>NZ_GL891979.1:0-5790 GCF_000213555.1 Dysgonomonas gadei ATCC BAA-286
ATGTTGTATTCTAGGTGTATACTTTGATTTTACAATGTTTGTCTAAAAAATATTTCAAAAAAAGGTTTCATAAAGTTTGGAGTGTAAGGAATTGTTTTCTACTTTTGCACCCGCTTTACCACTAAAGGGCACGTTTAAAGAAGGGTGTTTTGCGTAGGGCGGAAGAGCGATCTTTGAAGGAACTGAAATAACAACATTATAGAGTGTAGTACACAATTTGGGTTTTTATTAAATTAAATATCCGGAAAAAAGCTAGAGATAGTTAAAAAAGGTGCTACCGTCAATTACTATTACCCAATAGTAAAGAAAGCTTGAACAGGATCAAAAGGTTTAAAAAAAGAATATACAAAGAAGAGTTTGATCCTGGCTCAGGATGAACGCTAGCGATAGGCCTAACACATGCAAGTCGAGGGGCAGCATAGGGTAGCAATACTTTGATGGCGACCGGCGCACGGGTGAGTAACGCGTATGCAACCTACCTATAACAGGGGAATAACCCGGAGAAATTCGGACTAATACCGCATAAAACAGGGGCTCCGCATGGAGATATTTGTTAAAGATTTATCGGTTATAGATGGGCATGCGTTCCATTAGCCAGTTGGTGAGGTAACGGCTCACCAAAGCAACGATGGATAGGGGAACTGAGAGGTTTGTCCCCCACACTGGAACTGAGACACGGACCAGACTCCTACGGGAGGCAGCAGTGAGGAATATTGGTCAATGGGCGAGAGCCTGAACCAGCCAAATCGCGTGAAGGAAGACTGCCTTATGGGTTGTAAACTTCTTTTATACAGGAATAAAAAGAGTTACGTGTAACTTATTGCATGTACTGTATGAATAAGCATCGGCTAACTCCGTGCCAGCAGCCGCGGTAATACGGAGGATGCGAGCGTTATCCGGATTTATTGGGTTTAAAGGGTGCGCAGGCGGGAACTTAAGTCAGCGGTGAAATCTCGACGCTTAACGTCGAAACTGCCGTTGAAACTGGGTTTCTTGAGTATAGATGAAGTAGGCGGAATTCGTTGTGTAGCGGTGACATGCTTAGATATAACGAGGAACTCCGATTGCGTAGGCAGCTTACTAAGCTATAACTGACGCTCAAGCACGAAAGCGTGGGGATCAAACAGGATTAGATACCCTGGTAGTCCACGCCGTAAACGATGATTACTAGTTGTATGCGATATACCGTATGTGACTAAGCGAAAGCGATAAGTAATCCACCTGGGGAGTACGCCGGCAACGGTGAAACTCAAAGGAATTGACGGGGGCCCGCACAAGCGGAGGAACATGTGGTTTAATTCGATGATACGCGAGGAACCTTACCCGGGCTTGAAATGCAGAAGAATAACGTTGAAAGATGTTAGCCAGCAATGGCTTCTGTGTAGGTGCTGCATGGTTGTCGTCAGCTCGTGCCGTGAGGTGTCGGCTTAAGTGCCATAACGAGCGCAACCCACATTGTTAGTTACTAACAGGTCAAGCTGAGGACTCTAACAAGACTGCCGTCGTAAGATGCGAGGAAGGTGTGGATGACGTCAAATCAGCACGGCCCTTACGTCCGGGGCGACACACGTGTTACAATGGGTGGTACAAAGGGCAGCTACTTGGTGACAAGATGCTAATCTCCAAAGCCACTCCCAGTTCGGATCGGAGTCTGCAACTCGACTCCGTGAAGCTGGATTCGCTAGTAATCGCGCATCAGCCATGGCGCGGTGAATACGTTCCCGGGCCTTGTACACACCGCCCGTCAAGCCATGGAAGCTGGGGGTATCTGAAGTGCGTAACCGCAAGGAGCGTCCTAGGGTAAAACCGGTGACTGGGGCTAAGTCGTAACAAGGTAGCCGTACCGGAAGGTGCGGCTGGAACACCTCCTTTCTGGAGATGCTGTTCGAGCAAGGTAGACCTTTTTAAGAAAGGTACTACACTCTTAAATGATGTTGTTGTTTTAAGATATATATTCAGTTGACAATTGAAAGTTGACAATTGACAGCGTAAAATCTGTCCACTGTCCATTCTCCGCTGTCCACTGGAACCAAGAGAAACCAAGAAGCTGTATAATCAGTTTCAGGCAATTTGCCAGTCCTATAGCTCAGTTGGTTAGAGCGCTACACTGATAATGTAGAGGTCGGCAGTTCAACTCTGCCTGGGACTACAACAACGCAGAGGCGTTGCAATTAATAATTAACAGTTAACAATTAACAATAACGGTAAAAACCGGTTCTTAATTATTAATTTTTCATTATTAATTACCTTACGGGGGATTAGCTCAGCTGGCTAGAGCACCTGCCTTGCACGCAGGGGGTCAACGGTTCGAATCCGTTATTCTCCACTACTCAATTGAAAGTAGACAATTGAGAGTTGAAAGTTTAAAAATTTTCCACTTTCCATTTTCCACTCTCCATTAGAGAACGATCTTTGACATGATGTAAAAAAAGAGCAAGTAAAGTTAGATTATAAAAATAATCTATCAAACCCTGCTAATAAACTACCTTCGGGTACTTTATTAGATAGAAAAAAGAAAGTAGGAAAGGGCACATGGGGGATGCCTAGGCTCTCAGAGGCGAAGAAGGACGTGATAAGCTGCGATAAGCTACGGGAAGGTGCAAATAACCCTTGATCCGTGGATTTCCGAATGGGGCAACCCAATATCCGAAGAGGATATTACACTATGTATGTAGTGAGCAAACGCGGGGAACTGAAACATCTAAGTACCCGTAGGAAAAGAAAATAAAAATGATTCCCAAAGTAGTGGCGAGCGAAATGGGAAAAGCCCAAACCGGTATTGTTTAGGCAATATCGGGGTTGTAGGACTGCGCCGTGGCAAGAAATATTTGAAGTAGAACGTTTTGGAAAGAGCGATCACAGAGGGTGATAATCCCGTATACGAATCAGATATGAAGCCTAGCAGACTCCTGAGTAGCGCGGGACACGAGAAATCCTGTGTGAATCTGCCGGGACCATCCGGTAAGGCTAAATACTCCTGAGAGACCGATAGTGAACCAGTACCGTGAGGGAAAGGTGAAAAGCACCTCGAACAGAGGAGTGAAAGAGACCCTGAAACCATGTGCCTACAAGCGGTCGGAGCATTAAATTGTGACGGCGTGCCTTTTGCATAATGAACCTACGAGTTACTCTTACTGGCAAGGTTAAGTACAATGATGTACGGATCCGAAGCGAAAGCAAGTCTTAACAGGGCGCTTTAGTCAGTAGGAGTAGACGCGAAACCAAGTGATCTACCCTTGGGCAGGTTGAAGTTTGGGTAACACCAAATGGAGGACCGAACCGGTAAGCGTTGAAAAGCTTTCGGATGACCTGAGGGTAGGGGTGAAAGGCTAATCAAACTTGGAGATAGCTCGTACTCCCCGAAATGCATTTAGGTGCAGCCTCGGCTTATAACTTATGTCAGGTAGAGCGACTGATTGGATGCGAGGGCTTCGCCGCCTATCAAGTCCAGATAAACTCCGAATGGGCATAAGATTTTACCGGGAGTGAGGGCATGGGTGCTAAGGTCCATGTCCGAGAGGGAAAGAACCCAGACCATCAGCTAAGGTCCCCAAATACATGTTCAGTTGAATTAACGAAGTATGACTACTAAGACAGCTAGGATGTTGGCTTGGAAGCAGCCATTCATTTAAAGAGTGCGTAACAGCTCACTAGTCGAGTGGTCGTGCGTGGATAATAATCGGGCATAAACATGTTACCGAAGCTATGGGATAAAATATTATCGGTAGGGGAGCATTCTACTCGGCGTTGAAGGCGTACCGTCAGGTATTCTGGAGCGTGTAGAAAAGCAAATGTAGGTATAAGTAACGATAAAGGAGGTGAGAAACCTCCTCGCCGAAAGACTAAGGTTTCCTGATCAACGCTAATCGGATCAGGGTAAGTCGGACCCTAAGGTGTAGCCGAACGGCGAAGCCGATGGAAGAACCGGTTAATATTCCGGTACTGTTATACAGAGTTATGTGGGGACGCAGGAGTGACACTGCTGCCAAGTGACGGATTACTTGGTTAAAGGAAGTAGACGTAGACGAGGGTAGGCAAATCCGCCCTTGGAGTTGAAACTGATAGTACTACAATCCTTCGGGAGCGTAGATAATGCAGGTAAACAGACTGCCTAGAAAAACCGCTAAACGCTAATCTGTATAGCAACCGTACCACAAACGGACACACGTAGTCGGGTTGAAAATACTAAGGCGCTCGAGCGATTCACAGTTAAGGAATTAGGCAAAATGACCCTGTAACTTCGGGATAAAGGGTGCCAGCTGGAAGGCTGGCCGCAGAGAATAGGTCAAGGCAACTGTTTAACAAAAACACATGGCTATGCAAATTTGAAAGAAGAAGTATATAGCCTGACACCTGCCCGGTGCTGGAAGGTTAAGAGGAGATGTCATGAGCAATCAGAAGCATTGAATTGAAGCCCCAGTAAACGGCGGCCGTAACTATAACGGTCCTAAGGTAGCGAAATTCCTTGTCGGGTAAGTTCCGACCTGCACGAATGGTGTAATGATCTTGACACTGTCTCAACTGTGATCTCGGTGAAATTGTAGTATCGGTGAAGATGCCGATTACCCGCGATGGGACGAAAAGACCCCGTGAACCTTTACTATAGCTTTACATTGATTCTGGGCACTTGATGTGTAGGATAGGCCGGAGGCTATGAAGCGGGTACGCTAGTACTTGTGGAGCCACCCTTGAAATACGGCCCTTTAATTGTTTGGAATCTAACCTGCGGATGCAGGAACAGTGTATGGTGGGTAGTTTGACTGGGGTGGTCGCCTCCAAAAGAGTAACGGAGGCTTCTAAAGGTGTGCTCAGGACGATTGGTAACCGTTCGTAGAGTGTAATGGTATAAGCACGCTTGACTGAGAGACCCACAAGTCGATCAGGTAGGAAACTAGAGCATAGTGATCCGGTGGTTTCAGTATGGAATGGCCATCGCTCAAAGGATAAAAGGTACTCCGGGGATAACAGGCTGATCATTCCCAAGAGCTCATATCGACGGAATGGTTTGGCACCTCGATGTCGGCTCGTCACATCCTGGGGCTGGAGCAGGTCCCAAGGGTTGGGCTGTTCGCCCATTAAAGTGGCACGCGAGCTGGGTTCAGAACGTCGTGAGACAGTTCGGTCTCTATCTATCGTGGGCGCAGGATATTTGCGGAGATCTGACACTAGTACGAGAGGACCGTGTTGGACGGACCCCTGGTCTACCGGTTGTTCCGCCAGGAGCATCGCCGGGTAGCTAAGTCCGGATTGGATAAGTGCTGAAAGCATCTAAGTACGAAGCCGACTTCAAGATAAGATATCCATTAAGGGTGGTTGTAGACTACGACCTAGATAGGCTACAGGTGTAAAGGCAGCAATGTCATAGCCGAGTAGTACTAATTGCCCGGACGCTTTCAATGGTGCCAGTAGACTCACCGTAGAAAACTGGCACCGAACAACAAACCAGAGGTTTGCTATATTAGGAATATAAGTTAACGATACTCGCTCTTTTACATCAGTCAATATAGTTGACAGTTGAAAGTTGACAGTTACATATAAAACATTGTCCACTATCAACTATCCACTATAAAAAGCATTCAGGTGGTTATAACACCGGGGCTCCACCTCTTCCCATTCCGAACAGAGAAGTTAAGCCCGGTCGTGCCGATGGTACTGCGCAAGTGGGAGAGTAGGTTACCGCCGTTTTAAGAAGAGAAGTCCTTCACTAGTGTAGTGAGGGACTTTTTTTGTTTGGGTATGTGAGGAATAGGCATACCGCATCTAGATACATACTGATAGCGCCATGAGAAA
>NZ_GL891979.1:6010-253955 GCF_000213555.1 Dysgonomonas gadei ATCC BAA-286
GCCAGGAGCATCGCCGGGTAGCTAAGTCCGGATTGGATAAGTGCTGAAAGCATCTAAGTACGAAGCCGACTTCAAGATAAGATATCCATTAAGGGTGGTTGTAGACTACGACCTAGATAGGCTACAGGTGTAAAGGCAGCAATGTCATAGCCGAGTAGTACTAATTGCCCGGACGCTTTCAATGGTGCCAGTAGACTCACCGTAGAAAACTGGCACCGAACAACAAACCAGAGGTTTGCTATATTAGGAATATAAGTTAACGATACTCGCTCTTTTACATCAGTCAATATAGTTGACAGTTGAAAGTTGACAGTTACATATAAAACATTGTCCACTATCAACTATCCACTATAAAAAGCATTCAGGTGGTTATAACACCGGGGCTCCACCTCTTCCCATTCCGAACAGAGAAGTTAAGCCCGGTCGTGCCGATGGTACTGCGCAAGTGGGAGAGTAGGTTACCGCCGTTTTAAGAAGAGAAGTCCTTCACTAGTGTAGTGAGGGACTTTTTTTGTTTGGGTATGGACAGTGATAATGATCTCTTTGAAAAATAGATAATCTTCATAGAAATAAGTAATTATGTAGAAAAAATAGTTAGCTTTATACCTTCATTCTGATTTTATAATTCTTATGAAAATCGTCTATATTGTTCATGATTATACAAACTCGGCGGGCATAGAGAGAGTTGTTTCTCTAAAATCGAATTACTTTGTTAATATAGGTTATGATGTGCATATTGTAAGTTGTTGCCATGAAGAAAAAGAGCCTTTTTTTGAATTTGATTCCAGGATCAAATTCTATAATTTAGCACTACCCTCAATTAGAGTAAAATACAAAAAACTTTTTGTTGATAGATTATCACTTTACCTGAAAGATGTAAAACCTGATATTGCGATTTCCACAGGAATGCGCGTAATGAATTATTTGTATGAGGTAAATGATGGCAGTAAAAAGATATTGGAGACTCATTTTTCAAAATATAGACGAAAATTTAAATTGGCAAAGCTTGAAAATAGTAAATTAGGGCGAATATTGTTAAATGCTTACTATTTTAAGTTCAACAAAATAGTAAGAAGATATGATAAGTTTGTTGTTTTAACGAACGAAGATAAAAAGTCGTGGCTTATAGCTAATATTCCGAATATAGAGGTTATCCCGAACCCATTGACTTTTATTCCAGAGAAATCTTCGGATTTGAAAACCAAAAGAATTATCGCTGTCGGACGATATACTTATCAAAAAGGATTTGATCAAATATTTGATATATGGCATAAGATTGAATCTCTATATCCAGATTGGATTCTGACTCTGTATGGAACAGGAGCGAAAGGTGCAAAACTTAAGTCAAAAATACAAAGTTTGAATTTGGGGGGGCGTGTAGAATTACGACCACCGGTAAAGGATATTTCAAAAGAGTTTCTTCATAGTTCAATTTTTGCATTACCATCTCGTTATGAAGGCTTACCTATGGTATTACTAGAGGCCATGGTATGTGGAGTACCTGCTGTATGCTTTGCCTGTAAATGTGGACCACGTGATGTAATAATTGACGGAGAAGATGGATTTTATGTTGAAATGGGTGACGAAAAAAAATTTAAAGAAAGACTGACTTTGTTGATGGATGATGTAGTTATAAGACAAAAAATGGGAAAACAGGCTCGTGAAAATATAATGTTTTTAAAAGAAGAGAATGTAATGCCTAAATGGATATCTCTTTTTGAAGGGCTTTTCGTTCCATGATATTGATTGGAACTATGCTTGTTATCTGAATCATATGATTGTCATATTCATTTTAACTTGAGTACTTAGATATCGAAGTAATATATATCTTTGATTGTTCGTAACTATTAGCAGGTGAGGTTTTCAAAGTTTTAAATGAACAGTTAGATTGTTGTGTGAGATATCTGAGTGATATATTGAAAAAAAACACACTATCTTTGTGGATTCATAAATAAAAAGATATGCCAAAGATTTCTATTATAACACCTACTTACAATTCAGAAAATACAATACATGGAACAATTGAAGCCTTACTCAGGCAAACATTTTCTGATTTCGAATACATCATTGTTGATGGTGTCTCCAAAGACAATACAGTGGAGAAAATAAAAAGCTATATACCTGCTTTTGAGCAGAAAGGGGTAAGTGTGCGAATATTGAGCGAGCCGGATAAAGGTGTTTACGATGCAATGAATAAGGGGATTGCTCTGGCGCAAGGAGAGCTTGTGGGGATTACAAATTCTGATGACTGGTACGAAGATAATGCTTTGGAAGTAATGTGGGATAAGTTTACTGATGGAGAAGTAAATCGATCTAACTGCATGATATATGGTATTGAACGGGTTTGGAAAGATGATAAGATATTTAATGTACAACGACGTGGTGCTGCTTTCATCTCTGAGAGCGTATTGCCGCATTCAACTTTCTTCGTGTCAAAGGCTGTCTATGATAAATTCAGAGCTTTCGATTTATCTGTAAAAGTATTGGCTGATTATGATTTTATTTGCAGATGCGCAAGCCAAGGTGTGAGTCTGGAAGAAGTGGATGTTGTAATATCTAATTTTAGATTAGGCGGTATATCCTCTTCATACTTTGATTTTTATTCCGATTATTATGAGATAAAGCATAAATATGGATTTATTGATAATAAGAAATATAAAGAATTAAAGTTTGTTCTGAAGGTGAAAAAGCTTATTAATAAGGTGGCAAAGAGGTGGTAATTATAATTTAATGTAGCAGATATAACAAATGAGGGTATTGCAATTGATGCAATACCCTCATTTAATATAGGTTGGAGTTTATTTCAATGTCTGATCCATCCAGTTTATTCTTCTGGTAAGCCAATCTTTCAAATAATTGACTTCTCCTTGATAACTACCTGTTACAAAAGGATTCGGCCATACAGCTTTATCTAATATCGGCCATCGCTTAAAGTTTTTATACTGGGATACTTTCATCCTGTCAGCTAATTCGTCGATAAATGGATACAGATTGCTGAGCTTGTCACTTCGCAACTCGATCCACCGGTCTGTCACCATTTTATCAAATTCTGCATGCTTAAAGAATTCTTGATACCAGGCAGCTTTAATCCGTGCATACCAGCCGGTTGTAATTTCGCAGCCTTCGTAGTTTACATTTCCAAAAGCGATATCGTAATCCCATACAGGGCCAAAGTATAACTTATCATTATCCCTGTCTTTATACACAAAAGTACTTAGGCGAAGATTACTATCCACATTTTTTGATAATTCACTTAGTAGAAGATAATCAATGAAGGATTTCATATCCAGGTATTTTGGTAGTTCGGAAACAGTGTTGATCCCATCTTTCCCGTAGATAATATTTTCTATGTTTTGAATATACTCACGGATATATTCCTTTTGAATAGCGGGGATGTCCTCTGGTCTGTTTACACAAAACACCATTTTTGCTTCTTCGGTTTCGAACCACACAGGTTCTCCTTTTCGCTCGTCTATTTCCAGCAGGTATCCACCTGAGATATTTGTATCAGATGGCCCCATTTCGGCGATATTCACCCTGTCCTTATCTATTCTTATATGTTCTCCGATCATATAATTACCAATGAAGTCACCGTTGAGAACGACATCTACATATTCCATACGTGGGGTATAGGCAAATCCCATACGACGGCTGATTTCAAAAGCGAGCTCATTTCTCATCAAGGTTTTATCAGAATAATTCGCTAATAAAACCCAATGTTTGTTTTTGGGCATGCCTAGTATTTCGCTGGACTTGCTTAATTTAAGACGGTATGGTTTCTTTTCCATTCCCCATGTACTGTTTCCCCGGCCTCTTATCTCGGTGGTAGCTTCGAGTAATTTTTCAACGATTTCACCTTTTTCATTCCGGGATTCAATAGTAATAGTGGCGTTTATATAATCTTCCTTTGATGTAATTGGCTTTCCATTCTCTGTGGTGATCGTCAAAAGAGGGTAATGGTGTCCTTCCGGATCGGGAATTACAGGAGGTGCAGCCTCCTGATTAATTTTTACAGTTTCAGACCTTTCTGCGGTTTTTACTGATAAAGATATTGAACGCACGGTCTCAATTGTATTCTCAGATGCTTTTACCGAGATGTTCATATTCCCTTTTCCACTTAAGGGGCTGATGGTTATCCAATCATTTTCTTCTACGATTATTTTCCATTCAGTGTTAGATTTTATCGAAAAAGTCTGTGTCTCGCCTTCTGCGCTGAATGACAATTCATTCTTAGACAGACTTAAATATTTGATATCTTCCTTGTTGTCATTCTTATCAGAACAACTGATTATGGAAAGCAAAAATATGAAGAACGTAAAGAGCAAAATTTTGTTTTTCATGAAGATTGATATATTAGGTGCATTTATCTTTTACAAAGAAAATAAGAAAATTGGATAATCAAAGATTTCCTTTTGTTTTATTGATATTTTATCTTCTATTTTGAGTGATAAAAGGGTTATCTATTTACTTGTTTTTCCCGATAAAAATTCGTATATTTGTTAGATTTTTGAACGCAAAACATTAGGTGATTATTCACCTTAAAAATAGCAAGAAATAAATATGACAGAGAAACAAAAAATGGCAGGCGAGTCTTACTCGGCGCAGAATATTCAGGTGCTTGAGGGTCTGGAGGCTGTAAGGAAAAGACCTGCGATGTACATTGGTGATATCAGCGAAAAAGGTTTGCATCATCTAGTGTACGAAGTTGTTGATAACTCTATTGACGAGGCCCTGGCTGGTTATTGTGACGATATAAAAGTTACTATTCACGAAGATAATTCTATTTCTGTAAAGGATAATGGACGTGGTATCCCGGTGGATATCATGGAGAAAGAGAAGAAATCGGCTCTGGAAGTTGTATTGACCGTATTGCATGCCGGAGGTAAATTTGACAAGGGAACTTACAAAGTGTCGGGTGGACTGCATGGGGTAGGGGTGTCATGTGTGAATGCTCTTTCTACACACCTGCGTGCTGAGATCCATAAGCAGGGCAATATATACGTACAAGAGTATTCTTGTGGCAAACCATTAACTGCGGTAGAAAAAATAGGTGAAACAAAGGATAATGGTACAACCATCACTTTCAAACCGGATGATACGATATTCACAGTTACCGAATATAAATATGATACACTGGCGTCGCGTCTTCGCGAGCTTGCTTTCCTGAATGCGGGAGTTCGTCTTTCGTTGACCGATCTTCGCCAGAAGAAAGAAGACGGGACTTTCCGTACCGATATATTCTATTCTGAAAGAGGATTAGAGGAATTTGTGCGCTATATAGATGCTTCAAAAGAGGCCTTGATTGATGATGTTATACACA
Organism: Dysgonomonas gadei ATCC BAA-286; assembly: GCF_000213555.1. Lineage (GTDB taxonomy): Bacteria > Bacteroidota > Bacteroidia > Bacteroidales > Dysgonomonadaceae > Dysgonomonas > Dysgonomonas gadei. The sequence goes on from NZ_GL891979.1 coordinate 11,331, forward strand.
TTGTGACAGAGAAGCAAGGCGTTCCTGTAGAAGTAGCGATGACTTATAATACTTCTTATAATGAAAATGTCTATTCTTATGTAAATAACATTCATACTATCGAAGGCGGTACTCACCTTACAGGTTTTCGTCGTGCATTGTCGCGTACTTTGAAGAAGTATGCCGATGATATGAAGATGTTGGAAAAAGTCAAGATAGAAATCAGTGGAGACGACTTCCGTGAAGGTCTTACTGCTGTAGTTTCTATCAAAGTGGCAGAGCCGCAATTTGAAGGACAGACCAAAACAAAACTTGGGAACAATGAAGTTATCGGAGCTGTAGATCAGGCTGTAGGTGAAGCTTTAGGGCATTTTCTTGAAGAACATCCGAAAGAAGCTAAGATCATAGTTGAAAAAGTTATACTTGCCGCTACGGCTCGTGCTGCTGCACGTAAAGCCCGTGAAATGGTACAACGTAAATCTCCGCTTACAGGAGGAGGGCTTCCGGGTAAGTTGGCAGACTGTTCCAGTAAAGATGCTTCCAATTGCGAGATATTCCTTGTCGAAGGGGATTCTGCGGGTGGAACTGCAAAGCAAGGTCGTGACCGTGCATTTCAGGCTATCCTGCCTTTACGGGGTAAGATATTGAATGTAGAGAAAGCGATGCCTCACAAAGTATTGGAGAGTGACGAGATAAAGAATATATACACTGCTCTTGGAGTTTCTATCGGTACTGATGAAGATTCGAAGGAGTTGAATCTGGAAAAATTGCGTTATCATAAAGTAGTGATAATGACCGATGCGGACGTGGACGGTAGTCATATTGCTACATTGATTCTTACATTCTTCTTCCGTCATATGAAAGCTTTGCTAGAGAAAGGTTATGTGTATATTGCTACTCCACCGCTTTACTTATGTAAGAAAGGGAAAGTGGAAGAATACTGCTGGGACGACAGGCAACGCCGTGCCTTTATCGATAAATATGGTGATGGTGACGAGAACTCAATTCATACACAACGTTATAAAGGTCTTGGAGAGATGAATGCTATCCAGCTTTGGGATACAACAATGAACCCTGAACACCGTACCTTACGTCAGGTGACAATTGAGAATGCAGCCGAAGCTGATCATATTTTCTCCATGCTAATGGGTGAAGATGTTGCCCCTCGCCGTGAGTTTATAGAAGAAAATGCCACTTATGCCAAGATTGACGCCTAAGGGATTTTGACGATAAGAATGAGCCGCAGTAATGCGGCTTTTTTTTGTAATAGCCTTAATCAGATAATATTTAGGGCAAACGCACGAAATCGAGGATTTTAGCCATTGATTTCATTTACATTTATTGACTGTATATAGTTAAAACCTGACACATCTGACATTTTTTGGACTATTTCCGCACTGTCATTTTTACATCCATTAATCATATATAGTTAAAAAGTAACATAGAAAACAATTAATAATTAAGAATGAATAATGCCAATCACCCTGCTGGCGCGGACTTCCAGTCCGTATCTTGTTGACAGGGCGAAAATGTTTGTTACGCAACATGCAGACGGGACGTCTGCGCGCCGATGTGCCAATGTCGCGAAGCGACGAACTCACTACCCACTACTTAAAACTCATCACTTATCATTTTATTTACGTTTATTAACTGTATTTAGTTAAAACCTGACACTTCTGACAGAATTTACAGTAAACAGTTAGCAGTAAACAGTAAATAACCCGTAACTGCTAAAAAGGTAACACTTGTAACACTCTGTACAATTAGTAGTAAACTATAACCAACTTTGTCGATGCTGAGTGAAGCGAAGCATCCCGTAAATAAAAAGACTCTGTGCTACTCCGTTTACTCTGTGGTTAAAAATAAAAGGTAACAAAGGTTACACTTTTTTAGCTATTAGCTGATAGCTGTTAGCCAATAGCTTATGTACAAAACTTGACAAATCTGACTTTTTACACATTTTTTTATTATCACTTTCAACTTTCAACTAAAAAAACATTTGCTAATATGCTAACTTACAAACAACGTCCACCGAAGTGAAGACGAGGTAAATTTGCTAATTAATTATTTCAAAGAACTCCCTTTTCTTGTAAACTACTATACTATCTACTAGTACACTTAAAAATAGCATAGATAAACTTTCTGCATAAAAACACATATTTCGTGCGTTTACCCTTGATAATATTAAAATGACTTTAAGGATATCATATCATTTCTTATCTTTGCACCTGTATATTTTAACTGTAAATAAAATGACCTTTAAGAATATTATCGCTGTGTGCCTTATGCTGTCGCTGATAGCCTGTGCATGTAATAATAAAACTGCGTCAAAAGCAGTGGAAGCATACCAGAAAGTTTCGCCCGATTTCAATGCCGATAGTGCATATCAGTTTGTAGATAAGCAAGTCGCTTTCGGTCCCCGCGTACCTAATACCCCTCAGCATATTGCCTGCGGTGATTATCTTGTGGGCGAACTGAAGCGTTTCGGTGCAGACGTGCAGGAGCAAAAGATGGTGCTGACCGCATATGATGGAACAAAACTGAATTCCCGTAATATAATAGGTTCTTACGGACTGGATAAGAAGACCAGGGTATTGCTCTTTGCTCATTGGGATACACGTCCTTATTCAGACCACGACCCTAATCCGGATAATTATCACAAACCTGTGTTAGGCGCAAACGATGCTGCCAGTGGAGTAGGTGTGTTACTCGAAATAGCCCGTATCATTCAATCTCAATCTCCGGAAGTAGGAGTGGATATCATTTTCTTCGATGCGGAAGATTACGGTATACCTGAGTTTGCAGAGAAATCTGTTATCGAAGGAAATACATGGTGCTTAGGCTCCCAATACTGGGCTAAAAATCCGCATGTACCTAATTATAAGGCTAAATATGGTATTTTACTCGATATGGTAGGTGCCGATGGAGCTACTTTCTACAAAGAAGAATATTCACGCATTTATGCAAAGAATATTGTAGAAAAGATTTGGAGTACTGCCGGACAGCTAAACTTCGGAACCTTTTTTAAAGGTGATACTATAGGGGGTATTACCGATGACCATGTACCTGTGAATGAGGTGCGCCGTATTCCAAGTGTAGATATTATCGATTACAGACCAAATACGGAACACGGTTTTTTCCATTCGTGGCATACTCAGAAAGATGATATGAGCAACATCAGCAAGCAAACACTCGGAGTTGTCGGACAGACAGTCCTAGAGGTTATCTATAAGGAGAAATAAGAATGGCTACAATAAACGAATTACAAGACGAGATAATAGAAGAGTTTTCCATGTTCGACGATTGGATGGATCGTTATGCGCTCCTCATAGAACTGGGTAACTCCCTTGATAAACTGGATGATAAATCGAAGACAGAAGATAATCTTATAGTGGGATGCCAGAGTCGTGTATGGTTGCAGGCCGATTATGTCGATGGCAAAGTCGTATTTAAAGCAGAGAGTGATGCTGTTATCGTGAAAGGGATAATTGCCTTGCTTATTAAAGTTTTATCGAACAGAACTCCTGATGAGATTATCAATACCGACCTTTATTTTATAGAAAAGATCGGTTTGAAGGAAAATCTTAGTCCTACCCGTTCCAATGGGTTGGTTTCGATGATAAAGCAGATTCGTTTTTATGCCATGGCGTACAAGGCGAAGGAAATGGGATGACATTTTCTTTCAAAATGCCCGGTATACCACGGCCCGGCCTTTTGTCTCTATTGTAAACTCAGTGTCTGTACACTCATTCAGTGTTGCCTGCCACCAATTTGTAAACACATGATTATTTATTGGATATGCGAGGTTATGGGAGGTTAAAGGCATTTTGTCAATAGAGAAAAGTGACACTTGTTGCTTTACTTCACTTTCGAATATTGAGTCGGAATCAATAGCTACAAATACTCCATAATCCGTAACCATTTCCACATCGGCATCTTTCATATAATCGCATAGCAGGCTGATATTTGCTATTGTATGGTCTTCTCTTTTACCAGTCGCTCCCAGAATGGTAATATTGCGTTTACCTTGTTTTATACAGAATTGTACTGCTTTTGTCAGATCATTTGTTTCCTGTTCAGAGATGCGGTGTATGATATCTGCAAATTTAGATAAGCTATCCTCCGATAGCGAATCGCAGTCGCCAACAATAGCATCCGGTATCAAATTGGTTTTAGCCAGATTATTAATAGCTCCGTCGCAGCAAACAAGGTATTTACTGTTATTTAATATTGCCAAAGCAACGGGGTGGGCAGGGAATTCTCCGTTTGCTAATATTACTGTTTTCGTTTCCCCGTAAGGATACGGCATGTTGTATCTTTTCATTCTGAATGTTCTATAGCCTATAGAACAGCAAAGTTAGCGATTAGTTCGGTTTTTTAATCCATCCGTCTCCTCATTTTGTTCGAATGAGCCGACAGGTTTTGCTGAGTTTGAATTGCCGGACAGGTCAAACTCTTTCACTTCCTCTTGTCCTGCGCTGTCGAAGTTAAACATCTTGTATTGCTGTCCGTCTTTATCGACTCTTACACCCCATGTTTTGCTTTCAGGAGTGTGCCAGAAGGTACATTTCCATATGTTGCCGTCGGTTTTGTTGTAAACGCCCTCAAATTCGAGATATTCTAATACATCGTTATATCCAAAAGCATCCCGCCCGCTTTCATAATCTATGATTGAGCAATTACCGCGGGCATCACATTCGATCCATTTACCTACTTTTACCTGTAGAGGCAATAATACTCCTTTTTGCTTTAAACTCCCATTGGGATAAAACTCTTTATAAATGGTATGGATGGCAGGGTATGCAGGCTTTTCGAATATTTCGATATTGGAATTGCGTCTGTACGCTTTTGCCTGTACTTGTGTTCCGTCAGTCTTGGTTTCCGTATAATCCAAGATAGAGCCTTTAAATTTGGAATTGTACTGATTTGTATTTAATTTTTCGCTGTTAATTGCCACTTTAATATTGGGGTAAATTTCGGTGAAAGCCGATTGAGCCGTTGTTTCGGTGAAAACCATTAATATGAGAACTGCGAAAATTGCCGGTTTTAATATAGTTGTTTTCATAATTCAATATGTTTGTGTTTGTAGTTTTGTTTACACGTCAAATATACGAAAAAATGATTTTAACTATTTAAAACGAGAGTAAACATATCTTTTTTATTTATACTATTTTAACTCTGTATGGTTGAGAGGTTACAGAAGCAATAAGACTTAATTAATAATGTCGACCAGTAGTTGAGTTTTTAATCTTGAATTTTTCTTCTGCGCGGAATCAAAGATTACTCGAATTACTGTTGCCTAAAGCTGCAAAATGAGTATTCTGACGAAATAAAACGAAGTCGGGTTAGTGTCCGATATGTAAAGTGTTTAAAAATGTCTTATAAAATTTAGATGCTTCATTATCAAACAATCTACAACCAAAATTATCTAAAGAATGTCAAAAACAGAACTTTCCCTATAACGATATGGTTCAAAAAGGTGTGTTTAGTTTGTTTTTTTAGTATTTTTGTGCCTGCATAATGCAGAGTTAGAGGAAAAAGTATAACTGAATGATTTCAAAGATAATAGCCAGTCAGAAAATAACAGAGGTAGAAGAGTTACTCAATAAGTATGATAAAATAGTGATTGTGACACATGTATCGCCTGATGGTGATGCTATTGGCTCATCTTTGGGATTATATCATTATCTGAATGATTTGGGAAACAATGTGAATGTAATTGTTCCAAATTCTTTTCCCGATTTTCTGAAATGGATACCCGGTGCTAAGGACATTCTCGAATATGAGAGATATCCTGAATTTGCACAAAAACTAATTGCTGAGGCTGAGCTTATATTCTGCCTCGACTTTAATGTGCCGAAACGCTCTTATCATTTAGGGCCTTTTATAGAAGCGGCAAAAGGGAAAAAGGTGTTGATAGACCATCATCCCGAACCGACTGATTTTTGTGATGTAATGATCTCGTATCCGGAAATATCATCGACCAGCGAACTCATTTTTCGTCTTATCTGCCGGATGGGTGATTTTGAAGTAATGAGCCACGAAAGCGCTACTGCGATCTATACCGGAATGATGACCGATACGGGTGCATTTACCTATAATTCGAATAGTGCCGAAATCTATTATATTATAGGTGAACTGCTGAAAAAAGGCATAAATAAAGACCAGATATATTCGAATGTATATCATAATTATTCAGAAGACCGTTACCGTATGCTGGGCTTTACCCTGTCCGAAAAGATGAAGATATATCCTGAATATAATTCGGCTTTGATATGGCTGACAAATGAGGAACAGAAAAGATATAAAGTGAAAAAAGGCGACACAGAGGGTTTTGCCAATCTGCCTTTAAATATTAAAGGAATTATTTTCTCTGTTTTTATCCGTGAAGACAATGAAATGATAAAAATTTCGTTTCGTTCTCAGAAGGACTTCCCTAGCAATAAGTTTGCAGCTCAATGTTACAATGGCGGCGGCCATCTTAATGCCTCAGGAGGAGAGTTCTACGGGACAATGGATGAAGCAATCGCTATATTTGAAAAAGCATTGCCGGAATATGCTGATTTACTAAATAAGAAATGAGTAATTACTAAATACGAATAAGAATACATGAGAAAGATTATTGGCGCAATATTTACTTTTATGGGTTTAGCGATTATTTTTTCTGCTTGTGGCGGAGAAACATACGCAGATAAACTGAAAAAAGAAAAAAAGGGTATCGAACGCTTTATAAATGATAATAAGATTACGACCAGAGGAACATATCCTACCGATCATAAATTTGCTGATAATGAGTATTATCTGGATGAGAACACCGGCGTTTATTTCCGGGTGATCGATCCGGGTGATGAAAGCAAACTGCCGGTAAAAGGTAAAACAGATGTGTATCTCAGGTATGAGAATATCCTTAACTTACTAAATGAGAATGATACTATAGCAGCAAATAATTTTCAGGGTACATATATGACTTTCCGTTATGGAAATACATCCACATATATGGGTAGTGGTACCTCTACTACCTATCAACTTCAGATGTATTACTTCCTGTCTCAGGCTTGTGTTTTGCCCTTAGAACAAGGATTAGGAAATGGAGCTGAAGTTAGCTTGATTGTTCCGTTTGCAAACGGGTCTACTTATCAGCAGGCAAATTATATTCCGATGTTTTATGGACGTTTGAGATACCAATTTACATTGGATGAAACCGAAGACACTAAAGAATAAATAGGAAGATGGCCTTAATAAAATCTATATCAGGAATACGGGGAACTATCGGCGGAAGAGTCGGAGATGGTCTCAATCCTCTCGATACGGTGAAATTTGTATCAGCATACGCTTCTTTTATAAGGGAAAACGTAAAGAATGGTTCCAATACTATTGTTGTTGGTCGCGACGCCCGTATTTCGGGTAAGATGATGGAGCAGATAGTTGTAGGTACGCTTATGGGCATGGGATTCGATGTAGTAAATATCGGTTTGGCAACGACTCCTACTACCGAATTGGCTGTAGCTATGGAACATGCCTGTGGAGGAATTATTCTTACCGCTAGTCATAATCCAAAACAATGGAATGCGCTGAAACTGCTCAACGAAAATGGAGAGTTTCTCAATGCTAAGGAAGGCGAAGAGGTTCTTCGTATAGCCGAAAGCGAAGATTTCCATTATGCGCATATCGACCATATTGGCAGTATAAAAGAAAAAGATTATACAGACAAACATATACAGGCTGTTCTTGGTCTTGCTTTGGTCGATGTGGAAGCCATTAAAGCCGCAGATTTTGAAGTCTCTATCGACTGTGTCAATTCTGTTGGCGGTATTGTTATTCCTAAGCTGTTAAAGGCATTGGGAGTAAATAAAATAAACGAACTGTACTGTACTCCTAACGGTGAATTTCCGCACAATCCGGAACCACTACCGGAGCATTTGAAAGATATATCGATAATGATGAGAACTACATCGTCGGATGTCGGTTTCGTTGTCGATCCCGATGTAGACCGTCTGGCAATTATTTGCGAGAATGGTGAAATGTTCGGTGAAGAATATACGCTGGTTGCAGTAGCCGACTATGTATTGAAACATACTCCGGGCAATACCGTGTCCAACCTTAGTTCGAGTCGGGCATTGCGCGATGTGACCCGTAAATATGGTTGTGAATACAATCCTGCGGCAGTAGGGGAAGTGAATGTGACTACCAAGATGAAAGCTACCGATGCCGTAATAGGCGGAGAAGGAAATGGCGGGGTTATTTATCCGGCCAGCCACTACGGACGCGATTCGCTGGTGGGTATCGCTTTGTTCCTGTCGCATCTGGCACATGAAAAAAAGAAAGTAAGTGAGATACGCTCGTCCTATCCGCAGTACTATATAGCAAAACAGAAAGTAGAACTGACTCCCGGACTCGATGTGGATGGTATACTGAAGGCTGTTAAAGAAAAATTCAGTCAATATGATGTAACGGATATAGATGGTGTGAAAATAGATTTTCCTGACAAATGGGTACACCTTCGTAAGTCTAATACCGAGCCTATTATCCGTGTATATTCCGAAGCGCATTCGATGAAAGAGGCAGAGGAAATAGGCGGCGAGATAATGAATGTAATCAGGCAGTTGGCAAAATAAATAAGGCTGATGCTAAAAAAATATAGGATAACAATCTTTTTCTTTATAGATTTGTTATCCTTTTTTTATGACAGGTCGCAGACCTATTTATTATTTTTGCATCTGTAGTAACAATAGCTGGCTACGATCAAGTAATGTCGCATCAAATACTATCTTTTGCTTATTAAGTAAAATAATATGGCTAAAATAGAAACATTTAAAGGTTTTACTCCGGAGACGTTCAGGTTCTTTAATGACCTGAAAGAGAATAATTATAAAGAATGGTTCGATGAACACAAGCATATCTACGAAAAAGAGGTTTTGAATCCGTTGAAAGCATTAGTTGCTACATTATCGCCTGCTATGCACAATATAGATCCATTATTCGAACTGCGGCCGCATCGTTGTCTGTCAAGGATATACCGTGATATTCGTTTTTCTAAAAACAAAGACCCATATAAGGATTTTATGTGGATGGCATTCCAGATACCTGTTACAAATGATGTATGGAAAGATCATCCGGGCTATTTTCTGGATATTTCCGGTGAGGGATATACACTTGGACTGGGCCTTTTTCAACCGAAGAAGAAAGTGATGGATGCATTCAGGGAAGAGATAACCTACGATGCCGAAGAATTTCAGCGAATAACTCAAAAAACGGTCTTAGATAGGGGATATACTATAAACGGGGAAGAATATAAACGCCCGATAGTTAACGACTTGTCCGAATATTTTCAGCCATGGATACAGCGCAAAGGTATATGGGTGAGTAAGCATAGGCCGGTAGGAGAAGAGTTGTTCTCTGCCGATTTTGCTAACCTGATGAAAGAAGACTTTGTGGCCATGGAATGGCTTTATAACTTTATGAAGGAAGCGACTTTGGATTAATCCGCTATTTTTTTAACTTACAACTCATAACCCATAATTCATAACTAAAAATACATTTCAATGAAAAAAATCAGAGCAGCAATTGTCGGATACGGAAATATCGGGCAATATGTATTGGATGCGATACTATCATCACCGGATTTCGAAGTGGCAGGTATTGTCCGCCGCGACCCTAATAATGTTCCGGACGAACTGAAAAAATATCCTGTAGTAAAGGCAGTGAAAGAACTGAAAGATGTAGAGGTGGCAATACTTTGTACGCCTACACGCAGTGTCGAAGAATATGCAAAAGAGTGCCTTGCCGCCGGAATCAATACTGTGGACAGCTACGATATACATGGTGGGATCGTTGTTTTGCGCAAGTCGCTGGATACAGTAGCCAAAGCTAACAATACAGTGTCTATTATCTCAGCGGGATGGGACCCGGGTACAGATTCTATGGTGCGTTCCATGTTCGAATTTATGGCGCCTAAAGGTATCACTTATACCAATTTCGGTCCGGGTATGAGTATGGGACATACGGTTGCAGTGAAAGCCATAAAAGGAGTAAAAGCGGCATTGTCCATGACTATTCCTGTGGGTACGGGGATTCATCGTCGTATGGTTTATATAGAAGTGGAAGATGGACATAATTTTGCTGATGTAGCGGCAGCGATCAAAGCTGACGACTATTTCGCACATGACGAAACGCATGTGATGCAGGTAGAATGTGTAGATAACCTCAAAGATATGGGACATGGCGTAAACATGGTGCGCAAAGGTGTTTCTGGAGATACACAGAATCAACTTCTGGACTTCAACATGAAGATAAATAATCCTGCTCTTACTGCTCAGGTACTTGTGGCGTCGGCACGTGCTACCCTGAAACAAAAGCCGGGAGCGTACACTATGATCGAGGTGCCTATAATAGATTATATATATGGCGATAAAGAAGCCTTGATAAAGAAATTAGTGTAAAAATTAATGAAGAATTAAAAATGAAGAATTAAGAATAGGGTATTGCATGTTACAACACTTTCTATTCTTCATTCTTCGTTCTTCATTCTTCGCTCTTCATTCAAAAATATGATTTGTTTCCCCAACGCGAAAATAAATTTAGGCCTGAATATTGTATCTAAGCGGGCAGATGGATATCATAATCTGGAAACCATCTTTTACCCCATTGAGGTTAAAGATGCTCTGGAGATAATAATCCGTGAAGAGCAGTCTTCCGACACCTTTATTGAAGCCGGAATAAGAGTGGATTCTATTGCCGAAGACAATTTGGTAATGAAGGCCTTGAGGCTGATGCGGACTAAGTATAAATTTCCTCCGGTTGAGGTACATCTTTTAAAAAAGATTCCCTTTGGAGCAGGACTTGGAGGGGGGTCGGCAGACGCATCTTTTATGTTGAAACTTATAAACAGCACTTTTGGGCTGAAAGTTTCCGACGAGGAACTGGCCGCGTTAGCTGTCCAACTGGGTGCCGACTGTCCTTTTTTTATCTACAACCGGCCCGTATTTGCTAGTGGAATAGGAGAAGTATTTGAAAATATCAATTTATCTCTCAAAGGATACTTTATAGTACTGATTAAACCGGATATCCATGTACCTACTAAAGATGCCTTTGCCGAAATAAAGCCGAAACAGCCTTATATATCATTGAAGGAAATCATAAAACAACCTGTTTCCGGCTGGAAAGGGTTAATGGTGAATGATTTTGAAAAAAGTGTCTTTACCAAATATCCTCTAATTGATGGTCTGAAAGAGGATTTATATAAGAAAGGAGCACTGTATGCATCCATGACAGGCTCGGGCTCTTCTGTTTTTGGAATTTTTAAGGAAGAACAGTCTGATATTCAAAACTCTTATCAGGACTGCTTTGTATGGCAGGGACCTGCATAATAGGGCTGTATACGTAATTTCATTTCTGAAAATAAAATCGTACCTTTGATAGTTATTATCTATTCAAAAAACAGATTTAATTTTCTCTGATGAAAAAATATATAATATATTCTCTTTCTGTCCTCATATTATGCTTTCTGGCATTTTTTTTACTTTCCAATAACAGCGGCGAAGAAGTACAATCGAAAGTACCCTATGTGCTGTCGATGACTAAGTCGGTAGAAGTTCCCCATAAGGTAGAGTTTGCCGGAGAAGAGCTCGTGCTGGACAGGTATGATCTGCATGAGCGTTATGACCGTGAGATAAACGGGTTTACTTATCTACATTCTACAACTTTACTCCTGATAAAGAAAGCTAATCGCTATTTTCCTATTATAGAACCTATATTGAAGGAAAATGGTATTCCTGAAGATTTTAAATATCTCGCCGTAATAGAAAGTAGCCTCGATCACCGTGCGGTTTCGTCGGCCGGAGCGGCCGGATTGTGGCAATTTATGCCTAAAACTGCACCCAGCTACGGATTGGAAGTATCCTCGGAAGTGGACGAACGATATTCGATAGAAAAATCGACAGAAGCTGCATGCCGTTACTTCAAAGAGGCTTATGCCAAATATGGAAGTTGGGCGAGCGTCGCTTTATCCTATAATGCAGGACAAGGAAGGATAAGTACCGAACTGGATAAGCAGCAGGCCGAAGATAGTCTCGATCTATGGCTGGTAAACGAGACTACCCGCTATTATTACCGTATGCTGGCAATTAAGCAAATATTCGAAGATCCGTCCAAATACGGGTTTGTACTTACCGAAAACGATTTATACAAACCTATCGAGTTTACAAAAGTAGAAGTAACACAATCTATCTCCGATTTGGCGGGTTTTGCCAAAGAAAAAGGACTTACTTATGCTCAGTTGAAAGATTTCAATTCATGGCTCAGGGATAGAAAACTAACTATTACTTCCAAAAGCCGTAGTTCATATACAATCCTTTTACCTACGCAGGAATCGCTCTATTATAAAAAGGGTGAGAAAATAAAAGTACACGATAAGGCCTGGATTTACAGAGACAGATAAGTGTTTAGTAAAGAACATTTTTATTTAATGGAAACAAATACACAGGAAACAAAAGAAACGATAAGCGTGTATGGAGCACGCGTTCACAATCTCAAAAATATAGACGTAGAAATACCCCGCGATTCGCTTGTAGTCATTACAGGCCTTAGCGGTAGCGGAAAATCATCATTGGCATTCGATACTATCTTTGCCGAAGGACAAAGACGATATATTGAAACATTTTCGGCATATGCCCGCAATTTTCTGGGAGGTATGGAGCGTCCTGATGTGGATAAGATAACGGGGCTTAGTCCGGTTATCTCTATCGAACAAAAAACAACTAACCGGAATCCCCGTTCTACGGTAGGTACAACCACTGAAATATATGACTTCCTTCGCTTGCTGTATGCACGTGCAGGAGATGCCTATTCTTACCTTACAGGGGAGAAAATGGTAAAATATACAGAAGAGCAGATTCTGGAACTCATTATGGAGCGTTATATCGGGAAAAGGATATACTTGCTTGCCCCTGTAGTCCGGAACCGTAAAGGACATTATAAAGAGCTGTTCGAGCAAATCAGTAAGAAAGGCTACCTTACAGTGCGTGTCGATGGTGTGATACGGGAAATACTTCCCGGCATGCGTGTCGACAGGTATAAAATGCACAGTATCGAAGTCCTGATAGATAAGTTGCAGGTGTCCAATAAATTTGCAGATAATCTGAAAGCCAGTTTGCGCACGGCGATGAAACAGGGAGACGGACTTATAATGATTCAGGATGTAGAAACCGGGGACGTACGCCATTTCAGCCGTCAGCTGATGTGTCCTACCACAGGTCTGTCTTATAGCGAGCCTGCTCCACATACATTTTCATTCAATTCACCGCACGGAGCATGTCCCCGTTGTAAAGGATTGGGGGTAGTCAACCAGATAGATATGGGTAAAATCGTACCCAAACCCCAACTTAGTATTTATGCCGGTGGTATAGCCCCGCTTGGAAAATATAAAAATTCACTGTTCTTCTGGCAAATAGAAGCCATCTGCGAAAAGCATGGTGTCTCTATCAAAACCCCGATAAAGGATATACCACAAGAAGCAATGGATGATATCATGTTCGGCACCGACGAGCGTTTACAGATTAAAAACGAATCGTTGGGAACATCGAATTATGTAGTGGCATTTGAAGGTGTAGCTAAATATATCGAGATGCAACAGGATAGTGATTCTTCGGCATCGGCTCAGAAATGGGCAGAGCAGTTTATTAAAACTGATGTTTGTCCAGATTGCAATGGTCAGCGCCTGAATAAAGAAGCTCTTCATTACAAGATAAATGAAAAGAATATTGCAGAACTGGCGGAAATGGATATTCAACGCTTGTATGAATGGATACAAGATATGGATGTACATATCTCGGAACGCCAGCAGCTGATAGCCCAGGAAATAAAGAAAGAAATTGCATCCCGTCTTTCGTTTCTACTCGATGTGGGTTTGAATTATTTGTCATTGAACAGAGCCTCGGTAACACTCTCGGGTGGAGAAAGTCAGCGAATCAGGCTTGCCACGCAGATAGGCTCTCAACTGGTAAACGTTCTTTACATACTGGACGAGCCTAGTATTGGTTTGCATCAACGGGATAACAACAGACTCATAGATTCGTTGAAGAAATTACGTGATTCGGGCAATTCGGTCATTGTAGTAGAACACGATAAAGATATTATGCTGGATGCCGATTATGTAGTCGATTTAGGACCATATGCCGGACGTCGCGGAGGTAAGGTCGTGTTTGCGGGAACTCCGAAAGAAATGCTTAGTGCAAGTACAATGACAGCTGATTACCTGAACGGTAAGCTCAAAATAGAGATCCCGAAGAAAAGGCGAAAAGGTAACGGTAAGAAAATAACGATAAAAGGTGCGACAGGACATAATCTGAAAGATGTATCAGTCACATTCCCGCTCAATACATTCATTTGTGTGACAGGAGTATCGGGTAGTGGCAAATCTAGTCTTATAAACGGAACGCTGCAACCGATATTGAGCCAGCACCTATACAAGTCATTGGCCGATCCGCTACCATATAAGACATTAGACGGAATTGACAATGTGGATAAAGTTATCAGTGTAGACCAATCGCCTATCGGCCGTACACCGCGTTCCAATCCTGCGACCTATACGGGTGTGTTTTCCGATATCCGTAACCTTTTTGTCGGGCTCCCCGAGTCGAAAATCAGAGGCTATAAACCCGGACGATTTTCATTTAATGTAAAAGGCGGGCGGTGTGAAGTATGCGGAGGAAACGGTTATAAGACTATCGGTATGAATTTCCTTCCTGATGTTTATGTGCAATGTGAAGAATGTCATGGAAAACGCTACAACAGAGAAACGTTGGAAGTCCGCTTTAAAGGTAAGTCTATTGCTGATGTGCTGGATATGACAATCAATATGGCTGTTGAGTTTTTCGAAAATGTACCTGTTATATTGCATAAAGTGAAAATGTTGCAGGAAGTAGGTCTGGGATATCTCAAACTTGGTCAGCCCTCCACTACATTGTCGGGAGGAGAATCGCAGCGTATAAAACTTGCATCCGAACTGGCCAGAATAGACACAGGAAATACTATATATATATTAGATGAACCTACAACAGGTCTTCATTTCGAAGATATCAGAGTATTACTGGGTGTACTAAACAAACTGGTAGACAGAGGCAATACAATCATCGTGATCGAACATAATCAGGATATTATAAAAAGTGCCGATTATATTATAGATATGGGGCCTGATGGGGGAATCGGAGGAGGAACAGTTGTTGCTGTCGGAAAACCGGAAGAGGTCATCAAAGAGAAAAATAGCTTTACCGCTGAATATCTAAGAGATGAGTTAAGTTAATTTACGAGAAAAGATAATTTTTTCAAAAAAATAGATATTATCTATTGCCAATGTGTAAAATTTACTATCTTTGTCGAGTGATAATAGAGAAACGGCAACTATAACATTTGAAGGTAGAAATGTAAAGAAAAATGAGGGCTTCCTCATGTCAATAGATAATTTCACTTACTACTTTGAACGGGAGAATGTCATATCCAACCTATAGTTTCCAATATCTGTTTTTGTCAGAAAAGAAATAAAATAAGAAGAATTGATAGCATGTTACTATGTGGGTACACGTTATCTTTATCTTAGAAAATATAATCGAACACAGAGTTGGTTCCTGAAATTACGAATGAACCAAATATCAGGCTGCAATCAGCTCTATTGTGTAGTTTTGTAAAGTTTGTGTTAAGGTTGGGAAGTCTGCGAAGGTGATTTCGCGGACTTTCTGTTTTTTATATATTCATTATCATTTAATTATTATTGAGTTGTTGAAAATACTTATATTATATAATTTCATAACTTACAACTTATTTTTACCTTTGTCCCCGAATTTAAAGGAAAAGGAATAAATTACTATGAGTCAGCTATCTTTATTGGAAAAACTTGATACTTTGGTTATGCGCTTCGAAGAAATAGGCAAGCTAATAACCGATCCCTCAGTTATTGCTGATATGAAGCGATATGTCAAGTTGAATAAAGAATATCGTGATCTGGAGAAAATCAGCATAGCCCGTAACGAGTATAAACAGTTGCTGACTAATGTGGAAGAAGCTAAGAATATTCTCGACTCGGAGAATGATGCTGAGCTGCGGGAGATGGCCAGAGAAGAACTTGATACAGCTAATGTACGTTTACCGGAACTTGAGGAGGAAATAAAACTCCTGTTAGTCCCTGCCGATCCCGAAGATAGTAAGAATGCGATTGTAGAAATACGTGGAGGTACAGGTGGAGACGAAGCTGCTATTTTTGCAGGTGATCTTTACCGTATGTATATCAAATATTGTGAACTCAAAGGGTGGAGAACAGAGATAACCAGCCTAACAGAAGGTACTTCGGGCGGATATAAAGAAGTAATATTCACCGTTACAGGTGAAGGTGTTTACGGAATATTGAAATACGAATCGGGTGTACATCGAGTACAGCGTGTACCCGCTACTGAGACACAAGGGCGAGTGCATACATCAGCTGCTACCGTTGCCGTATTACCCGAGGCAGAGGAAGTCGATGTGGAAATAAATCCGGCCGATATAGAGATGCAAACAGCCAGATCGAGCGGGGCAGGAGGTCAGAATGTAAATAAAGTGGAAACAAAAGTACAATTGACACATAAGCCTTCAGGATTGGTTGTTGTCTGTCAGCAAGCTCGTTCCCAGTTGGCAAACAGGGAATTGGCAATGCAGATGTTGAGGACAAAACTGTATGATATAGAATTGTCCAAGTATCAGGCCGAAATAGCATCGAAACGCAAGACGATGGTGTCTACGGGTGACCGGTCTGCTAAGATCCGAACATATAACTATCCGCAGGGAAGAGTGACTGATCACCGCATCAACCTCACACTCTATAACTTGTCAGGTGTTATGGATGGCGAGATACAACCGATAATAGACCAGTTGATTATAGCAGAGAATACAGAAAGATTAAAAGAGAGTGAACTATGACGAAGCAAGAATTATTTGAAAATATTAAAAAGAAAAAATCCTTCCTGTGTGTAGGACTGGATACGGACATAAAAAAGATACCTTCTCATCTTTTGGAAGAGGAAGATCCTATATATGCTTTTAACAAGGCCATTATAGATGCCACAGCCAAATATTGTGTGGCCTATAAACCCAATACTGCTTTTTATGAAAGCCATGGAGTGAAAGGTATTATTGCTCTGGAGAAGACGATAGAATACATACGGATCAAGTATCCGGATCAGTTTATCATACTCGATGCCAAGCGGGGGGATATAGGCAATACGTCTGAAATGTATGCCGTATCGGCATTCGAACACCTGAAAGCAAGTGCCGTGACTGTGGCTCCTTATATGGGAGAAGACAGTGTGAAGCCGTTTGTGAAGTATCCGAAGAAATGGGTTATTCTTTTGGCTCTAACCTCTAATAAGGGTTCTGCTGACTTCCAGTTAACAGAAGATAAAGCAGGAGAACGCTTATTTGAGAAAGTTTTGAAGAAATCTCAAGAGTGGGCTACCGATGAGCAACTGATGTATGTGGTCGGGGCTACGCAAGGTGAAATGTTTGCCGATATCCGGAAGATTGTGCCTGATCATTTTCTGTTAGTACCCGGAGTAGGAGCTCAGGGAGGCAGTCTGGCCGAAGTAGTAAAATACGGTATGAATTCGCAATGCGGACTACTGGTTAATTCATCGCGTGCGATTATTTATGCAGATAATACACGTGAATTTGCTTTTGCTGCAACGGCAGAGGCTAAGAAGGTACAAGCGGAGATGGCCGGTTATCTGGAACAGATCATTTGATAACGTCTATCTAAAAATATGAAGCCTCGTAAAATTCATTTTACGAGGCTCATTTTGTTTTAGTGCATGTTTTCCTGCAAGGTGTAAGATAAATATATGTGTAAAAAATATGAAAACTGAACTTTTTGTTGTAAACTTGCGTTATCCTAAATATAAACTTTTAAAACAAAACAAAATGGGAAAATTTGAAATCAAGAAGAGAAAAAGCGGTGAATACCAGTTTGATCTTAAAGCTAGTAACGGACAAGTGATACTTACAAGCGAAGGCTATACAACTAAGGAAAACTGTAAAAACGGAATTGAATCTGTAAAGAAAAACAGTCAGGTAGATGCCCGCTTTGATAAGCTGGAGGCAAAGAACGGTAAGCCATATTTTAATCTGAAAGCAACAAACGGACAGATTATCGGTACAAGTGAAATGTATGAAACTGTTGCCAGCCGCGATAATGGTATTGCCTCAGTTAAGAAAAACGCTCCTGATGCAGAGGTGGTAGACCTGACGGTGGAAAAATAAAGGCTAGACATTTATTATATGTGAACGGAGATTCGGTAAGGAGTCTTCGTTTTTTATTTTTATTTCCTATCTTTAAAAAACGGTAAAACTTTTATCACTAAGGAGAGATTAGGTAATTTAATTATAAAGGAGGAACTTTTATGCCAAGAATGTCGAATGTAGAGTTGTTGAGGCAAAGAGAGCAGCCCATTTTGTGTATTAAAGTAAAGACGAATCTCGGAGAACTGCCATCTATCATAGGCCGGAGCTTTGCCCGGATGGCAGCTTATCTGAAAGAATTAGGGGAACAGATGACAGATGTCCCTTTTGTAGCTTTTCCTGATTATGAGAATATGGATGAGGATAATATGCTTATACAAATCGGCTTTCCCGTATCAAAGAAGCTTCCGGAAAAAGAAGATATTAAACCGGACGTGATACCCGAAGGTAAAATCGCTTTTTGCATGTACAGAGGTTCATATGCCGAGTTGATGCCTGTATACGAAGATATGATAAAATGGATTAAGGAAAATGGATTTGAGTCAGCAGGAATTTCGTATGAGTATTATTATAACGGGATAGAATATCCTGAAAGTGAATATCTGACAAAAATAGTAATTGCATTGAAGTAAAGATTAAAGACCTGAATGTCGCTTTTTTACACAAAAAAAGCAGTAGCTTCTGACTATTTTTGCATATACTACTAACAATAAAATGAAAACTATGAAACTAAATGGTATCAGACTATTAGTAAAAGATTTTGACGAGTGTTTCAGATTTTATTCCGAAAAGCTGGGGCTGGAGGTGACCTGGGGTGAAATTGGCGGACAGTATGCCAGCTTTAAAGTAAGCGATAGTGAAGGCCTCTCCATTTTTCCTTCCGATCTGATGGCTCCGGCTGTAGGTAATACAGACCTATCGTTACCGGAAAATTGCAGGGAGAAGATTGCTATAATTCTTGAAGTAGATGATGTGGATAAAACTTACAAAGAACTTTCGTCGCGTGGTGTGAAGTTTATTAACGAGCCGACCGATATGACAGGTTGGGGTTGTCGTACGGTGCACTTGAGAGATACAGAGGGTAATTTGATAGAATTATATGCAAGCCTGCCTTTAGATAAATGGGATCAGGATTTGTTGGAGGATATGAAGAAGTTTGAAAATTAATTTCAGTCTGCAGAATATAAGTAAAAGAAAGTATTTAATGATATACTATTAGTTTATAACAGTCTTTGTAAAGCAATAAAAAGGTCTGAGACCTTAAAATGAAAAGCGGGAATAGATAAGAACCTATATCCCGCTTTTCTCGTCGTGTTTTTATAGTATAATGTAATCTCGATTATTTTTATTCGTTTTCACTGTAAGCGAATTCTCCATGTTGGGAGATATCCAGCCCCACAGCTTCTTCTTCTTTAGATACTCTAAGCCCGATTGTTTTATTAACGATGAAGAACAGGATGAATGTAAGTACTGCACTGTAAACAACTGATGCTCCGGTAGCTATTGCCTGTATCCAAAGCTGGTTCCAGTCGCCATATAAAGCACCCTGCACACCTTCTGCCCCGGTAATTGCCTGTGTGGCAAATACACCTGTAAGAATTGATCCGACAATACCACCTACACCATGTACACCGAACGCATCCAGAGAGTCGTCATATTTCAGTTTTGGTTTCACATAAGCAACCATGAAGAAGCATACAAGTGCAGAGATGCCGCCTATGGCGAATGCTCCTAATACATCAGCTGTTCCTGCTGCCGGAGTTATTGCTACAAGTCCGGCTACTGCTCCCGTACAGAAGCCCACTATAGTAGGTTTTTTGTACAAGAACCATTCCAGTGACATCCATACTACTGCGGCCACACAGGTTGCCAGATGAGTTACAAGGAACGCATTTGCGGCAAGCCCGTCAGCAGCAAGTCCGCTACCGGCATTGAACCCAAACCATCCTAACCATAGTAATGCTGTACCGATGAACACAAATGGTATATTGTGAGGGGTAAATGGATGACCTATTGTTCTGTATCCTTTGCGACGTCCCAGCATGAGAGCCATTACCAAGGCTGAGATACCGGCATTGATGTGTACGACAGTACCTCCGGCAAAGTCAATGGCACCCATTTCCTGAAGCCATCCGCCTCCCCACACCCAGTGCGCCATAGGGTTGTAAACTATAATGGACCAAAGAATGATGAACACAACATATCCCGAAAATTTGATCCTTTCGGCGAATGCACCAATAATAAGGGCAGGGGTAATAACTGCAAACATACATTGAAATAATGCAAACAGTATTTCAGGAATATTTCCGGCCGTAAGGGTATCGAGCGTGAGACTGCACAGGAATACTTTGTCCCATCCTCCGATTATTGCCCCTAAGGCGCTATCAGACTCCATAAAACTTGTACCGAATACCCAACTGTATCCGAATGCTATCCATAATATACTGATAACGCCTGTTATAAAGAGACATTGCATAATAATACTTAGAACATTCTTCTGACGTACCAGACCTCCATAAAACAAGGCTAGTCCGGGTACAGTCATCATCAATACCAGTATGGTTGCAACTATCATCCATGCTGTATTTCCAGAGTCCAGTGTTGCAGGGGCTTCTGCTGCGGCTACTCCCTCTACAACGGTAGTAGCAACCACCTGTAAAGAATCTGTACTTGTAGCCAATGAATCTTGTGCTATTACGGCTGTGGGGAGAGTCAGCGAAGCGAACAGCAATATAGTTATATACTTAAATAATCTTCGTTTCATATTTTCTTGTTTTTACCTTAACCTAATTTTATAACCAAATCCTTATTTATCTTCATCTTTGTCATACAACGACTCATCGCCGTGGTCTCCAGTGCGTATGCGTATCGACTGCTCGATACTGGAAACGAAGATGCGTCCATCACCGCTTTCTCCCGTATATGCCGATTTTAGTATAGCGTCTATTGACTTTTCTACATTTATATTTCTTACCACGAATGAAATATATATGCGGTCTATAGCGTTCACATCATATGCTATTCCCCTGAATATTAATCCTTGACGGGCGCTGCCCTGTCCCTTTACGTCCCACCACGACAAGAAGTCTATATCAGCTTCGTGCAACGCAGCGCGTACTTCATTAAATTTTGATTTGCGGATAATCGCTTCGATTTTTTTCATTTTAAATAGTAATTATAGAGTGATTTTTACTTACCTGATGGATATTCCAAATACGAAATGAATGTCTTCTACAGCCGGATTAGCTATTATATTGGCAAATACGGGTAAGGAGAATGAATCGTTGATCTTGATGCTTTTGGATGCGCTTAATGCTATGGATGTAAATTTAAATCCGGAAGTCGGATATACTGAACTTTCCCAAGGAGTAAACCCTGCTGAAATGCCCATATCTACACCTTTTACCGAAAACGGGTAAGCTAATTCGATATAGGTGGAATAGGAATTGTCTCCATTTTCTTTTTTATTCCCTTTTCCCAGTAAAAATGTATTCCAGGTAAGGCTTAACGGAAATGCTTCGGGTAGAGTATATCCCAATGTAGCTTCCAGGTAATGTCCGGTGAAACCGTCGTTAGGGCTGCTGAAATAACGGTTGGCACCTTCTCCGTCCCACCAGTAGTCGGTAACGGCTACTTTAAATCCGCTTTTCTCATAAGCAGCAGTGAAGTCAACTTCTTTTTTACCTACACTGGCCAGGTCTGTAGAGCCCCATGCACTTAGGCTGAATCCGGCTAAACTGGCACTGATTCCGGGTTGTACACTTGCACCAGCCTGTTTAAATCCTCGCCATACATAGGAACTGACCAGATCTGCGCCAAGATCAACTTCAATTTCCGACTGGGCTTTGATCTGAACCGTCGATAATAAACCGAATAGAATGATGACCAAACAAACTTTTTTCCTTAAAGCTAAAATCTTCATAATCAAAAATATTTAAAGATGTTAAAAATGTACTTTAATTCTCTTTTTGATTAGAAAAATGGTATTGGAGTATTCTTTTTGATATTTATATTGGCAAAAGTATGTCAAAATATTTTAATTGGCAAATTTGAAAGGATAAATTTTTGCAAAAAGATTTATTGATACTTTTTATTGTGTTATAATGCTTTTATATAAAGATTGTTTGATGATTTTTTATTGTTATTGATATCTTTTTGGATTAAAAAGATATTTGTATAATTATGAAGTATTTTATCTATATAACGCAATCTCTATATTGTCTCATTTTGTTTTTGATAAAAAGCGGAAGGTATAGAAATTGAACAGGTATGAAAAGTTACATCATCTGGAAAGTATGTAAAGAGTGTTACTTTTCTAAAAGGTGACAGATTCCTTTGCCCGTCGCGTGGTTACAGGCTAAGCCCGACACGATATTTAGTCTTTTTTGAAAAAGTTTATCTATGTATGTAGCTGATAGCCTTTAGTTCTTTGAAATTTTGATCCCCCCACCCGAAGTGGGAAAAAGAAAGAATGAAAAGTGGAAAATAAAAAGCAGCAAAAAGTGTAACCTTTGTTACTTTTTAATTTTTAACCACGGAGTAGAAGGAGTAGCACGGAGTTTTTAGAAGAAAAAGTGACAATAAAAAATTGTGTAAAAGTGTCAGGTTTGTCAGGTTTTGTGCATAAGATATTGGTTACCAGCTATCAGCTAATAGCTAAAAATGTGTTACCTTTGTTACCTTTTGAAAAAAGATACGAGTAGACAAGGAACGGGATACAAGTTGCTAACAGATAACTGATATACCTGTTACTTTTTTTAATTACTTATACAGAAGAAAGATACAAAGTTGTTTGCCCATGTCCGGCAATTTCTTGGCCCATTGCTTTACTGGTAATGTCTTTATATACTCGTTTTCACAGGTAATATTCATTGCTATACAAAGCTTTGTTGAAGGCGTACAATGTTTGATGATGTCCTCCGCCAGCTTTTGGTTCCGGTAGGGTGTCTCTATGAATATCTGGGTCTGATGATCGTGTTGGATAAAGTGTTCAAGTTGTTTAAGTTTCTTGATACGTTCCGCGCTGTCGACGGGCAGATATCCCTGAAAGGCAAAGCCTTGACCGTTGAATCCCGAAGCCATCAGTGACAAAAGGATAGATGATGGACCAACCAACGGCACCACTTTATAACCTTTTCGCTGGGCGATAGCAACGATATCACTCCCCGGGTCGGCTACGGCAGGGCAACCGGCTTCGGATATAATGCCGATATGAAAACCATTGGTTATCGGTTGCAGGTAATTATCGATGTGCTCGGGCTTGGTATGCTTGTTCAATTCATAGAAAGTGAGATCGTCTATATTAATATTGTTATCCACTTTCTTTAAGAAGCGGCGTGCTGAACGTATATTCTCGACAATGAAATATTTTATTTGTAGTATTACTTCTTTGTTGTGTTGTGGTAATACTTGTTCTATGCTGGTTTCTCCTAATGTGACGGGAATGAGATATAATGATGGTTGCATATGGTTCTTATTGTTTTAACTTATAGAGGTAATACCTGCCACCTTCGTTACCTATGACAGATACTACTTCGTAGTTCTCGCGCAGGGCAGGAAGTTGGCTGAAATATGAAAAATTGAGAGCGATCTCGGCAAGTATGATAAATTGGACTTTCCGTTGTTCTATATATTTTGTTTGTTCGTCCCGCATCACAGGATACATATCGTATTCGAGATTGGGGGATATGAAATACTTTACGTTTGGGATAACATCGGCTTGTGTAAAGACTGAGTTGCCAAGATCAAGCCCCAGGTTCATCAAAGTCGGATTCTTCTCCTGTTCTACTATTTGAGAAAACTTGGATATATCAAAGCTGTTTTCTTTTTTACCGGAAAGCTCGCTGAAATCCATGCCGAAGAATTTACGCTGCTGAATACCCATATACAGGGCTAGGATAATGAAAAGGGCGTAATACTTCCACGATGGAGAAGGAACTTTTATATAGCGGCAAATAACAATACATCCCAACAGTATGAAGGTGTACAGGGGAACAGAGTAATAGTCGATATAATAGGACGAAATAAAGATGGCTGTATATGTGGCAGCGAAAGATAATATGATAGCCACCTTACCTAAACGGTTTTCAATGTATTTCAATGGAAACCAGATAGCTCCGATGAGAATAATAATAAACTCGAAGTTGCCATAGCGTATCTGTTGATAAAGATAAGAAAACAGCCTTTCCAATATTTCGCCAATGCTTCCCGGCTTCGAGTAGCTTTTATTCAGTACGATATAGGTATCCCAGGCATCTTGCAAAGCGTTGTTGAAGATGAAGTAAAGAAGGATAGGTAAGGCGATAATGGATAATCCGAGTAAAAATGCTATGGCGTTTTCCAGCAGGTTGCGATATTTCTTTTGCTGTATTATGTTGATGAATATAAACAGTAGAGGGAAAACCCAGAATGCAATCAGGTTGATCTTGATAAAGAGGGTCATCGCGCACAACAGGCCGTGCATAAACATATGTACGGGCTTATGCTCTGCTACTGATCTATCTTTGAAGTATAGGATAAAGAGATAAAGGCTTATAACTTCAAATACGGTAATAAATTCATCGGCCGAACCTCCGTTCAATGTATGCGAGAGCATCAGAGCGGGGAGAAGCATAGCAGCAAAAAGGGCATATATTTTATCCAGATACAGTTTTGCTGTAAGATATGCTGCGGATACCATTAATATCCACAATAGGCACTGAATGAAGTACATTCCCAGAAAAGAAGTGTTTGAGAGCATATATCCGACTCCGTAGATAAAGAAGATAAGCGGGCCTTTGTGGTCGAACACATCCACATAAGGCACTTGCCCGTGAAATATGGCTTTTCCTATATTGAAGTACAGGTTTACATCTGCCCATTCGTTGATAGGATAAAGAGGGGACATCTTTGAACAGAAGAAAAGGAGGAGGATGACATACAGAATCAGTATGACGAAGTTCCTCTTATCTTCTTGTATTTGTTTCTTTATCATTTGTGTTTGGTTTAGTCTTTTCGTTTGTATAGGAAATAGGTGGACTTGCCATTCTCTTCATAGGTGCTTACAAGCGTGTAATTCTCCTGAAGGACAGGCAAAGACATATAGTAATCGTAACTGAACGAAGCCCCCGACAATATGATGAACTGTACTTTCTTCTCTTCTATGTATCTTGTCTGTTCGTCCCTCATTTCGGGATAGATATTGTAAGGCAGATTGGGCGAGATAAAGTATTTTACAGTCGGCATTATATTCGCTTTGGTAAAGATGCCTGTTGTGGCATCAAGCCCCATGCACATGAGTGTAGGGTTCTTTTCCTTCGATATTACGTTGTAAAACTTATAGAGAACGCCGCTGGTTTCTTCCTGTTGCCTGAAAATGAATTCTTTGGGCTTTCCGAAAAAGTCTTTAGTCATGATTCCGCATGCAAGAGCAACGAGGGCAAAAAACAGATAGGAATACCATCGGCCGGGTATCTTAATATATTTGCTCAGCATATCCAGGATCGAGATAATGCCTGTTATGCAGAAAATATAGTAAGGTATGGAGTAGTAAAAAACATAATTGGCAGGCATGAATATGACTGTGTATAACGATGCAAACGAAAGCATAATTCCTATCTTGCCCCAATTATTTCCCAGATACCTGAATGGGAAGTATATAGCCCCTATAAGTATGATTACAAATTCGTAGTTGTCATATTTTAGGCGTTGGTAGAAGCGGATAATCAGGTTCTCCATGATGCGGGCGAAGTCGCCGAGTTGCGCATATGTCCTGTTCAATGTAATATAAGTATCCCAGGCATAGGAAAGTGCGCCATTTATAAGGAAGTAGGCTACGATTGGCAAAGTTACTATCAGCACCCCGGCTATGAATGCGGCTATATTACTTACAAGATTCTTATATTCCTTCTTTAGCAGTATGTTAATAAAAACGGCTAGCAGGGGGAAAAACCAGAAGACAACCAGATTGAGCTTGATGAACAATACAACGGTACACATAATGCCGTGTACAAGCATATGTGAAGGTTTGTGCAGCTCAGCGTCTTTATCTTTAAAGTACCGGATGAACAAATAGAAACTGACAGCGATAAATAATGTTATGAATTCTTCGGCCGAACCTCCTTCCGATGAATGGGAGAGCATCAGGACAGGGAAAAAGAGTGCGGTGATGAAGGCGTATATTTTATCGAGGTATAACCGTCCTATGAGGTAGGCGGCAAATATCATGCCCACCCATGCAAGGGATTCGATGAAGTACATGCCTATGAAGGAGTCCTCCGAAAAAAGGGAGCCGATGCCATAGATGACGAAGATAAGCGGGCCTTTGTGATCGAAGATATCGGTATATAGCGTTTGCCCGTTAAACATCGCTTTACCTATATTGAAATACAGGTTTATATCCGACCAGTCATTGAACGGATACAACGGCGACATCAGCGAGCAGAAAAAGACAAGAAGGAAAGCGTATATGAATAGAACAATAAATATGTTCCTGTCATCAGATATCGTTTTCTTTATCATTAGTATATAAATTGAAATCAGAGGCAAAAATAGGAAAAATATTACTGACAGTGAATTGTTTTGCTCATTCATTAGATATTATTTGAATCGTCATTGAACTGAATGTGTAATTGTTTGATACTGTGTCCCGTTTTGGCAAAACTAGGATCGAGGATAAACACAGGAGGGTGCGGCAATAATGCGCCGATATTCTAAAATAAGCAAGGGAGGAGTTAAATATAAGAGGAAAGAATATTAATATAAGTCATTAATCTTTATTGATGATTTACATAGAAAAGTTATGGTAAATATGAACTCCAAAGAACAAAAATACAGCGAATAGCCCCAAAATCAGTCCTTTGGGCTTTTTATAAATAAGGAAGATGAGTAGACCTGTGATTAGAGTATATATTAAAATCATATCTGTAAATGATATTTCTATACCATCAATCAAAGCGAGTGGTAAACCTTCAAAGAAACGGATAATACTTGTCATCAACCATACTAAAAACTGTAATGTTTTGACCGGTAAGTAGTAAAAACAAGCTGTTAAATCCGGCATTATCATACTCAGCATTTTAGCTAGTCCAATGCCACCCACAGTATAGATTATCAATGTAACCAATGGTACGATCAGTAAATTGGCTGCAAAAAAATAGGTAGGAAATGTGCCGAAGTAATACAAGCAAAGAGGAAATGTCGCCAATTGAGCCACGATAGACAAGGTAAACATTTGCCAGATATTCCGTAAATATTTATTCTCTACTTTCAAAAGGGCCGATACTTTAGGTAATAAATACAATATGGAGAGAACGGACGTAAAGCTCAGCTGGAACCCTATATCAAATAATGAAAAAGGGCTGACCAGCAGAATGAAGAATCCTGCGATATATAGAGCATGCAGCGAGAAACTTTTCCTCCCGAAAATCTCTGAAGCACAGAATACCGTGAGCATTGCACTTGCCCTTATCACTGAAGGTGGCAAACCGGTAATAAAAGCATATATCCATAGTAGAATAATGATCAATAAGGGTTTCAGCCAATAATACTTCGTACTTTTGCGAATAAACCCGAGTAGAAAACTAATCATCAGATAGATGATACCCACGTGAAGTCCGCTGACGGAAAGGACATGTACCGTACCCGTAATCCTGAATCCCTGCTTAATATCGTCTGTCAGATCGTTCTGATAACCCAGAGTCAGCGCAGAAAGAATACTGTATTCCGTATCATTGAATCCTAACGATTTATAGAAATCCATTATATACTGACGGCAGCGTAACGCTGTATATTTCAGTGAGGGTGATATCTCTCCCGTAGTTTGCCATAAACCGTTTGAAACATAGACAGAGCCCACAAACCCCTGATTGTACATATAGCGTGTATAATCAAAATCTCCGATGTTCTGAAATGGTTGTATCTTTCCCTGGAAAGAAAAGATATCTCCGGGTTGCAGCCTGTTGTTATCCAATGCATCTCTTTGAAAATAACAAACTATCAGTTTATCTTCGTCGGGCAGATAGACTCTGTACGCTGTCGTTTTTTTCTTCTCCTGTGGCGTATCGGTAACTATACTGGCATATATCTCTACCTTATTTGAGTATGTAAATTCAGAATATTGCTGCCGCAAGGATGTAGATACAACACCTACGCTTATAAGAAATAAAGCGACACCCAGACCAAATAGCCAACGCCAGCGGAATTGCTTATCCTCCGGTATCAGATATGAAAAAAGCATAGCTATCAGTCCTGTCAGGGAGAAAGCTATGCCTGAATATTCTATCTTTAAATAATATTGTAATAAAATCCCCGCTACAAGCGGAATAAGAAAAAACAGGAATGGTATTTTGGAAAACGGATTCTTCATTCCCGCCGGTAATAATAAGGTCACAGACCTATTAAGTTATCATTTAAGACTTTTCAGTTTATGTATCATTTCCACAGGATCGGCATCTGCGAATACAGCATTACCTGCCACGAGCACATCGGCTCCGGCATCTACAAGTTGCTTTCCTGTCTGCAAGTTCACCCCGCCATCAACCTCGATCAAAGTCTGCAAATTCCTTTTTAGTATCATATCTTTCAAACGGGAAACTTTAGAGAGCGAATGCTCTATGAATTTTTGCCCGCCGAATCCCGGATTCACTGTCATAAGAAGAACCATATCCACATCCTGTAATATATCTTCCAACAACGAAACAGGCGTATGCGGATTCAATGTCACCCCGGCTTTCATCCCTGCTTCGTGTATACCTGAAACCGTACGGTGCAGATGGGTGCAAGCCTCGTAATGCACATTCATCATATATGCTCCGGCCTCTTTTACCTGCGATATGTACTTATCGGGATTGACGATCATCAGGTGAACATCCAGCGGTTTCTTTGCAATTGTACTGATCTGCTTTATTATCGGAAAGCCGAACGAGATATTAGGTACAAAACTCCCATCCATTACATCGCAATGAAACCAATCGGCTTCGCTCTTATTTATCATCTCCACATCTGCCTGAAGATTCAGGAAATTTGCAGAAAGAAGAGAAGGCGCTATCTTGTGTGACATGTCTACGAATTATAAGTTATAAATATTTATGAGTGTAAATATAGTAAAAAAAGGGACGGGATGATATAGGAAAGTCCGAATTTGAACTTCTGCATATTTTAAGAATCTCAATAAAAAAGCACAGGCTGTGATAGCCTGTACTCTATTTTCTTTTTTATCTGCTCTTAATTTACACAAAATCCGCTTATAGTATCCGGTAAGGATTTATCTACATAATGCGCGCGTGCAAATTGTTTAAGAAAGTCTAGTGTTTTTTCGGAAGGTGCGACAACCTTCTCTTCATTTTTATCAAAATGTTGACATTGTTCAGGTGTAAAGATTTTCTTCATAGGCGATTTCCGTTTTTTTAGAGTTATATTAATGAAACGCCTGTATAAAAGTCTTATTGCCTACAATCTCATTTTTAACATTTTACCGGATCAACTCATTCTGTTTTTGTAGTCCTCATAATCGAACTCACGATAAATTTCCAGCTGGTTATACTTGTTCCAAAGCGCGATAGCAGGATGCGAGATACCGTTAAACATAGTTGTTTTCACAGTAGTATAATGTATCATATCCTCAAAGATAATCCTGTCGCCGATCAAAAGCGGTTCGTCGAACGACCACTCCCCTATAAAATCGCCGCTGAGACAGCTGCTACCTCCCATCCGGTAAGTAGGCAGACCTTTTACCGGCTCATGATATGCTCCCCTGATATAAGGTTTATACGGCATTTCGAGACAATCAGGCATGTGGCAGGCAAAAGACACATCGAGTATGGCTGTTTTTATTCCGCCATTATCCACAATATCCACCACTGTGGAGACTAATACCCCTGTCTGCCAAGCAAAAGCGCTTCCCGGCTCCATTGTAATTTCGAGGTTCGGATATTTTGCTTTAAACGATAGTAGCAAATTTATGAGGTGCTCCACATCGTAGTCTTCGCGGGTCATCAGATGGCCACCTCCCATATTCAGCCATTTTATTTTTGGCAGGAAGTGTCCGAATTTCTTCTCTACTTGTTCCAGTGTCTTCTCTAAATCATAAGAAGAAGATTCACACAGCGTATGAAAATGCAGGCCTTCTACTCCTTCGGGTAATTCATCGCCGAAATGGCTGACCGGAACACCGAGGCGAGAATCCGGAGTTGCCGGATTATACAGGTCGGTTTCCACAACTGAATATTCGGGATTGATGCGGATACCACACGAAACTTTCTTCCTGTGTTTCAGAGTCTCAGGATAAAAGCGTTCGTATTGAGACAAGGAATTGAACGTAATGTGACTGCTATATCGCATAAATACGGGAAAATTGTCCGGAGTATAGGCTGGAGAGAATGTATGGGCAAGGCTTCCCATTTCCTCGTAAGCCAACTGTGCTTCAAACACCGAACTAGCCGTTGAATAAGGAATGTATTCACGAATGATGGGGAAAGATTTCCACATGGCAAATGCTTTGAATGCAAGTATTATATTTACTCCTGCCCGTTCTTTTACCGATTTGATAAGCGAAAGATTCTTTCTGAGCAGTTCTTCTTCCATGACAAAGCATGGAGAGGGTACTTTATGTATTTCTATCATGTAATTATTAATCTATATTTTTTCGCTTGCAAAGGTCGCTATTTTTATTGAATAGTAAATGGGTGTGATTCGGAAAATAAGTAATAGATAAAAATTCATTACACTATTTTCCAATAGTCGAATGTTTATTTGCCCTCACATTCGATAACTTTATTTTTCTCTATAATAATTCTCAAAAAAGTTTGGTTAATTAAATTTTTAAATATTACTTTGTTTTTCAAAGTTCTTTTTATGAAAAATAAAATAACACTCTCAATTCTTTGCTTCTGCATATTCGCAGGTTTAAAACTGGCTTATCCACATTTAGATACCGATAATATACGGTTTCTGCTTGGTCCTACTAATAAAGCCATAGAACTGATATCTGGATCGGATGCTATCTACAATAATGCATCAGGATATTTTTATCCGCAGATAAATATGGTGATCAATAAGTCGTGTTCGGGTTTTAACTTTCTGTTGATCAGTTTTCTGATGATTGCTTTTGTATTTATAAAAACAGGCATTATAAAAAAATGGCTCGTTATACCCGCATCTTTCATTCTTTCTTATATGATAACTCTTATAGCCAATATATCACGCATAACAGGGTATATGCTGATAATGGATACAGGTTTCTATTCAGCTTCCGGCCTTCCGGATAAGTTGATACATCAGGCTGAAGGGATTTTTGTCTACCTCTCCTTTCTTATATTCGGATATTTACTTCTAAATCAGATAATAAACAAAATACAACACAATCATGAGAAAACTGCTTAATCCTAAATGGATATTCCTTATCAACACTTTACCTGTCATACTGATCCTATTTCTGGAATGGGGCGAATTTCAAATAATAAAAAGCCTGCTGGATTATTCCGAACTGACACGCTGGAAGTCGTTTGCAATTGTACTGGTTATACTTGCATTACTGAATGCTGCCTATGCTATTGTACAAATGGTACGCAAAAAACGGATAGATATAGTTTACTGTATTGTATCATTCGTTGCT
Organism: Dysgonomonas gadei ATCC BAA-286; assembly: GCF_000213555.1. GTDB lineage: Bacteria > Bacteroidota > Bacteroidia > Bacteroidales > Dysgonomonadaceae > Dysgonomonas > Dysgonomonas gadei. The sequence continues at coordinate 43,159 of NZ_GL891979.1, forward strand.
TTTCTTAGTTTTATATACGCATATTATTATAATTACACCGATTTGGTACCATCCGACATTCCCGATTGGATGATATCGGGAAACCTGCCTATGTATGTAGGGGCTTTTCTTATGCCCACACTTATATATACTTTGTTTGCCCTGGCCATTTTACTCACTCCGCATGCCGGAAACCAAAAGGCATCCATAAATATTGCAGTGGCCATAAGTATTCCGTTTTTTATTTATGTTTTTGCTACATTGGTATTGCCATTGTGGGACGGAATGAGATTCGGGAGTGAACATCTCTACCTTGTATCCGCTATTCTGGCTACTGCCGCTTTTCTGTTTTTTATCATTCGCTTTATTTATATACTTATATCACGCCGGAATATCTTTAAAGAATATGAGCTGGCATGGAAAATTCCGGTTGCTATTATATTTCCGATATTGGGTTTGTATATCAATAAGAATTTCGATAACCTGTTCGGAAATTTCTCCGATCCGTGGTTTTATATTATAGCCGTTGTAAACGGTTTGCTTATCTGCATCCCGATACCGGAAAACAGGCAGCTAAGGTTATCTCTCTACGTCGGGAGATGTATCACATTTATGTATACGCTTTACTTTTTCCTGGTCATGTTGCCTTTCCTGCCGTTGTCGGTGTTTGCCATTATCATTTTCGGAGGAGGGTTCCTGATGCTCACACCATTAATTTTATTCCCTATACATCTCAATGATATCGTAAAGGATTTCAATAACCTAAAACGAAGCTATAAGAAACCATTGTTATATACGATTACAATCATAAGTATTTGTGTTTTGCCAACAGCAATAACGATTACTTATAAATACGACCGCAGCATACTGCACACAACACTCGAATACCTTTATAGTCCCGACTATAGGAAAGAATATAAACTAAATGCAAAATCAGTAGACCGCATATTGGAAGCTACAGATACACACGACCGAAGAGGTGGTACGGCATTCTATTCTTCCACTCCGTATCTGTCAAGCTACTATAAGTGGTTAGTGCTTGACAATCTGACCCTTTCGGAAAGTAAACGGACTCTGATTTACAACCTGTTCAATGGCCATGAAGCAAATAATAACAGACGCAGCAGGATGTGGCAAAGTCCGGGAAACGACACAATACAAAAAATAAAAATAACAGATATTCAACATAGCAGTAAATATGATGATGCACAAAAAGCATGGGTCAGTTGGATAGACCTTTCAATATACAACAAAAATGTTCCTCTATGGAATGCTGAATATATAACAAAAATAGATTTGCCTGCCGGATGCTGGATAAGCGATTATTACCTCTATGTAGGAGATATCAAAGAACCGGGTATACTGGCCGAGAAAAAGGCCGCCACATGGGTATTCAATCAGATAAGAAATGTAAACAGAGACCCGGGACTGCTTCGCTACCTGTCGGGAAATACAGTGGAATTTAAAGTCTTTCCATTTCAAACAGACGAAACGAGATATACCGGAATCGAGTTTATTCACAAAGAGCCTGTCACTATCGATATAGACGGCAACCGGATTATGCTTGGAGATACTGAAATGCAAATGCATACAGACCCGAATGCAGATATAGAAGGAGTAGCATATATTTCGGGACAGGAAAAGCAAAAACTGGAGACAGTAGAACGCAAACCATATTACCACTTCATTGTCGATATATCTGCAAATGTGGGTGATTATGAAATAGCGGGACAATATCTGCCGGAAGAAAAAAGAACTGATAGAGAAAAAGCCGGAAAGTATTTTGACGAAATAAACATGCTGCTCGACCGTAATCTGATTGACAGAGACAATGCGAAGATATCGTTTACAAACACTTATATAAAAACCCTTTCGTTGAAAAATGAATGGCAGGAAGAACTGAAAAAGCAAAAATTCGAAGGGGGATTTTTCCTCGACAGGGCTGTAAAGAAAATCCTTTTCGATTCCTATACCGATCCTCAAATGACATACCCTGTTATAGTTGTATTGAGCGATAATATACAGAAGGCTATTCTTTATAATGATTTTGCTGATATGGAGTTTACTTATCCCGAAGGAGACAGGTTTTATTCGCTGCAAAACGACAGCCTGAAAGGACATTCTTTTTCGAAGGGTATAAAAGTAACAGAGAGCATTATCGACTCTATCCCGTTAAAAGCCGTAAAAGTATGGCCGCGCCTGAGTAATCCGCTTGTATATCTGCCTGACGATAACAAAGCGTCCGTTATACTAAATACAAAAGATAAAACACTGGACATAAATCAGGATGCAATAAATAAAAAGAACTGGGAATCGGGGTTGCTGATGCAGGCACAATGGATGCATCAGGTATTACATCCCGAAACCGCCGATAAAGAGTGGCTCAGCCTGCTGCAAAACAGTTTCAAATCGGGGATAATGAGTCCGCTTACATCCTACATTGTTGTAGAAAACGACGCACAGAAGGCTATACTGAAAAAGAAGCAGGAAGAAGTTATGTCGGGTCACAGGGCGCTCGACCTGAATGACGAGACACAGCCGATGACGGAGCCTGACTTAATTATATTAATTATTCTGTTCGCACTGTTTTGGGTATGGTATAGGAAGCGTAAGATGAAAGTGACGGAATAGACCTTTGTTCTTATTGAAACTGAAAATGCTGGGGCTTAGGTAATTACTGGTTGCTCATTATCAAATTCCGAATCATTTATCTATACCATAAAAACCTTATGGCAAAGTATAGTGAAGAATCAGTAGAAAAAATCGTATCATTGATAGAGGATGATTTTTGTTCGGTGGCTGAAATATGCAGGGTAATGGGTATCAGCCGTAAAACATTTTACACGTGGAAAGACACCAAGCCCGAACTGGCGCGGGAAATATCCAAAGCCGAGAATCGGCGGGAGGAAAGAACACGCCAGATGTTGTATTCGTCCCTGAAAAAACGGCTCGACGGCTATATCATGGTTGAAGAAAAAGAAATTTACCTGCCTGATCCCGGTAATCCGGAGGGAGTATCCTTGCAATCGAAAACGATAAAACGGAAGAATTGCCTGCCCGATCTGCGTACCATAAAGCTGCTGTTGGACAGACAGGATAAACAAAGCCTTTCCCGCCTTCCACAAGAGGAGGGAAAAGACTGGAAAGAAAAAGAATATATGACGGAGACTGAGCCGGACTCCCTTTGTATGCCGGAGGAGCCAGAGAGCGAATCCGCACTTGCACAAATGGAGACACAGGAGGTGGACGATGATATGGAACAGGCCATAGCAGAGAATGATGATGAAGATAGCTGTGAGATTGACGAAGCGGAAATGAATGAATATTTCGAGCGAATGGATAATGCCTTTGCAGCCCGTCAGGAAATAAAGCGGAGACTGATTGCCAATAATAATCGAAAGGCTGTAAGCCAACAGAATAAAAGGAAAAAGAGACGTAGAAAATGAAATATGTAACAGGTGAAAAAAGTGGAAAAAGTGTTACCTTTGTTACCTTTTAGCCCTCTAACCTCCCCAATGGGGCTTTGGAGAGGGTGAGTAGCATCTAAAGTCTCCTCCCGAGGAGTGGGCTAATAACTGAAAAAATGAATTTACCTGATGATTTTATAATACGGACCAAACCACTCCTGAGAGAAGAATGGGACGACCTTATCGCAGCATTAAGCAGTGATTCACCAACCAGCATCCGTTTGAGCCGAATGAAGGGAATAGGAATATCCGGAGTAAAAGTACCATGGTGCGATACAGGGTATTATCTTGGCAAACGGCCGCAATTTACGTTCGATCCGTTGTTTCATGCAGGCTGTTACTATGTGCAGGAAGCGTCTTCCATGTTTATAGGGCAGGCATTGAAGCAGTATGCAGAGGATGATGTGAAAGTTTTGGACTTGTGTGCGGCTCCCGGAGGTAAATCTACTCTGATAGCTGATTTATTGAACAAAGATAGCTTGTTGGTATCGAATGAGGTAATCCGTTCGCGGGCAAATGTTTTGTCCGAAAATATGACTAAATGGGGCAATCCGAATGTCGTGGTAATAAACAATGATCCTGCTCAAATAGGCAAACTGAAAGGCTTCTTCGATATAATACTTGTCGATGCTCCCTGTTCGGGTGAGGGGATGTTCCGGAAAGATGAGGGAGCAATATCCGAGTGGTCTGTCGATAATGCAAGATTATGCAAAGAACGGCAGCAACGGATTTTAGCGGATATCTGGCCTGCACTAAAACCCGACGGATTATTATTATACAGTACGTGTACCTATAATCTGGAAGAGAATGAAGAAAATGTACAGTGGATTCGCGATGAATTAGGAGCAGAAGTATTGCCAGTGGATATACAGGAAGAGTGGGGGATAAGCCCTTCTTTTGCAGAGGATATTCCTGCTTGTCGCTTTTTTCCTCACAAGACAAAAGGGGAGGGGTTTTTCTTTGCTTTGTTGCGGAAGCAGCAGGAAGAGGGTGTCCGTACCGACTTCAGGAGAAAACGGAATGAGAAAAAGAACAGAGTGGAATTGCCTGATCAATACAAAGATTATATTCTGGATAAAGAGCAATTTGTATTTTATCCGAAGGGTGATTCCTGGTATGCCTTTACGGAGGAACTGTATAATGATGTCTGTATTTTAAATTCGAGTCTGAATATTGTATCGGAAGGTATTTGTCTGGGTGAATTTAAAGGAAAGGATTTTATTCCTGCGCAATCGTTGGCTTTAAGCAATTATCTGAATGTAAAAGCCTTTGAAACTTACGATATGGATTGGAAAACAGCTATAAGCTATCTAAGAAAGGAAGCCCTGATATTACAGGATATGCCGAAAGGCTATATTCTTCTGACATATAAGAATGTTCCAATAGGATTTGTGAAAAATATAGGGAATCGCGCTAATAACCTTTACCCGCAGGAATGGCGCATACGTTCTGCAAATATACCCGAAAGCGAAGTAAATGTGATGGATTAGCCCTTTACAAAACCGAAGATACGCCCGATTTTGCAGAATGCACGGAATCCGTTGTATATCCAACGTTTAGACTTCATAATATCGGTCACAAAGCCATTTTGTTCTAGATAATAGAGCCGTTCCAGTTTTTTGACAGCATTTTCGTTGAGGAATTCACGGCAGACTTTCAGTTTTTCGGGGTAGATGACGCTTCCGCCGATTTGTGTACTGAAGCCCTCCATATTGTAGATGACGATAAATGTGTCTACATACTTTACAGGTAGCTGGTCTATTCCTATTCCCTGAAAGAATAGTTTCCAGTCGGCCACTACCCGCAGGGTCTCGTCATATAGTCCATATTTTTCGAAATTGCTGCGATGAATAAAGAATGCCTGATGGCACAGGAATCCGGAAAACAGTTCGTAGATGGCCATATGCCAGTCGCGGTCTTTGTATGAACTGTCGGCTTCCAGTTTCCCTTTTTGCTCCATATAGAAGCTGCCGCAGATGAAAGGGACGTGCGGGTCACCTGCAAAGACTTTTTCCAGTGTGTCTTTTTCATATAGGGCGTCGCCGGAGTTGAGGAAGTACAGGTATTCGCCTTTTGACTGCTTTATACCTTTGTTTTGAGCGTTATATATGCCGTTGTCCTTTTCACTTACCCAGTATGATATCTTATCTTCATATTTGCGGATAAGGTCTACACTGCCGTCAGTGGACTTACCGTCGATGATGATAAACTCATAATCGGTAAATGTTTGTGAAACAACACTGTCGATAGTCTTTTGCAGACCAACTTCGTCATTCAGGTTGATGGTTATAATGGACAGTTTCATATTTTATTTACGTTGCGATTTTATCAGAAAGGGATTGATGTAGCACAATTTCTGGAACAAAGTAAGTATAGCAGCGGCCTTTCGCAAGCTATAGCCTTTGGCATAGTAAATTTGTACCTTATACATCCTTTTTATGCGCTCTTTGACAATTTTCTTATATTTATGATTGGTATACTTATCAAATTCATGCAATAAATATACCATCCATGCGGTTTGATTCAAAGGCTTCAATGTAGATGATATTCCGCCCAGATGTTGTCGGTACACTGCCATATATTCAGGCAGGAACTTGATTTTACCTGACAGGGAAACAATGAGTTGCAGGGCATAGTCCCCATTCTTTACAGTATAATACCAGTCCGGTGTTTTATGCGCATCTTTACGGAAAAAGATAGACGCGGTGAGTAATCCCCAGTCTTTGCTGATAAGGTCTTCCGTTGTCAGTATATCCCGTTCCATCTCTATATTTTCGTCCAAAACGCCACACATTAGTGTATGGGCCTTATGAGAACACATGACGAAACCGGGATTAGCTTCCATAAAGTCGACCTGCTTCTGTAATTTGTAAGGGTCGGTCCAATAGTCGTCTCCATCGCAAAGAGCAATGTATTTGCCCTGTCCGGAGTTTATATTGTTTATCCAGTTGAGCATCATGCCCTGATTGGTTTCGGGTAGCCTCAACTTGATAATATCAGGATATTTTCTCTGATATTCGATACATATGGCCCGTGTGTTATCGGTACTGCAATCTTCGCCGATAACGAGTTCGAAAGGGAAATCCGTCTTTTGCATGACTACTCCTTCAATAGCTTCGGCTATAAACTTTTCATGATTGTAAGTTATCATGGAAACGGAGACCATTATGTTCTTTTGTTCAGTCATTATTTTACTAGTTCTTTTTCATAGCAAATGCTTCGTTCTATGTCTTTATATTGTCCGTAGTTGGGTATTCTCATATATTTATGCTTCTCATATAATTTGGTGGCTCCGGGTAACCTTTCACCTGTTTCGAGAATAGCTTTTTTGTATCCCAGCTCTTTGCACCAATTTTCCAATTCATTCAGTATCGAGGATGCGACCCCTTTATGCCTCATATTTGGGGAAACAAACATTCGCTTGATTTCCATTGCATCTTGGGTGTATTCCCTAATCGCTCCGCAACCAGCGGGCTTATGTTCTATATAGGCTACAATGACATGCCGGATTGATTCAATTTTGTTGAATTGCGCACACACGGAATGGGCTTCTTTGTCCAACATAGTCAACTCTTTATCTAATTCTTCAACAAGAGCCTGAAAGTCTTTATTGCAGGAATCGGTTCTTTTGATTACTATCATCCTCTGTATATAATTATCGGATCTATTCTTTTGATATTTAAGACCGGATTACATCTATGATCCTTCTCATATCCTCCTCCTCATACCGATGATCACAAGGTAAAGGTAAAAGATAATTTACAATCCTGTATTCGTCAGAATCTTTTTCGACTAAGTCCAGGGTTGCTTTCCAATAAGTGGAGACGAATATCTTATTGTCTATCAGCTTTTTCCTCAGGTTCGTATCTTCCGAATAGAACATATAACTGAGCGGACAGGTATCATCGGGAAAGTTGTCGAACTCATATATATTGTCTTTACCTAAGATAGAATGCAGATACTTGAAGTTGCTTATCTGCCTTTGTTTCAGATTTTCATAATCTATATTCGCCAGCAAGGCATTTGCCAGATTAGACATCCTTTTTATCGGCTGATTAATTAGGCTGGCACAATAGTCGAGATAACCCTGATAGGCTGCGCCTGCATTCCCATATTCGATACGCTTCATCAGGTGCGTCATATGAGGTATTGCCATATCCTGCTCGAATACTTCGTCCAGCAATGTATCTGTATAAAGATATGCGCCATCGGGCAGTCCGAAAAACTTACGTGGAGAGTAGATCGTATCTATTCCTTCATATGGTCTGGAATAGAATGCATGGGTATTATCCACAATGAGCTGCTTGCCAAACCTCCTGACTAGCTTTTCGACAGTATTGCATTTGATTCCATATATGTCTGAGTAAAGGAATACTTCATCTTTAGCCAGTTCCTTATCGAAGACCGGGGCTATATTGAAATCGACAGAGTAGAATTCAGTTTCGAGACCTAATTTCTTTATGGGCTCCCATATTACCTCTGAGTTGAGATATGGAATATATATCTTTCTATACTTCTTTGCTCTCAAGATGTATTCAAGGCAGTTGCGGGCAGTATTCAGCTGCAACGCTCCTTTATGGTAATGCTCGCCTTTGCGGAGCTGAAGTTCGAAGTATCCTCCAATTTCTTTCATTCGATATAGTTATGTCTTGAGCGTTTTCTGTTTGTTCTTTAACATGATTAAAGCCTTTCCAGCTCTTACTTCCCGGGTTGCCTGTTGTTTGGCTCCGCCTATCCAGTCACAGTATCCCCGTTTATATCCATCTGTGAGACTCTCGAAGAACTCCTTTTCTTCATTGTTATCATTGAGGAGTTTTACGAGTTCTTCCGGTATAATGATTTCGCCTTTACTTCTTTCCATATATCAGCCGGATTATATTAATTCATAATTATCTAATATTCTATGTATATCCTCTAAAGAATTGAACATCATTACATCCAATATGGAAAGCCAGGGTACAAATTCATTCGTAAACTGTTTGTATTCAATCGGACTGGAAGAAATGAAATGCAGGTTTATATTTTCTTTCTTAAACTCTTCGGGTGAGTATAACTCCTGCCCCCCGATTGCATTATAATAATCCGTAGCTTTCAGTTCCTTACAGATTGCAATTACTTTATCCTGTCCTTTTAGGGAATGATCGATGCCGAGAGAAGAGGATATAATTATCTCTGTATTAATTTCCAAATATCTGCATATTTCGCGAACAGAGTTATCTATATAATGAAACAGATTGTTATCGTCGAAATTGACGATTCTCTCTATCAAAGGCATTACCTGTTCAAAATAAGGAGCTTTCCTATAAGATTCTCTTATTTGATTCAATAATTTCTTTTTATCGAAACCAACTGATAAATATCGCTCTTTGACATCCAGATAATCCGAATCTTTTTCCAACGGAATAGTAATCATCAAATCTTTACCGTTTTGCAGAATCCGGTTCCTGTTAATCCAGCCTTTCTTAGTATATTGAATATTATCGTATATCACATATTTATCAACAGCATTCAGCAATTGAAAATATCCGATATACGGCAAAAAGTAAGGCTGCATTATCCCCAGTTTCATTTCTCCCAAGGTTTATTTTTTATTAAATCGCAGATTCGACGTACTTCGTCAAATTCCAGATTGGCATATATAGGAAGGCATACGATTTCTTTGGATACCTGCCCTGCTATCGGGAGGTTAGCCACGCTTGCCGACGGCAGCCCTTTGTATGTAGGGAAATCGCTGATAAGCGGGTAGAAGTAGCGGCGTCCGAAAATATCATATTCCTGTAATTTGAAATAAAGTTCGTCCCGGCTCATGCCGTATTCTGCCGTATTGATGCGCACAGGATAATACGGGTAGGTGTGCTGTACTCCTTCGGCTACTTCCATGTAAGATACTCCGGGGATATCTTTCAGCAGGCTATCATATAATTTTGCCAATTCCAGGCGTTTGGCTATATAACTGTCTACGTATTTGAGCTGAAGGGAACCATAAGCTGCTTGTAACTCATTCATCTTGGCATTGATACCCGGTTCTATGACGGTGGTTTCGTTTCGGAACCCGAAATTTTTGAGCAAATCGATGCGTTGCTTGGTCTTTTCATCCTGACAAACAATAGCACCACCCTCAATTGTATTATATACTTTTGTGGCATGGAAACTCAGAATGGAAAGGTCGCCCCAGTTCATCACCGACTGTCGGTCTTTCTTGACTGAAAAAGCATGAGCGGCATCATAGATTACACGCAGGCCGTATATATCGGCGATACGTTGTATTTCCTCTACATTGCAAGGGTTACCATATACATGCACAGGCATGATCGCTGTTGTTTGCGGTGTTATGGCCGCTTCTATCTTTGCCGGGTCTATATTGTAATACTTATCGTCGATGTCCACAAATACAGGCTTGATATTATTCCACCAAAGTGAATGGGTAGTTGCGACAAAGCTGAACGGCGTAGTTATTACTTCTCCCGTTATACGCAGAGCCTGTAATGCCGTGATGAGAGCCAATGTACCATTAGAGAATACCGAGATATATTTCACTCCGAGATAATCGGCCAGTTCCTGTTCAAACTGTTGGTGAAAAGGCCCGTTGTTGGTCAATATCTTATTGTCCCATATCTGTTGCAGATAAGGGATGAATTCTTCTAATGGCGGTAGTGCCGGTTGCGTTACAAATATTTGTTTATTCATAATCTTTGTTTTCTATAGTTTCCGGTATATTTTTCGAATAAAACCCGGGGTAATGCTTTTTATACGTCCCCGTAGCGATTTGTCGCCATAGAGTAGTATTTCCAGCCTCCGTTTATGTTTTGTAAAAGCTTCAGTATATTTATAATTGAAGTATTTGTCGTACTCGTTTATGAATTCAATGATTCGCAGATATTGGGCTTTATCATCCATCTTCGACCATTGGCCGTTGTCGTGTATCCGGTAAGCGGAAGTAACATCTTCAAGATAGAGTAGAGGACCGAATTGCCCCATATACATCCCCAACATCCAGTCGGCAATTTCCATATCGAACAGCCTAGGATCAAGGTTTTGCACATGCTTTCCCCTGAATACGCAGCATGACAGGTTGCCTATCTTATTTCCCAAAGCCAGTTGCTCAGTGGTAATGAGTTCATAATCTTTACTCTCTGTCCAGTCGAATATTTCTTCTCTGTCCAGGTCGATAAATAGACGCAGGTGCCTGTTGTAACTCATTGAAGAATTGGGCTCGGCTTCAAGATGGTCTATATGATTTTGTAAATGATTCGGTTTCAGCCAATAATCATCTCCTTCCATAATGGCTACATAATCACCAGTGCAGGCGGCAAAAGCTTGCTGATAATTTTTATTATAGCCTACATTATGGAATTTTTGAAGGTATGTGAATTTGAACCCGGTTTTATTTTCGTATTCTTTTATGATATCTACTGTATTGTCGGTAGAACAATCGTCAGCCACAATAATCTCTACTTCATGTGCAGTCTCCTGCATCAGTATGCCTTCGAGCGTCTGAGGCATATATGCAGCCTGATTATAAGTGATTAGTATGACGTTTATCTTCATAATAGTTTGTATCAGTCCTTTTCTCCGGAAAAAATCCGTCGGAATACTTTCCTGAAAAATTTGACCGGTGAATAAAAGAAATCTCCTATCTTGTATTCTATCGATTTTTTGTATAAATCGGCTTCCCATTTATAATAGGTAGCTTCGATATGGTCTCTTACAGGGTTGATGTATCCGAGGAACAAAGGTACATGATTCTTGAAGATTTGGAGTAATAATCGCTCATTTTTCTCTTTATCAAGGGACGAAAGCATTGAAACCTCTTTTATGCGATAGTAGAAATGGTATTTCTCCAATTTTACGACTTTGTCTTCTTCTTTGATAAATCCGAGCCAAAAGTCCCAATCTTCGAGTCCTCCAGCCATATTGGTATTGTAACCTCCTGTTTGCAGGAAATCACTCCGCCTGTATATCCCCGAGCAGAATATAGGGTTCTCAGTGAATAATCTTTTATAGCTATAGTCGGGGGTTTTAAGCTTTTGGTTTTTCGTCCCGAATAAGATGAGATTACTGTAAACTACCTTCACTTCCGGATCTTCTTCGAGAACATCCACAGCTTCGCTAATATATTGGGGGCTTATCTTATCATCAGAATCCAACGGCAGGATGTATTTTCCTGAAGCATGTTTTATACCGAAATTGCGGGCGTCGGACAGTCCGCCGTTCTCTTTCCTGAAATATCTGAAACGCTGGTCTTTTTCTGTCCACTGTGCGGCTACTTCCCGGGTATTATCAGGTGAACCGTCATCCACTATAATGCATTCCCAATCACTGTAATCCTGCTCTAATACCGATTGCAGTGTTTCCGGCAGGTATTCCGCCTGATTGTAACAGGGAACAATTACCGAAATCGAGGGTGGGGGAGTTGTCTTATTTATAGTTTCAGCCATTTCAATAATCCTATCTTTTTAAGAAACCTTACGCTTACTGATGTTTTCAGTTTGTACAGTTCCTGTTTTTTCTCTATCCAGCCATTGTACACACTTTGATATAGTGGGTATGTAGTAGCAATATGATTGTTCCTTTCGTCTGTTAATACCTGGCGGTTTTGACTATCGGAGCTCATTCCGTCCAGATAGAATGTAGAAAAACAATCGTCGATATGTTTATATGAAGCATTGTTAAGGCAGATAGCATCGATGAAGAAAGCCCAGTCGGAGGATATTCTCATCTGCTCCGAATAACCGCCATAATCGATCAGGGTATTTCTTTTTATAAAAGTACCCATATGTGGGAGTCCGTCTTCAATCAGGTATTTAAAGTCTATATAATCAGGATAGAACTTGATAAACTTATTATTGTTTGTTGTATCACAAATTTCGAGGTTGTAATAGATTATATCCTCTCCTGTCAGTTTATCAATAATTCCAGTCAGTCCGGCATCTTTAAGGAGGGTATCCCCGCTATTGAGAAAAAGGAGGTATTCTCCGTTGGCGTGTTTAATGCCTTTGTTCATAGCATTATAGACGCCTGTATCTGCCTCACTCAGCCAGAAGGAAATGTGATTGTTAGACTCTTTTATAACTTCTATGCTGCCATCGGTTGAATTTCCATCAATAACAATGTATTCAAAGCCTGATTGGTTTTGAGATATAACACTTTCGATGGTCTTTCTAAGCCCATCGGCATTGTTGAAGTTTATTGTTATAATGGATAATTTCATATTCTTATCTGCTCAGTATGTCTTTATATAATTGTATATATTTTTGAGTCTGTAATGTATCGGAGAATGTATTTACGGCATAATCCCTGATTGCTTTTTCCTCAAAGGTATACTTATTATTTAAGAAATCGTTAAGTCCCTGTGTTAAAGGTTCTACCCCTGTTTCAGAGAGTAATATTCCGTTTTCCCCGGTTTTTATATGTTCTGCCATACCTCCATTGCTGAAACTTATAACAGGAGTACCATTTGCAAATGATTCGAGCATGACATTGGGTAAGTTGTCTTCTTTTGACGGTATAACGGTTAGATCGGCAGCAGAGTATAATCGATTGAGTGCTGATATATCGGTTATCTTATCGAAGTGAATATGATTGATACCAGACCTTATTTTCATACTATCGGGTAGTTGGCCTACTGATATTATCTGAAAATCGTTGCGTTCCATCTTATTTATAGTTTCAAAAAACATCGGGAATCCTTTTTGTATGTTACTAAGATGCGCCCCTACTATTATGAAAGTTTTCAGATTAGTGCTGATTCCTGTCTTCTGCTTAGCATAGGTTTTATCTATAACCGGGTAGTTTGAAAAATCGAGTCCATTGGGTATCAAATAGTGAGGGTAATTGCAGAAAACAGCACTCGCTTCGGACTTTTTCTTCATCCATTCCGAAAGGCAGACTATATGGATATTCTTGTTTTTATTAATGGCTTTTATCTTGATATTTCGTACCTGATTATCAATTTTACCATATCTCTCGATGTTTTTGATCCTATCCGATTCGAAATGAAACATGCCCATAAACGGATTTATGTCATGCAGCGTCCATACAATGGGACGCGTTATATTTTTGAAGAAAGTAGGATAATTGAGAAACTCCGAAATCCAATGTAAATGGATGATATCAGCATCTTTTATGATGGGCAGTTGTTCTAACCTGTATGATGTTGTTGCAAACGTAGCTATTTCATAATTCTTAGGATATTTATTTAGTTTTACCCAATGAAAGTGTTCTGCATGTAGGTTATATTTTTTCAAAGCCCTTATTATAAGGGAACGCCCTGTACCGACTGTATGAATATTATTTGCAATAGCAAATTCAGGATCGATAGGAAAACGTTGGACTAGCTCGGACTGTATGCCCGGTTCCTTCATCAGATGCTGATGAAGTCTGAGCGTGGCGATCCCTGCACCACCACCCGTTATTCCTGTTGATATGTGGGTGATTTTCATTTATTTAGAATTTACGTCTTATGCTTCCTAATAAGTTATTAAGCTTTTCATATTTGCGCAGTTTCAAGTATTTGTTTTCCAACTTATCATATTCGGATTTTGAAGCGAGGCTTTTGCAAAATAAGTCTTCATAATTCATCCCTCTTCTTTTTCCGGTATTGATAATTACAACCCAATGCCAAAAGTAGGCCTTGCCTATATTTTCGTTGGTGGATATTCCTGAATTATGTATGCGGTAGTAATATAATTCTTCATTCAGAAAATAGGTTTCACCCACATCATACAATTTTAAGTAAAGGTCTTGGTCTACCGCTCTTTGTAAATATGGATCTATACCTTCGGTTTTTTGATAAAAATTTCGTTTGAATGAAGAAAAATGTGATATGGCGCTTTCCATGTTCAGGAAATACGGGTCATTCGCTACAATTTGTTTAGGTGCGTCATTCGTCTTGATTACTTTCAGATTTTCATCACAGTGATATGATATAGAATGGACAAGTGATACAGTTGGATTATCCCGATGGGCATTAACCATTTTTCTCAGTGCATCATCGGTTAGTGCATCGTCAGGGTCAAGAAATCCACAGATATTTCCTGAAGCCATTTCCACACATTTTCTTTTTGTAAATCCGGCTCCCTGATTTTCACTATTGCAGTATATTTTTATACGCTCATCATTTTTTAATTGATTGTATACCGTAAATGAATTGTCATCTGAATGATCGTCCACGATTATAACTTCCCAATTGTTATATGATTGCTTGTAAACACTCTCCAGGGCTTCAGCAAGGAAGCGGCCGTTGTTGTAATTGGCTATGAGAACAGAAAAAAGGGGCTGATTATCCATACTCTTATTTTTCAGGTAAGAAACTTAAACCTTTTACTTTCGAAGTTCTGCGATTATTTAATATTTTCGGGATAGTCTTTATGAGTCTTAACGAAACGCAAAGATTAATCCATATATCCTTATATGCCAAATGGAATAAATGGCCCAAAGACTCCATAAACAGATAATAGAAAGAACGGAATATGCATTTTCGGAAAGGCATATAAATACCTGTCAGGATAATCAAATGATAGATATACTTTCTGTCTTTGATTTCTTTTAATGATTTCCTGCCTTTGAACGTCCTGTCATGCACCCCATATACTTTAGGGTAAATTCCCGTTCTAAAACCATGATATTCGACCCGCCCGATATAATTATCATCTTCTCCATAATGAGGAAAAACCGGATCAAATCCACCGATGGTTAAAAGGCATGTTTTTGAAATCATCCAGAATGCTGCATTTACAAATTTGACAGGATAAATCTTGTCTTCGGCCTTTCCCTTTATTATAAAATCAGAAATAAGATTTGAGCATGCGGCAGGCCGAATATAAGCAGCGAAGTTAGCATCTAATTCGTTTTCTTTTCCATTCAGGTGTACCGGACTCAATATCCCGTATTCGAGGTTTTCTTCCAGTTTTACTGCGAGTTTTTCAATTGTGTCGGGGCGAACCCATGCATCCTGATTCAGGAGAAAAACGAAGTCAGCGTCTATTTCTATTGCATACTTTAACCCAATATTGTTCGCTTTTCCGAATCCTAAATTGACTTTGCTTTCTATCAGATTGATTTCCGGATAATTATCTTTGATAAATTGTACAGTGCCGTCGCTTGAGTTATTATCGATAACAATGGTATCGGCATGTATCGAAGAGTTTCTTATGCTATCGAAACAATTCTTATACCATTTCATACCATTGTAGGTGACTACTATTACAATTATTTTCATAAAATCTATTTGTTTTCGTCCAACGCCTTTTTTAAGGCATTTAAATACCCTTTTCCCCATTTTTGGCATGGTTCGAGATGATTCCCTTCTGCCCATTCGTTCCATGCATTAATAAATAGGAAATTTTCGTCTTTTGAATATGGTGTGAATTTATTTAATTTTCCTTTAATCCATTTATAAAAAACCTTAGGTGAAGAATGGGTGAAAATTATAGCCTCTTTTTTCCTTGCAGAATTATCCCAAGACGGACATACACAAGGGTAGCATTTATGATCCGTATGAAAATAGCGATTGTCAAAATCAACAAACTTTTGCATATTGATAATTGTTTGATTGACTTTTCTGTTTTCGTTAAAATATCTGTCTATTATTTTACTTATACGATTTCTTAATCTTTCTCCGATAGTCCATTCTCTTTTCAGAAAACGTTCGAGGGACGGGCTTAACGGTTGAAATTCTATGGATGCTTCAATATCTAAATCTACCACTTGTTGTTTCGCATTGGAGTTCCATCTGTCTATCCGGCATATATATAACTCCAGCCCTTCTTTCGCGGCTTCTTCCCTCCATATTCGGATAGTTTTTGAAATGTCAGGGAAATCAGCTGATTTATATATTGCAAATAAGGGCTTTCCGTTAACTCTTATATATCTTTTATCTTTAAAGATAGGTATTAGAAACTTTATATGATTCAAATCATCTTCTTCCGAATATGTTTGTTCTTGGATAATTTCGTTTTCGCTTCCATCCCAACGTTTACTCCAGGGCTCATTTGCCCAGATAAAACAGAATGGGAAATCTGGTTTACCTAGGTTCAGCATATTATCTATCGGTAGATTTAGCAACCTCTTGCCTTGAAACCAATAATGATAAAAAGCAAATCCATGGATACCATACTCTTTTGCCATTTCGGCCTGTTTCACCATAATTTCTGGATCACGCAAGTCATAATAACCTGTTTTTTTATCTGGTATATGAGGCTGATAATGTCCCTCAAATAAAGGTTTAGCTTTCTTTACATTGGTCCATTCTGTAAAACCATCACCCCAGGCTTTGTCATTTTCGGGTATAGGATGATATTGGGGGAGGTATATGGCGATGGGACGTATATTATCGTTCATAATTATTTATTATTTCATTCAGGTTCGACGAATAATTTTTCATGGTAAAGGTTATATCAGCCCACTCTTTAGCTTGAGTTGCAAACATCTTTCTAGTATCTTTATCTTTTAACATTAAAATTTTATTTGCCAAATCTTTACTGTTACTAAATTCGTATAAATATCCATTAAAACCTTCTTTGACAAGTTCACTGTTAGCTCCTGTATTTGACGCAATAACAGGTAATCCCATCTTCATAGATTCAATAGTAACGCGGCCAAATGCTTCACACCTGGAGCATACAAGGGCAATATCCGCTTGGTAATAATATTCACTGATATCTTTCGAGAAATCGATAGGTAATATGTATGATGATAGATCATGTTTTTCGATATAATCTTTAATCTGATTTGAATAAGAATCACGACTTGCACCAACTAATAATAATCTGACTTTCTCTCCTTGTCGTATTAAGGTATGTACTGCTTGCAAAGCCTGTACTTGGCCCTTTCCTTTTGCAAAACGTCCAACAATGATCAGTGTTAAAATATCACAGGATTGATCTTTCTTTATATATTGGTTATTTGTTTTTAGTGATACCGCTTGATATACAACTTTCCGCTTTCTCTTTGAAATGTATTTTTCATATTTAGACTCTAAAAAGTAAGAATTGAATAATATTGTTGACGATAATTTATTAGCTAGCCATAAAGACAGTTTTTTTCCATAAATGTAATTAAATCCTAAATCTTCTTTCCCTATTTCTCTAAAGTACCATAAATGCCTTATTCTTGCGATCTTGCTTGCTATAGCTCCACATGGGATGACTGAGGAATTGGTAATAACGATGTCAGGTTTTATCTTCCTGATTACGTGTAAGCTATTTCTAGTGTTTATTAATATACTAAATAGTCTTCTTGTCTTTTCTTTTAATGAAAGTTCAGTACCATGGTCGTGCCACCAAGGTTGATGCACTATTGTAAAGCTGTTAAGATACGGTTTACATAATTCTATTAATTCGCCATGATATGGAAATACAGCATATAGTTCATGTCCAGCTATGGAAAAAGCCTCGAGCATTTCTGCAAATGACCTTTCCGCTCCATTTAATGTGCTACCGTGTGATATACAAAGTATTTTCATTTCATTACTTTTTATTCACGAGATTGTTTTATTTTTCTCCATGATTTTTAATAAATTATCTTTACTGTCTACATATGAAAAATCTCCGTTATTGATAAAATCTTTATAACTGTTATAGCCTTCTTCTCCAAATATAATTACTTTTAGCCTAAACTCTTTTGCTTCTATTGCAGTTCCCGAAAATGAAACAAGCAATGTAGATACTTTTTTGAATAATTCATATAATGGTTGTCGGTTTGCTTCTTCAATTTCAACTCTGTCCGGATATTTTTTGCATAATGATAATAGGTGAGGCCTATCCTGTGGATATCTGGGATGCAGGCGAATATACCATTTCCTTGTGTCGGATTCAGCGATGGTATCTTCGATAAATTGTGGAATCCACATTCCTTGCAAACAAATTAGAATATCATTGTTTGTTTCTTTTGATATATACTGTGTATTTTCTTTTTGTGACAATAAATAATAGTTCCCCGAAACTATTACCTGTGGTTGAAACGAATTTTCGGAAAAATTACGGATGATTAACTTTTTATCATCTTCGTTCCATACATAAAAGGTATGGGGAAAATGATATGAATATTCATATATTTTACTCCAGCGAGTGTAAGCAAAGTGATTGTCGGAGATAGCACTATGCTGATATTCACACGTTGCTATTTTCAAGGAATTAGCACCTCTTATTAATGCACTTTGCTGATTGTTGTAATAAACATAACACCATACTTTCCGGGGAGATATTATCTTTAATAGATATTTGAAATAAATATAGTAAAAATGGTTCTCCGCGACACTGCTATATACCAAGGACTCTATATAGTGTGCATCTAAAGAAGTCTGCTCTGTAAAGAAGGACTTAATTAAGTTTGCATTATATTTAATGTTCTTGATCTGGTTGCTGAATATTTTATTTTTTATTCTCGATAGAAAAAGAATGACTATATGTAAATGTCTGCATAGTAGATAAAAATCATTCTGATAGTCAGAGAAAATATCGTCGATAAAGATAGTTTCACTTTCTTCATTATTCTTCTTTAATATTTCTTTATAAGGATCAATGTATTGATTATATATACCTGTGTTGTGTGCTTTGAAGCCTGAAAGTAATATTTTATTCTTCAATTTACCTTTCCATTTCGGATATAAGATTATTAAACGACAAACTGATCTGATAAACAGTTTAAAGTCCCGGAGACTTACTCTTTCATCTAAGATAGATGCTTGGATTGGCTGAACATCAGTTCCATTTATTTTCCCGATATAGATCAAATGAAGATAATATCCGACCTGAATCTGTACAATGGGCCATATGTTTGATCTCCAACATTTCTTAAGTTTAGGAAATACAGCTTCCTGAAGTTGTTGAATCAAGTTGAGATATTCTTTTCGGGTAGTGTACATATTAATTTGTATTATTCTAATTTAGAAATCAAGATAAATAACTCACTCAAGCTATTTATTTGATGTTTTCAGATAGTATATATTCTACAAATTCTCTGAAAACTCCTTCCCCCCCATCTTTTTTCAAAATGATCTGAACAACTTGTTTTACACATTCGGGGGCACTATTCGGACATGCACTGATTCCTGCATTTTTCAATAATTCGATATCATTTATATCGTCACCTATATATGCAACCTCAGATAGGCTAATTCCTAACTCTTTACATAGGTTTGTTGCTATTCCAAGCTTGTCCTTTGCTCCCTGAAACAGATAATTAATTTTCAGTTTTTCGGCCCGGCGTTTAACAATTTCAGTTTCTTCACCTGTTATTATCCCAACGGGTATGTTTGCCTGATGGCAAAATAGTACACCTGCGCTGTCGTAAGTATGAAATTTTTTCCATTCATTGCCTGTTTGGTCATAATACATTCCTCCATCTGTCCAAACGCCATCGATATCTGTGAGAACAAGTTTTAGCATATTCTTCTATTTTAATGTATTAATTTTACCCGTTTTCGCCCGATATAGCTGATTTGTATATTATCTCGTTGCTGGCAATATCGTTTAGTAGCTTTTTCCCTATCACAGACTCTCTTTGGCTCCATTTAAAGCCATCACCCGGGCTTAGCAAATGAATATCATTTTCGGTAATGATTTCACCTTTCTGCATTGAACGTATAGTTGCAATAGAACGTTCCAGTTTATATTTGCTGGCTTCAACCACAGGCTCTATATACAATTCTTTTTTTCCCATCGACATTTCTGTTATCCTGATGTCCCTAATCATTCTATTGATTCCATCAGGACCTAATGAACCGGCCTGATCAGTACCTTTCATCCGTCTGTCTATTGTAACATGTTTTTCAATCATTTCAGCTCCCATTGCAACGGCAGCAACGGGGGCGGATATGCCTATTGTATGGTCAGAGAATCCGATAGAATATTGTCCATAATATTCTTTAAGGTAAGCGATTGTATTGAGATTCAGGTTCTGCGGGTGTGTCGGATATTGTGATACACAATGAAGAATAGATATGCCTGAATGATATTTAGTAATCACTTCAAGGGCATCATCCAATTCCTTCTTTCCAGCCATACCGGTTGAAAGTATTATTGGGATTTTTGTTTCAGCCATTGCTTGCAACAATGGCAGATTAGTCAAATCGCGGCTTGCAACTTTCAGGTAATCAGGAGTGAAAAGTTTCAGTAGTGATAAACAGCCAATAGAGCAGAGTGTTTCCACAAATTCGAGGTTTCGTTCTTTTGCATATTTGTATACTTCAAAATGCTCCTCGTCTGACAACTCCAATGCAGCACGGTGTTCGCCATATGTTTTTCCGAAAGAGTGGGGGGAATCGTAAATTTTATTCATTTGCGATACGGACAATTCTTCGGATAAGTCTCTTTTTGTTAATTTTACAGCATCCATAGGTTTTAAATCGATACCGAATACATCTTCCCTGACTGGACGAGAAACCAACTCCACAAGAAGTTTGGCAATATCCACCGAGCCATTATGGTTTTGTCCTATTTCGCCTATGATATAAACATGTTTTTTCATTTTTCGTTTAATTTGATTTGCTTCATCATAGAAATTTTGTATTTGGGATTTTTATCCAAAAAGTCTATTATTTCATCAATTCCAATATTTCTATACTTTGAAACTAATATTTTATAGATTTCAGATAAGAGATCAAAATCTTGTTTAGTATCCAGAGTCATTCTTATATCTTTTCTTTCACGAACTTTTTCATTCGGATCCAACAGAAAAATGCTGAATTTATCAGGATTCTCATATATGAAGTTTGTTACATGCTCATGGTAAATAGGAGAAGTTGTTATTTTTTCTATTTTTTCCAAAGTTTGAAGGGTAACAAATTCAGTCCAGAATCCAAAATGAGTTTTAATACTAGGAGTATCTTCAATTTTGAAACTTACATAATCAAAATCTTTTGTTTTTACAAAATTAATAAGACGATCTAATTCTCTTACATCAAGAAACGGGTTATCAGAGCAGACTCTAATTATATTGTTGATGTTGAATTTTCTAGCAGCTTCTATAAAGCGAGATAATACATCTGTTTCACTTCCTCTATATATTAAAACATCTTGTTTTAATGCAATTTCTTCCAGTATATCATTCTCTTTATTTAAAGAGGTTGCTAAGATTATAGGTATGCCTTGAAATTCCTTTTTCAATTTTTCTATTAATAAATCCAAAATAGATTTCTCATTCCAAAACGGTAAGATGATTTTTGATGAAAATCTAGTAGAACTTATCCGTGCTTGAATAATAAAGCTTGTATTTCGAGTCTGATTCATAAATATATTTTTAGAGCCTGTTTAAATTTTACCAAAACATTTTATTATAGTTTTTTTGTTCATTTTCAGTCCCTTTTTATCTGATTTTACCCTTTTTTCAGATTGAATAACCCGCTATTCGCGCTTCAGAAAAGAAAAAATCATTCTAAAAATCGGAACGAATAAAATTTAAACAGGCTCTTACTCTAATAGAAATAATAATACATATTCATAATCAAAGATTTTTTATATTCCATTTAGTCTCAGTATACAAATACCCAGCCCTTGTAGCCCTGATCCCAGCGAAATCTACTATTTCCATTTTCAGGATATACCCAAAATGGTTTGTTTGTCTATTGTCTTCGTTTGTTATACCGACAGAGACAGAATAAGTATCAGGCTTCAATAAAGGCTGCTCTATTGGTATGATGAATTCATATAAACCTTTTTCATGAGGAATATCCATCCCCTTGTTTACATCGTTGATATCATTAAACCATACAAACTGATCACGCATATTCTTGAAATGAAACGTAATTTTTGGAGCGTTGATTCTTTTTCTAAATTCAATTTGCAAGCGCAGGTTAAAGGCTGTGTGTACATCTATAACATTGTCTATTTTATTGCCAGACTCATCAATTAACTCGGCAGCATGTAAAATGATATCTTTATCTTTTTGAGCATTTAAATCGGCAATATAAGAAACAGATGCATCATCATCGATCATATAATCACTAACATATTTGTCTATCGCATCCTCTACATTTCCATTAAAAACAGTATATCCATTCTCTAATATTACTCCTTTATTACAAAGCTTATTAACCGAATTCATATTGTGGCTTACAAATAAAACAGTTCTTCCTTCTCCTGTGGCTACATCTTGCATTTTTCCAATAGCTTTTCTTTGAAATTCGACATCTCCAACTGCTAAAACTTCATCTACGACCATTATCTCAGGGTCTAGATGAGCCGCTATCGCAAAACCCAGACGTACAGTCATTCCTGAGGAATATCTTTTAGACGGGGTGTCTATGTACTTTTCTACTCCGGCAAACTCTATAATTTCATCCAACTTTCGAGTTATTTCAGATTTTGTCATGCCCAAAATAGATCCGTTCATGTATATATTTTCCCGACCTGTAAGTTCGGGATGAAAACCTGTACCTACCTCTAATAAGGATGCAATCCGTCCTTTTGCTTTTATCATCCCTGTCGAAGGAGTAGTCACACGCGATAATAGTTTCAAAAGGGTGGATTTTCCCGCTCCATTTCGTCCTATAATCCCAACTACATCCCCTTGTTCAACTTCAAAATTGATATCTTTCAACGCCCATACATATTGGCTTATAGCTTTAGAACTTCTGTCGTTTACCTCTCCTACTTTCAGGTATGGGTCTTCTTTTCCTCTTACAAGATGCCACCACCGGTTAAGGTCATGGCTGATAGTTCCTGTACCGACCACCCCAAGACGATATTGTTTTGATACGTTTTCAAACTTTATTGCTATATCCGACATTTTTCGTTTTATTTATTATTATACTACATCTATAAAGTTTCTCTCAACTTTATTAAAGATCCCAATCCCGGCAATCAATACAACCACGGTGACGCCAAAGCTATACGCAAGTGAAGCCCACGAGAATTCACCAGTACCCATCGTGGCAAATCTGAAGGTTTCCACAATAGGAGTTAGGGGATTCAATGCAATAATCCACTTGTATTCACTATATCTCTCTGACATTATCGACAAAGGGTATATTATAGGGGTTATATACATCCACAATGAAACCAGAAAGCCAATGAGGATACCCATATCCCTGTATTTTGTTGTCATAGAAGAGATGATGATGCCTGTTCCTATGGCGAAACAAGCTGTCATTAATATCAGAAGAGGGAATAATAATATGTATATATTGGGTGCTATATTTGTCCCTTCAGCATAATGAAAATATAGGTAGATCACTGCAAAAGTAACAACCTGTATAGCCAGTTTCAACATTGTGGATATGGCACCCGAAATAGGTACAACCATCCGGGGGAAATACACTTTGCTGAAGACGCCCGCATTGCCAAGAAATGTACCCTGAGCTCTGCCTAAGCATTCTGCAAAATAGTTCCATATCAAAATTCCCGATAAGTAAAATAAAGGCTGAGGTAAGCCGTCTGTCGGAATATTTGCAATTCCTGCAAAAACAAACATGTACATAATTGTAGTAAACAAAGGTTGAATAATGTACCAGAGAGGGCCTAAAACAGTTTGTTTATATGCTGTTACAATGTCACGATGTATGTACCTCTTTATGAGGTCTCTATACTTCCATACTTCACCGAAGTTCAAAGAGAAGCTGTTATCGCGAGGTTTTATTATTATATCCCAATGCTCTTTTTCAGATTCCATTTATTATGTTTTTGTTTGTGTTCTATTAATCAGCGTGCAAAGATAGTTATTTTTACTCAATTATTTATTAAAATAACTGCCTTTGATTGTGAATATTACCGATAAATAGTTAATAAAAAAAACCTATATGAGTCTTACTCATACAGGCTTCTGTAATCTTTAGCTGTTATAGCTCAGATTATTTCTTTGGAGCAGTAGCAGCAGCAATTGAATCTTCAATAGCTTTAGTAGCAGCAGCGATTGAATCTTCGATAGCTTTAGCTTTAGCAGCAGCTTCTTCAGCAGCTTGAACTGCAGCGATTGAGTCAGCAGTAGCTTTAGCTTTAGCTTCTTCAGCAGCTTTATTACTACATGATGCGAAAGAGATTGCAATAACAGCAACAGCAAATAATACTAATTTTTTCATTTTTTCTTTTCTATTAAAACTTAAACGGTAAATGTATTTGAGTTATTTCTGATAACACGATGCAAAGATATATATATTTCTTTACATGTTGTATAGCATAATTATGTTTTTTTTAGTGTTTTTCTTATTTTCTTCCAAAATTATGCATTTAAGTCTAATTTTGTTGAATAACTATTTAGTTTTCATAGAGATATCTTTTTATGCTTTTTTTAGGAGTTTTCTCAAACTCGCTAGGATATATCTGTATTGCTGTTATGTTTTCGTAACTGGCCAACTGCTTATTCAGGTTGTGCCTGTTTTCTTCCATGATAGCCGGAAGCATTTCCTGTTCTACATGTGCGGCATCCATTGTTTCATAATCCGGATGAGTTAATGCAACCAGCTTCCCGTTCCTTTCTACGACAAGGCTTTCGAGTACAAACGGCATATTATTCAATCGGGCTTCTATCTCCTCCGGAAATATGTTTTGTCCGCTTGGGCCTAACAACATTGTTTTGCTACGACCTCTGATAAATATCCTGTTGTTGCTGTCTATTGTGCCCAGATCGCCTGTTCGGAGCCATCCGTCTTCGGTAAATGCAGCTTTGGTTGCCTCTTCGTTTTTATAGTATCCCATCATTACATTCTCCCCTCTGACCTGTATCTCTCCCACTGTATTGTAAGGATCGTCGGAATCAATCCTTACCTCCATTATATTGTCTAATATTTTACCGCATGAGGTTGGGATAAAGTCATAATTGTGGTCATATGAAATGAGAGGCGCGCATTCGGTCATACCATAACCTACAGTAAACGGAAATTTTATCTTGTGCAGAAAGGCTTCTACTTCTTTGTTCAAAGCGGCTCCTCCTATAATAACCTCATGAAAGTTACCGCCAAGTCCTTCCATCATGCCCTTTCGTATCTTTGAATATATCTGATCTCTTACAATCGGTATTTTCAGAGCCATTTTAATGGCGGGCTTTTCTATTTTTGGAAGTATGGATTTTTTGTATATCTTTTCTATAACCAAGGGTACGGAAATAATCAGATGGGGTTTTATTTCAGCAAAGGCTTCCGCTAGTATTTTTGGAGATGGCGCTTTTCCTAATAAGGTTGTATGAGAGCCTTCGGTAAGGGAGTAAAGAAATTCGAAGGCACAGCCATAGGCATGGGCTAGAGGCAGGAATGATACTATGTTTTGTCCCCTGAATAAAAGTTTCAGATAATGGGCATGTGTGATATTCCCGGCTAGGTTGTTTGCCGAAAGCATTACTCCTTTGCTAAATCCTGTTGTACCTGAAGTGTAATTAATAAGTGCAAGTTCTGAGTTATCTACCTTGGCATATTTTACATCGTCTTTTTTATATCCGTCGGGATATTTCTTTTTCATCTTTTCGTCTAACGAATCGACAATAAGCGATAGTTTTTCGCCTTTCTGTTCATGGAGGCATTTATAACTGCTGTCGTTCACCGAGAAGACCCCTCGTATTTTGGGTAGGTGATCCTCATCGAGAGAATCCCATATCTGACTACTCGAAAATAAGAGGACGGCTTCGGAATGATTTATGATATGCTGCACACTGTCGGCATGAAAATCCTGTAAGATAGGCACTATGATGCCGCCATATGTGATGACAGCCAGGTAAGTAACGCACCAAGGTATATTGTTTTTCCCGATAAGGGCTATTTTGTCACCTTTCTTTATTTGAGCTTCTTCCAGTATAATATGTATACGGGCTATTTCATAAGCTAAGTCTTTGTAATATAATGTTTTTTGTTCTGAATAATCGGATAATCCCTTTAATTCCCAGTTGTTTTTGAAGCTATTGGCGTATAAATCGATCAGGTTCTCTTTAATCATGAAGATTGCTCATTTTAGGTGAATTTGTGCAAAAATAAATAGTCTCCTTATATTCTACAAGTATTTTATCACTAAAATTGCGACAATTGTTGTAATTTTGTACTCTTTTAAATTTCGGGTTCATTCGAATTTGGCTCTATATGATTTAATGCCAGAGGAATGTATGATTTTCACGAGATTTTATCTATATACTAAACAGCCTGATATTTTCTGCTGTTTAATTTATGGTTCTTTGAAGGTTTGGAGAAAAGTAACAAAAGAGAAATTAGTATTTGGTGTTACTTTTACATACGCTTCGCTCCTGTGACCGTTGGTTGTTACTTTTTAGCAAGTAATGAGTCTTAAGTAATAAGTAGTGAGTAAATGGGTACAAGTAGAGAAGGTACGAGATACAAGTTGATGACTGCTAACTGTAAATAGTGTTACCTTTGTTACCTTTTTTGAAAGAGGTACGAGTAGACGGGATACAAAAAAAGCTAACGGCTAATAGCTAAATACTGTTACTTTTGTTACCTTTTAACTATATATTGCAAAATAAGGTTAATTTAATGGAGGTTCTCACAGATTAATAGTTAACATGTAGGTGGCTCATAGTTTGAACCAGTTACTTTGTTTATATAAGATTTTATAGTTTTTTAGATATACAATACTGAAGCTGACAATCGATCTTGTCAGCAAAAAGCTAAATACAATGATAGATAATTCGATATTTGAAAATAAGAAAGCAGCCTATCTCACATTAGGATGTAAATTGAATTTTGCCGAGACTTCCGCTATCGGGAAGCAACTCTCGCAGGTGGGGGTTCGCAGGGCTAGAGAAGGGGAAGTTGCGGAGATATGCGTAATAAATACATGTTCGGTTACCGAGTTTGCCGACAAAAAATGCCGTCAGGCCGTTCGTAAATTGATCAAAGAAAATCCCGGGGCGTATGTTATAGTGACGGGCTGTTATGCCCAGCTTAAGCCTGAGGATATAGCTGGAATTGAGGGTGTTGATATTGTATTGGGTTCGGAGCAGAAGCTCGACGTAGTCGCGTATCTGGATGAGTTGAAGAAGAAAGACAAGGGTGTAGTGCATACATCGAAAACAAATAAAATAAAGTCCTTTGTCCCTTCCTGTTCGCAAGACGACCGTACCCGCTACTTTCTGAAAGTGCAGGACGGGTGCGATTATTTCTGTTCATTTTGTACTATACCTTTTGCACGTGGGCGTAGCCGTAACGGCACTATTGAGAGTATGGTAAAACAGGCGCAGGAAGTGGCAGCAAAAGGAGGAAAGGAAATTGTATTAACTGGAGTGAATATCGGAGACTTCGGGCGTACGACAGGGGAGACATTCTTTGATCTGATAAAGGCTTTAGACGAGGTAGATGGTATTGAACGCTACCGTATATCGTCTATTGAACCTAATTTGCTGACGGATGAGATTATAGATTTTGTGTCAAAATCGAAACGTTTTGCACCGCATTTCCATATTCCGCTGCAATCAGGCTCTGATGCTGTATTGAAGTTGATGCGCCGCCGGTATGACACGTCATTGTTTCGTCACAAAGTGGAGAAAATAAAGGCGATAATGCCTGATGCTTTTATCGGGGTGGATGTAATTGTAGGTACAAGGGGAGAGACGGATGAATACTTCGAGGAGACCAAACAGTTTCTGGAAGGTCTTGATTTTTCCCAGCTTCATGTCTTTACATATTCTGAACGCCCGAATACACAAGCCTTGAAGATAGAGCACGAGGTGGACCCGAAAACAAAACATGCCCGATGCAAAGTCTTACTGGATTTATCGGATAATAAGCTGGAAGCATTTTACCGGTCGCAACAGGGTACGCAGAGAAAAGTCCTGTTTGAGCATGCTCAGCATGATGATAGGATGTACGGATTTACCGAGAATTATGTGAAAATAGAGACGCCATATCAGGCAAGTAAGGCAAATGAAATAAAAATAGTTACCTTAGGAGACTTTAATAAAGTAAAAACAGCACTGGTAGAGAATTAAGAAATGAGCAGACTGTTATATTATATACTATATGTATGGATGTATTTGCATGCCCTATTGCCATTCAGGGTGTTGTATATATTATCCGATATACTTTATTTTTTCGTCTATAAAATAGCCGGTTATCGTTTAAAGGTAGTCAGGCACAATCTGGAAGCCAGCTTTCCGGAGAAGACCAAACATGAAAGATTGACCATAGAGCGGGAGTTCTATCATCACTTTTGTGATTATTTTGTGGAAACATTAAAACTGCTGCATATATCTGATGAAGAAATGCAAAGACGGATGCAATTTAATAATGTGGAACAAATAAAAGAGTTGATGAAAGACGGTAATTCTGCCCTGATGTATCTTGGCCATTATTGCAACTGGGAATGGGTTACATCCATAAATCTTGACTTTAAAGAAGAGGGTAAGGTTTTAGGGGAGATTTATAAACCATTGAAAAATAAAGCGATGGATGAATTGTTTCT
The DNA here is from genome assembly GCF_000213555.1 of Dysgonomonas gadei ATCC BAA-286. GTDB lineage: Bacteria > Bacteroidota > Bacteroidia > Bacteroidales > Dysgonomonadaceae > Dysgonomonas > Dysgonomonas gadei. The sequence continues at coordinate 71,939 of NZ_GL891979.1, forward strand.
CAAAATACGAAGCCGTTTCGGATCTCTTGCCATCTCTAAACAAGATACATTCCGGGTAATTGTAAAACTTCGCAATGAAGGACAACAGACCTTGATCGGTTTTATGGCAGACCAGACACCAGCATGGAGGAATATTCATTACTGGACTCCTTTCCTTAATCAGGATACACCTGTTTTTACCGGAGTAGAGCGTATTGCGAAGCAAACCGGATTTGCGGTTGTCTATCTGGATATGGAGAAAATAAAGAGGGGGTATTATAAAGCTACTGTTCGCCTGATTACAGATAATCCGAGGGAAGAACCCGAAAATAATATTACAGAAACATATATAAGGGCTATGGAAAAAACAATTCTTCGCAATCCGGCTTACTGGCTCTGGACTCATAAGCGTTGGAAACGGACACGCGAAGAAGTGGAAGTAATGCAACAACAAAAATGAAAAAAGTAGCAGTTGTCATTCTTAACTGGAATGGTAAGGTGCTTTTAGAGCAATTCCTGCCCTCCGTGGTACAATATACTACACATGCCAATGTGGAACTAATTGTGGCAGATAATGGTTCTACGGACGATTCTGTAGTATTTCTTCAATCTGTATATCCTCAGGTTACCCGGATCATCTTACCGGAAAATTATGGTTTTGCCGATGGATATAACAAGACCCTGAAAGAAGTGGAGGCTGAATATTATGTCTTGCTCAACTCGGACGTTGAAGTAACCGATGGTTGGCTATTGCCAATAATAGACTATCTGGATAATAATAAAGATATAGTTGCTGCCCAGCCCAAAATACTGGCTCAAAGGAATAAAGCGTGTTTTGAATATGCGGGAGCATCAGGAGGGTTTCTCGATAAATACGGTTATCCTTTTTGCCGTGGACGTATTTTTATGCATGTGGAGGAAGATAGGGCGCAATATGATGAGCCGGTCGATGTGCTTTGGGCTACCGGAGCGTGTCTGTTTATCCGTTCTAAGGATTTTTTCGAAGCCGGAGGCTTTGATGCGTCTTTCTTTGCCCATATGGAGGAAATTGATCTTTGCTGGCGTCTGAATTGCCGGGGAAAGCGAATTGTTTGCCTGCCTTCATCGGTTGTTTATCATGTAGGTGCTGCCACGTTGAAGAAAGAAAGCCCACGCAAGACTTTTCTTAATTTCCGCAACAATCTGATTATGCTCTATAAGAATTTACCGCAAGAGAATTTAAAGAGAGTAATGGTTATACGTCTCATTCTTGATTATATTGCAGCCATTCAATTCACTCTTACAGGTAAATATGCCAATGCAAAAGAGGTTATCCGGGCGCATAGAGACTTTTATGATAACAGGAAACGATATCGTCAGGCACGTTGCGAGAATCTGCAAAAAAAGGTAGCAAGGGAAGTTAAAGTGATTTATCCGAAAAGTATTCTTGCTGCATATTACCTGAAGCGAGTGAGGGCTTTTTCTAAATTGCAGGGTTTTACTGACTTATAATTATTCCGGATATCAGGATTATTTATGTGCGTTTTTTTCGAAGAATCTTTATCTATAGTTGTGAGGGTATAACTTTTATACAGGCTCGCGGTTCTTTGAAAAATTGATATATCATACCATATTGCGAAAAATAACAACTCACCACTATTATATTCTGATATAAAATAGAATATCCACGAGCTTAATTTATTCTAAAAATGATTCCTCTGTTTATTTTTCTTGTATATTTGAATGTTTTTATTTACTGAAATATGAAGAGGGTTTTATCTGTACTATGTTTGCTTTTGCTTCTTTCTGTGTCGGTTAAGTCGCAGGATGAGAAGCCTAAGACGTATATAGATATAGCCGCTATATATGAGGGTGATACTATTGCTGTGGTTCAGCTAAAACCTGTTTATATATTTGGACAAATCAAATTTAAAAACAATAAGGAGAGACAGGAATATTCCAAACTGGTGCGGGATGTGAAAATTGCATATCCTTATGCCAAAACAATAGCATACTCCATCATAGAAACCTACGAATATATGGAGACCTTGCCAACCGAAAAGGCAAAGCAAAAATATCTGGAAGATGTGCAAAAGTATATGATGGCGGAGTATAAGCCTAAGATGAAAAAGATGACCAAGAATCAGGGTAAGATATTGGTAAAGCTTATCGACCGGGAATGTAATACTCCTTCATATAACATTGTAAAAGCTCTTGTCGGCAGTTTCAAAGCGGGAGTATATAACGCTTTTGCGGGGCTTTTTGGCAACAGTCTGAAAACGAAGTATGATCCTAATGATAAGGATGCATCAATAGAAGCTATTGTTATCCAGATAGAGCAGGGGACAATAGATTATAATTACGCCCGTAATTATCACGGATTCAGATAAGACCTCAAATAAGACAAAATAAAAAGAGAGCAAGTTTCCTTACTCTCTTTATCCTTTGAACTTTCGGTTATGAACCTTTTAACCTAAGTAGCTTTTTAGTAATTTGCTTCGTGAGTTTTGACGTAGACGCTTAATTGCTTTTTCCTTGATTTGACGTACACGTTCACGTGTGAGTTGGAATTTATCACCAATTTCTTCCAGGGTCATTTCCTGATATCCGATACCGAAGAACATTTTGATAATTTCACTTTCTCTTTCTGTCAATGTTGATAATGCACGCTCGATTTCTTGTTGTAGCGATTCGTTTATCAACGTACGGTCAGCAATTGGGGCATCGTCATTTACAAGTACATCCAGCAAGCTGTTGTCCTCACCTTCAACAAAAGGTGCGTCCATAGAAATGTGTCGTCCTGAAACTTTCAGCGAATCGGCGATTTTATCAACAGGTATGTCTAATTGCTCGGCAAGCTCTTCTGCAGACGGTTTGCGCTCGTTTTCCTGCTCAAATTTGGAGAAAGCCTTGCTGATTTTGTTCAGCGAGCCCACCTGATTGAGAGGAAGGCGTACGATACGCGATTGTTCTGCTAATGCCTGCAATATAGATTGGCGAATCCACCATACTGCGTAACTGATAAATTTAAACCCTCTGGTTTCGTCGAATTTTTCTGCAGCTTTGATAAGTCCCAGATTTCCCTCATTGATTAAGTCGGGTAAGCTTAACCCCTGATTCTGGTATTGTTTTGCAACAGACACGACAAATCTAAGGTTAGCCCTCGTAAGTTTCTCAAGCGCCGCTCTATCACCTTTTTTTATGGCTTGCGCTAATTCTACTTCTTCTTCGACTGTAATCAGGTCTTCACGACCAATTTCTTGCAAATACTTGTCCAGAGATGCACTCTCACGATTTGTAATTGACTTTGTAATCTTTAACTGCCTCATATATAAGTATATATGTTAAAATGTCCCAAAAATGTTTGCAAATATAGTGAAAATAATGCTATATATGGCTATCTGTTTGGGCTTAAAGTCAGATAGCTTTAGTTAATAATACTCAATTGTTGTTTTTGCTTACTTACTTAAAGTTTATATTCAAGTTATATACAAATAAATAACGCTTAAGCAAGATGTTTAGTTTTTACTTAAGCGTTATTTGATATTTGTTAAGTTAATGTTACTCGCTCAGATCCACAGCATAATATTTTCTAGCTCCGTTAGCAGTTATTCCGGTTATGAATAACGCCTTATCCTGACTATTGGCTGTAGCTGTGATGATGCGTTCCACTTCACTGGCCGAAGATACGGGCTGGTTGTTGATTTTCTGTATAATAAATCCTTTGGCTATACCTTCTTTGTGGAATTTACCACTGTTATCTACACCTGCGACTTCCACACCATAGCTAACGCCTAAAGATTTCTTCTTTTCGGCAGTAAGGTCTTTAAATGCAGCCCCCACACTGGCAATACCGTCTTCTTTTTTCACAACGGAAGTGCTACCCGCACTATTTTTGAGAGTTACATCGAATGTCTTGGTTGAAGTTCCACGCACTACATCTACTTTAACTTTGTCTCCCGGACGGAATCTGTTTACTTGCTCCTGTAACTCGCTTACTGTTTTTACCTTCACACCATTCACTGCTGTGATGACATCGCCTTCTTCTATTCCGGCTTGTTTAGCAGGACTCATATCTGCAAATCCGCCAACATAAGCACCTTCATTTATTTTCAGGTTCTTAGTTTTTTCAGGATCAGCTTCTTTTGCCGCAGCCACTTCGCCTATCTGTACTCCAAGGACAGCACGTTGCACAGTACCATATTCCTTAATGTCAGCCACTACTTTACCGGCAATTGAAATAGGCACGGCAAATCCATATCCGGAAAAGTCACCGGTCTGAGAGTAGATGGCAGTATTGATTCCTATTAGTTCACCATTGGTGTTAACTAATGCACCACCACTGTTTCCCCGGTTGATGGCAGCGTCGGTTTGTATATATGATTGAATACTCATGTCTACTCCACCCCGGTTACCTCCACTTATGTTGCCACGACCTTTGGCGCTGACGATTCCGGCTGTAACTGTAGATGTCAGGTTGAATGGGTTTCCTACTGCCAATACCCACTCTCCAACTTTCAGATTGTCGGAGTTACCAAATGGAATATATGGAAACTCTTTGCCCTCTATCTTCAGTAAAGCTATATCGGTAACAGGGTCTGTTCCTACCAGTTTTGCAGTGTATTTACTGTTGTCGTTCAAGGTAACCTCTATTTCATCGGCCTTGTCAATAACGTGGTTGTTTGTGATTATAAACCCATCGGCAGAGATTATAACACCCGAACCAAAACCGACACTTGGCTGAGGTTGTCCGTAGCCTTGTCCGTCACGGTCACCGAATCCGAAGAAATATTCGAAGGGGTCGATCATTCGCTGACGTCCCTGTCCTTGCGAAGCTTGTGCTTTAACCGTAGACTTGATATGCACCACTGCATGGATCGAATTCTCGGCAGCTTTTGTGAAGTCGGGATAGCCATCGGCAGTCAGACTTGCCAGATGTAATCCTTTCTGATCAAATTCGGTTCCGTAATTATAGGTGTCAGCAGTGCTATACCCTCTTTTGTAATCCATGAAGCTATACATTCCATATGTAGCTCCTATACTCACTAATGCAACCACAACATAGGTTGAAATATTTTTCCAAATTTTTTTCATATGCAAGTATTGTTTTAATTGTTTATTAATTCGTTTATTTTTGTTTCAAATGTAAACACAAAAAGTGTACACTTAGTGCGGCTTAACTCCATTTTTTAACACTTTTAACCGAGATGAAAATCTTTATTGCAATTTTAACAATTCGGTCGGACTTTTTGTCAGTTTAACGTAAATGTTCTAAAGTTAAAGATGACAATCTTTTGAAAAATCGTATCTTTGCGCGCAAAATGTGAATGCGGATTTTTATCTGTCTTTAAAAGCTAATTCATTCAGCTAATGAAATTTTAAATGAAAAAGACTTTACATGCCTTTCTAATATTGATAGCAGTATTACTCATATTATTCCTGTTATCAATAATTTTTATAAAAATAGGCGCCTTTCCCGGAGGAAATCAGTCTTTCAAAGAACTTTTTCAGATAGCATATGCACTGTCAGGGTTAAATTATATTGTTTACTTAAGTATATTAACTTCTTTCATTATTCTTACTATTTGCTGTATACTAAAGATAAATATCTTGTATCCTCATACAGCATCTTTCTGTTCGTACATCGGCAGGGCGATAAAGAGTATATGGAACGATTTGAATGACAGATATGTATTGTTAATATTGCTTCCGCCCCTTATCGCATCCATCTATTTTGCTATTGTATTGCCGATATCATATGACGAGGCACTCACTTATGTTGATTTTACAAATAATCCGATCTTATATTGTATCTCGTCTTATCCCGCTCCGAATAATCATGTTTTTCATTCTATAATAACGCATATAACCAAGCATATTCCGTTTGCGGATATCTTATTCCGTTTGCGGATATCGTCGATTGTGATCTCTATACTGACATGGGCTATTGCTTATTCTTTTATCAAAAGATACTATTCGCGGAAAGTGGCGTTGTTTTCAGTTGCCATTTCGTCTATGTTGTTCATGTCTATTTACTATAGTTATATGTCGAGGGGATATGCTTTGGTAACTTTCTTCTTTGTCATTTCCTTGTATGCTACATTCAATATAATAAAGCATGGCAGTAGAAATAAAGATTGGGCTATATTCTCTATATGCAGTGTTCTTGGTTTTTATGCTGTGCCATCTTACCTCTATCCCTTTATTACTCTGAATTTCATAATCTTATTGTATAACTATAAGGATATAAAACAGCAATTCATATTCAACCTATTTATAATGCTCGCAACATTGCTCTGTTATACACCGATTATATTACATCAGGGTTTTGGAGTGTTGTCTATTACACCGGGTGATCGCATGGGGGTATTGGCTTTGTTTCCGCTTTTCTTCAGGAATACTTTCAGTGAAATTTATGGACTGCATCTTATATACACGTTTATTGCTATCGGCATACCGTTTATAATAGCCCTATTGAAAAAGAAAAAGGAGATACTTAAACTCTGGATCATATTTGGTCTGGCTCCGGTCATACTTTTAGCAATACACTCTGTGATTCCCTTTCCTCGCACATTCATATATTATGGTTTTGTAGTCTTATTCCTGATGGGTATATCTGTTTCGGAATACATAGAGAAAATCTCTGTAAAATGGCTCACTATTATACTTCTCGTGTTACAGGCCGGGCTGTTTTATAACTTCAAAAATAATATTGAGGAATACGAAAGTTTTAATATAGGTTTCCACGATGTAAGTGATAAATTTATTGAAGAAGGCAAAACTTTCTATGTACTCAGTGGACTGAATATCGAGAGCCATAAATTTGAGATGATGCTGAGAGGATACGATTACAGTAAATCAAAGTATGACAGGATATTCATCGATTTTGAAGACTTCAGATTGGTAAATACAGATACTCTCAAAGGTAATTTCGATTACATTGTCATCGACAGGGAATGGGATAGAACAGAGGTAAGGAAACCTGTATATTCCAATAAAACATTGAATGTGTATATAATGAATTGAATGCAGTATGGGTATTACTATTCTGATTATCATTTCAGTATATTTTGCTGTGTTATTACTTATCTCTCATGTTGTAAGTAAAAAAGACAGCAATAATGATGCTTTCTTTCTCGGAAACAAAAAATCCCCATGGTATATTGTCGCTATAGGTATGCTCGGAGATTCCATTTCGGGAGTCACATTCGTTTCTGTTCCCGGAATGGTGGGACAATTCGATATGACTTATATGCAGATGGTCCTGGGCTTTTTTCCCGGTTATCTCATTGTCGCCTTTGTGCTATTGCCCTTATATTATAAACTCAATCTGACTTCTATTTATGGCTACTTGCAACAGCGTTTTGGCCTGTTCTCATATAAAACAGGGGCGTCATTCTTTATATTATCGCGAATTGTAGGAGCGGCCTCTAAATTATATCTAATCGTATTGATTCTGCAGACATTGGTTTTCGATCAGTGGCATATTCCGTTTTATGTAACGGTTATTGTTATTGTAGCACTGATATGGACTTACACGCATCGAAGCGGGATGAAGACAATTGTATGGACCGATGCCCTGCAAACTATATGCCTGCTGGCGGCGTTAGGCCTTATTATCTGGCAGGTGGCTTCGAAGATGGGTTTCGATATCTCACAGGTTGCTGATACTATCCGGAGTAGCAAGCATAGCCGCATCTTTGTTTTTGATGACTGGGTGTCGAAGCAAAACTTCTTTAAGCAGTTCTTCAGCGGGATACTTATTGTGATAGTTATGACAGGTCTGGATCAGAATATGATGCAGAAAAACCTTACATGCAAGACGCTGAAAGATGCCCAAAAGAATATGGTCAGTTATGGATTTGGCTTTATTCCTATGAACTATCTGTTTTTGTCGCTGGGTATATTGTTGCTCGCATTTGCGACCCAATATGGAATTATGCTTCCAGATAATCCGGATCAGATATTACCAGTGTTAGCGACCGAATACTTAGGAATGCCTGTACTTATATGTTTTACCATAGGTATTATAGCCGCATCGTTTTCTAATGCAGATTCCGCACTAACATCTCTTACGACCTCTGTATGTGTGGATCTGCTGAATGTGGAGAAGAAGGAGGGCGAAGAGGCTAAGAAGATAAGGGGTAGGGTGCATCTGCTTGTCTGTATTGTGTTTTTACTGGTTATTTTCTTTATTGACCATATAAATCAGACCAGTATACTGGATACTATATACAAAGCGGCGTCATATACTTATGGACCTTTGCTGGGACTATTCTTCTTCGGTTTGTTTACAAAGATAAATATAAGGGACAGGTTTGTCCCTGTTGTCTGCATTTTTGCTCCACTGTTGAGCTATACCTTAGAATATACTTTACTGCATACTCTGGACTACAGGGTAGGATATGAGATACTTCTTCTGAATGGTTTATTTACTGTAGCCGGATTATTCCTTTTGTCAAGAAAAAGTAATGGAATTAAAGTCGGCTTGAATTGAAAAGGTAACAATTCGGAAAACGGTAAATTCTTAGTTTTTAAGTAATTCAATCTGGTATCTCAATAGATCAAACTTTGACAAGAAGTTACACCTCATTGTCTGTTGAATAAAATCATTTATGGACGATAGCAGGATTTGCAGATTGTCCTCTTCGTACGTATCATTGCTGAAATAAATCCAGTCATGAGACAAGTATCTTTCAAAATTATCTCTTGTCGGCTTTGACATTTCTGCCGACAGTTTGGGATTCTCTAACAGTAATTTTATACCATATTTCAATTCGGGTTCTAAATGAGATATAAGTTTAAAGTTATTCTTGATTTGTTCATAAGGGGTGGCAACTCTCATAAAATAGGTCAAGTCTTCAAATTTTTTATAAAGAGCCTTACCTTTATCACATTCCTTATCTTGCTCGAAATAGTGGATGTATATTCCTTTTAATTCATGTTCTTTACCCGTTTTATAAGCTTGATTATAAAAGAATTTGTAAATGTTTATGTCGTTATTTTCAATCTTGGATTTAAGAATTGCCATTTCTTCTTCTATTCTATCCAACACAGTTGTGCAGTCTTTCGATTTATATCGTTGTCCGTCATAGTCAAATGTTTTGATTACAATCTCTTTTCTTCGGATGGCATTCAGTATATCTTTGTCGTTCTCCAAAGCAATATAACCATATATGTTATCTATTTTATCTTTGCTGAAGATAGTATCCACGCTTTCCATCAACTCCTCTTCCATATTTGTAAAGCTCTCTATGTCGAAAGGAAGCGGGTTCTTACTGTCATAGTAACCGTTATACTCCTCCGGAAAAGCGTTTTTATTAAAGCCATCTGTAAATTCATTAATAAACTCCTCTGGTTTCATAATGGTCACAGTATCTTTATAAACGACATTTGAAAAGATATTTTCTGTAAATTTTTCTTCTGTATCATCAATATTTGGAAATAAATCAGACGCAGGATTATTACTGTTCTTCTCTTTTTGGATGTTCAACCGTTTCAATGCGGTAACTCTTTCTTCGGTCCCGGGATGGGAAGCCCACTGATCTTCTATATTGAGTTTAGATTTGTTGTATTTATTTAAATCTATGATGGATACCATTGGTAGATTATTTTTGAAAGAAATTTTGCTTTTTTCGGCAAGAAAATTCATTACAGCGAACTGTTCTTTATATATATTTTGACTTTTAATATTATTCTCTATCTTGTTGCCATAAGAATCCAAAACCAGATTATATGAGTATTGAGCTAGGGTCATTCTCAATAAAGATTCTTCGAGAGGGAGGCTGCCGGCAATATTTGCGGCTACTTGATCTGCGTGAAACTCCATTTCTCTAGAAAGGGCCATATACCTTACGTTTACAAAGCCATACATCTTTCTCAGAACCCATTGGATACCCTGTATTATCTTTACGGCAATTATGACGAAAATTGAGAAATAGCCGGAAATATTCGCCCAGCTTTGTATCATCTTGTCAAAAGATTCGTTATCGTAAAGCATATTAAAAATCACTTCATTTACATTGTAAACATAACTGCCAACACTCATGCTTCGTTGCGAGAAGTGCCCGAATTCGTGAGCCAGTATCGCTTTCAATTCCTGTTCAGTAACAGTATTAACAAGCCCTAGTCCAATTTGCAGATTTTTTCGTATAGGGAAAAACATACTCCAGAAGCTGGAATCGTAAAATACGGCGGCATTTACATCTCCTGAAAGATATACTTTTTTAGGAAATTTAGTTTTAGCTTCATTTGCGATATCCTCAATTACCTTAAAAAGCAGGGGATATTCATCACGATGAATTTCTGTCAGATGGCTTCTGTCTACCTTATGTTTTTTGAATAGAAATTTAAATAGAAATATAAGGACAAGAAACCCCAGACTAGCTAGCCCGACACCTAATAGGATAGTGAAGAATTTTGGTAGTACAATTATTAACCCTATACCTCCTAAAGCACATAAAATTGTAAGAGCGATGGCGGACACTAGTAAAAGCAAATAAACAAATATGAAAATAATGATTGCAAAAATAGCCTTAAAGGTCATTTTTTTAAAATTGTCCGATAGCTGGATATTCATAGTATTAGATAGTTTAAGTTAGTTCTGTATTTACACAGAATTTTTGCGAATATAACTATTTTGGTGAATATAAAAGAAAAATAGCCGATAAGATATTATCGGCTATTACTTCATAATATAAAGGAATGAATTTTTACTTTATTTTTTCCATTATCTCATGCAATGCATTCGACAGACCTTCCAAATTCTTTCCTCCTGCCGTGGCAAAATGAGGTTGTCCTCCTCCACCGCCTTGGATATGTTTAGCTGCGTCACGGATTATTTGAGAAGCATTTAGTTCGCGATCCTTCACCAGATCATCACTGATCATCAATGTAAGCATCGGCTTATTTTCATATTGGGTAGCCCCAACGAAAATAGAATTGACCGGGAACTGGCCTCTGATCTGGAATGCTATATCTTTTGCAATATCAGCAGGGAATGGACCTGCTAAAGAATATACATCTATACCGTTGATAACCTGTTTTTTCTTTATTAAAACATCCTTAACCTGAACAATTTTTTCCTTGACATATTCATCTACCTGTTTTTTTAGTTCTGAATTTTCTTCGAGGAATTTCTGAAGAGCCTGAGTCAGGTTAGGCGTATTGTTGAAGAACGATCTCACTTCCGTCAATACGTCCTGTTGCGTATAGAAGTAGTTTTCACACGCTTCAGCTGTAATCGCCTCTATACGGCGTATACCGGCAGCAATAGAGCTTTCATTCACAATGCGGAACGAACCGATACGGCCGGTAGATGATATATGTGTACCTCCGCAAAGCTCAACGGAATCACCGAAACGTATAACACGTACATCATCACCGTATTTTTCACCAAACAGAGCCATTGCTCCCATTGCCTTAGCTTCGGAGATAGGGACATGGCGTTTTTCATCTAGGGCAATATTTTCGCGTATTTTTGCTGTTACAAACCGCTCCACTTTACGTATCTCCTTATCCGTCAGTTTCTGGAAATGGGAGAAGTCGAAACGCAGGACACCGGGAGATACATATGAACCTTTCTGTTCCACATGGCTTCCCAGTATTTCGCGAAGGCCTTCGTGCAATAAATGTGTCGCGGTATGGTTACACTCGGTAGCTGTACGATTCTTTGTATTGATGCGTGCGATAAATGTCGCCGTCACATCTTCTGGTAATTTAGAAGAGAGGTGGACAGCCAGATTGTTCTCACGTTTTGTATCGGTGATTTCTATTTTTTCATCGTCATGTATCAGCCAGCCGCTATCGCCCACCTGTCCACCCATCTCGGCATAGAAAGGTGTACGGTTGAGTACTATCTGATAAAATTCCTGATTCTTTTGTTTTACTTTCCGGTAGCGGAGTATTTCCGTTTCACATTCAGTGAAATCGTATCCGAAGAATTCCGGGTCGCCTTCTTTCAGAACTACCCAGTCGCCTGTTTCCACAGCGGCGGCATTACGGGCACGGTCTTTTTGCTTCTGCATCTCTGCCTTAAAGCCGTCGTTGTCTACGGTCATACCGTTTTCACGAAGGATGAGTTCTGTAAGGTCGAGAGGGAAGCCGAATGTGTCGTATAGCGTGAAAGCGTCTGTACCATTAAGTTCTGTTCCGTTCTTCGCTTTTGTTTCGGATATTTGCTTATCCAGTAATTTAATACCTGTATCCAGTGTGCGCAGGAATGATTCTTCTTCTTCTTTTATCACCTTCTCTATCAACGTTTGTTGTTGGATAAGTTCCGGATAAGCCCCGCCCATAGTCTCTATCAGGGCAGGAATAAGCCTGTACATAAATGCTTTGTGCTGGTCAAGGAATGTATATCCGTAGCGGACAGCACGGCGGAGAATACGCCGGATTACATAACCTGCTTTAGCATTCGATGGTAATTGACCGTCGGTAATAGAGAACGCGATGGTGCGGATATGGTCGGCGATGACACGCATGGCGATGTCTTGTTTTTCATTCTGTCCATAAGCACTTCCGGTTAATTCGCCGATAGCTTTTATAATAGTCTGGAATACATCTGTATCATAATTGGAGATTTTCCCTTGTACTGCCATACATAGCCGCTCGAATCCCATACCGGTGTCAATTACTTTTGCAGGTAGCGGTTCCAGTGATTTGTCAGCTTTACGGTTGAACTGCATGAATACAAGGTTCCATATTTCAATCACTTGTGGGTGGCTTTCATTTACAAGTGTAAGTGCGTCCACTTTTGCTCGTTCTTCGTTGGGGCGTAAATCGATATGTATTTCCGAACATGGGCCACACGGGCCTGTATCGCCCATTTCCCAGAAATTGTCTTTCTTATTTCCGTTTATGATGCGGTCTTTGGACAGATATTGTTCCCAGTATCCGGCAGCTTCGTCGTCACGCAACAAGCCTTCTTCGGGGCTACCTTCGAATACTGTTACATATAAACGGTCTTTATCCAGTTTGATAACTTCTGTCAGATATTCCCATGCCCATTCTATAGCTTCTTTCTTGAAATAGTCGCCAAAAGACCAGTTGCCCAGCATTTCGAACATCGTATGGTGATATGTATCGTGGCCTACTTCTTCAAGGTCGTTATGCTTACCGCTAACACGAAGGCATTTCTGCGAATCCGCCACACGTGGATATTTAATAGGAGCATTTCCCAGAATAATGTCTTTGAACTGGTTCATACCCGCGTTTGTAAACATCAGAGTAGGGTCATCCTTGATAACCATCGGGGCTGACGGTACTATCTGGTGTCCTTTGGAAGCAAAGAAAGTTTTGAAAGAGTCACGAATTTCTTTAGAAGTCATCATTTTAGTTACTAGTTACGAGTAAACGTGTTACAAGTTATAATTTTTAGTTTCAACATTGGCATATTGGTACATTAACCTATTGCCGCATTAATTAAATATAAACGATTTGCAAAAATAGTTCAAAAACTTTACTTTTGTCGAACTCTCTAAACAAAATATCAGAGAAGTACTAAAAATGAAGCGAAAAGTATACTATCGTTACAATCCGCAAACTCTCACATATGAACGGATTTATCCTAGCATGAAGGATAAAGTTATCACCGTTTTCCGTCATTTGATATCGGGTATAGTGGTTGGGATAGGAGCATTGGTCGCTTTTGTCTATTTTTTTGGTACACCTTGGGGAGAAGCACAAAAGAAAGAAAACCAACTCATGCTTACTCAGTACGAAGTATTATCGAAGAGGGCAGATGAGATGTCTAAAGTTCTGAGAGATATACAACAACGTGACGATAATCTGTATAGGGCTATTTTCCATGCCGATCCTATACCTACATCTATCAGGACTTCGGGAGTAGGCGCTCCGGGCAGGTATGATTATCTGACGGAGTTGTCAAGTCCGGAACTGATAATTCAGACCACCAAGAAGATCGACTATATTTCGAAGCAGATCTATATTCAGTCGAATTCTTTCGATGAAGTACTGAGTATGGCGAAAAATCAAAAAGATCGTCTAAAGCATATACCAAGTATTCAGCCGGTTCCTGATAAATTTCTGAAACAGGTGGCATCAGGCTACGGTACACGTATAGACCCTATATATGGAACAGCCCGTTTTCATGCGGGAATGGACTTTGCATCCAACATCGGTACTCCCGTATATGTTACGGGTGACGGGGTGGTTACTCTTGCCGACTGGAAGCAAGGCTACGGAAAATGTATAATAGTTGACCATGGGTTTGGTTATCAGACCCTATATGCTCATTTAAATGACTATAAGGTACGATATGGACAGAAGGTCACACGTGGAGAGCAAATAGGTGAAGTAGGTAATACCGGAAAATCCACTGGCCCGCATCTTCATTACGAAGTGCATGTAAGGGGAGTTCCCGACAATCCGGCGAAGTATTATTTTATGGACTTATCTCCGGAAGAGTATGACAAGATGTTGCAGATAGCTGCCAACCACGGGCAGGTAATGGATTAAATCTATGTACCAATATGCCAATTTCTATGATGACAAAATTATAATGAGCTGATAGCTATCGGCTACTGGCTAAAAGCTAAAGAATGAAAATCGATTTAGAAAATAGTAACCGTTTGTACTATTCCATCAAAGAGGTTGCGACCCACTTTGGTGTAAATGAATCATTGCTTCGTTTTTGGGAGACCGAATTTAATATAATCAATCCACGTAAGACAGATGGCGGTGCCCGCCAATATACAAAAAAGAATATTGAAGATATTGCAGTTGTATATCATCTTGTAAAAGAAAAAGGGCTGACCCTCGAGGGCGCCCGTCAGACTTTAAAACAAAGAAAGGATGAGGAAACACGCAAAGTACAGGTCATACAGAAACTGGAACAGATAAAGAAGGAACTGGAAGACTTGGAGCGTGAATTCGATTCATCCTTTGACTAAAAGTTTTATACAGGTTTAATCAAAGACCAGTGATTATGGATAATCTTCCATTCATTTGCTACTAGCTTATAAACCTCGGTACAGTTCCACTTATACACCGTTTCCTCTGTATATGATATCAGATTATAAGTTAAGACTGCCATTTCGTCTGTAGCCTGTACTACAGGTTCAATAATCTCATACTTATCTACCCGGACTTTACCCCTCATCTCTTCATAAAGAGCTTCTATTTTATCGAATCCGTCTAACCTTTTCTCAAGAAATGGGTCGAAATAAGTAAAGTCCGGGGTGTATAGCTCCAGATAGCCCGACGGGTTACCGTTATTCCATTTCTCTAATGCGGCTGTTTCCAGTGCGATGATCTTTGTTGCGATGTTTTCGTGATTCATGTTTGTAATGATTTAAATTATTTCATTACAAAGGTATTGCCTCCCGGTAGAATGCCTGCGATGCATATGACGGGGGAAATAGCACTTTTTACGGTTTGTTGACGTTGCGGTATTGCAAAGGTGTATGGCCTGTTTGTTTCCTGAAAAAACGGATAAAGTATGATGTGTTTTCGTAATTGAGAGATGCAGCTATATCCGATATGGAATCGGATGTGTATAAGAGCATTTTTTTCGCTTCTTGTATAAGCTTATTCTGAATAACTTGTTTAGCGCTAATTCCCTTTGATGATTTTATCAGTTCATTCAGATAATTTGGAGTAATACAGAGTTTATCTGCATAATGACGGATAGAATGGTTTTGATTGTATTCTATGCCTACAAGTTTTATAAAAGAGTCGGCATGTCTGTTTTTTAGTTTTTCGGCATTATCGGTAGATGAATTTTTGAGAATATAAATCCTGTCCAGTGATTTCAGTGTCTGATATAGTAAGGCTCTTAATATATGCTTATCTTTTTCCTTATAAGAGTCTATTTCCTGTTTAATTTCATTTATCAGCCGGAGAGTATGCCCGGATTCTTCACCCAGACTTAATTTACTAAAAGTATGCGAGTCTCTGAAATATGATAAGTGTTGCAGAAAATCAGGATCATTGAAGAACGTGAGTAGAAATTCTTTTTCAAATATCAGTGCATAGCCATCGGTAATATTGTCTATGTCCCACCAGCGTATCTGGTTGGGTGAGGAGAATATTATATCCCCTTCCCGGACATAATAATCCTTTTCATCGATTCTAAACTTTCCATGGCCATCAGTAATCAGCGTAATATCGTGGTAGCTTAACCTATGGACAGCATCCTCTTTCAGGTATATCTTTATATCCTTCAGCCGGACAACATCAATCAACAGCTCTTCGCCGTATTTGATCTTGTGGAAGGCGTATTGTTTGATCCGGTGCATAGGATACACATTTTTTTTAAGACTTTTGTGATACCGTTTAAAACTGGAAATAGATAAACGGCTGAGGACCACTCGACATTGTAGCATACACCAACCAGAAGACTAATCCTGCCAATCCTGCTTTGAACACCAACGGAGTATTGTTGAATCCGGTTTTCACTTTGTTCACAAACTTTTCAGGTAAGAAATGCATAACATATCCTATGGCGACGAGGATAAATACGTTCTTGTATCCTTCGAGTACAACCAGCCAGTCGTGTGGGGCAAATGTCAGATTACCGATACTCATAATCACGTCACCGGCCAGTTCGAAACTACCTGCGCGGAAGAATATCCAGCAAAAGGCTACGAAGTGGAATGTGAATAGTATGCAGATAATACGGGTAAAACGGTTGTCCGGTATTTTTATAAATTGTTTGAAGAAACGTTCTACCACCAATATTCCTCCATGCAGTCCCCCCCAAATAACGAATTTCCATGATGCCCCATGCCAAAGACCTCCTATCAGCATTGTGAGGAAAAGGTTTACATAGGTTCTTATTTTCCCCTTACGGTTCCCTCCTAATGAAATGTATAGATAGTCGCGTAGCCATGATGACAATGAAATATGCCAGCGACGCCAAAACTCGGTGATGGATTGTGATTTATACGGAGTCAGGAAGTTGGGTGGAATGGTGAATCCCATCAATAAGGCCAGTCCGATTGCCATATCCGAATATCCCGAAAAGTCACAATATATCTGCAATGTGTAGCCATATACAGCCATCAGGTTTTCGAATGCCGTATAACTCAATGGAGAATCGAATACCCGGTCGACAAAGTTGGTAGATATATAGTCCGATATAACAGCCTTTTTTATCAGACCTATCAGTATAAGGAATATGGCGGTACTGGTCTCCTCCCTGGTCAAATGCAGTTTTTTGTACATCTGCGGAAGAAAATCTTTTGCCCTGATGATGGGTCCTGCTACCAGTTTAGGGAAAAAACTGATGTAGAAGCAGAAGTCGAGGGTAGACCTGGCCGGTTCCATCTGTTTGCGGTAAAGATCCACGGCATAACTAATGGCCTCGAATACGAAGAATGAAATACCGATAGGCAATATTATATTCTGGAACGATAAATCGCCGTGGAATATAGCGTTAATATTATCAATGAGGAAGTTTGTGTATTTATAATACGACAGCATTCCCAAATTGGCTATGATGATGAGCGCAAGTAACAGTTTCCGGGAAGAGGGCTTCTCTATCTCATACATCTTTTTTGATAACAGGTGGGTGACGACCGCACAAATGACCAATAGTATATAGTAATTTCCACCTGCTTTATAATAGAAGAATAGTGAGAAAACAATAATATATATCTTACGGAAAAGCTCAAGTTTCTGCGACTTTGTGAGCACATATATAATATAGAATACAAGGAAAAGCCCCAGGAACAACGGACTATTGAATAGTAAAGGGTGCTCGGGATTATATACAAACCACGAATGAATATCCAGTTCTCCAAATAGCCTGGAGATGTAATCGGGAAGATATATATCAGTTATGTTTAACAGTGCTTTCAATTTATCTTTTTCTTCTTAAAATTATTATATGCGTCAATAAAGTCGGAAGCAAATAACTGTCCTTGAGCCTCATATCCACCAGTGGTGTAATGGACTTTGTCGCGGGCAATCAGACGCGCATACTCTCCTTTGGGCGCGATACCGGATGCTCCACCCATACGTGTATATAAATCCCATACAGGCAGATTACTCAGTCCCATGAGGGCATTACTATAGTCGGTTATATAAGTATTTACGCGGCGCCGGCGAAACATGGATGGAGGCGGGGTCATAACCAATACCATTGCGAAGGGGTTGAGCCTTTTTATATTTTCTACGAATTCCTGTATCTGATAAATATATTCCGTATCCGATAGCTTTCCGAACGACTCATTTGTGCCAAATGACAAGATTACGAGATCGGGGTGGAGGATAGGCAATTGTTCGAAAAACAACGGATATTTATTATAATCCGATAGTTTTGCTCCATTAACACCTATCGAGTGGTATATGACACCCGGTTTGTCATTTTCTATAACAAATCCGTTGAGATTATACATTGGTTGTTTTTCGGCCGGTAAGATAGTAATACGGCTCATCAATGTATCGCTGGTATAGGATGAGTAATAGGGTTTAGTAACCATACTCACATAGTCTATACTGTCTTTCGCTATATTGGATGTCTGGGCTTTAGCCTGTACAGGCTTGGTGCTTCTCGTCCCTGCTTTTACCGGGATCTTAAGCCTCTGTTTCGGTCTTATCATATTCGACTTCATTCCATTGGCTTTCTTTATCTGCGCTACGGTAACCCCATATTTACGCCCTATTACCGATAAGCTTTCCCCACTTTTTACAGTGTGGTATCTCATCCCTATAGTAGATGCGGTGACAGTGCCCGATGACGAAACCTGTAATGGCTCGGCTGTTACGGACATCCTGTATTGAGGCTCTTTCGTAGGGTAGATGATTTTTATTTTATTAAATTCATATCCTTCCTGTGTAGATAGTTGCAGGACAAAATCTTCGGCCGAGGTATACAGTGCTATCCCGCTCAGACCCACACCCACATCGGCAACAGGATATACATTCAACAGGCTCTGCCATGTGGCATTACATGCATATTTTACATAACGGGGACCGTTCGTCCTTACCAAGCTGTAAGGGAATGTAAATCCGAATCCTCCATTTCCGAACTTAAACTGTAAAGCCTCTCGGATTGCATTGGTGAAAAAATCAGCCTGAATATGTGAATCGCCTATATGCACTATATTTACTTTGCCTTGCTTGTTTTTCTCTAAATTGTATAATTTCTCAAAAACGGCTGACAGTAATGCCTGATTAGCAAAAATATTATCACCGCTATCCGTTGTTTCCTTGCTATTGTATCTGCCCTTGGCAGATAGCATGATTGCAGGCAATAATAAAAACAGGAAGAATAGGGGTAGTATTTTCTTTGCAAACTTCATCAGCAGGTTATTTTCTTTATTGTTTCGCTTTAAATTTCGTATATCCTTTATCTATTTCAGTATATATCAGTTTAGCCACCTTTTTTGAGCCTGAGCCATTGAAGTGGGTATAATCCTTATTGGCCAGTTTATTATCTACCCAGGTTACCATCGAACCTTTACCTCCCATCACTTCATACAGGGATATAAAGCCGGAATTAGTTTTACGCGCATAATTCCGTTGCGCATTGGCCAGAGGTACCACAGCAGGATCGGTTTGCATAGTCCCATCTATCTTTAATGCTCTGTCGGCTGTGGAAATGACTAATATATCGGCATTCGGGAAACATTCATGCAGATTGTTCACTACTGTTGTCATATTCCGTTCGTACCAATTGTAATTTAATGAACCATAGCCTAATACATTTGCTCCATAATGAAGGATTATTAAATCATAATTTAATACCTTGTCGAAAGCGTTCATTAATGCCGGGTTTAGAATGGATAGGGGCAGACCCGAATTACCACGCGTAGAAAAATTATCCACATGCACGCCTTCTCCGTTATCGAAATTGAATCCGTAGATAGGTATGGAATCTGCATTATGGAAATTGACCTGTATCGATTTGGCATTGTGGGACGAAAGGGATAATGTATTTAATAGATTTACCGGATTCAGGCTCTTGCTGGAAACCGAATCTTTATCTGCCGCGACCGTAACGTAGGCTTTGCTATTATTCCCCCTGCCGTATAATAATACAGGATTATTCAGTTGTGTAGAATGCTTCTGCGACTGAGCTTTATACCTGACCCAATATGCTTGCGCAGGATCTTTTGCAAAGAAAACCTGCCCGTCTATACCGAATGGCTTCATCGGTTTTTTCACCTTTATAAATGATTGGGAGAACCAGTTTTTAGAATACTGGTGCGATATGGATCCTCTGGCTCCTGCCGAAAGTGAAGATACTGCTACATAGCCGACACCTTCTCCTCCATAATTTTCCTGAAACTCGCTGCGTACATCTTGTACTATGTAGTCTCCGTCATTCATAGAGTCTCCGAAATAAGCAATTCTTACTTTGCCTGTTTTCGTTTCTTGCAGTTCGCGTAGTTTAGTATAGAAACGATTGAGGTTTTGATATCCGTCGGCTGCTAATGCGGGGTTGAAATTGGCATCTACTTCCTCGTAGGCCTGGGCTTTTGCACTGTCCGATTCTACTATAGCAGGGGTGTCATGTATTTCTGTCGTATCACTCTGAGCCATAAGCGCCATGCTATCCATCAGGATATTTTCGTTTGCTTCCACGTGTTCCGAAAACAAGCGTTCCGGCAAAACTTCCTTGAAAACTAAAAAGGCTGCTATAGATAAGGCTACGAATAAGATCGCCTTACCAAAATACGAATTATTAGATGTACTCACAATCAACAATTTAATCTAATGTTTTATTTGATTCTGAAACTATTTTTCTAAAGTTGTGCAAAGCTACTTACTTTTCGCTAAAATATATTATGAGAGAATATATTTTAGTGATATTTTACTTTTATGTCAACGTATTCAGTCCCAACAATCACATAAAACAATGGTTGTTTACTGAGACAAAAGTATATTCTATCTTTTATATTTTGTAATTGTTTTAGTACGTTTGTACCAAATACGGCGTTTACTGTATGAAATTTAGATTTCTAGTGGTGAAATAGTCCCGTTAATATTTTGCTTTTGCAGTAATGTGTTCTATTTCTATTTTGAATGTGGCTGTCCGGCTCCATGATTTATCCATGTACTTTTCACCGAGCTCTTGATACTCCGGGGAATATTTTCGTACCAGCAATCGCAAGGCTTTTCGTTTTTCATCATCAGACAAATCCATATTGACTTTGCCGAATACGATAACACTTTCGAAGAGAGTTGTGAATTGTTCGGCGATGGGTTTGGTAATGCCAACCACGCAGAATGAAACTTTATTATTTCCTCTTAATATATCGAGTTTCTGCCCCTCCGGCGCACAATGGAAATAGATGTTGTTACCCTCCTTATCAAATGCGTAGCTGATAGGTATGCCATAAGCATAACCATTCTCGGTTGTTCCTAAACTGAGGAATCCGTATTCGGAAGTTTGCAGTAGTTCGGTTATGCGAACCTCGTCTTCCAGTATTCTGTTTTGTCGTCTTATTTCTCTAAACATTTGGCCTCCCCAACCCCTCCAAAGGAGGGGCCTTTGGTTTATATTTATAAATTACCCACTCTGTTCACCACCCTTTCGGAAGGTTGGGAGGGGGCTTAGTCTCCGTTCCAATAATTATTCTTAGCTTTCTCTCTTGGTCTTTTCACACTCTCGATAGGGAAACCGATTACGAAACTATTGGTATAGTGGTGAGTTTGTATATCATGTACTTTCGTCTGATACCACGAACCAAGATAACCTATGCGGATAGTATATTTATGTATTGGTACATCTACTGTCAGGTAATTGCGCAATGCCCGCTGATTATGTAATGAAGCGAAATTGACTACCCCGACAGAGTTTCCTAATGAAATCTCATAATAAGATTGTCCGTATCTGGGAGAGAACAGCATGCCCATAAAGGGCGTATCCATTTGCCAGCGTACTGCAAACCATTTGAATTTATAGGATGCTGTAAGCGACAGGTTCAGATTGGTGTATCCGCGTGCTGTGGCTGGATTATTCCCGTTGCGTTCATTATAAAGCACGCCTGCATTGATGTCCCACAGTCCGCCGACACCGAAGCGGAATGCATCGGTATTATACAGACTGTAATGCCCGCCGATACGGTAATTTGCCAAAGCCCAGTATTCAGTGGCGTTCTTTGCCGGATTGTCCCCTTTGGAAAAATCCAGTTGAAAGACCTGCTGTTTATAGAATTTATAATTGAACCATGTGGTGTGTCGCATTTGCTCATACATCAGATGTATGGAAAATCCTTTGTATCCTAATGGAGACAAGTATGTATCATACATATTGGCAGAGCCAATGGATGCAGTGATGGTGTTGTTGGTGATAAGAGGTTTTGGTATACTTAGACTAGAGTCATCGATAATTATCGTTCTCTTCTGTGGAGCATAACCTTCAATCACTACAGCTTTTAGAGAGTCTTCCTTTATTTGGGCAGATATACTGCTGCAAAAAAGTAAATAAGATAATATCCATATAATTTTACTCTTCACCCTCCTTATCTCCATCTTTAAACAATGATTGTTGCCCTGTTATTTCATCTATGATATCTGATATAGGCCGGTTGTCGATTTCGTCATCGTCGTCATCTATTTGTACTTCAAATTTCTTTTCTTCTTCCTCTACCACTTCGGGGAAGCGGATCGGTTCCAGTTCCCTGATTTCTCCGATTTCGAATGTCGACAGGCGTTTCCCTTTTGCTTTAAAGCCTTTTACTGCAATGAATTCATCGGCATCTATTTCCAATGCTTCACGATAACTGTCACGACCGCCGAATGTAACCTGTATCCGAGGATAAACAATGTCGGTCAGTATATGTAATTTCGATTCATGATTTTCTCCAAGGAAATTCTGTTTCTTGGCTGAGGCCTCGAATACAAAACGTTTCAGATACATAAACTGCTGATCAGCATCAAACAGTACGGCTGTCCAGATCTTATTCGCGTCGAATTTTTCTATACGGATAATACCTGCTTCGTAGTGATTGGTCACATCGAAATTTGAAGTGTAAAATTCACCATTTTGGTTTACAATGAGTATCTGGTCGTCGCTTTGGAACTCTCCGAGGAATTTGCCCCGTCCGTCATAATTAAGGCGCAGCACGTCTTGGTCGAACCATACTTTACGTCCTCCGAGGGTAGAGCCGCCTTTTTGTTTTAATGATATTTTATGTACTTCGGCTTTTGTCAGAATATTACCCATCGACTGGCGTCCTTTGATGGCTATATCGCTGAAGTCTTTTTCGAAAACAAGTATCTTCTGGCGTGGTTTCGGTTTCAGTATTACACGTATTGTTTCTGCCTCTCCATTAGGATTTGCGCTGAAATATACAATCCGTGAACCTTCCTTTCCCTGTGTTACATCGTACTCCTTATCACGGGTGATACCGGTTACTGCAAAGCGTTTGATATAATCGGGCCCATGTTTTCCATGACGGTATACCACATTGTAAATTGTACGATTGTCGTTACGGCGGAAGACATAAAGATACAGTACGTTTTTGCCGACGAACATTTTGTCACTGACTTTTACAATCTTATACTTTCCGTCTTTATAGAAAATAATGATGTCGTCGATGTCGGAGCAATTGCATACATATTCATCTTTCTTGAGTGCCGTACCGATAAATCCTTCCTCGCGGTTGATGTAAAGTTTTTCGTTGGCTTCCACAACCTTTGTGGCCTCAATGGTATCGAAACTCCGTATTTCGGTTTTACGGGGATAATTCTTACCGTATTTTTCCTTCAACATCACATACCATGAAATAGTGTAATCTGTGATATTTTCGATATTGTGCTTTATTTCTTCTATTTCTTCTTTGTATCGGGCTATCAGTTCATCCGCCTTGTCGGAATTGAACTTGAGGATGCGTCCCATCCTGATTTCCATCAGTTTCATGATGTCTTCACGGGTTACCTCGCGGATAAACAATTTGGCAAATTTGGCCAAACGCTTGTCTATATGCTCAACAGCTGCATCCATATTCACCGCATTCTCAAATTCTTTATCTTTATAGATACGCTCTTCGATAAATATTTTTTCGAGAGAGGAGAAATGAAGTGTTTCTTCCAGTTCGCTCTTTTGTATCTCCAGTTCAAGTTTGAGGAGCCTTCGGGTATTCTCGGTTGTATCTCTGAGTATTCTGCTTACAGTAAGGAAATACGGCTTGTTATCTTCAATCACACAGCAGTTTGGAGAGATACTTATCTCACAATCGGTAAATGCATATAGCGCGTCTATTGTTTTATCAGACGAAACGCCGGCAGCTAAGTGTACATGGATTTCGACATTCTGGGCGGTAATATCGTCTACCTTACGGATTTTTATCTTGCCTTTGTCATTTGCCTTCAGAATAGACTCTACGACAGAAGAAGAGGTTCTTCCATAAGGAATATCGCTTATGACAAGAGTTTTGTTGTCTAGTTTCGATATTTTGGCGCGTACTTTTACCGAACCGCCACGTTCTCCATCATTATATTTGCTTACGTCTATATAACCCCCTGTCTGAAAATCTGGATATAAAGTGAACTCTTCACCTTGCAGATGTGCTACGGCGGCATCGCATAATTCGTTGAAGTTATGAGGGAGTATTTTTGAAGAAAGACCTACGGCAATACCTTCGGCACCCTGTGCCAGCAATAAAGGGAATTTTACGGGCAGGGTAATCGGTTCTTTATTACGCCCGTCATATGATGGTTTCCATTCGGTTGTTTTAGGATTGAAGAGTACCTCCAACGCAAATTTGGAAAGGCGGGCTTCTATATAACGGGGTGCGGCAGCACCGTCTCCGGTAAAGACATTTCCCCAGTTTCCCTGACAGTCGACGAGTAGATCTTTTTGTCCCAGCTGTACCAGGGCGTCACCGATAGATGCATCTCCATGCGGGTGGAACTGCATGGTGTGTCCTATAATGTTTGCCACCTTGTTGTAACGCCCGTCATCCATGCGTTTCATTGAATGCATAATGCGGCGTTGAACCGGTTTCAGACCGTCGGTAATATGCGGTACGGCACGTTCGAGTATGACATAAGAAGCATAATCCAGAAACCAATTCTGGAACATGCCTGACAGATGCAGTTGATTGTCTCCCGAGTCTTTTACTGGTACTTTATAATCGGAATGACTGCTGTCATTTTCCGATTCTTCATCCATAACGGGCTCTTCGTTCTCTAAATTCTCTGGTTCGTCGATAATATCTTCGGGGAACATGTGTAATATCTGATTTTTAAGTAAAAGATAGAATTTAATGATACATTTCGGATTGCACCTTGTTTCTTGTTTCTTTGCTTCGCAAAGTATAAATAGGTTTGCGATCCTGGCTATTTCAAAACTCGTTCAAAGATAGTTTTTTTTGGTCTGAAATCAAAATTGGGATTTGAAATAATCTGAGAGCCTTTTTTATAATTAGGGCAAACCTGAAATTTATTTTTTTGAATAAATTTATCTATGTAGTTAGAGCCGATAGCCTTTAGCTGTTAGCTTATAGTATTCTTTGAAATTTTGATTAGCAGATTTACCTCGTCTTCACTTCGGTGAACGTTGTTTGTAAATTAGCATATTAGCAAATGAGTGATAAGTGTTACCTTTGTTACCTTTTAACAAAAGCTTCAGTGAAACTCAGTGTCTTCTCAGTAGTTCTCAGTGTAACATAAAAAGATTGTTGCCTTTTAACAAAATATAGTTAATGAATATGAAATACACAAGATGAAAGCAATGAAAAAACTGTCAGATATGTCAGGTTTTAACAAAATATGGTTAACGAATGTGAAATAAGCAAATGACTATAACTTACAATTTTTCGAGCGTTTACCATATTTTATAATAAATACAGATGTTGCATGCTTTTTTTCTTACTTTTGTTCTAGAAAAAACGTATTTATGATAATAGATAATAACTATCTGGTTCAGCGCATTGAAACGCTGATAAAAGAGAAGCAGCAAAGCAGTCGTATCGAACAAAAAGAGAGTAATCGGTTGTATCAGATAAAGCTCCGTTTTCCGCAATGGCTTAGAAATATAATTTTTCATCCTTTTAATCCTGTGTATTCGATTTACCTCCAAAGAAAAGCGAGTATAAGAAAGTCAAAAGAGAATTATATTCCTTTAGAATCCTTGCATCCGTTAGCAGTAGAATTTGCCAGATATTGCTTCTCACAGAAAGTCAATTTTGATTCAAATATATATTATCCTCATGAAGATGAAGCTGAAATAATATCTTTTATCGATAATAGACTAAAATCGGTCATTGCCGGATATAGCTGTTTGAATATGACAGAAAGACAGAAGGATATAATAGAGAAAAGAAAATTGATACAAGCTAAAACAAAAAAACTGAGCGACGGATATTCTTTAGATCTGGATGGGCTGAGTTATTTTCTACCAAGCGATTCTTTTCAAGAGCACACGTATATTCATGATTATGGTTTGAAATATCTTCCCGGATATGTGCATGAATATATTAAGGGGAAAGATTTTCTCGATGTGGGTGCATACCTAGGGGATACTTCTATCTTACTTTTGAAAAAATATAATCCGGAAAGGATCTTTGCATATGAGCCTGTCGGAAAGAATGCAGAGCAGCTAAAAGAAACTGTCCGGAAAAATAATGCAGATAAAATTATAGTTGTAAATAAAGGTCTGGGAGATAAAGAAGAGGAAGTTGATATTTATATAAATCCGGAACAGCTATCGAGTTGTACAACAAATGATTCGATCGCCGGCGCTTCAGCTATAAAAGAGATTATACATATTACTACCATTGATAAAGAATGCAGAGACCGTAATGTGGGACTGATAAAAATGGATATAGAAGGAGCCGAATACTCATCTATTCAGGGTGCACTGGAAACTATAAAAAGAGATAAGCCTGTGCTGCTCATATCACTCTATCATACCGGAAAGGATTTTTTTGAAATACCTCCTGTGCTGAAAGCGGCTGTCCCTGATTACCAATTCCGGTTTTTTAATATAGAAATTGTTAATCCTATTTCAGAAAAAATACTTGTAGCATATCCTGCCGGACACGTATAAGAAATTTGTAAACTTACTGTAGAAGCTATTAAAATCTTATATTTGTATCTGGATAGTATGAAAATTACGATGATACATATTAGATTTCTATATACTTTTCTATTCCTTCTGTCCACTCTTTTAGTGGCAGGGCAAAAGGTGAACTATCAGACTTTCAGTAATATCAATCTTAATTCGGAAGCCTCGAGTATCAATTGTTTTGCACAGGATGCTCAAGGCCTGATATGGATAGGCTCTAATAAAGGGCTTTTCAGTTATGACGGATACACAGCCCAGCAACACTTTTCATTCGACAGCAAGACTAATACGCAGATATATTGTATTCTGGTACTCGATGATACATACTTATGTCTGGGGACTGATAACGGCATACTATTTTATAATTACAAGACCGATAGTTATAAAAATACCGATCTGAAGTTTCCACCTGATGTAAGGGCTATGGTATTAAAGAATGGTATTTTATGGATTGGTTCTCTTGATGGACTTTACAGATACAATATTAAGACAAAGCAGATCGAGAACCTTAGCGAAAAAGAAAATAGCGGCCTTCCCCACAGAACAGTCTATTCCATTATAAATACAAAAGATAACGATTTATATATCGGTACTTATAATGGACTATGTAAATACATTCCGGCAACAGATAAATTCATTATTATCAATTTGCCCGCCAATATAAAACGAAATAATCAGTTTGTAAATTCATTATTAGAAGATACCGCCCGTGGATGTATATGGATTGGCACTGAAGGAGCATTACTAAAATATACGCCGGGGTATAATACAGTAGAAGAGATCAGCTTTTTCCATGATAATTCTATTAAATCCCTTGAGACAGATTCTAATAATAATCTGCTTTTGGGAACAGATAACGGTCTTTATGTATACAGTGAATCTACAAAAGATATACAACATGTGGTTCATGACTCCCGCAATGAAAAATCTTTATCCAATAATATCGTGTGGGGGATATTTGCAGATCGGGAGAAAAATATATGGTTAGGTACCGATTATGGGATATCCTTATCGCGCTATAACAAAGTGTTTCAGATTGTTCCTATTTCTCAAATAACAGGGATCGGCGACGGTAACAGATTCCATGCCATATTTAGAGATTCGCGTAATAACTTCTGGTTCGGGGGAACCAACGGCCTTATCTTATCCCTGTCTTTTACAAATAACCCTGAAAACTCTGTCTGGTACAGGATGGGAGACCGACGTTATCCTATTTCGCACAATCGTATCAGACATATCTATGAAGATAAAGAGCAAAACCTTTGGGTGGCAACAGATGGGAGCATCAACCGGTATGATTATGACAAAAAGCAATTTATACATTACAGCATTGTCGACAGTACGCATACGCTCAATTCCAACTGGGCATATCATATCTTCGAAGATGATAAAGACCACCTTTGGATAGCAACTTGTCTGGGTGGAATATTCGTTGTGGATAAACAAAAACTGATTCAGTCTTCGCCATCCGCTAATTATGTAGCGGACTATAATTATTCTACACGTAATGGATTGTCAGGTAATTTCATTAATCAGATTGTGCCTGACCACAAAGGCAATGTTTGGGTATTGCTTTATAACAATGGAATCAATAAGATAGATACAAAACTGAATAGCGTGACAAAGATCCCGATAGAATCGGGAACCAATAATGAAAATCCGAACTATATAATATGCGACCATGAAGGCTTTATCTGGGCAGGATTCCGGGGCGGGCTGGTACGTATAAATCCCGAAAACGATGAATCCCGTTTCATTAAGTTCGATGCTTTCAGTAATAGTGAAATACTATCATTGGTAGAAGAAGGGCAACATATATGGATATCCACAAGCGATGGTGCATGGGTACTGAATAAGCAGAACTATAATGTGCAGCGTTTGAATATAACAAATAAAGCCTATACCAGCGGCTTCTTCGACAGATTCTCAGATAAGATTTATTTAGGCGGAAGCGATGAATTAGCTGTTTTTTCACCGGCCATGTTGCAGGAAGTACGCCCCGATCTGCCTGTTGTGCTTACTGCCTTGTATGTAAATGATAAGTTATATCAGTCCGGCATAGACTACAAAGGTTATAGTATCCGCTATCTGGACAAAATAGAATTGAATTATAAGCAGAATAATCTGGGGTTTGAGTTTTCGGATTTGATGTATTCGCAAGAGGAAGGGAGTAAATTTGTATACAGGCTTGAAGGAATAGACAAGGACTGGAATATACTGAAACAAAATTCGGGTCGTATAACTTATCCCAACCTGGAGTATGGAAAATACAGCCTTATTATAAGTAAGCTCGACTCGTCAGGCAAACCATCAGATAAAATATATACATTTTTCATTCAGATCAATCCGCCGTGGTATTATACGGTCTGGGCGAAATGTATTTATGCTTTTTTATTATTATGCCTGTTACTTTGGATAATGAATTTTTTCAGGGTGAGGAACAATTTGAAAATAGAGCGGATAGAAAAGGAAAAGACGTTGGAATTATCTAACCTCAAGATAGATTTTTTTACGAATGTATCGCATGAGTTCAAGACGCCGCTGAGCTTGATTATAGCTCCGGTAAGCCGTCTTTTGTTGGAAACAAAAGATCCGTATAAGAAAAAACAACTTGAAGCGGTACAGCGAAATGCTTTAAAATTGAACTCTCTCATCCGTCAGGTCCTTGATTTTAACAGGATAGATAGTAATACGAATGCAAACCTGATATTATCGAGAGTCGAGTTCGTGGAATTTGCCCGGAGCCTGTACTCGGTTTATGAAGAAGGGTATAAAGAGAAGAATCTGAAGTTCTCATTTCATACCAATAGAGAGAAAATCCATATAAATATAGATGTATTGAAAATAGAATCGGTACTGAATAACCTTATAGTCAATGCCTGCAAATATACCAGAGAAAATGGAGACGTAAACTTTAATCTCGTAGCAAACGATACGGACAAAATATTGGAAATAACTGTTTCGGATACAGGTATAGGTATACCTCAGCGGGATATTCCTTATATATTCGAACGTTTTTACCAGTCATCAAAAACTTCGAAAGAGAAGGAGGGGACAGGCATCGGCCTTTATCTGGCAAAGACATACAGCGAACAGCACGGAGGCGCGGTTACTGTTTCGTCTGAAGAAGATAAGGGAACCCGGATTGTTATTACTCTGCCTCTGGACGACAATGAGGCTGAAGCAGATATTGTATCTCAAAGAAGAGATGCAAATAATAATGGGAATAAGCCGCTTGTATTGGTTGTCGATGATAATCCCGAAATAGCGGATTTCATATGTCAGACACTCGTGTCCAAATACAGGTATGAAGTGGCTCATAATGGTAAAATGGGACTGGAAATGGCTTTAAATCTTAATCCCTCCCTGATAGTAGCCGACATCATGATGCCTGTGATGGACGGATTGGAAATGAGCCGCCGTATACGCAGGAATATACCGACTTCTACGATACCTATTATCTTGCTTACAGCTAAAGATGATAAGACCACCGAGCTGGAAAGTATAAATCTGAATGTAGATGCATTCATATCCAAGCCATTCGATCCTGAAATCCTTTTGTCCCGTATCGAACAATTGTTGAAGAGTAAGCAACAGCTGGAAGACAAACTGCGGATAGAAACTATAGCTGCCCCGAAAGCAATAGAAGCTACATCTCCCGATGAGAAGTTCCTCTCCGAGATAACAACGATTATAGAAGATAAGATTGCTGACCCCGATCTGAACGTAAATGCGCTCAGTGATATTTCGGGTGTCGGATCCAAACAGATTTATCGCAAAATAAAACAATTGACCGGACTCTCGCCTGTTGAGTTTATACGCTCGGTACGTTTGAAAAAAGCAGCGATGCTCCTTTCCCAAAATAAGTTTTCCATTGCTGAGGTGATGTATATGGTCGGATTCTCTAACCGTTCGTATTTTTCGAAAAGCTTTCAGGCTGAATTTGGAAAAACCCCGCGCGAGTTTATGGAGAGTGAAAGTTAACGTGTTTATTTGTAGGTGTTTACTGATTTGTTCGGAATAAGTTAAACTCTTCCATTGTCCTGTTTGTGTTCTCATCTGTCTAATTTGTGCATAGTGTAAATCATTCATTGGGTATAAATTTGCTGTTGTCCTTAAAAGGAAAAACAGTTAAATATAAATACCATGAGATTACTTTTCACAATACTATGCAGCTTGCTGTTCTCTTTATCTGTTTTCGCTCAGAAGAAAGCAGATATTCCTACAATTTATATAGACAAAAGCGGTGTGATGCGCTGGTCGGATACCCGTCAGGAAGCTTCTTTCTACGGGGTAAATTATACAATGCCTTTTGCCCATGCTTACCGTGCGGTCAATTATATAGGGAAGAATCATAAAGAAGCCATCGACAGGGATGTATACCATTTCGCGCGACTAGGTTTCAATGCTTACCGTATCCATGTATGGGATGTGGAAATATCCGATGCAAAAGGCAATCTGATAGAGAACGATCATCTCGACCTGCTGGACTATCTGATAGCAAAGCTGAGGGAACGCAATATACGCGTATTGATTACAACAATGACAAATTTCGGAAATGGTTATCCCGAAAGGAATCAGAATACAGGGGCATTTTCTTATCTGTATGATAAATGTAAGATACATAGTACTGAAGAAGCTATTGTTGCTCAAGAAAATTATATAAATAGTTTTGTAAAACATGTAAATCCTTATACACGCCTATCTTATAAAGACGACCCGTATATTGTAGGCTTTGAAATAAATAACGAACCTTGCCATGCAGA
The DNA here is from genome assembly GCF_000213555.1 of Dysgonomonas gadei ATCC BAA-286. GTDB lineage: Bacteria > Bacteroidota > Bacteroidia > Bacteroidales > Dysgonomonadaceae > Dysgonomonas > Dysgonomonas gadei. The sequence continues at coordinate 103,649 of NZ_GL891979.1, forward strand.
TACTCCGCAGCAGACCGAAAGCTACATTAACAGGATGCTGTCTGCTATTAAAAAGGCAGGCAACAATAAGCCTGTGTTTTATAATGTGAGCCACAATCTGGGGCATGTACAGGCCTATTTCAATACAGCTATCCAGGGTACTACCTACCAGTGGTATCCTATCGGGCTGGTTGCAGGACATACGCGCAAAGGTAATTTTCTGCCGTATGTGGATGATTATGGCATACCGTTCTTTAATGTGAAAGGCTTCGATACAAAAGCGAAAGCCGTCTATGAATACGATCCTGCCGACATCACTTATTCTTATATGTACCCGGCAATGACCCGCGCATTCCGCACGCAGGGATTCCAGTGGATTACCCAGTTTGCTTATGATCCTATCGATATAGCATGGGCAAATACCGAATATCAGACTCATTTCCTTAATCTGGCATATACCCCCAATAAGGCAATCAGTATGAAGATTGCAGCGGAAGTGGCGTATAAGGTGCCGATGTATCAGAAATATGCAAAATATCCGAATGATACGGTATTCACCGATTTTCATGTCAGCTATGCACAGGATCTAAGTGAGTTGAACAGTACGGACAAGTTCTTTTATTCGAATAATACGGCATCTTCACCTGTTATGCCAGAACAGTTACAGTCGGTAGCAGGTTGCGGAAGTTCACCAATAGTAAAATATGAAGGTACAGGCGCTTATTTTCTGGACAAGCTGGAAAATGGGTTATGGAGATTGGAGGTTATGCCCGATGCCGTGCAGATAGAAGATCCGTTCAGTAAGCCGTCTCTGAAAAAAGAGGTGGTTACTATCGCATGGAATACATGGGCTATGGAAGTTAGGTTGCCCGGTTTAGGTGAGAATTTCACTGTCACAGCTATCAATGATGGGAATGCTTATAATGGTTTATCAAAGGGTGCGGGCATTTCTGTAAAACCGGGCGTCTATCTTCTGAAAAATGTAAGCTATACACCAAGTGCCGAATGGGGTAAAAATACCAGATGGAATGATATTCTGTTAGGGGAGTTTGTTGCGCCGGAGGCTCATGCAAAAACATTTTCAGTAGTACATCAGCCTGCAAAGGTAATTGAAAGCGGCAAGCCTTTACCGGTAGAAGCACAGATCGTAGGACCGTCGTTTCCCGATTCGGTCATTATTTATACAGACAAAGTTTCTTTCTGGTCGGATAAGAACCCGTCTGTGAAAATGAAACGTATACATGGGTATACTTACGGAGCGGAAATACCTGCCGATATGATAAATGAAGGGCTTTTCAGGTATAATATAATAGTATGCAAGGATAATAAGAATTATACTTACCCTGCTAAAACGGAAGGTAATCCCTTGGATTGGGACTATACCTGTTCTGAATACTGGGAGAGTGCGGTTGTAAGAGCTGAAGACCCTTTGGTATTGCTAAAGATAACGGACGAATACAGCGATGTAGAGGCATATGGCATTCCGGAAACGTCTTATGTATTACGAAACTTTGTAACAGATTTAACAAGCGCGAACTCTTTGAAATTCAGATTTAAGGTAACGGATGCAGATGCCCGCTTCTTTTGGAGAAAATATATCAGGGATTATGTCAGCAAAAGGAAAGATAGGCTGGAAAAATCAAAATACCTATGTGTCAATCTGAAAAATACAAAAGGGATCACTAAACTGAATCTGGGTTTTGTTACCTCCGACGGATTTACTTATACTTCGGTAGTAAATCTCGATAAAGACGGACTTTACAAAGTTTCCTTATCAGACTTGCGACAGGTGAAGACGGCTCTGTTGCCATCTCCGTATCCGACTTTTCTCGAGAGATATTTCGAGCCTGACATACAGATACCATTCGCTATAGAAAAAATAGAGATGTTAGAAATGTCAACCGTAGATGATATAATAAATGATGCGAACTTAGATTTAGGCAGTGTATGGCTGGAATGAAAAATAAATTAGAATATGAACAAACGAAATAATCACCTTATTAAATATTTAAAACCATGAAAAAATACGATAGTTGTAAGAAATTTACTTATTTCCGCTTCGTAATAGCTTTGGCTTTATTGTTGCTCGCGCCCCTGATGGCTGCGGCACAGTCAAAGACGATTACGGGAACAGTAGTAGACGAAACAAACGAGCCGGTTATCGGAGCCGTTGTGAAAGTTTCGGAAACCACATTGGGTACTACCACCGATATAGATGGTAAATACTCGATTGATCTGCCGGAAGGGCGCAACCAACTGGAATTCTCTTTTCTCGGATATGAAACACAAATAGTTATGGTTACTGACAACCGGGTTGTAAACATAAAGCTGGAACCCAAAGCGCAGCTAATGACCGAAGTCGTTGTAATAGGCTATGGTACCCAGCTGAAAAAAGACCTGACAGGGACAGTATCCAGTGTGAGCAGTAAAGACTTTAACCAGGGGCTTATCGGTTCTCCCGAACAACTGATAAACGGAAAGGTCGCCGGAGTGCAGATTATGTCGAATAATGGTTCGCCTACATCGGGAAGCACTATCCGTATCCGTGGGGGAGCATCACTAAATGCGAGTAACGATCCGTTAATCGTTCTTGACGGTGTGCCTTTGGAAAGCGGAGGTATCAGCGGTAACAGCAGTAATTTCCTTAGCCTTATCAATCCGAACGATATAGAGAGTATGACGGTACTGAAAGATGCTTCTTCCACAGCCATCTATGGCTCAAGGGCTTCGAACGGGGTAATCATCATCACTACTAAAAAAGGAAGTTCCGACAAACTGAATATCAGTTTCAATACGACATTCTCTCTGCAAAATAAGACAAAAGTAGCAGAAACCCTTTCTGCTCAGGAGTTCCGTGATCTGATAACCAGCAAAGGCAACGACCAGCAAAAGGCGTTATTAGGTGAATCCAATACAAATTGGAATGATGAGATATATCAAACCGCAGTTGGTACGGATAATAACCTGAGCGTAGCCGGAAACTTCTCCAAAACAGTTCCGTTCAGGGTGTCGGCAGGTTACTATAACCAGGAAGGTATTTTGAAAACCGATAATGCAAAACGTTATACCGGAAGTATCGTTGTAAGTCCTACTTTTTTCGACAATCACTTAAAATTTGACTTCAACCTGAAAGGCTCGATAAATAAAAACAGTTTTGCCAATACCGATGCTATCTGGAATGCGACGGTCTTTAATCCTACGCAACCTGTTTATTCCGGTAATTCAAATTTCGGAGGATATTACGAAAGCCTCGACAATGCAGGTGTTCCCGCAACAGGAGCATTGCTCAATCCTGTCGGTTTATTGAAGCAGGAACAACATGAGAGTACAGTGAAACGCAGTATCGGGAATATGGATGTGGACTATAAATTCCATTTTCTGCCTGAACTGAAAGCGCATCTGACATTAGGCTATGATTATGCCAAAGGTGAAGGTACAAACTATATCCCTGCTGAGGCAGCCAATGTATATCAGATTGGCGGTACAGATAATGAATATTCGCAGGAAAAAACAAACAAGCTGTTTACAAGTTATCTGAATTACTCGAAATTCTTTAAGAACATAAAAAGCAATCTGGACGCTACTGTCGGTTATGATTACCAGCACTGGAGAGCTAAAACTCCCGTATTTATAGATAAGAACATTGCAGGCGAAACGGTAAGCACCTCTCCTGCACAGGATCAGACTCACGTTTTATTATCGTTCTACGGGCGTGTGAATTATTCTTATGATTCCAGGTATATGCTGACGGCAACTGTTCGTCGCGACGGATCGTCCCGCTTCAATCCGGATAACCGTTGGGGAACTTTCCCGTCGGTAGCACTGGCATGGAGAATATCGCAGGAGTCATTCCTGAGAGATAATAATGTAATCAGCGATTTGAAACTTCGTTTAAGCTATGGGGTGACAGGCCAACAAGATGGTATCGGGAACTACTCATTCCTACCTGTTTATACATTGAGTAACGAATATGCACAATACCGTTTCGGAGATAAGTATTACTACCTCTATCGTCCGTCGACCTATGTTGCCGACTTGAAATGGGAAACAACAGATTCGTATAATGCAGGATTCGATTTCGGATTCCTCAATAACCGTATCAATGGTACATTCGATTACTATAACCGCAAAACAAAGGATTTGCTTGCTACAGTATCAGTTCCGGCAGGTACAAACTTCGCAGAGAAAGCAACCACTAATGTGGGTAATATAGAAAGCAACGGTCTTGAGTTTGCTATTAATGCGACTCCTATAGACACAAAAGATATAACCTGGACACTCGGCTTTAATGCGACATACCAGAAAGTGAAGATTACAAACCTGTCATTGGTTAAGAACGAAAATTCTCCGGGATCTTATACGGGCCCTGAAGTCGGTGGACAAGGCTTACAAATTCTGACAGAAGGATATACTCCTTATATGTTCTATGTCTACAAACAGGTGTATGATGATGCGGGCAAACCAATTGAAGGGATGTATGCCGACCTCAACGATGATGGAGTTATCAATGAAAAAGACCTGTACCGTTACCATTCACCGATGCCTGATTACCTGTTGGGATTCAATTCACAGTTCAGATATAAGAACTGGTCATTGGGCTTTGCCTTGAGAGCAAGTTTCGGTAACTATGTTTACAACAATATGGCAGCCAATGCAGGAGCATGGGAAACGATGCAATACATTCCGTATGCAATCAATAATATGTCGAGAGACTTCCTGAATACAGGATTCCAGTCACGCCAGTTCCGTTCCGATTATTACGTGCAAAACGCATCATTCCTCAAAATGGACAATATTTCGGTAGGGTACAATGTAGGGAAAGTATTCAATGGTCCTAACCTCAGAGTAGGTGCTTTGGTTCAGAATGTATTTACTATTACCAAATACGATGGAGTAGATCCTGAAATAACAAATGGTTTCGATAGTTCCTTCTATCCTCGTCCGAGAATATTCTCTTTGAGTCTGAATCTTGATTTCTAATACATTATAAAATCTACAAAAATGAAAAAGATAAAATATATATACATTCTTTTGGTGTCGATGACCTTAGGTCTGTTTACATCATGTCTGGGCGACCTTGACCAGATACCCAAAATAGAAGCTACACCCGAAACGGTTTACAATACACCCGAAGGTTATAAATCCGTTTTGGCAAAACTATATGCATCCCTTGCTATTGCCGGACAGGAAAAAGGGGACGGGAACACCGACCTCGGAGGTAAAACATATTGGGGCTACCTGCGTATTTTCTACAATTTGCAGGAACTACCTACCGATGAGGCCATTTACACATGGGGTGGGGGTGATGCTTTGAACGGTATCCAGTTTATGACATGGAATTCTTCGGACGAATGGACTTCGGCGATGTATTACCGTATCTATTATACAGTGGCCATCTGTAATGAGTTTTTACGCAATGCGACGGATGATAAACTGGCAGGTTTCAACGACAACGACAGGGAACAGATAAAGGTTTACCGCAGCGAAGCCCGTTTCCTGAGAGCTTTGGTTTATTATCATGCGTTGGATTTTTACGGAAATGTACCTTTTGTAACCGAGGCGGACCCTGTGGGAGCATTCTTCCCTCCGCGTATTACACGATCAGAATTGTTTAATTATGTAGAATCAGAGTTGAAGGGTATAGAAGAGGAATTACCTCTGCCGTTGCAGAACGAATACGGGCGGGTGAGCCGTGCGGCAGCATGGTCATTATTAGCAAAACTATATCTGAATGCTAAAGTATACACAGGTACGGAAAAGAATACGGAATGTATTACTTACAGTAAGAAAGTAATAGACGGAGGTTATGCGTTGGAAAATACATATGCCAATCTGTTCAATGCTGATAACGATTTACGCACAAATGAAATTATCTTCCCTATAGAAGCCGACGGACAGCATACCACTACATGGGGTGGCAGTACCTATCTGGTTTGCGGACCTATAGTAGGCTCTATGGTAGCTACCGATTACGGAGTGCAATCCGGTTGGGGCAGTATCCGTACCAGAAAGGAATTTGTGAAACTTTTCAAAGATATTACAGGGGCGACAGATAAACGTGCAGCATTCTATACTGATGGGCAGAGTCTCGATATTGAAGACCCTACTATCGGTACTCAAGGCTATTCTATCGTAAAATACATTAATAAGACATCGGCAGGACAGAACGGCTCAAACTTTTCAGAAGGATTGGTCGATACTGATTTCCCGATGATACGCCTTGCCGATGTGTATCTGATGTATGCCGAAGCTGTAGTAAGAGGTGGTACAGGTGGAAGTAAGAGCCTTGCAGCTGAATACATAAATCTGATACGCAAAAGAGCTTACGGTAATGAGACCGGAAAGGTTAGTGAAGATGAACTGACTCTCGATTTTATTCTGGCCGAAAGAGGACGTGAATTATACTGGGAAGGCACCCGCCGTACCGACCTTATCCGTTTCGGAAAATTCACAGGCTCGTCTTATGTGTGGCAATGGAAAGGTGGAACAATGGATGGTACGGGGACAGATAGCAAATTCAATTTGTATCCGCTTCCTCCGGCCGATCTGGCAGCTAATCCTAATCTGAAACAAAACGAAGGGTATTAATCTTTAAGATATAGAATAGTATGAAAACAATAAATAAATATATATTCCTGTTCCTTCTGGCTATAATGGCCGCGTCATGTAACAGTGACGGGGATGAAGTGGTGCTTTCGGGTTTTCAGGAAGGAGAATTGAAGGCGACAGCATCGGAAGTCGTATTGACGAATGATAACAGCGGAAAACTGGTTCTGTCCTTTATGTGGAACGCCGGAGAGTTGGCGAATACATATTCGCAAAAGTATGGGCTTCCTGCCGATGCATTGAAGACAACACTCCAGTTCGATACACAGAGTTCATTTGCCAGTGCAAAAGATGTGGTGGAAACTGCCAGTGCGAAATCCTATACAGGCAAGGCTTTGAATTCGCTGGCGCTGAGTATGGGCTTGGAAACAGCGCAGGCTGCAAAACTTTATGTACGCATGAAGTCTACCATTGCGGCTAATGTAGATCCTCTCTACAGTAATGTAGTAGAAGTGACCGTTACTCCTTACGAAGAAATAGCATTTTTATATATGCCAGGCGACCTGAGCGGCGGATGGGATAAATACACAACACGCTTATGCTCACGCAATGGAAATGGCGAATATGAAGGATTTGTAAATGCTAAGGAATGGAATAACTTTAAATTTACGACCGAAATGAGCAGCACTTCGGGAGTAACTTACGGTTCTAATCCGAATGATTTATATACGTTGGATGATAGTAGTGCCCAGTGGAACATATGGTTCGAAGAGGGCGGATATTTCTTACTGAAAGCGAATACCAATACGATGAAATGGAGTAAGACGAAAATTACTGCCTTTGCTGTTACCGGAGAGTTCAATGCATGGAGCCTTGCTACTGATGTGATGACTTACGATGCTGTAAATCAAGTGTGGAAAGTGACTTGTAATATCTCAAACACATTGTATGGTATTCAGATAATTGCCAATAACGACTGGAATTCGAAGTACGGAGGCAGTAACGGAGAGATTACTCTGGGCGGAGCGAATATAGAAATTGCCACACCGGGTACTTATACTATTACAATGAATCTGAGCAATCCTGAGAAGTATACGTATACAATCGAATGATTAATCCATTAAAAACAAAATTATAGTATGAAATTATATATAAAACATTTGATTATAGCACTTTCATTTATTGTTTCCCTCGGGTTTATTTCCTGTAGCGACGATGATGATAACGGAGCAACCAATCCTGACTTATCGGCCGGAACTTTTGCCAAAGGGGCTGATGTGAGCTGGATAACCCAGATGGAAGCATCGGGAAAGAAATTCTACAATGCGGCAGGAGCTGAAATGGAAGGTATAAGGCTGTTGAGAAATCTTGGTATGAACTCTGTCCGCCTGCGTGTATGGGTCGATCCTGTAGACGGGTGGTGCAATACCGAAGATTTATTGGTAAAAGCATATAGGGCCAAAAATCTGGGTATGCGTATTATGGTGGATTTCCATTACAGCGATACTTGGGCAGACCCGTCGAAACAAGTAAAGCCGGCGGCATGGACTAATCTCAGCTTCACAGAACTGAAGAGTGCCGTAGCGAATCATACGACAGAAGTGTTGAATGTGTTGAAAACAAACGGCATCACTCCGGAATGGGTACAGGTGGGTAATGAGACAGGCAACGGGATGTTATGGGATGATGGAAAAGCAGAAGACAATATGAAAAACTATGCTGATCTTAATAATGCAGGCTATGATGCCGTCAAAGCTGTTTTCCCTGATGCGAAAGTGATTGTTCATCTGCAAAACGGTCAGGATAACGGACTGTTCCGTTGGTTGTTCGACGGGCTGAAAAGTAACAATGGAAAATGGGATGTAATAGGTATGTCTTTGTACCCGTCTGCCGATGATTGGAAAACGATGAACAACGATTGCCTTGTCAATATGAAAGATATGATAGAGCGTTATGGTTCGGAAATAATGCTTTGTGAAGTGGGAATGAGCTGGGATGAAGCGGAAGCATCAAAAGCCTTTCTGACCGATTTGACAGAAAAAACAAAGTCATTACCAAATGACAAAGGTTTAGGTGTATTCTATTGGGAACCGCAGGCATATGGTAGCTGGAACGCATATACACTCGGTGCATTTGACGATTCGGGAAAACCTACTGCTGCTTTGGATGCATTTAAATAATATTTATCTATACTATAAGCTGATGGACTTTAGTCGTCAGCTTATAGCTCTTTGAGGTGTTGATTAGCAGATTTGTAAATTAGCATATTAGCAAATGATTGAAATAGTGTTACGTTTGTTACTTTTTGGGGAAAAGATGTTTGGTCCCTACAAAAGCTATAAAATCCGTTACCTTTGTTACCTTTTAGCTATATGTGGTTAATAAATGTAAAAATTGTAAATGGGAGATAGTGAAAAATATGCACAGTACATGACTTATATAAGCGCAAGTTTAACGCAGTGTAACTTGTGCTGTAAATGTTTACAGTTTGTAACTGTAAGGGGGTGTGTCAAAAGTAATATTGCGTTAGCAAAGTGTTATACCCTATTGTCATTCTGAACGGAGTGAAGAATCTCGACCCTGAGAAACGAGATGTTTCACTCCGTTCAACATGACAAATAGATAGTAAAAATTACTTTTGACACACCCTCACATGTTTAGACACAAGTTACGTTACACTAAACTTGCGTCATTTCAGTGTAAAAAAGTAACAGGAGAGAAATACGCAGAATGTGTTACTTTTGTTACCTTTTGAATAATATAAACTCATTGTTAACTGTTGACTGCTAACTGTTAACTGAAAGAATTTTATAATGAAAAGAAAATTTATAACTTTTATTTTAGCCATACTGTTTTGTTGCAATGCCACCATTCAGTCGCAGACAAAAAGAGTAGAGTTCTTATTAGAAAAGAATTGGAAATTCAGCAAAGGCGATTATCCGGATGCTGTCAAAACAGGTTTTGATGATAAAAACTGGGAGACGGTAACTGTTCCCCACGATTGGGCTATATTCGGGCCTTTCGATCGTGAACACGATTTGCAGGAAGTGGCTGTTACTCAGAACGGAGAAAAAGTAGCAACTGTAAAAACCGGGCGTACGGGAGGATTACCCTATGTCGGTATAGGCTGGTACAGGAATACGTTTAATGTAGGTAATTTCGAGAAAGGGAAAAAACGTGTCACTCTGCTTTTCGACGGAGCTATGAGTGAAGCGCGTGTGTATGTAAATGGAAAAGAAGCTTGTTTCTGGCCTTTCGGTTACAACTCTTTTCATTGCGATGTAACGGATTTGCTGAATACTGATGGTAAAAACAATACACTGGCAGTACGGCTCGAAAACAAACCGCAGTCGTCGCGTTGGTATCCGGGCGCGGGTCTTTACCGTAATGTACATGTAGTAGTGACCGAAGAAATACATGTGCCTGTATGGGGTACTTATATTACTACGCCTTTTGTCTCGGAAGAATACGCTTCGGTGAAGCTGAAAACTGAAATCAGCAATTCGGATAACGCGGACGTACGGATAGTTACCGAAATAAAAGATGCATCGGGAAATGTCGTTGCTAAAAAAGATAATACACTCAAAATAAACCACGGCCAGCCTTTCGAGCAGAATCTTATTGTGGATAAACCACAACTGTGGTCACCAGAGACGCCATATCTATATAATGCAGTATCGAAAGTATATATAAAAGATACACAGGTTGACGAATATACCACACGTTTCGGTATAAGGGATATAAAGCTGATTGCCGATAAAGGATTTTTTCTGAATGGTAAAAGACGTAAGTTCCAAGGGGTTTGTAATCATCACGACCTCGGCCCTCTGGGAGCAGCTATTAATGTAGCGGCATTGCGTCGCCAGCTGTCTATGCTGAAAGATATGGGTTGCGATGCCATACGCACGGCACATAATATGCCGGCACCGGAACTGGTTGCCCTATGTGATGAGATGGGCTTTATGATGATGATAGAACCGTTCGATGAATGGGATATTGCTAAGTGCAAGAATGGCTATCACCGTTTCTTTAACGAATGGGCAGAAAAGGATATGGTAAATATGTTGCGCAACTACCGCAACAATGCCAGTGTGGTGATGTGGAGTATTGGCAATGAGGTGCCTACCCAGTGCAGCGACCAAGGATACAAGGTGGCTTCTTTCTTACAGGATATCTGCCATCGTGAAGATCCTACCCGTCCTGTAACCTGTGGAATGGACCAGATTAGTTGCGTGTTGAATAACGGTTTTGCAGCTATGCTGGATGTTCCGGGATTCAATTACCGTGCCCATCGTTATCTGGAAGGTTACGAAAAACTGCCTCAAAATCTGGTGCTTGGGGCTGAAACGTCATCGACTGTAAGTTCGCGGGGAGTATATAAATTCCCTGTTGAGAAGAAAGCGGACGCCATATATGATGATCACCAGTCTTCATCTTACGATTTCGAATATTGCGCATGGTCAAATCTGCCGGATGATGATTTTGCTTTGGCAGATGATTATGAATGGACTATGGGGCAATTCGTATGGACAGGGTTCGATTATCTGGGTGAACCTTCTCCCTATGATACGGATGCATGGCCGAATCATAGTTCTATGTTCGGTATTATAGATCTGGCAAGTATTCCTAAAGACAGGTATTACCTGTATCGTAGCCTGTGGAATAAAAATGAGAGTACATTACACATCTTGCCTCACTGGAATTGGAAAGGGCGTGAAGGAGAGAAAACTCCTGTATTTGTTTATACCAGCTATCCGTCAGCCGAGCTTTTTATCAATGGTAAAAGCTATGGAAAACAGAGTAAAAATAATACTACCGTGCAGAACCGTTACCGTCTGATGTGGATGGATGCCATATACGAACCGGGCGAAGTGAAAGTCGTTGCATACGATGCACAGGGTAAAATTGCAGAGGAAAAGATTGTGCGTACGGCAGGTAAGCCACACCATATAGAACTTGTAGCCGACAGAATGCAGTTAGCTTCTGACGGTAAAGATCTGGCCTATATAAATGTAAGAATAGTGGATAAAGACGGTAATCTATGCCCTGATGATCAGCGTCAGATAACTTTCTCCGTAACGGGAGACGGCAGCTACAAAGCATCGGCAAATGGTGATCCTACTTCCCTCGAACTATTTCATCTGCTGCGGATGCAGGTCTTTAACGGACAGTTGACTTCGATAGTACAATCGGGTGAAAAAGCCGGAAAGCTGGTTTTTGAAGCAAAAGCAAAAGGTTTGCAGGCGGGAAGGATAGAAGTGATAGTAAAATGAATTAGTTGACAGTTGAAAATTGAGAGTTGAAAATTTTTAAGGGCTTTGCATTACTAGTGCGTCAGCATCTGCGCATTAGTTCCGCAGGCGGGGTACCCAATCCGGTAAAGATGGCATAGAATCAAATGGGGCGATAGCCCATTTATTTGATTCAGCCATCGAGGCGGTTTTGGGTCGCCGAGGAATGAAGCGCTAGCCTTTTGATTCGTTTTGGGCAATGCCAAAATGAACATAAATAAATCTTTAATAGAGATGATCGGTTCTCTTTCGTTCTTTGACATACATATTTCGTACAACAGACAAGCTATTTAGTACATAAAATGCCTTTAGATAGCGGATTATATCAGGAATAACCTATTTTTGTATTAAATTAATGAGGTAATGCAGAGATATCTTGTATTGGCAAACAGTAACGACTTGGTGAGGGTCTCTCCCGAGAGGATAGTTTATATATCCTCCGACGGGAATTACTCCACGATGGTGCTGGTCAATAAGGAAGAACATCTGTTTTCTTTCAATCTGGGTACTTTCGAAAGGGTTATTGAGCAGCAGTTGTCCAATGATGCAGGTACTTTTATCCGCTTGGGTAAAAGCTTGATTATAAATGCGCAATATATCTATTACGTGAACGTTTCCAAGCAGCAGATTATTCTTTCAGATATCAGCTTTCCCCATAAATTTGCACTCTCTGCTTCGAAAGAAGCATTGAAAGCATTGAAGACAGTATTGGAAGATAGTATAAAAAGCAGGAGAACCGAATAATGAGCAAGAAAGATATACAAACAGAAAACGAAGTCTACTTTCTTGGCTCAAAAGAAAGTAGGGACAAAAAGCCCGCCTCCAAAAAGTGGTGGTGGCTGATAGCTGCGGCTTGTATTGTGGTGGTGATAATAGCGGTATTGCTGATATTGCTATTGCGGAAACCGGATGCCGGCTATTACTTCGAACCTGAAATCGAAGAGGCTGTGCATACGGCAGGTGTAACTTCCGATACTATAAAAGCTATACCCGGTGATACTATAAAAGGATATGTGGAAATATTGGAAGAAACGGTGAACGATGTACCCATGTTTGTTTATGTACCTCGTCATGCAACACTGTCATTGTCTGTAGGTATGCCGGATAAGTCCGATTCAACGATTATTTTCATAACACAGGCAGCCGATATCAGGGGCGATAATTATGAGATAGTAGGCGATTTTGTCCTTGCCGGGGAAAAATTATCGAGGGGTGTTGCAAAAACAGGATTTTGCGCGGTCATTGACGGTGAAGTTATTATCGGAGTTTCAGATAATACTCCATTGTTGCAAAAAGCGATTGAGTCGAAAGGCTATTTTTTCAGGCAATACCCATTGGTAGATGATGGAGTACTGGTGGAAAACAATCCGAAGAATAAATCGATTCGCAGAGCACTAGCTACACGTTCCGGGAAGGTAATAATGGTGGAAAGCCGCAGCGCCGAGTCATTCCATGATTTTGCGCAGGCGCTGGTCGATATAGGGGTAAATGATGCGATATACCTGGTAGGAAGCAATACTGCATTTGGCTGGTACTATGACAAAGACCATATAAAGACTGAATACGGAACTATCCAGTCTGAACAGCTTCAGAATATATCTTATATCGTTTGGCGTTCGGAATGAGATACCTGTACGGAAATCACTCCCATCCCTCATACCCGCCGTCGATGCTGTATACATCTTCAAAACCCTGCTCTGCAAGGAATTGGGCTACCATTTGGCTGCTATTTCCATGATAGCACATGACTAATATAGGATAGGTTTTATTTGTCATTGTCACAAACCCGGGCAGGCTCAGGTGGGTAAGGTGTGTCGCTCCTTTTACATGTCCTTGCCGGAAACTTTCTTCATCTCTGATATCTACCAGTATTGTTTCGGGATTCGATAGTTTTTCTTTGGCTTGATGCAGTGTAATTCTCTTTAACGGCATTCTTTTCTATTGTTATTAGTTTATTCTATATATTATTTGATGTTATAGATTGAACAAATTCAACTGGTTTTTGTTTTTAGTCTTAAAAATCACAAATAAAGGACACTGACGTGCAAAAGAAACTATTACTTGCCTTATTGGCAATTATTCAATCATCACTGATATTCGCTCAAGCCGAACCTGCCTATAAGAAAGGAACATTCTTCGCCCTGTGGGGCTGGAACAGGGATGCCTATACAAACTCCGATATTCATTTCAAGGGTAATGATTATGACTTTACTCTTCATAAAGTGAAAGCATCTGATAAACAAAATAAGATCAGCTATTTCAATTACCTCCGCCTCGATCGGATAACCATTCCTCAAACAAACTTGCGTGTGGGGTATTTTATAAAAGATAATATGGCTATAACTTTAGGTGTAGATCATATGAAATACGTTATGGATCAGAATCAGACGGTAAATATAGGTGGACATGTAAAACCTGAATACCAGTCTCATGTAAATGACGACGGTTCTATAAAACTGACAGACGATTTCCTTACATTTGAGCATACCGACGGGCTGAACTATATAAATGCAGAACTGGAATATTATAAGAATTTCTTCCATAAAGGTATCCTTAACGTGAACGGCCTGATTGGTGGTGGAGCCGGATTCCTTATGCCCCGTAGTAATGTTATGATGATGGGAAATGAACGGCACGATGCTTTTCATCTTGCGGGATTCGGACTGAATGCAAAAGGCGGATTGGATGTAAACTTGTGGAACTTGTTTTTCGTCCGTTCCGAAGTGAAAGAAGGGTATATCAATATGCCAAGTATAAGGACGACCGAATCGCCGGACGATCAAGCGCATCAGGCTTTCTGGTTTGCTGAACTGACTTATACATTCGGTTTTAACTGGCATTTTTGAAGATATAAAAGTTTATCTATATAATAGATTCAGGTATACTCAGTGCAGTATTTAAAAAGTGTTTGTTGATTTTAGAGTAATCAGTAGTAAGTATTAAGTGTCTGATAACCGATTACTGTTAACAGTATCCCCCTTCCGGGCCTTGGGGGACTGTTAACTTAAAAAAATCATAACTCATAACCTATAACTCATAACTAAATCATAACTTTGCATACTTGATTTGTAAAAGTTATAGACCATGCCAGTTAATATACCTAACAATCTTCCGGCGATTGAGATTCTGAAGAAAGAGAACATCTTTGTAATGAACCAACTCAGAGCTAACGAACAGGATATACGTCCTCTTCGTGTGCTTATTCTCAATCTGATGCCTATAAAGATAATGACGGAGACTGATTTGATAAGGTTATTATCAAACAATCCGTTGCAGGTAGAAGTTGAGTTTCTGAAACTGGAAACCCATACTTCTAAGAACACTTCGGAAGAGCACCTTGAAATGTTTTACAAGAACTTCAGTCAGGTAAAAGATGATTTCTATGATGGTATGATAATAACAGGTGCACCAGTCGAACTGTATGAATTTGAAGAAGTGACTTACTGGCCCGAAATATCTTCTATATTTGATTGGGCACGTACTCATGTGACTTCCACATTGTATATATGCTGGGCTGCACAGGCTGCCATGTATCATTTCTACGGGGTGAAAAAATATCCGTTACCGGAGAAAATGTTCGGTGTATTCAAGCATATTGCCCATGATAAGAAGTTCCCGTTGTTCAGGGGATTCGACGATGAGTTTTATATTCCTCATAGCCGCCATACAACAGTGAGGAGGGAAGATGTACTTCGGCATCATGAGTTGAAAATACTGTCGGAGTCGGATGATTCCGGTGTCGGAATAGTTGCATCCCGTGGAGGACGTGAATTTTACCTGACAGGACATTCCGAATATGCACCATATACACTTCATAACGAATATATACGGGATGCGGAAAAAGGCTTACCTATAAAGATTCCGCTCAATTATTATAAAAATGACAATCCTGAGAACGGGCCGGTGGTGCGCTGGTCGGGTCATGGTAATCTCTTATTTAATAATTGGCTCAACTACTTTGTCTATCAGGAAACTCCGTATGATAAAACGAAGATCAAAGATCTGGGTAATATAGATCCTATGAATGAGGGATATATGTACCATATCTAAGTAACATTATAACAAGGTAATCTTTGCTTAAAGCACGCAAAATAGAACTACTTGCCCCTGCTAAGAATCTGGAATGTGGTATTGAGGCTATCAATCACGGGGCGGACGCAGTGTACATCGGCGCACCGAAATTCAGTGCGCGTGCAGCCGCCGGAAATACACTTGATGATATTAAGTCGCTGGCGGAGCACGCACATCAGTTCGGCGCAAAAGTATATGTTGCCCTGAATACCATACTGACGGATAGTGAATTGCATGACGCGGAAAAACTCATATGGCAGTTATATACCGATGCCACAGTAGACGCACTCATAATTCAGGATATGGGTATCACTATGCTCAATCTGCCACCGGTTGCATTGCATGCAAGCACACAAATGGATAACCGGAGTGCGGAGAAGGCGAAGTTTCTTGAAAATGCAGGATTTAAGCAAATCGTATTACCCCGGGAATTGACAATAGGTGAAATAGGCGAAATTGCCGCCCAGGTAAAAACTCCTCTCGAAGTCTTTGTTCATGGCGCATTATGCGTATGCTACAGCGGGCAGTGTTATCTCAGTCAGGCCTTGTCGGGACGAAGTGCGAACAAAGGGGCATGCGCCCAGTATTGCCGTTTACCATACACGCTGGTTGACGCAGACGGGGAAGAGATAATACAGAAGAAGCATTTTCTGTCGATGAAGGATCTCAATCTGTCGGATAATTTGGAAGAATTACTGGAGGCTGGCGTCAGTTCTCTCAAGATAGAAGGGCGGTTGAAAGATGTTTCCTATGTGAAGAATGTGGTAGCTTATTATCGATTGAAATTGGATGCGATTTTGAAGAGAAATCCTCAGTATATAAGGGCATCGTCGGGGACATCAGTATATACATTCGAACCCAATCCGGAAAAAAGCTTTAATCGTGGCTTTACCAAATACTTTCTGCACGAGCGCAGTAGTAATATGTGGTCGGTAGACTCACCCAAATCGATAGGTGAACCAATTGGGAAAATAACAGAGATCACAACAAAGTATATAAAAGTCAATAGCGCTGTAAAGATACACAACGGCGATGGTCTTTGCTATTTCAATAATAAAAAAGAGCTGGAGGGTATCCATGTTAACCGTGTAGAAGGAGACCTTATCTTCCCGGCAACGATTCCCGATGTAAAGCGTGGTGCTTTTGTTTACCGTAACTATGATCATGAGTTTGAAAAGTTGTTGTCGAAGAAATCGGCGGAACGCCGTATAAGCACGACCATTGAACTGAATGAAATTCCGTTCGGCTTTTCTTTAAAGATTACCGATGAAGACGACAATTATGCCATTCTCAATTTTGAAACGGAGAAGCAAACAGCTCTGAAAGACCAAACTGAAAATATCCGGAATAATCTGAGCAAGACGGGTAATACGATATTTAAAGTGGAGCAGGTCAATACAAATTGGAGCGATAGTTGGTTTGTCCCGGTGTCGCTGTTGTCGGAATGGAGAAGACAACTGACAGATAAACTGTTATCTGTAAGAAAAATCAGATATCAACAGGAAGTTGCCCTGCATAAACAGACCTCGCATGCTTTTCCTGTTAAAGATATTACATATCTGGGGAATGTGATGAATGAAAAGGGCAAGCAATTTTATATGCAACATCAATCGTCGGTGATACAGCCTGCGTTTGAAAAACAGGCTCAAAAGGATGCCCCTCTGATGTTTACACGTCATTGTATCAAACAGTCATTAGGTTGGTGCCCGAAAGAAGGGACTGAAAAACATCCTTACAAAGAACCTTTCTTTTTGATATATAACAATACAAAATTGCGTCTTTCGTTCGATTGCCGGAATTGTGAGATGAAAGTATTTAACGATTCGTACGCAGAATAATATACATATTGATATTTTCTGTATCTTTGAACCTATATTGGAAATACCTGATATGAGTAATGCATGCAGTTCAATGGGATATTCTCAAGTCTTAACCTGCTATTGCTGTTTTACTTATCATTGTAATAAATAGGTCCGCGACCTTATTCATCCTATGCTGAAAAGAATTGTAAGATATACCTGGCCCCCTGCGGTCATTGCTGTTATCATTTTTTATTTATGTTGTCTTATCCCTACAGATGATATACCTGATGTCGGGTTTCAATTCTTTATCCCCGCCGATAAGATTGTGCATTTCCTGATGTATTTCGGTTTGGCCGGAGTGGCATCGTTCAATTATATCTTTTACAAAAAAGGACACATCATAATATTGAAACTTGTAGTTTTTGCTATACTGGTCCCAATTATTTACGGGGGAGTGATAGAAATTATACAAGCAGAATATTTTCCGGGAAGGAGTGGTGACTGGTACGATTTTCTGGCTGATGCGCTGGGTGTACTGGCATCCCTGCCTATTTCCCTCTGGTTTAGGCGTTTTATGTTAAACAGGCAATTACAGGAAGAAGACATATGAAAAAGTCAATCATTATTTTGTTCGCGTTATTTTTCTCAATGAGTATATTTTCTCAGGAAGAGAATTATCAATATAAAGTAAAAGTGGGAGATATTGCTCCCGATTTTGAAATGAGTCTACCTTCGGGGCAAAAGGTGAAATTATCCTCTCTGCGGGGTAAGGTTGTTATGTTACAGTTCACTGCCAGCTGGTGTGGCGTTTGCCGCAAAGAGATGCCCCATATAGAGAAAGAGATATGGCAGAAGCATAAGGATAATCCTAATTTTGCGTTATATGGTATAGACCGCGAAGAACCGGCCGAAACAGTCTTGAAATTTGCCAAAGCCACAGGAGTGACTTATCCTATAGGTTTAGACCCGAAAGCAGATATATTTGGTACATACGCGGAAAAAGAAGCGGGGATCACAAGGAATATCATCATTGATAAAAATGGAAAGATAGTAATGCTTACCCGGCTTTTCAAGATGGAGGAGTTTAACGAAATGGTTGCCTTGATTGATTCTTTAGTAGAGAAAAAATAATACAGATGAGTATCGTTATTATAAAGTATAATGCAGGGAATATCTTTTCGGTAGAGCATGCTTTTAAACGTCTGGGTGTAGAAGCTATTGTGACTGCTGACAAAGAATTGATAAGGACTGCTGACAAAGTGATTTTTCCGGGGGTGGGAGAGGCCAGTTCCACGATGCACCATTTGCGTCAAACAGGATTGGATAAGCTTATTCCCGATCTAAGGCAACCGGTCTTGGGCATATGTCTGGGCATGCAGCTGATGTGCGCCCATTCCGAAGAAGGCGATGTGAACTGTTTGAATATATTTGATGCAAAAGTAAAACGGTTTGTTTCTGAAAGACATGAAGATAAAGTGCCTCATATGGGATGGAATACGATAACCAATCTAAAGAGTGAGATTTTTGACGATTCACTGGAGGGGGAATTTGTATATTTTGTACATAGTTATTATGTATCCGGTTGCAAGCATACAGCAGCAACAACAAACTATATCCTTCCATTTAGTGCGGCAATCCATAAAGATAATTTTTATGCAACCCAGTTCCACCCCGAAAAGAGTGGAGGAGCGGGTGAAAAGATATTAAAGAACTTTTTGTCGAACACTAAATAATAATTTATCATGGATAAGTACGATGAATTAAGAAAGCTGGAAGAGCTTAGGGCTCAGGGAGCAATTTCGGAAGAAGAATTTCAGCAGGAAAAGCATAGAATATTGAATCCCGGCAGCTATGGTAACGATAGAAGAGGATTGGGCGGCATACAGAAAGATACATATATCGTACTGATGCATCTGTCTCAGTTTGCAGGATTCCTGATTCCGGGATTAGGCTTTATTCTTCCCATAGTGTTATGGCTGGTAAATGCAAAAGAATATCCTGAGGTAGACAGGCATGGAAAGAATATCGCGAATTTCATGATAAGTATGCTTATTTATGCGACAATAGCCGGTATTTTCTGCATCACGATAATAGGAATTGTAATAGGTCTTCCGATGCTTATCATAATTGCGATACTTGAAATCGTATTCATAATCATTGCAGCAATAAAGGCCAGCAACGGAGAATATTGGAAGTATCCGTTATCAATCACTTTTTTTTCTTAAATAACAGAGCATGATAGAGATTATCCCTGCTATAGATATTATTGACGGTAAGTGTGTTCGTCTGTCACAAGGCGATTATAATGCAAAGAAAGTATATAACGAAGATCCGCTGGAGGTAGCGAAAATGTTTGAAGGCGCGGGTATCCGCCGTCTTCATCTCGTCGACCTCGATGGGGCGAAGGCAAAAAGAGTAGTCAATCAGGCTGTTCTGAAAAAGATTGCGTCGAATACATCCCTCGTTATTGATTTTGGCGGAGGGGTACAGAGCGATTCCGATCTGGATATTGTTTTCGAATCAGGAGCTTCTATGGTTACCGGAGGGAGTATTGCGGTGAGGGATAGGGATTTATTTACCTCCTGGATAGAGAAATACGGCAGTGAAAAGATCATCTTGGGGGCTGATTGTAAGGACGGTAAGATTGCTGTTTCCGGTTGGCAAGAATCTACATCGGTTGATATTATTCCTTTCATAAAAGATTATAAAACAGAGGGCATAAATAAAGTTGTCTGTACGGATATCAGCAAGGATGGCATGCTTCAAGGTCCGTCTATTGACTTGTATAAGGAAATCCTGAAATCTTTTCCGGATCTCTATTTAATTGCAAGTGGCGGAGTCAGTAGTTTTCAGGATATACTCGATTTGGAGCGCGAGGGTGTACCTGCTGTTATTTTAGGAAAAGCGATTTATGAAGAACGGGTGACGTTGGACGAATTGAGTCGTAAGTAAGTTACGAGTTATGAGTAGTCGTTGAATAATCTTATGCGTCAGTTACTTTTTACGTACAGAAGTATCTTTCATTTTGGCAACTCAAGATTTAATTATTAATTTAGGAAACAATAAGATCATTATATCCAAGAAAACAAAACTATGATAAGAAGCATAATATCGATAATGCTACCATTCGCAATATATTGTAGTTGTAGTACTAACGTGCAGATAAATAATGAACGAGTGATAGAATCTGGAGAAGTTGAGTTCAGTGACTCGGTTAAGAGACCTTTTACCAAATATGTTTATGACGATAAGGGAATACTTATAAGTTCTGTTATTATCTCTTACGGGAAAGACAGTGTTGGGAACATTAAAGAGCAATATATCAGAACCAGTAATTATACACATTTAGGACGAACTATTAATATTGACGGTGTAGAAAAAATAATAGATATAAATACTGGTGATTCTCATAATAAGGACATAAAAGTGATACTAAAATGCAATGGTTCGGGCAAGATTGTTAAACGTATAGAGCACCCCGAAGGATATGTGCTACCCATTATAGATGAATTTGAATGGGAGGGTAATTGCATCAAAAGAAAAATACGCTATTATGATGGGGAGTTAGCGAATGGAAGTTATGAAGATATTGTAGAATATAAATACCGCGATGGGAATATGGTGTCGGCCAATATGAAAACCTTAATAGTAGTAAATGATGTTAGAACCACAATAACCGGAACTATAAAATGCGAATACGACACAACACATTTAAGTTACCAGACCAATCCTGACGAATCAGTTCTAATAGTAAACCACAACCTAGAGTTATTCGCAGCAAAACATTCGGCTAATCAACTAACATCTTATATTTGGGAATCTACACTTCAAGAATTGGATATGGTAAAAAGAATAAAAATCCAGAACATATATAGTACAGATACATCGTTGATAAAAATAGACAGATATGATGAAAAAGATTATCCGATCATTAGCAATTATACAAGAAAAGTTAAATCAAAACTTGATTCATATATAGACCCTCAACAGAGTAAAAAAACGGAAGAAAACATAAATTTTATTGTTTTTACAAAATATACGAATCTGTAGTTGAACGTAATGTATAATATCAATATTTGCCTATCATAAATCCAGTTTGCGCAATTCTTCCTTCGCAGAAGAGGAGTGTAACTCATGTCTAAGATTTTCAATGATTGATTCACATAACTTATAAACATATAATTTTTAATTAAAACACGTGTTAGCGAAAAGAATAATACCTTGTCTTGATGTAAAAGATGGGATGACTGTGAAAGGTACCAATTTTGTAAACCTCCGGGAAGCCGGAGATCCGGTGGAACTTGGTGTGCGTTACAGTGAACAGGGAGCCGACGAACTGGTATTTCTTGATATTACGGCATCACACGAGGAGCGTAAGACATTTACCGAATTGGTAAAACGTATTGCCGCAAATATAAATATACCTTTTACCATCGGTGGAGGTATCAATGAATTATCGGATGTAGACCGCTTGTTGAATGCCGGAGCAGATAAGGTTTCTGTAAATTCTACAGCCATAAGAAATCCGAAGATAATTGAGGAGATAGCCAAAAACTTCGGTTCACAGGTTTGTGTTTGCGCAATAGATGCTAACTTTGAAGACGGGATATGGTCATGTTACACCAGCGGTGGACGTAACAAAACAGATAAAGAACTTTTCTCCTGGGCTAAGGAAGCTGAAAACCTCGGTGCGGGCGAAATCCTTTTTACCAGTATGAACCATGACGGAGTCAAAACCGGGTATGCGAATGCGGCATTGTGCCGATTATCCGAAATATTAAATATCCCTGTTATTGCCTCCGGCGGGGCCGGGAATATGAAACATTTTCGCGATGTGTTTGTTAATGGTAAAGCAGACGCAGCCTTGGCTGCCAGCGTTTTTCATTTTGGCGAGATAGCGATAAAAGATTTGAAGGATTATTTGAAAAAAGAGAATATAAATGTGAGATAATTATAAATTATGAGTTATGGATTGTAGCTCGTAATTTATAACTCGTAACTTGTAACTATAATGGAACTCGATTTCGACAAAGTAGGTGGGTTAATACCTGCCATTATACAGGATAATGAGACAAACAAAGTGTTGATGCTTGGCTATATGAATACTGAGGCGTTGCAGAAAACACAGGAAACAGGAAAGGTGACATTCTTTAGCCGTACAAAACAGCGGCTTTGGACAAAAGGTGAAGAAAGCGGGAACTTTCTGAACGTAATCAGTATAAAGGAAGATTGCGATAAGGATACACTCCTCATTAAGGTAAATCCGGTTGGCCCGGTTTGCCATACAGGAGCAGATACTTGCTTCGAAGAAGAGAATAAAGAAGATATCCTGTTTTTGAAATATCTTCAGCATTTTATTGAAAAACGTTACAAAGAGATGCCGGAAGGCTCTTATACGACATCACTCTTCGAATCTGGTATAAACCGCATGGCCCAAAAAGTGGGCGAAGAGGCACTGGAATCGGTAATAGAGGCCTGTAATGGTACCGACGACCGTTTGATATATGAATCGGCGGATATGCTTTATCACCTGATTGTATTATTAACATCGAAAGGCCTAAGTCTCGAAGACCTCGCTAGGGAGCTTCAAAAGCGTCATAAAAAAACTAAAAACTAAAAGTGAAGAGTGAAAAATGTTTATCAATCTCCATTTTTAATTTTTCACTTTTCGTTCTTCACTTTTCACTTTATACTGACATAGTTATGGATAAGGATGTAATTATAAAATATGAAGGAGTTGATTTGGACAGGGATGGTAATAACATCCTTAGTGATATCAACATCTCAATAAATGAAGGTGAATTTATATACCTTATAGGGAAGGTTGGTTCGGGAAAAAGTACATTCCTGAAAAGTCTTTATTATGAGATACCTATAGAGAAAGGTCATGGACGTATCTTCGATTATGAACTGGAAAGTATAAAGAAAAAACAAATTCCATTTTTGAGACGGAAGGTGGGGATTGTATTTCAGGATTTTCAATTGCTTATCGACCGTACTGCGGCTAAGAACCTTGAATTTGTCCTTCGTGCTACCGGATGGAAGAATAAAGATCTGATAGATATACGGATCGGGGAAGTGCTTACACAGGTTGGTATGCAGAATAAAGGCTATAAAATGCCTCATGAGCTATCGGGAGGAGAACAGCAACGTATCGTTATAGCGCGTGCGCTTCTTAATTCACCTGAAATTATACTAGCCGACGAGCCGACGGGGAATTTGGATCCTGAAACAGGAAATCAGATTGTACAACTCTTGCATACGATATCGGAAGGAAATACAGCCGTTATAATGTCAACTCACAACTATGCAGTTGTTCAGAAATATCCGGGAAGAATCATCAAGTGTGAGGATGGGCATCTGAAAGATGTGAAGATGGGAAATCAGATTCAATCACAGAATCACTAAATAAAAATATAATAGAGGGAATTATGGAAATAAGAAAATTAGATTTAACAAAGAATAATGAGGTTTCATTTATTGAAAACCTTTATATCGAATCTTTTCCGTTGAGCGAGCGCCGCCCGGTGGAAACAATGCTCGATTTATATAAAGGGAATTCACCTTTTGTAATTGCCATAACCCTCGAAGACGATAATATAGTGGGCTTCCTAACTTACTGGGATCTGGATGAATTTATATTTGCCGAGCATTTTGCTATTTCGCCCGAGTTTCGCAATGGGGGATATGGGCGTAAAGTGATGGATCTATTTATAAAAGATGTCATCAAGCCTATTATACTAGAGGTGGAATTGCCTACCACTATACTGTCGGAGCGCCGTATTGGATTTTATCAACGTATAGGATTCAGATTGTGGGAAAATGTACAATATCAGCAACCGGCTTATCATAAAGACGGTATTGCCATTCCTATGAAGTTGATGACATACGGAAGTTTGGATGTAGAGAAGAATTTAATCGATATCAGAAGCAAGCTGTACAGTGTGGTCTATAATTGCTAAATAAGGATAGATACCAGATTTATTGTGCAAAAAAACATCTTTTGGTTGAAAATAATAAGCAAAAATTTTGAAAAATTAAAAATAGCCTATATATTTGCATTCGCAATTGCGAAAGTAGCTCAGTTGGTAGAGCACGACCTTGCCAAGGTCGGGGTCGCGGGTTCGAATCCCGTCTTTCGCTCATAATCTGAAAGTATCAGATAGAAAATAAGAATACTTTCCAATCTTTTGATCTGGAAGGTATTTTTTTTGATGCCTATTTTAATGTATAGGTTGAAGGCTCTTTTTGATCTATTTTAATTTTTATGAGAATCCTCTGCTTTTCTGTAGTAAGCAGGTGTCCAATGAATACTTAAAGGGGGTAGGAGTATGTATGGATTCAAATGTACCTGAGTTTTTTAGAGAAAACGACCATTTCATAAAACCAAATCCCAATTTAAATAAGCTATAAGTTTGCTATCAAAAAATATAAAATTTATATTTGATTACAAATAGCGTTGACTTATGTGTCTTTATATATACAACATATAATCTAAATATTCAGAAAACACAAAAGTCTGATTCTGATTACTAAAGTAATCATAGTAAGACTATAAATTTGATTGAGGATGTCTCAGGATTCATTTACACAAATAACCTCTGCTGAATTTGGAAAGTTATTTGAACAGTATAAGTCACAATTTGTGATAGTTGCTCGTTCATATGTCCGGGATGCTATGGTTGCAGAAGATTTGGTTATGGATTGCTTCATTTCTTTCTGGGAAAACAGAAACAAAACAGAAATAGTTCACAATATACCTTCATATATATTAATTTCGATAAAACGTCGCTGTCTAAACTGGTTGCGGGATCAGAGTATACATTTAAAAGCGCAAGAAGATATCCATTCAACGGCATTACGCGTAATATCGTCGCGTATAGCGACTATTGAGACAAACGATCCAAATGGCCTTTATGTGGATGAAATAGCTGCTATTATAAAGCAGGAATTGACAAACATGCCTAAACAAACACGTAAGGTATTCCTTGCCAATCGCTTTGATAATATGACTTATAAAGAAATCGGAGAAAAATTTGGCTTGTCTTTTAATCAGGTCAATTTTGAAATCCGGAAAGCAACCCAAATTCTTAGGTTATCATTGAGAGATTATCTACCATTACTTATGATGCTGGGTATTAGACAGTTCTTTTTATAAAATCTTCGTAAAATAAAAAAAACTCTTTTTAATTGCAAACAACCAACCATTAAGTGTCTTTATTATAGTATGGAAAAAGAATTACTTATAAAGTTTTTAAAATGTGAAACGACACCGGAAGAAGAAAAGCTTTTGGTTGATTGGCTGGAAGCAGATCCTGAACATCGTAAGGAATTAGATTCGATGCAATTGATAATGGAGGGCATGGCCTTGTGTGTCCCAGAATTGCAGAATATGGATTCAGACAAAACTTCACATCGTGTTTCGCTATTTACAAAACTTACAAAAATATCTGTAGCTGCTTCAATAGCAATAATTATTGCAGCAGGTATAGGCTATAGTTACATTTCAGATAAATTGGATAACTTGTCTAACCAAAAGACAATGGTAGAAGTACCCGGAGGACAACGGATATGTATAACATTAGGTGATGGCACTGAAGTTTGGCTTAATTCGAGTGCAAAGCTGGAATACCCATCTGTTTTTTCAGGTAATCAACGCATTGTAAAATTATCAGGTGAGGCAATGTTCAATGTTAAACACGATGAGAAACATCCTTTTATAGTAGAAACTTACGCTTGTAATATTGAGGTGCTTGGCACAAGATTTAATGTTAATGCCAATGAATCATTAAACAGTTTTTCTACCGCACTAATGGCTGGTTCAATAAAACTAACGAACAAGCTTAATCCTGAGAGTTCTATTATAATGAAGGTTAATGAAGAAGTAACCCTTAAAGACGGATACTTACAACTGGAAAACATTAAAAATCACGATGAATACCTTTGGCCTGAGGGAATTATAAGTATCCATGATACAACATTTGAAGAGCTTATGGCCAAATTTGAACAAATATTTAATGTCCAGATAGAAATACGAAGTAAAAAAATCCCGAGTATTAATTATAATCGTGGTAAAATTCGAGTTTCTGATGGGATCGATCATGCTTTAAAAATATTACAATTGTCATCAGACTTTACTTATAAAAGAGATACGGAGACAGGGGTAATAACAATTCTATAATGATTTTATCAACAAAACCTTAATATGCCTATGGAATAAAAAAGAGAAACCTAACCAGAATCTGCCATTTACATAATAAAAACCTGCCAATGCTGTAACATCGACAGGTCGTGGATCGCAGTTAATTAACTTTAAAGTTCTAACTACTAATGATTCTTATTTCACAAAGTTATGGATAAAAAAAGTATTCAGCAAAAAAAATGGATTTTTACCACAATCTTAGCCATTTGTTTTTTTCTGATCAATCAACAATCTATTCTTGCACAAAATATCCGGGTGACTATAAATATGCAGAATGTCCCGATGGAAAGTGTAATGAATGAAATCGAAAAACAAACCAAATACCTCTTTATATCAGATAAAGAAGTAGATATCAAACAAAATGTAAGCGTTAACACGCAAAATAAGCCACTTAGTGAAGCTCTGTCGCAAATGGTAAAAGGAACAGATATTACTTATAAAATAAGTAGCTCTAACATCCTTTTATCTAAGCAAGTCGTCCCGGTTGATAAAGTTGAAACTCTATCAGGGATTGTATATGATGAGTACGGAGAACCCGTTATCGGAGCCTCTGTTGCAATAGACGGCACTACAAACGGGACTCTGACAGATATAGATGGTGCTTTCTCCTTACGGGCTTCCATTTCCGGAAACACATCCCTGCGAGTTTCTTTTGTAGGTTATGAACCTGTTATAGTATCAGTTGGTAATAAAACTCAGTTCAACGTTACACTTCAGGGAAAGGATAATATTTTAGATGCTGTAGTTGTCACAGCTTTGGGTATCAAGCGTTCGGAAAAAGCGTTGAGTTACAATGTAACGCAGATAGATGCCGAGTCCGCGTTGACTGTGAAAAGTGCCAATTTTATCAACTCTCTGAGTGGTAAAGTTGCCGGTTTGAACATCAATGCGTCCTCTTCCGGTATTGGCGGTGCCAGTAAGGTTGTGATGCGCGGTTCTCGTGGAATCGAGCAGTCTAGCAATGCTCTTTATGTAATAGATGGCATCCCTATGTACAATCTTAGTGCCGCAGGAGGAAGCGAGGAATTCCAATCGCAAGGATCCAGTGAAGCCATCGCCGATATCAATCCCGAAGATATTGAATCCATGTCTGTTTTGTCGGGTGCAGCTGCTGCAGCTCTTTATGGTAGCAATGCTTCGAATGGAGCTATCCTTATTACAACAAAAAAAGGGCATATAGGCCGTACTACAGTTACTGTATCAAGCAATACAGAGATGTTGAATCCTTTTGTCATGCATAAGTTTCAGGATAGGTACGGAACTTCCGGCACGGAAGCCAGTTGGGGCGCACGCCTGAACGCAGGCAACTACTATGGATACAACCCGAAAGATGATTATTTCCAAACAGGCCTTATTGGCACGGAAACAGTTACGCTGTCCACAGGTTCTCAGCAAAATCAGACTTATCTGTCAGTTGCTGCTGTAAATTCACGGGGAATAGTGCCTAATAATAAATACGATCGTTATAATTTCACATTCCGTAATACGACATCTTTCCTGAATGATAAAATGAAACTTGATGTGGGTATGCAGTATATCATACAGAAAGACGATAATATGGTGAACCAGGGAGTATATGCCAATCCGCTGGCATCTGCTTATTTGTTTCCGCGGGGAAACGACTGGGAAGAATATAAAATGTTCGAACGTTTCGACCCTGCCCGTAATTTATATACTCAGTATTGGCCTCAGGGCGGCGGTTCGTTTCGTTTGCAAAACCCATACTGGATAAATTATCGCAACTTGCGTGAGAATGATAAAGACCGTTACATGCTTAGTGCCGCACTGTCTTATGATATTCTAAGTTGGTTAAATGTATCCGGACGGGTTCGCGTGGATAACTCTACAAATACATATAAACAGAAATATTATGCCAGTACCGAACCTGTTATCGCCGAAGGTTCGCAAAACGGTTACTATGGTGTAACCAATACGGGTGACAAACAAACATATGCAGATATCCTAATGAATGTCAACAAGCATTTTGGAGAAGATTGGTCATTAACAGCGAATGTCGGTGCTTCATACTCCGATAATCGCTCAGATGCTCTCTCTGTTTCGGGGCCTATACCTGCAGATGGACTTGCCAATTATTTCACTATTGCCCAGCTAGACAAAGCGACAACTAAACGGTCGGAAAACGGTTACCATGAACAAACTCAATCTGTTTTTGCTTCGGCTGAAGTCGGTTACCAGAGTACATATTATCTGACGCTCACCGGACGTAACGATTGGCCTTCACAGCTTGCCGGTCCCCGTTCTGCGCAAAAATCGTTCTTCTACCCATCTGTAGGAGGCTCGATTATTTTATCTGAACTTTTGACCTTACCTCAAGATATATCCTATCTGAAACTACGCAGTTCATGGGCATCGGTAGGTCTTCCGTTCGCACGTTTTCTGGCTTATCCTACTTTTTCGTGGGATGATTCAAAAGGGGGCTTTACTTCACAATCAGCTTATCCGTTGTATAACCTGAAACCGGAACGGACGAATTCCTGGGAGATAGGTCTTACTACCCATTTCTTTAAGAATTTTAATCTGGATGTGTCATATTATAATACAAAAACCTATAATCAAACGATGAATGCTAATTTGTCTCCTACAGGTGGTTATAGTACATTCTATGCGCAAACTGGTGATGTAAGCAATCATGGTATAGAACTTTCTTTGGGTTACAAAAACACATGGAATAAATTTACCTGGAGTTCCAACTATACTTTTAGCGCCAATAAGAATAAGATTAATAACCTGATAGATGGATACATACATCCGTTGACCGGAGAAACAATCACAAAGGAAGAAATGAATGTAGGCGGTTTGTCTAAAGCACGCTTCATTTTGAAGAAAGGTGGTTCGTTAGGAGATTTATATTCTATGGCCGATTTGAAACGTGATGCAAACAACAATATTTATGTAGATGCAAACGGTGCTGTAAAGGTGAATGACCTGGCAGAAGGTATCTATCTGGGTTCTGTTTTTCCTAAATCAAATATGGCATGGCGCAATGATTTCTCGTTGGGTAATTTCGGATTAGGATTCCTCGTTTCAGCGCGCTTTGGAGGCGTCGTTTATTCAGCAACACAAGCTGTACTAGACTCTTACGGAGTATCTGAAGCAACAGGAAATGCCCGCGACAACGGGGGGGTAGTTATCAATGGTAATGATGTATTGGATGCACAACAATGGTACTCATTAATTGGTGCCGACAGTGGCATTCCTTTATTCTACACTTATAGCGCTACGAATATACGTTTACAGGAAGCTTCTTTCAGCTATACGATCCCTCGTGCAAAGATTAATAATATTGCAGATGTTACACTTTCATTGGTAGGTCGCAACCTGTTTATGTTCTATTGCAAGGCTCCGTTCGATCCTGAGGCTGTTGCCACCACCGGTAATTACTATCAGGGTATTGACTATTTTATGATGCCAAGTTTGCGCAGCATAGGACTCAATGTAAAACTTAAATTCTAAAACTCAGAAAGTATGGAATTACATAAAACCATAGCAAAGTTTATCATGATCGGCGCAATCCTTTTTGGTATAGCCGCTTGCACATCGAATTTCGAAGATTATAATAAGAATCCTTACGAACCGGATGTTGACGATATGATGGCAGACGGGTACTTAGTCAGAGCACTTGTATTGAATATGCAGGATGTGATGATGCCCGAGAATGAGAATTTCTCTCAATATGTAGACTGTCTGATGCCAGGTGGATTTTCCGGATATATAGCCGATTCTAATCTGGGTACCGGCTGGTCAGGACGTTTTGCGACTTACAACCCATCGGAAAACTGGTCGAGAGTTCCTTTTGGAGATTTCTATGAAAAGTTCTATCCTGATTATTTTCAGTTAGTAAACCAGAGCGAAGATGAACTTTTTCTTTCATTGGCCGAATTGTATCGCATTGCTGTAATGCTTCGCGTAACTGATACTTACGGCCCTATCCCTTACTCAAAAGTGGGTGTCGACAATGCTATTAAGTCTCCTTACGATTCGCAAAAAGACATATATACGAAAATGTTCGAAGACCTGGATAATACCATTACAGTACTCACCAGATTGTCCACCCAACAGTTCAATGCAGGAGCAGACCGCATCTTTGGAGGTAATATCGCTTCCTGGGCAAAGTTTGCGAATTCGCTGAAACTTCGTATGGCTATGCGTATCGTGTACGCTGATGCAGCCTTGGCAAAAACAAAAGCAGAAGAAGCTGTAAATTCTGAATTGGGTGTAATGACAGTATCTACTGATGGTGCTTTCCGCAAAGTAGCCGATCATAATCCGTGGGAACGCTTCATGCCTAACTGGTCTGATGCCCGTATTTCCGCCGATTTGGTTTGCTACATGAATGGATTTAACGATCCTCGTCGTACGGTATATTATAACAAGTCGACCTTTGGTACGACTTCGAATGGAGGTTACACTGATGCGGAAGACTATGTAGGTTTACGTCGTGGTATCAGACAGGGAGAATTTAATTCATGGTCTCATGGCTATTCTTGCATGAATGTTACCACTGAAGATGATATCCTCGTTTTTCCGGCATCAGAAGCCACTTTTTTGCGTGCTGAAGGTGCTCTTCGAGGATGGAATATGGGAGGTACTGCACAGGCTCTCTACGAGGAAGGTATCCGTATGTCGTTCGCTGAACGGAATGCTACAGGGGTAGATGCTTATATCGCAAATGCTACGGGAAAAGTAACAGCATACAGAGACCCTCTAGCCAGAAAATCCGGACAAATCTATGATTATTCCGGCTCTATAGTGTCCAATGTGACTGTTGCATGGGATGAGAGCTTTGATTTTGAGACAAAACTGGAGAAAATAATTACCCAAAAGTGGATAGCTATATTCCCTAATTGTATGGAAGCCTGGTCGGAATACCGCCGTACAGGATATCCTAAGTTGATGCCGATGGCAGTCAACCTGAGCGGAGGAATCGTCAATGATGCTGAAGGGATAGCCCGTCTGGCTTATCCTACGAATGAGTATCGGGAAAACAGGGAAAATGTAGAAGCTGCGGTTAGCTTGTTGACAAAGGAATCGAACAACAAAAAGGGAGATTCTATGGCTACCCGTGTATGGTGGGATTGCAAACCTGGTAAATAATCCGTTTTAACTAAGAATAATTATGAAAAAATATAAGAAAAGTAATATTTCTCTAATGCTGTTATCCATACTGGCAGCCATACTGATGGTATCCTGCGATGATTGGACAGAGGTAGAAACAATCGATCTCAATAAGGCGGATGTAGCAGAAGAGAACCCGGAGCTTTATGCCCAATACCTGGAAAACCTGAGAGAGTATAAAGAATCAGATCATGTTTTGGTATATGCCTGGGTTGATAACAGTGAAAAGAAACCTTACAGCCGGGCACATCACATCACCGACCTTCCCGACAGCGTAGACATAATTGGGCTTATGCATCCCGACAAACTCGCCAGCTGGGAGTTGGAAGATATAAACAAAGTGCGTAGCGAGAAGGGAACAAAGGTTATCTACACGATAGACTTTGAAACAATCAAAGCCGCATATAACGCCAAGCTTGAATTAGCCACCGAAGAAGAACCTGTTGCATTGGAATTTCTTGACTTTCTGACCGATTCTTTGGAATATTCGCTCAGTCTGGTGAATAAATACAACTATGATGGTATTTGTGTCGGTTATGCCGGAAAATCACGGATTCATATGCGTCCTGATGAATTGAAACAATATATCGAAAACGAAACTGCTTTCATCAATATTATGAGGGATTGGAAAAGACGTAATCCGGGGAAAATAACAATATACGAAGGAAAGCCTCAAAACCTGATAGATTCTTCATTACTCGATGATTGCCTGTCTATCCTTATTTCAGGAAAAACGGCGACAGCAAAGGATGAATTGACTTATACATTGCTACTTGCCAACATAGATAATATTGCAAAAGATCGCTTTGGAATGGTCGTAATGGCTATTGACCTGAATGATCCGAACAAAACTATTGGATATTTTGCTGACGGAACAGTGACGATGGAAGGACTCGCCGATTGGGCACCGGTTTCGCACGGAGGAATAAAAGTAAATGCTGTGGGTGTTTACAATGTATCTACCGATTACCATACCACTGTAAAGGATTATTACTATCTGAGAAAAATTATTTCGAGCGTTAATCCATCCGTAAAATAAAAGAAGAAATGATTATGAAAAACAGAATCAATAATTTAGTACTTTCATTTTTTGTAGCGTTCTTGGCTTGCGGTGCGTTGACATCCTGCGGAGACGATGCGGAAAATTATGATAATAAAGCTTTCACCACTTCGGAGAAAGTTGGTTCTATACTGCTGATGGGAACTAATGAAACAGAGAGCAGAACCATTCAGACTTCTATTGCCAAGCCTGAAGGATCTGATATTGTGGTGACCTATAAAGTGGATGAGTCTTTGGTGAGCCAATATAATATGACATATGTAGATAATGCCATTATCCTTCCTGGTGAATATTATGAACTTACAGAGGCAGTATCCACCATCGCAGCTGGTACGGTGAAAGGTAATGATGTGGAAATAAGTTTCAAAAATCTTTCCGGCTTAGATCGTGATTTAGTTTATGTATTACCAATAACCGTAGCTAACTCAAATATTGAATTCCTGAAAAGCGCCCGTAATACTTACTTTGTAATTAGAGGTGCTGCCCTGATTAATACTGTAGCCGATATTACAGAAAATTACCTTTCGCTACAGAATCCGGGGACTTCTTCCCTGAAAGGTATGAATGAAGTATCCATAGAAGCATTGTTATATATAAATAAGTTTGGTAAACTAATTAGTACAGTGATGGGTATCGAAGGAAGTTTTCTTTTCCGTGTTGGTGATGCGGGACTTCCTGACAATCAGCTCCAGTTAGCTACTTCCAGTGGAAATATTACAGATGCAGCCTGGCAGTTGCCGACCAATGTATGGGTACATCTCGCTGCCACTTACAATTCGGCCGACGGTGCTGTGAATGTTTATATCAATGGTGTCAAAAAAGGAGATACTAAAACAACAAATTATCGGAACAGCGTAAACTGGGCTACATCAAGTTTCTATGTGGGAAAATCGTATGACGACAATCGTTACATGGAAGGAACTATATCCGAGTGCCGAGTGTGGAACCGTGTACTTACTGCAGATGAAATTCAAGGGAAAGATCATTTCTATGTAGTAGCGGCTGACAGTCCGGGTTTAGCTGCATACTGGAAGTTCAACGAAGGGAGCGGACAGATAATAGCCGATCATACAGGTAATGAGAATACCATAGTTGCAAATAAGACAATTACATGGATGTCGGTCTCGTTGCCTAAATAATAGTTCTATAACTTTTAAGGAAAGAAATTATGAAATATTTAAAATCTAAATATTGGATTGCAGCCTTTATACTGGCAGGCGGTCTGCTCACAGCCTGCTCCGAAGATATTACTGTAGGAACTCTCGATGAAAACAGATATTCTACAGGGGATGGTTCTGTAATGGGCTACATTAGCGACAACAATGGGAAGCGGATGTTATCCAATGTAGAATTCCGCGATGCAGGCGATATGTACCTGCAACTGAAGACGACAGCAAAACTTGTATCGGAAGCTACAGTAACCGTAAGTTATGATGAAACTGTACTTACCGAATATAATAATACCTACGGTACTACATACGAGGCTTTTCCTCAGGCAAAAGTAACATTGGCTGATGGTGGAACCATTAATCTGAATAAAGATTCGGAGCAATCTGCAGCCATGAAAGTATCATATACTTCTGATGGTAGTCTTTCTACCGACAAAAGCTATGTTATTCCTTTACGAATGAAAGTAACCTCAGGTGATTTTAAATTGGCGGAAGCCGATCAAACCCGAATGATATTCGTAAAAGACCTGACCGGAATTCCTGATTGTACCAAATACATAGATGGTGCCCCGGGTGTTAAAGTATTCAGCTGTATGGAGGTTAATGATACCAATCCGCTAAACAATCTTAGCTTTACATTAGCCAGTAATGGTAAACCATTAGTAGATGCTTTGATTCTTTTCTCTGCGAATATCAACTATAACGAAGAAACCGGACGGGTATATATCTTCAACAATGAAAATGTAAAAGCCATTCTGGATAATCGTGAGAAATACCTGAAGCCATTACAGGAAAGAGGTATAAAGATTATATTAGGGCTTTTAGGGAACCATGACCGGTCAGGTATTGCAAATATGAGTAAAGAAACAGCTCAGGAGTTTGCCAGGGAAGTAAAAGCAATGTGTGATGCTTACCAGCTGGATGGAATTTTTGTAGATGATGAATATTCAAAATATGAGACTAGTAATATAACTCCCGGATTTGTATATCCAGGCAAGGAGCCGGCAGCACGCCTCTGCTATGAGGTAAAGAAAATACAACCCGAGCGATGGGTGGTTGCCTATGCTTATAGCACAACATACGGCCTGCCCGCTATTGATGGTATGAATTCCGGCGAATTTGTTGATTATGCATTACATGATTATGGTGGTTCTTCGGATTTAACCTCTTATTTCCCAGGAATGCCTAAAGCTAATATGGGCCTGTATTCACAAGAGTTTTCGCAAGGACGTACAGCAAGCGAAACCAACCTGAAAAGAATGCGCGACAATGGGTATTTGTCACATATGATCTTTGCTATGGATCCTAACCGTTCCAACTTTAACTCATCACAGCTACCCGCAATGCAAAGAATGGCAAGAGCATTCTATGACGATGAACTGGTATTCGATGGTATTAAATATCCGAAAGACTGGAGATAGGAAACCGTACTAATCATTTAAATGTAAAATGAATTATGAAAACCATAAATAAAATAATACAGATGTTGCTCGTAGTCGTGTTGTTACCCATTGGGTTTGCAGGATGCAGCGACGACGATGAAACGATAAATCCCGGAGGTGAAACCGAAGTTCCCACATTTACACTTGGACAGGAATCCATCAGGGTAAAAGTAGGCGCTGAAAATAAAATAACTGTGGATATAAAAGAAGGAGGAGGAGAATACGATGCATTTATATTGAATGCAGATATAGCCAAGGCTGAGACTGTAGACGGAGTAGTGAAAGTAGAAGGAGTTGCTAATGGGCAGACCTCATTGATCGTTTCTGATAAGTATAACCGCTATCGTAAAGTACCGGTTAGTGTGTACACCACCGATAAGCTCCAGCTAAGCCATGAAACTTTTGACTTGACAACCGTATTGGGTAATTCGAAGACTCTGACAGCTAATGTAGTGTTAGGCAACGGCGGATACGAAGTGGCATCAGACAATCCAGCCGTAACAGTCAGTGTGAATGAAGAAGGGGTTATCAGTATGACTGCCGTTTCCAAGAAAATAGAATTTACAGCTATAGTTACAGTAACGGACTGTACCGGGTTGTCGGAGGATATCGCGGTTACAGTAACGGCATCTATGAATCCTTTTACGGATGCAGAGTTGGAAACTATCATGCTTGACAATACCCGACGTTATTTTTATAACGGTTCTAGAACGGATTCCTCATATTATACATATCTGAATGAAGTAACCAGCCAAGGTAAGCAAAGATATGGCTGGGATTACTATTCATATTATTGGTATAAACTGGAATTTAAGGGCGGTAAGGATGTAGGAACCAAAGAAGACGCTGTGTTTGATTATTACTATTATAGTACCGGCTCTGTCAGTGCTCCTGTCGCAATGAAAATCATCAAAAACGATGGAGTCAATATTTGGGGAGTATTCTCATACGTAAATGACGAGCAGGAGAAATTATATACAGGATACTTCTGTTCACCTATATAAAAAGGGTAATCTAAAGTATTATAAACAATAAAGAGCCGCACAGGCGAAGGAGGATAACCTTTGTCCGTGCGGCTTCCTTTAGATAATAAAACTATCGAATCCATGAAATGTTTTTTGTGGCCTGTAGGTCTTATACCTTAACCAATCTGAAAAGGAAACATAATAAATTGCTATAAACGCTATTTTGTATTGTACATCAGGAGTTCGATAGCTTTATTTTAAAACTCATTTGAATGACATGAAATATTCTATATCTAAGGCTGGATCTCCTCTGTTTTGGGTTCCTACGGTTTATTTTGGAATGGGCTTACCGTTCGTTATGGTACAGCTTGTGTCGGTAATCATGTTTTCCGAAATGGGGATATCTGACGCCACAGTTGCTTTCTGGACATCGCTCGTTATACTTCCGTGGAGTTTGAAACCTTTATGGAGTCCTTTTCTGGAAATGTTTAAAACAAAGAAATACTTTGTGGTCGGAACCCAACTGATCACCGGGCTTTGTTTTGCCTTGGTAGCTCTGAGTCTTCCTCTGCCCGATTTCTTTACCTATACCATTGCTCTGATGGGAATGATCGCATTTAGCGGGGCTACACACGATATAGCTACCGATGGGGTATATATGACAGAGTTGGATACAAAGACTCAGGCTAAATATATCGGATGGCAGGGTGCTTTCTTCAATATAGCAAAGGTTGTAGCTAACGGAGGATTGGTATTCCTTGCCGGAACACTGAAAAATACAATGGGGGTTGTCAATGCGTGGATGCTTATAATGGGAGTAGTTGCTGCCATAATGATTCTTCTGAGCTTGTGGCATAGTCGTATGCTTCCGTCCGGAGGAGTTTCTGCAACTAAAATTAATTCAGTCAGAGAGGGATGGAATTCTTTTAAGAATGTATTTGTAACATTCTTCCAGAAGAAGAACATTGCTTATTATATCATATTTATCATATTATACAGGCTGGCCGAAGGTCTGGCTATTAAGATATTACCACTCTTTCTGAAAGCTCCTGTAGAAAATGGAGGTCTGGGCCTTGAAGTAAGCCGGATAGGGCTTATAAACGGTACATTCGGAACGGTGGCATTTATTCTGGGTTCGATACTTGCAGGGTATTACATCTCCCGTAAAGGATTACAAAAAACATTATTCATACTTTGTTGTGCTATTAATTTGCCATTCCTTATTTATTTGCTGTTGGCCATATTCCAACCTTCAAATATATTCCTCATAGGCTCGGCCGTTATATGTGAATACTTTGGCTATGGTTTTGGTTTTGTTGGCCTCACTCTGTTTATGATGCAACAGGTAGCACCGGGAGCGCACAAAATGGCGCATTATGCTTTTGCATCGGGAGTAATGAACCTTGGGTACATGTGTGCCGGGATGGTCAGCGGTATATTAAGCGACTGGTTGGGATACAAGCAATTCTTTGTGATTGTAGCCGTTGCAATGGTACCGGCTTTGGTTATTTCCCGCATAATTCCGTTTAAATACCCGGATAGAAAGGAAAGTGAGGGCGAAATATTAACAGAAGAATAAATCTACGATAAAATAATAATACAATTATGTCAAGTGAATTAAAAATAGAAGGTCAATCTTTACCCGGTATGCCTTGGGAAGAACGTCCGGCAGGATGTAAAGATGTGATGTGGCGTTATTCTGCCAACCCGATTATTGGCCGTGATGCCCTTAGTACGTCGAACAGTATTTTCAATAGCGCCGTTGTGCCTTTCGGCGATGGTTATGCCGGAGTATTCCGTTGCGATGATACTAATCGCCGGATGAGGCTTCATGCCGGGTTCAGTAAAGACGGGATCAATTGGGACATTAAAGAAGAAGATATCGCATTTACCGGAGCCGATGTCGAGATTGGTGAATGGGTTTATGGCTACGATCCTCGCGTGGTCTGGATCGAAGACCGTTATTATGTGACATGGTGTAACGGCTATCACGGGCCTACTATTGGTTGTGCATGGACGAAAGATTTCAAAACATTTCACCAACTGGAGAATGCTTTTATACCATTCAACCGCAATGGGGTAATGTTTCCGCGTAAGATAAACGGACGTTTTGCCATGCTTAGCCGTCCGAGCGATAACGGGCACACAGCTTTCGGCGATATATTCTACAGTGAATCTCCCGACATGGAGTTCTGGGGACGTCACAGGCATGTTATGTCACCCGCCGCATTCGAACACAGTGCCTGGCAGTGTATGAAAATAGGAGCCGGTCCTATTCCTATCGAAACATCAGAGGGCTGGCTGATGATATATCATGGTGTGTTGCGTTCGTGTAACGGCTATGTTTACAGCTTTGGGTCAGCATTATTGGATAAGGATGAGCCGTGGAAAGTAATCGCCCGTAGCGGCGCATACCTTATTGCTCCACGGGAATTGTACGAATTGACAGGCGATGTGCCTAATGTTACATTCCCTTGTGCAGCATTGCACGACTCCGAGACCAGGCGCATTGCTGTATATTACGGATGTGCTGATACCGTTACCGGGTTGGCATTTGGCTATATAGACGGAATAATAGAATTTACGAAACAAACAAATATTCTATAATATTGTAATGAAAAGACGTGTCACTCTAATAATAATATTCACCATTGTCGCAGCTTCCTTATATCCACAGGAAAAACAGCCTGTCGATTGGGTCGATCCCTTCATTGGAACAACAAATTTCGGTACTACCAACCCCGGGGCTGTTGTTCCCAATGGAATGATGTCCGTTGTACCTTTCAATGTAATGGGGAGTAAAGACAATGCATTCGATAAAGATACACGCTGGTGGTCGACTCCGTATGAATATAACAATGTTTTTTTTACAGGCTACTCACATGTAAACCTGAGTGGAGTAGGCTGTCCGGACTTAGGGTCATTATTGATAATGCCAACAATGGGGGAACTGGATGTGGATTATCATCATTATGGTAGTCGCTACATCAGGGAGGAAGCTACACCGGGATATTATTCCAATCGGTTGACAAAATATGATATTCTAACAGAAGTTACATCTACAACCCGTGTGGGCGTACACCGTTATACATTTCCAAAAGGGCAAGCGAATATATTACTCAATCTGGGGCAGGGACTAACCAATGAATCAGGAGCTTTTGTCCGTTTCAATGGGAGTGACGAAGTAGAAGGAATGAAAATGTTGGGTACATTCTGCTATAATTCGCAAGCTGTTTTTCCTGTCTATTTTGTGATGCGTATTGCAAAAACTCCTTCTCAAAGCGGATTATGGAAAAAACAACGTCTGATGGACGGAGTTAAAGCCCAATGGGACCCTGATCATGGGAGGTACAAAATATATGATGGATACCAAAAGGATATTGCAGGAGATGATGTCGGTGCATGGTTTAGTTTCGATTTACCGGAAGAAGAACAAATAGAAGTACAAATAGGTGTTTCATTTGTCAGTATAGAAAATGCCCGGCTTAATCTTGATAAGGAGACTAAAGATAAAAATTTTGATACCATATATGCCGGAGCCAGAGAGAAATGGAATAATGATTTGTCTCGAATTTTGGTTGAAGGCGGGACAGATGAACAAAAGACAGTTTTTTACACAGCCCTTTATCATACGTTGATACATCCGAATGTGCTGAACGATGTGAATGGAGAATATCCCGCTATGGAGGGTAATAAGATACTGAAGACTGATAATACCCGTTATACGGTTTTTTCTCTTTGGGATACCTACCGCAACCTGCACCAACTGATGACTCTTGTCTGGCCTGACCGTCAGATGGATATGGTACGGTCTATGATAGATATGTACAAAGAATGGGGGTGGATGCCAAAATGGGAACTATACGGGCGTGAGACCTGGACGATGGAAGGAGACCCTTCAATTCCTGTTATCACAGACACGTGGCTGAAAGGGTTACGTGATTTTGATATTGAAACAGCATATAAAGCCTTCTATAAATCGGCAACTATGGAGGGTATATCTTATTCTACCGATACAATACGGAAAGGAGGGGCACTACCTGATTCTTACTATGCATCATTAAAAGGAGATTTTAATCGTATGCGCCCCGATAATAGTGATTATATGCGGTTAGGGTATGTTCCTCTACGAAGTGAGTTTGACAATTCGGTATCCCATGCCTTGGAATATTATGTAGCCGATCATTTGCTGTCCCGTTTGGCTGAAGCCCTTGACAAAAAGGAAGATGCTGACCTCTTCAGAGAACGTTCTTTAGGCTACAAGAACTATTACTCATCCGAATATGGAACTTTCCGTCCTAAGCTTGTGAATGAGACTTTCTTATATCCTTTCAATCCTGATCAGGGTATGAATTTTGAGGAAAATCCGGGCTTCCATGAAGGAAGCGCATGGAATTATACTTTTTATGTACCGCATGATGTAGAAGGGCTTGCAAAACTTATGGGCGGAAAAAGAAAGTTTATAGATAAACTTGAAATGGTCTTTGATAAAGGTTATTACGATCCTGCTAATGAGCCGGACATTGCATACCCTTATCTTTTCAGTTATTTTAAAGGAGAGGAGTGGCGCACACAACGTCATGTGCGTCGCCTGTTAGATAAACACTATACCACTAAGCCTGACGGGATTCCGGGAAATGACGATGCCGGCACCATGTCTGCGTGGGCGGTGTTTAGTATGATGGGTTTTTATCCGGACTGTCCAGGCGAGCCTTCTTATACACTGACAAGTCCTGTGTTTGACAGGATAACAATAAAGCTTGACGAACGCTATTGGAAGCAGGGAGAGCTGGTTATAGAATCGAATCGCAATAATGAGTCAGCTATATATATAAAGAATATAGCTGTAGGAGGAAAACCATTTGGAAATTACCGTATATCTCATCAGGAACTCATAAATGCGGGGAAAATTACTCTTAACCTGAAGCAAGAAAAATAAATAAAAAAAATCAGATCAGAAAATGAAAGGAAATCATATTCAGATAAAGAAGTTTGGAGTATTAGGCTATGTATTGTTTGGTTTGGCTGTGCTTGCCTCTTCCTGTAAAAATATAGATCAACACATTGAAGAAAATGATTTTGCAAAATATGTTGATCAGCGTATTGGCACTGGCGGGCACGGCCATGTTTTTATGGGGGCGAATGTCCCTTTCGGATTGGTACAATTGGGACCGATAAGTATTCCTCAAACATGGGACTGGACATCCGGTTATCATATATCCGACACAACGGTTATCGGATTCAGCCATTTGCATCTGAGTGGCACCGGTATAGGAGACCTGAGTGATATCGTACTGATGCCTGCAACAGGCACAGTAAATCATAACCGTGGCTCACACGATAGTTATGATACGGGAATGTGGTCTTACTTCAGTCATGCTAATGAACGTTTTGCTCCCGGTTATTACGCCACATTCCTTGATCGCTACAATGTAAATGTAGAGCTGACAGCGACTCAAAGAGTGGGATTCCACAAATATACTTTTGAAGAGGGAACCAACAATGCCCGTATTGTCATAGATATGGAAAACGGGACATGCTGGGATAGCCCGGTAGAAGGAAACCTGACAGTATTAAATAATAGCACCGTTGCCGGATACCGGTATTCGAAAGGCTGGGCTAATGATCAGCGGATATACTTTGTTGTGGAATTTTCCCGCCCTTTTAATAAATTCCAACTCTATGATAAAAATGTACTGAAAGAAGATAAATCATTTACCTCGAAGCAAGTATATGGGGAAGCAATGTATGGAAATATAGGTTCAGAACCACTTTTTGTTAAAGTGGCTTTATCTCCGGTAAGTATCGAGAATGCAATGCTGAATATGAAGGCTGAACTTCCTGCATGGGAT
This sequence comes from Dysgonomonas gadei ATCC BAA-286, assembly GCF_000213555.1. Taxonomy (GTDB): domain Bacteria; phylum Bacteroidota; class Bacteroidia; order Bacteroidales; family Dysgonomonadaceae; genus Dysgonomonas; species Dysgonomonas gadei. The sequence goes on from NZ_GL891979.1 coordinate 146,164, forward strand.
TTCGACCAAGTAAAACAAAATGCCTATAATACATGGAACGGTGAATTGTCGAAAATAAAGATAAAAAACGAAGATGAGAATGTAAAGAAGATATTTTATACTGCGTTTTACCATACAATGATTGCCCCGTCGATTTTTAATGATGTAAATGGTGATTACCGCGGAGCTGATGGTAAATCTCATCGGGATGCCGGATTTACCAATTATACTACCTTTTCGTTGTGGGATACATACCGTGCGGCACATCCATTGATGACAATAATCCATCCTGAAAAAGTGCCTGATATAATAAATACGATGCTACATATATATAAACAACAGGGCAAGCTTCCGGTTTGGCATCTGATGGGATGCGAAACTAACTGTATGGTTGGCAATCCGGCTATTCCGGTTGTTGCAGATGCCATATTAAAGAATTTTACCGGATTTGATCACGATCTGGCATATGACGCCATGAAGATATCGGCCACGTTGGATGAACGGGGATTGGACTTATACAAAAAGTATGGTTATATCCCGTTTGATAAATACAATGAATCGGTAGCGACATGTCTCGAATATGCATTGGCTGACTGGTCCTTAGCTCAGGTGGCACAAAAAAATGATAAGAAAATGGACTACCAATACTTTAATAACAGAAGCAAAGCATATCGGTATTATTTTGATACGCAAAGTCATTTTTTAAGAGGACTTTCTTCTGATGGTAAATGGCGTACTCCATTCAATCCTATTCATTCTACCCATAGGGAAGACGACTATACCGAAGGTAATGCATGGCAGTATACATGGCTGGTACCTCACGACATAGAGGGACTTGCCGGACTATTCGGCTCTCGTGAGAATTTTCATCAGAAACTCGATTCTTTGTTTATCATCGAAGGGGATATGGGAGAAGAAGCATCCCCCGATATCAGTGGACTAATAGGACAATATGCCCATGGTAACGAACCTAGCCATCATGTGCTTTACCTATATACAATGACAGGACAACCATGGAAAACAGCCGATTTAGTAAGACGGGTACTGGCGGAACTTTACCATAATCAACCGGATGGATTATCTGGGAATGAGGATGTAGGTCAAATGTCGGCTTGGTATATCTTATCTGCTCTCGGATTTTATCAGGTCGAACCTGCCGGTGGTCGTTATTATTTTGGGTCGCCAATAGTTGATGAGGCTATATTGAATGTAGGAAAGGATAGATCGTTTACCATTATCGCCCATAATAACTCAACAGAAAATAAATATATTCAATCTTTGAAACTTAATGGAAAGCCATATCGGTTGCCATATATTAATTTTTCCGACATATCGAATGGAGGAAAACTGGAATTTGAAATGGGTACAAAACCTGCTGTATGGTTTGAGTAACAGGGAAATTAACTATAAATAAACAGACAAAATGAACCCGAGACTATTTATATTATTTTTATTGTTTTCAACATTAGGAGCTCTTTCATTAAAGGCTCAAATTTCATCTGATTATGTTTCTCAACGGAAACCATTGGAAAAGAGGTTTTTCACATCACAGGCGATAGAGGATGAAATAATCCGGATAACAAATTTATTAACCAATCCTAAGTTGAGATGGATGTTTGAGAACTGTTTTCCCAATACACTGGAGACTACAGTTCATTTCCGGATGACAGACAGTATACCCGACACATTTGTGTATACAGGCGACATTCATGCTATGTGGCTACGTGATTCGGGGGCTCAGGTATGGCCTTATGTACAATTTGCCAACCGTGACCCGAAACTTAAACAGATGCTTGCCGGGGTTATCAACCGCCAGTTTATTTGCCTTACTATAGATCCATATGCTAATGCTTTCAACGATGGTCCGGTGAAAAACAGCCGTTGGGCAAGCGATGTAACTAACGAACCGGCAAACCCTCTTGTTTACGAACGTAAATGGGAGATAGACTCACACTGTTATCCTATCCGCTTAGCCTATGAGTACTGGAAAACCACAGGAGATACGGATATTTTCGGTGAGACTTGGATAAGGGCAATGGAAAATGTATTGAAAACAATGAAAGAACAGCAGCGCAAAGAAGATCCTGGAGAATATTTCTTTTTACGAATAACCGACCGTCAGCTCGATACTAAGAACAACCGGGGTTGGGGAAATCCGGTAAAACCTGTTGGACTGATCGCTTCATCTTTTCGTCCGTCAGACGATGCCACATCTTATGAGTTTCTTATTCCATCCAATTTTATGGCGGTAACAACATTACGTAGAGCAGCCGAGATACTTGTATCTGTAAACAAGAATAGCGATCTGGCTGGGCAATGTAAAGCCTTGGCTGACGAAGTTGAAACTGCATTGGAAAAATATGCCGTATATGAACATCCGAAATATGGACCGATATATGCGTATGAAGTAGATGGTTTTGGAAATTATAGCCTTATGGATGATCCGAATGTCCCAAGCCTGTTGGCAATGCCCTATCTTGGCGATGTAGATATCAATAATCCTGTTTATCAGAATACCCGCCGTTTTATATGGAGTGATGATAATCCATATTTTTTCAAAGGAAGAGCCGGGGAAGGAATCGGTAGTCCACATATAGGACGATATGACATGATATGGCCCATGAGCATTATGATGAAAGCCTTCACCTCTCGGGATGACCTCGAAATTAAGATGTGTATAGAATCTCTCCTGAATACAGATGCCGGAAAAGGATTTATACACGAATCGTTCCATAAAGATGATCCTAATGAATTTACCCGCGAATGGTTCGCTTGGCAGAATACGCTTTTCGGAGAACTAATTATAAAAATTATTAACGATGGAAAACTTAATATTCTCAACTCAATAGATTAATTATTCAAAGAAAATATTCTGTATATATTATTGGTTATTGTATATAAATGTATCTTGTATTAAAACAATAAATATAGAATAAGAAAGAAGATACCTGCCTGATAATACATGTACTAACGGAGGTATCCCGGATAATTTCTGTAATAGGGATGCTTCTTTCTATTTACGAAATACTATAGAGCATTTAAGCGATCTGTTAGTGAACGTTAATATGAGTCTTGGAAAGATATTTAATGTCAATATTCAATTATAATCCTTTAACATCTGAGATATAATAACATACATCCATTACGCCTGAATAAATACTCTATAGCTGAATTAAATTAAATTCTTATAAGGATGTGGATAGTCACTACCCATTGCCTTTTTATATTCCGTAATAAAAGCTTGATATCTGATCCGGGCTTCGTCATTCATTTTTAGTTTCTGTAAGGCTTTAGTCTGGTAGACTAGCGCTTCGTCATTCAATGGATCTATAGAGAATAAGATATCTGTAAGGTCGATCGTTACCTGATAGGTTTCTGCTATGAAACTTTTTTCTACCTCTCTTAACAATGCAGGCTCTAGCTTTTGTTCCATTTCTACTTTAAATGGATCAAACACGGCCTCATCCGAAGATTTCAAAAACTTTCCACGTGTTAATATGGCTATCAGTTCTTCCCTGTTCTCATCTATTTTATTTGCTGAAATGATATCAAAACACTTTACAAAATCACAATAGCATTCCTGCTCTAATACGATTTTGAAAAAACCTTTATCATGAATAAATTCAATACCATCAAGTTCTCCCAGAGCTTTGCGTAAATGATTAATAGTCACATTTCTGGAGTTTTTAACCTTATCCTTGGGTCTGTCGGGCCATAATATATCGCTGAGTCGCTGCGATGTGATACCACCTTCCATACTATATTGGAGAATCAGGCAAAACATTTGTTTCAGCCGTACCGAAAACATGTAGGTTATATCCTTACCCGATCTGTCCCGTACAGTAAAATCACCGAACAGGTAAATCGAATTAGGCCGAAGGATTGTTTGTCCTGCTTTCTTATTATTGGGCTGATGTTTTATATTGTGTACTTTTTTATAAGATTTTCGCTTAAAAAACAGAATGGTAATAGTTATAATTACCACACAGGATATAACGATTATAAGTATTGCACTTTTTTCAGTATAATGATTATAACTGACCAGATCTTCAGCTGTTATAGGCGGAAATGCAAGAGAATAAACCTTCAGGTCGGAAACAATATCATCATCAAATTCCTGAACAATGGCATACAGGCAATTGAGTTGCTTGTCATAATACAGATTGGCATTTGTGGTAATACGGTCCGAATGTATTGGGATTGAATTACCGAGAATCTTATAACTCCCGTCTTTCAGTGAGAACTGATAAAGCCTGAGGTATGAGTCGGAAAAATGTTCCGGATAACATAATGTATAAAAACAGGAATCATTGAGTATTACCATTCCCCTCACAGGGACCACGTTATCTTCAGTCCATGGTATTTCCCAGCGCTTTATAACCCGGTTTGTGGTCAGGTTAATCTCATGCAGATCATAAAAATATTTCCGCCCTACGACTTGTTCCCCGGATTCATTTCCCATACCTCCGAATATATATATGGAATTTGTTTTCTCCAGATATCCAAGTGATGAGAAATACCGTGGAAAGATAGTATCTCCTTTAAAATCTTCAAGTATTTCCCATTTTCTGGAATTTAAATCGAAAGAATAAAAATTCTTACTATAATGCATATTACCGAATCCCCCGAATATTGTATACCGGGAAGTGGAAGGATCTAAATAAGAATCATGATGATGTAGCTGAGACAGAAGTTCGTCTGTAGATTCAGTTTCCCAGTTCTCAAGATTGGTTAAATCTACGCTCGCCATGGTCACCTCCTCCGGCACTCTCTCGTTGTATACTTCGTATGCGTATAGTCTGTTATTATCCGTATTAATAAAATTTGTCCCTAAAGCCAGCCGTACCGGGCATTTGTTACTGAAAGCCCTCATACTTGTCTTTCTAGATCTCACATTATATATATAAATAGAATCCCGGTTAAAATAATATATTTCTTTCTTTTCTCTATTATAATTAGCCCCGGCTACGGTTTTAGATTTAAATGATGCTAAAAATGACCAATGGTACGAGTCATTGATCAACCATCTTGGATTTGAAACTTCACCTAAAGCCTTACCATTCGAATCATGGACAATATTACCTTCGTTCTCCTTTAATGGAAAAGAATACATTTCCTGATTTCCCGCCGCCAGGTCTTTAATAGCAAAAGAGGGTACATCAATAATGTGATCACTCTTACCGAAGACAATGACAGGATAATACTTATCAGGGAGATTCGCATTTCCTATACCAAATGTATGATTATGGATGGTGAGCTTTATCGAATCATTTTTCAGGTCAAAGAATATTTTCATTTTAAACCAGTGAACATTGAGGAGTTCATCCATGTCTATCTCGGCAGTTATGAGACTACTCTTTCCTTCTTCATTAAATCGGAAAATATGGTTTTGACCCTGACCGTCATAAAACAGATTATAGATTTTATTGCTATTCTCATTCTTGATCCGTATAATATATCCTATTTGTGTATCAGGATAAAGAGATAAATTACACTCAATATTAAAATATTGTGAAAATTCGACAGCTTTATTACTAAAGACATTATACGATGTGCGTTTATCTATTGGTACTTCTCCGCCACTAAATTTCAGCCCTTGAGAAAATGTTTCAGGCGAAATTAAATAACCTAAAATGAGGAATATATAACACAGATATTTGCAAAGAGAAGTTTTTGCGACTGCTATTATTTTTATCATGGCTATGTAATAACTGAAATCAGAAATTGATTTTAGCGATAAAGATATTAAAAATCCTTTAAATCGAAAGAACTGAATATAGCCTTATACAAATGGAAAGTGTAAAATAGGCAGGTTAATGATTTTTTGTGGTTAATAACCCACTTTTAACCCAAAAATTAACCATTGAGCTATAATATTTGACGCAAAAATACTATGTAGCTGACTTCGGCTAATTCTAAACTGAAAACTAAAACGCATTGTATCTAATACTTTATTTTTTTAATCAACTCCTTATATTAAGTGAATAACATGAAACTAGTGAAAATTTTAAGAGTTTTTATGTTTATCGTCTTGCTTGGTACTATAACTAGTGCTTGTAGCAATGATGACGAACAGGTTAATATCGGTGCAGGTACTGTTACCGGTATTGTAACGGACGAGACAGGGTCTCCTATCGCCGGGGTCACGGTTGCCGTATCCGGTAAAGATGAGACTGTGAGCAGTGGTATCGATGGAAAATACACAATTCAGAATGTATCGATGGAATCCCATGCCGTAGTTTTTGTTAAAACGGGATGGCAAACAATCAGTGCAACAGTTACAGCGAAAAAATTTGTTAGTAGTGTAGCCACTGTAAACATTACAATGGTGAATGCTTCTGCAAAGATCAGTGGTATCATTACCGATGCTAAAAATGGCGGAGTTCCTCTCTCTGGAGTTACAGTAAGCATTGGTCCGGCAGGTACGGTTACCACAGGAACCGACGGGAAATACCTCTTCGAAAATCTGGTCGCCGATGAGTATACTGTGACTTTTACCAAAGCAAATTATGTAACTATCACCAAAACGGTGACTAAGGCCAGTTTTGAAGATGGGGCAGTGATTCTGGATTTACAGATGGGTGGAACTGAACTTTTGCGCGGATTGACCAGGGACGATCTGTTAAATGCTGATAAGTGGTACTACAATGAGTACCGTGGTGGAGGTAATGCTGATGCATATCCTCATTGGGACTGGGCTTGTGACTATATGTGTTCTCTCAGTTTCTGGGGCAATTGGGAAGAGCAATGGGAAGGAACCACATTGCGTACTCGTAATGATGAAGCAGACCGGAAGAATCCTGCCGACCTTAATGTATTTGATTCGTATACATGGGGTAGTAAAAAAATTACAGCGGACAATAAGATTCTTTCGCTGAGAGTGCGTACACATGATGCCGATGCATCTGCTCCTGCATATTTCGGTGTACAGGTAGTCGATCTTTCTGCAGCTGAGCCTGTGACCGAAAAAATTGGAGATGTAAGGACTCATGGTTCCGGGAATTATGCAGATTATCATTTCGATCTGAGTCAGTATATTGGCAAAGAAGTGATCGTCGCTATTGGTATTTATCGTAATGCGACAGGAAACTACTGGAAGCAGCTGGTACTTCGCCGTGTTGCTTTTGCTCAGGAAAATGTAACCAATTGGGATTGGATTCCGGGAAATGAAGTGATAGACGGCTGGAAACTGACTCACGAAATGGTTCGTTCCACGATGATACATACCAAAAAGTCATTTACAGGAATCAGCCCTATCAGTGCAGGACGTGATGTGAATATGACAACCGGTTATCCGGCAGCATACAGGGCTTGGCGAAATGTAGCACATATAGGACATGAATGGGCATTTGTACCATTACATAAAGACCCCGAAGTATTTCCATCCGAAGGTTACCTTATCAAGACCAGAGGCAGTGGTACTCAGGTGAACACTAAGGAGCCGGAAGCATATTTCTACTCTAAATTTGCTATCGCACCGGGTAGTAACCAATTAACGCTGAAGACCCGAAATTTCGGAAGCAATTACACTTTCTTCAAATTGACAGCAATAAAAGAAGACGGTACGATTGTGCATGTAGCTCCAAAATCGAATACAGCTCAGGACGCTGCCGCTGCTGCCGATGGTTGCTGGAAATTTAAGCACGGTTCGGGTGGAGCAGGAGACCCGGATGGATATGCTTCATTTGTATATGACCTGTCTCAATTTAACGGAAACGATGTGATGTTGATATTTGGTGTGTACAAAGGAGAAAGTAATGGAGATGAGAGTAAACTTGTATTCTATAATATTAACCTGAATTAAAAAACGAAAAAACTGCGCCCTTAGTGAATCCTCTGCATATCTCGATACTTCAGTATGTATTGTATATGCAGCGGATACACAGAGGGACAGGAATAAGAATGAAATGAAAAAAATATTTACAACTATTTTTTGTACACTCTTAGTGGTGACTGTTGCATGTAGTGATAATAATGAAGTAGATGGCAACGGAGGCGGCAATAATTCCGGAATTATCAAAACTGATAACCTTGCGGAGCAAAATATCCTTCGGTCGATGCAGTTGGTTGACAGTGCGGTGTCCTACCACTTTAAGGGAGAAGGTATGGCAATGTCAAGATATTACAATCCTTATACAAATTCGAATGTGAATAAGGAGGGAGCTGATGAGAAAGGCAGTGTATGGATGTACACAAGTTCTATCGAAGCTGTGAATGCAATCCTGCATGGGCTGAAAGCTCATAAGGAAAAAGGCAAAGCAGAGCTTTATGACAAGCACTTTAGCCGTTACACAGCCCTGTTAGCCAAATTGTATGATAATATTGCATATTATAGGGGCACGTTTCGTCTTACATCGTATACTCAAACGAAAGATTGGTCCGTATATGGAGTAGATAGGGGAAATGCCAAAGGTACAGCATTGGTAGAAGGTATACATAATGTATATGACGACCAGCAATGGCTGATCAGAGAACTTATCGAAGCCTATAAACTGACAGGTAGCAATACCTATCTGACCGAAGCGGAATATCTGGCGGATTATGTGTTGGATGGATGGGATTGTGTACTCGATGCCAATGGAAAAGAATACGGAGGTATTCCATGGGGACCGGGCTATGTGACAAAGCATTCATGTAGCAACGGGCCTGTAGTAAGTCCACTGGTATGGTTACACGAACTATATAAAGGTAAGAATGACGAAATTTCTTATAAATATATAGCAACTGATGGTAGCCGCAAAACCGCTACGCTAAAGAAAAGCGACTATTACCTAAAATTTGCAAAGGCTGTTTATGCTTGGCAAAAGACGAATTTGTTACGCGAGGATGGAGTATATCACGACATGATGGGAGGCTGTGATCCTGACTGCAATGTAGCGTATGAAACCGTTAACGGCGTAACATACCGCAAGCACACCAATCTGCGTGACCGTGTGGGTACTGCCTATTCTTACAATTGTGGCTCTATGCTTTCCGGTGCGGCTGACCTGTATCGTGCAACGGGAGAGAATACATATGTGGAAGATGCCAAAAAATTGTCGGATGCCAGTTTCAAATATTTTGCTAAACTGGGAGTAAACAAGCCCGGGTATTATACATATGATATAATAGGCTTCAACAACTGGTTTAACGGAGTGCTGATGCGCGCATATGTCGATGTATATCCTTCATACAATAATGCGTCTGCATACGTCGATAGCTTCCAGAAGAATCTTGATTACGGGTATGAAAACTTTTTCTACAGAGGATTTCTTCCTCCCAATTTATTAGTAGGTTGGAGTCGTGAAAATGGCAATAACAGAGTGGAAGGTATGTTCACTTTTGCCTTTGCTGCCGAATACGCTACTCTGGCGCGATACGAATTGGAAAAACAATAACTAACTTAAATTTATATCGTTATGATAAAAACACATTGTGCAAAAAAGATGCGATCCTTGCATTCTTGCATGTTAATGATGCTCTTTGTTGTTTTGATACCTATGTCTTTATGGGCGCAAAACAAGACCATTACCGGAATAGTTGCGGACGAAACCAATGAACCGGTAGCCGGAGCAAGTGTCGTGATTAAAAATACCACTGTTGGTACTATTACAGATATCGACGGTAAATATACTATTCAGGCACCGGACAATGCTACCCTGGTATTTACATTTTTGGGATATAGTCCTAAAGAAGAAAAAGTAAGCGGACGCAGCCAGATCAATGTTTCACTGACTTTAGATGAGACTACGCTCGATGATGTGGTAGTTGTCGGATATGGTGTACAGAAAAAAGTAACACTAACCGGGGCTGTAGCCGGAGTTAAGGGATCGGAAATGATAAAGACCAAGAATGAGAATCCGCAGAATATGCTTACCGGTAAAATTGCAGGTGTGCGTGTATGGCAAAAAAGTGCAGAACCAGGTACATTTAATAATAATTTCGATATTCGTGGTTTGGGCGCTCCGTTGGTAGTTATCGATGGTATTCCCCGTACTACAGCCGATTTTCAACGTTTGAACGCTAATGATATCGATGATATTTCTGTCCTGAAGGATGCATCAGCCGCCATATACGGTGTACGGGCAGCTAACGGGGTTGTACTCGTAACTACTAAGAAAGGATCGAAAGACGGGAAAACCTCAGTTTCCTATAATGGTACATATACATTCCAAAAACCTTCGGGTATGCCTGTCCTTGCCGATCCGTATCAGACAATGACATTGTACAACGAACAGGCGATGAATAATATAAGTGGGGGAAGCATCATATATAAAGAATCTGATTTTGAAGCTTTCCGCAACGGTACCCGTCGCACTACAGATTGGACAAATCTGGTATTTTCAGATTATGCTCCGCAAACCCAGCATGATTTAAGCATTACGGGAGGAAACGATAAGACCCAGTATTACATAGGTATGGGATACTTCTATCAGGAAGGTTTTTTCAAATCGGGAGACCTTAATTATGATAAATATAATCTGCGTGCCAATATAACTACTAAAATTGTAAACGGATTAACATTTGATATTAATCTGAGCGGCGTAGCTGATGAGCGCAACAATCCGTACACAAGTGCGGTTGACATTATACGCACATATTGGAGACAAGGTGTATTGTATCCCGCATATGCCGATCCGGATAATACAATGCTCAATTATCAGGGGCTTGAATTACAGGAAAATGCAGTGGCTCAGATGAGTTCTGATGTATCCGGATACAGGAAATATCAGCAAAAATATTTTCAGTCATCGGCATCTCTTAATTACGATCTGGGTGTAATAACACCGGTATTAAAAGGTTTATCGGCAAAAGCTCTGGTTAGTTATGACTACCGCACCGATAATAATACAGCCTATCGTAAAGAGTATTACCAATATGCTTATAATGAACTGACCGATTCTTACGATCAGGCATTATTCAATACGAGTTCACCAAGCAGATTGCGCCGTGAAACATATAATAAACAGCAAATCCTGAGCCAGTTATTACTCAATTATAATCGTAGTTTCGGTGAGCATACTGTTAGTGGAGTTGTTGGTCTGGAAACTCAGAAGCGGACAGGAGATAACTTCTATGCACAGCGTGAGCTTGCTTTTTCTACAGATTATCTCTTTGCAGGTGTTGATGAAAATCAACTGGGAAGCATGAATATAGGAAATAATGACCTTTATGAAGAAGCTAACTCTGCAATGATAGGCAGGGTAAATTATGCTTATGCAAATCGTTACCTGCTTGAAGCTCAATTCCGTTACGACGGATCATCAAAGTTTGCAAAAGGGCATCAGTGGGGTTTCTTCCCATCTGTATCGGCAGGTTGGCGTGTATCCGAAGAGCCTTTCTTTAAATCTGTTTCAGCCCTTTCTTTTGTCGACCAGCTAAAACTGCGTGCCAGCTATGGGGTATTGGGAGATGATTTGGCAAACGACTGGAATTATGAATGGGCAAACGGCTATAACTATCCAGCGACAAATTCAAACGGGGGAAGCGGATATTATAATCAATATGCACCGGGATTTATCTTCGGAGATAAGTATGTTTCTGCTGCTGCTACCAAGCCACTGCCTAACATTGCAATTTCGTGGTACGAATCACGTACGCTTGACCTTGGGGTAGATTTTGAGGGATGGAATGGATTGTTCGGTTTTTCTTTAGACTATTTTGATCGCCGTCGTACAGGTATGTTTGCCCGCCGCAAAGGAGACCTTCCTACTGTAGTAGGTGCTGAGGCTCCTAACGAAAATCTGGATAGCGACCGTCACTTCGGTATGGACCTTGAACTTACGCATCGTAATAAAATAAATGATTTTTCTTATAGGATAAAGGCAATCGGTACAATTACGCGTCAGAAACATATGGTTGCTTCGGAAAAAGGACCATGGGGCAACTCTTACGACAGATGGCGTAATGATAACCTTACCGACCGTTATCAAGGAGTACAATTCGGATATACTGGTGCCGGACGTTATCAAAGCTGGAAAGATATATGGTCGTACCCGATTTATAAAGACCGTGGAATTTTGCCGGGGGATTATAAATATGAAGACTGGAACGGCGACGGTGAAATTAACGGACAGGATATGCATCCTTATGCTTTTGACCAGACTCCATGGTTGAATTATAGTATAAATTTTGACTTCGCATATAAGAATTTCGACCTGAACATACTATTGCAAGGATCGGCTCTCGGCTCAATGAAATATGAAGAACCGTTATATGCAATTTGGGGAAGTAACGGTGGAGGTACGCTGGTACAATTCCTGGACCGCTGGCATCCGGTAGATCCTACAGCAGATCCTTACGATCCTGCTACAGAATGGGTGAGTGGTTATTATGGCTATACAGGACATTATCCTGATGCAAATTCATCTTTCAACCGTGTGAGTACGGCTTATCTCCGTCTCAAAAGTATAGAACTTGGCTATACACTGCCTCGGATAAAGGCCTTATCGTCTATGAACCTGCGAGTATTTGCCAATGCGTATAATATGTTTACTATAACAGGAGTGAAATTCGTGGACCCGGAACATCCGGATAGCGATAATGGAAGGTTATATCCACTTAATAAAACTTACACCATAGGTATGTCTCTTACATTCTAATAATTAGTGTCAGTTACGAAATAATAAATATGAAAAATATGAAAAAAATAATAATACTGTCCTTGCTAAGCATTTTTCTTTTCTCTGCTTGCAACGATCTGGATATTGCACCTAAGAATCTGATTACTGATGAGGATATTCTGACTAACGAGTCCGGTATGGAAATTTATATGGCAACAATGTACAGTAATATGCCATTTGAAGATTTCAAATATATGGGCGAATGGGGTGTCGAGTTTAACGCATGGTTGGGTTCGATGGGTATAGAAGGTACGGGGGAAGCTCTGAACCGTGATGGAATTTGTAAGACTTTTACAGGTGAGAGAACTGCATATTGGGGTAATGCCTTTTCTCTGTTGCGTAAAGCAAACTATTTACTGGAAACATTGCCGCAGTATCAAGGTTCTTTCCAGGAACAAAGCTATAACCATTATTTAGGAGAAGCTTACTTTGTACGTGCTTTTGTATTTTATGCCATGGCCCGACGTTTTGGAGGAGTACCTTTAGTGACCAAAGTCATTCAATATCCTAACGATAAAGAAGCATTGGAAGTACCGCGTGCCAGTGAAGAGGAAACATGGAATCAGGTACTTGCCGATTTTGATAAGGCAGCCGGTCTGTTGAGCCCGACCAGCCCTAAATCGGGTTATTCTAATAAATATGTAGCTTTGGCTTTTAAAGCGGAAGCCATGTTATATGCCGGAAGTGTGGCTAAATATAATGAGACAGTGACAGGTCGCCTGACAGGATTGGGACAAAAGACCGGAATACGGGTAATTGGCTTTGGTGCAGATTCTTGGCAGGCTGCATCCAAGAAGTATTTCACTGAAGCATATAAAGCTGCGCGTGAAGTGATGGAAAGTGGGAAGTATTCACTCTATAAGAAAAAGTGGTCGGCAACAGACCGTGATGCACAATATCAGAATATGGTAGATATGTTTAGTGATTTGAGTAGTCCCGAGAATATTTATGTGAGACAATATGTATATCCTACGCTGACACATGGCTATGATGCATATAGTGCACCATTTATTTTCCGCGCGCCGTTATCTTCAGGGACATGTCCTACTCTTGACTTTCTAGAGCTTTTCGATGGCTTTGACCGCTATGCGGATGGAACCGTGAAAGTTACAAGCGGGACGTCGAATACTACAGGAGATTATCTGCTGTATGACAAGCCGATGGATTTCTTCAAGAACGCCGAACCGCGTTTGCGCGCTTATGTGATTTTCCCCGGAGATATGTTTAAAGGTAAAGAGATTGAGATACGTGCCGGTGTATATACCGGATCAACACCAGTCAAGCCATTCTTTAAGGACTATTCCTATGCTAATGCCGAAACATATTACCAACATTTGGATGCTTATACTCAAAAACCAAAAACATTGTATCTGAGCCCGAAATCAGAAAATGTGGAAACTGTTGATTACAACGGACAAAAGATGAATGCGTCCGGAGCAAACGGTCCGTTCTATGATCAGGGAGAATCAGCAATGGCAGGATTTTATGGACGGAAATGGCTTAATTCAAATCCGGCATTTGTTGCGGCAGAAGGAAAATCTGAGCAGCCATTCATCCTGATGCGTTACGCTGATGTATTGCTTAATGCAGCAGAGGCAGCTGTAGAATTATCTCTGGCCGGAGCCGCTTCTCCTGATGGGGCCGATCTGTTGCAGGTAGCTACCGATGCAGTGAACGAAATCCGTGAACGTGCAGGGGCAACGCAACTTACAAGTAAAATTGCATCGACAGAAACAGGGCGTAATATTGTACGTAAAGAACGTCGTAAAGAGCTTGCTTTTGAACATAAGACAAAATGGGATTTGAGACGCTGGCGTGTTCAACATTATGACGGACGTGACGGATTCTGGGGCGAAGCACGTAATAAAGATGCATTTAGTAATAATTCGCGCTACCGTTTCCGCGGCTTATATCCGTTCTTTTCTACTACTACAGGAAAATATTTCTTCGATGCTCATTTCCAAATGGTAGGCCTCAAGACTTTTGAATATAATCCGATTGATTATTATTTTGAAATTCCGGGCGGTGAAGTATCTAAGAGCCTGGTAATCGACCAACAACCAAATAGATAATGAATAATAATAAAACACAGAATATGAAAAAAATAGTATTTTATTCTTTAATGTGTGCGTTGCTTTCTTTCAGCTCCTGCGATTTGTTTAAAGTAGATAACTATGAAGAACCGGAAGAAACATTGGAAGGAGCAGTAGTGGATGTGGCTACCGGAGAACCTGTACTCACAGATCAGGGTAGTGAAGGTATTCGCGTACGTCTGACAGAGCTTAGCTGGGGTGAAAATGTTACACATAACCCAGATTTTTATTGTATGCCTGACGGTACATTCAAAAATACCAAGTTATTTAAAGGTAATTATAATATCCGTATCGATGGGCCATTCATTCCACTTGTTCGCGAATCAGATGGTATGCTCCTTGCCGATGATACTCAAACAATGGATATTAAAGGGACGACTAAGGTTAAGTTCGAAGTACAACCTTTCCTTAAAGTGGAATGGATAGGAGAACCGACGGTTTCTAATGGTAAAGTGAAAGCCCAGGTGCGGGTTACACGTGCTGTGTCTGAAGATGATTTCCGCAATAAAATAGAGCCAATGGGCGGTTATAATAGTAGTTTTCTGAATATGACAGATATACAGTTGTTTGTCAGCTATTCATCTACAGTGGGTTACCGTGCCCGTGACGAAAGGTGGTCGAATGAGATTCAATATACAGGTTCGGCGTTCAACTCTTTGTTTGGACAAACAATCACCATCGAATCTAAAGGAACTATTCCTGCCGGACGTACGGTGTTTATCCGTGCTGCTGCGCGTATAAACTACGATACTCCGAAAGGTAGTGGTACCCGCAGGTGGAATTATAACGAGGCTATGGAGGTAATGGTTCCATAATATTGATAATAAAATAGTTTTTAAGGTTTAGAGCTATTACCTTGCTGTTTTAGCTTTAAACCTTAATTTTTATTTTAAGGCTTTGTCATTAGTAAAAATGCAATTAAATTTAAGGAGAAAACCGGATCGGCAGTACATTAAGGACAAATTGTGTCTGTCATACCATGAATGAAGAAGAGTCTTTAATGTATAAAAGACATTTATCATCGGTGATATTTTTGTATTAATCCGGAACGACTAAGAATAAAATAGGATATAGTTATGAAAAAAAGTGTATTAATCTTATTCCTTTGTGGGCTCACTCTTCTGCCAAAAGCCCAGGTCAAAGACAATGTTAAAACTACATTCCAGACTTCACGCGAGTGGAGGCCGACAATAGATAACAGGGCAGATGCTGTTATGGTATATGGAGTAGGTGGAAATCCTTCCGACAAATCAAAAAGAATACCCTTCGAAGAACGTGTACAGTCTTGGCGCGACAGAGGCTATACAGTCCATTTCATGACAGGAATAGCATGGGGTGAATATCAGGAATACTTTACCGGCCAGTGGGATGGAAAAATGCATCTGGACGAAGGGCAAGTACAACAAAACGGTGATACAATATGGCACGGACATATGGTGCCTTATATTGTTCCCACTGAAAATTACCTGAAATACATAAAAGAAAAACATGTGAAACGGGTGATTGATGCCGGTATAGATGCCATCTTTATGGAAGAACCGGAGTTCTGGGCCCGTGCAGGTTATAGTGAGGCCTTTAAACGGGAATGGAAAAGTTACTATGGCTTTGACTGGAGGCCACAGCATGAGTCTCCCGAAAATACCTATTTGTCCAGTAAACTGAAATACCAACTATATTATAATGCTTTGAAAGAAGTATTTACATATGCCAAAGAATACGGTAAGAGCAAAGGAATGGATGTGAAGTGTTATGTGCCTACACATTCTCTTGTAAACTATTCGCAATGGATGATTGTTAGTCCCGAAGCCAGTTTAGCGTCTCTGTCGTGTGTCGATGGATATATAGCGCAGGTGTGGACAGGTACGTCGCGCGAACCAAACTACTATAATGGTAAGGCAAAAGAAAGGGTTTTCGAAACAGCTTTTCTGGAATATGGATCAATGGAATCCATGACAGCTCCCACAGGTCGTAAAATGTTTTTCCTGACCGATCCTATCGAAGATTGGCCTAGAGACTGGGCTGACTACAAAAAGAACTATCAGGCAACCTTTACGGCACAATTATTATATCCCAATATAGCCGATTATGAAATAATGCCCTGGCCCGAACGCATTTATGAAGGACTTTACAGGACTAGCCCGGATAGTGACAAGAGGGAAAGGATACCGAGACATTATTCTACCCAGATGCAGGTAATGATAAACTCTCTGAATCATATGCCTTTGTCGGACAATAAGGTAACGGGTTCAGCAGGGATAAGTGTGTTGATGGCTAATTCGCTCATGTTTCAACGGTTTCCTACACATGTAGGGTACGAAGATCCTCAATTGTCGAACTTCTACGGACAGGCTCTGCCTTTCCTGAAACGGGGAGTACCTGTAAAAACAGTTCATATTGAAAATTTAGGCTATAAAGAGGCTTTGGCCGATACCAAGGTATTACTTATGACTTATTCCAATATGAAACCATTGTCGCCGGAAGCTCATACGCACATCGCCCAATGGGTAAAAGATGGTGGTATACTGGTGTATAGCGGACTCGACAGTGATCCGTTCCAGACTGTACTGGAGTGGTGGAACACGGGCGGTAACAACTATGCAGCACCTTCCGACCATTTGTTTAAGCAGATGAACATTGCAGCATCCTCTAAAGAAGGAGAATATAGCTACGGGAAGGGTACTGTATATATTATCAGGACTGACCCGAAGAATTTTGTGCTGGAAAATGATAATGACAAGCAACTGATTGAAGTTGTGAGAAAAATGTATGAACAGAAGGCGAAAGCGGGTAAGTTGCTCTTCAAGAATAATTTTTATCTTCAACGAGGAGTTTATGATCTGGTTGCTGTTCTGGACGAGAGTGTAGGTAATGAGTCATATCTGATAAAAGGTACCCTTATAGATCTCTTTGATCCTAAGTTACCGGTATACAAGTCTAAAATGATACAGCCCGGTGAACAGGCATTTTTCTTAAATGTAGACAGGGTTCCTGATAAACAAAAACCGCAGGTTCTTGCCGCGGCATCCCGGGTTTATGAAGAAAAAACGGAAAAGGATTCTTATTCGTTTGCAGCAAAGAGTCCGGTCAATACCACAAATATATCGAGGATTTTACTTCCGCGTAAACCGGTGAGTGTGCAGGTTGATGGTAAAGAAGAACTGGTTTCCGGATCTTGGGATCAGCAGTCCAAAACTTATTTGCTGGAATTTGAAAATAATCCCGAAGGTGTATCGGTAAATATAAAATGGTAACTTATATAGAATACACAGAGAAAATTAAATAAGGTACGTTACTCTATATGAAATAAGGAAAGATAGACAGAACAAATAATAGTGAGCAGAATATATTTTACTTTGTCGTCCGTGAGCTAAGGAGGCAGACTGAAGTATGTTCTGCTCTATGTTTTTATACGGAATAGGGTCATATTTCATACTCACCGGAGATTTGAAGAAATATAACTATAGCTCGATCCAATGCACCAAAAGAGAAAATATAATAGTAAACCAGATTAATAAAAGGAATAGTTCTACTGATAAGACACGAAAATTAGCAGTTGTAATTGTTGGTCTAATTTGCATATATTGACTAAGTTTAGTTAAAACCTGACACTTCTTACAGAATTTTCATTGTTTTCATCTCTCAATTTTTACACTAATTAACTATGTGTGATTAAAAGGTAACAAAGGTAACAGTCTTTACAGTAAACAGTAATACAATTTTCTCAACTTAGTACTTATTACTCAAAACTCATTACTTGTTAAAAGGTAACACAGGTAACACGGAAAACAATTAAGAATTAAGAATGAATAATTAATAATTAGCTTGCTGAGTAGAGCGAAGACTCTCACCAGTGAACAGTCGTCAGTTAGCAGCTTGTATCTCGTGTCTTGTTTACTCGTATCTCATATAACTTTCAACTTAGTACCTAAAACTTACTACTTATCCCAATACTTCAAAGAACTACAAGCTAACAGCTAAAGGCTATCCGCTATATATAGATAAATTTTTTCAGAAAATAAATTACAATAAGTTTAAATTCTTATTTTTGCATGCAAACAATTTCAGATTTAGAATATTATAGAAGAAGCGACAGTTAAGAGAAACGGTAAGCCGTAACAAAATATTCTGGATGAGATTGTAGAACCTGATTGCTAATGGTCCAATTTTTTTTGGTGTTATTCACCTTTGCCTATGTATTTGCGGCAAAAAGATTGTTTGTTTAACAGAGAATACATGATATTCTGTAGATATTTACTCACCATATCTTTATTCCTATTTGTTGTTTCCAACGATTGTTACCAATAGCAAGATATATACGAGTTCAACAGACTCGAAGTTGAATGTAAGAACTATTTTCATTTTTAATGAGAGACCCTATTGATAATTTTGTAGATGATTCTTCCTTATGGAAAAGCTTTCTGGCCGGAAATGATATCGCATTTACGCATATTTATAAAAAATATGTCCAGACTTTGTTTCACTATGGTATGCAATTTTCATCAGATAGGGAGCTTGTAAAAGATTGCATTCAGGATATCTTCATTAGTTTGTATGATAATAAAGAAAAGATAGGTTTTACCGATAACATAAAATTTTATCTTTTCAGAATTTTGAAAAACCATCTGATAAATACTCTAAAACGTCATCAAACTCATATAGCGTTTATTGATTCTCAGGAAAAGCAGGTAGAAACCTATACGGAAGACACAGCCGAGACATTGTTGATAGATATGGAAGTGGATATGTCTGTTAAAGCAACTGTAGACAACGTGATGTCCCTGCTCACCACCAGGCAGAGGGAGATTATATATTATCGTTTTGTAGAGAACATGAGTATTGATGAAATCAGTATTCTTACGGAAATGAATTATCAGTCTGTAGCGAATGTTATACAACGGTCATTAAAAAAAATAAGAAGTTTTTATAAAAAATCAGAATAAAACTGAGTATAAAAAGAAGGTACGTTTGTTTATTTACTAAATGAACGAAAAAAGTATGCCTGAGAATACTCAAAAATCAGATTATTTAAACTATTCATTTGAAGATTTCCTTCAAGACGATTTCTTTATTTCTTCAGTCAAAGAACCATCCGAAGAATCTGAAATTTTTTGGACTGATTTTCAAAACAGGAAGCCTGATAATATTCAAGAGTATATACAGGCAAAACAATATCTCCAATCTATAGCTGTTCAGACCGACCCTCTGTCTGATGATGAGATATCGCATATGTGGAACAATATTTCTTCACATAGAGAGGAGAATAAGAAACATAAGAGAGGAAAGTTGCTGTTTATTACCATCGGAGTGGCAGCAAGCATAGCTGTACTTGCTATCTCATTCCCTTTTCTTTCGAATATATTTTCCGATAAAAATACATCAGATATAGTTGCTTACGCGGATAAAAATAAAGTGGAAGTACCCGATAATTCCGAAATACAACTCGTTATATCCGATAATAAGACTATACTTTTTGAAGAAAAAGAAGCGACGATCACTTACGAACAAAATGAGATAAAAACAGAAAAAGGAGTTCTGGAAAAAGAAGAGTCTGTAACTATACATCAATTGATTATACCAAAAGGCAAACGCTCCGTACTTACCTTGTCCGATGGCTCTAAGCTATGGGCTAATGCCGGTTCGAGGGTTGTTTATCCAAGCGAATTCGGTAAAGATAAAAGAGAGATATATGTCGATGGCGAGATATTTGTAGAAGTTGCTAAGGATGCGAGTAAGCCTTTTTTTGTCAGGACAAAAGATATGAGTGTGCAGGCCCTGGGTACAAGTTTCAATGTAATGGCTTATGAGTCTGATGCGTTGAAAAGGGTTGTTTTAGTTTCAGGTATAGTAAAAGTAGAAACTAAGGAATCGAAAGGTGCGATATTGAATCCCAATACAATGTTCCAGTTTCAGGGAGGCGATGAGAAAATAATTCCAGTCGAAGCGGATACGTATATCTCATGGATAAAAGGACTTTATTTGTTCCGGAATGAGAGATTGGGAGTCGTATTCGAACGGTTGTCCCGATATTATGGAATGCAAATAGAATGCAGTCCGGAAGCTGCGATGATAAGATGTTCCGGGAAACTCGATTTGAAAGATAACATCGAGGAAATAATGAAAGGATTGTCTTTCGACGGGAAAATCATTTATTCGAAGGAAGGAAATGTATATAAAATAAATAAAAACCAGTGAAAAAGTACCATTTAAAATAAATATTAACCTTAAATCAGTAAAACGCCTATGTAAAGAAACTTACAAAAAAATTGGATGGTAGTACCAGTACCATCCAATAGAATTTAAACTGTTAAAACTGTACGAAGTCTAACCTTTAAATCATAACAAATGTATGATAAAAAAACGTTTTTTTAGCATAAAAGATGCTAATATTAGAAAAACATTGCGGATTATGAGACTGATTATATGTTTCCTGCTACTAGGAATAAATCTGTCATATGCCGTGGAAAGTTATTCTCAGACAACAAGAATCTCCGTTAATTTAAAGAATACACCCCTAAAAGAAATTTTCTCGGAAATAGAAAAGAACACTGAATATGTTTTTTTCTACTATGATGAATCTGTGGATTTGAATAAAAGTATGACCATAGACATGAAAGGTCAGACTATCGACAAAGTATTGAAAGAGCTTTTTAAATCCACTGATTATATTTACACAGTATCCGACAGGCAGGTATTTGTGTCCAGAAAGCCGGCATCTGCTACCACCCAGCAAAATCAGAATAAAATTACTATCAGGGGGAATGTAACGGATATGAAAGGTGAGCCTTTGATCGGGGTTTCTATCATTGTCAAGAGTAATCCAAGTACAGGCACAGTAACAGATACCGACGGAAATTATTCGATAAATGTACCCGATAAATATACCGTGCTACAATACAAATACATAGGCTTTCTACCTAAAGACGAAACCGTAGGTGAGCGCAAAATAATAAATGTAATAATGCAGGAAGATGTCGGGCAGCTGGACGAGGTCGTAGTTGTCGGGTACAGTACGCAGAAAAAAGAATCTGTAGTAGGTTCCATCTCTACTATCGAGCCCGGAAAACTAGCCGCCGGAACCACCCGCTCGATGAGTAATAACCTTGCAGGACAATTGGCCGGGGTTATTGGCGTGCAACGCTCGGGAGAGCCCGGTTATGACAATTCCAACTTCTGGATACGTGGTATCAGTACATTCCAGGGCAATCGTACACCATTAGTGCTTATCGATGGTATTGAACGTTCATTGAATAATATCGACCCTGAAGAGATCGAATCTTTTTCTGTGTTGAAAGATGCGTCTGCCAGTGCCGTATATGGGGTGAGAGGCGCAAATGGAGTAATACTTATCAATACAAAGCGCGGGCGTGTGGGTAAGCCAACTGTTTCTTTCAAGATGGAGCAGGCAATCACACAACCGACTAAGATTCCTGAATTTGTCGGTGCCGCCGATTACCTCGAAGTAATGAACAGTATACGTCATGAGAGTGGGAAAGAGCCGATGTATAGCCAGCAGCATATCGATAATATAAGGAATGGGGTAGACCCTGATCTATATCCGAGTGTGGACTGGATGGATGCGATACTTAGAGACTATGGCACTAATACCAGAGCTTCTATCGATATTAACGGGGGATCGGAGGTATTACGCTATTCTTTTGTCGGAGCCTTTTATCACGAAGGGGGAATTCTTGAAAGAGATAAAAATCAGGGATGGAATTCTTCTCTCAGGCTGAACAGGTATAACATGCGCTCTAATGTGGATATAAACCTGACACCTACTACTTTGGTAAGGTTCAATATCGGAGGTTATATGCAGGAACGTACATCTCCGCCGCAGAGTATTGATAACCTTTTTGCAATGGCTTATCAGACACCTCCATACCAGCATCCTACGCGCTATTCCACAGGTGAGATTCCGCAAGTACCACAACGGGTAAATCCCTGGGCATTACTTACACAAACCGGCTATGAGCGGATTGTACAGAGTAAGATTGAATCTCTGTTTGTTGTGGAACAGGATTTGAAAATGTTCCTTCCCGGATTGAAAATCAAAGGAACATTCTCCTTTGATAATTATTCCGACAATAGTGTGAAAAGAGGTAAGAGTCCCGATTATTATAATCCTGCTACAGGGAGAGACGCCGAAACAGGCCAATTGGAGCTTGTTGTATCTTCATACGGGCAGGAATTCCTGGATCATTCTGTAGGAGCTAATTTTGGTAATAAAAATACCTATCTGGAAGGTACGCTTACATATGACAATACATTCGGCGACCATACCGTAAATGCTTTATTCCTCTATAATCAACGAAACTACGATGACGGAGGCAAATTACCGTTCCGTTTTCAGGGAATAGCGGGTCGCTTGTCGTACACGATGAAAGGAAGGTATATAGGTGAGTTTAATTTTGGTTATAATGGTTCCGAAAACTTTGCTAAAGGCAAGCGTTATGGTTTCTTCCCTTCGGTTGCTGCCGGATGGATTTTATCGGAAGAACCCTTTATGCAAGGAGTAAGAAATACCCTGTCTAAAGTAAAATTCAGAGGATCGTGGGGGCTTGTAGGAAATGACCGTTTTAAGATAGGTGATACAGAATACCGATTCCCGTATATTTCTACCATAAACAATACAGATGGTTATGTATGGGGGTATAACAGGGATGAATTCGGGAGAGCCGGACGCTGGGAAGGAAATATCGCGAATACAGGCTTGAAGTGGGAAACTGTAGCCAAGACAAACTTAGGTTTAGAACTAGGCCTGTTCAATACAATCGAATTACAGGTGGATTACTTTATGGAAAAACGAAG
Source organism: Dysgonomonas gadei ATCC BAA-286 (assembly GCF_000213555.1). Classification (GTDB taxonomy): domain Bacteria; phylum Bacteroidota; class Bacteroidia; order Bacteroidales; family Dysgonomonadaceae; genus Dysgonomonas; species Dysgonomonas gadei. The sequence goes on from NZ_GL891979.1 coordinate 169,646, forward strand.
GGATATTTTCATGCGTCGTACCACGATGCCGGCTTCTGCCGGATTTGTCGATATGCCTTTTGCCAATTTCGGTAAAGTAGACAATAAAGGTGTGGATATGGTGCTGGATGTCAATAAACAAATCAATAAAGATTGGTTTGTATCGGCAAGAGGTACATTCACATATGCAAAAAATAAGATTATAGAACAGGATGAATCATTAGGAATAATCGGTACAAACCGTTCGTCTACAGGGCTTCCGGTAGGACAGATATTCGGATTGGTAGCCGAAAGGTTATTCACTGATGATGATTTTGCGGATGTGGAAAACGGTATTCTCAAAGACGATATACCGACGCCAACTTTTACCTCGTCGGTACGCCCGGGAGATATTAAATATGTTGATGTTAACGGCGATAACAGAATCGATGCTCTGGACAGGACAAATCTCGGTGGAACTGTCGATCCTCAGATTGTATACGGATTTGGAGCCAACCTCAGGTATAAAAATATCGATTTCGGCTTTTTCTTTCAGGGAAACGGTCATACTTACCGTATGATTGGCCGTGAAGCTTATTTTATTCCCGGCTCAGGTCTGGGTGGAGTAGGTAACTTCTTTACAAATGTCGGAGACAGGTGGACTATCGAAAATCCAAGACAGGATGTTTTCTATCCGAGACTTTATGAGGGGCTGAACGAAAACAACTATCAAGAGTCTACATGGTGGATGAAGAATATGAAAATGCTGCGCCTGAAAAATATCGAACTCGGCTATAATTTCCCTGTAAAGATGGTTCGTAAATTCGGATCATCTGGAGCAAGGATATTCGGTCGAGGGACTAATATACTGACTATGTCCGACTTTAAGTTATGGGATCCTGAAATCGATTCTGACAGGGGGAGTAAATACCCGCTGGTGAAATCATATTCTATCGGTCTAAATATCAGTTTCTGAAACATCAAAATCGAAAATTATGAAAAAAACAATATATAGATTTCTTTATCTTTCGCTTATCCTCCTTTTAGCAGGAGGTATGAGCTCCTGCTCAGACTTTTTGGATAAAGAGCCTGACGACCAGTTGACTCTGGATATGATATTCAAAGACAAGACCAGAACCGAAGACTGGCTGGCCGGGGTATATTCCAATATCCCTGATACATACTGGACATATGCCAGAGGAATGGATCCTTTGGGAGACGACCTGGCTCCATCTACGGGATGGCTTCAGTTTGGATGGAATATTATCGGGAAGCAACAGGGAAACTGGAATCCTACTTCTGACTGGGTGCCGAATTACTTCAATCAGCTTCCGAAAAGAATCCGTGCCGCTTATATCTTTATTGATAATGTAAGGGCAAATGAAGCTCAATTGGTTACTGAACAAGAGGTACAATATATGAAAGCTGAAGCGCGCTTTCTCATAGCATATTATTACTATTTGTTATTGAATTATTACGGATCTATACCTTTGCAGTTAGGTTTGGTGGATGTAAATGCTCCGGCATCGGAACTGATGATACCTCAGAAGCCTTTCGATGAAGTAGTTGACTGGATAGATCAGGAACTGGTTGCGGTGTCAAAAATTTTGCCTCCATACTACAATGAATCAAAAAAATATGGAAGGGTCACATCTATTGCATGTCTGGCGGTAAGAGCGCGGATGCTGTTATTTGCAGCAAGTCCTTTAGTAAATGGAAACTCCGACTATGCCAATTATACAAACAGTGAAGGCACTCCTATATTTAATTCTACCCCTGATGCTTCTAAATGGGCAAAAGCGGTAAAAGCAAACATGGATCTGATAGAACTGGCCGAGAAAAACGGACATGCTCTGTATTACGAATATCTGAATAATGGCGAAATCGATCCATTCCTTTCGTATCAAAATATGTTGTTCCGCAAATTCAACGAAGGTAATAAAGAGATCTTATTTGCCAGAAATCCAGCGGAAACATGGGAATATGACAGGCACGCACAGCCTCGTGGAACCGGTGGTAATGGCGGAATGGGTGTAACTCAGTCTTTGGTCGATGCTTTCTTTATGAAAAATGGTTTACCGGCTATAACTGGATACAATGCAAACGGATCTCCAATTATAAATACGGCATCGGGTTATACTGAAACAGGCTTTTCAACGGCAGAAGAAAAACGGAATACAAAATGGATCGAAGTAAAAGGAAATCGTGATTCGGACTCTAATCCAGTTACTCTTGCTGACACTTATAATATGTATTGTAACCGTGAGCCACGGTTCTATATATCGGTGCTTTATAATGAATGTTGGTTCAGACGAGAGAACAGGACTACCCGTTTTTATAGCGGGGCATGGGATGGCGGACCTACGCACGATGCACCTCAGAACGGATACCTTGTAAGAAAGAAAGTACATCCTGACCACGACCCGCGTAATAATGTGAATCCATACCGTCCAGGTATTTTATTCAGGCTGGGAGAATTTTATCTTAATTATGCAGAGGCATTAAATGAATCAGAACCGTCTAAGACTACGGAAATCTTATTTTACCTGAATAAGATAAGAGAAAGGGCAGGTATACCAATGTATGGTGCTGGTGAAGGACAAATTGCAGTGCCAAGCGGACAGGATGCAATGCGTGAAGCTATTCGCCGCGAGCGCAGGGTAGAGCTCAATTGCGAAAATGGAACCAGATGGGATGATATCAGGAGATGGAAACTAGGGGAGAAGTTACTAAATGGTGATTTCTGGGGAATGAATTTCTCCGGTACGGACAAGAGTGACGATAAGAATAACGATAAAGCTTTCTTTGTAAGAAAAGTCTATCAGAAGCGTGTGTTTACCAAGAAAAATTATTGGGTTCCGATACCACAAGACCAGATAGACAAGAATCCGAATCTGCGTCAATTACCATTTTGGGAAACATCAGAATAATTCTAACCCGTGAAAATGATATAACTATGCAAAAGCAATTATTATATATATCGATAATATTTTTAGCTGTACTTTGTTTTGCAGCTTGTAGTGATGATGATAAGGACAATAATGGGGATGCTTTATCGCTGAAGGCATCAAGTGAGTCTATCGTATTAGACGAAGCCAAGGGCAATGATGTGGTAGTTTCCTTTACATGGAATAAGGGAAAAGATCAGGGGCCGGAGAATACATTGGTATATTTTTTCAGGCTTGATATTTGGGGTGCCGATTTCAAAACTTCCACCGATCCGGTAGAATTTGCTCCGGATGAAGAGTTTAAGGTTGAATATACCAATAAAGAACTGAATGATTTGATTCTGAATAAATGGGGGCAAATACCGGGCTCTGATGTGAAGATACAAGCCAGAGTAGTTGCAAAGGTTATTGGGCCTAAGTTTGTATATCCTGAAATCTCTATCATTACTCTCGAAGTAAAGAGCTATGTGCCAACGCCTGAGACCTTGTTTCTTACAGGGAATGCCTCTCCTGCAGGGACAGACCTCACAAAGGCTGTTAAAATGACAGAGGTCGAAGCCGGTAATATTTATCAATGGCAGGGCGTTCTGAAACCGGGAAATTTTAAATTCATAAGCATATTGGGTGAATCTTTACCTTCACTGAATAAAGGTGCAGGAGATAATGTATTGGTCAACAGAGCTCTGGATAGCGAACCTGACAATATGTTTGAAATCAGTATTGAGAGCATCTATAATATAGAGGTGAGAAAGGATAATATGACGCTGAAATGTGAAATAAATGTTCCATATCCGAATCTCTATCTTGTAGGTAATGCCGGTACCGGATGGGGAATTCCGCAGGACCTCCATAAGTTTATGATGAAAGCTGATAATCATAATTTATTCGAACTGGATATAAATCTTAATCCTGGTGAATTTAAGATACTTAGTGCTGAAAATTATGACGATTACACCCTCAGGCCGATGATAGCAAGTGCTCCTGTCACCGATGACAGGATGCAGGCTAATAAAGGAGGGGAAGACATTAAATGGGTAATAAAAGAGGGAGAAAGCGGACATTATAAAATAACACTGGATGTATATAAAATGAAGATAAAGTTCGAAAAACAATAGTTAATCCATTTTTCTGATCATACATTACAGAAATGCCGACAGACCGTATTATATATAATGATAATATGGTCTGTCTTTTTTTATTATTTGTAAAAAGTTTTGATTTAGAGCTGCTCTGGCCTTTTATTTTTCATATAAGATGCCCAAACTTTCATCTGTTGCATCTTTTCTAAATGTTATATCTATAAATATGAAAGATGTATCGATAGTTTATATCTGTATATGAAAAGGGAAAAGGTGAAGGATAAATAGAATCGCAAAGATTTGGCTAATTAAAAAAAAGAAACTACTTTTGAATCCGAAAAGAAGAGCAGGTTGTCAGAGGACACTTATGGAATAATTTTAGACGTAAAAAGTGCTGACCGATGGTTAGTCTTTATATTTATTTTTGAAAAAATGTATTCTCAAAGATACAGTGAATAAAAGTCTAAAGTTCTGTCTTTCGCTCGAATGTGACAAAGGTCACATTTTTTGTTTAAAGTAATTATACACACGTGGTGGAATTGGTAGACATGCTACTTTGAGGGGGTAGTGTCCGCAAGGACGTGTGAGTTCGAATCTCATCGTGTGTACGTGTAAGGGTTGGCTATAACGGCCAGCCTTTTTTTGTTTAATTTCTGCTATTTCGCTTTTCTGGTAAAAAAAAAATGTCAATTATTTTGAAATAAGAATCAAAGCTTTGATTTATTCTGAAAAAATGTATTAATTTTGCATCACCAATTGCGAAAGTAGCTCAGTTGGTAGAGCACAACCTTCCCAAGGTTGGGGTCGCGGGTTCGAGCCCCGTTTTTCGCTCGAATAAATGCGCATGTGGCGTAATTGGTAGCCGCGCTGTCTTCAGGTGGCAGTGACCTACGGTCGTGGGGGTTCGAGTCCCTTCATGCGCACGAATCAATTTTAAAACCCTCTGATTTTCAGTAGATTTTCGGAGGGTTTTTGTTTTGATAGGAACGTTTGTCTTATTCCTCATTATTCATCAATACATTACTAGCCTCAAAATTTGATAAAGTAATCTCTTGTTTCAAAAATAGAGTCTCTTGCAGTTGTTTGTGCAAATAAACTTTTATCTTATTATTTTGTATACTATTTTTCGATAGAGTATATGTAATGTATTTATATCGTTTAAATCTAGTGTTTTATGTGTTGTTGTATGAAGTTGAGATAAATATCACTTTCATATGCAGCTTTCCATAAATAAATCTCATCATATAATATATAAAGCAATATTAACCCTAGACTTTTTTATTATGAGAAATCCTAATTTGTATTTTAAGTTATGCCTTGTTTTTGTATTTCTATTCATGGTTGCATGTTCTGATGAAAATAGTATGCATAATTTTCCAGGAGGAACTTCGGCCAGATTGTTACCTGTTAAAGTCTCAGGAGAAAAGAATGGAGGACAGACTATATTGATTTATGATAATTATAATCGTCTTGTAAACTGTAGTTATTATCTGAAGTCGGGAGGAGGATTGTCCAAATATAGCGAACTTAAAATAGAATACGATACAGATGGTTGTATTAAAAAAGCCGTTGAGCAGATTTCAGGAGGAGAAGATAATGCCTATTTGTTTACCTACGAGGGAGCTAAGATCATAATACAAGATAAATATTATACACGGTATATTGATGCCGACGCACAGGGCAGAATATTGGAAATGAAACAATTTTATAACAATGACCGGAACACATCGGTTGTATATAATTATAGTTACGACCAAAAAGGTAATATAGCAAAGTATGATTTGAACAATAATTATTATTCTTATGTATATGATAATTATAACGGTATATATAGTTATGTAAATACACCTCAATGGTTTTTAGTAATCATGCTGGATAAATCCAATTTTGTTTATAATAATTGTACCGAAATATATACATATTCTTTAGATGAAAACGGTAAGGAGTTCGCTCCTGTAACTTTTAAGATAACCCTCATTTACAACGATAATGGCTATCCGGTTAAATATCATATTCCTAATATGACATTTTGTGGAACACCTCCTTTGCCTGAGAGTGACTTTAAGATAGAATATCAGGAGGCTAAAAATATTAAATAGAATATTACTAATTATAATTTGTTATTTATTATATAAGGACAACCTTGGTTGTCCTTATATTTGTTATTGATAATATCTGTATCCGATATTGATAAGCTGTGTGTAAAGAGTAAAAAGATACATTAATTTACTTCAAACTCCCGACCATATCTTCCGGGCGAACCCATTTGTCGAACTCTTCGGCGGTAAGGAATCCCGATTTAATTGCTTCTTCTCTTAATGTTGTTCCGTTTTTATGTGCAGCTTTTGCTATAGCAGCAGCTTTTTCATAACCAATATGAGTATTAAGTGCGGTCACAAGCATAAGAGAATTATTCACCAATTCCTTTATCCGTTTGAGGTTAGGCTCTATGCCTGCAACGCAGTGGTCATTAAACGATTTGCTCGCATCGCCTAATAGCTGTGCTGATTGCAGGATATTAGCCGCGATAACGGGCTTGAAAACATTGAGCTCATAGTTACCCTGTGAGCCTGCTAGCGAAATTGTTGTATTATTTCCCATAACCTGCACGCAAACCATTGTGATGGCTTCGTTTTGAGTAGGATTTATCTTTCCCGGCATAATTGACGATCCTGGTTCATTTTCGGGTAATATCAATTCTCCAATCCCTGAACGTGGACCTGAACCCAGTAACCGGATATCCTGTGCTATTTTGAATAGTGCCACTGCCATTTGATTCAAAGCCCCATGTGTGCCGACAATGGCATCGTGTGAGGCAAGTGCTTCAAACTTATTAGGCGCGGTAACAAAAGGCAGACCTGTAAATTTAGCAATGTATTCGGCTACCTTCACATCATATCCGTCAGGTGTATTCAGGCCTGTTCCCACAGCTGTACCCCCCAGTGCTAGTTGAGATAAATGCTTCAATGTTGCTTTAGTAGCCTCGATGGCATATTGTAATTGGACTGCATAACCGGAAAACTCCTGGCCTAAGGTTAGTGGTGTTGCATCTTGCAGATGTGTCCGGCCTATTTTGACTATATCTTTAAAGTCATAGGCCTTACTGCTTAAGCTCTCTTGTAGTGCACGGACTTTAGGAATCGTTTGTTCTACTATTTTTTTATATGCGGCAATATGTAATGCGGTAGGGAAAGTATCATTTGAAGACTGTGATTTATTTACGTCATCATTCGGATGGATAGGGCTTTTCTCTCCAAGCTTACCCCCGCTTAATACCAATGCCCGGTTGGATATAACTTCGTTTACATTCATGTTTGATTGTGTACCCGATCCGGTTTGCCATATTACGAGCGGAAACTGGTCGTCGAGTTTACCTCCCAATATTTCATCACATACCTTGGCTATCAGGTCCCTTTTCGATGCCTCCAATACTCCCAGATCGGTATTGGCATATGCCGCTGCCTTTTTCAGATACGCAAATGCATAAATAATCTCTTTAGGCATAGATGCTTCCGGCCCTATTTTGAAGTTGTTTCTTGAGCGTTCTGTCTGCGCTCCCCAGTATTTGTCAGCAGGGACTTTTACTTCCCCCATTGTATCTTTTTCTATGCGATATTCCATTTTGTATATTTAATTTATTGGTATGAAGTTCGGAATAATTATGATAAAAGTCAAAATCTATTGTACTAAATTTAGATACAAAGGATTATCGTGAGGTAGAGATAATAGGTATGATAGCTTTATATGACTATAATTGTGGTAATACCACCCAATATTGCAATTACTCCCAGAATATTCTGATATTGGAAAAACTTTTTATCTGAATCAGCATACTTTCTTATTTTTAGATATCTGTAAATAAACAATAAACCAATCAGTATTTCTATTACACTACCGCAAATGAGAAAGAACCAATAGACCGCATTATCCTGAATAACACTGTATCGTATTGTACTTAATATTACGATGCCTGCAACACCCCAAATGATAATTAGCGGTGCAATACAGGCGAACCGTAAAGCCGTTTTTTTTATAATAGGGTACTGATTGAATAATAAAGATATTAATCCGAAGATTATCAAAATAATAGCATATATCATGTTGGATTTATTTAAAGTGAACTCAAATATATCTATACTTTTTCTGATTATCTATATTTATCTATGAAGAAAGGTGTTGTATCAAAATAATCTATCTGTTATAGACGGTTTTTAACAGGATATCGATAAAATATTTCACTATATAATTCTTCGTCACATTCCTTCTTTAATTCATACTTTTTTAATTAAAAGATACGGACTCAATCAATAATTGAAGAAATATGCTTGAGTTCTTTTTAACGAAACTATGTAACCCGAAGTAAAAAGTGTTATTTTGGCATTTTTTTATTCAATTTAGTTTGTTTATTCATTAATACTTTTTTCCTTTGTTTATGATTTAATATACTATCTGTTATTTATAGAATTAGTAATGCAAAACACAGTAAAAATTAAGGACGTAAAGGACATAGTCATACGTTTTTCAGGTGATTCGGGGGATGGCATGCAGTTAACCGGAACCATCTTCTCAAACCTTTCAGCAATCTTTGGGAATCAAATCTCCACCTTCCCTGATTATCCGGCAGAAATCAGAGCTCCTCAAGGTACTCTTTCCGGTGTTTCCGGATTTCAGGTACATTTAGGAAACCAGATTTACAATTCCGGAGATAAGGCGGATGTATTAGTAGCGATGAATCCGGCAGCATTGAAAGTAAATGCCAATTTTCTGAAAAAAGATTCTGTTATTGTTATCGATACGGACTCTTTCTCGAAAAGAGATATGGAGAAGGCACTGTTTTCCACAGAAGATCCTTTTGTAGAGCTGGGACTTACCACTCAACAAATAATCTCAGTTCCTATTACTTCATTGACTAAAAGTAGTTTGGAAGGAATGGAAATGGATATGAAATCGCGTATCCGTAGTAAAAATATGTTTGCTCTGGGTTTGGTTTGCTGGTTATTTAACCGGCCTCTCGATGTTGCTAACCATATGCTATCAGCTAAATTCGCCAAGAAACCCGTATTGGTGGAAGCGAATCTGAAAGTATTGGCCGATGGTTTTAATTATGGACAGAATACCGACACTACCATATCATCATATCGTGTAGAAACTGTAAATGTGGATAAAGGTTATTATCTGGATGTAAATGGTAATACAGCTACTGCTTACGGGCTGATTGCCGCTTCAGAAAATTCAGGCAAGCCACTTTTCTTAGGTTCATATCCGATTACACCTGCCACCGACATATTGCATGAACTCGTTAAATTTAAACAGTTAGGTGTAAAGGCCATTCAGGTCGAAGATGAAATAGCAGGAGTGTGTACAGCTATCGGTGCCAGTTTTGCAGGAAGCCTTGCCGCTACCTCAACTTCCGGGCCTGGTCTGGCTCTGAAGGGAGAAGCTATAGGCCTTGCCGTAATGGCAGAATTACCCCTTGTTGTTGTGGATGTTCAGCGCGGAGGGCCGTCGACAGGTCTGCCGACCAAGACAGAGCAAACCGATCTTCGGCAGGCTTTGTACGGACGTAATGGCGAAAGCCCAATTGTCGTAATGGCGGCTGCGAGTCCCACAGACTGTTTTGATATGGCATACTGGGCATCTAAAGTTGCACTAGAACATATAACTCCGGTTATATTACTTACCGACGGTTATATTGCGAACGGTTCTTCGGCATGGCGTATACCTGATTTGGATAAATATCCGTCTATAGTGCCGCACGATGTAAGCCAATATAAAGGAAACGAATGGCGCAGCGCATTGCGTGATGATGAAACGATGGTACGTTATTGGGCCGAGGCAGGTCTCGAAGGCTATACGCACCGTATAGGAGGACTCGAAAAAGATTATACCACGGGAGCTATATCTACAGATGCGGCTAATCACCAGAAAATGGTGAATGTGCGTCAGGCTAAAGTTGATAAGATTGCTGATTTTATCCCGCAGTTGGAATTGGTAGGAGGAGAAGATGCCGACTTGCTCGTTGTGGGCTGGGGCGGTACATATGGACACCTGCGTGAAGCTGTGGAAAAAATGGATGATGCCGGACAGAAAGTAGCTTTGGCTCATTTCCGTTTTATTAGCCCGTTGCCAAAAAATACAGCGGCAGTACTGAAGAAATTTAAGAAGATTATAGTCGCAGAACAAAATAATGGCCAGTTTGCCGGCTATCTGCAGGAAAAAATAGAGGGATTACAAATATCCCGTTACAATAAGGTTGAAGGGCAGCCTTTTGCTGTATCCGACCTGATAGAAGCATTCACCAAGAAATTAGGAGAGTAAAACTATGGATGTAAATGTAAAGATGGCCTCATCTCATCAGGCCAAAGATTATAAAAGCGATCAGTATGTACGCTGGTGTCCGGGATGTGGAGACCACGCTCTTCTCAACTGTTTATATAAAGCAATGGCCGAACTGGATATACTGCCGCATATGACGGCTGTGGTATCTGGTATCGGTTGTTCTTCGCGTCTGCCTTATTATATGAATACATATGGTTTCCATACTATTCATGGTCGTGGGGCTGCTGTGGCTACAGGAGTGAAGACTGCAAAACCTGAATTATCGGTATGGTTGGCTACAGGTGACGGCGATTGTCTGGCGATCGGTGGTAACCACTTTATTCATGCGGTTCGCCGTAATGTGGATATAAATATCCTCTTACTGAACAATAAAATATACGGGTTAACGAAAGGGCAATTTTCCCCGACATCCGACAGGGGATTTGTTTCAAAGTCTTCTCCGTATGGTACAGTCGAAGATCCGTTCCATCCTGTTGAACTGGCTTTAGGCGCTCGCGGGACCTTCTTTGCCCGTTGTATCGACGTCGATCTGGCAAATACTACCGAGATCTTGACGCATGCGGCACGGCATAAAGGTACGTCTGTTGTGGAAATCCTCCAGAATTGTGTGATATTTAATGATGCTATCCACGACAATATTGTAGATAAAGCATGGAGAGCCGAGCGTACGATATTACTTAAGCATGGAGAAAAAATGCTGTTCGGAGCGAATAAAGACAAAGGTCTAGTTATGGACGGATGGCAGATTAAAGATGTGATTATCGGACAAAACGGATTTACAATAGATGATGTCCTTGTTCACGACGCTACTATGCAGGATGATACTTTGCATATGAAGTTAGGACTGATGTCTCCTGAAAACGGCCTGCCTTTGGCTCTAGGTGTTATCCGCGATGTGGAAGGGCCTACATATGATCAGGGTGTGGCAGATCAGATTAAAGATGTGCAGGCGAAGAACCCTGTGCGCAAGTTAAGGGATTACCTGATGACCAAGGATGTGTGGGAGGTGAAATAAGTCTGAGATTATTCGAAAATAAATTGAAAGCCCGGAGTATTTTCTCCGGGCTTTTTATATTGACGAAAAAAAACTGTGAGTAAATAAAGTATAAAAAAAATATCAGTAGGATTTTTCCTACTGATATTCCTAAATTTCAAAAATCTGTTATACTTATTTGATCAACATATTTTTCACATCAGAGTTGGTAAGGAATTTTGCAAACTCGATGTCGTTAAGAACTTCAGAAGTTGAAAATCCTTTGTCTAATGCAGAACGTAAGTTGCCAACAACACCCGATGTATTATTCGTTCTGGCAGCTACTATAGCTGACAGATAATATGTTGTAGCATCTTTCTTAGCTACGGCATCCAATGTTTGTTGAGCTTTGTTATAGTTTTTGGTCAATACCTGAGCCAGAGCGGCATTGTTTGTCTTAGCATCGCCAAATGACTGTACAGCTCTGTTGTAATCACCTTTCTGTAAATATAATAAACCAAGAGCTTCACCCAGAGTATTAGCGCCGGAAGCGCTACCCAACAGTTGCTCAGCTTTAGCTGTATTGCCGTCAGCAAGAGAAAGCAAAGCCTGATTCATATTAGCCTCAGGAGCTTTTGCTGATACTTGAGCCGCTTTGTTGAATGCCTGCACAGCTTTACTGTCCTGACCGGTTGTATAGTAATAAGCACCTAAGTTATTCCATCCACGGTAGTCGTTAGGGAATTTTTGAGTGACATAAGTATATATTTTCTCTTTAGAAGTTCCATCCAGATTAGCAGCATAAAGAAGCTCTTCCACAGTAAGGCTGGTAAGGTCCGAATTAGCAGCGTTCTTCAATTCTTCGTCAGTCTTACCGATAACTTCAATATTGGCAATCAGACGTGAACGACGAAGTTTAGGAAGGATTGTTTCAGCTAATCCTGAATATACAGCAGAGATATTTTTGATTTCTTTTTCTCTTGTTTCAGTATCAGGATACATAGAAAGAACTCTCAGTACGATATCTTTATCCTGAAGACTTGAAGCCTGAACCAATTTTTGGAAACCTTCCCAGTCCTGAGCGGTATATTTTGCATTGATTTCAGTATCGATGTCTTTTTTCTTAAATTCTTTTGATAGATAATCTGTTGTATTTTTCTCGCGTTTCTCAGCAAGTTTTTCGTTCAACTCATATCCTCCGTCAGGTGATGCATAGGCAGATATTTCTACATTTACATTCTTACGGTCATTAGAGTCAGCCTCTTTTACCAAGTCTTTCCATGCGGCAAGATTTGTCGAATTCAATTCGCTTGAACGCAATTCAGCTTGTTGTATAAGGAACATGATATCTGCATCATATGCCTCTTTGATAATACGCTGGAAAGCATCAGGAGCTACAGCCGGAGTAGTTGTTGCAGCACTGGCAAGAGCCTGAGTAGAAACTACGCCATCAGCAATTTTTACGTCAGGAAAGCCTGCTACAGTTTTGCCGTTTCTGGTGAAATCGAATCTTAAGAATAATTCTGATTTCTTCATTGCAGGTGTGTAGTCAAATTCTGATCGTAGTGTTATAGCACTACCGCTTTCGAAATTAACAACAGTACCGTTTCCTGCGACCTTTTCGCCTTGATAAGTGTAAGAAGTGCCCAAAGCTTCACCTCCGCTGTATTTCAATACAGGGGTAACAACTACAGAAGTACTTTTTTCGAACCATTTGGCAGGAAAACGACCGTTTATTGTCACCGGTACTTTTGTGCCCACTAATTCGAGAGGAGAAGGGTTAGTTGTGAATAAAGAATTTGCTAACGGGGTCATCGTTTTTTTGCTACAAGATGTTCCTAATATAGCAACCAGAGCAATTAATGAAAATAATAGCTTTAATTTCTGCCTTTTCATAGCTGTTTAAAAATTATTGATTTATTATATAATATATAGACATTTCTTACCTGATACAAAACTACCTTTTTTCTTCTTGAATAGAAAATGTCTATATGCTATTTATAGATATAAAGAGGAGTTTTAATATTTTTTAATCTTTGATCATTTTGATGCTTGTAACAGCCGGTCCGTAAATGCTATTTTCACGGAATGCGGCATACACTTTTTCGTTCAGGTCTACATTTACAGAAGCGTAATCTCCGCTATCCACCCATACCCGGATCGTAACGTCTATTGTTCCATTATTTAGCATTGTAACTCCAATAAACGGAGCGGGAGTATTCTTAACCAAAGGGTTATTTTTGATAACAGACTGGAGGATAGATTTTACCTCATCTACATCTGCTCCATAGCCCAGAGTAAACGTAATATCTATACGCCGTTCTTTCTGAGTCGAGTAGTTGGTTATAGTTCCTGTGGACAGGGGGCCATTCGGTATGTAAATAGTACGGTTATCCCCGGTCAGGAGTATTGTGTAGAGAATGCCTATGGCTTGTACCGCACCGTCCATCCCTTGGGCAACAATTCGGTCTCCCAGTTTGAAGGGCTTGTTTATCAGAAGCATGACTCCTCCTGCAAAGTTAGACAGGTTGTCTTTCATGGCCATACCCACAGCTAAACCTACGGCGGCAAGAATAGCAGCAAAGGATGTCATCGAAAGCCCCAGTATATTTACTATCAACAAGAACAGGATAAGTTGTAGTGTAATATTAGCAAGACTGTCAAGAAAACTTTTAACAGTGGCTTCAATCTGACGTCTTTCCAGAAAACGGTCAATGAATTTTCTCAGCCATTTAATTACCCATCGTCCGATGATAAATACAATTGCAGCGGCAATAAGTTTTAAACCTAAAGTTACGGCATGATCGAAGATTTTGTCTAGAAAATTGTCTATCGCAGATACCGATAATTCTGTTTTTTGGAGCGTATCTCCGGGAATAATGTCTAGTAGCATGTCTTTTTTATTTTTGGTTCAAAATTAATTAATATTAGATGAATAAACAGTTTTTTACGACTATTATTTTAACCCTTAAAATACCGGATTGTTTTAAATGTTTAATTTTTTAAAAAACTAAATCTCCCAGAGAATCGCTATATTTGAGAACTGTAATACATACTTTCATTGTCTATAATAACCAGAAAATATGAAAATACTTATTGTCGAAGATGAATATGAGATACTGAAATCTATAAATTCATTCTTATTATCAGAGAGTTATGTTGTGGAAAAGGCGACGGACTATGCATCAGGTATCGAAAAAGTACAACTTTATGAGTATGATTGTATCTTGCTGGATATATCGTTACCCGGAGGTAGCGGACTGAAGATATTGGAAGAGATGAAGAAAGCGGGGATAACAGGCAATACTATTATTATTTCTGCTAAGAATTCGCTGGAAGATAAAATAACCGGGCTGGATCTAGGCGCGGACGACTATCTGACCAAGCCTTTTCATCTGGCGGAACTGCATGCCCGGATAAAGGCTGTACTCAGGCGGAAACAGCTCGATGGGAGTAATGTATTGAAACTGGGTAATGTTTCTGTTGATTTCGATAAGCATCTTGTCTATATCGATGACCAAGAGTTGAGGCTTAACCGGAAGGAATTTGATATTCTGAGCTTTTTTGCAATGAATACAAACAAACTGATAACGAAAGAAGTTCTGGCCGAGCATGTATGGGGTGATAATATTGATTCCGCCGATAACTTTGATTTCGTATATGCCCAGATCAAAAACCTGCGTAAGAAATTGAAGGATAGCAATGCGGGTATTATGTTTGAGAATGTTTATGGTATAGGATATAAGATGACGGTATGAAACTGGTGAATCATATAACTTTCAGGCTGTCGGGTATTTTTATCCTGATCCTGCTTGTCTGGTCTGTAGTTTATTTCTTTATACAGATGAAAGAAATACATGACGGAATAGACGAGGGTCTGAACAACCTGAGGCAGGAGTTTATATATAAGGCGAATCATTCGGAGGGATTTGTATCGGATATGGAAAGGCACAATCCTTTAAATATTATTGTTGAAAAAATAAGCTATGATGAGGCTAAAGATTTCAAGGAAATCTATACCGATTCTAAGGTTTATTTCATCACCGAAGAAGAGGAGGAAGAAGTGCGTATGCTCACCACGGCATTTTTCTGCGAGCAGGACGGACAGTATTACAGACTAAAATTTTTTACATCGACAGTCGAAAGCGACGATCTTATAAAGAACATGCTAATCCTGCTACTTGCCTTATGGCTGTCTTTGGGATTGGCTATAGCTGTTGTTATAAAGGTAGTTATCCACAGGAGCAACAAGCCGTTCTATAAATTACTGGATAATTTGAAGGGATTCCGGCTGGATAATACGCGCATGATAGAACTGCCTTCTACCGATATATCCGAATATAGTGAATTGAATGAGTCGGTAAAAGGTTTATTGGAAGAAAATATAAGAGCTTTCACAGAGCAAAAGAACTTTATAGAAAATGCCTCACATGAGATACAAACCCCTTTAACTATCGTTATCAGTAAAATGGAACTTCTGATGAGTGACCGACGGCTCCGCCAGGAGCAATTAGAGGAAATGAATGTCATTCTCAATAGCCTGAACCGTATGCGCCGTCTCAATAGTAGTTTGCTGTTATTGTCTAAAATAAGGAATAAGCAGTTTAAGGAAAATGAAAAGGTCGATATGACGGATGTTTTCGAAGAAGTACTGGACGATTTCAGAGACCTTATTGAGTATAAAGAAATTGAGGTAAAAGAGGAGAGGAACAGTAATCCTATTATACATATAAATAAGGATCTGGCCTATATATTAGCCAATAATCTGATAAAAAATGCCGTATTTCATAATATAAAAGGAGGCAAAATATTTCTGACTTTTAATGCCGGCTCCATCATTATATCTAATACCGGAGCGGCTATAGGCAACAATGTGGATATCTTTGAGCGCTATGTTTCGGGAAACAATGACTCAAAGTCGTCCGGCTTGGGTTTGTCGATAGTCAAATCGATTACAACTATTTATAATATTCCGATACGTTACATATATAAGGATAATAAGCATATAATGACCCTGACAATTGCCTAGCCCAAATATTCCTATTTAAGATAATTTTACATTACCAAAACGATTTTTTCCCAATTCTTTTCAGATTTGGGTTAGCATATTTGTAATATAATTTCTAGACATAACTAAATATCAGATTATGAAAACTATTACAAAAACATTTGTTTTATCGCTTATATGCGTCTTATCTTTTCAGTTTACAGCAGCACAGCCAACCATGTCATCAAAATATACGGATACAGAAGTAGACGGTATGATAAGAGCGTATAAGACTTCGCATTCGAAGGATGTACGGCCTTCGGTAGCTCTTCAGCAGCAGTTCATAAAAGATTTTCCGAAGGCAAGGGATATAGAGTGGGAGGTTGCCGCAAATATTTACGAAGCCGAGTTTGAAATAGGACGTACAGATTATAAAGCATATTATGACCGGAATGCCGGCTTATTAATGTATATACAGGAAGTCAGGGGATCAGAATTGCCTGCAATCGTCAAAAATGGTGCAGAGGCCAAATATCCGAATTATAAATTCGATGATATTAAGAGGATTGTAAAAGGAAAGGAAATATTTTATCAGGTAGAAATGAAAAAGGAACAGTTGGAAATAAAAGCTACATTCAGGGAGAATGGAGCTTTTGTAAAAGAAATATTGGATTAATAAAAAAAGAGGTAAAATGAAAAAAGTATTATTTACATTGAGTTTGTTTGTAGCGTCATTTGCGTTTATCGCATGTGGAGATGACGATGATGATACTGTTATTACAGTAAAAGAGTTGCCTGAAAATGCACAGGCATTTCTTCAGACCCATTTTCCGGGACAGGAAGTAAGGTTAGTGGAAAAAGATAATGACAGTTATGATGTATATCTTACTAACGGATATGATGTGGAATTTACTTTATCAGGTGATTGGGATGATGTGGATGGCAATGGAAAAGAATTACCGGAGAGTGTTATTGCCCTTCTTCCGGAGGCAATACCTGCCTATGTTGCCGCTAACTATTCTCAGAACTTTATAGATGAGATAAACAAAGAAAGTTATGGCTATGAAATAGGCCTGAATAGCAATATCGAATTGAAATTCGATATCAATGGAAATTTCTTAAGGATCGACAGATAAGGAATAATCTGAAATTGAGATATAGGACAGGGAATAGCTTAATAGTTATTTCCTGTTTTTATTATATAAAGTAATATCTGTAAAAAACTATACCTTTGTATCCTGAATTTTTTAACAGAACGAATAAGTGAAGGATATACATATACTTGATTTAAAAGAATTCCTGGATAAAAAGGTTGTGCAATACAATACTCCGGAATTTATAGCTAACGATCCTATTTGCATTCCTCATAGTTTTACATCAAAACAAGATAAGGAGATTATGGGATTTTTTGCATCCATATTTGCCTGGGGGCAACGCAAGACAATTATTAATAAATGCAGGGAACTCGCCCAACGAATGGATAACAGCCCCTATGAGTTTATTATGCAACATAAAGACTCCGATCTGAAAAAAGTATTGGAGTTTAAGCACCGCACATTCAATGATACTGACTTATTATATTGTATTCATTTTATGAAGCGGCACTATGCTGAATATAATAGCTTTGAGGATGCATTCTTTCCAAACGGGAATATGACCGTTGAAGCCGCTCTTAACTATTTCGAAACATATTTTTTCTCTCATCCCGATGCTCCCCGGCGTACACGCAAGCACATACCTTCTCCTGCCCGACGGTCGGCATGTAAGCGTCTCAATATGTATCTGCGCTGGATGGTGCGTAGCGATAATAATGGAGTAGACTTCGGGTTATGGAAAAAAGTTAAGCCCAAAGATTTGATTTGTCCGCTCGATCTGCATGTGGAACGTACAGCCCGCAAGCTCGGTTTGCTGCATCGCGATAAGCCGGATTGGCAGGCAGCATTGGAGCTGACCGGTAATCTCAGATTGCTGGACGCTGCCGATCCCGTGAAATATGATTTTGCCCTTTTTGGTATTTCCATTGAGGAAAAATGTATTATCGACAGAATATAACAAATGCACATAATTTACGTTTTATATATGGTGGGTTATTTTTTTCGTATATTTGCAACGTGTAAGTTTGCATAGAAAGAAAGGAAATGGGAAAGTTATACATCATACCTACGCCTGTAGGCAACCTGGAGGATATGACGTTCAGAGCCGTGCGACTACTGAAGGACGCTGCGCTTATA
Source organism: Dysgonomonas gadei ATCC BAA-286 (assembly GCF_000213555.1). Classification (GTDB taxonomy): domain Bacteria; phylum Bacteroidota; class Bacteroidia; order Bacteroidales; family Dysgonomonadaceae; genus Dysgonomonas; species Dysgonomonas gadei. The sequence goes on from NZ_GL891979.1 coordinate 188,161, forward strand.
CTGGCTGAAGATACACGTACTACAGGTATCCTCTTAAAGCATTTCGATATACAGAACAAGATGCAATCTTATCATAAATTCAACGAACATAAAGCAGTATCACATATCGTAGACAGACTCAATGCAGGAGAAGATATTGCATTGGTATCCGATGCAGGTACACCCGGTATATCCGATCCGGGTTTTCTGGTTGTGAGAGAATGTGTGAAAGCCGGCATAGATGTGGAATGTTTGCCGGGTGCTACAGCTTTTGTTCCTGCACTGGTATCGTCGGGTATCCCGTGCGACAGATTTTGTTTCGAGGGATTTCTGCCTCAGAAAAAAGGCCGTATGACCCGATTAAAAATTCTGGCAGAAGAAACCCGTACTATTGTATTTTACGAGTCTCCCCACAGAGTATTAAAAACGCTGACCCAATTGGCGGAATATATGGGGGAGGACAGGTATGCCGCTACTTGCCGTGAGATATCGAAGGTATATGAGCAGACATGCCGGGGAACATTGACAGAATTAATATCTCACTTTTCGGTGAACGAACCACGTGGTGAGTTTGTTATAGTCCTGTCCGGTAAAAATTGAACGTTTTTAATTAGCGAGGGCAAAACAAAGTTTATTTTTTGTTATGCTTAGTCACAAAAAACGCCTGATGAAATCGAATGAATAAATTAGATAATAAAACTAACAAGTTAAATATTTGTATATGAAAAAATTATTAGTAGGATGCTTTTGCTTATTAGCTTTAGCTTCATGTAACGTAAAAAATTCGGATGAATATAAGGCTTTACAAGCCCAACGGGACTCCTTGTTGCAGGTTAGTGCTCAGGGAAACACTGAACTGGCTGAAATGAACAGCCTGATAAACGATGTAGAGGAAAATTTCAGACAGATAAGGGAAGCCGAGAAATATCTGACTATAGAATCCAAATCGAAAGGTGAAATGTCGAATGACACTAAAACCCGTGTCAGAGACAATTTTGAAATGATAAATGAAATTCTGAAAAAGAATAAAGCGGATATAGATAAGTTGAATCAACGTCTGAAAGGTAATTCGGGACAGATGTCAGGTCTGAAATCAACTATCGAACGTCTGAATGCGGAGTTGACCGAAAGAGCAAATACAATATCTGAATTGCAGTCGTCTCTTGCCACTCGTGACGCTCAGATTGCTTCATTACAGACTGATGTGAAGTCATTGACGGAAAATGTTGATAACTTATCTACTCAGACAGCTGAACAAGCATCTAAAATCAAGGAACAAGATAAGGAGCTGAATACTGCTTATTATATGTTCGGTACTTCAAAAGAACTGAAAGAGGCTAAAGTTGTAACAGGAGGCTTCCTTGCATCAAACAAAATCCTGAACGAAGGTATTGAAAAAAGCAAGTTTATAAAGGTCGATATACGTGATACTAAAAGTATACCTGTATATGACAAGAAAGCTAAACTTTTGTCAGACCATCCGAAAGACAGCTATACACTGGATAAAGATGCAAGCGGTAAAGTGGTTATAAAAGTAACTGACTATAAGAGATTCTGGAGCCTGACTAAATTCTTGGTTGTTGAGGTAGGTTAATATCAGAATTCAATAAATAAACATTGAGTCGGTACTTTAGTTAGTATCGGCTTTTTGTTTTTTAGGGGGATATATTTATCTATATAATTAGGGCCGATAGCCGTTAGCTTATAGTTCTTTGAAAGAATTAATTAGTAAATTAACATGTTAGCAAATGAGTAAAAAGTGTAACTTTTGTTACCTTTTAACAAGTAATGAGTTTTGGGTAATAAGTACTAAGTTGAGGAAATTGTATTACTGTTTACTGTAAAGACTGTTACCTTTGTTACCTTTTAATTATACATAGTTAATTAGTGTGAAAATCGCGAAATAAAAACAATGAAAATTCTGTAAGAAGTGTCAGGTTTTAACTAAACGTAGTTAATAAACGTAAATAAGGTGATAAGTGATGAGTTAGACTTTGCATCTTTGCGAGAGAAACTTTTTAAGGAAGAGATGCTTCGTTCCGCTCAACATGACAGAATATGAAGGTTCTCAAAAAGCTAACGGCTAAAAGCTATCAGCTAATAGCTAAAAAACTGTTACTTATGTTACTTTTTAACTATATATAGTTAAAGAAGGTGAAAAATATGAGTGTGATAAATAATGAAATTCTTCATTTTTCATTTTTCATTCTTAATTGCTTTTTGTGTTACCTTTGCTTCATGAAAACGATTCTCACAACTTTTAACGCTAAGTATATCCATACTTCATTAGCTCTTCGTTGGCTTTATGTAGCTAATAAAGACCGCTTTGATATTTCATTCAAAGAATATACCATTAAAGAGCAAGTGGGAAAGGTTGCGAGAGAACTATTAGATAGCGACAGTGATGTGATAGGTATAAGTGTATATATTTGGAATGTGGAGCAGACGAGAGAATTGATTTCGTTATTGAAAGCAGAAAAGCCGGAGCTAATTATTATTCTGGGAGGGCCGGAAGTGATGTACGAACCGGACTTTTTCCTTCACAACTGGAATATCGACTATGTGATAGGAGGTGAGGGAGAATTTGTTCTGGGTGAATTATTAACTGCTATCGAGGCAGGATATGCTGCAGAAATAAAGGGGGTGTCGTCCCGTGACCATATCAGCAAAGTAATTGTGCAGGCCGATCTGGAAAAACTTGCGTCTTTGCCTTCACCATACATGCTGGAAGAAGACAGGGAAGATATGAAAAACAGGATGGTGTATTTCGAAACATCGCGTGGATGCCCTTATCAGTGCCAGTATTGCCTATCGTCGCTTGAAAAAGGTGTACGCTATTATCCTAAAGAATATATATTGGAGAGTCTGGGGTACATGATAGATAACGGCGCTAAACAAATCAAGTTTCTCGACCGCACTTTCAATCTGAATAAGGAACATACACATACTGTGTTCGATTTTCTGATTAAGAATTATCGTCCGAAACTTAGTTGCCAGTTTGAGGTATATGCCGATTTACTAAAAGATGAAACGATTGATTATCTGAATACTAATCTGTCAAAAGAATTCTTCCGTTTCGAAATCGGTATTCAGTCCACATATGAGCCTACGAATATTGCTGTAAGGCGCAGACAGGACTTTCCCCTATTGGCACGTAATGTAAAGAAAATAATGGATGGAGGTAAAATAGATCTGCATCTCGACCTGATAGCCGGACTGCCTTATGAAACATTGGAGCGTTTTATAAAGTCGTTCAATGATGTATTTTCATTGGGGGCAAAGGAGGTACAACTCGGCTTTCTGAAAATGCTGCGGGGAACAAATCTGAGAAAGCAGGCTGCTCAATATGGCTATAAGTATGATGAGCAGGCTCCTTACGAAATAGAGTGCAACGCGGATATCTCCAGCCAGGAACTGGATCGTATACATGAAGCGGAGCACGCCTTGGAGAAGTTCTGGAACAGCGGAAGGTTTCCCCGTACGATGAATGAGTTGTTCGGGATTTATTATCAGGGTCGTTACTTTGAATTATTCGACGAAATAGGACAATATTACAAGGTGCAGAATCTACCTCACCGTGGCTATCAGTTGGAGGACTTATTCCGTTATCTGCACAATTTCCTGTTATCGAAAGATATCGACTTGTTCGAATGTTTGCGGACAGACTACTATAGTAATTTTACCCGCAGGCCACAAGGCTTTTGGGCGGATGTGATGGATAAGAAACAGCGGAAGCAATTGTTGTATCAGATAGGGCAGGACAGGGGCTTCCTGTCGAAGTACAGTCTGAACCGTAAGATTATAGAAAAGCAGACGGCGATTGATTATATATCGGACAATGAATACAGGCTTACTGTATTTATTGATAATAAGCGTTTGTCGATACCCTATTCTGTGTAAGTCGAGCAATGAAAAAAGCAACTCCTTTGAGGAATTGCTTTGTGTATGAATGAGATATCGGGCTATTTGCCAAATAAACCGCCCAATGTACCTAAGATACCTCCACCTTGTTTACCTGTAACCGATTCTACCAGAGATTCTAAACTGAATGAGTCATTCGAGTCGTTATGTTTTTTAGAAATCAGTCCCATAATAGCCGGGATAACAGTGGATGCAATACTATTGGCCACAGCGGGACTTAATCCTACCTTCTCGCTCAATGCAGATACTACGGAAGACTGTAGGCCTGAAGTCAGATTACTATTGCTAGCTGAGCCTCCGCTAAATATTCCGAGAATGTTAGATAAGTTGTCAGGGGTTAATTGGTCTTTTAGTCCGTTTACAACTGCAGAGGTAGTGGTTTCCACGGCAGCTTCTTTTTTGTCGGCAGGCACACCTGCGTTGTTTGTGATGGCTCCCAGAGCCTGATCTTTTACAAGATCTATAATTCCATCCAGCATGATTGTGAATATTATGTTTGTTATATCAATCTAACATTCTGGTGGACAAATTGTTTTAGGTTTAATAGTTGTTTAAGTTAAAAGATAAGATGTAACTGAGGCTGTTTATCAAATATTTACTAATTTGGTAGATAATTAGATCAGGTAGTTACATTAACTATTAAGAATAAAGCACTTTATATACATATTAATCTTATTATTTATGACTGGATGCACAAGTGTACCCTCAGAAAAAGAGAATGTTAACGATGTAATTATAGCTTTGGAAAAACATGCTTTAGAACTGTGGAATAATGGAGACCCTGATGGGTTTATTGAGTTATCTTCTGATGATGTAGTTTATTTCGACCCTGCTTTTACAAATAAATTTGAGGGCAAGAAGGCTCTCGAAGAATATTATAATACCATCAGGGGAAAGATTAAAATAGACGTGTATAAAATGATCGATCCGACTGTACAGGTATCGGTAGATACTGCCGTCTTGACATATGATTATGAAGCGCATAGAGATGGTCAGGTGTTCAGAATGCATTGCACGGAAGTCTATAAGTCAGATTCGTCTGATCAGTGGAAAATTATACATACTCATTGGTCTTTTGCTCAGCCCTTGTAAGTAGCGGATCAGCCCTCTTTCAATATCCTGTAATATGCAGGCCAATTATTATAGAGTGCCTCCATCGAAGGCAATACAATGTCAGCTCCTGCGTCAGCCAATACTTTGTCGGGCATTGGGCCAGTATTGACGGCAATCGTGAAAATTCCCGCAGCTACAGCAGCTTCTACGCCGCGGGGTGCATTTTCAATGACTACGGCCTGGTTCGGATTTAGTGCGCCGCCTTTTTTCAATCCCATCAGGTAGGGTTCAGGGTGCGGCTTACCGTGCTTAACGTCGAAGGCAGTAACCATCTTGTCTTTAGCAAATAGTCCGGGAAAGTTGTGTTCCAGTTTATTGATAAGCGTAGGCTGTCCCGATCCGGTGACAAGGACAGGTGTAAGTCCCTCTTCATTTACTTCCTTTACAAAGTCGTAGGCAAAAGGAATTAGCGCCCCGTCATTGTATTTAGTGAAGAGTTCAGTTTTACGTTTATATATGGTCTCTGTTTCTTGTTTGGTAGCGTCTCTTCCTTTTTCCCTGTTCATCAGGTGATTGATGGTTTTGCTGCCTACCATGCCTTCATACAGGTAAAACTCTTCGGGAGTACTGAGGATATCGAATTCGTCCATGGTCTCCTTCCACGATTTGGCATGCCATTTCATGGAGTCGTAAAGAACGCCGTCCATGTCGAATAGAACGGCTTTAAAATCGAAACGCGTATAATTATGTTTGTTGAGATAGTCTTTAAATGGAGTAATCATTATGAAATATAGAATTAATTATCTATACAAAGATAAGACAATATTTTTGATAGTACCGTAATGTATAAATGTCACAAAATATCAAAAAAGGAATCTTTTTATTTGTATTTCCGAAAAAATGGAATAACTTTGTCAATCGAAAAATGAAACTTATGTCGATGCATAGTAATATTATTATTAGTTCACTCATTATCCTCTGGAGAAATTTAGGGTGAGCATTGCTATGTAGAAAATAATATAAAGAAAAAACAGGGCCTTTCTCACTCTTCAGTAGATGAGAAAGGCTTTTTTTATGTAAAACAAACAGTATACTAAATCAATTAGAAAAGTTATGGACAAGTTATTTATTTTTGATACCACATTGAGAGATGGAGAGCAAGTACCGGGTTGCCAGTTGAATACTATCGAGAAAATCGAAGTAGCCAGAGCCCTCGAATCGCTCGGTGTTGATGTTATCGAAGCTGGATTTCCCGTATCCAGCCCAGGTGATTTCAATTCGGTAGTGGAAATATCTAAAGCCGTAACCTGGCCTACTATATGTGCTCTGACACGTGCCGTGGAAAAGGATATTGAAGTAGCAGCCGAAGCATTGAAGTATGCTAAGAAAAAACGAATACATACAGGTATCGGTACATCAGAATACCATATTAAATATAAATTTAATTCTACTCAGGATGAGATACTTCAACGTGCAGCGGCATGTGTGAAATATGCAAAACGTTTTGTAGAAGACGTGGAGTTTTATGCTGAAGATGCGGGACGTACCGATAATGCTTATTTGGCAAGAGTAGTGCAGGCGGTGGTGAATGCAGGAGCTACAGTTGTCAATATACCAGATACAACGGGTTACTGTCTGCCTACTGAATATGGGGCAAAAATCAAATACCTGATAGATCATGTGGATATGAAAAATGCAATCCTGTCTACACATTGCCATCAGGATTTAGGCATGGCTACTGCCAATTCCATCATGGGGGTGCTTAATGGAGCGCGTCAGGTAGAGGTGACAATCAATGGTATCGGAGAACGTGCCGGAAATACTTCACTTGAAGAAGTAGTGATGGCTATCAGAAGCCATAAGGAATTGAATATTGAGACGAATATCAATACTCAGAAGATATACCCTATAAGCCGTCTTGTTTCCAATCTGATGAATATGCCGGTACAGCCTAATAAGGCTATCGTGGGCAGAAATGCTTTCGCCCATTCATCGGGTATACATCAGGATGGAGTATTGAAAAATCTCTCTACATATGAAATTATTGATCCTAAAGATGTAGGTATCGATGATAATGCGATCGTACTTACTGCCCGCAGCGGACGTGCAGCATTGAAAAATAGACTGAATTTGCTGGGTATAGAAGTCGATGACGATCAATTGGCAGAAATGTATCAACGCTTTTTGGACTTAGCTGACCGGAAAAAAGATATAACAGATGAAGACGTACTGATCTTGGCAGGGAAAGAAACGGATAAAATGCGACGCATCAAACTGGATTACCTGCAAGTATTATCCGGTCTTGGAGTGCGTAACGTAGCCAATGTAGGTTTGGATATCGCAGGAGAAAAATTTGAAGCATCTGCTTCAGGTAACGGGCCTGTAGATGCAGCGATCAAGGCTATTAAGCAAATAATCCGCCGTCAGACTGTAATTGAGGAATTCCTTATACAGGCCATAAACCGTGGAAGTGATGATATCGGTAAAGTACATATGCAGGTGGAACACGAAGGTGTGAACTATTACGGTTTCTCGGCAAATACTGATATTGTGGCAGCTTCGGCAGAAGCCTTTATCAATGCTGTAAATAAATTTGTAAAATAAGCAATGCAGGTAGAGACCAAGAAATACCAATATATAGACAGCCTGAGGGGGATAGCCATATTATTGGTTATACTTGTGCATGTACAGTTTATAGAAGGTATTACTCCCTCTATCTCTTATTTTTCACCGACGGCTTTCCAGTTTATGGCGAACGGACATCTGGGGGTAAATTTGTTTTTTGTCGTAAGCGCATTCACATTGATGATGTCTCATCAGAGACGGCAATATGAAGAACATACAAACCGGAATTTTTTCATACGCAGGTTCTTTCGTATAGCTCCCATGTATTATTTGGCGATAGTCTATTTTACTTTTGCGTATTTTATAGGTTTTGATTTTGTAAATATAGATTGGGGCGATATACCCAAAAAAGAATTGATACTAAACCTGTTGTTTATAAATGGCTTTTTTCCGGAATATATTCATCACTATGTACCGGGAGGATGGTCGATAACTGTGGAATTTACTTTTTATGCAATATTTCCATTTTTGTTTGCCAAACTCAAGAACATTAATCAGTTTGTAATATTCACATTGGTAACTTTGTTGATTTCTACGATTGCAAACTTTTTATTACGAGGTACGAGTGCAGATATAAATAATTTTCTGGGGTATTATATTATAGCGCAATTACCTGTATTCTCATTAGGAATGTTGGCATACCAGCTGATTGCAGATAAGGAAGCGATAATGAAAATAAAGCTATCGTCTTTATCTTTACTGGCTGTAACAATATTGATATATTGCTATACGTCCATATCTTATGATTTTTTGTATAGCATTGTGTTCTTTCTATTACTGATTATATTATCTGTAAAGGCGTATAAATTATTTTCGAATAAGATACTGGCGAGTATAGGGAAAGTGAGTTTTAGTCTTTATTTGGTGCATTTTGCTATGATGACAGTCTTTAATATGTTTGGCTGTTTCAAATGGGTGGAAGGAAGAATAACAGATAGCTTATCAGCTTGTCTTTATTTTATTTTAGGCTATATATGCCTGTTTGCTGTGAGTTTTATAATATCCAATATTACATATAGATTAATCGAAGTTCCGGGGCAAAATCTGGGACGAAAACTAATTAAAAAATTAGATCAACAAAAATAGAATTTTAAGCATGAAAACTTTATTCGACAAAATCTGGGATGCGCATGTCGTATCTTCTGTAGAAAACGGGCCAACACAGCTGTATATCGACCGTCACTTCTGTCACGAAGTGACAAGTCCTCAAGCTTTCAATGGATTGCGTGCGAGAGGATTATCTGTGTTTCGTCCTGATAAAACAACTATAACAGCCGACCATAATACGCCGACTATCGATCAGGATAAGCCTGTAAAAGATCCTATATCTAAGAATCAGCTGGATACACTTTCTAAAAATGCAAAGGAATTCGGTATAGATATGTACTACCCTTTGGGACACCAGAAAAATGGTGTTGTACACATTATTGGTCCTGAAAACGGATTTACTCAACCGGGTATGACCATAGTTTGCGGAGATAGCCATACATCTACTCACGGCGCTTTCGGTGCTATCGCTTTCGGTATAGGAACCAGTGAAGTGGAAATGGTATTGGCCTCACAATGCGTATTGCAATCGCGCCCTAAAACAATGCGTATCACGTTCAACGGTAAACTTGGAGAAGGTGTTACTGCAAAAGACTTAGCTCTTTATATGATTTCGAAACTTACAACTGGTGGCGCCACCGGATATTTTGTAGAATATGCAGGAGAGGCCATTCGTAATATGTCGATGGAAGAGCGTATGACGCTGTGTAACCTGAGTATAGAAATGGGGGCGCGTGGCGGACTTGTTGCTCCGGATGAAACTACATTTGCCTATGTGGAAGGCCGTGAATTTGCTCCTAAGGGCGAAGAATGGAACAAAGCACTTGCTTATTGGAAAACATTGAAGACCGATGAAGGTGCAAAATTTGATAAAGAACTGACTTACGATGCTGCCGATATCAAACCGATGATTACATATGGCACAAATCCGGGTATGGGTATGGGAATAAATGAAACAATCCCTACATTGGATGATATAGATGAAGCAGGTCGTATATCTTTCCAGAAATCGATGGATTATATGGGATTCAAACCGGGAGAGAAGGTTGAAGGTAAAACTATTGATTATGTATTTCTCGGTAGTTGTACAAATGGACGTATCGAAGACTTCCGTGCATTTGCCAACTTTGTAAAAGGTAAGAAAAAAGCAGATAATGTTATCGCATGGCTTGTTCCGGGTAGTCATAAAGTTGCCGATCAGATTAAAGCTGAAGGATTGGATACGATACTTACAGATGCTGGTTTCCAACTTCGTCAACCGGGTTGCTCTGCATGTCTTGCTATGAATGATGATAAAGTTCCGGCGGGTAAATATGCAGTATCTACATCGAACCGTAACTTTGAGGGTCGTCAGGGACCGGGTGCGCGTACTATTTTGGCAGGGCCACTCGTAGCTGCAGCAGCGGCTATTACCGGTAAAATTACTGATCCACGTTCAATCTGATTTTACGCTTTTTTGTCATACTGAGAGTAACGAAGCATTTCTTGTTTATAAAAAGAGATTCTTCACTTCGTTCAGAATGACAAGGAGGAAAAAGCTTTATATAACATTCACTTGAATAAAAAGAAAAATGGAAAAATTTCAAACACTTACATCAACATACGTTCCACTACCGATCGAAAATGTGGACACAGACCAGATTATACCTGCACGCTTCCTGAAAGCGACAGACAAGGAGGGATTTGGTAATAACCTGTTTGCAGACTGGCGTTATAACAAAGACGGAAGTCCGAAAGCTGATTTTGTTCTAAACAATCCTACTTATAGCGGACAAATCCTTGTTGCCGGAAAGAATTTTGGTAGTGGATCCAGCCGTGAACATGCGGCATGGGCAGTAGCAGGATATGGTTTCAGAGCGGTAGTATCGAGCTTCTTTGCCGATATTTTCAGAAATAATTCATTGAATAACGGTGTGCTTCCGGTAGTGGTTACACCTGAGTTTCTGGCAGAAATATTCGCAAGTGTAAATGCAGACCCGAAAGCCACTTTGACGATTGATCTGGAAAATCAAACAATAACAAATAATGCAACCGGAAAATTGGAGAGTTTTGAGATCAATCCTTACAAAAAGGAATGTTTGCTCAAAGGGCTGGATGATATAGACTATTTGCTCTCTAAAAAAGAGATGACTGAGGAATACGAGAAAGAGCATACGCTCTAATGAATTAATTAACTAATAAGCTAATATGCGGATTATTTCATTGGCATATCGGCACATTCTCAAATTGACACATTATTATAATGATAGAAATAATGGATACTACCCTGAGAGACGGGGAACAGACATCTACTGTGTCGTTCTCTGCTCAGGAAAAGATGAGTATAGCACATTTGCTTCTTGTCGATCTGGGGGTTAATCGTATTGAAGTGGCCTCAGCACGGGTTTCGAATGGAGAATTTGAAACAGTGAAGAAGATTGCTTCATGGGCAAGAGCAACCGGGCATATAGATAAAATTGAAATATTAGGTTTTATAGATAAAGGTGCATCTCTCAACTGGATAAAAGACACGGGCTGCCGTACTATAAATCTTTTGACAAAGGGGTCGTACAAGCATGTAACCGAGCAATTGAGAAAAACTCCGGAACAACATCTGGAAGATATCAGATACGAAGTCGAGCTTGCTGAGAAGATGGGTATAACCGTTAATGTTTATCTGGAAGACTGGTCGAACGGGATAATGAATTCCGAAGATTACGTGTATTTTATGATGGACGGAATGAAAGATTTACCGATCAGGCGTTTTATGCTACCCGATACCTTAGGTGTTCTTAATCCGCATAGCGTATGGCGTTGTTGCCGCCGGATGATAAACCGTTATCCGAATCTGCATTTCGATTTTCATGCTCATAATGACTATGATTTAGCTGTAGCTAATACAATGGTGGCGGCCGAGGTAGGAGTAAAAGGAGTGCATGTGACGATGAACGGATTGGGTGAACGTGCCGGAAATGCATCTTTATCCAGTGTGATCGCTGTATTCCATGACCAGTTGAAATTGGAAACTTCTATAAAAGAGGATAAGCTGAATAAGGTAAGCCGTGTAGTGGAAAGTTATTCAGGAATAAATATCGCTGCCAATCAGCCGATTGTAGGCGACAATGTGTTCACACAGTGTGCCGGAATACACGCTGATGGCGATAATAAGAATAACCTTTATTATAATGATCTGTTCCCGGAACGTTTCGGTCGTGTACGGGAATATGCATTAGGTAAATTGTCAGGAAAATCCAATATTCGTAAAAATATCGAGGCTCTCGGTATAGAACTCGATGAGGAGGATATGATGAAGGTTACCAACCGTGTTATCGAACTGGGGGATAAGAAAGAGATCATTACTCAGGACGACCTCCCATATATTATTTCCGATGTATTGAAAAATAATGAGAAAGAAAAACGGATAAAAATACTTTCCTTTGCATTTCTTCTCACCAAAGGTTTGCGTCCTACGGCTACAGTGCGTATCGAAATCGACGGACAGGAGCATGAATGGACTGCACCCGGAGACGGTCAGTATCATGCGTTCTCAAAGGCCTTGTGGAAGATATATTCACGCCTGAATAAGCCTACTCCTACGCTGACTAACTATGCAGTATATATTCCGCCGGGTGGACGTACCGATGCATTGGTGCAAACAGTAATTACCTGGGAATTTAATGGAAAGAGCTTTAAGACCAGGGGGCTCGATGCCGACCAGACCGAGGCGGCAGTTAAGGCTACCGAGAAGATGCTGAATATGATAGAGGAGATGTAAAGAAAGTCTATTGTAGCAGATATCTTTGAATAAAATAAGGATTGAATTATTAAGATGTTGAACAGGATAAAAGGTAAATTGAATAATCAATTGATAGGGGCTTTTGCTTATCTCCTATCTGTCCATATCCTGTTTCTTATTATTTTCAGTTTGTTCAGGTTTCTCTCTTTTTTGCAGAATAAGGTATATTTGGAAAGTATCGATGACTCTTTGAGGACAACATATACTGTGGCTATATTTACTAAAGGGCTACGTTTCGATAATGTGATAACGTGCTACATAATGGTTGTGCCTTTAATTATACTTTCCGTACTCGCATTATTCAATAAATTTAATAAAAGTGTACTCAGGGTCGCAAATGTATACTTTATTATTTTCGGAATTATTGTCTTTGCCATTTCTGCCGCAGATATTCCATATCTTCAATATTTTAACAAGCATATTGGATTTTCTGTTTTTAATTGGCTGGGATATTCGGTCGAAACTTATGGAATGATTGTAGAAGATAATTCTTTATTCGCTTATTTATTGATTTACCTGTTTGTAGTTGGACTCTTTACCTTTTTTGTTGTTAAGATAGGACAATGTATGCTGAGACGGTTTAGAACGAATATGGATAAACGGGAATTTAAGATTTGGATACCTATTCTATTTTGCATTTTATCAGTTTGTCTTCTTGGCGCAAGGGGATTAATACATAAACGATTGGTTTTGGCCGATTCATACTTTTGCAATCAGCTTATGCTTTGTCAGATGGTTGTAAATCCTGTATTTTATTTATTGAATACTCCGGTGTCAGCACAGTCGATGAGCCTGGAGGATGAATATGTTTCTTTAGAGTTGATAAATGAAGAGTTGGGATTTAAAGCTGTTGACAAAAACTATTATAAGAAGGATATTATGACTTGCGATACAGTAACACATCCCAATGTTGTGATAGTATTAGTCGAATCATTTTCGTCTGATTATCTGAATGATTCTGTTGGAGGTAAACTTTTAATGCCGTATCTGAATGATCTTAAAGATAAATCCTATTATTTCGAAAATATTTATTCTCAGGGGACTCATACCAATCAGGGTATAATTTCTACATTGTACGGATTCCCTGCTATATTTGATGTTGTGATGTCTATGAAAGCACCTATCGAACTAAATCATGTAAGTTACGACGATGAAAGGTATAAGAATACGAGAAGAGCAGTTCCGGTTTATCACGGTTTACCAAATGACTTGAAGAAGTCTGGTTATAAAAATCTGTTTTTTGTAACAAATAGTCTGGCTTTTGATAATCTGGATTATTTTCTTCCTTTAAATGGATTCGATGAATGTTTTGGTGTGAAAGATTATCCGCCATTGGCACAAGTAGGTATATGGGGAGTTTCTGATAAATACCTGTTTGATTATTCGTTGTCTAAAATGGATTCTGTGTATAAAGAAGGAATACCTTTTTATGCTAATGTGTTGACTATAAGTAATCATCCTCCTTACGCATTGCCGGAAGAATTTCTGAAAAATGAGGCGTCAGAAGATGAGGCCGCCATGGCTTATACAGATTATTGTATAGAATGGTTTATTACAGAGGCTTCGGATAAAGATTGGTATGATAATACTATCTTTGTATTTCTGGGTGATCATGGACGCGTGAGAGAGCCGGAATATGATATACCGTTATCATTAATTCATATCCCATTGATTATTTACTCACCGCTATTTGAAAACGAGGCGAAAATTGTGTCGGATTTGGGAGGACAAATTGATGTTTATGCCACTCTGATGGGATTAATGCATAAAGAACCGGCATATAATACCTTCGGAATTGATCTCTTAAAAGACAAGCGCCCTTATATATACTTTACGTCGGATGATAAACTGGGCTGTTTGGGGAATGATTATTATTATATAAATGATTTATCTTCGGACAGGGAGTTATTATATGAACTTTCAGATAAATCCATAAGCAATAAAATAGAACATAATAAAGCTCTTGCCGACAGTATGAAAAGATACTCGGGTTCGATGATAGAAGGAGCAAAGCATATATTTAAAAATTACCTAAAGTAAAACATATGAAAACGAGTATGAATTGTAAAATTGGCAGAGCCAATAACAATGCACAAAAGACAATGATAATTTTGTCATGCGAGTTTCCATACATCCTTAAAAACAAAATTATCGTATGAAATTAAACATTGCAGTACTTCCCGGCGACGGGATCGGACCCGAAATTATCGGGCAGGCTTTGAGAGTGACAGAAGCCATTTGTGAAAAATTCGGACATGAGCTTAGTTATGAATATGGCGTTGTTGGAGCAACTGCTATTGACCAGGTTGGCAACCCTTATCCGGATGGAACACATGAGTTGTGTATGTCGTCCGATGCTGTACTCTTCGGAGCTATAGGCGACCCTAAATATGACAATAACCCTTCAGCTAAAGTACGTCCCGAACAAGGCTTACTGGCTATGCGCAAGAAACTGGGATTATATGCAAATATTCGTCCTGTATCTACTTTTCCTTCTTTGATACACAAATCCCCATTACGTGCCGACCTGGTAGACGGAGCCGATTTTATGTGTATCCGTGAACTTACAGGAGGCCTTTATTTTGGTCGTCCGCAAGGCCGTAGCGAGGATGGGGATACAGCATACGATACTTGTGTATATACACGCGAGGAAGTAGAACGCATACTGCACCTTTCTTACAAATACGCTCGTATGCGCCGCAAGAAAGTGACTGTAGTAGACAAGGCGAATGTACTTTGTACTTCCCGCTTGTGGAGACAGGTTGCGCAGGAAATAGAAAAGCAATATCCGGATGTGGAAACCGAGTATATGTTTGTAGACAATGCAGCTATGCAGATAATTCAATGGCCAAAACGCTTCGATGTACTTGTAACCGAAAACCTTTTCGGGGATATCCTTACCGATGAGGCTTCTGTTATTACAGGCTCGTTGGGAATGTTGCCATCGGCTTCTATCGGTATTCATACATCTGTATTCGAGCCTATACATGGGTCGTATCCGCAGGCAGCAGGTAAAAATATCGCCAATCCATTGGCTACAATATTATCGGCAGCGCTGATGTTTGAATATGCTTTCGATTTGCATGAAGAAGGCGCACTTATCCGTCAGGCTGTGGCTGCTTCGATGGATGCGGGTGTTGTTACTGAGGATATAGCTTCTAAAGACGGAGTAAAACATTCTACATCAGAAGTTGGTGACTGGATTGTAGATTATGTGAAGAAGTAAATCCTATATCAGGTTATATGAAGAAGGCACCGGGATACCGATGCCTTCTTTGTTATGTTATGCTTTACGACACAGAGGCACAGGTTTAAGCCATGTCAGAATTCTCCATATCCATTCTACCGGACCATAGTAGAAGCGTTTTATCCACCAGTTGCTATAAAATATCTGGAATGCACAGACAGCTAATCCGGCAAGAGCGCATTGAAGGAAACTGCATGATACAGCCATATTCAGTCCGAAACCGTAGAATATGAAGACTCCCATGAGTGATTGCATCATATAATTGGTAACGCTCATACGCCCGACAGGAGCTAATCTTTCCAGTGCATTTTTACCCGCAACAGTCTTATAATAGAGCAAAGTAAATCCACAGATATAAATTGTCATCATACCCAGATTGGCATAGGTTGTGAACAACCCCTTTCCTACAGTTAACGCATAATCCTTGACTCCAAAAAATGGAAGAAGTAGTACAATAGCATAAAAGAATACAAACCACAGGAGGGCATATGGTAATACTTTCTTACTATACTTCATCATCTTTTCTTCACTTTTATGGATTCCGTAACGCCCAATCAACATGCCGATAATAAACAGCCCTGCAAGTTGCAGATAACGGTAAACATCTATAAACCACATCATTTTTGCTGTTTGTCCTTCCACAGCGTTGAACCGTATCATATCCCAGAACGAGCCATTGATAAACATATCTGCGCTTTTTTCGAATAGTTCGTTCATGCGGATATTGAATGCATCGGGGGTATTGGGTACATTGTTACTCATCAGGGAAACGAATTGTATAACCTGCGGTATCTGCAAAAATAAAAGGATAGCGATGCCCGCCAGCCATTTTGTTGGTACTTTGTATAGAGGGATGAGTATTAGCCCTAAAGTGGCATATATGATGAAAAATTCGCCCATATATATCAACCCGTTGATATATCCCAGTGCAAATAGTATCAGTAGTCGCCATACAAATCTTAGCCGGAAGTCATTGCCTTTCTCTGCCTGAGAATCCATTTGCATAAAGAAGCTCAAACCGAACAAAAGGGAAAATATAGCATAAGATTTTCCCTGAAACAAAAAGTGGATGATGTCGTCTACAGCTGTGTCTATCCATTGCCAGAATGGAGAATCAAGTACAGATGTATATGTGAGGTCGAAATGCTCCATACTGTGCAGTAGCATTATGCCCATCAGGGCGAAACCTCTCAAGGCGTCAATGGAACTGATACGTTTCTTTGGGGTAATAGCAATGTTTTGTTTCATGGTGTACTAGTTTATGTTGCAAATATAGAGTTAGAGTATTTCAATACCCTGTATATTTTGAGCATAAAAGGCAAAAATTCGGTCATTCTTACTTTAGAGTACATTCTGTAAGTATCCTAAAAGCAGGAATACAGCTAAATGCGAACCTAAAAAAGGACGATTCTTAACTGAATAAATATTTATTAGTCTAACTTATTTTTTATACTTTTGGGATTCAATGATTGAAAAATGAAATTTGATAAAATATACAATAACCTCCTTGTCTGGAAAGCCAAGAATGTCAAGGAAAAACAATTGGTCATTTTCGTAAGTTTCCTTATTGGGATATTTACGGCATTGGCGGCATATATACTGAAAAGCCTCATACACCTGATACAACATGTTCTTACATCTCAATTTGTGACTGAAGGAGCTAATTATATATATCTGATAACTCCTGCTGTAGGTATCCTCATCGCCGGCTTATTTGTGAAATACGTTGTACGGGATGATATCAGCCACGGGGTAACAAAAATATTGTATGCTATCTCGCAACGCAAAAGTTTTATCAAACTTCATAATGTTTATACTTCCATTATAGCCAGTTCCATTACTATCGGATTCGGAGGATCGGTAGGAGCGGAGGCACCTATTGTGCTTACCGGGTCAGCTATCGGGTCCAATCTCGGGCGGTTGTTTAAGGTAGAACAAAGATACCTGATGCTACTTATCGGTTGTGGTGCGGCAGGTGCCATTGCGGGTATTTTCAAGGCTCCTATTGCCGGACTGGTATTTGTGGTGGAAGTACTATTGCTCGACCTTACTACTTTTACCGTATTGCCGCTTCTGGTAACGTCTGTGACTGCTGCTACACTATCATATCTGACAATGGGAACCAAGGCTATGTTCAGCTATGCGCATACCGATGTGTTTATTCTGGAACGTATACCCATGGTTATCCTGCTTGGTATATTCTGTGGTGTGGTATCGCTCTATTTTACCCGTGCGATGAACTGGATAGAAGATATATTCCGGAAACTTAGCTATTGGCAAAAATACGGACTCGGTGCAACTGTGCTGAGTATACTTATATTCCTTATGCCTCCGCTTTATGGAGAAGGTTATGATACGATAAATGCATTGATCAGCGGCAACAGGGAATATGGAGCATTACTCGACAACAGTTTGTTCTTCCAGTTTAAAGATTTTCGCTGGACAATAATTCTTTTTCTAGGTGGGGTCTTATTAATGAAAGTGTTTGCTTCCAGCTCTACAAACGGTGCCGGAGGTACGGGGGGGATATTTGCTCCGTCGCTGTTTCTCGGTTGTATCGCCGGATTTATATTTGCGTATGCAGCGAATCATTCTGAGTTTAGCCAATATCTGCCCTTATTACCGGAAGAAAATTTTGCTCTGATGGGGATGGCCGGAGTAATGGCCGGAGTGATGCATGCGCCATTGACAGGAACATTTTTGATTGCAGAATTGACAGGTGGATATGAGCTGCTCTTACCTCTAATGATAGTCTCAATCTGTTCTTATGCTTTTATCAAGATATTTGAACCACACAGTATTTATTCGATGCGTCTGGCCAAAAAGGGAGAATTACTCACCCACCATAAAGATAAAGCCGTATTGACTCTGATGAATATCAATCGCCTGATAGAAACTAACTTTCAAACTGTACACCCGGATATGACATTGGGTGAGATGGTAAAAGTGATATCCAGTTCGTCACGTAATGTATTTCCTGTGGTGGACGACAGAAACCGTTTTTTAGGGATTGTACTGATAGACAATATAAGGAACATAATGTTCCGTCCCGAATTATATAACCGCTTCAAAATTTCGCGTGTTATGACTTCTCCTCCTGCTATTATTGTAGTAGGTATGACAATGGAACGTATAATGAAGCTATTTGATGAAACTAAGGCGTGGAACCTGCCTGTGGTAGATGAAAATGATGTCTATCTCGGATTTATTTCCAAATCGAATATACTGGACGTTTACAGGGAGGTACTGGTAGATAACTTTGCTGAAGATTAAGAACCTGTTTCAATTTTACCAAAATATTTTATTATAGTTCTTTTTTGTTCATTTTACTTGCTTTTTAATCAAAATTATGAAAAGATAAAAAATATGTGTTCCATACTTTTTTATCTTTGCGAAATAATAAACCTATTAACAGTAAGTATTTATGAAAATCTTTATCGGTATATTATCTGCTGTTATAATTCTTACGGGAGCCACCCTTACCGTATTGGCCCTGTGGGATATCCAGCCTATTTCGCTAAGTATAATTCTACGTTCGGGGGCAACTATTGCTATTGTGTGTGTTACTTTTTTTGTACTATGGCTTATACGTGTCCTGTTTTTCAAGAAAGATTTATTTAACAGTAATAAAGGGAAATAAGATTGCGAACCCATCTATCACTTTGGATGGTAGAAGTGGATTGATAAGTTATGCCCAATAATATATCATAAAAATCCTATCTGTTATTTTAAATCCTGTCCGGTAAATCAAGGATAAAAGAATATAATATTATTCCCGCTAAGATACTAAGCGCAAAGGATAACTTTGTGTTTCCGTGCCTTTGCGGGAGATTTGTTTTTTAGCTACTTTTGTTGAGAAGAAATCAAAATCACAAATGAATAAAAAAGACTTACGAATCGTTTTCATGGGTACTCCCGATTTTGCTGTGGAAAGCCTGCGGGTTCTTGTCGAAAACGGATATAATGTAGTGGGTGTAATCACTATGCCCGATAAGCCCGGAGGACGGGGACACAAGATACAATATTCGGCGGTAAAGAGATATGCCCTTGAGCATGATTTGCCTTTACTTCAACCTGAAAAGCTGAAAGATGAAGTTTTTCTGAACGATCTGAAGGCTTGGAATGCCGATCTGCAAATTGTGGTGGCTTTCCGTATGCTTCCCGAAGTGGTCTGGGATATGCCGCGTATGGGTACTTTCAACTTGCATGGTTCGCTACTTCCGCAATACCGGGGTGCTGCACCTATCAACTGGGCGATTATCAACGGCGAAAAGGAAACCGGAGTAACTACCTTCTTTCTCACACACGAAATAGATACAGGTAAGATAATCCTTAGCCAAAAGCTGAAAATAGGGGAGGAGGATAATGCAGGTAAAATCCATGATGAGTTGATGCAGATTGGAGCACAACTGGTTCGCCGTACTGTAGACCTGATATTGGAAGATAAAGTAGATGCAGTGGCACAAGAGCAGTTATTTGTAGACGAAAAGGAACTTAAAGCAGCCCCGAAGATATTCAAAGAAACTTGCCGGATAGACTGGAATAAACCTGTGAATGAAATATATAACCTTATACGCGGATTGTCGCCTTATCCTGCCGCATGGACAGAGTTGCACGAGGAAGGAAAAGAAGTGCAGGCGGTGAAAATATATGCAGCGGACAAGATATATAAGGGGAAGTCCTATCCAATAGGCTATATCCATATAGATATGATAGAGAATGAAGATATTGATTTCGAAAAAGGATATATGTATGTAGGTTGTGTTGATGGCTATATCAAAATCAAAGAGTTACAGTGGCCGGGAAGGAAAGCAATGACAACTGACGAATTTTTAAGAGGATATAAAGATAAATTGGGGAAAAGTCCTCGTTTTATATAATATCTTTATCTATACTGAGAGTTGAAAATAGAGAAGTGAAGAATGGGAAAGTTTTGAACTCTTGAAATATTCGTAATTAGGGATAAGCTAATTGATAACTGAAAAATGTGTAACTTTTGTTACCTTTTAACAATATAAAAACAATGCAGAAAGTTATAAAATCAAATAACCTCAATAAAGATTTATCACATATCCTTAGCCAACTGGCTTTTGATAAGCTGTTTATCCTGACAGACGAAAACACGGAAAGGCTATGCTATCCACTGGTGAAGGATAATGAGCAGGTGACACGGGCGGGCAAGATAATAATAAAGGCAGGAGACAATAATAAGAATATAGAGTCCCTGTCGTCGATATGGAAATATCTTTCAGAGAACGGAGCAACACGCCACTCACTGCTTATCAATCTGGGAGGAGGTATGCTCACCGACATAGGCGGATTTGCAGCGGCAAGTTTCAAACGCGGCATAAAGTGCATTAATATACCTACCACCTTGCTCGGAGCTGTGGATGCAGCAGTAGGAGGAAAGACCGGAATCAACTTCAATGGGTTGAAAAACGAAATAGGAGCTTTTGCTCCCGCCGAGACGGTTTTAATCGACTCTGTGTTTTTCCGTAGCCTCGACCATCAGAATTTCTTGTCGGGCTATGCCGAAATGGTTAAACACGGACTTATTGACAGTGATAAGGAATGGAAAGCGACTTTGTCTTTCGATACCGAAGAAATAGATTATGAAAAACTGAAACAGTTGGTTGTTGATTCGGTTGCAGTAAAGGAACGTATTGTTGAAGTAGACCCTTTCGAAAAAGGCATCCGTAAGGCGCTGAATCTGGGGCATACCATCGGCCATGCATTTGAGAGTCTTTCTTATGAAATCGGCAGGCCTGTGCAGCACGGCTACGCTGTCGCGTGGGGTATTGTCTGTGAATTATATTTATCGCAGAAACAGTGTGGTTTTCCTAAAGATAAGTTGTATAAGACCGTCTATTTTATAAAGGATAACTATGAGGGGTTCTTTTTAGACTGTGATCATTACGAGCAATTATACGAATATATGAAGCATGACAAGAAGAACGAATCGGATACTGTGAATTTCACCTTCCTGTCGGATGTGGGTAAAATAGAAATCAACCGGACCGCAACTAAAGAAGATATATTCGATTCGATTGATTTCTTAAGGGAAAGCGTGGGGCTTTGATTATCAAAGGATGACAGGTAATACTTCGATCCAGTAATCATCCGGGTCGTTGATGAAGTACAGCCCCATATTATGATTTTCGTAGCAGACGCATCCCATTTCGCGATGGAATTCCCGCACCTGGTCGTAATCTCCTTCTACACGAATGCATAGGTGACTTTCGTTGTCTCCCAGTTCGTATGGTTGAGGATGGTCTCTAAGCCATGTCAGTTCGAGCGAGAACGAGTTGAAGTTGTCGCCCAGATATACAAGTATGAATGAACCGTCACCGGCCTCCTTACGTTTTATTTCCTTTAGTCCGAGAGCTTTATGGTAAAAAGCTATACTCTTGTCGAGGTCGGTTACATTGATGTTGAAATGGTCAAATCTTCCTTTTATTTCCATAATGGTCTTGTTTTGATGATGAACTACAAAAATAAGCAATAGATAGAATTTAATGACATATTATCGGATTATAACTTATTTTTGCTGTTTCTTGCCCAAATAATAGACAGGTATGCGACCTTAGCTCTATTAGTTATACTTTTTATGGATAATTCCTATCCTTGTTTACATTTGATGCTTTAGCTTATTTCTTGCTGCACTCTCTAAGGCTTGCTCTCACTTTTAGTATTGCCTAAAAGTAAGCAAAAAGCTATCGCCTCATATCTTTATAGACAAGGTACCTGTCAGAAGGGCTAGAGTAAAAGGTGAAAACATATTCGATCATATAAACCCTTGTCCCTTGCCCTTGTAGGGAAGATACAAAGAGGGTACTAGTTCGTAAATTAAACTAATAGCTAACAGCGTTTTTCACTATAGATAAATGAGTTGGAGTTGGAAACCGATAACAATAAAGATTAAGATATATGGATTTACTTAATAGCAGTAATCAAAATTGTGAAAATCAGAAAAGAATGTATCTTTGTTAACAATAATAATTAACCCATCACAAAACCATGGAAGCAGAAATGTTATTGAGAGATCCGGATATTTTCCCGTCCGAAAAAGTGCTGCAGAACGCGTTGGGAGAAAGTGTGCACAATGTGCTGGCTTCTTTTCTTGAAACGATTACAAATGAAGAATATGCGCTGTCTATTGAATGGCGGTACTATAATGATGGGAAAGCATGGCTAGGCAAAGTGCTTTATAAGAAGAAAACGGTACTGTGGCTTTCGGTCTGGGATGGACTATTCAAAACATCTTTCTTTTTTACGGAGAAACACCTCGAAAAGATTGCCGCTCTGGACATCGCCAAGACTATTAAAGATGAATTTGCAGGGGCTAAACCGGTAGGTCGCCTGCTCCCAATGATTTTTGATGTAAGTAATCAGGAACAAGTAAAAGATCTGCTAACAGTCGTTCGTTTTAAAAAGAGCTTGGTCTGATCTCGTATCAAAACACTTCTCACTTTTCACTTTTAGTTTTTAACTTTATCTTACCTGATTGCATTTCAAGAACTCCCCTATCCGTCATAAAACGGATGGCTCCGGTTACATCCTGCAACCGGTAATCAGGCAATGCACCTGTTACATCATCTACGGATCGCTCCCCGTCCTTGAGCAACGCTTTTATATCCAATGATATTTTATTGAACTTTACATTCGTCATTCCCGAATCGTTCTTTGCCAGGCAAACATCACATTGCCCGCAATCACTGATATCTTTCTCATTGAAGTAAGACAACAAAATACGGCTGCGACACATCTCTTCCTGCTCTGCATAGTGGCTCATAGCCAGTATCCGCTTTTCGAAACGATCCTTACGGTCTTCGTTTACAAGACGTGGTATAATCAGGTATTTCTTATCCACCCGCTGACGGGTGTATGCTATCAGAGGCGTCTTTTTATGCGGGATATAATCGATGACATTGCGCTTATCCAGCATTTTCAGCATTTCATAGACAGCTTTCCGGCTTTTGTCTGTCTTCAGGCCTATTTCGGCCTCGTTAATGGTTACATAATTGGTAAATAAGCCTGTGTAAAGGCGGAGGATAGTATTTATGAGTTGCTCATATTCCCGCTCGAAATCGTAATGATACAGATCATCCCTGTAAACTGTAAACATCAGCCGCGAACGGTTATCTATCTCGTCGGTATACTCGATATAGCCTGCCAGATCCAATATCCTGAGTGCATTATGAGTAGGCAGAAGAGGATATTTGTAAGTAGCGCAGAACTGCTGTATATTAAAATCATATACCATACCCACCCCGAAGCCTTCAGCCACCTGAAAAAAGTAAGCGAGCGAATCATATACCTGAGAGATAAATTCCCGTTCGGGAAACTCGTCCCTGATACGCTTTTTCAATTTAACACTATCATTCTTATGGTATAAGATGACTGCAAAAGCCTTTTCCCCGTCGCGTCCCGCGCGCCCTGCTTCCTGAAAGTATTCTTCCACCGAATTGGGCAGGTCGGTATGCACTACCAGCCGCACATCTGGCTTATCTATTCCCATACCGAATGCATTGGTACAAACAATAATGCGCTTTTCGTTATTCTTCCAGCAGCCCTGCTTCCGTGATTTATCCTCACTGCTCAGTCCGGCATGATAAAAATCGGCGGAAAAACCTTGTTGTATAAGGAAATCCGACATCTCCTTCGTCTTCTGACGGCTGCGCACATAGATGATGGTGGAACCCTTTATTTTCTCAAGCAAGCGGACAAGTTCCTCCGGCTTATTTTCCGTATTACGGACAATATAGGCCAGATTTTTACGCTCAAAGCTTTTCCTGAAGACATTCTTTTCACGGAAGTGCAATTGTTCCTGAATATCATCTATCACCTCCGGGGTAGCTGTCGCGGTGAGAGCCAGAACAGGCACATCGGGCAGATGCTCACGAATAGCCGATATCTTGAGATAGGACGGACGGAAATCATATCCCCACTGGGATATGCAATGCGATTCGTCAACAACCAGCAGACAAACATTCATATCGCGAAGTTTACTCAGGAATAGTTGAGTAGCCAGTCGTTCGGGTGATACATAGAGGAATTTATAATCACCGAAGATGGCGTTTTCAAGCGTAGTGATAATCTCCTGCCGGGTCATCCCCGAATATACGGCCAATGATTTTATATTCCTCTGACGCAGGTTATCCACCTGATCTTTCATCAGAGCGATAAGCGGAGTGACAACAAGACAAAGACCTTCCATTGCCATCGCAGGCACCTGAAAGGTCAGTGATTTTCCTCCGCCTGTGGGCATCAGCCCCAGCGTATCTTTTCCCTGGCTGACGGAATGAATAATATCTTCCTGTAAAGGGCGAAACTCGCCGTAACCCCAATACTGTTTGAGTATTTTGTGATAGAGATCCATTCTCAATTAGCAAATTAGCAGATTAGCAAATTCGGAAATGAATTGATATTTGCTAATTTGCTAATTTTCAAATTTACTAATTAATTTTTCATCGGACGTACTTCTATCTTAATATCGGTACCATCCAAGGCTTTACCTATTTTCTCCTGATCGAATTCCGACATATGATACGGATAGAGCACTTTCGGCATCACCTTTTTAGCCGCATCCACAAACATGTCGTCTGTCATTGTATATGGCAGGTTCTTAGGCATGAAAGCAATATCGATGGTACCTTTCAGTTTATCCATCTCCGGAATATTTTCGGTATCCCCGGCAACATATACTTTTTTATCGCCAAACGTAAAAATATAACCATTGCCCCGTCCTTTAGGATGGTATGCTTCTCCGTCAGGCTTCTTATTTACAGCATTATAAGCCGGAACGATATCGATAGTTATTCCGCTCCATTCGGTCTTATCGCCATTATTTACCACATTGCCATATCCGAGTATACCATTGCATACCTTCGATACTATATAGTGCGTATCAGCCTTTTTAACTGCGTTGATGGCCGCTGTATCGAGGTGATCGCCATGCTCGTGCGTCAGGATAATCAGATCGGCCTTAGGCAATCTGGAATAATCTGCAACTTGAGAATAAGGATCTACCTGAATAACTTTTCTTACAAATTCAAACATAACCGAGCCATGACCTACCAGTGTTACTTTCAGCGGGCCTTTGCTCGTTTCGTAGCTGTCAGCTTTTATATATTCCGCCTGTTCCATACTCAATGTATCCGTAGCTTTATCTCCGGCATTTGCCGTAGTGGCCTTGTTACCGCAGGCAACGAAGGAAAATAAAGCGATTGTTAATGATAATACTAAAGATCTCTTCATATTCTTGTCATTTAGTGTGAATCCGAAAGCTGTCCTGTATCTATATCCTTGACATAGAGCTGAATATTCGTCTTGCCGTTGTGCGTATTTTCCTCCAGTGTATAGCAGATATCAAATGGCCTGCCATTTTTTACCATCTCACTATTGGCACTTTGCCGGAAAGCGATGCCATTCACCGGAATTGTAGTCGTTTTATCTATCATTTCCAGTTTCAGGTGTACATTATCTTTTCCCACGGGTTTACTTGTACCATAATCCTGTACATCCCATGTGACGAATATAGGGTTCAGGTTTTCCGGTCCAAAAGGCGCAAAACCGGCCAGGTCACTTATAAATTTCGGCGTAATCTCTTTAAATGAAAGTTCCGCATCTATACAAATCTGGGGACGCATCATTTCAGGCGCTATCATTTCAAGCGATAAAGCCTCAAAACGGCGCTGGAATTCAGCCAGATTCTCTTCTTTCAGCGATAAACCCGCGGCATAAGTATGTCCTCCGAAATTTTCCAGGATATCTTTACAGGCTTCTATGGCCTTGTATACATCGAAGCCCATTACCGAACGGGCAGACCCGGTGATCAGTCCCTGGGATTTGGTCAGCACCACCGCAGGGCGCAAATACTTCTCGGTAAGGCGCGACGCTACAATACCGATAACGCCTTTATGCCAAGTTTCATCATAGATCACCAGACTTTTCTTTTTCGACATATCTACCGTTCCGTCAATAAACTGTATCGCTTCGTCTGTTATCCGCTTATCCAGCTCGCGACGGTCGTCGTTATAATGGTCTATATTGGCGCTCTTCTCCCGTGCATCTTCTATCGTATTGGCCAGCAGCAAGTCTACGGCCTCTTTACCTTTCATCATCCGCCCCGAAGCATTGATACGGGGTCCTATCTTGAAAATAATATCATTCACGGTAATACCCTTGTAGGTAAGCCCGCAAATTTCGATTATTCCTTTCAAACCCAGGCTGGGGTTGGAATTAATCTGTTTTAAACCGAAATATGTCAACACCCGGTTTTCACCTGTGATGGGAACAATATCCGAAGCTACACTGACTGCAACTAAGTCGAGCAAATCTGTCAGCTCCGAAAAATCTATCTTATTATTCTGAGCGAGTGCCTGCACCAACTTAAAACCTACCCCGCATCCTGAAAGATGCTCGTATGGATATGTCGAGTCTATACGTTTGGCGTCAATAACAGCAACCGCGTCGGGAAGTATCTCGTCGGGCATATGGTGATCACCGATTATAAAATCAATCCCTTTGCTTTTGGCATAGGCGACTTTCTCAATGGCTTTAATGCCGCAATCAAGAGCGATAATAAGTTTTACACCCGTCTCTTCGGCGTAATCTATCCCTTGTTCCGATATTCCGTACCCTTCATCGTAGCGGTCGGGGATATAATAATCAAGGTTAGTTGTGAATTTCCGCAGAAATTTATACACAAGCGCGACGGCGGTTGTTCCGTCCACATCATAGTCACCGTATATCAATATACGCTGCTTTTGTCCCAACGCTTTCTCAATTCTCTTGATAGCTTTGTCCATATCGGGCAAAAGGAAAGGATCGTGTAAATCTTTCAGATTTGGATGAAAGAATTTATATGCATCTTCGGAAGATGATATTCCTCTCTGTATCAAGAGCTGACAAAGAACAGGGCTAATGCCTAATTTCTTAGCAAGATCATCTCTCTGCTCTTTTTGCTGGGTTGTTAGGGCTTCGTAATTCCATTTGTAAATCATTTTATATCGTTTTTTCTTTCTTCTGTCTCAACGAGGCTAATTAACATATTTCAAACATACACAAATGTTAATATGCTCTGAATATCAGCCTCGTATAGCGCCATTACAAGCAGTAAGGGTAGTTTGCTATCAATTTGTAAAGATAATATATATATGTGAAAACGCTGTTAGTGATTCTTATTTTTATTTTTTATTTTATTATAATAATCTATAATGAGGATGTGTTTATAGTCCGGTTCTATTACTTTTATAATAGATTTTTGATAAATAAAAAAGTCCTGTTTCCAGGACCTTAATGTGTATTGTGACCAACAAGTAGATTAATTTGTTCAGAATTCAATATCCTCGCCCCGTTGTTGCCACTGGACAGCCTTACTTCCCTTTGCTGCAGCGTAAGGGGCAAAAGCTGAGGCCTTGTCATAGGCTTCGCCGAAATGCATAGGAGCTATACTGTTTATTTGTATTGCATCTATAAATTGTTCAGCTCCCTTCATATAGTCTTTACCCAAGCGTGGGTCGATAGGGAACATCGCTATATCAATATGCTTTACATTGGCGGCAAGCAGGTTCAGTTCATCTTGATAGAAGGCTTCGGCCTCCCGTATTTCGTCTTCAGTGGACTCTTCATTCCAGTGCCAGTTGTTAAGGTCTCCGGCATGGAATATGGTCTTGTCCTTAATATGAATAAGATACGACACACCTAAGTCGGTAGAGCCGAATGCACGGATAATGACATTCTGGTCTTTATACACTTCCAGTTTGTCAAGGTATATGGCGTCATCTTCTTTGGCCATTTGATTGTCCAGGATGTCTTTCGAGAAGATGTATGTGATATCCTTCTTTATAGCTTTCCATTTCAGTATGTCGGGGTTGAAATGGTCGGCATGCGAATGAGTGGATAGCACATAAAGTCTGCCTTTATTTTTCAGGAATTTTTTATGTACGATGCCATCACGGAAATTGTCTTCAGAGTCTTTATAATAGTCTATAATGACTGTAAAGTCTTTTGCCTCAATAGCATATCCGCTATGGTAAATGTATGTAAGCTTCATTTTCTTTCTAATATATAATTGGTACCTGCTTTTTTAACAATATACTCGTCATTTAGTTCTAACAGCCAGCTTGGAGTTTTGATCAGGTTATCTTCTACCTGCATATTTCCGGCAGGGACGGTTACTTGTCTCCAGTTATTAGCTAAGAGGCATGCGCCCTTGGTAACGGTTAGTTTACCCCATTTGTCTATAACCCTGAAGTCATCCGGATATACAGTACCCTGTTCGCCCAATGATAATACATTGCTCGGATTGAAACCTATATTGGGTTGGGATAGTGGAAGTATAAGGATAGGCCTTTGAGTGAATATTTCCATATACAGAGATAGCAGTTGGTCTTTTTCCTCTTTTCGCTTTATCTCAAATTTATGAATGGCTTCATAGTCATACTCTTTCCTGATCTTTTCCTGTGTATTATTTATATCATCAGGAAGTTCTGTCTGATAAGCAGTTTGAAGTAACTTACCTAAGTCGCCATTGTATTTAATGCTTTTCCTCCATTCCATATTGGTCTTATCAAGCAGGTAACCGTAAATAAGACCTGAAAAATAGGCAAATGACCGAACATATGAAGGATTGTTCGAAATCCTTTCTTTCGAGAGCAGAACCTGCTGCTTCAGTGCATCTTCTGATGGAGCGCACAGCGTGTGGGCTGTATACTCAGGCAGCCCTTCATGCAATTCGAACAAGTTTTCATTGACGGCAGAGTTTTCATACAGGGAACGGCGATATGCTCTGAATATAAGTGCATCGTTTATGTATTTCCTGCAAAGAGCAGTATCATTGCCTTCGATGGCTTTTTCCAGAGCATTCCATTCCAATTTGAAGTATATCCTTGCCTGTATATCATCTGCATGGCTATTGTTGTAGCCTACGCCTTCCGGCAGGGATAGACCTAATTCCGGTTGACGGTAATGGAACATTTCGTGAATAATCAGTACCTTCCTGCTATATTCTTCATCGGTAAGAGGATATATAACCATTGTGAACTCTTTTCCGCCGAAGAGTGTCGTTGAATTGGCAATGATCTTATTTGCCGGGAATTTCCCCCGGTATATTTCTTCATCTTTCCAGAATAAGCCTTCATTATCCATTTCATTCGATACCACCTCCAATGTTTGAGGGTTTATAAACAGGGTGGGAGCATAGATTGGTATCCCCCATAATTTGCTACTGTCTCTGTCAGAGATGGCTTTCGCTTCTTTATAATATTGGCTTGCTTTGTCTCCCGGAATACTGTTTTGACTGATAATCAAACTAATGTTAATAAGGTTCAATAGCACAATTGTTGCTATAAGTTTCATAGAGATTCAATTTAATAAAGGTAGATAATAAACTTTACTAACTCAAATGTAAGGTATATGAAACCGGATACAAAGAGAGATAACACTGCGTAACACTTTGTAACACAATATGCTTATTTTTTATTCAGCTTGCTGTGTTTTATTCCGTAAGCAAAGTAGATAACAAAACCGATCAACATCCATATGATTAACCTTAACCATGTGTCTAAAGGCAAAGCGACCATTTGAGACAGGCAAATCAAAGCGCCCAGTATTGGAACTAAGGGTACCCATGGTGTTTTGAACGGGCGGTTAACATCAGGGCGGGTCTTGCGTAGTATCACAATAGAAATACATACAAGTGTAAATGCCATCAACGTTCCGATAGAGACAAGTTCTCCTAGTATATTGATAGGCAATAACCCTGCAATAAGACCTACAGCTATACTTGTTACAATGGTCGAATTATGAGGTGTATTGAATCTTGTATGTACTTTAGAGAAGAACTTCGGTAGTAGTCCGTCCCTCGATATTGTATAAAAGATACGCGATTGGGCCAGCATCATTACTAATATTACCGAACTTAAGCCGGCAATTGCTCCTATTTTGATAGGCATTCGTAACCAATGTAATCCTTCTCCTCCTTTATCTATTGCCAATGCAATAGGGGCGGGAACACTTAGCTCGGAATAATGTGTTATTCCTGTTAAAACGGCCGTTACCGCAATATACAGGATTGTACAAACAAGGAGGGAGATAAGGATACCTTTCGGCATATCCTTTTGTGGATCTTTTGCTTCCTGTGCTGTCGTAGATACGGCATCGAATCCGATATATGCAAAAAATATGACGGCTGCTCCGCGAAAAATACCGCTCCAGCCGAAATGTCCAAATTCACCTGTGTTTTGAGGAATGTATGGTGACCAGTTGCTTGTGTCTATATATGATAATCCGAAGCCGATGAAAAGTAGGATGACAACTACCTTTACCACAACTATGATATTATTTAATGTTGCCGATTGGCTTATACCTCTTATGAGCAATACCGACATAATGGCAACGATAAACATTGCAGGGAAGTTAATTATACTACCCGTTGTAAACCATCCATCGGCACTGGTGTGGTCGAAAGGCGCCATGCGAAGATTCTGGGGTATGTGTATCCCGAAGTCGTCAAGGAAACTTACAAAATATCCCGACCAGCCCACGGCCACAGTCCCAGCGGTGAACAGATATTCCAGAATCAAGTCCCAACCTATAAACCATGCGAAAAACTCGCCCAATGTAGAATAACTGTATGAATATGCGCTGCCGGCAACAGGAATCATAGAGGCGAATTCAGCATAGCAGAGTCCGGCCATAGCACAACCCAAAGCAGAAATGATAAAAGATATGGTAAGAGCAGGCCCTGCATAATTAGCGGCAGCTGTTCCCGTGAGAACAAAAATACCTGTACCTATAATTGCTCCTATACCTAATGCTACAAGGTGTCCGGTGGTCAGGGTTCTTTTCAACCCACCTTTCTCTTGAAGAGAATCCTGTAATAAGGTTGTTATATCTTTTTTTCGGAATAACTGATGTTTCATAGTTTTCATTATATATTTTATTTTCAAAAATAATACTTTTTGAAATATAAATCATTTATATAGTATCAAAATGATTTTATATGTTTTGTATTGTTGATAAAAATATTTTTTTTTAATCTTTTAAAGATATATTGTTTTGGAATATACCGGGTTTGTAGAATGTAAAATATGTTGTAAAACATATTCTGATTCAAGGTTATTTGTTTATATGGTTAATTTATTTTTATTCAGTTGTTTATGTGATTTTTAGTAGGGTGTGTGTTCGCACACATATTTTGAAGTTAGGTTATATATTAGTTATTTTGTTAAAGTTTTATCAAAGAACCTATTTAATTTAAGAAATTCGATATCTCATTCATCCGGATAATGTGAATTTTATTCACACAGAAAAAATATAAGAGATATGGTACAGTTAAGCTATGTATCAGGATAACAGGTGTATATGCTCAGATAACAGATGATATGATTTTAACTCTAATTTAAACTCAAAATACTAAATCATGGTAACACGCAGAAATTTTTTGAAAAGAGCCGCAGTAGCCTCAGCCGGGTTGGCTGTCGGTGGCATTGGTACAATGAATGCCGAGAGCTACAACCGGATTGTAGGGGCAAACAGGAAGGTTAATATCGCCTATATTGGTATTGGTAACAGGGGCGAACAGATTATTGGGGATTTTGAAAAAACGGGACTTGTCAATGTTGTTGCTCTTTGTGATGTGGATATGGGAGCAAAACAAACACAGAAAGTAATCGCTAAATATCCGAAGGCCAAACAATTTAAGGATTTCAGGGTAATGTTCGATAAAATAGGCAACGAGTTTGAAGCTGTTGCTATAGCTATACCCGATTTTGCACATTTTCCGGTAACGATGATGGCTATGGCGCATGGAAAGCATGTATATGTGGAAAAGCCTATGGCGCGCACATTCCTTGAGGCTGAACTGATGATGCAGGCAGCCCGTAAATACCCGAATGTAGTGACACAAGTGGGTAATCAGGGACATTCCGAAGCCAATTATTTTCAATTCAAAGCCTGGCAGGATGCAGGGATTATCAAAGATGTAACCTCCGTAGTTGCCCATATGAATAATCCACGCAGATGGCACGGATGGGATGTAAATATATATAAGTATCCCGAAGCGCAACCTATACCAAGTACATTGGACTGGATGACATGGCATTGTGCTGTTCCATATCATGAATACAGTGATAAATATCATAACGGAGAGTGGCGTTCATGGTACGATTTCGGGATGGGGGCACTGGGAGACTGGGGCGCACACATTCTCGATACGGTACATGAGTTTCTCGATTTAGGTTTACCTTACGAGATCAATCCAATAAAACTGACAGGACATAATGACTATTTCTTCCCTACAGACTCTACGATTCAGTTTAAATTTGGTCCGAGAGGAGAAATGCCGCCTTGCGACATTATGTGGTATGATGGAGTAAATAATCTTCCTCCAATACCGGAGGGATACGGAGAGTCGGCTCTAGATCCTAATATTCCGGCTTCCGGAGCAGGTGAAATCAAGAAAACAACGATTAATCCGGGTAAGATTATTTACAGTAAGGAATTAACCTTTAAAGGAGCATCTCACGGTAGTACGCTTTCTATTATTCCTGAGTCCAAGGCTAAGGATATGGCATCGAAACTTCCGGAAGTTCCAAAAAGCCCTTCAAATCATTTTGCTAACTTCTTGCTGGCTTGTACTGGAGTTGAGAAGACCCGTTCTCCTTTCGAGATACACGGCCCTCTCAGTCAGGTATTCTCTCTAGGTGTGATGGCACAGCGTTTAAATACAAAGTTCCATTTCGACAGCCGTACCAAGCAGATAACAAATAATGCTTTCGCTAACGCGATGCTTACCGGTATTCCTCCACGTAAGGGTTGGGAAGATTTTTATAAAATATAAATTATGAATTATAAGTTATGGGTTTCAGAAAATAGACTTATTTGAGCTCTTAACTTGTTGATTATATTAAATTAAGATGAACAAAAATATATTATTAGCCATTCTCCTTTTGTTTACAGCAGCAATATCCGCACAGGAGAAATGGGAACCATTATTTAATGGGAAGAATCTGAAAGGCTGGAAAAAGCTCAACGGGAAAGCTGAATATAAAGTTGTGGATGGTACTATTGTCGGTATCTCGAAGATGAATACCCCCAATACTTTTTTAGCTACAGAGAAGAACTATGGAGATTTTATCCTTGAGTTTGACTTCAAAGTAGATGACGGATTAAACTCCGGCGTGCAATTTCGTA
Source organism: Dysgonomonas gadei ATCC BAA-286 (assembly GCF_000213555.1). GTDB lineage: Bacteria > Bacteroidota > Bacteroidia > Bacteroidales > Dysgonomonadaceae > Dysgonomonas > Dysgonomonas gadei. The sequence continues at coordinate 222,006 of NZ_GL891979.1, forward strand.
GCCTGAGCCTTAAAGATTATCAGAATGGACGGGTACATGGCTACCAATTCGAAATAGATCCTGCCGCGCGTGCGTGGACAGGAGGTATTTATGATGAAGCGCGTCGCAACTGGCTTTATCCGATGACTGTAAACCCGCCGGCGCGGACAGCCTTTAAGAACGGTCAATGGAATAAAGCGAGAATAGAGGCTATCGGCAGTTCTATCCGCACATGGGTAAACGGTATTGCTTGCGCTAATATCTGGGACGATATGACGCTTGAGGGATTCATAGCATTACAGGTTCATGCTATAGGAGATAAAGCTCAGGAAGGAAAAACCGTGAGTTGGAAAGATATCCGCATTTGTACTACGGATGTAGAAAAATACAAGACTTCGGATGCTAATGATGCCCCTCAGGTCAATTGTATCGTAAATACAATTTCGCCTAAAGAAGCAAAAGAGGGCTGGGCTCTCTTATGGGACGGAAAAACCACGAACGGCTGGCGTGGAGCTAAAATCAGTAATTTCCCGGAAAAAGGCTGGGTTGTTGATAATGGTATATTGAAAGTATTGAAAAGTGGAGGTGGAGAATCCACTAATGGTGGAGATATCGTTACCACACGTAAATATAAAAACTTTATACTAAGTGTTGATTTTAAAATTACAGAAGGTGCTAATAGCGGTATTAAATACTTTGTGAATCCGGATCTGAATAAAGGTGAGGGATCTGCTATCGGTTGCGAATTTCAGATTCTAGATGATGACAAGCATCCTGATGCTAAATTGGGTGTAAGAGGAAACCGCAAACTGGGTTCTCTTTACGACCTCATTCCGGCGCCGGAGAATAAGCCTTTCAATAAGAAGGAATTCAATACAGCCGTTGTTGTGGTAAAGGGTAATAAAGTGGAGCACTGGCTGAATGGCGTGAAGATACTGGAGTATGAGCGTAATAACGATATGTGGAAGGCTTTGGTTAATTACAGTAAATACCGTGATTGGCCAAACTTTGGAAATACTGCCGAAGGTAACATTCTTTTACAGGATCATGGTGATGAAGTGTGGTTCAAGAATGTGAAGATCAAAGAATTGAAGTAATTTTGTTTTGAATAATAGAAAAGCCCGGATAGATTATATGTCCGGGCTTTTTGATTTATGTGTAATTACTTTATATTGCTTGCTTTTAATCCTTTAATGACAGCCGAAGTAAAGCCCGCATGCTCCATTTCGTTCAATCCTTTTATTGTGATTCCTCCGGCTGTAGTAACTTTGTCTATCTCCGCTTCGGGATGATTCCCATTAGCTTCTAGCAAGTCGATTGCCCCACGAAGTGTTTGCAAAACGGCATCTTTGGCCTGATCCGGATATACCCCCATTTCAATACCTCCTTCCATAGCTGCCCTGATATACCTGAATGCAAAGGCTATACCACACGATGTAAGCGAAGTTATAGCCGGAATAAGTTTCTCTTCCACAAATTCAACTTTACCAAGTTGAGAAAAGATGCGGAACACTTGTTCGCGTTGTTCCTTATCCGCATTCTGTGATGCAATATATGTCATGCTTTGGCGCACGGCTATAGCGGTGTTAGGTACAACACGGAATACAGGTTGACGCGGACTGGTCCATTCCTGTAGTTGAGCCAATGTAACAACAGCCGCAACAGATACGATTAACTGCTTAGGATTTTCCAATAAGGCCTTATGTGTTTTCAGTACTTCTTCTACCATCCACGGCTTAACAGCAATAATAAGAATATCTGCCGTAAGCAGTGAGGAGTAATCAGCTACTACAACATTTATATCTTCACTTACCTCCCTCAGCCGGGGTACATTCTTCCCTTTATGGTCGATAACGGTTATATCTTGAGGCTGTAGGCCTCCACTTACTGCTAAGCCACAGGCTATGGCTCCTCCCATGTTTCCGGCTCCGAGAATAGTTATTTTCATATGATCATTCTGTTTTAAAGGATGTATGGAAATTTGCATGACAAAACAATCCTGTATTTTGGTGAATTGCAATCCATGCTCATTTTCATATTAATCACTGTTTTGATAAAAACAAAGGTAGCAAAATTTACATTTTTCCGAGTACTTTCTCCAAATACGCTTTCAATATATTTGCATGATTATAGACCGGCTCTCGGGACGCGTATAACAGCGTAACAATATTATACGATTCTATTTTTTTTATAAAATCCTTTACTGCATCCGCCCCATCCAATTCTTTTTGGTACATAGCCACAAAATCATCCCACCTGTTTTTTATATCTTCATGAAACCATTTACGTAAATTAGGAGACGGGGTAATATCTTTTGCCCATAAGTCGTATTTCAGATGATCTTTTCTCATGCCTCTGGGCCACAGGCGATCGACCAGTACACGAAAACCATCATCATTTTCAGGATCTTCATAAACCCTTTTCAATTTTATCTCTGTCATATGCTGTGAAGTTCTAATATTATAACCTATTAATTTTAGAACAATAGAATATCTTTTTTGTTTGATAAGAATCATCCAGATGCAATCCTGGTACTTAATTTATCTCAAAATATTTCTTTTTTTTCTAATAAATAAACAGATGGTAGATAATTATTACATTTTACTTACTTTTGTGCAAACTTTAGTTTATGATAGAACGGCTTTTCAAGAAAAAAGATATATCGGCAATACTTAGTGAACCTACAGAAACTAAGGGAGGGCTAAAAAGAAGCCTTTCGGCAACAAATCTCGTAACTCTGGGGATTGGTGCAATAGTAGGAACCGGGATTTTCGTTATCACCGGACAAGCTGCAGCTATGTACGCCGGACCTGCACTGACGATCTCATTTGTTATTTCGGCTCTCGGTTGCATTATGGCTGGCCTGTGTTATGCGGAATTTGCCGCCATGATACCCGTATCGGGCGGAGTATATTCATACAGCTATACGACAATGGGTGAAATTTTGGCATGGTTTGTAGGCTGGATATTGATTCTTGAGTATCTTTTCGCCTGCTCAAGTGTCGCTGTAGGATGGTCGGGCTATATGCTAAGTTTACTCGACGGATGGGGTATCGATTTCCCTGACCAGATCGCCGGTGCCACATTCGACCATCTGAAAGACGGGAGCTGGGTATGGACAGGGCGTATCATCAATTTTCCTGCGGCATTTATCGTAGCCATAGTATCCGCTTTTCTGATCGGAGGTATCAAACAGTCAGCATTCGTTAATAACATCATCGTTGTTATCAAAGTTAGCGTAATCCTTCTGTTTATCGGGTTTGGCCTTTCGTATATAGACACAAGCAACTGGACACCATATATACCTGAAAATACGGGAGATTATGGAAATTTCGGATGGACGGGTATTCTCAGAGGTGCGGCAGTGGTATTCTATGCGTATCTGGGATTCGACGCTCTGTCTACCGCCGCAGGAGAGGCAAAAAATCCTCAGAAGGATATGCCAAAGGGCATCTTGTTCTCACTACTTATATGCGCGTTACTATACATAGCCGTAACTACAGTGTTGACAGGAATAGTCAATTATAAAGACTTGAATGTAGACGCACCAATAGCACTTGCTATAGACCGTACCGGCGAAAGCTTAGCCTGGTTAAGCCCCCTTATCAAACTCGGAGCGATCGCAGGGCTTAGTTCGGTAATCCTGGTTATGATGCTAGGACAATCGCGGATATACTATTCTATTTCTAAAGACGGGCTGTTGCCGAAGGTGTTTTCGAAAGTAAACGATAAACATGGAGTTCCTCATAATGCAACTATTTTTGCCAGTATCGTTACAGCGTTGATAGCCGGACTCTTTCCACTCCATGTTCTCAGTGAGCTTGTATCCATAGGTACCCTGATGGCCTTTACTATTGTCTGTATTTCTATAGTTATACTGCGTAAAACGCAACCCGACCTCAAGCGTCCGTTCAAAACGCCTCTTGTGCCATTCATCCCTTTGGCTGGAGCTGCGATCTGTATTGTACAAATGCTGTCTCTGCCATGGAGTACCTGGGAACGGCTTATCGGCTGGACCGTGATAGGGTTTGTCATTTATTTTACATATGGGATAAAGCATAGTAAACTGAATGGTATTAATAAGAAATAATTAATTGTTCAACTATATTAGGCGTTTTTCGTGACTCGGCATAACCAAAATAAATTTTGCTTCTGCTCTCGCTACTTAAAACGTCCGTTTTTTATTGACTACACTTCGTTTCGTCTGAATGTTCATTTTGGCATTGCCCAAAACGAACCAAAAGGCTAGCGCTTCGTTCCTCGGCGACCCAAAACCGCAGCTTCGGTGGAGCAAAATAATACAGAATCATCTTTAGCCGGATTATCAGCCCAGTATAGCAGCTACCGTATTTTGCTCTACACCTCCGCTTTACGAATTGGGTGCCCCGCCTGCGTCACTAATGCGCAAGGGCTGACGCCATAGTAGGACAAAGCCCTTAAATCAAATATGCGTCGGCCTTGTCGTGCGTCTAAGCATTTTTGATTACTTCTTTTGCTTAGAAAAAAAGTAATACAAGCAATCTTTGATTGCGCATAGCTGAAAAAAACGAACATTAAAACATAACTACAGATTTGAATTTATAACTGATTTCTGTAACTTTCCTTGCTTCTTAACAATATATGGTTAAGAAATATGAAGTGCTCCATTTAATATTTATTTATATTTTCACCGTTGTTTAATTCGTTTTTTGTTAAACGAATACACAATTATATTATCTTTGCACTATTATCATTCATATTAGAATATGGACATTTTCATATCAATTTTAATTACTCTTTTATTCGTATTTCTTAATGGTTTTTTTGTTGCGGCAGAATTCGCAATAGTAAAAGTTCGGTCTTCCCAACTTGAATTGAAAGCTCAGGCAGGCAGTCGTGCCGCCGCCCTTTCAAAAAAAATAGTCACACATCTCGATTCCTATCTGGCTGCTACCCAGTTTGGTATTACCATTGCCAGCCTTGCTTTAGGTTGGATCGGTGAGCCTGTGGTATCCAAGATAATCAAAGAAATAATCGGACTGTTCAATATTGAACTTGCCCCGTCTGTACTCTCTACAGTATCGCTGATTACCGCGTTCATTATAATCACTATATTGCATATCGTACTAGGAGAATTAGCTCCTAAATCATTAGCTATCCAGCGTTCGGAACAGACGACACTTGCCGTCGCGTATCCTCTGCATGGTTTCTATTGGATTTGCCGTCCGTTTATTTGGTTACTGAATGGTATTGCCAATCTTGTACTCAAGATGGTTGGACTGCATACTGTTTCGGAACAAGAAGTATATAGCAGCGACGAGTTGCGATATCTGGTAGATCAGGCAAAGGAAAGCGGGAAGGTAGACAGTACCGAATTTGATATTATCCAGAACGCATTTGACTTCTCGGAACGTACGGCGCGCCAGATAATGGTTCCGCGTACGCAGGTGGTATCTATAGACGTGAACGATTACGATGAAAAGACATTGGAATTTGTGATAGAGGAAGGATATTCCCGTATTCCGTGTTACGAGGATAATATAGATAATACCATTGGGGTAGTCCATCTGAAAGATATATTGAAAAAAATGCGCATTAGTAGCGGTAATGTGAACATTCGTTCTATTATAAGGCCGGTTTCATTTACACCCGAGACAAAGCGTATTGGTCAGCTATTGAAAGAGTTTCAGGTAAAACATCAGCAAATAGCGATGGTGCTGAACGAATATGGCGGAGTAGAGGGCGTTATCACTATGGAGGATATACTCGAAGAACTTGTCGGGGAAATACAGGATGAGTATGATAATGAAATCCCGTTTGTAGAGCAAACAGGGGAAAATACATATTCGGTAATAGCCACGGCTGCCATATCCGATATTAATGATGAACTTCCGCATCCGATAGATAAAGATAAGCAATACGATACACTTGCCGGATATCTTATTGATAAATTTGGGCGTATTCCTAATACACATGATAAGCTGGAAGCAGAAGATTACCAGTTTACGGTAATAAAGAAAAATAAAACATCGATTGTTGTGGTTCAGCTAAAAGACTTGGTAGCAGAAGAGGAAGCAGATGATGCTGAACAATCAAAGACCACTCAAATCTGATCAGAACGGAATAATGGATTTTAAACTTCAATATACTGACGGGCAAACCAAAGCCAGAGCAGGACTTATAACAACCGATCACGGACAGATAGAGACACCTATTTTTATGCCGGTGGGTACTCAGGGGGCGGTGAAAGCCGTACATATGACCGAATTGAAAAATGATATCGAAGCGCAGATAATTCTGGGGAATACGTATCATCTGTATCTGCGTCCGGGATTGGAAATACTTAAACAGGCAGGTGGTTTGCATAAGTTTAACAGCTGGGACAAACCTATACTGACCGACAGCGGAGGGTTTCAGGTATTCTCTTTAGCCGAAAACCGGAAACTGACAGAAGAAGGCGCCATATTCCGGTCTCATATCGATGGTTCGAAACATTTTTTTACACCCGAATCCGTTATGGATATTCAGAGAGTAATAGGGGCGGACATTATTATGGCTTTCGATGAATGTACGCCGGGAGATGCCGATTATGCATATGCAAAAAAGTCTCTTGACTTGACAGAACGGTGGCTCGACCGCTGCTTTACCCGGTTTAACGGCACTGAATGTGAATACGGGTATAAGCAGGCCTTATTTCCTATTGTGCAGGGATGTGTCTATCCTGACTTACGCCGAAGAGCCGCAGAAAATGTAGCCTCGAAAGGTGCGGACGGGAATGCGATCGGAGGATTGGCTGTGGGCGAACCTACCGAAAAAATGTACGAGATGATTGAGGTGGTAAACGAAATACTTCCGGCCGGTAAACCCCGTTATCTGATGGGAGTGGGTACTCCGGCAAATATACTGGAAGCCATTGAGCGGGGTGTGGATATGTTCGATTGTATTATGCCTACCCGTAATGGTCGCAACGGGCAACTGTTTACCCGTAACGGTATAATGAATATGCGTAACAAGAAGTGGGCAAACGATTTTTCTCCGATCGAAGAAAATGGAGCGTCATTTGTTGATACTTTATATACAAAAGCATATCTTCGTCATCTGTTTATTACCAATGAAATATTGGGATTACAGATAGCTTCTATACATAATCTGGCTTTTTATCTGCAACTGGTCAAAGATGCACGTGAGCATATTATTGCAGGAGATTTCTCCGGTTGGAAGAGAGAAATGGTAGAGAATGTTTCAAGAAGGATATAAATAATTAATTAAGAATTAAGAATTAAGAATAACTTGTCGACTTGTAACCGCCCATAGGGCAAAGTGATTGAAAATGAAAATACTTTCGATACTCGACAGATATATTATTAAGAAGTTTCTGGGGACTTATATATTCTCCATTATTCTTATTATATCTATTGCTGTCGTATTCGATATAAATGAAAAGCTGGATAAGTTTCTGGATAAAAAGGCTCCGCTGACAGCGATAATATTTGATTATTACGTCAACTTTGTGCCCTATTATACAAACCTGTTTAGTGCTTTGTTTGTATTTATAGCCGTTATATTTTTTACATCGAAACTGGCAGATAATTCTGAGATTATCGCCATGTTATCGAATGGGATGAGCTTTAAACGGCTGATGAAGCCATATATGATATCGGCGGGAATAATTGCGGTCTTTTCATTTGTTCTCAGTAGTTTTATAATCCCTCCTGCCAATGTGACCCGTATCAAGTTTCAGAACAAGTATGTCAGGGACAAGAGCGTGGAATATGCTTCAGGTATTCAGCTTCAAGTGGATAAAGGTGTTATTTTATATATAGAGCGATTCGATAATAAGACGAAGGAAGGATATAACCTGTCTCTCGATAAAATTGAAGATAAGGAACTTAAATCGCGTTTGACAGCTCAACGTATAAAATACGACAGTGCATATCACTGGGAACTGTATAACTATAAGATACGTGAATTGCAGGGAATGAGAGAGGTTATCAGCAACGGAGATAAAATAGATACGACATTGAATGTTGTGCCCAGCGATTTCCTCATATCTGTAAACGATTTTGAGCAAATGACCACCCCTGTATTATATAAATATATACAGAGGCAAAGAGATAAAGGTATTGCAACTGTGGGCGATGTGAGTATTACTCAATTCGAGATTGAATTTCACAAACGCTTCGCTTCTGTATTCTCTGCGTTTATCCTCACTATTATAGGAGCTTCTTTGTCGGCCCGTAAAGTAAAAGGTGGTATGGGGCTGAATATAGGTATAGGATTAGGACTTAGTGTATCATACATTATGTTCCAAACGGTTAGTTCCTCATTTGCTGTATCGGGGACTATGCCGGCATGGCTTGCTGTGTGGATTCCGAATCTGGTATTTATGGCAATAGCCGCGTATCTATACTCCAGGGCTCCGAATTAAGAGTTAAAATTTATACATATGAGTACTGTAAATTATGACCTTAGTAAGATTAAGGCATTTATATTTGATGTAGACGGGGTTTTGTCCCCCGATTCTATTCCTTTGTCTTCTGAGGGAGAGCCGATGCGTATGGTGAATATAAAAGACGGGTATGCTATAAACCTTGCTGTTAAACATGGATATGGTGTAGCAATCATTACAGGAGGCGATACGGAGGCTGTAAGACTGCGTTTCTCTCGCTTGGGGATAAAAGATATCTATATGAAGTCGAAGATTAAAATACACGACTTTAACGACTATATTCAGAGGACAGGATATAAGCCGGAAGAGATTATGTATGCCGGTGACGATATACCTGATTATCATGTAATGCAATCGGTAGGATTGCCTGTTGCCCCAGCTGATGCAGCACATGAAATAAGAAACATAGCCCGGTATATTTCACATTGCAAAGGTGGGCATGGAGTCGCCCGTGATATAATAGAGCAGGTAATGAAAGTACATGGTAAATGGATGAGTGAGGAAGCTTTCGGCTGGTAGTAGTATATTTACCGATTAGCTCATTCTGTGAATATTTTCGCTTATCAGCTTATATATTTCCTTTATCTTCTCATCTTCTATCATTTCCATATGCTTGTCAATGATGTTCTTGTCGTAACGGATGGCGGGGCCGGTTTGTGCTTCACCGGGAGTTAATGAATGTACCTTCGATGCGGTTTCATCTATAAGAGGTAAGGCTACCTCAAAGGGAAGATTCGCTTTCTTCAGGAATAGTTCGGACAGAGCGTACATATGATTGGTGAAGTTGCACGCAAATACGCCGGTCAGGTGTATATATTTCCTGTCTTTGGAGGATAGTTCAGATACTTTACCCGATAGTTGGCTGGCGATAGCGTGTAATATATTCAGACTTTTTGTATCGGATGCTTCTACAAAAACAGGAATATCAGCCCATTCTATAATTCTGTCTTTACTGAATGTCTGAAATGGATAGATTACTCCATAGCTACCTGCGTATTTACTGAATATATCTAAAGGTACGCTTCCCGCGGTATGAATCCATATGCCATCGTTTTTGGGTAATTGAGAAGCTATACTGTCCAGTACAGAATCTTTTACCGAAAAGATATACAAATCGGCATCATTGATTACCGAAGCGATGTCTGTAGTAGGGACAGCATGTACCTGTTCAGCTAAGACGGATGCAGCCTCCAAAGTACGACTGTATATCTGTATGATATCAAAGGATCTTCTATACAGTTCCCTAGCCAGATGGGTAGCCACATTTCCGGCACCTATGAATACAATTCTCATCAGTTTTTCTTTGCGGTCAGTACCATTGCTACACCTGCTATAATCAGGCCTAATGGGACTATCAGATTGGAATAATTACTCAGCCAGCCGAAGAACAAGTCGGCATTAAGTATGATGCCTATTCCCAGAAATATCCAGCCAAGCATCTTTTTTGGTTGTGTAATAAGAAAGACGATTCCTCCTATAAGGAAGAATACACCGACGCTGATAAGTTTTTGTCCGTAAGGTATCTGCCTGAGAAACCCTAGCTTGTCTAATAAGAATAATACACCGAAGATAAGGATGGTTATTCCGTAAGATAGACGGTCGTTGGATGCTTTATTCGAACTTGTTGCCATAATTTTATTCGGCTAATTGGTCTATATTAAATTTACCGATATGTATCTTCTCCCACTGCAGCTTCTCTTCATCGAAAGGCGGACGCTCCTGAGCTTTATGTCCTATTGCTATTACAGATAAGACTTGGAGTTGCATCGGGATGTCGAATAGTTCCCTGATATATTCATCAGATGGAGTATCACTCATCGTATATCGTTCGCGTACCTGTACCCAGCAACTGCCCAGGCCTAAGTCTTCAACTTGTAACTGTACCATGATGGATGCTATAGAAGAGTCTTCTATCCATACATCGCTGGTCAGAGGGTCGGCTAGTACGACAATGGCCAAAGCACATCCGGCAATTAATCTGCTACTCGATTTTTTGCAATACGACAGCTTATCCAGCATTTCCTTATCTTCTATCAAAAGGAATTGCCACGGATTGGCACTTTTAGAAGAAGGAGACATCAATACAGCCTTCATTATCGTTTCCACCTGTTCCGGGCTAAGCGGCTCATCCGTAAATTTACGAGTGCTGCGCCGGCTTATTATTAATTGTTGAAAATCAGTCATAAGAGAATATGTATTTAGCGTCTGGTAAGATGTTCTATCTCATCACCGAGTTCTTCTACACTTTTAACTCCTTCCGTACTATTGCTACGGAGTAATATATTCAGTGTCTGCATGATTAACTTTATGTCGAGAGCCAGAGAATAACCATTGATATACAACAAGTCATATTTTAATTTGTCTCTTACGGAAGTATTATATTTTCCCTGAACCTGAGCCAACCCTGTCAGTCCGGCCTTTACTCTGTGGCGGAGCTTATATTCAGGCATTTCTTCACAAAACTGTTCAACGAAAAACGGACGTTCGGGACGTGGGCCAACAATACTCATATCCCCGATAAGGATGTTAAATATCTGAGGAATTTCGTCCAGGCGTGTCGCTCTCAGTATATGACCCAGTCTGGTAATGCGTTTATCTACTTCCTGAGCTAATACAGGACCGGAAATGGCTTCGGCATTCTCAACCATTGTCCTGAATTTGTATATTTTGAATACCTTATTGTCACGGGTAATCCTTTCCTGTACATAAAAAGCCGTACCTCCTCCTATTTTCAGAGCCAGATAAACAAATACAAACGGGATGAAGAATATAACGAGTGCCATACTTCCTAAAAGAACATCGATGATCCTTTTAGTTGTTTCACTTCCTTGCGAAAGACCGAATTCTCTGACATCTAATACAGGAGAATCGTCTATTTGAAGGAAATTGGCGTTAAATTGGAGAATCTCCAGATTTTTTGGCTGATAGAGAACCGTATGGTTATTTTCAACACAGTAAAGTATTATTTCCTGCTTCAATGATTCTTCTACGTCTTCTGTAATGAATGTAATATCACATTCGTCAATCAGTTCATACACTTTAGGATATGCCGGCGAACAGACATGCTTGATCTGAGACCACATTCCTCTCGATTCCAGTAGTTTATAGGCGAGTGCCTGAGACTTTTCATAACCAATGACGAGTACCGATTTTCCCTTGTTTACCCGGAAATACATACGGCTGGCAAATAGATGCCAGAAGGTTATGACTACAAGCTGAAAGATGGTACCAGCCAAAAGTATACTTCGGGGAAATGCAAATTCCCGGATAAAGAAGCTGATAGCCATTGTTGTAAATAAAAGCGATCCTACTGCCAATACAACAGTGTAGCCAACTCCAAAAAGAGTAAAGTCTTTTGGCTTGTCAAGTTCGAATATGTGGCTTAGAATAAGATAGCTAATGATAATGAAAGGTATACTCGCCTTAAAAGCATTGTAGTTGAGCGTAAAATTATCCAAAGCATCTTTGAATAGATAAAAGGCTAAGATGTATGAGCCGTAAATCACAGCCAAATCTATCAGGGGGATTATAATCCTATATCCCCTATACCCGAATATCTTTTCTAAGATCTTATTCATTCAATGTATTTTAATAATCTTAAGAACAAACAGGGTTATTACCGCTTATTTCTTTTTCGCTTTTCCTTTGGTCTTGGCAGATTTTTCTTCAGTAGAATTTACGATCTTCATTGATGCTTCAAAGTCCAGGCTCTCAGGTGCTGTACCTTTCGGTATCTTGAAATTGCTTTTCTTATATGCTATATAAGGGCCATAACGACCATTCAGTATTTGCAGGTCGGTATCTTCTGTAAAGGTCTTAATAACCTTTTCTGCATCCTTTTTCCGTTTGTCGGTAATCAGGGGAATTGCCATATCAATATCTACTTCGAAAGGATCATAACCTTTAGGCAGCGATATAAACTTGCCATCATGCTTGATATACGGGCCGAACCGGCCTGTACCGACACTAACGTCTTTACCTTCGAATTCACCTATTGAACGGGGAAGTTCGAATAATCTCAAGGCTTCTTCGAGCGTAATAGAGGCTATCGACTGAGTCTTTTGCAATCCTGCAAAAAGAGGTTTGTCTGTGTCTTCCTGCACACCGATCTGTGCCATAGGCCCAAACCGGCCTATCTTTACAGAAACCTGACGGCCCGATTTAGGATCGATACCCAGTATGCGCTCTCCAATTTTATGATCGGTTTGCATATTGGTTGCCGATTCTACGACCGGATGAAATACCTTGTAGAACTTATCTATCAGCTTAGTCCAGTTTTCTTCTCCTTCAGCCACCTGGTCAAACTCTTTTTCCACATTGGCAGTAAAATTATAATCCAGTATGTCAGGAAAGTATTCTGTAAGGAAGTCATTGACAACCATACCTGTATCGGTTGGAATCAACTTTCCTTTGTCTGTTCCTGTTATTTCGGTTTTTTGGGAATCTGCTACTTTATCTTTTTTCAGTGTCAATATGTTGTATTGACGTTCGGTACCTTCTATATTTGATTTTTCTACATATTCGCGGTTCTGGATTGTCGAGATCGTCGGCGCATATGTGGATGGGCGTCCGATACCAAGTTCTTCCAATTTACGAACCAATGAGGCCTCGCTGTAACGGCTGGGACGCTGTGTGAAACGTTCTGTGGCAACACTTTCCTTCATATCCATTGCTTCCTGAGGTTTTACAGGAGGCAACAAGCTGCTTTCGCTATCAATGTTTTCATCGTCTGTCCCCTCAAGGTATACATGCAGGAATCCGTCGAATTTGATGACTTCGCCGACAGCCGAGAATTTAAGCTCTTTATTATTGGATATGCCTATTGTAATAGTTGTTTTTTCCAATTCTGCGTCTGCCATCTGAGATGCGATAGTACGTTTCCAAATGAGGTCGTATAGTTTCTTTTCCTGTGCTGTGCCGGATACTGTATGTTCTGACATATATGTCGGGCGAATGGCCTCGTGGGCCTCTTGGGCACCTTTACTCTTAGTAGAGAACTGACGTACTTTGGAATATTGCTTTCCGTAAACGGATTCTATTTCGTTTTTTGTTGTATTTATGGCCAGCCCCGATAGGTTTACCGAGTCGGTACGCATATAGGTGATCTTTCCCGATTCGTATAGCTTCTGGGCAACCATCATCGTTAATGATACCGGAAAACCCAGTTTGCGGGATGCTTCCTGCTGTAAAGTTGATGTAGTAAACGGTGCTGCCGGTGATTTCTTCATCGGTTTTGTTTCCACGTCCTCTACTTTAAAGCTGGCTTCTTTTAGTTTCTCAAGAAAGTCAAGTGCTTCTTTTTTTGTTTTCAGGCGTTTGCTTAATTCTGTCTTTATTTCTGTTTCTGTTCCGTTTTCTTTTTTCACGAATACAGCCGTAACACGATAAGATGCTTCACTTTGAAAAGCCTGTATCTCACGTTCCCGTTCTACGATAAGTCTCACAGCTACAGATTGTACCCGTCCTGCCGATAAGGCAGGTTTTACTTTGCGCCAAAGTACAGGGGACAATTCGAAGCCTACAATGCGGTCGAGCACCCGGCGCGCTTGTTGCGCGTCTACAAGATTTATATCTATCTGTCGGGGATTTTCTATAGCATGTAGGATTGCATCCTTGGTTATTTCGTGGAATGCGATTCTTTTTGTTTTCTTTTCATCAAGCTTCAATGTTTTGAACAAATGCCAGGATATAGCTTCTCCCTCCCGGTCTTCATCGGAAGCCAGCCATACTATATCGGCTTCTTTGGCAGCCTTTTTTAGTTCATCTACCACCTTCTTCTTGTCACCCGGAACTTCGTATAAAGGTGTATAGCCGTTCTCCAAGTCTATCCCCAAGTCTTTCTTCTTCAGGTCTCTGATATGTCCATAACTGGACATAACTTTAAAATCTTTGCCCAGAAACTTTTCTATGGTCTTGGCTTTAGCAGGAGACTCAACAATTACTAAATTTTTTTGCATATATTAAGGCTTATCTTGTATTATCAGGATGAATTAAATTATACCTATTCAGAAAGTTATTTTTTCTAATTGAACCGCAAAAGTAATGATTTTGTTTTAAAAAGTAGAATAAAAAGTTTTGAACCCTGATAAAGGTCAGAATATTTAAGTTGTGAAGGCTTATTTTAACTAAAAGATAACAATCTCTAACTATTCCTGTTTTCTTATCCTGTAACAGCTATTCTCTATTTTTAGTATATAGATAATTCTTTTTAAGAAAAATGCTCCGGGAATAAATACCATAGAGCACTTCTTTTTAGTCAATTAAATATAAGCGGTTTAGCTTCGGCCGTAAAATCAGAGAATCCGGTTTCTTCAAGTTTATAGCCGGATAATATTTCTCTCACTATGGGGATGAAGGCTTCATAATCGTATATAATGAAATCAATATATGAAAAATGAAAACCTGTAGCACCTCCCAGACTATTGGCTAAACCATAAGGATTGGTAGCAGCAGTGATTTTATCTTCTATCTCACCTCTGAAATTAACAACATTTTCCCGGGGGATATTGATGTTCTCGAAGAAAAGGAAGCCGAAGACAACCCCGTTTTCTTTAGCTTCGTCAGATCGTTTGTTTTCTCCGTTGTAATAATCATTTAATAACGGAGTGCATGAGGTATAACCCGAGAATACATCTTCACGCAACTTCCAGTTTTCATTTTCGGTAGGCTCCATCCTGTAACCGCTATATATTTCACAAGGGTTATCGAATTTTGGCCAGCCATGATCTTTAATCGCTTTATCTATGAATGGTTTGAGATCAGATATTGTCGAAGATCTTTTATTTTGTTTTTCTTCCACAAAGTCAATATACCCGATGTACTCCATTGTGTACAATTCTCCAATAAATTGATCGAGGTAGATGAAGAACATTGAATAACGTTTGTTCTCATCCAATGCCATCAACTTGGGACTATACAATTCTATGTTTACCTTGCTTTTGTCATTATCCATTTCAGGGTAGATGATTATATCGTCTTCCCCAATTCTGATGTCGAACATATCTATTATTGCACCAGGTTTGCCATGAGCTGGTTTTGTTGAATAAAAGTTCCAATATTTCAGCAAATGCTGTGGTGCATATTGTAGCCAGTAATGCAACAGCATTAGCCGGGTACGATCTCCTTCAGGCGTTAAAATGAGTTCATACTTGCCTTCATTGTTTACTCCCATTTCGAAATAAACTTTATTAAAAGCAATTTGTAAAATACTATCCACAAAATTGAGAAGAGTCTCTCCCTCAACTTTATTATCCATCATTTCCCTAATTTGGTATTCTTCTTCTGAAAAGGATTTCCAGAATTTAGTTACCCTGTTTTTAAAAGAATCTTGCATATTTGTGTCTATATAATGTTCTGAACCAATGGTCAAAGATAGGGATTATAATTGAATGTTAAAATATTTGTTAATTTTTTTTATTTGTAATACAGATAACACTTGATAACACTAAATAGCATAAAGGAAGTATTGAGTATATACACTTGCGTTTACATTTGTATCATCAGAAGTTAAAATGAGAATATGAAACAATTATTGTGGGTTTTCCTGCTCTTTATCTCTCCATTGGGATTTTCTCAAAGCTATTCGTTAAGGGGGGGTGTGATGAATGAATCCAATCTGCCGGTGGAGGCTGTCGTTTGTGTTTTGCAAAAAGCAGACGATAGCCTTTTGTTAAAAACGGTGATTTCTAATACTCTTGGTGAATTTGAATTTAATGATATACCGGGAGGAAATTATATTTTAGTTTTACAACATATGGCCTATGAAAAAGAAAACCATTCTGTCTCAATAAATAACAGTGTCGAGCTAGCCCCTTTTGTTTTACTATCTTTAAGTAAGCTCCTGAATCAAGTGGTTGTTAGTGGAGAGCGTCCTGTGGTAAAAGCTGTAGATGGTAAACTGGTATATGATATACCTCAACTGGTAAAGGATAAAGCAGTATCGAATGCCTTTGAGACTTTGCAGAATGTACCCAGTGTAACCGGAGTAGGAGATGAGTTGCAATTGATTGGAAGTTCGGGATATACAATACTTATAAACGGGCAGCAGACGAGTATGAGTAAAGATCAAATCGTAAATTTACTGAAGTCTATTCCTGCATCGCGGGTGTCTGATATAGAAATAATGTATAGTGCTCCACCTCAGTATAATATAAGGGGAGCGGCTATAAATATAATACTGAAAGGCCAGACTGCCGGAACACCAACGATACAAGGTGAGGGAAATGCAGAATACAAACAGGCTTTTTATGCCGGATATGGATTAAGAGGAAATTTGTTGTATACAAAACCTTCGTTTAATGCTGATCTTACAGTCGGATTAGGGCAGTCGAAGGGTTGGGGGCTGAATGACATGTATGCAATGCATCACTTTGACGGTCATACTTATGATATTACACAACAAAACAGGTTTCAATCTGATAGGAAAGCTTTGAACCTGAGGTTGGGATTGGGGTATACATTTACCAATAAAGACAAATTTAGGCTTGTTTATACTACAGCTATAGATGATACGGATTCTAAGCCGGCGGCTAAAACAGTCTTTCTGAAAGATAAGAACCCTTTTTCTGATATTACTTCCCTGAGTAACAAGGATGGGAACAGCTACCTTCATAATATGAAAATAGAGTATAACTCACACAAAAACCTGAATATGGGAGTTGATTATACAATCTATCGGGACCCTGCAACTGAAAAGTATTCGGACTATTCCAACGGAGATGTTTTGCAGACAGTGTTTAAGACGAAGACCAACCAAAAGGTGGATAAAGTAGTTGCCTTTATCAATCATAGTATAAGTCTAAAGAATGAATGGAGACTGGATTACGGAGGAAATACCTCTTCGTCGAAGAATAACAATCTGTATGACTATTACCGGAACCCGGAAGGGCAGGCTGTAGATTCTATAAACAATAGTATGCAGAAAGAATATTCGGCATCTGTTTTTGCCGGATTCTCAAAGTCCTTCGGGGATAAACTTTCGGCTCAGGCTTCTTTGTCTGCAAACTATTTCAGGGCTACAATTGATATTATGGGAGAAAAGAAAACTCTTTGGAACGATTTTCAGCCCTTTGTCAATGTAAATTTGACCTATACATATAACCCTCGGCGGATTTTGCAGCTATCATTCTCTTCTGATATTAGCTACCCTCCCTATTGGGCATTAAGTAATGATGTGGTCAGGATAAATGCTTATTCGATGGTGCAAGGTAATCCTGAACTTAAGTTTTCTAGGAATTACAAGACTCAGCTCAACTTTATAATGAATCAGAAATATATGATAGGCGGGTATTACGAATATAAGCCCGACCGTTATATTCAGTTGCCATACCAATCGCGGGAAGCTCTTCAGAACGTTTTCCAAATGGTAAATTTGAATTATGAAAAGCAGTTCGGTGTATTCTTTGTCGTACCTCTAAAGATTGATAAAATTTGGGATACAAGAGCGACTGTCAATCTTATCAGACAGGAAGAAAAAGATGATGATTTTTACAATGTGCCATACACCCGGTCAAAGAACTCATTTGTGGTACAGTTGAGAAATACGATTAATATCTCATCTAAGCCTGATGTAAAACTGGATGTGTCGGGCTTTTATATGCACGGGGCATTGCAGGGCATATACGATATAGGGCGGATGTGGAACGTTGCTTCCGGTGCCAAATGGACATTCCTTGATAGTAGGGCCGAATTAATGTTCCGTGTAGAAGATGTATTCAAAAGCGGTAAGCAGACTACAAAGATCGATTATATGAATCAATACAGTACGATGAATATAAAGCCCAATGCCCCGGTTTTTAAGCTATCCTTTACTTATCGTTTTGGAAATTACAAGAAACCGAAGGTAGAGGATCTAGATACTTCCCGGTTTGGACGATAACAACTCTATTCAATATATTACACACTACATTTCCCGGCTCTCTGATGAGGATTCCTCGGAGAGTCTTTGTTTTGCCTAAAAGATCATTTTATATCCTATTCCCCTGATGTTAATAATCTGAATGTGGGCATCTAACGATAATTTCTTTCGCAGCTTCACGATGAATACATGCAGACTGCGTGTATTGAAAAAACTGTCATCGCCCCACAATTCCAGTAATACGGCTTTATTTTCCACTATATTGTTCTGATTTGCACATAAGCGTTCCAGTATGGATGCTTCACGATGCGATAATACTTCTACCTTTTGCGGATGGAAAAGCCTTTGCTGTACAGGGTCGAATGTATATTCTCCAATCTGGTATATCTTTTCTTTTCGCACTTCGTTTTGTACACGGTTGAGTAAGGATTTTATGCGAACAATCAGTTCCTCCATGCCGAATGGCTTTTTCAGATAATCGTTGCCGCCAATTTCAAAACCCTGTACTACATCGTCTGTTTTCGATTTGGCACTAAGAAACAGGATCGGAATATGCTTGTCGGTCTGACGAATCAGTTGAGTCATACTGAACCCATCTAATTTTGGCATCATTATATCGGCTACAATAATATCGGGATGTAATTTATGAAACATTTCCAGCCCTTCATTTCCGTTTGCCGCGCAATCGACCGTAAACTCCCTTTTTTCGAGAGCATCTTTTATAATCATGGCCAGAGCCGGTTCATCTTCGACTAGCAATACCTTTATCTTCATATGATCGTAATTTTAAAACAGGTACCTTTCCCTTCCTCACTTTCTACGCTTATCTCCCAGCAATGCTTTTCCACAATCGTTTTCACATAGGACAAGCCCAGTCCATATCCTTTCACATTATGTATGTTTCCGGTAGAAACCCGGTAGAACTTGTCGAAAATCTTATCTAAAGCATTACCGGGAATTCCGATCCCGTTATCAGTAACCGAAATGATTGTTTTATTATCTTTCCTGTACGCGGATAATCTTATATGTACACTTTTATCCGAGTATTTGATGGCATTTTCTATCAGGTTACTTATAATGTTGCCAAAGTGCAGCCTGTCTGCTACTATGATAAGATATTCGGGGTTTACATCAATGTCGATAAAAACCGGCTTTGTGTTATTGAGGTAGAATTTATTCTTTTGATTTTCAAATTCTTCAGTCAGGGAGATATTCTCAGTCGATAATTTCAGGTTTTTCCTTTCTTCGACCGACATGGTAAGAATTTGTTCCACAAGACTATTCAGGTACATCAATTGCTCCCGGGATATTGTCAGGTATTCGTCCCGTTTTTTTGGGTCATCCGCCATCCCGAAGTTTTGCAATGAGTCTACAGCCGCATAAGTTATCGCTATAGGTGTTTTAAGCTCATGTGTCATATTATTAATAAAGTCACTCTTTATTTCGTCTATTGTTTTTTGCCTCAGTATTATTTTCAATAAATAAATGTAAGACACAATTAATAAAGCAATCATTAGTATGGATACACAGATCAGTCCGATCATATCTCTGAATATATACCATTGAGGCTCTTTCATATATACGATATATGCTTCCTTGTTATCATCGCTGAATGTAAATACATATTTCTTATACTTACTCTTATCTATATCTTTTGCATATGGCGATAGGGTGCTGTCATTTATATTAGTAGTATATTCAAGATAATAAGGTATATGGATTTCCAACTGATTGAGTTCTGTTCGTAGAAGGCTGTCGTATCTGGCTATATCTATGGATTTTAAGGAGTCTATAGTTAAATGAAATCCTTGCTGGATAGATACATTCATTTTTTTTGCATCGCTCCATATTACGGTTCCGTCTTTTTTGCTGCTGTTAATTCTGACTACTACATCTGGCATTTTTTCCTGTTTTCTGGCCATAATCCCATTCAGATTTTGTCTGGGTATAGAGTCCCCGTCGTTTTGCAGGTCGTTGATCCTTATAGCTATTTCTTTAAAGTCCGCATTGTTCATTGCATTCTTTATGGCCGCTTCCATTTTCCTGTATTGTTCGTTATGAAAATTAACAAGCCAGTATACCTGATATCCGCAAACCAATATGAGCAGGCCCAGGATGACGATAGCTGTGAATTTGAACCGGAATTTCATGTTATGGAATAATTCTTTTATAACAAAAATAGTGAATCAACGGCTAACATAAAATAGCGATAACACTATATAACATTGCATGGACGTTTCAGGCATTGTTAAAAGTTGACAAACCTGACACTTTTACACAATTTTTTATTGTCACTTTTTCTTCTAAAAACTCCGTGCTACTCCTTCTACTCCGTGGTTAAAAATAAAAAAGTAACAAAGGTTACACATATTTCAGCTATTAGCTGACAGCCGTTAGTTTTGGTTATCGCACAAGTGACTTTACAGTAAACAGAAATACGGTTTTTGTCTCCGTCTATTTACGCTTCGCTACAATTCAACTTAGTACTTAAAACTCATAATTCATCAACTTATTCATATTTATTAACTGTATTTGGTTAAAATCTGACACATCTGACAGTTTTTTCATTGTTTTTACCTTGATAATTTTGCATTCGTTAACTATGTGTGGTTGAAAAGTAACAGAAGTAACGGATTTTATGGCTTTTGTAGGGGCGAATAAACATTCGCCCACAATGACTAACGGGCGAAAGATGTTTCGCCCCTACGGTTTTCCCAAAAGGTAACAAAGGTAACAGAAATATCAGTCAACAGTTATCAGTTAACAACTTGTATCTCGTGTCTTGTCTACTCGTATCTCATATAACTTTCAACTTATTACTCAATACTTACTACTTTCAAAAGGTAACAAAGGTAACACATGTTTCAGTAAATAATAAATAGTATTTTCACGTTCGTGCGAAGATGCAGATGCTAACCCATAACTTATACTCATCACTTACTTATCCCAATCTTTCAAAGAACTATAAGCTAACAGCAAAAGGTTACCGGCTATCCATATAGATAAACTTTCTGCATAAAAACATATATTTCGTGTGGGTGCTTTAGTTACACATAATTTATAATTTATAACTCATAACTTTTTATTATCTTTGCCCTCAATTTTTTTAATGCATGTTTTATACACACTATGAGTAAGCAGTTTTCAGAATACAATCGGTTTAACTTGTCTGATATCAATAAAGAGATATTAGAAAAGTGGGATAAGGAGAACATATTCCAACAAAGTCTGGATGTACGCACTGGAGCCCCATCGTTTGTTTTTTACGAAGGACCTCCATCGGCAAACGGAATGCCCGGTATTCACCATGTAATGGCACGTGCAGTAAAAGATATCTTCTGCAGGTATAAGACAATGAAAGGTTTTCTGGTCAACCGCAAGGCCGGATGGGATACTCATGGACTACCGGTGGAACTTTCTGTTGAGAAAAAATTAGGTATAACCAAAGAAGATATCGGTAAAAAAATATCGGTAGAAGAATATAACAACGCTTGCCGCAAGGAAGTGATGAAATATACCGGAGAATGGGAAAACCTGACCCGCATCATGGGGTACTGGGTAGACATGAACGATCCTTATGTAACATACGACAGCCGTTATATAGAAACGCTTTGGTACTTGCTGAACGAATTATATAAGAAAGGATACCTTTATAAAGGATATACTATACAGCCTTATTCTCCTGCCGCAGGTACAGGACTCAGCACACACGAATTGAACCAGCCCGGAGCATATCGTGATGTAAAAGATACCACTTGTGTAGCACAGTTTAAGATCAAATCGCCTAAAGCAGAGATGTCTCAGTTTGGCGATGCTTATTTCCTTGCATGGACCACTACTCCGTGGACATTGCCTTCGAATACAGCTTTGGCTGTAGGAGCGGATATCACATATGTTGCCGTTCAGAGCTACAACCCGTATACAGGAAATAAAATGACTGCTGTACTTGCAAAATGGCTTATGTTCAGCATGTTCAATGAAAAGGCAAAAGATGTAGCACTGGAAGATTATAAGCAGGGAGATAAACTGATACCGTATAAAGTAGTAGGAGAGTGGAAAGGTTCTGATCTTGTGGGTATGGAGTATGAGCAACTGATACCGTGGATGAACCCGGGTGAGGGTGCATTCCGTGTACTGGGAGGAGACTTCGTAACTACCGATGATGGTACGGGTATCGTGCATATAGCGCCTACTTTTGGAGCGGACGACGCCAAGGTTGCCAAAGAAAATGGAGTGCCGGCTTTGTTGCTTTTGGATAAAGATGGTAATCAACGTCCGATGGTAGACCTTACCGGTAAATACTTCCGCCTCGAAGACATCGATCCGGAATATTTGAAAACAAATGTAAATGTAGATTTATATAAGGAATACGCAGGCCGTTATGTGAAAAATGAATATGACGATACATTGCCTGCCGATGCCAATACACTCGATATAGACCTTAGCGTAATGCTCAAGTTGGCTAATCAGGCCTTTAAGATAGAGCGTCAGGTGCATAATTATCCGCACTGCTGGCGTACGGACAAACCTGTGTTGTACTATCCACTCGATAGCTGGTTTATATGCACAACAGCCAGTCGCGAACGCTTAATGGAGCTGAACGAAACTATCAACTGGAAGCCTCAGTCTACAGGTACAGGCCGTTTTGGTAAATGGCTGGAGAATCTTCAGGACTGGAACCTCAGCCGTAGCCGCTATTGGGGTACACCATTGCCTATATGGAGGACAGAGGACGGCAAAGAGGAAAAATGTATAGGTTCCATAAAGGAACTCTATGCAGAAATGCAAAAGGCTGTCAACGCAGGATTTATGAAAGAAATACCTTGGAAGGGTTTTGAAATAGGAAATCTGGATAAGGCTAACTATGAGAAAATAGACCTGCACCGCCCATATGTGGATAATATAGTATTGATCTCGGAGTCGGGCAAACCGATGAAACGTGAGGCTGACCTTATAGACGTATGGTTCGATTCAGGTGCTATGCCGTTTGCACAGGTGTTTTATCCGAATATAAGCGAAGAGGAGTTCTCGAAAGTTTATCCTGCCGACTTTATAGCAGAAGGAGTTGACCAGACCCGTGGATGGTTCTTCACACTGCATGCCATATCTACGATGGTGAAGGATAGTATATCTTTCAAGAATGTCGTATCCAATGGCCTTGTACTGGATAAGAACGGCAATAAAATGTCTAAAAGCCGTGGAAACGGAGTTGATCCATTCTCTACGATCGAAAAATATGGCTCTGACCCGCTGCGCTGGTATATGATCACCAACGCTTCGCCTTGGGATAACCTGAAATTCGATATTGAAGGCGTAGAAGAGGTTCGCCGAAAATTTTTCGGAACATTATACAATACTTATTCGTTCTTTGCATTATATGCCAACGTAGATGGTTTCACTTTTAGCGAAAAGTTGATACCTGTAAGCGAAAGACCGGAAATAGACCGCTGGATAATATCTCTGCTGAATACACTTGTAAAAGATGTGGATGAGTATTACGAAACATATGAGCCTACAAAGGCCGGACGAGCGATCTCTGATTTTGTGAACGACAATCTGAGTAACTGGTATGTCCGTCTGAACAGAAAACGTTTCTGGGGTGGAGAAATGACAAAAGATAAATTGTCTGCTTATCAGACATTATATACATGTCTTGAAACAGTTGCAAAACTGATGGCTCCTATCTCTCCGTTTTACTCCGATAAGTTGTTCTATGATCTGGTTTCAGTGACAGAAAAAGAAAAAGCACCATCGGTACATCTGTCTGATTATCCGGCTTATGATGCTTCTGTTGTGGATAAAACGCTGGAAGAACGTATGCAGATTGCACAGGATATATCATCGGCAGTCTTGGCGCTTCGCCGCAAAGAGAGTGTGAAAGTACGCCAGCCGCTTATGCAGATAATGATACCTATCCTCAACGATAAGCAGGAACAGGATATAGAAGCCGTACGCGACCTGATATTGAATGAGGTGAATGTGAAAGAGCTTAAATATGTCGGTGGTTCGGAAGGTATCTTTGTGAAGAAAGTAAAACCGGATTTCAAGAAGCTGGGACCTCGTTATGGTAAGATAATGAAGCAACTGGCTGTTGAAGTGCAGAATATGCCGCAAGATGCAATTGCCGCCTTCGAAAAAGACGGTAGCTATACTTTCGATGTGGAAGGACAGGCAGCTACAATAGAACTGGCTGATGCAGAAATAATATCGGAAGATATACCCGGCTGGTTGGTCGCTAATGCAGGCAAGCTGACAGTAGCATTGGATGTAACCATAACCGAAGATTTGCGAAAGGAAGGTATTGCCCGCGAATTGGTGAACCGTATACAAAATATCCGTAAATCGAGCGGTTTTGATATAACAGACCGGATAAATATAAAAATATCTGATCAGGAGCAGATAAGAAGTACAGTATCAGAATATAAGACATATATAGCATCACAGGTGCTAGCGGATAATATAGAGCTTGGAAATGTAGAAAACGGTCAGGAAATAGACATGGATGATTATATTTTGCAGGTGTCTGTAGATAAAGTCAGATAAAAGGATTATCTTTAATAAAATTAAAACAGGATGTTTAACTTTTAAAACGTAAAGTTATGGCAGAAAAAACAAGATACACAGACGAGGAATTGAACGAATTCCGTGATATTATCCTCGAAAAGCTAAATAAGGCTAAGAAAGAATACGAAGAATTGAGAGCGGCTATAACAAATGCCGATGGCAATGATGTTACCGATACTTCCCCTACATTTAAAGTATTGGAAGAAGGAGCGTCAACTCTATCGAAAGAAGAAGCCGGCCGTTTGGCTCAACGCCAGATGAAGTTTATACAAAACCTCCAATCGGCACTTATCCGTATCGAAAATAAGACATACGGTATTTGTCGGGAAACAGGTAAGTTGATACCAAAAGAACGTTTACGTGCTGTTCCTCACGCTACTTTAAGCATCGAGGCTAAGAATAGCGGAGTAAAATAATAAGGAAGAAACAGTAGATGAAAAGGAAGAAAAAATAGATGTAATGATATTTCTGTTTTTTCTTCGTTTTCTTTACGGAACTAGTATATCAATTGTATGGATAATAAAAATCGGGGGCTGATCGCAATATTAGTTATTGCATTAATTATAATTATAGACCAGGCATCCAAAATCTGGGTAAAAACTCATATGTCTCTTTACGAGTCTATTGAGATTACCAATTGGTTCAAGATTTATTTTGTGGAAAATCCCGGTATGGCTTTTGGCTGGAAACTGGGAGGTAAATTGTTCCTCTCGTTATTCCGTATTGTGGCCATTTTCTTTATAGGCTATTATCTATACAGATTAGTAAAACAGGGTTATAAGAGCGGTTACATAGCATGTATTGCGCTTATCCTGGCA
This sequence comes from Dysgonomonas gadei ATCC BAA-286, assembly GCF_000213555.1. Classification (GTDB taxonomy): domain Bacteria; phylum Bacteroidota; class Bacteroidia; order Bacteroidales; family Dysgonomonadaceae; genus Dysgonomonas; species Dysgonomonas gadei. The sequence goes on from NZ_GL891979.1 coordinate 247,651, forward strand.
GGAGCATTCGGTAATATTATCGACAGTGTATTCTATGGGGAGATATTTTCCGCCAGTTATCAGGGGCATGTAGCATCGTTCGTTTCGTTGGGAGAAGGCTATTCGAGCTGGCTTCACGGCAATGTCGTGGATATGCTTTACTTCCCGCTTATAGATGGAACATTCCCGTCATGGTTCCCCGTATGGGGTGGTGAGGATTTTATCTTTTTCAGCCCTATATTTAATATTGCAGATTCAGCTATTACGGTCGGTATTTTTATACTTCTTATTTTCTATCGCAAGACATTATCGGTATCTTTGGAGAAAAAAGATAAAGCCTGATTATGCAACAACGTACAGTCATTTATTTCATTCTGGCTATAGTGGTACTTCTCAGCTCGTGCGGGAGGAGGCCTCGTTATGTCATGCATGAGGATAAAATGACAGATGTTCTTTATGATATACAACTGGCTCAGGCCATATATCGGAGCGGTTCGGATTTCAGCAATGATGAGAAGAAAGATGCTTTATTGAACGGAATACTTCAAAAGTATAATATTACACAGGCAGAGCTCGATTCCTCTTTGCTATGGTATTCGGATAATATAGAAATATATAATACGATTAACGACTCAGTTGTTTCGCGTTTGAGGGCGGCAAGCAATGTAATGACATCGGCCCGGTCGAATGCGTTGGGTCGTAGTTATTCTAACTATCTTGTACCTCCTCTTTCTTATCTGAATGAGCAAACGCCTACAATGTCATTCGATATAGATTCGAATAAGATAAAAACAATTGATTTGCCTAAGTTTTCTTTAAGATTTGATGTGCAGGGTGTGAGTTCATTGCAAAGTGCAGAAGCAGCCGTCTTCTTTACATATAAAGATACGTTGGTGAAAACAATCATACCTATAGCAGAGAACAGACGTTATATATTTGCTAAACCGCAATTGGCTGATAGCCTGTTGAAAAATATATCCGGTTATGTACATGTGAAGAATAAGATAAAAGGTATATCGTCGGATGTTATATTATACAACATTTCATATATAGATTCAATCGCTGATATTAAGCCTGCATCGGAAGAAACATCGAATACCGCTCCTTTAGCCCAGCCTGTGGATAAGCCGGAAATCACTACGGCTACAGATACTCAAATAAAACCTGACCTATCGAATGATAAAATGGTGACACCGCCGCCTGTAACCAATTCTCGGAATAATGACAGGAAAATAGATAATTTACCTGTTGTATCGAGAGATAAGGTGAACCGAACTCCGTCAGTAAATAGAGGAAGAGATCTCAACTCTTCGAAAAAAGAAGAGAGAATTAAATGAAACGTTATTTTTCCCACTACACATTCATCTATCCGGATATTTATCTTCGAAATCATATTGTAGAGGTCAGTGACGATATGAAGCAGATCAGCTTTTTTCCTTTCGACAGGGAAATAGAAAGAACTGAATTTTACTCAGGATTACTCATTTTTATTCCGGAAAATACCTCTTATAGAACAGATAGCATTATCTCAGACGCAAAATCTGTTATAATAACTGCTGCAAACTATTCGGGCAAAACTAATACCCATTCGGATGCACCCTATAACTTATACCACGAAGAAGATGTGTGATGGTTTTTAGGAGAGACTGAGTCTTACATGACCGGGAAAATATTCGTATTATTTACTACCTTTACAGTTCAATTCAAATAACATTTAATGAAAAGGATTTTATACTTCATGCCTATTCTGTCATTGGAACAGAATGCCGGAAACATGACACGGATTTTATCTATGCTAAAATACTTCAAGCACCGTGGTATGAAAGTCGATTATTGCGGTTTGAAAGGATTTGTTCCGTGGGAAGATCCCGATGACAAGAAAATAATGCAGAAAGGCTTGGTTGAACGAGTTTTTATATTAAATAGAAAGCCATTACGCAAGCATTTTGTGCGTAGAATTTTGTATAAAATACCTAATTATTTAGCCAATAAGTTTCATGGAATAGATAATGTTGCATTGAGAAATTTTTCTTCACATTACTTGTGTAAACAGTTCAACAAAATATTGAAAGAGAATAAGTATGATTATATATTGATAAATTATTCGTGGTGGGCGGAATTTATCAGGCAGAAGGATCTATTGAAAGGTGCATATACTATCGTAGATACCCATGATTTGGTGGCAATGCAGGAATATAACATACAGAAAAAAAGGCTTGGCCGTATTTTTGAAGAAGAAATGAAACGGTTGAATAGGTTCGATGAGGTTTGGTCCGTGTCCGTAGATGAATTATATGTATATAATCATCTTCTGAACAATAAAGTCCGACTAGTACCCAACATGCCCTTATCTAATATCGATACATTTGATCTAACTAAGGGAATGGAAAAGAATAATGATATTATCTATGTAGCCAGCGATAACGATTGGAATAAGATGTCGGTTAAATGGTTTTTGTCTGAAGTATATCCCCTATTGCCCAAAAGTTTGAAAATATCTATAATAGGTAAAATAAACGATCTTATACCCGAAAACTATCCGAATATAACCAAAATACCATTTGTAGAGAATCTGGCCGAGGCTTATGCCAATTCGAAAATCGCTATCTGTCCCATGCTTGGAGGTACAGGCATAAAGCTAAAAGTAATAGAAGCCATGTCATTTGCCTTGCCCGTCGTATGTACTTTGAGGGGAATAGACGGTTTACCAAACAAGATAAACAATGGGTGCCTGGTGAGTGATGATGCAAATCAGTTTGCATCGAACATAGTTGAGTTATTAGAAAATCACGAATTGTACGATAAAATGAGCGAACAGGGATACGATTTATATAAGGCTTATTTCAATCCCGAAGTTCGTTATAAACAATTGGATGAAATATTCGGGATAAATATTAACTAATTGAAAAAGTAGTATATGAAACTTCGGATTAACATTGTTATTCCTTATTTTGGATCGCGTGCGGGTGGTGGCTTGAAAGTGATGTATGAATATGCTAAACGACTATCTGTCCGTGGACATGATATTGTTATATATAATAGTATAAAAACAAACTATGGGAAAGACTATGATAAATCAAGATTTTCATTAAAATATAAGTGTTTTGTAAAAAGTCTGAAAGGCCGGGAGCGTCCCAGATGGTTCGATTTGCCGGATAATATAGAATGTAAGATGATCCCTTATGTCTCTGATGATTATATCCGTGATGCAGATATTTGTATTTCTACTTGGTGGGCAACAGCGCATCATATATCTGAATTGAATCAGTCTAAAGGAGTTAAATTTAATTTTATTCAGGGATATGAAACAATAATGACTTCCGAACCAGAAGATTTTGTTCATGATTCATACAAATTGCCGTTGATTCAAATTGTTATTTCACCATATTTGTTTGATATTGTCTCTCCTTATGCCAAATATCAGGTTGAGATCATTCCTAACGCCTTAGACCTGAGTATCTACGAATTAACCGATTCTATTGAAAACAGGAATAGTAAAACTATTATAATGAGATATCTAAGCCTGAAGTATAAGGCGTGCCAATATGGGGTGGCTGCATTCGTAGAGCTGAATAAAAAGTATCCGGATTTGAAAGTTATCATGTTCAGCTCTGAAAAGAAGCCGGAGTATATCCCCGATTGGGTGACATATTATTATGATAGAAAAGATATTATCCCTTTATATAATGAAGCTGCCATATATGTAGCGACAAGTATAACCGAAGGATGGCATTTGCCTCCTATGGAGGCAATGGCATGTGGCTGCGCATGCGTATGTACTGATATTCCGGCTCATCTTACATATATGGTTGACGGTGAAAATGCATTGTTGGTAAAACCCGAAGATGTAGATGCCCTTGTGGATAAAATAAGCTATTTGATAGATAATCCAAAGGAGAGAATTCAATTGGCAAAGCGAGCATACCAATCGATTAAAAAATATGATTGGGAGTGTTCTGTAGATCAAATGGAAGCCCTTTTTATAAATACGATGAACCTCAAATAAAATATTAATGGAGGGTGGTAAACCTATAGTCAGCGTCATCATTCCGGGATATAATCATGGAAAATATATCCGGCAACGGATAGAAAGTGTCCTGAATCAGACTTACCGGGATTTTGAACTGATTATACTCGATGATTGTTCTACCGACAATAGTCGTAGTATCATTGATGAGTATATAGCTAACGATAAGGTATCTCAGACTGTATATAATAAGATAAACACAGGCTCTACCTTTGCTCAATGGCAGAAAGGTTTCTCTTTGGCTCGTGGGAAATATATCTGGATAGCGGAAAGTGATGATTATTCCGAACTTACCTTTTTGGAGAAGATGGTTCCTTTATTGGAGTCTAACTCTGATTGTAATGTTGCTTTTTGTTGCTCCTATGCAGTGGATGAGAACGGCAATATATTATCTGACGATTGGGACAGGAATAAAGAAGAAAGATATACTGTAAATAAATTTGAAGGAAGAGCCTTCGTTGAAGGGCGGATGCTATTTAATAACAGTATTTACAATGCCAGTATGACACTTTTCAGAAAGTCTGTCTTGGATAAGATTGGAAATCAGTATGCAGAGTACAGGTATTGTGGCGACTGGTTTTTCTGGAATCGTGTATGTCTTCAAGGTGAAGTAATCAGGTACTGTGATAAACTTAATTATTTCAGACAACACTCTAATAAGGCCACACCGAGAGCCAAATCGGAGGGATTGATTTTTACTGAAGGCAAATATATTGTTGAAGATCTCTCACATAATTTACACCTAAGCCCTCTGCAAAGTTCTATCATCAAAGGGCGGTTTTTAAAACGCATTATCGCATCGAAGGACTTTAAAACAGTAGAAGTAAAAAAAGCAGTGTTGAAAGAAGTTGAAAACTATCTCAATTGTGGAAGATTTTCTATTTTTCTTTACGGACTGGATAAGTTATTAAATTTTTCGTCATTGAATATAAGAAGAAACAGGTATCTATGAAGAATAATAAACCAAAAGTATCTCTTATAATTGCAACATATAATTGGCCTGATGCTTTAGATCTGTGTTTGTCCAGTATTGCTTCGCAGACCATTTTACCGGATGAAGTAGTAATTGCTGATGATGGTTCTAAAGAAGATACAGCAACTTATATACAAGTGAAAAGGAATAATTTCCCTTGTCCTGTTGTTCATGTCTGGCACGAAGATATCGGTTTCAGGCTTACTGTTATACGGAATAAGGCAATTGTAAAAGCAACAGGAGATTATATTATTCAGATTGATGGCGATGTGATATTGAATAAGCATTTTATCGAAGATCACCTGACAATGGCACAGGAAAGATGCTTTGCCACAGGTAGCCGCATTATGATGACGCGGGAATTAAGTATGGATTTGTTGCACGGGAAATCTGTTGCGATCAGTCCTTTTACCAAAGGTCTGAGAAATAGACTAAATGCCTGCCGGTCTTCCCTATTGGCAAACTATTTCCGTTTCAGATATAAAAAAGACAGTCCTCATTATATGAAAGGATGTAATATGGCATTCTGGAAGAAAGATCTACTGGCTGTGAATGGTTATAATGAAGATATGACAGGATGGGGGTATGAAGATAATGAAATCGCTGCCCGGCTTATAAATTCCGGAATAAGGAAACAGTACCTCAAATTTTACGGAATTGTTTATCATATCTATCATCCTCTTAGCAGTCATGACCGGGAAACGATAAACGCCGATATTTTCAGGGATGCTGTGAAAGAAGGAAGTACTTATTGTAAAAACGGATTGGACAAGTATATTTTAATTAAGAATTAAGAATGAATAATTAATAATTAAGTGAAATAGTCACGATTTAATCTGACAGTTACTAATAAAAACAGTAACATTATAAAAAGATTAAATTATGACTACATCGCAGAAAATCATTAAGAACAAATTAGGAGTTTTAGGATTAGCCCAACAATTAGGTAATGTTTCAAAAGCCTGTAAGATTATGGGCTATAGCCGGGATAGTTTCTATCGTTTTAAGGAGCTATATGAGCAAGGTGGAGAGTTAGCTTTACAGGAAATATCTCGGCGTAAACCTATTCTTAAAAATCGTATTGATACAGCTATTGAAGACCAGGTAGTAGCCTTAGCTATTGATAACCCTGCTTTAGGTCAAGTAAGAGTTAGCAATGAGTTAAAGAAAAAGGGATTCTCTGTATCAGCAGGTGGAGTTCGTAGTATTTGGCTCAGGCATAACTTACAAACGTTCCAACTACGTTTAAAAGCATTAGAGGCTAAAGTCGCCCAGGAAGGTTATATTCTGACAGAATCTCAGCTTATAGCCTTAGAAAAAGCTAAA
>NZ_GL891979.1:254121-293088 GCF_000213555.1 Dysgonomonas gadei ATCC BAA-286
AGGTGGTTCCTTTCTTTGATGAGCATGAGTTAAGGTCTACTTCGTGTATTAACTGATAGAGGAACCGAGTACTGTGGACTAAGAGAGCAACATGAATACCAGTTATATCTTGCCATTGAAGATATTGACCATACTAAAACAAAGGCTAAAAGTCCTCAAACAAATGGGATATGTGAGAGATTCCACAGAACAATACAGGAAGAGTTTTATGCCGTAGCTTTTAGAAAGAAAATATACAGGAGTATAGAAGAAATACAAACGGACTTAAACAATTGGATGTGGTATTATAACAACGAAAGGACTCATTCGGGAAAATATTGCTATGGCAAAACCCCAATGCAAACTTTTATTGAAGGTAAAGATATTGCTAAAGAAAAACTATTAGAAAATGTGATGCAACAACAAAATATTCTTACTTTTGGAAGTCAAGAGACTCTCGAAATGAACCATAAAAAAGAAATCTGACAATTATAGTTAACCCACAACTGTCAGATTAAGTCTTAGCTATTACAAATTAAGCAAGCGACTTATAATCCTTCATTAATTCCTCTGATTGCTTTCGAGAATTTGTCGAGTATGCTATTCCATTCGTAATTAGCCTCTACATATGAAATACCATTGTTAGCCATTATTTCTTTTTCCTTATCTGTCAGATTTAATAATCTATCCAGTGCCGTGGCAAATTCTTCTTTGTTATAATAGACATAACCGGCATGACTGAGTTCGATATGTTTTTTTAGTACATCACAATCACCGTTAGCCAATACGGGTTTACCCATAATCATAGCTTCCAGAGTCACCATGGAAAGGCTTTCATACGGAGATGGGATAATAAGTCCCGTACTGTTTTTCAGATAGGATGATTTCTCCTGCTCGCTGATGAAACCTGTATATATGATATCTTCTGATGTCTCTATCTCGTCCATAAAGTTTTTACCAATAAGAATGAGCCTTACATCATTACTATACTTCTGTTTGAAATGGTTGAAATATTCTATTAGTGTTTTACATCCCTTGGTCTCATGTATTCGTCCGATATATACAAAATAAGGATAATCGCTGCCAGGTTGTTCTTCGCGAGTTAAGGATCCAGGCTCGGGCTTATCCCGTCCTACACCTGCAATATCTGATTTTATTTTCTTTGCAAGAGGATGTGCAGCTTCTACCCAATCTTTTTCTGATACGGAATTGTACATAATGAACGCCGGAGAGGAGAATGTTTTGTCAAAGCCTCTTAAATGGAGATAGGTATCATCATGTGCGATCGGAATAAGAATACTCTTTTTCGTGACGTTTCCGATTCCGGCATAGGTCGTATATTGGTAATAGAGGAAAAAGATGAAAACATCGTACCTATCTTTATTCTCCGCTATATAATCTACTAAGACCGGGCTGTAAGCCCCTTGTAGTCCGACCCAATTATCAAATATCTTATCAATATCCTTATCTCTGTACTTGATCTTCTTTATAGTGAGTTTGAGAAAATTGGACAATGTGAATCTGGCTTTTTTGTAGATACTGTTTTTATCCAGATAACGAAGCCATTTATTTTCATTCGTTCTGTCTCTCGGTTCAGATTCAAACCTTAAAATTTTTGTTCCATTGATTATATCCTCACCTTTAGGGTAATAGGTGTTGTTTCTTCGGCTGTCATCGTTTTCGCAGGATGTGAGTACCGTTACGTCAAATCTCTCATTCAAGTGCTCTGCGAGATAGCGGGCATGTAATTCCGCTCCGCCATTTATTTCTTTACCATACCGGGAGATTACAATAGCAACTTTTAACTTTCTTGTTTCCATTCCGGTTATCTGCTTTATTAAATCTGGGTGTATAGACTTTGGTAAACCTTCATCAATGCGGTAGTACAATTCTTATCAGAGAATCTTTTCACATATTCCAATCCATCTGTTACCATTTGTTTACATGCATCCTCATCATTGAGTAATCTTTTGATCTGATATGCAAGCTCATTCTCATTACAAGGATCTACATATACCGAATGTGGGCCACCGGACTCTTCAAGGCATGAGCCGGTCGCTCCAATTACAGGTACACCTGAACTTTGAGCTTCTATAATTGGTATTCCAAATCCTTCGTATAAAGACGGATATATAAATATACGGGCAGATTGCAATATTGCCGGCAGGTCAGTCAATGGTACATTGCTGATAAGGTGTACACGGTCCGATACCCCATGCTCCGCCGCATAGTTTAATACGGTTTGAGCGTATTCTTTTTGCTTACCTATAGCTATAAAATGAATATCGGGTATCTCTTTCAGCGCCTTTACTATCAGCAGGATATTTTTGCGTTCCTCTATACTGCCGATGGACAGAAGAAACTCAGGAGGAAGATTATATTTAACTTTTACCTCTTTTTTCTTCATATCATCTGCCTGTTCTCTGAAGACAGGGAAGCAACCCTGATAAACTACTTCTATTTTTGAAGGCTCTATATCATAGAATTTGATAATATCTCTTTTAGTGCATTCGCTGACAGCTATGACCTTATCTGCCACCTTACATGCATATTTAGCTTTGACATTGTAAATTGTCCTGTCGACCAAAGAATAGAATTCGGGGTATCTCAGAAATATAAGATCATGTATTGTAACAATGCTTTTTACTCCGGTTCTGTTTATTCTGAACGGCAACTCATTACTTAGGCCATGATATATATCAATATGTTCTCTCTTAATATCTTTAACAATTCCCATCGTACGCCAGAATGGTTTATGGGTATGTTTTAATGAATAAACAGTTTCATCTTGATGTGTATCATTAATCTTACTCTCATCATGGAGTTTGGGGATGAAAAGTTTATAAATATTGTTGGGGTAATATTCCATCAGATTGGAGATTACAAATCTGCTGTAATTCCCTAATCCGGTAAAATTAGAAACTGCTCGTTTGGCATCAAATCCAATTCTCATAATATCAGGCATTTATTATTAACCAAGGTATGGTATTGTCTCGGGATGCTGTCTGGTATAGGTATCCCAAAATTTTTTACGATATTCAAATGTTTTCCTTAAGCAGGTTGCTTCATCAAAGTTCCGGGCTTTGGCGTATTCTTTTACTATGAAGCTTATCATTTCATCACTTCCCCATAGGCGTCTGAAATTAAAGCAGGCGGTATCGAGATTTATTGGTTTATCAAATTTCATTCTGTTCAGGTCCACTAAATAGAAAGTATAGGCATTTCCATCTCTTTTATAGAGGATATTTCCGGAAGAATAATCTAAATGTAATACCTGCTTTTCATGTAAACGGGCTGTATATAAAGCAAATTGAGTCAATAATTCTTCTCTTCCTTTTATTTGTCCATGTTGCAATTCACGCATCATTCCATCAAACTCTTCGTGTACTGATATATATAAACTGTATTTTAGCAGATTATATTGTTTGAGTTCCATATAAGATATCGGGTCGGGTGTGTGAAAACCTCTTTTTTTTAGCATAAATGCGTATAAGTATGAGCGCTTTGCCTTCGATTGCCTGATAGTCGAATATGCTATCTGATTTATAAACAACGGCTTTTTGAAAGACTTTACATTCAGTTTCACCCCTTCTACATCAAAGGTCTTGATTATATTACGACCCGAATAAATAACTTCTCCGGATTGCAGGAATGCAAGAGGAAGGCCTTCTATGAAGTCTTCTAATTGCCTGTACTCTGCATTTATAACCATTTTTATTTTTGTCATATCTTTTAAATAAAAGAAAGTGAGGTTGCATATCCGTTTATTCTTAAAATTCCGATGTGAAATGGAATTTGATGTCCTTAAAGTCTTGCTGAGCCATCATTAGCACATAGTTAGAGTCGGCCAGGAATACGTCCCGTCCTTCTTTATCTACAGCCATGTATTGCGCTTTGCGTTTTTTAAAATCATCTAATTGCTGCTTGTTTTCACTTTCTATCCAACATGCTTTATATAAATTGAGGGATTCCCAGCGACACTGGGCTCCGTATTCATGCAACAGGCGGTATTGAATAACTTCAAACTGAAGTTGCCCTACTGTACCTATAATCTTACGCCCGTTAAACTGGTTAGTAAATAACTGGGCAACACCTTCGTCCATTAACTGGTCTATGCCTTTTTGCAATTGTTTCGACTTCATCGGATCGGCATTCTCAATGTACTTAAACATTTCAGGGGAGAAGCTTGGCAATCCTTTGAAATGCAGGTCTTCGCCTGAGGTGAGAGTGTCGCCGATTTTGAAATTACCGGTATCGGGAAGTCCTATAATATCACCTGCATATGCTTCGTCTACAGTTTCTTTTTTCTGAGCCATGAAGGCGGTAGGAGAAGAGAATTTCAGTTGCCTGTTCAGCCGGATATGCTTATAGTTTACATTCCGTTCAAATTTGCCGGAGCAGATTTTTACGAATGCAATACACGACCGGTGATTAGGGTCCATGTTTGCATGTATCTTAAATATGAATCCGCTGAAAGAATTCTCTTCGGGGTTTACTTCACGCTCAATGGCTTCTACCGGGCGTGGAGACGGTGCTATTTTTACAAAGCAATCCAGTAATTCTTTTACTCCGAAATTATTCAAAGCCGAACCAAAGAATACGGGAGCTATCTGACCTTTCAGGTATGTATTTATATCCAGCTCCGGGTATACCCCGTCTATTAGTTCTATATCTTCTCTCAGCTTAGCGGCAAGCGGGCCTCCGATATGCTTTTCCAGATCAGGGCTGTTTATGTCTTTGAACCCGATCGATTCGGTCACTGTTTGCTTGCTGGGTGTATACAGGTCTAATTTTTCCTGATAGATATTGTAAACACCTTTGAATCGTTGCCCACTGTCTATTGGCCAGCTTAGGGGGCGTACTCCGATTTTTAGTTCCTCTTCCAGCTCATCGAGCAGTTCGAAAGGGTCGCGTCCTTCGCGGTCCATCTTGTTTACAAATATCATCACCGGAGTATGGCGCATCCGGCAGACTTCCATCAGCTTGCGGGTCTGTGCTTCCACACCTTTGGCGGAGTCTACTACAATAATAACACTGTCAACCGCAGTGAGTGTACGATAAGTATCTTCTGCAAAATCCTGGTGGCCGGGAGTATCCAGGATGTTTATTTTATAACCGTCGTATTCGAATCCCATAACGGATGTAGCAACAGAAATACCACGCTGTTTCTCTATTTCCATCCAGTCCGAAGTGGCGGTTTTCTTTATTTTGTTTGATTTTACAGCACCCGCTACATGGATGGCACCCCCGAATAATAATAATTTTTCGGTAAGGGTAGTCTTTCCTGCATCGGGGTGACTGATAATAGCAAATGTTCGTCTTTTATGAATTTCTTTTTCCAGTTCGCTCATCGATTACTTTACTTAATAATATCAAGGTCTCAGATCTGTTTGCTGCCACTAAAACATAATAACGAATATACGGTATGTTTTATTTATGCAATAAATATTTTCTTCTGACTTATAAGGTGCAAAAGTAATAAAAAAAGCGAAGACAATGGTCTGTTATCTTCGCTTTGGAGTTATTTATTTAGCAATAATTTCAGCTGTGTTATTTCCGGCCGGACATATAGCCTCCAAGCCCGGTTGTATGTTCTAATTGGAGATAAACTTAAATTCGGGGCTTATCTGATATTTTGTTATTGCAGTATCGGCCGTGCCTCCCGAATCGCTGTTAATCTCATCATAGGTGTAATTAATGGTTTGAACGATTATCTCATTCGATTTTATTTTAGACGATACTTCACTGTAATATTCGACCATATCTTCATAGGCGACTATCAGATTGTCTATCATATTGCCGTTTTTGTCATAACTAAGGAGGTATTCTGTGATTTCACCGTCCGTCACTACTTGTATGGTAAGGATTTTTCCGTTTTTATTCTCCAGTAGAATTTGTCCGAGACAGAGGTCGCTGAGCTCGTATCCTTCCAATCCCTTTACTTTTTCAAGTTGCAGGCTGGAGTATTGTTCTGGTGTAAGCCTTTGTATCTTGGTTAAATCGATAGTACTGGAACTGCTGTTTAAAGAGATATCGGCCAAATCGACCTTTAGTGGGTTAAGTTGTGTTTCGTATAAGTTTATTTGCTTTTTCTGACAAGAAACAGATATAACCGTAAATATAAGTCCAAAAAGATAAATCTTTTTCATTTTGGTTATGGTAGATGTGTAATGTGAATTATTATCCTATATAGATAACAATTCTTTGATGCAAATGTTTAAACTCTTTTCCCATTCGGGAATCGTAATCTTGAATGTGGTTTTAATCTTCGTTTTATCCAGTACACTGTATTTTGGCCTTGTCGCTTTAGTCGGGTATTGATCTGTGGTAATTGGATTTACCGTGCAGTTTATTATTCCGGCATGTTTGTGTATGGCTAATGTAAAATCATACCAGGTAGTAATACCCTCATTGGAGTAGTGATAGATACCGGGCGTGAAGCTATTGGCCTCGCTATAGTCCAGTATTTTTATGATTGCATTGGCCAGATCGCCAGCATTCGTTGGTGTTCCGGTTTGGTCGGCAACTACATTGAGTGTATCCCGTTCTTTTCCGTATTTCATCATCGTTTTTACAAAGTTGTTTCCAAATATGGAATACAACCATGCTGTACGGATGATAATACTGTCAGGGCATGCTTTTATCAGGGCTGCTTCTCCTTCTTGTTTCGATTTTCCGTATACCGATTGCGGATTCACTTCATCCGTTTCTGTATAAGGTTTTGAAGCAGTACCGTCATATACATAATCGGTAGATATGTGGATTATTTTAGAGCCGTTATTTGTGGCGGCGGCCCCCAGATTCGCTACTGCATCCCGATTGATCCTGTAACATAATGCAACGTCGTCTTCGGCTTTATCTACAGCTGTGTAGGCCGCACAATTGACGATATACTTTATATTGTTTTCTCTAATAAAGTCTTCAATGGCTTGCTGGTCAGTAATGTCTAGTTCTGCGACATCAGTAAAAAAGAATTGGAAATTGTTTTCATGGAAAGAGGCTATGCGCCTGATTTCATTTCCTAATTGTCCGTTCGCTCCTGTTATAAGGATATTTTTCTGCACCAATTCAAACATGAAAATGTTCTTCGCAGTTTCATCCTGGTCATCAGCTTGCTTATTTCCTGAAAAGAATGCCATATTTTATTTCAATTATGAGTTATAAGTGAAAAGTGAAGAACTAAAAATGGATTGAAAATCAACGGAGACGGAAGTGTAAAATATGCTCTGTTTTTCGTTTTTCATTCTTCACTTTTCACTTTTTGTGCGCTTATTGTTTGCCGCTGGTTGCTACATCCGAAGCGATTTTCTTCACTAGTCCTTGCAGTACATTGCCCGGTCCTAGTTCGATAAATTCTGTTGCTCCGTCGGCTACCATATGCTCTACAGACTGAGTCCATTTTACAGGAGCAGTAAGTTGGGCTATAAGATTTGCTTTGATTGTAGCCGGATCAGTTTCACCTGTGGTAGATACATTCTGATATACCGGACATGATGGTTTGCTTATTGTAGTAGTATCGATAGCTTCCGACAATTCTACTTTAGCCGGTTCCATTAGCGGAGAATGGAATGCTCCACCTACTTTTAGCTTCAATGCACGTTTCGCACCTGCCGCAAGCAATAATTCGCATGCTTTTTCTATACCTGCATTTGAGCCGGATATAACGATTTGTCCCGGGCAGTTATAGTTTGCCGGTACCACTACCTCATCGGTAATGGATGCACATATTTCTTCAACTTTAGCATCGGGTAATCCCAATACGGCAGCCATTGTTGAAGGGTTCAGCTCACATGCTTTCTGCATAGCAAGCGCACGTTTATATACGAGTTTCAACCCATCTTCAAATGATAATGCGTTCGCAGAAACCAATGCGGAGAATTCGCCTAAGGAGTGCCCTGCGACCATATCGGGTGCAAAATCAGCCCCCATTGTTTTAGCTAATATTACAGAATGAAGGAAGATGGCCGGCTGAGTCACTTTTGTCTGACGAAGATCTTCGTCTGTGCCTGCAAACATCAGATCTGTGATACGGAATCCCAGTATTTCGTTTGCTTTTTCAAACATTTCTTTAGCAACTGGAGATGTTTCGTACAAATCTTTACCCATTCCTACAAATTGAGCTCCTTGCCCCGGAAATACAAATGCTTTCATTTTCAATATTTAATAGTTAGAATAAGCGGTTAAATTTCAGCCTGCAAAATTAGTAAAAAATAGAATATGATTTGGTAAAATAGATTAAAATAAAAAAGTACGGGATTAAACTATCCCATTACAATGATTTAATTTTATTATTATTTAATACACATTAAAGCTATTAAAAAATTATAAAACACTTACCTTTGCCTCATATATACATTTTATTACTAAATGAGAAATACTTCAAGAAGAGATATTCCGCTGCAAGAACTGAAAGCGTCGCAACCATGCGAATTGCTGGAGTTTCTGATAGACCAGCAAGTCCGTAAGAGTCGTAATGCTATAAAATCACTGCTGGCACACAAGCAAATAAAGGTAAATGGCAAACTTGTCACCCAATTCGACCATGAACTTAAGGCCGGAGATAAAGTTTCAGTAATGAAGTTTGATCAATCGCGAAAAGAAAAGAAGCTGAAAGGCCTGAAAATTGTATTTGAAGATGATGAGATCATCGTTATAGATAAAGAAGCAGGATTTCTGTCCGTATCCACTGATAAAGAGAAATTACGTACCGTTTACGGGGCACTGAACGAATATGTGAAGAAAAAAAGCAGGAATAAGACCGACAGGGTATTTGTCCTTCATCGACTCGATAGGGAGGCTTCGGGGTTGATGGTGTTTGCCAGAAACGCCGAGCTACAAGAGATATTTCAAAAAAACTGGAATAACCTTGTAAAGGAATATATTTATACTGCGGTTGTAGACGGAAGGCCGGAACAGGAAGAAGGTACAGTTATTTCGTGGCTTACCGAAAATAAGAATTATGTAATGATGTCGTCTCCCTACGATAATGGCGGATTGAAATCGGTTACACATTATAAAGTAATCAAGTCGACAGGACGCTATTCGCTACTTGACTTCGATCTCGAAACCAAACGCAAAAACCAATTGCGTATCCAGATGCAGACAATCGGTCATTCTGTCGTGGGAGATAAAAAATATGGTGCATCGAATAATCCGATTAAACGTATTGCCCTTCATGTACGCGAACTGGTGCTGAAGCATCCGGTTACAGGAGAGGTCTTGGAATTTAAAAGCCCGGTACCAAAAGCAATGCTGCAATTGGTGACTGTTCAGCCAAAGAGAGAGTCATCTGCCGAATCTGATACTAAAGAACAATAAGTTTTGAATTCTTCTAACCTTAAAGTGGATAACTGAAAGGATTTATATGGTGTATTTTTAATTGTAACATGCTTTGACTGTTTTACTTGTTGAAGCAATAAACAGGTCTGCGACCTTAAAAGTTTTATGAATATAGATATTAAAGAAATAGGTCAACGTCTCAAAGGTTTGCGTGAGGCTTTGGATATGACACAGGAGCAATTTGCCGCTTCTTGTAATATTCCTTTAGAAGAGTATGTCAAATACGAGTCGGGTGAAAAAGACTTAACCATCAGTGTGCTGAAAGGTATCGCGTCTGCCCATAATGTAGATGTGTCGGTGTTGATGTTTGCCGACGAACCCCGGATGAGTAGCTATTTTCTTACACGTAATGGAAAAGGGCTGGCAGTGAATAGGGTGGAGGCTTATAACTACCAGACACTGGCCGGAGGATTTAATAACCGAAAAGCTGAAGTTTTTGAAGTAACAGTAGAGCCTAAAGCTGATGACGTAGAAATTCATCATAGCATACATACCGGACAAGAATTTAATATGGTGCTGGAAGGCCGTATGCTTTTGCAGATAAATGGAAAAGACCTGATAATGGAAGAAGGGGACAGTATTTATTTCGACTCCAGCCTGCCACACGGGATGAAAGCTCTTGATGGAAAGAAAGTCAGATTTATAGTTGTTGTTCTATAGATATCATTATTTATATACATAACCTAATATAACTAACACGCTCATGTTAGAACGATTTTTAAAACAAACTCATTTTGCTTCAACTCAGGATTTTGCAGAGAATTACCATGTTCAGATACCTGAGAATTTCAATTTCGGATATGATGTCGTTGATGAGTGGGCAAAGATAGATCCCACCAAAAGGGCTATCTGCTGGGTGAATGACCAGGGGGAGCATATAGATTTTACATTTGCGGATATAAAAAAACAAAGTGATTGTGCCGCGTCCTATTTTCAATCGCTGGGTATTGGCAAAGGAGATATGGTAATGCTCGTGTTGAAACGTCGTTACGAATTCTGGTTTGCTGTTATTGCCCTTCACAAAATAGGAGCAGTAGCTATTCCGGCTACGCATCTGCTGACGAAAAAGGATTTTGTCTACCGTAATAATGCCGCCGATATAAAGGCGATCATAGCAGTGGATGATGATGTGGTTGTTCAGCATGTAAATGATGCAATGGCTAATTCTCCGACAGTAAAATTCCGGATTGCCTGCGGTGAAAACATACCGGCCGGCTGGCTGGATTTTCATAAGGGCTTAAGAGATGCAACGCCATTTGTAAGACCTGAGTATGTGAATGCAAATGAAGATATCTCTTTATTATATTTTACTTCGGGTACGACCGGTGAACCAAAGATGGTGATCCATAACTTTATATATCCGCTCGGGCATATTGTGACAGCGAAATACTGGCATAATCTGAACGAGAATAGTCTGCATCTTACCGTGGCCGATACCGGCTGGGCTAAGGCTGTTTGGGGAAAATTGTACGGACAGTGGATTGCAGGTGCCGCCGTGATGGTATATGACCATGAGAAGTTTACCCCGCAGGCCATGTTGCATATGATACAGGATTATAAGGTGACTTCGTTTTGTGCTCCGCCTACCGTTTTCAGATTTATGATAAGGGAAGATTTGTCTCATTTCGACCTGTCTTCACTTCGGTATGCCACTACTGCAGGAGAAGCATTAAACCCTTCGGTATACAATGCATTCCTCGAAGGTGCAGGTATTAAAATGATGGAAGCGTTCGGACAGACGGAAACTACCCCTACCATAATCACTTTCCCGTGGATGGAGCCGAAACCCGGCGCGATGGGAGTGCCCAATCCGGCTTACGATATGGATCTGATCGCGGCAGACGGACGTTCCGTTGAAGATGGTGAAGTAGGAGAGGTGGTGATTAAAACCGATAGATGGAGGCCTTTGGGCTTGTTTATGGGGTATTATCGTGACGAAGCTCTTACCAGGCAGGTATATTATGATGATGTTTACCATACAGGTGATATGGCCTGGCGTGACGAAGATGGATATTACTGGTTTGTAGGTCGTAGCGACGATGTTATCAAAAGCTCTGGTTATCGCATAGGACCGTTCGAAGTAGAGAGCGCTTTGATGACGCATCCTGCTGTTGTAGAGTGCGCCATTACGGGGGTACCGGACGAAGTCAGAGGACAGGTAGTAAAAGCTACTATTGTGCTGGCACAGGATTATAAAGATAAAGCGGATGATCATCTAAAGCATGAGATTCAGAACCATGTAAAACAGGTTACTGCTCCATATAAATATCCCCGCATTATCGAATTTGTTGACGAATTGCCGAAAACGATCAGCGGAAAGATAAAAAGAGCAGAGATAAGGAAGCAATGATTAATTAGCATATTAGCTAATTCGGAAATTAGCAAATACCGTAAATGATTAAATATTTATGTATTGAATATGCTAATATGCTAATTGTCAAATTTGCTAATTTCTTTATATTTTATTATGATATGTAAAGAATAAAAGATTATATTTGCACGCCTAAAAGTGTGTATATGTCTAAGCTTGGCCTCATTTCGAAGGAAGAGGACTCTGGATATATGCGTATTTTATTTAGTTTGAATGAAATAGAAATAATATAAGTAAATAACAAAAAGTAAAATCTAAAATGCAAAACAAAGGATTTGTAATCACATTTTCCATTCTGCTTACGTTGGTATGCTTATTTTACCTGTCTTTTACATTCGTAACCAAAAGTTATGATAATAAGGCAGATGAATTTGCTACAGCCTACGCAGTCGCGAATGCTAAAGGTGATCAACTACTGCAAGACGAGTTGTACAACAAACAATACACTCACTATCTTGATTCAATGTCTACAGAAAGAGTTTGGTTAACCTTTGGTACCGACGATATGGGTTATACCCTTAAACAATGTCGCGAAAAAGAAATCGGGCTGGGACTTGACCTGAAAGGTGGTATGAGTGTTATCGTAGAAGTAGATGCAGCAGCTGTACTCCGTTCACTGGGTGACCCTGAGAACGAAGCGTTTAATACTGCTTTGACTGAAGCTTCTGCTGAAAATAAAAAAGGTAGCAACCGTGACTATATCACTCTCTTTGTAGATAAGTTTAAAGCAGCGAATGGCAATGATAAACTAGCCGGCGTATTTAGTACTAAACTTAGAGATCAGGTAGGACCTCAAGACAAGGATGATAAAGTTATTTCTGCACTGAGAACAGAACTTCAGAGTGTAGCCGATAACTCGTTCAACGTACTTCGTACACGTATCGACCGTTTCGGGGTTGTTGCTCCTAATATTCAGAAGCTTGACAATCGTGCAGAACGTATTATGATAGAGCTTCCGGGTATCAAGGAACCGGATCGTGTAAGAAAACTATTGCAGGGTAGTGCAAATCTTGAATTTTGGAAAACATATAATCTGAACGAAATACAGGGATATATAAGCGCCCTGACAGAACGTTCGAGAGAAGCTTTAGCCGCTCAGAATGTAACAGATACAACTGCTGTAAGCGATTCTTTGAAAGTTCAGGAAGTTGGAAATTTAGGATTCACCAAACCATTTATTGAGAATTTTATCAGTGGTGGTATGGGAGCTATTGTCGGTATTGTTCATAAAAACGATACGGCAGCGGTCAATGCAATCCTTAGAAGATTCCAGGACGCATATCCTCCTGACCTAAGATTTGCATGGGGATTCAAGGCCGAAGATATAAGAGAAACTCAGATTACATTATACGCTTTGCGTGGCGACGGTCTTAAAAAAGGCCCGGCATTGGACGGGGATGTGGTTATTTCTGCAAAGGCTGACCAGTCTCAACATGGTGCAACTTGGGAAGTAAGTATGCAGATGAACTCTGTAGGTACACAACGTTGGGCTACTATTACCGGAGCAGAAAAAGGCAGGAGTATTGCTATCGTACTCGACGGTTCTGTATATTCAGCGCCTAATGTAAATGACAAGATTGAAGGTGGACAGTCTCAAATCACAGGTAACTTTACACCGGAAGATGCAAAAGACTTAGAGAATGTGCTGAAATCGGGTAAGATGAAAGCCGGAGTACACATTGTGCAGGAAGATATTGTAGGTCCTTCGTTGGGTCAGGAAGCTATTAAAGCCGGAGTTATATCTTTTGTACTTGCATTGGTGCTTCTTATGGCATACATCTGCTTGGTTTACGGTTTTATTCCGGGCTTGATTGCCAATTCGGCTGTTCTTGTCAACCTGTTCTTTACGATTGGTATATTGGCGGCCTTTGGGGCGGTAATGACCCTGCCGGGTATAACGGGACTTGTGCTCTCGCTGGCTCTTGCGGTCGATGCTAATGTATTGGTTTATGAACGAACAAAAGAAGAATTAAGAGCCGGAAAGAATACGAAAGTAGCCGTAGTAGATGGTTATAAACATGCATTCTCTGCTATTTTCGACGGACACGCATCACAGGTAATTACTGCTATTATATTAGCGTATTTCGGTACAGGTCCGATACAGGGTTTTGCGACTACATTGATTATCGGTATTGTTGCATCATTCATTACCAATGTATTCCTTACACGTATATTCTATGAATATATGCTAGATAAGGGTCATTTCAGAAACCAGACATTCACCACTGCTATTTCACGAAAATTGTTTGTTGACACAAAAATCAATTTCTTGGGGATGACTAAGAAAATCGTGATTTTATCAGCTGTATTATTAGTAGCAGGTGTAGGCTCTCTATTCATTAACGGTTTGAATGGCGGTATTGACTTTACAGGAGGACGTAACTATCTGGTTCGTTTCGATAAAAATGTAAATGCCGATGCTATCGAAAAAGTGCTGGTTCCCGAATTTGAAGGTTCTACTGTACTTGTACTTACCAGTGGTTCTGCAAGTCAGTCATCTACTACAAGCCAGGTTCGTATTACTACAAACTATAAGATTGAAGAAGCTACAGATGAGGTTGAAGATGAAATAAGGGCAAAAATGACCCATGCTCTTACAGCAGCCGGATTCCTTACCGATGGAAAAACTATAGATGACTTTGTTCAAAGTTCTCAGCGTGTAGGTCCTAGTGTGGCTGACGACCTGAAAACAGCGGCTACCATAGCAGTATTGATTGCGGTAGTCTGTATGGCTCTGTATATCTTATTGCGTTTCCGTGACATTGCTTTCTCTTTGGGTACGCTGATAGCTGTGGCGCATGATGCCGTGATGGTTATCTTCCTTTACTCATTGCTGTATAAGATAATGCCATTTTCAATGGAGATAGACCAGTCGTTTATTGCAGCTGTATTGACAGTGGTAGGTTACTCTATCAATGACAAGGTTGTGATCTTTGACCGTATCCGCGAAATCAGAAATATGTATCCGAAACGTAATATCACCGAAACTATTAATGAAGCGCTGAACTCTACATTAGGACGTACATTGAATACCTCAATAAGTACGATGCTAGTTGTGTTCTGTATCTTCCTTTTAGGTGGTGATACTATCCGTAGCTTTACATTTGCTATATTTATCGGTATTGTGATCGGTACTTATTCTTCTGTATTCGTAGCAACTCCTATTGCTTGGGGTATATTCAAGAAAGAAGGAAAGAAGAAAGAAGCTCAGCTAAAAGAAGCTAAATAAAACGTAGAACATTTCTAAATATATGAGAAGAGGTTAGTCTAATTGGCTAACCTCTTCTTTTATTATGAGACATCTTAAAGTTTATCTATGTGTATAGCTGATGGCCTTTAGTAGTTAGCTTATAGTTCTTTGAAAGATTGAATACAATCCCTGATGTCTGAAAGGGAAAAGGAGTAAGAATGGTGCAAAATAAAAAGCAGAAAAGGTTGTTACCTTTGTTACCTTTTGAAAGTAGTAAGTATTGAGTAATAAGTTGAAAGTTATATGAGATACGAGTAGACAAGACACGAGATACAAGTTGTTAACTGATAGCTGTTGACTGTTAACTGATATTTCTGTTACTTTTGTTACTTTTTCTCTTTTGTGCTTAACTAGTATAGGTATTCAAAAAAAAGTAACAGTTACGATAATATAGATAACTGTTACTTTTGTTACTTTATATAATAGAAGATTTATCAGAATGGCACGAAATCATTTCCTGCACCTTGCATTGGCTGAAAGTCCTGACCCGAACTTGGAGCCGAAGCGTCGGTGTTGATTTTAGAAGAGAAATTCTGTCCTGCACCGAAGTTATAGTCATCGTCGACATTCTGGAAGCGCGCAAATTCACTTTTGAAGCGTAGCAGTACATCACCGGTTGCACCATTACGGTGTTTGGCAATGATAATTTCGGCCAAACCAATCAATGAGTTTCCTTTGTCGTCCTCCAGTATCTTATAATATTCGGGACGGTGGATGAAGCAAACCATATCGGCATCCTGCTCGATGGCTCCCGATTCACGGAGGTCGGACAATTGAGGACGCTTTCCTTCTGCACCTGCACGGCCTTCTACACCACGGTTGAGCTGCGACAGGGCAATGATGGGGATGTTTAGTTCTTTAGCTAGTCCTTTCAATGAACGGGAAATCATACTCACCTCCTGTTCACGGCTGCCATAGTTCATCCCGCTGGCATTCATCAACTGAAGGTAGTCGATAATGATCATCTTAATACCGTGTTCGCGAACCAGACGGCGGGCTTTTGTCCTTAATTCAAATACGGATAAGCTGGGGGTGTCATCAATGTATAAAGGAGCATCGTATAGCTCTTTTATTTTAAAGTCGAGTTGCTCCCATTCGTAAGGCAATAGTTGGCCGTTCTTTATCTTCTCACCTGGAATTTCGCAGGTGTTTACGATCAGACGGTTAACCAGCTGTACGTTTGACATTTCAAGAGAGAACAAAGCCACAGGATAGCCATAGCTTACCGCCATGTTTTTTGCCATAGACAGCACGAATGCAGTTTTACCCATCGCGGGACGGGCGGCTATGATAACAAGGTCGGAATTTTGCCAGCCAGATGTTATTTTATCCAGAGGTGTAAATCCGGTTTGCAGGCCACTAAGTCCCTCGGGACGGTTAGCTGCTATTTCAAGCAGGTTTAAAGCCTCTTTTATTACGGGATTGATCTGGGTTACGTCTTTCTTTACATTGCCCTGAGAGATTTCGAAAAGCTTACTTTCGGCTTCCTGCATCAGGTCGTCTACATCGGATGTTTCATCAAAGGCTTTATTGGTGATCGTGGATGAAAAGGAAATAAGCTCTCTTGCCAGATATTTTTGGGCAATGATGCGCGCATGGAATTCGATGTGTGCTGCCGATGCTACTTTCTCGGTCAGCTGGGCTATATAGACCGGTCCGCCAACTGTTTCCAGTTCACCGTCTTTTTTTAGTTGTTCCACAACCGTGAGCATATCGATAGGCGCCTGACGGACAGCCAGGTCAACTATTGCTCTATATATTATCTGATGAATGGTGTCGTAGAAGCTATCCGGTTTTAAGATGTCACTAACGAGTGAATATGCGTCTTTCTCAAGCATTAATGCTCCGAGTATGGCTTCTTCCAGTTCCCTTGCTTGAGGCTGTATTTTGCCTATGTCGGGTAATAAATTCGTTTCTTTTGGTTTTCGTCTCCCCTGATTCTTATTATTCGCGTCAGCCATTTTAGTTTTACCTCTTCAATTTTTTATTCAAAGATAACAGAAATAACGTTCAAAGACGAGTTAAGTTTTGAACATGGTGTTAATAAGTACGGGGATTTAAGAGATAATTATTATCTGTTCGCTTTTTTAAGTCATTGATGCTGTTGATAATTGTCAGAAAACGGTATTGTTATTCGTATTTAAGGATTATATTTGGCCTCCTTTAATATTATCAGGGCATCCGTATCTATAATGTTTTGCAGAGAAGCGCCTTTCTTTTTTGCATACTGCTCTACTATTTGCCAACCTATCCATGTCCCGATTCTTCCGGGGGAATCTTTTGATACAATTGCTGTAAATGCGCCATCGTTTATAAAACGGGTGATAATCATATGATCGGTAGAATAGAGGTAGTTCTGTTTTACAATACTCTGCCATGTCGATTTTTCATTCTGTTTGCACCAGTCCGTCTGGGCTTTGGTATATCCTATGATCTCTTCCGCATTCTTTTCAGGGAGCAACAGGGACAGTGCATATAGTATTTTCCCTTCATCTACCATCGCGGATAAGAGAGTCTGGTCTTCAACATCCGATTTTACAACATCGCTCATCAGCCATGCTTTCAGATAGTCCCTGACTAAATATTCCGGTTGCATTTGTTGGCGTTCGAATGGTTGGAAAAATTCCTTATATGCAGTGTAATTATATCCAAGATATTTATCTATAGATATAGAGATAAGATTATTTATAATGATGGTATTTTCTCTGAAACCCGATACATGCATGGCAAATGCAGGTAATTTCTTCTCCGGCAGATTTTGTGATACGAGCGAAGATATATTGGATAATTCTTCTTCGTATGCAGAGATATTATCGAAAGTAGTTAATGCATCTTTGTATATTTGCATCAGCGCAGGATGGGAAAAGTAATCCCTGAGGGCAGGGAAGAAAGTAGCAGGATCACTATTGTCCATGGCTATACGTCCGAAGGCAGGAAGCAGGAGTGGATATTTTTCTTTCAATCCGGATTCTTTTACGGCGTCAGGTTGCTGAAGATAATTGTATACATCTTTGTCGAAACGTATGATGGTTACTTTTTCCTGTTGCGATAGCCCACTGTTTTTCTTTGTTGTGCCTGAGCATCCAATGAAAGACAGGATGATAAAAGTCAGCAGATATACTATATTTTTCATTTGTTTCCTTTTATGAATTCTTCTTTGCGAAGGTAATTTATATTTCTTAATTTTGTACCACTTTTACAAACCATATAATTAAAAAACGCACAATATTATGCTTTATTTTAAAGAAAATATTCCCAATAAGGATAGTAAACTGATATATATTTATAAGGATATAACAGTAATTCAGATGCAGAAAGAAGTAGAAATGCTAATGTTATCATTAGGGTATAAACATCTGGGACAGGGATTATTCGAAAAGGGAAACCGGATGATGCGTTTGTTGTTCGGTGCATTTTGTAAATACTTTAAATTCAGAGTGCATATAGAGGATTATAACAATGGTGAAGTGAAAGTGACAGTGTCGAAAGATACGACAGGATTGTCGGGAGGCGCGATTGGGGTGAATCAGGTGAAAACCGAATTTTACAATTTATCCCGGGCATTCCAAACAATATAATAGAAACGATGTTATAAGTCATTGGATTTATAATATATAAAATACAATATTTGAATGATAACCATACTAGGCATAGAGTCGTCTTGTGATGATACTGCGGCAGCAGTTATCAGGGATGGAGTACTTCTATCGAATATAATTTCCAGCCAGAAAGTGCATGAGAGCTACGGAGGTGTAGTTCCCGAACTGGCATCACGCGCTCACCAGCAGAATATAATACCTGTGGTCGATCAGGCATTGAAAAAGGCGGGAGTAACCAAAGATGAACTGACTGCGATTGCTTTCACGCGAGGTCCGGGACTGATGGGTTCCTTGCTCGTAGGTACTTCTTTTGCTAAAGGATTATCTTCCGCGTTGAATATTCCGATGATAGATGTAAATCATTTACATGCTCATGTATTGGCTCATTTCATAAAAGAAGATAAAGACGATAATAATCAGCCTCAATATCCTTTCTTATGCCTGTTGGTGTCGGGTGGAAATTCCCAGATTATCCTGGTCAGGTCGTACAAGGAAATGGAGATCATAGGTCAAACAATAGATGACGCAGCGGGTGAAGCTTTCGACAAATGTGCCAAAGTAATGGGACTGGGATATCCCGGAGGGCCTGTTGTAGACCGTTTGGCTAAAGAGGGTGATGCAAATAAATTTAAATTCAACAAGCCTCACATATCGGGTTATGATTATAGCTTCAGTGGTCTGAAAACGTCTTTCCTGTATCTGCTCCGCGATGAACTGAAAAAGGATACTGATTTTATAGAAAAGAATAAAGCTGATCTTTGTGCTTCCCTCCAAAAAACGATCATTGATGTATTGATGGAGCAATTGCGTAAGGCGGCCAAAGATCTGGGGATCAAAGAAGTTGCTGTAGCCGGTGGTGTATCGGCTAATTCGGGGCTTCGGACTGCGTTTGAAGATCATGCAAAGCGTTTCGGGTGGAAAATACATATACCTCCGTTTGGTTACACGACAGATAATGCAGCCATGATAGCTATGACAGGCTATTTCAAATATGAAGATAAAGATTTTTGCCCGATGGAAGCCGCTCCGTTTTCAAGGGTGGTGATGTGATTTAATTTAATGTGACAATGAGATAATGTGCCAATATGCCAATGTTCTAAGTGGAGAATTATGAATTATTCGCTATTAGCTTTTGCCGCGTTACGTCATCGGCACATATATTTAAACTTATAATCCGACTATGCCCATATACTTAAGCATTATCCTACTTGTAGTTGTCCTCGATTTTGTCTGGACTCAATACCTGGCGTATCGTAACCGTAAGCGAATGAGCCCTGATATACCTCCATTGCTGGAAGGGATTTACGATAAAGACGAATACGCCAGACAGCAAGCCTATCAAAAGATAAACAGCCGTTTTGGCTTGTATACAAGCCTTTTCTCTTTTATAGTAATGTTACTGATCTTGTCTTTGGGTATTTTCGGCTGGCTCGACGGGTTACTGAGACAATTTATAAATAATGAAGTCGTTCTTACTCTGGCTTTCTTCGGTATAGTATATATTGTGAACGATATTATCACTTTGCCGTTCAGCTATTATGCTACCTTTGTGATTGAAGAACGCTTCGGATTCAATAAATCGACTAAAGCTGTTTTCTGGTTCGACCAGTTGAAAGGTTTACTGCTCACAACTATTTTGGGGGGTATTATTCTGGCTCTCCTAGTATGGTTTTATGAAACCTTGGGTACATATGCATGGTTGTACGCCTGGGGCGCAGTGACCGTATTCTCTTTATTTATGACCTTATTTTATTCCAATATCATAGTGCCTTTATTCAATAAGCAGACTCCGTTGGAAGATGGGGAGCTCAGGGGTGCAATTGAAACCTTTTCTCGCGAAGCAGGTTTTTCCATAAAGAATATATATGTAATGGATGCATCTAAACGTTCCAGTAAAGCAAACGCATATTTTACAGGCTTTGGAGCTAAGAAACGTATCGTATTGTTCGATACTTTGATTAACGATCTTAGGACGAGTGAAATAGTCGCTGTGCTGGCACACGAAATAGGTCATTATAAAAAGAGGCACACATTGCAGGGTATGTTCATATCCATCTTTTATACAGGAATTATTCTGTTCCTGTTATCATGGTTTTTGGATAATGAAGCCATTGCTGTGGCATTGGGAGGGAAAGAGGCTTCCTTTCATTTGGGCCTGATTGCTTTCTCTGTTCTATTCACACCGGTTTCTATGATTATAGGTCTGTTTTCGAGTATGCACAGCCGTAAGAATGAATATCAGGCAGACGCTTATGCTGCCGGTTTTGGCTTGGCAGATTCATTGATAAGCGGATTGAAGAAGTTATCGGTAAAGTCTCTGAGTAATCTGAACCCTGACCCGCTGTATGTATTTTTCTATTATTCACATCCGACATTGCTGCAACGGATGGGGGCATTGATGGAAATTGATAATAAAAAGTAGATTTTTATAAAGTGTCGTTAAACCTTTCAGATTTATTATATTCATATATAAACAGGGCTGAAAAGCAGCTATTCATAATCTAAAAAATAATGCCTATGAAACGCTTTTATATAATTATCATTTCGTGCCTGATATTACTGCCTGTAAATATATATGCCCAGGGTGGAAAGAAAGAAAAGGTTAGTAAAGATATTTTCGGTAATACCATTATCGAAGATGAAGACGGAAATAAAACAACAATAAAGAAAGATATTTTCGGCAATACTGTGATAGAAGATAATAAGGGCAATAAGAAAACAATACGAAAAGATATTTTCGGTGATACGATAATCGAGGACAATAAAGGAAACAGAACGACTATCAGAAAAGACATCTTTGGCGATAAAGTAATAGAAGATAACAAGGGGAATAAGAAAACAGTACGAAAAGATATTTTCGATGATACTGTAATAGAAGATAATAAAGGCAACAGGACGACTATCCGGAAAGATATCTTTGGCGATAAGGTAATAGAGAATAATAAGGGTTATAGAAAAACTGTGCGAAAGAATATCTTCGATGATACTATAATCGAAGACAATGAAGGTAATAGAACCACTATTCGGAAAGATATTTTCGGCGATAAGATAATAGAGGATAATAAGGGCTATAGAAAAACGATAAAGAAAGATATCTTTGATAATACAATAATAGAAGACAACAAAGGAAACAAAACGAAAATAGGAAAAGATATCTTCGATAACACGATTGTTGAAACAAACGGGAGAAAAGTAAAAATAGGCCGTGATATATTTGGTTATCTTCAATATGAGGAAAACAATAGAAGGAAAGCATATCTGAAAAAAGATATTTTCGATGCCTGGATTTTCACGGATGATAATAACAATGAAATAAAGTATTCCATAGAATTTTGGAAAGATATTCAGCGTGATTTCAGAGGTGATGAAGAAGAGACCTTTTTCTGGCTGATGGATATGTGCCATGGATTGACGGACTACAAAGAAGAATATAAAGTTGATATTTTCGGACATCTTCAATTCAGCAACAACAAGAATGAACGGGCGTCACTGTCTAAAAATATTTTTGATGAGATGGTTTATGAAGATAGTAAAGGGAATAAAATGATATATCCGCAGAATTTTTGGAATAAGATGCGCAAACATAGTTCGGATAAAAAAATATTTATGGATCATATACAACGCTATCTGTTCGAATAGGGAAATTTATTTATGGAATTTCAGTATTTTCATACTCTATCTAATATCAGAACGAAAAACACGATTGAGTATGAGAATGTATTTTACTTTTCCCCTGTTTATGTCTTTTTGTTTGTGCATATATTCCCAACAGAAGAAAGAAGTCAGACCATTTCACGTGAAAAATGATACACTCATAGAGAATCGGTTACTTTTGGATTCGAAGCAATTAAACGAAATAAATATTGAGGAATTCACGGAACCACCAATCTTTATAAGTACAGAAATACTCCCCCAATTTGTAGGCGGAGATAGTGTTATGGAGGTATTCTTTAATAAGAATATCCGGTATCCCCGTACAGTAACCAAAGGGGAAGTGCAGGGTTTTGTTATTGCAAGGTTTGTTGTATTAAAAGATGGAAAAATTGATCCACAAAATATAAAAATAGTAACATCTCTTTCGTATGATTGCGACAGTGAGGTCGTGCGGCTACTACACAAGATGCCTCGTTGGATACCTGGAAGACAAGGAGGATTTCCAGTCCCTTTTTATCAGACTATAGGCGTTTATCTGGGAAAGAAAAAACTTAAGACAGTAAGACGTTTGTTGCCAGGCGAAAGTAATATGGATGAATGCAAATGGAACAGTTATCACGAAATTATAGAAAAACGATATTAATAATGGCCAAAACCTTTATACCATGCTGAAAAAACTACATCTTACCTGTTTTGCTTTTGTTTTATTATTTCCTCTTTTTGCTCAGGAATCGCAAACTATTCATGTGATGGTGGCTTTGTGCGATAATAAATATCAGGGTATAGTGAAAGTACCTAAAGGAATAGGCAATGGGCAAGATCCGAATTCGAATCTGTACTGGGGATGCGGATATGGTATTCGTACTTATTTCAGAAAAGGCTCTGACTGGAAGGAAGTAAGGCGGTTAAAGGTCGATAATATCCGCCTCGAACGTATTGTCTTCAAACATAAAACGAAAGATTACTACCTTGTAGCGGATGCTTACGACGGACAATACATAAAAAACTGTACAGAAGATTTCCTCAACTCATGTTCAGGAAGTAGGAAGGATACCGTAATGGTCGGGAAAACGGTTGTCGGCCTCAATGGGAATGCTAAATTACTCGCTTATATAGGGCATAACGGGTTAATGGATTTTTCGTTGGCAAATACTTATAGCAATGTAGATGGTAAAACGCGTGATGCGATAATCCTTGCTTGCTATAGTAAACGGTATTTTACGCCGTATCTGCGTTCAGCTAAAGCTAATCCATTGCTTTGGTCTACACATCTGATGAGTCCCGAAGCATACACTTTACATGATGCAATCGCTACATACATCGCAGGAGGTACAAATGCTGCTGTGCGGGAAAGTGCAGCTGCCGCTTATAATAAATATCAGAAATGCGGGATAAAAGGTGCCAGGGGATTGTTGACTACCGGATTCTGAATTATGTGAATCAGTATTTGAAAACTTTATCTATGTATATAGCTGATAGTCTTTAGCTGTTAGCAGATGGTTCTTTGAAGTATTGATTAGCAGGTTTGAGAATTAGCATATTAGCAAATGGTTGAAAAGGTGTTACGTTTGTTACTTTTTTGAGTGGACAATGGATAATGGACAGTTGACAATTGAAAGTGAATGATTACAAGTGAGACACAAGTAGACAAGATACAAGCTGCTAACTGATGACTGTTCATTGTTCACTGATAACTGAACTGGTATATGTGTTACCTTTGTTACTTTTTGGGAAAACTGTAGGGGCGAAACATCTTTCGCCCGTTAGTCATTGTGGGCGAATGTTTATTCGCCTCTACAAAAGCCATAAAATCCGTTACTTCTGTTACTTTTCAACCATATATAGTTAACGAATGCAAAATAATCAAGGTGAAAACAATGGAAAAACTGTCAGATGTGTCAGATTTTAACCAAACATAGTTAATAAACGTAAATAAGGTGATAAATTATGAGTTTTAAGTACTGAGTTGAATTGTAGCGAAGCGTAAATCGGCGGAGTCAAAAACCGTATTTCTGTTTACTGTGAAGTCACTTGTGCGATGGCCAAAGCTAACGGCTGACAGCTATCAGCTAATAGCTGAAATATGTGTTACCTTTGTTACCTTTTTTCACCTTAGCGCCTCTGTGTGAGCATACTGTTTACTGAAACGTTGCTGATTTTCAGGTTTGCCCTAATTCTTAATTCTTTATTATTCGTTCTTCATTAATTCCTGTTACCTTTGTTACTTTTTAACAGTAAATTAAAAGCAAAACTTATATTTGTAATAACTGATAGAATAGAAATGAAAGCAGCAATAATTACAATCGGCGATGAAATCCTCATCGGGCAGATTGTCGACACTAATTCGGCGTGGATAGCGCAGAAACTTACACTCGCAGGATTTGAGGTAGAAGAAATGCAATCGATAGGAGACGATGCACAACAGATAAAGGTTACCATAGAAGAAGTATTTTCCCGTGTAGATGTTATTCTTATGACTGGTGGACTGGGCCCGACGAAAGATGATATAACCAAGAAAACACTTTGCGACTATTTTGGTACGACGATGATTTTTGATGACTCTGTTCTCGAAAATATACAGAATGTAATATCCAGTTTTACGACTTTGAATGAACTGACCCGCAATCAGGCCTATGTGCCTAAAGACTGTACAGTGATACAGAACAGGGTAGGGACGGCTCCGATTACGTGGTTCGATTATATAGGCAAAGTGCTTGTGTCTATGCCGGGAGTTCCTCACGAAATGCGGTATGTGATGGAAAATGAGATCATTCCCCGTCTACAAGCTAAATATGACCCGGATGCGTACCTCAAGCGTGTATTCATTGTAAAGGGATATACCGAATCGGCATTAGCGATGTATATTGCCGACTTTGAAGATAATTTGCCGGAGGGTTTCGGATTGGCATATCTGCCATCTCCCGGATTGATGAAGCTGCGCCTGTTTGTTCGCGGGGAACATCGTTTGGAGGAATTGAATGAGCAGGTAAAAAAACTTCAGGATATATTAGGAAGTGCTATTTTGGCAGAGAAAGATATTACGGTGGAGAAGCTGCTGGGAGAGCGCCTTTTCGAAAAGGGTTTGAGCCTGGGTACAGCCGAAAGTTGTACGGGAGGTAATATTGCCCATACCATTACTTCTATTCCGGGTTCGTCCCGTTATTTTAAAGGTTCTGTCATATCATATGCCAATGAAGAAAAAGTGAATATATTGCATGTATCACAGGATTCATTGGATCGCTTTGGCGCCGTGAGTGAGGCCGTAGCTGTGGAAATGGCCAAAGGAGCACAAGAGATACTGAATGTGGACTGCTCTATTGCCACTACCGGTATTGCCGGCCCGGATGGAGGTACGGAAGAGAAGCCGGTGGGCACAGTCTGGGTTTGTACCACTTATAAGGATAGATGCGTAGCCCGGAAATATCAATTGGGACGATTCCGTGAAGCAAATATTGTACGTGCGACTAACATAGGAATGTTGCAGTTATTGGAAATGTTGGAATGACAGCGAATTAATAAGTCTCGTGTTATTTTTCAATAAAAGTATTGGTTTTAGCTTTTGTTTAATAAATTTATGAAGCTATATAGTGTTATTAATTTATATCCATGTTATATTTATAAAATAATACACATACTCACAAACAATAATATGTACTGTCTATGAAACTTAACGACGAATCTGACAATAAGCCTGTAATAACCACACGCTATGTCCTGGATGCCAATTCTTTGATTACATATGTAGTATATGATGAAGATGGTGACTGGCAGTTTTTTAGTGATGAAGATATTACGGAAAGTGATGCCTGCGTGGTTTCTGTAAAGCAAATATTGGAGCTGGATGATAGTCTTAACGAACTGGACCTTAAACCGGGACAGGCAGCCGAAAGAAGCGATGCCGATGCACCCTGGCAAACAATCAAGCAGAAAAGTAGCCGGAATAATTCATTTGCAGAAGATGATGAAAATTAGCTGTTTTAGGCGGTATCTATTCTATCCGGCAGTTGTTGATGATTCATTGTTGATGCTGGAAGCTTCTTGAGGATAAAAAGCGCAGCCTCCGCACGACATCCCGTCTGTGGAGGCTACTTTGTAAACACAATCAATATTAAGTTTAGCCCTAATATTATTCTCTTGTGAAGAACCCTTATTTTTTAGTGCCTGACATGATGCCGGCATCAGTATCGTCGTTATTCAGGCGTTTGTTTGCAGCCTTGTACTGACGTCCGAAGTTCAGGTTGAGCGTGAAGTTTACCATTACTATCTGTCCCAGGTTGTCAGTGTATACGTTTGAGACATTCGGTGCAAGCCGGGAATAATTTTTGCTCCCTTGTGTATAGTCTTTGGTAAACGGATTGAACATACCTGCCGACAGGCTCCATTTTTCGGCATTATATCCAACCATGAGAACATGAAATTTCTCCCCTATATCCTGCGTTTCTCCCCAGTAATTGTTCCATCGGGTCATCAGTTCAAAATTGAGCATCCACCGTTTATAATTAGCGGTTAGAGATGTGCGCATCCGCCAGTTAGTATATGTATGGGTGTAATCGTTTCCAAGACTGATATAACGGTTCAGGCCGGGTGATACACTGAATGTGATATAGTCTTTCCAAGGCTTTAACTTGAATGTGGTTTCTATATTTATGCGATGGAAGCCTTTATGGTTCACATTTGAGCGGACAAACTTACCGTCTTCGAATGTTATCTGTTCCATGATCGGCTTGTGATCGTAGCTGTATCTCATATAAAACTCGGCTCCGAATATGCCTTTATTGAATCCGGCGTTTAATGTATTGGAATAGAACCACACGGTTTGCAGATTAGGATTCCCTCTACGGATTTGTAATGAGTCTATTTCCTGCTCTACATTATTCAGGTCGGACAAAGACGGGGAATATCCCGATATATACCCGTTGTAGCGTATATAGGTATTATCGTTTATGTTGTATGCTATGCGTAAAGTAGGACGGAATATATACTTCTCGTTTTTGCCATCACCCTGACTGTTGTATGTCCGCATCACTCCCAGTCCCAATGTATAGTTGAATTTATTCTTTCTCCACTGGAGCTCACCATAGCCATACGTTTCAGCAAAGTTGAGACCTATGTTTGTCGATACATTCCCGTCGTATACATTGCTGGTATAGCTTTGGGTATGCTTGATTCCTCCTGATAATTTTCCTGTATTCAGCTTCTTCTCATAAATACCTTCCATAATGAATGAGTATTTATCTCCGGTTACTGATGAGAATATGTCTGTAGTCAGTTCCTCATTCCTGCGTTCTTCGTACAGTCGTGTCGATTTGGAGTCTATATATGTACCTACGGCATTGAATATAATCAGCTGGTCATTCTTCAGGTTACGCTGATAATATAAGTCTAAAGACGGTGTGTTGTTATTCCATGTCGAGTGATCCAATATCGATAGCGGCGTATTGTTATCAGATGAGTGTATGATACTTTCTCTGTCCGAAAACTGATTCGGGGTTTTCTGATAGTTGTATCTTAAAGTTGCACTAAACAAGTACTTGTCCGGCTCATTCAGATTATAGTTCAGAGCCATATTCAAACGGTCATCTTTAAATTTGGTAGGTTGTCCCTCTTCTATCCGTTGCAGTGTTTTATCGGGCAGTACAAACGTTTCCTGATTCTCCCGGGTCCAGTCTATACCTCGGCGCGACCAGTATGCATTAACACCGAACTCCGATTTCTTATTGTTCACTTTTGCCGAAGCGAAGTTCTCACCCCATCCCATAATGGAGGGCGGAACATTTGCGAGGTTTGCAGATACACTTCCACCCGATTCCCTGTGGCGGGTAATATAATCGATTACGGCTGCCGCATTGTTATATCTCATTCCCGGATCGTCATGATACTCGATGCGGATAATATCTGCGGGCTGAAGCGCAACCACTTCGGCAATAGTAACCTCAACGCCATTGATTCGTAGTTGAACAGCGTCTCCTCCGGGTACGGTTACTGTATTATTTATCGGGTTGATGATGATACGTGATAGTTGCAGGTTACGGAGAAGTGTGACACCACTGTTGGATGCCCTTATCTGAGCGTCGGAAGGAATGATGATTTTCCTGTCAGCCTTTTGAATAACGGCATTTGCGGTAACAGTCACATCTTTAAGTGCTATATCCGAAGCCTCCAATGGAATGCTGCCTATATCTGTATTTTTATTAACGTCGTTAACGGGGATATATGCCTTCTGATAGCCGACAAATGCCGCGGATAGTATATAATTTCCGGTTGGTATATTATTGAAGGCAAAAAGTCCTTTTGTATCAGATGATGCTCCGGCTACAAACGTTGAATCCTGATTGAGCAAGGCGATATTTACAAACTCCAGAGCGTCGTGTGTATCAGTATCCACTATCGTACCCGATATTTTGATTTGTGCTGTTGATATGGATGTTATGATAGCAAAAAGAGTGAGCAGGGTTAATAAACGTTTCATAATATCATTGTTTTTACTTATTTTACTAATATTGATTTTGTTTATTGATATGACGGATACGGATGGGAAAAGGTTACAGATAAAAATGAATTAATCTGAAATTAATTTGTAAGGTTTTATATATGAAATGTTTATGTGTTCGTTAAAAATAGGAAGGATACCAACATGTTTAAATAAGTCTGTTAAAAATCCGGATTAAGAGGGAAATCTTCATACCTTTGTGTTCTGATTTTAGATATATAAATGAATACGGAAATCTCTCCTAAGAAGAATACTTTAGCTAAAGAAGAAAGATTGTGCAGTACAAAATCCATAGACAAGCTTTTTTCTTCGGGAGAGTCGTTTGTTGCTTATCCTTTGCGGATAGTGTATCTGATAGAAGATGAAACGGAAAGTGAAAAACAAATCGCTTCTATTCTGGTCAGTGTATCAAAGAAGAAATTTAAAAGAGCTGTAAAACGGAATCGGGTAAAACGTTTGGTGAAAGAGGCTTTCAGATTGAATAAAGGAGTATATCAGGATTTATTACGCTCCGGAGATAAGCGGATCGACATTGCCTTTCTATATCTTAAAAATGAACTGCCTGTGTATGCTGAAATAGAGAAAGCGATATTGAAGACAATAACTGTATTATCTGAAAGGTTGAAAGGAGGTAAACAATGAAGAGAATATTATCATGGATTCTCCTGCTTCCGGTCTATTTCTACAAATACAGCATATCCCCGATGCTTCCGCCGTCGTGCCGTTATACGCCTACCTGCTCTGAATATGCTATACAGGCAATAAAAAAATACGGGCCGTTCAAAGGATTTTGGCTGGCTGTAAAGCGAATTGCGCGATGTAATCCCTGGGGTGGTCATGGTTATGATCCAGTACCCTAAACAATACCCCTATTATAAATCTTATAATAGGGGCTTTACTCCTTTACTAGAATAAGAGTTTATAGATTTATAGATTCTTTTTCCCTGATTTTGGCTATTTCTTTATCTGCTTTTTCCTGAGCTTTCAGTTTTGCTTTTTCGGCTTTCAGCCTTGCTTTCGCAATTGCTTTTTCTCCCTTCACCCTTGCTTTCCCTTCACCTTTTAACCTGTTTATCTCAGCATCCTCTTTTGCCTTTTTTGCGGAACTTTCTATATCTTTTTCTACCTGTTTTTTTGCATCTTCTATTTCTTTCAGCATTTCTATTTCAGCATCCACTGCTTCTTTTGCAACTTTGGCTTTAATATTCTCTATCAGGGCCACTGTATTTTGATTGGTTACAATCTCTTGACTATATGCCGGTGTGGCGATAGTCATTGCTGTTAATGAAAACAGGCTTATAAATAACTTTTTCATAGCTTTGCGTATTCATGTTTTGGTTTGTTTGTATAATAAGCATTTTATGTAAAATGTTTACGAATATAAGACGATTTATAATCAAAAAAGCTGCATCATTTATTTAAATTTATCAATTATTGTTCTGATTCTTCGTATGGTCTGTAATTTTGATAAGATTACTTTACCCTTACCCAGTTTTGTGTACGTCCGAAAGCCGAAATACCTACATAGCCACGAACTTTTAGTTTATCATTTCCATCAAGAGAGACAATACATTTATAAAGCTTTCCATTCGACGGGTCAAGGATTTTGCCATCACTGTATTCCTTTCCGTCTTTCGATAAACCTTTCAGTATTTCCAAACCTAAAACGGGCTTATCTTTATCGGCCCCGGAGCAGTTTGTACATTTGATATTCTTCTTTGCAGGGTTAAGTATTTCAATTACTTTACCGTATATTTTACCGTCCCGCTCAGTTATTTCAACGATTGATTTTGCTTCTTTGGTTTCGTCATCGAACGTTTTCCATTTGCCTGTAACACTTTGTGCGTTGGCTGATAGTATAGAGATAAATAGCCCGGCTAATAATATAAATTTCAATTTCATCTTTTTATTTATTTAAAGTTGTTATTCGGTCACGAAAGTAATGAAAATAATAGAAATAGTTTCTTTTGAAACTATTAAAATTCAAATTCTTTATAGAAAATAATAATCGAAAATTTATTATTGTTGATAACCAGTTGTTTATAGCTTTTTCAATTCTTCTAAAGAGATTTCAGTAAAATCAGAGATAATCTTTATCGTATTATGTAATAATGTCTCTTTAGGCAGAGAGCCTTTCAGGGCTAGTACTTTCATGCCATTCAGATGAGCTGTCTCTATAGCACTTAATGAACTTTCAAATACGAAACAATCTTTTGGCTCAAAACCTAATTCCTTTGCGGCCAACTCAAAGCCGGATATTGAAGACTTGAATTTGGATAGATTTTCGATAGATACGATTGTATCCATTGTACTATTCAGATCGGTTTGCTTAAATACATTATCTAATTTAGTCTGGCTGGAGTTTGTTACCAGTCCTATTTTAATACCATTCTTTTTCAGGTCTTCAATAAAGTGTTTGAGACCTTTTATCTCGTGAATTCTTAAATTGGCTTCGTGCGCTTTCAGTTCATTTACCAACTTGTGCTTCTCTTCTTCCGAAAGGTGAGAGAAGAATCTGGAAAGAATATCATGCATGCCTTTCTCTTTTACTGCTTGTTCCATATTTGCGGTTTCCGAGCCGTATTTATCGGCGATGTATTTCCATATGATTTTATTTTGGGATTCGCTGTCTATCAGTACTCCATCAAGTCCGAATAATACACAAAATTGATCTTTCATTTAATTATGATTTATGGGTAAATACTATTATAATAGAACAGATTACTGATTCAGTAAGTTTATTGACCGATTTAATATTTTCAGATGATTGATTTGAAACCTATTGATGGATATAAGAAAAATCCTGCGAATCTCACGACTCACAGGATCTGTTTTTACACAAACTTTACAAAACTACACTTCCAACCGATCCGGTTGGATATATCGGGATGTTTTCTCAACTATCTTATCAGCATAAACAATCTTTTATAATTCCTGCCTGCCTGCCCGGTATGCGGAAGGAGTCATTCCGGTGTGCTGTTTGAAGAATCTACCCAGCGAAGCCTGATTGGAAAATTTGGTTTGGGATGCTATTTGTTGGATATTTAGTGATGAATTTTTTAAATATGACTTTATATCCAATACCACATATTCCAAAATCCAGTCCTTAGCCGGCCTGCCACTTACATCTTTTATTACCGATGTCAGATATTTGGGTGTAATACAAAGCTTTTCGGCATAGAATGCTACATCTTTATATTCTTTATAATGTTTCATTACCAGCATGAAATAGTCGTACGCCAGTTCTTCTTTTCTGGCATCCATCTTTGAAGTACCCGACAGTAAATCTGTCTTATAATTATTGTATAAGTCGAGATAAAGCAGCCTCAACAAGCTAATTATGTATTCTCTACGAAATAGAAAATCTTTTGACTCGGCTCTTTTATAGAGTATATTGAAAAACT
The DNA here is from genome assembly GCF_000213555.1 of Dysgonomonas gadei ATCC BAA-286. Lineage (GTDB taxonomy): Bacteria > Bacteroidota > Bacteroidia > Bacteroidales > Dysgonomonadaceae > Dysgonomonas > Dysgonomonas gadei. Next base: position 286,208 of record NZ_GL891979.1, read on the forward strand.
CCATAAACTTATCTATTTCTGCTCCCTTTAGTCCATAATGAAGTTTATTTCTCATATAAATGAAAAATAGGGGAGAGAAGCGGCAGATTCCACTTAATGTGTCATTGAAAAGCGCCTGTGAAATAATGAAATAATTTACTGTAAAATCTTTGCTTATTTCATTGATAGACACTAACTGGCAAGGTAAGAGTATAACAAGCTCATTCTCTGCCAGACGGTGCTTCTTTGTGTATACAGTTATCTCCGCACTTCCTTTAGTACAAAAAGCAACAATTCCAAACTGAATGGAAGATTGATGAGAAGTGACAGGCATATGCCCGGCATTTCTGAATATTTTAAAATCTGTTTCTAAAGACGGAATATTCTCTATTACATCCTTCATTGTCTATGTCTATTGTCTTTTCTGCGTGCAAATATATAATATCATTTTTTATATTACCGGATTTGTGGATATTTGGTGTAATATTGCAGAAATCTGGTATCATAATGAGTAAACGCAAATGAAAGCCGACTTGTTTAGAAGAAGATGAAAGGATGGTAGTTGTTGTGCGTATTTTTCTGTATATGAGTGGGTTATTTGTGTTCGTTGGGAAAAGTATTTAGGTTAGTCGTTCGCAATAGGTTTTGTTTACTACGCGTTCGCGCATGGCGGCTTTGTTGGTGAAGTTGCGGGAAATATTTTGGACTATTTCATTATAATTATTAGAACCATCTTCTCGTTGATGAAAAAAAGGTTTTATTGATACACAGTTTTTGTGTTCAAAAAGGGTATTTAATAATGTTCTGTCTGAGTTTCCGCACGAGTGTCCCATAATGAATATCTGGTATGGTTCAGATTCTATGAAGCTTAGCATCTTTCTGTAATTATCTGTTTCGAGGTATCGGATAGATTTTACGTTTTTGAGATACTCGTTGTCATTCAGATTTTCTATTTGTTTATAGTCTTCTGCAAGTTCATCTCCGTAGCCGAAGATGATGGGATTTTTAGGGTTGTTGAGTTCGCCGTGGATGTGGATGGTCTGAATGAATTGTTTGTCAGAAATATATTTCTCTTGAGTATGAGTATAATTAAAGTTTAAGAAAAGTATTTCTTTCGGTAGCATAAAATAATCAGGAATTGTATTATTTGAGATTTTTTCTTCGATGTAATCAATGCCTGATTCTGAATCTAAATCAGCCTCTTTTTGATAATTAGAAATAAACTGCTTAACATCGATGCTGCTAGTTTTCATCTCATTATATATATTTTTACAATCTTCAAGTATACCATCTAATTCGCGTATATTTGAATCATCTAACTCTTCGAGATCAGATTCTATTTCATATATAAATGAGTCTTCTTTTGACAAATCCCTACTAAATATCAAAGAATATATTTTACTCCTTATTGGGGAAAATATAGATGTTACTATTTCCGAGCCATTTTGTATTTTAAGCAAATGTTTTTCAAGTAGTTGTTCTATTGCTTTAAATTCTTCATTTAAAATCTCAATTTGACCATGATTACTCTTCTTCAAAAACTCATAATATTCATTCTCAATATCTACCCAGCTTTTGTCTGATACGTGTTTCGATATTTGCTCTAAAAAGCTATTTTTGAAACTTAATTCGATTGTTGTTCCATTTCCACCCCATATTCCACTTTTAAAATGCTCAATATCTTTTTCTAGCAATTTTAAATTATTTGTGTCGCCTGATATGATATGAGCTAAAGTTTTAGTGTTAGTTTTGAAAGATACATAATCATCTTCATATGAACTCCCATTTTTCCTCGCCTCCTCAATAAACGTCTTCCAATAATCATCAATAAAATCCCTATAACTTGTCTTCAATCCATGAGCCAAGTCAAAACCATTACCAATAAGAATTATTCTATTCATAGCATATGTACCTCCATTTTAACAAATATACTTCTTTATTTCACTCAATACCATTAATAATACCAATAATTATGAACAAAAAACTCCCACTCAAATATGAGCAGGAGTTTTTAATACTATCTTTTCCGACTGAACTTACTCAGCCAGCAATATCTTCATTATCTGCACAGCAGCCTTAGTTACCGAAGTACCAGGGCCGAAGATGGCAGCGACACCCGATTTGTATAAGAAGTCGTAATCCTGTGCAGGAATCACACCACCTGCAATAACGATGATATCCTCACGGCCAAGTTTTTTCAACTCAGCTATAACCTGAGGCACAAGTGTTTTGTGACCGGCAGCAAGAGACGAAACACCAAGTACGTTCACGTCGTTTTCCACAGCCTGACGGGCAGCTTCTTCCGGAGTCTGGAACAATGGTCCCATATCCACATCGAATCCGCAGTCGGCGTAACCTGTTGCTACAACTTTAGCACCACGGTCGTGTCCGTCCTGTCCCATCTTGGCAACCATAATACGAGGTTGACGACCTTCTTTCTTGGAAAACTCTTCCACGAGTTTCTGAGCTTCATGGAATGTGGGGTCTTTTTTACTTTCTGATGAATACACGCCTGAAATTGTTCTGATTATTGCTTTATAGCGACCTACCACTTCTTCACAAGCATCGGATATTTCTCCCAATGTTGCACGAAGACGAGCAGCTTCAACTGCAAGTTCCAATAGGTTGCCTTTCTTTGTTTTTACACATTCAGTGATTGCAGCCAGAGCTTTCTTAACCGCTTCATTGTCGCGTTTCGCTTTCAGATCGTTCAATCGCTCGATTTGCTGACGGCGAACCTCTGTGTTGTCCACATCGAGAATATCGATTGGGTCTTCTTTCTCCAAACGGTATTTATTGATACCGATGATAGTCTGGCTACCTGAGTCGATTCTTGCTTGTGTACGGGCAGCAGCTTCTTCGATACGCATTTTAGGAAGGCCTGTTTCGATAGCTTTAGCCATACCGCCAAGTTTTTGTACTTCCTGAATCAGATCCCAAGCTTTGTGTACAAGTTCGTTAGTAAGTGTTTCCACATAATAAGAACCAGCCCAAGGGTCGATTTCTTTAGTGATATATGTTTCTTCCTGAATATATATCTGAGTATTACGCGCGATACGTGCAGAGAAGTCAGTTGGTAATGCAATGGCTTCATCCAGCGCATTGGTATGTAATGACTGAGTGTGACCAAGAGCAGAAGCCATAGCCTCGATACATGTACGGCCTACGTTGTTGAAAGGGTCTTGTTCTGTCAGTGACCATCCCGATGTTTGGGAGTGGGTACGAAGTGCAAGTGATTTCGGGTTCTTAGCGCCGAAGCTCTTCACTATTTTAGCCCACAACAGACGTCCGGCACGCATCTTAGCTATTTCCATGAAGTGATTCATTCCTATAGCCCAGAAGAACGACAAGCGTGGTGCAAATGCATCTACATCGATACCCGCTTCGATACCTGCTTTCAGGTATTCCATACCGTCGGCCAAAGTGTAAGCCAACTCGATATCCGCTGTTGCTCCGGCTTCCTGCATGTGGTAACCCGAGATGGAGATTGAGTTGAACTTAGGCATCTTCTGTGATGTATATTCGAAGATATCAGCAATGATCTTCATTGAGAATTCAGGTGGATAGATATATGTATTACGCACCATAAATTCTTTTAGGATATCATTCTGGATTGTTCCGGCCATTTCTTCCAGTTTAGCGCCTTGTTCAAGACCTGCATTGATGTAGAACGCAAGTACAGGAAGCACGGCACCGTTCATTGTCATAGAAACGGACATTTGGTTCAAAGGAATACCATCGAACAATACTTTCATATCTTCTACCGAGCAGATAGATACCCCGGCTTTACCTACGTCACCTACTACGCGAGGATGGTCGGCATCATATCCACGGTGAGTGGCAAGGTCAAAGGCTACAGACAGACCTTTCTGGCCTGATGCAAGGTTACGACGGTAAAATGCATTCGATTCGGCAGCAGTAGAGAATCCTGCATATTGGCGAATTGTCCACGGACGCATAGCGTACATACCGGAGTATGGTCCGCGTAGAAATGGAGGAAGTCCCGAAGCATAGTTGAGATGCTCCATGCCTTCAAGGTCTTCTTTTGTATAAACAGGCTTAACCGGGATCAACTCAGGAGTCATCCAGTTAGCTTCTATACCATTATCAGCAGCCCATTTTGCAGCATCTGTAGCTGCAAAACCTGCTTTGTTAATGTTTATATCTTTAAAATTTGGTTTCATTTTTTTTAATTTTAGCTACTTACTTAATTGATTCCCAGTTTAGCATTGAACATTTTTAATGTTTCAAGGACGTTGCTCTTCACATTAACGAAGTGCTCGATTCCCAGAGCTTTCAGTTCATCCATGCAAGCAGGAGCTCCTGCTACAACGAAATGTTCTTTTCCTGCAACTAGCTTATAAGCTTCGGGTGCAAGTGTTGCATATTCATCATCACTGGAGCAAAGAACGATAATATCGGCTTTCTTTTCGCGTGCAGCTTTCACTCCGGCTTCAACAGTTTCGAAACCTAAGTTGTCAATTACCTTGTAGCCTGCACAAGCGAAGAAGTTACTAGAGAACTGAGCACGTGCAAGGCGCATACCCAGATTACCAATAGTAAGCATAAACACAGTCGGCGCACCATGTTTTTCGGTAGCTAAACGCATACTTTCAAAAGCAGTTGCCAGACGGTCGGAAGGCAATGCCAGATATGGAGCGTCTTTAGAGCATCCGCAATCGTGGCTTTCTTTTTCCACAATTTTGCTTTCTGCTTTTTCAGTGAAGTTAGGAAACTGGTTGGTACCCAATAGTACTTCACGGCGGGTAGCCAGACCTTTGAAGCGTGCATCGGCCGATGCTTTCACTGTAGTCTGTACCGTTCCGGCCTTCAATGCTTCATAGAATCCTTTTTCATCTGTTTCAAGGAACAGTTTCCATGCCTGTTCAGCGATAGATTTAGTAAGGTTTTCTATATAATATGAACCTGAAGAAGGATCAGTGATTTTATCGAAGTGACATTCTTCTTTCAACAATAACTGCTGATTCCGAGCAATTCTTTCCGAGAAATCATCCGATGTTTTATATGTTTCATCGAATGGGCGTACTGTAAGTGAATTAACCCCTGCAATAGTAGCAGACATAGCTTCTGTTTGTGTACGAAGCAGGTTTACGTGCGCATCGTATACTGTCTTATTGAAAGTAGATGTTTGTGCATGTGCATATATTTTTGCAGCACAGCGACAAGTACCATCTTCTGCTTTGTTAGGGCAATCATGGTTGCATATAGGTTTGTAAGCATCAACTATTTCGGCCCACAACCAACGTGCAGCACGGAATTTTGCTATTTCCATGAAATAGTTTCCTCCGATACCGAAGTTGAATTTGATTTTCTTAGCTACTAATGTAGCATCCAGACCAGCCTCAACAAGAGCGCTTAAGATTTGATTTCCATTAGCCAGTGCATATCCGAGTTCCTGATAGATATATGCACCACCATCATTTGTGGCATGTGCATTTACAGCCAGTACGCGGAAACGAGGTAGTGGTGCAGCAGTTTTTACTATTTCAGCAGCTTTTTCTATCCAACCTTCTGCATCACGACCTTTTTTCAAAAGTGGTTTGAATGGATCGTAATTTACCGAACCGAAACATTTCAGCAGGTCTGCGCCCGATTCTTTGTAGTATTCTACAAGAATTTTAGTCAATTCGAGCGACTTCCGGTAACATGTACTGAAATTAAGTTCTACAGCTTCCGGCAAGATGTCTTTCAAAAGAGTCCTGATGTTTTCAGCACTTACATCATCTCCATCGATAGAGAAGCCTAGTGATGTAATACCTTTGTTTAATACGTCAAGAGCTTTCGCATTGGCAGCCTTGAAGTCATTAACGCAGATATCCTGACGTGTATACCAGTCATTGTCTTTCTTGGTACCACGTACATATGGAAACTCACCCGGAAGAGAATCGGCTGTTGCCAGGCCTTCTGTATTCTCACTTCTGTAGAAAGGGTTTACGTTAAACCCTTCATTTGTTCTCCAAACAAGTTTTTTCTCAAAGTCGGCCCCTTTCAGGTCAGCCGTAATCTTAGCCATCCATTCTTCGGTAGATACCGGTGGAAAGTCTGAGAAAAGCTTTTCTTTTTGATTAGCCATGATTAATTTTTATTGTTTAATGTATATAGGTTTTATTGTAATCGTGTTGATTCTTAGTTGATTATATATTGCTTGTCTATGTTCGCATAAATAATATTTATATGTGCTTACATTCAAATAGTTATACTTTTTAAAAATGCAGTACAAAAGTAAAGTATTTTGTTTGGTTAGTAAAGTTTTAAAGGCTAAAAAATCTAAGGGACAATGTATAAATTGGTGTAATTGGTTAAAAGAGGTGTTAAAGTGTCAATGGACAGTCAAATCAGGCTCGTTTCAGGGTGCAATAAATGAGCAAGTTAATAAAGATGTAGAGAATATTATTATAGGATAATCGAAGAAATGTGATATAATAGATTATTGTCCAGGAAGAAATATAAACTTTTTCTGATTTAAATATTTTGGACTATATATATGTCATAAAAAGTATTATTTGTGGAGCTATGGATATTTAGTGTTGTCTTATTTTGGTTGTTGGTGAATATTGTGTCATATTTTGTATATTCAACTAGGGTTTGTGATGTTTGTGTTGCCAATAATATTTCGTATATGACACAAATGTATACATTAGTTTTGCTATAGAGCACATATCTTTGCTAAGAGATAAATAAGAAAAATAGACAAATTCATTTTACGACCCTTTGGGTATGTTCAGACTTCATTTAGCACACATTAATTTAATAAATAAACTGAGTTTATTTAGCGTTTTTTCTTCTAATAATTTGGGAGTTATCCTTATTTTATTAGAGAGAGAGAGAGAGAGAGAGAGAGAGAGAGAGAGAGAGAGAGAGAGAGAGAGAGAGAGAGAGAG
>NZ_GL891979.1:293113-303625 GCF_000213555.1 Dysgonomonas gadei ATCC BAA-286
AGAGAGAGAGAGAGAGATGAAATACTTATATTTTTAAACTTCCTCAACTCGTTTTATATTACTTACCAATTATTACAATCTGGCCGGTATTATATGTCTTTTTATGTACATATAGCCCGTCTTAATATAACCAACAAAATTTATATTTACAAATCCATCCTACTTTTAATGACAAGTTTTTATTTTTCAAAAATATATCAATTAATCCGGTGTGGAAAGAGATTTTTTGTAGATGCATTTTATTGCATCTACTATCAATGGTCTATGTCTTTAAATATATTGTCTTCGCTGCATTCCATGTTGCTTGTGAAAGTAGCTGATGCAAGGTCTTTACCACTTGATATTCTTACTGCACCGGGTTTTTCATTAGCAAATATTTACATGAAATAAATCAGATTCTACATAGTAAACATAACACAAAATGAAACAAATAACTATTTTTATGAAGAAAGGTACAACTTTAAACAGACTACTATTACTTTGTCTAGTAATATGTTTTTGCCAAATTACACAAGCTCAAGTTACAATTGGTTCAAACGAAACACCTAATGTAGATGCTTTATTGGATCTTACAGAAACTGGCGCGGGAACATCAACTAAAGGGCTACTCTTGCCTCGTGTATCGCTTTCCTCAACAGCCTTGGCCAGCCCATTATCTGCGCATGTGGCTGGGATGACTGTTTATAATACTGCTACAGCAGGTGATGTGACTCCCGGTCATTATTATAATGACGGGAATAAATGGGTAAAACTATTTCCCGAAGTATCATCTGTAACACCTAAGTTTTTTTATATGCCATCTATTGTATTGCCTACTGATACGGCTGATCCCTCTTATAATACGGGGACGCAGGAATTCACAATTGATTTATATGCTCTTTACGGAGAGCAATTTGGATTGACTAATTCAGCCTCCTCTGTTAAAGGTGCGGGAGCAACGACTTTGCCGGTATTGACAAGTGGTGCTTTGGAGTATTTCATTACCTATTATGATAATACGGTTTTTCAGAATATTACTTTGAGTAGTACCGGAGTTTTGAAATATAAACTGTTCGCACAATTTACTTATTCCGAAAAAACGTTTATGAATATTGTCTTTAAGGTTAAATGACAATTGTTTATAAAAAAATAAAGATTAGTAAATTATGAAAATATTTTATATAGTGATATTTTGCCTATGCACAATTTCTGCATATTCGCAAACTACTCTGGCTAAGAATGCTAAGCAGGAAACAAACGGAAGCTATTCTTTCCGTAGTGCAGTAATAAGTGTTCGCAACCACGAGACAAAAGCAGAAGTGTTTACCCATGCTTTTAATGATACCGTTTCCCTGAGGGAAATGAAAGGATTGCCATTTCCTGTTCAGCCGGTATTTTTGTCGGTATATATACAATCGGGGCAATTGACTGCTTGCACTTTATGGAACAATCTCAAAGAATATAATGTAGTAGATGAGGGCAGATTACTATTGCCAGCCAAAGAATCTGACGGAGACGTAAATGCGAAGCCCGAAGAAGATATATTCTCGATGTCATATTCTTTGTCTCCCCAGTACACCTTGACTATAGAAGGTAATACTGCTACATTTATTTTCCCTGAGATATATGGTAACAGTCAGTACAATTTCACACTGGACGGCACATTCACTATTATTTTAGTTAGAGACGAACCTTATAAAGACACATTATGACGAAACAAACTATTTATATATTCTCCTGTTTGTGTATAAGTTTACTCTTATCTCTACAAACCGGAGCACAGACTTGTAGTACTAATTTCACAGTGAGCACTCAGATCAAGAATTCCAGTTGTCTCTCCAATGGAGAAATTACTGTAACATTAGGGGGAGATCTTACTAATATATTTAATGTACAATACGGGCTCAGCTCCGAAGGAGGATTCTCTATCAATCCTCAAAGTGACAATGTATTAAGGAATATACCTCCTGGTACATATGAATTGACAGTACGCGCTTTCTGTACAGTGGACAGCGAATACAGTACCGTGAAGAGTATTTCCAATCTGGTTGTCGGAGGTACTTATAAGGTGCCGGAAGTATCACTGAACTCTGATGTTTCCCGAAAATCATATCAAGAATGTAATACCGGTATTATAGCCCTGAATGTTACCAATGGTAGCGGGACTTTTACATTTACTATTACTTCTGCGCCGGCAGGTGTAACAACGCCTTTGGTCGTTACTCCAACAAAGAGTGGAAATGTTTACACTTTTCCTAATCAGAATTACCCGGCAGGGGATTATACCGTACAGGTAAGTGACGGATGTTATACATCGGTTAGGGATTTTACACTGGGAGCTATTTCCGGATTTCCTGCTTTTACCAACCAAACTCAGACTTCTTTTCGTCCGGATCTAGATAATACTCAAGGTTCATGTGGTTATGTAAAATGGACTGCATCCTCAACTGAAGTTTCTACCAACCCGGACTATAAAAGATATTACAACGATGCGATGTATGAAATAGGTGCTGCTCCTGCCGGACAGACACCAACTTACTGGACGAACTGGAACAATACTAATACCGGAGGAACATTATTAAATATATCTCCTAATACTATAGCTAATTTTTATGCATCGAACAGTCTTGCAATTTATATACGTTTAAAAGGTTGTGATGACGTTATCAAAAGTTTTACTACTAATATAAAAAAACCAACCTATTTCACTTCTACTATGCGTGATCGCAATTGCGATAATTATACATATACCGTGAGAGCATGGACTGATTATGATGGCTTGTTTTGTTATCCATTAAACTTTGTAGTGAAAAAAACAACAGGGGGAGACGTAGTTTATAGTAATCCCAACTGGTTATATAATGTCAACTCTAATGACATAATGACTTTGGAATACGATACTCAGTATACTGTAACATGTACAGACCAGAATGGTACGGTTGTTACCAGTTCCATTTCTGCTCTAAATCGAAATATTACATTTACCACCAATAGGCTTAATTGCGACAGTTATCAACTGGCTTATTATCTACCAAGCGGAACTCATAAATGTATACCTGTCGAGGTGACTATTACCGACCCTAATAATACTGTAGTGTGTACGCAAACTCTTAATAATACTACAACTACTTATTCCTGTCCTTTGGAATACGGTAAGACATATACATTCACTGCAGTATATGCCGATGGTTTCACTTATACGACAACCCGTAATGTAGCATCCACATTACCGACAACCTATACCTTGACCACATCTAGCTCGTATGACGATAAATGTTCCGTTGATAGAGGCGGCCTATATATATCGGCAAATGCGAGTTGGCCAATAGGAACAACTTTGACTGTAACGGGACCGGCAGGATATGTTTCCCAAACGGTAACCACTACATCAACCTCTTCCTCTTATTATTTGGGTACAACAAGTTTACCTCCGGGTCTCTATACGCTTACAGCTAATCACGGTTGTGGAAACCCTGTTATTGCGACCCTCAATAACCCGGGTATATATAGCTACAAAGATCTTGGCTATAATGAGCAATTGACTTGTTCCGGAATGAAGATAACCCCGACCGGCAGTATAACATATAAAGGCAATCCAACGACTACATATTACCGCTTGACCAGTGGCCCTACGGGATATGATAAAACAGTAATTGCTCCGGGAGGATCTTTCACTTTATCCGGGCCGGGAACGTATATATTAGGTATATTGACGGATAATAGTTCTACTGCCTGTGTTATTGGTAGTACTACAATTGTTTATACTGCTCCGCCTTTAGACCTCGATCCTAACGCTACTTCAGCATATGTCTGCGTAGGAGGTACAACCGGCAATATTTCGGTAAAAGCTATGAACGGAGTTGCTCCTTATACATATCAGTTGTGGAATGCGGATAATACTGTAAAAATACCGGGTGTCACAGATATTACGACCAGTGGTATTGCCCATTTTACCTATGGGCTTGCCGATGAAACTTATACTGTTCGTATCAGCGACCAGTGTGGAAACGCATTTAAGCAGGAGATAACTATATCTAATCTTGAGACGGCAAAAATAGTATATGCGAGTACTAACCCTGTTTGTACAGGTGGCACGATACAACTTAAATGTATCACTTTGGGAAATACGGATTATACATGGACAGGACCCGCCGGGTTTACATCCGATGTGCAAAATCCGGTTATAAACAATGTGCAGACTACTATGACGGGCTGGTACAAAGTATCGGTTACACCGGAGTATTGCGGTATAGAGAAACTCGACAGTGTATATGTGACAGTAACCCCACCTTTGGTGCCGACTCCGAATACAGAAAACCAGACGGTAGAGGTATGTGTACGAGAACAAACAACCTTAACTGCTGATGTGACAGGTGGGGATGGGTTTTATACTTACCAATGGCAGTCGAGTACCAACGGTACATCGTGGTCTAATATCGCGGGGGCGACGAGTCCTTCTTATGTGCCTACTGTTCAGATAAAATCGGGGACATATTGTTATAGGCGGGTGACTTCAGATACTACCTGCGGCACAACCTACAATCTGGTGACCTTAAATGTGAAGGCCTGTTATATTCTCGTGAATCCGAATATCAGGGCAAAGGCCGCGAAAAAGTAATGAATATACATCTATGATAAAGAGGAAAGAGGAGTGCTTTTATAAAAGCACTCCTCTTTTTTTATTTTTTTATTTATTGACAGGGTACAACGTACTATTAATAATAATTTTCAGGATATACAGCACTAAGTTCAATATATATAGATCCGTTTCTGTCACTGATGTGAACCTTATTTTCCCTGGATAGCCATCCGATAGCAAGGAGTATCAACGAATCTTTGTAATGAGTATAATCTCCGATTTGCCTTACAGAAAGGCTACCTTTTGTGCACAGGAGACGCCAGATGTTGCCGGCGTTTGCTCCAATAGCATTATCCGTCATAGCTATAAATTTTTAAATGATTAAAAAAAAATCGAAAAAACTCTATATTGAAATAGAGGATTGAGTAGTATTCCGGACAACAATCCGTCACAGGGCCTTTTATACAAATTTAAGAATTTGTCCACTACCGGTCAATCGGTTATGGACACGCACATTTCCTTCTATCGCTAAAGTTAAGAACAATTTTCAATAATTCAAATAAACATAATTGAATTTTATAGATAATTTATTGAATTTTATACCATTCCATGTTTTTTAGCACAGCGAATAGCGATAAATGTAACTATCTTATCATATATCGTGATTAAATTCCAAAAACTTTATCTATAAGTAAAAATCAATTTTGCTTATATGAAAACGAGCATGAATAATAATTCACCAAAGTACATGATAATTCTGCCATGCGAGTTTCCATACATCCATTAAAAATAAAATTACCCGTATGAAAACTACTTCCGTATTTAAGCGTAACCTACAAGGAATAAACGAAAGGAACCGCTATATCGTAAACAAAGGCTCTACCCGCTCGTCGAAGACTTACAGTATCCTGCAATTGCTGCATGCCATTGCTTCACATTCCGAAGCGCCGAGGATTATCTCGGTGGTTTCCGAATCTATGCCCCATCTGAAAAGAGGGTGTATCCGCGATTTCATGGATATGCTTCAGCGGGAAAGTATGTGGGAACAGAAAAACTGGAATGCCACGGATAAGATTTACAAGGTGAATAATTCCATTATCGAATTCTTCTCGGCTGATAATCCCGGAAAAGTACATGGCCCTTCGCGCGATATATTATATATAAATGAGTGTATCAATATCGATTATGAGGTGTACCGCCAACTGGCGATCCGCACGACCGAATATATAATTCTCGACTGCAACCCCTGTTTCGAGTTCTGGCTCGATGAAAAAGTGCTGGTCATGCCCGAAGCCAAACTGATACATTCTACTTACCGCGATAATGAATTTCTCTCATGTGCGCAGGTCAGGGAAATAGAATCGAACCGTGGCGACGAAGACTGGTGGCAGGTTTATGGTGAGGGGCTGACAGGTGCAAGGCAGGGCATGATTGTCCGCAACTGGGACATTGTGCAGTCTATGCCCGAGGTGTATAAAAAGCGTTGGCTGGGTATCGATTTCGGTTTCACCAATGATCCTACGGCGATAGTGGATATACGCCTTGCGAACGGAGAACTCTGGATAGATGAACTGTTGTATGCCAAAGGCTACGACAACCTGATGATTGCCGAACATCTGAGTGTGTCGGGTATCCCGCGCGATACACCCGTTATTGCCGATAGCGCCGAGCCTAAAAGCATCAGGGAGATAAGTGCGAAAGGCTGGAAAGTGGAAGCGGCGCAAAAGGGTAAAGACAGTATTAATTCAGGTATTTCCGTCCTGAACAGGTACAGGAAGCATGTATCTGCCCGAAGTGCGAATATCATTAACGAATACCGCAACTATTGCTGGAAAACGGACGAATTTGGCAATGTAACCAATGCACCTGTCGATAAGTACAACCATTCTATCGATGCTCAGCGTTATGTATGCCTGAATAAGCTATTGGAGAAGAATGGCGGATTGAATTATTCGGTGATAAGGGGGAAATAATTAGCAGATTAGCAAATTCGGAAATTAGCAAATAAATTAATAATTCAATTAGCAGATTAGCAGATTCGAAAATTAGCAAATTCAATAAAGAATATCCATTTACTAATCTGCTAATTTGCTAATATTCAAATTAAAAAAAATGGCAAGTTTAGAACTCTACATCAACAATCAATTATGTGAGATAGAAAGTCCGGAGAATTTTTCGGTCTATCTCAAGCGTCAATTACTGAATCCGGCGGAACTGAGCACAAAAGACGCACAACGCTCATACGACATCAGCCTGCCCGCCACGGCTACCAACAACGCCATCTTTGGCTATACGAACACGGAGGAGGTGAGAGGCAAATTCTCGCAATTGTATGATGCGCAGTTGCTGGTGAACGGGATAAAGATTTTCGATGGAAAATTTAAAATCAGCGAGATAGGGAAAGATTATTACAAGGGGAATCTGGGGATTCCGGCGGCGAAGACGGTGAAGGATATTTTCGGGGAGATGAAGATGAATCAGGCGGGGAAGTGGCCGCTGAAATTTGAGAAAATAGAAGATGTCACAATATATAATGAAGGGAAGCATGAACAGATAACAGGCGAAGATGATGAAATATCGCCATGCATTTTTCCGCTTGCCCTGTATAAACTAATGACGAAAGAAAGTTTGAATAATACCTATTCGGCTAAAAATGTTTATGACAGGAGTGTAAGGTTTGCGCTGGAGGATTTTCCGCCCTCTGTCAATTGCATTCATATGCTGAAGAAAATATTCAAACAGGCAGAGTATAATCTCACAGGCAATGCGCTGCATGACGAAAGGCTGAGAAACCTTTATATGAGTTACAAGAACCCCAACGACTACGAAATGCAGTGGGGGACGGGTACAACGAGCATTAGTGGCACATGGAGTAATTATGTGAAAGAAATACGTTCGATAGAATCCAATTATTATATGACATCCATTTGGGATGAATCGCCGATGTCGATTACCACAAATTTGTTTGATTCAAGGAATATCAGTAATCTTACGATTGTCGATCCCTCCGGAAATATAACTCACAACACTAATCGCAACAGAATACATAATATAAATTTCAGAGTACCCTATACCGGATTTTATAAAGTAAGATTTAAAGCTGTTTATACAGGAAAGGATGAAAAGGCCGAAAATATGGATCTGGCTGTTTCTCCCGGCGGCCTTGATGATTTCTTTGCCGAATGTAAAGTTCTGCGGCACTCGTTAGGCGATACGGATGTGTTTGAGAACCTGTATTTTGATAATCATTATTATCGGAATAATATAGATCAGGATTTGGGAGGAACCAGAAATCAATACCCGAAAGCCCATGCGGTGAACTTTATAGACCCAAAGCAAAACAAAAATTTCGTTTGCGGATTTTCATGGGGCGGAGATGTGGAGGGAAAAGACGACCAAGGCTTATACGATTATAAAAACATGAAAAATCCGATGATAAAAGACAAGTTCTATCATAATCCGATGGCTATGAGTGGAGGGCAATCTTGGAGTATGGGATATCCCGATTCTGAATCTTTCAGGGCTTATTCTGCTGTAAGGAGTGAGGGATATGTTTTTGAAGATGACAAGCCTTCCGGTAAATATAAAATAGAACTGAATAGCCTGAATGATATTACTCCATGGACAACCCGTACAGGTAATGACAATGCGGAAGGGGAGATACATCAGGTGATATGGCTTCAAAAAAACGAATACCTTTCGGTTGTTTCTACCGCAACATTCTGGGAAAAAGCTAACGTATGGCCCAACCACCAGATTTATTTTGAGTTATCTTTAGAGCCTTTTAGCCAGGATTTTAGCTGGATGACCATGGGTAATAATGGTTCAAGTATTAACCCCATGAACTGGGATGAAGATGGAACATATAAAAAAGGGGAGATAGACCTTTTTAAATTCCTACCAGACAATATAAAGGTAAACGACTGGATAGATAATTTCTGTAAGGCTTTTAACCTGAAACTGGCGAATACGGGGAAAGATAGCTTTGAGCTAAGCATTAAGAATAAGGACATGGTTACAACAGCTTCGAGTGTTATCGACCTTGATAAGGGAGCAAGCGTGCAGCAGCGCAGGAATGAGTCGCTGAAACTACCGTCGCTCTACGATATCGGCTTTACCGTAAACACAGAAGAGGAAGGCTATTACGATCTGAAGAAAAAGTCAGAAGGTAATACAAATGGGAATGATGATCCCGAGATAATATACAGAGGGAAGTACTATACGGAGAGCACTGAAACCAATGTACTGACACAGACCTCCAATTTTTCGTACTGCTGGTATAAAGAGATACTGGATTTCGCTAAGGAGCCTTTGTTTAAAATACCTGTAATTATGAATCACGAAGCATGGGAGAATGATCTCGATTATGAGGATACGATGGACGACCGGTATTATGACCTGCCGCAGCGATTCTGGTACAAAACAGATTTGTTTGATACAGAAATTAATAAAAGGCCGGTACGACTAGCTAAGGTATCGAATGAATATAATGGAGAAACCAAGCTAACACTTGATTACAAGGATGACCCTAATTCGTTACTGAATAACTACTTCCTGCTACTATTGAATGTAGATAATACATACACGGTAGTCAATTGCTATCTGACACCAGAGGAGTATAGCAGGTTGGATATATCACTGGTGAAATTTAATGGTGATTATTACAATATAGCTGAAATAGACGGCTATGACCCTATGGGGCGAAGTAAAGGTGTACTAAAGTTGATAAAGAGAACAATATAGGTAAAAAGGGAGATTTTTTCTCCCTTTTTCTAGTCATCTATTTTTGTATAGCTTACCCATTCTTTATATGTGCCCACAGGAAGAGTGTATAATTTGTTGTTCTCGATTTCCCATTTAAAAACTCTACTCGGAGAATATCGAAATGCAGTATTATTTATTTGATAATTATCATTAAATACAGCTCCTATTTTATATTCTCCATTTGAATAAAAAGTCACATAATAGTCCTTGAAGTCTTCAGAGAAGTAAAACCCTATTTCAGGATAATCATCCCGTTGCCACACACCCTGTATCGGATTATATCCTTCCGGCTTATAATTCTTGTCATTGGGGTCATTCCAGTCACCGTTCCATACAAACTCTTCTTCTTTCGGGTCATCATCCCCACCACAAGCAGTAAAGCCCACACACAATGTGCAAATAAATATGAAGTATAGGAATTTTTTCATCGCTTTTTAAGTTATAGTTTTGTTAAAAACAAAGATAGGGGAAATAATTAAGAATTAACAATTAAAATGAAGAATTAGGGGATATGGAAGTTTTGTTTTATCTATACATTAGTGAGAATACAGATTTCATTGTAGAGGGTATAGGATATAAGAAATATAAAAAATGACAGATGGAAAAAATGTGTAAAAAGTGTCAACTTTGTCAGGTTTTAGTAAATAATCTTTACGAAGCAGCGCAGATCGAACTACCCACTTGTATAATATTGAATAGGGCAAACGCATCAAAATTCATAAAGCTGTTTTCAACCTCCTGTAGGGCGTATTGCATACGCCCGCATAACAAAATATCACAACTGGGCGTATTGCATACACTAGTGTCCACTAAAAAACATTAACAAGCGATGTAATTATTTGATATGCAATTAATAATATTCGTTTTTTTTACGTGTACATTTCAAATCTCTATTTTTGTTAGAAGTAACAAAATGATAGTAGGAATGCACAATGGACATTACGTTTTTACTCAATTATGTAGATTTCTGCCCAAGAGAGCTTTTGATTGTTTAGTCGATAAATACGAAGGCAATAAATATGTAAAATCATTTACTTGTTGGAATCACCTTTTAGTTCTGATTTTTGGTCAGTTATCTAATCGGGAAAGCCTTCGGGATTTGATAGGGATACTTGATGCGCATAAGAAAAAGTTTTATCATCTTGGATTTGGAAAAAGCGTAACACGTAGTAATTTATCTAAAGCCAATG
>NZ_GL891979.1:303776-352734 GCF_000213555.1 Dysgonomonas gadei ATCC BAA-286
GGATATACCCGATAAATTACGATCTGTTGTATATTATAGCAAGGAGTTGAAAACTTACTTTTTCTTTTTTGACAAACAATCTGGATATAACAGCTGAAGAAGTTGCCACTCTATACAAATATCGTTGGAATATAGAAATCTTTTTCAAATGGATAAAACAACATTTGAGAATAAAGGAGTTTTATGGGACTTCTGAAAATGCCGTCAAAATTCAAATATTTTCTGCTATAATAACCTATTGTCTTGTTACAATCATGAAACATGAATTAAAAATAAAAGTGTCCACTTATGAAATATTACGAATACTTAGTTTATCATTATTTGAAAGAATGCCAATAGAAAATCTTTTTAATAATAATGATACGCAGATAAACTATCAAAATGATACTCAATTATGTCTTAATTTTTTTTAGTGGACACTAGTGTATTGCACACGCCCGTATAACAAAATATCATAACCGGGCGTATGCAATACGCCCCTACAGGCCTTCGATAGAAGTTGAATAATTTGATGCGTTTGCCCTGAATATTGAAAGGATGCACCTGATTACTAAACGAAAATTTGTAACTTGCATCTCTAAATTTCTAATCAATACATAAGTATGGGACTATTTGATTTCTTCAAAAAGAAAAAGCAAGTGATAGAAGTGACAGATGAAGATCGCAGACAGTTTGCTGAGGATATGCAGGCAAATGCAAATGCTCTAGTGGACCAATTTAAGAATGTCGCTCAGCTCGATTTTAGCGTGGATAGCCTTCAGTTACTCGATGAGATAATGGAAGAGAACACGCCGTTTTATAAACAGGGTAATGATGAGACAAAGCGAATAATGATAATAAAGATAGGCGCGTATATATTTGAAGTTGCCCGTCAGAATTTCGGAGGTCAGTATTTTTGGTACGATAAACTCGATCAGCCCGTATTAGTTACCGGACAGCCCGAATTTGAAATGTCATTGCTTGCATATGAGAAAGTGAAGGGTCGTTTCGAGAATGGCAGTGAAGATAATATTCCGTTTTTCTTTGCCGGATATGTTGAGGGAGTGAAGAATAGAGAGAACGCTATGATAGTATAGGGTTTTAACTAGTGTATAAATATAACTCTTATTTGCAGGTTATGAGAGTTTTAACTTAAGATAAAAATACAAATATCTACTTAGATTTACTATGAAAATCCTCTTAAAAAGAAACTGAAGTTATCTTGTTTTTCTTCTGTTTTTTCTCACTTTAGATAAAAATGTTTGATTTTCGAAATTATTTTGTTGTTTGTTAGTGTGTTATGTTGATCCCTGATACTCGGGGGGCGTTGATATTATGCTAATTTAAATCTTTATATTTTTTCGATTATCAAAACTTATCTTGATCTGTTTATCTAAAAACGATAAATTAACACTTTCAAATTTTTAATATTTCAAGATTCGAAATGAATAATGGTTTCATCTGTTAAATAAGAAACAACCGAATCTTAAAATACTCACAAATAGAACTATTTTTCCCATCGGGTTATGCTACTTTTACCTATGTAAAATGAATGATGTTCATAACAGGTTGAAAGAACGGTCTGAATATCAGGTTCATTTTATTTAGGACAAATATGCAGGTTTCGATGAGTATATTTGTTTGATGGAGTTTAAATGCCCAATATAAGAATAGTTTTATAAGTTATTTAATAGCACTAGTTTAAATTTTTTTTAATAGTTAAGGAAGAACCGCAAGTTTTGTGTAGTTTGTGAAGTGTGAAGCCATGTGAGCTGTGAAGTTCGCATGGTTTTGTTTGGTATCAAACTTCGTAGATTAATCAGTCGTTTTGCAATATTATTTTTTTATGTTGGGTAAAAGTACTTACGTCGGGAGGAATACTATATGTGGTAAGATCGATGAATAGTGAATCTTTACCTATCAGAGGAATGTCACAGTTGTCGATAGTGGCATACTCTTTCATTACCATTTCCATATCCTTATTGTAGAATGCTGTAACCGAATTGAAAAGGCTGTCGCTACCGATGGCAACCTTTACCTGAAAGGCAAAAGTATACTCATCCTCATCAAAATAATAGACAAATGTGGTATCGCTGGTTGCATTATTCCGTGTATAAGTTTCCGATACTTTCATCAGACCTTTAGTCTTATCCTGATACAACTGGTAATAGCAATTTATATCCTGATTTTGGTTCAGTACTGCAACAGAGTGAGATACACATATGCCATTTGCTATATTATTGTCTATTGTTTGTTTTCTGTTTTTCAGCCTGAGGGCTATTTCAGGGTCGGAGAATGAACATGATGAAAAGGTGCTTGTTATAAAAACAGCCATTAGAAAAAGGAAATTAGTATCTCTCATTCGTGTAAGTTTTTCTTGTATGTGTTTGCTGCAAAGATATAATTCTTTTTACAAATAAAGAAGTAATTCCCGGGCTCAATGAGTTATATTTGTAGTTTCCTTATCATGTTATTAACAGAGTTAATCATATAGTTTATGTATTTCAGTAAAACAAAAGAAATAGTCGCCATACACGACCTTTCGGGCATAGGGAGGGTATCACTCACCGTAGTAATTCCTATACTTACATCTATGGGATTTCATGTCAGTCCCTTGCCTACAGCAATTCTTTCAAG
The DNA here is from genome assembly GCF_000213555.1 of Dysgonomonas gadei ATCC BAA-286. Lineage (GTDB taxonomy): Bacteria > Bacteroidota > Bacteroidia > Bacteroidales > Dysgonomonadaceae > Dysgonomonas > Dysgonomonas gadei. The sequence goes on from NZ_GL891979.1 coordinate 306,393, forward strand.
CCATACACAGTATCCTCATTTTTCGTTTCTCGACCTGACGGACGAGATGCGTAAGATTATAGCCGAATGGAAGAAACTGAACGCAGGATTTGATACATTCTATTCCGGTTATCTGGGTTCTCCCGAACAGGTGCAGATAGTCAAAGACTTTATACAGGAGTTTCGCAAAGATAATAACCTTGTTGTTGTAGATCCTGTTTTGGGTGATAATGGTAGATTATATGCGGGCTTTGATATCACTATTGTAGAGGAGATGAGGAGATTGATAACCGTGGCCGATATAATAACACCTAATCTGACCGAACTCTTTTATCTGCTGGATATACCTTACGAAAAAGAATATACCGACGAGAAATTGAAGCAATACCTATTGGCTCTCTCCGATAAAGGCCCCTCCATAGTTATCATTACCAGTGTACCTGTCGCAAATGATCCGCATCAGACATCCGTATATGCATATAACCGCAACGGAGGCCGTTTCTGGAAGGTGACCTGTCCATATTTGCCGGCACATTATCCCGGTGTGGGTGATACATTCACCAGCGTTATCACCGGAGCGATGATGCAAGGCGACAGCCTGCCGATGGCTTTGGATAGGGCTACTCAGTTCTGTTATCAGGGCATACGGGCTACATTCGGCTATGAATACGATTCGCGTGAGGGCATCTTGCTCGAAAAGGTTTTGCATAACCTGCACATTCCGATTCAGGTAAGTACATATGAATTAATATAATTAATGCTTTGCTATGATGTATTTTACTTTCTATCACCTTTTATAATTTACTTCTTGCCTGTCCTGCATATGCAGTCTGTCAAATGGTCGTTGACATAGCCTACGGCTTGCAGATGTGCGTAACAAATCGTTGTGCCGAAAAACTTAAATCCCCGTTTTTTCATATCCTTGCTGATAGCATCCGACAACGGTGTTGACGCAGGTACCTCAGCTAATGTTTTCCAATGATTGATAATTGGTTTACCTTCAGGTAGGAACGATTTCATATAGTTACAGAAGCTACCGAATTCCTTTTGTACATCAAGGAAAAGTCGGGCATTGGATATTGTAGCTTTTACTTTCAGCTTGTTACGGACAATACCCTCATCATTTATCAGCCGTTCCACATCTTTGTCTGTAAACTTCGCAACCTTTTCAGCATCGAATCCGGCAAAGGCCTTTTTGTAACCTTCCCGTTTCCGGAGAATGGTTATCCAGCTTAGTCCGGCTTGAGCGCTTTCGAGAACAAGGAATTCAAACATCGTTTTATCATCAGTCACCTCCGTACCCCATTCGTCGTCGTGATACTTTATATATAAAGGATCATTTCCTACCCACCCGCAGCGGATTACTTCTGTATTGCTAATCATAGAATTTATTGTTTTATTGTATATCTTTTAGTTGCAATTTCATCATAATATCTGTCTGTTCGTCATCGCCTAGTCTGAAAATATGTTTATCAAACTCGACAAAACCATTCTTCTTATAAAAACTTATTGCTCTCGGATTTTCTTCCCAAACACCTAGCCATACTGAGTCGGCACCTGTTTCCTGCGCTCTTTGTATAGCTTTCTGATAGAGCAATTGTCCCACACCTTTTCCATGAAATTCTTTCAATACATAAATTCGCTCTATTTCAAGTGATTTAATGTCATTGAGTTCTGTCTGAGATTGCCCTGAATTTAGCTTCAGGTAGCCGATTATCTCTCCTCCGGATATAGCAAAATAAAACTCCGAATTTTTGTTATTTAGCTCAATGGACAGTATTTCAGCTGAGAGTTTATCAGTCAGATATTTGGCCATATTTTCTTCAGTATTTACTTTCGAAAATGTTTCATAAAAAGTTTGTTTGCTGATTTTTTGTATTTGATCAATTTCGTCGAATACCACTCTTCTTATCTCTATTTCTTTCATTATACTAAATACACTATTATAGTCTAAAAATACAATATTAATTATGATTCCAAGCTGATTTGAAAATTAAAATCTTTAACTTTATAGTGAAATAGTAAAAAAAAGAATGATCGTAACACAAAAAAAGAATGTTCCGCAAAAGGCATTAGTAAACAAATATCTGCCGGTCAATTACACAGACATTTTTGAATGCACGATAAAGAATGCTTCTAGGATCACCGCTGATAATATTCAGGTTGCCTTCTGGACTGTAAATCCTAAATGGCTCGAAAATCTTTTCCGTATCCGTAACACTTTGGTTAAGCCATTCGGCCTCAAAGGGGATGAAAACAGGAATACAGAAGAAATTGAACGTTGTATACGTGAAGGCGGTAACTATGGTCTTATGTCTGTTCCTGACAAATCAGAAAATGAAACGGTGCTCTACCTCAGCGACAAGCATTTGTCAGCGCATCTGTCTGTCTATATAGAGTATGAGGCAAATAAACAAATTATAAGTGTAATCACACTGGTTAAGTTTCACAACTGGCTTGGATATACTTATTTTTATGCTATTTGCCCTTTCCATCATATTGTAGTAAGGAAAATGCTGAAGCATGCCGTCAAAACCTGTATAAGGAAGGATATAAAATAAAACGGGCTGCAATACATTTTGTACTGCAGCCTATCACCGGAAGGTTTACCGTTTAGCTATCAGAAAAAGTCTACCCGTCCAGTTTCCATATGGTATACTCCTCCTACAATTTTTATATCTCCCTTTTCTTCCATTTCTTTCAGTATAGGACTTTTTACCCGAATTTCTTCTATTGTCAATTTTACATTGTCGTCGCAAACTTTTTGTACGAATTCAGGATTATTGGAAGTCTTATCTCCCTCAAAATCTTTAGATGCCAAAGTTACAGCAGGGCGTATTTTAGAAAGTAATGTTGTGATATTTCCAAGTTTTATATCATCTATAGCTGATTTTACAGCTCCGCAATGCTCGTGTCCCAGTACCACTACCAGTTTCGAACCCGAAACTTTACATGCAAATTCCAGACTTCCCAATATATCGGGATTTACCACATTTCCTGCCACACGTGCTACAAATATATCTCCTATTCCTCTGTGAAATACATCCTCGACAGGAATGCGCGAGTCGAGACAAGATACTATTACAGCTTTAGGATATTGCCCTAATGCAGCTTCTCTGACACGCTCCGAATTGTTACGCACGGTAAGGTTATCTTCTGTAAATTCCTTATTTCCCTGTTTTAGAATTTCTAATACAGTGTCCGGTGTCAGTTGTGCCTGTTCTTCGGCTGTCAGAACCGGGTTGCTCAAAATTTCTTCTTCCGGGATCTTTATATCTGTATCCTGAACTTCTGAATTGTTATTTACTTTGACAGGTTTTTGGCAAGATGTAAAGATTCCAAAGACGCCAGCTAGTGAAAAGAATAGTATACTATTCAAAACAAAATTTTTCATGATTATACTTAATGAATGTGTTATTAAATATCGAACTCTTAGTATTATATAGCCTTTTGTTGATGTGTTTGCAATTAACAGTTTTTTTAGTCTTGTATAATTTACATAATTAGCCAAAGCCAAATGGAACAATATATTTTATATATAACAATGCTGTTTTGGAATTGTTCTTTAATAAATCAGATCATATCAGGTTAATCTTTTTTATTACTCATGATAATCAAAATAATTATATTTTTGTAGTCAGATCAATATTATTGAAAAATGTCAGCTACCGATTATGTTTCCCCTTTTTCTAAACCGTTGTATGTAATGTTGAAGCCGGTCGGAGCAGTCTGCAATCTCCGGTGTAAATACTGTTATTATCTCGAAAAGAAGGGTTTGTATCCTGATGCGAAAAATTATACAATGAGTGATGATTTGCTGGAATCTTTTATCGAACAATATCTCAATGCGCAGACTATGCAGGAAGTCATGTTTACATGGCATGGGGGTGAGACTTTGATGCGTAATAAAAGTTTTTACCAAAAGGCACTTGAATTACAGCGAAAATATGGAAGGGGACGACAAATAGCAAACAGTATACAGACTAATGGAACTCTACTGACCGATGATTGGTGTAAGTTTTTCAAAGACAATAATTTTTTAGTTGGTATATCTGTAGATGGATCTCAGCATTGTCATGATGTGTATCGTAGAACGAGGGACGACCGTCCTTCTTTTCATCAGGTGATGAAAGGGCTGGCATTATTGAAAAAGCATGATGTAGAATTTAATATAATGGGTGTAGTGAATGACTACAATGTAAATTTCCCACTCGAATTCTATAATTTTTTCAAGAGTATCGATTGCCGTTATATCCAGTTCTCTGCAATAGTAGAGAGGGTAGACGGAGGCTTAGCTCCGTGGAATGTTCCATCAGAGAAATGGGGCGATTTTCTGATTGCTATTTTCGATGAATGGGTAAAACAGGACGTTGGTACGTTTTTCATTCAGTATTTCGACTCTGCACTGGCTAATTGGATGGGAGTTTCGCCCGGAATTTGCATACAGGCCAGGACCTGTGGCCATGCGGGAGTTATGGAGTTTAACGGAGATGTGTATAGTTGCGATCATTTTGTATATCCGGAATATAAACTGGGTAATATTAATAGCAGAACGCTGACCGAAATGATGTATTCCGACAAGCAACTGAAATTTGGCAATGATAAATATAATAAACTACCTTCTCAGTGTAAAAATTGTAGGTATCTTTTTGCCTGTAATGGCGAATGTCCTAAAAACCGGATAATTAAAACAGATTCAGGAGAGGATGGACTAAATTATTTATGTAAAGGATATTATAAGTTCTTCGATCATGTAGCGCCTTATATGGATTTTATGAAAAACGAATTGGATAATCAACGCTCGCCGATGAATGTGATGGATGCTGTCAAAAACGGGTATTTCATATAAATAGAAACGGGACCATCCAAATGAAAGATCCCGTCCTTATACATCTGTCAGTAAATCAATCAAATTCCGTCTTTAATTGCTCCACCCACTCTTTAACTCTTTTATCTGTCTTACTGTGTTGATTTTCGAAATCGATAGCCAGTCCTGTAAACTTTCCATCGCGCACGGCACGTGAATGTTCGAATGTATAGCCCTCTGTGGAAGTAAGTCCTACAAGGGTGGCTCCGATAGCCTCGAATGTTTCAGCAAGGATACCTATTCCGTCCACGAAGTTTTCGGGATACTTTACCTGGTCGCCCAAACCGAAGATAGCGATCTTTTTCCCTTTCATCTTCAATGATTCCAGTTCGGGTTTCACTTCGTCCCAGTAAGTAGGCAGTTCTCCATCGAACCATGTGGAAACACCGATGATAATATTGTTATAGCTTTCAAAATCTTTTGTCCATGCATCTTCTACGGGAATAATATCAATTTTGTCCTCACCGAATGCAGCTTTTACTTTTTTAGCTATTGCTGCGGTTTTGGTTGTGCTTGTTCCGTAAAACAATCCAATCTTTTTCATTGTATGTCGTGTTTTGATTTTAATATTCTAATAACTTCTTAGCAGCCTCATATATACGGTCTTCTCCTGGCAGCACAGCCTTTTCCAGTATAGGGTTGAAACCTACCGGAGTAAAGGTGGAACCTACCCGCTGTACAGGAGCATCCAGATAGCGGAACATTTCAGTTCCTATCATAGCTGCTATTTCTGCACCAAAACCGGAAAAAACTTTATCTTCATGTACAACTAGTACCTTGCTGGTCTTCTTCACCGATTCAAAAATGGCTTCTTTGTCGAGAGGTATGAGCGAACGGATATCGATTACCTCCACATCCCAGCCGTCTTCTTTGGCAAGGCGTTCTGCAGTGTTCAGGCAGAAGAGCGTTGTATTACCGTAAGTAATAATACTAAGATCCTTACCCGGACGGCGGATACGAGCCTTACCGAAAGGTACTTCAAAATCGTCAGGGATGACAGTCGAGGCTTCTACTGAATTGTATAATGCTTTCGGTTCAAGGAATACTGTAAATCCTTCGGAACGCATACTGGTACGCAATAGTCCTGCCGCATCATCGGCAAACGACGGATATACGATACGTGCACCCGGGAGTGTTGTTAATGTTCCTTCCAGATTCTGCGAGTGGTACATACCTCCACCGATAAATCCACCTGAGGCCAGCCTTAAAGTGATATTCGGCGAAAATTTACCATTGCTTCGCCAGTAGTCGTGCGTACATTCCACATACTGTTCCATTGCCGGCCAGAAGTAGTCTGCAAACTCGGCACCTTCTATTACTACTCTTATTTTTTTGTCGAAACGGCTCATACCGTTTGCTGTAGCCACAATGTAGTCCTCGGCAATCGGAGCATTAAATACACGTTCTTCGCCAAATTCCTGTTGCATACCTTTCGATACGTTAAACACACCTCCTTTATCCTTATTGGCAACATCCTGTCCCCATAGGAAAGTATCCGGGTTGTGACGGAATTCGGCTTTTAATGTTTCGTTCAATGCGGTAACTAGGTTTTTCTTTTCACCTTCTTCATTGTGTGTGCCGTCAATATATTTCTGTGGATGATATGGTTCGGGTGTTACAAAATCGAATATAGATGCAGGATTAGGGTCCGGTGCAGCCAGAGCCTTTTTATTAGCGGCGCTCAATTCTTTCTTCGCGTTTGCTTCTATTTCTTTCAGTTCCTCTTCTGTAAAGCGTTTGTAGCGTAACAACATACGGCGGAACTTCATCAGAGGGTCGGCTTCTTTTACATATTTCAACTCGTTTTCGTCACGGTAAAGTGTATGTTTATCCGAGTTGGAGTGTGAACCGATACGCACGCAATTGGCATGTACTATTACCGGAGTGCGGTTTGCAATAGCAAATTCGCGGGCTTCGGTCATAGCATTCATCGAATCAAAAACATCCTTACCGTTACAGTATATGATTCGCAGGTTTTTGATTCCTTTAAAGTTTTCAGAAGCCTTACGATTGGCGGTCTGGTCTTTTTTAGGAACAGATATACCGTAACCATTATCCTGTACAACAAGGATAAAAGGCAGCCGTTCTTTCGATGCCCCGTTAATTGCTTCGTATACATAACCTTCGGATGTGGATGAATCTCCATGCGAAGCTATCGCCACTCCTTTATGATTATAGTAAACCATGGCACGGGCAGTACCTACAGCCTGGGAATCATGGTTGGCAGTCGCTGAGGAGACATTCTGTATTCCCCATTCAGGTTTAGCGAAGTGGTTCGACATATGGCGCCCGCCACTGGCAGGGTCTGTCGCTTTCGATATACCGTTCAGTATCAGCTCTTCGGCAGTCAGACCTGCTGACAATACGGTGAGCATATCCCTGTAATAAGGAAACATAAAATCTTCGCCTCTCTTGAAAACTTGTCCCATTGCAAGCTGTATGCCGTCATGTCCCGCATAAGGCGCATGATACGACCATCCCAGTGATTGCAAGAGATAAGCCGGAGCTTTCTCGTCGATAGCGCGCCCTAATGTCATCAGGTGATACCATTTTTTGAGCGTTTCTTTGTCTGTGGTTTTTATATCGTATTTTTTCATTCTTTTTTAGTTTAAAAGTTTCTAGTTTACTAGTCTACTAGGTTTAGAATTTATGTACTAGTATGCTACTAACTAGTAAACTAGTACACTTCTTCCTAGTACACTCACTACCCCCAATTTTCCAGATACTCTGCTATACGGTAGAGGAAGTTACCTCCCAGCATGCCGTCTATCACACGGTGATCGTACGACAATGACAGATACATCTTGTGTCGGATAGCGATCACATCTCCCTCAGGAGTTTCTACTATAGATGGTTTCTTTTCTATAATGCCTACACCCAGAATTGCAACTTCCGGTTGATTGATGATCGGAGTACCGAACAAGCTCTTGAAAGAACCGAAATTGGTTATTGTAAATGTACCGCCTTGTATTTCGTCCGGCATCAGTTTATTTGCACGGGCTTTGTTTGCCAATGAGTTTACCGATGCGGCAATTCCACTGATGCTTAGTTTGTCGGCATCTTTTACTACAGGTACAATCAGGTTACCATTGTTCAGCGATACCGCAACACCTACATTGATACGTTTTTTCTCAATAATATTATATCCGTCTACCGATGAATTTACACGAGGAAAATCTTTCAAAGCCTTAGCCGTTGCCTCTACGATTGGAGACATATAAGTAAGGCTGATACCTTCGCGTTTTTTGAATGCGTCTTTGTTTTCTTCGCGCCATTTCACCAATTTGGTAACATCTACTTCGATTACGTTGGTTACGTGCGGAGAAATCTTCTTAGATGAAGTCATCCGGTCGGCAATGATCTTGCGTATAGGGTCCATTGCAATTACAGTATCGCCATCGGCTACAGCCACAGGAACAGCAGGCTTGGGAGCATCGTTGGTTTGTGAATGTGAAACAGTTGCCGCCACAGGTTTTTCTGCCGTCACAGGTTTTTGTTTTACTTCCGAAGCTGAAATTCCTTTTTTCTTGTTGTCTATATATTTTTCTATATCGCGTTTGCTCAAACGGCCTTCGTATCCGGAGCCCGGAATAGCGTCGAGTTCGTCTTTGTCAATCTTGGCATCGCGGGCTTTTCCGAGAACAACAGGCGAATACCATCTGTCCCCACTGTTTTTTGTCGCGGGTGCGCTTACTGACGGTTCGGCGGGCGCAGCAGCCGGAGCGGCTTTTTCTTCTGCTTTTGCCGGAGTCGCAGGTTCTTCTTTCTTTTCAGCAGCCGGAGCCGGAGCAGCATCTTCACTTTCGCCTTCTTCATCTTCGAGTTGTACGACCGCAACCACTGTGCCCACGGCAACAGTATCTCCTTCCTTAAACAGTATTTCAAGTATCTTACCTGCGACAGGCGACGGTATTTCCGCACTTACCTTTGCTGTATTTACCTCAAACAATACATCGTCTTCATTGATAGTGTCGCCTACTTTTACCGACCACGAGATGATTGTCCCTTCTGTAATACTTTCGCCCAGTTTGGGCATTTTTATTTCAAATTTTGACATGGTTAATTATATATTTTGGTTTATTCTTATACATGTAAATAATTATTGCTGACAGGCCTGTTGCCATGAAAGTTCCACTCTTCGGTAGTATATTTCAATGCCGATAGTGTTTCTACAGCAGAAATATCTTCTTTCGAAAATTTATACATTTTGTTTTCCTTGTCCTTATTGAGGAAATAATCGAGAATGTATTTCTTGAAGAACTTTATATCCAAAGGCTTATCCAGGTGTTGCAGAATATTGGTAACAGGGCTTTTTACCGATTTTACATAAATACGGTTGTCTGTCTTGTTTTCCAATTGCTTAGGGTCGCTCTCCAATGTGGAGATGAGGCTGCTTAGGTCAGACGAAAAAAGCAGAGTAGCATGATACATTACCCTGTCTTTGTGTACACATTGCGCACTTCCCGATATCTTCAGCCCGTCAATATTTATCGCCCTGCGTTCGTCCGATTGGGCATGTATCCCGATTTCGGAGAGTAGGGCGATAATCTGTTTTGTGAACTTGTCGAAGTTTACATTGTTATTTTTCTCAATGAATGTGAGGTTGAGGTTACCGAGGTCGTGAAATACTGTGCCCCCGCCCGAAAAGCGCCTGACGACTTTTATCCGGTTACGTTTGACAAAGTCGACATTTATCTCGGCCAGCACATTCTGATATTTGCCAACAATGACCGACGGTTCGTTTTGCCATAACATGAAAATATCATCACTGAAGTTTTTCAGAAGATATTCTTCGCTTGCCAGGTTGAAATAAGCGTCGGTATGTGTATTGTTGATACAAAGCATAATTATTCGTTTTATTTCAAGATTCGGAATCTATTTTTCTTTTTAATCTTGAAATCTGAGATTTTGAAATCTTGAAATTATAATTCATGAGAATAACGTTTCATGTATAATTTCGCTCACGGTAGGGTGAGGATATACATGTTTGCGGAATTCTTCCACTGTGTCGCCGTTTTCAATTGCTATTCCTGCAATAACAATGAGTTCCGATGCCGGATTACCGAGCATATGACAACCGATGATGCGGTCGTCGTCATCCACAATTATCTTACATAGTCCGTTTCCTACCTCATTTTCGGCTACGAAACGGCCCGAATAGGCCATTGGCAGTTTCAGTACACGGAATGATTCGCCGTTTGCATTCAGTTCTTCTTCTGTTTTACCTACACCCGCTAGTTCAGGGTTGGTATAAACCACTCCGGGGATGGCTTTGTAGCTCATCTTATCATCTTCGCCTACAATATGGCTTATAGCAACCTCGCCTTCACGAATCGCTGTGTGAGCCAGTAATGAGAATCCGGTAACATCACCTGCGGCATATACACGAGGATTGCTGGTCTGCATGTACTCATTCACTTTAATGCCGTTTTTCAGCATTTCAATATTCAGATTCTCGAGTCCGAAGCCTTTTACTATCGGCCTGCGGCCTACGCTTACGAGTATGCGGTCGGCTTCGATGGTTTCTGATTTGCCGTCTTTTTCTACTACAACACCTTTTTTCGTTACTTCCACTACTTTTGTGTTCAGGCGGAAAGTAACCCCTTTTTTTGTGTAGTCGGTACGTAGCATGGCAGAGGTTTCTTTATCCATTGCACCGAGTATTTCGGGCATCATTTCTATTACATTTACTTTCACCCCCATACTGTTAAAGAATGAAGCAAATTCGATACCGATAACACCGCCGCCGATAATGGCCAGGGATTTAGGTAATTCTTTCGATTCCAAAGCCTCTTTTGATGTCCAGTAATCTACTTCCGACAGTCCTTTGATAGGCGGGATAATAGTTTCGGAGCCGGTACACAATAATATATATTTTACGGAGTAAGTATTCTCACCGCTTTTAATTTGGAACAGACCGTTATCTTCATTCACAATGTCGGCTGCACCTTGTACAACTGTAACCCCGTTGAAACTCAGTTTGGCACTTACGCCGGCAGTCAGTTTTTTTACAACCTTATCTTTCCGGGAGATAATTTTAGGCAGGTCGAAGGTCGGTTCGCCTTCTACAGAGATACCATATTTTGACGCACTTTTTATATTATCCAGTGTTTTAGCTGAATAGAGTAATGTCTTGGTTGGGATACACCCTTCGTTCAGACAAACACCCCCGATTGCGTTTTTCTCGAAGAGTATTGTTCTCAAACCGTTCAGGGCAGCCTTTTCTGCAGCATTGTATCCTGCCGGGCCACCTCCGATAATTGCTATATCATGTTCCATAGTTGTTATTATTTAATATCTTATTTAGTGCTTGATTAACAATGCTGTTTAACATTTTGTTTTATAGAAATTGATTATATCTATTAGATAGATTCTATCTATAATGCAAACTCAATGTTACAAATTCATGCATGTGAAACGATTGTAGCTTTGCTTGAAAAAAAATGCAGATCTGTAAATATGTTGTACAACATATTTTGAAATAAAAAAGTCAACTGAATATAGCTGTATGATGCCCTATTTAGTGTACTTTTGTAAATTAGATTTTAATCAACGTTATGTTTTAAATGGAATTTAATCAAGATTTCGATTATAGTATTTTTGATTCCCTGATTGAAAAAAATGTATCCTTTGCCGTATACAGGCAGGCAAGGCAACAAGATATACATCTGGTATTACAAACATCACAGGCTGCTCTATGTTTAGATTCTTTGTCCGATCTGAATGGAAAGACAGGTTTTGTTATTGCTCCTTTTCGTATCTCGGAAGATACTCCTCTTATTGTTATTCATCCTGATATCTGTCTGAAAGGAGAAGCGGTAGTATTCAGCTATTTATCAGATTATCATTCTGAAGGGATTTCATCGGCGATTAATATTCATAATCAGACCTCTGTTAATTCGTTCACCCAATATAGTTCTGACTATACTACCTTTTATTCAGCGTTGTCTGAAAATAAATTACAAAAACTGGTGCTTTCCCGTACATTCGATGTGGAAAGGAAGCGTAGTTTTTCGGCAGGTACGTCTTTCCGTGAGGCATGTGGGAAATATCATTCCAACTTTGTATTTCTATGCAATACTCCCCAAACCGGGGCTTGGATGGGTATTTCTCCCGAATTGCTTGTCTCGGAGCAGGATGGAATCTATAAAACTGTAGCGCTGGCAGGCACTAAAAAAGTATCGCCCGAAGATTGGGATGATAAGAACCGGAAAGAGCAGCAGATTGTTGTTGATTATATGCAGCAGCAGCTTAATCAACTGTGTGGAGATGTAATACAGAGTGGGCCATTTACTGCGCAGGCAGGAAATATAGAGCATTTGAAAACCAAATTCTCGTTTAAGCTGAAAGATGGATACAAGATAGGGGATTTGCTCGCCTTGTTGCATCCCAGCCCCGCAGTATGCGGGTTTCCGAAAGAATCGGCTTTCATTTTTATCCTTAAGAATGAATCGTATGACCGTCGCTATTATTCGGGGTTTGTAGGTCCATTGGATATCGAGGGAAGCAGCCGCCTGTATGTAAATCTGAGATGTATGCAGATGGGGGACGACCTGCTTCGGCTTTATGCGGGAGGAGGTATGCTTCTTTCTTCCGAACTGAAACCGGAGTGGGAAGAAACAGAAAATAAATTGCAAACGATATTGTCAGTAATTTAAAAGTGAAAAATGAAGAACGAAGAATTAAAAGTATTTTTCACTTTTCGTTTTTCACTTACAAATTGTAACTAAAATGTTCTCAGTAAAGAAAAATGTATTACAAACGGTAGCGATGCTTAAGGCGTACGGGATACGGCATGTGGTAATGTCTCCCGGTTCACGCAATGCACCATTGATGCAGACATTTTCGCAGGATTCGTCTTTCGATTGTCATGTGATCGTGGACGAGCGTAATGCGGCATTCTATGCACTGGGTATTATCCAGTGTACCCGTAAGCCTGTCGTAATCTGTTGTACATCGGGTACCGCCTTGCTCAATTATGCTCCGGCTGTAGCGGAGGCATACTACCAGCAATTACCTCTGATAGTGGTTTCGGCGGACCGTTCGCAGGAATGGATAGGACAAATGGACGGGCAGACATTGCCGCAGGCAGGAGTTTTCGGTTCGTTGGTAAAGAAATCTGTGAATCTGCCGGAAATAGAAACAGAACGGGATACATGGTTTTGCAACCGTCTTATAAATGAGGCCTTGATTGATTGTATGACTGATGCTCAGGGGCCTGTACATATCAATGTACCTATATCGGAACCCTTATTCGATTATTCGGTGGAGAAACTTCCCGAGGTAAGAAAAATAAATCTTGCCTCTATTGAAAAATCGGTTGATACAACACCTTTTTCGGATAAGTGGAACCATTTGCCCAAACGTATGATTATAGTTGGGCAGTTACCAAAATCGCCCGGATTAGTAAAGGTTTTGGAGAAATTAGTGGGACGGAATGACTGCGTCGTTTTGGTAGAGCATCCGTCCAATTGTGTTTCACCTTTGTTCATATCCAATTTCGATGCTTTATTATATGCTATCCCCGAAGAAAAGAAGACTGATTTTGTACCCGATTTGGTTGTTACTATCGGTGGGCATATCGTTTCAAAGCGATTGAAGCAATTTCTAAGGGGGAATAAGCCTGTAAGTCACTGGCATATTACTCCGTCGGGCGAAGTGGTAGACCTTTTCCAATCCCTCACAGATTTGGTTGAGACTGATAACGAGAAATTTCTCAATGCTTTGTATAATGCCATTTCAGCAGATGAACAAAGGCCATATTCCGGTTTATGGAAAGAGGCTTCGGAGAAGATAACGGAACCGTCTTCTGAGACACTGTTTTCCGATATCCGGGCTATGGGTGATTTCCTGAAATGCTTACCGGACAATTCTGTTTTGCATTTGGCTAACAGTTCTACCGTGCGCAATGCACAGCTTTATACATTGGACAAATCAGTAGACGTATTTTGTAATCGCGGGACGAACGGGATAGAAAGTTCATTGCCTTCGGCTATTGGTTTTGCATCCGTTTACGAGGGCATAACCTATTTGGTTATAGGCGATCTGAGTTTTTTTTACGGACTGAATTCATTGTGGAATATTTCACATATAAAGAATCTGCGGGTACTGCTCGTCAATAATGGCGGCGGCGGTATTTTCCACCTTCTACCGGGATTGAATAAGGCTCCATCGCTGAAGCAATATGTTGCTGCAACGCATAATACCGGAGCTGGAGAATGGGTGCATGCTTCGGGTATGAAATATCTTTCGGCTACCAACGGGGAAGAACTGAGTAAGGCTTTCGAGACATTTATGAATGAGACGATCCAGGAATCTATGGTGCTTGAAGTAATTACTGATATGGAAGTAAGCAAAGCAGCTTTCAAGGATTATTATCATAAACTAAAATAATGAATTAATGTGACAATATGCCAATGTGCCAATGGAACAACGGCTGGTTGTATAATTTGATACTTGATGATATATTTATTGGCACATTGGCATATTTACTAATTAGCAAATTGAAAAAATAATATTATGGCAACAAGAGAATGGCAAACCATTAAAGAATATGAAGAAATCCTGTTCGATTATTTCGAAGGGATAGGTCGTATAACAATCAACCGTCCGCGTTATCGCAACGCATTTACTCCTACCACGACTATGGAGATCAGTGATGCGCTTCGTATATGTCACGAAAATCAGGATATCTATGTCGTAGTGCTTACAGGCGCGGGAGATAAAGCTTTCTGTGCTGGAGGAGACCAGAATGTAAAAGGTAAAGGCGGATATATAGGTAAAGATGGTGTCCCACGCTTGCAGGTGCTTGAAGTGCAGAAACAGATACGTTCAATGCCTAAGCCTGTTATTGCTATGGTAAACGGTTATGCTATTGGTGGGGGACATGTATTGCACGTTGTTTGTGACCTGTCTATTGCGTCCGAAAATGCGATCTTCGGACAGACCGGCCCTCGTGTAGGCAGCTTCGATGCCGGATTCGGGTCATCATATCTGGCGCGTATAGTGGGACAAAAAAAGGCTCGTGAAATATGGTTCCTTTGTCGTCAGTATTCAGCGCAGGAAGCTCTGGATATGGGACTGGTAAACACTGTTGTGCCTTTCGATCAGCTGGAAGACGAAACTGTGAAATGGGCGCACGAAATGATGCAGCACAGCCCTATGGCGCTGCGTATGATAAAAATGGGACTCAATGCCGAACTTGACGGGCAATCTGGTATTCAAGAACTGGCCGGAAATGCGACTTTACTTTATTACCTGACAGATGAGGCGCAAGAAGGAAAGCATGCATTCCTCGAAAAGCGTAAGCCGGACTTCAAAAAGTTTCCTAAGTTTCCGTAAGGCCCCCTAAATCCCCCGAAGGGGACTTTAGGCAAAGCCACGAAAAGATAAAAGATAATTACTAATATATACTTTCTTTGAGTTCCTCCCCTTTGGGGAGGCTAGGAGGGGCCGATATGCTTAAAACCAGGATCATACCCTATACTCTCCATTTTAAGCGTCCCGCAGGGACATCGCGTGGAGTTTATCACGACCATAAAATATGGTATGTGGTGGCGGCTGATACATCCCGGCCCGAACGGTGGGGGATAGGGGAGTGTGCCCCGCTTTTTGATCTTAGCTGCGACTATGACGAAAATTATGAGGATAGGCTATCTTATTTTTGCCAAAAACTGGAGCAGGACGGAAAACTGGATATAGAAACATTGCGTCCGTATCCATCCATTCTCTTTGGTCTGGAGACGGCAATGAGGCAGTTGGAGCAAGGCTGTTTCCGTTTATGGGATACTCCGTTTGCCCGGGGAGAGAAAGGAATTCCTATCAACGGGCTTATATGGATGGGTGATTATGATTACATGCTCGAACAGATAGAATCTAAGTTGGAACAGGGTTTTCACTGTGTAAAACTCAAGATTGGAGCCATCAATTTTGACCAGGAACTAGACCTCCTTCGCTATATCCGTAAACATTATGACCCTGATAAAATAACATTGCGTGTGGATGCAAACGGGGCATTTTCGCCGGACGATGCACCGGAAAAATTGAAACGGCTGGCCGAACTGGATTTGCATTCTATCGAACAACCCATTCGTGCCGGACAATGGGACGATATGTCCAGACTAACAGAAATAACACCTTTGCCGATAGCGCTCGATGAGGAACTGATCGGAGTTAACCATCCTGAAGAAAAGAAACGCTTGCTGGAAACTATAAAACCACAATACATTATTCTGAAACCGACCTTACATGGAGGAATCATCGGTGCAACGGAATGGATAGAATTGGCCCGGTCAATGGATATCGGCTGGTGGATAACTTCTGCTTTGGAATCGAATATCGGGCTGAACGCGATAGCTCAATGGTGTTCTACTTACAATAATCCGCTTCCTCAAGGGCTTGGCACGGGAGGCTTATATACGAACAATATAGAGATGCCATTGTTTATACAAGATGATTGTCTTTGGATAGTCAACAGTGAATACTTTCCAGTGAACAGTTCGTTTCTTAATTTGTAACTTAAAAATGTATCAGCTTTATATAAAAAGGCAAATAATAACAATAGACGGCGGGTCTTATACTCCTGATATTTTCCGGAGCAAAGGAATACCGGCCTTTGCCCTCAAGTCGGATTTTCATTACAGTCTTTATTTATTTCTGAAGGAGTGGTTTTCCCGTTCACCGTTGATCAGGGTGCAAACATCAGGTTCAACAGGTGTACCCAAAGAAATGATGGTGGAAAAAGAGCGGATGATGCGCAGTGCGGAACTTACCTGTTCTTTCCTCGGATTAAAAGAAGGGAACAAAGCCCTGCTGTGTATGTCACTGGATTATATTGCAGGTAAAATGATGGTGGTACGTGCGTTGATCGCAGGCATGGATTTGTATCCTGTTACTCCTTCGGGCAATCCGTTGAAAGATACAAAAGTAACATTCGATTTTGCAGCGATGATTCCTATGCAGGTGTATAATAGCTTGCAATCTGAAAAAGAACAGAAGAAACTGGAAAAAATAAAAAATCTTATAATAGGAGGAGGAGCGGTTGACTTCCGTCTGGAAGAAAAACTGAATTTTTTTCCTAATAACATATATTCTACATATGGAATGACCGAGACCCTTTCACACATTGCTTTGCGCAGGCTGAACGGAGAGAGTGTTTCCGGATCATATATCCCGTTTCCATCGGTTGCACTATCATTGTCGGATGATAATACATTGATAATAGATGCGCCGTTGGTAACAAGTGAAAAACTTTATACAAACGATATTGCGGAGATAGATAAAGACGGAAGTTTCCGTATCACAGGACGCAAAGATAATGTAATTAACAGCGGAGGAATAAAGATTCAGATAGAAGAAGTTGAAAAGATATTGAAGTCTCTTATCAATAGTTCTTTTGCCGTTACATCTCTTCCCGATCCTAAATTTGGAGAAGCACTGATTCTTGCTGTGGAAAAAGATGTTGATCCGGAGATATTGAAAGATATCCAGCCTACATATTACATTCCTAAAAAGATTATTAAGGTGGATAAAATTCCTTTAACAGAGACGGGTAAGATAAGCCGTATGGAATTGAAGAAGTTGGTAAGTGAACTTTAATGAGATATTTTATCATCTTGTTCAAACTCTTTCCATATAATTAGTAAAATAATATCCTTAAATCATTTAAAATTGCAAATTGTCATTTCGGCTTTTCGCTAAAAATCTTTATCTTCGGTGCATATATCTAATGCACATGAACATTATACTATTACAAACCGACATACAGTGGCAAAAGCCAAATGAAAACAGGACGCATGCAGAGACGATAATCGACACGTTACCACAAGCAGATTTGGTTATCTTACCTGAAATGTTTACCTCCGGTTTTTGTATGGCCCCCGCAGAAGTTGCTGAGAAGGCTGGCTCCCCGACTCTTCATTGGATGCAAACAATCGCTATGAAAAAGAAGGCGGCGATTGCAGGAAGTGTCTCTGTAGAAGAAGACGGCAAATATTACAACCGTTTCTATTTCGTAAAACCCGATGGCAGTTATGCCGCCTATAATAAGAAGCATCTGTTTACATTCTCAGGTGAAGACAAAGAATACGCAGCGGGAAACGAGAGGGTGATAGTGGAATATAAGGGTGTAAGAATATTGCTGCAAATCTGTTATGATCTGCGCTTTCCTGTATTTTCCAGAAACAGGGGAGATTATGATATGATTATCTACGTTGCCAATTGGCCTACTGTCCGTATCGATGCATGGAATACTCTGCTCAAAGCGCGCGCTATCGAGAACCTTTGTTATATAGCGGGGGTGAATAGGGTGGGAGACGATCCTACAAATAAATATAGCGGAAGTACAGTACTTCTCGACTATTTAGGAAAAACAATTGTAGCGGCGGAAGAGGGACAGGAGAATGCAGTTTGCGGGAAGATAGATATGCAGATGTTAAAAGACTTTCGTGAAAAATTTCCGGCGCTCAACGATGCCGATAAATACAGAATAATCAATTAAATGAGAGAAAAACTATTAATGCTGGGTGACCAGGCTATTGCCCTGGGTGCTATCCACGCAGGCATTACGGGAGTTTATGCTTATCCCGGAACGCCTTCTACAGAAATTACGGAATACATTCAGGATTCACCATTAGCAAAGGAGCGGAATATTCACAGTCAATGGTGTACCAATGAAAAAACTGCTGTGGAAACGGCTCTAGGCGTGTCCTATATTGGAAAGCGGGCATTGGTATGTATGAAGCATGTAGGACTGAATGTTGCAGCCGATGCTTTTATTAATTCGGCAATGACAGGAACGAACGGCGGGCTGGTAGTCTTAGTGGCCGACGACCCCTCGATGCATTCTTCACAGAATGAGCAGGACTCACGTTTCTATGGTAAGTTTGCGTTTACGCCTATATTCGAACCATCGTCGCAACAGGAGTCATATGATATGGTTCGTTATGCTTTCGATATTTCGGAAAAATACGAATTGCCTGTATTGATGAGGCTGACTACCCGTATGGCACATTCGCGTGCTGTGGTTGAAATATCAGAAATCAGAGAGCAGAACGAAATAAATTTTCCCGAAGATAAATCCCGTTGGGTGCTACTTCCTGTAAATGCAAGAAGAAGATATAACGAACTTTTGGCTGCACAACCCGAATTGGAGAAGATTTCGACCGAATCCCCTTATAATCTTTATAAGAAGGGTAGCAGGCAAGGTATCATTGCTTGCGGAATAGGGTATAACTACCTGATGGAGAGTTTTCCGGACGGATGTGACCGCACTGTGTTAAAAATATCACAGTATCCTTTGCCGAAAGAGCTTATACGGGAAGTGCTGAATGAATGCGATGAGGTCTTGGTTCTCGAAGACGGGCAACCTTTTGTAGAGGAGCAGCTTCGCGGATTGCTGGATGAAACAGGAAAGGTTAAAGGACGCCTGACGGGCGAATTGCCTCGGGTGGGAGAACTTACTCCCGACAATGTTCGCGCAGCATTGGGTTTCTCGGTTAAGCTGTATCAGGGAGCAAGTGAAAATGTTGTACCCCGTCCGCCGGCACTTTGTACAGGTTGTGGACATAGGGACGTGTATGACGCATTGAATGAAGTGCTTCGTGAATATGAAAATGCGAAAGTGTTTAGTGATATAGGTTGTTATACGCTTGGAGCATTGCCACCTTTCCGGGCTATAGATACCTGTGTGGATATGGGTGCGTCTATAACGATGGCTAAAGGTGCTGCTGATGGAGGTTTGTTCCCATCGGTAGCGGTTATTGGCGATTCCACTTTCACTCATTCAGGAATTACAGGATTATTGGATGCAGTAAATTCGAATGCCAGTGTGACCATTGTTATTTCAGATAATTTGACTACGGCTATGACCGGAGGGCAGGATTCGGCAGGATACGAAAAATTGGAAGATATATGCTTTGGTGTGGGTGTGGAAAAAGAACACCTGCGCATTGTGATTCCGTTACCGAAGAATATAGAGGAGATAAAGAATATTATTCGTGAAGAAATTGAATATAATGGTGTTTCAGTTATTATTCCCCGCAGAGAATGTATACAGACACTGAAAAAACATACAAAGAAAAAAATAATATGAAACTCGATATAATACTTTCAGGTGTAGGCGGACAAGGGATACTTTCCATTGCTGCCATTATTGGAGAGGCATCGCTTCGCGAGGGATTACATATCAAACAGGCTGAAGTACATGGAATGAGCCAACGGGGAGGGGATGTACAATCTAATCTTCGCATATCGTCAAATCCGATACATTCCGACCTGATTGCAAAAGGAACTGCCGATGCCATTATATCATTGGAACCTATGGAGGCTTTACGCTATATTCCATACTTATCAGAAGAGGGCTGGGTGGTGACAAATATTTCTCCTTATGTCAATATTCCCAATTATCCCGGGTTGGATACGATCCTCAAAGAATTATCATCATTGCCCAATGTCATACTTCTGGATGTGGATGCTATTGCTAAAGATGCTAAAGCGGCCAAGGCTGCCAATATGGTATTGCTGGGGGCTGCTTCTGTGATATTGGGTATAGAAGCATCGAAACTGGAAGAAGCTATTGCGCAGGTATTCGGACGCAAAGGAGAATCTGTAGTAGAGATGAATATAAAAGCTTTCAGAGAAGGACAAAGTGCAGGCAGAAAACAAGTGAAATAATAAGAAGAATGATTCTTGTTTGTCATGCTTGAGGAACGAAATATCCGGGAGTATTGCAGGCTAAATGTATAAAGACTATATTTTTGAGGTAAAAGTTTATCTATGTAGATAGCTGTTAGCCGGTAGTTCTTTGAATAGTTTTAAGTAATAAGTAACACGAATGAAGAAAGCGTAAATAGTGTTACTTCTGTTACCTTTTAACTATGTATAGTTAATAAAAGTGAAATTTTAAGATGAGGATAGTGAAAAAAGTGTCAGATATGTCAGATTTTAACAAGCAGTTTATAATATGCAAAACAGAGTATTTAGTCAGGAACTCGTAAATCAGGTTGTTGACGAACTGAAAATAACAAACCTTGAGAAAGCTACCATCGGTGAAGTGTTACTTTTGGCATCGCGACTTGAACAGGTTACAGGCATCCCTTTTATCCGTATGGATCAGGGTGTACCCGGTCTTAAGCCTTGCCAGATAGGTATAGATGCGGAAAAGAAAGCGTTGGATGAGGGTGTGGCTTCGATGTATCCTGCTGCCGCAGGTGTTCCTGTGTTGAAGGAAGAAGCATCCCGTTTTGTTAAAGCGTTTCTCGATGTTGATATATCATCCGGCTCATGCATACCGGTTACAGGTTCTGTTGCAGGCTCTTTCAGCTCATTTATAGTTTGTAATCAACGGGATAAAGAAAAAGATACTGTATTGTTTATCGATCCCGGATTCCCCATACAGAAATCCCAATTGAAGATACTTGATATTCCATATATCGAATTTGATGTTTACAATCACAGAGGTGCAGGATTGAAAGCCAAACTTGAAGGGCTATTGGAAAGAGGAACTATATCATCTGTTGTTTATTCTAACCCCAATAATCCGGCATGGATTTGCCTGACGGAAGATGAATTGCAGATAATAGGAGAATTGGCCACAAAATATGATGCGGTCGTTATTGAAGATTTAGCCTATTTCGCTATGGATTTTCGTACCGATTTCGGTAAGCCTTTCCAACCGCCTTTTGTTCCTACTGTAGCAAGATATACAGACAATTATATTTTGATGCTTTCGTCATCTAAGATATTCAGTTATGCGGGACAACGTGCCGCGGTGCTTTGTATTTCGGACCCATTATTTTTTCGTAAATTTGAATCATTGGCAGAGAAGTATTCCGGCTCAGGTGTTTTCGGTTCTACATTTATAGGGGAAATATTGTATATGATTACCTCCGGCATAACCCATTCTACACAGTATGGTTACGCAGCAATGCTAAAGGCTGCATCGGATGGTGAATTAGACTTTGTAAAAGAGACAAGCGAATATGGCAGGCGTGCCTGCCGGATGAAGGAGTTATTCAATAAGTACGGATTTCATGTGGTATATGACAAGGATATAGACAGGGATATTTCCGATGGCTTCTTTTTCACAATCGGTTACAATGATATGTCTTGCGCCGAACTGATGCGGGAGTTGTTATATTATGGAATAAGTTCTATCGCTTTGTCTACTACAGGAAGCGAGCAACAAGGTATCAGAGCATGCTGTTCGCGTATGAGTGAAGATCTATATACTGTATTAGATGAACGATTAAGATTTTTCAAATTAGACCATTGATAACATAAACGACTAAAAAAACTAATATATTATGATTTGGAACGAACCGAAAGAGTGCATGAGCCTCGAGGATAAACGAAACCTGCAAGGTGAGCGTCTGCGTAAGCTGGTGGAGAAGGTATATCACAGTACTCCTTTCTATAGACAGAAAATGCAGGAGATGGATATTACACCCGGCGACATTCGTTCGGTGGAGGATATCGTAAAACTACCTTTTACCACAAAACAGGATTTGCGTGACAATTATCCTTACGGTTTGTTTGCAGTGCCTATGTCACAGATTGTGAGACTGCACGCCTCATCGGGAACAACTGGCACACCCACTGTAGTCGGTTATACCCGTCGCGATTTATCCATATGGTCTGAGATGACCGCCCGTTGTCTGAGTGCTTTCGGTACCGATCAGAACGATATTTTTTCGGTAGGCTATGGTTACGGACTCTTTACCGGAGGACTAGGTTTACACTATGGAGTGGAACACTTGGGGGCAACGGTTATTCCCATGTCTACAGGAAATACAGCTAAACATATTCAGCTTGCACGCGATTTTGGAGCTACGGCTCTTGCCTGTACTCCGTCTTATGCCCTTTATTTGGCAGAGTCGATAGCGAAGACAGGCATTCCCCGTGAGGAATTCAGGTTGCGAACTGCCATTCTGGGTGCGGAACCATGGACAGAGAATATGCGCAAAGAGATAGAAGCAAAGCTGGGCGTAGATGCCTACAACATATATGGGTTGAGTGAGATAATGGGGCCGGGCGTGTCGCACGAGTGCCGGTACAAAGACGGTTCCCATATTATAGATGACCATTTTTTACCTGAAATTGTATCACCTGACACATTAGAGCAAATGCCATATGGAGAACAGGGAGAATTGGTGTTTACCACTCTTACAAAGGAGGGTTTACCTTTATTGCGTTACCGTACCAAAGATCTTTGTTCATTGACGGAAGAACCTTGTAAATGTGGACGTACCAGTGTGCGCATGAGCCGTATAGTAGGGCGTAGCGACGATATGCTGATTATCCGCGGAGTGAATGTGTTTCCATCGCAGATAGAAAGTGTAATACTGGAAATGGAAGAATTTGAACCGCACTATCTGCTGATAGTAGACCGCGTAAACAATCTGGATATACTGGAGGTACAGGTTGAAGTCCGGGACGGATATTTTTCGGATGAAATCTCAAAGATTATGGCATTGAAAAAGAAGATAGCTCATCGCCTGCAAAGCGTACTTGGAATCAGTGCCGATATAAAACTGGTTGAGCCTTACAGTATCAAACGAAGTGAGGGTAAGGCGCAGCGTGTAATTGATAAACGTATCTTTAATTGATTAGCTTATGACAATAAAACAACTATCTATTTTTGTAGAAAATAAGACCGGACGACTAAATGAGGTAGCGCATATACTGGGTAGGAATGGAGTGAATATGAAAGCGTTCAGCCTTGCTGAAAGTGCCGACTTCGGGATTTTACGTCTGATAGTATCCGATGTGGATTTGGCTGTAAGAGTACTAAAAGAGGCTCATTTAGGAGTAAGTGTAAATGATGTGCTTTGTCTGTCGTGTCCCAATACACCGGGTTCATTAGCTGCCATATTGGAATATTTGGCTAAGGAAGATGTATTTATTGAATATATGTATGCCTTTTCGAATGGTGAGAGGGCCAATGTGGTTATAAGGCCAACAGATATAAAAAAATGCGTCGAGATATTGACTGTAAATAATTGCGAATTATTAAACCAGGATAGGATAAAAGGATGCTGATATCCTTTCCCTAATAAAGCGACCTTTGGTTCGATTCTGTGCCAAAGGCCGTTTATCATCAAACTAGTATAAGACAGAAGCTCCTAATATGCTAATATCCTCCTTTTTTGATATTCTGATTTCTACCTTTTTTACAGTTTCAGGGTAAGGAAACGTATTTAATGTTTCTATCATTGCAGGGGCAAAGAATTTATAAGCATTGGATATGCTGCCACCCATAATTATAACAGAGGGATCGTATGCAAAAAGGATCACTTTCATCAGGTTACCAATGTGGTGTCCGGCTTCTTTCCATATCATTAAGGCTTCGTCATCTCCTTCAGATGCTTTATCAAAAGCCTCTTTTCCGGTAATTCCGTGCTCCCTCACAAAATAAGAACTGCTGCAATAGGACTCATAATCATACTCCAGATAAGGCAGGCACCCGATTTCTCCGGCACCGGTATTATCTCCGTTATATAATTTACCATCGATAATTATTCCCGCGCCTACTCCTGTGCCTAAAGCAACCGCGACAAGGTTGTTGAAGCCATTACCTTCTCCGTAATAATGTTCGCCGAGAGCAAAACAGTTGCAATCGTTATTTACAGAAACCGGGATTTTGAATTCTTCTTCCAGGATATCTTTCAGATGTACTTCTTTCCACGAAGGTATATTCGCCACATTGTAGACGATACCTCTTTCAGCATCGACTACCGATGGAACACCTATACCTATGCTTTCTATATCCTGATTTATTAATTGACGTATCATTCCTTTTAGCTGGTCGATGACCGCTTCTTCCGGTTTGTTAGCCTTGCATGGTTCGGTTACCCTGTTGATTATTTTACCGTTCGATACAATGCCCATCCGGACATTTGTGCCTCCTAAATCTATACCTATTTTCATAGAGTCTGCTTACCTTCTTTTATACTTACTTTCTTACTCTTATCTTTTCCCCAGTATAATGTCAGTTCGAAAGGAACGTTCGTCTCTATTGTTACTGATGGCGTATCTTCCTGCGAATTGCGTTTGTTTACTTTCAGGGTAACAAGCCCGTCGGGGCCGAAAGGATAACGTTCTATTCCGTGTGCTTCTGTCTGGGTGATATCCCATATAAGCGAACGATTGGCATAGTCGGAACGTATGCCCAGAATATATTCGATAAATATGGCAATAGGGGGCAAACCCGTCCAGCCCACAAAATCTTTACGGGCCATAAATCCGGGCTCGGCAGCCTCCGGAGCATAATATTCCCAGAATGTGCCGGTGTTTTTATATACTTCGAATACATTATTATAATGGTTTTTCGCTATTTCTTTAGCCTGTCCGGTATATCCTTTTTTATCAAGTCCGGTAATAACCATATAATTTGTTCCCGGCCATACGCCTCCTTGCCAGTAGCGTCCTTTAGGATTGTATTTCGGGTTGTCAGCCGAAAGGGACGGTACTCTGTGCGGGCGGTTGAATGTTTTAGTATTTTCCAGTTCAGTAACCATTCTATCCAGTTGTGTTTTATCCAGAACATCGGTATGTAAAGACCAGAATGCACCGATTCCCTTAGTCGTATTCAAACTGCCGTCTGCGTACTGGTCATATAAATAGCCGGTTTTTTCGTCCCACAGATTGTCGTGAACGTACTTTGTGAGTACTTTTATCTCATCTTCAAATTCTTCAATCTCTTGCCAGCGTTCGAGATAGAATCCTATTTCGAGCAGGATATTTGCCATCAGTATTTGTTGCAGGCATGCATCCAGCCATACCATATGTCCGTGACTGTATATCATACTGTATTGTGGCTGTACGCGTGGCATATTGTCCATGCCGGTGCCCCAGCCGCTCGACCAATATGTACCGTTAGGCCATGTGCGGTTTAGTTTCAGCCATTTATAATAGGCGCAAAGAGCCGGGAAAATCTTGTTGAGACGTTCATTATCCCCGTATTGTTTGTAATACAATATCTCGCTCCACGGAAGCAGATTCGGACCTGTACTTACCGGATCGTATCGTTCGAAGCAGTCGGCTCCATCTGCTTTTATTTCACGGCAGATAAATCCGTCGGGGTGCTGTTTGGCGTAAAAATTATCCAATGTGTGTTGGAACGGGAAGAAGCGGTATCCATAGCGGGCAAACATCATCATAAAGGATGAATCCCACATGAAAATATTTCCGTTATACGCGGTATCCAGATAACTGGATACAAAACCGGAACCTTTCTGTGGCTGACGGATATTGCTGATAGCTATCTGCCAGGCTTTCCAATACATCTCCAATTCTTTTTCATGGCCTGTCCAGATAGGATTGGGTAATATGTTCTTAGCCTCTTCAAAACTTTTAGGGGCAATTTCCTCCGGCTTGGCTATGCGGTACTCATTTTCTGTGACCAGGGCCTCTTTCACATAAGTATTCTTATATGGCAGGTTATACTTCTGCGGGGTTTCGCCTGTTTCCTGTGAATAGATGTGAAAAGTCCCGAATAACAGGCTTGAAGCAATAATTGAAATACTTAATATCTTTTTTCTCATATTCTAATTTATTCAGCAATAAATAATATATTATCGGGGAGTATGTCTTCTCTGATATTGCGGCTCGAATACCCGACTTCGAGCATCTCACCCATATAATCTTCGAAATAAAGTACAGTCAGTTCATGGAATCCTTTATCGAGAGCGACTTTCCCATCTGCCCGCCTCATGCTGTGGGAACCGTCATTGTCAACGACCAATTGCCCATCTATAAGCAGCTTTGATCCATCATCGGAATAGGTATAGAAGCGGTAGACACTTTTTTCCGGTATTTTGATCCATGTTTTGAAAACAAATGCCATAGAATCCTGTGCAGTTGCCGGATCAATAGATATGTTTTTCAATATTCCATTCCTAACGGGCTTTGCCTGTGCTATCTCGCCCGTACTTTTGAATCGTTTTCCTTCATAATAAGAGTATGACACCCCCTGCTGTTTTACTTTAATGCTCTTAGCGGCGAGGTAAACCATAGATTCTTCATCAACAGAAGATAAACCCGACGGGTAATAATATTTAAATTCTGTCCCCTTTCTGGTTCTTATCCATGTATCGAACTGGGACTTTCCTTCATACATGAGTATAATACGTGAGCCCCGTTCTAATTTTCCGTATGCGTCTACTCCCGAAGTACGGCCGAATGCCAGGGCAATTCCCTGATCAATGCCTATATAATCATTATCATGATCATGCCCCACAAATATTCCCATCACATCTTTTTTCTCTATCATGGAGCACAACATACCGGAATTGATTTCGGGTGATGCTATCCCTTCCTCTTTGTTTCCGATTGTATTTTCGTTGCCGACAATATTGTTGAATTCAAGAATGGGAATATGGAAGAAGGCTAATGCAGGTAGCGGAGTATTATTATTGCGGACGGTAAATTTATCACTGGTATTACGGTACCACTCTATCTGATCGAAATGTATCCAGTCATAATGCCCGTATTTATGTGCCGATGGTTTATTATTTGTATCGATACAATATAGTAGAGCTGCCGTTCTTGCTTCTTTAGAGCTGTTTACTGATAATGCATAATTTCCGCAGCCTGTTATTTGAGGCCCTTTTTCTCCTACAAAATAAGGCAGATTTTCTATAATATCGAAGATTTCATTACGGGAGACACCGGTTTCGGCATCATGATTTCCCAGGGTTACAGCCCACGGAATCTGTGCTTCTTCGAATATTTTGGCTATTGCCAGCCATCCTTCCCGAGCCGGTGCATCGGTAACGACATCACCCGTAAGCATGACTAAATCCGGCTTTTCTGTAGCTAATACATGTTTGATTACATCAATAGTTTTAACGCAATTAGGTGATTTATTACTCCAATGAATATCTGTGAATTGGGCAATTTTAAATTGTCCATTATCCCTGAATTGTAGCTGTATATTTTTTTTGGGTACGGCTTTAAGTGTGCCAAAACAGGATAAAGCAGCTATTATAAAGAATAGGTATTTCTTCATAGAAAGTATTTTTTAGAATTTATAATAGCTTTTTTACAAGCCTAATAAGGTTTTTATCTTATGGAATATCTGTGTGTTTTTATATACACCTCCGAATTTATCAGCACCCGGACCGTATGCATATACCGGCAGCATGATAGGAGTGTGGTCGTCTGTCATATACCGGGCGGTTATATGCCCTTTATCGAGTTCTCCGTCTACGAGGGTCAATCCTCCGGTTTCGTGGTCGCCAGTTATAATAATAAGAGTTTGCCCGTTGCTGTCCGCAAATTTCAGGGCTTCGGCGACAGCCATATCAAAACTAAGTGTTTCCAATATCGAACCCGGCAGAGAATTTGCGTGACCTGCATAATCAATCTTTGCTCCTTCCACCATAAGAAAAAATCCTTTATCACTAGCTCCTGATAATTTCTTTATAGCTTCTTTTGTAGCATGAGCAAGCAGAGTAAGAGTTTCTTCTGTCGCGGCTTTTTCCATCCGTTCGTCTATGCATACGACTTTATCATTGGCTGTATTTATTTCATCAATGGATGTTGTCACCCGATATTTACCTTTTAGTTCTTCAGCCAGATTCCGTCCGTCTTTTCTTTTTGTAAATACCTCCATTCCACTACCATTCAGTAAAGTGAGTTTTCCATCCAGTAGCCAGTTTGTAATTTCGTCAGAATTATCACGTTCTACAGAATGCCCGTAGAAGGCCGCAGGAGTGGCATCGGCAACATTGCCGAGTGTAACCACACCACATGCATATCCTTCGGGGAAAAGAACATCAGTCATGGATGGATAAGGGGTACCGTCGTCTGCTGTACTGATGTGCCGGTTGCTATTTGACTGGCCTGTGGCAAGTGCACTGCCTGCCGCAGCGGAGTCTGTTGTATATGCATCTTTCGAACTGGTTTTCTGAAGACCTATATGTTTAAGCAAAAGCATGGAAAGTCCACGGTTTACCGTTTCGGCAGCACATACCTGTGACAGCCCCATGCCATCGCCAATAAGCATGATTACATTCTTGATCGGTTTATCAGCCCCGTCGTTCAGATAAGAAGGCTGATAAATATCGACGCCTTTGGTCAATTGCAGCCTTTTATTATTGAAACCCTGAAATCCAACAGTTGTTTTATCCAATCTTTTGGCACGGGCTACATCATCGGATACTTCCGCACTATTTCCCGCGATGTGATAATTCTTGTTGTCGAAGTGATAAAAGTAATCGGTACATGCTTCTACCCGGTCGGTATTAATATAGTCTACACCTATATTGTGAAATGTATTCCAAGCTGTAACTCCGTCCGGTGTTCCCCAAAAACGAATAGGTTTATCCAGTGCATGAACAGCTTCTATCGCCTTTGTCACCTTGTTATATTCATCTCTGATCATAGTTCCCTTTCCATTCCACTGCGAATAATCTTTGAATGGAAGGCTTATCATGGCTATGCGTTTCAGTTGCCCGGAAGTATAGTCAAGTCCATTTCCGTCGAAAGATATAAAAGAAGGATATTTGGTAAAATCAGCCGGGGCTGGTCGGTCGCCCGATATGACTACACGTACGGCATAAGGATTTGCAGCCGGATCAAATACTTCAGGGTAGGCCTTCAATTTTTTTACGAGTATATCCAAAGTCGGATTTGCTGGTGTTTTCAGATCGATAAGTAATATGAAAGTCTTATCCGAATTTTCCCATGCCTTCCCGTTATTTTTCTTATACAGGGCTACGATCGGCTTAATATACGATTCGTCCAGGGTAGGAGCTATGGCCAGATCCTCTTTATTGTGGGCTACCAGCAACTCATCCTTTCTGTTCGTAGCATATATATCTGCCTCTATAGATGCTACTTGCTGGGCATAAGCCTGATAAAAAGGCACTCGTTGTTCATAATCGTTATGTGAGTGAATCAGTATTTGTTGTTGAGCAAATGTAATAGACGGACATACGATTAGCAATCCTGCAATTAAAAATAGTCGTAATGCAGAAAAACTTCTGTTCAAAATGTAAGTCATAAAATTTTGATTATAACAAGTTTATTCAATTTCTATCTGTGCTGTTATGGCAGAATGGTCGGAAATGAATTTACTATCCAACTCTTCGGGTATAACAGTGTGTTTTAATACTTTGGTATCTGGTTTTACGAAAATATAATCTATAAACTCGCGTTTTTCGAGAGGTACTTGTCCGAAACCGTGAAATGTCCAGTTCGTTCCACTTTTTACAACGGCTATATCTTTGGTATGCATCAGATAGTTCGGATTTGCCGGATCTGTAACATGCTTGATAACATCTGAATCAGGGGTTGCATTAAAATCTCCCGTCAATATTACAGGCAGACCTTTACTTAACTCTCCTATACGTTGAAGGAGTAAAGTCACACCTTCCTGCCGGGCCATTTTTCCTACATGGTCAAGGTGAGTGTTAATAAAGAATATTTGTTTTTTACTGCTGATTTCTTCCAATACAATCCATGTGGCAACGCGTTCACATGCCCCATCCCATCCTTTAGAACCGATAACTTCAGGTGTTTCACTTAGCCAGAAATGTCCGGATTTAATTTCTTTAAATCTATCTTTTTTGTACAGTATGGCACAATATTCACCTTTTTCTATCCCATCTATACGGCCAATCCCGATAGCATTGTATTCAGGCAGAGAGGCTTTCAGATCGTTCAATTGATTGACCAATACTTCCTGTGCACCAACGATATCTGCATTCTGGGCTTTGATGGTTTGTGCTGCAATATCTTTTCTGTATTGCCAACTGTTGAGGCTATCGCCCGGATTATCGTAACGAATATTGAAGCTCATTACATTCAAATCAAGCGGTTTACTTCTTGTACAGGATACTAATAATGATACTACAGCAAATAAATAGAATAATCTTTTCATGTCAGTAAGGTTTATTATTTTATAAATAGATTCGATTCCGGGATATTTTCAAATTCTGAGGCGTTCGTCTTTTTCCAGCCCCAGCTCAGGTGTTCACCTTCATAGTCCTCAAAATACAATAGTTTATACGAATGATAACCTTTTTTCAGAGCAATACGTCCTGTGGCTGTTATGGCAGCGTGTGACCCGTCGTTATCAACAATTTTAAGATTGTCGATGTACAAGACACTGCCATCATCGGACTTGGTCATAAATTCATATATACCATCTTCTCCTACAAAGATAATACCACTAAATATAAAAGCAAAATGATCAGCTAGTTTTGCTCCATTAATTGTTGGTTCGGGTAGAATACCTTTGTCGGCTGGGTTAGAACCCTCTATCTGATTTACCGAATTATAATACCCTTCATAGTAACTGTAATTTGTACCTCTTTCCTTACCTTGTGCTAT
Organism: Dysgonomonas gadei ATCC BAA-286; assembly: GCF_000213555.1. GTDB lineage: Bacteria > Bacteroidota > Bacteroidia > Bacteroidales > Dysgonomonadaceae > Dysgonomonas > Dysgonomonas gadei. The sequence goes on from NZ_GL891979.1 coordinate 337,576, forward strand.
GACAGGTTCTCTGAAGACTGCCTTTTTAGCCTCAATTGTAAATGTTTTGCTTGGAATATAGCCGTCTTTAAATGCTTTTGCTTTTATGATTGTCGATCCGGATATTTTTATTGGTATGGAATATACAGTAGATGATTTGTCCGGTTCTTTTCCATCGAGTGTATAGTAAACTTTTGCATCCATAGTTGTAGTGGCCAGATCTACATCAATGTTATTAACGAATAAATCAAGGTCTTTGGTCGTAAAAGGAATGGAAACAGTTTTGTCTGTCGTCATGGAATATGGATAAGCAGATTCGGCAACACCTCTGTTCAGATTCGGTACAGAAGACAGGTTAAAAATCAAATCGCCTCCTTCCATCAAATCCTTATAAGTAATATAGTTAGAAAGTATTTCCCTATTGTTTAAAGTAATCTTATCTATATAGAGATTTTTTTCCGGTTGATTAGCTCTGATTGTCAATGTTTTTCCATTAGCCAGCTTTATACAGGCTTCATCAAACAGCGGTGTTGTCAACGAGAATTCATTTGCTCCCGGACATACAGGATAAATGCCAAGGCTACTCAGTATATACCATGCCGACATTTGGCCGCAATCTTCGTTCCCGCTGATACCCTCCGGCGTTGGCTGATACATTTCGGATAAGATGCGACGGGTCATAGACTGTGTCTTCCATGGCTGGCTTACATAATTGTATAGATAAGCCATATGATGGCTGGGTTCATTACCATGGGCATATTGTCCGATAAGGCCTGTTATATCCGACATGTGTCCATCCACTTTCGATTCGGTGATAAATAAACTGTCCAATTGTGATACAAAACAGTTTCGGCCGCCAAATAATTGAATGAGTCCGTTTATATCGTGTGGTACAAAAAAACGATATTGCCATGCTGTGGCTTCTGTATATGCTCTTCCGGGCTCGAAAGCATTAAAAGGATAGTCCCAGTTTCCATCCATACGTTTTCCCCGGAAAAATTTTGAATGCCCGTCAAATACATGAATATAAGACAATGCCCGTTCGCTGTACTTCTCAAAATCTTCGGTTTTACCCAGTTCTTTCGCCATCTGGGCTATACACCAGTCGTCGTAGGCGTATTCGAGCAAGCAGGATACTGATTCTCTTTTAATGTTGGAGGGTATAAACCCGTATTTAATGTAATAGTCAGAGCCTTTTTTATTATTATCAGAAGAAATTTTCATGGCTTCATACGCTTTGTCTATATCGAAGCCCCTTATCCCTTTCATATATGCATCTGCAATCACGGATACTGAATGGTAACCGATCATGGTTTCGGTTTCCCCTGCCGATAATGGCCAGATGGGTAATTCTCCTGATATATCATACATTTTCAGATATGAATTGATCATATCGTTTACCAGAGTTGTGTCGGTAAGTGTGATAAGAGGATTCCATGCTCGGAATGTATCCCATATAGAAAATGTTGAATAATATTTGCGCCCCGCCGGTATTGTATCTGTTGCCATATCGTGCCGGCGAAATTGTCCGTTTACATCATTCATAATGTTGGGGACAACTTTCGTATGGTACATCGCGGTATAGAAGTTCTTAAGATCATGTTCATTACCTCCTTTTACTGTAATATCAGAGAGAGCTTTACCCCAGAGATTACGGGCCTGTTTGTGTACTGAGTCGAAATCAAATCCTGTTACATCATAATCCAGGTTCAGCCGTGCATTCTCTTCGCTTACAACTGAAAAGGCAACTTTTGCAACAACAGGTTTTCCTGTAGATACTCCGAATTTCAGTACAGCTTGTTGATTATTATTTTTTGCCGTATCGCCGTCTTTCAGAATCTTACCGTCATTGATAAAATCGACTGACTGAAAGTCTTTGGAAAACTGTGCAACGAAAAATACATACTGATTTGTTACCCATCCTTGTGTACGGCGCATTCCTGTTATCTCATTACTTGCAGTTTGCTTTATAATGAGAGAGTCTATTGTTTCTTCGGCTAACAGGTGGGCCATGTCTATGATAATTGTTTCATTTTTGCCTTTGGCGAATGTATAGCGGTGTACCCCTGTATATGTAGTAGCTGTCATTTCAGCCTTGATGCCTTCTTGGTTAAAGTCCACGGAATAATATCCGGGAGATGCTTTTTCGTTTGTATGTGAAAAAGCCAACGGTTCGAAAATATAACCTTTTTGAACCTGTATTATATCTCTGGTTGTAGGATGAAAAAGTATGTCACCCAGATCGGCACAACCTGTACCGCTAAGATGTGTATGCGAAAACCCGATAATGGTGGAATCACTATAGTGGTAACCTGAACATGCGTCCCAGTCTCCGGTTCGGGTATCCGGGCTTAATTGTACCGCTCCATATGGTACAGTGGCTCCGGGATAGGTATGTCCGTGAAATCCCGTTCCTATAAAAGTATCAACATAATCGACCGGGCTTTTCAGGATAGGAGAGCAAGCTGTTAATAATCCGATAATAGATAGAAAGAATAATTGTTTTTTCATATAGGATATTGCATTAACTGCAAATTTTAATAATAATGGGCATTAAGCAAGTAATGCCCATTATCTCATAGTTGATTACTTTAGTGTCAGTGCCTTGTATTTAATCCATCGGATTTTGTTTTAACTTCCCGTTGGCTTTTACCACTTCGTCCGGATTGTATGGGAATACAATATCGGTAGAAGGATTGAACGTTCTAGCGCTCCATACTTCTATGACTGTATACGGGGAATCAGGTTTGCTTCTATCGGCATGTTTCCGTCCTCGTTTTGGCGCATTTAGCTTGTCCCATTCCTTCCAACGTTTCAGGTCCATAAAGCGGTCTGTAAATTCTCCTGCCAGTTCACAGCGGCGCTCATGCTTGAGGTCGGCTAATGTGGCATCTGTATATACATCTCCCAGGCCAGCCCGCCTTGTCAACCTGTTTAATTCTTTAGCCGCATCAGTACCTTTACCTTGCATGATCAAGGCTTCGGCTTTGAATAATACCATTTCGGCATGTCGTATGATAGGGAGATCCAGATCAGTAGTTGGACGGTCGCCGTTAGTGGATACAGTAGATGCTTCACCCGAACCTTTACTGTTTACTGCCCCGTATGAAAAAGGCTCCATATATTTAGCCAGCATAAAGCCACATTCGAGATCTGCTGTGGAATAAAATTTTCTTTTTTCACCGAAAAGGGTAAATTCGTCATTGTATTCCAGTATTGTAACACCTCTTCTCTTATCGTTAGGTGCAAATTCTTCATACAGGCCAAGTGTCGGTTTGAAATAACCCCAGCCGTTGTAACGTCCCCAGGCCTTGTTTTCAAGAACAACACCCGGAAATATAGAGCCTGCATAATTGTACCCTGATGAATTTACAGACCAGATATATTCAGAAGACCAGTTATTCGCTATTTTAAATACGTCCCCATAATTACCTAACAACGCTCTCTTTCCTTCTGTTTCTATTTTATCAACCAACGGCGGTATCAAAGCCCATTTCGATTCATCGTACTGTGCCCAGTATGCATATGTCTTAACCATAAGCGCCCAAGCCGCTGCTTTATGTGCACGACCTTTGTCGGTGTCATTATATGTTTCGAAGAAAGGAAGTAGTCCGGCAGCACTTTCCAGGTCTTTGACAATGAGGTCATAGTTTTCCATTACAGTTGCCCGTTGAACAGGAATAGAGTAGATAAATTCCTCATAAGTTTTGTAAGAAGTATCCTCATATTTGTCGAACGGCACACCCTGATCGGCACGTCCGTGGCGGTATGCGATATAGAAATGACAGAATGCCCGCATAAAATATGCCTCACCTAACCTAATCTTTTCAACATCTGTCAGGTTATCTTTTCGTACCAGATTGAATACAACCCAGTTGGCACGGGAAAGATACTGTGTAAATGTTTCCCAGTTTTCTCTCAGTGAGGATTCACGTCCGGTAAAGGTAAAGTTGGCCAGATTATTCTGGTCGGTACCTCTATTTCTACCGTAAATCATATCATCACCACCTCCGGCTTGCTCCCAAAACAGGTTGCGTCCGAACGTTTCTTCGCGGTTTAGTATCCAGTAACATGCATCGATTGCATTCGTTGCATCTTTCTCATTTTTGAAAAAGTTACCCACACTTGGTTCTCTTTCTGCTGTGACATCCAGGAAGTCGCTACAAGAGAGAAATCCTACCGATAAGAATAGTATTATTAAAGATTTATAGAATTTCATATATTCAAATTTTTAGGATGTTAATAAGTTAATTTTACACCTACGGAGAATACACGGGGAACAGGATATTTACCTCCGTCCAGACCTTTTCCTCCTACTTCCGGATTCGTACCCGAATAGTTAGTGAATGTATGTATATTGTCTACACTGGCAGATACTGAAAGTGAACTTTTTCTTTCATCAAGCCGTGGAGAAATACTGCGGAATATTTTGTCGAAATTATAAGATACCGTAATGTTTTTTATCCGCATGTAAGATGCATCCTCAATATAGAAATCCGAGATGTTAGAGAAGTTACCATTGTCGTCAGATGATGTTAATCTTGGAACTTCATTGCTGTTAGGCCATGCTTTTAATATATCGGTAGATCTGTTGAAGTTTACCATCGATTCGTTGAGTGTAACATATTTCATGGCATTGAAAGCTTTCAAACCACCTACTCCTTGCAACATAATGCTGGCACTAAGATTTTTCCACGTAAGTCCGGCTGTGAGGGCATATGTGATTTTAGGTGTATAGCTGCCAACATACTCTCTGTCATCATCATTGATAACTCCATCGCCATTTGTGTCTACAAATTTTATATCTCCTGCTTTAGCCTTAGCTTGCATGCGTTTTCCTTCTTTGTTGACATAGGCTTCTGCTTCTGCATCCGACTGGAACAGGCCATCTGTTTTATATACCCAGAATGAGTAAAGAGGGTCGTTCTCCCGTGTGCGGAACGGATTCAGGCCGCGGAATTCATCATCTTCTATCCATACCGGTTTTTTACCCGTTTGCGGATCTGCCGGGCCTATATCCGATACCCAGTTTTTCAATGTTGCAAAATTGGCATTGATGTAATAATTTACATCGCCTACCTTGTCATTCCATCCTGCGGAAAATTCCCAGCCTCTGTTTTTTACTTCTCCCTGATTGATGTACATCGGTTCAGGTCCGATATATGAAGGCCATCCTGTATCTTGTCGTTTTATTAGGTCTTTAGTTGTTTTATTGAAGAAGTCGACAGACAGGTTAAGCCTGTTTTTCAATAATTCCAGATCGATACCGAAGTCTAACTGCTCCGAAGTTTCCCATGTCAAATATCTGTTGAAGGCTTCTCCGTTGTATACCATAGATGGAACCAGCGGTGTGTTGGAGCCTACTTGTCCACCCACGTCGTTAGAACTTTCAACTACAAATGTAGGGTCGCCATAGTGGAAGGGTACGGAACCGATATTGCCGATACGTCCCCAACTTGCACGTAATTTTATCAGGTTGAAGATGTCCGATTTAGGCATATATGGTTCGGAGGTTAGTTTCCATGCAGCTGTAACAGCGGGGAAATCTCCATGTTTTTTGTCTTTAGGCAGACGTCCGGCGTTGTCGCGACGTAGAGATGCTGTTGCAAAATAGCGGTCGTTGAAACTGTAAGATGCACGTCCTACAACAGAAACATTGTTATCAGGTTCGGTATATGCATCACCTACAAATACTTTCTGGCTGTCGCCCCAGTTCAAATACTGGAATGCTGTAGTTTCATTATTGAAGCCTTGTGCACTCACATTAAAATCTCTGCGTCGTTGTTGGTTAGCAGTGGTAGAAAGCATGGCTCCGATATTATGTCCGCCCACGGATTTGCTGTAATTTAATGTATTTTCTACTTCCCATCTGTAATAACGATAGGTTTCATAATCCAGACGATTGGTCATATTCGGTTTACCAGGCTCTGGTCTCATCGGATTGAAATTTTTATAGAAATAATTGGTGAGGCGATAAGTCAGGCGTCCGGTATACTTTAGTCCGGGAATGAAGATATCGTCTATATCAAGGAAGGTCGATGAGGATATTGTAGTCGGCCTGCTGTAAGTATTGTTCGATTCCAAGGTACGCAGAGGGTTAACAACATCTCCGTGAATATCAGCGAAGTTACTTCCATATTGGTCAATATATGCCGGATCTTTAGGTGCTGTGCCTCCAAATGTTCCGTCTGAATAATATGCTTCGGCATTGCGGGGCATCATCAGTGCCGAGAGAATAACACCTGTGTATCCGCTATCGGTATTGGTTCCCCTGCTTCTTAGATTTTCCCAATAAAAGTCTTCTCTTATCTTAATTTTGTTACTGATTTTGAAGAACGCATTATAACGCATTGTAATATTCTTGTTATATGTATTCAGCAACACTCCCTGATCATCGTTATATTGCAATGATAATCTGTTAGCAAAATCCTCTGTACCACCGCTTATAACGAAGCTGTGTCTTTGAGATAGCGAATTTCTGAATATTTCATCTATCCAATCGGTGCGGGTTTGGGCTATATATGGGTTTTTTACAGGATCCCATCCGTCCGGCAGACTGTTTCCTGTTGCTGCCAGGGCTTGTTTTCGCACTTCTCTCTGTTGCTCGATGGTCAGAGATTGAGGTAAGTTGGTAGCCTGACTGACACTGTATGTGCCTTCATAAGATATTCTGGGCCTTCCGGCTACAGCTTGCTTGGTTGTAACGAGGATAACCCCTGCCGAACCGGAATAGGCACCATAAATAGCAGCTGATGCTGCATCTTTCAATACTACCATCGATTCTATATCGTTAAAGTTTACCGGCGCTCCCGGAACGCCATCTACTACCCATAGCGGGGATTCCCCCGACCGCGATCCTTTACCACGGATAACAACACTTGACGCCACAGTAGGGTCACCTCCGTTCTTGGACACAGTAACACCCGGAATTTGACCTTGTAGTAAATCCTCTGCTTTTGATACAGGACGGTTCTTAAGCTGGTCTATGTTTTCCAGCGTACCTATAGATGCGGACAGGTCAGCTTTACGTGCAGCCATACCGAAGCCTAGTATAACTACTTCGTCCAACACCTTGGTGTCTTCTTTTAATACGATATTCACAGAAGTCTGATTGGTGATCCGGATTGTCTGTGTTACAAAACCGACATACCTTATTTCTATAGTTGCGTTTTCCGGTACATTGATGCTGAACTTACCCTCCAGGTCTGTCGTAGTACCATTTGTGGTTCCTTTAACCAATATGCTCACTCCGGGTAATTCGAGACCAGCTTCGTCTTTAATAACACCGGTCAGCCTTTTGGTATTGCCATCTTGTTGGGCTGTGTTTGAGAATTGTGCTGTTAAGCTTTTGTCAGACAATACAATTTGCTTGTTGTCTTTTATGTGATAAGTGATATTTGTATTTGAAAAAAGCTTGTCTAATGTATTTTCTATAGAAGAATTAGAAACTTGTATATTTACATTATTATTCAACTCGGATAATTCGTTGTTGTAAAAGAAGCTGTATCCTTCGGCTTTCTCTATTTGCTGGATAACCTGCCGGATTTTTTGGTTCTTGACATTTAAAGTGATTTGAGCGGAAATTGTTCCGCTGAAAAATAGCATTAAATAAATTAAGGTAATGCGAAGTGCAAATTTTTTGAATCTTTTCATGTGTTTTTGTGTTTGAAATCTGCATAATGTATAAACTTCAGGCATTCAAATCTGGCCACAATATACCTTCCTGATTTCTATTCCTGATATCAGATTTAAGGTGTAAGGGTTGTGTTTTGAATGTGTTTTGGTGTCCGGATTTATTCCGAACGTTTCTTTCTAGGTTTTTTTCATAATCAATTAAATTTAAAGTTTCTCGACTTTTTTACTCTCGCTTATTTCCACTGTATTGTTGTATATCTTGTATTGTATCGGAGCAGTCAGGCTTATTATTTCAAAGACATTCCCCAGGCTGTTATTCTTTATTACTCCGGAGAATCTGTAATGTTTAGCAGATTCTGATGTAAATACAATATCAATGTTATATATACGGGATAATATCGTACCAATTTCTTCCAGCGACTCACCATAGAATGCCAATTCATTATTTCTCCATATCGCTACATTTGCAACATCATATGTATCAGTCATAGTGAATGCCTTGTTTTCCTTATTATAAGTCAGGCGTTCATTCGGGTTGAGGAGCATATCTTTTTTGTTGTCACTAACTTTTAGCTTACCCTCCACTAGTGTTACAGTAACCGTTTTATCTGTTTGGTATGATTTTATATTAAAGCTTGTACCCAATGCTTCTACATCTATATTGTTGGCTGTAACTATGAATCTTTTTTCCTTATCTTTAGCTACTTCGAAATACGCCTCGCCTTCTAAAATGATTCTCCTGTCGTTGGTATTATATGCATTATCATATTTGATTCTGGAATCAGAGTTCAGCCAAACTGATGTGCCATCAGGCAATATCAGATTTGCTTTTTGTCCTTTATCTACCGATACTATAAACTCTTTCATAGAGTATAAACTCATACGGGTTATATAGTACGATCCCAGTCCAATGATTATTAATGAACAAGCTATAGCTGCATAACGCCTGATAAGAAGCCATTTGTTTTTCTTATTCGGTTTTGCAGATGAAGATAAAAGCTCAGATTCATTAATTCTCGTTTGTATTTCTTCAAACATTCGTATCTGAATATCTTCGTCCAGATCATCTGAAATATTTTCCCATTGTTTTAAATAGGTTGAAAATATCTCATCTTTTGTTTCCGGTGATTTAAACCATTCCAGTAAAATCTGCTCTTCTTCGACAGAGGTTTTACCCTTCATGAAAGAATCTAATAATTCTATGTAATTTCTTTTTTCCATCTATTCAATTTTATATATCTGTATCCGTCCCCAATCCCTTACAGGTGGAATAAATAAATGCTTTATTTTAACATTAATTAAATATTTTGGGCTAAAAATAATAATGCAAGGAGGGTGAATTGTCCTTTCATCTTTTCTTTGAGAAACAGTAATGAACGGTAGATTTGGGTTTCTACCGTTTTCTCGGAAATAGCTAATTTCGATGCTATTTCTTTATTCGTCAATCCATCTTTGCGGCTAAGAATGAAGATTTCTTTGCGGGAAGGGGGGAGTTGGTCTATAATGTTATTTATATATGATTCGAAAAAGGCCGCATCGAGTTTCTCTTCAGTTTCATGGTCTGTATCATTCTTGCTTGTTTGAGATACTGCCAGGAACTTACTCATTTGTAATAAACGTTCGGTTTCTTTATAAACCAGGTTGCGGGCTATTGTGTACAGATATGATACAAAACCTTTATCGGGATCTATTTCTTTGTGCAATTCCCATATTTTGAGGAAGCACGTTTGAGTTATATCTTCCGCAAGGGACTTGTCATATAAGATTGAGTATACGAAATTGTATATTTTAGGATTATATTTCCAATATAGCAGTTCAAAAGCGGCTTTTTGTCCATCTTTCAGTCGAAGGAGTGTTGTTTTATCTATATCGTTTTTAGGACTACTCATTGGCCTCTTGATAATATAATGCAATGTTAGTGATTTTTAAGATACGAGCATTAAATTTGAATAAAAAAGGTTTTTCTGATTTTATATTTTAAGATAAATTCGGGCTGTATATGGCTTCTATACTTGATTATAGGATGGTTTGTAATAATTTGTCAATTTTACACTTAGTTTTAACTAAATTGTTCTTGTTTATGTTGCAAATGCTGTTTATTTTTGTGTCGAGTATACCTTGGATTTTCATAAATAATATAGAAAGCCCTTTTACATCTTTCCAACGTGGAATAATGACAGTGAAGACAAGATTTTAGACAAACTATTTGTAAGTACATGGAAATGTCCGGCGATTATCTTGCCGGACATATGTTTTACAGTGAGAATGATATTTTTGATGTTGAATTATACAATGTGTGAAGCCCTGGGTGGCCCGTTATTAGCCGATAGGTTCTCATCGCCTATTTTCTCAAACAAGCTGATGAAGTGTGGAGACAATATATAATATTGAGCTATTAACAGTTGATGTGTATCTGTATGAAACCACTACCATGGGCTTCGTCACATTGTTTTATTTTTTTTTGGTAATATTCTTCTTTAGAAGGTATTTGTTAGATTTATTTATAAAAAGATTAAATTTTGTAAAGATGGATTTATTCAGTTGTTTATTAAAGAGGTCACACTTATCAATATCTTTAAAAAGCCGAATAAATCTAAGGTCTACTAATGTTAATAATTATAATTTATATTTCTTCTTGCGTCTTTAATGCCAAACAAAATAAGTAATTATTTTTGATTTGGCAAAGAATGCTCTCGAATAATCGCATCTATTGCGTTTAAAAGATTCTATATTTATCTTATAGGAGTGCTGATTCCGATAATTTACTTCCGTTTATTATCTTTTAACATTAGAAATGATATTTTTGATTTTGCAATATTTAATTTTGCAAAATATAATTGTGTGATGTATATGTCAGAGGATTTGAAATTAAATAATCAGTTATGTTTTCCAATATACGCTTTATCCAGGCAGATAACAGCGCTCTATCGTCCTTATCTGGAAGAATTAGGACTTACTTATCCTCAATACCTTGTATTAATGGTGTTGTGGGAGCGGGGTTCGGCAACCGTAAAGCAATTGGGTGAACTTTTGTGGCTCGATAGTGGTACGCTTACACCACTGCTGAAGCGCATGGAAGCAAATAAGCTTCTTCACAGAGAACGTTCGACAGAAGATGAGAGGATCGTAGATATAATAATCACCGATAAGGGGAAAGAGTTAGAGAAACGCGCCGAGTTGATTCCTCCTGCAATGAAAAAACAATTAAAACTCACTGATGAGCAGCTTGTTCAGCTTCGGACTCAGTTGAATAAGATTTTATTGATAACGTGTAGTGAAAAATAAGTAGTATTTTTAACATAATAACAACAATGAGTTTATTAGATACATTTAAATGGCGTTATGCCACAAAGAAGTTTGATCCTACTAAGAAGGTAGATCAGAAACTTGTGAACGAAATCGTCGAAGCTGCCTGGCTCGCACCCACATCTTCAGGTTTGCAGCCTTTCCAGGTAATAGAGATAACCAATCAGGAACTGAAAGAGAAAATAGTCCCTATTGCATATAACCAGCAACAGGTTGCCGACGCTTCTCATGTACTAGTTTTTGCAGCTTGGGATAATTACACATCTCAGCGTATAGATAATATATATAAACATACCACAGAGGGGAGAGGGCAAGAACCTGGTCGTTATAACGATTACACGGACAGACTGAAGAAAGCATATCTGAATCGTCCGTCTGAAGTAAACTTCGAGCATGCAGCCCGCCAATCTTATATAGCTTTTGGCTTTGCTATTGCAATGGCCGCAGAGTTGAATGTAGATTCAACTCCTATGGAGGGATTTGATAATGATGCATTGGATAACCTTCTTGGACTGAAAGAGTTGGGGCTCAGGAGTGTAACGGTGCTGCCGTTAGGTTATCGTGACGAAGCAAATGACTGGTTGGTGAGCATGAAGAAGGTGCGTCATCCGAAAAATGAATTTCTTATTGAACTAAAATAACAACTTTGAGGTTTATATTATAGTAACACCTCGGAGATCAGAATACTAACTTATATAAATAAAAAAAATTATGGCAACAGTTACATTTAAAAATGACATCACAGTAAATACCAGCGGGCAGTTACCAACAGTAGGTTCAGCTGCTCCGGAATTTGCACTTGTAAAGAACGACCTTTCAGAAGTGTCGTTGAAAGACCTTAAAGGTAAAACAGTAATACTAAATATCTTCCCAAGTCTTGATACGGGTACATGCGCTGCATCGGTTCGCAGATTCAATAAAGAAGCGGCTGCGCTTCCTAATACTGTAATTCTTGCGGTTTCGGCTGACCTTCCGTTTGCTGCAGGTCGTTTTTGTTCAGCAGAAGGTATTGACAATGTTGTTCCGGCTTCTGTTTTCAGAAATGCGTCTTTTGCAAAAGATTATGGCGTGTTGATGCTTGATGGTCCGTTGAAAGGCTTGTTGGCCAGATCGGTTGTTGTCATCGATGCTAATGGCAAAGTTGTATATACGGAACTGGTTCCTGAAATAACAAACGAACCGAATTATCAACCGGCTTTAGCTGCTGCTAAATAATAATTAAAACCTGATAATATGACAGGGCTTTTATCATGACGATAAAAGCCCTGTTCTGTTAATTTTCAGGATGAATACTAAGAATTAGATTGTATCTATATAATGAGGATTAAAATAAGACTATCTTTGTCTTCAGAATATAGGTTTGTAGCCTTAAAAACAGATTGAAGTGAAGAGATTATTTCGCATAATATATAGTAAGCAGTTTGTGATCGGTGTTGGTATTATAGGTTTTGCCTTGCTTTTAAACCGTTATTCCCTTTTGTTTGACTTTTTCTTTGGGCTGCTTTTATCGGCAGGAACAATGCTTGTATTGGCCGGATTGTTATCAAAATTCCGGGTGATGGATAAATTAAGAGTAATTAAAGGGAAGTATCTGAGCCGGTTTGCCCGATAAATTATGAAAAAACCCCCGAAATATAACGGAGGTTTCTGAATATTAGCCAAAGTTTGTTTAGAGTCAGAAAATCTGATTATTAATCAGGACTTTACAAGTCTATTGTTGATAGTTTGAGGCACAAGATATAAAACTTTCTTAATATCTGCAATATAATAAGATAATTTATACATTTTTAAGTGGTTAGGCGCGAAGGTTCTTTTTGGATAGAGTTAATATATTTCAAATAGTCGTGTCCTGGCCAATAAACAGGCGCCTATCACCCCTGCCTTATCCTTCAATTTTGATATTGCAATCGTCGAATCTTTATTTACCAAATTAAGTGAATATTTGCGGATCGCTGTTTTTACGGGTTGCATAATATAGTCCTCGGTCATAGATACTGTTCCCCCTATAATGACCATTTCGGGATTAAAGACATTGATAAGCCCGGCAATCTGTTCCCCGAGTTTTTGTCCGATCTCTTCCACCAAATCTATGCAAAGCACGTCTTCTTTATTAACGGCGGCGATAATTTCATCTAGTGTCACAGGTTCATCTTTCAATATTTTTTTCGATAATAAAGAGGAGGCACCATCATGAACCAGTTCGAATAGACGCCGGTGCATCGCCAGTCCAGAGGCTTCGGTTTCCAGGCAACCTTTTTTTCCACAATGGCACAATATCTCATTATCATATATTTTCATGTGGCCAAACTCTCCTGCAAATCCCGATTTTCCGGTGTACACTTTTCCGTCTATAATGATTCCTATGGCCAGTCCCCAGCTTATATTTACGAATATGATATTCTTTTCACTGTTTACACAACCCGACAAATATTCCCCATAGGTCATGGCCCGGGTATCATTGTCGATAGTAACCTTGTAGCCGTTCAGTTTTTCACTGAGAATCTCAGCCAATGGCCGTTCTTCAAAATAGAAAATGCTGTAGCTGTATCCCGATTCAGGATTTACCCTCCCTGATATATTCACATTTACATTTAGTATTTTATTCTTATCTACAGTCTGCTTATCTATGAATGCAAGGATCAATTCGCACAATTTGTTCATTGCCTCTGGAGTATTCTGCATCTGGTAAGGGATGCCCATTGTCAGATCTACCATGTCCCCCTTGAAATTAATCAGCCCTATATTTATAGCAGACTGTTTCATATCGACACCTATGAAATAACCGGATTCCGGATTTAGACCGTATAGATTAGGGTATCGCCCCCCTGTGGTTTCCAGTTTGCCATAATCGTTTATATATCCGTCTTCACACATCTCACTGATAAACTTAGTCACAGTAGGTATGCTTAAATCCAGTTCTTTCGATAGCTCGGTAATGGTCGAACTTCCGTTTTGGATATAATAATTAATAATATTCTTCTTGATCAAAGCACTTTTTGTACCCCGCTCAATTTCCTGAAGCAGCTGTATATTCATGTTTCCTGATTTATTGATATTCCCCGTTCAAATTTTATTTAAACGTTAATACAAATATAAATAAAAAATATTATTAAATATCCTCAATCTCCTGTTTGTTATTAAAAAGGTGTATGGGTTTAGTAAATATTTATGCGTTTAAATTTTCTATTAGTAAATCAAAAGGTCTTTTGTCGTATATAGTAGTCGTTTTGATATTATTCCTCCAACTGAAACAATGTTTACGTTCATTAACTATATATAGTTAAAAAGTAACAAAGGTAACACATATTTCAGCTTTTAGCCGATAGCTTATGTACAAAACCTGACAAACCTGACGACTTTTCACACAATTTTTATTGTCACTTTTTCTTCTAAAAACTCCGTACTCCTCCCTTTACTCCGTGTTTAAAAATAAAAGGTAACAACCTACGGCCTAGAGCAAACGCACGAAATCGAGGATTTTAGCTATTGATCTCATTTACATTTATTAACTGTATATGGTTAAAACCTGACACTTCTGACAACTTTTTTACTATTTTTATCCTGCCATTTTTTATTTCATTAACTATATATAGTTAAAAGGTAACAAAGGTAACACGGAAAGTAATTAATAATGAAGAATGAAAAATTAATAATTAGCTTGTCAGTCATCAGTGAACAACTTGTATCTCGTGTCTTGTTTACTCGTATCTCATATAACTTTCAACTTAGTACTTACTACTTAAAACTTACTACTTGTTAAAAGGTAACAAAGGTTACACCATTTCACTCATTTGCTAATATGCTAATATACAAATCTGCTAATTAATTCTTTCAAAGAACTCTTTTTCTTGTAAACCAGTAAACTGATAACTAGTATACTTCAAAATACATAGATAAACTTTCGGAGCAAAAACACATATTTCGCGCGTTTGCCCTGCCAACGGTCAGGAGCGGAGCGTATGTAAAAGTAACACCTTTTCCACTACTTTTTATCTGTCTTTTATTCTTCATGTAAATCCCCTCTAAAGAACGATCTAAGGGGCTGCCAATATTTCAAAGAACTCTTCTTTATTATGCTTGCTGCGATAATCATTGTATAGATAAAATAAATAATAATGCGAATCAGTAGTTGGATTTTAATGTTCAATTTTTTTAACGTGCCTGCCAGCTTGTATTTGGCTCCGCCGATTTCCGCTTCGCTCCAATTCATTTTGCCTTGATGCAAAACGAAACAAAAAA
>NZ_GL891979.1:352884-701124 GCF_000213555.1 Dysgonomonas gadei ATCC BAA-286
ACTCATTTGCTAATATGCTAATATACAAATCTGCTAATTAATTCTTTCAAAGAACTCTTTTTCTTGTAAACCAGTAAACTGATAACTAGTATACTTCAAAATACATAGATAAACTTTCGGAGCAAAAACACATATTTCGCGCGTTTGCCCTGCCAACGGTCAGGAGCGGAGCGTATGTAAAAGTAACACCTTTTCCACTACTTTTTATCTGTCTTTTATTCTTCATGTAAATCCCCTCTAAAGAACGATCTAAGGGGCTGCCAATATTTCAAAGAACTCTTCTTTATTATGCTTGCTGCGATAATCATTGTATAGATAAAATAAATAATAATGCGAATCAGTAGTTGGATTTTAATGTTCAATTTTTTTAACGTGCCTGCCAGCTTGTATTTGGCTCCGCCGATTTCCGCTTCGCTCCAATTCATTTTGCCTTGATGCAAAACGAAACAAAAAATCAAGGCTGCATCCCTCCGGCGACCCAAAACCGCAGCTCCGGTGGGGCAAAATAATACGGAATCATTTTTAGTTGGATTATCAGCCGTGTATAGCAGCTACCCTATTTTGCCCTACACCTCCGCTTTACGGATTGGGTGCCCCGCCTGCGGAATGAGGCCGTTATCGCGATGCGGCGACAGGACAGAGGCTTCTCATGCTTTAGCTCCACGTGCGTCAGCCCTTGCGCATTAGTGACGCAGGCGGGGTACCCAATCCGTTACAGGCGGCGTAGAATCAAACGGGGCGATAGCCCGTGTGTTTGATTCAGCCGACGAAACGGTTTTGGGTCGCCGAGGAACGAAGCGCTAGCCTTTTGGTTCGTTTTGGGCAATGCCAAAATGAACGTTTAAGCGGAACAAAGTGAAGCAGAAAATAATAGAACAATTTTATCCTACAATAATTGCTTTAACTACTGATTGGCATTAATAATATATGTGGATTAATGATTGAGATCCTTTAATCAAATTCTACCCTTATTTGTATAATTCATTAAAAGTTTCGATATATTGTTAAATATATTTCGAACTATTTTTTTTAATGTATCGAATAATCTATATTAATGAATATTTTTTTAATGATATGCTCTTGTATTTAATTATAATGTTAAAAATGACCGTATATAATTAATTATTTTATTAAATGCTTTGCTTATAAAAAATATTTTATCATATTTGTCGTAGAAATGAATACTTGACGTAACTCCTTAATAAGCCTGACGCTCTGATACCCGAATTATATGTTTGATAATTAATGTATTATTATCGAAAGAGAAGCTTGATTGTTTTATTTTATTATCATAATATAGCATATAAGCGGAATAAATTGTAATTGTAAGCAAATAATAACCAATACTATATGGAAACAAATAATCGCAGAGATTTCCTCAAAAAAGCGGCAATAGCCGGAGTTTCAGCTGTAGCAATACCTGCTGTGGCGGCCTGCGGAGGAAAAACTTCGGATAACAGTAAAACCTTAAAAGCGGACGAGTCTATCCAGAGTAGTCTGATAGTACCAAAAGCAAACGGACTCCATATTTCGGGTACGTTTCTGGATGAAATATCACATGATATACCCCATCAGAACTGGGGCGAAAAAGAGTGGGATCTCGATTTTCGTCATATGAAGAATATTGGGATCGATACAGTCATAATGATCCGTTCCGGATACCGCAAGTTTATTACATATCCTTCCCAATATTTATTGAAAAAAGGTTGTTACATGCCTTCGGTCGATTTGGTTGATATGTACTTGCGCCTTGCACAGAAATATAACATGAAGTTTTATTTCGGGCTTTATGATTCGGGTGAATATTGGGATACTGGCGATCTGTCTTCCGAAATAGAGCATAATAAATATGTAATAGATGAAGTATGGAAAAAATACGGTGAAAAATATAAAAGTTTCGGCGGATGGTATATTAGTGGAGAGATCAGCAGAAAAACCAAAGGAGCAATAAATGCTTTTTATTCGATGGGGAAACAATGTAAAGATGTATCGAACGGGCTACCTACATTTATATCACCATGGATCGATGGCAAAAAGGCTGTAATGGCCGCATCGAGCCAGCTGTCGAAAACTGAATCGGTTTCAGTTCAGGAACACGAAAAAGAATGGGGCGAAATATTTGATGGCATAAAAGGAGCGGTAGATGCATGTGCCTTTCAGGATGGGCACATAGATTATGACGAACTGGACGCTTTCTTCGAAGTGAATAAAAAACTAGCAGATAAATATGGCCTTCAATGCTGGACAAATGCAGAGACTTTCGATCGTGACATGCCTATAAAGTTTCTTCCTATCAAGTTTGATAAATTGCGGATGAAGCTTGAAGCCGCTAAGCGGGCGGGATACGATAAGGCCATAACATTTGAATTTTCACACTTTATGAGCCCTCAGTCGGCCTATTTACAAGCAGGGCATTTATACGACAGATATAAAGAATATTTCGAAATAAAATAAAAGTACATATATGAATTCTTCTATAAATATAAGATATATAAGCTTTTTGTCTGTTGTTGCAGCTTTGGGTGGATTTCTTTTCGGATATGATACCGCTGTGATTTCGGGAACTATAGCACAGGTTTCAGCTCAATTCTCTCTCGACGCCTTGTCTCAGGGATGGTATGTGGGATGTGCCCTTATAGGTTCCATATTCGGCGTTATGTGTGCCGGAGTACTAAGCGATAATTTTGGACGGAAAAAGACATTACTGGTAGCAGCCATACTCTTCTCTATATCTGCTGTCGGTTGTGCTATATCCTCTGATTTCAATCACTTGGTGATAGCACGCGTTGTCGGAGGTATTGGTATTGGTGTAGTCTCTATAATATCGCCGCTTTATATTTCAGAGATATCAGTTGCCGAATACCGTGGACGTTTGGTATCTCTTTACCAGCTTGCTGTTACGGTAGGCTTTCTGGGGGCTTACCTTGTAAATTATGCTTTGTTGAATTATTCTGCAAACGGCGCGGAACAATTGTCGAATCCTACATTATATCATATTTTCCATAGCGAAGTATGGCGGAGCATGCTGGGAATGGCAGTGATACCGGCTTTGTTGTTCTTTGTTGTTATATTCTTCATACCCGAAAGCCCTAGATGGTTGATATTGAAGAATCGTGATGCGAAAGCCGGATCAATACTGAAACATATATATGGTTCGGTAGAGTCAGCTGCATATGAGATGAACGAAACTAAAAGAGTAATAGGAAGTGAAACCAGGTCAAACTGGCGTATCCTGCTAAAACCGGGTATAACGAAAGCCGTTATTATCGGGGTGGCAATTGCTATGCTGGGGCAGTTTATGGGAGTGAATGCCGTACTTTATTACGGGCCGTCCATTTTCGAAAGCAGTGGCCTGTCGGGCGACGATTCACTTTTCTATCAGGTGATTGTGGGCTTGGTAAATATGCTGACCACCATTCTGGCAATCTTTATTATCGATAAGATAGGACGAAAGAAACTTGTATACTATGGCGTTTCGGGTATGATAGTTTCACTCCTTCTCATTGCATTCTATTTTGTAAAAGGAAACGATTTGGGCATACCTAATGTGTTATTACTCATATTCTTTCTTGCCTACATCTTTTTCTGTGCGGTATCCATCTGTGCTGTAATCTGGGTTTTGTTGTCGGAGATGTATCCGATCAAAGTGCGTGGGCTGGCTATGTCTATTGCCGGATTCTCCCTTTGGATAGGAACATACCTGATCGGACAGCTTACCCCATGGTTGTTACAGAACCTGCGGCCCGAAGGCACGTTTATTCTCTTTGCGGTTATGTGTATCCCGTATATACTTATTGTGTGGAAATTAGTCCCTGAAACAACAGGTAAATCGTTAGAAGAAATAGAAAAATTCTGGGAAACATAAATCAGAAAAGTACTATATAAAAATACAATCTTATGGATTTTAAAAAATTAGAGAAGCAGTACAAATCGGAGCTGCTAGACAATGTATTGCCTTTTTGGCTCAAAAACTCTCAGGATAAAGAGTATGGCGGATATTTTTCTTGCCTCGACAGGGATGGGACAGTATTCGATACTGATAAGTTTATTTGGCTGCAAGGGCGCGAGGTATGGATGTTTTCCATGTTGTACAATAATGTGGAAAAACGTCAGGATTGGTTGGATTGTGCCGTTCAGGGCGGGGAATTCCTCAAGAAGTACGGACACGATGGTAATTACAACTGGTATTTCTCTCTCGACCGGGAGGGTAACCCTTTGATAGAGCCTTACAATATATTTTCATATACGTTTGCCACGATGGCGTTCGGGCAATTGAACAAGGCTACAGGCAATGAGGAATATGCAGAAATAGCACGTAAGACTTTCGATATTATTTTATCAAAAGTGGATAATCCGAAAGGAAAGTGGAATAAGGCATATCCGGGAACACGGAACCTGAAAAATTTCGCGTTGCCGATGATCCTTTGCAATCTGGCTTTGGAGATAGAGCATCTGTTGCCGGAAGCGTTCCTGAATAAAGTGATGGATGACTGCATCCATGAAGTGATGGAAGTATTTCTACGGCCCGAATTAGGAGGATTGATAGTAGAGAACGTGACTGTGAATGGTGAATTGTCAGATACCTTCGACGGTCGCCTGATGAATCCCGGACATGCAATAGAAGCTATGTGGTTTATCATGGACCTGGGACATCGTCTCAACAGGCCCGAATTGATAAACAAGGCTGTAGAGACAACTTTGAAAATGATTGATTACGGCTGGGATAAGGAATACGGAGGCATTTTCTATTATATGGACCGTTTGGGACGCCCGCCGCAACAATTGGAATGGGATCAGAAACTATGGTGGGTGCATATCGAAACGCTGATAGCATTAATAAAAGGATATTACCTGACAGGAAATCAGGAATGCGCGGAATGGTTTGAATCAATACATAATTATACATGGCAACACTTTAAAGATAACGAATACCCCGAATGGTACGGATACCTTAACAGGCAAGGTGACGTCTTATTGAGCCTTAAAGGAGGAAAATGGAAAGGATGTTTCCACATTCCTCGCGGACTATATCAGATATATAAGACAATATCTGAAAACCAGAATGATCTATGACTATTATAATTATTAAATTCAATGAAAAAACAAAAGAAATTGCTAACATTTTAACATCGACACTATGAAGATTAATTACGATGAAAAAAGAAAGCGCAGATATCCTAAATTTATATGGATATTATTATGTGCTTTTATGTGTCTGTCCAATGCTTATTCCCAAAAAACAATAACAGGGAAAGTTACTGACTCTCATCAGGAAGCGTTGGCTGGTGTTTCTGTCGTGTTGAAAGGCGCGACAGTGGGTACGTTTACGGATATAGACGGTGCGTATAAAATCACGGTGCCTTCCGGTGATGCGTCGCTTGAGTTCTCGTTTCTGGGTTTTAAGCCTCAAACTGTGATAGTAGGAAACCGCTCTGAGATAAATATCACATTGGTCGAAAATCTGAAGGAACTCGACGAAGTGGTGGTTGTGGGATACGGTGTCCAAAAACGCGCGCACCTGACAGGCTCTGTTTCGCAGATTACATCTGAGGATATAGTAAAAGCACCAATGCAGAATGTCTCGAATATGCTTACCGGTAAACTGCCCGGATTGACTAGCCTTCAGCGGTCGGGCAAACCCGGCGATGACGGGGCAACGTTCTATGTACGCGGATTGAATTCGTTTGCCGGCGGTAATGGCCCGATGATAGTTGTTGACGGAGTACCCCGTACAATAGATAATCTGAATCCGAATGATATCGAAAGCGTATCCGTGCTAAAAGATGCGGCGGCATCCGTGTATGGTATTCAGGGTGCAAATGGGGTTATCCTGATTACTACGAAATCGGGAAGCGAAGGTCCTGCCAAAATCTTTTATGATGGTTCTATGACATGGACGGCAAATACGGCGATGCCCGAGTACCTGAACGCGAGGGACTATATGTACTGGCATAACAAAGCCCGCCAGATGGATGGGCTTGATCCTCTGTGGACGGCCGGTATTCAGAATAAAGTGATGAGCGATGACCCGAACAGTATATTTGGTCAGACCGACTGGCTGGATAAAATCTTCAGAACCGGAATAACCCAGCAACATAATATCTCAGCTTCGGGCGCCACCGAAAGAGTAAAATATTATGCGAGCATAGGTTTCATGAATCAGGAAGGAACATTGATTAATACAGATTTAAAGCGTTATAATGTACGCACTAACCTTGATATTCAGGTAGCTAAAAATTTGAAATTCAGCATAGGACTGTCAGGGGACCGTAGGGATCGGCATTGGCCGGGTACGGCTATTGGTAACCAAACCGAATTCAGCCCGATCAGGCAGGCTATAGCAGCCATACCTATCTTCAAGTCCGAATATGACGGTATGAATGTGGCATGGAATAACGGGACGTACAACAATAACGGTTATGCCGCCCTGACAGAATCGGGTTGGAAGAATAATACCCAATGGCAGCTCAACTCCAATTATAAGCTGGAATACGACCTTTCCGGTCTGACGGATGTATTGAAGGGATTGAAAGCATCAGTATTCGCCGCTTATAATTACAGCAATACAACCGATGATAATTACGACCGTTACTATGAGGTATACTCCATTAACGGAAATTTTGATCAGGGAGTTTCCGGAGCCAGTGGATACACAAAAGGTAATTCATATTCCAAATCAGCGTCGTGGGGCGATACATGGATGTTGCGCCCGCAATTTGATTATTCCCGCGAATTTGGTAAACATTCTATAAGCGCTACGCTGTTATTTGAAACTAAAAAGAGTTATTCGAATACGATGACCGGAGCGGCCCGGGGATTTTACAGTGACGTAGCTGTCGATATAAGCATGGGATTACTCTCCCTTCCAAAAGGTTGGCAGGCAGTGACGGGATCTCATAAGTATTCTGATGGAACGGCCTCTTACGTGGGACGGCTCAACTATGTGTTCGATAAAAAATATTTGGCGGAAGTAGTGGTTCGTCGTGATGGATCATATGTATTCGCACCTGAGAACCGTTGGGGTACTTTTCCTATGGCTTCGGCGGGTTGGGTGGTTTCGGAAGAAGAGTTTTTCTCTAATGCATTCCCCAATGTTGACTTTTTCAAAATCAGGGCCAGCGTCGGAACTGCGGGTAATATGGTTAATAATATGCCTTACTTATATCAATCGGAATTTGAGGTTGCAAAAAACAGTATGGTGCTTGGAGATAATCCTATTACCCAGCTTTATACCAAAAACGCATACCTTTACCGCGATGTGACATGGGCTTCCACCATTTTGTATAATCTGGGTTTTGACTATACTATGTGGAAGGGTAAACTAGGTGTGGAACTGGATTTATTCTATAAACGCACTTATGATATTATACAAACTCAGTCTGGAGCTTATCCTCCTTCATTAGGTGGACTTTTCCCTGCGATCAGGAATTCAGGGGAAGTTGAGAATAAAGGCTTTGAACTCACACTGAAACACGATAATCGTATCGACCGCGATTGGAGTTATGGGTTGAAAGGCAATTTCTCATTTGCCCGTAACCGCGTACTGAAGATAATCAATCCGGACGATCATCCCCTCTACCGCAGTCAGCTGGGACAATCCATGAATGCAAGATATGGCTTTAAGGCTCTCGGATTGTTTCAGAGTCAGGAAGAAATAGACAACTATCCGATAGCGCCGTCAGGAAACCTGCGTCCGGGGGACATAAAATATGAAGATGTGAATGGAGACGGGATTATCAGTTCAATGTATGATTATGTAAAAATCGGATACGGAGATGTTCCCGAAATTACTTTCTCGCTTGATATGAACCTGTCATACAAAAACTTTTATGCCACATTATTATGGCAGGGTGTTACGAATACCGACTATACACTGTCCGGTACATATGATACGGGAGTACTCTCGTCCACGAATTATACAGCTTCGTTCGCCGAGAACGGCAATTCGCCTTATTACCGTATCGAAGGAGCATGGACGCCTGAAAATCCGAATGCCAAATATCCGAGATTGACTACCGTAAATAGCGGCAACAATGCATGGCATTCCACATGGTGGCTTGTAAACGGTGAGTACCTGCGCCTGAAAAACGCGAATATCGGATATAATGTTCCTTCTAAAGTATTGAAAAGCACTCCGTTTAGCTCGGTGAATATCTATCTGGCAGGGACCAACCTGCTTACGTTCAGTCATTTCAAATATGTTGATCCCGAAAGCCCGTCGGTAAGTAACGGATATTATCCGCAACAAAAAACCTATAGTTTGGGACTTAAAGTAACATTCTAATAATGTGAGGAGGAAAAAAATGAAAAAGAGAACAATTATAAAATTATTAAGTGCCGTCGCCTTAACTCTGTGTATGCCTTCCTGCCATGACGCTTTGGATTTGGAGAATACGGGGGTATTGTCGAGCGATGCAGTCTGGGGTTCGTCAGATGCGGCCGACTTGTATATCACAGCATCTTATAAAACCTTTACTGATATTTCGCAGGTGAGCAACAGTCGCAGTGTATTCTATGACAGCTATTCCGATCTGATGAAATCTACATCATGGGATTTGTATAACCATTCATATAATAAGGTTTTATTGCAAGCCAGCTCGTTTTCAACCGGCAGTGCGGGTGCATTTGATTGTTGGGGGTTATATAATGACCGTATTCGCCGTGCCAATGTATTGTTGGACGAAATGAGGCGTTACGACGCTGACAACAGGTTTGGAGAAGACTGGTGTAATGTACGCCGCGCGGAGGTACGACTTTGCCGTGCTTTCACATATTATCGCTTGATCCGTGTCTATGGAGGAGTGGTGCTTCGCACAGATGTTTCCGGTATAAACGGCGGCGTAGACGATGGTGCCTATCAGGAAGATGTGCATAGGGCCCGCCTTACTGAAGCCGAAAGTTGGGACTTTGTAATAAGTGAATTGCAATGGGCTGCCGAACGCTTGCCTGATTCATGGCCTGCCGAATGGGAAGGGCGTGCAACAAAGAAAACCGCTTACGGATTCCTTTCAAGAATGGCTTTATATGCAGGTAAATGGCAGATAGCCGTAGACGCCGCTGAAAAAGTGAAGGAGTTAGGTGGAGATCTCGCTCCTGACTATGCGAAAGTGTTTCAGGTAGATGGGAAACAGGATAACTCGAAGGAAATCTTATTCGCATTATATTACAAGCCAAGTGCCTCGGACACAGATCCCGGTGTGCCTCACAGTTTCGACCAGTACAACCGTCCTTTCGGTGACAGGGCCGTTTATAAAACGGACGCTATATATGCAGAACATGTACCGACGGCTGAACTGGCGGATATGTATGAGTTCAGCGACGGAACCGATTTCAGCTGGAGTACTTATACTCTTAATCATACAGATCCTTATACAGATAGGGAACCCCGTTTTCATGCTACTATATTGTTTAACGGCGCTGAATGGGAAGGCCGCCAGATACAGACATGGGAAGGTGGAGCCGATGAATTTAAAGATTTCACCATGTCCGCGAGTACCGGCGGACATACTTGCACTGGCTATTATCTGCGTAAATATTTACAGGAGAATTACACCCGCTTTGTAGAGCAGGGAAGCTACCAGTACGATGCGGTACTCCGTTATGCCGAGGTATTGCTTAATAAAGCTGAGGCGTATGCTGAACTGGATTATATCCGTTACAAGACTCAGGCTTTAGGCGCACTGAATGAAGTACGGGCCAGAGTAGGATTACCTGCGAAAGATGCCGCGACCAAAGAAGCGTTTATGACACTGTTGCGTAAAGAACGCTGCGTAGAGTTGGCTGGCGAAGGTTTCCGCTATTGGGATTTGCGTCGTTGGAAACTGGCTGAAAACGTTATTAATGGACAAAATGCGCATGGAGTGAAAGTAACAAATGATAATGGATCTTACACTTATGCCAGAGTAAATTGTGATGCGGGAGCTCCTCGTATATTCCTCGAAAAATATTACTATTTTTCACTGCCTACGGCAGAACTTGCCAACAATAACAAGTTAGGTGACAATAATCCATATTGGTAAACTATAAAAAATATCGGAAATGAAGAAAATAACTAAAATAGGAGCACTGGCTCTGAGTATCTTATTGACAGTCTTGTTATGGAGGTGTACCGATGCCGATGAAGATCATGTGCATAATACTAATACAATCTCGCAAATGATTTGTAAAGCGCAGCATGGTGCCAGCGAATTTCGTGGAGAGATTATGGAGTATGACAAAAATGGCAACCTTGTAAGCGGTGATTTCACACAGGAAGAAGTTGAGGGCGGTTATGGACTGGTTTTATTTGCAATATCCAAATCACTTGAAAATGACGTGGATCTGACAAATATCTACCTGACGGCGACAGTAACGTATGATGAAATTATCACACCATCTTTATCCGGAAGGCATAACATTACAGGTGATGGTATTATAATGACTGTGAAGTCGGGGGTAGGAACAACACGCCAATACCGTGTGAGAGGTTACTATGAATAACTTTTATTATTTATATAAAAATTATTTCGTTATGAAAAACTTAATCTTTAATATATATTCAATATTAGCTCTTTGCTGCATCGTTTCGCTTGGTGCCTGTAAAGACGACGACCTGAACAGTGAAGCAGAAATAACCCTCTCTTTTTCGGTTGAGGGGACAGTCGGGGATAAGCCTGCTGTCTTTAGAGGAGTAATAAATAGCGACAATACAGTCACCATTAAGGTTTCTCCTTACATCGATGCGGAAGAAGCGCTTAGCGCTGCCGTACCTACCTTTTATTTGTCAAAAGGGGCAACTGTGGTACCTGATCCGGCTATTCCTCAAAACTTTGCACAAGACGGTGGCGTGAAATATACCGTTACCTCGGAAGATGGGAAAAACAAACGTGATTATACTGTAAGTTGGGGTATTTCCGACCAGTTGCCATATGGCGAAGGATTCAGCTATGCGGAAATAGGAACAGCTAAAAAATTCGATCAGATGGGCTATCCGGGTCAACAAGGTAATTTTGATCTACCTGATTCGAAGCAGTATGGCGACCTGAATATGTACCATGCCTATTGCGGCGACTACATCGTGTTGCTTTCACGTGCATACATCGATGCCAACCCTGCTTCTCCGTATTGTATAAAAGTAGTGGATAAAAACACGCTCAACGATGCCGGTTCATTCAATTTGGGTTCCATCTCTGTAGCTAATCTGAAGATGATTACATCCGACTATAAAGGTAGGCTTGTAGGGGCTGTAGTTACCGGAAACGAAACCGAAATATTCTACTGGGTTCAGCCAACAGACGCTCCTAAATCGGTGGGTAAAATAGCCGTGAATATGGCTTCGTCTACTGATGGGTCGGCTAATTTCCAGGTAGCAGGCGATATTACAGGTAATGCTTGGATTACGGCTTTAGCCCCTCGTGGACCAAAAGGCGAACATTACCGCGTCAAGGTTACGGGAGGACAACTCGCGTCGAGCTATTCCACAATAGAAACCGGCTTTTCAAGTGGAGACAGTGCCGGCTTCCAGATGATTTCCCCGCTTGACGACTCCGACTCTCCAAGCTATGTAGTGGGTGACACCGAAGGCACAGCGGGTGCAGCCAATTCGATTCATTGTTATATTAATACGTTTTCCGGGTTGACCACTTCGACTATGCCTCCGCTTTGGCAGAATACGCTCCAGGCATGGTGGGTAGGAACCGGATTCGCCACAGCCCGTACAGGCGGCCGTGCTCCGGTCGTATGTGGAATGGTTGTCAATGGGAAAAGTTATGTGGTGGTAACCAGTGGAACAGCATGGTGGCACGCGGCCGCAGTGTTGACATCCGATTTGCAAACACTGGCCCATCAAAATCTTAATATCGCCGAAAGTGTAAACCGTAACTGGAGCTATGGTTCATATGTGGACTGGTACTGGAGCGAGGAAAACAATGAAGCTTATCTGGCTGTCTGGTTTGGCCGGCTCGGATTGTACACTTATAAATTGACTTGTTTCGAATAATTACCCGATTATAGGGAAGCCTCTTTCAAAAAACAGGGGCTTTCCTTTTTCATCCGGAAACACCGGATATTTATTGTTAATTAATATGAGAAATATTCTAATCTTATTTTTTATAGTGTTTGTATGCACTGCTTGTTCCAACAAGGAGAAAGAGACCGATACCGGAAAACCTAAAATACTCTGGCTCGACGCAGAGGCCAATTTCAAACGTTTTTCGGATCAGGATAGCATACGTTTCTATTTAGATCTTGCCAAAAATACAGGGTTTAATGGGATTGTGGTGGATGTGCGCCCGATGGAGGGAGATGTATTATACAAAAGTAAAATATTGAAGCCTTTGACGACGTTCGGAGACGGCTATGTGTACGAACGGAACTGGGATTACCTGCAATTCTTTATAGACGAGGCCCGTAAGCGAAATATGAAAGTAACTGTTTCGGCCGGGATACTTCCAGCCGGACTGGTCAGGCAAAAAACGGGAACAGCCTATGAAGATACTTCGTGGAACGATAAAGTTTGTATAGCTTATACACCCGACGGATTGAAAAGTATGAAAGAAACCAGCGAATATGCTGTTTTCCTGAATCCCGCATTAACGTCTGTGCAAACACTTGTTTCGGAATATGTCTCAGAAATCGTATCTAATTACGACTTTGACGCTTTTACTTTGGATTATTGCCGTTTTTGCAATGCCAATTACGATTTCTCGGATTCGACACGTGTGGCGTTTGAAAAATTTATTGGGAAAAAAGTGGAACGTTTTCCCGAAGATATTTTCACTTATAATGACAAGGCTGAGCGTGTCCCGGGTAAATATTACAAGCAGTGGTGGGAATTCCGCTCCACTACTATCACAAACCTTATTAGTAGTATCCGTAAAACAATCAAAGGCAAGAAACCCGATATGAAATTGAACTACTGGGCAGCTTCGTGGATACATTCCATTTATGGAAACGGACAAAACTGGGGCAGCAAGAAGCATTACGACCCATCAGAAATGTTTCCTGAATGGGCTTCGGAGACCTATAAAAATACGGGTTTTGCCGATCAGCTGGATGTATTCATGCTGGGTTCATACCTGTACGATGTATATGGGCTGGATAATAACGAATCGATAGAATATGCGATAGACCGCGCGTATAAACTTATTGGAGATGACTGTGAAATATACGGGACAGTCTATGGTGAGAATAATATAAAAAATATGGAAGACGCTGTTTACGTGTGTCTCACCCAGAGTGCCGGCCTGATGGTATTTGATATTGTACAGGTGATAAAATATAATATGTGGGACGATATCAAGCGAGGTATCGGACGCGCAGAGGGAAATAATAACTAAGAAGAAAAAACAATGTATCCTAAAATTTATTTACGCATGATAAGATATGTATTATTACTGCTGGCAGTTCTATGTTCAGTGATAAGTTGTTCCGGCGATGATGGCGGTAATGGTGATAATAATAAACCCGAGATTCCTATAGACGTGGATAAACCGCCTATGGCTGATAAACCGATACAGATGTGGATCGATGCTCATGCGAATTTCAGCCGTTTTTCGACTAAAGAAGCTATTAAATCATCTTTGGAAAAAATGAAAGCGACAGGCTTCAATGAAATCTATGTGGATGTGAAGCCGGGAATTGGCTATGCCTTATACGATAGTGATATTCTGCCCCAACTAACCAAATGGGATACTGAAACGGTGACACGCGATTGGGATTATCTTGGATATTGGATTGAAGAAGCCGAACGCCAGGATATTAAAGTCATCGCAAGTATATCCGCTCTTGGATTCGGTTACACGAGAAAAAAAGAGGGGCTGATCTATTATAACCATACATGGGATGGCAAAACACAAATGAGAATGAATAACAACAATCCGAACGATTTAGTGGATATACGCAATGAGGAGAATGTCGATGCCGCGATGCTAAATCCATGCTTGCCTGAAGTACAATCATTCGTCGTTTCCATTATAGAAGAAATAGCTACAAAATACCCTAAGCTAAAAGGAATATGTCTGGATTATTGCCGTTGGTGGTATGATAATTACGGATTCAGCGACGCTACTATCTCGGCTTTTCAGGCATATAGCGGGGAAACAGTGACCGACAAAAACAATATACTTACGGCTACCGGGGCGCCGGGGCCTCAATATCAGAAGTGGATTGAATTCCGTTCGATGACGATAACGAATCTGATAACGAATATCCGTTCGAAAGTAAAATCCGTTAATCCGAAGATGGAGCTTCATTTGTGGGCGTCTGCCGATTGGGGTTCCCGATATGGTGTAGGGCAGAACTGGGCCAGCAAAAATTACAAACTGGATGGTTGGCAGTTTACAAGTAATTATAGCAAAACAGGTTTTGCCGACCAGTTGGATGTGTTTTCGTTAGGTGCGTATGCCGATGCCATTTGGAAATCTGAGGCCCCTAATTCTGTTTGGTCTGTGGAAAATTTTGTGACTACGTACGACAAATTTACAATGGGTGATTGTAAAGTAAATGGTTCGATAAATACCCCTGCATATGGAAGCAATGCTTCCAAAGTTTCGGATGCTGTATATCTATGCCTCAAAAACACAGACGGGCTGATGGTGTTTGAGATATCGCATGTTATTAATTTCAATCAATGGAACGCGATAAAAGACGGGATAAATCGCGTATATAAATAATAAACAGAAATAAAAACAATATGAACAAAGCAATAGCTTCCATTATACTTTTTTGTTTTTCTATAGGTCTTATATATGGGAAAGACTATATCGTATCTTCTCCTGACCATAAAATACAAGTAAAGGTTTCTGATGGAAAAGAACTTAGCTGGAGTGTGAATTTCAATAACGAAACGATACTGAAGCCGAGCAGAATAGCGATGACGGTTAAAGAAAGCAACGAGGTGTTCGGGATAAATGTTTCGGCGCAAAAAGTAAACAGGCGGTCTGTCGATGAGGCTTTTGAAGTTGTAGTTCCCACTAAATTCCGGAAAATGCAGGACAACTTCAATGAAATGACCCTGACCTTCAAAGGTGGTTATGCCGTAACGTTCCGTGTCTATAATAATGGTGCGGCCTACAGATTTGAAACGTCTGTGTCATCACAGAAAATACATATAGAGAACGAAACTGTAGAATTTAATCTGGGAGGTAATTACAGTACCTATTGGCCGAAAGAGAGCAGCCCGAACTTTATCACACACTGCGAAGGTCATTTCGATTATATATCCGTTTCGGATATTCCGAATCAGAAATATGCTTATCTTCCGATTTATTTATCTCCAGCATCAGGCACAAAGATGGTTATAATGGAAGCCGATTTGTTCGACTATCCGAATCTGTTTTTATCAGGAACAGCCACGCAAAAATTAAATGGAGTATTTCCTCCTGTCATTTTAGAAAAAAAAATAAAAGAAGGATCGGACCGTAATGAAGAGATTGTTCTCAATGCCGATTATATTGCAAAAACAGGAGGAAAGAGAAATTTTCCATGGAGATTGCTGATAATCGGCCCTGACGACAAATCCTTGTTGGAAAATAATCTGGTATATCAGTTATCCACTCCGGGCGTAGCCGGAGATAAGAGTTGGATAAAACCCGGTCGCATCTCCTGGGATTGGTGGAGTACACTGAATATATATGACGTAGATTTTGAGGCGGGAGTCAACACCCGGACGTATAAATATTTTATAGATTTTGCCGCAAAATACGGATTGGAATATATATTATTGGATGAGGGCTGGTCTGCTGGGACATGGAATATCCGCGAGCCAAATAAGGATGTCGATGTGCAGGAATTGGTCAGGTACGGAAAGACAAAAAATGTAGGGCTTGTATTATGGGCTTTATGGAATCCACTGCATGAAGATTTAGAAGGAATCCTCGACTTATATAAGCAGTGGGGGATAAAAGGTGTGAAAATTGATTTTATGCAGCGCAACGATCAGGAAATGGTAAATTTCTATGAAAATGTGGGAAAAGCGGCGTTCGATAGGCAATTGCTGGTTGATTTTCATGGTTCGTTCAAACCCTCGGGATTGCATCGCAAGTATCCGAATGTAATGACCTATGAAGGAGTTTACGGGCTGGAGCATAACAAGTCTTCGCATGATATTTCTCCCAACCACGATCTGATATTGCCTTTCACCCGTATGGTAGCAGGTCCGATGGATTATACGCCGGGGGCGACCGTTAATACGACGGAAAACGACTTCCATATGAATTTTATTCATCCGATGAGCCAGGGAACACGAGCGCATCAGGGAGCCTTATTCATTGCGTTTGAGAGTCCCCTACAGATGTTCGCGGACAGTCCGTCCAACTATTATAAGACATCTGATTTTACCTCTTTCATTGCACAGATTCCGACTGTATGGGACGAAACCAGAGCAATCGAAGCCGAAGCGGGAAAGTATCTCACTATCGCCCGCCGCAGCGGAAGTAAATGGTTTATCGCTTCACTTACCAATTGGGATCAGCGCGAACTCAGTGTTAATCTTAATTTTATAGGGGAGGGTAAATATAAAGCGGAAATACTGAGAGACGGAGTAAATGCAAACAGATACGGTTCCGATTTCAAAATAGAAACCAAACACGTTTCCGGAGGCCAGACTTTAGATATAAATATGGCTAAAGGCGGCGGATGGGCTGCTATACTTACGCCTGTGGAATAAATATTTAAGTTTTGTTTATGGCCTGCCGCTTTTATCTGTGCAGGCCATAGAACCTTTGAAAAGATAAAGTACGGATATGTTGAAAAGAAAACTAATTTATATCTTAATCATATTAACCGCCTTGCCTGTAACCAATGGTAAAGCGCAAGCCGATTTGCGGACACGAGAATTTTACGGCAGAGTCAGCGAAAAGGGTAAAGGTATCGCCGGAGTCCCTGTTACTGACGGTATTAATATCGTGATTACAAATGAGAAGGGGGAATATAAATTATTGAGTAACGGAACTTCCGAATACATATATATCACAGTACCATCGGGATATAAAATTCCGATTGAAAATAAAGTGCCTTGCTTTTTCAAAAAAATAGAAAAGAGTGACAAAAAGAAGCAAAAAATAGATTTTGAATTACAGAAATCCAGTGTTGATGATAATAAACACACTTTTATAGTGTGGGCGGACCCTCAGGTAAACTTCATGGACGAATTGTCTTTCGTGGAAAGAGCTGCTTCAGATGTATCGGAACTAATAAGAGATGATTATTCCGACAGGCCTGTTTATGGCATAATATGTGGAGACATTATCCACGATACAGGCAAAGAGCCAAGACTTTATGAACCGATGAAAGATATTGTCAGGCAAATGAATATCCCTTTCTTCTTTGCCGTGGGAAACCATGATATAAATCTCGATGTAAGATCGGATAATTATGCGAAAGAATTATATAAAAAGCATTTTGGTCCAACGTATTATTCGTTCAACAGAGGCAAAATCCATTATGTGGTCTTGGACGATGTTTTTTATGCCGGAAATAGTTTTTACTATATCGGATATCTTCCTGAGAAACAACTCAACTGGCTGGAACAGGACTTGGCATTTGTGCCTGAAGGGTCTACAGTTGTTGTCTCCATGCATATACCCTCTTATTCGGTGGAAGCCCGTAGAGGCGAATATAGTAAAGAACCTCCGACCAAAGTCTTGCAGAACCGCCAATCCCTATATAAAATACTTAAGCCATACAATGCCCATATATTTTCGGGGCATGAACACCAAAACGAAAATTATATCCTTGCCGGTAATATCTTCGAACATAATCATGCAGCGATTTGCGGTCTTTTCTGGCAGGCGCCGTGGTGCCATGATGGAACAGCTTCGGGATACGGAGTCTATGAATTTGACGGAGATAATGTGAAATGGTACTTTAAGACAATCGGGAAAAATCGGAATTACCAGTTCAATTTATATCCACTGGGAGCTAGTCCGGAAAAACCGGATGCGATAACAGCAAATGTTTGGAATTATGATCCTTCATGGAAAATATATTGGTATGAGGATAATGTGAGGATGGGCGAAATGGAACGGTTTACCGGATACGACCCTAATATTCGCGACTATGTAAAAGATAACGGGAAGAATTTCAGATATAACTGGATCTCTGTTAAGCAGACAGATCATTTGTTTTTTGCTATCCCTAAGGATAAGGAGGCCAGAATAAAGGTAGAGGTTATCGACCGTTTTGGAAACTCTTATATTGAAGAACTTAAATAATAAACAAATATGCCGGCCTGCAAATTTTTTTATCTGGTAGTTATATTTATTTCATCGGTAAATATAAATGCTCAGGTAGATTTACGAAATATAGAATTGTTAGGGAAAGTCCTTGATAGTAAGGGATCTGCCATTTCTGGGGTTGCCGTGACCGATGGCTATAATATTGTTACCACTGATAATAGGGGTGAATATAAGTTGTTGAGCAATGCCACTGCCGACTTTGTGTATATATCTGTACCACCGGGCTATATTATTCCGGTGAAGGATAATGCCCCTCACTATTTCCAGCGGATAACCGACAAATCCGGATTGAAACAAAAATTTAATTTTATACTGGAAAAATCCGGACAAAATGAAGATAAGCATGTCCTGATTGCCTGTGCCGACCCTCAGGTCGGATTCGATGAGGAAATACCCATGCTGGGAGGAGCGTTAAAAGATATGGAATTGCTGGTTAACCAATATTATAAGCATCTGCCCGTGCATGGTATGATTTGCGGTGATATAATAGCGGAGATAAGCAGGGAGCCAAAGTTTTTGGAACCGATAAAACAGATGTTTGCCAAAACAAATATCCCATTCTTCTATGCTGCCGGGAACCATGATATGGATGTGGACGGAAGATCGAACCATTATTCGAAGGAAACTTTCAAAAAAGCGCTAGGGCCGGCATACTATTCATTCAACAGAGGTAAAGTTCACTATATTGTCCTTGATGATGTATTCTTTACGGCCCGGGGATATTCCTCCATCGGCTATCTTGATGAAAAGCAGTTATGCTGGCTCGAA
Organism: Dysgonomonas gadei ATCC BAA-286; assembly: GCF_000213555.1. Lineage (GTDB taxonomy): Bacteria > Bacteroidota > Bacteroidia > Bacteroidales > Dysgonomonadaceae > Dysgonomonas > Dysgonomonas gadei. The sequence goes on from NZ_GL891979.1 coordinate 371,868, forward strand.
CAGGATTTGGCTCTTATTCCCGAAGGTTCCACTGTAGTTGTTGCCTTCCATATACCAACTTATTCACCCGAAGCCCGGAAAGGAGAATATGTAAAGGAAGAAATGAACAAAGTGCTTCAAAACAGGAATAGCCTTTACAAAATGCTAAAACCATACAACGCTTTAATTCTTTCGGGGCATGAACATTATAACGAAAATTATCAGTTGGCAGATAATCTCTTCGAGCATGTTCATGCTGCCCTCTGTGGTATTTTCTGGCAAGCTCCCTATAATAGTGACGGTACCCCTTTAGGATATGCTGTTTATGAGTTTGACGGAAACCGTGTGAAATGGTATTATAAACCGATAGGAAAAGATAAGGATTATCAGTTTGATTCATATCTGCCGGAAGCCGATAAACATAAACCAGACGCCATTATAGCAAACGTATGGAATTATGATCCTCAATGGAAAGTATATTGGTACGAAAACGGAGCTAAAATGGGCGAGATGAAGCAGTACAGGGGCTGGGATCCCGGCGTTGTGGATTATGTAGAGAAAAACCGGGAAAACTTCCGGTATAAATATATCGGGGCGGGACCGACAGAACATTTATTCTATGCCGAACCGATAGATAAAAACGCTGAGATAAAAATAGAGGTGATAGACCGGTTTGATAATGTATATACCGGAATACCGAAGAAAATAAAATAATAAAGAAGAATATTAAGTGTAAATCATAAAATATTAATTATGAAATATTTTGTATATATAATCTTGTACTTGGTTGCAGTAAATACTTTTGCACAGCAAAAGCCTGATTTCAGAAATGATTATTATGACAACAAGCGGGCACAACAGGAAAGCATCCCAAAAGTAAACGGAGCAATTGTAATGCTTGGAAACAGCCTTACCGAGCGAGGTTTGTGGTGGGAATATTTTCCCGGAAAGAAGATATTGAACAGAGGAATCGGTGGCGATATTTTATGCGGTATGATTGACCGGTTACCCGATATATTAAAAAACAAGCCCTCTAAAATGTTTATTACAGCCGGAATTAATGATATTCTGTTTCATAATATAACGAAAGAGGAATTTGAAATCCGGTACGATACAATTATAAATTTAATATCGAGGGAGCAACCCCGTTGCCGTATATATCTTGAAAGCTTATTGCCAGTCAACGATATTGTAAATCCCGGTAGTGTATTCTTAAAAGATAAGAACGGTACAATAAAAGAATTTAATGAACTTATTAAAGAAATAGCAAAAAAGCACCGGCTAAAATACATTGATATTCATTCAGGTTTATTAGACGACGGACATCTCAATGCCGGCTACACTGCTGATGGCATTCATCTGAATGAAAAAGGATACTTGATTTGGGCTACATTGCTAAAACCATACATCAATGAATAAAACATCACTTATTTTATTTTTTACCCTGATATTTTCAGTTTCCCTGATATCGTGTAAAAATATACAAAGCACGAAGGAAATCACTACTGATGTTCTGGTTATCGGTGGTACCACCAGTGGCACGTCTGCAGGGATATCTTCTGCCAGAGAAGGTGTTAAAACACTTATAGTAGAAGAAAGCCCGTGGCTCGGGGGTATGTTTACAGCTCAGGGTGTTGGAGCCTGCGACGGGAACCACAATTTACACTCGGGTATATGGAATGAGTTCAGGGAAAAACTTCGCAACAGATATGGAGGTATTGGCGGTGTATGGACAGGCTGGGTGAGCAGTACGTTATTCGAGCCCCATGTAGGTGACAGTATTTTCAAATCGATGGCTGTGGCCGAAAAAGATTTGACGGTACTTCATGGTTATTTTCTTGATGATATACTGAAAGAAGGGAATACGGTCACTGGCGCTGTTTTCTGCAACGATAAGAACGAGAAATTAATTGTTCATGCTAAAATCACAGTAGATGCCACTGATATCGGCGAAAGCCTGAAAATGGCAAAAGCCGGTTACAGGTTGGGAATGGATTCAAAGAATGAAACCGGAGAAAAGGGCGCTCCTGAACAATCAAACGGTATCGTACAGGATCTGACCTGGGTTGCCATACTGAAAGATTACGGAGAAGGAGCAGATAAAACAATCCCTAAGCCTCAGGGTTATAATCCGGAAATTTTTCATGGTTGCTGCAAAGAAACTGTCGATTCGATACAAATCGACTGCCGGCGGATGCTCGATTATGGAAAAATGCCGAATAACAAGTATATGATCAACTGGCCTAAATCCGGTAACGATATTTATCTTAACGTAATAGAACTGCCTCGCAAAGAACAGGAAAAAGAACTCCAAAAAGCGAAAGAACATACGCTCTGTTTTATATATTATATACAGAATGAGTTAGGGTTCAAACATCTGGGATTAGCAGATGATGAATTTGACACACCGGACAAATTAGCATATAAACCATATCATAGGGAAGGGCGCAGACTTAAAGGATTGTCTTTCCTGACTTTCAACCATGTTGAAAATCCATACGGCCAAAAGGAGTTTTTATACAGGACAGGCATATCGGTAGGTAATTATCCGGTCGATCATCATCATGGGAAAAATCCAGAGGCTCCTAAAATAGGCTTTGATCCCGTTCCGTCTTTTAATGTTCCGCTGGGGTCTCTTATTCCTGAAACTGTAGACGGCCTGATAGTGTCGGATAAAGCTATTTCAGTATCGAATCTCATCAATGGGTCTACCCGCCTGCAACCTGTAGTTCTGCTTACCGGGCAGGCTGCCGGAATTCTGGCGGCATTATCAGTAAAAGAGGATAAACAGCCACGCGGGGTATCAGTAAGGGATGTTCAATCTGTCTTGCTGGAGAGAAAGGCATACATTATGCCTTTATACGACATTCTGCCGTCCGACCCCGACTTTGAAGTGATACAGAAAGTCAGCGCGACCGGGATATTAAAAACAACAGGTGAGCCATTTGGTTGGGCAAACCGTACATGGTTCTATCCGGATACAACAATCACAGTTGCTGAATTTACAAAAGGGCTCAATTCTTTCGATCCTGAATCGGAAATTATAGATGATAATAAACTGCTTACCGAAGATGCAGCCGTTAAATATATTTACCGGATTACGGGACAAAGCAAAACCGATGGGAAAGTATATTCGACCAAACCGGTTACAAAACGCGGACTGGCGGTGATACTGGACAGGTTGCTCAATCCTTTCAGTAAAGAAATCGGATTTGACGGACACTATCAATAAAAATATGTGGAAAGAAGTTGAAACAGGTATGCATAACGGTGGCATAATAAAATAAATTCCTGAAGGATGGATGACAGGTCATGTGCACTGGATGCACTTAGAGGATACGCCATTGTGACAATGGTTTTGTCGGGAGCCGTAGTCTACGGCGTCCTGCCCGGATGGATGTATCATGCACAGGTACCTCCTCCCACCCATGTTTTTAACCCCGCAGCACCGGGAATAACATGGGTCGATTTAGTCTTCCCCTTTTTCTTGTTTGCTATGGGTTCAGCATTTCCTTTTTCTATCAGGAAGAGACTGGAGAGAGGGGAGTCTAAATTGAAGCTTATTTACGATGCACTGAAAAGAAGTATCCAATTGACATTCTTTGCCATCTTTATCCGGCATTTCTATCCTTATGTATTGAGTAATCCGGAGGATGCAAGGGCTTGGGGGCTGTCCCTGCTGTGTTTCGTTCTTCTGTTCCCTATGTTTATGCGGATACCGTTAAAGATGCCCGCTTGGGCGCATACGGCAATCAAACTGTCAGCTTATGGCATTGCCCTTGTATTATTGTTGACGGTAGATTATGCCGATGGGCGCAAGTTTGACCCGCATTTTAGTAATATCATCATTCTTATTCTGGCCAATATGGCTTTATTCGGTTCGCTGATCTACATTTTTACGATAAAAAGTAAAGTGTGGCGCATAGCTGTATTGCCTTTCATAATGGCTGTTTTTCTGGGAAAGGATGCGGAAGGTAGTTTTGTCAGCGAGATATATAATTTTACACCTCTGGCATGGATGTACAAATTCGAATATCTGAAATATCTGTTCATCGTATTGCCGGGCAGTATTGCCGGAGAATATCTGATGGAGTGGATGAATGCAAGAAAGCGGATAGAGCAGAAGCCGGATGTAAAGGAACAGAATGTATCGTATCAGATTTTGTTTATTTCTGTAATACTTATTATAGTCAATCTGTGTTGTTTATATAATCGTTGGCTATTGGTAAACCTATTCATAAATGCCGCGCTGATTGCTTATGGCTATTTCATTCTGAGAAAAAACGCGACAGTGAATGAGCAGCTATGGAAGAACCTGTTTACGACAGGCAGTTATCTCGTACTGTTAGGACTGTTTTTCGAAGCCTATCAGGATGGGATAAAGAAAGATCCTTCTACATACAGCTACTATTTCCTTACTTCGGGGCTGGCCTTTATGGCGATGATAGCATTCCATGTTATCTGTGATTATTGTAAATGCCGTCATAGTACAAGTTTTCTCGTCATGTCGGGGCAGAATCCGATGATAGCCTATGTGGCTACAGGCTTGTTCACTGTGCCATTGCTGAGCCTGACTAGTATATATTCCGTCTTCGATTTTTTTCAGCACAATGCGTGGTTGGGATTCTTGCAAGGGGTAATACTGACAGCTATAGCGGTGCTGGTGACAATGTTCTTTACTAAGATAAAATGGTTTTGGCGAACGTAGTTTCACCATATTTTATATAAAGATTATCCCTGTTTATTTACAGATGTTTATTTCTGTAGATAAACAGGATATCTATTTTTTCAATTTACCGTGTTTATTTAGATGTTTTTATCTCGATAGATACGTCCTCAAATCCATCTGACTTAGCCTTCAATATTATCTTTCCACTATTCTTGTTTGATTGGACAACAACGAGTGCTTTGCCGTTGAATAATTTACGCGAAGGCTTTTTCAGAGAATTAGAATCTGTTGGGTCTCCATTATCCGTTCCGGCTATAAATCCATTGCCCTCAATGCTGAAGTCTATCAGGTTATCAGCTACAGGTATTGCATTCCCTTCTGCATCCAGAATTTCGACTGTTACAAATGACAGGTCTTTGCCATCGGCCTTGATTGTTTGCCTGTCGGCAGTGAGTCTGATGCTGACTGCTTCTCCTGTTGTTTTGACTTCTTTTGTCATAACTTCTCGGCCATTTTTATAGGAGATGGCTTTGAGTGTGCCCTTTTTGTATGGTACTCGCCAGAACACATGAAATTGGTCGTCCGTTTTTGACTTTTTGCCCAATGATTTACCATTCAGGAACAGTTCTACTTCATCTGCATTGTTGTAGTATGCCCATACATCTATATCCTGTCCTTCCTGCCAGTTCCAGTGCGGAAATATATGCAACACATCCTTATCTGTCCACTCGCTCTGGTACATATAGTATATATCCTTCGGGAAACCCGCCAGATCCATAATGCCGAAATAAGAGCTACGGGAGGGCCACCAGAAAGGAGTCGGTTCGCCCAGATAATCGAATCCTGTCCATAAATATACACCCGATATATGATCATACTTTTTCACCAGCCGCCATGTGTCTTCGTGTGTTGTACCCCATGGTACATGGCAATTGTCGTATGACGAGCAGTGGTGTACAGGCCTGTCGAATGGCTTATCCCATCGTTCGGGCCAAATGCTCATGCTGTCGGATGGCATTTGATAGTAACCGCGTGACATCAGAGCCGAAGTTGATTCTGTAATAATTAAACTTTGGTTAGGAAACTTCTCATGAAAATCAATCCAATTGTATTCATGGTAATTGAATCCGATTATATCCATTGCCCCTGAACGAAAAATATGGTTCGACGGTTCAGTTTCATTGTTACCGGTAATTATCGGTCGGGTAGGGTCAATTTTCCTTACTATATCGGCTAACTTAACAGTCAATAATGAGTTTATATGTAATTCTTTCGGCTTTACATTTTTCTTGTCTAATGTGTTTGCGAAGTTTAGTACCATATTTGCTTGCTGCAGATCCAATGTATCCGCATCGATATGGGACCATTGCTCCAGCACCTCGTTACCTATACACCACATGAATATAGAAGGGTGATTTCTATCTCGAAGAATAAGATCGGTCAAATCTTTTTCATGCCATTCGGGAAAGTATTGAGAATAATCGTAGGGCGATTTTTTCTTTCGCCACATATCAAACGTTTCGTCCATTACAATAAATCCCATTTTGTCGCATAGGTCAAGTAACTCGGGGGCGGGGGGATTGTGCGCGGTACGAATACCATTACACCCCATTTCTTTCAGCATCTCCAGTTGCCGTTCTATCGCACGAGTATTTACTGCCGCTCCCAGACAGCCAAGATCGTGATGATTACATACACCTTTTATCTTAACCGACTTTCCATTCAGAAAGAAGCCTTTCTCCGCGTCGAATGAAAAATAGCGTATTCCTAGAGGAGTTTCGTATTCATCTACAATTTTGTCATTTTGTTTTATCTGTGTGATGATTTTATATAAATATGGATTTTCTACAGACCAGAGCACAGGTTTCTCAATGCTAATGGACTGTTCTATTTCACCATTGGCCTGTGCATCTATTTTCAGCTTCCCATTTGTTTGGGTAATTTCTCTTCCTTTGGCATCAACCAGTATAGAATAGATATCTGCATTTTGTGATGTTGACTCTGTGTTGCGGATATTGGAGATAATTTTTATTTCAGCTTTTTGCTCAGAAACTACAGGTGTTGTAACATAAGTACCCCAATGATCAACATGTACAGGATTAACTGTTACCAGCCATACATTACGGTATATGCCCGAACCCGAATACCAACGTGAGTTAGGCTGTTGGGAATTATCTACCCGCACGGCAATCACATTCTTTTCTTCGGGTTTGATGTATGGAGTGAGGTCGTAACGGAACGATATATATCCATTAGGCCGTTCACCTAGAAAGTGGCCGTTTATCCATACTTTGCTGTTCCAGTAGATACCGTCGAAGTCGATATAAAAGTTCTTGTCTTCTTTTGATTTACCGACAGTAAATTCTTTTCTGTACCATCCTATACCTCCGGGCAAAGCGCCGCCACCGGGAGTTGCCGGGTTGTCCGAAGAAAAATCAGCTTCTATACTCCAGTCGTGAGGGAGATTTAATGTTCTCCACTTTGAGTCGTCATATTGGATATTGTATGCCAGGGAATCGTCTCCCAGACAGAACTTCCAGTTGTCTGTAAAATCGGCAGTATCCCTCACTTTATCCTGTGTAGTACATGAAAGTAAGATTGTACTTATAAGAAGGAGTATGTAATATCTTTTCATAATGCGTATAATTCAATCCCGACAATCGGGAGTAGAGAGAATAAAGGCCGGACCATATTCCGGCCTTTACCTTTTGTGAACTCTGTGAATTCAAAAAAGCCCTAAAAACCTTTGCCCTAAAAACCTAAAATGTATTTAATTTCCTGCATCTATAATAGCACTGATAGCATCGGCATGCACTTGTTCCCCGGTAGCCCTGTCGAAGAGGCCTGAAGCTTTATCTCCGGTTACACCATTGTCCCAATAAACTGGTACCATTCCGTTTTTTAGTGCTGCTTTTGTTATATAATTCAAATAATAATTGCGTGCTTTTATGTGATTGGCATAATCTGCTGCCGGAAGAGATGTTCTTAGCGAAGCTGCATATTCACCTAATATTACAGGAAAGCCTTTGTCTACGAAATTTGTTTTCATTCTGGCAAACTGAGTATCGGCCCAGTCTTCCTGTCCCCATGAAGCTGTACCTGCACCAGTGAAATCTTTTCCCCACAAGAATACTGAATTATTTTCTTGCAGACAGAATTCGTAAGGGTCGTAGTAATGTACCTCAGCCATCATACGGTTTGCTGTGGCATCTGTCGACATTTTCAGGGAACTTACAGCCAGGTCTATATTTGTGTTGTATGCCTGTACAATCAGATTACGCCAGGCATTTCGTCCGCCTGTGGCACGTACTGCATCTATAAAGGATTGATTATAAGAAAGCTGTACTTCAATATTTTCGGCAGTAGGGGTGCCGTAGTCTTTATGTACTTCATTGGTGCCTGCAAACAATAAGTGTTCGTCATAGTCGCGGAAATAGATTGCTATTTGTTTCCATAATGCTTTCTGTTTCTTGTTCACTTCCTCCTGTTTGTCGTATGTCGGATTTTCTTCGAGCCATCCGCCGTCCCAGTGTATATTGATGATGGCGTACATATCGTTGTCCACGCAGTAGTCTACTACTTCCTTAACACGTGCCAGCCACGAATCTTTTATTTTATATGTAGTTTGATCCTCAAGATAGGCATTCCATGCACACGGTATACGCACGGTATTGAACCCCGCTGCCTTCACTCCGTCTATCAGCTTTTTCGATGTTTTGGCATTTCCCCAAGATGTTTCTCCGGCAGAAGTACCATCGGTTGCCTCAAGCGAGTTCCCCAGATTCCAACCTATTTTCATTTTTGTAGCCAATGCGGGAGCATCGCTGTCCATACCCGTTTTATCGGGGTCGATATAATCCGGTATTACAGGATCAGGTGTTTTTGCAGCCTGTGTTAGTGTAATGGTGATGTTTTCCGCACCTGTGGCAGATAGGGTAAATGTAGCGGAACGAGATTCCTCCAAATCATTCGGGTCTGCGGTTATTGTTACTGAGGCGTTCCCTTTGGCCGTTTGAATCGAAGGTTTTACCCACGAATCGGAGGGGAAATCTATCCGCCAGGTTGTATTCGATGTTATCTCCATTTTGGAAGTGCCACCATCAGCCTCGAAAGGAAAGGTGGTAGGTGTTGCCGAAATGGAAGCCTCTATGGATGGCTCCGTTATCGGATCATCATCGTCGCCGCAGGCCCAGAAGGGTAGCAGTAAGCATAGTAGGGTTAATGTATATTTGAATATTCTCATGTTGTCAGAAATTTCGTTTTATGTTTAATTGAAAAAGACGGTTATCCCGGAATATCTAAAATAAATATCCCGGGATAGCCATGACTGTTATTTTAGAATATAATGATAAATAGTATATTGATCATCTCCTGAAACAACACCAAGCCAGAATCCATCAGTATCTACATTGGTGAAGGTTCCTCTTACCCATTTGTATGTAGGGCCTGTTACAGGTAGCCATGAGCCGGCTCCTTCGAAGGCAGGCAGACCTGTATCTGATATGGTTACTGTCATTTTTTCGGCATCCAGTACACATGGTGAGGTAGTTGTGATACCACCCTGCGTTTTGGAGAAAGTCACGCTGCCATCAGTGTTTTGTGTAAATGTTATTGAGGCGTTTTGTGCAGAAGCAATTGTCGCAGCATCCCAATACCATCCGTCCTGAGTACCTGCAACAGTCCATCCGTTCTCTCCTTTCAGGTTTGTCCAGTCTACAGGCCAGTTTGTATCTATCTTAAATGTTTTTGAAGCAGTGCCACACAGTGCTTTTTTCATAGCCTTGTTCACATCTACTTCATTACCAGTATTACCTACTATAAAGTGATATACCATATACTGAGGTTCGCTGGCATCTCTGTTACCAAACCAGATACCGCTTACACTACCCATCACGTCATGTTCTATTTTCACTATCTTCCATTGGTTGGCAGCAGTAGTAGAAATATTAACCCAGCCTGCAACAGGGAAATTTGGTATTGCATCTTTGAAGGTAATGGTATTTGTACTTTGCTTGTTGGTATATGTACCTTCTGTTTCTGTTCCGTTATTCTCCCTGATTGTTACCTTCCCGTCTTTTGTAAATGTGATGGCACATCCGGCAATGTTGGCCGCCGCAGCAGCATTGTAACCTGTCCAGTCAGGATAATCTTCGATGCTGTTCCAATCGTTCATCAGGTTGCCGTTAAGGTCAGACCAGTTGAAAGGTGTGTTTGTATCCACAACCCATGTTTTAGAAGATGTAACAGATAGTATCTCCGATTGGTCACCAAAATTGAAATTAGGATCAGGAACATCTTCCGGAACATAATTATCGGCATATGTTTTGGATACATAGTTGAAAATATAATACCACGGACCTTCAGAGTTTGTACGCATAATAGCCAGTCTCATCTGGTTTTCATTCAGGCGAAGTATCTTAATGTTTGAAGTCCAGTTAGATGCATTATCGATGAATGATGCCACGCGGATGACTGATGCATTAGATGTTGTCAGGGTATGGGTAGATGCATTCAGGAAGTAGGTGCCACTTTCGTTTCCACCCGATTCGTTAGGTTTCACTGTAGTGATGTATGGCCCGCCTTTGAGACTGAAAGTCATTGTTGCGGCTAAATCTTCAGCCGTTTGTCCCACATCGCCCGGTTCCCAGTTTGGAGTGAAGTTTTCATATTCCTGAGTAGCAGATGGATCGGCATATCCCATAGGGCCCGAAGCTAAACCATATTTCCCTGTATCCAGTATCCATGTTTTCTCATTATCCACACCTCCGCAAAGTGCTGTCCACAGTGGGTCGTCCACATAACTGAGGTTGGTGGTCGTAATAGTAATATTCATAGCGTCAGCCTCTACGATACCTCCACCACTCAGTACTCCATATTGAAATGTGTATGTTCCCGGAAAAGCAATGTATAGGGTATCCTTTACCCGTATCGACTGTCCGTATGGGGTAGCCCATGTCGGGGTAAATCCCGGATTAAGGCTTTCCATGATAATCATATTCGGATCTTCGGGATTTTGTAGGATTGAGTATTTCAGCTCATCCTTCGAGATGCTTGCACCCATCTCGTATTTGTCAGGAGTACAGTCTGCAAATAAGAATACCAGTCCCAACAATGTATATAATAGTTTCAGATTATTTTTCATAATATACTTATTATTTTTTATGTATTAACAAGGTAATGAGTAGGTCTGTGACCTTATTACCATCCTGCATTTTGTACCAGTACACCATTCGACAGGTCTATTTCACTCTGTGGTATTTGTTGTAATCCCTTAGTGGTTCTGATTTTATCGGCAGCGATACTCTTGGTCGTTTTTACTCCTCCGTTTTGTACTTCGGTTGTAGTTGCTATTGTTTGGGCTGCTACGTCAATGCCTTGACGAAGTAGGTCCCAGTAACGGATACCTTCGCCCACAAATTCCAGACGGCGTTGTTCCAGTATATTTGCTTTTGTTGCATATACCTGTGTAAAAGAATCGCCAAATGCACGCTCCATAATCATATCCATATAATTCTGGGCATTCGGACTGCCTAGTTCGGCTGCCATAAGGAGCACATCGGCATAACGGATGGATACATAGTCCTGATACTGCCCTAGCATGTTATTAACAGCACCATTTATGATAGAAGCATCTTGCAGTTCTCCTTTATCATTGTACATCGACATCGGCATATATTTCTTTATATAGTAGCCGGTGTATTCACGTTGATCTTGTATTTGTTTTGCTGAAAGTTTCAGTCCTTCGTCTTTGATAGAAGCTATCGAAACCGCCTGACGTGTATCGCCCGATTTGAATGCACTCCAGAGTTTTGGGTCTACAGGGCATGCGCCCCAGCCTTGTGCATAAGGATAGACGTCGAATGAGCGGATTCCGGTCATTATCATCCAGTGGTTACCATCGGTATTGCCATTATAGTCGCTTGTCCATGTATATTTGATAGCAAAAACAGTTTCTTTGTTATCTTCTCCTACATAATTGATTTTACCATTTACGTTATCTTCTTCTTCATTTTTTACAACTGAAGATACCGGCCACAAGTTGGCAAAGTTTTCAACCAATCCATAATTTCCGTTTGCAATAACGTCTTCAAGATATGCAAGTACAGTCGATTGTTGAACACCAGCCAAATCTGTTTTTCCATAATAGCCTGTATAATACAGGAATACTCTTGCCATCAACGCTTCGGCAGCATATTTGGTTACACGCCCTCCATTGGTGGCAACATCAGATGCACTCCACGGTTTTGCAGGCATATTTTCGCAGGCATACGTCAGGTCTTCCGCTATCAGTTGGTACACATCATCGGCAGCAGCCTGCGGTATGTTGTCGGTAGTAGGTGTTGTGAGTAAAGGAATATTCCCCCAAAGGCGCACCATATCGAAATAAAGATATGCGCGGATGAAACGGGCTTCGGACATATATGTCTTTCTCAATGTTTCGTTGCTGCCCCATTCTATCTGATCTTCTTTGCTGATGAGCATATTGCATCTCAACATGGCGGCGTAGTATGCTTTCCAGTTGGCATCGAATACTTGGGCTGTAGATGGCGAACGAGACTTGTCGAATTCGTCCAGCATCTGGTATTTCAAATCATCAGAAGAGCCTGTCCCACCGAATGCATTGTCAGAAAACACTTCTGAAGCAACAGGGAAGCTGACCCCGTCGGCCCATACAGTTTGCAATCCATCATAACAGCCAACTAAGGCTTTCCATGCGTCATCGGTTGTTTTATAGAAGTTTTCCTCTGTTTGTTTGTTCGGTTCTACATCGAGGAAGCCATCGCCACAAGCATTAAATAGAATGGCGATTCCGGCTAATAAATATATTTTTACTTTTTTCATTGTTTTCCGGTTTTAGAATTTAACATTTACACCAAACAAATAAGTACGGGGACGAGGGTAATATCCAAGGTCGATACCCGATGAGAAGCTGTCTACGCCATATCCAATTTCCGGATCCATGCCATCATAATGGGTAAATGTATACAAGTTTTGTATTTGTCCGTAGAGCCTCAGGGAACTGATATATTTCGATTTTATCAGTTTGGCAAAATCATATCCTAATGTAATATTGCTTATTCTAAGGAAACTGCCGTCGTGTACATACAGGTCGGAGAAATTCGACCAGTTCTTCCCATCTTCTGTTACACGAGGCATTGAGTTGGATGTACCTTCACCATGCCAGCGGTCGAATACAGATGTTGTATAGTTAGAGAAACGATTTGCTATATTCCTGTATGATTGTACGATATCGTTTCCTGCCATTCCACTTGCATTAAGGGCGAAATCGAAATTCTTATAGGCAAGATTGATATTGAACCCGAATGTAAAATCAGGATTCGGATCTCCTACATTTCCTTTATCGTTGGTGTCGATAACGCCGTCACCGTTAACATCGACATACTTTACGTCTCCGGGCTGAGCATCGGGTTGAAGAACTTTACCGTTCGACTTATAGTTTTGTACGTCGGCTTCATTTTGGAAAATTCCGGCTGTTTTGTATCCCCAGAAGAATCCGATCGGCTCACCGTTTTGTGCGCGATAGAATTCGGTAGCATTGTCATAAAGCATATTTGTAAGACCATTAATAATTCCGCCTTCGGTAGGAATCTGGCCTACAGTATTTTTGTTATAAGCACCATTGGCTCCGATTGTATATTCCAATCCACCGATGTTGTCGCTGAATGATACACCCAATTCCACACCTTTGTTGGTAACATCTCCTCCGTTTATATACTTAGAGCTTACACCTGCGGTTGCTAATACAGGAACGCTGATGATCCAGTCTTTGGTCTTTTTATTGTACCAGTCGAAGTTTACATTCATTTTCCCGCTAATAAAACGTGCATCGAATCCGACATTGAATTGCTCTGAAGTTTCCCAACTCAGATCAGGATTGGAGAGATTGTCAGGATTAGCACCCGGGGTAAGTACCCCCTCAGTATTACCGAAAATATAGTTTACATTCTGCTGATTGATCATAGCCAGATATTGGAATGCCGATACATTCTGATTACCTACCTGTCCCCAGCTGGCTCTTAGTTTAAAATAGTCCATCCAGTTTTTGGCTGGTTCCATGAATGACTCATTACTCATAATCCAGCCTGTGGAGATAGACGGAAAGTATCCGAAACGATTGCCACTGGCAAAGTTTGATGAACCATCGGCGCGAAATGTGGCGTTTATCAGATAAGTCTCTTTATAGTTGTAATTCAAACGTCCAAAATATGAAAGTTTTTTGATGTCAGCATCTTTGTTACCTCCAAGGCTCAACAGATTGCTTAATGTATTGGTCGCATTTGACAAATAGGCATGGTTCAGACTGTTGAAGATCAGATCCACATTGCTGCCGTTTAGCCATGTACCCGAATATTGACTCATCGATGAACCTAACATGGCTCCGAAGTCATGGTCTTCATTCAGTTTGAAATTATAGCTTAATAAGTTATCCCAATTGTAAGTCCGGCCTTTATTCATAGATTGAGTGGCTACTGTGTGATCGTTGAAAGCATATAAAGACAGTCTGTAAATGGGTTTGTATGAATTGCTTTCGGAAGCAAAATAATCGATACCCAATGTTGTCCTGAATTTCAGATTTTTGATAGGTTCCAGTTCAAGGTATACATCCCCTACGAGTTTCTGAGTATTGCTTTTGTTTTGGTTGTTGTATACCATCTGTGCATAAGGATTAGCTTCACCATTATACCAGTCGGAATTACTGTTGTTCCAGAAATTTCCGTCTTCGTCATACATCGGTACGAACGGGCTGGTATTGAAGGCTGCTCTTAGTGTATTGTTGTATTGGTTACCTACCTGTATACCATTTTTCTTGCTGTAAGAGAATGTGAGATGCTGGCCTAGTCTTACCTTATTATCATACAGATTGTGTTCTGTATTGACGCGAAAGTTATAACGTTCATAGTTAGACAGGTCTTTTCCACCTACTATACCTTCCTGTCCGGTATAAGACAGTGACATCGACCAGACAGATGCCGCCGAACCGCCTGATGCTCCAAGTGAATAATTTTGGGTGATGGCATCATCTACCAACATTTCATCTATCCAGTTGGTACCTGTTCCCATATTGGCTATTTCATCATTGGTAAAATATGCGCTTTTACCTGAGTTTATAGCCGCTTCATTCATAATAGTTGCATACTGTTGAGAGTTGAGTAGCTTCGCTTTTCTGGCAGCTTGCTGAACACCATAATATGCATCGAAAGTGATTTGTGCTTTTGCTCCGGTTTTACCGGTCTTGGTTGTTATCAGTACAACACCGTTTGCAGCCTGTGAACCGTAGATAGCAGCCGAAGCGGCATCTTTAAGTACATCGATAGACTCTATGTCGCTGTTGTTCAGGTAAGTAATGTCGTTAGTTAATATCCCGTCAACAACAAATAGCGGTGATGCATCGGCAACAGTTCCCAATCCGCGGATACGTACTTTCAGGCTTTCACCGGGTTGTCCCGATGTGGAGGTGATCTGTACACCCGGGGTTTTTCCCTGTAACGCCTGAAGTGCATTTGTCGTATTCATTTTTGCCAGTTCGTCGCCTTTTACCTGTATGGTGGCTCCGGTGTTCAATTTCTTTTTCTGTACACCATAGCCGATGGCCACTACTTCGTTCAGTAAGTTGATTTCTTCTTCCAGTTCGATATTAAATACTGTTTCAGTACCAACTGTGACTGTTTTGGGTTTGAACCCGATGAAAGATATTTCAATCTTCGCGTTATCTTTAACGGTAAGGGAAAACTTACCATCCAAATCGGTCATTGTACCGTTTGTAGTCCCTGCCTCGATTACCGAAGCCCCGGCAAGGGGTTCGCCAAGAGATGTGACCGTTCCGGTTATTTCATGCGCCGATTGAGCATAAATTCCGGTTACTGAGAATAAGCTGATAATTAGTATCAGGCATATTCTCTGCAAGTTAAGGAGACTTGCGTTTTTAGGAGAGGTTGTCATTCTTAGATTCATTGTATTAGTGGTTTAGTAAACATTGAATATTGTTTTGTTTCTCATATCAGAATATTTATTGTGCCATTTTTATTTCATTTGCTTTTCCTGTATATTTCACTTCCGAAACAGATTTTTTACCATCTTTAGTAATCCATTCCACACGGAATATCCTTTCCTTAGGCATACCTTCATATTCACCTTTTGTATCACCTATAGAAAGTGTTTTGGACGCTTCGTCGTATGTGAATTTGATGGTCGAGTATGCGTCTTTTTCATAGTTATAATTTACGCCTTCATCTTCATATAAAGTAAATTCACCGTTTGCTCCCGTATAAACTTTCAGGGTAAGATCTTTCTGTATTTCCTTGGTGGTTTGTATATCTTTACCCATCGGTAGAATAGCCCCTTCTTTTATATATAGAGGGATGCGTTCGTATGGAGCGGAAACATTCAGGGTTTGTCCTCCTGCGATATACTTGTTTGATTCGAAGTCGTACCAATTAGTATTAGCCGGAAAGTATGCATTACGTGATGTCGCTTTATATGTATATACCGGACATACCATTATATCGGGTCCAAACATATACTGGTCGCTTATATTATGGGTCTTAATATCTTTGCCAAAATCCATAACCAAAGCCCGCATGATTGTGTAGTCGTTGAAGTATGTCATTCCCGCCAATGAATAGATATATGGCATCATTTGATAACGGAGTTTAGTATAGTAAACCATACTCTTGTATGCAGGATGGCTTTCCGGTGCGAGGTTGTATATTTCGCGGGTAGGGAACTGTCCATGGCTGCGGAACAACGGGCAGAATGCACCGAACTGGAACCAACGGGTATTCAGTTCTCTCCATTCTTTGAGGTCTTCGGAACCTTCTTTTGCCACTTCGTAACGTTTCTCAACACAGAATCCGCCTATATCCATTGTCCAGTACGGGATACCCGACATGGCAAAATTAAGTCCTGCTGATATCTGAGCTTTCATATCTTCCCAGCGTGTACCTATGTCGCCGCTCCATGTTGCAGTAGAATAACGTTGTGTGCCTGCAAATCCTGAACGGGTAAGAAGGAATACACGGTCGTTCGGTTTTACTGAACGCTGACCGTCGTATATGGCCATTGCATTTGCCAGTGCGTATGCATTGAAATATTCAGTCGATGAGCCCAATGCAGTAGGTGTCATCAGGTCTTTACGGTATTGCATGCTTGCATTGGACAGAATATCCGGTTCGGAAGCATCCATCCACCAGGCATCGATACCTTTCGAATATAGTTTCTCGTTCATCTGATCCCAGAACATTTTACGTGCACCTTCGCTATAGGCATCATAAAATCCGGCAATATAACCTGAGCCTATCCAGTCGCGGATACTGTCTTTTACTGCACGGTTAAACATCCATCCTTTTTCGTCGAAAGCCTTATAATTATCTGTCGTATAATAGAACTTAGGCCATACCGATATCATAATGCGTGCATCCATAGCATGTACGCTGTCTATCATGCCTTTAGGGTCAGGGAAGCGTTCCGGATCAAAATCGTGGCTACCCCATGCATCTTGCGGCCAGTAAGACCAGTCCAATACAATATTATCCAGTGGTATGTTTCTTTTGCGGTATTCGTTTATAGCAGTCAGTAACTCGTCTGAAGTTTTATAACGTTCGCGGCTCTGCCAGAATCCCATCGCCCACTTAGGCATCACCTGCGACTTGCCTGTAATGGTGCGGTATCCTTTTATAACATCATCAGCATCGTTTCCGCGGATGAAATAATAATCTATCTGATCGCCCATTTCCGACCATAGGGATAATTTGCTCTGTTCTTCCTCCGGTCTTGGGCTTAATGCTTTCAGTCCTATATACGATATACCGCCATCAGGTTTCCAGTCCAGTTTCAATTTGCGTTTTTCACCTGCTTTCATATCCACTGTGAATTTGTAACTATTAGGATTCCATGCTGTACGCCACCTTTCGGGTACGATTACTTCATCGTCCATATATATAGTGGTATAACCTGCATAATAGAGTATAAAATGGTATTTGCCTGCTTCTTTGGCTTCTATTTCGCCTTCCCATGTGATACGGGAGTTATAGAAAGGGAAGTCCTGAGGGAATTTCTTCACTGTTTCCAGATTTTCATAATCTATTTGCGATTCGCTCCTTTCAGTAAATACTTGTTTGGTATCCCCGTTTACCATATATGTGGCTGTAAGCCCGCCTTCTTTCCCTGTTTTATCATATAACTTAAACTGGTCTAAATCTGCATAGTCGCGTGGGTCGCCAAACTTGGTAAGAGAATAATTATCCCACAGTATACCGTAATTTTTGCTTGATAAAACAAAAGGCACCGACACCTTTGTATTATATTGGAAAAGAACTTCATTTTTTCCTTTATAATTGTATTCATCAGCCTGATGTTGTCCAAGTCCGTAGAATGCTTCATCGGCAGGCGATTCAAATATCTGCTGCATGGTATAGGCTTTTTTACCTTCCATTTCTATACCGGAGAATATTTTACCTCCACCTTTATTCTCAGAAAGGATTAAATTGCCATTTATGTCGGAGAATGATACTTCACCTGTCGCCAGTGATACGGACGCAATGGTAGTTGCCGTTTTCAAGATGACATTTCCATCCTGTTCCGAAACATCCCAACCTTCGGTTTTTGTTTTATCATAGATTGTAATAAGGCTCTTATTTTCCGGGAAATTATTAGCCGGTGTTGCCGATACCCGAATGATATCATCATTGATAATTTGTAACCTGACATGTTTTGTAGAGTTAGTGTTTTCCGTCTTTAATGTTACTATTACCCCATCGCTTGTTTTCTTGTAAGGTCCGCTCTGGCAGCTGGTGAGTAAAAACACTGACAAAAGGCTCGCAAGTACGAGTTGAATTTTTTTCATGGTAATTATTTTATGTTTAGATTTCTTGTAAACAAAGTTAGGATAAGTGTCTAAAACCGATTTTCTTAAATGTTCTTAAAGAAAGTGTCTAAAAAGATATGTAGGGGGTTAAATGTTTCCAAAGTGGTATTTAAATGGTAACACAGTACATTGTGTCATATAATTTTATATAAATTTGTAAGAGAAGAACCTACCTGATCTTAATTATTCATGAAGAAATCTATATTATTTTCTATACTTATTTGTTTTATATCTGTATATACTATCTACGCTCAACAATTCGAGTTTTCGCACCTCAACAATACAAATGGCTTATCAAATAACCAGGTCGAATCTTTATTCAGGGATAGCCGCGGATTTATGTGGTTTGGCACCAATATGGGGCTGAACAGGTATGATGGTGTAAATTTTAAAGTATATACAAATATTAAAAATGATGCGAATACCCCGTTATACGATAGGATTATAGATATACAGGAAGATATCGACGGCAATCTGTGGCTTAAAGAAAGTACCTATATCGTTTATAATTGGAAAACAGAATCGTTTATCAATAATGTTGATTCTTTATTACATAGAATGGGGCTGGAGGCAGGGCCTTCTATAATTGAAATAGACGATAAGAAAGATTTTTATATTGTTTATCCTGATAGAGGAATTTTCAAATATGATATTGCTACGCAGGAGGTGACGGCTTTTCCGCAATCATCAGATATTAATGCTCTGGATCAATCGGGAATAGCAGACATTAAAATTAAAGGAAGTTACATCTGGGTACTCCACAGTAACGGGCTTGTAGAACGACTGAATATACAAACAGGTAAAGTGGATATCCGTAATACATTCTTCAAAGAGAATTATCAGAACTCTACAATACTGAAATCCATCTATATAGATTCTGACAACGATCTGTGGATATATCCCAGTATAGATGACAGGGGTGTAGCTTATTTCAGCCTGAAAGAAAAGCAATGGACACTGCTTGATACAAAAAGTAAGGTCGCCCTATCGAGCAGTTTTATCAGATGTGTAGGACAGGATGCCGGCGGTTCTATATGGATAGGTACGGATCATGGAGGGGTTAATATTTATGATAAGAAGAAAAAGGATATAACAGTAGTAAAGAATGATATATACAATAACAACTCCATAAGCCAGAATTCTATAATAAGCATTTTTTGTGAAGCAGATGGTACTGTGTGGGTGGGGACGTACAAAAACGGAATATCATACTATCATCCTAACTTATTCAAATTTAAGAAGTCTCCTTTGTTCTATACTTTTAACAAGAATGCCGAAACCTTCGATTGCAACAGTCTGTATAAGAATAAAAATGGGGATTTATGGATAGGTACAAACGGCCGGGGACTTGTAAAATACAACGATGAGACAGGAACTATACAAACATTTCGCTATAATCCCAATGATGCCGGTAGCATATCGTCTGATATAATTACTTCAGTGTTCGAAGATCATGCTCAGATTCTTTGGATAGGTACATTTCTCGGAGGATTGAACGCCTATAACGGTAGAGAATTTAAGAGATACCAGGTGGACGAAGATAATCCTAATTCATTGTCCAGTAAAAGTGTATTTGGGTTAGCCGAAGATGATGAAAATAATCTATGGATAGCTACTTTAGGTGGTGGAACTGATAAACTTGACGCTGATCGCCTTACTTTCACGCATCATAATTTAAGGAACAGTAAGATGCTTTCAGACTATGTTCTGTCCATGTTTACTGATCCCTTGAAGAATATTTATCTGAGTACTGACAGAGGGCTTAATTTTATCGACAAAGATAAGAAAGAGATTACCGCATATTTTCCTGAAAGCAAGCTGTTGGACTCCCTGACCAATATTACAATCAATTATCAGTTTGTCGATTCAAAAGGTTTGGTTTGGATAGCTACCGATAAAGGTATTAATATTTATGACCCCCACAGGCATCAATTCTATTATATAATGGCGAGTGACGGTTTGCCTAGTGATGAAGTGGTATCGCTTATAGAGGACAATGACGGAAATGTCTGGGCTGGTACACGCAATGGATTAGCATGTATATATCGTGATTTTTCTGGTCAGAGATTCAAGTCTACAATTACTTATTTTGATGTGAAGGATGGCTTGCCTAGTTCTGTTTGTAATCGTAATGCCATATTTAAGGACAAAGACGGTATCATATATATAGGGAGTACCAATGGTTATGTCGCTTTTAACCCCAGGGAAATCGTTTTTAACAAGAATGTACCTAAAGCCCGCTTTACGGATTTATTGATTACCAATCAGGTGATAAGGCCCAATGTAAAATATGCCGGACGGGTGATTATTGAAAAGTCGATCACTGATATTAATGAGATAACCCTGCACTACGGTGAAACGAATTTTACAATCCTGTTTTCAGCGCTTAATTTTATTCATCCCGAAAAAAATAAATATAAATACATGCTCGAGGGGCTTGATAATAAGTGGACAGAAATAACAAACGGTATAGGAGCAGCCTCATATTCCAACCTGAATGCAGGGACTTATAAACTTATAGTATACGCGAGCAATGATGACAATGTATGGTCTGCAGAACCCATTGTATTGAAGATAGAGGTACAGCCTCCATTCTGGCTGTCGTGGTGGGCGTATATCATATACATTATTGCGGCAGCAGCTATAATTCGCTTTTTCCTTAAATATAAGCTGAATAAGCAGAGGGAAGAGTATGAGCAGGCACAGAAGATTCTCGAAGCCAATAAAATACATGAGGTGGATGAACTTAAATTCAAATTCTTTACCAATATAAGCCATGAGTTTAAAACCCCGTTGACACTCATTCTCACCCCACTGGAGAAACTGATGAAATCTCCTGCATCGGATGAGCAAAAAGCCACAATGAACATTATGCACAAAAATGCACAGAATTTACTCGAGATGGTAAATGAAATTCTCGATTTCAGAAAGTTCGACCTGAATAAAATGAACCTCAATATATCGCGTGGTAATATTATTGAATTCACAAAAGATATTTGCCAGTCTTTTTCTTCCCTTGCAGCAGAGAAGTCTATAAAATTGACTTTCACAACTTATTTGCAGGAATTACAAATGGAATTTGACAAAGAAAAGATGAATAAGATAATTACTAACCTCATTTCCAATGCTTTTAAATATACAGAAGAAGGACATATAGATGTCAGTATAGGCGTATCCGAATTGATGCAAAGTAATGAATCCTCTACTGCAAAACAGTTGACAATAAGGGTTTCAGATACAGGGGTTGGAATGGAATCGGAATACCTTGATAAAATATTCGACCGTTTTTTCAGAATTGAAAAAGCCGATAAAAATACCCCGTCGGGAACAGGTGTCGGTCTACATCTGGTGAGTGAATATGTGAAATTGCACGGAGGAGAAATAGAAGTGGAAAGTACAGTGGATAAAGGCTCTGTTTTTACAGTCTTGTTGCCTATCAACAATTCTACTTATAAAGAACTGAGCAGTCAGGATGTTATACATTCGGGTGATTCCGGAGATGCGGAAAAAGGTAAAAATGAAACTAAATCTGTTCAGAGGGCGAATTTACCATTATTGCTGATTGTAGATGATAATGAAGATTTTTGTGAGTTTATAACCAGTTTGTTCATTGATAACTACAATATAGTTACGGCCAATGATGGTGAAGAAGGCCTGCGTATCGTACTCGATCAGCTCCCCGAGATTATACTATGCGATGTAATGATGCCGAAGATGGATGGTTACGAATTTTGCAGGCAGGTAAAGGGGGATATACGCACATCCCATATTCCTATTATATTGCTTACGGCCAAGTCATCGGAAGAGAATCGTTATTCGGGTATAGAAGCCGGAGCTGACGACTATATCGCCAAGCCTTTCAATATAGATATGCTGACACTGAAAATAGCCAAGATAATAGAGAAGCAAAAGAAGTTGCAAAGTAGTTTCAGGAAAAAAATTGATGTAGCGCCGAGTGATATTGAGATAACCTCAATGGATGAGAAATTCGTACAAAAGGCGATAGCCATAGTGGAACAGAATATAGGGAATGCCGATTTCCTGGTCGAGGATTTGTGTAAGGAGATGGGTATGAGCCGTGTGTATTTCTATAAGAAGACTCTTGCTCTGACAGACAAAACTCCGTCCGAATTTATTCGTTTCATCCGCTTGAAACGGGCGGCCGATTTGCTCGAAAAGAGCCAGATGTTTGTGAATGAGATTGCTTTCCAGGTGGGATTCAATGATCCGAAGTATTTCCGTAAATATTTTAAGGAGGAGTTTGGGGTAACACCTAATGAGTATAAGAAGAATGAATCCAAGTGATTTAAATAACCTTGTAAACATTTTACCCCCTTTTAGGAGACATTTTGCCCCCTTCGGGAAATGAAGGTATTCCTATAATAGAAACATTGGGAATGGGATAAGATACAATAAAACAATACATTTGTGATATTGTAAAAACACTGATCCCATGAAAAAAGTATTATTGGCTTTAGCCTGTATTTTCTGTTCCTGCATCACTCTTCTTTCGCAAAATAAATGGCAATATTATTTCAACGAGCCGGCTTCTGCATGGGAGGAGTCTATTCCGTTGGGTAATGGGCGTATAGGGATGATGCCTTGGGGAGGAGTAGACAAGGAACGTATCGTATTGAACGAAATATCTCTTTGGGCTGGAAATAAACAGGATGCCGATAATCCGGATGCTTATAAACATCTGGGTGAAATAAGAAAACTCCTTTTCGAAAAGAAAAACCGTGAGGCGCAGGAGTTAATGTACAAAACCTTTACATGTAAAGGTGAAGGAGGGAGTGGCGCAGATTATGGTAAATTTGAAAATTTTGGTAATCTCTATATAGATATTACTTATCCGGATGCATCTGCCGCAGTTTCGGATTACAGACGGACGCTGGATATGAATAATGCCTTATCGGATGTTACTTATACAAAAGGGGGGATTAAATATACAAGGGAATATTTTACCTCCTTTACGGATGATATTGGAATAGCCAGATATACTGCCGACAAATCAAAAGCTCTGAATATGTGTATATCTCTCGACCGTGACGAAAATTATGAGACATATGCGAGTGGTCCGGTTCTTTACATATTTGGCCAATTGCCGGCAGGCGAAGGCAAAGAGGGTATGAAATATCTGGGAATGGTAAAAGCAGAGCATAAGGGAGGGCAACTCTTTACCAATGCCAGGGATATAGAAATTAAAAATGCAGATGAGGTAACTCTTTTCATTTCTCTGGCAACCAACTACAATGGAGTAGAACACGAAAAACTTGCAGGCTATTTATTAAATAAATTAAAAGGTGACTATAAAACCCGGAAACAAAAACATATCGAAAAATATCAAAACCTGTTTAACCGTGTAGACCTTACATTAGGCAAAAATAAAAATTCAGATTTACCTATCAACAAGAGATTAGAGGCTTTTGTAAACGACCGTAGCGATTATGATTTGGCCGCCTTATACATGCAATATGGCCGCTATCTGCTTATCTCATCTACACGTGAAGGAGGACTGCCTCCAAATTTGCAAGGACTATGGGCACCGCAAATACATACGCCCTGGAATGGAGATTATCACCTGAATATAAATCTGCAAATGAATCTTTGGCCTGCCGAAGTTTGTAATCTCTCCGAATTACATCTTCCCACTATCGAATATGTAAAATCATTAACAGAACCCGGGCATAAAACGGCGAAAGTATATTATAACAGCGATGGATGGGTAACTCATATACTGGGTAATGTCTGGGGCTTCACTTCTCCGGGAGAGAGTCCGTCCTGGGGGGCGACCAATACTTCGGGTGCCTGGATGTGCCAGCATTTGTGGGAGCATTACCTCTATTCGCAGGATGTGGAATATCTGAAATCTGTATATCCTACAATGAAAGGCGCGGCTCTATTTTTCGAAAATATGTTGGTTGAAGACCCGAATAACGGCTATCTGGTAACAGCACCTACCACTTCTCCTGAAAATACTTATATAACAGAATCAGGTGATGTCTTAAGCGTTTGTGCAGGTTCTACAATGGATAATCAGATTGTGCGGGAATTGTTTACGAATGTATCCGAAGCCGCGAAAATTCTGAATACAGACGAGCAATGGATAAGAACCATAGAAACCAAAAAACAAAGACTGGCGCCTACTACTATTGGTAAATACGGGCAGATAATGGAGTGGCTCGAGGACTATGAAGAGGCTGAAATACATCACCGCCATGTATCGCAACTCTATGGCTTGCATCCCGGTTATGAACTGACATACGAAAAAACACCGGAATTGATGGAAGCCGCTAAAAAAACACTTGAACGCCGTGGGGACGAGTCTACCGGCTGGTCGATGGCATGGAAAATAAACTTCTGGGCGCGGCTCAAAGATGGTGATCGAACTTATAAGCTGATTGGTGATCTGCTGAAACCCGCGGGTAAAGGGCATGGTACATATCCAAACCTTTTCAGTGCACATCCGCCAATGCAGATAGATGGCAATTTTGGAGGTTGCGCGGGTATAGCCGAGATGCTGGTACAGAGCCATGCCGGATATATTGAGCTGTTGCCTTCCGTTCCGGATGCCTGGAAAGACGGTAGTGTGAAAGGTTTGAAAGTGAGAGGGGGAGGGGAAGTTTCTTTTGCATGGAAAAATGGAAAAGTTACGGATGTTGATTTCATTGCCCGGACAGCAAATACATTTGTTTTTAAACTTGCTGATGATAAAATGGGTATATCAGGAACAAAGAATTATAAAACAGAGAACGGAAAATTATTTCTTAACCTGAAAAAAGGGGAAATAATCAGAATATCAAGATTTCTATAATGAATGAGAATCAGCAGCTGAAAGGACTGTGACTTTTCTATATAATTTTATCTATACAAGGCAGATAGCAAGCGAGTTATCGGCCTGAAAGGTTACAAAAAAGAAAACTACAGAAAGGTGTTACTTTTGTTACCTTTTAACAAGTTGTTGGTTTTTAGTAGTAAGTAGTAAAAGTTGAATTAAGTAATGATTAAAAAATAATATGGTCTATTTGTTCATATAAAGGAAAACTCCGTGTTACTCCTTTTACTATGTGGTTTAAATATTTCAAGATATGCTTGCATATCAAATAAAAAACTAAAAACTCCAAGTTATTTTTTTATTGTTACTAATATTAATTGGAAACTGTGTTACATGTGTTACCTTTTACAAGTAATAAGTATTAAATATAAAGAGGTATTCATTGTTAACTGTTAACTGAAAAGGTTGTAACCTTTGTTACTTTTTGCATTTTATACAGGATAGTCACCCGTATAGTAGCTAGTGGGAGTTACAAGGACATACCTAACAAGAACGGAAAAGGTAACAAGTGGAAAAAATTGTAAAATGTGTAACTTTTGTAACTTTTTGAAGAAAGTTATGAGTAAACAAGATACAAGATACGAGTTGTTAACTGATGACTACTAATTGTAAAGCCATATATGCGATAGCTAAAGCTAACGGCTATCAGCTAAAAGCTGAAATATGTGTAACCTTTGTTACCTTTTGGAAAAGCTACGACTAAACGAGGTATTATTATTGACTGTTATCTATTGACTGAAAACTGTTTTAATCAGTAACTGGCAGAATTAAAAAACATAATTTAATAAAAACATATTACATAACATGAAAAAAACATTTATTTGCGGTTTGTTCAGCCTTTTCTTAATGAATAACGTGCAGGCACAAACAAACGCTACTCCGGTTTATCTGGACGATAGTAAACCTATAGAGACTCGAATAGAGGATGCCTTATCACGCATGACTCTCGAAGAGAAGATCGCTTTTATCCATGCACAGTCTAAGTTCAGTACACCGGGTGTTCCCCGTCTGGGTATTCCCGAATTGTGGATGAGCGACGGCCCTCATGGCGTACGCATGGAAATAGATTGGGATACATGGGCACATGCCGGATGGACAAACGATTCGTGCACGGCCTTTCCTGCACTGACGTGTCTGGCCGCAACTTTCAATCCGGAATTGTCTTCATTATATGGTAATGCTATAGGCGAAGAAGCCCGCTACAGAAAAAAAGATATACTATTGGGCCCGGGGGTAAATATTTACCGGACTCCGATGAACGGACGCAACTTCGAATACTTGGGTGAAGACCCCTATCTGGCATCTAAAATGGTGGTACCTTATATTAAAGGTGTGCAGCAGAATGGAGTGTCGGCATGTCTGAAACATTTTGCACTCAATAATCAGGAAGTATGGCGCAATGTTATTGATGTAGAAGTAAGTGACAGGGCATTGTATGAAATTTATTTGCCTGCATTTAAAGCCGGAGTGCAGGAAGGTGGAGTCTGGTCTGTAATGGGCTCGTACAACAAGTTTAGAGGACAGTATTGCAGTCACCACGAGATATTGATTAATAAGATACTAAAAGGAGAGTGGGGGTACGATGGCATTGTTGTTACAGACTGGGGTAGTGCCCATGATACTAAGGAAGCTGCTCTTTACGGACTGGATGTGGAAATGGGAACATGGACGAACGGCCTGACTTGGGGCGAGAGCTTCGCATACGATAATTATTATCTGGCCCAGCCTTATCTGAAGATGCTGAAAAACGGCGAATTGCCGATGTCTACTCTCGATGATAAAGTACGCCGTGTGCTTCGCCTGACATTCCGGACTAATATGGAAAGGAAACGTCCGTTTGGTAGCTTTGCCACAAAGGAACACGCCGATGTGAGCCGTAAAGTAGCCGAAGAAGGCATTGTTTTGATGAAAAACACCAATAACTTTTTCCCTATTGCAAAAGGCAGATATAATAAAATTGTGGTGATCGGCGAAAACGCTACACGTTCACTTACCGTGGGAGGTGGTTCGTCGGAACTGAAAGTGAAAAAAGAAGTTTCGCCGCTCGAAGGGTTGATAAATAAATATGGTGCAGATAAAGTATTCTATACAATGGGCTACGGTTCCGGCCCAACGGTATATGATAATTTTGTGCCGTCACCATATAATGCTGATTCATTGAAACGTGAGGCTCTGGCATTAGTAAAGGATGCCGATGTTGTTCTTTTCTTCGGCGGGCTGAACAAAAATTATCAGCAGGATTGTGAAGGGGCCGACCGCATCACTTATGATCTTCCTTTCGGACAAAATGAATTGATAGAAGACTTACTGAAAGTGAATAAGAATACGGGTATCGTGATTGTTAGCGGTAATGCCGTGGCAATGCCATGGCTGGATAAAGTATCCGCATTGATGCAGTCTTGGTATCTTGGTTCGGAGGCAGGTAATGCGACAGCGAATATAATAGCAGGTGATATAAATCCGTCGGGTAAACTACCTTTCAGTATTCCAAGAAAATTGGAAGACAACGGAGCAATGTCATTCGGGACTATTTCTTATCCGGGCGACAGCGTCACACAGATATACAAAGAAGATATACTCGTAGGCTATCGCTGGCATGATACGAAGAAGATACCGGCATTATTCCCGTTTGGATACGGATTGTCATATACTACGTTCGAATATGGGAAAGTATCTGCCGACAAGAAAGAATATGAAAAAGATGATGTCATAAAAGTTTCTTTTACGCTGTCCAATAAAGGAAACTTAGCAGGTTCGGAATCAGTACAGATATATGCCTCGCAGGCAAAACCATCCTTGGAACGTCCTGCCAAAGAACTGAAAGCATTCAAAAAAGTATTTCTTAATGCAGGTGAAAGCAAAACCGTAGAATTATCCGTTCCTGTGAAAGATTTGGCTTTCTTCGATGATAAAGCTCACGGTTGGATCGTAGAATCGGATAAATTTACACTACATTGTGCAGCGTCGTCTGCCGATGTGAAAAGTTCGGTAACTGTTCAGGTAAAATAACAGGTAGAGGTTAATGATGCATTAAAATGTTCTATTTTTTCTAACGCGCCTATCGGCTTGTTTTTCATTTTGCCTTGATGCAAAACGAAACAAAAAATCAAGGCTGCATCCCTCCGGCGCCCCAAAACCGCAGCTCCGGTGGGGCAAAATAATACGGAGTCATCTTTTACCGGATTATCAGCCGTGTATAGCAGCTACCCTATTTTGCCCTACACCTCCGCTTTACGGATTGGGTACCCCGCCTGCGGAATGAGGCCGTTATCGCGATGCGGCGACAGGACTGTGTCTTTTCAGGCTTTAGCCCCACGTGCGTCAGCCCTTGCGCATTAGTGACGCAGGCGGGGTACCCAATCCGTTGCAGACGGCGTAGAATCAAACGGGGCGATAGCCCGTTTGTTTGATTCAGCCGACGAAACGGTTTTGGGTCGCCGAGGAGCGGAGCGCTAGCCTTTTGGTTCGTTTTGGGCAATGCCAAAATGAACGTTTAAGCGCAACGAAGTGGAGCATAAGAAAATAGAACATATAAATAAGCCAATACATATTTTATAAAACTTAAATAATTGATGCCATGAAAAACATGTTGAAAATATTTTTTACTTTATGCTTGCTGACCGTCTGTTCTATGCAGATATTCTCTCAGTCAGGCTATAAAAATCCTATCCTAAGGGGATTTAATCCCGATCCCAGTATTTGCCGGGTGAACGATGATTTTTATATGGTTACCTCTTCTTTCGAGTATTTCCCGGGTTTGCCTATTTATCATAGCAAAGACCTTGTTAACTGGCAGCAGATAGGGCATTGCCTTACCCGTGATTCGCAACTTCCGTTATATAAGGCACCAGCTTCGGGAGGGCTGTTTGCCCCGTCTTTGCGTTATCACGATGGGCTGTTCTATGTAATATGCACAAACGTGTCGGGCGGAGGTAATTTCTTTTGTACGGCGACTGATCCTGCCGGCCCGTGGAGCGAGCCTACATGGGTAGATATAAAAAGTATCGACCCCGATATCTTTTGGGACGAAGATGGTAAAACTTATTTCGTCACACAAGGTGATGAAGGTATCAGAGTGACAGAAGTAGACCTGAAAACAGGAAAAGTGATCGGTTCCGAGCATCTTGTGTGGGGAGGTATCGGAGGACGTTTCCCAGAAGCTCCTCATATTTATAAGAAAGATGGGTTTTACTACCTGCTACTGGGCGAAGGCGGTACGGAATATATGCATAGTGCAACGATAGGACGCAGTAAAAATCTTCTTGGCCCTTACGAATCATGCCCACTAAATCCTATACTTACACATGCAAACAGGATAGGGCAGGGGAATCCGATACAGGGTGTAGGACATGCCGACCTGGTGCAAGCCAATGATGGCTCGTGGTGGATGGTATTCCTCGGATTCAGGGTTACGCAGGTATATTCCTATTATCATATACTCGGGCGGGAAACATTCCTTGCTCCTGTAGACTGGCCGAAAGGCGGGTGGCCACAGGTGAACGGGAATGGGACTGTTTCGCTGGGAATGAACGTACCTACATTGCCGTTGCATCCTTTCAAGAAAGCTCCGGTACGAACCAATTTTGATGAGGAAAAATTAGACTTCGACTGGCAGTATCTACGCAATCCTATAAGGGAAAACTATTCTCTTACCGAAAGGAAAGGTCACTTAAGAGTCAGTGCATCACCATATACATTGAATGAAACCGAGGCTGTATCTTTCGTGGCGCGCAGGCAAACAGAACATGACTTCAGAGCAGAGACGCTTCTTGAATTTGAATCTTCTGCCGAAAATGAGGAAGCAGGAATCACACTTATCCAGAACAATACACACCATTACGATTTGTTCCTTAAAAAAGTAAAAGGACAGCATATCGTTCAATTGCGTGTACAGGTAGGTTCACTTTCTTATATAGCAGCCGAAAAAGTGCTTAAAGGCAATAAAGTGAGATTTATAATTGAAGGTGCTCCGCAGCAATATTCATTCTTTTGTTCCGAAACAGAGAATGGAGATTATAATGAATTGGGAAAACTGGATACCCGCTATCTGAGCACCGAGGTTGCGGGAGGTTTCACCGGTGTAATGATAGGATTGTATGCTTCATCGAATGGTAAAGTCAGTAAGGCAAAAGCGTATTACGACTGGTTCGATTACCGGGTGAAAGAATAGACATATTCAAACGAAAAATAAAAGTGAGATTCTGTAATTGTTGAATCTCACCTTTATTTTTCAAAACAAACCGGCTGTTTTCTCTATCCACATATCAGCCATTCGTTTATGGGCGGCGGCAGTAGGATGTATACCGTCCCAAAGCCAATAAGTTGCCGGAACATTCGGATATCTGACTAATAAGTCGCCGTATAATTTATCGAACGGAACAAGGACTGCATTATAGTCCGATGCAATCTTTTCTATAATCTCGCTGCATTCACCAAGTAGTTGATGGCGTAAATTCCACGCCCCCTGTTTATTCAGATTATCAGTTTCATAAGCAAAAGGTGTACATAATACGATTTTAAGATTCGGATTCTTTTCTAAAGATAAATCCAGAAGGTTACGGTATTTCGTATCCCAACCAGCCAGATCGAAGTCTTTATTTGTCCCATTGCTTAGATATCGGGCTATGTCATTAGTACCGATAAGAATGGATAATATATCCGGATTTATTTCCAGAGCATCGTCTTTCCATCGTTTTTCGAGGTCATCTAATGAGTTTCCGCTAATTCCTCTGTTATAAAATACATATCCCTGTTCCGGAAATGTTCCCATAAAGTAAGCTGCACATAAATACATATAGCCACTGCCGAAAATATGGTTTTGATCCCAATGATTACGTTCAGATGAGGGTTTTGCATCACCTCCGCCCCAGTTGCCATCAGTGATGGAGTCACCTATATATAGGAATTTTTTGTCTTTCCTTGCTATATCTTGGGCAGGAGTAGCATTTATTACTGTAAGGATTATAAGAATGGAAAGTATAGTCTTTTTCATAGCTGAATTTTACGGGTCTTGTATATCTGTTTATTTACTATGTAAATATAGTGATTTGTATAAAAAAGTTTGATAGGGAATGTCTGAAATATACTATGAACTTTGTACAGATATTATTGAGATGGTAAATCAAAAGAGATTACTTTGTGGGTAATCTCTTTATAAATTAAATATTAGATAATGTAGGTATCCCTTTTCTGTTATATCTCAACTCTTTCTCTTTCTTTTTATCCAAATATTTTTTTATCCTTGCTTTTCTGATAAGAATATTGACAGAGATGGCTATCGCACAATATATCAGGAATGGAACAACAATAAAATATGGTATATAACTTGTATATTCTCCAAAGTCAAAATCGCCCACAGCCAGAATCAGTAAATAAGAAAAGAAAACGATGTATGAAATCCTGTGTATTACCTTGTATTTCTCATATTTTTGCATAATAATCAAATTTTAATCTGTTATAAACTATAAGAAATTAGATTCTTAAAATAATTAGCAGTGAAGTCTTTTCATACGCACCCTTTCTTCTAAAAATATTTATATAATCTGTTTGGATAAACATAGACCTTAAAAAGCAGATTTCCAAATATTTTACATAATCTTTACAATTTCTGGGACCTTTATTGGATATTTTGATATAAATTGCAACCTGTTTTCGTCCTATTTAAAACAACTTCTTCTCCAAGAAGTAAAAAAACGATGATAAAATTTGTATTTAAAAAAAAGTTTATAACTTTGTGTTCACTTTTTGATATGAAATTATGACAAATTGCTTTTTACATGTCCTCATTCTTGATATTCTCCTCGTCGGCCAGAATAAATGAGAAAGGTGTGTATATTAGCTTGATAATATAAGGAATAAATAAAATATAGCCTTTCTCATTCTTGGGAAAGGCTTTTTTATAATATTCCGGATAATAAATAAACTAAAAAACAACTATAAGCCTGTGGTGATGAGCTAACGGCTAAATTAAGAAAGTTATGGGATTTGAATTAAGAAGTTCGACAAGTACACAAGGTAGACGCATGGCAGGAGCCAGAGCTCTATGGCGGGCAAACGGTATGAAGGAAGAACAGATGGGAAAACCATTAATTGCCATCGTAAATTCATTTACGCAGTTTGTACCGGGACATGTTCATCTACATGAAATAGGACAAAAGGTTAAAGCTGAAATAGAAGCGTTAGGTTGTTTCGCTGCCGAATTTAATACTATTGCTATCGATGATGGTATTGCGATGGGACATGATGGCATGCTCTATTCCCTCCCTTCGCGCGATCTGATAGCTGATAGCGTAGAATATATGGTAAACGCACATAAGGCCGATGCAATGATTTGTATCAGCAACTGCGACAAGATTACCCCCGGAATGCTGATGGCGGCCATGAGACTGAATATTCCTGCAATTTTTGTTTCAGGCGGACCGATGGAAGCAGGAAAGATGGATGGCCAACAGCTCGACCTGATAGATGCCATGATAAAGTCTGCCGATGATTCAGTTTCCGATAGGGAAGTAAGTTTAATAGAAAAAGCTGCTTGCCCTACTTGTGGTTCTTGTTCGGGTATGTTTACGGCAAATTCGATGAACTGCCTGAACGAAGCTATCGGATTAGCACTGCCCGGCAATGGTACTATCGTAGCCACACATGCCAACCGCATGCAATTGTTCAAAAATGCGGCAAAACAAATCGTTACCAATGCCTATCGTTACTACAGAGATGGAGACGAGTCGGTTCTCCCTCGTAAAATTGCAACAAAAACAGCTTTCCTTAATGCTATGACACTCGACATAGCTATGGGAGGTTCTACAAATACTATTCTTCACCTTTTAGCTATTGCTCAGGAAGCCGAAGTGGATTTCACAATGGATGATATTGATAAATTGTCCCGTAAAACACCTTGCCTCTGCAAAGTTGCTCCCAATACACAGAAATATCATATACAGGACGTAAACCGTGCAGGAGGTATTTTGGGCATAATGAAAGAACTGGATAGAGCTAAGTTGATAGATAGTTCTGTTTCAAGGGCAGATGGACTTACACTTGCCCAAGCAATTAGTAAATATGATATTACAAAAAATACAATTATAACCAGAGAGGCGGAGCTTACATACAAATCGGCTCCCGGTAATCGCTTTAATCTTGTAATGGGGTCTCAGGATAATTATTTTCCTACACTCGATATAGACAGGGAAGCGGGATGTATTCGTAATGTAGAACATGCCTATACCAAAGACGGAGGTCTTGCTATACTGAAGGGGAATATTGCACAGAACGGATGTGTAGTGAAAACAGCGGGGGTGGATGAAAGCATTTTCAAATTTAAGGGGACTGCAAAAGTATTTCATTCGCAGGATGCGGCATGTGAAGGTATTCTGAAAGGTGAAGTTGTTGCCGGAGATGTAGTCATCATTACATATGAAGGACCGAAAGGTGGACCTGGTATGCAGGAAATGTTATACCCGACGTCCTATATTAAATCTAAGCATTTGGGTAAAGAATGTGCTTTGATTACAGATGGACGGTTCTCCGGAGGTACATCCGGCTTGTCTATTGGTCACGTTTCACCCGAAGCTGCATCAGGCGGAGCCATAGGGCTGGTTCGTAGTGGCGATATCATAGAAATAGATATTCCTAAACGTTCCATTAATGTGAAGCTTTCTGATGCAGAACTGGAAGCACGACGACAGGAAGAATTGGCAAAAGGAAAGGATGCTTTTAAGCCAAATCGCGAGCGTTATGTATCCAAAGCACTGAAAGCCTATGCGAGCATGGTAAGTTCGGCTGATTTGGGAGCAATAAGAATTATCGAATAAGAGATCCGTAATAAAATATAGGAATGAATATTGTTCTTTGTATCGATAATAATTATATTATGCCTTGTGGTATAACAATGATTTCTATATTGGAGAATAACGGAGATTTACCTGTTACTTTTTATATAATAGGTATGGATCTTAGTGAAAAATCCAAAGATGAATTGTCTTTAGTGCTTTTTCGGTATCCGAATTCCTCGCTTTTCTTCTATGATATAAAGACAGAATTCCTGGAATCATATAATTTTTCGTTGTATGGTTTCGACCATTTGAGTCTTGCTTCATATTCGAGGCTTTTTATCGCTGATATACTTCCCCGGGATATAAATAAAGTACTATACCTGGATAGTGATATTATCGTATCTCAAAGTTTATCCGCACTATGGAATACTGATATAGATAATTATGCTGTTGCCGGAGTTCCCGATATGTATTGCACGTTTTACGCCAATGTTTTTGAGGTCTTTGGATATAGCGATTCATTTAAGTATGTCAATGCAGGCGTACTGTTGATAAATCTGAAATATTGGAGGGAACAAAACCTGATGGAGCATTTTATCAATTTCTATAATGAGAATCATGAACGGTTACTCTACCATGATCAGGATATTATCAATGGAACTTTGTATGACTCTAAACTGGCATTGCCTATAAAATACAATGCTTTGGATTTTTACTTTTTCCGTATGAGGCACGATTTTTATCAATATCAGAACGAGATTGATGAGGCGATGAAAACTCCGGTGATCATTCATTATACATCTCCTGATAAACCATGGATAATGACATGTGAGCATCCTTTGAAAAAGGAGTTTCTGAAGTATAAGAAATTGTCTCCCTGGAGAAAAGTCCCATTAATATGGAACAATAATGAATCGCTATCAAAAAAAATAAAATGTTATAAGAGGGCAGTTTTGTATGCCTTAGGATTGAAAGAGCCGAAAAAGTATTTAAGGGTGGTGAGGAACACCAAAGATTATGGATATGAATTCAAATAACGGCTTATATAATTTTGGATTAATTCAGTAAATGATAGAGTATAATATATATGATTATGGATACAAAAATAACAGGAAGTGAAGCCCTTATCCGTTCTTTGATAAATGAAGGGGTAGATACTATATTCGGATATCCGGGAGGTGCTATTATGCCCGTATTCGATTGCTTATACGATTTCAAAAAAGAGATAAATCATATTCTTGTTCGTCACGAACAGGGGGCAACGCACGCGGCGCAAGGTTATGCACGCACTTCGGGCAAAGTTGGAGTGGCTCTTGTGACATCCGGGCCCGGAGCCACGAACGCAGTTACAGGTATAGCCGATGCTATGCTCGATAGTACGCCTATGGTTGTAATATCCGGTCAGGTTGTTTCTTCCCTTTTGGGTAGTGACGCTTTTCAGGAAGCAGATGTTGTGGGTATCACCCAGCCTATTTCGAAATGGTCGTATCAGATACGCCGCCCCGAAGATATAGCTTGGGCAGTTGCAAGAGCATTTTATATAGCTTCTACAGGTCGCCCGGGTCCGGTAGTACTCGATATTACCAAAGATGCTCAGGCTGGAAAAGTCGAAAATTATGCATATAATAAGGAAATCTTTATTCGTAGTTATCAGCCAAAACCCGATGTTAAAGATGCTGAAATAGAAGCTGCAGTACAAATAATAAACGAAGCAAAGAAGCCTTTGGCTTTGGTAGGTCAGGGTGTTATTTTGGGAAATGCAGAAAAAGAACTCCTTGCTTTTCTTGAAAAATCAGGTGTTCCTGCTGCATCCACAGTATTGGGACTTTCGGCCATACCATCCGATCATCCGCAACATGTAGGAATGTTGGGTATGCATGGTAATATAGGGCCTAATCGTAAGACGAATGAGTGTGATGTGCTGATTGCCATCGGTATGCGTTTCGACGACCGTGTAACCGGAGATTTGAAGACATATGCCAAACAGGCAAAGATTATACACTTCGATATAGATAAGGCAGAAATAAATAAGAATGTGACTGTAACTGCCCGTGTATTGGGTGATGTAAAAGACTCTCTGCCCAAAGTTACAGAGAAACTTAAAGGGAATCGATTTCCGGAATGGCTGGCTGAGTTCAGGGCTTGCGACGATGAGGAATATAACTTTGTTATCAAAGATGAACTACATCCCGAATCAGGAAAACTGAAAATGGGAGAAGTTATAAATAAAGTATCGGAGGCTACGAATAATGATGCGGTACTTGTTACAGATGTAGGCCAGCACCAGATGATGGGTGTTCGCTATTTCAAATACAATCGTAGCCGTAGCGTGGTTACTTCCGGCGGACTGGGTACAATGGGGTTTGGGCTTCCGGCAGCTATCGGAGCTAAATACGGTGCACCGGACCGTACGGTATGTTTGTTCGTGGGCGATGGAGGTATACAAATGACTATACAGGAGCTAGGCACTATCATGCAAACAGGCATCGACGTTAAAATCGTAATTTTGAATAATCACTTTTTGGGAATGGTACGCCAGTGGCAGGAACTTTTCTTTGACGAACGGTATTCCGAAACAGTAATGAAAAATCCTGATTTTGTAAAAATAGCTGAGGCATATAATATTCCGGCTAAAAAGGTGGATACAAGAGAAGAGCTGGATAAAGCTATAGCGGACATGCTGAGCCACAAAGGTTCTTATTTGCTGGATGTACAGGTTGAGGCTAAGGGTATGGTATATCCGATGGTTCCGGCTGGCACATGTGTGACAAATATATTATTGGGAAATGAATAATCAATTAGCAAATTCGGATATTAGCAAATTCGAAAATGAATAAGAGATATAACATTTGCTAATATGCTAATACGCTAATTTTCAAATTAAAAATTATGCAAGATAAAACATTATATACAGTAACCATTTTTTCGGAAAATACAGTCGGGCTGCTCAGTCAGGTAACCAGCGTATTTACCCGTCGCCAGCTGAATATAGAAACTCTTTCTGTATCGCCGTCAGCATTGAAAGGAATACACAAGTTTACGATCACTGTTTTCTGCGATGAAGAGATGATAAAGAAAGTTGTTCTGCAAGTCGATAAACGTGTCGATGTTCTGAAATCGTATTATAATACTAATGATGAGCTGATACATCAGGAGATTGCCCTCTACAAACTTTCCACTCCCGATTTCTTGAAAATAGAGTCGGTGGAAGGTCTTATCAGGAGATACAATGCGCGTATCCTCGATATCAATGAAAATAGTGTGGTTTTGGAGAAAACCGGACATTATCAGGAAACGCAGGATCTGTTTGAGGAATTGAGTAAAACGATAGGGGTATTACAGTTTATCCGTTCAGGGCGAGTGGCGATCACCAAATCCAAAATAGAGCGGCTTAGTGATATGCTGGCCGAACTGGATAAAAAATACGAAGTGGATAAGTAATGAGTTGTTAACAGATTTGAGTATTTTTACAAATCGTTATTAACTTAATACTAACTCATATACTTATAACATGATGACTCCTATTGGCCGATACGAATTCGGAATTGATGCGTACTTAACAGATTTCAGAGGAAAAGCTACATTGCCGATGATCGGCGGATTTATGCTTCAGGCAGCCACAAAGCATGCAGAAGAACGTGGATTCGGCTATTCAGCAATGACATCCCAGCAACGGGTTTGGGTGCTTTCCCGTATAGCAATTGAAGTATTTGAATATCCGAAAAACGATACGGTAATGGTGCTCAAAACATGGGTG
The DNA here is from genome assembly GCF_000213555.1 of Dysgonomonas gadei ATCC BAA-286. Taxonomy (GTDB): domain Bacteria; phylum Bacteroidota; class Bacteroidia; order Bacteroidales; family Dysgonomonadaceae; genus Dysgonomonas; species Dysgonomonas gadei. The sequence goes on from NZ_GL891979.1 coordinate 409,764, forward strand.
GCCAGTGTTAACAGACTGTTTACCGAACGGCATTTCTCATTTGAGGACGAACAGGGTAGGGAGATCGGCTTTGCAAAATCGCTTTGGGCATCTATTGATCTGGAGACCCGCAAACCGACGAATGTTTTGGAATTGGATGGATTGTCCGATTATATCGCCGAAAAGGAAAATCCGATAGAGGGAATGACTAAAATACCGGCATTGAAAGATGATTATGAGGTTGCCACTGATTTTGTCGTTAAATATAGCGATGTCGATATAAACAAACATCTGAATAGCATGAAATATATTGAACACTTTGTAGATGTATTCGATATTGATATGTTCAGGGAAAAAGAAATTCGCCGTATAGAGATAAACTATATTTCGGAAGGCCGTTATGGAACAAAGCTCGATATTCTTAAGCGAACTGAGAAAGATAATATATTTGTACTTGAAATGAAAGACGGAGATATGACGGTCTGTTCTACGAGAATCATTTGGGATTAATGACATAATAATTATAATAAATAACAAGTTCTTTAATTAATTAAACAAAAACAAAAATGGCAGAAATGAATTTTGGCGGCGTTGTAGAACAAGTAGCCACCCGCGATGAATTTCCATTGGAAAAAGCAAGAGAAGTATTGAAAAATGAAACCATCGCAGTTATCGGTTACGGTGTACAAGGTCCGGGACAAGCATTGAATCTTCGCGATAATGGATTCAATGTAATCATTGGTCAACGCAAAGGTGGTAAAACATGGGAAAAAGCTATCGCTGACGGTTGGGTTCCAGGCGAAACTTTGTTCGATATTGAAGAAGCTGCCGAAAAAGGTACAATTATTCAATATCTGTTGTCAGATGCTGCACAGATAGAAGTATGGCCTCGTCTGAAACCATATCTGACAGCCGGTAAGGCTTTGTATTTCTCTCACGGATTCGGTATCACATATAAAGAGCGCACAGGTATTATCCCTCCGGCCGATGTGGATGTTATTCTTGTTGCTCCTAAAGGTTCGGGAACAAGCCTTCGCCGTATGTTCCTTGAAGGTCGTGGTTTGAACTCAAGTTATGCTATCTTCCAGGATGCGACAGGCCGTGCTAAAGAACGTGTAATCGCTCTTGGTATTGGTGTTGGTTCAGGATATTTGTTTGAGACAGATTTCAAACGTGAAGTATATTCTGACCTCACAGGTGAGCGTGGAACATTGATGGGTGCTATCCAAGGTATTCTGCTTGCTCAATATGAAGTACTACGCGAAAACGGACACTCTCCGTCAGAAGCATTTAACGAAACTGTAGAAGAGCTAACTCAGTCTCTGATGCCTTTATTTGCAGAAAAAGGTATGGACTGGATGTATGCAAACTGTTCTACTACAGCTCAGCGTGGTGCACTAGACTGGATGGGACCATTCCACGATGCGTCAAAACCTGTCTTTGAAAAATTATACAAAGAAGTAGCTTGTGGAAATGAAGCTCAACGCTCAATTGATACTAATTCAAAACCTGATTACCGTGAAAAACTGGAAGAAGAATTGAAAGCTCTTCGCGAAAGTGAAATGTGGAGAACGGGAGCAGTTGTAAGAAAATTGAGACCGGAGAATAATTAAGATAAACTATTCTATAATAAAAGGCTGAATTTATTAAAATTCAGCCTTTTTCTTTTATAGATAGAGTTACAATTTAATTAGAGAACTGGTGTAATGGCACCTGACGATAATATTGCAGCGCTTTTTTCCTTATCACAACTTCTTTTGCAACAATATCTTTATTTATGTAATCAGTCCATAGGGTGCTGATTTCATCACTTTGGATATTTACAGTATAATTTCCGAAACTGTTTAAAGTGTCTACTATTTTTCTAAACCGTTTGCGTTGATCTGTACATTCTATGCTGAATGTTGCTTGCTGATTGTTTGTCGCAAAGAATAGTAAAGTATCTGTATTTTCTTTTCGGACGTATTTAAACATCACGATCTCATTCAAAAGAGTGGAATAGATTACTTTATCTTTATGAATGACAGACAGGCTTGCACTGGAAATGTTAACCGTAAATGTTTTAACGAAAGCTTTTTTCAATAAGAGGACAACCGATAATATCAAGACCGGAATCACAATTATGAGGAGCGAGTCAATTCCATTATCAATCAGAGTATTAGAAAAGTAGATAATGGCTGATAAAAAAACTGAAAGTATCAATAATATACTGATAGTTAAAGCTTTTATATTAAACGTTTTAAGTTTAAATGATTTCATTAAAGTGGTGTTGTATTCCATATGTTACTAAGGATATATTCCTATTCAACATTCTATATTGCACTGCCCCAATATATCACGACCTATATCCATATAGGTTTTCCAATACCATTTTCTAAAACTAGAAAATCCCTCTTTTACCCAAATCTTTCTGTGTTAAAATATAACCTGGGCTTATATTTATTTGTCTCTAAGTAATTCATTTTATTCAAAATAAAAAGATTGTAAGCATATACAATTTCTCTTAAAATGACTAAAAATCGTTTACAAAAGTATGAAAGTTATTTATAAAATAAAAATTTTTCTAATCAAAAAACCTTTATTTGTATCATATATAAAAAGAAAGCATGTATCCGAGCCGGATACATGCCTTCTACAATTTTAATTTATATGATTTGTTAAATCGCATTGATTTCTTTCAAAACAACATTTGTTTTGTGAACAGCGGCAGCTGAAGCTTCGAATTTCTCTTTTTCATCAGCAGTCAGTTTCAGGTCAATAATTTTCTCCCAACCGTTCTTTCCCAAAACTACCGGAACGCCTATACATATATCATTTTGACCATATTCACCTTCTAATGTAACACAACAAGGAATTACTTTCTTCTGGTCATGAATGATAGATTCCACAACATATGCTCCTGCTGCTCCCGGTGCATACCATGCAGAAGTACCCAGTAAGCCGGTTAATGTTGCGCCACCGACCATTGTATCGGCAACTACTTTATCCAGAACTTCTTTTGATAGGAACTCTGAAACCGGAATGCCTTTGTATGTGGCCAGACGTGTAACAGGAATCATTGTAGTGTCACCATGTCCACCGATTACCATACCTTCCACTTCATTAGGATTACAACCCAAGGCTTCGCTCAGATAGAATTTGAAGCGGGAACTGTCTAGTGCTCCACCCATACCTATAACGCGGTTTTTAGGCAGGCCTGTAACTTTAGACGCCAAATATGTCATTGTATCCATTGGGTTGGATATGATGACAAGGATAGCATTAGGTGAATATTTAAGGATGTTTTCAGCAACACTTTTTACGATACCGGCATTTACTCCGATAAGCTCTTCTCTGGTCATACCCGGCTTGCGTGGTATACCCGAAGTTATAACTACAACATCGGAATTAGCTGTAGCAGCATAATCATTAGTTACGCCTTTGATACGTGTGTCGAAACCCAAAAGTTGGGCTGTCTGGTTCATATCTATTGCTTTACCTTCCGAAACGCCTTCTTTTACATCCAGCATTACTACTTCATCTGCCACTTCGTTAAATGCAAGTACATTTGCACATGTAGCACCCACATTTCCGGCACCTACAACTGTTACTTTAGACATAATATTTCTTTTATAATAAATTAATAAATTGATTCCAAGATTTCAAATAGTCAAGCATATCCTATATATTATAGGTCTCATGTCATAAAAGACTAACAAATGTACATGCTTATTCTGATATAAAGAAGATTTTGGTCGTCAAAAATATCAGGAATTATTAAAAAAAGCGAAAGCCTTTTATCCTTTTGCTCAATATGCTGAAAACATCTATATTTGTAGTCGCTTAATATTTTAACATAATTATGAGCACGGAACAAAAGAACAATTCTAAGATATTATTAATTGTAATAATCCTGCTACTTGTAGCAATGGGTATAGCCGGATATTATATATTCAGTCAGAAGACACAGATAAGTGAGTTGCAGGAGGAGAGTAGCTTAAATAAACAGCAACTGGAAGATGAATATGAGAATCTCACCATGCAGTATGAAGGCTTTAAGCTGAATATCAAAAACGATTCTTTGCTGCAAAAGCTGACCAATGAGCAGGCTAAGGTTCAGAGATTGCTGGAAGAGTTGAAAACTGTAAAAGCGGATAATAAGGCTGAAATATCAAGATTGAATAATGAATTGGCCAGTTTGCGCAAAATTCTGAAATCATATATCGTTCAGATCGACTCTTTGAATCAGGCTAACGAACGCTTAAGAAAAGAGAAAAGTGAAATAACTAACAAATATCAGGAAGCTACCCGTACATTGAATGAAGTGTCGCAACAAAAGCAAAATCTGACTGAAAAAGTTACTTTGGCGGCTAAGCTTGATGCTACGGGTATCAGTGTACTGGCTACTAATAGTAAAGGTAAAGTGCAGAAAAAGATTAATAAAGTAGAACAACTGATAATAAACTTTACTGTTACCAAGAATATAACCGCCGAACCAGGAGAACGGACAATTTACCTGCGGATAATGAAACCGGATAATGATGTTCTGACTAAAAGCCGTACTAATGTTTTTCCATACGAAAACAAGGATATTAATTACTCGATAAAGAAGATCATTGAATATGGTGGTGAAGAGGTTGGAGTAACCATGTATTGGAATGTCGAAGAATACCTGATGCCGGGTACCTATCGGGTTGATATATTTGCAGATGGAAGTCGTATCGGAATGAAATCCTTTACTTTGGAAGATTAATGAAAATTATAGAAGTATGGAAGGATCATCTTTTTATTATCCAGTCTCTTGCCGACAGGATATGGCCTCCTACATTCGCAAATATTCTCACATCTGACCAGATCAGATACATGATGGATATGATGTACAGTACATCAGCTCTGGAGGAACAAATAGAGGTGTTAGGGCATCATTATCTTTTGGCAGAAGAGAATGGAGAGTATTTAGGCTATGTTTCTTATGAGTTCGATTATAAGGATGCTGATATAACAAAGATTCATAAGATATATGTACTGCCGTCTTTGCAGGGAAAAGGGGTAGGCCGTCTCTTTATTGATGCTGTCGGGAGGATAGCAAAGGAATATGGCAATGCAGAATTGTCATTGAATGTAAACCGCTTTAATAAAGCCATTGATTTCTACAAACGTTTGGGCTTTGAAGTGATTAAAAGCGAAGATATAGACATTGGTAATGGTTTCCTTATGGAAGATTACGTGATGAATAAAAAGATCTGAGCAGAACAATTTTTCCTCTCTATCTGTTTTTAATTCAACAAATAATATATGCTTGCTGAAGTAAATGCTGGGTTTCTCTCGTCTGGCGGACTACATTGTATTCATATATTTTTTGAACTAATAAAGATCTCATAATAATCATTTTATATCAGTTATTTCATTTTTTTACGAAACCGGCGAATTATGTTTCGAACTATTTCGATAAAAAATATGCCGGGATATAATATTTGTTAATAATTATGCTATATTTGCCATGTTAACTTTAATAACAAGAGCGATAAAATCATAAAACAAAGTAAGTATATCAGCATATATAGTAGATACTATCTGTTTTATCATAATTTTGTTGCATTTGTTAACAATCTGATAATACCGAATATTAATCAAAAAATTAATACGCATGAAGAAACTTTTAGCCCTATCTCTCATTTTATTTCCGTTGAGCCTGATGGCTAGTGAAGCAGACTTAAAAGTCCCTGATTTAGGAAGTGGTTATAACCTCCTGCTTTGGGGCCTTTTAATTCTGTTACTCGGCATTGCATTTGGCTTGGTGCAGTATTTTAATATAAAGAAGCTACCTGCACATCAATCGATGCTCACTGTATCGAAGACTATTTTTGAAACTTGTAAAACCTACCTGTTGCAGCAGGGCAAGTTTCTTTTCTATCTGTTGCTGATTATCTCGGCAGTAATGCTTATCTATTTCGGATTTTTGTCTAATCCGGAAATCGTAGCAAAAGGAGAAGTTGGCAGGGGGACGTTTCTCGCTTTTGTCCTCTTTTGGACAATATTGGGTATTCTCGGTTCATACGGCGTGGCCTGGTATGGCATCCGTATCAATACACTGGCCAATTCGCGAACAGCGTTTGCCTCTTTGCGCAAACGTCCGTGGGATGTAGTGAATATCCCGCTTAAAGCCGGAATGAGTGTCGGTGTGATGCTTATTACTGTAGAGCTCATAATGATGCTTGTTATCCTCTTATTTGTTCCCGGGGATATGGCCGGGGCTTGTTTGCTGGGATTTGCGATTGGTGAATCCCTCGGTGCATCTGCACTACGCATAGCAGGAGGTATCTTTACCAAGATAGCCGATATCGGGGCCGATCTGATGAAGATCGTATTCAATATTAAGGAGGACGATCCCCGTAATCCCGGCGTAATAGCGGACTGTACAGGAGATAATGCCGGCGACAGTGTAGGACCTACAGCCGATGGTTTCGAAACATACGGCGTGACTGGTGTAGCTTTGATCTCATTTATCATACTGGCGGTATTGAATGTGGAATACCAGGCTGCCTTTATAGTTTGGATATTCGTTATGCGCCTGATGATGCTGTTTACCTCCATCCTGTCTTATTATATCAATCAGGGGATTGCTACCGCTAAATATAAGAACTCAACAAAGTTCAACTTCGAAGTGCCTCTTACGGCCCTTATATGGATTACATCTGTCGTGTCTATTGCTGCAACGTATGTTGCCAGTTACTTCCTACTGAAAGAAATGCCGCATGGCTTATGGTGGAAACTGGCGTCTATTATCAGTTGCGGTACATTGGCCGCTGCTGTGATCCCTGAACTGACGAAGGCTTTTACAAGCTCGTCGTCCCGCCATGTAAAAGAGGTCGTTACAGCTTCCCGTGAAGGAGGAGCTTCGCTGAATATCCTTTCGGGTATGGTAGCCGGTAATTTCAGCGCATTCTGGAAAGGGCTTACAATCGCCTTACTGATGGCTGTGGCTTACTTTATCTCTACACAGGACCTGGGAAGTATGATGTCTCACCCTTCTATCTTTGCCTTCGGTCTGGTAGCTTTCGGCTTGCTGGGAATGGGGCCGGTTACTATTGCGGTAGACAGCTATGGGCCTGTAACGGACAACGCGCAATCGGTATTCGAGCTCTCCCGTATAGAACACTTACCCAACATATCGGCAGAAGTGAAGAAAGACTTTGGTTTCGAACCTGACTTCGAGAAGGGGAAAGAGTACCTGGAAGAAAATGATTCGGCCGGTAATACATTTAAGGCTACAGCCAAACCCGTACTTATCGGTACGGCCGTGATCGGGGCTACCACAATGATATTCTCAATTATTCTGGTGCTGGAAAAACTCGGATTGCTGAACATCGACCTTATTGCCGCTCCTGTACTACTGGGTTTCATCTGCGGAGGTTCCGTTGTCTACTGGTTCTCTGGCGCTTCTATGCAGGCTGTTACTACGGGTGCATACCGTGCAGTAGAGTATATAAAGAAGCATATCAATCTTAATAAGGAAGAGGCTGATATAGAGGATTCTAAAGCGGTTGTGAAGATCTGCACCCAGTATGCTCAGGTGGGTATGTGGAATATTTTCCTTGCCTTGTTATTCATCACTATGGCCTTTGCCTTTATCGATCCTAACTTCTTTGTAGCATATCTCATATCCATTGCTGTATTCGGCTTATTCCAGGCCATCTATATGGCAAACGCAGGAGGAGCATGGGATAATGCCAAGAAAATAGTCGAAGTGGAATTGAAGGAGCGTAATACCGACTTGCATGCTGCCACAGTAGTTGGCGACACTGTCGGCGACCCGTATAAAGACACATCGTCGGTTTCGTTGAATCCTATCATAAAATTCTCAACATTATTTGGATTGCTCGCTGTAGAGATTGCGATTGAGATTCCCGACTATTGCAAATGGATTGGATTGGTATTCCTTGCCGTGGCGTTAGTCTTTATTTACCGTTCATTTTATTCAATGAGAATTGTAAAGCAATAAATATAAGTGATGGAGAATGAAGGATAAGGATTTACCCTTCATTCTCCATTGATAATTTTCAGTGCTTATAGTCCTCAGATAATACCCTCACTTCTGCTATTTTGGTTGTCACACTATTTGTTGCAGCCATGATTTTTACTTCGAGTATTTCCTTGCCTTTTTCACTTTCGGGAACAGGATATGTAGAAGTAAAGAGGTTATCTCCTCCATCACCGTTCAGACTCAGTGAAGCCACTTTCCGACCATTTACAAAAACGTCAAAATTACGGTTCTGGTCACGATCAAAATATTTCAGATACAAATAATTAGCATTCTTGCCTGTATTCTTCAACTGATAACTGAACCAGCCCCTTGCTTCACGCCAGTGTATATCCTCTATAAAACCAGTATTCGACTTGTCTGATTGTATAAAGTGATCCGATTCGGGTTGTTGTTCTCCGCATACTACCTTGTCGGCTGTGATACCATCCAGCTTGATTCTTTCCCTTTCCTCGTCTTCTATTTTCTGCTGTATCTCTTTCACTCCTTCGGCTGTTGCCTGTGGCCAGTAGATGATATAACGCGACTCGTGCAGACGGAAGAACGGTATAAGTTCCAGCCCTGACGCATATTTATCAGGATATAGTCCCGAAAGATGGAATGTCAGTGGTTTTCCTTGTACAGGTTTTACTAACGAGGCTATTCTAGCCGGATCACTCACGATAATCGGCATATCTTTCATTGGTATTTGCCTGCCGTGAGCAATGTGTCCGCCCCGGCTGTCGTCGGCAAACAATCCCGTCATATCTTCGGTTCCTGTCTTTGCGGCAAGGGTAACAGGGCCATAGAAAATAGAGTAATAATTCGATTTATCCGGCAATTGCTCTACCGTTATCCGCATAGGCATTTCCACTACTACCTTATCTCCCTTTTTCCATTTACGGTCGATGGATATATAACTGGCCGGGTCTTGCGATACCGGATAATCTTTACCGTTGACGCTCACTTTTAGCCCCCATTTCTTTACCCATACCGGATAACGTAGCTTTAAGGTGAAAGCTGCCGTTTTTTCAGGGTTAATAATCAGTTGGGTTTTAGCCTCGTCGGGAAATGAATTTTCTTGTATAATCTCGGTCTTTTTCTCTTTCCAATTCAAGCGGGAAGGGATGAACAGATTCACATACAATTCATTATCGGTATGGGCATAGATCATCTCTCCGTATTTGGCATGATTTTCTATCCCGGAACCTACACAGCACCAGAAACTTGTCTGAGGTTGGGAATATACACGGTAGTGCCCCGGACGCATCTGGGTAAAATAAACAAATCCACCCTGTTCGGGATTCTGGGTAGAAAGGATATGGTTGTATAATGCCCGTTCATAATAGTCCATATACTTTTCATCCTGAGACGTTTGATAAAGCATTTTCGACAGGCGCAACATATTGTATGTATTACATGTTTCAGGGCCTTCGATACTCTTTATCACTCTCGAAAAATCATTCGTCGGGTTGAAATGTTCTCCCACACTGTTGCCTCCGATACTTACCGAACGATGTTCCACAACCGTTTCCCAGAAGAAGCGTGAAGCTTCCGACCACGATTCGTTACCTTCCACATCGGCTATGCGTTTAAATCCAAGCACCTTTGGTATTTGTGTATTGGCATGCATCCCGGTCAGTTTATCTTCATGGTTGAGCAGGGGATTAAGCACCAATTGATGTGAAAACTGATGCGCCAGTTTCAGGTATTTCTTATCGCCTGTTATCGCGGCTACATCGGCGAATGTCTCATTCAGTCCGCCATGTTCACTGCGAAGCATATCCTGTATCTGTTCTTCCGATAGTTTCGACACCAGATTGATCGCCCAATCGGTCATTTTTATCAGCATCTCCTTTGCCATATCGCTATTTGCATAGAGGTAAGCATCACGCAGTCCGGCATAGGTCTTATGGATATTATATAATGGAACCCATTTGCCATTAAGGTCAAAACCTCCGGCTCTGATATTTCCGTTTGCGACTTCTTCCCAGATAGCTTTTCCTCCCGGAACACCGCCTATATAACCGTTGTCGTTGGCATCCTGACAACGTTTCAGTTCACTAACCATATAGTCGAGACGCTCTTTTATCTGTTTGTCGCCTGTCGAAGCATACATCAGAGACAATGCCGAGAGGTAATGGCCACCGATGTGGCCGTCGAGTCCGGTATTTTCCCAGTTGGTATAGCTCTCGGCTTTAGGTGTCAGCCCGGATTCACGCAGGAAGGGGGACAAGAGCCTATCGGCTTTCAGTTCCAGCAGGTATTGTTTATCTAGGTCTTCCGCGTGCTTAAACGGGCTATCCAGCAATCTTACGTCCTTCAAACTAAAAGTTTCTACTTTTGGTTTCAACTGGGCATTCATACACAATGTGCTGACGATAAGCCCGGTAATGATATAAATTCTTTTCATTTTATGTTTTAACTAAATATTCCAGGAAACCTGTATTGAATTAACCTTTATTTGCGATATATTGTTAAAAAGTAACAGAAGTAACAGATATTTTAGCTATTAGCTGATAGCTTTTAGCCGTTAGCGGCGCGAAGCGACAAAACTCGTAATCTGTAACTTGCAACTTATTATCTTGTTTTCATTTATTAACCATGTTTGGTTAAAATCTGACACATCTGACAGTTTTTTCAGTGTTTTTACCTTGTTGTTTTTGCATTCGTTAACCATATGTAGTTAAAAGGTAACAAAGGTTACACGGACAGCAATTAATAATTAAGAATGAACAATTAATAATTTGATTGTTATACTGAGTGGAGCGAAGTATCTCGTCAGTTAACGATTAACAACTTGTATCCTGTGTCTTGTCTACTCGTATCTCATATAACTTCCAACTTATTACTTAAAACTCATTACTTGTTAAAAGGTAACAAAGGTTACACTTTTTCATTCATTTGCTAATATGCTAATTTACAAATCTGCTAATTATTTTTTCAAAGAACTATAAGCTAACAGCCAAAGGCTAATAGCTCACTATATAGATAAATTTTTTAATTTGTCTTAAACCTTAGCACAGTGAAAGAATAAGCGGGTAATTTACAGTTATCGCCTGCATTGAAACTATCTGATACAGGTTTGGCCGATTTATCGTCAGGTGCGCCTGTCAGCAAAGTTCTTGAAGCCACCGGATTTGTAATATTGATGCCTGTCAGATCTAATTTTGCATTTACTTCTACAGGCAGCATATTCACCAGTTTCACTATCACATCTCCGGTCTTGCTATCACGCACGATTGATTTTGCAATACGTTTCTGCACATCATCCCTATTGTCTGAAAGCTCTATCTTACTCGTCAGGTATTCGTCTCCCGAATGCTGTCCGTACAGTTTCTGTACATAATAGCCCACAGTCGGCTTTACTTCTGTATTATTGAAATATATCAGGTCGGGATTCCATTGGGTATGTCCTTCTTTTGCCAGTAGTGGTGCATAGGAAGTCATTGTTACTATATCTCCGTTACGTTCCACATTGGCAAGATGAAGGGCTTCCGCCAAAGCTGTTTCTACATTATTCGGCCTGCCCGGAAGGTGTGCGGCATATTCTCCCAGATACACTTTTGACTTCGAACGGTCGTATTTGTCGTAAAAATCCTGATTGTGGATATACCATCCCGGTGAATTGTAATAATGCTCGTCCACCATCGGGATATGTAACTTATCGGCGATACCCCAGCCTTCCACATAGTCTGTCCCTTCATAGAAAGGCCCTACTGTGCCTATCACAGTTATTCCGGGATGTTTTTCTTTTACGGCATTGAATATCATAGTGAAACGTTCCTCGAAAATATCGGAGATAATGTCTTCGTTCCCTATTCCGATATATTTCAGGTTGAACGGTTTGGGATGCCCTGCCTCCGCACGTTTCTTACCCCATGTGGTGTTCACATCGCCATTCGCCCATTCTATAAGGTCTAGCACATCCTGTATATAATTTCCCATTTCGCTCATCGATATTCCCCCTTGTTGTCCACCCAAAGAGCAACCGTGATGCGCCGAATTCTGGCACGGTACGCCTGCCGCAACTACGGGAACAGGCTCAGCACCTAAATCCTCACAGAATTGGAAGTATTCGAAATACCCCAATCCGGCTGTCTGATGATACCCCCACAGGTTTCGTTGAGGCTTGCGGCTTTCGAGTGTGCCTATTGTATTCTTCCAATGGTATATATTGCCCAGCCCGTCGCCATGTGCCACACAACCTCCCGGAAAGCGCACAAAACGAGGATGCATATCGGCGATAACCTGAGCGAGGTCTTCCCGCAGTCCGTTTTTGTGTCCTCTGAACGTTTTTTGAGGGAAAAGAGAAATCATATCCAGTTCCACCTTGCCGGTCATTTGCGGTACGACTTCCAGTTTTGCATCTGCTATGGTCTGGCTAACGGTTATTACGGCATCGTATTTTTTCCAATCGCTGGAGATAGCTTTTGTGGTAGCTTCTCCATAAACTTTTCCGTTCTTATCTGTCAGTCTTACAGTTAGTTTTCCTTTTTTTGCTTCCGGCGTGCGTGCAAATACCGAGAAATTATATTTCTCCCCGGCTTTTACAGCGATACCGTCAAATCCTTCATTTGCCAGTCCGGCTCCTATTTGGTTGACCTGAAGCACGGCATAATGCTTGTTATTGGGATGGATAGGAGATACGGAATCAATTGTAAATACAGCCTGATCGCCGGATACACTCCATGCTTTGTAGCTGTTCCAGTCTTTGTCACGACCTTCCTTATCGCTCAGGGCATATTCGAAACCCCTGTTCTGAACAAGTTCCGCATAAAGACCTCCGTCGGCAGCATAGTTTATATCTTCAAAGAACATTCCCAATAGCAGGTCGCTTATCTTTTTCGGCTTGGAAGCATCTACAGTGATGGTTGCATCCACAGATTTAAGTGAAGCGAAACGCTCTTTGTCGGTGCTTGAATTTTCGGCGTTCAATATACTTTTATAGGCGGCTAATTGCTGCGCTTTTATTAGTCCGTCAATCACTTTCCATGATACTTGGTGCAGTGTCCCTGTTTCAGTTTTTCCGGATATAATTGCAGTTTCGCGCAGATTGGCAATGCCCGCAACTTTTTTTGTAGAACCGTAATCTTTGAAGTCTTTCGTGGTAACGGCATAGGCTTGCTTGTCTGAGCTTAACCAAGTGACTGTATAAACCTTACTTGCATTGTCATAAGTGATTTCAGGCGCAAGGCAATTCCCGTTTTCCATGACCAGAGGGTAGGATTGCCGTCCCCAATATACAAGGTCGGGAGAAGAAACGCTGGCAAACGCCCCGTCTCTTTCGTTCATGCTCCATACGCAGTGCCACATGCCATCGGGAGACTGAATGAGGAATGGAGAGAACATCTTTTTCTCAGAGCCCCAGCGTCCGTAGTCACATTTTACATAACTGTGTTCGGGGCCTATCGAAAACCAGTTTTCCTTGTCTACACTCCATGCGAAGTGCAGGCCGTTGTGATTGGAATTCTTATCCGTAGCGTATGCGAACAGATAAGCCGATGTGGGTTCACTGGCAATTGTTTTAAATACAGGAATAAAGAGTAAAATAATTAAGAGGTAGATACTTGATTTTTTCATTCTAAAGTACGTTTATATTTGATTTGGATATATCATATCAATAAAAGAACAGATCCCAGATAGCCGGAACAGGCTCTTTGTCGGAAGTATTGAATACGATCCGGATAAATGAAACCTTTTTGTTAATATCTATATTTACCGGCGAACCTGATATTCCTTTCTCTGTATGGTCGGCGATGGTTTCCCATGTATTTCCGTCTACAGAACTTTCTACATTTATGAAGTAAGTTTTCCAGGGATATTCGAAACGTATCTCCATTGTTTTGATGAAAGTATCTGGTTTAAAATCTGCTTTTATCCATGCATTCTCATCTGTTTCCGAAGCTTTCCACAAGGTGCTGAAATCGTTATCCGTCAAATTCTTTACAGCAGAGTATTCCTCTTTCTCCGAACTTGCAGATATTGATGCGGGTTGGATATAGGTAACTTCCTTCTGCGAAAGTTTAGGGAAAGACTGTACGCTGTATGGCGTGATATTCTTTATCTGTCTGTTCTGTCCGTCAAACTCAAGTTCGTTGATACATATCTGACGGAAGGCTGTTCCCGTATTGAATGGTAGGCTGTGGCGATGATATACGATATAATTCTTTCCTTCGAATGGCATGATGGTGTGATGTCCCGGGCCATATACCTTGAGGCTGTCCGCTGTTTTCAGAACAGGGCTGTTTTCAGCTTCGGTGAAAGGGCCAAGCGGTGTATCGCCCACTGCATACCTTACCTCATAAGTTTCGTCAATGGTTTTTCCTTCCGAATAAGTCAGATAATATTTCGAATCGTGCTTTATCATTAGCGGCCCTTCAAAATAATGGGAAGGGGTAACCTCTTTCTCTTCTGTTTTGAACGTATGCATATCATCATTCAGTTCGGCAGCATAGCAATGCCCGTTTATCCAATCCCAGCCCGAACCCCAGTAAAGATAGGCTTTTCCGTCATCATCGATAAAGGCTTCGGCATCTATTACATGGTAAAAACGGGTGGTGTCGAACGATAGCATCGGCTGGTCACCCATCATATTCTCCCACGGGCCCAGTGGATGTTTCGCTTTACCGCACCATACTTCCGAACCTACCGATACATACATGTAGAAAGTATCTCCTTTTTTTACGACCGATGGCGCCCATACATTGTTGTTATTCGAAGTAGGGGAAGTACATTGTGCTTTGGTAGGCCAGTTTAACTGATGAAATGTCCAGTTCTGAAAATCATCCGATACCCAGCACGAGAGGAATTCCGCTCCCCAAGGGTCAGCCGTGGCATACATATAAAATTTGCCTTCATGTTGAACAATAGAAGGGTCGGCAAAATAGCCGGGAATAACCGGACTGTGAAGTTCCGCCGTTTCCCGGGGATCTGTTGATTTACTTCCTCCGCATGCTGTGAGCAAAGCGGTGAACAATAATGACAGGTAAATAAAATTTTTCTTCATGTAATGTTATATTTAAGGTCTCAGACCTATTTGTTGCTTTCGTGTCTGAAAAAGAGATAGTTCGTTATAAATGTACTTCTTTTTTTATTGAGCTTGTATTGCACCCAGAGGGTCAATACAAGCATTAAGTAGATAAAAAAACGTATGTTTAGAGTTTTATTGAAACTTCTTTTCCTTTATAGGTAACTACTTTATTTATCTTCAGGGAGTTTTCAACTCCGATCCCTTTCAACTGGTCGACAAGTACAATCCGGAATCTGCGATTTTTAAGCATACCCGTAAATTCGCCATTCCTGTTTTTAATGGTTAGAGTCCTGTTCTGGTCATTCCATTTAAATCTGATTGTCGAATAAATCCCTTTTTCGTAATTATAATTGTCATTTTCGTCTTCGTACAGAACAAATTCCCCATTTGCCCCTGTATAAATCCTTATTTCGAGGTTATCCCATTTCTTTTCGATGGCATATTGCACTTTCGGCCCCCAAGGAATAATCGATCCGGCTTTTATATACAAAGGGATAATATCTATCGGCACTTCTTTATTGATGGTCTGCCCTCCGTTTAATTTCTCGCCTGTCCAGAAATCGAACCAGTCCGTACCCTGAGGCAGATAGACAGCCTGAGTCTTTACTTTACTGAAGTTTTCCTGAGGATTCTTCCATTTGTTTTTTTCTTCTGCGGAAACATACATCGGGTCGGTAACAGGCGTAACAAGGAACGATTTTCCGAACATATACTGATTGCTTATATCGTGCACTTTTTTGTCTTCGTTGAAATCCATAAATAAGGCACGCAGGAATGAACCGGAGTTGCTGGTTACATCCCAGGCTGTTGAATACATGTAAGGAATCATGCTATAACGCAGATTGATATACTTTTCTTCCGAGTCATAAGCCCAATCACCTTTCTTCCCGAAGAAATATATTTCCTTTGATACACCACTACCGTGCGAACGTTGCATAGGTGTGAATGTACCGTACTGAAACCAACGTGTATATAATTCGTGGTATGCTTTGTTGCTTACTTCTCCTTCATATTCCCAGAGGAAGAAACCTCCTATATCTGTATTCCAGTACGGAATACCGCTAAGAGAGAAATTGAGTCCGGTAGGTATCTGTCTTTTCAGAACGTCCCATTTGGCAACTACATCTCCCGACCATGTGTTAGCTGCATATCGCTGTTGCCCCGCAAAAGCGCATCGGGTGAGCAAATAGACACGTTTGTCTGATGTGGTAGCCCTCTGATGTTCATACACACCCTTGTTCGATTCCAGAGGGAATGCATTGCGCACGCTGCGGAAAGTGCCTAGATGGGTAGGCA
Organism: Dysgonomonas gadei ATCC BAA-286; assembly: GCF_000213555.1. Taxonomy (GTDB): domain Bacteria; phylum Bacteroidota; class Bacteroidia; order Bacteroidales; family Dysgonomonadaceae; genus Dysgonomonas; species Dysgonomonas gadei. The sequence continues at coordinate 426,071 of NZ_GL891979.1, forward strand.
CATCGAAGTCTGATTCTTTAACATCCAGATGGTCGGGTTCGGTAGAGTCGAGCCACCATGCATCTATTCCTTTCGAAAACAGGCCTTTGTTCATATAATCCCAATATATGTCGCGCGCTTCGGGATTGTAGGCGTCATATACTCTCACGCCCGAAGGCTTGTTGGGATCGGGTGGCCATGTATCTGCACTGGAAGCAGGCCACGTTTTGAAATTGAGTAGCATATTTTTCTCTTTCATCACCTTGAATGGTTTCGTATCGGGTCCGAATGAAGCCCAAACGGAAATCATGATATGCGCATTTTGTTTGTGTACATAGTCGATCATGCCTTGCGGGTCGGGAAATTCGGGATTGTCAAAGTTCATAGAATTCCAGTTGGTGTTAGGCCCCCAGTATTGCCAGTCCTGTATAATACCATCGAGTGGAATGCCCAGTTGCCTGTATTTGTCTACCACTTCCATAGTCTCTGTTTGGCTCTTATATCTCTCTCGTGATTGCCAGAATCCGAATGTCCACAACGGATACATTGGGGCCTGTCCTGTTAGGTCACGCATCTGGGCGATAACTCCGTCCCCGCTTTTACCATACATAAAATAGTAATCGGAGCATTCGCCTACTTCCGAGTCGAAAGACATCTCCTGCGGATTGTCGTTGAATGTAGTGGGAGAGTAGTTGTCCCAGAATATGCCATATCCCCTCACCGATTGCAGGAACGGAACACTCGCGTACAAGGCGCGCTGGCGCATAAATATTTTCTCTCCGCGCTGGTTCAGCTTATCGGTTTGTTGCTGGCCTAATCCGTAAATGGCTTCACCCTTCTCTAGTAGAAAGGCTTGGCGTACACTGAATGTTTTATTTCCGGCATCATTAAAATTGGAAAATTGTGTGCCATAGTCTTTTTCTGTAAAAAGAGGATTTCCACTTTTGTCGGAGTAAGCTACTTTCCCTGTATTCAGGTTGACGGTAACTTGCAACAATTCACTGTTTAGGGATACTATGCTCCCATTTTGGCTAATGTCTAATGCTGTCGTTTGCGGTGTCTTTATCACCGAAAGGCTTTCTTTTTTGAAACTCCTGCCTTCCGGAGATTTTACTACACGTACGATTGACGGACTGTAGAATTGTATTTCCACATCCATCGACTGTACATTTGTCTTTATTCCTTTGTCCGTCTTTTGGTACGTTTGAGCAAATAATTGCCCGGCTATAATAGATAAAATAAGTAGTATAAATTTTTTTTTCATTTTAAAACAGCGTTTGTTTCAGTTTAAATAGTAGATATTCACTCCTTTAATGTTATGCGATAAACACACTTTTCATTTCCCCGTTGTATCGAAGAAATGACAGTTGCCTTTACCGGACTTCCGTTCACTTTCGAAAACATCATTTCGGCAAAACCTTCGGAACAAAAGCATAACGCAGGATATTTAATACCTTCACTTTTATTGATGAGAGGGCATACGCAGGCTGATTTGTTTTCATCGGCCAGTATGACTTTTCCGTTGTCTTCGTAACTAAATTTCCAGCCCCATTCTTTTTCTATAAATCGAATGAAATCATTCATCTTTCCTATATAAGAGGCTAGCGATATATCCATGTTCAAATTTTGATAATGGGCCAAAGATGCTGATTTTACTAATTTACAGATCTCTGTTTCAGGCAGATTATTATCCAGATTAGTTAGTATTTCCGATATCCACTTTTGAAACATAACAGCACTCCGATCGTCGTCGGGCATTTCAGCATTGTTGCTGGTATTTACACCAGAGATAGTATTGAATCCGCATATACATGCGCTACTCAAACAAGCCTTTTTTATAAAATTTCGTCTGGATAAGGCCATGGTTCTACTATTTTATTTCAAGAACAACAATCGATTTGGCAGGCAGTTTTATATTCAGCTTGCCATTTTCTATTTTAGCACCTGTGAAGGTCTGAGGTTTTACCAAGTCAGGGTTTTCGAAAGTATTGTGGTCTTCAATGTTTTTCGAGGTCAGAATCCGTCCTTTTACACTATTTATCTTCGTGTTTGAGAAATCTATATTTACATTCTGCTCAGCATTCAGGTCTATATTTGCCAGCGTAATATGCGTCAATCCGTCTTTCTGCGAAGCAGACGCATTAACTAAGGCTACATTGCGGCCTCTTATCTCTTTCGTTTCCGAGATAATATCCATCGGCAGATAAGTTGCATCCTGATGCACGCGGTACATATCGAAGACATGGTAGGTCGGTGTCAGTGTCATCTTATCGTCTTTGGTCAATATCATAGATTGAAGTACATTGACCACCTGTGCTATATTAGCCATCTGAATGCGGTCGCCATACTTGTTGAATACGTTCAATGACAGGGCGGCAACAAATGCATCGCGCATGGTATTCTGCTGATACAGGAATCCCGGATTAGTACCCGGTTCCACGTCCCACCATGTACCCCATTCGTCTACCATAAGGCCTACTTTTTTGTCCTTGTCGTATTTATCCATAATGGTCATATGCTTTTGAATTACTTCTTCTATTTCAAGGCATTTTCCCATTGTCCAATAATAGTCGTCTGGCGTGAATTCTGTTGCTGAACCTTTGCTGCCGCTCCATCCTGTAACCGTATAGTAATGAAGTGAAAGTCCGTGCATTTTCTTTCCGGCTTTTTTCATTAACACGTCAGTCCAGTCATAATCATAGTCGCTTGCTCCACTGGCTATTTTGAAGAGTTTATTTTCGTCAAAATTGCGGCAGTAAACGGCATAACGGCGATAGAGATCTGCATAATAGTCGGGCAGCATGTCGCCTCCGCAACCCCAGCTTTCGTTGCCAACTCCCAGATATTTTACTTTCCATGCCTTATCACGTCCGTTTTTGCGGCGCAGATTTGCCATTGGGCTATCACCGTCCGATGTCATGTATTCTACCCATTTGGCGAGTTCTTCTACAGTGCCGCTTCCTACATTTCCGCTAATATATGGCTCGCATTCAAGTAATTCGCAAAGATTGAGGAATTCGTGTGTGCCGAAGCTGTTGTCTTCTACTACTCCGCCCCAGTTGTTATTAACCATCTTCGGACGGTTTGCTTTCGGGCCTATCCCGTCCATCCAGTGATATTCATCGGCAAAGCATCCGCCCGGCCAGCGCAGATTGGGTATCTGAAGTTTTTTCAGAGCATTCAGCACATCGGTACGGTAACCTTTTGTATTGGGTATCTTTGAATCTTCTCCCACCCATAAGCCGCCATAGATACATGTACCGAGATGTTCGGCAAAATGTCCGTATATGTGCTTACTGATAGTTTGCTTACCTCTTTCGGGATAAATGCGGATAGATACGTCCTTTTGCTGTGAGAAAGCTGAAAAGGAACTAACTAAAACTAAAGCGGTAAGTAAAAGTCTTTTTTTCATTGGTTTTATGGTTATAGATTTAATAATTCTAAAGTAGCTATTATTTTACACCTCTTACAACCAGAGATTAGTCATAATGGATGAAAAATCGGTCAAATACATATTGTTCCGGAATTATTACCGGTAGTATATTTTAATACCACCGGTAATGAATTTTATTATTAATAACCCGTATTCTGTTTTAAGTTGCTGTTAGTTAGTAATATGGAATTTGGTATTGGATATAGGTCCCGATTCTTATTTTTTGTCGCATCATGCGAAAACCACGATTTGGTAGAGAAAACACCGAATCTGATCAGGTCCTGACGGCGACGGCCTTCCTGCGCAAACTCCCAGCCTAATTCATCAAGGAAACGGCCATATTGAATATCGCTTCCACCTTCGCTGGTAGTACTGTATACATCGCGGCGGCCATAATCATAAACACTTCCCAGTTTCAATTCTGCATCTGTAACAGCAGCTTTTGCCGGATTGGTATTTCTAAATGCTCTTTCCCTGACTTCTGTAACAAGCGCTCCTGCTCCGGACTGATTTGATCTCATCAATGCTTCTGCTTTCATCATCAGGATATCTGCATACCGGAACTGCGGCCAATCATTACTCAAACGGTTGGTAGAACCTTCTGCATACTCGAATTTTCCCCATCTGAATCCATCGGCCATATCCGAGTTGTCGATGGAAGGAACAGATTTTACATAGATAACCTGTCCTCCGCCATCGCTACGCTCCAATGGTTGTGTACCTGTTAGTGATGTATATTGCGGACCTGAAATGTAATTTTCAGTCAATCTTATGTCATCAGGATCAAAAGAATCGATAAATTGAGGAGTGGCACAAACACCGCCCCAAGGCCTGGCCGTGAACCCATAAGTGGTTTGGTTTTCAGGGGCTAATGTATAGAGGTGAAAGTCAAAAGCATTCCAGTCTGTCACGTAAACTTCGTCGAAAGGAAGGCCGAATATGATTTCTTTAGAGTTTTCGTTTTTGGTTACGAATATATTCTTCTGCTCTCCTTCCAGTCCGTATTCATTTGATTCTTTTGCATAATCAATCACCTTATTGCATGCGTTGATACAGTTTTGCCATTCGGCTGTACCGCTCCATACTTCCGCATTCAGATACATCTTTGCCAATATGGTATAGCCAACCCATTTATTCATACGTCCGTAAAGAGCACCTCTGGGAGTTTCGGAAAGCAAATCGACGTTGTTCGTTATCTCATCTATAATAAAATTATATACCTGCAATCGTGTTGATTGCTGGGGGAGCGATACGTCTTTATAGTCGGTAACGATAGGAACGTTTCCAAACAAATCGACCAAGATATAATAATACGAAGCGCGCAGCACTTTAAGTTCGGCAATAAGCGCATCTTTTGTTTCTCCTGTTACAGAAATTGCTCCGTCATCGATCTGCGATAATAGACGGTTACAGGTATTGATGCCTGTATATGTACGCGACCATCCTTGAAGAGGGCCATCGTCTTCGGATGTCCAGGTGTGCTGATGCCATCTTTTGTAAATGTATCCGTCGACCCAACCAATACCGTCACGTCCCGGTAGAACATCCTGATCGGCACTCAGCTCCTGTGAACGGACAACTCCGTTCCATAATAGCATCGTTTCGCGCCACGATACGTAAGCAGCATTGACTAAGTAACCTATTTCTTCTTCTGATGTAGGTTTATATTCTTCTGATGGAATTGTTCCATAGCTATCACTTTTCAGGTCGGTACATGAAGTAATATTAAGCAATATAAAAATGGCACAAAGTCCGAATGATAATATTCTTGTTTTCATCTTATATTCAATTTATTAGTTAGAATTTAACACCTACACCAAGTGTGAATGAGCGAACTGTCGGATATCTGTCTCTACTGTCATATCCCGGAGTTAATCCATTGATCTCCAGTTCGGGATCGATGCCTTTATATCCTGTTATAGTGAGTGCGTTCAATACAGATCCGTAGACACGTAGCGACTTGATATATTTACCTATATTGTTGAAGGTATAGCCTAATGTAATATTATCTATTTTCCAGTAATCTCCATTTTCGATATAGTAGCTATTGAATTCCGGTTCAACGGATTTGCTCAGTTGAGTTTTGCCGAAAACTTTATCTGTTACAGATTTTAATCTGTTTTCCACTCTACTGTTTTTGGTGTTTTCATAGTTCATGCGAGCGGCATTTATTATCTGAAAACCAAAAGCACCACGCATCGTAATATTCAAGTCGAAGCTTTTGTAACGGAAACTATTGTTCCATCCACCATACCATGTAGGAACACCATTTCCTATCATATGCTTATCTTCCGGAGCATGCGTAAAATCATCATAAGGCACTCTGTTGCCATCTCTGTCCAGATAGATCCACTTGCCTTCATCATCTACATCTACTACTTTGAATCCATAAAAATTTCCTATTTTTTCCCCTACCTGTACCCGGTGTGATCCGGTCACTTGTCCGGAATATTCGGCAGTTCCTGTATCGAAATAGTCATATTCCGTTTTGAATACGCTACCCGAAAGGCTTTTCAATTTATTAGAGTTAGTAGAAAACGTTACTGTTGTATTCCATTCAAAATCCTTACTCATAAGAGGGATTCCCGATAAAAGAAGTTCCATACCTCTATTTTGCAGTTTACCTCCGTTAGCCCAGGTTTTCGGATATAAATTTGGTGGAGTAGGCACTGCGTATTCGAATAATAAACCATCCACTTCGCGGTTATAAACATCGATTGCTCCTGAGAAACGTCCTTTGAGAGCCGTGAAATCAATCCCTATATTGGTTTCTTTCTTCTCTTCCCATTTCAGATCAGGATTGGCATTCGATGCCGGAACAACAGTTTTCACCCATTTTCCGTTCACATATGCGTAGCCACCATATTTAACCATTGCTGTTCCCATGAATCCGTTACTAGGTTGAGATCCAGTAACACCATATCCTATACGAAGTTTTAGATCATCTAATATATTCTGGTCTTTCATAAAGGCTTCTTGTGTAATTCTCCATCCTAATGAAACGGAAGGAAATGCACCCCATTCATTATCTGTTCCCCATAACTGGCTAGCACCTTCGTAACGCAAGCTCGCCATGAGCAGGTATTTATCCATATAAGAATAAGTAGCACGACCAAAAAAACCGATGAGATTGCTTGTTTTTTTTGTAGACGAGGCATCTGCTAATCCGTTTTTAAGAGCAGATCCGGCTCCTATATTATGCCATCCGCCCATATAATCGTCCTGAAATCCATAATTGGAAAAATACATGTCTTCAAAATCGGTTTCATTGTAGCTATAACCACCTAATACGCTGAATTTGTGAACATTTATTTGTTTGTTATATTGAGCAGTCAGTTCAACTAGTTTCTCCATTTGAGTATAGGCTCCTACCGAAGACCAACCGGCAAGACCATCGCGAAGTGCTGAAATATGGTTTCTGGTCTCAGAATATCCATGGTTTCTGTTTTGGCGGTTATAAGACATAACGGCACTTAATGTCAAATCCTTGATAGGATTGTAAATAATACTTCCATTGAAGCGTATATCTGTATTTTTCACATTCCCATAGCACTCATACAGCCTTGCCAAAGGATTTTCATACTCGAATTTATTTACATTTTCATACCAGCTTCCATCAGCATTCCTTACGGGGTCTGTTGGGTTGTGAAGCGTTGCCTGGCGGTATGTATAGCCGTTCCAGCTTCCTGCATTATTGGTAGATGCAAATTGATTTTTCTTACCCAAGATTCCGAATCTTAATTGCAATTTGTCATCGAACATGCGGTGGGAAACCTGAATCCGTCCCTGAAAAGTTTCAGAATCCGACTTCTTCATAATACCTTCTTGCGAAGTATAGTTTATATTAGCAATATAGTTTGTGCTTGCAGTTCCACCCTGAAGGGAAAGGTTATGAACATGGGTTAGCGGAGTGCGTGTAATCTCATCGAGCCAATCGGTATCTCCGCCATGATCTTCAGTAGGATATAATTCGCGGAACTCGCTTGCGCTAAGCATATCCAGTTTATTGGCTATTTTGGATGTACTGATATAACCATTGTATTCTACTGTATTTATCTGTGCACCTTGTGCTCTTTTGGTCGTTATCAAAATTACCCCGTTTGTACCCCGTGTACCGTAAATAGCGGCAGCAGATCCGTCTTTCAACACATCAATAGACTCTACATCTTCCGGGGCAACAGTGCTAAGACTACCCGGTATACCATCGATCAGGATAAGTGGATTGGTGTTCGCTCCGCCGATAGAGTTGTTTCCGCGTAATTGTATCTGGGTACCACCTGTAGGGTCACCATTCGGATTGGAGATCGCTAATCCGGCCACTTTACCCTGAATCAGTTGCCCTACATCTTTCACCGCGCCTTTTGTAAAGTTTTCGGATTTTACACTGGCTACAGAACTTGTAATATCTCCTTTGCGCTGTGTACCGTAGCCGATAACCACAACTTCGTTGAGGTCGTTGAGGTTTTCGATCAATGTGAGATTGATCGCAGATTTACCTTTTACGGATACTTCTTGTGTTTCGTATCCGATATATGAAAATACAAGGATGTCATTTTCAGGTACCTCTAAGTGAAATTTACCATCTTCGTCCGTAATTGTTCCTTTGGTAGTCCCTTTTATTGTGACTGATACACCAATAAGGGGTTCATTGCTGATATCCAGTATTGTTCCTGATATTTTCCCTGTTTGTCGACTGGCTACTTGAACCGTTTGCTGTTGTATTGTACCCATGCTTACAGCAATGGTATTGTCGTTTTGTCTGAATACTAATCCGGTTTGTTTGGATATCTCATCTAAAACGCCGTTCAATGTACCGTTTTTAATATCTATAGATATGTTTTTTACTTTTTCCAGTACAGATTCTTCAAATATAAATTTAAGGCCGGTTTGACTGGTTATTGACGCGAAAATACTTTTGATAGGAGTATTTGCGTGTTTCAATGTGATTCTTTTATCCTGATATTTTTCATAAATAATATTATTCGCATACGCTGGACTAGAGAATAACGGAAACAGCATAATTGCTGATATTACAATTATTATCTGTTTTTTTGAAATTAAATTCATAATTTTGTGATGTTTAAGAGTTAACTTTTCTTTTAAACTAAACTTTTCCAGGTAATCATTTTTGGTAGACTTGATGTTCCCTAGGAGAAAGTGTGAGCAGTGATGTAATAGTTGCTGCTCATTCATTTTTTTTGAGGTATTTTTCATTCTTTCATAGGCTGTAATATATTTGTTAGAATTTATGGTGGTTATTAATAAAGAATTATATCATTTCCATTCTTTTTTTGTTTTAGTTTGGTTATAAAACAGATGGATTCCAATACTGATTGCAGGCTCTTATTATCGTGTTCACCAGTTATAGTATATTCCTCTCCGGGTCTTTCCAGTACAATATTTACTGCATACTTTCTGTTGAGTGTATTGATTACATCTTTGATAGGAGCTCTGTCAAAGTATAGGTATCCGTCTCTCCACGAAGAGGCATGCAATACATCTTTTTTGCTTTTCTGAAAATAATGGTTTTTCTTATTTATCCATAATTCTTCGCTTGGAGTCAATTGTATAGAGCTATTCTCATCAAAAATACTGACTGATACGATTCCTGTAGATACTGTAACGCCTATCCATTCGTCTTCATCGTAGCTTCTTACGTTGAAGGATGTCCCAAGAACTTTTATTGAAATCTGGCCTGTATTTATGATAAAAGGCCTCTCTTTATCCGGTGTAACTTTAAAAAAAGCTTCACCGGCTAGCTCCACAAGACGTTTCTCCTCCCCAAAAGTTTCGGGATATTTAAGAGTGCTGGCAGAATTAATGTATATATCAGACTCATCAGGTAATTTTATCTCTTTTTTTTCTCCGGCCGGTATGGAGATATTGCACATTTTGGTGTCTGCCTGTTCTCTGTCTTTATTTATAAAAAGGTACATTGAAACCGAAACTGCAATGATTGCCGCAAGTGACGCTGCATAGCGAATAGTTTGGCGCACTTTTACACTGGATCGGGAGGGAATGGGACTTTCAAGTTTTTTTGAGTTTGTAATAATATTCGATGCTTCGTTGTGCAGTTTTAATCTTTCCTGTATATCAGCTTCTTCATTTTGTTCCATACTCTTCTCCCATTCTTCGCTGAGTTTATTTTGAAATTCAGCTATTCCTTCCTCATGGGATATACTTTCCATTAAATCGATAAAGTCTTGTCTCGAAAACTTATTCGTCAGGTAGCGATCTATAATTTTTTCTGTATCCAGGCTTTTTTCGCGCATTTTTAATGGTATTTATATATGTAATACAATTAAGTTTCACACAACTGGGGGTGTAAACCGAAATTTTTTATAAAAACTTGTTTTTTATTTGTAAAGAAAAAAAAGAAATAAGGGAAGGCAGAAATTAATGTCTGTATGTGTTGATAGATATCCCTTAATACACTTCAGCGATTCTGAAATATGTTCTTGAACTGTATAAACCGAAATATTCAGTGTCGCAGCAATTTCTTTATGCGACATATGTTCTATTCTACTCAATACAAATACTTTTTTTCTGGCGGGTGGTAGCTTGTTTATTGCAGCTTTAAAAAGGTTTTTATATTCGGAATCTATAATCTCATTGTCGGTTGGTGTCTGTTCGAGCAGACTCTTACTCATGATAAGATTTATTACATTCTCCTCTGTATTATATTGCTTCAATGTGTTCAATATCCTGTTTTTTGTGATGGTGAAAAGATAGGAAGAGAAATTATAATTAGAGTCGATGAATAGACGGCTTTCCCACAAATGTGTAAATATATCTTGTATAGTATCTTCTGTAAGGTCTCTATCTTTCAAAAATTTTAGAGTAAACAGAAATAAGCGCTTTTTATAACGTGTATATAGTTCACAAAAAGCACTCTCGTCGCCTTTTGAAAGTAATTCCGCAAGATGTTTATCTGTCATTTCTTTATAAAGCATCTATATTAGATTCAAAGTTATATGACAAAAATATATATATTAAGTGTAAAATAAACATTTAATAGTATGTTCTAAAACATATCTGTGTACTGTCGTAAAATACTAAAGGCTACTCTAAAAAGAGTAGCCTTTATATATGAGCTGAGAATAAATACTTGCAAATTATTTTTTATAGTTGAGAATAGGGGATGGAGAATGTGTCACCATCAGCTATATTTCCTCTTTGAAGTCCTTTCTTCAACCAACGGGAACGCTGAGCAGAGGTTCCGTGATTGAAAGCGTCAGGTACGGTATAACCCTGCGATTGCATTTGCAGGCGGTCGTCTCCGATTTGGGACGCAGCGTTGAGGCCTTCTTCGATATCACCATCTTCTATCGAACTAAAGTTCTTATTATCATGATATGCCCACACTCCCGCATAGAAATCCGCTTGCAGTTCCAGCCTGACATTAAGTTGATTACTTTCTTTTTGGTTCATACGTTGTTGTTGCTGGTGTACTTTGTCAAGTGTTCCCAACAGATATTGTACATGATGTCCTACTTCATGCGCAATTACATATGCGTATGCAAAATCGCCTCCGGCATTCAGTTGATTCTGCATTTCATTGAAGAATGACAGGTCAATATAGACAGTCTGATCGGTCGGACAATAAAATGGACCGGTCGATGAAGACGCGTTTCCGCATCCCGAATTGGTAGCTCCGCTAAATAATACCATCTTTGGAGGTATGTATTTCATCCCGTTTTGAATAAAAACTTCTGTCCACACATCTTCTGTTCCTGCCAGAATTGTTTCTGCAAATGCGGCAGCTCGTTCTTCTTCCGCGGTTGGAGTATAATCTTGTCCTGCCGACATGTTTCCGGCTGCTTGTTGCGAAACAAAATTCATCGGGTTTCCGCCCAATAGCCATACTATTAACGCAACGACAATAGTACCCCCTATGCCCAGGGATATTTTGCCGGATGATCCTTTTCCTCGGCGATCATCTACATTGTCGCTTCTTCTTCTACCGTCAAGTTTCATGTTATTTATTGTAAAGTCAATGAATATCTTTTGATTTTAAACATCTGTCGACACTATTTGTTTTGTTTTTATAGAAAAAGAATAATCACTTAACAGAAAAACTGATGAGGGATTATTCTTAAAATTTGAAAGTTGTGTTATACCAAAATACTTTCTTATTTGTATTAACCAAAGAATATTTATTCTCCTATACCCCAGTTCATATTTGGAGTATTACCCATTTCAAGGACAAGACTGCCGCCTTTCAGTAACTCCGATGCAGGGAAATGGAATGTGTTCAACTCCTTGCCATTCAATGTTGCCTTCTGTACGTACATATTCTTTTTCGATGCATTCTTCGCTTCAATTGTGAATTTTTGTCCCCTTCCGTATTTCCCATCCAGATTGATCTCTACTTTTTCGAAGAGAGGACTGGCTATTTCATAGATAGGATTTACACGTGTCCCTCCATCGACCTGGAAAAGCCCGATAGTCGTCATTACAGCCCATGCGCTCATTTGCCCTTGGTCTTCATCTCCCAAGTATGCATTTGCCGGTTCATAACCGTAATAACGGTCGAGTATGGAGCGGCTCCACTTTTGAGTCAGCCATGGCTTCCCTGCCCAACTGAACAGGAATGCAAAATGCATTGATTGCTGATTGCCTTGTACGATAGGGTGATCCCAATATTGGTCGTTAGGGGCATTGTAGCGCCATGCTTCATCCTGATTGAAGCCCCATTCGAGGCGGTCAAGGAAGCGTTCCTTACCAATTTTTTCTACCAATGCCGGAACATCCTGCGGAACGAAGAATGTTAGCTGCCAGGCATTTCCTTCCACATAGTGATGATTGGCCCCGCTACGGAACGGATCGAAATTTTCCATCCATTTACCGGTACTGTCTTTCATATGGCAGTATCCTTCGTCGCTTATTACATTTTTCCACCAGTAGCCACGGTCATTGAAAGTATTATATACCTCTGTATTGCCCAAGGCTTTGGCAAATTGGCCTACAGTCCAGTCATCGTATGAATACTCCATCGTATTGGAGAAGCGTCCCAGATTCGACGGTACGTATTTATATTTCATATAATGGACAAGGTCACGGTTTCCGGCAAATCCTTTAAATACTTTCTGAGCCGGAGTAGTCTGCATCTTTATAGCTGCTTCCAGGGCCTTATCTGCGTCGAAGTCACGGATTCCCATTTGGTAAGCTCCTACAATCAATGGAATCTCATGCTCGCCCACCATAACCGGTATATAGTTTAATCCGGCCGGGCCTTTGGCTAGCCATCCGTTAGCATCGTACATAGCCAATTGAGAATTAACCCATTTGTTGCTCCATTCGGGAGTGACAAGGTTCCAGAACTGGTTGAGGTTCCAGAATGTATTCCAAAATGCGTCGCAACCCAGCATAGCATTTTTAGACGGATCAGCTACTTTTTGTAGTTTCCCATCAGTAGATATCCATTCTCCGTTTATGTCGCTCCACGTATTGCGGCTACATGCCCGGTACATATTATTATAGAAGCGCACTTTTTCCAGTCTGTCGTTGGTCGTGATTTGCACCCGGTTGAAGATATCATTCCATGTGTCTACCTGATTTTGACGGATTGCATCAAAATCCCATTCGAATTTAGAGCTAACTTCAGTTCTAAGGTTTTCGTCCGCATTAGCGATGCTAACGAATGAAATACCTGAACGCACCTGTACCACCGGGTGTTTTGTCTGGTCGAATTCGACAAACACGCCAGCATCCTTACATGCTCCGGTGATTAATTCATTTATGTTGTGCGATACACTTTTGTCAATCCAGCGCCCCATGTTTTTGATCGGTTGATCAAACTCTATAACGAAATGTACTGTATAGTCCTGGTCTGCATCGTAACTCCACACATTTGGCGAAAATTGATGACTTGAGCCTTCGATACGATAATCGTTGACTTTACGGAGTTTTATTTCTTTAAGCTGGAAATTCTGCTCTGTAGGCGGATGCATGTCTATCATAATCCGCGCTCCGTCACGGTCGGTTGGAAATGTAAAGCGTTCGAATCCGCAACGTGTAGTTGCTGTAACTTCCGCTTTAATATTATAATCTGTAAGGTCTACAGCATAGTAGCCTATATCGGCAACTTCGGTGCGTTTGTTTATGCGGGAACGGTAGCCCTCATCCGGCTTTTGTTCGTCTCCTATCTGGGTTTTCAGTTCTCCGTTTGCAGCCATCACGCCAAGTCCGCCCAATGTCCACTCGTGTATATGACTAAAGCAGCCCACACTCTCAAAAGAAGGCTGATAGCCTGCCTGCCAGCCATTATTTTGGTTATCAGGACTCATTTTTACCATACTGAACGGCATCCATGGGCCGGGTGCTATCATCCAGCGCGAATGGGCTGTACCTATGCGGGTATCTACATAGTTGGCAGGGGTTTGTAGTTTTTGTGGAGAACGTTCTATTGTGCCACGCTCTATTTCAACACCGTCTCTTAAGATACGGTAGTTACTTTTTCTTGCTTTTTTCACTTGAGGCATGGGTGCTTCCAGTTGATACCTTCCGGCTTCAATCACCTGGCTTAGGATTTCTTTTCCATCAAGTTGAACACTGATTTTAGATAAGCCATCGAGCCATTGAGTATCTACAATGAGCGGCTGATACCTGTTTTTTCCGGTATTCAGTTCATAAGCTGCCGGATATACATCCCGGATGAAGAACTTATCGGCGTTCGTAACTTTTACATTTTTGGGACCTTCAAGGTGCACCTCATCAAAGAGTATCCAGGAACCTTCTAATACTGTTATCGATACAAGGTTACCTCCTTTTTTGAGGGTGTTGGTATTAATAGGTATTTCGATTGTTTTCTTTGTTGCATTCTGTAACTTGCCTGTGATGGATAATGTATCCGTTATTGCTTCCTGAGTATGTGCTTTACGCTGTTTAGCAAGAGCATCTTTGTCTCCCAGCTGGAATTTTTCGTCTTGTGTGTTTATACTTACTTTAACCAGTGGTAGAAATGTTTTGGCATAGTCGAGGAGGTTGATAACAAGCTTCCATTCTCCGTTTGGCGGAATATTATCAAGGCCAAACAATATGTTCACCTGATGAGTACGCCAGCCGGAGGTTGGCCATGTGCCGCCCCATGTATCAGTAGGGCCGGGAAGTACATATGGAAAATCTCTTTTTATATCAGAATGGCCTACCAAATAGAATTTGTCTTCGTATCCGAAATCATTGGCCAGGAATTGTTTGAAATTGTCCGGCCCTAAGGCAAATTCAGCCGAAGAGCTATCTAAAGTCCCTATCGACCAAACTTTATTTTCCGGTATATGCTCCGCAAAGGTCATGATTGCGAACGTACACATCGCGATTGTCAATAAAATGCTTTTTTTCATATTAATATTATGTGTTTATTGGGTTAGATCTTTATCGGGTTGGCTTGTTAATAGCTTTTTGTTATATATGTTCATACATTATTGAGGTGTAAAGTAAATTAGTTTTTTCTAATATTCAAAATATTAAGCTCTCTTTTTACATCTTATATTCATGAACTCATTATTGTTTTACTCTTTTTCTTTATTTATGTTCATACATTTATGGGGTGCGGGTGAAGAGTTATAAATGTTATTTTGGATTTTTTTGTTTATGATCTTATTATTGATGTGTATAAACGGATAGTAATAAGATGGTGTTTAAGATTGCTGATCGAATAATTAAAGATCTTGATTTGTTCTTAAGGTCTGGTTGTGTTAGGGTTTGATTGGATTCTTTTGATCTTAGATGAAAAAAAATAAAGGATTGTAATTATTGAGGGTTGAGTTGTTTAAGTAGAATTATCATATTCTTCTTGGCTTTGCATATTATTGTATGAACAATTTATTATTATGTATTTACAGAATTTTAGGATTCAATTAATATTTAACATAGTTAATAATATTCATGTTTCCATTTATAATGTACTTATTATAAGTCGTTTGTGTGTAATATGTTATTTTGATAAATTCTATTTATTGAAAAAAATAATCAAAAATAATGCTTAAGATAAAAACATTTTATATATTAGCGACCTGAAAGTATGTTCATACATACAATAAAAGCTGAGCAAAAAGTAAAATAGGATATGCTAACTTGGGAAATAGGGGTGTTTTTCAATTTTGAAAACAATCTAAAATACTAGAAAATACTCATTTTATCATAATTCAAATCAGAGAGAAATTTCTTTTTTATAAAATGAGCTATCTATAACTAACGTGATTAACCATTAATACTAACAAATAATCTAAAAATATGAGGATGATAAGAAAAGGTTTCTTTTCCCTCCTGATCTTAGTGAATACCATTGGAATATATGCACAAAGCACCAAAGTATATACTCAGATTCCATCCGATCAGATTCAGGCAACTGCCAGCAGCGAATTGCAGGGCGCGACAGCTATAATGGCTGTTAATAGTGAAGGAATGAATGGAGATATGCATATAGCGCATAATCTTGGACACAAGATGTGGACATCACAGGCTTCTACAAAAAAGGTACGGGCGAATGAATTTACCAGAGAAGGTATTGTCTGGTTTATGTGCGAAATCGGCAGCAATTCAGCTCCCGCACATATTGATTTAATCAGAATATGGAATGACAACCAAAGCCAGCATACACGCCGCGGGTTGAGGAAAGTATATATAGAATACTCCATTGACGGGAAGACATGGAAACTCTTGAGAAACAATGGACTGGACTACCATGTTATAAATGAATCGAAAGGGCAGAATCCCGAGCCTGCAAATTTCACATTTGATACAGGAGGGATTAAGGCGAAATATATATGTTTTACAGCCGATGCTGATGGAAACGGTAATTATTATGACCCTAAAGATAAATATATCATAAGGGAAGCTGCTGATATGCAGCAGAATGTAAATTATTACGGACTGAGTGAGATAAGATTCTACAAGAAAGAAGACAGGCAGATTTCGAAACTTACTCCATTAAATAAAATGTCTTTCGTTGCTTCACAAGGATATTTGAAAACGGATAAGGGGCCGACCCGTGAATATACACTGAAATTTGACGCACCCCTGTTTTGTGGAGGTCAACTCGATTTCGATATAAACGGACGGAAATGGACGGAGAACATCAAGCCATCCGCAATAGGAATATCTGTAATGGAAGGGCGGTTTCCGGCAGGTTATATGGAAGAGAGCGCCGAAGTATCGGTGAAACTTCGTAGTAAACAAGGTAATTTATCTGATAGTTATACTGTTTTGGGGGCTCGTAGGTGGAACCTCTATTTCTTACCCCATTCACATTTGGACATAGGTTATACACATGCGCAGGATGATGTAATGAAACTGCAATGGCGCAATTTTGAGCGGGCGCTTGAACTGGCGGAACGTACGGCGAATAATCCCGAGGGCTCACGGTTCAAATGGAATTCGGAGGCCACATGGGCTTTGATGGGATATCTCGATCATTACAAAGGAACGGAGAAAGGCGATAAAATGATTCAGGCTATCAAAGACGGTATTATTGGTGTCGATGCATCTTTGGGCAGCATACTCACCGGAATTTGCAAGCAGGAGGAACTGACGCATATGTTCGATGATGCGCATCGTATTTCCGGGTTGACGGGAGTGGAGTTCAACACGGCTATGATGAGTGATGTTCCCGGGCAATCGTGGGGTATGGTTACGGCAATGGCTCAGAATGGTGTGAAATATTATTCATCAGGGCCCAACTATGTGCCTTTCTATGGGAAGGTTGGTAACGACAGGGCTGCGCACCTGCATGTGAAGTGGGGCGATAAACCGTTTTACTGGCTGTCTCAGTCGGGTAAGGAAAAAGTATTGTTCTGGCAGACAGGTAGGGGATATTCATGGTTTCACGGCTGGTTGATAAACAGGCTTTCGGCTTGTGGTGTAACTCCTATATGGGAATACCTTACCGATTTGGAATCGAAGGAATATCCGTATGCTACTACTTATTTGCGCTATACGGTAAACGGAGATAACGGGCCGCCCGATCAGTGGATGCCGGATGTAATAAAGGAGTGGAATGAAAAATACGAATCACCCAAGTTCTATATAGGTACTACCAAAGAACTTTTCACAGAATTTGAAAAACAATATGGTGATGATATTCCGGTTTATGGCGGCGATATAACCCCTACGTGGGAAGACGGGGCTGCTTCTACTGCCCGCGAACTGGCTATGAATCGTGAAAGTTCGGAACGCCTGAACCAGACGGAAATACTATGGAGCATGCTTAATCCGGGGCAGTATCCTGCAAACGATTTTCTGCAAGCATGGAAGAATGTCGTCTTGTTTTCGGAACATACCTGGGGGGCTTCGGCCAGTGGACCTGAACCTGAATCGGAGTTTACAAAGAAACTGTGGGCAGGAAAGAAATTATATGCGGATAATGCAGATATGCAGTCGAGGAGACTCTATACTGACGTTTTTTCAGAAATAAAAACAGCTAAAGGCGGCTATATACATATATTCAATACAAATCTGTGGAAAAGAACTGATGTAGTGACGATTGATAACGATAATGACCTGATCGGTAAAGTGTTGGAAAGCCCATCAGGAGAGATCGTTCCTTTACAGAAATTGCATGACGGCAGGTGGATATTTATGGCAAAAGACATTCCGGCCCTTTCCTCCGTCGCTTATAAGATTACTGATGATAAGAGAAAGAAGTTGAATGTTTCTACAATGATAAATGATAATATACTGGATAACGGCATTATAAGAGTTGAAATAGATAAAATAAAAGGTACAATTTCTTCTTTCACAAAGACAGGTGAGGAATATAATTATGCATCCGAGGGCGGTTTGAATGATTATATCTATACAGAACGCTATGCTGAAAATCCGCAATGGGTGGAGAACATAAAACGTATTATTGTACTGGATGATGGCGAAGTTGCGGCGACCTTACGTGTAGAATCGGATGCGCCGGGCTGCCGCTCGCTATGGAGGGATATTATGGTTTATAAAGAGTTGGGACGCATTGATATCCTGAATACGATAGATAAAGAAAATATTTATAAGCCGGAAAACGTTCGCTTTATTTTCCCTTTCAATATAGACCATGCAGATATCAAAATGGATCTGGCGATGGGGGATATGCATCCCGAGCGGGACCAGTTGGCAGGAGTGAATAAAAATTATTATTCGATACAGAACGGTATCAGTGCAAGCAATCTTAGCCACGGCATCTACCTGACAACAATAGATGCTCCTTTCGTAGAACTGGGAGAGATGACCAGTGATGTATGGCGCAAAGAAGGGGGCGGGCTTGGCTGGTGGTCTTCGGCTTTGATTTCTCCGAAGATATATTCGTGGGTGATGAATAATTCATGGAGGACGAACTACAAGGCCTCTCAGGAAGGTATCGCGACATTCCGCTATTCACTGGAACTTTTCGATCCGTTCGATCAGCAACTGAAAAAGCAAGGTACGGAACAGGCGCAAAAAATGATTGCGGTTGTTTCTGATAAACCTGTCGGAATAGATAATCTTTTCAGGCTTAAAGGTAAGAATCAGATTTCAGTTTCTACAATAAAACCTTCGGATGATGGCAAAGGCTACATTATCCGTTTACTGAACCTCAATGACCAGAGTGTACATTCTTCGTTTATCTGGGGCAGTATGCAGGCAGATGAAGTATATTTCTGCGACCATAACCAGCAAAAAACGGGTGAGTTCGAAGATTCTTCTTTTTGGCTTAAACCTTATGAATGCATAACCTTGAAAGTTATCAGTAAAAAATAAACCGAAAAACAATTTTATAATATGATAAAACGAATTATTCCAATCACAGTACTTGCATTTTCTTGTATAATAGCATCTTGCGAGAAAAAGCCCCTCTTGTCGGATTATGTAGATCCGGGCATCGGGACTGCGCACTCACGCTGGTTCTTTTATACACCGGCAGCGGTTCCATTTGGTATGGCTAAACTTGCTCCGTCTACAGACGGACATTTGGGGAATACAGGGGGATGGCAGGCTGTCGGCTACGATGCGCGGCATACATCTATCGAGGGTTTTGCTAATTTCCATGAATTTCAGGTTGGCGGTGTAGTCATTGCACCTACAGTGGGTAAACTACAGACAGTTCCGGGAGCATTGGACAGCGTTCAGAACGGCTATCGTTCATCATTCGACAAAAAAGATGAATTCGCTTCTCCGGGATACTATTCCGTATTGCTCAAAGACTACAATGTGAAAGCTGAGCTGACGGCAACAAAGCGTGTAGGTTTTCACCGTTATACGTTCCCTGCATCAGAAGAAGCCAATCTGATATTCGATATCGGCAACCGTCAGGGCGAAAGCGGATATGTGAAAGAAGCTTCGGTGGCATATACCGACGACGGACGTATAGAAGGATGGGTTACAACTACGCCGGTATATGTGGATATATATCAAAAAGGAGCTACTGTGTCTATGTATTTCAGTGCCGAGTTGGATAAGAAACCGATTGCGTTCGGCTCGTTTGTGAAAGATACCGTATATCCCGATTCGAAGACTCAGACAGGTGTCGGAGCCGGACTTTATTTCAAATTCAAGACCAAAGAGCAGGAGGCTGTAAATGTAAAGATAGGATTGTCTTATACATCTGTTGAAAATGCACGCCTGAATATGGAAAACGAAGCTAAAAATATGAGTTTCGACAAAGCTCATAAAAATGCGACGGACACATGGGAAGAATATCTTGGCCGCATAAAAGTGGAAGGCGGAGAATACAACGACCGTGTGAAATTTTATACAGGCTTGTATCATGCGCTGCTTGGTCGTGGATTGGCAAGTGATGTCAACGGAGCTTATCCGAAAAATGACGGTGGAGTAGGACATATAGCTCTGAATGAAAAAGGAAAACCAATTCATAATCATTATAATACGGATGCTATTTGGGGCGGGTTCTGGAATCTTACCCAATTGTGGGCAGTCGCCTATCCCGAATATTATTCGGACTGGATACAGAGCCAGCTCCTGGTCTACAAAGATGCCGGATGGTTAGGCGATGGTATCGCTAGCAGCAAGTATGTGTCGGGTGTGGGGACTAA
The DNA here is from genome assembly GCF_000213555.1 of Dysgonomonas gadei ATCC BAA-286. GTDB lineage: Bacteria > Bacteroidota > Bacteroidia > Bacteroidales > Dysgonomonadaceae > Dysgonomonas > Dysgonomonas gadei. Next base: position 446,495 of record NZ_GL891979.1, read on the forward strand.
TTTTACCAGTCTTGCTATAGCGGCAGCATATAATTGTGGTATTCGCGACTTCGATGTGAATACTGCATACGAGGCTGCCCTGAAAAATGAGGTAGATGGAAAAGACCGTTTGGCAGGAGCCGGTAAGCTGGATGTAGAGCAGTTTGTAAACAGGGGATACTCGCCTTATACAACCGGCCTGTCTATGCGTACGACTCCCGAAGGTTCCGGTTTCGGAGCATCACATACAATGGAATATTCATTCAGTAGTTTTGCTGTGGCTCAGATGGCGAAGCATTTGAACAAGGAGGATGATTATAAACTTTTATCGAAGCTATCGAAGGGCTGGAAGACTCTCTTTGATCCTGAGACAAAACTGATACGTCCGCGTGACGACAAGGGCGAATTTATAAAAGACTTCGACCCTTTTGCCCCGTGGATAGGATTTCAGGAGGGTAATGCAATCCAGTACACATACTATGTACCTCATCAAATAGATGAACTTATAAGCCTGATAGGCGCAGATGATTTCAATGTGCGTCTCGACAGCACATTCCAGATTTCACAGAAGAATATATTTGGAGGTGGACAAACGATTGATGCATTTGCAGGTTTGCATACATACTATAATCATGGCAATCAGCCGAATCTGCATATCTCATGGTTGTTCAACTTTTCAGGGAAACCGTATCTGTCTCAAAAATGGGTGAGGGCTATCTGTAACGAATTCTACGGAGTAGAAGGCATACACGGCTATGGTTACGGGCAAGATGAAGATCAGGGGCAACTGGGCGCATGGTATGTGATGGCGGCAATAGGACTTTTCGATGTAAAAGGTTTGACCGAGATAGATCCTACATTCCAGATTGGCAGTCCGTTATTCGATAAGATCACAATAAGGCTCAACAAGGATTATTATCCGGGTAAGGAGTTTGTGATAGAAACACTGAATAATACCAAAGATAATATTTACATACGGTCTATAGATGTGAATGGAAAACCGCACAATACGGTTCAACTGCCTTTCTCGGATGTGATCAAAGGCGGCCGCATGTCTATCAGGCTATCAGATAAACCTAACACAGAACTAAATAAATGATTCTGAAATATTAACTAAAAACTCAATCTATGAAAATGAAAGATTCGTTTGATGCTGCTACCTAGCAATGTTTAAGTGAAAATGAAATTTAAACAAAGGTTACCAACCTGTTTATTATTTGAGTAAGTAAAATAACAAGGATAAATTATGATTCGAAAGTATATCATCAGATTCTATCTCTTACTTATTATTGATTTATCAAACACATTAAAAACTATGAAGTATGAAATTTAAAGTTAACTTCTTAAATCTATTTAGCCTGCTTAAAATTTGTATGTGTGCCATATTATTGCTGGCCTCTGCAAATCTTTATTCGCAGCAAAGCAAAACAGAGGTTTCAGGTGTTGTAAAAGATGCAATGAATGAGGCCATTATAGGAGCAAGCGTGGTAGAGAAAGGTACTACCAATGGCATAGCGACTGATGTAGACGGGAGTTTCTCGATAAAAGTAAACCCTAATTCTACATTGGTAATATCTTCTATCGGGTATGTAACGCAAGAAATAAAAGTAGGGAATCAAACCTCATTTAATGCCCTTAATATAGTATTGGTAGACGACAGCAAACTTATGGACGAAGTAGTGGTTGTGGGATATGGTGTACAAAAGAAAGCAACACTGACAGGTGCTGTTTCTGCCATTAAGAATGAAGAGATTATCACTACTAAAAATGAGAGTGTACAGAATATGCTTACCGGAAAAGTGGCAGGTTTGCGTGTCGTTCAAAACTCATCCGAACCCGGACAATTTAGCGGATCGATGGATATACGTGGTTTAGGTAGTCCGCTTATTGTTATAGATGGAGTGCCACGTGGTAATATGGCGCGTTTGGATGCAGAAGATATCGAGAGTATTTCGGTACTTAAAGACGCGTCGGCAGCTATCTATGGTGTCAACTCGGCAAATGGTGTCATTTTGGTTACCACCAAAAGAGGTGAGAAAGGAAAAGTTAGCCTTAGTTATTCGGGAAATGTATCCTGGCAGATGCCTACAAACTTCCCCGATCTGGCAAATGCTGTAGATTGGATGACCCTATTCAACGAACGTACGATGCACAATGTAGACGGCCCTAATCGTCCTTACACAGATGAGCAGATCGAAGCTTACCGCAATGGCACAATGCAAAGTACCGATTGGAAAAAAGAGGTTCTTCGCAGCAGTGCACCCCAGACTATGCACACACTAAGCGCTACCGGGGGTACTGAGGCGTTGAGTTATTATGCGAGTATCGGTTACCAGACTCAGGAGAGTTTCTTGAAGACAAATGCTATTAACTATGAGAAATACACTATTCGTAGTAATATTTCTTCTCAGATAACTAAAAATCTCCGGTTCGATTTAAATCTGGCCGGATTACTCGACGAGCGGCAATCATCAGTGTATAGTTCCAATGATATTATACGAGGTATGTGGCTTATGCAACCGATGGATAAAGTTTACTATAACGAAACAGAAGGGCAATACTGGCAACCGACTAATGGCGGATTGCAAAATCCTGTCACTATGATGAACAAGGGGGTAACCGGTGCTAACTCATATAAAAGTAAATGGTTTCAATCGAATGCTTCATTGAGATATGATATGCCATTCGTTAAAGGCTTGTATGCGAAAGGCATGTATAGTTACGACTATACGTTGAACGACAATAAAGAGTTTATGAAAGCTTATAAACTTTACGACTCGGGTGGTGCAGCCAAAACATGGAATGGTCAGAGTGATGCCCCGAATAAGGTATCCCGGTATTTTTACGGAAAGGATGCAACCTTATGGAATATTCAGATTGGTTTCGACCGGCAATTCGGCAAACATAATGTGTCGGCAATGGCCCTCTATGAGAATACACATAAAGAAGGTGATAACTTTTATGGTAATAGACAGTTGTTATTGCCTTTAGATCAGTTGTTTACAGGTATAACAGATAAAATGCAGATCAATCAGTCTACTGCAGCATCTTCCCTTTACGATTATGCATATAATGCTTATGTAGGACGTATTAAATATGACTTCGCAGGTAAATATCTGGCTGAGTTTACGTTAAGGCATGAGTCTTCATCAAGATTCCCGGATAATTCCCGTTGGGCAACAACGCCCGGAGTTATGGCGGCCTGGCGTGTATCGGAAGAGGGATTCTTTAAGAAATCACCACTTAAGTTCATAGATAATCTGAAACTACGCGGATCTTACGGGCGAATGCTTGATGATGCATCAACAAACGACTATAACTTTCTTACAGGATATTATTATCCGGCTTCGGGCGGTAATAGCGCAGGACTGCCTTCAGGTTATATTTTTGATGGGTCATTCGTCAATAGTTCCAGCAATAAGGGGCTGGCAAATACAGCTATTACCTGGTATAAATCCGATATGCTGAACATAGGGTTGGATATGGATGCATGGAATGGATTTTTGGGTGTAACTGCCGAGTATTTTCAGAGAAAACGTACTGGCTTATTAGCGACTCGTGCGCAATCGATTCCGGGGATAGTAGGTGCTGCCCAACCACAGGAAAACCTTAATAGCGATTTGACCAGAGGTTTCGAACTGGAACTTAGTCATCGTAACAGAATAGGTGATTTTGATTATCAGGTGAAAGGTAATATGTCATTTACCCGTGTAAAAACAATATATTACGAACAATCGAAGAGAGGTAATTCATACCTGAACTGGAGGGAGAATAACAACGACCGCTATAATAATATATGGTGGGGATATGGAGGAGACGGACGCATAACCAACTGGGATCAGATATATCATAACCCTGTTTATATTGGACGAGGTAGCACTCTTGGAGATTATCAATATCAAGACTGGAACGGTGACGGACAGATAAATGATCTGGATGTGCATCCGCTTGCAATGAACGGTATGACACCGCTGATTTATTATGGAATCACTATATCTGCATCGTGGAAAGGAATAGACCTTACTATGCTATGGCAAGGCGGAGGTAAACGCTATGTTGCTCCAAGACAATTCTTATACCAGCCTTTGTGGGCAGATACGAATGCTCTTACACAATTCTTGGATCGCTGGCGTCCGTCGGACCCTACAGCAAGCCCTTACGATCCCGCGACAGAATGGATAAGCGGACATTATGCTTATACAGGAACCAGTGCCAATTATAATTCTGAATTTAATATTCAAAATGGCGCATACTTAAGACTCAAGAATATAGAATTGGGATATACGCTTCCTAAGAAATGGCTTTCGGTTTTGAATATACAGAATGTTAGGGTATATGTAAGTTCGTATAATTTGTTGACATTTACTAAATTAAAATATATGGATCCTGAATTTTTTACAAATCCTGACGATAGTAAAGGTGGATTAGGTGATTACGGATATAGTTACCCGCTCAATAAAACTGTTACAGTAGGAATGAATATAAAATTCTAAATATTAATATTATGAAACATATAAAATATATATTATTACTTTGTCTGGGTTTGTTCATGGCATGTACAGATTTGGATATTCCGCCAAAGAATATAATCGGTGACCCCGAAATATTCGGTACTACAGAAGGTACTATGAGTTATATAGCGCGGATGTACAGCAGGCTCCCAATGGAAGATTTCCGCTACAATTATGAAAAAAGCGGCTTGTTCAATAATGCAGATACAAAATATAAGCAACAATCCGGTTTGACAGGAGAAGCCTTGGGTCGTGATACCAAAGGAGCTGAAGCTGAAAGTGCAAGTTATTGGGATGCAGCTTATTCTGCGATCCGCGATGCCAATTTATTTATAGAAACTCTTCCGAAATATGCATCGGCTCATAGTCAGGCCAACTATAATACTTATCTGGCTGAGGCTTACTTTATAAGGGCATTCCTTTACTATTCACTGGTTAAACGTTATGGTGGTGTGCCAAAGGTGGATTTCGTAATCGATTATCCGGCAAGTGTCGATGTCGAAGGTACGAAGCTTTTTCGCGATTCGGAAGAGGCTATATGGGATCTCATCGCTTCTGATTTGGATTATGCAATAACTAACCTGCCCAAAACGAATCAGAAAGGACGTGCAAACAGGTATGTTGCTGCTGCATTTAAGTCACGTACCATGCTTCATGCAGGATCGATCGCTAAGTACAATACAATCAGTGAGGAGTACAACGGAATAAGGATATGCGGAATTCCGTCTACCCGTGCAAACGACTATTTCAAAGCGGCTTATGAAGCCAGTAAAATTTTAGATGAAACTACAGCATACGGCCTTTATGAAGCTGAATGGGCTGATGGGGATAAGACCGCTCAAACAACTAATTTTGTTAATATCTTCCTTAAGGATACGAAGGAGAATATATTTGTGAGGTATTTTAAGAATCCGGAGTCAGTGCATAATTTTGATGATTCGGCACAACCAATGCAGACATCTACAGGGGGTAATAACTCGGAAATCTGCCCGACTTTGGATTTTGTTGAAATGTTTGACGGTATAGATAAAGATTCTAATGGAAAATTTAAAAATCTGGATTCCAATGGAAAATATCTGTTGTATAATTCACCGCTCGATGCTTTTGCAAACAGTGAACCTCGTTTAAGAGCAACAGTAATACTTCCTATGGATCAGTTTAAGGGTAAAACTATAGACCTGCGCCGCGGAATATGGACAGGGACCGTGGGTACGGGTATTAGCCCGCTGATGCCTGAAGGAAGTGTCACCGATTATAATGTAGTATATGGAGAATCAAGTAATTTGAAACTTTCAAGCGATTTTTCTTTCAATAATCAGGCTGCTAATGCTATCTTATTGAAGGATGGTGTTAGTAAGATGAAAAGAGCCGGAGAAAGTGGTGTCGTTTCGGGATGGGATTTTGGAAATATCAGTGGCTTCTATCTTCGCAAATATTTGGACCCTAATCTGGCGGATAATAATGGTAATAAATCAAGTCAGAGTTGGATTGAAATCCGCTATGCAGAAGTATTGCTCAATCGTGCCGAAGCTGCAAATGAGCTATTCCTTGCTGGTGTAAGTACGGCGTCTACAGGGGAAAGCTATCGTGAGGAGGCGTTTCGTTGTATCAATCTTATAAGAAAGCGGGCAGGAGCTACATTATTGGCAAGCTCGGCTCCTTTGAGTGACATTAATGTGGTAAGGACAGAAAGAAGAAAAGAGCTTGCTTTCGAACATAAGACTTATTGGGATTTGAAACGTTGGAGAGTTATATATGATGAGCAAACCAATAGGCGTTACAGAGTTTTATATGCTTTTTATTCTACCGACGCAGAGAAGTATTTTCTGGATTCAAGATTTATGGAATCAAAAGCCGGAAATAATTATATTTTTAATTTTGACACCAAGAATTATTATCAGCAAATACCAACGAGTGAGATAACTAAGAATCCGAACTGTAAGCAAAATCCGGGGTATTAATAATAAAAATATTGATGATATGAGAAATACTATATTATATATTGCTTTGTCTCTATTGATGATCTTGGGAATGGCATCGTGTGCTGATGACAATTATCCCGAGCCTAAAGAGACATTCAGAGGTAAGTTTGTTGAAAAAGGAACAAATAAGCCTTTCCAAACAGCTATTGGAAATACAGGTGTACGCATCCGTATGATGGAGTATAGCTGGAGTGATACGCCTCAACCATACGATTTTAATTGTAAGATGGATGGTACATTCAATAATACTAAGGTATTCAAAGGTGAATATGGGGTTATACCTTCAGGAGCTTTCGTTCCGTTAACTGAAGAAAAGATGACCATCAGCGGTACGGTGGAAAAAACGTATGAGGTAGAACCTATCCTCAAGATAGAATGGGATGGCGAACCGGTTGTAAATGCAGACAGAACCGTAACAGTTAAGGTAAAGGTTGCATATGGATCTGATAATACGACATATCAGAAACCTTTGGTCGAAGGTTGGTTATTTATAAGTGAAACCGATTATGTAGGTGATTTTAGCTATAGCCCTAATTATTCGGTTAAATGCGATCCCGCCAAAATGGGGGTGGGAGCATCTGAGATTTTAGGACCTAACGGAACTACTTTTACAATAAATACTTCATCGGCATCAAAGTCTTTCCCTGACTATGCCCGAAAGTATTTCATCAGGTTTGGAGTACGCACCTCTGTTACCTTTGATGCAACAAACCGTTATAATTATACCGAGGTAAAAGAAGTATCTATTCCAGCTAGTTAAAACAGCAAATGAGGGTATAAAAAAGAAACGGCAAGGTCAATCTTGCGTTTTCTTTTTATATTACCTCTGATACTATTCTGTAACTTTCAATTCTTTTCTTTTCTCTTCGAGAAGTATATGAAGCCGTTCTTTAACTTTTACATATTTTTCATCATTATATATGTTGTTGATTTCAGTCGGATCTTTTTTCAGGTCGTATAATTCCCAACTATCAATATCCTTGTCGTTGATTTCCCCTTTGCCGTACCAATGTATAAGTTTATACCTTTTATCCCGTATTCCGTAATGCTTGCGTGCCATTCCCACAGCGGGATAATCATAGAATTGATAATAGAGATTATCTCTCCAGTTATCAGAAGTTCCGGTCAATAATGGTATCAGTGATTCTCCGGCCATATCACCGGGTTTATTAACTCCGGCGGCATCCAGAAGGGTTGGCGCATAATCTATATTTTGAACAAGTTCCGTACATTTTGCCCCTTTTTTTGCTCCCGGTAAAGCGATGATAAGCGGTGTCCTAAAAGCTTCCTCATACATGAAGCGCTTATCATAGAGTCCATGTTCTCCCAGATAGAAGCCCTGATCGGAAGTATATACAATAATCGTGTTTTCCATAAGGTTGTTATTTTCCAGATAGTCGAGTAACCTGCCAACCTGAACATCCACACTTTTTATGGTGCGGCAATAGTCTTTGATATATCGTTGGTATTTCCATTGGGTGAGTTTCTTTCCTTCCGGCCTGTTGGCAAGGAAGTCCTTATTTTTTTTATCATACGATTCATTCCATACTCTGAGTTGTTCAGGTGTTAATGTACTTATAGCCATATCAAAGCTCGCTTTAATATAATCCAGAGTCGGTTCGTTTTGCAGTTGGGATACTTTCAGATCGAAGGCATATCCAAGATGGTTGGCTACAGATAGTTCGTGTGTTTTCATCTGTTCGCCTCTTGTACTATAATCATCGAATAAAGTTGCCGGTTCGGGGAATTCAACGTCTTCATACAAATCGAGGTATTGAAGGTCGGGCATCCAGTTTCGATGAGGAGCTTTGTGATGGACCAATACACAGAACGGTTTGTCTTTGTCGCGGAATATAAGCCAGTTCAAGGCATGATCAGTTACAAGATCGGTTGCATAACCCTCTTCCTGTATATATTTTCCGTCCGATTCCGAAGTCCTGAACCTTGGATTGTAATATTCGCCCTGATCATCAAATATCTTATATGTATCAAATCCTTTGGGTTGAGCGCTCAGGTGCCATTTACCGAACAATGCTGTCTGATAGCCTGCATCCTGTAGATATTCTACAAAGAATTTTTTGTCAGGCTTTAATCCGTAACCAAGATGAGTTTGCCCATGTTGGTGGCTATACATTCCTGTCAGCAGTGTTGCTCTGCTGGGGGTAGAAATAGAATTTTCTACAAATGCATTACTAAAGAGCATTCCGTTTTGCGCTATCCGGTCCAGATTGGGGGTAGGAGCAAGTTTCGAAATAGGATGGCCATATGCGCTTAATGCCTGAAAGGCATGATCATCGGTCATGATGAACAAGATATTCATCGGTTTTTTAATGTCTTGGGCTATGATTCCATTACTGATGCATGCGGAGATGCCAAGGAAAGCGTATAAAGGTGAATTTTTCATGATATATTAAATAAAATCGGAGTATATCCTATATGTATATACATATGCAAATATATTAAATAAATATCTAATAGATGAAGAAAAATAAAAGAAACTATATAGAAAAAGCCTTCTGAGGAGAAGGCTTTTATTTTGTATTGAAAAGGCTTTTATCTTTGAGCTTCCAGTGTATATGTGAAGCTGTCGGCCCTGTAATAGCCAATGTTGTATTCTATTGGCACATCGTTAATGTCATAGACAAAGCGTTTTCGGATTAGTATAGGGTCGTTGGGAGATATTTCCAGTTTATCGGCTATAAAATCTCCGGCTAGTCTGGCGCATATTTCTTCTTTCGATGTTTTAACCACTATATCATAATTATGTTCTAACAATTCATACAAAGGTATATTAAAGTTTTCTTCTCCCGTAAGAGGTATACTGGGATTAAAATAAGATATGAAATATACAAAGGGGTATTCTTCGCTTCCGCGAACCCGTTCAAGTTTCAGGCAACGTGTATCCACTTCTACATTAAAGAAATCAGCTACCTCCTTATATACTTTTTGTGTTCCGATAAAAAGCTCAAAGTTCTTAATCTTTATCCCCAGCATTTTCATCTCCTGCGAGAAGCTCAGCCAATTTTTTACGCCACCCACAAAGCCTTTACGGGCGACTTTGGTTCCATATCCTTTTCTGCGTACAAGAAGTCCTTCGAATACAAGTTTGTTAATCGCTTGTCTTAATGTATTCCGGGATATATTAAATTGTTTGGACAATTCAATCTCTTTGGGCAACAGCTTCCCGTTTTTATATTCTTCTTCGTCTATCAACCTCCGAAGAAATTCCTCTGCTTGTAGATGAAGAGGTTTTGAGCTTTCACGATTAACTTCTATTTTCATAGCTTATTGTTTATATGAATTGTTCAACTGTTTTACAAAATAACGTAAAAAAATATTGGTAAACAAAAAAAGATACATATATTTGCACAATGATATATATGTATGAACATATGTTGTTTTTTGAATAATGTTTAATAAATGATATACTATGAGGAAGTCCAATTATGACAGATATCCCGCAACGAAGATCAAAGGTGCTATAATAGAGGGATGGAGCGATATTTTACAGTCATTAAAAGGTACGTTGAGTACATGTTCTGTTATTGGTATAGATATGTATGTAGGTGTTCATGAAGATGAAGTAATATCACATATTAATAATATAGAACCTGACCTGATATTTAAGACAAGGGATTTGTTTAAACCGGAAAATGAAATTCGGAAAATGACAGAGCGGTTTATGACAGATGATGTCTTGTTCGGTTATGTGACTAACCTGTCGATGATAGACTATTTCGATACGGAGAAATTAGCAGAAGCTCGAAATCAGATTAAAAACAGCAAAAGTACTGCCATTGTCATCGGTAGCGGGGCATCACTTGTTGTACCCGATTCAGCCTGTATTGTATATATTGATATGGCGCGATGGGAGATTCAGCAGCGATTCCGTTCACGCAGTATCATGGCTCTGGGGCTGGACGACAGAAATGAAGCCATTTCTTTACAGCACAAGCGAGGATACTTTAACGATTGGAAAATATGTGATGCACATAAGAACACCTTATATGACAAGGTTTCGTATTGGATGGACACTCATGTGAAGGAACAACCAAAAATGATAGACAAGGAAACTTTCTTCAGTGGTATTGAAACAACGATAAAGAAGCCTTTCCGGGTAGTTCCGTTTTTTGATCCGGCGCCATGGGGCGGCCAGTGGATGAGAGAGACATTCGATTTGGATAAAGAGAATGTGAATTATGGGTGGTGTTTTGATTGCGTCCCTGAAGAAAATAGTCTATTCTTGAATGTCAATGGAGCCCTCTTTGAAATGCCTGCAGTAAATCTGGTGTTACTGAAAAGCCGTGAGTTATTGGGAGAGCCTGTTGAATCCCGCTTTGGAAAGGAATTCCCTATTCGTTTCGATTTTCTGGATACTGTACAAGGGGGAAGCCTAAGTCTTCAGGTACATCCGACAACACAGTTTGTACACGAATCTTTTGGTATACATTATACACAGGACGAGAGTTACTATATGGTTGATGCCAAAGAGGATGCTGTTGTATATCTTGGATTGAAAACAGGTATAAACAAAGACGAAATGATTAGTGATCTGGAAAAGGCAGAAAGAGGTGAAATCGTATTCGACGCAGACAAGTACGCAAATAAGATTCCTGCCAAGAAACACGACCACTTCCTGATACCGGCTGGAACCGTACATTGTTCCGGACCACAGGGGGTTGTACTCGAAATCAGTTCTACACCCAACCTGTTTACATTTAAACTTTGGGATTGGGAGCGATTGGGCCTTGATGGAAAACCTCGCCCTATAAATGTAGAAAGAGGTAAAAAAGTAATTGACTGGACAAGGGATACGGAATACACACATAAGAATCTGGTGAACGTATGTTCTACTGTATCTGAAGGCGATGGATGGCTGGAAGAAAAAACCGGATTGCACCCGAACGAATTTATTGAGACGAGAAGATTCCGTTTTTCGAAAAAGACATCTCATAAAACCAGCAATAGTGTAAATGTATTGAACCTGGTAGAAGGTGAGGAAGTTATAATAGAAGACCCTAAGGGACTGTTTGAACCTTTTGTTGTACATTATGCAGAGACATTTATAATACCGGCGGCTTTGGAAGAATATACAATTACCCCGACAGGAAAATCCGTGGGTCAGGAGTGTATTGTAATAAAAGCGTATGTACGGTTTTAATAATATCGAACCAATGTTATGACTGAAAATAAATCAAATAGCATCAAAATACTTATACCTATCCTATTCAGTTTCTTTGTAATGGGAATGGTGGATATAGTAGGCCTTTCTACGAATTATCTGAAAAAGGACTTTTCTCTCGATGAACTGACTTCCAGTATTATACCGATGATGGTATTTTTCTGGTTTGCGATATTTTCTATACCTACCGGATTATTGATGAACCGCATAGGACGGAAGAAAACCGTATTACTGGCTATCCTAATCGAATGTATTTCATTGATATTACCTTTTTTCTTCTACGATTTCTATGTGGTGATTTTCTCATTTGCCCTGTTAGGCATTGGAAATACTATATTGCAGGTTTCCCTTAATCCTTTGGTCGCAAGCATAGTACATGATAGTAAACTCGCCGGTACTCTGACTTTCGGGCAGTTCATCAAGGCTGTATCTTCTTTCGTAGGACCTATTATAGCCAGCATGGCTGTGAAGACCTACGGGGATTGGAAACTTATTCTGCTTGTGTTTGCTATTACATCTCTTATATCATTTGTCTGGTTATATTTGGTGCCCATCAAGAGGGAAGAAAACGTGGATACTAAGCAAGCTTCTTTTGGCAATACATTAGGATTACTGAAAGATAGCCTTATATTACAGATGTTTCTTGGTATTTTATTAATAGTGGGTATCGACGTCTGCATGAATGTAAATACACCCCAATTATTGGAGCAAAGATTAGGCTTTACTACTGACGATGCGACATTAGGTTCCAGCCTTTATTTCGGGGCAAGAACGTTTGGTGCTTTTTTAGGATCGATTCTTCTTCTGAAGATTAATCCATCGAAGTTTATGAAAATCAATATGCTGATTGCGGTTCCTGCTTTTCTTATGCTAATGTTTTTATCAGATAAATGGTTATTGTTTGCTGCCGTATTTATAATCGGTCTGACATGTGCTAATGTGTTTTCTATTATATTTTCTGTTGCTATGCAATACCGTCCGCAAAAAGCTAATGAAATATCATCATTGATGATAATGGGGGTTGCCGGAGGTGCTATAGTAACACCATTGGTAGGTATTGTGGCGAAACATTTCGGCCTCGGCATCAGTTTCGGCGTTTTATTGCTAAGTGCAGCTTATATCTATATATTATCACTTAAATTTGAGAAAAAATCATAGTTATGTATATTAACGATCAACGGATAGTATTGACACTCGATGCAGGAGGAACAAACTTTGTATTCTCAGCTGTTCAGGCATATAAAGAAGTTGGTGAGCATCTGGTTTTGCCTGCTGTTTCTGACGATTTGGATAAATGTTTGGAAGTGCTGGTGCATGGCTTTGAAACTATAAAGGCTGGACTGGAAGCCGAACCTGTGGCTATAAGTTTTGCATTTCCGGGGCCTGCCGACTATAAGAATGGAATAATAGGAGACTTACCCAACTTTAACGCTTTTCGCAATGGGGTCGCGTTAGGTCCGTATCTTCACAATAAATTTAAAATCCCGGTATATATCAACAACGATGGAAATTTGTTTGCGTATGGTGAAGCCTTGCACGGAGCATTACCGATGGTTAACTACTGGCTGGGGAATGCCGGGAATCCGAAACGTTATTCAAACTTATTAGGTGTAACATTAGGAACAGGTTTTGGCGCGGGAGTAGTTATAAATAAAGCGCTCCTTACCGGAGATAACGGGTGTGGCGGCGATGTCTGGATAATGAAAAACAAAAAATACCCGGAATATATCGTTGAAGAAAGTGTAAGTATACGCGCCGTCAAAAGGGTTTATCAGGAATTATCGGGGCAGGATAGTACGGGTCTTACACCTAAAGATATATATGACATAGCAGAAGGGAATATCTCCGGCGATCGCGAAGTGGCTATCAGAAGTTTCGAGGAGATGGGTGAAATGATAGGTGATGTGATGACATATGCACTCACTATTGTAGACGGTATCCTTGTTATCGGCGGTGGACTTACAGGGGCTTCAAAATATATACTTAATGGTATAATGAAAGAATTGCAGGGAAACGTAAGGATGTTTGGTGGAGCTTCTTTCTCAAAAACTCAGATGGATATATATAATCTGATGGATGAAGAGGATAGAAGTCGATTTTTACAAAACGAAGACGTACGGATAAAAGTTCCCGGAAGTAACGAACTGGTTCATTATAATAAATCGAAAAAAACAGGTATAGTTATATCACATATAGGGACCAGTGAAGCGGTTATGTATGGCGCTTATGCGTATGCGTTGCAACAATTAGATAATTAATATTTAAGTAAAAAGAGATAGGTTTAGGTTTCCGTTTCCGTTTTTTTAAGTATACCATGATATGTTTATAGTCATGGTATATTTTATTTTGACAGTATGTGTTAAATTTTTATTAAGATTTACTACGGGTAGCTTATATGCAGTAGCGTCAGGATATATCAACCCGGGTTTCTTATATTCAGGTAATATTAGTTTATTTCTTTCATCGGATTAATTATTCATACCTTTGACTCCGTAAAAACAAGTGACGATAAATAATTTTACATCATAAGCAAACTAACACGGTATAATAAAGATGAATTATGAAGAGGAAGTTGTAGTCTGTGAATCCAGACTATTACAGGCAATGAGAGATTGCAACCTGCAAGTATTAGGCGAATTGTTACATGACGATTTATTGTTCAATGGCCCTACTGGTGAAATCGTAACTAAAGCAATGGATTTAGCTGTTTACCAATCAGGAAATATGATTGTAAACGAAAATATTCCAAGTGGTCAAAAGATTCGTTTATTTGGTGATACCGCTATTGTGTCGGTGGTGATTAGTCTGAAAGGCGAGTTTATGAAACAGCCGGTATCCGGTAAGTTCAGCTATCTTCGTACATGGAAAAAAATAGATAGCCAATGGAAAATGATTGGCGGTGGTTGTACTCCTTCTCTCTAAATTTAACAGATAATTCTAAATTGTTCGTCGGGAAATAAAATTAATTCATCGATTTATCGTTGTGTATAGGTGATTGAAGAAGTAATTTTAACCTATGAGTAATTTAGGTACTAATATTAAACTAATTAACGTATGACATTACATTTTAACTCAATCCAAAGAGAGCGATTTGTTTTTTTCTTTGGACTGATTTTCTTCTTTTTATTTTCAAGTTCTATAAATGCCCAGACTTATAAAATAAAAGGAGTAGTTTACGATTCGCAGACAAAAGAATCGTTGATCGGAGTTCCCATAATAGTGAAGGATAATCAGGGTAGGGGTGTTGCTTCCGACGAGAAAGGCGACTATGTATTGACGCTTCCCAAAGGTAACTATACTCTGCAGATAGAGTACATAGGCTACGAAAGAAAGGAAATTGAGATTTCCCTTACTAAAGACATACGTCAGGAGATAGAACTCAAGCAATCTGCTATCGGGTTGAAAGAGATAGTTGTTTCCGGAGAACGTGCCGACGCCAACGTTTCATCACCTCAGACAGGTGTGGAGCGGCTCGAAATAGAGAAAATAAATAAATTGCCTGTATTATTGGGGGAACGCGACATTATTAAAACGATCCAGCTTACACCCGGAGTGCAGGGAGCAGGAGAAGGAAGTTCCGGCTTTTATGTACGGGGAGGTAGCGCCGACCAGAATATGATACTGTTGGATAATGTACCTTTATATAATGCATCGCATTTGATGGGGTTCTTTTCTACCTTCAATTCAGATGTGCTTCGTGATATAACCTTATACAAAGGTTCTATGCCATCTCCTTATGGGGAACGTCTGGCTTCGGTACTCGATGTGCAGCAACGTAACGGGGACAATCAGGATTATCATGTATCGGGAGGTATCGGGCTTATTTCGTCCAAGCTGAATGTTGAAGGCCCCATCCAAAAAGGTAAGTCATCATTCCTCATTGGTGCCAGACGCACCTACGCCGATGCTATGGCCCGTTTGTCGGGTGCTAAAGACGCTCAGAATGCTTATCTCTATTTTTATGACCTGAATGCCAAAGTGCATTTTAGTTTATCGGACAAAGACCAACTCACTTTTTCCGGGTATCTGGGGAGGGATAAAATGGTGTTGAAAGATGCTGCTGAAATCAATTGGGGCAATATGTTCGGTAATCTGAAATGGAACAGGGTTATCAATAACAAATGGAACTCCAGTACATCAGTGTTTTACAACCAGTATAATTACTATTTCGGAATGGAAATTGGAATGGATATGAATGGTAAAGCTAAGATAAAAGATTATGGTGTAAGGCAAGAGTTTATTTTTCAGCCAAATAAAAATAGTCTGTGGAAAATGGGGCTAAGTTCGACTTATCATGATATAGGCCCCGGTGATTATGAGATGAATGCCGAGCAAGATAATTCATTGAACCTGCTTCACCGTTATTCTTCCGAAAATGCAATATATGCATCTAATGAAATTAAATTGTCTGATAAACTCGAAGTTATATATGGCTTACGCTTGTCAGCATTTATGGCATTGGGTAAAGGTGAATTTTATAATCTGGACGAAGAGAATAATGTGACCGACAGTGTGTGGTATAAAGGAGGCAAAGTAGTGAAGACTTACGTGAATCTCGAACCCCGCTTATCAGCTGCCTATAAACTAAACAAAGTATCTTCTGTAAAGGCTGCTTATGCACGTACAGTGCAGAATATGCATTTGCTGACATATGCTGCACAGGGCACACCGTTCGACCGTTGGACATCGAGTTCGAATAATATTAAACCTCAGATTGCCGATCAGGTTTCTATTGGTTATTTCCGAAATTTTTCCAATAATATGTTTGAATTCAGCGTGGAGACCTATTATAAGGATATGCGGAATCAGATAGATTATAAGGATAATGCTAACTTTCAGACATACAATGCAGTGGAAACGGAGTTGCTATATGGGAAAGGCCGTGCCTATGGTCTCGAACTGATGTTTAAGAAAAGGTTGGGACGACTTACCGGATGGGTTGGTTATACGCTATCCAAATCGGAAAAAAAGATTGACGGAATAAATGATGGTGAATGGTATAATGCTTATCAGGACAGAACGCATGACCTCTCTATTGTGGGAGTTTACGAGCTGAACCGCAAGTGGACGTTGTCTGCCGCGTGGGTATATTATACAGGTAATGCTATTACTTACCCGAGCGGTAAATATCAGATAAACGGGAAAGATGTAATGTATTACGCCGAGCGAAACGGTTACCGTATGCCGGATTATCACCGTCTGGATCTGGGCGCTACCTGCCTGCTGAAAAAGACTTCGAAATTCGAATCCGAGCTGGCGTTCAGCCTTTATAACGCTTATGGTAGAGAAAATGCTTATATGATTCGTTTCCGTACTAATAATGATGATACAAGCAAGACATCGGCTTATCAGTATTCATTATTCAGGTTCGTACCTTCAGTTACGTGGAATTTTAAGTTTTAACTCTAATTAATAAGATATTATGACCAATATATTAAAAATATGCAAGTTGATTGCTGTAACTGTATTATTTATCTTTACAGCCTATTCCTGCGAAAAAGAAATTGATGTAGATCTCCGTACGGTTCCTCCGCGTATAGTAATTGAAGGGATGGTTCCGCAAAACACACTGGCGATGGTACGTGTAAGTCAAACATTGGATTTTAGCGATAATAGTGGTTATCCGTTTCTGAAAGGCGCCATTGTCAAAATATCGGACGATGCCGGGAATTCCGAAATACTGGAGCAGGATAATACCGGATGGTATGTAGCTCAAGAACTGAAAGGAGAAGAGGGTCGGACATACAGCTTATCTGTAAACTATGAAGGTAAGGAATATACAGCTACATCGAGGATGCCGAAGCAAGTAAAAATCGATTCGCTTACGATAACTAAGATTTTAGCTATGGACTATGGCTTACCGGTGGTGCATTTCACAGACCCTGTTGGCAAAGAGAACGAGTATTACCGTTGCTTGGTTTACATAAATGGTAAACAGCGGGCAGATGTAGGGGAGATTGTGATAAACACTGAAAATTCCGATGGTAGTGATATGCACATGCCGCTTACAGTATTTTCGTCGAATGATGATGTTGATCCTATCCAACAGAATGACGAGTTGTTGATCGAATTTCAGAGTGTAGATAAGCCGTCTTATACATTCTTCGAAAATCTGAGTCAGGCTGAGAACTCTCTGAACAATCCTACAACAAATATCAAGGGAGGGGCTTTGGGTATCTTCAGCGCATACTCTTATGACCGGATGTCTATCATTGCGAAATGGGAAGAATAATAAATCAGACATGATCTGATAAGAGAGCAGTTTAAAAAATAATTTATATATTGCCGGTGGTTTTAGAGGATCACCGGCTTTATTAATTCAATAAAAATAAATATGAAAAGTAAATTTATATTACTCGGTACATTTATTACAATTACGCTATTTTCAGGTTGTAACGGATCGGATAATGGCACAATATCAAAGAAGGAAACGGTGCTTTCGGTTATACATGGAAGAAAGAGTGTCCGAAGCTTTATAAAGGACAGACCTGTTTCTGATGAAGATGCTAAAACTCTGGTGAAAGCCGGAATGGCTGCTCCTTCGGGTAAAGATACTCGTCCGTGGGAGTTTATCATTATAAACAACAGGGATATTCTGGATAAGTTGGCAGAGGAGCTACCTACAGCTAAAATGCTTTCTCAGGCTCCTATGGCTATTGTAGTTTGTGGCGATACTACAAAGTCCTCTTACTGGTACTTGGATTGTTCTGCAGCTACTCAAAATATCTTATTAACGGCCGAAGCATTAGACTTAGGTGCAGTGTGGACTGCTGCTTATCCTTATCCGGACCGCATGGGTACAGTAAGCAAAAATGTAAACTTGCCTTCTCATATATTACCATTAGTGGTCATCCCGGTAGGTTATCCGATGGGACCACAAAGCGTAAAGGACAAATATGACGAGAAAAAGGTACATATGGATAAATGGTAATTATACAAAAAACTCTCTAAGTATTTATTTAGAGAGTTTTTATTTTTGGATTTTCTGTCGTCTTCAACAACCAGACCTAAATAGCAGCGTCAGCTTCTATCTTATCCAACTTAGGTTTTAATTTATATATATTTATCAGGCTTTTAGTTTCCATATCCCGTGGTGCTCTGTATATTTTAGAATTATCCAGTTCACAGGCTTTTAATAAGTATTCTACAGCCAGTTCTTTTTTATTCAATCGGTAACAAACGATAGCTAAAAGATAGTTTACATTGGCAGTCTGTTCCAACTGTACCAGCAGGTTGTAGGCTCTGTCGTTATATCCCATGCTGGTAAAACACAATGCTGTATTGTAATCCGGATAGTTGGCTAATATTTCCAGAGCTTCCCAGTATTGACGGTTTTTCAATAAGCGTAACCCTTCATAATATTCGCTTCGGAATTCACTTTGTATAGAATCAGTTGTAACCATTCCCGGACGGCTCATATTGAATGCCAGTTCTATTTTATGCAACTTCGGATAAATGGAATCGCGTATGATTCTATAATCTTCTTTATACAGTTTTTTGATTTCTTCTTCACAGGCATCCGGAAATGTCGCATTCGAAATCATATGCAATATTTCGCCTTTGTGTTCAATATCATCTCTTTTCTGGAGCAGTCTTACCAGCCCGTTCCAATCTTCACCCGTATATCGTATTTTGAATATATTCTCTACATCTATACCTCCTCCATACGTTTTGATAAGATGGTCTTTGATTGCTTCCACACGTTGTTTACTCAGGTATGCATTGTTGTCGAAAGATCCGTCAAGAGCAGTAGAGGCGGTCATTACCACACTATCCATGTCCAATCCTTTCTCCTTAGTGAAAACATTATAAGTACTCATAAGTGTATCGATTTGCATCCTGTTATTTTCATGGCGTACATTGAATACAGCTTTGCCTGTTGCGAATTTTGGATAAATAGTCAAAAGACTATACATATTACGATACAATTTGGTCTTCTTTATTGTTAGTGTCGTATCTATTAGTTGATCTATAGATGATATCAGGTATGTGAGCGTATCCATTCTCGGGAAAGTATATCCACTCTCGTCTATTGCCCTGGCATATCCTTTCATTGTAATACGGATCTTCTTCAATCCCGCAGTGACAGGATATTCGTGATTGTAGAGATATATAAAATCTGAACCGGTATCAGCTATACTATCCAATTTGACATCCTTACGGATTTCATATGGTACCAGTTCTCTGAATTTATAGTTCTTGAGACTGTCTTTCATTTCGTTCTCTATAATTTTGTTATAGAAATAACGGTGCTTCGATATATCTACAGAATCTCTTTCACTCACCGAATGACTTTTGATATCTTCCACTGTATGACCTTCTGCATGCACTTCTTTAAATTTCCGTGGTACTGATTTCTCTTTGATTTCCCGCTTCAATCTGTATTGAGGCAATAATCCGGCCCGTTTTTCAAATTTTTTATTGTAGCTCGCACTTATACCTGTCGTATCTTTATCGGTAGCCAGATTTTTTACTTTAAGGAATTCTGCTTCTCTCTGATATTTGTGCCATAGGGCAAGACGGTTAGCTTCTTGCTTGACATTGAATGTCATATAACGGCTTTCCAGCATCTTTTTCCATTTCTGATAATCCATCATGTCGTTCCATTCAGATTTATATAGGCCGAGATAGAGGCTCTGGCGGTCATACATATCTTTGGCTATGCCTTGTTTGTCAAGAAATACACTGTCATAATCTTTTTTGTCGACTATAGATGCCAGATATTCGTCATAGGCATCATAACCACTCTGTTGTTTATTATAAAAATCCTCTCCTTTTATTATTAAATCTTTTAATGGTACTACAGAATCGTTATGTAATAGTTGGGGACTGAGTGTTATGCTCCAGTTCGATGAAATTAATTCTTTAGGTACCCGTACAAGGAAATTGACCGATACCCGTCCGTCCCGTTCGGGTGTAAAACTTGAACGGGAAGTTACCACCACTTCATTTAACCGGTAAACCGTATTTGCATCTAACTTGTTGGTGGTGCTATACGTTGTTTCATTATTTGCACCATCTTCTTTATTTGTATAATTAACTACTTCGGAGAGCATCCCTCCCGAGGAGAAAGAGTCTCCTATTTCGTCTCCCGGCGGTAGCTCCAACTTCACATTTTTATATTGCATGTAAAGTGCTTCTGTCATTATTTTATCCGAACGGCACGACATTACAGCCAGCGAAATAGAACTTACAGTCAATATGCTGTAAACTAAAGATTTTAGCGGTTTGATAACATTTGCCGCGTTCCTCTTTCTTTCAATATTACTCTCTGTCCTTTTACAATCTTCTCTTTTCATAAATCCTTTATATCAGAATAAATAAACCAAACTTATCGCAGCCTTATTCGGAGACAGAAATAATCCTGACCCTTCGTCTATTTTCTCCCCGCATTTTATGCAAGGATATTTATCGTAATTCGAATATACCCCACCTATACCTAGTTCGAACTCCAGGTTCCACTGCCTTCGTATGGGTTTTGAAAATCCGAATGATACACCTCCTCCGTAGCCCATTCCGTCGTAACGGTAGTCACTGCCGAATAATCCACCGACATTGTATCTGCTGATAATCGCATTGAAGCCTATAAAATAACTATAACTGTAGGTTTCATTGAACCAGTAACGTGCACCTGGTAGGAATGTCAGATTCTTCATCTTTTTATTGTCCGGAAATGTCCAGGGATTATATTGCACATGTAGATGTAGAGTCCATTGGTTACTCACAACGGCCGAACCTTCAACATTCAGTGTCGTGGTAGCTAAACCCAGCATATCTGTTTTAACGGAATAAAATTGGGCACTTGCTTTGTTTATTGTGCCGAGTAGCAATATCGTCCCAAACAACACGATCTTTAAACTTCGTGTATTTAACAACCTCTTAATCATTTTTATCTCTTATATTTTTGGTTTTCCTTTTCCTTACGTTTTCGGATATTTACCTTTAGTTAATCAATTGTCCGCGATCTTCTGATACCATTTCAATTTCTGATATTCAGTATTTAGATACGGAAATTGTTCTTGTTCGATATATGTGGTTAATCCCGAGTGTCTTTTTATTTCAAAACCATTATATCCATCCATGAATAGAAGGGTCGCTGCTTTATAAATAATGCAGGAATTAATAGCCTCTGAAAGTTCCTGTTTTTGGATATCGGTTTGCAGATATGATGAAAAATAATCTTCGAAATCAAAGAAGAGGTGGTATGTATATCTGTCGAAATGCTGGATTGTGCCTATATCGACGGCTTTATCTGTATTGTAATTCTTTTTTACAATATTGCTTAAAGCATCCAACTCGGCTGTTTTTATTATACTCAGTGTAGCAGAATTGAGAAATCCTGATTGCGAGTTGAAATAATTAAATGTCGATTGAGCAAATCCTTTCAGGTTGGCAGGAGACTCATACAGATAGCTTATTGCAGACTGTTTGTAGATCTCGGTAAAACCGGGGGAGACTATTTCGGCAGAAGAAACCAGTATATAATCTGTTTTATCCTTAAGCTCGTATGCTACTTCAATACCAGCCATAAAGCAGGCCTCGAAGATTATAAAATCGAAGCAATTGTCAGGTATAGCATCGGCAAAATCGGTGATATCCATTTCCTGTTTATTATCGATTAATACTGATTTGGGATTTTTCAATGTCTCCTGAGGCAACCATCCCGAGGCATGAGAAAATAAAATGAGACCATATGATGGTGCCGGGTATATTGTTTTCACTTCATTAATAATACGGCTGAATACCTTGCTGTCTGCAGAATTTTCTTCCTCATATGTATGGATAATTTCTTTTATCGGATTCCCTTTATGGCATGTGCATATTTCTATCAATTGAGGAGACGAATCAGATGGATCACTGTAAATCAAAAGTTTTCCCTCGTTATTTTTGTCCCAACCTAAACGGATAGCTTCTATCTTTTCATATACTTCGTCAGACAAGCTATTATCTCCCCCCAGATAGACGAGTACTACCCTGTTCACAGGAGGTATATCCTCATCATATATACAGGATACGGATAGTATTGCTGTTAATATGATTATTGCTGATTTGAATATTTTACCGTCAATCGTCATTGATATTATTGTTTTAGAAGAGATTAATTTCCTTTTTTTAATAAATCCTGCGAATCTCCCGACTCACAGGATTTCAGACTTTACAAAACTACACATATCTTCAACTTCGGTGTTTCCAATATGTGGATGAAGACAAATTTTTATGAATCATAGTATTAGCGAAGGGCTTTCTTTTCATTGTTTATTGTTTTTATATCAGATTCTTTATGAAGCAGATAGGTTTCTTCTAATGTATCGAACCTGTCTACAACTAGTCCGGTAGAATCGATCAAATACATTGTGGGAACTGCCGCTACCCCGTAATTCTTAAAATTCCCGCTACTGAATGATTGATAATCACACAGTTTGTTTTTCCATGGCAATTTTTCAGCATATTTCGTATACAGTGTTTTGTCTGTGTCTGCCGATAAACTGATTACATCTATTCCTTTCTCAGATAATTCTTCATATCTGTCGGTTATATTAGACAATAATGATTTGCAGCCGGAGCAATTGCTATCATAGAAAATGATGAGTTTCTCCTTGTTTCCAACCCATTCCAGTCCTATAAGGGCGGGAGCTTTTGTGCCGGGGAGCATCATTGCG
The DNA here is from genome assembly GCF_000213555.1 of Dysgonomonas gadei ATCC BAA-286. Taxonomy (GTDB): domain Bacteria; phylum Bacteroidota; class Bacteroidia; order Bacteroidales; family Dysgonomonadaceae; genus Dysgonomonas; species Dysgonomonas gadei. Next base: position 469,809 of record NZ_GL891979.1, read on the forward strand.
GTGAGTAGACGCATGGCTATTTCGCTGTCGTCGTTCGCGCTTATATTTATTCCATTGGAATATGCTACGATACAAGCGGCTATTTTCTCTTGATCTATACCTGTTAAGACTTCGGCTGATTTGCGCACTAAAGGCTCGATAATTTCAGGGTTTTCTATCGCAACACGCTCCAGTATTCTCTTTGAAATATATGTAAATTCTTCGGTCGGAAACGCTTGAGCCGGATTTTTACTGAACAGGCTAATCCAGTCTTCAATAAACTTATCCCATAACGGTGAATCATACAGTTCTGCGAAGTTTAATGTATCGCATACGTATGCTTTCATGTCTTCCTTTTCTGCATCCGTATTTGCAGATTTCAGGTGGTAGTATCTGTTCTCTATTTCAGTGTAATTCTCATATGTCCGGGATTGGTTATGGGTACACGAAATAGCAGATAGTAACACTATTATATGTATATATGTGAGGGAATTATGTATCATGTTTTTTGTTATCTTATTCTCCGGCTTTTTTCTGTATTAAATCACCTACAGGCAATTCATGCGTTACGTTATTGGTATCGGTATATTTAATGAAGAAACAAATTTTTCGGGTATTGGATTCGTCATTCGGGCGCACTATAATATTTGAGTAACCGGTACTTTCCGAACTGGCTGTAACAGCTGTGGAACTTATGGTTGCAGATGTACCGTCTTTATTGTCATATCTTGCAATTCCGGTCCATGCTACGTTAGTTACGGCTGTAATCCTTACTGTAGCACCGGTTGATGGTAAGTCTATATTAGCTGGTTCCATACTATATATGCCGATGTATGCCGGAACCGTTCTCTTGAATGTGAGTGTTCTCTCGATATCGTTTCCCGAATCACCGGTAAAGGTTGTCAAGAAGGACAGTGTCGTGGCAAACTTTGTACCTGCAACAGGAGTATGGTCTATTGATGGTGAGAAGTGGAATGTTATATCTGCCGGTTGGGCGGAAGTCCCTCCTATATTGAACGGCGCATCCAACGGATGTGATGCATTTAGGATTATATTAGAAAAGGCATTGTTATTTGTATCGTCCGATGCTGAATACTTCCAACGTGCATTTGTTCTGATGTTTACATTGTAAATCAGACTTTGGCTTGCTGCTCCGAAGTCTATAATATCTCCATCTGCGAGATCTTTGAATTCAAAAAGGGGATCGACACTATAATAGGTTATTCTTTTTACCAGGTTTCCGGCCAGAATATCCAGATATCCGATCTCCGCCTTATCCGCAGCTGAGGTATTTACAATCAGGCCTATCTGGGTAGAGCCTGTATTTCCTTGTATATTGGTTACTTTGAGCCAGTCCGGATTTGTTTTATTATTCGTGTCACTTATTTTTATTTTCCAGCCCTCTGGTTCATCGGTACTTATTACCAGTTTTGAGGCCTCTTCTGTTCCATTAAGATTTTTTCCTGAGTAGGACAAGAACTCCCCTATATCTACACCAAGCATATACCGTCCGTTAAAAACAATGTCTTTTATAAGTCCCTCATCATATATTATAGGGTTGATATCCAGATTGGAATGAACCATATATGATGCCAGTGCATCTTCAAGAGAGGGCAGCCCGGCACCTGTAACGCCGTTTATTTCTATTTCGTATCTGTAATTACGTAACAGGGGCATATAATCTCCCTTTTCGATTCCTGCATTAGCTTCAGGATATGTAAAGTCGACCCGGTAGAATGACGAGTTGCTTGCACCGTTATATTTCCCTTCGATAATCAGACATGTTGCATCTTTACGGTCGGTGTGATCATAGCCATTGCCATCGCTGGCGGCATTGGCCTCGAAAGTATATATTTCACCATTGAACAAGGTTAAACCGTCTGCTTCATATTTTATCGCACTTCCTATTCCTGGCTTACGTCCGGGAGAAGCCGGAAGGTTAGGAGTAGTTGCAGCAACAGATGAAAGATCTCTCTGAGAGTTCCAGGTGGGGGCGATGCGTCCGTTTGTATTGTAATTGCAAAGATAAATATTGGACAATTTGAATGTAGCAGGAGTCACAGATGCATTTATCTTTACATCTATACGTGCCAGCATCCTGACTAAAGATACATTTGTTATATGCATCCCTATTGTTATATTTATCTTGCCTGTTTCGGCTATCATCGGTATATTTCTATAAATTCCATCACCATCAGCCTCCCATTTATCTTCATTGGAATATTCCAGCAGAGACAATACTTCCTCTTTTGTAGACACTCCATTGATAAGGGTACTTAAAATATTATCTACTTGTGTCCGGGCATTGGCCACCAGTAATATATTACAATCAGTAGCTTCATCTATTACAGTATGGAATTTTGCTGTGCCGGATGCATTTTTAATATTTGTCGCTTTTTTATGATAGATAAAAGTCTGCTCTCCCGAGTTACTCACTTTAAAAATAAACACGTCGACTTCCTTCACTTCATTTTCCTTTACCCCATCCATGGAATATGTGGATGGGAGATTCAGACCCGGAATGTTTAATGTAAAATTTATGGCATGCTTTGACGTGTCATCCAGCTCAATATTAGTCTCTTCGTTGCGACAAGAAAAAATCAGGGTCAACGTAGAGATTAAGAGCAGATAGATTAGCTCGCTTTTATTCCTTATTTTATATGCTTTATTTTTCATTTTCTATGTGAATGTAAATCGTCATTATGATAGAATTGAATATTAATCTTTTACACAACGTACCGAGAGCCAGTTGTTTTCGTCGGTGAGTACAGGGCCATTCATGTTATTGGCGTTACCGGTATAGTAATAAGGATTGTTGTCAATCGAAGAACACCACCAATATCCTTTAATATCCCAATCGTGCCATTCATTATTGGTATTTAAATAATAACCGGACATACTGTAGTTGTAATTGTGTCCGAACCAAAACTTACCCAAAGTGGAAGGCTCTGCTGCAATTACGCTGACGAGCGCATTAAACTCTGCTTGTGTTGGCAGATGCCATCCTTGTGGGCATGCGTTGTCTGCAAGAGTTGCCTGTTCCCAGGTATAGTAGTGTTGATAGTTTTCTATCCCCGGTACAACGCCTATAATTGTTCCTCCCTCTCCATATTTATCAGAAGCATAACCGGGTACATTCCCACTAAACAGTTTTTCTTCTCTCGAATTTTCGACCATCCAGCATTTCCCGTCATACAAATGGGTATAGTAGGCACTATTTTGGGTAATTTCCATCAATTCGGCTGTTCCGTTATCTCCACAGCCTTTCTGGGCCACTTTTACCACATAATTCATATTACCGGCAGTTACTGTTATTTGTGCCTGTCTCTTCGCCTGATAGTTGTCGTCATTAGTGGATATTTTCCATTTGTTGGCGCTTAACTGTGCAATTTCGAGCCATCCGGTCATGTTTTCATCAATGTATGTAATAGGGCTTATACTTATCCCTGACGGATGGGTAGTGCTTATTTCTATCTCCTGGTCTTCAATGTGATTTTTGAAATCAATAGAAGCTTTGTTTAGGATCAGATTATACTGGCCTTCGAATATTACATTTTGCTTAGCGAGATTCCATGGAGTGACTGTAGCGGTTATTTTTATTTCTCCATCAAAAGCGTTTTCCGGTGTTTCCGCGCCTTCGTCAGCTACAGATTGTATTTCGATATCATAAAGATGGTTTCGGAGAATATCCCCACTGAAATCTGTGCTGGATGTTTTCGGAATGTCTATGCGGTAATATGTTACCTTTGATGAATTAGCTGGATAATCATAATAGCCGCCAACAATGATAGCTGTAGCTTCACCCCGGCTTTCGGCTCCTTTAGCTTCGAATGTATATATACTTTGTGTAATTTGATGCGATGCGTCTGTACTATACAGGATATTATTCAACTTTGTAGTTATAGCATCTTCAGGTACATCGGCCATCGTTACTTTTGTTCCGTCCCAATAGTAATCTTTGTAAGCGATATATCCTCTATTTTTACGATTGAATATACATGCATTCACCAGTTGAAAATCAGTAATGCCGTCCTTTGCCCTTATATCCAGTCTGGCTAGCATTCTTGTTAGGTCGAAAGTGCCTAAAGTCGAGGTTGTGTTGCTGATAATAGTCGGGACTGTTTTACAATACATTGGAATATTACGTAATATACCAGAATTGTTATTGTTTGCATCCCATTCCGCATCGCTACCCGCTGTCAGGAGGGGAAGGACAGAATTTATATTGTCGTTCAATGCAATATTAACAGTGCTTAATTCATCAGATGCGTTAGCTAATATAACTAAAACCTGAGATTTATAATATTCAGCAAGAGTTACTTTGAATGTACCCTCTCCGTCGTTCAGGGATATGTTCTCTCCTTTCGATTTGTATGTATACAGATAATTTCCACTACCATCGTTCATAAAAGCAAGGACATCGATCGTTGTTACGTCTTGTTCTTGTGCTTCCGTCATCGACTTGGTAGTTGAAGATGCATTCTTGCGCATATCTCCGGGTAGTTTCAATGATAACGTAACAGTCTTCATATTTCCCTCATCTATAATGACATCAGATTTGTCATTGTCTTGACAGGAAAATCCCAGGATAAAGAGAATTAATATGATATAGGGTAATGTTTTTTTCATCATTAATCTGTTATATTAAATTTCTGGTTCAACGGGTACTTCTTCCCATTTAAGAAGTTCTATTGTTACATTTCCATTTTTGAACAGAATCAGTATTGGGATAGTCAGTTCTTCTCCTTCCTGAACTGTAATGGAATTATCTTCCATGAATTTACTGAGTCCCACTGTACATAATATGTTGTTTCCGATAGTATTGTCCAAAAGCTCTATCGTTATAGGATTGTCATTTTCAAAGCGCAATGTGTTGCATCGTGCAATAGCCGTTTTTTCTGTACTATCTATATTTACATCAGGATAATAGGTCGTGCCTGTACCTGCCGTTTGCATATCAAAGTTGCAGGTGGGATCGAGATTGTTTATCCTTATTACCGGATATTGTGCAGGTAAGAGGTCTGTAGATAATGCTGCTAGACCTTTTACATATACATGTATTTTGATGTGTGAAGGTTTGAAATAAACAGTATGTTCAACTCTGTCTCTGGATGTGACCGTGAAATTATGCTTTCCGTAATATAATGAATCATGTGTCGGTATTTGTAGAGCTGTACCATAGTTGGGATGTGAAATTATCCCATCGTGTATGAATGAATTAGGATTGAAACAGGTAATACGCGTATCGTCGAAAGCATTGCCCCAACAAATAGCAGTGTATTCTCCTGTATTGAGCGTTAGATATGTTCCTTGAAACGAATTAAGATTTTCTTTGTCAATCTGTTGATTGAGAACGTGTGCCCCATCTTTATCAAAAATACCAACATTCACCCGATTAATACGATCCGGAAAACTGGGGTAATCGAAATGTAAAATAACATTATTCAGAGGAGGACAGTCGTCCATGTTGTCGCCTATACATCCGGATAAAAATATGGATATAATAAATACAGGCAGAGCTTTCAACAGTTTCATTTATTTTCTATTTAAATTCCTCGTTTTGAAAAATCCATGCAAGCGGGCAGTAAAACCTGCCTGCATGAATTATAATTAAGTCTAGTGCGCCTATTATAGATTATAGAGCAGGTTCAACATCTACACCTACCCATGCCTGTACCTGAACGGTCACAGTGACGTTTCTGGCTCCGGTTTCCGGTTTCGGACTTAAATCTTTTCCATCTATATCGATAGATGTGATTTTATATACTTTTCCGGCTTCCAGATGAGTCAGTTCAAGAGTAGTATTGCTATCTATCAGTTTTGTTATTGTCAGATAAGCAGGGGAGAACCCGAGATTGCCACTGGTTGTTGTTACATCTTCTAATTTTGCAACAATATGTGGTACAGATGTTTGAACTTCGGTGTCGATAGTAGTACCATTACCTGCAACAGGTGGCATAATAAAGTATGCCCATTTATGGAGAGGATTTACAGGCTTGAAAGAAGCATCTGCAGTTACGCTGGCGCTAGTCCATTCATCTTTGAAACTTGCAGGATATGATCCGTCTGTAAATTCTATTGCGTCAGCCCCGTATTGAAGAATATCTGTTGCTAGAGTAGGAACATCAGCATAGTTTAAACTTACTTTTGTATAAGCATTATTAATATAGATACCTGTTAATTTGAAATCTACAAGAGGCAATTCCGCACCGGCCGTTTTAGCTTTTATTTCACCAATCTCTATGCGGGAAATAGCTGCGCGTACAGGAACATTTACAGCTGCATCTCCAGTACCGGTTATAGTACCGGATCCTAACAGGTTGACTGCAGTTTTTGCATGAGTTTGTACACTATGCTCAAACATTACAGCTTCTAGCTGTGCTTTGGTCGTTATAGTGGTTGGCAATGCAGGAGAAGTTAAATTGGTACTGTTACCAACTATGATAATTTCTGTAGCCGCCGCAGGAACATCTGTAAATTGCTTAACCGGAAATCCTGCTTCACTATCGTCCATAGAGCCTCTCTTCAGTATATTTCCACTACCGATAAAGAATACTTCTGCATCATAAATATCCGGGGCTACATCAATAGCAGTTTCTTCTTCTGCATATGTTGTTGGCTTCACTATTTTAACTGTTACATTCTTCGGTTCTCCCGTGCCTACAGGGACAGTTTCCTCGCTACCACAACTCGCAAAGCCGAATAGGAGAGTAGCAGCTGTAATCATTACATACTTAAATTTCATTTTCAATTGTTTTTAATGAATAATAAATTAATTGTGTTATCAGAATCTTTTTAAATGACATCGAGTCTAATCATAGAATAATATATCTATGCTGATTATCCTTTTTGAGTGAGTGATTTTAGTTCAGGAGTATATTGTAATCCACATTCTTCTGCAATTCTAAAATACTCTTTGATCTAATTATAAATGCATTATGGGCTATGCAATTATATTTGTTGAATACTAACCTGGAAAATTTGTTATTGTAACACCATTTCTATTTGGGCTTCGTCCATCCAGTTTTCATAATTGATCTGCACAGAGTATGTACAACTGAACGATTTATTTCCATTGATTGCCTTATATATGTTATAAACAGAACTTACTGTTTTTTTTCCGACCGAACGTACCATTTGCTTATAGCCTTTATGCCGGCTTTTTCCATTAATCAGAAAATAAGGAAGTTCTTTTTTATTTTCACCTACTGCCAGCAGAGGTGTTAATATTATATATGCATTCTCTGCTACATGAAAAGGCGGCATTTTTATTCGTAGGTCAATATGCAGATATTCTCCTTTTTTTATAAACTTATCTTTTTGGATAATCTGTGAAATCATAATTATTATTCTTTATAATTACAGTTTGATCTATATTTAACAAATCTGGTAGTATAGGCATTGTTATGATGTCTCTCATTCAACGATTACAAAAGTAGCAGGTCTTTTTGTCTGTCTTGTTATTTAAACTTACCTAGTATTACATAGAAATTACCTTTTTTGAAACTTATATTAATTTTACTTAATGTAGATTAAAATTTTAAAAAATACATTTTTGTTTCAATTTGTTACTTTATAGAATTGCTTATTGTTTATAATCGATCTAGATAAACTTATTAAGGATATAGAATGATTGTATAGCTTACTAATAGTCATTTTCGGACTGTATTTCAAATAAATAAAAAAACACAGAAACTCTTAGTCAGACACGAATTTGTTTCGAAATATACATTCGGTATTTTTTCGTTAATGAAAACTGGTGTCAAGTTTATATTAAAAAAATTAATATATTTGCGAACACTAATATAAAAAATATAGGAGCAGGCTTCTTCTATAAATAAAGAGGGGATAATATTTCGCAAATGTCATAAACTATATTATAAACTATATTGTATTGATAAAGCAGAGGGATCTTAACTGAATAAGCCGAGAATAAAATAATTTACCTGAAACGAAGTGTATATAAGGAGTGATGGAATTTACTATCTCTTAGATGGTTTATTTTTCTTATATATACATTTCCGATTGGGGATTTGTTAACACGTCAAAATAACATATATATTGATTATGGGTATCATTACGGACTTCCATGAGCATAGAACATGTGTCAATTATGAAGATGTTAACACTAACTCAAATAAAAAACCAATTATTGAAATTACTGAATTCTTGAAAGGGAAAATCAAGGAGAAGACTCTCTCCGAATCTAAAATCATGTTAGTTATGAAAGGCGAATTTCGTATATCGTATGAGAGGCATATCGATAAAAAAGTAAAAGAAGGAAAGATGCTCTTGCTTCCATCCAGCAGTAAATATATTGCAAGAGCTGAGGAAGATGCTTCTGTTTTTATTTTTAGACTTCGGGATAAAATTGATTTATGTGACCGTATAGGTTTAGAACAATTATTTCATAAGTTTAAAGAACCGGAAAATGGTTTCAATCTTTTGGACATAAAGGAAGAAGTATCATATTTTCTAAAGGGTTTGGAGGCTTGTTTGTCAGATGGTTTACGTTGTCGTTATTATTTCGAATTGAAAATGAAGGAGTTTTTCTTTCTTATAAGGGCTTACTATACAACCGAAGAGTTGGCACGATTTTTCTACCCTTTATTGAGTAACGATACAAGTTTCTCCGAATTTGTATATAACAACTATAGTAAGGTGAAAACAGTACAGGAATTGGCTTCGTTGTCTAATTATAGTCATTCGGGTTTTATCAAGCGTTTTAAAAAGACATTTGGAGTACCTGCATATCAATGGATCAAACAGCAGAAAGCCAGTCGTATATTGCATGAGATTAACTGTACGGATAAAACGCTGAAAGAGATATGTGATGAACATGATTTTAGTTCATTATCGCAATTTAATGACTTTTGCAAATCTAATTTTGGATACCCTCCTAGTTATATAAGGAAGAATAAAGCATTCTGAAAAAATAGCCTGTAAATAAGCGTTAAAATAATAATGTCGGCGCAACTGAATTTTTCGGTTGCGCCATTTTTTTGTGCATTGTAAACGTATTATAAATCAAGTAGATTCCGAGAGTGTCAAATCCTTTAAAGAAAGAATAATATAAGATGTTTTTATAGGATCAAATTAAATTTATGTCAGAATTATGTAATAAGGGGTAAATATTAATAAGTATACAAAACGTTTATTAGCCTAAGTTTGCAAAGGTTTTTCCAGTTAGTGTTCATCTATCACTGTTTTGTGATACAAAAGTAAATTTTAGTTTTTAATTACAACAAATTACAAAAAAATTAATCACTTAAGATCAAATGTTGAAGCTACACCTCTTTAAATAAAAAGAGAAGCCAGACAGTTATAATAATAAAATATTACGAGGCCAATGTTAACGGTATTTTATTATTAATAACAGAATATAATTTAATTTATTTAACAAATGAAGAAAGTTTTTATTAGTTTAATTACTGCTACACTATTGTTCTCTGCATGTAGTAACGATGACGGGCAAAAGCCTGATGGAGACGAAAACAAAACGGGTTCACTATCTTTCAACCTTGCGTTTGAAGAAGCAGGTTCGGGTGTCAAAGCCACAGCTCTTTCTAAAGCTATACCAATCACAAGTTGGAGTAATATTGAGCGCGCACAGATGTTTTTATATGAACAAGGAACAGGTAAAGTTGTCTTTTCTTATGAAATACAACCATCTGATGGCAATACGACTTTTCCATGGTCCAATATTCCTGTAGGTGATTATGACCTGGCACTGGTTGCAAATATGAAAAATAGTACAAAAAACAATATCACTACTTATGTAGCCGGGGGTGCAACCAGTGAGGCAATTACAGATTTTAATGTAAGGGGAAGAATTTTAAATTCTCAGATCTTTATGGATCTTAAGAAAATTACTTTTCCTACAGGACATGTCTTTGAAACAGGAGATGAGGCTTATGCACCTGCTTCGGAAGTGTTTACCGCTTATGCAGAAGATGTTCATATCGTAGAAGGAACTCCTGCTAACCTGGGTACTTTAAAGCTCAAGCGTGATGTCTCTCTCATGCGTGTAAGGATTAATAAGAAAGCTGATTTCCTTAATGAGACAGGAAAAAAAGTGAACTTTGCCGATGCATCTAACTTTATTGTAGTCCATAGGTTACCTGTTGGTTTCGGGATCAAGACACCACATACATCACCTGTGTTTTTGGGTGGTATCTTAAATCAGAATTCCAACGAGAATAGGGTAATGATAGGTGCTACCGGTACTACTACATTCAATACCGCTAATCCTGGTGCAGATAAATATAAAAATCCTGAAATCATAGATGCTGACTTCACGCTGTGGCAGGATATAATTGTATTACCTAATGTTTTAACAACTGCCAGTATGGATATTAGCGCAGATGCACAGGATAGCAGGAAATACTATGTCGTAATCAGTGCTTTGGCTCCAGCCGGATATAAACTTGATGATGGAACAGAAATAACAACTCCAACACCTTTATATTGGTCAGGAACTATAAAAGGAGGATTTACTCCGAATGTAATCCGTGAAGTAAACCTTACTATCAGATCGCGCGGTTCGATCATAAATCCTCCCGGTCCGGAAGAAGAAGGTGATTTGATAATCACAGTTGAACCGCCTCAGGACTGGAATGATAATATACAAAGAACAGATCAGGAAGTTTAATTAAATACAGCATTCAGACACATCAATCTATTACTTGATCTTCTCCTTTAGGTGCAATGATCCGGAGTTAAATTCGGATTATTGCATGGGAAGGGGTTACCCAAACAGAAGCTTTTTCTTCACAAAGCAAAAGAACAAATGACAAATAGAATATATAGCGGTCTTCTTTATTTTATATTATCGGTATGCATCTGTTTTGCACCATCTTGCACATATGATTATTTCGAAGATGAATCGAACTATGTAATATATGTTCCTAAGGTTGACATGAATACGAGGACAGATACTTATAAAATAAATGATATCAGCATCTTTATATATAATAGCAATCTGGAAAAAGAGCGTTATTCATCCTACCCGTTCGAGGATAATGCCCGAACGAGAGTCGGTAATTTTAATTTTAAGCTTTTTCCCGGAGAGCATTCTGTATATTGTTTCACAAATATTTCCGGAGTCAATTTCTCGGAGATCGATGCCTTCAGTACAGCCCGCTTTGGGTTGAAACAAAATGAAGAAGGATATTATGAAGAGCCGTCAGTAATTTTTTTGGAAAGCATGAAACCCTTCATCCACTTTCCTGGACCTGTAGTGACAGATACTGCGTGGTTTGAAAAGAAATATGTAGGGCGTATATGTGTTGCTTTCAAAAATATGACCAACCTGAATTCTTCACTCACTTTTAGTAATATTAAGAAAGTTGAAATATTGGCAAAAGGAGTCGGAGTGACACAATACTTATCTCAAATAGAAATAACAGACCCACTTGATACAAGGTCTTCACGTAACAGTATCGATGACAAAATTTTACTTACCTCACAGTTATCCGAAAATCCATATCCGGATTTTGACTTTGGATTTGATAATTACTATTTTCCATCTCTAAGCCCGGTAGATGGTGTCACAGAGCCAATAAGCCTTCAGTTAAGCTTCCTGGACGAAAATAACGATATAATAAGTACACTTGCCATAGACCTGATTGACAGAGTTACAGGGGAAGCGACTATCCTTCATATGGATGAAACTATCCTTGTGACAGTAGATGGAAATAATATACAGATACTTCGTCTGGAGGATCCATCAGATTGGAACTCTGACATCGAATCGGGGGGCAACAATACTCCCGGAGGTGGAGGAACAGAGATATGATAAGACAAATAACTAATAAATAAACACGATTGAATAAATGAAACGTCCTTTGCGGTACATATTTAGCAGCTTACTTTTATTCATAGTATGTTGTCCCGGAGCCGACGCTCAGGCTATAAAAACAAACATACCACTGATTGCTACAGGAAATCCCAACATCGGTATTGAATGGTCGGTCGGAAAACAGCTTACTGTTAATGGCGATGTTCTTTGGGCGCCTTATCTGTTCAAAAAGAACGAAGAGGTATTCAGAACACTGATAGGAAGTGTCGATCTGCGATATTATATCAAGCCAAAATATTATTACACCAATGATCTTTGGGATGGATTGTACATCGGTCCTTATGCCATGGCCGGGAATTTTAATATTGGCCTCAAAAACAGCGATGATACTAAAACCAGTTATCGAAGAAAAGGATGGGGGATTTCCACGGGTGCTACCATTGGCTATAAATTTTATCTATCCAGCAGATTTCGCTTAGATATCAATGCCGGAGTCGGATATGCCCATTTACAATACGATAAATTCGAACTGGGAGGAGAATATGCCGATTTTCCTCTGGAAAGTAAAAAAACGAAGAGTTATTGGGGACCGACCAAGTTTGGAATTCACTTAGTGTATAATATATTCAGATAATATATAGCTAATGATAAACAGAAAAATAAGAATGCGATTTTTATCCCTATGCTGTTTGGTTGCATTATCGTTTAATGTATACCCTCAGGATGTGCGGCAGGATAAACAGGATAATAAAGCCCGTAAAATAGAGGTAAAGGCTGACCGCAAGTTTGTTGAACAGGATTTTGATAAAGCAATGAAACTTTACGAATCTGCATTAAAAGAAGTAAAGACTAATACTTATACAGCCGTCCTTCACCTGAAAACAGCAAGGCTTTATCTGACATTATTGGATTATGTGTCGGCAATACCTCATTACGATGCGGCAATATCATCAAACGAAAACCTATTTACATCTATAGATATCTGTAACTATTTGGATGCATTAAGGTATTCCGGTGAAAAATTGAAAGCAATCAGAATTGCAAGGGAATACGCCTATAGAGATGTATACAAAAAGGATCAACGCTATCTGAATATATTACATGCGTTAAATTATGAGGATGGTTTCTTGCCTGTAGGTACACCCGAGTTTAATATTCAAAAGCTCGATAAGTTTAACACTCCATATTCTGAATTCTGGGTAGGAAAAATGAGAAATGAATATTTCTATGCTACAAGTAGCAGCCGATTCCATGACCCGAACAAAAAGTTTTACCACAGAACCAGATATTACTCTTTGGATGAGAATTCCGAATATTCGATCAACTCATCCCAAAAAGGAAAATCGAAGCCATTACTGCATATGATTCCTGTCGATTTGCAAAATGGGCCGCTATCTTTTTCTGATGATATGTCAAAAATGATAGTAACGGAGGTTGCATATGATAAGGGTGAATCTATAGAGATGTCCTCCGGTGGTGTGAATACCTATAAAACAAAGTTACGTTATTCCGAATATAATAAGAATCGTAAAGGCTGGTCAGCATTCAGGGCCGCTTTCCCTCAGAAAGAAGGAGCTTCTTATGCGCATCCTTTTATATTCAACAGGAATCGTTCTGTCCTTTTCTCATCCGATATGGATGGTGGCTATGGTGGCTATGATATCTATATTGTTCATTGGGATGAGAAGCTACAAAGTTGGGGTGATCCTATTAATCTGGGTGAACAGGTAAATACAGAAGGTGATGAAATATCTCCTGCCATATTTAATGATATGCTGGTCTTCTCATCAAACGGACATGTTGGCTTTGGAGGCTATGATATATACGGTATAAGCTATGAAAATGGTAAGATCCTGGATGGAAGTCTTACCCATTTCGATTATCCGATAAATACTGTTCTCAACGACTTCAGCATGCTCCGAATAGACAAGGATAAAGGATATGTGGTATCAGACAGGCAGCGTTTCAACAAAGATGATATTTTTTATTTCGAACGGAATAAGAATTTTGGCAGGGAAAATCTTATATACGGAATGTCGGAAGTAGATGCAATAACAAATGGGGCTATAGTTTTAGTCAATAATGAAGGAAACTTTAATAGACCTCGCAGGGAGTCTGTGCCTGAATTCAGTCTTGAATCTGAGTCTTTACTGAGTGTGTATTTCGACTTCGACAAATCGGTTTTACTTCCTTCTGCAATTCAGGAATTAAAGATGTGGCTTGCAGAAACAGACCTCCATAATATAGAGTCTTTGATCATTGATGGATATGCAGACGAAATGGGGACAGAAGACTACAACTACGATTTATCGAGAAGAAGGGCTGAAGTTGTTGCCCAATGGCTATCACAACAAGGTATTAAAGCACGTGCGAGGGTGACAGGTAAAGGTAAGATATTCGTCAACAGCGATTCACCACTGGAGGTCCCATTCTATAATGATAACCGGAATACATCTATTTGGAACCATAAGATATGGATGAATAGAAAAGCCAGAAGAGTAGATATAAAAGCAGTAATTAAATAACATAACAAATATATACATGAAGTACAGAAGAAAAATATTGGAAAGTTTACTGATTTGTGCTCTATTGATTGGGTTTTCAGTACAAAAGGCTAATGCTCAGTATATGCCGGTAGTCTATGACAGGACGTATGATGGTGAAGGTATTCAATACCAGCATATCTATCCGGCTTCGGATGGTCAGGTTGTATTGGTTGGGTCTGTGGGTGAGAAGACCACAATAACATGGGTGAAGCGTGAAGGAGATATTTATTTCTCTCATTCCTTACCATCAGGCTTCACATCAGTGAATAGCGTTTCTTATATAGACAAAAATAAAATATTAATTCTGGGACAGTCCAATTATCTTATTTTGAAAAAGAAAACAAATAAGGTATGTGGTCGTGCCATTATTGTAGATAACACAGGGAAAATTCTTACCGATGTGTATCTCGGGGAAGATGGTAGCGAATTATTCTGTGGAAAAGTATTAAAAGACGGAAATCTTGTACTCGGTGGCTATGAGCCAAAGACAGGGGATGTAAGAGCCGGATTGTTGGGAAAAGTAGATGCTACAGGGAAAGTCATATATAAATATCTTTCCAGCGAAAGCGGGACTTGTATCGGTTTCGATGTTTTAGGCAGTACTACAGAATATATACATGCCGCATTTACCGGAGAAGAGGGGACCACTGCTTCTGTAGTTCGTTTAGATAGTAAGGGCAAACCGTTTTTTGTAACAAATCTGCCCGATCAGGGTTTTCATATACACAAAATGATAACAGCGCCTGACGATCATATCTTCCTTATAGGGAGTAGTGCTTCTACAGGCGGTCGCGTTATAAAAATCAGAACTGAGGGAGATATTGTCTTTAACAAGGAAATTGTTCCTGCTTCGGAGTTTTCTACATTAGAGCATCTCTATTTGGCAAACAATGGAAACATACTGGTTGGAGGTAATGGCGGCGATAAATGTTATTACTCGCTTTTGCGTAACGATGGTACAGACCTCTTGAAGTATATCTTGAGAGGAAGTATATCAGGCATGGGTTTGAATCCTGTTTCAGGAGAATCTGTCGTAGTCGGTTTCGATGCAGATCGTGGTCGCGGAACAATTGTAGGATTGGCTAAAGACGGACGGCAGATATATCAGAAATCTACCGATGGAAATTTCGATAAAACCCAATTGACTCAGAATGGTATTTTCCTAGCTAGTACAGCAACGGGACGTATTTGCATGCTCTCCAACATGGGTGATATGCTCTTTGACCGGTATGCTATCGAAAATGAGAGGAATGTTTTTGAAGAAATCAACTTTACATCCAACGGAGACATATTGTTCAAAGGAAGAAGCAACAGGGTGGTTAAGCTCGGTCATGGTGTATATGTGTCTGATGTGAGAATTAATAAACCTGTCAATGGTTATACAACTGCATTGTTTACAGTAACACTTACTGGATATTCAACCACAGAGCAAGGTGTACCTGTGCCTGTAACCGTTGAATACGGAACTAAGGCAGGGACGGCAACAGAGACGGACAACTACTCCCCGATAAAAGGAAGCCTTTCTTTTGTTCCAGCCAATGACGGTGCTACACGCTATATGATAAAACAAGATGTGGAAGTGCCTATCAAGGCTAATAACCTAATGGAGGGACGCAAAGTGTTCGAAATGCATCTGGCTAATGTAAATCACAGTTACCTGGTGAAGCCTGTAGGTATTGGTACGATTGAGGATCAGGAAGTTTTGGTAAAATTGGTAAATACCGAAGATGGTGTCGAAGACCAGAAAGATGTTACATACGAACTGGGAATATTCAAGACAAATGGTGAGATGCTAGTGAATTCAACCGGATCAGACATTATTGTAGATGGTGTATACGGTAAAGGGACTGCTGACGCTTTGGATTTTGATATGGGAATAATACCGCGCGTAGTCATAAGCAAAGGCCAAAAAACAGGTGCGTTTAATGTGAAGACCCTGAATGATACACGCTATGAGTTACCTAAGTCAGTGGTGGTGGATTTCAATAAAATACATGCTATAAACGATGCAAATATCAATTTTGAAAGCTCGCTGTTGAGTTGTGCCGGTAATATTATCGACCAACAGGCTATGATTGCTATTACTTCTTTGGGTGACCATGGAAGAATGAATAATATTGTCTCTGGCTTTTATCGCATATCATTGTTGAGAGCGTCTGACGGAGCATTACTGACAAATGCTACAGGAGGAGACGTAAATGTAACATGTTCGATTGGAGCTGAAACTACAGCCACAGAGGGGAAAGACTTTGTTCTGACTAACCTTCATGACCTCCGTATCTGGGGTGATGGCAATCGTAGTACCGTGAATCTGAATGGTATCGTTCTCTTCGATAAAGATAAGGCCGGGCCTAAAAAATTAGTTATGGAAATTAATTCTGTAACCACACCGGAGTATAGCCCACAAATATCCATTTCAACCGAAGGCAAATCAGCAAGCTTTGTAATTAATGATTAACAATTAAAAAGTATCTGTTTTGTTTTTATTTGCTGACCCTGTTTTTGAATAACTAATTTAAAGAATGAGAAATATGGAATATTTAAACGTCCCTTCTATTCTGTCTTTTAGACATTCTGTAATTAAAGAGTTTAAGGTATATGCTGGTTCCCGTAAAGGGGCAGTAGAGTTGGATTCTTCCGAATTTGACCCGATGGCCATTTGGAAACAATATATTGTACAGAAAAAAAATATCTGTAAGGAATTAATGTTGGCGTTTATAGATGATACAACACTGGCTTTCTTTCCCGAAAAATATACTTATACCTACAGATTCGAAAACGGGGTTTTGCAAATATATAATACCATACATAATTCCTGGAACAATTTTGCTTATGGCGATAGGAATAAACTGGTGATAAAACAAGGTCTTACCGGTGTTGGAAAAGAATTGTCCTTTATGCAGCGCAGGGCAAAAAATAGGGACGAAACCTGTTTTGGTGCATTAAATTATGCAGGTGTAAATTCATTATCCTATCTAAAAGATAAAAAAGCAACTATAGCTTGGTGTAATGTACATTATACCTTTCAATAACATCCTGAAAATAATATGCTTGATTCCTGAATATTAAGGAATGAGGATCAGTGTAATCGTAAGGATAAATGGTACAAGCAATGAAAAAAATGAATATAAAAGAACATATAAATATGACCATTATACTCCTGTGGATAATGGGATTTGTATGTTCCTGTTCCGCAGATAGTGTCTTTATTGATGAGGGTGGCAATACTGATGGTGAAAAGAAGATTTTTCTTTCCATGTTACTGAACCCGAATGAGGATACAAAAGAAAAGTCGGTAGGCAATATTGATGATTCTGATTTTGAAAGTCAGATTTACAGACTCGATGTTTTAATATTTAAATCAGCAGGAGAATATGAAGCTGGAAAAGTTGACGGACATGATTCTGTACCGCGTAAAATAATCAACGGAAATGAGTCTCAAACCATAGATGAAATAAAAGGCATCAGCCTGACAGCCGGAAAACGGGATATATATGTTATAGCCAATGCCCCGGAAGGATATTTTGCCTCTGTCAAAAATATTACACAATTTCTACAAAAATATGAAAAATTAAATACGCAAGGTTTATTTCCTCATCCTGGGACGGTAACTCCCAATCCGGGTGATAATCCTCCAATAGGGGGGATTAATCCTTCAGATATGAAGACCAATCTGACCATGTGCCATTATGAGAAGAATGTAAGTTTTAAAAATACAGAAGAACAACATTACTTGGGATATACATCAAATAATGGCCGTCCCGGAGATGTTGCATCTGATTATGGGCATGCTTTGTTTGGAGCTGATCCGTTTGTATTGGAACGGCTGGTGGCAAGGGTAGCGATTCAAAAGATTGAATTTGACCTGGCAACTGATATAGAATTTGAAAAGGATTACCCTACAAGTAATTATACATATCATATCGATTCGGTATTTATGATGAATGTGAAAACTGCATCGTGGTTTCCTGCCGAATCAGGAAATGTGCTGTCCGGAAAATTTGGTCATGGATGTAATATCGGATACCAGTTTTTGAAAAGTCCGATGTTATTAAATAATCTTAACCCGGCAAGCGAATTGACAAACTATTTAACAGAGCCAATCTTCACACAAAAATATGATATAACATCTGACGTAACGGCCAATGATACCCCTTTATGGTATTATGTTTTCGAAAACGATGAAAGTACCCTTTATCCTACCTATTTTGTGATAGGTGTAAGATACAATTTTGAGAGTACAAAAGATGCAGGGGTTATTAAAACGGTCAAGTGCTATTATCCGGTAATAGTAAATGCTCCGGCACCGGGAAAAACAACACATGATTACATAAAACGCAATTACCAATATGGTATCAAAGCTACAATAAAAGGTTTGGGAACTGTATATGGAAATAATGCTAGCCTCTTAAAAAGTGCACAGAGTCCGAATATGGCGATCGAGATAGATGAAACAATAGGTAAGAATCTCTTTCCTTGGGAAGGAAATACTTATAAGTAAGAAAAAAGAAAAATTATGAGAATAAAAACTATTATATATACATCTTTACCTCGTTTTGTTTTCTTCTTGAAAACATGTATGACTTTATTCTTCTTAACCTTTATAGTATTGCTTTTAATGCTTCTTCTACAAGGTTGTACGGACAGTAATGTTATGCAAATTCCTCAGGGAGAGGACGGACAATCCAGCCTGTCCTTGCAAACAAAATCAGTACCTGCTGAATTAATTAATAATTCACATTTGTATGTATTTGATGAGGATAGGAAATTTGTCAAAGAACAATTTAATGTTGATAAATCAGGGGACAAACTTTCCACTACGATGGCAGTTGGGGAGTGGAATCTGGTACTCATCAGTTGCAATACAGATGTTTCAGGCCAATTGAATATTCCATACGGAGGCGATATTGATACTTCCCCGATGTGGGAGACCAAATTGATAGCTCCTGCGAATCAGTTCCTATCACAAACTCCGGCAGAATTAAGTTATGCGCCTATCTTCAATACAGAGATACAACAAGGCATACCAACTTATAAGAATGCTTCTCTAAACAGAAATGTGGCAAAAATACAGGTGATATTAGAAGAATATACCGGTTTTAGTAATATCGTAGCGGGAACTAATCCTCTTGCTTTTGTGGAATTACTGGATGTACCAACAACTTTGGCTTGGAGCGGAAAGTATCTTCCTACCAGAGATACTCCATACCAGTCTGATAAGCCAATAAGGGAATATTTCAATTTTAATAGTCAACTGAAAGCAGATACTGTCGATTTTATTGTACCGGCACATAGAGGTGATGACTCATTTGCTACTACACATAGCGATACTACGCATCACAAACTACGCCTGCGTGCAAGTATGCCGTTAAATAATGCCAGTTATTATGGAAAAACTCCTATCGAAATACCTTTTGTCCCTAAAATCAACCGTATTGTTCAGGTAGTACTGAAATTCAGAGGCGAACCTGATACTGACCTCGATGTAAAGGTGACGGTGAAAGACTGGGAGGATTTCATAGATCAGGATATAACATTCGATTAACGAATAATGATGTAGCCCAAAGTGGGTTATTCGAAGTTTTGTAAAGTTTGTGTTAAGGTGAATCCTGTGAGTCGGGAGATTCGCAGGTTTCTTTTAATCGAAGTATTTCATAATTAGATTTTAAACATTTTAGAAAAGATGAAAATCAGAAAAATACATAACAATTTAAAAGCAATATTTTTATCCGGATTTCTTCTGGTTTTTCTTGGAGCTAATGCTCAATATATTAGTACCGAGGATAGTATTGCAATAGCAAAAGAGAGGGCCAGGGGGTCTATAATGCCACGAACATCTAATCGTCCGGCATCACCTAATGCAAATAGTATTTCTGTAAACAGGGATGCGGCCATCGTAACATATACCCCGGCCGAACTTGTAGAAAAAATATTC
This sequence comes from Dysgonomonas gadei ATCC BAA-286, assembly GCF_000213555.1. Lineage (GTDB taxonomy): Bacteria > Bacteroidota > Bacteroidia > Bacteroidales > Dysgonomonadaceae > Dysgonomonas > Dysgonomonas gadei. The sequence continues at coordinate 490,069 of NZ_GL891979.1, forward strand.
CTCAAAAGTCAGGGAGGTGATTGTGCAACGGAAGGAGTCATTGAAGATGTTACACTTCATGCACTAAACTGGACAGGTACAGCATGGTCAACAACGAGTCCCGAATACAACAGATCCATGTCATACTTTAGTGGAGGACAGACGACGGGAACCCGTGTATTGGGAGTAGAAAGCGGAATATTACTGACCACTGGGCCGGGGCTGTATGCTGAAGGCCCCAATGGTAGTGGAAGTGGGGCTCAGAGTGCACTGAATGGAGGTAAAACGCTTAGTGATGCTGATTTACAAGCTTTAACAACTAATGGTATAAATTGTGGTACGGTATTGGAATTTACTTTTACCCCACAATCATCTCAAATTAGTTTTGAATATGTATTCGGGTCGGAAGAATATCCTAATTATTCTAACAACCAGACTTATAATGACGTATTTGGGTTTTTTATCTCGGATGAGGATGGTGTTTCCAACAAAAGAAATATTGCGATAGTACCCGGAACTACCGATTTACCAGTTGCAATCTATAATGTAAACCAACTAAGGAATACTGAATATTTTGTTAATTGTTATACTACTGCCGGACAACAAGTAGAATATAACGGACATACAACTGTACTGACAGCAAAAGCCAATGTTGAGCCGGGGAAAAAGTACAGATTAAAGCTTGCGATAGCTAATGTAGGGGATAGCAGTTATGGGTCGGGAGTATTCCTTAAAGCTGGCAGCTTCGACTTAGGGCTTGGTATCACTAATCATGGGAACGAGATTCAGGGTATGGACAATGTCTTCCAGGCTTGTGAGAGTAATAAATTCACATTGAAGATAAACAAAAGTTCTGTGGCAAGGACAATAGCTATGACTTATTCCGGAGCAGCTTTGAATTTTATTAAACAGCCGGATGGAAGTAATATGCCTGCGACAATTAATGTACCTGCATATTCGACGGAAGTAAGTGTACCTTACAAAGTATTGAGTACTGTGTCTACAAACGGTGGAGACTTTAATATTAAGGCAACGATTCCGGGATGTGGTGAAATTACAAAAACAATATATGTATATCAACAGTTCTTATCTGCTACAGTAAAGACTACACCTTCATGTAATGGAAATGACGGCAGTTTATATGTTGAGGCCGCTGGTGGTTCTCCACGTGTAGAAATGAGCCGGAACGGAGGGGGCGACTGGCAAAAGATAGCTGTACCTTTTACCGGACTGGCACCGGGAAATTATACTGTACTTGTGCGTGACTCTATCGGATGTAATACAGAGACACTTACTGCCGTTGTAACTGGTAAACCTGTTATAAATAATACCTTCACCGAAACTACTGTCTGTGCCGGGACTATTGTGCCTAAAGTAGCACTTACAAGTACTGTCGCCGGAACTACTTATGTCTGGACATGCAATAATTCTGCCATCGGTTTAACATCAGGTACAGGGGATATTCCTCAATTTACCGCGAAGAATACAACCACAGGACAGTTGGAAGCTACGATAACAGTTACTCCTACAGCATTTGGTTGTGTTGGTGTTTCAAAAAGTTATAAGATAATAGTCAATCCGGTTGCCGGTGTAAAACCTATTTCTAATCTGACAGTCTGTAATAACAGCCAGGTATCGTCTATCCCATTCGAAACTACGGCAATGCCAACAAATAAGGTAACATATACATGGAAAAATAATAATGCTGCTATCGGTCTTGTTGCCAGCGGTTCGGGTTCGAATCTACCGTCTTTTACTGCTGTAAATTCAGGTACTGCGCCTGTAACAGCAACAATAGAAGTAACACCCAAATATGAAGATTGTATTGGCACGCCGTTGTCATTCACCATTACGGTCAACCCGACAGCCGTAGTGAAGCCTATTACTAATTTGACAGTATGTAATAACAGTCAGGTACCATCTATCCCATTTGAAACTACAGCTACTCCGTCCGGAAAAGTGACATATACATGGAAAAACAGTAATACTGCTATTGGCCTTGTTGCCAGTGGCACTGGATCTAATCTACCTTCTTTTACTGCTGTAAACCCGGGTACTACACCCATTACAGCCACAATAGAGGTAACACCCAAATATGAAGATTGTATTAGTACGCCATTGACATTCACTATTACGGTCAACCCGACAGCCATAGTGAAGCCTATTACTAATCTGACGGTATGTAATAACAGTTTGGTTTCATCGATTCCATTCGAGACCACCGCAACACCAACTAATAAAGTGACATACACATGGAAAAACAGTAATTCTGCTATTGGTCTCGTTGCTAGTGGCACCGGTTCAACTCTACCGTCCTTTACTGCGATAAATCCAAGTACTGCGCCAGTAACAGCTACAATAGAGGTAACGCCCAAATATGAAGATTGTATCGGCACACCGTTGACATTCACTATTACAGTCAACCCGACAGCCATAGTGAAGCCTATTACTAATTTGACGGTATGTAATAACAATCAGGTACTATCTATCCCATTTGAAACGACAGCTACTCCATCCGGCAAAGTGACATATACATGGAAAAACAGTAATACGGCTATCGGTCTTGCAGCGAGTGGTTCGGGATCGGTCTTACCTTCTTTTACGGCTACTAATTCAACAAATAGTCCTATTACAGCAGTAATAGAAGTAACACCGAAATACGAAAACTGTGAAGGTACTAAACTTACATTTACTATTACCGTAAATGCTCCTGTTATGGCAGGAACTATAAAGGGCAATCCGTTTGTATGTGAAAATCAGAACCCATTGGAAATAAAAGAAATTACAGCAGCTTCGGGTGGGAGCAATTCATTTACATATCAGTGGAAGTACAGTACAGACGGTGTAATATGGACAGATATACCGGGTGCAAACAATATTTCTTATACACCGGGCCTCCTCACTGTTGATACACATTTCAAAAGAATGACTATCGATGGGTTCTGTGGACAACAATTTGAAAGCAACACCTTTACCATAAAGGTTATGGCTCAGCCGACAACATTATATTGGAAATCAACAGCCGGAGACAGCAATTGGAATAACCCTGACAACTGGGTGGATAAAGATGGTAACCAGTTGGGAATGGTGCCATTGGCATGTACCGATGTTCAGATAACCGGTGGTTCTGCTAATTATCCTTCATTGGACTTGGTGAGTACACCCGTTGATTTATATGGAGCTCCGCAATGTAAGAATATTACTTTCCAGTATGGATCTGAAGTTGCGTATCAGCATAAATTAGCTTATGAAAAAGCTTTTGTTCAGTATAACTGGGGATATTACAGTAGTACAAGTGGGCTGACGGAAGGTACTCAGCCGGACAAGAACGGATCAGGTTCTCCATGCTTGGTGAAAGAACGGGATACCTGGTATGCCTTAGCTGCTCCATTAAAGAATATGGCATCGGGAGACTTTTCATTTGGCGGTTTTCCGGTAACATGGCAGGGTGGTTTTAATATACAAGACCCTGTAACCGGGCAGTCTGTAGAGGTAGAAGCCGGAGACTTCAGTAAAGCATATGCGAGAAATGATATTAATCTGGCAGAAACTAACAATGCGGTTGCAATAAAAGTTCCTTCATACAAAGATCAAGTAGGCTATAATAATCATTGTCATATGGATGGCCTTGAAGGAGTACTGGAATTCCCATACTTTGAAAATGAAACGAAAGCGCCATTTTATCCAGCTCACACTTATGATAAATTTACCGGAGAAAGTAAGTTTTTCTATTTTGATACTAAAACACTTCAATTGATATATTCTCCGGTAGGACAAATGAAACGTGGATCGGAGGCTTATCGCTTTATATATGAAACATCTTCGAATGAGGTTAAGAACATTAATATAGGTGGAAATAGTGTACCAGGATATGCTCAGGAAATATCGAAACACATTGCCACATCACAGAAAGTTATGGTTGGAAATCCATTTATGGCATCTATAAATTCTAAGCGTTTCCTTGATGCCAATAATATAGATCCGATAGCACCGAAACTATTGGTTAGTGATGGATATTTTGTATTCAATAGCACATTGCAAATATGGGAGAACCGCCCGTTTTCGGCGACAAACAATATCAAACCTCAACAGGCATTTATTGTGACATTGGCCGAAGGGGTAAATAGCACGGAGTTATTGTATCCATTCGAAGGGACATATGCTCTGACCGGACCTGCTTTCAGAGGACTATCCCAAGTATTGCCGGAAGGAAGTTCTCTCTATCTGAAAACGAGTGACAATAATGATATGTCAGGAGACTATGCTATATTGAATGCATCCTGGATGGGGAATATTGAAAGTAATGTGAAGAAAATGATATATACAGAGGGACACATTGTACCCGAAACATTCTTCATCACCCCTGACGGTAACGATTATAATCTTGTTCAGGCAATTGAGGAAGGTGTCAAGGAAATAGGTATAGGTGTAAAATGCTCCGATACTCAAAAACCTCTGAAGTTTACATTCGAAAATGTATCTGAATTTTATTCGACTTATGGCGTGCGCCCTGTATTAGTGGATAAATTTATGTCTATAGAGCAGGATTTGACCGATAATGATACTTATCATTTTAATCAGCGAAAGACAACAGTAGAAAACAAATACATAGATGCAGACAGGTTTGTGTTACGTATGGCATCTCCTGGCGATATTGTTGGAAGTGTAAATGATGGCATTCATATAGTTTATCAAAATGGAGTTTTGGATGTAAAATCGGATAGAATAATTAAGACTGTTCATGTATATGATTTGTATGGAAGGCTGATACATTCAAATAGGCAGATAAACACAACAGTTTATACCAAATCTCTATCGTTAGCCCAAGGCTTATATATTGTAAAAGTGCGAACAGAAGATGGTAAAACTAAAGTGGAAAAAATAATGGCTTTGTAAGTAATAATTGATTAAAATAAGCGAACTCATGGATAACATGCAACAAATATTGATGAAAGAAAGTAAAAATGATTCTGATAATAACCAGATATACCTGTATAAAATTAATGATTATTGGTTTGCGTACGAATATTCGGCATTTTATCTATACTCTATTTGTTGTGTTGATGCCGTTTTTAAATACGTAGAGCCTGAAAATAAGAAAACAATATTAATATCTGTCTTAAAGAATGGATATGAAAAGGCCGGTAATCCTCAACTAAGGGTTATAGAAAGAACAGAACATCAAATGGTACTCAATTGCGGGATTAAATGCAAAGGTTTTCAACAATGGAAAGACGGGTGGATAACCTTATTTAAGGATCGGTATTTTGTTCAGATTATTCAGGAATTTTATCGCTCATTGTGTAAATTATGAACGAAGGAGCACGAAAGTAGTCATTTTTCGAGTTTTACTTATTTATTTAAAATATTACAAATTAAAATCATATAAAAATTGAATATGTTTAATAAGAAAAATAATATATCAGGTATTATATCAGCGACCTCTTTGGATAAGTCGCATAGCGTTCTATCCCAATCAACAATGTTTTCGGGAGAGATAAACTCAAAAGGAGATCTAAGGATTGATGGTAGTATCGAGGGTAATATTAATTGCGAAGGAAAAGTTATTATTGGTCCCGATGGAAGAGTCAATGGCAATATCAAAAGCAGCAGTATCGAACTGATGGGTAAGATTAACGGCGATGTTATTGCTTATGATATTGTCCGGCTTAAATCATCATCTTATTTCAAAGGAGAGATAACTGCTTTAAACTTAGAGATCGAGGCAGGCGCAAATTTCTTCGGTACCTGTAAGATGGTAACAGAACAAGATACAATTGAAAGAGCAACTTTTGTACCGGAAGCCTTAGCTATAGAATAACTGTTTTGTAAAATATAATTGAAATTTCGCACGACGTATTCGAAGTACATTAGAAGCCGCCTGATATAATTTATATCAGGCGGCTTTTACCATAAAAGTATCGATTTCAATCCTCTATTTCAACATTAAGCATACAATCATTAATAATAGGTATGGTTAATTTCAATTTTCATTATTTTTAGGGATTGTACAAGCTATACCTTACCCGTACATTTGTAATCGTAAAATTGGCACTATTATACTGAATTTTATGAAAAAACAATAATCCCGGATATTATTTAAAATATCTAATATATTCTATAAACATATGTTAAAGTATATATTTATAGTGACTGCACTCTTTGCAGCTACCTTGAATACTATTGCGCAAAAAACGACAAAAGAAAAAGTTTCAGGAATAGTAAAAACTACTGATGGACAGCCGGCTGAGTGCATCTCAGTCTCTTTGAAAAATACAACTTATGGTTGTATAACAGATGAAAATGGTCGCTTCCAATTTGATGCTCCTGCCGGGGAATACACGCTGGTCGTATATTCTATTGCAGCTCACCGTAAAGAAACACCTGTTGTTATTAAAACTGGCGTTTCAAACTTCTTTCCAGACCTTACTATTATAGAAAATAAAAATCAGTTGGAAGAAGTGGTTGTAACCGGACAGTTTACCCCACAGTCGCTTCGCAATTCTCTTTACAAAGTAAGAGTAATTAATAATCAGGCCATCCAGCAAAAAGCAGCAACTGATATGCAATCGTTGTTGAATACTGAAATCGGGGTACGGATTACCAATGATATAGCTTTGGGAGAAAATAAATTTGAACTGATGGGAATGGGGGGCAATAATATAAAAATTCTCGTAGATGGAGTTCCTCTTGTAGATAGGGGTGCTACTAAGCAAAGCCTTAGCCAGATAGATATAAATACGATCGAACAGATAGAGATTATAGAAGGCCCTATGTCTGTCATATATGGTACCGATGCCTTGGCTGGAGTGGTAAATGTGATAACTAAAAAGGCAAGAGTAGTACCCGAAAAGAATACCTATTCCGTATCAGCACGCGTGCAGGAAGAGACAATAGGAGATGAGTATGAAGCATTTTCGGGAGAAGGTATCCACAACGAAAGCCTGAATCTGAACTGGGGATCAAAAACAGGCATCTACCTCGATGGTGCATACTCGCGTAACGTCACAGGAGGATGGAGAGGCGACGAAGTGGCACGAGCCAGAACATGGGCACCCAAGGATCAGTTCTACTACGACGGAACTGCCGGATATAAGAAAAAAAACTTGAATGTATGGTATCGCCTTAGTTATCTCGATGAGACGACATTTAAACCGGAAAATCCCAAAACAGAAACTTCAAACGAAATTGTAGACGTAGATTACCTTGTTGATAGATATACCCACAACATGCAAGCTGATTGGAAAATAAGCAATAGGCTGGGTGTCAACGTCGTTTCTTCCTATCAGGATTATAAACGTCGTACACGTACAATTGTTTCTGATTTGGAAAGCGGTGAGAGATGGTTATCGACAGATGAATCGGCTCAGGATGTATCAAAGTTCCAGGGGGCGTTTATGCGTGCCACAGCTACATGGAAAGCAACATCAGCTATAGATTTACAGCCGGGAGTCGAATATAATTGGGACAAAGGCTCGGGAGGGCGTATATTGGGAAAACCAGATATTTCTACCTTTGCCGCTTTTCTGTCAGCTGAATGGCGTGCCACAGAATGGTTCAGCATTCGTCCCGGAGTGCGTTCCATTATAGTTGCCGATTACGATGCTCCGGTGGCCATTCCGTCGGTAAGTACAAAGTTTTCGCTAAATCCGGATATGGATCTGCGCCTGTCGTATGCATACGGCTTCAGAGCGCCTACATTACAGGAGTTGTACTTCTCTTTTCACAATGCCAATCACGACATAGAGGGCAATCCGGATCTGAAAGCCGAATACTCCAACAATTTCACAGGCTCTTATACATGGCGTATATTTCACAACGAAAATATAAGGCTTACTTCTACACTATCAGCTTTCTATAACGATTTCCAAGACCGTATAGAGACAGCTTATGAATCGGAGAATTCGACCAAAACCACATATAAAAATATATCTAAGTATAAAACAACCGGCGGAACGTTAGAGAATGCACTGATATGGAAAAACCTACAGGCAAATATCGGCTTCTCTCTGGTTGGGCGCTACAACAATCTGCAAGACAACGAAGATGTAGCAGCCGAAAATAAAGATATGCCCGATTTTCGTTTCTCTCCCGAACTGAGTGCGAGTATCACTTATCATATAACAAAGAGTAAAACTAACCTTAATCTGTTTTACAAATTTACAGGTAGCCGAGACGAATATCAGTACGATAGCACGACCAAAGAATTGTATCTCGGAGGCGTAGGAAGTTTCAATTGGGCTGATTTTACAATTAGCCAGCGCGCAGGTAAATATCTGAATATAAATGCCGGAATTAAAAATATATTTGATATAACAACCGTAAGAAATACAACCGGAGGTAGTGGACACGACGTCAGTGGCCCTTCCACACTGAAGGGATGTGGACGTTCCTATTTTATCGGTTTAAGTTTCCTTTTTAACAAATAATTAATCAATAAATAGACAAAATGAAAAAATTACTGTATTTATTTCTTTTTACGGCCTTGATAGGCTTCAACTCATGTAGTGATAGTGAAGACGATGTGAAATTGCCAGATATTACTGTCAATTTTACATCTGCTGAATTGGGACTCGATGAAGATAACGAATCTATAGATATTACTATAAACCTGAGCCGTAAGGCCGAATCAGCAATTGATGTCACTCTGGGAGTTACAGCTACTGGAGCAGTCTATGGTACACAGTTTACAACTGGTCCTGCCGTTACAAATAACCAACTTGTAGTGAATATCCCTGCAGGAAGTACATCAGCTTCATTTAAAGTATCCAAAGTTAGCGAAGCTTTATTTGATGGTACGGAAACCTTGACTTTTACCATATCCTCGATATCCATAAATAATGGAATTGTTATTGGCGATAAAAAAGAAGCCACCCTTAAATTCGGTGCAATAGTATCGGAAGGTCAAAAGCTGATTCTTGAAGGAAAAGTAGGTGATGTAGCTTACGCTAATTCTGTGTATGTAGATTTGAGTAGTAATACACAGACTCCTGTGGACCGTAAGAGCTGGAATTTAGGCTTCTACGGTGGCAGTGATTTTAAAGTTGTATTGAATGGAGCCTATGCGACTACGGCTACAGCTTCGACTAAGACGGATATTACGGCCGTAACTCTTGCCGATGCAGAAGCTGCAAAAGATATAGCTGCAAGTCCTATGACTGTAGAAGGGTTATCTACAGAAGTAATAGACAGTTTTGACGGCGATCTTTCAAAAACCGTATTTGCTACAATATCTGCTACAGATAGTGAAAACAAGGTTTATTTTGTTGCATCGGAAGGAAATAAATCGAGCCGAGATCAATGGTATAAAGTGAAAGTCAGCCGTAATGGAGAAGGTTATAAAGTACAATATGCCAAAGTTAGTGAAACCACAATCAAGACTGTCGAAATAGCTAAAGATGCCGCCTATAATTTCACATTCTTGTCTCTGGAGACAGGAACAACGGTTAATGTAGAACCGGAAGCTAAGAAATGGGATATCGTATGGGGGTATAATATCGGTTCTACGATGGGCATGCCTTACTTTATGCAGGATTTAGTGCTTATTAATAATGTTGCCGGAACGGAAGCTATACAAGTAATGGTTTCGGATATTGCATATGAAGATTTCAATGAGTCTAAAATTGCAAGTCTCACATTCTCGAAAGTTCGTAACGTAATTGGTAGCAATTGGCGCGTAACATCTAATATGGGTGGATCTACAGCTCCTCTTGGCATACAGTTTGACCGCTACTATGTGATAAAAGATGCTAACGGATTCTATTATAAACTGCGCTTCCTGACAATGGGCTTGGCTAATGATAAGGGGGACAGAGGACGTCCGCAGATAGAATATGCATTAATTAAATAAAAATATATTCAGATAGAATAAATACAAGTATGGCAGACCGATTTATCGGTTTGCCAACTTGCGTTAAAATATCTGACTAATAAATTAAGTAACTGTTACGAAGTATGTCTAAGTCAAAACTTATAATTATAATATGCGCTGTATTGCTAATTATTGCCGGATGGATAGTTTGGGGTAAGCTTGTTTCCACCACCAAGATCGGTCTTGTCAATTTTCAGCAGTTTCAGGTCACCAGCCTTATAAAATCAAACACAGATGATTTTATAAGTTTTGAAGAGGTATCTCTTGATGATCTCGACAAACTGAAAAAGTATGATTTCGTCCTGGGATTCGGTATGGGAATGAATATTTCGGCAGAGCAACGTGCCGAAATACAAAATGCAGCCGATAATGGAGTTCCTATTTATATATACGCTGCTACCAATCCCGACAATAATATATGCAATCTCGATAGTATACAGAAAGAGAGCGTTTCTTCATATATCAGCAATGGAAATAGAAAGAATTATCAGAATCTGGCAAGGTATATCCGTCAGCATATCGATAAAAAGTCATTCTTTGTTACTCCAGCCGATTCGGTAGTCGAAAGTGCATCCGATGTGCTTTATCATTTAGATGAGAATGTATCGTTCAATACGGTGGGTGAATATGAAAAATATATCAAAGAACATAACTTCTATAAAGAAGGCGGGGCTAAGATTGCCATAGTAGGCGGACTTAACGATCCTTTTAGTGGAAACAGGGCAAATATAGACAGCATGATCGTTTCGTTCCAAAATGCAGGGATGAACGTTTACCCTGTTTCTTCAGCCATGAAGCGTATCGATTTTCTGAAACAAATACAACCCGATGCGGTAGTATATTATGCACATGGCCGTTTGGCTATGGGGCAGGCAGATGCTGCTGTGGAGTGGCTCAAAGAAAGGAATATACCTATATTCTCACCTCTTACTATCTTGCAAACGAAAGAAGATTGGATGAAAGACCCGATGGGAATGTTTGGCGGATTCATGTCTCAGAGCGTAGTCATGCCCGAATTGGACGGAGCCATCTATCCGTATGTTGTCAATGCTCAGGAAGTTGATAAAGACGGCTTATATCTATTCAAGGCTATACCCGACAGGTTGAAGAATCTGACACAGATTGTCAATAATTTCATCAACCTGAAGAGAAAAAGTAATACAGATAAGAAAGTTGCTATCTATTACTTCAAAGGAGCAGGACAGGAAACGTTGACAGCTCAGGGATTGGAAACAGTTCCATCACTCTACAACTTGCTGAAGCGACTAAAGGCTGAAGGCTATAAAGTAGACAATCTGCCTGCAACGGAGCCGGAGTTCGAAAAGCTGCTCATGGCTCAGGGTGCAATCCTAAGCACCTATGCCGAAGGGGCATTCGACAATTATCTGAAAAACGGAAAACCGGCATTGGTCGAAAAATCGGAATATGAATCTTGGATACATCAATCGCTTTCGGACGAACTCTATGCCGATGTCGTAAATACATACGGAGAAGCTCCCGGAGCATATATGAGTGTTCACAAGGATAACAAATATTATCTGGCAGTTGCCCGTATCCAACTCGGAAATATAGCACTCCTGCCTCAGCCTATGGCTGCACTGGGGGGTGATGCCTTTGCCATTGTCCACGGAGCTAAATCAGCACCTCCGCACACATACATCGGAGCATATCTGTGGTCGCAGTATGCGTTCAAAGCCGATGCTATGCTGCATTTCGGCACACATGGCAGTTTGGAATTTACACCTCAAAAGCAAGTAGCGTTGAGCAGCAACGACTGGCCTGACCGTCTGGTAGGGACTATCCCGCACTTCTACTATTATACCATTGGCAATATCGGAGAAAGTATGATGGCCAAACGCCGTTCGTATGCTACCACGCTATCGTACCTGACACCGCCGTTTATGGAGAGCAATACCCGTTCGCAGTTCAAATCTTTACAGGATAAAATCCGAGATTATTACAAGATCGATGAGGCTCATCAGTCAAAAGCTTCGCTAGCCGTGAAGAAAATTGCCGTGCAGATGGGATTACACCGCGAATTGCGATTAGACAGTGTTCTTACCTCTCCCTACACTACGGCAGATATAGAACGCATCGAAAATTTCTCGGAAGAGATTGCCAACGAGAAGATGACAGGCCAATTGTACACCACAGGAATACCTTACGATGCTGAAAAGATAAAATCGTCTGTATTGGCTATGAGTGCCGACCCTATTGCATACAGTTTGGCAGCACTCGACAAACAGCGAGGTAAAGTAACCGAACAGCAATTGAAAAATAAAGTTGTATTCACTCAGCGTTATTTAGAACCTGCCAAAATATTGGTAAATCAGGTATTGAATGGCAAAACAGTAGACAGCACATTCGTTTGCCAAGTGGCGGGTATTCAGACAAAAGATCTCGGCGAAGCAAAAAAAATGCTGACACCGCCACGGCGCGGTATGATGGCAATGGCAGCATCTTCTGGTGCAAATGCAAAACCTGCTGCCAAATCGGGTGGGGGGCATCCTTCGTGGATACCCAAAATAGGAGAAAGACCAGAGGAAACGAAAAACAAAAAAGAGGAAACTCCTAAACCCGCAGAAAAGCCTAAGAAGCCCGAATATACAAAAGAGCAAAAGGACCGTGCCCGTGCTATTACAGAAGTAGAACGCACGATCAATAATATTGTCAACTATAAGAATGCATTGGTACAGAGTCCCGAATTGGAACTAAAATCTATCCTAAATGCACTATCGGGTGGCTATATCGCTCCATCATCGGGTGGCGATGCAGTGGCAAATCCGAATGCTGTGCCTACAGGGCGCAATCTGTATTCTATAAATGCAGAGGCTACACCATCGGAAGTGGCTTGGGACAAAGGAATCGCCCTTGTAAATGCAACACTGGATCAGTATAAGACACAGCATGGAGAATATCCGAAGAAAGTGAGCTATACATTCTGGAGCAGTGAGTTTATCGAAAGCGAAGGAACTACTATTGCGCAGGCTCTTTACATGCTCGGTATAGAGCCGGTGCGTGATGCTTTTGGCAGGGTATCGGACATTCAATTGATTTCGTCCGAGACTTTGGGACGTCCTCGTATCGATGTTGTAGTGCAGACATCGGGTCAGTTCCGCGATCTGGCTGCATCCCGCCTGTCTCTGATTACGCGTGCTGTGGAAATGGCAGCTTCGGCCAAGGATGATAAGAATGGCAACTATGTATCTACCAGTACAACCGAGATCGAGCGTCAGCTTGTAGAGCAGGGCATACCGCCAAAGAATGCGCGTGAAATGTCTACCCAGCGTGTGTTTGGAGGTATCAACGGTATGTATGGTACAGGCATTCAGGGCATGGTTACCAGTGGCGACAAATGGGAGAGCGAGAAAGAAATAGCCGATACCTACATCAATAATATGGGTGCAGTGTACGGAAGCGATAAAGAGTGGGGCGAATACAAAGCGGGACTTCTTCGTGCAGTGCTTCACAATACGGATGTTGTAGTACAGCCTCGTCAAAGCAATACATGGGGAGCATTGAGCCTTGACCATGTATATGAATTTATGGGAGGGATGAATCTGGCTGTTCGTGAAGTAACGGGCAAAGACCCGGATGCTTACTTTGCCGATTATCGCAACCGCAACAATGCCAAGATGCAAGAACTGAAAGAAGCTATCGGCGTAGAGTCTCGCTCTACGGTTTTCAATCCGGCTTACATCAAGGAAGTAATGAAAGGTAAGGCATCGAGTGCCGCACAAATAACTGAAGTAGTGACCAATACCTATGCATGGAATGTAATGAAGCCCGACGTTATCGACAACGAGATGTGGGACGAACTGTATGATGTATATGTAAAGGATTCTCACAATCTGGGTGTTCAGGGTTTCTTCAAACAAGAAAATCCGGCTGCTATGCAGGAGATTACCGCCGTAATGTTGGAAACCGCCCGTAAGGGTATGTGGAAAGCATCGGAACAGCAACTGGCAGATGTGGCCAAACTACATACCGACTTGGTAAATGAATTCGGCGCAACAGGATCAGGCTTTTCGGGTTCGAATGCGAAGTTACAGGATTTCATCGCACAGAAATCTACCCCTGAGAATGCGGCAGGCTATAAGCAACAGCTTCAGAAGATGAAGACCGCAGATGCGTCATCCGACATTAACAAGAGTGGAACTGTGCTGAAAAAAGACTCGATGAGCCAGTCTGACAATGGCGAAGAAAACTCATTGAACGGTATCATTGTTGTTGCAGTCGTTCTGCTTGCATTCCTTGCACTATTGTTCGTACTGCGCAAAAAACGTAAGAGTAATAACTAAATATAGAGGTCGGAGACGTTGTCTGTACGATTTCTCCGACCTTTTATTTTATGGAATTAATTATACAGATATTAATGCTTTTTATTGTTATAAATTGCATTGTAAAACTAAGTTTCTGGAAGCCTTGGCAGGCAGCTATATTCGGTCTGATTTGTGCTGTTTTCGTCCTGTGGACGTGTCAGTATGCCACCATGCAGTCGAAGACCCAATTGGCTGACTACCTCAAAAACATAAAGGTGATGCAGGATGCTGCCGTACTCATTACCATTGAGTCGGCTATTTGCTTTGCTTTCTGCTTTGCCGCCTTACGGGATATGTTCGGGAAGAAGGTGAAACGGTGGATACAACCTCTCTATTGGTATCCTAGTTTACTTATATTCCCCGTACTATTCTATCTCCTCACTCAACTGATATTCAGTTTTCCGGGAACGGATTTCGATGCCATATCCTACATCTTGGCTGCGGCCGCTCTCCTTATTTTACCCGCATTGAGCTATCTGGTCAGGTATATTTATCATGAAAAGGAACTAAGACTGGAGGTGTATTTCCTTGTCAGCCTTTTTGTCTGCATTATAGGTCTGATAACTACCGTGAATGGCAATGTGACTTATGCCGCAGTAGAAGAACAACTGAATATTAAGGCCTTATTGCTGTCTTTGGGATTGTTTAGTACAGCCTTTGTGCTGGGCTTTTTCTGGAATAAGGTAAAATGGATTATCCGACAAAAGAAAGAATCAAAGAACAAATTATCACAACCAACTAAATAAGAATTATTAATGGAAGTAATTTCAAAAGTATTATTCTGGGTAGCCAATAGTTTACTTATACCCGACATTATTATCCTGTTATTTCTTTTTGCACGTTCACTACTGCTAATTGGTAGTTTCTACAATCAGTTTATGGTAAAAAGGAAAAATGATAAAGAACTGAACGATAAGATTAAAAATCTAAGCATAACAAACATAGATACGCTGAAAAGCTCTTTGCCCGAAAAAGACAACTCTTTGTTTGTCAGATATCTTCGCGATTTGCTTACCACTCCCGCCAGCGATGCCTATTCAGATTATCTGATCTCTAACTTTGAGAATGAAGCGGAGAAAGATGCATCTCTATCGAAACTTCTTGCCAAGATGGGGCCCGTACTTGGTCTTATCGGTACGTTGATAGCCATGAGTCCGGCTTTGGTAGGGTTGTCTACGGGAGATATATCGGGTATGGCTTACAATATGCAGGTCGTATTTGCGACTACGGTTGTGGGGCTTGTGGTGAGCGCAGTAGGTCTGGTTACGCTTCAGTTCAAGCAACGCTGGTATGCCAAGGATGTGAATAATCTCGATTATGTGTCGAGGATATTAACCGAAAAAGAAGAGCAGGTATGAGACGGAGGCAAAGAAGAATCAGCAAGTTTTCGAAAGAAGAGGACACCGATCCGCTAAGTGTGATAGTTAATCTTTTCGATGTGGCAATGGTTTTTGCTGTGGCTCTGATGGTGGCCATGGTGATGCATATGAATATGACAGAGGTTTTTACACAAGAGGACTATACGATTGTGAAAAATCCGGGTAAAGATAACATGGAGATCATTACCAAAGAGGGGAATAAGATAAACAAATATACCCCTTCTCAGGATCAGTCTTCTCCGCAGCAAAAAGGTAAGAAGGTGGGTATAGCCTACGAATTGGAGAATGGGGAAATAATCTATGTGCCCGAATGATATAGATAAAGAGTACGCTCTTCATTAAATACTATTAATCGACAAGGAACTACAGGCTGTATAGCTTGTAGTTCTTTTTTTACCAATCAAATACCAATTGACAGGCTGCTATAGAGTAGCCTGCTTTGTTTTATAAAGCAGGCTAAGAGTGATTTTATAATGGCAATCCTCTGCTAAATTGCGAAATACTTTGATATACTTAATACTACAGTTCGTATACAAAAAGCCTTCTTTCGTCTACTATTCAGATTCCAGTCTGCATCAAACCCTACTTTCGTATCAGAATCAAAAACAAAACCATTATGAATAAGAAAGAAACAATAATGAAAGTATCAGAGGTGTCCGGAGTTAACTTAACCAATTGCAAAAAGGTATTGGATGCTTTTGAGATGATCTTCAGCAATGAACTATCTCAGTCAGGCGGGGCAATGAGTGCTTTTGACAAGATATACAAGGTGATGAGTTTCATCAAAAATAAAAAAGATAACTAATAATAACTATATAAAACTAACAGCTATGCATCTCAAATTAAAATCAATTATTACTATACTTATTTGTTTATTGTATCCGGTTGGCTTCTCAGCCCAGACTAATGGATTGCGAACTCAGACAATACGTGGTATTGTAACAGACAGGGCATCGGGTGCCCCTCTGTCTTATGTTTCCATCGGACTTCTTGACAAACCTGAAATTGGCGTTACAGCAGATGAAGATGGTAAGTTTGTCCTGAATAATGTACCTGTGGGCAGGCATACGGTACAAGCTACATTTGTAGGGTATGAGCCGAGTGTTTATCGTGAAATATTGATTACTTCGGCAAAGGAGGTTTATCTGGAGATACAAATGAAAGAGAATATAAAGGAACTGGATGAAGTTATGATTTATTCCCGCACCAATAAAACACTACCGCTTAACGAAATGGCGACTACAGGAGCCCGGATGCTTAGCGTAGAAGAAGCAAGCCGTTATGCCGGAGGAATGGATGATCCTGCTCGTCTGGTGGGGGCTTTTGCCGGAGTGTCGCCTAGTGTATCGAATAATGGTATATCCATTCATGGGAATGCCCCGCATCTTTTGCAATGGCGTTTGGAAGATGTCGAGATCCCTAATCCAAATCATTTCGCAGATATTTCCACATTAGGAGGAGGTATATTATCCTCCTTGAGCAGTAATGTATTGGGTAACTCGGATTTCTTCACTGGTGCTTTTCCTTCCGAATATAGTAATGCCGTGTCGGGAGTATTTGATATGAAATTGAGAAACGGAAATAACCAGAAATATGAAAATACATTCCAGCTCGGGATATTGGGGATCGATTTTGCTTCTGAAGGTCCATTAAGTAAGAAGCACAATGCATCATATATTTTCAATTATCGCTATTCAACAACATCTCTTTTGAATTTAGGTGGAGATTTGGATTATCAGGATTTGAACTTTAAAGTAAATCTTCCAACAAAAAAAGTAGGTATATTTTCCGTCTGGGGAACAGGCTTGGTAGATAAAATCGTAACTGATTTTGAGGAAGATCCTAATAAATGGGAAAAAAATGATGATGCAAAAAAATCTACAGCGAAACAAAATATGGTGTCTGTCGGTATAAGCCACCGTTATTTCTTTGACAATAATACTCGGTGGAAAACAACTATAGCGGCCACTTACTTTAACCATGATGCATGGGAGGATATTTTCGATACAGGAATGAATCATACTCCATATATGAAAATGGAAAGAAGCAATACTAACCTTGTTTTCACGACATCATTTAACCGCAAGTTTAATAAAAAATTTACTAATAAAACTGGATTTACATTCACCAAAATGTACTATGATATGAGTATGGACTTATCTCCTTTCTTAGACCGCCCTATGGAGAATATCACAAAAGGAGAGGGCAATACCGAACTTATATCCGGATACAATAGCTCATCGCTGGCATTAAATGATAAGATTTCACTAAATTTTGGAGTGGATGCTCAGATACTTACTTTAAACAATAGCTGGACTATAGAGCCTCGTATGGGAATGAAATGGCAGACAGACTCAAAATCGTCTTTCGCTTTAGCCTATGGATTACATAGCCGCATGGAGAAGATGGATGTCTATTTTGCGAAAACAAATAAGACAGGCGATAAATTGGTAAATAAAAATCTGGATTTTACAAAATCCCACCATATCATGTTTACCTATAATTATAAAATATCTAATGATATGAACCTTAGAATAGAGCCTTATTTTCAACACCTGTATAATGTCCCGGTTATGGCCGACAGTTCATATTCTGTACTGAACAGAAATGAGTTTTATGTGAAGAATGCATTGGTAAACAAAGGTAAGGGGCGTAATGTCGGTGTAGATATTACATTGGAAAAGTACCTTACGAACGGGTTATACTACATGATCACAGGTTCGGCCTTTAATTCTAAATATTGCGGTGGAGACGGAGTTTGGCATAATACGAAGTTTAACAGAGGTTTTATACTAAATACACTGATCGGTAAAGAATGGATGCTGGGAAGCAATAAACAAAACATACTAAGTGCTAATCTCAAATTTACACTTCAAGGTGGAGACCGTTATTCTCCTATTGATGAAGAAGCTACAATGAATCATCCGGATAGGGAAGTGCAATATGATGAAAATAAGGCCTTTTCTAAGCAATATTCTCCTATGTTTATTGCTAATGCGACAATCAGTTATAAGATCAACAAGAAAAAAGTATCGCACGAATTTGCCATAAAAACGATAAATCTGACCGGAGCAAAAGAATATTACGGATATGAATATAATTACAAGACAGATGTAATAGAGAAAAAAAGTGGTTCTACATCAATACCGAATGTAAGTTATAAAATAAATTTTTAACTTCTACTTTTAATAATATGAGTACCTGATTTTTTTTAACTTAGCAGTATGAACGATCTTTTTTTTAAATATGATGTTATATATAGATAGAAACAATTCTTCAGTTTTGTACAGATTTCTCATCGATCCTGGGTTTCGAATATGGAGGCACCTTATACTGATATTGAGTATTTCGATTATATCAATCAACCAGGCATTTAGTGTATTCGATTACGGTATTGTTAAAAGCAGATCAGGTATATTCTTTCTTTGTATTATTTACATGATATCCTATTGTACAGTGGGATACTTCAATCTATTTGTTTTAATTCCGAAATATTTTTTAAAGAAAAAATATATTTTGTTCTTGACCTTTATGTTATTATCAATGGCATTGTTATTGTTGGTTCAGTATAGTTTTGAATATCTCGCTTTATTATTCTTACAAACGGCTCCGGCACCGACCTCAATCTTCAACCCTGAGAATACTATGTTAATAGATATATCGTCTGCATTTATAACTATTACATTGTGTATTGCGGGTGCGTCTGTCAGTGTGTTAATTAAGCATTGGGTGATAGATAATCAACGTATTTCCCGTCTCGAAAAAGAACATATACAGTCAGAATTGGAACAACTGAAAGATCAGATAACACCTGATTTTTTATTTAAAATACTCAATCGTACAAGTGTTTTAGTAAAATCCGAACCGAAGAAAGCTAATGAAATGCTGATGAAATTGAGTATGATACTCCGTTATCAATTATACGACTGTGGCAGAGATAAGGTTTTATTGAATTCGGAAATAAATTTTATTCAGAATTATTTGAATTTACGACACTTGTTTTGTGATGACTTCATGTTCGAAGTTGTAATAGAAGGAAATGTTAACAGGACATTCCTTCCCCCACTTTTATTTATACCTTTTGTTCAAAATAGTATTAGTCATATATCAAAAGGGGAAGGGGGAAATTATCTATTGAAGGTTCGTTTTGAAGCAATTAGTAATACCATCAACTTTTGGTGTAACAGTACTAATGAAGTATCAGTAAATAGTCCTGATTTGTTAAATATCAAACGACGTCTCAATCTCTTATTCCCCGACAAATATTCTTTAAATATTGTCAACTCCGGAAATGAAAGTAACATGATAAAATTAGAATTGAACTTAGAATAAATGAATAAATTAAAAATAGCGGATGACATAATTCCTGCGCTTCTGGTAGATTCTCGTTTCAGAATTTGCAGGCATATATTACTATTCATTATCATATCGGTAATTACACTCAACTTTATTTGGTATATACCTGAAAAATATACAGTTAATTTCAGTATGCTTTATGGCTGGATAATCTACATGCTGGTATTTGTCGGCGCGATATATGCTAACTTATATATTTTTGTTCCTTATTTGCTCTTGAAAAACAGGCTCCTGTTATATCTGCTTTCGCTGATATTTATGGTATTCCTTACTTTATTTTGCATATTATTTGTACAGCAATATTTTTTCAAAATAAATAACATGGTGGAAACGGAAAAACAAGTGCTTTCCATTGATATACTTAACATTTCATCAGCAATAGTAGCTTTCAGTCTGTTATTTATGGGGACGACAGCATTTTTTCTCCTGAAAAATTGGATAACTTATAACCAACATATAGATGAACTGGAATCTGCAACACTCAATTCTGAACTGAAAATACTCAAGAGTCAAATCAATCCGCATTTTTTGTTTAATATGCTCAATAATGCCAATATTATGGTGGATGAAGATCCCGATACGGCATCGGAAATACTGACTAAACTGGAAGACATGTTACGTTACCAGATAGATGACAGTTCGAAAGATAAAGTATCTCTGAGTGCCGATATCCAATTTCTTACACGATTTCTTGATTTGGAAAAAACACGTCGCGATTACTTTGGTTATACAATATCGGAAGAAGGGAATATAGGTGCAATAGAAGTTCCCCCATTGTTATTCATCCCGTTTGTGGAAAATGCAGTGAAGCATAATTCGGATAGCGACAACGCTTCCTACGTGCATTTACACTTCAATGTAGATCATGGCTGTTTATATTTCATTTGTGAAAATTCAAAACCGAAGAAACCGGAGGAAAGGGCAGTCGGAGGATTGGGACTGATAAATATTCGCCGTCGCCTCGACCTTTTGTATGGTAAAAATTATGCATTGGAAATAAACATTACAGACTCAACATATACTGTAAACCTTCAACTGAATTTATTATAAATACTAAAATTACACGGAATATGAAATGTATTATAGTCGATGATGAGCCGATAGCTCGCAAAGGAATCAAAAATCTGGTAGATCAGGTTCCGCAACTGGAACTCCTGGATAGTTTCAATAGTGCTGAGGCTGCCTCTCTATTTTTGTTGAACAATCCGGTTAACCTGATTTTTCTTGATATACATATGTCCGGAATTACCGGAATAGAGTTTGCGAAAAATGTAAATAAAAATACATTGATTATTTTCACAACAGCCTATTCGGAATATGCATTGGATAGTTATGAGGTGGAAGCCATCGATTACCTGGTGAAACCAATCGAAGGTGAAAGGTTCAGGAAAGCAGTTGATAAGGCTATCGCATATCACACACTGTTAGTTTCGGAAGAAAAGAAGAGTGTGGAAAATGTAGAGGATGAATATATATTTGTGAAATCGGACAGGAAGTATTTTAAGGTAAATCTTTCGGATATTCTTTTTATAGAAGGATTGAAGGACTATGTAATTATCCAGCTTGACGGACAACGTATAATAACGAAACTTAACCTGAAGACTATGCATGACCTATTGCCTAAAACAATATTTCTGAGAGTGAACAGATCGTATATTGTAAATATCAATAAAATTGATTCTTTTGATAATAACGATGTTTTCATTAAAACATATGAAATTGCAATTGGGAATACTTACAGAGAATCTTTTTTTAACGATTTTATATCAAAAAAGAGTAAGTGAAATTCCGTCAGAAGAATATTCAATGTAATAACGATTAATTAGTATAATATTTAGATCGGAGTTAACTTGTTGTTAAATAGATGTTAGTACTGAAATTTACTCATAATAAATACTCATACTATTTAGGTATTAAATGCACTATAAATACCTATTTGTGGTGATTGTGAGGAGAGAGGCTGTATATTACTTTTACGCGTTCGAAAATGAAAGATAAATTCTTTCAGAAATGATATTCGCACATAAATTAAAACAGACTCTAACAACAACAATGAGTAATAAACTATCCGGAGCTAACTTTTTATGCTCCTTGCTTTTATTGTTTTTTATAAGCAATACATTAAATATATCGGCCCAGCAATCAAAAAGTGGAACTATCACCGGACGTGTAACAGATTCACAGAAAAAAGCTGTTTATTCGATAGCTATATCGGTAGAAGGAACCACAATTGGTGAATATACAGATGAAAAAGGAGATTTCAAGCTGGTCAATGTTCCATCAGGAAATCGAATTATTGTAGTATCGGGAGTGGGGACAAAGACGATCAGAGTAAAGGTATTGGTTGAGCCGGGTAAAACTACCCGTGTCCCTGATATTGAAATAGACAATTCCGTAGAATTACATGAAGTAGCTGTAGAAGGGAAAACCGAAGCCCGCCAGAAGCAGGAGCAGGCCTATGCTATAACTGTGGTCGACCTTAAAAAGTCATACAATACTGTAGCCCCTCTGAGTAAGATGCTGAGCAATATCTCAAGTGTCCGTATCCGGGAAGACGGAGGAGTAGGGTCTAACTACAACTTCAGTCTCAATGGCTTTTCAGGAAATCAGGTGAAATTCTTTCTGGATGGGATTCCGATGGATAACTTCGGCTCTTCGTTCAATCTGAGTAATATCTCTGTGAATATGGCAGAGCGTATCGAAGTTTATAAAGGTGTCCTGCCTGTAAGCCTAGGCGCCGATGCCTTGGGCGGAGCGGTGAATATCATCAGTCGCAAAGATGCCAACTATCTGGATGCATCATACTCTATCGGGTCATTCAATACGCACCGGATATCTCTGAATGGAGCTTATACTGACCTGAAAACAGGCTTTACCGTCCGCGCCAATACATTCTTCAATTACTCGGATAACGACTATAAGGTATTCGCACCTATTAAGGATTTGAGTAACGGAAAAACAGTCGAAGAACGATGGGTGAAACGTTTCCATGACGATTATCAGTCGATGGGGATAAAATTTGAAACAGGGATAACCAATAAATCATATGCTGATTATTTATTAGCCGGAGTAATACTTTCCAAGAACGATAAAGATGTACAAACCGGTGCTGTGATAGATGCTGTATACGGTGGCGTAAAATCCAAAAGTGAGTCGATGATACCGTCTATCCGCTACAAAAAGGATGATCTGTTTGTTGAAGGCTTATCCGCTTCATTCTATGGAGCATACAGTATGGTCAACTCATTCAGCACAGATACTCTGGCGCGTAACTATAATTGGCTGGGCGAATGGGAGCCTTCCGATACAAAGGGCGAACGGGGAACTAATTCCTATACCGATTCCAAAATAAGGAATAGGGAGTGGGTCGCCAATGCCAATATCAGCTATATGATAGATAATCATCAGTCTGTTACACTCAATCATGTGTTTTCATCTTTAAACCGGAAAATTCATGATAAGGTCGATCCTGACAATGAATCGAACAAGATACCTCAAAAGTTGACGAAGAATATAACAGGTCTGGGCTGGCAGGTAAAATATGACAGATGGAATGCCAATGTCTTCACTAAACTATACAGTACAAACAGTTCTACCTATAAGATAGTGAATCAGTATATGACAGATGAAAGGCTTGATAAAGTAGATGATGATAAAACAAATGTTGGATATGGAGCTGCATTTACTTATTTTATTTTACCCAAGTTACAGGCTAAATTTTCTTATGAAAAGGCTTACCGCTTGCCGGAAAGCACCGAAATGTTCGGTGACGGACTTAATCAGTTGCGTAATCCCGATCTGAAACCGGAGAGTAGTAATAATGCGAATCTTGGTTTTATATTCGAACAGAATTTAAAAGAACATACTATCTTCCTCGAAGGTAACTTTATATACAGGGATACGAAAGACTTTATATTAAAGGACCTGACAGAAGCCTCGGCTGTTACCGGTTATAAAAATATGGGGAAAGTTCTTACCAAAGGTGTAGAGGGCGGAATAAAGTATCAATGGAAAAACCGCCTTCATGCGGGAGCTAATCTGACTTATCAGGACATAAAGGATAATCAGAAGTATGAAGAGAATACAGGCACTTATGTAGGAAACGGAAAATCCGAGAATCTCAATTATAAGCGTCGCCTGCCTAATATCCCGTACTTTTTCGGTCATGGAGATATAGGCGTGCAGTTTCAGAATATAGGGCTAAAAGATTCAGAATTGTCTTTAGACTATTCGATCAATTATATGTGGAAGTATTATCTGTCTTTTCCCGGTCTTGGGGCAAAGTCGACCAAAGATGTAATTCCCGAACAGACTTCGCATGATATCTCCCTGGGCTACACGATGCAGAACGGGCGTTATAGCGTTATGCTGGAATGTACGAATTTCACGGATGAAAAATTATATGATAACTACAGATTACAGAAGCCGGGTAGGGCATTTAATCTGAAATTCCGTTATTTCCTGAAATAAACTAAACTATACAATCAGATCTACTTAATGAAAACGAGCATGAAATATATAAATAAAATTACAGCATATATAATTATAGGATGCATCGTCTTATTTGCTTCGGCATGCGACGGTGATGAATTTGGAACTGAAGAAATACCTTTTGCGCCTTATGTCCTCAGTTTGGGTATTACATCCGGTGGTACAACTGCCTATTATCTCGTTACAGCGGAAGACCTGATGTCGGGGAATATCAATGCCGTAGGGAAAGGGATAGAGCAAAGCGGATTCCATGATTATGAGCAAGGCAATCAAACTATTTTTTGTGTAGGCGGTCTTGGAGTTACCAATACTACCGGAGTAGTAAGGGGAGGGGATGGTTACTTATTTGAAAAAGGTGAATTCACCTTCAATCAGTCCCTTAGTGCTTTTACACAGATTGACAATAATAGTATGATGGGAGTAGAAATTCCCGGTAATGCCGAAGAGGGAAGTAATATAACGTTTTATAATGTTGATATTAACAGCGTTGCTATTACCAGCCGCAAGACTGCTTCGATAGCGCCTATTTCCCAATTCGAATGGCCGAGTATTACAGGACTGTGTATGAGCGGTAATAAGATTTACATGACTTACTTCCATATGAATCCGAAGACGTATGAAACCAAATATACCGATACTACTTATGTCGCTGTATATTCTTATCCTGAAATGACATTGGACAAGGTGATGAAAGATACGCGTACAGGCCCGGCCGGATCGTGGTATGCACATAACGGTATATTCAAGGTAGAATCGGGTGATATGTACATCATGTCCAATTCTGCAATTTCTAATGGATATTCACAGAGCACTAAGAAAGCCGGATTCTTGCGTATACCGGCAGGTACGACAGAGTTCGACGATTATTTCTTCGATTTCGAGACTAAGTCGGGAGGCTTGAAACCTGCCCATGTAAAGTATATTGGTGACGGTCTGGTATTCGCCGAGGTTAGTACTATCAATCCCCAGACAGCAAATGACAGATGGGGAGATAAATCACTGGCATGCTATATAATAGATCTCAATAACCAGTCATTTAAAAAGATATCGGAGATTCCTGTACATGATGGGGATGGAGGACGCCGTTTTTCTGTCTTGGTTGATGGTGGATACGTTTATTTCCCCGTAAAGGTGAAGGATGAAGGCGTCTATATTTATCGTATTGATCCTAAAACGGCGACAGCCCAACGGGGAGCTAAAGTTTCTACTAATTTTGTCGGTGGCTTTTTTAAACTTAATTGAAATATTGTTTGATCTTTCTGATCCGATAAACCTGAGATATGGGTGAATAAATCAGGTTTATGTTGTTAAATCGATTATTAGTCTTACCTTTGTGGCGCAAAATAATTTGTGTCGGTCCTATCCTGTGATTATTTCCCCCACAATTTTGCACATTAATAAATTAAAGATGACTGCTAAGAGAGCAGACTGAATATTAGATGACATTTCAAGAATTAAATATCATAGAGCCGATATTAAGGGCTCTGCAAGAAAAAGGATATACAAATCCTACACCTATACAAGAAGATGCAATCCCCGTAGTTCTCAAAAATCAAGATATGCTTGGCCTGGCGCAGACCGGAACAGGTAAAACGGCAGCATTCTCAATTCCGATTATACAACATTTATATCAGAATAAAATAAGCGGAAGGAAAAGAGAAATAAGGGCGTTGATTATCACCCCCACCCGTGAACTTGCAATTCAGATTAACGATTGCATCAGGGAATATACCCTGTACACAGGATTACGCCATTGTGTGATATTCGGAGGTGTGAAGCAAAAGGCCCAGACAGATGAGCTGCATAAAGGCATCGACATCCTCGTTGCTACGCCCGGACGGTTACTGGACTTAATGAATCAGGGCTTTGTAAGCCTGAATGCTATAACTCACTTTGTACTTGATGAAGCTGACCGTATGCTGGATATGGGCTTTATACATGATATAAAGCGTTTATTGCCCAAACTGCCAAAGGATAAGCAGACTTTGTTTTTCTCGGCAACTATGCCTCCGGCTATAGCCGCACTTTCACGTTCTATATTAAGGAATCCTGTCAGGGTGGAAGTTGCTCCTGTTTCGTCCGTAGTGGACGTGATCGAACAAAGTGTTTACTTTGTAGAAAAGCAGGATAAGAAAGATTTGCTTATCAATTTACTGAAAAAAGATAAGAAACAATCGGTTCTGGTATTTTCCCGTACAAAGCATGGAGCCGATAAGATAGCACGTCTGCTATGTAAAGCGGGAATTGGTAGTGAAGCCATTCACGGGAACAAATCGCAGAATGCGCGTCAAAGAGCATTAGCTAATTTCAAATCGCATAAGACCCGCGTACTTATTGCTACTGATATTGCTGCCCGCGGAATAGATGTCAATCAGTTGGAACTGGTTATCAATTATGATTTGCCTGATGTCCCTGAAACCTATGTGCACCGTATAGGACGTACAGGAAGGGCCGGTCATAGTGGTACGGCTCTTACATTCTGTGCTGAGGATGAACGTCCGATGCTTAAAGATATTCAAAAGCTGACAGGTATAGTATTGCCTGTAGCTATTTAAAATGGATTTCCGGACAGGAGTCCGAAGATAAAACGAAAGATCAGGACTGGCTACTTAGATGTAACCAGTCTTTTTTTCTCCATTAGTTTATTCAGGAATGATACGGTTTCTTCCTGTGTCGGCAGGTTGTATAATGCTGCATTGGAACTCTGGCCAACTTTAATTGTTATCGCATCTTGCGGTAATGCCAGAAACATTTCTTCATCGGTGGTATCATCTCCTATAGCCATTATGAAGTCGTAGCTTCCTTTTTCTATCAATCTCCTGGCTTCTGAACCTTTGCTGATATCGCCGGATTTTACTTCTACTATCTTATTGCCTTTCATTATCTGCAAATTGTGACGGGCACAAGGGTTTAATAATGCATTGATAAGTTGGGTAACACGCAGGTCGGCAAGCCAGATGTCTACATTCCGGTAGTGCCACACCAGTGCCGTATCTTTTACTTCCATTTTCGAACGCGGAGTCCTTTTTACAGTTTGTTTGATTATGTTTGGTATCTCCTCATCCCATTCTACTTTCTGGGCGGTTTGATACCATATCCCTTCTTCCCGGTAAAAGGCGCCATGTTCGGCTGCCAGTCCTATTGGCAGATGCCCAAGCCATTTATCGAGAGTTTGCTTGTCGCGTCCGCTACTTATGACTACATGATTTCCCGGATAGGTGCTTAACTCTTCCAATATTTTGAGCAGGTCGGGTGTCGGATATGCTTGCATCGGCTCTTTTTTGAATGGTGACAACGTTCCGTCATAGTCAAGTATAATCAGCCTGTTCTGAGCTTTATCATATGCCTGCTTGATAATATCGAAGTTTGTTTTTTCTACTATCTTTTGTTGTAATGCATCGTTTTTAGATTTTATGTCAGTCAGCTCTTCAATGAAATCCTTAGCCCATTGATTGACTGTTTGGGTAGATATGATTTCCTGCATAGATGCTATCGTTTCTAACTGTTCATTAACAGGCATCTCCAACGCCTGTGCTATTGCATTCTCTATCTCTTTGGTATCTGTAGGGTTCACTATAATGGCATCTGACAATTCTATGGAAGCACCTGCCATTTCACTCAAAATAAGGACACCCGGCTCATTTCTTTTGGTCGCCAGATATTCTTTGGCAACAAGATTCATACCGTCCCGTAGCGGGGTTACCAGAGCTATATCTGCTATATGGTAAAGGGCAGCCAGTTCTTCGAAATTGAATGCACGGTAAAAATAATAAACAGGAGTCCAGTCGATTGTTGAATGCTTCCCATTGATTGCTCCCACTTTCATATCTATATCCTTCTTTAGTTCGGCATAAATATCCACATTGTCGCGCGAAGGGGCTACAATCATTACCAATGAAACTTTACCCGTATATTCCGGATGATTGTCCAGAAACTTTTCAAAGCTTTTGAGACGGATCATAATTCCCTTACTGTAGTCTAATCTGTCTACAGATAAGATTAGCTTACCTGTGCCGAAGCTGGCTCTCAGCTCTTCTGCATTTTTGTTTATATCGGGATCTAATAAAGCATTGTGAAACATATCATAGTTGATGCCCATAGGGAAGGCATCTACATCGACTACACGCCTGTCCATTTGTATTTCATCCAGGTTACAATCCAGCTTCAATACCCTGTAAACAGCACTTATGAAGTGGCGCATATAGCTGTGAGTATGGAACGCCACTAAATCTGCGCCCAGTAGTCCGTTCAGTATTTCAGCTCTTTCGGGCAAACCACGAAACAGTTCGTAAGAAGGGAAAGGAATATGATGAAAATACCCGATGCTGATATCGGATACTTTATCCCGTATCATTTTGGGCAATAACATCAACTGATAATCCTGTATCCATACAATATCTCCGGGTTCTATAATTTCCAGAGCCGCTTCACAAAATAAATTATTGACCTCTTTATAAGCTTCCCAGTATTTGTTTTCATAATGCATATAGTTGGAAAAATAATGGCAGAGCGGCCAAAGTACACTATTGCTGTATCCCTCGTAGTAGTTTTCTATCTGTTCAGGAGATAAGTAGACCGGATGGAAGTTTTGCTCTTCGAGCTGGTTATCTATAATTTCTTTTTCTTTACAATCATCGAGGTACATTCCCGGCCAGCCGATCCAGTGTTTTTCCATCTTCATTTCCAAAGAATCGAGGCCGGTAGACAATCCTCCCGGACTGGATATTACTTTATATATGTTATTTTTTTCAACTATTTTGAGTGGTAACCTGTTAGATATAATAATAAGTTTCATCTTTTTGATTTTTAATAATTAAAAGTTGACGGAGTATCCGGAGATATTCCTGACAATGCATTTCTTCCGGGACAAGGGAAGAAATAAATGATAGCAAAAATGTGAATTAATACTAATTAGAACAGAAAAATAACGTATTTGGTTCAAACAAAGGCTATATTGTATCATAAAGAACGGCATAAAGACTGAACAAAAAAAATAAAAACATGAATAATCTGAATTACGGAGTTATAGGAAATTGTAAATCGGCGGCATTAGTATCTGAAAACGGAAGCATAGATTGGTTATGCGTACCTAATTTTGATTCACCATCGGTATTTTCTAAAATTCTGGATGAAAAATCGGGAGGAAGTTTAGCTTTCATAGTATCAGAAGATTATAAATGTTCTCAGCAATATCTGAGAGGGACTAATATTCTTTGTACAAGATTCGTCTCGGAAGAAGGAAGTTTCGAAGTACTTGATTTTATGCCCAGATACAGGACTATGCAAATGGATTACTTTTTTCCTGCTGAGGTTTACCGTTATATCCGCTTAATTGGAGGCAAGCCGCGTTTCCGAGTCAAATATGAACCTGTAATGAATTATGCAAAAGAAACAGCCGTTCATCGTAAATTTGAGGATTGCATAAAAACATCTTCATGCGAGAATGTAAAGGATAATATGTATCTGTATTCGAGTATTGATTTTGATACGATACTTAATGAAGAAGAAATGATACTCGAAAAAGAGGAGTTTCTGATGTTATCATACAGTCAAAAACTTGTCTCCATAGATATCGACCGGGTTTATCTCGAATACCAGCGGACCAAAGTCTACTGGCTCAACTGGAATAGCCGGTCCCGTAAATTTGTTCAGTACAATGATGTTATATCCCGTAGTTTATTGATATTGAAATTGATGTCTACTCAGGATTCAGGGGCGGTAATCGCCGCTCTGACGACCAGTATGCCCGAAACGATTGGTGAGGTGCGCAACTGGGACTATCGCTTTTGTTGGATAAGGGATGCTTCCATGTCGATAGAAACCTTGCTGAAAATGGGACATCAGGCTTCCGCAAAGCGA
This sequence comes from Dysgonomonas gadei ATCC BAA-286, assembly GCF_000213555.1. Lineage (GTDB taxonomy): Bacteria > Bacteroidota > Bacteroidia > Bacteroidales > Dysgonomonadaceae > Dysgonomonas > Dysgonomonas gadei. The sequence continues at coordinate 520,326 of NZ_GL891979.1, forward strand.
TTTATGGGATTCATAAAAAGAATATTGAAATCCAAATCTGATTCTTTCCAGATTATGTACGCGATAGATGGCAACCGCATTCTCCGGGAAGAAATACTGGAGCATTTGTCAGGATATGAGAATTCTCAGCCTGTAAGGATAGGAAATGCGGCTTATAATCAGCGGCAAAACGATTCGTTAGGATATCTTATGGATGTTATCTACAACTATTATATCCATTTTCCGGGTACTTTGGACGAAATTGAGGAGATGTGGGAAGTCGTGAAAACTATCGTTAAAACGGTAACTGTAGAATGGCGGAATACCGACCAGAGTATCTGGGAATTCCGGAATACGGAAAAGCATTTCGTGTTTTCGAAAGTAATGTGCTGGGTAGCACTGGATAGGGCTGTTAGTATTGCCACTTTCCTGAATATGCCTGAGTATGAGATGGAATGGAAAGAGCAGGCTGAGCTTATAAAAAACGATGTTTTAACAAATGGATGGAATGAAGATATACAGAGTTTTACGCAGGCTTACGATAATTGTGATGTAGATTCTTCTCTTTTGCTAATGGAACAGTACGGATTTATTGAACCGGATAATGAGAAATTTATCAAAACCGTGAAGAAAATAAAAGAAGAGCTTTTTCACAACGGGTTGATGTACCGTTATAAGAATAAGGATGATTTTGGTTTACCGTCTTCTTCTTTCACTATTTGTACATTCTGGCTGATACGTGCATTGTATGTTACAGGAGAGAAAGATGAAGCGTTGAAGATATTCAATGAATTACTTACATATTCAAATCACTTGGGTTTATTCAGTGAAGATTTGGATTTTGATACGAAGAGGCAGTTGGGTAATTTTCCACAGGCTTATTCGCATCTGGCATTAATAAACACGGCATTGTTGTTCTCAGATGAGCGTCCATTCTCTAAATTTGTCAGGGCGTGATTTATAATAATTGTATAAGAGATAATTTCGTACGCGATAAGATCAGGTCAATGTTCTTGCTGTTATTATATACGCTATTTTCTTTGTTATATATGTTATTGCCACATTTATCCCTTTAATTTAATTTTTCGTTTTTGGTATCACTATAATTTGGTATTAAATGGTATATATATAATTATATATGGTGATTGTATGGAATGTGTCATTATCGTAGGTTTGTGTCAATTTTATTTCACAAATTGACATTTTAAATTAAGCGATGAAAACTTTGCGATTTTGTTTCATGGTTATGCTATTTATAACCAGTATATCTATACATGCCCAGAATATCCGTTCTACTGTATCGGGCACAGTTGTATCTCCTGATAAGATACCCTTGGAGAATGTATCCGTTTCGATTGAAGGTACTCATTATGGGGCTTTAAGTGATGAGAATGGAAAATTCCGTTTCAGCGGGCCAATAGGCCAATATATGCTTGTTGTATCTTCATTGGATCATAAGCCGTATAAATCGGCCGTAAACCTAAAACGGGGAGAAAATACGTTCAATATTGTATTGACCGAAAAGGCGCATGAATTAACCGAAGTAGTTGTTGAAGCTGCGGTGAACAGATTCTCGAACAAGGAATCTGAATACATAGCCAGACTCCCGCTCAAAAATCTGGAAAATCCGCAGGTATATTCTGTAATTGGTAAGGACCTGATAAAAGAGCAGATAATTGTCAATTTTGATGATGCTCTTAAAAATAGCTCGGGAATTGATAAGCTCTGGTCCTCTACCGGACGCGGTGGCGATGGCGCTGCCTATTTCTCGTTAAGGGGATTTGCTGTTCAGCCCACAATGGTAAATGGTCTGGGCGGACAAACAAACGGAGGGTTGGACCCTGCCAATATAGAACGTATAGAAGTCTTGAAAGGGCCTTCGGGTACACTGTTTGGCAGTAGCTTGGTTTCTTTTGGCGGATTAATAAATATTGTAACCAAAAAGCCATTTGAGAATTTTGCCGGTGATATATCATATACTATGGGCAGCTACGGGCTAAGCCGGATAGCAGCCGATATAAATACACCGATAGACAAGGACAAGAAATTGTTGTTAAGGACAAATGCGGCCTATCAGACAGAAAATAGTTTTCAGGATGCCGGTTTTAAAAAGTCTGTATTTCTTGCTCCGTCTTTGCTGTATAAAGCAAGTGATAGATTGTCATTCACCGTCAATACTGAATTTTATACTTCGGAAAGTACAAATCCATTGATGGTATTCCTTAACAGAAGCCGGGAATTGGAATATAAGACACCTGATGAATTGGGGATGGATTATAAACGTTCATTTACAAGTAATGACATAACAATAAAAACACCTACCACTAAGTTGTTTGGTATGATGGAATATAAATTATCTGATAAATGGACGTCGCAAACATCTGTTTCATACAGCAACCGTCAGTCGAAAGGTTTATACTCGTATGTGATGTTTCTCCAACCTCTTAGAGACGATACATTGAGCAGGTATGTCGGTTCGCAGAATACAACCGGAACAACAGTCGATATCCAGCAAAATTTTATAGGAGACTTCAAAATAGGAAATATGAGAAACCGCCTGGTGGTTGGATTCGATTATTTCAACAGTAAATCGAAGGGTAGTAGCAACTATATATTGTTTGATAAAATAAGTAGTACCGGAGCCGATCCAAACTATACAAATCTGAGTGAGGCTGCTGTAAATGCCAAGCTATCAGGGAGCACCCCATCCAAATCAAATTCGAACGCAAATACATATAGCGTGTATTTCTCTGATGTATTGAATGTTACCGACCGGCTTCTATTGATGGCGAGTTTACGGCTCGATTATTTTGACGACAAAGGTTATTATGATGTTAGTAGCGGGGAAACATCAGGCGATTACAATCAGACAGCTTTCTCTCCTAAGTTTGGGGCCGTTTATCAGATATTACCGGAAAAACTTTCTATTTTTGCCAACTATATGAATGGTTTTGAAAATGTGGGTTCTTCGGTTCAGCCGGACGGTTCAGTCCGTACGTTCAAACCAAAACAGGCAAACCAAATAGAGGGAGGTATTAAAACATCATTGTTTGATGGAAAACTGGTAGGTACAGCGAGTTATTATGATATATATGTGACTAATGTAACTCGTCCTGACCCCGATCAAGTCGGTTTTACGATTCAGAACGGAGATGTTTATAGCCGTGGTGTGGAATTTGATCTTACAGTTAATCCCATAGCTGGTCTTAGTATTATCGCCGGATACAGTTACAACGAAAGCGTAAACAAAAAGACAAGTCCATCTGTTGATGGTCGCAGGGAGATAAGCGCAGGCCCCAGAAATTTAGTAAACGGATGGGTAAGTTACACAATACAAAATGGTGCAGCTAAAGGCCTTGGATTCGGATTCGGTGGTAATTATGCCAGTGAGAATGCAATAACTAATACTGCAGAAACAGGCAGATTCGTTATCCCTGCATATACGATATTGAATGCCACCGCTTTTTATGCGACAGGTGCATTCCGTTTTGGTTTGAAGGTGGATAACCTGACCGATAAAAAATATTGGAAGGGCTGGAGCACTGTTGAACCTCAAAAATTAAGACAGGTAATCGGAAATATTTCATTTCACTTTTAATGAACACAAAACAAAAGAAAAGATTTTCATTCCGTAAGGTATGCCATTGGGCGCACCTTTGGCTTGGTTTAATATCAGGGATTATTGTTTTTATTATAGCTATCACCGGTTGCATTTATACTTTTCAGGAAGAACTTCGTGGCATATTTCAGCCACAGCAATCTGTAGTAAAGGAAGATAAGCCGTTTTTGTCACCCCATCAGCTCAAAGAGAAGGCAGAGCCATATGTTTTCAAAATCCCCGGAGATAGTCTTAATACAATCTACGGAGTAAGTTACAATAAAGGAGACAAGCCCGTTACAGTGGCATATAACCATAGCGAAAAAGGATATACCCTTCTGCTGTTAAACCCTTATTCGGGTGAATATATTGGAGAACAAACTTATAGTGGCGACTTTTTCGGTTTTATTCTTTCCGGTCACCGCAATCTTTGGCTACCTTATGCAATAGGGCATCAGATAGTGGGCTGGGCAGTTGTTGTATTTGCAATAGTGACAATAACCGGAATTGTGCTGTGGATTCCCCGCAAATGGAAGAAAAAGGCTGTAAAGGCGGGATTGGCTATAAAGCGGAAAAGCAGATCATTTATGTTATTCTACGAATTACATAAAGTATTGGGGTTTTATACGGTTCTGTTCGCTCTTATTTTCGCTCTAACAGGGCTGACATGGAGTTTCAAATGGTATTCAAATGCATATTATAATGTAATCTCCGGAGGAGAAGAACTCAAAGAGTGGACTCCGGCTTTGTCCGATACTACTTTAGTATCCTCATTTTCAAATCCGGACGAAGTATTATGGGAACGTGTTAAGCAGGAATACAAAATAGGGGAGCAAGGTATATTTATATTTGATTTTCCTATCGGGGAAACGGGTGCTTACCGCATTTGTTTCAATTCGGCTGATAATAATGAGACGTATTACAAACGACATTTCCGCTTTTTTGACCGTAACTCATTGCAGGAACTCGAAGGTGGCGGTATATATGGCATAAGTTATGAGGAGTCTTCCAATGCGGATAAGTTTTACCGTATGACTTATGATATCCATGTCGGGGCAATCGGCGGTCTACCGGGCAAAATAATTATGTTTCTGGCAAGTTTTATCATAGCCAGTTTACCTGTAACCGGTTTTATAATATGGCTAAAGAAAAAGAAGCCGAAAGCGGAAAAATAAAACGGAATAACCAGCATTAAATAAACAAAGGCTGTCTCAAAAGTAAGGCAGCCTTTGTTTCTGTGATTTTAGATAAATTCTATATTAGTTGTGCAAATAAATAATTTAATTAAAATATTCTATTCTTTTATTTTTTACAATGATTAAACTTATATTGAAAATGGTTATTTGTTTTTGCTAACGTTTTATCTATAAAGTAAGCTATTAGCCATTAGCTTTTAGCTGTCAGCAGATAGCTCTTTGAAAAATGAGATGAGGATTTAAAGATTCAAGGTTTAATAATTTGAAAATTGAAAATGTGTAACTTTTGTTACCTTTTAACTATATATCATAAATAAAGGTTAATTAAATGTCACTGGTGATAAGTATATTGTTAATATTAGAAAGATGTAAGATATGAAGATTTGATTCTGCCGGCCAGATATAATAATGCATAACAAAGCTACTACCATATTGAGAAAGAAAAGGAATTCGCCTTTACGACTAAATTTTTCGTCTTGATACAAAACGGAAAACTACCAATGTTTTAACATCTTACTTTTATACTGAAAAAACAACATAGATCGTGAAACATTAGTTATGGAGCAGAACAAATCTTTTTCCACATCCTTGCAGAGAATTACAGTCATAGATGCTTTAAGGGGCTTTGCCCTATTGGGAGTCATACTCACCCATATGTGGCAACATTATGGTATTTTTTCATTTTCCGGTATGGACCTAGGTGAACCTTTGTTTCCTAAATTAGATGAGTCGCTCCGGTGGCTACTGCAAAATGCGATAATGGGAAGGTTTATAAATATCTTCGCATTCCTGTTCGGTCTAAGCTTTTTCATTCAGATGGACAGAGCTTCTAAAAAAGGGATTGATTTCCGGAAACGTTTCTTGTGGCGCATGGTTATACTTTTTATTATCGGAATCATCGGAAACTGTTTTTATACTGGAGATATTTTATCCATTTACGCTGTATTCGGAGTATTAATGGTTTTTCTTTATAAGTGTAAGAATTGGGTATTAATTGCTATCATTACCCTTTTGCTGATAGGCCTTCCCCGTATTTTAACAACGAGTTATAATCAAATGGTAAAAGTAGAGCAAACAACAAATTCGGGCAGTGCCCAAACTTCGGAAAACCGCCCTGCTGTACGTCCGCAAGCTTCAAATACGGAGAAACCTTCTTTTCTTAATTCAGCAAAGAATAACCTGACAAGAGGGCTGGAGGGAAAATTAAATTATCAATTTGGCTTATTTGGCCGTGGATATATTACACTGGCATTATTTATCCTAGGATTGATTATTGGTCGTATGCGCTTCTTTGAACAGGTTGAGATACAGAAGAAAAGGAACTTCATCCTTTTTGCAGGATTTGTTCTTGCCGTTATTGTTGTAAACTGGATTGTTGGATTATTTCCACCACAAGATATAAGGATGCTTATGAGGTCGGGTGCTGATATATCACCTGCTTTATTAGCTGTAATGGCTTTAGAAAATATTAGTACAGTATTATTCTCCGGGGCTTTGGTCATGGGATTTATAATACTTTACCAGATTAAAGGTATTGGAAAATGCCTGAGTGTGATGACTCCATATGGTCGTATGGGACTCACTAATTATGAGATGCAAAGTGTTATCGGTTGTCTTATATTCTCTATGTGGGCATTGGGTTCTATTTTTGGCAGCTGGGGAATTACAGAGTTATTTGCTTTAGGATTGGCTATATATGCAATGCAAGTCATATTTAGCAAATATTGGCTGAAACACTTCTTGTATGGACCTCTTGAATGGCTCTGGCGTTCGGCTACTTATCTGAAACTGCAACCATTCAGAAGGAAATAAATAAAATTATTTCGGTAGAATTTAAACAGTTACTCAAATAACATCAGTATTTTTATAATCCGGATATCATTTAATAAAATGAATATTTTAAATAAATATACAACTTTTAAACTGCTACTGATTACATTGATCAGTGCAGTTTTTATTGTCTATCCCAATATAGCTTGTCTACCGTGGGAATTGGATTTTATAAAGGGAATTGATAGGACTTATCATCTGCTTTACTTTGCTGTCCGCTATGTCTTTTTCTGTATATTAATTTTTGCGTTGCTCAAGGCTAATGTACAGGTGTTTAATACACAGTCGTTTAGGAGACGATTTTGGAATAATTTTATTGTCAGTTTGGTCGCTTATATTACTTTTATCGGGACTACTTTGCTGGTTTATCCCAAAGGAACTCATTTTGGGAGCATATTAGTGTTTCAGTTTTTTGTGGTATGCTTTCTAGTCACTTTTACCGGGCATACCTATTTGCTCTATTCTGTTCAGAGGAAAAAGGAGCAAGAGATAGAACGACTTAAAATGGAAAACTTGCAGAGCCGTTACGATGCATTGATGAACCAGATAAATCCACATTTTTTCTTCAATTCGTTGAACGGACTGACTGCTCTGATAAGAAAAAAGAATGATGAAAATACATTGACCTACGTAAACAAAATGTCGGATGTATTCAGGTATATATTGCAAAGTGATAAAAAAGGTCTGGTTACACTTGAAGAAGAATTAGAGTTTGTAGATGCATTCTTTTATATGATGGAGGTGCGTTTTGCCAATAAACTGGAATTCAAAGTCTGTGTAGATAAGGAAAAATTATCTTGTAAATTACCCGTTTTGTCAATTCTTCCTTTGATTGAAAATGTAGTGGTTCACAACAGGATTGACAGCGAGCATAAAATGGTGGTTACAATCCGCCTGAATGAACAAGATGAACTGGTTGTCACCAATCCTATATATCCGAAACTATCACCTCCTGAAACAAACGGAACAGGACTTAAAAATCTCGAAAACCGTTTCTTATTACTCATGAATAAGCAAATCAGGATAGTAGATAAGGATGACCTGTATTATGTCTATTTACCATTAATCATATAGTCATTATGAAAGTACTGATTGTTGAAGACGAAACGGCAGCTTACGAAAATCTTGTTGACATACTCAATGAGATAGATCCTGCAATAGAAATTGTAGGGAATACGGAGAGTATCAGTCAAACTGTAAAATGGTTAAATTCCAATCCTACGCCCGACCTCATACTCATGGATATTCACTTATCGGACGGTTCGGCTTTTTCCATCTTTGATGCTATGGAAGTAGAAACTCCGATTGTTTTTACTACTGCCTATGATGAATATGCTATCGAAGCATTCAAGGTAAACAGCGTCGATTATTTGCTTAAACCAATTAAACCGGAAGAACTAAAACGTTCGTTACAGAAACTGAGTAAATGGACACGTAATGATATTACCGCATATCTGTCGAAATTGATGCAGCTTGCACCCCAACCACGGTATAAGGATAAACTGTTGATACCGGTAAATGACAAACTGCTCCCCATCGATTTACATGATGTGGCCTGTTTTTATACAACGGATAAAACGACTCGGATATACCTTAAAAATGGTAATTCGTATCTATATACCAAAACGTTGGAACAGATATATTCATCGTTGAACCCGACAGATTTTACGAGGGCTAATAAGCAATTTATTATTGCGCGCAACAGTGTACAGAATATTACAGTCTGGTTTGATAATCGCCTGCTGATCACTCTGGATATAGAAGTCCCCGAACGTATTTATATCAGTAAGAATAAAGCCTCGGAATTTAAAGTCTGGCTAGTAAATGAATAGATTTTAATTGATATTACATAGAGTAGAGCAAACTGATGCCAAAAATATGCAGTGGAAATAGACAGAGTAGTATTGATGTCTGCTCACTTTTCGTTTTCATTATGTAATATCAATTCAGCCTGAGTACTAGATTGACTCAGGCTGCTTTCTGATAACTTTATTCTTCCAGATTTACTATTATTCGCTTTTATAAATATTTTTTTCGCATTCGTCAAACGTAGAGAATTATTTGAGAAAAAAAATAGATATTTGTATTAATATTCATTGATTTAAATCTAAACAAATAGAATTGAGAATTCCATATAAATATGAAGAAGAAAATCAAAGGCTCTTTCTTACTATCTATTCTTACTTTTTTTGCCATGCCATTTTTTGCACAAAATAATAATTTTGAAAATGCTGTACGGGAATCAGTGCGTCATCAAATGGAAATATATCCCCAATCGACACTGAAAGATCTTTACAAACATTTCTTTCAGGACAGATATGGGCCGGGTCATATCATAGATGATACAACTGCTGCCGGAAGATACCTTCAACATGAACTGGATTCTTATACAACAATTGCGGGAGAAATAGCGGAACCGACAGGCTGGCAGCATAATTTTTATCGGGTAAACCTATCCGTTATCAAGGATAAGCTCATTCCGTACGACGTATTTCTTAGTGCTTTTGTGAGAAGTGTGAATGGGATAACATCCATTCCTATCGAGGACTGGAAACAGGAGTGGGGCGAGATTGAAAAAATCATAAAATCGATGGGACTTTCACTTCTCGATTATGAAAAAGACAATGAAGAGATAGATGTAAAACTGGAGAAAGGCAATTATGTGGGGCATCATAGCGATATATTCAATAAGGCATACTCGCCGCATTACCGCATTGTCAGCCGCAAAATTTTTGAAGAAGAACTACTGCCATTATTAGAAAAACAAAAAGGAAATCAATAGAGAATAATGAAAAGAATACGAACCCTAATTATTTGCGGCATACTGTTGTCAACTATGGCTCAGGCTCAAAACCAACAAGTAACGGATACTGCATCAACAAGGAAATACGCCCTGAATGAAGTAGTGGTAACAGGTTCGCGTGTACCTGTTCAACGCAACATAATTCCAGTACCCATAAGTATCGTAGACCGTAAAACAATAGAACAGAGTGAAGAGACTAACCTCCTTCCGGTTTTGATGAAATATGTTCCCAGCCTGTTCGTAACATCACGCGGGATAGCAGGGTACGGAGTGTCTACCGGTGCGGCAGGTGGTATCAGTCTGCGTGGTTTCGGCGGAGGAGCCGGGCGCGTGCTTATCCTGATAGACGGGCATCCCCAATATGCTACTATTTACGGACATCCTGTGGCTGATGCTTATATTGCATCAGATGCACAACGTGTGGAAGTTTCACGCGGTGCGGCATCTATTCTCTATGGATCTAATGCTATGGGAGGAGCTATTAACATCATAACCCGTAAAGCAACAGAAGATGGCAACAGGCTTTCTGCAAGATTGATGGGAGGCTCTTACGGTACACAACGCTATTCCATTACAGATAGTTATCGTAGTGGACGGTTTACTGGTGTGGTAAGCGGTAATTACGAACGTACCGACGGGCATCGTATTAATTCCGATTTCGAATCTTTCAGTGGATTTACCAAACTGGGATATGAACTTACAGAGGAGTGGAAAGTTACAGGTAATGTAAATATAGCGAAGTCTAAATCCCAAAATCCCGGAACAGAAAGCATGCCTATGCTGGACGGAATAGCCGATGTATTGCGTGGCATGTCGGGCCTGTCTGTTGAAAATAATTATGGTAAAACAAGTGGAACTGTAAATCTGTATTATAACTGGGGCGACCATGAAATAAACGATGGGTATTTTGCAGGAGGAACACCTCGTCCTTATCTTTTCAATTCGACAGACTATATGGGTGGCGCGAATATTTACCAGTCGGCAAGCCTGTTCAAAGGAAATACAATAACAGGAGGATTCGATGCAAAGATATATGGAGGAAACGCTTACCGCGATCCTCAGACTGAGGTATATGCCGATCATATAAAACTTCATGAAGTAGCCGGCTATCTTTTTGCTCAACAAGAAGTGGATATATTTATGCTGAATGTTGGAATCCGTCTGGAAAACCATAAGTTATATGGTACTGAATGGATACCACAAGCCGGTTTTTCAGTAAAGGCAGCTGAAAATACACACCTGAAATTCTCTGCGTCTAAAGGCTTTCGCACACCTAATTTGCGCGAATTGTACATGTATGCTTCTGCCAATGAAGATTTATTGCCTGAACGCAGCTGGAGTTACGATCTTTCCATTACACAAGGCTTGTTTGACAATCATATGTCAACAGAGTTGACTTTTTTCTACACTGAAGGGGATAACATCGTGGAGACTATTCAAGTAGATGGCCGACCACAAAATCGGAATGTGGGTGAGTTTGCCAACAAAGGGATAGAATTCAGCCTCAATTATCAACTGCTGAAAAACCTCAGAATGCATACCAATTACAGTTATCTCCATATGAATACGCCTATAACAGGTGCCCCGAGACATAAGTTATACGCAGGTATGTCATACGATCCGGGTAAATTTTCATTCAGTGCAGGTGCACAACTTATAGATAAACTGTATCTTTCTACCGGAAGCAATGCTCAAATGAGCAATTATACATTAGTAGATGCCCGTGCATCCTATCGCGCAATGAAATGGCTGGAAGTTTTTGCTAAGGGAGATAACTTATTAGCAAGAAAGTACGAGACAATGCTTGGTTTTCCTATGCCACGTGCTACATTTATGGGTGGAGTAAATTTAAATTTTTAACACAATAAAAAACAGAAGCAATGAAAAAGACATATTTTACTTTGTTTGTTCTATTCGCATTCTGTATCGTTTCTGTATACGGATGTTCCTCAAACAACAAAGAAAAGAAAAGCCAATCCGAAGAAGCAACAGAAGAAAACAGCTTACCTAAAGTTTATTTTACGAAAGAAATTACACCTGAAAGCCTTATGCGTGTTTATAAGGCTTTGGGGCGCGAAGCAAAGGGGAATAATGTAGCCATAAAAGTCAGCACGGGAGAACCCGGAGGAAAGAACTTCCTTAAGCCAACCTTGATTAAGGATTTGGTACAGTCTGTGAATGGTACTATCATCGAATGTAATACTGCCTATGGCGGAAACCGATCCAGTACAGAACTTCACCTGAAAGCTGCGCGCGATCACGGTTTTATGGATATTGCAAAAGTAGATATAATGGATGCTGACGGAGAAGTGGACTTGCCTGTAACAGGAGGCTCACATATTACCCGGGACATTGTAGGTAAGAACTTTCTGAATTATGACTTTACTGTTATACTCTCGCATTTCAAAGGCCATGCAATGGCCGGCTTTGGGGGAGCTATCAAGAATATGTCCATCGGTATTGCTTCTGCTAACGGTAAACGCCTGATTCACTCAGGGGGAGCTAGTACTACCGATTGGGGAAGTCCTACGCAGGAAGAATTTCTGGAAACAATGTCGGAAGCAGCTAAAGCTGTTGCTGACCATGCCGCAGGAAAGATCATTTATATAAGCGTAATGAATAATTTATCAGTCGATTGTGACTGTGATTCAAATCCCGCTAACCCCGAAATGGGAGATGTTGGCATTTTGGCTTCACTAGATCCTGTTGCATTGGATAGAGCCTGTGTAGATCAGGTGTATGCCTCTACCGACCATGGTAAAATCCATCTGGTAGAACGCATGGAGTCGAAGAATGGAGCGCATGCTTTGGTACATGCAGAGAAAATCGGTATGGGCAGCCAGAAATATGAGCTGGTAAATCTTGATTGATAAATTACTTTTTCGTAATAAATTGTAGCTAAACTATAGAGAAGAGTGTGTTCAGTAAATCCTATGGGTATGTAAAGCCTGTAGGATTTATTTTATTGTAATATATCATAGGCCGTATATTGGTTTTCCGGCATCATTATTTAATGTTTTACCAGACAAGCTTTCCATAAGCACCAATATTTCTCTTTTACTATAAAAGGAATTAACAGACTATTTATCTACTTTTGCATCCCGTAGAAAAGTTGAAAAAATGAGCACAAAACTGAAAGGTACTATATACGGCGTTATCGCTGCTGTAAGCTATGGGACAAATCCTCTTGGCGCCTTGTACCTGTATAAGGAAGGACTAAATGTAAATTCTGTATTATTTTACAGGTTTTCTCTGGCTGCTATAATACTTGCCGGAATAATGCTTGTACAAAAGAAATCATTTGTTGTAACTAAAAAGGAATTAGGTATATTGGGCGTTTTAGGCATATTATTTGCCACTTCAGCTTTGTCCTTATTCACCAGTTTTCACTATATGGATGCCGGGGTAGCGTCTACGATTCTTTTTGTTTATCCTGTGATGGTGGCTGTTATAATGGCTCTATTCTTTAAAGAAAAACTATCGATGGTAACCATATTGTCTATTTTATTGGCTCTCGGAGGAATAGCACTGCTTTATAAGGGAGAGGGTGGGAGTACATTAAGCTCAATAGGAGTATTACTGGTAATGTTGTCATCCCTGACATATGCAGTCTATATAATAGTTGTGAACAAATCAACTTTAATGATGTCAGCTGTAAAACTTACATTTTATGTTTTGGTTTTTTGTATGCTGGTAATTGTAGTACATTCATTCTTCGAGACAAACAACCATTTGCAACTACTTACAACGCCTACTATGTGGATATGGACTGCTATGCTGGCATTGGTTCCCACTGTTATATCTTTGATTACGATGGTTAAGGCTGTACATGCTATTGGTTCTACGCCGACTGCTATAATGGGCGCATTGGAACCGCTTACGGCCGTGATTATCGGTATAGCGATTTTTGGAGAGGTCCTTACGATAAGGTTAGCTACAGGTATTGTTTTGATTTTATCGGCTGTTATCATTATTATAGCCGGGAAATCCATTACACCTCTTAAACTTCATACAGCCGTAAATAATGTAGGGCGGGTTCTGAAAAAGTATTTCAGATGGAAATAAAATATTCTCGGTAGGCTCTTATAACTGTAGGTGGGGAAATATTGATTGCTAATATTCAAAGTTTAACTTTTGGCTTGTACATATCTAGTTGCATCAAGTTACATTCTCTTTTCATGCGTATGGAATATTCCAGTCTTCCCATTTCCGGGCTAATATTATTTGAGCCAAAAGTAAATTTAATTCCGGCTCTTTTTGCTTTCATTATGATTGCTTTGTTGGGAATGCTGTATAGTTCATTTATTTCTAAAGCCATACCGCTTTTAACGAGCGCATCGATGACTTTATCTATTCTGTCTTCAGTCCAGAATGCATCGTAACGGTCATTCATTTGTTCAGGAAGGAAGAACGGGTTAACGTATACATCAGCCGGTTCTTGCAAAACCGAACATATCCGGTCAACAATCATGTCCATGTATTGTTGTTCATCATTGATCACAACTTCTTCATTTACCCATAAGTGTACCCGTTGCCCTCTCAGGTCATTAAAGGTCAAAGCATCCGTAAATACAAAGTCAAACCCCTGCCGGGCTTCTTCAGAGAAAGTTGTTGCCCATTCCCGGCCTTCGCCTTGCATGGCAAGTATGAAGGGTTGGGTACGCATTGTGTCCAGAAAGTTAAATACTTCTATGTCGTTTGTAACCGGAAATCCAATTCCACAGTTAGGAGCAATGGCATAGTTAATACCTGTTTTCCGTGATTGTTTTGCGGCTGCTTCCTTCGTAAATCCTCCTTTTAAATGTACATGATAATCGAGAACCGGAAAGTCTTCCTGATGGAGATGAAGTATATCATCGTTTTGTTCGTCTTTAGCAATGGCAAGTTGTGCCGGAATATTTATGTCTTTTCTGTCGAGTGCTTCGATCGAGATATTTTTAAACTCTAAAGCTCCGTCCCCTTTGCTTGCTACCGAAATTGTACCATTCGAGAGAATGCATTTTTCATTTGGTGATATACGTAAGGGATGTGCGGGTTCTATATATTCTACAACAGGCTCTCCGTTCACTTTCACTGCTATGGATTGACCCTCTACCCGGATATTCATAGTAAACCACTGGTTGTCCTTTACCAGACTTTTGGTGAGGTTGCGTACAGATAAGAGGCTGCCTGTCATTCTCCACCATATCGGATCTGTAGCGTCGTTGTTAATCGCTATCCGGTAGCCTTTACCGGAATCATCAGTATGAAAACAGATAAAGCCTTTGCCATTTTGAGTGGTTCGTAATACCAACTTTAAATCGAAATCTTTATATTCACCGTTTTTCAGGGTGGCACGGGAGTTTGGCCCTGAGAGTATTAGCGTGCTGTCATTTATAGAGACATTACCGGCAGTCTGCCAATCTTTATTTTCATTACCATTAAATAATATCCTGCTTTTCGAATCGGTGCAGGAGCTTAACCAAATGGAACTTAAAACGAGTAGTAATATTATTGTCCGACTCATATGTCAAAGGCTTGTTTCAATTTTTATACAGATAGAAAACCTAATTATTTACTATAGCTGGCTTTCACAAATTGGGCATTTAAAAGATAATCCAGACTGGTTTTTATACTTTCCTCAATAGTCGTACTATATTTCTCTACTTCGACGATGATATGCTTTACACCGGCTGTTTCGGCATTCTTAAAGATGGCGTCAAATCCGACCATCCCGCTTTGTCCGATCTCACGATGGTCTTTTATATGCAGCACAGAGAATCTGCCTGGATATTTGTTAAAATAATCGACCGGACTATTTTTGCCTATTACGACCCAATATACGTCCATTTCGATAAATACAAATTCAGGATTTGTATTTTCAATCATAAAGTCCATCATCACTACTTTGTCTTCTACTTTCTGAAATTCATGAGCATGGTTATGATATCCGTATTTCAGTCCGTTAGCTTTACATCTTTTACCTATTTCATTGTAATAATCACAATATGTCTTTAAGTCTTTAACTGTCTTCGGTACCTCCAACCAGGGGGTGACAATATAAATCATTCCGGCATCTTTATGTGCTTTAATTGCTGTATCCCACCATTTTAAAGATTCTGTAAAATTGCCGGAAACCAGTTCTTCGGGTGTCAGCGGTTTAGTGCAATGCGAAGACAGGACTTTCAGTCCCGCTGTTTCTACGTCTTTTCTGAATTCCTGTGGTGTGCGGTTATAGAATTTACCATCATTATATCCGGCTGCTTCCACTGCGGTATATCCCATTTGTGCCAGTTCTTTCAGTATTGCTGTATAATCGGTATCATACTTGCCTGTTTGATTTACATAACTGCCAATTCTATCCCTGACTGAATATAATTGTATGGCTATATCCTTTTTTGCATTTTCTTTGTTCTGTGCCAGAATCGTTTGTGGTAATATTATTAATGAAGCTAATACCAACAGTAAGTAGAAGTTATTTTTCATGATATTTATTTCTGGATTGTAAATACTAAAACATACTCCATAGGAGAATCCTTAAACTCCCCTATGGAGTTGATAACCAAACTCTAAAAAACTATTAATCTAAAACCTTTATACGTATATTACGGAACCATACATCATCTCCATGATCTTGGAGTCCGATATATCCTTCCCGGTCTGGCCCTCCCACATTATTTAATAATTCGAAAGCCAGCGGCCATTTTTCCTCACTGAATTTGCTTGCTTGCAACATATCTGTCCATTGTGGAGTCCAAAGATGATATTCAACCACGTTCTCACCATTCTGCCCATGTACCACAGTTCCTTTAGAGACAATTATCTTAGCCTGGTTCCACTCTCCGAAAGGCTTCGCGTTTTGTGGTTTAGCCGGAATCATATCATATAATGACATCGATTTGCGGTTGTTATCTTTACCCAATTTTGCATCAGGGTGATTTTCGTTATCTAAAACCTGTGCTTCGGGAGAAGAAATATAAATAGGCTCCATTCTCATCTCTCCTGTTTTGGGATCTTTGGATTCTATTTCTTGTGCCAAAATAAATATACCGGAATTACTTCCCTTGGCCACTTTATATTCCAGTTCGAGTTCGAAATTTTTGAACTTATGTGCAAAGATCAGGTCGCCTCCGTCTCCGTCTTGCGCTTCTCCACCACCCGAACCATTGAATTTAATAGCTCCATTATCTACTGTCCATTTTCCCGGAACATTATCTTTGCCGTATCCACGCCAGCCTTTCATGTTTGTTCCGTCAAACAGGATAATGTAGCCATCTTTGTCTGTTTTGAATTCGGATAAGTTAACTTGCGGCTTATCAAGTGCTCTATATTCAGGCAACTTGCTTTCTGCTGTTTTATTTTCGTCCATATTAGTATTGCTACTTTCTGTATTTTTTGAACTACCGCCGCATGCTGCCATAAAGCCTGATAACAGGATGCAGCTGATTGTATATAAAGATTTATTCATCACTCTATTTTTTATATTATTATATGGTTTATCTTGGCATTTCAGGGAGTTTCCACCCTTCACGGTAAGTATGTTTGATCAACTCCTGCGCATAAGCCTGCGCATTTACCGGGTCAGTCCATGTCTTATCGAATGTCGGATGCCCGTCTTTAATCTGGAAACCGTCTTTGATAACCGTGCGGATGGTTGCGTTCGGATCGATATTGGTAAATTTCATATTTGGTCCGTCCCAATGCAATTCCTGATTAAGGGATTGTAATCTCACAGCAAGCACGCCCATAACCACCATTTCGTTAAACGGTCCGGCTTCGCTGAAAGGTGATGCAGTCTCAATACGGTTCGAAGCATCTTCTTTACATGCACGTACCCAATCCATTTCGTGGGAAGTTGTCACTTCTCTTAATACTTTAGGTGCGCTCGGGGTTCTGCCTGAAAGCAACCATGGGCGTACACCATAGCAACCGCAGATGAGAGTGTCTTTTGTTCCGTGAAATATCACGCCTCCTCCTTCATCATTCAAATCTTTATTGGCAGGGAATCCTTCAGGCAGCCTTGGTCTCAATCCTCCGTCGTACCAGATTACTTTAACCTCAGGCATTGCTACTTTAGGCATATTTTCCCTGGCCGGGAATGTTAGTTCTACAGTTTGGGCGGTAGGAGCGCTGTCGGTCAGAAGAAGGGTTGAACTTGCCTGTGCCTTGGTCGGGTAACTTAACTTTAAGCCCTTAAAAACAGGATGTAGGATATGGCAGGCCATATCTCCCAACGCGCCAGTTCCGAAATCCCACCAGCCGCGCCAGTTCCACGGTGTATAAATGGAGTTATACTCACGATATTTTGCAGGTCCGAGGAATAGATCCCAGTTGAGGGTATTCGGAGCTTTTTCTCCTTTTTCAGGACGGTTAAGTCCTTGTGGCCAGATAGGACGGTCGGTAAAGGCTTCCACTTTTGTTATTTCGCCTATCTCACCGTTCCATATCCATTCGCACATCTTGCGCACGCCTTCACCGGATGAGCCCTGATTACCCATTTGTGTCGCAACCTTATACTTTTCTGCCAGTTTTGTCAGCAGGCGTGATTCATAGACAGTATGGGTCAATGGTTTTTCTACATACACGTGTTTTCCCATTGTCATAGCTTCGGCCGCTACAATAGCATGTGTATGGTCTGCCGTTGCAATCATTACCCCGTCGGCCTCTTTTCCCAGTTCCTCAAACATTTTACGATAATCGTAATATTTCTTTGCGTTGGGGTATTCTTTAAATACATTTGCGCTATATTTCCAGTCCACATCACATAGTCCTATGATATTCTGAGAATTCATACTCCTTAAGACGTGTGCCCCACGACCGCCTACACCCACACCTATGATGTTAAGCTTATCACTAGGGGCAACATGTCCGAATGATTTTCCCAGAACGGTATTGGGCACTACTGCTAGTCCGGCTAATGCTGTAGCTCCTGTTTTCAGGAACTTTCTTCTTGAAAAGTCTGACATAATTTAAAAATTGTATTTATTAGTAACTGAAATATTATATTTGTTGTAACAGGCCATACCCGTTTTTCATTGTTTTTCTTCTTTGCAGTATTTTTTCCAGAGTCTGTATTTCTCCTATAGCCGGCAGGTCCTTACTCTTGGCATCTTCCAGAAATTCCCATGCATATTCTGAAGATATGGCCGAGTCTCGCAATGTTGGCAAGTTGGGGTGTCTGACGCCCGATTCTATAGAATCGGCAAACAGGTTACATAATACGTCAATGTTTTTGCCTCCGAATGGCCTTTCTTCCCGTATAGTCTGGGTTACTCCGTGTAGTTCGACCACAGCTGTTTTAAAGTCGTGCGTCATACGGGCAATACCTTCAGTCCCAATCATATCTATATATGAGTTGTGTGTTTGCTTGGCCGATAATTGTCCATATACGTGTCCTTGTGTAATATCGAAAACAACACCATTCTCAAATGTGCCGTGACATTGTAGCCACCACGGGTCTTTATAATTCCACATCCGTACAGCCTGCGCATTCCATGTTCTGAAATTGCAGTCGGTGTACCAGCGTGCGATATCGACATAATGCATTCCGCAATCGTGAAATGAAGGGCCTTCGTATTCATGCCCTTCTCCCGGAGCGAGTCCCGGTGTAAGGTGGCATATACGTATGATGGCCAGTTCGCCGATTTCACCTTTTTGTATAAAGTCTTTGATTAATTTATGATACCACGAGTTGCGCAGATATAGATTTACGGTAGAGAACAAATCTGTGCTTTCCGCAACACTCACTGCGTTCCATTCCCTTGTAATAGTATCTGCTATCGGTTTTTCGGAGATGACGTGTTTTCCGCTTTGAATAGCTCTCTCTATCTGCTCCTTTCTTGAGTTTGCCAGAGCAAACAGGCCAACAACCTGTACTGTCGGGTCATCAAATATTTTCTGTTCGTTTTCTATAATTTCAGATTCCGGAGAAAGTTTTCTGGCCAACTCTCGTGAGCTTGGACTTACATCACATATATAAGCCACGTTCCACCGCCCACTCTTCTGCATTTCCTGAAGATAAAACCTTCCCATTCTGCCAAACCCTATGAGTCCGACTTTAATTCTAGTATTCATGCTATTAACGATAAAAGATCATTTGTTAATTTATAGAGGAAAAGCGTCAGATAAAAAGCTTCAATTGCCTTTCATGGTAAAAAATACTTCGGGTTTTCCTCTTTATTACAAAACTAACTGGAAATGATGTAGGTCGATTTTTCTAAGTAGTATTTTGTAGAAGTAGTTTGTGTATATGTTGTTGATATATAGATTGTAAGTCTTTTTCTGAAGTTGAAAAATGTAGATCGGTTAGAATAAATTTATTCTGTTCTTTTGCTTATTGTTCCTATTTTCATAACCATTTCTTCAAACTCATCACGATTGGAAGCGGCTTTGTTTCTCATCTTTGTCCGGTAGTTGTAAATTGTACTCATAGAGCAGCGTAGAAAACTTGCGATCTTAGTACTGTCTGTTATGCCTAGCCGCAAGAGGGCATAAATCCGTAATTCCTTATTTAGCAGGTCTTCCGTTTTGAGTGTAACCTGCTCTTCTTTTGCCAGAAGGGAATTAAAATCGGATACAAATGTGGGGTACAGACTTAAAAAGGTATTGTCAAAATGTGCATATAAGTCATCCAGTTCTTTATCAACTACTGTGGTCGATTTCAATTTTTTAATCAGCTCTTCATAGTGCCTGTTTATACCCAACTTATAAAGGGTCTTACGATAATCCTCCATTTTGTCGATGTAAGTCGAGCAAAGATCCAGAAATTGAGCAATATATTGTTCCTTGATCTGGTTCGATTCCCATAGCTGTTCATTCCTTTCGTTCAGCAGATTATTGGTACCGTTAATCTCTTCATTCAGAGTAATCAGCTTTTTATTGGTTGCGGACAATTCTTCTTTAATCCGGGATAATTTTTTCATCTGCTTATAGATATATATCACCAGTAAAATGAGAAATAGAGACAACAGGCTGATCAATATTAGATAAGTTTTTAATTTACTGTTTGTCTTTGTCTCTTTTGCCTGATACGAAGCATTGATAATCGAATAGAACTTTGACATTTCTGCGGTGCGGAACTGAACTCCCGAGAAAACAGCATCTTCGATGGCAGATTGTGTATACTTGAATGCTTTTGATATATCGTCACTGTTATAATATATAACCGCCAGGCGTTGAAAAGAGGCATTTTCCTTAATGGAGTTTTTTATATCAGCTATGGCTGACATAGTATAATATTTTTTTTCCAGTTCGGTATTGCCCTTCATACCGTTTATTGATCCTAGATAATGAGTAATTAAAGCATATTCAGGCGTGTCGATATCTTCTGTGTTGAGCAGATCGTTCAGTAGCTCGGATGCTTTTTCCGTATTTCGCAAAGTGATATATCTGTGGGCAATATTAATCTTATATAAAAAAGAAGATTGATCCAAGACACCTAGCAATGAGTCTCTGTACATTTCCACCTGATGATAGTATTTACTCTGGTTGCTTGTAGCTCCGTAGTGTTCGTAAAACCGGGAATATGTTTCATAATATTCGGCCAACAGATCTTTTGGAAGTTTGCTCGAATCCAGGCTTGTCAGTATTTTCTCCGATTCGAGTAATCTTCCGGCATAGGAATAAACCTTGGCAAGATTAATATTTGAATTGTATTTCAGATTTTGATTATTCAGAGATTCTGCGATCTGTACATTTCTTTCAGCATAATGTATTGCCGAATCCAGTTTAAATTTCTTGTATTCGTTGTACAGCCTTAGGTTTATTTCATATTCATATTCCGATGAAGAAGGTTTCTTTTCCAACAGCCTTTTCAGGTTACTGATTCCTTTTTCTTTCTGTTCTGTAAATTGTTCTTTATTATCAATTATGTGATCCAGATAATCAGACATGGATTTCAGATCATCTTTTCCATATAATGAAATAGAAAAAATGAAAAGAATAAGAGGTATAATATAATACTTTTGACGTATACTTCTTTTGTTTCTCATGGTTCTTTATAACCTTGTCTTGGGGCACATCTGTTTGATGAAATACAAATGTATCTGATTATATTCAGATGCGAAATGATACAGGTCAAATTTTGTATAAAATTCACAACTTAAGCATATCTTCGATTATAAAGAATCCCCTCTATATGCTAAGCTATTATCTCAACAATATTGCCTTCAGGGTCTGATATTACACTCTCATAGTAACCGTCGCCTGATGTTCTGGGCTCGCCTTCTATTATATATCCATCTTTACGGAGGAGTTCCGTCAGTTCATTCACAGCTTCTTTGCTACCTACTGTAACGGCAAAATGTGTATTTCCCATAATCAATCCTCTGTTTCCGGGATTACTTGAAATATCGGGACGGTTCATCAATTCTATCCGGCATCCTCCATCATTAAATTTTATAAAATATGAGGTGAAATTTTTTTTCGGATTAAAATATTTTTCATTGGATGTTGTGTCAAAGTATTTAAGATAAAATTTGCGCATTCGTTCAATATCTTCGACCCATATAGCTAAATGTTCTATTCTCATAATATATTTACTGATGATTATTGTTGCCCAAAGATACATGCTGAATTGATTTTATGAAATGACGAGCGTCAATTTCGTAAAATGTACGGGGAATGGTTATCTTTAAGGTGCTTAATTGAAGTGAATATGATAGGTGTGGCAGAGAAGCTCGCTAAGGGCTATGACATGGTTTTATCGCATGAGGCTGTGAGGGAGTTGGACTCAATACTTATTCGGAAAACATATCCGAAAGAAACAGTTGTATTAAACCTCCATGAGGTCTGTACAGATATGTATATTGTTGAGACAGGTATGGTCAGGCAGTTCTATTATAAAGACGGACGGGATATATCCGAACATTTCTCTTGCGAGGGGGATGTGGTATTCTGTATAGAAAGTTTGTTTTTGAAAGAGCCGACTACTTTATTGATGGAAACAATAGAGCCTTCTGTTATCTATCACTTGAATTATAGTCAGTTTCAGCAATTGTGTGATCGTTATACTGATATCAACAGATTGTACAGACGGATCGTAGAACAAGATCTGATAGTATCGCAGCGTAAGGCTGATTCATGGAGATTTGAGAGTGCACGGGAGCGGTATGAGCGTTTTTGTCTCGAATATCCGGAAGCTGCCCGCAGGGCTTCTGTTGCGCATATCGCTACTTATCTACTGATGACTCCGGAGACATTGAGCCGGGTACGTTCCGGAATCTTATAAGTTCCTGATGTCTGTTAAGATACAATATAGGATGTATTGTTGCATTCATAATATAAAACAATCCTGCCCTTAACAGGCAGGATTGTTCATCTAAAACTGAAATTAAAGTTATCCTTGTTATATCTGAGATTATCTTACAACAGAAGATAATACTTGTTTCATAAAGTTTTTATCAGCAGAATCGAAGCGTATATTTGACTTTATCTGGAAATTATTCTTTGGATTCACCAGTTTTATTATCATATGGTTCCAACCTTTGTCAAGCATAATGTTAGGAATTTTACTCTCTTCTTTTCCCGTAATTTCCATAGAAGCTATCTGGTTATTATTCAGGTAAACCGTAATACCTCCCTCTCCTCCTACATGCATATCCAGACTAGGCATATCCGGTTCAGCCAGCAGGTTGCTTAAAGAACGCGGACTATATATCCAGAAGCTCATATATGCCACAGGTACTCTGTCCCTTTCGGGTTTGGCTAAAGTGAAGATTCCATCATTATCACTGGTGGCAACTTTCCAACTCTCATTATCGGATACAGTATTTAACTGTGGAACAACAGACGATTCGCCATGTATAAAATCGGTAGATAATAGCTTCTCGGTGCTTTGGGTATTTTTGCTTAAAGGGCCTAACAACAGTGCACGGTACAATCCGGCATCACTGCTGAGGGCTTGCATATTTTTTATATTGTCATTTGATATAGTAGCCCCCAGATTAGACAATATTTTTGTCAATAGAGAGGTGGTTTCCATTGAAATTTCGCTCAGGTCTAATGAGGATATGATAATTTCAGAGTTTCCTGATTCTATAGAAGCAATTACGATATCAGAACCTTTAGCTTCACGTTCGCTACGAAAAACATTTCCTGTCTTAGATGTTTCCGCCTGATAATTCCAACGCTGCCAATCTGTATTACAAGCTCTCAGGATAATATTTGCTTTCATAGCAAAATCACCCGACAAGCCATAATGCATAGCTGTTTTTCCTCGTGGGATCAGTTCAGAGAAATAAAAATCGGAATGATTTAATCCTTGCAGGAGCAAAGGAGTCCCTTCTTTCAGGAAAGATGTAGCCTGCCTGTCTTCTAAGGACACAGGATATGGTGCAAATTTATTAATAAAGTCTATTGATTGCCTGTTAATACCCATTACAAATATTTTTGCTCCGGCTTCTATTGCTTTCTGTATTTTAGGTAACAGGTTATCCGTTAAATTATTGCCGTCGACTATAACAAGGCTCTTATTGGTCACTTTACCCTCTGTAAGGATTTTCAAACCCATATTTTCTAAATCTTCTTTTAGTTTAGAATTTGGAGAGGCATATACGATGATTGCATCTGCTGGATTTACTGTATTCTCAACCTCTGCTGTATCTTTTATTTTGTCATTATATGGAAGTATAGGCGTAGCGTTTGCATTCCGTACAGCTTCGAATAGAGGCCATGTACGGTATAGTGGTAGTGAGGCGTCGTAACCCGGATTCAGTGTTGTTGTATATGGCCCCAATCTTTCAGGCTGCATGCCATATGCTCCTTCTTCGAATCCAAAGAAAATTCCATCTTCGGATACAGGTGGACGCTTCGTATTTTTTAGCCCTAGTTCGAGTGGTTGCAAAGCGTACCAGGCCATATTGAATATAGAGCTGTACGACGCATTCAACTCCCGCTGCGTTTTTATTAACCCATAACTCTCAATAGCAACGGCTTCCATCCGCCCCTGCATACTTTCATATGCTCTGTTTCCATTATATTCAGAGGCTTGTTTGGGTGTTCCATAATATGCCATACTTTGTTCTCCTATGCCCCAGGGTTTACCTTCCGATGACCATTTTCTCATGCCATCCATGCCTCCATAATGTCCTATGACTGTAGGTAGATTTGTCGGGCGGTCGGTTTCTCCATCACCGGAAATCCAGGGGCGGGTAGGGTCTGCTTCCTTTGTAATTTCAACCCATCTGTTTATTTCATCCAGTTGCTTCTGAATAAGCGCCTCTGGAGCTTTAAAAACGTGCATAGCTACAGGTACCGTTTCATTGCAAACACTCCAACCAAATACTGATGCATGGTTTTTATCCCGCTTTATCAGACGGCGGATATGCTCGGCACAACTTTCCCAATAGTTATCACTATCAATTTTAGGACCGCCATCGCTTGACCAAATGCCGGTTTCATCAAGTACGCATATTCCCATTTCGTCGGCAACATCCAGATAAAAGCGTGGAAAAGGCTGAGCATGAAATCGTACCGCATTTGCATTGGCATCTTTTAGCATGCTGAACCATGCCCATGCATAACGGCGGGTCATTTGAGGCACACCCATAAAGTGCCATGAGTCGCCTCTTAATGAGACAGGCTTTCCATTGAGCAGAAGACGGTCGCCGGATATGGTAAACTGCCGCCATCCGAATCTGTCTTGCTTTATGTCGATTGTTTTATTATTTTCTTTCAGGCTTATTACAGCTCCATACAGATTTGGTGTATCAGGTGTCCAATAATCCAATTCATTAGAAACGGCTCTTTGTATGGTAATTTTAGTTACGGTATTTGCGCCTAATGTCACTTTCTTCTCTTCAGGAAAAACGAGAGATGCTTTTGTGGCAAGCTCGCTCTTTTCTTCAGGGCTTTCATTTATTGAACGGCCGGCCAGATTATACCATTTTTTTATCTCTGTATTCAGGCTTATTGTTTTCTTTTGGGCAGAGGTATTATTTATTTCGAGTTCTATTTTTAAATTCTTGTTCTGCACATCGGGCTGAATAAAAATATCTTGTATATATACAGGATTATATGCAAATAAGTATACATCTTGCCAGATCCCGGCCATTTCTATACCCCACATTGAACCTCCTACATATGTCCGGCGTCCGTATTTACCCGGTTCATCGAACAGACTGCCTTTAGCAACACCGACCATTATTTCATTTTCCTGTCCGGCTTTGATATAGGGGGTGATATCTGCTTCGAAGGGCAGGAACAGCTCGAAGTTATCCGCCACCTTTTGCCCATTCACATATACTTCGCTTTTTCCCATTACTCCTTCAAAATGAAGTATTATCTGTTTTCTATTCCAGTCGGACGGTATAGATATATTTTTCTTCATCCAGCCTATTTTGGCTTTTTCCCACTCTTTAGGATAGCTGGGATAGGCTATAAAATCACCACCTCGCCCGTCAGTAAAATTATTTACATTCCAAGGTGATGGTATTTTTATAGGAACACTCTCTTTTTTGAATGTGGACGGCACCCGGAAATCTGAGGCTTTTGCATCATAAACGGGCATAAAGTCCCATTTTCCATTTAAACATAATTCCTGGCGATAAGGCCTCTCTTCATCATTTACTAACCCTTTTACCGGATTAAATGGAAATTTATAATCTATCGGGGACTGTGCCTGTACTTTATTTGTACATATCATACACAGAAGGATAGCTGCTATAAACTTTAAATAATTTTTTTTCATGAAACTGGTATTTATATAATAATTTAAGACAGATAATTTCCACAACCGGAAAAAGGCTGGACTTTTCCGGTAGGACTATGCAAATAAAGACGAAACAGATTAACGGTCTGATTAACTTTTAGGTAAAAAAAAGATTAAAATGTGAGGTCTTATATATTATATATAAAAATGATGAAATAAAAGAGGCTTGTTTTTCACAAGCCCCTGAATAAATTATATTTTATCAGAATAGAAAACTAATTTTAAAACTTCTTCTCTATCACATCTGTCAGAGAATATTTGTATTGTACACCCAGCAGGTTAAAATATTCTTTGCAGAAATTATCGTAAATACTTTTGGCAATTCCTTTTTTCCCCGAGTTGAACAGAATCGAGCATTTCAGATATAGAGCTTCCTCATTTATAAAATCATGCAAAAGAATTGTGTCAGCAATATTAAGCTTCATATTATCATCCGGTTGATACTTTCCACTTTGTAGTATATCGGTCAAAACATCTATCGTCAGATTAGAAAAATCGCTTTTAAAATTATCTGTCCAGTCTGTTTCAGTATTAGGTAATAATACACCTCTCAATAGTAATTCAAGAAGGCGGTTTATCGAATCCCGGTCATCAAATTGGCTTTCTTTTATTGTAGAAAACAACTGCATCGCCTCAAAATAGTCGCAAGTGATACTTTTGCCAAATTTGATAGACCAAAAGCCATTCTGGCTTCCGATTTCAACGCCTCCCACACTTTCGAATATAGATCTGAGTTTACTAAAATATACATTCCTGTTTTTCTTTGCGGAAACTTCATCCTTATCGAACCACAAGAGCTGTATTATTTTCTTTCCGGATATCCCTCTTGCGTCTTTCTGTGTATATAATATGAGTAAAACAAGCAAATATTTCAGAGTTGGGGTAAACATTCCTGTGATATCATTTCCTTTATTGTCTTTTACTGTAAACCCTCCGATAAGACAGACCGATTGTTTTTCAAAATTGTAATGATTTTGTTTTTGGATAACAAGCTCATCCGGAATTCTTTCTACGTCCGATCTTTTCTCTTGTACATTGTCGGTGGTAGTAAATCTCTTATATATGGTGTTTTCTTGTTTTTTGCTTCTTATTTTTACTAACAGGGCAAATACGGCACAGATTATAGCAACGGATAGTATCGAAATAACAATAGGCAATAGATAATCGTCCTCACTATCGGATTGTTTAACAACCGCCTGCTGTAGATCGGCTATATAAACCGGCGGAAAATCGAGGGAGTAAATAGAAAGTAAGGATTCTGTGTCAGAGACCTTTCTGTAAAAAAGAGCAAATAGTTTTTGTTGAGAGGCTGAATAATACAAATTCGTGTATAAGAAAAAGGCTTCGAGATCTTCATGAATAGGGTAGGATATCTGTTCGAATCCTTTTTTATCAGGACTGATTTTAAACAGAGTTCCTCCGTCTTTTGTGGTAAACAGATAAAAACAGTCTCTATCCTTATCATAAACCATGTTTTCCCCAGGCATGAAATCTCCGTCTATATTTTCCTCTTCCCACAACTTATTAGCTTGCCCCATAATGAGATTGACAGAATAGAAGTCATAATAATTGCGGGGAGATAGTTCCTGTCTCCCGGATTTACTGCCACGTCCGCCGAATATATACATCTGATTATCTACAATTGCTGAAGAGGCAGAGAATCTGGGTGAAATTTCAGATAGTTGAAACTTTTTCATACTTCCCCCATCTGTATTCATTTTTACTAAGTCGTGGTTATATTTATAAAATCCATAGCCGCCAAAAGAATAAAGAGTAGATTCATTAGCCAGATAAACCGCAGTATTATTCATATACCCCGGCTCTTTTACTGGTTTTGAGGGATAACTCCAGCTATTCGTTTCGAAAGAGAACGTAGATGTTATATCTTCATCTAAATTATATGTCACTATATTATTTCTAATGGTATCGAAGTAAATCATATTTGCCACATTGGCAACCATATATCCACTTTTGGACATAATTTCCGTTTCTCCTCCGGATTTTGAGTCGAAGACAGATATATTTTTAGAATCCGGCGATACGATATAAAACAGATGATCTTGATCGAATGTAAACTGGGAATTATCTTTAATTTTTTTCGAATATATTTTTTTCCATGACGAATAATCATCTATAATCCATTTTGGATTAGTTGCGATAGCCGGAACTTGTGATATTGAATCGAGTGATATATTCTGATTATGTTCTTTGAGTTTCCAATAGCGGGTCAGAGCCCCATTATGGAATATTTTAATATCCCTGATATTAACAGAAGCAATGTCGGTAATTCCGAAGTTTTCGACAGGACATATCCCGTAAGAAATATAGACATCAGAAGAGGATGATAGATCGTAAGGTTTAGTCAATGTCGCCAAGCCATATGATAATGTGATTTCCTTGTGTTCTCTCGATAAAGTGATACTGACGGGAACCCATTGTTCACGGATAATTTCTTGTGATACAGTACAAGCTACTTCATTAATTGCTAGAAGAGGATATCGTTTATCATCATCGCTCACTGTGATCATCAGGTCTATATTCTCCTTTTTATCCGTGATAATACGAAACACTATACCAAATAAATATTCAGGACGAATATACATCTCAAATGACATCGTAAACTCTTTTCCCAGTTTCAAGGAAGAGCCATTCTCCAGAATAAATGCGGTTTTTTGAGAATCACTTTCCGGATGGGATTTTATAAACAGCCCGTAGTCTAATTTATTTAATTTATCTTGTGCATGTGCAGAACAAAGGCTCAATAGGAATAATAAAATCAGGTAACTTACTTTATTCATCGATTAGGTGTCTTTTCTGTATGACTAAGGAAAACTATAGTATATTGTAAAATTAGAATAATTCTTCATGTTTGCCAAAAAATAAAAAAACTAAATATAAATACACCAGCTATAAGGGTAATCCTCTATAATATTTACCTTTTTTTTATCTGTTTGTTAATTATTTTACCAACTGATGATGCTTTATTTTCCATCAGATTCCTTTAATTGATGTGTAAATTATTACTAAAATCAGAATAGTGTTCCTGATTTAACAGGAAACACACACTTCATAATAATTTTTCAGTAACCTGGCTTTCCTGTATTTGAAAATCTCTTTGATAAAAGACATGTAGTCTTAATCTTTTAACATTTTGAAGAAATTATAAATAGTGAAAAACAGTTTTTATTAGTCAACTTACCAGCCTTTATATGATTTTATCATAATTTTTATCCGGGTGTTGTCTTTTTTTTTATGACCTTATTAATATGCTGCGGCTATGTTTGCACTATGAAAAACCTGGAACTAAAGATATAATACTTGTATACTGATTGAAATTATTAATCATTTATTTAAACTTAAGTCTAACTATGAGAAAAAAGAAGATTCCTTTGATTTCGAGAATGTTTATGTTCTTGCTCATAATTCTATTGAGCTCATGTGAAGAACGTTCTTTTCCTGTATCTCCTATCGATGACCCTTATCCGTACATACCGCCAAGTGACGTAGGTATGTTAACGACAGAGTCCGGAGATGGTAGCATAAAACTAATATGGAGTGACCCGCCTGAAGATAATGTGTCGGATATAGAAATTACAAATCTGAATGACAATACATCCAAAGTGGTCTCTAAGGGGGATAAAGCTGTTGAATTTACCGGACTGGAGAACTTCGAAAAATATTCATTCGAAGTTAAGGCTAAAAACTCAGAAAGCCTGTATTCAGTAGGAGTGGTCATATCTGCTTATCCGTTTAAACAGGACAATGTAGCACCCGGCAATGTAAAGGATGTTATTAGCTTTAAGGGAACAACCATAAAGGATGCTATACTTACATTTGCCCTTTCCGGAGACGTGGACTACTCTCATGCTGTCGCATACATTAATGGAAGCAATGAAGGTGTTGCTTCGGCACTTCGCGGCAAGGTTATCAGGTTGAGAACTGAGGACGAAGCAGGCATCCAATCTGTTTTGATTAAGTCTTTCGACTTTTCAGGCAATGAATCTGCAGGTATCACAGTCTTACCATCCGATATCCCGTTGGCGAATGTTGCCGGAGGTGATGAAGAGACTTCGGTAAGAGTTAAATGGACTCTGCATCCTAGTGTAGACTTTGTAGAAGGTTACCGTGTTGCATGGGGCGACAATTTTGCGAACACCAAAACTTTAGAAAAGACCGCGACAGATTATTCTTTCCCGTTGGATGAACTACAAAGCAACACTCAGGTGAATGTTTCTATGCTCGATGAAAATAATGCTGTATTAAGCACATATCCTCTTATTATAGACGGTAAGAGTATTCCTGGCACAGTAAGAGCGGATGCCGCAATAGCCTATAATGGATTGCAGATACGTGGCGACGGAGGCTTTGGTAATGTAGATAATAACTCGTGGGCAGAATATGAATTGAATGTAAAAGAAGACGGAGAATATCGTTTCAGTCCATACACCGGGGGGCCATCAGCGACTAAGGTGACAATATTTATAGACGGAACAGAAACAGCGATTGTAAATACTACACCTTCCGGAAATTGGGACGGTTTCATCAAGCAAACCCCATCTACGAGCTTCCATCTGACGGCTGGCAAGCATAGAGTGAAAATGGTATTCGGAGATGGTCAGAATATTCTTAAATATTACTTCAGTCAGGAATAATAAATCTAATAACAATGAGAAAAACAAAGAAAAAATATAGCAGGTTGTTGATGCTTGCCTTGATGATGATACCCATTTTCATACAAGCTCAGACGATAGATATAAAAGGTACGGTGGTGGATGAAACCGGGGTTGGACTTACCGGAGCAACAATTATAGTACAAGGCAAAACCGGAGGAGTTTCGGCTGATGTAGACGGGAATTTTACAATAAAAGCTGCAATTGGTGAGCAACTGCAAATCTCTTTCATCGGATATGCAACAAAAGTTGTTGACATTAAGGATAACAAATTTCTTACTATCGCAATGGATCCCGATTCAAAGGCTTTGGAAGAGGTGGTGGTTGTAGGATACGGTCAACAGAAGAAAGCCTCGGTAGTAGGAGCTATATCTGTGGTGTCCACTAAGGAATTGAAGCAAAGTCCGACAGCGAATGTAACAAATGCCCTGGCAGGAAAGCTGCCCGGACTGGTAACGGTGCAAACAACAGGTGAACCGGGCGCGGATAATTCCGACCTCTACATTCGTGGTATCAGTACATTTACAGGAAGTCAAAAACCTCTGATACTTGTTGATGGTATCGAACGAGACTTTAAATATATGAGTGTACAGGAGATAGAGTCGATTTCAATACTGAAAGATGCATCAGCTACGGCAGTCTACGGGGTGCGTGGCGCGAATGGTGTGGTATTGGTAACTACAAAACGCGGGCAGGAAGGAAAGCCGCATGTTACATTGAATGCCGATTTTGGTTTTCAAAGCCCGACGCGGATGTTTGATATGGTAAATTCATATGAAATGGCCGTCCTGTCTAATGAATATCATGTCAATAATGGTAATAATCCTATATTCTCTCAGGAAGAATTAAATGCTTACCGTTATGGAACAGATCCGTATCATTATCCGAATATAAACTGGGCCGATGAACTAATAAAAAATACAGCACCGCAACAACAATACAATCTTACAATATCGGGAGGAAATCAGACTGCGAAATATTTCGTAATGGTGGGTATGTTAAACCAGCGAGGGCTATATAAGTTCGAAAACTATAATGCTGATTTTAATACGAATATCAGCTATCAAAAATATAATTTCCGCACAAATGCCGACTTTAAAATCAGCCCTTACTTATCAGCAAAGGTCAATCTTGCCGGAGTGTTGGGTATGAAACATCAACCGAAAGAATCTGCAGAAACAGTGTTCGACAGAATCAGGGTGGCTAACCCGAACAGGGCTCCTATCAAAAACCCTGATGGAACATGGTCTACTCGCGAAAAGCAGAGTTTCAACCCCGTGGCTGAAATCCTGGATGGAGGTTACTCTGATCAGAAAGAAACAGCAATTACTGCAACCGTTGGTATGAAGGCTGATTTCTCAAAGATACTAAAAGGCTTATCTGCAAATATTGATTTTTCGTTCGACTTTAATAATACATTCGAGCAAAGAAGAACCAGGAGCAATGATTTCTTCCAGTTCAATGAAGACGGTACATATACAAGATTGTATGAAGGATCGAAACTTGGTTACGGCTGGGGACTCAATGTTTACGAAACCAGATATAACTTCGAACCATCTATCTCTTATGCAAATACATTTAATGATATTCACGAAGTTACCGGACTATTATTATACAACCAGTCCGAAAGGCTCATAAAAGATGATAATTCGCTCAAGCGGCTGCCATATCGCCGGATGGGGGTTGTCGGACGTGTTACATATGGTTTTAAAAGTAAATACTTTGCAGAATTTAATGCCGGTTATAATGGGTCGGAAAACTTTGCTCCGGGCAACCGTTTCGGATTCTTCCCGGCTGGTTCCGTAGGATATCTTATATCTCAGGAAGACTTTTGGAAATCTGATATTGTAAGTTATCTCAAATTCCGTTTCTCATGCGGGCTGGTTGGTAATGATGCTATCGGTGATGTAGACCGTTTCTTATATATGAGTTTGTACAAAGATGCAGAAGGTCCTCAGTTCGGTTATCCTAACTCGGCAGGAACATCAGGCTTGGCCGAATTGAGAATGGGAAATGAGAATCTGACATGGGAAAAATCGACTAAATATAACTTTGGTATTGACTCTAAGTTCTTCAAAGATCAGCTTTCACTTACTGTAGATGCTTTTTATGAATACAGACGGGATATATTGACTTCACTAAGTACGATCCCGACCATATATGGCTTCTCCTCTATTGTTACAAATGACGGGGAAGTAAGTAATCGTGGGTTTGAAGTAGATGGTATGTGGCGCGGACGTATCGGAAAAGACTTTTACTATAATGTGGGAGGTAATATGTCGTTTGCCCGCAACAAAATAGAGAAAATACCGGAATCGCCTCAAAAATACGATTATAAGTACTCGCAGGGTAATCGTATCGGACAGCCATATGGACGGATTTCTCTCGGACTGTTCCAGTCGGAAGAAGAGATCTTAAGACATGCCGACCAACAGAATCCGGTCAGTCCCGGAGATATAAAGTATCTGGATATAAACGGTGATGGTATCATTGACGATAATGACCAGTATCCGATTGGCCATCCGCAGGTACCTGAAATATTTTTTGGAGGAACACTGGGCTTTTCGTGGAAAGGATTCGATCTCGCTGCTTTATTCCAGGGCGCCGCAAATTCGTCTTACAATTTCCTTACAGGGCAGAATATGCCGTTCTGGAACGAAAACAATACACCTCTGGCTGTATGGATGGACAGATGGACTCCCGAAAACAGGGATGCAAAATATCCCCGTATGGCAGAAAGCACGAACAACCGCCATACATCGTCTTTCTGGCAAATAGATAATAAGTATTTGCGCCTGAAGAGCTTGGAAGTAGGCTATACGATTCCAGAAAGACTAACCCGAAAAGTGGGAATAGATGTACTCAGAGTATATGCAAATGGAGTGAATCTGCTGACATGGGATAATATAAAGGTTTATGACCCTGAAAACTATGTAAAAGGTAGTGGACGCGCTTATCCGATGATGCGGGTTGTAAATTTTGGATTCAATCTTTCTTTCTAATAACTATAAAAGCAAAAATAATGAAATTCAGATATTTAATAATAGCAATTGGATTCTTCTGCACAATAAGTTGCAGCGACTTCCTTGACAAGCAAGCCAGTGAGGACATCACGGAAATGGATGCCTATAAGGATTTGGCTAATGCCCGGAAAGTACTGAATAACCTTTACTACGAGTCTACAACAGCCTTGTACAATCCCGTATCGCGCAGATTCGGGTACGATCTGGCCACAGACGACGGGGTACAGGGATATGCCCCTATATGGCCTAAGTCATACAATCAGGGTACTATCACAGCCGACGATAATCCGAATGGAGACGACAGGGATGAGGGCACTCCTCCATCCACCAACTTTTGGAACAATTCATACAAGAAAATAAGGAAAGCAAATATCTTTATAAATAAGATCAATAGTGTTCCCGGGGATGAAAAGATAAAAAGGCGTTACCTGGCTGAGGCCCGGTTTTTAAGAGCATTCTTCTATACTCATCTGATTCGCAATTATGGTGGTGTTGTAAAATTAGACTATGTATTGGAAGATTATCAGGAAGCCCTGAATATGTCGCGTATTACATTCAAAGAGTCAGTAGACTGGGTAGTACAGGAACTAAATGAGATAGCACCTGATATACCTACATCCAATGAAATTCTTTCCACAGAATTCGGCCGTATAACCAGAGGTGGAGTTTACGCATTAAAAGCCCGTCTGCTACTCTATGCTGCCAGTCCTCTTTTTAATACATCTAGCCCTGTAATGCCGGAATATACAGATATTCAATACTACGGCAATTATGACAAAGAGCGTTGGCTGGCTGCGGCAAATGCAGCACAACAGGTAATAGAACAGGGTTATGCTCTGTATAGGGGAGTACCAGATGAAAACGGACAGTATCCGACTAATTATACAGAACTGTTTATGAGTATATTCTGGACTGTAAACAGTGAATATGTATGGGGCTTTTATCCGAAGCAGGATAACGGATTTGTTGATGCATCCCATAACCGGAGCTGTGGAGGCTGGAACTGGACTAATCCTACGTTGGAACTGGCCGAAAGTTTTGAAATGCTGAATGGGAAATTACCGAATGAATCGGAAAGTGGCTATGAGTTCAGTAATCCCGGAAAAGACAGGGATCCACGTTTCAAAGCATCTATTCAGTATCCTAATGCCGAATATAAGACTTACAGTTTCAAACCATGGATAGGCGGGAGTGCATCACATCTTGAGAGCCAGCGTACAGGGATGTGCCGTCAGAAATGGATTGATGGTTCTACATATCCGGGCGACCCCAATAATCCGAACAGTGGTTTTATCTATCCGTATGTGCCTTACTTCCGTTTTGCTGAGATCTTATTGATTCATGCTGAAGCATTAAATGAATATTATAATTCGCCTAACGATGTTGTATATAATGATATAAATCTTATAAGAAGACGCGTAGGCATGCCGGATTTACCCAAAGGTCTGACTCAGGCTCAGATGAGGGAACGTATCATGCGCGAACGCCGTGTCGAATTGGCGTTTGAAGACCATCGCTTCTTCGACTTACGCAGATGGGGCACGGCATACGATAAGCTGAATGGAGCGGTGCATGGCTATGATGTAACCAAAGGTCAGAATGATGGATTCTACAATAAAGTACAAATCGGGGATAAGCGGGTCTTTATGAAAAAGCATTATCTATCACCTATTTCGACTTTCGACTTATTGTTGAATTCTAATTTACAACAGAATCCCGGTTATTAATAAAAAACAGAGATAACATGAAAAAATTAATATATACCATATTCATCCTCGCTGGATGTATACTGCTTAACAATTGTTCTACACCGGATGACGATATTGATGCTGACCTGGCTTTGAATCAAGCTGATAAAATAACAAGATTCAGAGTTTACAAAAATATTAATGAGTTCTATGATGCGACTATATCGCATGATGACACCACCATTGTATTGTCTCTCCCTGCTAATATGGGGCTTGATAAATTACAACCTGAAGTAATCGTTTCTGAAAATGCCAAAGTTTCCCCTTCGTCGGGAGCTATACAGAGTTTTATCACACCTCCGGTTATTTATAAAGTTGTAGCACAAGATGGAACTCATATCAGGGAATATAAAGTTACAGTAAACAACAATCTTAATTAATTGCTATGAAAAAAATATTGACCATATTATTGTCACTTCTTGTATTAGCTGGTTGTAGCGACGAAGATTACCCGCTGCTGGAACCATATATATATTTTGCTGACAATGTAGATTATTATGTAGTAGATCCGGATGTGGAAGTGGCCTATACGATAACGGGAAGTTTCAGTGCCGAAGGTATGATCCAGTCTGTATCAATAGACGGGGTTCAGTACACTGAAGAAGAAATAGGAGCGGAACTCACTTCTACTTCAATATCCCATACCGTCGATCTTACGGGATTTACAGAATCCAGAACTATCCGGTTTACACTGACTGACAAAAGAGGAAAAACAACAACTCAGGATTTTCATTTTATCAAGGCGCAACCCGTTGAAACTTTTGTTGTTGAACTTGGTGCTCAGAACAATAGTGTACAGGGATTCTTTCTATCGCTGACTGATTATAAGACATATTCGGTAACAGACTTCCTGAATACTCAGAAAGACGTTGAAGGTATCTGCTTCGGATATAATAAAGATAAGAAAGAACCACTGTTGTTGTCTCCTACAGGACTGCAAATAGCTAATGTGTTGCAAGATAAAGGAAACAAGATGGTAAGTATAGGTTCTGTACCTAAAGTTGATGGGGCGGCCTTCACCAAGATGGAGAATGATGCCATCATGAAAAATCTGGTTGGAGCCTCTTTCCGCACATTCGAATATACGACTGCCCGCAACGAAACTTCGTATTTGTTTAAAACAGAATCGGGGCGATGGGGCATGTTATATGTACAGGAAATGTTGTCGGGACTTGCAGGCAACATGAAAGTGATAGTCAAAATAGAGAAAGTGGGTAATTAAATACATATCAGGAAAACAGGCTGGTACTTCGATTCTATCATACAGTATCAGCCTGTTTTTTACTTCTTATCTTACTGATTTGTATATCAGTAGTTCTTCCTATCAATAAATTAATTCGGAATCTGTACTTATGAAAAATTGGTTGTCATTAATAATAAAATTTAAAAGGAGATTCTTTTCTTTATCGATATTTCTTATATCAGGATTTTTTATCTCTCTCTACGGACAATCCTGGAAACTGATAGAATCTACTAAGTTTCCCAAGCAGGAAACGTTCGTTGCCACACTGTCTGTCCTCGATCATGGGGCTAAAGGAGATGGTGTAACAGATAATACTCAAACATTTCAGCGGTTGTTGGATCAGCTTGCTACATACAATGGCGGAACCCTTTATGTGCCCGAGGGCAAGTATGTCATAAAGGGAGCCTTAAATGTTCCCAAAGGAATAACCATTCGCGGAGATTGGAAAAAACCACAAAAAAACATGCCTATCGAGGGTACTATTATTATGGCTTACTCAGGTAAAGGTGATTCAGGCAGTGCGCCTCTTTTCACACTGGAACCCGGTGCCGGAATAATGGATATGGCTATTTGGTATCCCGAACAAACTCCGGACAATATCCAACAGTACCCGGCATCTATAATGTTCGGGAAGACAGGCTATTGGGGTAATGACTATTGCAATGCAAAGAATATTACATTCGTAAACTCATATATCGGATTAATGCTGTCCAGAGTAAACGGTGGTGGTTGTCCGATAATGAATCATCTATATGGAACACCGCTTTCCGTAGGAGTGGAAATAGATAATATTGCCGATGTAGGGCGGATTGAGAATATTAACTTTTCTCCCGAATATTGGGCTTCATCCGGCCTGCCTCATGCTCCTGTTTCAGGAAGCTCATATAAAAATTGGATATATAATAATGGTACAGGTATCGTTATGAGACGTAACGACTGGTCTTATACATGCTATGTCGATATTGAAGGTTATAGTATAGGGATGCTGTCTGCTCATTCATTAGTGGCAGGTCAGGAAACATCCGTTCCCAACGGACATAACTATGCAATGACTTTTACGCGTTGCAAAACAGGTGTCTATAGCGCCGACGTTAACGAAGTAGGAGTTATGTATTCTAATATAAAGATGACGGATTGTGAAAACGGATTTGTGATAGGTCCCAATACAAGTGGAACGGTTCAGATTCAGGCATCTGAAATCAGTGCGACAGCCGAAGCTGTAAAAATAGATAAGTCGTCTAGTGTAAAAACTCTCGTAAATCAATGTGTTATAAATAAGGGAGTTG
Organism: Dysgonomonas gadei ATCC BAA-286; assembly: GCF_000213555.1. Taxonomy (GTDB): domain Bacteria; phylum Bacteroidota; class Bacteroidia; order Bacteroidales; family Dysgonomonadaceae; genus Dysgonomonas; species Dysgonomonas gadei. Next base: position 558,389 of record NZ_GL891979.1, read on the forward strand.
TTAACGCAGCCGGAGGTATATTAGTCGCAAATGATTGCGATTTTAAAAATCAGCAGCCTCAGATAGCATTAGGCATCGGGGCGCGTTCTGTTCTAACAGGAAACCGTTTTACTCAGGAGGTTAAAATTGATGATAAATCGATAATGAAATCAGTTATCGACCATAGCCCCCTATCCATCAAAAAGGTTCCGGATTTCACCAGAGTGGAAGAAAAAGCGAGAAAGCCTTCCCGCAATGTGATGTATCTGGCTACCGTAGCGCCATATAATGCAAATGGTAACGGAGTGAAAGATAATACAACAGCTATACAGTCGGCATTAGACAAAGCTGCTGCTGATGGAGGTGGTGTAGTCTTCCTACCTCCGGGCAACTACAAAGTTACCGGAAATTTATCTGTGCCAACGGGAGTAGAGTTAAAGGGCGCAGTCGATTTAAGTTCGGCTCCTTTAGGTAAAGGTACAATCATTGAGGTGTATACAGGCAAAGGAAATCCGAATGGCCAGTCCTTTATGAAACTTGCGAAAAACAGCGGTATACGGGGAATTGTATTCAATTATCCGGAGCAGAGAGCAGCATATCTGCCCAATATGTTCGCATATCCTTATACTGTACAGGTTACAGGGTCGGATGCTTACATTATAAATGTGGGAATGCGTGCTGTAGATAAATTCGCTGATTTATTTACCTACAAATGTGACAATCACTTTGTAGATTATGTAATGGGACACGTATTTAATGGAGGGATTAAAGTAGGCGCCAATTCCGAAAACGGAGTGATACAGAATGTACATGTCAATATCGGTTGCTATGCAACAGGTGGCGAATCGAAATGGGGAAGCTGGCCTAATTCACCGATACCCGGGATAGAAGAAAGTCTTGTGCAGGCTTCATATAAATACGGACTGGAAAAACTGGATTTTATCGAACTGGGAGCATGCAAAAATCAACGTTTATATAATAATTTTATCTATGGAGCTCACAAAGGGCTTATACTAGGTGACAATAGTGGCAATGGCCCCGAAGGTATCTCGATGGGTACCGGAATAGACGGGACAACAAGCGCTGTTTGTATTGAAAAGATAGGTACAGGAGGATTCGATTTTATAAATACACAACTGGTTGCTATTGGCGACAATAACACATGGTATATAGAGACCGGAGCAGGATTTACAGGAAGCACTACATTCTTTAATTCCGATTACTGGGGTAATCCTAGCAGAGGAATGCAACTAAGAAATGGAACAATTGAACTGCAGTCTGCCAATTTTCATCATCCGGGACAGAGTGGGTTGGCAACACTGAATCATCCTGCTAAGTTAAGTTTTGTAGCTTCTACTGTCGCCCCTACGGACGCAATTCTGACAGATCCGGCAGAAGCTCAGTTATCAGTTCAGTCATCCGTATTAAATCCATCCCGCATCAATCCGGAGAAATGTGCATTGTGGAAAAACAATCTGGATTATGCAATTAGGTATACAACCGAATATGTGTATGACAGGACAGGGTGGACAGCAACTGCATCTCACAACAACAATAACGCATACATGGCTATTGACAGCAAACCCGAAACCAGATGGGATACAGGCGCGTCACAGGCCTCCGGGCAATGGTTTATTGTTGATATGAAGAAAGTACATAAGCTAGATGCTATCATTTTGGATGTGGCCGCAAGTGCAGGCGATTCACCTGTTTCTTATAAGATGTATCTCTCCGATGATGGTCAGACATGGACTAGTGCTGTGGCTTCCGGTAAGGGTACCCGAGATGTTTCTTTCATCTATCTGGATGAAACAACAAAAGCAAGGTATATAAAGATAGAGCAGACGGGACAGGCCGGGAATTACTGGTCGATACATGAGCTTTATGTATACAGCGCCGATTTGAAAAAAACTAAAACCCCTTTGGACAGGACTGGTTGGATAGCTTCGGCTTCTAAAAATAATGACGGTGCGCAGAGGACTCTCGACGACGACCTTTCTACACGATGGGATACTGAAGCCGTACAGGAATCGGGTGAGTGGTTTCAGGTGGATATGTTGCAACCACAAAAGTTTAACAAAATCCATCTCGATTATACAGAAAGTCCGAATGATGGACCTGATAAATATGAAATCTATGTATCTGATGACGGAGAATCGTGGGGAGAACCCATCGCTTCCGGTGGCGGAACTAAAAGTACATTGAAAATTGAACTGGATGATCAGGAGGCGAGATATATACGCATTTTGCAAACAGGAACAAACGAAGGGGGGTATTGGTCGATACACGAATTCTGGGCTTATAATAATGAAAAGGAAATTGGAACTGTCAAATTTGAGATTATACCGACTCCGTCGAATGCCACAGTTCATATAAATGGGATAGAGCAAAGTTTTGCAATTATAGAAAAGGGCGAAGATGTGACTTATAAAGTATCGGCAGAAGGGTATGTTGCAGTTGAAGATACCCGCTCAAATCTTCAATCCGATACCCGTATCGAAGTAAAGCTCGAAGCTATATCTGTACCAAAAGTCAGATTCGAAATAGTGCCTACTCCTTCGAGTGCTATAGTAATAATCAATGGAATCGAGCAGAGAATTGTAGAAATTGAAAAAGGGAAAAGCGTTATTTATAAGGTTAGTGCAGAGGGATATCTAGACGCAGAGGGAACTGTGTCTGATATCCAATCGGATACTCGCCTTGAAATTAATCTCGATCCAATTCCTGTAATCAGATTCGAAATTATACCTACGCCTTCGGATGCTACCGTAATAATGAACGGTTCGGAACAAAAAACTATAGAAATTCAAAAAGGACAGGATGTAACTTATAAAGTTTCGGCAGAAGGATATATTCCTGAAGAGAAAACGGTAACTAACATTCAGTCAGATAAACAGCTAATAGTTAATCTGAATCCTATAGTTTCAGATCCGGACAAAGAAATAAGTTTTTCATATGACGGACATCACATAAAGGTAAGGGGAACAACAGGTGAATTCAGGCTAAGAGTTTACTCTGTATCCGGTAAATGCCTTATTGACAATACAACAAAAGGAGATGTGCCTTTCATCTGTCCTGCAAGCGGAGTGTATATTTTGAGACTGGATTATGAGGGCAGTAAATATGAAAAGAAAGTATTCCTCAACAAGTAGTCGAAGTAGTAGTTTTTAACTTATAATAAAAAAGCAGAATAATGTTTAGAAAGTTTTTAGTATGTGCATTGCTCACATTGCTGTTGGTTTCCCTGTCAGCCGGTTTAAAAGCCCAACAGAAAGATGTATATCTGGATGAAAAAGCGCCGACACACGACCGTATAATGGATTTGTTGTCGAGACTTACCATAGAAGAAAAAATAAGTCTTCTCAGGGCAACCTCTCCGGGAATTCCCCGTTTGCAAATACCAAAGTATTATCATGGAAATGAATCATTGCATGGCGTTGTTCGTCCTGGCCGTTTTACGGTTTTCCCACAGGCAATAGGCCTGGCAAGTATGTGGAATCCCGAACTGCACCACAAAATAGCAACAGCCATATCCGATGAAGCCCGTGGACGGTGGAATGAACTGGAACAGGGCAAATTACAGACTCAGCGTTTTACCGACTTGCTTACTTTCTGGTCGCCTACAGTGAATATGGCCCGTGACCCGCGATGGGGACGTACACCAGAGACTTATGGGGAAGATCCTTATCTGTCTGGTATATTGGGTACTGCATTTGTAAGAGGATTGCAGGGAGATGATCCCCGCTATCTTAAAATAGTTTCCACTCCTAAACATTTCGCTGCTAATAATGAGGAGCACAACCGGTTTGTTTGCAATCCGCAAATATCGGAGAGACAACTGCGTGAGTATTATTTTCCCGCCTTCGAAATGTGTGTGAAAGATGGTAAATCTGCATCTATCATGTCGGCATATAATGCGATAAATGATGTTCCCTGTACAGCTAATCCGTGGCTGTTGACAAAGGTTTTGCGGCACGATTGGGGATTTAACGGATATGTGGTTTCCGATTGCGGAGGACCGAGTTTATTGGTGTCGGCAATGAAATATGTAAAAACAAAGGAAGCCGCCGCTACTTTGTCTATTAAGGCTGGGCTTGACCTCGAATGCGGTGATGATGTTTATATGCAGCCACTGCTGAATGCATACAATCAGTATATGGTCAGTCGGGCAGATATAGACACGGCCGCATACCGGGTACTGAGGGCAAGGATGCATCTGGGTTTGTTCGATGATCCTGATCTTAATCCTTATAACAAGATATCCCCATCCGTTGTTGGTTCGGCTGAACATAAACAACTGGCTCTTGAAGCGGCTCGCCAGAGTATCGTTTTATTAAAAAATAACAACCGGACTTTACCTTTGAATCCTAAAAAAGTAAAGTCTATAGCAGTAGTCGGCATTAACGCAGGGAATTCCGAATTTGGGGATTATAGCGGTATTCCGGCTAATGCTCCGGTTTCTATTTTACAGGGAATCAAAGATAAAGTAGGGGACAATGCGAAAATCCTATATGCACCGTGGAAATCAGCGATGGACGGTAAAGAGATGATTTCAGCCCCTTATTTCCCCGGAGGTCTGAAAACGGAATATTTCAGTAATATGGAACTTTCGGGTACGCCAAAAACACGCACCGAAGAATGGGTAAACTTCGAACCAGCCAATCAGGCGCCGGACCCGTTTATCCCTCCGTTCCCAACTTCGATCCGATGGTCGGGTAAATTACGTCCTGAGGTGTCCGGAGATTATACAATCTATTATACAGCTGACGATGGCAGTCGACTGTTTATCAATGGAGAGAAATTAATCGATGCATGGGTTGAGCGTAGTATCGCTACTGATTCAGTGTCTTTATATCTTGAAGGAGGTAAAGAATATGATATCAGGGCCGAATATTTCAATAACCGCGACAATGCTGTAGCCAGGCTATATTGGAAAGTGCCGGATGTAGGTTCAAAACAACGTCTGGATATGTACGGTGAGGCCGGAAAGGCCGTCAGGGAGTGTGAGCAGGTAATAGCTGTTTTAGGGATAAATAAAACCATTGAGCGTGAAGGACAGGACAGGTATGACATTCATTTGCCTGCCGATCAGGAGGAATTTATCCGGGAAATATATAAAGTCAATCCTAATATTGTGGTAGTATTGGTTGCAGGAAGTTCTTTAGCTATTAATTGGATGGATGAACATGTCCCTGCCATCGTGAACGCATGGTATCCGGGAGAACAAGGTGGAACAGCCGTTGCAGAAGTGTTGTTCGGTGAGTATAATCCGGGAGGACGTTTGCCTGTTACATATTATAACAGCCTTGAAGAAATCCCATCTTTTGACGATTATGACATTACCAAAGGACGTACATATCAATACTTTAAAGGGAAGCCGCTTTATCCGTTCGGCTATGGACTGAGTTATACTACATTCGCTTACAAAAACTTACAGATAAATGACAACGGAAATAATATCAAAGTCTCCTTCGAACTGAAAAATACCGGGCGTATGGACGGTGATGAGGTTTCTCAGGTATATGTGAAAATACCTTCTTCGGGAATCTTTATGCCTATAAAAGAACTGAAAGGATTTCAACGCAGCACCCTCAAAAAAGGTGCGACGAAAAACGTAGAGATAAATATAAGGAAAGACCTCTTGAGGTACTGGGACGATGCAACGGAAACATTTATTACACCTAAAGGTGAATACGAATTTATGATCGGAACTTCGTCTCAGGATATACAATTGACAAAGAGTTTTACTTTGAACTAAAAACTATTAAATGAGAAATATTGCAACCAAAATCCTGATTTTAATATACTTGTTTATTTCAGTTACAGGGTTTTCACAGAACAAAGAATATAATCCGATAGAAACAGCAGTACCCTCATTAACCATTGCGCCCGATGCACGTTCGGGCGGGATGGGTGATGTTGGAGCAGCAACAACGCCCGACGCTTATTCTCAATACTGGAATCCGGCAAAATATGCTTTTGCAACCAGTAAAGCCTCTTTAGCCCTGTCATATACTCCATGGATGCGGAGTGTGGTGAATGGAATATCTCTACTCAATGCTGTAGGTTATTACAAACCGGGAACAGAAAACAATCAGGCATTGAGTGCATCTCTACGATATTTTTCGATAGGAGATGTGTATCTGGCCGATGCGCAAGGTGAGTTTATAAGCACTGTTGCTCCATCGGAACTGGCTGTGGATATCGGTTATTCACGGAAATTGACAGAGACTTTTTCCGGCTCTGTAGTTATCCGTTATCTACGTGCCAACTATTCCGGCATAGAGGACGAAGATTCTTCTGACGGTACATTTGCCGCTGATGTTGCCGGCTATAATGAATCCTATATCAATATAGGAAAGTCGGAAAGCCTTTTGGGACTTGGGTTTAATATATCCAATATAGGAGGAAAGATATCTAACGGTGGACATAACAGAGAAAGTTTTATTCCTGCGAATTTTAGAGTGGGCACATCATTAATGTACCCTTTGGATGAAAAGAATTCATTAACCATTGCCGCCGATCTGAATAAACTGTTAGTACCTACTCCTCCTGTCCTAAGAGATGGTGAATCGATGGAAGATTATAGAGAAAGAGTACTCGAATATGAAAAGATGAGTTCCTTCAAAGGGATATTCAAGTCCTTTGGAGATGCTCCCGGTGGATTTTCGGAAGAGATGAAAGAAATAACCTGGGCGCTAGGGATTGAGTATGATTATGATAGTAAATTCAGGCTGAGGACAGGTTATGCGAATGAGAATGCAATGAAAGGGAATCGCAAGTATCTGACATTTGGCACAGGACTCAAAATAAATGCATTCCAGCTAGATGCAGCTTATATACTGGCAACTAATAACTCAAATCCTCTGGACCAGACATTACGTTTCTCTCTGGCGTTCGATTTTGAGGCTATTATGAAATTACTGAATAAATAGTTTACAGATTGGCCGAAAACTTTATCTATAGTATGTAGCCGGTAGCCTTTGGCCGTTAGCTAATGTTCTTTGAAAGATTGATTCGTAAATTTGTAGATTAGCATATTAGCAAATGGGTGAAATAGTGTAACCTTTGTAACCTTTTTGGAGAAAGATATGAGATACGAGGTGTTAACTACTCTCTATCGAGATGCTTCGCTTCTCTGAGCAAGCTAATTATTAATTTTTCATTCTTAATTATTAATTGTTTTCTGTGTTACTTTTGTTACCTTTTCTTCTAATATACCTGCTAATACTCATCATTAATTGAATTTTTATATATCTGTTAACCTTACATCGGACTATTTATTAATGGCATACTGTTTTCTTTGTGCTATATGAAAAATACACAAGAATAAAATATCATAAAAAACTAAGAGTATAATGAAAAAAAAGACGAAAGCATTTATTTGCCTGCTATGTGTCCTGTTTTTCTCCACTATAGCGGTGGCACAGAATAATATTGCGGGAATTTCTACATCAGTCAATGAAAAAACGGTCAACGCCGTAGCTGACAACAACCTGAAAACGAATTGGAAACTGGCCTCGAAAGACTTACAAAAAGCGGAATGGCTGATGTTTTCGTTACAAAAAGCGGGAGATGTTAATGCAATCACCATAGACTGTGAGGGAATAACACCTCAGGAATTGCAAAAACTTCTATCGGTGTATATTACATACGATCCTATGAATCTGGGGGTTCCTGTTAGTTACACTGTGTCGGCCAAGGGTAAGGTATCTGTACTGTCATTTACACCAAAGTATGGGGCGCATGTCCGTTTTGTATTTAAGGAAGGGGTACTGAAGAAAGACTTACTGATAAAAGAAGTCTCGGTATCTATCCTCGATAAAAAAGCGGAAATAGCAAATGTACCATTAAAGGAGAGGGCTTATATGAATCCTAATCTGCCTCTGGAATCCCGTGTAGAAGATCTGCTGTCTGTGATGACTGTAGAAGATAAAATGGAACTACTTCGCGAAGGTTGGGGAATACCGGGTATACCACATTTAGGAGTTCCTGCTATACATAAAGTGGAAGCGATACATGGCTTTTCTTATGGCAGCGGTGCAACTATATTTCCTCAGTCAATAGGTATGGGCGCTACATGGAATAAAAGGTTGATAGAAGCTGCTGCTATGGCTATCGGAGACGAAACCGTAAGTGCCAATGCCGTACAAGCATGGTCACCCGTATTGGATGTTGCACAAGATGCCCGGTGGGGGAGATGTGAAGAGACTTACGGGGAAGACCCGGTATTGGTAACGGAAATAGGAGGTGCATGGATAAAAGGATACCAGTCGAAAGGCTTAATGACCACTCCAAAGCATTTCGCAGCGCACGGAGCACCTCTGGGAGGAAGGGATTCTCACGATATAGGACTTTCCGAGCGGGAGATGCGCGAAATTCATCTGGTACCTTTCAGAGATATCTATAAAAAATATAAGTATCAATCGATAATGATGTCTTATTCGGATTTTCTGGGAGTTCCTGTTGCAAAGAGTAAAGAACTCCTGAAAGGAATTCTGCGCGATGAATGGGGCTTTGACGGGTTCATTGTCAGTGACTGCGGAGCCATAGGGAATCTGACGGCCCGCAAACATTATACAGCAGTAGACAAGGTGGAAGCCGCAAGACAGGCTCTTGCGGCAGGTATTGCAACCAATTGCGGAGATACCTATAACGACCCTGATGTTATAGCGGCAGCTAAAAGAGGGGAGTTGAATATGGACGATTTGGACTTCACTTGTAAAACTCTTTTACGCACATTATTCAGAAACGGATTGTTCGAGAATAACCCATGTAAACCTCTCGACTGGAATAAAATATATCCCGGATGGAACTCACCGGAGCATCAGGCATTAGCCCGCAAAACGGCTCAGGAATCTATTGTGTTGCTCGAAAACAAAGGGAATATTCTGCCATTATCAAAATCGCTTAAAACGATTGCCGTAATCGGCCCGGGAGCAGACAACTTGCAACCCGGAGACTACACTTCCAAGCCTCAGCCGGGACAGCTAAAATCTGTGCTTACGGGTATTAAAGCCGCTGTAAATAGCAGTACAAAGGTATTGTATGAGGAAGGATGCCGCTTTATCGGCACAGAAGGAACTGATATAGCTAAGGCTGTGAAAGCAGCAGAAAATGCGGATGTAGCAGTACTTGTACTGGGTGATTGTTCTACAAGTGAGGCTTTAAAAGGGATAACCAATACTTCAGGAGAAAACCATGATCTCGCTACATTGATATTACCGGGAGAACAGCAGAAATTGCTGGAAGCTGTATGTAAAACAGGAAAGCCGGTTGTACTGATATTACAGGCCGGACGTCCTTACAACCTGTCTTATGCTGCTGAAAATTGCCAGGCTGTACTTGTAAACTGGTTGCCGGGTCAGGAAGGTGGTTATGCAACCGCAGATGTGCTTTTCGGAGATTATAATCCTGCCGGACGGTTGCCAATGACATTCCCACGGGATGCAGCTCAGCTGCCACTGTATTACAATTTCAAAACATCGGGACGGGTTTATGATTATGTGGATATGCCATACTATCCTTTATATCAATTCGGTTATGGGTTGAGTTACACTTCATTCAACTATTCGGATCTGAATATATCATTAGAAAAGAATGGCAATGTGTCGGTGAATGCTACTGTGACAAATACGGGGAAGGTAGCCGGGGATGAGGTTGTGCAGCTATATATAACCGATATGTATGCCAGTGTGAAAACACGTGTAATGGAACTGAAAGACTTCGACAGGGTTTATCTGAATCCGGGAGAGTCGAAGAAAGTGTCCTTTGTTCTTACCCCTTACCAGTTGTCCTTGCTTAATGATGAGATGGACAGGGTGGTAGAAAAAGGTTTATTTAAGATAATGGTCGGAGGCAAAAGCCCTTCTTACGTTGCAAAAGATCGTATAAAAGACAGTGTCGGTTTCATCGAAGCTAAGGATGGAATCAACGGGGAGATAGACTATCCTCTGAACTTTAATGCAGATTTTGCTATAACAGTCGTAAGTGTTGAAGACCAGCCGGGAAAAGACGCAAAAGTGGCAAATGTACTGGTTACAAATACAGGAAACCTGACCGATACAGGAAAGCTGATGATGTATCTCGACGGCAAGAAAATAGGGGATACACGCCATTATGATTTGGAACCCGGTGAAGAAAAGCAATTCCAAATTGAAGTATCACAGAGCAACTTTAAGACATTACAATTCACATCGAAATATAAAAGCGTAACTTATACAAGTAAATGATATGAAAATAAAGAACTACAAGCTTACCCTTGTAGTTCTTTATTATACTTCATCGGGGATAAATATGTATTACTGCACCTCCGTCAGAGGCTAAAGGCAGTTCGATGGTATCTCCTTTTTTTACTTGCTTAATCTGCTTTTTCAAATGATTTGGATTTATACTTACATCTTCGGCATCAGTATATATTTCTGCGGTAAAGTCACCTTCACCAAGGAAATCCAGAGTAATAGTCAGGGTACGGGCTTTACTATTATTCAGGGAGCCAATATACCAATCAGTATTGTTCCTTCTTGCTATGGTAACATATTCATTTACTTTGGCGTCAGGGACTTTGGTTTCATCCCATACTGTGGGTAATTTTCGCAAGAAATCGAATCCCGGTTGCCCTTCATAAGAAGGAGGCGTGTCGCATATCATTCCCAGATAACTTTCCAGTACCACATACATAGCCAACATATGACAACGGGTGCTGGTCACTAATGGATTTGTATATTGTATCTTGAACTTGGCTTTCGGCACAGCTCTGAAACCGCCCAGATGATAATCGGTAGCACCGGCCAGCAGACGAGTAAATGGCATCGAGATATCGTGGTCTGCATTGATAATCGTATCCCATTTATATACTTCATAATTGAGCGTACCCTCCCTTGTGAATTCGTTCGGATAAGTACGCTGTAAGCCTGATGGCTTGCTAGAGCCGTGGAACTGTATAAATAGCTTATATTGGGCTGCGGTGGCTAATATCTCTTCCTGAATACGGATCATTTCCTGATCGTCACGATCCATAAAATCAACCATCATACCTTTTACACCCCATTCGTTAAACTGCCTGAAGGCTGCATCCAACTTTGCATATAAAGGCTTCCAGTTTACCCAGACATGAATATTGATTCCTTTACTTCCTGCATAATCGCATATTTTCTTCATATCTATCGGCTTGATAGTCTTTGTAACATCTGCATTAGGGCCCGGAGTACTGAAATCGTATCCGTCATCTACATACCATGACTGCTCCGCGTAACCATAAACTGAATGGTAATCAAGTCCGTTTCGGGCAGCAAAGTCAATGTAATACTTATTTGTCTCGAAATTATTACCCGGCAGGAAGGTTGTGTCCGGAACAACATTTCCGTTCCACCAGGTAAACGTAGTCTTACCGGGCTTTATCCATGAGGTATCTTCTATCTTACACGGCTCATTGAGGTTTGTAAGTATATTGGATTCTATAAGAGCTCCCACCCGGTCACTTATAGACATTACACGCCATGGAGTATGATGAGGCAAATTGACCTTCACCTTTATTTTATCCTGCCCGGGAAGAGGGGATAGCTTGCCCACAAACATACCATCTTCTTTCACCAGATACATTCCGGCATAGTTTACGATAGCTGCTTCGGTGATTGCCATAAAGATATTGTCCGGATATTCCAGCATGATGGGCATATCCATTAATCTGTTTTCTTCTATGTCGTTATAATCCAAATGTGTATATAATCCTTCATGCGAACTTGTATATGATGGCAGGAACAAGGTTAATGCCTTCGGGTCTCCTGCGAGATTGAAAGTTGTCTTCTCGTCATACATGACATAAGAATCCCAATTGGATTGTCTAGGAAATTCATAGCGGAAAGCTATGCCATCATTAAAGGCCCTTACTACTAAGTTTATTTTTCTGTTAGGTGCATTTTTCTCTTCGAGGGGGATTAAAACCTCTTTGTAATGACTATGGATCGTTTTGGTCTTACCTACAATTAATTCATATGTTTCATCACCGGTTCTGAACATGGGTTTATTCATCTTCAGATCCTCTCCGAATTTCCCGTTCTCAAAATCCAGTGAAAGGGGGGAATCCTTTATTAATGTTTGTTTTTTGAACGTCACTTTGTAGGATGGACTTATGTTATCCAGTTTGAAAGAGAATGTCAGGCGCCCGTCAGGAGAAGTGAGGGATACGTTCTTTTGAGCAAATAGCGATGGTAGCATCACTATCAGAAAAAAGACTATTCCAATGTATGAGTTTTTCATTTATATAAGTTTTAATTAATATCTCTATTCATAAGAATCGAAGGTTTACCAATAAATACATTAAGGTCTTCTGCTGCAGGATGCCCACCGTAAGGCATGTAATAATGCAAAGGCTTATCAGGCTCCCATGCATTACGCCAGAAAAGAGCCCATGCAACTTTATGCTGTGTTATGATAGGATAAACAATATTAGTGAAATAAGTAGAATCCGGTATGCTTTCCATTCCGGTTTCCCCGATAACAGGAACTTTGTTCGTTTTGCTGGCATAGTCCGTCACAATCTTTAGATTGCGGCTCATAGCATCTTTGTATCTCTCTATATCTTCTGGCGATTTACCGTTCACATAGCTGTCATAGCCTACTATATCCACATATTTGTCTCCAGGATAGCGTTCCAGATAGGCTTCCTCGCTTTCCGTTTCGGATGGCGAATAGGTATACAGCAAGTTATGGACATTTTTCTTGTCACGCAGGTATTCGACAGTCATTATCCATAATTTCTTGTATTCATCCGGTGTACATTGTTTGCTTCCCCACCAGAACCAAGCTCCGGTATGCTCATGATACATACGGAATATCACCGGAATATAATTGCTGTCCTTATCCTTCAAATCCAAGAAGAAATCGGCGACACGGTCGAGCCATACAAGATATTTCTCATGGTTAGAACCATTCGGCAGAATAGTTCTAACGACAGAATCCTGCGCGCAATCCCATGCTGTATTTCCCGTTACTATATTGTCCCCGTGCCAACTGACAGTGGTAATGCCCCCTCTGTCATAAGTTTCTTTTATATAACGCTTCATATCCGAGAAGTAAATAGAATCGAGATTAAACTCCGCTCCTGTTTCCACATGCCCCAGTTCCCATCCTATCACGGCGGGATAGTCCCCGGTAACATCTTTCACGTCAGACCTGCCGGCTTCTTTGTACCATGCATGCCCATAGGCCAGATCATCCTGATGGCCCACCATAATACCTTTGTCCATCAGTGAGAACAATCTGTTATACAATACGACTGTCTCTTTCGTCGCATTCTTGTCTATAGGTAAAATTTTGTTCTCCACTTCTTCTTTTTGTTTACAAGAAAGCAATATTAGAGTAAGAAGCGTAAATACTAGTAAATGTTTCATTATATTTTTTTTATGAATGTTTCTATTTTATGTCTTTTATTACCAATAGGTATTTTATTAAAAAGTAACAGAAGTAACAGAAAAAACAATTAATAATTAAGAATGAAAAATTAATAATTTGATTATTATGCTGAGTCGAGCAAAGCATCTCGTCAGTAAACGATTAATAACTTGTATCTCATATAACTTTCAACTTATTACTTAAAACTTACTACTTGTTAAAAGGTAACAAAGGTTACACCTTTTCACATATTTTCTTCTGTAACTGTATTCTTTATAACACGCTGGTTATACGCATTGTATAGATAAAATTATAAGTATAAAGTTACAGCTGCTCCGGAGAAATATTCAATAATATGTTTTTACAATATAACTGTCTTTTGTTGTTATATACCAAAGGAACAAAATAGAACTGCGACCTTAATCAATTCCAAAATGTTCTAACATTTCCATGCACATACGTCCATTGTGATAAGGGCATTTCCAGAATCCGGCTTTGTCATCTTTTCTGTTGATACTTCCGTCCGGCAGGCGGCTCCAGTACCATTCACCGTTTTCGTTGTCGACCATCCGGCTTTGAATATACGACCATACTTGCGATGCCCGTTCTTTATATATAGCATTCTTGGAATTTCTGTATGCGTACATATATCCCACTACAGCTTCGGCCTGCACCCACCAGTGGCGTTCCGTATCCATATGCCCGTTCTTATATTCGTATATCATACTGCCATCGACCCCGATACCTCCGGAAGCAGCATCGGCTATCTTCAAGGACAGATCTTTTATCTCAGCGATAAGCGCTTTGTCTCCCAATACTTCTGCCGCCTCGAAAAGCAGCCACGATGCTTCAATATCATGGCCATAAGATACGGCAGTAGACTTTACATTCCAATCTTCGTCGAAGAAAAGATTCAGGTGATTAGTATTGCTATCCAGAATCTTATCCGTGAAAACATCTATCAATTGCCTCTGTGCCGATTCCAACTGCGGGTCTTTCCATATACGGCAAAGATTTGTATATGGTTCCAGTATATGAAGGTGAGTATTCATCGTTTTCACCTCATTCTCGTCTTTATCGCTAAGGCGCATATCTTCTATCGGTTGCCAGTCGCGGGTAAATGCCTCAGGATAACCGCCTGTAACCTTATCCCTGTATTTTTCAATCAGGTAAAAGAAATCTTTAGCCAGTTCCAATGCCTTTTGCTCACCTGTGGCACGAAAATATTCCGAAAAACCGTAAAGCATAAAGCCCTGTACATAAGTCTGCTTCTTCGTGTTTACAGGATTACCTTTATAATCGAGTTCCCAGAAAGCTCCGCCGTATTCCTTATCGATAAAGTATGCAACGATATAATCGAAGGCACGTTGTGCCATTTTCAGATATTCTTCATTCTTGAGGATACGGTATGCAGAAGAAAAAGTCCATAAGATGCGGGCATTCAATATCGCCCCCTTATTAGCCCGGGAATTCAGCATATTATTGCCATCTATCTGTCCGTAGAAGCCGCCATTATGGTTGTCCTGCATTTTATTTATCCAGAATGGCAGGATGTTTCCGATTAATTCTTTCCTGAATCCGTTCATTTATTTTCCCTCCTTAAATTCAAATCCGATGTTATTTCTACCAGTTTCTTTTCCGTCAGGGGATAGAAATAGATAAATACGACCGATAATAAGGTACCCACTGCAGGAAGGAAACTCAGGAACATTTTTATCACATTGATTGTTTCAGGATTCTGCGCCTCATTCGCCTGAAATCCGAAGTAACCGAGCAGCCAGCCTGTCAGGGCGCTGCCGATTGCCCAACCGAATTTCTGGCTCATCGACGACGAACTGAATATCAGTCCTGTCGCCCTGTTGCCGGTCCTCAGTTCCGAGTAGTCGGCACAGTCGGCATACATGGACCATAGCAGCGGAAAAATGCTTCCTGCACAAATACTTATCAATGCCTGTAAAATAAAAATCAAGGTGAGGCTGTCTTTATCCATCCAGTAAAATACAATGCTTAGTACAGTAGCTATTGCCATCGCACCCATATAGGTATATCTCTTGCCTATACGGTTGCTGACCGGAGCAGCCAGTATGACGCCCACTATATTGGCAGCCTGCCCCAATGCAAGGTATAACCCGCTAAGGACGAACGGTATACTGAACACATTGATTGTACCGAAACCATCCTCCACGATATAATATTTAAAGTAATAGACAGTAGCTCCGTCGCGTATCGAATTGAATACCAATGCTGCGACACCTGCTCCCAACAGAATCCACCAGGGCTTATTCTTTATCAGATCGCGCAAATCGTCAAGCAAGGGTGTTTTCTCCTGCTTTATCGGTTTCACACGTTCTTTTGTGAATGAAAAGCACATAAAGAAAAGTATAGCGCACATCACAGCAATCACTATCACTGCCATAAACCAGCCGCGCTGCTGATCTTCGACGGCATTGCTGCCATTGCTGAAATAATTGACTAACGGCATAAACAGCAGGAATGTTACAAAACTGCCTATATATGCAAAGGTCATGCGGAAGGTAGATAATACATTCCTGTCTTTCTGGTTAGGGCTCATCACACCCAATAACGAGGCATAGGGCACATTGATAGCCGAATATACCATCATCATCAGGGAGTAGGTTACATAGGCATATATGACCTTACCCGTATAATCCAGACCGGGGGTAAAAAAAGTAAATACCCCGATAACGGCAAAGGGTATTGCCAGAAACAACAGATAAGGACGGAATTTACCCCACCGTGTATCCGTGCGGTCGGCAACCATACCTACAATCGGGTCGAAGAGCGAATCCCAGATACGGGTAATCAGGAACATAGAACCCACCACAGCCGCAGGCAGCCCGAACACATCGGTATAGAAAATCATCAGGTAGGAACCGAACAGTTTCCAGAACATGGACGATGCCGCATCCCCGAATCCATAACCTATTTTCTCTTTTAATGTAATTTTTACAGAATCCATTATGAAAATCTTCTATTTAGCTTCAAAAAATATTCATTGATGTATTTAAATGTTGGATTAATTTCGACTTCACTTTGTTTCGTCAGAACGTTCATTTTGGCATTGCCCAAAACGAACCAAAAGGCTAGCGCTCCGTTCCTCGGCGACCTGTCAACAGCTTGCCGGCTGAAAGGGACAAACGGGCTATCGCCCCGTCCCTTTCTTAGCCGGCTGCACCGGACAGGTGCCCGCCTGCGTCACGAATGCGCAGAGGCTGATGCCTTAGTAAGGCAAAGCCCTTTCAAGAATAAAATATGCGTCAGCCCGCGCCGTTAGCTTCATGGACGGGGTACCCGTAGGTTGAAAAGACGAAAAAACGGAAACGTGTTTGAGCTTATCCACTAATTCGGATTATACAATCTTCCCAGCGAGTTTTTCCGTTTCGTCTTTTTGTCCGTTACGGGTCGGCCTTTGAAGCGGGGCGTTAAAGCGTTTTTGGTTCCTTTTGGGGATTTGGCCAAAAGGAACACAAGCAATTTTTAATTGCGCGTAGTCGAAATTAATCCAACATTAAAATATACCATTAGTATTTATTAATTACTTTATTTTTGAACAGCTAAGCTATTTGTATTTTTAGTTAACTCGAAATTGTTTTCTATAAGCTTTGTTAATGTCTGCACAGAAGTCGCAGAACGGTATCCGTCCGGAGCTGTGTTCAAACAGTAGTCTAACAAACGGTTTATAGAAGAGACAGCAACATGCATACGTGTATCGCAAGAAGCATAATAAAGGAATACAGTACCATCGTCATCCGCAATCCATCCGTTGGTAAACAGCACATTGGATACGTCACCAATCCTTTCTTCCCCAACCGGGGCCATCAGATGTCCCGCAGGTTCGGCAATCAGCTTGTCGGGCTGTTCGAGGTCGGTAAGATACAGATAAAGGACATACCTCAATCCGGCAGCGCACATACGCACACCATGCGCAAAATGCAGCCAGCCCTTCGCCGTCTTTATAGGATGAGGGCCTTCGCCGTTCTTCAACTCCTTGATCGTATGGTAATAACGGTAATTGATAATCTTCTCTTCCTTTATCTCCGCTTTTGCAATATCATCGACCAAAGCCCAGCCTATACCGCCTCCGCTGCCGGCATCTATAAATCCGTCCTGAGGGCGGGTATAGAGTGCATATTTTCCATTTACGAATTCGGGGTGCAGTACCACATTCCGTTGCTGGCTTTTCGATTTCAGATCCGGCAACCGTTCCCAACTTTTTAAATCTTTTGTACGGGCTATACCCGCGGCAGCCACGGCAGACGATAAGTCTCCCGCCGGAGCATTCGGGTCTTTGCGCTCGGTACAGAATATGCCGTAGACCCATCCGTCTTCATGTGCCGTGAGACGCATATCGTAGACGTTTACATCGGGATTATCGGTTTCAGGCATATTTATCGGATAATCCCAAAAACGGAAGTTATCGACCCCGTTAGGACTTTCCGCTATGGCGAAAAAGGATTTACGGTCGTTGCCTTCCACCCGCACCGCCATTAGGTATTTCCCATTCCATTTTATAGCTCCGGCATTGAATGTACCTTCTATGCCGAAACGCTCCATAAAGTAGGGATTCGTCCCGGGCGACAAATCGTATCGCCAGAATACCGGGGCATGTGCGGCCGTCAGCACAGGATATTTATACCTTTCGAATATTCCGTTGCCGGGGAATACCGGTTCATTCTTACGCGTAACTAATTCTTCATATTCTTTAGTTACAGCCTCCAGACGTTTTTTAAAAAGCTCGTTCATTTCTTTTATTTTTTTAATATATATCATCAATTGAAATCTTCCCTATCGCATTTATTTCAGGGCTATTCCAATTTTATAAGTTTCTTATCCATATATTGCGGTATGCAACCGCATCGCCGTGATTTTGCAGCATCAGCGGCAATCTTCCATGTGCATTGTATTTCGGAAAACCGATATATTCGGTCGTACCTTTCAGCACATAGTTATTCTGAATTAATACACCGTTCAGCATCACAGTTATTATTGCAGGACTTTCCAGTTTTCCGTCTGTCCCGAATACCGGAGCCTTCCAGAAAATATCATACACCTGCCACTGCCCGGCCTTGGTATAAGCATCCGCCAAAGGCGCCCGCTGTTTGTATATGCTGCCGACCATACCGTTCACATAGGTAGGATTGTTGTCCCCGTCCAGTACCTGCACTTCGTAAATACTTTGGAGAAAGACACCGCTGTTTCCTCTGCCTTGCCCGCCACCCTTAGCAGGAGTCGGAGATTTGAATTCTATATGTAATTGACAATCGCCAAAATATTCTTTTGTGTAAATATCGCCTGCGCCTTGTGTTACTGTCATACCACCGTCCACTACTGCCCATTTTGCCGCGCTACCGTCCGCAGATACCCATTTCGACAAATCCTTACCGTCGAACAACACAATTGCGTCCGAAGGCGGTTGCCCTATATTGGCTGCCGGAACTATCTTAGGCGGTTGCGGATAATACCATTCTGTACTTTCAGGCTTCATCTGCTGCGCAGATACAGCAATAGTAACTGTGGATACGAAAACTAATAATGCAGTTCTTTTCATTGAAGATATTTTTATTAATTATTTATTAGCTGATTACTTTAAAGATGGCATTTCGTCTCTGGTTATTACCTTATCGTTATTAAAGACCTTCTTTATAAATTCCTCTCCGTTGTGTTCATCGAGGCGTGTCATAGGTCCGTTCCACGGCATAAACCACGACCACGCATCGCCGTATTCGAACATTTTATCTATATCGGGTATGGAACCGCATTCGCTAAGAGCGATTATCTTGCGGCCACCATATAATTCTTTTACCTTATCAAAGGCGATATATTGGGAGCCGTGCTGCCTCTCGCCCGGATAAATATCCATGCCTACGATGTCAACATATTCATCGCCGGGATACCATTCGCCTGCTTCGCCTGCGGCATCGCTTGTCCACACCCATATCAGGTTATTCAGCCTATGGTGGTTTGTAAGCCTGTCATACATCAATATCCATAAGGCTTTGCAAGGCTCTGATCCTTTTGCCCCCCACCAGAACCACTTTCCGGCTGCTTCGTGCAAAGGACGCCAGAGTACAGGTATATTCGACTCTTTCAGTTGTTTCAGATAATCCGCAATAATATCTATATCGGCTATCATCGCTTTATATTCCGGCGAATCCGTATCATTGATTTTAGATATGTCGAATGTTGTACTTTCGGTATAGAACTGGTCTGTCAGTTTCAATGGGTCGCGCCAATGCCACATGATGGAGACAATACCGTTGTTTTGCCACCACATTTTGGAATTATTTACTATGGCCTTGTAATTCACAAAATCCCATGTACGGTTATAGTCTATAAAATCGAAGCACGCGAGAGCAGGCCATTTACCTGTTTTCTCATGCATCCAGTTTGCTTCTTCCAGTCCTGTGCTGTAATTGGCCATAGCTCCGGATATTGTTTTCTTTCCGAAATTATCTTTCAGGAAATTGTACAGTTTTACTGCCTGTGCCGAAGCACCGGGTGTCACAAGAGATGGTGATACGATGAAAGAGATATCCTCCTGCGCTTTATTTACTTCTATGTAATCGAAAAACATCCAGCCCCAGCCTTTTTTTATGAGGACTATATTCTCCCCCTTATCTAGTATGAGACCGTTTACCGGGAGAGTTTCCCAGTCTTGTGCAGGATCGAATATCAGGCTCGACTGTTGTATGTTATTTATGAATAGCAGATTTTCTTTTTTCTGCCCGTTTGTAGAATATCGTATATCCAACTTGTATTTCCCTTTTTCGGGAACATTGATCCTGAAAGAAATATCACCGCCGTTTTGGTTCACATAGCCTGTTCCCGAAAATCCGGGTATGTTTTTTTCAACAACGGCATCGCCTACCAGTATTGCATTTTCTGCTTCGTAACGGATAGTCTCTACAACCGGAGAAGGATAACCGGATTCTTCACCTCCTTCTTTTTCCGTATCCCCCGAACAAGAGGCAAAAACAGAATAACAAAACAAATTGAGCAAGCAGATAATAATTCCTTTCTTCATTTATTTATATGTTAATCGATGAAGCTATTATCAGGCCGCAATGGCATATAACATTGCGGCCTGTATTACTTTACTATTCCTAATCTTTAGGAGTTATCCTGAAATTATCAAAGGAAATATCAATAGTCTCGGACTCTCCACCCGCAATATTGATCTGGAATCCAACATGGCCGTTTTCGTGAGGAAGATTCGTTTCTTTCATCCCGTTCATGACCACCTCCAAAGGAACTGTAATTGTTTTCCATTTTCCATTGGTATTGAATTCCACGATTTTCCCCGGCTCCCAATAATATCCGGTCTGGAATATCAATCCTATACCTTTGGTTTTAAGAGGAATTAATGTCAGTACTTCAAATTTGTAGTCATACTTTTCCGGATTATCGAAACAATCTGTCCCATCGAATACAGGATACCATGATGCAATGAAATCAAACCATTCCCATGGGCCCAAAGTCCTGTTGATACGAGTATATAACCCGCTACATGGCTTCGGATCATCAGGTCTGGAAACATCTGTAAACCAGTTTTGCCCTGTCCATCCCTGATAGTGGTCGATGTCCTGGAATAGTCCACGATTGTCCATATAACGGCCCGGCGCATACATATCGGCAAGCGGGCCGACCACATGTATCCTATCGCCCTGTGTTGCACCCTGCGGCACTATTACGGCTACATATTCCGCGGTGGTCGTATCTATCTTGGCCTCGATGTCTCCAAAATAAACCTTTCCTTTTCCATCAACAATTTCGTACAAGTCGAAATTAGCACCGTTCACATTTACGGTGTCTCCCACTGCTGCATATTCGTTGTCTAATCCCGAAAGGGCCAAAGGCGGAACATTGACTGTCAAAGGAACACTTACGGTACCTAACTTAGTTGTGACTTTTATCTTATTATCAGCTTCCATTGGCAAAATCCTGGGAACAGGCAATGTAAGGCGTGTCCTGACTGCATATATAGTAGACAGGTCGACCTCGACATCGTTAATAAAGATGGAGGTAACATCCGTCAGGTTATTACCGTGTAGCGTAATCATCTCGGCCAGCGAACTTTCGGTTATTATCGTCGCCGTATCTTTTGCAGTAGTTATACGGCTCACAGAAGGTGGGCCATATGATGCAAGCTGGTCGTCATATCCATCGTTGTACGTTACCACATCGCTGCATGCGGTTGCCAGAAAGACAAGCCCTGCAAATATTATCGAATATGTTATATTTATTATTTTCATATCTGTATGTATTTTTCGTTCTTGAAAATATTAACTCCAGCCTGGGTTGTTTTCTTTGATTTCTTTATTAGAGTCCATTTCGGAAGCCGGGATAGGGAGTAACTCATGCCTTGACGACCGTACTTTATATATACCCGATTCGTCTGTGCCTCCTATATTGTTCATCACATCCACATAGATACCCCAGCGAATCAAATCCCAGCGCCTGTCGCCTTCTAAAGCAAATTCCATCGCACGCTCTTCCAATACGGCCGAACGAAAATCCACAATCGAACCTATATTTCCTGTCCCTGTCAATGTCTTCTCAGTAGCATTGCTCCTGCGCCTAACTTTATTCAAGGCTTCCAATGCCGCATCATTCGGCACTCCGTTTGTTTCGGCTTCGGCTTCTGCGTATATGAGTACCACATCGGCAAAACGAAGGAATGGCCAGTGCGCGTCACTTCTTTCAATTGTTTTATCCGTTCTGTCATCGTATTTGGTCAAAAAGGCAAGGAATGCGGCATCTTTGTTACATGTATATCTCAATCCGTCGTTATATGGCGCCTGAGGTGGTATTTCATTACCGTGTTCATCTGTATATCCTAATGCTTTATTTCTGTATTCTTCCGTATCGGGATAGAACGATCCTATATTCCATACAACATCGAAGTTTCTTGCCCAGCGGTGCATTACACCTTTCTCGGCTCTGTAATCTTTGCTTTCGAATAGTTTATACCAATGATCGCGCATGCCGTACCATAGCCCGTTGAAGATATTTCCATTGCTGTCGTATATTCCGGCATAACCCACCGTATAAGCCATACCGAATTTAGGGTCTCCCGAAATAGACTGCAACATCCAGATATGTTCGGTCTTATTCCATGATTCTTTTTTCCACAGATTATCATAGGGCAGTAGGTCATATGTCCCGTACACTCCGTCCATCACCTGTTTAGCCTTATCACGCGCCAGCCCGTAATATTCCTTGTAATCGAAAGCGGCATATCCGGCAAGTTGCTTTTTTGTGAATCTTTTTGCCACCGGATTGGTATATACTTTTGTATCACCATTCATTACATAAGGGGTTCCTCCTTTTACAATAATCTCGTTTCCGGCCGGCATCGCACCCGATGCCATCGTAGCATATACCTTTGCCAGTAGGGAAGCCGCTGCGCCCGCTGAGGCACGGCCTTCAACAAATCCCGCATCCGTATTCTTATACATCATCGTTTCGGCATCTTTAAGCAATTCTATGATGTAGGCATAGACGTCTTCGATAGAAGAACGGGGGATATTTACTTCTCCGGTAGCATTTATCGATTCTTTTCGGATCGGAACCTCTCCGAAAGCCCGTACCAGAAGGAAGTAAGAATATGCCTTCAGAAAACGAAGTTCACCTATAGCATTTTCTTTATACCTGGGGGTAACGTTGCTCATCTTATTTATATTTTCTATCGCATAGTTAGCCCTGTGAATAATGACGTATGGTTTCTCCCACATATTTTTGGTTTCATCGATAGACTGGAAATTTCCTGCCCCGAAACTTTTGAATGCCCAGTCGGGACCGCTGATATAATCACAATCGAAATCAAACGCAGTAGGGAAGATACTCCATCTGAACATATCATCTATAAGCAGATTGTATGTACCCATCACCCATTGAGTAGCGCCATCGTCCGAATCGGCAATATCGTTGGGTTGAACAAAATCGAATTTTTTCTCTTCCAGCATATCGTTACAGGACGGTATGGTCACTATAAGCAGTGCCCCCAGAAGAATTAACCGCACTGTATTGTAGATTTTATTTTTCATGATTCAAATAATTAAAATTATGTATTTAAAAACCGACTTTCAGCCCCAGCGAGAATGTCCTGCTCGAAGGATATGAGTTCAAATCCACACCACGTCTCGACATATCTCCGCCGAATGCATTCACATCGGGATCGAACCATTTATAGCCCGTAATAGTGAATAAATTGGTTGCACTGGCATACACCTGAACATCTCCTATAGCTTTGAATTTAGGATTGAAGGTATATCCTATATTCAGGTTTTTCAGCCTGAGATACGACCCGTCTTCCACATATCTGTCTGAGATTTTCCATTCGCGGGTATATCCGCCCGATATCGCTTTCGGCCATTCTGCGTTATCCCGGTTGTCCGGAGTCCATCGTCTTTCGTACGCCCAACGTGGGATATTGGCGATATTTGTCATTGTTATATCCATCAGATTGGCATTATACACATCATTCCCGACAGATCCCTGGAAGAAGAAACTTAAAGAAAATCCTTTCCAACGGAGATTATTTGTTATACCATATACGAAATCAGGGTTTGCGTCGCCAATGATGGTTCTGTCTCCGTGAGCCGTTATAGCTCCGTCGCCATCGAGGTCGCGGTATTTAATTTCACCTACCATACTCTTCACTACAGCATCAGCTGCGTTGGCATAAATAGGATTGGCACGCACCTCGGCTTCATTGTCATATAACCCATCCTCTACATAACCATACATGGCACCGATAGGAACGCCGTTACGCTGAATAAATACATTACTTGCGGCATACCAGAGAGGATCAGCAAACTGATCGCCTGCCAGTCCGCCGATTTCATTCTTATTGAAAGAAATGTTAGCATCGATATCCCAGCTGAAATCTTTGGTCGTTACAGCATAGAATTTACCTGTCAGTTCGAGTCCGTTATTCTTTACCCAGCCTGCATTAGACCACATATTCCTGAATCCTGAATTGGAAGGTATCGATACATTCTGTAAAAGATCTTTTGTCTTTTTATAATAATAGTCTGCTGTAAGGTTTATTCTTCCTTTAAGGAAAGATATATCGAGACCGGCATTATACTGGTCTGTAGTCTCCCATTTCAGGTTAGGATTGAGGGCTCCGTTGTACACGTCTTCAGAGAAACCACTAACCTGAGAACTGCCTATCGGATAATTATTTGTACCCAGTCTGGCTAAAGTCTGATAAGAATTGATCCCCTGATTTCCTGTTTGTCCGTAGCTCAACCTCAATTTAAGGTTATCAAATATATTCAGGTCTTTGATGAACTTCTCTTCAGAGATCCGCCAAGCCAGAGCTCCGGAAGCAAAATTGGCAAATTTATTTCCTTCTATAAACCTGCTCGAACCATCGCGACGGTAAGATGCGGTAACTATATACTTATCATTATAGATATAGTTTGCACGGCCTAGCAAGGATACCATTCTCGACATTCCCCTGCCCGATGAAGGAGTTTCTATAGTCAATGCAGACCCGATGTTATACGGTCCTGTTATATCCGTAGGCAGATTGTATCCGCTTACCGACTTATTACCCCAGTTTGCTTCTTCGAAAGTGAAACCGGCCACCAGATTCAGGGCATGTACCTTATTAAAGGTCTTTTCGAAAGTCATAATTGACTCTGCCGTAGTTCCTTGCCACCAGTTGTCACTTTGCCCTATTCTTCCGTTTGTCGGCGGATAACCTTCCTGTGTCAGGCGGCTGTAGAATGTGTAACGGTTGTTTGCCGAATAGCTTAAACCCAGATTCTGACGGAATTTTAAGTAATCGGTAAATTTCACTTCTATATAAGATGAGCTGAATACATTGTTGGATCTCAGCTGGTCTGTAGTATTACGTACATATACATAAGGATTGGCAGCCAACCAGTTCAGTTCGTTCGATTCCTGACGGCCTACCAGAGGATCGTATGTAGGAGGAAAGATCAGTGCCGAACGAACCACAGAAGATTCGGATGAGTTTGTCTTTGCGAAATCCGTTATCGAATTCGTATAACTCAGGTTTGTACCCACCTCGAGCCAGCTTCTCAGCTTACGTCCCAGATTCGTACGCAACGAATAACGCTTATAAGCCGAATTCACAATAATACCCGTCTGATCCATAAAGTTACCGGAAAATGAATGCCATCCTTTATCGCTCGCACCGGAAACACTGATGTTATATTCCTGGCTATATGCAGTCTGGAAGATGCCGTCCTGCCAGTCGGTACTCATCACCGAAGTTGTATTTCCATACTGATCTGTACGCATACCCAGATTCTGGAAATCTTCCGGCCCGGGAAGGTATTTACCCGTATCGGTCAATATATTATTATTGGCATCATATCTGTACGACCATGCTCCCGGATATGGCAGCATAAAATAAGAAACACCATCGTAAAGTTTACGGTTGGTCACACCTTCATTCACATAACGAGCATAAGTCACCGGGTCGAGTACATCCATCTTCTTACTGCGATTGGACATACTGAAATTGGCCGTGAATTCTATTTTTTCAGAACCTAGTTGTCCTCTTTTTGTAGTAATCAATACAACCCCGTTTGCCCCGCGGGAACCATATATAGCTGTCGCCGACGCATCTTTCAATACTTCGATAGACTCTATGTCATGCGGATTGATATTTGCCAATGCATTGGCTGTCTGGTTATTCCCGTTCTGCAAACCATTTGTCGGCATAGAGGCAACGTCGTATGGAACACCATCGACAATATACAACGGCTGCGAATTGGTCTTAAATGAGTTTGCTCCACGAACCAGGATACTGATTCCTGCTCCCGGAGCGCCATCGTTCTGTATAACACTGACCCCCGCCATCTTTCCTTGCAGCGCCTGATTGATACTGCTCATAGGATTGCCTTTCAGCAGATCATCGGCTTTCACCTGACCTACAGCCCCGGAAAGGTCTCTTTTCTTTACAGTACCGTACCCGATGACTACAACCTCGTCCAGGTTTATATTTTCATCTTCCATGGCAATGTTGATACTCTTTTCCGATTCCACTTTTACTTCCTGGCGTTTCATTCCAATGAGTGAAAATGTGAGAATATCACCTTTGTTAGCCTTGATTGAATAAAGGCCGTCGGCATCAGTCATTGTTGCCACTCTGTCTTGTGTCTGAACAGCAACTCCCGGCAATGGAGAACCATCTTTTGCATCCGTTACCAGGCCGGAAATCTGATATGCCTGGGCGAACGCCGCATACGGGATTATGCAAAGAAAAAATAATAGATAAAGTATTCTTTTCATAATTTAAGGTTTAGATTAAGAATATAGTTAGTAATTATTATTGGAATAATATTTTCCGCAAGAAACTTACATTACAAAAGTATCTATGTGATGCATAAAAAACAAATACTTTATTATCATATAATAATACTTTTTTTGCCAAAAAAAGATTGATTCGGAAAGTTGTTATTTTGATATTGGATGTAATTGCCTTACTGTCAATGTTTGTTGTTTTATTATTTGTAATATCAATTTAACATTATTGGTATTATTTTTCATTTAAAAGGATAAAAAAGTATTACAACGAGATAAATAAATACTTGTCTCTTCAAGGGGATCTATTGTATTTTTGTAATATCATTTCTAATATTATCTAATACCCTCTAAAAATGAAATTTTCTTTATTATTTATTGTCTCCATATTTATATTATATGGATGTAAAGGGCAAACATCGGATAGCCGTTTTATTACCATAGCCGAAAATGGCCAGTTTCTAAAAAACGGGGAGCCTTATTACTATATAGGTACTAATTTCTGGTATGGAGCTATTCTTTCTTCCGAAGGTGAAGGCGGAAATAGGGTGAGGCTCGAAAAAGAACTGGACTCGCTTTCGGCTATTGGAGTTGACAACCTGCGTATACTTGTAGGTGCCGACGGGATAAATGGAATAAAGGCAAAGGTGGAACCTACTTTGCAAACTTCGCCGGGTGTTTATAACGATACCATACTGGCAGGGTTAGATTTTCTGCTGGCAGAGATGGGCAAAAGGAATATGTCGGCCGTTCTTTTCCTGAACAATTCGTGGGAGTGGTCGGGAGGATACAGCCAATATCTTGAATGGGCGGGGAAAGGCAAAGCACCCATTCCCGCAGTAGATGGCTGGAATGCTTTTTCTGAATATGTAAAGCAATATCAAAAGTGTGATTCATGCAAGACTTTATTTGCCAACCATGTCGAATATATTGTTACACGTACAAACCGCTACACTAATAAACGATATATAGATGATCCGGTGATAATGTCGTGGCAGATAGGTAATGAACCTCGTGCGTTTGCCGAAGAGAACAAGGTCTCTTTTGCTTTATGGATAAGTGATGTTGCCCGCCAGATAAAAAAACTCGATCCTAATCATCTGGTATCGGTAGGAAGCGAGGGGTATCAGGGCTGTGAAGGTGACATCCAGCTATGGGAACTGATACATTCGTACAAAGAGATCGATTATACGACTATTCATATCTGGCCTTACAATTGGGGATGGGCAAAGAAGGATGACCTGAAAGGTACATTGGAATATTCGAAAGAGCAAACAGGCATATATATTAAGAAGCACCTCAGCATCTCGTCCAAATATAAAAAGCCTATGGTTATAGAAGAATTCGGGTATCCCCGTGATGATTTTGAATTTGCAATAGCTTCTCCTGTAATTAATAGGAATGAATATTATACTTATGTATTCGATTTGGTCAAAGATAATTATAATAATAAAGGAATGCTGGCCGGTGCCAATTTCTGGGCGTGGGGCGGATTTGCCAGGCAAAATAAACAGCATATATTCTGGGAAAAAGGGGATGACTATATGGGCGATCCGGCTCAGGAAGAGCAAGGGTTATATTCGGTATTCCATTCTGATAATACAATAGATATAATTTCCGGATTTAATAAGGAAATGCAGAGTAAAAAATAAAACAAATAAAACTGTATATTATGTATAAACGAATATTACTACAACTTATATTAATCAATTTATGGCTCGCCTCCAGTGCTGCGATTTACAATGTAAAAGATTTCGGCGCGTTGAATGATGGAAAAACACTTACTACTATTTATATACAAAAAGCTATAGACCAGTGTAGTTATGAAGGTGGAGGAGTGGTATATGTGCCAAAAGGAAACTACCTTGTAGGTACAATCAATTTAAAATCGGATGTAGAATTCAGATTCGAAACCGGAGCCACATTAGTTGCTACTACAGACCTGTCACAATATCAGAAAGATAACAATGGTCTGGCAGGTGTATTTTATACAGAGAATGCAAAAAACGTATCTATCACAGGAAACGGAAAGATATTCGGGCAGGGAATGGAATTTATGTATGCAGATAGTGCAAAAGTTATCAGTGGGGATGTCCTTAATTATGTGCGTCAGAAAAATGATTTCCGGAAAGTGTCTGCAGGGCTTGGAGACGGTCCGGTATATCCTAAAGACAGGTTTCAGCAAATGATAATATTCAGCAACTGTTATAATGTTACATTATCGGACTTTGAATGTGTCGACGCACCTTACTGGACATTCCTTATCGTGCATTGCGACAGGGTAAAAGTAAGCGGTTTGTCGATTAATAATAACCTGCTGATTCCCAATAGCGACGGGCTGGACATTATATCCAGCAGCAATGTGAATGTTTCGGACTGCATTATCACCTGTGGCGATGATGCCATCGTGTTAGCGGGTTATGCACACCACTTTGGTGATCCGGGATTTAAAGATATACGCAAACCATCGAAAAATATTAATATATCCAATTGTGTACTTCAATCACGTTCGAGTGGAATAAGAATCGGTGGATGGGATCAAAACCATATGTCTAATTATAATTTCAATAATATAACAATCTTTGATTCCAATTGCGGAATCAATATTACAGTGCGGGATTCAGGTTCGGTACAGAATATGAACTTTTCCAATATACATATAGAGACAAGGCTGCATACAGGTGACTGGTGGGGACAGGGTGAACCTATCAAAATATCGGCGATGAGAGGCGTGCCGGATAATCCTGTCGGGATCGTTAAGAATATAAACTTTTCCAATATTACATGTGTAGCAGAGAATTCAATATTAATGTATGCTTCGGATGAGACTAAACTGGAGAATATAACATTCAATAATTTCGATTTTATTCTAAGGAAAAGTGCATTGGAAAAGACCAGCGGCGGGAATTTCGATCTCAGGCCAAATACTGTATCGGGAAAAGAGATATACAAGTCCAATATCCCCGTTATTTACATAGAAAATGCTCAAAATGTATATTTTAATCAAGGGAATATAGATTGGGATGCTACAGACGCATCTTATTATACACATGCGATTGAAGCTATAAGGGTAAATAACATGAAGTTGAATAATATGACAGCCGTTTCGTCTCCTTCCAATCCGAAGCTACCGGCTATTTCATTAACAAATTGTACACAAGTATCTAACAATATATTGAAAAGAAAATAACATATTCAAATAAATAAGAACTATGACTAACAAGATATTTTTTATTATTTTATTTTTCAGTTTTTGTATAACATCAAACGCCAAGATTTATAATATAATTGATTATGGTGCAAAAAATGATGGAGTAACACTAACTACCGCCCAGATACAGGAAGCTATAAATGAATGTCACAAAGAGGGTGGGGGAATAGTACATGTACCGTCCGGGACTTATCTTGTGGGGACTATCAATTTAAAATCAAATGTGGAATTTAACTTCGAAACCGGAGCCATATTGAAGGCGACAACCGATCTTACGCAGTATCAAAGGCATAACAGGGAATTGGCCGGGATATTTTATACCGAGAAATCCGAAAATGTATCTATCACCGGAAATGGCAGGATATTCGGGCGAGGCATGGAATTCATGTATGAAGGCAAGGCAAAAACAATAGGTGACGATCAAAAAGTATTTACTCGCCAGAAAGAGAATTTCAGAAAGGTTTTTAGCGGTCTGGGCGATGGGCCATTGTATCCAAAAGACAGATTTCATCAAATGGTTATATTTAGCGAATGCACAAATGTGACACTTTCCGACTTTGAATGTATCGACGCGCCTTATTGGACAATATTGATTGTGCATTGCGACAGGGTTAAGATTACCGGACTGAGTATAGATAATAATTTATTGATTCCCAATGGCGACGGAATCGATATTATTTCTTGCAGTAATGTAAATATGTCCAATTGTATTATTACCTGTGGTGATGATGCTATTGTTGTAGCCGGATATGCTAATCATCACGGTGATCCCGGATTCAAGGATATAATGAAACCGTCGAAAAATGTTAATGTGTCGAACTGTGTCTTACAATCCCGTTCCAGCGGGATACGCATTGGGGGACATGATCAGAATCATATGTCAAACTATAATTTCGACAATATCGTCATATATGATTCGAATCGCGGTATAAATATTTCTGTAAGTGATACCGGATCGGTACAGAATATGAACTTTTCCAATATACATATAGAGACAAGGCTGCATACAGGTGACTGGTGGGGACAGGGGGAACCTATAAATATAACTGCTATGATGCTGATACCGGAAAAGCCAAATATCGGAATTATCAAAAACCTCAATTTTACAAATATCACTTGTGTAGGTGAAAACTCAATTGTAATGATTGCATCGGATGATACACGAATACAAAATGTGACATTCAATAACTTCGACTTTGTATTGAGAAAAAGTGCCTTGGAAGAAGTAGCCGGGGGAAACTTTGATTTAAGGCTGAATGCAAACAGGGAAAAAGAACTTTATCAGTCAGATGTACCTGTGATATATCTTGAGAATGTAGAGAATATATATTTCAACCAGGGGAATATAGGCTGGGATAAGGTAGAGAAGCATCATTACACATATGCTATCGAGGCAAATAAAGTGAAAAATATGAATCTGAATAATATGACCGCTGCACCTTCTCCATCCAATCCTAAATTGCCTGCTGTGTCTTTAAAAAACTGTGAAAGAATAACAAATAATATACTCAAATAGGTTAGGTTTGCATTTATATGCCCGGTAATGTTTATAAAGGAAGAAGCATGAATCTTAGATACAGGTTCATGCTTCTTTTTATATTTTTCTTATACCTATAAGAAAAACCTCGATTCCTTATAGTTTTCTCTGAATTCGCGCGGAGTACAACCTTTTTTCTTTTTAAAAATCCGGTTAAAATTGGAAAGATTATTAAATCCGCAAACCATACATATCTCCATAATACTATGGGTTGTATCCACTAACAGGCGCGTGGCATGTCCCAGACGTATATCATTTAACGAATCGATAAAATTTCGTCCTGTCCTTTTCTTTATAAAACGGCTGAATGCTACTTCTGTCATACCTACAAGGTCAGCTACATCGGCCAGTCTTATTTCTTTATTGTAATTCTCCAGCATAAAGTTGTATGCCCGCTCTATCCTCCGGCTATCGTAACTTTGTTCGTGAGATTTAAACGAACGGCTCGAAAGTTCACGCATGGGGGAAAGTGAGAGATCATATAATATACCAAACAATTTTAAGACCGAATGCGCACCTTGGGCCTCCGATGCGAGAGAGTATAACCGTTCTCTCATTGAGGTAATGGTTTCCTGAGAAAAAACCACACCAAACTGCGCTTTTTCGAACATTTCCTTTACCGTGCGGAACTGGTTTTTTTGCAATAAATGCTCGTTCAATAAATCTCCGTGAAATTGTATGGTAATCTCTTTTATTTCTTCCGATTCGCACTTATTGTTTAACCATGCATGTTCGAGGTTGGGGCCGGTTATGAGAGCTAGTTCCAGATTTTCTATATCTTCCATGCTATCACCAACGACACGTTTGGCACCGGCACCGTTTTCGATGAAATTCAATTCATATTCGGCATGTATATGTACCGGATATGTAAACTCTTTCTTTGTTCGCGTAAAAATCATGAAGCAATCTCTTTCCGAAAGAGGTGTCACTTCTCTGAGTACAGATTCCATAGGTATATAGTTTGATAGCAAATATAAGAATTTTATGGTGTAAACAGAAGAAGGTATAAGCTTTAACATGGCGTATAATCATGGTGTCGTTTTTAGCATAAAATAACAATTGATTTAACTATGCAGGGAGATAAAGTCTGAAAGATATTTCAAATATTGTATATCTTGCCAAGAATAAAAGTGAGATTGATCAACATTTGTCAATAGTCTAGCCTGAGTATGTCTAATGCTCGTTTTTGAACCGTTTGATTGAAAAAAAAGATTAATAATTGATTCTAATTATTTAGTAATGTCAAAAAAAGTAAAAATATAATATGTGCGGCTCGTTATTTGCATTGTCTGTCTCTTGGATTCATTTACTGACATTGTTGGTGGCTTGGATGTCATAAATGAAATATATAATATGCTAAATGCTATAAAAGAAAATTATACTTTGATAATAATCACAAAATGTACGCTTCGAAAGTATCTGTATCTATAATTTTGCGACAAAATTAATATTGCTATATTATAATGACTTTACAGGGTTTAAGGATTGTGTAAATGGGGGTGTTGTTAAGTAAATAGTCTTTTCTATAGTTTATTTATAAACAGATTAAAAGGAAATTAAATCATGAATGTAGGAATAAATTCGATGAAAGAGACAAGTGCGCATGACAGATTAATCAGGACGATACGGACTGCAATTACAGAAAAAGAGAATTTAACAAAATCAGAAAAAGAAAAAGTCGCTTCCGTATTAGGTGACATCTTATGTTTGGGGAAAGAATCAGTTTATAGAAGACTCCGGGGAGAAGTAAGATTTTCGTTCGAAGAAGTAGCTCAGATATCGCAGGCATTAGGCTTTTCTGTCGATAATATCATAGGTTCGCAAGTGGATAAGAAGGCTATATTTGAGTTGAATCTGGTAGATATGACTCATATAAATATAAATTATGCCAAGAGAATAGAGGAATATGTAGCATTAGCTTCCAAATTTGGAGCATTAGAAAACTCAACATTCAAATGTGCATTTAACAGTTTGCCTTTTATATTTTTTCTTCACTACGATAGTTTGGCTAAATTTCGCCTGTTTAAATGGTCTTATCAGATTATGAGGGTTCAGTCATTGCCATATAAGGATTTTATGATAGAAAAAGAATTGACTAATGCTCACCGTGCATTTGTATCCGAAATACGGAAAGTGAAAAATTCTCAAATAATAATTAATCACGATATGTTTGCCTCAGTGATAAGGGAGGTGAAATATTTCTATGATTTGAATCTCCTTGATGCGGAAGATGTGGAACTTATCAGAGCTGAACTAAATGAAGTGATATCAGAAATAGAAAATATATCGATTTCGGGGATTTATAATAATACCGATTCTAATATTGCAGTATATTTATGTAATATAGATATTGATGCAACTTATTTGCTCCTGGAGAGCAATAATACTTCTCGTTCGCATATTGCATTATATGGTATAGGTGGGATCAATTCTCTTGATCCAAGTATCTGTAAAAGTCATGCATTGTGGATTGAATCTCTGAAGCGATATTCTACACTTATAACATTCGGCGGGGAGATTCAAAGACATAAGTTTTTTCAGGAACAACGAAAATTGATTAACTCAAAATTATCTACGACTTGAATTGTTTATGCCCAATTATTTTAATATCACAATTACAAAAATGCAAAATAATGGAATATTTGAAAGGTGAATGCAATATCTGCCCGAAAACTCTTCTTGGATATTAAAATAGAAAATAAAAAAGAGCCCATTGCTCATATTTTGTACCTTTTATGAATAGGGTATTGTCTATTTTTGTACATATAAGTAAAAGAAGAATAGAATAAAAGTTTATAAGGAGGAAAATAGCTAATTTATAATTAGCTACTGTGTAGTTTTGTAAAGTTTGTGTTAAGGTGAAATCCGTGGGTCGGGATGGTTCGCGGATTTTCAATTGTATAAATTAAAAAATAAGAATATTTATTATGTATTTATAGCAAGAGAAAAGCCTTTGATCACATATCCTTCTACATTTTCCGGCTTTTATGAATCTGAAATTTATTTGACAAGGTTTTACCTGAAGATACCAAAATATTTGAAATGAAAAATAACTAAAAATATACTTTTTTAAAGTAATAAATAAAGATCTGTCAACCCATCGGGGGTATGCCCATCATTGATTATCCGGGTATTTGAGATATACACCTATTATATAGTTTATGACGTGGAGAATTTAATGGTCGTGATGACCATAAGATTTGTTTTTATGTATATACATTCGTATATACTTATTGTCTTCCAAAACCTGTGAGTCGGGATGATTCGTAGGTTTTTTTATTCTTCATTTGTTGATTCGCATATTATAAGAAAGATAAATACCCGGTATATATATTTTCAGGAAATCCGTTTTGCAATTTTTCTCTTATCTCACCAGTAAATCGCAATATGACTTTACATTTGATTATCCGGTCTTTTTTTAAGTATCAATCATATATATGATATCTATAATCGATAAATGTGTTCTATAAGTGTTTGATTTATAATATACTAAAAGAGTTTGAATAGCTAGTCTCTGTTTCTGCATTATTCATTTGTTAAATTCATTATTGTATGTTTTATGTAAGTTAAAAAACATATAATGGGAATGTGTGGAAGTGAAATTGTGTCAATAATGATTATTCTGTGCCAGGATGGAAAAAGAGAAAATCGCAACCTTAAAATACTATAAAAATGTACCATAAATAAGGTCATATAGATAGATATTTGTAGAAAGAAATATAGCATGGATACATTGCCTTAATGATTGATTATAAATATATAACAAAAGAATGATGTGACGATTTCTTTAATTATATAATGTATATGATTTGTTAAGAAATAGATATTGTCAATATTAAGCGTACGAAGATTTTTTCTAAAAGTTGCATATAATAATGTAACTATAAGTTGATATGCATTATTCCGGATTACTCCTGCTGTATATTTCTTTAGTGAAGGACAAAAAATAATATAAACGTAGTGTCATAACATAAATATATAAATAAGAATGTAGAGCTTCTTTCATAGGGTAAGAAGTAATAACCTGATAATTATTATATAATATAAGAAAATGAATAATAGTCAAACATTAAGAAAAATCTGTCTGGTTGTTTTGATTTTTACGAGCTTTTATTCTGTAAGCAGATCACAGGAAGTAGGCGTAAAAACCAATCTGGCTTATTGGGGCACTACTACTCCCAACTTAGGCCTGGAGTTTGGGTTGGGTAAGAAAAGTACACTGGAAATTGCCGGGGGATTAAACGTCTTTGAGTTTTCTGATAACAAGAGTTTTAAGCACTGGCTTATCCAACCCGAATATCGGTGGTGGTTTTGTGAGACCTTTAATGGTCACTTTTTGGGGCTGCATGCACATGGTGCGCAATTCAATGCCGGAGGATTGGATATCCCTGTCGGCCGTCTGGATGTCTTTAAGGATAAACGTTACGAAGGATACCTTTATGGCGGGGGCATAAGCTATGGTTACCAGTGGGTCTTGTCTAACCGGTGGAATTTCGAATTCAATATAGGTGCGGGATATGCCCGCATTCATTACGACGAGTATCCATGTACAAATTGTGGAACCAAATTAGATGAAGGCAATTACAATTATTGGGGTATAACCAAAGTGGGCCTTTCTTTTATTTATTTCTTAAAATAGGAAGCAATGAAGAAGAAAATTATATTAAAGTCATCCCTGTATATATTATTAACAATATTCTTTACACCTGCTTATTCACAAGTCCGGACCGAAAAAATACAAGTATCGGCAGAACATTTTGTCAGGCAGGGTAATCAGGTTCTGGTCTCTATGGATATAGTTATTCCTGAAGAGATGGATGTTAAGAGAAATGACATGGTTATCCTTACACCTGTTCTCAAGTCCAATGAAAATAATATGGATTATCTTAATCTTCCGCCTGTAGCTGTAACAGGAGGTTTGCGAAATAAAATTATAAACCGTAAAAATAAACTTGGGGGTGATCTGCCTTTCGAAACACAACCGGAAACGATTCTTAAGAGAAAGAATAAAACGGAACAATCAGTCAGTTACAGTGTAGACGTTCCTTACAAATCCTGGATGGACGATGCATCTTTGGTGATTGAAAAGAATGTGTCGGGATGTGCAAACTGTTCCGAACCTGCAGGTAATCAGCTGATCGCGCATAATATATTGCCTAAGAAAGATCCGGAATTGTATAAACTTACATTCATTGTGCCTGAAGTAGAGCCTGTTAAAGCTCGCAGCGATCGTCATACGGCGACCTTTAATTATATCGTCGACCGGTACGAACTATTACGTGACTACAAGAATAACTCACGGGAATTTGCTCAGGTGGATAGTGTGATCGGTGAAATAAGGGACAACAAAGACTTGGAGATTACAGAGTTTAGTGTAGCCGGATATGCTTCGCCGGAAGGGGGATTTGAGCATAACCGGAAACTGGCGGAAAACCGGGCTAACTCATTTGCTGATTATTTGGTTACTAAGTTTGGCGTACCACGTAATAAGTTTACAGTTGATGGGATGGGAGAGGACTGGCCCGGATTGCGGAAAGCTGTAGCATTATCCTCATTGGCAGATAGACAAGCTGTACTGGATATTATTGATAAAGTTTCAAATCCGGATGCACGCGACGGGGAACTTTTAAAGCTTTCGGGTGGTGATACTTACCGTACATTGCTCAACAACTATTATCCGGCATTGCGCCGTACCGAATATTCTATCGCATATGTAGTACGTGCATTTAATGTAGAGGAAGCCAGACAGGTAATCAAAAAGAACCCTAAGCTGCTTAGTCTGAACGAAATGTATCTTGTGGCAGAGAGCTATCCGTCCGATAGCAAAGAATTCAGAGAAGTATTTGATATAGCTGTCAGGCTATATCCTGACAGTGAAATAGCCATTATGAATTCGGCTGCGGCAGATATTGAAAGTAAAAATCTGGATGCAGCTATCGAACGATTGAAAAAAATAGAAGACAAACCTCAATCCTGGAATAATCTTGGAGTTGCATATATACTCAAAGGTGACTCAGAGAAAGCTGTAGATTATTTTAGAAAATCAGCAGACTACAAGGACCCGAATGGAAAAGCAAATTTAGAAATAATAGAGAAATCAATTGACACAAAATAGAAAGTGCATAATAAATCTTATGAGAATAATTCTTTAAAAATGAATAGAAAATGACGATTAGTAAATTATTTATGATTGGTGCTGTAGCCCTGACTCTGGGATTTACAGCATGTAGCAGTGACGATGACATTACATCATCGACCGGGGAAAAGGAAGCGAACACAAACGTGAGTGTTACATTAAGTATGTCTTTGAGCGGAAACCAGAATTCAACTAAAGCTGCTGGTTTACCGGAAGATTATAATTATCTTGATGAATGGGCGGGAAAAGATAAAATTGAGAAAATAGCAATTTATCTTGTAGATGGAACTACAGTGACAATGAAGCCTTTCGCAGTAGGTACTGATTATTTATTGACAAAGAATGGAAATCAGGTTGTTTTAACACCACAGACATCCGCAGCTATTAAAACATCGGCAGGTATTAAAAAAGTTTATGTACTGGTGAACGGAACATCGGATGTTGAGACAGCTTTGGCTGCGACTCCTGCCGATGCATTCGAAAACGCTTATAAAACACTGGCCTTAACTCTTGCCAACTCAGGTACAGACCTTGCCGTAAGTACATCAGCTGAAAAACTGGCTAAGAAAAACGGTATTGTTGATGAAACGATTGTAATGACTAATACTGCTGAAATTACAATCAATGTTGCGCCTAATATAACTGAAGTTCAGACAATCTCAGGAGGCCAGAACCGTGCGAGTGTGAATGTGGAAAGAGCTGTTGCCCGTGTAATGGTAACCACTGAAAACGATACTTATGATATAAAATCGGGAGCAACTACTTTGGGGACTGTTTCTGATATAACATGGGTACTGGCTCAGGGAGAGAACTCTTTATTCGTTCAGCGCAAAGCAGATTTCGCTACACCTAATTTCGGATGGTCGCCTGCTACAGATGCAGCATATATAAGTGATGCAGGTAGTAAATATGATTACTCAGGCTTGTTCGAAGCATATGATCCCGCAACTCAGTTTGGAGGAACGGCAGTACCGACAATGGCTGATTATAATACCGATCCTAAAGGAACTGTAACTGCTGATCTGGATGCTCAACTTTCAGGTAAGTTCATATTACCGAATACACATACTATTGGTGTTGCGGAAGCATCAAACTACAAGAAAGGAAATACTGCTTATGTCCTTGTAAGGGCTAAATTTACACCTGGTGTGTTTATCGATGGAGGTTCGTATACTGCTGGGGATGACTTCTATGTAGGTGCAAACGGAAGATTCTACATATCTTCGGATAATGCTGTTGATCCGGCCAAAGGCGGCGTTGTAGGACAGACAGTAGCTAAATATGTTGGTGGCAAAATACTATACTATGCATGGGTGAACCCGGATAATGTTCCAAACTGGTATAATTCACCGGTAGTAAGAAACAATGTTTACCATGTTCATATTACAGGCTTTAAAAATCTTGGAACTAATTGGAATCCGCTTTATCCCGAAGATCCGAACAGTCCTACTCCATCAAATCCCGATCCAAAACCAAACGTACCAGGGGTAACCGAACCGGAAAATCCGATTGATCCGACTGATCCGTTGACTTCTCCCGAAACATGGATGAGTGTCGATGTTACTGTTCTTCCTTGGACTCTACATTCTTACAAAGTAGATCTGGGTATCTGACTATTATAGAATATCTGATATGTAAAATACAGCCGGAGGACGTATTTAGGCTTCCTCCGGTTATTAAAACAAACATCAATTAATTAAAAATGAAACGGATGAAGAATTTGCGAATCAGGATTATGATGACATTGTTCGCGCTGGGAACAGTTTTATGGAGTTGCGATTCCCTTATCTACAATGATCTGGCGGATTGCCCCCAGGGTGTTTATGTAAAATTCTATTCCATGACTCCATGTGCGACAGACTCTGCTTTCATTGGTAATGTTTCATCGCTTACAGTGTTTGCATTCGATGAAGAAGGAATATTGGTGACTTCAGTAAACCAGCAAAATGTCACTCTCGACCGTGATTTTGAAGTTCTTATGCCGGTTTCCAATGGTAATTATTCATTCATAGCGTGGGCTGGTGTCAATGAAAAATTCAGCAGGAGCGCCTTTACTCAAAAGGTAACAACCAAGAAGGATGTGATGTTAGCTATCAACTCCACAAATAGTATAGCGGCCCGTTTAGCGACTACAGAACGTATCTGGCATGGAGAAAGTCCGATTGTTTTTCTTCCTGATCCTGAAGAATACGGTTCATTATATAAGCACACGGCTGTTAATCTGCATGAACTGACCAACAGGGTAAATATTATTGTAGAGTTCGATGAGGCTACAATGAAGGGTTACGATCCGCAAAAGCTGCATGTAGCCGTTTCTTCGGCTAACGGAATAGTACGCATAGATGGTACGATGCCTCTTAATACTCCGGTATTAACATATCCTGCAGTTGAAACTAAATTCGCCGATAATTCGGCAACATGGAATTATTCCATGCTCGGGCTTGTTACCGGATACAATAACAAACTTAAAATAACTTATACAGGTAACGATAAAGAAGAACTTGTTTTTGACGGAGACCTCATTGCCAGTATTTTGTTGAGAACTGTAGAGGGTGGAATTAACCTGAATTGTGAGAATGATTTCACTGTCAAATTCGTGATAAAAGATTATTGTTCAGAATGCTGGACACATTTTAGCTGTGCTATTTATGTAAATAACTGGCTTGTACATAGCTATAAAACAGAATTGTAAATCTAAGCTGTCGGGCTTAAATAATCGATATGATTATGAGATTGAATTTATTATATGTAGCACTTATTGGAATGCTGGTTTCTTTTTCAGCATGCGAATCACAGATCTACGATAATCATCAGGATATAGATAA
Source organism: Dysgonomonas gadei ATCC BAA-286 (assembly GCF_000213555.1). Classification (GTDB taxonomy): domain Bacteria; phylum Bacteroidota; class Bacteroidia; order Bacteroidales; family Dysgonomonadaceae; genus Dysgonomonas; species Dysgonomonas gadei. The sequence continues at coordinate 598,777 of NZ_GL891979.1, forward strand.
TGAGACGGGTAAAGAACCTCAGGTTTTCCTGTCGATAACTAAAGCACAGGCTGCAGGGTTGGAATCTTTTAATGCTGATGTTGTGGACTATGAGGACCGTGTGCATGATCTTGCCATGCTGGCTTTCGATTCATCAACCGGAGTAAAAGTCTGTGAATTCTTTGATGAAGAGATACCGTTTACTGATAAGGAAAAAACTTTTACGGTTCAGATGACGGCGGGGCAGCGTGATTTTTACTTTGTGGCCAATATGCCAATGGATGACCTGAAAGGCATCACTACCAAATCGGCTATGGACGCTTATATGAATGCCTTTAGCGAATTGGATGCCGATTTATACCTGAACGCACAGGAATCGAAAGGCTTTCCTATGTCGAGAGTATATCTGAACCAGGCTATTACAGAGGGAGGTAATATTTATTCTCCAAAACCTTTCTATCCTGATGGGGAAGAAAGGGTAAAACTTATCCGTGTAGTTGCAAAGCTGGAAGTACAGATCGAAGGCTCTGAAATCAGTTCCGGCGTAAAAAATATATATTACAAAAATGCAAACAGGAAATTTAGCCTTATATCACCGGCGACTCCTGTTACTCCTGTTTATTATGAAGATAAACCTTTGAAAAAAGTAGGAAATAGATATATCTATTATATGCCTGAAGCTTTGATGAAGGCTCCCGATTGGTCGGTCCTAGCCGATCACAAACCGATTAATTACTTTTTGATTGAGACTCTCGATGGTGCTTTCTATGAAATACCGATCATAACGGATAGCCGTACGATAACCGACACAGATTATTTATCTTTTGCTACCGGGCAGCAGACTGATAAGCCGGATTACAATATTTACCGTAACCGCCATTATTCCTATATTATCAGCAAACTGCGTGCCATAGAAATCATCTATAGCCTCGATCCGTGGCAGGTTAAACAAAGCTCGGCCTATATGGGATACGGATATAATGTTACTGTGGATGAGGATGGAAAGGTCACAATCGGTAATACGGTAGAAGCATGTACCCCTCATGCAGTCAGATTAAAAACCATAACTCCTTTTAAGTTTTCTGATGGTACGGACGAAAAAGACTTTGATAGCCTGGACACTGTAGCATCAGCCGATTATCAGTTGGGGACTATACCTGCCGCAGGCCAGTCGTATCTGGAGGTATGGTATAATGATAATCTTGTTAAAACCTTTATCAAATAAGAGAAAAGAAGTATGAAAAGAATAGTATATATATCATTGCTTTTAAGTATGTTCTTTGTTGCCTGCTCCAATGAGGAAACTACAGATACTGCCTTAGAGAATAATAAGATTGAGTTATCTTTCAGCATAGATAATTACGTCACAAAACAGACAAAGGCGGCTGATGCGGGAACTGTGGAAGAACAACGTATAGATGATTTATACTTGTTCCTCTTTCCTACGACAGGTTCACAAACCTTGAAAAAGTATTATGTCAATACTGCAACTTTTACCGGAGGCTCATGGAACAGTAGCAATAGTAAGGTCTCATTAAACCTGACTCAGGCCGAAGCCGGTAACAGGCAGGTTTATATTATAGCGAACTGTTCTTCAATCAAGACGGGTCTTGATGCTGTGGCCTCATTAACAGGGCTGCAATCAGTTCTGAACGAAACGTCCCAACCTTGGTCGGATAATATAACTACACCTATATTAATGTCGGGGAGTAAAACTCACGATTTTAATTCTAATTTCCAACTGAATAATGTACCGCTAATCCGTGCCGTAGCTAAGGTGCAGCTTAATGTCAAACTATCGGCGGAGCATCAAAGCAGCCCTCTGTTCAACACTATAGCGCAGTATAATTATAAATTTATTGACTTTGACAAGAATACATATGCGTTGAAGCGAGCATCTAAACCGGATAATTTAGTAAGTTCTTCTGATTGGGTGGCATGGCAGGCTGGCGGAACTGTATCATCATACAATCTGGAGAACGGGAAGGTTACGGAGTTGATCGTTACCACTTATATCAATGAGCGTGATAATGCAGGAAGTGCGATAGAAATAAGTATTCCTTATCAGGGCTCAGGTCCATTACCTCCGCCTGAATTCGGAAATGAAACCTATAAGTTGTTATTGCCTGCGAAAATAGAGCGCAACCATTGGTATATATACGATATGGAAATCTGAGAATAATATCTGAGTAATAGTTTAAATCTTGATATAACAGGCTTTGGCCGGTCATGTTTCAAGTACAAAAAATATCAACAATATGAATTATATTAGCAATCGCTTTTTGTTTTTTATTCTGCTGTTTATAAGTCTCTTGCCATTGGTCGGAATATATGCGGACGGATCAAAGGATCTATATCCAAGCGGCACAACAGGCAATAGGGCATATTTAAGATCCAATACAGGAGTTACTGAAAACTGGCCTTTTCCTAACAGGGGAACACATTTTGTATATGCAGAGGTTGGAGAAACCATTACTTTAGCATCGAGTGCTCAGTCCGGTACCACTAAACGTATTAGATTATACGCACCTAATGGTAATGAGGTTACATTAACTGTTGCTAATAACCAGGGAAATATAGCTGATAGAAATGCCGAATTAGCCGGGCCGCGCAGAGTGGGGCAGGCTGCCGGTGATAACAGGTATTTACCTATCTATTATACTGTGCCGGCAGGAGCAGCAGGTATTTACAAAGTTGAATTTGATGGAACAGGAAACAATAGTGGAAGTGTAACAGGAGCGGCTACCAGCTTATCTCAACCGTCCAATTCAAGTTATGTGGCAGGATGGGATGTATCTGTGATTAACACTACTAATACAGACTTCATAAAAGGGCGGGTGTATACCAATGTACTGAATATGTCGGTAGCATCATCTACTACAACAGGATTCTACGGACTAGTATATGTACTGACTAAAGATGGCTACACCTACCGGGTAAATAATAATGGGAATAATGGTATTTATTTCACTTTCTTTGTTAATAACAATGGTTTCGTAAATGCGACAACAAAAGTTCCCATATATAAAAGTCTGAATACTACTACAGGTATTGGAAATCAGGTTCACGACCCGAATCTGGCAGATACAGATGTTAGTATTACACATAAATTATTCTATACTCAGCCTAGCGCCGACCTGCCTTTAGATGTAGAAGTCAGTGGAGCTGTCCCGGGAGGGAAAACCTGGCTGAAAAATACGATTGTAGTGCCTAAAGTTGAAGAGGTTAAGGTTCTGGGGACAGATAATACAGAGGGACAGATATCGTCGAAGGGCGGATATATAAGATTTAAGACCGAATCTCAGGGAACGTTTACGATAAAGATAGAAAGTACAGGCACTCCCGCCTTTACTACCCGGCATATGTATGGGGCAGCCAAAATAGGTGAAAATAGTGTATATTGGGATGGAAAAGACGGGGATAATATTCCTATTCCGGCAGGGCATGTACCTGCAAAAATAACAGTGCAATTGCAAGGTGCAGAGGTGCATTTTCCCTTCTTCGATATGGAGATGAATCTGAGAGGAACAATCATCGAATTATTAGATCACAATAATTTAAATAATGTATTATCCGATATTGTTTATTGGGACGATTCGAATATAACAATTAACAGTAATAATAATAGCGGTAGCAGTTCCAGTCCGGTAAATAACAGCCATCTGCCACCTACTAACAGTAGTGGTATCTCCAGTAACAGTAATGGACATAAATGGGCAGTAGGGATTTCGAATGCATCCAATGGATTTGGAAACGAGAAGTCTATAGATACATGGACATTTATAAAAGGAGAGGAGAAAACAATAGAAACGGCTGTTACTATAAAAGAAGCAGATCTTCAGGTGTCATCTGTTACGGTTGATAAAACTTCTGTCCGGCTGGAAGAGGAAGATATAAACGGAGATTATAATCCGACAATATTATCCTACACTGTAAAGGTTAAGAATAATGGTCCCAGCGATGTCGTAGGCGCGCCTTTTACATTTACTCTTCCAAAAGGATTTGACGGAACGGGTTATACAGCTGTTTTCAATAGCAATGGTTGTGGAACGGAATCGGTAGTTATAGTTTACGATGCAGTTAAACGCCAGTATTCATCCTCGCTTAATCTGCCCGATGGCTGTGAAATAACATATACATTCCAAGCTAAAGTTACACTCGATGCAGATCCGGGGAATAATAATGCGGTGGCAACCATTCTGCGTCCGAATGATGTTACAGACCCCGATGCTACCAATACGAGCGATCCTGCCAATCCGGTTGCTCCGGCAAATGCCGAAAATCCATATGATCTTACTCTGTGGTATGTACTCCCTACTGACCCATATTTTGAATGTGCAAATAATGGAAAGGGTGGAAATTGTAACAATATCAAAGGGGTGATGGTAAATCTGACACGTGAGACTGATCTGGCTATTGAAAAAACGGTAAATGAATCTAATCCGGAGGTCAGCGATTTTGTCACTTTTACTCTGAAAATTACAAACCATGGACCACACAGTGCATCTAATATAATAATAGAAGATATTCTCCCCAATGGCTATACTCTCGGCTCTATAAATAATGGGGGAACAAGTGCCGGAAATACTATAACATGGAATATTACATCTTTGGCTAAAGAAGCAAATATCTCTGTCAGCTTTACTGCAAAAGTAAATGCTTCCGGAAGCTATTTAAATACGGCCTCTGTCTCTGGTGACGGAGTAGACCCCGAACCGGATAATAACACCGATACGGAAACAGTTGTCCCATGCCGGGAAGAAAACATATTTTTTGAAGATTTCGGGGTGAGTGCATTTCCGGAAGCATCAAATAATTTTGGACGTCTTACTTCGCCTTATATGCCATCCAACAGTTTTAAGTTTGGTACACCATATCCTCTTTCAGAAGAATATGATAAATATGCGATTGATAATAATCATTATGCAATAGTAGCCCCCGGATATATAAAAATGGGACATAAGTCTAATGATTATTACTTTTGGACACCGCCTTACAATGAGTCCAATACTGTGCAAGATCGTTCGGGCACAGAAGATGGCGCTGTTATGGTTGTAAATGCCGGACAAGTTCTCAATTCATTCTACAAAAGGCCTCAATTATTACAGGTCGGTGCTTCATACAGGGCTTCACTCTGGTTGTATCTGGTAAATGGGCCTTCACAAGTTGCCATTGACATCTTGAATCCGAAAACGAATGAAGTATTGGCTACAATAGAATCTCATGTAATGAATGATTGGGATACTAGTGTTAAAAATAAATGGACATATCTGGAACTATATTTTTCAGTGCCAGTGCCGGATGATGAGGAAAATTGTAAAGTAGATAATATTATTATTTCTTTCAGGAATAATCTGGCAGAGAATAATGGAAATGATTACTATATCGATGATATAAGCCTCGATAAAGTATGTTCTGTTCCCAATGGCACAATTATAATAAGATGCCCTGATCCTAATTATAAGAGAAATTATTGGCACGGAACGGTTAGCAATGAATGGGCTGATACTGATAACTGGACAGCAGAGTTTGTGCCTGCAACAGGAGAAGATATTGAGTTTGCAACAGACATCAATAATGGTTCTTCAGGAAATGGAAATGGTCTTGGAACTTCAGTCCGTGATTTACATCTTGATACCGATCGTGTGATCGGAGACCTGATTAATAATTCGGATATGGATTTACTGGTAACCACCGAAAACCAGCTTACGATCAACGGTGTTGTAAGAGATGATAATCCGGCCAAAGGGACTATTGTAGTGAAGGCATCAACTGATAAGCCGACAGGGACATTGTTCTTTGCTGATCCTGATAATAACCGCAATGTAAATGCTACGGTAGAATTTTATAACAAAGCGTATGAATGCTCAACCTGTGGATTCTATAAAAATCAATGGCAATATTTTGGAATTCCGGTTCAGGCATCCGGTTTTCCATATCTTACTCCTAAGGTGGAAACAATAAACCAATGGGTAGAACCATTCAGTGGCAATAAATGGCAACCCGCGCCATATACGCCGGATACAGGCTTGAAAGCATTCAAAGGTTACGAAATGACTAATAGCAGTAATACTTTGCCGACTCATATTTACAGTTTCCCCGGAATCCTAAATGTAGGGAATGCAGTTGTTCCGCTTACCAGAACATCTAATGTCAACTATTCGGGAATGAACCTTGTCGGCAATTCATTTACTGCTGCTATACCAATTACTACCACTGCTATCGAACTTGGTAGTGTGGAGTTGACCGAAAATACAGTTTATTTGTTCAATATGGGAACTCGCGACCAATGGCGGAAGCTGAATGGCGGAACAGTCAGCGGTGTTGCCGGAGGACAATATCAGGCCGTACCGTTTAATCTGGCAGGACAAGTTGGAATACCGGACAGGATATTGTCTATGCATACATTCATGTTGGATGTAAAAACTCCCGGTAGTATAACATTGAAGTATGGCGAACTGATAAAGAATGAGTTGAATACATCGACTACAAAACCGTGGAAATCGGCCTATACTGAAAGTCGTACGCCACAATACCCTTATATTGTTATGGATGTCGTGAGCAATACATCAGCCGATCGTGTATGGTTATTTGAAAATTCAAATACAACTAAGGGCTTTGATAACGGATGGGATGCATACAAACTTCAGGAAGAAGGACTGACTCAGGTATATGTATCGGATGAAACGGAGTCTAAGTATCAGATAGCTACCGTACCTGAATTTACAGGAACTACTTTTGGTGTGCATACAATCAAAGATGAGAAATTTTCGATAACGCTTTCCGTAACCTCTGATGTAGAAATGCGCAAGTTATATTTGCACGATATACATACAGGCCGTAGTTATCCGATCGGAAATAATGTGGAATACACTTTTTCAGGAACAAATACCATAACTAATGGTAGATTCAAAATCACAGAAAGTTCGTCTCCGTTAACCGGAACCGGACAAGAATCTTCTCTTGTGAATGTTTATGTCAGAAATAACCAGGTCGTGGTCGATAATCAGTCTGAAAAGAATTGTGTTGCTACAGTTTATGATATTTTAGGCCGGTTACTTGACGAGAAGAAGGTTTTCAGTAATTCCAGCGGATATTTTGTAGGGAGTCAACTGATAAACAAAGGTATATATATCGTAAAAATAGTAAGTGAAGATAAATCTATCAACAAATCTGAACGGGTATTGTTAAAATAAATTATTCAGATTCAATGTGTAAAGTAAAACACGACCATTCATCGTTAGTCGTGGTGTAGTTTTGTAAAGATTTTTATAAAACCCATGAGTCGGGAGGATTCGTGGGTTTAGTTTTTACATAGTATTGAAAAAGTTATCCTCTTGCTAACTGGAGACACGGCTGGTTAAATTCCAAGTGTCACATATGGGAAAATAATATTTACTACTTTTTTGATAATCAATATAGAAAATCAAAAAACAAATAGGAATGCGAGATTGATTCTATTTATATCAATAATTATCTTATATAAATAATTATCTTTGCTGACAATAGAGTATAACCACTTAGTTCATTTAATATCCATTCATTTCCATGTGATGGAAATCAAAACCGGAAATAATCAATGAGTTCAAATCAGGAAAATGCTTCCCGATGGTTGGGTAAGAAGATTGCCGAAGCAAAAAGTGCGTATATTTCAGCTTCGGTACTTACTGTTTTAAGCGCGGGATGTTTTGTTGTTTTTTGCTGGTACTTGTCAGAATTTGCAGCGTCGTGGCTCAATGACGGACTGCTTTTACCCAACGCATTGTTGTATGCATCCCTATTCCTCTTGGGTCGATATATTTTTGCCCATTTTGCATCGCTGTTCAATTACAAAGCAGGAAATATTATTGTTTCTAAAATCAAAAAGAAGCTATATCCTATATTGTTAAATAACAATAAGTTTGATTCTATATCGAGTACGCTGTTCGTTACAAGGATAAGCGACGATCTGAAACCATTTTACGCTTTTTTCATTCCATATCTGATGGCTTCGCTCATAGTGAGCGGAATACTCTTGGTTATTTGCTTTTGGATGGAAAAGTGGGTTGGTACTGCACTCTTGGTTTCGTTGGTAATCATTCCTATACAGATGATTATCATAGGTGTGGGTGCAGAAGCTCTTCATAAAAAACACATCAATCTTTTCATTAAATATTCAGCTGTCTTTTACAATCGCCTTCAGACTATTGCGGAAATTGTTAATTTAGATAATTTCAAACCGCAATACCTCTTTCTATCGAAAAAAAGTAAGGAATTAAACAAAGCGACTACCAACGTGATGCGTGTTGCTATCCTTTCGTCGGCTGTGTTGGAGCTTTTTGTTACCATCTGTATTGCTGTTATTGCTATTTATTTAGGAATGAGCTTGCTTGGGATTATGGCAGGTCCCAATTACGGGAAAGGTTATGATTTTCGTACTGCATTGTTCCTGCTTACTCTTTCGCCTTATTTTTTCTTTTATCTGAGAAAATTCGTCAGTGCATATCACGACAGGAACAAAGCCCTGGCTTCGGCAAAGCTACTGTTGCCTATCCTAAACGAGGATATTGATACACCTTTAACAGAAATAAATGAAGAGCTTGATACTTTTGATATCGGTGGCCTTAGCTTTGCTTATCCCGATTCGCCGGTAAAAGTTCTTCATGATATCAATTTGAAATTACCTGCAAAAGGATTGGTATTGGTAAAAGGTATTTCAGGATCAGGTAAATCTACCCTGCTGAAGATTTGTGCAGGAAGCCTGTCTTCTAAGGATGGACTGGTTTCCGTAAACGGGAAAGACAATAGGTGGTCACAGCAATGGTTGAAAGCAAATACGTCATATATGAACCAATTTCCTTTTATTTTCGACGGAACACTTCGATACAATGTTTTTCTCGAGAAAGAGGTTAATAAATATAACCAATACCCAGAGTTCTTAGATAAAATTTTGACTAAAAAGGAAGAGGGTTGGCAAACCGTACTGAGCCATAACGGAAAACAACTTTCGGGTGGTGAAAAGCAATTAGTTACGCTTGCCCGGATGATGTTGCACCCGAGGCCGATAGCCATTCTCGATGAACCTACGGCTAACCTCGACACTGGTACTGTTGAAATCATTCTTCCGCAAATAATGAAATTGGCAGAAGATAGGCTGGTTATAGTGGCATCACACGAAAAGATGTTCGAGACTTTTGCCAATACAATTGTAAACTTAAATTGGGGGGAACAGATGAGCCATGAATAAATTTATCATAAAATATATATTACAGCCTTTGGCAGGCAGATGGTTGAGAGGTTTTCTTCTGTTATTGCTTTGGACAGTGGCATTTATAGCTCTTCCTGCTATTTCGGGCTGGTTTCTGGCAATATGTAGTGTTGTATTCATTACAGCAAGTACTACGTTCTCTTATCTGGTCCCGTCTGCTATTATACGTTTAATGGCCCTTATACGCACAGTGCTGAGGTATTTTGAGCGGTTGGAAAACCATAAAACCACATTGGATGCCCAGCAAAGCCTGCAATTGAAAATATTCCGGTCCGTAGCTAAATTTCCTTATTTCAAAAAGCAATTCAATAATAACTCGACTCTACTCGAAAACAGTACGCATGGTGTAGATCAAATATTGAATCACATTCTTTTGTGGATATTACCATTCTCTGCCCTGATTCTTTCGCTGAGTATCTATTTCTTTTTCCTTATTGTATTCTCACAGGTGGTAGCTATCGAATTTTTGATTTCATCTGCCATTCTTTTGTTTATTATACCCCAATTAATTTTCCGAAAAAACAGAAAACTATACGGAGAATTGAAAGTGCATCGGGAGGAGAATAATCAGTCCCTTATCCAAAGTTTCAGAGGCCGGATAGAAATTTCGAAATATGAACTGGAGGGGAAAGCCATAGAGCAGTATGAACAAAGATTGCTACGACTCGAACAATTGGAAGACCAACTGCAGACCAATTCATTTTGGTTGCAGTTGATAGCCGGTCTTGGGTTTAGCTATATTGCCACATTTTTGCTTTGGAGCTCACGCGATTATGGTATAGATGCTCCAATGGCAATTGGAATTTTCTTCGGTATTATGGCGCAGGCCGAATTGGCTGAAATGCTTTTCTCCGGAAAATCGGAAAAAAGTTCGGTCGCACACCAGATTAGAGATATTGACTCGATTATCACGCAAGGGGAACGGCCTGTTGCAACAGTGGAAGTTAATTCCATATTCGAAAATTTAAGTTTAGAGAACCTAAGTGCAAAAATACCTGAAACATCTATACATACAAAAGAAGTGTCGCTAGAGATAAAAAGAGGGGAGTGGATTGCTCTTTTCGGAGAAACCGGAAAAGGAAAGACTACCTTGTTGAATAGCCTCTTCTATCCTGAATACCGCCGCAGTGGCTTATTGAGATGGAATAGCGATGGCGAATTATCTCATTTACCTGTACCGGAATGTATTTACGTTACCCAGAAAGCTTATTTATTAACCGGTACCTTGCGCGAAAATTTTGAAGGATATTCTGATGAAGCTATTGAGCAAGTACTGGATACGGTAGATTTGACAAGCTGGCGTTTGTCGCTTCCTGATGGTCTGGGGAGCTGGTTAGGCGAAAATGGTGAAACATTAAGTGGCGGGCAACGGAAAAAGTTGCTGCTGGCACAGGCCCTGTTGAAAACACCTCAACTGTTGGTAGTAGATGAACCCACGGCCGGCATAAGCTCTGAAAATGCAATTGCCATCTTTCGAAATATCAAAGACCAATATTCTGATATTACTATTTTGATGGCTACCCACCTGCAGGATTTTGAATGTGTGGTAGATAAAATTGTAAGGATCTGACAGAATATTCTATAAAATAGAGAAGAACCTAAAACAAAGATAGCTTCGTTTTAGGTTCTTCAATGATATCTTTTACTGTTCTATAGTTACATTATATGTGATTCCTTTTTGAGTCTCAAACGTATTCAAATAATATTGTCCGTCAAAAGTTTGTTTCGATACAGCCCCGTTAATTTTTACCGGGACAGAGGTTCTGAGAGTACATTTTTTTCCTAGCTTGGATTTGATCATAGCATTATCTAACACGTTATTTTTCCACTCGATGCCGATTTCAAACCCACCTCTGGCCATAATACCTTTTATTTCCCCCTCCGTCCATACATCAGGAAGTGCAGGCAACAGATGTATTTCATTCAAATGGCTTTGCAGCAACATTTCAATAAATCCGGCGGTGGCACCAAAGTTTCCGTCTATCTGAAATGGCGGATGCGCATCGAAGAAGTTCGGATAAGTCCCTCCTGTGCTGCTACCGCCTTCCTCTACATATTTCATAATTTCCCTTATCATTTTATAGGCATGATTACCATCTAATAATCTGGCGGCAAAGTTGATTTTCCATCCTTTACTCCAACCGGTTCCCTCATCGCCTCTTATTTCGAATGTCCGCTGGCAGGCAGCCGCTAAATCGGGAGTGATAAGTGGTGATATCTGACGTCCGGGATGTAATCCGAACAGATGTGAAATATGCCTGTGATGGGGATCCTGGTCTTTGTAATCTTTACTCCATTCCTGCAATTGCCCTTGAGAACCTATCTTATAAGGTAAGAGCTTATCCCGTTTTTTTATGAGTTGTTCCCTAAACTTTTTATCAAAGTTCAGTTCTTGCGAGGCCTCAATCAGATTAGTAAACAGATCCCGTATAATCGCTATATCCATAGTCGCCGCTTCAGTAACAGAATAGCGCTTACCATCAGCTGTAACGAAAGCTGCTTCGGGTGATGTGGAAGGAGATGTAATCAGATAGCCGTCTTTTTCTATCAGCCAGTCGAAACAGAATAGAGCAGCCTCTTTCATTACAGGATATGCAATATCTTTGAGGAATCCTTTATCCCCCGTAAACTGATAATGTTCCCAAAGATGCTGACACAGCCAGTTTCCACCCATATACCAGTTAGCCCAATTGGGATCTCCATCCCCTCTGTCGCCCACTGCATTACTAAGCCCCCATATATCGGTATTATGGTGGGCGACCCACCCTTTCGCCCTATAGTACTCCTGTGCGGTAATTGTTCCTGTTTTGGAAAGATTCTGTATAAATTGCAGTAATGGTTGATGCATTTCGGAAAGATTGGCAATTTCGGCAGGCCAATAATTCATTTGAGTGTTTATGTTGATCGTATAATTGGAACTCCATGGCGGGCGGAATTCCTTATTCCAGAGCCCTTGTAGATTAGCCGCAGAGCCGCCCGGCCGTGAAGCCGAGATCAGCAAATAACGTCCGTAATGGAAGAAAAGGGATTCTAATTCAGGATCATAATTACCATACGAATATAGTTTTAGGCGCATATCCGAAGGTAGTTTACGATTTACATCCCTTGTTATGGTCGTATTCGGCAAACTAAACGAAACCCGGTTGAAATATTTCTGATAATCATTGATATGAGTAGTTTTCAGGTCGTAATATCCTTTATCCTGTACGTGTGCGATATATGATTCGGATATGCGTTTTTCATCTTTTCCTTCACTATCGGGGCATTTGTCAAATCCATTAAAACTTGTTGCGGCTGATAATAAAAGAGTAACAGATGTGGCATTTTTTATATATATCCCATTGTTGTCAGATATGATCGCCCCGTCTTTAGATCTGGCTTGTACAACAGTCTGGAATCTCATGCCATTGCAGCCCTCTGCATCTGTTTGCTCTATCGGATTCCTTCCGGGCTTATTATAATAATTGGGATCTACCCGGGCCGGCGCCTTCCCTCTGAGAACAATCCGGTTCTTCCCGTCGGCAGACAGCGTACCGGACAACTGGCTGTTGAGCGACACTTCCAAGTTGATCATCCCGGGCATACTTGCCGTTATATGCATCACTAAAACACTGTCGGGAGCAGAAGTAAATATCTCACGGATATATTTTACCCCATTTATTTCGAACTCAGTAGTTGCTATAGCATTTTCGAGGTCCAATGTACGCCGGTAATTCTTGAGTCGCCTGTTATCCGCATAAGTTTGTTTTATATGAAGGTCTCCTAAAGGCAGAAAACTCTCACCATAATAACCCTGCATTTTTTTGCATAATTCGGTAGCCAGTTTATAATCTTCTTTGGCTAAAGCCTCTCTGATGGGCTGCAAGTATTTGTATGCTTCGGGATTTACATTTTTCTTTTGTGGCCCGCCGGACCATAAGGAGCCTTCGTTCAGTTGAATAAGCTCATTGTCAACACCACCAAAGATCATTCCCCCGATAAAACCGTTACCTACAGGAAGGGCTTCAGTCCACTTACCGGCAGGCTTCTCATACCAGAGTTGAAGTTTATTCTGGGCACATACACCTGTAAAAATAAGGAAATAAAGAATAATAAAACAGAATCTACTTTTCATTAAATATTAAATTGTAATTATTAAAAACGACGGGTTATTTTTTGCATAATTAGAAGATTTATTGGCAATAGAAATATTTTTTTATGGCGAAGTTTCGATAAAACTTTCCATCTCTAAGTAAAATTAATTCTTTTCCGGCATCAGACAATACGTAAGTAGCGAAACTTAATGTTTTTCTTTCCTTTTTTGCTATCTGCAATTTTTTATATAAATCTGTCATCGTTTTTTGTTGGTGCAGGTCTTATATATTAGTTAATATTAGTTGCCTACCCGGATTGTAAAAATATTTGATAAACGGAAGGCTCTGTATCAGAGTTCCTGAAAAATGGAATCCGCTGGTTATCACAACCCACAGGATTCCATAAGCACAAATTCTACAAAACTACGCAATAGGTCTCCACGACCTAAACTTATATAAACTTGATAGTATGCCTGCTTGTTATTCCTCTACGACACAACGAACACTAAAACCCAGCTGGCGGAAAAGGATTGTATTTGGTATTACCAGACCATATGCAAAATTCATGGCATATGAACTTGTGCTGTTAGCAGATGAAGACCAGTACATTCCATTTTCTCCGACTTTTGTCAATTTAGTTTCTTCCCGGAAGCCGGAAGCCGGAAAAAATGGGGATCCTATGTCAGACTTATTATATCCCCGGTTAAATATCTGGATGCCATAAGGTTCGATCGGAACGTACGGAATAAATGTTCCGGTAACTGTATAACTAGCCTCAGTGTTAAATTCGTTGGAAGTAGGCATGCGCCATTTTTTACCTGGAGGAGCCCAGCCTTTATCTGTCATATATTTGCAAATGTCGCCAACACCAGTTGCTTCATTGGTTATTTCATAAAGGTATGCGCGGTCAAACTGCGTTTTCCCTACAGGAGGGTTGCTGCTTACACTGGCGGTTGCATAAGGGATGGCAGACCATGCAAAATTTAATGTCGTTCCGCCTATAGTGGGATATATTGTGTTTGCTAAAGGATTGATATCTACAGGAGACATTCCATATAAGCTGCCTGCCTGAAAATACACTCCCTGATAGGTTCTGTGAGTAGTAACCCCTACATCGTCAAAGGTCAAATGTCCTGAAGCGAAATCGTAATAAATATTGCTTCCGGCCCAGCCCTGATGAGCTTTAGGATAATATTCATTGATTATATTCAATACAAGGGTTACATCATTGAATTTCTTCGGAGAGTCGGGACTTTCAAAAACAACACTTATCTGTCCCGCCATACTTACAACATTACTCACAACTCTGAAATTAACCGGAGTGCCTGTTCCCGTATTGGTACTACCGACAGTTCCTATTTTTAGATTATCTGATGCCTGCAGGTTCAAAAGCGAGCCGCTCCCTGTTGTTATATTCTCTGTGATGGATTTGATTCGCCAGTTGGTATTACTTCTCACATTAAAGGTATACGTGTTTCCGTTGGTCCAGTACGAAGAGTTGACATTGCTGAATACAAGGTTATATGCTGATTGTCGCAAGAAGAGGCTCTCAGTTATATTATTGGTCCCGTTGGATACCGTAAAGTCCATTTTTGATACTTTTACCAGAAACGGGTCTGTTAAAAGTTCGGCATCTGTAATAGCGGTGGGCTGCACTGTAAATAATTTTTCGCCCGAAGGATCGCTTATGGACGACTGTAGACCGAAGGAAGGTAAACCGGAAGACCCGTCTAAAGATAGCCCTGCGTTACCTATGACATAGTTAGTTGCGATAACAGAAGACGTTGCAGGACTCCATTTCATTTTGAATTGCTGGGTTGAAGGTAATGCATTTATTGGTGCAGCAAATATCAATTCATTAATACTCTTGGTCCCGGCTACATTCTTTATGCTCAAAGCAAGTGCTGCATTGATATTTTGTGTCACCTTGACTATATAAGTAAGGCGTCCGGCTTTCAGATGTATAAAACCAATACGCACTATACCGCTTATATTTTCAGTCAGGCTAAGTTTTACATTAGTAGTAACGCCGGAGGCTCCTGATGAAATTACGCTTCCTGATGTTGATAACAATCCCAGCCAGCTAATGTTATTCCCTCCGGTATCTACTATTTTATCAACATTCCAGCCGGAAGGGTTATCTGTGCTCACAGCGAGACTGTTGCCTTCGCTGGTAGCTATATGGATATCGCGAGGTAATATAAATTCTCCTTGTGATACTCCCAGCATATACTGTCCGTCAAAGACGACATCGGATAGTTGAGCGTCATTCCATTCAATAACTTCCGCTTTTATATTCACAGGACGGGAATTGAAGGCATCTGTCGGAGTCGGCAATCCGGAGCCGCTTATTTCAGAAATATTTACTTTATAGTGATGATTTCGTAATAATGCCAGGTAGGTAGTATTGCCTGAAGACGTCTGGGTAAAATCGATCCGGTAATATGTAGGTTGGCTATCGCCTGTGTAAGTTCCACCAATAACCAGACAGGTATTGCTTTGTAATGAGGATGAACTTCCGGCTGACGCCTCGAAGGTGTAGATCTCTCTTGAACTCGAAACACCCGGTGTTGTGATGGCAGCCCCGTCATATACCAGCGGATTTTGTGCCGGATTAACCGGTTTCTGTGCTGAGGCCGGGACTGATGCTGCTGTTACTTTATTTTGCAATGCACTCCAGTTTGATGCAGTTGGAGCAATCCTGCCTTTGTTATTATAGTTATAGAGACGTATGCTTTCCAGAGTAAATTTGCTTGTGGCATCGGTATGAGTAAGTGCTACATCTATCTTAGAGACCATACGGATCAGATTTACCGGATTACTGGCAGGAGTGCTGTTATTGACCGTGAGCGATGTTATTTCCCCCCACATCGGTATGGGGATGTATCCTGTAGATGCAGGATTGGCATTCCATTTTCCTGAGTTTGCCAGCAACAATTTTTCCAAGACTGAAGATTTTGCCTCTCCATCACTGATACTACCTAAAGCATTAGCAAGGCTTTGGCGGGCATTAGCCAGAATCACTATGTTATAAGTACCTTCCGGAATTTTTACAGTGAAGGTCTTAACCTTACTGTCTGTAGGGTTTGTATTTATAACATTGCTATACAAGGGTTGGTAAGTATATTTACCATCTGTGTCGAACAACAAAATTTCTATACTCTGCACATTATCTTCATCTTCTTCGTCCATAGAGGACTTAAGTCCGGATGAACCCGGAACTATGACGGAGAACAGTATTTCCATATCATTAATATTTCCAACCGGTACATCTTCCGTATCGCGGCAAGCGGAGCAGAAGAGGATTAGAAATATAGCCCAAACGGGTATAGTCCGGTATATAATTGATTTGATGGTTACTCTCATATTTTATTGCTTAATAATGCATTGTATAATTCTTTTTATTTCTGTTTATTCAGATTACTGCTATTGCTCGGCAACACACCGTACAGAAAAGCCTCCGGCGCGATAGGTCGGGTATTGTACTGCCACAGTGTTATTGGTGAAACTGAGATAATTTGCACTTGTACCTGAATTTGTAGCCGTCCAATATATTCCGGTACTGCCAACATTAGTCAGATTTCCATTCGAATCTACGCGATAACCTGCTGCGGGATACCATCCACCATAACCTGTCCAGGTCATTCCATTGCTGCCCCATACGGCCCCATTTTGTCCCATTGTAAAGTTAGCAAGGAGCCATATTCCCTGCTGAGGTACACGCCATCCGGTGGGACATGGATCATAAACCGTTTTGGACGCAGGACCCCAGAGGGCATCGCTCCTGACTCCACTATTGCTGTACCAGTCGCGGGGATCTGTAGCCAGATAATAGAATGTGAAGGGATTAGCTATAGCATTGCCAAGATTATTTGCTACAGATACTTGTGCTCTGGTAACAGATATTGTTCCTGAGGCAGTGTATAATGTAGGTTCATCGGTTCCTGTCAACGTAGATGAACTCGGGAACGGGTCTTTGCGTCCCCATTGGTATAGCAAGCCTTTTGTTGCCGCCGCACTTGGTGTGTTGCCTATGGCTCCGAGGTTACGGTCCATAAATTTACCTGTACCTAAAGCTACCGGTGTATAGTCGGTCACCCATATATGCCAGGACCAGAGGGTTGTATTAGATGCGTTCTTGATCTCTACAACAGCATTTCCTGAAGCGCTTCCCTGTTTAACAAGAAGATAAGCAGATGATCCCGTTCCAATAATATGAATCTGGCTTATATTTGAATTGGATGCTACCCTGTTTGCATTGTCTGTCCAGAGGAGTCTGGCCGTGAAATTCTCCGATGCACCCAATTGAGTCCCTATCCCGGAGTCGTTTGCCCGGCTGACAGGGATAAGTATTCCTGTTCCTCCCGGATTGACAATATATGAGTTCGATTTAGGTTGGATGACACCGGCATAGCATGGCAATGTAATATCTGTATCGGCAAAACGACCTTGGGGGCTTTTGATCGTAAATACAATGTCTCTGTAGTAAAGCGCCGGATTGGCGGCATCGTTGATTATGTTGAAATATACTCTGGTACCGCTTGTATTGGCTCCTCCGGAAGTGGTCACTAAGGATTGTACCACATTATCCGGGTTACTTTTGACCTCAACGGTGAAGTTTGTATTGGATTTGACTGTGAAATATTTCTGAGTTCCATCCATCAGGTAATATGCGTCTTTTTGCGTAGAGATATTATATCTGACTTGCCTGAGGAAAATACTTGTGGTTAAGAAGGTATATGGGTCGCCTATCCTGAAATCGACGACAGAGACCTTCTCCATGAAAGGATTTACTGCAATCTCAGCCGCTGTAATAGCTGTAGGGCGTACAGTAAACGTTTTCTCTCCCGAAGGATCATTCAGAAGAGCGAGTATACCTGATCCCGGCTGGTCTGAAGATCCGTCGAACGAAAAGCCGATATTATAAATGTCGCTACGGGTTGCTGTGACACTTAATGTGACCGGGTTCCATTTGAGTTTGAATTGTTGTGCAGCAGGCTGAACATCGGCAGATGATGCAAAAACCAACTCGGATATAGCCTTGCCTGACAGGTCAGTCACCTTTAAATTCAGGTTGATTTCAGTTTTTTGCAGAACTTGTACCGTATGGGTAAGGCGTCCTGCGCTAAGATGAATATATGCTGTACGGTCTGATCCGCTGGTGTTTTCGGACATATTTAGCTTTAGGTCTGTAACGCTACCCGAAACTCCTGTGGATACGGCAGCTCCCAGAGTGGATACGACGCTGAGCCAGGTTACATTGTTACCGGAGACATCCGTTATTTTGTCTATCTTCCATCCGGAAGGATAATCGGTTGTTACACAAAACGCATTATCAGAGCTGGAGGTTGTATGAGCATCGCGCGTAAATGTGATTGAACTCTGCGATACTCCCAGCATATATTGTCCGTCGAAGACGATATCACCGATCTTTACATTATCCCACATGATCACATTTGCTTCTATATTTACCGGGCGGGAACTGAATGCATCGGCAGGTGTGGGTAATCCACGGCCGCTGACTTTTGTTATGTTTACTTTGTAATAATGGTTTCTGAGGACGGGCAGGTAAGTGGTAACCGATGATGACGTGCGGGCGAAATCTACACGGTAGTATGTTGGTTGGCTGTCTCCCGTATATGTACCGCCTATCACCAAGCATGTGGCATTTTGCATCGATGACGGATCAGCCTTTGCAGCCTCGAATGTATATATTTCTCCTGATGATGCCGTATGTGCTGTAGTAATAGCCGTACCGTCATATAATAACGGGCCTGGAGTGAGAATAGAACCGGTAGGTATACTGACTCCGGTGACAATACTTTGTGACTGGTCCCAATTACCTGAAAGTGGTGCTATATATCCTTTATTATTATAATTATATAGGCGTATGCTTTCTAAGGTGAAATTAGCCGAGGCATCTGTATTGGTTAGTGCCACATCAATTTTAGATACCATACGAACCAGATTTACAGATGTACTGGACGGCAATGATGCATTTACGGAAATAGAAGGTATTTCGCCAAACATTGGAATAGGTATATATCCTGCGGACACCGGATCGGCATTCCATTTATTGCTATTGGTGATAACCAGCTTTTCGAGTACCGATGCTTTGGAATCTCCGTCATGGATACTGCTCACGATTCCTGATACCGCTTGTCGCGCGTTAGCGAGTATTACCATATTGTATGTGCCTTCGGGAACCTTTATGGTGAAGGTCTTGATATTGCTGTTGTCAGGATCGGTATTGATTACATTGCTGTACACCGGTTGATAAGTATATTCCCCATTGTCATCGAACAATAGTACTTCGATGCTCCTGACTTCATTCTCATTACTTTCTGGCAGAGTCTTGGTTTTAGGGGCTGATGCTCCCGGAACTTTTACGGAAAAGGTTACTTCTTTTGTTGCTGAACCGGGAGATGGTACTTCGTCATTATCCTGACAGGAATTTAATAGTACTCCCGATAAAATGCATAAAGTAATGATGATTTTTTGTCCGGTATGCATATTTATGATTCTCATACTCTATTTTGTTTCTGTGTTTTGCGCTGTGATATATACAGACCGGAAAGGAACCGGGCGATTCACCAGCCTGATATGTTTATAATTCCGGGTCTACCGGTATTTGTCCCCATTCGGGAATACTTATTTCGACAGAGGCTTCTTTATATTCAACCAGTATAGGTACTACAGCCTTCTCTATACCTTCTACTGTTATATTATTCTCTTTCATAAAATCTTTGAGATTGATTACTGTAAGAGTGCTGCCATCGGAACTTTTCTTAATCTTTATTTCTATCGGATTGTCATCTTGGAAACGAAGTGTGTAAAATGTTATAGCAGCGACTTTTTCTCCTGATATGTATTCAAATGCGGATATATCAAGATAATGGACAGCATTGCCGAAAGTCTGCATCTCGAAATTGTATCCACTGGTAACTCCGGTCATCTCTACTATCGGTGCAAGCAGTTGCCCCTGAGGACCTTTGTCTGAAAGCCCTTTTACATAGACCTGTATTTTTATGAATGCATTATGAAAATCGAGTATCCGTTCTATCACTGTTTCGGATACTGTCGTAACTTTTAATGACGGGGACAATACGGTATGATCCAATGCATAATATAATGTGTCGCCATTCGTTGCAGCAATTCCGCTTCTGAGGGCAGTATGAGTTACAAAAGCATCTTTCATCATGCTATTTGTACTTAACGGACTGAAAAATGTTTTTCCGGAAGCATTTCCCCAGCAGACGATCCGGTAACTACCCGGATCAAGATCCAGCATGATTCCGGCAAAAGAGGTTAACGCAGCCAGGTTTGCACTTTGGGTCATTACATATTGTCCATCTTCCTTGAAAACAAATACGTCCACCCTTTTTATTTTTTCGATAAAAAGTTCTTCGGGTCCATCGCTTACATAACGAAACTTCAGTATAAAATTTTTATCGATACCGACCGGACATTCACCTGAACTATCATCAATACACCTACTGAATATCAGGATGGTAAACAATACGAAAAACAAATGGAACAATCTCATATATTAGGCCTTTAGATTCTTACTAAACCGCATCTCTCTGTGATATGGCGGATTTGTATAGTGATCCTTCGGGGAAAGTATAGTCGGCTTTCCCCGAAGAATGCTGTATACATTAAAGTTCAGGCGTTACACCTACTACTGTCCAGGCAACCAGATTAACTGTTACTTCTATATCGATCAGGCTTAAATTTGGTATCGGAGACAGGTCGGTCTCATTGAATGTCAATGCTCCTGCTGCTATCTTGTATATTTTACCCGATTCAATACTTGTTAGAGAAGCTCCTCCGGAAACAGCTTTGAATCCTTTGACCGTGACAAACTGCGGAGCAGTATATGTAGATCCATCATTTGTTACGATATCACTCAGGCGTATGATTATACGGGGAACTGTACTACCGGTGGATGAAGCAAATAAATTATAAGCCCATACTGTACCCGTACCTGCAGGCTTAGCTACTTTTGTAGAGGCAGAGAGTGCCGGATCATAGAAATCATAGATGGCAGGTTTCAGCCCGGCCGGATATTCACTGGTTTCATCATTAAATGCTGCCGCCACAGCTCCGTTTTCCACGAAATCGGTACTGGTCACACTTCCTTTTACTAAAGCCTGTGAAAAATAATTATCGATGAAAATACCATCTACTTTAAAATCAGTAATAACACCACTGGAAGTAATATCCGTTAGTTCGATACGTGCCACGGTAGGTTTAAGATCAACCTCACAGGTATAGGCAGTAGCAGGTGATACAGGATCGACTAGTGGGCCGCTTCCGTACAGGTTTGCGTCTTCAATATCATTCTGGGATTCCACTTGCAATACAACTTCCTGTACTGTGGAAATGTTGCCCGAAGTAGGAAGACCGGACGTATTACCTACAACATAGACCATCTCTGTATTTCCGGGCAGGTTGGTTATCGATGCTCCGTTATGAGCTTCTGTCATATTAATATTCGTAGCACTTGTAGTAGAAGAGGTTATCGTGTAATGCTTTAATATGGCACCTGATGCATTTACGAAATATAAATCTCCCGACTGTAGGACTACATCGGTTCCATTACTCACCGGACTACTTACCGAATGAGGTGTGACGGCGCTCTTGCCAAGTTTCAGGAATACACTTTTTGGTTTTGCATTATCTACGGGTTCTGTATCTTCCCCGTTGGAGCAACCGCTAAAGCCCAGTAATAGTACCATGGCTAATAATGCTAGATAGCTGAATTTTTTTTTCATACGCTGTTGGTTTTTAAAATTGATTCAATGTGATTGATTTGACTTATAAATGAATTATTTGCTTTTATATATGTCAGTAAAGCTTATTTATTTTTTACGCTGCAACTCTTTTTTATTATATACAGCCTGTTCATTACCTGAGGTAATGGCTTTGTCGAAACAACGGAGTGCTTCTTCCCGATTACCTTCCAACATATAGATTATGCCCATGTTATTGTATAGCAGATCACTTGGGACAGCCTGCTCTAAAAGGCGTCGCGCAGCATCTAAGTCTCCGTTTTTAATCGAGACTGCGGCAGCATTGTTGATCGCTACTGTATCTTTGGGATAGTAAAAAGGAATAGTCTTTGTGAGCAATCGATTATATTCGGTGCTGTTCTCTCCATAGCTCATGGCCAGATTGTAAAGCTCCCGATGGGATAAGTTTTCAGGATTACTTTTTTCTAATGTTTTGATTTCATCCCCACTATAATCCTTGATAGAATAGCGGATTTGATATTCTACGCGCCTTAACATGGGAAATAACTCTTTTAGTATTATATGATATGGCTTTCCATTGTCTAGTTGTTTCAATGCAGCCTCGCGTTCATCATCTCTTGCTATGGATATAATATTTTGGATATCTTCATTGCTAATCAATTCTTTAGATTCGATAAGTGTAGTCAGGCCAGGCCAGTCTTCCGGGGTTGCATCTGTTTTTAATAAGCTATCCGGGATATTAAACATTGACCTGATGTGATTTTTCAGAGCCAATGCTCTTTTCATGGCTAAAGTTTCATTTACTCCATATCTTCCTTCAGGAGAAGCATATCCGTGTATGTATATTGATTCCAGAGAAATATTTTTATTATTAACTATATCCCTCAATATTCTTTCCATTTCGGATATCCCTGTCTGGTTGTCTCTGTATGCCGGGAGTATGCCTGAATGTCCTGTCTTAAAAAATACAGAACTACTTTTTTGCACACAATGAAGTTTATTTTCTTTTTTAGGGATGATAAAGCTGACTTGGGGCGAAAAAGTATATGTCTCCTGATTTGCCGGAATAACAGGACTTACGGTCATATCAGATGTAAGTGTATGTTTACCCCTATAGTGTAGAGTTTCTAACTTTACAAGCATACGGGCAGAATCGACTTTTTGCAGATAGGGTATTTGTACATTGAAGTAAAGCGCTGAATCATTTTGTAGTTCAGGATTAATAATGCAGGACGATAATTCTCTTTTATAGTTGTTCGCCCATCGCCGTAGTACCTGCTGTTTATTCTTTCCGGCAATGATTACCGGTTGTAGAGGGTAGTGGTTGCCCTTCATCATTAGTATGGGACTAAGATATATGGCTTGGCCGTTGGTAACGGGGTTCCCGTTCGTGTTTATCCGGTAGCTCACCTGTAAACTATCGTTTATCTCTTTTATTTTAATATCTTCCAGATGTGTATTTTGGCCAATGTTATATAATGGCGTAAATTGTAAAAGGATTACAAACAGAATGGTATAATATTTTGTCCGGTTCATAATATTATTTGATATGTTATTATTTAAGAATGTAAATAAGAGAGATACCTGCTTTGGTAGGACCGAAATAGTTTTTATTCCCGGTGCCCAGTTCTCGTCCGCACTTTTCACATTCATAGCGTGTGTAGTCGAAATGAACATAGCCTATACCGAGCGTTGCCTCTAAATTCCAACGGGGAGAAAGAATCCACTGATAGCCATAAGATATACCCCATCCGTAAGCATCGCCCTGATAACGGTAATCTTTTAAAGACCCGAAAGGTAAATTTCCTGCATTGTAGTGGCTGTAAAGGAGGTGGGTGCCTATAAAATGGGTGTTGAACGGCTCGTTGATCCAATAGCGCAACTCCGGCTGTATAAGGATATGTTTGAATTTTCTGTTGTTTGAGAATGTCCAGGGATTGTAGTTGAAGGATATATCCAAACTCAGATATTCGGATAAACGGTATTCAACCCCCACATTCAAGGTTGTTGTCAGGTCATAAATCAGATTGGATTTAAGCCCTAGTAAAGGCATTGCCTCCCTTCCTGAGGGGAATCCGGTTCTTTCAGAGATAGTTTGGCTATTACCCTGAAAAACCGTCCCACAGATAAACAGTGTGAGAAATATTATTCTTTTGGTCATCGGATATTATTGAGTAGTTATTTTATTGATTTTATAAAAAATCAATTTGACTTAGAGTATTTGTTACTTGTACTGTTGTCTTCTTTTGTTGTCTTCTTCTTTTGTTATTATAAAGTCATTATTTATAAATTCCGGATAGTACACCCTCTTAAATGACGCGTTAACACAAATTTTATTTTTTATTCAGGGGTGTTAATTAAGCTATGTATATTCATACATAGCAGAATATGCTTTTCTAAATTTTTATTCTTTTCTGTTAAATTTACCAGATTAATGATTTTTTTTAATGTTTTGTTGTCTTAGTCTAAATGAAGATAAATTTCTCTATTATTATGTATTAGTAAGTTTAAACTGTTGTCTTCGTGATTTCCGAGTTACAAAAATAAATTTTAGATAATTAAAAAATATCATATATTTTTTCCTTTTTTAGTTACTTTTTCACCTTTTTTATAACATCGTCATCTGTCCGCATCTGTTTGCGTATAAATCCGGGTGATAAGCCAAATTTTGCTTTGCAGAATTTATGAAAATGAGACAGGGATGAGAAACCATGATCAAAACTGATTTGTTTAATGCTTTTCCGGCTCCGGCGTATTTCATGATATATATCTGCAGCCTTACGCAAGGTGATCCAGTGAGATGCGGGTACTCCAAAGGTTTTGCGGAACCGTTTTTCGAAACCGGAACGGCTATAGAAGGACAAACTGGCCAGTTCATTTATAGATTTTACTTTTCTGTAATTCTGATATATGAAATCGGAAAAATCCCTGTCTCTTGAAGCTAAATTTCTAAAAAAGAGACTTCTTTCTCCGTGAGTATAGCAAATAGACATCAGGTAAAAGAGTTCCCTGGTCTTTATGCAGATATATAAAGTATGGTCTTGGGAGTTCATGTTAAGAAACCACCTTAATGAATCAATGTATGCTGAAATAATGGGGGTGAATTTCAGAACTGTCAATTTATCTTCAGGTAATTCGGGTTGGTAAAGGTCTGAATGATTACAGCGGCTTAGGATTAACCCGGGTTTCAAACATATGACAGATACTCCTTCTATGGTATTTATCAGGCAACGCGTACCTATAGATATGAATATCATCTGACCGGAACTGAGACTTTCGTCAGTATATCCGGGCAGGGAGCATTTCAGACTTCCATTTATTACCAGCAGAATTTTATTTTCTCTGGCAATAAATTCAAAATCCTGATTTTCTTTTAAGTTCCATACATCAAGAGATACAGAAATTTCATCAACATCTTTGATATACATTTCAGATGTAAGATCCGGTGTCTTGGTTTTCATTGGCATAAGGATATTAAGTTAATTAACAAGCTGCCTGATATACAAAATAAGTCAGGCATGTGAATAATAATTATTAATAACCTTTCAACCAATAATCATTTTTTATGTTCACTTATAGTAAATAATTTTGTATTTAGATACTATTTTTCAGTCTCGATATATTTATATGTATATTTTGGACTTTGTTGTTGATCTCCGGTGTATACAGATCGTTCGTATCATTGGAGATACATGCTGAAAGATTTGTTATCATCATAATAGAGACTAATGCGGTAGCTATCTTTTTCATAATGAGCTTGTTTTTATTTTCCTTATCTCTCTTGCCGGATTACCACCTACTATCATATTATCAGGCACATCTTTAGTCACTACAGCTCCCGCTGCAACGATAGCATTTTCTCCGACCGTAACCCCCGGTAATATAATTGCTGCTGCGCCTATCCAGGCATTACGCTTTATAAGGATAGGTTTTGTATAGACATTGTGCCGTAATCCGGGCTCTTCAGCATGGTTTTCCGTAATTATGTTTACATTCGGTCCGATAAAAACACCGTCTTCCAATGTGATACCTCCTCTGTCCATAAACATACATCCACTGTTGACAAATACTTTTTTACCCAAGCGGATAAATTGACCGAAATCGGTATAAAATGGTGGTACAATCCATGTTGTTTCGTCCAATTGCTGTCCGGTTAGTTCACTGATAATATCACGGGTTTGTTCTTTAGTGTGATAGGACGCATTTAGTAAGCCTGTAATACGCATTCCTCTGAGAAGAGCCTCATATAATTGGGGATATTCGGGGTCATTTTCAAGGATTAAATCCCCTTGTTTCATTCTTGCAAATATATCCATCTTATTTTTTTATCGTTTATAATCAGATGTCGTCATTTATGTATAATGCAAAATTATGATAGTTAATCCAGGGTATTTTTGCTCAACGGCTCAATGGTTTTTGCTGTCAGGATCATCCTGTTTTTTTTTGATACTTTTTATGGGTAGTTTCCACATAATAAAAAAGGCAGCAGATTACCTGCTACCTTTTTATATAAACCCGGATCAGCCTTTCTAATTCTTTAAAGAAGCCATATCAATTACAAAACGATATTTAACCTGTCCTTTCTCCAGCCTTTCAAAGGCAGTGTTAACATCCTGTATATTGATAAGTTCTACATCGGCTTTGATGTTATGTTTTGCACAGAAGTCCAATACCTCTTGTGTTTCGGCTATACCTCCGATATTGGAGCCGGAGAAACTTTTCCGTCCTTTTACCACATTAAAGGCACCTATTTCCAATGGCTCGTTAGGTAAGCCTACTATTACCAAAGAACCATCTGTTTTCAGTAAGTTGAGATAAACATTGACGTCATGTTTTGCCGAAACGGTATCCAATATCATATCCTGTTTCGGGCATTTATTCATTTGTTCGGCATTGAAAGAAATGATCACAGCATCTGCCCCCAAACGTTTTGCATCGTCAGCTTTCGATTGAGATGTGGTAAACACTGTAACATAAGCGCCCATTGCTTTGGCAATCTTTATGGCCATATGCCCCAGACCTCCTATGCCTATTATTCCGATATTCTTGTCTGGTGCGGCATTCCAGTGTTTCAACGGAGAATAAACCGTGATGCCGGCGCAGAGGATAGGTGCGGCGCCCGGTAGATCTAAAGTATCGGGTACATGTACAACGTAGTTTTCGTCTACAACAATACTTTCAGAAAACCCGCCATAAGTGACTCCTCCGTGCTTGCTGTCGGGTGAATTGAATACAACTGTCCATCCTTTTTCGCAGAATTGCTCTTCTCCTTCATGGCAATGCTCACATTCGCGGCAACTATCTACAATACAGCCTACACCTGCCAAGTCCCCGACTTTGAATTTAGTTACTTTATTACCTGTTTTTGTAACCCTGCCAACTATTTCATGCCCGGGAACGACCGGATATATAGTACTGCCCCAATCATTGTGAATGCTATGTAAATCGGAATGGCAAATACCACAATATAGAATTTCTATTTCTATGTCGTTGGGCGCAACTTCCCTACGCTCTATATTTAAATCTTTTAAAGGTTCTACAGCAGCCTCTGTTCCAAATGCTTTTACTCGTCTTGTACTCATATTCTTTATTTTTTATTTTTATATAACAATATTCAGTATTATTTGGTTTGAGACAAAATTAACAGAAGAACTTTGTGATTCTTTTGCTGAAAGGCTCAGATTTTTTTGCTGAAAGGCTCAGGTATCCTTTTATTTCTTTGGGGAGTATCCAAATTGTTTTTTGAAAGCTGAATAGAAATGAGACAGGTTTTTAAAACCTACCTCAACATACACGTCACTTACTTTTTTATCCTCGTTTTTGAGTTTTTCGTAAGCAACCTGCAGCCTTTTTTGAATAAGCCATTTTTGGGGCGGTACATCACTGATTTTTGTGAAATCCCTTTTAAAAGTTGCCAGGCTACGGCCAGTATAAGATGCTATTTCTTCCATCGAAAGCTCATACATGTAATTTTCGTTCATAAACTCGATAATATCAATCTTCCAGGGTTCGGTAAAGTCGAACAGTATTGGAAAGAATTCCTTACTGGTATTGAGCAGGCAGTATATTCCTTCCTGCAACTTCAACTTTGCCACTTCATCGCTGGGTTTGATTTTGGAATCGAAATAGGGTGTGAGTGATTGAAAAAGGCTTGTAATATCGGGTCTGGGTTTGATCCTGAATACACTTTCGTGAAGTTCGGATACCGATTTTGGAATTTCGCTTTTATGCAGTTTATTGTAAAATTCGCGAAGCAGGTTACGGCGGAAAGTCAGGGAAATCCCCTTATATTGTTCTGTTTCCGTGTGATTTTTATACATCGTGATGCGGTGGTCACGACGAATAAAAGCGCATTCTCCCGGGCGAATAATAGTTTGTTGCCCATTATCATCAATCACATGCTCGCCCGAATAGAGATAAAGCAGCGTATGGTCTTTTGTTGCATGTACACATGTGGTATTGTCGTTGGTATAGCACGACAGAAATATGCCGGAATAATCTAACGTTTCCACTATAACTCTCTGTTCCATATTATCTTTGGTTTTTGCAAATATAACTATTCTTTCGCTCACAAGCTCAATCTTATGGATTGATAGAACTATTTTTATTATCCAAAAATAAAGAAGATAAACCGATTTGTTTTTGCTGTGAAGCTCAAGTGTTTTTGTTCACGGGCTCATCGGGGATTATTGTTTTTTACATGAATGGTGAAGATAATGAGCATTATTATTTAATCTATCAAAGCTCTATTTCATAATCGATATCCATCTGGTTTATAAAATACATGTCGTGCGATACGAGCAATACCGTTCCTCCAAAATCCCGGACTGTAGCAGTGAGTATCTCAATATTCCGGATATCGATGTTGTTTGTCGGTTCGTCCAGGATAAATATATCAGGTGTGTTAGAGGATACCATCAGGCAACTGAGAGCAAGTTTCATTTTTTCACCGCCACTGAGAAGAGCGCACTCTTTATCCCAGGACTGGTAAGAGAAAAGAAAGCGGTTGAGTATCGTTTTTATTTCATGTTCTTGCAGTCCTGTACTAAATTGCTGTATTTGTTCATAAACCGTCAGTCTGTTATTGATGATAGAATATTCCTGATCGAGATACACGTGAGTGAAACCGGCCAGTTCCAATATCCCCTGCTGAGGTAACAATTGTCCTGTAATTAGTTTCAATAAAGTAGTCTTACCCGATCCGTTACTACCTCGAAGCAATATTCGCTCACCACTCTTTATCTGGAAATTCAGTGGATCCTTCCACAAAGAATTATCATTGTAGCTGAAATTTATATCTTTTGCCGAAACCAGTATTTTTCCCGCATGCAGCCCTGATTCACTGAAATCTGTTCTCATTGCTTTCATATCGGGCATGGATTTTCGTATATCGTTGATATTCTCTCTTAAAGATCCCATCTTCTGTTCATGTGTGCCTTTCTGTTTTGCTGTACTGTTTTCTGCTTTGTTTCGTAATGTGTTGACCACAATACGGGCTATTCCTTTCTGCTCAACATTTTTTTTATTACGAATATCCCGTTTTTGATTTCGTTCCGCTATTTCCCTCGCTGTTTTACGTGCAAGGCGCAGTTCTTTTTCCTGTTCTTCCAGCTTTACCTGCAAAGATAGTACTTCTTGCTCTTTTTGGATTTTATAGAACTCGTAATTTCCTGCATAATAAGTAATTCCATCCTTTCTCAACTCATAGGTTTCCGGCAATAAGTTAAGAAGAGCCCTGTCGTGGCTGATGATAACCATTGCCTTACGGGATGATGTGATGAAATCATACAATTTTCCCCGATAGTGATAATCGAGGTGGTTTGTTGGTTCATCGAACAGGATAAGCCCCGGTTCATGTATGTCTATACCTGCAAGAAACAACCTCGTTTTTTCACCTCCGCTGAGACTATCCAAAGATGCTGTAAGCGGGAGATGTCCCATTCCCCACTGGGATAATGCAGTTTGGGAACGTTCTTCTATTGTCCAGTCATCGTTAAGTAAATAAAAGTTTTGAGAGGAAGCATCGTTATTGAGAATTGCATGCAAAGCTCTTAACTTACTGTCTATTCGCAACGCCTGAGCCACAGTCATCTGGTTATACTGCCCAAAATGCTGTGGTATATAGTATGGATCAGACGAACAGATTATTTCGCCCGATGAAGGCTTTAAATCTCCTTTCAGCAAATGCATTAAAGTCGATTTGCCAGAACCGTTATCTCCTATCAGAGCTATTTTCTGCCCTTTAGTTAATGAAAAACTGACACCCTGAAAAAGAACTTCTTTATCAGGATGTGTATATGTTAATTGTTGTACGGAAATACACATGATAGATATAATTTTAAAATATTGAAAACTTGGATACCCCGAACACGGCATAATTAATGCCAGTACAGAGTGCCAGAAATGATATCCGTCTTACATACCGGATAGAAGCATTGTATTTGCTTTGCTGATTTAAGAATTACATGTTGGTATAAAAAATGACTGGGAAACAGATATTAAAAATATACTGTATAGTCAATTAAACAATTGAGAAATAAACCTGTGTATGGTAAAAGTTTTTTTACATTCTCATCGGAGTGTTTTTATTGTTCGGGGTAAAAGTAGTAAATGTTATCGATAAAGGCAATATATTTACAATCTTTTGTTTCGACCAATCACATTCTGTTGTGAAAACTTTTCGCTAAAAGTCTTTTGTTTTAACCAAAATATACTATCTTTGCACTCGCTAAAAGCAAAAAGGATGGTCCCGTAGCTCAGCTGGATAGAGCAACAGCCTTCTAAGCTGTGGGTCAAGCGTTCGAATCGCTTCGGGATCACTTATATCGTAAATTAAATAGCTGCAAACAAATTGTTTGTAGCTATTTTTTATTTTATGCTTGCATGACATTTACTCAACACATCTATTTTTTACTCCTATGAATTTATTTTTTCGCTACTATCCTTACATGCCGAATATATGGGGGAACAGATAAGTACGGAGATTGAGATGGTAAAGTCTGTAAATAGTAGAAGTTGTGTGAATATTGCGGGATAGATTATTATCTTTAAACCTTGTAAAAAGTATTTCAAACTAATTATAACAAAGAGTTCTCTAGTTATGGAAAATGAGCAAAGTAAACTTAATATTGAATTTTCTTATCTGCCTGTTGTAAACTTTGCCATGCAACAGAATCGGGTATCTGTTATACGTGATTTTTCGATAGAAAACCTGACAGAAGAAATACTAAAGGATTTAAGGATAGAGTTAACTGCAGATCCCGGCTTCGCAACGGCTATTCCTATATCCGTAGAAATAATCAATGCAAAAGAAAAGATAAGAGTCGAAATACCTAAGTTAAATCTCTCTGCCGGTTACTTTGCCCAACTTACAGAACGCATATCCGGAGATATATCGCTAAAGATATATTCAAAAGAGGAACTCCTGTTTGAAGAAAAATACCCTATCAATGTTTTGGCTTACGATCAGTGGGGAGGTATTGCTGTTTTACCGGAAATGTTATCTGCATTTGTTACGCCAAATCATCCGGCAACACTACCTGTAATCAAACGGGCGGCAACTATCCTGGAACAATGGACAGGTAGCCCGTCATTGGACGAATACCAAAGCCGAAATCCCGATAGAGTACAAAAACAAATGGCTGCCATATATACAGCCATTGCCGAACAGGAAATTATATACAGCACTGTACCCGCTAGTTTTGAAGACTACGGACAACGAATCCGACTTGTAGATTCAGTGATGACTCAAAAACTGGGTACTTGCCTTGATATGGCCTTGCTATATGCCTCATGCCTGGAAGCAATTGGAATACACCCGCTTATTATAGTGGTTAACGGACATGCATTCGCAGGAGGATGGCTTGTACCGGAAACATCTCCCGACAGTGTGATTGAGGATGTCTCTCTGATTAATAAGAGAATAGCTGACGGTATTAATGATATCACACTAGTCGAGACCACCTGCATGAATATGGGACAAAATATCGATTTCGATCAGGCTGTAAAAATTGCCAACAAGTGTATTTCACAACCCGGTTTCATATTAGCTATAGATATAAAGAGGACTCGTTTTTCAGGAATTAAACCAATTCCGCAACGAATATTGAATGGGCAACATTGGGAAATAAAAGAAGAAGTATTGCCCGTCTCAGACAGGTCACAAGCAACACCTCAAACTATAAATCCTTACGATTTGTCAGGAATAAGTTCAGAGGTTGTTGTTACCAAACAGTTACTGTGGGAGCGCAAACTTCTCGATTTAAGCCTGCGGAATAATCTCCTGAATATAAGGATCACAAAGAATACATTGCAACTCATTTCTGCTAATCTCGATTTATTCGAAGATGCATTAGCCGATGGAGAAGAATTTAGAATAATGCATAAACCCACCGATTGGGACAATCCATTGTTTGATTATGGACTTTACAAATCAGTTTCAGATGCCGATCCTATAACAGACCTGATAAAATCTGAATTGACGCAAAAACGGCTTCGCTCTTATCTGACCGAAAACGAACTGGGCAAAGCCCTTACGTACTTGTACCGTTCGTCACGTACAGCCATGGAGGAGAACGGGGCTAATACGTTGTATATAGCCTTAGGTTTATTGAAATGGTACGAAACAAAATCGAGTGAGCGTCCGCGCTATGCACCAATACTGCTTATCCCTGTCGAAATAATACGTAAATCGGCAGCAAAAGGCTATGTAATACGTTCCAGGGAGGAAGAAACAATGATGAACATTACATTGTTGGAAATGCTTCGCCAGAATTTCAATATTACTATTTCAGGATTAGACCCTCTGCCCGTGGATGATAGTGGTGTGAATGTTAAACTCATTTATTCAATTATTAGAAACAGCATAAAAAATCAGCCAAAATGGGATGTGGAGGAACAAGCAATTTTAGGACTGTTCTCTTTCAATAAGTTTATCATGTGGAACGACATTCATAATAATTCTCATAAGCTTATTGAGAATAATGTTGTTTCCAGCCTTATGAACGGTAAGATAGAATGGAACGTTGAGGAGTGTGAAGTTGATGCTAAAACACTGGATAGCACGATTCCTCCCGACGAGATAGTTTTGCCGATCAGTGCCGACTCTTCGCAGTTGGAGGCCATTTG
Source organism: Dysgonomonas gadei ATCC BAA-286 (assembly GCF_000213555.1). Taxonomy (GTDB): domain Bacteria; phylum Bacteroidota; class Bacteroidia; order Bacteroidales; family Dysgonomonadaceae; genus Dysgonomonas; species Dysgonomonas gadei. Next base: position 631,959 of record NZ_GL891979.1, read on the forward strand.
GGAAGCATCCGAAGGCCGAAATTTCATCTTACATGGCCCTCCCGGAACAGGGAAGTCGCAAACAATTACGAATCTCATAGCTAATGCTTTATATAAAGGTAAACGAGTTTTGTTTGTTGCTGAAAAGATGGCGGCATTGTCGGTAGTTCAACGCCGTCTCGAAGCTATCGGTTTAGCTCCCTTTTGCTTGGAATTACATTCTAACAAGACAAAAAAGGGGATGATCCTTTCGCAGCTAAAAGAAACAACTGAGATCGTAAAGACTACACCTCCTGAAGATTTTAAGCAGGAAGCTGAGCGTATTTTTGCCTTGCGCACTGAAATGAATAAGTATATCGAGGCTTTGCACAAGGTATATCCGTTCGGCATTTCGCTTTACGATGCTATTGTAAAATATCAACAAATAGATACTGATCCTCTATTTAATATACCCGAAGTACTTTTATCTGAACTGGATAAAAACAGGCTTCAACAATGGCATGAAACAATAGAGCAGCTGATATCCACAGCGAATGCTTGCGGGCATCCGTATAAGCATCCTTTGACAGGTATTACTATCGGACAATACTCGTCCACAATCAAAGACGAAGCGTCAAAAAGCATTCAAGGTCTGATCAGCCTTATATCAGATATTCGAAAGCAGCTCGATCAATTACCGGGTCTATTTGCAGAATTTGATGTCTACAAGGATAAGCAGAATACAAGAACTGTAACAAACATAATTGATAAGCTACTAAATATACCGGAACTTACTTCTGCGTTACTTATATCACCTCAACTAAGCGAGATTTTAGACGAATACAGCGATGTGTGCGAGCATGGAAAAAACAGAGATCGCTTAAAACAAAGCTTACTCTCGAGATTCTCGGAAGGAGTATTGTCTCTTGATGCCAGGAAAATGCTGTTCGACTGGAATCAGACCTTAAATAAATGGTTTATCCCTAAATTTTTCGGACAGAGATCTATAAAGAAGCAACTTATAATATATGCAACCTGTCAATTAAGCAAAGATCAAATATCATCAACTTTAGAGGATATAATCGAATATCAATCGGAACAAACCTATTTGAAAAAATATGAGGAAGATATGCCTCTGTACTTTAAGAAGTATGGACGTAATGGTAACGAAGATTGGAAAACAATACAACAGATTATTACAGACACTTCAATTATTAATTCATTAATACTGGAACATACAAAAGATATATCCAAAGCCATAAATATAAAGCGTGTGTTATCTCTACAGTTATCAGACGGGATCAATACATTCAGGGGAATGCATGGTGAAGCACTGATTACAATAAACAATCTGATACCGAAGCTAGATCAGCAAGAACAACTGTTATATAGTGTATTGGGAACAAGTGAAGATGTTTTGTACAAACAATCGAACAACTGGATAGATTCTGTTTTGGAGCAGCTTAACATTTGGTACGATAATCTGGATAAACTTAAAGACTGGTATCAATGGTTACTTGTCTATAACAAGATGCAAGCTCTGCAAATAGGTTTTATCGCCGATCAATACAAAAATGACAACATTGAAACAGCCAATCTTCTGAATATATTCTATAAAAGCTTTTACAAAGCTGTAGTCGAATATATTATCTCCAAAGAGCCAAATCTGCAACTGTTTAAAGGGAAAATATTCAATGATACAATAGAAAAATACAAAAGGCTGGTTGCCGACTTTGAACAATTGACACGAAAAGAGTTGGTAGCTAAGCTAGCGGCTAACCTTCCATCTTTTACAAGAGAAGCAACTCAAAACTCGGAAGTGGGCATTCTGCAACGAAACATCAGGAACAATGCCCGTGGCATTTCTATCCGCAGATTATTCGATCTTATACCTACTCTGCTGCCAAGGATGTGCCCGTGTATGTTGATGAGTCCTATATCTGTTGCTCAGTATATAGACGTGGATGCAGATAAATTTGACCTTATAGTATTTGATGAAGCATCACAGATGCCGACTTATGAAGCGGTGGGAGCTATTGCCCGAGGGAAAAATGTAGTGATAGTCGGTGACCCGAAACAAATGCCTCCAACTAATTTCTTTTCTGTAAATTCTACAGACGAAGACAATATTGAAATGGAAGATCTGGAAAGTATTCTGGACGACTGCTTAGCTCTTTCTATGCCATCCAAATATTTACTCTGGCACTACCGGAGTAAGCATGAAAGTTTGATTGCTTTTAGTAATTCGGAATATTATGACAATAAACTATTGACATTCCCTTCACCTGATAATATTGAATCTAAGGTCAGGTTTGTTCCTATTGACGGGCATTATGATAAGGGTAAATCCCGGCAAAATAAAGCGGAAGCACAAGCTATTGTAGACGAAATAGTAAGAAGGCTGAAAGATGAGAAACTGAGAAAAAGAAGCATCGGTGTCGTTACATTCAGTTCAGTGCAACAATCTCTTATAGAGGATTTACTGTCGGATGTTTTCTTGTTCAATTCTCAGTTCGAGAGTCTGGCATTAGAATGTGAAGAGCCTATATTTATCAAGAATCTGGAAAATGTACAAGGAGACGAAAGAGATGTTATTCTGTTTTCGGTAGGATATGGCCCGGATAAGGATGGGCGGATAAGTATGAATTTCGGTCCTCTCAATAGAGAGGGGGGAGAGCGCAGGCTGAATGTAGCCGTATCGAGAGCCAGATACGAAATGATAATATATTCTACTTTACGCTCCGATCAAATTGACCTTAACCGGACAGGTGCAGTCGGTGTTGCGGGACTTAAACGTTTCTTGGAATATGCCGAAAAAGGAGGGCAAATAGCAAATAGAACGCAAAATACAGTTGCTGAATATTCAATAAACAATCTGATAGCCAGCCAACTCGAAAAATTAGGATACAAAGTCGATACGAATATCGGTTGCTCAGGCTATAGAATAGATATTGGCATTGTAGATAAGGATAATCCGTCCAGATATAGACTTGGTATTATATGTGACGGGGAGAATTACAGGCGGGCTAAAATGGTTCGGGATAGGGAAATCGTACAGAATAGCGTACTAAGAATGCTTGGATGGAAAATACTTAAGATATGGACTTTAGACTGGTGGGAGAATCCCGATGCGGTTTTGGCGGCTATAGAGGAAGCTTTGATTGCCAAAGAAACAGATGTTGTTGATATAGAAGTTATAACTCCGCAAAAAAATGTAGAGACGGAAAGTGAGATGACAATGGATATATCATCTCCGGCCGAACTTGTTGAGAATAATATATCATCCTACCGGATATCAGCATTAATGCCTTCTCCATATGGCGGTGAGGAGTTCTTCTATCCGGGACACAGGGCAGTCATACTGAATCAGATCAAGGAAGTCATGGAGACAGAAGCACCCATAAGCAAATCGTTGCTTTGTAAAAGAGTACTTGCGGCATGGGGTATTTCAAGATTAGGACAGCGTTTAGACGGTTATCTTAATGAACTGTTGCTGTCTACTCCTTTTTATGTGTCACATTATGAGGATTTATCTTTCTATTGGTTGAATGAAGAGCAATATATGGAATATGATCTTTTCCGAACAGGATTGAGAGATGCTGTTGATCTTCCACCCGAAGAAGTAGCCAATGCGATGAAGCATATACTGACAGATGAGATAAGTTTACCCACAACAGATTTATCAAGGTTATCAGCCCAGCTTTTGGGTTTTTCCCGGGGTGGATCGAATGTTGATGCCGCAATGCATCGGGGGATAGTTAAAGCTATGGATAAAGGCTGTTTGAAAGTAGAAAATGGACGTGCGGTAATAATATAGTCTATACCTTTTTTAAGGCGGCAATAGACTTTTTTACATATTCATTATCAGGCTCTACCATAAGCCAGAAATTGAGATAGCCCATTAACCGTTTCATATAAGAAGGGTCGGTTGAACTAATAAATCGTTGATGTTCAGCCAGACCCTTTGTTAAAATATAATGAACATTTTTTCTTACTTCACGCTTCTTTGCTTTGGGAATCATTAGCTTTTCGCCTGAACTAACGGAAATGCCGGTAACAATCTTTCGCTTCTTCTCTGTCAGGAAACGGGTCTTTTTTCGTTGCAATACAAACTTTTCTTCCCTTATTATACGATCAATTTCGGATAGGGTAAGTTCAAAAGAGATATTTTCTCCTGAAAAGGTTAAATCATCAGCATAGCGGGTATATGTCAGATTACTTTTTTCGGCAACAGAAGCCAATTTCATATCCATATCATATGCAATAATATTGCTAAGGGTGGGGCTGGTTACTGCACCTTGAGGAAGTTTATTTTCAAGAGTACATAATTCTGCCAATACCTGTGATATATTAGCAGGATATCCGATTCTTCGAAATGCTTTTATTATTCTGTGCTTTTTTATTGAACCGAAGAAGTCGGTAATATCGGCTTTTAATATTTGTTTATTCCCTAAATGGGTTTTTGCATTATGCGTAACAGATATGTTTTGACGAAATCCCATGCTTGCAGGATGCACATTTACAGAGAGTAATATACGTTTATAGATTATTTTTTGAACATTCAGCAAGGTTGCATCAGGTGCCGATATTGTACGATACCCCCCACTTCTTTTACCCAGTTTGAAGTGAGAGTAATGGTCAGAAGTATCTTTTAATATCCCGATCAACGTATTTTTATCAATAATTAAAAAGTTTGCACACCAGGTTATGGCTCCATCATCGAAAGGTAAAGGTTCGGAAAATATACGGGCGAAGATACTTTGCCTTTTGGCTTTTTTCTCTGTATTGCTTTTCTTTTTATGTAAAAATGAGAAAATAGATTTTTTATTATTTTCCTTTTTCGTTTCTCCTCTATCATAGTTATCTGCGTTACGATTATAGCCACTTGTATTTCTGTTGTAGTCGTCTTTTCCTCCTGAGTTAAAGAGTTTGTAAAGCAACCATAATCCCAAAGCTATAATAAGTATGACTAAGATTGTATTCATCGTTTAAATAAAAAGAGGATGGGCGTTTACTTTCAGTAATACTTTGATTTATACCTAAGAATCTGAAAGGTTCAGGTAATAAATCAAAGTATTACTGAATCTCAGAAAAGGCATGAACCAACGAGGCGACTACACCTCTTTTTTGCTAAATCTTTTACTCATCCTCTTTTACAAAAATAGTTATTTTTATCAGATATTAGTTGTAAAGAATAGGAAGGCGTTAAAATATATGGATTTATTTTATGAAAGGATTTAATGAAAACATCCGGTATAACTATGTATAGGTTTCTAAGGTTCAAAGCTAGATAATAAGAGATTTTTTTATTAGAAATGCAGACTCATAAATATCTCGTTTCATCTTAATATTCTAGGTTCCTTTTTATTATAAATACATAACTTCTGATTTAGGGTGACATCAGAACCATATTATTTTCAATTTTAACATTTAAACGGATAATATCATTTACTATAATACGACTTTATCTCATCCTACTTTTTCAAAATAATCCTTTAACTTTGCTTTATATTTATATCTAATGAATAATTATTCTTTGCAATTATAACGGGAGTTGAAAGATTGGTATTATTGGCAATAAGCAATAAGGACGAAAAATCTTGGGCTTCCTTATATGAATATTATTATGCTGCATTGTGCTCGTATGTTACAAGGATTCTTGAAAATTCAGACCATGCAGAGGATATTGTACAGGATATATTCGTCTCGCTATGGAATTCCGAAAAAACATTCTCAAATATCAAAGAACCCACTGCCTACTTGTATAAATCCTGCTATAATAATGCATTGATATATCTACGGAACAATAAGACACGCAAGAATATTTTAGATACTTTGGGCAAAGAGTTGGAATCTGTGGAGGAAGACTATTATATCGCCACCATACGGGAGGAAGTCATACGCCAATTATATACTCATATAAAAGCACTGCCTGCCGAACAAAAGCGGGTTATTATGCTGCGCATAGAAGGCTATTCATGGAATGTAATTTCCGAAATGCTCAATATTAGCCTGAATACAGTAAAAACACACAGAGCCCGCGGCCTTAAATTCTTAAGAGAGAAACTTAAAAATACACCATATATTTTCCTTTTGTACTTTTTATAATTTCGGATGTCAAAGATATAGATTCTGAAAAATTTAGAGGACTTTCTGGATAGCTGGAACTAATTAATGATTTTATCGACAAAAAAGAGAAGGTTATGGAATCAGCTTTCACTATTCTGTTTTACCTGAGAAAGAATAGAGTAAACGAAAATGGGCAGATTCCTGTCATGAGCCATATTGCCATTAAGATGCCTTTTTTCATCGATCATGTGAATAAATCAAAGCCGTCGGGTCATGTGACCCGACGGCTTTGATTTATTGGGGAAGAAATGTTGTAAGACCTTTTCGGTCAGTGGCAAAACCTACTTTCCCGAAGTATTAGGGTAGATCTGTAATCGTTTGCTTCAGATTGGGATGAGAGCATTGTCTCAGGTTATTCACCAAGGCTGATAGCTACCTGTGTGTGGTCACACACACAGGCATACCAGCAAGAGCATTATCACTATCAATTTTTCAAATCTTAGTTTCGTAATTTATTCGTTTGTTGTTATTATTTAATAAAGTATTTATTCTTAATCAGCAGATACTCGTATGTTTCATTCAGGGTAACCGCATTAGAATTGTTGTATAGTATTATTATTTTTTCATCGGATTCCCGGTACCTAAGTTCATTAAGTCAGGATTTACCGGAATGTAGCATGGGATGGCGTTCACCAGATAATTTTCAACAAACCCGCCACAGGCTGCGTCCGTTACAGTCCTTCTAAGATATTTGAAACTATAAGATCCGGCTGTATCAGTTGGCCCTGTAACAGTAAGAGTAGACGTCGTCGTATATGTATACCAGGTTGTACCGTTACTGCTGTATTCCCATTTGTATGTATAATTTCCACTACCGCCGGTTACAGCCTCTCCCAAAGTCAAGCTTGCCTTTGGACATATCTCGAATGTCTGGTTTGCCAGCACCGGATCCGTTATACTAATAGGATTGTAAACTGAGATATAAATACTGTCTGTTACCGGCGATCCACAATGCTCAGCCTCAACGGACACTTTGTACCAGCCTGCTTTTGAACTGTTAGCGCCTGAAATCACCTGGGCCTGGCCATCAATAGTTGTTCCGTCTGGATATGTCCAATGATAGTCCGTTATCCCTAAAGTGAGGCATCTAAGATTGATATCGTTACCATAGCAAACCGGGTTAGAATCGGCAATTATAAGCTTTGCTGTTTCCAGATTAGCCACAACTACCGTTTGTGCAAATGAATTTCCGCAATCGTCAGTTACGTGCACAGAATAAGTTGAACCGGGAGTACCATAATTGTATACCACCTGGCCGGAAGATTTCTGAGGGCCTTGCAACTGGGTTGTGTCGTTTTCGTCCCACAATTCGTAAGTATATGGCGCTACGCCGTTTACAGCTTGCAGCATTATAATACCTACATTACTGCCGACGCAGGCATAAGCTGACGTTCTGGTATTATCCAATTCCATTGGCGGGGCGGTATAGACGATGGTTTGGCTCGTCAAGTCGCATTCGCCGTCATCGTCAATCACAACGACGGATAAGGTGTAAGTTCCTGCTGCTGAAAGTGTTATTTTGCCTCCGCTAGTGACGACATTCTTGTCGTAACCGGCTGGACCGGCTGACAAACGGAACTTAGCTGTTACCTCATTTTCCATATAAGTCAACGTTCCAGAGGGAATTATACTCATTCCATCACATGTCTTTTCTGTTTTGTATGTGAAATCCTTCACATCATACGTACCTGGAAGATAAGTTGTCATTGAGTACGGCGTATCGCAGCCATAATCAGCGGTAACTGTATAATTTCCCGGAGGAATAATAATACCATAACGATAAAAATTATAACCAGATGCAGTTGAAGATTGCGTATATGTTTGTGTTGTGAATGGGGGGGGACCGGTTACCGTAATCACAGTACCGGCAGGCCACTGACGGGAAGATGACCCGGTGCTTACATACAGCGAACCCTCGTTTATTTCACATCCCTCGTAATAATCATATTGGTATATGGATAGATTCAGGGTAGGTAGTGTATTCGCTACGGTTTTGGGATAAGAACTTGTATGTACATTTCCGTTCACTATTCTACCAGGATATGTAAAATTGAATGTATATGCCTTATCATACTCGAGAGGAGGAGAATAATTAGAGGCGGTTGCCGATGAATATATGGTATCTAAGGCAACGGTGGTTCCTCCGGAATCTTTTATATCGACATAGACCGGATAGCAATATAAATAAGGTCTGTAATAGTAATTTACCCATGTGTCACAATATTTGTTGTCGGAAGTTGGATAGGATGTAATGTTTGGGAAAGAGTATGAAACATTAGAAGAGTATATTGTTCCCGCTTTATCTGTAAAAGAAACGGCATAGGTGGTGTTATACTCAAGAGAAACAGAATCTACTATTTGAGTAGGATTTGTTATACCGCTTTGTTCTATCAATACATCACCGGTACTATTATTTACAACCTTGTATGTTATCGGATAGCAGTAGACACTTGAATATGTAGTAGTTGGCCTTCTCCGGTATCTTACATAATCGCAATATTCCCTGTGTCCTATAGAACTACCGCTCGGTTTGTATATATATACGTCATATCGTTCCCGCACTGTAGGACAGTTTTTAACTCTGAAATAGACCGACATTTTGTTGGGTGAACTGTAGAATTCGGATATTTGGTGCGATCCCAGATCCAATATGGGATTAGTGCTTGTCCATGCTGTCCACTGCTCCGGCTCTCCACCCAGTGGAGCTGCGCCTATTTCATATAGTCCTTCCCTGTAATACTGATAAAGATCGGCATTCGATGTAGCAGAAGTAACCCCATCTAAACTTAATCTTATCAATGCACAATCCTGATTATCGCCTATATATGGATAAATATCGGAATAACTCATGGTCGTAGATGTACCGTTTGGATTAGGGACATCTGTCAATTCACCCAAGGTAAAACTTCGGGATGCAGTATAACATCCGTCATTAATTTCTATTGTATAATTGCCTCCCGGATACAATCCGTCGAGCGTGTATGTATAACCGGCCGACAGCGATCCTCCCGAATTTCGGGTAACGGATACTGTCTGTGGAGTACTGATTCCCGTAGGGGCAGAGGTTATAGTAAACACAGGCGTAGTTGTTTGGTTACCATCTTTCATGGTCATCACAATTCTTCCGGTCACACATCCGGCATATGAACTGCGTGAAACCGAAGTCGGTACTGTAGTAGTAGATGTTACTCCTGTTGCGACAAATGAAAGTTCAGGTACCTGATAAGTACCGCCTACCACTATGTTCGTCTTGGTTTTCACCACGCTGTATTCTCCCAGAGCATCACAGAATGCACTTACCGTAACTGTATAGGTGCCCGCCGGTATACCGGACAACACGTTATTAGCTGTAGGCAGCAGAAAAAATCCTCCGCTAACGGTCGGCTCCAGCGAATACTGGACATTAAAAAGTCCTGCGGCGTCAGCTCCCGTAAGCGTTACGGTTACCGTACCGTTACTCTGGCAGGTAGAGGGCGTTACAACCGTGTTTACCGTAAAGTTATCACATGTTGTTTGAGCCTGCAGAACCATACCAAAAATCGATATTATAAACAATATCGAATATATTAGTTTCCTCATTTGTTTATCTCTTTATTGTTTGATCAGTATCATTTCATATACCCCTTCCAGTGTCTGGTTAGGATAATTTGAAGTGCCGTAAATAGTTTTATTAAAAACAATCGTTATAGAATTTCCCTGTTCCAGAATAGTATATTTTGGGAAAAAATAATTGTCGGAAAACTGGTCCTTTTTATCTGGAACTTCATTCTCTGCGTCTCTCTTTTCCAGGGTATTTTCTCCGGTAATCATGTAGGTATACCCATTATTCAACAAGGTAAATTCAGTTATTTGCCCGTTGGCTATGGTGGCTTTGGAAAACACCGGTTGCGGGGGAAAATCCCAATTTTGAGTTATTACCTGAAGCGAGTCTGTAAAAACTTTGGTAAAGACCGGAGCCTTACTGCGGAAGTCCTTAGCTGTTATCACCGCCTGTGAAAATTTATATTCTCCGGATATATTTTGCGAATTTTGGGAAAAAACATTGGCACAGGCGATGATATATATCATGAATATGACGATTTTTTTCTTCATCTTTTTAGATATTTGATTTTGGTACAACTATGATTTTTTTTCAAATTCTTATTTTTCGGAGAATAAAATATTCATAAAAGTTTTCTCTGAGATGGTATATCCCGAAGCAAGCTGATAGGTTAATACTCCTGTCGTACTTATTGTTACATTTGAGAAAACCGAGTTATCGAAATAAATAATATAGTAGTCCAACTGATTAGCATTAAATATTTTCAGTGCCGGGGCGCCAGAGCTCTTCCTTGATGTAGTCGAAGAGGATAGTCCGTATTGTTCACTATACAGATTGTATAAATTTACGGAGAAAGTGCTTCCACTATACGTATAATTGCTGTTAGGCAATGTAGCCGGATCCGTAGGCAGGATAATTGAAGGCATGTAAAATTGATTTTTACCACTGCTTCTTACCCATCTTGTTCCATCATTGATATAGTAACCGGGAGTCACATCTCCTGTGGTGGCAGTATTGTACACCGTCATCCCGGCAACATGGGCCGATAGGGGAGAAAATGAAGTGGTTAACGAAAGGGTTACGCGCGGCAACAGTAAGCCTTTGGTAGATGAGCCTCCGGCTGTTTCCTTCAGGTCGAGAATAGCATTCATGTCCGGTTCTTCGCCAGAGCCGATAGTTACCTGTGCGTGTGAGGTCGCACACAGGCATACCATCAAGGACATAATCGCTATTAATTTTTCAAATCTTAGTTTCATAATTCATTAGTTTGTTGTAATTCTTTAGTAAAGTATTTGTTCTTAATTTTGCAGATCCTTGTATGCTTTATCAAAATGTAATTATTCTGCATCTTCTTTTAGTATTGGGATATCTGCACGAACGGATACACATTGGTGTATCTCCGCTTCCTGATATATCCCGGCTGATAATCTGGTTGTTTTCTGGGTTTGCAATTTGTGATTGTCTTTAAATTTATTGTCTGTTTGTATAAAAACGGTAATCTGTTACCGGTATATTTCTATTGTTGTGTATTAATAAAGTTGTTTGTGTAATAATTTATATTCAAAGAATTGCTAATTTTACAAGAGAGTTGAAATAATTACCTACATACTTCCTATAAAATAAAACATTAGAGTACATTTTGATAAAAGTTAATAAAAGTTTTGTGTCTACTACTGATATTTTCAGCCAGCCGGATTTCATACGGCCAGGTAAAATGTCTTTCGGATAAAAATGTATAACATCCATGTTTTCAGCAATAAAAGCTGAATGATAAATACAGTATTTCTGTCTTATTTTCATTCTCTGGTAGTACTCACTTTTTACGAGCGCAAGTTACCTTGAAAATTTTATATAAATTTTATATATTTTCGCCATTCTGTTTCATATTTTCTCCCTGGTATGATAATCTTCATTTTGCGGATCATATTCTTTAATTATTCCGTTATTATGTTTTTTCAGAAGGCTTTTTTGTCTTTCATTATGTTTTAAGGCGTATCTCCTAATTTTTTAATATCCTATTTGTTTAAGTACTTGTTTATGTAGGTTCGTTGTGTTTTTTATAAAATGTTATTCGTCATAGATATTCTCCCAATAGAAGAAAAAATAAAAGGAAATACTTAAGTATTTCCTTTTATTTACTAAAATTGTCAGATGTAGATTGGAACTAATTTATTCGGCAGCAGTTTCTACAAATTCCTTACCTTCGTCATCCAGAATAACAACTTTAATGCTTTCATCCGATTTTGAGGATAAGGTTACTTTAGTAAGTTTCTTGTCTGCGTTGTAGGCAAGAGCTGTGACATTATATGATTCTGTGTACCCTTGAATAGCAGCTTGTACTTTCTCGTTCAGGTCCTCAAACTTCACGTCTACATATCCGTCATCGTTTGATTGGCTAATAGCAACGACTGCATTATTCTCAACTGATAAACTTTGTACATTTGCAAAAGCTGATGTTCCAAAAACTATCGCAATGGCTAACATCATTAATTTCATTGTTTTCATGTCTCCAAATTTTTTAATTACTATTAATTGGTATAAATGTGTAAACTTCCGTTACAGTATATAATTTGCAATAGCTATGCCAAAAAGAAGATAAGTATCCTTTGTTATTGTAAGTTTTTGTAAATCAATTATATGTGTAATTAACGTTAATCGGATAATAAAAATGAGATTGTGGAACTGTGGAAAATTTCCACAATTTGGACTGTGGAAAACTAAATAGAATAATTATTTGTTCGTTTTATATATATGTATAATGGAAATATTAAAAGGATGTCAGAAACTCCCGAAAAAAATATAAGGTTCAAAGCTATATTGATATACGTAATTGTTGCCGTTATCTGTGGCGGTATGCTTATTTATATATATAAACTAAGAGATGATATTGATGATCAGAAAAGAAGTATTTCGCAGTATTATAAAGAGTTATCGCTAGTCAACAAATTGATTGATTCTGTAAATGCATCACAGTCGAAGGTAAATATGTATGTGTCTACAAAACAAATAAGGCATTATAAATCTTTCAATGAAAGCCTGAATGTTGTGGAACAGCTAATGGATTCTCTTAGTCATATAAACCCGTTACACAACGAAAAATTACAGCAAATAAATAATCTTTTGATAAAGAAGGGGGTGATTGTTTCAAATTTGAATAGGCAATTCAATAATAAAAATCCCATAGAGTCAATAAATGAAATATTAAAAGAAATTGATCCTGTTGTTAAGAAAGATACAGTTTTGATCACTACCACCGTGCAGGATACTGTAATTTATTCGGGCGCCAAGAAAGGATTTTGGCGGAAATTGGGGGAATTGTTTTCTGCTTCGAAAGGGGCTGATACTGTGACTTCAATTACCACAGCCAGACTAGATACTTTGACTATGCCAAAAAACGATACCCTCCATGTAGTTTCGGAAGTCACAGAAATAGCAGAACAAGCGAAAGACGACTATTTAAAAAGAATTATATCTATCGAGAAAAACTTGAGCAACCTCATTGTAGCAGATCAGGAAATTTCTTCTGAAATTACAACACTATTGATTGGCCTGTATAACCAAACTGTTCAGGCCAGGCTTGATGAAATCCAGAAAAGTGAACAACTGATCCGTAATAATAATACTTATTCTATAGTAAGCAGTATTGTCTCTCTTATCCTGATTTTTATATTTATATTGCTTATAATTAGTGATGTAAACAAAAGTTACAGGCTGCGAAAGAATGTAGAGCAAGCAAACCTGAAAATTAAGCAAATCATGGATAGCCGGCATAAATTGTTACTATCAGTTTCTCATGACATTAAAACGCCTCTTAATTCGATACTGGGGACATTAGAACTGAAAGAAACAAGTGATGGGTTTCTACATCACGAAGTACGCACGATGAAAGATTCGGGTGAATATATTCTTGCCTTGCTGGGTAACCTTCTGGAGTTTTCAAGTATTGAACAGGGTACCTCGAATATATCGAATCGTAACTTTAATCTGTACGACCTGTGTCGGCAGACTGTAGAAATGTTTGTACCCCTTGCAGATAAGAAGAACCTTACATTGGCCTATTCGTTCGACTTCGATAAAAGTTTGATATTGTCGTCCGATTCTTTAAAGATCAAACAAATACTCATAAATATATTATCTAATTCAATTAAGTATACATTAGACGGTTCTATTCGATTTGATGTAAGATTCTCTGAATCCAGATTATATTGTACAGTAGAGGATACAGGAGTTGGTATTCCTGAAAATCAAATTAAAGATATATTCCGGCCATTTAGCCGGGTTGATCAAAATTCACATTTGTCGGAAGGCTCAGGGTTTGGAATGTATGTAGTAAAAGGTTTGGTCGATTTATTTCAGGGAAATATAAAAGTTACTTCCACAGAAGGGCAGGGGACCAGAACAGAAATATCTATCCCCGCAAGCGAGGTTTTTATAAATGATGCTTTTATTCCAAAGAAAATATTGGTAGTAGACGATGATATGTCTTATTTGATAATCATTCGTAATATGTTATCAGACTTAGGGCATATACCATCCATATGTGGCAATATAGTTGATTTTGAAAATATAATAACAAAAATCGACCAATATGATGAGATATTGACGGATATGGAAATGGAAAATTTTAATGGTATTGATGTTTTAAACAGGATAAAGCACAGTGGGATAAATATACCGGTTACAGTGATTACAGCCCGGGAAGATGTTAATAATGAATATTTTATGGCAATGGGGTTTAACGCCTATATAAAAAAACCTGTATCGGGAGGTGACTTAAGGCTGCTGTTTGGAGGACGACAAAAAGAAGAAAGAGCAGAAGGCGTTGGCTCGCTCGATAAAATGCTGGAAGGAGACTCCGAAGCATTACATGAGGTTTTGGCATCTTTTGTCGATTCTACAAAGGATAATACGGGCAAACTAAAACAGGCTTTACTCAATAGTGATTATAATATGGCCCAGTTTATTAGCCATAAAATGAAGCCAATGTTTATACAGGTCGGAGCAGTGGAGAAGTTAGATATATTGAAGAAACTGGACACACACCGTTCAGATGGAACATTCATGTTGTATCCCCAATGGGAGGATGATGTACTTGAGCTTATTGAATATGCGGAACAGATAATAACCGAGACCGAAAATTATTTGAAATCCCATTAAATATCCATACCATACTGGTGCATTTTGTTATATAGAGTCTTTCTATCTATATTGAGTAGGTTTGCCGCTTTGGTTTTATTTCCTTTTGTTATTTTCAGGGCTTTGGTAATTTGTTCACGCTCATCTGTTGGCAATAAGATCTGTTCAGTTTGTATAGGACTCTGAATAAATTCAGGTAAAAGGTCGGGGGTAATTTCCGTTCCTTTTGTAAACAATACGGTTCTGCGTATAACATTTCTTAATTCACGGAGGTTTCCGGGCCAGCGATATTGTTTTAGTATAGACATGCTTTCCTCCGAGAACCGCTCCACATTTCGTTCCAATTCTTTATTGGCTTCAGATAAAAAACTATTCGCAAAAAGGACAATATCCTCCTTACGCTCACGTAAAGGGGGGACTATCAGAGTAAATTCATTTAACCTGTGATATAAATCTTCACGAAAACGCCCTTCGGAAATAGCTGTTTCCAAATTTTCGTTAGTTGCAACTATTACCCTTACGTCTATCTTAATGTCGGTCGCGGAGCCTACCGGACGTATTTTACGTTCCTGTATCGCACGTAACAACTGAACCTGTACTTCGTAAGATAAATTTCCTACTTCGTCTAAGAAAACAGTTCCTACCCCTGCTTGTTCAAAAACGCCCTTCTTATCTGCAATAGCAGAGGTGAATGATCCTTTCAGGTGTCCGAACAGTTCGCTTGGCGCCAATTCTTTAGATAAGCTGCCACAATCCACAGCCACAAAAGGAGCTTGTTTCCTTTGGCTGTTGTCGTGTATCATCCGTGCAGTATATTCCTTTCCGGTTCCGCTTTCGCCTCTTATAAGGACAGACAGGTGTGTAGGCGCAACCAGCTTTATATGCTCATACATTTGTTTGGATAAAGCGCTGTTGCCATAAACAATATTTGTAGCAGGAGCATTTTCTTTTGATATTTCAGCCGGAGTATAATTTAGAGCCTCATCTATTTTTGATCTTAGAATATCCGGATTCACAGGCTTTTCCATATAATCAAAAGCTCCCAGTTTAATCGCTGCAACTGCACTTTGAACCTCTCCGTAGCCGGTCATGACAATTACGGGGGTGTTTATTTTCCTCTCTCTTATCCATGCCAGCAGCATTATCCCGTCTCCGTCAGGAAGTCTCAGATCGGTAATAATTAACTTGAAATCAGTTTTTAGCAAATCCTTCCTGGCTTCATCTAAAGTAGATTTAACGAATGCGTCAAATCCATTTTTATCAAACCATTTCTTAAGGACAATTCCGAATGTATTGTCATCTTCAATAATTAAAACCTTGGAAGCCATTGTACATTATGAATTAGAGGAAAGTTTCTTCAAAATTATTCGTTTTTATTTTCAGACGAAAGGGTTTTATTCTTAATTAACACTAATAAATAAAATATGGCCGGGCTGATTATGACAAAATGCTCAACACACGATTTTTATACTAAATACATATGAAACATTCATAAGACATAAGTGAAATTACATGATTGCATGCAATATCAGGAATACATTTGCGGCATACTGTCTTCTTAATACCATGCTCTTTTAATATCTGTTCGGCTGTCATAACTATTCTTTTTACAAAAATAATAAAAAGCTTAAGATAAACATAGCTTCTATCTGTTTTGCAGGTCTTTCCACTTTTAAAAGGCCTTAATCTATCTCAATCGTCGTTCACAAAATAGACCGCTGTCAGAATGTTCTGTTTTGCACATTTACAGCGGTCATATTCATTTCCCTATTTTATCCTCGCATTATATGAGTCGGAATAATGATATTTCATCTGTAAGACAAACAGGTCATCCTTACTGTTGTGTTTCACATTCAGCTCATCCACTATTATATAGCGCTTAGTAGACAATTCATAAACAGCTGTCGACGCACTGATTTCTTTCAACCATTCGGCCACTTCCCTGTTTATGGGTAAGGTTTGTACCGTAAACTGCTCTGTCACGTCTTTATTGAAGACCGATTCTATACGGCTGCTGGTTGTGTACTCCGGTGTCTGGGTGCGATGAATGGTCGTGGTTTCCGACTTAAAATCGGTCTGTTCCGTACCTCCGAAGTTGAAGGAACACCACCCTCCAAGTGAGCCCAGGAATGCAAAGTCATTCACTTTGTACAGGCAATCGGGCAGTATCTGGTAGGTCAGTGCCTTACTTACGGCTTTGCCGTCGCGACACAGATACACCCTTACAATACCCGCTTTAGCGTATTTATCCAGTACTATTTTGTCTATGTCGAGGCATGCTGTATTTACGGCGTTATACTTACCTTTGTCTTGTACATCTGAAACTTCGTAGTCCAGATAACTGTCGGCTTGTGTGTATACTTTGTATAATATGCCCAGTTTGCACTGCGTGTCGTTACTTTCGGGGGCAGGGTCGGAAAGGATAAAGTTGAAATATTGCTTTTGCCCCCTGATATGAGTAAGCACAGGTTGCCGGGTCAATGGCTCTGCCTCATTATTCCGGCTGATGTCATAAACATATTCCGATAAATTATTCTTTTCCAGATTGCGGTCGTATCCCGTAAGGGCAAACAGCACGTCGGAATGATAGAATGTTTCGGTTTCGACACCATTGAAACGCTTGGCAACAAAGCGGAAATCGGTCATTGTGCCTGTATTATGCCAGCCTTTTCCTTCAAGAAACTTGTCTGAATATGTATTCGTATTAGCCCACATCGTATTCATATCGAACCACAAAGGCATTCCGAAGTAAGATTTGGATAGGGTAGTGGCATATGTCCCCATTTTGGCATAATCCTTTATGCCCGGCAGTATGCCTGTGTCTTTGTAAATGTCGAGTTGTATTTCGCAATCGCCAAAATCTTTAGTCAGGGAGTCGTTATCTGTTGTTAATAGCGGATCACCTGTGATTTTGACAGATAAGGGACTCTTTTCAATCGAAAAAGCATACTTATTCCCTATTCCTTTCGATTTCATTTCAATTTTGTCAGGGCTCGAAGGCAGTATGATAATATCAAAATTATTTCGGAAGAAATAATTGTTAATCAGGCATGCGCGCAGATTTTCTGTTGTTATTTTAATGGTACTGCCTGCAAAGTAGGTATTGCTGCTGACTTTGCTTTTGTCTGTTGTATAATAAAAAGTATGTTTGGTTCCTGTCAGGTATTCCTTGAAGGTGAGTTCGTTATCACTATCGTGAGCTATGGTTCCGTGCTGTAATGTGATGTTTATAAACGGATCATCGTCTTTATTATATGTATCGGTCGGATCTCCTATCCTTACAATGAAATCGTTGAACCGGCTGACTTCGGGCTCAAGAGTAAAGGCGTAATCGTTGCCGCTACCGTTTGAGGTAATATATATAGTCGTGTCGTTCGATGTGATTGTAAACTTGTCTTTGAAAAAACTCTTGCTGTTAAAGCAATTTATCAATGTTTCAATTGTTTTACTTGTTTCGGTTCTTATTAAAAATGTATCATTATCGACTTCTCCGGCTTCTATTGTTCCCACGAATTTGTATACCTGTTTCGATTTTAATTCTGTTATTTTAAAATCCGATACTTTTTCCGTTACGACCACTCCTCCTCCCACAGTTGTATATATAAAGCCGGAGCCTCTGATCGTCAGAGATAAGGTGACCGGCTTGTCTTCTTTTTGAGGATTGAAATTCTCGAACTGTACAAAGTTTGGATTTCCTGCCAGCGAAAATATTTCAGGTTCCGTTATTTTCGCTATTTCATTTTCTGTTATATATCCCATATCTGTATATTCTATTTTTTTACTTACTGTTTTATTCAAAATATTTACTTAATTCATCTGTCACCGCATCCAGCAGCATATCCGCCCATTTATCGTCCCATTGCTTTTCTATTTCCTCCTCCAGCGTTGCCAGCACCGGACGCCCCTCGTAGCCGTCGCGCCGGATAGCCCTGCCGATCAGGAACAGCGTACTGTTGTCGGCAGGTATGCCGCGCGATAAAGCCCAGTCGCGCAGTGCGTCGATTGGCGGTTGTTTGCCTGTGCCGGGTTTGCGCCCCTGCTCTATGTAGTCTATATAATTGTCGAACAGGGTTTCTATCACTACCGA
This sequence comes from Dysgonomonas gadei ATCC BAA-286, assembly GCF_000213555.1. Lineage (GTDB taxonomy): Bacteria > Bacteroidota > Bacteroidia > Bacteroidales > Dysgonomonadaceae > Dysgonomonas > Dysgonomonas gadei. The sequence continues at coordinate 650,810 of NZ_GL891979.1, forward strand.
TTCGCTCATCTTGCAGATTTCCACTCTTACACTGTCTTGTAGTGCGCTGCTTCTGAGCGTGTTTCTGCCTGTTTTGGCATTCGTGCCCACCTTATTGTCGGACAGTATGGTTTGCGACAGCTTCAACACATCGGCGGCAATGGCTTCTATAACTTTTGTAATCGCTGTATCCATTATCTACGGGTTTTGATGTCGAAGTCGGGCAGCTTTTGCACGAATACCTCACAATTGTTTGCCGGAAGTATATCGAAACCGGGCAGAAGGGATTCGTCTTCAAGCAACTTACCTATATCGAACTGTTCGTCTATCAGGCAAAGGTTCTGCATATTCACCTGTGTGAAGTTGACCGAAAAGCGGCAACCGCAGGCATTGTTGTCATAATAGTCGCGCAGGGTGGTGTATGTCCAGTCGGGGCGGATACTGATACCATAATCCGGATTTTTCTTTATCCGTTCCACGATGTTCAGCCCGATGGAGAAAGCGAGGTTTTGCAGGTGATGCACCGACTCTTCGGTGGAAGGAAGAAACAGGATGGAAAAGTTTACCGAATTGGTGAATACATTGTCCTGATTACGCCCCGTGAGCGGGTCTTCGAGCCAGAACAGGGGATGGGTTTCCTTGCCGCTGCCGAGTTCGTAATTGCGGTTGTAATAAAAGGCCTTGATGGTCTTGTGTTGCTGCGCCTGTTGGCGAAAGATTTGTAGAATGTTGTTTATCATATTGTTTGCTTGTAAATGGTTTTTATGATATAGATAAATTACTTTTATTTTGATGCAAATCCAATCAATTTCCCGACCACCTATCTACCTGTACTGCATCTTCCTGTGCACGGATAATATCCGTTACCGCCACTCTCGAATTGATCTTTATAGATTTTATGGCATCTATAAGCGCTTCATTATCAATTGTGCTAGGTGTCTCTATAGCTGGCATTAGCCCGCCTGCTGCAAATTCCCTTTGGAAAGGAAGTTCAAAGCCTTGGGATGCTTTGGCGAAAAAGCCTGTCATATCTGTTGCATTCAGTTCCTTTCGCTGTGAATTGATATAGCGCACCAAACCAAGATTTTTAGAAGTAGACTCACGATTGATTACATATTCGCCGCCTTCCACTTCTATATTTGTACCTTCGATACGCATACCACCTTGTGAATGGCGTTTGCCTTTGAGGAAACCCCCGTCTTCGAGTTTCGACAATTGCTTGGTCATCACGCCAACCTGTATTGCTCCGGCTGCTCCTACAATAGCTGCCATAATGGGGCCGATGATAGGACCCAGCGACCATGCCTTGGTAACACCTAACGCAGTATTGGCCACCCCTTGAATGATGCCTTGCGAGATTTCATTCTTTTTGATTTGCTTTTCTTTTTTCTCTTTTTCTTTTTCGGCCTTTTCTTTCTCTTTGGCTAATTGCTTCTCTTGTTGGGCAAGTTGCTGATTTTTTGCCATTTCCTGATTGATTTGTTCCTGCAAAATCAACAGGCGGCCACCACGTGCATTTTTAGCTTGTTCTTCTAAGGAACTGATTTTGTCGCTGCTCTCCTGACGCAGCTCTACGGCTTCGCTATACTTTTCGGAAATGGCTTCGAATTTTTCGTTGGCTTCTTCGAGCTGCTCACTCAACAATGCGTTGCTGGCACTGAAAATGGCATTGACGCCTGTCATTATAATGTCGACATGCTCTTGCATGGTAGCGCTTATTTTCGACCAATGCTCTTTGTGAGATTCCTGTGTGTCGGCGGCAGTTTCTACAATGGCATCACCGGCTTCTTGGTTGGCTTGCACAAAGTTAGACATCGATTGCTGTGCTTCGTCCAATAGTTCGTTTTGCCGGTCGTTGAACGATTCTGTGTTTTGGATTAATAGGTCATTCGTTTTCTGTTGGTCTTGCAGTTTTTTGTCGGCAATTTCTTTTGATAGTTGATCGAGGTCTTTTTGTTGCTGTTTTTCAATTTCTACAATATCTGTATTTGATTGTTGAAATATATTTTTTATTTGTTCTTCCTGTTCTTCGGTAAGCTTTATAATTTCCTCTTTATTTTCGGTCTTTTCTTTTCTTACAGTATTATTTTCTTTTTTTCTTACAGCAATTTCCTTTTTTGCATATTTATCTCTAATCTCACTCTCAATCTTTAAATACTCTTCTTTTAGACCTGAAATATCTTCACCTCGTTCCTTTGCCAATATAGCTTGTGATTCATAGGATTGATTTAGAATTTCAAGCTCCTTATCCATTCCCTCTTTAGATAAAATTGTTTTTAATCGATTTAAAACAACTTGGTCTTCATAAAACTTTTTTTCTATAACTGATTTTTTTTCGTTCCATATAGCGTATGACTTTATTCTAACATCTAAAAGATTTTGTTCTGCTACCTTTAATTCTTCCTGCAATAATAATTCTTGATCATAAGTATTATTTTCAAAAAATAATTCTGTTGCTATATTTGATAAAGTTTTATTCTCTTTTTTAAGCTTATCTAATGCATTTCTCAAATCATTAACATGATTTTCAGCTTTTTCAATTTGATTATCTCTATCAAATTCGAGTTTATCTAATGCGTCATCGAGATTAATGACAGTTTTGTTAAGTTCAAGATGCTCTGTTTTAAGAAAATTCAATTTATTAGACATTTCATCATATGCAACGAGTAATTTTCGGCTTGAAAATAATGTGCCATCTACGGTTGATGTATATTTTTTTTGCTTAGTCATTAGATTATCATATCCGTTGGTAAGATTATCGAAGCCATCAGTTACATCAGTTAGATTCGACAAACCCAATGGAAGATATTCTAATATTTTAAGAAAGCGCTTATCAAATTTTTTAGTACTATCGTCTAATTCTTGAATATTCTTATTGTTTTTTGCAAATATAGAACTTGCTATTGATTGCATTTTATTTACGGTTGAAACTGTATCTCCCAATTGAGAAACATTATTTTCTACAAAAAGAGCCTGCCGCCCAAAGGCTTTCATGAAATTATTCCCATCTTTGAAAAGTTCATTCATTTCCTCTATTCTGGACGATGCATTTTTTGCTGTTTCTGGTATTTTAATTATAGAATCCCTCAGTAGATTAGAATCTGTTATTGTCTGTTTTAAACCATTAGATTTAAATTCGAACTCGAAAGTTTGTATTTTTTTTTGTTGAGCCATAAGTGTTTTTAAAGTATAGATAAAGTTTTTTATTTTTCATAACAAAAGGCTTGAATCTTTATGATCCAAGCCTTATAACTTCAAATATTTTTTTAATTGTTAATCTACCTTTGATTTTTGATTTTCAATATTTTTACCTGCTTTATCAAAAATATTATATAATAACAGCGGGACAACCATCCATAAAGGTATTACAACAGCAGAAATACACATACAATATCCTAAAACTGATAAGCCACCAATATAATCGCCTTTAAAACGGACTAATTTCCATCCTACAATAAAGCTTAATACTGAAAAGACGATTAATAATGTAATTAGTAAATATGTATAAATAATCTTTAGCAACAATAGAGCTAATAAAGAACAAATACAAAATATAATAACGTTAAGATATATTTTGATATTGACTAAATCAAAAATAGACAAATAACGTCTCAAATATCCTAAAAGAAAAATAAAATTTATCAGTATTAGAAATGCAAACAAACGTACATATCCGCTTACTTTAGTTAGTAATGATGCAAAACCATCAACCATTGTTTGGGCACTATAATAAAGCCACGCATACATGCATAATAAAGCTACTAATAATATAAATAACAGAATGGATAATATTTTTTCGATACAATATGGATAACGTTTGCTAGACATAGTTTTATTAGGTTATTTTTTTATAAAGATAAATAATTATCCATACCATCAAAAGATAATCACAAAAGTCTTTAACAGGTGAATATTTTGAAGGAAAGTTTGAAATCACAATCGGATTGCAAATTTCACCTCTCCTTCATTCTCACCTCCTTATCTGCTTCTCAAACTTATACTGTTCATCCTCAGCCCGCGCCTTATCTATCCGGTAAAGGAGGAATCCGAAAACTTCGACAACTGCCTTTCCAGTGATTTGGTCAAATAAGTATATTTTATCCTCTGCCAGATCGGCAATCGTTTTATACCACCCCCATTTATTACAAAAGTCTTTGTATCCTTTAGAAACCGGTTTGCCTGAGCCACCACCGTTGAATAATGGTGCAAAATCGCCTCTGATTCTTTCTTTCTGTGCAAAAAAAAAGCGAGCAGTGGTAGGGCTTTGTCACATGACAGGTTGCGGAATACCTCTTTTCGTGCGGCAGCAGTATCGGGATTGTAGCTTTCACCCGCAGGGCGGCATACGATAGCCAGCGTTTCCGAAATCTTGGTTTCACTGTCGCTGTTGAGCGTCTCCTCTATGTCTATCCATTCGCCCAGTGTGAGTTTATCCGACAGGGAGATAAAGAAATCCCGCCCATCGATACTAACCTTTGTTGCAGGTTCTAAGTCGGTATCGAATATAAAGCCGACGGCATCGGATATGGCGTCGAACAGTTGGGTCGGCGAGTTGAGCAGCCATTCGCTGTCCAGCTTGCAAATGCCGGCTATGAAGTGCAAATATTCCATCTTGCCCTCGGGGCGGTGCTTAAACCATTTTTCGTAATCGGCAAGGCACAGGTCGGCCCACGATTGGGGCACGGAGATTTTTTGGTCGTTGAATTCGATTTGTAACATAGTTTTATAATTAATAGTTAATAATGAATAATTAATAATGAAAAGTTAAATTGAGTATTATAGATCGCTTGCGCCATTCTTTATTCTTTATTCTTAATTATTTCTCACTGTATAGATAAATTACTTTTATTTTGATAACAGATTAATTAATTTATTTCATGCGGCGATAGCAAAAAATGCTTAAAAGAGAAGAGAAAAATGAGTGTACATGCAATAAAATATTTCATGGCTTTTCGAGCAGACTCGTATTATTTTTGATATATTTGAAACGATATGGCTGACTATTGAGAACTAAAAAACGTATAAAATGCAAAAGAAACTATTAATCATCACTTTACTTATCGTCACCCTCGTATCCTGCGGGTCTATGAAAGATGCGATGTACTCCGAAAAGAATGTCAGGAAAGTGGAACTGGGCATGACCAAAGAAAAAGTTATATCCATAATGGGCAAATCGTACACATCGGCAGGAGCGATACAGACGCCGGAGGGCAGTGTCGAAATCATCAGATGGGATTCGGTTGATGATCTCGAAAAATATGAATTTCAATTTGTGGATAAGATATTGAAAGAATGGCACAGGGTAAGGTTGGATTATCACGACCATCGGCCGAGAGTAGCACCATAAAGGGTTAGAGACTGAAAATGAACGAAAAAAGAGCTATAACAAAATGTTTTGGTAAAATTTAAACAGGCTCTTAATACCATATACAAGAAGCCCGGACAAATAATTTGTCCGGGCTTTCACTAACCAAATGAATCTTTACTGACTGAAAGCTAAACGTTATTCTTCTGCTTCACCGGCTTTGTAAGTATCCGATACTATGAACAGATCGGTGCTTTCGGCGGCGTTATCCACTGGCAGATAACCGGATGCTACTTTATCTTTTTCGTCGATCACACCGTCTCCGTCCATATCAGCTATCCTTAATGATCCCAATCCTAACTTGTCCAGTGCTGTTTCTGTTTTATATTCGGGCGCTTCGTCTATTTGCTCCTGAGTAGTGAACAAACCTACAACCATATAGCCATCGCGGAACGAAGTTTTGCCTTCCTGCTCTACGTTATAGAATAATCCTTCGCTATTGAAATGATCAAATGCAGCCTTACCTTCGGCATCGGTGGCTACACTGTCTACTTTTACATATTCTTCACCTTTGAGTTCGAAGAATGTAATTTTTGCACCCTCTGTCACTGCTTTTTCCGCAGCGCCTTCAGCCCATTCTTCGTTGGCGGCATATACAACAAAGTTTGCTGTAAATTTTGGAATGTCAACCACCGGAATTACCGATGCTACAACGTAGATTTTGCTTAGTCCGGCATCAGTGGCACTTGCAGAAGTCACCTCTACATCGTTTACCCAGATTTTACCATCTTTCTTGGCTATTCTGAGAGGATCGCCTTTTACACTCTCTATGATAACTTCATCGCCTTCCTCTGCCGGAAAGTCGAATGTGCCTTTTACTATGTGGCGGGTAATATTTTCTGCTGTTACATCAGTGTCGTCTCCTCCTTCGCCCTCTTCACCTTCTTTGGGTGCTTTTGCTGATTCGGGAGCCGGTTCCTGTGTTTGGTCGGCTACAGCAAATACAGTCAGCGCTTCTGTTCCGAGGTCCTCAGACTTCACGCCTTTCAGTATATTGGTAAAATCCCCTACATTTTCCATTTCGCCCAGTTTGCCCAATACCTCTTCCAACTGTGTTTTTGCAGGCGGAGGTGTCGGATCATCATCATTACTACAGGCTACAGATGTGAAAAGCAATGCTGCCGCTACAAAACTCAAATAAAATAACTTTTTCATAATAAACATTTTCGTTAATAAAATTGATTAAAAATTTATTTAATATCAGATTGATATAATTCCTCCATCCCGAAACCCTGATAAAAAGGTATCGGTATATCCGCAATGTTTTATGTGTGAAGTTATTCGTGGCAGGTCTTCGACCAGAGAAGACAGCCTTATCTAAATTTTGATGTAGTTGTAAATCGTATCAAAAAGATTTGGCCGTTAGACGGGAATCGTCAGCTCCGGATCGACCGAAATCATAGGTAAGACGGAAAAAAAGAAAAGAATGCTGTACAGGGTATAGTGTTTTTAACTTTTTATCACATTTTCGCAGAGATATCATTGTGTATTCTTTACAATTTAAGAAAGTTCCGGTTTGATGTTATTTTATGTTAAAAAAAAGTTCTCGAACTACTATTTACTGTATCCTGAAAGTTACACAACCCGCTACACTTTCCTATACACTCATCACTACACTCACCTATACACTCACCTATACACTCACCTATACACTCACCTATACGCTCACCTATACGCTCACCTATACCTATACTAAAGACAATACTAAACAAGACTATATAAAAAAGAAAACTATATAAAAGAAAAAAAATCAGAGTATAGATAATTCAAAAAAAATATAATAAAATCTGCATAAAGTTGAAATGAATTTATCTATACCCCAAAAACGAAGCCGAACCATGATAAATTTCATTCACAATACAGTCTACAAGCTGAAACCGGAACAGACGTCCGGTCGCATCCATCGCCTTGGATGGTTGGTATTGTGGAACATTTTTTCTTTGCTGTCGTTCTTTTTTGCAAAGTGGGAGATACTTTTCAGGAGTAAAGATGATTGTCCGGAAGATTCTTTCCGATACGGCTGCCTGGTTTACCCTTGTGGTAGTTTTCATCTTTGCACTGCTGTTGGGGGAAGTATATCTGCTATGGTAAAAACTGTAAAGCCAAAGAATATTTTCTTCGTTTTTTACCGGTTATTTTCGGCGAAAAATAAGAGTGGTGTTTTTATTGAAAGTGTTTCCCTGTCAAATGTTTCATCGTTTTATCGACACAATCTATTTTAACATAGAAACAATCCATTAAACAAAATTCACTTTCGTTACGTTAATACTATGTGTTTTTCATGGTATTAGATTTTAAGGTTAATAATGAAGATTGGTTGTTGTGAAACAACCTTTTCTTTTTATAGCCGAAATGAAATTGTTGTGAGACAATTCATAATTGCGTTAGTTTATCAAATAAAATTATTTTCATTTTTTTTATTAAAAAAATATTAGGGAAATAATTCATCTCAGGATAATGTGGATGGGATTAGCATATATCTATTATCGTTAAATTGTGAGATCTGATAAGTTTAATTCACTTAAAATTAAACATTTATTCCCTCCGATTGTTATTTTAAAATATTGGATTATTTGGTTCAATCTACTCACAAACAGTTTGATAATACCTAAAAAAGCATCACTTGATTATGAAAAAAACTATCTTCAGCCTATTGGCATTGTGCTTGCTGGTGGCATGCGACAGCGATTCCGATGATTCTCCTAAATTTGATAAAGATTCTTATAGAGTCGATATCAGTGCAACAGTGCAAACCGCTAATTTAGTGAAGGCGGGACCTGTTAACGGTAATTTTACAACTGATTTTCCGATAGGCATATATGCCTACAATGTTTCGTGGAAAGCCGGTGCCGCAGCTAATGTAATCAACAGAGACTCTGCTGTGGTAGCCGGAGCTGCAGACCATAGTGTGACATTTTCCAAAGGCCCGTATTATTATCCGACAGATGGCACCGATCTCAGTTTCTTTGCATTTGCCCCTCGTGGTGCTGAAACCTCAGCGGCTACTGCCGGTGTAAGTCCGGTAGTGGCTATTAGTATGGCAGGTCAGGAAGATCTAATGTGGGCTTCAGGTACAGGTCATAAGGCCGGATCTGCGGCCGCAGTTCATCCGGTACTTAATTTCCAGCATAAGCTTACGCAGTTGCAATTTATATTCAAATCTGATGCAACTTATCCTGCATCGGGAAATTCCGTGGTATCACTTACTGTCAACGGACAGCCCAATCTGGCCACTATGACAGTGGAGACAGGAGCATGCACTTTTAGCGGCAGCGCCAATATGCAGGCGTTGTCTTCGGCAAACCAGACCGCAGGGATAGCTATTACCACAGCCGGTACAGCCGCAAATTCCCCTGTGATGACAAATACAGCATCGGGAGCAACTGCATATACACTTACTATCGTAGTAAAACCGGCCGGGGGAGGCTCCAATGTGACATATACCAATGTTCCTGTAAATCTTACAACTGTAGCCGGCAGCGCCCATGCCATTACACTCACATTCACCGCTACGGCTGTTAGCGCCAGTGCAACTGTGGCCGATTGGCAGACAGGTACAGGCGGTACAGTATCTGTATTGTAAATAATATAACATAATATACTATAGAGTACCCGGTGAATGTATCGGGTATTCTATAGCGGCTAACAGAAAGAATGGCAGTACTTTGAAAAATCTATTTTTTATTTTCTCTGTTTTTGGATTGTCCATATTAGGAGGATGTGCCTCCGATACAGATTTTATGTCCGATGGAGAGCCGTCACGTAAACATATTCCTGCTGCTTTCTCGTTGGATAATGTTGCAACTAAATCCGTAGATAACACATCTTTGGGATGCGATATGGTTTTGTCCAATGATAATCCGGCAATAACCGTATCCATGGAGAAAGAGATGCGCGAGCGAAAGACTCGGTTGTCGCATGGATTGAAGACTTCATGGACTACAGCCAACAATCAGGTGAAATGGACTACGGGTGACCGGATAGGAATGTTTATGCGTGATGCGGGAGGTAGTAATTCTTATGCAAAAGACAATGTTTTATATACTGTCGCCTTGGGAGGTGCAGCAACTGCGTCTTTGACTGCTGATGCTTCACCTCTTTATTTTCCAAACAAGAGCAGTAGTATCAAATTTTATGCATATTATCCATACTCGGCATCTGTAAGTTCGCTGTCGGTAAATTATACCTTACCGGCCGACCAGTCTACAGAACAGGCCTTAGGCAGTGCAGATATTATGTATGCTTCGCCGGCTGCCCAGAATGGTTCGTCTCCCAATGTACCTCTCACTTTCAATCATCAGATGGTATTGTTGTCCTTCAATATAAAAGGGGGGATCCTTTCGGGGCTTTTTACTCTTACCCAGGTCACAGTCAGTGGCTCGGCGGTAACCAATACGGGAGTATTAAATCTGGCTACCGGAACATTAACGCCCAATACGGCAAGCACTTTCACGGCTACCGTAAATACAAGTAAGCCTGTGAGCAATACTCTTGTTGCAAATGTAGATGTGATCATAAATCCTTGCAGGATAGTAAACAACAGTACTTTATTGCCTACCGAACTGAAAGTAACTCTGACTTTTGGTCTGTTGTCGCATTCTACTTATCTGGTAACCAGTGGTACATTTGCTGCAGGAACAAGGTATGTATACAATCTTAATGTCGCCCTCTGAAATATGAATTTTAAGCGTAGTTACTCAAAATATTTTCTTTATTTGAGAAATAAACATTTATCTTTATTAGGTTATTATGGAAATCGGACTTATCAGGAAGCACGAAAAGTGAAAATGCCGAATTAAATCTTTCTAATCTCCTTTTTTAAGTGATATATTGTTAAAAATAAATCTATATTTTTCATTTTAACCATATTTGTTAAAATGCTATATATGTTAATCTTAACAAAATAATATCTAAGAAAAAATCTATATTCAATTTTTTCAATGTGTTAATGTAAAAAATAGGATGTAATTTTATATAATCCTCTCACAACTTTATCTATACTTCTTTTATGTTTTATTAATTAAAGTAAAAACTAAACAATTATGAGAATTAAATTTTTTTTTCTTGCGTTTTTGATCTCTTGCGTTGGCGGAATAGGTTATGCTGCCGTTGATAAAGTCGTGAATGTTGCTTTATATAATAGTGGGCCTGGTGAGACTGGTCCTATATTTCCTATGGCCAGAATGCTTTCTGTATCTCCGGTAACAGTGACTGTAACCGATGATGTAAACCTGAATATCTTATTCAGAACTAGTACTGGCAGAGTAGCTGTAACAATTAAAGACGAAGCAGGTGTAGTACATTATGTAAAAAATGTGGGTACATCAGAAACAACCAGCTTATCAGTAGATATCAGTATGCTTCCGGCAGGAACATATACTATATCATTTACAAATGCGGATAAGACATTGAACAAATTCGGCACTTTCGAGGTTAATTAATCGTTTTTTTTATATAATAAATTTTAGAGGGGTTCGGGTTTACCAGCCCGAACCTTTTCAATTCTAGGTTTTAGTTTAATGAAAAATATAGCATTTGGTAATAGTTATATACTTTGTCTACTACTAATTTTCTTTTTCTATTCCTGCAAAAAAGACAATCATTCCGCAGCATTGTTAATAAAGGCACAGAGTATTGCTGAAAATAAACCGTCTGAAGCCCTTCTTTTGCTAGATTCTATCAGCAATCCGGAGCAGATGGATAGAAATAGCTATATGCAATATATAGTAACAAGGGTACAGGCTAAATTTAATATTCATAGGCCTGATATAAAAAATGACACCTTGATTTTCGATGCATATAAGTATTTTGACGAGAAGAAAAATTATCCCCAAGCAGCTCTGGCTCACTATCATACAGCAGCCCTATATAATGCAAATGAATTTGCGGACAAAGAATTGGAACATTTTAAATTAGCCACGCATTATGCTCTAAAAGCAGGAGATAATCTTTTGGCAGGCAAAAGTCTTCATTGGATTGGAAACCTGTATCACCGGAAGAATATCCAGGACAGTGCTATAGCTAATTATAAACGTGCTTTACATTATTACCCGGTAAGTAAAGAGTCTGAGAAATATATATTGCATGCAATAAATCTTATAGGTTTTTCCTATGAAATGGAAAATCATTTTGATAGTGCATTTGTTTATTTTAATAAGGGTATGCAATTGGCGAAACAACTTGATAATAAAGCTTCCCAAATAACCTTTTCTCATTTATTAGGTATTGTTTATCGTGATTTGGGAGACTTTCCAAAAGCAGAATCCTATTTGCAAGAAGCAATACATGGAACTACCAATCGGGATGAGAAACGGCGCATTAATCTCAGTATACTCATGCTATACAATGACATGAACAAACTCGATTCTGCAATGTATTATTCTAATCAACTGTTGTCATATATTCCTGAAATGACTTTTGCTTACACCGTTCAGGAAAGCTATGCAGCCATATCGGAATACTATAAGAAAAGCGGTGATTATAAAACGGCGCTGTATTACAATAATCTGTATGATGTTACTACCCGGGAAATCAAAGAAGCCGATAATACAAAAAAACTCGCCGAAGCCGACAGAAAATACAAAGCGGTTATAGAACAACAGGAACTGCAAAGTACACGCTTGCGTAGTTATTTGTATTTAATAGGTACTGTATCATTTACTTTGATTATTCTTATGACTATCTGTTTCAGAGGCAGGACATCGCGTCTCAAACGTCAGAGAGTCGCTGAACGTAACAAGTTACTCGAGGAACAGTCGCAGGTGCACGCAAAATTGCTTGAGCACCAGCACGAAAGCCTTACATATATGCAGGGCATATATCGCAGTATCGTGGACGAATGGGTGGATATAGACAAAAAGGTAAAGTCTCTGGCTAAAGAATTCGGGGTAAAGGAAGAACCCGAACTCTATATGAAAATAAAGCAAATGATAGAAAATTTTAAGCAAAATACCAACCAGCAACTCGTCGTACTTGCTAAAGAGCATTTTCTGAAACAACCCTATGGCGATAGTGCTGTTTCTACCCTGAAAGATAAGGATTTACTGCTGTTTATGCTTTATTATTGCGGATATAAACGTAACGATGTCGCAATTTTGTTGGGTGTTAATCCTCACAAGGATAATATGGCCTTCCGCAAGCTGGATTTGAGGAACAAACTTCTCAAAGTCGGTATGGAACAGTACGATATTGAAAAAATATTATTTTCGGAAGAAAATGTAAATTAAAATATCTAACTTTATCAATTGGCTGTAAATGCCTGTTTAGAATACGCAATAATTTAAAAATTAATCTATTATGAGAACAAAATTTTACTTCTTAGTGTTTATTATGTTGTGTCTGGGGGGAACGGCTTTTGCTGGTAAAATAGTAGATGTTCCAGTGGGAGACGGACCCGGCGAAGGTGGTCCAACTATAAATCCTCCGGCTGCACGAATGGCTGTTATGTCTCCTATATCTCCTATATCGGTAAAAATGGTTGATGATAAGAGTCTGGTAGTATCATTCAGTGCTAATTTAGGTGTTGTAACTGTAGCCGTTAAAGACGAAGCTGGCGCTGTATATTACACAAAGGTTGTAAATACGTCATATTCAGGCAAATTGTCGGTAAATATTTCTGCACTTCCAGCAGGCACATATACCATAACATTTGTAAATACTGCTACTTCTTTGAAAAAATATGGTACCTTTGAAATTGATTGATATTAAATTTTTCAAATAACAATATTGAGGGGGTTCGGGACTTGTAATCCCGAACCTTTTCTAGTCTGGTTCTTTTTTAATGAGCAAAATAGCATTAGCTAAAAGTCTTACATATTCTCTTCTATTTATACTCTTTCTTTATTCTTGTGAGGAAGGGGGGCATCCTGCAAAACTATTGGAGCAAGCACAGACTAAAATAGAAGATAATCCTTCCGAAGCGCTTCTTCTGCTCGATTCTATCCGTAATCCTTCGGGTATGGATCAGGACAGCTATATGCGGTATGTTTTACTGCATGTTCAGGCAAAATCTTTGATGCGTAAGGATATAAAAAGCGATACTTTGGTCTTTGATGCACAAAGGTATTTTGATACTAAAAATGATCCTTATCTGTCGGCTCTCGCACACTATTATACAGCAGGTGTATATCATGCGAATAATACTCCCGATAAGGAATTGGAGCATTTTATGCTGGCAGGTCATTACGCCCGTAAAGCCGGTAATAATTTACTCATGGGCAAAAGCCGGCATAGTATCGGTAACCTGTATTATGAAAAAGGTGTGATGGACAGTGCTATTGTCAACTACAAACAGGCATTGGATTACTATGCGAAGAATGGAGGAATGGAAACCTTCAGGCTACAGATAATGAGATTTACAGGTATAGCTTATCAGGCGGAGGGAAAACTGGATAGCGCCTATTATTATTTTGACGAAGGTTTACGTTATTCGAAAGAACTGAATAATGTTCCGTCTCAGGTGTCTTTCACCCATATGTTGGGGATGCTGTATCGTAAAAAGGGCGATCATCAGAAATCTGCTGACTATCTGAGAACTGCGCTTGCCGAAACTACCGACCAACAAGAGGCAATAAGGATATGCCTTAGCTTTCTGAAATTATATCATAATCAGAATCAACCGGATTCGGCAAAATATTATTCTGACCTGATGAAAGAGCATTTGGCCAAAATAACATATCCGAGAACACTGGAAGACCTTTATAAATCTTTGTCGAGCTACCACGAAGAAAATGGAGACTACAAGGAAGCATTGCATTACAATAACTTACTGCTGGATGTTACCCGGCAGATAAATGAATCGAACAGTCTGCAAAAATTGTCGGAGGCAGATAAAAAATATAAAGCAGCCCTCCATAAGAAAGAGCTGGATAGTTTGCTCATGCGCAACTATCTCTACTTACTAGGTGGTATATCACTCGTACTCATCGTATTGGTAATAGCATACTTCAATAACAGAACTATGCGGCTCAAACGCCAGAGGATAGACGAGCGCAACAAATTGCTGGAGGAGCAATCACTCGTGCAACAGAAACTACTTGAACATCAGGACGAAAGTCTGACGTATATGCAGGGTATATACCGTAATATTGTGACCGAATGGGTGGAAATAGATAAACAGGTTAAATCGCTGGCTAAAGAATTCGGAGCCAAAGAGGAACCCGAACTTTATGTGAAAATAAAGAAGATGGTGGAAAGCTTCAGGCAAAATACCAATGAGCAGCTCGTGGGACAGGCTAAAGAGCATTTTCAGAAACAGCCGTATGGCGAAAATGTACTGTCGGTACTGAAAGATAAGGAGTTGCTGTTGTTTATGCTATACTATTGCGGATACAAACGTAACGATGTTGCGGTCCTGTTGGGAGTACGTCCGCACAAGGAGAATATGAATTTCCGCAAACTGGACTTACGGAACAAATTACTTAAGGCAGGGATGCCGAAAGAAGACGTTGAGCAGATATTATTTGCAGAGGATAAAGAAGACTGATATTGTCCGGTTTTCCTCTGTACTCAAACCACTTCCTTTTTTGATATTTCTACTGTTTTGCCATCAAGCAGCGATACGATATTTTCAGGATTTATCTTTAATGTATGCAAACTGTCGCCCGTTCCTCCATAAACATAGTCAAAGTCCAATAATTTTTTATCAATAAAGCAAGGCAAATTATGCCCGATCAAAGGAACCGAGCCTGTTTCATAGCCGGTCGCCCTTTTCACATCTAGCCTGTCTGCCAGTCTGAATGTTGCGAAGCCTATATTACTTCCCGTTTTTTTGAAATCTATTTTCCCGTTTTGGGCGCTTACAATGAGTGCGACAAAGCCATTTTCTGTTTTTATGATAAATGCAGGAGCGGCTTTACTACTATCGAAGTACTTATCGGCGTCCTCTGTTTTTAATATAGGCTCATTGTGCCTGATTATTTCGTAGTCGCAGGCCGATTTATGCAGTAGTTCGTCTAATTGGTTAAGAGTGAGCATCTGTCCGGTTTATTATTTTTTACGAATAGTATTGAATACCCAGTTTTTTTTGCGGGCAATACTTTTGTCACTGGCTTCGAAGCCCGGGTTGTGAGATGCCCAAAGATATACAGACGATTCATTTTTAGGAAGCAAAGTGTATATTTTATTTAGGGCTTCTTCTCCAAGCTGGTTATCCTCCAAAAAAACAGTAATTAAATTATTGGAATCGCTGATATTGACTGATGATATCTGTGTTTTCATACAGTAAAGCGAACTCAGACGATTGTTATTATTCAGATTCAGGGATTTGAGAGGATTTTCACTACACGACAAATTAATTAATGTTGTGTTTTTACTTATATCTAACATTGAAAGGTTATTTCCGGATACGTAAAGAGTACTTAGGCTTGGATTGTTACTCAAATCAATTGTTGTGAGCTTATTATTGTTACAGTCCAAATATTGCAGATTCTGGCTTTTGCTTACATTTAATGATGTAAGCCTGTTATAGCTTACATCTAAATACTCAATCATCGGATTTTCAGATAAATCCAAAGATGTGATATTGTTGTTTGCGAGATATAGGTTTACCAGTTCAGAACATCCGGAGAAATCAAGGTAATTAATGCCTAACCCACTAGCCTTAAATACTTTTAATTGGGTACATTTTCCTATTTTCAGTTTTTGTAAGCGCATACTGTCTAAATCTATAGCAATAAGATCTGAAGTTCTAACCTTAATTGTATAAGATTTACCGGGATCAGAATAATTATGGCTCACTTTCTCAAAAATGAACATCCCCTTATGATCTTTTTTCATAGGCAATGTATATTCGATCTCTGTCCCATCGCCCCAATCAATCATAACAGAAGGTGCAAGAAGACTAAATGCTACTGTAGACGATGCTTTTTTGCATAGATGGAGTGATGGTTAACTCAATATTATGCCCGATATTATTTCCTTTATTGCCACACGATAGAAATAAAAAAAGAGAGATGATAAAGATTATTGATTTCATAGTAATTATTTTATTAAAGATATAAATTCCTTTCCATTCTGTTATCAAAATAAAAATAATTTATCTATACTCTAAAAACACCAATGAAAAAAAAGGAAAGTATGAAACAACATTCGACAGGAGCCAATTATTCAGTAATTAAATTATCCCAATCAGTAAAATCGTACCCCACATTCACCCGCAACACAAAAGGCTGGGTGAGTTACGACCGAGACAATCTGCTGCCGCAACGAATCATAGAACTGAACAATGAATCGGCGATCAACAAGGCAGTGATAGAAAATAAAGTGACTTATATTTGCGGAACAGGAGTGAGGGACGGGGAGTATTACGGTCAACCTAACCCTGCCGACGACTGGGATGCATTGATAGAAAAAATAGCTAAAGATTATGTGACTTTCGGCGGATATTGTTTTCAGGTGATACTGAACGAAAACGGCAAGACTGTAAGCCTTTATCATACCGATTTCAGTAAAGTGAGAGTAGGGGAGATCAACGAGTTTGGAACTTATCTTAGCTTCTTCCTGTCTAACGACTGGCGCAAGACATACGGAAAATTCGCTCCGGTAGAGATAAAGGCATATGGGGCCGAAGAAATGCAGAAAGGTGTTCCGTATCTTTTCTATTACAAGGATTATGAGCCGAGTCTCGATTATTACCCTGTGCCCCAGTATTATTCCGCATTGAATTATATAGAAGCGGATGGCTTGCTGGGCAAATTTTACCGCAACTCTATCAACAATGGTTTTGTACCCTCAACCATTATTACCATGCCGAGTAATCCGGCAGAAGATCAGAAAGAACAATTCCAGAAAGATATCGAGAGCAGCTATGCAGGGACTAACGGGGCAAACAGTATTGTTGTGCTTTGGGGCGAAAGTCAGGAAGTAAAGCCCGTGGTAACATCGTATACAGCGAGTAACAATGCCGATCTGTACAACAATGTGGATGAGATTATTTTCCAGAAAATCATATCCGCTCACCGCCTTACTTCGCCTACACTGGCAGGCCTGTCGGGGTCAGGCAACCTGAGCGGAAATGCCAATGAGATTATCAACTCGTATGTGCTCTACAACCATACGGTCATTCATCAGCTTCGCCGCAAAATATTGGATACGCTAAGTATTTTTACCATCAATAACGGTTATAAGCGGTTGGTGGTGGAAGATCTGGATATTGTAAAAGAACTTGCTGCCGATAGCAATAATTAGTTTTTTTGTATTTCATGTGCGGGTACGGACTTTAAGGTTCGTACCCTTTTCTCTTACTCAATCCCCACCCACCATTCTTTAAATGTCTGTGTGCTGTCTTTCAGATTCACCACTTCGCCTATCATTGGTGTCAGCAGGCGCATATCTTCTCTCTTGCTTGCAGCCGTAACCCTTTTCAGAGGGGCGTCCCACGAATGGTTTGCCAGAGCGTATTTAGATGAATGCACGGGGAAAAGTACCTGTGTATGCAGGTCTTTCGCTGCCTGCACTACTTCTTCGGGCATCATATGTATATATTTCCATCCTGTGCCATATTGTCCGTTTTCGAGTATGGCCAGATCTATCTTACCAAAGCGCTCGCCTATTTTGGCAAAATGGGTGTCATATCCGCTGTCGCCGCCCAGATATATTTTCATTGTAGGTGTTTGCAAAAGGTATGAAGCCCATAGCGACTGATTCGGCGAAAGTCCGCGACCCGAAAAATGCCGGGCAGGGAGACAATATGTCGTAAATCCGTCACCGATAACGGCGTCCTCGTTCCAGTCCAGTTCTACAACCTTGTCCATATCAAAACCCCATCTTTCGAAATGTTCTGCTACGCCCAGTCCACAGATTACTTTACCCGTGCGGTCTTTGAGAGCCATTACACTTTTATAATCGAGATGATCCCAGTGATCGTGCGAAATGAAGAGATAGTCTATATCAGGCATGTCTTCTGCCGTGTATCCGTCAGCACCGTCGAATGCTTTGTTGACAAACGAAACAGGCGATGCAGCCTTGCTGAAGACCGGATCGGCCAGTATGCGCTTGCCGTCTATCTGTATGAAATAGGATGAATGACCAAACCAGACCAGTATATCTTCGTTGCGGTCGAGATGGAGTAAATCGGTTTTCACTGAAGGAATTTTATCGGTAGGAGTGACGCGCTCATGTTTTGCAAAAAGGAAATTATACATAATACCTATATATCCTTTGTCTCCCGTTAGTTGTGGCGTATAGCTCAGATTCTGGAATTTTCCATCCCTGTAATTAGGTGAGTTCTTCACCCTTTCTTTGCGCTCTCCGCCTGGTGTACGTCCAAAACTCGGCTGATTGACAAATATTGCAATTGTGATTGCTAATAGTGCTGCTACTGAAAGTATTATAATCATTGTTCTCTTGATTCTCTTTTTAGTTTTCGGTTTCATGAAGTTTCAATTTTTATGTTAAAAACAAAATTTGTGCCATAATTTATATGAAACTTTAAAGAGAACGCTGAGCCGGTAATAGTAGATTTCCGGATAAATATTGGATAGCGCAGAATTTGTGTTTTTATTTTTCCTTGTATCCTTTTCCTTGCCCGAAGGTGATAAATATATGGTCGAAGCCCATAGCCTGCAAAATAGGGCGTAGCAGGTTTACGGCACTATCGCGGCTTTTGCTGTCCATGTCTAGTTTTGCAGCTTGTTCGCGCAACTGCTTTTCGGCCTGGCGGTACGCTTCGTCGGCTATTTGTGTCGACTCCCACAACCCGAATTGCATATCGTAGATGCGCGAGGCCGAATGGTCTATTGCTACATGGCATATTTCGGGGGCGGGCAGAGTCAGGCGTATCGAATCGCCGGAGGTGTATATGTCTTCGGGTTTGAGGCGGGTGAGGTCTATGCAGCAGATCACTTCACCCGATACTATGAGTGCAGTCTTGGCATTTGGCAGCCACTGGCGCACCTTCTTATATTCCACCATATCCTGAATGTTGTATTTCAACACTTCCAGATTGCCGAGACTTTCTATTTTCTCCACAATCATATTGTGCGAAACTTCCACTTTTTCCCCTCCTTTGTCTTTGCCGCCAAAGAGGTACATGATAATGCCACCGATAAGGATACCGATAGCGAGCATATTTATATAACTGCGTTGTTTTATTGTATTTCTGCCGGACATATATTGCATTTATCTGCTATTTGAAGTAAATGTACGAAAAGCGATTGTTTTTATCAAATCAAAAGAGGCTGTGTATATAATAGTTTGCTGTATGGCTGGCTCTTTGAAAGATAAACCCCTGTCTTTTACTAATAAGTAGTTATGAGACAGAGGTATATTTATTACTTCCGACGAAGGGTAATTACATAGGTATCTCTCTTGCATCCGAATTGTAATCTCTCACATCATTCGATTTGCGGTCTAGTTTTTCCCTTACTCTTTCGGCTTCTTTTGCTATATCCCTTTGTCTGCGGGACGGATCATCATCTCCTTCCGATTCTTCCCTCTCTTCCATGTTTATATCGAGAGCCTGATCGTTGTTGCCAAATACCTGATCTGCATCCAGATGCTTGATTTGCTCTATTTCTTCATCGGTGAGATGTTTCCCTTTACTATTATCTGTGCTCATAATCTGTGAATTTTTAATCTGTAAATGACTATACGATTGTATTTTAAACAAATATACAGGACAATAGTTCTTTCCAATATTTTAAATGTTGTAAAAAACAGTTTCTTAATATAAACAGAAAAGGCCGGAAAATTTCCGGCCTTAGGCGATGAAGTATGAAGCCTTTCAAAAGATTCCCTCAGTTATTGTTGTGTAGTAGTCGATACATTGCCTTATGTCCGGAACGGAATTGTCCCAGTTGTTTTCATATTCTATAGATATGTATCCTTTAAAGTTTTGTGCTTTAAGTGTTTTTAGCATTCCTTCCACATCGAGTATACCTTTTCCCCAGATCACATCGTGCTGTTCGGTTTCTCCCTCTTTCTTTTCGGCTATATCCTTGAAGTGCAGCGATACGATACGCCCGTTCAGTTTCTTGAGACAGTCGATCTGATTTAATCCCTCGCGGCGCCAGTGACCCACGTCGCAACATGCTCCTATCATCGGGTTTCGGTTGGCTATCTGTGCCAGCAGCAGGTCTGGATTCCAGTAGGTTGACGGCTGCGGATGGTTGTGCACGGCTATCTTTATGCCATATTTGTTAACGAGGCTTTCTATAAGGTCCCAGTCTTTTATGGCCGGTTCGCAGGAGATGAACTCCATGCCCATCTCTTTAGCCAGGATAAATTCTTTTTCCCAGTCGTCCGGGTTATCTGTGGTATATACGCCGGTGGAGATTATTTTTACACCTTTGCTTTCGGCAAATTCCTTTATTTCCTTGCGTTCTTCGGTGGTGAGTCCTATGCCGAATACTTTGTCACCCCATTTGTCGCCCAGTTTGTGTCCGGGAAATACCTCGATGTATTTCACTCCCAGTTCGTGGGTTTTGTCGATAGCTTCGGCAAAGGTGAACTTGTGGAAGGTATAGGATTGCATAGACAAATACCATCCGTTTTGTTCGGCTTTGGTTACTGTCACGGTTTTTGGTTGATTACCAGCTTCCGGTTGTTGCTTGTTCTTTGTATTGCATGATGCATAACTGCATAGTATGCCTGCAATTAATAGGTACTTAAATAGTTTTTTCATACGTTAGATTCGTTAGGGCATATCTTAATTAACAGTGTCAAAGATAAATAAAAGTTTGGGTTAGGGGGTATCTTACAGGCATATTTTGAGGTAACAGGTTAATATTTAACTTTTTCCGTTATACTCCTTTTACTTAGTATCCGCTATATAAACAACATCTATCTCCTCTTAAATTAAAATTATCTATAAAATGTACTTTATTAAAAAACTTACCTGTAAATTTAGCTGTTAAAGAAAAGGTATCAATTTAATAACTACTTAAATTTTTTTATACCTATGAAGATACACGAATATCAGGCAAAAAATCTATTCTCGTCTTATGGCATTCCCGTTGAAAAGTATGTGCTCTGTAATGTCGCCAATGAGGCTGTTACTGCGTACGACGGGCTGAATATGGAACGGGTGGTAGTAAAAGCACAGGTGCTTACCGGCGGCCGAGGTAAAGCAGGAGGAGTTAAACTGGCAAAGAACAGGGAGGATGTAAAACAATATGCAACAGATATTCTGGGTATGAGTATCAAAGAATTCCCCGTTACAAAAATCATTGTGAGTGAAGCCGTTAATATCGGCTCGGAATACTATGTGAGCTTTGTTATCGACCGCAATACTAAATCCGTCATCCTGATGATGAGTGCCGAAGGTGGTATGGATATAGAGGAAGTAGCCGAACATTCACCGGAAAAGATACACAAATTTGCCATTGATCCTTTTATCGGAGTTCCTGATTATCTGGCGCGGCGGTTTGCATTCACTATATTCGAAGAAATAAACCAGGTGAATCAATTGGCGGTAATATTGCAAAAACTATATAAACTGTTCGTAGATAAAGATGCGTCACTGGCCGAAATCAATCCGCTGGTACTCACCAAAGAAGGCAACCTGATAGCAATAGATGCCAAGATGACCTTCGACGACAATGCGCTCTACCGTCAGCCGCAGATACATGCCCTCTTTGAGCCTACCGAAGAAGAAAAAACAGAGGCTTATGCCAAGGAGAAAGGTTTCAGCTATGTGCATCTCGATGGCGAAATAGGCTGTATGGTAAATGGAGCAGGTCTTGCCATGGCCACTATGGACATGATAAAACTGTATGGCGGTACACCTGCCAATTTTCTCGACATAGGCGGCAGCTCCAATCCCAATAAAGTGATAGATGCCATGACCTTGTTGCTCAAAGACCCGAAAGTGAAAGTAGTGTTGATCAATATATTCGGCGGCATAACCCGTTGCGACGATGTGGCTTCGGGTTTGCTTACCGCCTTCGAACAATTGAAAACCGATATTCCCGTTATCGTCCGCCTTACAGGCACTAACGAAAAGCAGGGACGCGATATGCTTGCAGGAACCCGCTTCAAAGTGGCGGAAACTATGGGAGAGGCAGTGCAGTTAGCAGTTGGCAGTAATCAGTCAACAGTTATCAAAACATCATAAAAAATACCGTTTTTTTAATAATCAATAAATATTAACACTGTTAACTGATGACTGTTAACTGTTAACTGAAAAAATATGAGTATACTAATAAACGAATCCACACGACTGATAGTACAGGGAATAACCGGACGCGACGGCAGTTTCCATACAAAGAAGATGCTAGAATACGGTACAAATATTGTAGGTGGTACATCGCCCGGAAAAGGTGGTACGGAGATACTCGGCGTACCTGTATTCAATACTGTATATGAGGCTGTGCAACAGACGCAGGCCAATACATCCATTATATTTGTTCCTGCTAAATTTGCGGCAGATGCTATAATGGAAGCAGCCGATGCAGGAGTCAGACTCATTATCTGCATATCCGAGGGGCTCCCTACGCTGGATGCTGTGAAGGCATTCCGTTATACCCAGATGAAAGGGGTGATGCTGATAGGACCTAATTGCCCGGGATTGATGTCGCCCGACAAATGCCTTGTAGGAATACTTCCGGGACAGATTTTTAAGAAAGGGAATATAGGTGTTATCAGCCGGAGCGGTACATTAACTTATGAGGTTGTGTATCATCTTACGGCAAACGGTATGGGGCAGTCCACTGCCGTAGGTATGGGCGGAGACCCTGTAGTGGGACTTTACTACCGTGAATTGCTGGAAATGTTGCAAAATGATCCCGATACCGATGCCATAGTTATGATAGGCGAAATAGGTGGTAATGCAGAAGAACAGGCTGCTGAATATATCCGTAAGCATGTGACAAAACCTGTTGTCGGCTTTATAGCAGGTCAGGCGGCACCTCAGGGTAAACAGATGGGGCATGCCGGTGCTATTATAGCTGGTGGTTCGGGTACTGCCGCCGATAAGATTGCTGCACTGGAAGCTGCGGGTGTGCGGGTGGCGAAAGAGCCGTCGGAGATACCAGGCCTGCTGAAAGAACGGCTTGGCAATTGATAAAATATTTATGAATAGAAATCCCCTGTATTATAGTGTATACAGGGGATTTTCTTATTATCATTGAGATGTTGTCTTATATGTTTACCTGTTTCCGTAGCATGTTCTTAACCAAGTTTAACGGCTATAATAGAACATTATTATGTAATCCTGCGTTATCATTATGTAGTTTTGTAAAGTTTGTGTTAAGGTTGAAGAAGTCAGCGATGCGATATCGGGGACTTTTTCTTTTTAAGCAATATTCTTCAGCGTACGGAAACAGAGAGAGCAGCTCATCGGCTGCCCTCTATATTATCTTCGAGTTAAGTTACTCATTGAGCCTGTCCACTGCCCATGCCAGAATGTTGCTGAACAGTATCTTTTTCGGTTCATAACCACTATTAGCCAGATTAGCCCATGCACCCCCGTCTGCCAGCAGAATGAGCGCGCCCTTGCTGTCACTGTCCTCCACCAGCAGAATACGCGCAGTTCCGTCCGAAACTTTGGCTATAGGGATAAACCGGCTTCGAACAGAAGTATCCGTAACTGACGCTGCCATATCTATCTTCCAGTTGTAATCGCCGTCCCTGGCAAAAGATAATCCGGATGCATTACCAAAAGGTCCGTTGACAAGCTTGTCGTTCGGCGATGTGAGTGTAGTTGAATTTACTATTATTCCGGCTTCGGCATTGGTTGCGGCAGAATAGGTAGCCAATACGGATGATGTGCTTACTCCTAACAGGCCTGCGACTATCGATACTGCACCCGCCACCGGGGTGGTGGTGTTATCTACAGCGTAGATAAGTATCTTTCCGCTTTTGATATAAGCCAGTGCTGTCGCAGCCTCTGTCGCACTCAGAGTCATACTGTAATTGATGATGGTCACATCGGTAGCCTTATTTGTCATATTGGCTACTGTATTAGCCGTGGAACCGGTGGCAGAAGTTATCTTCTCCACTTTATCATATATTCCGTTTGGTCCGTAGTTGTCTATATTCCCGGCTATATTAGTCATAGAAGCAGGATAGCCTGCGTATGAAATGTTGTTTATGTACACCGATAAAGCAGGATATACTGCCTTTATGGTAAAAGGGCATGTAGTAGCAGACAATGCACTGTTTGTGGTCAGGGTAAAATTATTCAAACCCTGTGTCAACGGTTTATCAGTCAAATTTGTCGTTGGTATTGTAAATGTCTGGTTTCCAGTTGAAATTAGACCTGTTTTTGCAAAAGAATATCCATTGACTTCATCTGTTTTTATCTCATACATTCCTCCCGTCGAAGGTGCTGTGGCCATACCCTGTATTGTAAGGTAATTAGTTGACGGATTCAACTCCGTTCCTACCAGATATGTTCCGTTTACAGCCAAAGTGTTACAGTCGATAAGATAATCTAATGGTTTGCTGAGAACCTGATTAGACAAGGATGTTTCAAGAGTATTGATCTTCACCTTTATCACATCCGGCACATCGGTAAGATCGCTGGTGGATAAAACGGGTGTACCACTTCCCGGCGCCATAATCGTTTGTACTCCCGTTGTCAGGAATTCGCCTGTTAGAATATAGTCATAACCATTGGTGGTGGTACCGGTGATAATATATTTTCCGGGAACAGAAATATCCAGTACTATATTTAAATAGTTCAGCGGAGTAAGTTCCACCCCTTTTATATATGTGCCTCTCACCGTAGCGGAAACTACGGTGAAATCTGCAACTACATCTGGAGGGCAACCGGTATCGGAGACGGGAACCCACTGAGTTCCGTCCCATATATTAAGCCCGATAGAGAGCTCCGGTGTTTCCTGCATATTATATACAATCATACCTGTCGATTGTTTTTTTTCCTCTTCGGTTGCCGAGATAACCAAAGGAACCAAGCTTTGAAGGCTGACCAGGGATACACGCGGTAGTAAGAGTCCTTTTGTAGAATTTGCTAAATTGCTGCCGCTTGTATTTGTCTCCTTGAGATCAAGTAAGGCTCCTGTCCTTGGTGAAAGGTTGGAACCGATCGTTATTTGCGCTGTAAGCATTGAGAAGTTCGACATTGCTATTATTACAATCAAATGTAATATTAAAGTCTTTGTGATTAGCTTCATAAGTTAATAGTTTGAACAAATACGTCTATTGTGTTGTCTTATATTTTAACAAATATCAGTTCAATTAGTTTTGTCTTTACTCTGTTATTGTCTTTATTGTCTTTTTTCGGAGCACAAATATATGACATGATTTTTGGAAATATCGTTTTTAACGTCAAAATAATGACTTTTTATTGTTAATAATAGTTTTTTTGGCCTGTTTTAAGTTGCATAAACAATAAAAAGACAGTTTTGGAAACTGTCTTTTTTAAAATAGATTGCATTGTAAACAGGAATTTGAGCTAACGCTTCGGAAAATGAAATCCACTGTTGAATTCCATCTCTTTTTTACACTTATCTTCCGGTTGCCACAAAGGATAGTTAGTCCGGTATTTGTACAGGAAATCCACAAGTTGCTGTTTTAACACATCTGCATCGTTCTTTACCCATTGTCGCAATTGAGCAAGATCTTTTATATCCACACCTTTACTGTTCTCACTTTCCCGGATTGTTATACCCTTGTTTACGATAGTAGCCCAATGGAAAGGCAAAGCCTGATAAACGGCACAGAAGGAGAGGGCAGGGGCGATTTTCAATATCAGATCGCTGTTTTCCGGTGTAAGGGTATTGGCCGATACCTGTTCGCATAATTCATCCATTAGCGGCTCGCCCAGTATGCCTGCAATATGAAGCTCCTGCGCAATACAGATATAAGGTATAAACTCGGTGATGTCGGTGTTGGATGTCACAGGTGAATGCATCTTAAACAGTTTCTCACTTATCAGGGGTAATTGTATTAGTTCTCTCATAGCTTTTTACTGTATAGATAAACTTTTTTTAATTTGATAATGCCAGATTCAAAAAATATATAAATATGGATGAAAAAAGAAAAGATTGTTTCACAACAACCTTTTCCCAACTAACCTTATTCTAATACTATGGGAAAACATAAGTATTAAAATAAAAAAATATCTTTATCGGACGATTATCTCATAATTCGGTTGTTTTTATTCTTATGCCTGCGCAAATTCTGGTTCCGGGCCTCTGCGTAGCTTCTATTTTGTGTAACATGTCAGGTTTATCTTATTGGTACACATATGCACCTGTTAAATTACTATAATCCAAATATAAGAACATTACGAGAATGAAGTAGATTTATGAATGGATAATAACATTATTTAAGTAAAGTTGTCCGTATCCGGATGAAGCGGGACGTCCTGTTTTATATAGCAATGTTATTAAAGACAAAAATTCATTTAAAATATTAAAAGTAAATGATCTGATATTCAATTGGTTAATTAACTATTTTAATGAGTTATTTTAACGCAATATGTTTCATTTTTAGCATAGATCAGGTTATATTTGTAATGCATACAACGTTCTTTACATAAGAAACTTACTTGGTTAAAAAAACGGCTGCACGTACCTGATGGTAATACTGTTTGACAGCGGTAGCCGTTTTGCGATTGATTTCTCTATGGATGCACTCCTTATCCGGTGTGCTTTTCATTAATTAAACACTTATATAATCGCCTTAACCGAATTTTTAAACTTCACATTCCGAAATTTTAAAACGGGAAAGACTTGCAATAATATAGATGTATTGCAAGTCTTTTTTGTAATTTCAATTACTTTATCTATACTATAAAAACTTATGGCAAAGAAAACAATAAACGTTGATATTGAGATCAATACAAAGAAAGCAGAGGAAGCAGTTTCCAAGTTTGGCAAATTTCTGGGAGTGGAAGATACCCTGATTGCAAACTTTTATAAACATTCCGGAAACGTGATAGACAATATAGGGCAGATAGCAACGGCATCGGCAGAATTAGCCGCACGAGCTGAGGATGAACAGTATAAGTTTGAAAGGCAGATAAGGTGGTAAAATGAAGAATAATCATACAATGTAATCGCACGGTAACAGGGGGATATTATAAGGATTATTTGTATTGGATGAAGTATTTTGAGTAAGAAGATAATTAAACTTTATATATCAAAAAACTATTAGTAAAAGTAGATATAGTATATATAATATCACTTGCAGACGAAGAACCTCCTGAATATATGACATAGCCAGTATCTGTACGTTTAGCATTATAGACTATATCACTTGCAGACGAAGAACCTCCTGAATATATGGCATAGCCAGCATTTGTACGTTTAGCATTATAGACTATATCACTTGCGGATGAAGAACCTCCTGAATATATGACATAGCCTGTATTTGTACGTTTAGCATTATAATGTAATTTAGATGGCGGTTCGGATACAGGACTAGTATAAATATCTTCTTCACAACTATTAAAGCTGAAGCTAAGTAATGAGGCCAATAAAACATATAGATACTTCTTCATGATTTTAGGTATTATTACTTATAAATATAGACTTTTAAATTAACAATTGGTTTAATCCATTATTAAAAATAATAAACTTTATCTATACTATAAAAACTTATGGCAAAGAAAACGATAAACATTGATATTGAGATCAATACAAAGAAAGCAGAGGAAGCAGTTTCCAAGTTTGGTAAATTTCTGGGAGTAGAAGATACCCTGATTGCAAACTTTTATAAACATTCCGGAAACGTGATAGACCCCTGCTACCGCGCGATTGTATCGCGTGGTAATATATAATTAAAAAGAAAATGATAGATAGTATGAGTCATAATTATAAATTCAAAAATCCGGAGGGTATATATTTCATCTGTTTTGCTGTGGTAAATTGGTTGGATGTATTACCACGCGATACAATCGCGCGGTAGCGGGGGCCGATCTGGCGGAGGATAAAATATACTTATTTGACCAGATTACTGAGAAAGCAGTTGTCGAAGTTTTCGGATTCCTCCTTTACCGGATAGATAAGGCGCGGGCTGAGGATGAACAGTATAAGTTTGAGAAGCAGATAAGGAGGTAATTATTGGGGAAAAACTATTGTATATGCCAGTTCGGAAGAACTTATCATATTTTTATTGTATACTTTATAGTTCTGTCCATCAGGTATTATTGTATATACCAAGTTGGTAGAATTTATCAAATTATTATTGTATACTTTATAGTTCTGTCCATCGGGTACTATTGTATATGCCAAGTTGGTAGAATTTATTAAATCTTTATTGTATGCTTTATAGTTCTGCCCATCTGGTATTATTGTATAGACCAAACGAATAGCGTATATTAAATCTTTTTCATAGACTTTATAGTTATTGCCATCGGGTACTATTGTGTAGGCTAAACGGATAGCATATATTAAATCTTTTTCGTAGACTTTAATGTAATTATTATCTGTACTTGTGCTCCCCCCTCCTATATCGTTCTCTTTTTCACAAGATACAAGATTAAAGGAGATAAATAATGTTATGATAAGATATAAGATATTTTTCATTGTTTTATAGTATTTCCATTTATAAATATAGACTTTTAAATTAACAATTGGTTTAATCTGTAATCAAAAATAAAAAACTTTATCTATACCTTAAAAACACTTATGGCAGACAAAACACTTAAATTAAAAATCGACAGTAGCGATGTTGTAACATTGAAGGACAAGCTGGAAAATGTGGAAATAAAAACCATAAACGTAATTTCGGCTCAGGAAGTATTACAAGGCATACTCACTTCGCCCGAGCCTGTAAAGAACATGGATAAGATTATACCCGCTTACCAAAAGATAGGTACGATTGTAGATGGCATGTCGAAGCTATTGCCCCGCAGCGTAAAAGGATTGCAGGAAGCACAGGTGTCGATACAAACGGGCATAAATAAAGAACTGGAAGGCGCTAAGAAGATAAGCGATGCACATAAAAAAAAGCTGGATGAAATAAAGAAAGAAGAAGCCGCTTTTATAAAATCGGCAAAAGAAAAGGAAAAAGAAGACCTCTCCGTTTTGAACCGTGCGCTCGCTGATGCAAAGAAAAGGGGGGAAGACACCACCGTGCAGGAAGCCCTGATAAGGAAACTATATGAACAAACAGAAGCCGGAATAACAAGGCACATACAGGACAACAACGACAAGCGCGCCCTGATAATACAGGAGTCAATGAATAATATGGCTACTGCCATAGACGACAGCTACGCGAAGCAGAAAGCCTCGCTCGAAGCCAAGTACAAACTGGAAACGCAGGCAATAAAAAATGCAACCGACCTCACCATTGCCTCCGAAGACGAAAAAACAGCCTATATACAATATTCCGATGCCGACAGGCAGGCGATGGAAATAGCCCGGTTTCAGAAACTAAAAGACCTTGACGCCCAATATAACGAGGAATCGGCCAAGCTGGAACAACAATACCAGAAAGACAAAGCCGGCACGTTTGAGAATTTCCTGAAACAGCGTGGCGAAAAGATGGAAGTGCATGTAGATACAGCTTCGAAGAAAATAAAGAAAAGCACGGAGAAAGTGGCTGATGAACTCGATTTTTTCTTTCAGGATATGATGTTGAAAGATAAGACCTTTTCGGACAAGACTGTCAGCCAGATTGTAGACCATTCTGTAAAATCACAAAAAGCAATTACCGATGCAGCAGAAAAAGCAGCAGAAGCCAACAATCAATCTGCCGATGCTACAAAGAAGAGTGCTGAAGCTACCGACAAGGCTGCCGATGCCACAAAGAAGTACCTCGACATACAGGCTACCCGAACCAACTATGCCAACCAGATAAATGAAGATAAGGCGTTACGGGCATCTATGATGCAAAAAATGATGGATCAAGTTTGGGTATTCGAGCTTGAATTAGATGCTGCCGGCGACAATGCCGAGAAACGCAAGGAGATAGAAGCCAAAAAACTGGAATATATAAAACAGGCAGGTGCCGAACTTATAATTGTACAGCAAGGCATCATCGCCGCCGAAAAGAAAGAACAAGACCTCGGCATGGTACAGTGGAGGCAGTATGCAGAACAGCTAAGTACGGTGGCAAATAGTGTGAAAGGGGCTTTGACACAGACCGCCGACTATTTCGGTACGGCTTTTGGAGCTATCAGTAGTGTGTATAAAGCGGAAATAGATGCGATTTCGGAAGAACATACACACTATACAGAAAAGAAGAAGGGGATGGACGCTGAAGTAGAAGAAAGTACCAGAAAAGCGACTGAACTTGAGAATGAGAAGACACAAGCGGCAAAAGAGGGAAATAATGCCAGAGTTCAAGAACTGGAAAAAGAAGTTCAGGCGCATTCTAAAGCACATAATGATTTAGTAAATACACAAAGTAAATATAATGAAAAGGTTAAAGAATTAGATAATAAAAAAGCAAAAAAACAAGCTGAACAGGAAAAAATAGAAAAACTAAACCGTAAAGCCACATTAATAAAAAATATAGGAGAAGCCATAGCCAATGTAGCACAGGGTGCAACCAAGGCCTTATCTTATGGCCCTATTCTCGGCCCTATACTGGCGGCGGTTGTTACCGCAGCAGGAGCGATTCAGGTGGGTATAATGACAAAGCAGCTTGCCAAATTCGCAGACGGTGGACTACTAAACGGCAAGCGGCATGCACAAGGCGGCATGCGAATTGAGGGTACAAATATAGAAGTAGAGGGCGGCGAATATGTAATCAATCGTGAATCTACGTCTAAAAATCTCGGTTTAGTACGCTATATAAATTCCCAACGCAAAGAATTGACACCCTCCGATGTAACCGGATTTTTCGCCAGAGCATCACAGGGTTTCGATCTGCCATTTCAACGGGAATTTGCAGCGGGAGGGATGATGCCTGCGCCGTTTTTAGCCCCTAATTTTTCTTCCGACAACGATGCGTTAGTACATGCCATTAAGAACATCCGCATAGAGTCGGGTTCTTCGGGTGACAACGAAGCCCTGATAAATGCTATCAAAGATATCCGTATAGAGCCTAAAGTAGCTGTAACGGATATAATCCGTGCACAGGAAGATGCCGTACAGGTAGATAAATGGTCGGGAAATTGATTAAACATTTATCAAAATAAAAGTAAATTATCTATACAGTGAAAAATAATTAAGAATGACAGGCAACTGTTCGGGTATCTAAATCTTAAATATCTGACTCAAAAAAGAATACGCCCGGAAGATTGTTATACTTTCGGACGTATTTGTTAATTTGTATATGGATGCATGCAAGAGGTAATTACCCTCTTCCGTTGTAGAGTTACGATTAAAAAAGAAATGTTCTGTTACAGACAAATCATTATACATTTCTGACATATTTCTGTTCTTTAACATTTGTATATAAATAAAATAGTTAATCTATTGTTATTCATATTATATTTGCATGCAATTTAACTAAATACCTGATTAACGATAATGAAGAGTCTGTTCTTCCTGTACACACTATTGTGTCTTACCCTCACTGTATCCGCCTCCATTCCACGTATAAAGGGAAAAGTAGTAGAAGCCGGGAAAAATACACCGATCGATTATGCCGATATAATCCTTATTGAAAAGGGAAAAACAAATCCCGTATTGCATACTCTTCCGGAAACAGACGGAGGCTTCATCCTTTCCGATATCAAGGACGGAGAATATTCGTTATTGGTAAGGGCTGTGGGGTTCGATGTATATACACGCTCCGGTATAGTGCTGAATACATCTGCCTCAGTCTTCAATCTGGGTATTATAGAGATGAAGCCACTGGAACAGGGCTTGGCCGAAGTAGAAATCGTAGCACAGAAAAGACAGGTTATCTATAAACTGGACAAAAAGGTTATAGATGCATCCAACAATCTGCTGGCAAGCGGCGGATCGGCAGTCGATATACTGGAGAACACACCTTCGATACGTGTCGATGCCGAAGGGGAAGTAACATTCAGGGGCAGCAGTGGATTTGCCGTTTATGTAGATGGCAAACCGAGTGTCTTTAGCGGTTCGCAGGCACTGGAACAAATACCATCGGGACATATAGAGAATATAGAGATAATCACCACTCCGTCGGCCCGCCACGATACAGGTGGCGATGTAGGCATTATCAATATCATCACCAAAAAACATTCGCTGCAAGGTTTGAACGGTATGGTCAATCTCACGGGAAGCACCATGCTTTCACGTGGGGTGGATTTTCTTCTCACACAGCAGGAAAAGGCTTCACGCTGGTATGTGGGCGGCGGATGGAATGACAGATTGCGTAAAAGTAAGTTCCGGCAGGAGAAAACCACCATCGTATCCGATGTGACCACCATATCCGATTCGGACGGGCCACGCGAAAGCAATAATTTCGACTATTCGCTGAAGGCCGGATGGATGTACACATTGCCGAAAACCACATTCAATGTGGATGTGCAGGGCGGTTATGGCGGACGTACACGTAAGGGTGACCTCGATTATAAAGAAGAGCAGTCTAAAGCCGGTGTGCCTGTAAGTAGCGGTGACTATATAAGCCATGACGACTACGATCTGCACGAGACTTATTATCAGGGAACCGTCGGTTTTGCGCACAAGTTTAATGATAAGGGGCACGACCTCACGGGGAGTTACTACCTTAAATATGGTGGCGATGCCATGGAATATTTTCAGAGCGACCTGTTCAACTACCAGGGCGAACGTCAGCAGGGACACAGAGCATGGGAAGACGAACATCGCTGGACAATGCGCGGAAACCTCGATTACATATTTCCATATCGCGAAACGGGGCGTATCGAAGGCGGCTACCAGTATTTCTCCTATCTCGAAGACGGTGATTACAGCATGCAGTTCTGGAATCCCGAAAAAAAAGAATTTTACTGGCGCGATGATATTTACAATACATTCTATTTCAAATACGGTATACATTCCATCTATGCCATAGTGGCCGACAGTTACCGCAATTTCGATTTCCAGCTGGGGCTTCGCGGCGAGCATACCCACCGTGTGCTTCGCAGTTCGAAGGAATGGGCTAACCGTACATATGACAAATTCGAATTTTTCCCGTCGGCACACCTCGGCTACAACCTGCCGGGAGGCGATAAGATACTGGCTTCTTATTCGCGGCGCATCACCCGCCCCGAATTGTTTTTCATGGAGCCGTACATTACATACCGCGACTATTATTCTGCCGAAATAGGCAATCCCGATATCCGTAACGAATACATCAACTCATACGAACTGAACTATAAGAAGAATATTGGTGAACACGCGCTTTCGGCATCAGTATTTCATCGTAGCCGCAAGGATAAGATAGAACGCTTGCGTGTACCGTATGAAGCCGGTGTGACACTGGATTCGATGGCAAACGTAGGGCACGATTATTCGACAGGCCTTGAGATCAGCGCGCAGATACAGGCTACACGCAAGTGGAATATCAACCTGAACGGCAGCTACTATCATTACAAGATAGAGAATGAATATAAGACCGAAAGTGGTGACGAAACCAGTAATAATTACGAGATAACACTCAATAACTCATACGATGCCGGAAAAACCACCCGTGTGCAACTCGATGGCAATTTTGTAGGCCCGTCTGTAACTACACAGGGGAAGACTGATGCTTTCTGGTATGTGAATCTGGCGGTGCGCCAGCAGTTGCTCAGCAGGAAGCTGAATGCCACCCTGTCTTTCCGCGATGTGTTCAACTCGGCACGCTATGTTAGTAATATAAATACAGCAAACCTGAAATCGGTGACGCATATAAGACCCAATTATCCGTTAATTACGTTAAGCCTGAGTTATACATTCAATAACTTCAAGGCGAAGGGTTCCCAAAACAAGGAAAATCACGACTTATTTGAAGGAACAAATCATTAATTTATTATTTGTTAAGTGTGTAGTGTCGGTGTAGGATTTCCATGCCGGCACTATTTTTTGTGGGAATATATCAGTGTAATTGTGTCTGGTTGAAAATTTAGGTAAGGAAGAATGCTTTTGAGACAGTTAACTCAAAACATTCTTATTTTATATTGTGTCAGTTTTTATTTAATATTTTTCAAAAGGCCAATATTTATTCGGCTCTCATATAAGGTTATCAATTTTTTGTAATTTATATTGGTAGATGTTTTTGTATTGAGATATTTTATTCGGTCAAAATTTACAGATGAAGTTATATTGGATAATCTTTCAATAAGAAAAAAACTTTCTTCGTTTGATAGTTTTAAATTCTTTAAATCATAAGCGAAAAAATATTTTATTGCCTTTGCTAATCCAATAACATTTCTCTCATATTGTACAGATGCAATATAAATGTTCAGAATCTCTTCTTTGGTAAACTGCTGACTTATCCAATATGACAATAAGATTTCAAAACATTTCCTTTTAAATTTATTTTGTCCGAATGAAATGAATAAGGTCCTGACCAATTGCATCGTGATTGTTGACCCTCCACTTTTTATATAATTATTTTTATCTCTAAAAAATGAAATTTGACTTATTGCCCCCCTTATTAATGATTTAATTGAAAATCCTTTATTGTTTTTATAAAAATCAGAATCTTCTATGTCTACTAAAATATTTTTCAATATAGAATAATCTACCTCCAATCGATTCAATTCA
Organism: Dysgonomonas gadei ATCC BAA-286; assembly: GCF_000213555.1. Taxonomy (GTDB): domain Bacteria; phylum Bacteroidota; class Bacteroidia; order Bacteroidales; family Dysgonomonadaceae; genus Dysgonomonas; species Dysgonomonas gadei. The sequence continues at coordinate 685,637 of NZ_GL891979.1, forward strand.
ATATAAGCTAATTTAGCTCGATATAGGATATATTCAAAATCATTTACTAGCTTTAACTGAAATATTGTAGCCAAAATTTTTATAAAATTCAAAAAAGTAGTTTCATGTCTATCATGTAGATTTGTCCTAAAGATGTGTAGATAAGAGAATGATATAAGGATATTTCCAATCAACCAAGGTATAGATATATTTTTTATATTCAATATAATATCATCACCTTTATTCTTTGTAGCGAGATACCATATTAAATTAACACCTATAAATAAAATCCAAAAAGGGGTAGTTTCGAACTTTAGCCATCCTTTGAAATATTTAATAACGAAAGGATTATTTGCTCCTTCCACCCTATTATTTGGTAAAGTTAGCTGGATAGACCCGTAATCAAGCCCTAATAATGTTCTTAATGTAACAACTTTTCGGGCATTAATTGTTATCGTTTTCTGTAATTCAACAAAATATCTTAATAGAAGATATCCTACAATTGATATTAGTATTGCTAATTGTATTGAATACTGATTAATAGTAATGAAGAAAGATGTATCTTCTTTATTACTAAAGAATAAAGGAATCAAAATAGTAGTAGCTCCAAGTAAAATACTTGTTAGTTGTCTGTAAATATTAGATTGTCCATTTGCGATTCTTTGTGCTTCCTCAAACTCAATGAGTAAAACTTCTTTTTCATTTGCTTTATAAGTGGGATAAAATTGTTCTTTTATATCTGCCATATATTTTGTGCCATAATAATCACAAAACTAATGATTTGATTTGTAATTTTCATTTTTTTGATATAAATATTGAGATAATATGAATATTACAATAGATTTTATCTCCTCTCCATCCTCTTCAAAAAATCATCCTTTTTTAATTCCGCTTTTATTTCCGGCGAATACAGCATCCTTATCACTGTCTTTTCCTGTTCCGAAATATAATAAGGCACTCCCTGAAAACGCAGCCAGCCGCCGTATGCGCTGTAATGCTGCGGGATGGCCGAACGGCCTATAGTGAGGTAGTATTCATAAAGCATCATCGGGTGTTCAAGTCCCAGCATATGCTCAAATTCATGCATCAGGGTTTGCGTGCCCGATTCACGCCCGTCGTATATATGGGCAAAGTTTATTTTCCATGCATGGTCTGTAGCCTCGTTTATGCGGGCTATGCCGTTGACAAATATCGGTTTCTGCCTCGGCTTGTTTGCCGGAGCCGACTTCACATTCTTGTATACGATAACATTTCCGTTATCCGGTACACGTTCTATCCTTAATGGAACTATCAGCGGGCGGAGTAGGGTTATAACGGAATCTACTTCGGCTATAACGTTTTTATCCAGTTTTCCGGTGTCTTCTATTTCCACCCGTATATCTGTATTCCATTTGCGGATACGCTCCCCGGCCCGGTTGAAGGCAATGTCGCAGAACAAATCGAATTCTTCGTCCGTAAAACCAATTTTACAGAATTTGTCCGCATCAAAATCCTGTATCTTTTCGTCTTCCGACTTTCTGTAGAAATGCGCTGCCGTGCCCCATGCCGTAAGCAAAAGAAGCGAGATAAGAATGATGTATCTGACAATCTTCGAGCGCATTTAGTGTGAGCGTAATTTACTGAATTTTTAATTCTTAAATCCAATTTGTTTCCTTTCCTCTTCAGGATAGATGATAATGCGAGGGCGCTTGTTTACATCCGGAATCATCAGTTTACGCTCTGCATCTGTAAATCCCATCTTTTGTGCGAAAGTTTCCACATGAAGTCCCGATCTTATTTCGGACGAATACAGCATTTTTATCACCATCTTTTCTTCCTTCGATATATAGAAAGGTTCCTTCATCATATTTCGTATTTCGTCCTGCGAACGGAAAAACTGCGGTATTACCGACCTGCCTATGGTTACATAATAGGGATATAACTTGATAGGATGATCCAGCCCCAACGCATGCTGAAATTCATGCATAAGTGTTTGTGAACTAGCATGGCAACCATCATAGATCATAGCAAAATTGATACTCCACGAGTAGGAAGATCTGCGGTTTACCTTCGACATACCGTTCAGGCAGATAGATTGTGGCAACTTATTTGATACCACTTCCGGCACACGCCTGTATACGTGCAGGTTACCACCATTGGTTACACGTTCCATCTTTACCGGGGCAATCAGTGGAGCAAGGATGGCAATGACAGAATCCACCTCGTCTATCGATTGTTGGCTAAGTTCGCCGATATTCTTTATTTCCACTTTTATATCTCTGTCCCATTTGCGTATCCGGGAGTTTTCGAACATGAATGCCACATCGCAGAACAGACTGAGTTCGTCTTCATTATATCCGGTTTCTCTGAATTTGTCTGCATTGAACCGACGGGTTTCCTTTACTGCGGCATTTTCGTATACGAACGATACCAATCCTGTCGTTGTGGATAGGATAATCAAGGAGAATATGGTATATTTAGCATACTTCACCATGTTTTTCGGTATTATGTAGATTCATATAAATGCGCTGTCAAAAACGTCCGACGCACATCCCCCTTTACTACAAATATATTAATTTATATTTGTTTGATATTATATAGAGTGTTTTTTTGAGGGAATTCCATAAATAAGTAATAAAAAAAGAAGAAAAAGAATCACATTTTTATTAATGGGAAGAAAATGAGTGTGATATGGTGGTATAAAATACGAAGTGTATAAGGACGGATTAGATCTTACATGAATGAGTAGGTGAAATGTATCAAAACATGAATAACTGTCACTGCAGCAAAGAACTGAGCGGGTTATAATCTCATACTTTGTCATTTTTATCTTTTGCAATCCTTTCCGGTACTATTAAATATGAGCTTCTCTGTCCGGGAAAATAGGGGCAAAAATAAAAATGTCAATAAGTATTAATAACGACTATGAAAAAATTAATGATTTTTATTTATCATTTCAGCTTTTTATGCCGGTTTTGTTGAGTTTGTGAGTCATTCGATATCTACAATATCGACTAGCTTTACATCGAGTGCCTGACAAATTTTGTATAGTGTCCCAAGGGTTGGATTAGTGCGTCCTTTCTCTATCCTTATGAGGTTATTATATTCTATATCAAGTTTATCAGCCAAATCCATCATGCTCAAATCTCTACTTTCTCTTATTTCTCTAATCTTCAGACCTACTTTTTTAACTAAAGTTTCTTTATCCATGAATTTCTATCATTAATGATTGTTCATTAAAGAAAATTGATTATGTTTGTATCACAACAATCATATATGATAGTTTATGTTAAACCTTATTTTGTTGAAAATCAGATTTAACACATTATACCTTAATGTTTAACAGATTTATAAAAAGGAGGAAAGTATGAAAACATGAAACCATGGATTACACCCTACGTATGCAAGGATAATGCCCGGATCCACAGTGCATGCATAACCAATTTTTAACGATTTAACGCTTTATTATTAACAAATCTTATTAGAAATTAATGAAAACACATCGACAAATTAATGCCCCGAATTCAGGATTATTATGTAGGTCGTTTTCTTCTTTAGCAGTTGCCACTATAGGATTATTCCTGTTTTATGCACCCGATGTGCAGGCTATTGATGAAAATACTGAGAAAAAGACTGTCTCTCATGAAATCGCCCCTTTGCAAAAGGGACAAACTATCACTATAACTGTAACAGACGCAGATGGGCCTCTCATCGGAGCCAATGTAGTGGTAAAAGGTACCACTAACGGAAATATCGCGGATGCAGACGGAAAAGTTATACTGCACAATGTTCCCGAAAATGCCGTATTGGTAATCTCTTTCGTTGGTTTTATACCGAAAGAAGTTCCGGTAGGCAATCAGAATGCTATAACTGTAAATTTACAGGAAGATGCGAAGACACTCGAAGAAGTTGTGGTGATTGGATACGGTACACTGGATAAAAAGCAAGTAACCAGTGCCGTTACCTCCATTTCGGGAAAAGACCTGATGGTAGGAGTAGGCGGTTCCGATATATCCGCATCCTTACAAGGTAGAATCAGCGGGTTGATCATGAATAATATAGGGAGCGCCAATGCCGGTACAACATTCCAGCTGCGAGGGCTTACTTCTATCAATGCAGGTAAATCGCCACTGATCGTAATTGACGGATTCCCGGGCGGGGATATACGTTCACTTACACAAGACGACATTAAGTCGATAGACGTACTTAAAGATGCCTCTGCCGGAGCTATCTATGGTACACGCGCCACTTCGGGAGTAATATTGATTACAACCAAGAGCGGTTCGAATACCAACGGCAAGGTAAAACTGACCTATAGCAACGAACTTACTAAGAAACAGGCTTACGGGGCTCCTCAGATGCTTACCGGACGAGAATATGCCGAACATGGTATAGGCACGGATCACGGTTCGGATACAAACTGGTGGAATGAAATGATAAATGATGATAACTTCTCTCACAAGCACCATGTGGCTATAGATATGGGAACAGAAAAGGCTCAGGTATATACATCGTTCTTCTATGAAAAAAATCAGGGGATATCTTTGAGCGACGAGCGCGAAGATTATGGAGGACGTTTCAATGCCAATTTCAAACTGTTTGACGACTGGCTCGAAGTACGCCCGAATGTAGATTACCGTCAGGCATGGAGAAACAACAATATTCCGGCTTTCCAACAAGCTATGCGAAACAACCCTACACGTTCGCCTTACGACCCCGAAAGTGAAACCGGGTACAACGTATGGCTCAACGAGTCGCTGGACTATAATGTGGTAGCCGATGCCAGACTGAGCACTTACGAAGGGCTGGACAAATGGTTCAAACCGGAAGTCACCTTCAAACTGAATATAAAGCCTGTTCCGGGCTTGTCTTATTCGCAGACAATAGGTTACGAAAACCGTCAGTGGGAATATCACTTCTACAGGTCGCGCTATCATCGCTCCGAACTGGAAGAATCGCGCAGGGGTGCTGCATATCTCAATTTCAGCAAGACAGAAAATATTACATCCGAAGGATATGCAAATTATATCAAAGAATTTAACGGAGGGCATGTGCTAAATGCTACTGCCGGTTATTCGTACTTCGAAAACAATGGTGAAGGTTTCAGTATGGAAAACTTCGACTTCGATGTGGACGGTCTCAAGTTCTGGAATATCGGAGTTGGTTCGTACCGCAGTGACGGGAAAGCGAATCTGGCCTCAAGTAAAAATATCACAGAACGCTTGTTTTCGGTGTTCGGACGTGCCAATTATTCTTTTCAGGACAAATACTTGTTGCAGGCATCTCTCCGTCACGAAGGTTCTTCAAAATTTGCCGCAGACAATCGCTGGGCAGATTTCTGGTCGGTATCGGCGGGATGGCGTATTTCCGCTGAAAGTTTTATGAAAAGCCTTACATGGCTAAAAGACCTTAAAGTGCGTTTCGGTTATGGAGTAACGGGTAACAACGATTTCAGCTCTTCGTATATGGCCGATATGCTTAGTTCAGATGCTTACTGGATGCTACCTGACGGAACATGGGCATATTCGTTTGGTAAGTCACAGAACGTAAATTCCAAACTGGGATGGGAAGAGAATAAAGAATGGAATATTGGTGTCGATTATTCGATATTCGGAGACCGCTTCTATGGAAAATTTGACTATTATCGCCGTAAGATAGACAATCTGATTTATAACGTGAAAGTTCCTCAGCCGCCTTTTACACAGGGTTCTCAATGGCAAAACATCGGTAGTATGGAAAGTAAAGGCTGGGAATTCGAATTCGGTGGGGATATTATCCGCACTAAAGACTTCACATGGACTACCAATATGAATCTCAGCCACAACTCGGGTAAGATACTCAGCTTGTGGGGTAACAATACTTATTACAACGGTAACGGATTCGTTGCTCCGGGCACACCCGGCGATGCTGCGCGTATAGAAGAAGGTTCGAAAATCGGTTCATTCTACATCTGGAAATTTGCAGGGTTCGACGACGACGGAAACTTCCTTCTTTACAATAAAAACGGAGAAGTGATACCCGCTGCTCAAAAGACCGAAAATGATAAACAGTATATGGGTAATTACCTGCCTACACTGATCGTTGGCTGGCGTAATACGCTTACATATAAGAATCTGGATCTGGGTATCAGCCTGCGCAGTTGGATAGACTTCGATGTATATAACACCTTAAATATGTATTTCGGTATTCAGGGACGAGGAAATACCAACGTGCTCAAAGATGCTTACGGAAAGTTTGCCCACATTAAGGGAGAAAAACAGATTTGTGACTACTATCTCGAAGACGGTACATTCCTGAAAATCGACGCTATTACATTGGGATATACTCTGCCGATGAAAAAATACACCAAATTCGTTGACCGCATACGTGTTTACGGAACAGTGGGTAATGTTGCTACTATCACAGGCTACAGCGGTATGAATCCCGAAGTGAATATCACCAATTGGGATGGCGGTACGGAGAAATTCTGGGATGGTAGTTTCTATCCGATGACCCGCACATATACTTTTGGTCTTCAAGTGAACTTCTAAGATCGCAGACCTATTTATTATTCTGTTATAATCAAATATAACAGGTAGTTAGTCTGAAATAATATATCATTAAAAACTTTCTTCTTAAATACATAGGCAAGAATGAAAAAAAATAAGATAACTAAATTTATATTGTCGGGAGCCCTTTGTCTGCTCACAGCTACATCTTGCGATGTAGATCCGACTTTCTATACACAAGTAGTACCCGAAACGTTCTATACCTCGCAGGAAGCGGTATGGGAACGTTTCAACCGCCCTTTCACTCACTGGCGCTGGTATGTAGCCAATGACGCTCCCCGCTGGATGTTGCAGGAACTTGGTACAGACGAATTTTGTCAGCCTACCAGAGGTAGCGACTGGTTCGACGGCGCCAATTATCAGAAATTCCATCACCATGAATATACCGAAGATATGATTTTCGTCGAAACAGGATGGACAAACTTTGCGATGGGAGTAGCCCTTGCCTGGGATGCACTCGAAGACCTCGAAAAAGTAGACTTCGATGCCCTGGGTTTTCCACAGGGAACACGTGAATCGATGCTGAATCAGCAAAAAGCACTGGTAGCATCTTTGTACCTTGACGGGCTCGACTTTTTCGGAGGGGTAGCTCTATATACTACAACCCAGAGTGAGGTGAAGGGCCGTTCGACCGATAAGGAAACGTTCGACTTTATCGAAAATCTGCTCAAAGAAGCCATCCCTAACCTTCCATTAAAAGAAGAACTGGGTGGGCTGGAAAACGGCAGTATCAACAGGGCCGCAGGAGCCGCTCTTCTGGCACGCCTCTACTTCAATGCCAAATCGTATATCGGTACGGAAATGTATGCAGAGGCCGGACAGATATGTCAGGATATTATCAGTGGCGTATACGGCAAATATGAACTGGATGCGGATTGGACAAATATTTTCGGCTTCGATAATGAAACAAGTACCGAAATAATATGGTCGGTACCTAGCCAGAATGCCAAGCTGGAAACAGATGGTATGTACTGGGACCGTATGGTTCCTTACAACTACAGGAACTATCTGGGAGGATTGGAAGGTTCGGGTTCCAACAATGGTATCGGGCTGATTCCGAGCCTCGACCCGCTGGGCAATAAATATCCTTATAAACTGGGCGGTGCTTATTCCAAGTTCCACGATAACGATATACGCAAACAACCATACGTATATGAAAACAATGGCAAATATCGTGGAATGTTTATCGTAGGAAAACTGATCAACCCTACTAATCCCGACTGGGTTTGTACAGGTAGCCGTGAGTATAACGGGCAGATAATCACGATAGTGGATCAGGTGGCTTACTTTGCAAAAGTAGGTTCGGCCGAATATCCGACGGTAGCATCTCTAAAGTCTACAATCGCTACGGCCGAGGAGTCGTCGTGCGTGCGTGTAACCAAGCGCAGCCCGCGTCCAAATCAGAGTGAAAAGAACCGTAAGTTCGATCCCGATATTCCTATCATTCGTTTGGCCGAAATTTACTACACATTAGCCGAATGCAAAATGCGCGCAGGAGAAAAAGGCGAAGCGGCTCAATTGATTAACACCGTGCGCAAGCGTTATTTCGCAAACGGAAACGACCCTGATCCTGTTACGGCTTCCAACCTTGACAAATACCGTATGCTGGACGAATGGTTACGCGAATTTTTGGGCGAAGGCCGCCGCCGTACCGATCTGGTACGTTGGGATGCTTATGTGACAGAAGACTGGTGGGATCACAAAGCGACCAATAATCCAAATCTGAACCGCTTCCCGATACATTACAGCCTGATAGGGGCTAACAACTTACTGGAACAAAATCCGGGATATTAACAATGAGCAGATTGTTTGGTATATAAATGCCCGTTTACTGTTTAGGTATAGGCTTTAAACAGTAGAATTTGAGAGAGGCTGTCCGGGAAGGGCAGCCTCTTGTTTATTTTATATAATATACTGCTTTCAAAGTAGGTAATATTTAAAAACCACCCCGATAATGATAGCCACAGAAAAACTCGAAAGCGTTCCTATCATTACATATTCCGTCATTTTTATTTCCTGCAGTTCTTTCAGATCGCCATATCTGAATATTGACTTGGCTGCCAGAAGGAATCCGATGGCTTCGAAATTTCCGGTAAATATAAATGTAATTATAAGAAAGCGTTCGATGTAGCCAATCCATTTTCCGGCATCCTGTAGTCCGTTATTTCCTGTTATGTTCAACTGGCTGCTCCATTTTTCGGTGAATATGCCGATAAGTATCGAAGAGGGTTGCAGTATGAGGATATATGCTATCAGGACAATCCACATCTTATTGCCCGCAAAAAGGCCGGATATATATTCCCATAATGCCCCGAACTGGCCTTCACAGATAAGCCAAAGCAATATCAGAACAATAATATGTAACAGTTGGTCTATCAGGAATGGTTGCAGTCCTTCTTTCTTTCGCTTATATAGGAAATCTATTGCGAAATGACTGATTAGTATCCCTACGGGAATATACCAGCTTAACCATGCTCCTGCAATAATGTACGCCGCAATAGCATGTATCAGGCTGTGTATTATATTTGCTTTCAGACTTATCTCTATATTATCACTCTTTTTTCTGTCTACGAGCGATTTGGGCTGAAACAGGAAGTCACAGAGGAAATGTGCGCAAAGAAGCCTGAGTAAAATATTGATCTCCATCTTTTTTAAGATTTAAGTTTTTCCAAATCCGATACCTTTCTTCTGAACCGGCTTGCATATTTGATTATATTACCTGCTTTTGCATTTAACAGTAACTTGCTGACAGTCTGTTGCGTTTTTCCTGTTATTTCTGCAAGGTCTTTTTGAGATGTATGTTCCGCCAGCATAAGGGGATATACAACCGAAGCCTGTGCCTGTGTCCAGCCGGATACGATGTCATCAGCGAAGGTTGTGCTGACATTCAGTTCATCATTGAAGTCATTGTCAGGTGTAATAATACACATACGACTGTTCTTATCCAGCATATCAAATGCCTGACCCGACAACCGGAAGGCTTCTCCATCCGATTCCACGACGCTGTCTGTTATAAACTCGCCTTTTCCTATGCCTAAGCCCATACGCGCATCCCAGCGGAGATTGGCACCCGAATTCGCTGTCAGGGCAGCCCTTAATGCTATGGCTGTCCATACGGTAGCTTTGGCATTATCGGTAATTATCTGGAAGCTGTCGCCCCTGTATATCTCTATTCTGGCATTAGCTATTGCTAAAGTGTTGACATTAGAAATAGTGTTATGCAATATATCCAGTAGCCTGTCCCTGTTTCCGGAACTCAGTATTTCGGTAGAATCTACTATGTCGCCTGTTATTACTCCTATCCAACTCATTGCTCTTATTGTTTTATACAAAGATACTATTTTTTTATTTTACTTACAGCCTTTTTAGGTTGTTTTTTGTTAATACAGTCAATTTTGGTTGTTTTTTGTTAATACAGCTTGTTTTGGCTGTTGTTTTGACGTGATAAGAATAAATATTTTTTGTGATTAGATCAAAATGTTAATTTTTTTCATTTACCTGCATTTTTCCCCAATCCGATTATCTATACCCTAAAAAGCAGATAATCTATGAACTTACCTATCTACAACTGTATTATCGACGATAACGAAGACGATGTAACCGGCATCTGTGCCATATCTTTTGTCGATTGTCCGGCCAATGAGGTCGATTTCGTGGCATTGCAAAAAAACAGCGAACATATTCTTCTCAATCGCGACACGAAAAAACGCATACTCACAGGCGTAGTACTGAAACCCGAACAACTGATTTATCGCCACAGTGAAGAACTGGGCGACTATTACATCAAGTTTTCGGCCGAACAAATAGAGAAAATAGCACAGAAAATGATGCGTACCGGTGTGGCGCTCCACAATACCACACACCAGCATCAGACACCGCTCTCGGGCAATTATCTCACCGAACTGTGGATAGTGGCAGACCCGCGGACAGACAAATCAAAAGCATTAGGATTTGAAGACCTTCCCAAAGGGACCTTGATGTGCAGCTACAAGGTCGAGAATGAAAGATACTGGAACACAGAGGTGATGACCGGCCACGTCAAGGGCTTCTCTTTGGAAGGTTTCTTCAATCAACAACCGGATATTTCCAAAATTAAAAATCAAATGAATGTAAACATGAACAAAAAGAGACCGAAACAAACATTACTCGGCCGCATTGCACGCATGTTGCTTGACATCGAAGCCGTAGAAAAGGCGGATGTGACGGCTAGCGGTACGCCTTATGTAGTCTTTGTGCTGGCCGACGGCAAGGAAGCCTATGTGGACGAAGACGGATTTGCCACGCTCGACGGAGAACAAATGCCGGCCGGAGAGCATCAGCTTGCAAATGGCAATTTGCTGGTAATAGACGAGCAGGGACAATTCACAGAGACGCGCGAAGCATCGGAAGACAAAACCAAACCCGAAGAGACGAAAGCTCCGCAAACATTGAAACGCAGTAAGGCACGGCACAAACTAGCCACTTTCGAACCTAAAACAGCCGAAGCACTGAAAGCTAAGATTGCCGAAATGCAGCAAACTATCGACCAGTTGACTAAAACATTGGAAGACGCACAGTCGATGCTCGAATCCACAAAAGGGCAGGTAGAAGAGATGCGTAAAAAAACTCCGTCGGCACATCCTGCCGTTCAACTGTCGCACACAACTAAAAATGCTGGGGATATGACTACGGCCGAACGCATGGCAGCAGCTTTGAATCAGACAATAAACAGAAAGAAGTAATTAATTAACAAATTCGAAAATTAGCAGATTCGGAAATGGCGAAAACACATTTGCTAATATGCTAATATTCACATTAACAAATTGAAAATATGGCAAACATGTATGACATCTCATCACTGAATTATCAGCCGTCGACTAATATGGACTGGTTTAATTATTAATGCCAATCAGTAGTTAAAGTAACTATTGTAGTATAATATTGTTCTATTATTTTCTGCTTCACTACGTTTCGCTGAAACGTTCATTTTGGCATTGCCCAAAACGAACCAAAAGGCTAGCGCTCCTGTTGAGTCGCCTACGCTCCTCGATTTTCAATTCCTCGGGTACCCAAAACCGTTTTGCCGTCTGAATCAAACACACGGGCTATCGCCCCGTTTGATTCTACCCCGCCTGCAACGGATTGGGTACCCGGGGGATGCAGCCTTGATTTTTTGTTTCGTTTTGCATCAAGGCAAAATGAAAAACAAGCCGGATGGCGCGTTAGAAAAAATAGAACATTAAGTAATGTATTCGGCAACAGGCGTATGGCTTTTGCCGAAGTGATGGATGCCGCCGAGAAACACGGCAAACTACTCATCATATCCACCAATCTCCCGGTAGACGACATCCGCAAACGATACGGCGACCGTGTGCTGGACAGGATAAAATCGACCACAACGCGGATATTGTTTGAAGGGGAAAGCCTTAGGCAGTGAACAGTTAGCAGTCAACAATTCATAACTCATAACTACTATAAACATGAAACTAGGAAACAGCAACGGAAACAACACAGGTAAGAAATACTTTATCCGCGGACGCGACGACCGGGACGAGCCACAGCCCGCGCATCGTAAGAAAGCCGACGAGTTTAACGGATGGTTCACCGAGAATCACCAATCTCTGGCCAACTTCCTGATAGGCAAATATGCCTACAACGAGGATGTGTTTTATACCACTTATATGCGTATCAGCGAAAAGATTCTCTATTCGGGCATGATCGTAAAAGACTATAAGGCGTATTTCCACCGGTCTTATTTTACCAACTATATACAGGACAGCGAAAAGGAAAGCCGCTATGTAGCAATACCTGTGCACCATCACCTCGAAGCGCACCATTCCAATCCTCACGAGCATGAGCATATGCAGACGAAACTGGAGGATGATATATTCGATTATGTATATCGCCGCTATGACTTGCGTGAGTTTGAACTTTTCAAAATGTACATAACCCTCAAGCCGGCGGTCAATTACCATACGCTGGCCGCTATCACGCATGTGCAGGCGCATAAGATACAACGCATCGTATCCAGGATTCTGACCGATATACGCAGCAATAAAGTATTGGTGGGCAGGTACAGGGAGGTAAGGTAATTTATTTTTAATTAGCAGATTAGCAAAAATTAAATGAATATATCTATCCGGTAATTTGCTAATCTGCGAATTTGCTAATATACTAATTAAAAGAAGAATGTTTATAATCCGTGAAATCAGAATAACAGGCATCACCCGCCTGAAAGTAAATATAGAGACAGGCGATATCGAAAATATCCGCAACGAATGCGCCCGTACCTATAAAGTGAATAAAAGCAAGGTGAAATTTGTATATGACGAAAAAGATGATATATAAAATTAGGGCAAACGCATCAAAATACCTAAAGTTGTTTTCAGTCTCCTGTAGGGGCGTATTGCATACGCCCGCATAACAAAATATCACAATTAGGCGTATGCAATACGCCCCTACAGGCCTTCGATAGAAGTTGAACAATTTGATGCGTTTGCCCTAATATAAAATAGCAGGGGCGAACACACTCATTCGCCCCTGCTTATAATATAACCGGATATGCCTATGTCATTTTACCGTGTATTTATACCATTATATTGAGCCTGTTTGATAGCCCATGCCAAAGCATTTGCCATAAGACGGGCATTTTCCACGTTTCCTCCTGTCCATCCGGTGCGTGTCATAGGTTTGAAACTGGTATCGATAGCAAGGGGATATGTAGAAGCTGATCCTCCTGCGCCTGCGCCTGTAGCTCCATTATGGTTAGCTGCAAATCCACCCTCACTGATGAAAAGGAGATTATACCTTTTGTGTCTCAGTATCATTGGTGTGCCACTGCTATTTCTGGATAAGACAACGATCTCATCATCGTCGGGCAAACCTTGCGCGCCGGATGCACCATAACTGTCATTACCCCATAAGAGACCGCGTATATCGCCAAACGGGCCATTAACAATCTCGTCATTTACAAAATTCAGCGTCATCACATTCGTTGTTGTCCAGTCTGCCGTAATTGTATAGCCCGGATACAGAGCTTCAAAAAAGGCTTTCACCATTGCCTGACGCTCACATACAAAGATAAGTACCCCGCCTTTTTTCAAATAGTCGACCAGATTGGTGGCCATTGCTGATTTATCGGTAACATCAAGGTCAAACCCTGTAATGACGATATCAGGTTTAGTATCCAGATAACTCTTAACTGTAGCAGTATTATAGGCGGAAGATCCGCTCACAACGTTGTAAGGATAAAATGTTTGGGAAGATGAATAAGGTACTATTTTAACAGTACTGCTTTCCGTATTTCCAAAATTAACAGAAGCGTCCATCATCTTTCTCAGCCCCGACCCCGACTGGCCCAGATATCCCGCTGTATTCTCATAGTATCCGAACGCAAACACCGATTTTGTAGGGTAGCTGACTACCACAGTAGCTTTACAGGTAGAAACATCCGATGAACTGTTGGATGTGATCGTCATCACCTTATTCTCCACGCTGGTGGGTGTGCCGTAGCCCTGCAATTTCACAGTCTGGCTGGCAGTGTTCAGCATTCCTGACCCTTTGAAATAAATACCGTCCACGGTGTTTGTCTCTATCACATAAGTAGCCCCATATGGCGCTGTTACATTCAATGTCACTTCTATATAATTTTCATCCGGGTCCAGTTCCTTGTTTAACTGATACACACCTCTCACTTTGGTTGCGCTACAAGACATATAGTAAACAGGCTTCACCGAGGAGTCTTCCACCTTTATGTATAACGGGTCGCAGGCGTCCATCGCCTTGTTGTTGAATGTCACTTTTATCTGATCGCCGTTTCCTCCGGTCGGTGTATAGTCCAGAGGTGTCCCTGCACCGGGTATGGAAACGAAGTAATAACCGGGAGTTAAGAAAACGCCCGAAGCCGTGAAATAATAACCGTTGTCCGGATCGGGCATTGCTGTTATAGTATATGCTCCGGCCTTTGTCACATGCAATGGTATTGTCATATAATTCCCTGCATTTAAGGATACGTCGTTTTTATATATTCCGAAGAATTTCAGGGAATCGCAATTGCCAAGAGTTGCGATAGCATTGCCCATCTTGGACTGGAAGCAGTTCCACTGTTCTCCGTCCCATTGGTTAAGCCCCTGACAGAGTTCCTTGTCGTCATCTTCTACCAGATTGTACACGATAAGTCCTGTATGCGCCTTATCCAATGTCAGCTTATTAGCTGTATAATCGGTGCTGGGGCCGGAAGCAGGATTGTCAGGATCTGCGAGGAACATCGGGTAAAGTTCCTTTTTCTCCGAAAGAGTTACACGGGGGAGTGCCAGCCCTTTGCGGGCATTCAGTGTACTGTCAGTTACATTGTCCTTGTCTTTTAGTTGCAGCAAGGCTCCTGAGAGTGGCTCTTCATTTGTGCCTACGGTTACCTGTGCAGGCAGGGCCATACTTATACTTAATATTGCTATCAGCAATATCAGTATTTTAAAAATAGCTCCATTTCGATGTTTTTGTCTAAAGTTTGCTTGAATCATGTAGTTTTTCGTTTTAGTTCAAAAAAAAATAAATTACTTGTCTTTGTCTGTTATAATTTGTCATTCATCATCTCTTCTGTAATCATCATTGCGCAAAAGTTTCAATACCCCATATCCCTGCCCGATACTTTCCCAAGCCGCGACCAGGAGCGAGGGAGAAAAGATTTTTCCTAAAGACAACAAGAATCTCCCTATCTGTGAGGTATTGAAGCTTTTGCTTAAGATGAGTGTATGTTATAGTCCCCAAAATGGCCCGGCAGGACATGAAAATATTCGCATCTGCGAAGGTGTGAGGCCTGAACTTGTATTTATATATGGAAAATAATATATCGCGCGCGCATGTGCCCGCAATTATAATGGTGTGGCTTATATAGGTACATGTGTTTTTTACACTCCCCGGGATAAGGAATGTAAAGTATATTATAAAATGAAGAAATAAAGGTAAGGTGTTAAGTGTGGTTAGAAATTCTCTCTCTCTCTCTCT
>NZ_GL891979.1:701942-757937 GCF_000213555.1 Dysgonomonas gadei ATCC BAA-286
TCTCTCTCTCTCTCTCTCTCTCTCTCTCTCTCTCTCTCTCTCTCTCTCTCTCTCTCTCTCTCTCTAGCAAAATAAGGCTAACCTCCAAATTTTCAACAGAAAAAATGAGGTTCTTTTTTGCAAAAAAATCCATGAAAAGCAGTCTTAACCACATGTCGTATGTACTATTGTCTTTATTGTCTTTATTGTCTTTCTCTAAAAATTGCCATGTCCTTAATAGAACAGTCCAAAATTAACAATTATTTTTTATAAACAAAGTAAATCATTAAGATATTTTACTTTTAATATGGTTCGGCTCATTAGCGGGTATCGTATATAACGGTTTGTAATTTAAATATTTAATGATTTATATCTGATACCTAAGATATTTAAATGTTAAAGATTCACCTAGATAAACACAATTTTAAGAGCGGCTGTATTGTTTCGGTTTCATCCCCATATGTTCATTAAAAACTCTCGAAAAATGGCTTAGATTGGTGAATCCCAGTCGGTAACCGACATCAGATGCAGATAATTTTTCTTCTTTTAACAAACGGAAATATCTGATAAGTGGCGCAAACCATCAAAAATATTATTTTTCATTCCTTTCTAAAATATTCTTTCCCCTCACTCGTCTCCATTAATAGAGAGCTCTTTATTAAAAAACAGATTATAAAATAAAAGTCTAACAAAAAGGCAAGAATCAGCCAAACGAGGACAACCGATTGATAGTGTGCGGGAAAGTCCTTTGTTTGGCTTTTCTTTTGCGACAGCAAAAGCCACCAATAGACAAAGGTAAGACAAAGTTTAATTACCACATCATTACCTCGATGTAAAATGTAATTGGCGCATAAGTCTCTATTTGTCTGCTTTTTGCGTTACCCTGTGTAACCTCTTGTAGCTCAAAGTAAACTAATTTTGTAACATTTTAAAACTTTGAGTATGCGAAGCACTTTTAAAATCTTGTTCTATCTAAAGAAGAACAATCCTAAACCTGATGGAACAGTTCCGTTAATGGGAAGGATAACGATTGACAGAACTATCAGTCAATTCAGTTGTAAGATGAATGTTCCACCCTATCTATGGGATACCAAAGCAGGTAGGCTGACAGGCAAAAGCACGTTAGCTGTAAAAACCAACCTCACATTGGATAAAATCCGATTGGATATAAACCGCCGCTATCAGGAAATAATGCAAACAGACGGCTTTGTAACTGCTGACAAGGTGAAAAATGCCTATTTAGGGTTAGGCGTAAAGCAAGATACATTTCTTACCCTATTTGCGAAGCACAATCAAGAGTTTTCCCGAAAGGTAGGCTACAACAGAGCGCAAGGCACATATTCCAAGTACTGTATCCTCTATAAACACATCGAAAGCTATATCAAACAGGAATATAAACGAGATGATATATTCTTGAAGGAATTGAATCTCGCTTTTATCAACGGTTTTGAATACTATTTGCGAACTGAGAGAGAATGTTCGACCAATACGATATGGATGTACATGATAGGCGTTAAACATATAGTAGCTGTTGCCCGAAATTCGGGTCAGTTGGCTATCAATCCGTTTGCAGGATATCTGATAAGTCCCGAAGTAAAAGACAGGGGATTTCTTACGAAAGATGAACTAAATTCCCTTGTCAATGCTAAGATGAAGAATGCACAATACGAATTAGTAAGGGATTTGTTTGTGTTTTCATGTTTTTGCGGTCTCAGCTACTCGGATGTAAAGAACCTGACAAGAGATAATATACAAACCTCTTTCGACGGTCATTTGTGGATAATTACCCGCAGACAGAAAACGAACACAGATTCAAGCATCAGGCTATTAGAAGTTCCAAAACGCATAATTGAGAAATACAAAGGTTACACAAGAGATACCAGGGTTTTTCCTATGCCGGGCAACGGCACATGTAACAAAATTCTGAAAAAGATAGCCGAGCAATGCGGAATCAAAACCCGCCTGACCTACCATGTTGCTAGGCACACTTTCGGAACGCTTTTGACGATCTCACAAGGAGTTCCGATTGAAACTGTCAGTAGAATGATGGGGCATACCAATATTAAAACGACACAAATTTACGCCAAGATAACGAAAGAGAAAATCAGTCAGGATATGGAAATTCTCTCACATAAGCTGGAATCGTTTGAAAAGCAAATTGCGGAAGTACTGTAACAATGAGGTTGTTCATAAATGCACAGCCCTATTTTACAAAAGATTTATCAAGAAGATTTGGTAAAGTATAAAGTATTATAATCAAAGAAAATTCAGGGATAAACGATTGCATTATGCGTAATAATAGATTTGGATACGAGATGGGTAGATTTGGTTACATCGGTTGTTTTTGTCTTATCTACCTTTGTTTCGTAATTTAAAACAAAAATTATTATGAGTAAAATAGCAATCATCTATGCTACCAGTCGTGGAAAGACGGCGAAAGTAGCGGAACTAATTAAAGAGAAAGTGGGAAATGCCGACATTTTCAATATCAAAGAAAGTGGAAATGTAGATATCAAGCCTTACGATGTATTATTTTTAGGCAATTCATCAACAGGTCATGGAGATATACAACAATCTTGGCTTGATATTTTACCAACATTCTCACAGCAACATTTTGCAGGCAAAAAAGTAGCACTCTTTGATCTTGGCAATTCAGCCTACCATAAAGATACATTCTGTGCCGGCATGTCTCATCTATACAAAGCATTAAAAGACAAGGTCAATTTCGTTGGCCGAGTATCTGTTGACGGGTATGCGTTCGAAGCCTCTGATTCTGTTGTTGATGGCAAATTCGTTGGACTGGCTCTTGACGAAGATAATGAATCGGATAAGACAGATACACGCCTTACTTCGTGGATAAAATCACTTGCTTTGTAAGCATTTAAAGGTTATTCTTTTTCAAGACTGTTTAATAATAGATTTGGATACAAGATGAGTAGATTTGGCTAAATCTGTTACTTTTACCTTACCTACCTTTGTATTGTAAATCAAAATATAAAACGATATGAAAGTATTTTTAACAGGAGCATCCGGCTGGATTGGCTCCGCAATACTAAAAGAATTATTGGCAGCAAACCACGAAGTTATAGGTTTGACACGTTCCGATGAATCGGCTAAAGCCGTTACCGATGCGGGAGCCAAGGTGTTGAAAGGTACTATTGAAGACTTAGACATACTGAAGCAAGGTGTATCCGAAGCTGACGGGGTAATACACACAGCTTTCCTCAAAGGCGATTTTGCAAAAGCAAACGATGCCGATAGAGCAGCCATTGCCGCGATGGGCGAGGTGTTAATAGGAACAAACAAACCGATAGTAGTAGCCACCGGTATGTTGGGGACATCCAAAACCAACGGATTTGTAACAGAAGACAATGCCCTGCCCGAGTTTCCCCGTTCTTCCGAAGTAGTAGCACTGGCTTTGGCGGAAAAAGGCATAAATGCCTCTGTTGTTCGTCTATCCCCCTCTGTACACGGTAAAGGAGATCGGAATTTTGTTCCTTTTATCATCAGTCAAGCTATTAAAAATAGAGTATCTGCCTATGTAGGAGATGGCAGTAACCGTTGGCCGGCTGTACACAGATTAGATGCCGCTTGTTTGTTTCGCTTGGCATTGGAAAAAGGAGCTAGGGGACAGCGGTATAATGCTGTTGCCGATCAAGGTGTCGCAATCAAGGAAATTGCTGAATTGATAGCAGATAAATTGGATCTGCCTCTCAAACCACTATTGATGGAAGAAGAAGTTACAGCGCATTTCGAGTGGCTCAGCTGGTTTGTAGGATTTGATTCTCCATCCACAAGCTATAAAACACAGGAAATACTGGGATGGGAACCTACTCAGATCGGATTATTAGAGGATATGAGAGAAAACTATTTTTGAGATGAACAGAAAAAATGTATATTTCATAACTATAATATTATTTATCGCAGCACAGGCTGTTAGTGGTCAGTCGAATAAGGCAAATGATATAACATTAATCAATAAAAATATAACAAATATGAATCTACTTTCAACAAGAATTATTACAGACGATGTGCAACGCCTCGTTGATTTTTACGGACATATTACCGGTTTACCCGCGATACAATTTACACCCGATTTCGCAGAATTTAAGACCGAAGCGGCAGCCTTGGCAATAGGAGGAACAAGTACCATGCAATTTTGGGGCGATGATGTGGCCGAAGCAGCTAAAAATCGCACGGTAATATTAGAATTCAGAGTGGCAGATGTGGATGAAACATACAATAAATTGGAAGATTTTCTTGCTCCTTACCTTGTTCAAGAGCCCACAACAATGCCTTGGGGAAACAGATCACTGTTGTTTCGCGATCCTGATGGTAATTTGGTTAATTTTTTCGCACCTGTAACACCTGAAGCAATCAAGAGATTTGATGGAAAATAAAGGCATTAGAAGGATTAAAACGATCAGCGAATTTCATCGGTTGAATAATCTGCCTGCTCCGGAACATCCGCTTTTCAGCATCGTTGATTATGGGATGGTAATACGTCCCGAGGATATTGCTGAAATGAGTTTTGTATTTGATTTTTACCAGATCGCTATAAAAAGAGGTGTGAACGCGAAAATCAAGTATGGTCAGCAGGAATATGATTTCGATGAAGGCATTATGTCTTTTATTTCTCACAATCAGATTCTAAGAATAGAACCCGACTCGAATCCAACAGATAGACAGTCGGGCTATCTGATTCAGATACATCCATGCTTTTTGAGGAATACATCCTTAGGCAAGAACTTTAAGAATTATGAGTTTTTTCAATACTCTGTAAATGAGGCCCTTTTCCTTTCTGAGAAAGAAGAAAATATTATCAACAACATCATTCAGAACATCCAACAAGAATATCATTCGAATATTGATAAATTCAGCCAATGCATTGTTATTTCACAGTTAGAGACCTTGCTCAATTACGCCGACCGCTTTTATCAACGTCAATTCATTACACGTAAAATAACAAATCATCAGATTCTCGATCAGCTGGAAAAAATACTCTCTGACTACTTTAAAAGTAATAAACCCTTGGAGAATGGACTTCCTACTGTTCAGTATGTTGCCGACACGCTCCATCTTTCGGCAAGTTATTTAAGCGGCTTACTCAAATCCCTGACGGGACAAAGTACGCAACAACATATCCAGAATAAACTAATTGAGCTTGCAAAAGAAAAGCTGACAACAACTGATCTTTCTATTAGTGAGATTGCTTATGAGTTAGGCTTTGAATATTCTCAATCATTCAGTAAACTATTCAAAAGTAAGACGAACAAAAGTCCACAGGAATTCAGGCAATCGTTTAATTAAAGTTACAGAGCCTTTTATTGATTCGAAAAAAGAAGAACATACTAATTGATAATCATACAAGTATTTAGCATAAAATAGACTTCGGTCTGATTATTAATATTCACATTTAAATTTTATGCTTATGAATGATTTAATTAAAACAGAGTTTTTCGTTATGTTAAACGAGGACTTACAGAAGATTACAAACGAACAAATGCAATGTACCTATGGAAAGCTTATTACGCATATAGACACCATCAGTCAAGTCGAAAATGACCTTACAGGCATTATTAGAAAGCTGAATGTTACTCGTATTGAGTTAGTATCCCTTTTGAAACAATTTCAAGACGAGCAGGGGGAAAAATGTGCTAGAACTTCGCTACCTAAACAAAGCGATAACTTACATCGATTCCGAATTATCCCTTATTCGTTTAAGAATTGAGCATCCCGAGCAGTTCTGCCAATCTGAACAACAAGCATTCCAATCCGACCTTTATATTCTCCCTAAGTCGAAAGACTTGGGGATTGTTGCATTAGCAGAGATTGTAATAGCTCTTTTCTTCTCAAAGAAAGTATTTCAGCGAAACGGAAAGCCCGCACATCTAAACCAAATTGCAGATGCTTTCCAAAAGATGTTCAATTGTAGTTTTGGCAGCATCTATGACCAACAGGAAAGGGTATTTGACCGTAAACCGTTCAACCGAACGAAAGCCCTTGACTTTCTGCGAAATCTCATAATCCGAAAGGATAAAGAGAGTAGAAATAGACAAAATGAAAAATAATCGTTTTGCAACAAGCTAAATAAAAGGTTGTTATAAAAAACTTTTGGGGGAGTAGTTAACTACTCCTCTATTTTTGTTGCGTTGTTCTACCGTCCTTTGCTTCATCAATGCATTGAGAAAAACAGTATTAATCTCAAAAATGAGGCAAAATGTATATCAATAACGAAGATTTTGAAAAGTGGATGGAAAAACTATCCAAAAAATTGAATGAAATAGGTCAGGACTTGAAATCCCTGATTAACACATCCGACGTATTTGAAGAAGATGAAAAAATTCTGGATAACCAAGATTTAGCCTTCCTTCTCAAAGTGTCCTATCGAACACTCCAAAGATATCGCACAAGTGGCAGACTCCTTTATTTTACAATAGGTCATAAAACCTACTACCGAGTAAACGATGTTCGGAATTTCGTTCGTGAACATATGGATTTCGGGACGTATAAGGAGTTCGAAAAGAAACACCCGAAGAAAGGTGGGGATAAAAAGCCGAATGATGATGAATGATTCTGCTTTTCTTAGCTTTAAGCAGAATGAAGAAAATTAATGAAGGCTGTATTTAGTCCACCGCCTTGTATTAACGCTCCGCATTTCTCAAAAACAACTTCGCCTCGTGGCTCTGTTTGTTTTGCGAAATTAAGCAAGAGGGAACTGGACTTTGTCCTGTTCTTCCTCTTGCCCTGCGGGGCAAAGCCTTCGGCTTTAGCGTGTTATCAAAACACGCTGTAATTAGTCTAATAATTACCCTTTTACTATTATGGCTAATTATCAGCCGTTTATCTATATGTTTTCCAATTAAAAACTAATTAGTCATGCAAAATAAAGGTCAGAAAATAATATTCACTACCATTTCCATAGATACGGAAACGGCAAGTTTAGTCGGGAAGATATGTAAACGCTATTCGCTGAAAAAGAGTGAAATTGTGAAACTGGCTTTTCAGTATTTGGATAAGGCACACATCAACCCTGTCGATGCTCCCGAATCGGTAAAATCGGAACTGTCCAAGATTAACAAACGGCAGGATGATATTATCCGTTTCATTCGGAGCTATGAAGAAGATAAGCTCAACCCGATGATACGGACAAGCCATTCTATTGCCATCCGCTTCGATACGGCTGTCAAAACTCTATCCGAGAATGTAGATTTAGAGATAAAGAACTCAAAAGAGAATCTTATCAACGTACTGAAAAAGTTGGATGAACAGTTTGGCAAAGTCGTACAAGTAGTAAACAACCAAGCCAAGCAGATTAACGACCTATCCCAAGTACAGCAGAGAGATAACAAAAAACTATTGCAACTGATTTCCCTTTATTCGGAGCTATCAGCCTGCGGAGTAATGGACGGAAAGCGAAAAGAGAATCTAAAGACTGAAATTATCAACCTGATAAACGAAAGGTAATCCATGAATATAGATTTTCCGCCACCATCCAAAGGCACGTACAACAACGCTGGTAGCAGTCGAAGACTTACTTCATACATGGAGCATGAAGATATGGAGCGCATGGAACAGGGAATTTATACGGAGGGATTTTTCAACCTGGCAGAAGATAATATCTACAAATCACAAGTTATAAAAGATATAGATAGCAATGTCGGTCAGCTACTGAAAACGGATGCCAAGTTTTACGCTATCCACGTAAGCCCATCGGAAAAGGAGCTTCGGGCAATGGGCAATACAGAGCAGGAACAAGCCGAAGCCATGAAGCGGTATATCCGTGAGGTAGTCATTCCCGAATATGCCAAGAACTTCAACAAAGGTCTATCGGCAGAAGATATTAAGTTTTTTGGGAAGATACATTTCAGTCGTGACAGGTCTAACAATGAACTGAATATGCATTGCCATTTGATTGTAAGCCGAAAAGACCAATCCTATAAAAAGAAACTATCTCCGCTTACCAACCACAAGAACACCAAGAAAGGAACAGTTAAGGGAGGTTTCGATAGAAAGAACCTGTTCCAACAGGCAGAGCAGGGATTTGATAAGCTATTCGGCTACAATAGACAGCTAACCGAATCTTTTGAATACTACAATACCATTAAGAACGGCAGTATCTCCGACCAACTCAAAATACAGAAACGGCAGATTACCAGTGAAAAAGGAAAGATGGATACAGTGCAGATGGGCTTATATGCAGATAAACAGAACGAAGTGCTTGAAAACAAATTTGCAAATAAGCAAGAAAGCAATATTTCAGACAATCCTGAAAAGAAGCAAAATTTCAATCTGCCCGACTTGGGGTTATCCTCCGCATTAGGCTTGTTTACCCCTGAACCCAACAATAAAGAGGACGAACAGCCCCCGATGAAAAGAAAAAAGAAGAAGCCTAAACGAGGGTTCAAGCGGTAGTGCGGTTGTTACCGAAGTTATTTCCTGCACCTATGTCGGTTATTTCCCGCTCATGCTTCCCAGCCCGTTTGAAGGGCGGAAGCTCACGGGAATAACCAACGGCGCAAGAATAACTTCTACCGCTGTGAGGTTGGCAAACAAAGCTACTTACAGCCATTTGCTACCATTGATTACACAATTTCCGAATAACCTGATTATTCTGCTTTCCTTTGCTGCGAACCAATGAAGATAGTAGTTATACATCAGGCTAATATGCAATTAATTAATGCTTTGTATTTCACATTTCTTTAACGAAATTGGCTATATATGGAACGATTTTTCTACCTTTGCAAACAAATGATATTTTAGATATTCCAAGTTATGGGTAGTGAAGCAAGGAATTACACTCTTCCAACCTTAAAAAGGTTATATGGATTGTCAGGGAATCAATGTGCTGCCCCTGATTGTGACAGGGTATTAATTGCCCGCGACGGAATATCTATTACAAGTAAAATCTGCCATATTGAGGCTGCAAGTGGAGATGGTCCTCGATATAATGCATTAATGACAGATAAAGAACGGGCTCATTTTGATAATTTGATTTTATTATGTGATGAATGCCATACCATTATTGACAATAAAGAAAATGAAGGCAAGTATCCTGTATCTTTATTAAAAGAATGGAAAAGGAACCATGAAAGTAAATTTCTTCATGAACAACTTAGAAACCCATCATTGTTAATGCAAGCAATCAATGCGATTGCAGATGCAAATTTTGAAAATGATGCAGTTAATGATGAAAGTTTGCAGACATTTGGCATTACTGATAAAATCAGTTATAACAATATCAAAAGGAATAAATGCTTAATTGAAGAATACGGTGGATATTATGGAAAAATTAATTCCCTTTATGGTGAATTGGAATCTCAAGGTAGTTTTAAGAAAGAAAAATTGTTACGTAATATTCGTGCCGCATATTTGAAAACGAAAGGTAAATATACTCAAGGGGCTTTAGACCCAATGCCAATAATTCAAGAAAAAGCAGACGATATTATTGAGGATATTGAAAATGAGTTTCTATCTTTAGTCGCTGATACGAACAAATATCAGGAAGATATTTCGTTCGGCATCTCTGTTGTGTTAGTTGATGCTTTTATGCGTTGTAAAATTTTAGAAGAACCGCCAAAAGTAAAATGATACTGGGAAAAGATATACATCCGCAAAGAAAGATTTACTATCTTGGAGCCATTGTTATTGAGATTCTAAAATCAACAAATAGCAAAGGAGATGATTTCTTTTCGTTGTACGAGCAGTTGAGTAAGAAAGAAAAGATTTCAATGAATTTGTTTGCTTTGACATTAGATTGGTTATTTGTTTTGGGACTTGTTGAAAATAAAAAAGGATTAATACAAAAATGTTTTTAAAGTCACTGAAAATAGAGAATGGAAGTACCGTTGTGAGAGATATTCTTTTTCACAAAGGGATTAATCTTATTATTGACGAGACTAAAACATCCGATAAAAAAGAATCAGGAAATAATGTTGGTAAAACCACAGTAATAAGGCTAATTGATTACTGTTTGGGAGGAAAAGGTGAAAATATCTATAAGGATACTGAATTTGTTCAAAACACAAATACGGAAGTTGAAACTTTCTTAAAGCAAAATAATATAATTATTACATTGTCATTAGTTGATGATTTGGATAATCCTTTGACTGAAATTTGTATAAGAAGGAACTTCCTCTCTCGTAATGATAAAATTACTGAAATAAATGGTGAATCTTACAAAGGTAAAGATGCCTTAACGAAAGAACTTAAAAAACGTATTTTTAACTCGGAGGAAGATAAACCCACTTTCAGGCAAATTATCTCTAAAAATATTAGAGATGAAAAGAACAGACTACAAAATACGCTAAAGGTATTGCATGCTACTACAACGAAAGATGAGTATGAGCCGTTGTTTCTATTTTGGTTAGGAATAGAACTAAACTCCAATACATATAAAGACAAACTGAATAGAGATAGAAAAACGGAAGAAAACCTACAAGCTCGGTTAAGAAAGGAAAGTACTCTGTCAATGATAGAGCAATCACTTTTGGTAATCGAAAGAAGTATTCAGGAATTAACAACGAAAAAGGAGACTTTTAATATTAACCCATCATTTGAAAGAGAGTTGTCAGAATTGAATCAAGTAAAATTTGATTTAAACAGATACTCTACCGAACTGAGCCGTTTTGAAATGCGGAAAGAGTTGATCGTTGAAAGTAAGAACGAGTTGGAGAGTGAAAAATCCAATGTTAATGTAGTTCAAATCCTTAATCTCTACAATGAGGCAAAAGCATTAATCCCAAATCTTCAAAAATCATTTGAAGACACATTACAGTTTCACAATCAGATGATTGACGAGAAGTTGAGATATATTGTACGTGAATTGCCAGACTTAGACAAAAATATTGCAGCTATAAAACGGGAAATTAACCAGTTATTGGCTAAGGAGAAAAATCTTACGATTCATTTGAAAAAAAATGGAGCAGCAGATGACTTACAGAAGATAATCACAGAATTAAATTCGGAATTTGAGAAAAAAGGAAAAAATGAAGAATTGAAAAGGCTTTGGGAACAATCAATAAAGAGTATTGCAGAAATTGATCAAAAACTTAGCCAAATCAATGAAAACCTTAATTCAAAGGATGAGTTAATACAACAACGAGTTGCAAAATTCAATGAGTATTTTTCAAATGTTACCTATAAACTTTATGGAGAACGGGAAATCTTAAGTGCAGACCCAACAGATAAAGGCTATGAATTTAAGATAACACCTGTAGCGGGAAACCCTGGAACAGGAAAGAAGAAAGGTCAAATAGCAGCATTTGACCTCGCCTACATACAATTTGCCGATAATATGAATATTAGATGCTTGCACTTTATTCTTAACGACCAGATTGAAAACATTCACGATAATCAAATTGAGAATTTACTTACTGAAATAGTTCTTGAAACAAATTGCCAGTACATATTACCAGTACTTCGAGACAAACTTCCTGATGATATTGAGGTAGCGCAATATGAAGTCTTAACTCTTTCCCAATATGACAAGTTGTTTAAGATTTAAACAATTCAAAATCAGATGTTAACTTATTTCTTTTTCCCATAAAGGACATGTTTAACGGATAAAAAAATAAGAATATCTGCTGTGGATTTTGGAAAAATTGCGTATATTTGCGGTTGAGTTATTTGAGGAAATGCAGCGCAAAACGCAGAAATTAGCACGGTTGCCAAATCGTTACCTCGCCCGCTGAAAAATTCCCCTTACAGCCTTTTGTTCAAAAGGTTATCTCCCAAAGATAATTTTATAAAATAAAAAACAAATAAAATTATGATGACAAGAGGTTTTGGAATGGGATTCTTCGGAAGAAACCCTTTCGACAACGAATCAAGAAAAAAGTTTAAAGAAGAATGGTCTAAAATGACCGATAGTGAAAAACTTGAGTTTATGAACAAACGTATGGAGTGCCTCGACAAGCATGAAGACCACTTTTCGGTGGAGGCGATAGATGCCCGCTGCGAAAAATGGATGAGCATGTCGGCTGAAGAAAAACAGGTATTCGTTGACGAAAAGAAAAAAGCGTTCGAAAGCAGGATGCATGGAATGCACGGAGGCTTTGGTTTCGGACATTAAAAGAAGAAGCAACAAAAAAGCCTGACTAAATGCTTAGTCAGGCTTTCGTTAGTTATATATAATCAAGCTGTGAGGCTTCTGTGTTCTCTGTGCAATGCCTGCAACTCACTGGACATCACCTCCAGTTCTTCCAGCAATATATCCATATCTTCGCGGGAGATATTGCGGTACGAATCTTCAAATCGCTTTCTTGCCATATGAATTTCATTAATCAGTTCTTCGTGGCGGTTCATGGTGGTATTTTTTAAGTGTTGTTAATTTAGTTTTTATAGCTGAAATAAACAATATTTCCTCATATTGCTATGCAAAGATAGCAATTATTGCAATCTGTACATTGCAATATAGTGATTTTTTGAATATGTTTTTTAGCATGTTTTTCGCAATTATTTGATATATAGCCGTTTATTGTTTCTGGATAATTAAAAAGTTTTATTTCAGATAATTCACCATTTTAGGTTATGCGATAGGATAGGGGAGCTTATCTGCCGAGCCATTAAATGTTTGCCACAGAATACAATATTCACTATAAATAAAATCATCCGCTGATATTAAGTTATGTAAAGTATTTATAGATGCCAATCAGTAGTTGAATTTAATGTTTGATTTTTTCTAACGCGCCTGCCGGCTTGTTCTCCTAACTTTTTCTTGATAAAAAGTTACAAAAATCAAGGCCTCGTCCCACAGGTGGGGCCGGAGTCGCGATGCGAAGACAAGACAGAGGCTTTTCAGGCTTTAGCTCCATGTGCGTCAGCCCCCGTGCATTAGTCACGCAGGCGGGGCACCCACACGGTGAAGACGGCGTAAAAAGGAATGGGGCGATAGCCCGTTCGTTCCTTTTAGCCGGCAAGCCGGTTGTGGGTCGCCGAGGGACGGAGCACTAGCCTTTTGCCTTCTTTTGGGCAATGCCAAAAGAAGGGACAGGCCCGGGAGGGCGCGGCAGAAATGAACTGAAGATAAAAGCTATTACAAAGAATAATTATATAGATAAATCGAACATTAAATTCAACTACTGATTCGCATTATTGATACATTTTAGTATGTAGGGGCGAATAAATATTCGCCTGTTGATTGTTGCGGGCGAATGTTTATTCGCCCCTACATCAGTCATAGAAAATATATCATTAATTGTTATCATTTACTTATATCTTCCTTTTCCCGGTACTTTTTACTTTGATCGCTTTACCTGAAACCAAATCCTTTCCTCCTTGCAGAAAGAGGTCGCCGCACGTCACTAAACCGGCGCTGTATATATGAGATAACCTATTCTTTTCTATCTTTACAACAAAAAACAAACAAGGCTTCAGTTTTTGGGATTAATATAATCAATTAACAGGGGCTATTAATTGCTGAATAAAAGATGGAACTCCGGACAGTAAACGTCACACGATATATCACCCCCTTGCGTGAAGGTGGTTCATTGCCCGCTTTGGCCGAGGCCGATGATGGATTCAAGTATGTAGTCAAATTCCGCGGCTCGGGCCATGGCACAAAGATGCTTGTGAGTGAACTCATAGGCGGACTGGTTGCACAGGCTCTCGGGTTCCGTGTGCCTGAGATGGTATTTATCTATCTCGACGAGGCTTTTGGCCGCAGCGAGGGCGATGAAGAAATACAAGACCTGCTGAAGGGCAGCCAGGGGCTGAATATGGGATTGCACTTCCTTTCCGGAGCATTGACATTCGACCCGGTAGTAACACGCATAGACGACATTACCGCATCGCAGATACTATGGATGGATGCCTTACTTACCAATGTAGACCGCACCGCCCGCAATACCAATATGCTGATGTGGCATAAGGAGCTGTGGCTGATAGACCACGGTGCATCGCTCTACTTTCATCATTCGTGGACAGGATGGGAAAAATATGCACTGAGCCCTTTCCCTCAGGCCAAAGACCATGTATTGTTACCCTATGCCAGCCGTCTTGACGAAGCAGATGCAGCGTTTAAGAAAGTACTTACACCGGAGAAGGTGGCCGAAATAGTAAGCGTATTGCCCGATGATTGGCTGCACTGGGGAGGAAGTGACGAGTCGCCACGGGATATACGGCAGGTGTATAACGATTTCCTGAATGAGAGAATAAAGAATTCAGCAATATTTATAAAAGAAGCACAGCATGCAAGGGAAGCACTTATATGAATACGCCGTCATCCGTGTTGTACCTAGGGTGGAGCGCGAAGAATTTATAAATGTGGGCATTATTATGTACAGCAAGCGGGAGAAATTCCTGAAAGCCCGCTATTATGTAGATGAAAACAAACTTCGCCTGTTCACATCGGAACTGGATACGGACTCGATACAGGAGAACCTGAAGGCATTTGACAAAATATGCGCTGCCGCCGGGGACGGAGGCTATGTGGCTTCGCTGGATATAACAGAGCGCTACCGCTGGCTGACGGCCGTGCGGAGTACATCTATACAGACATCGCGCTCCAACAGGGGCTTTTCGGATGATTTGGACAAGACGTTCGAAAAGTTGTTTACAGAGTTGGTGATGTAGCAGCCAGCGTTCTCAAGCAGCGTCTAAATCTCCCGTATCACCCTGCACGGATTGCCTACGGCCAGTAC
This sequence comes from Dysgonomonas gadei ATCC BAA-286, assembly GCF_000213555.1. Lineage (GTDB taxonomy): Bacteria > Bacteroidota > Bacteroidia > Bacteroidales > Dysgonomonadaceae > Dysgonomonas > Dysgonomonas gadei. The sequence continues at coordinate 716,564 of NZ_GL891979.1, forward strand.
ATTGGACGGAATATCTTTCGATACTATGCTTCCCGCGCCTATCACCGTGTTGTCGCCGATAGTAACTCCGGGCAGGATATGCACGCCCGCACCTATCCATACATTATCGCCGATGGTAACAGGATAAGCATATTCAAGCCCGCTGATGCGCTGCTCCACATCGAAGGGATGTCCGGCTGTATAGATACCTACGCCGGGGGCTATGAATACATTGCTGCCGATGGTGACCTTTGCCCCGTCGAGGACTACCAAATTCATGTTCGCAAAGAAGTTTTCACCTATCTTGATATTGTAGCCGTAATCGCAAAAGAAAGGAGGTTCGAATATGAAGTTCTCGCCTGTTTTGCCGAGAAGGCTTTTCAGCATTTGCTTTTTTTCGGTTTGCATGCCCGGGCGCAAGAGGTTGTAGTCGTAAAGTATTTCTTTAGCTTTTTCTCTTGCCTGTAAAAGATCTTTATCGTTGTTGGCATCGTAAAGAAGGCCTGCGGCTGCTTTTTCTTTTTCTGTCATAAGTGTCGGTTATAGTTACAAATCCAAATATAAGGCATATTTACTAAAGTAATCTCCTGTTTTAGGCATTTTCTCCTTATTTAAGGAATCCTGCAACTTCTGAAGTGTTAAATAGTAAAAGTGCGGACAACCACCGTTATCCGCACTTTATTTATATATAAACTCCATACCGATCAGGCGTTTATCAGCTTCTCGATATCGAATTTTCTCATTTGCATAAATGCATCCGTTACCCGTCCTGCTCTTAGCGGGTCTTTCATCAGGTCGGTGAGAATAGCGGGAACTATCTGCCACGAAAGGCCATATTTGTCTTTCAGCCAGCCACAGTAGCTTTCTTCACCGCCATCGGCAATAAGGGTGTCCCAGTAATAGTTTATTTCTTCCTGTGTATCGCAATATACCTGAAACGAGACCGACTCGCTGAAGCGGAACTCAGGCCCGCCATTGAGAGCTGTGAACGCCTGTCCGTTGATTTCAAATTCTACGGTAAGCGCTGTACCTTCGGGCTGGTTGTGTATCTCAAATCCTTCCTTGCCGTAGTAAGTAATGTCGTTTATCTTCGAATTACTGAATACGGATACATAAAAACGCGCGGCTTCTTCGGCTTTGCCATCGAACCACAGACAGGGGATTATCTGATATTTCATGATTGTTGTTTTTTTTGTATGGCTACCGATTTGTTTGATTAATGTTCTATTATTTTCTACATTTTTTCTACGCGCAATCAAAGATTGCTTGTGTTCCTTTTGTCCAAAGCCGCAAAAGGAACCAAAAACGCTTTAGCGCCCGCTTCAAAGGCCGACCCGTAGGACAAAAAGACGAAACGAAAAAACTCGCTCTGAATAGAGCATAATACGAATCGGTCGATAAGCTCAAACACGTTTTCGTTTTTTTTCGCCTTTTAATCCTACGGGTACCCCGTCCATGAAGCATACGGCGCAGGCTGACGCACGATAAGGCTAGCTGCATTAAAATCAGGGGCTTTGCCCTCACTGTGGCGTCCGCCCCCGCGCATTAGTGACGCAGGCGGGGCACCCAATCCGTAAAGCGGAGGTGTAGGGCAAAATAGGGTAGTTGCTATACTCGACTGATAATTCAGATAAAGATGATCCCGTACTATTTTGCTCCGCCGAAGCTGCGGTTTTGGGTCGCCGAGGAATGGAGCGCTAGCCTTTTGGTTCGTTTTGGGCAATGCCAAAATGAACATTCAGAGAAAATAATAGAACTTTTCAATTAAATTATATGCTGCGCCCTTGCATAACAATTTATTTCTCGTTCAATTCCACATAATATTTGAACCTGTCGAGGATGGCCTGCCACCCGGCACGTTGCATATCTGCCGGATTCAGGGTTTCGGTGTCGAATGTCTCTGTGATCAGGGTATTATTATCCACATTGGTGAATAATATCTTTACCCTGCGTCCGTCGGCCATTGTATATATTATCTTTTCGTTTGGCACGATCTCATCGTACCGTCCTTCAAAGTCGAAACCTGCGCTGCGGTCTTTGGCTTCCATACGCCACCTGAACCACCCGCCCTGCTGAAGATCGTTGACGGCGGTAGGTGTATGCCAGTCGTCAGACGCACAGTTCCAGTTGACTATGTGTTCAGGGTCTGTCCAGTATTCCCACACGATATGGGGCGACAGGTTGACCTGAACTTTTACGGTGATTTCTTTCTTTTCGTGTTCCATCCTGTTGTTTTTTGAGGGGTTACTTCTCTGAGTGCAGTCCGAAGATATTCCCTTCGGTATCTACAGCAAGCGTAATAAAGCCATATTCCCCTATCGGGAATTTTGGTTGGTGTATCTGCCCTCCTGCGGCTACTACCCGGCTCTCTTCCACAGAGCAATCGTCGCACCCGAAATACACTACCGTGCTGTTGCCTCCGGCTTTCACGTCTTTCATCCATACCAGCGCTCCGGAAGCATTGGGGGCATCCATATCGTCTGCCATGGGAAACATTGCCATGTTGTAGTCCGTCGCGCCTTCCATCGGCATATCGGTCAATTCCTTAGCCAGTACTGTTTCATAAAATTTGCGGGCACGGGCCATATCGTCTACATAGATTTCAAACCATACTACGGGATTCGTCTTTGTTGCCATACTGATCTTGTTTTTTATTGGTAATTAAATTATTTTGATAGAAAATTCCTGAGGGATGTTCCTAATATTTCCTCCCAGCCTGCCACATAGTTTTCGCGGGAGAAGTCAGCCCCGGCATCGGCAAAGTTTTCCACACCTGTGTGCGTAAGGGTGACTTTAGTACCGTTGTCAACAGGCTGTAAATCCCATGTGACTACCGATTCGCCATTGCTCTGTGAGGGATGCGTCCATGTGTGGCTGAATCTTTTTTGCGGAACAATTTCTTTTATCACGCAACGGTGATGATAGATAACATCTTCGAAGGATACAGTAAAATTAAATTCGGCACCTTCTCTGAGTTCAAAGTCTTCGATGGTGAAATACCATTCTTCCATCTGGTTTTTATCGGTGATCGCGTTCCATACCTTCGATAAAGGCACCGGATAAATTTCTTCTGTTATTATGGGGATATTATGCATGAAACAGTGTTTTAAATTGATACTGATATATTTCTTTAAACAGAAAAGTGAATATCTGTGTTCATTCGAAAGAGTTAATATGTAGTTAGTTATTGTTGGTAAAATATAAAAATGCCGGGGGTGGCATAATAAACTGCGTCAGCCGGATTCTTTTTAGCTAACGTATGAAGCCGGACATTTGGTGCCCGGCTATTGTAGTATATTTTTTTAATGCGAATCAGTAGTTGCGCTTAAACGTTCATTTTGGCATTGCCCAAAACGAACCAAAAGGCTAGCGCTCCGCTCCTCGGCGACCCAAAACCGTTTTGCCGGCTGAATCAAACACACGGGCTATCGCCCCGTTTGATTCTATGCCGTCTGCAACGGATTGGGTACCCCGCCTGCGTCACTAATGCGCAAGGGCTGGCGCACGCGGGGCTAAAGCCTGAAAAATCTCTGTCTTGTCGCCGCATCGCGATTCCGGCCTCATTCCGCAGGCGGGGTACCCAATCCGTAAAGCGGAGGTGTAGGGCAAAATAGGGTAACTGCTATACACAGCTGATAATCCGGCTAGAGATGATTCCGTATTATTTTGCCCCACCGGAGCTGCGGTTTTGGGTCGCCGGAGGGATGCAGCCTTGATTTTTTGTTTCGTTTTGCATCAAGGCAAAATGAAAAACAAGACGGCAGGCGCGTTAGAAAAAAATAGAACAATTTTATACTACAATAATTATTTTAACTACTGATTGGTATTTTTACTTAATTGTTATAGGATATCTATCTGATTATTGAGGGTTTAACTTTATTCTATCACAAATACCACCGTGCCTTCCACGGGGAAGGTATCATAGATAAATTTGGCATGCGAAGTAGCATTACGCACACACATATGCGACCGTGGAGTAGTTCCCAGCGAAGCGCTGTATTCTATAAAATCTTTGCGGGGAGCATTCACCGGCACGCCGTGCAGGTATCCGCCATTGGTAAACCGGCTGGCGTAAGGAGCAAAGCCGCCTGTTTCGGTAGTGCCGTCGACAAGGAAAAACATCTTATATTTCTTCTCCTGTATGACGAACATCCCCAATGGAGTTTCCTGCTGATGGGGCGGTTTGTGCAATCCGGTAGTCACAGGATTCATGCTTCTTATCATCCACTTGTCCCCCTCCTTTTGCAGCGTGACCACATTCTCATTTATGCGATCTACAAATATGGCACTGCGGAAGGCTATACTATCTGCTATTTCTTTCACATACTTACGGGGGACCAGCCATTCGCCGGGAAAGTATACGGTCTCTATTTTTTCAAACTTTGTGCTGTCTGTTCCTTTTATCAGTTTCACCAGCGAACCGTCCCTGCCGTAACGCTCGGGAACTACGGTGTCCTGAAGGGAATATAAGGGTACCGACTGGTAACGTTCTACATCGTAATTGTCGGATATACGTTTATATACATTGCGGTGATATTCTTTTACCAGCGGGGCTTCCCCGTTGTTGTTCCTGTAATTTTGCAGAATGCCCCACGACGAATGCTCTATCTGCATGGAATCTATGGTTTTCAGCCCAGCTTTGATCTTCTCCCATTGAAACCGCCTTGTGGTATCTTTGTAGGGGTAAGTATCTTCGAGCGTGTACTTATCGTAGAGAAGTTCCTTTTCTACGGTGACTGTATCTGTTTTCTTTGTCTCATCTTTATCCTTTACAGCCACCGTATCTTGCGAGGGGGGATCTGTGGGTTGGGGATCAACATTTTTCTGCCTGCACGAATTTAATATAAGAATAGTGATAACTAGGAGAGTCGTAGTTATTTTAGCCATAAACTTTTGTTTTTGTATTTATTGTGAATATCCGTTTATCCCTAAGAATACGAATGATTTCCTTCTTGTTGCTATTTTTACAATTATTTCTTCTTTATAAAAATATTAACTTTTTATTATAAAAACAAAGAAGACGCTTTATTGTTTCCCATATTTACAAAATAAGCCCGTTCTGCCGGCTTATTTAAAAAGGTTGAGATTGTATAAGTTCTTTTTTTATAAAAATGGCGGTGATATCAACCGGTAATTAAAATTTAGCATTATTCGAAAGTTTTCTATGCTTTAAACATACAGATAAAGAGATATTTACCTGTATTGTTTCCTAAAAATACCAAAAGTGAAAGAAGGATAGCTGTTATGCATGAAATAATTGAAGAATTTCGTATATTTACAGAAGTATTCTACTCCTTATTTCTATAAATATCAGCATTATGAATAAACAAAGCATTACATTTCTGTTCTTGATGTTGTTTGCTTTACAAATGGCATATTCGCAAGTACCGGCAGTGAGGGGACAGATAACTTCGACAGAAGACAAAAGGGTACTACCGGCTGTTATGATATCTAATACATCGCGACAAATAAAGAGTGTCTCGGATAGCAAAGGAAATTATACAATACGCGCCGGGGTGGGCGATACACTCCGTTTCTCACTGATAGGATTTAAAATCAAACAGATAGTTGTAAGCAGTCCTGTGTGCGATATTGCCCTCGATACGGACAAACACGTTATGGGTAAGGGGACTCCCGGATCTGTTTATTCCCTTATAGAGAAACGGGAAGACAATATCTATCTGGTAGACGACAATGTGATCTCAAAAGATTCGTTGCTCAGGATAGATCCTTCTACAATAGAATCTATCAGCATACTCAAAGACGGTGATATGCACCCCATCAATAAGCCTGTGACCATAAGCATCAAGTTGAAACCCATTTACGAAGCCATCGTTATGGAATCCGGCTATGAAACATTCCTGGTCACTCAGCGGCCGAAAAATTTCTATACGGAATCGTCACTGAAGACTAAAAATGTATTCCTTGTGAATGAATGGAATTACCGCTGCGACAATCCCATGCTATACAGCCCGCTGATCTATGAAGCAAAAATAGATTACAATCCACAGAACGAATACGGGCTGGATGTGGAATACCGCTTGTACATGTTTTTCAGGTATATGGATAAAAAATACAGGCTGGGACTCGAAAACTGGTAAGTTTTGTGAAAATTTGCGACAAAATCCGTTCACAAATCAAATTATTCCTGTCTTTTTGATTGAGGTTAATGCCTTTATACTATTTTTGCGCTTAATCCGTTTCCTTAATAAAATAAAGAGAGCAAGTATATATAATGCCGGCATTAATCAAAAAACGAAACCGCTTATCAAGAGCCTGGTGTATAATTATATTGGTATTTTTGGTACTCGTGTCCAATACGGATTTTCACAGACCGACAGTACCTATATCGGTTTCTTTGAGCAGCCTCTCTCGGTGCGTACCTACTTCATGGATAAGTTTACCGTGCTTTCGCACCAGCAGGGCGACCACGACGATGAAACCTCTTACCGCTCCAATGCTCCTTTTGGCATCGGCTTTGGCTTTTCGTACAAAAATGTCTCGCTGAGCGGTGCCTATGGTTTCGATTTCATGCGTGACAAGAAACGGGGAAAGACCCGCTCATTCGACTTTCAGTATCATCATTACGGGCGGAAGTTTGTTTACGATATATTTTTCCAGAACTATAAAGGCTTATATACCGAACCCGAAAACGATAGATATGAATTGTATCCCGACATAAAGCTGAAGCAATACGGAGTATATGGACAGTATGTCTTCAACGGCAATAAGTTTTCCTATCCGGCAGCCTTCAATCAGAGCGAAAAGCAATTGAAATCGGCCGGGAGTTTCCTGCTTGGAGGTGCAGTGTACTTCAATGAAGCCCGCGCCGATAGTTCACTGGTGTTTGATGGCGGTCACAAACTAAAAAATTATCAGGTGGGTGTAAATGGAGGTTATGCCTATACGTGGGTTGCCAACAAGCGGATATATGTTTCGCTGTCTCTTTCGGTGGCGGCGAATGTAGGTTTTGAAAATATAGACGGAAGAAAAAATAAGGTGAAAGTATATCCATCCTTTTTTCCCCGCTTCTCGATGGGATGCAACCACGATACGTGGTCGGTAGGAGCATCGGTGGTCAACAACCGGGTGTATATTCTCTATACAGCCCCTTCAAAAATGGCATTCGATGCGGGGGCAATCCAGTTCTCGGTTATCAAGCGATTTGGAAAAGCGCCTAAGTTTCTCGAAAACCAGAAGATAATAGATAAATATAACGAATACAGGTTTTGGTAGGGGAGGCTAAAAATAAAATCCAGGAATCTCAAGTAAAAGTATGGGATATGACATAAAAATGGGCTGTCTCAAAAGTCTTTTTACTTTAGGAACAGCCCCTTTTCCATGTTATTCTCGTATCGTCAGTTTCTTCTCCGGCGATTCTCCTGCATTTTCTTCTGATGCTCATCAAATTTCTTTTGCTGGTCTTCGGTCAGTACAGCCTTAATAGCGGCAGTACGTTCTTCCAGATTCTTCTGGAATTGAGCTCTTAGCTTTTCCCGGTCGGTTTCTTTGCTATCGTCGGCTAGCGGCTGGGCAAATTTCAGGTTTATTTCATATACTTTCTTTTGCTGGTCTTCTGTCAGGCTGAGTTCCTTTACCAGTGTTTCAGTTTGTCTTTTGGCTCTTTCTTCAGGTGTGGAACGTTGTCTCTGTTGGGCGAATACTCCACTTGTAGCGAACAATGCAATTGTAAGAAACAATACTAACTTCTTCATAGATTATAAAAATTAAGTTATACATACCGTCTACTATGACTATCGAAACCTGAAAAAGTAAATTCGGAAAGTCGTCTTTTTTAGTTAAATAATCATAAAACAAAAAAGTATACACCCAATACAGCACCTACAATAAGAATGGATGCGATAACAGAGGCATACATCGTATCGGTGGAAATCTTAAATACATTCCTGATCCGTTCCTGGCTGATAGTCCACAGCGTGCCGCTAAAAAACAAGCTGCCGATAAGGAATGTGGGGTCGTAGGCAATGAAGAACATCCAGAGCAGCCCCATGAGTGCAAAGCTCAGATAGATGGATAGCAATATCCATCCCGCCGTCTTTTTCATCCAGAAGAGTATGGCTGCCAATGGCGTGATGATGACAGGAAACAGGAATATAACTACGCTGAAATCCCATCTCGAATCCTGAAACAGTCCTGTAATCAGGTCGAACTGGGTAATAATCTGCAACAGGCCAATAGCAAGGAATATAATAGCAATGGTATTAATCAGTCTGGGCGATTTGCGGGCATCGTCTTCGTTGTCCTGTATAGGGCTTATGTAATCCATAATACCGGAGCCTTTTTCTTTCAGCGTATTCTTTATCTCCTCCCTATGTTCCTTTTTTAAGGCGAGTTCCTGCCGTTCAGCTTCCAGTTCGGCTATAGCCCTGTTTTTATCATCGGGGGTAAGATCGCGGGCATCGAGTTCGTCCCGGGCGGTCTTCACGGCTTCGGGGCGGTAGTTTTCGGGGTTCTCTATAATCCGCAGCAGGGCGGTTACAGAATATGTTTTATATACTTCAGATAACTGGCTCATATTTCGTCATTGTTTACACGGTAAAGATAAGATATTTATGCGAATCCGTAGCTTTAAAGGCCGGACGGAAATAAACGCTGAAAATATTGTGTAGTAGAAATCACCTTATAAAATCACATATTTGCAAACTGATGCTAATGCTTTTTACCTATCTTTGAAAATAATAGTTGTTAGAAAAGGATTAGACAATATCATAAAAAAACAATATGAAGATAATATCCGTCAAAGAGACTCCCGGATATAAGGATAAAGCGATAGATTATATCAGTAGCAAATGGTCGGCTTCCCGTATCATTTATGACGATTGCATTTCCCATTGTCTTACATCTCCCAGCCCTGTTCCCCAATGGTATCTGCTGGAAAAAGAAAATAAAATAATAGGATGTGCAGGACTGGTAACAAACGATTTTATCAGTCGTATGGATCTATATCCCTGGGTATGTGCTGTATTTATTGAAGAAAAGCACCGGGGAAATGCATATGGTTCCCTCTTGCTGGAGCAAGCAAAAGAAGACACCCGTAAAGCGGGTTTCCACAGCCTTTATCTTTGCACGGACCATATCGGTTTTTACGAAAAATATGGATTCCGGTATATCGGGCAAGGCTATCATCCATGGAACGAGGAATCGAGGATTTATGAGTTTACGGGTCTCTGAATTAAAAATACTTTATTCAGGAATTTCTTCCTTGTTCCCTTCTCTATCCTCCATATGACGGGCATCACAAAACGGCTTGTTCCGTGATTTACCGCAACGGCAAAGAGTCATCCTGTTGCGTGCGGCGTATGGGCGTCCGTTGGCATCTTCTACACTGATGCCTCCTTTCAGCCATATAGGCCCGTGTGTTTCGGCTACCGTATCTTCGAGGATACTTATTTCCTGAGCAAGTTCGGGTTCTATCCTTTTCCCGTCTTTGGTTACGGCAGTGAGGCGTCCACTGGGGCAATTGCAACATTGCCGGATAACAGTCTCTATGGTTTCTTCATCGTCGCCTTCTTGCACCAAATCCCATGTGGTCCCGTTGGTGTCACAGAAACGGGCTACTGCACAGAGGTTCTGCGCATCTAGCATATCTATACGTTTACCTTCCGTAAACAGAGCTGTTTGCTCATACGGGCGGTGAGTGGCGGTTTCTTTTCCATAAAATCCCTGCAAATGTGAGCCATCACAGTAGGGCTTATTATTCGATCTCCCGCACCGGCACAAATGATAGGTTTGCTGCAATGGGAACGTTCTGATATGCTCATAACCTGTCGATGCTCCGTTTTCATTGTATAGATAGCCCAATTGGTCGAGTGGCACATTTCCCGTCACTTCGTAAGGGCCATTTTCCAGCACTTTTACTTTTTTCGGATCTTGTGTGTTCATAGCTTTGTTCTTTTAAGATCTGAAGCCGTCCCTGATTTTATTTCTTCCGTTTCATATTGTCATATACAGAGCTTCCCTGTTTCCTTTTTTCGAGGACCTTCCCTTATTATTTAAGATGACAGAGAAAAGATTTATATCATAATGACAGCAAAACTTCGATAATTTCTTAGTTGTATTCAATCTTAACAAACTGCTACATGATAAGTTTACGGATTTACCGCGAAAAATAAAAAAAAAGTCCGCAACATCACATCGCAGACTTTCCTAAACCTTAACACAAACTTTACAAAACTACACGCCGTTATAACTGTAAACGGACGTATTATGTTCACGGGAATTTGATATTTAACATTATTATTAGATATTTTAAGAATTCTGTTATCTGAAAAGGCTTTTGACGAGTAAAAGTATATTTATTTTTTATGGTTTTATGGCTTTTTTTTATTTTAGCACTATTTCTATAATAGAATCTGTTTCATCTAATCCTCCGGCGAATGAAAAAGTCACATCCCCTGTCTTTTTATCTTTCTCCCATTCGGGTTGTGCAGAGACATTTATCCATTTTGCCGATTTTATGTCCGGTATATTCAGCGTAATGGATTTTGTGTCCTTATCCAGTATATGGATATAGTATGTTTTATCCTTTTTAGTCACTGCGCCCCATGTCTGAGGTTTTACAAAGCCCTGCTCTGTGCCGTATATCGTATATCCGTACTTATCCATCCATTTGCCCATCTCCTGCAGGCGTTGCACACATTCGGGCTGTATCTGCCCGTCAGGCATAGGCCCTACGTTCAGCAGGAGGTTAGCACCCGTTCCGGCAGTGCGTATCAGCAGATGTAGAAGCTCTTTTGCAGATTTGAAATTGTCGTCGGTGATGTTGAAGCCCCATGCGCCGTTTATTGTTTCACAGGTTTCGAGTGGAAGGCGTGAAACTTCCTGTCCGCTATATCCCGATTTGTTCTCACCCGGCACATCACGTTCAAAGATTTGATAGTCCTCTCCCGCAAATGGCGGCAGATGGTGGTTATTGGCTACCAGACATCCCGGACGAAGGGTATGGATGAGTTTGTATATCTCGGGATAGTGCCAGTCTACATGTGTGGTGTGGTCGGTACGATTTTCATCTTCGGTCTGATCCCAGTGTCCGTCGAACCATATGCCGGCAATCTCATAGTTGGTAAGTAATTCGGTCAGCTGGGCTTTCATAAAGTTGATATACGACAGCCAGTCGCTTTTTCCGGTACGTCCTGCGGCCTTTCCCGTGCGCCCGGTTTCATACTGGTAATCGGTACGCATCCAGTCGAGAAGGGAATAATACAATACCAGCTTCATGTCCTGTTTTTGGCATTCGTCCGACAATTGTTTTACAAGATCCTTCCCGTAAGGTGTGTTCATTATGTTCCAGTCCGACTGTTTCGTGTCCCAGTTGCTGAAGCCATCGTGATGGCGGGAGGTAAACGTGATATATTTCATCCCTGCATCTTTGGCTATCCTGACCCATTCTTTGGCATCGAAGGCTTGCGGATTGAACAGTGTTTGCAGGCGCATATAGTCTTTCCCTTTTACGGGGCGGGTGTTCATTACCCATTCTCCGGCTCCCAGTACACTATACGGGCCAAAGTGTACGAACATGCCGAAACGGGCGTCTTCAAACCATTTGGTATCGGTTTTTTGTACTGTTTCCTGACTATTCATGCGGGGAACTATAAACGAAATAAGCAATAAGCTGAATAATACTTTTTTCATGGGCGGCTTTATTAAAAGTTAACAGGTATAAAGGTAAGGAAAAGAGGGGAGAAGAATTAAGAGCCTGTTTAAATTTTACCAAAATATTTTATTATAGATTCTTTTTCGTTCATTTTTAGTCTCTTTTTGGCTATTTTTTCATTCTCTCAGTTCAAATAGCCCGCTATTATCACTTCGAGGAAGAAAAAACTATCTCAAAAATAGTTCTAAAAATTTAAACGAATAAAATTTAAACAGGCTCTAAGAAATTAAATAAAAAACAGTGTGGTATACTTCATACGCAAGTTACGTTTGACTAAACCAGCCTAACATCGGCAAACAAAGACCTGTTTTTCCGATTTATTTCTGCATTTTTTTCAGACTCATTTATCTATACTGTAAAAACAGCTATGGATGCAATAATGATAAGCGTCACTCTGACTTTAACCGCAATTACCTCTCTTTACTGGGGTGAAGTTCTTTCTATCCGTCTGCCCGAAATAGACAAAAGATTCGACCGTAAGCCTTTCAATTGTCGTCCTTGTTTTACTTTCCATATTTCGTGGCTATTAGCTTTATTGTCAGGGATTATATTAGGATGCGCATACCTTGTGTTTATTGGCGTATTTATATCATTCGCACTGTTTTTTATTACAAAATTTATTGACAATAAAAAGATAACAAAATGAGTGAAATGAACCTAAAATCAGAAGTAGAGCAGCTTTTAGCTGAAATAGAGAGAACCCACAGGTACTCGATGAGTAAGATATATAACCTTGCGAATAGAGTATTTAATAAAAATGAAATACCTCAGTCGTGTGCCAGCTGCCTAATACGAAAGACTCGTGAATTAAGGAGTTGGCTCAATATGCAGGAAAGTGAAACGGAAGTACCGAAACCAGCGGTAGAAACTCAGGCAAAGAAGAGAAAAAGTAAGAAAACAGGGGAGGGAAAAGTATAAAATACGGCAATTTACACTCCTTTTCCTATTACTCACATTAAATACAAAAACATATGACAACAGTAAATTCTATGACGCGACAAAAAAGAACAAAACAACAACTATATACTGACCCCGAAATGCTACTTTCCAAGGCATTTGAATACTTTACATGGTGTGAAGAAAATCCGTGGCTGAAGAAAGAACTGATGCGCTCGGGCGAAAAGAAAGGTGAATTCATAGAGACACCTATACCGAGGCCATTCACTCTCGCAGGCATGTGCGTATACTGCGGCATCAGCGAATCTGCATTTATGCGGTACGGCAAGGATGAAGAGATGCGTGATGCAGCAGCCCATATTTTGGGTATAATCCGCCAGACCTATCTCGAAGGCGCTATATTGGGAGAATATAACGCTACATTTGTGGCGAATCTGCTCGAAGATTTATACTAGGTATTTCGGGATAGTCGGAGGGGATTATATTAAAAACGGGATTGAAACTTAAGTTTCAATCCCGTTATTTTTGTTTATCCTTCAAATTTTATTTCGAAACAGGAGCTTTTGACGTATTGTCTTTGAATACTCTGTTTATTATATTCAGCACCGGACCTGTCATAAACGTAGTCACCAGTGCCATTATCACCATCATGGCAAATATTTCAGCATTGAGCACACCCAGATCGTAACCGATATTGAGTACCACCAGTTCCATCAGTCCGCGTGTATTCATCAATGTACCTATGGTGAGGCTGTCCTTCCAGCTTTGCCCTACATACTTGGCGGCTACCGCACTGCCTACGAATTTGCCGAATACGGCCACAAGGATTATCACTCCGGTTACTATCCACAGATAAGAGTCGTTGAGCAATCCGATTTCGGTACGCAGCCCCGTGATGACGAAGAATAAAGGCAACAGGAGTACCAGGGCCACATCTTCTATCTTGTCTATAAACATGCTTCTGAAACGTGGATTGCTAGGCATGATAACACCGGCCATAAATGCGCCGAACAGGGCATGGATACCGATTATTTCAGTGACAAACGAAGAACAGAGCAATACGAGGAAGAATATGGCAATAGCCGATTGTTTAAAGCCCTTTTCTGTCTTTAAGGATTCTGCCGTTTTCTTGAGGAAGGGACGCACAATCTTTATCATAAATGCCACATAAGCTACGGCCAGCAGAATGGTATAAATAGAACTGACAAACGAACCTGCCTTCACAATGGCAATCACAGCTGCCAGCAGGCACCATGCGGTGATATCGTCGGCCGCGGCACAGGTGATAACAATTGCTCCCAGTTTGGTCTTGTGTATCCCGCGTTCCTGAATGATGCGTGCCAGCACCGGAAATGCGGTTATACTCATCGATATACCCAGAAACAGACCGAACGACATGAATGAAATGCCATCAGGAGCGAATGACGAATATATGAAATAGGCAAGCGCTATACCTGCCGCAAAAGGGATTATAATACTGGCATGACTGATGACAACGGCTTCGTGAGCCTTGGTCTTCAATACTTTCAGATTGAGCTCCATACCTACGATAAACATAAACAGGATAAGCCCTATCTGGCTCAGCACCTGTAGATTGGCTAGCGACTTCACAGGGAATATAAATTCGGATACCTCCGGCAGGTATAGTCCTAATAATGAAGGGCCGAGTACGATACCCGCAATTATTTCACCTACTACCACGGGTTGTCCTATCTTATTGAAGAGCCATCCGAATACACGTGCAAAAACGATAATGATAGTTATTTGCAGCAACAGAATACCCGCAGGATGTTGGATATTAGACACAAATGAATCAAAAAAATCCTGAAATGAACTTCCAGTAGCTGCATTTTCTATAACATGGCGTCCGGCTTCAAGACCTTTTCCTTGGGTAATAAGCCAGTAAACGAGAAAAGAAAACCCTCCGATAATGAGGATGTAGAAAAATACTGTCCTAAACTTTTTCACAATTTCCATAGTTGTGTGCGTGTTTTTATTATTAGTGATTTTTCATGTAGAAAAAGAAGTGAAGATCCGATCTGTAAGCTTTACATATTTTTCCGCATATGTTTTATAACAGTTAAATAATAAATGCTGTTTAACTGAAACTGTTAAAAATAACCGGTTACAGAGCACAAAAATAAAGAAATAAATATATCAAAGACATTCTTATACCAAATCTTTCGTGCAATTAACTAAGAATATACCGGCTTGATAATTGCCTTTGGCTCTTGTTTTCATTCCGTTTTCGACAGAAAAATGCCCTTAAATCCAATATACAAATAATAATACCCGTACTGTAGCGTTCTAATACAGATAGGAAAAACCTAAACAAGTATTATGAAAAACGTGCCCCTATACTGTTTTCTGACCATTATCCTATTTTTTCCATCCTGCGTTTTTCACAGGAATTATAAGTTTAGCCGGCTCGATTCGCTGCAATCGCTCAATGGGATATATGAAAACAGAGATAATATTATAACCCGGTCGCTGAATATGAGAGACGAAAAGGATGTAGACCTCGTCAGGTTCGAATTTACCGATTCGCAGACGCTGAATGTGTCATGCCTTGTTGATTCGGGCTTTGGGGTCAACCGGACTTTTAAAGGTAAGTTCAAACCGGAGAAGGGCTATTTTGAAATCGTTTTTGGCAAGAAATGGCTGTGTCTTCTAATATTTTACCATCATTCGAGCGATAAGGTCAGGATAGGACGGGATACTTTCGGAAAACTGTTTCTAACCAAGGAGGTAGCCTATAGGCAACAAACGCTCATCGTTTTCGGAGAAGCATACGACTATGACTATGGCGAAAGCCTCGGCAAAGTGGAAGGAATCGTTCTGCGTCCCGCCCTCCGCTTCGAAAAATGGGGATATGCAGACCCCGCAGGCAAGATTGTAATACGTCCTGTTTATGATTTCGCATGGCGGTTTGAGGGAGAAGTAGCCCGTGTACTCAAAGACAAAAAGTGGGGATTGATAGACAAGGCCGGAAACGAAATATTGCCTCCTGCCTATAGCGAAATAGAAGAGTTCGGCACGCAGGAGGTTGCACGGGCTTACCACAACAAGAAAACGGGCTTTATCAACCGGGCAGGAAAGGAAGTAGTACCTGTAATGTATGATAAAATAGACGATGTATATACCGGCGACAGTATTACCACGACAATGCTAAATGGAAAGTACGGATTTGTAAGCTATAGCAGGGTCATTGTACCTCCTGTTTTCGACCATGCCATGCGTAGGGACGATGTCACGGGGCACAACAAGGCAATGAAACGAATTTTACCGGGGTATGTGGGTACAGCTGAGGTAGACAGAGTGCGGTATGCAGTAGACGAAGATGGCTATATTTACAAGATGGCAGGGCGATCGGAGATAGAGCCTGCATCGCGAAAGCACTGGACAGAATTGCCTGTGCCGCAGGGACAGCAAAATATACACAGGCTTTTTCCTGTCTCGGATAAGCAATAATCCACAACTTTTATTTATCTTGATTGCCAATTAGCCGACACTATGAAAAACAAGAGTTACGCACTATTTTTTCTTCTGCTTATTCTCATGCTTGCATCCTGCGCGTCGCATAGGAAATACACATTTAGCACACTGGATTCGTTACATTCGCTCAACGGGACATATGTGAACCGTGCTGGCTATATAACGCAGGCATTCAATATACGCAAAAATTATATCGACCTGGTCAGACTCGAATTTGCTGCATCTGATACGCTAAACGTATATTGCCTTACTGATACGGGCTATGTACATTTTGTTTCGCGCAAAGGGAAGCTGAATAAAAAGAAGAATTACTTTGAGATCGTTTTGGAAAAAAACAGAGCCATATTTCTCCTGATGAATGGTATATCGAACGATAAGGTCAGGATGGGAGTAGATTCGTCAGGTAAATTATTCTTAAACAAACAATACGATAGCTTCGGCAATTTTTTCATCTTGATGGGGGCCTATGATTATGACTTTGGGGAGAGTATGGAGATGTTGAGCGATACTGTACTCCGTCCTGTCCGCAAAGACGGCAAATGGGGATATGCCCGTGCAGATGGCAGTATAGAGATAGAGCCGCAATATGACTTTGTCAGACTGTTTGAGGGTAATGTGGCCCGGGTGCAGGTAGATAAAAAATGGGGCTTGATAAATAGGTCAGGAGAGGAGGTCGCTCCTGCGATATACACAAATATAGGGGACTTTGAAGGTCGAAAAACCACCCGTGCCTATCGCGGCGAAAAAGAAGGTTTTATAGGGCGTGACGGAAAGGAAGCCGTGCCCGTGATATATGACAGAATAGATTATATGAGTAGCGGGGACAGTATAGGAAGAAGCCGTCTGGATGGCAGATACGGGTATGTGAGCCGTACGGGCGTTATTGTACCGCCTGTATTTGATGCAGCCGAGTACATTGGTACTTATTACAATCACAGCTATGTGAAGGATATAAGAAAGACATTGCCCAATTATATAGGAGAAGTTGTAATAGAGAAAAAGCGATATGCTATAGATGATAATGGATACATATACAATATTTCGGATAATATAATAAGTAAGGTCCGTATCTTACTGGATTCGAAAAGGCACTGGACAGAAATATACATACCTAAGGGTAAAGATGAGGAACAAATGGATATACATCGTATCGTGCCTGCCACAGGGCAATAATATTCATACCCTCATATCCTTCTTGGCCGAAGCTTAATATATTGAATGATATCTATATTTATTGTATTCAATAATTTCTAATCTACTTCTAATCTACCTCTAATATTTATTTAATCCATATCTAAAAGACTTCTAATCTTAGAGAATTAATTTTGTAGCGAAATTGATCATGTGGAGATGAAATAATATTCACTCATATTTACCCGTTCTTTCAGCCCATATAACTTATAACAGAAAAACCGGGGATAATTTATCTATGATAGTTGAAAACAATTTTCAGTTGTCCACGGTTTAATATTTAATCTGTAAATCGGAATTAACGATTTAAACAGGAAGGAGACAATATATCTGCATGACGTTTTTTAATGTTTTTTTAGACTCACAATAATATTACACATAAACATTTATACAAAATTATGGATAAAATAAATCACCTGAATGTTAAACGCATTATCAATAAACATGCTTTCCTCATTGCCGTATGTTTATTTAGCGGGATTTACCAAGCGAAAGCCCAGGTAACTATAGGTAGCGGAAGCCCTCCCGCAGAAGGCGTATTGCTACAGCTAAAGGAAAATGATAACACAGGAGCTAACGCGACAAAAGGCATGATGTTGCCTCGCATGTACCTATCGGATAAAAACAATCTCTACCCGATGTTTGAAGACCAGAACAACAATGGACTGCCAAGCCCCGATTATGCCAGTATTCAGGATAAACGGAAACAAGACGAGTTGCATATCGGATTATATGTATACAATCTCAATCCGTGCAATCCGTTCGGGAGAGGGACTTATGTATGGAATGGACAAGAATGGATACCATTGGGCAAGACCTTTATCGAAGGTTATTCGACCTTAATGGCTTTACCCGATACACTGCACATCCCCAGCGGTATGGATAGCAGGTCGTGGACTGCTCAAACTATGAGTTTCGAGTATCTTTCCCAGACATCCCCGACTTGGGGAAATCTGGTTTCCAGTCCTTCGTACAATGGATTGGAATTTGCCGATCAGTCCACTCAGATATTGCCCAATAATCCGGCATCATGGTCAGTCAGTCCTGCGGTTTTTTCTATTCAACCCAACAAAATGACATCTTCGCTGGTTACGAAACTGCAGCCGTGGCATACCAGGCAGTCTTCGGTTACATTGTCTTTCGATCAGGCACCTTGTGGCGGCATCATAACCAAAAATGTTCTTTTAAATCAAACGAATTATGCTATTTCAGGAAGAATCCCCACCAGCAATAATAATACAACGGATGAAGAAGACATTCTGAATATGATCACAATCAGAAATACAAATCTGAATGGAACTGTAAAAGTATTGTCTAATGTACGCTGGCAGGCTTTTGTACAACCTTTGGGCGGAAATGTCTCCGAAATACTTAACAATTATACTCAAACTCCGCAGGGAATAAATCTGAGTGACGGGAATTTCGGCCCGGAAACATTTTTTACTTACAACGGAGCCTCCGGTGCTCCCGGTAGCCGTTTCAAATATGTAAAAGTTAATCTCAGAGATGTGGACAACCGGGCGTCTGACTTCGAAATAACTATTATGCAATGCGAAGGGAATGAAGACCTGACAAGTGTGACAGAGAACGCGACTCCGGCTCAGACTTCCGGTTCTTCGTCGGACTGGGGAGATAAAGTTGTCCGTCACCTTGAAAAACCGGGTATTTATGAAGAATTTTATTCAGCGGATTTCGGTTCGGCAGGCCGATGGATGGTAACAAACCTGGCAGCAGTGGATTATGATTCAGATGTTACCCCCAACGGATTTTCCAATATGACCGAAAGTCTGGCATCGACATTGACGGCGGGGCATTATGCTTATCCGGGAAATAGTTTGCAGGCATATCTGGATAATACGTACCTCGGGTTGCTTTACAATTTTGCAGGAGCAACAGCCGGACAAAAGACGGGACTGAATGTGGATGAGCCTAACAATCCTTCCCAAGCTAAAGTTCAGGGAGTTTGCCCTAACGGATGGCATTTGCCCAGCGATTATGAATGGACTCAACTCGAAAATGAAATAATCACTAACACTACAAAATATGCCCATGTATCTAAAAATATAATCGACAACGGCGGAAGTCTGGTACCTCCATCTGCTTCGGGAGGGAATTACAGAGGCAAACATGCTCCCGCCATGACTAATGCATGCGAAATATATCAGGGCAACGTAAAAGGTACATCGAAGAGTATCGCTGAAGGCGGGTTTGGAGCTTATTTTGCCGGAGAGATAGTGAATGCAGCGCCAAACGATTTCGGAGAAACCGCAGCTTACTGGAGCAGTAGCTTATATAACATGGACCAGGCATATTACCGGGTAATGTCTACCGGTATAGGGGATGCGGGAGTGGCAGCATTTGCAAATAGCCAGACTAATTATATGTCTGTGCGTTGTAAGAAAGGCTGAACGTTTTAATTATGTGAATAAGCCAAAGTACCGAAAGCGTGGAATAAAACCGTAATAAAATTTTTCACCGTTTTGCACCTTATTATAGTTTTAGCAATGCGTCCGGCTTTGGCTTGTTCTGTTTTGGTAGAATTGACCGCTTTTACTGACCATCACTGGGATGTACTTTAAAAGTAAAGTGCCCTTATTGGTCATATTTTATCGTTTATTGAATAGCAATTTTTAGAGGACATAAAAGGTTTGTGTTAAGTTTGCACGTCAAACAAAAGAATACGTTAACATTTTAAATTCTAAAAAGCATGCAATCTTCTACTACACTAACCAGTAATAATCGCATAGAAATAGCAGATGTATTACGTGGTTTTGCAGTAATGGGAATTACCCTTATCCATTTCATCGAACGGTTCAGTCTTAATAGCTTTCCGGAAGAAACCAGCAACTTTCTGATATTTACCGACAGAGTGATCTGGGACAGTATATTTTTTACCTTTTCGGGTAAAGCCTATTGTATTTTCGCATTGCTTTTCGGATTCAGTTTTTTTATTCAGGACAATTCACAAAAAGAAAAAGGGAAAGACTTTCGCGGACGGTTTGCATGGCGGCTGGTATTACTTTTTTTTATAGCCTGCATCAATTCTACTTTATTTCCCGGTGAAATATTAGTGCTTTATGCATTACTTGGTTATGTAATGATAGCGGTCTGCCGTCTTTCTACCCGTACTATTGCGGTGATAGCAGTTATCCTTCTACTGCAACCTCTTGAATGGGGACAAATAATTTATGCAGTCATCAATCCCGGATATGTAATTAACGCAGAATTTGATGGTCCGTACTGGGAGATAGTGAATACGGTACAGAAAGAAGGATCTTTCCTCGAAATGTGCAAAACTGCAATCTGGACAGGAAATATTGCGAATATGGGTTGGATGCTATTGCATGGAAGGGTTACCCAGACAGCCGCGTTATTTATGATAGGTATGCTGATCGGGCGTAGCAATGTGTTCATCTATTCGGAAAAAAACATGAAGTTATGGGCTAAAGTATTCATTGCAGTTACTCTGGCCTTTTTCCCTATATATGGTTTGATAGCTGTACTTCCCGACTTTATAGACAGGGAAGCACTACTTGTTCCTTCTATCCTTATACTCAAATCACTTTCTAATATCGCATTTACAGGAATACTGTTTGCCGGGGTAATCCTTATATATTATCTGACAAGGTTTAAACATGTCCTTCACCAGTTAGCTCCTTACGGACGCATGAGCCTGACAAATTACCTGTCGCAGTCTTTGATAGGAGGATTCCTGTTCTATAACTGGGGACTCGGGCTTTACCGGCATACAGGCATCACAACCTGTTTCTTAATGGGTATCGGGATGTTTCTTATTCAGTTCTTCTTCTGCCGCTGGTGGCTTCGTTCACATCGCCAGGGGCCATTGGAATGGTTATGGAAAAAGGCGACCTGGATTAAAATAGGAAAAGGATAATATTCCGTATTACTTCGTTTAGTACATAACCGTCAGGCTATTGATTTATAGTCTGACGGTTATTTTAATTGATGGATATCTGATTCAACAAATAAATCAGAAGCGAATGTTAATTATTGAAACTACTATTCACCGGGGTTCTTTATTTAAATAATATTAATATCTTTGCACTCAGATTTTGGTGTCATGCTTCCGTATCCTCGGAAAAATGATGAAAAGGGAATCAGGTGTAAGTCCTGAACAGACCCGCTGCTGTAAGCTCTATTCAGTAAACAGTTAACAGTCATCAGTTAACAATGTTTCTGAAAAAAGTCTTCGAACAATACCAAAAACCACTGATTGACAGTAATCAGTCATCAGTCAACCGTTATCAATCTTTTTGTTAACTGTTCACTGTTAACTGTTCACTGAATGTTGGGAAGGGCGTTCAAAGATGGAGTAAGTCAGAAGACCTGCCAAGATTGATTAGTTTAAAGCTTTCGGGAAATAAAGCTGAAGAACACTGATAAGGAATCAATCTTTTACGCTGGCGTTGTCTGACTTACTGTACTGATTTCCTGTTCACTCAATCTTCATACGACTTATTTTCAGTAAGCTATTTGATAATATTCTTATTAGCTTGAAATGTCATTTTCCAAGTCAAAGAAAAGGATTTTGATTATTATCCTATTAAACGTATGCTTGATTTCTTTTGCCCAGAACAAGCTGGATAGTATACAGTTGTTGAACGAAGTTGTTGTGTCCGCACGGGCTATTCAAACGGAAATTGTCCCCGTGCAAACCTTGTCCGGGACGCTCCTTGGGAATCTGAGCGCCCATTCCGTAGCCGATGCCATGAGATACTTCTCGGGCGTACAACTCAAAGACTACGGCGGTGTGGGAGGCCTGAAAACTGTAAATATCCGCAGTATGGGCAGCCAGCATGTCGGCGTATTCTACGACGGTATAGAAATAGGAAATCCGCAGAACGGCGTTGTCGATTTAGGCAGGTTTTCGCTGGACAATATGGAGGCGATATCCCTCTATAACGGACAGAAGAGCGCCATATTTCAGCCGGCTAAAGATTATGCGTCCGCGAGTTCCATCTATATGACTACAAAATCTCCGGAGTTCAGACAGGGTAGGAGATACGGCCTCAAAGCGGCATTCAAAACCGGAGCGTTCGACCTTGTTAATCCCTCCGTCCTGTGGCATCAGAAACTATCCGAAAATGTATCCGGTTCCCTCAATGCCGAATATATCCATTCTTCGGGCAGATATAAATTCAAGCGTGCGGTAGTAAATAATATGGATGACCGGGGCGGTTATGATACGACCGAAGTAAGAAAAAACGGAGATGTAGATGTTTTCCGTATCGAACATGCCCTGTTTGGCAAGATCAGAGACGGAGAATGGAAAACCCGTTCTTATTTCTATACATCCGAACGCGGCTATCCGGGAGCCGATATAAAAAAGCCCGACGTATACGCCCATGAAGACAGGCAGTGGGATAAGAATTTTTTCTTTCAATCTTCCCTCAAAAAGAACGTATCGGCGACATACAGTACATTGCTGTCCACCAAATATGCATATGACTATATTCACTACATAGCCGGCCCTTATCCCGGCCCCGAACTGAATAATAAATATATGCTCCATGAGGCCTATCTCTCGTCTGCCAATTTGTTCAATATATTACCTTTTTGGAGTGCCAATATTTCTGCCGATTTTATGTGGAATAAAATGAACTCCGATATGCGGGAATTTATTTACCCACAGCGTTATTCCGGATGGGTAGCTGCTGCAACATCACTCTGTTTCGACCGTTTCAGATTGCAGGCCAGCCTGTTGGCTTCTTACATCCATGACAATACCAAAGAAGAGAAAAAGGAGATACAGCGCGATTGGGATAAATATACCCCGGCTATCATTGTTTCGTGGCAACCGTTCGATGCCCATGATTTTCATCTGAGGGCCTTTTATAAAGACATTTTTCGTATGCCTACCTTCAGCGAGATGCATCTCGCATATATGGGCAGCTTATCTTCTTTTCTTAAGCCCGAATATACAAGGCAATACAATATCGGGATAACCTATTCACATCCCGTTAACCACGCTTTAAATATTGGAGGGCAGGTCGATGTCTATCATAACAGAATAACCGATAAGCTGGTTGCGATTCCCGGCGGAGTCAATTTCAGGTGGACGATGAAAAACATCGGGTTAGTAAAGATCAAAGGCATCGATGCCGCTTTATTCGGAGATATACAACATGGACGAAATCTATCTGTCGATATACGGTTAAATTATACATATCAGCAAGCTCAGGATTATTCCGATCCCGAAGAATCGGCTACCTACAAAGGACAAATAGCATATATACCGTGGCACAGCGGTTCTGCCATTATCGGCACAACATATAAGACTTGGTATTTCAATTACAGCTTTATATATACAGGAAAACGTTACGACGGAAGCGCCAATATCGTGGAGAACCGCATAAAGGAATGGTATACGCACGATCTTTCATTGAGTAAATCACTCAACTGGAAAGGAACGGATTTCCGGTTAACCGCTGAGGTTAACAATCTTTTCAATCAGCAATACGAAGTTGTGTTACGCTATCCTATGCCGGGAACAAATTTCAAATTCATACTAAATGTAATCCTATAGAAACCCAATTATAAACAATGCAAAAATGAGAAACATCAGATTATTTTTCCTGACTCCGATACTGGCGTTAGCTATGCTGGCTGGTATCTCTTCGTGCCGGAGCGATGATGATGACATCAAACCTCCTACCGAAACAGAAGTCACAGCCGGTGAAAAAGGTCCCGTCGAGGGCTTTTATTTATTGAATGAAGCGAATATGGGGAGCAATAAGTCATCCATTGATTATTTCGACTATGGGTCCGGAACATATTTCAAAAACATTTATCCTACAATAAACCCCACAGTGGTAAAAGAACTGGGAGATGTAGGCAACGATATCCAGATTTACGGTAATAAGTTATATGCTGTTATCAATGTTTCGGGATATGTGGAAGTTATGAACAAAATAACTGGAAGGCACGAAAATGAAATCGTGGTCAAAAACTGCCGGTATATTGTATTTGATAAAGGATACGCATATATCAGTTCCTATGATGCTGAAGTTAAAATAACACCTGATGCGCCGATTGGCTGTGTGGTAAAAGTCGACACCACTACAATGAAAGAGGTAGGACGGTGTATCGTAGGATATCAGCCCGAGGAAATGGTAATAAGGGATAACAAGCTATATGTGGCCAACTCTGGCGGTTATCGTGTGCCAAACTATGACAATACAGTTTCTGTCGTTGACCTGAATACATTCACGGAAACGAAAAAAATCATTGTAGGCATCAATCTCCACCGGATGGAGCTGGACAGTGACGACAACATATACGTCAGCTCGCGTGGAGACTATAAATACATCGGTTCCAATACCTATATCATTGGCAGGAACGACATGGTAATCAAGACACTGAACCTGCCATGCAGCAACATGACGGCAAGTGGAGATTCTATCTATATGTACAGTGTGGAATGGAGTCATATTACACAGAGCAATACTGTATCGTATGCCATTGTGAATACAAAGACACGCAATATCGTTTCGCGCAACTTTATCACGGATGGAACGGAAAAAAGGATAAAAGTGCCGTATGGATTGGCTATCAACCCGGAGACAAAGGAAATATTCGTCACCGATGCCAAGGACTATACAAGCCCCGGGACCCTCTATTGCTTTAGCCCTGATGGTAAGAAGAAATGGGACGTGATAACCGGCGATATACCCGCACATATCGTATTTACCAGAAAGAAATTGGAGAATGAAAATATTAAAAAACAAAACTAATTTATCAAATAATAACACTATGAGAAATTTAAAACATCTGATTTTTCTGTTTCTGTCAGTTTATTTGATTTGTTCGTTATCGTCCTGTTCGAGCGACGATGACAACAATGAACTGACAGGTGATCCCACGATTACATTCGGGATGGAGGAATACAAGGTAAAGATTGGCAGGGATCTTGCCATTCAGGCTAATGTGGAAAATGCTGTAAATCCAATGTATTCGTGGAAGCTGGAAGGCAGGATCATTTCTGTTGATCCGGAATTAATTTTTAATCAAAACGATGCAGGGGAGTATTTTGTAACTCTCAGGATAGACGCCGAAAATGGTACGGCGGAAAAGCAAATTAAAATATCCGTACAGGATAAATTGCCTCCCGAGATCAACGTGTCATCTTCCATTATAGCCTATTCGGGAAAGGATACGGAAATTTCAGCAGAAGTGCTTTATGCGGAAGATGCAACTTATGTATGGAGACTGGATGGTAAAATTGTCTCCGAAAGTAAAACATACGTTTTTAACCAAACAAAACTTGGGGCACAGACACTTTCCCTCAAAGTCAGCAATGACGACGGAACAGATATGCAGGTGATCACGGTCACCACACTGCCCGAACCTACTCCTGAACTATTCTTCGATAACGGCCATTATCGTGTCGCTTCAAATATAAATGAATTGCGGAAGATGACTGTTCCATTGGGCAAGTCCCTCGTATTGGCTCCTGTGATTTGCAATATCGAAAATCCTACAACATTCAAGTGGACGGTCGACGGCGCAACACAAAGTTCTACCACCGGATATTTTAAATTCACACCATCGGAAAAGGGTGTCTATCTGATCACTGTAACAGAGCAAAGTTCATCGGCAAAAGCAGAAGTACAGGTGACCTGTACCGAACCGGAAGGGACATATTTCCGCCCTGTGAAAACAGGCAATAAAGCTACTGCTGCTACTGTGTTCGACTATATACCTGCACCCGGTCAGTTTGTAAACTATCAGATCGGTTCCACAAAAGCAAAAGCGTTGCAGGATGCGCAAAACTGGTTGAATACAGGTAATACAAGTGGCTATATCCATATAGGGGCTTATGGCGGATACTGGATTGCAGGGTTTGACCATAGTGTAAAAAATGAAGAAGGAAAAGCCGACCTGCTTATAAAAGGAAACGCTTTTGCCGGATGGAGCGAACCGGGTATCGTCTGGGTGATGCAGGATGAAAACGGCAACGGACTTCCTGATGATACATGGTATGAACTGAAAGGCAGCGAAGCTGATAGTAAAGACACCAAATACCGCTACGCTATAACATACTACAAGCCGAATGCCAGTGGTTCCAATGTTCTTTGGACGGATAATATCGGCAGGTCCAATTCCGTAGATTACAATGGCTATCATTCACAGGCATATTACTTTCCGATGTTTATAGCCGAAGACTATTACACATTGGTGGGAACATGCCTTGCTGCAAACTTTTTTGTAGAAGGGGGTATTGAATATGCAAAAGACCTGCCTTGGGGATATGTGGACAACTATAATAGTGATAAGACCAAACCCATGAATGAATTCTGGATCGAAGACGCCATACAGGCCGATGGTTCACCTGCCAATCTGAAACACATAGATTTTGTGAAAGTACATACCGGAACGATCGGTAAAGGGGCTGCCGTGGGTGAAGTCTCGACCGAAGCCTGTGTCCCTGCTGATATGAATTTCAACAACTAACATATAAAAATGGTTATGAATATATTAAATAAGAGTTTTTACTTGCTGCTGTTAGCCGTTATAGGCTTGCTTTCTTCATGTAGTGATGAAGATGATCCATTTGCAGGAAAAGATAACTACATCGCTTCTTTCTCATTGAAACAAGGAGATAAAGAATTTAACGCGGTGATTTCCGATAATGTAATTACGGTGACAGCTCCCGAAGGAATCTCCCTGAATGGTGCTGCCGCCACGATAAAATTGAGTGAAAATGCCACTATTTACCCCGATCCTAAGTCTGTAACCGAATGGGATGATGAAATGCAGTTTGCCGTTACAGCCTACAACGGATCACAAATCAGGTATAAATATACTGTGGTGCGTTCAGATATTGGAATTGAAGGTTCTGTTGTGCTGGAAACACAAGCCGATGTGGATGCGTTTGGAGAAAAAGGTATTACTGCCATAAAAGGGAATCTGGTGATTGGCCGCACAATAGGCGCCGAATCAGACTCTATTTCTACACTGGCTCCTTTACTCCAGCTGAAAGAAATCGGTTATTCACTTATTATTCATCCTACCTTTTCGGGGAAAGACCTTACCGGGCTTGACAAACTTGAGAAAATAGGAGGGGAGATAAGAATTGATGGAGCAAGAAATCTTGAAAAAGTAAATTTTCCGGGCTTGAAAACAGCAGGCGGTATGTATATTAAAAATACATTGATAGGTCTTGCGGATTTTCCTGTATTGACATCTGTATCAGAGACTCTGACTCTAGATTGTCCGCTTGCCGGGATAAACTTTCCTAAACTGAAAATTGTAAAAGGGAAACTGTCTCTTAATACGGCCAACGGATCGAACGCGATGATGTCTAAAATTTCATTCCCGTCTTTGGAAGAAACCGCAGACTTGTCCTTTACCTATTTTAAAAGTACTAAAAAGGTTGATCTGCCGGAATTGAAAAAGGTTGGAGCTATGACCTTCAGCCAGCTTACCATGCTGTCTTTTATAAATGCACCTAAACTGGAGGTGGCAACAGGGGTTATAACCATTCCGTCGACTACATATCTGACAGAGGTCAGTTTCCCTGCCATGACTCAGGCAACAACACTGAGCATTGACAGTAAATATATAAAGGTACTTGATTTTCCCAAACTGAAAACCGTGTCGGACAGGCTGGCTATCACATATGCCCAGATTGAGGGAATCCTGGATTTCAAGGCATTGGAGAGGGTCGAAGGTGAATTATATCTGTACGATCTGCCACAGATGACAGCACTTAAACTTCCGGCCGGCATTAAATACATTGGCAGGTTAACTATCGGAACCAGAACCGCGACTCCTATCAAAGAAATCAATATTAAAGGTTTGAATATAGGCGAACTTAAAGTTTTAGGTAATTCTATTCAAGCCGATAAGATTATCGGAGATGATGTATTCAAAGGGACGTTGACTATCGCTTCAAGCGGAGCCTCGTATAATAACGGATATCCGGGTTTCCCTGCTCTTGAAGGATTTCACGAGGTGGATTCTCTATCTCTCGACGGATATGTGTCTTATATGGATACAGTGCATATACGCGGTATCAGGAAAATAAACAAAGGATTCCGGTTAGAGAACAACAATATCAAACGGTATTCAATGCCTGATATCGAAGAAGTAGGAGGAGATTTTTATTTTGCCCGTCTGGATCAGGGAGTTGATAAAATACTGGAATTTCCGAAACTGAAAAGGGTAGGAGGGTATTTCGACCTTAATGTAGGATCTGTCCAAACCCGTATATTACGTTTCCCATCTTTAGAGTCTGTTGGCGGAGATTTCAGATTAGGCACCGGATATAATGCGGACAGGAGTCTGGAGGATGTACAGTTCCCTGTATTGAAAAGTATCGGTGGAGCGATGATCCTGAACGGATATAGCAGTAGTTATAAAAATCAACTGCTGAAAAATCTGGATGGCTTTGCCAGTCTCGAGAAGGCTCAGTCGATAGAGATAACTAACCAGATGGCAATCGAATCATACAACGGCCTGAAAAAAGTTTTTAGCTCACTAACCAATTCCGGCTGGAAAACATCGGGGAATAACTATAATCCTACTTATGAGGATTTGCAGGCAGGTAAATGGGTAAAACCTTAATTACAATAAAGTAAAAATCAACAGATATGAATATAAATAAAACAGGAATTATTTTGCTCTCATTGCTGGGAATGCTCTCCTTTTCCGCCTGTAGCAATGATGACAGTGACTTCGACGGAGGAGATAGCTATATAACCGCATTCCGCTTGAAACAGGGAGATGTGACATTGAATGCTTCGATTTCACAAAATACAATTGTGGTTACCGCGCCCGAAAATTTATTGTTGTCAGGTGCTACGGCTAATGTATTATTAAGTGAAAACGCAAAGATGGAACCTGATCCGGCTACCATTACCGATTGGGATACAGACCAGTCTTTTGTGGTTACTGCTTATAACGGTACAAAGAGTACATACAACTACCATGTGGAGCGTAATGTCGTTTCCAGAGAGGGGGATGTTATACTTCTGACACAGGCCGAAGTAGATGAGTTTGCAACGCTCGGGCTTGCCCGTATCAATGGAAGCCTGACTATCGGTGCTGCTACCGGAGCGGATTCGGTATACAGTCTTAAACCTTTAGCCGGATTAAGAACAATTGATTTCAACCTCATTATAAATCCTACATTTGCCGGAAACAGCTTAGAAGGGTTGGAAAATCTGGAAAGGGTAGGATCGCTTCAAATAGGACAGGTAAAAGGTTTGAAAACGGTAGATTTTGCCAAACTAGGATCAATTATGACCAATCTGGTAATAAATGGCGCTAACATCAGATCGGCAAAATTTCCCGAATTGAAAAATATTGACAGAGCGTTACAGATACAGAATACAGACTCTTTGGTTGAGATGTCGTTTCCCAAGTTACAGAATATCGTGGAAAACATGACAATTCAGGGTTCGTGGAATATGAATAAACTGGCAGCGGTTGATTTTCCAAAACTGGAGAAAATCGGAGGCAATTTGAACATAACGCAATGGAAAGAAGCGAAGTCGGTGAACTTCCCTGTACTAAAAAATGTGACGACACTCAGTATAACATCTCTTTCTAAAATGGAATCGTTGGCACTCCCCCAGTTGGGTTCCCTGCCGGGTGACGTAACTATTTCAGCATGTGACCTTCTTGTAAATGTGGATATAACATCGTTAAAAACAATATCGGGTAATCTTAGGCTGGAAAATGTCAATATTGAAGACCTGAAGGGACTGAAATCATTAGAATCCGTTGGTAAAGAATTATTTATATCCAATATGCCAAAACTGAAGAGTACCAAAGATATGAAATCTTTAAAATCGGTAGGAGGAAGGATATACATTTCAAGCTGGCCTATACTGGAAGATAATATTGACGGACTGTCGCTGCTGAACAGTGTGGGAGGAGATATTATAATTTCCCAGGTTTCATTTAAGAAGTTTTCCGGATTTTCATTGTCCCGGGCTAATAAAATATCACTGTATGGAAACAACCTGACTTCCATCACAGAAGTAGACCTTCGCAATATAAATATGAACGGTCTGGAGTTATACAATATAACTACCCCTTTCACACTGAAAGGTAAAGATATCTGTGGATATGATGTTACATGGGGTAATTGCAATATTAAGAGTCTGGAAGGATTTAAAGAACTAAAGAGCTTGAATTTTACTACCGATATGAACACAATGGCTGAGGCAACCATAAGCGTGGAAAAGATACAGGGAAATCTGAGTCTCAGTACTTATGGCCTTGATAAAGTAAGTCTGCCGAATCTGAAAGAAGTGGGAGGGATGTTCTATCTGTCTTCGGCTCCTAAGGCTATAGAATTGCCCCTCTTGAAGAAAACAGGTACAGCGAATATCGATGCTTCTTCGATGCAGAAATTTAGTATGCCTGTTTTGGAAACGATAGATGGAGATTGCGCTATAACTAGCGGCGGATATAATTCCGATAATCTGTCGGAAATAGATATGCCAAAACTTACAACGGTAAATGGCTCACTGAATATATCGGGCTATAGTTCCTATTATGGAAATTCGAAACTTACAAATCTGAATGGTTTCCGGGTATTGAAGAATGTAAAAGAGATTACGGTTTCTTACAACTCTTCACTTTCCGATTTTTCGGGATTGAAAAATATACTTTCTTCAGTAACAGCAAGCAGTTGGAATGTATTCAATAATGCTTACAATCCGACTTATCAGGATATGTTGGACGGTAAATATAAAGAGCAATGAAAATCAACAACACTACTTATTCTAGTTGATTAATTAGTTAATTGCACATTTGAGAAGTGGAGATGGGGCTGTTGTGAAACAGTCCCATTTTTTTTATATAATAACTTTATTTTGTTGATAAATATACATTTACGCCATTTTTACGGAAAGCCTGCCTGCCTTTTATTAAGTAATTCAACTTAAGTATTCACCATTTATAGGTATTGGATGTTTTTACGAATAAATATACTTTTGTAAGTTCTGTACAATGACAAAAATTACATGATAAGTAAACATACACTTGAAAAAAAGCAAATAAGTATTTATATAATAACGCTGTTTATCAGTGTTATTGTAGGATTGACATGGGATCAGTCCAATATACTTGAGCATGCCATTGAGCCGGTAATAGGAGTATTGCTTTACAGTATGTTTTGCCAGATTCCTTTTTTAGAACTGAAACAGGCATTGAAGAAACGCTCATTTTTCGCAGCTCTTTTATTTGGGAATTTTATACTGATCCCAATACTTATATGGCTTTTGATAAACATTTTTTCGATAAGTCCGGTAATCAGTATTGGAGTTCTTCTTGTTTTATTAACGCCGTGTATTGATTATGTGATTGTCTTCTCCCATTTGGGAAAAGGAGATTCCAAATCGGTTTTGGCTTCCACTCCTCTGCTGTTTATTTTTCAAATGGTATTATTGCCTTTATACTTATGGATTTTTCTTGGAAAAGAAACTATCAGTATAATAGAGATTACTCCGTTTATAAAAGCTTTTTTTTATTTAATTATTATTCCGTTTGTACTTTCAATTATAACGCAGCTAATCTCAAAATCGAATAATAAACAGGGAAAAAATATATTGAACTTTTCGGGTTGGCTCCCGGTTCCGTTTATGGCTTTGACATTTTTCGTTGTTATTGCTTCTCAGATTTGGGTATTGCGTGAAAATCCGGTTTCGATATTAACTGTTTTACCTATCTATATAACATTTGCTCTTATCGCTCCTTTAATAGGAAAACTGTCGGCTAAGATATTTAAAGTAGATACGTATGGTTCACGGGCTGTTTCTTTCTCTACCAGTACAAGAAATTCTTTAGTCGTTTTGCCTCTTGCATTATCTTTACCTGCACCGGAAAATCAGATAGTCGCCGTAGTCATTGTAACACAAACTATCGTAGAAATCTTATTCGAACTGATTTATATCAAAGTGATTCCAATCATGACGAAATGTAAATCGAAAGAATAAAAAATAATGTGCATAAGAAATACTTATAATATTTCTTATGCACATATATTGTTTATACCTTATTTTTCCACTAAATGGTGCGTATACTTAATATATATATACAACACAATGGGAAATTATTCTTTATTTTCTAATGCCTCTACGCGTCTTAGCAGCGCGTCGATAGCTTGCTGTTGTTTATCTATTGTCTGTTTTTGGGTTTCGATAGTGACTTGCTGTTCCTGGATAGCTTTAGTTAATACTGGTATCAGCTCGGTAGAAGTTATCCCCAGTGTATCGCCTTGTGTAGGCACTACCAGGCTATAGCCTGACATGTTTTCTTCAGCCATCACCTGTTGCAGATCCTGTGCAATGAACCCGAGCGATTTCTTACCGTTACCTGTGTTGTAGATATACTCTACCGGTTTCAGTTTCTTAATGAAATCTAAGCCTTGTCCTATTGGTTTGATGTCGTGCTTCAGGCGACGGTCGGAAGTAACAGTCCAGCTGCCGCTGCCATTTGATAGCAAATTACCAATCCTGATTGTTGAATGGTTGGAAGCTCCCATGGCTATTTCGTTAGTAGCGGTAGGAGAGGATGCTTTTGTGCCACTTCCTATTATTATATTGCTGTTTCCTGTTGTTATGTTATTACCTGCATTATCACCAATGGCTATATTATCCCTGCCTGAGGTGATAGCTGATAAAGCATAGGTGCCTACGGCTATATTACGATATCCGGTTGTAATGCCTAACATGCTACTCCATCCTAATGCTGTATTGCTGTAACTGTCAACGTTATTAGCCATAGAATTGTCTCCAATTGCAGTATTATATGATGATTCGCCGGTTCCTAAAGCATTGTTGCCGACAGCTGTACTACCGTTTCCGCCTGTACTTTGGGATAGAGCGCGATAACCTACTGCTGTGTTTTCCTTCGAGCTGTTATTACTCTGCAGGGCGTAATAACCAATAGCTACATTGTTGGCTCCTGAGGTATTGGTATATAGGGCATTACTTCCCACGGCTGTATTGTAACTGGAGGTGTTATTTACCAGGGCATAATAACCAATAGCTGTGTTGCCGTTCCCGCCGGTACTGGCAGACATCGCATTACTACCCAGAGCTGTATTCATTGCGCCGGCTTGCATGACTGTCATAGCGTTAGAGCCGATAGCTGTATTATTGCTATTTGAGTAGTTTCTGAACAATGCTTTTTCTCCCATAGCTGTATTACCGGTTCCTGTACCATTGTAAAACATGGCTGCATAGCCAACAGCTGTGCTGCCGTTTGTATTGTTATTATATAAAGCACTGTCTCCAACAGCTGTATTCCGGTTTCCTGTATTGTTGAAATACAAAGCGTCGTTACCAATAGCCGTATTGCTGCCTGCAGTGGTGTGTCTGAGAGCCGAATTACCCACAGCTGTGTTAGCCTTCCCTGCCATGTTCTCTGATAAAGCATTGGTACCGACGGCCGTATTGTACCCTCCGGTAGTATTACTGCGCAGAGCAATAGTACCTATAGCTGTGTTGCTACCTCCTGTCAGATTATTTGCTAAAGCATTGGAGCCCACAGCTGTATTGGCAGATGCAGAGGTGTTTGCGGTCAGAGCTTTCTCGCCGACAGCTGTATTGAGATTACCACCACTCGTGCTGGCTAATGCCCGGTTGCCAATAGCTGTATTGCCACTGGCAACAACATTGTTTGCCAAAGCATTGTCACCTACAGCTGTATTGCCTATTCCTACTTGGTTTCTTAATAAGGCACTATCACCAATGGCAACATTGCTATGACCTGAGCTTATGGCGAACAGGGCTTTATTACCTATAGCAGTATTGTAACTTGCCGAAGAAGAGTTGTGCAATGTACTGTCACCTACAGCAATATTGTTATGTCCGGTGGTATTGGTTCGCAAAGCGCGAAATCCCACAACGGTATTACTATACCCGGTGGTATTAGATACCAGGGCTGTGGCACCAATAGCGATATTGTTGGACCCTGTGGTGTTTGTTCTCAGCGTGCTGGCGCCGATAGCTACATTGTTGCTTCCGCTAGTGTTGGATAATAAAGTGCTATTACCGAATGCATCATTATTTATTCCGGTATTGTTGCTTCCCGGATTTAATGCTTCATATCCGATCGAAGTACCTCTGCCGGTAGAGGAAATATAACCCGCACGGGTGTTGTTTACCCTGAAAACTAATGGTTGATTGTCCGTTGTTCCCAGAAAATTCACAGCAGGGTTTGTTCCGGCATTCCCCTCAATACTCCAGTATTCATCTTCTGTACCTCCTCTTGGAGTGGCAGTAAGGTCCCACTGAAGGCCGTCCCATGTGTAAGTTCCGGCAGTAGTAAAGCCTCCCTGACCAACAGTAAGGCTATATACAGTAAGACCTATCAGCTTTAGTTTCAGTGTTGCAAGGTTGGGGTCGTCATCTTTTACAAAAGGGCTGAGTTTGCTTATATCTGTCAGATATACACGTGGCAGCAGCAATCCACCGCCAGTGCCGTCTGCTGTTCCGGTAGTAGCTCCGCCATTTGTTGAAGCGTCATCACTTTTCAGGTCGAGCAGGGCACCTTGCGTCGGTTCTTTATCTGCACCGATGGTTACTTGCGCATTAATTGTCACAGACAAGCCTACCATGAAGACAAGCATTGTTACTACTTTTTTTAGTCTTAGTTTCATAATTCGTTTGTTAAAGCATTTGTTTTAGTTACATTAATTTTTTGTAACTCTACAAAATGTAATTATTGTACCATACTCCTTTTATATTCGAATATGGATGTAAGTCTGTGATAAGGTTGGAGATCCTGTTAATACATTTTTGTGTACATAATTTATTTCGGTATTGTTGTCATTTACCGAATTTGTAATCTATTGTCTGTCGTTTTGTTAAAAAAAGCTTTATTCGTTGCCTTCATTGTCTTTTAGTCTGTTCAGTGTGCTATCCTAGCTATTCTGATTCCAACCATGTTGCCCTTTTGCAGGATCTTTTGTTTAAAAAATGGATTCTCCTTAGGCCGCCATTGTTGGCTAAATGTTGTGTGACTACATTATATGTCTCTATTGAGGCATATCTGATAATCAGATTTTCAGTCGATAAATTTGGATTGAAAATACTGTATTTCAGTCTTATTTTCATTGCTATAATTTGCATTCTATTTGAGGCCGCAAGTTATTCCTAATATTTTAGATAGATTTTATAGATTTTCGCCATTATCTTTAACATTTTCTCCTCACCACATGAAAAAATGGGGAACATTCCGAGTGTTAAAAAGAAAAACGTCAACAAATCAGAAGAGTGGTCTGCTATTTTGTACATACATATATTTATTATATATATAATGAATTGTGAAAATAAGGGAGAGTGGATATCGTCTTCTTCGACGAAAGGATATTTATTAGTAATTGGTTTGAGAATCTATAAATTTTCCATATTTTCTGATATTTGAAGGAGTGGCTCCCAAATAAGTCTTACAGAAATTAGTAAAATGAGAGATACTGGAAAAGCCGAATTCGTCACAAATCTCTTTGAAGCTTTGTTTATCGAGCTGTATTTCATAGTAGATTTTTTCTGCTTTATTCCGAAGCATCCATTTATACGGGGAAACGCCGAATACACGCTTAAAGTGCTTTTCGAAACCGGAGACCGAATAATGGAGAGCCTGAGCAAGCTCGCTTACCGATCTATAGTTATGGCCATAATGAGTAACATAGGAAGAGAAGCCGGAATCGGAATGTAGTGCTCTGCTAAAAAATTGAGCAAGGTTATCCTGAGGATAAAATGCACGCATCAGAAAGAATAATTCTGCGATTTTGTGTTGAAAAAAGCTCCTGCAACATATACCCTGATCAATACAATTCTGTACAAATCCTACAAATAGCTTAATTTGGGGACTTGTTACCAACAAATATAAACATTGCCTGTTTTTACAACATTCGTCCAGGTTCTTCTTTATCAAATCCATAATACGCAAACAATTACAAAATAAAATAGGATCATGTATACGGACAATAAGTAATGTTGAATTTTCGAGGATATGAGCTAAGTAGTGACAATCTAAAGGGAGATATATAATATCATCTGCTTTTATTACCGTATTAACAGATATGTCTATTGACATATCGATTTTGCCTACAATAACAAAGACCATTATATCTTCCGTCGATATGTCTTTAATTATATTTCCCTGATCTAGTTTTAAGATTTCAAAAGTAGGATCCTTTTTTTCAGCCATAGGACAATTAGTATCACAGAAAGTATTCATAATTTATATTCTTAATGATTAAACGCTCTAAGAATCTTCCAGGTAATTATATCTCCTATGCGCCCGAACAAAGATTTTGAGAAAGTCCGGGAGAATTAATCTTAAATAAGATATTTCCTACATGAATATAAATATGATGACTAAATATTCTTGTAATATTTATCTAATCGAAGCCATTAGAAATATATAAACAGTAAACTATGATGATAATATTTGTTGCTTAATGTAATGTGGAGAAAATGATAAGAGTGTATCTCAAATCACTGTTTTTTTGTACTTCATACCGTCTATTAAGAAAACATATATCTGCCTGATTTTGTTCTCGATAATCAAATAAAATATTATTGAGGCTATCCGGGCCGGCTGAAAATGTTTACCACAGGAATATATGTCTCTTTGGCCCAATAATGTCTATGTCGAGGATGATATACATCAAATTGGAAGAAAAATAAAAGAAAATGGAGGAAATATGTAAAAAATAATTTGATTCAAATCTCTACTTTTGTGCCGAATACAAATTCTTACAAGAAATAGCTATTCTTATTTATACCTCTATTTTTCATTTAAACTTATTGATTATTTTTTACAAGAAATCAATAGAACTTAATCCTATATTAATAATATAGTTGTTCTATAGCTTTTTGTTTTTATTATCTAAATTTATATGAGCGAATTATATTGTTCGGATAAATTATCATGTCCTTATAAAGAAAAAGGCCGTCATTCTGCTATTCAGCTACTGGTATTGAACCAGAATGATAAGATAGATAACAATTCACTGAATGATAAGATGGTTTTTCTTATAAAAGGAAAAATTTCTTTATCATTCGCGAGTCATACAGAGTCTATTATTGAAGAAAATAAAGCTGTGTACCTGCCGGTAAATCAACATTACTCATTAAATGCATTAGAATACTCTACCTTGTTGATCATACGGCTTCAGGAGCAAATTACATTTTGCAACTGTATGAGTATCGAAGACCTTGCGCGTTATTTCGAAAACGAAAGCCATCAAAGCCTGGACGATTTATATCTTTTAGATCTGAATATAGAAATAAAGCAATATGTTGAGTTTGTACTTGCGTG
Organism: Dysgonomonas gadei ATCC BAA-286; assembly: GCF_000213555.1. Classification (GTDB taxonomy): domain Bacteria; phylum Bacteroidota; class Bacteroidia; order Bacteroidales; family Dysgonomonadaceae; genus Dysgonomonas; species Dysgonomonas gadei. The sequence goes on from NZ_GL891979.1 coordinate 754,110, forward strand.
TTTCGATCAGGGCATATATTGCGGCATATTTTACCGGAATAAAGTAAAGGAATTGTTCTTTTTGCTACGTGCCTTTTATTCTCAGAAAGATTTATCTCTGTTTTTCCGTCAGGCACTTAGTGCCGATTCCTTATTCTCTTCTTATGTTATGCGTAACAGTCATAATTATAAATCGGTAAGCGAACTCGCTCAGGCTCTTAATTATTCGGTCTCCGGTTTCGAAAAGCATTTCAAGCGCGTATTCGGCGTTTCCCCGTATAAATGGATGCTCCACAGCAAAGCGGATAAAATTTATTATGAAATACGACACGAAAGACGTAGTTTCAAAGAGATTTGTGACGAATTCGGCTTCTCCAGTATCTCCCATTTTACTAATTTCTGTAAGACTTATTTGGGTGGTACTCCTTCCAATATCAGGAAATACGGGAAAATGTGGGAAAGCGGATGTGAATCGAATCTCTAGAGTAATTAGCAGATAAAATCATTGATTACCTATATCTTACCTATGTACGATTATTTGTTATATTATGGTGGATATATGTAAAGGTAGTTTTATATCATACATATAACTTTGCAGTTGAAATAATTTAGAGGTACAGGCTAAGAATTGACTTTTTGTCTGAGAGTAATTAACAACAGAAATATATAGGAGATAATAAAATAAAGAAACAGTAAATCATAGTCTGTCTACAGGCCGCTGACGATATATGAATCGATCATATTTTTCGAAAATGCTGTTTTCTCATTATTGTGTTCTGATATTTCGTTTATCTATACAAATAATATTAAACAGTTCTGTACCCCAACATACACAATACATTACAAAAGTGAATAAAACCGGAAACAAACGACAAAACGGGATTAATTAAATAATATCTATACAGAACTGAATATATGAGAACAAAAATATATATTGAGGAAATACTATCTCGTAGCAATAGAACATTAGGATCATCATATTCTTTATCGCTGGAAGTCAGAGACGGATATCTTTTGAATAACAAGTTTTGTAAGTATCCGGATATTCTTAAAGAATACGATATCCCCGATAATATTATTCCTTTTTCCGCATCTCAATTGTCTTTTTCTTACATTACGTCTTTTATAAATATTTATATGCGGAAATTTTTTGTCTTTTATGGGTTGCTTTGTCTGCGACAGCTAGGGTAGCCCAATTTTTTTTTTATAGACAACAAACAGAATGATAAAATATACATTAATACAAATGTCGTTCAAATCCCTAAACCGGATAAACAACAAGTCTATATAAGTTGATATTATTAATATCTCAAACTAAAAAATGGAAACAAGAAAATATTGCAGAACAATGTTGAGCCTTATTACAGGTTTGTTACTGACCGTAATGGCATATTCCCAATCAGGTTCTCCGGCTGTTGAAGAAAAGAATAAAACAGTAAACGAAGAAACTGTAAATACAATATCACGGCCAAAAGAAGAACCGAAACCTATGTCGATTTACGGAGGGTTGATCTTATATAAGGTAGAACTGGAATCCCGCACTAGCTTGTCTCCTTATGCACAAGAAAATACACCAGATTATAAAGATAAGAAAGAAAATCTGGTAGGACTCATGGTCTTTAACAAAGATAAAAACAAACAGGATGGAGTAAACGCTGCAATGCCTGATGGAGTTTATGTATGGGACGGAGAACAGTGGTTGAGTATAAGCCTGCCTCTGGTAGCTAAAGCTAAATAGAATAGAGGATAAGTCTGTAACATTGGATTTATAGAGTTTGACCTCACAAGTTCTTTTACTATCTTTATTGTTTTTAATTTTTAAAGATATGTTCAAGAAACTTGTAGCCATAGAGCCGGTGGGCCTGATCCCGTCAGCAGAGATGGCATTGCATTCTTTTGCGAGGGTAGTTGTTTTGCATCAGGATATACCCGTCGACGATAATGAGATAATTGCGCGTATAGGCAGTGCGGATGCCGTGCTGCTGAGCTATACCTCCCGGATTAACCGCTATGTATTAGAAAGATGCCCCGGTATTAAATATATAGGAATGTGCTGTTCCCTGTATTCTCCCGAAAGTGCCAATGTAGATATCCGTTATGCTAACGAACGGGGTATAGCCGTAACAGGTATACGGGATTATGGCGACGAAGGCGTCGTAGAATATGTAATCAGTGAACTTGTGCGCTGCCTACACGGATTTGGTCAGGAGCCATGGGACGGAATGCCTCGCGAAATTACGGGATTGAAGGCGGGGATTATAGGATTGGGAAAATCCGGTGGTATGATAGCCGATGCACTGAGCTTTTTCGGTGCGGACATAGCTTACTTCGCCCGTAAGGAAAAAGACGATGCAAAAGCCAAAGGTTATCAATTCTTGCCTTTGCAGGAACTTCTTTCGCACAGTGAAGTCGTATGCTGCTGTCTCAATAAAAACACAATTTTATTACACGAAGCAGAATTTAAACAATTAGGGAATAAGAAGATACTTTTCAATACAGGCTTATCTCCGGCTTGGGACGAAACTGCATTTACCGGATGGCTGGAAGGAGACAACCTCTGCTTTTGTGATACAGTAGGGGCATTGGGAGGAAAACATTTGATTGGCCATCCACATATCCGTTGTATGCAAGTCTCTACCGGCCGCACACGTCAGGCTTTTGACCGCCTGAGCGAAAAAGTCTTGAAGAATTTATCAGAATACAATAGGTGAAACGATATTGATCAGAGTACTCACTACCGACCAACCTGCAATTTCGGAGGTAGCACTATATACATCTACTACGGCATGTACCTGATCATTTTTTATTTCAACCCGTTGGGTATCACCTCTAAATCCCGGAGTAGATTGCATGGTTACATGCATTTTTTCAGGACCTACAGATGCCAGTGAAGCCGCAACTGATACATTTAGCCCGGTTGGGAATACGCCGATAGCTTCTCTTGCCGTTCCGGAAAAGACAACACGCTGTTCGGTTTCCAAAGACGGATCGTAGACAGGTGACCGTCTCAGGGCATTAACGCCTTTCTCATTGAAGAACCGGGCGGATGCATTTCCCATCAGGGTAGCAGTTCGCAAAACATCGAAACCTCCTGTAGCTCCGGAAGCAATGTATATACGTGTGCCATTTGCTTTTGCTGTTTCCATCACCTCCTTATAAAAAGCGGTATCGGCAAAAGCTCCTATAGACAAAGTGATAATAGATGTGCCGTTTTTTAATGTAGGCAGGGCCAGTTCTTTCATGGCAGCAGGGGATGCTGCTTCCACCAGATAATCGGGTTTCAGAGTCAGCAAATCTTCCAGTGTCGTGCATGCAGAGCATGGTTTACCATGTTTATGCATTTTTTTTGCAATCCGTCCTGCTTTTGACGCAGTACGCGAATAAACTCCAGTTAAATCATATTCAGGCAGTAAGCCGTTAATAAGTGCATCTGTTACAATTTCGGCAAGATACCCACATCCCACAATCGCTAATTTTTTCATGTGGGTAAAGATACCTCTTAAAAATATGATTTCCTAAATGTTTCTGCCCGATTGGCTGTCTTGTGTATCATTCAATGAGACAAACACTCTGAAAGGAGAGAATAACGAATAGAATTACTATATTATGCCAATCAGTAGTTCAAGTAATTATTGTAGTATAAAATTGTTGGATTTCTCTAACGCGCCGTCCGGCTTGTTTTTCATTTTGCCTTGATGCAAAACGAAACAAAAAATCAAGGCTGCATCCCTCCGGCGACCCAAAACCGCAGCTCCGGTGGGGCAAAATAATACGGAGTCATCTTTTACCGGATTATCAGCCGTGTACAGCAGCTACCCTATTTTGCCCTACACCTCCGCTTTACGGATT
>NZ_GL891979.1:758191-815548 GCF_000213555.1 Dysgonomonas gadei ATCC BAA-286
GCTTTTGACGCAGTACGCGAATAAACTCCAGTTAAATCATATTCAGGCAGTAAGCCGTTAATAAGTGCATCTGTTACAATTTCGGCAAGATACCCACATCCCACAATCGCTAATTTTTTCATGTGGGTAAAGATACCTCTTAAAAATATGATTTCCTAAATGTTTCTGCCCGATTGGCTGTCTTGTGTATCATTCAATGAGACAAACACTCTGAAAGGAGAGAATAACGAATAGAATTACTATATTATGCCAATCAGTAGTTCAAGTAATTATTGTAGTATAAAATTGTTGGATTTCTCTAACGCGCCGTCCGGCTTGTTTTTCATTTTGCCTTGATGCAAAACGAAACAAAAAATCAAGGCTGCATCCCTCCGGCGACCCAAAACCGCAGCTCCGGTGGGGCAAAATAATACGGAGTCATCTTTTACCGGATTATCAGCCGTGTACAGCAGCTACCCTATTTTGCCCTACACCTCCGCTTTACGGATTGGGTACCCCGCCTGCGGAATGAGGCCGTTATCGCGATGCGGCGACAAGACTGTGTCTTTTCAGGCTTTAGCTCCGCGTGCGTCAGCCCTTGCGCATTAGTGACGCAGGCGGGGTACCCAATCCGTTGCAGGCGGCGTAGAATCAAACGGGGCGATAGCCCGTGTGTTTGATTCAGACGGCAAAACGGTTTTGGGTCGCCGAGGAACGAAGCGCTAGCCTTTTGGTTCGTTTTGGGCAATGCCAAAATGAACGTTTAAGCGAAACGAAGTGGAGCATAAAAAATCCAACATTAAATCTCAACTACTGATTCGCATATATTATAGACTTGTGGAAAACGATATATAAAATTACCTATTCGCCCCTTATTTATGTTTTTTTATTTTGTATTGTGAGTTTTGGTGTATATAAGAGTTTTTTTTCCAAATATTATATATATTTGCAACCAGTAAAATCACAAGGTACGCGCTAAGTCACATGAAAAATCAATGCTCAAAATCTTTAGTTAAAAAAGAATCTTATTGAGAGGCAATATACTGGCATGTCATACCCGTAAAAGCGTATGACAAAAATCCTGTGATGTATTAAAATGACCTGAATAACCTGATAAATAACTGCAACATTTAGGTAAAGGAGCGGGCTACAGATGGAGTACAAGGTGGGTGGTGCTACTTGTAATCATATAAACTGTAGCCTAAGTTTCTTTTGTTTTTATCCTATTTCTGTGTTTCACCTATCGCCGGTATTCATAAATGCTTTATGAAAAGTAATAGTTATATCGTGATTTACAATAATCTGTGTATCACTCCACTTATGCCTACGGAATACAGAGTAAGCCCTTTTCCAATCTAACAAAAAAACAGGTATAAATCTAGTCTTTATACCTGCCTCTATATTTATTACTGATTGTGATCTTTTGTTCAGAAACTACGTCCGGCACCACCTCCGCCGAAGCTTCCACCACCTCCGCCACCAAAGCTGCCTCCTCCGCTACTCCAGCCACCACCGGAGGAACTACCTCCCCCCCAGCCGCCGAAGCCGCCACCAAAACCTCCGCCACGCCAGCGTCCCCCCGAAGAAGGACCTCCTTTGTTGTTTTTGAAAGCGATATAGAGAATAAGCAATATAACAACCACAAGCACTATATTTGCAATGAGCGAACTGCCGGAATAATTTTCTTCATCCGCCTGGAATTCTCCTGCCAAATATTTAATTATGGCAAGAACGGCCGCTTTGGATGCATTGTAATAATCCCCGGTTTGCAGATATGGGATCATATACTGGTCTATAATACGGCCGCAACGGGCATCGGTAAGTATATGCTCTACTCCGTAGCCTGTGGCAATAAATACCTGCCCACGCTCGTTACCTATACGTGGTTTTATGAGTATAAGCACGCCGTTATTCTTGTCTTTTTGGCCGATACCCCATTTTTCACCCAGACGGGCAGCATAGTCCGATACGGCATAACCCTGCAAATCGGCAACTGTTACTACATATATCTGTGTAGATGTACTATCGTTGTAGGCTTTCAGTATCTGTTCCAGGTCGTCACGCTGCGAGGCATCGAATGTCTGTGCAAAGTCATTGACGAGTCTCGGGGGTGACATGGGAGAGGGCAGATCGTCCTGTGCCTGTAGCAAAACAACTACAAGCAATAACAAGAATATATTTAATATCCGTTTCATTTTATGAAGCTGACAACCAATAGTTTTAGCCAATAGCTTATTTATTAAAATTCTACTTTTGGTGCACTCTGAGCTGATGCATCGGCTTCGAAATATCCTTTCTTATCGAAATCGCCAGCAAAGAAGCTGTTTGGGAATTTTCGAATATATGTATTATAGTCTCTCACCCGTTCATTAAACTTGTTACGTTCTGTGGAGATACGGTTTTCTGTTCCGGTAAGTTCATCCTGCAGGGCAAGAAAGTTAGTATTGGCTTTCAGGTCGGGGTAATTCTCCTGCACCATCAGCAAACGACCGAGCGCAGCACCCAGTTGCCCCTGCGCTTCCTGATATTTTTTGATATTCTCTTCTGTAAGCTGGTCTGCATTTACATTCATCTGTGTTGCTTTTGCACGGGCATCCACTACTGCCTGAAGAGTTTCCTGTTCGTGAGTAGCATAGCCTTTCACAGTGGCTACCAGATTAGGCACAAGATCGGCACGGCGCTGGTATGCATTCTGTACCTGAGCCCACTGAGAAGACACAGCTTCTTCTTTTGTTATCATATTATTTTGAAGCGATTTGCCCCACAAAAAGAAAATAAGCCCTATACCGATTATTGCAACTACAACAATAATAGCAATTATACCTTTCGTTAATTTCATTGTTTCTATTTTTTTGAGTTAATATCAAATACATTTATGTCTAAAACAACAAGAGAGAATGTTTTGTTGCTGTGATGCATATTTAAGCCGTAAAAGTATTAAATTCTGTGGATATTTTTGTTAACTAAAGCAAGTAATTCATGTAGGAAAGGAAGAGAACCTTACTGCAACAGACATAGCTGCAAATAATTATTTGTAACTTTAAGAATTCAAATCTAAAAGATTATGAAGAAAATTATACTGAATCTGATACCGGCTATATCTCAGGCCGTGAACAAATACTAAGTGATAGCGTTAATCCTGAAAAATAAGAAATAAAATCTATGAGTAATTCTCCATACAAAGAAGATATACTAAAAGACCAGTTCGAAGCTCAAACTCTCAAATTGAGGGACGATTACGAAGGTATGGTTACAGCGACACTTATACGTCGCCTGCCAGAAAGTAAATCCAACAAAGCGGTATTATACATACATGGATTTAATGATTATTTTTTTCAGACGGAAATGGCGTGCCGTTTTAACGATCATGGATTTAATTTCTATGCCATCGACCTACGAAAATATGGTCGTTCGTTTCTGCCACACCAGAAATTCAATGATATACGCAATCTGAAAGATTATTACGAAGAAATACTCCAATCGCTGGATATTATCCGCAGCGAAGGTAATAAAGAGACTCTTTTGTTTGGGCATTCCACAGGCGGGCTTATTGTTACCTTATTTGCCAAAGATCACACAGACAGCAAATTATTTGACGGGTTGATACTCAACAGCCCTTTTTATGAATTCAATCTGGCAAAACGGGTTAAAAAGCTTTTACCTATTGTATCCTTTGCAGGGCGGTTTATACCTAAAGTTACCATTCCGGGAGGATTCAGTGAAGAATATGGTAAAAGTATTCATAAATCGTACAGAGGAGAATGGGATTACATACAGGACTGGAAGCCCAACCTTGCACCTAAAATAAATCTGGGATGGTTGCGTGCAATTCATAAAGCACAAAATGAATTGAGGAAAGCATTTTATATATCCAAGCCCATATTGCTGCTGCATTCGGCTGAGTCGGTGGCAGATATTAAAGATATGGAACAAGTCTCGGGCCGCGATGCTATTTTGAATATAAATGATATTGAACGTATAGCCCATAACATAAAGGGCGATGTGGAAATCCTGTCTGTAAAGGGAGGGTTGCACGACCTTATTCTATCGGGGGCGGAAGTGCGAAACAACGTCTATAATATGATATTTGACTGGATAAAACGAAATAAGCTATAATATCGCCGATTGCGAATGCTAATATGTTTTATCACAAAACATATCATTCTCGAATATTTTACAGCAATTTATACATATTATTTTGGTTGTTAAAATATAAATATACTCCTATTAAATAACGATTTTAAAAGATAAATCGCTTATAAAAAGACTGATAATATGTATGCGAATACAACATGTTCAATATTATTCATTTACTATTCTCAAACTGTTTTGACTTAGGTATACACTCCGAAAAAAGTTTTACATACCCTTTATTCAATGAACGGTTAAATCGTGAAAGGTCTTACTTTCATATTCCATTTTCTTCCATATGTTTATTTCTTAATTCTGCAATCTTCAAATCCGACTATCGGAACATTTATTCCTCACAATAGGGCTTTTCTAAACCGCTTTCATTGATGAACTTTACAAAACAATTAGAAAACAGATCAAATATGGAAATGGTACGGCTCTCAAAATATAAAAAAATAGATAATATGCAGGAAAATAGAATATCTGCTATATTGCTCTCCGTAAGGCCTAAACTGACGAGAGAACATGAAACTAAAGTGTCGGGAAAAGGGTTTATCAACCATCAGTCAATTGTGATGTTAACCGACCATATAAAAAAGGCAAGGCAATCAGGTATATTATTAGAACGGTAGTTCCGGAATAAAAAGATCAGAATATGAAAATAGCACTATTCCTCAAAAACGAAATAATAGACGAATCCTACCCGGATACAATACCTATTATTGTATTGCATGTAGACAGTAAATCGGTAATGGAAGTAGAAAAAGACATTATAGTGAAGAAAGATGTCAATTATGTAGCACTTTGGCTATTGACCAATCGCATCAAAGAAGTATATGTAGCGGAAATTGATCCTCTGGTGAAAAGACTGTTCGAGAAATTGGGTGTTGTAGTAAAAAGATTTGACGACATTGAAAAGAATCCGCTTTTGAAACAGTTTCTATCCTGATAGAATATCTAATCCGATCAACGATTTTCTCTTTATCTGTAAAGGATTTTACTTTCCCATATTTCATGGCAAATTCTACACAAATTGCCCCTATATTTCTTAATATAACAATAATATATCTCTATAAAGTTCAGCTTTCCCTGTACTGTACAGGCGTCATTCCTGTGTGCTTCTTAAAGAAGCGTCCGAAAAAAGACGGATTGGGGAAATTCAACTCTTCCGAAATTTGTAATATGGTCATATCCGTAGTTTTGAGCATATATTTTGTGGATGAGATAAGCACCTCATTTATCCAAGAGAAGGCTGTACGGCCTGTACGCTCTTTTATGATAGTGGACAGGTATTTAGGAGTCAGGCACATCTTATTGGCATAAAACTGAAGCGTTTTTTCCTTCTTATGATTATGTAGCAATAACTTGAAAAAGGTAAAAACCTGCTCTTTCTGATATGAATTAGCATCTGACATCGTATCCGTCCCGGGATTACTTTCCGATTCTTTTATTTTGTTATAATAAATAGCCCCCACTTCTATTAATAATGTATAAAGGAGTCCCTTTGCCATTTGCTCCCTGAAAGGATGATCCTTGCGTTTATATTGAGTGACAATAAACGAGTGGAACTCAAGTAGTTTGTCAGCTTGTGCCTCTGATATCTGAAGACAGGGAGACTGTATTATGCTCATCGAAATGTCGAAATTGCTTGATACAGGCATGTCTGTCAGAAAATCGGGAGAAAAGATAAGGAACTCGGTCATCATATCGTCACTCTGCTCAACTACTTCGAGTACATAATTGGGTAAAATGGTTAAAATGGTTCCTTTTCTGGTCTCATATTCCTTGAAGTTTATCTTTATCCTCCCCGTACCACTGATGCAAATGGCAAATACCGCTCCATCGATAATGATAGGAAAGTTTGATGACATAGACGGGAAGTGTACCGCCTTATCGGATACGATAAAGTTTTTGATGGCAGACGGGTCTATCTGCTCCGAAATATCTTTGATCTGTACTTTGGATAAGTTCATATAGTTTGTTTTTATCTCTTTACACTATCTATTGACATAAAAGGTATAAATAATCATTGACTCCCATTGAAGAACTTTATGTGATTTTTCACTCGTTCGGGATAACAAAGAGGCTTATCGCATTATAATGTCTCTAAATCTTAAAGGGCGGAATAACCTCACTTTTACAAACGTACTATTTTTATTTGAAAGCATTATTTTTCATCATAAGAATTTTAGAACATACCACACGAATATCAGAACATTAGCCGGAAGTCCTTTTTCTCCTTTTTTTTTCGAAATAAGAATAATAGGACATTATTACCTCCATACGGGGCTTTTTTTACCTTTAGTTTTGCACGACCTTTGTCATGTATTCGAAAAGGATATACAATGAATACAAAATAAAGATTAGTTAGGTTATCAATTTTTTAAAATGAAAGATTATGAAAAAGTTATTTTTTACACTCGCAGTTATGTTTGGTTTGACTTCGGTAGTTAACGCTCAGACAGGCAAGGTATGGATAGGAGGTAGCACAGGCTTTAATACAAGTAAAGTTACAGATGGTGAAAGGTTGACAAATTTCAATATCACACCGGAAGTAGGCTATATGATGTCAGACAACTGGGGAGTAGGTATGAAACTGGGATATGCACATAAAGAATATAATGTACTGGATGGTAAGGCTAAGTCTGACGGGTTCACTATAAGTCCGTTTGCACGTTACTCATTCCTCAGAGGAAATATAGGCGGTTTATTTGTTGATGGTGGCGCCGGATATACTTACAGTAAGGTAAAATCTACTGATACTAAGGTACATGAATTGGAAGTCGGCTTCAGACCCGGCGTTGCCATCAATGTGTCGGACAATCTGACCCTTACCGGAAAATTCGGATTCTTAGGTTATCAGTATGAGAAATTCGGCGGCAAGAAGACCAATACATTCGGCTTCGACTTCGACCTTAGCCAGATACAATTAGGTTTAAATTTCGTGTTCTGAATACTACATTAAACAATTACTCTAAATTACTCAAAAATCTCTTCAAAACATTGAGAGGCCGCTCCCGGGATGGAAGTGGCCTCTCGCTTTATTAATCACTTATCTTATTTTATCGCATGGCCTTTCCCAGTTCCGCGAGCTTGCTTATCGTTTTAAAATTGCGTGATGTGGATGGAATATCCGTTTTTTGTAAACTGCCAGCCAGTTTGGAATTGCGGATACTATTATAAAACAGAAAATAAACATTTCGCCCTGCTATTTTATATTTATCTTGCTGTGTATTATATTTTGCGAGGCGCTCGATATCTTTGGATGATGGATTCCGCGTAAACATAGACACATATAATACTTCACTATCCGATACAGCAATGGCTTCGGTTATTTCTTCACCGGTGAACGGACAATCTGCGATGATTGCTTCCAATTCTTCTAGCGTTCTTAATATTACAACAACGGGAAACCCAAAAGTATCTTCTATAATAGCCTCTATTTCTATCCGGAGTTGTTCTTCGCCCTTATCGGAAATAAACAATACATTACCGCTCTGAATATATGACTGTACGCTATGGAAGCTCATATTTTCAAATACTTTTTTCAGTTCAGCCATTTTTATTATATTCTTTCCGCCGACATTGATGCCACGTAATAGTGCTATGTAGATCATATATGAGTGATAAATATATAAGGATTCTTAATTTTATTTTCTCTTATCGGCCCTGTACAGATCAACGGATTTATAGCCTTTACGAATAATGTCCGCCATCTCGTCAAGTCGTTTCTTTATGGTTTCTTCCGACCGGGTATTATACACGAAACGTGCCCAACCGCGCTGATAGCCGGGGGTGAGATTATTGAAGAAAGAAAGTATCTCTTTATCTTTGGTGAAGTGTTTTTGCAGATCGGGAATACGGTCTATATAATCGGCAACACACTGGCTAAGCTGATTAGCCCGGCTTTCGCGGACTTCCTCATGTTTCAGTCCGATAAGTGTAAATGTATCGTCGAAAGCCAGCATCTTATAAAATTTCAGTAAGCTGCCCTTTACATAACCATCGTCATCGACATCTACACGTTCGAAAAAATCGTCACGGCCGATATATTCTTTATACTTCTTGTTTCCTTTTTTGGGATAGACAAAAAACAGGCTCCCGCCTTTGTACAGCATATCTTTATCTATGACCATCTGCAATCTTTTCATAAATTCGTCCAGAGTGAAAACAAATGCAAAAATGGTATTATACTTTTCCTTTTTTACACTATTATCCGGAATCAAACTGTCCAGGTCATGTATCTCTTCGGGTTTATCCAGTGCCAGCACACTGCCGAAAGTATTAATTCTCAGTTTATCTATTATCAGTCCGCTCATAATTTTATTGTATATTCTATTATATGTTTCAGGTATGCAATTTAATATAAAAAACAGAACTCCGTATCCTCGCCTGAAAAATCATTCTGAGGATACGGAGTAAAAAATTTTGTTCAATTTATCTAAAGGTTGAAAAGTCTGTTCTCTCTCTTGTTTCTCCGTTATATTTTAATACTCGTAATTTACCATCCACAAAACCCCGAATCGGTCCGTAAAATGTCCGAATAATGAGCCCCAAAACATCTTTTCCAGAGGCATTATTACTTTTCCTCCAAGGGAAAGCTCATTAAATATACGCTGAGTTTCGGCTTCACTATCCATATTTACCGATAAAGATATATTGTCTCCAAACTTAGTCCTGACACCAAATACCTCGGATGTATCGGAACCCATAAGAACAGTTCCGCCTCCTATAGGCAATGACATATGCAATATTTTTTCCCTCTCAGTATCGGGTAGCGGCTGTTCTGAAGGCATATCTTTGAAACGACTCAGGTACGTAAACTCACCACCGAATACGGACTTATAGAAATTGAAAGCAGCCTCACAATTGCCATTGAAAGATAGGTAGGGATTAACTGCTGCCATTTATTTAAGTATTAAATTGTTTGCTATTTGCACATTTAGGATATGACAGTATCGATTCACGATTAATTGCATTATTTATCTTATCTGTCTCAAAGTAATAAACATTTTTGGGGTTAAGAAAGTTTTCAAAACTTAATAATTATTTTATAAAATAATCAAAGTATTTATAATGAACATCTTAACCCTCTTATTTGATAGGCTATTTTCGCCTTTCCCCCAAAGGAATACTTATTCCAAACTGAAAGTTAAGCGCCCGGCTGGTGGTAGGGACAAAATCGGATGAAATATGAGGCGTTGCGTAGTCACTTGCAAGAAACAGATTTAAACCTTTAGATGGTACAATATGAAGCGCCAGGCCAAATGTATCGAACTGGCTGTGATTGACCGAATAGGTCAAACTGGTTGCAAACCATGTACAAGGGCGATAGTTAGCCGAAAGGGTAAACTCCGAAATATTGGAATAGCTGCCAAAGCGTATGGAGTATAATGCTCCTGCCGTAAGTTTATCCCTGACCAATTCATACTCAGCGCCCAGATTCATATTCATGCGGAGCATGGACGCGCGCCCCCTTTTTGTCTCACCTTTCAGGTTTACGGCCTTTTTAATATCGTCCAGTGCATCTTCGAAAACGTCGAAGACCGACGAGCCGTCTCTTTCATATATCGAGTAATCGTTGGGAGATACAATTACTTCCGTTTCGGGCGACTGCAGATTTATAGTATTAGCCTTGGACCAGGATATAAAACCGATGTCGTTTATTGCTGCTGAAATTTTCAATCCTTCTAAAACAGGAAATAATTCCTTTACATCATACACTGCGCCTAAATCTATACCTAAACCTAGACCGGGCAGATTAAAATTTCCGAAAGTAAAGCCATCCAGATTCCCCTTTTCGTCATACCTTGGTGCAACTCCCGGTGCGGAACCGATCAATGAGGCCTTCGATTTTGCTTTCCAATAATCGGGCCCTGCATCTATATTCAGGCTTTTGGTGTCGAATTTGAAATCGGCCAGTCCACCCAGAAATTTAACCCTTGCTCCGAGTGTAAGGTTATTATCCATAAACATGCGCGAATGTGCAACACCGATTTCGATAAAGGAATAGCCTGTGGCATGCAAGTCGGAAAGATCATATGTGGATTGTTCTTCCTGTCCGAATCCTCTTTTGAGTAATTCAAAAAAAGGTTTAGGTATATTGACATCGGCATGGGTTCTGACTCCCATATCTATATTCCAAAAATGGTCGCCTTTATAAAATCCCAATCCGAAAAATTTTATATTTACATCTGCATTTGCATAATTGTCATAGGATAGTTTCGATAAAAACTGTTCCACTCCCACACTCTGATGCATAAAGGTAACCCGCTTCCCATCAGGACCTTTGAATGTAAAGTTGTGTAAATTGATTTTGTTCGTCTGCCCGTTTGCTCCTATGGTAGGTAAGATTGGCACTACAAGATAACCCTGTTCGGGGCGTAAAGCCGGATTGAGGCTATTGCGGAGATATGATGTCTCCATAAAATAGTCTGATTGAGTAACCTGCGCATATCCTCCATTTATAGAGAAAAGGCTCAGAATGGCTATCGATACGGCATGTAATTTTGTTATAAATCTCATTTTCCCTATCAACCTGTATTTAGAGTTCATAGTAGAATCCACCTGTTTTCACTATAGCTCCCCATATGTACAAATAATCCTTATCGCCCAGCCAGAGAACAGCATCTTTGGAGCTAAGGACAATGACAAGTTGCAAATCGGATGCCGACTCCATATATTGCATATATTCAGACGTAATTTTAACGGAGAACTCCTGCTGCCTGCCGGTAGTAAGCGTTTGTTTCGGTATTACTACTTTGGTTATTCTTTGCTTACCGGTATCTATGATATTAAAGTAAACGTCGAGGGATATCCCTTTAATGGCCACATAAATATCAATCTTAGCTGAGATTTCAACAGTTTCATTCCCTTCATAAAAGAATTTCCGGATCGCATTGTCATCAAACAGGCCACGTATTGTATCGCTCAAAGCTATAGATCCATCAGGAATCGGGATACCCCACGATTCGTTCAATTGCGGTAATCCTTTTATATATATTGTATCAATATCGCCCAGCGGAATGGGCGGAATACTTATTACCCCGCTTTTATCCATATTACCCCAGTCATAATCTTTATCGACACAGGCTTGCAAGCTAAACAGAAGTATGCAAGCCAGTAATATATAGCTGTTCTGAAATTTCATATTGGCCGATTGTTTATGATTTTACTGTATGATACCCGAATGTTATAACAAATTTAAAATTTATAAATCGGTAATCCTATTTTTTAACGGAAAAGCAATGTGTATATAATATAGAAAAGTGGTTTTTAACACTGTCGCATCATAAAATTAACTTAACCGGTTATCCGGTTATTTTTTAATTTAAATTATTACCTTTAGATACCTGAATATAACACTGAAAACCGGCATATGGCACAGGAAAAGAATATCAAAAAGAGAAACCTGTTGAAAATAATTTGGCAGAGCATCATGGGGACGAAGAAAAATGATGTCAATGTATATTTCATATCAGGCATGTGCTACAATTGCAGTGTTTTTGACAAACTAAAGTTACCCAAAGGATTTAAGAAAAAGTACATAGAGTGGCACATCCCCCGTTCGGATGAATCATTGGATGAATACGCACGCGTAATGGCCCGAAAGATAGATACTTCACACCCCTTTGTGCTTGTGGGTTATTCTTTTGGCGCAGTTATCATGCAGGAAATGAACCGCTTCCTAAAGCCCTTAAAAAGTATAATAATCTCCTCTTTCAAAAGAGAAGACGAAATTCCGAACCTGTTCCGAGCCGTAAAAAGGACTAATCTGGTTGAAAGAGTTCCTATGCGGGTATATTCGTCTACCGAATTTATAACCAATGCATTCAACCGCTTTGTGTATAATATGCCTACGTCGGAGTTGGCGCAAGTAATGACATATACTGATCCTGCATATATTAAATGGGCGGTGAAACAAATTACCGAATGGATACCCGAAGGCAGCCACAAAAACTTATACCATATACATGGCACTCTGGATCAGATATTTCCCTATGAACATATCAAAAATGCTTTTCCCGTAGAAGATGGTGACCATCTGATGGTGTTGAAGAAGGCTGATATTGTAAGTTCTATCCTGAGTGGTATATTGCTGATGAAAGAAGAAGACAAATAGAAGGCCATAATTGGACCGGCTAAGGAATAATAAAACGAGGAAGCGAATGTATAGAGGTATATTGTCTATCATCCTAAGTATGCACAGATTCATATAATGTAAATACCGAAGATAGGATTGCTACAATCGGCCTGATATTAATAAGTATATCCCTTATAGACAATAACCATCAGCCAGATCACACATGTGAACATGCTTTTAGCGTCGAAGAAGTTAGAAAAACTAAAAGTTTTTTTAATAAATTTTTTAAATAAAATATGTATATAAATAAGGAATATCTTTTACTTTTGTAAACTAAATGCGGTATTTATTGATACTATTCAATAAAAGAACCTTTATCTACCTAACAAAAATTGTTTGTATAATAAAATGTCTCTTAGATTTATATAAGAGCATCAAGTCATGAACTAAATGATTATTTTTTAACGGCTAAATATTCTTATTTATTAAGAAGGGATAAGAATTAGCAAAAGAATCTTTTTTATTATACTCGTAGAGAAAATTTGCTACTGGATAGTGCAGGTTTTCTATATATTCAATTTTTTAATTTACTCAAAATCAAATCGATCCGGTAATATCTATATCGGGGTGTCCCCAAGGTATGTTATTTTGTTAAGTATGTCAGTCAAAAAAAAAGAGTCATACAAATGGTTCGCCATTAGAGTTACTTATGGTAGAGAAATCAAATTGAAAGCATATTTGGACACCATAAAAACAGAAAGTTTCGTCCCTTTAAAACTGACAGAAATTATCCGGAAGGGAAAAACTAAAAAAGAACTATTACCTGCAATCCGGAACCTTATATTCATTCATACCAATCGTTCCACTCTTGATATTTTAAAGAAGGAATTAGAAAGTAGTATCCCCATCCGGTATATGATCGATAAAGCAAGAAAAATGCCAATTATTGTTCCTGATGACCAAATGAAACATTTTATTGCCATATCCGGTGCTCAGGACGAACAAACACTCTTTTTAACACATATTGCTCCGGTATTGAGAAACGGTACCAGGGTGAGAGTTGTCAGTGGTATTTTTAAAGGAGTGGAAGGGACTATCGTCAGAATAAAAAGAGACAGGCGGATTATGGTTAATATCGATGGTGTGATCGCTGTTGTAAGCGCGCATATTCATCCATCGCTTTTAGAAAAGATAGATACCCTATAATCAGAGTCAACGTTCTACCCGGATACCTTCAAAAAAGTGTAAAAAAATATGGAATTATGTATTTATTGTTTTTTGCCCTTTATCATCAGTTTGTTTTCCTCGTGGTTTCTTATACCTCAGATTCGATTTATAGCGCTAAAGAAAAAGCTGTTTGATATTGTAGATGAAAGGAAAGTACATATAGGTATTATTCCCCGACTGGGCGGTGTTGCTTTTTTTCCAACATTTATGCTTGTGTCGGCTCTGTTTTTATGTGCTTATATCATTTTTAGAGATACCATGGATATCTCTATCGGCATGGAATCTGTAAAAGAATGGATACTGACATTATGTTGTACCATGATATTGTACCTGACCGGTATTGGTGACGATTTGGTTGGACTAAAATATCGGCAAAAGCTTGTTATTCAGGTTTTTGTCGCCTCTATTTTTGTTGCTTCCGGTTTGTGGATAAACAATTTATATGGTATTCTGGGTATTTATGATATTTCATTATCGTTTGGTATACCCCTTACCATATTTATCATAATTTTTATCCTCAATGCTATAAATCTTATTGATGGCATTGATGGCCTGGCTTCAGGATTGAGCATGATTGCTTTTCTTTTTTATGGCTGCATATTTATGTATCTCCACTCATGGTTTTATTGTATACAGGCTTTTATCGCATTTGGAATGCTGGTTCCATTTTTTTATTATAATGTATTTGGAAATGTAAAAAGAGGCCGGAAAATATTCATGGGAGATGGCGGCTCTCTTACTATAGCGATGTTGCTCTCTGTGTTTACGATAAAATTATGCTACTTTGAGCCGGAAGTGATGCAAGTGCAGATTCCGCACGCTATTGTAATCGTGTTTTCATTGCTTATCGTTCCTATGTTCGATGTCGTACGGGTGGTTATACACCGTCTGCGTACCGGATGTAATCCCTTCAAACCGGATAGGAACCATATCCATCATAAGTTTCTGGATTTAGGCTTATCTCACAAATCTACAATGATAGCACTATTATTAATCTCTATATTTTTTGGGGCAAGTAATATCCTGTTGGCTCCTTATGTGAATATCAATTTTTTGCTGATTTTTGATATTGTATTGTGGACTGTCATGCATGTGGTGATAACAATCAAAATCCGCAAAAAACACTTTACAAAAACAGTTGAAACGTGTGATCTTTAAGATAAAACATATAACAGTTATTTTCATTAAATAGTAACCGGACATTTATTAAGTATAGAATTTTATGAGATCTTTATTTAGATTTTTACCTATTTGTATTTTATTCCTTTCATCGTGTAACTCGTCAAAAAATGTTACATATTTTCAGGATATTCCTTTAGAACAAAACATTTCAACTGTTAAATCTTCTGATATAAAAGTCATGCCCAAAGATTTGATTTCGATAGTAGTATCAAGTAAGAACCCGGAACTCGCCGCTCTGTTCAATTTGCCAAAAGTTTCCTATCAGGCGGGAAGCGCAACCTCAAATGAAAGTACGGCCAATCAGATTCTGGGTTATACAGTCGACTCGGGTGGTAACATAGATTTCCCTGTATTGGGGAGTATTCATGTGGCAGGATTAAGCAGGGAACAACTGGCATCTGTGATAAAAGAAAGGCTCGTGAATGGAAATCTGGTAAATGACGCGGTTGTAACAGTCGATTTCCTGAACCTGAAAATATCCGTGTTAGGTGAAGTGAAAAATCCCGGTAAATATAGTATAGACAGGGATCAAATCACTCTGCTCGAAGCCATAAGTATGGCCGGCGATCTGACTATCTATGGTAAACGGAATGGTATCATGGTTATCAGGGAGGCGGATGGAAACCGTATTACATATAAAATGGACTTACGCTCGTCCGAAACATTTTCATCTCCGGCATATTATCTCCGGCAGAATGATGTAATATATGTAGAGCCCAATAACACCCGCGCAGGGCAATCCACAATAAACGAAAATAATGTGAAATCCGTTTCCCTGTGGATGTCAATAGCATCTTTTGCTACCACTTTAGCCGTTTTGATATTTAAATAATATAAAGAACAGATTACCTGTCATAATAAGCTTTTTGAAGATGAAAAAAAATACAGAAGAAGATTTTATACGGATACAGGACTTATGGAAAATGTCGGTGGAAAAATGGCATTGGTTTGTTATTTCTTTGGGGATATGTCTGATTTCCGCATCCTTATATATTGCAATTACCCCTCCGGTATACACACGCATGGCAGCGGTGTTAATTAAAGATAATTCGGCCAAAGGGGGAATGCTGTCCGATAATATAAATACATTTTCTGATATGGGATTATTCAAATCCAATACGAATATCAATAATGAGATATTGACTTTCAAATCCCCTCTATTGATGCGGGAAGTCGTGCAGCGTATGAAACTGGATGAGGACTATAGCATAAAAGGATTTTTCAGAAACAGGTCTTTATATAAAAACTCCCCGGTAATAGTTTCTACCGGCCCGGTAAATGTAAACGAATCCTTTTCTTTCCAAATCGAATTACTCTCTCAGAATAAGATAAGGTTATCCGATCTTATCCTTAATGGTGAAGAACTGGATTTTACGGACAAAGAAATTAACTTATCGGAACCGGTAAATACCCCTTTGGGCAATATTACGATACACCCTACCGCCTTTTATTCCAAAGGATATTATGATCAGAAGATATTATTTACAAAATTCAATCTCCGAGGCATCGTAAATAATTATACAAATGCATTGAATGTAGGATTGAGCAATGAGAATGCCACCATCATAAATATTTCCTTAAACGATGTTTCTGCACAACGGGCCGAAGACGTTCTGGATACCCTGATTACAGTATATAATAAAAATTGGATTCAGGATAGAACTCAGATCGCAGTCAATACATCATCTTTCATCGAAGAACGCTTAAATGTTATCGAAAAAGAATTGGGTGGGGTAGAAGACAGTATCTCGAGATTTAAAAGCCAAAACCTTATACCGGATATTCAGGCGGCATCCAATTTGTATATGGTAAAGTCTAATGAAAACGACACGAAAATACAGGCGCTTAATACCCAATACACTATAGCTAAGTATATTCTTTCCCACTTGAAAAATCCACGGACAAAAGATATATTATTACCGGCAAACTTGGGGATCGAGGGTGCAAATATAGAAGGGCAAATAAATGAATATAATACTCTGTTACTCAAACGAAATACTTTACAGGCAAACAGTAGTGACAATAACCCGTTAGTGCTGGACATGAAACAATCACTTCTTTTTATGCGTGAAGCCATTATATCGTCTGTTGATAATCTGCTCGTTACTTTAGACACACAAATAAAACACACGCAAAAGTCTGAAACAAAAATCAATGAGCGCATAGCTTCCAGCCCCGAACAGGCAAAGTATCTTCTTTCGGTAGAAAGGCAACAGGCTGTAAAAGAAGCATTATACCTTTTTTTATTACAAAAACAGGAAGAAAATCAGCTGTCACAGGCTTTTGCTGTTTACAACACAAAAATAATAACACCACCATCCGGTAATATGTCTCCGGCAACTCCCCGGAAAACATCGATATTACTGGTGGCTGTTGCGATCGGATTCCTGCTACCGATTATCATTATAATCATCATGGAAAATATGACCATAACCCTCAGGGGGCGAAATGATTTATCCTCACTGTCCTTGCCATTTGTAGGTGAAATTCCTCAGATAATGAATGGGAAAAAGGCATTATTATTAAAAAGTAAATCGACGAAGGACAGAGATGACATAATTGTACGGGAAGGGAAAAAAGATTACATGAATGAAGCATTCAGGGTTATACGGACTAATCTAGACTTTATATTGAGTACAAACGGAGAGAAGCATCAAAAGGTGATCATGTTCACATCTTTCAATATTGGTTCAGGAAAAACGTTTACAACAATAAATCTGGCTATAAGTATGGCCATAAAAGGGAAAAAAGTGGTTGTTATAGACCTCGACATGAGAAAAGCATCTTTAAGTTCTTATATAGATTCTCCTTCGGCCGGAATATCTAACTATCTGGGAAAAATGATAGACAATACGGATCAAATAATACGGAAAGGTGCAATCCATCCCAACCTGGATATTATTCCGGCTGGGACGATTCCGCCTAATCCGGCAGAACTTTTGTTAGATGACAGATTACAAGAGTTGCTTGATGAATTAAGGGAAAAATACGATTACATCTTCCTTGACTGTCCCCCCGTCGAAATCGTCACAGACGCTTCTATTGTGGGTAAAGTGACGGATATCACGATATTCGTGGTCAGGGCAGGCTTGTTGGATCGAAGGATATTGCCGGAAATAGAAGAAATCTACCAAAAAGGTCAATATAACAATATGACGGTGCTTCTCAACGGGACACAATACATGCAAGGGCAATACGGATATAACCGATACGGATATACTCACGCAGACAATTATCTTGCTTGATAATAGCGCTATAACTGAATTCTGTAAAATATAGACCTGCCCCAAATAATTCCTTCTATGAGATCTGATACAAGACGAATAGCCAAAAACTCAATTTATCTGTATACACGGATGGCCCTCATGATGGGAGTTTCTCTATATACCAGCCGGGTTGTACTCGAAAACCTTGGAATAGAGGATTTTGGTATATTTAGTGTAGTAGGAGGGTTGGCTGTATTGTTCAGCTTTTTCAATAATGCCCTTAATACTTCCACCCAACGGTTCCTTACAGTTTCTATTGGTAAGAATAATGTAATGGAAACAAAGAGGGTATTTTCGATGAGTATGAATTGTCATATGATCATTTCATTTGTGATTCTAATACTTGCCGAAACTGTGGGACTATGGCTCTTAAATACTCAACTGAATATACCTGAGGCGAAAATGCATGCCGCCAACTGGGTTTATCAGCTGACATTACTTTCATGTCTTTTGGGTATATTAAATGTACCCTATACAGGTTCTATTATCGCTTATGAGAAGATGTCGTATTTTGCATGGTCCAGTGTTATCAGCGCAATGCTCAAGCTCGGTGTGGCATGGCTTATTGCAATAAGCACTTCAGAGCGATTGATTTTTTACACAGCATTACTTGTAGTTGCGACTATCATTAAATTCGTAATAGACCAAATTTACTGTCGTATCCGGTTTTCGGTATGTCGCTATAGTTATCAGTGGGATAGGAATCTATTTAAAGAGATGATATCTTTCACAGGTTGGAACATTCTGAAAATGGGGGCGGTAATGGGTGTCTCGCAGGGAAATAATATTCTTATAAATATTTATGGAGGTACTGTCGCAAGTGCAGCCATGGGTATTGCCAACCAAGTCAATGGAAATGTATACGGATTTATGCAAAATGTACAAACTGCATTCAATCCGCAGATCACAAAAACAATATCATGCAACCAAACAGAGGATTATCAATCATTAATCAGGATGTGTGCAAAAGTCTCTTCCTATCTCCTTTTTTTTCTTGCAGTTCCTCTTGTGCTGGAAATGGATATTATTCTGAAATTATGGTTGAAAGATGTTCCTCTCAATACAGGAATTTTATGTGTATTCTCTATTGCGTCTGTTTACATCGATTCATTAACCGGTCCTCTCTCGGCTGCTGTGATGGCACATGGTTCTGTTCAACGGTATCAGATCGTGACTTCCGTCTTATGGCTAATATCTATCCCAGCAGCCTGGTTGTATTTCCAAATAGGAATGCCCTTCGAGTATATTTTGATATCAAAGATTATCGCTCAAGTCATAATATTAGGTTATTCTCTATATTTTCTTAAAAAAAATATCGTTTTTGACGTATCGTCATTTATCAGAAATGAATGCCTTACGACCTTGGTCGTTTTGATAAGTAGTTTATGGATCAGTTATCTTATAATAAGCAATTTTCATTATTCCGTTTTAGGTAACTTATTATTGTCTGTCATATCATCATGGGCAATTTTAATAATTATAATATTAGCGATTGGACTCACACATAGAGAAAGAATCGCAGTCAAAAACCTGTTGTTAAAAAAAGCAATTGCATGGAAAAAGTAATAAGATTTATATACAGGGGAGGCTTAGGCAATCAATTATTTGAATATGCAGCAATGCTCTATATAAAGAAGAATTTTCCTGAAGTGAAAATCATACCCGATTTTGGAGAATATTACTATGATTGTTTTCATAACGGGATCGGGATTCAGAAAATTTTCCACACAGATTTTGCAGGGGAAATTAATAAGATTGAATATTTCCGGAAGTCTTATAATAAAAAAGAGTCTAAGGTACATCGGATAGCAAGAATTGCTTGGTATAAATTGTCAGGGTATAAGACTTTTTATAATTCAGCTATAATTACCCCCAATAAAATGGCAAAAGTTATTGATAGCAATCAAAAAATGATATTTGCCGGATTTTTTCAGAATGACACATTTGCTTCTGCCATAAAAAAAGATTTACAGAGGGACTTGATACAATATGCCTCCCTGGGTGCGGATAATGACGGACTACTTGCCCGAATAAAAGAACGTTACAGTATCAGTTTACATATTCGCAGGGGGGATTACATCGGTCTTCCCCTTTATGATGTCTTTAATGGTACAGAATATTATCAGCGTGCAATCTCTTATTTTAAAATAAAATATCATAATCCTGTGTTTGTAATATTCTCTGATGATATTCCTTGGGTTAAGGAAAATCTCATTATTGGATGCGATTGTGAATATGTGGATTGGAATAATGGAGAAGATTCCTTCAAAGACTTGATTGTGATGTCCCATTGCGCTCATAATATTATAGCTAACAGTAGCTTTAGCTGGTGGGGTGCATGGCTTAATCAGAATCCCGATAAAATAGTTATATCTCCCAAAAAATGGTTCATAGGAAAACCGAGCGATGAGGTGGTGCCTTGCGACTGGTTGAGGTTTGATAATTAAACAGAATAGTATAATCCTATGATCTCTATTATAGTACCGGTATATAATGTAGAAAAATATATTGTCGAATGTATAGAATCTATACTGGCACAAACATATACAAACTGGGAATTATTTCTCATTAATGACGGCAGCACTGATTCTTCCGGTGATATATGCCAAAGTTATGCCCATAAAGACAGCCGCATTGCATATATCAGGACGGAAAACCGGGGTGCATGTCATGCGAGAAATACAGGATTGGAGAAGGCTAAGGGAGAATACATATTTTTTATGGATTCGGATGATATGCTAATGCCCGATGCATTACAGATATTACTTGACAAATTTGCTGTCGCTCAGGTAGAACTCGTTTGCGGCGAATGTCAAGCTATGTATAAGAATGGAAAAGATTATAACTATAAACGGCCGGTTTTCCCTGATAAAATAACATCAGGCAATCAAATGCTAAAAGATATATTGACCTATAATACATTATGTTCGATATGGGGAAAACTATACAAGAGGGACCTTATCGGATCGATTAGGTTTGAGGAAAACTTAAAATTGGGGCAAGATATCCATTTCCTTACTACTTTATTTAGCGAAAGATCATGCTCTGTTTTGAGATGTCCGGAAAAGATTTACCGTTACCGTATATTGCAAAATTCAATTTCACATTCAAAACAAGCCATTCTCATTGATAAAATTCAGAACTATATCGAAAACATGATACAACTTCGTATTAAATATAACAAATATATTTCTAAAAACTGTGCCGAAGAGTACTCTTATAACGTTTGTCATAATATATTGTATTGTATATACTTAACGGGTCTGGTAAAACGGACTGAACGCTGGCAGCTCGACATGTTAAAATCTGAAGTACTACATATTAAGACTATTAACGATGGGCATACACGTGATATAAAGTCGTTACTGAGATCAGACAAACCCGGTATTTCATGGACATTGACGTTTCGCCACCTTACTGGTTATGTTAAAAATGTAGTGCGTAAGTATATGAAGTAATTTAATATTCGGTGTAGAATTTGCCCCGATTCAATAAACATCAATCCCTGTATTTATTAATGAAACTATTATTTTTGAACAGTATATTCAAAGCCATCTTATATTCTCCTATAATCTTTACATACTGCTGGAAACGAAAAAATCATTTTATAGAAAAAGATTTAGATGCAGCAGAGAAATTATGTAAATGGCATCGGCGTGATTCGCGATTTTTATCTTATCTGAATTTTATATGTTTTTTGCCGGAATACAGGGCAGTCTATCTATACAGGTTAGGTAGAATGGGAAATATTCTATCAATCATTTATTCTAATAAATTATTGTTATTTATACATACGTCAAATATTGGCGGAGGGCTGTTTATACAGCATGGACATTCTACAAGGATAGAAGCCGAATCAATAGGAGAAAATTGTCAGATATGGCATAATGTTACAATAGGAAAGAAGTTTTCGGGTGGCATGCGCCCCCGCATTGGAAATAATGTGAAAATATGTACAGGGGCGTGTGTATTAGGAGATATTCATATTAGAGATAATGTTACTGTGGGAGCAAATGCGGTTGTACTCTCTCATATACCGGATAACTGCATTGCAGTGGGTATTCCTGCCAGAATTATAAATAACAAAGAATAATGCGCGTTCTTTTTATCTCTCATTATCCGGGGCTTGGCGGCGCTAATCATTCGATGATCCATTTAATAGAACATCTGAGAGTATATGACGTCGTACCCTTAGTCTTTATACCTGCTCATGGGCCGGTAGAATTAGAACTTCAAAAAAGAGGAATAGCATATGAAATACACCGGTATGCCTCATTACGTACTGTGGACAAAGGCATCGTATACAATGCATTAGAAGCCGTTTTGAGAGTGGGTGTCAACATCGGGCAGTCTATCAGATTATCCATCAAACTGCGAAACAAAATAGATCTGATCCATTCAAATTCCAGTTTAGTATTCTTAGGTTGGTTTTTAAAAAAAATAATGAGAAAGCCATTAATTTGGCATCTACGGGAATTTGGGCGTGGCGACTACGACCTATGTTTTCCATTGGGAAGAAAAATCTCTGCTAAATGTTATGAAGACGCTGATGTCATGGTCGCAATTTCTCAATCGGTTGCAGGCTATTATATGCAGTCAATATGTCCCGGAGCCAATATGAGGACGATATATAATGGTATAGATGAGAGTAGTATTCTACCCCGTTTTATCCGGAAGGAAGATAAGGTAGCAATATGTATGGCTGGAGGCATAAGCGAACAGAAAAATCAGATAGAACTAATCCGTGCTGTCCGGTTAATAAAAAGTAATAATTTCAGAATTGACATAATTGGAGATGGTGATAAAAAATATATCGACGAACTGAGATCAATTATCAAAGAATACGGATTAGATAACACTATAAAATTTATAGGCCCAAAGGATAATATCGGTGCTATTCTCAAAAATTACAGTATTGGCATTATTACATCGAAAAATGAAGCATTTGGCCGGGTAATTATCGAATATATGCTGGCAAAACTTGCTGTGATAGCGCCTAATGCCGGAGCATGTACAGAATTGGTGTGTAACGGACAAACCGGATTTGTGTACGAGCTTGGCAACACATCAGACTTGGCGAACAAACTCCAATTACTCATTCAAAATGGCGCTGAACGTAACCGTGTAGCTTTATCGGGCTATGATATGGCTATTAATCACTATACGGCCCGGATAAATGCGCAAAAAGTTTATATGCTGTATAAAGAAGTTATGAAAGTATGATTTATTTGGTAATAACGCCGTTTTTCCCACTTCCCGGTCACTATTGGGGCGGTTATGTATATGATCAGGTGAAAGCTATTATCAATACCAACAAGTATGAGCGTGTAATAGTACTGCGTAGTCTGAACCTGAACAAAACATTCAATTACCAATTTGAAGGGATAGATGTTATTGGTTTGCCAATGTTTCAAATGCCTTCTATGGTGATGAACGGCTTACAAGGTTTATGGAACGTTCGGATGCTGAAACAAACCCTGGAAAAACACTCAATTAATATATCCGATATTGCTGTTGCCCATATCCATACAGCAGGTTTTGCATATTATGCAACATCTTTGAAGCAGTGGAACAGGCAAATCATTACGCTGCTCCAGCATCACGACCTGGATCCGATAGGAATAAATAGTGGTAAATTATCGGATAAGAAATGGAATATCCGGATAAAAGCACGAATTGCTTACCATCATTTTAAAGATGTTGATTGTCATGTATGTATTAGTGAGTCGTGTGAAACGAATCTTCGCATGTTTCCTAAGATAAGAAAAGAAGAGAAATACGCTCCATACATCAATAAACTTCTTAAAATGCAGGGATTAACACATCCTCTGGTTAATAATGTTTATGTATTGTATAACGGGGTCGATTGCAGTAAGTTCTTCCCTATGGCAGCAGACAGAGCGACTGAAGATTTTGTTATTGGCTGCATCGGCCGCTTTAATGATCTTAAAAATCAGATGACACTAATAAAAGCGGTTGAGTATCTTTATTGTAATGGAGAACGGGATATTCGATTGAAACTTATTGGAACCGGACCGCTAAGAAATAATTGTGAACAATATATAAAGGATAAAAATCTACAGGAAATAATCAATTTCGAACCGGAATGTGCACATAATCAATTGTTCCGTTTCTATAACTCCATAGATTTATTTTGCCTGCCCTCTTATTTTGAAGGCTTCGGCTGCATTTTCACTGAAGCCTATGCCTGTGGAAAGGCATTTATGACTTGCAGACATCAGGGAACGGAAGCCTTATTAGATGAGGAGACGAAAAAGCATTTTATGCTTAGCTACCCCACCGATTACATAGCATTGGCAAATCTTATTAGTGATTATAAGGAAAAGCGCTATCCGTTTGTATTAACAAAACCCCACGATATAAACAGACTCATGGATACTTTCTGTAAATGGTTGGAAAATTATAAACAAACGCTATGAGTGCAATCGGTAAATACGCTTTATTATTACTTTTGATAGGAAATCTGGCCAGTCAATATGTCCCTTTCAATCCCATAGCCGGCATAATTTTTTATGGTACTCTTGTATTAGGTGCTATGTATTGTATATATAACTGTAAAGGACTTTTTATAA
Source organism: Dysgonomonas gadei ATCC BAA-286 (assembly GCF_000213555.1). Lineage (GTDB taxonomy): Bacteria > Bacteroidota > Bacteroidia > Bacteroidales > Dysgonomonadaceae > Dysgonomonas > Dysgonomonas gadei. Next base: position 782,653 of record NZ_GL891979.1, read on the forward strand.
AAGATAATATTAAAGCTGCTTCTTTTATTTTTGTCTTTGTCGCTATGTACCTTTTATACCAATTCACTTTCGGACTATTTTACATTGAAAAAATAAGCCTGATGTATCTTGCTGCTAAGATAACGGTTCTACTCATTATCTTTTGGGGTATTACGCTCTATTATGAGTTCTATTATCATAAGATAATACCTTATTTATCTATTACAATAGCTATTCTTATAGTCTATGGACTTTTTTTCCATAATTATATTATTCATGGCCGTTTCACTCTGGGCTTTGGTAACCCAAACAGTACGAGTGCCATAGCAGCCATTGGGTTTGCAGCTTTTTTATTAATAAAAATGCCAAGTAAATACATAAGCATTGCAGGTGTAATAATATGCCTGTTTGGAGTTCTCGCCGGTGGAAGCCGTGCTTCTATAATGGTGTGTATGATTGCTTTATTTTTCAAGTATAGATTTTCGGTAAAAACAGTTGTTTTGATTATCGGATGCCTGTTTGTCGCTCTTTATATAATCCCTATGACGGGATACAAAGTAATCGGACTGGATAGAATCATGGATGTTTTTGCAAACGGAAACTTTGTCGGGTCACGTCAGGATGTGCGGAGAGCCACAATGATGATGATTAACGAGCACCCGGTTATAGGCTGGGGCTTAAGAACGGGTATTCAGGGAGAGGCTGCTAAACTTACCACAATGGGGGCGCATAATGGCTATTTGGATACGATAAAAGCTATAGGATATCCATATGCGGCTATTTTATTTGGAGCATGCATATACATCTTTTATCGTATGCGGTTATTGTTCAAAGAAAAATCACCATACGTGAAGTTTCATCTGTTTGTAATAATATCCGTTTTGTTGGCTGCCATGTATGAGTCATATATAATAGGTGTAAATCAGATCATTACAAATCTGCTGTTCGTGTCAGTCGCTGTTTTGGAATATCGTTGTTATTATAATATTCAAGATGAAGACACAGAAGAACATTAATTTGTATGATTATCCTCGACTTTCAGATAAAGATTTCGGCTGGATAAGGCTTTTCGGGCCGGGGCTGGCTAATTGTATGTTTGTTGCGGCCCGCGCATATATCAATTCCCAAATATACGGGACAACGTTTATTGCACCCACCTGGTGTAAAATAAGTATTGGGCCATGGCTTCGCAACGAAAAAGACAAACGGATATATAACCGTTTGTTTGAGAATATAGGTATTTCCGGAACTAAAAAGTTGGTATTGATAATAAAAAGCCGCTTGTTCAAAACTTCCAATATAAGAATTGTTTCGGGGCTGGCTGATTATTTCGTTGATTTGAACGGGCACTATCCGCTGGTTAAAGATTATTTTGAAAAAATAGTAAGAGAAGAAACTATCTCTAATGTATCGGAAACTGAACTGTCCAACACAATAGCGGTTCATGTCCGTTTAGGCGATTACAGTTCTGAATACCGAATTGATATAGGTTGGTATAAAGGAATAATTGAAAATATTCTGAATGAAAATGAAAACCAGCGATTCCTTGTGTTTTCGGATGGAACAGACAACGAACTGGCGCCCCTTCTAACGATATCTAATGTGAAGCGGGTATTCTTCGGAAATGCTTTCGCCGATATGTATGCCATCAGTAAATGCAAGTTTACAATAGCATCAGATTCTACCTTCTCGGCATGGGGTGCCTTTCTGGGGCAAAAACCGATTATTTTCAGCCGAAGGCATTTCCCTCCGGTATACCGGGGCGATATTCCCGAGTCGGTTTTAGGACAATCCACTGAAATCCCCAATAAGTTTAAAATTTTGCTGAATTATGAAACGTAAATATGACTTTGTGTACCTAACGAATACACCTTCGTTTTACAAACTTAATCTTTGCAACGAAATAGCCGGAAGTCACACTCTGCTGTTAGTGCTTTATGGTTACGATACGGAAGCTGTGAACGCAGAACTTAATGATAAAAGCGACAGGAAGTTCGACTTCGAATTTATATACAATGGAAATGCCCGGCGGCGTAATATGGTTCTGTCATTCTTCCGTCTCTTGAAGTTGATGAAATCGATTGATGCAAAAAAAATATTGTTTTCCGGTTGGTTAGCACCCGAATATAATTTATATAGTTTCATATCGCCGAGACGAAAGAATGTTATGGTCTGTGAATCCTCCGTTTTCGATGTGTCATTTGCCGGACTTGCCGGATGGGCAAAGCGTAGAATTATTAACCGTATGAATGCCACATTACCATCGGGACAACCTCATGCCGAACTATTCAAGTCCGTTGGATTCAATGGAACACAACATATTACCGGAAGTGTAGGCATATTCCATAAACCCGGAAAGAAGACGAAACTATATCACAATACATTACGATATATTTACGTAGGACGATTGATAGATGCAAAAAATATAGATTTACTTATAGATGTCTTCAACCGGAACGGGAAGTTTTTAACCATCGTAGGACAAGGTATATTAGAGAAAGAGCTGAAAGCTAAAGCAAAAGGCAATATTACATTTTCCGGCTTTATCAACAACCATAAACTAGGCGGGGTATATCAAACTCACGATGTATTTATTCTTCCATCCAAATACGAGCCGTGGGGATTGGTCGTCGAAGAAGCGATCTATTGGGGATTGCCTGTCATTGTCAGCGATAAAGTTGGCAGTTCGGTCGATCTGGTGAAAAATTTGGGAACCGGTTGTATTTTCCAGTCGGGAAATAGTGATGGATTGATAGATGCTATAGCTGATATGGAAATTAATTATCAAAAATACAAACATTCGACTGATAGTGTATGTTTTGCAGAGCGTGACAGGTTGCAGGTTCTCACTTATTTAAAACTTCTTGAAGAATGAAAGTTCTGCAAACAATTGCGGGGTTCAGTGCGAAATCGGGTGGAATCTCAACGAGTGTTTATGACCTTATCTCAGCCATTCAATACCAGGCCGGAGATGTCGACCTCCTCACTCCGCAAGTCACCGCTTCTATGGACCTGCTAATGGGTAACGAGCCATGGATAAAAGTGCTGCCATATGATTATATATCGCCTTATGGCTTTTCGCATAATCTTACACGATTCCTGCACCAGAGCAAATACGATATTTACCATACTAACGGACTTTGGATGCACATCAACCACACCACGTGTAGTACCGCCAGAAAGAAAGGGAAACCGTATATTATCACACCTCATGGCATGCTCTATCCACAGGCTTTAGCACGGTCGGCGTGGAAAAAGAGACTGCTGTTAAACCTTGGATTCAGAAAAGATATTGCAGAAGCTACGGTTATTCAGGCAACATGTATGGATGAATTTCTTTATTATCGTGATTTGGGATTTACCAATCCGGTAGCCATAATTCCTAATCCGGTACCTCACCTGACTTGTTTGTCCAAAATAGAAACTGTACGGGACAAACGAAGAATTGGTTATCTTGGCCGTTTGCATCCCCGAAAAAGAGTGAAGGAACTGATAGAGGCCTGGATATTACTTGGCTACAACGTCAACGATGCGGAGTTAATAATAATGGGGGTAGGAGAGGAGTCTTATGAGCGGGAGTTACACAATCTGGTTCGAAAAAAGGGGCTTAAGAATGTGATTTTTACAGGATTTATTCAAGGGGAGACGAAGTTTGAAAAATTAGCGTCTCTTACTGCTCTATGTGTTCCAAGCGACTTTGAGAATTTTGGGATGATTATACCTGAGGCTCTCTCTGCCGGGACACCAGTTATTACAAGCAAAGGTACTCCATGGCAGATTCTTAATGAACGAAAATGTGGTTGGTGGATAAACAATGATATAACTACGCTTTCCTCTACAATTCAACTGGCATTCTCTAAAACCGATATGGAAATAGCTGAAATGGGGCAATATGGCAAAATACTTGTTGAAGAAAATTTCAGTGATGAAAGAGTGGCCAAAAAAATGCTCCGCCTTTACGACTATATATCTGATGGAGGGGAAAAGCCTGAATTTATATATGAATAATAAAATATCACCCTATCTGAGTCAGAAACTCCGTATATTGTCTTTGGTGGCAATACTTATGGTAATATATGTACACATGTATTATACCGAAGGGGCAGCCTATGACATTCTTCGTTTCTTCGAAACCTTTATCGGAGATGGCCTGTGCCTTGTTGCAGTCCCTTTGTTCTATGCGATTTCCGGCTATTTGTTTTTTGTGAAAATACCTGACGGTATCCGGTCAATTTTCCCGAAAATGCGTAAGCGTGTACGGACATTGCTTACACCTTACTTTTTAGCCAATACGCTGACACTTCTTTTCTATATCACGCTGAATTTCATTGCACTGAAAATTCCGGCAATTGATTCTGTTTTGAACTTCAGAGTATTGGATACTATCAATAAAGGATTAATTGAAACACTGACCCTCACATATATCAGTCCGCCTATTGCATTTCAGTTATGGTTCGTCCGTAATTTAATGGTAATAATATTATTTTCACCTTTTATCTACCTGTGGCTGCATTATACAGTAAAGGCAAAAACTAAGTACGGTCTCACCTCTTACATTATTATATGGATATTTTTATTTTTGTTTGGTGCCGGAAATGGTTATGCCGTAGCTTTGATGTGGTTTTCATTAGGTGGATTCATGGCCTTATCCACAATAGAATTTCATTGGACAATAAGAAAACCGGATGTTGTTTTCTTATCTGTTTATCTTTGTCTATCGGTGTTTCATGCCTTAAATCTGTTCTCCCCGATAATAACTCCGTGGATTCCTCTTTTTGGTATTCCGGCTATTTGGTTTATCTATGACCGGCTGACGCGTGGAAAATTGATAAAGAACCTGATTCCGGGTGAACTGTGTAATTATACATTCTTTGTCTACCTGATCCACGAGCCATTTCTCAATGTATTCAAGAAGCTACCACTACTGATTTCCAAAAACGAATATTGGATGACAGCCTGCTATCTGCTGATCCCGATAATATTCGTTATTGTGGCCTGCATAATCGGGCATTATTTTAAGAAATATATTCCAAAATTCTATACTATTTATACAGGTGGAAGATGAATGAAATTGACTTATCCAAATATGTAAACCCATTTGGGGCGAAGCATCAGGCTATACGTTTTATCTGGTCAATTGTTTGGGCACTTTTTGCCAGTTGGCTACCACGTAGCCTTGGTAGCAAATGGAAGCGTTTTTTGCTCCGGATTTTTGGAGCGAAGATAGATGCGACCGCCGTGATTTATTCATCTGCAAGGATATACTATCCGGCAAATTTGATAATGGAACATTATTCTTGTCTGGCTTCGGAGGTAAATTGCTACAATGTCGCCCTTGTTAAAATCGGAGCAAACTCAACAATATCGCAAGGAGCTTATCTCTGTACGGCAAGCCATGATATAAATAATCCGCTCCACCCATTGGTTACAGCTCCTATCGTCATAGAAGATCAGGCATGGGTTGCTTCCGGCGCTTTTGTCGGCATGGGAGTTACGATTAGGCAGGGCGCAGTAGTGGGTGCCTGTGCCGCCGTATTCAGGGATGTAGAACCATGGACTGTAGTCGGTGGTAATCCTGCTAAGTTCATAAAAAGAAGAGTTATACAAGATGCTTGACCTGACAGTTATTATTCTTACCAAAGACGAACAATTACACATCAAACGGTGCTTGGAGTGTGTAAATCAATTAGCCCGAAAGATATATGTAGTAGACTGTTTTTCCACAGATAGAACGCAAGAAATAGCCCGTTCGCTTGGAGCTGAAGTAGTAGAAAAGCAATGGCCGGGTAATCAGGCTGCCCAATTTAACTGGGCATTGGAACATCTTTATATTGACACAGAGTGGGTTCTACGGTTAGATGCCGACGAATATCTTTTACCTGGACTAATTGAAGAACTGCAAAATAAAATTCCTTTTTTAACACAGGATGTTACCGGTATTGTGTTCAATCGCCGGCATATTTTCATGGGGCGATGGATGAAAAGAGGTATTTATCCGGTAAAAATGCTCAGAATGTTTCGCAAAGGGAAGGCGGTATGTGAGCAGCGACTGATGGATGAACACCTCAGGATTACAGAAGGACGAACGGAGGAATACGAGAATGATTTCTGCGATCATAACCTCAATGATATATCGTGGTTTTGCCGCAAGCATGTAAATTATGCAATACGTGAGGCTGCCGAAATGCTCGATCTGGAATATAATTTGTCTGATTTTTCCAGTGAAGGCACAACAAATGGACTTAGTGAGCAAACCTTGGAAAAACGACAAAAAAAACTCAAATATGCTAGTCAACCCCTTTTTTTGCGATCCTTCGCTTACTTTTTGTACCGTTATATTATCAGGGGAGCATGGCGAGAGGGCAAGGAGGGATTTATCTTCACTTTTATTCAGGGATGGTGGTACCGGACATTAGTTGATGCCAATATATATGAAATAAAGAAGGAATGTGGAATGGACAAAGAGAAAATTTACAATTTATTGGAGGATAAATATCATATTTTCATAAGAAAGCGCTGAATATTATAGAATTCCATATAGTAAAGGTCCATCTACATCTTATATTTACTATTGATCTTATAGGTATAAACTAAATATGTTAATATCAGTCATAACAGCCACTTACAATAGTGAAACAACAATAAGGGATACTATTGAAAGTGTCTTGTCTCAGACTTACCGGAATATTCAATACATTATTGTTGACGGGGCATCAAAGGACAACACAATGGGTATTGTCAAAGAATATGAACCCCGATTTGGTGGCAGAATGCAGTGGATTAGTGAATCCGATAATGGCATATATGACGCGATGAACAAAGGCATAGCAATGGCTACGGGCGATGTAGTAGGCATCCTTAATAGTGATGATTTCTACACCTCTGACGGGGTTCTGGAAATTCTTGTCAGAGAGCTCGGATTATCGGGTGCGGATGCAGTGTATGGAGATATTCATTATGTGAAGCATAATAATGTGAATAAATGCGTGCGCTACTATTCATCTGCAAGTTTCCGGAGATGGAAGATGCGAATGGGATGGATGCCAGCTCACCCTTCATTCTATTGTAGAAAATCGGTGTATGACAGACATGGTACTTTTGACTGTGCTTTTAAAATCGGCGCAGATTTTGAAAATCTCCTGCGATTGATCTTTGTGAATAGGATTCAGATAAAATATGTACCGTTAGATTGTGTGACAATGCGTACCGGAGGAGCCTCCACATTAGGTATATCAAGCCATATGCAGATATTGAGGGATCATATGCTGGCATACAAAAAGAATGGAATCTATTCAAATCACATATTGGAAAGTTCACGTTACATAGAGAAAGTTTTACAAATATCATTTAATAAACTGAAAAGAGATTTTTGAATACTTCTGTATTATTAAAGACTACCAGACAGTACATTTTTCACAGAAATTATGCGGGACTGCCCATACTTGCATCTTTATACATTCCCTCTCCCTGACAATTTTTTCCACAATTCACATCTATTACAAAACAGTATTTTACTTCTCCTTTTTTGAAGCGTCCGCTTCATTAATATTAACACCCCTAAATTTACGAATAATTCAATGTGTTTATTATCAAGCATATGTATTTTTATTTTTCAACTTACTCAATAGTTAATTAACCGCAATGTCACATCGTATTAATTAGTGCGAAATATTGACACTCTACATTTGTGCAATAAATTTAAAATAGCATAAAATGTATGAAAACAATTAATCGGTTATCTCTATTTATTATAATGCTCGGAATAATACTTAATATTTCGGCTCAGAACTATTATGCAAGCAATCATCGTGGCATTGAAAATAAAACGGATATAATTACTGTAAAAACAGCAAACGAAGATGATGCGAGAAATAAGACATATGTGTGGGAGTTCGATTCCTCGGTGCCATCGACATTTGATAACAATACTATCCAGAAAGCAGAAGATCATGAATTTGGTTCTAAAGTCGCATGCCTCAAAGTCCTGATGGAAGAGTATTATGTGACTCAGGAAGAGGTTGTACCCGGAGACCCGATGAGACGGACAATAATTAAGAAACCGAACATTTATAATGTGACACGCAAAATAGAAAAGCATTTAAAAAAAGAAGTGAAGAAAGGAAATATTGCTTTGGAGAAGGCGACTAACGACTTCACTCACATTTTAGAAGTCAGCCTTACTATCGTAAACGAAGTTGACACAGAGGCTTTTGAGGGTGCCCTGGACCAAAATAAGAAAAACATAGAAGACCAAATCAGTATATTCAATCAGGTGAAAATAAACAACATCTACTAAGTATCAAATAATTTGACTTAAAAACCAATAAATGAAAACATTACTAGCACTATTTGGGGTAGTATTCTTACTACTCCCGGGGATGGTACATGCCCAAACGGTTAAAGGATCTGTAAAAGATAAGAAAGGAGAAACACTCATTGGAGTTAATATTAGTATTAAAAATACTACAAGAGGTGTCATTACCGATTTTGACGGTAATTATGAAATAAAAGCTGCCGGCGACGAAATCCTGGTTTTCTCTTACATGGGGTTTGTTTCTCAGGAAGTGAAAGTCGATAACAGGACTATCATAGACATTATAATGTCCGAAGAGTCGCAAAATCTTGATGAAGTTGTTGTGACGGCTATCGGGATTAAACAACAGAAGAAAAAGCTGGGATACACGACTCAGCAGATAGATAATGAGTCTCTTGGTGAGTCTCAGACTATGAATGTGGGTAGTGCCCTGTCGGGGCAAATTGCCGGACTTACGGTAACTAACCCGACCGGACTGTTTCAGGCACCGTCATTCTCACTCAGAGGAAAAAATCCCTTAATCGTATTGGATGGCATTCCTATTGAAACAGATTTTTTTGATCTTGGAAGTGAGAATATAGAAAGTGTAAACGTATTGAAAGGGCCGACGGCTTCCGCCCTATACGGTTCACGGGGTAAAAACGGAGCTATACTTATCACGAGTAAATCTGCAAAAAAAAGATGGGCTGGAAATTACTGTCAGCACAAGCAATATGATAACTGCCGGTTTTACAGTATATCCCGAATCTCAGAAAACATATGGTAGCGGTTCTAATGGTAAATACGAATTTTGGGACGGAGCCGATGGCGGTATTTCGGACGGAGATATGACCTGGGGACCAAAATTGAATACAGGACAGAAGATCGCCCAGTGGAACAGTCCGATCCGGAATAAACAAACGGGAGAAGTCATTGAATGGTACGGGAATGTTTCGGGTACAATTTACGATGATAAATCATTGTATGAACGTGTCCCGATCGACTGGGTATCACACGATAATCTTGAAGATTTTTTAGGTACAGGTGTCGTTACAAATAATAACTTCTCCGTATCATACAAAGGGGCTAAAGCCCGTTATTATGCATCGGGGAAATACGCTTATCAAAAAGGGCAGGTGCCTAACACTTCACTTCAAACAACCGGATTGAATTTTAACTCGTCATTTGATATTACCAATAATATCCAACTCGATGCGTCATTAGCCTATAATAAGGTATATTCCCCTAATTATCCGAGATATGGATATGGACCCAAAAATCATATGTACACAATATTGCTCTGGATGGGTAACGATGTGAATGGGAAAGAACTTCAGAAACACCAATGGGTTCCCGGACTGGAAGGTTATAGACAAGCTAATTATAACTATGCCTGGTATAATAATCCATACTTTGCAACAGAAGAGTTGCAGCAAAAGAGAGACCAGGACATACTGGATGGTAAATTGAGACTCAACTGGCAGATACTTCCTAATTTAGGAATACAGGGACGTGCCGCGATGCACCAAATAGGGACATATGAAGACCTTCAGACTCCGAAGTCTTATATGAATTATGGAGATTCTCGGGTTGGGGATTTAAAGATATGGAACCGAAATCAACGGAATATCGACGCTGATGTCTTAGCTTCTTATTTTCAACCTGTAACAAGTAAAATTAATTTGACCGCAAATATCGGAGCTTCAATATTAAATACCAATTACCGGGAAGAATATCAATCCACAGACGGACTTATTGTTCCCGGATTATACAACATGGGTAATTCGCAAGGGCCGACAAATGCAACAAATGTTATTCGCAAAAGGGAAGTTCATAGTATATACGGCTCTGCCAATATCGACTTTTATGATGCTGTATTCTTAAACTTTACAGCCCGCAACGACTGGTCTTCGACCTTACCATCTTCGGAAAATTCATATTTTTATCCTTCAGTTTCGCTAAGTACCCTTGTATCGCAATATGTGAAAATGCCTAAAGCAATAGATTACTTAAAGCTTTACGGATCATGGGCACAGGTATCCAGCGACCTCGATCCGTACAGTATATATGCGACATACCAAAAAGGTGTGACTTATGGTTCGACGCCATCTGTAACTTATCCCGCCAGTCTGGTCAATCCGAATATTAAACCGGAAAAATCGACTTCCTATGAGTTCGGTTTGTCAACAGCTTTCATAAAAAACAGGATAACATTGGATGCTACTTATTATCATATTAAAGATGAAAATCAGATCATCAATCTGAATGTATCAGAGGCATCCGGATTTACCTCAAGAAAGGTAAACGGGAATGTGTATAATACAAATGGAGTGGAGATTATCCTTGGAGCAAAACCGATTGTCACAAAAGATTTCTCTTGGGATGTAGCCGTAAACTGGAGCCGGTATGTCAGACGCCTCACCGATATTTATGGCGGACAAAGTAAGTATAATGCATTAAGTAAAGGTGACAGGGCAGATGCATATTATGCTACTGTATGGCAAACTTCTGCCGACGGACAATTAATCATTGACCCAAATAGCGGGCTACCGATAAAAGATGCATATCAGAAAAAACTTGGACACCTAGATCCTTCTTGGCGTTTAGGTTTCCAGAATAAGTTTAATATAAAAGATTTCAAAGTTGAGATCGATATAGATGGAGCATGGGGCGGTCTGATAAGATCCGTTACTACCGAAAAGATGTGGTGGGGAGGAAAACATCCAAAATCAACCACATACAGAGATGCAGAATATGAAGCCGGACATGCTATATATGTACCTAAGGGAGTCAATGTTACGGGAGGTGAACTTACACGGGATGTAAATGGTGCGGTTGTGTCAGATACGCGTACTTATGCGCCTAATACTACGGTTGTGAGTTGGCAGACATGGAGTCAGATTTATCCTTATCAGGCTCAGGTACTGGATTCTGATGATAAAACATTCGCGAATGTATTTGATCGCTCTTATTTCAAATTGAGAAGACTGTCTATTGGTTACGATCTGAAGAAAATAGTTGATCTGGGACAAATAAAATCACTGGATGTCTCCTTGTATGGTTACAATCTGTTGATGTGGAAAAAGATACCATACGTAGATCCTGATTATGGTAATGATGACAATCTGCAAGATCCTTCGTCAAGATATATCGGATTTTCTGCAACAATGAAATTTTAATCGAAGTATTTATCCTGTAAATAAGAACGTATTTTATGAAAAAGATTATATTTTTTATTTTTACCATTCTGGTTTGTATGACTTCATGCAATGATCTGGAAGAACTAAACAAGGACCCGAACAATCCAACAGAAACCCATCCTCAGCTTTTGCTTACCCAGATACAATGGACTGCTTTCAGAGAGTTTCAGGGAACATCGCCTCTTTATGCAAATAAAATGCTCGTACAAACAGATGGCGAGAATAGCTATCAATACTATAAATGGAACAGAGGGGATTATTCATATACGAAGATGAAAGACATCAGTAAGATGATGGAGGAAGCCCAAAAGATAAACGAGAACAGCTATATTGCTTTGGGTAAATTCTTTAGAGCTTATTATTTCTACAACATGGCTCTCCGGTTTGGAGACATACCTTATTCGGAAGCGCTAAAAGGTGAATCAGATAATATATTTGCGCCTGTATATGATAACCAGAAGGATGTGATAACAGGTATCCTCAACGAACTGGAGGAGGCCAATACCATTATTGAAAATGAGAAGGCTGCAATTAAAGGAGATATAATTTATAATGGAGATACAGATAAATGGCAACGCCTGATAAACTCGTTCCGCCTGAAAGTTTTATTATCCTTATCTCATAAGGAAAGCGATACAGACCTGAATGTCAAAAGCAAATTCGCTTCAATCGTTCAAAGTGAACCTCTAATGAGCGGCAATCAGGATAATGGGCAATTAGTGTATTTGGATCAGGCGGACAACCGTTATCCGGAATTCAATTCAAGTTCTTTCGGTTCCGGGATGTATATTGACTCTACGTTTATCAAACGGCTTCAGGATCACAAAGATCCTCGCCTATTCTTATTTTGTACTCAAACGAAAGAAGCTAAGGAAGCGGGAAAAGCCATTGATGACTTTACGGCTTACGAAGGCGGAGATCCGGCAGCACCATATGGCACAGTGAATGAGAAGGCGACAAAAGGGAAAGTTTCGAAAGTGTTGGAACGCTTCTATCAGGACCCGACCAATGAGCCTTCGATCTTGTTAGGATATGCGGAATTGCAGTTTATCTTATCAGAGGCTTGTGTCAGAGGCTGGATATCCGGTGATGCGGCTACATACTACAACAATGGTATAAAATCATCATTTAAGTTTTATGAATCGTATGCCAAAGGGTTAGGCGCCTATGTCAGCGAAGATATAGCAAACAGCTACCTGACTAATCCAACGAATAATTTTTCTACAAAATCGACGAATGACGAAAAAATACAAGCTATTGTGTTGCAAAAGTATTTTCAAAGTTTCTTTCAGGGAGGATGGACTCCATTCTATGAAAACTTACGAACCGGTTATCCTGAATTTCATCGCATAAAAGGCGTGGAAATTCCTTATCGCTGGATATATCCGCAATCGGAATATAACTACAATGCGGACAATGTATCAGCAGCTATAACAAGACAATTCGGAAACGGCAATGATAAAATAAATCAAAAAACCTGGTGGTTAAAATAAATATTGAATCGATGAAAAAAATAGTGTCAATATTGCTAATGCTTATATGCATTACGAATACTTATGCTCAGGAGAAGCTACATTTTAATGAAAATGGTAAATTCAAAATTGTACAATTCACTGATATACACTATAAATGCGGATCTGAAGAATCTGCAAAGTCTATCAGAATGATGAAAGAAGTGCTTGAAAATGAGAAACCTGATCTTGTCGCATTTACAGGTGATATTGTTACAGATACTCCTGCAAAGAACGGTTGGGATGAGGTTCTGGCTCCCGTTATCAGCAAAAAAATCCCGTATGCGATCGTATTGGGAAATCATGACGATGAACATGACTGGACCCGCCGGCAAATAATGGATTATGTGATTAGTAAACCATATTGCTATGCGCAGACAGGGCCTGCATATTTGACCGGGGAGGGTAACTATGTTCTTGAGATAAAGAATACCCAAGAGAAAACAGGGGCGATACTTTATTTTATGGATTCTAATGCGTATAATAAAGTAGGTGAACAAAAAGGATATAACTGGTTCGGCTTTGATCAGGTGGAATGGTATAGAAACAACAGCGCCTTCTTTACGAGAGAAAATAATGGTAAACCATATCCCGCCCTGGCATTTTTTCATATCCCCTTACAGGAATATACGCTATTGCCTGATACGACCAAGAATTATGTAAAAAACGCTCCTGTATTTGGCAATAGAACTGAGAAAGAGTGCCCCGGAATTATAAATACCGGAATGTTTGCGGCAATGGTTGAAGGTGGAGATGTAATGGGTACATTTACAGGACATGATCATGATAACGATTACATTGGATACCTGAATGGGATTTGCCTTGCGTACGGCCGTTTTTCAGGCAGTAAGACGACTTATACCAGCTTGGGCTACGGGGCAAGGGTTATTGAGCTTACAGACAATGAGCGGGTATTTAATACATGGATTCATTCCAGTGATAATAATATTCTTTATAATGTGAAATATCCGGATTCCTTTGTAGGGAAATAGGGGCTACAGGACAATAATCGTTTGTTTATTAAACAGTAACAGGTTTAGACTTGTTACTGTTTGTTATTTTATAAGTCGTGACTATGTATATCATATTCAGATATTTAAAATTACAAAGTCCCTGTCACAAAGTAAAAAAGACTTATAATAAGCTCTTTTTTAAGTTATTTGTCCAATTTAGCGGAGAGAGAGCTGAACATCCCTCATACAATCGTTTACCAATCTATATTTTAAATATATTAAGATCTCTTGGGTGAACACTTTGGCATCAAGAAAAAGTCTTCTATTTTCTGACTTTTGTCCGCCTTCTTATATACTCTTCAATAGGGGGGGCAGCGGGTTTTGAAACAGGTATTGCAGGACTTTTAGTTGTGTTTTCGGTACTTTTTCAGAAAGTCGTAAGTAGAAAGTACAGCCTTCTTTTTGAATATTCGGGAGAAATAAGAACTGTCTTCAAAGCCAAGTGAGAAAGAAATTTCATTGATATTGTCAATGGTATAGATTAGCAAACGCTTCCCCTTTAAGCGAAATGACATCAGAGCCTAGTGAGTATTCGATTTCAGTCGCAAAGGTATTCCGTGTTTTGCACGCTGACAGCAAGGTCATGCCCTAAAGGGTTTGGCGAAAAATCTTCCTCTTTTCCTCCTTTGTATCTATTCGGGCGAGCGTATTTATTCGTCAAAACCTTGCACAGCTAAACACTACCCTTTTTAAAGCTTCTGAAACTCGAATACTCCTCACCGGCTCCGATACGGCATAGCGTTAAAAAAAAGGTCAGAAATTATGAAACAAACGGCAGAAAAAACAGGAAACAGCGAATCACCTACCTTCCAATTAGCATAGGTTGGGTTTTGAAAATAGTCTTAATTATCGTGGGTTATTCCTTATGGGGAGCAGGGTTTATCTGGGCTTTGGTGGGCTTGTATCTCTTCTATGATGTGATTCGGGGTATTCTTTCATGCCTGCTGATGCTGGGTGCTGTAATAGCCTTTATTTATCTCATGCTGACTTATTTATAACCCTTTAAAATTTAGAATTATGAGCAGAATATTTTTATTAGGTGCGAACAAGGAAATAGACAGAGCCGAACAAGTGGTAGAAATCAATCAAGTCATCCAAATGGAAGGATATAGCTATCACAGCTATGTAGTGTACGACACTACAAAAAATCAATGGGGTATCACTTACAAATTGATAAACCTAATGACAAAAGATTTTCATACAGCCGATATTATCCGACCATTGAAAGAGAAGTTTGGCATTGGGTTCTATTACGACAGCGACAACCCTCAATTTATGGACAGCTTTGAAGTAGCAATATTGCTCCAAGAAGCACAAGCCAAAGCCAATGAAGAAGCGGACGAGAAAGAAAAAGAACGCATACGACTAGAGGAAGTCAAAGCGATAGGTAGCAAACGTTTTGCCGAGATACTTCCCGAAAATGCACAGGCGGTTATCGTGGCAAGATTGAAACAGAACGAGAGCGACAGCCAAAGCGACTATTTTGCATCAAGAACGACACGGACTGTCATTTTAGGCTTTTCCACCCACAAAAGAGACATCTTTTCTGAAATGCGGAAACACGCATCCAACTTCGAGGAAACAGCCTATTTAGCCGAATACAACGCAGATTATGAACATCGGGAGAAATATTCGATGATGGCTATTGGTGCGTTTTGGTTTTTCAATTTACCGCTGCGATTAATGCCATTTGTTGAAAGAGATCAATTTGCAGTAGAAATATTTCTACCTTCCCAATGGAAAATCAATATATCAAACAACAGAGATAGCAGACAGTTTGGATAATATTCTTAGAAAAGATGGTCGCGTTGTATCAGTTACCTCTTTTGTAGGTTTAAGCTCTCCGAGGTTCCATGATACTTATGTGCCACAATTCCCGTCGGATAATTTTGCGCAATTTATAGTTAATACTTCTGATAAAAAAGCAACAAAAGAGATTCTTGATGAATATAGCCGTAAATACTCTGATTATTTTCCTGAAGCGTATATAAAGTTTAAGCAGATGGATTTTTCGGAAGCCCGATATCCTGTCGAAATCAGAGTAAGCGGAGAAGATATTCTCACAATAAAACAAGCAAGCGAAACACTTATGGCAGAAATGAAAAAGATGCCGGAGTTATTACTTATAAGAACCAATTTTGAAGAAAATTTACCAGGAGTTTCAATTAGGCTAAATCAGAACGAAACGAATAAACTGGGCATCGACAAATCAATTATTGCAATGAGTACCGCCTTGGAATTGGGAGATGGATTTCCTATTACAAATATTTGGGAGAAAGATTATCCTGTAAAAGTAATACTAAAATCAGAAAGAAAACAGGAAGAATCATTTTCAAATATCGGTAATGTCAATATACCTACGATGGGTGGCATGTCAAACATTCCATTAAGACAAATTGCATCTATCTCTCCCGACTGGAATGAAGGACAAATAGTAAGAAGAAACGGTGTCCGCACATTGTCAATATTAGCCGAAGTGGAAAGAGGGTATAATGAAATAAACATAACAAATAAAATAAAAAACAAAATAGATGAAATTGAATTACCCGAAGGAATAAAAGTAAGTTACGGTGGTATGAAAGAAGCTGACGGAGAAAGACTGCCCCAAATCGTAAATGGTTTATTAATTACGGTTTGTTTGATGCTATTTATTCTAATCTTCCATTTCAAGAAAATAGCCTTAGCCTTACTCACACTAGGTTCCACAATGTTATGCTTATTAGGGACAAGTATTGGTATGCAAATAATGGGTTCCGATATCAGTGTTACCTCTATATTGGGAGTCGTAAGTTTAATGGGTATTCTATTGCGAAATGGTATCATCATGCTCGATTATGCAGAAGTTCTCAGAAAAGAGCAAGGATTAACAGTCGAGAAATCTGCTATTCAGGCAGGAAGCCGTAGAATGCGCCCGATCTTTCTTACATCTACAGCCGCAGCCGTTGGGGTTATACCTATGGTTATCGGCGGTAGTCCATTGTGGACACCGCTAGGTTCGGTTATCTTTTTCGGGACATTAATAACTATGGTATTTATTTCAACAATACTACCCGTAGCATATTCTGTAATATTCAAATTCAAGGATAAAGAACTAAATAAATAGTATTGAGATGAAAATATTTTTTCTGATATATATTTTAGTGTTGGTCAGTACCCATGATTGCTTTTCTCAACAAAAGCTAACACTAGAAGAATGTAAGGAGTTGGCAAAACAAAACAATTATGAGATGAAAAAATCGGTATTGAGCATACAAGAGGCTCAACATGGGAAAAAGAATGCTTTTACAAAATATTTCCCTTCGGTTCAAGCAAACGGAATCGGATTAAAGTCTAATTCCGGTTTATTGGAAACAAGCATAATGGGTATGGATTTATCTCTTATTAGAGAGGGTTTTTATGGAGGAATCAGTGTGACACAACCTATTTTCGCAGGTGGGCAAATAATGAATGGCAATAAGCTAGCAGATAAACTAGTTGATATTCAGAAAAATCAATCGGAGATTGTTGCAGATGAAGTAGAACTGCTCACCGAACAATATTATTGGCAATATATACAACTTAAAGAAAAACTAAAAACTCTCGAAGTCATCGAAGAACTAGTCGGTCAAACCCTCAAAGAAGTAAGTGCTTCAGTAAAGGCAGGTTTAATAACCCACAACAATGAATTGCAAGTTCAATTAAAACTGGACGAAGTAAAAGCGAGTAAAATGGAACTCTACAATAATATAGATGCTGTTAAAATGTTATTATCTCAACATATAGGAATAATATCAGACAGCATAGAAATTACAGAGGTGGCATTTGAAAATGCAATTCATCCAAACGCTTTTTCTGTTAATTCCGATGCCGCTTTGCATGCTAATAAGACATATAATCTACTAGATAAAGGTATAGAAGTATCCAAATATCAAACCCAAATTGAAAAAGGGAAATTATTACCAACGGTAGCAGTCGGAGCCAACTATTTTTTTGAAAATATGGTAGACAGAAAACATACTGTTGGAATGGCTTTTGTTTCGGTTTCCATACCCATATCTGGTTGGTGGGGAGGAACCCATTCGGTCAGACAAAAAAAGATAAATGAAAAAATATCCGAATACAATAAAATTGATGCTGGAGAAAAAATAATAGTCCAGATGAAAAACTATTATAAAGAACTGGAAGTAGCCTATCAGCAAATACAAATAGCAGAGAGTTCTGTAAAAAACGCTTCAGAGAATCTAAGACTCAATAACAACTATTATAAATCAGGACTTATTACCCTGAATGATTTATTAGATGCTCAAACACTTTTGCAAAAGGCAAAAGACACATTGGTTGATAGGCATACCAGATATTTAATAAAGTTATCTCATTATAAAAAAATTACAGGTCAATAAAAAATAAAAATATGGATGTACATGATATGCACTTCACAGGAACCATATGGCGTCCTCCCTATGAAGCAAATTCCGCTCTGATTCAGGCAACAATAAGTTGCAGTCACCACAATTGTAAATTCTGTAGTTTATATCCGGATATAAAATTTAAGATGTCGCCCAAAGATGAGTTTGAACATGATTTAAAAATCATTCAACATTATCAACCCAAAGCCCGGCGACTATTCTTAGTCGGAGCAAATCCGTTTGTAATGAGTTATGACAGGCTTTTGGATATAGGAATTATGATACGTAAATATCTTCCTGAATGCAAAAGCATAGGTATGTTTGCACGGGTTACAGATATAACTAAAAAGAGTGTGGAAGAATTGAAAAACCTACGTCATTTAGGATTCAACGGAATTACAGTTGGAACCGAATCGGGAGATGATATAACATTATCATACATGAATAAAAAAACATCGGCAGCCCAAACAATTGAGAATCTGAAAAAATTTGAAGAAGCCGGAATAGAGTACTACGTATCTTATCTTACAGGATTAGCAGGGCATGGTAATGGAGAGAGAAATGCGTTGGCAACCTCGGATATGTTCAATAAGTTAAATCCTTATATAGTTTCGGTAGTTTCATTGACCGTGTTTCCTGATACTCCGTTACAAAATGACATTGAACAAGGATTCTTTAAAGAAGCTACCGAACATGAAAGGCTCAAGGAATTACGTACTTTCATTAAAAGTTTGAATATAAACACTAATTTTTTTGCAAATACAGTTTCTAATCCTGTACCAATGACAGGGTTCTTGCCGACGGATAAGGCTAGGTTGATAAAAGAGCTTTCTACCATAATTGATAAAGTAGATGAGAAGAAACTTAAAAATTATAGAAAAAATATTAGGTCACTTTAATTATTTAACAATGAGAAGAGCAGCAATAAAAGGTGTTGGAGCTTACTATCCTGATGATATTATTACAAATGAGTATTTGTCCGAATTGGTTGATACAAATGATGATTGGATTACAACCAGAGTAGGCATTAAAGAACGGAGAGTACTGAAAGAAAAAGGCACTTCGTATATGGGGGTGAAAGCCGTAAAAGAACTTCTGGTAAAAACAAATACAAACCCGGATGAAATCGAAGTATTAATATTTGCGACAACAACCCCTGATTATGTATTTCCATCAACAGCGTCTATTACGGCCCGAGAATGTAATATAAAAAACGCTTTGGGATTTGATATACAGGCTGCTTGTGCCGGATTCATATATGCGTTGGAATTAGGTTCTAATTTTATAAAAGCAGAAAAAAATAAAGTTATAGTTGTTGCCGGAGATAAAATGACAGCAATTACCAATTACGAAGATCGTACTACATGTCCATTGTTCGGCGATGCTGTGGGGGCAGTATTATTGGAACCGACTCTTGATGATACGGGAATCATAGACTCTCTCTTACATGTGGATGGCATCGGTACATCACATTTAAATATGAAAGGAGGCGGGTCTATTTATCCTGCATCCCATAATACAATTGAAAACAAAATGCACTATGTATATCAGGAAGGAAGAATTGTATTTAAACATGCTGTGTCTCGAATGGCAGATGTGTCAACTCAAATAATGAAGCGTAACAATCTTGTAAACGAAGATATCAATTGGTTGGTTCCTCATCAGGCTAATATCCGTATAATAGAAGCTGTCGGTAACAGAATGGGACTAGAACCGGAAAAAGTAATGGTAAATATTCATAAATATGGAAATACAAGTGCAGGCACAATACCACTGTGTTTATATGAATGGGAATCGAAGTTAAAGAAAGGAGATAATCTAATTTTGTCCGCATTCGGAGCAGGGTTTACATGGGGAAGCATCTATTTAAAATGGTCATATTGAAACCAATAAAATGAAAAGACTATTAATTATCATCAATATTCTATGTGCGTTCATGCACCTCTTATTCGAGATACATATAGAGGACAGTGGAGGGATATATAGCTTTGTATTAGTAGAAAATTTAATAGTGACCTTCTCCTTTCTATTAATGGCATATCTTGTATTTGATTCAAGTAGATATATAAAAAACTTATATATCAACCTTATATTCTGGTTTACATTTGTAATAGGTGTCTTGCTTTTCAAGCCTACTGTAACAACTTTGCAAATACTTGAAGAATATTTATTCCAAATACCCCAATGGCTGATCCTTTTTGGCTTCGGCATCATTACTCTATTTTTTAATATTGTGGAAATAATAAAAAGAATTGGGAAATAAAGAGATAATTAAATGTATACGATGACACGTAATCTTCATATTTATGATGAATGGAAAGATAAAAATACTGATGTATAGTCAATTAAAAATTATTTACTATAACATTTAAATCAATTATTATGCAGAAGTTAATGCAAACGAGGTTATTTCGGTTATTATCGAAACCCTCACAAGAAGAACAATATATTTCACAATTAGAAGAATCATGTGATGAATTCGCTTTAAAGCTATTAACCAGGCTCCAATTTGAAACAACCCATATGGAATTATATTATAGCCTTGGTTTTGTCCATTTAAAACTTATCGGATTTTGTGAATTATTATCCGGTGAGAAGGGAAAAAAATGCTTTCAAGATTGTAATGAAGGCCGTGTATTTGGTTGGGTTGAGTATGCAGGTACTTGAATGGCGAATTACTACACCAAACAAAAACCTTAAATGTTTTTCTGAAAATAAATTTTCCTATTCAAACAAAGATTTGCTGTCCTATCATAATAATATAGGAAGTAATCTCCTAAATTCGAACTTGATTGAAAACCCTCCACCCCTATATCCTATATATCCTAAAACAAGGATAACTTGGACAGCAAACAAGATTGATTTGATTGAACTTATCTATGCTTGGGAAAAAGTGGGTTGTTTTAATTATGGAAATGTGAATATCAAAGAAATAGTTGCTTATATAGAAGTTGTTTTCAATATAGATTTAGGAGATTACTATGGAACCTTTAAAGAAATGCGTAACCGAATAAACCGTACCTCCTTTCTGGATAAATTGGTTAGAGTATTAAATGACCGTATGGATGAGATTGATAGAAAAAGTCAATAAGAAAAGCCTTAAATATAACCTAAATGGCATTCTCTCGAACAATGCTAATATTCAAAATTAAGAGAGGCCTAAAGATCCAATTTTATCTTATACATCAGTATTTCAAAAACACATCTATTTTTTTTAGTTACACTAGTATGTCAAAGAGAATATTAATTAAGGTTTAAAACTATCTAATTACGTAAAACGATAGGAATCTAAATTTGATTATTTATATTGGATATGATACTGGTATCATCAAGCACAGTACCA
Organism: Dysgonomonas gadei ATCC BAA-286; assembly: GCF_000213555.1. Taxonomy (GTDB): domain Bacteria; phylum Bacteroidota; class Bacteroidia; order Bacteroidales; family Dysgonomonadaceae; genus Dysgonomonas; species Dysgonomonas gadei. Next base: position 804,377 of record NZ_GL891979.1, read on the forward strand.
AAGAAGCACTATGTCTATTTATTTACATGGTTGTTTTATTGTACTATAAGATATTCAAATAAAGCTGATTGCTAAAAGACAAAATATTTCATCTTACTTTATTTTATATCACTTTTCATTCCCGCTTTATTATCGTCTATATATACATCCTCGCGAAACGCATGTAGATGTTCCGATTCCGTTCTCTTTTTATCGCTGCCAAGTCGGTCAGTTTTCTTCACAGAACTCCCTAATATTTTGTCTAAGTGAGGAGGAGTCATTCCGTATTTCATCATAATAGCATTAACTTGATACCTTTTCATCTGAATCATTTTTCCCTTCAAAATGTATTTGTATCGGATGAACAAATTTTAGTTTGGCCTGATTAAACGTCCTCAAAACTTCCATATTGACATCAGATGTAGTTTTTCCTATATCTCCTTCTTTATCTATAAAGTAGATGAACGTAATAACAAGTGCTGAATCGGTAAAGTCAGAAAAGTTAATGACCAGGTCATTTGGAGAAACATATTGTACTTTGGAAGGTATTTCTTTTAATATATTCATTGCGGCATTCATCATTTCATAAGTAGTATTGTAAGCCAGATTTATTTTCATTACCACCCGTCTCTTTGGTTCAACAGTGATATTAATGACATATGCATCGGCTACTTTATAGTTAGGAAAAGAGATGATTCTTTTATCATAATCCAGCATTTTCGTACTTCGTGCACCGATATCAATAATGGTACCTTCAAAATTATCTATCTTTACTGTATCGCCTATATTAAACGGTTTGTCTGTAAGTAAAGTAAAAGCCCCTAAAATATTTTTAACCGTATCCTGTGCTGCTAATGCAAAGGCAATACCACCAATGCCCAAGGTGCCCAATAATGCACCTATATTAACGCCTACGTTGCTTAATGCCATCACTAACCCTATTATCCATACCACGACGAGTAATGTACGTTTTACCACAGGTAGCATTCTTTGTGTATGATTTTTTTTGACCCAATATTCTTCTAACAGATTGCTCACTAACCGAGCTGCAAGCCATGTAATATTCAATATAATTAGTATTTTATATGCATTATCCACTGCATGGACAAAACCGTCAGGATATACAAGTCGGTGAATTGCGATCCATATTCCTATCAGCATTATAGCAAATAGAACAGGGGATCTTATCGAATCATAAATAATATCATCTAAACGATTAGAAGTCTTTTTTATAAATGAGCCCATTACTTTTTTTAAAAAGAATGAAACTAATTTTGCAATAATAAATGCACCGACAATGATGAGAATAGAAATACCCCAGTTAAGGATAGAATTTCCCCAAATTTCCTTTTCTAACATGATCATAATAATTAATTATTAAACTCTCTCGTTTACAGCACTTTTTACAGTTTTCTCGGATTCCATCATTCTCTTTTTAAGTAACTGCCAATTTTTACCTACAATATTTACTTACTACACTGAATACCTTCCAGTGTAGTAGAGCGCCCAGATAAACAGCAGTTAAGGAGATAAAGGTTATTACATCAGATAACCTTCTATTTAACAATGGATCTTTGCAGATTTAAACAGTAACAAAAAAGCAAAAGTTTAACGTAACAAGTTAAATAACCTATTTTAACGGTCATATTTACAAGCCATTAGGTACTTATTTTATTTTTATTTAAGAATAAAATAGATTCCACCTGTCTGTTTTAACATATACGCTACACATACAATACAGTCTAACCATCTGTTTATAAATAATTTAAACGAAATAGAAAAGAGTTATTTTGTTTCGGCCTAATTATTTAAAACAAATTTCATTTACAAAAAGTTCCTAATCCCACTATTTGGGTGACAATAAACAATCTATATACAGATCACGTTCTAGTTAATATCAATTCCTGCCACTTATTCTTGGTGGAGACTCGTACAGAACATAAATAATAAAAAAGGTATAATTATGGAAGGATTAGGAATACTTTGGGCCATTATTATTGGTATTGCTGCCGGTGCAATAGCCGGTTGGATAATGAAGGGGCATGGTTTTGGAATAGTAATAAACCTTATTGTCGGTTTAGTCGGAAGTCTATTGGGCGGATGGATTTATGGGTTGTTAGGTATAACTACGGGAGGAATATTAGGCGTGCTATTAATGTCTGTAATCGGTGCTGTAGTGTTACTTTGGATTATTTCATTATTCAGAAGAAAAAGTCCTTAGGCACATTCGGTTTTCAAAAGGTTCTTTCCCGAATCATAGAGAGATGAAGGGGAAGAACCTGAAAATAAGAAATAACCGGTTATTTTAAATTACAATTTTATTCTTGAAATATGAAAAATGGTGTGATGATGCAATATTTCGAATGGAATTTGCCCAATGATGGTACATTCTGGATACAGTTAAAAAATGATGCAAAACATCTTAGTGAAATAGGCGTGACCTCTGTTTGGATTCCTCCGGCATATAAAGCGGATGAACAGGAAGATGAAGGGTATTCCACCTATGATTTGTTCGATCTGGGAGAATTTGATCAGAAAAATACGGTTCGCACTAAATACGGCACAAAGGGAGAGTTGGTAGAAGCGATAAACGAGCTTCATAAATATCAGATATGCGTCTATCTGGATGCTGTGATGAATCATAAAGCCGGAGCGGATTATACCGAACGATTTATGGTTCAGGAAGTAGACCCTGAAAACCGGGATAATCCTATCAGTGAGCCTTATGAGATAGAAGGAAGGACAGGCTATGATTTTCCCGGAAGAGGTAATAAATATTCCGACTTTAAATGGAACTCGAGCCATTTTTCAGGAACTGACAAAAATGAAGCCGATGGCAGATGCGGCATCTACCGCATACTAGGTCAGGACAAATATTGGAGTCAGAGAGTAAACGGCGAAAATGGCAATTATGATTATTTAATTCGCAATGATCTCGATCTGAATCATCCCGACGTTGTAAAAGAATTGAATCATTGGGGTAAATGGGTTTCCAGGGAGTTGCAACTGGACGGAATGCGTTTGGATGCAATTAAGCACATGGACGATAATTTCATAAAACAGTTTTTGGATAAGGTAAGAGCTGAGAGAGGAGACAATTTTTATGTGGTTGGGGAATACTGGAAAGGAGACTTTGGCCTGTTGAAAAGTTATCTTGAATTCATGGAATGTAAACTCGACCTGTTCGATGTGCCTCTTCATTTCAAGATGTTTCAGGCATCGTGCCAGGGGCGTGATTTTGATTTCACGGGTTTTTGGGATGACACATTGGTAAGCAATTTCCCTGAAAATGCTGTAACCTTTGTCGATAATCATGATTCTCAATGCGGAAGCTCATTGGAATCTGAAATAGAAAGCTGGTTTAAACCACAGGCATATGGATTGATTTTATTAATGGAAAAAGGATATCCCTGTATTTTCTATGGTGATTACTATCGGATAGGAGATCAGGATTCCCCTCACAGGACGATTATAGATATTCTATTAGGAGTGCGTCAGAAATATGCTTATGGGGATGAAAATAGCTATTTCGACCATTGTAATACAGCAGGCTTTACAAGAATGGGCGATGATGACCATCCCGGTTCCGGCTTAGCCCTGCTTTTATCTAACGGCGATGATGGAGACAAAGTAATGTATGTAGGAGAACATCATAAAGATGAAGTCTGGTATGACGTGACAGGTAGTATAGATGACGAGGTCACCATCGGTGATGATGGGCAGGCTCTGTTTAAAGTCCGCGGAGGCAGACTTGCTGTCTGGATCAAGAAATAAACGGATATAGTTTTTTTAATAAAGAGAATATGAAAAAACAAGTACCAAATAAATTACAAAATCCTGTTACACAGTACAGGCAATATAGATTTTCTAAGCGAACACAGAAATATCCCGGCATACAATCCAAGATGCCGATGGAACCTGATTGTGGAGAAGAAAGTTATAAAGGAAATGGGCGCCTGGAAGGACGTAAAGCCCTCATTACCGGAGGTGATTCAGGTATAGGGCGGGCTGTAGCTATCGCCTACGCCCGCGAAGGTGCAGAGATAGCTATAAACTATTTGAAATCTGAGCAGAGAGATGCTGATTCGTTAGTAGAATTACTTGAAAGGGAAGGGAAAAAAGTGACTCTTATTCCAGGAGACTTACGCGATGAGAAATTCTGCAGGCAAATGATTAAGAAAGCTCATAAAAAATTAGGGGGGCTGGATATACTAACTTTTGTCGCTGGGAAACAAGTATCCAAAACGGATATAAAAGATATAACGACAGAACAAATAACAGATATTTTCAAAATAAATGTGTTCTCTTTGTTCTGGACTATTCAGGAAGCTTTACCTCTTCTTCCGCCGGGCGCTTCTATTATTACGACGTCTTCTTTACAAGCCTATCAGCCAAGCCCGGATTTATTGGATTATGCGGCAACAAAGAGTGCCATTATAAACTTTACCAGAGGTTTAGCAAAGCAAGTTGCAGTCAAAGGTATAAGAGTAAATTCAGTAGCCCCGGGCCCTATATGGACTGCTTTGCAATTAAGTGGCGGTCAGCAACAGGAAAGACTCTCCCAGTTCGGGAAGGGAACCCCTCTTAAAAGAGCCGGGCAACCTGTGGAATTAGCAGGTGTATATGTGTTTCTGGCATCACAGGAATCAAGTTATGTTACAGCTGAGGTTTATGGAGTTACAGGCGGAGATCATCTGAGCTAAGCTTAATAAATAGTTTTTATAAAATATTGACTATCTAAAAGTAGATTATCATATAAATTAGAACTCCCTATGAAGGCAAACATATGACAAATAAAAGCCAAAGGCTATAAATGATCAACAGGAGTATATGTCAGAAAGGATATATTACTTATACTGAAATATGCCTTTATTCTCTCTTTCAATCGTAAATAAACAGACAATTATTTGATAATGAAAAATAATATACATCTGCTCGCCGGTACCTATGCTACCGGTAAGGAAAACGGAATCTACGTCATTCGGTTTAACCAGAATAATGGTGAGTATGAAAATATAGGAAAAACTGAAGTTGATGACCCTTCTTATTTTGTCCTCTCCAACGATAGGAAATTCGTATATTCTGTTCTGGAGAATGAAGGAAGTCCTTCTTATGTAAATGCATTTTCATATAATAAGAATAAAGAAGAGCTTGATCAGAAAGACAGCATACTTAGTGGTGACAATGGCTCTTGCTATATCACTATCGACAAGGATGATAAATATGTAATAACAGCAAATTATGGAGGGGGTAGCATAAGTGTATTTCGCATCGATAAAAATGGGTTATTTTATAAAATGTCTCAATTGATAGTTTTCGAAGGACAAAGTGTTGATCCTGAAAGACAGACCAGGCCACATATCCATTGCGTTGAATTTTCTCCCGATGGAAGGTATTTATTAGCCTCGGATTTAGGTACAGATAAAATTTACCAGATAGAAATAGATCAAGAATGTGATGAATGTGGAAGAGAATTTATAATCAAAGAAACTATCAGAAATATTAAAGTCCCAGATGGTTCCGGTCCCCGGCACATTAAGTTTCATCCATCAGGACAATACTTTTACGTAATTAATGAGCTATCAGATACTATTATCACGTTTTCATATAATAAAGGTGAGATACTTCAACTACAGGAAATGCCTGTAGTAACAAATAATGCAAGAGGAAGCGCAGATGTTGTGATCACCCCCGATGGTAGATTTCTATATGCTTCGGTCAGGCTAAAAGAAGATGGAATCGCTATTTTCAGCATTAATTCCACTAATGGCATATTGGACAGGATTGATTATCAAATTACCGGGACTCACCCCCGTAATCTGCAAATTACTCCAAATGGGAAATTTTTATTGGCAGCCTGTAGAGATAGTTCTTGTATAGAGATTTATGAAATTAAAAAGGATACTGGCATATTGGAAAATATTAATAATGACATTCAGATAACAGAGCCGGCTTGTCTTAAATTCATTTAAATTAAAACTAAAATATATTGATCTACTGACCAATACACGAGTAACTGATTTTTTATAAAAGTGATTTATCTTTAATATGTTAGACAATATTCATTTAAATACCGTACTCAACTCTGCTATTATTTACATTTTTATTATTGTAGGGTTACGATTCCTAGGTAAAAAAGAACTAGGGCAACTCTCTGTTACCGACCTTGTTGTCATAATGCTTATAAGTGAAGTAGTCGGCGATGTAATGAGAGCATCGGATGACTCTCTATCCGGCGCTTTAATAGGAGCGGCTACAATTATGATCTTAAATAAAATTATTGAATGGTGGACTTATAAATCCAAAAGATTGAGGCAATTTATGGAAGGGAATCCTGTTATATTGATACGACATGGTGTATTGAATAAAAAGGAAATGAAAAAAAATAAAATAACCATTTCAGACATGGAACAAGTCGGCAGAGAACACGGTATAGGAGATATATCTAAAATTGCCCTTGCTATATTAGAAGTGGATGGGAAAATAAGTATACTCAAGGGAGAGTATATTAAAACGGAAGAAAAAGTAGGAGAATAATTATCAATAATGACTATTCAGTACTAATAGACAGTGTCCAGGATATTGTCTAGAATTACCATTCTTTGAGTCGGAACCTTTTTTGGAATTTTCATTTTTGCTCTTATTCGATCCGGATTATTTTTTTGTTCCTGAATCTTTAGAATATTCAGTTGTCTTCATAATTCATTTTTTTTTATTAAGTTACCCTCACTTATCTAATATGCTGAATGGCATATCTTTATTTTTTATTCAAAGAATTACATTCTTGCTTCAATTTTTATGTTTTGCTATACTTAGGTTTCAGAATAAAACTATTTCACCGAACCATAATAATAACCTTCACCAACTTATCTCAACTATATTAATGGTATTCCTAAAAAACAAGGATTATACCCATACTTCTCTTTAATTTATACTCATTTCAAATTACAACAAAGGATGATTTATTTAAGTTCTACTTACTGAGTTAAATATATACATTAAAAATGCAGAAATCATAAATCACTGTAAATATGGAAGATATAAACATAATTTATTTATAATTAAGGGTTTTCAGAAAACCGAGGCTATTACTTTACGGTTCTATTATGTAACTCCTAGAGCGTAAATACAGAATAGGAGTAATAAAAAAATAATTTCTAACAAAATTTTTTAATTATGACAACAACGAATAATAAAGGAAATAGTATAAAAACAAATGGAACGGATAATTCTGAGTTCCATGAATTTTTCGTGGAGGAATTAAAAGATATTTATTGGGCCGAACAACATTTGGTTAAAGCTTTACCCAAATTGCAAAAGGCATCGACAAGTCCTAAATTGGCTTCTGCTTTTGAAAAACATACACAAGAAACCAATACCCATATTACTACTTTGGAACAAGCTTTCGAATTATTAGGCGAAAAAGCCCAAGCTCACAAATGTGATGCTATGGAAGGTCTATTGGAAGAAGCTGATTCCATTATAAAAGATACAGACAAAGATACATTTATACGGGATGCGGGTTTAATTCTTGCAGCACAAAAAGTTGAACATTATGAGATTGCTACATATGGCACATTGGCAGTTCTGGCGAGGACCAAAGGTTATAATGAAGTTGCAGCTCTGTTGCAACGAATTCTTGACAATGAAAAAGCGACTGATGTAGCTTTGACTAAAATAGCCGAAAGCCATATAAACGAGCGGGCAGCAGAAGAATAATTATCTCTGAGGCTAGACGAAATAAGATTGATAAATAGTCATGTTATTAGAGTTTCTATTACTTTAATTTTATTTAGTCTTTGGCTTATATGAGCTTTGCAATTTTAAAGTATTGGATGCGTGAAACATTTTATGTTATTTAAGAACATTTATTATCTCTAAGGACAATGAATTTTTACGCATTGTTTTTTATATATAGAATATCTAAATAATAAAAAGAAAAATATTATGCCAGCAAAAAGTGAAAAACAAAGACGATTAATGGGAGCTGCTCTCGCTTATAAAAGAGGAGAAACCAAAAATGTAAGTGATGAAGTGAAAAAAGTGGCAGATAGTATGACCGAAAAAGAATTGGAAGATTTTGCTTCTAAACCGAAAAAGAATAGGAAAGAGGGAAAGTCGTAATGGCTTCTGCTTAATGACAATATACATAATCAGGCTGAAACACGGGCTTTTATCGGGTAGAGATAATGGAATCACCGGAAACAGTAACGGGCATGAGTTATTCCAAGGTTGAGGGAAAACTTACTGTTTGTATAATAAACGAACTTCAACTTTTAAACAAAGAAGAAATGAATAAAAAAGAACAAGATAAAATACAAAATCCTGTTACAAAGTATAGGCAAGATGGGTTTCCCAAACAATTACAGAAATCCCCGGGAGTGCAATCTGAAATGGAGCCTGTACCTGATTGCGGCGAAAAAAATTATAAAGGAAATGGGCGCTTGGAAGGGCGTAAAGCTCTTATTACCGGAGGTGATTCGGGAATAGGACGTGCGGTAGCTATTGCGTATGCCCGTGAAGGTGCAGATATAGCTATCACCTATATGAAATCAGAGCAAAAAGACGCTGATTCATTAGTAGAATTGCTTGAAAAGGATGGAAGTAAGGTTATTCTTATAGAGGGAGACTTGAGTGATGAAAAATTTTGTAGGCAAATGATTAAAAAGGCCAATGAAAAATTAGAAGGACTGGATATACTCGCTTTTGTTGCCGGCAAACAAGTTTCTAAAACAGATATACGTGAAATCACAACAGAGCAACTTATGGATATTTTCAAGATTAATGTATTTTCTTTATTTTGGATGGTTCAGGAGGCTTTACCTTTTCTTCCACCGGGCTCTTCTATTATTACTACATCTTCGATCCAAGCATATCAGCCGAGTCCTGATTTGTTAGATTATGCTGTAACAAAAAGTGCAATTCTAAACTTCACCCGTGGATTGGCAAAGCAAATTGCAGAAAAGGGCATAAGAGTTAATTCTGTGGCTCCGGGTCCTATATGGACTGCTTTACAAGTCAGCGGCGGCCAGCAGCAGAAAAAACTACCCAAGTTCGGACAAGCAACCCCTCTGAAGAGAGCTGGACAACCAGCAGAACTTGCAGGCGTATATGTATTCCTCGCATCTGATGAATCAAGTTATGTTACAGCGGAGGTATATGGGGTGACAGGAGGGCACCATCTGGGATAATTCAATAAACGAAATGTTTAAACTCAAGATTACTAATTAAAAAACAAACTATTATGGCAATAACAACTCCAAATGAAGGTAAATTTACAGTGGCAATAGAAAAGCAAACGTCAAAAATACCTTCGGCTGTTTATCTGGCAGCTTCATTAACAGTGATGGCGGCTTCACTCACTTTAAAATGTTGTGGTAAAAGACATATCGCTTTATTTGTCGGACAATGGGCCGCTCCATTTTTGATTATGGGATTATATAATAAAATTGTGAAAACGGAAGGTCATGATTAATCGATCAAAAAACATTGAAGGAAGGCATATTTTAGAAAAAAATATGCCTTCCTTTTATCAATAATTAATATCGGTCGGCGATATTGAATAAAATCTATCTTCATAGAAATTCTCAGGAAAAATATACGAAAGTTCATATACAAGGCGTTCTTTTTCCTCAAGTTTAATCTTTACCCTAACTGCCCTCTTCTAGTTTAGATATAGTAATTCTTCTCCTACATTTTGAGAGTAATATTTCATTTCTATTGTGTTTATTAACCTTTTATGTACCATATCCTTTGAGTATGTATATTTATGTCTGGGATTTATAATATAAATTAATTAATAACCTTTATTACAACCCGCTATATGTTTGACATGTTTTTTAATATAGACCGACATCGATCGGTTTTTTACTAATGAAACAATTATTCATCATGAAAGCAATTGATTTGAAAAAAAGTATTGTGTTATTATTCGCAATATTACTATCCACAATGGCAGGATTCTCCCAGAATGAGAAACGGACAGAAGCGGCAAAAGAAGCTGCAACTCTACTAACGGATACACTGACTGCAGCTCTTACTTTAACACCGGATCAAAAAGAGGCAGTCGCTGATTATAATGCAGCCTACACTCTGGCGCTTTTCACCACCATACCATTATCAGAAGATGCGGTTAAAGAGTTTGATTCAACACTGGATACTAATTTAAAAGGAGTACTCGATGATGAACAATATACACTATGGGGTGAAAAGAAAAAAGACTGGCTAAATATTATTAAACTGAAAGTTCCAAAAGAAGAACTACCGGAGCAATAATATTATACTAAATATGAATGTTATGAAGAAAATATTAATTCTCTTGTCGGTACTTATAGCGATCTTTTCTTTGAGTTGTACCAATAACAAGAAAGCAGAGCCGCCTAGTGATCCTGTAGAAGTAAAAGATTCCACACTGATAAATAAAAACAGTAATGATTCTTTGGAATATTGATACATCTATTTATTTGCAATCAATATAGAGAGGAATACCTTTTATAGAAGTATAAAGGGTATTTTTTAAAGTCCAATAGCATCAGAGATAAGTGAGGATTCACAAGAACTATGAATGCGGGTGAAAGTAATATGTGCGAGTACTGCAATAAAAATGACGAATGGGTAGAAGCTGAAGCAGGAAATCGTGAAAAATAAGGGAAGAGGCCTTTGTCTCTTCCCTTATTGCATTAAATGAAATAGTCACGATTTAATCTGACAGTTACTAATAAAAACAGTAACATTATAAAAAGATTAAATTATGACTACATCGCAGAAAATCATTAAGAACAAATTAGGAGTTTTAGGATTAGCCCAACAATTAGGTAATGTTTCAAAAGCCTGTAAGATTATGGGCTATAGCCGGGATAGTTTCTATCGTTTTAAGGAGCTATATGAGCAAGGTGGAGAGTTAGCTTTACAGGAAATATCTCGGCGTAAACCTATTCTTAAAAATCGTATTGATACAGCTATTGAAGACCAGGTAGTAGCCTTAGCTATTGATAACCCTGCTTTAGGTCAAGTAAGAGTTAGCAATGAGTTAAAGAAAAAGGGATTCTCTGTATCAGCAGGTGGAGTTCGTAGTATTTGGCTCAGGCATAACTTACAAACGTTCCAACTACGTTTAAAAGCATTAGAGGCTAAAGTCGCCCAGGAAGGTTATATTCTGACAGAATCTCAGCTTATAGCCTTAGAAAAAGCTAA
>NZ_GL891979.1:815568-817762 GCF_000213555.1 Dysgonomonas gadei ATCC BAA-286
CTTTGATGAGCATGAGTTAAGGCTACTTCGTGTATTAACTGATAGAGGAACCGAGTACTGTGGACTAAGAGAGCAACATGAATACCAGTTATATCTTGCCATTGAAGATATTGACCATACTAAAACAAAGGCTAAAAGTCCTCAAACAAATGGGATATGTGAGAGATTCCACAGAACAATACAGGAAGAGTTTTATGCCGTAGCTTTTAGAAAGAAAATATACAGGAGTATAGAAGAAATACAAACGGACTTAAACAATTGGATGTGGTATTATAACAACGAAAGGACTCATTCGGGAAAATATTGCTATGGCAAAACCCCAATGCAAACTTTTATTGAAGGTAAAGATATTGCTAAAGAAAAACTATTAGAAAATGTGATGCAACAACAAAATATTCTTACTTTTGGAAGTCAAGAGACTCTCGAAATGAACCATAAAAAAGAAATCTGACAATTATAGTTAACCCACAACTGTCAGATTAAGTCTTAGCTATTACACATTAAATAAATATATTTTCTTAACCAAGTGCATCACGCATTGACCTGATATGATCGCGTGAAATCTGTATTTCTGCCCGATGACGAATTACCTTTAGGCGTTGCTCCTGCGTAAGATTCTCGCAGTTCAATGCTTCTTCATAAGCACGCAAAGCAGCATCTTCACCCAGTTCGCAGCTCTCGAGAATAGCTCTTCGATTATTTCCCGAAAAAAATGCTTTCACCTCCATCCATGCACGATATATCTTACCGGACACCATTGTCCCTTCGGCAACTACCTCACCTGTGCGACTTACTTCAGGAACCAATTCATTGCGAAACTGACTACTTTGATTAACCCTTTCCTGGAATACGCTTCTTAACTCGGCATCTTCTGGTTGTAGCTCGTCAATTGCTTTCTGATAACCTTGCATTCTGTCGTTATTGATTAATATTAAATCATTCAACGTTTCTGCCTGTCTTTCTAAATTCATAATCGATTCCTTTCTTTTTAATTTAAATTGAATCCCACAAACTGATGTGTTTAAATAAAACAAATGTTGTTTTCTTATTGTTTTATAGATAGTTACTAATAAAGTATAATATATAAAAAAGTTACTGCCGGTATTACTATGCAGAACATAGCAAATCACAGAAAAATACACAAAAACAGCCTTATATACTAAAAATCAACTAAGTAAAGCTAAGAAAAACACAGAATAATAATCGTTACCATTTAGAGAATATGCGACGAACAGCAAATCTGAGAAAATCACAGAATTTTAATTTCCATTTTTTTATATAAGAAAAGTCCAAAACACAGTGGATAGAAGAATTCGAAATATAAGTATTCGTGTTTTTTGTTTACATCCTCTATTTAAAACAGAAAGGAATAAAATACGGCCAAATACTTAAGGTTAGTTTGTGGCCAAACCATTATCTTATTATGAGATGCATTTTAAACAACTCAGTAATAGAATTCAGTTGTAAATTATCTAGTACTCCAACTCTGTGAAACCCATAGTAAATCGATTGAAAGGGAAAAGTATTGAGGCTTTCGTGACTAATGCTACAATAGAAAGCTCACTCAAGAAGAATAGTCGAAAATAAATAAATCACATTTAAATCATTATTATTCAGTCATGTATAGGTACATGTCCTTTTATATCTTATAATTGAAAGTGGTAGATTCGACCAAAATATAACTGTGTCACATGAAAAAATCTGTAGATAACGATAGAGCATGCCAAATCAAATTAAGTGTAATAGCTAAGACTTAATCTGACAGTTGTGGGTTAACTATAATTGTCAGATTTCTTTTTTATGGTTCATTTCGAGAGTCTCTTGACTTCCAAAAGTAAGAATATTTTGTTGTTGCATCACATTTTCTAATAGTTTTTCTTTAGCAATATCTTTACCTTCAATAAAAGTTTGCATTGGGGTTTTGCCATAGCAATATTTTCCCGAATGAGTCCTTTCGTTGTTATAATACCACATCCAATTGTTTAAGTCCGTTTGTATTTCTTCTATACTCCTGTATATTTTCTTTCTAAAAGCTACGGCATAAAACTCTTCCTGTATTGTTCTGTGGAATCTCTCACATATCCCATTTGTTTGAGGACTTTTAGCCTTTGTTTTAGTATGGTCAATATCTTCAATGGCAAGATATAACTGGTATTCATGTTGCTCTCTTAGTCCACAGTACTCGGTTCCCTCT
>NZ_GL891979.1:817857-871071 GCF_000213555.1 Dysgonomonas gadei ATCC BAA-286
TTTCACCATGAGCAACCTTTCTTCTTTAGCTTTTTCTAAGGCTATAAGCTGAGATTCTGTCAGAATATAACCTTCCTGGGCGACTTTAGCCTCTAATGCTTTTAAACGTAGTTGGAACGTTTGTAAGTTATGCCTGAGCCAAATACTACGAACTCCACCTGCTGATACAGAGAATCCCTTTTTCTTTAACTCATTGCTAACTCTTACTTGACCTAAAGCAGGGTTATCAATAGCTAAGGCTACTACCTGGTCTTCAATAGCTGTATCAATACGATTTTTAAGAATAGGTTTACGCCGAGATATTTCCTGTAAAGCTAACTCTCCACCTTGCTCATATAGCTCCTTAAAACGATAGAAACTATCCCGGCTATAGCCCATAATCTTACAGGCTTTTGAAACATTACCTAATTGTTGGGCTAATCCTAAAACTCCTAATTTGTTCTTAATGATTTTCTGCGATGTAGTCATAATTTAATCTTTTTATAATGTTACTGTTTTTATTAGTAACTGTCAGATTAAATCGTGACTATTTCAAATTAAGTCTCTCTTTTTAAGAATCGATTTGATTAGTAAAATATAAGTGAGTTATTCTTTTATTTTTAGGCTAAAAAGGATATCGAACAATAACATGGTCCAAATATTTCGTTTTTTTAATCTCGTACTTTTTAAGTTAGTGTTGAAAAACTATTTTTGATCATTTGCTGAATAAGTATGATATTTCATCCTTTCTTTTTTCAACCCATTGCTTTAATACCTCAATCCCCTTTACCATTTCTTGCAAATCTTGATGTGATGGAGTACGATATCCGAAGCCTTCAATGGAACAGATTGCTTCAAACTTACCCACAAAAATTGCTGTTTGTTTTATTGATTCAGGAAGTTCGGAATCAAAGTCTAATGCCTCTTTATACATGGCTAATGGCATGTGATGAGAAGCATTCCAATCATAACGAGCTAGAAGCGCAACAAAATATTTTTCGGTGCTCATTATAGCCAGATTATACAAAAAGTCATTATCAAAACGGGGCTTTGGGGTATTGATGCTTTTTGCCAACATTGAATAATAAGAGTTTGCATATTCTAAACTTGTACATAATACAGCGTACAAATCTTTTTCCGGAATTATTAAATCTGTACTCATTTATTTTCTTTAAATTGATTGATGATGATTCTATCTAGAGTAAATTTTTTCGCCAATAATACATTGACGGTTCTGTCTCCACAAATCCCATTTTCTTATATAAGCTCTGAGCGACTAAATTATCAGTTCGAACTTCCAACGTAATTCTACTGCATTTCTTGCCGTATGCTATTTCTATTATCTCTTTCATCAATAGACTCCCTATATCTTTACCTCTGTATGTGGGCAAAACTATCAGGTCATGGATATTAATCATAGGACTAACCGTAAATGTGGAAAAATTCTCAAATGCGACTAATAATCCACAAAATACATCTTCCCACATGGCTAATAATACAATTGAGGTTGGGTGTTGATTTAATCCATCAACTAACTTCAATTGTTTTAATTTACTCAGAGTTTCCCCTCCACCCATATTATCTGCTATATATGCGTTCATTAAGTCACCTAATGCATTCAGATGATCCGTATTTGTATAGTCACATCTAATTATATTTATGTTAACTGGCTTCATTCGTAAGATTTTTATAGTCCTGTATCTGAATGTTATACTTATTAATCCTTAGTCCCATTATGCGCTCTGTTACACCTAATTGACCAGAAGCTTTGACAATGCTTCCGTGTGCGGCTATTAATGTATCTATAATTAGTTGCTTTTCGACTCGCTCCAATATGCTGTTTAACGTTCCTTTATCTACAGTATCAGAGGAGACTCCGGTTTGTAATGTGGGTGGTAAATTATACGAGTGTATAACTCCGTCAGTAGTTAATATCATAGCCCGCTCTATAACATTTTCCAGTTCCCGGATATTACCCGGCCACGAGTACATCATTAACATATCCAATGCACCTCCGGTTATACGTTTTACATTTGTTTTATTGATCTTATTTAATTTTGCAATGAAATGATCGGTCAATATTGGTATGTCAGCTCGTCTTTCTCTCAATGAGGGTACATAGATCGGAAACACATTTATCCGGTAATAAAAATCTTCCCGAAAAGTATCCTGCTTGATCATTTCTTCCAGATTTCTATTTGTTGCTGTTATTATCCGGACATTTATATTTATTGTTTTAGTTCCTCCAACTCTTTCAATTTGCCGTTGCTGTATTACTCTTAATAACTTTACTTGTATTGAAAGCGGAACATCTCCTATTTCATCTAAAAATATCGTACCTCCGTCAGCCATTTCAAAGCGTCCCATATGTGACGCATTGGCCCCTGTGAAAGAACCTTTTTCGTGTCCGAATAATTCGCTTTCTATCAGGTTTTCCGGAAGGGCCGAACAATTTACTTTGATAAAAGGCTTCGAAGCTCTTTTACTGGCATTATGTATAGCTTCGGCTATTAGTTCTTTACCAACTCCACTCTCTCCTCTAATCATAACTGTACTATTGGTGGGAGCAACTCTATTTATAAGGTTATACAAATCATTCATCAAAGATGAATTACCAATAATATTATCGGGCTTTGGAGAGTTTTCTCTTCTGAGTTTTATATTTTCTTTTCGTAATTCTTCTAATTCTTCTATATGTTTACGTCTTATTGAAACATTTTTTCCTATTAACATACCCACAATATTCAGAAACTTTATTTCTGCTGAAAAATCTACAATACCTTGGTGAGACTTATGAATACTCAATGTTCCGGTTATTTCATTCTTCAGAATAATAGGAACACAAAGAAATGCCATCATTTGATTGTTATTTCTTTTTATTCCTGTTTTATTTAAAAATTTAGAGTTTTTAGAAATATCTTTTATAACAATAGGTGTTTCAGTCTGAACGACCTCTCCGATAATACCTTCTCCTATTTTGTATACACCTCTGCTTTTCTCCTCTTTAGTTAAGCCATGAGCTGCACTAATCATAATTTTATCATAATTTCGGTCCACAATTGTTATCATGCTGTATTGTGCACCTAAAAAGTCGCATAAATCATTTAGCACCAATTCCATATCTTTATATATATCCTGACTATGACCAATCGCGTTGCTTATATTAACCAAAAACGTTAAATCAGTTTCAGCATAGCAGCTACGTTTCATTTTATCGCAATACATATTTTTTCCATTTTAACATAGCACACACAAAAACAACTTTATGAAACAAAAATAATCATTTTCACATCAATAAGTTGTTAAATTTAATTATATATATCTTAATGGCATATATTTATTGGCTTTTAAATCATATTGACAAGCAAGAGCTATTCCAGGTCCCAATATGCTTCTATAATCTCTGTGCCATATATGCTCCGTTGATAAGTCTGTGCCATTTGATGAATTATTGCCATTAGTCTATCTATTTTAGCATTATCTATTACAACATGCTGCTTGTTTAAAAAATCTATGACAGCACCTTTACCTGAATGTTTTCCAAAAAGATTCCTCGAACTTTCTCTACCAATGAGTTTTCCATCGAATGCCTGAAAAGCATTTATATCAATCAAAGAGCTTTTAGCGTGAATACCTGATTCATGGCTGAAAACCATATTTCCGGAAATAGCCTTTCCTACAGATATTGGACGCTTTGCTGCTATTGACACATACTGACATAACGAGTATAATGTTGAAATTGAATATTTATTTTGTTTTTCTATTAATAACATAGTCATAATAACCTCTTCCAGAGCCGAGTTACCAG
Organism: Dysgonomonas gadei ATCC BAA-286; assembly: GCF_000213555.1. GTDB lineage: Bacteria > Bacteroidota > Bacteroidia > Bacteroidales > Dysgonomonadaceae > Dysgonomonas > Dysgonomonas gadei. The sequence continues at coordinate 821,645 of NZ_GL891979.1, forward strand.
CCCTTTCACCCAATCCATTGACCGTTACACTCAATGTTGACGCGCCGGACTGCCATGCAGTAATAGCATTCGCTGTTGCCATACCTAAATCATTATGCCCATGGAAGTCTATATCCAGATGAGGATATCGGTTCAATATTTTTTTTATCAAATCTATAATTCCCAAAGGAGTGAAAATTCCCACTGTATCGGCAAGCCGTATCCGACTGACACTTAATTCTTCGGCTATACCTATAAACTCAAACAATCTTTCTATTCCACATCGGCTTGCATCCTGAGCTCCTACGCTCACATAGTCGAAATAAGATTTTGCTATTTCAACCATCTCTGGAAGGCTGTCTCTCATCATTGCCCATTCTTTATTCATACTTGCTAACTGAATGTCTGATAATGGGAATGCGATATGGATACCTTGAGCTCCTGTCTTGGCTGCAATCAATATATCTTGCTTTACGGCACGGCTCCAGACCGAAATACGAGCACTTAAATTCATTGCTGAAATTTTGCGGATTATGCGGCATTCATCCTCACCCATAGCAGGTGTACCGGCTTCTATTTCATCAACACCAACCCCATCCAGCATTTGAGCTATATGGATCTTTTCTTGTTCTGAAAATACAACACCTGGGGCTTGTTCTCCATCTCGAAGTGTAGAATCTATAATATGAATATTTTTCATCGCTTCCATAGAGTGTATTTTATCTAATCTTAAAAATTAATCTGTAATCAAATATTCACTCACTGCTTTGCCTTCCTCTAATGCATCTAATATTTCATCCAATTTATCCTCTGTCACACCTCCATACCAAAAATTATTGGGCTGAATCACCACTACCGGCCCCTGACTACAAACACTCAGACAAGCTGTGGTGGTAACAACTGCATTAATAGCCCTATCTGAGCACTCTTCGGAGATATATTGGACAAAAGATGTTGCACCTTGCTTATTGCAGAATCCTTGTGCATCACCGGCAACTCTATAAGAATTACATACCATTATCATGTAATCAGGCTTTTTCATATATTTTTCTATTTTAGTTTTTTGTTATAATTGATGTTTTGTTTAATAAAGGTTATCCGCAGCCGCTACCAGTGCCCCGGCATGTTTCTCCACATTTTGTATATTCGCTTCTACATAGCGTCTTTATTGGTAGATTTAGGTAAATAGCATCTAAACCTGCATCTATCAAACCATTCATTTGGATTACTTTCACTCCGTTTTCCTGCATTACTCTCATTGGTGTTTCACCTATCCCGGCAACGAGTATTGCCTGGCAATCTATCAATGTCTTTTCTGCCAGTTCTTTCCAGCGGTTCATTCCGGTTCCTTCAGGTGGAGTATTTCGAGTTTCTACGAAATGATATCCGTTTTTAGATTGTTCGAATATGTATACCTTACGGGCTTCCCCCAAATGCATATTTACTAATAATCCTTCATTACTGGCAACGGCTACTCGCTCACGACCCTTTCCCTTATTGACGACCAAGGACGAAAACTGACCTATCATATTCATTGCCTCAGCATTATCGTGTCCCAACAATCCGGCTGCATCTGCTCTGCAACGGGCACAATGTGCCATTGGCTTAATATATTTAGAAATTCGAGCTTTTATATCCTTCATCATCTCTTTCGAGGGTTCCTTTAAAATTTCGAATTCAGTATTTTCTGTTGGATACATTGGTATGCAATTCATGGTATCGGCACCTAATTCAGCAACCTTTTTAGCCAAGTCCTCTATTTCGTGATCATTAATACCCGGGCATATAACAGTATTTATCTTTACTGTTATATTTTTTTCTTTCAACTTTTGTATACAATAAAGTTGTTGTTCCAACAATACTTTAGCTCCTTCTTCACCTCTGTATACCCTTCTTTTGTAGCGTACCCAACGATATATTTTAGCCAGTGTTTCAGGGTTCAGCGAGTTTACGGTTATCGTTACATGAGACACTCCTATTTCGGCTATTTCATCTATGTATGGAGCCAAGTCTAATCCATTGGATGATAGACAAAATATAAGATCCGGAAACTCTTTTTGAGCCAACCTCATTGTTTGCAAAGTTTCTTCGGCATTAGCGAATGGATCACCAGGCCCTGCAATACCTACGACACTTATGTTCGGTATTTTTTCGGACAATGCTTTCATATAATGAACCGACTGTAATGGAGACAGGATGGTACTTGTCACTCCTGGACGGCTCTCGTTACAACAATCGTACTTTCGATTGCAATAATTACACTGTATATTACACTTAGGAGCTACCGGCAAGTGTACTCTTGCATATTTATGTTTTGCTTCAGCATTAAAACATGGATGTTGGGATAAATCTTTCATAATATTTTCTCCTTTTTAGTTATTTATTACATATACTTATACCCAACGGGCGATTTTCGTTGTTTATCTTCCAATAATGTATTCACAATTTGCTCGAACAAAGCTGTTGTACCTTCGTATCCTAAAGTTTTAGTATGTTGAGCACCAATGCGGTCATGGATTGGAAAACCTACTCTAACAATAGGGATATCCATTTTGCGGGCAATATAGTATCCTTTACTGTTTCCTAACATTAAATCAGGATGTAGATCTTTCATTACCTCTTCCATTCTTTCGAAGCTTATACCCTGAGCTACAATAATATCTTCATTGTACAGGTCCCCTAGTGTTTGTTTGAGTGTTTCACGCAGTTTTCCACTTTCTCCACCTGTAGCACACAATACCGGTTTTATCCCGATTTCTGAGGCAAAGGCGGCAAGAGCTACAACCAGATCTTCTTCGCCATAAATGACCGCTTTTTTGCCTGAAACATATTTATGTCCATCGATATATAAATCGACCAAACGTCCTCGTTGTTTTTGATACTTCTCAGGAATAGGGTTGCCGGATATAGTGGCTAAGAGATTGAAAAACTTATCAGACTCAATTATTCCTATTGGTAAACCCGTTTTACGGCAAACGACATCGAATTCTGTCTGTAAATAATCTCCTGCCGATTGAGCTATTGCATTATTTTTTATTTTACCATTCTTGCCTCCGGAATTCAGGATGTAGCCCAATTCAATAGAAACCGAGGCAAGGGCACTGTTTCTCAAAGCAGCTATCGGGGTTCCTCCTTGTGCTATACGGTGATATATATCCCATGAAGTACTATCCAGTGTGTCGGAATAATCAGGAAATAGCATCGTATCAAGGTGGAAATCCTGCACTATTTCTTTCAGATGCCGTATATCTTCCGGTGAAATGAAATTGCTGAACAAATTGATGTGAGATCCTACGGTTCCCCGTCCATCAGCCAGAGCTTTTACAGTTGCATATACAGCTTCGTGAAATCCTTCATAATGTGTTCCCTGATAACTGGGGGTAGAGGCAAAAATCATTTCCGGAAGATTTTCTGTATTGTGATGAATACTTTTATATTCATTTATCAAACGCTGAACATCTTCTCCTATCGTTTCACTTAAACAAGTACTAGCAATGGCTATTACTTCCGGATGATATTGACTGATGATATTATCAATGCCTGTATTAAAGTTCTTATTTCCTCCAAAAATGGTTGTTTCCTCGCTAAAATTGGAAGATGCAATATCCATCGGTTCACGAAAATGGCTTATCAAATAGCGTCTTATATAAGTCGCACAACCTTGCGAACCGTGAAGCATAGGCAATACTCCCTCAATTCCTTTAAAAGCAACACATGCCCCCAGTGGGGTACATTGTTTGCAGGCATTACAGGAGGAAGAAAAGTTATCGCCGGAAGGCATATCTTTCGTTCTATTTGATTCTGCAAGATTCATATTCTTATATTTTGAGTTGATCAATAATTTGAGCTGTAATTTTTTAGAATGATCGTTTTACAAACTGCCATACAGGACTGCTTACTGTTTCATATACCTCTTTGGCAAAGTTGAGCATACCTTCATATCCTGCTAAGGCTAATTTTCGTTCATGGTTATGATCGCAAAAGCCTATGCCCAATTTATATGCTATTGGCCGCTCCTTCACACCTCCGATAAATAGGTCAGCACCTGTTTGTTTCACAAACTCGGATAACTCTACGGGATTAGAGTCATCAACCAATATACAGCCATCATCGCAGATAGCTTCTAATAACTTGTAATCCTCTGTATTTCCGGTTTGTGTACCGGCTATTACAGTTTTCACACCTATAAGACGCAATGCCTTAACTAAAGATATAGCTTTGAATGCACCTCCCACGTAGATGGCCGCTTTCTTGCCTTGTAAAGCTACACGATAGGGTTCCAGTGCAGGAAGAAGTTTAGATAATTCTTCTTTTACCAAATCTCGAGCTTTATCCATTGTTTCTTCGCTTTTAAAGAATTTGGCAACCTCATAAAGTGCGTCAGACATATCTTCAATACCGAAATAAGAAACCTTCATAAATGGAATCCCATATTCTTCCTTCATCGTCTTCGCTAAATGCATCATTGACCCGGAGCATTGAACCACATTTAAGGATGCCCTGTGAGCATTCTGAATATCTTTCACCCTGCCATCACCTGTTATAGAGGCTAGTATCTGAATATCCATTCTTTTATAATACTCTGTTAGCATCCAAAGCTCTCCGGCCAGATTAAAATCTCCAAGTATATTTATACTCATCGTCGATATTTCTTTCGAATTGTCAGTTCCGATAAGGCTAGCCATAGCATCACAGGCTATTTTGTAACCATCCTTTTTTGACCCTTGAAAACCTTCAGCCATCACAGCTATTACTGGGATATTTTTTTCTTTGGCTACCCGCTTGCACACAGATTGTACGTCGTCACCTATAACCCCGACAATACATGTCGAATATACAAATGCGGCTTTAGGGTGGTGCTTATCGATAAGCTCATGAAGGGCTTGATATAATTGCTTTTCTCCGCCAAAGATTACATGCTTTTCACGTAAATCTGTAGAAAAACTGCTGCGATGGAGTTCTGGTCCTGAAGACATAGCGCCTCTTATGTCCCATGTGTATGATGCACAACCGATAGGGCCATGTACCAAATGCAGGGCATCGGCTATTGGATATAACACGACACGAGAACCACAAAAGACGCAGGCTCTTTGGCTGACAGATCCGGCCAAGCTGGGCTTACCGCCAATCAAACTCTGTGAATTTCCACCTTTGGTAAAAATCTGTTTTTCTCTATCTTTTAAAAAGCCTGCCATTTCTTGTTATCTCTATTTGTTACATTTGGAATTCCACCTTTTCTTCGGAACAAGTTCTATCCTGATAGTCCAAGAATTTCTCAAGAATATTTATTGCAATATTAGTAGCCCCAATATACCCTGTGTGAGGAAAGAAGTTGTGACCAGGACGGTCTACGACTGGAAAACCCATACGTATGAATGGAATATTCTCATCACGAGCAATGTATTTTCCATATGAGTTGCCTATAAGCAGATCCACCGGTTCTTGTTTGATCCATTGATGTAATTGGAACATATCAGCTCGTTCACCACTTTTGAATTTGGCTTCCGGTATATCTTTCAATATATTCGTCATTTCTTCATCGAAGTGCTTGCCGGGAGTTCCTGTAACAATATAGACAGGCTTCATATCCAATGTTACCAAAAACTCAGTAAGAGGAATCAATGTGTCAGGGTCACCAAAAAGAGCAACCCGCTTACCCCAGAAATATTTAGAATTATCTGCGATGAGATCGACTAGCCGTCCTCGCTCCTCTGTCAAAGAATCGGGCACAGGAAGATTTGCATGACGACTAAGGGAAGTGATGAATCGGTCAGTGGCCTTCAATCCAATAGGAATTTCCAATACATCAAATTTGACCTTACATTTGTTCTCCAATTTAATACAGGCATCTTCTGTCGAATAAGCTCCCAGACCAATAGAAAATTTACTATCACCGGTCGCTATCATATCCGATTGAGTCGTACCTCCGCTAGGATACATCTCATATTTTCCTGTTAGAGGCGCATCCAAAACACCTGACATATCCGGAAACATTATTGTACGGGCTTCCATAACTGCTGCTATCCGTTTTATTTCGCGCATATCAGAAGGTTCCATCCATCCGGCAATAAGATTTACTACATTTTTCTTCTTGGGGGTGGCGGTTGAATAGAATTTGACAAATGCAGCCAATTGATTGGAATATCCTGTAACATGTGTTCCAACATAACTGGGAGTATTACAATAAATAACTTTTTTCCCATCTGGTATTTTCCCGTCCTCATTCGCTTTCGATATAATCTGAGTCATATCATCTCCAATAGTTTCAGATAAACAGGTTGTATGTACAGCAATAACATCGGGTTCATATACTGTAAATATTGTTTCGATTGCAGCCACAAGATTGGATGATCCCCCAAATACCGAAGAACCTTCTGAAAAAGAACTTGTAGCAGCCATAATCGGCTCTTTGAAATGTCGGGTCAAAGCACTTCTGTGATAAGAGCAACATCCTTGCGAACCATGGCTATGAGGCAGGCATCCATGTAATCCTAATGCAGCATACATCGCACCAACCGGCTGGCATGTTTTTGCCGGATTAATGGTCAAGGCCTTCCGATCTATTTCTTTTGCTGTAGTATGACGTAGTAACATAATTTTTATTTTTTAGTTGTTCATAATAGTTTAGCAAGCATACTGAGCTTCAACATATGCATCGCTCTCCCAAGGTGCTTTTATTTCCTTCCAGATATTTGCACCTACCATCATTTCGATGTCTTTATAAAAGTTAATAGCACCTTTAAATCCGGCATATGGTCCACCTACATCATAATTGTGAAGTTGCTTCAAAGGAATACCCATTTTCTGAACACAGAATTTTTCTTTTATACCAGCACAGAATACATCCGGATGATACATTTCAATCAGTTTCTCCATCTCATAATGGCTAAGGTCATCTATAACAAGAGTCCCTTTTTCCATCTGATCCATGATCCCTTTGTACTCAGTGAATTCAAGTTCTTTGTTTAATTCTTGTAATTCGCTTTCTGTCTTGCGCGGATTGTAACGTGTAGCATCTTTAGTTACGGTTATCTCTTCGATATTGCGACTATCAGCATCGATCTGTATCGTTGGTATTACACGGCGTCCTTCATAATCATCACGGTGTCCGAATTCATATCCGGCTGCAATTGTAGTCATTCCCAGTTCTTCAAACAAGTCTTGATAGTGGTGTGCTCGTGATCCTCCGACAAAAAGCATTGAAAGCTTGCCTTTGGTTTTCGAATATATCTTCTCCCTTACAGCTTCTACTTCAGCCATTTCTTCAGCTACAACCTCTTCGACCTTATCTATTAATTCCTGATCACCAAAATATTGTGCAATTTTGCGTAACATTTTAGCTGTTGATCGTGCTCCTATCGGCTGAACTTTGATCCAAGGAATACCGAATGCTGTTTCCATCATTTCTGCAACATAGTTGATAGAACGATGACACATAACCATATTCAGGTCGGCTGTATGTGCATTTTCGAAACTCTCGATAGTCGAGTTTCCACTAAATGTAGATACAAGATTGATTCCGCATTTTTCGAATACTCTTTCCAATTCGAAAGCATCGCCACCGATGTTATATTCACCCAACAAATTGACGCGATATTTAAGACTTCCTCTTACTTCGTCATCACGACCTATCAGGTTTTTAAATAATCCATTGTTTGCAATGTGGTGACCGGCAGACTGAGATACACCACGATAACCCTCACAAGAGAATCCGAATATATTGATGTCGCCACCTATTTCCTCCATCATATGTCGTGCTACCCGATGTACATCATCACCAATCAGTCCTACGGGACATGTTGAGAATATAGCAATCGCTTTCGGATGAAATAATTCGTAAGCTTCACGAATAGCCTGCTTTAACTTATCTTCTCCTCCGAATACAATATTTTTATCTTGCATATCGGTTGAAAAACAATAGGGTATAAAGTTTGCTTCTTCATCCGTTGTCGGTTTTGTCTGATTACGTCTTGTTAGCCATGAGTAAAATCCACATCCGATAGGGCCGTGTGTAATATTTACGATATCACGGGTTGGTCCCAATACTACGCCCTTACATCCGGCATATGTACATCCCCGTTGAGTTATGATACCGGGTATAGTACGTACGTTTGCTTGGATTTCGGGTGTTTGTTCAATATCACTGAGTATAATTGACTTGGCTCTTTTTTTACCGACCTTTTTGGGATATTTGGTTATCACCTCATCTTTAAAAATTTGTAAATCGGCAATTATACCATCTTTGATTTTATCTTTATCGTCTACCATAATTTCTTTTGATTATAGATCTTTCCTTCGATCCTATTTATTGTTTAATCCAATGTTGCATCACCAGCTTCACCTGTATGTACACTGTATGAACCCAATGCATTTAAAACAAAGACTTTTCCATCGCCCGATTTTCCTGTTTGGTTTGCTTTCAGAATGGTTTCTATAGCCAACTCTTTTTTTTCATCGGTAACTACAAGTGTTATCATTCGTTTTGACTTCAAACGAGGTACTTCAGGGATAAATTCCAAGGCATCTTTCAGATCTTCCGGTGCGGCTTCGTTGTGCTGAGATATTGCTTTTATCTTTTCCAAATCGCCATGTCCTTGCCCTCTTCCTAAAACATGCATTGCAGTAAAGGACGGAAGCCCCGCAGCGGCTAAAGCCTCTTTAGTCTCACTCATTTTTGCGATTCTTATAATTGCTAAGATTAATTTCATGCTTTTAACGATTTAATTTTATTCTTTCTTACGGCTTGATATGGTGTAAGTTTCCTCTATTGGAGTAATGAATATTTTTCCGTCACCGGCCTGTCCTTTTTCTCCGGAACGGGCAGATGCTATAATCGTTTCTACGACAAATTCTTTGTCCTTTTCGTTGATTGCAATTATTAGTAAATCTTTGGGTAATTCATCGTATGTTACGTTGCCGACTTTTAGTCCGCGTTGTTTCCCGCGACCGAAAACCGACAACTTCGTAACAGCCGGAAAGCCGGCATTAAATAAATCTTTCATAACCACTGGCGATTTCTCCGGACGTACTATGGCTCTTATTAATAACATAAAAATCCTCCTGATATTTAATGATTGTAAATTGAATAATTTTAAGAAAATAGGACTATATTGAATGTCTGATTAGTTCATAATACCAAATCCGACAAGCAATTCTTCCAGTTCTTCCATCTCAAGAGGTTTGGGTATTACATGCATCTTGTTTCCGTCTATTTTTCTGGCAAGGGTACGGTATTCATCTGCCTGAGGATGCTCCGGTGCATGATCTATAACTGTTTTACGATTAATTTCGGCATGTTGAACCATATTGTCCCGAGGAACAAAATGAATCATTTGTGTTCCAAGTTTTTTAGCAAACTCTTCAATCATATTTACTTCATTGTCTACTTTACGCGAATTACAAATAAGGCCTCCTAGGCGTACATCGCCTACTTTACCGAATTTTGATATAGATTTGCATATATTATTAGCAGCATACATCGCCATCATTTCACCAGAACAAACAATGTACACTTCCTGTGCTTTTCCATCGCGGATAGGCATCGCAAAACCTCCGCATACAACGTCTCCCAATACATCATAAAATACATAATCCAGATGTTTATCGTCATCGTAAGCACCAAGTTGCTCTAACAAGTTTATGGATGTTATGATACCTCGACCTGCGCAACCTACACCCGGTTCAGGCCCCCCAGACTCTACACAACTTGTTTCTTTAAAACCTTCTTTTAACACATCGTCAAGTTCGACATCTTCGCCTTCATCCCTTAATGTATCCAAAACTGTTTTTTGAGCTAGTCCATGAAGCAGCAGACGAGTAGAATCTGCTTTGGGATCGCAGCCAACAACCATTACCTTTTTTCCCATTTCGGCTAAACCGGCTACAGTATTTTGTGTGGTTGTTGATTTGCCAATTCCACCTTTACCATAAATCGCAATCTTTCTCATAACTTTGAATATTATTATATTTATAATAGAAATTTTAGTTTCACGAAAACATATATTCAAAGCATGTGCCATAACATGTTAAACCGTTATACCTTGAATAATATAACGGTTTAATATCCTGATCGATAGATTGATAATCTTTGATCGTTTTGAAATAAAAAATAGCTGATTTTATAAAATGTTCTAAAATGTAAGATTTAAAAGTGAATCCTACAAAAATGTAGGATTCAGTAGCTCGCTGATTCTCTCTGTTCCTATGCAAAGGACATGTGTCGCTAGTCTTTTGACTTCTTCTTTATCATGACTTACAATAAGTGTTGTTGAAGCAAATAATTCATGAGCTTTTAGTATTTCAGATTGAAGAGATAATCTCATCGATTCATCTAAAGAAGACAACGGTTCATCAAGAAGGAGTACATCTGGTTTTCTTGCAATGGAGCGAGCCAAAGCTACTCGTTGTTTTTGTCCTCCTGATAATTTTGATGGCTTGCGCTTGCGCAGCATATCTAGTCCAAAAGTTTCTATTAATTGGTCTGTATACTGTTTATTTTGTCCTTTATCTTGTCCAAAACGTATATTTTCTTCCACCGTCATATTAGGAAAAAGGGCATAATCTTGAAACATAAAGCCAATATTCCTTTTTTGTGGAGAGAGATTGATCTTCTTTGCCGAGTCGAATACTACGTTATCTCCTATAGCGATAACGCCTTTATCAGGCTTTTGCAACCCGGCAATCATTCGTAATAAAGTTGTCTTTCCTGCACCTGAATGACCAAAAACAGCAACAAGATGTTTATCTTCTATATTAATATCTATATTTAATGAGCGCTCACCTTCGGATGTCAACATTTTCCGTTCTACATTTATATAAATCATACCTTTCGCTTATATATGGAGGTTTATTCACCTCCGGTTTTCATCCTGAATCCTTTATTAATACTATAAATGATTGTCAACAACACAAAAGAAGTAACAAACAAGATAAGAGAATACTTATTAGCTACACTATAATTCAAAGTTTGTACCTCATCATAGATCGCGATTGATGCTATTCTTGTTTGTCCCGGAATATTACCCCCAACCATAAGTACAATCCCAAACTCACCTATGCAATGGGCAAATGTGAGAGAAATACCTGTTATTATAGAAGGTTTTATATTAGGCAATAAAACACGGAAGAATGTTCTTATTTTTGATTTACCTAAGATATACGATGCTTCTCTAAAACTTGCGGGCAAACTCGTAAGCCCGCTTTGAAGAGGCTGTATCATAAAAGGTAATCCGGCTATTACGCTTGCAATCAATATTCCCTCAAAAGAAAAAGCTAATCGGACATCGAAGTATTGCTCAATGAATCGCCCGAATCCATTTTGCGGGCTAAACGCTACTAGCAGATAATATCCTAATACTGTCGGAGGTAATACCATTGGCATGCAAATCAAAGCTTCAAAGATCACTTTTATCCGATATTGGGTATAAGCCAATATATATGCAACAGGTAATCCCAAAAGGAAAAGTATACCTGTTGTTGCTGTCGCTAATTTAGCCGTCAGTAAGAGGGTATCTATAAAATCTGTTTCCATATCTCTATATAATAAGTTCCCTATTGTTCTTAGTGTAACAATAGGAAATTGATCTGTTACTATTTCTTTAATAAGCCGTATCCATAGCTACTCCAAAGCTTATCGCACTTTCGACTCATCGCATAGTTTATAAACTTCGCTGCTTCCGGATTTTTCTCCGAACCTTTTACTAATACATAAGCTTGTTCAATAGGAGGGCAATCCTTTTCGGAGAATACATAATATTTACCTTTGCTTCTCATTTCTGGAGCCATAGCCAATGATAGCGCAACAAAACCCAGTTCGGCATTTCCGGAGAAAGCAAATTGTGCTGCCTGACCAATATTGTCGCCCCACACAATCTGACTGCTTATCTTATCGTATAGTTTCTTTGATTTGAGCAAGTTAGCAGCGGCTTCTCCATATGGCGCACCCTTGGGATTGGCTATTGCTATTTTCTTTACTGATGACTGAAGTACAGTATTAATCCCTTTAGATACGTCGAGAGTAAGACTCCAAAGAGCTAATTTTCCATATATGTATGTTTTCACTTCACCATTTGCAAAGCCACTCTCTTGCACTTTTTTAGGGAAATCAACATCCGCAGCCATAAAAAGATCAAATGCAGCTCCATTAACTATTTGTTGAGTTAACGTACCAGATGAGCCAAATGTGATATCTATTTTAGCTTTTGGATTTTCTTTTTCATATAGTTTTTTTATGTCTTCAAGTACATATCTGAGATTTGCTGCAGCAGCAACTTTAACATTCTGTGCATTTGTATATATAAAGACGGAAAGTAGCAATAGTGCTGTAAATAATAATCGCTTCATAGTTCTTGTTATTTAATTATTAGTATTTTATTTTTTAGATAAAAAGGTAGGCTTAAATGAAATCATCACATATGCCCAAGTTGGAAATTTAGTATCAATGTTCACTTGTTTTTTTACTGTATTGGTCTGATCCGTTTTGAAATAAGCACTCCAACCTCCTTGCAAAGTTATTTCGGGTGAAATGGTATAGTTCGCCGTGATATCTACTTCAGAACCAATATTCTTTTTATCTGTTGAACTTAATTCTTTAGTCAGAGAGAATGTGTGAAATGTTGCATCAATATTAAATTTTGAATTGGGCTTAAATGTAATGCCTGCATATAAATCAGATAACCCCTGTGTTGGTAAAGTAGCCCAATATTCCATTGATCCGTTAAATGAGTGGTTTACACCATATAACTTGTTGAAAGTACGGTCTTTTCCTGATTCCATATCTGATTTCGATCCCGAAAAATAGTCTCCTCCTAGTGTTATGCTCCACTTATTTGTTATCGAATATTGATTTTTTAGAGCCAATAGATAGCCTCTTAAACTTTTATCTTTAGGGTTGTGTCCAAATTGATAATAGGCTGTTGCATAGAATGAATATGGTATTGTCTTATCTTTAAAACCTAAGTTTCCGCCTACTGTATTTCGATAACTCAACTTGTTTATCAAATCATTTGTTGTTCCTCGTTGAAAACCATCGTTAACCCATAAAGCTGTGGCATCGAATTTTCCAAAAGATTTAGCCAGCCATATATAAGTCAGCATTTTATATGATTTACTTACGTCGTAAGCAGATTCATAAAGGACATCACTGCCATTGTTCCATTCACTTCCAAGATGTGCCTTAATACCTGTTTTAGTTTCATACTTCAGCAACAACAGATCGTGCGAATTGCCTGTATTGCTCCAATTTGCAGCAGAGAAAAGGCGTTTATCGTCATATTCGAGAGACTGACGTCCTAAGGTCGCCGAAAGTTCAGGAGTAAACATATATGCTCCCCATGCTTCGTACAATCCAAGAGAATTATTCGTACTATTAATACCTGTCTGACCATAGGTTCTTGAATCTTGCAATGTTATCTTAGCTTTGATTTTATCATCGCTGTAAATAACATTTAGTCTCGTTCGAAGAGAACCTATAGTTGCACTATGCAATGTATCTGCTAATGGGCTCTGAAATCCATTTCGATACTCTGCTCGTGTCCGTATTTCTCCGTCAATCTTTACTGATTGTGAATAAACGGGTCCTTGAAGAAAAATTAAGAATAAACCAAAACAAATTACTGAATAAAACTTTTTTTTGTCCATAACCTAAATAAATTAAGATGAAATAGATCGATATAAATTGAAAAGAATAACGATTCGTAAAAAAAATCAAATAAAGCATGCCAGTATATCATCTTCCATTTCAGAGATATACCTGTTCTGTTCCGAAACCATTCTCTCGAAACTTTCTATTAATTTGAATCCGAAATTTGTAATTAATGCACCACCTCCATTTGTTCCACCGCGTTGACGTGTGACAACAGGTAATGGCGAGATACTATTAAGTTCTTTGATTATAACCCATGCTTGCTGATAAGACATTTTCATATCTTTGGAAGCTCCCAAAATAGATCCACGACTATTAATCCGCTTCAATAGCTCAATACGTTTCGCATTGAGAAAACAACTTCCATTTTTTTCTATTTCTAGCTTAGATATAATTCGAAAGGGTTGATGCATGTTCTATTTCTTTTCAGTATTATATCAGAAATCATGCCATTGGATGTAAGTTTTAGATATACAGCGATATATGATTATATGTATAATGAATCGCTCTCGTAAATCTACATATATGTAGTCTAATGAGATCGTTTTCACCAAAATGTAGATGGATTAAATCTTACGAATAAGGATATTCAGACATTTGATAAACTTAGAGAAGCTACTTTGGTGAGTTCAATGAAAAAGCATTCGATATAAAATAACAAAGACAACGGGTTTACTGTTATGCTATTATAATCAATTAAAACTGTAAAATATGAAACTAAGTGCTCGCAATGATTTAAAGGGAACTATTACAGACATCAAGAGAGGAGCTGTAATGGCTAAGGTAACTATTGATTTGGGGAATGGACAAACTATAGTATCAGTTATAACGGTAGATAGTGTGGATGAACTGGAGTTAAAAGTCGGAGATGTTGCTCATGCCATAATAAAGTCAACAGAAGTGCTTATCGGGAAATAAACATTTTTGTAAATAAAATGTCTATTTATAAAATGTGAGGGAGAAGGTTTGTTCTCCCTTATCTTGCTTCATATCGAATTTCCCCTTATTAAGGAGAGTCATTCCATTTAGTTGAGATGAAATCATTAACTTCTCGAGTATTATCAAACTATTATGTACATCACAATCTAGATTAAAGAAGCATTCTAAGAGGTTTTGATTATTGTCACAAACTTTGATTAGAAAAACACCGTGTTCTGCAAAAAACAAATCTTCATAGGCATACATAACGTCTAAGCCGATGGCATCTTTAATTATAAAACGAATTTTTTCTATATTGGGTATGATAATGTTTTTGTTTTCTATTGTATCCATAATAAGTCATTTTTCGGGATATAAATTATATAGCCATTCTATTTGCTTAATTTTTAAAGCTTCATTCTCCGTTTGGCATTTAAATAATGATGCACTAATTGCTTCACGAAACTCTTCTTCTGTAAATGCAATCTCATAACATGCTAGTATAGTTATCAAATCAGTCTTTGATTTGCAATTATAACAAGATTTTCTAAAATCATTACTTAATTGAATATACTTTATAAAAGCAAAAGCATTACTAAGAGCCATTTGTTCTTTTGTTTTAGTAATAACAAATATTGAGCCAACATTTATATATATGATAATGAGTGCTGATGTTATTTATTGAAGATTAAAACATACAAGAATGTGGGAAATTCTTCAGTAGGGTGGATATTAAAAATGAATTTACAGATTATGAAAGAAACAATTCTTGATTTGTAAAATCACCCATTTTTTGGTACCGCTAGAAAATCATTTGATTAAAACCGTATAGAGATAATACAAATCATTTTTATAAATATAATTGAAGTTTAATCTTATTTTATATATTTGCAAATATTGAGTCGCTCTTTAGTATAGTTAGAAAATTAAGCATATCTAAGAACCAAGCTGGTTTCTAAATCGTTACCTATTAAAAAACGAACAGTTCGTAATATGCTGGGTAGTAGTCGATAAGATGTTTTATTGTGTCTTGCAAGATGGAAGCTCAACTGCTTATCAATTCCACATAAAGAGCCAATTTCCTTCAAATATGCATTTACCTTTTGATTACTTGGAACCGGAAGTACACGATCATCAGATAATGCTCCTTCATATTTATTCAGGATTTTTTGAGGAATATCAAGCAAAGGAATAGTAAAAGACACCCCTGTCTTTTCTCTTTTACCTATTAACCAGAGTTTGTCATCAAATGATATACGAATATTTTCTTTTCTCAGATTTTTTACATCGATATAAGCCAATCCGCAAAAACAGGAAAAAATAAAAATATCCCGAATCTGATCCAAGCGCTTTATCGTTATCTTCTTGTTAATGATAGATTCTATTTCATTCTGTGTTAAATAGCCTCGATCGACTTTCTTAATCCTGATCTTATAATTTATAAACGGATCACTCTTTAACCATCCGTTATTCTTGGCTAGAATAACAATCCGTTTAAAAAACTGCATAAATTTGGCTGTTGTATTCGGATTACATCCGGCTGTGGTCAAGAGGTAAACCTCAAAATCAGTTATAAAAATAAAGTCGATTTCTTTTAATGCAATATCTGACCGATTGTATTTTTCTTTAATAAAAGAGGTTAGATGTTTTCTTGTAACTTCATACTTTTGATAAGTAGCCTTGCTTTTATTTATTCCAATCAGTTTCTCTACATCTTCATTATGCTTTCTGAAAAGATCAAGCAGCATCTGTTGCTGGATCTCAACACCAAAAAAGATATTTTTAATACGTTCAGGGGTAACAGAAACTTCTCTTTCGAGTAATTCTCTATAAATCTTAGTCATCGTTGCTTTGATACTATCAAGCACTGAGTTTGTGTTAATGACTTCCTGGGTTTTCCCGACAAGCTTACTTGCCGTTACATTCCATAATTTAGGATCAACATCAACCTTTGTTCCAAACTGGATCGATTTTCCATTCACGGTAATTCGTCCCATAACCGGCATCTTACCGTTTGCCTTTAATCCATTCTTTTTTCCATAAAAAAGGATACTGAATGTGGTCTTTTTCATAACTCAAAATTTAATTTCAAAAATACATTCAACAATCAAATAATGAGATAAATACAGAGTTCCAAAAATGGACTTCAAACTGCCTAAGTAAGACAAATCGTAACCTATTTTGATTTTCTGACAATAGGTTACGAATAGGTTACGCAGCTATGTCAAAAAATGGCTTTTTTATGGCTTCTATATGAAATGGGGATAAACGAAAAAGTCCCACAAATCACTGATTTGTAGGACTTTTCTTGTTTTTGGCTTCTTTTGTCTTAGCCTTTCCGCGGAGAGAGAGGGATTCGAACCCCCGGAACCTCGCAGTTCAACGGTTTTCAAGACCGCCGCAATCGACCACTCTGCCATCTCTCCAGTGTTCATCTTAACACTGTGCTTTTCCTCAAAAGCGATGCAAAGATATGTACTTTTTTCTAATTCCAAAATAAATATCAGCCTTTTTTGCGATAAATCTGCTTCATTAGAAGAAATGCTTGTTGAGGAAATCCATAAATTTCGCCTTATATGATTCTGACACAGGAATATATTCCTTTCCGAATACAATACAGTTTCTTTCTATCGTTTTTATCTTATCCAGATTAACGATGAAAGAGCGATGTACACGCATAAATTGCTTTTCGGGGAGTTTCTCCTCCAGTGACTGCATACTCATCAGCGAACTTACAGACTCCTTCTGATTTTCCAGATGAAACTTTACATAATCCTTTTGATTTTCGATATAGAGAATATTGTCAAACTCTATTTTCTCCATCCTGTAGCCCGATTTCACGAATATACTCGTCGCAGGGGATGTAGAACTATCATTTGACGAGGCGGCTGTCAGCTTAAACCATTCAAGAGCTTTATTCGCTGCTTGCAAAAACTCTGTATAATTAATTGGTTTCAATAGATAGTCCAGAGCATTTAACCGAAAACCATCCACAGCATAGTGGTCATACGCTGTCGTAAATATAATCTTTGTAGAGGGAGGGATGGTCTTGGAAAATTCCAGGCCTGTTATCTGAGGCATATTTATATCCAGAAACAATACATCTGTTTTTCCGTTGCTTATTGTGTCCATAGCAGACAAAGCATTATTAAAAGTCCCAGTCAATTCTAAAAAGGGAGTTTTAGCAACATATGTCTTCAACAAATCTATCGCTAAAGGCTCATCATCTATTATTACACATTTCAGCTTCATAATATATTATTTTCTTTCCCAAAATCGATTCTTAATAATGTAAAGAAACTGTTTGTCCGTTTCTCTGCGATAAATTCATGCCTGTTAGGATATAGAAGGTCAAGTCTTTTAGACAGGTTGGTTAAACCAATGCCGGAATTATGCTCTTCCATGTTCATATTTTCTTCTCTTTCCAGAAGGCTGTTCTCTACTGTACAAAGTACTCCTTTACCCGGATCTACCAAAATACTAACATCAATAAAACTTTCTTCACCATTATTTATCCCATGTTTAAAAGCATTCTCTATCAGGGTGATAAACATTAATGACGCAATCATATCATGGCTGCTTTTGCCGTCTATCAGCACATTTAGTTTCACGTTAGCGCTAAGACGGAGTTTCATTAAATCAATATAGTTCTGAGTAAACGTCAATTCCTTATCCAAAGGAACAAATTTCTCATCATTATCGTACATCACATAGCGTAAAAGATTACTGAGCCTATGGACGGCGTCCTGCGCCCTGTTCTGATCGATAGCAATCAGTGAATATATATTATTCAGTGTATTAAAAAGAAAGTGAGGATTAAGCTGACTTCTCAAATTACGCAAATCGGCCTCTAGCTGAACACTTTTCGCCTTCTCAAAATTAATTGAATCCCTATACCAGCGAATAGTTGTTTTTATTGCCACAGCGAGTCCTATCACAAAAATAATAGATACATAATCGAATATGAAACGCATCAGAAGTGGTGGTCCACCATGCTTGCCTTCCGGAAACCGGCCCATATGAGGCGGTTTCTTCCGCATACCTTGTTCTATACTCTGTACCACCTCCGGATCAGGACGCATACATTCTGATACAAAAGTCTGAAGGATTACCAGAACAGCTATAAGCGCTATATTTGTAACAACATAAAGAGCAAACTTCCTGTTGAATAAATATTTTTCTATCAAATAGGAATAATTTGCATAAAACAATATGGCAAATATTCCCATGCGAATAATATAATTATAATAAGGTTTATAATCAAATGTTCCTTCACGCGAGATCAAGTATATCGGAACCAATAATGCAATTGTCCATATAATGATGTGTGGAAATATTTTTATAAAGTTTTTCATGCTCATATCATTTTAAAATACAGTAAGTTAAGTTTAAATGACTTAAGTATACATTTACGTTTGTTAACTATATTTCGTTAAAAGGTAACAAACGTAACGTTTTTTTAGTTATCAGTGAACAGTCATCAGTTAACAACTTATATCTCGTATCTCATATAACTTTCAACCTACTGCTTGTTAAAAAGGTAACAAAGGTAACACATTATTCACATTTTATTACTGTTACTTTTTCCGAAAACCAATAACGAAGTCAAATATCTCTGTACTTATAGCACAACCGTATAGATAAACAATTCTAGAGATAATTCAACCTTATTCATATCTCAGCGCTTCGATCGGATCAAGGTATGATGCTTTTTTTGCAGGATACCAGCCGAAGAAAATTCCTGTTGCAGTACATACAATAAAAGACAATACAATAGTATATACCTGGATGCTGATGGGCCACGCCAGCAGATAATTTACCATAAAAGCGCTGCTGACACCGAGTATCACACCTATAACCCCTCCTGTTACGCTCAGCAGGATAGCTTCGATCAGGAACTGCATCAATATATCCACACCTTTGGCTCCGATAGACATACGCAGCCCGATTTCACGGGTACGTTCAGTTACAGATACATACATGATATTCATAATGCCTATACCACCGACCAACAGCGATATACCGGCAATACATGCCAAAAGGATTGTCATCATATCCGTTGTGGAACTCATCATGGAAATCAGCTCTTTCTGTGAACGTACATTGAAATCATCCTCATCATTCGCCCCTATTTTGTGACGCTGCCGCAAGATGTTTTCTATACTTGTTATAGCATCTTCGGTAGCATCCTCTGTTACGGCAGAGGCCGATATAGACTGAATGTAAGTAATGGCCAGAATACGCTTCTGAACTGTAGTATAAGGAGCGATTATCAAATCGTCCTGATCCATCCCCATTGTATTGTCACCTTTCGAGGTAAGTACACCTATTACTTTAAACGGTATTTTGTTGAAACGGATAGTCTGGCCAACCGGGTCTTCACCGTTTGTAAACAAATTGTCTACAACTGTTTGCCCTATTACACAAACTTTTGCAGAAGTCTTAACATCTCCTTCACTAAACATTTCGCCCTGAGCAATAGTATATTTGCGGATATCGAGGTAGGAGGGATTCACACCATAAATGGAAGTAGGAGAGTTGTTTGCGCCATAAATCACCTGTCCTGATGATTGCACTTCGGGTGATGCTGCCGAGATATATTCAGCCTGCTCCACAATAGCCTCATAATCTTCGAGTTTCAGTGTCTGCATACTCGATGCACTTTGACGTACTCCGCCAAACTGACCTGTTCCGGGACGGATATTTATCATATTCGAACCCATCGTGGATATCTGGTCCTGTATACTCTTTTTCGAGCCTTGTCCTATTGCAAGCATGGTAATAACGGCCGCTACACCGATTATAATACCAAGCATGGTAAGGAAGCCTCTGAACTTGTTACCGCTCAGTGCCCGGAGAGCTATTTTGAATAGATTTACTAGATTCACGTTCCTAATTTATTAATTCGAGAATTCGGATATTAGCAAATAAAAACACATTTACTAATCTGCTAATTTTCACATTTACTAATTATCTTCTTTCGGCAGTTTTGCTAAAAATTCTCTTGCCGACTGTATATTATCATTATACTTATCTTCCTTGATACTACCGTCGCGAATAACAATATTGCGACTGCTGAATGCCGAAATTTCAGGATTGTGGGTTACAAATATAATTGTACGCCCTTCCTCATCATGCATACGTTGCAATACGGAAAGAATTTCGAAAGATGTACGGGTATCGAGGTTTCCGGTAGCTTCATCAGCCAGTATTATCACGGGTTCATTCACCAGTGCCCGGGCAATAGCCACACGTTGCATCTGACCTCCCGACATCTGATTGGACTTATGGTTCAGCCTGTCACCCAATCCGACTTCTTCCAAAGCCTTTATAGCACGCTGGTGGCGTTCTTTGGCCGAAACATCGGGGTTGTACATAAGAGGTAATTCCACATTTTCCACAGCTGTAGTCTTCGCCAGCAGATTATAAGACTGGAATATAAATCCGATCTTACGGTTGCGTAGAGTAGCCCTGTCATTCTTGCCCATTTTGCGGACAGAAATCCCATCCAGATAATATTCTCCCTCTGTAGGCGTATCCAGACACCCCAATATATTCAATAAAGTAGATTTTCCGGAACCGCTGGTACCCATGATGGTCACAAATTCGCCCTCCTGTATGCTGAAGCTGATACCCCGTAGGGCATGAACCGTTTCATCGCCTACAATATAGTCGCGTTTCAGATTTTCTACTCTTATAATTTCCTTATTCTGATTCATTACATTATCTCCTCCTGTTACCGCCCGGACGCTGAGGCATAAACGGGCTCGATTCGCCATTTGCTTTTTCAGGCTCGGACATACTGCTATTTGTCTCTTGCGAAATACCTGTGACAACTACTTCTCCCTGATTAAGTCCTTCCTTTACAGATACATGTACGCCATCGGTGGTTCCTACTGTAACCTGTTTAGGTGAAAGTGTATTTCCCGATTTTACCCAAACTACTTTCTTGGTTTTATCCTTCGGATCGAACTGCAGAGGCTGTCCCAACGTCAGATCTTTGAAATTCTTCATTATATCGGGATCAGGATTGAAGCGTAAGGCCTTGGATGGTACTACCAGCACATCCTGTTCTTCCTGTGTATAGATATTGACACTGGCAGTAAGTCCCGGTTTCAGTTTCAATTCGGGATTCGGAGCGTCTATAACGACTTCATATGTAACAACATTCGATGTTGTTGTAGCTTCGAGCCTTACCTGTACCACTTTTCCTTCAAATTCATCATCAGGGAAAGCATCCACTGTAAATGTTACACGTTGTCCTTCTTTCACTCCGCCTATATCAGCCTCGTCCACATTGGCGATCACACGCATCTTTGTCAGGTCGTTAGCTATAGTAAACAGGGTAGGGGTGCTGAATGAAGCGGCTACGGTTTGCCCCTCTTCTACCGCCCGGGATATAACTACTCCGTCGATAGTAGATGTGATGGTTGCATATCCCAGATTGGTTTGTGCTTTCAGTACAGCAGCCTTCGATGAAGTTACTGCCAACTGTGCCGTCTGGTAGGTAGATTCAGCGTTTTCCCAGTCTACTTTACTGATTGCCTGCTTTTCCCACAGGCCTTTCTGACGGTCGTAATTTTGTTTTTGTAATATAAGCTCAACCTGTCTTGTCTGTAGATTCGCATTTGCATTTTCCAGTTCCGATACCAGCAGTCTCTTATCCAGTTCGGCCAGTACTTGTCCGGCTTTTACTTCTGAATTAAAGTCCACATATATTTTAGATATAACACCCGATACCTGTGTACCTACTTCTACTAATGTTATTGGCTCTATAGTACCTGTTGCTGTAACGGCAATAGAGATATTTCCTTTTTCTGCTTTCGCCGTATCCAGTATAACGGCGGAACCTTTTGCTGACGGCAGTAGTAAGAATATCCCTGCAGCTACAATTGCTATTATGGCTGCAGTAATCAGGTATTTTTTTAGTTTCTTATTCATATTTAATTACGAGTTACGACTTACAAGTGATTTATTATCTGTTAAGTGCTGATTATTAATTATAATGCGATCTCCTGCCCCTGATAAAAATTAAGTAATTTGAGACTTACCAACGCTGTATATTTAGCTTGCAGCAAATCCTGCAAAGCATTGGCATAATTATTCTTTTCGGTCGTCAGTTCAACTGTATTACGCATTCCCAGCGCATATTGTTCCTGCACCAGTTCATAGCTCAATTTGGCCGAATTAAGTTTGTCTTTTGCCGCATTGTATTTACTTTGTCCCGATACCGCGTCCTGATACAGGTTTTCTATTGTAGAGAGCAATGTCTTTTGTGTATCGATCAAATCCAATTCAGCCATTTGAATATTCAGATCGGCTTTCTTTACATTCGACCGGTTCTGTTTATTATCAAATATAGGGATGCTGACCGTCAGCCCTACACTCTGATTGAAATTACGCCCTATCTGTGTCGCAAATGAGGGATTGCTGTTGAATATATTTCCTGTACCGATACTTCCCGATACGGATACTGTCGGTAAATAGCCCGCTTTGGCTGACGATTTATTGAGTTCTGCAAGTTTAATATTCGTCTTGCTGCTGGTAATTTCCGGCATAATATTCAACGCTCTCTGATATACTTCATACTTCGAAGGGATAAAAGATAATATATCCTGATCGTCAATCCGTGGAAAATCGATATCCATTCCTTCGTCATAATCAAGTTCCAGCAGCTGTTTTAGTTGTAGCTTATAAATCTCAAATGAATTCTGGGCCTGTACCAGATTATATTTATCGGCACTATATTGTGCTTCCACCTGCGCATACTCGCTCCGTGTTATACTACCGGCATCCAAAAATATTTTAGTCTGTTCCAATTGAGCTGAATCCGATGCGACTATATTTTCATTATTCTTTATCGATTCCCTGCTATAAAGTATTTGCAGGTAGGCTTGGGTTATAGCTATTTCAATATTGTTCTGGGTATTCTGGGTATTCAGGTTCTGCATTTCTTTCTGCAATTGAGCCTGCTTTATATCATTCCTGTTTTTTCCTCCATTGTACACAGTCCAGTTCGCATTCAGGGTATATTGCCCGTTGAATAAACCTTCGTACCGGTAATCCCCGTTCCCATCAGGCGATTGTGAATTTGTATACCGTTGCGAAACACTTCCGCTGAGGGAAGGGAACAACGCGGCTTTTGATTGCGAAATATCCACATCATAAGTTTCTGCTGTAATGTCCGATTTTTTCACCTGAATGTTTTCCTGGCGTGCATAATCGATACAATCCCGCAAAGTCCATTTCTTTTGAGAAAAAGCAATGGCTGGTATAAGAACACCAACCATTACCAAACCAAACAATCTTCTAATATTATACGTGTTCATAAAATATCTGATTCATGAAATTATCAAAACATATCGTCATCCGCCATATCCGGACGGCCTCCGTTATCATCGGGTCTTTGTGCAGGTGGTTGTTGCCTGTTACCCCTATTGGGTATGCCTTGCCCTCTGAACTCTATATTCTTCTTATTCGCCGAGAATATATTATATTGCTCATCGGATAGGATAGAACGATACTTCTTGTCATATTTTTCTTCTTTCTTTTTTATCTTTTCATCTATTTTAGCCATCTTCCCGAAAAGTTTCTGCCTATCTTTTTCCGCCATTCCGGGGTTCTCGGAATCTATTTTCAATTCCTGCTTTTCCTGCATCAACTTTGAAATATCCTTACGTTCATTGGTTATTTCTTTTCCCAGTTTTTCTCGTTGTTCCAACGTTAAATCAGGTATTTCGGGTATGCCCATTATCATAAAACTATCCTGGTTTTGCCCCTGCTTGTTCATCATAGGCGGACGGCCTCCACCCGGACCACCCTGAGGTCTGCCTCCGCCTCCTCCACCCATTGGGGGCTGGGCTGCCAGACCGGAGCAGATAAGGATAAATGTTATTGCCAAAATCGACTTTTTCATATTTCATATTTTTATTTCTATCTCAAAATTATGAGGAGGAAGGATGGTAAACAACGCTAATCGACAGACAGGCGTTTTTAATCGAAGTATAGGCGTTTTGACATGACAAAAAGAAAGCTATCCCTGTTAATGCTGTTACAAAACGCTTAACAGGAAAGAGATAATTTCTTTGTTCAACCTTATTTTTTATGTAGCGTTTCTGTAACAAAAATACAGGTGCTTTGTATCGTAAAATTCAAAGAAAATATGTACAAGGAAATTAGGAATATGTTTAAACAACGTAACTACTTATTAAAAACTTTTTTTGCGGTATTTATATTACTATCAGCAAACACCCTGTCGGCACAGACAATAATAAAAGGGTCGGTAAAAGATGCCAAAACACTGGAAACACTGCCCGGAGTTGCCATATCGGTGAAAAATACCACAATAGGTGTCATAACAAATGAAAACGGTGACTACGAACTAAATGTTGCCCCCGGAAAATATACCATCGTTACATCTTATTTATCCTATCAGCCGATGGAGATTACAGGTGTGGAAGTCAAAAAAGGAGAACCCACCATCGTGGATATTCCCATGAAAGAATCGGAACATGCGTTGGGCGAAGTATATGTAGTAGCGATAGGCCGTATAAACTCGGAAGTATCCCTGCTGAGTTCGATAAAGAAATCCAATGCCGTTATAAGCGGAGTATCCTCACAACAAATATCGAAAAGCCAGGACAGGGATGCATCGGAAGTAATAAGACGGGTACCCGGAATTTCTATCATAGACGATAAGTTTGTAGTAGCCAGAGGATTATCGCAAAGATATAATAATGTGTGGGTAAACAACAGTACTATCCCCAGTTCGGAAGCAGATACCCGTGCTTTCTCATTCGATATCATCCCCAGTTCACAGATAGAAAATATCATGATCGTAAAATCACCGCAACCGGAACTGCCGGCCGATTTCTCGGGAGGTTTTATCAAGGTGGAGACAAAAGGTATTCCGAGCGAAAATTCAATTCAGTTAAATTATGGTCTCGGTATCAATACCCAGACTCAGTTTAAGGATTTCAAATACAGCAAGAGTAGTGGAACCGATTTTCTTGGTTTCGACGATGGAATGAGAAGTTTGTCCAGTGCCTTTAATTCAGGAAGAATCGACAATACCAATGCAGAACAGGTGAGTAACCTGACAAAGAACGGTTTCAATAACGACTGGTCTGTAAATACAAAAAATCCATTACCCGACCAACGTTTAGGTTTCGTTATAAACCGTAAATATACCGGACAGGACAATAGTATGTGGGGACTTATCGCTGCATTGAACTATAGCAATACAAGCAAGACATATACCGATATGGAAAACTCCAGATACGGTGTATATGATTCCGATAATGATAAACCATATTTTACATTCAAGTACAAAGATAATCAGTATAATAATGATGCAAGGGTAGGGGCTTTGGCCAATCTTATATATATGCCGAACGACAAGCATCGTTTCGAATTCAGAAATATAGTAAACCAGATAGGGAAGAACAGATATACCGACCGTGAAGGATATCAGAACACAAGTGGGTTTTACGGACAACGCAAGGCCGAATATATCTACAGTAGCCGCCTGGCTTATTCAGGACAATTAGCCGGAAAACATACCCTAACCGATAAAGACAATCTGGACTGGGTCACAGGTTTTTCCTACAGTAACAAGAACCAGCCGGACAGACGTATTATCAACTGGGAAGAAAACGGATATTCCGGAGATGCCCATTACAAAGAATACCAAATAGACCAGAACGATATAACACGCGACTATAATAAGCTAAACGAATACAGCTATACTTTATCGACAAATTATACACATGATTTTTCGTTCGACAATGGCTTCAAACCTTCTGTAAAAGCCGGAGTATACGGTGAATACAGGGACAGAAATTACAATACACGGTTTTTTAAATACCGCTGGATACCTGAAAACCTGCCCGATGATTTCGGTTACAGAGATGCTATCTCAGGGATACTGATTCCGGAAAATTATGGTGCAGATAAATTATACGCTTATGACGATACCGACAGGCTTAACGATTATTCGGGTACGAATACACAGGCAGCAGGATATGTAGGTTTCAACATTCCGTTCAGCAAGTTCAATATTTATACGGGTGCCCGGCTGGAACACAATAAGATGTCGCTGAAAAGCTATACAACCATCTCCGGGGACAAATCAAAGACAACTGATTATTCATACACAGATATATTCCCTTCATTGAATGCGTCATACAATCTTACAGACGACCATCTGGTACGCGTGGCTTACGGACGCTCTACCAACAGGCAGGAATTCAGGGAAATATCATCATCTTCATATTATGATTTCGACCTGTTCAGCTTCGTATCGGGTAATCCGGACCTGAAACCTGCTTATATCGACAATTTCGATATCAGATACGAGTTTTATCCTTCATCTTCGGAAATATTCTCCGTAGCCCTGTTCTACAAACGTTTTAAAGACCCTATCGAATGGACTTACCTTGACGGAGGAGGAACCTATATCTATACATTCAAAAATGCGGATAAAGCAGATAATTACGGTATAGAAGTAGATATCAAAAAGAAACTGGATTTTATGGGACTGAAAGATTTCGCCCTGACATTCAATGGTTCATTGATTAAAAGTAAAGTGAAATTTAAAGAAAACTCGGGCGCCAATTACGACCGTCCGATGCAGGGACAATCTCCATATCTGATAAATGCAGGTATATTCTATCAGAATGAAGCCCTCGGACTGAACGCGACAGTACTTTATAATATTATAGGTAAACGTATTGTGGGAATCGGCCGTATATCCACCTCTTCGGGCACTTCGATCAACAATGATATACCTGACATGTACGAAATGCCCCGCAATGTACTCGATCTGACCGTGACTAAAAAACTGGGTAAACATTTCGAGCTAAATGCCGGTATAAAAGATGTCCTGGCCGCGAAAGCAAAGTATGCACAATTTCCCAAATTTGTAGACAAGGATGGTAATACTCAAGAGAGAGAGCAAATAACAAAGGAATATAAAACCGGACAAAATATTTCATTAACAGCCAGATACTCATTC
The DNA here is from genome assembly GCF_000213555.1 of Dysgonomonas gadei ATCC BAA-286. Taxonomy (GTDB): domain Bacteria; phylum Bacteroidota; class Bacteroidia; order Bacteroidales; family Dysgonomonadaceae; genus Dysgonomonas; species Dysgonomonas gadei. The sequence goes on from NZ_GL891979.1 coordinate 849,199, forward strand.
TAATTACATATATAGGTATCAAATAGTAAAACATTTTTTTAATAATATTGATTATGAAAACTTTAAGTTTATTTAAAAGCGCATTTTTTATTGCATGTATAGCTTTGTTTACGGCATGTTCGGATAGCAATGACGATACAGATGGTGGAAACGGAGGCGGAGAAGAAACCGAACAGATCCTATTTAATAACGGAACAGAAATCGGTAATGGTGAGCAAAATTTCTTGGTAAAAGAAAGCCATACAATCAGAAAAGGAACCTATGTACTCAAAGGCTGGGTATATATTGAGGATGGAGCCACTCTTACAATAGAGCCGGGAACTGTCATAAAAGGGGATAAAGACACCAAAGCCGCCCTGATAGCTAAAAGAGGAGGAAAACTGATAGCTAAAGGAACTGCTGCCGAACCTATCATATTTACATCCAATCAGGCAAAAGGAAGCCGTAAACCTGGCGACTGGGGAGGTATTATCCTGTGCGGTAAAGCTAAGAATAACATTGATATTGTAGACGGAATGCAGATAGAAGGCGGTGTAGACGCCAAGCATGGGGGAAACAACGATGAAGATAATTCGGGTGTAATTAGTTATGTGAGAATAGAGTATGCCGGTTATCCGTTTGCTACCGATCAGGAAATAAACGGTCTGACAATGGGATCGGTAGGTCGCGGTACACAGATAGACCACGTACAGGTATCTTATAGCAACGACGATTCCTTTGAGTGGTTTGGCGGAACTGTAAACGCAAAATACCTTGTGGCATATCACGGATGGGATGACGATTTCGATACAGACAATGGATATTCAGGTAAATTACAATTCCTTTTGTCGGTAAAAAATCCGAAAATAGCAGACCAGTCCTTATCAAATGGCTTTGAATCTGATAACAATGCAAATGGTACAACTGACGAACCATATACTAAAGCCGTATTCAGCAATGTTACTCTGATAGGCCCAATGGGACAGGCTACAGATTTTGCCAATACCACACAGTATGTTACAGGCGATGGACTGAATCCTAACAATGGATCAAGACTTGGTATATTCCAGGCAGCAATACAAATTCGCCGCAACTCACGTCTGAATCTTTTCAATTCCGTTGCTACAGGATATCCGGTAGGTCTGTTATTAGACAACCAAAAAGGTACTACTCAAAAATGGGCTACAGACGGTATACTTAAATTACAAAACAATGTATTTGCCGGAATGGGAATCACTGGTTCCGATATCAACAAACAGGCTAATGGATGGACAGACCAGTTATCGACAGATGGAACAAATGTAACTGACGCTACAAAGGCTTCATTCTCCAGTACATTCTTTAAGAAAGAAGGTAATAACAACACGGTTCTGGATAATATATCAGACCTCAAATTAAAACAACCTAATAGTAAAGAAGCTAATCCTAATTATGGACCTGTTTCAGGAAGCCCTGTTCTTGGCTTAGGCGCATTTACAGATGCCGCGCTAAACGATGCATTCTTCACCAAAGTGAACTATTCGGGAGCTTTTGCCAGCGACTCTGATAATGACAACTGGCTAAAAGGATGGACAAATTTTGACCCTCAAAACACTACTTATTGATATTATTTCAAATTTTCATAAAAGGGACGGTTTATTTAAATCGTCTCTTTTTGTCTAAAATATTGAGAAAGGCAGACTCCATTCCTGATAAAAGAAAGAGAGAAGCTGAGTGTATTTTACATTCGGCTTCTTTTTTTGCATTATATTTGTGACTTATATATTTACTATAACAAGCAAAAGTCTACAAAAAATTATATTACTAAAAATAGACTTGCTACTTGTAACCAATAACTGTAACTGCTTTCTATGAAACGAATACCAGATATCAAAGATTTCCGTATCAAAGATACTTCATTCGCCAACCTGATGAATAAACGAATCTACAATGTTTTGCTGATAGCGACCAAATATGATTCATTTATTCTGGAAGACGACGGACGTATCGACGAACAGATTTTCAATGAATATACATCGCTTAACCTGAACTATCCACCCCGTTTTACACAGGTAGTTACTGAAGAAGAAGCTCTGACCGAACTTAGTGAGAATCACTATGAACTCATAATTCAGATGCCGAATATGGACGAAACCGATATGTTTGCCACGGCAAAACATATAAAGGAACATTTTAATGATATACCGTTTGTTGTCCTTACCCCATTTTCGAGAGAAGTAACCAAGAGGCTGTCGCAGGAAGACCTGTCCGGCGTAGATTATGTGTTTAGCTGGCTCGGCAATCCCGATCTACTACTGGCCATCATAAAACTGATAGAAGACGCGATGAATGCCGAACATGATACGGAAAGTGTAGGTGTACAGATTATCCTTCTTATCGAAGATTCGGTGCGGTTTTACTCATCGGCACTGCCAACCCTGTTCAAGATAGTTATGGAAGAGTCGAAAGAATTTTCGAAAGAAGCCCTGAACGAACACCAGCAGATGTTGCGTATGCGTGGCCGCCCTAAAATCATGCTTGCCCGTACCTACGAAGAAGCTGTAGGGATATATACCGAATATAAAGATAATATACTTGGTATAGTGACCGATATGAGCTATATGCATGGGGGCACCAAGGACAAACTGGCTGGCTATAACTTTGCCAAATGGGTAAAGGAAAAGGATCGTTTCAAGCCGATTGTCTTTACTTCGTCCGAAATAACGAACAAAGTATATGCAGACGAATTGGAATGCAGTTTTATCGATAAGAATTCGAAAAGCTTTCCCCGCGATTTAAGAAAACAGGTTGTAAATAATTTTGGTTTCGGCGACTTCGTTATTATCAATCCCGATACTCAGGAAGAGATATTCCGTATCCGCAACTTAAAAGATTTACAGAAAAATATATTTAATATACCAACCGATTCTCTGGTATATCATATGTCCCATAACCATTTCTCACGTTTTTTCTATTCCCGTGCACTGTTTCCGCTGGCAGAAGGGTTGAAGAAAATAGATATTTCGGACTTCGATAATGTGGAAGACGCCCGTCAGATCATTTATGATATGATAATAAAATACCGGCGTATCAAGAATTCGGGAATTGTAGCCGTTTTCGATAAAGACCGGTTCGACGAATTTTCCAATTTTGTGCGAATGGGAGATGGGTCTATAGGTGGAAAGGGGCGTAGTATTGCCTTTATGGATAACATTGTTAAAGAACATGCCGAACTGAACAATGACGAGAATATTGTAGTAAGGATTCCACGTACAGTAGTTTTGTCCACCGATCTCTTTGATGAATTCATGGAAATAAACGACTTGTACCCCATTGCTTTATCCGACAGACCCGATGAGGAAATCCTCCGCTATTTCCTCAAAGCCGGATTACCCGACCGCCTGATTGAAGACTTTATGGCATTTCTGGATGTAGTAAAAGCGCCCGTAGCTGTACGCTCCTCAAGTTTATTGGAAGATTCCCATTACCAACCATTTGCCGGCGTCTATTCCACATATATGATACCATTGCTACCCGATAAGTATGAAATGCTGGGGCTTTTAGGGAAAGCGATTAAAGCCGTCTATGCATCTGTATTTTACAGAGACAGCAAGACATATATGGTAGCCACACAAAACCTGATTGACCAGGAAAAAATGGCTATTGTATTACAGGAAGCCGTAGGAAGCCGTTATGGAGACCATTTCTATCCTACATTGTCGGGAGTTGCCCGTTCACTCAATTTCTATCCTGTAGGTAATGAAAAACCTGAAGAAGGTATTGCAAATATTGTATTGGGACTGGGAAAATATATTGTCGAGGGTGGAGCCAGCCTGCGCTTTTCGCCCGCTCATCCACATAATATAGTCCAACTAAGTTCCGTTGATTTTGCATTAAGAGATACACAGCGCTTCTTTTATGCGTTGGATATGAAAGACACAGATAAGGAATTTTCTACAAATGACGGATTCAACCTATTGAAACTGAATCTGAAAGATGCAGAAAAAGACGGCTCTATCAAATATATATCATCTACTTACGATCCGGTAGACCAGGTGATTTATGACGGGTACTATGAAGGAGGGCGTAAAATCTTATCGTTTGTAAATATATTGCAACACAATGTTTTTCCTTTGGCTGAGATACTGAAACAAACGCTGAAAATAGGCCAGGAAGAAATGGGACGGGCAGTGGAAATAGAATTTGCCGCCGACCTGAAAGACAAAGGAGAAGGTACTTTCTATCTGTTGCAGATACGCCCTATTGTACAAAACCGCGAGTTGCAAAGTGAAGACCTGTCGCAGATAAAGCCGGAACAGGAGATATTACATTCCACAAGTGCGCTCGGCCACGGGGTAACCAGTGATGTGTACGATATAGTTTATGTAAAAACCAAAAGCTTCAGCGCTGCAAATAATCAATCGATTGTCGCAGAAATAGACAGTATAAATAGAGAATTTCTGGATAACGATAAGAATTATGTACTTGTTGGTCCGGGAAGGTGGGGTAGTAGCGATCCCTGGCTGGGAATCCCGGTACGCTGGCCACAAATAAGCAATGCGAGGGTGCTTGTAGAAATTGCGCTGGATAACTATAAGATAGAACCAAGTCAGGGTACTCACTTTTTTCAGAACCTGACCTCTTTCGGAGTCGGCTATTTCTCTATCAATCCGTTTTTACAAAACGACGGACTATTTGACGAAGAATACCTGAACAGTCAGCCGGCTGTCTATGAAACAGAATATCTGCGCCATGTCCGTTTTCCTAGTCCGGTTATAATAAAAATAAACGGTAAGAAAAAGATCGGTGTGGTATTGAAACCCGAATAATAAAGTAATTATTTCCTCATGAAAAAAGCAGTATTTATACAACTATTGTTTATCATAGTCCTGATGGTTAATGCTCAGCATACCGGAAAGGCTACATTCTATGGAACTAAATTCAATAACAGGAAAACTGCCAGCGGAGAGATATACAGAAAAGACAGTATGGTATGCGCCCATAAGACATATCCATTTGGGACACTATTAAAAGTAAAGAACCTGCATAACGATAAGGAAGTTGTTGTACGGGTAATAGACAGAGGGCCTTTCAGAAAAAAATTCATTATAGATCTGTCTTATGCCGCAGCTAAAAAAATAGATATGTTAAGCCGTGGTGTTGCCGATGTAATGGTATCGGAACATAAATATAATTTGCCGGCACCTTTTACAATTTATATGTTTGATACGTTAAAGCTTCCAAAATAAGCAGGGAAACCGAATTATTTTTATTAAATTTGAAATTGTCAGATAAATCGTAGTGAGCATCAGAATCAAATCGGCATTTACCTATAATCCTAAATAATAAGTAAATACAGGATTTTATAATAATCGAAATTCTTTTGCGTTCTATACTATAACCGGAGAGAGCCTTGGTTTCGGGATAAAAAAATTTATAAAAACTTGTCTGTTGAATAAATTGTTATATCTTTGCATTCGCTAACCAAAAATGGTTCCTTGGCCGAGTGGTTAGGCACCGGTCTGCAAAACCGTTGACGGCGGTTCGAATCCGCCAGGAACCTCCAAAAGAGCAAACTTTTAGGCTTTATTTTATGATAATAATCACTTTGGGTTATTATCTTCTAAAAAAGAATAAAATCCATAATAATTATTTTATAAATAGTATTTGAACTACCAAAAGGTTATTCCTTAATTATTTTTTGAAAATACATACAAAATCAGTATAATTTAATATAGATATACATGCGTATATATAACATTCTTGAGCTTAACGAAAAGCTCACAATAGAACTAAGAACTATCGCTAAAGAACTTGGAATCAGACGGCCCGACGCTTATAAAAAAGATGAACTTATCTATAAGATATTAGATGAACAGGCCATTATGGAAGCTAAAAATAAAAATTCGGAAAGCTACCAAAGTGAAGATAGGATAGAACAACAGCAGAAAAAATCGCAAGCTGCTGCTAAAGGAAAACAAAAAGCCCAGAATCAAACAAAAAAACAGGACCAAACTCCTAAACCTCAAACCACACCTCCTGCTCCTGCAAAAGAAACAAAAGTAGCAGCCGTACAGCCAAAGAAAGAGGACACTCCAAAACCAACCCCTCAGAAAGAGGTAAAAAAGGAAGCTAAACCGGAACCGGTTAAAGCCCCTGTAGAAGAGAAGAAAGAAGCTACTGCACCCGTTGTAGCTGCTGAAAAAGCTCCGCAGAAGGAAATTATTGTTAAAAAAAATAACGGAGAGCCGAAGGAAAATAAACCTGAGGCCGAAGCCAAGCCACAACAACCGGCAGCAAAACCAACACAGTTGGTTTTCCGTTCAAACAAGGTGAGAGAAGAAGAGCCGCAGGAACCTATTCCGGGATTGCCTTTGCTTAGCCCACTGGAAGTAGATTCGGAAGTTACCCCTGTAGAAATTGTAGTACCTGAAGTCCCTGCAAAACCTGCAGCCAAGCAATCGCAACAAAATCAACAGCATAACAATAATAATCAGAAACAAAATAACCAACAACAGGATAATAAACAATTCGATTTCGAAGGTATATTGAATGCTACCGGCGTACTCGAAATTATGCAGGAAGGTTACGGATTTTTACGTTCGTCCGACTATAATTATATGTCATCTCCTGACGATGTTTATATTTCTCAATCGCAGATCCGTCTGTTTGGCCTTAAAACAGGCGATATTGTAGAAGGTCCCATTCGTCCTCCAAAAGAATCGGAAAAATTTTTCCCTTTAGTAAAAGTAGACAGAATCAACGGACGCACACCGGACGAAGTTCGCGACCGTGTTCCGTTCGACCATCTGAAGCCACTTTTTCCGGATGAGAAATTTAAGCTCACAAAGGGCCGCAATGATAACTTATCGTGCCGTGTAGTGGATCTATTCTCTCCGATAGGAAAAGGACAGCGCGGACTTATCGTTGCACAGCCGAAAACGGGTAAAACCACATTACTGAAAGATATTGCAAACGCTATTGCCGACAATCATCCCGAAGTATATATGATTGTACTTCTTATCGATGAACGTCCTGAAGAGGTAACAGACATGGAACGCAGTGTAAATGCAGAGGTGATTGCTTCTACATTTGATGAGCCGGCCGACCGCCACGTAAAAATAGCAGAAATAGTACTCAATAAAGCTAAACGGATGGTAGAATGCGGACATGACGTAGTTATCCTCCTCGATTCCATTACCCGTCTGGCACGTGCTTACAATACAGTGCAACCGGCATCGGGTAAAGTACTGACTGGGGGTGTAGATGCAAACGCCCTGCACAAACCGAAACGTTTCTTCGGAGCTGCCCGTAATATAGAAAACGGAGGTTCGCTTACCATTATAGCTACTGCGCTTACAGAAACAGGTTCTAAGATGGATGATGTTATCTTCGAAGAATTTAAAGGTACTGGTAATATGGAACTTCAACTCGACCGTAAACTATCCAACAAACGTATCTTCCCTGCTGTGGATATCATTGCATCCAGTACACGTCGCGACGACCTGCTGCTTAGCAACGATACACTCAGCCGTATGTGGGTTCTGCGCAACTTCTTATCGGATATGAATTCGGTGGAGGCAATGCAGTTCCTCGAAAACAGATTGAGAAAGACAATAAATAACGAAGAATTTCTCATTTCGATGAACGACTGATAGAAGATATTTATAATATTAAATACTTAAAGCAAGGGAAAAAGGTTTAACTTTACCCTTGCTTTTTTATTTCAAAAAAACGGATAGTGCTTTTGTTTGCATATTATAAACAAGTTATTATTGCCAGACGTTTACATAAAGAGCATATTAAAAGTAGCTTTAAAACAGATTGGATATTCATTATTTTTGCTACTTCCTTATATTCATCACTTTAACTAAATAGTTTTATGGGACATAATCATAACCACGATGATCACAATCATGGGCATTCACACGGAGGTCATAGCCATAGTCACAACGCAAACAAAAAAGCATTGACTATCAGTTTTTTTCTGATATCCGGATTTATGTTTATCGAATTTATCGGGGGATATCTGACAAATAGTCTGGCATTAATTTCCGATGCAGGGCATATGTTAAGCGATGCCGTAGCATTAGGTTTAAGTCTAAGCGCACTAATCTTCGGAGCGAGAGCAGCTACTCCGTCCAAAACATATGGTTATAAACGTTTCGAAATTCTGGCTGCATTATTGAATGGAATTGTATTGGTACTATTGGCTGTTTTTATCTGTAAAGAAGCCATCGAACGCCTGTCTTCTCCGCCTCAGGTAATAGGCAAGGGGATGATGATAATATCTACTATAGGATTGATCATTAATATTATTGTTGCGTGGATATTGCATTCACAGGGTTCTACCGAAGAAAATCTGAATGTCCGCAGTGCATTTCTTCATGTTATCGGAGATTTGCTAGGATCAGTAGGCGCTATTATTGCGGCTGTGCTTATTATGCTGTTCGGTTGGTATATAGCCGACCCGATAGCCAGTATGATTGTTTCCTTATTAGTACTTTACAGTGGCTGGAATGTGCTCAAAGAATCCGTAAACATACTGATGGAAGCCAAGCCTTCCCGTATCGATTCGGAAGAGGTAGTAAATGTACTCAGATCGGTAAATGGGGTAGAGGGTGTCCATGATCTACATATATGGATGATAACATCCGACTTCTCCGTGATGACCGTACACCTCAAAGTAAATCCCGAAGCGGATCGCGACCTTATCTTGGAAAAAGCAAAACAATCGATCGGCAAGCAATTCGGCATCAGACATGTTACTATACAAACCGAAGGCCGTGAGTTGTGCCTGTGCGACGAATCATGTAATTGATGGTTATTCCTTCACCAATACTATCATTTCCGAGAATTTCTTAATCATATTAGCAAAAGACATTTTCAGGCTATTGTAATCTTTTGCCTGATATACACTTTGTTTCAGATTATAACCGGCAGATACCATTATTTTGCTACTATCTCGCTCTATTGCATAATTTATAGCGATTAAATTATCATCCACGCTGAGTGATTCAGGTATATATTCGACCTTATACCCTTCAGGAATCTCGATTGTAGACCGGTATATGTCTCCCCTGATATATACCATATCCACAAGATTGGAACGGCTTGTCTGTTTAAATGGATTTTCACTTATCGACAGATTACAAAAAGGATTCAGAAACAATTTATTATTATTGTTCTCTAAAGGTGCATCAAATGAGAACGAGAAAACAAAAGGCTTACTTAACCTATCTACTGGAACAACCTCTATCTTATCATCTTTTACTTCTATATTATTATCATTTTTAAGATATGCAGACAGATTATTATCCTTCCCTAAATGGATGGTACGGTATTTATACGCATTAAGCCCTGTTCCTATATATTTGGCATCAACAGCCATCTTTCCTTCTTCCGGTAATATCTTTAATGTAAAATCCTTTTGACCTATAGAAAGCGCCTTTTGCCGGATAACAGCCCATTCTTCCGACTTGGGTTTTATAATCAGCCCCTCTATATTCAGACACCGTTCCGGCAAGTCGCTAAAGTATAACAAAGGTTCGGTGGCATCTATGAAATATATCTTGTCTTCGACTTTGACCATGGCGATGACATAATTGAAAAATTGCTGAAAAGGATGTCCTTTACTTATCGCTCCGTTTTTACGTGTACTTAAAACAACCGGATATACATCTACTCCGGCTGCTTGTAACAAGCCGACAAGGAAAAGATTAATATTGCCTACATTACCTTTCTGCTGTTTAAGAAAATCAGATAAGCCTACTTGCGCATACTTTCCATTGTTGCCATCCCAATTATACTTCGATTTAACGTATTGAGTAATTATATCTATCTTATCAATAACCGGTTTGTCAGTTAAATCAAGAGTTGCTATTACTTTTTTTCCTTCTTTCTCGCTGTTCCTTATATACTTACCAAAGTCACTATTTTTAAGAAAATCATCACACATAGCCGGCCATGTAGTCATAATTTCGCGTTTACCACCGGTAGGATAATAGATCTTTGATAACTGAAAGTTAAGGCTAATCATGTAGTCCTGTGCAGATGTAATAAATTCTTCATCCCTAAATGCAGGAATGTCTTTCATCCCAAAAGTATATTCCACCTCTTTATATACCAATCGTCCGAAACGGATTTCATCATTCAGGGTTTTGGAAGTCATTTCATCCAGTTTATTCGCCCCTTTCAAAATATAAGTGTATTCGTAATATGGCATAGCCCTGTACTTCAACTGGCTCTGTATGACCGGAATACTACCTTGAAAATCCCATTTCCTCATATTGAAAAAATATGGGGTTGATACCTTATAACTAAACTCTATAACCGAACCTTCCCGCACATCGGCCAGTGCTATCTTCTTTACTTGTAGATTTTCATTTATTTTCTCTTCAAATATATTTTTATTTATAAGCTCTGTTTTCTTTAGTTGCCCATCTTCGAAATTATAAGTAGTGGCCTGTATGTCTTCAATATTTTCCCAATCCATTCCTTCCATATAATATGGTATTTCGAAATTTGCATATTTGACACCGGCCTGTTTGAGAATCTTTATCTTAATACGCTTCTCCATACGAAGCAAAAAACCACGGGTATTATCTCCCTGAAAATAATATTTTCCAAGATCGTAAATCACCAGCGCCTCGGCATCCTTATCCTTTTCATATTCAGTCATCGACATTTCATACTGAGTCACCTTACCGGCTTCCTGTGTATAATCAGCCTGAGAAAACAGGCTCATTGTTATATGAAACAATAGGAAAGAAATAGCAATCGTTTTTTTCATAATATCTCGAGGTAATAGTTTTTACTTTCATTATTTCGGATGAACATTATAAAATCATAGAAGTCTTTATATCTATCGAGAGAATATCTTCCCGGATTAATTAATATAGTCTTATATACAATCAATTTATTCTCATCCGCTTCAAATTTCAGGGAATACTCTCCAAATTCTGATTTTAATTCCACTGAATCCGGCATTTTCGATATTGTCTTATCCAATTCGTAATGAATCGTATCTTTATAATACTGAGGATAATCCAATTGTACATCCTGAGTTCGCTTTTCCGGCGACTCAAATGAAGATATGGGTATAGGAAAAGATGATAATATTATATTGTTTCCGTATTCTTTGTATAAATTATGGATCTTACAATTTGCCAGCAGGCTTATTTGCGCTCTGTCAGCTTCCTCCTCCTTGTCAAATTTGAAATCTAATAATTCATACGATCCAGATAGAATGTTGTTGCGGATATATTTGTCCACTGTATTTTTATTTACTTCAGATGCAAGGCTGTTAAACAGTTCATACCTGTCTCCCCGTTCTGTGGCGGACAGACTTACTTCCGAAGTATTTGTATTCACCAACAAACTTCGCGAACACAATACATCGTTTTGCTCCAGTGAAGGTATTGTTACGAAATGAGTGTTATGCTCATCCACCAGCAAAGCTTTACGTCCCTGAGTAAAGGTTCCCATATAGCCGAAAGGTGTATTCTTAGACGTACATTCCAGATACACTGTGTCTTTCCCGAAAGGAACAGTTAGTATCGCATGATTAAATACCTGTGCCGGAAACCCGGTATCTACGTCTATCACTCTGTCATCAGCATAGATAAGTGTATAATAAGATTTTATACCTGAATACTTTAGTATTGCCTGCATATAATTTGTCAAAGCCTTACAGTCTCCATACCTGTTAGCACATACATAGCTCGCCGGATACGTCTGTAATCCTCCAAGATTTATACTTACATTTATATACCGAGTATAGTCCTGCATATATTTGTACAGCACTTTTACTTTTTCCATATCATTGTCTATGCCGGACAACATTTGACCTATCTTCTGTTGCTCAGCAAGAGGCAGGACATCTTTATCCTTATTCAGGCGAAATATCCAGTTACCATAAGTAACCCAGCTATCAAAACTTCCCGATTCACCAAATTTAAAATTGAGAGGCACAGTGTATATAGAAGGAGCTTTCGACGTATTGGGCGAACTGTATAATTCTGTATTTTGAGTCGGAACGTAGCTGTAAGTCCAGTTATACCTTATAATATCACGCAAAGTATCTATTTGCGGCTCATGCACATTTTTTTCCTTAAAACGTATAGGTTGATCGAACGGTGTTTCAACGATTAGATTACCCTCCCGCAAAGGTCTCCGGCTATTCACGTAATTCAGGGTTGCAGAACTGAGAAACCTTGAATGGCTTATTTTGAAAGAATAAACTATACGATATGGGTAGATATGGTGCTTTAAAGTAAATGATTTTACAAAATCATCCTCATATAAAGATATATCAGAAATAGAACTCCTGTCTTTCACCTCATTACCTTTCAGTTTCCTTACTATATTGCCGTTCATATCTTCAATCCAGGCATCACCTATCGACACTTTATCCCCTTTAGAATATGGAATAAGTATTTCAGCATCATGATCTCCCATTCGTTCATTTATTTGCAATACAACAGAATCGATACGTTGAAGCTTATCTCCATTGATCTTATTTACGGATGTGTACTTAATAGTTTCGCTCCTGAATGCCTGAGCAGATACCAAGATAGGAAGAAAAAATGCTATGATAACAAGTACGTTTTTCACAGGTACCCGAGTATTAGGATTTGTTTGCAAATATATGAAAATATGTAAATATTCATGCGATTTTACACTATTTTTTCCGAACAGATATATTCCTGAAAAATTATATCAAAAACGGCCTGTAATAACAATAGTTTTTATAACTTTGTTCCCCTAAAAAAGTCGGATAATTAACACATCATGTCTTCAGAGAAAAAAATTAAAACAGCGTTAGTTTCAGTTTATCATAAAGATGGATTGGATGAGATCTTAAAGAAATTAGATAGTTTAGGTGTTCGTTTCATTTCTACAGGCGGAACGAAGAGTTTCATTGAATCGTTAGGCTTACCATGCGATGCGGTGGAAGATGCAACAGGTTATCCTTCTATTTTGGGTGGACGAGTAAAAACATTACATCCGAAGATATTTGGTGGTATCCTCTGTCGCAGGGAACTACCCGAAGATATGAAACAAGTGAAAGCATACGATATACAAGAAATTGATCTGGTTATCGTAGACTTATATCCTTTTGAAGATACAGTCGCTTCAGGCGCCAGTGAACAAGATATTATAGAAAAAATAGATATAGGTGGAATTTCCCTCATTCGTGCTGCAGCAAAAAATTTCAAAGACGTAATTATAGTTGCTTCAAAACAGCAATATCAACCATTGATGAACCTGCTTGAAGAAAAGGCCGGAAAATCGGACATTACAGACCGTAAATTCTTTGCCAAAGAAGCCTTTTCGGTATCTTCTTCTTATGATACTGCCATATTCAATTATATGGACAATAATGAAGGAACAGCATTCCGTTATGCAGAAGACAACGCCATGCATCTTCGTTATGGAGAAAATCCACATCAGAAGGGTACATTCTATGGTGACTTCAATGCTATATTTGATCAATTACACGGCCGGGAAATATCATATAACAATTTGCTGGACATAGAATCTGCTATAAGCCTTATCAGCGAATTCGATGAAACAACTGTCGCCATACTTAAGCATAACAATGCCTGTGGTATAGCCTCACGTCCTACCGTAGTAGAAGCATGGAAAGATGCTTTAGCCGGAGATCCGGTTTCGGCTTTTGGCGGTATCATCGTCAGCAACCGTAAAATAGATAAAGCAGCAGCAGAGGAAATCAACAATATATTCTTCGAAATAGTAATTGCACCTGAATATGATAAGGATGCACTTGAAATTTTGGAACAAAAGAAAAATCGCATTATCTTAGTGCAGAAACAAGGATTGACCGGAAATAAACAGTTCCGTTCGCTCTTGAATGGTGTTTTAGTACAAGATAAAGATTTAAGTATACAAACAGCAGACGATTTAAAATTGGTAACAAACAGACCTCTGCAAGGTACAGAACTTGAAGACCTGTTATTTGCCAATAAATTAGTGAAGCATACTAAATCGAATGCCATCATTTTGGTTAAAAACAAACAATTGTGTGCCGGAGGTACCGGACAGACTTCGCGTGTCGATGCATTGAAACAAGCGATAGAGAAAGCTAATTCTTTTGCCTTTAATCTCGATGGTTCTGTTATGGCTTCCGATGCATTCTTTCCGTTTCCCGACTGTGTGGAAATAGCAGGCAATGTAGGAATCACAGCTGTAGTACAACCGGGTGGATCGGTGAAAGATAATTTATCGGTTGAATATTGTAATGAACACAATATTTCGATGGTAATGACTGGTATCCGTCACTTTAAACATTAATAATTAACTGGTTAGTAAGCAAATATAAACAAGCTCAAATATGGGATTATTCTCTTTCACACAAGAAATAGCGATGGATCTTGGCACCGCCAATACTATCATAATACATAATGGCAGAATTGTTGTAGACCAGCCCTCAGTAATAGCACTGGAACGCAAAACAGGGAAAGTTATTGCTGTTGGGGAACAGGCCAGGCAGATGCACGGTAAAACCCATGAAGACATCCGTACTGTAAGACCATTGAAAGATGGTGTTATTGCAGACTTTACGGCTGCCGAACAGATGATTCGCGGATTGATAAAGATGTTCAACAATAAGAGCCGTCTCTTCTCTCCGTCGTTACGCATTGTTATTTGTATCCCTTCAGGAAGTACCGAAGTAGAAACCCGCGCTATCCGCGACTCTGCAGAACATGCCGGAGGACGCGATGTGTATATGATATACGAACCGATGGCTGCGGCTTTGGGTATCGGTATCGATGTAGAAGCACCGGAAGGAAATATGATCGTAGATATAGGCGGTGGTACAACAGAAATCGCTGTTATTTCCTTAGGCGGTATCGTATCTAACAAATCGATAAAAATTGCAGGGGACGACCTTACTGAAGATATTCAGGAATATATGGGACGCCAGCATAATATCAAAGTAGGGGAGCGTACGGCAGAAAATATAAAGATAGCTGTTGGCGCTGCTTTGACCGAACTGCCGGATGAAGAAGTTCCGGAAGATTTCATCGTACACGGCCCTAACAGGATGACATCATTGCCGATGGATATTCCTGTATCATATCAGGAAATGGCTCATTGTCTCGATAAATCTTTATCCAAAATGGATTCAGCTATTCTGAGTGCTTTGGAACAAACACCTCCCGAATTATATGCTGATATTGTTCGCAATGGTATTTATCTGACAGGAGGAGGCGCTTTACTAAGAGGTCTCAGCAAGCGTTTCTCAGACAGAATAGGCATACAGTTCTACGTTGCCGAAGATCCGCTTCACGCAGTGGCTAAAGGAACAGGAATTGCCTTGAAGAATATTGAGAAATTCAATTTCTTGATGCGGTAAGGTATTCGGGATTATTTCTTTACCTGACTGATTTATAATAGATAAGAACAGATTATGCGCAACCTGATAAACTTTTTATTAAAGAATAGTTCTTGGTTTGTTTTCATTATACTTGAAATAATCTGTTTCTATTTCGTTTTTAGCGGGAATTCATACCAGAAAAGCGTATACTTAAACTCTTCCAATGAAATAACGGGAAGAGTTTATGCTATATCGGGAAGTATCTCTTCCTATTTTGGGTTGAGGACAGAAAACCAGCAGCTTTTACAAAGAAGTGCTGAATTACAAGCTGAAATAAACGAACTGAAAGATTATATATTTGCGATAGAAGCCGATTCGTTGAAAACAGAGGCTTTCCTTCGCGATTCGTTAGGACGAAGAGTTGAGCCTCATTTTGTAATTGCCCGGGTAGAAAAGAACAGTATCTCTCTTGTCGATAACTATATGATTATCAACAAAGGCAAGAATAATGGTGTACGGGCCGATATGGGTGTTGTTTCTCAACAGGGGATAGTCGGTGTTGTTATCGATGCTAGTGCAAATTATGGTATAGTGCAGCCTGTATTGAATCCACATAGTCGATTCAGTTGTAAGATACTCAATTCGAATGCTGCAGGTATACTTATCTGGGAAGGGGGGGACCCCCGTTATGCTATGCTTACCGAATATCCTAAATATGAGGATGTGCAGATAGGTGATACGATTGTAACAACCGGCTTCTCAGACTTCTTTCCCGAAGGGATAATGGTGGGTACAATAGAAGAATACAAGAGTGAGACAGATGATAATTTCAACAGTTTGAAAGTGAAGTTATCTACAGATTTTGGTTCTCTCAAAAATGTACTTCTCATTAACAATACCAATGAGGAAATAAAAGAACTGGAGAATAAGATTAAAACTAAGAATGTTAAAAAGTAGCGTCTTAAAATATGCCTTGATGTTTGTACTGCTTGTATTATTACAGGTATTGGTACTTAACAGGATTTCTTTTCTAAGTTATGCTGTACCTTTCGCATATATCTACTTTATACTGAAGTTACCGGTCGGATTCAATAGAAATCTATCCACTTTATTGGGATTTATACTTGGCTTCATTATTGATCTCTTTTGTAATACACCGGGTATAAATGCAGCAGCCACTACTCTTATTGGTTTTCTTTGTCGCCCTGCACAAGGATTATTCTTTATGGTAGATGATTATGATGAACAGACGCCCGGATTGAGACTATTAGGGACTGCATATATGAAATTTGCATTCTTTTTGACTCTTATACACCATGTAGCATTAATCTCAATAGAGTCATTCTCATACTTCAATATAAAACTTGTCTTAATAAGGATACTACTATCGACAGTACTCACAACTATCCTTATTTTTGCATTTGAAGGATTTTCGTTAAAGCAAAAGAGTTCATGGCAAAAATCAACTTAGACCTCACTAAACGAAAATATGTTTTGGGCGGGATAGCCTGTAGCATAGTACTTATATATATAGTTCAATTGTTCAACCTGCAGATAGTCAAGAGTGAATACAAAAGTTCTGCCGATGGAAATGCATTCTTCAACAGAACATTATATCCTTCGCGCGGAAAAATATCGGACAGGAACGATAAACTCCTCGTCTTTAATCAGCCTACATACGACCTTGTATACATTCCCCGCGAAGTACAACCTTTCGATACACTAGATTTATGTAAAGCTCTTGATATTACCCGCGAACAGTTCGATAAGCGTTTGGCCGATGTAAAAGACCGCAGGCAGAATCCGGGTTATTCGACCTATACCCAGCAAACTTTTATGACCCAGCTTACCACACAGGAAAGCGGGATCCTTCAGGAGAAATTATATAAGTTCCCCGGATTTTTCATACAAAAGAGAACTCTGAGGCAATATAACTATCATAACGCAGGCTTGTTGTTAGGGTATGTAGCCGAAGTTAGCAAGACGCAGATGGAAAACGATGATTACTATGTCAGGGGTGATTATGGCGGAAAGTCGGGGCTAGAGTCATCTTACGAAAAGTATCTGAGAGGAGAGAAGGGTGTGGAAATACTACTTCGTGATGCTCACGGGCGCATACAAGGTAAATATGAAAATGGTAAGAATGATATAGCACCAATTTCAGGGAAAGATTTAACCTTATCCATTGATATTGAATTACAGGCATATGGAGAATATCTGATGCAGAATAAGGTTGGAAGTATTGTTATGATAGAACCTGCAACCGGCGAAGTCCTATGTTTGGTGACATCTCCTACTTATGATCCGTCCATGTTGCTTGGCGGACGCGATTTTAAAAAGAATTATCTCGAACTGGAGAATAATCCTTTGAAACCTCTTCTGAACAGACCTATACAAGGTATGTATCCTCCCGGTTCCACATTCAAGACTACACAGGGATTAGTATTTCTGCAAGAAGATATTATCACAGAGAATACCATGTATTCCTGTGCCGGTGGATATCCTCCATTAGGAGGCAGGCCTAAATGCCACCCGCATGGTTCTCCTTTAGCTTTGATTCCGGCTATTGCAACATCCTGTAATTCATACTTTTGTTATGGATTATCTGCAATGCTTGGTAATAGGAAGAAATATAAAAGCACACCGGAGGCATTTGAAGTATGGAAAGACCATATGGTAGATATGGGATTCGGCTATCCGCTGGGAGTAGACCTACCTTCCGAAAAGAGAGGCTTCATTCCTAACAGCAACTTCTACAACAGAGCATATAAGAATAGCTGGAATGCTTCTACTATCATATCTATAGCAATCGGGCAAGGAGAAGTCACAGCAACTCCGTTGCAGGTTGCTAATTTGGCCGCAACGATTGCAAACAGAGGCCATTATATCGTACCTCATGTAGTGAAGAATATACAAAACACTCCACTCGATAGCCTTTATACTCACAAACGGGAAACCGGTATAAAGAAAGAACATTACCAATCTATAGTAGAAGGTATGGCACGTGCTGTGACCGGAGGTACATGCCGCGGAGCAAACCTTCTGCCGGATATTGAAGTATGCGGTAAAACAGGTACAGCTGAAAACCCTCATGGTAAAGACCACTCTATATTCATGGGGTTTGCACCTAAGGATAACCCTAAAGTGGCCATATTTGTGATTGTTGAAAATGCAGGATTTGGAGCCACATTCGGAGTTCCTGTAGGAAGACTGATGATGCAAAAATATCTGAAAGGAGAAGTACCTGCCAGTGATAAGTATATCGAAGACCGGATTGTGAATACAACAATACTTCCTCAGACATTCTTCAACTGGAACCGTACCAACAAACGAACAATGGAGTTTTCTCAGCCTACACCAGCAAGCAATGATGTAGAGAGGGATGAAGTGAAACCATTTACTCCGGAGAGCGATAATTGATAACTATAGACCGACCATACACTTAAGATGTATCAGAGAGAAGATGAAAATATAAAGAAGAGCCTCGATTGGTTTACCATAGCCTTGTATATCATATTGATACTGGGCGGATGGTTCAGCATATATGGTGCCAGCTATCAGTATGAAAATGCGACCAGTATGTTCGACTTATCCGGGAGGGCAGGTATGCAGCTGATATGGATGGGGACATCCATTGTTCTGGGCTTCATCATCTTAAAGTTGGATAGTAACCTCTATGATATACTCGCTTATTATATATATGCTGCTTTCATACTCCTTTTACTCGCAACGGTCTTTCTGGCAACGGATATCAGAGGGTCACGATCGTGGCTTAAGATAACCAATTCGATACAGATCCAACCCGCCGAGTTCGCCAAGTTCGCTGTAGCACTGGCTTTAGCCCGATTTCTCAATTCCTATAATTTCAAGTTGCTTACACCCAAGAATCTGGCTATAATAGCTACTATGATTCTAGTACCTATGGCCCTGATTATGTTACAAAAGGAGACTGGTTCGGCACTCGTATATACAGTATTCATACTAATGCTGTACAGAGAGGGACTACCCGGAATTATCCTTTTCCTAGGTGTTTCGGCTGTGGTACTCTTTGTTGTAGGACTTAAATATTCCGAAACTGATATGGGAATTATCTCTACAGGCGAGTTTATAGCTATTATATTAGTCATTATCATCAGTGCCGTATTGGTTATGAGTTATCGCAAAGATGGCATAACCGCCCGTAATATATTCCTTGGAGCAACAGCCGTATTCGGCATTTCATACTTGCTTTCATTAATTAATGTTCCCATCGACTTTGGTATAGTTGCTCTGGCTGCCCTGGCCATTCTGATTGGCTATCTGCTATATCTGGCTAAGAAGTACTGGTCGAAAGTCTATCTGCTGACAGCCGTATTTGCCTTTGGCAGCTTATTATTTGTAAGCTCGGTCGACTATCTTTTTACCGATATTATGCAGCCCCACCAGCAGATGCGTATCAAAGTTACGTTAGGTATGGAAGAAGACCTGATGGGTGCAGGGTATAATGTCAATCAGTCAAAGATCGCAATCGGTTCCGGTGGAGTGCTGGGTAAAGGATATCTGAATGGTACTCAAACCAAACTGAAATATGTTCCGGAACAAGATACCGACTTCATATTCTGTACAGTTGGTGAAGAACAAGGTTTTGTCGGTTCTGTGCTCGTCTTGCTTTTATTCTTGGCCCTGATTACCAGATTGATATATCTCGCTGAAAGACAAAAAAATACATTTGGCCGTGTCTATGGCTATTGCGTAGCCTGCATTTTCCTGTTCCATCTGGCAATCAATATCGGAATGGTTATCGGACTAACTCCCGTGATTGGTATTCCACTACCATTTTTCAGCTATGGGGGATCTTCCCTTTGGGGATTTACCATTCTTCTGTTTATTTTCCTGCGTATTGATATGGCAAGAAAAAGACGATAGATAAAGTACTATATACCGGACAGATAATCTGACAGTTGTTCATAATTAGCTAACTTATCTACAATTCCATCTTTTTTTACTATCCGGATAGAAACAGCAGATTCCACTATTACTGAGAACAGGGTATCCTTCTCTTCTTCAACCACTCCAAAACCGTGTCTTTCCAGCATATTTTTAGTCCAGTGATATAGATATCCTTCTGCCTGTAAATGTACCTTTTTGCGACTTTCTCTGTTTGGCAGAAAATTTCCCGAATTCTTATCAAAAAGAATGTTATCTCCCTTAAAGAAATTATCCATTGTACCGGATAACACGACATCTTCTGTTACTCCGCCTGTCAGGCCCTTTTGCCGGGATAATAGCCATAAACGGTCGGCGAGGAGCAAGGCCAGATCTATGTCGTGTGTGGAGAGCAATATTGTTTTACCCTGATTCATAGTCAGGTTGTGAAGGAGATTCATTACTTCTATACGACTCTCGATATCCAGAAACGCGGTAGGTTCATCTAATAAGACAACCGGACATTGTTGCGCCAATGCTTTGGCTATCATAGCCTTTTGCCGTTCACCATCCGATAGTTCGGCTACATATACATCTGCTTTATGTACAATGCAGACATCCTCCATAGCTTTTTGCACTATCTCTTTATCTTCTTTTGTCAATTGACCGAAAAATCCGGTGTAAGGATATCTTCCCAATTCGACTAATTCCCTGACCAACAACCCTCCAGCTGAAGTCTTGTCCGTTAACACCAAGCCTAATGACTGGGATAACTCCTTTTCAGAATAAGCATTTATATCTTTATTTTCCAAAAGTATATTCCCCTGCAAACTGGGTTGCGAAGCACTGATTGTACGCAACAGAGTGGATTTACCTGCGCCATTAGCACCGATAAGGCAAACAAGTTCTCCCTGATACAAATCGAAAGACAAATCTTCATACAAAGCAGTCTTATCCCTATGCTTCGTTTTTGCATATCCTATACTTATGTTTCGTGCAGATATTATCGCTTTTCTATTCATATTTAATCTTATGCTTCCAGTAAAATAAAATTACATATTTTAACCGTATATAGTTAAAAAGTAACAGAAGTAACGGAAATTAATTAATAATTGAGAATGAAGAATCACTAGTGTTGCGTTAAAATTAATTGAATAACAATAAGTTATCAATTTGCTCTTTGACATTTTTGTAATCAGATTTATTAATCAGTTGATTTATAGGAGTTTTATCCAGCAGGGACTTGCCGAAAATTTGTAATAATTCGTAGATTGTACGTTCTGTTTTGAGTTTTTTTGCAACTATCGCTATAAGGCAATAAGCAATAACAGCACAATTTACCTGTATTTTTACGGCATTTTCGGTCGTTCCCCAAAACTGTTTGATTTTCAGATGCTGTTTTATCCATTTGAAAAACAATTCAATAGACCAACGTTTGCGATATAATTCCGTAATCGTTTTAGCATCGGAAACCAAGTCATTTGTCAGAAAAACAAACTCTCTGTTTTGCACGGTATCGTAATAACGAATCTTGCGGATTTTTTCGGGGTAGCGTTTCGGTGAATTTCCGGTTGTAAAAACACCGATTTGGTCGGACTTTATACCTGTATACGGTTCTTTTTTAAGGCTGTATATTCGCCTGAATTTGATTTTTTCGCGTGCCCGGA
>NZ_GL891979.1:871091-886808 GCF_000213555.1 Dysgonomonas gadei ATCC BAA-286
ACGTTACCATCAACTTGAATGTCAAAATCAATATCGGCACGGCATTTTTGCGCTTGGGTAATCATCAGGGAGGCTAATTCCTCAAAAATCCGATAATCACGATTCGCGTTAGCTCGGGACAGAGTGGAAAGAGCGATACTCTTTCCAAAACCCAAACGATACGATTTCTGGTGGTGTGCATCAGTCAAAATGCACAAATCACGCATACTATCGCAGTTTGAGAGTTGCCCGAACATCATCATGAGCAGTTGATTCCAGCAGGAAAAATCACGAATCCTCATATTCCCCCTGTATTTTTTGACGATGTATTTAAATTGTTCATACGGCAAAAAATCAGTCAATTGAGCGAAAACATATTTGTCTTGATTCATAACAGGTTACATTTAACCTGCAAAATTATCATTTCAAATCGGGGGAAAAGAAAATCAACCGTAAATATCTGATATACAAAAATTTCAAAGAACTATTTTATAACTTAACGCAACACTAATGATGAAGAATTAATAATCCTCATATTTCTTTTTCCCTCTATTTTAACAATATACAATCCCTTCGATAGATTAAATTAACCTTAATTAAATGTATATAGTTAAAAGGTAACAAAGTAAACACTTTTATTATATTTTACTATCTGCTACTATTTCACACGTTTATTTTTTCAGATATAAGTTAATGCTTATATTCATATAGATAAATCAATTGAAATATTGTATCTTTTTCTGATTCAAAATCACATATATGATAACCGGAGCACCGAATATCGGAGTTATCGCATTCAGAGGCAATGAACCCGAGGCGCCCGGAAGCACACTTATCAGGTTGCATATAAGAGCCATTACCGAACCTATCAGAATAGTAAAAGGCAACAACGACTTATGATTGGATGTTCCCAACAGCAAACGCGCGATATGGGGAACTGCCAGACCGATAAATGCAATAGGCCCGCAAAAAGCACAAGTTATTGCCGTCAAAAGACCTGCACATAATAATAAAAGGAAGCGAATCAATTTTATATTCACCCCCAGATTGGCTGCATACCTTTCTCCCAATAACAAAGCATTCAATGGTTTAATCAATAAAACAGACAATAAAAGACCTATACTCACCACTATGCAATAAAATGGTAATTGTTCGGTGGATACACCTGAAAAATCTCCCATGCCCCAAATCATAAAAGAGTAAGCGTCTTCGCTTGTACTCCAAAATTTAAGGATGGAAATAACGGAAGAAGTAAGATAACCCACCATAATACCTATTATTAGCAGCATAACATTGTTGCGAATAACAGATGCGAAGCCCATGATAATGGCAAGAATGAGAGCTGCCCCCACAAAAGCGCCGAATACAATACTCATCGAATAAGAGAAATCGAATCCACCAACAGAACCTATTGTGTTACCTATCAGCAAAATAACAAGCGCCACACCTAAGTTTGCCCCCGAACTTATACCCAAAATCCCAGCATCGGCCAGCGGATTACGAAAAGCTGTCTGCAATAGCAATCCCGATACAGCTATGCCTCCTCCGGTAAATAAAGCAGTGATGGCCTGTGGCAATCGGGATTGTAATACAATATATTCCCATGCCTGCTTCTCAACTTCATTTCCTGCCAATATATTGAAGATAGCGTGAGCCGGAATGGATACAGAGCCTAGAAATAGGTTTGCGCTAAACAAAATAGGGATACTTATCGTAAATAGAAGGCTATATATGAGACTTTTAGACATTTTCTTATTTTTAAAGAAGCCCCTCGGAAAAGAGGGGCTTATATTTTAAGAATGATGTAGTTAATACAATACTTTATATTTGTCTCCGGTTTCTTTCACCACTTGCCGGTAAAATTCTTTCGGATAACCTACACGCTGTGGTGAAGACGGTTTTCCATGCTCGTTACGGATAAACTCACCGTCTTTTTCCTTGCGTACTACGCCATCCATATACTTAATAACAAGGAACTCGCCCAACTTCTTCCATTTGTCAAATGCATACTGAGCTTGCTCTCCACTATATTTAGTGAGGAACTGAACAGCTTGTTCAGACGATTTTTCGTACAATGCAAGAGCTTCTTTATCGGTTTTGTCCTGTTCGGCAAAGAATTTACTTTCCAACTCTTTTTGTACCTTTTCCAGATCCGGATGCATATAGCTATATTTATTATATACCATGTTTGATACCCAGTTCTGAATCCAGAAACTGGATGTCCATGAGAAAGTATACAAATCACCGTTCCCTTCCCGGTAGCATTCCGGTACTTCAGTTATAGAGCAATACATAGGGGTGAAAACTGTCTGATCGGCATCGTCCGTTCCAAACCAAAGGATACCACCTATTGGATCAGGCAACCATGAGCGCATTTGAGATGTAAACACAAATCCGGTTTGCTGAGTCGCCACAGGACGTTCGTTACAATACTGAACCGAATCCGACTCCCAGGTCAGAGGAGCCCATCGATATGGAGACTTGAACGGGCCGGCACCTACATCATTGGTCCAGTCCAGTTCAGTACCTTCATAGTGGTCACGCATCATTTCCTGCACATCAGCTATTGATAACTTTCTGTCGGGTTTGATGTATAGAGGCATTGGCTCTTGAGTCTTACCTTGCGCATAAGTCACAAACTTTGCCATATCTTTATTATAGCGGTTAAAGAAAGTCCATACACGGGCTTCACAGAAACGCTGTCCGCCAAAATCTAGAGGATTGTAAGCTTTAGCAAAACTGAAATCAGCATCCTTTCCTTTATAGTACCCTTTTTCTTTAGCAAAAGAAATTACGTCTTTCGAATATATACAATTTTCCGGATCGTTTAGCGGAAACTGTTGTATACGTGCCTGATTGGCATGAGCGGATATGCAATCGTCAGGAATACGCACAGCTACCCAGACGGCGCCTTTGTTTCCTTTACCTTTACCTATCATCTCCAGTACCCAGATTTCATTGGGGTCGCCGATAGAAAAAGATTCGCCACCACTATAATAGCCATATTCGGCTACCAAGTCTGTCATTATCTTTATTGCTTCCCGTGCATTCTTCGCTCTTTGCAGAGTTATATATATAAGACTACCATAATCCATTATTCCATCCGGATCAGCCAGTTCTTCCCGTCCTCCGAAAGTTGTTTCACCGATAGTAACCTGATGTTCATTCATGTTTCCCACCACATTATAGGTCTGGGCAGGTTGGGTTATCTCACCCATATATCTTCCGGTATCCCATTCATACACTTTCAGCATATCGCCTTTAGCCCATTTTTTAGCAGGCCAATGATAGAGTTCACCGAATAAAGCGTAAGAATCGGCAGAATAACTGATAATAGTTGAGCCGTCGAGAGATGCTTTTTTGCCAACTAAAAAATTTGTGCAAGCAAATACGTGAATCTGGGCGACTAAACAAAAGAGAGTAAATAAAAATATCTTCTTCATAGTTCTAATTTTTATAATGGTGTAAAGATAAACTTTATTCTTTATATATAAGGAAGGCATATGGATAAATATACAAAAGTACCGTAATGTAAATTTACAAAAGTATACAAATTGTAATATCCAAGAGTATACTAATCGATATTCAAATGTAAATAGATAAAAATATACTTTGAATAATAGTGGTGTATACATTTGTTTCACCTTCGGAAATATACATATATACACTGTTAAAATAATATATTTCAAACATTATAATAATCTATATTCCAGTGTATTAATATATATATTTAAAGCGATAATTTAATATAATAACTAATAGAGTAGGGGATATGACGATATTTAGGGGATACATAAGCTTATACACACTAATATATATATAATTATTAATATTTTAAACAAAATATATGAAGTAATACTTATTGATATATTGATATGAGTACATTTGTATCGCAATACATTGTAAACAGGTGACAACAATTGTAAACAACAAAAGTAAACAAACAAAATTTCCTTTTGTAAAATATATTATTTACATTTGTTTCATCATTATATACATTACTATATATGAAAGACCGTATCAGATTAATAATGGAGCGTGAACATCTTACTCCATCTGCGTTTGCCGACAGGTTACAACTTGGTCGGGCTGTTATATCACATATACTTAATGGACGAAACAATCCCAGCCTGGATGTTGTTACACGTATTTTATCCAAGGTTAATTATATCAATCCCGATTGGTTGCTTACCGGAAATGGAGACATGGTCAAAACTGAGGGAGGAAAAACTTCAACTATGCAACAAGTATCTGCTCCTTCATCCTATAATTTTCATCCGGGCCAAAATCAACCGGATTTATTCTCCCAGAATTCTGTATCTCCGCCCATTTCCCCGGCAGAAACTGAATATCGCAAGGAAAATATAGTTGAGCAGGCTCAAAATACGTCCGAAAAACATACAAATCAGACAGTTATATATCAAAAAGCACCTGAACGAAAAGTAAGTAAAATAATTATTTATTACTCGGATAATACATTTGAGACGTTCAATGCCGATAATTCACCTTTATAATAAAAAAATAAGGGCGAAAAATCTTTCACCCTTATTTATACTATGAAAGTTTCCATCAGAATTAATTTATTATTTCGTATTCTACCGGAGTTGGATTATCTACATTGTCTATAACTGCTCCGATTCTCAACACATCATTTATAAACAATTTCTTTTCTTCTTTTGTCATATCGGACTCGAACCGGATCTTGAGGTTCAGTCCTGAAAACCCTGCACGATTGGCATCGTTTATACCTAATGCTTTTGAGAAATCAATGTTGCCTTCGATTTGCACAAATATATCTTTTATAATTAAGTTGCGCTGCAATGCTAAAAGTTGCATGGTAGACACTACACAACTCCCATAGGCTATGGAAAGCATCTCCGGAGGAGTTGGTCCCAAATCATCTGCGCCGAATGCTTTAGGTTGATCTACAATTATCGTATGATTACGTACCCTACATTCCAATGTGCGGTTTCTTAATTCCGAAATTTCTGTTTTTACCCGATAAATAGCAGTATTATTTATACTGTCATTCTGAGCGTAAAAGTTTACTGCCAACAGAATAAATAGGACGAGATTTATTATTTTTTTCATATAAATATCTTTTACTTGATTTTCTCCAGTTTTACTGTAAAATGCCGCAACAAATCGGCTTCCCATACTATTTCTACACCCTTAGTGATAGATTCGCGACGGTCGAATATATTTTTCAACGCCGCAGCTACCACATTCATATGATTGTCGGTATATACACGCCTCGGAATAGCCAATCGCAATAAGTCCAATCCGTTGAAACGGTTTTCGCGTGTTACAGGATCACGGTCAGCCAATATATATCCTATCTCGCATCCACGTATACCTGCTTCCAGATATAATTCCACAGTGAGGGTCTGCGCCGGAAATTGTTCCTTAGGTACATGAGTCAGTACTTTAGCAGCATCTACGAATATAGCATGCCCTCCTGCAGGACGTTGATATGGTATGCCGTACTCGTCGAGTTTCTTACCCAGATATTCTACCTGTTTAATGCGGCTCTCCAGATTATCAAATTCGGTGTTCTCATCAAGGCCTATGGCTAGTGCATTCATATCCCGGCCATTCATGCCACCATAAGTTATAAAGCCCTCGTAGGCAATTCCTTTTACCTTGGCCATATCATACCACGATTTCAGCCGGGTAGCAATAAACCCACCCATGTTTACAATTGCATCTTTCTTGGCGCTCATTGTCATTGCATCGGCATTTATAAACATTTCTATACATATCTCTTTGATTGTCTTATTCTTATACCCATCTTCGCGCATTTTTATAAAATAGGCATTCTCGGCAAAACGAGCCGAGTCGAACAGTACTTTTTTGCTATACTTGTCTGCCAAAGCACGTACTTCCTTGAGATTCTGCATAGATACAGGTTGCCCACCCGCCGTATTATTTGTTATGGTAACGATAATAAACGGGATGTGGTCGCCATATTTAATCAAAGCATCTTCGAGTTTTTTTATATCCACATTCCCTTTAAACGGAATTTCGAGCTGTGTGTCCTTTGCTTCATCGATTGTACAATCGAGAGCAACAGCTTTTCGGGACTCTATATGACCTTTTGTGGTATCGAAATGGGAATTACCCGGACACACATCACCGTCTTTCACCAGACATGAGAATAATACGTTTTCAGCAGCACGTCCCTGATGAGTCGGCAATACATATTCAAATCCTGCGATACGGGTCACCATATCTTTCATATTATAATAAGACGTTGCTCCGGCATAGCTTTCATCTCCGAGCATCATGCCGGCCCACTGACGGTCACTCATTGCACCTGTACCCGAATCGGTGATAAGATCTATATATACCTGCTCGGCTTTCAGTTGAAACATATTGTATCCGGCTTCTTTAAGCCATTCTTCACGTTCTTCTCTTGTACTTTTTCGGATCGGCTCAATCATTTTTATTTTCCATGATTCTGCAAATGGTAGTTCCATATATTAGTTATAAATTTTAAGTTATAAATTCTGAATTGAAGAATGTATATACTTTAATTGTATATATAACTCATTGACTAAAACCTACTTGTTTTAGAAAACGATAAATAGAATAATGAAATAGGAAATTTATAACGTAAAATGATCTCTATCCTTAATATTAAGGAATATGGGGCAGAATGACGTATTTTTGAAACTTAAAACCATAGTTTTCTATTGTTTCAGGTTATGAACTATATCATAAAGATACAAAATCTTTCCGGAAGAATTATTCTTCCCCGGCAATTTTCTAGTACGCCCAAACTTTACTAACTTTGTATCTGAATAAATCAGATATTTATCTCTAAAAAAACTAAGGTAAATGAAAAAAATGCTGGATTTAGTTGTTACCGAAAACAACCAACTAAACCAAAGTTATTGCCTCATAAAACTTACCACCACAGACCATTCCTTTTTACCGGAAATGTTTCCCGGACAATTTGTTGAAGTAAGAGTAGATGGTGCACCGTCCACCTATTTACGTCGCCCTATTTCCGTAAACTTTGTGGACAAAGCAAAAAATGAGTTGTGGCTGCTTGTACAGGCAATTGGCGAAGGAACACGTAAAATGTGCGAATATAAGAAAGATGATATCGTAAACCTTCTTCTTCCGCTAGGTAATTCATTCTCTATCCCTACCACGAAAGAAGGACAGGAATTACTGCTTATCGGCGGTGGTGTGGGTACAGCTCCGATGCTTTATCTTGGTGCATGCCTGAAGGAGAAAGGATTCAATCCGAAGTTTTTGTTAGGAGCCAGATCGAAAAACGATTTACTCCAACTGGATGACTTTGCCCGCTATGGAGAAGTGTTTTGCACGACTGAAGATGGTAGCTATGGAGAAAAGGGATATGTTACCAACCATTCAGTGTTAAAAAACAACCGTTTTTCGTCCATTTACACCTGTGGACCAAAGCCTATGATGGTAGCTGTGGCAAGGTATGCAAACGAATATAAAATCAACTGCGAAGTATCTCTCGAAAACATGATGGCATGCGGGTTTGGCGTATGTTTATGTTGTGTGGAAAAGACAAGCGAAGGGAACATATGCGTATGTACAGATGGCCCCGTATTTAATATAGAAAAGTTGACATGGATAAACTAACTGTAAACATAGGTAAACTACATTTGAAGAACCCGGTTATGACCGCATCCGGTACTTTTGGCTATGGAAAAGAGTATTCGGACTTCATAGACCTATCGCGAATAGGTGGTATTTTTGTAAAAGGAACTACCATTCGGAATCGTCAGGGTAATGATTATCCCCGTATGGCGGAGACTCCATCAGGCATGTTAAACGCTGTGGGACTGCAAAATAAGGGTGTTGACTATTTCGTTTCCAACATTTATCCTGAGATAAAAGACTTCGATACAAATGTAATAGTTAATGTATCGGGTTCCACCATCGAAGATTATGTAGAATGTACCGAGAAACTAGTCGATTTGGACAAAATTCCGGCTATTGAGCTAAATATTTCCTGCCCGAATGTAAAAGAAGGCGGTATGGCTTTTGGTGTCTGTGCCGATTCGGCAGCCGATGTTACAAGAGCTGTCCGTAAAGTATGGGACAAGACACTGATTGTAAAATTATCCCCCAATGTAACTGATGTCACCGAAATAGCCCGTGCTGTGGAGGCCGAAGGAGCTGACTCTGTTTCTCTGATAAATACATTATTGGGAATGGCTATCGATATAAACAAAAGACGTCCGGTACTATCTACTGTAACGGGAGGTCTTTCCGGTCCATGTGTAAAGCCTGTTGCATTGCGGATGGTATGGCAAACATACAATGCCGTGAAAATTCCGGTTATCGGAATGGGCGGTATCTCCTGCTGGCAGGATGCCATAGAGTTCATTCTGGCCGGTTCATCGGCAATACAGATAGGTACGCACAATTTTATCGACCCTACGATTTCTGTGAAAGTTGTAGATGGTATAAAAGAATATCTGGATAAAAACAATATCAGCTCAATCTGCGATTTAGTCGGTGCATTGGAAATATAGAACTAACAGATTTACATATATTAAAAAGGCTATGAGAAAAATTCATAGCCTTTTTAGTTATCTTTCATATAGCAAGTTTTATTTAATAAAACCTACAGCCTGTACCAGAGCTACTTCTTGTTTATCTGTCAGCTTCAGTGCATTATGCACATCCGGCCTCTTAAATGAACCACGGGCAACAGAACCCAGTCCCGCCGAAGCGCAATAGAGATATACATTCTGAATAGAGAATCCGGCATCCATCAGTCCCGCATCGCGGCTGTTTTTATCCAGATTGATAACGTAAATCAAAGAAAGTGAGGCATTCTCTGATATATTCGGTTGTCCTAAGGCTGCTCTGAAATCACCTTTCTCTTTCAATACCAATTTGTTTGCTTTAGCATCGTAGAAATAAATGCCATTGCTAAACA
Source organism: Dysgonomonas gadei ATCC BAA-286 (assembly GCF_000213555.1). Classification (GTDB taxonomy): domain Bacteria; phylum Bacteroidota; class Bacteroidia; order Bacteroidales; family Dysgonomonadaceae; genus Dysgonomonas; species Dysgonomonas gadei. The sequence continues at coordinate 880,003 of NZ_GL891979.1, forward strand.
TCACATATACATCCACTTCCTGTTTATTCTGTGAAGAAGGTACTGTACGTTTGTCTTCTCTGTTGAAGCCATATGCAGCCCACAGCAAATCGGATAAAGTCTGTGCCGGCAAATCTTTCTGTTCAAAGCTGCGATGTGACTGACGGTCGTTTAACGCTTCCATTAATGGTTTCCCTCCTGTTTTAGTAGGTGGAACCAGTTGTATATCCTGAGCCGATATATAACTAACCAAACACAATAAAGCAATAACAAATAATCCTCTTTTCATAATTAAAGCACTTTTAAATTTTAAAGGTCGGAGACCTGTTTACTATTTTGATAAGTAAAAAAATAAGAGTAAGTTCTGATTTTGATTATACACATCAAATCTTATCTGTCACTTCATATTTACAAAAATAAATAATAATAACAATTAAAACTTCCGTTTGAAGATCTTTAGCACTTCTTTTTAAGTAAAATTCACAACATTATACACGAATGAATCTTCTATTCCGACATATTTTTCACCATATATCTTATCTTTGCAATGAAATTTTTTAGTAATGCCAAAACTCATTTTATTACTTACACTAATTATTGGATTTACAGCCCAAACGAAGGCTCAGGAAATACAGAGAATTGTATTGAGTGACTCGGCGAAAGTCAGCCTTTTGACCAATGCGCCCTGGGATGAAGCTGTTTATTCCCTTTTTGGACATACATCGATGCGCATAAGCGACCCTACGCAAAATATTGATTATGCTTTTAATTTTGGCTTGTTCAATATGTCCAAATCCAATTTTATATTCCTCTTTATGAAGGGGGAAACCGATTACATGGTTGCTCCTATACCATATAACACATATTATCAGGAGTATAAAGAAAGAGGTGTAGGCATTATAGAACAAGTATTTAACCTTACCCAAAAGGAAAAACAGGACATTTTCGATGCATTATTAATCAATTGTTTACCTGCAAACAGAGAATACCGCTACAACTACTTTTATGACAACTGCTCCACACGCCCCAGAGATATCTTCGAAAAATATATCAATGGAAAAATAGAGTATACGCCTACAAATAAAGAGCAGACATATCGTGATTTAGTAATAGAATGCACAAATAGCAGGCAATGGTTCCGCTTCGGAATAAATCTGGTAATAGGCGCGGATGCAGACAAAGTGATAACAGACCGGCAAAAGGATTTCCTGCCCCGCTATCTGATGAATGCTTACGAAGGAGCAACTATAGCAGGAGACAGTATACCAAGAAACATTTTATTGTCAACCAACACTATTCTGGAAGCAAAACCTTTCGAAAAAGATTTTCCGGTTACACCGTTATACGCCGGCATCATACTACTGATTATCAGCATACTTATTTCATACATAGTATATAAAAAGAAAATGGTAGGACTAGGAAAGGCTTTCGATACAACCTTATTCCTGATTGCAGGGATAGCAGGCTCTATTATTTTCTTTCTTATGTTCTTTTCGGTACACCCTTGTACCAATCCAAATTGGAACATCATATGGCTGAATCCGCTGCAACTCATTGTGGTTCTGCTATTCTATGTAAAATCACTGTCAAAGTGTATTTATTATTATCATTTTATTAACTTTGTGGCGCTTTTAGCGTTTCTTTTGGCATGGAATTTGATTCCACAACAATTAGAAGTGACATTCATTCCGTTCATTTTGTCCATTGGGCTAAGATCGTTTATGAATATATTGCAACAAAAAAAGTTTAAGAAAAAAGCTGATTATAGCTTACCTAGAGCAAAATGATAAGAATAATAACCTCATTAGTAGCAGTACTGACTATTACATCCATTCAGGCACAAAGTTCTGTGCGTGAGACTCCAAAATTGGTAATAGGCATTACTATCGACCAGTTAAGGGGGGATTATCTCGAACTTTTCAGAAACAATTTTTCAGAAAGAGGATTCAAGCGCCTGTTGAACGAAGGCTTGGTCTACCAGAATATTAAATTCGATTTCCCGTATCTTGACGATGCTTCTGCTATAGCAACCATATACACGGGTACTACGCCCTTTTATCATGGCATAGTAGGTAATAAAAAATATCTGGCAGCCAAGAATCAGGAAGTATTCACGTTTTCCGACCCTGCCTATTTAGGAAATTATACGGATGACAAAGTTTCTCCTTTAGCCCTCAAATCCTCGACTATTACAGATGAATTGAAACTGGCTACCAAAGGCACTTCGGATGTATATTCGTTTGCACCGCAGATATCGCAAGCCCTGATTACGGCTGGCCTTAGAGGCAATGCCGCATACTGGGTCGATGACTATACAGGAAAATGGGCATCCAGCACCTATTATAAAAACTTCTACTGGACAGTAGATCAGGATAACCGGGGCAATTCCGGTTTTTCGGTTCAGGCATGGGATATGCGATGGACTCCGCTTTTGAGTATCAGCAATTATAAGGCTTTTCCTTATGTGGAAAACAAAGCCTCTTTTACACATCATACGGGTACTGACAAAGCGACATACTTACTGGCAAAACAGACCCCCATCGTAAATCAGAATGTGACAAACACGGCTCTGACTGTGCTCTCTAAGGCGGAATTAGGAAAGCGTACAAGTCCGGATTTTTTGTCGCTTACATTCTATGCAGGAAATTATCCTAACGTAAGGTCTGATTATTCATACGAAATCCAAGATGTATATGTACGCCTTGACCGTGAAATAGAAAAAATCCTGGATGAAGCAGAAAAAACAGTCGGACTGAAAAACACATTGATATTCATTTCGTCTACAGGATATTACAACTCGAATGATGTCAGCTACTCGGACGGGCAAAATATTCCTGAAAACAAATTTTATGTCAATCGTTGCGAGGCGTTGCTGAATATGTACCTGATGGCCATTTATGGCAGAGACAACAAATGGGTAGACAAAATTTACAGTGGACAGGTATATCTCAACAGGGAATTAATCAAGCAAAAACAGATATCATTACAGGAAATACAAGATAAAGCAGCCGAGTTCGTTTCCGAGTTCACAGGGGTACAAGAGGTATATACTTCTTATCAGATACAGCACGGGCAATGGAATCCTGTAATGGAATATTATAAGAATGGTTATACGAAAGAAACTTCGGGTGACCTTTTTATCGAGTTACAACCGGGGTATAAAATCGTAAACGAACAAGATGCTTCATTTAAAGAAAAACAGATACGGAACAATGCTATTGTCTGTCCTGTTATATTCTTCGGAAATAATATAAAGGCTGAAAGAATAAAAAGGACTATAAAAGCTACAGAGATAGCCCCTACGGTGTCATACATCATGCGCATACGTTCACCGAATGCGGCGAGGGAAGAAGCCCTATCTGAATTGCTTTAGAAATCTTTAAATCTTGAAACATTAAATTTTGAAATAAATAAACTAAATATATGGGATTCGCTGATATTTTATCATCATTATTCGGAAACAAATCTCAACGTGACTTAAAAGAGATTAATCCGTACGTAGACCGCATCAAGGCTGTATATCCGTCGATAGAGAAACTCTCTCATGACGAACTGCGTGCCAAAACTGCTGAAATCAGGCAACAGGTACAAGACTATGTGGCCACCGAAAAAAATAAGATTGCCGAACTGAAAGCCGGAGTTGAAGCACTGGAAATAGACCAGCGCGAAGACGTTTGGGCAGAAGTGGACAAACTGGAGAAAGAAGTTACCGATAAATATGAAGAAGTACTCGAAAAAGTACTTCCTGAAGTATTTTCAATAGTAAAAGAAACCGCTCGCCGCCTCACAGAAAATGAAGAAGTTGTAGTCACAGCCACTGAGTTTGACAAGGAACTAGCCGAAAATCATGACTTTGTAAGTATAGATGGCCATAAAGCTATTTATCACAAACGCTGGACTGCCGGAGGAAACGAAATAGTCTGGGATATGATCCACTATGATGTACAGCTCTTCGGAGGGGTTGTGCTACATAAAGGTAAAATTGCCGAAATGGCCACAGGGGAAGGTAAAACGCTGGTAGGTACTCTGCCTGTATTCCTCAATGCCCTTACCGGAAACGGTGTGCACGTGGTAACAGTGAATGATTATCTGGCGAAACGTGACTCGGAATGGATGGGGCCTATCTACATGTTCAATGGACTGTCTGTTGATTGTATAGATAAGCATCAACCAAACTCGGAAGGCCGCCGCAAAGCGTATCAGGCAGATATCACATTTGGAACGAATAATGAGTTCGGTTTCGACTACCTGCGTGATAATATGGCGATTAATCCGTCAGACCTTGTACAACGCAAACACAATTATGCGATTGTGGATGAGGTTGACTCGGTATTGATTGACGACGCACGTACTCCGCTGATTATCTCAGGGCCTATTCCCAGAGGAGAGCAGCAATTATTTGAGGAATTCCGTCCGCGTGTAGAAATTATAGTAAAAGCACAAAGGGATCTTTGTACTAAATTACTTGCGGAAGCTAAAGCCAAAATGTCATCGGAAGATAAAAAAGAACAGGAAGAAGGTAGTTTATTGCTATATCGCTCATTCAAAGGACTTCCGAAGAACAAGCCGCTTATTAAATTCCTGAGTGAACCGGGGATAAAATCTTCGATGCTGAAAACCGAAGAGCACTATATGGCAGAGCAGATGCGCAATATGCATATTGTTACTGATGACTTGTACTTCGTTATCGATGAAAAGAATAATAGCATAGAGCTTACAGATAAAGGTATCGACTTGCTTACAGGTAATTCCGACGACCCGTTATTCTTTGTATTACCGGATATCGGCGCACTTCTTTCCGACTTGGAAAATCAGTCGTTGACCGATGCTCAAAAAGCGGAAAAGAAAGACGAACTGATGCAGAGTTACTCTATCAAATCAGAGAGAGTACATACAGTGAACCAATTACTTAAAGCATATGCTTTGTTTGAGAAAGACGATGAATACGTTGTTATCGACAACAAAGTAATGATTGTAGATGAGCAAACAGGCCGTATTATGGATGGCCGCCGCTATTCTGACGGTTTGCATCAGGCTATAGAAGCAAAAGAACGTGTGAAAGTGGAAGCTGCCACACAAACATTTGCAACGATTACCCTACAGAACTATTTCCGTATGTACCACAAACTTTCGGGTATGACCGGTACGGCGGAAACAGAGGCAGGCGAGTTGTGGAACATCTATAAGCTGGATGTGGTTGTAATCCCGACCAACAGGCCAATCGCACGTAAGGATATGAACGATCGCATCTATAAAACGAAGCGAGAGAAATATACTGCAGTTATACACGAAATAGAAGAGCTTGTCAATCAAGGCCGTGCCGTACTTGTGGGTACTACTTCTGTAGAAATTTCTGAGCTGTTAAGCAAAATGCTTACCATGCGCAAGATCAAACATAACGTACTGAATGCCAAGCTACACCAGCGTGAAGCAGAAGTTGTGGCCTTAGCCGGACAACCGGGGGCAGTTACCATTGCCACCAATATGGCTGGTCGTGGTACCGACATCAAGCTAGCTCCTAGCGTAAAAGAAGCCGGAGGATTGGCTATTATAGGTACCGAAAGACACGAATCGCGCCGTGTAGACCGCCAGCTGCGTGGTCGTGCAGGACGTCAGGGAGACCCGGGTTCTTCTGTATTCTATATCTCACTGGAAGACGATTTGATGCGTCTGTTCGCATCGGAACGCATTGCCGGAATGATGGACCGTATGGGCTTCAAAGAAGGCGAAATGCTTGAACATAACATGCTCAGCAAGTCCGTAGAACGTGCGCAGAAAAAAGTGGAAGAAAATAACTTCGGTATCCGTAAACGTTTGCTGGAATACGATGATGTGATGAATTCGCAACGTGAGGTCATTTACAAACGTCGTCGCCATGCACTTATGGGCGAACGTATCGGAATCGATATCGTGAATATGTTCTACGACACTGCCGTGAATATAGTAGAGCAATATGCAGACAATCTTGACTACGAAGGATTAAAGATAGACCTGCTGCGCCTGCTTGCAATTGAAGTTCCGTTCGATGAAGCGAGCTTCCGCACAATGAGATCGGATGCAATGGTAGAGCAGATATACGATACGGCAGTTCAGAACTTCAAACATAAGATGGACCGTCTGGCAGAAATCGCAAACCCGGTAATCAAACAGGTTTATGAAGAGCAAGGCGATAAATTCGAAAATATACTGATCCCTATTACAGACGGAAAACGTGTCTATAATATATCTTGTAATCTGAAAGAAGCATACGACAGCCAGTCGAAAGACATTATCAAATCCTTTGAAAAAGCAATCGTATTGCATACTATAGATGAAGAATGGAAAGAACATCTTCGTGAAATGGATGAACTTCGCCAGTCTGTACAGAATGCAAGCTATGAGCAAAAAGACCCTCTGTTGATCTACAAACTGGAATCATTCAACTTGTTCAAATCCATGCTCAACAGCGTTAACGGGAAAGCCGTAACAATACTGATGCGCGGACAGATACCAGTACGTGAACCGGAACAGGTACGCCAGGCAGCTCCGGAACAAAAGACAGATTATAGCCGCTATCGTACCGAACGTAATGAAATGGAAGACGGAAACGCTCCTCAGGGAGGAGGGCAAAGGCCTCCACAACCACAGGGAGCACCCAAGATAGCACCCGTACATGTAGATAAAAAGCCGGGAAGAAACGACCCTTGCTATTGTGGAAGTGGTAAAAAATATAAGAACTGTCACGGTAAAAACGAATGATCTTAATACACGAGAGAAATGAATTGGCAGGTTATATTTTGAATGCTTGATTTATCACTCAAATCTGCTAATAATTAAATATAAAAAGC
>NZ_GL891979.1:886890-926504 GCF_000213555.1 Dysgonomonas gadei ATCC BAA-286
GCTTTTTTTGGCATATTATATTTTCTTAATACAAAGAAAATTTGTATCTTAGCATGTTTTTTGAACACTAGAAAATACCTCATTTCAGAGGTACTTCACAAATATTTGAGAATAAAAATTTTATCTTAAAATAATGGCAGAAACAGAGGACAGAATTATTAAGATTAACATCGAGGATGAGATGAAATCGGCCTACATTGATTATTCAATGTCGGTAATAGTATCGAGGGCATTACCTGATGTAAGGGACGGATTCAAACCCGTTCACCGCCGTATCCTTTTTGGTATGAGCGAACTTGGTAACGCATCTAACAAACCACACAAAAAATCCGCCAGAATTGTCGGAGAAGTATTAGGTAAATATCACCCGCACGGCGATTCATCAGTTTATTTTGCTATGGTGCGTATGGCTCAGGAATGGAGCATGCGCTACCTGTTGGTAGACGGACAAGGTAATATGGGTAGCGTAGATGGTGATATGCCGGCTGCCATGCGTTATACAGAGGCAAGACTTAGTCGCTTGGCCGAAGAAATGCTAAAAGACATAGATAAGGAGACTGTTGATTTTCAGTTGAATTTCGATGATACGTTGAAAGAACCGACTGTCCTCCCTACACGTATTCCAAATTTGCTTATTAATGGTGCATCGGGTATAGCCGTGGGGATGGCAACCAATATGGCTCCGCATAATATGACCGAAGCTATCAACGCCACTATCGCATATATAGAAAATAAGGACATTGATACCGCAGGATTGATGCAATATATAAAAGCCCCTGATTTTCCATCAGGAGGTTTCATCTATGGATATCAGGGCGTTATAGATGCTTTTGAAACAGGTCGCGGACGAGTGGTTATGCGCGGTCGTGCCGAAATAGAAATGGAAGGTAATCATGAAAAAATAGTGATTACTGAGATTCCGTATCTGGTAAATAAAGCCGAGTTAATTAAGCACATAGCTGATCTGGTAGGAGAAAAACGTCTTGAAGGTATCAGCAATGTCAATGACGAGTCGGACCGCCAGGGTATGCGTATCGTCGTGGATATTAAGCGCGATGCAAATGCGAATGTAGTCCTTAATAAACTATATAAACTGACCGCATTACAATCTTCATTCAGTGTAAATAATATCGCCTTGGTAAAAGGTCGCCCTAAAACATTGAATTTAAAAGAAATGATAGGTTTCTTCGTTGAACACAGAATTGACGTTGTAACCCGCAGAACTATCTTCGAACTTCGTAAGGCAGAAGAACGCGCTCATATATTGGAAGGATTGATTATAGCTTCAGATAATATCGATGAAGTCATAGCCATCATCAGAGCTTCAAAGTCTCCTCAAGAGGCCATAGAACGCTTGATAGAGCGATTCAATCTATCTGAAATACAAGCCCGTGCTATTGTTGAAATGCGTCTGCGCCAGTTGACAGGACTGGAACAGGATAAGCTTCGCAACGAATATGATGAAATACAGAAGTTAATAGCCTATCTGAATGAGATTCTGATTAATGAAGAACTTCGTATGAAAGTTATTACGGATGAATTAATCGAAGTAAGGGATAAATATGGTGATGCACGCCGCACAGAAATTGTATATGCATCAGAAGAACTAAATCCCGAAGATTTCTATTCCAATGATGAAATGATCATTACCATTTCTCACCTTGGCTATATAAAACGTACACCTCTATCTGAATTCAGAGCCCAAAACAGAGGTGGAGTAGGAGCAAAAGGTTCGGAAACTCGTGATACTGACTTCATTGAGCATATCTATCCGGCATCTATGCACAATTATATGCTGTTATTTACACAGAAAGGTAAATGTTACTGGCTGCGTGTATTTGATATACCTGAGGGAACTAAGAATTCGAAAGGACGTGCGATTCAGAATCTGCTGAACATTGATTCTGATGATAAAGTAACAGCATTTGTTCGTGTGAGAGGTTTCAGCGATACCGAATTTATAAACAGTCATTATCTGATTTTCTGTACAAAAGAAGGTGTGATAAAGAAAACAAGCCTGGAAGCTTATTCCCGTCCACGTCAGAATGGAGTGAATGCGATTACTATCCGCGAAGAAGATAAAGTAATTGAAGTACTGATGACTGATGGCGAAAGTGAAATCTTACTTGCTAACCGTAACGGACGCGCCATCCGCTTCAATGAAAAAGACGTGCGCGTAATGGGCCGTACAGCAACGGGAGTACGTGGAATGCGCTTGGATGAAGATGGACAAGATGAAGTTATCGGTATGCTGGCTATGTCGAAAGAAGCTCAGAAAAACGAAACGATTATGGTGGTTTCGGAACAAGGCTACGGTAAACGTACAAATCTGAACGAAAAGGACGAAGAAGGAAACGAAATTCTCGATGAAAACGGCGAAATAGTACCGGTTTATCGTATTACCAGTCGTGGTGGTAAAGGGGTTAAAACTCTTAATATTACAGAGAAAACAGGTAAACTTGTTTCTATAAATAGCGTTACTGACGAAAACGATTTAATGATTATTAACAAGTCTGGTATCACTATTCGTCTAAAAGTTTCAGATATTCGCACTATGGGACGTGCTACTCAGGGAGTAAGACTCATAAATTTGGGTAAAAGAAATGATGAAATCGCATCAATCTGTAAAGTAGAATCTGAATCAGAACCAGATGATATAGAAGAAGTTAACATTCTGGATAATGAAACAGACAATACAAACAATACAGAAATAATTGAGGAATAATTAATTTTAAAATAAATGGTTTTATGAAACGTATATTATTAGTAACATCATTATGCTTACTTGCCAGCTTTTCGTTCGCTCAGAAAAAAGCTGTGAAAGATGCTAAATCAGCAATGAAAAACAATGTTCCGGAGGCAAGAGAACTTATTAAACCAGCTCTGACAGATCCGGAAACAGCGAGTGATCCTGAAACATGGAAAATAGCCGGAGATATTGAATACAAAGCATTCGACGATGAGCGTACTTTGGAAATGCAAAAAGAAATAACAGGAAAAGGTGGCAACGAAGAAGCTATGTATGTTGGGCTATACAATATGTATGATCCATATATCAAAGCAGACGAACTGGGCCAGATACCTAATGAAAAAGGACAGGTAAAAAATAAATTCAGAAAAGATATCGTTAAGAATATGAGAGACGGCCACAGATTCTATATCAATGGCGGTGTTTTCTATAACGATAAAAAAGATTTCAAAAAAGCAGCAGACTTCTTTGAAAGATACTGGGAACTACCAACACTTGCAATGTTTGAAGATACTCAAGCAGATTTCAATCTACAAGACACTACATATCAAACAATTAAATACTATGCAGTAATCAGTTCAATCCAGTCTCAAGACCATCCACGTTCAATAAAGCTGTTGAAAAAACTAACATCAGAACCATACATTCAGAACAGTACATACAAAGAAAGTGATGTTTATGAATTGCTTACAAGTGAGTATCAACAAACTGGTGACAGTGTGGCTTATGTAAATGCTTTATTGGAAGGTGCTCAGAAATTCCCTAAAAATAAATATTTTACACCAAATCTGATTAATGAATATATCAGAGGGGGTAAGACCGCAGAAGCCATCGCATATCTTGATCAGGCAATTGTGAATGATCCTACAAATACATGCGACCTAATGAGCGTGAAGGCATCTCTATATTCAGAACAAAAAGATTATGCTCAGGCAGAACCTGCATATCAGACTGCTCTAAGTGCTGACGCTAATTGTGAAAGAGCATTAGAAGGATTAGGTGTACTATATGTATTGCAGGCTCAGGATATGAAGGAAAAAGCCGGACAATCTACTAACAGAAAAGAACAGGCTGATATGGACAAACAAACAACAGAGTTATACTCTAAAGCATTGCCATACCTGGAAAAATATCGTGATATTCTGAAGAGTAAAAATGCTAACAGTTCAGACTTAAGACCAGCATTAATGAAACTACAGAATGTTTACTATAACCTAAGTCTTTTGAATGTAGATAAATCGAAAGAATTAGATGCAATAGACAAAGAACTTAGCGCATTGAACTAAGTTTATAAATAAATACATAAGAAAGCATCTATAGAGATTTCTATAGATGCTTTTTCTTTTTATTATCTTCTCGTTTTTTGCTATATTTACAAGCTAAATTAAAGATTTAATTAATCAAGGAATAAACTCAGATAAAAGTTATATAATTACTATTATGTTTAATTACATATTTCAAAAATCTCATATAACTTTCCTATCCTGACTTATTCATAGCAATAAGCATATACATGGAACATTTCGAAAATGATGAACAATTTCAGGGATTGCGCGTAAATAAAGGTACAGAAGAACAGCCGACAGTCAATCCCTACTTAGATAGCTTCAAAAAATTCAAACGTAAAACATATACCGTATCCGAATATGTTGAAGGTATACTCAAGGGAAACATAAGCATTCTGGGACAAGCTGTTACACTTATAGAAAGTGCAAAGCCAGAACATCAATCTGTGGCACAGGAAGTTATCGAAAAATGCCTACCATATACAGGCAACTCTGTACGTGTGGGCATTACAGGCGTTCCCGGTGCAGGAAAAAGTACTTCGATAGACGTTTTTGGGATGCATATCCTTAAAGAAAATGAAGCATCAAAGGTTGCAGTATTAGCTATAGACCCATCCAGCGAACTTACCAAAGGAAGTATTTTGGGAGATAAAACCCGCATGGAACGATTATCTGTAGAGAAAAGGGCCTTCATCCGCCCCTCCCCTTCTGCAGGCTCACTTGGTGGTGTTGCACGTAAAACAAGGGAAACAATTATTCTTTGCGAAGCTGCCGGATTTGATCGTATTATAGTTGAGACGGTTGGAGTAGGTCAATCTGAAACGGCTGTACATTCGATGGTCGACTTCTTTCTATTGATTCAATTAGCCGGTACAGGAGATGAATTGCAAGGAATTAAGCGTGGAATAATGGAAATGGCAGATGGAATTGTTATCAATAAAGCGGATGGCAATAATATCGAAAAGGCCCGTTTGGCCCAATCTCATTTTCAGAATGCTTTGCACCTGTTTCCCCTACCCGATTCCGGCTGGCAACCTAAAGTGTTGACATATTCCGGTTATTATGAAATAGGAATTGATGAAGTATGGAATATGATAGATGAATATATCGATTTTGTTAAAAAGAGTGGATATTTTGAACATAGACGCAATTCACAATCCAGATTTTGGATGTATGAAACGATTAACGAACGACTGAAAAGTAATTTTTATAACGATCCGGAGGTGCAGAAAGAGTTGATTTTATGTGAAAACCAAGTGTTAAATTCACATATGAGTTCGTTCGTTGCAGCCAATAAAGTGTTGGATATATACTTAAAACGCTCATAAATAACCTCTTTTTAACTAAAGGGAAGCCTTATTATTCACTTTTAAAGTCCTTATTTTACCACAGAATTAATTATATTTGTACGCATTATCACAAAAATAATTTCATTGTTGAATTAACATAATATAAATCATGGAAAAACCATATGCTATTGGAATCGATATCGGTGGAACTAACTCTGTTTTCGGTATAGTCGACAAGCGCGGCCATATCATAAATCAGGGTTCTATAAAAACAGGTGCTTACAAAGAAATAAACGAATATGTAGACCATTTATCTGCTGGCGTTCAGGAGATAATAGACCAGGTCGGAGGTTCGGGAAATATCAAAGGTATTGGAGTTGGAGCACCGAATGGTAATTTTTTCACCGGTTGTATCGAATTTGCACCAAATCTCCCATGGAAAGGTGTAATTCCATTGGCTCAAATGCTTACTGACAAATTAAATATACCTGTAGCTCTTACGAATGATGCAAATGCTGCCGCAATTGGGGAAATGACCTATGGTGCTGCACGCGGAATGAAAGATTTCATTGTTATTACATTGGGAACCGGTGTAGGTAGCGGTATTGTGGTTAATGGACAATTAGTATATGGACATGATGGATTTGCCGGAGAATTAGGGCATACAACAGCTATTCGTGAAGGTCGTATGTGTGGTTGCGGAAAAAAAGGATGTCTCGAAACCTATAGTTCAGCAACAGGTGTTGCCCGTACAGCCAAAGAATACCTGCAAACAAGAAAGGATCCAAGCGTTTTGCGTGAATTAGCCATAGATGAAATCACATCAAAAGATGTATATGATGCTGCTGTAAAAGGCGATAAACTGGCTAAAGAAATATTCGAATATACAGGTCAGATTTTAGGTGAATCATTTGCAGACTTTGTTGCATTCTCCAGTCCTGAAGCTATTATTTTATTTGGAGGTTTAATAAAGGCCGGCAAACTCATCTTTGATCCTGTACGTAAGCATATGGAAGAAAATATGTTACCTATCTACCGTAATAAAATTAAGTTGCTAATGTCGGAACTTAAAGAAAGCGATGCAGCCGTACTTGGAGCCAGCGCATTAGGCTGGGAAGTAAAAGACTATTAAAAAATTAAGCCAAAACAGTAAATGTATATAAACAGCCTGTAGAATAAAGATATTTGCAGGCTGTTTCCTTTTAGCAATTGGAGTTTCAAAATCAGGTTGATTTTATTAACTTTGCCGGGGAATAAATAGGTCTGAGATTAAAATAAACTTATTAATAACAAACATGAGCGATCAACGATATAACCAGCGAGGAGTTTCCGCATCGAAAGAAGATGTACACAATGCTATAAAGAACATTGACAAAGGAATATTTCCAAAGGCATTTTGCAAAATAATTCCTGATATACTGGGCGGAGATCCCGAATACTGCAATATAATGCATGCCGATGGGGCTGGTACTAAATCATCCCTTGGCTATATATACTGGAAAGAAACCGGTGATATATCTATATGGAAAGGTATAGCTCAGGATGCATTAATAATGAATATCGATGACCTTCTATGCGTGGGAGCAACTGACAATATACTGCTGTCATCTACCATTGGCAGAAATAAGATGCTGATTCCGGGCGAAGTTATATCAGCCATTATAAATGGGACAAATGACTTGTGCGAGGAACTTTCTAGCCTCGGAGTAAATATATACCCTACAGGCGGTGAAACAGCTGATGTGGGCGATTTAGTGCGTACAATCATTGTAGACAGTACTGTTACTTGCCGCATAAAACGGTCTGATGTGATTTCCAATGACAAAATACAGGGAGGAGATGTCATTGTCGGACTTTCATCGTATGGTCAGGCAACTTATGAGAAAGAATATAATGGCGGAATGGGCAGTAACGGCCTAACATCTGCACGCCACGACGTATTTGCCAAATATCTCGCCGCCAAATATCCTGAAAGCTATGATTCCTCCATTCCTCTGGATTTGGTGTACTCCGGAAATATGAAGCTGACCGATGAAATAGAGGGCTTGGATATAGATGCCGGAAAACTGGTACTCTCCCCTACCCGCACCTATGCGCCCGTTATCAAACAGATATTGGAAAAGCTAAGATCTCATGTGCATGGTATGGTACATTGCTCCGGTGGCGCTCAAACCAAAGTTTTACATTTTGTTGATAATGTAAAAATTACAAAGAACAATCTATTTCCTGCCCCCCCATTATTCAAGCTTATTCAGGAGCAATCCGGTACAGATTGGAAAGAAATGTATAAGGTATTTAATATGGGGCACCGTATGGAGATATACTTATCGCCCGAATATGCTCAGGAAGTGATTGAGATATCCAAATCATACGGAATTGATGCACAGATAGTCGGTTTTGTTGAAAAATCAGATAAAACAGAGCTGGTGATAGAAAGTGAATTCGGTCGTTTTATCTATTGATCAAAAGGATAACATTGATGATATATTATCTTCATGCTAGCTGTTAGTTGCACTTCAACTAAACAAAGTAATAGATAGGTCTGTGACCTTAATTTAGAATGATTACCTATAAGGCTTTATATATTTAACTTCTGTTAATAATATTATAACCGAATAGCACTTATATTTGCAGTATTACCAAACTCAGTGTGTAACTAACAATTAAAAAAGAAAGAGATGAAAAAACTTCTAATGTCAGCTATTATGTGTATCGCTTTTGTTGCATCATCAAGTGTTATGGCTCAGGATACTACTCCTAAAAAAGAGTGCTGCAAAGCTAAAACAGAATGTACAAAAGATAAAAAAGAATGTGCAAAAGACAAGAAAGAATGCACTAAGGACAAGGCTGCTGACAAAAAAGCTTGTTGTACCAAAGATAAAAAAGCTGACAAAAAGTAATTTTAAAGAACTAATACGAAAGGGATTCCGATGGAATCCCTTTCGCTGTTTATATACTATAGCTTCCTGAAAGGCGGTTTCACCACTTCTGCTTTCAGATTTTTATCACGCACTTTAATGAAAACCGGTGTACCCAATGCTGCATACTCTGGTTTAATATAGCCTAACCCAACGCCTATTTTTGCAGTAGGAGACATTGTTCCGGATGTTACTATTCCGATTTTTTCATTCTTATCATTTACGATATCGTAGCCATGACGCGGTATCCCCTTTTCCAACATATGAAATCCGCACAACTTACGGCTTACACCATTTGCCTTTTGACCCTCCAATATGGCACGTGCAGTAAAGTTACGGCCTTCGGTAAATTTAGTTATCCAGCCCAGTCCTGCCTCAATAGAAGTAGTTGTATCATCTAGATCGTTTCCATAGAGGCAAAATCCCATTTCGAGACGTAATGTGTCACGTGCGCCGAGTCCGATCGGCTTAATTCCGAATTCTTTTCCTGCCTCAAACAAAGCATTCCATATATCTACACCATATTGCGGGTAAAAGTATATCTCAAAGCCTCCCGCACCGGTATATCCGGTATTGGATATAATCACATTATCCAGCCCGGATCCGGTTAAACTGCCTATAGCAAATGAGTAATAAGGAATTTTGGTCAAATCTATTTTAGTCAGTTTCTGCAATGTAGCTAAGGCTTTAGGTCCTTGTATGGCCAATTGCGCAATTTTATCCGAAGCATTTTCCAAGTCAGCAAATTCATCGTTATGCTCCGTAAACCATTTCCAATCTTTCTCTATATTGGATGCATTCACAACCAGCATGTACTTTTCCGGTTCGTAATGATAAACGATAATATCGTCCACAATCCCTCCCTGATCGTTTATTATGGCAGAATATTGCGCTTTGCCTATTTCGAGGGAAGCCACATCATTACTCATCATCCGTCGCAGGAAAGCTTCGGCGCGTGGACCTTTAACCCATATTTCGCCCATATGCGAAACATCAAATACTCCTACTCCTGTGCATACAGTCATATGCTCATCTATTATACCGGAATATTCAATAGGCATATTATAACCTGCAAATTCATGCATTTTCGCCCCGAGTTCAATGTGGATATCCGTAAAAGGTGTTTTCTTCATATTTGCTTATATATTTTAAGTATTAACATTATTCTATTTACTTGCGATTATCTCTGCCAGTTTTACGATTACCTCCACAGCTTTTTCCATCGATTGCACAGGAACAAATTCGTAGCGTCCATGGAAATTATGCCCTCCGGCAAAAATATTCGGACAAGGCAATCCTTTAAATGATAGCTGCGCGCCGTCTGTACCTCCGCGTATAGGTTTCACAATAGGGGTCACTCCTACTGCTTCCATAGCTTCAAAAGCCATATCCACAATATGTTTTACAGGTTCTACCTTTTCGCGCATATTATAATACTGGTCTTTTATCTCTACTGTAGTACTATTAGGATACAGTTTATTGATGAAGTCCACAGTTTCGAGCATCAAACGCTTACGTCCTTCAAACAAATTCCGGTCATGGTCGCGAATAATATAGCCTACTGTAGCTGAGTCTACTGTCCCCGACACATTAGTAAGGTGGAAGAATCCTTCATATTTGGTAGTGTGTTCCGGCCTTTCGCTGGCAGGAAGCAAGGATATTAGTTTATTGGCAACCACAAGAGCATTTGTCATCTTATCTTTTGCATATCCGGGATGTACACTTCTACCCTGTATATTAATCTTTACACCGGCAGCATTAAAGTTTTCATACTCCAGTTCCCCAATAGGGCCGCCATCCATTGTATAAGCCCATTCGCAACCGAATTTTTCCACATCAAACTTATGTGCACCCAGTCCGATCTCTTCATCCGGATTGAATCCGATACGGATTTTTCCATGCTTTATTTCAGGATGATCCTGAAGATATTTGATTGCTGTAATAATTTCAGCTATACCCGCTTTATCATCTGCCCCCAGCAATGTATTACCATCTGTTACTATCAAATCCTGCCCTTTATAATCGAGCATTTCAGGAAAATCGGCAGGAGAAAGTACTACATTGGTTTCCTTATTCAGTACTATATCAGTTCCATCATAGTTTTTTACAATACGGGGATTTACATCTTTTCCTGTCAGATCAGGGCTGGTATCCAGATGGGCTATAAAACCGATAGAAGGAACCTTTTTGTCCGTATTGGCCGGAAGAGTAGCCATCAGATAGGCATTATCATCCAGTGTAATATCTTCCAAACCCATTTCACGGAGTTCTTTTTCTATTTCGCGAGCCAAAACCATTTGCCCCGGAGTACTTGGGGTTATACCTGTTTCTGTATCCGATTCTGTATCAAATTTTGCATATTTGATGAAACGATCTGTTACTGTCATGTTATTTTGTTTTTTTCTTAATATTTTTTCGTATAAAACGTCAATTTATAAGTCACTGATATCTAACTTCTTTTTCTGGAAAAGACTTCCAATACAAATGTAGTAAAAGGAAATCAAAGGAAAAAATCGAATTCACATTTTGTGAATATGAAAAATTTATCTACTTTTGTCGCGGGTAAGTCCTATACGGTCAGCTCCCGATTAATCCCCCAGGGTTTGATCGCAGCAAGGGCCGTCGGTTGTAGCGACGCGATATAGTCAGCTTACCCACTTGCCTCTTTAGCTCAGTTGGCCAGAGCACGTGATTTGTAATCTCGGGGTCGTTGGTTCGAATCCGACAAGAGGCTCAGAAAAAAGACCGTTTGAAATATTCAGACGGTCTTTTTTATTCGGTGATCTTACAGTTTGTTAAAAAAGGGCAACACTATAACCTACGACCACATATACGTTTATTAACTATGTTTAATTAAAACCTGACACATCTGACAGCTTTTTCATCTTTTTCCTCTTGTCATTTTTGCATCCGTTAACTATAATGTATAGTTAAAAGGTAACAAAGGTAACAGTTTTTTATCCTTTGTGCCCTTTGTGATTTCCTTCGTGTACTTAGTGGTTAAAACTCTTTACCACAAGGGACACAAAGACTTACACAAAGAACACTATTTACAGTAAACAGTTAACAACTTGTTTCTTGTCTACCCGTAACTTGTAACTGCCCGCAGGGCGAAGTAACTTGTAACTGTTAAAAGGTAACAAATGTAACACCTTTTCATTCATTTGCTAATATGCTAATTCTCAAATCTGCTAATCAATCTGTCAAAGAACTATAAGCTAACAGCTAAAGACTGTCGGCTCTTACTATATAGATAAAGTATTTTTCAATTATCAAACTATTATCATTGATCTAAAGATAGCAGAGATATATTCATCGTGAATCAATGCATTGCGCAAAATCTCTCAGATTCGTCTAGCGACCGATGAACACAGTCTTCTAAAGAGAGTCCGTAGAAATAGTTACCAAGCAGATAAATAGTATCTGATTGCTTTGCTCTGCCTACTTGTTCCGCCATATTCAGATGCGGCATACGCAACGAAGGCAATATATGTCTTATCATTTTCCATTCCAGTATATCTTTGCGGGAAATATTCAGCACCCTGCATATAATATCAAACTTTTCATCTTCGCCTTTCTCCCCCTTTTCGAAGTGAAATGTAAAACTTCTCAGCTTTTCATCTTCGACCAGGTCGCGGGATACCGCGGAATGAAAGTCGTCCGAAACAGGTATTATTCCCGCTACATCATGTATTGCCAGCCTGTCCTTCGGCACTATAACATTCAACGATTCGGTCTGAAACAAGGGTATCGACGCGAGTAGTACCGACAAGGGCGTCTCTATATCCTCAATCAGCCGCGATGCAGTCTGGGGATCTGTGGCTATTGCTATACGAGGAGTATTAAATACTTTTCCTTCCATAGTAATTATCCTATACCCGTCACTATTACGCTGAATATCCAACACCTCACATGATTTTTCAATTTCTAGCTTATCTTTTTCTATTATGGAATTCAGGAACGACGACAAACCTTTATTAAAAGTATATTTCCGTGGGAATTCTTTATACCTCTCTTTCCTGTGCTTTAGAAACAATTCGGTTGGATAATCATCCGCACTTTGAGAAATGACGGCTCTGAAAAGCCTTGAGAACAATCTATTATAGTTAGACACCCCCACAACCCTACTGAAATATTCCTTTACGGTTTTATTCTTCTTCGATATAAAGAACATTTTTGGCCCGTTCAGGATAAGGGACGGAAGATACATTTCAGCAAATATCTTTCTTATCTGCCCCCGGGAATATGTTACATAATTCCCTCTACCCAATGGCCTGATCAAATCTGTAGATTCGATATCTCTCAAAATTGACAACAAACGAGTGTAAGAATTGTAACAAGTATGCGCACCAAACTCTCTCCAATAATCAGGGTATTTCTCCGAAAACAGACTTTGCACCTGCCCTCCCGTATTATCATCTTTTTCTATAATCAATACCTTTTTTCCTGCCCTATGCATGTAATGAGCAAAAGATATTCCGCTTATTCCCCCTCCTATCACAATACAATTATACATTGCTTCACTCATATATTTCCTTTTAATATTAGCACAAATAACAAAGATAGTCAGTTAACAGCCATCAGTTAGCAGTTAACAGTAATTCTTTCTAACCGCCTTTTTAATTAACATTAGTTTGCAATATATAGTTAAAAAGTAACAGAAAAACCAATTAATAATTAAGAATGAAAATTCCCTATAGTAATAATTATTACACTTAAAAACAGACTCGCATACTATCTTTAATCTATAATTAAATTAAAAAATATCACTACATCTAGTGATTGACTTTTATTAAGGCTTTTACTTAAATTTGCATATCAACTAAAATACATCGAAGCATCTTGAAAAAGAAACCGGACATCAAAAATATTATCTTGATAATATTTTTATTTACAGCTACTTACACACAAGTAAAGGCAGAAGATATACAGGGAGAGAACGATTCTGTGAAAATGAAATTCACAGCAAAAGAAATTGTTATAGAATCATTTAAGCAGAATAACAATCTCTATATACAGCCTGTATCCGCTTCATTACTGACTGGCAAGGAGGTAAAGGATTTTAATATTATAAACATAAAGGAAATCACTTCCCTTGTTCCAAACCTGTTTATTCCCGACTATGGTTCCAAAATGACATCGCCTGCATATATCAGGGGAATAGGCTCACACCGCAATGCTCCGTCTGTAGGGCTTTATGTGGATGGCGTACCGTATTTCGACCGTTCCACATTCGATATCAACATCAACGATATCGACCGTATTGAAGTATTGAGGGGCCCACAAGGTACTATCTACGGACGCAATACCATGGGGGGCATAATCAATGTATTCACCAAATCGCCATTTAAATACAAAGGTACAAACCTGAATCTGACAGCAGGAAATTATAATAATTACCAAACAGGACTCTCTCATTATGGCAATGTGGATAACAAGGTCGGTTATGCCATATCGGGAAATTACCTGCATTCGGGAGGATATTTCAAGAATACGACAACCGGAAAGAAAGCCGATCCTATAGATGCCGTTTCCACCCGTGCGCGCATCAGCTGGCGTGTGCAGCCCCAATTGCTGATGCATCTGATAATGGCGTATGAATATTCCGATCAGGATGGCTATCCTTACAGGGTACTACATAAAGACACCGGAGAAATAGACGAGGTGAATTACAATGCCCGCAGCTATTACCTCCGGAATATGTCTACAAACGGATTGAACATAGAATATATAACCGACCTGTTTAAACTTAGTTCTCAATCGTCTTTTCAGTTTTATGATGGCAAGCAGGGACTGGATCAGGACTTTACGCCTAAGGATTCCTATTATGTAGATTTTTATCAGCGTCAACAGATGTACTCACAGGAATTTAATATCGGGTCACTGAAAGACGACAGCCGTTATGTATGGCAGTTCGGCCTGTTTGGTTTTCACCAGAGTTATTTCCAGACAAACGATGTTAATAATCTTTTAACAGGAGCACATACAATCCAAAGCGCAAAGAATCCGACTGACGGATTTGCAGCCTACCATCAGTCTACGATTAATGATATTATAACACCTGGTCTATCCCTTGTGTTGGGTGTTCGTTACGATCGGGAGAAAACTAAATCCACTATGATAGGTACCCCGTTGACAAAGGCTGGCGAATCCATTACCGACAAGACTTCTTTTTCGCAATTAACTCCTAAAGCGGCGATTCAATACTCTTTTAAGCAAGACGGATTAGCTTACTTTTCAGTAACAAAAGGGTATAAGACAGGTGGCTTTAACAACACAGCCGAAAAGGAAGAAGACCTGATATTCAACCCCGAATATAGCTGGAGTTACGAGATTGGTTCACGCTCCGGATTTTTCAACAATCTTTTATTCCTCGACTTGAGTTTGTTTTATATCAACTGGGAAAACCAGCAGATATCACAGACAAAGACCAGTGGAAAAGGCTTTATAATCAAGAATGCAGGCAAATCGGCCAGCAAAGGAGTTGAGCTGTCAGCACAAGTGAACCCTGTGAAAAATCTTAGCTTTCAACTGGTGTATGGCTATACAAACGCAAAGTATAAAGACTATAAGGACTATAATGCCACTACCGGGGTAACAACTGCATACGATGATAATTACCTGCCGATGGTACCGCAAAATACAGTTTCCATATCAGCGAACTATACATTAGACATGAACCGGAAATGGCTGGATAATATCATATTGAACGCTCAGTATATTGGAGCAGGCAAATTATACTGGACCGACAAGAATGATATATCACAGGATTATTATGGCCTATTCAATGGCAAAGTTTCTTTCGTGAAGAAAGATTTTTCCATAGATTTGTGGTCGAAAAATATTGGGGGGGAGAAATATAATTCTTATTACTTCTCCACATCGAGTCAACATTATGTGCAAAGAGGCAGGCCGTTTACCTGCGGAGTAAATATGAACCTGAAATTTTAAACTATCGGGATGAAGCTAAACTATCAAAAAGGAGGACACCTGTTTACATTTTTTTGCCTGTATATTGCACAGTCGATCCCGATGAGCTTTTTTTCCACGGTGCTTCCTGTTATTATGCGGCAACAGAATTTCTCCCTGGAAACAATAGGTATGCTTCAGTTGCTCAAACTGCCCTGGATACTCAAATTCCTGTGGTCGCCGATGGTAGACCGCTCAACCTATAAGCTGAACGACTTTAAGCGCTGGATATTCTCATCCGAACTTATCTATGCAAGTATTATCCTTGCCGTTTCGTTCCTCGATTTCCAAACCACTCCCTACCTGATAATAGGCCTTGTCATATTCTCATTCATTGCATCTGCCACACAGGACATAGCAACCGATTCATTGGCCGTACTGTCATTCAGTAAAAAAGATAAGAGCCTTGCTAACAGCATGCAATCGATGGGCAGCTTTGCCGGGGCAATGGTCGGTGGAGGTTTTTTGCTGCTGCTTTACCATAAATTCGGATGGGGTAACCTCTTGCCCTTTCTTGCCTTATTCGTCATCATAGCGATTATCCCCCTCTTTTTCTTCAAGGGTAACAGGGGACATGAAATCATAAAAGAAAAGCAAGCCGAAAAAGCTACGGCAAATGATATACTGGGATTTTTCAGACAACGGGGTATATGGAAACAAATCGTTTTCCTGTTTTTCTATTATGCCGGGTTGATCGGTATTTTGGCCATGTTGAAGCCTATGCTTGTGGACTATGGGTATGATATGAAAGAAATAGGCGTTATGTCGGGTATTGTAGGTACTTCCATCGGATGCCTTGCTTCCTTCGGAGGCGGTTTCATCGTGCGTAAAATAGGGCGGCACGCCGCACGTCTTATATTTGCTGTATTCACGTTAATTACCACTATATATTTTTGTCTGCTGGTAACTGTACTACCTGTCAATATAGCGACATTACATTTAGGTATCTCGCTGTTGTGGGGAAGCTACGGCCTGTCTGTCATTGTGGTATATACCACTGCTATGGACTGTGTGCGCAAGGGATACGAAGGCACCGATTTTACTATACAAACGGTTATCACGCACCTTAGCGGCATCATAATGGGCGTCAGTTCGGGTAAGATAGCCGCCATGATTACATACAAAGGTCTGTTTGCTGTGGAAATGTGTATTGCGGCCATTTCATTTACATTCATACTCTTTGCATTCAAATTAAAAGCACCGAAAGAAAAAGATGAAACAAGAATTACTGAATAAATACAGCATACCTGTACCAAGATATACGAGCTATCCACCTGCAAACTTTTTCAACGAATCGTTTACAGCCGGAAAATTCCGTCAGATCGTTATAGAATCGAATAAGGAAAATCCACGGCATATTTCTGTGTATATCCATATTCCTTTTTGTTATCATATGTGCTTCTATTGCGGATGCAATTCACAGTTGCTAAGAGATAACGACATTGTACTGAAGTATATAGATGCATTGAAGAAGGAGATCAGAATGGTGCTTCCCCTACTCGACCGTAATCGAAAGATATCGCAGATACACTACGGCGGAGGTACGCCGACATCGCAACCCGTATCGGTACTTAAAGAGCTGAATGAACTGATATTATCCGAATTCGATTGTATAGAAAATCCCGAAATAGCCATTGAGTGCCATCCCGGCTATGCCGATGAAGGGTATTGGAATGAGCTTGTAGATGCCGGATTCAACCGTATCAGCCTCGGAGTACAGGACTTTGACGAAGAGGTATTGAAAGCATCGAACCGCAAAGCCCCGAGAATGGCTATGGAAGATGTAGTCCGCATATTACGCAACAGGAATGTGTCGTTGAATATGGATTTTATATATGGGCTGCCGTTGCAAACGCCAGAATCATTTACCAAAACAATTAACAGAGCCATCTCACTGCGTCCCGACAGGATAGTTACTTTCTCTTACGCCCATGTACCCTGGGTAAACGAATTGCAGAAGAACCTGGAGAAAGTTGGCTTACCATCGGTGGAAATAAAGAGCCAGCTATATACAACAGCAAAAAAACTATTAACCGATGCAGGCTATAAAGTTATCGGACTCGACCACTTCGTACTTCCTGACGATGAATTATTCGCTGCTCAACAATCGAAAGCACTGCACCGTAATTTTCAAGGATATTGTACCCGCAGGACTACAGGGCAGGTTTACGCATTCGGCATAACAGGTATCAGCCAGTTGGCAACAGCCTACAGCCAGAATACTAAAGACCTGAATACTTATATCAGGCAAATAAACGAAGGCGTTTTTCCTATTGCAAAAGGCTATATATTGAATGAAGAGGAACAGATTACACGCGAGGTTATTTCTCAACTAATGTGTAATTATACGGTAAATTGGCCGGAGCTGTCCAATACATTGGATATTCCTGTGGCGAAGATAAAATCTGCTGTTAATTATAACGAAACAGCATTACAGGCATTTGCTGCCGATGGGATTATAGAATATAATGAGGATTATATAAGCATCCTTCCCGATGCTGCTCCTTTTGTCCGCAATGTAGCTGCATCTTTCGACAAACTGATAGATACAAAAGAGAACAGATATTCTAAATCTATCTGATTCAGCTATAAATCAATATTTCATTTATAAGGAATACGGCGACACATAACATTATCGCAGTAACAAGACATATAGACAATGACCTGACGTTTCGTTTCGCTGTCGATGCTATTGCCCAGATCAGGGTGATAAAAAACAAAGTTCCATAAATAAAATCCCTGACCGGATATTTTACCGTTTCTATATAATAGGATTCCGCAAGCGGTACTTCTCCTGTAGGTAGTTTCGATACCGTTTCGAAAAAAGTGGCATTTCCAAATGAATAAAAGTATGTACACATCATATATCCACTCAGTAATATGGTGAAGATGGATATTATACGGAAACCGACATTGGTATGCTGCTTATAGTTATTATAATTTTCGTTCATGGGATTTATCGTTTTCCTTAAATTAAAAATTTCTTTTTTGCCCTTTGTTATCAACTATATATTGAATACCATTTTCGATATATAAGGCTGAGCTGTTTTCATAATGATCTACATCTATACGAATAACTTTTCCGCCATAATCTTTCGATATGCTGTCTATTGGTGTATGCCCGATCACAATTGACTTACCTTCAAAATACATTAAAATATCGTTTACCTGAGCTTCTGTCGCTTTTTTATACTGTTTATTGTCATCATCTTCAATGAGACCTCGATACCAGAGAATTCCCTCTTGTGTAAGTAATTCCAATGATTCATCTGTCTTAAAATCATTTGTATCTATAGCTCTCGAAACCTCAAAATTAATTTTTTCCATAGTCAGGTTATATTTTAAGACAGATGGGCTTATACCGGCATGAACAAAAATATAATCTCCTATTTTTATAATTGAGCTTTTACTCCTTATCCATTCACCTAGTTTAGTCTGCTTAGAATACATATGCGAAACATTTGTATGTAGACTTTTAAAAATATCCTTATATTTCTGAGCACAATAATTATCATATCCCGATAATAGAAGCTGTTCGTGGTTTCCTAATAGATAATGTACTTCACCACCATTTCTTTTTGCTTCCTTCTCTAAATAGTAAGTCAGCCATAAGCATTGTGTAACATAATTACCTCTGTCTACCAGGTCGCCAATGATAACCAAATGCCCTTTTCCGAATGTCCATTTATATAATGAGTCTATTACATTATTTGCTAGTAGTAAATCATAATATTTCTCGTAATTTCCTTCAATATCCGATACCGCCAATACTTTATCTGGCATAGGAAATATTCCTTTTGTGTGGATATTTACAGATTGAGAATCAATATTAAAAGACAGCGCGGGATATGGAATACCATCAAATTCATATCTGAAAGTTAAATTCTGCAATTCGGAATTCGAAAAATACAACGAATCAAATATACCATCTCGCTTTTGTGTTATGACCATTGCCGAGTCCCCTTTCATAAAGAGATAAGGACCATCGCCACATGATGTAATAGCATGACGGGTATCTGTTACACATGAATTAGTAAATATAATTATTAGTATTAATAAAACAGAAGTTACAAAGTATCTCATAATACCAATCTATAATCAAACCTTATCCTTTTGCCCAAACTTTGTCAAATCCATACCTTTCAAAGCTGCTTCAACTAATTCAGGCAACTTATCCGGTGAGCAGGCAAAACAGGCGATTCCCAGTTTACTGATTTCCTTACCCAGATTTGCATCATAATCGGGACGCCCACTATCGGATAACGCCAGCAAAGTTATAACTTTTACTCCATCTTCGTGCATTTGTGACAATCTTCGTAGCAATCCCGCACGCACACCGCCTTCATAGAGGTCGGAAATGAGGATAAACATCGTCTTGCGTGGGTTGGTTATCAGGTCCTGACAATAGGCCACGGATTTGTTGATATCTGTACCACCTCCCAATTGTACGCCGAAAAGCATATCCACGGGGTCGTTTCGGCAAAGCTCCGTCAGGTCTGTAACTTGTGTATCAAACGCCACCACATGTGTATCTAATGCAGGCATACTGGCAAAGATAGAGCCCATCACAGATGAATAAATAATAGAATCGGCCATCGAGCCACTCTGGTCTATATCGAGTATTACCGTCCAGTTCTTTTGCTTCTGGCTGCGTTCGAAGAAGTAGAACTTTTCGGGGATAAGGCGTTTTGTCTTCGTATCGTAATTCTTGAGATTACGGTTTATTGTCCGTTTCCAATCTGTGGAAGCAAAATTACTGATAGGTGAATGCGCTTTTTTATTCAATGCGCCTGTGACTGCCCGGCGCAGGTTCTGTTCCATGCGTTTCATAATTTCGTCTACCACTTCTTTTACCAGTTGGCGTGCGGTATCTTTCGATTTTTCGGGTATCTGCCCTTTCAGAGCCATCAATGTACTCACCATCGAGATATCTGGCTTTACATTTTTAAGCGTTTCAGGTTCAAATAATAGTTTAGTAAGCCCTTTTCGCTCGATGGCATCCGACTGTATTACACTCACTACATCCTGTGGAAAGAATGTACGCACATCGGTAAGCCACTTTGCCAGATTAGGAGCCGAGGGTCCGAGCCCGCCTTTCTTACCTGCTGCCCCACTTTGCGACGTATTCCCATCATAGATGGCAGCAAGGGCAGCGTCCATAACCGACTGTTGTTCGTTCAGCCCTACATTCGCCAAAGCACGGGTATCAGAGCCGAGTATGAGGCGCCAGCGGGTTGTATTTTTGTTATCATTCATCGTTTTACTATATTATTCTTCTGTCTGATATTTATAATACTCCAATGCTTCTTCTTTTGCAAAATCATCGGCTTTGCGATGCTCGGCATATCCTTTCATCCGATTAATATATTCCAGCCTGCGGTTTTTGTCCTTTTCTGCATTGATAATCCTGTTGAACATCCACAAGGTCATATAAGTCGGCTTTCTATCTAATGAAGTAAACAAAAATGGTTCATACTCTCCTGCAAAACTTTCCAATGTATGAACTATCGGACCCGGACTACCCAAATCGTGCATAGGATATCTTTCAAAGATGGATAGTAAAGCCTCGATAGCTAAAGATGCATCTATATTCTTTTTCAGTTCATCAGTTATTTCGTACAATTTTGTTGTATCTGTGGCATCATCTCCTACAGGCTCAAAATCATTCAGTAATTTTATTATATCATTTGTATTCATTACAGGCCAATTAATTTATTAAAAACGATAAGATTACAGGTTACCTTTCTTCTTTTTCACAGTACTACGAATAAACCAAAAAGCCAGCCCGCCTGCAATCAAGAATGCTCCCAGTTTCTCGAAAGCATGGATTATTTCGTCCTGTCGGAATATATCAATAAGCAAAGTCAGAGCAACTAATGTGAAAAATACGCCGAATATGATTTTTACAATTTTCATTTTTATATGTACTTAAAAATCAAAGTCAAAATCATTCAACTCATCCAATTTCTCTGTTTCTGTCTCGGTCAATTCAGATTGCAATATCTCAGCCGTTGCTTCCGCACCTGTACCCCAGATGTCGCCCAGCAACTCGGCAATACTGTTTTTCTGATTTGGCTCGAATTCCCCGAATGCACGCCGCAGGAAAACAACCGAGCGGAAAAACTCGTCATCGTCTAATTGCTCTACATACTTGTCCAACTCTTTCCAAAGCGAGACACGGGATAATAACGCATAGCGGTTCCTCCCCGACAGGCCTTCAAACCATCCCGCACCCAAATCGGCAGGAACACCGGGCGATAATCGTCTTGAAACTTCCTTCGCGCAATCGTCTTCACTGGCTAGATTGTGTTCCAGCAGAATAGAAAATGCCGTACCCGACAGTTTTGTATTCAAGTCGTCGCGCCAGGCCAGTTTCAGCAATTCTTTCTGCCATGTTTCCACATCGACCGTTTCATATTGCTGTTGCGATATCAGCTCCATCACATTGATGGCTTGTGCGGTACTACCGGCGGCCTTATCGTCACAAGACGAAGCATCTAACAATAGCAGAGATGAACGCAGGAACAATTGTTGCAGGATAGGGATTAAGGGCTCCAGATTGAACTGCCGTAAATCACCGTATTGTATCAATATAGATAATTCATGCGCAGCATATGCTGTTTCCTTGAAATCATTGGAATCGACAAGTAAGCGCTGTAAGGTACTTAACGCATTATCAAATATATTTGTCAGATGGCATTCGCAAGCCTGCCGGATAATTTTGGCAGCAAGCGAAACATCGGCGCATTCGTTCAATTGCTCTTTCAACTGATAGGCTGCTGCTATTTCTAGCGTTTCACCTTTCAGATTGGCCTCTACTATTTCAATCTCTACTTCGGGTGTCCAACGCAAAATCCATTTTTCGGCCCATGTGGCGCTATCCTGAGATACACGTACCTGTTCGGCAAAATGTATACCTAATACCCTTAACCGGTGCAAAAAGGTAGAGCGGTTCAGGTCGATAAAGGCAGCCTCTTTGGTCTTTACTTTCAGGTTTTCGCGCAGGTCGAGCGTAAGTTCCTGTACTACTGCTGATTTATAGTTAGTTAGTTTCAGGCGTTTCAGTTCCTGATTCATATCTTCCTGCACGGGAGTTTGACTCACGCCTTCGGGCAAACTACCAATGGACGTTCCTATATCCACCTTGTTGATAGCTTCGGCAACAGAAGGCAAATCGCCTCCACCAAAGCAGGTAATAACAGCATCGTGCAGATCCTTTAATACAGGGAGCGAACCACCGCGCATAGAAGTCAAAGCATTTGCCAACCGTACAGCCTCAATCACACTTGCTGAAGAAGCATTATCTCCTTTTTCACGCAATACCTTAGCTATTTTTGAGAGATAGACAGCCGATAAATCACTCATTCTGTCCTGCTGTATGGCTTTCCACATCAATTCAAAGTAGTACGGTGCACGGTTTCCGGCGCCATATCCCGTACGGCTACTCAGGCGAAGATATGAATACGGCATCAACGTAATCTGCGAAGTAGCACGGGGAATATCCTTAAGTTCTGCATCCGACATCGGAGACAAATCGCATTGAATACCCGATACATGGTATGCACCAACAATAATGACTATTTCTTCCGGCTTAAAACCTTCTGCGATAGCCCGTTGTATCTCCCTCCGCATATAAGCCTCACGGATAAGATTATACGAGTAATCATAAGGTACACTTTCGTATTCCTTGTCCGCTACCATATCCCGTATCTGTCCCGATTGGTAACTCAGACCATCTCTGAATGTACCGGCATTGAGATTATGTTCGAAATTCCGTTCCCAGTAACTTTCGTAATCGTCTTCTTCATAGTGCCTTGCTACTTTGTCGTAAAGCCCATTATGGAACATATAGAATTCGTCTGCTGCTTCGTTAGCCTCCCTGTTTCTTTCCTGTCGTAGTTTCAGCATTATATCGGAAGGAAGGTCGATAAACCGCACATCCAGTTTCTTTTTCACACCCCAGCATATCGCCTGATATTCGGGAGAATAGGATGCAAAAGGATATAACACGGTCTCGATAGGCAGTTCGGTGGTATATGCTAATACTGCAATTGGCGGTTTTACTGCCTTGTTTGCAATATTATACAGCATATCCGTAGCATCGGAAGGTCCTTCTATCAGGATACATTTGGGTTTCTTTTCCTCCAGGTATTGTATCAGATGATAGGATGCTCCCGGCGACAGATGCCGTACACCGAAAATATTATATTGGTTGGTCATTTTTTATTCTAATTGTAATAATCGTCTGTTTGCCAATGTTTAGGATTTTCACAGATGTATTCCGTTATTTTTTGGTATGAGTCATCGTTACGGATAATGTGTTCGTAGTAGTTGCGTTGCCATAATTTTCCGTTGAATGCCGGCCAATCATTTTGTTTTACTCCATTGATATACGAATTGGTGGTTATTGATTTAAACGAACCTATAATATCTCCTAACGATTTGCTGTTTTGTTTTGTAGGGGCAATCCCTTGTGGTTGCCCGTTTCCCATATTGCGGGTACCCACAAGGGGCACCCCTACAACATCATCAACAATTTGTATTATACCATGTATGTGATTGGGCATAACAATATATTCATGCAAATCGATATTTGCATAATATTGTTTTAAATTATGCCACTGTTCATCAATCATTTTGCCTACATCATTCAAAACCATCTCCTCTTCTACAATTTCCCCAAATAAACATACCTTATCTTGCGTACAAATGGTCACAAAATACAATCCCTCTTGTGAATAATCATATTCATAAAGGCGGATACTGCGGCGTTGAGATATACTTTGATTGGCCATTTCCTGTGTTTTTCAATATGAAAAAGCTATTACCCGTTCATATCACTACATGTATTATACAATCCGCGCCACGATGCCCCTCGTTTTTTCATTACGTTTTCGAGGTATTCCTTCCACACCAGCTTGTCTTTGTCTTCATCTTTTACAACAGCACCCTGTAATCCGGCGGCAAGATCTTCATCAGTAATAGTACCGTTGCCAAAACTGGCAGCAAGAGCCATACTGTTCGTGATCAGAGAAATTGCTTCCGCAGTAGAAATTACACCACTCGGCGATTTTAGTTTTTGTTTTTCATCCAATGTCAGACCCTGACGAAGTTCGCGGAAGATAGTAACTATCTTTTCTATGGCTTCATTGGTAGGCAAGTTAGCTTTCAGACGGTAGTTACCGGATATTTCGGCTACACGTTTGGTTACGATTGATACTTCCGTTTCCAGATTCGCTGGGGCAGGCAATACGATGATATTAAAACGGCGTTTCAATGCCGAAGACATATCATTCACACCCCTGTCTCGTGTATTCGCTGTGGCGATAATGGAGAAACCACGCTGTGCAGGAAGTTCTTTTCCCAGTTCGGGGATAGCTATTGTTTTCTCCGACATTATAGATATCAGTGCATCCTGAACTTCAGACGCACAACGTGATATTTCCTCGAATCGGGCAACACTACCCGTTTCCATCGCACGGTATATCGGGCTTTTTATCAATGCTTCATTAGACGGGCCGTTAGCCAGTAACATAGCATAATTCCATGAATAGCGGATAGCTTCTTCGCTTGTTCCGGCTGTACCCTGTATCACCTTAGCCGAATCGCCACAAATAGCAGCCGTAAGATTCTCCGACAACCATGATTTTGCTGTTCCCGGCTCTCCGATAAGCAGTAAAGAACGGTCGGTAAGAAGTGTTGCAATTGCTATTTCTACAAGGCGGTTGTGGCCTATATATTTGGGTGTGATGTCTACACCGTTGGCTTTGCCTCCTACTACGAATTTCAATACTGCTTTTGGTGAAAGTTGCCAACCAATGGGCTTTTCCTCTTTTTTATCTTCTTCTTTCAACGCTTCCAGTTCGTGCGCATATAGTAATTCGGCGGGTAGCCGTAGTACATCTTGTTTTTTTTCTGACATTATTCTTTTGTTTTATATGTTTAATAATTTCAAGATTTCAGGTTTCAAGATTTCAAAATAATGAAAATCTTGAGATTTTGAAACCTGAAATCTTGAAATACCTTATTTATTCTCTATTTCGTCTGCTATATCCTCATATATCTGCAATGGATTCTTCTTATATAATTCTCTGTATCTGGCAGCATATTCTTTCGGAAACTGATCCCATATCCCTATATTTTTAAGAGAATTAAGTACATAATAATAAGTTTTGGGTGCATACTTAGCCATTGCTGAATAAATAATTTCAAAACGGTCTTTTACCTTTCGTTCCATTATCATTCTGAAAATAATAGCCTGTTCTCCCGGCATAGTGAACCCAACTAATTTCACGAGTAACTTATCCAACTTTTCACTTTCAGCTTCGCAAGCACTGATAAGGAATAAAGCCCAGCTATGTTCATGTCTCCATTTATATTTATCGACAGTAAACAGGCTGTAAAGAATTTCTAGCCAACGTTTGTCTATTTTAGCTGTATCTACTTTGATATTACGGTTGCTCATATTGCTATAACCATAATTCTCGTCATCGGTATATACTGTATACAAATGATTAATGTCAATAGTACCCTGCCGGAACTGAGGGCTGAACACATCAAACATTTTCTCTTTTGAATATCCGGCTTCCATTGCATCATAAAAATAATGCCCCCACATAAATCTGTTCCAGTTAGTCCTTGGGATTTCATTCAAATTAGTTTCATAGAATTCAATAATCCGGGCTTTAGGAAAAGATTTTAGTCCTTCAAGGATGTTGTTGGTAACACCAGAAGCTACATATTCCAATAAATTCTTCTTTGCAGAAATCAAATTGTTGTACTCTTCGTTTCTCAACACCTTTGTGTAGAAATCAATAACTTCATTATTGCCTTTATTCCCCAATGCCGTAAGGTTATAGCTGAATCGTTCCAATTTATCAACCCAAACTTTATCTTTTTCGTCCTTATCTAATGTAACGAACTCCTCGAAGGCTTTGACAACCTGATCAAAAACTTCTTGAAAAAAAAATGGAAGCTTCGAAGAAGCCAGTGCTGTAACTATTGCCGGAAGATTTGTCTTGTTCTTATTATTTATATACACATCTTTCAGCTTTTCGAGACTGGTACGTGTACCTAACTCCACTAATCCCATATAGGCGGCTTCCCGCACCTGTTTATTCTTGTCATCGGCCAGTTTTATAATCAATTCTTCATTCTTAAGATCAGCACTCAATATATGAATAGCTTCTGCCTGAAGAGCAGGGAGGGATTCAGATAATATTTTATCCACCATTTCCGGCAACTGCGGATAACCGAACTTATTTAATAAACGTAATCGTCTTGCATTTTCTGTTTTATCCTCATATTTAAAGTTCTCAATCAAAAACGGAGCAATCGGTTTTCCTACCTTTGGTATAATCGTTTTTTCCACATAGTCGCACAATTCAGCATACTTATCTCCTAAAGCAATATCCAGATATTGATAGGTGCGTGAATCGTTAAATACATTCCGTTCCAATGCGTCTTTCAGGATTTCCAACCGCCCCGAATTACTGGTGGTCAAAGCCTGCATCACTGGTTTCAGTTGCAAGTATGAATATTCGGTATTTACTTCATCCAGTGGGATATTTGGGGTCTGTGCCGCTTCTTCGACATCAGCTTCCACTAGTTCTCCCTGAGTGTAAAGTATAGAATAAAGCAACGTAGATATAGTCATCAACTTTTCGGATGATTGCTGCGCATCAGTATTTAGCAGTTCTTCTATATCTTTTGCCAGTTTGCTGAATACAGGAGCTTTTTCACCCAGTTTCTGAAGTATGGGAATATGTTTCTGAAGGCGAGGATCCCCTTTAGCAAATTTACTTCCTGCTATGAACAGGCGGTTTATTTCTTGTTGAAGGTCGTATAATGGTTGTAGTCTCATTGAAGTTTCAATTTAAAGATTTAAAATTTAACGGTTAAAAGTATTAATACAATAACCTTATTATCTTTTCGGGTGTGATAAGCGACATTGGCTGAGCAGATAACAAACCTGTTTGCACGTCATTATTCATCATTACCGTAAGGGCAAAGCCTTCGGATACGGATGGAAGAATTGCTTTCAGGTTGGTGGCCGAAGAAACATTCTGTTCTTCTATATCTTTCAATGTCAGCTTGTTCCCTTGCTTATCTTCAACTACAAGATTATCTCCGTTCAAATATGCTTTGTGAAGAGAAATCAATACTACCGGATGCTTGTCCATCAATGGATTCTTGATTGTATTCTTTACGGCTTTTATAGTATCAGCATAATTGGCTGATGCGAAAGCAAGTATTGTGGCTAAGTCTTTGGTTGTTAATTTACGTTCCTTCACGGCTTCAGCTTCCCAGCGTACACGTGGATTTTGGTCACCGGGATAGATATACATTTCTTTGAGTTGCAGCACATCGAATGAACTGTTATCTTCCTTTATATATTTGGCAGCACGATAAGGGCGGTAATTTTTTGTTTTATATATCCTGCCTGTTTTGAGATTGAGCCAAAGCCCTTCATCTACATATTCTTTACGCGCCTGATTATCATAGCTGTTAAACGATAATTGAATGAGTTCCCCGTTTTCTTCATACAGTCCATACTGCATAAGTTCTATCAGTTTCCAGACATACCCGATCTGTTCTTCGATAGCCGAATCCAGCTCGGGGTTCCCTTCCGGATCTTCCTTTCGTTTATTCAGGTAATCTGTACTTTTTTTCAGGAGGGCAGATATAAAATTAATCTGGTCTATAACCTGTGTATATTCTTCGTTTTCCACGTTACCCAATTCCAGTAACAGATTGTTGAAAGCGGTTTGTATGCCGCCTATATAGTAGTTACCCAGTTCTTTTACTTGCGCCTGTAAAGTTCTCGAAATTTTAGCGTCAACAGATGAAAGCCCTGTCTGTACAATGTCTTTCAGTATTTTCCCTGCAATATCTATACCTGCGATCTGAGCATCTATTTTCTTAACAAAGGCTGCCTTATTTACTTTCTTAGGTTTCTCTGCCTTTTCTTTTATTGACTCTTTCTCCTGCTCTTTTTTTTCTTGTTTCTTCTCTATTTTCTCACGTTTCGAAAGAATATCTTCGGGTACATCCGATACGGAAAAAGCTGCGCTATTGGCTTCATAAGCATAAAGCAATCCGATAGCATGTTTGCAGGGAAATTGCCGGCTGGGACAATTGCATCTGAAAACAGGGTTATTCTCCTCAATATAATCTGCTGAACAATAGTAAGGATTCTTACCACTTCCGGCGCATTCACCCCAGATAAGATTTTTTTCGGAGGAGATTTTAAGATTTGCAAATTTGCTTTTCTTTACCAGGTCCCGGCCATTCTTGGCCGCATCGGCATTGGGTGCCAATTCTTCGATTTTTTTCTGCGTAATTTCCATTCTATAATTAGTGTCCGGTTTATACTTGTGTGTAGCTGAATACAAATTTATAAGATTATTTGAGGAATAGGCTATTTGTAATAAACTATTTACAAAGTCACAAACGCTTGTCAATACCCTAATTTTCAACAAAAAAGCCGCAATAATGCGGCTTTCCATTTCACTTTTTTTAAGAAATACTTATTCTTTAATAAAACTACTTATATTTTTTATCACTTCGGGCATAACAGGCTTATCAGGATTTGTATACGAATCTTTTACCTGCGTTTGCTGGTCTGTAGTTTCACTGTTTTTCATTATATGGTCCATCTTATCAATGATAACTTTTTTTGCTTTTTTGTTTGCACCAGCCAGTAACTCGGCTTGCTTTACCGTTACCTGAATATCTGTTGTACCTTGCAATATGAGAACAGGAATGGTCAATTTCGAAATTTCTTCCTGCGGATTATACTTAAACCAAGAAATCACATAAGGTTGTACACTCGGGCGGAACAACATATTGAGCGAGGCGGGAACATCTGTAATAGTTTCGCCTTTTTCTAATTTGTCTATATATGAAAATACCACATCCCTTGTCAGCTGCGGCTGTGTAGCCATTTGTTTACTTAATTGTTCCTTCAATATATTTGCTGCAGGTTCCCCTACTCCTGCGATAGATATATATTTAAAAGCTTTCTTATTATCCTGTGCAGCAATCATCCCTATGAGTGAACCTTCGCTATGTCCGACTATGACAATCTCTGAAAACCGTTTATCCTTAGCCAGAAGATCGATCCAACTGCGGACATCATTTACATAATCGTCGAAACGAAGATCTGCTTCATTCTTTCCGGCGGCCTTACTTTCTGCAATACCCCGTTTATCGAAACAAAGTGTTGCTATATTACTATAAAATAATCCGTCCGATAACATTTTCAATGAATTATTCTTCATCTGAGGCTGATTTCCATTTCGGTCTGTTGGTCCCGAACCCGCTATAATGAGGGCTACCGGGATTGGCTTATTATTCACCGGAACTTTTAGTGTGCCATAGATCTCTCCCGTGCCGGTTTTTAAAATTACAGATTCTTCAGTAACCAGCAGTTGTGCCGATATAGAAAATGATAATAGACATAACAGTAATAAAATATACACTTTCTTCATAACTAATCTATTTATAGAACAATATACAATACTATTTTAGAAAGGATTTCCGCTACAATCAATGCGATTGTAAACGATATTCCTCCTACTACACCCTTTATATTGGCCGAAACCGAATAAGCGTTATATTTAAGAACAATGGACCAGATGGCAAACAGCATTGTAACCAATCCTGCGACTGTCATCATCACTGCATTCTCTTTTAGTAGAGCCATCATTTCACCAAGGTTTATTGTATTGATATCGCCCATACAAATATGGAAAGAAGGTATAAATCCTAGCAATGCCGCAAATATCAACGGCGCTTGCGACAATGCCATTGTTCCGGCAATATCTATCAGCCGTATAGATGATTTGGTTACGATACGGGCAGTCAGATAAAACACAAGCGTAAGTAATCCCCACCCTACCAATTGGTATATGATATGGGGTAAATACAAAGTATCAGTGTTCAGGCATCCATAATGAATATCCAGTGCCCCATCGAAATGGGTATTGCTCAAATATCCCAATACAGATAAAAGAAGCATGACAGCCAGGCCAATGATAAGAGCTCTTGTCCCTGCTATAAATCTGAACGGGGTGAACAACCATGCTGCAATAGAATTGTTATTTTTCATAGCTTTTTATTTTTTCTATTATATCATCTAATAAATTTCTCACCGTAGGATAACTTAAACCTAGGTCTTTAGCCATGTTCTTTAGGCTACCGCTATTCTTCACAAACTTGAGGATAAACTCCTGCTCTTCTACAGGCAAGCGTGCCAATACCGGGAGTGCATATAATCCGTGTACTTCTGTGCCGCAATTTTCGCACAGTAAACTTTTTACTTTCAATTGAGCCTGACAGCTCGGACAATTACATGGTAACATAATCTGTTTGTTTTTTTTACAAAACTAATTATTATTTTAATAAAATCAAATAATAAATAAATAATATTAATATATAATGAATATTTATTAATACAATAATTGCTATAATTAAATTTTATATCCTAAAAACTATAACCCTTCTATTATTGTTTCTTTTGTAGGTTGAAAAACTTTTAGATTTATAAGCTGCAATTTATTTATCTTTAATCCGAATTATACATAGCATCTATATATGGAATATTATCATGTTATACTTTTCCTGCTGGCTATAGCCATAGCCATATCAGTTCTTGCTCCTAAAGTAAAAATACCCTATCCTGTCCTGTTAATGGTCGCAGGCATTGCCGTAGGGTTCATACCCGGCTTTCATTATGTACCTATCGATCCTGATGTGGTATTCCTGTTATTTTTACCGCCCCTGCTTTACGATGCTGCCGTAAATATGCCGTTTAAGGATTTCAAAGCTAACTTCGGAACTATCTCCATGATGGCTGTCACATTGGTTTTCATATCTATGATTGCAATTGCCATAGTAGCCCGTTTCCTGATTCCCGACATATCGTGGCCGGTAGCATTCGTTATAGGGGCGATATTATCCCCACCGGATGCAATTGCCACTTCGGGGATAACCAAAAGCCTAAGCCTATCTCATCGGACAAATACAATTCTTGAAGGTGAAAGCCTGATAAACGATGCATCGGCTCTTACTGCTTACCGTATTGCCCTCGGTGTAGCCACAGGTGGAATATTTTCGGCATGGGAAGCCGGACTGGAATTTGTTGTCACCATACTGGGAGGATGTCTCATTGGTGCTATTATGGCTTTCTTGTTTGGATATACAGTATCAAGAGTGAAGCTGGAAAGTACAGCCATTGTCAGTCTGAACCTGATGCTGCCTTTCGTAGCATATCAGTTTGCCGAAGAGCTGAACGTTTCCGGAGTCCTTGCTGTTGTATTTATGGGTGTGCTCATTGCCGGACGTGTACATAAGAACAAACTATTGTCGGAGGTCACACGCGGACAATCACGTTCTGTGTGGAGCATAATCATTTATCTGCTAAGCGGACTTGTATTTATACTTATCGGCCTGGAACTGCCACAGGTGCTTAGGGAAATACCTCCATCATCAGTCATTCCTCTCGTAATTAGCGCCTTTGCTATTTTCGTAATAGCTTTACTCATCCGTATAATTGTTGTATTCAGGCATAAGTTTAAGCTGGACAAATTGGTTTCCATCGTAAATAGTGACGGATATGGAACTAAAATATCGTCCCGCCGCGCTGAAAGGATAAAACATGTGAAAGCTCTAACATGGAAGGATGCATTGCTTATCGGCTGGTCGGGTATGCGTGGCATCGTATCTGTTGCTACAGCTATTGCTCTGCCTGTTACATTGGATAATGGAACTATTTTCCCCCAGCGCAACAGCATTATATTTCTTACCGTATTAGTTGTTGTATTGATGCTGCTTATACAAGGTATGGGTTTACCTTTACTGATTAAATGGCTGAAAATAGAAACCGGCGATGAAGATATGGAACAACAAAAGGCAGGATCTGTCCCCCTCAAATAAAAAAGGCTCCGGATAGTACCGGAGCCTTTTTATATAGTAACAGTGAGATCTATCATTCATTTATTAGAGTGAACAACTCTTCAGCAGCTTCGCGTGGACCGTCTTTTGTCTTACCATCGATAGCAAGCGATGTATGCATCTCTCCTATCTTTACTCCGGCTGCCTTCATATCTTTGAAATATTGGCGAACCAAGACCTCTGTCTCTTTGCGTTCCTGAACAGGTCCGAACGGATTTGCAAAATATGATTTCACCAATCCTTTTTCAGTTGTAGTTCCTTTTGCTTTACGGGCACCATCTTCAAATACCTGAATGGCCTGATCCAAATTATCATATATGAGGATTTTCTTATCTGCCTCATTATAGTTATTCGCATAAAGGAAATAATCGATCGGATAGCCTTTGGATATAATCTCATAAGTAGAGATTGGTATTGTAACACGGGCATTAATCTTGTCCATATTGGTATATACACCCTTATCCAACTGTTCGAAAGCATAAGCCGGATCAAGGTCGTCTACACGGACAAATGCTCCGATTTCGGTTCCGTATGCTTTGATAGTACCGTCTTTCTCTTTTTTCAGATACCCCATATCATCGAAAATTACACGCATGTGGCGAATGTAATTCTCATTCAGGGTACGGAATGCTTCAAGACTTTCCGATTTTCCGGCGCCACTGTCTCCCATAATGATAATGTTGGATTCTTTACCATTGCGAAGTACAATGTTTACCATCGCTCCGTGAATAGGCAAACGGCCTGTGTCTATCTGCTTTACATTATGTAATGTAAGAAGCATTTTTTTCATGTAGCCGAAATAATCGATATCATCGCAATAATTAGCATAGCCGATAAGGATATCATTCTTCTTATCTTTATAATAGAATGTCCGTTTTTCTTCGTATCCGTCAGGATAACCGAATACATATATCATATCGGGCTTTTTACCGATATATTCGGTTTCCGTTGCCAATTCAAACAGATTTGCCAGTCCGATACCATGAACCATAAAATCCTTATGAAAATAAACAAAGGTAAGCATATTACCTACCTTAGCGGGAAAGACAAACCAATCATCTTCATTAAG
This sequence comes from Dysgonomonas gadei ATCC BAA-286, assembly GCF_000213555.1. Taxonomy (GTDB): domain Bacteria; phylum Bacteroidota; class Bacteroidia; order Bacteroidales; family Dysgonomonadaceae; genus Dysgonomonas; species Dysgonomonas gadei. Next base: position 920,127 of record NZ_GL891979.1, read on the forward strand.
CACAACGTTCACCAATGGATTCTGTTGGTGCTCCTGAAATATCCCGTCACGGGTATTTCTCTTTGTGTAAGAAATATATGGTGGTTGAAAAACAACTGTACTGATAAATGGGATGGATGTTAATCCTTTATATTCCACCGGACAATTCCAGTTCACATCGTTCAATGTAAGTCCGGCATTAGCTCCGGCTACAGACTGACGATAAACGCGCGTTTCGTGTCCATTGACAGTTGTTTGTATCCTGCGGCCTGTAGATAAAACAAGATCATTGAACATGTCGTTAGCCTGAATGAAGCGTACATTTTGTAATCCGTCTCCTAGACGCGAGTTTCTTACGATAGTATAGCGTTCAAGCCTTTTCCAGTAAGCAAAAAGCAATTCGGTAACTTCTATAAACAGATGTTTATCTTCAAAGAATTTCGAATATTTATTATCAACTGCAATAACTTCATCTATTTCAAATACTGTCAGCAATTTAAAGACTTCTATTAGTGAATCCACTGTTTCGTCTTCGCTACCGAAATGGGTGATGTAATAGTCATAAATGACTCCTTCATCTTTTTTCAAAACCTGTTTAATGAAAGATTCGACAACACGTCTGAATCCGTAACTATTAAGCAGCTTTTGTTTCGTATCGCAATATTTGAGCGTAAAGTTAATCATTGCTCTTCCTCTGGAAAGCGTAAATTCGTGTAACATAATGTTTTATATATGGTTAAATAAATACAAAAAGATTAATTTCCTTAGAACTATCTAAGCAAAGATAACAGTTTTTTTTAACTTTTCGGTTATTTTGACACGTTATAAATAAGGCGTATATGTTAAATATTCTTTTAGAAGTATATAAATTATCTGTTCGTTTTAAAACTTATATGTACCAACTTTGTTTTATAATAAAGGATAAGCAAATACAATGGATATGAATTATTACATATACATTAAAACAATAATATTATGGCAAATTCTAAAATTACAAGCATTCTGGGCGATCAAAGTGAATACCTGCTCGGACATGTAAGCAAAACTATCGACAAGTCGCTAATTCATGCGCCCGAACCCAATTTCATAGACAATATCTGGATAGATTCGGACCGTAACATCCCTACGTTGAATAGCCTTCAGCGCCTATTCAGCCATGGCAGGCTTGCCGATACGGGGTATTTATCAATTCTGCCTGTAGACCAGGATATCGAACATAGTGCAGGAGCCTCCTTTGCTCCAAACCCAATCTATTTTGATTCTGAGAATATTGTAAAATTAGCGATAGAGGCCGGATGTAGTGCCGTAGCATCTACTTACGGAGTTCTGGGGTCGGTAGCCCGTAAGTATGCACATAAAATACCATTCGTTGTAAAGATCAATCACAATGAACTTCTGACCTATCCTACCGCTTATGACCAGGTACTGTTTGGCACCATAAAAGAGGCTTGGAACATGGGTGCAGCAGCCGTTGGGGCAACAATTTACTTCGGTTCCGAACAAAGTCGCCGGCAGATTGTTGATATAGCTAAAGCATTCGAGTATGCGCACGAATTGGGAATGGCTACAATCCTTTGGTGTTACCTTAGGAATAGCGATTTCAAGAAAGACGGAGTAGATTATCATAGTGCTGCCGACCTGACAAGCCAGGCAAACCATATAGGTGTAACCATAAAAGCCGATATAGTGAAGCAAAAGCTGCCTACTAATAACGGAGGCTTCAAAGCTATCAATTTCTCCAAATGGGATGAACGTATGTACACTGAACTGGCATCGGACCATCCGATCGATCTTTGCCGTTATCAGGTAGCCAACGGATATATGGGACGTGTAGGCTTGATTAATTCGGGAGGCGAATCGCACGGAGCCTCTGACCTGAAAGATGCTGTATATACAGCCGTGGTAAATAAGCGCGCAGGAGGTATGGGCCTTATATGCGGACGAAAAGCATTCCAACGCCCTATGAAAGAAGGTGTGGAGCTCATCAATGCTATACAGGATGTATATTTAGATAAAGATATAAAATTAGCGTGAGCTAAGTCTAGTGTTTTTTATTATAGTTGCTGAAGATGTCCCTGCACCCCATGTGTAGGGCTTCTTTTTTTGTGCTTCTTCATCACTCGTTCTCCGAACGTGCGTTTCTGCAACTTAAAAATAATGATATGGAATAAATAATGTAAAATGATATAAGAACGATGCCTAAAGTCATAATTGTAATTATCAGTAAATAATCTGTTGTCTCTATACTTTAGACTATGCGCCATACCATTCGTTTATTCTATTGATTTTCTTTACATTAATTTTCGATCCATTATGATTACCGCCTGTTTTTATAGTTATATTTTAATAAATTTGCTGAAAAAGATGTCAATATATCCGATCAGAATACCATACTGAAAACAGTCCAGCCATCTTTGGCGTAATGCTTCAGATTTCCTCCATGTAACCGCATTATGTAACGGGATATGCTCAGTCCTATTCCTGTCCCCGTATTTTTAGTCGTAAAAAACGGGATGAATATATTCGGTATCACTTCCTGTGAAATAGGCTCACCATTATTACATACTTCTATGTTCGTTTTGTTATCGGTATGACTGACCTTTATTTTAATATTTCCATTTTCATTTGTGCCCAAAGCTTCAACTGCATTTTTCACCAAATTGACTAACACCTGCGTGATTTGTGATTCATCTGCATTTACAATCAAGGACGATTCAGCGCCTTGCAATTCTAATGATATTTCTTTTTCTTGCATCATTGCCGACTCCAGACTAACTACCTTTTCTATCAAAGGAATCAGATCGAATTCTTCCAACTGAGGCTTGGGCACTCCCGTAAATTTACGGTACGATTCCACAAATACCATAAGCCCTTTAGCCGTGGAACTGATGGTTTCCAATGCTTCTACTGTATTCTCGCGGAGATTATCGCCTGATTGATTGTCCCGGGATATTTTATAAGAGAACAGCAATGTATCCGTCAGTGAAGTGATAGGTGCTATTGAGTTCATTATTTCGTGTGTCATCACCCGGATAAGACGCACCCATGACTCCATTTCTTTCGCTTCCAGTTCGTTTCCGATGCTATTGAGCGTAAAGATTTTCATTGTACCTCTTTTCAGGGTTATTTTAGATACACGCAGGCTGATTTGAGTCTCTTCCCGTTCATTGGCTATTTTCAGATATTTATTGTCATTCGTTTCCAGATCGATGAATGTAGCAGGCAGAGAATCATCTATTACCTTCAATTGATTTAAATGTGTAAAAACGGGCATTCCCAACAACTCGTTCGTTGCCTTATTTGTTATCAACACATTATCATGCTCATCCAATATTATGATCCCTGTAGAAACACTTTCAACTATCAGGCTCAGGAACTTTTCATTTTCTATAACTTCTTTTCGGGCTTTGGAGAGGATTTCTTTGATCCGGTTCATCATCTGGTTCAATTCCTGTTCACGTTTCGACAGTTTGGTTTCGGCAAAATTGAACGAATAATCACCATTGTCGAGAGCATTGAGCAGGAATAAAATATTCTGATTGAATTTTTTATAGTGTTTCTGCAACCTGTTAATGGAAAATACGGCAATCAGGATACACAATGGCCCGTATACATATTCTTTTTCAAGGAAACAGTATGTAGCGGCAGCTACCGAAAGTATCAGTAGTCCTATATATATGAAGAGTTTATATTCTATCGATTTAAACATGTTTCTCAATCATTTTTTATCCTGTTTTCAAAGAAACCTTTTACATTAATTAACCCTAAAATATTAAAACCTGACACATCTGACAGTTTTTTCATCGTTTTCCTCTTATCATTTTTGCATTCGTTAACCATATATAGTTAAAAGGTGACAAAGCTTACAGTTTTCTCAAAAAGTAACAAAGGTAACACTATTTACAGTTAACAACTTGTATCTCATGTCTTGTCTACTCGTATCCTGTATACTTTTCCGTTTTTCACTTATCACTTATCCTTTTCATATAGATAAATAAATAGGATTATAATCCGTATTTTTTCATCTTATTATAAAGAGTAGGACGTGTAATACCCAACTCGGCCGCTATAGCGGATATATTCTTATCATATTTGCTCAACGCTTTTTCAATGAGTATTTTTTCCATTTCGTCCAGTGTGATGGATTCTATAATCGCAGCCCTATCTTCGGTAGCTCTCATATAGAAATCGGAAGGTTGCAGCTCCATCCCGTCGCATAGAATAACCGCCTTTTCTACGGCATGTTCCAGTTCTCGCACATTACCTGGCCATGAATAATTCTCCAACTTTACGATGGTTTTATCATTAAGAGCCAACCCTTTTTTATTATATTTTTTTGCAAAACGGGATAAGAAAAAATTAGCTAGTAAAGAAATATCTTCTTTCCTGTCACGCAAAGCAGGTACTTCGATCTGAATGGTATCGAGGCGGTATAATAAATCTTCCCTGAATTCACCGTTTCTCACCGATTCGAACAAATTGCGATTTGTCGCACTTATCAAACGTATATCTATCGGTATGGGTTTATTACTCCCTACCCTCACTATTTGTCGCGATTGCAATGCCGTAAGTAGCTTTGCCTGCAATATATAGCTAAGATTTCCTATCTCGTCCAGAAAAAGGGTACCTTTATCTGCTGCTTCAAACTTTCCGGCACGGTCGGTTCTTGCATCGGTAAATGCACCTTTTGTATGACCGAAAAGCTCACTTTCAAACAATGTTTCAGTAATAGCACCCATATCTACACTTACAAGCGTTTCTCCTGCCCGCAACGACAATTGATGTATTTTCCGGGCGATCAACTCCTTTCCTGTTCCATTTTCACCTGTAATAAGTACGTTAGCATCCGTTTTAGCTACTTTCTCTATCATTGAAAGCAAATTCTGCATAGCTCCGGATTTTCCCCAACACACATCAGAGTCTTTTGTCAATTCCGAGTTCAGGATATCTTGTTTTTCTTTGAGTCTCTTTACTTCCTTTCGCGATTGTCGCAGAGCTAAAGCAGATTGTAGTGTTGCAAGCAATTTGGCATTATCCCAAGGCTTCACAACAAAATCGCTGGCTCCTTCTTTCAGGGCCTTCACGGCCAGTTCTATATCGGCATATGCAGTGAATAAGACAACCGGAAGTTCCGGTTCGGTCTTCTTTACTTCCGACAGCCAAAATAAGCCTTCATTACCTGTATTTATTCCGGCCGAATAGTTCATATCCAGCAATACAATGTCGGGATTTTTTTCTCTGAGCATAGAGAGGAGCATATTGGGTGATGACAATAGTGTGACTTCTTCAAAGTAATTATCAAGTAAGATTCGCAATGCACTCAATACATTTTTATTATCATCTACAATCAGGATACTGCCTTTTTTCATTCCGGAGTTTATTGGTCAATGGTGCAAATATAGAAATTTATTAGTTGTGTGAATCAGTAGTTGAGTTTTAATGTTCTATTTTTAGTTACAAGTTACTACGCCCCGTGAGCAGTTACGAGTTACGAGTCGGCTGACGCACGTATGGCCAGAGCCTGAAGAACCTTTGTCCTGTCGCCGCGTCGCGATCCCGGCCTCGTCCCACAGGCGGGGTACCCAATCCGTAAAGCGTAGGTGTAGGGCAAAATACGGTAGCTGCTATACCCTACTGATAATCCGGCTAAAGATGATTCCGTATTATTTTGCCCCATCGAAGCTGCGGTTTTGGGTCGCCGGGGGATGCAGCCTTGATTTTTTGTTTCGTTTTGCATCAAGGCAAAATGAAAAAACAGAAAGGCTGGCGTGTTAGAAAAATTGAACGTTTCTATCCTACAATAATTACTTTAACTACTGATTGGCATTAGCTGTTATTAATATACAATCATGGCAAACCCTCCAAAATTCACAAGGCTGTTTTCAGACTCATGTAGGGGCGTATTGCATACGCCCGGTTATGATATTTTGTTATACGGGCGTGTGCAATACACTAGTGTCCACTAAAAAAAATTAGACATAATTGAGTATCATTTTGATAGTTTATCTGCGTATCATTATTATTAAAAAGATTTTCTATTGGCATTCTTTCAAATAATGATAAACTAAGTATTCGTAATATTTCATAAGTGGACACTTTTATTTTTAATTCATGTTTCATGATTGTAACAAGACAATAGGTTATTATAGCAGAAAATATTTGAATTTTGACGGCATTTTCAGAAGTCCCATAAAACTCCTTTATTCTCAAATGTTGTTTTATCCATTTGAAAAAGATTTCTATATTCCAACGATATTTGTATAGAGTGGCAACTTCTTCAGCTGTTATATCCAGATTGTTTGTCAAAAAAGAAAAAGTAGTTTTCAACTCCTTGCTATAATATACAACAGATCGTAATTTATCGGGATATCCTTTTTGAGCGATTCTGGATGTAAAGAT
>NZ_GL891979.1:926815-997025 GCF_000213555.1 Dysgonomonas gadei ATCC BAA-286
AACTATCTGTTTCCTAGGTCTAACAATACTGTGTATTATTGGATTTATTCAATCAATGAGCTTTAAAGAAAAATTTTCTAAAAACAATCTATACTACGTACTTCATTGGCTTTAGATAAATTACTACGTGTTACGCTTTTTCCAAATCCAAGATGATAAAACTTTTTCTTATGCGCATCAAGTATCCCTATCAAATCCCGAAGGCTTTCCCGATTAGATAACTGACCAAAAATCAGAACTAAAAGGTGATTCCAACAAGTAAATGATTTTACATATTTATTGCCTTCGTATTTATCGACTAAACAATCAAAAGCTCTCTTGGGCAGAAATCTACATAATTGAGTAAAAACGTAATGTCCATTGTGCATTCCTACTATCATTTTGTTACTTCTAACAAAAATAGAGATTTGAAATGTACACGTAAAAAAAACGAATATTATTAATTGCATATCAAATAATTACATCGCTTGTTAATGTTTTTTAGTGGACACTAGTGTGTGCAATACGCCCCTACAAGCCTTCAATAAAGATTAAATAATTTAATGCATTTGTTCTAATATGCATGAATAAAACAAAAAGGCACGGAATTTCTTCCATGCCTTTCCTATATATATTGCGGGGTAAATTATTTACCTTGTTCCAGTTTTAATGTGATTGTAGGCTGGTCGCATACTTCAGTTGGTCCGAAGTATTGTATCGGTCCCGGATAAACAAATTCTGTACCCACAGCCCAAGCTTCACGATTTGCTACCAGATATTTGAACGGAGCACCATCGAGTTCAACAAGAGCTTTACGAATCACAGGCTTCATTTCACCATGACGGCGTTCCATGTTCATCATCATTGTCACAGGTACACCACCCGCTACCCATTCACTGGCCGGAGCTGTAGTGTTACGTACCGATGACATATATCCTGTTTTGCCTGCACCAATAAGGGCAGCAGCAGTATAACCCAAAGAATAACAATAGTCTGCATCATAATTTGACGGAGCAGCACAACGCCCTTCATATCCGAAGAAATGCACTTGCGATGCAAATTTACCGCTATATTTTCCTTCAGCTTTCATTTCAGCAAGTTTGTTACCTACCATTTCGGCCAGTAACTTTTCGGTTTCGATAAGAGAAACCTGTACATTGCCATGAGGGTCACGGTCGAGTGTCAACTGACGGGCAACGCCATCGGGAAGGCTTGCAAATACTTTCGCATTATCGGCGGATAAGTTCTTTCTGATATAAGCCAGTTGTTCATCTTTAGGCACTGCATTGAATTCGTCCTGATGATGCGCAAGGAAATCATTCAATTCTGAAATAAGCACTTTCATCGCCGGAATGAACTCGATAAGCCCTTCCGGGATAAGCACAGTACCAAAGTTATTACCATCGGCAGCACGGCGTGCCACAGCTTTAGCTATATCTGTCACAATATCGTCAAGGGATAGTTTTTTAGCTTCCACTTCTTCCGAAATGATACAGATATTAGGCTGTACCTGCAATGCACATTCAAGTGCAATGTGAGAAGCCGAACGACCCATCAACTTAATGAAGTGCCAGTATTTACGGGCAGAGTTACAGTCGCGCTGAATATTACCGATAACTTCGGCATATACTTTACATGCTGTATCGAAACCGAACGATGTTTCTATCATTTCGTTTTTAAGGTCGCCATCGATTGTCTTAGGACAGCCGATCACCTGTACCCCTGCATTGATAGCTTTGTAATATTCAGCCAATACACATGCATTTGTATTTGAATCATCACCACCAATAATAACCAGCGCTTTGATATCCAACTTTTTAAGAATTTCAAGACCTTTATCAAACTGTTCTTTCGATTCCAGTTTGGTACGTCCCGAACCTATGATATCAAAACCACCTGTATTGCGGTATTCATCAATAATTTCACCTGTAAGTTCTTTATAATCGTGGTCTACCAATCCGCCGGGTCCCATAAGGAAACCATAAAGGCGACTGCCTGAATTTAAGTTTTTGATTCCGTCGAACAGACCTGCAATTACATTATGTCCGCCGGGAGCCTGTCCTCCAGAGAGGATAACCCCTACATTGATAGCCGGATAGTTTGCTTTCTCTGAAGCTTCTACAAACTTAAGAGTAGGCATTCCATATGTATTAGGAAATAACTTCTTCACCTCTTCCTGGTCAGCTACCGATTGTGTTGCTGCACCTTCTTCAATTTTCACAGAACCATACAATGCTTTTGGCATTTTTGGTTTATAAGCAGCCCTGGCTACTTGTAAAGCACTTTTTACCATCGTTTTTTTATTGGTTTATATAGTTAAATTTATTCAGCTCTTTTTAAGGCTCGCAAATTTCGTCATTTTTTTTCAAATATGAAAGACTTTTCAACCCATATCTGCCCCATTTTTATACAATAAGCATTGTTTTTTTGATATAATCTTCTCTTTTGATGGATTTGCTTATCCTTTTATTATTTTTAGTTATATCCGATCATCAAAATATATCTTTTTGATAGTAAATATAACCAAAAAAACCCAAATTATAAACGCAAAATATATCAAATTAACTATATTTAACTACATAATAATGACTATTTGATAATTTTTCTTTCTTCTATATAAGAAAACAATATATCTTTGCAGTACTAAATTAATTTTGAATCATGAAAACAAAAACTTTATTTTCGTTATTAGCTATTCTTTTCTTTTCTGCAAACATTTTTGCAGGCACTCCTGAAACCATCACATTTACTAATGTGGAACAGACTGAAGACGGGTGTGTGAAAGAATTTATATTTTGTGACAAAAACACAAACGCTCCATTGACAAAAACTACTTATGTCTATGATGCAACTAATCGTATGATGGAAAAAGCCACTTATGAATGGATGGGCGAAAAAGGATGGACAGGTGTTCAGAAGTATAAATATACTTACAATGCCGAAAATCAACCTCAGACTCCAACTATGATCAAGTGGGACAAGAAGTCTAACGATTGGGCCAAGAAATAAAAAAACTTCACTCACTACATATATAAAAGCCCTAAGACAAAGATTCTTTTAATAATTTAAGTTTAAAATTATTCCCGAATAGCTAAAGTGGATTATATGACGCCGCCCTTCTTAAATAAGAAGGGCGGCTTTTTTATGTACAACATTTTCATTTTATTCTCTTTTATAATAGAATTTCTGTAACCTTTTTCTACCAATCTCGTCATATACATAGAAAGCGCTTATAAAAAATTTCAATCAGTGTAAAACCAGTTTAACAAAAAGTACGATTATGAAAGCAAAAGTTTTAACATCAATAATAATATTCTTATTTCTATCAGTAGGTGTTTTTTCTCAAAATAAGAGACATAGTGATGTAAAGATAAGTAAAGATGAGAGTGGATATACAACTAAAGAGTCAACTCAGTATCAACGGACAAAGGCTGTATCAAAAGTTATTTACCTATACGACCCTAGCGAAAAGCTGATAGAAAGGACAACTTATCTCTCAGAATATGGTACAAAATGGATTCCCGCCCAAAAGTACAGATACGAATATACCAGTGATGGGAAAATAGCCAATATAATCCAGACAAAATGGAACCAAGAACAGAAGATGTGGGCTCGAAAGTCGCAATGTATAGCACATTCGTATGGCAATAAAGGGACTGTGATAAGGCAAATAACCATAGACACAAACAATGATAAGTTGCTGACTATGAAAGAATAATATTTACACAGGATATTCCCATAAACAAATAAGAGCTTTTCTCTCCATTTATGAGAAAAGCTCTTGTTATTTGCATAAAAGAAAGGTAATAGTAGCTTAATATTCAGATTTTGGGCAAAATGTTAACAGAAATATTTACCTTTGCATACTATTTTTTAATCGAAATGTATGAGATCTAAATCATTTTTAACCCTGAATATCATCATTGCCCTGACATTGAACTCATGTATTCAGGATGAACCTTTAAACAGAGAAGCTGACATCACAGATGTAAAAGTAGAAGGAAATACTTTTATTTCGAGTATTATATCCGACGCAAACGATCAAGTCCAAATATTTGTAACCAGTGATGCTGATCTAACAAATCTGGCTCCTGTAATCGAAGTTTCTCCGGGAGCGACCATTTCTCCGGCATCGGGAGTGGCAATGGACTTTAGTGAAGGTAAAGAATATACAGTTACTTCCGAAGATGGAAATTATTCGAAACGATATACTATCAATGTCAGCTCCAATATAGATTTGAAATACGACTTTGAAGACTGGGGTGAAGCCGGTGTAAGCAGCCGTAAATATCCCATATTATTATCCAATCATAATGCATGGAGCACAGGTAACTCCGGTGTTGCTATTGTTCTGAATGCAAATCCATATCCGACTGAAAAGACGACAGACTCTTATTCCGGAACATATGGAGCTAAATTACAAACCATTAAAGGACTGTATGTATCTATAACAAATATGAATATTCCTATATTTGCCGGTTCATTGTTCTTAGGCGAATTTAGCCCAAAATTAGAAGACCCCCTACTCTCCCTGAAACTGGGGCGGATGTATTCACAGGCAAATGGTAAACCTGTAACTTTCACAGGGTATTACAAATATACTCCGGGACCTGAATTCACGGATAAAGACGGCTATCCTGTTGCCGGAAAAGTAGATGAATGCAGCATATATGCCGTAATATTTAAAGTAAGTAAAAATGCGTCCGGACAGAATGAATATCTGGATGGCAGAACGGTGTCGACCTCTGACAAAATTATAGCCAGAGCTGATTGGAGTAGAGAAACAAGTCATATTACCGATGAAGAAGTGGATAAAGGATTTTACAAATTCACTATTCCATTTATATACAAAGAAAATGAAAAAGGGGAAAAAATCGATTTCGATTTCGAAAACAACAACTATAAACTGACAATCGTTTTATCTTCCAGTCAAGACGGTAACCTCTATGAGGGAGCAATAGGCAGTACATTGATTGTTGATGAACTGGAAATATTAACCGAAAGTTTTTAAAAAGGAAAAATATGAAATTGAGATCTTACAATATACTATTTGCTTTACTTCTTATATCAGCATTTTCGGCAAGTATATCCGCCCAGATACAGGATAAGAAACCGCTCGATTTGTCATTCCTCCTGGGATTTAATATTGGAGGTACAGCTCCGCTGCCTCTGCCTGCGGAAGTGAGAAAAATCGAAAGTTATAATCCCAAATTTAACCCGCAATTGGGATTCAATGTGGTATACAGCCTCGATGACAAATGGGGCATCGGTGCTGGCGCCACCCTCGACTGGAAAGGTATGAGAGTAAGGGACGAAGTGAAATATATGAAGACCAGTGTTGTCCTCACCGAAGATGGTAGCCGTCTCAGCGGTTATTTTGTAGGAAAGAATATGACCAATGTGGACATGACTTACCTCACCATACCTATCTATGGAACATACAATTTTAATAACAGATGGCAGGTACGTCTGGGTATATATGCAGCAAGAACACTGTCGTCCAAGTTTAACGGAAAAGTTTATGATGGCTATATGCGTATAGATACCCCTGTAGGCCAAAGGCAGGAAATAGATGGGGAGGGAGCCACATTCGACTTTAGCGATGATACCCGTGACTACGATTTCGGATTATTGGGCGGAGGCGAATTCCGGCTTACTAATCGTATCGGATTTTACGGAAGCGTTACTTGGGGGCTGGTTCCTTATTTTTATTCGGGAACAAACCCGATCGAATTCAAGATGCACAATATCTATGGTACAATAGGCATCACTTACAGATTGAAATAAAAATATACAATACTAATTACCGGGAGATGAATTCAAATTGAATTCATCTCCTTTTTTGTGGTTCATACCGCTTATTCATCCTCAGGTTGCTTATCAAAATATAAAGTCTTACCTTTGCATCGTAAAAAAACAACGATATAGACATGACTAAAATTTCAACGGTTCTTTTCGATTTCGACGGAGTTATTGCTGACACCGAACCTCAATATGATATCCATATCGAAGATTTGGGTGAAAGGTACAATCTGGGTATAGAAAACTTTGCTTTACAGGTGAAAGGTACGACTTCACCCGATATACTGAAAAAGTATTTCAGCCACTTATCTCAGGAAGAACAAGACAAGATAGCTCAAGAACTGGAAGATTTTGAACTCAACATGGATTTCCCGTTGGTTGACGGCGTGATGGACTTTATCAAATACCTGAAAGATAACAACTACAAAACAGGTATAGTCACCAGCTCCCAGGACTTCAAAATGAAAAGGGCGCTCGATATTCTTCAATTATCCGATACGTTCGATGTAGTAGTCACTGCCGCGCGTATCACCGAAGGAAAACCTAACCCGATGTGCTACAAACTGGCAGCTCAAGACCTGAATTCTTCCCCGGCAGAATGTATCGTATTCGAAGACTCACTGCATGGCATACGGGCTGGTCAGGATGCGGGAATGAAAGTAATCGGACTGTCGACTACTATACCGCACGAAGTATTGATAGAAAGGACAGAGAATGTTGTTCCAAATTTTTCTGATATGCAGCAGATTATCAAATATCTGAACTGATTCCGCTCAGTCCTTTGTTCAGAAACTTAATAAAATCCAGTTCAAAGTTTGTCGTAAAAATATCTTTACCCAAATTGGACTGGATTTCTTCTATCTTCCAGAAGCGCCCGTCCGACAGTTCTTCCCTGTTTAAAATAAAATCACCATTATATATCGTATAGAAACAATAACTCAGTTCCCGTTCCTTCTCCGTTTCTATAATATATTTTGTGATAAATATCGGCTCTATATCCGAAAGGCCTAATTCTTCCCGGGCTTCGCGCCAAGCTGCCATATACGGCATTTCATCCAAATCTATATGTCCGGCAACCGACGAATCCCATTTGTTGGGCTGTACATCTTTTGTCGGGGAACGCTTTTGCAGATACAAATCCCCTTCCGAATTGAATATATGCAAGTGAATAACAGGGTGTAAAAGCTTCGAACCATCGTGGCAGACACTGCGCGGTGCCTGTCCGATTATATTGCCTGTTTCGTCAACAAGCGGAAAAATTTCTTCCGGCATAATTATATTAGTCTTTGAACAAAAGGCTTTTCGAGCGTCCTTTCTTAAAGATCATAGTACCATTTCTGATGCCCTTTCGTATCACCTTTTGCTGTTCATCTGGCAAAGATACAATATCCTTACAAGCATCACAGCAGCAGCCTTTCATTTTTTCCGCACATTCATCACATTGGATGAACAGCAGGTGGCATCCGTCATTCTCACAGTTGGTATGTGTATCGCAGGGTTTTCCACACTGATGGCAATGAGCGATTATGTCTTCTGTGATACGTTCCCCCAGACGGTTATCGAACACAAAATTCTTACCTGTAAACTTCGATTCCAGCCCTTCCGCTTTTACCTGACGGGTATATTCGATAATACCGCCTTCGAGCTGATAAACATTCATGAATCCCTGATGTTTGAAGTACGCACTGGCTTTCTCGCAACGAATACCGCCTGTACAATACATTAACAGCTTTTTATTGTCTTTATAGTCTTTCAGTTGCTCGTGTATGATAGGCAGTGAGTCACGAAATGTATCCACATCAGGAGTCATAGCTCCTGCAAAATGCCCTATTTCGCTTTCATAATGGTTCCGCATATCTATTACAATAGCATCCGGATCATCCATCATGCTGTTAAATTCTTTTGCCTTCAGGTGTATGCCTATATCAGTGGGATCGAAAGAATTATCATTCAGCCCGTCGGCCACAATCTTATCCCTTACTTTTATCTTGAGTTTCAGAAAAGATTTGTTATCATGCTCTACAGCTACATTCAGCCGTATTCCTTTCATAAACGGATATGTATCCAGGAAATCCTTAAAAGCTTCCATATTAGCAGCCGGTAATGATAACTGGGCATTGATGCCTTCCTTTGCCACATAGATGCGCCCAAGGACATCCAATTCATCCCAACGGATATACAATTCGTCTCTGAACTGCTGCGGATTCTGTATGTGTGCATATGTATAGAAAGACAAAGTCAATCGTTGAAGCCCTGCATCATCAATGAGTTTAGCTCTTTCTTCTGCGCTTAATGTATTATATAATTGCATTTTATATAAATATTAATTTAGAATAATTACAAATAAAAAGGCAAAGATATACAGGATACAACTAATAGTACCAATTTTCCATATCAATAGTATTTATACGACATAGATGAAGAAACCTTAGTCTATTGTAATAAAATTTGACAAACACTGTAAAATTATTTTACACTTTTTAAATATCCAAAAATACAGAAACAATTACACATCAGACAATTATCCACTTTGGCACGACTTTCGTTCTTAAATATTAAAAATGCAATAAAATTATGAAATATATAATCTTCACTATTGCCCTCTTTATAGGTCTTATAACTAATGCCCAGGAAAAGAAATGGACACTGGACGAGTGTATGCGGTATGCAATAGAAAACAGCCCCAAAAAGAACAAACAAGATGCTCAAAACAGCATCTACCACCAAAATTTTCTGGAAGCTGTGGGGAAACTTATACCATCTTTGAGTGCAAATACCAATGCATCGTTCAATTTTGGACGCGGACTGGATTCTGAAACAAATACATACACCGATATCAATTCCTTCAGTAACAATTACAGCCTTTACTCGTCACTTGTATTATTCGATGGCTTTTCGAATATTAATAAAATGAAAATGCAAAAGGTGAACAAACTGATGGGTAAACAGCAATTGCAGCAGACTAAAGATGCAATAGCTTACGAAACCATGGAGGCATTTATCAATGTCGCATATTCTATGGATATGGTAAAACTGGCTGAACAACAACTTGAAGAAAGCACAGCTAACGTAAAGCAAGTCAAACGGATGGAAGAACTCGGGATGAAAGGCGCGGCAGATGTAGCCGAACTTGTTGCCAAAGAGGCTACCGATAATTATAACCTGACACGCCAGAAGAATCTTTTGGTAATAGGCATTATTGTATTAAAAGAAAAAATGAATTTTCCTATCGAAGACGATATAGAAATAAGCAATACTGTTTCAGATGAACTAATAACAAAGACTGAAGAAACTGCGCTCTCCATTTTTGAAAATGCAAAGTCTGTCAATCCGAAAGCGATAGCAGCCGAATCTGCATTTCAAGCCCAACAATTAGCTTATAAGGCGGTAAAAGGAAGCTTCTCGCCCACTCTGTCGATGGAAGCCGGTATTTCTACGAATTTTTCCCGTTATATGGACGGCAGTGAATATTCTTCATTCAAAGACCAAATGAGGGACAAACGCGGGCATTATATCGGATTCTCTCTTTCTATTCCTATATTCTCAGGCTTCTCACGTTCTGCTCAGGTAAAAAGAAGTAAGGCTCAAACAGTCATAGCGCGTAATGAACGCGACGAAACCCTGCGCACACTATATAGTGAGGTAGAACAGGCCATTGCCGATATGAACGGGCTGGCCGACGAGTTTTACCAGGCAAAAAAACAAACTGATGCCATGACCGTCGCCCATAATGTAAATCAACGCAAATTTACAGAAGGACTCATAAGTGCGATAGAATTGTATACCAGCTCTAACCGCCTGTTACAGGCAAAAGTAGATGAGTTGAATGCTCGCCTGAAATATGAGTTGAAGCATCGTCTGGTAGATTATTACAAAGGCACTCCATTCATCACTGAATAATGCAAATGAAGGAATATGTGTATTTTGAATTAAATTATAAGCGAAGCCAAATTTTGAAATTTTGAAATAATAAATCATATGGATATTAAAATAGAAAAGAAAAAAGGAATACAGAAAAAGCATATACCTTTCATTGCCGGAGGTATCTTTTTACTTGCTGTTATCGGTTGGTTCATATTTGGTAATCATGCATCAAAACTGAATATAGAAAAAGACAAGGTTACTATACAGGAATCTACTAAAGGTATGTTTAACGATTATGTCCGCATTCCCGGACAGGTACAACCTATCAATACAATTTTTCTGAGCGCCATAGAAGGAGGTATGGTGGCAGAGAAGCTGATAGAAGAAGGATCGGATGTACATCAGGGAGACGTTATAATCCGTCTGACAAACCCCATGCTGAGCCTTTACATACTCGATAGTGAGGCACAACTGGCCGAAAAGCAAAATTTTCTTCGTAATACACAGGTATCGATGGAACAGGAAAGACTCAGTCTGAAAAAAGAAAAACTACAACTCGATATGGATGTAGAGCGCAAAAAGAGAAAGTATGAACAGTACAAGCAACTATATTCCGAAAAACTGACATCAAAAGAAGAATATCTTCAGGCTAAAGAAGATTACGACTTTGCTGTGGACGGGCGGGTATTGATTGTAGAACGTCAGAAGCAGGATTCTTTATATCGCGGTATTCAGGTAGACCAAATGGAAGAAAGTTTGCACAATATCCGTAAGAACCTCGTGCTGGTACGTCAACGCGTGGATAATCTGAATGTTAAAGCCCCTGTGGATGGACAATTAGGAGTGCTGGACGTAGAAATAGGACAAACCGTCGCTTCCGGTGAGCGTATAGGCCAGATCAGCGTCTTATCCGATTATAAGGTAGAAGCCATGATTGACGAACATTATATAGATAGGGTAAAACCGGGATTGGACGCTACATTTGAACGTCAGAACAAAGATTTTGCCCTGCGTGTAAGGAAAGTATATCCGGAAGTACGGGATAAACAGTTCAAAACCGATTTTGTATTCGAAGGAGAACGTCCCGACAATATCCGTGCAGGACAAACATATTATATAAATCTCCAGTTAGGGCAACCAGCCGAAGCTATATTGATACCACGTGGCCCATTCTATCAGACGACCGGAGGACAATGGATATTCGTTGTTGTACCGGATGGCAGCAAGGCTGTAAGACGTAAAATAACAATAGGCCGTCAAAACCCGAATTATTATGAGGTAACAAGCGGTCTGGAATCCGGCGAAAAAGTGATTACATCTGCTTATGACAGCTACGGTGATATACAGGAACTGATACTAAAGTAAAAGCACTATGAATATATTAAGGTCTTACAAACGTACCCGCTATTTTTTATGGGTGAATATAACAGGGCTGGCCATTGGTCTGGCAGCATCTATCATGCTACTCTTGTTCATCATAAATGAACTGAGCTATGATAAACATCTGGCAAATAAAGAGCGTATTCTCAATATGGTAACTATGCTGGAAGAGAATGGCAATACCCACACATACGGTATAACCCTTCGCAAAGCGTACCGGGAATTGCCATCAAAAGTACCGGGAATTGAAGCAGCTACACAAATATATGATGCCGGCAATGTAGAGGTTATCAACAAAGACGAACATTTCCAGAACCTGAGACAAGTATATGCTGACCCTGAATTTTTCACTGTTTTCCCGATGAAATTCATAGAAGGAACTCCTCAGGCTGCATTAGAAAATATGAAATCGCTGGTTCTCACCCGGTCAAAAGCAGAAGCCATGTTCGGCAGTACAAGTGCAGCCTTTGGAAAAACGCTTAAAATCGGAGAAGACGAAGTTATTGTATCAGCCGTAGTTGAAGAATTGCCTAAGAATACACATTTTACCTTCGATGTATTAGGGAGGATACCTCAATATATGGAAGAGTTTGGTGGTCTGGAATTTGTCGTGTATTATCTGATAAAACCGGATGTCTCGACAACAGATGTTTCAGCAGCCATTGAAAAAGAATATAGTTCGGAACTGGAACCTTGGGCGTCTTACTTCAATGGCAAAGCTCACGGTACTATACAGAATGTAACCGATATATACATGCATTCGTTATCTGCAGACCGGTTCTGGAAACAAGGCAGCATGACTTTTATCTGGCTATTGTCGGGGCTGGCTCTGTTTATCCTCATTCTAGCCATTACGAACTTTATCAACCTCTTTATGGCACAGGGCGAAACACGCTTGAATGAAATAGGGATACGCAAAACGAACGGAGCCCGTATAGAAGATATTATCAGACTATTTTTCAGGGAAGTTTCTGTCATTGTATTTGGTGCGTTCCTTATCGGGTTTATTCTGGCTGTGATATGTACACCATACTTCGCCGATCTGATAAGAAAGGATATAGACCTTATACAATTGGTAAACCCTTTATTTATTCTGTGTATTATAGCGCTTTTCATTATTACGGTTATACTGTCGGCATTTTACCCGGCATTTTATCTTAGCCGTTTTAGTCCGCTGGACATCCTGGGTAAGCGGATCAAATTATCGAAACGCAGGCTAAATACGATTGTCGTAGTCATACAGTCTATTATTACTATCATACTTATTTCCTTTATATTAGTTATCGATAAACAAAGTAATTACCTGCAAAATATTCCGTTGGGATATAATCCCGACAAAGTAGTAAGTTTCCCTACAACAAGAGCTATAACAGAAAGCTATGAAGCCGTAAAACAAGAACTACTCACTCTGCCTGAAGTAAAAATGGCAAGTGGTGCCCATCACACAGTCGGTGTTGGAGGCAGTGGACAGGGTATTGCACTGTTGGACAATAAAGAGAAAAGTTTTTCGATAAACGAATACAGAATAAGAGCCGGATTGTGCGAACTAATGGGATTTCAGCTACTTGAAGGAGAGTTCTACAGAGAAGAGACACCCGATAGCATCCGCCAGATAATAGTCAATGAAGCCGCAATAAAAATGCTGGGACTCGATTATCCGGTTACAGGCAAACAGGTCGACTATAAAGGAATAGCGGAAATCGTAGGAGTTGTAAAGGATTTCTATTACGACAACCCGGCCAGTACGGTGCAGCCGATAGTGCTCAGCCGTATCAGATGGGGAGGCCAGATTTATATAAAATTCGATGAAAATGTAAGCAGAAACAAAGCGGAAGAGATAACCCAGAACACCCTGCGGAAATTCGATCCCAACTTCTATCTTAATCCAAAGTGGAGTAAAGATATTTATGACCAGAAATTCAATACCATCAAGACACAGACGAAAGTGATAGCTATAAGTTCATTCCTTTCTATTCTCATTGCTACATTAGGATTGATAGCTATGCACCTGTACACGACCATGCGGCGGATAAAAGAAATCGGGATACGAAGGGTAAACGGAGCCGATAAAGCAAGCATTTTCACATTGCTCAGCCGCGATATCGTTATCTGGATTTGTGTAGCGGGAGTTATTGCCGTGCCTGTAGTTTATTATTACGCAATCGACTGGCTCAATAATTATACAAACCACACATCTCTCGGCTGGAGTATATTTGTATTTCCTGTACTGATCCAATGTGTTATAGCTATTTCAGTGACCTCGTTGGTTAGCCTTAGGGTATTGTCACGGAATCCTATAGAAGCATTAAAAAACGAATAAAGATTATGATACTAAAAAACTTAAAGACATATTTCAAGTTTTTGTCTAAAAACAAATTTTACACTTTTGTTTCCATCTTCGGATTCTCCGTGTCTCTGATGTTTGTCATACTGCTGAGCCTGTACACCCGGCAAGAATTATCTGTCGATAACTTCCATAAAAAGAAAGACAGAATCTTTCTGATGTCTCACAATTATGAAGCAAATTTTGGAAATACGGTAGCCCCATTCGTAAAAGACAAATGCCCCGAAGTAGAAGCATTCTGCAGAATGCATTCCCGCTCTGTCTTTGTAGGAGATAAAGGAACCGAAAAGTTGATAAGCGAAGCGATATTTGCCGATTCCACGTTTTTCAATATATTTTCATTTAGACTGATAGAGGGAAATCCGTCCCAGGTACTTGTTACCCAACGATCGGTTGTTGTTACCCAAGACTATGCACACAAACTCTTCGATAAAGAAAATCCTATGGGTAAAACTTTAAATATAGATAATAGGGAACATACCATAACGGGGATAATGGAAAATATTCCGCTAAACTCTCAATTTCCGCAATGCGACTTTGTGGCCAGCTACTCATCCATCACCAATTATTGGTCCGACGAGATACTCACTACAAGTAACAACTTCGGATTTACAACATATTTTTTAGAAAAAGAAGGTGCCGATCTTCAATCGAAAATTCCTTTGCTACTTCAACTGTTTAAAGAAGAATTTTGGTTCTATAAGAATGGATTTACAGATAAACTCGAATTCATACCTTTGGAAGATGTATACTTTACCGTTAAGAGCTCTTGGGGATTGGCCATAAAAACAAACAGCAAGGATCTTATAAAGGTATATGGTGCAATAGCGATTCTGATATTGATTATAGCCACACTTAATTATATCAACATGACCGTTGCTCAAGCCGGATTCAGAGGGAAAGAGGCAGCCATCAAGAAACTGTTGGGGGGCAGCAGAGGAGGCATAATGGTTCAGTTGCTGAAAGAATCACTGTTGATGACAGTCGTCACATTCTGTCTGGGGTTGGTATTGGCACTTATTTCCGAACCGTTTTTCAATGAAGTGCTAACGACCAAATTGGAGATGGTAAAGCAATTGACGGTATCAACTATCTTTGCTGGTATTTTATTTATATTGTTTATCTCTCTGGTATCGGGCTTGATGCCGGCTCTGATTATTTCCAAATTCAATCCGCTGGAAATTGTCAAAGGTACTTTCACTCGAAAGATAAAATCATCATATTCCAAGGGGCTGATTATTTTTCAGTATATTGTAGCCATAGCCTTGCTCATTTGCAGTTTTTTCATAAAACAGCAATCTGACTTTTTGGGCAATTATGATTTGGGGTATCAGCACGATAATGTCTTCTCCATGTATGTGGATTTAGATACTGTACAAACAGCGGGGTTCAGGAGTAAGCTACTTTCTATCCCGGGTGTCGACAAGGTTTCCTTCTCTTGTGGAAATCCTATGGACAGAGGCAATAACTACTCTTTCGAAAAAGACGGAGAACAATACAGTACGCAAGAAATATTGGCCGACGATGATTTTTTTGATGTTTATGGCATTTGTTTTACACCCTCCGATGTCCCTTTTACCGAAAAATCATTGCTCGTAAATAATAATTTATTCAATTCTCCGCTGGCCAATAAGGGAGATATGACAATAGAACTGGGGCATAATAGCGAGCGTCTACCCATTACAGGCATTTTGAGCGATTTCCACATCGGTTCGTTGCACGAAGACAGAAGATACCTGAGGATCAGAAAAAAGACGAACGGAATGCGGCCTTGGGGCGTCAGCGTCAGAATAGATGGGGCTGCCGACATATTTGTTGTGTCTGATAAGATACAAAAGGAGTATATAGCCTATACCGGAGGCGAGCATGCGCGCTATCCCCAATTTGCCGATAGTATAATCCAAGACTGGTACAAAAAGGAACAGAATCTGTCCAAAATACTTTCGGCTTTTACGCTCCTCACTATTCTCATTTCCGTGATGGGTGTATTTGCCATGTCGCTTTATATGATCAAGCAAAAAGAAAAAGAAATAGGAGTGAGAAAAGTAAGCGGGGCAACAGGAGGTCAGGTACTGTGGATGCTCAATAAAGAATCATTGATAAGAGTTCTTATTGCCTTTGTCATAGCTTGTCCTATTGCCTATTATATGATAGGCGAATGGTTAAACGATTTCTCATACAGAATCTCACTCAATGAGTGGACATTTGCCGTTGCGGGGAGTATTATTGCTATTCTAACGCTTATCTCTGTGAGTTATATGACATGGCGGGCTGCACAGGCAAATCCAGTAGACTCATTAAAAAATGAATAATCTTTTTTAATTATGAAATCAGTAATAAGAAATTTCATCTATGTCCTACGGCGGTTCAAGACAGCAACATTCTTGAATATTTTAGGTTTATCTGTCGCTTTCACATCATTTATGATTATAATGATGCAGGTCAATTTCGACTCCAACTTCGATAAAGATATAGTTAATGCAGACTGTATATATCGTGTAGAAGTGGTACATAAGGATGGGAGTAAACAGGGTATCATATGCCGTCCGATATCTGATATTCTGTTTCAGTCATCACCTCATATTTTAGCCGGAACGATAACTAACTTCGGTTCAGAACGATTTTTCCTTAAACCGGTATCTGGCAACAACTCGAATTCAGGATTTCAGGAAGAAATGCTCAGAGTCACCTCGACTTACACAGATGTATTTCATTTCGATATGATTGAAGGCTCGGATAAAGCTTTATCAGAACCCGGTAAAATATTAATTCCCGCAAGTATTGCCCACAAAATATGGAGAGACGAACATGCATTAAATAAACAGCTAAAACTGGAAGATAATACAATATATACTATAGGCGGAGTATATAAAGATTTTCCTAAAAATACGTCTCTCCTGAATGTCATTTATTATAAAATGCCCGATGATGAAAATATCAAAAGTTGGGGAAACAGTAACTATAACCTGTTTATACAGGTGGATTCCCCGGAGGCTGTGAACAGTTTGTCTGATATATTCAGGAAGTATGCTGCAAATGATTTGAATAACGATTGGAAAGATGTAGTCTTTCAGTTTACCCAATTGCCCGAGCTCCATTATACCACAGATGTTCTTTATGACAGACATCCGAAATCGAGCCGTCAGACAATAGCAATATTATTTGCCATTGCGTTCGTCATCGTTATCATTGCCGGCGTAAACTTCACTAATTTCAGTATGGCTTTGACTCCTGCCCGTATCAGAAGTATCAATACGCAAAAAGTACTGGGTGCAACAGAAACAGAGTTACGCATCATATTACTTATCGAAGCGGTTTGTACTGCAATAGTCGCCTTTATCCTTTCAGTTTTGTGGCTAAAGCTGGTACAATACTCACCCATACAGGAATTAATAAATGCTGATATAACAATAATGACTAATTTACCTCTAATTATATTATCGGCATTACTGGCTTTAATTATAGGTATCGTATCGGGTATCTATCCGGCCTTTTATATGACATCTTTCCCTCCGGCATTAGTACTGAAAGGTAACTTCGGACTATCAGGTAAAGGGCAGAAAATGAGAAACATACTTATCGGATTCCAATTTATTGCCTCTCTGGCATTAATAATGAGTGCCGGATTGATGTATATGCAAAACCATTTTATGCAAAACTCTTCTCTGGGATACGATAAAGAAGCCTTGATAATAGTAGGTGCTGATAAGTCGCTACGGGATAAGTGGTCATTGGTTAAGTCGCAATTAGAAACAGACCCACAAATCAAGAATATTTCCAAGAGCCAAATAGTATTGTCGAGTAGCGAACAGTATATGGGTTGGGGACGGATATATAAAGAAAAAAACATACAATTTCAATGCATCCCTGTCGGCTACTCATTCCTCGATGCAATGGGAATAAAAATATCGGAAGGCCGTAACTTCACCGAAGAAGATGCAAGCAAAAGGCTACCCTGCTACATATTCAACGAAAAAGCCAAAACGGAGTACGACTTAGAATTAAATTCGATGATAGACAGCATGGAAATCATCGGCTTTGTACCTGATCTGAAATTTGCTACATTCCGTACAGAAGTGGCTCCGATGGCATTCTATCTGATAATGGAAAATGGCAACGATTGGACGAGCCGGTTCAATCATATATATGTGAAGACAACCAAAGAAGCCAATCCGTATCAGGCCATCGAGACAGTAAAAAAGACCTTGAGTACTATCAATCCTGATTATCCGTATAACATCCGTTTTTTCGATGATGTATTGAATAACACGTATCAGAAAGAGAAGAAACTTTCTTTGTTGATTACAACATTCAGCCTGATAGCCATTCTTATTTCCATTGTCGGTGTATTCGGGCTGGTTATCTTCGAGAGTGAATATCGCCGTAAGGAAATTAGTATCCGTAAAGTGATGGGATCATCTATAAATGAAATACTCTTGCTGTTTAATAAGACATATATAAAGATATTGGTTGTTTGTTTTATACTAGCTACCCCTTTATCATATTATATAATCAATCGCTGGCTCGAAAACTTTGCTTACCGGACCCCGATACATTGGTGGGTATTCTTGACAAGCGGAGCCATAATATCCCTGATCGTAATTGCTACCGTCAGCTGGCAAAGTTGGAAAACGGCAAATATGAATCCAGTAGATTCATTAAAAAACGAATGATATAAATAAAAAAAATATTTAATAGGTCTGCGACCTTAAAAAACAATTTAAATTTAAAAGTTATGATACAGATTAATGATTTAAAGAAAGTATTCCGTACAGAAGAAGTAGAGACAATCGCATTGAACGGTATATCTATGCATGTAAATAAAGGCGAATTTATCGCGATTATGGGGCCTTCGGGTTGTGGTAAATCCACCCTGCTAAATATTCTGGGACTATTGGACAACCCTACATCCGGGCATTATCTATTAGACCAAAATGAAGTAGGCAACTTAAAGGAGAAAGAACGCACACAAACCCGTAAAGGAAATATCGGATTTGTATTCCAAAGCTTCAATTTAATTGAAGAAATGACTGTCTTCGAAAACGTGGAACTCCCCCTCACCTATCTGAAAGTAAAAGCATCGGAACGCAAAAAACGTGTAGAAGACACTCTCCGCAGAATGAGCATCAGCCACAGAGCAAGCCATTTCCCCAATCAACTATCAGGAGGTCAGCAACAACGTGTTGCCATAGCACGTGCTGTAATAGCCAATCCCAAACTGATACTGGCCGATGAACCAACCGGTAATCTGGATTCTAAAAACGGAAAGGATGTGATGGACCTGCTCACCGAACTCAACAGGGAAGGTGCTACCATTGTCATGGTAACTCACTCCCAGCACGATGCCTCATTTGCTCACCGTATAGTGAATCTGTTCGACGGACAGATCGTTACCGAGGTAGAAAGCATGATGTAATAGTTTTTTTCATTCATACCCTTACAATCAATCAGCAATATAACAATGAAACAATTTTTCAGGAATTTCAGAAAACAGAAAACAGTTGGCATACTCAATATATTGGGGCTTAGCCTGGGTATTATGTGTTCGGTAATCATAGGTTTATGGGGTATGAATGAGTTGAGCTTCGACAATTTTCACAATAACGGAGAAAATATCTACCGGACAAACCTGTCACTTGTCCTAAATAATACCCCAACCAAAATAGGCAGTTCATTCAAGCCTTTAGGAGAGGAAGCCATGAATACAATTCCTGAAATAAAAGATATGTGCAGGGTCGCAATTGATGGTAACATTGAAATAAAAATAGAGAACAAACTCTATGAGCCGAACAGGATATGCATGGCTGATAGTAATTTCTTTACTTATTTCAATTTTCCATTACTCGAAGGTAATCCTCAAACTGTACTTTCTACTCCTGACGGAGTTGTTATTAGTAAAAGTTTTGCAGAACGTTATTTCCCTCAAAAAGATCCAATAGGGCAGTCAATAAGCTTTGATGATGTTTACTTTACAGTATCAGGCATAATGAAAAATATGCCGATTAATTCGCATTTGCAAGCTGATGCTGTTTTACCGTTCTTTGGCTACTATAAAGATTGTACATGGGGATGGTCTGATGTTTTCAACACCTATCTGACAATCAATACTAATACAGATTTAAATAAGGTTGAAAAAGCACTCACTGAAATATACGATACCAATATGACATCACATTTACCCGACAGTCGAATTGAGTTGCAACCACTTAAAGATATTCATTTCGGTTCCGGATTTATGAA
Source organism: Dysgonomonas gadei ATCC BAA-286 (assembly GCF_000213555.1). Taxonomy (GTDB): domain Bacteria; phylum Bacteroidota; class Bacteroidia; order Bacteroidales; family Dysgonomonadaceae; genus Dysgonomonas; species Dysgonomonas gadei. The sequence continues at coordinate 946,425 of NZ_GL891979.1, forward strand.
CGATCAAGTTATTAAAGGGAATAAACCATTGGTATTTATATTTATCCTGACAGCCATCATTATTCTGATCATCTCATGTATAAACTTTATAAACCTATTTGTATCCACTTCATTTATCAGAGCAAAAACCATTGGAATTAAAAAAGCGCAGGGGGCCGATAAGCGAATTCTGATATACGACTTTTATCAAGAAACAGCTTGCTACGTTATATTGTCGATAATAATAGGTTTACTTCTGGCTTTTCCCTCTGTTCCTGTATTTAATCAGGTGATGAATACGCATATTTTTATAGATTTCTGTTCTGTAAAGCTTTATGTATTCCTATTCATCCTTTTTATACTAACCGTACTGATTGCCGGGTCTTTTCCAGCCCTGTATATGACCAAATTTGGAATTATAGAAACATTGAGGGAAAAGTTTAAAGGAAAAAAAATGTCCGTATTTCAAAAGTCACTTGTTATTCTCCAATTCTCGGCATCTGTGACTTTATTGATTATAATCTTTTTCTTCAACAAGCAAGTTGATTATATGGTTTCAGCAGATATGGGATTCGAGAAAGAAAACGTATTCTATATTGGAGGACGGGATAATTTTGGCAATAACTTTGAATCATTCAGAGCAGAGATGCTCCAAGAACCAACCATAAAAGATGTAACAATGAGCCGTAATCCAATAACGGAATGGCGGCAGGGCTGGAGCATAAAAACCATAGGAAAAGAAGAAACTGTTTTGACAGAAATATGTAGAGTAAAGCCTAACTTCTTCGATTTCTTTAATATAAAGTTTGTCGAGGGATACAATCCGTTGAATACGTTCGAAGCTGATAGCTTATGGGTTGGAGTCATAAATCAAACAGCTGCACGTCTTATGGAGTTTAAAGATCCGATAGATAAGGAACTCATTACTCATAATAAAAGAAATACTGTGATAAAAGGTGTTATCCATGACGCCCAAACACGGTCTTTCCACACAACCGTTGATCCTCAGGTCTATTTCAAACTCACTCAAGACAAATACAACCAGATATATTTCAAAGTAGCAGGGAATCCTGCTAAAGCAATAGCTTTCGTTGAAAATAAGTGGAAAGAACAGATCACAGATGCTCCTTTCGAATATCACTTTTTGGACGATACATACAAGCAGCTTTATATAACCGAAACTAATGCTCAGAAATTATTGACTTATGCTATGTTTATATCATTTTTTATCACAATGGTAGGATTGTTTGCCATATCTTATTATAGTCTGCAACGACGTGTAAAAGAGATTGGAATCCGAAAAGTCAATGGAGCTACCCTATCCGACTTATTAATTCTTCTGAATAAAGACTCCCTTACCTGGGTGCTTATTTCATTTATCATAGCCTGCCCTATTTCTTATTTCTTCGTAAAAAACTGGCTGAATAATTTTACAATAAAGACTTCTGTCGATCTGTGGATATTTCTTCTCGCAGGAATATTCTCTCTATTGGTTGCTCTATTTACGGTTAGTTATCAGACATGGAGGTCAGCTAATATGAATCCGGTAGAGTCTTTGAAAAATGAATAATGATACCTGTTCTAAAATTATATTGATATAAAAGACTATATGAAACAATTTTTCAGAAATTTCAGGAAACAGAAAACCGTAGGTATACTTAATATTTGCGGATTAAGCCTCGGTATCATGGTCTCCATTACAGTCGGATTGTGGGCTATCAATGAATTATCTTTCGACAATTTTCATAAAAACGGAGAGAGAATGTATCGGGTAGTGCAGAGTTTCGAGTATGGTAGTATTCCTATCAAAGCAGCTACCGCTTTTAAACCTTTAGGTGAACTGGCTGCTGCGGAGATTCCTGAAATAGAACAGATGTGCAGGGTAGTTATAGAAAACAATGGTATTGAGATTGACCGGATCACATATTTTAATGTAAGGAATATTATTACCGACCATAATTTCTTTTCATTCTTCTCTTTTCCCCTGAAAGAAGGAGATATTAAAACGGCTTTCTCGGCCCCTGATAACGTTATCCTAACAGAATCGGCTGCAAAAAGATACTTCCCAAATGAAAACCCCATAGGTAAGATTGTTATCTTTCACGGATGGAAATTTACCGTATCTGCTATTATGTACGATATGCCTCGAAACTCTCATATACAAGCTGATATTGTTTTCCCTCTGTTTTCTTTTTTCAAAGACTGGGGATGGGATAGCAGTTTTAAGTATGATACCTATTTTATCCTTTCGCCAAATGCTGGCATTCATTCTATAGAAAAGAAGATCAGTCTGATAAACAAAAGAGGTGTATCAGCTTTTATTGGCGATATTCCTGTTGAACTGGAGCACCTGAAAAATATTCATTTCAGCAAAACAAGTGCGGGTTTCGATAGTGCAATAAAAGGGAATGAAAACCTTTTAAAAACGTTTATTAGTATTGCCATAGCCATTCTTATCATCGCTTGCATCAATTTTACAAACCTTTTCATTTCTACTTCTTTCATCAGGGCAAAAACTATCGGAATCAAAAAATCGCTCGGTGCCTGTAAAAAAGTGCTTATATTGGACTTCTATAAAGAAACTGCAGTATATGTTCTGATTGCTATATTTTTAGGCATATTACTTACAATGCTGGCTCTTCCTGTTTTCAATAGTTACACACAGTCTAATGTGACTATAAATTACCTTTCTCCTGAATTATATATCTTTATTTTCACTTTGGCAGTAGTGACAATCCTTATAGCCGGCTCGTTCCCTGCTTTTCAAATGACTAAATTCGGAGTTATAGAAACCCTTAAAGGAAAATTTCGTGGGAAAAAGATGTCTATATTCCAGAAGGTGCTTATAATCGTCCAATTCTCCACGTCTATCAGCCTCCTCATTATAGTACTTTTCTTTGCTAAACAAATAGATCAGATACTGAATCAGAATTTGGGCTTCGACAACAAAAATATAGTTTACATAAATGGCTGGAGAGACTTTGGTCGCGATTATAAAGCTCTGCGCGAAGAAATGATACAAGAACCCTCTATTACAGATGTGGCGATGAAACAATACGATCTGCCTCTTAGAGGAGGAAATGGAATAGGTGGAAAAAACGTAGAAACCGGAGAGGAGATATTACTTGATTTATCGGAAGTATCACCCAACTATTTCGACTTCTTCGGTATGGTATTCATTGCCGGTGAAAATCCTTTGTATGAAGAAAGTGTTGCCAGTTCACGCTTTTGTGTTATAAATGAACGGGCAGCCCGGTTACTGGGGCTCGAAGATCCTGTTGGCAAAGCTTTTCATATAATATCTGTAGGAGGAAAGCTCAGCGAAAACGATGGGAAAGAGTATATCGTGAAAGGTGTGATAGGCGATTCTTATGTAAAATCGTTATATCAGGAACCTGATGCTCAAATGTATCTCAACCTATCGAGGGATGATCATAATCCGATATTCTTCAAAATCGCCGGAAACCCTCAAAAGGCAATAAAGACCATAGAAAAGAAATGGAAGCAAATATTGCCCAATGTACCTTTCGAATATCATTACCTGGATACAACATATGAGGCTCAATACTCGTCCGAAATGAATGCCCGTAATGTATTAAGTTATGCATTGATTATCACTTTGATTATTACCGTCATGGGCTTATATGCGATGGTATTTTATTCCACCCAGCGAAGGATAAAAGAAATAGGTATCCGCAAAATAAACGGGGCTACGATTCTCGACCTTATCGCATTATTAAATAAAGACACTATAATATGGATAGTTATTTCATTTCTCATAGCCTGCCCTGTATCCTATTACTTTGTCTCACGTTGGCTGGATGGTTTTGTAGTAAAAACATCACTGAGCATATGGGTATTTCTGGGAGCCGGGGCATTGTCTTTCATCATCGCAATGCTTACGGTCTGCTATCAGACATGGAAGGCAGCCAATATGAATCCTGTAAATGCAATACAAAATGAATAGTATTAGTTTCCGTAGATAATTGTTATTGTAAAGGAGTAGAAAAGGTTTAGAAGCAGACACACTCTTTCTCTTTCTTTCCATGTTTTTTAGCCTTTCGCTCCTTCTACAATTCGTATTAAATCAATAAGTCAAAGAACTCTTTATGTACCATATACCGTTTATACTCCGCCGCTTGCTGAAAAGTAAAAGTCTCCGTATTATAAATCTGCTGGGATTAACCCTCATATTTGCTTGTATATTGGTTTCCTATACATACATCAAGCGCGAACTTAGCTACGATAAGTTTTACAGCAATGCTCACCGGATAGCCCGCATGACTCTTTCATATGAAAACAATACAGCTGACGGACGTATTTATGGTATTTCTGCAAAACAAATATGGCAAGACATACCCGAAATAGAAGACGTACTGAAGTTGGAACTGGTAAATACAGCAATACTAAACCACAATGGCAACAAACAAGTATTAAGCAATCTATTCTTTGCCGGTGAGAACTTATTGAACATCCTCGACATCCCGTTAATAGAGGGCAATAGCAAAGAAGCATTCAGGTCTCCCGAAAGTGTCATTATCAGCGAACGCCTCGCACTCCAACTCTTTGGCAGGACAGATATAATCGGCGAAAAAATAGAATTGAGCAGCAGACGAATCGAATCTACTGTCCGCTTTATAAGTGGAGTATTTAAGAACATGCCCGAAAATACCCACTTCCATAGCGATGTCATTATCCATAAAGACGATTTCGACAATTCATTTTACTATACATACCTGTTGTTGAAAGACGGTTACAATCTTGCCGACATTCAAAGCAGGCTGACCACCAATTTCAAATCACAAAACCCGGATAACGGGAATGCCGTAATCAGTCTGATGCCGATGACCGACATCCATTTGCATAGCCATTTACTACGCGAAATGGAAACCAACGGTAATATATATTACATCTACCTGATAGCTGGCATCAATCTCCTTCTTCTTATAATCGTCCTGTTCAACCTGTGGCTCAATTCCAGCGTAATCTTCTCTTACAATAAGCGGTATTACCAGTTGCTGAGAATGAACGGAGCTTCCTCTTCGGTAGTAATAAAAGACGAGACATGGGTTTCGCTGCTCTTAGCCGTTATCTCCATATTAGCAGGGAAATTACTGTCGGTATTCATCGGCAGCTATTTTTCCATCTCATTCTCCGCATTATCTTTGAGCGAAACAATCGGCATCGCCCTTCTTTTTATCCTTTTCACCATCTTTGTATCTCTATTGCCTATACTTATAAATATGTCGGCAACCGTCTTTCTGAATGAGCAGGCAGACTTGCGGCAATCCCGCTTTTCTATATCCAATGTAAAATACATGCTCATAGTACAGTATAGTATAGTCCTGTTCATTATCATTGTAGGTATCGGCATCAATAGCCAGATGGCCCTTATCCGCAACACTCAGGTTGCAGGCAACAATGACAGTATACTTGTATTTGAAGAACAACCGCACGAGGTCATAAAAAACTATACAGCCTTTCGGGACGAGCTCCTCAAACATAGCGAAATAGAATCCGTTACAGCCGCTATGCAACTACCGGGAATCGCTGTCCGCGATATGATTGCTATAACCGCGCAAGGGAAAGAACCGGTATATATACCCGTACTGGTGGTCGGTGAAGACTTTATGCAGACTTTCAATATAAAACCTGTAGCGGGAACACTGTTTCCACCTCTCCGGCTATCATATGCGGAAGAAGAAAATCTTCAGCAAAGGAAGATGTATGAAGAAGGCTTTAAACCATTCCACACAGACAATATCATAGTCAACAGAAAAGCACTCGGTCAATTAGGCTTCTCCTCGCCTGAAGAAGCTATCGGAAAAGAGGTCGGCATAGTCCACAACTCTCTCGACTATTTTCCTACAGGAATAATCTGCGGAGTAGTCGAAGATTTCACATACACCAATGTTTATGAAGACGCCATCCCTATGGTTATACTCCAACGGAATATGTTTATGAATTGCTTCATTATCCGCATTGCCCCCGGTAGGAACGAACAGGCTTTAGCCACTCTGAACTCTGTATGGGCTACACTAAATCCTGATTATCCGATCAACTACAAATTCTTGTCCGACTCTTACAAATCCCTATATATGAACGAGCTGAATGCTGAGAAGGTCGTTCTGTTCTTCTCCATACTGTCTTTCATTATTACTATTCTCGGACTGATTATATTCATGGCCTTTATGATAAAGAACCGTATGAAGGAGATCAGCATCCGCAAAGTAAATGGCGCAACCAATAGCGAGATCGTGTTTATGCTCAATTTCGGATTGTTGCGATGGATATTCCTATCCTTTGTCATAGCAATGCCTGCGGCATGGTATATTATGGACAAGTGGCTCGAGAACTTTGCATATAAGACGACCATATACTGGTGGATATTTGTCCTTGCGGGAGTATCAGTTTTTCTGGTTTCTTTCCTTGCTATCAGCTGGCAAAGCCTTAGGGCAGCCCGTATCAATCCGGCCAAATCATTAAAGGGGGATTAAGATTATCACTTCTTCCCTTTAAAATTCTCGATGGCTTTCAGCAGACGGTCCAGTGGACGTATATCATAACGAAGGTCAAAACGTATATTATTAAAGTCCAGCTTGTTGACAACACGGGTAGTCGCATTGTATTTCTTGGTATACGACTTGCCTACAAGACGATAAATATTATCGAGGTCTTTGGCCGGATGCTCCCTTGCTTGCGGATCGGAAGCATAGGGATCGAATCCCAGCTTATCTTTTATGAAGCGCCCTGTCAGCCGTTTGTCTATTTTCCTGAAGTGATTAGTCTCGGCCAGAAACCAGGCCTCTATTTCGTGTACAGCTATAATGACATCGAAATAATGAGCATCGTTCTTCAGCTTGTTTGGAAGAAAGCGCAACCCTTTTTCCAGCTTTTCCAAATCGTCTATCGGCAACGGATACAGGTCGCGTAAGCCAATAATCATTTCATAACCGTTTTTTCGTAAAGTCTCCATATTGTCCAGTATTTCAGATTTCACACGGTTATCCGAACCACAATCGAAAATGAGCACTTCGTATTTCGGGTTACGCGAAAATGAAGAGTTCCGCACAATCTCTACTTTCGGGATATTCACTCCTCCGCGAAACTGTTTCTGTATAATATTTATCTGTTGAGTTCCCAGAATTTCCTTTATCAAGCGATTAACGAAAATCTGCTCGGTCTGTCCTTCAACAAAAAAAGCAATCCGTTTCATCAATCGTTATCTTCATCTATAACACCAAAGCCTTTCTTGAAAAAGTCCGTGGCAAGAAAATCAAAGTTATTCAGTCCTGTGTATTTAAAATCGTCGAAAGTATCTTTCGAATTGGTGTAATCGTAAAATATAGATTTACTACTCTCCCGCCCTATCACAGACCAGTAGCGAAGCGGTATCTGGTTCATAACCTGCCTGTCGTTGGACGTCATAAAGAATTGCATATTCGATTTGTTGACTTTCTTAATAACCAGATCCATCATCTTCTTCGAACTTTCAAAGTCGAGGCCTTCGCCCATATCGTCGATAAGCAGGCAAAGGGAAATATCGCTCAGCCGGGCATAACTTAACATAATGAACAAAGATAAGGCACGGAACATCCCCTGCGACATCTCACGCTGCGAGATTGTATATTCCCCGTCTTCTTCAATAAAGATGCCAAAGCCACCACGTGTTTCCTTTATATCGATATTTGTGATTGAATAACCCAATTCCTGCATACCGGCTTTAACTTCCGATATAAATGTTTCGCCAAAAAGTTCCCGCCCCTTGTAGAATGTGTATATGAGTACATCCGGGTCGTCTATGTCATGATCGTCCCCATCTATTTGGGTATAATCTTTTACCAGGCGATTCTTTTCCAACTGATTGGCAAACAGATAATTCTTTAATGATTCGCCCCATGATACAAGATTCGCGAAATAGGGTTTGCCTTCAGCATCGCACTGCGCTATGGCGATTTCGAAATCGGCTACTTCGAACGGAATATTTTCTCCCTGAGGGTTCAATAGTATCTTTTTTGACCTGTTCAGTAATACTTTATTATTGAGAGTCAATACCTCATCTGTTACTATTCTGTCCTTAAAGGTCAAAGAATACTTGTATTTATCATTATTGCCATTGGTAAATATCAGTTCGAACAATTCGGACGGACTGATCGCATATTTCAAATCTATTCTGCCCGATAGTAAATCGGCAATTTCACGGATAACATTCAATGTGCGGCTCTTACCCGAAGCATTCTTTCCGACCAATAGATTTATATTATTGAAATAAGCATAATCACCACCATTTCCCACAATGCACCATTCGCGGGGTTCTCCTACATAGCGGGTATATTTTAAAGCACTTAGTATCATCCTAGTAATAAATTTATATATTATGAATAAGCGTATAAGTAAAGCAAAGTATTTAATACAACATTATTTAAACACAGCTAACTATCCCTCTCGCAGATGAAAAAATAATAAAAAGGTCTGTGACCTTATCTGCTGTTTCAGACTCAAATATACGTTTTTTTCAGTAATCGGTGAATAAAAATCATTTACCTTATCATTATTACACGGTCATAACCGAGTCTCGCAAATTTCGAACAGGATAATCAACAATACAGGAAATTTTAAATTACAAACTGTAATAATATAAATGGAGTTATCTCTCCGACTTTTGAGACAACTCCATCTTATTATTTTGGTTGGATGATTTACAATTTCACTCTCCTACCCGTCTTGCTGCTTTCTATGGCCGCATTGAGTATCTCTACAACTATAAGGTTATTTTCCAAAGAGGACAGATCGGTAGGCTTCACCTCTATTTCGCCACGTACAGCGGCTTTGAGGTAATAGAAAGAATCGTTGTACGGTGCGGTCAACTTTTCGGCTACCATCTTATTTTCTTTCTTATCCGAATATACACGCATATCATTTGCATTATCCTGATATATATAGCCTTTATCACCATAGATATGCATATCCTTGCGGCTCATCGGCCAGTTCCACGAAGCCATGATAACGACTGTGGCATCGGGATACTCAAGCATTATAGTCGCATCATCGTCCACCTTGGGATAAACCTGCGGTTTCAGATGCTGTAATGTGGCGGATACGCTGACAGGCTTCCTGCCGCCCATCAACCATGTACTCAGATTTGCTCCATAACAACCGAAGTCTACAACAGCACCGCCTCCATTAAGCACGGGATCGGTAAGCCATCGGAGAAACTCCGGGCCGCAACCTATTTCTACAGGTCCCTGATGTCCGTCATACACATTTATACGCGATATCCGGCCAATCGCATTTTCATTCTTAATCAGATCGTAAGCTTTATGATTGGCGGCATACCATGTTGTTTCATAGTTGGTAAGCACCATTATATTATGCTTGCGAGCCAGTTCTGCTATGCGTTTTGCCTGCTCTGTTGTGGTAGCGAGCGGTTTCTCTACCATTACGTGTATACCACGCGGTGCGCAGGCTTCGATTACACGCAGATGGTCATATATGCTTTCATAAACAATAACAGCTTCGGGCTTGGTTTTATCCAGCATTTCATCCAGATTCTCAAAGAATTTACTCTTGTCTACTTTTGCCCGTAAGGTCTTATTGTTCCAAAGTGAAGTATCTTTTTCTGCAATACCTACCACTTCGAAATCACCCCTGTCGAGGCGGGAAAGGACTTCCCATAAGTGTCCGTGCGAAAGACCTGCCACAGCAAGGCGGAGCGGTTTATCATTTTGTGCAGATGCAATTGCGGATATAGCTGATAAAGCCATTATCAGAAGGATTTTAAATTGTTTCATGGAATACTTATTTTGTTAAATAAATCAATTGACCAAAGTTAAAAAAAATAATAATTCCCAATCCTTCTTTTTATGGCTTTTATTCTGAAGAAAATGCATCAATATTTTCCATCCGCAATATTGTAAATATAAGAAGCTGTTTGAATTATACCGGAATAAATAAAAACAAATTTTTAACGACCTTTACCAGCCTCTGTTTGGCTGCTTTAAGCATCTTTTTAACCTTTTTCTCTTGGTTTAGCCCGCTAAACCTGCGATAAAAACGCTAAAAATCTATCTTAAATCAGCTCAAAACAGGCAGGTAATATAACTCAAACAGCTTCTAAATTCAAGATATTACAATTTCCACTACTCATTTCTTCATAAGAGCAACCGTACACCACAGATAAGGAGCCTGACCGTGAAAATCTCCCGCCAGGCGCGGACGATCGTAATAGTACTGCTTATCATTCTTCTTACCTGTACCGACACATACTTCAGTTACATTATTACGCTCGTCGATATACGGAATCATTGCCAGCCATGCTTTCCGGGCGGCAGGAGCATATTCTTTAGCATCCAGCCAGCCTTGTTTAACTCCTACTATAAAGGCATAGGTAAACATGGCAGATCCCGAGGTCTCAACCCAGCAGTCAGGCTCGTCGATCAATTGGTTCCACATGCCGCTAGGAGCCTGATATTTTTTCAAACTCTCCATCATTGTAAGATAGCCTTTCATTATACGTGGACGGTCTTTATGATCCGCAGGAAGATAACCAAGCAGATCGGCCATACCTACAGCCATCCAGCCATCTCCACGCCCCCAATAGTAAGGGACATCCGGTGCATGGTAGAAAAGTCCGTTAGGTCGCTGTATTTCTTCCAGATAGAGCACCATTTCCTTTGCCGCGCGGTCAATGTACTTGGAGTCTCCGGTCACTTTATACGCTTCGGCCTGTACAGAAGTTATCATATACATATCGTCGATCCACAAGCGTGTCTGCCACGAATAGCCTTTTTCCGCCCAGGCTTTTTCCGCCGGTTTTGCATTGGCCGGAACTTCCCATTGGGTATCGGCATAGGCCATACCCATATCCAGATAGCGTTTATCTTTTGTAATCTGATAAAGTTTAAGGGCTAATCCGCCAAACATATTGTAATCGACATGATTCATAGGAGGCAACAGGACTTTCTCCCTTGTGAAGAAAGGTTCGAATCTCTCCTGCAGAAGTTTAATAAGTTTCTGATCTTTTGTTTGAAGGGCATAATCGAGAGCCCCTGTCCAGGTGCATACTTCGGCATAATGAATATACCTCCCCGCATAAAGGTCATGCCTGTCGTCTACAATATGATATGCCAGGCGCTTCCCTACTTCTTCGGGAGTGAATCCTTTGGGAAAGTTAGTCAACTGGCTTTGCTGAGAGAATAAAAACTGGAATGGTAAAAGAAGCAATAACGTAAATAATTTTCGAAACATGATATTGATTTTTAGTTATAAAATAGCTACAAAAAAATGGTGTAAATAAAACTTAAACAGTCTCTAACAATTATAATAATTGCCCGACCTCTTTCAGGCGGCTCCTGAGTTTAGTAATATCAACATTATGAACATCGGGGGTCGTTGATTTAAAAATCTGTCCGGCAGCTACACCTGCAGCTTCTCCCGTAACCAGACATGGGGGCATTACCCGCAGACTGCCATGTGCATAATGGTCGGTAGAGATACAACGCCCCGCCACAAATACATTTTTAAGTCCTATCGGAAGAAGGCTTCTGAAAGGTATACCGTGCGATTCTCCTTTTCCATAGCGTTTATATTCTTTTGCATCGCTTTTATGTATATCTATATAATAAGAGTTACGCCCGATACCATCCTCAAACTCTCTGCGTGCCTGCCAGTCTTCGACTGTAAAAGTATAATCGCATTTAATGCGGCGGCTTTCGCGAATACCCATCAAAGAGCCTGTGGTAGCGAGATAGGAAGCCGCGAATACTTTCGGTTCATACTCGGCCAGTCCTTCCTGAAACTGCCGGGCTATTTTACGGCCAACCATCATTGCCGATGAGAGTGAGACCGGATTAGTACTATCCACCGTTACATGACCCGCATTAAAAGCCAGATATCCGGGCCCTGCATATTTGTCATTGATATGACTATCCTTTATCAGATCGTATTTTCCCGACTTTAGCATTTCATGTATAGGGCCATCCTTCCTGCTGGTATGCACACTACCGATCAGCGAAAATTGATACGGATCAATATTCGCCAGTGCGAAGCACAGCGTACCCTCCTGAACAGCACCCTTACCGTCGCCTGTATCAAATTTAGCTCCGGCCCATGCCGCTAGATCGCCATCGCCCGTACAGTCTATAAACAGTTTGGCTTTGTATGCGGTAAGCCCCGCCTTATTTCCCACAATGATAGCGTCGACCACTCCGTCCTGCTTCATTTCCACAGCAGCCATAGTAGTAAAGAACAGAACGGATACCCCTTCCGAAGTTACCAGATCGTCATACACCACTTTCAGGTATTCCGAGTTGATCGGAACCCAGTCATCTCCTTTTACGTGAGGAACTCCTTTTTTAGCTTCCAAGAATACCTTTTCCGCTATCCCTTTATAAATAATCTTTTCCTTATCCGTAAAAGGACACCATGCATTCAACAGGCCGGAAGTCCCCATTCCTCCAAGAGCTCCGGTACCTTCTATCAGTAAAGTTTTCGCTCCTTCGCGTGCGGCAGCGGTGGCTGCAGCACATCCCGAAGGGCCACCTCCGACAACAATAACATCCCATTGATCGTCTACTTTTATACCCTCTTTCCGGGATATAGTCTGTGAGGATATTGTTTCCCCTGCCGATATACTGCTGCTTGCAATTGAAGCCAGTCCCAGCATGCCCGCATTACGTAAAAATTTTCTTCGTTCCATATATATTTATTATTTAAATTCTGTTTTTCATATTTAATCACACCGCAGAAAGTAACATATTCACATTTTCGAATCTACCAACATTTAACAATTTTTCGAGTCAAACTCTTATTAAATTAAACTTCATTTACAATATATAGTTAAAAGGTAACAGAAGTAACAGAAAAATCAATTAATAATTAAGAATGAACAATTAATAATTTGATTGTTATACTGAGTGGAGCGAAGTATCTCGTCAGTTAACGATTAACAACTTGTATCCCGTGTCTTGTCTACTCGTATCTCATATAACTTCCAACTTATTACTTAAAACTCATTACTTGTTAAAAAGTAACACATGTAACACCTTTTTCATTATTATTCTAGTATCATGTCAACAAAAAAAATAACGTTTTATAATTAGTGGCTTGTTGTAGGGGTGAATTATCATCCGCCCGCTTTAATAGCATCATTCCCATATTCGGGCGTAAAATATTACGCCCCTACAGCAAGTCATCAAACCCTCATTATAGCCTTGACGCAACTTAGTTACTTTTTCCATTCTTGCAGGGGGGCACTCTTGCACCTACCTCTCACTCGAGAAGGAGGTAAATACAAGATATAGCCCCTGCAAAAATTTCTAAAAAGGTAACAAAGGTAACATCTTCGTTCCCGTTTTCTACTTGTCACTTCCGAGTTACAGGGCAAACGCATCAAATTATTCAACTTCTATCGAAGGCCTGTAGGGGCGTATTGCATACGCCCGCATAACAAAATATCACAACTGGGCGTATGCAATACGCCCCTATAGGAGGTTGAAAACAGCTTTATGAATTTTGATGCGTTTGCCCTATCCGAGTTAACCAGTATATTAAAATTTATTTCAAAGAACTATAAGTTAATACTATATAGATAAAGTGTTTTTCTAAAATCAGATTATATTCTTCATTTTACTAAAATAGTATTTTTCACCGGAGAAACATTAAAACCCTTCAGAATCAATGAATAATTATCTGCCGGAAGATTCTTTTTATCTGTCTCTATTGTTATGCTGCGGCTTTCTCCCGGCATCATACTAAAGAAGTTATCGGTATAATACGAAGGACGTACAGGCTTGCCTGCCCGGTCGAGCCATTGCAATTGTGTGAAGAACGCAATTGAACGGTTCGTGTTTTTCAGCTCGATGTCTATATAATGCTTTCCTTCGCTTACACGGGTTTTGTATTTCATCGACACTTTAGCTGGAGCAAGGTCTTTTATGCTTTGGAAACCTGCAGTCGTAGGTCCTGTCATAGACTTCATCCCTTCATATACGCTCGTGGAACGCCAGTAGAAGTTACTGCCCACTTCCTTTCCCGTGTTATCGAAAAGGCGTAGTTTGATAAAATGGACGGGTGAAATATTCTCAGGAAAATCAATCTTAAATACGTCATTTACAGCCCCATCTTCGGGAAGATCTATCGAAGCCTGATTTTTCCATACTTGTTTTGAGTTGATATCGAAAACTTCAGCTGTAACCTTATAACCGGAAAAGGCTTTATAATAGTCGTTTATCACCGATACGGTATTTTTCAGATAGTCGAACTGAGGGTGTAACGGTTCGCATGCATTTGCCGCCGCATAGAGCGCTGCCGTAGGTTCGAGCGACCAGTCCCACATACGCCCGCAAACCTGACGGACAGGAGAATTGTGATACCAGAAAAGGACACCGGAAGTGTAACGGTCTCCATAATTCAGTTTATTATAGTTCCAGACCTCCCAGATACTTTTGTAACTCATTGCTCCTACAAATTGCCCTTTCATCGCGAATTCGTCTATGCTTTCCGACTTTCCGTACTCATCCACCAAGTCTACATAGAGTGACGACATCTGGTGAAATCCATTTCCATCACTATAATCCCATACCTCCGTATTGATTGGCCAGAGGTCTTTTTCCGGCATCATTTCACGCAGGCATTCAACAGTAGGGAGACACGGCGCGCCATATTCGGGATTGAACCCGTCTACCCGGCTGCCACGTTCGGATGCCGTGTTTTCATAATGCCTCATCGGATTGACCGTTTTATATGGACTGCCATCGTGTATCCCGCAACATTCCGATTCCATCTGGTAACCGCGTGTGCCGTCTATCCGCTGAAGTAATTCTTCGAGACCGGACATTTCGGTTGATTCATTCGAACATACATAATAAGCCAGTGACGGATGATTCCGTACACGTTTAACGGTCGATTCCGCATTCTGCAAATGTAGGGCCCTGTCGATAGGGTGCTTCGTATCACCTGTCATCCAGAATTCCTTCCATACCATTATTCCCAGCTCATCGCACAGATCGAAAAAGTAGTCAGATTCTGTGATACCGCCACCCCAGAAGCGAATCAGGTTTACGCCCGATTGTGCTGTATAGCGTAGCTCCGCATAAGTTCGCTCGTCAGACATACGCAGCATGTTTTCCGGCAACCAGTTAGTCCCTTTGATAAAGATATCTTTTCCGTTCACCCTGAATGTACGCGACTTATCGGGAGTATCCGTATGTGATGTGATTTCCCTGATACCGAAACGGGTCGTTATCGAATCAGAAAGTTTTCCCCCTACTTCCGCTTTTACAGAAAGGGTATATAGTTCCTGCGGACCTTTATTGACAGGCCACCAGAGACGGGGTTTGTCTATAGCTAACTGAGGAAAATCGGTAGCGTTGAATTCTATTGTTTTGGTCAGCCCACGTAAAATTTCAACCTCTTTTTCAAAAGTAATGTCTTCACCCAGTATTTCACCTTTTATCTTCACTTTTTGCGTTCTGAATCCGGGGTTATGCAATTCTATACTTACGGTCTGGCGGGAATGGTCATAACCGGGTTTTCGCAAATCGCTCTTCACGAAGGGATGGTTAAGCGTAACTTCCCCTGTTTTAAAGAAACTGATATCTTTCCATATCCCCGTATTACGGTCGCGAATACCATCGAGGTAGGTAAAATCCCAACCTACCGTCATGAGCATTGTTACATTCTTGCCAATTTCCCCATTACCCCCATTGCGGAATTCGCCTATTGCCCCCCACGATTTGGAAACGCCTTCACGCGGGCCGCCCGGTTCATCTACAGGATATACTTTTACTGCAAGCACATTCTTGTTACCCGAATTGATATAGTCTGTTATATCGATGAATTCCTGACGGAACATTCCGGCTATATTGCCGGCCATCTTACCATTGAGCCAAAGTTCGGCCCGGTAGTTTATTCCATCGACCTGCATCCACATACGTTCGCCCTTCACGCATTCAAGCCCGTCAAACTCGGTACGAAACCAATAGGTGTAAAAATCACGCCCTGCGGTACTCAAATCGGGGATTAATCCACTTGTTATTTTGTTATTCAGGCCAAAATAGGGTTCTGGATAGAGTCCCTGGGCCACCAGCGAATTGAGTACTGTACCGGGAACAATCGCTTCTGCCCATCCCTTTGTACCATATCCGACGCTGGAAACATCTTCTGCCCTATCGCCGACATTTCCTGCCTTTTTCATGAGCCATTGGGCTGTTCCTCCATGTCCCATACCAGATTTTAAAGAAAGGAGATACCCGCGTCCCTGAGAAAACGCCGATTCACAAAATATCAGAATTAAAAACGTAAAAATTAAATACTTATAACAAACTCTCATTATCTTTTTTATTTATTGATGTCAATTCTTAGGGCATTAATATTGCCTCTATTTTCAGTTTTGTATTTTCAGAATGCCCTTACATGAATCTCAAAATCTGATACAGGCGTACACCAAACCCATACGCCTGTATGATTTACTGAAAGGATTTACATTTTATCCCATCCGTTAGGTTGTTGCGGATAAGGATCCCCTACAATAACAGACTCTATCTGTTTCTGAGGGATCGGACGTAATACATGGAAATCCTGTATATTATCTTTAGGTAAGGTATGATTTGTCCATTTTGTGGTGAAGAAACCATACTTCCGCACCCGTTCTACCAATTTCTTTGTGCGTACAAGGTCGAGCCAGCGCAACTGTTCGCCGCAAAGCTCACGTGTTCTTTCATCCAGAATATAATCGATGGTTACATCCGCTGCGGAAATCATCAGGTCATTAACATATTCGGTCTTCGAGGCAGCCCTCTTACGAAGTTCGTTGATATAATAGGCTGCTCCGTCGGTAGTCGAATTATTTCCGAGTTTGAAAGCCGCTTCGGCGGCAATAAGATACGTTTCCGCCAGACGGTACACGATAATTGTACGACGGGAGTCGAATGAAAGGCTTGTCCGGTTAGGGTCCAAATATTTCTTCATTGTAGGGAAGTTAGGATCGGTATAATTCTCCGGAGTAAGTATATAGTAATTTGCCGACTCTATCTCCTCTTTGGTCATATTCTTACCCGGGAGATAGCCTGCAAGCTCGCCTTTTGCGCCACTTCTGATTGCAGAATACTTGTTTTCACCGACATAGAATTCCTGCTTTTTATTACTGAAATCAATGGGAGCTGTCCATTTGCTTTGGAAGGTGCCATGATAACGTGAGTCTTTGTCTATATCACCAAAAACCGTGTTGTATAGCCAAGTGGTTCCGTGATAACGCGCGTAAACACGTCCGTCCTCTATCTGCTGAATATTGCCGCTACCATTAAAGTTAAAGTAGCCTGCAACAAAAATATGAGCAAGGTTATTCATACCCGAATCCTTTTCCGGAACACCATAAATAGGGTCGTCTGTCATTTGCACATTAAAGAGTATTTCCTGATTGTTTTCATTTCCGGGTTTATGAATATCTTCATATTTTCCCATCAGTTTAACCCCTGTCCGGTCTCCATCCTCTATCAGCTTTGTTGCTATATCATATGCATTCTGAAAATCGGTGGCTTTAGCTGCGCTACTCCATCCACGTGTAAGATATACTTTTGCCAGAAGATGACGGGCTAATGCCTGGGTAACACGTCCGGGCTGGGTATCTTTAGGGCCGGCAGGCAGATTACCGGGAGTTGTACAATACAGCAGGTCTTCGACAACAAAGTCGTAAACATCGGCCATCGGGTCACGCTTAGCTGTTTTCACCACAACGTCGTTGTATGTGCGGTTCAATGTCACATCGCCGAAAAACTGCACCAAACGGAAATAAAGCAATGCCCTGAAAAATCTGGCCTCAGCCAGCATGGTTATCTTTTTGGCTTCTGGAATATCAGTCATACTTTCGCCGAAGTGAACAAGGCCATTACAAGTATTAATCAGGGTATATGAACTTCTCCAATAGTCATAAATATAACCGGAATTAGGCTTATAATTCGTTGTATAATTACCAAAATTATAGATGTCGCCCGAAGAACGGCTATAGAATTCGTCGGTTCCGGGCACAGTTATCATATGAATAGCACTGATAGGTCCATAAAAGGCTCTCATTCCACCATATACGCCGTTCAATCCAAGTTCGAAACCTTGTGGTGTACTGAATGACTCAGGTGTCATCTTCGAGTGATTTTCTTCGTCCAGAAAATCGCCGCATGCCATCATAATAAATAGCGGAAGGCAGGCTAATAAATATATTATTTTTTTCATTGTTGTCTCACAATTAAGTAAATGAATATGTTTTATAATACATTTTTGAGTTATAGTAATCTTATTTTATTTACTCAGCTATGTAATAAAAAGGTCTGCGACCTTAAAAGGTTATATTAATACCGAATAACATTTGCCATGATGGAGGTATTACAGTACCCATCACCCGGTTGGTTTCCGGATCAAGCCCTTTATATTTATTTACATATTCGGAAAAGAACGTGAATGGATTTGTCGCTGTGGAATAAACACGGGCCTTGCTCACCCCTACTGTCTTAAGCAGTTTATCCGGTAAGGAATATCCCAAAGTAAGCGTCCGTATCTTGAGATAAGAGGCATCAAACAGCGTAAGCGTGCCTTTGTACGGTATACTCTGTACCTTGTTATTCGGAGCAGGCCAGCGGGCGCCTGTATTCTCAGGAGTCCAGTAATCTACATTCAGGTTGTTGTAATAACCTCCCATCAAAGAGTTTTGCCCTCCACCATAAAGGTCTGACCTAAGCTTGCCTCCCTGACGGAAATTCATAACCACAGTGAAGTCAAAGTTCTTATAGGCCAGACTATTTGTCCATCCACCTTCAAAGTTTGCCTGATGGCTACCTACTATTTTGCGGTCAAGATCATTAATTACATTATCAGGAACACCGTCAGGGCCGCTTATATCCGCTACCTTAATAGTTCCTATCACCGAGTCGTCGCCGGAAGTCTTGAGTCCGTAACTTTCTGCAAGCGCCCTGTCCTCTGGTGTATCCTGCCAGATACCAAGCCCTACATATTCGTAAAAAGATCCTAAGGGATGACCGACAAAAAGGTTGTCTGAAATCAGTTTGTCTACACCTTCGGTCAGCTGAACAACCTTGTTCCTGTTAAAATAAATATTGAAATCGGAAGTCCATTGGAATTTATTTTTACCATCACCGTCGAAAACGTGTACACGGGCTGCGAATTCAAATCCGACATTTTCCGTTTCACCCACATTGTAAGGAATTTGCGTGCTTACTCCGCTTGTCGCCGGAGGGGTAAATTTCATCATCAGGTTGTTGGAGAATTGTTTGTAAACCTCAATTGATCCCGAAAAGCGGTTATTAAGAAAACCTAAATCTATACCAGCGTTATAACTGGCGGTACGCTCCCACTTCAGATCACTGTTAGAGGCAGCAGTAGGATAGTATCCGAGTACACCCTGTGACCCGAAGATATACTTATTGCTGGTCATGTCGCCCATAGTATCGTAAGGACTCACATTAGTGTTACCTACTTCTCCATAACTTAGTCTCAGTTTCAACTGCGACAATATGTGAGAAGTCCCGCTCATAAACTTTTCATTGCCGATATTCCAAGCCAAAGCGGCAGACGGGAAATAGTGCCATTTATTACCTTTTGCCAAACGTGATGAACCATCGGTACGCAGCGTTGCTGTAAGGTAATAACGGGAGTCGTAGTCGTAATTGATACGCCCCATATAAGATAGCATACTCCATTTATTATAATCTCCGTTTCCCTTATGATTCTCAGCCGTACCCGGATTGTAGTAACCCACCTGATTGGTCGGTACATTTTCGTAATTCAGATCGAATTCCTGAGCTTCTCTTTCTTCGGCACTAAACATAGCCGTAAGATTAAGATTGTGCTTATCCAACTTCTTGTCATAGGTTAACAGGTTCTCAATAGTATAATCAGTCAGAGAATTAGATTCGTTATACCCGTAGTTAGATGACTGGCGGCGCTTACTTGTTCCTTTCTGATAGTAACGTTGCAGCGTGGTAGAAGAAAGTTGTACTCCAGCATTGAGCCTGTATTTGAATCCATGAGTGAAATCCACTTCCAGATAACCTGTCGTAAATGTCGATAGCCTTTTGCGGTCATCCTGAATCGCATCCTTGCGAAGATCCATTAAAGGATTGCTCATAAGGTCGTTCGGATGCACCTTTTCCCGGATTGTACCATCATCCATGTATGGCGACAACAACGGGCTGAGGCTAAGGGCATCACCCATCGGATTCAGGCTTTCCCCTCTGCTGATATAATAGGTATTCAATGTATTCAGCCCAAATTTCAGGTATTTGTTTATTGTATGATCTATAGACAATTTGAGGGTTGTACGCTCCATCGACTGCAGGTCATATACACCCGTCGATTTATAATATCCCAACGATGCCGCATACTGTGTATTTTTTGTTCCGCCCGATAAGCTTATCTGATGATTTGTCATCACAGGGTTTTTGTCATACAATTCTCGCTGCCAGTCAGTGTCTACACCTCTTTCATAACCTTCTATTTCACCATCAAGACCTCCTTCAAATACTTTTTGCATCACTCTCGGATCATCTACTCCTGTATAATTTTCTGCGTTTTTATAACGATTATACATAGACCATTTGCGCAATTGCATATAGTCTTCAGATTTCATAACATCGTAGAAACCCAGCGGTTTACTGAAACCAATATATCCATTATAGTTTACAACAGCCTTGGTACCTTCCGACCCGCGTTTGGTAGAAACAAGTATAACGCCATTGGCTCCACGCGATCCGTAAATAGCAGTTGATGATGCATCTTTAAGTACAGTAACCGAGGTAATGTCCTCGGGCGCGATATTGTTCATCATGCTTAATTCGTAAGGAATACCATCCACAACCAAAAGAGGATCGTTACCCGCAGCTATGGAACGGGTTCCGCGGATACGGATTTCGGGAGTATGTCCCGGATGTGTGGAACCGCCGCTACGCTGTATGTTCACACCAGCCCCGGCCCCTTGCAGAGCCATCGCGATATTTGCGGCAGGAGTAGCACGGATAGTTTGCTCACCCATAACATTAACCGCTCCTGTGAGATCGGAGCGCTTACGTGTACCATAGCCTACAACTACTACGCTTTCCAGATTGATAACATTGTCTTCGAGAACAACATCGATTCTCGTTTGCCGGCCTACGGGGATTTCCTGCGAAATATAGCCGATAGATGAGAATACCAGTATATCATTGCCGGCCGCATTGATCGTATATTCTCCCTTGTCACTGGTTATTGTTCCCGTAGTTGTTCCTTTTACCGCCACTACAGCGCCTATTACAGGTTCACCACTAGCAGTAACAGTACCTGAAATGGTCACTTTTGTCTGCTGACCGTTTTGTGCAGTCACCACATTTACTGTCAGAAATAAAGCGATAGCCATACTTAATGACAGAAACTGTCTAAGTCTGTTTCTTAGTTTGTTCTTTTTCATAAATAATAATGGTTTTTCATAATAATAAATTTTTCTTTTCAATGGTTTTTGAGTGTGAATTAGATTAAATGTTAATTTGAACAAAATTAAGGAAGCTATGGCATCCCCTTGTCCGCATTTCTGTAATAATTGTCAGCAAAGATGCATGGCAGAAAAACGGACTAAAATGGCAGATATACGCATATACCTTGACATAATACTGAGGGGAGAATTAGGTAAAGCTTGTCTTAATAAACTATATTTGCAAAAAACCTTATTTCGTATATCTATTACTTGATATGAAAAAAATTTCGGGCCTGATAATAATCGCAATACTTGCCATTTGTACGAATATTAACGGATATGCATATAACATTCAACATATATCTTCCCGCTACGGACTTTCTTCGAGTGCGGTGAGATTTGTAACAATGGATAGTTACGGATTTATGTGGTTTGCTACTTATGACGGACTCAATCGTTACGATGGCTCTTCGGTTAAAAATTACCTGCCAACAAGCCACAACAATTCCTTACCGGGAAATGTAATAAGACACATCACAGAAACCGATCCCGGTATGCTCTGGCTAAAGACGAATCAGGGATTATGCCTATTCAATTCCAAATCAGGCACATTCGAGAATCATCCTGATATGAGAACTATATATTGGCAGGCGAAAAGCCCGGACGGGACTTTTTTTGTCCTTTCCGAAAATGATTCGATTGCTGTATATAACAAATCCGATGGCCGGTTTCACAAAATACATACTCCGGGAGTAATACCCTATAGGACACAATGTTTTTCTATCTGTAAGGATAATATTATCTGGGTATTTGGTTCTATGGGACAGATAATGCGCTATAAAATAATAAAGGAAAACGGGATCATAACCGGAACCTACCGTTTGATGGATTACGAACATGATGCCGCTGTCAGATGGGCTTTCGAAAAAGGTACGAATGTCGTTTTTGTAGATGCCCGGTTCGATCTATATACCCTTGACATCAACACAGGTATCAAAGAATTTGTAATGAATATTGGTGCGGAAATTCCACCTAAAGAGAGCATGAGAGATGCCCTGATAGCAGGTGACGACATCTTTATTGCTTTCATTAATGATGGGCTTAAAGTGATAAGGCGCGATCCTCATCCCGGAAACAAACCATATATAGAACGTACTACACTCAACTATGGCATTTTTAATATGGCCTATGATCCGGTACAGCAAATTGTGCTGATAGGTACTGATGGTTACGGAGTATATATATATTCGGAAGAAGATTACACGATACGCTCTTCGATGTTATACGAATTCTATCCTCAGGCAAAAGTTCCGGTACGGTCTGTAACACTGGATGCTGATAATAATTTATGGATAGGGACAAAAGGTGACGGACTTTTTTGTTTTCCCGATTATAATCCGGATGAACCACTTCCCGATAAAAAAGTGAATCATTTTCACATACAGAACTCTGCTCTTGCCAATAATTCAATATTCAATCTTGTAGAAAGCAGGCATAACTTACTATGGATCATAAGCGGCGGGCCGGGTATCAATTATTATTCTTATTCCGACAAACGAATACACACCCTATCACAGCCCCCCGGAAGTAAACCATTATATTTTCTATGTTCGGCAACCGAGCAAGACGCAAACACCCTGTGGGTAACGACTTCCGGAGACGGACTACACCGTATAAAACTGGCATTTACAAACGGTGTTCCACGGATAGAAAAGATGGACCATTTCAGGTTTTTCCAGACAGAAAATGTAATTTATGATACTGAGATAGAAAATGATTCTATTTTATGGATCGGGAGCAGAGGCGAAGGCCTGGTCAGATTTAACCTGGAAACGGAGGAAAAAACGTTCTATAAACTAACCAATGGTGAAAATCAGTTGGTTAATGATATACTTGTAATATATCGCGATAGCCATAAAACATTGTGGCTGGGTACCAGTTTCGGACTTTGCCGGATAACAAAAGTGGGAAAGGACAAACTGGAATATATTAATTATAATACCGAATCGGGGCTTCCCAATAACACTATACATGGAATCGTGGAAGATTCGCAGGATTATCTCTGGCTGAGTACGAATAAGGGACTCGCCAGATTCGATCCCCGGACAAAAGTATTCACGAATTATAGCAACCCCAACAATCTGTCTGTGCAGGAGTTCAGTGATAATGCCTATTATATATGCCCTCGCAAACAGATAATGTTTTTTGGGGGTATCGACGGATTTGTTTCCATCCGCAGCAACCAGACAAAAGCACCTGTTTTCACACCGAACTTCTACTTTAACAGCCTCAGCATATACGGAAAAGAGGTAGAGATAGCAGACTATATTAAAACAAGAGATCAAAAAGATATACTGGAACTGCCACACAATCAGAATTTCTTTACCGTGTCATTTGTTGCACCGGATTATGTCAACGGACACAAGTATACTTACCAGTATTTGCTGAGTGGCCATAGTGACAAATGGATTGATAACGGGACTTCGAACAGTGTTACGTTTACTAATATGGCTCCCGGAGAATACCTGTTGAAAGTACGCTTCTCAGCCAACAACATTTTCGAGAATCAACCTGTCTACACACAATATATACGGATTCTTCCGCCATGGTATATGACTACTGTGGCCTACATTATCTATGCGATAATAACAGGTTCCGTAGCCTTATTCATCATATTATCATACAGGCGCAAAGTAAAACGCAAAGAACACCGGGTCTTCGAAAAAATGGAACAAAAGAAAACGGAAGAAATTTATGAGTCGAAATTACGCTTCTTTACCAATATAACCCACGAGTTCAGTACGCCTCTGACTCTTATTTACGGTCCTTGCGACCACATACTTTCTTCTGTTGACAAGTCATCCCCCGTATACGATTATGCAACCTTAATACACCGCAATGCGGAAAGGTTGAACGGCCTGATCCAGGAACTTATTGAATTCCGCAGGATAGATACCGGGCACACTCAGGTGGTTATAGAGAAAGTTGAGATAGAAGAGTTTGCAGGAAATATATTATCATCGTTCAGGCTATTATCTGATAGTAAGCAAACAAATTACAATGTAAATATAGAAAAGAAGCTCATATGGCAAACCGATCCGGGATGCTATTCAAAAATATTGACAAACCTGGTTTCAAATGCTTTCAAATATACTCCGGATAGTGGTAATATCAATGTCGATATTTTCGTCAAAGATCAAAAGCTTGTCACTTCCGTATCCAATACGGGAAAAGGATTCAGCCCGGAAGATTTGCCCTTAATTTTCGACCGTTACCGGGTGTTGGATAACCTTGAAAGCAGGCACAACAGCCGCCTGTTTTCCCGCAACGGATTAGGACTTTCTATCTGCCACAGTACAGTAAAACTACTTGGTGGAGACATGCAGGTAAAAAGTACCCCCGGACAGATCACATGTTTTACGGTCGAACTCCCTATGCATGAACTTACCAACAAAGCTCTTGAATCTTCCAGAATTGCATCCGGTATTCCAATGCAAATACCGGAGAAAAAACAAATTATACTACCTGAATTCAATATTGTAAAATCACGTCCGACAATTCTTGTTGTGGACGATGAAATCGAGATACTATGGTTTGTGTGCGAAATACTGAAAGACCAGTATAATGTTATTCCGGTAAACGATCCGGATACAATAGAGGATATATTATCCAAAACAAAGATAAATCTTCTTATATCTGATGTAATGATGCCCAGACGGAGTGGCTTCGACCTTGTACGCATGCTAAAAGAATCGCGGGTGACTTCCCATATTCCGATTATTATTTTATCGGGCAAAAATTATACAGAAGACCAGCTTGAAGGGCTTGATGCAGGGGTAGATATGTATATTTCAAAGCCGTTCGATGTCCAATACCTGAAAAAAGCTGTCAGCCGCCTGTTAAAAAGGGAAGAAGAAACAAAAGAATATTATAATTCAGCATTAAGCGCTTTCGAAATTGAAGAAGGGCAGATTCTACATCGCGAAGATAAAGAGTTCTATGAACGGACACTGCAAGTAATAGATGAGAACATCAAAAACCATGCATTTTCGACCGAGGAACTGGCATCTCAGCTCAATGTAAGTGTACGCCAACTATACAGAAAAATAGACGTCGTATATAAGAATGGCCCGGGAAGTCTGATAAGAGATTATAAATTGAAGATAGCAGAAGGCTTACTTATCAAGACAAACATTTCTGTCGATGAAGTTATCTATCAGTCGGGATTCAACAACAGAGGAAGTTTTTATAAACTATTCTCTCAACGTTACGGCATGCCGCCAAAGGCATATAGAGAAAAGCACAATATAGAAAATAATGATTTCTGAGCCTATCTTATAAAGATACTTAATTATTGTAAACTTCTAACCAACTCTAAAAACAAAAAACAAATTTCATTGTTTTATTTGCAGATCAAGGAAAACGGAAAGGATCGAAAAGAAGACAAACATATGATAATGCGAAAGGGAGTCAGACACTCCCTTTTTTATTGCTTTCATACCTTTATTTTTTCTTACACATTAGTTTTTACGGAGAACAAAATATATAAGCCTTATATAAAGTTTGATATTATCTTGCCTTATTTTCCCAAATTATATCCTGTTAAAAATTATCCCCACGGCGTATACGTATCTGAATCGCATTCTCTATCGGCATTTCGCTAACGAATGTTAGATAACCTCCACCTCCTGCACCACTAAGTTTCCAGCCTAACGCCTTATCTTTATACTTATCCAATACCTTGAATATATCACTGTTTACCATATGCGGATACATAAGTATCTGGGCATCGAAGCTGTTTTTTACAGCCTTTCCTAATTTCTGAATATCCTTTCCTCTTATTGCATCCCATGCCGAGAGAGCTGCAGCACTTAGTTTCTTTGCATTTTCAATTGTTATATTAGTCTCAGACAACACATCATAATTGTCATGACGAGGATATAATGGCACCAGCCATAAATGTTTTTCGAGCCAGCTAAGAATTTCGTTATCCAATACACTTTCTATTTCCGACGGCCAGAAATCTCCCGTATAGTATAATTTATTGAGCCCCGGCATAACAATCCCCAACGAATCCTGCGATCCGCTTACATACTTTGTACCGGGAGGATTCTCAAAGCAGAAAAGAGTTAATGCTAATTTTTCCCTGTTACTCGGCGGGATATCCACTTGCCAAAGTTCGATGGCTTTATTCCGCGAACTGGTAGACATACCACTGCGATCATTGAATTCGTAATCAGGCTCTATGGATATAGTCAGCACAGGCCCCGGATAAAGGCTGCTTACATTTGGTTGATCCAGCCAGCCACCTGCCAGATCGATACGGTACGGAATACGGCACTCTTCGCGTAGAGCCGTGGTAGAACGAACCGGTAAATTTTCATGAGGAACACGTTTACTTACAACATATTCTATACCCAATTCTTTACACAACTGCTCCTTCAGGGAACTATGTCCGTCACTATTGACAAAAAATATATCCGGTTTTAGTTGTTTGATCTCTTCCAAAAAATCAATAAGTCCTGAACCACGATTTATCCATGCCTCTTTTACTGATTTGAGGGAACTCACCATATACAGACGTTCCTGTTCATTATTGACAGTTTTTCGAGCTTTAAGCTCATTCACAGTCTGATCCGAACCTATACCTACATATAGATCTCCATATGTGGCAGCCTCTTCGAAAAACGCGACATGCCCACTGTGAAGCATATCATAACACCCGCTGACAAAAACTTTCTTCATAAAGTCAATCCGATAGTAAAGTGTGTTTTTTTATTATGTAAATATAAATCTTTTTTTCTATTCTGTGTAATTTTCAGAATTGCTTGTGTTGCAAATTGAACGTTTAAATATGTTATTGAGGTCGTCTAGACTTTTTGAATCTGGTAACATTATGAAACAAATACCCTCTTTGTCATTTTGAACAGAGTGAAAAATCTCTTGAGAAATGAGATGCTTCCTATCGTCAGCATGACAAAAAGATATGAAAAGAAAAAGTCTAGACGAGTTCTTTAAAAAACATTTTTGAAAAAAATGTATATATAATCAAAATAATATCAATCAATCGGAAGGATATTATAATTTATTGCTATCTTTGTGCTTCAGATATTCACATGAGTTTTATCGGATATTTGAAAAAATGAAAAAGAAAAAGATACAACATTATTATACAAGCTAAAGGAACAGATATACCAAATATCACGTTCCTTTTTTTTTATCTTATAAATCAGTTATTAGTCACAATTATATTCTAAACAAAAAGATGTATTCAGACAAACCAGTTCAACTAATTCTTGACGACGGAACAGTTTTCGAAGGACGGTCTTTCGGCTCGGAAAAAGCCAGTGCCGGAGAAGTTGTATTCAATACAGCTATGGTAGGTTATCCGGAAAGCCTTACCGACCCTTCTTATCTGGGACAGATACTTGTTGTCACCTTCCCGCTTGTAGGAAACTACGGGGTTCCTGACAACACTTTCACAAATGGTATTTCCGACTTCTACGAATCGGAAAAAATACAAGTGAACGGACTCATCATTTCAGATTATTCACACGAATACTCTCACTGGAATGCTAAAAAAAGCCTTGGTGAATGGCTCAAAGAAAATGATGTACCGGGAATTTACGGTATAGACACACGCGAACTGACGAAGATATTACGCGAAAAAGGATCGATGAAAGGTAAAATCGTATTCAGCGGAGTTGACGAAATAGACTTCTACGATCCGAACATCGAAAATCAGGTAGCCATAGCCAGTTGTAAAGAAGTGATTACATACGGCAACGGCAAGAAGAAAGTAGTACTGGTAGATTGCGGAGTAAAACACAATATAATCCGCTGCCTTGTGAAACGCGATGTAACACTTATACGCGTGCCGTGGGACTACGACTTCAACCAGCTGGAATGGGATGGCCTCTTCATCTCCAATGGACCGGGAAACCCCGATTTCTGTGAAGAGACTGTTAAGAATATCCGAAAAGCGATGGAAGGTAACAAACCTATTTGCGGTATATGTATGGGCAACCAGCTACTATCAAAAGCCGGAGGCGCAACCATCTACAAACTGAAATACGGACATCGCAGCCACAACCAACCTGTGAAAATGGTAGACTCTACCAAATGCTTCATTACATCGCAAAATCACGGTTTTGCAGTAGCAAATGCCTCTCTGGGATCGGATTGGGAACCATTGTTCATCAATCTGAATGACGGAACAAACGAAGGTATCAAACACAAGACTAAACCGTTCTTTTCCGCCCAGTTTCACCCTGAGGCTGCCAGTGGTCCGACAGATACGTCATTCTTGTTCGATATGTTTGTAGAAAAATTATAAATCAGTTAACAGTCATCAGTTAACAGTTAGCAATGAAAATACTAGTAAACTAGAATTCTTTTACACTAAATTACTTGTAACTCGTAACTAAAACAAAATGGATATAGACGTAAAAAAAGTATTAGTCCTTGGTTCGGGAGCACTCAAAATCGGTGAAGCGGGAGAGTTTGACTACTCAGGTTCGCAAGCCCTGAAAGCCCTGAAAGAAGAAGGCATAGAAACTGTACTTATCAACCCCAATATTGCAACGGTACAAACCTCGGAAGGCAGTGCCGATAAGATATACTTCTTACCTATCACCCCATACTTCGTAGAAAAGGTTATCCAAAAAGAAAAGCCGGAAGGCATACTTCTCGCTTTCGGTGGGCAAACTGCCCTCAACTGCGGTGTACAACTCTATGAAGGCGGCATTCTGGAAAAATATAATGTACGTGTACTGGGAACACCCGTACAAGCCATTATGGATACCGAAGACCGAGACCTCTTCGTCAAGAAACTAGACCAGATAGATGTAAAGACTATCAAAAGCCATGCTGTAGGCTCAATAGAAGACGCAGTGACAGCAGCGGCGGAATTAGGTTACCCTATCATCGTACGCGCCGCATACGCGCTTGGCGGACTGGGCTCGGGATTCTGCGATAATGAGCAGGAACTGCGGGTGCTGGCCGAAAAAGCGCTGGCTTATTCATCACAACTTCTGGTAGAAAAATCACTGAAAGGCTGGAAAG
Organism: Dysgonomonas gadei ATCC BAA-286; assembly: GCF_000213555.1. Lineage (GTDB taxonomy): Bacteria > Bacteroidota > Bacteroidia > Bacteroidales > Dysgonomonadaceae > Dysgonomonas > Dysgonomonas gadei. Next base: position 975,919 of record NZ_GL891979.1, read on the forward strand.
AAGTCGAATACGAAGTTGTCCGCGACAAGTATGACAATTGCATGACAGTGTGTAACATGGAAAACTTCGACCCGCTCGGCATCCATACCGGCGAAAGTATCGTAGTGGCACCATCGCAAACGCTGACTAATTCCGAATATCATAAACTGCGTGAACTATCTATACGCATTGTGAAACATATAGGTATCGTGGGTGAATGTAACGTACAATACGCTTTCGACCCCGAATCGGAAGACTACCGTGTGATCGAAGTTAACGCCCGTCTGAGCCGTTCATCGGCACTGGCATCCAAGGCAACAGGTTACCCGCTGGCTTTTGTAGCCGCCAAGCTGGGACTAGGTTACGGACTGTTCGAACTGAAAAACTCAGTAACCAAATCTACCTGCGCTTTCTTCGAACCTGCACTGGACTATGTGGTGGTAAAAATCCCTCGCTGGGACTTGGGTAAATTTCACGGCGTATCGAAAGAGATAGGCTCAAGTATGAAATCTGTCGGTGAAATTATGGCTATCGGCCGTACATTCGAAGAGGCCATACAAAAAGGACTTCGTATGATTAACATCGGCATGCACGGATTCGCGGCCAACAAACCTCTGGAAATCGACAATCTGGATGATGCGCTGAAAAATCCTACAGACAAACGAATCTTCTGCATAGAAGAAGCCCTGAAAAGAGGATACAGCATAGAACAGATACACGACCTCACCAAAATAGACCTTTGGTTCTTACAGAAACTGCAATATATCTTCAAATGCTCTAAGGAACTGGAAAAATTCGACGATATACAGTCTCTCCCACTCGACCTGCTTCGCTCTGCCAAACAAATGGGATTCTCCGACTTCCAGATAGCGAAGATCGTATGCAAAGAACCAAGCCTTGTAGAAAATATATCATACGAAGTACGCCGCATCCGCAAGGAAAACGGAATCGTACCATGTGTGAAACAGATAGATACGCTTGCCGCCGAATATCCGGCTCAGACCAACTATCTCTACATCACATACAACGGTAAGGCCAACGATGTGAAGTATCTGGGCGACCACCGATCGGTGATCGTTCTCGGATCGGGAGCATATCGCATCGGATCGTCCGTAGAGTTCGACTGGTGTTCGGTTAATGCCCTGCAAACCATCCGTAAGGAGGGGTATCGCTCTGTAATGATAAACTACAATCCCGAAACAGTATCTACCGACTACGACATGTGCGACCGCCTCTACTTCGACGAGTTGACTTACGAGCGCGTGATGGATATTATAGAACTGGAAAACCCGCATGGAGTAATCCTTTCGGTAGGCGGACAGATACCAAACAATCTGGCAATGCGACTAGATGCGGCAAAAGTAAACATACTCGGCACAACTGCCAAAAGCATCGACAATGCCGAAGACCGCCACAAGTTCTCCAGCATGCTCGACCGCATCGGAGTAGATCAGCCACGATGGAAAGAGTTGAGTTCGCTCGATGATATCAAAGGCTTTGTAGCCGAGGTTGGTTATCCGGTACTCATCCGGCCGTCTTATGTACTCTCGGGTGCTGCGATGAATGTCTGCTCTAATGATCAGGAGCTTGAAAACTTTCTCGGACTGGCTGCTGAAGTCTCAAAAAAACACCCTGTGGTAGTCAGCGAATTTATCGAAAATGCCAAAGAGATAGAAATAGATGCCGTAGCCAACAAAGGCGAGATAGTGATGTATGCCATCTCGGAACACGTCGAATTTGCCGGAGTACACTCGGGGGATGCGACCATACAGTTCCCTGCTCAACGCTTATATATCGAGACTGTAAGACGGATAAAGAAGGTAGCACGGAAAGTGGCCGAAGAGTTACAGATTTCGGGACCTTTCAATATGCAGTTCCTTGCAAAAGACAACGATATCAAAGTGATCGAATGTAACCTGCGGGCATCCCGCTCATTCCCATTCGTATCTAAAGTACTGAAAATAAACTTTATCGATCTTGCTACTCAGGTGATGCTGGGCAAAAATGTAGAAAAGCCGAACAAGAACGACTTCGACCTCGACTATGTAGGCATCAAAGCGTCGCAGTTCTCATTCTCACGCTTGCAAAAAGCTGACCCTGTACTGGGTGTGGATATGGCTTCTACCGGAGAGGTGGGATGCATCGGAGACAATTTCTACGATGCTATGCTCAAGTCGATGCTATCGGTCGGTTACCGTGTACCGAAGAAAACGGTACTGTTCTCTACCGGACCAGCCAAATCGAAAGTGGAACTGTTGCAAGCCGCACGCCTGCTACATCAGAAAGGATACGAACTGTATGCAACCGGCGGTTCTCAAAAGTTCCTTGTAGACAACGGAGTTCCTGCTACTCAGGTATTCTGGCCGAATGAAGACCAGAAACCAAGTGCACTGGAAATGATCCAGAACAAAAAGATAGATCTTGTGGTAAATATCCCTAAAAACTTTACCACAAATGAGTTGGACAACGGATATAAAATCCGCAGGGCATCTATCGACTACAATGTGCCTCTGCTTACAAACTCCCGCCTCGCATCTGCTTTCATCCAGGCATTCTGCAAAATGAATGTCGATGAGATAGAGATCAAGGCATGGAACGAGTATGAATAATCTGCTTTTATTATAATGAATAGCCTCAGTTTTTCTGAGGCTATTTTTTTTCGTTAACGAAGTCCTGTAAGTACAGATTTCACATCAACAATTGGCTCGCATTGTCATATAAGGGCTACATATCATGTGTATGCACAGTAATACATAATTTGTTAAACAAAAAGGAATATAAAAGCGTTTTCTTTGTACTTTTAGTCTAAGAAAACCAAAAGCTGGATTTAAATTTTCGTTAGACATTCCCTAAATGGGAATCAAACATAAAATCACAAACAAAAAAATAAACATTGCCGGTTATGAAAAATGGTGTAATGATGCAATACTTTGAGTGGAATCTCCCAAATGACGGAAATTTATGGAAACAACTAAAACAAGATGCAAGACATCTGCATGAAACAGGTATAACGGCAGTATGGATTCCTCCGGCATATAAGGCAGACGAACAGCAGGATGAAGGGTATGCAACATACGATCTTTTCGACCTCGGAGAATTTGACCAGAATAGTACCGTAAGAACGAAATATGGTACAAAAGATGAATTAATAGAAATGATCGGTGAGTTACATAAAAATAAAATATCAGTATATCTCGATACTGTGATGAATCATAAAGCCGAAGGTGACTATACCGAGAAATTTAAAGTAAAAGAGGTAGATCCTAAAGCGAGAAACAAGGATATAAGCGACGAAATAGAGATTCAGGCATGGACAGGTTACTTATTCAAAGGACGGGGGAATAAATATTCCGACTTTAAATGGCACTGGTATCACTTTTCCGGTGTCGGATTCGACCATCCGGAAGTGATAAAAGAGCTGAACCGCTGGGGACTATGGGTTTCCAACGAATTGAATCTGGATGGTATGCGTCTCGATGCAGTGAAACACATGGAAGATAAGTTTGTTAAACAATTTCTGGAAACAGTAAGAGCAGAGAGGGGTGACGACTTCTATTCGGTCGCTGAATACTGGAACGGGGATCTGGAGACGTTAGAAAAATATCTTTCCGCTGTAAATAAAACGACCGATTTGTTCGATGTACCTCTGCATTATAATATGTATAAGGCTTCGATATTCGGCAAAGATTATGATTTGCAAAGAATACTGGACAATACTCTCGTTTTGCATCATCCGGACTATGCAGTCACTTTTGTGGATAACCACGACTCGCAACTGGGTAGCTCTCTGGAATCGGAAATAGAAGACTGGTTCAAACCTTCGGCTTACGCCCTCATCCTACTAATGGAGAAAGGATATCCCTGCATTTTTTATGGTGATTATTATGGTACTAACGGCGAAAAATCGTGTCATCAACCTATCATTGATCTATTACTGGATGCCCGGAGGAAATATGCTTATGGCGAACAAAAAGATTATTTCAACCATCCCTCTACGGTAGGCTTTGTGCGCATGGGAGATAAAGATCACAGCGGATCGGGACTTGTATTTCTGATGTCGAACGGTATTGACGGAGATAAGATAATGAATGTGGGGATAAACCGTAAAGGTGAAGTTTGGTACGACCTTACCGGAAACGTACAGCAGAAAATAACAATAGACGATGAAGGTAACGGCAATTTCCTTGTCGAAGGAGGGGCTTTATCTGTTTGGGTAAAATCTTAATGATATAAGGAATATAAAAAAGGCGATTAGAACTGATTTAACCGCCTTTTTTACATTCTTTTTTTTAATTCTTATATATCATCTCCCGGACTAATTCTCCGTTATAGAACTGCTTTACGGGATACCCATCCGTATCGTATTCATATGTAACTTCAATAGTATCTGTACCATACCTTGGGTCTTCGGTCGTAAACCCGCTCGGATTATTTTTACCGATAAAGTCTCCGCACCATCTCATACTATTTACATGCCATGCCCAGAACCACGCTGGAATACTCTCTATATTGAGAAAAGCAGATTTGTCATTGTTGAATTTAAAGATAGTGATCTTACTTCCTTCGTTGGTTGCTCCATGTTGTGTGTATGTAACCAGATTATTATTTTCGTCATATACAAATTCTTCCCACGGTTTACCATCTTCAAATACGGTTTTGGTAAGCCGTCCTTTATGATCTATATGAATTTGCAGGTGGTCTGTTACTTTTTTCTCCTTTACCTGTTTTCCGGAACTTGCCACCTCTTCAGCAATATAACCATCATTGTAAGTATATCTGGAATTGGTAATCAATTCCCCTCTGTCCTGATTCATTATACACTCTGAGAGCAAGTTCGTAATTTTATCATATTTGAACGTAAATTCACGAAAGGTAACAACACCCTTTTCTACAAAATAGGTAAGTTGTTTTTTGTTATTATACTTGAGATCGACTATCTCTTTCGTTTTCACCGAATTGATTTGGATAAGCTGCTTCGATTGAGCATATAACGTAAATCCGGCTGATAATATGCCGATAAGGGATGTAAGTATAAATCTCTTCATAGAATAAGTGTCTGGTCTTTTTTAATGATTACCTATTTAACGAACCGGGCGTTCTTTTATTGTAAATTGGTCTGTTAGTATATAAACTGATTGGCAAATGATGATAACAATCTATAGCTTAAAGACTATTCTTCTTTTATCAGTTCCGAATCTTTGAGTTTTACAGGAGTTGACTTCTTCCTTAACTTCATATTCAGGAATTCGACAAGTAAAGAGAAAGCTATGGCAAAGTATATGTAGCCTTTCGGTATTTCCCCAACTGTTGTACCAAATATTGAAATCTGAGACAAATGTGCCGATTCTACCAACAACATTACACCTATAAGTATCAGGAATGAAAGTCCAAGCATCTGAATTGTCGGATGTTCGTTTACAAATTTACTTACCGGACCGGAAAATAATAACATAATCATAACAGCCGCAACAACCGCGGTAACCATGATAGTCATGGCCCCGACATATCCGAATTCGCTGAAACTGACCAATCCAACCGCAGTGAGGACACTATCAAACGAAAAGACAATATCAAGAGCTACAATCTGTACAATAACACCGATGAAACCGGATTTTGACTTCCCATGAGCAGCATCGCTCTCCCCTTCCAGTTTGTGATGAATTTCAGTTACACTTTTATATAGTAGAAAGAGCCCTCCTACTCCGATTATAATGCTCTGCCCCGAAATAGAGCCGTCGAACCATGCCGTGTCGAATGAGAATATCGGCTTGGTAAGCTTCATCAGCCAGGATATACAAAATAATAAAAGGATACGAAATAGCATGGCCAACAATAAGCCTATGGTACGGGCTTTTGGCTGCTCCTTTTGTGGTAATTTAGACGATATGATAGACAAAAACACAATATTGTCTATTCCTAATACTATTTCAAGAAAGGCCAACGTGAGCAAAGCTATCCATGCACTTGGCAAAAGAAAAGTTTCAAAAATTTCCATAAAAATATTTTTGCGACAAATTTAATAAAGAATTTGACGCTTTTGGAAATTATCTCTTTTTTTCTAAATATTCCTTTATAACAGTATCTCTATCTGTTTTCTTAAGACCCAGCATTCGTTGAACCCTGAGTAGTAGTTTCTTCATAATTGTTCGCATCTAATTGTCCTCGATCTTCATTACAAAGATAACATTTTCGGTAGTTCACTAAAACTATTTACTTAATATCTCTATTTTTTTATATTCTTTTGTAATTGCATCTACACAATAAAAAATAATATAAAATATTACCACTTATTATACCTCATCCGGACAAACCTTGTCCATGACCGAAAAGATATCCTCTGGCTTCTACCTAGAAAAAATTTAGGACAAACCCTAAATTTAATCTTTTTGAAAAAGTTTATCTATATAGTGAGCTATTAGCCTTTAGCTGCTAGCTTGTAACTCTTTGAAAAAATGATATGAAGATTTAAAAATTCAAGGTTTAATGATTTTTTCATTCTTAATTATTCATTGTTTTTTGTGTTACCTTTGTTACCTTTTAACTATGCATAGTTAATAAATGCAAAAATGACAGATAAGAAATAGTAGAAAATTTGTCAGAAGTGTCAGGTTTTAACATTGTATAGTTAATGAACCTAAATTGACGATAGATAATGAGTTATACTTTGCGCTTTAGCGTCTCTGCGTGAGGACACTGTTGACCGTTAACTGAAACGTGCTAATTTTCGTGTGTTTACCCCAGAGAAACTTGCTGTTAAACCTCGATTAATTAAATTCTCTGTATCTTTGAACTCTAAAATATTAAAATACACTGTTACTGATGAGTAATAAGAAGAAAATAATTAATGATCCCGTATTCGGTTTTATTACTATTCCGAATAATTTTCTTTACAGACTTATACAACACCCTTTTTTGCAGCGGCTCAATCGTATCAAGCAACTGGGGTTGGCCTCATTTGTGTATCCGGGAGCGCAACACACCCGTTTACACCATTCCATCGGCGCTATGTACCTGATGGACGAGGCCATAAACAACCTGAGAATAAAAGGTCATGAAATAACTGCTGAAGAAGCAAATGGAGCATTAGCCTGCATACTGTTGCACGATGTAGGACACGGACCTTTTTCACATGTACTGGAATATACGCTGACAAACGGTATCCATCACGAGGAATTTTCCCTTGCGCTGATGGAAAACCTGAACGAAGAACTGAACGGCGAACTTGATATTTGTATTTCAATATTTAAGAACGAATATCCGAAGAAATTCCTGCATCAACTGGTGAGCGGGCAACTGGATGTAGACCGTCTCGATTACCTGCGCCGCGACAGTTTCTTTACGGGTGTAACCGAAGGAAATATAGGATCGGCCCGCATTATCAAGATGCTCGATCTTCGCAATGACCGCCTTGTAGTCGAAGCTAAGGGTATTTACTCGATAGAAAACTTCCTGATGTCGCGCCGGCTGATGTACTGGCAGGTATATCTTCATAAAACGGCCGTTGCAGCCGAGAAGATGCTGATTAAAACACTGACACGTGCAAAGGAATTGAGCGATAAGGGGATAAAACAGTTTGCCTCTCCGGCATTCCTGTATTTCTTAGAAAATGATGTAAACAAAATCTTCTTTGAAAGAAAGCGTGAAGAGGTGCTGAAACATTTTGCAGGCCTGGACGATAACGACATCTGGTGCGCATTGAAGGTATGGGCAGAGAACAAAGACAAAGTATTGTCCACGCTTAGTGCAGCTCTGATAAACAGGAACCTGTTTAAGATAGAAATAACCAACGAACCGCTTTCTGAGCATCAGATACAGAAACATATCGCGGTTTATACCGAAAAGCTCGGGGTGGATGAATATGAAGCGTCTTTCTTCTATTCGTCCGATGTTATTTATACAAATATGTATAATGAAGCTGATGACAGTATAGATATCCTGTACAATGACGGGACTATCAGGGATATATCCGAAGCATCGGACATGCTGAATATACAACTGTTGTCTAAAAAAGTGCAGAAATATTACTTTTCGTACCTGAAAATTTAAATTATGGATATTTCAAGAGTAGAACAGTATATCGTTGCCAACGGATTACTTGCCGGAGGAGAGAAAATTATCGTAGGCGTCAGCGGAGGAGCGGATTCTATAGCTTTACTGGATATCCTGCATAGCTTCGGCCTCGAATGTGTCGTAGCTCATTGTAATTTTCACTTACGAGGCGAGGAGTCTAATAGGGACGCATTCTTTGTAGAAGAACTTTGTAAAAAGTATAATCTGAAATACGAGCGTATCGACTTCGATACGGAAGCCTATGCCGCCATAAATTCCGTGTCGATAGAAATGGCTGCCCGTGAACTGCGTTACAACTGGTTTGAACAACTCAGAGTCATTCATATGGCCGACAAAATAGCTGTAGCACACCATCGCGATGATTCTGTAGAGACCATTCTGCTCAATCTTGTCAGGGGAACAGGTATTCGCGGACTTACCGGTATTGCCCCTGTGAACGGATATGTTATCCGGCCATTATTATGTGTGAGCCGCGACGAAATAATAGAGTATCTGAAAGAAAGGCGAATGTCGTTCGTAGATGATAGCACCAACAATGAAGATATGTATGCCCGGAACAAGATAAGGTTGAATGTAATCCCTATGCTGGAAGCAATAAATCCTTCGGCAAAAGAGTCGATAAACAAGACAGCCGAACATCTGACGCAGGTGGCTAACATATACTATATGTATATGGCTCAGGTGAAAGCTAATATATTCGCAGATAATAAGATAAATATATCCATGCTGGTTCAATATCTGGAGCCGGAAGCTATCCTTTTCGAGCTTCTTTCTCCGTATGGGTTCAATTCAGCTACGGTACGGCGGATATTCGAATCCGTGATAAGCCAGTCGGGTAAAATATTCTATTCGGAAACGCATGAATTACTGAAAGATAGAGGATATCTCATATTAAAGAAAAAGGACAACCTCAAAATAGAACGGTATAATATCCATGAAGATGAGAATAGTTTATCACGCCCCATACATCTGAAAATAGAGCGTGCTCCGGTAAACGGGGATTTTTCAATAGAAAAGAATCCCGATATAATATACATTGACGCTGATAAGTTAACTTATCCGTTAACCCTCCGTAAGTGGAAGCAGGGCGATTGGTTTATGCCTTTCGGTATGAAGGGGAAGAAGAAAGTAAGCGATTACTTTTCCGACAATAAGTTCAGCCTGTTCGACAAGGAAGCCACATGGCTGCTTTGTTCAGGTGATGATATAGTATGGATAGTAGGGCACCGCGCTGATGAGCGGTTTAGAATAACTGATAAGACAACAGAAATAGTAAAAATAACATATAGTAAATGAATATGAAGAAAATGTTTATCGCAGCAATAGCGTCCCTGATGCTATTCTCCTGCAACAATTCAACAAAAGAAAAAACGAGCGATATGGAACAAGAAAATGCTGTAGTAGAAGCCATTATGAGCCGTAGAAGCATCCGTTCATACAAACCGGAGCAGATAACACCTGAGCAACTGGATACAATAGTGAAATGCGCCATAAATGCACCGAGTGCACTGAACAAACAATCGTGGGAAATAAGAGTTATACAAAGCGCCGATTTATTGAGCCGAATCAACAATAGCTTTGTAGAAAAGGCCAAAGGAAAAAGCCTGCAAGGAAGTGCAGCCCGCGCGCAAGAGCCGGGATTCAGCGTGTTTCATGGAGCGCCTACCCTCATCATTGTAGGCAAAGATAAGAGTAATCCTTATAGCGCGGTCGATTGTGGACTATTGGCACAGAATATTCTCCTCAGTGCCGAATCTATGAATATCGGGACATGTACTATCGGAAATATGGCCGGTATTTTAAACGACCCCGATTCGAAAGATTTTCTGAAAGAGATAAATATGCCTGATACACATGAAGTTGTTTTTGGCATTGCCGTTGGCTATAAGAATGAATCGCCGGATGCCAAGCCTAGAGATGAGAGTAAGGTGCAGTATATAAGATAATCAAAATGAGGCTATTTAGACGACCAGATTATCAAGGCTATCAAAGCTCCTAAAATAGAAAAAGAGAACATAAATCCGCCTATATAAACCATCCGTCGGGATAAGACTGGTTTATGTTCTTTTATATATCTGCCCGAAATATACCACAGCACAATGCTGGCCACAAACATAGCTATACTAATATACAAAAGGATCATATATGCTTCCATCCCTGAACTACTTTAAACCATTCATTATATTATAACAGAAGGTGAAACGATTAGTTCAACATGGATTAATCCTATGGAGTGATATTAAACAAAAAAGCCTGTCTATCTGACAGGCCTTTTTATCAATATTGGGAAACTTTATTTCAGCATATTCTCTATTTTCTCTACCAATACGGCTTTCTGAGCTGCACCTACTTGTTTGTCCACTACTTCACCGTTTTTGATGAACAGGATTGTAGGAATGTTGCGGATACCATACTTAGACGTAATGTCGTCATTGTTATCCACATCTACTTTACCAATAGTTACTTTATCGGCATATTCTGCAGCCAATTCTTCCACAATAGGACCGACCATGCGGCAAGGGCCACACCACTCCGCCCAAAAATCTATCACTAGAGGTTTGTCTGATTTCAATACATCTTCAAACCCTGCGTCTGTAATTTCTAAAGCCATAGTTTTAATCTATCTAATTATTTATAATATTTATAATATCTATTTATTTTATTTGTTTTGCAAAGGTAATTAATCTATTTAGAATATGAAAGGTTTCAATTTACTTTAAATACAATATTTTCGTTTTCCACCAGATAATCAATAAGTTCCTGTTTGACATTTATTTTAAAACTTCTTGAAAACAAATCTACTTTCATATTTCGTTCACCATCAACTACCTGAAAATATAACAATGAATTACCCGGATTGTTTTTTGTTAAAGTAGACAATTCTTCCACCATCTGCGTATTCATATCATGCAGCGGTAAAGTAATCGTTAGCTTCTCTATCAGGCGGTCTTTTACATCCGGCAACAGTTGTATTGAAAATATTTTAAACTCAAACTGGGTCTGGTCAAATTTCCGTGGTTGTACACGTCCTTTTATATATACATATAATCCCGGGCGCCCGTATTTTCCAAAGTTGATATAATCGTCGCCAAACAAAGGCAGTTCACCGCTTCCCGTGAAATCCTCGATGCGAATAATCATAAACGGCTTTCCGTTCTTGGTAATCCCTTCCCTCACAGCCGACACCAGTCCCCCCAGAGTCACTTCTTTATTTTTCAATGCATCCTTATCTTCAATTTCCGACATACCCACATTACATACATAGCTAAGCACTATCTTATAATCATCGAGCGGATGCGCCGAAAGGTAAATCCCTATCAATTCGCGTTCTTTATTCAGGCGCTCCAGATCTGACCATTTCTCTACTTTAGGTATTTCAGGATGTGCTATATCAAATGATGTATCTCCTCCAAATAGTGAATTGGCCGCTGTATTCTTATCCAGCTGGTATTTATTCCCATAACGGATAAGCATATCTATAAACTGCTCACCTTTACCATTAACTCCGAAAAACTGCTCGCGGCTTACTTCCTGAAAATTATCGAAAGCGCCTGCTAAAGCCAGGGATTCTATATTCTTACGGTTACAAGAACTTAGGTTCACACGCTCTACGAAATCGAATATATCTTTAAATGGGCCGTTCTTTTCACGTTCTTCTATAATATTCATTACAGCGCCCTCTCCTACTCCCTTTACGGCAGCTAGTCCAAAACGTATATCACCTTCCTTGTTTACCGAGAACTTCAGGAAGGATTCATTCACATCCGGTCCAAGTACATTCATACTCATGGCCTTACACTCATCCATGAACTTCGTGATTTCAGTGATATTGGACAAGTTTCGCGAAAGTACCGCCGCCATATATTCCGACGGATAGTTGGCTTTCAGCCACGCTGTTTGGTAAGCGACCCACGAGTAACAGGTTGCATGGGACTTATTGAACGCATATGACGCGAATTTTTCCCAGTCAGCCCATATTTTATCCAGTGTTTTCTTATCGTGTCCGTTTTTAGTACCACCGGCAATAAACTTTTCTTTCAGGGCGTTCATCTTATCTATGAGTTTCTTACCCATTGCCTTACGCAACTCGTCGGACTGGCCACGCGTAAAGTCGGCCAACAAACGCGACAAGAGCATGACCTGCTCCTGATATACGGTGATACCATAAGTATCGTTCAGATAACGCTCCATAATCGGGATATCGTAGGATATCTCTTCCCGCCCGTGTTTACGTGCAATAAATGAAGGGATATAGTCCATCGGGCCGGGACGATACAACGCATTCATCGCTATCAGGTCTTCAAATTTACTCGGTTGCAGCTCTTTCAGGTATTTCTGCATACCGGCAGACTCAAACTGGAATGTCCCTGTTGTCTTTCCCAGACTGTACAACTCGTACGTTTTAGGATCTTCAAGCGATATGGTATCTATATTGATAGTCTCACCAGTAGTATGTTTTATATTATCAATGGCCTCCTTGATGATAGAGAGTGTTTTTAGTCCCAGGAAGTCCATCTTGATAAGTCCTGTTTCCTCAATCACCGTACCTTCATACTGGGTAACGAGGATATTTTCGCCTGTTTCCTTATCTTCTGCCGTACTCACCGGAACAATATCGGATATATCCTGCTGTCCGATGATGATACCGCAGGCATGCACTCCGGTATTACGCACATTACCTTCGAGCATCTGGGCGTATTTGAGCGTATCGCGCATCACGGGGTCATGGCTGTTCGCCGCCTCTTTCAGTTCAGGAACATATTCTATCGCATCGCGCAACGTCACCTTTTTCTTATCGGGGATACGGTCGGGAACAAACTTTGCCAGCCTGTTCGACTCCGACAAAGGTAACTTCTGCACACGGGCGACGTCTTTTATCGCCGACTTGGTAGCCATAGTACCATAGGTAATAATATGTGCCACACGCTCCTGCCCGTATTTTTCCGTTACCCATTTCAAGACCTTTCCACGTCCGTCATCATCGAAGTCGATATCAATATCAGGCATGGATATACGGTCGGGGTTAAGAAAACGCTCAAACAGTAAATCGTATTTTATCGGGTCTATATCTGTTATTCCCAGACAATAAGCCACCGCCGAACCGGCAGCAGAGCCACGTCCGGGGCCTACAGCCACACCCATCTCACGCGCAGCGGCAATAAAATCCTGTACAATAAGGAAATAACCGGGAAATCCCATCGTTTTCATTACATCCAGTTCAAAGTCAAGCCGTTCTACGGTTTCGGCATTCCTGTCTTTACCGTATCGTTTGTCAGCCCCTATCATCGTCAGGTGTTTCAGATAGTCCGATTCCAGCTTGATACGAATTACCTTATCGTATCCTCCGAGACGCCTATATGCCTTCTCTCCGAATTCGAGCATAAGATCTTCCTCACTGTACATTATCTTATATCCTTCTTCCGTTCCGAAGGATGCATCGATAGTAAAGAATGGCATCAAAGCATCGGAATCAATGGAGTAGAATTGTACCTTGTCGGCGATCTCCAATGTATTTTCCAGTACTTCGGGATGGTCGGAGAATAGCTGGTTCATTTCCGCCGTTGTCTTCAACCATTCCTGCTTGGTATAACGCATCCGCTTAGGATCGTCGAAATCCTTACCTGTACTCAGACAAATAAGGCGGTCGTGCGCGTCGGCATCCTCTTCCTCCACAAAGTGAACATCGTTGGTGGCAATCACTTTTACACCGAATTTCTCACCCAGTTTCAGCAGTTCAGTATTAACCTTTTGCTGCAAAGGATAGGCCTCGATATTGGCGTCAGGACGGTTGGTCTTATGACGCTGTAGTTCGAGATAAAAATCTGCACCAAAAAGATTCTTAAACCATTGCAAGGCTTTTTCTGTTTCCTCCACGTCACCTGCTTGTATCTTTTTGGGTATCTCACCTCCCAAACAAGCAGTAGAGACAATCAGTCCTTCATGATATTTTTCGAGTAGTTCCTTGTCTATACGTGGACGCATGTAATAGCCTTCTGTCCAGCTATGAGACACCATCTTGATAAGATTTTTATATCCCTTCAGATTTTTTGCCAGTACCACAAGATGCCAGCCGCTCATATCGGGCTTGCCTTCTTTCAGCGTCCTATGACGGCGGGCAACATAACATTCGCAACCAATAATTGGTTTAAACTTTTTTGCTTCCTCCTGTTGAATCTTTATTTTTAGTTCACCTATTTGTTCCCCGTTACCCCCTTCCGGGTCTTTTTCCAGGTCTTTTATCTGAGTTTTCAGTTCCTTGATGGCACTGTCGTATTTACCGTTCTTCTTTTTTACATAATTAAAAAATTCTTTTACCCCAAACATGGCTCCATGGTCGGTAAGGGCTATCGCCTTCATTCCGTCGGCAATAGCTTTATCTACAAGATTGGGTATGCTGGCCTGCCCATCCAACATGGAATATTGGGAATGGACATGTAAGTGTACAAAATTATTCATATATCTTCTGCTTTTTCACAATCTGTAAAGTTACAATAAATAGGAGCTCTTCTCAAGGAAAACGGTCGGCAGTTTTCAACAAGTAAGGATTTTTAAAGATTAGAATAATTTATGATTATAAGGACCAGGGTTAACGCAAGAAAACTGGTAACGTTTCAATTAACAGTATTCTCACACAGAGACGTTAAGGTGCAAAGTATAAACCGTTACTATATTCATATTTATTAACTAAGTTTAGTTAAAACCTGACACATCTGACAGTTTTTTCATTGTTTTCCTCTTGTCATTTTTGCATCCCTTAGCAATACATAGTTAAAAGGTAACAAAGGTAACAGTTTTGTGGTTTTTGTAGGGATGAATTGAAAATCGGCGGAGCCAAATATCTTCCGCCCGAAATAAAAAATGTCTGCGGGCGGAAAGTATTCCGCCCCTACAACTTTCCCAAAAGGTAACAAATGTAACACTTTTTTATACCTATTACTTTTTACCCTCTCTGTAGCCTCCCCTTGGGGAGAAACAACATTCGACGGAACGAAGTGTAGTCAATGGAGGGGCCGATCAACACGTCAAAGAACCATAAGCTAACAACTAAGGGCTATCGGCTCTAATTACATAGATAAACTTTCTATAAAAAATCAAGAGCCTTTTGCCCTAATAAGCTACAAACTTACAGTATCTCGAAACGGGCTTTGATCTTGTATGCCAGTTTGATTTTTTGCATTTGGGCAGTATCGGTATCGTAATCGCCATATTCACCATTCATTAGAGCATTTCGCTGTAGGGAATATTCGTTGAATTGCAGATTTTGCAGCTGCATTACATTTTGTGGTTGCATTGCATTTTGTTCTTCCATTTCTAAAACATATAGCGGACGTCCGACCTTACTGCCTATACTTTCTAACAGGTATTCCGCTTTGGCTTTAGCAGACTTTATCGCGCGGATTTTCACCTGTTTGCGATATTCGGTAATATCTTTATTTTTAAATTCTGCAATATTTACTTTTATAAAGCCTTCTTTGGGCCCCGGTATGAGATTTAGTAATCTGTCCAGCTGACCGGTAGTGGTAAGTATGATTTCATATTTCTTTTCTACCCGCGCTTCGTCCATATGCTTCTGCGTTTGCCAGTAATATACCCAATAATTATTAGTGGCTGCATCTTTCAATATTATCTGATTATCCTTAACGCCTACTTCCGAAAGGATAGATCTCAATTTATGATCTGCCTCATCGAGAGAAATATTATCACGTACTTTTTTAGCCCCTACATAGTTACCGATTATTACCGACAATCTGATTTCGTCGGGCTCAACTTCCATTTCGGCGCTTCCAATAACTTCTATAAAGGGAACTTTCGGTTCTTCGCTTGTTTGGGAATAAGCCATAAAGGATGCGCATAACAATGCCGTCAACATCATAATCTTTTTCATAATTTTCTTTTTTTTAATTTTACATGAATCAAAAGTATATAGAAAGCCGATACCGGATGGCCATAAATGGGTGAACTCCTTTTTTCAGTTGGTAAACAACAGTAAAAGAATGGGTATAGATGTTCTCCTGACGCAGATTGATGAGCCGGAGTATGTAAACATTTTCTAATTCTTCATTTTTTTCCATTTTTCTCTAGGGTTTTTCTTACCCAACCAATCATATAAGTAGAAACCGGTTATTATTCATCATTTAATCAATACTGTTATGAAAGCAATATACTTAAAAACCGCACAACTGATCCTTGCTGTTCTCATATCCGTTGCGTGTATTCCATTACAGGCACAGAATATGTCGGCAAACTATATTACTATAAGTGGTGTAGTGAAGGATAAGAACTCGAACAAAAAACTTGAATACGTCAGTATTTCCGTTCCGGGAACCAATATCGGTACTATAACCAATACAGATGGTGTATTCTCTATCAAACTCAACAATGCGCTGGAAGCTAAAACACTGGAAATATCACACATTGGATACCGTAACATGAAGTTCCCTATCAACCGGGAAGATATAGGACACGAAGTAACTATATACCTCATCCCTAACGTAAACCTGCTGAAAGACGTTATAGTACAGCCTGTGGACGCCCAAAAGCTGGTAGAAGAAGCCATACATAAAATCGGGGACAACAACAGTGCAGAAGTAAATATGCTTACAGGATTCTATCGCGAAACGATAAGGAAGAGACGCAACTATATAAATATATCGGAAGCCATACTCGATATATACAAGACACCTTATACGCAAGATATTGCAGGCGATAGAGTGCAGGTCTACAAAGGACGAAAACTGATAAGTCCGAAACCAAACGATACACTGATCGTAAAGTTTCAGGGAGGGCCAAATCTCTCTACATTTATGGACGTGGTAAAAAATCCGGAACTGTTTCTGGACATAAATACGCTGGGCATGTACAGATACAATATGGAAGAATCGGTTATGATAGACGAACGCCCTCATTATGTGGTTAGTTTCAGCCCACAAGTCGTACTTCCATACGCACTGCATTACGGTAAACTGTATATAGACAAGCAAAGCCTGACTTTCTCCCGTGCCGAATTCAGCCTCAGCATGGACGACAGGAATAAGGCCACACAGGCAATATTGAGAAAGAAGCCTTTCAAGATGCATTTCAAACCCGAAGAAGTATCGTTTCTGGTGACTTACAAGCAACAAGACGGCAAAAGCTACCTGAACTATGTATGGAGCGAAGTGAAGTTTAAATGTGACCTGAAACGCCGCCTGTTCTCTACCGGCTATACCATTGTATCCGAAATGGTGGTAACCGACCGCAAAAGCGGGAAGATAAACAAAATCCCGTTTAAACAATCATTCGGACAAAATCAGGTGTTATCGGATAAGGTTCAGAATTTCTACGATCCTAATTTCTGGGAAGATTATAATATTATAGAGCCTACCGAATCATTGGAAAACGCAGTATCGAAGTTGAGAAAACAACAGAATTAAAAAATAATTGAGAATGAATAATTAAGAGTTAATAATGTCGCAAGCGACTTGTAATCCATAGCTTATCTATTTATTACACTTCTCATTCTTAATTGTTAATTATTCATTCTTAATTATTCATTCTTAATTTTCCGCTTAACTTTGAAATACTGAACTGAATAAAATAATTATGCTTAACGACTTATTCGTACTGAAAAAGATAAAAGAGGGGGATATAAAGGCTTTCGAAGGAGTCTTCCGCCAATACTATGCCCCTCTTTGCCTGTACGGATTGAGCATAACCGGCCGCAAAGATGTAGCAGAAGAAATCGTGCAGGAACTATTCTACGTATGGTGGAAAGACAGGGAGAATATCCAAATCCTGCGCTCTGTAAAGAATTATCTCTATGGAGCAGTGCGTAACCAGTCGCTGCAATACCTTGAACACATCGCCGTGCAGGAACGGCACAGGGAAAGAGTATTATCGATAGAAAAAGACGAACAGGACGCGACACCTCATCAGCAACTCGAATATAAAGAACTCGAAGAAGTGATAAACCGCACCCTGAAGCAATTGCCGGACCGCAGACTGAAAATATTCAGGATGCACCGCATGGAGGGCAAAAAATATAAAGAAATAGCCGAAATCCTTTCCGTATCGGTGAAAACAATAGAGGCAGAGATGACAAAAGTATATCAGCTGCTGCGACAAGAAATAGAAAAATATACACATATAATATGACTTTAAAAGTAAAAAACGATAGAGTGACCGACGATGGATGGAACGCATTGTATAAGCGTTTCAAAGAAGACGGATTACTACCTGCAGCGGACAACAAGCCAAAGCGGGGCATATTGAATTCTACAGGAATGAAATGGGTTGCAGTTGCTGCCGTGGCATGCATCTGTATCATTTCCGCGCTGGTTATCCACAATATGAATACAGGCAGTCAGGAAATGTATACACTGCACAACGAAGAAAATGCTCCTACCCTGGTCACTACACTCGAAGACGGATCTGTCGTTTACCTCAACCAACAGACATCTATCGAATATCCGGTTCATTTCGAAAAAGACCGTAGAAGGGTGTCGATGCAGGGAGACGCGTTCTTCGAAATCAGTAAGAACCGCGAACGCCCGTTCTTCATCGAAACCGAAAACGCACGGATAGAAGTATTGGGTACTGCATTCAATGTAGTAAGTAAAGACAAAGATTCATTCTCTCTATCGGTAAAACACGGGGAAGTAAAAGTGACTTTGAAGCAAAGTGGGCAAAGCACTCATGTAAAAGCGGGCGAAACAGTATTATTGGATTCTGACAACTTGCAAAAAACAATATCCTCCGACAAAGGGAAATTTGACGGTTATCTCAAACAGATCCACTTCAAGGACGAACGGCTGACAGATGTGATCCGTATCATAAATATGAATTCGGAGTCAACCAAATTAAGTGTTTCTCCTCATCTCGGAGACAGATTGCTCACCGTGACATTCTCGGACAATACGCCGGCTACAATGGCCGAACTGATATGTCTGGCTTTGAACCTGAAGTATACACAATCGGATAATGTAATTACTATAGAAGATATTAAAAATTAGGAATTGCGCAAGAAGCGGGATGTAGCATACTTCTAGCATGAGAATAACGAAGAAGGGCCAGCTCCCAATAATTATAAATAGTATTTCGTATTTCTGGCAATATATAAAATATTGACGTTTCGAAATATAATTAATCTGATACCAAGCATATGGAAAAAGCGGTTGAAAATGCATTTCATCGTTTTTCTGCCTTGTTATTATTCCTGTTCATAATAACAGCATTACAGGCAGAGGACGGGGGCGTGCTTAACCGCGAAGTAAAACTGTCGAAAAGTAAAGGAACTATATACCAGTTGCTGAAACAGGTATCGGATCAGTCCGGCTATTTATTCATATACGACAGCCAGATAATAGACAACGACAAGGTAGTAAAGGTAAAGAAAGGCAAATATACTGTTCGTCAAGCTATTTATGCTATTACCGAAGACGACAAACTAAGAATAAATATCGTAGGCAACCATATCCTGTTGAGAAAAGACAGTGAGGTAAAGCCAATAAAAGCGATACAGTCAACAGATCCGGAACAATTAAAAGTCACAATCGAAAACAAGCATCTGAAAATAAGCGGTATATTGTACGACCGTATAACTGACGAACCAATCATTTATGCTTCGGCCAGCATTAATTACACCTCTATAGGAACAATCACCAATCAGAATGGCGAATTTCAACTTACAATACCCGATTCGCTACGACACTCTATAGTGAAATTTTCACATGTGGGTTATCAGAATCAGGAGATAGAAGCATCTTTACTCGAAAACCAGCATGTAAGAATATCCCTCGACCCTAAAATAATTTCATTGCAGGAAATCGTAATTCGGGTGGTAAATCCATTAGACGTACTGCAAAAAATGAAAGAGCAGGCAGAAAAGAACTATTCGTCCAAACCTGTGTATATGACTACCTTTTACCGCGAAGGAACCGAATATAAGAATAAGAATATAGACCTTACCGAATCGGTAATCCAGATATATAAAACAGGCCGCAAAAGCAATGCCAGAAACGACCAGACCAAATTGATAAAAATGCGCCGCATCGTAAACCGGCAAACAGAAGATACATTATTCACCAAAATGAAATCGGGAGTTTATTCAAGTCTTACACTGGATATAATAAAAGAATCGCCGG
The DNA here is from genome assembly GCF_000213555.1 of Dysgonomonas gadei ATCC BAA-286. Classification (GTDB taxonomy): domain Bacteria; phylum Bacteroidota; class Bacteroidia; order Bacteroidales; family Dysgonomonadaceae; genus Dysgonomonas; species Dysgonomonas gadei. The sequence goes on from NZ_GL891979.1 coordinate 996,090, forward strand.
ACTTCCTCAATTTCGAAAATGGCTCGCCATACCAATATACTCACACCGATATCAGCGTGATCGACAACAAGCGGGTCAATGTTATTTCATTTGAGCAGCTACCCTATAATGATGAACCTCTATTCAAAGGGCAACTATATATAGATACGGAGAATTATGCATTGGTAGAAGCGCGTTTCGAAGTAAATCCGAAGTATGTGTATAAAGCTACTAACTGGTATATAGAACGGTTGGCTCCGAATATAAAGCTGACTTTACAGGAAGTGAAATACATTGTTTCGTATCGCCCTGCCGACGATGGTAAATATTATGTAAGCCATGTGAGAGGTGACCTTAAATTCAAAGTCAGGAAAAAGAACCGATGGTTCAGCGCCCCGCTCCATCTGTGGTTTGAGATGGTGAACTGCAAAACAGAGACCGAAAATGTAAAAGGATTCAGCCGGAGAGACCGCTTATCGCCTCACAAAATACTGTCGGATACAAAATACCGGTACGACAAGAATTTCTGGGGACATTTCAATGTCATCCTGCCCGAAGAAAAGCTGAAAGAAACGATACTCAACAGCCTGAACGAGATTACTGAGACTACTTCAAGCGAAGAATAAAATATATTCGGAGGTAAATAATGCCAGTTAGTAGTTGAATATCGATAGATCGATATAAAAATATCGCATGAATTACCTTGTATATGAAAAAAATATGCTAATTTTGAGCGATTTTATTATAATTCTGATAACTAATTATAAATAAAACGTATAACATAAACGATATAAAACATGTGGCTAAGAATGCTCTCCTATGATTTCTTCACAACAAGAAATACCATTTTTTCTACTGGAAATTTGGATATTAGCCTTATTTTGTTAGAGAGAGAGAGAGAGAGAGAGAGAGAGAGAGAGAGAGAGAGAGAGAGAGAGAGAGAGAGAGAGAGAGAGA
>NZ_GL891979.1:997562-1016930 GCF_000213555.1 Dysgonomonas gadei ATCC BAA-286
GAGAGAGAGAGAGAGAGCTAATCACACTTGATTCCCTACCCTTATTTTTCCCATTATTATTTTTTCAATATTCCTTCCTTTTAAGGAATATTAAAGCTGCATACACACGTATCAGCAACATTATTATCCGTGCGAGCGTACATACGCGTGATATTATATCATTTTCCGAAGATAAAAACAAATATAAGGTTCGTTTCTTTACGGACGGAAGTATTTTCGTACCCCGTCATCTTTTTCAATCTATCATTCACATCCATTCTCTGCAAAAGTTTCAATACCCCGTGAAAAGGGAATTTCTTATTGTCTTTATAAAATTTGTCTTCACTCCCTCATTTTTCTGTCCATCGCTTGAGAAAGTACCGGACAGAAATTGGGGTATTGAAATTTTTACAGGAAGGTGATTATAACAGAAAAGCTAAACTAATGAATACAGCCAATAATTGAGTAATCTATTTTATAAACTAAAAAACTAAACTGCATGAAGCAAACAAACTTTAAACAAAAACACCGAAAAGGAATAAGATTTAAGATATTGTTGCTACTGGTAACAATATTAGCAGTGAGTCCTGCAATACATGCCCAGGTTACAATAGGAACAGGAGAAGAACCTATTTCAGGGGCTCTGTTACAATTGAAGGATAAAAACAATGTACCGGACAGTACACATAACGCATATAAAGGTCTGGCACTGCCTCGTGTAACTCTTTCGGAGAAGAAGGAACTTTACCCGATGTTCCTGGCCGATCCCGATAACCCCGCTTCGGGGCCTAACTCCGATTATGCCGCCAATAAGCTGATATTGGACAAGACTCATACCGGGCTTATCGTCTATAATCTGGTGGAAGACGATGATAAGGAACTCTGTCTGGGATTAAACCAGTGGGATGGTGAGAAATGGAACTGTTTCCAGCAAAAAGCCTCTCCTGCCCAGTTCGAATTTCATTGTAGTACATTGGAAGTACGCGGCGATTACGGAGATGGCATAGCGCTGAATTCGTCGAATTACATAAGGGTTGAAGTGGAAATAACCCGCATAGGCTCGTATAGTATTTCCGCTACCTTTGCACCGGGAAATCCACAGGGGGACAATGGTTATTTCTTTGAGCTGTCAGGTACTTTCTACGCTACCGGTACTTTCTTCATAACGATTCCGGGTACAGGACAACCCAAACTCCATACACAGGGTACAGACCTGCTCAACCTTGCCGATGATACTCCAGACCAGTTTATATTAAGTTCCACCGGCAGCGGACCGGATTGTAATTTCGCAGTGAATGTCCGTTCCACAGCGGCACGCCCTGAATTTGATATTGAGTGCGGAGCTACTGTTGTACAAGGCGCATATTTCGAAGATGTCCCTTTATCTTCCACACCCGGCGTCACAGGCGAACCTAACAGAATCAAAGTGACCCTCAGAAATATTCCACCGAGCGCTTTTGGTGCGGTGGCTATTCTGGAAACCAATACGGTAGATGGCTTCTCATTCAAGGGGCAGGCAGTTCTTTCTTCCAATCCTCAGGATATATATCTGGAAGGCACAGGCATCCCCCGCGGATTGAACGACAAGGTGTTCACCATCACCACCAATAGCGTATCGAACGATGCATCGTGTACCGCCACTGTTTATATGCTTATCCCGCGCAAGCGTCTGATGACATTAGGTAATACCAATAACACTTACGGTTATAATCCCGGACTGGTTTCTCAAAGAAATCCCCCTAATAGCCTTAATACGATGCTTACCGATAAAAATAATTTCGGATACAACCAATGGTCTATCCTGAAATTTGCCGGATTTAACAATCTGGGAACAACAGCTGAGGCAAACTTTATTCCATCATCAAACCCAGATGCATGGGGCGATGACAACAGGGATATAGTCGCTTTGGAAACTACTACATGGAGGAATATGAGTGCCTCCAAATTGGAATCTTTATTGAAAGGAACCGGTGGGCAGCCAAAGACTGATATTTTTATGATTGGATATGACACTGAATTTTATCGGAACAGTAATGCTGCTGACGCGGCCAGATGCGCAGTACTTATAGATTTTCTTAAATCTGGAGGTATTCTAATGATTTGTTCGGAAGCAAATACCTCGAATGCAAACTTTTTGAACCTGCTCTTCGATAACCCTTCCCCTGCCATTTCATCGGCGAGCGGTGCCGGTGCAGGGAGCAACTATACATTAGGCTTTAATAATGTCAATATGAACAGTGCTGCCGCGATGAACATGAAGCCATATTATTGTAAAGACGATGACCCTATATTAAAAGGTCCGTTTGACGATATTCTAGGGAGAAATTGGGGAGAAGACGCATCAACCACTGTGTTTATGACCAATTTGCCGCTTGATGAGATCATTATATATTCGGGCGCGAGGGAAATAGGTAATACATCGAGAGATGCAACAGGTGTTACGATCTTCCGTCATAAAGAATATCCCCTGATATTCGTCGGCGACGGTGGTTTTAATTCGGCCGAAGCGAGAACTTATTGGAATGTGAACTCTGGTGTATGTCCGTTTGTATTGACTACCAAAACGATAAACGGTAAGGTCTATAGCAATTATCCGAGTTACCGCTATAACTTCGGGGGAAGTGGTAACAGGGTGTACAATACAGCCTTTACAGCCAATGCTTTTGCATGGTGTATTATGAAAGCGGAAGAAATCCGAAGAGCAAACAAATAAAAATCTTTCCGATGCAGCTTTTTAAGTAGATTTCTCGTCAAACAATAAAGACGGAATTTCAGATATCGGAGTAACAAATAATATAAGCCCAGACCAGATAGGGGTTGACCGTGTTTGAAAAGAAACGGCAGCCCCTGATTTTTTCTATACCAAGAAAAAAAAAATCAAAATACATCTTTCGCTATCTTCAATAATTATAATCCGAGATATTCTTCTCGTTTCTTTTTGGGAAGTTTTTTTATCACTTCATCTACCGAATGTTGAATCAAATCTCGGATCAACTCATAAGGGACATCGCTTTCGAGTGTCACCAGATTCCACAAAGGAGTTTTGAAATCCGTTTCGGTTATCCCTTCGTATTTTTCACGCAACTCAATTGATTTTTCGGGATCACATTTAAGATCTGCCCTGAATATCCCATCTATAGGTTCTAATGGAATATACGCAAACATTTTACCCATCACTTTAAAAACCAAAACATTATGCCCCAGAAAAGGCAATGATTCGTTACTCCCCTTTATTGACAGACAATATTCCCTGAATTCTTCAATATTCATAAAATTACTACTTAAATACTTTTATTCAAGAGACCGTAAAGGGACGACTGCAAACAAACATATTAATCATCTACATCTTCCTTGCGACAATCAGCCTCTCGGGTAAGTCCGACAAATTAATACGTTCTATAATACTTAAGCCCGCGCCGGTTATTTCTTTCTCAATTTCATCAATACTAAAATAATAAATTTCGGGCATAATACGAATAAACCTCAAAAGTTTCACTAATAAAACGGAAAGAGAGTTCATACTGCAAAACAAGGAACAGCGACAATCAACGTACCTTGTGGCTCCAGCAGCTTGTAAAACTGCTTAAATAATGCATTCCTGTTTTCTATATATTGTAAAACGTTGAAGGTGGTAATAACCTGAAAAGAAACATCATGAAACATCTCGTCCAATGTTGTTATTTTAATGAAAGAGGCATTATCTATATTTTGATTTTCCCGGTTTAGTTCTGCGCGTTTCAGCATTCCTCCGGATATGTCTACCCCATATACTTCATTTGCATTTCGCGCTATGCGTAGAGTTATTGCTCCTGTTCCGCATCCGAAATCAAGAACGGTATCATCAGGCTTGATATGTATTCCGAATTTACTGTTTATGCATTTTACCAAGGCAGAGTTTGCAGCACTCTCTGCTTTGCTCCAGCCGGATACCCTGTCCCAGAACTTATATGATTTATCCTTCTCCATGTTATTCTGCTCATTTTCATTATACATTCGCCAATTATGAACTATTTCACTACGATTCATTTATATCGTAAGTCAATAGATTCCGTTCCTAACAATAAGTCCGTTCTCATATCCCTTATTACTATGGAAGGAAAGATAATCCTGTTTCCTTTTTTCAGTAATTCTTTTTCCTCTTCTATTTCTGTATAGAATGCAATTTCACCAATTTTGGTTTCATCAACAAACACTTCTGTATCAGAAACGAGAGCACCTATCTGATAACGTGTTCCTCTTATCGGCTTCAAATCTTTTACGAAAACAATATCATATTTTAATACAAAGCTATCTCTGAGTAATTGCGTATCTATTTGCACCTTTAATAGCGGAAAGGTAATTGCCTTGAATCTTGAAATACCGCTTATCGTATCTATACTTCCATTTTTGTTATTTATAACATGTGTGGTATATATATTAACGGCTCCGTTTTTGAAAGGTTTTATATAATATCCCGCCAGATCGGAGTCAATTGAGTCTACAATCCCATTGTCGGTGTGAATACTCAATAAATCATAAGGAACATGAATAAGATTTTTCTTTCCTGTCCATAGATTAGTTATTTCGAAATAAAAGGGAGAGTTATCTGCCCTTAACACAGTAATATAGTTTTTTTGCTTTACCGAACAGGAAATAAACAACAATATGTAGACCATGATAAATATCATCGGAATATATTTTTTTAAGAATATCATATTATTATTTTTTAATTTATAGTTTCTGTTTTAGTATATATTCCAAGTTGTAAAAAAATCTCACATCTCCAACCCTCTAAACAATTGCTCGAATATCTCCTTTTATGGCAAAGATTCGGGTATGCAGATGTATGAACAAAACAAAAAGTAAGATCGAGATAAGGCTTAGTTTTTCATACAGGTAGTTTTATTTTTTTGTAAAGATAATATTCCGGCCTACTATCATCATCTTTTTCCATTGAAGTTTTAAAACAAGGATTAAATAACTTAAATAAAACCCCTAAAGGAACAATCCTGATTTATCATGTATCAGGCAGACTTATTTTCTCTTACTGGCAGCAATTGTTCTGTTACTCCATTTGTTCATGGCGAATATACCCTTCTTCTTGTAGCGGATATCCTCTACCAGATAGAATGCATCAGCATCGAAGCGGGTAATCATTGCCACCACTTCATCGAGAGACTTACGGCTGATAACTATTTCAATAATATGTACCTGAGAGACCGCACCTTCGCCCTTTACGAAGGTTGCCCCTATATTTTGTTTATTGAGATCTTTTATCAATTCCGGAACATCTTTCTTAGTATATACCCTCAATAGCTGGTAGCCGAAGGCGATACGGTTCTCGACCAGTATTCCCACATAGTTCCCGGCAGCATATCCGGCAGCATAGGCCACATATGCGATGAGACTGTTGGCATGGGCAAATATCTGGGATATAATTACCACCCAGATGAATACTTCGAAGAATCCCACAATAGGAGCTTTATACCTTTCACCTTTCGATACGAAAATGATACGCAAGGTACCAAGGGTTACATCACAAATACGCCCGAAGAAAATCATCAGGGGCAACAGCCAGGGATAAGTTTCGAAAATTGTAAACATGATATACTGTTTTTACGGGTAAGAATATATAAGAGCATCTGCACTATAAAGTTACGGAATAATCGCGGTATAAGCCAATGTTTCTATACTATTGTACAATTTTACATTTACGGTCTGGATTCAAATACCTTATTTTGCAGTATACTATTATTCTTTCATAATACAATCACGCAGGTATTTTAGGTTAATATAAGGTTTAAATAAAAAGATAAGGCTGCGCCGGGATGGATGCAGCCTTATCTTTTTATTTACAGCAATCGGTAATTAGCCAATTTTTCAATTAAAATATGTGGTCAGTATTTCCTTATATTTCTTGTCGCGACGAATATTATTGAAATCCTCATCGGCTTCGATACGTTTTTTGTCCAACACTTCCATTTTTATAGTATATTGCTTTACAATAGATTTTTCAAGCCATTTGTGAGCTTCTTCTTTTTCTTTAGCGAGGGAATAGTAACATGCCAGATTATAGGCAGCCGATTGGCTTCCTTGTTGTTCTGCCTTCAAGTACAATGACACCAGTTCTTCCCCATATTTAGTGTGATCTTTCTCTATTTTTCCCAGGCTCAGACAAGCAAACCCCTTTCCCGTATTAGCATCAAGCGAATTAGTATCCAACTCCAGCACCTTATTATATTTCTCAATAGACTGTTTGTAAAGTGCTGCATCATTTTTGTCCATAGCCAGCTTCAGCAAAGTTTGTCCCCAAACCAGATAGGCCTGTATGAAACGAGGATTCACATCCACTGCTTTCTGCAACTTGTCGAAGCATTCTTTATACACGCTGTCGTCTTTTTTAAGGTTGGCGTAGAAGATAAGTGCTCCTGCCCACAGCCCGTACACTTCGGGCGATGGTTTTAGCTGTACTGATTTATTGAACTTCTCGAAGCTTATTTCATACAAACCCGTGTCGGAATCTTTTTCGGCACGCTTCATTGCCAAAAAGCCCCATATGGCATACAGATCGGCATGCGACGGAGCAGCCTTTACAGCTTCTTCCAACATAGCTGATATTTCGTCCATACTGCCACCTTCAGCTTCCTTACCTACGGCCATTGCAGCCAGCGATTCGGCTCGCACTTTATTTTCCGTTTCCTGAGCATATGACGAGAGACCGAAGAATAGTAAAAGGGTAAAAAATAGATGTTTCATAATGAGCAAACCCATGTTAGAGGAAACAAATATAGGTATTATTTCGTATATTTGTTAAAATATTGGAGGACAATAAAATCTGTTACTTTATACAACAGAAGAACGCGTAGTCTTTGGATATATTATATTTTACATTCCGATTTTACAGCTATTAATGTATCTTATTCCCTCCTTTCTGATAAATATAAACGAAAATTCAACTATATGAAAGTAATAAAAATAGAAGAAATGGGATTTCAGTTACAAGTAAAAAATCCCTTTATTGTATGTTTCCATCACAAAGATCTTTTTCCGAAAGGAAACGGAAAAATGGAGCCTGCTTATTACCTCGAAAGCCGAAGAATCGGTGAAGACTTCGACCATAACGCCCCGTGGCGTATGTATTTTGGTGATACAGTCCCGGGATTTCCTGTCCACCCTCACCGCGGATTTGAAACAATAACGGTAGTAACAGAGGGCTTTGTTGACCATTTCGACTCCAAAGGCTCCAAAGGCCGTTACGGACAGGGCGATGTACAATGGATGACAGCGGGAGCCGGTATTCAGCATTCTGAAATGTTTCCCATACTCTCCGAAACCGAAGATAATCCGATGGAACTCTTTCAGATCTGGCTCAACCTGCCACGAAAAGATAAATTTGCAACCCCTGCTTATAAAATGCTTTGGAACGAGCAAATCCCCGTTGTAGAAGAAAAGGATGCAAATGGGCATATAAGCAACATAAAAGTGATAGCCGGAAACTACAAAAATATACAATCGCCCGATCCTTTACCTGCATCATGGGCTTATAATAGAGGCAATCATGTAAACATATGGCTGATAACGATGCAGCCGGAAGCAGAATTCACCATTCCGAAGGTATCGCCTACGCTCAACCGTATGCTTTACCTCTATGAAGGTCGTGAAATGGACTTAGAAGGACAACAGCTTACTGTAAACCATTGTGCCGAGCTTAATGGCAATGAAGATATCGTATTGAAAAACGGCACCACCGAGAGCCGTTTGTTACTGCTCGAAGGTGAGCCTATCCGTGAGTCGGTAGCTACATACGGTCCTTTTGTGATGAATACCCGCAACGAAATAGAACAGGCCATTGCCGATTATGAAGCTACACACTTCGGCGGGTGGCAATGGTATAGCCCCGGGCCTGTAAATGAAAGTGGAGACGGACGATTTGCCGATTATGAGAATGGCAAACAAGTGGAGAAACCTTGAGATTTTCGAAAGAATAAACTATACAATAACAAAAAATGAAACAGCAACTATTAGTAGACATGGACGGCGTACTGGCCGACGTATATTCCCAGTTTCTCAAACTCGAGTTTGAGGAGCTGGGTATAAAACAATCTTTGAAAGATCTGGAAGGAGTATTGGAAATGAAGGCGTTTGCCCATGCTGAAAAATATGTACGCACAAAAGGATTTTTTCGCAATGCGCCCACTATAGAGGGAAGTATGGAAGGATTGAAATACCTGAACGACAAATACAACGTGCTGATAGTATCCTCGGCAACTGAATTTCCCGACAGCCTGAGTGAAAAACTGTACTGGCTCAACGAGCACTACCCGTTCATAACATGGGAACAGATGATTTTTTGCGGCAAAAAGGATTCGATAAAAGGAGATATTATGCTCGATGACCACTTCAAAAACCTTGATTACTTTGAAGGAAAAACGGTATTATTTACGCAGCCGCACAATGCAAAGATGGATAATGGGAGGCATATAAGGGCTAATAACTGGAATGAAGTAGTGAATATACTATAAGTAATTTAAGGGTTAGAAACCTATAATACAAAACGTATGAAAAAACTAATAATAGCGATTATTCTTACATGCTGTTTTTCGGCAAGCCTTTCCGCACAACAAAGGAGTAGGCATGAGACTACTTTAGGTTACGGTATGGGCACTACAAGTGAACTGCTGGATGCCTTGACTGATATTATAGTGTGGGGTATCACAGCCGGAACAACCTCATCAGACGACACTTACAGCGGTGCATTCCACATTGGATACAAATACAGTATTACCGAAAGATTTTCTCTTGGCGGCACTTTTCTCTACGAAAATGGAAAATCTGACGCATATTTTAAGGGCGATAGAACAGGAGAATTTAATAGGAATTATTATACCTTTGCCGCCGAAGGAAAGGTTAAATACCTGAATAAGAAAAATCTGGCGCTTTATGGACTATTTGGTACAGGAGCCACCATCTACGAACAAAAATTTACAGGTAACGATAATACTACGGATAAAAATAGTAATTTGCATATCAATTTCCAACTCACCCCTATCGGCATACAATTTGGCAAGAATATCGGGGGCTTTGCAGAATTGGGTTGCGGATATAAGGGTATTATCAGTGCAGGGATCTTCACCAGATTCTGATTTCGGAATTTAGGCATATATTATAAAGCGTAGACATATCCTACGCTTTTATTTTTACTGATCTGTTTTTGAATCTATGTAATACCCCTTATTCCCTTCATTGCTCACATCATCCTCATCTTCATCCTTCTCTCTATTCTTGTTTTCCAGATATAATTCTTCATAATCTCTTGTATTCAAAGAGTTAGGAACTACATGCACATCAAATTTTATTTCGGCTTTATCCAAGGTTGTAAGATTACCATAAAGAGTAACGTAATGCTCCACATATCCAATATTCTTGGTTGTATTGTACTTCAATATCAACTTACCTTCTTTTCCCGGAGGAATAGCTTCAATTGCAGATTTATCAGGTACCAGACAGCCACAAGATGTGAAAACATCTGATAACATAAAAGGCACCTCCCCTACATTTTTTATTACAAAAACTATATCAAGTTCGGGTCCTTGAAGAATCGGATAATAATGTCTGTTATTATCTAATATTTCCAATGTTGTTTTTTTATTTTTAATATCCACACAGGCTGAAATACCGGTAATCAGGATCAAGAACAGAATTACATAACCTTTTTTATACATTATAAATTGAAATTTTTAATTCAAAACTGTAATCTCATCACAAGCAATGATGCTCTTTGGAGCCTGCCTACGAATAAATTTTAAATCAACATTTTTAGTTCCTGCCAGGTTAATGTCCATAGTGCATTCTGCTATATTTCCAAATTCCATTATTTGATCAGAATGAATTTCTTTGACTATTTGTCCATCTATACTTACTAGAATTTTCTCCGGTGGATATATGCCATGTCTTTCATTACTCAAGAACCGCAACTGTATCGTTTGAGCCTGTTGCAGTTTCTCTGCGGAAAAACTAATGTGCATATCATCCGTACTACTCAGATACCATCCTTGGTGATAATCCATCGCAAAGCCCGGCGTACCATTATTCAGTAAATCTGTTTTCTCAAAGCCTTCGTCAGGTCTTGATAATAACTTGACAGATACATCCATCAAGGCATTAGTATAGCTACCTTTATCTATTACCTGTTTCCATTCGGTAATATAATCAGATAAGGCACCATCGGTTTCTTTATAATTAGTCAGGTTCGAAAATTGTGGGGCGCCCTCCAGTGTTTGTACAAAAGTATCTATTTCGGGTTTGACCGTTATTTTATCGCCTTCTTTTTTTGCAAATCCAAGATCATCATATCCCTTTACATAAGCTATTTGCAAACGGGTATAACTGAGCGCGGTATAAAGTTTCTCCAGTTTTCTCTTTTCCAGATCTTCCGTATTTGGAATCACGTCTTTCAGTGTATCATAAAACTCGATAAATTCATCTGTATTAAAATATGTATTCATATTTTCTTTCATACTACCATACATATTATAGGCTTTCTTTTTACTATAAAAAGCATGCTCTAACTGTAGGTAATAGTCAGAAAGAAATTTATGGCTTTCCGGATATTTCCTCTTAAAGAATTTCCGGCAAAGGTTATTTACATCTACATTTACATCCATCATAAGTGCTTCACAAACAAAAGTCTTAACATCATTAAATGATGAATAATCATATCCGCTTGCATTCAGAAAAATTCCCTTTACTCCTAATTCCTTAAAAAACTGGAATTGCTTCTGTAAGCCAAATAAGACGGGAATAGGGGTCAGATAGTCATCGAAATTAGCAGCATAGTCCCATAGATATATATTGGGAGTTTTCTCTTTCCATGTATTCAACTGATCTATAAACTGCTTCGTTGAAGCCTTCTGCATATCTGGCTCTATACCCTTTGGCAAGTTGATAGTACTGAAGAATACTCCTGCGTTATCAGGTAATTTATCTGACGGAGATTTTGCAGTAGTCCTGTAAGCTGTTGTAAAAAACTGGTGTTTAGGAAAACGTTCTGCAAGTTTATGGATCAGATTTGTAACGGCCGGGGTTGCATTATCCGGAGTATTTCCCAGTTGAGCACAAGCCGGACAGGTACATACCAGATCATCATCTTCGGGCATAATCATAAAACGGTACGTTTTCTGATCACCCACTCCATAGTTTTCAACTATGTAATTACTTATAAACTCAAAGAGTTCGGGAGATGAAAAAGAAAACTGTGATTTATTACGCTTACCATTTACAAGCGCGTATATATTATCGCTCTGATTGCCTTTAATAATCTTAGACAAATTATGTCCCCACAAGCCCCAATCCGTTTCTAAATTATTAGCACCGATAATAGGAGAATGCTCGTGCCTGAGATTCGGAGCAAAGTGAGGTTCGCGATATATAAAATCAAAATTCTTACATTTAGAGTCAAAATTAATTATTGCCGGAGGTAAATCTTCTGCCGAGAAACGGTTATCTTCTTCGGCAACATTATTTATCAACTGATAGACTATCCATAATGCGGTCTCGTTATTGCGTACCCGGATATGAAGCCTGTTTATCGTATGTTCTATACAATAGTCATTCTCCAAATCAGTTGCTACTTCAAAATGGATATTCTTAGCTCCTTGAGGAACATCATCAAGCCGTCCCCCCTTTTTTAAAATGACAATAGACTTGTCTTCCGTTCTTTTCGATAGATGGCTGAAAAGATATTCACCCCAGCGCTCACCAGGCGCATCTTCTTCGTAAGTAATAATATAACTCTCAGCTTTGAGGGGTGGTTGGGTGTTTGCTGAGCAACCTAATGCCAATAGCATGATTAGCAATAGGTTTATATAATAATTAAAATGCCACATTAATATTGAAATTTAGATTATAAAGATTTCTATAATTAGTATCATTTGCTTTGAAGTTATACCATGTGCCCAATAGTCCGGCAGAAACCGTCTTTGTTATCATGTGCCCAATGCCCGCACCTACCATGCTGTTTGTTACCGAAAAACCATTATACAGCTGGTAATTAATTATATCAACATCAGGAGAAGAACCCACACTAGCCACTGCTGTAAGATAGTTCTTAGGCGAAGAAAGGTAATACCTCACATTTACCGAAAGGCTATACAGCCATTCACGCTGAAATAGGAAGTTGTTAAAGCGGACATTCACTCTCCATGATTCCGTATCTTTGGTTATACCGATTACGGCATTAGAAAGGCTTTCTTTGTCTTCCAACTTTCTATATCCTGCCCCAAACTCAGCCTCTATTCCGCTAAAAATATTAAGATCACGGTATATGGAAGTGTTCAGAGCTATTCTGGGGAAAAATTTATTAGCAAAGCCAACATCTATCTTACTGCGTGTATGCTGATTCCATTCTCTATACCACTCGCCCTGTACCTGAATCCCTTTACCTGAATCACGGCCTGTATAATTTATTCGCCCTACATAAGTATTGGTTCCGGTATAACGACTGTAATCTATTGTTGCTACCGAACTCACTGCATTATTATCATCACCAAAGCTATTACGCATATAATAAATTCCAACTTCATTGCGGTAACTTTTATATTTGAGATAATTCAGATGTTGCCTGAATTCTCCTATTTCCATCGCTGACGGATCATAGAAGGATTGATAATAATAAGCGGAATCGAAGCGGTGTATACTTTCCAATGCCAACCCTTTCATATATTTCAACGATTTGTTAGCCGGTGAATAGTATAGAGCTGTGTCTATTACAGAAAGAGCCTCTTCACTCCTTTTATTCTTAATGAGATTCTTACTGTAATCTTCAGACAATTGAGCGAATGCATTGATGAGGTCTTTATGATATGGGTTTTTTATCAGGCTCTCGCGAACCTCATTATAAGTTTCTGCATATAATTGAGTATTCCGCACTTTAATTTCGGCGAGCTTTACTTTGAAAAAAATGTCATCAGGAAAAGATGTATATCCTTTCTCTGCATATAATTGCACATCATCTATTTTCTTTCTGATATACGACAAATTTACAGCATAATGTAATGGCAAAGGATTAGATGTATCATATGTTATCCATCTCTCTATATATTTCATGGCATCGTCAAAAAGATACTGTTCATTTAACTCTTTCACAATCTGTGTAAGCATATCACTATACCCGCCTATATATTTGGCCTTGGATTCCCCATTGACCATATCAATAGCCTGCTCATAAGCCGAAACGGCCATCGGATAACGCTGTTGTTTGTAGTAAATGTCCGCTTGTTTCACCAATATATCAGGGCCGTTTGTTCCCTGGCTTTTCAGAATATCCAGTGCATTATTATAATCACCCATACCCATATAAGCATTATACAGAATGTGTCGGGCGTCTTTTTGAGTTTCTTCATCTCCATATTGTGTTACCAGATTAAGGCTGACAATAGCCTCTGAATAGTTATTATCAGCCATTTTACTTTTTGCGTCGGCTAACATTATATTTACATAAGCTTCACGTAAAGAGGAATCTTCCGGATATTTTCCGAAAAGCTGTTTAGTGAGAGCTGCGACACGTGCAGTATTCCCCATCCGGTTATATACCATTAGTTCTTTCATCGTAAGGGCTTTGGATTCTCCTCTTGCTTTTTTATACCTATTGAGAATATTCAAAGCTTCCTCATATTGAAGATTGGCCATCGTACTATTAAATACATAATTGAAAGCTTCTTCATTTCCCGGGTTATGCTCCAGAACCCGTCCATATAAAGTAGCAGGATCATTGTTTCTTGCCTCCTCGGCAGCTTCTTCCAAATAATAATTATATTGCTGTTGCAGAGTTGCTGAATTACCCTTTTTCATCTCCTGCTGCAAGAAAGATAATAATTCACTGTAACGCTTTTGCTCAGCAAGAAAACTTGTTTTTTTGTCGATAAAAGACAAGTTTCCGGGAAACTTATTAAGTCCTCGTTGCGTATAAATCATCGCACTGTTCTGATCTCCGGCTTTTAAATAATCATTAATCAGGTCCAGATAATATTCTGCATTTCCGGGCTGTTGCTGTACCAGTTCTCTACTTAAAGAAATTGTTTCGTCCAGTTTTCCATCCTTTCTTCTGGCCTCTGTTTCCAATTCGATATGATAACGCAAGTCTTTCTGTATAATGCTATCGTTAGGATATATCGTACTGATGCGTTTTCGAAGCCGGTTAGCATCTGCCGTATACCCCTGAAATTCATACAATTGTATTTTCTTCTGCCATAAACTTGGCTTATATGGAGTTATCTCAAGCAATTCATTTATATAGCAGATAGCACTGGAGTAACGCCCCGATTCGGTTTCTACATTTACCAGTATCTCTTTTGCACTTACATTATTAGGATTGTATTCCAATGCCTTATTAAGTTCATATCGCGCTTTATCATGTTGTTTGAGATGCTCATAATACTTTCCGGCAAGCATTCTCAGATCAGATTCCTTCGGATATTTCTCAATACCCTCGTCGAGAATATTCTTTCCTGCATCCCAATTACTCTGATCAAACAAATCTTTAATTTGTTTAGCATAATTACTTTTTTCATCAGTAGGTATCAGAGTCTGGGCTACAGTAATTCCATATGGAACTATCACAAGTAAGAATATATATAGAACCTTTAATAAAGTGTTCTGAGAATGTATGTATATATCTTTTATATGTCTTGCCATTACAATATGCTATATTATTGCCTTTGTTTTTTATAAATTCGATCCAGGTGTGGTTTCATCAGGTGTGACTGTAGTCGGGCTTTTAGCAAACCCCTGCCTGGTCATCGAGCCCCATTTGAAATCTTTCTGTGTAAGATATTGCCAATATCCACGAAGTGTAAAAATGACTATAAGGGGATGATATACAAACGCTTCGAAAGAGGAAAAAATGATAAGCTTTATATACTCGTTTATATTATTATACCATTTCTTCACCCACAAATCTAATCCCACAGTTATAAGGGACATCGTTATCCCTGTAAGGAAAACAAATAGCAGCATCAGCCAGAATGTATTGAAATTGATATGCCCTGTAAGGAGTAAAAAAATCATACAAATTACCCCTGTAAATTCAATTATCGGAGCAAAGAATTCAAAGAATAAAGCATATGGCGTCACGGTGAGACCTACTCTTCCATATTTACGGTTGAACAAGAACCGGCGATGTGTTATAAAAATCTGCAGCAACCCTCTGCCCCAACGGGTCCGTTGCCTATTAAGTACTTTTATGGTAGACGGACCTTCTGTCCAACAGCAAGTATCAGGAATCTGAACTATACGGTATTCTTTTTTAATACTTCGCATATATGCAGCTATACGAAGTGTCATATCCATATCTTCTGCATGTGATTTTGGATCAAATCCTCCGGTATTAATCACTACTGATTTATTGAATAGCCCAAATCCTCCGGATACATTCGGAATCGCATTAACAACAGACCAGCCCATCTTTGAAACTAAATAAGATCGAAGATACTCTGTTTCCTGAAATGTAGGGATAAGCGCCTTTGGTGGTTTTACACGTGTTAATACCCCATTCTCAACCTCACAGCCGTTAGACATCCGCATCGTAGCTCCCACAGCTATTACTGGTATTTTGGAGTCCAACACCGGCAGAATTACTTTACTCAAAGTATCGCGGGCAAGGATACCATCTACGTCTGTATTGATAATATAATCATATTTGGCTACATTGATTCCGGCATTCACTGCATCAGCCTTTGTGCCTCCATTTACCTTATCAACTACGGTCAGTTTTTTAAATTTAGGATTTACGGATTTAAAAATTCGTTTTACAGGACGACAGCGTATTTTTTCGATATATGGAAAATCAACTTCCTCCAAATCAAAATTCTTGATCAGCAAATCCAATGTGCTATCCTTACTGCCATCATTGACAACTACAACCTCGAATGTAAGGTAGTCCAGATTTAATAATGAGTTTACGTTGTCTATAATAATAACTTCCTCATTATAAGCAGGTGCAACAACCGAAATACCAGGTACTCTTTCAAATCCGATTTTAAGTAAATCTTCTTCTTCCTTTGTATACTTAATTTTCGACTGTGAAATATTATAATATGCCAACAGTGCTAATGTCACATAGGCAGCAGTAATAGATAAAGCATAAAAAAAGATAAGGAACTGGTAAACGGAAACAATATATTCTAACATATCTGATAAATTTAAGCAATGGATTCATTGATTTCTATTTCCGTTTGTTCTGCATTTGCAAACACGGATTTCCGGAAAATATTCGTTGTTACGTCTTTTAGCCTTAAGTAAGTCTCTTTTCTGCTATCTATTAAATAAATATTACGAACAATTTTTATAAACAATTCATCATCAGATGTTTGATTATAAATTACTTCAAGAAAAGCTAGAGCTTCCGGTGTGGCAAATTGCCCCATGGCATTGATTATACTGGCTTGTACAAACTCAGGATTTGAATCATAATTAAATGTAAGAATAGGTACAGCCTGTGTATACTTTAAAAGTCCAAGTGCTTCAGCAATACTAGCCTTTATTCTAAAACTCATTGTATTTTGGTACAGTTCAAGTAATTGCTGAGCGCTTCCGGCCTGATTAAAAAGTCCGATTTCCTTGATCAGAAAGCATTTATATGCCTCATTTTGTGCAGTATTAACCCAACGGATCAATAATGGTAATGATTTGAGTTTTGCTCTTTCTTTAAGGGACGCATGTATTCTTATCTCATCTAAAGGATTAAGGTCTCCATCAAAATCTTCTTCCAGGAATTTAAAAGCATCATGCGAAGCAAAACGTATATGCTCCGATTTGGCATATTTGCGTAAGTTCGAGTTGAGGCCTTGAACTTTATTGGCAAGAATGCTACCCGGTATATTAATACCAAGGCTATCCAACATTCTCAAGGCTTGCATATTCTTTTCCAGACTTTTGTTTCTTAAGTTTTCTTCCCAAAAACTGATAAGGCCAAAAGCATCTATTACTGCTATATAATTGTTTACGTTTATTTGCCCTATTTTTTTCTCTTGCTTTATTGACAAAATAAGCTGGGTTATATCATCTTTTTCCCATTTCTTGAATGAAACATTTTCTATCTCCAACTCAGATTTTACAGCATCCGGGTAAGTATTTGATGTTGAAAAAAGGATGCTCTTCAATTTGATTGCATATTTGTGTTTGACTTGTTCGAAGTGTCTCTTCTTTCTTTCCAAGCTATAAGCAAGATAAATAAACCTGAATAAGGACACGATATAAAGTATGGCTAACAAAACAACAAGGGTAGAGACTATACGGATAACTATCGGAAAACCGATAAACTGAGAATCCCAGTAATAAATGTAAAATCTGACTGTATCAAATATTTCTTCCATAATTAAAACAATCAAACAGGTGTTTAATATTTTTTAGATTTTTTAGATGATCAACAAGAAACACATCAAATTGACACATTTCGTTACCAATTGAAAACCAGCTGTTTGATTTATAAAATTTCAGTCGCATTGTGAATTGTTAATTATTGTTTTATATTTACTTAAACAAAGAGGAGGAAATTATGTTTTACATTTATTAAAATAAATTTTGATTAACCGAAAATTCAGAAATTTTGTAAAGAAGAATAATAAGCAATCAGTACTTTTTTTCTTTGGATACAGGATAAAACTATTATCTTTGGAACTGAAACCAACATAATCACAATTTGGCAACTATTCGTTTATATATACTGGCATAATATTAGCTTCAAATACCACAAGCTAGTAGTTCCTCTCGTTTGAGTTTCGTACTCGAACGGGTATATTTATCTGTTTAATTTATTAATTCATTACCCTTTCTGATTTAAATACACTTTGTATATAAGTCTCATATTGCTATGTATGGTATAGGGTAATATATCCCGAGAGGATTTGCCAAGATGAAAAAAGCGAAACAATATACATGGGAAATATGTATACAAAATATGCCGTTATTAAAAAGAAAATGTTCAAAATGTAATAAGAATAGCCAATTCTATTGTAGTGATAAATTCAGAGTCAACGCTCAAAAAAAGATTATAGATGTTTGGCTAATCTATAGATGTATAGAATGTGACAGCACATTCAACCTCACTATCCTATCACGGATAAAACCTGATTCTATTGATAAAGAGCTATATCAGAAATTCTTATCCAATGATACAAACACTGCATGGAACTATTCATCCGATTTGGAATTGATGAAAAGAAACAATGTAGAAGTTTGCTATAGTTCAATAGAATATGATATAATTCATCAAACAATATCTCTCGAAGAGATTATAAATATGGAGGAAGAAAAGATTGAATTTTACATAATATCAAAATATAATATTCATCTGAAATTATCATCTGTTATCCGTCAATGTTTAAATATCTCTATGAGTAAATTAGAAAAAATGATAACAGCAAAAGTTATAGAACTCCCGGAAGGCATAAATTTAAAGAAATGTACAATCAATGATCGAATGTTAATCATTATAGACAGGCATAGGCTTAATAGTTTCATAGGGTAAACCATAAACTAGCTTGTCTTTTATTAAACAGTTTGCTAAGAACGAAGTACGTTCAGAGACAAATTTGTATGTTTTTTATGAAGTTGCTAAATGATACGAGTTCTTCAAAACTTAGCCCAAAAGCTATTTCACCTATGGTATAATTAGAATATTGTAGGAGTTATACACTTTCTTATATATTACGATTAGTTATAAGCTCTGATCTTGTTCGTTCCGTAGTTGATTTGACGACTTTATTCAAATGAATTACGTGGACGGACAAACGCTCTATGTAATCATTCGCTGTTTTCGGGCTAAGAAGTTCATTTGGAATATTGATGGGAAACCGACCTTCCTGTAAAGTAAGGAATAGTTCGGCTGTACACTGACGTGCATTCTTTTGAGGTATATAGTGATAATCTGCATTTTCATGGCCTTATGAACCAGCCTAAATGGTTTCTCATGGCGCTATCAGTATGTATCTAGATGCGGTATGCCTATTCCTCACATACCCAAACAAAAAAAGTCCCTCACTACACTAGTGAAGGACTTCTCTTCTTAAAACGGCGGTAACCTACTCTCCCACTTGCGCAGTACCATCGGCACGACCGGGCTTAACTTCTCTGTTCGGAATGGGAAGAGGTGGAGCCCCGGTGTTATAACCACCTGAATGTTTTTTATAGTGGATAGTTGATAGTGGACAATGTTTTATATGTAACTGTCAACTTTCAACTGTCAACTATATTGACTGATGTAAAAGAGCGAGTATCGTTAACTTATATTCCTAATATAGCAAACCTCTGGTTTGTTGTTCGGTGCCAGTTTTCTACGGTGAGTCTACTGGCACCATTGAAAGCGTCCGGGCAATTAGTACTACTCGGCTATGACATTGCTGCCTTTACACCGTA
>NZ_GL891980.1:0-682945 GCF_000213555.1 Dysgonomonas gadei ATCC BAA-286
CATATGTCCATAGGGCTGGGGATTAAGCTTGCCTGGAGGGCTATACGGTCTTTTTACTTCCGTACCGCGACTGCTTACACAAA
This sequence comes from Dysgonomonas gadei ATCC BAA-286, assembly GCF_000213555.1. Classification (GTDB taxonomy): domain Bacteria; phylum Bacteroidota; class Bacteroidia; order Bacteroidales; family Dysgonomonadaceae; genus Dysgonomonas; species Dysgonomonas gadei. The sequence continues at coordinate 84 of NZ_GL891980.1, forward strand.
TCAGGGAATGCAGGTCTCAAAAAAGTCTCAGGCAGCTTGAAATGCGCTTCCAGAGATACGATATGGTCATCTGTGACGAGTTTGGATATGTCTCTTGTGATAAGGAAGGAGGAGAACTGCTCTTTAACCATCTGTCCCTAAGAGCCGGTAAGAGGTCTACAATCATTACAACAAATCTTGCTTTTGACAGATGGGGGGAAATAGTAAAGGATAAAGTTCTCGTGGCTGCCATGGTAGACAGACTCACGCATAAAGCATATCTTATCAATATGAATGGACAATCTTACAGAGTTAAAGAAACTAAAAAAATGTTACAATCTAATGAGGAATAAATATCTTTAACCAATCTCGTCCGAGACACTTAGTGGTATACTTTTCAATTACTAAGTGGACTACTTTTCAATTATATTATACACCTGTAATGAATTACGCCAGAGATTCAGTCATACATAAAAAGTTTACTGATTTTATAAGAACATTTTCTTTAGTAGATGGGACTGATAACATCTATTTATATTCAAGTATTGACTTTGATTCCATATTAAATCAAGAAGAAATTATTCTGGAGCAGGATCAGTACATGCTATTGTCGTATAGTCAGAAATTAGCAAATATAGATATCGACCGTGCTTATCTAGAATATCAGCGTACAAAAATTTACTGGTTGAACTGGAATAACCGTTCCCGAAAATTTGTAGAATATAATGACTATATCTGTCGTAGCTTGTTGGCTCTTAAATTGATGTGTTATGAGTCATCTGGAGCTATTATGGCAGCTCTGACCACCAGTATTCCGGAGACAATAGGTGAAGTCCGCAATTGGGATTATCGATTTTGTTGGATTCGTGATGCATCTATGTCTATAGAAACGCTCATAGAGCTTGGACATCATTCGACAGCGAAACGGTTTATGGCTTTTGTAAAGGATATATTGAAATCTAAATCAGATTCTTTACAAATTATGTATGGAATAGATGGTAGCCGTACGTTAAAAGAAGAGATATTACCTCATTTGGCAGGATATGAAAATTCCCAACCGGTAAGAATCGGCAATGCTGCATATTTTCAAAAGCAAAATGACACCTTCGGATATCTGATGGATGTTATACATAGCTATTATTTCCGTTTTCCAGGGACATTGGGCGAGTTGGAAGAGATGTGGGAAGTCGTAAAATCGATTATTAGAACAGTCTATATGGTTTGGCGAAATCCAGATCAGAGTATATGGGAGTTCCGTAACATCGAAAAGCATTTTGTCTTCTCTAAGGTAATGTGCTGGGTGGCTCTAGACAGAGCAATAGCGATAGCTAAACTTTTAAATCAGATCGACTATGTATCAGCATGGCAAAAAGAAGCGATGGCTATAAAAGAAGATGTGATGCTGAATGGATGGAACGATCAGATTCAAAGCTTTACTCAAGCCTATGACAATACGCATATGGATTCATCTTTACTTTTGATGGAACAGTATGGTTTCATAGATGCAGGTGATGATCGCTATATAAAAACGGTAAAGCGTATAAAAGATGAATTATATCATAATGGATTGATGTATCGATATAAAGTCGATGATGATTTTGGTTTACCGTCTTCTGCTTTTACTATCTGTACTTTTTGGCTAACTCGTGCATTGTTTATGATTGGTGAGAAAGAGGAGGCTAGAAAAATATTTGATCAGCTACTGACATATTCTAATCATCTGGGATTATTTAGTGAAGATCTGGATTTCGAAACCAAACGTATGCTGGGGAATTTTCCTCAGGCGTATTCCCATCTGGCGTTGATAGATACTGCTTTATTATTCTCAGAAGAACGAAAATATATTAATTTTATTAAACCTTAAGACTGAATCAGTAGAGTTTAATAAGCTATACAATAGAGGCACAGGTAATGAGAACCTGTGCCTTTGTTTTTATTTATATCTTTTCCCTACAAAGCGTATAACAGAAGCTTTCCCATTATGGCCTATACCTTCTGCCAGTTTTATTTCTTTTTCTTCTAAAAGATCGATCTCTAAAGAGCCAAAGATTGAGATAATTTCTTGCTTCGAATACATCATATCCACATGTGGAGGACCTCCAGCCATCGGGTTTTGTTGCTGGTATTTTACATGCTCTTTACTGAATCCTTCGATAATAATATACCCTCCAATTTTCAAAAAAGGTAATAATGATCTGTGATATTTTGTTTTTAACTGTTCCGGTAAGTGAACATAGGTAAGAGCGATTGCATCATAAGAGTCTACACTATAATTTTCATAGATGTCTTCGAAATCAATCACTTTGAATGAAATATCCACACTATTTTTTTGAGCCAAACGCAAGGCTTTCTCTTTAGCTTGCAGGCTTTGGTCGAAAGCGTCTACACTCCAGCCCCTTGTCGCTGCGTATACACCATTTCGTCCCTCTCCATCAGCCGGAAGAAGTATCTTTCCTATTGGAAGCGTATCGATGATTTGCTTGAAAAATAGATTCGGAGCTTCTCCATAGCGATATTCTTCCATATTGTAACTTTCGTCCCATTTATTATTCATAGTTATTCATTTTTAATTAATATGCACTGAAGAAATCGGGCTTTATGGTAAATCCTAACCTTACCTGATTTGTATATTTTTTGTAATTCAGCAACCCTTCTCCATAACCGGCATAATAATCCAAAGTTAGGTATTGGTTTGAATTTTTCGATACTCTAAATGATAAAGATGTGTGTAAATTAGGGTTTATAAACTTATCCCGTGGGATTATATTAAGACTGAACCACCATAAATTTTTACTATCAATATAATTAACCGAAAAGATACCATAACCTTTATAACGTAACAAATCTTTATTATTACCTCCATCCACATAAGGTAGATACACTTGAGCTTTAGCCGATAAGCGCATATTATAGAAATATTTGGCTGACAGATTCAGATAGTTCCAACTACGAGAATCTTCTCCTGCTTTTCCATTCGATTCATGTTCCAGAGAAACCATTACCGCTCCTTTCAGTTTGTTATTTTTGATAATGTAACGTCCGACTCCTATTCCGGGATTGTAATTCGTATCGCGGAAAGGGCTCGATTTGTCATAAATATCCCAGAATGACTTTTGAGAATAAATAATGTACAAAAACGAATTGAATGGCAAGACGCTTCTGGTAACTCTGTGGCGAATACTAAACTGGAAGAATGCATCCGCTGTTTTACGGGTTACCGATTTGTTTAAAGGGATTCCCGTTACCATATAATTATCCTTATACACCGCAAAAGGAGCCTGCTTGTCTAGTACAGACCTTACAAGGTCTTCTGAAACTTCAATCGGTCTATGTTTCAATACATTTATTGACTGCATCTCATTCAGATAGTTATTCCGAAGTGAAATACTATCTACCTGTAAGATCGTATTTTCTTGTGAGTAGACCCTGGGTATGTGTATAATGAGGATAAACAATACGATTATTATATAAAATATTGTTTTCATATCTAAAAAAGAGAGCAAAAGACGATTTCAGAATTCGGTTTTGCTCTCTCAGAAACTTATTAATCAATTCACCGTTTAATGTTTAATTTATCGAGCAGGATTTCCAACGGACAAAATTTAGTAAATGAAGACTGTATCAGATTCACTCCCACAAATGCAGGCAACAACAGCCATCCGATGGAAACAAAATAAGCCAACGAAATACCTATCAAAACCATTGTACCGGCTACTATACGGATAATATATTCACGTTTCATAATTAAATCAATTTAGAGAAGTTTTCTACATCAAGGACAAAAGCATGTACAGGAAAAGGATTATTCGTTTCAATATTACAACTGTCAATCTCTGTAATAGCCTTATCTGCAATTTCTTTTGAGACAAAGCTGAAAAGCATGATCGAATTGGTTTTAGCATTGCTGGCATTGGCTGCAAACCAACCCAAATTTTCCTCTTTTTTCTTATATCCGGTTATATCAGTCACGCTGAACCTTTTTATTCCGGCATCGTGGAGCAGGCTTGCCACCCGCTCCTGATATTCTTTTATGCTTAATACAACTAACAATTTCATAATCATTTTACTTTCTTTTTCAACATTTTGAAATACAACAATGGTACAACAATCAGCGTCAACACCGTAGACGTTATGGTTCCACCCATCAACGATATAGCCAGACCTTGAAATATAGGGTCGAACAGAATGACTATCGCACCGAGAACGACTCCTCCGGCAGTCAGGATAATTGGCGTTGTTCGCACAGCCCCTGCCTCGACAACAGCCTGTTTCAATGGTATGCCATCTTTTAGTCTAATATCTATAAAGTCAATCAGCAATACTGAATTTCGCACCATGATCCCGGCAAGAGCGATGAATCCTATCATCGACGGAGCACTAAAATAAGCTCCCATAATCCAATGCCCGAATATGATACCAATCAAGGATAACGGTATAGCTGCCAATTGTACCAAGGGTGTAATAAAGTTTTGAAACCAAGCCACAATCAGCACATAGATAATGATCAGTACAAATAGAAAAGCCAGCCCCAAATCACGGAATACCTCATATGTTATCTGCCATTCTCCATCCCACTTTAAGGAAAAGTTGTCTTCATACTTGGGTTGCTCACTATATTCTTCCGACAAAGTATATCCTTCGGGTAGTTTTACCTGCGATAACTTACCCGACACCTCGGTAATAGGATAAATAGGGCTTTCTAAACTTCCGGCAACCTCGGTTAATATATAAACCACTCGTTTTTGATCTTTGCGATGTACGCTCTTTTCTTTTTCTCCTTTAGTAATCTTCACTAAATCGCTAACAGGAATAGCTATGCCTTGCTGGTTCACAACTTTCATGCTTAATACATCTTCTATACTCGATTTCTCTTTTTCTGACAGTTGAAGTACAATACCTACTTGATTGACTGACGACGGTTGATGCAACACACCCACGGACATACCCGACAAAGCCGCTCTCATATTCTGAACCACTTGCGCATTCGGAATGCCCAATTTCATCGCTTTGTCTTTATCCACCTCAAATTTATATTCGGTCTGAGCATCTTCTACCGACCAATCCACATCGACTACATTGTCAGTTTGCGCCAACAGATCTTTCACCTGTTTGGCTACAGCTATTTGTTGTTCATAGTCAGGGCCATATACTTCGGCTGCAATGGTAGACATGACAGGAGGACCCGGAGGAACTTCCACCACTTTTACATTGGCATTGTATTTTTTACCGATAGCTTGCAAATCGGCACGCACCGATGTAGCTATATCATGACTCTGTTCACTACGTTCTCCTTTATCAACAAGGTTGACTTTTATATCGGCCACATTATCACCCATGCGCATATCATAATGGCGAACCAACCCGTTAAAGCTGATAGGAGCGGATGTTCCCACATAAGTTTGATAATTCGTTACCTTATCATTCCGACTGATATACACAGCTAATTCTTTAGCTACGGCGGCAGTACGTTCCAATGTCGTTCCCTCCGGCATATCTATCACTACTTGAAATTCATTCTTATTGTCGAAAGGCAACATTTTTACCGGAACAGATTTTGTATAAAACAACACAAACGATCCTAGTAAAACGACAGTTAAGCCAATCATAAATGTCCAGCGGCGTTTTCTGCTTTCCAAAAACGGTGTTACTATTTTAGCATATAATTTGTATATTTTCGTTTCGTGCAAATCTGTTTCTTTTTCTTCACTTTCGTGTTCTTCTCCTTTTTTATCTTTATGTCTTAAGAATAAATAGCCGAAATATGGAGTCAATGTCAGAGCTACCAGTAAAGAGAAAATCATGGCTATGGATGCACCTATAGGCATCGGACTCATATATGGACCCATCATTCCCGATACGAATGCCATGGGCAGTACGGCAGCGATAACAGTCAGCGTTGCCAAGATAGTCGGATTCCCTACCTCATTGATAGCATATAGCGCAGCTTGTAACGGTGGTAGTTTTTTCATCTTGAAGTGACGGTACATATTTTCCGCAATCACAATGGAGTCATCCACAACAATACCTGTAACAAACACCAAAGCAAACAGTGTAATACGATTGAGTGTATATCCCAAGAAGTAATAAGCAAAAAGAGTCAGGGCAAACGTTACAGGCACGGAAAGAAATACTACCAATCCGCCACGCCAGCCCATTGCCAACATCACAAACAGGGTTACTACCACAATGGCAATAGACAAGTGAAAAAGCAATTCGGATACTTTATGTGATGCCGTTTCTCCGTAGTTACGGGTAACGTCAACATGTATATCATTAGTGATAACATCTTTTTTCAGATGCTCTACTTTGTTGATCACTACCTCTGCCAGCTTCATGGCGTCTGCACCTTTTTTCTTAGCAATGGAAATAGTTACGGCAGAATAGTCATCGGGCATATCCGCTTTTTTATCGCCCGACGCAGCACCATATCCAAACGAAACATATTGTTTAGGGACTTCGGGGCCGTCTTCTACTTCTGCGATTTGATACAGATAGACCGGTTGATTATCATTTGTTCCGACAATCAGATTTTTCACTTCTTCCACATTGGTGAAAAAATTGCCTGTTTGCACTGAATAAACCATATCGCCTGTTACGATATTTCCGCTTTGCATTTGGGCATTGTTCGCTTGTAGAGTTTGGGTTATAGCTCCAAAGTCTAGTTTACTCTGTGCCATTTTATCCTTATCGAGCATGACCTTTACCTGACGGCTCTGTCCTCCTACAACATTGACTTGTGCTACATCCGGTATTTTCTTTATTTCGTTGCCAACCACTTCTGCTACCTGACGTATCTGATAATCGCCCATCTTATCACTCCAAAGAGTGAAAGCTAATGCAGGAACATCGTCTATGGCTCGCGATTTCACCAAAGGCATAGTTGCGCCTTGTGGCATACGATCCATATTCTTCATCATCTCATTGTAGAGCTTAACCAACGAACGCTCGACATCTTCACCCACAAAGAATTGTACAGTAAGCATACCCATACCATTCATAGAGGTAGAATATACATGCTCTACCCCTTTGATATTCGAAATGATCTTTTCGATAGGTTGTATTACTCCCGATTCTACTTCCTGAGGTGTTGCCCCGGGATAACCAATCATAATATCCGCCATCGGAACTTCTATTTGAGGCTCTTCTTCGCGCGGAATGAAATATATGCTGAACAGTCCTAAGAGCATAAAGGCAAACATGAGCAGGATACTCAATTTTGACTTGATAAACGCTCCGGCTATTTTTCCTGAAATTCCGTTTTCCATAATTTTACTTATTTACAGATACTTTTACTCCGTTATATAATTTGCCTTCGGCTTTAGATACAATTCTGTCATTTTGGCTCAAGCCGGAAAGTACTTCTACCTGATTGCCGATTGTCTTACCTAAACGTATCCAGCGAAGATTAGCTTGATTCTGATCGTCTATTACATATACTCCTGTCAGTTGGTCACGATAAACAATTGAGTTTTTATCCAACATAATTTTAGAAGAGATATCCTCTCCTGTTTTATTCGGTATCAAAATATTGACATACATGCCGGAGCGGATATTAGTTTTATCTTTTGCGTCGATAGCTAACTTCATCGAATATTGTCCCCCTGTACGGAATGCCGACGGACTAAGCTCCGATACTTTTCCATCAATAGTTGTGCCTAATGATTTCAACTCTATTTTGGCAACATCTCCTATTTTGACATACGGTATATAGTTTTCGGGAATGGATGCTACGATTTGTAATTCGCCACTCTGCTCAATCGTCAGAATAGGCATTCCCGGGTTTGCCATACTGCCTTCGTCCAGCATTTTTTGTGTTACCACTCCAGAGAATGGTGCGCGTATATTGGTGTAGGAAAGCATTGCATTTATTTCGTTCATCTGCTGGCGAGCCATCTGCACTTTGGCATTCATCGATGTGTTTTGCAAAGACACATCTTCGAGTTCCTTGTCTGATACACTGTTTTGGCTGCGCAGTGTTTTGAAACGCTCATAATCACGCTGCGCATTCTTTGACGCGGCTTCAGCTTCGGTAATCATAGCCTGTACCTGTGCTTTTTTTGCCAGAATATCATCGCTGCTAATAGATACGAGGAGTTGCCCTGACGCTACTTTGTCGCCTGGTTTCACATATATTTTGGTTATATAACCCATCATACGAGTGCTGATATTGGCCGTTTGCTTGGCTGTGACCTCACCACTAAGATAAAAGCCTTCGTTAGATGACTGAGTTGGAGTGTAAACTTCGACTTTCACTATGGTTCTATCTTTATCCTCGGGCTTGTTGGATGAAGAGCAGGAATAGAAAGCCGAGATACCTACTATTACTAAAAATACATTTCTTAAAGTTTTCATATCTATTTATAGGTTTTGTTTATTATTTCGTCTTTGATAAAAAATTGAGGTATGCCTCTGCGATATTATATGACATGATGGACTGTGATAGCAGGAGTTTCTGTTGCGAAAGTTGCGCTTGAGCCATCAACAGGTCAGTGGTGCTGGCTAAACCTTCATGATGGCGATTGGTTAGAATACGTAAGGCTTCGTCGGCTTGCCCTACACTTGTATTTTGCTTGTTTATCTCTATTTGCAAATCGGTCAGATCTCGCTTAGTTTTATTTAGCTCCAGTTCTTCTTTTTTGATGTGCAGATTGAGCTCTTCTTGCATTTTATCACGTTGAAATTGTGCAGACTTCATCTTACTCCGATTCTGATTGCCGGAAAATATTGTCCAGCTTAGATTTATACCTACCAAATAAGAATCATTACGGAATTTGAAGGCTTTAGAATCATTCAGTCCATACGAACCGAAAGCATTGATACGTGGCAGGAATGCCATTTGTGACGATTTTACCATCATATCAGTTGCATTCACAGCCTTGTTTAACGCCATTATATCGGAACGAAAAGATGAAAGTTCAGCGGCTTGATACAGGCTGATCTGTTGGGACAAGGAATCTGTTGTATACACTTCATCGTTAGCATCCTGTCCCATCAAAAGCCGTAGCCCGTCGGAAGCATTATGTATATTACTTTCAGCTTTTGCCAGGGCTGCCTCAATCGTATTCACCTGTACCTGAGCATTCAACACATCCGATTTTTGAACTAATCCTTGATTATAAAAATTGGAAACTGATTGATGTATTTGTTTCACATCATCTAATGATTTTTGAAGAATGTTTCGAGCCTGATACGACATTTGTAATTGAGTATATGCTTTTCGCACTTCAAACTCAATATATTCTTTAGTTCGTTCGACCTTATATTTATAGACTTCTTCGTTAGCTTTTGCCCCTTTCCGTGCATAAATCATGTCCATATTCAGCAATGGTAGCTTAGCCTCTACCTGCGTACTGTAATTTTGGCTGGCTCCCGGATTGTTTAGCTTGGCAGGATCGAAATCCATAGCTGTAACAGATTCTTGTTGTAGCAAAAAGCCAAATGCATTCAATGGATTATTGGTACTTAAAGCGGTATACCCTACCGTAATTTGAGGAAGGAATACGGCATCTGTTTGATGATAATTTGCATTCGCTACTTTGCCATCTAAATCGGAAATTTTCACATTACTGTTATTTTTCACTGCTATTTCTACAGCTTTATCAACGGTGATGTATGGTGAATTTTGCGCCTGGATAGAGAGGCCAAGCCAAATCACACTTAATGTAATAATTATCGCTCTTTTCATTTTTATCATGTTCTTTATTATCGTTTATTTTATTTTCCATTGGAAATATACAGCAAAGGAAAATAATATTTTCCAAAGAAACAAATTTCCATAGGAAAATATGTTATAATATTATTTATTATTTTATTGTGAACATATGTTCATAATAATATTATCTTTGAATGTTCTAAAACCGCAATCAAATAATATTTATGGCTCGAATAAAGAAAAAGAGGTTTGTACAAATGGCACCTTGTTATGGAGGATTTAAGCCATTCGGAGTACTTAACGAAAAACGTGGTAAAGTCATGATAAATATTGAAGAATACGAGGCCCTCAAACTATGTGATTATGAACATTTGACTCAAGCAGAAGCGGCAGAATTAATGAATATCTCACGCCCTACATTTACCCGTATTTATGAAAGTGTTCGATCTAAAATTGCACGGGCATTCATTGAAGGCTTAACCATTACTTATGAGGGAGGAGATAGCTTGATTGCAGAATGGTACAGGTGCGATAAATGCGAAATTATATTTACTCTAAAAAATATAGGTGGAAAGAGCTGTCCTCTTTGCAAGAGTAAAGAAATTACATTAAATAAATTTGAGTAGATGATTATTGCGATTTCAATAGATAAGGAAGACAATTTGGATCAGCCAGTTTCGGAAAACTTTGGACGTAGTCAATGGTTCTGTTTGTATAATACGGATACCAAGATAGTGCGGTTTATTGAAAATATAGCAGGGGCTGCAAAACAGAATGCGGGAATAAAAACTATAAATTTCTTACTTGAACTAAATGTTGATATTGTCGTATCAGGCCGTTTTGGTACAATAGCAACAGTACTGTTACGAGAAAAAAACATCCAGATAATCATTCCACAGAAAACAAAAATATTAAGTGAAATTATCAATCAATTAAAAAATCAAAAGTTATGAAAATTGCAATACCAACAAGAGCGAATGCTGTTGATGATCATTTCGGTCATTGTGAATCCTATTCTATATTTACCATCGGAGAGAATAAAGATATAGAAGGTACTGAGACATTAGCTTCTCCTCAGGGCTGCGGCTGCAAAAGTAATATTGCTTCGGTTCTACAAGACAAGGATGTAACAATTATGCTTGCCGGTAATATGGGAACAGGCGCATTAAATATCCTGACAAAACATGGGATAAAGGTATATCGTGGATGTTCCGGAAATGTAACAGAGCTAATCAATGACTTCTTAGACGGTAAAGTGACTGATTCGGGAGAGGGATGTAATCATCATGAGGAAGGCCATCAGTGTGAACATCACTAATACAAGAATGTAAAGAAAGTGTTAGTCTGCCGATAAGCAGACTAACACTTTTTATTAGTAAATAATTAGTTGAGACCATGTTATTCCACTAATATCAGTAAGGGTCAGTTTGTATTCACCCTTTTCTAAGACATGAAGACGCTCATCATCTATAGTCAATACGGCTTTGCTACCTAAAGGTATTACCAAACTGTGTTTTCCCGGAATAACTTTTGCAACGTAATAATTGCTGATGTTCGTCTCGGGAAACATCGATAATTCTGATCCGTTTTTATTGAAAATAGTATTACCGTCTTTATCCTTCAATTCAATACCAATCAGGAAAGAACCGTATACATCCGCTCCTTCTACCCTGAATATAGTAAAGGACAATTCCTTGTTTGTCAATTTAACATCTGATATCTCTACAATGGGTTTAACCGATTTGTTGTGAAGATTCCCCCATACTCCATTATGAAAATATTGATTTGTGAACAAAGTCATAAAGAATATAACGATCGTTCCCGAAATTGCTATTCGTTGTATCGTTTTCATATTTAAAGGGAGGGACCCAGATCCAATCCATGAAAATAACTTTAGTCTAGACTCCGGCATCTTTTTTTGTAAATAATTATCGAATGAATATTTCCCTCCACCAGTGAAAAACAGTGCAAATCCTGTGGATATGCCCAATATTCCGATCTGCCACTCATCCAGACATGTTGTCCCCAACCAACCCGAACCAAGTAAAATACCTGTTGCTAGAGATAATACGCCAATACTCATTAGCCGGGTCATTAGCCCGAGCATAATAAACAGTCCAACAATTGCTTCTATTATAGTAAAGATAACCATCGCCCACCAAAGAGTATCGGGATTAGATACTAGATATTCTATCATAGGTTTTATTCCTAGAGCATTTGGCAGGAAGTGGTTAAATTTTTCTCCGATATATCCCGAAACTTCGGGATCTAACTTGTTGTCAAGAATCAATCGTCGCCAAAAAGCAGAGAAGTAAGTCCACCCGACAACCAATCGGAGTGCTAGCGTGAAAGTCCCTGAAAGACTATATAGTTGAGATAATGCTTTATGATTCTTTTGCATAAGAAAGTTGTTTAATTATTAAATACTCGAATAAATGAGAAACCCAATAAAATGAATTTCATTTTATTGGTAATTTTAAAACATATTTTCGGGATTTAAATAATTAACTTTCGAAAGAGGAGAAAAATAGGAGCCTCTTTGTATATACTGCGGTTGAAATAGCCAATATGGGAAATGACTGAAGTGTTTGAATCAGAAGAGGGACTATCTGAATCTTTCCGTAAAAATTGAACTTTAATATTAAAATATTGTTTGCTTTTTTGCGATTCTTTATCCTTAGTTAATACAGCTAGGCATGCTTTGGAAGATTTGTAATTGTCAGTTTGAGCAGATGTATTCACCGGAATGTCCAATAATAATCTAACTTCCTGTTTAAGTGGGCAAGAAAGGCTTATGAGGATTGCCAATGGCAATAGAGCCAAATATGTGATAATACTTTTATACATCAACTCGAAAACTTGTACAAATAGAAAGTAAAACAAAGACGAAGCAACAATGTTTGTTTATTTTGTTTATTTTAAGATTCCGTATTCCTCTTTAATTACTTCGGAGTGTCTCCTATATAGCTTTGAAAATTATAATTTGAATGTATATTTAGAATATGACTGTCTGCCATTTATAAACAAATGTCTATCCTTAGTTATTTTATTCTATCCCATAAATCCTAATTAGTAATTATCAATAGTTACCTCATTATTTTTTCTATAAGTTAAAGATGCTTCTTTCATATATGACCTAATCTTATGATAAGTAAGGATATTTATCTATTCTGAGATCACTACAAATATATTATCACTTTCTTTTTGATTCAATAAGGCATTACTTATATATATCCTACGATATAATTTGAGTTAAATGTTTGTTTTAGAGAATACGATAATTGCTAATCTTTGTATGTCTAAAATTGTAAAATATTATTTATATGAAAAAAAAGAAAATTCTTTTAAATAAGAATTCGGTGTTAATAGCTTTTCGGAAAACCCTCGAAATGAAAAAGCTGAGTGGTCGATATCACACGGTTGCGAACTATGTGAGCTTTATTAATAAATTAAGTCTGTATCTTGGGAAACAAAGCGAATCTTTTTCTCTATATGAGCTAAACAAAGGGTGGGTTGAATCATATATTGAATGGCTACATGAAAGACATCCGGATAAACCCCAAACTGTAGATTTCTATTTTAGAGGACTCCGCTCCTTATTTAACGCTACAATTAAGACCAAAGAATATGCCGATCTTAATATTATAAATCCATTTATTGGATTGTATGTGAAGAAAGGATTAACGCCTAAAAGAGCACTTTCCGTAAAAATGTTGTCGAAACTGCTAAATCCGGAATTAGGTTCATCTCTAACCGTTAGTCAAAGAGAATCCTTGGATATATTATTGGTAAGCCTATATTGTAGAGGTATGGTTTTTCATGATATATATAACCTCAGGTGGGATATGATTAACGATTTCTGGCAAATTGAATACCGACGAAGTAAAACGGGACAATTTATCTGTCTATCCGTTCCTAAAGAAGGACAAGAAATAATGTTACGATATAAGAAAAACAATAATTTGTATGTTTTCCCTTTCCTCAGAGAAAAAAAAAATAAAACTGTATTATGTGAGAAATCGGCATTAAGACGAATCAACCGGCATGCTTTAATTATTGGTAAAACACTTAATTTGCCATGCAAATTAACGACTTATGTTATGCGACATAGTTGGGCTACATTAATGTTAGAAGCTGGAAAATCGGTTGAAATAATTAGCCAATGTATGGGGCATACTTCAATAAGAACAACACAAATATATTTATCGTCTATTTCAATAACAAAGGTAGATAGGGAAGTGAATGATATGCTGAATCGTTTTGTTCGATTGGGTAAGAAGGGAAAAGAAAAATACCCGAAAGATCTTTGTGCTTCAGTAATTCCATAAGACTCTTTCTTTGTGAGAAAGAGTTTTCCAACTGTGTCTTAAATATTTGCAGCAAAGATAATTATATTTTTTTAAGATTCAATAATCATTGTCGATATTTATTTAGTATCAATTATTTCTATCTCCCAAACATGATATATTAAACTATATTTTGTCCATAATTCACATCCTTCCACACCCGATTTTACCCAATAATAAGGTGCTAAAATAATATAATACATTCTTAGACAAATTCATAAGTTTTATATTCTCAGAATATAAGACTTCGCTATAAACGAAATATACAGTTAAGATGAAGAAGTCTCTTTCTCACAAAGAAAGAGACTTCTTGCCGTAAAACACTTTAACAATTGAATTTAAAGATGAATTTAAGCAATCAATTAAACAAAGGTTACGTCGTCATTTTAATCTTTATTTGTTTTTTTCAGCAAGCCCATGCTCAAGAGATTGCAATAAAGACGAATCTGGCTTATTGGGCTACAACAACACCTAACCTGGGTATGGAGTTCGCTTTAGGCAAAAAAAGTACGCTTGAAATCAGTGGAGGTGTAAACCCTTTTGAATTCTCAGATAATAAGAGGTTCAAGCATTGGCTTGTCCAACCGGAATACCGCTGGTGGTTCTGTGAAGCCTTTAACGGACATTTCCTTGGTATCCACGCCCATGGAGCACAATTCAATGTTGGAGGATGGGATATTCCTCTCGGCAGGCTGGATGTCTTTAAGGACAAGCGTTATGAAGGCTACCTCTATGGTGCTGGTATCAGCTACGGCTACCAATGGGTATTAACCAATCGTTGGAACTTTGAGTTCAATATCGGAGCCGGATACGCCCGTATCCATTATGATGAATACCCCTGTAAAGATTGCGGAACCAAGCAGGATGAAGGTAATTATAACTATTGGGGGATAACTAGAGTCGAGCTGTCATTTATTTACTTTATAAAATAGGATGCGATGAAGAGAAATATACTACAAACAATATTAACCGTGATACTGGCAGGAGGATTTTTCCCCGCAGTTTATTCCCAACCGCAACCTGAAAATTTTAAAGTATCCTCCCATCGTATTGCAAAGGGAGGTAATCAGGTATACGTTTCAATAGATTTGGATCTGGATGAAATGAAGGTGAAAAGCAATGAGATGGTTATCCTGACCCCTATCCTGCAATCGAATGAGCCTGACGGAGATTCTTTATTCCTTCCCCCTATAGCTATAACGGGTGGGGTGCGGAATAAAATTGTCAACCGTAAGCAAAATCTGGGAAACCACGATCAACTTCCTTTTGAAACGAAACCACAAACCATCTTAAAACGTAAAAACAACACATCCCAGTCAGTAAATTATAATACCTCAGTGGCTTACAGACCGTGGATGGATAATGCCTCCCTTACAATTCAAAAAATTGTATCCGGATGCGCCAACTGCTATGACCGGACGGAAGATCAGTTAATCGTTCAGAACATCCTGCCAAAGCGTGATCCGGCAACTTACAGGTTGACATTTATCATGCCTGAGGCAGAACCTGTCAAAGCACGCAGCGACCGTCACACAGCGACTTTCAATTATCATGTAGACCGTTATGAGCTGTTGAGGGATTACAGGAACAACGGTGACCAATTTGAAGAAGTGGACAGGATTATAGGCGAAATTAGAGATAACAGTGACCTTGATATAACCGAATTTACCATTGTCGGGTATGCCTCACCTGAAGGCAGTTTTGAGCATAACCGCATACTGGCGCAAAACAGGGCTAACTCCTTTGCTCATTACCTGGTCTCCAAATTTAGTGTGTCGCGCGACAAATTTAGCGTTGAAGGCAAAGGTGAAGACTGGGAAGGTCTGCGTAAAGCCATTTCTGTTTCCTTTCTGGCAGACAAACAAAATATTCTGAATATCATTGACAAAGTTCGAAATCCTGATGCACGGGATGCAGATCTGTTAAAACTTTCAGACGGAGACACCTATAAAACACTGCTTAATAATTATTATCCGCTTTTAAGACGCACGGAATACACCGTAGCTTATGAGGTACGTGCCTTTAATGTGGAAGAAGCAAAACAAATAATAAAGAAAAATCCGAAACTTCTCAGCCTTAACGAAATGTACCTGGTGGCAGAAAGTTACCCATCGAACAGCAAAGAGTTCCGCGAAGTGTTCGATATCGCCGTCAGGTTATATCCCGAGAGTGAAATCGCTATTGTGAACTCAGCAGGAGCGGATATTGAGAGTAAGAATTACGATGCAGCTATTGAACGTCTAAAAAGGATAGAAGATAAACCAATCGCATGGAATAATCTTGGGGTTGCTTATATGCTGAAAGGTGATACAAAAAAAGCGAAAGAGTATTTTGAGAAATCGGCAAACAGGGGCGATAAAGATGCAAAAGCTAATCTTGAAATCCTACAAATCGTAGATCAAGACAATTGACTCATTTTACTGAAAGAAACAATTATTTTTTACAAAACAATAAGATTATAGTCTGCAATATTTTTAATTTAAATTGAACAAAATGAAAGTAACTAAACTATTTTTAGCTGCTGCCCTAGCCCTTGGACTGGGTGTAACCGCATGCAGCAATGATGATGACAATTCATCGCCAGGTGGAGAAGAGAAAGGTAACACGAATGTGAGTGTTACATTGAAAATGTCCCAGAATTCTTCAGGGTTGAGAGCAACGAAATCCTTGCCTGAAGATTACAACAATATTGGGGAATGGGCCGGAAAAGATGATATAAAAACCGTAGCTGTTTACCTCATAGACGGATCATCGGTTACCTCAAAATCGCTTGAGGTCGGAGCTAGTGGCTCAGGGAAAGATTATGAAAAAATCATAAACGGTAATGACATAACACTGGTTCCCAAAACACAAAATGCCGCAATCAAGACTACAGCCGGAACTAAGAAAGTATATGTCCTGGTAAACGGAACAACAGAAGTCGTAAATACGCTGGCAAAAACTCCGGTGGCTGAGTTTGAAGATGCTTACACCCAGGCGGCCTTGTATCTGGCCAACTCGGGTGCCGGAACATTTACTAATACATCTGCGGATAAACTGGCTGTAAAAAATGGGACGACAGATGAAACAATCGTCATGACCAATGTTGAGCCTAAAACAATAGATGTGGAAGCCAATGTTACAGACACCGAAACGTTAGCCACAACTTCACCTAAAAACCGCGTTAGCTTGGAAGTAGAAAGAGCTGTCGCTAGGGTTATGGTTTCTACTCAGGCTTTGACTTACACCGTACCTTCAGCGGGAGGTTCACCCCTGGGTGTGATATCCGATATCAACTGGGTACTGGCACAAGGTGAAAGTTCTTTGTATATCCAACGTAAAGCAGACTGGGCTACACCTTACTATTCATGGGTTCCCGCTTCAGATGCAGCCTTCTGGGGAACTGATGTCACAGGAAGCAGTTCTAAATACGACTATTCGGGTTTGTTTGAAAACTATGACTCTGCTAACCAGTTCGGAGGAACTGCCGTTAAAACAATGACTGACTATGCAACCGATCCTTATGGACAAGTAACCGCAGAGTTGAATTCCGAGTTGTCGGGTAAATTTATCCTACCAAACACACACGCTTATGCTGCAGGTGCTACTTCCAGCTATAAAAAAGGAAATACAGCCTATGTGCTTATCCGTGCCAAATTCACACCTGCGGCTGCGGCATTTGCAGACGGTGAAACGTATACTCCAAATGCCGACTTCTTCGTGGGTGAAAACGGTAAGTTCTATACTACTGCCGAAAACGCACAGGATCCAGCTAAAGGCGGTTCTGTAAATCAAAAAGTCGCCAGATACGTAAAAGGTAAAGTTCTGTATTATGCATGGGTAAATCCGGATGAAGTTCCGGCATGGTATAATTCTCCGGTTATAAGAAATAACGTATACCATATCCACATTACAGGATTCAGAAATCTGGGAACAAACTGGAACCCGTTATTCCCTGAAGATCCGAATAATCCTAAAGGTTCTGAAGACCCTTCTAATCCAGGAACGAACCTACCTCTAAATCCGGATCCGAAACCAAGTGTGCCGGGATACGAAGAACCGGAGAATCCGATTAAACCGACTGATCCGTTAACTACTCCTGAAACATGGATGAGCGTGGATGTGAAAGTTCTTCCTTGGACGCTTCACTCGTATTCTGTATCTCCGGGGATTTAATCCTCAAAAATAAAAAACAATAACTTCGGTAGGGAGCCGTATTTCCCTACCGATTATTCAAATCAAACATTAAATTAATAAAAAGTACAAGGGATGAAGAATTTACGAATCTGGATAATAATGGTATTGTTCGCGACAGGGGCTCTTTTCTGGGGTTGCGATTCCCTTATCTACGATGACCTGAAAGATTGCCCTCAGGGTGTTTATGTAAAATTCTACTCCAAGACCCCGTGTGTAGACGATTCCCTGTTTATAGGGAACGTATCCTCACTAACCGTATTTGCATTCGATCAGGAAGGCAAGCTTTCAGCTACAGTACAACAACAACAGGATGTAACCTTGGATCGTGACTATGAAGTGCTTGTTCCCGTATCTGACGGAAATTATTCATTTATAGCATGGGCCGGGATAAATGATAAATTCAAAAAAAATACATTCACTCCTGGAATAACCACCAAAGAGGATGTGATGATGACTATTAACTCAACAAATAATATAGCGACCACTCTTACTTCTACAGGACGTATATGGCATGGTGAAAGCCCGGTCGTTTTTTTACCCAATCCGGAAGAATACGGCTCGTTATATAAACATACAGCAGTAAATCTGAGGGAACTGACCAACAGGGTCAAGATAATCGTCGAGTTCGATAATGCTACGATGAAAACATATGATCCTACAAAATTGAATGTAGCCGTTTCATCGGCTAACGGTACGGTACGTATAAACGGTACGATGCCTATGAATACTCCGGTACTGACCTATCCGTCGATAGAGACCAAACTGGAAGGAAATACAGGTGAATGGAATTATACCATGCTGGACCTTACTACCGGTTACAGCAACAAACTGAATATTACCTATACAGGAAACGATAAGGAAGAAACCGTCTTTGACGGTGACCTGATTGCTAGCATCCTGTTAAGGGCTGTAGACAAGGGTGTAAACCTCGACTGTGAAAATGACTTTACAATCAAATTCCTGATCAAGGATTATTGTGCCGAGTGCTGGACTCACTTCAGTTGCGCCATTTATGTCAACAACTGGCTTGTTCATAGCTATAGCACTGATTTATAAATTTAAGCCTGCCGGGCTTGAATAATCCAAACGATTATGATATTAAAAAT
Source organism: Dysgonomonas gadei ATCC BAA-286 (assembly GCF_000213555.1). GTDB lineage: Bacteria > Bacteroidota > Bacteroidia > Bacteroidales > Dysgonomonadaceae > Dysgonomonas > Dysgonomonas gadei. The sequence continues at coordinate 19,343 of NZ_GL891980.1, forward strand.
ACGATATATACTCTTACTCTGTCTGCCGGTTCTGCTTGTGGCTTGTGACTCTTTTATCTATGAAAATCAGGATGAAACAGACAAGACAACCAAAGGACAGGAGGTATACTTATCTGTAACCAGGGCGCAGGCAGCCGATACGGAAACAATCAATGAAGATGCAGCAGATTATGAAGATCGCGTACACGATCTAGCCTTGCTGGTCTTCGATTCATCGACAGGAGAAAAGATCTCTGAATATTTCGATGAAGCAATACCCTTTACCGATAAGGAAAAAACCTTTACCGTAAAGCTGACCACAGGACAGCGTGATTTTTATTTTGTGGCCAATATGCCGATGGCAGAATTGAAGGTGATAGCTACAAAGTCATTGATGGATAGCTACATGTCTGCTTTCCGCGATATGGATACAGACCTGTATCTTTCAGCCGCAGAAAGTAAGGGCTTCCCGATGTCCAGAACATATCTGAACCAAACAGTAAGTGAAGGTGGAAACATCTACCAGCCGAAGCCTTTCCGACCTGTTGTGGACGGGACAGAAGAAAACCGGGTGAAATTAATCCGTGCTGTCGCCAAACTCGAAGTCGTAATAGAGGGAGCATCTATAGGTTCCGGTGTCAAGAACATTTATTATAAAAATGCATATCGTCAGTTCGGGCTCATACCGGATATGTATCCTGCAACTGTAGGGTATTATGAAGATAAGCTGTTAAAAAAAGTGGGTAATTCATACCTGTACTATATGCCGGAAGCCATGATGATGAATACAAATCCTGTCTGGTCAGTATCAGATCATAAACCGGTCAACTACTTCAGGATTGAAACCCTTAACGGAAAATTCTACGACATACCTGTCATTACAGACGACCGCACCATCACCGACACGGATTATCTGGCCTTTGCCACCGGTCAAAATACGGATAAGCCCGACTATAACATCTACAGAAACAGGCATTACTACTATGTTATCAAAAAATTGCAAACGATAGAAATTATTTATACCATCGATCCGTGGACAGTTAAGAAAAGTGCAACTTATATGGGTTACGGATACAATGTGAACGTTGACGATGACGGGAATGTAACAATCGATAATACGATAGAAGTTTGTGATCCGCATCATGTCATACTGAAAGCTATAAACGGATGTACTTTCTCAGACGATGCATTGACTAAAGACTTTATAAAGACAAGTCCTACTGACAAAGAAGATTATACACTGATAAATATTCCTCAATCCGGGAATTATCTGGAAGTATATTACAATGGGATTCTGGTAAAGACATTCAGTAAATAAATAAAAGAATATGAAAATATATATATACATAATAGGCTTCTTAAGTCTGCTGTTCACCGGTTGTTCAGGTGATGACGACCCTGTGGCTGGCAGTATGGATAATGAAAAAATAATACTCTCTTTTCAAATAAACAATTTCGTTAAAGGGAGTCTGAAAGCAGCTACTGACAATGGCTCTGCCGCTGAACAGACAATTGATAACCTGTATGTGTTTTTATTTCCTACATCAGGGGCACAGACATTTAAATCTTATTACATATCCTCGGCGACCTTTACCGGAGGATCATGGAGTAATGCAGATAGAAAAGTTTTGCTAGACCTCACTCAGTCGGAGGCTGGCAGTAGAGACGTTTATATTATAGCTAACTGTTCCGGCATAAAAACATCACTCGACGCAGTCACTTCAATAGCCGGATTACAATCCGTTTTACAATCAAGTGACACGCCTTGGTCTGCGACGCTAACGACTCCTATCTTGATGTCGGGCAATAAGACACACGATTTTAATTCGAATTACCAGCTTAGCAGTATTCCTCTGATTCGGGCTGTGGCCAAAGTACAACTCAACATAAGCTTGACAGCAGAGCACCGGGGAACACTATTGTCGGGGGAAGGCGCTGCCCAATATAAATACAGGCTTATCGATTTCGATAAGAATACCTATGTACTGAAACCGGCATCGAAAACCGATAACTTGGCCAGTTCACACACTTGGGTGAATTGGAACGATGTTATATCATCTTACACGCTGGATGCAGGCAAAGTAATAAGCCTCACCCTGACTACTTATCTGAACGAACGGGATAATGGAGGAACAAGCATAGAGCTCAGCCTACCTTATTTTGATGGAGGATTCCTGCCGCCACCCGAATTTGGAGACGAGACCTACAAATTGCAACTGCCGGTAAAAATAGAACGTAACAATTGGTATATCTATGATGTGGAAATATAATAATAAAATCAAGACCAGATAGATCTTGTATAAATAAAAGAATGAATATGACCAATCACTACAAACATATAAGAATTCAATTACTTTCAATATTATTTATTAGTTGCTTTTTCTGTGTATCTTCGCTCAAAGCACAATTTACAATTACCGAAAATTTTAAAGGAAGTTCTGTTGGCAGTAATATTATCTTGGGTGGAAATCCGAAAGCATATCTCACATCTGGTAACCCGGATCCGATAAACCAAGGTTGGCTCCGATTAACAAAAGATGATAACTCACAGCAGGGATATGCTTATATAAACAATTCTTTTCCAAGTACATTAGGTGCATATATAGAGTTTGAGTATAAGACTTGGCGTAGTAAATCAGGGAGCGCTGATGGTATTTGTATTTTTTTATTTGATGCTGATACTCCTACATTTAGGATTGGAGCATTTGGTGGATCATTAGGATATGCAGCAAGTACTTTGGGTGGTTATACACCTGGTCTTGCTGGTGCTTACCTTGGCGTAGGATTGGATGAATTCGGCAATTTTGCATCAAATGAAGAGGGGAAAGATGGTCCGGGTTATAGAGCAAATGCAATTACGCTAAGGGGCCCCGAAGCTCCTAAAAACAGTACGAATCCACCATATAGATTCTTGACAAGTCAAACAGTTGGAAATAGCTATGGTGGAAATATCGCTTATGCTACTCAAACTTCTAATAGACCAACTGATTTACAGTTTTACAGAAGAGTGAGGATTTATATTGAACCGGAAGCTAATCAATACCGAATTAGAGTACAGTGGACTACAACTCCTAATGGAACTTTTACCGAACTTATAAACTATCTGACAGAAGACGTTCCTCCGGCGAAGCTTAAACTCGGATTCTCAGCTTCTACAGGCGCATCTGTCAATTATCATGAGATACGAAATATTCTTATTACTACCCCCGGAGATGTCCTTGTACAAAAGAGTGTAAATATGGAAAATTCTTCTCAAAGCGGAGAATTAACCTATACTGTAAATGTGATTAACAATTCGACCTCAACATTGCCCGGCTTAGTATTAAACGATGTAATAAAGGACGGTAATGGTAATAATATTATATACGGCAGTACATTTTCTATCAATAGCGTTACTTTCAACAATGATGGCAATGCAGGTAATACCGCAGTTGGCTTTACCAGTGGAACAGATGTCACCTGGAATAAAAATTCATTATCGGCAACCATGACATTGGCTCCTAACAGTACAGGTACTTTTATAATTAAAGGGAAATTAAATGGAATTCCGGCAGGAGGAAAAATAGTTAATAATGCAGATATTATTCCTCCCGAAATACCAGGTTTAAACGATGATAAAACAAATAATTACTCCACGGTTAGTACTACCGTATATAATCCAAATTTGGACCTTAGTATAGAAAAGAATGCGGATAACGATGGTGTTGCCCAAGCAACCGGAAACACCTTTACTATAACAGTGACTAATCTAAGCGGAAATAATAAAGTCGCAGGTAACACAGTTACTGTAACAGACGCCATTCCTGATGGTCTGATTGTAACTGATTATACCGGTAAATCAGGTGGACTTGCATCCAATGGGTGGATAGCTTCTGTTAATGGAAATACATATACATTTAAGCGTACAGATGCTTTGAATGCATTGTTTTCATATCCGGCAATTCATATCAAGGTAAATGCCAATAATCCTACTGCACAATTGAATAAATGGACAAATATAGCAACGGTTCAATACAACGACGATACAAATCCGGATAACAACTCAGCCAGTGCAACATTGAAATGGTACAACTATTGGTATGGTACGACTGATACTGATTGGGCCAAACAAGTAAATTGGACTGCAAACTTTGTGCCTGCTGAAGGAGAAAATATAGAATTTGCAACAAATACAAATAACGGAATAACCGGTACGGGAAACGGAAAAGGAACAGCCATCAGGGATCTGCATCTTGACAAAGACCGCATAATCGGCGATCTTATCAATAATTCTGATGTAAACTTAGTTATTACAACAGAGAATAAACTGATAATCAATGGAACGGTTAACGACAATAACTCAGACAATGGGACTATTATCGTAAAGTCTAATCCTGATAAAGCATCCGGCACATTACTTTTTTCAGATCCTTCAAAGAACCAGCAGGTAAATGCTACTGTCGAATTTTATAATAAAGCTTACGAATGTGCCACCTGCGGGTTCTATAGAAGACAGTGGCAATATTTTGGCATCCCGGTACAATCTTCCGATTATCCTTACTTGAATCCGAAAGTTGAAACTGTCAATCAATGGGTAGAACCCTATAACGGCAACAAATGGCGTCCGGCGCCTTATACACCGGATACGGAATTGAAGGCCTTCAAAGGGTATGAAATAACCAATACGACAAATACATTACCCACACATATATATGGCTTTGAGGGTATATTGAATGTTGGAGACGCAATAATTGGTCTTACCAGAACCTCAAATGTGAATTATTCAGGCATGAACTTGGTCTCCAACTCATATACAGCGGCTATACCTATAACATCCGCAGCGATCGGTTTGGGTAGTGTACTGTTAAATGAAAATACCGTTTACCTGTTCAATATGGGAACGCGGGATCAATGGCGAAAGCTTAACGGAGGAAGTGCAGACGGGATTGCAGCAGGACAATATCAGGCTGTTCCATTCAACCTTGCTGGACAAGTCGGAATACCTGACAGGATATTATCTATGCATACATTTATGCTGAATGTAACAAGCCCGGGTAATATTACACTGCCATATGACCAGCTGGTAAAAAATGAATTGACTACCTCGACTGTCACCCCTTGGAAATCCGCTGAACTTAAAAGTAGTACAGCACAATTGCCTCATATTGTGATGGATGTTATCAGTAGTGGATCGGCTGACCGTGTCTGGCTCTTCGAAGAAGCTGATGCTAGCACTGGATTCGACAACGGTTGGGATGGCTATAAAATAAAAGAAGGAGACCTTATGCAAGCATATGTTTCAGGCGGTGACCAATCCGATTATCAGATAGCAACTGTTCCTCAAATGACGGGCACAACCATTGGTGTTAGCTCCGGACTGAATGAAACTTATTCTATTAATCTTTCGGTCGCAGCGGAGGTAGAATCCCGTAATTTATACCTGTATGACCTGTCTACGGGACGTAGTTATCCGATTGTTAATGACGCCGAATATGTAATTACAGGAATAAATGTATCTAATAACAGATTTAAGATTACTGTATCATCGTCCGGTTTGATTGAGGATAACACAAAGTCTGCCTTGATTAATATTTATGTTAGAAATAATGTCATAACCATAGATAATCAGAGTGGAGAAGATTGCACAGTTGAAGTTTATGATCTGACAGGAAGACTCATTGCCAATAAAAAAGCATTAAAAAAACAGTCTACAGAACTTACGGAGAGTAGTCAGTATAGGAATGGAGTTTACATTGTACGGGTTATCGGAAAAACGAGATCTATCAACAAGACTGACAGGGTTCTTTTAAAATAAATAATAAAATGCTGCCAACATCTTAATAGGCAGCAGTGTAGTTTTGTAAAGTTTGTGTTAAGTATGAACCGTGTGAGATGCGATATTTCGCGCGGTTTATAAATTATACCGATAAAATAAACATAAGGCGTAATGAATAATTTCTAACCATATGTTTGTGATATATAATCTTAGAATAAAGTTTTTAAGAGAATGGAATAAGAAGAAGAAAGAATGAAAAAATAACTTAAATGATTAAAAAGTTTTCCAAAAGATATGATTGGGAGAAAATTGCAGGCATATTGATAATAATAAGTATCCTGATTATTCTATTAATTTCTTCTTTGTTTTCTACCTGCACAGGAAATTGAATGTACATATACGTAAAAGATATATAAAGGAGTATACAATATATAAAATTAAACATATCGAATACATGGAACGATACGCTAAGCGGATAATAAGAAACTTACAGAACCAGATAATTAAAGGGACTTATAACCCTAAGGAAGGTTTAGTTTACGGATTAAGTGATTCCCCTTTCGGAAATATTTATTGTATATATCGCTTGGAGAAAGATATACTGACAAGTTTTACACTTTTCGAACCTGAAGTATCCGACAAAGCAGAGAAAAAGATTTTGACCTATCTCGAAGGATTAAATAAAGAACCCGGAGGTGGATGTCTTTATATAGATAATATTTTATCCCGGATTATTTTTGCTGTGAATTATGAGATTTCCAGAGGTACTGATACTCCTGCATTTGACAGTTTCTGCACCTTGGGCTTCTATCGCTTCAAGAAGAATAGACAGATATTATACTGGATGATAACAGGGAATATGGCCAAGAACCTGGATGTGAAATTAAATTGGAAGTAATACATATAAAGAAAAAATAATATGAATAATTAGCCTCGGATTTCTCGCCAGTGAATATGATCTTATTGATTCTATTTTCATCGGACGTTATCTGTCAGCAAATATTAAAGATTCTTCTTTTTATAAAAATAAAAAAAATGAAAATAAGCGAATTAATAACAGAGTTACAGAAACAGCAGGATTTATGCGGAGACTATGAAATAAAAGTCCGTACTCATCATTCCGGGGTAAGATATAGTATTGATTACATAACGTATTGGACAAAAGAAAAGGAATATCATATTGGTATTGAAAGAAATGTGGAGCCAAGCCGCTCCTATAAATAAGCTATAAAAATAGATGTGCTAGTATCCTTTCTTTAACAGGCTAATGCCAGTCTCAGAGGATCTGGCTTGACAGTCTAATGAAATTTGAGAAGTTAAATATTATATCTATATCGTGTCAATAATTTCTCTTATTTCAATTAATACGACAAATAGGGAATTACATATTATTTTGAGAATGTTATTGATGACACACATAATTAAAATAGAGAGTCCTAAAATATGAGTAAGATTAAGATGTATGCAGTCGATACTCTGAACATGATAAGCCTATATAACAGTGATTGAAAACGGTTAGCCTAAAAGAAATAAGCAGATTAATAGCATGATATAGCACTTATAATTTTCAGAGAAATAAAGCAGTTGTCTAATAAGAAACAGAAAGCTGAGTAAATACGGTATTGCCACCTGTTTGCTTTTAATAATAACCTAAAAAAATGAGTGATATGAAAAGATTAATAAACACACAGTTATTATGCCTGCTGAAGAAGATGGATGGAACATTCAATCTTGGCAAATATGATATTGAATCAGCGTATGAAGACTTCGTACATAAAGTCACGACTCTTTGTACCTCAGAGAAAGAAAGTATTCCTGCTTATTTTACAATACATTATACCCGCTTAGAATTGGAAGGATTCCAGATGTCATTAAGCGATAAGGGGGCGGGAAAAAAAATGCTCCAATTCTAAGTTGCATAGCCCATAGTTTATCCTTCCTTAATGCTGCTTTGCAATGGATAGAGTATAATCCAAAACCTGTTTCTTCCGATACAAATAACACAACAGAGCCTTCTTCCTCCGGCTATTATATCTGGGGAGGGACAATCACAGATCTAATAGAACTGGCAATAGCTATTTATAACATTAAACTGATTCGTAAAGCATCCGGTAAACTAATCAGTTTTGCCGAAATCATACAAGGACTGAAACTTATCTTCAATATCAAAATACCTAAAAATATTTATAGTCGTAAAGCCCGTACAATGGAACGTAAAAAGAATTCGTCATCCTTGCTAGAACGATTGTTTGCCGTTTATAAGAATGAAGTAGACAAATTCTATAAGTAAAACACTAAGTTTAATAATCAATATGTTACAAACTAAATGGTGGTATCTGCGGTGGTAGATACCACTTTTATTGTTTTCGTTTCCGCTAAACTTGCAGAAGAAATTAAAACAAGCAAATAGATGAACGACGATAACAACCTAAAGGATTTCATGCAAAAGTGGTTTGAGCAATTCATGGGACGTTTTGACCGATTGGATAAATTTATGGATATAATGAGCGGACGACATAACGTACTGAACGGTGAACGACTTTTAGACAATCAAGACTTATGCCAAATGCTGAACGTAAGTAAACGCACCTTACAGCGTTACCGCTCGGCTGGAGAACTGACCTATATAACTATCCATCACAAGATATTTTACACAGAGAAAAACGTAGAGAAATTTATTCGTGATCATTTTAAAGATGGTACTGAAGAAGAAATGATAGAAAAGGAATAAATAAAAAGACCGTAGAATTATTTGAATTATTCTTCTACGGTCATCTTCTTTTAGAGTTTCATACCTCTTTTTTCTTCCTTTGGTGGCGGACTACTACCCACCGATGCAATAACGAACCTGTCTCTCATAACCTCTTTCACTCCTTGCAAAGTATTTGGCATAGGGGCATCTTGAATCGCTGTTGATTTTGAGCTATTCTGAGATTGAATCTGATTCTTCTCAGAAACATTTTCTTGTCCCTCACTTTGCTCGATGGGCTTCAATGATAACTCTATCTTACGCTCCAATGCAGTAAGTTCCGTTTTCAAATCTTTCAACTCGTTCTCTTTCGACCAAATACCTTCTACAACTTGCCTTAGAACGGGTACATCCTGCATCCGTTTATCGGTGTCTGTTTGGTACTTCTCCAAAAGTTTAGGCATACTGTCGAGTGCATTCAGAAAGTTCAGCGAAGCTGTTTTTGGGTCTGCTGCCAAACTTCCATAGTTGTAGTTATAGAGTATCTGCCCCTCACCACGTATAAAAAAACGGTTTTGTATCAGATCGAAACCATCTTTGTTCGTAGTTTCGGATTTTACCAATAAATCAAAACCATATAATGAACCGATTTTTTCGTGTGCCCCGTGTGTACGTGTTTTGTCTGCTATCTCGTTCAACTTCTTGCCAATGGCAACCGGATCGGTGGCTTGAAAACCATCCAATTTTACAGGATTGAGTCGCGAGCCATCAGAAGCAGTTTGCACCCTACTATTGAATGCTTCCACATCTTTGAAGATGCGATCAATATATCCTTTATTGGATTCTACGGTCTGCATGATGTTCTCTAATTTGTAGCGGCTCGATGATTTCCCCCGAACGAAAGCCTGCTTTTCACTATCCAAAGCGGCAATTTTCTTCTCAATCCTTGCTTTCTCCAACAATTCGGTGTTCCCTGATAGAATAGCTACATATTCAGAAAAATTCATGCCGCTTTTCTCATCCATGCTACCCTCGTCAATAGTTCGAGTCCCCAAATTGTTGTTTTTAAGCTGTTTGATAAATAACTGTTTGTTGTGCAATAAGCCAAATTTATAGGCATCGAGTGATTTTTCCACGGCATATATTTTCACATCTACCTTATTATCAGCATACAGTTTGGCTATTTCGTTGCCCTTTCGTATCGCTCGCCCGTCGCGTTGCTCCAGATCTGACGGACGCCACGGTGCGTCCAAATGATGAATGGCAACTGCTCGTTTTTGAGCGTTTACACCTGTTCCCAACATTTCGGTAGAACCGAACATGACACGGATTCTACCTTCGTTCATATCTTTTATCATAGCTTTACGTGCCCTCTCGCTGGTAGCTTCCTGAATAAATCTTACCTCGGATGCAGGGATGCCGTAATCTTCTACCAATTTGCGTTTAATCTCGGTGTAAGGACTCCATTGCCCCGGCTTATAGGTTCCCAAATCCGAGAATACAAACTGGGTCCCTTTCTGGGTATTGTATTTCTGGTAATAGTCCGCTATCGACGCGGCACAATGGCTGGCTTTGTTGTCTATATGGTCGCCGTATTTATCGGGATCTATCATCCGCATATCTAGTGACATCTTACGGGCATAATCGGTTGCTATCAGCATCTTTGCTTTTTCTTCTCGTTCCGATAATGGTGCACGTCCCAAAAGAGTGGCATTACCTGTTTTGGCGAACTCCATCAACTTACCGATAAACTCCTGCTGGTCGGGTGTGGGTGGTATATTGTGCAGAATCTCGTTCTTTTCGGGACGATCTATACCAATATCCTGTGCGGTACGATAGTCGGTAATTTCGGAATAGAAAGAAGCCAGTTCCGGCACTTTAATAAAATAGCGGAAACGTTCTTTCTGTACGATCTGATTGGTAACTGAGAACTCGTAATCTTTGGTTTTCTTGGCAAAGATAGCTGCCCAAGCATCAAAGGTGTTGATACCCTGCCTTTCCAATTCTTTGGGACGTAGGTATTTGAATAATAAATACAATTCTGTCAATGAATTGGAAATCGTTGTTCCCGATGAATAAGTAGCCCCTAAATCCTTTCCTGTGCGTTCCTGTATGGTACGCAGGGCAAAGAGCATATTGAGTGCCCGTTGCGAACCGTCAGTATTTCCCAAGCCTGCCACACGGTCATGGCGGGTGGTAAAAGTCAGATTTTTAAATTTGTGAGATTCATCTACGAACAAATGGTCTATACCGATCATCCGAAAATCCGACATATTATCCTTGCGGTTTTCGATCTGGTGAGCTACCCCTTCTAATTTAGCTTCAAGATTGGTTTTGCGTTTCTCACAACCTTTCAGCATCCCTCTCGATACCTCTTTCCCCTGTGAACGCAGCACTTCGAGATTTTCTTCCACGCTGTCGAGTTCTGCCTGTAAGATACCCCGCTGTATCTCCGGGGATTGTGGTATCATTCCGAACTGTTCATGTGTTAAAATCACCGCATCCCAATTGTTGTTTTTCATTTCGTTGAAAATCCGATTGCGGTTCTGTGGTGTAAAGTCTTCTTTGCCGGGATATAGCACCTTTGCATCAGGGTATGCCGTACAAAAGGTCTGAGCGATTTCATGGACATTGGCTTTCAGTCCTGTGATAAGTGGTTTGTTCACCAATCCGAGCCGCTTCATCTCCATTGCACCACAGCACATAATCAAGGTTTTACCGCCACCCACCTCATGGTCGATTATGCCACCACCATTCAATTTAAGCATCCAGATGGCATCTTTCTGGCTCTTGTATAAATCGGGAATACCTAAACCTTTCAGGTCTAGTCCGGGAAAAGTCTGGTGTGAACCGTCGTATTCAGGACGTACAAAGCAGTTGAACGTGCGGTTATAAATATCGGCAAGTCGGTCTTTAAATTCGGGCGTCTGCTCTCTGAGCCAATCCGAAAAGCCATTCCGCATTTCGTCTATCTTGGTGTTGGCAAGTTGAATTGCTTCTCCGTCCCGTACTTTCGTCTCCTTGCCATCTACTCTGACCGTTTTGGTAATATCGGGAGTGGTATCATGCAGTGCATGACGCATCAAGGCAATACCATCAAAGGTGCGGCTTTCTCCCTTGACAGCATACTGATCGCTAATCTTGGCATTTTTTGTATTGGAATTTATACTAAACTCATCGCGGCTTTGTGCATAATGGATATTGACGTCTGTTTCAAAGAGATGTGAAGCAAAAGCAGCATAGATGCCCGATGGTATCCAACGTTCACCGAAGTTAAAATCCAGATCGTCGAAAGCGATTGGCTTGGGTATAGCATCCTGTAAAGTGGTCAGTGATTCTTTAGCCGCTTCATGATTCGGGTTGCGGTCAATAAAATTCTGTACTTCGTCTGCTTTGGAAATAACATTACCCGCTACAAACTTGTCCGCTACTTCATAGCCTCTCACAAGAGGATTGAAGTAAATCTTGCCTTTCAGTTCGTCAAGTATTCCCTCTTGTGTATTAGCCGTTAGAGAAACCATGTAATCCAAATTGACCGCCCCGTACTTGTTGAGACTGGAGACAAGAGCTTCGTATGCATTATCTACTTTAGAAATCTCATCGGGATTAAAGGCTACGGGACGTTCGAAAATATCAGCCTTCATCGCTTTACCCTCCCGATAACGCTCCAAAGAGAGTATTTCCCGACCTGCGGTATCCATTTTGATAAGGTCGAGGTTCTTTGCATCGTTCAGATTTCCGAATTTTTGTGCAAAATCATCATATAGGCGATTGAGCATCTGCCGTAATGCAGGATTTTCTTTCAGTGTATCGGCTTCGTTGTTATACAGATGGTTATAGGTATCGCGTATCTCAATATAGAGCGATGCCCGTTTTTGTTGATTTGGTGGCAATTCCAAAGGATGAAACATGGGCTGGTGTCCGTCTATATCTCGCAGATAGCCGATGCGATTATCCACATCTGTTACTAATGAGCCATCCTTATAATGTTTGGGCAATCCGTTTTGGGGTATTGCCATCGGAATGGGTTTCAACCGTTCCGCCCTTTCCTTTTCCAACCGCTCCGCACGTTGTTCGGGAGTTTCGATAGGTTTGCTTGCTGTCGGGATTTTAGTTTGTACCTCCTTTTGCTGGATGGCTTTAGGCGGTAGTATAGGCATACGGCGACGGGAACGTTTGGGCTGTTTAATCTGCGAACGCTCTTCGGCTGAAAAACCAAACAAATCGTACAAAGTAACAATCGGCTGTTGCTGTATATCAGGCGGCGACACTTCCTTTTGTTCTATCACTTCTCCCGTGTTTATATTTACAAACAATCCACTGGCTTCATCCTTGATGATTGTATCTTTTTTCTCTGCTGTTGTCGGTACATTTTTCGCCTGTTCTTTTGGTTGATTAATACGTGATTCCATAACTTCTTTGATTTCCTGTTCGGAGAGTTCCGTCCATGCTTTGCGGTTTCTGGCTTCTGCAAAAGGATGGAAAAGGACTAAATCTTCTTCAATAGGTTCATAAGCCGATTTGGAACTTAGTTCTACCATATCCGAAACAGATATTTCCTGTATCGGAGCTACGATTGGTTGTTGTTCCTGTTTTTGCGGAGCATGAGATAAGTAGTGCTCCAGATCGAGATGTTTGGAAAAATCTTCATTCAGCATCCGATATAGTGTGGCAGCGATGGCTTCCGTTCCACCGGTATGAGTAAATTCCATTGCGGGTTTTCCATAAGGATCTGTACCGACTTTTACATCGGTCTGTATCACCCTGTCGAAGTCTTTGAACAGATTATTTACAGATATGCCGTTCGATAACTTGCGAGATTCGATAAAATCTTGCTGTCTTTGGGTTGGTAAAATATTTGCATTCTTGCGTTGCAGAATGATCAGATCACTTCCTACTTCTGTTCCTGCTTCTTCTGTAAACAAGTTATTGGGTAATCGGATAGCTGAAACTACCTGACAGGTATTCATCAGATATTCACGGATTGGTTTGTTCTGTTCCGAATTAAGTACGCCCTGCGAAGTGATAAAAGCTATCAAGCCACCTTCACGAGCAGCCATCACACTTTTGGTAAAAAAGTAATTGTGAATTGCCTTTGTCGATTGGCTGACTGCGGGTATCTCATGTTTGGAGAGCAAGGGGTCAAATACCGCTACATCCCCGAAAGGAATGTTAGAGGCTATAACATCATAATGCTGTGCATAACGACCTTCCATTTTCTCATAGCCTTCAATCCGTATTTTATCCTCTGGGTGGAGGTGCGAGAGAATCTTGCCCGTCAGCAGGTCTTTTTCAAATCCTGTTACTTCGGCATCGGGAACTGTTTCTTTGAACGATGCTATAAATGCTCCGGCTCCTGCACTGGGTTCAAGAAAACGTTGAGGTTTGATACCACTATTATTCAGAGCGAGTGCCAAGGCATCAATAATGGGCTTGGGTGTATAGAAAGCGGTCAGGACCGAATTTTTAAGCGAACTTACATAACGCTTATATTCGGCATCGTCTTTCGCTCCATCCCGTAACACTTGGTTCAATTCAGTTACCAGAGGGAACAAATCATGCTCCGAGGCTTTCCAATATTGTATATCTTCCTGTTTGGCGGCGGGATTCAACACGGCTTTTATCCCTCCGAAACCTGAATAGGCTGCCAGTTTTATTTTTTCATCATCGGTAGCCTGCCTTTTCTCTTTATCGAGTGCGAATGCAATGCGTATTGCCTCGATATTATCCCGAAGATGGACTTTCTTATTATAAGCCATTTTCGAGAAGTATTTGTATTTCGCCAGTCAGCTCCGTGTAAAACTGATTGTACTCAGGTGTATCGGCGAAATCATCAGACAAGGTGTATTTTTGAATCGTATCCGTAAGGCGTGGTAGTAGTTCCTTTGCTATACCTTCGGCTTGTGAGGGGTTGACTTCTTCGGAAAATTCTTCCCAAAGGATAGTTACAAGGGTTCGGAAAGTAGAGAAGTGTAAGTCTTCATAGAGGACTTGTGAAGATATTGCTTCTGCTTCGTCGTGGGTATGACCTTCTTTTATAGCTTGGCTGTAGCCTAAAGCTGCGGCATCGCCACGCACAGCAATAAATTCCTGGTCAGTGGCTTTGTCGGGGTGTGTATCAAGTAGATAAGATAATAGGGATAGTCGGAAATAGGACAGTTCTGTGACTGTCGTCTTTGGTTTTGTTGCCATATCATTGATTTTTTAGTGGGGGTCGCAGACCCTTTTGTTATTGCTTTTGTGAGTGTAGGCACATCAATTAGCTTAACTCTAATGACATATCACAAAGCACTTTCTTTAGCTCATAGTCTGAAAAGAAAAAAGGCATCCAGAGCTTAGCCCCGGATGCCACCACTAAAAAATCAATGTTAAACGACTATTCCGAATCGTAGAACAGAGACCTTTCAGTGGCAAATATAGTGAAATTATTATTTCAATGGTCGCTTCTTTCTTGGTGTCATTGCGTATCCAATCACTTATATTTAAATTTGTATGGTTAATTGAATCGTAATATCAATAAGCAATTGTCATGTCTTTACCTGATGTCCGAATAGATAAATTGAAAGAATCTGAATATGAAGAGGTCGCTGCTATTTTAGTAGATGCTTTTGAATCGAATCTGGCCTATGCTTCAATCTTTGTAAATAAGGATAGATTGCGAGACGGATTGTTCTGGTTATTCAAAACCAATCTATACCTGATAAACAAAAGACAATCTGTGACAAAAATCGTTAGAATGAAAAACTCAATGGAAATAATAGGAGTATTTAGCTTATTACCTCCCAGTGGAGTAAAATCTAAACTTCGCGATTATTTCAAGATCGGATTACCACGATTTATTATGAATTTTGGATTCTCTGCTTTACGCACAATGCTTAAGATGGATTCTCTCAATAAACAGCTTCTGACAAATGCTATCGGAACCAATGACTATTATTATTTGTCGATGGTTGCCGTAAAAGCGAACTATCAGGGCTCCGGAATAGGTTCTTATATCATTGACGATTGCTTACAGAAATTGAGATCTATAAATCGAATATGCCATATTGTTGGTTTAACAACCCAACTCCCGGAAAACGTCACTTTTTATACCCGCTTAGGATTCCAGAAATTGGATGAAGGTGAAATTCAACTGAAGAAGGGCTGTTATTACAACTATAATATGAAATTGGATCTATAATTTACTTCGAACGTTTCTTCTTGTGACCTTCTTTGCGTGGTGGAAACTCAAAAACCGTTTTGTAGTCCGCATCAAATTTTACGATGGCATCAAAGGTACTTCCGGTCTTAGAACTTACGAACCCTTTTATCAGTACAGTCTTGCCATTCATCAAAAGATCATTGAGTTGTCCCTCCGTCAGTTCTTTCTTAGCAATGGTTTTAAATACGGTCAGTCCGCAATTTTCATCCTTACATTTTACCACTTTGGGATAAAATACCACCTGTCCGTTTTTACACTTAGGACAAGAACAAGTATTGTGATTATCCGTGCGTTCGATGACTGTAGAAAGCAGTTCCGTAGTTATCTGCGAGGCATAGATTTCTATTCCTTTGTGGAAGGTAGTCGCATCCATCTCTCCCGAAGCTATTTTGTTTAAGGATTCCTCCCATTGTCCTGTCATAGCTACGTCGGCTATCTTCTTGTCCTTGACCGCCAGATAGACTATTAATCCTTTGTTGGTCGGAACAAGAGATTTTTTCTCACGGACGATATATTCCCGAGAAAACAGAGTTTCGATAATGGATGCACGGGTGGCAGGTGTTCCGATACCGCACTCCTTCATTGCCTCTCGCTGTTGTTCATCCTCCACCTCTTTGCCTGCGGACTCCATCGAACTAAGCAAACTTGCCTCCGTATGTAATGGACGCGGTTTGGTCTGCTTCTCCTGAATCTCGCAATCACGGATAGGCAAGCTGTCGCCTTCCAAAAGGACGGGCAAAGCAACAGAGTCGTACTCATCGTTTGGCTCGTCTTTAGCATCAAATACCGCCCTCCAGCCGGGGACGAGTGTAACGCTCCCTTTGCAGGAAAAGTGTACGCCATCGGCATCGAGTGATACGGTGGTGTTCTCTTTGATGCAAGGTTCGCCAAAGGCTTCGAGCATGCGTCCGGCAACCATATCGTAGATAAGTTGTTCGTCTTTGGCTAAATTGCCTGCCGGTTCTTCCGTGATAATCAGTGCATGATGATCGGTCACTTTAGCATCATTAACCGAACGAGTATTGAGTTTGGCATCAAATCGTCCATCAATATAAGGCCTAAAAAGTGAGTGTGAACGAAGTGTTGCTATCAGGTGCGGTATTTCCTCCAGCACATCCTCGGAAATATAACGGCTTCCTGTTCGGGGATAGGAGATTTTCTTTGCCTCATACAAGCTTTGAGCTATCGTCAGCGTTTTATCTGCCGAAAATCCATGCTTGCTATTAGCTTCCTTTTGAAGTGAGGTGAGATCGTACAGCAATGGTGGTTCATGTTTGACTTCCTTTCGTTCTACTGCTGTAACGGGTATCTTTCCTGTGGCTTTTACCTTTGCTGTAATCTCTTCAGCCTGACTTTTGGTATCAAATTTATCTACCGAATGAGTCCAAAACGATGTTGCTTCTTTTTCTGTCTGCAATTTCAAACGAAAATAGGTCTGTGGCTTGAAATCTTTATTTTCCAGATACCTACTGCAAATAATCGCCAGTGTCGGAGTTTGTACTCTACCAAGTGACCAAACACCGTATCCTGCCGAGATAGAAAGAGCCTGACTGCTATTGATCCCTACGAGCCAGTCAGCGGTACTGCGGGCTTTGGCGGAAGCATACAGATTGTCGTAGTCTGCTCCGGGACGAAGCGTTTTAAAGCCGTCTTTGATAGCACGGTCGGTAAGAGAACTGATCCAAAGTCTTTCGAACGGAAGGCTGCATCCTATATATTCGTATATATGACGGAATATGAGTTCCCCTTCTCGTCCGGCATCGGTTGCCACAATTATAGATTCCCCACGATGGAATAACTCGCGGATAACCTTTAGTTGTTTCATCACACCGGGATCGTTTTTGTACTGCTTACCCTCTTTGACTTGTCGGGGCAATAGTTTAAATTCTGGTAAAAGTATTGGCAGGTTCTCTTTCTGAAAGCCTGTAATACCATAATGCTCCGGCATGGCAAGTTCTACCAGATGCCCGAAAGCCCACGTAACGGCATATCCGTTGCCTTCTATATAGCCTTCTCTTTTATTGTTTGCTCCGACTATGGCTGCTATACTTTTAGCCACAGAAGGTTTTTCTGCTATTATTATTTTCATTGTAACATTGATTTTTTAGTGGTTGGGGTCGCAGACCCTTTTATTATTTTATATTTCTACATTTTTCGCCCTTTGCTTTTCTTGGGAGCAGCAGGAGATTGTTTTTGTTCCTGTTGCTGCTCCTTCTTTTCGACTTGCTTGGCGGTGGGCTGTATCTGACCTTGCTTTAGCGGCTCTTTGGAATATTTGGTTGCCTCGTTGGTCTTGCCCTCATTATTGACAGCCACTTGTGTCTTACTTTCGGCAACAGGAGTCACTTTCTGAGAATCCTTAGCAGCTTGCTTGGCTTCGATGGCTCGTACCTGATCGGGATGCTTAGAGGTATGACGAATTTTATCTCTGTTTTCGTCAACCCATACCCATGCATTGTACTTCTGTCCTTTCTGGTCGGTAGCCTCTACTTTCTGGGTACCTGAAGCATCAGCTTGTTGTTGTTTCGGACGGGATTGCATACCTTCAACAAAGATTGGTTCTTTGTTACACAGCTTGGTAAATTCTTCTTTACTAAGCTGTACGCCACCTTGCTTAGAATAAATCCATACCTCATCAACTTTACGGGCTTTGGGCAATGGCTTTTCCTGTGTTTGCCCTTCACTCTGTTTGGCTTGTCGCTGTTCCTTGTGCTGTTGTCGTTGCTCGTCGCTGAACTTAAAATCAAAGTTCTTATTGACGGCATTGAACTGTACAAAACGGTCGATTTTTTGTGGTTCTTCTCCCGGTTTGACCTTTTTATCCATGCCCTCAACCCATACAGCTTTACCTTCTCTCAATCCTTGTTGTTGTTCGGGAGAGAGTGGAGCATTTTTTAAGGTTTGTGGAATATTGATCTCAGAGAGGGGTACGGCTTCGAGTCGATTCGTTATTTTGTCAAGAGATACAAGCGAGGGGATTTTATTACCTCCGCCTACAGGTTCAAGTTCGTAGACACGTGCCCCGTGCCCTGTCTTTTGGAGTTGCTCTTTGTCCTGTTCGGAAAAGACTATTCCCATAAATGGTTTATCAAAATCGGGTTGTTCCTGCTTGGGATGGGTTACTAGCTTGATGCTTCCATCCTCCTGTGGCTCTAATGATAAACGAGCTTGCATCGGAAACTCATTGCCATCAACGGTAGGTTTAATATCAACCAAACCGGGAGACTTATGTCCGTAAACCATTGCTTTGAGGGCATCCTGCAATTTGTCACCTGAAAGTCCTAACTTCTCAGTCTCTTTCCAATTGAGTTTATTGAGATCTAAAGGCTGAAACTTACCTGTTAGCTCAATATGTACCTTTACCTTACCATCAAATTTAAGGCGATACGGATCGAGTGCTTTGTCTGTGTGGTCGATACGGATAAGTTTGTCGAGAAAGGCAGCTATTTTATCTACGGCTGACATCCCGACGGCATATACACCCGTATGTGACGGGTGATTGAACTGTGCCGACATCTTCTTGAAGAAATTTTCCAGAAAGTTGCTGTTGGTATCAACTTTCAAAAACTGGTCGGCATTCGCTTTGGTGGGTTCAACGGTTTTGAGTTTACCGTCCTGCTCCCCTGTGATGACTTTGAGTTTGCCATCTTCGCCTTGTGTCAATAAGACTTTAGGCTCTTCGGATTTTACTTTGTTTTGATCCATAATAAATTGATGTTTTTATTCTGCATTACTATTAATGCAGAGCGAAAATACATCTTGCTAATGGATTGATTGCAAGGTTTTAAAGAGGTGGATGCTTGTGTCTGCGGTTGTCTAGGAATTATAGATAATCGGGGTGTATTTACCTCCCTATTTGAGTATCCTATCTCGGTATCCTAAATGAGAGACTGAAGATATTTTCAGTAGTAAAAAAAAATAATTTTTCATCCAATATAATAGGATGAGAACATACATTAACAAACTAAATAAGTGTATATTTACAGAAGCTATGAAGTATTCTAATCTATGATTCTATGTACATAAAAACAATTTCAGTTAAAAATTTCAGATTACTACAAGATTCGACTTTACAACTGGATCAAGACAAAAAACAAGATTTGTCATTATTGATAGGTAAAAATAATAGCGGTAAAACGTCATTTATTGTATTATTCGATAAATTTCTTAGACCCGAACACTACAAATTCAATTTTAATGATTTCCCTATTTCATTGAGGAATGACATCTTGAACACTGGTACAGAAATTGATTTAAGTCATTGTTCAATACAAATGGTATTAGAAATTATATATTCAGAGGAAGATAATCTGGAAAATCTTTCTGAATTTATTTTAGACTTAAATCCTGATGAACATATTGTGAAATTACTATTTAAGTGTGATATTAATCGAAGCAAATTGGAGTCTGATTTATCGAAAATTGAAGACGAAAAATATAAGAGAAAGCATATAGAAAAGAGTCTAACGGATTATCTCGAAACAAAAATATACACTTTTAGTAAAGATGATGATTTAAGCGAAGACAAAAATAATCAAATGATTGAAAAATCTATTTCAGATGTCAGGAAAGTAATTAATTTCCAAGTAATTCATGCAAAGAGAAATGTTTCAAGTTCAGAACATCAAGGAAGTGGCAAAACCGCGTTATCAGAATTAACTACAAATTATTTTAATAAAGAGAATCTCTTCTCTCAAGATGCTTTCGGTAGTATAAATGATACTATTTTTAAGATGGATGAAGAATTAAATAAGCAATATGAAGTTCATTTTAAGGATTATTTTACCAATGTAAGGCAGTTTGTTGATGAAGGAACAGGGCAGTTAAACGTGATATCAGATTTAGAATCTAAGCAAATCTTATCTAATTATTCCAAAGTAGTATATGGTAGCTCTGATACATATTTGCCTGAAACACTAAATGGTTTAGGACATTTGAATATTCTGTTTTTATTGTTGCAAATCGAAATAAAAAAGAGATTCTTTGAACAAGAAAAGAAAGATATTAATCTACTGTTTATTGAAGAGCCAGAAGCTCATACACACCCTCAAATGCAGTATGTATTTGCGAAAAAAATAAAGGATATATTAAAAACGATTCAAAATCTTCAGGGATTTATAACAACTCATTCTGCTCACATCGTTTCTCAGTGCGAATTTGAAGATATAAGGTACTTTAAGTTAGATAAGAGTAATGTTATTATTAAGAATTTCTATAAGGAGTTAGAAGTTAAATATACATCAGAGCCTGAATATTTTCAATTTTTAAAACAGTATTTAACTCTATATTCATCAGAATTATTTTTTGCGGAAAAAATAATTTTTATTGAAGGAGTTTCAGAAAAACTATTGCTGCCTTACTTTATTAAGAAATACGATCAATCAAGGGATAGTGAATCTGACTATATCCCCTTAACTTCTCAAAACATATCGTTTATTGAAGCTGGCGCTAATGCAAGGGTGTTCTGTCATTTTTTGAACTTCTTAGATATTAAGACTTTAATATTTACAGATTTAGATGGGTGCAAAATAGGAATATCAGATACTAAAAAGAAATATTGGGGAGGATGTTCTACGGAAGAAGCCATTAATACAACCAATGTTACGATCAAATATTATCTGAATGCTCCAGAACTTCCCAAAATTGAAGAACGTGAAACTAAAACTAATGAACTAAAATTGTTTGATGATTGGTTTAAAAATATAAAGGAAAATAGCGTAGCGTCAATTACCCCCAATATTAAAATCTCGTACCAAGTAAAAGAAAACGAGTATCACGCAAGAAGTTTTGAAGATGCATTTTTAAGTGTTAATTTGAATACTATAAATAGCAACAAAAAAGATATAAATGGCTTAAAAAATAAATCTGAGATTAAAACTGAAAGAACAGATTTTTTTGATTTGACTAAAGCAATTTTAAAGTCTGATGGAAAATCAGACTTTGCCTCTTCAATTCTATACTTAGCATTGACAAAAGATGTCGAGTGGAATATACCTAAATATATTGTAGATGGATTAAAGTGGATTTCAGAATGAGTAATACAGCGTTAGACAAAATAAGAGAGATTATTGATAATAATCAGAATCCAAAAAAAGAATTTAAGAATTTTGTTTTACAAGGGGGAGCTGGTAGTGGTAAGACAGAATCACTTAAAGAGGTAATATCGTATATAGCGGAGAAATACCCTAAAAAGAAAATAGTTTGTATAACACATACAAATGTTGCTGTTGATGAAATTATTGCTCGTGTTGGAAATAAGTATGAAATTTCTACAATTCACTCATTTCTAAATTCTCTGATAAAAGATTATAAAAAGAATTTGAAGGAGATTATACATCATATATTTTGTATTTCAGACGTAACTGAATTGACTCATTCTGAATATAAAAAGGTTTATGAAAAGTATTCTGCGAAACTATTTCTCTTGAAAGAAGAAAACTGCGATAAAGTAATAGGAAAAAGAGAGTACGATATATCTCCATCTATTTACAATGCACAACTAAATGAAAAAATAGCTATTCTCAATGAGAATATAAAGGAGATTATTTCGTCAAAAGACCATAATTTGATTGCATATAATGAAACAAGATTCGATTCTTTTAATGAACTAACGTTTTCCCACGATTCATTACTTTTATTGTCTTACAAATTATGTGAACGATTCAAACTATTACCAAAAATAATCAGTGATAAATATGATTTTATTTTGATTGATGAGTATCAGGATACAAATGAGGATATTATCAATCTATTTTTAAATTTACTGCCAAAAAATAAGAAAACCACCATTGGATTATTTGGAGATTCAATGCAAGGCATATATGATG
This sequence comes from Dysgonomonas gadei ATCC BAA-286, assembly GCF_000213555.1. GTDB lineage: Bacteria > Bacteroidota > Bacteroidia > Bacteroidales > Dysgonomonadaceae > Dysgonomonas > Dysgonomonas gadei. The sequence goes on from NZ_GL891980.1 coordinate 41,794, forward strand.
ATGGTATTGGGGATGTAGAAAAATATATTGAAGAAAAAACAATAACAAGAATTGATAAAGAGGATAATTATAGATGTTCCGAAGAAGTGATTCGTTTCATTAATAACATTAGAACTGATGGCATTGAACAAAAATTGGCTCTAAAAAAAGATGAAAATTTAGATGCCCGAAAGGGATTTGCTAAATTATTCTACAAGAAAGTTGACAAAAAGCCTAACATATTCAGTTCTGTTGAGGACAAGCAACTGTATTTAGAAAAACTAAATAGCACTATAAAAGCAATAAAAAAAGACATAGTTCCTGAATGTAAAATTCTTATGTTGACAAATAAGTCAATTTCAAGCGAGATAGGATTTTCAAACTTATATAATATATTTAGTGAAAGATATTCTGAAGTCAAAGAAGAGATTGAGAAAGAATTGGATAGAATACAAATAAGTACTATTGTTGAATTATGTCGATTATATCAAATCAAACAATACAATTCAATTCTTGTCTATTTAAAGCGTAATGGTTTCCAAATCAAAACACTAAAAGATAAAAAAACAATAATCAGTCATTTTGATTATCTGCTGTCTACCAAACATAACCTGCAACAAGTTTTAGATTACTCTTTTGAGAATAAGATACTAAAAAAGTCTGAGCGGTTTAACAACTACCTTTTGCGGAGAAGTGATTTTCTTGAAAATTACAATAAAAATCAATCATATAAAGATTTAGAATCGTTATATCTTAGTGGAAGTAACACAAAGGTTCGGCTAAAGAAAAATCATAATATAGAAATTTCAGATGAAGAATTTTCAACATTTGAGAGAGCTCTGAAAAAGAAAACATTTTATATTGATTTATTTTCCGACAAAATAAAGTTTGATGAAGTCCTTAATTACTATAAATATCTAAATGAAGAAACTGGCTATATCACAATGCATAAAACTAAAGGTTCCGGAATAGAGAATGTTATTGTTGTATTAGATGAATTTTTTTGGAGTAAATACAATTTCAAAAGTATATACGACGAAAGTGTAGATTTGGAAAAACGGAGTAAAAATCAAAAACTTTTTTATGTTGCTTGTTCTCGTACAATTAAACATTTGACAATAATCAGATTAATTGAAGATGATGAAGAAGAAGCGATGTTAAAAACATATTTTAAAAACATCGAGTTGGAATTGTTGCCTGCCGCATCCTCTTGAAAAGATAAGCAAAAAGAAGCAATATAAAGAACAAGAAACTATAAAAATTGATAATACATGAAGATTATAGGCGTTCAAATATTAGAAGGTACAAATCCTAGTATAAGAAGAAGTTTAGAATTAGGTTGGTATCCTTTAATTAAGTGTAAGAATGATATTAAATTGAACGACAAAGATATACCCGTGCTTGATGAAGATTCTTGCCCAGACGAATATTATAAAATTAACAAGGAGTTACCATCTATCTCCGTAAGTGCCGTTGTCGGAAAGAATGGATCTGGAAAATCTTCTCTGTTGGAAATAATTTACCGTATCCTTAATAATTTTTCGGTCATTCTTTTAGCTCCGATGCAGAAGAATGATGATGTAGAGGTACTGTATACTGGAGGATTAGAAGCACGACTCTTTTTTGAACTTGATGGTCAATTAAAATATATCTACAACCATAATTCCGTTGTGAATTATTATGAAGTAGTAGATTGGAAATCAAAAGAAGTAGTGATTGCCAATTTATCTCAGACAAAACGCAATGATATATTGCGTGGTTTTTTCTATACTATTGCTGTTAATTACAGTCTTTATGCATTAAACAGTGCCGATTATGACCCAATTATTTCTAGGCAAGAGGAACAGGTAAAATCAGGCCAATGGCTAAACTACATGTTTCATAAAAATGATGGATATTATATCCCAATTGTTTTAACTCCCTATCGTAATAATGGTGAAATCAAAATAAACAATGAAAACCACTTGGCTCTTCAACGATTATCTGTCTTTTCATTACTTTTTCAATCTCAAGATAAAAATTTCATCGAAGGATATGATCCGATTGAACTACATTATAGGTATATTGAGAATTATAAGGAAAATAAAACAGAGAGTTTTCGCAGAGACTTAAAAAATAACTATCCAGTACTTACAGATAGTATAGATTTGTTAATAAGGCACTTTGAGTGGGAATGGGGCAATATGATTCAAGAAGAGTTAGGCTATGATCTCGCGGATTATTCTGATTCGCGTAACGACACAATTGTATTTTTTCTCGCCTATAAGAGTATAAAAATTTGGCTAACTTATCCATCTTTCCGTGAGAAGATTAATTTAGAAGCTCTTCTTTCCTCAGCAGAAAATATGAAAAAAGGAGGAGATCGAGAAGTTCAAATGGTCAGAACTGAAGGAATGGAAAGTTGGATTAAGAAAGAAAGCCCTAAGATTAAAAACATTATTGGCGAGCTTTATAAGGAGAAAAGCCATATTACAATGAAAATTCATCAGTGTATCAACTATATCCGAAATGGGAGGTATAAGGATGACAATTTGCATTCCATTTCGTATAATGAGTTAATAGGTGAAAAAAAACACAAGACATACGATGACGTTTTTCTTCTATTACCACCAGCTTTCTTTCAGATAGACTTAAAATTGCGTAAGAAGGTAAGAAGCCAACAGCCAAATAGTAATTCAAAGCCGGACGTAATAACTTTGCAGACAATGAGTAGTGGAGAAAGACAACTACTCTATAGTATGAGTTACATATTTTATCATATTAAGAATATTGCCAGTGTACAAGAAGATGGAAAACGAGTGGGTTATCACCACATAAATCTTATCTTCGACGAAGCAGAGTTATATTATCATCCGGAGTTTCAACGAGTATTTGTGAAACGATTGCTTGATAATCTTGCACTCTGCAATATAGACCAGCGAGTAATTCGTTCTATCAATATTATAATAGTAACACATTCCCCTTTTCTTTTATCTGATATTCCGGAAACAAATATTCTTTTCTTAGGTGATGAAGAGCAAGAAGCAAATCAGAAAACCTTCGGTGCCAATATATATGATCTCTTGAAAAGTGGCTTCTTTATGGAATCCGCCATAGGTGGTTTTGCTGAACAAAAATTGAATGATTTGATGGATATTTATTATAGTAAAGATACAGAAAAACAAAAGAAAGAATTTAATGCCAAATATGATGAGTTGAAGTTTACTGCCGAACATATAGCTGATGCATATTTAAGTAAGTCATTCCTTTTTATGTTTCATGAAATGGAACATAAATTTAAGCCTGACAATTCAAATTCACGTATGGAAGAAGAATTGCGGAATATGGAGGCTAAGATTGAGATTTTACGCAAAAATTTAAAGAAATGATTCCATTTAAATACCCCCAAGATACAATAGAGTTTGATCAGCTTAAATCTGATTATGTATTATCATATTCTGATTTAGCTGACATGCAAACAGAATGGACTCGTTTACGAAATACTTATTTGCGTTTGAATGTATTTCCTCAAAATATAGAAGACATAATGAAGGCAGATTATCGGGGACTAATACTTATTTATCGAGGTTATCATCGTATTCCGAAAGCGGAAAGAGAAAGAATGAAAACGGAATTAGATGCCCTTTTTAATTATGATGATGAATATCGCGAAGTAATTAAAGGCTTCTTGATGAATTCTGCCAATGGATTTGAGATAAATACTTGTCATTACTGTGATATGGCGTATGTTAATGTATATAGTATTGATGCGACGGATGATGGGATATATTTTATGAATACGGCATCTCCTGATGAATTAAAAAGTAAACTAAAAGTCTCCATTGATACTAAATTAAGGGAAGTTATTGCTAATAGACCATATAAAGATATAAATGACTTTAATCGTGTAAGAAAGAAACTTAGGTGGGGAAATAATAAATTTGAAAAAACGTTTAAACCTAACTATAAAAATCGCAGCAATTTTGATGTAGAACATATACTCGATAAAGGTTCATGTCCTATAGTCGCTTTATCGTTAATGAACTTTGTTCCTTCTTGTCAAGTTTGTAATTCCAGATTAAAAAAGACCCGGATACTTGGCAAAGATGGCATTCCGGAAGGAAAACTTAGTCCTACAAGTCCTCTCTATGATTTTGACAACGGAGTGACTATTCGGATTCTTCCAAAAACAGGACAAATAAAAATCAACCCAACTCAACATCGTGAGGATTATAACCTAGTCTTTGATATTTCTGATAATGATTACGAATATTTTGTAAATTTGTTTAAGTTAGAAGAAAGATACTCTTACCATAAAATCGAAGCATTGAGATGGGTTGAACTGAAACAGAAATATACTGATGCTCGAATAACTATGATGTCTAATGCACTTAGTGGTAACCCTGATTTTACTGTAGACAAAATCCGTGAAGATATTTTTGGCTCTGATTTCACTAATAATGAACATCGTTGCTTTAGTAAAATGAAGAGAGATATACTTAAATAGCATCTATCAAATATGAAGATAAAAAATAGAGCCACTCGCACATCAATCGGGTGGCCCTAACATTTTTTATTATCCCTCCTCCTTCGGCAACAGATACCTTAAGTTCTCATCGTTACGAATCCTCTCCAATTCATCAGCAACTATCTGTTTAGCTTCCGCTTTGATGCGATCGTAATTATCCTTAATCATTTCCTTCATGCGATCAACGCCGTTTTCATCTACAAAATTGGTGATAACGGGTATTTTCTTGTACTCCTTTGTCTCGGCAGCTACTCGCTCGTTATCTACCACAATTTCGCAGTGAAAAATCTTTTGTTCTATCCGCTCGTCGAAGTTATCCGCTATCGCACCCACAAACATACCCTGTGTCAGATTGGATATTTTGGATGCTGGTATCAAGCTATCCATTTGGGTAGAAATGGAAGTCGATTTATCGTTGCGGTTGATGGTCATAGACTGGCGTTTCTGTAATACTTTTCCGAATCGGTCAGACAAGGTTTTTGCTGTATCTCCGACCACCTGCCCCGAAAAAATATTACCTACTGTGTTCATTACTACAGCAGCTTCTTTGTCTCCATAGTCACGTTTTAGTTGAGAGAAGTCTTGAAACCCCAATAATACAGCAACCTTATTGCTTCGGGCAGTAGCGATCAGATTGTCCAACCCTTTGAAGTAGATAGTCGGCAACTCGTCAATAATAACCGAAGATTTGAGCTGTCCTTTTTTATTGATCAACTTCACAATACGGCTGTTATACAATCCGAGTGCTGCCCCGTAAATATTTTGTCGATCAGGGTTGTTACCTACTGCCAATATTTTAGGGTCATCCGGATTGTTGATATCCAATGTAAATTCATCTCCCGACATCACCCAATATAATTGTGGACTAATCATACGGGAAAGAGGTATTTTAGCACTTGCAATCTGCCCTTGGAGCTGATCGGCAGCTCCAGATTTCCACGCATCCATAAAAGGAGAAAGATAATTTTCGAGGTCTGGATATGAAGTCAGAATAGGGAAAATGTCTTCATAACTCTTGTTCAAAAACTCTATGGCATGAGGGAAAGTACAGTATTTACCATCCTTGTAGATACGCAAATACCATATAATAGCTGCGAAAAGAATAATCGGAGATTCTACAAAGAAGTCCCCTTGCTTTTGCACCCACGTCCGATTCAAATTTAACATAATTGTGTATGCACTCTCATACGCGTCCGAGATGTCATCCATGAAAGAAGGATTAATCGGGTTGCAACGATGCGAACGGCTCGGATCGTCAAAGTTTATCACATAGAAAGTCGGTACTTTCTCATAACCTTCTCTATTGTTTAACAAGTGGTTATAGGCAATAGTCGAAAGGTCTGGAAACTTGAAATCGTAAATATAGCCTGTATAACCTTTCTCAATTTGCTGTTTGATGAATTGATTTACAACGGCGTAGGATTTGCCGGAACCGGGAGTACCCAATACAATAGCTGCCCGAAAAGGATTTACTACATTTATCCATCCTTTCCATTGCTTCTTTTTGTACCAGAACTTTGTTGGAAGATTTATCGAATAATCATTTACCATCAACTTGGTTTCCTGCATAAACGATTCATTTTCGTTATTAAACGGATCGTCCATCAGGTTGTTTTTGAGTAAGCGGCTCATCCATGTACCCGCCATCAAAAGCAATATATATCCTACTGCAATGGTAAAAATATAAAAACCTGCATTGGCGATTTTGGGCAGAGGCAGATAAAGAAGCCTCCAATTCAAAAAGAAAAATACAAAACCAAAAATAAGACATACATAGATATGATTCCATGTAATCTTTTCTTCCTTCACTCCCTTTGTACCCAAACAGGACAGGGCAAGGAATACCACGGTAAAGATTTTCGTCCACAAGATTGAGTTGAACAATCCTGCGGTACGATTAAAATTCATCAGAATTTTATCCACTACCCCGATATTAACTCCCCACTCATGTATTGCCTGATAACAGAACCAATAAATGTTCATCAGCACGAACAAAATACTAATCGCCCTCATAAACTCCATGACTTTGGCAAGTCCTCTTAAATCATCTTCTTGTTGCATAATCGTTGAATTTAGATCGTTTCTAATTTGTTAAAAATGCGAATGTAAGTAGATGATTGTGATATAAAGCAAGTCGTATAGAGGGTGGTAGCTTGTGGCTAGGAATGGCTATTATCTTTTTGAAAATAAACAAATAGTAGAATTATATTTTATCTTTATGGAGAAAAAAATACACTTAAATTGAAATCTATAATGTCCACAACTCATTCTCTTGAAAACTTAAAACATTATCATAACGAAGCAATACAATTCTTTGGAGCAGAACTAATTCTTTTACAAGAAGCAATAGCAAAGATTACGGATGAACGTATAGCAAAAACAGCTACACTTTTAATTAGTGGCAAGCAAACAGGAGCTGCACTTATTCAATTAGCTACTCAAGTGGAATGCTTTTCGAGTGAAGTTACTATGCTTGCCCGATCGTTTATGGAAACTGTCACAAACTTTTGTTACGCCAGTGTATGTGATGCAAAAGAGTATCGTGCATTTATTCTACATCCCATCTACAAATACTATTTCAAAGTAGGCACTAGCTTAAAAGAAGGAATAGATAACTATGAAACATATAGAGAACATGCTGATGCAATAAAGAAAAAAAGAGAAAAATTAAAAGAAATTCCAATTGTGCAAGAAGCATTAACAATATTCTCAGAAACAAAGCCCAATTTAAGTTGGAGTAAAAAAAGCCTAAATGAAAGAATCAAAGTTTTAGAAGAATGGGGTAAATTCCTTGATGTGTTTTTTAGTTTGAATAAAATAGAATATTATTCGGATGCCTCGGAAGCCCTTCATGGGTCCTTATATGGTTGTACTTACGATATAGGAGCGTTCGATCCTGATTTTGATCATACCAATAAAGAGGAATTATATAAAAAACTATATAAAGATGAGGCCTGTATGATATTATACCTCGGAACACTTATACATGAATCCCTAACACTTATTAAATACTCAAATGACATATCTGACATCTGGGATTATTCATATAAAAATCGAGGATTAGCATTAAATCTTTTATCTCATATTCAAGAAATAAATCCTACAGAAGTCTTAGATACATATTTTCAAGCTAAAGTTAGCAAATAATAACTACATCTGCCTTCCATACCTACGTTTCTTCTTTTTCTTACGCTTCAGGCTTGGCTGCTTGTTGTCTGTCCCTTCGACTTCGGGAGTAAAGACAGAGAATAAACTCCCCACCGGATCGTTCGTCTCGGAGTGTGTTAATTGTGGTTGCTGATTGGTGGTTGTTTGTTTATTGTCGGAATGTTTCGGTGCTGGTGCTTGCTGGTTCTCGCGAGGTGAATTGTCTACAAAACGTTCGTTAAAAACATTAGCCGAAAACTCCTTACCCAGACGAGAACCGTTAAGAACTACTCTCTGTTTATGATTGATAAATGTAGCCCCATAGATGCGTCCTTCATCGTTGCGACGTAACACAAGGTCGATACCTTTCTCCCGCAAAGCTGCTCGGAACTCGCTTTCTGTGCGGGTGTTTGCAAAGGACGCTGAAACGATAGCACGGGTTTGTTTAGCTATGCCGTTTGTCTTGATTGTTTCTTTTGATTTCTCAAATTGCTTCTCCAACCTATCTAAACCGTGTTCTTTACCAAACAGAGAGGATTTTAAAGGTGTACCAACACGATTGCCATCATCGTCCAATGCCGAATAAACCAATCCCCGATACGCTTTGCCCTTGTTTTCTCCTTTGATTTCCTCTACTCCTATATTGTATAAGGAGAGTAAAGCACGATATTCTCCCAAAGTCTGAAAAGAATACATTTCAGAGAGCGGTTTTATGACGTTTGCCACCTGTTTTTTTAAGTTCCCCTGGCTAGCGTCTATTGGAGCAAGCTGCCATGCCTCACCCTGATTCTTTTCTTTTGATTGCAGACAGTACTTTTGTTCTAAAGAGTCAGTAATCTTTCTACTGCGTTCGTAATTATTGTTGTCTCTGATTATTGAGCCATCCGTGCGTACACGAGTCGAAACGATGTGTATATGTTCCCTTCCAATGTCCTCATGTTTGAAAATCATATAGGGTTGTCCGCCATACCCGAACTGTTCCATATATTCACGCCCGATGTCGGCAAGCTGCTGATCGGTCAGTTTATCGTCCGGATGTGGGTTGAGTGAGATATGGATAACAGGCTTCGATGTACGAATATGCGAGGGCATAAATCGCTCGAAGTCTTCCATACAAGAGGCAACATTGAACACTCCATCACTAGGTTCAATGACCAGATTGGTAGCCAAAACTTTTCCTAAACCCTCATTTACTTTCTCTTGATTGTAGGAAAGTGCACCATACAAACTGCTTCCGTGACTAAATTTCGCAACCATTTTTAGAGATGTTTAGCCTTAAATTGCTCGCACAATTGTATCACTTCCCGCCCGATTCCTGCCAGTTCAATGGTTGCATTTTCCAATTTATAAAGTAATGCCAATGCTTTTTTCTCTCCAAAATTGGAATGTAATTCCTTTACAACTTGATTGTAATTGACTCCAATACTTCGTATTTGTCCGTGTAAAGCAGTGAGTTTTGTAATAAATCTCACTGCTGAAGCATCGGTTTTCACTACACGAAATTCATCACCAAAGATGCGGGCAGCGATAAATCCGGATAAGGATTGTACGCCCGACTGTTCATACAAGGCTAAAAAATCGACGTGTTGCTGATCTGTCAGGTTTACAGTCAGTCGATGTTTCGCTGGATCGTTCTTCGGGGGTCTGCCCCCTTTTCCCCGTTTTTTTTCTTCGTTCATAACATGATCTTTTTAGTGCGGTCACAGACCGTTTTATTATTTAATTTCTGCACATGATGGACTGTTGTGCGGATTATGTTTTCCCGACTTCGGAGAGGAAAATACCCCTCTGGAAGAGCAAGGGTTGTGTGCTGCAAAAATCATTTTGCGATGCACTCAACATACCTTGCTATTTGCCCAAATGCAAATACTTTTTGCCCGTAAAGGGCATCATCCTATCCCCGAAAAGTTCGGGATAGAAGCCTGACCTGTGTCAGGCATTTTTTGAATGCCGGAACAAACTTAAAACCGATATGAATCCTCTTTAGCATTTCATGCAGCAAAGTTATGTTCTAAAATAATCAACTGAAAATCAATAAGTATAGACAACCCTAGACACAAGCTGCCACCTCTCGAAAACATAGTGTAAGTATGAAAAAGATAGATTTTATTTGTTGTCAGAAAGCGTTTTAGAAAGATTGAACATAGGCAGAAACATCTGCGAAAATAGATGCGTGTTCAGATATATTAATGCTTGAATATATAAATGCATAATCGCTTGTCTGATTAAAAATAAGAATATGCAGAATTTAAAATGTACACGATTTAATCTGAAAACATAAAATCGCAAAAAATTAAAAGCGTGTTTGTGCTTTTATGATTTTAAAAGCATACGATTTCAAAAATAGATGACTTCTATCAAAAGAATAAACAAATATACATGCAAGATAAAGTTTGCAAGAATAGAAACAGGTACAGATAAATATTTTCAAAATCAGTTAAATGTCTAATTAAAAATTTGTCAATATGAAACAAACAATGTATGTAGCGTTCAGTACGCAAAAAGGAGGAGCAGGAAAAACTACCCTTACCGTTTTAGTAGCATCCTATCTTCATTATGTAAAAGGTTATAAAGTCGCTGTGATTGACTGCGATTACCCACAACACTCCATTGCCGAAATGCGTGAGCGGGATTTTAAGATGTGCGAAAATGACGAGTATTACAAAGGGATGCTGTATGAACAGTTTATCCGTCTGGAACAAAAGAAAGCATATCCGGTAGTTGAAAGTAATACAAAGGATGCTTTGGATGATGCCGAAGATTTGACCAAAGAGGGAGATTATGATTTTATTTTCTTCGACCTTCCCGGAACGCTCAACAATGAGGGTTTGATACTGACTATTGCCAGTATGGATTATATAGTGGCTCCCATTGCCGCTGACCGTCTTGTATTAGAAAGTACGCTGGATTATCTCATTTCTGTAAGAGATAACATCGTCAATCCTGGAAAATCCAATATCAAAGGCATTTATCTCTTTTGGAATATGGTGGATGGACGTGAAAAGTCCGAATTATATGAGGTATACGAAAATGTAATAAGAGATTTGGAGTTTCCATTACTTAGAACTTTTATACCGGATAGTAAGCGTTTTCGTCGTGAACAGTCGGTTAGCTACAAAGCTCTGTTTCGTTCTACACTATTCCCTGCTGATAAATCTCTTGTGAAAGGTTCCAACTTGGACATCTTGACAGACGAACTATTAGAATTATTGAAATAATCGACTATGAGTAAAAAAATAGATACATCAGGCATAGATACGACAATGGTTATTAGTCAATCTAAAAAGGGGAATAGAGAGAACCCACCTGCACCTATATCGGAAGCGAAAGATGTACAGCAACCCCCACAGACGCTCGTTGAAGAAAACGAGACAGAGAAAGAAGATAAAGTCTCTCGTGAAGAGCCTAAGCGACGCGAAACTAAAACTCAAGAATATGAAAATCTATTTTTCAAGGCTGCTTCCATAAAAACCCGAAATGGGAAAGTCGTGTATATCCGGAAGGAACACCATGATCGCATAATGAAAATTGTCCGTGTAATTGGTGAAAATGAATTTTCCCTATTCAACTATCTGGATAACATATTGGAAAATCATTTCGCTACCTATCAAGACGAGATAACGAAGTTATACCGTAAAAGAAACACAGATGTATTTTAAGATATTATTAATCAGTAAAATAAAATTATTTATGAAAAGAAATAGTTTTTTGAAACGTAATAAATGGTTCTCCATTCCGAAAATCTTCAAAAAAGCGAACCCGGAACAATCGAAAGAAATAGAAGTACCCAAACAGCGTATCGGCAATGTACAATCCGAACAAAAATCTTACGAATCGCTCTTTATTCGAACCGCACCCACGACAGCCCGTAGCGGAAAGACAGTCTATATAAGGAAGGAGTTTCACGACAGAATTATGCGGATTGCACAGACCATCGGAAATAATGAACTATCGCTGTTTAGTTACATAGACAATGTCCTGGAACATCATTTCAACACCTATCAGGGCGATATAACAGAACTGTATCGTAAACGCAGACCCGACGATATTTTTTAAGCCATGAAACAATATATTATTTCAGCTATCGTGCTGTATGCATTGTTTGTCATCCTTTACCTACTTCGGGAGCGGATGCAAAAACGAAAAAAGAATGCAGCTAAAAAATCGGTATTAAATCCGTTTCGTGCAGCACCAAAAGAGGATATTATCGGCAAAAGTAAATTTGACCTGAGACAATCGCGGACAGAAGCTACCACTTTGATTAATAACGAAAAAGAGAAAGAAAATGCTTCTATATTTGTCGAGAAAGAAGAGAAAAAGACCTCGATGGCAATCCCTTTGGATAAACTCGATGAAGTTTTTTCGACAGACAATAAAACGGAAGAAAATTCAGATGAAATCAATTTAGAGATTGAGAACACTCCCCCCGAATTGGAGCCGGACTATGACGACGACAGTGATTTAGACGAAGAAGAAACAGAAGATGCAGATACCGAAGGGAGAGCCGGGGTTTCAATGGCATTGGGACTTGACTTCAATAATTTGGCGAGTATGGTGCGAACGGTAGAGACTCCCGACAATGCAACATCCGAAGAAAAAGAAGAAGCCGGTCGGGTATTGATCGAGATACGAAAGACGGATATGTTTGAACAGGTTGTTTCGGGAGAACCTAAAAAGAAAGTGGTCGTATCCTCATTGATGGATGACTATTTTGCAGCCTTTCACCGCAAACAACAAGAATCGGGAGTATTGAATGAACCGACAGTCAAAGCGCCTAAAGAATTTGATGTACGCGGATTTGCGTAAAGTAGATAACGATTAAAACAAAGAGCATGAAGCAAAGAGATTACGGTTAGCGTGCGTCAGCCAAACAAAACGGTCTATGACCGCACCACTAAAAAATCAAAGTTAAACAACAATTATTCATTCAGTACAGGGAACTATTCCACCCCCTGTACTATTATCAAAAATCGTATGACAAAGAAAAAAATTCTTCTGTCAGCAGCCTTTATCATGGTTGCTGTATCATCTGTATTTGCACAAGGCAACGGTATCGGAGGTATTACCGAAGCTACCAATATGGTGACTTCGTATTTCGATCCCGGCACAAAACTCATCTATGCTATCGGTGCAGTTGTAGGACTCATCGGAGGTATTAAAGTCTATAACAAGTTCTCTTCGGGTGATCCCGATACAAGCAAAACAGCCGCTTCGTGGTTCGGTGCGTGTATCTTCCTGATTGTGGCTGCTACCATTCTACGCTCTTTCTTCCTGTAAGGGTCTCAACCCCCCTTTATTATTCATTAAATACGAATAAGAAAAATGGAGCATAATATTAACAAGGGCATTGGCAAGAGCGTAGAATTTAAGGGTTTGAAAGCACAATATCTTTTTATTTTTGCAGGTGGCCTACTGGCTGTATTCATCGTATTTGTAGTGATGTATATGGCCGGAGTAGATCAGTGGGTATGCATCGGCTTCGGTGTTATCGCTGCTTCTACATTGGTATGGCTGACTTTCAACCTGAATGCGAAATATGGAGAACACGGGCTTATGAAATTGCTCGCCAAACGGCAACATCCCCGTTTTCTGATTAACCGCAAAAATTCCCGTCGCTTGTTCCAATACCCCAAAAAGAAGGAGGTGAGCAATGCGTAATACACTCAAAGCAGCTACCATCGAAAGTAAGTTTCCCTTGCTTTCAGTTGAACATGACTGCATCATCAGCAAAGATGCGGATATAACGGTAGCCTACCGTGTCGATCTGCCAGAACTGTTCACTGTTACGGGTAGTGAATACGAAGCCATACACTCGGCTTGGACGAAAGCGATCAAAGTATTGCCCGACTACTCGATTATTCACAAACAGGACTGGTTTGTCAAAGAGAACTACAAGCCTGCTACCAATAAGGAAGACATGAGTTTCTTGTCCCGTTCTTTTGAACGACACTTCAACGAACGCCCATTCCTGAATCACACTTGTTTCTTATTTCTGACCAAAACAACCAAAGAGCGGATGCAGATGCAAAGTAACTTCTCATCGCTTTGTCGGGGAAACATTATTCCTAAAGAAGTCAATAAAGAAACAGCCTTACGGTTCATGGAAGCGGTCGGACAATTTGAGCGTATCGTAAATGATTCGGGATTTATTACGCTGAACCGTCTTACTTCAGACGAAATCACAGGAACGGAAAATGAACCGGGATTGGTAGAGAAATATTTTGCCCTCTCATTGGAAGATACCACTTGTCTGGAAGATCTGGAGCTGGGAGCGGACGGCTTACGAATTGGAGATAAAACAGTATGCCTGCACACTATTTCCGATGTGGAGGACTTGCCGGCAACAGTTGGAACAGATATGCGATACGAAAAGCTATCGACCGACCGAAGTGATTGCCGTCTGTCATTTGCTGCACCCGTGGGCTTGTTGCTCTCTTGTGACCATGTATATAATCAATATATTTTCTTAGATGATTCAGCTGAAAATCTTCGCAAGTTTGAGAAGTCAGCCCGTAATATGCAATCATTATCAAAGTACAGTCGTGGAAACCAAATCAATAAAGAGTGGATCGACAAGTACCTGAACGAAGCTCATAGTTTCGGATTGACCTCTGTAAGAGCACATTTCAATGTGATGGCATGGGGTGATGACGAGGAAGAACTTAAGTCTATCCGCAACGATGTTGGTAGCCAATTGGCTCTCATGGAGTGCAAGCCCCGCCATAACACGGTAGATGCTGCCACACTCTATTGGGCTGGGATGCCAGGCAATGCGGGTGATTTTCCGAGTGAAGAAAGTTTCTACACGTTTATAGAACCTGCCTTGTGTTTCTTCACAGAGGAAACGAACTACAAGAGTTCCCCTTCACTTTTTGGTATCAAGATGTGTGACCGGGTTTCGGGAAAACCCATCCATGTGGATATTTCCGACCTGCCCATGAAGCAAGGAATTATCACGAACCGCAACAAGTTTATCTTGGGACCTTCGGGTAGTGGTAAGTCCTTTTTTACCAATCATATGTGCCGCCAATATTGGGAGCAAGGTACTCATATCGTGCTTGTAGATACAGGAAACTCGTATCAGGGGCTATGTAATTTTATCAACCGTCGTACCAATGGTGAAGATGGGGTGTATTTTACCTATACCGAAAAAAATCCTATCTCATTTAATCCATTTTATACCGATGATGGGATCTTTGATATTGAGAAAAAGGAAAGTATCAAAACCCTGATAATGACTTTGTGGAAGCGGGATAACGAGCCTCCCACACGTTCGGAAGAAGTTGCTTTATCCAATGCAGTGAGTTTGTACATAGAACGTATAACAATTGATGAATCGGTTATACCCTCCTTCAACTCGTTCTACGAATTTGTCAAACTGGACTATGCCGCTATCCTCGATGCCAAACAGGTAAGAGAGAAGGACTTTGACCTTGCCAACTTCCTCAATGTGCTTGAACCTTATTACAAAGGTGGCGAATATGACTTTCTGTTAAACTCCGAAAAACAGCTCGATTTATTATCTAAACGATTCATTGTCTTCGAGATCGATGCGATTAAGGATCACAAAATTTTATTCCCGATTGTAACGATCATTGTTATGGAAGTTTTCATCAATAAGATGCGTCGTTTACAAGGAATCAGAAAGATGATATTAATTGAGGAAGCGTGGAAAGCGATTGCTAAAGAGGGTATGGCAGAGTACATTAAGTACCTTTTTAAGACCGTTCGAAAGTTCTTCGGCGAGGCAATCGTCGTCACTCAGGAGGTAGACGATATTATCGCATCACCTATTGTAAAGGAATCCATCATCAACAACTCCGACTGTAAGATTCTTTTAGACCAGCGTAAGTACATGAACAAGTTCGATAGCATCCAAGCTCTGTTGGGGCTGACTGAAAAAGAAAAAAGTCAGGTGCTATCCATCAACATGTCCAACAATCCGAACCGAAAATACAAGGAAGTCTGGTTTGGATTGGGTGGTGTTCAGTCGGCTGTATATGCCACAGAAGTTAGCAGCGAAGAGTATCTGACTTATACGACAGAGGAAACCGAGAAGCTGGAGGTAATGCGGAAAACCGAAGAGTTGGATGGTAATATTGAGTTGGCTATAAAACAAATAGCCGAGAGTAAACGCAAGTAAAAACGAAAAGCTATGTTCAGTAAATGTAATATAACCGATTCTTGTTCCACTTCTACAGACTTTTCTATGCGGGAGATTACGGGGCGTTGGGTAAGTAGAGAGGGTGCACCTGCGATAAGAATATATCGCAACATCTCCCGAAAGAAGGGAGGCATCCGCCTCTGCCTTACTTACAACAACCCGCTGGTGGTCTGCGATTGTACGGTCTACAACGTATTCGGTCTGCATTATATTGAGCTGTACGAGCGTATCGAGATTACTTACAATCGGGAGCAAGAGGTCTTGCACCTTTCCGCTTTCGGAGAATATGTCCGTCAGGAGGATTAGTCCTTTCAAGGGCTACCTCCGGCTTCGGACGGTAAACGGGTAATAACAATTAAAAAATAACGAATATGAAGAAAATACTTTTCTGCCTTATGGCATTCATGACGCTGTGTACCTATCAGGTAAAAGCACAATGGACGGTGATTGACCCCTCCAATCTGGCACAAAACATACTGACTGTTTCCAAAACAGCTACAACTGCCAGCAATGTGATAAACTCCTTTAAAGAGATGCAAAAAATCTACGATCAAGGAAAGCAGTATTACGATAAATTAGAATCGGTACATAGTTTGATTAAAGATGCCCGCAAAGTGAAAGAAACGGTAGAATTGGTCAGCGAAATATCGCAGATCTATTCTACCAACTTCAACAAGATGCTATCCGATAGGAATTTTAGTGTTAATGAGTTGGAAGCTATATCGAACGGATATGCCAAGCTATTGAACGAAAGTGGCAACCTGCTCGCGGATATAAAGAATGTCGTTTCCCTTTCCAATGGACTCTCTATGACCGATGCCGAGCGTATGTCGATCATAGATGATATACACGCCAAGATGCTTGAACATCGCAACCTTGTCCGCTACTTCTCCAAGAAAAGCATTTCGGTGTCTTTTATCCGCAGTCAGGAAAAAGGAGATATGGAGCGAGTTAAAAGTTTGTATGGTAATCCATCCGATAGATATTGGTAATCATGACACTGCTAGCAATAGATTTTGATAACCTGCATCAGCTTCTGAGGAATCTGCATCAGGATATGATGCCCCTTTGTGGTGATATGGTCGGTGTTGCTAAAGGAATAGCCGGACTCGGTGCACTCTTTTATGTAGCTTCCCGTGTATGGCAAGCCTTGGCACGGGCAGAACCGATAGATGTATATCCACTGCTCAGACCTTTTGTCATCGGACTTTGTATTATGTTCTTTCCAACATTTGTACTCGGTACGATCAACGCTGTTATGTCTCCTGTGGTAAAAGGAACGCATACCATATTGGAAACACAAATGACAGATGTGCATTCTCTGCAAGCCGAGAAAGAACGATTGGAATACGATGCACGGCTGCGTGAAGGAAAAGCATGGCTGGTCGATGACGAGGTGTACGACCAAAAGATGAAAGATCTAGGAATTACGGATGCTGCCGAAATGATCTCCATGTGGGGAGAACGTACCTGGTATGATATGAAAGTGTGGTTTCGTCAACTGATTCGGGATTTCTTTGAACTGCTGTTCAATGCCGCAGCCCTTACCATTGATACCCTGCGAACGTTTTTTCTGGTGGTGTTGTCAATCTTAGGACCTCTGGCATTTGCCCTCTCGGTTTATGACGGTTTCCAATCGACTCTGACCAATTGGATTTCCCGCTACATCTCAGTCTATCTCTGGTTACCTATTGCCGATCTGTTTTCGGCAGTGCTTTCCAAGATTCAGGCACTCATGCTGCAAATGGATATAGATATGTTAAGAGATCCGTCCTATGTGCCGGATGCCAGTAACGGTGTATATATCATTTTTTTCATCATTGGCATTATCGGATATTTTTCTATTCCGAGTGTTGCGGGTTGGGTTATTCAGGCAGGTGGCGGTAGTGCTACCCGTGGAGTAAACACAATGGCGAGCAAAGGGGCTGCGATGGCAGGAGGTGTTGCCGGAGCTGCGTCAGGTAATGTCGCCGGTCGCCTGATGGGTAAGGAATAAGCAGTCACACAGTATTGATTTATTAATTCAAAATAAAACGAACAAATGGAGTTCAAGAGTTTAAAAAATATAGAAACATCCTTCAAACAGATACGCTTGTTCGGTATTGTCTTTGTCTGTATGTGTACTATCATAACGGGTTATTCCGTATGGTCGTCGTACAACTTTGCCGAAGCTCAACGTCAGCGTATTTATGTATTGGACGGTGGCAAGTCCTTGATGCTTGCCCTGTCCCAAGATATGACACAAAACAGACCAGTGGAAGCACGTGAACACGTTAAGCGTTTCCACGAGCTGTTTTTCACTCTCTCACCCGATAAAAAAGCCATCGAAAGCAACGTAAACAGGGCATTGTTCCTTGTCGATAAATCGGCTTTCAAATACTATCAGGACATGGCAGAAAAAGGGTACTACAATCGCATCGTGTCGGGGAATATCAATCAAATTGTACAGGTAGACAGCATTGCCTGTGACTTTGATAGTTACCCTTACAAAGCGGTAACCTATGCCAAACAGATGATTATCCGGGAGAGTAATGTTACCGAACGCAGTCTGGTGACACGCTGCAATCTGATCAACTCGGTACGATCGGACAATAACCCTCACGGTTTCACGATGGAGAAATTCGAGATTGTGGAGAATCGGGATATTCGGATATCGGAAAGGTAGGCAAAGTTA
Organism: Dysgonomonas gadei ATCC BAA-286; assembly: GCF_000213555.1. Taxonomy (GTDB): domain Bacteria; phylum Bacteroidota; class Bacteroidia; order Bacteroidales; family Dysgonomonadaceae; genus Dysgonomonas; species Dysgonomonas gadei. The sequence continues at coordinate 60,265 of NZ_GL891980.1, forward strand.
TGATACAAAAAATAATGAATTGCATCAATGAATGGTTGGAGGATGGTCTGCGAGGAATACTCGGCAGGCTTACCCCTGACAGACGGATTATCCTTGTGATAACGATGTTCTTCGTTTTTGGTGGTCTTTCCATCTACATGACCTTTTCCTCTATTTACAATTTCGGTAAGAATAAGGCCGAAAAGATGCAGATGGAGCAGATCGAATCGCTGAAACTGCAACTGGAACAACAGCGAGATAGTATTAACAATCTAAACAACAATTACGAATATGGACGAACAAATCAATAACAAAGCGAATCAGGAGGAAGAACCTGTTCCCGAAATCAAGAATGAGGTTAAAAAAGAACCTCCGAAACCACCAAAGCAAGAACTATCAATGGCGGAGAGACAGAAACGAAAGAAGATGTTGATTCTGCCGCTGTTCTTCCTACTCTTCGGTGGTGCGATGTGGTTGATCTTTGGTCCGTCGGATGATGGAAAAGAGCAAGCGGTAGGACTTACAGGTTTCAATGCCGAACTGCCCGTGCCAAAAGACGAGGGCATTGTGGGAGACAAACGGGATGCCTATGAGCGGGAAGCCATGCGACAAAAGGAGCAGGAGAAAATGAAATCTTTGCAGGATTTTTCCTCCATGTTCAACGATACAGAGCAAAGTAATTATGAACAAAAGGACAACGCTTACAATAGTTCGCTAGAAGCAGAACAGCCCCGAAGTTCAACTCCCCGAACGATACAGTCCTCGGCAACTGCTTATCAGGACATCAACAAACAATTGGGTGACTGGTATGAAAAGCCTGCCGAAACAAGCAGACAATCACAGTCTGACATGGAACAGCGGATACAGGAATTGGAACGAAAACAGGAAGAAGCCCAAGCTAAAAAGGCGGAAGAGGACGAACAGACAGCCTTGCTTGAAAAATCGTACCAGATGGCAGCACGCTATATGCCTGCACAGCAGAAAGAACAACCAGCAGAAGAAACGAGTGTGACACCTACAGGAGATAAGATCAAAGTACAACCCGTTAAACAAGTACATCAGAATGTCGTATCTCTACTATCTGCTCCAATGTCCAACGATGAATTTATCGCCTCGTACAGCAAACCCCGAAATACAGGATTTTTGACTGCCGCAGGTAATGAAGAAATAAAGGATAAAAACAGCATCCGTGCTTGTGTAAACCAAACCGTGACCCTAACCAATGGTAAAGAGGTACAACTCCGTCTTTTAGAACCAATGAGGGCTGGCAAGATCTTGATACCTGCCAATACTTTGGTAACGGGAGCTTGCCGTATCGGGGGCGAACGTCTGGAGGTAACGATCAATTCCATTCAGTATGCAGGAAACATTATTCCGGTTGAACTGCAAGTCTATGATATGGATGGTCAATCTGGAATCTTTGTTCCCAACAATGACGAGGTAAAGGCAGCCAAAGAAGTAGCTTCTACATTGGCATCATCGGCAGGAACAAGTATTATGATTTCAGATAATGCCGGCTCACAATTAGCAGCCGATATGGGTAAGGGTTTGATACAAGGGGCTTCACAGTATATCAGTAAAAAGATGAGTGTAGTAAAAGTTACCCTCAAAGCAAACTACAAGCTCCTGTTACTACCCAAAGAAAATTAATAAAACCACTAAAAAATCACCGTTTCAAACAGCGAGAGCAGAAGCAAACTTTATTTTGATTATGCCGAGTCGTGAGAAACGGGCAATCCAAAAATTGAATGTTTAACGAATTTAAAATCAAAAGTATGAAACGATTCTTTTTAATATTAACACTTGCTGTAAGTGTATTTACAGCCCATGCACAAGAAGTATCCCAAGATACCATTGTGGTACAGACCAAGCCGACAACGGGTGACTATTACGAGAGTTTTACCCGTCCGCTGACCTTTGATAGAATGATACCACCCTATGCGTTGGAGGTTACTTTCAATAAAACGGTACACGTAATATTCCCATCAGCTATACGCTACGTTGATTTAGGTTCGACAGATCTTCTCGCTGCGAAAGCCGATGGTACGGACAATGTATTGAGAGTAAAGGCTGCTTTGCGGGACTTCAGTCGGGAGAGCAACTTGTCTGTCATTACCGAAGATGGTGCATATTATAGTTTCAATGTAAAATATGCGGATGAACCTGTAAAACTGTCTGTTGAAATGACTGACTTCCTGCACGATGGTGAAGCGGTGAATCGGCCTAACAATGCTTTGGCGGTCTATATGCAGGAATTGGGGCAAGAATCCCCTTTGCTCGTCAAATTGATTATGCAGTCCATACATAAGAACAATGACCGGGAAATAAAACACATCGGCTCAAAACGTTTTGGAATACAACACACGCTGAAAGGTATTTATACCCATAACGGACTGCTATATTTTCATCTGCAACTAAAGAACTCATCCAACGTACCGTTCAATGTGGACTTTATCACATTTAAGATTGTGGATAAAAAAGTAGCCAAACGTACCGCTATTCAGGAGCAGGTAATTTGGCCGCTTCGTGCCTACAATAATTTGATGCTGATAGGTGGACAGCAGACAGAACGCATGATTTTCACTTTGGCGAAGTTTACGATTCCCGATGACAAAATGTTGGTGGTGGAATTGAACGAACAAGAAGGTGGACGCCATCAACGGTTTACATTGGATAATGCCGATTTGGTTCGGGCAAAAGTTATTAACGAACTAAAAGTGAAATAAAATGAAACGGTTATATCTTATAGTAACGATTGTGTTGTACCTGGTCTTTACAGACCAAGCATACGCACAACGCTCACTGCCGGGTATGCGAGGCATACAACTCACGGGTGGTACGGTAGATGGCATTTATTCATCCAAGAACGATAATGAAGCGGGATATTATTTCGGTGTAGCAATGGCGACCTATGCCAAGAACGGAAACAAATGGGTATTCGGTGCAGAATATCTGGAACGCTACTACCCTTATCGGGAAACACAATTACCAATAGCTCAATTCACGGCTGAAGGAGGTTATTACTACAATTTTCTGACTGATCCGTCCAAGACTGTTTTCCTTTCTTTGGGTGGTTCTGCCCTTGCAGGTTATGAAACATCAAATTGGGGCGAAAAGACCTTATACGATGGCTCTACACTTCAACATAAAGATGCTTTTATCTATGGCGGGGCTATCACACTGGAGATTGAAACGTACCTGACAGATCGTGTTGTGCTACTTGTTACGGGGCGAGAACGCATCCTCTGGGGCAATTCTACGGGACATTTTCACGGACAATTCGGTGTAGGAATCAAATTTATAATCAACTAAGAGGCACAGCCTCTTTTGTTTAACAAAATATACAAATACAATGATGAAAAAAATAAAGACTTTTTTCGGGATAACAGCGTGGCTGGCAGCGATAATGCTGCTGGCCTCAGCCTGTAGTAACGATATGGATATTAATAAGGTTTACGCATTTGATCTGGTTTGTATGCCAGTTCAGAAAAAAATCGTTCAGGGAGAGGTGGCGGAGATCCGTGCACAGATTGTAAAGGAAGGGAACTTTCAAGATACAAAATTCTACATTCGTTATTTTCAAGTAGATGGTAAAGGGCAATTACAACTCGATAACGGAACTGTGCTTTTACCCAACGATTTATATCTTTTGGAAAAAGAAACGTTTCGGATGTATTACACATCTCATAGTAATGATCAGCAAGTGGTAGATGTGTATATTGAAGATAGCCACGGACAGGTCGTGCAAAAGACATTTTCTTTCCAAAATGACCGGGATGACGAGGAAGATTTACCAACTGAAGCGGAATAGCCATGATGACAATGATGGTAATCTCATACATAGTTACTTGGGTAAATATGATTTATGCTTATGTAACTGCTCCTACAGACATTGAGCTATGGGGTGAAGAAATTGAATAGTGAACAATCAGATAAACGCTCGAAGATTCTTTGGGCGTTTGTCCTATATAAAACTTGACAATGAAATATATAATAATCCTATTGATAGCTTTACTCCATCTGCCTGCATGGGGACAACAAAGCAATTTTTCAAACAGAAAATCACAAATAGAACAATGTATGAAGCCGATTTATTCCATTACAGAATTTCAGCAAATAGCGGATCCTTTACAACTGACCATTGACGAATTATCAGACTATCCCGTAATATCTCCAATAAAGAAGTCTGGGCGTATCTCATCAGGTTTCGGAATGCGAAAACACCCATGTTACAAAAGACGACGTTTCCATACAGGAATTGATATTCCACAGATAAAAGGAACTCCCGTCTATGCCACAGGTAATGGAATAGTGACAGCCATAGGTTATAATTCGGGGTATGGCTATTTTATAGAGATTCAACACGCTGGTGGGTTTCGTTCATTCTATGCACATTTAAGTCGGATATTCGTAAATGTAGGGGATAAAGTATATATTACTCAACAGATCGCCTGTGTGGGTAGTACAGGGGTAACAACAGGTAGCCATTTGCATTACGAAGTGAGGAAAGGGAGACGTTATTTGAATCCAATAGGTTGGTGTTATTGCCTGCTTGAAACAACAAGGTCTTTCTTGTTAAATAACAGATAGATAATACTGAATTTGTGTTAATATTTTCATAACTTTGTTCTATTCTTTATTATCTCTAATTTATATGAAAACAAAACTTGATAGATTTAAGGTCTATAACTTTCGTTCAATAGAAGAAAGTGATTGGATAGAGGTTGCTGACAACTCTTGTTTAGTAGGTACAAATGAAGCAGGAAAAACGAACCTTCTTATTGCTTTATGGAAGTTAAATCCGGCGAATAATGAACCGATTGTACCATTAGACGATTTTCCAAGACATTTATATAGTAACTATAAAGCGGATAAGCATAGTGAAGATGTTTTTATTGCGGCTGATTTTATTTTAGATGATACTTTTCAAACAGAAATATCTGAAGAGTTGAAGTGTGATAAAGAGCAAGTAAAGAGAGTGTTGGTGAAAAGGAAGTATGATGGTGCTTATTATATTTCATTTCCATACTCAAAAGTAGATTCATACCCAATAGAGAGTTTAAACATAACGATTCACAACTTTGAAACAAATCTTTACAAAGATGATGTTTTTATTAAAGAAGATGTAGGATTACAACAAACAATAAAAGATTTCATAGGTCAACTTACTTCACTAATCACCGAAACCTGCTTTTCAAAAGCGGAAGCTGAGGCTATAATTGGTAATATAAAGAATTTCGGTGAAAAAAGTTTTGGAAAGAAAAAAAATCTACCAGATTTTTTTAATCTACATCTTATCGCACCAATTCAAAAAATGCTTGATGCTTTTAATGGTAAACCTATTGAAACAACAAAAGAAGTAAGACAAAAAATATTAAAGAAGATTCCTAAGTTTGTTTATTATTCTGACTATGGTAATCTTGATAGTGAGATATATTTACCTCGAGTTATTGAAGATTTTAAAAGAGAAGATTTAGGTGAAGCTGCACGGGCAAAAGTAAGAACTCTTGATGTTTTATTTAAGTATGTGAAATTATCACCTGAAGAAATTTATGAATTAGGTAACGATCGAAAGGTTATTATTAAGAAACTTGACTATAATAATAGAGAGGTTAGTTCTGTTGAACAAGATCTAAATGAAGAAGAGGTTAAGGAATGGTCGGATAAAAAGCGAGAAAGGAGTATCTTGCTTGATTCTGCCGCATCACAATTAACAATTAATTTCAAGAAATGGTGGCTACAAGGAAATTATATCTTCAAATTTGTGGCTGATGGGCATCACTTCAGAATAAATGTTTCTGATACTTTACGCCCTGAACCAATAGAACTGGAGGGTAGAAGTCGTGGTTTGCAATGGTTCTTCAGTTTCTTCCTTGTGTTTTTAGTCGAAACAAAAGAAGGACATTCAAACACGATATTACTCTTAGATGAACCTGGATTATCTCTGCATCCTCTCGCTCAATATGATTTAGCGAAGTTTTTCAGAAAGTTGTCAGAAGATAATCAATTAATTTATACTTCCCATTCGCCATTTTTGGTTGACATGGATAATTTAGCTAATGTTAAGGCTGTATATGTTGATTCAGAAACAGGGAGAACAAAAGTCTCTTCAAACTTAAGGTATAATGCAAAGGATGCAGAGAAGTCTATATATCCAGTTCATGCCGCCTTAGGACTTACTGTTTCGGATACCTTAATGTTAGGCTGCTTGCCTATTCTTGTGGAAGGTCCAAGTGATCAGATATATCTAAATCTGATTAAAAGATATTTGATCAGTACAGGGGATTTGAAAAATTCAAAAGAAATTGTTTTTATTCCAGCTGGAGGAGTAAAGGGAATGGCTCCACTCACAAAGATTCTTTCATCAAGAGAGGATTCTTTACCGTATGTTCTTCTTGATTCGGATAAAGCAGGTAGAGATTATCAAAAGCAACTTAAAATAGGTCGCTATAAAGATGAACAGGATAAAGTCTTAGAGGTCTCATCCTTCTTATCGGAAGGTGATTATGAAATTGAAGATTTAATACCTGCATCAGTTATTATACCAATTATTGATAGACAATATAGGTGCGATCAATATTTTGAGGATTTTTATCAAAAAGGATCTCCGATTGTTAATCAAATAGAGGCTTGGGCAAAGAAGTATAATATATCATTAAACGAGGGCTGGAAAGTTGAGATTGCACGAGCGATTCAAAATCGTTTCGATAAAATAATGGAATCTCTACCAACAGAATTAAAGGATAAGTGGATAAATCTCTTTGAAACAATTACAAGAGAATAATTGTCAATGATGTAAAATAAAAAAAGCAAAAGGATGCTGTTTTTGTATACGGTATAAATATTATTAGAAAGACTTGATTAAATATTTGTCAAGTCTTTTTTCTGAGTATTTTTGCATATACTTAGGAATAATTTAGTCCAATGTATACTATGAATAAAAAAGACTTGTCTGAAGCTGATATAAAAGCAAAATACATAACTCCGGCAATATTAAAAGCTGGCTGGGATGAGTATACTCAATTGGGACGTGAGATATATTTTACAGATGGACGCATTTATGTAAAAGGAAAAGTAGCAGCAAGAGGGAAACGAAAATTTGCAGATTATATCCTATTTTACAAGCCTAATGTGCCTATAGCAATTATTGAAGCAAAAGACAATAACCATACAACAAAAGCAGGAATTCAGCAGGCTTTAGATTATTCTAATATTTTGGATATACCTTTTGTCTTCAGCAGTAATGGTGATGGATATTACTTTCATGATAAAACAGCTACAAATGGACAAATAGAAACAGAATTATCCATAGATCAATTCCCAAGTCCTGAAACACTTTGGAGAAAATATAAGCAATACAAAGGAATTGGAACAGAAGATGTCGAAAAAGTTATTTCAGCGGATTACTATCAAGATACTTCGGGCAGATCTCCTCGCTATTATCAACAAATAGCTGTAAATAGGACAATAGAAGCTGTAGCTAAGAAGCAACCAAGAATTTTACTTGTAATGGCAACTGGTACAGGTAAAACTTATACTGCATTTCAAATTATTTATAGACTCTGGAAAAGTGGTTCGAAAAAGAGAATCTTATTTCTAGCAGACAGAACAGCCCTAATAGATCAGACAGCACGGGGTGATTTCAGGCATTTTAAAGATGCTATGACCATCATAAAAAACAAAAATATTGACACAGCCTATAATGTATATTTAGCATTGTATCAGGGTTTATCCGATAATAAGTCCGAAGATGCGTATAAGCAATTCAGTCCAAGTTTTTTTGATTTAGTTGTAGTTGATGAGTGTCATAGAGGCAGTGCAAAAGAAGAAAGTAAGTGGAGAGAAATTTTAGATTATTTTAAAACAGCCACCCATATAGGTATGACAGCCACTCCAAAGGAAACTACAGAAGTTTCTAATATACATTATTTTGGAGAACCTGTTTATACATATTCATTAAGGCAAGGTATTGATGATGGGTTTCTGGCCCCCTACAAGGTGGTGAAAATTACACTTGATATTGACGCTGAAGGCTGGAGACCTCCCCTAGGTTTTTTAGATAAAGATGGAAACCCTGTAGAAGACAGAATCTATAACCGTACCGATTTTGATAAAAACATAGTTGTTGAAGAACGACGAGTGTTAGTTGCAAAAAAAATAACAGAGTTTCTAAGAGGCAATGATCAATTTGCTAAAACAATTGTTTTTTGCATCGACATTGAACATGCAGAGGGTATGCGAACAGCTTTAGTTAATGCTAATACTGATTTGGTTGCGTTGAATAGCAAATATGTAATGCAGATAACAGGCGACAACGAAGAAGGGAAAAGAGAATTAGATAATTTTATAAATCCGATGGAGCGTTATCCTGTAATAGCAACTACATCAAAGCTAATGACTACTGGTGTTGATGCTCAAACATGTAAACTTATTGTTTTGGATAGTAATATTGGTTCCATGACTGAATTTAAACAAATAATAGGTAGAGGAACTCGTATAAATGAAGAGTATGGTAAGACATACTTTACTATAATGGATTTTAGAAATGTGACCAATCTTTTTGCTGATCCCACATTTGATGGAGATCCTGTAATGATTAAAAGTGTTTCGGAAGATGATGATATCTCAGGAACAGACGATGAAATAACAGATGAACCGATTGTTGATATTATCGACGGTGAACCGGTTGATTTCCCAGAAGGAAAGCAATCGAAAGTTGAAGGAGGTGGAGATATAATTACCGCTCCAAACCTAAGGGAAAAAGTAAGAGTGGATGGAGTAAGAGTAGCCATAATCAATGAGAGAGTGCAGTATCTTGGCTCTGATGGAAGAATAATCACAGAAAGTATAAAAGATTATACAAAAAAGAACGTAAAAGGAAAATATACTTCTTTGGAAACATTCTCACAATTTTGGAATGATGCAGATAAGAAAAAAATAATTGTAGATGGTTTGGAAGAACAGGGCGTATTCTTTGATATTCTGAGAGAAGAAGTAGGTAAAGACTATGATCCATTTGACCTTATATGTCATGTTGCATTCGATGCAAAACCTTTGACTCGAAAAGAGAGGGCTAATAATGTGAAAAAACGAAACTATTTTTCGAAATATGGAGCACAAGTACAGCTTGTGTTAAAAACCCTTTTAGATAAATATGCTGATGATGGATTACTTACTATTGAAAGCTTAGATGTATTAAAACTGTCACCACTAAACACATTAGGCTCTCCTATAGAAATTATAAATATTTTTGGGAGTAAAGAAAAATATCTTGAAGCATTAAAAGAATTACAAAACGAATTGTATAAAAAAGTAGCATAAGAGAATGGCAAATGTTGGAGCTGTTATTAGCAGCATAAGAAATATAATGCGTCAGGACAGGGGTATATCCGGCGATGCTCAGCGATTAGAGCAATTAGGTTGGATGTTATTTCTGAAAATAATTGATGATAAAGATAAAGAATTAGAGATACTTAAAGATGATTATATTTCAGTTATCCCTGAGAAATTTCAATGGCGAAACTGGGCTGCAAACTCAGAAGGGATAACTGGTGAAGAATTATTGGGTTTTATTGATAGTACATCTCATCATGATTTAGGTTTATTTGCAACACTTCGCTGTTTGTCAAGCAAAACAAATCCGAAGAGAGCCGCAATTGTAAAAGAGGTGTTTGATGGCTCAAACAACTACATGAAAAGTGGCTTTGAGATGCGTAAGGTTATTAATAAGCTTAATGAAATAGACTTTAATCGCTCCGATGACAAACATATCTTTGGTGACATATATGAAAGTATTTTGCAAGAATTAAGGGATGCCGGAAACAAGGGTGAGTATTATACGCCAAGAGCGATAACTCAACTTATGACCCAAATGACCGACCCTAAGTTGGGTGAAAAAATCCTTGACCCAGCTGCCGGAACAGGCGGTTTCTTAACAGCAGCTATTGAGCATAAAAGGGATCATTATGTAAAAACAGTAGATAATGAAGCTACGTTACAGTCTACGATTACAGGTTGGGAATTGAAACCTGTAGCTTATGTGTTGGGATTAACTAATCTTATACTTCATGGTATAGATATCCCCGATTATCAGTACATAGACAGTCTAAAGAAAGAATATAACAGTATAGACAAGAAAGATCAGGTAGATGTAATCCTTGCCAATCCGCCATTTGGAGCTAGTATTGCTGATGGAGTAGAAACGAACTTTCCTGCCATGTACAGATGTCGTGAAAGTGCCGATTTATTTGTTATTTTAATGCTCCAAATGCTAAAGCCTACAGGTAGAGCAGCCATTGTATTGCCTGATGGATCTATTACAGGAGAAGGAGTGAAATCCAGAATCAGAGAAAAACTTTTGACAGATTGCAATTTGCATACTATTGTTCGTTTACCTCAAAGTACATTTTTCCCTGCTACAGTAAGTACAAACTTATTGTTTTTTGAGAAAGGTGCACCAACCAAAGAGATATGGTATTACGAGCATCGTCTTCCTGAAGGTCAAAAAAGTTATTCCAAAACAAAACCAATAAAATTCGAAGAGTTTAAGCCACTTATTGAATGGTGGAATAACCGAGTGGAAAATGAAGTGGCATGGAAAGTAAAAGTAAAGGATTTGAATAATTGGGATTTAGATATTAAGAATAGCAATACTGTAACAGAGGACATAACTTTAAGTACAACAGATGCTATCCTAAAGCTGAAAGAGTCCATTAATAAATCAAATTCTATCATTGACGAATTGGAAAATCTACTAAAATAATGGCTAAAGAATATTTCATTAAAGATTTTCTAAAAAGGATAAAACGTCCCATTGAATTAAATGGAGATGAGGAATATAAATTAGTTACAATAAAAATGAACCATAATGGGGTCATTTTACGAGAAAGGAAAAAAGGTTGTGACATCAAGTCAAACATGTATATAGTCCATGAAGGAGATTTTATCCTTTCCGGAATAGATGCTAGAAATGGAGCATTTGGGATTATCCCTCCTGGACTTGATGGAGCTATAGTTACAAATGATTTTTGGTATTTTGATTTAGAAGAAGATATTATATCAAAAGAATTATTTCTTGAAATAACTTCAACTGGCTGGTTTGATGAAATCTGTAAAAAAGGAAGTGATGGCACAACTCAAAGAATTCGTTTACAAAAAGATAAATTCTTTAATCAAAAAATATGGCTTCCTGAAAAAGATGAGCAAAAAATAATTCTTGAAAAGATTCGCAGTTTTAAAAGTAAGTTTAAAATACTTTCTAAACAAATTGAATATCAACAAGAATTACTGCAAAAGTTTAAACAAGCTATTCTTCAAGATGCAATACAAGGAAAGTTGACTGCAGATTGGAGAGAGCAAAACCCTGATGTTGAATCAGCAAGTGAGTTATTGAAACGCATAAAAGCAGAAAAAACTAAATTAATCAAAGAAAAGAAGATAAAAAAGGAGAAGCCATTACCCCCAATTAAAGGAGATAAAATCTCATATGCATTACCTGAAGATTGGACGTGGTGTTATCTTGGTGATATTTGCTCAAAAACAGGTTCTGGTAGTACTCCTAGGGGAGGAAAATCTGTTTATACTAGTTCAGGAATTAAATTTATCAGATCTCAAAATGTTTATGATAGTAGTTTGATTTTAGAGGATATAGTTTTCATCTCAGAATCAACCCATAAATCAATGTCTGGCACAAAAGTTATCGCAAATGACTTACTGCTAAATATTACAGGAGGTTCAATAGGTCGTTGCTGTCAAGTTCCAAATGATTTTGATGAAGCAAACATAAATCAACACGTTGCAATTATTAGGGTAATTCAACCTATCCTAAACAGCATTATCCATATGATCATATGTTCACCATATTTTCAAAATAAAATCATAGAAGCTCAAACAGGTGCAGGAAGAGAGGGGTTACCTAAAAACAAAATGGATATAATACCTATTCCTCTACCTCCTTTTATAGAACAACAAATAATTGTTGAAAAAGTAGAATCATTACTGGGAAAATGTAATCAACTTAGTGTTGAAATAGAAAATCAAAGAAAATATAGCCAATACTTACAGAAAGCTTTATTTAATGAGGTTTTTGAATTAAAAGAAAAGAATACCCAAGAAAAAACTACTCTAACAGAAACAAAATCTAAGGCACAAACAATTTCATTAAAGCCGACAAATATAGATTACTATAAACGCAGTGTTTTGGCTGCTGAAATTGTTTGGCAATTACACAAGGAGCCAACATTAGGACACTTAAAGCTCCAAAAACTGATTTTCCTCTGTCAGAAGACGGGCAACATGCAGCTACACACTAACTTCCTTCGTCAAGCAATGGGGCCATATGACAATCAGTTGATGCGTTCCGTCGATAAACAGCTCAAGGATCACAAATGGTTTGAGTATAACTCGGCAGAAAAATTGAAATATCAACTTTTAGAAAAAGCAGGAGAACATCATGCTGATTATCTAAAGTATTTTTCTGAAGAAAGTAGTAATATCCAATTTATTATAGACACTTTTAAGTTAGCAAAATCTAATGTTGTTGAAATAGTTGCAACATTGTACGCCTGCATGGAAAATATATTAGAGGAGAAAAATATCATCTATTCAGAAAGCTTACTGATTCAGCGATTTTATGAATGGTCGGAAGAAAAACAAAAATTCTCAGAAGAAGAAGTTCAATCTGTTTTAAAAAGAATGAAAGAAATTGGAATTGTACCTGATGGATTGAAAAATTAAAATAATTTAGCCTATGCCCCTGCAATTATCTGTCAACTATTATAATGATGAAGAAGCGAAGCTTTTCAAAGAATACGATAATTATACCGTAATTAATCAAATGATTCGGCATAATCTTGTTATTTCAGAAGATGAGTTTAAATCATATATGCTGTTTACAGAATATGCTGATGAAGATGGGTGGAGAACCTATAGAGATTTAGCAGATAGAGTTCAACACCGTTTAGGTGACATAGAAGACTTTTTAGATTTTTCACAAGGTTCAATACAAACTAAGATGTCTTCTACCCGAATGAATGATTCTCGGATGACAGAAAGGATTGGGGTATCATTAGGGCTTAATGTTATAAATAAGTTTCATAGTTTAACCGAAGCCGATTGGGCAATTACTCCCAATGTCTATATTGGAAGCAAAAGAGTAAAAGATTTTGATTATCAAATTCCAATGGCTTCTGATGGATCAAGATTCATACAGGTAGAAAATAAAGGTTCTGTTAATGATAATAACAATAATAAAACCTCTTCAGTTAGTACCCACTATCGTAGTATAAAAGGGAAAAAAGAATCTATTCTTGACAGTGAGAAAGCTCAAGGTATAGCGAGACATCAAAATATCTATTACGGAACAATCGGTGTCTTGGATAATCATAATACAGCAAAGGTTTGGTTGGTCGATCCGGAAGCCTACTATATAAATTGGAATCCGAAAAAATATAAACTAATATCAAGATTAATCTATTATGCGAAGTTATTTAAAGAAATTGGTATTAATATAAATATTCAAAACCAACTATATATTCGAATAGAAGAATTAATACAATCTCAAAACTATATGGATTTCAATAATAAACCATTGAAATCCAATCATGGTCTACGAGTTAGTATGGTACATACAAAGAGCTTTGCTTCAATTAATTATAATGAAGTCCTTGGATCTTTTTTCTTTATTAAAAGAAATGATGGCATTCAAGCATTCATGATAGCTATCCCCAAATCACTCATCAATCTTATTATTTCTCAAGATTTTGAACAGATTCTAAATTATGAATATATTAATGATGAGATGAATGATAAGGTTACGGTTGGACTAAGGGTTAGATTAAGTCAAGTTACAGAAGAAGTTCAAGAATCTGAGCTGCAATTTGTACTAAATAAAAAGGCTAAAAGCTATGATTATCAATCTTATCAGAAAATAGACTACACTAATAGTGGTCGAATTTTTGGAATAATATCTCCTAAATTAGGAACACAGTTCTGAGACTAAAGCTGTTGTTGAAAATAATTGAGTCAGTGACAGAAGTATGGATGACTAGTTTGAAAACACCTGTCATATAGCTTTATCTGATGTTTTTTATGGGCATTTTACAGAAAATAATTTTTAATATGGTAAAGTTATTATATATAAAAATAAAAAGGAGAAACCGATGACTGAAGATGGTGATAATGAGAAAGAATTTAGCATTGGATACACAATTGGAATCGCTTCTATAATTTGTATTATTCTATGGGTTGGGGGTATGTTTCTAACACAGTGGTATGCCAATAGCCATTTTGAGGTTGGTGCCACAGATGGTAATAAATATGCATTGTTCGGAGATAGCTTTGGGGCTGTAAATGCACTTATATCTGCTTTCGCTTTTGCAGGAGTTATTGTTGCTATAGTTATTCAACGAAACGAACTAAGACTTCAAAGAAAAGATCTTGAGTTACAAAGGAACGAGTTTTCAACTCAAAATAAGACATTACAACTACAACGTTTTGAAAACACTTTTTTTAATATGCTAAGTTTGCAACAACAGATTGTAAATGACTTATATTACAAAGAAACGATTAAAGATCATATAATTGAAGATGCACCCGACCCATCACTAGGAAGACTAACAAAGGAAGTCCTTGTTGAAAAAACAATACAGGGGCGTGAATTATTTTTCTTTTCATTTAGAGAAATTGTACATCATATAACAACGAGTGATGGACAAAAAAAAGACGTATCGGGAATGAGAGGGTATTTGTATTTTAAAGGATTAGGAAGTTATGAGAATAGTTATACTCCATCCTATTTTGACCATTATTTTCGACATTTATATACTATCATAAAATTCGTTGACAAGTCTGATTTTTTATCATTTGAAGAAAAATATAAATATACAACAATGGTTCGAGCGACTTTATCTCGTTATGAATTGGTATGGCTATATTACAATGGTCTTTCTTCTGTAGGAAAACAAAAATTTAAAAAACTAATAGAAGAATACTCGCTTTTGAAAAACATACGAGAAGATTTACTAACTCTCAGTAAAGAGAATACGACTATAATCGCTGCCAAAGGTTTTAATCAAAAATGGATATTCGACAAGGGCTATTCTGGAACTGACTATGAGTTTTGGGTTACAAATATTGAAAATGACAATGATAAATACCACGTAAAAGCCTTTTATAACAATAATGATCTTGAAGAAGGTCTGAGAAAAGCCAATGAATGGCAAACATTTTACACCAAAGAATTGATATAAATTATTTGCATCCTATTTACATAAAAATGACAGAATGAATAACGGATTAAAATACATACTAATTGGCGTAATGTTTTTCCTGATAATTTTATCAGTTATTGCGTTGATTGAAATACATGTTTTGAATAGTAAAATTTATAATTTTTCTTTTTCTCCCAAAAGTGTTTCCAATTACCTCAGCACTTACTCTGAATATAAGACTTTGTTTATTTTTACTGTAACTATTATTACTGCGTATTTCGGATTAGAGAGACTAAATGAAGCGACCAACACTAACATATTAAAGATTAAACAAGACCGCTTTCAGGAATGGCAATCATCTATAGAACATAGGCTCATATATGCAGATACAGACAATCATCAAATTAGAAAAGTTTTTGCACATAAAAGATTAAGATTCTTTAATGATTTATACAAGGTGGATTTTACTATTAAAGATATAAACCAATTGACACAATTATTCGGTCATTTTAAAGATATAACATCTTTTATCGAGTCGCAAAATGATACATATGTAAAACAGGGTGGTATATACCCTACCCATAAGTACGCATATTCATATGATGCTTTTCGTTATCTGTTTCTGGGTTGTTTGTCTGAACACTATATTAAAATAGATGAAGACCTTGCAGATTTATTTCTGAATGAATTGCCAAAAGACCGCATGATAAACTCCCAGTTATATGAATCGGTAATATCAAGACGTTAGAGGAGCAAAGCGTCTTATACGGCTTTTTGCTTCTTTTTCTCCGCGCAAAGTTCTGCTAACAGCTCATGGAAAAAGAAGTGGCGGAAATTTCTCTCCGCCGTCAAGTTTTTAATTTTCGTTTCAGTTCTTCAAGTTGTTGAAGCATAAACGTGTGATTCTCTCCAACTGTATGCCCCGAATCCATCAAAAAGGGACTATCTCGACACAATTTACATTGTTTAATAGCTTTGTTTAGGTGGGTTACTTCGATAACCTTCCCTGTTATATCTTTAATTTTCATCGCCTTTTATTTCTGATTTAAACACATACCAACTATCTCTACAACTCTCTCCAAGTAGATTAAATGCTCCTGCCAGATTGCTACTTTGAGCAAATTTGTTAGCTTCCAAAATGGATTTGACCTCTCCCAACTTTTGGAAGCCAACAAATAAGGTATAAATATTATCTTTCATCATGCTACTAATCTATTTTCTATCAGTGATATATTTTGCTCTACAAGTTGAATGATTCGATTGTGGTGCTTGGTGTTCTTATTACACACTCCACGACTCTGAATAACCTTTAATTGAGAAATTGACACCTCTATTGTTTCAATGCGTTTGCCATCAATACAAGCTGAGAGTATCAGCGAATCGGCTTTTGAGTAGTAACCTCCTACGCAATGATGCATCATTTTCCCTTCCAAGATTATCTCCGCTATGCTCTCCAAGACACGAACACTAATAGTACCATCCGAAAACGCAAGTCCAAAAAAATTGCCTTTTTGTTCTCTGAATGAATCTTCTTTTGCGAGTTGCTTTTCTATTTCGGCTTGTGCATCTGCTTTGGCTCTCTTGATCACATATCGGTCATGTTCTGCTTTGAGGTCTTTGGGGCAGACGTATTTTGCATTGTGCAAATCTTTATCAAAGAATCGAAGCATATCTATATAATCGCACCAAAGAATTGCATCTTCAATTTTATATTTGTTTCTGATAGCTATTTTGATGGATTGCCAATAGCTGTCAATATTCTTCCAACTCATATTCATAATACGCTCTAATAGATTGACATAACCTGCTTTAATAAGTGTTTCGGCTCTACTATCGCTCAATAGAGTACGGAATAAGTCTAATGGGTTCTGTCCGTACAATGCTTTTTTATAACCGGTTCTTTTTAGTTCGGGTATAAGTTTCTGACGTGGGTATATTTCGCCCATGCTTCCTATCTTGTCATAGACATTTATGTAAAACTTATTGTTCGTATTCTCGTTTCTTAGTTCCAAAGGAGTATGAAATATCCATGAATCAATACAACATGTTCCCATCGTTTGGCGAAGTTTGGCAAAAGTGCAATGTTTCCCATCGTAAGCAATCCATCGTTGCATCACTTCGGAATAGCTGAGTTTTGTCGATTCTCCTATTTTGACATCATAGCTTAACATGATGGTGCGTATCACTTGATAGCCTTTGTGAGCCGTAATAATATTCATGTAATAACTATCATCGAATGTGCGTTTCTTGGTGGTCTTGACTATCAATTTGGATTGACAATTTGGGCACTCGCATCCCAAAAGGGTATTTGCTAATTCTCCCATCCCTTGCCATGTGTGACCGCACTTGGTACAGGTAACGATTCCTTTTTCGGTTCTGCGTCCAACATATTGGATAACGTGGTCATATCCCCATTGGATTTGCGTTTTGGTAAGTTTAGGCAATGTTTTACTTGCTTCTACTACTTGTTTTGGAGTTTATTGTTTGGTTTCATCGGTCGATAATTTAAAAGTCAAATAGACTTGGTTGGGTATTTAATGCTACTCTTTTGGCTTTCTTGGTTGGCTGTGTCATCTTTCGGTAGGCTTCGTCTTGTGCCTTTTGCATAGCTTCTTGTCGAGCTTGTTCTTTTTCTTCGGCTGACAATACGACTACATGATTAACTGCTACTTTTGCATGGTTTATAGGAGTGCCTATTTCTATTGAATCTTCGTCATAAAAATGTACCGCCATGCCGAATATCTCATCATCGTGAAAACCATTACAACCGCTTTTCTGCACCTGGTTTAGAATATAAGTCACACAATCCTCTAACTTCTTTTCGGGCAGGGAGTAACGAAATGAAAAAAGTAAATCGATCTCGGCACGTTTGTCTAAATATGCTTTTATCGTATTTTGAAAATGGTTTGTTGCTTTCATATCTTTGGGTATTATGGGGCAGGGTTACCGCCCCTTATTGTTATTTCACTTCGATTATTTTATCAATTCTACCATATATCATGGCTCGTAAACTTGTTTTATCTACTGCTTTGTACTCTTGGAATGAGCCGTATTGCTTCACGATATAGGTTCTCAGTATCTCGGAGAAGTCAAAACGGTAACCACTTAACGGTATGGCATTTTTGAAATAGCTGTTGTGATTTACATTTTTAGTAATCCAGTTTTTTTCTTCTCTGTTCAAGCTTTCTTCAGCGTTTACTTTCTCTCTAAGTTGGTACACTTTAGAGCCTTTCAGAGCATCTAATTCGGGAATATCCCATTTCACAAATTTGGTTGCTATTATTGTTGTTCTCATTTTATTGGATATTTGTGGAGGATTGCTCCTTTAAATAATTTCATCTTCTTGCATAACTATATGCTCTTTAGGTATATTTATTCCATAGTTTTGAGCATCCATTTTTAATAATCGTGCTATTTGGGGATAGTTGGTATCAATCCAATCAAATTCGTCTACAAAATTGTATTTGTCATCTATTCCCATTGCCGTCTCATTGGTCACTAAAATACCTTTAGGGATTGTTATTTCGCCATAATTTCTAAAATTGATGGCTACGGAATTGGCTGTTACTTTTCTATTCTTTTTCATTATATCCGATGTTTTATGTATATATTTTCTTAGTATTCTGATAATTAGTTTAATCCGAAGTAGTAGGCTAAGCGTTGTTCTTGTGATTTAGAAAATATCCATCCTGCTAATCTCTTTCCGTTAAAGGTCAGTCGGTTGTTAAATTTTCCTCCCATTGCTTTGAGTTCGTCTTTGATAGCTCTTGTTTCTCCGAATACGGCAACGGCTTTGGCTGAATACTCTACTACTGTGCAACCGTTCTTGCTTGTGCCGTTCTTGTCACTTGGTGGCATTGGTGGTGTATCATCATTCTTCTTGATGCGGATGTTATCTTCACACCCTGCGGTGTAGGCAAATTCCTTTATCATACCCTCACGGCTGTACATGGATACTTTTTCAATTATCCATCCGCTATATTTACTTTCACCTAAATAGTACCCTGCACCCATAGAATATTTCTCCCGATGTTCATAATCTGCATTGTACTCCGCTAAATAGGCTGTTTCCTCGAAGTTGGATGCATGTTTCCGCATTTCAGAAAAGATGTCTCTTTTGTGAGTTGAAAAGCCTAAAATGACAGTCCGTGTTGTTCTTGATGCAAAGTAGTCGCTTTGGCTGTCGCTCTCATCTTGTTTCAGCCTTGCCACGATAACGCCCAAAGTATTTTCGGGAAGTATTTCGGCAAAACGTTTGCTCCCGATTGCTTTGACTTCCTCTACTCGTATGCGTTCCTTTTCTTCCTCGTCCGCTTCTACATTGGCTTTGGCTTGTGCTTCTTGCAGAAGTATTGCTACTTCAAAGCTGTCTATAAATTGAAGGTTGTCGCTGTCATAATAGAAACCAATGCCAAACTTCTCTTTCAATGGTCGGATAATATCGGCTGTATGAAAATCTTTTGTCGTTAGGTTTATCAATTTGTAAGTGATACCCCATTGATTTTTTGTAATGTCGTACACTACATAGCTGTGATAACTGTACCCCTCCATTTGGATAACTTGGTTAATCTCTACCACTTGCACTGCTCTGTCTATTTCTTTGTTCGCTCCTAATAAAAATACTTTGCTCATAATTCTAAGTTTTAAAGGGTTATAAATAAGTCAGCATGAGACAAATAAGAGTGATTACAGCACCCAACATCAGCAAGCACGAAAGAATACCCCGAATCACATCATAAAAGAGATACAAGCCTACCAAAGCCCAAATAAAGCCTGCTCCCCATAAGGAGTAACCCACAATGATTAAGACTATTTTCAAAACCCAGCCTATGCTAATTGGAAGGTAGGAGGATCGTTGTTTCTTGTTTTTTTCTGCCGTTAGTTTCATAATTTCTGACCTTTTTTTTAACGCTATGCCGTATCGGAGCCGGTGAGGAGTATTCGAGTTTCAGAAGCTTAAAAAGGGGGAGTGTTTAGCTCTGCAAGGTTTTGACGAATAAATACGCTCGCCCGAATAGATACAAAAGAGGGAAAGAGGAAGATTTTTCGCCAAACCCTTTAGGGCTTGACCTTGCTGTCAGCGTGAAGAACACGGAAATACCTTTGCGACTGAAATCGAATACTCATTAGGCTCTGATGACATTTCGCTTAAAGGGGAAGAAATTATGAAACAGGTGGAAAAAATTCCGGTTACTCTTTCGTGGAACTATCGAAAGAGTATAAAATTTGGCTTTAGGTATAGACAAGTACAGCCTAAAGCTACCAGCCTGTAGATTACTTATATATGCTGTAATTTAATGACTTATATTTGCTCTCCCCGTAATCATAGTATGAACAGAAAAAGTAAATTACTATGGAGATAATATATATAGAAGCCCGAACATTCGAGGCAATGATGCAACGTTTCGAGACTTTTGTCCGAAAAGTAGATAAGTTATGTGAGCCACATGTCGGTAAAAAGTTGACAGAATGGTTAGATAATCAGGATGTATGCCTAATCCTGCATATAAGTCCTCGTGCATTGCAAACTTTGCGAGATACCGGAAAACTGGCATATACGCAGATAGACAGAAAGATGTACTACAAGCCTAAGGATGTAGAGAAACTTATCAGCAACCTAAAAATGCAAGGAAAATGAGTGAGATTATAGCAAAAGATCATGAGCGAGTTAAAGCTCTTTTCAGCTCATTCGACAGAATGTTAGATCAGTTGGAAATGGTTTTGAGGAACTATAAACCGACATTAAATGGAGAGCATTTTCTAACAGACGTAGAGGTTGCTGAGCGGCTAAAAGTCAGTAGAAGGACATTGCAACAATATCGTAGCGAAGGCAGAATCTCATATTTCAAATTTGGCGGTAAATCCCTCTATCGGGAGTCAGATATTCAGCGGATTATGGAAAAAAATTATTGTGAAGGGTGGGAGTAGCTCAACACCTATTTGTCTATCTGTATTTAATTAAGCACCCCGAAAGGAAATAATTCCGGGGTGCTTCTTTTTAGTTCAATGTCGCATTCTGTAATGGCAATACAAGCGTTGTCAGGATATTGCCCCTTATGACTTTATTTATAATCCATTTTCGAAGAATATCCACATTAGGAGATTGTAACCGAAAAGTAAGAGCAATTATCATTTCCAATCCGTAGTATTCAGAATAGATATTCTTTCCTTCAACTTTGCAAGGCGATGAAAGATCACCACCTGCAATGCCGGATTTCTCTATTGTACGAACTTCTCTTTTTGCTGTTTGGTAGAAAATACCAAACAAATTGGCTATCTCAGGAATAGTCATTTTGACTTTACTCGGAATGTTTACGCTTCCATTCTCAGTGATTGTTATTTTATACTTATCCATCGCTAAACAGTTTTAGTTTTCTTATTTTGAGAACGTTTATTTGCTGTAGTCGTCGCACTTTTTTTCCTTCTCTTTATTAGTTTATCCATATCGTCCGAGATCTTCTGTTCTGTGATTTGTGCGTAAACTTGCGTGGTAGAAATATTTGCGTGTCCCATCATTTTGGCAATGCTCTCAATGGGAAGCCCTGCCGAAATCGCCAGCGTTCCAAAGCTGTGGCGACTTTGATGGTACGAGAGATTCTCCTTCAAATCTATCAATTTACCGATCTGATTTATTTCATACCAGATCTTATCCCGAATGGGTAAGGGAAATACAGGTTGGCTGTCATCCGTAGTATTGTAAAGCATAAGAATTTGTTCTGCTATCGGATGTAAAGGGATAAATGCTTCAACATCCGTTTTTACCCTCCGTTTTCGGATATAGAGCCTTCCTTCTGCTGTTTTACCGATATGATGCGGATACAGACGGTGCATATCTACATAAGCGAGCCCTGTCAATGAAGAGAAGATAAAAGCTCTGCGTATCAATTCTAAACGAGCATCGGGCATCGGGGTTTCCATCATGGCTTTTAGATCAATTTTACCTATGTGGCGATGTTTCGGTGGATCTTTCTTCTCGTACCTTACATCTTCGAGTGGATTACTTCTTAATACTTCTTGGTCGATAGCAATATAGATCAGACGATTTAGCCAGGTTAGTCCTCGATTTATATATGAGTTCTTTCGGTTATGCTCAGTTTTTAAATAGAGTTTAAACGATTCTCCAAACTCTTCGGTTATAGCTTCAAAAGCAATATCTTCCATTCCTCTGGAGCAAAGAAATTCTTGCAGATTGTTTTGCATAAGTCTGGAATCCCTATGGGTTGAAGTGGAATTGATCTCTATTGAGCGGAGTCGTAAGCGTTCTAACTCTACCTTACCAGCTTCAAGAAGCTTGGTGGAGATTGAGTTTACTCCGACTATGGTATTCTTTAAAAGTTCACTGCTGACCGCTCCGTGTTCTTTTAAGATGTGTTCGTAGGTATGTTCTACGCGTCGTCGAAAAGCATTGAGTTGATTATTACTTCTTTCGTTTTTGGGTTCTCCCTTTTTGGTATTCCAATCATCGACCAGGCAATAGATGCCCGTTGTAATAACAGTTGGTTTCCCGTCAATAGTGATCCGACACATAATGGCTGTTGTTCCGTCTGCTTTTACTTTGTTCTTGTTGATGTAGAATAATATTTTGAATGTACTGCGCATTGTATTTCTATTTATAGGATTTGTAATGATTAAAGGACTAATTTCAGATCTTGCGTTGCTTCGATGAGCTTATCCATATCCTCGAATAGCTTTTTGGGCGTGACACGGGCATAGATCTGAGTTGTTGAAATATTGCTGTGCCCGAGCATTCTGCTGATGGTTTCAATAGGTACTCCTTCTTCGAGCGTAATCAGGCTTGCGAAGCTATGTCGCCCTGAATGATAGGTCATTGGTTCTTTTACACCCGCTAAAACTCGCAATCCTTTCATGTTGGCTTTTACCATTTCCGGCGATTGCCACGGAAATATGGTATCTCTGTTTTCGTCTTTGTATTTTTCGATCAATGCAATGGCTTCGGGTAATAGTTTAACCCTTGCCCGATAATCGGTTTTCTTTCTTGCATATTTAAGCCAGAGCTCACCTCCTTCATCCGTGAAAAGATTATCTTTGGTTATACGGATAACATCGGCGTAGGCTGTACCTGTATAGCAGGCGAAGAGAAACAAATCTCTGGTGAAACGAGTAGAAGGACAACGGGCTGGAATTTCCAAATCTCGGACTTTCTCAAAGCTCTCCCGACTTAAAGCTTTAGGGGTGGCTTCTTTTTGCTTGGGTAGTTTATAGTAGGCAAAGTGCAATTTCTCTGAAATACCTTCCTTAAAAGCTATTTTGCAGATTTTCTTCAAGATGGCCAAGTAATGGCGAACGGTTTGCATCGCATAGCCTTGTTCGCCCAACACCGAATCTTGATACTCCCGAATGAACTGTTCATTCAACTGTCCGAAAGCAACATCTTTAGTCTTGAATTTCTTTTTGATGAATTTAGCCAACGAGCGGTGTGTATATTTATATGTGGAAAGCGTAGTTGGCGCAACATCAATTCCAACACGAGCTTCTAGTTCTTCTATGTGGCGACTCAGAAGAGCAAGCAGGGTCATTTGTGCCCCCATACTACCTTGAAACAAATTCTTAACCGCTTCTGCATCGAAAGGTTTCTTTCTCCCCACCAAACTATCGAATGCCGAATGGACACCAAGTAGAAGTTTTTCTATTTTCAGATTAATTTCAACTGCCTCACGGCTCTTACCGTTTAGCCGGCTTTCACGTGGATTCCATAAGTCAGGAGTACAGGATAGCTTACAACTAAATTGAGACATAGAACTGTTGACAGTAATACGCCCCATAATTGGAGTTTTACCCGATTTGTCGGGAGAGCTTTTTTTGAGGTAAAGCAAAACCTTGAATTTTTCTTGTTTCATATTCGCTTATATTTTTTGAGGTTTCTGCCGTCGTTGCTACGACGGCAAAGTTACTTGTTATATAAGCGCTCTTTATTACGCAAAAATCAGTAATTCAAAGAAATAGAATCAGGGTTTCAAACTATTACCTGCTATCAGTTACCTATTCGTATTCGGTAACTGAGTGGCTAACGATTTGGTAACTGAACCACTTCTTAAATCGGCTTACTCGGTTTTTGCACAAATCAGCAAATCCATTAAGTATTAACCTGTTGATGTTTTACTTCTTACATCTGCATACGGTTCTTTTACGGCTAATTACTTATGTGGCCAGACATTCATTTGCAACCATTTTGAAAAGGTCTGGTATTAATGTAGCTATTATAAGTGAGGCTTTAGGACATTCAGACTTAAAGACCACTCAGATATATTTAGATAGCTTTGAAAATAGTCAAATTGATGAAGCTATGAAGAATTTATTGTAAAATATAAAAAGGGAGTAATTTGATTTTAAATTATTCCCTTAATAATTTAAGAATCTTATCTATGCATTTAACTATCTTTACTTATAAAAATCTGATAAAGCATGAGAATATATTTAGATAACTGTATATATCAAGATCTCAAAAAAGAAGAGAATAAAACATTATATAGTTCAATAATAGAAAGTAAACAATACAATATTTATCTATTTTCAGAAGCACATCTTTATGATTTATCAAGAGATGTAACAAATGAGAAATATATTGATATGGAATTTATTGAATCCATATGTGAAAATAATTGTTTATTAAATGATGCTAGTGGTGCTAGATTGCTGACTCCCAAAGAATATTACAATATGTATGATTGGGAAAATCTAATTAAAAGTGAAGATATATTTAAGAGTGAAGACCCTTTTATTAAATTGATAATGGATATGTTTAAAAATATTCCACTGCCTTTTAATTCTATTTTTAAATCAGATCTTTTTTCTTCTAAATATCCCAAAGAGTTTGTTGAGACTATGACAGAGCCTTCTGATCTTAAGGAATATACAGAGTTAATGCTTAAAGCTAGTGACCAAATGAAAGAGCATCCTTTCTTTAAAGGTATATTACAAGGTAATAGAGAAGTAAATACCACTAAAGAATTTTATATAGCAATTGGAATTAATGGTTTTGATGGAGAAAAGATCACAGATAAAGAAGAGTTTAAGCAATCATATGTTAAATATATAAACCAGAGCCATAAGTTTATAAAGAATACTAAAGTAGATTCCTATCAGACATTTATTAATATGTATATGGGGTTAGAAATCCTCAACATTGTAAAAGGGAAACCCCAAAAACAAAAGTTTACGAACTTGATGAATGATAGTAGACATGCATATTTTGGGGCAGGTTGTGATATTGTAGTCAGTAAGGATATAGACTTCATAGAGAAAACAAAGTTCATATATGATATATTTGATATAAATACATTGGTATTATCCTTTGAAGACTTTAAAAGTATTCCTAACCTTAATGATGGGAATAATTTCAACGAGTTAATTAATGAAATTACAAATATTTCAGAATATCTATATAATAACAACTTGAATGGAGAGGATAATAAAGTATTATCTATTGCATTAAGTAAAATATACATAGGATATTTTAATATGTTATATAGAGTAGAACATGAAAATAAATGGTCTTTTATTATCACGAAGAAAGTTGATGAATATAAGAACAAATCCTTAATTAAGGAAATAGAACTTATAACAAATATTTTAATAAATAATCTGGGAGAAGATATTAATAATAAAGCCTTTTTTAGTAGAGATGAAATAATTAATGAATGCTGGAATGGTAGAACATGGTATTTAGGACAAATGGGAATTTATTTAAATTTCAGAAATATAATTGAATTAATATTTTATAAAACCATAGATGAAAATTAACTTTGGAAATAATTCAACTACCAATGCTATGAAAATATATAAATACCACACAATCAATATTAATTTGCTGAATTCGTTAAGGAATAAAACAAATTGGTACAGCAAGTTATCTTATCTTAATGATCCTTATGAATGTTTATTTATAGACAACACAAACACTACTGTGTATAAAAATCTTGTATCAACCTTAAGTGTTTGTTGTTTTTCTAGAAATATGAATAATATTTTAATGTGGTCACATTATGCAGATAGCCACAGGGGTGTGTGTTTGGAATGGGAAATAGATGAAGAAGCCCCTCACATAAAAGGAGCTCTGAATCCTATTACCTATGATAACAAATTAGTAACCTTGGAAGAGGTTAAAATAACCAAAGAAGGATACTTAGATTTAAATGTAGGAGATAATGGTAAGTTTATCTTTCAAAAGTTAAAATATTGGGAGTATGAAGAAGAAATGAGGATATATAATATTGATGAAGACCCAAATTCAAATCCAAGAGGAAAATCTAAGGAATTTTTAGGAAAGCTAACAAGTATATATTTTGGAAAAAATGTTATAAAAGATACTATAGAGCTAGTGAAGTTCAACACCTCTCACATTCCTAATTTGAAATACTATAAAGTTGATTTAAATACTGATGAGATGGAATATAACAATTTAACACAATTGTAATAATTGATTTTTCAATCTGTGCATACAAATAAATCTCACTTACTTCCTAATAACAATATAAACCTAAGTGAGCAAAATGCAGTCTCAGGTACATTAAAAATAAAATGGCTAAAACAATAAGCATACTAGATAGTTTAAAAAAGTATGGAGTTGCAAAAGAAGAAGAAGAAGAAGAAGAAAAAATAATTCCTAAAGAGATAATAGAAAATCAAGTCAAGGATTTATTTTCAGAAGCAGTCTTAGATACTCTGGCAGATGCAAAACCAGAAGCAACAATTAATTCCATTCACAAAGGTTATTTTATGACTTGGGGTTCATCTCAAGGTTTCACAGATGAATACAGACTATCTAATTTTATCCAAAAGTTGCCTCATGGAATTGTAGACAAGAAGGCTACAGGGGTAGGTGCAACAACCTTAGAACTCAAATCACCCAGACATTCAATAATAGTAGCACCCACTAAGAAACTAGCCTATAGTAAATTTAAATGGGCTGAAAATAATCTGAACCCTAAAAAAGTGCTATATGTTGGCACTTCCATAGGAGAATTCAGGGACAGGGTAAGTAAAGATGAAATCATTAATCATATGGAGCAAAATTCTACTCAACCTCTAAAGTTTTTAGTGGTAGCAGACAGTTTAGATTATTTGATGAATATACTAGGGGAAGAAGCCTATAAACATTGCTTCCTAATGGTAGATGAGATAGACCTTCTCCAAGCAGACAGTAACTACAGACCTAATTTAGAAACAGTAATAGACCACTATTTTAAGTTTGATGTAAAGAACAGGTGTATTGTAACTGCTACAATGGGTGAATTCTCCAATCCTCTATTCCAGAATGAATGCAGATTTGAAATAGAAGAATTATCCCACAAGAAAAGAGATATAAGGCTTATACATATCAATCAGTCTAACAGCATCAATCATGCAGTCACAGGGTTGATAAAAAAATATCCAGAAGATAAGATATTGATAGCCTATAATACAGTCTCACAGGTAAAGAATATTATATCTATGCTGGATGAATCTACACAGAAGGAATGTGCTATCATGTGCAGTGAATCAAGCAGGAATGATGCAGGAAATTATTATTACCCATTGAAAGATGATTCTACATTACCTAAGAGAATCAATTTTATGACATGCAGCTATTTTTCTGGAATAGATATTAATGATACATATAACCTTATCACTGTTTCTAATGTAAAGTATGCACATCAAATGCTTACTACCAAAAAGATAACTCAAATCTATGGAAGGTGCAGGGTTAAAGATGGGATATTAAGTGATACCATAATCTATAATACTACAGAATATGAGCCTAAGTTTAAAAGGACTACAGCTAAATATAGAAATACACTGATAAAAAAGGCTAATAAAGTCTTAGATATAATAAAAGCTGCTGATATTATACAGGATAAGGATAAAGATTTGGAGGACTTATTCAAAGTAGTAAAAAATGCTATTTCTGATAAAGCCCTTGAAACCCCATTCAGAGGTCAGCCAATTCCACTTATAAGACCTACTATAAATGAAGGAAAATATGACATAGCCTACCTTAATATTGATTTTCTGGTAGAAAGAGAACAGCTATTTAATGATTTATATGTTAATCAAGAGAAACTATATAAAGCCTTAGTTTCAGAAGGACATCAGGTCATAGAGATACAATATAAAGATAATATGACTGATGAAGAAAAATCAGCAGAACAGGGAATAGACAACCATTTCACAGATGACAGAGAAGAATTAATAGATTCATTACAAGCTACTTTAGTTACAGACCTGAAAGAGAAAGCAGATAAGCTGCCTACAGGTGTTCTAAATAAATATGTTACAGAAAAACTAAGGACTTGCAGTAAAGAGGAAAAACCACTCTTGGATAGGTTTATAAAATTGAATGAATTTGTAGAATCAGACAAACTCTTAGACTACCTCTATGAAATAAGGCATAAGAATATTAAAGCCCTTAAAAGCCTCAACAATACAATTATGTTCTGGTGTCTGGCAGAAAACCATCCTCTAAGAATAAGCATGAGAGAAGCCTTTGAAAAAGGTAAAGAATATACTCCAGAAGAAATACATGAGAAGATAGAGCCAATAGTCAAATATCATTTCCATAAGACTATAAAACCAAGAACCTCTATCAGCTTATTTAAGGCTTATTTTGAAGTATCCAGACCAAGAAATAGCTATGTAGTCATAAAAGAAAATCCTCTCAATTTTGAAGAGAGAAAGACCTCTATAGGCAAAAAAGATAATAACCTCCTAAAATATTTTGAAATTAATTAAAATTCTGATTATCAACAAAATAGCTTATTAAATATTTGCTGAAATCAGATATTTTACTTATCTTTGTGCTTATAAATCAAACAAATAGACTATTCTACAGAAATGCCTCTTTAGTCTAAGAGGAGCAGATTCAAAAGATTTCATTTAACTAAGGGTATGCAAATTGTATGTCATACTATAATACCTACTATTTAAGTATAATATATAATAAGTAGGTAATATAGTATAGCATATGTTTTGCACACCCTGCAAAAGTAAGTATAATGAAATCATACACATTGATTCCAAATGAAGCAGGGAAAATATTTAAACCAGAAGATTTATATACTATTACCTGTATGTATCTGACAGCTAAGGATGATTATACAACTAATTCTACAAGGGAACAATTAGCTCAAATTGCAGGATTATCCTTTGCCTATATAAAAGATAAATTCCTTCCAAGATTAAGGAAATCAAAATTCTGTGAAATAGAAGGATATACAGAATTATCAGATAGCCAGATAAGAAAGAGGAATAAGTATATATTGCCTCAACCTATAACCAATTACAGAATAATAAGTAAAGAAATGTTGGAAGATACAAATCTTACTCCTACAGAAAAGGGTATAATAATTGGACTGTACTCTTTGACTGTAAATAACTCCTTTAATATTGGATTCAATAAAAGTCAAATATCAAAGTATTTAAATATAAGTAGAAACTCATATCTAAAATATGAAAAGTCTTTGATTGAGAAGGGTTATATAGAACTTCTTTCAAATGATACTACAAATGACAGACATGGAGATTTTAGTGAAGGAATAGTTTTAAATTGCAGTTGGTTAGGTACAAAAGAATTGAATAGAAAGGTGTATGAATCAACCCATAACAATGCTAATTTTCAAGAATTGGGGTAAAGGCTTGTATTATCCCCATTAGTATAATATTAACTATTCTTACTCTTTGAGAAATTGAAAGAAAAAAAATTAATTATTTTTTTTTTCAAAAAGGTCTATGCATCCACAAGCACTAGATAACCAAACTACACCCCCTCCATCTTTTGCAGTGAGGGGATAGTCCCCCTGCACAACAACAATAATATTTAAAGTTATGAATGGACTAACATTTTTAGAAAGTTGGAGTGTGAGCCAATTTAAGCAAAACCACCATGTAGAAAAGATTGAGATTAAGAAAAATGAAGCTACAGGAAAATGCTTCTTTGTCTATGGATTTGAAACAGGGGCTTGCAGTAGTAAGGTCAAAACAGGGGAATTGAATAACCCTGTAATATCACAAGTCTGTGCCTCTGAGACAGGGGAAATGTTCTACCTTCTGCATCAGAAAGGGGAAAGCAAGGCTATGACTTTAGCAGTATTATAATAAACAGATACAGGGAAGATTAAAGTCTTCCCTTTTTATTTTAAAGTATATTCTGCTCACTTAGATATATAAATAATATAGAAACAAAGTGAGCATATTAATCATTAATAAAAAATTTACTCCATATGGAAACAATGCAATTAGTACCAGTAAAAAGCAATCATAGAGATGTAATGATTCCACAATCCCTTCCTTATCAAGATATAATAGAAATTACACATACCTGTGACTGCAATCCAAGCCCTTTTATAGAAGCCAATACCAAAGAAGCAAGTTTACATCATTTAAAGCATGAATGTATTGTACCTGTCTTTTCTAAGGATAATGAGGTTACTATCAGCCATACTAACTTTATAGAAACAGTTTGGGATGCTGCAAGTAGTTTCTTTCCAAATGAGACTATTTTACAGCCAGATATAAGAGTTTCTCATGTAGTCAAAGGTAGGATTCCAGAAGCTATAAATAAGCCTGTCAGTCAGCTTTTAGAGAGTGATAAGACTATTTATTATGAAAGGATGGCTTTCTGCCTTGAAGTACCTACTATTTATCAGGATATAGAAGGAAATAGATTAAATCTTTCTATTGGTGGAGTAAGAGCCTTAAACCATGAAAACCTTTATTCTAAAAAAAGTGTAGAGAAATTCAAGATATTTATTGGTTTTACCAATAAAGTTTGTACAAACCTATGTGTATCTACAGATGGGTATAAGTCAGAATTAAGAGTTATGAGTTTGGAAGAACTATTTAAGCATTCATTACTCCTATTTCAGCAATACAACCCTAACAGGCATTTACAACTTATGTCTTCTTTGCAAGATTCTTATTTAACAGAACATCAATTTGCACAATTAATAGGCAAAAGTAAACTCTATCAGTGTTTACCTAATGCACAAAAGAAGTTATTACCTACTATGGAATTTGGAGATACCCACATCAATGCAGTAGCTAAAGCTTATTATAATGATAAGAATTTCAAAATAGAAGAAGGTGCAGATGCTATTAACCTGTGGAAAGTCTATAACTTATTCACAGGTGCGAATAAGAATAGTTATATTGATAATCTATTGGATAGGTCTTTGAATGCAACTGAATTAGTAGAAGGTATTAATAGGGCTTTGCATGGAGATAGAGAGTATAGATGGTTTATTGAGTGAAATTTTCTATTTTTACAAGAAATATAAATATTGAATACCATGAATTATAAAACATTCATTTTAGAAAAAGGGAAGCAATATGAGACATTAGAGGATATTCTTCCTGAAAGTGGAAATTTAGACATTCTTTTTATTGCAAAAACTCCTGCAACTATAAGTGTAAATAAAGGTCATTATTTTCAAGGTAAGCAAGGTAGAATGTTCTGGAATAAATTAGCAGATTATCACATATTAAATGTACCTTATGGTGAGTATGAGGATAATTATCTATTAAAAAATAATTATGGCATAACAGATATAGTAAAGATTCCAAGAGATTTTGGGAATGAGCCTTCTAAAGAAGAATATAGAGAAGGTTATCTCAGAATTTTGAAGATAATTGAAAGGTATAAACCTATGGTCATTGTTTTTGTCTATAAGAAAGTCTTAGATGAAATCTTATCTATAAAATATGGAGTTAAAATAAAAACTGACTATGGATTCAACTCTCAATATGATTCAGATTTTAATTCTAAAGTATTTGTCTATCCAATGCCAGGTACACCATGTACAAGGGAAACCTCTGAACTAGCAATGACTGAATTGTCCAAAATCATGAGGAATAGATAATTCTTAATCAATTTCTCACTTACATCTATATATAACAAACAATCTAAGTGAGAAATATTAGAAATTTATCTCTTTTTTTATTATTGTTGTATTAGCCTCATTCAGTAATGGATGGGGCTTTTTAATTATTAATGTATGGGATTATTTTTACAAATAATAGGTCATATTGTTATAGGGTATATTATTATGTATGTAATATGCTATGAGGATAGACCTACAAGAAAGAAGAAATAGTAAACAGAGAAAGTATTATTTAATGAATTTATTATTACCCTAACTCACAGCCACACCTATATATGAATTGGAAGGACTTAATTCAAAAAGTAATTGAATATTTGATGTATATCTGCTTAAATCTTGTATTTTTGCAGTATGCTAGAAATTAAATTATTGCGAATGAATATATAAGTTTAACTAAGACATATTTTTAGAAAGAAGTATTTGCTTTTTACTAGTGTAGTCCTAAAATACCACATCAAGACATCACAGCAGTAACAAAGTAGGTGCTACATCTTTTATAGGTGTGGTTTTCCTTATTTTGTGTGATGTGGGTAGTGGTATACCTAGGACTCCAATCTAAGTGATAAGCCACATCTTCTTTTTGTAGGTATGGCTACTAAAAAGAAAAAGTATGAGAAAAAGAACATTATTGCCATTGTTTATTATGCTGTTACTTGCATCGTGTAGTAGTGATGATGAAAAAGAGAGTATAGTTGCACCAGAATCTATTGAGGGCATATGGAATGTAACGAATTATTCTGGAAATATAAACAGAAAGTATACAACCTATTATGACTATCTTGATGGAACAAAAAAAGTAGAAGAAAATACTCCATCAGAAGATGATGAACCTTGGGATAATAACTTAACATTTGGTAGAAATATCTGGGCTTTTAATGCAGACAAAAGTATGACAACCCAAAATTCAGATATAAAAGATATGAAATTTGAAAAGTATCTAGTTGATACTAAAAATAATCTTCTGTTACTGTATAAAACAACTAATACATCTGTTCCAGATTCTTATAAAATAGAAGAATTTACAAGTAAAAAATTGGTTGTTTCAATCAGCAAAGAAATAAAAGGCATTTGGGACACAGATGGTATTTATGAAAAAAATCCACAAAGACCTTTAGAAAATATTCTCATTGGATACAAAGACATATATTACGATGGTACTAAATATGATAAAATAATATTTGAGAGAGTAGAATAGCTTACCAATATAAACTTCTATTCCATCCATTATGATAGGAAATAATGAAATAGTAAGTAATCTTTAATGAAATGTTAAATATTACTTACTATTTTTGTGTAGATAATCAATAGACTAACTGAATATTCTCTGCTTATGAATTCAGATTTAAAAAAAGAAATACTAAAAATTATTTCTGATATTGAATATGATGATACTTCCATATTTGAAAAGCTCAATTTATATGGAACCTTAAATCAAACAATAAAATACTTTGAAAATCTTATTCAGACTAAATATAGAAATAGGTTAAATCGCTATTTAAAAGAATACACAAAAGAGTATTATGTATACATAGATGAAATTATTAATCATTATTGCAATGTCTTTAAAGAGAGAGAG
The DNA here is from genome assembly GCF_000213555.1 of Dysgonomonas gadei ATCC BAA-286. Classification (GTDB taxonomy): domain Bacteria; phylum Bacteroidota; class Bacteroidia; order Bacteroidales; family Dysgonomonadaceae; genus Dysgonomonas; species Dysgonomonas gadei. The sequence goes on from NZ_GL891980.1 coordinate 93,903, forward strand.
TATAAAAACATCTTATTAGAAAAAGAACTAAGGCTTAAAATAATAGATGAAATTACACGAGAAATAAAAATAGAGTATATAGGAGAGGATTACTACATAAGTAAAGACTATTATACAAGAAAAAATTATTAACCCAACTCCAAATGTTCTCTAAAATGTTACCAGCCTAAGAAACCTTGTTCAAGGCATAAAGAAATCACCCTGTAAAACACTATTATACAGTCAGATATATTTTTAATAAAATTCAGATTGTTATTCTTTCCAGGCGTGCCTCTTCAACCACTCGAGCACCTCTCCTTTTTCTGGTTGTAGCGGGTGCAAAGATAAAATTATTTTTTCAATCCGAACAGCTTTATTGCATTTTCTGTTGTTATTTCTCCTACTTCGTTTAAACTAAGGCCAAATATTTCAGCCAGTTTTTCAACAACCTTTATCGTATACGAAGATTCGTTTCGCTTGCCACGATAAGGTACAGGAGCGAGATAAGGAGAATCGGTCTCAATGATTATTTTAGATAAATCGACCTGCTTCAGAACAGTTGACAATGTAGAATTTTTAAATGTAACAACTCCGTTGATTCCCAATAAAAAGTTTTCTAATCCAAGTATTTCAGCCAGTTCGTTCTCACTTCCACCAAAACTATGGAATACCCCTCTTAACTTTTCAGGGCCTACATTCTTAATACATTCTACACACTCCAATATAGCATCACGTGAATGTATTGCTACCGGTAAATCATACGCTATACTCCAGCGAAGCTGCTCTTCAAAGACCTGTCTCTGTTCTTTTTCATATGTCTTATCCCAATAGAGATCCAGCCCTATTTCACCAATAGCGATATAGGAACGTTTCGAAAATTGCTGTTTAATAATTTCTAATTGAGAAAGCCAATCCTCACCTACACTTGTAGGATGCAGTCCCATCATCGGAATGCAATAATCTGTATATTTGCCGGCTATATTATGCAAACGCCCTATTGAATCCACATCAATATTCGGAAGCAGGATCGTTTCCACACCCGCTTGTTTTGCTCTCAGAATCACTTCTTCGATATCATTATCAAATTCTTCGGAATAAATATGTGAATGCGTATCAATTATTTTCACGATCTTCTTTCTCTTTTTCGTCTTTTCTCAGATAATACACAACTCCGTATTCTTTACATCTTTCCAAACGTTCTTTAGCGGGAAGATTTGCAAAGGCCGACTCAATCTGGTTCCATAACGTAGACAAGACATTATCTATATCTTTCCTTTGTTCACTAAGTATATCCAACTGGCGGGCGGTCGTATTCTGATATGTTTTCTGATTAAAATAGGCATCCTTAAATTGCGAAAAGGCTACGTTTACCCTCGCAATAGTAGGATTGTAGATAGGTGCTCCCCCCTGCCCCAGCCGGGCTTGCTCTCCCTTCATAAGGCTATCTCCCCAGTACAGCAATGCATCATTACTCGTTAAATCGGGTACCGTAAAATTATCCGGATCGATATTATAAAGTTGCTTCTGCTCCTTTTTTATTTCGTTACGGATAACACACAAATTCATAACCTGTATAAAATGCGATATATAGAGCCTGGCGTTCTTCACCAGTTTCTGAAATTTCCTATTCGATGCAGCCTGTGTCTCAAGACTATCTCGATAACGAAGCTGCGCATTTTCAAAGTTACGCAGCATTAATTCCATTTTGCGGATATCAAGGGATATGACACCTTGTCCGAAAAGGGAATTATGTTTTTCTATTGCTGCTTTCAACGCCTTTATTCGTGCATTATCTGTATTGGGCAAACGACGATACGGCATAATAATAAGGGTTAATGTTTAGAATTTAGGATATCCGGGATGTCAGATTTTTCGCTAGTTTAAGCAATTCAGTCTTTCTTTCATCAATTATACTGACTTTATCCAGACAACCCATTGCTTTCTCATAATAATCACTGATAAGCTTTTCTGACTTCGTTTTCAGATCAAGTTTATCGTATATCTTAGTTACCGCCTCAATTTTTTTATTTTGCTCAAAGTCCGTTTTATCTATCCATGTCAGCAATTCGTTTCTAGTCAATGGATCGGCTAATGCAGTAATCAACAGAAATGTTTTCTTATTACATAGTATATCACCGCCTATCTTCTTCCCGAAGCTTTCGCTATCGCCGTATACATCAAGTAAATCATCCTTCAACTGAAATCCCAGACCTACATTTATCCCGAATTCATACAGATTATCAGCATCTGCATCCGGAGCACCTGCCACAATAGCTCCTTCCTTTAAGGCACAGCCTAACAATACTGCTGTCTTCAATCGTATCATTTCCAGATATTCAGGGATTGTAACATCCAGCCGTTGTTCAAACTCCATATCATATTGTTGCCCACAGCATATTTCTGTTGCAGTTTCAGAAAATAAATCCAATACACGGGGTAATTGCTCCGAGTCTGTTTTAGCAATTTCCTTATATGCCTCAATAAGCATTGCATCACCCGAAAGCACGGCCGTATTATCATTCCATCTAATATGAACGGTCGGTTTACCTCTACGCATATCAGCCCTGTCCATGAGGTCGTCATGTAAAAGTGTAAAATTGTGGAACACCTCTATAGCCAGCGCTATAGGGATAACCCTCTCCACATCCTCTTTATATAAATTATATGACATAAGGGCCAAGGCAGGGCGAACCCGTTTGCCACCCAGAGAAAGTATATAGGTTATAGGATCGAAAAGTGACTGTGGTTTATTCTTATAGTTTATCTGAGTGATTCGAGTATTTACAATATCTAAAACCTCATCGAAGTTATATAGAGACTTCTTCATTGATCAGTAGTTATTTACAATTACAATTAATATTCTATGAGACGGAGAACCTTTCTTTTATTGGTGCACTCTAGCAAAGATAGTTTATTAACAACAAAAATCAAAATATTCTAAAATAGAACATTTTAATTTGAAATTATTCCTATTTTTATGGGTCATTAACAAAAAAGTGATTTTTTTCATGAAAAACTACTATTTACTACTTATTTCAAGCTTATTTATTATTCAGGCATGCAGCCAGAATAAACAACCCGGACAAAATGTTAAAGAAACGGCTGGCAATCCGATTTTTGAAGGACGGTATGCCGACCCCGAAGGTATCATCTTCGACGATAAATACTGGGTTTATCCTACATACTCGGCTCTTTATGAAGACCAGGTATTTATGGATGCTTTTTCTTCACCCGACTTGGTGAACTGGACAAAGCATGAACGCATAATAGATACCGCTTCCGTGAAATGGATTAAACGTGCCATGTGGGCGCCTGCCATTGTAAAAAAGGATAGCAAATACTTCCTTTTTTTTGCAGGAAACGATATCCAGAACGATGACGAATACGGAGGTATAGGAGTTGCTGTTGCCGACAAACCGGAAGGTCCGTTCAAAGACCATATCGGCAAACCGCTTATAGAAAAGTTCTACAATGGGGCGCAACCTATCGACCAGTTTGTATTCAAAGACAAAGACGGTAGCTATTACATATATTACGGAGGATGGAGACATTGCAATGTCGCTAAACTGAACGATGATTTCACAGCTATTGTTCCGTTAGAAGATGGCACAATGTTTAAGGAAGTGACCCCAGACAAATACGTAGAAGGCCCGTTCATGTTCATCAAAGACGGCAAATATTACTTCTTGTGGTCGGAAGGCGGATGGGGAGGACCTGACTATAAGGTGGCTTATGCTATTTCCGACAGTCCGTTCGGTCCGTTCGAGCGCATTGGCACAATTCTCGAACAAGACCCGAATATAGCCACAGGAGCCGGACACAATTCCATTATCCACGAACCGAAGTCCGATAAATGGTATATGGTATATCATCGTCGCCCGCTTACTGAAAAACACCGTGACGACAGAGAAACATGTATAGACGAAATGTTCTTCGATGAAAACGGACATATCAAGCCGGTGAAAATGACAAATGAAGGTGTGAAAAGTAATCCATTAAAATAAACTTTAATTATGAAGAAAATGTTTTTTGCAGCAATCGCTGCTAGCCTGCTTTTTGTAGGATGTAATGAAAAAGCCCCTGTAGGAAAGCTTACGGAATCAGGCTTGGATAAGAAGAATTTTGAAACGGAAGTCAATGGAAAGAAAACAGATTTGTATGTACTTACAAATCCTGCAGGAATGGAAGTTTGTATAACAAATCTCGGAGGCCGTATTGTTTCTATTATGGTTCCGGATAAAGACGGGAACAAAAAAGATGTTGTATTGGGATTCGACTCTATTCAGGACTACATCAATATACCATCTAACTATGGTGCTATCATCGGACGTTATGGTAACCGTATCGGAAACGGAACATTTCAGATTGATGATGTAAAATATGATTTACCAAAGAATAACTTCGGACATACTCTGCATGGTGGTGACAAAGGATTCCACACCGTAATTTTCGACGCTAAACTTGCAGCCGACAATATATTGGAACTAACCTATCTGTCGAAAGACGGAGAAGAAGGCTTCCCTGGCAACCTGAATGTGAAAGTAACCTACATTCTTGGCGACGACAACGCACTTCAGATAAAATATGAAGCTGAAACAGATAAACCTACTGTCGTGAATCTGACTAACCATTCATATTTCAACATGGACGGCGATCCTACTTCTAAAAACACAGACTGGTTGCTGACATTGCATGCAGATCAATACACTCCTATTGATTCTACGTTCATGACTACAGGTGAAATACTTACAGTAGAAGGTACACCAATGGATTTCCGTACACCGACTGCTGTTGGTGCAAGAATCGACGATGCTACTTTCACTCAACTGGTAAACGGTAAAGGATACGATCACAACTGGGTATTGAATACAGGTGGTGATATCAACAAAGTCGCCGCTACATTAGAGTCCCCTAAAACTGGTATCGTATTAGACGTATATACTACCGAACCGGGAATGCAGTTCTATGCAGGTAACTTTATGCAAGGAACCGACAAGGGCAAAAAAGGTATTGTTTACCAACACCGTACAGCCGTATGTCTCGAAACTCAGAAATACCCTGATACTCCCAACAAAAAAGACTGGCCTACAACTACGCTTCGTCCGGGAGAAAAATATCAGAGCGAAACAATATTCAAATTCTCTGTAAAGAAATAAGCTTTCATCTTATATGAAACAATGGGAAGCAGTCCGGATATCCGGACTGCTTCTTTCTTTAACACACAAACTTACGTTTAATTAAAAAGGAGTGGCTAAAATATATCTAATGCAATCTGCAGATTCGCTTCATTATTAGCAGGATTAAACATACCCATCACCGACACGGGCAGCGTGTAGTTTCCAAACTTTAACTTCTTCGATGCTGTAACATTAATATTTACAATCCCCGCATCTTTTGCATAAAAATGCGCATCGGTACCGTCCTCCGGATTCAGTGCAAATGCCCCGGCAACACCCAGATCCACATCTACTATACCTCCCCTGAGAACAGGATAATCCATAGATACATATGTTGAATAAAGGTTCTTCTCGTTCAGAGCCCCTCTGTCGCGCCCGAAAACAACTGTTGCCCAGCTAATATTAAGAGGGAAACTTCCCTGAAAACGGTATGCTACCGAGATATCGATAAAATGCCCCGTATCCCGCGCACTGTAATTAAACACCTGCCTGTTGTTATATGTCGCATCTTTCGAGAAGTTATAGATATCCCACAACGCAACAGTAAACCCACTCTTGGAATAAGACATGTAATAGTCGAATTCTTTATAATCACCTGTAAAGCCGGCACCACCCCACAGTCCTACAGCAAAACTGTTGCTCTTATCCTTAAGATGTAAATCAACAGCTCCTAAAGCGGTATTGGTCACCTGCAATCCTCTCCAAAGATGCATATTTTTCAACTGCAGGGAAAAATCTACCGGGGTATACTTCTCTTCATCCTGAGCAAGCAAAGATAATGACGGCAATAAGCAAAGGAATAATGCGAGAATTGTTAGTTTAAAGTATTTCATAATTAACTATTTGAAAGGTTATAAAATGGGGCATAACCCGAGAATAAAGCAATACGACTCCCACCCTATGCCTGAAAAGACATAGTTATATTGCTACAATAATATGATTAATGAGATATTTTCAGAATGCCCCTTCGAATTATTTAAGCGGCGAGAGCAATATACAATAAGGCGGCAAGCGATCCGCCACATATCGGCGCCACAACTGGCAGCCACGCATATCCCCAGTTACTGTCCCTTTTACCTTTTATCGGTAATATAAAATGGGCAATCCGGGGGCCAAGATCACGGGCGGGATTGATTGCATAACCCGTTGTTCCACCCAGCGACATACCGATGGCTACAATAAGGATGGCAACAGGCAATGGTCCTGCTATTTCCGCACCGGCAGCATAAAGGATACCAAACACAAGAACGAATGTACCGACAACTTCACTAAAGAAATTAGAGAACCAGTTTTTTATAGCCGGCCCCGTACAGAATACCCCCAGCTTTGCATTCGGATTTTCTTCCTCATCGAAGTGTGGTTTGTACATAAGATAGACGATACATGCGCCAAGTATAGCGCCTAACATCTGGGCTATAATATAGCCGATAATACTGCCTTTGAAGCTGCCTGCAATAGCCAGACCTATTGTTACGGCAGGATTGAGGTGAGCACCCGAAAACGGAGCTGAAATGAAGGCACCCACAAATACGGCGAATCCCCAACCGAAGGCGATAACTACCCATCCGGCGCTATTACCCAATGTTTTCTTTAAAGAGACGTTTGCACATACGCCTGCACCAAAAAGTATAAGTATGGCTGTGCCAATGAATTCGAATAAAATATCTTGTCCCATGGTCTTAATTATTAAAAGGTTAATTTAGTTCTGTATTATTTTAGCTTGCCAGCTCCCCGAGCCGGACGAAGAACCCGGGACGAATCCTTCATCATGACTCAATTTAAAATAACGACTAATTAGTGTTGTGTTTTCAAGATAAGGTCTCAGACCTATTTATTACTTTTATATCTGCAATAACAATAATCAGTTACGACTAAACAATACTGCATAAATCATTCATTTTTTGCGCATCAATTATTTACTTCACCCACGATTGTGCGCGGTATATCGCTTCAGACCATTTTCTCTTTGCCAGATGCATATCTACTTTCGGATCGGCTTCGAAACGGGAATCTACATGCCATTGCTTCTTCACTTCTTCGATATTTTCCCAGAAGCCGACAGCCAATCCGGCCAGATAGGCTGCTCCTAAGGCTGTTGTTTCCGTCGTTTGCGGACGAATTACTGTTTGGCCTAATACATTGGCTTGAAACTGCATCAGCAGATCATTCTTTGCAGCACCTCCGTCCACTCTCAGCTCTTTCAATCCCACACCTGCATCCAGAATCATAGCATTGATAACGTCCATAGTCTGGTAAGCAATACCTTCGAGTGCTGCACGCGCAATATGAGCAGCAGTAGTACCCCGCGATATTCCGACAATCGTTCCGCGTGCATACTGATCCCAGTATGGAGCACCCAGCCCGGTCAGAGCAGGGACAAAATATACATCACCATTATCAGGCACCTGCATCGCCAGTTGCTCTATTTCGGAAGAGGAATTAATAACTTTTAGACCGTCACGCAACCACTGAACGATAGCACCTCCCACAAATATGCTCCCTTCAAGCGCGTAAGTCGTTTTTCCGCCGATTTGCCATCCGATAGTAGTTACCAGGTTATTTTTCGACACAACAGGTTTTTCCCCGGTATTCATCAGGATAAAACAGCCTGTGCCGTATGTGTTCTTTACCATACCGGTATCCACGCACATCTGCCCGAACAATGCAGCCTGCTGGTCTCCCGCAATGCCTGCAATCGGTACTTTAGACGCGAAGATCGTAGTCTTGGTATGTCCATAAACTTCACTCGATGCGCATACTTTCGGCATCATGCTTTTTGGGATATTAAACAGTTTGAGCAAATCATCATCCCATTCCAATGTATGAATATTGTATAACATAGTGCGTGAAGCATTGGATACATCGGTAGCATGCACTTCTCCTCTGGTCAGTTGCCAGACAATCCATGTATCTACAGTGCCGAATACAAGCTGCCCTTTCTCGGCTTTTGCCCTGGCTCCTTCCACATTATCCAGTATCCATTTTACTTTTGTTGCGCTGAAATACGCATCTACGATCAATCCGGTCTTGTCTTTAATATAAGGTAGGAGTCCTTCGTTTTTCAGCTTATCGCAATATTCGGATGTCCTTCTGTCCTGCCACACAATCGCATTATAGACCGGATCGCCCGTTTCCCTGTCCCAGACAATGGTTGTTTCACGCTGATTGGTGATTCCTATCGCGGCAATATTAGTACCGTTAATACCGATTTTCGTAATTGCTTCGGCAGCAACGGCAGCCTGCGAAGCCCAGATTTCATGCGGGTTGTGTTCTACCCATCCGCTTTGTGGAAATATCTGCGGAAATTCCTTTTGTGCAACAGAGCATATTTCTCCCTTATGGTCAAAGACTATAGCTCTTGAACTTGTAGTTCCTGCATCGAATGATAAGATATACTTTTCCATGTGGTTGATATTGATTAGGTTAAAAAAATGTGTCTTTTTTAAGGTCTCAGACCTATTTATTGCTTTTATATCTGCAACAGTAATAGTTAGTTATGACTAAAAATATTACATTAAATACTTTTTTCACTTACTTATCGGGATTATACGGAACGAGCAGATAATGTTGGGCCAGTTCTGTGAACTCCTGCACCTGTGCTTTCTCCCATTCCATATCCTTTCCTGTTTCTTTTGCCATTATAGATGCTACCTCCGGAGCAATATCGATGGCTGCGCGTGCATCCAGAAATGTGGCCCGTAACCTTCGGGATAAAACATCTTCGACTGTTATAGCCATTTCCTCCCTGACTGCCCATACAACTTCAGCCCCCGTATAATCGAAACGCGGATGAAGCTTTCTTGCCAGTTCGGGTCTCTCTTGCTGCAGCTTCTGTATTTTTTCGTAATCGCTGCCATATACATAACTGAAATCCGACCTGTCAACATTTTCTTTGTATCCGTGTATTTTCAAATCCCTTGTCACACACTCTTTCCGGGGCAGGCTTCCGATTGGCAAGGCTCTGTTTACAACATCTTCGGCCATATCGCGGTATGTTGTCCACTTCCCGCCTGTGATGGTAATAAGCCCGCTATCTGATATAACTATTTTATGACTGCGTGATATTTCTTTTGTTTTCTGCCCATCGGTTCCTTTTTTGGGTGCAGCCAGTGGCCTTAATCCCGCAAATACCGAAAGTACGTCTTCACGTTTCGGTTGTTTTGCCAGATATTGACCTGCCGTTTTAAGTATAAATTCGATCTCTTCCTCCAACGCCTGCGGCTCAAGCACGAACTCTTTCAAGGGGGTGTCGGTAGTACCCAGAACTACTTTTCCATGCCAAGGCACGCCAAACATCACCCGCCCATCGCTGGTCTTCGGTATCATAATTGCGGTATCACCTCCCAAAAAAGATTTATCTACTACAAGATGTACTCCCTGGCTGGGACGTACAATATTATCTTTTTCCGGAGCATCCATCTTCATCAGGTCATCGACGAATATTCCGGTCGCGTTTATTACTACTTTCGCCTGAAGGGTATATTCTTGTTTTCCTAATTCGTCATATACTTTCACTCCCGCAATCTTTCCGGTTTCGTTTTTAATCAAATTCGAAACTTTTACATAATTTACAACAGTAGCTCCCTGCTCTGCGGCAGTTTGCAGAAGGTTAATCCCCATACGGGAATCATCGAACTGGCCATCATGATACACGACCCCGCCTCTTAGCCCGTTAGTTGCTATTTGAGGTATTTCCTTAACCACAGATTTCTTACTCATCGGCAAGGAACGACCCAATCCGCGCTTTCCGGCCAGTATATCATAAATAGTTAGCCCGATTGTGTAAAATGGCTTTTCCCACCACTTATAATTTCCTATAATAAACCGTTGATCTTTCACCAGATGCGGGGCGTTCTTCTTCATCAATCCCCTTTCGCGCAAAGCTTCTATAACCAGACTCACATCGCCTTGCGCCAGATAGCGCACACCTCCGTGTACCAGTTTTGTACTGCGGCTGGATGTTGCTTTTGTAAAGTCAGCCTGCTCTACCAAGGCGACCTTGAACCCACGGGAAGCAGCGTCGATTGCCGCACCAAGCCCGGTAGCACCGCCACCGACAACAACAAAATCCCATATTATGGATTTGTCTGCTATTTGTTCTATATGATTATTTCGATTCATAACTTTTGGCTTTAATATACACAAAGATAAATATGTATTTTAAATAAACAAATAAATTCGAAACTTTTTTATATCAAATATTAATATTTTACACCTAATTCAAAACTAAACACAATATTTCGAAACCAAATATAATCTAAAACTTCAAATAAAACAATACTTTTCGCACATTATACGCCTCAACTTTATCGAATGAAATATAAAACGAAACCGAAATCTTTCAAGTTTTTAAACCCTCCACTTCTTAAATATTTTTATATCTTTGTAGTTAGTAATTGTAATTTTCAATTTGAGATATGGGAAATATAGCTAAACGACACAAATTCATACTGGAACAGTTAAAGCAGGACGGATATGTAAAGGTCCAGGAACTCAGTGAGAAGTTAGAAGTTTCGGAAGTTACGATTCGTAAAGATTTAAAATATCTCGAAAGCAAAAAAATGCTTTATCGTAATCATGGTAGTGCCAGCAGCCTGAGTTCTATCATCACGGATAAACATATAGATGTGAAAGAGAAGATGCAGATGGAGGAAAAGACCAGGATAGCCAAAGCCGCCAATAGCCTGCTTGAACCTAACGATAAAATAATCATAGCTTCCGGCACTACCCTGCTCACTTTCGCAAATGAGATTAACGTGGATCATAATATAACCGTTATCACATCTTCGGTAAAAGTATCTCTTACCCTTTGCTACAACCCGAATATCGAGATAGTGCAACTGGGCGGTAATATGAGAAAGAACTCTGTTTCGGTCATTGGCCACTATGCCGAAAATATACTGGAAAGCCTGTCTTGCAACAAGCTATTCCTTGGCGTGGACGGCATTGACCTCGATTACGGACTGACTACCAGCGACATGAGCGAAGCCCGCATAAACCAGCAAATGATAGACGCAGCGCAAAAGATTATTATACTGACCGACTCTTCAAAATTCGGCAAACGAGGCTTCTGCAAAATATGCGATCTGAACAAGATACACCATATTATTACAGATACCAACGCGCCTGCTCATATCATAGATATGCTCCGCGAACGCGATATAGAAGTTACCCTTGTATAAGGATATTCAGACCATTCAGCATTACCCGGTATATTTCCTCGGATAGCGGAATATGATCGATGCTATTGCAGCAAGCCCTATCAGCAAAGGATAATACAAATAAGGCACAATCTGCATAGGACTTACATTAGCCAATCCCGCAGCTATAAGCAATTGCGCCCCGTAAGGTATCAAACCCTGGACAAAACAAGAGAAAGTATCCAGCAGGCTGGCGATCTTCCGATTGTCCAAATCGAATTTATCGCTGATATTTTTTGCTATCGGCCCGCTTATAATCAGGGCGATGGTATTATTCGCCGTGCAAAGATTGGTTAACGAAATAAGTCCGGCAATAGAAAATTCAGCGGAACGCTTCGACCGTATATTGCGTGTCATCTTGCCTATCAGCCAGTCGACTCCACCATTGAAGCGTATCAGTTCAAACATACCTCCTGCCATCAACGATACAATAATCAGCTCTCCCATATCCACAACAATACCCTGACTCATGGCCGCAGTCCAGTCCCAGACACCAAAGCCGCCTGTGATAAGTCCGATTACACCCGATAGGATAATCCCCAAAGCCAGTACGACCATCACATTAACTCCTACCAAAGCTGTAATCAATACAGCCAGATAAGGCAACACTTTCACCCATTCTACCTGCTCCGCCGAAACAGATGCTCCGCCTGTCAGCTCCAGCCCCTGATAGATATAAAGCAGGAGTACCAGTATGACAACAGGAAATACAATGCGGATATTCACCTTGAATTTATCCTGCATCTGGCATCCCTGCGTACGTGTAGCCACAATCGTAGTATCCGATATAAAGGAGAGATTGTCTCCGAACATAGCCCCGCCAACTACGATACCCAACATCATAGGTAAATCGAGTCCTGCCTGAGACGAGACTCCTACTGCAATCGGCGCTAAAGCGGCAATAGTTCCAGTAGATGTACCCATAGACATGGATATGAAACAAGCTGCAATAAATACACTTGCCAATATAGATTGCTCCGGCAAAAGATAGAGAAGCATATTCACCGTAGCATCCACCGCCCCCATTGCTTTGGCTGTACCGGCAAATGCTCCTGCCAGAATAAAGATAACAACCATCAGCATAATGGTTTCGTTGGCTGCACCACGGCAAAACTGGGTGATGCGGTTTGCCAGCTTTCCTCCTTTCGAATATAAGACCGCAACCATCGATGCTGTCATAAAGGCTACCGAAACAGGCATCTGATAAAGGTCTCCTGTGAAAATAAAGGTGAGGACATACAGCAGGAAAAATACTGCCAACGGCATCAATGCCCAGCCTTTTGAGTGATACCACTTTTTATCTTGATTCATTTATTCAATCTTTTTTAATAACCGGATGCAAAGATAGCTTTTTTCAGTTAACGGTTAGCAGTCAGCAGTTAACAGTATTCTCACATGGAGACATTAAGACGTAAAACCTGACCCATCGATATATTTACATTAATTAACTATATTTGGTTAAAAACTGACACATCTGACACATTTTTCAATATTTTCATTGCGTGCATTTTGCATCCATTAACTACGTTTAGTTAAAAGGTAACAAAGGTAACAGTCTTTTTAGCCTTCGTGTACTTAGTGGTTAAAAACTCTTTACCACAAGGGGCACAGAGATTTACACAACCATCGGTCACAGGAGCGTAGCGTATGTAAAGAACACTATTTACAGTCAACAGCCAACAACTTGTATCTCGTACCTCGTCTACTCGTATCTCATATAACTTTCAACTTAGTACTTAAAACTCATTACTTGTTAAAAGGTAACAAAGGTTACACCTTTTTCAATATTCCTTTTTGTCACTTTTTATTCTACTTTCCGTTCATTGACACATTGGCATATTAACCAATCGGCACATTAAAATAGTATAGATAAACTTTCTCAAAAAGATTAAATTTCATAGCTTGCCCTAAAAAGCCAAATATTGGACTCTAAGCATAGGATATTTTCTTTAAATTCGCCTTTATTAAATAACCGGATATGAAACACACCATCTATAGAATATTTTCGAAAAACACAGGGCTTATCATACTAACCTTTATATGCATTCTATTCACAATATATTTCGTTTATTTGGGTACTATTTCAGAATTCGATACCGTATATTCTATTATTGTTCTATGTTACATAATATTGAATATTCTTCTTATCAGAAGCGTCATTTTCCCTATCATAAAAATCAATAAAAGCGGAATCACATCTTATGGCTTTTTCCGGAAAAGGGAACTGGCATGGCATGATGTTAAAGACATCAAATTATTGAAAAGTAAAACACAAAATAAAAATATCCCCGTCCCGATGCAAATGTATGTGGAATGGAAATATACAGATTCGCCTGAAACACACGGGGTATGGATGAAGCGCACAAATACCTACATTATTCTTTCAAAAAAAGATATAATAAAACCGAACGACGGTATATACTCAAAACTTAACCTATATAGACATATAGCTGCCAGCAATTCAACTGTAGCTTTTGCCTATGATAAACAAGTATGGAAGATTATAGAAGAACAACTTCCGGAATCAATTATTTATCAGGTTCAGGGTCAAACTTAAATATTTCATCTTCATTGTCAAGAATATATTTTAAAGACCGGTCGAAATCTTTTTTCAGCGTAGGATTCAAGCTGTTGGCCCAATCAGGTTTTTCTTCATTCCTCATATATGCTAATAAAGCAAGAGAATATGCCCATTCATCCTGATTCATATATCCCTGATACGAATACCCCCAGCCAGAGGAAGACTGATAATATTGGAAACTGGTATTAGCACAAAATATACCGAATCCGAAAAGCACAGTTGCCAAATCTGTCAGATGTTCATCATTCTCCTCTATCCGTTTTTCTCCCAATAATTTGACATGGGACAATTCATGAGCAATAATTGCAATAGCATGTTCCGGGCTGTTAACAAATTGCTTATCAATAGCGATCGTATATTTTCCTCTTTCATCTTTTTCATAATACAAGCCTGCCGCCTGATCACTTTCACTATTCAGAAAGATAGGATTATACCCGGAATTTATTTCAGTTATTCCGGTTTCATAAAAATCCAGCTCCAATTCATTCTCAGGGATTGCCATACAACCGGCTACCATTTTCAGTGCTTTTTGCACACTATCCTCATCATTATTCCATATAAAGGGCATATTGTCTGCGGTAGGTAAGAATATCTTCCTGTCTTCCACTTTAGGCTCAGGGAATTCTTCTTCCAACCATAAAAGAGAGTTTTCGAACCATTTCCTCAGTTCATAATTGAGTGGTTCATACTTTTTCGACCTGAAGATACCAAACATATTTGACAGTATTAAATAACTTTACAAACATAGCATAAACATATAACAATTGCAAAATGAAACCCCGGTACAGGGATTCCATTTTGCAATCCTTCAAGTAATTGATTGACTAAACTTAATTCATATCACGATCCTCATCCCCAGGTGTGTATACCGGAGGGATCTCTTCGGTTTCATCATTCTCTTCGTCATTTTTATACCAGTTCACCTTCCGCAAAACATACATCACTATAGCCAGGGCGACAAATAATCCGACCGCGCCGAATAGTAAAGCCATATTTTCCTGTTGCAATACGACGTACAGATAAATATAAAGAGTAATAAGAAAAATACCCATGAAAACAGTATGTTTTTTCCCCCTGAATATAGAATGCGAATAAGCCGTGATAAGTGTAATAGTGGCTGTTGAAGATATCAGATAGGACCAATTAAAGCCTATATGTTCCGAAAACGCGAGCAATAGTGTATAAAAGAGTACCAAAGCCAAACTCACCAACAAATATTGTACAGGGTGGATTTGTCTCTTGCTAAGTAGTTCTACAAGAAAAAACACCAAGAAAGTAAGACCTATAAACATTATGGCATATTTCACCGCTCGCAAAGTTTTTTCGTAATGGTTGATGGGAAGCTGCAAATCCATGCCTAGCGCAGATTCTTCCAGATTTTTATTTTCACCTATCCACATCTGAGTATAATTGCGATTGTAGTCATATATATCCCAACGCGCGTCTATACCGTCTTTTACATCCGTTTTTTCTGTAGCTACAAAATCACCAATGTATCCTACCGATTTCCATGTAGATGTTAAATGTATGCTGGTCTGCTTTCCTATCGGCAAGAAATATAAACCTTCGGTGCCATTCAGAGTCAGACTGAAATCATATTTGAGCATCTCTTTATTTTCGGGATTAAGATTCATTTTCATTGTCAGTCCGGAATTTATCAAATCGTTTGGAAAAACGCTCGGTAGTATTTCTAGTGGATGTCCGTTCATATTGAACACAATCTTGTTTTTTATCCCTTGCAGATTAGGTATCCCCAATATAAAACAAGATTCGTCCCATAAAACCTGCGAAGGTTTGATTCCCAATTTCTCCACATCAGGAAAAGAGAATGTTCCTTTCACTTTCATATCGGCCTGATAGTTAAGTATTTTTTGTATCCCCCGTGTGCGTTCCTCCGGCTTAACAGTACCATCCACAGAGTATTCATCGGGCAGGAAATATGCTGCACCAATATCTCCCTGACTTCCAGGTACCTTTACATAGCGAACAACTAATATCGGCCCGGTTACTTGCTGTTTTCCACCCCATTTCCACCCCATTTCGGTTTGTTCTGCATTTTTGTTGCCCTGACGTTCTTTTATCATCGTCTTTATCATCTCAACAGGTATCAGCATCAACAGCACAAGCACCGATGACACAACAATTTTGATTAGAATAGGATTTACGTTTGTTCCAAAGTTTGTTTTCATAAGTTTCAAGTTAATATTTAAATAAAAGTTCTTTGAATTTCAAAGTATATAAATAAAAAATTTTATGGCAAAGGATTAATTAATTTTTCAAGTGCGTCGATATGTTCTTTAAATAGCTTTTGCCCCAAGGAGGTAACCTGATAAGAAGTATTAGGCTTGCGCCCTATAAACTGTTTTCTGACCTCTATAACCTCTTCTTTTTCCAATGCTTTAAGATGACTGGCCAGATTGCCGTCGGTAACATCAAGTAACTCCTTCATCGTATTGAAGTCCACGCTGTCATTTACCATCAGCACCGACATTATCCCCAAGCGTACACGGCTGTCGAAGACCTTATTCAATCCTGATATAATATCTTTCATAATCAACCGTTTTTTACAGACTTCATGTCATATTTATAATAAATGAGGATACCATATACTATATGTAAAACACCAAATCCAATTCCCCAGAATATCAGGTCATATCCTACAACTACTGCTGCAACCAGTCCCAGTACAATCTCACATGCTCCCAGTATTTTCACATCACGGTAGGTACGCGAACCTGCAGCAATAAGCCCCAGTCCATAAAATATCAGCATACCGGGTGCTACCAGGTAAGCGACATGCTTGTATATGAGAATGATGCAAAATAGTCCGCCAACAGCCATCGGTACACAAAAGTCCTTAGCTATTTGCAGGGTTACAGGTTGCCAGAGCTTCGCATTGCTTCGTATCGCCTTCTTGTAAGACAGAACCAATCCTGCTGTTAAAGCAGAGACCAGCACCGCAAATGCAATCAGGATGAAATCATACAGGAGCGAGCCTGTAAATGTAAACCGTCCTTTGAGAACAAGGTATGCCACTACCGCTCCTACAATAGCGAATGTACCGGCCAATACGCCCGACATACCGCTTATAGACAAGAACTTGCTCGACCGCTCCATCATGGAACGAATGTGTTTTAAATCATCCAGATTAGTATCCATAACATTTCACTTTGAAACACAAAGTAAACTGTTATATTTGGGATATGCAATAAGTTGGGGTAATATTTTTTGTGAAAGGGAAAATAAACATCACAGATCCGTCAGTTTACAAGATTTACGTGACAAATCAGCATATAAAAAACTGCAAGGTTTGTATAATGAAAAGTATGTATTATAATGGTGTCTAAAGCCGTTATTCTTTCAATAACTTATCAAGAAATTCATCGAATTCACGATCAAACTTTTCCATCAGGTCATTGTCGATTTTAACAACATCATCTTCGCTGATAAGCAGAAGTTCTTCCATTACCACAAAGTTTTCATCGGCATAATTCACAGAGAAAGGTTTGAACAGATCCAGAGAAGAGAACATATTTTCTTCATCCAGTTGTTCTGTCACCTTACGCAAAACAGATATAACTTTTTCATCCGGCAATTCATCGACTTTGTCTACCCAATTGAAAATAACGATCTCAGCCACTTTATTTTCTTCGTCGTCATAAAAGGCCACCTCTCCACTCTCTTTATCCACAGTGATAAAGATATCGGTCAGAGAACTGCCCTTATAATCCTTTGCTAAACTGTCTATGGCCTGTTTAAAAGTATCTTTTATCAGAGTAGATGTGTCCCTGTTTGCTCCTGTTCCCATGTAGATGATAGATAATATTTATGCAAAGTTAGAAAAATATTGCATTATATCCTGCTTTCTTCTATTTCTTTTATAAAATGTAAAGAGCAATAAACAGATGATAATCAAAATAATTCTTCAATCCATTCTCGCATTTTCTCTACACCCATAAAAGAGACACTCTTTCTTTTCAATTTTCCTTCCTTGTCGAAGATCAGATAGGTAGGAATTCCTTCGAAGTCAAATTGCTCCAAAATGTAGTCCCACGCTTCATCTGTTAAATAGAAATGCTCTCCCCCGATTTGTGGAATTTTCTCTTCCCACGTCTTACGTACCGAAGAAGGGTTGGTTATATAAACAAACACGACATCTTTATCCGCATATTCTGATTTGATAGACTCTGTCCTTTTCATTGCGGCAAGGCAAGGGCCACACCAGGTTGCCCAGAAATCTACGACAACAACTTTTCCCTTATATTTTGCCACAATGGCATCCATCATAGCATTTTTAGCTACGGCTGGCGTTTCGTTTTTCACTAGTTTCTTGCTACCTGCCTGCGAGTTGAGCATACTGACTATCTCTTCATTCCTCGAAAACAATACCTCAGCAAACGATTTATCAGTAAAGTATGTATCGATATCTTTCTTTTGTATTTCAGACAGGGGCTTCATTGCATCTAACTGCGCAGCATACATACTTGCAATAAGTACATTACAGAAAAATCCCGGATTTGCTCCTGTTATAATATGCAAAGGCTCTTTGGCTTTAACTAACCATTCATCAATAGTCAGCCCCTCAATAGATGGAATATTCAGAACTTTATTTTTCAGCAATTCACCAATTGCTATCTGCAAATAAGAGGCGTACAAATAGCGGGAATCATTAAAATCCAGATGACTAAGAATTGAATAATACTCAACAGAGGGTTTTTGAGGTACAAAATCTTTTCTTTCATCCTTAAGTTGATCACGGTATTTATAATTATACCTCATCTGCATATTCTCCTCATAGCCCAGATACAACATATGCAACAAAAAAGCCTTCATTTCGTATGATAAGATCTGTTTCGCATTTGCCGATAACTCTGTATAACTGTCCAGTTTAGCTATAGCATCTTTAGTGTAGTCAATAACATATTTGCTATATTCCTCTATTGTCATACTGTAATTATCATTCGCCGGATTATTGCTGAGAATATCCCTAAACACAAGCCCGATATTCATAGCGTCATAAGCAGTCTGGTTCAGGCTATTGGAAATCTTTATATGTTTAGCTCCGTTTTTATCAAAATTTATCTCCAGCTTGGTTTCCTCCTGTGGGATTATATAAACATTCCCCTCAAATACTGAAGATCTGATAACACAAGAACCCACAGCAAATACCGGAGTGGTAAATGTAAATGTCCCATCTTCCTGAACAGGTATCTGATTAATTGCATAATCAAAGAAAGGCCTGTTCAAAAGCAGATCCAGCGATACGGTTTTCATACTATCGGGTACATTTCCGGTTATCTTACCTGATAAGGTCGCTATACCATATTTAAACCGGGGTGCTGGTAACGCATTATCTGTTTGTGAATATACGATTACAGTGTTTATGCATAATAGCAGGCATAAACAGGATATTCTGATTGTTGTTTTCATGTGGTATAGGCTTTATGACATTAACAATGAACTATATATTAAAATCGATAATATGCTCTCCCGCATTAAGCGTATTGTGTATCCTTATCTCTGAATTCTGCTGAACAAGTGAATAGGGTACCACGCTTTTTGTCAGCCAGGCATTACCCCCGATTGTGGAATCGTGGCCTACAACCGTCTTACCGCCCAAAATAGTAGCTCCGGCATAGATAACCACATTATCCTCGATGGTGGGATGCCTCTTTTCATTGGCAAGGCCTTTGGTTACAAACAATGCTCCGAGAGTAACCCCCTGGTAAACTTTCACATTATTACCGATAACCGTAGTTTCACCTATCACGATCCCTGTCCCGTGGTCGATGTAAAAAGCCCGTCCTATCTGCGCTCCCGGATTTATATCTATACCCACTTTCGAATGGGCGTATTCGGAAAATAACCGGGGAATAATAGGCGTATTCATTTTATAGAATTCGTGTGAAATACGATAGACCACCTGTGCGAAAAAACCGGGATAGGTAAGAATAACTTCCTCTATCGATTTGGCGGCCGGGTCATTTTCAAAGTAGACAGCCGCTTCGTCATAGAGCTTATCCTGAAGTTCCGGTAACCCTGATATGAATCTGTCAACCATTGCCTCTGCCGTTTTTCGGTCCGACAATGCGGAAATATTTTCTACCAGAATAGAGTAGAAATAATACAGTTTTTTCTCTCTGGACTTCTCCTGATCGCAGATCGGAAACAGTACTCGATGGATCAGTGTATTCAGCGCATCTTCCAGTTCAATTCTATTGATTGGCAAGTGCTTTGACTCGGCTCTCAGTTTATTCGCGATTTCGTATATATTAGTCATAACTTTAGCTTTGAAAACAACAAATGTAATAATTAAATACAGAAAATCAGGAATTATGATTCTCCTTAATTTTTGTATGTTTTAAATCATGTATTTCTATGTGAAAAACAAAACAAAATATTACTTAAAATCGTTGTTTATTCCTACATTTGTATAGTCAAGAACCGATTTAATCGTTAAATCATGAAAATAAATAACATTTTATCAGAGCTGGAGGCTAAACACCCCGGCGAGCATGAATTTCTGCAAGCTGTAAAAGAAGTGCTTGTATCAATTGAAGATGTATATAACCAGCATCCCGAGTTTGAAAAAAACCGTATTATCGAACGTCTGGTGGAACCCGACAGGATTTTCACATTCCGTGTAGCATGGGTAGACGACAAAGGCGATATTCAGGTAAACCTGGGATACCGCGTACAATTCAATAACGCTATCGGCCCTTACAAGGGAGGCTTGCGGTTCCATGCATCAGTCAATCTATCCTCACTCAAATTCTTAGGATTTGAACAAACTTTCAAGAATGCATTGACTACACTACCTATGGGTGGCGGTAAAGGAGGTTCCGATTTCAGCCCGAGAGGCAAGTCGAATGCCGAGATTATGCGTTTCTGCCAGGCTTTCATGCTTGAACTTTGGCGCATTATTGGCCCCGACACAGACGTTCCTGCCGGAGACATCGGCGTAGGCACACGCGAAATCGGTTATTTGTATGGCATGTACAAAAAACTGGCAAGAGAAAATACCGGGACTTTCACAGGCAAAGGCCTCGAATACGGAGGTTCGCTGGTCCGTCCGGAAGCTACAGGTTTCGGTGCTTTGTACTTTGTGAACGAAATGCTGAAAGCCAAAAATATAGACCTGAAAGGAAAAACCGTAGCAGTTTCGGGATTCGGCAATGTAGCATGGGGCGCAGTCACCAAAGCGACAGAACTCGGAGCTAAAGTTATTACCATTTCGGGACCTGACGGTTATATTTATGACCCGGATGGCGTTAGCGGCGAAAAGATAGAATACATGCTCGAACTTCGCAACAGCGGTGACGACATCGTAGCTCCATATGCAGATAAGTATCCTAACTCTAAATTCTTTGCAGGCAAAAAGCCATGGGAACAGAAAGTAGACATCGCACTGCCATGCGCCATACAGAATGAACTGAACCTGAAAGATGCGGAAACACTGGTTGCCAACGGCGCTACCTGTATAGCTGAAGTATCTAATATGGGATGTACGGCCGAAGCCGTGGATTTCTTCATCGAGAAGAAAACACTCTTTGCTCCGGGCAAGGCTGTGAACGCCGGAGGTGTTGCCACATCGGGACTGGAAATGAGCCAGAATGCTATGCATCTGCAATGGACAGAAGAGGAAGTAGACCAGAAACTACATCAGATAATGAAAAATATACATGCTCAAAGCCTGAAATACGGAAAAGAGGATGGAGGATATATCAACTACGTGAAAGGTGCTAATGTTGCGGGATTTATGAAAGTAGCCCGTGCAATGATTGCGCAGGGAGTTGTATAACTTAATTTAATCAATCGAGAGAAAAGCCCTTTGGATACAGAAATCCAAGGGGCTTTTTGACTTATAAAGATGCCGGCTGTATACCGGAATATTTACCCTGAATTTTACACCATATATTTTTGCATATGTCAAATAATTGTCATTAACTTTGTATTTCAAAGTAAAATATATAATGACCCTTTTTATATAAAGAAATATGCTGAAAAAGATTTTTAAATGGATAAAGAGAATCGTAATATTTCTGTTTGTATTTAGCATATTACAAGTTATCGTTTTCAAATTTGTCCCTGTGTACTACACTCCGCTCATGGTATGGAACAATACGACACAACTCTTATCGGGAGAGGAGGTTGTTTGCAAACACACATGGGTTCCGCTCGATGAAATATCCAAGTACCTGCCATTGGCTGTGGTAGCATCCGAAGATAATTTATTCTTAGATCATTCTGGATTCGATTTCGACCAGATAGAAAAAGCGATGAACGAAGCCGAAAAGGGCAAGCGCCAACGGGGAGCAAGTACGATCAGCCAGCAAACGGCAAAAAATGTTTTCCTTTGGTCCGGCCGTTCCTATATCCGCAAAGGACTGGAAGTCTATTACACATTCCTCATAGAAACCATCTGGGGTAAAGAGCGTATTATGGAGGTATACCTCAATTCTATAGAAATGGGTAAAAATATTTATGGAGCGGAAGCCGTCGCACAAGCCCATTTCAAAAAAACAGCGAAAAAGCTGACTGCCGACGAATCTGCTTTGATAGCTGCCACATTACCCAACCCCATACGGTTCAATTCGGCAAAGCCTTCACCTTATATAATAAAGCGTCAGGGAAAGATACTGGACTTGATGGGAAAAGTAAACCCGGTTGATTTTGATAAGGAACCCGAACCCAAGAAAGATGTAAAGAAAAGTACTAAAAAGAACACTAAAAAATAACATCATTATGGAAACACAAACACTTGAAAAGCAACTACTATTTAAAGTCAGAGCATTGACGATCTTCTATATCTTCGCTCTTTTCTTCTGGGGCGTTACAGCCTTTCCTGTCGAAACCGAGATCCGGATTATTTGCCAGATTATGGGCATATCACTTGATGCTTCTCCCGATAGTTACGAAGGATTCAATTACTGGATAGCCACCGTTGCCAACGGTTTAATAAATACTAATCGAGACTACCCTTTCCTTGCTTACGGAACAGACTGGCTGGCATTTTCACATCTGGTGATCGCAGTAGCATTCATCGGCCTGTACAGGAAACCTGTACGAAATATATGGATAGTATATTTTGGGATGATTGCCTGTTTGGGTGTAGTGCCTCTGGCTCTTATATGCGGTGCGGTGCGCGGCATTCCTTTCTGGTGGAGAATGATAGACAGCTCATTTTGTATATTCGGAATAATCCCGCTCTGTTTCTTACATATTTATGTAAAGAAGTTGGAGAAGCTAACCGGATACGTACCTTCTAAATACTGAGGTTTCCCTCAAATTTTACTGACAGGAATATATATTTCTGTCAGTAATTCACTTTCAGCAACCAGCACAGGGCTATTCAGGAATTTGGAGAAAGACATATTGTCCCGTAATTCATATTCACTCTTTGGTATCCAGTACCGGTAAATGTTACAATACACCTTATCCATATCCTTATACGTTCCCCGATAAGTAAAAACCGCATATAAGCCTCCTTCTATTGTTTGCCGTCCCAGACGCCCGCCAGGCCTAAGCGCGCGCTCAGTATTTATACATGTGTATATCCTGCAATTCTCAGGACTTGTTATTGTCGAAATATCCCGGCTTAATGATAGATATTCATGGTTATTATCGGGGATTCCACTCACACCTACAATACTGATCAGCTTATCCCATGCCTTGAGAAATGCGTCTGACTGCTTGTAAGGATTTGCCACACGCAGGTAAAACACTTCTTTCGACGCTATTTTCCTTATTTCAGGTTCTAAAAAAAGGTTCTCCACAGGGCTACTCATCGGCACAGTAAGATCGTCGGACTGCATACGATATGCCGATGGCGTAATGCCATATCTCTTTTTAAATGCTTTTGATAATGCCTGAGGACTTTGATAGCCTGTTTGTTCTGCAATATCAGCCAGTGAAAATCGCGTAGTATGTAACTTAAAAGCCGTTTTCTCTAATCGTAAACGCTGTACATAATCGCCGGGGCTTTCATTCATTACAGCCCTGAAAATCCGGTGAAAATGAAAACTCGAAAGCCCGGCTATGCTAGCCAAATCAGAAAGATTAATGACCGCCGAGAGATTATCATTTATATAGTCTACTGCCCTATTTACCGATTTGTAATATTCCAGATGTGTAAACTGATGAGATTGCCAGCGCTTTAAACCGGGCAGTTTGACTGTTGTTTTTAAGCTTACCTCATTCAGAGAAAGAGTACGTCCATCCAACTTTTCGGTCTCATCATGATATTGCAGAGAATCTTCGACAAATTCATCAAAACTGAAATTATCGGTATATTTTCCATTCCGGAAGCAAAAACAACAAAAATCTTCATTCAGACTTTCATCTCCATTGGTACCAAAATATTCAACTGAAGCCATAGGCATACCACAGCTTTGGCATATGTCGTTTTTCATATCAGACAGACTTTCTTTATTCCACGCTTATTGATCAGTAAACCTATACAAAAGATTCCAAATAATCACAGCGTTTGATTTTATAAGCTAATTTATTCAATTCCATATTTGGACAATCATTCTTCAACCAAAAGTATAAAATATGTTCTTATTATCGTTTGTCCATTCTTGCGAAAGATGGGAATAAACAAGAGTATTTTCTACCCAACAAAGTTAAATAAAGTTAATATTTAAAATTAAAAAATACGCAATTCACATATAATCAACACAATAATTATTAACTATTAAATTTATACAGTATTATGCATTACATAGTACTAATATTTATTTATATATTTGCAATACAAACAACAATGTATAATATAATAAGTGGCATAAAACAATAGTAGGTTATGAAAAAAGTTATAGAAGTTAGCATAGGAGGGATCAACTTCACAATGGAAGACGATGCCTATTACAGACTAAAGGAATACCTGAGACGTTTTGAGGAAACTATTTCCGACAAAAAAGAAGCGCGTGAAGTAATGGAAGACGTGGAAGCGCGTGTTGCCGAAATATTTCAGAAAGAAATGAAATTTTCGAATCAGGTGGTAGACATGAGACTTGTACAAGTTGTCATTGACCACCTGGGCGAAGTGGAACCCAAAAACCAAAATGAGAACCAGGCTTCATCGCAAAGCAGCTATGATCCGGGAGAAGAATACTCCAAGGGGAACAAAAAGTTTTATCGCGACATGGACGACAAAATGCTGGCAGGCGTATGTAGCGGAATCGCAACATACACAGGAGTAGATGTCACCATCATCAGGCTAATATTCGTTGCACTGGCGTTTGCCTATGGCAGTGCCATCCTTGCTTACTTCATCCTGTGGATCGTATCGCCGAGGGCCGAAACCATAGCCCAGAAACTGGAACTAAGAGGGTATGCCCCCACAGCAGATAATATCAGAAAATTTACATCACAACGCAAATAATATACAATATGGAAACAATAAATGTAGACAACATAAAAGCCCAGATGCGCAAAGGAATACTGGAATACTGTATTCTCAGCATACTGTCGAAAGGCGACGCTTATGTATCGGCCATTATCAATGAACTGAAAGAATCAGAAATGATCGTCGTGGAAGGAACACTTTACCCTCTCCTTACCCGCCAGAAAAATCAGGGATTGCTGAGCTATCGCTGGGAAGAATCTACACAGGGACCTCCGCGGAAATATTATACAATCACAGATAAAGGCCGTGCCGTGTTAGATGAACTCGATACCGTATGGACAGATCTGGTCAGGGTTATAGACAATATCAGAAACAAATAAAACCGAAATACGATGAAACCAACTGTAAGAGTGAGCATAGGCGGATTGGCATTCAATCTTGAAGAAGATGCTTTCCATGTTCTCGATAGCTATCTGAAATCTTTAAGAAGGCATTTCAGCGAAAATCCGGAAGCTGATGAGATCATTGCAGATATAGAGTCGCGCCTCAGCGAGTTACTGCAAATGAGAATCAATGGAAACGATGGCGTGGTGTCGATAACCGATGCTCAGGAAATCACAAAAATAATGGGTAATCCGAAGGATTTCGATGAAACCGTATCCGGAGAAACGGAAGAAGGCATGCCTAAAAACGAATCCTACCATGATAGTGAAAACAGAGATGATCCTT
The DNA here is from genome assembly GCF_000213555.1 of Dysgonomonas gadei ATCC BAA-286. Taxonomy (GTDB): domain Bacteria; phylum Bacteroidota; class Bacteroidia; order Bacteroidales; family Dysgonomonadaceae; genus Dysgonomonas; species Dysgonomonas gadei. Next base: position 119,919 of record NZ_GL891980.1, read on the forward strand.
CTAATTTCTTTAAAAAGAAACTGTACAGAGACGAAAACAACAAACTCATAGGTGGTGTGTGCAGCGGCTTCGGTCATTATTTCAAAATCGACCCTACGGCAGTCCGCATCTCTTTGGCAGCTATTATATTCCTCTTTAGTTTTCTTTCATTCAAAGTAGTGGGAACAATCGTACTGGCATATATTGTGCTGTGGATAGTCATGCCGGTGGCAAGGACATTCAATCAAAAATTATCCATGACCGGAGCCGATCCCTCCATTGAAAATATAGAAGACCGCTCGCAGCCTGCTCCACGAAAATATAAGGGCAGTGCCATAGGAACCATACTCAATATAATAATAAATATCATTGTCGGGGTCTTTGCCATTATTATCTTTTTCACCATGCTGAGTATGATTATCACATTAGTATGGTTATATATGGATACAGAATTATTTGGGCTGAATAATTATCTGGTGTTGCTTGGATACAACTCCATCAATCTGAAAATAGCTGTTGTACTGGCAACGTTAATTCCTATAGGAGCTTTGCTCAGCTTACTGATTAAAATATTACGTCGCTCATCATTCACATCACAGACGCTGGTCAGCTTCATCATCGGATTGGTGATCTGGATAGGGGCAGTAGTATATATCAGCAATAAGAGTATCAAGTTTGCTCATTCACATAAAGAACAGGCTGAAGCTGTAGACCATTTACCTGTAAACACAAAATCAGACACCCTGATTATAAAGCTTGGGGATGAATATCTGACTGCAAATCCTCAACCTCAAAATCCGATCATGTTTTACAAAGGGGAAAAAATGAAGGACAGACAGGTTTGCATCCTACCATATATAAAAGTCAAACAAGATACATCTTTGACAGATTACAAAGTGGAAATACTTAAGAAAGATTATGCCGACAATAATATTACAGCAAAAAGGAAAGCTGAAGCATTACAGCTGGATTATAATATAACCGACTCACTGATTACTATCAACCCAAAATGGTACAGCAATACAGACAAGTGGAACCTGGAATCATTTGAGGTTATTGTTACTGCTCCGAGCAACAAGAAAGTGATCATGGAAACACCCCTTAAAGAGTCCTATCATATCAATTCTATAAGATTCAACCGCTATGATTGCTTTGGTTATCATTATGATTTTGATTTTGATTGAACTACTCAACAAAATCCTCAGTTGAAACGTTATTTCATTTCGATAATAAATAGAATTTAGTTCCATCTGTTAAATCGGGCAAAAAATCGAAATTTTTGTCCGATTTTCATTAAAAAAACACAACAAAATTCGAGTTTTCTCGTTTATAATATATAATTTTGTGAAATAACCTTAATTATTGGGTTATGAAAGGTAAATATAGAGCGTACATTTTAATATCAATATTGACTCTGGGGTTTCTGCTATCGTCGTGCGACAGAGAAGACAATGCCTATGCCAAAAGTATAGAAGGGCATTGGGTATATGCAGAAACAAAAGCCGAAGTATATGTCACTGAGCCTTCTCTAAAGAAAACAATAGAAGATTACATCAATGACAGAAACAAGACTTATAAGGTGAGTTATGAGTTTAAAAATGATAAAACCTATTATTACTATAAAAATTATGCCGAACCTCTAAAAGGCATATATAAAACAATAGACAAGAACTATTTTAAAATGGATGATCTGCAAGGAGTAAAAACTCTTTCCTACAAAGACTCTATCATTTATATAGTATCTGACATAAAAGATGAAGTAGCCCGGGAATTGAAGATAGACAAAAATAAGATACTGAAAGCCAACACCATGGATATCTTTGAACGTGGATTGTTTTCACATTAATACCCTGGAATATTCCGGATGATCACAAGATTAAAAGAAAAGGCGACAAACAGACCTCTATCCTTTCCGTATGGTAAATACTTATACTATTAAGTAACAATAAGACTTTTATTAAAAAATCACAAATAATATATCTGATGTAACACATCAGTCTTTTTTTGCGTTAAATATATAAAGAGCACAATACACATATTACTTTTTATTTTAGATAAAAATAACACTACTAATCAGGAAGCATTTATCCGAGAGGATAGATGCTTTCACTTTTTATACATCCTTATACAATAAATAAAATCCATATAATCAATTTTTCAAAGAGCGATAAACCAGCAGCCAACAGCTAACAGATTTTATAGTATAGATAAAGTTTCTGAAATAACATTATGGATACGATAATACTATTATTATCACATTATACATTTTTTTTAATATCTTTGTTCCGCAATATATCGGGTAAGACGGGCTCATTAATTTCATGTATGAGATATGATAAAGATAATAAACGCAACATTACAAATATTCTTAAAATCACGTTTGGCTATCACGATCCTTATGTTTTCGGCATGTGTATCGTCATGTGGGCTTTTCGATAAGGAAATCAAGCAAGACAAACATATAGCTGAATTCAGATACCGGATGAACCGGATTATGGACAGTTTGGATAATCACAAAGAACGTATAAAAGCCTTTGAGAAAATCATTGAGAACATAGAGGCTGACGAAGACCTGATTACCCCCCGGAAAAAAAATATATTACTCGTAGAAGGAAATACCTTTATCAGCAATGAATATCTTAGTCTGGAGAACTATAAAAAAGCAATCAAATACACCAATATTATAATAGGAATAGATTCCACATCCCCAAAAGGATTTTATAACAGGGGTTGTATATACCAGATACTGGACGAAGACAGTTTAGCCATACTTGACTATAACAAAGCGTTAAAACTAAACTCTGATTATTCAGACGCCTACTACAACCGCGGTATTATCTACGAAGAGTCTGGCAATTATGACAAGGCGCTGGAAGATTACAACAGAGCCATTAAACTGAACCCATCCTATATTATCGATGTATATACCAACCGCGGAAATACTTATCTGGCTAAAGAAGCGTATGACAAAGCTATCTCAGATTATGGTAAGGTATTGAGTATAGACTCTACCAATATAAAAGCATACAGCAACAGAGCCGGAGCATATATTATACAGAAAGAATATGATAAGGCTCTGATCGACTGCAACAAGGCCATCGCCTTAGACTCTACAAATATAAATGCCTACAAAAAACGGGCATCGATCTTCGAAGCTCAAAAGGAATACGGTGAAGCATTGGATGACTACGGAAAAATCCTTGCCCTCGATCCACATGATAAGTTCGACACACATGAGACAGTAAGAAAAGCGATAAAAAAACTAAGACCTCTCTCCAGACGCAAATAAGCCGCTTATTTATATCGGTAGTGCCCTGTTATTTTAAAACTAAAGAGACAATCTTCCAGTACCTGTCCTCTCCCTATATTGTGAACAATCAGGGGGCGCTTACCATCCGAAGACATGCGGTCGGTAACGATTCCAATATGCGTGATTCCTCCTCCCAAGTCCCATGTAACTATATCTCCCGGCGAATAATCACTTCCTTTGTCCGACACCTTTAGTACAGTTCCAAAACGTGAAAAGTACATAGCCTGATTAGGAACCCGGCGGTGGTCAATATTCTTATCCGTACCCTTCAGTCCCCATTTTTTAGGATATTTGCTGAAGTTAGCTTTCATATCCACATGTATTTTTTGCTGCAAATCTATACCCAGTTTCCGGTATGCCCTTACAATCACATCGGTACACACACCTTTATCGGATGGCACATCTCCATTAGGATATGGAATAGAATAATAACGGGGATCGTAAATGACTTTATCTTTCGTCAGCTCTATGGCTGCTACCGACAAACGCTTGTAAAAATCGGCTTCCTGCGCATAAATGCATATATTCAGGAAGGATAGCAAAAGTATTATCTGTAGTCTTCTCATACATGTGTAGTTTAATTATAAATCACCCTCACTCACTATACACATCCATTCCCTCCAGATTACCTACAAAAGCAGAAACAACATTATGCCATTCGCTTTCATACTTCAACAGATAACTCTCATGAGGTGAATCTGGAAATATCTTCAACTCTTTAGGCTTGGAAGCAAGCCTGCCAAATATCCTTTCGGTTTCTTCTTCTGGAATGTTTGGATCTTTTCCTCCGCACATAAGCAATGCCGGGACATGAATCTGACCCGCATAATCCTGAGGATTGGCCTTAGATGCATCGAAACCGTTAATCTTGCCAAACCAGAAAGTAAACATTCCGCTCACAGGGAAATGCGGCATACGCAGTTTATCCAGCCGGGCATTTACTGTCTCTTGAAATGTGGCATAAGGCGCTTCTATTACAATGGCTTTTACCAACAGGTTATAATCGGCCTGGGCTTTCATTATAGCTACCGCTCCCATCGAAAAACCTATCAGTATAATATTATCTTCCTGCAACTGGCTCACGGCATAGTTATGTGCATATTTTACATTCTCAGCTTCCAGATAACCTAGTGTTGTCCGGTTTCCATAAGAATCTCCTGCTCCCATAAAATTCACAAGCATAACATCATACCCCATATCCAGGAATACCTCTGCCCTATCCAGCATCGATGATTTCTCATCTATATATCCATGAAATGCGATCACCAGTCCTCGCCTCAGTGTATCTGTGTGTAGCAACCATGCATCCAGTTGCTGACCCTCACCGGCCGGGATACGGAGCGAATCATATGGTTGTGAAGGAAATGCTTTGGTGCGGGGCCTGGGTAAGTCTAATCCGGTTATTGCGATCTTAACCGACTCCAAAAACGTCGGTTTATAGTCGAGTGTTAACGGTCTGGCATTCTCGTCGAAATGGGATAAACTATATGCCTGAGCAATAATGGCAACATTTAGTAATATAAATATTGCGATTAATATACCAAGCCCTATTTTAAGATGCTTTTTATATTTCATTATCAGGGTAATCCATAAATAGACTCAGCCTTATTTTGTGTAGAACACAGGCGCAAAGTAAGGCCTGTTCACCCATTTTCCGTTAAATGGATTCAGTTCGCGTATTACTCCGCCTTCTATTCCGAAGTTTTTGGTTATTTTCACTTCTATAGTGCCTCCATAATAAGTTTGCGGATACATATTCATTAATGGCCCGGCCACTCCGTTACGGTCTCCATTTACAGAATATTGTCCGTAACCGTTGAGACGAATCCGGTCATGCAAAATAAATTTGACGGCACCGTTAACACCCACATCATTATAAGTAGCACCAAACAAATTATACTTTGCTCCGTATGGTCCGGCCGAGACAACCAGCCAGTCGAGAGGCTGATAATTAAAATTCATCCCGACATTTCTTGTTGCCCCTACCAGAGGATATGTATTATAAGACGATGATGAAGACAACCACATCTGATCAGAAATGATTTGCCCTCCATAAAAGCTAAAATCATTAGCGAAGGGAAAACTTGTAAACGTATTGCTTTCGAGTGGAGGCCCCAGATAAACATCCAACGGGGGCAAATTTACATCCGGCAGTTGGTACATTTCATCCTCATTTATCAGAGGATGATAAAGAGAGGCTTTTGTCTTAGCTTGATTAGTTGCATTCTCATTATTAAGCTGCAAATAATTATCAAGTTTTTCATTCAGGTTCAACGACTCTTTTTTCAAAGGAGGAAAACTATCCTTGGGCACTTCTGTCTGACTATACGCAGTAGCTGAAATTGCCAGTAGTAATATAAAAACCAGTTTTTTCATAACCTTCCGTATTTAATTACTTTAACTGTAAAGTTAATAATTTATTGTTGTTAAAAAAAGGCTATTTATTATTATATATATGTTTTTTCATGTTTTTCTAAAAGTAACAAAGGTAACACAGAAAACAATTAATAATTAAGAATGAAAAATTAATAATTAGCTTATCGTGTTGAGCAGAGCGGAGTATCCTGTTTATAAAAAAACTCCGTGCTACTCCTTTTACTCTGTGTTTAAATAAAAAGTAACAGAGGTAACATATATTTCAGCTTTTAGCCAATAGCTATTAGCCGTTAACACAAGCTATCGCACAAGAGACTTTACAGTTAGCAACTTGTATCCCGTATCTTGTCTACTCGTATCTCATATAACTTTCAACTTACTACTCATTGCTTACGACTTTCCTCTTCCTCAATCCGTCCTCGATGTATATCCCGGAGGCAGAAACGGATAAAGATTCACCTTGGGCTTCTCTACCGGAGCAGCAGGCGGCTGTTCCATAACTTGCCCTTGTTCCGTCTGCTCTTGCCCATTTTCCACTTTCCGTTCTTCACTTTTCGTTTTTAGTTCTTCTTCCAACTTCTTATCCACGGACGCAACTACCTCCGCATTGAGCGAGCCGCCCGGACGGAAACCGTTCTCCTGTAAAATCATCAGTTGACGTCTGGTTTCCTCGTCCTGTACTTCGATGACCAGCGGACGGCGCTCCGATGCCAGTAACCGGTCTTTGTCTTTCTTCCTTTCCTCACGGTCGAGTACATACTTTATCGCGCGGATACTCGGCGGACAGAATTTCTTTTCCACTACACGGCATTTCTCCACATCGTTCACCGGATCGTTTTTGTCGGGGACATAGGTGATCTTCTCCTTTTTCTGCACATAACCCTCCAACAATTGCTTCAACCCTATGCGTGCCGAAGCTATCATCACTTCTTCGCGGTGGTCGATGGCTTCTTCTACTGCTTCTTTAAACCCGGGCTTTTCTTTTTTCCATTCGTAAAATGTCTTCCGGCTGATTTTAAATGCTTTGCAGATTTCTGAGATGCTACACAAGTCCTGTTCTATCATCCGGATAATCTCTGTTGCAATTTTTTCTTTATACTTCATAAGGTTTAAGTTTTTCGGCTCCCTAATTCCCCGCAAAGGGACTATGGCAAGCCGTATTTGTTAATAAATAAAGCTAATGGCTATTAGCTAACAACTCTTTTACTATAGATAAATGAATTTAAATTTGATTACATTTCAATAGCAAAATCATAAATATATTTATACATAACTATGATTTTTATTATTTTACAAATACATAAATAAACCTTATCTTTGTAGTGTAAAAAAACATTTTACAATTTAAGATGTTTATATTCAAAAGATTTACTCAACAAACAGAAAGGATCATTTTATGAAAACGACATTATACCGCGCATCTTCGAGAGGGCATGCTTATCATGGATGGCTCGACTCCTATCATACATTCAGTTTTGCTAATTATTACAACCCTGACCGTATCAATTTCGGTGCACTTCGTGTTGTGAACGACGATATAGTAAAAGGAGGGGAAGGCTTCGGCACACATCCTCACGACAATATGGAAATCGTATCTATACCCTTATATGGAGACCTTGAGCACAAAGACAGTATGGGACATACCGAAGTTATACGTGCCGGAGAAGTACAGGTGATGAGTGCGGGAACAGGTATTACCCATAGCGAATACAATTCGAATGAGGACAAACCTGTCAATTTCTTTCAAATCTGGGTTTTCCCTGACAAGAGGAACGTAACACCACGCTACGACCAAAGGGCTTTTGACTATATGCACAGCAAAAATCAGCTTGTACAGATAGTAGGGCCAAAGGATGACGCCGACAATACAGGTTTGTGGATACACCAGAATGCCTGGTTCAATATCGGTACATTCCAAAAAGGAAAAGAGATAGAATATAAAATAAAAGGAAAAGGTAACGGTGTTTTCGCCATGGTAGTAGAAGGTGAGTTCACAGTAGAAGGACAGAAGCTGCACCACCGCGACGGCTTTGGCATACAAGATACCGATACGGTTAAAATAACAGCAGATTCTGATAATGCCCGCATCTTATTAATAGATGTGCCAATGGAATTTTAATGGTAAGTAATGTATAAGTAAGCGAGGTGAATAGCCCGGAAATAAAAACTCCGGGCTTTTTTTATTTATTTTTATCTGAAGCTATATAATCATCATTAAGCCTTTTCACCTTACTCATCTTTACTACGGCATCGTGGCAGTATATAAGTATACATCCTCTTTTTTCTGCATCTACAAGAAACCGTTCTTTCTCAGACAACGACGTTAGCGCACAAATATCATAAGCCGAAATCCATTCCAGCGGCACATGAGCCGATGTAGGTATCAGGTCGCCGGGAAAAGCATACATTCCGTCATCGCCATTGATATACACAACCAGCTGCCCTTCGCTATGTCCGTCGAAAAGCTGTAACTCAATCCCATCGCACAGTAGCGTATCTTCATCTATTAAATGTAATTGCCCCGAATCGTACACAGGCAGGATATTATCCGCAAAAAGAGAATCCTTCTCCAAACGGTTAGGTTTCAGAAAATTAGCCCACTGTTTCCGGCTGAGCCAGTAACGGGCATTCGGAAAAGATGGAACCAGCCGTCCTTTTTCATCTATACGGGTGGCACCTCCGCAATGATCGAAATGAAGATGCGTAAGCACCACGTCAGTTATTTCACCGGCCGTATATCCTGATTCTTTTACAGACTCGTCTGCACACTTCAAATCATATGGACGGTAATAAGATACCTTGTCAAGGTGCTTATCTCCCATACCGGCGTCTATCAGTATCCGGCGATCCGCTGTAGTCGCCAATACACACCGCATAGCCAGCGGGCACAGGTTATCTGTATCGGCTGTATATTTTCGCTGCCACGCACGCTTAGGTATGGCGCCGAACATAGCCCCGCCATCGGCCATAATATATCCTGCTTCTATAATCTTTATATCAAACATACCCCTAAAGATATAAAAAAGAAAGAGACGGTTCTCACAACCACCTCTTCCAGACCTTAACACTAATATAAAACTAACATATACTATGATTAAAAAACAGGTAATAAAAAATCAACTAAACAATCTATCTAACACACTATGAAAAAAGTAAGAACCTGTTTTGTAGATAGAACACTGATTAATATATCTTTGTTCAATCTTATTGTTATATATTTTATTTATTAAAGAATAAATCCCATCTACACACATATTTAGGTTATTTATTTAAGAGCCTGTTTAAATTTTATTCGTTCTAATTTTCAGAGCTGTTTTTAGGATAATTTGTTCTTCCACAAAGCGATAATAGCGGGCTATTCGAGTTGAGTGAAAGGATAAATTAGGCAAAAAGAGACTGAAAATGAACGAAAAAAGAACTATAACAAAATATTTTGGTAAAATTCAAACAGGCTCTAACATTCACCATATATTATTTACCTTTGTAGAGAATTTATAAAATTGAAAATCTGCAATAACATCAGTACTCAATCCATTATTTATAATTCATAATTACTATACAATGCTTATAGCTAAAAAACTGAAAGAGGAAAACATAGGTGAATACCTTTTATATATGTGGCAGGTAGAAGACATGATACGTGCCAACGGTTTCGATATCGACAAAATCGATGAACAGATTATATCCCGTTTCGATCAGCCTGATAATGTAAAAAAAGAAATAAGGGAATGGTACGAAAACCTTATCGGGATGATGCACCGGGAAGACGTCGCCCAACGGGGGCACCTGATTATAAATAAAAATGTGATCTCGGAACTCACCGATCTGCATCTCCGCCTGTTAAAGGCTCCGGATGAAAGTGATTATTCGGCAGCATATTACAAGACATTGCCATTCATTGTAGAATTGCGCTCCAAATCGCCAGACAAAAATATTCCGGAACTGGAAACATGTTTTGCAGCATTATACGGTTATTTGCTGATGAGATTGCAAAAGAAAGAAATTTCGGGAGAAACACAGGCAGCTATATCGCAGATATCTTCATTCCTGCGTATCTTGTCACAAAGGTATAAGGCTGACAGAGATGGCAGCCTTAATATCCAGTAACTTAGTCCTTGTGTTTTTTCTCCCAGATACGGCGGCGGATCAATGTATCGCCTATCAAAAGCAAGAGTACTACACACGCTATGGAGATAATTAACGGATCAAATTTCATCTCGGGCATGGTAAATGTCAGATCAATTTCCACTGGCTTCAATTCCGGTATAGACACCACGCCGAATAGCCAGAAAATAAGAGCGGGAATACCGAGCATCCCGATAATTCCTCCGGCAATAGCCAGAGTAGATTTCAAACTCCTCCGTTTAGTTTGCTTTGCAGCAGCTATATGTACATGCTTCATCAACCGGTTTTCGAAATCGGCCGACGGCTCGTCTAATTTCACTTCCTGAAATAAACTCCTGAGCTTGTCTTTTTCTTCTGCTTTCATAATTGTATGAGTTTATTTATTTCAAAGTTCATAAATTTTCTTATCCTGTGCAACTTTACTTTCACATTTGCGATACTGTTGTTCGTTATATCACTTATCTGCTGTATGCTCTGGTTGTTCAGATAAAACATCGAAATCAGCAAAGCGTCGTCCGGAGGCAGCTTTTTGAGCACTACATCCAGATATTGCAATTTATCTTCAATACTTATTTCGTCAATTGTATCAGCTATTTCCGCATCGGGCACATTGGCAAAATTATCTTCTATGGCCGTAAATTCATGTTTCCGTTTGCGCAATTCCGATATCGTTGTATTATAAGCGATGCGGTATAGCCATGTAGCAAATTCAGACTCTTCGCGAAATTTATCCAGAAACTGAAACGCCTTGATAAATACTTCCTGCGTAATATCTTCGGCCTCTACCTTGCGGGAAACGATTTTGCTGACAATGGTAAATACCATTCTCTGATAGCGGCGTACTATATGCACGAAAGCATCAGTATGACCATCTTTGATCCGGCGTACATAATAAATGTCATCAAAATCTGCCATACCCGTATGACGCAACAAGATTGAATAGGTTACAAATGTAAATGAAAAAATTTCAGAAAAATATTTTAAAGCTCATAGTCACCATCTATTTATAACAAATATGACCTAATATTGAAATCCGGCAATAAATATTTTTTCATTTATTTTGTAACCTTTCTGTAACCCTTGCGTCAAAATGGACAAACGAACAAAACAAGAATGTTTAACTTCTAAAATTAGAAAATTATGGAAATGATAGGAATTGTATGCGTTGTAGGCATAATCACTTATGGAGTCTACCGCTTATTCGAATTATTCGCACGCCGCAGGGAACGTATGGCAATGATAGAGAAACTTTCGTCGGGTATAGATCCGCAGATATTAAACAACCCTCTGCAAATACAGAAATACAGGGATATTATGGTCGGATCATGGGCCATTCGCATCGGATTGCTACTTGTAGGTGTGGGACTGGGAGTAGTGACTGCTACCGTTGTTGACCTCCTTGCTGTAGCGCCGGTTGACACCGACAGCAGAATATATCACGAGTTCAGGAATACCATTTCGGTACTTTATCCTGCATGTGCAGCTGTTTTTGGTGGCATAGGACTTGTTATAGCCTACTTTGTGGAACAAAAGAACGAGAAGAAATCGAAAAGAAATGAAGAATAAGCAGAAGATAGTATCTGATGATATATATTTTCAATCTAACTGCTTATTGTATTTATTCTAAACAAAGTAACAAATAGGTCCGTGACCTTAATATCTATTGAATATGAAAGATAGATTATCTCCGATATTGTTCACTCTTATTATTTTGGTAATCGTCTTTGGTGCATGGTTTGCAGGAAACCGTCAGGGCTGGTTTCTCAGAAAAACAGCTGATGATTTCAGTATATGCTTCAATGTAAAGGATACTGTTATATCCATCCAAAGCAAGATTCCCGGATATGGAATTACAGGATGGAGCACAAGCAGATACAACGACAACATACTGCATATCGACTTAAATGTATCCAGAGACCGCCGGAATGATATGGCATTTAAGATTGATACGGTAAATGTTCATTATCTTGAACTCTACGGTAAAATATACCATATCAAAGAGTTGCCTGTCTGTCAATAGCATTGTGACTATATAATACTTAAAGCGCCAAACTTTGTTTACAGGCGCTTTTTTTATATAACAAATGCATTATTTTGTTAAAAAGAATAAAATAAATCGACACTTAGTGATAAAAATATAATTATTACGACAAATTCGTAGAAGGTGGATCGATAAGTAAAATCAATTTATATCTTAGCCATCCCAAATTGAACTAAAAAAACATATAAAAATTTCTTTATGAAAATCCGTATCCTGTTAATCGTCCTGTTTATTACAGGTTTTTCATCTATGTCGGCACAGACCAGTACCCCGGCTGCCAATATCGTAAATGTTCTTGTGAAAGGACAGCTGGTAGATTCTCTGACAAATGAGACAGTGCCTTATGCCACAATTAAAATAACAGACAAAGGAGCCACTCCTCAATTGCTAAAAGCTGTAGCAAGTGACGACAACGGTAAGTTTCAGCTGACTATGAACAAAAAAGGCGAGTACCTTTTCACTGCCGAATTTATCGGAAAAAAAACGGTTACAAAAACAATTGAAATTGGAAATGCAAAAACACTCGATCTCGGCACAATCCTTATGCCTGATGATGCCCAGGCTCTGTCGGAAGTGGTCATATCGGCTCAGAAACCGCTGGTGAAAGTAGATTTGGACAAAATCACGTACAGTATGGAAGATGATCCCGAGTCTAAAACCAACAACGTATTGGATATGTTGAAAAAAGTACCCATGGTAACTGTCGATGGAGAAGAAAACATACAGCTCAAAGGCTCCTCTAATTATAAAATATACCTCAACGGCAAACCATCGAATATGATAACAAGCAATCCGAAAGATGTATTGCGCAGCATGCCGGCGAGTTCTATAAAGGATATAGAGGTCATTACCGACCCGGGAGCAAAGTATGATGCGGAAGGTGTTGCAGGGATTATTAATATTATAACCCAGAAAAATACATCGATGGGTGGCTATACCGCTACATTAAACGGACGTGTAGATGATCTGGGCGGATTCGGAGGCGGCCTTTATTTGCAAATGAAATATGGAAAACTAGGATTTACAGGTGGATATAATTATTATGAGTATAAACGTCCATGGGGAAGTTCAAACTCATTTACTGAAGATTACACGAGCACCAATAACAAATATCTGTATCAGGATGGAGCATCAAAAAATAATGGAAACGGCCAGTACGGAAACGGTGAAATAAGCTTTGAACTGGACACTCTCAATCTTATCAATGTAGGCTTCAACCGATATTATGGAAACGGCAAATCCCAATCGGAGCAAGTCGTGGAAATGCTGAATAAAGATCGTGATTCACAATATAAATATAACAACGACAGTCATTCGAAGCAAAACTATGGAGGCACCGATGTCAATGTCGATTATCAACGTACATTTAGCAAGAAAGATCAATTACTGACCGCATCTTACAGGTTCAGCCTCAGTCCTAATGATCAGGAATCAAACAGCGATATAAATCTCTTAAGCGGGACAAAACCAGCTACAGCTGTCACTAACCGCCAATATACCGATGCCGATATGAAAGAACATACTTTCCAGGTAGACTTTGTCACACCATTCGGTAAGATACACAATCTTGAAGCAGGTGCTAAATACATCATCCGGCTCAATCAGAGCAACAGCGGCTATGATATCCTTAATGGATCAGGTCAATGGGTAAATGTACCACAAATCTATGACGAATTCAGGCACGAACAGGATATCCTTGCTGCTTATGGTGGATATAGCGCTAAATTCCAGAAATGGGGCGTTAAAACAGGTCTAAGATACGAAGCCACTTGGTTGGACGCAAAGTTCCCCCAAAAAGACGATATGGACTTCAAAGTCGATTACTCCAATCTGGTTCCGTCTGCAACCCTTACATACCAAATAAAACCGGCTCAGAATATCCGCTTCGGATATAATATGCGCATACAGCGTCCGGGAATTTATCAACTGAATCCTTATGTGAATACAACGAACCCCAATTATATCCAGCAGGGTAATCCGGGACTGGATGCTGTAAAGAATCATAACTTCAGTTTAAATTTCGGTTCATTTAGCCAAAAGTTAAATTTCAATGCAAATCTGTCTTATGATTTCGAAGACAATGGCATTGAAAATATTACTACACGCGAAGATGGAGTTTCTACAACAACCTATGAAAATATAGGCGAACGAAAAAATCTTGGTTTGTCGGCTTATGTAAACTGGAGTCCTAATGACAAGATCCGTATATACAGTAACATGTCGGGAAGATATGTGGATATAAAATCTAACAGGACCTCCATTCTCAATGAAAAAACAAGCAACAACGGCTTTGCCGGTAATATATTCGCCGGAGGGCAATACTCATTTCCTCAAAATTTTAAAGCATATTTAAACACCGGATTTTTCAGCCGTCAAATAAACCTGCAAGGTGAAGGCCCGTCTTTCTTCTTTCATAGCATCTCCTTCTCGAAAGGATTTATGCAAGATAGATTGCAATTCCGTGCCTATGCACAAAATCCATTTAAGAAAGACAATGAGTTCAAAACCAAAACCATCACAGATACATTCCATACAGAGTCAATAATGAAGGGCAGGATGCGCCAATTCGGTATTTCTGTTTCGTTCCGCTTCGGAGAGATGAAAGCCCAGATAAAGAAAGCTCAGCGAAGCATCAATAATGATGATAATATGGGTGGCGGACAAGGTAATCAAGGTACTCAAGGCGGACAAGGTGGCGGACAGAATTAGCCGGCATCTTAATAATATATGGGAGGCTTTTCAATAATTGAAAAGCCTCTTTTTGTTTTATATCAAATCAAAAACCGATTTTTCATTTGTAATAAAAATAATAAATATTACATTTATACACAAACAGAGACTATATACACATATAGAAATAAAGAGCAATATGATTCATAAATATGAACTTATGGTTGAAAATAGAGATAGAACGAATATATCGATGATTACCAAAGCGATGGAGTTGCTGGAATCCCTATCGAAGTACCCTAAAGGATTGACCCTGCAGGAGATAGTAGGCATACTCGATTATCCCAAATCATCAATATACAAAATAGCGACTAATCTTCTCGATCTGGGTTATGTAGGCCGTGAACCGGACAGCCTTCGTTATTTTCTGTCTCACAAATTGCTATTGCTTGGCCTGACCGCTGTCAGCAGTTACGACATTATAGAAAAATCGGAAGAATATATGAAACGGTTGCGAGACAAGGTGGGCGAATCGGTAATGATAGGGACGCTTGTAGATACAGAAGTCGTTCTGATTAAACAAGTACAAGGTAACCTCGATTTCGTATTTACCCTACAACAGGGAATGCGGTTTAATCTACATTCGACTGCTCCGGGTAAAGTCCTGTTAGCTTTTATGCCTGAGAAAGACCAAAGAGAGAAACTTTCAGAAATCCATTTCGAAGCACATAACGAGTATACCATCACGGAGAAAGGCCTATTAAAGAAGGAACTCGACAGAATTGTTACAGACGGATATGCCCTTGACCTGAACGAAACAGTAAAAGGAGTACATTGTATTGCCGCACCCATCTTCGACGAACGGGGCAATGCAATCGCCTGCATATGGACATCAGGCCCGGCAGGGCGGCTATCCGAAGACAAAGTCAGAAGTGTAGGTTTGCAGACTCGTAATGCAGGGTTGGAAATATCCCAAAACATCGGCTATAAACATAAATTAAAATAAAATAATAAGATGAAAAAAGTTATCATTTGCCTTCTGGCAATTGCCTCAGTTCAGTCAGCAATGGCTCAAAGCCTCGAAAAGATGCAATGGTTCAACGAACCCGAAAAATGGGAAATAAAAAATAATACATTAAGTATGTTTGTTACTCCGCAAAGCGATTACTGGCGTATCTCGCATTATGGCTTCACAGTAGATGACGCACCTTTTTACTATGCAACCTATGGCGGTGAATTCGAGGTGAAAGTAAAAATCACAGGCGACTATAAAGCCCGCTTCGACCAGATGGGGCTAATGCTTCGTATAGACCATGAAAATTACATAAAAGCAGGTGTGGAATTTGTTGATGGGAAGTTTAACCTGAGTACGGTTGTTACTCACAAAACAAGCGACTGGAGCGTTATAGCATTGGATAATACGCCTTCATTTGTCTGGATCAAAGCCGTAAGAAGACTCGATGCCGTGGAAGTATTCTATTCCTTCGATGACAAAACTTATACAATGATGCGCAATGCCCATCTACAGGATAATATCCCCGTTATGGTGGGGCTAATGGCGGCATGCCCGGATGGAAAGGGCTTCGATGCTAAATTCGAAAATTTCAAGGTTACTCATTTGCCGGATCAACGGCGTTTGCAATGGCTAAAGAACAATCAATAACAAAATGGGGCGATAATATCCGCCCTTTTTTATTTAGGCAAGAGCATACATATTGCCCGGAAGGTTCTTTATCAGCCCTTTCATTTCCAACTCCAGAAGAGTGGTAAACAATTGATATGCCGGGATATTCAGCTCTCTGGCCAGCTGATCTATATGTAGCGAATCTATTGTGCCCAGCTTATCTGTAATGATCTTCTCTTCGTCTGTAAGAACGACAAACAGGTTTTGCTGACGCGGCATTTTCTTCTTTTTCTGCGACGCATCGTCCCAACCCATTTGCTGAAGGAAATATTCTGTCGACTGGAACAAATCCGCTTTATGAGAGGCTATCAGTTTATTGCATCCGCGCGAATACCTGTCCGACATCCGGCCGGGTACAGCGAATATATCTTTACAGTACGAGCCTGCAATCTCAGCAGTTATCAGTGAGCCTCCTTTTTCGTCCGATTCCACAACCACAACAGCATCTGCCATGCCTGCCACAATACGGTTCCGGCGAACAAAGTTATAGCGGTCAGGATCGGTCTTGCTCGGAAAATCGGAAAGTAACCCTCCTTTTTCTAACATCTCTATCGCAGTTTGCCTATGTACAGCCGGATAAATCATATCCAAGCCATGGGCCAGCACTCCCACCGTGGACAGGTTATATTTGAGAGCAGCTCTGTGGGCATGTATATCTATTCCATAAGCAAGCCCGCTAACAATAAGTGTATCGGGTAACACTGCGGATATCTTTTCTAAAAATGCATCACAAAAGCTGTTGCCATAATTCGTTGAATTGCGGGTACCGACAATACTTATTATCTTGTCCGCATTAAAATCAGCTTTCCCTCTGAAATAAAAGAGTACCGGAGCATCGGCACAATCTTTCAGACGGTGGGGATAATCTTTATCACTGATAAAGTAGGTAGAAATACCATTCTTTTCTACAAACTCAAGTTCTTTCTCTGCCCTATTCAATACTTCCGGATTTAATATCTCTCCAACAAGTTTGGGCGAAAGTCCCTGAATACTTAATAGCGATTTCCTGCCCGACCTGAATATTGCTTCTTCATTACCTGTCACCTGCAGCAGATTACGCGCGGTAATATCGCCCACCCCTAATATCCGGGTAAGGGCGATCTGATAAAGACGCTTATCAGCAGATATACTCATTTATAAAAATTCAGGCTGGTTTTCCAATATCATACCATCCTTCATATGGATGGTGCGGTCAGTTATAGAGGCCAGATGCTCGTCATGCGTTACAATAACAAAAGTCTGACCAAGCGTATCACGTAGTTTGAAAAACAGTTGGTGCAACTCGTCTTTATTTTCAGAATCAAGACTGCCTGAAGGCTCATCCGCAAGTATCACAGCCGGATTATTTATCAGCGCACGCGCAACGGCCACCCGCTGCTTTTCCCCTCCCGACAACTCATTAGGCTTATGTTCCATACGGAGCGATAATCCAAGCATATCCAGAAGTTCTTTCGCTTTGGCTTTGGACTGCGATTCCTTCACTCTTCCTATAAGAGCCGGGATCATTACATTTTCCAATGCTGTAAATTCCGGCAATAGCTGATGGAATTGAAATACAAATCCGATATTTTTGTTACGGAAATCCGAAAGGCGAGAATCATTCAGTCTGCTCAGATTCTCATTATTAATATAAACAGTTCCGCTATCAGCCTTATCCAGCGTCCCCATAATTTGCAGAAGAGTGGTTTTACCCGCACCACTGGCACCCACTATAGATATTATCTCCCCTTTTTCTACACGGAGGTCTATTCCTTTCAATACTTTGAGAGAACCAAAGCTTTTGGTAATTCCTTCTACTGCAATCATTTTATTATCAATTAGCAAATTCGAAAATTAGCAGATTAGCAAATTAAATAACAGAGTTTTAGGGCTCATTTGCTAATTTTCAAATCTGCTAATCTGCCAATTAAAATTAGATACCTATTCCGAAATAATCGAAACCTGCATCATTCATCTCTTGTTTATTATAGATATTACGCCCGTCAAAAACGACAGGTTTATTCATTGTTTTCTTAATCACTTCCCATGTTGGCAGACGGAATTCATTCCATTCTGTCACCATCAGTATAGCATCAGCATCGAGGGTCGCATCGTAAATATCTTTCGCATACACTACTGTATCTCCCAAATGGTGCTTTCTTGCTTCTTCCATTGCTACCGGGTCATAAACACGTACTTTCGCTCCGGCTTTTATCACTTTTTCTATTAGCACCAGAGCAGGAGCCTCACGCATATCATCGGTCTTCGGTTTGAAAGCCAATCCCCATACAGCAATGGTTTTTCCTTTGATATCGCCATTGTAATATTTCATTAGCTTATCAAAAAGGATGTTTTTCTGGCGTTCATTTACATTTTCCACTGCCTCAAGTATCTCCATTTTATACCCGAGTTTGTTTGCTGTTTTTATAATCGCTTTCACATCCTTAGGAAAGCAACTGCCCCCGTATCCGCAACCGGAATACAGAAATTTAGAACCAATACGGGCATCCGAACCGATCCCTTTACGCACCATATTTACATCTGCTCCTACAATTTCACACAGATTTGCTATATCGTTCATAAAGCTGATACGTGTAGCAAGCATAGCATTCGCTGCATATTTAATCATCTCGGCAGATGGAATATCTGTATAGATAATACGGTAGTTATTCAGTGTAAATGGTTTATATAGTTTTTCCATCAGTTTTTGAGCTTCTCCCGATTCTACACCCACAACTACACGGTCGGGCTGCATAAAGTCTGTAATAGCAGCTCCTTCTTTCAGAAATTCAGGATTGGAAGCCACATCGAACTTCAAGTCAGATAAACCTCTTTTGTCCAGTTCTTCCTGTATAGTCTTTTTTACCAATTTGGCTGTTCCTACAGGCACAGTACTTTTGGTGACAATCACCATGTATTTATTTAGGTTTTGTCCTACTGTACGGGCAACTTCAAGCACATACTTGAGGTCTGCACTACCATCTTCATCCGGAGGTGTACCCACAGCTGAAAACACAATATTAACATCGTTAAGGACTGCACTCAGGTCGGTAGTAAAATGTAAACGTCCTGCTTTATGATTACGTTCCACCATTTCATCCAGTCCTGGTTCAAAGATCGGTATGACACCATTCTTCAGATTTTCAATCTTCTTTTGGTCAATATCGACACAATAAACTTCTGTACCCATCTCTGCAAAACAAGTCCCCGTAACAAGACCCACATACCCCGTACCAACTATTGCTATTTTCATTAATGATAAATTTTATTTTTGCGTTTTATAAATACTTGTGATAATATATAAACTTAACAGGTTTGATTTTCTGGCACAAAGATAATATATTTTTAGTAAATACGTACGCATAAGCATTAATGTGCAAATCCAATTAAAAAATCTTAGACATTATCAGATTAGAAAACATCTCTCCTCACAGCTTTCAATATAACAAGCTAATTACCAATCACTTTCATTAAAACAATAAAAAAAAGGTAACAAAGGTTACAGTTTTTATGTCTTTTGTAGAAGTGAAACACCTTTCACCCGCTGATCATTGCCGTCGAAAAATATTTCGCCCCTACAGTTTCCCCAAAAGGTAACAAAGGTTACACAGAAAACAATTAATAATTAGTTTTTCACTCTCCCTATAGCCTCCCACTCGGAGAGGTTGGAGGGCTTAAAAGGTTACACTTGTTCTATTTATTGCTTTTTACCCTCATTGTAAGTCCCCCTTGGAGGATTAAGCGGGCTAATCAATACTTCAAAGAACTATTCTCTAATAGTTAATAACTATCAGCCACCGATATAGATAAAGTTTTCCAACACTAATTCTCTTTATCAATGAATATTCCAACAAAAGAAATAAACGAAACAAATTAATTATCTTTGCACAAAATCATCTCCGACATCACTTATACTAAAAATGGAATATAGATTAAATAAATATATCAGCAACTCCGGATTCTGCTCCCGGCGCGAGGCCGACCGCTTCATCGAAGAAGGCCGTGTGACTATCAATGGCAAACGCGCCCAAGTAGGAATGCGTGTTCTTCCGGGACAAAAAGTAAAAGTAAACGGAGAACTTATCGTAAATAAAATCGAGCCGGTATACATCGCTTTCAATAAACCGGTAGGTATTGTCAGCACTACCGATCCGCAGGAAAGAGATAACATTATCAATTTCATCCGGCACGAACAACGGATATTTCCTATCGGACGACTTGATAAAGATTCTCAGGGGTTAATTCTGTTAACCAATGATGGCGATATTGTAAATAAAATATTGCGTGCAGGGAACAATCACAAAAAAGATTACCTTGTAAAAGTGAACCGTCCTATTACCAAAGACTTCCTTACACGCATGGCACAGGGTGTTCCCATACTGGACCGCGTTACCCGCCGATGCGAAATAGTAGAGATAAACCCCTACATGTTCCGCATATCGCTTATACAGGGGCTAAACAGGCAGATCAGACGTATGTGCGAATATTTCGATTATGAAGTACTCAAGCTGGAACGCATACAGATAATGAATATCAAACTCGGCGATCTGGGACAGGGTAACTGGCGCAACCTGACACCGACTGAACTGGAAGGACTTTTCGATATGCTGGAAAACTCAGAAAAAACTCAGATGTCTAAGGCGCCGAGCAATAAAGCTTTTAACAAAGCCCTTGAAGAGTTTGATATAAAAACGGACTATAGAAAAGCCAGTATTGCTGCAAAGTACGGAAAGAAGGACAAGACAGACAAGCCGGGCAGCACAAATAGTAAATCTTCAAATACCGCTGCACCATCCTCTGACGAAAATGAACACAAGGCAAAACCGAAACGAAAAGGTAAACCTGCCAGCGGACTACGCGTAGGCAAACAAAAAGTAGCTGCGAACAAACCAAAAGGAGGTCCGAAACCGAAAGCGAAAAATCAATCTAAAAAGAAACCTCTGAAATAGGATTTTCAATTCTTAGAAGCTGTTTGAGTTATATTGCCTGCCTGTTTTGAGCTGATTTAAGATAGATTTTTAGCCTTTTTATCGCAGATTTAGCGGGCTAAACCAAGAGAAAAAGGTTAAAAAGATGCTTAAAGCAGCCAAACAGAGGCTGGTAAAGGTTGTTAAAAGTTTGTTTTTATTTATTCCGGTATAATTCAAACAGCTTCTTATTTTTCACTGAGTCTGAATTCTAAATCTCCGCTAAATAAAACCCTTTTTAATTTGGCAGAGATTTAGAATTCAGTTTTTTTTTGTGAACCCTGGACGGATAAAAAAGAAATCGATAATAATATTCAACACAAATATTGTATTTTTTGTAATAAATCCCTGTCGAGTCCGACTATATAGTAACATCGAATATTTTAAGTAATGGAATCACTCAAAAAAGATTTCCTTGAAATTCTTTCCAACTATCAGGGAATCATACACAAAATTTGTCTTGTGTATTTCCGTACAGAGACCGACAGGCAGGATAACTTCCAAGAGGTCGTTTATCAGCTATGGCGATCTTTTCCCAAGTTGGAAGACAAAAGAAAGATAGGTTCGTGGATGTACAATATAGCCATCAACACCTCTATCTCAAAGATACGTACCGACAGCCGCTTTATCGCACAGGAGTCTTTTCCGGATTCGCAACAGGGGCTCGACCCTCACAAGGGAATGGATAAAAAAGAGGATATGGAAATATTACTCGAAGCTATTCACCGGCTCAACGACCTCGACAAATCGCTGATGCTGCTCTATCTCGAAGAACGCAGTTATGAAGAGATTGCCGAAATACTCGGCATATCGAAGTCGAATGTAGGGACACGGATAAACAGGGCAAAGAATGAATTGAAAATCCAATTAAATAGATTAAGTCATGGAAGATAGTACATTAAAAGATTTCTGGAAATCAGAAATAGACAACAAAGTAAGCAATTATACAAAAGATGAACTAAACGAAATATTATTGGCCAAGGCCAGAACTTCGATACGCAAATTCTACCCTCTCGATACCCTGCCATTTATAGCGGTGGCATTTTTGCTGTATTTGGTATTATCGGCCGTAAGCCGTTTACATGATCCTCTTTTTGTAATAGGCAATACGATCCTTGCAGTCTCAATGATTGCGACATATATATTTAAGATTATATCGTTCTCTAAAATGAACAGATACGCCCCCGATCAACCGTTGAAAGCATGGCTCAAATATAGAATAGACGTTTTGGAGAAATCGTCATATTCATTATCGAATCAGTTTGTTCCTCCGGTCGTTTTCATACTTACGCTCATTTCTGTCAATGTATATATAGCAAACAAGCCTTATATGGAATTCCTTCTGTCTCCCGAATTCTTTACAGCCCTGCTCGTGGGAACTTTTGTCGGGGTGCCTGTGGCTTATCTCATAGCCCGAAAAAACAGGAATAATCGGATAAAGAATCTGTATAACCTCAGAAAATTATATCAGCAAATAAACTGGGAGAAATAAAAAATAGCATCAAAATCCAAGAGCCTGTTTGAATTTTATATATATAAAGTTTAAACAGGCTCCAAAAGCAATATAGTTTTCTTTGTCATGTACTAAAATAAATCTGTTCGGAAATTTAAAATTAATGACCGTTCACCATCCATATTTTTATTATTTTATAATTCTTTTCACTACCTTTGTATGCCTATTAAAAAGTCAATTTATTAACTTGAAATAAAAATATGGTTTCCTTCTTTCAAACCCCTTCCAAGAACATCATTGCTGTTCAAACAAACTCAAGTCTTAACGCCGATTTTATCCAACGCCTCACATGGGCATTCAGTGGTGCGATCTTGCTCGAAGCAGAAAATGTTCCGGGCTTTTTTGTTGGTCCCCGCCGCGAAATGATTACACCATGGAGTACAAATGCAGTGGAAATCACGCAGAATATGGGTATCGACGGAATCATCCGTATCGAGGAATTTTTTCCGGTAGATACAAACGATGCAAAACACGACCCGATGCTTCAACGCATCTATGACGGGCTTAATCAGGAAGTATTCAATATTTACAAGCAACCTGAACCGATCATCGAAATAGATGATATAGAAGCATACAATAAGCAGGAAGGCCTTGCCCTTAGCGAAGATGAAATAGAATATCTGAACGAAGTAAGCAAAAGACTGAACAGGAAACTGACCGACAGCGAAGTATTCGGATTCTCACAGGTAAATTCGGAACATTGCCGCCACAAGATTTTCAACGGTACATTTATCATCGACGGAGAAGAGAAAGAAAGTTCGCTTTTCAAATTAATAAAGAAAACATCGCAGGTAAACCCCAACAAGCTGGTATCCGCATACAAAGATAATGTAGCTTTCAGCCAGGGACCTGAAATAGAACAATTTGCACCGGAAAAAGGAGAAGAGCCAAGTTTTTATCAGAAAAAAACAATCAAATCCGTGATCTCACTGAAAGCCGAAACCCATAACTTCCCTACTACCGTAGAGCCGTTCAATGGTGCTGCTACTGGTTCGGGAGGTGAGATCCGTGACCGTCTGGGCGGAGGAAAGGCATCCCTGCCAATCGCGGGAACCGCCGTATATATGACATCCTACCCCCGTACAAAAGCAGGAAAAACTTGGGAAGAAACTATGCCGGAACGCCCTTGGCTATACCAGACACCGGAAGAAATACTTATAAAAGCATCGAACGGGGCATCCGATTTCGGAAACAAATTCGGACAACCGCTTATCTGCGGCTCCTTGCTTACATTCGAGCATCAGGAAAACCAGAAGAAATTTGCATACGATAAAGTAATCATGCTTGCCGGAGGTGTCGGCTTTGCGAACAAGCGCGACGCGCTGAAAGGCGAACCGAAACCCGGCGAAAAAGTGGTCATCCTCGGAGGAGACAATTACCGTATTGGTATGGGCGGAGGCGCTGTATCGTCAGTTGACACAGGACAATACTCAAGCGGTATAGAACTGAACGCTGTACAACGCGCCAATCCCGAAATGCAGAAACGTACCGCAAATGTGATACGTGCATTGGCAGAATCGGATAATAATCCGGTTGTCTCTATTCACGACCACGGCGCAGGAGGACATCTGAACTGTCTTTCGGAGCTTGTAGAAGCTACCGGAGGAAAAATAGACATATCCAAACTTCCTATCGGCGACCCTACCCTTTCGTCAAAAGAAATTGTAGGAAATGAGAGTCAGGAGCGTATGGGCTTACTTATCCCTGCCGACGCTGCCGACAGGATTAAACGTATTGCGGAACGCGAACGTTCTCCGATGTATGTCGTAGGTGAAACTACAAACGACATGAAGTTTGTTTTCGAACAGGCTGACGGCAAACGTCCTATCGACCTCAAACTGGAAGACTTCTTCGGAAAAGCGCCTAAGACAATCATGCGCGACGAGACAATCGACGAAGTTTATGCAAATCCTGAATATGATCTATCCAAACTGGAAGAATATATAAAGAACGTGCTCCAACTGGAAGCCGTTGCCTGCAAAGACTGGCTGACAAATAAAGTTGACCGCTCGGTTACAGGCAAGGTTGCACGCCAACAGACACAGGGGGAAATTCAGTTGCCATTGAGTGACCTTGGCGCCGTAGCCCTCGATTATAAAGGAAAGGCTGGTATTGCGACATCTATCGGCCATGCACCACAGGCTGCTATGGTAGACCCGGCTGCAGGTTCCGTGCTGGCAATAGCCGAATCGTTGACAAACATTATCTTCGCGCCTATCGAGGATGGACTGAAAGGTATTTCATTAAGTGCAAACTGGATGTGGCCTTGTAAGAATCCGGGAGAAGACGCAAGATTATACAAAGCCGTAGAGGCATGTTCGGAATTTGCCTGCGAACTGGGAATAAACATTCCTACAGGTAAAGACTCTCTGTCGATGACACAGAAATATGGAGATGACAAAGTATATTCACCGGGTACGGTAATTATATCAGCTGCGGGTGAAGTGAAAAATATCCGCAAGATTGTATCTCCGGTATTGGCATATATCAAAGGTACTTACCTTTATTACATCGATTTTTCTTTCGACACCTTCAAACTTGGAGGTTCCGCTTTTGCTCAGACAATGAGCAAACTGGGTGAAGAAGTGCCGACCGTGAAAGACCCTGAATATTTCAAGAATGCATTCAATGCAGTGCAGGAACTGATAGACAGAGGTCTGGTACTTGCCGGACACGATATATCTGCCGGAGGACTTGTTACAGCCATGCTGGAAATGTGTTTTGCCAATCCGCAGGGAGGACTCGAAGCCCGCCTTGACAAACTGCACCATGCAGACCTGATTAAAGTATTATTCTCTGAAAATCCGGGCATCCTCATTCAGGTGAAGCATCACCATCTGGTAGAAAAAATACTGGACGATTACGGTATCGGCTTCGCCATCGTTGCCCGCCCGATAGAAGAGCGTAAGTTTGTTATCCAAAAAGATACTTTCAGTCAGGAATTCAATATAGACGAACTGCGTGATACCTGGTACGAACCATCATATCTACTCGACAGGAAACAAAGTACCGAAAAACTGGCGTTGCAACGTTTCGAAAACTATAAGAAACAACCACTTCAATTCAAGTTCAACCCTTCGTTTACAGGTAAATTCGCTCAATACGGTATCGACCCTAACAGGACTGCCCCAACAGGGCTGAAAGCCGCCGTTATACGTGAGAAAGGTACAAACAGCGAACGTGAAATGGCTTATTCCCTGCATCTTGCCGGCTTTGACGTAAGGGATGTGCATATGACTGACCTTGCTTCGGGACGTGAAACGCTGGAAGACATCAATCTGATAGTATTTTGCGGAGGATTTTCCAACTCGGATGTACTTGGTTCGGCAAAAGGATGGGCCGGTAGCTTCATCTACAACGATAGAGCAAAAGAGACCCTTCGTAAATATTACGAACGCAAAGATACACTGAGCCTCGGAGTATGTAACGGTTGCCAGCTAATGATGGAACTCGACCTCATTTATCCGGAACATGACAAACACCCGAAAATGGAACACAATACATCCCATAAATTCGAATCGACTTATGTGAGCGTAGAAATTCCGCAAAACAACTCTGTCATGTTAGGTTCACTATCAGGCAGCACACTTGGTATATGGTCAGTACATGGTGAAGGACGTTTTGCGATGCCGAAGGCCGAATCCGAATATAACGTAGTAGCCAAATATATCTACAGTGAATATCCGGGAAATCCAAACGGTTCCGATTATAATATAACAGGTGTTGTTTCGAAAGACGGACGCCATCTGGTAATGATGCCTCACCTTGAGCGTTCTCTGTTCCCTTGGCAATGTGGACACCATCCTTTCGAACATCGGAAAGATGACTTTACCCCTTGGATGGAGGCATTTGTAAATGCAAGGGAGTGGGTGAAGAAAGTGAAAAGTGAATGAGCCCCCTAAATCCCCCACCTTGCAATGAGAGTATAAGCTAAGATAATAAAAAGGCATGGGTTTACAGCCTGTGCCTTTTATCCTTATAATTGTAAATCATATCCTTGCACCAATGACTAAAAACAACGATACATCGACCTCTTTCTTCTCATTCCTGAAAGCGAAAGAGCAACGAATAGACTGGGTTATACTAATCCTTAGTTGTATAATCGGATATATCGTACTGAAAATATGTTATCCTTACCCTGCTACAATCTCCGATTCGGGTACTTATGTGCATGCGGCCGCTGAAGATATGTTTACATTCTACCGTCCGTTCGGATATTCATATTTCCTACAGATAGTGCATGCCATATCCGGCAGTATTCATGCGGTATTTATTGTACAAACTATATTGTATTTCTTTTCCGTTGCAGCTTTTTCTTTTGTATTGAAATATGTAATTCCTCCTGTCAGCTCCATATTCTGGCGCATTTTGTTGTTTTTGTTTGTTTTCAGCCCTGTAGCACTCTATATGTCGAATGCACTGATGAGCGATCTGCTGTTTGCCGTAATGATCTATTTCATGCTGGCATCGTTCATGTACTTTATCAAGACACAAGGATGGGTCGCGCTTAGCCTGTTCGTACTGTCATTATTCTTCGCTCTGCATATCCGCTATTCGGCCATTATGTTCCCTGTGCTGTTTGTATGTTTTTTCTTTATGGTAAAAGGAAAGATGCGCTGGATAGGAATAGCTATGACACTCGCCGTAACACTCATTTTTTACAATCAGGTAAAAAATGATATGCGTAAAACTACGGGATTCAACCAGTTTTCGACCGGATTCGACGGATGGCAGCTGGCTAACAATGCAATGCATGTAGTGCCTTACATAGACCTGAAGCCTGAAAAGATAAAAGACCCCGAAATGAGAATATTGCATCAGTATATGCTCACGCAAACCGATGTAATAAAAGAACGGACGAAAGACGGGTCGGAAGCCGTTGCCGCATTTATGTGGATAAACGACCTGCCGCTGAAGCAGTTCATGTTCTCATATATCCAGCAGACCGGACAAGGATATTCTCCTTCGTGGATATGGCTGGGAAGCCGTAATTACAAAGAATATGGCACTTATATTATCAGCCACTATCCTTTGCAGTTTGCTCGATACTATTATCTGCCGAACAGCAAGGAAGTATTCTATCCCGACCACCACGAAATCATCGGGAAGTATTATCCGATAAATATGAAAAATGTATTGGAATGGTACAAAATTCCCGAGGGTACTAATATGGATGCCAAATGCACTATTTACAGCGATTTTTTAGATAAACCGATAACAATGTCTTACCTTATTACATGGCTCATTATTGCCGTAGCAGCTGTACTATCCATAGTATGGAGGAAACAGTTGGTATGGGCAGAGAACGAGCGGAAGATATTCTGGATAATCGCAGCAGTGGGAATAATATATTATGCTGCTACCACGTTTGCCAGTCCGGTTTCCACACGATTCTGGATACCGATGAATGCCGTTTTCTTTGGAGTTATATATATCTTATATAACCGGATAATTGCATATAAGAAGGGAAAGAATATAGCTTAAATAAAAAATGAGGTGCAAATTAAAAACTTACACCTCATTTTTATTTCAGATATATCAGAATTACTTCTTCGCCCCAATCCACGTCGCCTTTTTCCAAATATATTCCAATGGGCCATGCCTGTGTTTTTTCAGCCAGAAGTAAGCAAAAGTATATTGAATGGCAAAGATTCCCATGCCAACCAATATAGAGAAGGTAACCGATAATTCCTTAGCCAAGCCCAATCCCCAGTTATAGAATATAAATCCTCCTATTACAGACTGTGAAATATACATCGTCAGACTCATTTTTCCATATGGTTCCAATTTTGATAACCATTTGTGGAAACTGCTCTTATAATAGAAAAGTACAAATAAGGAGGCAAGTATACATAAAAAAGCAAAAGACGAATAACACCCGAGAATAATATTTAACTGTTGTTTTACATTCTCATTTTCCACAAACGTCTCCATTATCGGCAGAAGTCCTGCCAGCGGAAAATAACAAATTATACTTACCATAAGCATTTTTCCCCAGAACCGGATATTATTATCCGTATTGATAAAAAGTCCTTTCCTGCCAATCAGCATACCCAGCAGAAAAAGTGCGGCTACCTGAAATATGCGGCCTTGACATGTCCACCACAGGAAGCTATACAATTGGCTGTTGACAACGCCTGTAACCATATCCATAAAATTACCGCTCTTCATTACTGTCAGGGTTTGCAGATAGAAAGGAACATGTGGCTGCGCTTCGAGAGGCAGCTCGGCATTGAACAGGTAAAAAATAACTTTGCCCCATTGGAGTGGCATTAAGAAAAAGAAAACAGCTAGAATAAACACTGTTCTATCTGCTAGCTTTGTGGTTATAATCAGTAAAAAACCAAGCATGGAAAACAGAATGAGCACATCCCCCGTATAAAATATAGAATTAATTACTCCCCAACCAAAAAGAAGTACCAACCGCCATGCAAACCTACCCCTGAAATCTTTCCCTTTCTGCAATTGATTATCATTCTGGATAAAAAAACTCAATCCGAAAAGCAGTGCGAATATTGCATAAGCTTTTCCTGCAAAGAGAAAAGGTATGGAGTTATTGAAAACAGAATCGGTAAATAATAATAACCGGTTTTCGACCGTCGGATAATCAAAAAGATTAAATTGTTCTAAACTATGCATCATCAGAATTCCCAGAATGGCAAATCCTCTCAGTGCATCTACAACATTGATGCGTGCTGTGGTATTTTTCATTTATTGGCTTTATATAAAATAAAGTACAAAACTATTATAATTATTTAGAAACACAGCCTTTCCCCATTATTATATTAATAGAAGTCCATCTGACTTTTGACAAGATGATAAGGCGGAAAATTGTATATTTGCACTTTAAATGAATTGAATAACATATTACATGGCAGAATCCATATTTGAATATAAATTGAAAGTTCGCGACTACGAATGTGATGCGCAGGGCATAGTAAACAATGCCAATTATCAGCATTATTATGAAGTAGTGCGTCACGAATTCCTGGAGCAACACGGATTGAATTTCTATGAATTACATGAGCAAGGTATAGATGCAGTAGTAGTGAGTGTTTATATACGATACAAACATTCCCTGCGCGGAGCCAACGACTTTGTCTGCACCGTTGATTCCATCGAAAAAGATGGCATCCGCTATATCTTCAACCAAAAAATTATCCGGCTGAAAGATAATAAAGTTTGTTCGACAGCAAGAGTAGAAACAGCCTGTATGGTAAATGGAAAAGTAGGAAAGCCTGAATTATTCGATAAAACTCTCGGACATTTGCTTATTAGCTAATTATAAAATCATGGCACTTACATACGAAAACAGCATGAAAGTACGCGACTATGAATGTGATTCGCAAGGCGTAGTCAACAATGCTATCTACCTTCATTACTTCGAAGCTACCCGCCACGAACTGATGGAAAAATGCGGTTTGCGATTACGTGATCTTACTGAGGCTAATATCATCCCGGTTGTACGTAATGCGAATATCAATTACAGGAATTCTTTGCGAGGTTCAGAACGCTTCGTTTGCTCTGTCAACATAGAACGCAAAGGCGTCAGATATTACTTTCATCAACAAATAATCCGTGTGCCTGACAACACTTTATGCGCCAGTGCTGTTATAGAGGTAGTCTGTTTAATGGATGGCAAGGTTTCTGCGCCCGAAATGTTCGACAAAGCTTTTGCAGATTACATAGATTGGAAGTAAACTATTGCTTATTATATCAATCATCAACAATATGTATCTTTATGAATAAGAAAAATTTTATTTCCGCGTGTATTCTAATAAGTTTCCTTTTTGGCGGATTAGGAACAGGAATTGCGCAGGAAAACAAAAAGTCAGGAAAAATCGGGCTTTATTTTGCTTCTTTCGGAGTAAATGAAATTTTTACATTCGAAAGCTTAGATGGATCCGGAAGTTATAAGAATGATAACTTTTTTACTTTAGGCGTAAATTATTTGCATAGTCTGAATAAGCGAATAGCGATTGAAACAGGAGTTGAATATTCGAAGCACAATGTAAAAATACAACCCGCTTTCACCGGTGAAGGAGTAGACTATTCCGATAGGAAAGAAAGCTTCAAATTAATATCTGTACCTGTGGTCGCAAATGTATATTTCGGAAAATACATATTTGCTAACGGTGGGATCATACTGGATTTTGATATCTCCGGAAGCAATTCGATAGATAAACAAACCGGAATGGGAACAATATTGGGTATCGGAGCAAAATATGATTTCGAATCAGGTGTGTCTGCATACCTGAATCCATATTTTAAACTTCATACATTAGTACCTTTTTCCTCCGAGAGATATCATCAACGTGTTTGGGAATCCGGGATAAAGTTAGGAATAACATGCAGCTTGTAAAAGATAGATGCTGTGGATAGTTTAAATAATATATAAAGATGAGTTCTAAAATTACGTTATACATTGCCCGTCACGGCAAGACGATGATGAATACCCTCGACAGGGTACAGGGATGGTGTGACTCACCGTTAACAAAAGAAGGTATAGATGTAGCCCGTTATCTGGGTTACGGAATGAGCGATATAAATTTCCGTACTGCTTATTGCAGCGATCTGCGCAGGACTGTGCAGACAACCAAGATAGTTCTGGGAGCCAAAGGACAGGAAGATATTCCCGTGATTGAGCTCGCGGGATTACGCGAAGCATGCTTTGGTAGTTTCGAGGCTGACTTTAATCATCATATGTGGAACAGTGCCGCTTTATACCTCCACCATACGTCTTCGGAAAGTATGATCAAAGCGATTATGGAGAAAGAAATCAGCTACCGGGAGGTGCTCGATGCCGTCAAAAAACTGGATAAAATGGGCATGGCCGAAAACTTCTCCCAAGTGGAAGCACGCACACAGGAAAGCCTTCTCGAAATAGCAAAGAATGAGTCTCGGTACGGTGATGGCAATATACTGGTCATTTCGCATGGAATGAGTATACTGGCTATGTTATTAGGATTGGGGGGAGACAAATTATTCAAGAAGCCATTGGAAAATGCCGCTGTATGTAAAGTTATTTATCAGGATGATAAGTTTACAGTGGAATCGATGGCAGATATGAGTTATGTGGAAAAAGGTAAAAAAGAAGCGACTGCAATATAAAAAACAATGAAAAAAATATATATAATAATATCTCTCACCTTATTTAGTATTGCTCTGTTTGCACAGAAAGAGGCAGTCCCGACGTTTGCATATGATAGTACTGCTAACTTCCTGGGCAAATATGCAATTGGATACACAGGGCAGGAACTATATCTGAAAGGACTGGATAAATCGTCCCAATCTTTCGGATATAGCGGTTTTATACTGAAATATAAGAAAGACGACGACCTGCTGAACGACGAAAAGAATATATATAAGCCGAACGACAATTACAATTCCCGTTACGAAGATCTGGCCGGAAAGTATTTTCATGTAATAGAAGTGATCCGACACCCGAAATCAAAAACAGAAGGAAAAGATTATAGTGACGATTTCTATCTGAAATTACAAGAACTATCGAGCGGAGATATCATGTACTATAAATACAACGCAGAATCTGAATATACTTTTCCTTTTATCGTAAAAGGCTTTTTCGAAAAGCAGAAAGAATTACTCACCGGAAAAGAATATGTAGTATCGGACGATATATTAAGAATGTCGCGTAATCTGGTTACAGGCAAGGCTCTGGCTTTCACCACCGGGCAGACATGGAAATGTACGGATGTGACAATGGATAATACAACTAACGAACTTTCATTGGTTCTGCAAAATGCAAAGGGTATAAAAACAGCTGTCCCCTACTCTGTTACTCTGAATAATGAGAGCATCAGGAAAGTATATACTGCGGCTGAAGCCGCAGCCCTGACAAGAAAATATAATGCGAATAATTTTCGCCGTATCCTGCAAAACAAAATCAGGGTTGGGATGACAAAGGAAATGACCCGTCTGGCATGGGGTGAGCCTACAGACATAAAAGAAAACGGAAATACCGAACAATGGTTTTATCCTGCCGGAAACCTGACTTTCAGAGG
Source organism: Dysgonomonas gadei ATCC BAA-286 (assembly GCF_000213555.1). Classification (GTDB taxonomy): domain Bacteria; phylum Bacteroidota; class Bacteroidia; order Bacteroidales; family Dysgonomonadaceae; genus Dysgonomonas; species Dysgonomonas gadei. The sequence goes on from NZ_GL891980.1 coordinate 152,585, forward strand.
TGATAAAATTACGAGTACAAAATAAATTTCAATTACTTAAAACTGTATATTTGTACTTTAAATATAGATAGATGGATAAAACCGAGACAGCCCAAAAGGCATCTATTTTTAGTATAATAGGCAATACTCTTTTAGCGGTATGTAAATGGTTGGCCGGATATTTCGGAAATTCCTATGCTCTGATTGCCGATGCGATTGAATCCACCGCCGATATATTTTCCTCTATTCTCGTTCTTCTAGGCTTAAGGTATGCCAGTAAACCTGCGGATGAAGACCACCCATACGGGCATGGCCGCATAGAGCCGCTTGTTACGTTTGCTGTTGTAGGCTTTCTGATTGTTTCGGCTACGATCATTGCGATAGAAAGCATAGAGAATATACGCACTCCTCACGAAGGCCCCAAACTATTTACATTATTCGTATTGGGAGCAATCATATTATGGAAAGAGGCATCCTACAGATGGGTAATAAGAAAAGCAAAACTAACAGACAGCACATCTCTCAAAGCCGACGCCTGGCATCACCGCAGCGACGCTATTACTTCCGTTGCGGCATTTATAGGGATATCCATCGCTATTTATAAAGGGGACGGTTATGAATCCGCTGACGACTGGGCAGCATTGTTCGCAGCCTTTATTATTCTCTACAACAGCTATCGCATACTTAAACCAGCATGGGGAGAAATGATGGATAAAGATATGTATACCGATATGGCCAACGATATCTGCAACTTTTCAAAAACGGTAGACGGAGTAGTAGATACCGAAAAATGCCATATCCGCAAAACGGGAATGTCTTACTATGTAGACTTACATATCATTGTGAATAAGAACATTACAGTAAAAGACGGTCATGAAATCGCTCACGAACTTAAACGCAGGCTAATAGCCCATAAGCCGGAAATAGCTGATATACTGATACATGTAGAACCTTCGAGATAAACCTCTAACCTATTACAAGAGAGGTCATACTGAGCGACCCCGCGATTACCTTATCGTTGAATATCCGGACAGGTTCATCCCTCTCCCTCAAGGCCAAGGTGTAAAGCAACGGAATATAATGTTCGGGAGTAGGAATAGCCAGACGGGACGCGTCATGCAAACGGGTATAATCTATCAGGGAATGGAAATCGCCGTTCAATATCTTATCTTTGAATAAATCGTTCAGCTCGAAAGCCCAGTCGTAACCATATTCCGTATTAAAATCATCCCCTTCGACGCGTACCATCCGCAGATTATGGATCATATTTCCACTACCTATCACCAAAACGCCTTTGCGACGCAGAAAAGCCAGTTCCCGCCCCAGATCATAATGATATTGCATTCCTTTGAAATGGTCTATACTCATCTGCACTACCGGAATATCCGCCAAGGGATAAATATGTTTCAACACGCTCCAGCTACCGTGGTCGAGCCCCCATTCGTAATCTTCCCCGATGGCAACATCGTTTATTTGTTCTCTGACTAACTGCGCCAGTTCTTTCGATCCCGGGGCAGGATACTGTTGGGCAAACAATTCACGGGGAAAGCCATAGAAATCGTGTATTGTCTTAGGCTCGTTCATGGCTGTGACGAAAGTTCCGCGTGTTTCCCAATGGGCTGAAATACAAAGAATAGCCTGTGGTTGCGGAAGATTCTGCCCCAATCTGCCCCATGCCTGTACAAACTCATTATCCTCAACGGCATTCATCGGTGTACCATGTCCGACAAATACAACCGGCATAAGCGGTGTATCGTGAAATTGCATGGCTCGTTTATGTAAATCTTTTAGTGTCATAAATTTATGTTATTAATAAAAATAACGGCCTTGACATTATAGTCAAAGCCGTATATAATAAAAATACCGTTTAATGTATTATTGAGCCGCTTTAGCTACAACTGTTATCTGCAATTCAATATTATCGTTTACAATATTTTCTTTCAGATTGGCAAACAAAGTTTTTGAACCGTATTTCACATTCCATTGAGTACGGTCGATAGTAAACGGAACGGTAACAGCCTTATACAGTTCACCTTCTTTGGTAACTTTTGCGCCGAAAGAGATATTCTTTTCCACATCTTTCAGCTTCAGATTTCCGCTAACCGTATAGTTTACACTGTCGTTCGGTGTTGCCAGAGCTTCTACTTTAGTAATAGTAAAAGTACTTTCAGGATATTTTGCGACATCAAAGAAATCTTCACTCTTAAGGTGGTTTACCAGCATTTCATTCATTTTAGCTTCGGTAAGATCTTCATCTACAATTGCATTCATATCTATTACGAACGAACCCGAGGCCACTTCCTCTCCATTAACAGCAAGGCTACCACTCTTTATACCGATAGTTCCATGATGAGAACCTCCTACTTTAGATCCTACCCAATGGATGGATGAAGCTGAAGGGTCTACCGTTAGTTCAGCTCCGGTTCCCGATGCTGCCGCCTGAGCGTCAGTTCCTTCCACTTTATTTTTGGCAGCATTGTTGCACGATGCTACGAATATCAATGATGCGATTGCTAATAAATATGTTTTCATTTTCAATTTCCTTTTTTAATATTAATATAATTTTGATTTAAATATGTCGCAAAGTTAAAATACTTTATTCTATTATCAAAATAGTTATATTGATACATAATCATAAAAAAATTAATAGATTTGCAGAATAAATCAATTAAATAAATATCTATAACTAAAGAGTAAACAGATTTGATATACGACATGTTCACTCTATAAAACTATAAATCAAAATTATTTTATGGTCAATCTGGAATGGTATAGAACATTCAAAGCAATTTATCAATACGGAACACTAACACGGGCTGCACAGGAGCTGATGATATCTCAACCTAATATGAGCATTCAGCTGGCATCATTGGAAAGCTATATCGGCCAGCAATTATTTGTAAGGCTGCCCCGGAAAATGATGCCCACCGAATATGGCAAACAGCTCTATACACAAATAGTAGAATCGATAGACAATCTGGAACGGGTAGAAACCGAATTTAAACGTACCGTTCTGAATAAGGCCCCCAGCATCCGCTTAGGCACACCCGCCGAAATCTTTAATGATTACCTGGCCGAACATGTCGGTAACCAGAAAGACCTCCATCTGACAGTAGAATACGGTCTTGCTGATACTCTGACCGAAAAAATCATCAGTCACGATCTAGATATAGCTATCATCACACGACAGAACAAATCGGCGGATAATCTTACCTACGAAGCCTTATTCACCGAATCGTTTATGATTGTCTGCAATCCGGCTATGAATACGACAGATTTTGACGTCTGTGCAGAAAAGAACAATATAGAAGATATCGAGAAATGGCTTAAGGCTCAGAAATGGATTGCTTATAGTACCGATCTGGCATTAATAAGAAGATTCTGGCGGGAGAACTTCAAGAAACGTCCTATGCTGAAACTGCATGCGACCATACCTGACAATGACGCCATACTGCGGGCAGTAGGAAATAGCGACGCACTGGCTGCATCGTCCGATTTAATTGCGGGAAAAGCCCTGGAGGAAGGATTGGTAAAAATACTCTGGAAAGGAAATATACCTGCAACAAATACTCTTTATCTGGCTTACAATAAGGATAAAATACAACCTCAATATGTAGAAAAAGTAAGAACCTTTATAAAAACATATATTAATACCACTGAATAAACTCTATCTGCCACATGAAATATATTATAATATCCATACCCTTCTTATTCACATCCTGTAATGTAAGTTCTATTGCAGGATTCGGTATTGCAGGCATTATTGCCATGTTTGCGCTGATGTTTATACTCTTTGCGGTCATGTTTTTTCTGATTGCAAAAAGGCGTAAACAGGGAGAAAAAAGCCTTGTAAAATTTAATAATGACATCTATATTGCGCTCAACAAACTATCTGCTCCTCAGCAGAAAATAAATATGCTGAACAATCTGATCGAGCGCATCAATAATGATCCGAAATATAAGAAAGATACTGAATGGCGGGATAAAGTACTGGTAAAAACATATATGCATCTTGCAACTATTTATTACCAGACCGGCAACGAAATGGAGACACTCAATACATGCACTAAGATTATAGAGCTTGATCCTAAAGATGGAATGGCGTATTACAACAGGGGTTCTATTTATAGCAATATCGGATTATACGAAAAAGCTCTGAATGATTTTAACCGGACTATAGAATTGTTACCCGACTATGCCAGCGCCTATAACAACAGGGGGTTGACGCATGAAAAAATGGAACATTACGAAGAAGCTCTAGCCGATTTTAATGAAGCTATAACCCTGGAGGGTTCACCTGTAGCCTGGTACAACAGAGGAAACACACATTACGAACTGGCCAATTACCAAGAGGCCTTGAAAGATTACCTGTCGGCACTGGACAATCTCGGTGCCGACAGTGATAGCGATATAAAAAATGATATAGAAATCAGTATACGCGCAACAAAAGAAAAGATAGCTGATATATAAAATTAATGAAAGCATAGGTGCTATCTATACTCCAAAGTTGTCCGTTCAGTTTAAAAAGTATAATTTTGCACATCTTTTTCAGATCAGACTTCTTATTATCTGGAAACATCATGTATTTTACATTGAAAATATTTAATCATCCATAATGAAAAATAATATATCCGATTTTGAAATAATGGCGCCTGTGGGGTCATACGACTCTCTTACGGCAGCTATACAAGGAGGAGCTGATTCTATATACTTCGGCATTGAAGGACTGAATATGCGTGCAAGGTCATCCAACAATTTCACTATCGACGATCTGAAACAAATAGCATCCGTCTGTAAGGAGAACGGTCTCAAAAGTTATCTTACAGTCAACACCATTATCTATGATAATGATATTTCATTGATGCATCAGATAGTAAATGCCGCCAAAGAAGCCGAATTATCAGCTATCATTGCGTCCGATGTATCGGTAATGATGTATGCCCGCAGTATCGGTGTGGAAGTACACCTCTCCACCCAATTGAATATTACCAATACAGAAGCGTTGAAGTTCTACGGGCAGTTTGCCGATGTCGTAGTATTGGCCCGCGAACTGAATCTCGATCAGGTAGCAGCTATATATAAAGACATTGTAGAACAGAATATAAAAGGTCCTAACGGGGAACTTATCCGCATTGAGATGTTCTCACACGGCGCACTCTGTATGGCCGTATCGGGCAAATGTTACCTCAGCCTGCACGAACGCGACCTGTCGGCAAACCGTGGTGCATGCAACCAGATATGCCGCCGCAGCTATATTGTGAAAGATAAGGAAACGGATATAGAGCTTGAGATAGACAACGAATACATCATGTCGCCCAAAGACCTCAAGACAATCCATTTTATGAATAAAATGATGGACGCAGGTGTACGTGTATTCAAAATAGAAGGCCGTGCCCGCGGTCCGGAATATGTGCGGACCGTAGTAGAATGTTATAAGGAGGCCATAAAGGCTTATTGTGAAGGCACATTCACTGAAGAAAAAGTTGAGAACTGGGATGAACGGCTGGCTACTGTGTTCAACCGTGGATTCTGGGATGGTTATTACCTTGGGCAAAGACTCGGTGAATGGTCCAGCAATTATGGCTCGGGAGCGACCAAACGGAAAGTATATATTGCAAAAGGAATCAAATATTTCTCCAATCTGGGTGTCGCAGAATTTCTGATGGAAACCCAGTCATTGAAAGTCGGAGACGAAATATTGATTACAGGCCCTACTACCGGAGCTGTCTTTCAAACAATAGAAGAGATTCGTGTCGACCTCAAATCTGTTGAGGAAACAGTTAAAGGTGAGAAATTTTCTATAAAAGTGAATGATAAAATCCGTCCTTCGGATAAGCTCTTCAAGCTAGTAAAAGTGGAACGGAAAAAGAAGTTTGTAGAAAAAGCATAATAAAAAAGGCTGCCCCATAAGCAAAACTAGGGCAGCCTTTTACTTTTATTCTTTACATCCTACCATGTAGAAACCCGGAGTCTTAGCCCCATCTGTAGTAATTCCATATAGTTCTGTTATCTTGCCATCTTCCGGTTTTATCTTACTCCTGTCAAAAAAGACTTTACCATAACGGCATTTATCCATAAATTTGTTCCATGAATATTTCTTTCCGTCTATCACATACCAATAGATGCGAAGATAACCCGACTTATCCCCGTCTGCTTTTTTATTGAATGACCTTGGAAAAACTGTAGTTTTGTTTTCCAGATCTCGTGCGTCGCTCATCATTATTACTTCAAACTTACCTGTCGGAGGATTACCGATTCTTGTTTCCGATTTATAGCTGGTGTTATCTATATATTCACTGAGAACTTTACTTACACTGTCCCTTTGCTGCTTCATATTCACAGCACCTTTCTGAAAATTCTGTAAAGGAGGTGGTGGTGGAGGTGTATTGCTCTTACTTTGCTGCTTGGTATTCAGCGGCGGAGGGGGTGGTGGTACTTCTTTCTTTTTCTGAAAATTATTCGTACTTTCGTAATTGATGAGCGTACTTAATGGCTCATTTACTGAAGGGCGGGCAAAAGCGTATACAGTAAGTATACCTAACGGGAGCAATAATAAGAGCTTCAACCGTGCCCATTTGTTTGATTTTTCTTTTAACATCATAGTAATTCGTTTTTTAATTTTACTGTGGTTAAAGCTGTTGGCTAGAGTGTAGGAGCTTGCGCCAACGGCTTTTTTCACTAATAAGAGTTGATATTTTGTCGCATCGATACCGGATTCTAAAACACTTATATCCGCCTGATATTCGTGTATATCTTTCAATTCTCTTTTCAACAGCCATACAGCCGGATTGAACCACTGCATAAGGATAACCAGTTCCATATAAATCAGGTCAATAGAATGCCGATGCTTGATATGAGCCATCTCATGCGTTATAATTTCTGAAGAATTACCTGCATAATCCATTTCCGACAAAACAATATACCTGCCCCAGCTAAAGGGATTTATATCGGAAGAAACTACAACAAATATATACCTGCCCTGTACAATCTTACGCCCCCCCCGGATAAGGCGGTACATCGAATAAATCGACCTGCTCAATATTATCAGATTAACTCCGCCACCTATCAGGTATATAAGCAGTAATACCGTACCAATTGATACAGCCGGATTCTCAGGTTCGGACAAGGGAGGCAAGACACTCACGTCATATTGATATAATTCCGGATGAGAAGATTCTTCAACAGGAACGAGGGCTTCTTCTATGAGGGCAAAGGGCTTCTGAATAGTACTATATTCCTGAATATCCATCTCGGCCAGAGGTAAGGCAAAGCAGGCCAGTGTACCAATAAGGATAACCGCACGATTGAAACGATGAAAAGTTTCATTAGTAAGAATAGCTCTCACCCAAATGTAAAATAGAGTAAGACACACAGTGACTTTGAATATATATAGAAGAAATGCTTCCATTGTTTTCCGGGATTTTTAAGGTATTGACACTGCCCTATTTGTTTTTAATCTGGCGGATTAATTCCTGCAGTTCATCTATCGATAACTTTTCTTCTTCGATCAACGATGAAACTACACGTGTATACGAATTGCCGAAATACTTATCTACTACATTGCTGAGCGAACTTTTACGGTAATCGTCTTCTGAGATCAGAGCATAGTACTGATATGTATTCCCATAAGCCTTATAGCCTATATATCCCTTTTCTTCCAGTGTACGCACAATCGTGGAAAGGGTATTATAATGGGGTTTGGGTTCTTCTTGCAAATCAAGTAATTCACGCACAAACATCGGACCGTTACTCCAGAAACAAGCAAGAATTTCTTCTTCTTTTTGCGTCAGTTTTTTCATGGAAATATTCTTTTATAATAACTATATCACAAACTTAACTATATTTCCCAGTAAAACAACTATAAAATATAGTTATATTACTATCATTAACAATAGTTAACTATCTCACAATACAGAGACACTTGCCCACAAACAACACATTAAACTATAAATAAGCACATTACAATACTTATAAATAAAAAAAGACCGCTAAATTAGCGGTCTTCTCATTCTATCTATAAGTATTTCTTTTATGGATTTATCAGGAACAGTACTGCCCTGTTCTTGTCATTATCAAGTTCGAACGGTTGCAATCCATCACCTTTCCAGTTTACGGAAATTCTATTCTTGCTAATACCGTACTTTTCTTCCAACGCCTTTGCCACAGCATTTGAGCGCTCTTTTGAGAGACGCAGGTTAATCGCGGCATTACCGGTTTTCTTATCTGCATACCCTGTAACAACTACAGTAGATCCGGCATTTGCATTCAGATAATTAACAGCCAACTCAATTTTAGACCATTCTGTCGGGTCTATTACCCATTTATTGATCCGGAAAAATACCGGGTCCGGTAAAAAGAATGGCTTACCTTTTACTGGTGGCTCCGGAGCCGGGGTTTGAGGTAATGTCGGTTGAGTAACTTCTATTTTAGGATCTTCCGGTTGCGGAGCCGGAGGGGCAAAAATATCTGGACAATCGAAATATTTTCTGCGCTTAGCCATATTTGACTGGCTCACACTTAATTGTTGCGCACTTCTTTTTACAACTATCACTTCCTCTCCACTATTCAGTTGAAGAAGTATAGAATCTCTGGAAGTTTCACAATTGCAAGGGTCCGGATTAGCCTTATTGTCTTGCGCACTTAAAGAAAAAGTCAGCACCCAAAACAAGATTGGCAGTAATAAAAATCTCATTTTCATAATTTCATATGGTGTTAAGGTAATACCTATTACAGTTTTAGTGAGTTCAAAGTTTTATTCTAGGATACAAATTTAGACATTATTCTCAAATTATTTTTTATTTTTTATGAAAAGATTCATTTTTAACGATAAATAAGAGTATTTCAGCTATTTAGTCGAAAGAATATTCGTTTCCCATCAGTTTTAAAGCCGGATAATAATCTATATTGATAAAGTTATTCAATATAGGGCACACCCGAAATTATTTAATTATGCGAATCAGTAGTTGAGATTTAATGTTCTATATTTTAATGTGCCTGCCAGCTTGTTTTTCTTAACTTTTTCTTGATAAAAAGTTACAAAAATCAAGGCTGCATCCCTCTGGCGACCCAAAACCGCAGCTGCGGTGGGGTAAAATAATACGGAATCATCTTTTACCGGCTTATCAGCCGTGTATAGCAGCCACCCTATTTTGCCCTACACCTCCGCTTTACGGATTGGGCACCCCGCCTGCGGAATGAGGCCGGAATCGCGATGCGGCGACAGGACTGTGTTTCTTTATGCTTTAGCTCCACGTGCGTCAGCCCTCGCGCATTAGTGACGCAGGCGGGGTACCCAATCCGTTGCTGACGGCGTAGAATCAAACGGGGCGATAGCCCGTGTGTTTGATTCAGCCGTCAAGACGGTTTTGGGTCGCCGAGGAGCGAAGCGCTAGCCTTTTGGTTCGTTTTGGGCAATGCCAAAATGAACATTTAAGTGAAACAAAGTGGAGCAGAAAAAAACAGAAAAATATAAATAAAACACTACTTTTGTTACTCTTTTATACATTTCACATAAGAAAATAATGGAGCAAGAAACAATCATAGAAATATCAGCGGCCGTACCCCGCTTGGAGCATCTACAATTTGAAGAAGCCATCAACTGGCAGATAAAAAGCGGGGAACACTGGGCTGTTATAGGTCCTAATGGAAGCGGAAAAACGATATTAATAGACATTCTATTGGGTAAATACGCTCTTAAATCCGGTGAAATAGCCTGCAAGAACAGCAAAGGAGAAAACCTGCCGATATCATCTGTAGTCAAAAGCGTCGCTTTCCGCGACATATACAGCATCATTGATTCCCAAAACAGCTATTACCAGCAACGATGGAACAAGGGCGACGAACAGGAAATACCACAGGTCAAAGAGCTTGTATCCAAAGCCGACCCTATATGGCTGAACACTTTGCTGGAGTGGTTTGGCATATCTGAATTGATGGATAAGGAAGTGAATATGTTATCGAGCGGAGAGCTTCGCAAATTCCTTATCGTACGCTCACTACTGTCCAGGCCGCGCATCCTTATACTCGACAATCCATTTATAGGCCTGGATGCGGCTTCACGAACTGTATTAAACGGCTTGCTGGCGCGTCTGGCCGAATTAGAGAACCTTCAGATTGTCCTCATCCTTTCTAACCCGCACGATATACCCGAAGCCATTACACATGTGCTGCCCGTATACAATAAAAAAGTGTTGCCAGCCCTATCTTGCAAAGGTTTTCTTAACGATGCGGATTTGAAGGCCTCACTATTTACTCAAACAGGCAAACTGGACATTACTTCTCTGAAAAATGATTTTGGCAACGAATCGTATTCATTCGCATACGCCGCGGATATGAAAAATATACACATCCGGTATGGAGATCGCACAATACTAAAAGATCTGAACTGGCAAGTAAAGCGTGGCGAAAAATGGGCATTACTGGGTGTCAACGGTTCAGGAAAATCAACTCTGCTTAGCCTTATCTGCGGAGATAACCCGCAAGCCTATGCAAACGACATCACTCTCTTCGACCGGAAGAGAGGAACAGGAGAAAGTATCTGGGATATAAAGAAAAGGATCGGTTATGTTTCGCCTGAGATGCATTTATATTATCAGAAAAATGTAAGATGTCTCGATGTTGTTGGTTCAGGGTTCTTCGATACAATCGGTCTGTACCGTAAATGTAATCCGGAACAGGAAAACCTTGCACTGGAATGGATGAGAGCCTTCAATATCAGCCACCTCAAAGACATCTCGTTTCTCAATGTATCATCAGGAGAGCAGCGGTTAGTGCTATTGGTACGGGTATTTATAAAAAATCCCGATTTACTTATTCTGGATGAACCGCTTCATGGACTTGATATCGCAAATAAAAAACGTGTAAAAAAACTGATAGAAGATTTTTGCGATAAGGATAAATCCTTGATATATGTTACACATTACGAAGACGAAATACCTGATGTTGTGAACAAACGGCTGGTATTGACCAAAAACGTATAAATACCGGACTCTTTCGCAATCACTAAACATTGCAAGCCAAAAGTTGTTAATATAAATAAATTAAATAATACAATTTTATGAAGACAATACTATACTTTGCTGCTTTGTCCTTATTGGTTTCATCCTGCGGACAAAACAAAAGTAATGATATTACGAAATCTACCACGGGGGAAAATGTATCCCAATCGGAGAATGACCTTCAAAATCTGAAAAACGTGGAGCTAACAGAGGTGGATGGTTATTTTTCGACAAAGAAGGTCACTTCTCCCGAAGTTATGCTGCTAAACGAAACGGATTTCAACGAGCATTTCCACCCAGCAAAGACATTAAATAATGTATTGACCATAATAGATTTTGATACGCAAAAGGCAGCAGCTATCATTTTGCCCGAAACAAAAAATGATGTCACTATCTCGCTGGACAGTTCGTACCTGAAAGGAAGAACTCTCAACATAGTATATTCTATTATGCAGGGATCTGCCGAACGATCGTTTACAATAACTCCTGTCAAAGTTTTCACGTTCGATACAAGCCTGAATGTAGATTCGGTTGCTTTCTACAATGGCGATTCGATTGTAAAGTTTGCTATTAAATAATATAGAGCAAAAAAATGGGATAAGCGACATTTGCTTATCCCATTTTTTTATTTTATACGGTAATCAGAATCTTACACCGTATCCCAACATGATATTGGCATTATCTACATCCTGGAACGAATATTTAAATTCTACGTTCAAATAACCATTATTACCTATGTCGAAACTACCTCCAGCTCCTATATTCACACCGAAATCAGTACTGCTATCGGAATATCCGCCAAAAGATAAGCGATTATTTACCATGGCAACACCAGCCAATGGATATAATGAAAAACCGCTCTGTATAGGAAATACATAATGTATATTTGCATTAAAATCCAATCCTGTCAGATGATTATTTGGAAAATAGAAAGTGAAATCCGGTGCCAGGCGAAGATTATTTGTTATAGAATAACGTCCTTCAACACCTAAACCAAATCTTTCATAATCCGTTTGGTATCCGGCTTTAACTAATACTGACTTGGAACCGCTTTGAGAAAAAGCCCCAATAGAGAGACCTGCCAGAACTAATACTAAGAGTAATTTTTTCATTTTGTGATAAATTAGTTTATAAATAAATGAATTTTTATCGGTTTTCTTTAGCAACAGCAAAATTATTACTATTTATGATAAATTAGTTTACAATAAGTGAATCTTTATCGATTTTTCTTTTCTCTATAACAACAAGATTATTCATTAGGTTCATTCACCTGTATTACTAAACTGAAAAGAATTCCTTTGTTGAAGTCATTTTTTATATGATTCTATGCTCTTTGTAAAAAAATTATTACTTTTGAATTAGGATTAAAAATGTCTATTTAAAATGGTATTCAGATTTTTACTTTTATCGGATGAAGTGGAAGACTTCAAACGTGAAATTCAGATAGATGCAGATGCTACATTCTTTGATCTGCACAAAGCTATTGTCAAATCGGTCGACTACAAAGAAGGTGAGATGACTTCATTTTTCATTTGCAGCGACGATTGGGAAAAAGAGCAGGAAATTACCCTTGTGGAAATGGATACAAGCCCCGAAGAAGACTCCTATACAATGGAGGCATCTATATTAAACGACTTCCTGGAAGATGAACGCCAAAAACTGATGTATGTATTCGATTATCTGACCGAACGCGCATTCTTCATGGAGTTACGCGAAATCATCACAGGAAAGAATCTCGATGAAGCCACCTGTACTAAATCTATCGGTAATCCGCCTGCACAAGTGGTTGATTTCGACACAGTAGCGGCAACATCCACCTCTCTCGATATAGGTGAGAATTTCTATGGTGACGAAGGCTATGACATGGACGAACTCGATGCCGAAGGTTTCGACGGTCTGGATAATGCCCCGCTACCGAGCGACGAGGAGTATTGATGAAACAGCTTATAGTCCTGCTTGGTCCTACCGGTGTAGGAAAAACGGCGCTTAGCCTCAATCTTGCAGAGTACTATCATTCGCCTGTCATTTCTGCCGATTCCCGGCAATTTTTCAAAGGATTGGAAATAGGTACTGCTGCACCAACGACAGAACAATTGTCGCAAGTGCGGCATTTTCTTGTTGGCATGCTCGGTATCACAGACTACTACAGCGCCAGCGAATTTGAGCGGGATGCATTGGATATAATAGCTGAGCAGCATAAGACACATGACGTACTGGTTGCCACAGGCGGCTCCATGATGTATATAGATGCATTGTGTAACGGCATAGACGATGTGCCCACAATAGACGAGGAACTAAGGAAAGAGTTATATGACCTTTACGAAAAAGGCGGATTAGAACCTATTCGTGCACAATTAAAAGCCCTCGATCCTGATTTTTACAACATAGTAGACCTCAAAAATCACAAACGGGTGATCCATGCACTGGAAGTATGCCTGATGACAGGCAAACCATATTCCTCCTTCCGTACCAATACAAAAAAGCCACGGCCATTCAATATTGTAAAGATAGGACTGATGCGCGAGCGTGAACAGCTTTACGAACGTATCAACCGACGGGTGGATGAGATGATGGGACAAGGGCTGCTCGAAGAGGCGAAGCAATACTATCCGCAACGCCAGCTCAACTCCCTTAATACGGTAGGATACAAGGAACTGTTCAAATACTTCGATGGTGAATGGACCCTTGATTTTGCTGTCGACAAAATTAAACAGAACAGCCGCATCTATTCCCGTAAGCAAATGACATGGTTTAAGCGGGATAAAGCTATACACTGGATAAATCTTTCGGAAACGGCTGAAGAAGAAGCTTTACAACAAATAATTTCTATCGCAGGTAATCATCTGTAATTTTTTCCTACCTTAGACGTATGAAACGAGGACATGCCGATTTACCCCTCCACTACGGAACTGTACCCCCCTGGCTGGCTCAGCGAATGAGTCTTTTGGGTGGAGCTATTGCCGAAGCCATCGTTGTCGAATACGGGCGTCCGGCATTGTTGCAGCGCCTTAGCGACCCGTTCTGGTTTCAGTCATTAGGATGTGTATTGGGTATGGACTGGCACTCGTCGGGTATAACCACCTCTGTGATGAATGCTCTGAAAAAGGCAATAAACAAACGTTCTGCCGAGTTGGGCGTCTACGTTTGTGGCGGACGAGGAAAATCTTCACGGCAGACGCCTGCCGAACTTATTGAGATAGCCAACAAAACAGGTTTGAACGGGGATGAACTGGTAAGAAACAGTAAATTATCGGCCAAAGTGGATAATACAGCCGTTCAGGATGGCTACCAACTATATCTGCATTCTTTTGTTGTAACCATCGATGGAGAATGGACCGTTATCCAGCAGGGCATGAACGGGAGCAACCGTATGGCACGGCGTTATCACTGGCTTTCGTCGTCACTTGAATCCTTTATGGAAGAGCCACATACTTCTGTCTGCGGAAAAAATCAAGGTTTAATACTGAACCTGACAGATAAGCTCGCTGTACCAACAAAAGAGGGGATACTGGAACTGACAAAAGAAACTCCGGATAAACTGATGAATGAGGTTTCCATCATTTTGCCGAACCATCATGACGTACGATCCGAAGATGTAAATCTGAAACGTCTGGGAGCCGCGCTTATTCTTGCCCACGAAACCAATGTATCTGATATAGAATCACTCTTGCTGCTCGAAGGTGTAGGGCCACGCACATTACAATCGCTTACTCTGGTCAGCGAAGTGATACATGGCACACCTTCACGGTTTTCCGATCCGGCACGCTTCTCTTTCGCGCACGGAGGAAAAGACGGGCATCCGTTCCCTGTTCCGACCCGGGTATATGATGAGACTATCGAAATATTCGACAAAGCTATCCATCAGGCAAAACTGGGAGATAAAGACAAATCGGAGGCGCTCAAGAACCTTTCTAAAATATCGCAGGATATGGAGAAAGGATATACCCCGAGCAACTACTTTGACGACTTGGTACAACACGAGCGGAATACTTCATACAAATATGGGGGGAAAACCGTATTCGGAGATGCCAGGAAACCAAAGGATGAAGGGACGCAGCTGAAACTGTGGGACTGACAACGGGTTTAGAAGCTGCTTAATACAGAGCGAAGTATGCTTGTTTCACGGAATAAATTCGTAATTTTGCAATCTCTTTATAAAACTTTAAAACGACCCGAATGATTGCCGCCATAGTATGCTGGTTCTTAACAACACTTGTTTTCTTCTCATTTGGAGATATTTTCATCAGCCTTTATTCGAAAGTCCTGAAAAGGAAAGAAAGCTATTCTTTCTTTGAGACATTTCTTATCGGCTTGTGTGTTACCGGGACAATAATCTGTATATCATCCATCTGGTTGCCTTCCGATATAAAGATAGCCCTTGCTCTGGGTATAATCTCTGTTTCCTATCTGATTACTGTCAGGAGAAAAGATATTGTAAGTAAAGGATGTGCAACAATCAAAAGCCTGTCGCCATTACAGATTATCTTAATTGGTTCTGCCGGATTACTATTTATGCTATTCTTTCTGGTTCCGCCTCAATTCCCTGATATATACTATTATCACATGCAAAATATATTGTGGAATGAGCAATACCATGTTGTACCCGGACTGGCAAATCTGGAAGAACGTTTCGGATTCAACAGCAACCTGTTCCTCTTATGCTCTGCATTTGGCCTGCGCCTGCTATTCGGAGAATTCGTCTTTGGTATAAATGCGCTATGCATGGCATTTATGATGATATATATTGTAAGGCAGGCAAACCAGCGTCAATTATTCCTTACGGCGCTATTCATCACGGTATTTATTCCATTCTTTATGGAATACAAGACGCATATAGGCTGTTCTTCTGCCGATTTGCTGCCTAATTTACTAATTGTATACCTGTTGTTTACGCTTTTGACAGACCAGCAAAACCTCAGGAAGAAAAGTATCCTGTTCTGGCTGATACCGATATTCTGCATCACGCTGAAAGTATCCACTGTATTTATATGCCTCGTATCACTGTATCTTCTTATCCTGCTTATCAAAGAGAAAGATTATAAAGCCACTGCGTTTATCTGTATTATTGCCCTGATAGTCGTTGCCCCGTGGCTGGTACGCAATGTTATCATATCAGGCTACCTGATACACCCCTACCCTGCTGTCGACTTATTCACCTTCGACTGGAAGCTACCTGTCGAATATTCCATAGAATCGAAGCGGTATATCGAATCTTTTGCCATCAGTTACGATGCCATGTACAATTCCAGTGATTATATTCTGGATATGCCCTTGGCGGTAAAAGTCCAGAAATGGCTGGGTGAAAGGCATCCCCTGGACATTTGTATCGCAGGTGCAGGGCTGATATCTCCATTGCTGATGCTCGGTGCGTTATTCAGGAAGAAAGGATTTGTAAAAGATTATTCTACGCTACTGCTTGTATGGGTTATAGGGCTGATGGGCTTTTTATTCTGGCTGGTAATGGCTCCGGCTGTAAGATTCGGGTATGGATTTATAACTATCATATTTTCCATCCCTGTATATCTGCTGTTCAAAGATTTGAAAAACCCGGTCAGGATTCTATCAGCCAATGTATTGCTGATAGCTACAATAGCCTATTTCGGAGTATTATCTGTTCGTTACTTCCTTATTGTAAAAGAACCTTACGTTTCTTATACAGAGATACTCTATAAGCCACAGAGCATACAGACCCGTCTTGACAAATATCCCGTAAAAATGGAAGTATTCAATCTGAACAACACAGACTTCTATAAACCCCTTGATGGTGGTTGCTACGATCATGCTTTACCATGCAGCAATAATTATATAAAGAATCTGGAGATGAGAGGTAAAACTTTGCAGGAAGGTTTCAGGGAAAAGAAGAATTAAGAAACTGTTTAAATTTTAGTCAATGAAGCATTTTGAATCTAAAACGGCTCTTATCTTGTCAGAAATTTTATCGTTTAGCCCGCTAAACTCAAAAATTTTGACTTCGAAATAGCTCATTTTATCCTTCAAAATCATATTCTTGAAAAATTTAAACAGATTCTAAAAGTATCGAAGACTGAACTATGCAATTTATCAGGTGTTTAACCGTTAGTAAGTTACAGATAGAATTTGAAGATTCTTTGTCGAATCGGAAAGAACGATTGTTGTTATAAATACGAAAATAATAAATAGGTCTGCGACCTTAAATAAATTATCGTTACTTTGCATACCATAATCCACTAAGTTTGTGAATGAGGTTTAAATATATCATATTATCCGTCTTGTTTTTTGTCTTTGGTTTCAGTACTGTTTACGGACAGTGGGATGCCCAGATAAGCCAGTACTGGCGGATGAAAAACTTCTACAATCCTGCCTTTATCGGCGAAACGGGCAATATTGAAAGCTCTATGCTTCACCGTCGCCAGTGGGTAGGTATGACCAATGCCCCCGTTACTTCTGTAGTATCACTGAATATGCCCTTCAATTTCCTTGGTAAAGAGCATGGCATTGGAGCTATAGTCACAAACGAAAAAGCGGGACTATTTTCTAACACATATTTTCTCGGACAATATGCTTATAAGTTTAAGTTTAAGAATAATAAGGTATTGCATATAGGATTACAGGGCGGCCTGCTCAATGTGAATTTCGATGCTGCCGGCATACGCATTCCCTCCAGCGACTATCACACCCCGGGTGACCAGGACCCGGCATACCCTTCCGCTGCGGGAAGTAAAATCATTGATGCAGGATTGGGAGTAGCGTGGATTACACCCGACTACTATGTAGGATTCTCGGCTACCCACCTTTGGGAACCGAAGTTCGACCTGAACGACAACAGTTCGGCATTCGTAGGCCGTGCTTATTATTTGATGGGCGGATACAATATAAAGCTGAATAATCCGTTGATAGAATTGCAGCCTTCTGCTTTCTTTAAATCTGATGCTGTGACCTATCAGTTTGATATTACGGCAAAAATTGAATATAATAAGCTGTTCAATGGAGGAATATCTTGGAGAAAAGACGAAGGTTTTGTATTTTTGTTGGGCGTAAAAATAAGGAACATAGACGCAGGCTATTCATACGACTTATTGACATCGGATGTGTCGACAGTCAGTCATGGAAGCCATGAGTTGTTTATACGCTACAGTATTCCGTTACAAAAGAAACGGGAAGTAAAAGCGAGCAAAAGTATAAGGATATTATAAAAGTTATAAGTTATGAATCAGGGCAAACGCATCAAATTGTTCAACTTCTATCGAAGGCCTGTAGGGGCGTATTGCATACGCCCGCATAACAAAATATCACAACCGGGCGTATACAATACGCCCCTACAGGAGGCTGAAAACAGTTTTATGAATTTTGATGCGTTTGCCCTGGTTATGAATTGCTATCATTACAACACAACTTGTTTATTTGTATCTTGCAGATTAAAAAATATATTTTACAAAATTACGACAAACTATTAAAATCAAGCCTAAAAAATAAGTAGCCGAAGGCTAACATACATATATATGAAACAACTGTTTTTTGTAACTATAGCTTCACTTGTATTACTGGTTTCCTGCGGAAGGTCGACAGGTGGTTCAGGAATTGGCGGTGAAGTAACGGGCGAAAAAGGCTCATCATGGGCCGAACCGTCACCTTACGGTATGGTACTGGTATCGAGAGGTTCGATAGAAATGGGCCCGGCCGAAAACGATTCCCTATGGGATATAAAGGCTAATCCGAAAGGTGTATCCGTCGATAACTTCTGGATGGATGAAACCGAGGTGACTAACTCCAAGTATCGCCAGTTTGTATATTGGGTACGGGATTCTATTATCCGCGAACGTCTGGCCGACCCCGCTTTCGGTGGAGATGAAACATTTAAAATAACAGAAGACCGCTACGGAGAACCTGTAAAACCTTATCTGGACTGGAAAAAGCCAATCCCCAAAAGACCTTTGGAAGAGGAAGAGCGTGCCATCAACAGTGTAACTACCATTCACCCGATCACAGGAAAGAGAGGTTTGGACCCTACCCAGATGAATTTCAAATATGAATGGTTTGACTATACGGAAGCTGCCAAACGCAGAAACAGGCTGAATCCGCAAGACCGGATATTAAATACGGACATAGCAGTGGACCCGAACCAGGTGGTAATGATTTCGAAAGACACAGCATATATAAATGAAGAAGGCGTTCCGGTGAACGAAACAATCGTCCGCCCTTTGAGTTCGCTTTTCGACTTTGTCCACACCAAGATTGTAAATATATATCCTGACACAACAGTCTGGGTGAATGACTTCAATAATGCCTACAACGAACCTTATATGAGGATGTATTTTTCCCATCCGGGCTACAACGACTATCCCGTAGTAGGCGTTTCGTGGGAACAAGCCTCTGCTTTTGCCGAATGGCGTACAATGTTTTACCGTATGGGACAGCCAAAGAATGCCCGTCCGATAGAGAATTTCCGCTTACCTACCGAAGGTGAATGGGAGTTTGCCGCACGAAACGGGCGTAGCGAGAATAAATATCCGTGGGACAGGGAAGGTACAATGGACGAAAAAGCCTGCTTCATGGCTAACTTCAAACCGGGGGAAGGAAACTATACCAAAGACGGAAACCTGATACCTTCGCGTGTAGCATCTTATATTCCAAACCGATTTGGCATATACGACATGGCCGGAAATGTATCGGAATGGACATCAACATCCTATACAGAGTCAGGCACAGAACTGATGAATGATATGAATCCACAATACAAATACGACGCAGCTAAAGAAGACCCTTATGCTGTAAAGAAAAAAGTCGTAAAAGGCGGTTCGTGGAAAGACATAGGACGCAACATCAGAGGAGATCTGAGAGAAGGTGAATTCCAGAACCAACCACGCTCTTACATCGGCTTCAGATGTGTAAGGACACAAATAGGCTTTGCAAAATCAAAGAAATGAAGATATTAATTAAGAATTAATAATTAATAATGGCGTAAGCGACTTGTAACTAAAATAATGAAAAGAATATTCCATATAACAACAATACTGCTCTGTATCCTCAGCCTGACCAATATAATGCAGGCACAGAACCAGCAGGAATCGCTTCGTGACAGACTGGCCCGAAAACAGCAGCAAGAACAAGGAGCGCAAGGTCAGAACAATGGCCCTAAGGTTCCTCAATTATCCGTTCGTGCCGAAATGATGAACGAAAATCAGACACAGGATCTGGCAAATGCCACATGGATACGCGAAGTATACCGATTTCTGGACCTGACCAAAGGAAAAAATGCAGCATTACTATATCCGGTACAACCCGTAGGACAGAAAATGAACCTGTACACAATGATTTTTAAACTGATGGCTAACGGAAGCCTTATCGGATACGACTGGAATCAGGGACAGGATTTATTTACGGACAACCTCATTATAGATTTCGGCGATGTGCTCAACCGGCTTGAAATCCCATATCAGAAAAACGGCAACGTCTATACATTCGACGAGTTTAGCATTCCCAGCAACGAAGCCCTAGGCTATTATATAAAAGAAGCCTGGTATTTCGATCAGTCGAATTCAGTATTGGGAGTGAAAACAGTGGCCATATGCCCGGTCTTGTTCCGCCAACGTTATTTTGGTGACGATGACCTCGACACATCTGTATCGGCTACAGGTTCCCGTGAACCGCAATTCTGGATACCATACGAATATGTAAGGCCATATGCAGCGCGTATGCCGATTATGACTTCCGACCTGAATAATGTAATGAATAAAACCATCGACGATTATTTCAGGCTCAGGCTATACGAAGGGGAGATATACAAGACGACCAATATGGAGAATAAGTTCCTGCAAGAGAAATTTACTACTCCGGAGGCATTGAAACATGCACAAGACAGCATCGAAACCCAACTGAAAGATTTCGACAAAGGCCTATGGGTTATCAATGACTCGATAAAAGCCGCAGGGGATATGAATCCGAAGAAAACAAAAGTCTCAAAGGCCAGCAAACCGAAATCATCATCTTCTTCATCTAATGCAACCTATTCAGCACGCGACAGAAGATAAAAGGTTCTGACTAAATAAAAAATATAAGTAAGCAGCGGTCATTAGATTGCTGCTTTTTTGTTACTCTTCCACTAAAACTTTATCTATAGAATATCGCTGATGGATTTTTTCATCAGGAAATAGTTCTTTGACATAATTAATTAGCATATTTGTAAATTAGCATATTAGCAAATGTTTTAAACTAAAAGTGAAGAGTGAAAAGTGAAAATATTTTTCGTTCTTCGTTTTTCATTTTTCGTTAAAAACATTCGCACATCGGCAAATTGATTAATCGGCACATTGATTTCTGTTACCTTTGTTACCTTTTCTTTTGCACCTTACTTAGCGTCTTTGCGAGAAAATATTGTTAACTGCTGACTGTTCACTGCTAACTGATATATATGTTACCTTTGTTACCTTTTGGAAAAAGTTACATGTCACTCCGCCCTACGGGCAGTTATGAGTTACGAGGGAAAAAATTAGATCCACTAACCGTTAGTTCTTAATTCTTAATTCTTAATTTTTCATTCTTAATTTTTAAATGCTTTCTCTGTTACCTTTGTTACTTTTTCACTAAATATCGTTGAGAATATGAAATTAGAATAAGGATCAGTAGTGAGAGAAACTGCAAATCTGAACTTACAGAATTATTAATTTTTCATTTTTAATTATTAATTAGTTTCTGTTACTTTTGTTACTTTTTCATATCTGTAACCATATAAAAAACAAGGGAGGCTTTCCTCACGGAAAACCTCCTCTCTCACATTAATTATCTTAACTAATTAGTAACAGATCATTTAAAATCTGATTCCTAATTTTATCATCGGTTGTGATAAGATTGAAAAAGAGTGACTATCTGATGATAGCAATCCCAGTCCCGCTTGAGGACGGATGCTGTAAGTTGAATACTGATAAGCCACCGGACGAATATCGAATCCTAAGAATAAAGCAGAATTCATAAAATAGTCCGCACCTACAACCGGAGCTACCTTCAAGGCAAAAGCTTCACCGACACTTGCACCCAGATAGTCTTCACTATCTTCGGCATTTGCAGATACACGGCCATAAGCGTAACCGAATTCACCTCCTACACGCAGATGCAATTGATCCCATTTCGTTTTGAAATAATGATCCGCACCTACTGTTACCGAGAATTGGATATTGTCTCTGCCAGGTACAGCATTATAGGTAGGAATATCACCGGCTTCTGAGCCAGTACCGGTAACTTCATTATAAGCCGGATTGTGGCTGAAATTAAATCCTCCCGTCAATTTTAGCGCCCACTTATCCGACACAAACCATCTGCCTTCTATATCCAGTATCGGATTCTTATCGAACCATGCCGATGTAGATGCCGACAACGTATAGGCCGGATTGTTGGGAGCCGGAGCGTCTGTCCCGATATATGACCCGACTCCAAAGTTGACCGAAACCATCCAGTCGCCTTTTTTCGGAGCCACGTCACTTGAGTTTTGAGCAAAAGCCGAAAAAGCAAAGGACAGGAGCATTGTTAAACATAATATTTTCTTCATTTTAGCTTCTGTTTTTTATCAGAATGAGTTGAGGAAGGAATATTGTTTCCTCAACTCATTACCGAATAGGTTTACTTTTCGTAATTACTTGGTTCTTGCGTCAACTATAGCTTTTGCAGCATCGGCTTGTTTCTGAGCTACGCCCAGTTCGACTGTAAGTTTAGCGATTTCAGCTTCCAACTCTGAGATATCAAGTTTCAGGAGAGCGATATCAACAGTTTTGTTTTCTTTAATTTCATTAATATCCCTGTTCAATTGTGCAATATAGTTGGTGTTATCAATGTTGGTATCTTCAAGATATTCGATCTGGCCTTTTATGTAATCAATGCTAGCCGAAGTAGTGTAACCTTCACTATAATATATATTGCTCAACTGATACATCTCACTTTCCAATGCGCTGATTTCGGCTTGCAGGTCGCTATAAGCATCCTGAGCGTCCTGCTTTGCGGTAAGCGCTGTGTAATAAGCTGTTTCCAAAGTACGCGGCGCATTCGAATCATTGTTATAAGCAGCTATAGCTGTCTCCAGGTCTGCAATACCAGATTTCGCGTCAGCGATGTATTCTTTATAATACACGATTGAGCTTTGGTAGCTATCCAAATCGCTCTGGGCATCTGTATATTTTGTATAAGCAACACCTCGTGCTGTATAAGCTGCTGTAACAGCTGCATCCGCGGCATCTTTTTGATCCTGGGTAGAAGCCACATTAGCATAAACGGCATCTCTGTCAGCTTCAGCTTTAACCACAGCCTGTTGAGCTGCCAGGTAAGCATTGTAAAGGCTTTCTATATTTTTCTCTGCTTCATTATATTTAGTTTCCATTTCCAGCAGAGACTTCTCCATATTGGCTAGATAAGTCTTCTCGTCAGTCAACCTGTTTTTCAATTCGCCTACAGTATAGTACCCTACCAACTGTATCTGCTTGTCATAATCATAAGATAACCACGTTTTCACTGTATTGAGATCTCTGAAATCCATAACCTCTTGATATGCGGCTTCAGACGCATCGGTAGCAGCCTGCAAGGCTTTATGGGAAACTACAGACTTGTTATAGACAAGATCATCCCTTTGTTTTTTCAATTCGGCAATCTCAGCTTCGATATCAGCTCCGCCTTTAGCCAGAAGGACATTCCAGTTTGCAATTTCAATCTTGTTTGCTTCAATAGCCTCTGTAACAGACGCAATCTGTTCGTTTTTGTATTTAATCTGGGTTGCTGCGGCCTCCTCTTTTGAAGCAGTCTTGTCTGCCAGCAAGGCATTCATCTTAGTCAAAGTTAGATTCTTCTCAGCTATCTGCGTTTTTTTCGCATTTACCTGACCGATAAAATTACTGTACTTGCCGATAGCGTCTACCAATACCGGATCGTCATTTTTCAACATTTCCAGTTGGTTCTGTAAGTTGAGGAGCTCTATTTCTGCCTGGAGCTTCATTTGCGCCAATTGGTATTCAGCAGCCTTTACAGCAACATCAGCCTGCGCTTTCGCTTGTCTTGCAGCTTCTTTTGCCAGTTCTATCTCGGCAGCCCATTTTTCTTTATCGGCCTCTGTTTGCGCGGCCTTATACGCAGCCTCCGCTTCTGTTAATTTAGCTTGTGCTTTTGCAGCTTCGGCCTGCGCATTTTTCAATGCAGCTTCGGCCGTTGCAGCTATTTTGGCAGCTTCAGCCTGTGCTGTGGCAAGAGCAGCCTCTGCTTTCAACTGGTCTGCCTTAGCTCCACGCAGATTCGTTACACTTTGCGACTCGGAGTCATCAACGCATGATGTTGTAGAAAATACAATCCCTGCGCACGCTATTGCCAATACAGGAATATAAAACTTAAGTTTTTTCATAATAAAAAAGCTAGTTGTTAATAAATTAGTTGTTTATCAATTCAGTTATTTATGTGATTGTATATGTTGTTTTTAAATATTAAAATATATCAAAAAGACATGTTTCTACGATAATTATCTAACTTTACTTGTTTATATATTCTGTAGATAAATAAACAATATCTACCATTGCAATATTTGATTGCAAATATACAATTTTATATTGTATATAAAAGTTTTTTTGATATTATTTTAAAATTTGTAAAAGGAAAATGAACAACAACTGGGATAGACTTGTAAAAGTCATAGAATCGACTAATCTCTCTATCAATAAATTTGCAACGTCAATAGGTCTGAAAAGATCTGAAAACTTGTACCGCATAAAAAAAGGCAAGAATTCAATAAGCAAGGATCTGGCAGAACAAATTACAACAAAGTATTGCAACATAAGTAAAGCCTGGTTACTTACCGGGGAAGGAACGATGTATATCAACGAATCTGAAGAAAACAGGAAATCTTCATCTAAAAAGAAAATACCATTCTATGATTCTATAATAATGGACTCGGATGCACAGACCGAAATCACTCTTCCCGAACCATTATATTACATAGAGGTGCCATCACTAGCTAATTGTGATCTTGCAGCACTCTTTGTCGGAGAATCAATGAAGCCGGAGATACCATCGGGATCAATAGTTGCACTGAAAGAAATAAATCTGCATCTGATACTCCCGGGAGAAATGTACCTGATCGTAACTGATAAATACACAACAATTAAATATCTAAGAACTGTAAATGAGAATAACGCTCTGTTGCGGCTTATTCCACGTAATACCGAATATTATGATGAAATGCTTCTGGATAAATCTCTTATACGCCGCTTGTTTTTAGTTAAGGGTGTAATTTCTACAAAAGTGTTATAAACTTATACAAATAGAGAAAAGGCTGATTTCCAACCGTCAGCCACTCCATATCCTATTTATCACAGAATAAATACTGTGCTTCTACAAACTGTAATTGACTTCTCAACATAGTGATCCGCGTCATTTTATAACCCACACTCTGAGCCTTGGAAATAGGACGCGAATATATATACTCTATCTCCATAGGCCTCCGATTATCAAAGTCCAGTTTCATACTGGGAGAGTATGGTGTCATATGCCGTGTCATCTCCAATATGTCCCTTGCATAACTTTCGGGTATAGAAAACCTGCCCCGGCCAACAGAATTAGCTCCATGCACAACTTCGAGCATAATGCTGTAAAGTAAATCTACCATAACCGGATCACTCATTAAATTAGCTGTGGTGCAATTCATGACAACTGTCATACCATTATAAGGGATATTCCAGATCAACTTCATCCAGCGGGCTTTCTCCAGTTCGAGCACCTGTGTTCTTACACCAGATTGTATGAGATCATTACATACCTGTTCTAATATTTCGGGATTGGTACACGAATAGGAGCCAATGTTGAGATGCCCCTCATCGAAATGCCCTATGCGCCCTTCTCCTATTTTACTGGAACAGATAAAAGCAAGTCCTCCGGCAATGTTCAGTCCCGGAAAATCTTTTTGTAAATCGGCTTCCAGTCCCAAGCCGTTCTGAATAAGTATAACTACCGTATCTTTATGTAGCAGAGGTGGCAAAAGTTCTTTTAGTAACTTATTATTTGTTGTTTTTAAGGCAACAAGTACGACATCGCATTTCGGCATATCCGATGTTGAATTATATGCGTGTACCGACTTCAAGTAAAAATCCCCATGAACGGAATCTACTTTCAGACCATTCCGTTTTACATACTCATAGTCGGAATGAAGCAAGAAGTGAACTTCCTGTCCCGAATTAGCTAATTTACCACCATAATAACCACCTATGGCCCCGGTACCTACTACTGCGTATTTAAGTGACATATTTATTTTTATTTTTTTCATAAGGATTATGCAACGCCGTTAACAGACATATTAAACAATTCTTTCTTAGTAAGATTAATATAGACTGACCAAAAATTACTACCCCCATCATCTACATGAATAATACCCTCATTTAAATGTTTTGTATTTATTACACTTAGTATATCACTATCTTTCTTTAGAAAGTTTATCCAAATTATTACCTCCTGATTATAATTATTAATAAAGCCTACATATTGTCTCATATATTTATCCAGATTGTCAGCGATAACCGGTTCTGATAATTCCGGCTGATTTGTCCGGATATAATCGATATTTTCTTCCAGTATATGTTCGGCTAGTATAATGTCTCTATCAGGCAGGGTATATCGTGTATATGCGGTAGTAAGCAGATTTACTTCACAATCTTTACTGATTTTTCCCCCATGAAAAACTTTCACTCTGCCGTTCTTGTCAGTTCCCTTTATATAGTTTGTATCAAGTAAGATTTTATAGCCCAACGCACTTGTTTTTACCTCGGTAGGTTTGCCATACCTGCGGGGTGCTCCCGAAAATCCGATTATTATTTCATTTCCTTCGGAAAAAATATTTGTATTAAACCTTATTTCTGTAATATTTTCGGCAATACACAATGTGTCGCTTACTTTTTCCGATTCGGCTATAACTATATCAGGTACTTCGGCAAAAGCAGTAGACCTGCCCAGCCATTTCACTGTCATATCATCGTTTACTATTTCTTTGATAGTGGTTGGTTCTATACTAAATGGATTGCAGGATGACATTAAAATTGCCAAAACAGAGATAACAACGAAGTATAAAAAGAATATTTCTCTCATGCTATATATAATTATAATTCACTTTTGTCAACTAGATACAGTAAAAGGTAACGAACAATCTATATGCCAATTAAAAAACTTGATAAATGACTTTTTAAACATTTTTGTTCATATCATTTTTCTACTTTTTATCCATTATGCATTACTACCTTCTCAAAAATAGTATAGATAAAGTTTCCCGTCAAATATACAAAACAAAAAGCGACTATCTTCTGATAGCCGCTTTCAATTCTATAATCAAAACTTACTAGTCTTTAAATTTTGCTTTCAGGAACTCGCGGTTCATACGGGCAATATTTGCAATAGATACGTTCTTCGGACATTGTACTTCACAAGCCTGTGTATTTGTACAGTTACCGAAGCCAAGTTCGTCCATTTTGCTAACCATTGCTTTCGCACGGCGTGCTGCTTCTACACGTCCCTGTGGAAGAAGTGCCAACTGGCTTACTTTAGCCGATACAAACAACATAGCCGATCCGTTCTTACATGCAGCAACACATGCTCCACAACCGATACATGATGCCGCATCCATAGCTTCGTCAGCATCTGTCTTAGGAATAGGTATTGCATTAGCATCAGGTATACCTCCGGTATTTACACTAACATAACCTCCTGCCTGCATGATTTTATCGAAAGCAGTACGGTCCACCATTAAGTCGCGGATAACAGGGAAACCTGCCGAACGCCAAGGCTCAACTGTAATGGTTTCGCCATCCTTAAACTTACGCATATGCAGCTGGCATGTTGTAATATCTTCGTCCGGCCCATGAGGATGTCCGTTTATATAAAGGCTGCACATACCACAGATACCTTCGCGGCAGTCGTGGTCGAACACGACAGGCTCTTTGCCTTCGTTGATTAAGTTTTCATTTAAAATATCCAGCATCTCAAGAAAAGAACTTTCTGTAGAAATGCCTTTTAATGGATATGTCTCAAAAGCCCCTTTTTCTTGAGGACCTCTCTGACGCCAAACTTTTAATGTTATATTGATTAATTTTTCCATCGTTTTTCTGAGTTACAAGTTACGCTTTATAGTTTCTTTGTTGTCTAACTACAAATTCATAGTCGAGAGGTTCCTTCACAAGCTCAGGAGCTTGCTCTTCACCTTCATATTTCCAGCAGGCAACATAAGAATAATGTTCATCATCACGCATAGCCTCACCTTCCGGTGTCTGGTATTCTTCACGGAAGTGGCCTCCACAAGACTCATTACGATTCAATCCATCATATGCCATCAATAAGCCTATCTCGATAAAGTCTGCTAAACGCAATGCTTTTTCAAGCTCTGTATTCAGGCTGGTAGCTTCACCCGGTATGCGTACATTTGACCAGAATTCTTTTTTCACAGCTTTCAATTTCTCAATTGCTGCTTCCAAAGATTCCTTTGTACGGCCCATGCCTACAAAATCCCACATGATAAGTCCCAGTTCTTTATGAATAGAGTCGACAGAACGCTGTCCTTTGATATTCATCAGCTTGGCAACCTTTTCTTTAATCTCGTTTTCTGTCTTCGCAAATTCAGGCAGATCGGTGCTGAAGCGAGGAACAGAAATCTGGTCGGCCAGATAATTCTGGATTGTATATGGTAATACGAAATATCCGTCTGCAAGTCCCTGCATCAGAGCAGATGCCCCCAATCGGTTAGCTCCATGGTCAGAGAAGTTAGCTTCACCAAGCGCAAACAAACCTTTGATCGAAGTCATCAACTCATAGTCTACCCAGATACCACCCATTGTGTAGTGGATAGCCGGATAAATCATCATCGGTGTTTCGTATGGATTTTCGTCTACAATTTTGTCGTACATCTGGAACAGGTTACCATACTTGGCTTCAACCACGTCTCTTCCAAGACGGTTGATAGCATCAGAGAAATCAAGATAAACGGCAAGGCCTGTAGAACCTACACCAAAGCCGGCATCACATCTCTCTTTAGCTGCACGTGACGCAACGTCACGAGGCACAAGATTACCGAAGGCAGGATAGCGTCTTTCCAGATAATAATCCCTGTCTTCTTCTTTCAACTGAGTCGGTTTCAGTTTGCCTGCACGGATAGCTTCAGCATCCTCTTTCTTTTTAGGAACCCAGATACGGCCATCGTTACGAAGCGATTCTGACATCAGAGTCAGTTTAGACTGGAATTCACCGTGAACAGGAATACATGTCGGGTGAATCTGAGCGAAACAAGGATTCGCAAAGTAAGCGCCTTTCTTATAAGCCTGAATAGCCGCAGAACCGTTCGAGCCCATTGCATTGGTAGAAAGGAAGAATGTATTACCATATCCACCGGTAGCAATAACGACCGCATGTGCTGCGAAACGCTCAAGTTTACCTGTAACAAGGTTGCGGGCAATAATACCACGCGCACGCTCTTCTCCGTCTTTGTCTTTGACAAGAACAACATCGAGCATCTCATAGCGGGTATATAGTTTCACGCTACCTTTGTGTACCTGACGGCTCAATGCAGAGTATGCACCCAGCAACAGCTGTTGTCCGGTCTGTCCTTTAGCGTAAAATGTACGCGACACCTGTGCACCACCGAACGAACGGTTGTCAAGCAAGCCTCCGTATTCGCGGGCAAAAGGAACTCCCTGAGCCACACACTGGTCGATGATACTGTTTGCAACCTCGGCAAGGCGGTAAACATTTGCTTCGCGGGCACGGTAGTCACCACCTTTGATAGTATCGTAGAAAAGACGGTAAACCGAGTCACCATCATTTTGATAATTCTTTGCAGCATTAATACCTCCCTGTGCTGCGATCGAGTGCGCACGGCGGGGAGAATCCTGAATACAGAAGTTAAGCACATTGAAGCCCATTTCTCCAAGAGAAGCGGCTGCCGATGCTCCTGCAAGGCCTGTACCTACTACAATAATGTCGAGGCGACGTTTGTTAGCAGGATTCACCAATTTCTGGTGTGCCTTATAGTTGGTCCATTTTTCTGCCAATGGCCCTTCAGGTATTTTTGAATCTTTTTTTGGATCTAGTATATTACTCATATCTGTTTTTCTTTTAATCTTTAACAAAAATAATCAGTGCCTACTTAACAAAACGGACAAAGTAAATGTCTTGCATAAAAGTAGATGGTTACAAAAGCAAATGCCAGACAAATAATAGTGGCAAGTACCTGACTGATCACTTTCCAGCGATTCATCCAAACCAGATTGTTCCAACCGATAGTTTGAACTGCACTCCAAAATCCGTGAGATAAGTGGAACCACAATGCAACATACCAAACAAGATATGCGACCACAACCCAAGTCTGGCTGAAATAATACTTGATAAAAGCGGCTCCATCCTGAGGAGAAACCATTTCGCCACCAAGTGCCACTTCGTGATGTCCCATCAGTTCGGTAAACATCATCTTATACCAGAACTGGCTAAAGTGAAGCACCATGAAACCAATGACAATCACACCCAGTACAAACATGTTTTGTGATGCCCACTCCACATGTTTAGGACGCACGTTTACTGCATAAGCATCACCTCCGCGGGCCTTACGGTTTTGTAAAGTCAGAATAAGAGCGTAGATGAAGTGGATGGCAACAAGTGCACCCAAAGCAGCAGTTCCCGCCACAGCATACCAATTAGCTCCTAATAAAGCACAGATGGTATTGTAGGCATCCTCCGAAAATACAGCCGTCACGTTCATCGAAGCGTGAAACAGCAAAAACAAGATAAGAGCGATACCAGTGATACTCATTATCAACTTCTTACCAATAGAAGATTTAAGTAACCAACTCATAAATTAAAATTGTTTTTAGTTATTTAGAATAGTTAAATTTTTAGCTGATAGTGATAGAAAATAACCATATGCAATTGCTTTTTTCTATTGTCATGCAAAAATAGATTAAATAAAGGGATTTTCAAAAGAAATGGAATGCGTTTTTGATTAAAAAGTAAAATGATTTGTTAATCCGTGAACATATTTTCCGGTATATTCTATTTTGTTCACAGCGAGGAACTACAGTAATAATCATAATGTAAATTTTGAGTGGAAATAGTAACAGAAAGTAATTAATAATGAAGAATGAAAAATCAATAATTCCTCTAAGTTCAGATTTGCTTTTTATCCCACGACTGACCCTTTATTCTAAATTCATATTCTCAACTATATTTAGTTAAAAAGTAACAAAGGTAACAGTTATTATGGCTTTTGTAGGGGCCAAATATCTTTCGCCTGCAATGATCGACGAGCGAAAGACATTTCGCTTCTACAACTACCCAAAAGGTAACAAAAGTAACACATATTTCAGCTTTTAGCCATTAGCCTAAACGCTTATAACTCGTAACTGCCCGTATAGCAGAGTAACTTGTAACTTTTTCGGAAAAAGCTACAACCAACGGTCACAGGAGCAAAGCGTATGTAAAAGTAACACTTCTTACAGATTTTTCTTACTGTTACTTTTTAGCGCCTCTCTGTTTTACAGGTTCAAAAAATTTCAAAGAGCGATAATCCGTTAAGCTCACCATATAGATAAACCAAAAATGTAAACATAACAAGGCCGGAAGTATACTCTACCCCCGGCCTGATCTTTTCTATCGAAGCTTTTTACATATATTTCTGCACTAGCTCAAAAACTTGCCCGGCAGACTTATCCCATGAGTATTTCGTTATCTGTTCCAGCCCCTTAAGACGAAATCCCTGCCTTAAATCCTGATCCTTCAATAATCGGTTTATTTTCGATGTCATATCTTGCACATCATAAGGGTCTACATACAAAGCGGCATCCTCGCTAACCTCACGCAGAGCTGGAATATCGGAACAGATTGCCGGGCAGCCGTAGGTCATAGATTCCAAGGGAGGCAACCCGAATCCTTCGTACAGAGAAGGATAAACCGACAACAGTGCATTCTGATACATCTTTTTTAACTGATCGTCAGGAATATAACCCGGAAGATACACATTCTCTCCTATGAGTTTTTTCAGGTCAGGAGTATTGAACGCCTTAAATGACATGCCGATAATATATAGCTTTACAGATTTATCGTCTATCTTATCGAATGCCTCTACCAAACGGCTGAAGTTTTTACGGGGGTCCATAGATGATACTGCGATTATGTATTTTTCGCTGTCCGGATCAGGCTTATAATTCAAGATTTCTTCCCGCGCAGGTTTATTATGAAACGGGACATTGCTATGTATCACATGTATTTTAGCTGCCTCTATACCTAATGTATCTACAATCTCATTTTTAGAAAACTCACTTACAGTGAGTACCGCGTGCGCTTTTTTGCCTATGCGGGGCATCATAAAATGATAAAAACGGTAGTAATTCTTCGAAAACCATTCGGGGTAACGCTCATGCGATACATCGTGGATTGTCATTATCTGGTTATTATAAGATAATGGGCCACAACCTGTAAAGCTGACAAGCAACGGATTACCTATACTTTTCAGATAACGGGGCAATGAGATTTGTTCCCACAAATGAGTCTTCAGCGAACCGCACTTTACCGTTTTGAAGCTGAACTTGTAATCGGGATGTATTTCCTGAGGGATAGCTACATGGAAATCCACACCCATTTCATCCAATTTATTGCATATTTCAAATGCGTAACGATGAACGCCTGTTGGCTTTTGTGTAAGATATCGTCCGTTGACTACAAACATATAAACTTTAAGTAATAGAAATTATTTTTATACATTTTAGAATACAACTACTTCTTGTTGTTATACATACCAAAGTGAAAAACAGGCCTGCACCCTTATTTTGGCAACCAGTCTTTATTTTTTTCAATAAATACATCCACAAGACTATCCACCCGGTGTCTCATCACATCCACATTCGAAGAATTGATTTCAAACTCAGGATTAAACATATTCATCATTATAGTATCACCCAAAGCGGGACTAAAATGGGTAACATCCCCATAATAGTTCAGGTCTGTGATTTCAGTCCTGTCGAGAAAAGAAACTACCCTTACATTATCGTACTTCTCTACCATACGGGTAAACTTAGCCGCAAAACCGAGAAACTGGTTATAATAATTATGCCTGCGCGTATGATACCAATACAAGGCCGAATAGGACGGGAACATAAATGTGTAATTCACATCCTTGTGTTTATCTATTTCCAGATTGGTAATAAAGGAAGTCAGGCTCCTATCCATCCGCCCCTCCATATCTTCCACATGCTGGTATAATACGCTGTTTCCTGCCAGATAATAGTTTTTTACAAATTCGGCACTATAAGTTTTTGCATAACTTTCGGTACCTATCTGATCGAGATCTGTTTTCATTTTATATACATCGGGCAGATTCCCATCCTTTATCTTAAAATATAACTCTAGCCCCAGATCGACAGGAATATATTGTATCAGAGCCTCGTAGCTATACAAGTATTGCAGCTTGTTCATAAAGCCGTCTGCGTACAGGTAGCCCGGATAACGGGATACAACCCCGGCCTGATTGAAAAAAGGCATATCGACATTGATTATAATATTCTTCACATTTCTCTCCTGTACTATTGAATACAACAGTTCCATTTCTGCCAGATTCATACCTCCGGAAGACAGTTTTACAGGTTTCATCCCTTCATTTGCATTACGCAAAGTAGAGATATTGAAACTCTGTACCATCGATGAACCTATAAGTGCCGTATTGTATTCATAATTCTTCGCCAACCCTCCATTTACAAAACGGGGATTCAATATATAACGAGATTTAGGATTTACCCTGAATTGAAGGAATGGGTCTACTATATAGCAAGTCAGCCCGATTATGAACAGCACTAAAACTGCTGATATCGCAAATGCTGTCAGAAAGCTCTTAGATGTATATTTCTTACCTGATATATCCATAATCTGCTAAAAATTGAAATAGATAAAAGCACCCACTTTCGAAAAATGAATTACAGCTATTGAAAACAGAACGGCCGACAATATAGCTATTTTCGGCTTCGGTTTGAATTCATTATACAAATCGATGCTGTTTTTCGGGAACAGGAATACAAAATAAGACACTATCAAAAGAATTCCGATTACAAATATCGACTGGATAATATCCGGATAAGCCAATGTGGTATTGAACGCCAGATGTGATATTCCGTCAAACGAAATTACATCCGGAATATACATCGTCTTCAGCATTATCAGAGCATCGCTCACTGTCCATGAACGGAAGAGCACCAGTGCCGAACTCACAAACAGGAAAGTAAGGAAAATCCTTATCAAGTCAGGTATTTTTTCCAGTTGCTTGTCAAATATCTTCTCAAATACACGGACAAGCCCGTGTAACGAACCCCATAGTACAAACGTCCATGCAGCTCCATGCCAAAGCCCGCTGACGAAGAACACCGCAAAAAGGTTGAAACAGGTACGGGCATATCCTTTCCTGTTACCTCCGAGCGGAATATAAATAAGGACAAACAAAGATCGCCCCAGTGTAATATGCCATCGTTTCCAGAACTCGGTAATGCTTTTCGACTTATATGGTGAATAAAAATTCACAGGCAGGTTTATATTAAACATTTTACCCAAGCCTATTGCCATATCGGAATAACCGCTAAAGTCGAAGAATAGTTGGAATGTATAGGCCAGAGAACCGAGCCATGCACTGGCGAAAGTCAGGTGATTGGGATCAAAAAAAGCATTCCCCGAGAAAATACTCAACGTATCGGCTACAACAGCTTTTTTAAAAAGGCCGATAATAAATATAAAAAGCCCTTGTGCAAAATTATCTATATTGAAGAACCTATTCTTATCATCCTGATATTGAGCCATTACATCCTGAGAAAAGACGATAGGCCCTGCTACCAATTGAGGGAAAAAGGTGATAAAAAGAACATAATCCAATACTCCGGGCACTTTTTCCTGCCTCTTATTCACGCTTATCAGGTATGCTATCTGCTGGAAGGTAAAGAAGCTGATCCCTAATGGCAATATGATCTGTTTGAGAACAAAATCAGTATCAAACAAAGTATTGATATTATCCAGAAAGAAATTATAGTATTTGTAATATCCCAGTAAACAAACATTGAACAGAACTCCGGTAACAAAACAGACCTTTCTAAAAAGAGGCTTCACGGCATTCTGCACCCCTGTTGCCATTATGTAATTGACAGATATGGAAATAAGGATAAGCCATACATAAGAAATATGGTTGTACCCGTAAAATACTAATGATGCGAATATAAGAAGTAAATGCTGTATCTTCCGGGATACATAACGTGACATGCCGAAATAAAGAATCAATACTGCCGGCAAAAAGACAAGAGTGAATATATATGTGGAAAATATCATAAATAAGAAAAATCGCTTACTCTATAATTTTGTATGTTTTTTTACTGTACCAGCTACGTTTTACAAAACACTTGCTCAGTCCTATCCAGAAATTCATTTTAAAGCGGCTCCAAGCCTTATTTCCGGATTTCACCTGCGGAAAATAATCCGTATCGGCCAGAATATTAAAATAACGTTTCTTTTGCTCCATCCCACCTTTCAAGAACTCGATATGATGAGTCACTGTTCTGGATTTTGGGAATACATAAAAACGTCCTTCTTTTATATTGGGTACATATGGATAGCTGTATCGAATATAGCTGGGTACATGCACCGGCATATTTTCTCTTATCCATATAAATCTAACATTTGTATCTCGTAAAAAGTTTGTGATATGACATTCCGGAAAAAGCTCAAAATCAAATATTCCGGGGTTATCTTTTATATATTTCGTTTCTATAATTGCAAAGTCTGTCGCCAAGGCATAATACTTATCATACCAGTCGGCGCTGGCCCATACCGCATCAGTCTTCTCCGACAGCAATTTCGTATATTTAGACTGGATGCTATCCCCATAAACCCATGTATCGGCCTCCAGTATCAGCGTATATTCACAATCCGCGGGGATATACTTCGCCCCTTCCATCAGCAGTTGGGAGTTACCTTTCCTGTGCCCTGCGTTTTCTTCGAGTATTACCAGCTTATTTATATGAGGAATAGATTCGGGTAAAATATTGTATCCGTTTTTCTTCCCGTTACTTACAACTATAATATAATAATCATTCTCTTTCCATGTATCGGAAATAATCTGAAGATTATATTTCAAATCCTCGATTCTATCATAAACACGTATAAGAACAGCCAGCTTCATTCTGTTTATTTTGTGTGCCAGGTTTCCAATCCTTTTTTAGTAAAAGAATACTGCTGTACTCTTCCCCCAAGGCTTTCCAAGGCCTTAGACACTGCAAACCGTGTATTACCCGGACAATAGAAAAAGACATAACCACCTCCACCAGCACCGGATATCT
The DNA here is from genome assembly GCF_000213555.1 of Dysgonomonas gadei ATCC BAA-286. Taxonomy (GTDB): domain Bacteria; phylum Bacteroidota; class Bacteroidia; order Bacteroidales; family Dysgonomonadaceae; genus Dysgonomonas; species Dysgonomonas gadei. The sequence continues at coordinate 188,883 of NZ_GL891980.1, forward strand.
TTCCGCCCGACGAACCGGCGTTTATAGCCGTATTATATATCTCTTCAAACAATGGAGTAGATATACCATCTGCCATCTCCTTCTTATATGTCCACCCACGATGCAGAATATGTCCTATTTCGTCAAGATTATTTTTAAGAACGGCCTCTTTTATCTCATATGCCTGATTTTTTATCTGATGCATCGCCTCTATCGACTTTGCCTTTTGTTCTTTTACATTCTTTTGCTGTTTTTCTATTATATCACCCGAATTACGGCCTGTGTTGGTATAATAAAGCAACATATTATTTGATAATTCATTTATTGTCTCGTTACGTATCCGCAACGGGTTTACAATAACCTTATCATCAGAGTAGAACTCCATAAAATTGAATCCTCCGAATGCGGCGGCATACTGGTCCTGCTTTCCTCCGGCCTGTTTAAGGTCGGCACGTTCGATAAGATATGCCAGATACGCCAGATCATATTCGCCCAAAGGCAATGTAAGCCATTCTGCATAGGCCCCTAATATGGCGACAGCTAACGTTGAAGAAGTTCCCAGTCCCGATCCGAAAGGGACCTCCAAAGCACAAGTAAGAGTAAAAGATAGTGGTTTACATATAAAATCTTTCACTACCCTGTTGTAAATACCTTTCATCAGATCCGCCTTATCATTCAATATGGGAAGTTCCAAAGCTGAATCGAACACATATTCCTCATCATTCTGAGGTATACGAAATACAATTTTATTATCATTACGTGGCTCTATATTAGCGTATGCATACAAACTAATAGTAGCATTCAGTATGCAGCCGCCATACAGATCCGAATATGGAGAAACATCCGTTCCCCCGCCTGCTAATCCCAATCTGAAAGGCGCCTTACTTCTTACAATCATGGCCGGATTTTTTATTATTTTGTAAAATTAACTGCAAACTTATATAGATTTTCGTAATAAGCATTTACAGTCTCATATATTTTATGTTCTTTTTTATATTTATCACCTACCAATACAGTTAACATCCCCAGCTTATTACCAAACTCAATATCTGATTTGCTGTTACCTACCATTATTGATTGGGCAAAATCAACTACAGGATAATCCCGCTGGACCTGGAAAGCCATACCTACATTTGGTTTTCGGTTTATAGCCGCAGAATCCAAATCGGTACAAAAGTATATACCGGTAATACTGCCTCCGCATTTTTCTATCTCATGTAACATATGACTATGTACATGTTCCAGATCGGACAGGGACATTACATTTCGCCCCACTCCTCTTTGGTTTGTTACAATAAATATATAATCAAAAGCCTGAGATAACAGCGCTATTGCCTTTAATGAATCTTTTTCGAAGACAAACTCAGATGTGTTTTTTACATAATCACCGGGACGTTCCACATTGATTACACCATCTCTGTCTAAGAAAAGGTATTTATATTTCTTCAAATTATCCATTTTTCTTTTTCACCTCTCCTATTTCTTCGAAAAATCCACATTCGCTTTTTCGAAATCGGAAGGTATTCCTATATCTATAAAGTAGTTATCTTGCGAACAACCATATATATTTATATCGCCGATGTGCGACTCCATTATATCTTTTTCAAAAGAAAATTTTTCAGGCAAAGGTAATCTGGTAAACAGATTCTTTGCCACTATATATACACCTCCGTTAATCAACCCCTCTTTCTTGTACTGCTTTTCATTAAAACAGACAATACGCTCATTATCATCCAGTTCAACCGAACCGTATCTATCAAAGTCGGCCATTGGCTTAAGGGCAACCGACAGATCAGCTCCATGACTTCTATGGAAATCCAAAAACAGACCGGAGTCGATATCGAAAAATGTATCACCGTTTATAACGAAGGCTTCTTCTCCTTTTACTTTTCCGAATGCCAGCTTTATAGCCCCGCCTGTACCTAAAGGATATTCTTCTACTGCATATGAAATTTCGAAAGGCCTGTTTTGTGTTTCAAGCCAATTGATAACAATATCAGATTTATATCCTAATGACAATATCAGATGATCGAATTTCTCATTAGCTGCATAATCAAATAAGTATTGTAAAAATGGTTTTCCGGCAACTTCGGCCATACATTTAGGTACATCGCTCACAACAGACTGCAAACGTGTACCAAAGCCTCCTGCCAAAATAATACACTCTTTCATTATTTTTTAATTAAGGTCTCTGACCTGTTTATTCCTTTTATATATAAGAACCACGGTTAGTTGTGACTAAATCTCTTTTTGCTTTCAGCTACTTATGATATGGTCGATTTCCTGCTTCTTATTTTCTTTTCATTTCTGAAGCTAGCCAGGGTCCTCGTTCCTATATTACGGCTTGGTATATAGATATAGTATTTATAGAACATGAAATAAAAGAAGAACAGATATATAATCAGATTTAGATCGACCCATCCTTTCACATTCAATCCTAATGAATAGACAATTATCGCCGCCGACATCAGGTTTACGGCCCAGTCTTTAGTTAAATAAAGCCGGGTTACGAACATTGCAAAACAATAAAAATAAATAGTCCCTGGAACCCCTACCCAGAAGAGCATTCGCGAGTATCCGACATCTGTTCCAAAGAAAGACATTCTTCCGGAACCGAAAATAAGAGTATCCAAATCTTTCGGAATCAGAAACATTTCCTCCAATCCGTTAGACGAGCGGGTTTCCAGTTTACCTGTTCTTATAAAGTTTGTAAACAGCTCAAAAGCCCAATCAGAAAAATGTGGAAAATAAAACATCGCAAAAATATATCCTCCTGCCATCATAAAAATGGAAGAAATCAGAAATATCTTCGCCTGCTTTCTCTCCGATTTATTATCCCATAGGTATAAAATTCCGATGACGGCCAAGCCAACAGCAGCCCCGATAACTGTTGTACGAGCCATAAACAGACCGATATAGAAGGTAAAGACATATAGCAGGGCTAATGTAATAAAACCTATACTGTTTAATTTCAGCCTCATTAGCAGATAGGAAATTACAATAAGTCCTATCCCGCTTATGACCCCTGCCCCAAAGAAGGCGATACCATACCCCATAAGCCGTTGACTTCCTCCTTCTTCCATAACATCTTCTGTATATTCGGCCTGCATCTGTATAGAAAAGAAAAAATCATGTATAGCATCGCTCTGATTCATTCCGAATGTGATCAGTGCCTGCAATCCTATAGCTGCGGCAATATACAGTAGAACTGTGTTGAACGAGGGTTTCTTATGTATCTTATATATGGAGAAAATAACGAGATATGCCGAAAAGAACCATGCTATCTGACTTCTGATATAACCAAATGTATAAGGGTCACTCATATTATTCAGCCACCCCGAAGTGTAAAATATAAAAAGCATCACAAGCAAGCCGGCTATTACATATATCACCTCCCTGAATGGAAAGTTATGATAAGTGTATAGCCCCAGCCCCAATACCCCGGATAAGAGAATAAAGGAAGACCCCCGTACGTCAAGTGCCTGCGGATATATGAAGTAAAACATCAGTATCAACGGCAAAAACATCGGTATAATCTGCTTTAGCTTGGACATATATTACCTGAATACAAATTTGTAAATAAGCGACTTTCTATATTTGAGTTTAAAAGTACACTTTGTGTAAAGAATAGCAAAATCTCTTGAGGTATAATTCTCTTCCTTATACAATGGAGACTCTTTCAACCTGCGCAGCACCTTCAATCCCAGACGCGAGTTTGCACATAACCGGAGCCAGTGAACTGATAGCATGCGTTCAAGATATGCCGCATCACAAAATGGGTTATCCCTGTTTACCCGAATTAATGAGAGCATAAACTCTTCACATTGGTCTAAATACCTGAAAGATGAATGCAGAGGTACACATTCAGCTACGGATGAATATATTTCCAGAAAATCATCGTCTGTAGGTAAGCCTAGACGGAAACAATGGATTTTAAAAACTTTTTTCTTATTATCTGTCTGTAATTCTTCATTTAATGACGACACCTGATGTTGGTGAACACGGTACAAAAGAAGAGGTTCTCCAATATTAGCAAGTTTCGTTTTATACATAGCTTTAGACCATAAAGCATAATCTTCGACATGAAGATACTCAGGCTCGAAACTCAGTCCTAATTCTGTGAACAAGCGTTTTCGGATCATTACAGCCGGATGGCAAATTCCCGATTTAAACAGCAAATATGCCCTTAATTCTTCATCTTTCAGAGGGCTGTGATGCAAATCCCGTTTACCGGCATTCTCTGTTCTGAAAGCATAAAAAAGTGTACTGACAATATCATGTTCTTTATTTCTCTCCAGGAATGCGACCTCCTTCTCTATACGGGTAGGCAAAGCTATATCATCCGCGTCCATGCGGGCGATGTATTCACCTTTACAAAGGCTGATTCCTTTATTCAGTGTTTTTATAAGTTTCAGATTTTCTTCATTTTCCACGACCGTTATCCGGGAATCTTTTTTTGCCAGTTCATGTAATATCCGGCCGGTATTGTCAGTAGAACAATCATTAATTGCTACAATCTGCAAATCGGTATATGTCTGATTCAAAATCGAGTTCATCGATTCTTCCACATACTTCTCCACATTGTAACAAGGCATCAATACCGAGACCAGAGGCTTGTTCATCTTTTATTTGCAAGGATTGCGTTAAAGACGGATTTATATCCGTCTACCATTTTTTCGATTGTAAAGTTAGCAAGATATGATTGTCTTGCATGTATTGACATACTTTTTTTTATATTTTCATCCGAAAAGATGTATTCTATTTTTTCTGTAAAGAGATTTACATCATTATCTACAGCAAATCCATTTTTACCGTCAAGGACCTCTGTTATACCTCCTACGGCCGAAGCAACCACCGGAACTCCGAAAGCCAATGCCTCTAACAGGGACATGGGTAGTCCTTCATAGTTGGACGGCAGTATAAACAAATCTGCATATTTCAGGTAGGAGCATGCCAGATGTGCCTCACCCAAGCAAAAGACATTGGAAGGAACGTCATTCATATCTGTTTTATTTCCAATCCACACAAAGGCATATTGCGGCATTTGTTTCGCTATATCAAGGAAAAGGTCAAATTTCTTTTGTTTTGAGATACGGGATATGCACATTACTATTTTAGAATAGGATGATTTCAATCTGTCCAGTTCTGTCGTAATCCGGTCCTTTATTTCAATTTGCTCCAGATACTGGTCCGTAACGCCATTGTATATACATTCTACATTCTTATAGATACCTTCCTCACGCATACTATCTACGTCGTATTGGCTGACCCCTATTATTCGATATACACTGTTTTTGAGAAAACGTTCGACGACCAAAAAACGATTAAACGCTTTCCGTATCGAGTCAAATCCATGAACCGTATATACTGTTTTTTTACGACTGAAGACAATACGTCCCAATACACCCATCTTCGAAGAATGAAGATGTATTACATCGGGATTATATTTGAATCTATAATAATATAGTTTGAAGAGCAGACTTATATCTCTTATCGAAACCTCCTTGCGATGATTATTTAATTTTATTTTTGTAAAATTATTTCCTAAAGCGTTCCACGCTTCACCATCTCCTCCATATAAAACAAATAGTTCGTGTTCGGAACTCAAAGTTTTAACCAGATTTGCCACAATCGTCTGCGCTCCCCCATATTCTGAAACTGTTATGATCTGGAAAATCTTCATTTAATGCTTTGCCTACAATTTTGAATTGTAAAGATAATAGGAATAATCTATTATTGAGAAAAATATGACTTTTATATATTTTCTTTAGTTTATTTTAAAATCCTTAATTATCTGATAATCATCTTTCGCCAATTGATATATCCAAAAATAGAAACGATAAAGAAGATGAAAAATAATATACCGGACATAATATCTTGTTGTACGAATAATAATATGCCTGATACAGCATTCGCAGGTATTACGAGCAACCACTGCTCGGCCCACTTACGGGAGATCATCCACAACGCGACAATATTGAGCGATGTGGTAAGGGCATCCCCGATAGTAACAAAGGACGGGTTGTGGCTAAATTGTATCAGAATAAGATAAATCAACAACGAAATAATTATCACTCCTAAGATAATGGGAATAATAAATCGTTTCCCGACATGGGTAATAATCTCCGCTCCCGAATCTTTGTCCCTGTTACGCATGATCCATACTATCCATCCATAGACTGAGGCCAGAAAAAAATAGATATAAATCCCCATACTGGCATACAAGCCCGTCTTATAGAATATATAGATATAGAATGCAGCCATAACGATACTTGCCGCCCACATCCATACATTTGCCTTGTATTCCAGATACAGGAAAACCAGCCCTATAATTGCGCCGGTTATGCTTACCCAGTTATTTTCTACAAAAGAAAGAATTATATCCATCGTTATTTTCCAAAATTAGCGGAGCATCTCGGTATGGCTATGAGATACTCCGCCGTTATTATTACATTTCTATCAGAAACGGTATCTTATTTTCCCCAGCAGGTTCGCTCCTGCCTGAGGATATAATCCACGGTCAACCGATTCGCTTCCATCTTTGAAACGGGCAGTATATACCCATGCGTTCGCACTATATTTGATACTTGCCAGATTATTGATAAAGAACTGAAGGTCAAATTTACCAATTTTAGGGGCATCCAGTGTATATGAAGCCACCATATCGGTTACAAAATAATCGGATAAACGATTATCGGCATTCGAAGTGTTATCATAATACATACGACCAACATATTTATTGATAAAAGACAGCGTAAAATCTTCTTTCTCGAATGGTTTGAATGTAACGCCGAGGCTACCTACCGTATTCGGAGAGAATGAAATATCGGTTGATTTATGGAATTCCGAAACTTGTCCTACCTGATTCCAGTCATTCTGATTATCATACAGATCGTAATAAACCGTATAATTCTTTATCTTATTACGGCTCAATGTCAGGTTCCCATCCAAACGCAACCATTCGGTAGGGGTATAAGCCAATGATAATTCTATGCCTGTACGATAACTGTCAGGTACATTTTCCTGCAACTTATAACCGATATCATTCAGCTTTCCGGTTTGCACCAACTGGTCTTTATAGTCCATATAGTAAAAATTGGCACTGAACGAAACTATCGAATTAGCATACTTATAACCTAACTCATAATCATATAACCTTTCGGGAGCAATACTTCGCGAACCTCCGCCTTTCAGTGATTCTTTCAGGTCAGCCCGTAATGGTTCCCTATTTGAAATGCCGAATGATCCGTAGATCTCATTATAGTTACTGAACCGGAACGAAAGACCTCCTTTCGGATTTATAAAATTATAATAATTCTTATTGGTCAAATCCATCAGATCATCATCCAATCCATTCATGCGATAATCTATATACCTTTCTTGTACCTCTGCGAATAGCGACAAGTTATCTACCGGGCGGTATTCCATTTTAAGAAAGGCGTTCATGTCCTGTTTCACGGCTGTATTCCGATTCCAGTTATACCCTTCCGGGATATCCTCATTATGCTTTACCCACAATAGTCTACCATAATGCGATCCATCATAGTAGCTGTACATTGCTCCGGCCGTAATGCCCAGCTTACCCGCTTTATAATCCAGATTGAAACCGCCTACATAGAAGTCATTTTGCATCAGTTTACGCAATGTAAGATCCGAACTCTCATAAGTCGTCCCTCCTTCAATTTGTTTTCCTAGTCCGTAATCTGCAAAAGCCTCATCCACTTTATAATTCTCGTAATAGCCGTAACCATTATTATAACTCAGGTTTACATTCAGGGTCAGCCTGTTTGTCAGATAACGGGTATAAATCAACTGCCCGATATTAGAATAATAATTATCCGTTTCATTATCATAATATTGGGTTCTGCCATTATCATCTTTATATTTTCCGGCAGGATTGTAGCGTCTGTTAATTTTTAGCGTATCAGGGCTTATACCTTCCCATGTAATACCCGTATGCTGAATACCATTCATGTAAATAAGACGAATCAGTTGTTTATCGGAATAGTGTGACAACGCCGCATATATATTCTTATGGTCTACCTTTCCGTTGCGGATATATCCGTCACTCCTGATATACGAATAGCGGGCATCGAGCGACAGTCCGCTTTTCATGATACCTGTTCCGGCTGCGCCTGTCAGCAATAAAGTATTGTATTGCCCATAGGCAGATGACAGGTCGGCATAGGCTTTATTTCCCTTTCCTCCGGCTGTCTGCATAGAGATACTGGCTCCAAAAGAGGCCGTGCCGTTTGTCGATGTGCCCACTCCCCGCTGCACCTGCATGCTTTGCAATGAGTTAGACAAGTCCGGCAGATTAACCCAATATACCTCCTGGCTTTCCGGATTATTTAGCGGCATACCGTTTAATGTCACATTTATACGGCTCGCATCCGTACCTCTGATACGAAGCGCCGTGTTTCCTACGGCTGTTCCGCCTTCGGTATATGAGACTACCGATGGTAAGGATTGTAATATAAAAGGAATGTTCTTTGCGGCATTGTCCTTTTTAATTTCCACTTCTCCCAAATCTGAATACGAGATAGGTGCTCCCCGGCTTACCCGGGTGGCAGATACGACAACCTCCTCCAGTTTTATGAGTTTAAGGCTATCCGCCTGTTGTTGTGAATAAACAGCCCCTGCTCCAGTTATTACAAAAGCAGCAAAAGCTAAAAATACCTTTTTCATTTACATACTAAATTTTTATAAGCATAAGACAATCACTCTTGTTTCATACTTTGACGTTAAACAAAAAAGGGGTTTAATAAGATGATTTCCCGGAATTTAAGAATATGCACGTGCGCAATAGCATCTTCTTTCCCTACGCCGGCATTACCCGGATCAGGTTTAATGGGTGTGATCTCAGCCTGTAATTTTAAGGCACCCCTAAGATTTCGAGACAAAGATAATTAAACCATTTTAATAAATAAGTGTTTACCTATTATAAAATTTTTCTATAACTAGGATTTCCAATGTTACAAAACGGGATTTTCCTAGTCATATATAGTATTAGATAAAATTAAGTACCTTTGTAACATAAAACTTAAAAAACATGAAGAAGAATATTTTTATTGCGGTTCTATTTTCTATTGTAGCGTTGGTTTCTTTCTCGTCATGTGAAAGCGATGATGACTATCTAGTTAGAAGTGGATTGTACTGCGATTTTTTATCAACATCAAATAATAAAGGTTATTTTGCCAGTAATGGTGGAGGAAGTTATTCGTTCCGCGATCTACCTGATTTAGGCTATGGCGATATTATAGGCATGGAATATAGGGGTACTACTCTTACAATTACAGGAGATATACGAGAAGGAGATGTTATCCGGGATCTATACATCAGTGTTCAGGGCGTAGGTGATTTCCTTTATGCCTCTGACATAGAAGTATATAAAGACTATGAAAAGATTGTATTTAACACTTCTAACGATCGTGAATTTTATAATTTTATGAATGATGTTATGTACAAATTTTATAGAGATGGACGGATCAATATTGTTGTGGATGGATATATTACAAACTATCAAGGAGTAGGTATCGGAAATGTAGAAATGGAAATATACCTGGATAGCTCACTTGATGTTACCGTTCGAAGATAATCCAACATGTCCGGTTTCATTCAATCTGACTATCTCTCCGAAATACAACAAATAGATAGCTCCGAGCTATCATTAAGAAATAAATATATCCGTCTGAAACGGATACTTGAGAGAGGCTGCAAAGATATCACCGCCGGTGAATCTTTGCAGTTTCCCTCTTTATTCTCCCGCCTTGTCTTTATCAGTCAAAAATATGAATTGCCAAAATCATTGGAATGGCAGTTGCAGAATATACGCATAAAAGCATCTTTCCTGCAGCAAAACGATAAGAACCTGGTATCTCCCGGCCAGTATCAGCAAGCAAAGGAAGGTCTGGAAAATTTCCTTTTATATATAGAAGGCGAAAAACAGGATTTCAACTATGTGGAAGATACTGTTTTCGATTATGAACCTGTGCCGCACGATTTATCCAACAAGATACGTGTACAGGTATTGGAAATAGATACCGAAAACGAACTTCTTATATGCCAGTCCGAAAGCCTTATCGGAAAGAGTTTAAAAGTGAGATACAACGTCTCTCCGGTTAATAATATATTCAATGAAACCATTGAACGCCTTTGGATTGGTGCGCAACTCAACCTGATCGATGTAAAAACAGACGATGCGGGAGTCTATATACCTAAAATGTTTGTACTCGAACCCGATTATCTGATAGATGCTTCGGCAATGGCAGAGTGCTTTCAACCATATGGCAGTTCATATCTGCACTATTTCCGCCGTAAATTCGAGCCCAATGCAAATACTCATTATATATTATTGGGAAATCTTGCCAACTTCTTTTTGGATGAACTCATTTATGCCGGGGATGCTGATAGCCTGTCATTCGAAGAAATATTCATGAAATCATTCCGTTCCATGCCATTCGAATATGCAGCATGTAAGGAGATTAGTGACAATATCGCTTTCAAAGAATTTATGGCGAAAGCCCGGAGCCAGTTCGAAAACATAAAACGTGTAGTGTTGAACGATATGCCTGCAAACGGATTCGATGCGTCATCCTGTACGCTTGAGCCATCTTTCTTTTGTGAGAAATACGGTTTTCAGGGTCGGCTCGATTTACTTCAGCTATCAAATGACGAAACGGGTATAGATCGCATAATCGAACTGAAATCGGGGAAACCTCCTTTTCCTCGCGAAGACGTGACCAAGATAGCACCTAATCATGAGACACAGACAGCTATCTATCGCCTAATGATACAAAGTGTATTCGGGAAGGATGCACGACACATATATCCTACTATTCTTTATTCCTCGGCTGAAAATGCAGGAGAAAATATCCGCTTTGCCGCGATCTACCAGCAACTGGAAAAAGAAATTATAAATGTGCGGAATCTCATTGTTGCTACCGAGCATGATGTATATATCGGCGATACGCAACATGTAGAGAAAGTGTTCCGGAATCTTTTTAATCTGAATAATTACGGACGTGCACCCCAGTTTTTTATAGACAAGTTGGCAGAGTTAGAAAAAGTAATAGATAAGGCTACTCCATTGGAAAGGATATATTTCTATCGCTATATCAGGTTCATCACCAGAGAGCTATATCTTCAAAAGACTGGGGACGAAGGCTATAATACATCGATGAGTGTATCCGCCTTATGGAATACTTCTTTTGAAGAACGGCAAGACTCTCTAGACCTCATTGCCAATCTTGAAATAGAAGATATCGACGATTCCGGCCGGGATATGATTATCCGCTTCAGCAGGGACAAAGATGAGTGTGTCAATTTCCGTGAAGGAGAAATATGTATTCTTTACCCCCGCCACAAAAGTGAAGAATCAGTACTGACAAATCAGATATTGAAAGGTACTGTAGTAGAGATCTCTTCATATCATGTAGTCTTGAGATTCAGATATAAACAACGAAACCGCAACCTCTTCTCCCGATACAAATACTGGGCTGTGGAACATGACAGGCTAGATCATAGTTACAGCACCATGTACAAGAGCCTGTATGCCTTTCTGTCCGCTCCCAATGACAAAAAAGAGTTATTACTTGGCTTACGGGAACCGCTCTCATCCACCCTATATGAATTAACGACGGATGCCACAAAAGAGGCAAAACAGAAGAACATCATAGATAAAGCGTTGGCTGCGGAAGATTATTTTCTCATTGTAGGACCTCCGGGAACTGGCAAAACATCTATTTTTGCCCGGCAGCTGATAGAACGCTTCTACGCCGGGGAAAATACAAATATCCTTGTAATGGCATATACCAACCGTGCCGTGGATGAATTATGCGCTTCTATCTGTCAGGCATTTGGCGAAAGTGAAGATGAGTGCGACAGGTATATCCGTATAGGCTCGGAACTCTCGTGCGGTGAAGGTTATCGTCATCGCCTGCTACAAAACATTTCATATCAGGCAGGAAATAGAAAGGAACTGATCCGAACCATAGACAGTACGCGTATTTTTGTCGGCACCCTTGCCTCCATTACCGGAAAACCCGAGCTGTTCGACTTGAAGAATTTCAATATTGCGATCATAGACGAGGCTTCTCAAATACTGGAACCGCAGATTATCGGGCTTTTACCCCTGTTCGACAAATTCATTATGATAGGAGACCATAAACAATTGTCTACAATCACTTTGCAGGATGAAAATAAGTCGAAAGTAGAAGAGACCGTATTAAACGACATTCAACTATCCGATTGCCGCGAATCCTTATTCGAGCGGCTGTTTCATATCTGCCAAAAACAAGGCTGGACACAAGCATATGATACCTTGACCTATCACGGACGGATGCATGAAGATATTGCGTCCCTTGTCAATATCAGCTTCTATGACAATATGCTACATGCAGCTACTGACAGGCAATACAAGCCTTTGGCATATCAAACATACGACAGATCGGATAAATTGCAATCATTAATTGCGACAAAACGGACAGCATTTCTCCCCGTCAGAGAAACAGACAACACAAACAATTCGGATAAGCTGAACAAACAGGAAGCAGATGTTGTTATCTCTTTAATAAAAGCAATACTTGAGATTTACAGACTTAACAACATGGCTTTTGACACCCGGAAGACCATAGGTGTAATAACTCCCTACCGTAATCAGATTGCCCTGATAAAGCATAAACTGGAAGAAACAGAAATTCCGGAACTGAACAACATTATGGTAGATACCGTAGAGCGCTATCAGGGTAGCCAGCGGGATATTATCATCCTTTCTTTTTGTTTCAACAAGCCATACCAACTGAGATTCTTTAGTAATCTGAACCGCGAGCGCACTGTAGACCGCAAACTGAATGTAGCTCTTACCCGTGCTCGTGAACAACTATTTATGATTGGGAATGATTATATCCTGAATCAGCACCCAATCTACAGGGAGATTGTAAATAAGTCGGTTATCAATCCATGATAACTACACTTCGTCTAAAAAAGAATAAGCAATGACCAATAAAATAAAAGAATTACGGAGAATAGTCCCGGTACCGATGCATGAAGCCTTGCAGCTATTGAAAGTAAATGACGGGGATGTAGAAAAATGCGTCTATCTGTTCAAAGCCAAATCCATCAAAGAGATATGTGAACAAACAGGCTGTGATGAACAGACTGCCGCCGAATACTACGAAGCTGAAAAATTCGATATCAACAGGGCTGTATCTAATATCAAAGAAGATATCTATGATAAAAACTATCAGCCGATCGATGGCGTCACTAAAGAGAGTATCGGCAATATCCTGCAATGGCTACGGGTAGTAGAAGCCGAAGATTTCGGTATATCCCTCGATTATCAACTGCTGGATAAAGCATTAGAGACATTGAGCCTTATTCCCTCATTAAATGATATTGCAACAAAAGTAAAAGCTGCAAAACAAGCTAAAGATTTGATATTTGAAGGCTATACGGATGCCGATAGCCTCGAAGATTTTGTTCGCAGACACCGAAAGCTGGATGATGATAAGGATTTCATAGAAGCGAACCGGATTGTCAGTCTTGGGATTACAGTGATCAAAGAGGAGCTATTAAGGCATGTACGAAACCTCAACTAAAAGACCTTAAAATAAGATACAAAGAGGTGCTGACTTTTACAATCAGCACCTCTTTTATTATAATGATCTTACGATTAAGCTTGCGCAAGTTCATGAGCCACAGCTTTCAACTTATCCTTCTCTTTATCTACTTCGAAGGATATAGTGCTGCCTTCCTTGGCTGCACCCGAGAGTATCAGTTCGGCTATTTCGTCCTCCACATAGTTTTGGATAGCACGCTTCAACGGACGGGCGCCGAATTGAACATCATAACCTTTATCGGCTAGGAAGTCTTTTGCCTCCTGAGTCAGCTCGATCGTGTAACCAAGTTCGGCCATACGTTTATAGAATCCTTTCAGCTCTATATCAATGATCTTTTCTATAGAAGACTTGTCCAGCTGGTCGAATGTGATGATATCATCCACACGGTTCAGGAACTCAGGGGAGAAAGTCTTGTTCAATGCTTTTTGAAGCACACTTCTCGAATACTCACGGTTAGCGGCAGACTGTTTATTGAACCCGATACCTCCGCCAAAGTCTTTCAACTGGCGTGTACCAACATTGGAAGTCATTATCAGTATCGTATTCTTAAAGTCTATCTTACGCCCCATGCTATCGGTCAAATGACCTTCGTCCATCACTTGCAACAAGATATTATACACATCCGGGTGAGCTTTCTCTATTTCGTCCAGTAACACCACAGAATATGGTTTACGGCGCACTTTTTCACTCAATAGGCCACCTTCTTCGTATCCTACATATCCCGGAGGTGCTCCGACCAAGCGCGATACATTGAATTTTTCCATATATTCACTCATGTCGATACGGATAAGGGCATCGGCAGAGTCGAACAACTGTTCTGCAATCTTCTTTGCCAGATGGGTTTTCCCTACCCCTGTGGGCCCAAGGAACATAAACGAACCTATCGGACGATTAGGATCTTTCAGTCCTATACGGTTGCGTTGTATTGCTTTCACAATCTTGTTTACAGCTTCGTCCTGTCCTACTACCGCGGCCTTCAGGCTGTCCTGCATTCCTACAAGTTTAACTCCCTCCGACTCCCCAATACGTTGCACAGGCACCCCCGACATCATGGAAACCACTTCGGAAACCATCTCTGCATCTACAGTTTCCGGTTTTTCTTTCAGTGAAGCTTTCCATTCAGCTTCTGCCGCATCCAGTTTAGCCATCAACTGGCGTTGTGTATCCCGGAAGCTGGCTGCCAGTTCATATTTCTGAGCCTTCACCGCTTCACCTTTTTGTTCCACAACATCCTTTAGTTCCTTTTCAATATCTTCTATCTCCTTAGGAACATGTATGTTTGCGATATGCATACGGGAACCCGCTTCGTCCAAGGCATCAATAGCCTTATCCGGGAAGTTACGGTCTGTAATATATCTGTCGGTCAATTTCACACAGGCTGCGAGTGCATCTTCCGTATATTTCACATTGTGATGCTCTTCGTACCGCTCCTTGATATTATGCAATATCTGCAATGTTTCCTCAGCGGTAGTAGGGTCTACCATCACTTTCTGGAAACGGCGTTCAAGAGCTCCGTCTTTTTCTATATTCTTACGGTATTCGTCAAGCGTAGTTGCACCGATACATTGTATCTCGCCACGGGCCAATGCCGGTTTCAACATATTGGCAGCATCCAGTGACCCGGTTGCCCCTCCTGCGCCTACAATGGTGTGTATCTCGTCGATGAACAATATAATGTTCGGATTTTTCGACAATTCGTTAAGTATTGCTTTGATACGTTCTTCAAACTGTCCGCGGTACTTGGTACCGGCAACCACCGAAGCCATATCGAGGGCAATCACACGTTTGTCGAACAATACACGTGACACTTTCTTCTGAGTAATACGCAAAGCCAATCCTTCAACAATTGCAGATTTACCCACTCCGGGTTCACCTATCAGTATAGGATTGTTCTTCTTGCGGCGGCTCAGGATTTGCGCCAAACGTTCTATTTCCTTTTCACGGCCCACTATTGGGTCCAGTCTGTTTTCCAGTGCGGCTTTTGTCATATCCATACCGAAATTATCCAATACGGGGGTATCAGTTGCCTGACGCGGCTGTTGGGTATTCACATTTGAGCTACCGCCTACAGCTTCGTCGTCATCGTCGTCATCATCTGTGAAATCAGCTCCCATACGGGGCGATTCCTTGCTGTTTTTATGTATTATATCACCCATGCTTTTAATATAGGTGAAAGCTCCGTTGTAATCCATATGATTTTCTTCCAGTAACATCGCCGTAACATTGTCGTGATCTTTCAGAATAGCAAGAAGTAAGTGTTCGGAGTCAGTTTCCTGACTTTTAGTCAAACGCGCTTCCAGTATGCTCATCTTCAAAATCTTCTCAGTACTTTTACTTAATACGATCTCACTGTTTGGGTATGCATCCTCCTGTTGCTTTAATATGTTATTATCAATACTGTCTTTTAACTCAATTAGATCTATTCCGAAATCCTTCAATGCCTGTATGGCTAATCCTTCTCCGTTGCGGAGTATTCCAAGCATCAAATGTTCGGGCGCTAGATAATTCGTTTGCAGACGTCCGGCCTCCTCACGACTATAAGTCATGATTTTGCGAACTCTTGGTGAAAAATTATTTTCCATAACCGTCTTATTTGATGTTTTATGCAATTATGCGTATGTTACAAATATAAGATTTATTTCTAAAATGTATTTCAGATAAAATCTTAATAATCTAATTTATTATATTCAAACAAAAATGATGCCATAATGTTTACACCTGTTATGCAAATCTAAACACAATATTTCAAATTGTAAAACTTTAGGATATATATTTGACAATATGAATATTTAACCATTACAAAAATATTACATTAATGTTAAATAAATAATTTTAATTACTTTTTGTTTGATTATATAAAAATAGTTCTATACTTTTGTAAAG
This sequence comes from Dysgonomonas gadei ATCC BAA-286, assembly GCF_000213555.1. GTDB lineage: Bacteria > Bacteroidota > Bacteroidia > Bacteroidales > Dysgonomonadaceae > Dysgonomonas > Dysgonomonas gadei. The sequence continues at coordinate 205,364 of NZ_GL891980.1, forward strand.
TATTTTTCATGGTATTAGATTTATGGTTAGGAGTGAAGATTGGTTGTCGTGAGACAACCATTCCTATTTTATAGGGTTTCGTTCCACCTATTTTTCGCCTTTTAAATTGGAAAACCGAAGACCAATTGATGCCTCTCTTTACCTCATTTCTTTATTCTGTTACTGTCCGTCATTTATATTGACTTTGCTTTCCCCTATTAATTTAAGTCATTTATTATCAATAATTAATATTTAAAAAGGTAACAAAGGTAGCAGGGAAAGCAATTAAAAATGAAGAATGAAAAAATTAATAATTAGCTTTTATAAATTAACAGAGACTCATGACTTACTACTTAAAACTCATTACTTGTTAAAAGGTAACAAAGGTAACACTTGTTTCAGTAAACAGTAAACGACTTGCATCCCGTTTCTTGTCTACCCGTATCTCATATAACGTTCAACTTATTACTCAATACTTACTACTTGTTAAAAAGTAACAAAGGTAACAGCTTTTACGCATTTTAATGATTGAATCCTTAAACATCAAATTTTTAAATCCTAATCCAATACTTCAAAGAGCTGAATGCTAACAACCCAAAGCTATCAGCTAATACATAGATAAAGTTCCCCATAAATATTTTACCACATTCACCACAAAGCTAATATTAAGAGAAAAGATTATCTTTGCTGACTATGGAAGATACTTTCAGAACAATCGTCAAAGCATCCAAAGCAATCTATACAGAAAAGCGAAGCAAATTTATAGCCTATGCTATTCCTGTATTGTCTGCCGATGAGGTTAAAGCTGAAATAGAAAAATTACGGAAAGAATATTATGATGCGCGCCATGTATGCTGGGCATACATGCTAGGTGCCGACCGAAAAGACTTCCGGGCAAATGACGATGGAGAACCCTCAGGCACAGCAGGAAAGCCGATCCTCGGGCAAATAAACTCCAATGAGCTGACAAATATCCTTATTGCCGTAGTGCGCTATTTTGGTGGGATAAAACTTGGCACAAGCGGACTGATTGTGGCATACAGAGAAGCGGCAGCCGAAGCAATCAGGGAAGCAGAAATAGTAAAAAAGACTGTGGATTGCCAAATTTCGTTTGGTTTTGAATATCCTTTTATGAATGATGTGATGAAAATCGTGAAAGATCTGGAGCCAACCATTTTAAATCAGAGCTACGAAATGGATTGCCTGATGACTCTCGAAATACGTAAAGCTAAATTCGAAGAATTGAGAAACCGTCTCGAAAAAGTAGAAAGTCTGAAATTTATTGAATAAAAAATAACGGCCATCCTCTGAAAGACAGCCGCTAAACTTAAAATATTTATTCTGAGCCTTAGATTATTCCCTGAGCCATTACAGCTTTAGCGACCTTCATAAATCCGGCGATATTTGCACCTTTCACATAGTTCACATAACCATCAGGCTCTGTACCGTACTTCACACAGTTCTCGTGGATATTAGCCATAATCCATTTCAACTTGCTATCTACTTCTTCTTCCGACCAGCTAAGACGCTCCGAATTCTGAGTCATCTCCAGACCAGATACAGAAACACCTCCGGCATTGGCGGCCTTACCCGGTGCATAAAGGATTTTCGCTTTCTGGAATACGGCAATGGCTTCCGGCGTCGACGGCATGTTTGCACCTTCCGAAACAGCAATAATACCATTCGCTACAAGTTTTTGTGCATCTTCACCACTAATCTCGTTCTGTGTTGCCGAAGGCAAAGCAATATCGCCTTCTTCGCCCCAAGGGCGGGCACCTGCTACATATTTACACCCGTAAGTTTCGGCATATTCACTGATACGTCCCCTGTAAAGTTCTTTCAACTCCTTCACATATTCCAGTTTCTCTGCCGTAATGCCATCCGGATCGTAGATATAACCGCTCGAATCTGACAATGTTACAGGTATCGCTCCCAGTTCTATCAGTTTTTCACAGGTATATTGCGCCACGTTACCCGAACCGGACACAAGGCATTTTTTACCGCTTATATTTATATTTTTGGTTTTCAGCATCTCTAACAGGAAATACACATTTCCATATCCTGTAGCTTCCGGACGAATCAAAGATCCCCCGAATGTAAGACCTTTCCCCGTGAAAGTTCCTGTAAACTCACGAGCCAACTTCTTATACATCCCGAACATATAACCTACTTCGCGACCGCCTACACCTATATCTCCGGCAGGAACATCCGTATCAGGACCGATATGACGCCACAGTTCCGTCACAAAAGCCTGACAAAAACGCATAACTTCGGAGCTCGACTTACCTTTAGGATTAAAATCTGAACCACCTTTACCTCCACCCATAGGCAGTGTGGTAAGAGAGTTTTTAAATGTTTGCTCAAATGCAAGGAATTTAAGTATCGAAGGATTCACTGATGCATGCAAACGGATACCACCCTTATACGGGCCAATAGCATTACTATGCTGCACACGGTATCCCATGTTGGTATGCGTATTTCCTTTATCATCGACCCATGTTACACGAAACGAAAAAATACGGTCCGGAATACAGAGCCTTTCTATCAGGTTAGCTTTTTCAAATTCAGGATGTTTGTTGTACTCTTCTTCAATGGATTCTAATACTTCATGCACTGCCTGATGGTACTCAGGCTCGTTTGGGAATCGACGTTTTAAGTCCTCTAGTACTTGTTCTACTTTCATTTCAATTTACGGATTTTGATTTATGGATGCTACAAATATAGAAAAAAAATATCCATTTGTTAACTTTTGTTTCAAAAAAGCGATAATTTATTCATTTCAAATTAAGAATAACCATATATTTACCATATATATTGTGACACAGATGCTTTTTAATATCGTTTTTTTCTTATTTTTGCGAATAATATAATTTAAAAAGAAATGACATATTTAATCACAGGCGGAGCCGGTTTTATCGGCTCGAATTTTGTGAAACACATGCTGGCCGTGTATCCGGATGCAAAACTTATCATATTTGATGCCCTCACATATGCAGGAAACCTTGGAACATTATCAGAAGAACTGAAAGATACCAGAGTTACTTTTGTAAAAGGGGACATTTGTGACAGGAATGCAACCGAGAAAGTGTTCTCGGAACACACTATCGACTATGTCATCAATTTTGCTGCCGAAAGTCATGTTGACAGAAGCATCGAAAATCCACAACTATTTCTGCAGGTGAACATTCTCGGTACCCAGAATTTGCTCGATACTGCAAAAAAGCACTGGACAACAGGCAAAGATGAAAATAATTATCCTATATGGCGCAAAGGCGTAAAGTACCTGCAGGTATCTACAGACGAAGTATATGGATCGTTAGGCGACGAAGGCTATTTCACTGAAGCCACTCCCTTGGATCCCCGCTCACCATACAGTGCAGGCAAAGCCGGAGGCGATCTGATTGTGCGTGCCTATGGCGAAACATATAAAATGCCTGTGAATATAACCCGTTGTTCGAACAATTACGGCCCCTACCATTTCCCTGAAAAGCTGATCCCGCTTATTATACGCAACATCTTATCCGGCAAACAGCTGCCCGTATATGGAGACGGCAGCAATGTGCGCGACTGGCTATATGTTGAAGATCACTGTAAGGCTATAGACGCAGTTCTTCACAAAGGGCGCATCGATGAAGTTTACAATGTAGGCGGACACAATGAGAAAAAAAATCTCGATATAGTAAAGCTCGTTATCAAGACTATCCACGATATTATGGAAAAAGAGCCCCGGTACCGTGAAGTATTGAATAAAAAGGAAGTCGCTGCTGATGGCAGTATAGATATAAGCTGGATAAATGACAGCTTGATTTCATTCGTCAAAGACCGTCAGGGGCATGACCACCGCTATGCGATAGACCCCACAAAAATAAGCACGGAACTTGGGTGGCTGCCCGAAACAAACTTCGATACAGGCATTGTGAAAACAATCTACTGGTATCTCGACAACCAGACTTGGGTAGAAGAGGTTACCTCGGGCGACTACATGAAGTATTACGAGCAAATGTATGGAAACCGATAATATATCACAATAAAAGATGGAACGCTTAAAAGCAATTCTGGCCGATAAAATACTGGATATATCATCCGCAAGTGGTGATGAAGTAAAGTCAAAAATAGACAAGATGCAACGTTTCCGTGACTTTGCTAACGCTTGCCAGACTCTGATGAAGAGATATCCTGCCATTGAGGACGAACTGATAAAAATGGTTGAAAACGGCGATTTTGACACTAAAGTTGCCTCATCACGTGTAGATACAATCATTCGTCTGACAGATACCGAAGCGGCACAGGCCGGCAGGATTGTCATACCTCAAATTACAGAACCTGAGAATACGGAAAACAATCCCGATGAGATTCTGATTACAGAAGAAGATGAAACTGCAGATCTGCCGGAGGAAAATGAAGGAGTATCTCAATATGCTTCTGTGGACGACATACCTATGGAGATTGTCCATACGGAAGATATAGATTACGACGAATTACAATCATCACCTGAAGAAGACACGGAAAATTATGTACCTTTCGAAGATATAAATCCGGTAGGTGAGACTGATGAAACCGGTATATCATTAGAGTCCGAAGAAAACTATGAATCGGAATTATATCCTGATTCCGAAACAGAACCGGATACAATTACCGAAGCTATCATAGAATCCGAACAGAAAGAAGTCAAAGTTGAAACATATGAGGAGGAAATCGAAGACGGACTAAGTGAAGAAGAACTTGCAGCCAGACGTAAAATCATTATTAAAAGAGTTATTCAGGTGGCAGGGCTTGTTGCTATAGTGGTAGCTTTGATTTTTATTGTTAAATTTGTGATGCTCCATTGGCAAACCATACTGATTATTATCGGTGTACTGGCTGTTTTAGCCATATTATTCTTCTGGTTTAAGCGAAAGCAGTAACCGGATTATGTCGAACCAATTATTCCCGAAATGGACTATTATAGGCAATTCTCGCTAAAAAATTACAATTCATTCAAGACAGAAGCATCGGCAAAGATATTTTGCCAGCCCAAAAATGTAGAAGAACTCCGAAGATGTCTCACAGAGCATCCATACGAACAAAAACTAATTATAGGAGGCGGCTGTAACCTCTTTTTCACAAAAGACTTTGACGGGCTTGTTATCCATCCCGAGTTGAAAGGCCTTCGTGAAATATCGGACGAAGAGGAAGAAGACGAGGACATATTCATTGAAGTAAATGCGTCTGAAGATTGGGACGGATTTGTTTCCTATTGTGTCGAACGCGGTTTTGCCGGACTCGAAAATCTTTCCCTTATCCCCGGCACTGTCGGTGCCGCGCCCATCCAGAATATCGGTGCATACGGAGCAGAAGTAAAGGACGTTATCCACGAAGTTGTAGCCATAAATATGGTGACAGGTGAGGCGGTATCTTTCTCTAATGCGGAATGCGAATTTGGATACCGGGACAGCATCTTTAAACGTACGAACAAATACCTTATTATTTCAGTTGTATTCCATCTGAAACGGACTTTTGTTTATACACCGAAATACTTTGACCTGAACAAAGAACTGGAAGATATAGAAGAACCCACTATACAAGATGTACGCAACGCGGTAATACGCGTCCGTCAACGGAAATTACCGGACGAAAAAGTATTGCCTAATGCCGGCAGCTTTTTTAAAAATCCATATATAAGCCAGGAACACGTAGAAAAAATAAAGACTGATTATCCCGAACTCCCGGCCTTTTTACAGAAAGACGGATCGGTGAAGACATCAGCCGCTTTCCTTATCGATAAAGCCGGGTATAAAGGAATAAGAATCGGCAATATAGGCACATATCCTAACCAGCCGCTTATCATCGTGAATTATGGTTCTTCGGATGGAAACGACATTGTGCGTTTCATGCGTGAAATACAAAGTGCCGTAAAAGACACATTCAATATAGAATTGGAACCCGAAGTAAGAATATTTTGATGACTATTAGTCCATAGCGGTTAGCCTATAGCCATTTGTGCAAAAGCTAATAGCTAACAACTGATAGCTAACAACTAAACATATAACTAATAACATGGCATCATTTATCATACAAGGCGGTTGCCGCCTCAGCGGCGAAATAACTCCACAAGGAGCAAAAAACGAAGCATTACAGGTAATCTGTGCAGTATTACTCACACCAGAAGAAGTAATAATAGAAAATATTCCGGATATACTGGATGTAAACAACCTTATTGCCCTGCTGGGCGAAATGGGGGTGGAAACAAAGCGATTGGGAGAAGACACATGGTCATTCAAAGCCGAAAATGTAAATATCGATTATTTACAAACACCTGAATTCTTAAAGAAAAGTGCATCTCTCAGGGGATCGGTAATGATTATCGGCCCTCTCGTAGCCCGCTTCGGAAAGGCTATGTTGCCAAAACCGGGAGGTGATAAGATAGGCCGCCGTCGTTTAGACACTCACTTTATAGGCATACAGAAGTTGGGCGCCGACTTCGTATATGATGATGCTCAACAGATATATAACATCACTGCCGAAAAGCTGCATGGTACATACATGCTGCTTGATGAAGCATCGGTAACAGGTACAGCGAATATACTGATGGCTGCCGTATTGGCAGAAGGAGAAACAACTATCTACAACGCTGCTTGTGAACCATATCTGCAGCAGTTGAGCAAAATGCTGAATAAGATGGGAGCTAAAATTTCGGGCGTAGGCTCTAACCTGCTAAGAATAGAAGGAGTAGATTCTCTCGGAGGAGTAAAACACCGTATTTTGCCAGATATGATCGAAATAGGCAGTTTTATAGGGATGGCAGCTATGACAGGCTCCGAAATCACTATAAAGAATGTTGCATACGACGATTTGGGAATTATCCCCGACACTTTCCGCAGATTGGGTATCCATCTGGAAAGGAAAGGCGATGATATACATATCCCTGCTCAGAAAGAGTATGAAATAGACACATTTATCGATGGGTCTATACTTACTATTGCCGATGCACCGTGGCCGGGCCTGACACCCGACCTCATCAGTGTATTGCTGGTAGTAGCTACACAGGCAAAGGGCAGTGTACTGATTCATCAGAAAATGTTTGAAAGTCGCCTGTTCTTCGTCGATAAACTGATAGATATGGGTGCGCAGATCATATTATGCGATCCGCACCGGGCGACAGTTATCGGTACAGGCAAGCGTCCGATGCGCTCTACTACGATGACATCACCTGATATCCGCGCAGGGATTGCTTTGCTTATAGCTGCAATGTGTGCCGACGGAAAAAGTACAATCCATAATATAGAACAGATTGACCGTGGATATCAGAATATAGATGTCCGGCTCAATCAACTCGGTGCTAACATCATGCGATTGGATTAAAATATGATATAATACAATTTTTCAATTTTTACACTATGACAGAAAATGAGAAATATCTCTACGATCATTTCCTTATTAGTATAAAATCAGGATTTGAAGCATTAGAAGATATTATTAACGATGCGCTGGAGGCTGTGGAAGATGAAGGCTGGGAAAGCGAAATTTCCGAAGAATGGATTCGTGAAACATTTGAAAGGGAGTACAAAAAGAATGAGGACGAGAGCAAAACATGGCAGCATCCGACTGATACGGAAAAACTACGCGTAGTATTCGATACCCTCTGCAAAGAAAAGATAGTTGCTTTGCACAACGCCGGATATACCCAGTCTGATGCCATCTATGACGTACAGGATGTATGGAAAGATCTGGAAGACGAAGGTATTAAACCTATCGGCTACTGTTATTACCACGGACAGGATTTAGAACGTGTGATAGAAACCGGAACGCTTTGTATCGGGTTCTATGGGGAAAAAGAGAAGAATGATAAAGAAGCCATTCTTATTGGCAATAAAGTAGTAGCAGCTCTTAAAGATGCAGGATTTACGATCGACTGGAATGGTTCTGCCTCAAAAAGAATAGAGATACAGGATTTCAAATGGAAAAACGTCTTTACATCGGATGACGATGTGGAAGAGAAATGGGGTTATGACCGCGTTTTGCAATTGATGGAAGAATAAAAGGACTCCGATAAGAATTACAAGAGACTGATTACATATCAGTCTCTTATTTTTTATCCCGACTTGTCCAACAATCACAATGTAACCTCGCTATTAATAAAACAAGTAATTATGTTCATTCCGTTTGAAACGATAGCGTTGACGAGGTACAGGCAAAGGGTCCTGAGTAGAAATATCCCATCTGAGCAAGACCTCAATCATTTCGTTTTTTATATCGCCATAATTCTCATCCCTAAACAGGTTATTCAATTCAGACGGATCATTTTTCAGATTATAAAGCCGGCCGTTACCATCCATATCATATACCAGTTTCCAGTCTCCTTTGCGAAGCATACGCATGGTCCCACTCTGTGTCCATGTATTCAGTTCATCAAAGAATAAGCCTTTTTTACCCACAGCTCCCTCCTCTTTATAATCAGTTGCATCAGCTTTGGTATAATACATACCGCCGAATCCATCCTGAGCCATCACACTTGCAAATTCCTTCTCAGGAAACTCTTTTCCCTGCAACATCGGCCAAAGGCTGCGCCCCTGCACTCCCACCGGAATATCTGCACCGATAACTTCACATACGGTAGGAAATATATCTATCAGGCTGATATGCGATTTCTGTGGCATTGCGGAGGCTTTTATCCCCGGCCCGGTCCACTGCATTGGTATACGGGTGATGGCATCATCCAGACCTACACCCTTTTTCATCAATCCATACTCTCCTACATAATCTCCATGATCTGCAACGAATATAATGATCGTGTTATCATAAACTCCTTTCGCTTTCAAGTTACTCACAAAACGAGCCAACTGATCATCTATCATACGCAACATTCCATGATAAATAGAGCGTAAGCGTTGCAGATTCTGCTGATATCCGATGTGCCCCTGCCCCATCATTTCGGCAAGAAGCTGATATTCGGCTCCTTTCGTTTCCTGATCTTTAGCTGAACTTCCCATTTGAGGAAGTGATTCCGGTGGAAACATTGAATAATAAGGTTCACAGACCTGATAAGGATTGTGCGGCTCTGCTATCGAAAACCACATCAGAAAAGGCTTCTCTCCCTGAGAATCTATCCATTGGGAAGCATCATCTACCATACGGTAAGGCAACTGCCCTTCGGGTCCATAGGGCGAAGGAGTCATACTGGCATACATATCCAGTGTTCCCAGAAATTTATCGAATGCTTCGCCTATCTTACTTTTATTATTCGACGGCTGTCCTCCATGATCGTACGGACTCCAATAATCTACACGCTCAGGAGTCAGATGCGAATGGTTTTTACCAATCATAGCAGTCGCATATCCTTTCTCTCTTGCCACATCGAAAAGGTCTTTCGTATAATAAGCATCTTTAATATTATGATTGGACCTTACATGAGTAGAACCGGGAAAACGCCCGGTCAGCATAGACACACGTGCAGGACCACTGGCCGGCGCGGATGTGTATGCGCGGTCGAACCATGCTCCCTCTTTTGCCAGTTTATCGGCAAAAGGCATTGTATTCAGCGGGTATCCTTCCCGCTGCAACAAATCTGCACGCAACTGGTCTGCCATTATAATAATGACATTCGGATTCTTTGATGTATTTTGTGTGAAAACAGGAAGTATCACACATGTAGAAAATGATACACCTGCCAATATTTTTTCACCAATATTATTTATCATATTTTAGATTTCAGGATTTGCATACTTATTTACGAATTACGCGAGATTAAAGCCATATAGAACGATCAACACTAAAGATATCGGATAAAAAAGGTAACACTTTTATCATTTACCCGAAACACCTATAAGACTTATAATCAATACAAAAACCTTTAAAAAGTAACAAAAGTAACAACTTTTTTCGTTTTTTTTACGCTGTCACTATTTTATCATATAACACACTTGTTTTCTGCATTGTATAGATAAAATAAATTTAGAAATGTAACACTTTATATCAATCCCATAGTGCGGAGACTCAGATCAATTTCTCTCTCATCTCCTGTATGCTTTCCTGCAACATCTGATAGTTTTACAGCTTTCAAATAATTAGAGTCTTTCTTATGCACTTTCACATCAGTAAGCTTTATTACTATATTCAGGGGTTTTACTCCTACATCGTTAGAAAAGAATGTGCCGATACCGTATGTATCATGCATGCGCCCCGCCACATGATTCTTTATAGCCTTTACGGATTCCAGATTCAGGGAATCACTGAATACGAGGGTTTTTGATGTTGGGTCGATACGGTTTTTCTCATAAAACTGGATTGCTTTGTCTGCAAACACCAAGGGATCACTACTATCGTGGCGTACACCGTCAAACAATTTTGCGTGTTTGAGACTGAACGAGTCAAAGAATGCGTCAGTCGTATATGTGTCCGTAAGAGCAATCCCCAGACTGCCGTCATATACATCCACCCATGCTTCCAGTCCTTTTATATTTGCCGAGCGGTATCCATAGATAGCCCCGTGATACATAAACCATTCATGCGGCATAGTACCGATAGGAGTAGTATTATATTTCATAGCCAGATACACATTACTTGTTCCTTTGAAATATTCTCCCGAATGGGCCTTCAGTGCCCCCACCACTTTATCCTGTACCTCAAAAGAGAAACGGCGGCGTGTACCGAATTCCGAATAATCGGCTTCTATCCCACTCAGCGCTTTAGCTTTTACCACAGCTTTCTCTTCCACAGCTGCCGGCGTAGCTCCGGTCATTTTGAAATACAACTCGGATATGATAGCTAACAATGGAACTTCCCACAATACAGTACGATACCAATAACCTTCTATAATTACGCTGAGGTCTCCCCCCTCTTGTACGATAGTGACCTCTTCGGGCTTATATCTGAATCCTTCGAGAAAGTCGACAAATACAGGATCAAAGAAATAGCATTTAGTCTTTACGAATTTCTTTTCTTCCTGCGTCAGTTTCAGATCGGCCATTGCCGCCACTTCTTCCCGCATTCTTTCGGCAAAACCTTCCGGAAACTGTGTCCCTCCCCGGTTCGTAAATGCATACTTGACATACGCCCACGGATATAGTTTCTGTATGGCAAGCATTACGGAGAATTTATAAAGGTCGTTGTCGGTGAAATGTTTAATTATCATACATCCGGATTTTTAATGAAATAACAAATATAAGTTTTTTATATAACAAAAAAACAAAAGCCGAAGTTGAATCGAAATCCAAAATCGGCTTTTATTATATAATTGAACGTTTTTAATCGAGTTTATGAATCACCAGTCCCGAACGGAGTTTTGGTTCGAACCATGTTGTTTTCGGCGGCATAATATTTCCGGAATCGGCAATATCCATCAGCTGCTTCATGGTCACAGGATATAAAGCGAGCGCCAGTTTCATTTCACCGCTGTCGACACGTTTTTTCAATTCGCCTAATCCCCTGATCCCTCCGACGAAATCGATACGCTTATCCGAACGCAGGTCTTTAATCCCCAGTATCTCGTCCAGGATATATTTTGATGAGATGGTCACATCCAGTACACCGATAGGGTCGTTGTCGTCATAAGTGCCTTCTTTAGCAGTCAGACTATAACATTTACCTTCGAGGTAGATAGAAAAATTATGCAGTCCGGTAGGAGGTGTTATATCCGCACCTTTTTCTTCCACAGTGAAATGTTCTTCCAGTTTTTTTAGGAATTCACCTGTTGATAAGCCGTTCAGATCTTTCACCAGACGGTTATAATCTATTATATTTAATTGGGTATCAGGGAAACAAACTGCCATAAAGAAGTTATATTCTTCATCCCCCTTATGATTCGGGTTCTGTTTTGCTTTTTCCGCACCTACCAGTGCCGCAGCTGCCGAGCGATGATGTCCGTCAGCTATGTACAGGTCAGGTATTGTGGCAAAGAGTTCTGTAATCCGTTGTATATCGTTCTTATCTTTTATCACCCAGAAATGATGCCCCACACCGTCACTTGCTATAAAGTCGTATTCTGCTGTACCTGAAATGATTCTCTTTACTATATTGTCCAGTTCATTATTATCCGGATATGCAAAGAAAACAGGCTCTATATTGGCATTATTTATCCGTACGTGCTTCATACGGTCTTCTTCCTTATCCCTGCGTGTCAATTCGTGTTTTTTTATCCTGTCGTTCATGTAATCTTCCACATGGGAGCAAACAACAAGCCCATACTGCGTTTTTGCGTTCATTGTCTGGGCATATACATAGTAGTATTCTTCGGGGTCTTGTACCAGCCAGCCTTTTTCCTGAAATTTATTAAAGTTCTCTACCGCACGGTTGTAAACGTCCTGATGATGCTCGTCAATTATTGTTTCAAAATCAATCTCAGGCTTAATTATACGATATAGTGATTTCTCATTGCCTTCGGCTTCGAGACGGGCCTCGAGTGAGCTCAAGACATCATAAGGACGGCAAACTACTTCCTTTACAATACTTTTGGGAGGTCTTATTCCCCTGAACGGTTTAATTACAGCCATGACACTCTGTTTTTTATAATAAGGTTAAACAATATTTCAAATTAGGCATTGAGTTTTCAATAATGAATACTTTCTTTTTGTCAGTTACAAATATATAAAAACAATGAAAAACAAGAGTGGTTTTATCGAATAATTGATTCTAAATATGTTGTAAAAAACATTTTGACACCACCTTCAAAATAAAGGTAAGAATAATCCTTTTAAAATATGTTGTTTTAAGATATAATTACTAATTTTGAGAGCCTTAAGGCCTCGGGCCTTTTATTGATCCCGGCTGACAAGATAGCAATAAATCACTTATAATCAGAAAAATATATAATTAAATATTCACTTTTATTTAAATAACGCAGAAGAATACTAATTCCTAATTTTTATAACAATGAAGAAATATAATTTTAGTGCAGGTCCTTCAATTCTTCCTCAGCAAACAATAGAGGAAACAGCGAAAGCCATACTGGATTTCAACGGGTCGTCATTCTCTTTGATGGAAGTGAGCCACCGTGGGAAAGATTTCCAGGGAGTAATGGACGAAACTGTTGAGTTGTTCAAAGAACTATTGGAAGTACCCGCAGGTTATTCAGTAATCTTCCTCGGCGGAGGTGCCAGTCTTCAGTTCTGTATGATACCATACAACCTGCTGGAGAAAAAAGCAGCTTATCTCAATACAGGTACATGGGCTAGCAAAGCATTGAAAGAAGCTAAATTATTCGGTGAAGTAGTAGAAGTGGCAACATCAAAACCTGCCAACTTTACATATATTCCTAAAGATTATGTTATCCCTACCGACGCGGATTATTTCCATGTTACTACCAATAATACAATCTTTGGTACCGAATTACATAAAGACTTGGATTCTCCGGTTCCATTGGTAGCCGACATGTCTTCCGACATATTTTCCCGTCCTGTAAATGTTTCCAAATATGGTTTAATATATGGCGGCGCACAAAAGAACCTTGCCCCTGCCGGACTAACATTCGTAATTGTTAAAGACGAATTATTGGGAAAAGTAACTCGTCCGATACCGACAATGTTGGATTACCGCACACATATCGAAAACGGTTCTATGTTTAATACTCCTCCGGTAGTGCCTATTTACGGAGCTATGCAAACGTTGAGATGGCTGAAAGCTAATGGAGGTGTACCAGCCATGTACAAACGCAATAAGGAAAAAGCAGCATTGCTTTACAATGAAATAGACCGTAACCCTGTATTTAAAGGTACCTGCGCTATCGAAGACCGTTCACTGATGAATGTATGTTTTGTTCTTTCTTCGGAATATGAAGGAAATGAAGCTGCATTCCTTGAATTTGCCAAATCGAAAGGATTGTACGAACTGAAAGGACACCGTTCTGTCGGCGGCTTCCGTGCTTCCATATACAATGCTATGCCGATTGAAGGCGTACAGGCATTAGTGGATGCAATGAAAGAATTTGAAAAACAAATCGCAAAATAAAACAAGAATTCTAGTTTACAAGTCTACTAGAAGAAGCTAGTAAACCAGTAAACTAAAAACTAGTAAACTCCAAACATGAAAGTATTAATAGCAACAGATAAACCTTTTGCAGCGGAAGCAGTAAACGGTATCCGCGATGTAATCGAAAAAGCAGGCTTCGAACTTGTTTTACTTGAGAAATATACTGAGAAGAAACAATTACTGGATGCTGTAGCTAATGTTGATGCGGCAATTATTCGCAGCGACATATTCGATAAAGAAGTACTGGATGCAGCAAAAAATCTGAAAATCGTTGTGCGTGCAGGTGCAGGTTTCGATAATATCGAACTGGATGCTGCCACAGCAAACAATATTTGTGTAATGAACACTCCGGGACAGAATGCGAATGCTGTAGCAGAGTTGGCTCTTGGACTGGCTGTATATGCAGTGCGTAACTTCTATAACGGAACATCAGGCACCGAACTTATGGGTAAAAAACTTGGTATTCACGCATATGGGAATGTAGGGCGCAATGTGGCGCGCGTAGCAAAAGGCTTCGGTATGGAAGTGTATGCATACGATCCGTTCCTGACTGCGGAAGCTATCGAAAAAGAAGGAGTGAAAGCGGTGGCTTCAGCCGAAGATCTTTATACTACCTGCCAGTTTGTTTCATTGCATATTCCGGCAACTGCTGAGACTAAGAATTCTATCAATTACACGCTATTGAGTAAGATGCCGAAAAATGCATTACTCATCAATACGGCACGTAAGGAAGTTATCAACGAAGCCGAAATCGTGAAACTGATGGAAGATCGTAAAGACTTCAAATATGTCACCGACATTATGCCGGGCAACCATGCTGAAATGGCGGAGAAATTTGCAGGACGGTATTTCTCCACTCCTAAAAAAATGGGTGCGCAGACCGCCGAAGCTAATACCAATGCAGGTATAGCAGCAGCCAGCCAGATCGTCGATTTCATTAAGAACGGAAATGAACGTTTCAGAGTGAATAAAAAGTAATTAGCAGATTCGGAAATTAGCAAATTTGACAATACAATAAGCTAATGTACAGAAAAAAGTTCCAGTAAAACACTGGAGCTTTTTTATTTACTAATTTTCTAATTGCTTACCCTGACATATCGTTACCCATCTTCATCAATCTCACAGGTTTAAACTGAAGAAAATAAAGTACGATACAGACTAAAAGGAAAATACCCAGAATCAACATCCAGCCTGCAATAGTTTTTATACTGACTGTTACCGCTTGTATCTGTATCTTCTGATACAACGCGTTAGTCGCTATACGTTGCGCGTCCTCGAGGCTCCAGCCCTGTGACAATGCAGTATTTACTGATGTGGTAAACTGGCTGCCGGCCAAAGCATTCTGCATATCCACACCTTCTGAAAGGATACTGACATTTTTTTGTTGCAAACGATACAGCCAGTTTGTAAGCACTGATGCGCCGATTGCCGGAGCAAGAGCCGAACGGGCCGATATCATAAAGAATGCATTATATATAAGCTGTTTAGGAGAAAGTCCGTATATGCCATAAATAGCAAATGCCACAAACAGCACCAACATACCTACACCCCTGAGAAACATCAGCAGATAAAGGTCTTCGTACAAGCCTGCAGGCGTTATCATAAAATACAGGAGCGCCAGTGAAATTGTAAAACAGGCAAAACCCATAAAGATAAGCCAGGCCATACGGATTTCTCTTACAAACCAGTAATAACATATAACCCCTCCTACCAGAAAGCCCGGAATCATATACAAATACAGTTCATTCATATGCGTACTGTCCAGTCTCAGTACATTGGTAGTATAAGAAGATATCAGTATACTGAATGATGCGTAAAACATCAGTACGAAAGAAAGGAGATATACCGTTACCGAATTACGGTTTTTCAGCACACTCATATCCAGAAACGGAGCATCGGAAAACTGGCGGCGTATAAACATCCAGCCTGTCAGCGGAATCAGTATTGTTGCTATTATGATACTGGTTGAAGAAAACCAGTCTTTCGTTTTTCCATATGTTGCCACATATACAATAGCCATAAAACAGACTGATACAAGGAAAAAACTCAGCCAGTCTATATCCCTGAAAGGAATACGCACCAGTCTGCGGGCAAACGACATGCATACAACCACTGCAATAATGGCGACCAGCAACATCAGTATCATAAAATAATACATATACTGCCAGTTATACAGGTAAGCCAGCTCGGCTGTGAGGACTAAAGACAATTGTCCACATATCAATGTAATAGGATAAAACTTTGCATAGAACTCGTTACGTGTTCCGCTCGGGCTTAATGCCGGCATCAATATGTTGATAGTCTCAATCATCGAAAAAGCCTTGAAATAACCGATAAAGAAGCTGCAAACGATGATTACTTCTATGTAGTCTGTTTCGGCACATATCAGGCTGAGTAATACCTGGAATAAAAGTACCACTAGAATAATTGTTTTGGCTGTAGCCAAAGGTTTTATTTTCGGTATAACCAGATATGCAACGGCCATACCGACCGATGACGCATAATAAGCCATGTTGATATCCTCGGATATTACACCAAGATAACTGGATATGTCTATATTACTGCCTGTGTATGCACCGTTGACCAGTAATACAGGAATAAGTATAGTCAGGGCAACAACCACCTTGAGCCAGTTCGGAACCCAGCTTCTGAAAGGGCTGATTGTCGTTGTGCGTATTACCGGAATTATCATTTTTATATTAGTTACGAGTTACTTTCCCCTTCGGGAAATTACAAGCTACAAGCCGCTTACGCCACTCTTAATTCTTAATTTTTCATTCTTAATTAATTCCTCATTCTTTTATCGCCTCGGTAACCACCATCATTCCCGCACGCAATTTCTGCATATCTTCGGGCGATATACCTTCAAAATCGATACGGACAGGTATCCGTTGCTGTATTTTCACAAAGTTTCCGGCGGAGTTATCGGTCGGCAGCATTGAGTATTTGGATCCCGTAGCTTCGGATATCGCTGTTATCGTTCCTGTAAATGTCTTACCGCTTATAGCATCTACCTTTATATTTACTTTCTGCCCGATGTAAATATTTTCAATCTGTTTTTCGCGGTAGTTGGCTATAATCCATTTATTATCGTTTTTGATCAGGTTGGTTATTGTTTGTCCGGCCTGAACCAGTTGTCCGGATTCAAGGGTGCGACGGCCTACATAACCACTATACGGGGCAATAATAGAAGTATATGACAGATTTAGCTTAGCCATTTCCAGATCTGCTTCGCGGCGGAGGATTGTGGCCTCCGCATTCCCCTGTTTTTTTGCGGCTTCGGCAGATGTCGACCTCAGGGATTCTTTCTGCCGGAGCAAAGCGTTATAATGCGCGCTTTGAGCATCATATTCACTTTTTATCTGGTCGTACTGTTGCCGGGAAACCGATTCGGCATCCAGTAGATTCTTATAACGTTTCAGATCTTGCTCGGCTTTCCATAGGCGCGCTTTTGCTTCCTCTATATTTGCTTCCGAAACAGTAACATTTGCAGATGTGGTAATTATATTTGACGAAAGCACAGATGAAGAACTCTTGGCATCCATCAGTGCGGCTTCGGCATCCATCTCTTTTATTTTAAATTCCCTGTCGTCTATTATCAATAGGGTATCTCCCGCGTTTACCCACTGGTGTTCGGTAAATCGCACTTCTTTTATATAACCCGATACACGTGAGTTGATAGGTGTTATATATTGCTCTATTGTTGCATCGTTTGTTATTTCGTAGCGATAGTAACGGATGAAGAAGTTCACTCCCCACGCGATACCGCCCAACGCTAATAATATACTGATGATATTGAGTATAATATTGCGTATGCGCTTCTTTTTCAGTTTACGATAGGCTTCTTTTTCCTCTTTTCTGTCAGCTAAGTTCGATTTATCTGTATCCATAATTAAGTAACTGAAAGGATTTAATCATATATTTATAAAATATAACAAACTCTGGTTGTTTTACTTACCAAAGTAATAAATAGGTCCGCGACCTTATAGGTTTCCGCTAACTTTTTGTAATTGATAGTATGTATATATCGCGTTTGTTTTTGCAGTAGTAAGTTGTAACTCCGAATTCAACTGCACTGTATTTGCATCCAGTAAATCGGTCAGTATAGCCAGCTGGTTGAAGTATCTGTTTTTTACTATCCGGTAGTTTTCATTCGATTGCTCCACAGATTTTTCCAATGCTTTTATTCTGTCCAGTGCCTCCTGATGTTTTACAAATGCCGCCTTCACACCTGTACGGATATTTTGCCTTTGCTGTTCTTGTGCCAGTTCTTGAAGGTGTATCTGGCTTTTTGCCGTATTGGTGGCATGTTTCCGGTCAAATAAAGAAGAAATATGGTACGACAGATTCAGCGTCACACCCCATGCATTCAGATACAAGTCCTGAGCAGGTGATACATTCGGAATGGGGCGGGCCAGTGTATTGCTCGCCTGTAATGATAATACAGGCATGTAATCGGCCTTTGTCAGTTTCAGGTTATTTTGAGCTAAAGCAATATTCTTTTCCATAATTTTCATATCCGGATATTGTGCGTAAGCCCGATATATATAGTCGTTTTCCTGCTGTATATCAAGTTGGAATAACAGCAGGTTCTGATCCGGTTCAAGAATTGTATTTTCATCCATTCCCATTACAATGTCTAGTTGCTGGGAGGTAAGGGTGATATTATTCTCCGTTTCTTTATACGATAATTCATAATTTGTGAGAAGCAGTTGGCTACGCAAAACATCGTTTGTGGTAATCATCCCCTCCTCTTTCATTTTCTCAATGTCCCGCAGACGGATCTGAGCTTCTTCAATATTCTTGGCATATACTTCCCGTTCTTTATATAAATTAAATAAATCGAGATACTTACCTATTAACCAGAGTTTCAGCTCCGATTTATCCTTTTGTAAGGATAATTGAGCTATCTCTTTTTCCAATTCCGCTTTCTCTATGCTGTTCTTTATCCGTCCACCCTGATATATGGGCTGAGTTGCTGCCACCTGATAATTCTGCTTCCAGTCGGGAGTGTCGGAGTGCTTCAGGAATGATAAGTCTCTATCGAGGATGGTTGGCGTACCCACATAACCGAACAGGCCGCTAACCGAAATATCGGGCAATCGTTTATTCTTTGCCAAGCCTACCTTATCTTCCGATATCTGTGTTTTTATCACAGATGATTGTATTGCTATGCTGTTTTGCAACCCGCGTTCAAACAATTCGTTTACCGTAAGCCTGTATGTATTCTGTGCAGTAAGCGATGATGTGTATATTAATGTAGCCAGTAATATGTATAGTGTTGTTTTCACTTAACTTTCCTTATTAATATCCGTAAATTCCTTCATATATTCTATGCATAGCTGAATATGCCGTGAATTAACATTTTCTTCCAGTTTCGTATATACGTCTTCTATTATCTCCCTGATTTCTGTATGCATTTTTTCCCCGTTAGCCGTTAATACCACAAGTTTGTTGCGTTTGTCGGACGGATCTTCTTCACGTGAGACCAGTCCTCTTTTTTCCATATTCTTTATCAGATAGGAAAGACTCGATTTGTCTTTATACGTCAGATTTGCCAGTTCCTGTTGATTGACTTTACTATCAACACTGTCCAAACACCTTAATATATGCAACATTTCGAATGTTACATCTATATTATGTTCTCGCATTTTTCGATGGATTATCTGACGGTAGAAAGACTGAGTCTGCAATATTGTCTGTACAAATGTTTGCATCATATCTCTTCAGTTTTTTCGTATGCAAAGATATAACAAAATAATTAGTTGAATGTTTAACTAATATATATTTTTATATTTGTCATAAAATAATATTGTGAGATGTTGGCTATAATTATTGTAGTAATAAAAATGTAGTGACTTATCTTTCTTTACTTAACCGATCCTTAGCTAAAAAGACACAGAAATGTCTTATCTTTGGAATAATTAATAATAAAACTTTGTGATAGTATAATCATTTCACAATCTAAAAAAATAATGAATATGAATAAAAGACTGACAATAGCTCTGGTAGCGCACGATCACCGCAAAGCAGACATGGTAGAATGGTGTTATTACAACTCCGATTTTTTGGCAAAACATCATCTGGTATGTACCGGAACCACCGGAACCCTGATAAAAGAGGCGTTCGAAGAAAAAGGAATAAATGCGGAGATAACACGTATGAACTCAGGACCTATGGGTGGAGATGCGGAAATAGCCGCTATGGTTGTCCGGCACGAAGTGGATATGGCTATTTTCCTTATCGACGACCTGAACCCGCAACCACATGAGGCAGATATTATGATGTTGCTTCGTCAGTGTCGCGTACATAATGTGCCTATCGCATGTAATCGCTACAGTGCCGACCTGATGCTGACAAGTACTTTGTGGGACAACGACGACTACAAGCCTACAAGCCCGAGATACGAAAATTTCGACAGGGCTAATTTTGACGCAAGTTTCAGAAGATTAAAAGAGTGAGAATAATTAAGAATGAAGAATTAATAATTAACAACGAGATGATATTTTCAATTATTAACTGTTAATTATTAATTGTTAATTACCTACTTATGAGCGACTGGAAAGACCGTCTGAATGTGGTATATTCTACCAATCCGGACTTTAAATATGAAAAAGAAGGCGAAGAAGAGCAGGATACTTTGCCAAAAGAAAAGCAGGCATTGCGCATTTCTTTGGATAAACGAAACCGCAAAGGAAAAGCGGTCACCCTGATTACCGGATTCATTGGTACTACCGAAGACATGGAAGCATTGGGTAAGTTGCTGAAAGTAAAATGTGGCGTCGGAGGTTCTGCCAAAGACGGTGAAATCATCATACAAGGCGATTTCAGAAACAAAATACTGGAACTCCTGCAAAAGGAAGGATATGCCAAAGCACGCATTATTTGACGATGAAGTAAATCTGCATGTATATAAAGCGTCGGCAGGCTCGGGTAAAACTCACCGCCTGACCGCCGAGTATCTGTGCCTGTTATTTTCATCACCCTTTGCCTATCGGCACATATTAGCTGTAACCTTTACCAATAAGGCCACGGACGAGATGAAAAGGCGCATCATAGCTGAACTGGCGAATCTAGCGCTAGGCCGTGATTCCGACTACATCGGATTATTAACCCATGAATACAGCTTCAACGAAGAGCAACTTAGAAAAGAAGCATATGACATCCTTGTACGCATCCTGCACGACTATTCGGCCTTTTCGGTAAGTACTATCGACAAGTTTTTCCAGCAAACCATGCGAGCCTTTACCCGCGAAATAGGATTGGGCGGAGGATACAACGTGGAACTGGATACCGACAAAATATTGGGTGAAGCCATCGACTCCATGCTTTACGATCTGGAAAGCAAAGATAACAAACTACTGCTGGACTGGCTCATTCGTTTTTCGGAAGAAAAAGTGGAGAATGGCGAAACATGGAATATCCGCAACGACATACAATCCCTGTCGAAAGAGATATTCAAAGAAAGTTTTAAAACATACAGCAATCAGGTACAGGAAAACATCTCCGACAAGCAGCTGATGACAGACTACAAGGAGATGCTTTTCGCCATCATCCAAACCTTTGAAAAGACTTCACAGGAGACAGGCGAAAAAGCACTGAATATAATGACCCGCTACGGACTGAAACCGGAAGATTTTAAAGGAGGGTCGCGTTCTCCCTTCTTCTCATTCCTGAAATGGGCAAACAGTGTGATAGACGAGCCTACAAATACATTCCGCACGATGGCCGATGAAGTATCCGGCTGGTACACGGCAAAAACCGGAGCAGAGATCAGAAGCAAAATAGAAGACGCATATCCGGAACTGAACGTTTGCGTTTGCAATATAATAAGTCATTACGACAATTCACGTACCTATCAGACGGCATACGAAATAAACCGCTATTTCTTCACGCTTGGAATACTGGGTGATGTGGATAAAAAAATACGGGAGTATGCTGCGGAAAACAACGTCATGCTAATTTCGGATACTACCGAATTACTTAGCCGTATCATAGAGGGAAATGAATCACCGTTTATCTACGAAAAAGTAGGACTGCGCGTCAATAACTATATGATAGACGAGTTTCAGGATACATCAGGTATGCAATGGCAGAACTTCCTGCCGCTGGTGCGTGACAGCCTGAGCGGAGGTAATAAGAATTTCATTGTAGGGGATGTAAAGCAGAGTATCTACCGCTGGCGGAATTCGGACTGGAAGCTGTTGGACGAACAGCTCGACAAAGATTTCGCTAATGAGGGCATCAATCATGAAACACTCGGAACCAACTGGCGTAGTTCGTACAATGTAATAGCGTTCAACAATGCCATTTTTACCATCGGAGCAAATCTGTTGCAAGATACATACAACAAGCCACTGCAAGATACCGATGATAAGCGCTTACAGCCTTTTTTTTCCCGTATAACCAAAGCATATAACGAATTATACCAGGAAATACCGGAGAGCCATAAAAGCAACGAAGGGCATGTCAAAGTAGAGTTTATAGATACCGATGAACATGTGTGGCAGGATTATGCCCTGGAACAATTACCGGAACAAATAGAAAGCCTCCAGGACAGGGGCTATAAGCTGAAAGACATCGCGATCCTCGTTCGCACAAAAAAGGAGGGTGCAGATGTAGCCAACCGCCTGCTGGAATATAAAAGCGAACACAGGGATGCAAAATACCGGTACGATATCATTTCCGATGAAGCGTTGTTTGTTGGAAACTCCAAAAGTATAAAGCTGATTATCGCCCTGCTGAAATACCTCCATAACCCTCTGGATAATTCTCTGAAAGTTCTGGCCGTTTACGAATATTTCAAGTATAGCAACCAGTTGAGTGCAGAAGAGGCTTTACAGAAATATTTTTCGGCAAAGGATGATTTGCCCGAAGAGGTCAGAGACAAACTCAACCGCATCAGGGAACTGCCTCTATATGAAATGACGGAGGAGATGTTTGAATTGTTCCGCAGCGCAATGGAAGACAACGAACAGATTTATATACAGTCATTCCTCGATATGGTGCTTGATTTCACAATCCGCAACTCGTCAGACCTTGACGCATTCCTTAAATGGTGGGACGAAACAGGTGTAAGCAAGACTATATTTACTCCCGACGGGCAGGATGCTATACGTATCATGACCATACACAAGTCGAAAGGACTGGAATTTAAAGTAGTACTCATTCCTTTTTGCAATTGGGAGATAGATCATAAGCTGACAACTATATTGTGGTGCCATCCACAAGCCGAGCCATTCAACCGGCTACACCTCGTACCCGTAAAGTATTCGCAGAAACTGAAAAATACAATCTTCGACTATGAATATTTCGATGAACGCCTACACGCATTTATCGACAATATAAATGTGTTGTATGTGGCTTTCACCCGTGCCGAAAATGAACTGATCGTTTTTGCTCCGCGCCCGAAAAAAGATGAGGTAAGCAATATATCTTCTTTACTATGGGCTTGTGTAAACACATCTCCTACCCTGTTATCTGATAAGCCGGCATATATCGACTTGCCTCAATATCTGAATGAAGAAAAAGGTATATTTGAAATAAATAAAGCGTATTCTCCCGTAAAAAAAGAGAAAAAGTCTCTTGTCGAGGAAGTAAATATAGACACCTTATCCGGTACACCGTATGACGAGCGGGTAAAACTGCTATTAAAAAACAAGTATTATTTTTCCGATTCGGGACAACGCGACTATGGTACCCTGATGCATGAGATAGTGAGTAATGTGCAAACTATAGAAGATATTGAAAATGCAGTGGAAGAATATCATATTTCGGGCGATATAACTCTGGAACAAAAAAAATCGGTAATTGAATTACTTCACAATTACCTGTCCGACGCAACAGTTTCCGCCTGGTATTCCGGCGAATATAAAGTGCTGAACGAGGTGCAGATATTGCAACCAAGAGGAACATTTAGCCGCCCCGACCGTGTAATGATAAAAGGTAGCGAAGTCGTTGTCATTGATTATAAGTTTGGCGAAAAAGAGGATAAAAAATACATCCGTCAGGTAAAATATTATGTAGAACAGATAAAAAAAATGGGATATACGGATGTAAAAGGCTATATTTGTTATCTTACTCTGGAGAAGACTGTGGAAATTTGAAATCAATAAAAATTCGAATACAATATATATGAAGTTATTTAAATTTACTTTTATTATATCTCTGGCTATCGGCTTGATATCATGTAATAATAAAAATAAAGAGAATACGGAGTCCGCAGTTGCAGAACAGGGCTTCAACCATGAGGAAATCATTAATAATTTCGATCTGAATAAGAGTCTGTTGATAGACCTGATGATGGAGATTCCTTCAGCAGTCTACACAATAGAGGGTAAAGGTCAATATTCAATCCTGTATGTACCGAAAACAGATGAAGGCGTATTAAAATATAAAGATTTTGAGAAAAAGAATAATATACAACTGATTAAAGATTCGCAAGGAAATCTCTTCTATGATGATGAAACAGCGAAAAATATAGATGAGATACTACGAAAAGATTTAGATATTGAAGACTTCTGCCTGTTTGGCCGCTATATACCTGCTCAATATCTGATCGCTGATACTTTATCAAACAAAGGGGACTATAGTGTAACCATACCGTACGAAATGCTTATATATAAACGTGAAGGCCAGAAATGGAGTCAGTTAAAGCAGGTAGTTGTATCGGACATTATGAACTACGATTATTACGAGACACTAAGTACTTATCAGAAATTGATGGATAATAAAGAGGACTAGTATACTCAATATATTTCACCTTTTACTAAATCGACAAAAAGTTCCGACAATTTCTGGCTAACAGCTCCGGCATACACCTTGCCTTTTTCAGCGGTAGACTTCTTAGGATTTCCTATACCTGTATCGTATGATACCTGCGCCCAATTTCGCGGGGTCCATCCGGTACCATCACGTAATGTTTCCGGTTTGAACGGAGTATAAGCCCCGTCTCCGGCCAGAGATAAGTTCACAAGTTCGGGATAGTAATGCATCATTACCGAAGTTTCCATTTCTCCGGCATGGTCGTCCCTTTCTTCAAAATATCCGGCCTGAGGTAAGACTGCAAACCAATCACTGACCACAATCAGAAAATGAGGGTAATCTACAGCAAGGTCACGGATCATGTTTTTAAAACTATTGCCGCCATGACCATTCACTATAACCAACGTATATATCCCCTGACAATCGAGAGAAGCCACAATATCGGTCAGTATACCCTTTTGGGTTTCGTACCGGCCATGCAGGCAAAAAGGAAGCTCCCTCTGCCCGGGATTCTGTGAACCCAGCGGAATCGGGGGCAACACCATACCTTTTATCTTTTGCGAATCATATGCCTTTATCACAGCATCTACTGATATACCATGCGCAAGATAACAATCGGTGATATATGGTAAATGATAGTTGTGAGGTTCGGTTGCTCCCCACGGAAGAACAGCAAAATCATACGTCTGCCCTTTGGTATCATTATATATAGCGGTAAGGATATCGAACGAAAGATTCATGTATTTCAGTTTTAGAATGAATAAGAATAACAAAGCTAATAAATGATAATGGATTCCAAATGATTTTATCGATAGAAATGAAACCGGAATTCATCTTAAGTATTTACATAAAAAGAAAAAGAGATATCTTTCGATATCTCCCGTATGTCAATATTAACTAAATATTAATTTCTTCCGCCTTTACGCCAAGTCCTGCTGTAATAACCTTCGGCCAAAGAGCTTACTATAACACCATATTTTATAGATGCATGGATAAATTTACCCTCTCCCAGATACACACCCACATGGTTGATATATTTTTTGTTGAAAGTAGAAAAGAATACCATATCGCCGGGGAGAAGATCTTCTTTATCAAGGATAGACTCCTTCACATTTTTAGCAATAGTGGTACTCACCCTGTCCAGCTGCTGCCCGAATACGTTTTTATAAATAATGTTGGTGAAACCGGAACAATCAACTGCCTTACGGCTCATCCCCCCTCTTCTGTATCGCGTACCCAGCCAATCGGCGGCTTCACGGTACAAAGGCAGAAAAGATACATCCTTTACAGAAACCCCTAATTGAGATGACAATTCCTGCATCTCTTTAATTTCTATCATATGTTTTTGGAGCGCATCCATCGTCCTTGATAGACTGGCATCAGCCATCAAATTATCTGACGAAGGGAATAGGGATGAATGGTCTTCCAATGTCTGCTTCACCTGAGGCAACGCAATTATATTGCCATCGGTAGTTTCAACTTCTATGTTGTGGACTGATTGTTCTACTTTTACCTTTTTTGTAGTAACTGCACTTGTTTTTGATTTTTTCTTACCTGTTTTTGAATGTTTTGGTGTTATCGCTGCTATTGGCATAAATCCCATTGAAAACACTAATAGCATAATGGATATTCTCAAAAATTTCTTCTGTGCAAGCATGGGTGTTAAATTTTAAATCGGATAAAAGTAGGAAAATCAACTTAATATAAGGCTAAGCAACTGTGTTTTTTATAATTATTTAAGTACTCTTTTAACTATTTTATCCGGCCGGCCTTTTTCCATGTGCGACTATAGTAACCTTCGTCAAGATGGCTTACGATCACACCTTTTGAGGTTGATGCATGTATAAAACTTCCATTTTTCAGGTAAATCCCTACATGGTTGATCCGGTTTGAATTCTTAGATGTGGCGAAGAAAACGAGATCACCCGTTTTCAGATTATTTTTAGATACTTTGTGCATCTTCATATCTGACAGGTCCGATGTCGACCTTGGAATCCTCATCCTATATACTTTCTGATACATCAGAAATGCAAATCCGGAGCAGTCAAGACCTCTCCGTGACAGTCCCGCATTACGGTATGGCACACCTAGCCATTGGGAAACTTCGGCATACAACGGCATATTCTTATCATCATCCTTATCTGTATTACTGAGAGGTATACCTAGTTTTTTGGAAAGCTCCGCTACTTCTTTAGGATCATACAATTGCCCGCCCGGAGTTTTTTGTGTTCCGCAGGAAGTAACCAACAGAATCAACAGGACGGATAGTATGGAATAGAGGATAAATCTTTTCATAAAATCTGGTTTACATGCTAAAGGTAAGTATTATATAATAGAAAAAGCGGCTCTTGTTTCCAAAAACCGCTTTCCGTATATTAAATAAAGAAATTAATAGACGTCATTATTTTTTATCACCTGAGAAAGTTACATCTATGCTTCCTAATAGAGGAACCTTTGTTACTGCAATAGCCAAGTTCATAGATACTTCTTCGACAGTTCCTGAAACAGCAACATCAACTTCTATCGGATTACCCATCATTGTTAATGTTAGAGATGTAGAAGTTTCTTCTAATATTACTTTCCCATTACTTAATGTCAGAGGAATATCACTTACAATAATATCACCCAATTCCATCTCAGAAAATGAGAAATTCTTCAGACTTACTTTAACTTTATCACTTGAGATTTTTTCAAGAGTTATTTCACTTTCAGAATCTTGGCCTAATACAGAAAGTGTTCCACTATATGTTCCTGCAACCTGGTCAGCAAGACCGACAACTGTAACTTTAAGAGTAGTTGTTTTTTTATCCTTATCGGTAACTGTTATAGTAGTCTCGCCTGCGGCTACACCAGATACAGTAATTACATCGCCACTTACCGAAGCGGTTGCAGTCGTTTCACTTGCAGAGCTTACTTTGTAGTCTCCATTACCCTGAGTTATTTTTACTGTCACAGTAGCTCCCTGATCAACGCTGGTTTCGCTTTTTTCCAATGTCAGGTTCACCGGATCATCATCGTCACTACTACATGCTGTAAAAGTCAGTCCTAATGAAAAGACAAACATTAATAAACATAAAAGTTTCTTGTTCATAATGAATTTATTTGGTTAATAAAATTAGTGTCCTAGATATATTGATGCATTCTATAAAGCCAAAGTTGCATAAAGATATGCAACTTCGCAAAAGTTATAACACCATAACTATATCTGACAGCACAAAAGTTAACTAAAATTAACCTTTATTTACTCAAATAATCATCGATATGTTGTGCGGTCTTTCTTCCCGAAGCAATACTCGTTACAACTAATGATTGTCCGCTTACACAGTCGCCTGCGCCAAATACTTTGGCTATATTAGTTGCTCTTTTAGAATCGGTTGCTACATTACGGCGAATATCATCGGTCTTTATATCAAGCTCTTTCAATAAGCCTTCCTGTATAGGATGAACGAAACCAAGAGCAAGGAAAACAAGGTCTATCTTATGGATTTCAGGCTCTCCTACTTCTTTCATTATATGTTTGCCAGTTTCGTCTTGTTCCCATGCTACTTCAACAAGTTCCACTGCGGTTAGTTTACCATCTTCACCAATAAATCGCTTCGTATTCAGCGACCAGCGACGCTCACAGCCTTCAAGGTGTGATGAAGAAGTTTTCAGTACAACCGGAAATGGTATTGGCCACGGATTGTCGATATCTTCTAATTTTGGTGGCTTAGGCAAAATTTCGATCTGCATAACACTTGCCGCTCCCTGACGATTTGCAGTACCAATACAGTCAGAACCTGTATCTCCGCCACCGATGACAAGAACATTCTTGCCTTTGGCATCAATAATCTGGTCGGCAGGAATTTCTTCCTTTGCAATCATCTTATTTTGAGTGGTAAGATATTCCATAGCATAGTAGACGCCTTTCAGTTCGCGGCCTTCAACCGGAAGGTTGCGTGGAACCTGTGAACCGATAGCAACACAGACTGCATCATATTCTTTCAGAATATCTTTGCCTTTTACATCTTTACCTATTTCAGTATTTACTACAAACTTCACACCTTCGGCTTCCATCAGCTTCAAGCGACGGTCGATAATATTCTTATTCAATTTGAAGTCAGGAATACCGAAACGGAGCAAGCCTCCTATATTGGAATTTTTCTCATAAACAGTCACGTCATGCCCTTTCTGGTTCAGCTGATTTGCCACAGCCAATCCCGATGGCCCCGAACCTATCACGGCCACTTTTTTCCCTGTACGGTGTGCAGGTATTTTAGGCTGAATAAAACCTTCATTGAAAGCGTGTTCCAATGCAGATGCCTCATTCTCACGAATTGTTACAGGAGCACGGTGTATCGACAGTACACACGATTTCTCACAAGGTGCGGGACAAATACGTCCTGTAAACTCAGGAAAGTCGTTTGTCTGCATCAGTACTTCTGCCGCCAGCTTCCAGTTACCTCTGTATATATACTCCTGAAATTCGGGCATTTTATTGCCTAGCGGGCACCCCCAATGACAAAACGGGATACCACAATCCATACAACGTGATGCCTGTTCGCGGCGGTCTTCTGTATTTAGGGTCTGTTCTACTTCACCAAAATCGAGGATACGCTCCTGTGCCGGACGGTATCCTGCGTCTTTCCTCTTTACTGTTAAAAATGCTTTTGGATTTCCCATTTTCTAATTTGAAAATTCGGAAATTAGCTGATTAGCAAATGTAAATACATTCTCAAATTTGCTAATTCGCTAATTTGCTAATTAATAATCGAATTCTACTTGTGCTATTTTTTTCTTTATAGCTTCCAGTTTTTCATCCTGTAACACTTTCTTGTATTCAATAGGGGTTACTTTCATGAATTTCTCTACCTCTGTATTCCAGTTGTCGAGGATATGTTTTGCCAGAGGGCTGTTTGTATATTCATAATGATTGGTGATCAGCTGACGAAGCTCTTTACTGTCGTAAGTGTCTTCTATCAGTGTAAGCTCGACCATCTGCATATTGCAATAGTAGTCGAAATCGCCGTCTATGTTATACACATAAGCAACCCCGCCGCTCATACCCGCCGCAAAATTCCGTCCTGTCTTTCCAAGCACTACCGTACGGCCGCCCGTCATATATTCACAACAATGGTCTCCGGCCCCTTCCACAACAGCAGTTGCACCGCTATTACGTACACAAAAACGTTCTCCTACACGTCCGTTGATATATATTTCGCCGGAGGTAGCACCATACAGTAAGGTATTACCGGCAATGATATTTTCTTCGGGCTTGAAAGTAGATACGGCCGGAGGTACAATGATGATCTTACCTCCCGACAGGCCTTTACCTACATAGTCATTGGCATCGCCTTCGAGCTTGAAGGTCACACCATGAGCAAGAAATGCTCCGAAGCTCTGTCCGGCTGCCCCCTGGAATGTACATTGGATAGTATCTGCAGGAAGTCCGGCGTTACCGTATTTCTTAGCTATTTCACCCGAAAGCATAGCACCTACCGTACGATTCGTATTTCGTATTGTATGGGAAATAACTACAGGCATAGCTTTATCGATAGCCAGACGTGATGTTGTAATCAACTTCAGATCCAATACATCATCCAGTTTATGCTCCTGATTCTTTATACGGTGTATTGCATTTTCCTTCGTCTCGGCAGGAAAATAGATAAGACGGGATAAATCCAGTTTCTCTACTTTTGAATTTGCTTCACTTTTCACATATTTCAGCAAATCGGCACGGCCTACTATCTCATCCAACGACTTCACTCCTAATGATGCCAGATGCTCACGCACTTCTTCGGCAAGGAAATTGAAGTAGTTTACCAGATATTCACTACGGCCAATAAACTTCTTCCGCAACTCTTCATTCTGTGTAGCAACTCCGACAGGGCAGGTATTCAGGTGACACTTACGCATCATAATACATCCTAATACTATCAGTGCGCTGGTTGCAAAACCGAATTCCTCAGCACCTAACATAGCAGCTACAATAATATCGTGTCCGGTCTTCAACTGACCGTCTGTCTGCAAATATACCTGTCCGCGCAGATTGTTGAGTACCAAAGTCTGCTGCACCTCAGCCAAACCAATCTCTAAGGGAAGTCCGGCATGCTTGATCGAGCTGGCAGGGCTTGCTCCTGTACCTCCTTCACAACCACTGATGACAATGCGGTCGGCTTTTGCTTTCGCCACTCCGGCGGCCACAGTTCCCACTCCGCTTTCGGATACCAGTTTCACACTTATCTGTGCGACCGGGTTTACACTTTTCAGGTCGAAAATCAACTGCGCCAAATCTTCAATAGAGTATATATCGTGGTGCGGTGGTGGCGATATCAACGAAATACCCGGAATCGAGTGACGGGTCTTCGCTATAATCTGATCTACCTTAAAGCCCGGAAGTTGTCCTCCCTCACCCGGTTTTGCTCCCTGTGCTATCTTGATCTGGAGTTCGTCGGCATTTACCAGATATTCGGTAGTTACCCCGAAACGGCCGGATGCCACCTGCTTGATAGCTGAACGGGCATTTGTTGCAAAACGTTCGGGCAGTTCACCTCCCTCTCCGGTATTGCTTTTACCCCCGATAGCATTCATGGCCACAGCCATAGCTTCATGTGCTTCACGGCTGATAGAACCGAATGACATGGCACCTGTTACAAAACGCTTGGTAATAGCCGATACAGGTTCTACCTCTGAAATGTCGATTGGTTTCTTTGCCAAATCAAAATCAAGGAAGTCACGCAGGAAAATCTTCTCCGGTTTTTTGTCGATCGAATTTGTATATTCCCTGAATTTCTTATAACTTCCCAAACGTGTAGACATCTGGAGATTCATTATCGTTTCGGGATTCCATGCATGGTATTCACCATTGCGACGCCATGCATAAATACCCTGACTTATCAATGAAGGGTCTGTAAAATCTTCCTCGAATGCTTCGTAATAGGCTTCTATCGTATCACTGGCGATATCGTTCAAATCGACTCCTTCTATTTTAGATGTTGTTCCTTTGAAGTATTTATCTATTACTGCCGAACTGATGCCGACAGCTTCGAATATCTGTGCGCCAATATAGCTTTTCAATGTTGAAATACCCATCTTAGACATGGTTTTCAACAAACCTTTGTTGATGGCTTTCACATAATTCTTCATGGCTGTATGGAAATCGAGATGTATATCCCCCTTCTTCACCAATTCTTCGATGACAGCCAGTGCCAGATACGGATTCACAGCATTTGCCCCGTAACCGAACAGCAATGCGAAATGCATTACCTCGCGCGGTTCGGCAGATTCCACCACAATGTCTATCTGCATACGCTTGCGACGCTCCACCAGATAATGATGAACGGCGGATACGGCTAGCAGACAGGGAATAGCCGCATTATCGGGATTAACGCCCCTGTCGCTGAGAATGATATAATTATTACCGTTGTCAACGGCTTTTTCTGCTTTCTTACACAGCTCGTCTATAGCCTTTTCAAGACCTGTACCACCCTGCTTAGGATCAAAAAGCATTGGCAGGACTTCACATTTAAAGCCTTTGTATTGCAGGTGGATCAACAAATCGAGTTCCCTGTTGGAAAGGAATGGATTTGACAGACCAACCATCTTTGTATGTTCCGGCATCGGCTCCAGTATATTCTTGTGAAGCGAACCAATATATCCGGCTAATGACATTACCAACTCTTCACGAATAGGATCGATAGGCGGGTTTGTTACCTGCGCAAACAACTGACGGAAGTACGTAAACAGGCGTTGCGGCTTGTTCGACAAAACAGCCACCGGTGCATCGTTACCCATTGAGGCGGTAGGTTCTTTTCCTTCCGCTGCCATAGGCGTCAGTATCTTTTCTATATCTTCCTTATAATAGCCGAATACTTTCAGCATTTTGGTATAGTCTTCCACATTATATTTAGGAGTCCTTCCTGAAGAAATATCATCGAGTGAAATACGGTTCTTTGCCAACCAATCGCGATAAGGATATGCTTTTGCAAGTTTTTCTTTTAGCTCGGCATCATATTGTATAGTACCCTCTTCGGTATCTACCATCAGCATCTTACCCGGACGAAGGCGTCCTTTTTCCTTTATCTCGGACGGTTCGAACGGAAGTACTCCCATCTCTGAAGCCACTACCATAATACCACTATGAGTCATCAGGTAACGCGCAGGACGCAGACCGTTGCGGTCAAGCAATCCTCCTGCATATCGTCCGTCAGAAAACAGCAATGTAGCGGGACCATCCCACGGCTCCATAAATATACTATGATATTCATAGAAGGCTTTCAGATCATTCGAAATAGGATTCTTATCATTCCATGATTCCGGTACCATCATAGCCATAGCATGCGGAAGCGATTTCCCGGACATCACAAGAAATTCAAGTACATTATCGAATGAAGCGCTATCACTCATATGCGGCTGTACAATCGGCCATAGATCGCTGATATTACCTAATAATTCCGATTTTAGCACACTTTCGCGGGCTTCCATCCACAGGCGGTTACCTTTTATTGTATTGATCTCCCCATTGTGCGCCACCATACGGAAAGGGTGTGCCAAATCCCATGTAGGAAATGTATTGGTGCTGAAACGCGAGTGCACAAGCGCAATAGCACTTGTCAGATGCGGGTTCAGTAAATCGGGAAAATAATGACGGAGCTGCTCCGACGACAACATCCCTTTATATATAATACGCTTTGTGGATAAACTAACTATATAGAAAGCTTTCTTTGTATCTAAAGAGAATACCTTCGAATTGAAGATCTCCTTCTCTATCTTCTTACGAAGGATATAGAGCCGGTGTTCCAGTTCGTCCTGGGACATACCCTCTTCTCCAACTACAAATATCTGTTTTATATTCGGTTCATTCGAAAGAGCCATTTCACCTAATATATCGCTATTGACAGGTACATCACGTACTGCCAGAAGCTTTAATCCTTCCTTGTCGATATATTGTGTAAGGGTAATCATGCAAGACTCCATTTCTTTTTCACCCTTAGGCAAAAAGACGAGCCCTGTTCCATAATGTCCTTTTTCAGGGACTGGAATCCCTTGTAGTAGTATAAACTCGTGTGGTATCTGCAACATAATACCGGCACCGTCTCCGGTTTTGTTGTCTGCATTTTCTGCCCCACGGTGAGTCATGTTCTCCAATACACGGAGACCATTCTCAACGATGGCATGGGATTTAGCACCCTTCATATGAAGCACCATCCCTACCCCGCATGCGTCATGCTCATAGGCCGGGTCATATAATCCGTGCTGTACTGCTGATTTTAAATCCTGCATAGTTATTAGTTGATATATAATTGATAGAAAATTCGATTTCTGCCCCAAACTAAGACAGATGACAAATATACAAATTTTCAACACATAAAATCTCCTTTTGTTCGAAAAAATGATTTTTTACATAAAAAGAATAGATTAACACTGCTTTATTTAACAAAAATCTATTTAAAATTATTTTTATACTGAATATCTGATAATATAATTGTTAATTATTACTTTTGACATATCACTCATTAAATTAAAACATAAGAATTATGAAAAAATTCCTGTCAGCAATCATCATGACAACATTCTTGTTTTCATGTGGAGGGGCACACAAAGACACCACATCTTCAGAAAAATCAACTACAGATTCAACTGATGTTATAACCTACGCGGATGTAAAAGACAAATCTTTCGACGATTTGTTCAGAAAAGTAGAGCCTACCGAGTTGACTGAAAATGTATTCAAACTAGTAGGTAAAGATTATTCGGTGATTACAGCCGGCTCCGATTCCCTCTACAACTCGATGACTGCAAGCTGGGGTGGCTGGGGACAACTATTCGAAGTGCCAGTTACCTGGTGCTTCCTGAATGCAAGCCGTTACACACTGGAATTTATAAAGAAAGAACAGAGTTATACCATGACATACTTCCCCGATCAGTTCAAAGATCAAGTGATAGCATTCGGCAGCAAGAGCGGAAGAAGCTCCGACAAGATGAAAGAAACAACATTGACCTATGTGAAAACTCCATCAGGCAATATCACATACAAAGAAGCCAAGCTAATAATAGAATGTAAACTGGTGGAAATCACGGAGACCAATCCGAAAGACTTCTATTCTGAAAAAGGAAAAGAGTTTGTAGAAAAAGGAAAGAAAGACGGAAATGGCAAGGAATACCATAAACTTGTATTTGGCGATATTACAGCAGTGTGGATAAGGAAATAGAACGGATATAAATAAAAAGAATCCCGGCCTCTTACGAAGCCGGGATTTTTCATTATAATAAAAGCGATTAGCGAATAAAAAGTAACTCTCTATATTTAGCCAATGGCCACATTTCGTTATCTACGATCAGCTCCAGCTTATCGACATGATAACGGATCTCGTCCAGATAAGGTGCCACATTATCGTGGTATGCGATAGCTTTTTCGCGTTCACTCTCGATATTATTCGCAATCTTACGAGCGTCTATCATTTCGTGTACCTTAGCATTTATTGCATTCACATGAGTAGAGACTTTTTCGATCAACCTCAATTGCTCTGCTCCCAATGTCTTATAATCATCTGAGACTTCTTTCAGTTTCGATACATTAGTCAGCAAAATAGATTGGTAAGAGATTGCCACAGGAATAATGTGATTCAAAGCCAAATCTCCGAGTACACGTGATTCTATCTGAATTTTCTTAGTATAAGTTTCCCATTTCACTTCGTTACGGGCATGCAATTCTACTTCCGAAAGGATACCTGTAAACGTTTTGATACTTTGTTTCGATGTATACGCATCATAAATCACAGGAACGCTGGTTTCGCAATCCAACTTACGTTTCTTAGCTTCAGCCTTCCACTCATCACTATAACCATTTCCATTGAAACGGATAGGACGTGATTCTTTGATGTATTTCTTCAATACTTCATACAAGGCTTCTTCTTTAGATTTACCTTTAGATATAAGGCCATCCACTTCTTCTTTAAACAGTCGAAGTTGCTCGGCAACAGAAGCATTCAACGCCGTCATAGCAGAAGCACAGTTTGCCGATGAACCTACTGCACGGAATTCGAAACGGTTACCTGTAAAGGCAAACGGAGATGTACGGTTACGGTCGGTATTATCTAGAAGGATTTCAGGAATCTGCCCTACACCAAGGCTGATTTGCTTTTTGCTGTCAACCACAATGGCGTCTTTAACCGCGCTCTTCTCAAACTTATCGAGTATATCGCTTACCTGTGAGCCAAGGAAAACGGATATAATAGCGGGAGGCGCTTCATTTGCACCTAAACGGTGAGCATTTGTAGCAGAAGATATAGATGCTTTCAGCAATCCGTTATTTTTATGCACTGCCGCAAGAATATTCGCCACAAAAGTGATGAAGCGCAGGTTTTCCACCTGATCTTTACCCGGAGACAGCAGGTTGATACCTGTATCGGTACTTAGCGACCAGTTATTATGCTTACCCGAACCATTGATTCCCTTGAACGGTTTTTCGTGGAACAATATACGGAATGAATGTTTACGCGCTACCTTATCCATCACCGACATCACCAGCAGGTTATGGTCTACGGCCAGATTACACTCTTCATATATAGGAGCCAACTCAAACTGGTTAGGCGCAACCTCGTTGTGGCGGGTCTTTACAGGAATACCCAAAGCATAAGACTCATACTCCAGCTCCTCCATAAAGCGTTGTACACGCTCAGGTATAGAACCGAAATAGTGATCTTCCAACTGTTGATTTTTAGCGCTCTCGTGACTCATCAACGTTCTTCCTGTCAGAGCCAGATCGGGGCGAGCCATGAAAAGATCTTCATCTACAAGGAAGTATTCTTGTTCCCAACCCAGATTGGATTGTACTTTCTTTACATCTTTATTAAAATAGTGAACCACTTCGGTCGCAGCCTTATCTACTGCCGCCAGTGCTTTCAGCAATGGAGTTTTATAGTCGAGTGCCTCACCAGTGTAAGAGATAAATATAGTAGGGATACACAATGTATTGCCAACAATAAATGCAGGAGAAGACGGATCCCATGCCGAGTATCCGCGAGCCTCGAATGTATTGCGAAGACCTCCCGATGGGAAACTGGACGCATCCGGTTCCTGTTGCGCCAGAAGCTTTCCTTCAAATTCTTCTATCAGGCCGCCCTGTCCGTCATGTTCTACAAAAGCGTCATGTTTTTCGGCAGTTCCGTCCGTCAACGGATGAAACCAGTGTGTATAGTGAGTCACACCATTTTCCAAAGCCCACATACGCATACCTGCAGCTACGTGCTCAGCTAGGTTACGATTTACAGAACCTCCTTTATCGATAGCATTATTCAGCGCTTTGAAAGTTTCTTTCGAAAGATATTTGGTCATAGCTTTACGATTAAACACTTTCTCTCCATAATATTCCGATGTCTTCTTTTCCGGTTTTCGCACCTCTACCGGTTTTCTTTCCGAGGCCATCGCTACTGCTCTAAAACGTAACTTTGTCATAAACTTGTTTTTATTGAGTTATATAGATTTTATTTCAAAATTTGGCCTACGCCGATTTTCAATTCATGTTTCAAGATTTCAATATTTTGTATACCAATAAAATACAGAATATTATTATTAAATAGATATCTTCCTGAGACGGCTTACCGCCTCTTTTGTATTCTCTAACGTACCGAACGCCGTCAACCGCAGATACCCTTCTCCACTTGGACCAAATCCAACTCCGGGAGTACCTACGACATTCAACTCATTGAGCAGATAGTCGAAAAATCCCCACGAAGTCATACCGCTAGGGGTTTTCACCCAAATGTATGGAGAATTAACTCCTCCATAAACTTTCAGACCTTGCGCACTAAGCCCTTCACGGATAATCTTAGCATTATTCAGGTAATAACCGATCGTCTCCTTCACCTGCTTTTTACCCTCGACGGAATAACAGGCTTCGGCAGCACGTTGTATAATATACGGTACACCATTAAATTTGGTAGTATGCCGTCTGTTCCACAATTTATTCAATGACACCTTCTCTCCGGATTTAGTATACCCCATCAGCGCTTTTGGCACTACGGTGTATGCACAACGCGTACCGGTAAACCCTGCAGTTTTAGAGAAGCTGCGAAATTCAATAGCGACTTCTTTTGCTCCTTCTATCTCGTAGATACTGTGAGGAACATCACTTTCGGTGATAAATGCTTCATAAGCACTATCGAAAAGAATAAGCGCTTTGTTCTTTAAGGCATAATCTACCCATATCTTCAACTGATCTTTTGTCAAAGTCGTACCTGTCGGATTATTCGGATAACACAAATAGATTATATCTACTTTTTCGGTTGGCAACGAAGGCACAAAGTCGTTCTCCGCAGTACATGGAAGATATACAACCTTACTCCATTTGCCATTGTCTAGCAAATCACCGGCACGACCAGCCATCACATTAGTGTCCACATAAACAGGATAAACAGGATCAGTAATGGCAACAATATTATCAAGTCCGAGAATATCTCCTATATTACCTGTATCACTCTTAGAACCGTCACTGACAAACACTTCATCTGCCGAAATATCCAGCCCGCGTGCCTTATAATCGTTTTCTACAATTGTATTTACAAGGAAGTCATAACCCTGCTCCGGACCATATCCCCTGAAGGTAGCTGCATGGGCCATCTCGTCCACAGCTTTGTGCATCGCTTCTATCGAAGCCTGCGGAAGAGGTTTTGTCACATCTCCAATACCCAGACGGATAATAGTTGCGTCGGGGTGTGCAGTTTTAAATTCGTTTACTTTGCGTGCAATATCCGAGAACAGGTAGCTTCCCGGGAGCTTTGTATAATTTTCGTTTATTAATATCATTTTCCTAATTTGATGATGGACAATATACCGATGTGCCAGTTTCGCAATGCGACGTACAAGATCGGTCTGTCTATTTTATTAATTCGTTTCTTCTCAATTTACTACTTATTTCACATATCGGCACATTAGCCAATTAATTCACCTTCGAATACTGTAACAGCTTCACCTGTCATATATACATGGTTATTAAGGACATCCCACTCTATTTTGAGATCACCACCCAGCAAATGTATCGTTATATCCCTGTCGCAATGATTATTCAATACAGCAGCTACAGCGGCAGCACATGCTCCGGTCCCGCAAGCCAAAGTCTCCCCTGCTCCACGCTCCCAAACACGCATATTTAAAGTATTGCGATCTACTACTTCGATAAATTCCGTATTTGTCTTGCGCGGGAAAATAGGATTCGTTTCGAATTTAGGGCCCAATACAGGCAAATCCAAATCTTTAATTCCTTTCATAAATACCACTGCGTGTGGATTTCCCATCGACACACACGATATCTTCCATATCTTACCATCTATATCCAAAGGGTATTCCAATACAGGCTCCTCTGCCACCCGTACAGGAATTAAAGTAGGAGCGAGTATAGGTTCACCCATATCCACTGTCACTTTACGTGCAATAGCATCCCCATCTTTTAATGTGATATATTTCACACCGGCTTTGGTCTCCAGCGTTATTTCTTTTTTATCGGTCAGCCCGTTATCATACACATATTTACCTACACAGCGCGAAGCATTACCGCACATCTCAGCTTCCGAACCATCAGAATTGAACATCTGCATTCTAAAATCGCATATATCTGAGGGCAATATCAGTACTAACCCATCGGAACCAATACCAAAGTGACGGTTACTCAAGCGGACTGCCAACTCAGAAGGATTATCTATTTGCTGAGTAAAACCATTCATATAAATATAGTCATTACCGGCACCCTGCATTTTGGTAAATTTCAATTTCTTCATCCTCTATTCCGTCCTCTTTTTGAGTGTTATATTATTTCTATTTTCAAGATGCAAATTTCGTACAAATTATTCGATTTCGCAAGAAATTTGTATCATTTTTTCATTTTTAATAAAATAAAAAATCTTTTTGACTTGTTAATTTTCAAAATAACAATCATAAAGACAGAACGCAAGACCAAATGATTTACAAATGTCACCCCTTTCTTAAATTACACACCTTTAATCCATATTTTCACTATTTATTTGAGCAAAATATTTCTTTTAAACACCTTATAATATCCAACATTAAAACGACCTTACACAAAGCCCATATTTCAGAATGAAATGTTAAGAAAATAGTTCCTTATTCCATATAAAATTTCCATCTTTGTACCCTTCAAAATCCGGATTTTAGATTTTGAAGAAATAACAACCTGGAATAACGTGTAGCCTGCCCTTTTACAAAACGCACAGACTACCATTTTAATTATCGGATAATAACGGATAGAACTATGAGCTCTATTGTTAATTTTTTCAGAAAACCTATATTTTCCGACAAAAGATTTCTTCTTTTTGTATGGACTCTCATTCCCATAATAGGTGCACTGAAGGCCAGCCGCATCCATAATAATTATAAAATATTCAGTGGTTCATTCTATCATGCTCTTGAACAGGTCAATATATACGCACCCTATCCGGCCGAGCATCACGACATGTTTTATTACGGCCCTGTCTTTACTGTGATTATAGCGCCGTTTGCACTCCTGCCCGACAGGCTCGGGATATTACTCTGGGATGTAGCAATGAGCCTGACCCTGTTCTTTGCCGTTTACTATCTGCCAATCGCCTGGAGAAGAAAATACCTGTTTTTCTACATAATAGGAGTAGACCTCTACACCTGCGTAATGAACAGCCAGACAAACGGCCTGATTGCCGCGTTAGTTATCGGCAGCTTTATTTGCATACGGAAAGAGAAAGATTTCTGGGCTGCATGTTTTATTATGCTCGGCACTTTTATAAAACTATATGGCATAGTGGGATTGAGTTTATTCTTTTTCTCAAAACACAAAGGGAAGCTTATAATATACATGGTAGTCTGGGCTGCCATATTCTTTGCCCTGCCAATGTTGATATCTTCCCCTGGATTTGTCGTACAGAGCTATCAAGACTGGCTCCACGCTCTATCTGCTAAAAATGTAATGAATATAACCAATTTTTCACAGGACATATCCGCTATCGGCCTCATAAGAAGATGCTTCAATATTCTGGACGCATCACCATTATATATAATTGTACCGGGACTTGTATTATTTGCCCTTCAATACATAAAGATCAAATGTTACGACGACCTGACCTACCAAATCGGCATTCTGGCATCCGCCTTATTCTTTATTGTCCTTTTCAGCACCGGCTCCGAAAAAGAGACATACATTATTGCCATGACAGCCTTAGCCTTTTGGTACAGCCTGCAAAAGTATCCGAAAAACAAATGGATAGCCGGACTACTGATATTCACCATATTCTGGACACTGATAACATCGTCCCATATATTCCCGAAGAGTATACACGACGATGTATTTAAAAGATATTCACTGAAAGCAATTCCAAGCCTTGCCGTATGGCTTATACTCGTATATCAATTAGTCACATCACGGGGCATAATAAAACAATTCGATCCGAACGATTACACCAAAGAAGAAAGAATAAAAGAAGGTATATAAAAGAAAAGCAGAGAAATACGCACTTCTCTGCTTCTATATTTTTATATACCACAATCATTACTCATAAGCCTCGGAATGCACAGCTTTTACTGCACGACCAGACGGATCCACCCTATTCTTAAACGAAGCGTCCCATTCCAAAGCCGTAGCCGTACTACATGCTACAGATGGCACCGATGGCACTGTATGAGCCGCAGATGCCGAAGGGAAATGCTCTTCGAACATTGTGCGATACCAATACTCTTCTTTCGACATTGGCGGATTGATAGGAAAACGCTCGGCTGCATGTTCCATCTGACGGTTGCTTACTTTTTTGTCCGCAACCTCACGTAATGTATCTATCCAATTATACCCTACACCGTCGGAAAATTGCTCTTTTTGCCGCCACGCAACACTGGCCGGCAAATAATCTTCAAAAGCCTTACGGAGTATATGCTTTTCTATTTTTCCATTGCCACACATTTTATCCTGAGGGTTCAGGCGCATAGCCACATCCATAAATTCCTTATCCAAAAAAGGCACACGCCCTTCTACCCCCCATGCTGCCAATGATTTGTTTGCACGCAAACAATCGTATAAATGAAGCCTGTCCAGCTTTCGAACCGTCTCTTCATGCAATGCCTTTGCATCCGGTGCCTTATGAAAATAAAGGTAACCACCGAAAAGTTCATCCGAACCTTCGCCTGACAACACCATTTTCACTCCCATAGACTTTATAAAACGAGCCAATAAATACATCGGAGTAGATGCCCGTACCGTTGTCACATCATATGTCTCGATATGGTAAATCACATCACTCAGCGCATCTATAGCCTCCTCCACCGTAAAATTAATCTCATGATGAACTGTGCCTATATACTCCGCCACCTTGCGGGCAGCAATTAAATCCGGAGCATCCTTAAGCCCTACAGCAAAAGAATGGAGCTGCGGCCACCATGCCTCCGTTTTATTATCATCCTCTATACGTCGTGCTGCATAACGTTTCGCTACAGCCGATATGATAGACGAGTCCAGTCCGCCGGAAAGCAAGACTCCATAAGGAACATCTGACATCAACTGACGATGCACAGCCGCTTCCAAAGATGCTCTCAACTCTTCAATATCCGATTTATTATCTTTCACGTTATCATACTCCATCCAGTCGCGCTTATACCACTGCTTAGGAGCCGTTCCATCTCCACTAAAAATATAATGCCCGGGCAAGAACTCCTGAATATTGGGGCAAACACCCTCCAGCGCCTTCAACTCACTGGCTACATAAAACTGCCCGTAATCATCGTATCCCATATACAAAGGAATGATACCCATATGATCGCGGCCGATCAATATAAGATCTTTTTCGACGTCATAGAGGGCAAATGCAAATATACCGTTCAGGTCTTCGAACAAATCCGCTCCTTTATCTTTATACAGAGCAAGGATAACTTCACAATCGGAATGAGTAAGGAACTCATAATCAGAATACCGGTTTCTTATCTCTTTATGATTATATATTTCACCATTAACAGCCAATACCAGCTTTTTATCTTTACTATACAAGGGTTGCTTCCCCGAATCAACACCCACAATGGAAAGCCTTTCATGAGCAAGGATAGATTTACTGCCACAATATACCCCCGACCAATCGGGACCACGATGACGAATCTTCTTTGCCATGCGAAGCACCTGGCCACGAAGGACATCTATATTTTGGGTTAAATC
Source organism: Dysgonomonas gadei ATCC BAA-286 (assembly GCF_000213555.1). Classification (GTDB taxonomy): domain Bacteria; phylum Bacteroidota; class Bacteroidia; order Bacteroidales; family Dysgonomonadaceae; genus Dysgonomonas; species Dysgonomonas gadei. The sequence continues at coordinate 248,202 of NZ_GL891980.1, forward strand.
AAATACACCTACAAATCCACACATATATTTATAATTATTTTTTTAGTTAGTTTTATACCTTGCCACAGTTCGGCAAATTTATATCATTTTATTCTTAATTCAAAATATAAAACATAAATATAACACATTTTGTTTATATTTTATTTCAAATTGTCAACACGCAATAAAAATATAACAAATTCGTTATAATCGTTCATACACACCATTTAACTATGATAAATTCATTGAAGAAAAAAATATATATATCTTTGCAGAAACATTTTACAAAACAAACCTTTGACAGATGAATAAAAATAACATCTTCCCCACACTGCTTATCATCATCATCAGTATCTGTTTTTATTCATGCGGCGATGATTATGAACCAAAGCCTCCTGCATCGCTAGACGGTGAATGGCTTAATGAGAAGCGTGTACTAAAATCCAATGACCCTACTGTGGATGAACGTGTAAACAGTATGTTTGTAAGAGACGCAGAATTACTGGAGATAAGAAGAGTTTTCGATGTAGATGAAAACAACCCGACCATGGGGGCTATAACTACCCTGGCTGTAAATCCGCAAAACGGCACTTATGCAAGAAATAGAAAGAGTACATACACAACAAAGGGCGACAGTATATTTATCGTAGACGGTATACTAGGTTACATGTCGGGGACAAATATCATAACAGGCAAAAGGCTCACCACCATATCCAAAGTTGACAAACAGGCAATCAAAGCCATTATAACCGAAATAGGCGGCGATATAAACATACCAATGCTGGACAATATAGAAGGTACCCTTACTATTATAGATAATAAGGAATAATATCGTATAAAAAAATTTGAATATTCCACAATATTTCATTACTTTTGTCACCCGATTGCTAATAGGCTAACAAGAAACCTGTGTAAACCGGTTCGCCTCAGGCACATAACCTGTAAATATAAAAACAGATGTACGTTATCGTAGACATTCAGGGGCAACAAATGAAGGTTGAAGTAGACCAAAAGTTGTTCGTTCACAGAATCAACGCAGAAAATGGCTCTAAAGTAGAGTTCGAAAAAGTATTATTAGTTGACAAAGATGGTGCTGTAACTGTAGGTGCTCCTACTGTAGAAGGCGCTAAAGTGGTAGTAGAAGTAATATCTCAGGCAAAAGGAGACAAAGTGCTTATATTCCACAAGAAAAGAAGAAAAGGATACCGTAAATTGAACGGTCACCGTCAACAATTTTCAGAAGTTGTAGTTAAAGAAATTATTGCTTAATCAGTAAAAACAGAAGAAAATGGCACACAAGAAAGGTGTAGGTAGTTCGAAAAACGGCCGTGAATCGGAAAGTAAACGATTAGGCGTTAAAGCATTCGGCGGAGAAATAGTTAAAGCCGGGAATATTATAGTTCGTCAGAGAGGTACAACACATCACCCTGGTGAAAATGTAGGTATCGGAAAAGATCATACTTTGTTTGCATTGACAGACGGAGTAGTATCATTCCGCAAAAAGAAAAACGATAGATCTTATGTTTCTGTTCTTCCTAAGGCAGAAGCTTAAAATATAGTTTAAACGGTATAAAGAGAGCAGATTGATTATTCAGTCTGCTTTTTTTATTTTGAATATTCTGCACAAACACAAAAGAATTAGCATGCTCCTACTCATAAGTAAGTAGTTTTGCCTATAAATTTCATTATTTTTCGGTATTGCCCCACTCCGATATATCCTGTTTCTTTGCATTACTAAATTATAATTCATTTACAATATGTCTAAGATTGGAATATATTACGGCTCTACAACCGGAAACACACAAGATGTTGCAGAAGAAATTGCAAAAAAGCTAAATGTAGATAAAGCTGATTTACACGACGTATCTAAAGCTGATACGAACTATGCGGCTTATGACGTTCTTTTGTTCGGATCACCTACATTAGGTCTTGGAGATTTGCAAGACGACTGGGAATATTATATCGACAAGGTGAAAGCCGCTGACCTGAGTGGTAAGAAAGTCGCTCTTTTTGGTTGCGGTGATTCCTCATCATACAGCGATACATTCGGAGATGCAGTAGGTAAAATATATGATGCAATAAAAGGCAAAGGCTGTGAGTTTATCGGTCAGGTAAGTACGGAAGGTTACACATACGACAGTTCGGAAGCTGTAGTAGACGGCCAGTTTGTAGGCCTGTTAATAGACAATGATAACGAATCGAGCCTGACAGACCAACGTATTGCGCTCTGGACTGAAGATTTGAAAAAGGTAATTTAATAAACCAACCGATTTATGCGTGTTTTCTACCATCTCATTTACGAATACAAGAAAGGTGTCCGCGACCTGATGCTATGCACCCTGACCGCAGATACAGAAGAAAAAGTAATCTGGAAATTGGAGAAAAACGGAATCAGTTACAAAATACAACGATTAAAAAATGGCAATATAAATGTGTTCTTCGGAAAAGATGAATGCCTGAATGTGGCAAACAGGATTTGTGGCGACAAGCCGTTGAACCTGCTGACTCCCGAAGAAGACTTTATACTTGGCATATTACTCGGATACAGTATCAGTGAACAATGCAACCGATACTGTAAAAAGCAAAAAGAAAAGGAAAAGAACATACTTTGTTTAGCATAACTTTTCTATTGATAGTTTTTTTAGTTGATCTTAGGTTCCCGCAGACGAGATGTCAGCGGGAATTTTTTTATATTATTTCTAATCTTTTATCTATAGGTAGGAGCTACTAGCCTTTAGCTTATAGCTGTTAGTTCTTTGAAATATTGATGGCCCCCTAGGACTTACAATGAGGCTAAAAAGAATAAGTATAAAAAGTGTAACCTTTGTTACCTTTTCAAAGTAGTAAGTATTGAGTAATAAGTATAAAGGGCTTCTAACTGTTAACTGATGACTGATGACTGCTAACTGTTAACTGAAAATAGTGTTACCTTTGTTACTTTTTTAAATTGGAAAGGTAACAATGAAAAACATTGCAAAAGTGTCAACTTTGTCAGGTTTTTGAAAAAGTAACAAAAACACAATTCTTAATTATTCATTCTTAATTTTTAATTGTTTCCGTTACTTTTGTTACTTTTTAACTATATATAGTTAATGGATACAAAATACGCAAGATAAAAATAATGGAAAAGCTGTCAGATGTGTCAGGTTTTAACTGAATATAGTTAATAAATACAAACAGGGCAATGGGTTAGACTTTGTGTCTTCGCATCTTTGCGAGAGAATTATTGTTGACTGTTTCCTGTAAAAAGTGTCAACTTTGTCAACTTTTAAGTATTTTTGATAATCAATAAATACCGATAAAATGACTGATCTATTCAATATACGCAGAGACTTTACCCTAAAAACACTGGAAGAAAAGGAAGTTACACCCGACCCTATTAACATGTTCGAACGCTGGTTTAATGAAGCTGTAGCTGCCGAAGCATTGGAACCTAACGCCATGAATCTGGCTACAGCGACCAGTGACGGCAAACCATCTTCCCGTATTGTTTTACTAAAGCAAATAAAACCGGAAGGCTTTGTATTCTTTACTAATTACGATAGTAAGAAGGCAATACAAATAGCTGAGAATAACCATTGCGCCCTCAACTTTGCATGGCATGAACTGGAAAGGCAGGTGAGGATTGAAGGTATTGTAGAAAAAATAGCGGAAGCTGATTCCGACTTATATTTCGAAGTGCGCCCTGCCAAGAGTAAATTGGGGGCATGGGCATCGCCTCAAAGCCGGGTAATACCTGACAGACAATATCTGGAGCAACTTATGGTTGACTTCGAAGCCCGTTTTGCAGGGAAAGAGATAAGCCGTCCCGAAAACTGGGGAGGATACATCGTTAAGCCAACTCTCATTGAATTCTGGCAGGGACGCAAAAGCCGCCTGCACGACCGGATACAATATACAAGGGTAGACGGGGACTGGAAGATCGAGCGTTTAGCTCCATAAAGCATAAAGGAGACAAATACAGAAATTATTTATCTCCTTCATACTATAATTATTTCTGCTTATTCCTTTTCCTTATCTTCAGAAAGATAAATACACCAATAGCAGAAACAATGATGAGTGGCCAGACATATACCAGCATAAGAAATATAGCGCTGATAATAGACCAACCGCCGGCCAATGCATCTAACAATTTGGATCCAAAACCCGGGGTGTACTCCTTAACTGCGGTTTTGCGAAGTATCTTCTCAGAATACTCTATTCTGTCCTGATACATGCTTATACTTATAGTGCTGTATGCAACCTGCTCATTAGTCATATATTCGGAGATCACTTTCCTGTCAGCATCTTCGAGGCTTGCATCCAAAGCATCTTCGGCAACCATTACATCATCGAGTTTACGTCCGGTTGTACTGATCGCATTAGATATACGCTTTTGCCTCTTAGCCAGGCGAATCTGCGCTAATTGATCGGACATCAGCTTAACAGTAACGTCCTGTGCATCTACCGTGCGGTAATCTACTAAAACAGCCAAAGGAGCTATCTGACGCAATACCGAATCGAGCAATAATGCAGGAACTTTCAATTCGATGGTCGCAATAAGATTACACGAATAGTTGACTATTGAGGAATCCTTTGAAATATCAACAGTCTCCGAATATAAGTTCTCGTTATTAATGGCAGATTTAATAATAAAGCCTCTGTTTTTTAGTGCTATATCCTCTATCTTCTGCGTAGCAGAAACAACCTCTCTCACTTTGAATTTTGTAGAGGCAGTACGAATAAATTTATGTACACCATCATCGTAGGTGGCAACGGCAGCAGAAGAGGTAATAAAGTTAGGAACAATCTGTGGCGGAGTGAATTTGAGTGTAGTAGCAGGAGCTTTCTCTTTCTTTACCACTTCATATGCTTCGTCGAGAGCTTGATCTGCACTGCTTTTTTCATCTTCTACAGCAGTCATTGACATCTCATAAGATTGTTCAGACAGATTACTCTTATTACTGTTGCCACAGGACAACATGCCAGAAAATCCTATGATAGCTATTATAAAAAGATTAGTTATGTTTTTCATGATATAAATGTTTAAATTCGTGTTTTAGTTAATAGATGACTATAAATGGTTAATTCCATAAACATCTTGATAAATTATTTGTTTTAAACAGCGAAAAAAGTAAGGTATGCCAGCTATGAAAATAGAGAAAACAAACGCGGTTAGATTACTGGACAAAGAAAAAATAGAGTATAAACTTATTCCCTATGAAGTCGACGAATCAGACCTAAGTGCCATACATGTTGCCGAACAACTGAACGAGCCTGTAGAACAACTATTCAAAACACTGGTATTGAAAGGGGATAAATCGGGTTATTTTGTCTGCATTATTCCGGGAAACGGAGAACTGGACTTGAAAATAGCGGCTAAGGTATCCGGCAACAAGAGCTGTGACATGATACCGATGAAAGATTTGCTGAATGTCACAGGTTATATCAGAGGAGCCTGCTCTCCCATAGGAATGAAAAAGAAATTTCCGACATATATAGATATTTCATGCAAAGAGTATAACTTTATCTATGTAAGCGCAGGAAAAAGAGGTCTGCAGATTCAGATAAGGCCGGACGATTTAATCCAAGTAGTTGACATAAAGACAGAAAAAATAGCGGAATGCAATATTGCATAGACAACCAACTGAAATTCAAGCACTCATATTCTCCTAAAAAATAATAATATGTTTAGAGACATGATTTTTTTTAACATCTTTATTATCCAAAAAGAGGAATATAAAAATAAATACGCATACCTTTGTGCTAGGATCTTATGAAAATTCCCTAGCGGAAAAGTAATGCTAAAATAATTATTATAAGGAAATGGCCAAAATCAAAGGAACAGTCGTAGTTAATGAAGAACGCTGCAAAGGCTGTAATCTATGTGTAGTTTCATGCCCTTGCGATGTTTTGGAGCTTCAGCCCCGAAATGTAAATCAGAAAGGATACCACTACGTTTTCATGAAAAATCCCGAAGCTTGTATCGGTTGTGCCAATTGTGGTTATGTATGTCCTGACGGATGTCTCACTATTTACAAGAAAAAATTTGAGTAGTATAACGAATTACCGGTCTGTGCCTGTCGGCCCGACTATCCGTGATTCGTTTTTTTAATCAATCAAAAGCTTATGTCAGAAGAAATATTTTTAATGAAAGGCAACGAAGCCATAGCTCATGCTGCAATCAGATACGGTGCTGATGGCTACTTCGGATACCCAATAACTCCTCAATCGGAAATAATGGAAACATTAATGGCCGAGGCTCCCTGGAAAACGACAGGAATGGTTGTACTTCAGGCTGAGAGTGAAACTGCATCTATCAATATGGTATACGGTGGCGCAGGCTGCGGAAAAGCAGTTATGACCTCGTCATCCAGCCCCGGAATGAGCCTTATGCTCGAAGGGGTGTCATATATCGCCGCAGGCGAACTGCCTTGCTTACTGGTAAATGTAATGCGTGGAGGTCCCGGATTAGGTACCATACAGCCATCGCAGGCCGATTACTTTCAGGCTGTAAAAGGAGGAGGCCACGGAGATTATAAATTAATTACACTTGCTCCCAGCTCTGTGCAGGAAATGGCAGATTTTGTCACTTTGGGATTCGATCTCGCTTTTAAATATCAAACTCCGGCAATGATACTTACCGATGGAGTTATCGGTCAGATGATGGAAAAAGTCAAACTTCCTGCATACACACGCAGAAGAACAGATGCCGAAATCAGAGAACAATGTCCATGGGCAACATTGGGCAGGCTACCGGGAAAGAAGCCTACGATAATAACCACTCTCGAACTGGATTCGAATAAAATGGAGGTAAACAATCTCCGTCTTCAGGCAAAGTACAGGAAAATTGAAAAAGAACTATGCCTGCATCAGGAAATCAATTGTGAAGATGCCGACTACATATTGGTAGCATTCGGTTCTGCAGCACGTATATGCCAAAAAGCAATGGATCTGGCACGTGCACAAGGGATAAAAGTAGGACTTATCCGCCCTATCACGCTTTGGCCGTTCCCTTCAAAAGAAATAGACAAATATGCATCCAAAATAAAAGGAATACTTACAGTAGAGATGAATGCCGGCCAAATGGTAGAAGACGTTCGTCTGGCTGTAAGCGGAAAAGTAAAAGTAGAACATTATGGTCGTCTGGGAGGTATTGTACCTACTCCAAGCGAAGTGGTAGATGCTCTGCAACGTAAGTTTGACTGCTAAAAACAGTATTTTCAAATTCAAATTTTAAGATTATGAGTACAAATATTATAGATCCGGCTAATCTCGTATATGCAAAACCTGCATTGATGAACGATGTCGAGATGCATTATTGCCCCGGCTGCTCACACGGGGTTGTACATAAATTAATTGCCGAAGTGGTGGAAGAAATGGGAATCATGGACAAAACCATCGCTATTGCACCTGTAGGTTGTGCCGTTTTCGCATACAACTATCTGGATGTAGACTGGCAAGAGGCAGCTCACGGACGTGCTCCGGCAGTAGCTACGGCCGTCAAACGTCTTAATCCCGAAAAAATGGTATTCACTTATCAGGGTGACGGAGACCTTGCAGCCATCGGTACAGCAGAAACAATACATGCTGCGAACAGAGGAGAAAATATTGCTATTATATTTATTAATAATGGTATATATGGCATGACCGGAGGACAGATGGCGCCGACTACCCTTCTGGATATGAAAACTGCCACAACGCCCAACGGACGTGATGTGTATGAAAATGGTTACCCTCTCAAGATAACCGATTTGCTGGCACAATTACCGGGTGTATGCCTTGCGACTCGTCAGAGTGTGCATACAGCAGCAACCGTAAAAAAGGCAAAGCGCATGATTCGCAAAGCGTTTGAAAACTCTATGGAGAATAAAGGGACATCCATCGTTGAGATAGTATCAACTTGTAGTTCCGGCTGGAAAATGACGCCACAGGCATCAAATGACTGGATGGTAGAAAATATGTTCCCTGTTTATCCAATGGGCGACTTAAAAAATATCTAAAAGAGAAGGTATGACACAAGAAGTAATAATAGCAGGTTTTGGAGGACAAGGAGTGCTGTCGATGGGTAAGATACTGGCTTATTCGGGGCTGATGGAAGATAAGGAAGTTTCATGGTTTCCATCATATGGTCCGGAACAACGTGGTGGTACTGCTAACGTAACAGTTATACTAAGCGATAATGCCATCAGTTCGCCTATTGTGAACGAATACGATATAGCAATTATCCTCAATCAGCCTTCACTCGACAAGTTCGAGCCACATGTAAAACCAGGAGGAATATTAATATATGATCCCAGCGGATTCCAGCACCCGCCGACAAGGAAAGATATATATATTTACAAAATAGAGGCAATAGATACAGCTACATTGATGCAGAATACAAAGGCATTTAATATGATAGTGCTGGGTGGCCTTCTTAAAGTATCTCCGATGGTGCAACTTGATAATGTTATGCTGGGGCTGAAAAAATCACTGCCTGAACGTCATCATAAGTTACTACCGATGAATGAACAAGCTATTCTGAAAGGAATGGAGATAATACAGGAGGTGCAGAAGCCTAGCTAATAGGTACGATTAAAAAGAATATATAATCCCCTGATAATCGGCTCAGGGGATTTTTAATTTTCTATAAAAAAGAAAAAGCCCTATAGATATTTCTACAAGGCTTATTATATAATACTAATTCCTCTTATCTTCTTCTTTCCGCAGCATAGAATTTAGACTGTATATAGTCCAGTTCATTCTCGATACGCTTACGTTCATTTATCAGGTCTTTCATTTCAGGGAAGTGAGCAGACAATTGTCTCATTCCCACCTGATATATACAACCTCTATACCATCTGTTACGGATAATATCAAACATAGAAGTATTCGTCAAAACAGGAGTTACATTAGCTACTCCTACCGGCGATACGGCTCTTGCCAGATATACACTGACATCATCGAAGCGAACCCAGAATAATGGGAAATATTTGCCCTTTTCGAACAGTACCGGACAAATATGTGTCACTCGCACATCTCCTTTGGATGTCTTGGCATCGAAATACCATCTCTCTTTCACCAGATAGTGGGTTATCTTATCGGACGGGATATCTTCTCTTTTCACATTAAGAGTTTTATCACTAGCTTCCATAAAAGGAATAGCAGCTTCTTCCAGAGTTTCTTTTCCGGTGAGTTTCACCCCCAACTCCGGCTGAGCTTCGTATTTATATCCGTTTATTGTATTTGTACTCAAAAGGTTTACTAACAACGAGAACAGATTGGCTCTCTGCTCTGTAGATGTCTGAGGATAAAAGAATGTTTCATTGCCTTCTACATCACTAATCTGACGGTAAATCTCGCGCGACCAGATTGAGGAAGAATAATCATTCATTGAATTTTCCATAACTGATAATTCTCTTGTAGAGATATCAGTAGCCATATCCTCTGATGTAGAAGTTACAACTGATACTTCATCTAAGATCCGAGGTCTGTTATTTGCGTAGTTTTGTGCGAAAAGCGAACCTGTTATCAGTAATCCGCCAAACATTAATGAAATGATAGATTTCATAATATGCTATTTTTGTGTTAATTAATTGATCGTTACTTGCATTGGGTTTGTTTCCTGTTCGACTCCATCAGGGCCTTTTACCTTGATATCGCCAATGAAGAAACGTGTCCCTCTATTCATTTTTCTTATTTGTTCTATCTGCCGTTGAGAGAAATTAGCACCATTCGATAATTCCGGTGTAGTATTTCCCATTGCATCAAACGAATATGTTCTGAAACTTAATACCGTAAATTGAATATCAAGAATACCATCATCTATTGAAGCCTTAATCCCCGGGGAATTTAGTATCAGAGCTCTGGACAAAGCGCCTTTTCTAAACTTCCTCTGATTACCATTAGCATCTTTATAATCAATATATGCTAATGCCGGAGGTAATGGACGTATCCTGAATTCTTTTCTTGCTACAGTTTGAATTGCTCCATTCACTCTTGCAGATACGGCAATTACAAATTTTTGCCCTATTTTAGACGGAGAAGGCGAAGCTACCCAAATTCCATTGCCTGATGCACTCAAAGTTCCACCATCTACAGCGCTTGCCGAAACTTCGCTAATTGGAACACCGGGAACAGATATACTTATCTGATTAGGAATACCCGAATATAGTACATCCATCAATAAAGGTGCAACTGTAGCCATCGGTTCCATAACTGTGTATTCCTGAGTGAACTCCCGTTTCAATGGGAACCCGCTCCGGTCAAGCATCTCTATGAATCCATTGAAAGTCTGCTTTCCTGTACCTGTAGCGGCAAATTCATATAAACCGTTTTTATCTTCCGGCAACTCTTTGCCATTGACAACGATACGGGGACGCTGTGTTGTATCAACCGCAGCCATGATAATCTGTGCCGAATATGTTGTCCCTCGCATTACCATGCTAGATTGAGGAACGACAAAAGCACTCAATTGATTGACCCGCATGTCTTTTATATCAATATCCTGAATCAAATTATTCAGTACTTCTCCTTCCGCCTGCTTCACATTCACCTGTAACTCCGATAAAAAAGTTATGGCCGCAATGCTTGGCATTCTGTCGAAAGAAGCCTGTAACCAGCTTTTCCCGTCTTTCTTAGCCCTTTCATTTGGCTGAGTAGACAAAGTCTTATTAACCACATCTTTCTTTGTATTATCAGATATCAGGGTTAATATGCTTTCTCTGTATTCATCCAACGCTTTTTTCAGTTTATTCCCCTGTCCGCCGACGGGAGAGATCATTATTTCGGAAGAAGCATCAAGATTGTCTTTCGACTTCAGATTATTAATATCGGCATCCGCTCCATCACTTTTTTTTGCAATCTCCTGTTTCAGGTATTGTATATAGTTGAAGAGTGAATCGGTTTTGCGCCTTATATCCCGTGATATATCAAATCCTACCTGCGTTTTTTCCTTATTATTGGCATATGCCTGATCTATATCTGCATAAATCTGTTTATTCCGTGCAGATGTGACCTCTATATTCTCCTGAAGATTATCATTTACCAATACGAATCCATCGAGTACTTCTGTGGATACATTTAAAGCGAGCATAGCAATAAAAACCAGATACATCAGATTTATCATCTTCTGCCGCGTCATTTGCCCTCTACTTAATGCCATCAGTTATCTTCTTTTTAATTTTCAAATTAAGCCTAATGACCTTTACTTAAAAATTAGTTGGGTTCATATTGTTATTATTTGTTGTCATAGCCTGTAATAAACGAGCATATACGTTGTTCAACGCTTCTATATGCTTAGTCATTTTTGCAGATTCTTCTCTGAACATATAACTATCGCCGATAGCTCCGTCATATAAACCTTTCATACGGATCAAACTATCGTTTATATATCTGATGGCCGACATTTGCTCTGTTATAGTCTGTAGCTGTGTATTGAATACATCGTTCAGCCCACTTACATTCTGATTTAATGTCGCTAAGTTATCTACAAAACCTTGAGTTTCGGTAATGTGCTTATAAGCTCCCAACAGTTTCTGAGATGCTTCATTCAACGATTGTATCGTAGTAGAAAATTCTTCCAGATTTTGAGCAGTATCATTTAAACTCTGAGCATATTCAGGCGTTATATTTTTTGCTGAAGTATTCGCTCCACCTGACGCACCTGAAGAATATGTTCCCGTTGACGCTGCCTGATTTACTCCGGCATTACCTCCATTACCACCTCCGCCGCTACCGGCAGATGTCGTCCCTGAGCCTGAAAAACTTCCTCCGGAGATATTTCCACCTCCGCCACCTGCAACAACAACTACGGGGCCAGAGCCTTCGACTTTACCCTTAACCGATTCTGCTCTTACAGCAGCTGCCGTCTGAGGAGTTACAACTGTACCGCCTGTTACACTACTGCCTATAATCACCCCTGCATTAGAAACAGTTTCTGTTGCCGGAGTCGGAGAGATATAATCGAATGCTGAGATAAAGAAAACCACCGCCTCGGTAATCATCCCTGCCATTAATATATAATCGGCAAAAGGAAGATGAATTATCTTAAACATGGCTCCAATAATAACTACTGCAGCTCCCCAACTATATAAATAGTTGAATATTATCTGACCTTTCCGGCTGGATATAAAATGTTTAATGCTCTCCTTCTTCGTCATTTTGCTTAACTATATGTAATGTTATATAAGTATAAACTTATATTTAACGGATTTATTATCTAAATCTTCCCTTTTCATCAACACCCCATGATCTCACACATCTGAAACCGATGAATGAACGGCCTTTATCCTGGAACTCCACAGATCTGTCTCCCGAACGCACTGTTGCATCTTTCCATGAACCACCCTTTACTATTTTACGTTTAAGGATAGCAGGGTCAGCCAGTACTGCTCTATAGCTGAAATCCGGATTAGCCTCATCAGCCATACGGTCTACAGACTCGGTAAATGATGTAGTAGTCCACTCGGCTACATTTCCGGCCATATCATACAAACCGAAACGGTTAGGCAGGAATGTTGCCACAGGAGATACCAAATCTTTTAAGTCTTTAGATGCCCTGAAATTAGCATGTGCCAAACCATCTGTTGTATGGGTTTGATCCGAATACCATGGATACTCCAATTCGGAACGTCCGTTTCTGGCAGCAAACTCCCACTCTGCTTCTGTAGGTAATCTATAACCTTCAAAACCAGCCTGAGTGCATTTACCTTCAGCAATATAACGGTCTGTACGCCATGCGCAGTATGCATCGGCAGCTTCCCAGGATACACCAACCACAGGGAAATTATCATAAGCCTTAGTTGTAAAATAGCTTTCTACATAACGCTCGCTTTTTGCATTCGCGAAGTCTGTCATCCAGCTCATTACATCAGGGTATATATTTACTATATAAGTATTCGTAAAATCGATCCGGTCACCGTGAGACATCCTTGACAATGTTTCGCGAACAATATCCCCTCTCGAATTTACATATGCTGTATCTTTTGTAATAGCGATAGCAGTAGCTTCACCTGCACGCATCTTACCTAAGAAAGCATAATAACTCTTAGAGTCGAACCAATCATATTTATAATTCATTGCCGAAACAAGCAATCCACTTTTATCTGCTCCAAAAGGATTCCCTCCTACTACACTGTTAATAGCGGCAGACTCTCTGCTTGTCGGATTTTTCCACGGAATTGGTTTAGTCCAGTTCAACCGTTGCCCTACAGAAGTGAAAGAATTATCACTTGGTCTCACCAATACTTTATATGTAGGATCTCCTGCATAAGCCGGATCTGCCAAACGCTCCCTGATGATGGAATCACGTACCCAGTAAACAAATTCACGATATTGTTTATTCGTCACTTCCGTTTCATCCATCCAGAAAGGACTTACTGCAACCAATTTGCGTGGAACCGAGTCGCCCCAAAGTGGGTCTACACCGGTACCCATCTCTATATTACCTCCGGGTACAAGTACCATATTGTCACATCCCCGTGCTATATTATATGGCATAACTAAACGCGTTTCAATAGCCGGATCAATATATTTCGGCTCTCCGAATTTATATGTTACCCCCATTGTAGCCTGAGCAATACCATTATTACTCATATCACCTTGTTGTCCATCAAATTTATCGTTTACAATAACACCTCTACCTTCAGCAAAGATTTGAAACTTTCTGGTTAAGTTAAAACCTAAATTCAGACCTAAGCTACCGCCAAAGAATGTATTATTGAGTGTACCCATATGCGCAAAACGTTGATACCAACCCACACCCGCAAAAGGTGATACTTCAAATCTACGATTTGGTTGATATCCTTTTAATAGATTCAACAAATTCAACGAGATATCTCCTGTTGCACTAAAATAACGCATATGCTGCATATAGTAATTTTGGTTTTCGGCACCAAACTTACCTCCTCTTACCGGATGATATACAGGCACTCCTGTACCATCTACAGGCCCATAATAATAATCACCATTAACTCCATCAGTAGATTCTACCCAACCCATATAATCCCATTGCGGGTCTTTAGATAGGCGCATAAAATCCTCCCCATTAGCTCCATCTTTCCACCAGCGGGTGTAAGTCCCGTTCCAACCATCATTGAAACCATGCAGACTACCGCCCGAAAGTTGCAAGCGAAGGGTTATTATATTACTCATTCGTCGCCCGATTGTCAATGTGGGCGCGAAAGTCACTCTTTTATCCAGGCCTATACGATTGCCCGGTACTCCATTATCATCTTCTCCGAAATAAACCTGCCCTCCGGCTCCTATGGAAATAAACCAAACAGGGTCTTTCTGTAAATATTCATTCCGCGTCGGGACGGAATATTGCTCAGATTGGTTTGTCTGTGCGAAGGAAACTATTGATACACAAATCAATAGTAGTGAAGTCAGTAAAGTCTTTTTGTTCATATGTTTTGTATCAGTTATAATAACTATATATCAGGTTTGGCAAAGATAATACATATTTTTTAATTTAGAATTCTTTTATATATTAAATTGACATTCTTTATTTTTAATAAACATGTAGAGATAAGGCTTTTAACAAAAAAGGAGGGCCAGTCATAATGACCGGCCCTCTAAATGTTATTATATATTAATAACTAACAAGCATTAATTTTGAAGCTCGGATGTTTCATCGAATTTTTCAAATGTGGCAGCAGCAAGACGCTGATAGCCTTTGTAACGCCACATCGCATTATCCTGAGCAGCTTTATACAGATCTGATGCTTCTGTCGGATTCGATTTCTGAAGAGAAGTATAACGAACCTCACTACCCAGATACTCTTGGAATTTAGACCAATCCGGTTCTTTACTATCCATAGTGAACGGATTCTTTCCTTCTTCCTCCAACATCGGATTGTAACGCCACAAGTGCCAGTATCCGCAAGCAACAGCTGCTTTTTCTTCATCTTGTGCATGCCCCATTCCTTTGCGTAATCCGTGACTGATACATGGTGAATATGCGATAACCAATGATGGACCTTTGTATTCTTCTGCTTCTTTAATCGCTTTCAGACATTGTCCCTGATTAGCGCCCATCGCTACCTGAGCTACATATACATAACCATAAGTGGTGGCAATCATACCAAGATCTTTCTTACGGATTTTCTTACCTGCAGCGGCAAATTTAGCAACAGCAGCTACCGGAGTAGATTTCGAAGACTGACCTCCTGTATTGGAGTAAACTTCTGTATCGAGTACAAGAATATTTACATCTTCGCCCGAAGCAATCACATGGTCAAGACCTCCGAAACCTATATCATAAGCCCAACCGTCACCACCAAAGATCCAGATAGAACGTTTGATGATATATTGTTTCAATGAATAGATTTCTTTACAATATTCGCAGTTTTCTTTTTCTACTTCAAGCAATGGCATTATCTGAGCATGAAGTTCTTTTGTTTTTTCTGCTTCATTTTTATTCTCGATCCATTCTTTATAAAGAGCTTTCAGTTCAGGAGAGCATTTATCACAGTCCTGAGCCTGAGTCATCAATTTCTGGATACGATCACGCATTGTGATGTTTGCAAGAGCATATCCAAGACCAAACTCAGCATTATCTTCGAATAGAGAGTTAGCCCATGCCGGACCTTTACCCTCTTCATTCTTACGATAAGGAGTTGAAGGAGCCGAACCACCATAGATAGAAGTACAACCCGTTGCATTAGCAATCAACATACGATCACCAAACAATTGAGTAACAAGTTTGATATATGGAGTTTCACCGCAACCGGAACATGCCCCGGAGAACTCGAATAATGGAGTTGCAAACTGAGAGTTTTTCACATTCAGTTTAGTATCCACAAGATGAGCCTTGCTGGTTACATTCTTTATCATGAAATCCCAGTTATTTTGTTCAGGGAATTGTGTGCCGATTTCAACCATCTTAAGTGCTGAGTTACCTTTTTTGCCAGGGCAGATATCAGCACAGTTTCCACAACCAAGACAGTCTAACACGTCTACCTGAATACGGAATCCCATTCCATCAAATTGTTTACCTTGAGCCTTAAGCAATTCTACGCCTTCCGGAACCCTAGACTGTTCTGTTGCATCCAGTACAAATGGACGGATAGTAGCATGAGGACACACATAAGCACATTGGTTACACTGTATACAGTTTTCAGCTTCCCAAACAGGGACGAAAGCTGCCACTCCGCGTTTTTCGTACTCGGTTGTACCATGATCCCATGTACCGTCTTCACGCCCAACGAATACAGATACAGGAAGATCGTAACCACGCTGTGCATTAACCGGACGTACCACTTTCTTGATAAATTCAGGAGCATCATCTTCTACAGATTTACCAACTACTATATTAGCCCATTCGGCAGGTACTTCTACTTTTTCTACTTCAACACCACGGTCTACCGCAGCATAGTTCTTCTTAATTACGTCTTCTCCTTTACGACCGTATGACTTAACGATGAATTTCTTCATCTGTTCAACAGCTAAATCGTAAGGGATCACATTTGAAATTTTGAAGAATGCAGATTGAAGGATCGTGTTTGTACGACCTCCAAGACCAATTTCAGTAGCAATCTTAGTTGCATTGATAATATAGAAATTGATATTATTTACAGCCAGATATTTCTTCACATTATCAGGAAGATAGTTTCCTACATCTTCTTTATCCCATACTGAGTTAAGAAGGAATGTACCGTTTTTCTTCAAACCTTTAGTTACATCATAAAGATGAAGGTAAGCTGGAACGTGACATGCTACGAAGTTCGGTGTATTAACCAAATATGTGGAACGGATAGGATTGTCACCGAAACGAAGGTGAGAAGCAGTGAAACCTCCCGACTTCTTAGAGTCATAAGCAAAATATGCCTGACAATATTTATCCGTATTATCGCCAATAATTTTTACAGTATTCTTATTTGCACCAACTGTACCATCAGAACCTAGTCCGTAAAATTTCGCTTCGTATGCAGACTCATCTACTGAAACTTCTTCTTTCAACGGAAGAGATTTAAATGTTACGTCGTCCACAATACCTATTGTGAAATCGTTCTTCGGCATAGCCATTGCCAGATTTTCATAAACTGACATTATTTGAGCCGGAGTGGTATCTTTGGAGGAAAGGCCATAAATACCGCCAACGATAGTAGGAGTTTCTTCTTTTCCATAGAAACAGTCTCTTACATCCATATACAGCGGCTGCCCAAGAGAACCCGGTTCTTTTGTACGGTCAAGTACAGCGATTCTCTTAGCTGTTTTTGGTATAGCAGCCATAAATGCTTCGGCCTTGAACGGACGATACAAGTGAACTGCAACAAGACCTACCTTCTCACCTTTAGCATTCAGAAAGTCTACAGTCTCTTTGATAGCCTCGGTTACTGATCCCATCGCTATAATTACGCGGTCTGCATCTTCTGCTCCGTAATAATCAAACAAGCCATATTTACGACCAGTTATCTTGGTTATTTCAGCAAGATACTTTTCTACTATCTCAGGTACTGCATCATAAAATTTATTTGCAGCTTCACGGGATTGGAAATAAATATCATCGTTCTGGGCCGTACCACGTGTTACCGGATTTTCAGGATTCAAAGCTCTTTCGCGGAATTCTTTCAATGCTTTCTGGTCAATCAGAGGAATAAGATCGTTCTGATCCATTTCTTCTACTTTCTGTATTTCGTGAGAAGTACGGAAACCATCGAAAATATTCATAAATGGAATACGAGCCTCAAGCGTTGCCAGATGAGGAACTGCTGAAAGATCCATAACTTCCTGCACCGAACCTGAGAAGAACATGGCAAAGCCTGTCTGACGTGCAGCCATAACATCCTGATGGTCTCCAAAGATAGAAAGAGCCTGAGCAGCTAATGCACGTGCAGAAATGTGGAACACGCTCGGAAGAAGCTCTCCTGCAATTTTATACATATTAGGGATCATCAACAACAAACCTTGTGAGGCTGTATATGTAGTCGTCAAAGCACCTGCTTGTAGTGAACCGTGCAACGCACCTGCTGCACCAGCCTCAGATTGCATTTCTTGTACTTTTAGTATTTCGCCGAATATGTTTTTGCGTCCGGCAGCCGCCCATTCATCAACATACTCTGCCATTGTTGATGATGGTGTGATAGGATAGATCGAAGCTACTTCGCTGAACATATATGAAATATGCGCTGCGGCCTGATTACCATCACAAGTCAGGAATTTTTTTTGTTTAGCCATACCTTTTGTAATAGTTGATTATCTTATTTAGTTTACTTTATAATTCGCTGGCTTGATTTATATAAACCTATATTTAATCAAACCGTTATCATTTTCAATATAAAAAGCCGAAGAGCCAAAGAGGAATAATATTCTTTTCACCTGTATCGAGATTAGCTACAGCATAGAACATATCGGACTTATTCTTACCTCTGCTTTTTTGCCCTTCTATTTTAAATTTATATATCTTCTCATCACTTTCTACAACGAACATACCACTTTTGACTCCCTTTTTTAGCTTACAATCGCTATGATGTATCTGGTTGTAAAAAAATGTTTCCCGCAAAGCCTGATCCTCTATCTGGGACATCTTCAGCGGAAAAATTAAATTGGTATTGTGCATATATACCAAATCCGGTTTTTTAGGAAATTCCTCTCCTTCTCTGTACAACATATTTATAAGGCGTGCACTGCGCAGATACTCCATATAATTAGTAACTGTCGCCCTCGATATTTCACAATCGATACTCAACTGGCTTATATTTGGCTTGTCGGGTGCCGATTGTGCTAATAAATATAATAACTTCCTCAATTTAGGAAGATAACTCAACTCTATCTGCTTTATAGACATAACATCTACCTCTAGCATCATATTTACCGTTTTCAGCAGGTTTTCTGAAAAGTTCCTTTTCTCCAGATAAAACGGATAATAACCGTGATGCATATAAGACCAGAAATTATCGAGAGGTCTTATCCTTGTACAAATTTCCTCGGCTATCCTTTCATGATCTGTCAGAATCTCATCGAGTGTATATGCCGAAAAATCCTTTTCGAACTGAATATTGAGAAATTCCCTATAAGAGAATCCTCTCAGATTATATACATTCACAATAGGAGAAAGGCCTTCATCTTCATGAAGTTTCATAACGGTAGAACCTGTGAATACAATCTTCAATTGCGGGTAATACTCGTAACACTCTTTCAGCTCTCTTGCCCAGTCCGGATACTTGTAAACCTGATCCAACAACAAAGTTTTGCCACCACGTTCTACGAATTCACGGGCAAAACTGGTTATAGATCTGATGGTAAAATAAAACTGATTGAGATTTATGTAGAGACAGTCCCTTCTGTTTATATCGAAAAACTCTTTTGCGTATTGGAGTAAAAATGTAGTTTTCCCAACCCCTCTGGTACCTTTTATCCCTATCAACCGCTGGGACCAGTCAATCTGCTTCATCAACAATCGTGGAATAACACTGTCAAGGTGTTCTACTAAATATCTATGTGTACGAAAGAATGATTCCAACTCTGTAATCTTAATAATCTAAATTAAA
The DNA here is from genome assembly GCF_000213555.1 of Dysgonomonas gadei ATCC BAA-286. Classification (GTDB taxonomy): domain Bacteria; phylum Bacteroidota; class Bacteroidia; order Bacteroidales; family Dysgonomonadaceae; genus Dysgonomonas; species Dysgonomonas gadei. The sequence goes on from NZ_GL891980.1 coordinate 267,635, forward strand.
ATCTGACGAAGGTACTTTTTTTTTGCGTCATTGCAAAGTCTACATAGCAATTTTAATCATTTTTTATCAAAAAACAATGGAATTCAGCTAAAAAACAACTGTAACTTACAATAAGCGAGAACAAAGGTAATATTATAAAGATAATTTATCAAACATAGAAGACCTGTATAGCAAATAGCAGATTCGGAATCCTATTTGTAATACTTTTGGTAGATAGCACGATACTCTTTGGAATCTTTGATTTGCTTTATCCATGTATTGAGTGAATCCAAGAGTACAGGGGATTTTTCACTTACAGCCCACGCTTCAATATGCGTAAAACCTATTAATGTGGAATAGTCTATCTCGGGCAAAGATTGAGCTACCTTCTCCGCACTTTTCTCATCGCAGACTGCATAATCTATATCCTTAGATGCTACCAGCATAGCTAACTGTTCAGCTCCATAAGTAGGATCTTCTTTTATATAGATCGTATCCCCTATCTCATGCGATAAATTTCTTATACGCAATATGGCTGGTGAATTGAGAGGAACATACAATGTCTTTTTAGCCAGAGCGAGGTGGCTACGCAAAGGCTCTACACCTTCATTAAACTCTTGCTTCCGCTGTATCAATACCTGTCTGTTTTGCGCAACAGGTTCAGTAAAAACAAGAGTACCCCGCAATTCGGAAGTAACCGGAATATTACGTGCCATGACATCATACTTTCCCTGCTTAAGCCCTTCAATACTCTTATCGAGACTGGCTTCTAATAAGATCTCTATTCTCAAGGGAATACGCTCTTTCATCAGCTGAATCAAGTCATAATTAAACCCAGCAATAGTATCTCCGGAGACAAAGTATCCGACAGAGTTATAATCTGTAACAATATGCAATACTCCGCCCTTTTTTATCTGGGCAAAGTCCTTGGGCTGCCCATTCTTCCTGAATACAAAAAACGAAATAATTATTAGTACTATAATAAATAGGACAACAGACACAAGATTTTTTTTCTTTGCCATGGTGCAATTAATTATTGAACCGCCACGAAATGCCTAGTTTTAACATCCGGGGATTTACCGGATAACGATAGAGTGTAAATGATTCCCCATTCCCCATTCCATTTGTCAGATTATACATCATAATATAGAAACGGGTAAATTTCAAGTGTAAGTTTACATATGCCGTTGTTATCGGGAAATTACCAATCTTTTCCTCCCGTTGATTATAAAACTGCATGGTGAGCGGCTCATAACCGGGAGCATAATATTCTGTGAAGAAGTGCCCATCAACGCCCATTTGCAGCGTCAATACCTTTGCTATCTTGGTCATCAGGTAAATATTGGAATATATACTGAGCTGGGGCAGAGGGACGACATTCTCATTTCCGGACTTCTGGTATACAATCTGGTTATCCCAATGAAAGATCCCGGCTTTCAGCTCTTGATCTAACCGTAAAGAAACAACCTGAACACTACCGGATTCTTGTGCCGTTACTTTTTTTTCATTATAGTAGATATAATTCTTTATATTTTCCATTCCCCCGCTAATACGTGTTTTGGAAAAGGATAATTCCGGAAAGTTAATTTCCCCGCCTACATATACTCTGTTGGTATTACTAAAGTTGGTGTTCTCACTATCCCAGTTCCAATACTTGGAAGAAAAATTCTTTTGGAAGAAACTGGGACTTATACTTTTTATATATCCGTTCGCTTTTGCCGAAACCTGCTTACCAAAAAGATTCAGCATGGTGGTAATTTCGCCTTCAAGTTTATAATCCTTCCCATCCAGAATATTAAATTCTGCCGAGGCCTTATATCTCAGATATTTTCCTTTTTCTTTTGACAATACACCTCCTATAGTCAACGCATTTTCACTATACCTTTCATGTAGTCCGGGCAATCCTCCCGGCATTGAATATTTACGCATATCGTATTCGGCAAAAGCTGTCAGCCCGAACTTAGTCCATTTACGGAAACCTTCATTCATGGCCAAAGCAAATGTATTCTTAAATGAATAATACGACATAAAGTCATTTATATTACTCATATATTTGGGTTCCAAATCAACACTTTCTCCGTCTATATTATTATAATAATGATACAGCGTATCCATCCCTGCATAATCGGACAGAAAACGGCGTTTCTGATCTGTATAATGAGTTGTGAATATCACACTGGCCGGAGAAATATAATTTGCTTTTTTGCGCCAGGCTTTAGTCGTATCATTTACCATGTATTCCTCTTCGTCATTGCCCAGATCGTAGCGATTGGTCACATAGAGATGCTTACCCCGCATCTTATTCCATGTACTCTGCATCCTCACAGGAATGTCCAGAGAATTGCCTCTGAATTGCGTCTGTACTATTTCATCCGAATTCGGATTGGTAATATATAAAGGATTGGTGATCCCGCCATTTTCTATATTGTTGAAATTGTTATTTGACAGAAAGGCATGCATCTTATATTTATCGCCTATATAGCTGGCATAAAAATCATAATTCATCTGCTTATTGGACAGCGAAGTATAATTTCCCCGCGAATATACATAGTCGAAGTCAAAGCCAACATTAAGTTTCTTACCCATGTTCATGGAAATCTCCGTTTGCAAGCGCTGCTCAGCGCTCTGCCCTCCGCCTCCTGTCTGATAGCGGACATTGGAATACGGAACTTTTGTATTGAGATAATATTTATCCTGCGGATCTTTACGCCAATAGTGCATGGCATCGAGAAATACAAAGCGGGAGGATTCGGGGCGGTCAAAAAATATCATCGATTGCGCCGGCGAACCTACATTCCCCAGATAACCCACATTGACATCGAGGCCATCGACCAGCATACTCTGATGAAAATTAATGATGGCTGTATCCATCGGTAAAAAAATCCGCTCTCCCAGACGAGGCGAAATTTTCCATCCATATATAGGTGGAATGTCGACCTTGGCAGTATCTACCGTTGTACCCGTTACCGGAAAATTATCCGGAACCGGTGCTACCGAATCCGTTTGTTGCTTTTGAACAGTGGGAGTAGTCCGATTGGGTCTACGCCTGCTATCCTGAGCATTCAGCACGGAAAATATGGCAAAAAATAGAAATGCTGTCAGTATATATTTTTTCATCGGTGCAAACTTACACAAAAAATGAAAAATTAGAAGTTAATGTTTCTATAAAAACAGAGATTAGCGTTTATTTATTGTAAGCATCGGATAGAATTTAATGATATATTCCCTAATCATAACTTACGATTATTATTTTACTTAGCAAAGTAATAAAAAGGTCTGCGACCTTATCAAAATAACCAATAAGTCAGATTACTCCTTTGGTAGATGGAAGTTCATAGTTGAAAATATCCCGCTTCTTTGCCATCTTAACGGCACGGGCAAAAGCTTTGAATATACCTTCTATTTTGTGATGCTCGTTTGTTCCTTCCGCTTTTATATTCAGGTTCATCTTTGCCGAATCACTCAACGATTTAAAGAAATGCAGGAACATTTCGGTAGGCATATCCCCCACCCGTTCGCGCTGAAAATCGGCATCCCAAACCAACCATGCACGCCCGCCAAAATCAAGAGCCACCGAGCACAGGCAATCATCCATTGGAAGATAATATCCATACCGTTCTATACCGCGTTTATCGCCAAAAGCCTTATATAAGGCTTCACCGAGAGCAATTGCAGTATCTTCGATAGTATGATGTTCGTCAACATTAAGGTCACCCTTTACTCTTATGGTTAGATCCATACCCGAATGCTTGCCTATCTGATCGAGCATATGGTCAAAGAATCCAAGACCGGTAGTTATATCACAAATACCTTTTCCATCCAGATTCAAGGCGATATAAATATCCGTTTCTTTAGTTGTACGCTTTATTTCAGCCTTTCGCTCTCCTGCAAAAAGAAATTCGCTGACAACATCCCAGTCGGCAGTCTGCAATACACAAGTATCTTGTAATCCGGAAGGAATATCCATATTGTCACGTAAAAATATAGCTTTCGCCCCCAAGTTCTTTGCCAGCTCCACGTCGGTCAGACGGTCGCCGATTACAAATGAATGCGCCAGGTCATATTCTTCATTCATATACTTACCCAATAGCCCTGTACGGGGTTTCCGGGTAGGTGCATTATCTTCGGGAAAGCTGCGGTCGATAAGTAAATCGTCGAAAGTAATCCCTTCACCCTGCAATGTTTTCAGCATCAGATTATGTGCCGGCCAGAATGTATGCTCGGGAAACGACACGGTCCCCAACCCATCCTGATTGGTTACCATAACAAACTCGAAATCCAGATTTTTACGGATAAAGTAAAGGTTACGGATAACTTTGGGATAGAACTCCAGTTTTTCAAGGCTATCCAGTTGGTAATCTACCGGTGGCTCTATCACAATTGTTCCGTCACGATCTATAAATAATGCTCTTTTCTTCATTTCAAATATTTCTCAAAGTCTCTATCAATATCTTATTTTCCTCATCTGTACCGACAGTAATACGCAGACAGCCTGCACAGAGAGATACCGAATTACGATTGCGTACAATCACGCCCTTATCGGCCAGATGCTTATATAATCCGTTTGCATCTGTAACCCTGACCAATATAAAATTAGAATCGGTCGGATATATTTTCTCTACAAAAGGGAGTTTTATCAATTCTTCATTCAGAAAGTCACGCCCTTTCAGTAGGATTTGAATCCATTCTTTCCTCAATTCCAGTTTATCCAGTTCCCCTTTCACAAAGTTCTGTGTGAGAATATTTACATTGTACGGATACTTTACCTTATTGAATAGTTTGATAATTTCCGGTGACGCAAAAGCCATCCCCAAACGGACAGCGGCTAATCCCCATGCTTTGGAAAATGTTTGCAAAACTATCAGATTCGGATATTTTTCTAAATCATTCAGCCATGTTTTTTCAGATGCAAAATCGATATAGGCTTCATCTACGATTACAATACCGGAAAAAGAATTCAATACTTTTTCTATTTCTTTTCTGTTCAGCAAATTACCTGTCGGGTTATTTGGAGAGCAAAGGAATATCAATTTTGTATTCTCATTGGTCTTTTCCAACAGTGTACCGGCATCAAGATCAAAATTGCTGTTCAGTAATACTTTGCGATATTCCACATCGTTTACATCGGCACACACCTGATACATACCGTATGTAGGATCGATAGCCACAATATTATCTATACGGGGCTCGCAAAATATACGAATGACAAGGTCTATGGGTTCATCACTCCCATTGCCCAGGAAAATCTTCTCCGGCTGAATATCTTTTACTTTCGATATTTTTTCTTTCAATGCCCATTGCAATGGGTCGGGATAACGGTTGTACTTATCGTTTAATGGATTTTCATTTGCATCCAGAAATACGGAAGCCTCCCCTTTAAACTCGTCACGGGCCGAAGAATAGGCCTTCATATTCCATACATTCTTGCGGACTAATTGTTGCAGATTCATTATTTATTCAATTATCATTTAAAATCAATGCCCTTTGCACAAATCAAAAACTTAGCACAAAGGACATTAAAACTATTTATCTTCAATCAGCCTGCAAAAGCTGACTATTTATAGTTCTACCCTTACTCCCAGCAATTTATAAAACTCCCTTAATATAGCAGGATGTCCCGGCCATGCAGGGGAAGTTGTCAAATTACCGTCTGTAACAGCTTCCGTTGCCGGAATATCTTTATAATTACCACCGGCCAATGTTACTTCCGGGCCTACGGCTACATAACAAGTCAATGTACGTCCTTTTACCACATTGGCGGCTGTCAGTATCTGAATGCCGTGACAAATAGCAGCTACAGGCAAATTCTTTTCAAAGAAATAGCGTGTGTATTCTATCACCTTAGGGTCGAGACGAATATATTCAGGAGCACGCCCACCTGTGATATAAAGCCCGGCATAATCTTCCAGTTTCACACTGTCGAAACTCTTTGTCAGTGTAAAATTGTGGCCTCTCAATTCCACATACGTCTGGAAACCAACAAAATCGTGTATTGCTGTTGCTACCTGATCCCCGGCTTTCTTTCCCGGACATACTACATCGACATGAAAGCCAATACTGCAAAGAGCCTGATAAGGAACCATTAATTCATAATCTTCAACAAAATCGCCTGCAAGCATCAATATTCTTTTACCCATAATACAATAGATTTAGATATTCGACAATTAATAAACTAGCCTAAATATAAGGATAATTGTTAAAATTGAACAGGTTCCGATAGTAAAAAATAATTAATCAGGCCTTTTCGTATGTCGTCACCACAAATATGATCAACGGTTCATCTCCGGTATTGATGATAGAATGGTAATTATCATCACCCTGTATAGATGTCACATTTCCTTTTTTCAGGTTAAATTTCCTTGTTATTTTATCCTGGCCTTCCCGTTCTATATATTCTCCTTCACCATGTACAAGCACATACAGTTCCTGCTCTTTTTTGGTTCCATGCTCATGAAACCCCGCCTGATCACCCTTATTCAGCAGAACCATATATGTACCGATGCGGTTGTTTACCAACTCTCCTTTCTCAAAGACAGAGAGCATATATACCACACCATTCCCGCCGTACATAGGGTCACGCTTTTCTACATCGATCACACCACGCTGCGGATTACCAAAAGGAGTAAGTGTAATATCGATATATTTCGAAACTTCGTCAATTACCTGTTGTTTTTCTTTTTCCATTTTTATTTGCTTTTCCATTTCAAAGTGAGGAATACCCACCTCCGTAAATTCATCTCCTATTATTTTATAATCATATTTCCGATAAAAATCCACAGCGACCTTGCGGGCATGCAGCACGATTTTTTCAAAACCTTCCCTCTCGGCCACATATTCGGCAAAAGAGAGCATACTTGTACCCAGTCCGCTTTTTTGCACGTCTGTGTCTACAGCCATTTGTCGCATTTTGACAACCTTATCATCAATACGGGTAAGGATACAGCAAGCGACCATCTTTTGTTTTTCAGGCAAAATAAGTCCCAGAAGCATATCATCCTTGTCCATTTTTATATCTTGATCGGTAAAAATTAAGCCGAGCGGTTCCCTCAATATTCTTGTGCGGAGGGCTAGCATCTCTTGATACTCGTCTGTCTGGTATTCGATTATCTTAAAATTCATTACCGTTTTTTTGCTGCTCTTTTATAATATCTAAAATCGCATTATGATAAAAAAATGTCTCTTTAATATCGTCAGTACTATAACATACATTTTCCAAAACAATCGCACTCGTTTTTGTTTGCGGAAAATAGAAATTCATCGATACAAATCCGGGAGCATAACCTGTTTGTCCCCATTGTATTATATTATTCCCGTTGGCAACAGTGATGCCATAGCCATATTCTGTATACCCGAATATGGGATGGTCTCTTACTGCTTTCTCTTTTTTCTCTGTAATTAATGCCAATGTCTCCGGCTTCAACAACCTGTCTCCAAAAAAGTATTGATTCCATAACAATAAATCGAAAGCGGATGAAATAAAAGCTCCCGCAGCCGGATATTGCTTTAAACTCTCATCTGAGTAGATCAACGCTTTATTTTCATTTTCGTCATAACCTTTCACCAGATTCCGATATTCTTTCCTATCGGGATGGAAGGTATTATTCATTCCACAGCTTCTGAATAATTCGGCAGATAACTCATTAAATGACTTACCCGATACTTTTTCAGAAATCTTTGCCAATAAATCGTATCCTATTTGGGAATAATCATATTGGCTCCCGGCAGAAAATTTCACAGGCTGATCCAAAGCAATAATACCATGTGTATGAGAGAGTAAGTGATGAGTTGTCACTGTATCGGCCCATGCCATAGGCAAATCCGGCAAATAAGCCCGTATGGGAATATGCAAATCGATCAATCCTTTTTCATATAACTGCATTACAATTGCTGCCGTAAACTGCTTACTGACCGAACCTATAACAAATTGGTCTTCTTTCTTAAAAGGCACTTTATTATCCAAATCTGAAAACCCATACATCCGGAAGAAAACGGGTTTATCTTCTTTAGCAATCAAAATAATCCCGTTAAACGGCTTACCCGACTGATTCATTAAAGAGTCAATTGCCGCAGCGACTTTAGACGACTCGGAGTTCACACTTTTACAAGAAAGACTGAAAATTATAATTGTTATACTAACAGCTATTAATAATACTATTCTCATTCTATATGATGTCATTCTTTCAACCGTAATGTTACAGCATTTTTATGCGCATATAATTCCTCATTCTCCGCCATCACTTCTATTGCCGGACCCAGATTACGTATACCGTCTTTTGTGATTTTCTGGAAAGTGATTTTCTTGACAAAGCTATCCAGGTTTACACCGCTATAAGCTGTTGCATAACCGTTGGTAGGCAAAGTATGATTCGTCCCCGAAGCGTAATCACCTGCACTTTCAGGCGTATAATGCCCGAGAAAGACCGAACCTGCATTAATGACATCATCCGCAATATCCATATAATCGGATGTTTCTATAATCAGATGCTCCGGCGCATATTGATTCGTCATATCTATTATTTCATTGTTGTCTTTTAACAGAATAAGTTTACTATTCTGCAAAGCCTTTTCCGCTATTTCACGACGGGGTAATTCAACCAATTGCTGCTCTATTTCCTGCAACACATCTGCAATAAACCGTTCGCTCGTAGTAGTCAGTATCACCTGACTGTCAGCTCCATGTTCTGCCTGAGATAATAAATCCGCCGCTACAAATGCCGGGTTTGCCGTATCATCAGCTATTACCTGCACTTCCGAGGGTCCGGCAGGCATATCTATAGCAACATCGCGAAGGCTTACAAGTTGTTTAGCCGCCATTACATACTGGTTGCCGGGCCCGAATATCTTATATACTTTCGGCACACTTTGGGTACCATAGGCCATGGCTCCGATGGCCTGTATCCCCCCTATCTTGAATATCTTATCTACTCCGGCTTCCTGTGCGGCAAAAAGTATTGCCGGATGTATTTTACCTTCTTTATTCGGTGGAGTACAAAGTACGATTTCTTTACAGCCCGCAATCTTTGCAGGAACAGCAAGCATAAGCACTGTGGAAAACAAGGGTGCTGTCCCCCCCGGAATATATAAGCCGACCTTTTCTATAGCTACAGCTTTCTGCCAGCATGTAACTCCCTGAATAGTCTCAATTTTCTTACTTTCGAAAATCTGACTGCGATGAAAAGTTTGTATATTCCTTTTTGCCAAACGAATAGCCGCTTTCAATTCTTCAGAAACTAAAGATTCGGAAGCCTCTATTTCTTCGCGGGTTACTGTTAACGAAGAAAGTTTCACTTTATCAAACCTTTCTTCATATTCAAGAATAGCCTTATCTCCTCTCCCCCTTATATCGGCAAGCACCGCACTCACTGTATTATTCAACGAAGATGTATCAAATTGGGGGCGAACCAATATAGAAGCCCATTCCAAACGTTCCGGATATCTTATTATCTGCATTTGTCTAACCTTTGTATTCTTTTTTCAATAAACTATATACTGCAATATCAGTAAATACATTATCAACGAGCAATTCACCATCACGCTCAATCCCCTCCAGCTGAAAGCCCAGCTTTTCAGGTATCCGTCTGCTTTTGTGGTTGTTTACTGCCACTTTTATCTGTATGCGGTTTATATCCATTTCGGAAAAAGCACATTGAAGCAATTTTCTGACAGAATGTACCATAATACCTTTCCCTTGCGCATATTGAGATAGCCAGTAGCCTATTTCGATCTTTTTATTGATCGAATCAGTATCTTTAAAGCCGACTAAGCCTACAAATTGTTCCTGAAAATAAATGGTAAACTGCTTATCTGCCGTCTGTAAAACATGATTTACAAAGCTGGCGGTATCCTCTACTTCTTTTGTCGAATCTACAAAGGGCAGCCATTCGCGCATATATTCACGTTCGTTATTCAACGTATTGAAAATCTTAAAAATATCATCCACTGACAACGGATATAAAACTATATCGTCCGAAACCTGTATCATAATATCATTTTTTCGATTGGTAACACCAGTATTCCTTCTGCACCCAAGGATTTCAGCTTACTGATCACTTCCCAAAAACGCTTATCTTCCACTACTGATTGCACCGAACACCAACCTTTTGTTGCCAACGGAGTCACAGTAGGACTACGCATTCCGGGAAGAATATCAATAATTTCGCTCAATTTATCTTCGGGCGCATTCAAAAGTACATATTTTTTATCAGTTGCGGTTTGCACTGCTTCAATTCTGAATATCAATTCGTCAAGGATATCTTTCTTTTCTTGCGAAAGATTCTTTGTTGCAATCAGCAAAGCTTCAGATTGCATAATCACTTCTACTTCTTTCAACCGGTTACTGACAAGTGTACCTCCGGAGCTGACAATGTCGAAAATTGCATCCGATAATCCGATACTCGGTGAAATCTCTACCGAACCTGTAATAATATGTATATCGGAATTAATCCCTTGCTCTTTCATATATTTATTCAGGATAAAAGGATAAGAAGTTGCGATCTTTTTTCCTTCAAACCATTTTATGTCCTCATAATTTTCATCTTTGGGTATAGCCAGGGAGAGGCGGCATTTACTAAAGCCCAGCCGTTTAATAACTTCTGCGTCCTCATTTTTTTCCATGTATTCATTCTCTCCCACCACTCCTATGTCGGCAACTCCCGTTGCTACTGCCTGGGGAATATCATCGTCGCGCAAGAAAAGTATTTCTACAGGAAACCCTTTTGCCGGGACAAGCAATGTACGCTTAATATTGTTCAATTTTACACCTGCTTCCTGCAGAAGCTCCATCGTTTCCTCAAATAATCGACCTTTCGATTGTACTGCAATTCTTAATACCATAATATATATTTCAAGATTTAATAATTTCAATATTTAAAGATTGGAAGTAGACAACCAAATATCTGTAAACTGAAAAACAAAAAAAGAGCCTACCCTTATCAGGTAAGCTCTTACTATATCTTCGCTATCATCACATCAAGATACGTTACTTACCGATTGGCAGTAATATAAAATGATGATGATGTGCTTTATTGTACATAATTATAATCTTTACAAAAACAAAAGTATATATTTTTCGCAATAAAACAAACTTTATGTCAAATTATTTTTTTTGTCCTTGTCGATGCGGGTTTCCTTTTCTGCGCTCTTCGATCTTTTTTAGCATATGTTCTTTGAATTTCATATCCACCGCCCGATATTTCTCAATCTTCTGAGCAGATAATACCTCTCCAAATTTTTTGTAATATTCTATCTGAAGCTCAGCCTCCCGTTTTTCCGATTCCAAATTCAATTTGGTTATACGTTGGTAATCTTCTTCAGTTTTGTTAGATTTCTCATTCAACGCACGGGTTTCCCGGCGTGCATCCCTGTTTACTGCAAACTTTCTGGACATAAACTCCGACTCCAAAGGGATAAAAACCTTGGCTTCGGCATCTGTCAGCTCCAACTCTTTTATCAGGAAAGCTGCTTTTTCTTTCTTTATAGTTTCTATATCAAAACCGCCTCGCTTCAGACCCTGGCCTTTTATTGAGAGTGTTGTAAACACTGCAAGAATCAATAAGACCAGAATACTTCTAAACTTCATATAAACATCGTTTTTTGGTTTAATTACTATACATCACATCCCTGTATTTAGCTCTTGCCACTTCATCCTCAAGAAACAAATAATAATCTTCTTCTTCTGAAGAGGAAGCCATAGCAGAAGCTACAACAGGCTCAGGTTCGGCTGTCGTTTTTTGATTCAGTATTCCCGTTGAAAATATGACTCCACAAAATACGGCTGCCGCTGCTGTCCAAGGCAACACCTTTTTCCACAACGGGACAATCTTCCTTTTTTCTATTTCTTTTTCAGGAAGTTTACCCATTATTTCAGCATTAAAATTCTCGAAATAATTATCGGGAACCTTAAATGGACTCTTCTTTTTGTCAAAATTATCCAACATAACTACTATTCTTTAATAACTCCATCTATACTATAGACTGTAAATAGATAAAAAGGTTTAATCGTCAGTAGATAAAAAATCTTCAATTTTTTTCACTGCATGGTGATATGATGCTTTCAGGGCACCAACCGAGGTTTCCAGTATATCCGACATATCTTCATACTTCATTTCATCGAAATACTTCATGTTAAAAACGATACGTTGTTTTTCAGGAAGTGTCAATATCGCTTTCTGCAATTTAAGTTGCGCTTCGTCTCCATCAAAATATTCATCACCTTCGAGACGTGAGATAAGAAATGTATCTGCATCGTCCATCGATATATTATTTTGTGCTCGTTGTTTATTCAAAAATGTAATTGCTTCGTTTATCGCTATGCGATAGAGCCATGTCGACAGTTTGGAATCCCCTCTGAAATTCTCGATGCTGGTCCAGACTTTGATAAGGGTATTCTGAAGGACATCATTAGCATCGTCATGACTAAGTACTATTTTACGGATCTGCCAATAAAGCACCTCGCTAAACTCTTTTACAAGTTCAGAAAAGGCAACCTGCTGGGTTTTGGGGTCATGCAGCCTTTCTAGTAAGTTATTCTCTGTATCCTGTAACATTTATTTCAAAATCCTTATTTATTGACCGCTATCCTCCAGATCGGAATCATCTCCAAAATAGGCGTCTTCTTCCATTCCGCCCTGCCCGTTTTCGAACCACTCGATAAAGTTATCAACATGCGTCTTATTATTCTCCCACCATTTAAGTGATTCGGGAAAATAAGCGACACTCACATAGCGGCAATAGGTATCGAAATGTCCCGAGCCCAGAATCTCCTCATAGGTAGGCACAAAAAAATACCATAACAGACCATTCTGAGAATCATTTTGCATCTGGGCCAATGTGAAAAATATCAATTTAGACGATTCTACAAAAAATGTGTATTGTGAAATATCATCTGTGGCCCCTGTCTTTTGCTTTTGTATCAAATCATAAAGATAACGCCTATCTACGCCATCCTCGGGTGATAATTTTTCCGAACCCGGATCAATTTTTGCCGAAACTATATCAAACATCTCTCCGAATGCATCTTTCGAACGTTCTGTATTAGGCTCCAGCAACAAGAAGAAATGGAATGCATAAAAACTTTGTACCCAGCGCCCCAAATCATTTAAAGCATAGGCATAAAGCAAAAATGCACTGGAATGAGTGGCATCTATTTCAATCGCTTTCCGCAGATGCTGAACAGCCATACGATTATCTTTATTATTGAAGTAGCACAAACCCAGATTGAAATGCAGTAAATATTCATCGCCGCATTTCTCTAATGCTTCATTAAGGATTTTAAGAGCATCCCCCATTTTATCCTGATTTGCCAGTGCCGTACCTTTTACAATATATGCATCCATCAATAAAGGTTGAAAATTAGCCGTAATCACTTTTGTACTGTTGCGAATGGCTTTATCATAATCTTTAAGTTGTAAGTATGATAATGACATTTCATAAACAGCCGACATTGATGTTGGGTTCACTTTCAGTGCTTCTTCATAACAGGCAATTGCCTCTTTATAACGCCCTTTATCATGCAATGCCACACCCTGCCTTATTAATTTTTCGGAAGATGGTTGTGAATATATTGTTAAAGTTGTGAATAATAAGAATAATATAATTAAGCCGTTTCTCATGCAATATTTACTTTTTAAAAATACAAAAGTAAGAAAATACTCTATAAATACATTCTCTGTTCAGATTCTTTGACAATTTTATAGAAGGAAGGTTTAAGAAGCTGTTTGAATTATATGACTATACCAATCAGTAGTTAAAGCAATTATTGTAGGATAGAAACGTTCAATTCTTTTCAGCTTCACTTTGTTCCGCTTAAATGTTCATTTTGGCATTGCCCAAAACGAACCAAAAGGCTAGCGCTCCGCTCCTCGGCGACCCAAAACCGTTTTGATGGCTGAATCAAACAAACGGGCTATCGCCCCGTTTGATTCTACGCCGCCTGCAACGGATTGGGTACCCCGCCTGCGTCACTAATGCGCGAGGGCTGACGCACGTAGGGCTAAAGCATGAAAGACTCTGTTCTGTCGCCGCATCGCGATTCCGACCTCATCCCGCAGGCGGGGTACCCAATCCGTAAAGCGGAGGTGTAGGGCAAAATAGGATGGCTGCTATACACGACTGATAATCCGGCTAAAGATGACTCCGTATTATTTTGCCCCACCGGAGCTGCGATGTTGGGTCACCGGAGGGATGCAGCCTTGATTTTTTGTTTCGTTTTGCATCAAGGCAAAATGAAAAACAAGCCGGACGGCACGTTAGATAAAATAGAACAATTTTATTCTACAATAATTGCTTTAACTACTGATTCGCATGACTTATCTGTTTTTGTTAAAACCTGACACATCTGACAGTTTTCTTAATTTTTTCGGTTGTCATATTTTTCTTCTTTTTGTGTTCGGCCTTTCTTTTCTGTGAAGATGTAAGTACTTGCATATCCTTTTTTATATGTCCGTTTTTCGGGGGGAACTCTGTGATGGCCTCCGCGCAGGTTTCCAATATTTCTTCCGCCGGTTTTTGATCTATACTATTATCTGCTTTTTCTATTTTTTCCAGAGTTCCGGCTTCATCCTTCATTGTGCATTTTTTAGCGGCTTTCTCATCCCCCCGGGGAGGCCGGGAGGGGCTATTCTTATCCTGTCTGTCAAGCAGCATCTTTATTGTGCGAAGGTCGGGCGGGCATTCCTTCTTCGTAACTGTCTTTTGCTTGAAAACAAGTTCGCCTGTATGCCCATCGGGGACATAGATGTCTTTTTCTACCGTGGTGTAATAGCCTTCAAGTTTCTTTTTCAGCGAAGCATGCATCATCGTCATCAGTTCGGCTTCGCGGCGCGCTACCGCCTGTTCCACTTCGCTGCGGAAATCGCCTTTGGTATTCATCCAGCAATAATATGTCTCACGGCTGATGCCTGTTGCCTTACATACCTGCGACACGGTGAAAAATTCGTCTTCAAGCAGGCTTACAATCTTTTCTGTCAATTCCGTACTGTACTTTGCCATAATAAATTTTTTAATTTGAATATTAGCATATTAGCAAATGAATTCCGGGTATATCGCTTTGCGCTATTTACAAATTTGCTAATTTGCTAATCAGTTTCTTTATAGATAAACGGAATTTCTATCCATACAAAATTTTAACATTTTAGAGGTAAGGGGCAGATCGCGCTGCGGCGGCCTCCTTCTGTTGGCTACACCGAAACACTACGCTTATAATAGTCTAATTACTTCGTTATAACTCAAACAGCTTCTTAATTCCTGTCGCAGGGAAGCTCTGGTTTTCTGTTTTTGCAAACAAGATTTATTGTCTGATAACTGTACCAGGTTAAGAATACAAAAGGACAGGGGAAATAGATCCGGTTCAATCCCCTGTCTCAATAGAAATGTTATAAATCTATATATTCAACACTTAAAATATTACCGGTAACCGGAGAAAGCCATGTAGTAGCCGTAAGCTCCTCAGCATCGCAGCCCAACCCAAAATAAAATTTTCCGTTCAGGTATTCAAATGAGCGGGCAAAGGCAGGAGCTGTAAAATGAAATAGAGTAGTCCATTCCACAGGATCGGTGTCGATATTCCGTGTTGCCAGTACGATATTTTTGTAAACTTCATCGCCCGTCCGGATGGATGCCAGTACCAACAACCATTCACCTTTAATCAGTATATCCCTCGGTAATGCCTCCTCCGGCAAAGACAAACGGGATATATCGCTGTGACCGCGTGCGCACATAAGTGCCACCGGCTTGTATTGATGATCGTTATATGTATGACCTATGATATAAACAGTGCGCCCGTTAAATACTACGGCACGTTCCATACGGGTTTCCCCGCCGACATTGATGCCCGCCGTGAAAAGCGGGCGATCCTTCTGTGGTAAAAAAACGAAATCACTCATTTCCCCGGGACAGTAAATCCAGTTGAAATTCGAATACAGGGCACCTGCCAGGGGTACCAATGTATAAATCCGCGAACCGATTATAGTCTTGCCGGAATTGTTCCATGTTAGCCCGTTATCTGACGAGACCTGTATGGCGGAATTACCATTCGGCCCGATGGCTGCATAAAGTCTGTTACCATACTTGTAAATATCATATACATGTACACCATTGGGAATCGTTCGGTATTTTTTCCAGGCTCCGGACTCCAGCCGGTAAAAATTACCCAAACTCCAACTCTCCCGCGAATCATGTCCAGGGAGATAAAGTTCGTTATCGAACTCACGAATCAGGTGTATCTGTTCTTCGTCGACAGTATATTCCACGGCAAATTTCTGCGATACCGGATCGAAGGTCCACAGGTCGGCTCTTCCCGCATTGGATGCGGGAGGATTGTTGGACGAGTTTCCTCCGCCGAAATATATCTTGCCATGATAAGCATACATATCCCATACATTACGGGCATAGACGCGCTGGGTACCGTCCGCATACCTGGTCTTTAGAGGGTTGCCAAGTTCGACGACCTGACTGGTCACATCACCAAGCGAATACGGATTTATATCCGGATCTTCGCTACAGGAAATGAAGAAAAACAGTGAAATAAAAGAAAAACACAAGAAGATATTACGCTTATTCGTAATTTGATTTCGGATAGAAGAATAGTAGTTTCTCATTGGGCTGAAAATTAGGTTAAGTTAATATTCGAATATCAATATGGGCCGTAAATAATAGATATTAATCTAAGAAGCTGTTTGAGTTATATTGTCAGCTTCTAAATATATGAACCTTCGTCATTGGGCATCTGACTATAATTTTTTGGTAGATTGTTAAGTAACTACTTCCATTTTTGGATTTAGAATCCAATCTGGATATTCCGGATTAAAAATCGAATGGGCATTAGACAAATATAGATATTATTATTAAATATATTTACCCTTGTCACATAAGATTAAATTACATATTCGTGTACTTTTTTTACGTATTAAGCGCCCACCTCTTGTTTAAAATTCATCCTTAACTTTTATTCCGATATCTGTCTACGGAAAGACAAGACTACTAAGTTCTCTCCCTTCATTTATTCTTTCTCTAAATAATGCGAATCAGTAGTTGAGATTTAATGTTCTATTTTTTCTAACGCGCCTGAGGGACGAGGCCGTTATCGCGATGCGGCGACAAGACTGTGTCTTTTCAGGCTTTAGCTCCGCGTGCGTCAGCCCTTGCGCATTAGTGACGCAGGCGGGGTACCCAATCCGTTGCAGGCGGCGTAGAATCAAACGGGGCGATAGCCCGTGTGTTTGATTCAGACGGCAAAACGGTTTTGGGTCGCCGAGGAATTGAAAATCGAGGAGCGTAGGCGACTCAACAGAAGCGCTAGCCTTTTGGTTCGTTTTGGGCAATGCCAAAATGAACGTTTAAGCGCAACAAAGTGAAGCAGAAAATAATAGAACAATTTTATACTACAATAGTTACTTGAACTACTGATTGGCATTAATAATGAATACAGGCTGTTGTCACCCGGCAAAGGGAATATTACTACTCAGCTTAGCAACTCCAGAAGGTAAAGAGATATTCCAGACCGAACTAATAAAGGGAAGAATAAGTGAAGTTCCTATCTTATTTTTCTATCAATGATAAATAGAATCTCTCACACCAGCGGATTATCAAATTTCAATATGTCTTACTTTTTAAAACAAAAAGTTGCAAATATCCACACATAAAGCCCTAAAACACAAAATTATCACCAAACAACAATCGATTAAAAACAGAAAGACAAACATCAGATTTGTCGGGTTTTAGAATTAGCCGAAATAGGAATGTAATATAAAAGACGTCATTTCATAGAATATTTTTATTATTTTTGTTAGTTCAGGGAAATTAGAAATTAACTAAAAACTTCAATTATAATGAAAAGTAGCACTTTTGATATAGATATGATTCGCAGATTCTACGAATCCTACCCATCAAAGGTTGAAGAGGCTAAAAACAAACTGAAACGCCCTTTGACACTGTCCGAAAAAATCCTATACGCACATCTATCTAAAGATGAATCCATTAAGGATTTTGTACGCGCAACAGATTATGTGAACTTTTCACCGGACAGGGTTGCCATGCAGGATGCTACTGCACAAATGGCCCTGTTGCAATTGATGAATTCGGGACGCACAAAAGTAGCTGTACCATCGACAGTACACTGCGACCACCTGATACAGGCATATAAATCGGCAAAGGAAGACCTGAACACTGCCGAAGTTACAAACAAAGAGGTCTTTGACTTTCTGAGCAACGTATCCGATAAATTCGGAATCGGTTTCTGGAAACCCGGCGCAGGTATCATCCATCAGGTGGTACTCGAAAACTATGCTTTCCCCGGCGGGATGATGATCGGGACAGACTCGCATACTCCAAACGCCGGAGGACTGGGTATGGTAGCCATAGGCGTAGGAGGAGCCGATGCGGTAGATGTAATGGCGGGAATGCCCTGGGAACTGAAAATGCCGAAAATCATCGGGGTAAAACTGACCGGAAAATTGTCGGGTTGGGCTTCTCCCAAAGACGTCATACTGAAACTGGCAGGTATACTCACCGTGAAAGGTGGGACAAACGCCATTATCGAATATTTCGGTGAAGGCACCGCTTCATTATCAGCCACTGGTAAAGGTACTATTTGCAATATGGGTGCGGAAGTAGGTGCAACAACATCCATTTTCCCCTATGACAAAAAATCGTCCGAATATCTTAAAGCTACCTTCCGCAGTGACGTGGCAGAACTGGCTGATAAGATAATGGAACATCTGCAACCTGATGCGGAGATAGCAAGTAATCCGCAAAAATATTTTGACCAGATAATTGAAATAGATTTATCCACACTCGAACCATATGTAAACGGACCTTTTACACCCGATGCGGCACATCCTATTTCTCAGTTTGCCAAAGCGGTAAAAGAAAACGGTTATCCGCAAAAGATGGAAGTGGGCCTAATCGGCTCATGTACAAACTCTTCATATGAAGACATGTCGCGTGCGGCATCGATCGTCGCTGATGCCAAAAAGAAAAATATAAAAGTAAAAGCTCAATTTATAATCAATCCCGGCTCGGAACAGGTACGCTATACCGCCGAAAGGGATGGTATATTACCGGTCTTTGAAGAAGCGGGGGCAACTATTATGGCAAACGCCTGCGGCCCGTGTATCGGACAATGGAAAAGGGAGTCGGACAACCCAGAGCGTCCCAATTCAATCGTAACATCGTTTAACCGTAATTTTGCCAAACGGAACGACGGTAATCCGAATACCCATGCCTTTGTTACATCACCGGAAATTGTGGCGGCACTCAGCATTGCCGGAGATCTATGCTTCAATCCGATGACGGATACACTGGTAAATGAAAACGGGGAACATGTAAAACTACAGGAACCTCAGGGATATGAACTACCGCCAAACGGATACAAGAAAGATGATGACGGGTTTATCGCTCCGGCAGCGGACGGTTCAAAAATTGAAGTAAAAATAGCCCCCGATTCGCAACGCCTGCAAGAGCTGAAACCGTTCCCTGCTTGGGACGGAAAAGATATAACCGCCCAGCCGCTATTAATAAAAGCAAAAGGCAAATGTACTACCGACCACATTTCGATGGCCGGCCCGTGGCTACGTTTCCGCGGACATCTGGATAATATATCCGACAATATGCTGATAGGAGCTGTCAATGCATTCAATGACAAAACAAACACTGTTCTGGATGTGGAAACCGGTGAATATATCGCAGTTCCTAAACTTGCCCGGAAATTCAAAGCGGAAGAGCTTGGATCTGTCGTAGTGGCTGAAGAAAACTACGGGGAAGGCTCATCCCGTGAACACGCAGCAATGGAACCCCGGTTCCTGAATGTGAAGGCTATACTTGTAAAGTCTTTTGCCCGCATACATGAAACCAATCTCAAAAAACAAGGTATGCTTGCCCTTACCTTTATCGATAAGAATGATTATGACAAGGTACGCGAAGATGATAAAATAAGCATACGAGGGCTAACCGATTTCAGACCGGGAAAGAGCCTTACCGTCGAACTCACCCATAAAAACGGTGAAAAAGAATCGTTCGAGGTAGCCCATACCTACAACGATACGCAGATAGAATGGTTTAAGGCAGGCAGTGCCCTGAATTATATGAAACAATAATAACCGGAGTCTGCATGGTTTTCAATATACTTCTTTTTCCCGGTTTTGAAACACTCGATGTATTCGGGCCTGTGGAAATATTCGGTAAGGTTGAAGGTAGTACAATCAGATATTATTCTGAAACCGGAGGCCTTATCCGCAACACGGACAATATTGAAATAAAAACCGATCCGATAGAATCATTAACGCCGGAGGAAACAGATATACTGCTTATTCCCGGAGGAACGGGCACACGAAAGGAAATAGACAATCCGGTCTTTATAGAGAAGATAAGTACGTTAGCCGGCAGCAGTCAATATACTCTTACTGTTTGCACGGGTAGTGCATTATTAGCTAAAACCGGTTTACTGGACGGCAGAAGCGCGACATCAAACAAACGCGCTTTCGGCTGGGTGGAAAGTGCCTCATCCAAAGTAAACTGGATAAAGCAGGCACGCTGGGTAAAAGACGGCAAGTATTATACCTCATCGGGCGTCAGTGCCGGAATGGATATGGCTTTAGGCTTTATTCGCGACACGCTGGGGACAGAAGAAGCCCGGAAGATAGCTTTCAGGATAGAATACAATTGGCAGGAAGATGAAAGCACCGATAACTTTTGCAATCAGCAGATTAAATGAATATAGATATACAACCCATAATGGAATCCGATTTTGAAGAGTTGGTCTCCCTCTTTCTGGAATTTGCCACCTTTGAAAAATTACCTGAAAAGATGACTAATTCGGTCGGACAAATGCTAAAAGAAAAGAATTATTTTCACGGCTTTGTAGCCAGGGATAAGGATGGCTCCATTATCGGGTATGCGACTTACTTCTTCGCTTATTATACATGGACAGGTAAATCCCTGTACATGGATGACTTATATATCAGGCAGGCATACAGAGGAAAGGGCATAGGTACACTCCTTATCAATGAAGTGATCGCTTATGCTAAAGAAGAATGCTGTAATGGCCTGCGCTGGCAGGTTTCGGAATGGAACCATCCTGCGATAAAGTTTTATGAGGGTCTGGGTGCGACAATTAATGAAGTGGAACGAAATTGTGACTTATTATTTTAAGCCATAATTTAAACTCAAAATATAAACCATATAACAAAATATACTATGGAGAGATTACTGGATAAGGAAATAGTGGATAAGATATCGGCAACAGTGGGGGTAACTAGTAACTTCGACCCCGAACTGTTCCAGAAAATGAATGTAAAACGTGGCCTTCGAAACGAAGACCATACCGGGGTAGTTGTAGGACTTACCAAAGTGGGCGACGTTGTGGGATATGAGCGCAGTGAGGATGGCAAGCTGACACCGATCCCCGGCAAACTTATATACAGGGGAATCAGCCTCGAAGACATAGTCAGGGGTGCCCAAAAAGAAAACAGGCTGGGATTTGAAGAGGTAGTCTATCTTATCCTTTCGGGAAATATGCCTAAAAAGGAAGAATTGAAAGAATTCTCGGAACTGATGAGCTGCATTATGGATCTGAAACCGAAGATTGTAATGCATATACTCGACCTCGTAGGAAGTGACATTATGAATTATCTTTCCCGTTGTGTACTCGAATTATATACATTCGACGACAAACCGGATGAAACCACCCCCGAAAACCTGATACGCCAATCGCTGAACCTTGTTGCCACTTTCCCTACCATTATCGCCTATGCACACAATGCATTAAGGCACAGCAACGGCAAGTCTCTCCATATCAGACATCCGCAAGCGAACCTATCACTTGCCGAAAACTTCCTGTATATGATGAAAGGACACCACTATACACAGTTGGATGTGAAAATCCTCGATCTCGCGCTTATGGTACATGCCGATCACGGGGGAGGTAATAACTCCACCTTTACGGTACGTGTCACCAGTTCGACAGGCACGGATACCTATTCTGCCATCGCTGCGGGTATAGGTTCACTGAAAGGACCTCTGCATGGAGGCGCAAACCTGAAAGTCATCGATATGATGAAAAACATTAAGGCCAATGTGAAAGACTGGACAAGCGTTGAAGAAGTAGACTCCTATCTGCTAAAAATATTGAACAAAGAAGCTTATGACAAAACAGGCCTTATTTATGGCATAGGACATGCCATATATACAATATCCGACCCGCGAACCATGCTGCTCAAAGAAATGGCACGCGACCTTGCTATAGAGAAAGGACGGGAAGAAGAATATAATTTCTACAAATTACTTGAAGAAAGAGCTATCCTCAACTTTATGGAGAAGAAAGGAAAGAATGTCAACAAGCAGGTATGTGCCAATGTGGACTTCTATTCGGGCTTCGTATACGATATGATAGGCCTGCCTCAGGAAATATACACTCCATTGTTTGCGATGGCGCGTATCGTGGGCTGGTGTGCCCACCGGATCGAAGAACTC
The DNA here is from genome assembly GCF_000213555.1 of Dysgonomonas gadei ATCC BAA-286. Classification (GTDB taxonomy): domain Bacteria; phylum Bacteroidota; class Bacteroidia; order Bacteroidales; family Dysgonomonadaceae; genus Dysgonomonas; species Dysgonomonas gadei. The sequence continues at coordinate 290,078 of NZ_GL891980.1, forward strand.
AACTTCAAGCAAAAGCGCATTATCCGCCCAGCATACAAGAATGCCGCCGACATAAAAGAATATATACCTATTGCCGATAGAAAATGAAACAAACGGTATTAATTATCGCTGCTATATACGGTATGCTCTCGGTAATACTGGGAGCATTCGGCGCACATGCATTTAAAGACATACTCACACCGGAAAAACTTATCAGTTTCGAAACCGGAGTACGTTATCAGATGTACCATGCCATCGTATTACTGGTTATAGGCCTAACCTTGTCGTTTACATCGCCACTGGAGAAATGGGCTGCTATCTGTATTATTACAGGAGTCCTACTTTTTTCATTCAGCATTTACTTTTTATCCTTTGCCGGACATTGGGGTATAAACCTGCGTTTCTTAGGCCCGGTAACGCCTCTGGGAGGATTATTCCTGATTGCAGGATGGCTGTTATTGATTATATTTTTTATTAAAAATAAAATTTTCTGATATTTTTTCCATTTTGATGTAACCAAATTAGAAAGGGATGCGTCATACCTATAAATAATCATTTCAAAAAAGAATATTAAGATGAAAACACTATTGTACACAATCGGTATTACGCTATTAGTTTTAAGCGCCCAGTCCTGTTCATTCAATTCGGTGAGAGGAAACGGAAACATAACAGAGAATGAAGTCAATATCTCAGATTACAAGGAGATAGAATTTAGCGGAGGCTCAAGCATTGTTTATGAGCAAAAACCAGATGCCGCACCATATCTAAGGATAGAAACAGATGAAAATATTTTTCCTCTGCTGATTGTAGAATCCAATGATGGCATTCTTTCTATCAGAAATAAGGAAAATGTGAGCCCTACCAAATATAATATTTATACCAATTCGTCAGCTCTGGCCCGGGTGAGCGCCAGCGGTTCTATCAAGCTCCACATCAAAGGTAAACTGGAAACTACCGACTTGGTGTTGTCTGTTTCGGGTAGTGCGAATATCCTTGGTGACAGCATCGTAGCACAAAGCGTGACTACAAAAGTTTCCGGCTCAGGAGATATTACAATGACCGGTAAAGCAAACCGGATAGAAAGCAGTATATCAGGTAGCGGCAAAACAAATACGATGGATATGCAAGCCGACACGGTTACATGTTCCGTATCAGGTAGCGGTAATTTCTCCGTATATGCCGAAAAGTTGCTGACTGTAAGAGTATCGGGCAGCGGCAATGTACAATACAAAGGTAATGCACAGGTAGACCAGGCCATCTCAGGCTCGGGAAAGGTTGTTAAAGTACAGTAATAGAGTAATAGTATATCTCAAAATAAAAAGGCCGTAAAAAACAAATGATTTCACGGCCTTTTGTTTTTTTAGGAGGCTTCACATTCCTATCTGAGTCTTGATGTAATGATTCGCATCATCTTCTGTCAAAAAATACAATAAGCCTTTAAACTCAAACGGGAACTTCTCAACAGGTATCGGAAATGATCTCGACTCTTTCTTCTCCATCACGAAGTTTTCATGAGTGGTCGGTATCTGCTGCTTCTCATCAGCATTACTTATCCGGAATACCTTTACTGACAATCTTTTGGGGTCTACTCTGTATAAAATATCCCCAACTCTTAAAGTTCCTTGTAATCTCATAGCGGCCTTCACTTTAAAAGATGAAACATAAATGGTGTATTAATTAAAAGGAACAAGGGATATAAATTGTTCATTCAAAGCGTCAATTTAACACTATATTTTTATGCAAACGAATTTATTTATCAATATATTTTCACATTTTCACCGTCCATTTAAAATATAACAGGTATTCATCGGATATTTCCAAGAGAACTTTATCTATGCATATAGCTGAAAGCTATGTGTTCTTTGAAAGATTGAACAAGCTCCCTTGTCCCAAGAAGGGAAATAAAAAGACTGAAAAGACTGTTACATATTTTCAATTTTTAAACTTTAAATTCTCGTATCAATCTTTCAAAGAGCGCTCAGGTATAAGCTGGCAGCTTTTCCTGTATAGATAAATGAATTTCATATTTACAATTTATTACGGTTTTACTCTTTTCGAAATACAAAATAAAGGGAAGAAAAGCCTGATAAAGCCAATTTCTGAAAACTTGAATTATTTATTCTTTAATTCAAAAAAAACTTTGTACCTTTGCGCCGTTCTTTTTTGAGTTATATATACAGACGTGGGAAAGTTTAGCTTATATAATATACCTCTCAGAGGTTTGTCGGAAGGAAAGCATGAGTTCAGGTACGACTTGGATAAAAGCTTTTTCGCTCTGATTGACGACGGTACAGCCGACGTTAAAAAGGGAGATTTGAAAGTTGTGGTATCTTTGAAGAAGACATCCGTTACTTTCGAACTGAATTTTGATATAACCGGAACAGTCCATGTTCCATGTGACAGATGTCTGGATGATATACCGATGGATGTTGATACAAAGAACAAGCTGATCGTTAAATTCGGAAAAGAATACTCGGAAGAGAGTGACGAAATAGTCATTATACCGGAAGAAGACGGCGAGATTAATATTGCATGGTTCTTATATGAGTTTATTGTATTGAGCCTGCCTGCCAAAAAGGTACACCCTCCGGGCACATGCAATAAAGCGATGTCTTCTAAGTTAAATAAACATAGGGCTAAGAGTGCAGATGATGATCCGGACGACGATTCAGATGATGATATATCACTGGATGAAGATGATTCATCATTTACCGATTCCCGTTGGGATGGCCTTAAAGATGTCCCTGTAGACGAAGATTGAATACTATAATAGAAAATTGATTTTTCTAATTCAGATAAATAAAAATAACTAAATAAAACAAGAAAATGGCACATCCGAAGCGAAAACAGTCGAAATCAAGAACGGCTAAAAGAAGAACTCACGACAAAGCAGTTGCACCTACATTGGCTGTATGTTCTAATTGTGGTTCTTGGCATGTATTCCACACAGTTTGTCCTGAGTGCGGATACTACAGAGGCAAATTAGCTATAGAAAAAGGAGCTGCAGTTTAATTTATATTTTACTAAAACTCCAGGCCCTGCATAGGGCATTTTTTTTATTAAGTACTCACAAAACCAGAAAATAATAATGATTCGAGCCGCAATTACCGGTATTGGCGCATATATCCCCAAGGATATTCTGACCAATGAAGAATTAGCGAAAATAGTTGATACTACCGACGAATGGATTATGTCGCGTGTAGGTATCAAAGAACGTCATGTATTAGGCAAAGGTCTCGGCACTTCTGTTATGGGAGCCGAAGCAGTAAAGGAGTTGTTGGAAAAAACAAATACGAAGCCGGAGGAAGTTGAGGTTGTAATTTTTGCCACCACTACTCCCGACTTTATATTTCCGTCTACAGCAGCAATGACAGCCGAAGCTTGTGGTATAAAAAATGCTTTAGGTTTTGATATACAGGCTGCATGTTCAGGTTTTATCTATGCACTGGAAATCGGATCTAATTTCATTCGCTCAGGACAATACAAAAAAGTGGTGGTGGTTGCCGGAGATAAAATGACCGCAATAACCAACTACAAAGACCGCACTACCTGTCCTCTGTTTGGTGATGCCGCAGGAGCTGTGATGTTGGAACCTACTACTGAAGAAGTCGGTATAATGGATTCCTCGTTACATATCGATGGTGTGGGGATACCACATCTGCATATGCGTGGTGGAGGTTCGGTTTATCCCGCTTCACACGAAACTGTGGATAATGATATGCACTATGTATATCAGGAAGGTCAGGTTGTATTCAAGCATGCAGTATCACGGATGGCAGACGCTTCCGTAGAAATAATGGAACGCAATAATTTGTCGAAAGAGGACGTGGCATGGCTTGTTCCTCATCAGGCGAATATCCGTATCATTGAAGCTGTAGGTAACCGTATGGGATTGTCTGCCGATAAGGTGATGGTGAATATACAGAAATATGGCAACACTAGTTCGGGTACTATTCCTGTGTGCCTGTATGAATGGGAATCGAAACTGAAAAAAGGAGATAATATCATCCTTGCAGCATTCGGTGCCGGATTCACATGGGGTGCATTATATCTGAAATGGGCATATTGATAGAAAATCATAATATTAAAAAAGGACAACCTGATGGGTTGTCCTTTTTTTGTGCTTAATATATGGTTCTATTTCTCTCTGATAATAATATTGATGGGTGTACCCGACAGGTCCCAGTTGTCCCGTATCCGGTTCTCCAGGAATCGTTTGTAAGGGTCTTTGATCCATTGTGGCAGATTGCAGAAGAATACAAACGTGGGAACCTGTGTGTTAGGTAACTGCGTGATATATTTTATTTTAATGTATTTTCCCTTGTTCGATGGCGGTGGAGTGTGCTCGATGATAGGAAGTAATACCTCGTTCAGTTTGTGAGTAGGTATCTTTGTCTTTCTGCGGACAAATACTTCTTTAGCAGTTTCCAGCACTTTTAGCACCCTTTGCTTAGTTACGGCCGAAGCAAAAATTATAGGGAAGTCGGTAAAAGGAGCCAGGCGTTCGCGTATAGCATGCTCGAACGTTTTGATAACGATCTGTTCCTTATTCTCCACTAAGTCCCATTTGTTTACACAGACAACCAGTCCTTTTCGGTTTTTTTGAATCAGGGAGAATATATTCAAATCCTGACTCTCTATACCTTGTGTGGCATCGAGCATCAGCACGCATACATCTGAGTTTTCTATCGCTTTAATGGAGCGGATAACCGAATAGTATTCGAGGTCTTCGGTAACCTTTCCCTTCTTGCGTATACCTGCCGTATCCACAAGGTAGAAATCCATATTGAAGCGGTCGAACCGGGTATATATAGAGTCACGGGTAGTTCCTGCTATATTGGTTACAATATTCCGTTCCTCGTCCATCAGAGCATTTACAAAAGAAGATTTTCCTGCATTCGGACGTCCGACAATGGCTATACGCGGAATGTCTTCGAGGTGTTCTTCCTCACTTTTCTTTGTAAACTTGGTGATGATCAAATCCAGCAAGTCTCCTGTTCCTGCTCCGTTGATGGCTGAAATGTTTACCGGATCTCCTAACCCCAAAGCATAGAACTCTGCCGATTGGTGGTGCAGGTTAAAGTTATCAGCCTTGTTGGATACCAATATGATAGGTTTCTTGGAACGGCGAAGCATATTGCCTACACTTGAATCCAGATCGGTGAGCCCATTCATTACATCCACAAGGAAAAGGATAACATCTGCTTCCTCTATTGCTATGGATACTTGTTTGTTTATCTCGCTTTCGAATACGTCATCCGAATTGACAACCCAACCTCCGGTGTCTACCAGAGAGAATTCCTGGCCGCCCCATTCCGTTTTTCCGTACTGGCGGTCGCGGGTTGTTCCTGAAGTTTCGTCTACAATAGCTTGCCGGCTTTCGGTCAAACGATTGAATAATGTTGATTTACCCACATTGGGGCGACCGACTATAGCTACTAAATTTCCCATAATATACTTGTACTCTTTAAATTTTGCTGCAAAGGTACGCATTTTTATCGGAATCTGAGATAAATAAAAAACGGCTTGTAAAATACAAACCGTTAAAAAATATTCTTCAGATTCTGTTATTTAAATATATATTTGGCGTTGAGCCACACAATGGTATCTCCTGTATTGGTCATAGCAGCTGTTCCTGAGAATCCCGCCAGCCGGGCCACTATCTCCGGTGTGAGAGGGAAATCATGATATGAGGTCGTATCATTCCCTGTCTTAGGGCTTATATAGCGGGCATAGCCTTTTGTCCTGTATAAGGTATCCATATTTCCCATAGCAATAAACAGATCTTTATTTCCGCCTTTCAGAACGAAAAGAGAGTCGTCTTTGAAATGATAGGTTGATACTATTTTATAATATCCCATCGAATCGACATATGTTACTTTGTCTTCATTGAAATAAACACTCATCTCTTTAAACAGGTCGGCATTGTATACAGAGTTCATTTTTCTTGTATAAAAAGCGTTTCTTGCACTATCGATTCTACCCATTGTGTCCAGCGCATATGTAATAGGTTTTGCTCCTCCGGTTGCACCTACATACGCCTGAAAGTCACTTATGTCGTTTGTTCCCGTCCATCTTTTAATCGGACTTATCCCATCGTCACTTCCGCAAGCAGCAAAAGCAATCATTACGGGAAGTATTAAAAATAAAAGCTTTTTCATTTCTTTACTTCTTTTCGGATGTAAAGATAAATAAAAAATTGCCTTATCAGCTTATAATTCTTAGTCCGGATATAGTATAACTGAAAAACTGTGGTAGGAGCGAACGAAGATTCGTAATCACAGTAAAGCAGATCAATAAATATTTACTATTTTTGTAAGTTAACAAAAGTTGTGTGTTATCAGAACAAAAAGTATGAATCAACCAAACATAAATATAAAGAACAAACGGGCTAGCTTCGACTATGAGTTTATCGAGACATATACTGCCGGGATTGTACTTACCGGAACAGAAATAAAATCGATACGTTTAGGAAAAGCCAGTCTGGTGGATACTTTCTGCATATTCGAGAAAAACGAATTGTGGGTTCGCAATATGTATATTGCCGAGTATTTCTATGGTTCTTATAATAACCACTCGGCACGTCGTGACCGCAAATTGCTCCTGAATAAGAAAGAATTGAAAAAAATGCAACGCCTTGTAAAAGAAACCGGCTATACCATTGTTCCTACCCGTGTTTTCCTTAACGACAGAGGGCTTGCAAAGGTAAATATAGCCGTTGCCAGAGGTAAAAAGCAATATGATAAACGTCAGAGTCTGCGTGAAAAAGACGATAAGCGGGCGATGGACAGGGCGATGAAACAATAATATATCAAAGATGGATTTATTTAGATCGATGCAAAAAAACAGTGATGCTTCATCGAAAGTATTGAAAGTTGTTTTTGCTTCAATTATACTTATATTGGGAGTATATTGCTTTCTTCTCAATCGGCTGTATCCTGTATATATGGACGATTGGGCATATGCATTCAGCGCTTGCGACGAAAGTGAGATTACTTCTGTTTGGGATATCTTTGTAAGTCAGTATTGTCATTATTTCACATGGGGAGGACGCTGTGTAGGCCATTTCATAGCTCAGTTTCTACTCTGGATAAATCCTCTATGGGCCGATATACTCAATGCTGCTGCATTTATACTCCTGCTACTGTTTATCTATGCTATAGCAAATAAGAATAACAAGACAAATATCATATTCTTCATTGTATTGCTTGTGTCGGTATGGTTTTTACTACCCGATTTGTCCCAGAATTTATTCTGGATAACAGGTAGTGCCAATTACCTTTGGGGATCGTTGATTATCCTGATGTTTATCTATCCGTTCGTCTCTTATTATTTAGATGCTCGGGAAAGGAATAATGCAGCATTCAGAAGTGTCTTTTTATTGTTATTCGGTGTTATTGCCGGATGGACCAACGAAAATACATCGTTAGCCTTTGTCGTCTTTCTGATTGCATTGGTTTTGATAATGAGGTATCAAAAGATTGCTGTTCCCAAATGGATGATATTCGGTATCATTGGATTTATTATCGGATGCATCATATTGCAAGTTTCACCGGGGAATAATATAAGGCGAAAGTTTGAACTACTGAATGTGCACGGATTTGAAGATGTTAGTCTGTCTTTCTATTTTTACCGTTTCGTTACAGTTATCAAACTGGCATATATATACTTGTTTTTGCCGATGGCTGTATATGCAGGTGTGTTGCTGATATACTTGAGGAAAGGGCCAAAAGATAAAATAGAGCGGAGGAAAAAATTAATTCTGTCTTTCCTGTTTCTGGGGGTAGCACTTATTGCCACAGTGGTTATGTCGGGCGCGCCATACTTTCCGTCTCGGGCATGGTGTGGTATCTTTATTTTCCTGATAGTTGCTATTATGATATTATATGCTAATATAGATATATCGTTCCTGCCTTTGAGAATAATAAACTATATTCTGGTTATAGTCGCACTTGTTACATTTATTTATTCGGCAAAAGAAACATATTCCGAGATGAAGTTGTTTGATATGCGGTATAAAGAGTGGGTTGTAGAAATAGAACGGCAGAAAAAAGAAGGAATACAAGATATAGTAGTATACACTGATTTCAACTCGGAAGCATCTCCTTTCGCTGCTTTCACGCTAAAAGAAGCCTATGTGGGAGAGGGGCATTTCTGGATTGAAAAGTTTGGTTTATATATGGGAGTCAATACCATAAGGATAAAGAAAATAGAAGATAAAAATGAGTAAAATACACGATATACTGAAGGATAGAATACTTATCCTCGACGGTGCCATGGGCACCATGATACAACGCTATAAACTGACAGAGGAGGATTTCCGCGGAGACAGGTTTAAAGATTCGACTACATTACTGAAAGGTAACAATGACTTGCTTTGCCTTACCCGTCCCGATGTGATAGAAGCTATCCACCGTGAATATCTCGAAGCAGGCGCCGATATCATTGAGACCAATACGTTTAATGCGACTTCCATATCCATGGAAGACTATCATATGTCCGATTTGGTAAAGGAGATAAATACAGAAGCGGCCAGACTGGCAAAGAAAGCCGCCGTCGATTATACGAAGCGCAATCCTGATAAACCACGGTTTGTTGCCGGCTCTATAGGACCTACTAACAAGACAGCTTCGATGAGTCCCAAAGTTGAAAATCCGATATTCAGAGCGGTGACTTTCGATGATCTGTATTATGCTTACAAAGAGCAGATTGAAGGACTTGCAGACGGAGGCGTGGATTTATTGCTTATCGAGACTATCTTCGATACATTGAATGCCAAAGCGGCTTTATTTGCAGCCGATGAGGTGAGGAAAGAACGCAATATTGACCTGCCGATAATGATTTCTGTTACTCTTTCCGATAAGGGGGGACGGACATTGTCAGGGCAGACAGTCGGCGCATTTGTGGCATCGGTCAGTCATATCGATTTCTTATCTATCGGACTTAACTGTTCATTCGGAGCATCAGATATGAAGCCATTCCTGAAAGAATTGGGACGCATAGCTCCTAATTTTATTTCAGCCTATCCGAATGCCGGACTGCCAAACCAGTTTGGAGAATATGACGAGACGCCCGAAATAATGGCAGGCCAGATAAAAGAATATATTGACGAAGGTCTTGTAAATATTCTGGGTGGATGTTGCGGTACAACCCCCGATCACATTGCAAAATATGTAGATCTCATACAAGGTGCGACTCCGCATAAACCTGCCCGGAAGCCTGAATATATGTGGCTGTCGGGACTGGAATTACTGGAAGCAAAGCCGGAGATCAACTTTATAAATATAGGGGAGCGTCTCAATGTGGCGGGTTCCCGCAAGTTCCTCCGTCTGATAAAGGAAGAGAAATACGAAGAAGCGTTGACTATTGCCCACAAGCAGGTGGAAGATGGCGCACAGGTACTAGATGTGAATATGGATGAAGGTCTGCTGGATGGAGTGAAGGAAATGACCACTTTCCTCAATCTGATGGCATCCGACCCCGATGTGTCACGCATTCCTGTAATGATAGACTCTTCGAAATGGGAGGTACTCGAAGCCGGACTGAAATGTGTGCAGGGTAAGCCGATTGTAAACTCTATTTCGCTAAAAGGTGGAGAAGAAGATTTTCTTCGCCAGGCACGACTGGTTAAGGCTTATGGTGCGGCAGTCATTGTCATGGCTTTCGACGAAACAGGTCAGGCCGATACATTTGCCCGCCGAATCGAAATCTGCAAAAGGGCTTATAATCTATTGGTCAATGACGGATTCAATCCATTGGATATTATTTTCGACCCCAACATACTTGCTATCGCCACCGGTATAGAAGAACATCGCGGCTATGCAGTCGACTTCTTAGAAACGATAACATGGATAAAAGAAAACCTGCCGCATGCCAAAATCAGCGGAGGAGTAAGTAATCTCTCATTCTCGTTCCGTGGAAATGATTATGTGCGTGAGGCTATGCATGCCGTATTCCTTTATTACGCCATTCAGCGGGGTATGGATATGGGTATCGTAAATCCGGGGCAATCTGTTGTATATGATGATATTCCTACCGATCTGAGAAATCTTGTGGAGGATGTTATCTTCAATCGTAGGGCAGAGGCAACGGATGAACTGATTGAATATGCCGAAAAGATAAAGAATGAAAATACAGGACAGACAGAGCAGAAAGTGGAAGAATGGCGTTCTTATCCGCTCGATGAACGTATCCAATATTCTCTGATAAAAGGTATCAGCGACTATTTGGAAGAAGACCTGACGGAAGCGCTTCAGGTATATCCGAAGGCCGTAGATATTATTGATAAACCGCTGATGGATGGTATGAACAAGGTAGGCGATCTTTTTGGTTCCGGTAAGATGTTCCTTCCGCAAGTTGTAAAAACTGCCCGTACAATGAAACGTGCAGTGGCTATCCTGCAACCGACTCTGGAAGCACAAAAGGCATCTTCGGCAGGAAGTAATAAAGCCGGGAAACTGGTTATTGCCACAGTGAAAGGTGATGTGCACGATATCGGTAAGAACATCGTATCTATTATCCTTGCTTGTAACAACTATGAAGTAATCGACCTCGGGGTGATGACTCCGCCGGAAGTGATTATTCAGAAAGTAAAAGAAGAACAGCCCGATATACTCTGTCTGAGTGGTCTGATAACCCCTTCTCTGGAAGAAATGAGCATCGTTGCGCATGAAATGGAAAAGGCAGGCTTTACCATTCCGCTGATGATCGGCGGGGCCACTACATCTAAGCTGCATACTGCAATTAAGATAGACCCGAAATACAATAACGGTTCGGTGGTATATGTCAAGGATGCTTCTCAAGCGCCTGCGGCTGTGGGTAAGTTGATAAATCCGAAAACAAAGGAAGACTATATAAAAGATGTACGCACCGAATATGCTTCATTGCGTGATACGGCGGGTGATAAGAAAGCGGATTTACTTCCATTGTGCGAAGTGCTGGATAAGGGCATGAAACTGAATTGGGGGGATTATAAAACTCCCGAACCACAGGTGAAAGGACGTCAGACGCTGAAACATATTCCCGTTGAGACTATTGTACCTTATATAGACTGGAAGTTCTTCTTCCACTCATGGAATTTGTCGGCACGCTATGCCACCGTGCAGAATATAGATGATTGCCCTTCATGCAAGGCTACATGGCTGAATTCTTTTCCTGAATACGAAAGGGAAAAAGCTGCCGAGGGTATGCAATTGTATAAAGATGCCAAGGCATTGCTCGATCAGTTGGTATATGACAAGGCCGGTTATATCAATGCTGTATTCGGCGTTTATGAATCATATAGCGATAATGAATCCCTGTATATCGACGGCATACGTTTCCCGATGCTGCGCCAACAGAAGAAAAATGACAAAAAGGAGTACCTCTCTCTATGCGATTTCGTTGCACCTAAGTCTTCAGGAAAGAAAGACTATGTAGGAGGATTTACCGTAACGGCAGGGGTAGGTGCGAATGAACTGATGAGCGAATACGAGCGTCAGGGCGATGAATATAAAGTATTGCTTCTCAAGTCGGTTTTAGACCGTCTGGCGGAAGCAACTACCGAATGGCTGCATGCCGAAATAAGGCGGAAGTACTGGGCGTTCGCACCCGATGAAAATATAAGTGTAAATGATATGTTTACACTTAAATATCAGGGAATCCGTCCGGCAGTGGGCTATCCGTCCATACCTGACCAGTCGATCAATTTCCTGCTGAATAAGGACTTGTTACAATCCGAAGAAATAGGTGTAGAGCTGACCGAAAACGGCGTGATGCTTCCGAATGCTTCGGTGAGCGGTATCATTATTTCACATCCTAAATCCAAGTATTTCAATATAGGCAACATACTCGACGACCAGTTACAGGCATATATAGAAAGAAGGGGTGAGGATGCTGAGCAGATTCGCAAGTTTCTGAGTGCAAACCTGATATGATTTAATGAAAGAATCTTCCGGTTATATATTGAAGGATAATAAAGTAAGGCTGTCGCTTATGCTTCTGGCCGGGCTTGTTATGTTTGTCCTGATCTATATATTGAATAGCTTGTATCCTCTCTATGCCGATGATTGGAATTATAGCTTTGTTCACGGGGAAGAAGCTACCAGAATAAAATCGTTCTCAGATATATTCACCTCGCAATACAATCATTACATGACCTGGGGCGGACGCAGCGTAGTCCATTTTATAGCTGAAACAATGCTGATGACAGGCTTTTTCTGGACGTGTGTACTAAACTCGCTTGCATTCGTTGCATTCGTCTATGTGATGTACATGATAGCTAACAGGGGTAATAAACCGAATCCCGTGCTGTTCTTCTTATTTAGCCTGCTTATCTGGTTTGCCCAGCCCGCTTTCTTTGCTACTATCCTGTGGAAGACAGGGGCGGCAAATTATCTGTGGGGAACGCTTATTATACTCTTGTTTCTGTATTCATATTATGCATGCTACCGTTCGCGGGAGGCCAATAATAATATCGCGAAAGCCGTTTTTTTCTTCCTGTTTGGTATTATTGCCGGATGGACGAATGAGAATATGTCAATAGCGCTTATCTTCTACATTATAGCTTCATTAGCCCTGTATAAATATGAGAAAATAGGAATTCCTACATGGGCTGTAACAGGGCTTGCAGGGACAATTCTCGGATGCTTTATTATGCTGGCCGCTCCGGGTAATTATGTCCGTCTTGAGGATGTTACAACCTCTTTCGGCCAGACTGAGATAATGTATAAAGACATATTCCTGATGGGTATTAATTATATATTGACCCATATCTGGAATCATCTGCTCATTATATTTGCTGTATATCTGGTACTATTATTCGTATATAATAAGTTTCCCAAAGAGAAAGATGATAAACAGAAGGTAATATACAGTTCTATCTTGTTTATCCTTACGGCGGCTGTTGCCCTTGCGGCAATGGTAGTTTCTCCAATCTTTCCCGAAAGGGCATTGTTCGGTATCATTGTCCTACTTCTTATACCGGTAGGGATTATGCTGGCCAATATAGACTTCAGGGCGAACTATTTAAAGGTTACTGCTGTTATTGTCTTCGTCGCATTGCTGGTGATATATGGCTTTCAATATAAAACGGTATATGATAACCTGACTTATGTGACATCTTTCTGGACTGAACGCGAAGCATATATTGCCGCACAAAAAGGGAAAGGAGAGTATGACATTGTCTTTACCAAGAGGTTCGAGTTGCCGGAGGAATACTATATATCCGACCTTTCGGATGATCCCGGATATTGGGAGAATGAGTGTTATTCACGTTTTTACGATATACAATCAGTTCGTCTGATAGAACCTGATTCAACTAAGTAGTTTTATCATTATAGTTATGGAATTTATAGACCTCCTTTCATATACTTTTTTCCAGAATGCCCTGCTGGGTAGCCTCTTTGCCAGTATCGCCTGCGGTATTATAGGCTCCTATGTGGTTATACGCCGTCTTGTATTTATCAGCGGGGGAATAACGCATGCTTCGCTCGGAGGTATCGGTATGGGTTTCTATTTCGGGTGGAATCCGATATTTGCCGCGATGGTCTTTTCCATCTTGTCGGCTTTTGGTATCGAATGGCTGTCGTCGAGGCAGGGAGTGAGGGAAGATTCGGCAATCGGCTCTTTCTGGTCGTTGGGAATGGCCGTGGGGATTATCTTTATATATCTCAAACCCGGCTTCGCACCTAATCTTTCCGATTATCTCTTTGGCAATATACTCACGATAACAAAGCCTGATATCACTTATCTGGCCATCTTGTCCATAGTCCTGATTATTGTCTTTTTGCTCTTTGGCCGTCAGATACTGTTCGCGGCTTTCGATTCCGATTTTGCTAAGACACGCAATCTGCCCGTCAACCTGATAAAGTATGCCATGATGATGGGGATTGCCATTACAATCGTACTTTCTATCCGCTTGGTAGGTATTGTGTTGCTGATGTCGATACTTACCGTTCCTCAGATGACAGCCAACCTGTTTACGTCCAACTTTGTAAAGATGATTATTCTTTCCATCCTGATCGGATTCTTCGGGTGTATTGTAGGCCTGTTCATGTCTGCGGTATTGGATGTTCCGTCAGGGGTATTTATTATCTTCACGCAGATAATTGTATTCCTTATATCGCGCTGGATAGTGAAAGCCATTCAGAAAAGCAGGCGGGAAAAGGCTCTTTCTTAACCCTTTCCTATCACATCTTTAAACGATATATTCTTCACACTCGACTTGCGAAAAAGCAGCGCTCCTATACAGATGCCTATCGCCAATGTAAACAGTAATGACATGGTAAGCATCAGGTTGTGCGACATCTCTATCAGTATATGCGGGTTTTGTTCCACTGTAGGCAGGTCGGTAACCTTTATTCCCGCCAGCATCGTTTTATAGGCAAACATACCCGGAATCATTGTAATACAGGCCGGCATGGTAAATACTACCGGCGGGCTGTCTACCCTGTGTGCCGCGAAAATGCCGATCAGCCCTATCAGTACCGAACCGGCTAATGTAGCCGTTATCATCCCGAAATCGAGCTGTATAAGGATGAAGCGGAGGGCATGCCCCATACCGCCAAGCAGTCCGGCAACCCACAACAGGCGTTTAGGCGAGCCGAACAGTATTGCCCAACAAAATCCGACGAGAAAAGCAATGATAAAGTCGCGGAATATATTTATGATTGTCAGTTCTTCCATTTGCTAATTTTCTGATTAAAAATTACCTATTCCCAACAGTGTAATACACAGGGTCATACCTGCTGCGATACAAAGCAGAATAAACCCGCCGAATAAAGCCCGGTTCAGTGCTGAAGGCAAATAGCCTTCTATCAGGTCTATGACGCAATTTATCAGAGGTACACCCGGTATCAGGTATAGAACTCCGGTTGCCATTGCTGCTTCGGGATGCTCTCCGAATCCGTATAATCTGCCGAGCCCGGCTATCAACGTTGTGATAAAAGCCGCGATAGATATGCATATCATCGGATTGAATTTCTTCTTGGCGAAGAAAACCCTTACCAGATAACCGATAAATGCAGCAACGAAAGCTACCAGTGCATTTTTTTCGTCCCCTGCCGAGAACAGACAAAGACCTCCGCACGAAAATCCGACAGCTACAGCCACTACAATATCTTTGTAGTTAGGCTTGGCTTTTATCCTGGTAAACTCCCTTTCCACGTAAGATATGGGCAGGTTCTCCTCCTGTACTTTCCACGACATGTGCGATACGGCTGTCAGTATAGCCAGATGTACATTGTGTGGAGGAGAGTTTTTATAGCAGGTGACGGAATTGGAAGGGTCGTTCTTGTCTTTCACTGTAACTGTGAGGCCATTGAAAGTAGGGCTCATATTTATATCGAACTCCCATGTCGTGGCCAGCCTTCCTATATTGCTGCTGAGACGTCCGCAATGCGCACCCGATGCCAGCAGGAATGTCCCTATATCGAGTATAAGATCGGCAAACCGCTGTGCTGATATTTTTTCTTTTTCGTTTATTTTTCTAAATTCCGGCATTGTTAAGGTCTCAGACCTTTTTATTACTTTGGTAGGTATAACAACCAAAGACTGTTATAGACTAAAAGTATATTATTAAATACTTTCTTTTACTTATATATAATTCTGATGCAAAGATAAGAATTTTCAGTTAAGAGTTAACAGACAACAGTTAACAACTTGTATTTCGCCTGTTTGTAACTCGTTAGCATGCTCCCTGCAATCGTTTGCAAGTTAATTTCGACTAAAATAATGAGGAGCCAGATATATTCTAACTCATTATTATGTAGATTTGTTTAGGACAAAGCCATGTACAAAGTGCATAAGTCTAAAAACCATAAAAAGCATCATTCATGAGACTAAAACTACAAATAGATTACCATACCGATTGGGGACAGACTGTATATGTTTGCGGTTCAGTGCCTGCTTTGGGTAATTGGGAGAAGGATAAAGCCGCGGAAATGAAAAATATTTCTCCATCCATATGGGAGCTGGAGATCGAAGCCGGTGATGTCACCGACATAGAATACCAATATCTGGTAAAAGACCAAAGCAACATAGTAGCTCACGAATGGGGAAGCCCGCACTGGTTAAGGACAGAGACTGATAAACAGTTCGATGTGCAGGATGTATGGCGGGGGGTACCTCAACAGAAATTCCTTTACACATCGTGTTTCTCGGAAAGTTTTTTTGCTCATGGTGACAATGCGAAAGTCAAATATTATAAGAAGACTATCCTTATTAATGTTACCTGTGTGAATGTGAAGAAAAATCAGAAACTGATACTTTGCGGAGCCTCGAAAGCATTAGGAGATTGGAAACCTGAAGATGCACTGTCTCTTACGCAGGTAAGATTCGGGAGCTGGCAGGTAGCAATCAATGCACCACAGATAAAAACCACATTGGAATACAAACTTGCGATCTATGATAATAGCACGAAGAAAATTGTACATTGGGAAGAGGGTTTCAACCGTGTCTTATCACCATTGCCTTCCTCTCCGGCAAAAGAAGATCTGGTTAAGGTGGAATCCATCGCCTACCGTTATGGCTGGCTGAACTGGAAAGCGGCGGGCGTATCCATCCCCGTATTTTCATTACGTTCGAACGACAGTTTCGGTATAGGTGAGTTCTCTGACCTGAGAAAGATGATCGATTGGGCTGTGGCGACCGGACAGAAAATAATACAGGTATTGCCGATCAATGATACTACTATTACATACACCTGGATAGATTCGTATCCTTACAATGCGATCTCCATTTACGCATTGCATCCCATCTATCTGGGGCTGAAAGCATATCCATTGAAAGATGAGAATCTATATAATAAATACGAAAGAGAAGCAGGCGAACTCAACGTTCTGGAGAATGTCGATTATGACAGGGTTCTGGCTTTGAAATGGCGTTATATAAAAGATCTTTTCACCCAATCAGGCACAAATACATTAAAAAGCAAAGACTACCTGGCCTTTTATGAGCAGAACGAAGAATGGTTGTTCCCGTATGCCTGCTTCTCTTATCTTCGGGATAAATATGAAACCGCCAATTTCAGAAACTGGAAGACAAACAGTGCTTTTGATAAAAAGAAACTTATTAAACTGGCCGAAACAGACAAAGAAGCAAAACATCATATCGAATTGTCATGTTTCACACAATACTTGCTCCACAAACAACTGGTAGATGTAAAAGAGTACGCACACCAGAATGAGGTCGTTCTCAAGGGTGATATCCCTATCGGTATCAGCCGCGATAGTGTGGAAGCATGGATGGAGCCGCATCTGTTCAACCTGGATGTACAGACGGGGGCGCCACCTGATGACTTTTCGTTTTTCGGACAAAACTGGGGATTTCCTACATATAATTGGGAAGAAATGGCAAAGGATGGTTACCGTTGGTGGCTGAAACGCTTCCGCAAAATGGCAGACTATTTCGACGCTTACCGTATCGATCATATTCTGGGATTTTTCCGCATCTGGGAAATACCTTTGTCATCTGTTCAGGGATTGTTGGGATATTTTAGCCCGGCTCTTCCCCTTACGGCCGATGAAATCCGTTCTTACGGCCTTTGGTTCGATGAGGACAGGATGCTGAAACACTATATTCATGAAAATTTCCTGGGTAATATATTCGGCAGCTATGTTCCCGAGGTAATTGAAAAGTACCTCCAGTCTACCGGATGGCAGCGTTTCGAGCTGAAAGAAGAATTCGATACGCAGGCCAAGATTAAGGCTCATTTTACCGGCAGGGAGGATGAAAAATCAAGTTTTATCCGGGATGGTTTATACAGCTTATGTAACGAAGTTCTGTTTGTAAGAGACAAACGCGAACCAAACAAGTTCCATCCGCGTATAACCGCACAGTACAACTATTCGTACAGGGACTTGGACGATAGCGCCAAAGAAGCGTTCAACAGGTTATATAATGAATTTTTCTATCGCCGCCATTCGCAGTATTGGCGCGATCAGGCGATGACTAAGCTGCCTACTCTTATTTCTTCGACTTCGATGCTTGTTTGCGGTGAAGATTTGGGTATGGTACCTGAATCTGTGCCTTCGGTGATGAACGAACTTCAGATATTGAGCCTCGAGATAGAACGGATGCCAAAAGAACGGGAGGTATTGTTCAACGACCTGCATCACCTGCCATACCTGAGTGTTTGCACAACATCTACCCACGATATGTCGCCTCTCCGCTTGTGGTGGAAAGAAGACAGGCAGCTGACCCAGCAATATTACAATCAGGTATTGTGGAAGCAGGGCGCTGCTCCCGAAGAATGTACATCTGATTTGTGCGCACAGATTGTAAGTAATCATTTATATTCTCCGGCTATGCTTGCTATCCTGCCACTTCAGGACTGGCTGTCGATAGACGATAAACTGAAACGTCCGGTTGCTGAAGATGAGCGCATAAATGTCCCCGCTATATCGCAACACTATTGGCGGTACAGGATGCATCTTACCCTGGAAGAATTACTTGAAGCTACAGATTTTAACCGGAGGGTTAAATCGATGGTAGGTTCATCGGGGAGGGAATAGATGTAATGGAAGAGTGAAAAATTAGATAATATCATACTGGTGACTGATGACTGAACAGGTGTTACTTTTTTATATAACTTTATCTATATTATTAGCCGTTAGCTATTAGCTTATAGCTCTTTGAAAAGATAATTAGCAGATTTGAAACATCGTTCAACGGAACGAAGCGTAGTTAAAATTAGTATATTAGCAAATGAGTGAAAGGTTGTAACTTTTGTAACCTTTTAACAAGTAATGAGTTTTAAGTAGTAAGTTGAAAGTTATATGAGATACGAGTAGACAAGACACGAGATACAAGTTGTTTACTGACGACTATTCACTGACGGGATATTTCGCTCTGATCGGTATGACAAGTTAATTATTAATTTTTCATTCTTAATTATTAATTGCTTTCCGTGTTACCTTTGTTACCTTTTAACTAAATGTAGTTAACGGATGCAAAAACGAGAAGGTGAGAACGATGAAAAAACTGTCAGATATGTCAGGTTTTAACTAAATGTAGTCAATAAACGTGAATTAAATGTCGGGGTTAGACTTTGCATTTTTGCGAGAGAATATTGTTTCAATTGTCTGTTAACTGAAAAAATGCAGGCGCGACAAAATCGACGTAAATCAAATATAAATTATATAGTACATGAAGAAAATCTATTTAGTATTATTACTTGTTTTTCTGAGTTTATCGGTTTTTGCAATCGATATAAAGACAGTAGATCCTGCTTTTTGGTGGTCAGGGATGAAAAATCCTGAATTGCAGGTATTGATACACGGAGAAGGTGTGGCTAAATCGGACGTAAGTATTACCTCAAAATCGGTAAGGCTGAAAGAAACTGTAAAGCTGGAAAGTCCTAATTATCTTATCCTATATTTCGACTTATCTGAATCTCAACCGGAAAAGTTCGATATTGTGTTACAGCAGGGTAAGGACAAAAAAATAATTCCATATGAAGTAAAAGAACGGAAATCAGGCTCTGCCGACCGTGAAGGCTTCAATGCTTCGGATGTGCTTTATCTGATTATGCCCGACCGTTTTGCAAACGGAGATACATCGAATGATGTGATTGCAGGGATGCGTGAAGCTAAAATAGACCGTAACGGACAATATGCCCGTCACGGCGGAGATTTTAAAGGAGTAAGCGACCGTGTGGATTATATACACGATCTCGGTGTAACTGCCATCTGGTTCAATCCGGTGATGGAGAATGATATGCCGGAGGGTTCATATCACGGATATGCAACAACGGATTATTATAAAGTAGACCGGCGTTTCGGTTCTAATCAGGAGTTTGCAGACTTAGTGGATAAGGTTCATGCTAAAGGGATGAAAGTGGTGATGGATATGATTTTCAATCACTGTGGCAGTGAACATTTCTTCTTTAAGGACAGGCCATCTAAAGATTGGTTCAATTATCCTGACGGATATGTGCAGACTTCATATAAGACGGTTACACAGTTCGACCCGCACGTATCAGCATACGACTTTAAGAGATCCGCGGATGGTTGGTTTGTAGAGACTATGCCCGATTTGAACCAACGTAATCCGCATGTAGCCAAATATCTTATCCAGAATAGTATCTGGTGGATAGAATATGCCGGTATCGACGGTATTCGCCAGGATACGCATCCGTATGCCGATTATGACATGATGTCGGACTGGTGCAGGGAAGTTACAGAAGAATATCCCGATTTTAATATTGTAGGCGAGACATGGCTTAATACCAATGTAGGAGTAGCTTATTGGCAGAAAGACAGCAAGCTGGCTTATCCGAAGAATTCGTACCTGCGTTCGGTGATGGATTTTCCTCTTACAGATATAATGAACAGTGCATTCGATCAGGAAACTACAGATTGGGGGCAAGGCCTGTCGCGCATACATGAATATCTGGCTCAGGATATAGTTTATGCCGATCCTATGGAATTGCTTATCTTCCTTGACAACCATGATACATCACGTTTTTACAGGACCGAAGAACAAACTTCGAATCTGAACCGTTACAAACAGGCTCTTGCATTCCTGTTGACTACCCGTGGAATCCCGCAAATATATTATGGTACTGAAATATTAATGGCTGCCGATAAAGGAGAAGGAGACGGGTATCTGCGTCGCGATTTTCCCGGAGGATGGCAGGATGATAAGACGGATCTGTTCGTTTCGGCTAACAGAACGCCGCAACAGAACGAGGCTTTCGACTACCTCCGTAAATTATTGCAATGGAGAAAGGGGAATGAAGCTGTGTCAAAAGGAACTCTAAAGCATTTTGTGACAAATAATAGTGTTTATGTTTATGAACGTAAATACAATGATAAGTCCGTTGTTGTATTCCTGTCAGGATCGGATAGTGAAAAAACGATAGACCTTTCGCCATATAAAGAAGTGTTGCCGAAGAGTCAGGCAAAGGATGTTATAAGTGAAAATATTGTAAACTTAAGTAACGGGTCTTTAACATTGCAGCCTCGAAGTGTCTTGGTATTAGAATTTTGATTACTTTTATACAAAGTAAATTCAAAATTTGGAGACGATGAAAAAAGGGCCGTTAACAATTAAAGATATTGCTAAAGATTTGAATATATCGCCCTCGACCGTGTCGAGGGCTTTAAAAGATAATCCTGATATAAGTCTCGAAACCAGAAAACTGGTACAGGACTATGCGAAAAAATATAAATATAAGCCAAATGCGTTGGCTTTGAGTCTGAGAACACAGCATACCAATATTATAGGAGTTATCGTTCCTGAATTGGCAAACCATTTCTTTTCCGGAGTATTATCGGGAATGGAGACTATTGCTGAGGAGAAAGACTATCATGTGATTGTATGCCAATCGTCGGAAGATTACCTGAAAGAGATACGGAATGTGCAGACTCTTATCAAAGCCCGTGTATGTGGCGTGTTGATTTCGCAGTCGAAAATGACTACAAAATACGACCATTTTCAGGAGTTGATAGATAATGATATACCGGTCATCTTTTTTGATCGTATTTGTACTGGAATTGACTCGGATAAGGTAGTGGTAGATGATTATTCGGGAACATTTACCGCTGTGGAATATATGATAAAGACAGGTTGTAAGCGTATAGCCTTTTTTTCGGCCCCGTTGCATCTCGAAATATCCAAGAACAGGAGAAATGGCTATCTGGATGCATTGCGCAAATACCATCTGCCCGTAGATGAAAATCTGATGCGTATAGCTGATACCAAGCAGCTCGGTTATGAGAGAGCAATGGAGATCTTGCAGGAACCTGACAGGCCGGATGCATTTATGGCGATGAACGACTATACAGCCTCGGGTATATTACTGGCTACAAAAAAGCTTGGGTTGAAAGTGCCGGAAGAGGTTTCAATCTTCGGCTTTTCCAATTCCAATATATCACAGGATACCGATCCCATGCTTACTACTATGGATCAGCATCCCAAAAAAGTAGGGGAGGAAGCGATGCAGCTTATGTTGGAGAAAATAGAGAATCCGGAAAATATATCGCGAAAGAACAGACTGATAAAGACCTCTTTAATAGCAAGGCAAACCACACGGGAACTGCCCGCCGAAGGAGGAGATTGATTAATACATACTAAATTATACCATGAAACAAAAACCAACACTTACCTTTTGGCAGATCTGGAACCTCAGTTTCGGATTTTTAGGCATTCAAATAGGATATTCATTACAGAGTTCGCAGACCAGCCGTATATTGTCGGCATTGGGTGCCGATCCTCATCATCTACCTTTATTCTGGCTTGCGGCCCCTATAGCCGGGCTGATTGTACAACCGATTATAGGTATGTCGAGCGATCGCACGTGGACAAAGTTGGGACGGCGTATTCCGTTTATCCTCGGAGGAGCAATAGTCTCGTCTATAGCTATGTTCTTTATGCCTAATTCGGAGTTCGTTGCAGCTATAATGCCTCCTGTATTTTTCGGGGCATTTATGTTATTGTTCATGGATTGTGCTTTTAATGTTTCTATGCAGCCTTTCCGTTCTTTAGTAGGTGATATGGTAAACGACAAGCAGCGGAATCTGGGTTATTCCACCCAAAGTTTCCTTACCAATGTAGGTGCGGTTGTTGGCTCTTTCCTACCTTTTATCCTTACATGGATTGGTATACAAAATATACCCGCCATAGGAGAAAAAGTAGCACCATCGGTTATCTGGTCATTCTATATAGGGGGGACGGCTCTATTGCTGACAGTTTTATGGACAAGCTTCAGGGTTAAGGAATATCCTCCAAAAGAATACGAAGAATACAATAACATCACTGAGGAAGAAAAGCTGAAGCGGTCTTTTATAGATATTCTTAAAAGTACGCCTAAGACAATGCTTCAATTGGCAGTTGTGCAGTTCTTCTCCTGGTTTGCCTTATTCCTGATGTGGGTATATTCCATTGGAGGAATAGCCGAAAATGTGTGGCATACGACAGATCCCCTGTCTCAGGCTTATAACGATGCCGGCAACTGGAATGGTGTACTGAGTGGGGTATATGGTGTTTTTGCAGTTGTATTTTCTGTTTTTATGGCTCGGATAGCAGATAAGCTGGGACGGAAGAAAGTATATTCGTTCGCGCTGCTTATGGGAGCGTTAGGGCTGGCTTCGATGTATATCTTCGATGATAAATATATGCTGCTGGTATCTATGCTCGGTGTGGGGATTGCCTGGGCGGCTATACTCGCGATGCCTTATGCCATCCTGTCGGCTGCGCTTCCAGCCAGTAAAATGGGTGTATATATGGGAATATTCAATGCAACTATAACTATTCCGCAGATTGTAGCGGGTATAACAGGTGGATTGATATTGAAATATGTTGTGGGAGGAAGCTCTGTTTCTATGCTGGTAGTAGCAGGCGTATCTATGTTGTTGGCAGCAATCTCTGTTGCATTTGTACAGGATAAGAATTCAGAGATACAACCGGAGAGTATAAAGTAATATCCATTTAAAATATAATTTATGAGAAATAAACTATTATTTGTGGTCGCTTTAATAGCCCTTATGAGCTATTCATGTAAACAAAAGCCACAGACAGCAATTGATGAACCACAGGAAAAGTGTACTGTACAGCATCCCGATTGGACGCGCAATGCCGTTATTTACGAAGTGAATGTAAGACAATATACCAAAGAGGGCACATTTGCAGCATTCGAGCAACATCTGCCACGGCTAAAAGAGTTGGGCGTCGACGTGCTTTGGTTTATGCCGATACATCCGATATCAGAGAAGAACCGTAAAGGAACTTTGGGCAGCTATTATGCAGTAAAGGACTATAAAGGAATAAATCCTGAGTACGGAACAAAAGAGGACTTCAAGCGGCTTGTCGATAAAGCGCACGAAGCCGGATTTAAGGTGATACTGGATTGGGTGGCCAACCATACAGGTTGTGATAATGTATGGCTCTCTGACCATCCCGACTGGTATGTAAAGGATGAGGCCGGAAATCCAAAAAGTCCATATGACTGGACAGATACTTACGAGTTGAACTACGATAATAAGGATATGCGTGCGGCAATGACGGATGCGTTGAAGTATTGGGTGACAGATTTCAATATCGACGGCTATCGCTGTGATATGGCACATGAAGTGCCTACTGATTTCTGGAACGATGTACGCCCTGCACTAGATAGTATCAAACCTGTATTTATGCTGGCTGAATCTGAAAACTATGACTTACTGGAGCATGCTTTCGATGCTAATTATTCATGGGAGTTGATGCATATGATGTCCGACGTGAATAAAGGAACTAAGACAGCCGAAGATATTCAGGCATACGTTCAGAAACTGGATAGCCTTATGTGTCCGGACGGGTATAAGATGAATTTCCTTACTAACCATGATGAGAATTCATGGAATGGTACCGAGTTTGAACGTTATGGAAAAGGAGTGGAAACTTTTGCCGTGCTCACTTATACTCTGAATGGCATGCCAATGATATATACAGGGCAGGAAGTTGGTTTGAAGAAGCGTCTTTCTTTCTTCGAGAAAGATATGGTACCATCGTGGACAACCAATGCAACCACCGCTTTTTACAAGAAGCTAAACGAACTGAAACATACTCACCCTGCCCTTCGTGCAGGAGAGATAGGTGGTAAGCTAAGATTTTACACATCATCTGCAAGTAAAGATATCTTAATCTATTCGCGTGAGGCGGCAGGTAAAGAGATAATGGTAATGTTAAACCTGTCCGGAAAGAACGTTACCTATCAGAGCAATGACGCTTTGAACAGGGATAACTATGTAGACTATTTCTCAGGGAAGAAGGTCGACAAATTGCCTAATACCCTGAAAGCATGGGAGTACAGAGTATTTACCCGCTAAAATGAAATTATAGCAATAATAAAGGCTCAGATGATAGATTATTCTGAGCCTTCATTATTCTTAATAGCATATATTATAGCTCTTTGGATACCTTATCCAGATGTGCCCTGTAGTTCTTTTCCGATTGTTCGATATTCGGATTCTTCATTACATCATAGAAATGAAAACTATCAAGAGGTTTTAAGCCTACGAATGCATTCATCCGGTGGAAGCCGAACATAACTCCTTTATCTACGCTATGTTGTTTAAAGAACTCATCCTCCAGGGTAAATGCTTCAACCGGAGCATTCCATGTCGTTGTCAGCATATATTTACGTCCTTGTAACAGGCCGCCTGTACCATAGTTTCGCGTAGGGTTGGCGGAGCGCCTGCCGTCACTGAAATAGATACCGTTCTGGTGACCTGCGGTAAAAACCTCGTCTATATACTTTTTCAAATCGTTCGGCAACTGGAACCACCAGATGGGAGTATGGTAGATAATGACGTCTGCCCATACAAACTTTTCTACCTCTTCTTCAGGTTTATAGCTGTCATTGATATCTGTAGTTTTTACTTCATAACCTTTATTATTTTTGAAGTAATCTACTGTCCAGTCTGTGAGTGTTTTGTTGAACTCTCCTCCCGAATGAGCAAACTTTGGTGCTCCGTTTATTACAAATATCTTTTTCATAATTGCTTTTCTTATTTTTAATTTTCTACTACAAAATTATAACCTTTTTATTGATAAATAAAATAATATAAATTATATATTTGCATCATAATTATAATAAATAAGTATTATGGTAAATCTGGAATGGTTCAGAACATTTAAAGCAATATACGAAACAGGTTCATTAACCTCGGCTGCCAATAAGCTCTACATATCCCAGCCCGGTGTCAGTCTTCATCTGAATTCTTTGGAAGCACATGTCGGGAATAAATTATTTGATAGAGGGACACGTAAGATGTTGCCGACCGAGTATGGGAATATGCTCTATAATTCGATTGTAGATGCCGTGAAGAAACTAGAGGAGGCTGAAGGGCATTTTTACAGGAATGCAGATTCAGTAAGGCCGAGTATCAGCATTGGAATGTGCTTTGAAACGTTCCAGTATGTGCTCGAGCCTTTTATCAGCGAGTTACCTTTCAATCTTATTACAAAGTTTGGAGTATATCAGGATATGCTGAATGATTTGGATAAGGGCTTACTCGATTTTGTTATTTCACCGCAAAAAGACGAAACGTTTAATATTCAGTATACGCCTTTTTCGAAAGAGCGGCTGATACTGATAGCGGGAAGTAAGAATGATGTATCCGGATTCAAAGAGGTTGTAAATACCGGCAATACCGAAACCGCTGAAGACTGGCTGAATAAGCAGGTCTGGTTTGGAACGACAGGGGATATGGAGCATCTCCGCAATTTCTGGCTGCATAATTTCAAGAAAAGGGCCGATTTTAAGCCAAACTATATTGTTCCCAATATGAGTTCGATTATACGTTGTATATCTGGTAAGGAAGGATTTGCTGTTATTCCCGATTTTTTATGTCGCAAGCAGTTGGAAAAAGGAAATATCCAACTTGTGTGGGAAGGTTTCAGCCCAATAGAAAATACGCTGTACTTTGCCCAAAGAAAAAAAACGATTTATAAAAAAGAATTGGCATTGTTACAAGATGTTTTTCTCAAACATATGGCCATCGATGTCAAAGATCAAATCTTACTTTTACAGGATACAGGCAAGTAATAAAGTAAGAACACTGTATAGATAAAATTATACAGTGTTCTTTACATATTTGGGGATATTTTTCTTTATCCTATCGCCAATAAGGCTACGCCTTCAAGCACTGAGTCACCGGCGTTCACATATATTTCAGTTACTTTGCCATCCATAGGTGCTTGTATCGCATTTTCCATTTTCATGGCTTCAAGCATAGCTACTGTCTGGCCTTTTTTCACTTCATCGCCCACATTTACCTGAACTCCGATAACGATACCCGGTAGTGGTGATTTCACTGTACCTGCGCCGCCTCCGGCAGGTTTGTTAGCACTTGGGGCAGCAGCTGTTGCTTTTGGTGCAGCTGCCGCAGGCGCTGGTGCTGCCTTAGCAGCAGGACGGGCAACGAAATTTACATCCTCGTCGCTGTTTACCAGCTCTACCTTGTAGTTAGTTCCGTTTACAGCTACTTCTGCAAGGTCGCCTTCCATTTTGTTTACGGCTACGATATATTCCTGGCCGTTGATTCTGTATATGAATTGTTTCATGATGATTTTCGAATTTTATTTTCTTACTGGCATTTGAAGCATAGCCTCCCTTTTGTCGGCCCAAGGCAAATAATCTTTCGATACATGTTTTATAGTAAGCACATTGCTTTCTATGTCATGCTGATGCTGTACATCATATATAGCCAGTGCTATCGCCGCCAATACTTCTTTTGATATATTCTGATCGCTCATTGTTATATTATTTTGAAGGATTACAGAGGTAGGTTGTCATGCTTTTTAGCAGGATTAACTTGCTTTTTGGTTCTCAGTTGTTCCAAAGCGCGGATCACACGGAAACGTGTATTACGCGGTTCGATAACATCGTCGATATATCCATAACGTGCAGCATTGAAAGGATTACAGAATAGTTTGTTGTATTCAGCTTTCTTAGCAGCAAGTGCTTCAGCAGGGTTTTCAGCCTCTTTGATATCTTTAGCATACAATACTTCAGCAGCACCATCAGCACCCATTACTGCGATTTCGGCAGTAGGCCATGCATAGTTGATGTCTCCGCGAAGTTGTTTACAGCTCATCACAATGTGAGAACCACCGTAAGATTTACGAAGAGTCACAGTTACTTTAGGTACAGTAGCTTCACCGTAAGCATAAAGAAGTTTTGCTCCGTGAGTGATTACGCCGCCGTATTCCTGTCCTGTTCCCGGAAGGAATCCCGGAACGTCTACTAATGTTACCAACGGAATATTGAATGCATCGCAGAAACGCACGAAACGAGCAGCTTTGCGTGATGCATTGATGTCAAGCACCCCAGCCAGATATTTAGGTTGGTTTGCTACCACACCTACCGATTGTCCGTTCATACGGGCAAAACCGATAATGATGTTTTTAGCATAATTACCATGTACTTCAAGGAATTCTCCATTGTCTACTACCGCTCCGATAACCTCAAACATATCGTAAGGCTTGTTCGGATTGTCAGGGATAATTTCATTCAATGAATCTTCCATTCTGGCAATCGGGTCGGTACATTCTTTGCGAGGAGCTTCTTCCATATTGTTTTGAGGAAGGAAGCTATATAAGTGACGGATAAGAGCAAGTCCATCGTCTTCGTTTGCTACAGAGAAATGAGCAACACCTGATTTTGTTGTATGTACACTTGCACCACCGAGTTCTTCCTGAGTAACGTCTTCACCTGTAACAGTTTTTACCACTTTAGGTCCTGTAAGGAACATATAAGACGTACCTTCTGTCATCAGTGTAAAGTCGGTAAGAGCCGGAGAGTATACAGCGCCACCGGCACAAGGTCCGAAGATACCTGAAATCTGAGGGATAACACCGGATGCAAGGATGTTGCGTTGGAATATTTCAGCATAACCCGCCAAAGCGTTCACACCTTCCTGAATACGTGCGCCACCCGAGTCGTTGATTCCGATTACCGGAGCACCTACCTTCATTGCCATATCCATTACTTTGCATATCTTCAACGCCATAGTTTCTGACAATGAACCACCGATTACAGTGAAATCCTGTGCAAAAATATAAACCAGACGGCCGTCGATAGTACCGCAACCTGTAACAACACCGTCTCCCAGAAATTTTTGTTTGTCCATTCCGAAGTTTGTACTGCGGTGTTCTACGAACATGTCAAATTCTTCGAAACTTCCTTCGTCAAGGAGGATAGCTATACGTTCGCGTGCTGTGTATTTGCCTTTATCGTGCTGAGAATCGATTCTTTTCTGACCTCCACCCAGACGGGCTTTAGCACGAAGTTCCATTAGCTCTTTTACCTTTTCAAGTTGGCTCATGTTTTAATATTTTAGATTCTAATAAATTAATCTGTTCAACATAAAAATGACCTTACATCATCATCGGGTGAGTAAAGTCATTCTTACTTTATTTGTTTGGATGTTCACACAGTTCAGTGAGGACGCTTCCTGTTGATTTCGGATGAAGGAAAGCTATACTCAGGCCTTCTGCACCACCGCGAGGAGCTTTGTCTATCAATTGTACACCTTTCGATTCCATTTCGGAAAGAGCGTTAGCTACTCCGTCTGCTACGCTGAATGCGATATGATGGATGCCTTCTCCTTTTTTCTCAATAAATTTAGCAATTGTACTATCAGGGCTTGTTGGCTCCAGAAGTTCAATTTTCGTTTGTCCCACTTTGAAGAATGCAGTTTTTACTTTTTGGTCTTCTACAACTTCAATGTTATAACATTTTAGACCTAAAACACCCTCGTAATAAGGTAGTTGTTCTTCGATGCTTTTTACAGCAATACCTAAATGTTCAATGTGTGAAATATCCATGATTTTATCTGAATAAAAAGTTATTATTTAGTTCCGCGCAAAGGTACTATTAAATTATAAGACAACGAAATTAAAATTGTAAAAAAACTTCGTTTTTGCACAGAATACCAAAAAGTGTGCAATGTTCATTTTTCTTTTTCTAAATGTTTGTTTTTTAACATTAAAGTATTACTTTTTTCGCGAAGTTTGTTGCGGTCAGTTGATAAAAATCTAGATTTTTCCAGTTGTATTTATTTTTTAATTCTGATTGCATTTCTTAAAAAAAGCAACAATATTAACGAAAGCAATTAAAAATTAATAATCATTAGTATCCGTTTAGGCAAATTTCTCAAAAATCCGATAATCACGATTGGCGTTAGCTCGGGATAGAGTAGAAAGAGCTATACTCTTTTCAAAACCCAAACGATGCGGTTTCTGGTAGTACGCATCGTCCAAAATGCACAAATCACGCATACTTTCGCAGTTTGAGAGTTGACCGTATAACATCATGAGTGGTTGATTCCAGAAAAAAAATCAATCAATTGGGAGAAAGCATATTTGTCTTGATTCATAACAGATTGCTTCAGTTGCCATATTACCTTTATTACTTTTTCTATTATCAAGCTCAGAATACCAATATTAGTAACAGCATTAGGAGCCAGACTCCAAACTTTATATAACTTTATGATGTTGATTTATATGAATCTCAAATTTAAGAATCATGGCAAACAATCCTGAAAATATTCTTAGCATATCGGACATCGAGAAAATAATAGAGGGTGAAGATATCGTAGATATATACAACCATAATCTGGCCGGAATCAGAAAAAATTGCGTTTATGCAATGTTACTCTGTATTCCCCTATTGATTATAGCTATATTTTTCAGTAAAATAAATTATGTCAATTATATCATGTGGTTGCTGGCTACTCCGGTAATCATCCTCTTCGGAAAACAATTCTTCATTAAAGCATGGGTGCAAATCCGCCACTTCACAACGAATGTAGATACATTGGTGGCACTGAGCACAGGTACAGCCTATGTTGTAAGTGTGTTCAATACTTTTTATCCTTCTTTCTGGACTGATAAAGGGCTGCAGGCACATGTATACTTTGAAGTATCAGCGGTGATTGTCGCATTCGTCCTATTGGGAAGATATCTGGAGTATAAAGCAAAAAGGAACATTACTGTAGCCATCAAACAACTGATAGGGTTACAGCCTGACACAGCCGCAGTAGTCAAAGAAGGACAACTGGTAAAGACTGCGATAAAAGACATCCGTATAGGAGATAAAATATTCGTAAAACCGGGCGAAAGAATTGCGGTAGACGGGAAAATTACCCAAGGTAGTTCTTTTATCAACGAAAGCATGATCAGCGGGGAAGCAATGCCCGTGGAGAAAAGTGAAGGAAAAAAAGTGTATGCAGGAACAATCAATGAAGCCAACAGCTTTTACTTCGAGGCATATAAGGTAGGTAAAAACACTCTGATCGGCCAAATCGTAAAAATGGTACAAGAGGGGGAAAGCAGCCGCCTCCCGGTTTCAAAAGCGGTGGATAGGGTTTCATCTATATTCATTCCCATTGTAGGGATTGTTGCCATCCTTACATTTTTGACATGGCTACTACTATCTCCCGAAGATGGCTTTACACAGGGACTTTCTTCGATGATAGCCGTATTGATAATGGCCTGCCCATGTGCATTGGGACTTGCAACCCCGACCGCGATTATGGCAGGAATAGATAATGGCGCGGCTAACGGCATCCTGATAAAAGGAGATGAAGCCCTCGAAAACGCCCGGAAACTAACAGCAGTTGTTCTGGACAAAACAGGAACAATAACCGAAGGCATATTCCGAGTTACAGATATGAAATGGCTGACAGGAGCTACGCCTGAACTGAAGGGTATATTATATGGTATCGAATCGTATTCGGAACACCCGCTTGCCGATGCTGTAAAAAACTATATAAGAGACGACATGCGAATAAAACCCGAGATGACAGTATCTTCTTTATCGGGACGCGGACTCATGGGAGAAACCGCGACCAATAAATATTATGTGGGAACATCTAAACTCTTGGGAGAATACAACATAAAGATTTTGGATAAAGAGAAAGAATGGATAGAACGGGAAACCGAAAAGTCAAATACAATTGTCCTCTTTGCAAATGAGAGTTCTCTATTAGCTATTATAGCTATAACCGATGCGGTAAAAGAAACGTCTATGAATGCTATTGAAAGAATGAGGTTGGCAAGATTGAAGCTGTATATGCTCACGGGAGACAGCAAACGCTCAGCCGACATGACTGCCAGAAAAGTGGGAATAGATACGGATAATGTTATGGCCGGAGCTTTACCGGCAGGCAAAGCAGCCTTCGTAAGAGACCTGAAGATACAAGGTGAAACTGTGGCCATGACCGGAGATGGCATCAACGATGTAGGTGCATTGGCAATAGCTGACGTAAGTGTGGCTATGGGCAAAGGCAGCGAAATAGCGATGGAGGTGGCACAGGTCACAGTCACCTCATCCGATCTGAATAAACTGATACAGACGATAAACCTATCTAAAATAACTACGAGAACGATACACCAGAATCTATTCTGGGCCTTTATCTTCAATGCTATCGGGATACCGGTTGCGGCAGGCATACTATTTCCCGTAAACGGTTTTCTGCTAGACCCTCTGTTTGCGGGCATTGTTATGGCATTGAGTTCGGTGAGTGTCATCTGCAATAGCCTCCTTTTGAGAAGAAAACCAATATAAAAAATTCGATACGCTTATAAACAGAACAGCATAAAGAGAGCTCTTCGACATATTAACCCATATCCAAAAAAACAAGACCGCTCTTTCGAGCGGCCCTGAAATAGTAGTTGTAAAGTGTAAAACTTTCCTTAATTTGCAGATGTGCAATAGTTGGCTTGTTTATCCCACCAGATCGAAGTACTTACATTATCTTTTCCTCCCAAAAGCTGAACACCTTTATCATATTCAGTTTTGTTTATCTGAATCTCATTCTGAGGATATTGTACACGTCTGATAAAATTTGCGGGTTTCTTAATATCCTTATCGCTATTATTATACAGCAATTGATCACGCAATACCGGTACATCCATACGAG
Organism: Dysgonomonas gadei ATCC BAA-286; assembly: GCF_000213555.1. Lineage (GTDB taxonomy): Bacteria > Bacteroidota > Bacteroidia > Bacteroidales > Dysgonomonadaceae > Dysgonomonas > Dysgonomonas gadei. The sequence continues at coordinate 322,444 of NZ_GL891980.1, forward strand.
GCAAATTCAAACGACGCTTATCGTTCCATGCTTCCATAGACATATCAGGGAACAAAGCAAAATACTTCTGTGTAATAATTTTTTCCAGTTGGGTATTACCCGCTCCGGCAATGTCCTCAAATTTAGCGCTAGTTCCTGCCTGATTCTTATCCATAGAAGTAAGATATTCGGTTACCCCTGAGACACCCCATGTAGTGAATGATGCCTTTACCCCCTTTTCGTATTCCTCTTTGGCATTTCCTGTAATGAATCCGCGTAATGCTGCCTCGGCTTTCAGGAAACAAACTTCTTCGTATAAGAATAGGTCATACGGGCGAGCCTTGTATGGAGCTCCAGCCTGTATAAGAATACCCAATTCAGAATACAATACTGTTTTGTATTGCCCTGTACCATATTCATTTGAAGGTAATCCCGCTGGGATTCCTTTCCAGTCTCCATTTTCATATCCAGGATCGAACATAACCGGTCCGCGCGGATCTACTTTTACCGGATGAACAGTTGAAACAGGAGTTGCAGTCCCAGCATTCAATGCGGCTCTTTTGTTTGATACACCTGTCGGCCAATCGAAACCTCCGATACCTGTCAATAGTTTTTCAAACGACGTCGTCATCATTAAAGGACCGCCCCAAGAAATCTGAAACATTGTATAATTATAATCCTGTCCCCAGTCGCCATTCGCCTTAGGTGGTAAATAAGCATTATCTGCAGGACTATCCAACACTCCGGCAGCAATAGCCGCCTTGGCCTGCTCTGAGCAGAGATTCGAATTCACTTCTGAAAGACGTAAAGCTAAACGCAAACGTAACGAATTCGCAAATTTCTTCCATTTAGCAACATCATTTGCATATATTATATCATAGTTCGAAGCCGTAAAAATAGGCTTAGAACCGGCTTTGCCCAATAAAGCAGCCGCCTCTTCCAATTCTTTAAAGAACTCTTTGTAAGAATCCTCTACCGACTTATACGGAGGATTGTCAACTACTTCCGAATATGGTGCAAACGGAATAGGTCCGAAACAATCGACTCCTTGCGATTGTACATATACACGCCAGATTTTAGCTACAGCTATCGAGTTTGCATATAAATCCGGACTTTCTTCGGAGAGATTTCTGATAACAATATTCAATTGAGCCACCGGAGACTGTATTCGGCGATACAAACGCTGTTGCCAATCTTCATTCATCTGATAATTCTTCGTCGTAAAGTTACCTCCCTCCAGCATTTGAGCGTAAAAATCAACCATAAGCGATTTCACACGTTGCTCATCATCACCTTCTATAGCAGGCATGCTCGTGCGGAAAACAGAAGCCAGTCTGGAATTATTCATATTATAGTCCACATCACCAGTCGGCTCATTCGGATTATCATTGAGGTTTGTTATATCGCATCCCACGAATACCGAAGTAAGGAGCAAACATCCCAGAAATATTTTTGTGATTTTCATATTGAATTCTTTTTTAAGTGAATAAATCCTTTTCATCAAAACGAAACATTAACATTGAATCCAAGGCTTCTCATTGTAGGCATTGAACCAAACTCAACCCCCTGTACAGTATTCCCGTTACTAAATCCAGCTTCAGGATCGAACCCTTTAGTCTTGCTGTAAATCATAAATAGATTACGTGCAACAAAGCCAACCTTAAGCCCACTGAAAGGAGTCTTCGTCAAAAGAGAGCGAGGGAAAGTATATCCTATATTCAATTCGCGTAAACGCGCATTTGTCGCATCATACATAAAGGCTTCGGTAATACCTGATATTTCGGTCCAATATTTTTGTGCAGTAACAGATGTGGAATTAGCTGTTCCATTAGCTAGCAAGCCCGGTACAACCATACCATCACGACCATCCAGAGTCATTGCCAAATTACCATAACGTGTACCTGTTTGTATAGATCCCATATATACATCCCCACCATAATTGAGGTCAATCAAGAAACTTAAAGACAAATTTTTGTAAGTAAAAGTATTTGTCCATCCCATCATCCATTCAGGCTGGTTATTACCCAGCTTTTTCATCTCGCTGGCACGCACAGGAATACCATTATCCCCGATTAAGATACTTCCATCTTTGTTGCGCTCGTAAGCATAACCGTAAATATCGCCATATGAACCGCCTTCCTCTGCTACTATCTGTAAGAAACTAATGCCGGTTCCATCACTTAAGATTTGTTTTTTTGTATCTTTTGACAATGAGACAATCTTATTTTCATTCTTCGACCAGTTCAACAATGTCTCCCATTGGAATCCGCTTGCCGTCTTTACAGGTGTACCGAATAAGGCTAGTTCCCAACCTTTGTTTTGTATATTACCTGCATTAATCATCTTATACTGGTAACCTGTAGCTGCCGGAACAGATATCTTTAATATTTGATCCTTAGCGTTCTTCTTGTAATAAGAAAGATCTACGCCGAGCCTATTATCGAAGCCTCTTAACTCTAAGCCCAGCTCCCATGATTCGATAGTTTCATTCTTAAGATCGGGATTGGCAATCCAGTTTTTATTTGTTACATTGTATATCCCTCCTTTTATATCATATAGAGTAGTGAAATAGTCCCGAAGCATATAGGGGTCTGTATCATTTCCTACCTGTGCCCATGATGCACGCAATTTACCGAAAGTCAGTGGCCCTGTATTATGCCCCATGTTTTCCAACATTTGCGTAAACACCCAACTAGCACCTACCGACGGATAGAAATATGAGTAATTATCTTTCGGCAAAGTAGAAGACCAGTCATTACGCCCTGTCAGATCCAGATACAAGTAATTGTCCCAAGACAAAGAAGCTGTTGCATACAAAGAATTAATCTCTTTACGACTCGTACTTGCCTCTACTGCCTGATGAGCTTTTCCATTTGTTATCGAATAGAAATCCGGAATTTCTAACTCTCCTGACCAACTATTGGTAAAAGATGTGGAACGGTACATAATATTTCCACCGAAAGTACCCAGCACTCCAAACTTACCGGCGTTGCCTTTAGCCGTAAACAGAAAGTCTGAATTCAACTCCTTAAAACCTTCTTGTTGAACACGGTAACTACCTCCCTGTTCCCAATATGGGTTACCTGTAGCACGTATAGTTTCATATCGGAAATTATAATTATCCATACCTGTACGTAATTTCAGGCTCAACCAATCGGTGAAAGTGAAGTCCAAGGCCGCAAAACTAATATAACGATCTCTCTTATCGGAGTTTCTGTTGCGCTCAGTAGACCAATAAGGACTGCGAGGAGCTGACCCATGATCCAGCACATAAGCTGCCGGTTTTCCATCAGCTCGTTTCCAATCATTTCCCCGATAAGGCTCCCAGTCGGAAAATCCTATACTGCGAGGCATCATCAGATAGTCATAAAATATATTGTTAGGGTCGGCGGCTAAAGCTATACGGTTCTTTGTATTCTGATTAATATAATTGACTTTAAAGTCGACAGACAACCATTTAGCCAGTTTAGCAGTCGTACGAACAGTAAGAGATGTACGGTCCATTCCGCTGTTAGGCACCACAGCTTTATTATCTAAGCGTGTCGCCGAAGCACGGAATGTCATATCTTCACTATTCTTACTTACATCCAAACTGTTTGTCCAACTAGATCCCGTACGCAAAAAGTCTTTGTACAGATTGTTATCCCTGGCTGAATAAGGATATTTCCCCAATGCCATTTCAGCTGTCTGACCGTCCATTTTAGGGCCCCAACTACCAAACTGATTATTATCAAAACTCCCATTAGATCCTTGCCCGTAAACATTTTGATATTCTGGTGTCTGCATCGGGTTATCGATTGTCAGGTTCGTATTAAATGTAATACCGACCCCTTTACCCGAAGTCCCTTTTTTAGTTGTAATCATAACAACCCCATTACCAGCACGGCTACCATAGAGAGCTGCAGCTGCAGGCCCTTTCAGCACCGATATGCTTTCGATATCGTCAGGCGAGATATCCGAGATCCCCGAGCCTTTATCGGCAAGGCTGTTTCCCCAATAGTCATCAGTCTTACTACTGAAGTTATCGATGGGCACGCCATCTACTACTACCAGTGGCTGATTGTTACCCGCGATAGAGTTATTACCGCGAATCACAATTCTTGTCGATCCACCGACACCAGTACCGCTTTGCTTGATCTGCACCCCGGCAATTTTTCCCGCAAGAGAATTGGCCACGTTTGCATCACGCGTTTCAGTCAAGTTATCACCTTTCACTTCTTGCATAGCATACCCCAAAGATTTCCGGTCACGCTTAATACCTAAAGCAGTAACGACGACCTCATCAAGCACCTTCGAGTCTTCAATAAGTGAGACTTTAAACGTTATTTGTCCGTTAACCTCCACTTCTTTCGAGTGAAATCCCACATAGGTCACAGTTAATGTTCCATTAGAAGCAACAGAAAGAGTAAAATCTCCATCAACGCCCGTCATTGTTCCGTTTGTAGTACCTTTTTCCGATACTGTAGCTCCGGCCAAAGGTTCTCCGGTAGCATCAGTAACCACACCTTTTACTGTAATCTTACTTCCTGTTTGTGAGTAAACAGCACCACTCAGCATCATGAAAAATGTAAGAAGATAAATGAAAGCATGGACATTACGCCCAAAAGGATTAATCCTTTTCCTTTTAATTTTACACATCATAGTTTTTTTTATTTAAGGGTTCAGCACATTTATATGCAAATGTATAAGAGAAAATAATACAAACATAATGCAAAGTGTTAATTAACATTTTGGATATTTTAAAACTTAAAAAACAATCACAAAACACCAACAGACTAATAATAGGACACTTAACAAAGTAAAAGTATGTAAAGAAAATAGTTAATTTGTGAAAATATGTTATTAAACATATTCAAAAAAACACAACAACCAAAAACTCGCACCCAAATCTTAATTAACATTTGATAAAAAGCATCTATACCTAGATAAACATAATCCATAAGATCTACACCTAAACGAATCTTACAAACAAAATACATTGAAATAATTGCATAAAAAAGAGCAAAACATAAAATAAAACTATAAGAAATAAAGCATTATAAACAACATCTATGAAGCACGTCTAAAAAAAACTCTTTAAACGCAATTTGCAATCTACACTGAACAAAATGCTATATTTTTGTCCCAGTGCGCATTTAATTACCAATATCGATAAAATATATGAGTCATTTTATTCTTTTTTGACAAATAAAAAAAGTATATTTGTGTCCTGTAAAACAAAGTATGTTAAAAAAGAAATTATGAGTTCAAATCTATATGATTTTTTACCCATATTGATGCAGATAGCTTTTTCTGTCGTATTTGTCTTTGCTACAGTACTTGCATCAAATATGTTAGGGCCAAAACGCAAAAATGCACGAAAACAGGCAAACTTCGAATGCGGTCTCGATCCCATAGGCAATGCACGTTCGCCTTTCCCTATTAAGTATTTTCTGGTTGCGATACTCTTCGTTCTGTTTGATATAGAAATCGTATTCATGTACCCTTGGGCTGTAAACTTCAAGGCTATTGGATGGGATGGATTATTGAAAATGGGCGGATTTATTGCATTATTACTTGTAGGTTATCTATACATCGTGAAGCGTAAAGCTTTAGAGTGGGAAAAATAACTAAAAGAAGATATATAAAGTTATAATCCAGAACCATTACCCGCTATTATTGTTATCACAAAAGAGAGGGTTAATAAGGTTTTAAGATTTTAATATAAAAGAAATATGAGCAAGTCTTCTAATATAAATGTAGTACCAGCTCCTGATGGATACACAGGACATGGATTTTTTGCTACAAAATTCGATTATGTCATAGGACTGGCACGCGCCAATTCTCTATGGCCTTTACCATTTGCCACATCATGCTGCGGCATCGAATTCATGGCTACAATGGCTTCAACCTATGATATGGGACGTTTTGGCGCAGAGCGAAACAGTTTTTCTCCCCGTCAGGCCGACATGTTACTCGTTATGGGAACCATATCAAAAAAAATGGCTCCTATTCTCCGTCACGTATACGAACAAATGGCCGAACCTAAATGGGTCATCGCCGTAGGGGCTTGCGCTTCATCGGGTGGCATATTCGATACTTATTCCGTGTTGCAAGGTATAGATAAGGTTATTCCGGTAGATGTATATGTGCCCGGATGCCCTCCCCGCCCGGAACAGATACTCGACGGAGTGATGCAATTGCAGGAACTCGTAAAACACGAATCTATCCATCGCAGAGGTTCGGACAGATACGACAAATTACTTGAATCATATAAATTTGAATAAATAGGCATAATGGCACTTGAAACTACAGTTATTGAAAGTAAGATAAGTGAAAAGTTCGGGTCAGAAGTTCTTAACTTCAGAATGGAACACGATATTTTTGTATTCGAGGCTACACCTGCTGTCATTAAAGACGTGATCCGTTTTATGAAAGAGGATGAAACGCTACGTTTTAACTTCATGACTGACCTTTGCGGTGTACATTATCCCGACAATGATAAAAGTGCGCAATTTGCTGTAGTATATTTACTACACAATTGGATAGATAATGTTAGGGTAAGAATAAAGACGTACCTGAACGGAGACGAACCGGAAATAGATACTCTGGTGGAAGTTTTTGCAACTGCCAACTGGATGGAACGCGAAACCTATGATTTTTACGGCATTATCTTCAAAGGACACCCTAACCTGAAGCGTATATTGAACGATGAAGGCATGATCTCTTTCCCTATGCGTAAAGAGTTTCCTCTCGAAGATTCGGGCCGTACAGACAAAGACGACCGTTTCTTCGGAAGAACGCCTAACAACTATGAACCAAATAAATAAAGCAAAGTAAGGAAATGTCAGACCAACTAATAAATCCCGAACATCGCTTTGCGAAAATAGTAAGAGAACAGAAGTTCGATGACGGAAGAGAGTTGAATATATTAAACTTCGGCCCTACTCACCCGTCTACCCATGGTGTATTCCAGAATATACTGCTGATGGATGGTGAACGTATTCTGGATGCAGATACTACGATCGGATACATACATCGTGCTTTTGAAAAAATTGCCGAACGCAGAACGTTCTATCAGATCACAACACTTACCGACCGGCTCAATTACTGTTCCTCCCCCATCAACAACATGGCATGGTGGATGACTGTAGAAAAAGCATTGGGAGTCGAAGTTCCGAAGCGTGCGCAATATATGCGTGTCATAGTTATGGAACTGGCTCGTATCACAGACCACCTTATATGTAATTCTATATTAGGTGTCGATCTGGGCGCATATACTCCTTTCCTCTATGTAATGAAGTATCGTGAGCTCGCATATGAAATCTATGAAGAAATCTGTGGAGCCCGCCTAACCACTAATATGGGGCGTATCGGAGGTTTTGAGCGTGACTGGAGTGAGGCTGCATGGCGCAAACTGGATGAATTCCTCGAAGGATTCCCTAAAGCATGGGGACAACTCGAAGCTCTTTTTGTTCGCAACCGTATATTTATGGATCGTATTGTCGGAGTTGGTGCAATCTCAGCAGAGAAAGCAATGAATTACGGCTTTACAGGCCCTAATCTCCGTGCTACCGGTATCGACTATGATGTACGTGTGGCAAAACCTTACAGTTCATACGAGGATTTCGACTTTACCGTTCCTGTCGGAGAATCGGGCGACACTTACGACCGCTGGTGTGTACGTGCTGCCGAAATAAAAGAAAGTCTGAAAATCATTCGTCAGGCACGTGACAATATGCCTGAAGGCTCATACCATGCAGATGTCCCTGATTATTACCTTCCACCGAAAGAAGAAGTATATACAGAGATGGAAGCACTGATACAGCACTTTAAGATTGTAATGGGTGAAGTACCCGTTCCGGTTACCGAAGTGTACCACTCGGTAGAAGGAGCAAACGGAGAATTGGGAGTGTACATAGTCACAGACGGTTCACGTGTACCATACAGGGTCCATTTCCGCAGGCCATGTTTTATCTATTATCAGGCATTCCCTGAAATGATAAAAGGAGGGCTGTTTTCGGATGCTGTAGCTACACTGTCAAGTATTAATGTTATTGCCGGAGAATTAGATGCATAATCTAATATGCCAATATGAGAATGTGCCGATGTGCCAATTGAATATATAAATATAAAAAAGCTAATAGCTAAAGGCTAACAGCTAACAGCTAAAAACAATGGAACAAGTAAGAGATTACAAACAAATAATAAACATGTCGGATGAATTGATGGCACGCATCAATGAACTGTTGAGCCATTATCCTGCCGACAAGAAAAAATCGGCGCTACTACCTGTACTTCACGCTGTACAAGATGCTCACGACAACTGGCTGAGCCTTGAACTCATGGACAAAGTAGCCGAAATCTTAGAAATTACTCCTATCGAGGTGTATGAAGTTGTGACATTCTATACAATGTTCAACCAGAAACCGGTAGCAAAATATATGTTCGAGTTCTGCCGTACCGCTTGTTGTGGATTACGGGGAGGAGAAGACCTGATGGACTATACCTGCCAGAAACTCGGAGTTAAACAGGGAGAAATTACCCCCGACGGTATGTTCAGCGTTGTGGGTGTAGAGTGTCTCGGCGCATGTGGCTATGGCCCGATGCTTCAATTGGGAGACAACTACCACGAAAACCTGACAAAGGATAAGATAGATACCCTCATAGAAGATTGTAAAGAAGGAAAAGTAAACCTATATTAATTGCGATGGCTAGAAAGATATTATTTGAGAAATTAGATATTCCCGGAATACAGGAATACGAGGTTTATCGCAAAAACGGCGGTTATGCATCTGTAGAGAAGGCTTTGAAAACAATGACTCCCGACGAAGTTGTTGAACAGGTAAAAACTTCTGGCATGCGTGGTCGTGGAGGAGCCGGTTTCCCTATGGGTATGAAGTGGAGCTTTATCGACAAAAAGTCCGGAAAGCCGCGGCATCTGGTAGTAAATGCCGATGAATCGGAACCGGGTACATTCAAAGACCGTTTTCTGATGCACCACATTCCTCACTTACTTATTGAAGGCGCTATTGTTTCCAGCTATGCATTGGAAGCAAATCTCTCTTATATCTATATCCGCGGAGAATACATGTGGATATTCAAGATACTGGAAAAAGCAATAAAAGAAGCCTATGCCAACGGTTGGCTCGGTAAAAATATATTAGGTACGGGATATGATCTGGACCTCTATGTACATTGCGGTGCAGGAGCCTATATCTGTGGAGAAGAAACCGCACTGATAGAATCTCTCGAAGGTAAACGGGGCAATCCCCGTATCAAACCGCCGTTCCCTGCTGTAAGCGGGCTTTGGAACGAACCTACTGTAGTAAATAACGTAGAATCCATCTCTACCGTTTCATGGATAATAAACAATGGCGGTGAAGAATATGCAAAAATCGGAATCGGCAGATCGACAGGTACTAAACTAATGTCAGCTTCGGGACATATCAAAAATCCGGGAGTATACGAAATAGAATTGGGCATGTCCGTCGATGAATTTTTTAATTCGGATGAATATTGTGGCGGTATGCTGGACGACCGCCCTCTCAAGGCTGTTATACCGGGCGGATGCTCCGTGCCAATCCTGCCTCCTCAATATATATTCAAAACAGCAAACGGAGAGGACCGCCTGTTATCTTACGAGTCTCTTTCCGACGGTGGATTTGTAACAGGTTCGTCACTGGGTTCAGGAGGATTTATCGTTTATAACGATACTGCCTGTATCGTTCGCAATACCTGGAATTTCTCCCGCTTCTTCCACCACGAAAGCTGCGGACAATGTTCTCCTTGCCGCGAAGGAACAGGATGGATGGATAAAATACTTCACCGCATCGAAACCGGTTTCGGCCGTGAAGAAGACATAGACCTTCTATGGAGTATACAAAGCAAGATAGAAGGAAACACAATATGCCCGCTGGGTGATGCCGCCTCGTGGCCTGTGGCTGCTGCCATACGTCACTTCCGTGAAGAATTCGAATATCATGTCCGTTTCCCTGAAAAGATTAAGGACAGGAACCACTTTGTAAATGAACCGATGGAAAAAGTCAGACATTTATTGAAGCCGTTAGCCAGTAGCCTTTAGCTGTTAGCAAAACGGATTATCATTATATATTTATATTATTCTAAAAATGCTAATAGCTATAAGCTAAAGGCTAACAGCTAAGAAAATGAAAGTTACAATAGATGGACATATTATAGAGGTCGAAGCAGGAACTACCGTTCTGCAAGCTGCACGCATGATTGGCGGAGCAAGCGTTCCTCCTACTATGTGTTATTACTCCAAACTCAAAGATTGCGGTGGTAAATGTCGCTGTTGCCTGGTAGAAATAAGCAAAGGCAGTGAGAGAGACCCGCGTCCTATGCCAAAACTTCAGCCATCGTGCGTTACAGCCGTACAGGATGGAATGGAAGTATTAAGCGCTAACTCTCCGCGCGCATTGGAGGCTCGCCAGGCTGTTACCGAGTTTTTGTTAATCAACCACCCACTCGATTGCCCTGTTTGCGACCAGGCAGGAGAATGTGATTTGCAAAACCTCGCATATGGCAACGGAAACTTCAAATCGCGCTATATAGAAGAAAAACGTACTTTCGAGCCCGAAAACATCGGCCCGTATATACAGTTGCACATGAACCGATGTATCTTGTGTTACCGTTGTGTAAAATTAGCTGACCAGCTGACCCCTGAACGAGTTCATGGCGTAGTCGGACGTGGCGACCATGCTGAAATATCTACTTACATCGAACGGGCAATAGACAACGACTTTTCGGGAAATGTAATCGACGTATGTCCTGTAGGGGCACTGACCGATAAAACATTCCGCTTCAAATCGCGTGTATGGTTCAATAAACCCTTCAATGCGCACCGTCATTGCACCAAATGTTCGGGTAAAGTTACATTATGGATGTTCGGAGATGCCGTTCAGCGTGTTACTGCACGCAAGGATGAATGGCATGAGGTAGAGGATTTCATCTGCAACGAATGCCGTTTCGAACATAAGAATGTAGAAGACTGGATTGTGGAAGGCCCTCGTAAGTTTGAGAAGCCATCTGTAATCAATGTCAATAACTATACCACTCATCTGAAAAAGGTAAAAATTGAAACCGAGGAGCTTGTACTCGAAGGCAGGGATGAAGACCGAAAGAAAATAAGTATGTCCGGTTCGCCTTATAATGAAAAGGAAAAAGAAGCTATAGAGAAAACAAAAGAAGAATGATATAAATGATGAGTTATAAGTTATGAATGATGAGTTCACATCATGATAGCTGTTAACTAATGACTGATAACTGAATTTATGGAAGTTGCATTTATTTTAGAAAAATTAATCTTCATCGTTCTCGTATTTGCGGTAACAATGCTGTTTGCATTGTATTCCACGTATGCTGAACGAAAAGTCGCCGGATTCCTGCAAGACCGCTACGGGCCTAACCGTGCGGGTCCATTTGGGCTATTGCAACCTATTTGCGATGGCGCTAAACTTTTCTCGAAAGAAGAGTTTATGCCAAACACGCCCAATAAAATACTCTTCGTTGTGGCTCCTGCCATTGCGATGTCTGTATCCTTGTTAGGTGTTGCCGTAATTCCCTGGGCAGAGAAGTTCGAAATACCGGGCTATGGTGAAGTAATGGGTTACATTGGAGATGTAAATGTAGCCGTACTCTACATTGTAGCTGTATTATCTACCAGTGTTTACGGTGTGGTAATCGGTGGTTGGGCGTCTAACAACAAATACTCGCTTATGGGAAGTATCCGCGCAGGTGCCCAGATGATTTCATATGAAATAGCGATGGGATTGTCTATCATTGCGCTGGTGATGATGACCGGATCGCTCAGCCTTGTAGAGATTACTCAACAGCAAAGTGGATGGAATGGATTGCAATGGAATATATGGTATCAGCCCCTGACATTTATCATCTTCCTTGTCTGTTCTTTTGCAGAATGTAACCGTACACCGTTCGACCTTGCCGAGTGTGAGTCGGAGCTGGTAAACGGTCACCATACCGAATATTCATCGTTGGGAATGGGATTCTTCATGTTCTCGGAATATGCAAGTATGTTCTTCTCTTCGGCGTTCATATCCGTACTTTTCTTCGGGGGATATAACTATCCGGGAATCGACTGGGTAAATGAAAACTGGGGATTAAATATAGCAAATGGGCTTGGAGTACTGACTTTATTGGCAAAAACAACATTCTTCATATTCTTCTATATGTGGGTACGTTGGACAATACCGAGATTCAGATACGACCAGCTAATGAAACTGGGATGGAAAATGTTGTTCCCGCTGGCTATCGTGAATATCTTCCTTGTGGGAATAGCTATTCTGATTTTTAAATAAAAAATAAGGATTTGAGATGTCATCAATAAAAGATATATCGTTATCAGGCAAGAAAGTAGAAGTTACCGATAAAAAAATGACTTTTATCGAAAGCATTTATTTGCCTGCTATTGTGCAAGGGATGTGGATTACGATAAAGCATTTCTTTAAAAAGAAAAACACAATCCAGTATCCCGAGCAGCAACGTGAGTTCAGTCCTGTATATCGCGGCCAGCATGTACTGATGCGCGACGATCAAGGACGCGAACGCTGTACTGCCTGCGGACTATGCGCTCTGGCTTGTCCGGCAGAAGCTATTACAATGGTAGCTGCGGAACGTAAAAAGGGCGAGGAACATCTTTACCGGGAAGAAAAATATGCCGCTACATATGAAATCAATATGCTGCGCTGTATATTCTGCGGACTGTGCGAGGATGCCTGTCCTAAAGAAGCGATTTTCCTGACCAAGTCAAAGCTTCTGGTAAAACCTAAGCTGGAAAGAGAAGATTTTATCTATGGCAAGGATAAGCTGGTGATTTCAGTAGAAGATGGTAAAGCACGGAAATACGATTAGCCCCCTAATCCCCCTAGGGGGACTTAGAATGAAATAATGAAATGACGACAAAATATAATAATATAACGCTCTCCATCGTGGTTTTACCACACCTCCCTCTGGGGAGGTCGGGAGGGGCTTTAACTAATAATATATGATATCTGTAATTTTTTACATTCTGGCAGCCATTACAATCGGTACAGGTATTTTGACTGTAATATCAAAGAACCCTATCCACAGTGCAGTCTATATGATTATCTGTTTCTTTTCCATATCAGGACATTTTCTGTTGCTGAATGCTTTGTTCCTGGCAGTGGTAAACATTGTGGTCTATGCCGGAGCAATTATGGTATTGTTACTTTTCACCCTCATGTTGATGAACCTCAGTGAGCAACACGAGCCTAAAAAGAAAGTGATAAGCCGTGTAGCAGCCACTGTATCATCCTGCCTGATGGGTATTGTATTACTGGCAGCATTGATAAAATCCGCGCCTGTGGTAGAGACATATAAGGCTGAAGGGCTGGATTACCAGTCGGTAAATATTATCGGACAGGTACTACTCGACGAATACCTTGTTCCGTTCGAGTTTGCTTCTATACTGTTGATAACAGCCATGATCGGAGCCGTATTAATTTCTAAAAAAGAGAAAAAAGCTTAAGCTATGCTGAATAATATATTAGAACAAGTAGGAATCGACAATTACATCTACCTCTGCATACTTTTGTTTACGGTAGGTGCGATAGGGTTGTTGTATCGTCGGAGTACGATAGTGATGCTGATGTCGGTAGAACTGATGCTTGCAGCTGCCAATATGTTGCTTGCAGTATTTTCGGTTTACCATCAGGATACCAGCGGACAGGTGTTTGTAATTTTCTCGCTGGCAGTAGCCGCCGCCGAGGTTGCCGTAGGACTGGCTATTCTGGTAGCCATTTACAGGAATATAGGCACTATCGATATTGATGAATTAAAAAACTTAAAAGGATAAACACGGATGGACACACTATTAGTATTAATACTTCTGCTTAGCCCCTTTGTTGGTTTTTTAATCAATCTGCTCGTTGGCAAAAAATTTCTGGGACGGACAATGCCCGGAATTATCGCCACGTCGGCTGTACTTGTCAGTTTTGTTATCTCACTTGTATTTTTTCTCCGTGTACTTTCTTCGGGTGAAGTTGTACATGTAGACTTGTTTCAATGGATTGCTCTCGGTGAGTTCACTACAAACCTGGCCTTCACGCTCGATCAACTGTCTTTGTTATGGTTGTTGTTTGTGACAGGTATTGGTGCGCTGATCCATATCTATTCGATGGGATATATGCACGATGACAGAAATATAGATCGCTTCTTCGCTTATCTCAATCTCTTTATCTTCTTCATGTCGGTACTGGTAGCAGGAAGCAACCTGCTGGTTATGTTCATCGGCTGGGAAGGCGTCGGCCTGTGTTCTTATCTGTTGATCGGATTCTGGTCGAGAAATCAAAAATACAACGATGCTGCAAAGAAAGCCTTTATAATGAACCGTATCGGGGACTTAGGCTTCCTTATAGGTATCTTTACACTGGCTTATCTGTTCAAGACAGTGGATTACGACACATTGAAAACGGCCGTATCCACAACATCCAATCCTGAAGCTTCCACATTACTCGGCGTTGCTACTTTAGCTCTATTTGTAGGAGCAACAGGTAAAAGTGCGCAGATACCTTTATATACATGGTTGCCTGATGCAATGGCGGGGCCTACTCCTGTTTCCGCACTGATACATGCCGCTACAATGGTAACAGCCGGTATCTTTATGGTGACACGTCTTAACTTCTTATTTGATTTAACAGAAGGTATTCGATTATTAATAGCCGTTGTGGGAGCAGTAACAGCATTATTCGCCGCATCGATAGCTGTTGCACAGACCGACATTAAGAAAGTGCTGGCATATTCCACCGTGTCGCAATTGGGACTTATGTTCCTCGCTTTAGGACTGGGAGCATATCATGTGGCAGTGTTCCATGTTATCACACATGCTTTCTTCAAGGCCTGTCTCTTCCTTGGTTCGGGTTCGGTTATCCATGCGATGGGTGGCGAACAGGACATGCGCAAGATGGGCGGACTAAGGAAAGCCATGCCTAAAACATACTGTACATTCTTAGTATCTACACTATCCATATCGGGAATACCTCTCTTTGCAGGTTTCTTCTCGAAAGACGAAATAATGCTGACAGCTTTCGAGCATAACAAGATACTATGGATACTCGGCGCTTTGGCATCACTGCTGACAGCCTTCTATATGTTCAGGGTACTGTACCTGACATTCTTCGGAAAATTCAGAGGAACAGAAGAACAGAAGCATCATTTGCATGAGTCACCGAATACAATGACAATGCCATTAATCATATTAGGATTCTTAGCTGTATTCGGCGGAGTTATCAGCCTTCCTTCTTTCCTTGGTGTTCATAGCTGGTTAAACGGATTTCTTGCTCCGATACTGCCAAGCGCAACAGCAGAACATCCGCCTCTGGACATGCAGCTGACAACAGTGATTATCTCATCTCTGATCGCATTTATAGGTCTTGGACTGGCTTACTTCAAATATATTAAAAAATCGGAAGTACCTGCCGAGGATAATAAAATCACAGGATTTGGGAAAGTGCTTTACAATAAATATTATATCGACGAAATATACAATGCATTATTTGTGAAACCAATCTATGCTTTGGCCAATTTCTTCGATAAATATATGGAACAATGGCTCAAAGGCTTCTTCAAAGGAGGGGGCGAACTTGTTGAAGCTGCTTCGCCGTACTTCAAGAAGTTGCAGAACGGAAGCCTCGGATTTTATCTGTTCTTCTTTGTGTTGGGTTTCAGCGCACTAATAATCTGTTTATTCCTTGTATAAAAATTTTTAAAGAAACATGAATATCGCTATTATATTAATCATATTATTAGTAGGTGCAATTCTTACTTATTTTTCAGGGAACAGATTTGCCTCCAAGGTTGCTATCCTGTTCAGTGTCGCAGCGGCTATATTCTCTGTTGCCCTATGTCTAAAATTCGGTGCCGCAGGTACAAACTACAGTGCAGAGTGGATAAGCAATCCGAATATATCATTCTCACTCAAAGCCGACGGATTGGCCATCGCCATGATCCTGTTAACAACGATTCTATTACCCATCATTATACTGGCCGCGCATAACCGCGAGTTTAAGAACGAAAAGCTCTTATTCAGCCTTATCATGTTTATGGCTTTTGCCATGACAGGGGCTTTCCTGAGCAGTGACGCGCTACTATATTATGTATTCTGGGAAATGTCGCTTATCCCGATTTACTTCATCATCATACTATGGGGTAACGGAGAGATGGCCAAACGCCGCAAAGCAGCCATGACATTCTTCCTGTTCACATTCGCGGGCTCATTGTTTATGATGGCTGCAATTATATACATGTATACGACGACAGGCAGTTTCCAGTTAGAAGCATTCTATAATGCCAATCTGAGCAATACGGAACAGATATGGATATTCCTTGCCTTCTTCCTTGCTTATGCTATTAAAATACCTATTTTTCCATTCCATACATGGCAGGCTAATGTGTACCAGAAAGCTCCGGCTGTAGGCACAATGCTGCTGGCGGGTCTGATGTCGAAAATGGGGGCATACAGTGTTATACGCTGGCAGATACCGACAACACCTTATGCAGCACAGGAACTAAGAACGGTTGTTCTTATACTCTGTATTATCGGAGTGGTATATGGAGCAATAATGGCTTTGAGACAAGACGACCTGAAACGCTTTATGGCTTATGCCTCACTTTCGCATGTAGGCTTTGTGGCTGCAGGTTCATACGCGCTTACGTATGACGGATTGCAAGGAGCGGTGGTGCTTATACTTGCGCACGGTTTCGGTATTGTAGGGCTGTTCTACTCAGTAGACATAATACAAAACCGTACCAATACATTATCTATTAGCAAACTCGGAGGGATCGCATCTCATACGCCCAAATTTACAGTAGCATTCTTCCTTGCCATATTATCCTCTATCGGAGTGCCGTTGACATTTAACTTTATCGGAGAGTTTACTATTATGTACGGTCTCTATGAAGTAAATCTATGGTATGCCCTGACAATAGGCACATCATTATTCCTCGGAGCGCTCTTTATGTTGCGGATGTTTCAACAAGTAATGCTTGGAGAGCCTTCCGAAACTAAGTTCAGAGACCTGTCGAAAACAGAAATATTCGTGTTTAGTCTGATCGTAACCGTGCTGATATTCTTCGGGGTATATGTAAAACCGGTAACAGACCTTGTTTCTTCTAGTTTAGAGGATATTGTAATGCATATTAAGTAGCAGATAGTATTTAAGATACATTGTTGAATCATAATTTATTATTGCTGTTTTACATACTAAAATAACAAATAGGTCTGTGACCTTAATAGATAAAAATTTAGTCAGATATATAATGAGTACATTGATAGCCATCTCGGGATTAGGAATTATTTGCCTGTTATTAGAGATTCTCAATTTAAGAAAGATCCTTATACCTGTCACCCTTATCGGTTTGATAGCAGCATTGGGATTGACTGTTACCGAATTTTATCTGGGAGAGTCGTTCCTTGGCGCGGATAAATACAACATGGTGGTAACAAGCGGATTTTCGCAAGGGTTTTCCATCTTATTCATCGTCCTTGCCATTCTCATCATTACGATGAGCCCCAAATTCTATCAGGACAAGATGGTAAAAATTGCCGACTATGTAGCCCTGAAAGTATTTATGCTCGCGGGAGCTGTAGCAATGGTTTCGTTCGGTAATTTCGCCATGTTCTTTATCGGCCTAGAAGTGCTTTCCATCGCAGCCTATGTATTGGCGGCAAGTGAACCGAAAAACCTGAAAAGCAACGAAGCGGGTATGAAATATTTCATCATGGGAGCATTTGCTTCCAGTTTCATCCTTTTTGGTATCGCTCTGGTGTACGGTGCAACAGGCTCAGTCGATATAAATGAAATAGCTGTAAATTCGATGCTATCGGGAATGCCTGTATGGTTCAGCATCGGCTTTATTATGATATCGGCGGGTATGCTCTTTAAGGCATCTATCGTTCCGTTCCATTTCTGGGCACCCGATGTATATGAAGGCTCTCCCACCCTTGTCACTGCTATAATGAGCACGCTGGTAAAGGTAGCTGCAATAGGCGCTTTATACAAAATAGTAAGTATCCTTGCCGCAGGTATAACCCCGGCTTATCAGATAGCCCTGATCGTACTTTCGATACTGACTATGACAGTAGGTAATATCACCGCAATGAAACAGTCCAATATCAAACGTATGATGGCTTACTCGGGTATCTCGCATGCAGGATTCATGATGATGACATTGCTGGCTATAGGAAGCTCTGCCAATACAGTTTTATATTACGCTGCGGCGTACAGTCTTGCCGGAGTGGCCGCATTCGCTGTTATACTGGGTGTATGCAGAGGTAAGGACAACGAAGATGTTTCCAATTTCTTCGGGCTCATAAAACGGCAACCAGCGATGACAGCAGTAATGATATGCGCATTCCTTTCACTGAGCGGTATCCCCATCTTTGCCGGATTCTTCGCCAAATTCTTTGTATTCGGACAAATGTTGCAAACAAACCATCTGATACTGGTTATATTCGGTATAATCAACTCTGTAATAGCTGTATCATATTATCTGGGCGTTGCTAATGTAATGATTACAAAAGAACCTGAAACAACCGAACGATTGAGAGTACCATTCGAATATAAAGCGGTTGCTGTCGCAGCTATTGTACTCAATTTATTGCTGGGTATCTTCCCTAATCTTATTATGGGACTGACTTTGTAAAGAAGAAATAAAAATGATATATGGAAAGAGCAGGCCGGACAGTCTGCTCTTTTCAGTTTATGTAAATTCAAATATGTCCTCTATCGGTGCTTTAAGGACTCTGGATATATCAATTCCCAGTTTGAGAGACGGGTTATACTTGCCTGCTTCGAGACGAATAATCGTTTCACGGCGGACATTTACTTTCTCAGCCAGTTCTTCCTGTGTGAGACCTGCCAATATACGGTATTCCTTGAGATGACTTATAAATTCCGGCATCGGGTTAGGTATAACGCTCATAATAAAAGAAAGCACTAACATACGTTATAGTAAATCCTGCAACCCCAAAAGCACTTACCACAATAAAGAAAATGGAAGTCACTGGGAAATAGGCAGGGACAAGACCTATCACAAATAGAGTCAGAAAGGGTATTCTACTTGCCATTGTAACCGCCTTTTTATGATTTTCCAGCATTCTCTCGTCTTGTCTTTGCCTGATTATATAATTTAAGAAATAATAGGCAAAGAAAGCAAAATATGAAAATAAAAATAACTTACTCACATCTCCTGTCTTAAAATAATCCAAGCCTTGAAAGCCTATAATTCCTAATATCCACATCCATTTGGCCGGATACTTTACTTGCTTATTATCATCTTTCATAATGTTATATATTTATGATTTGTGACAAATATATCACTTTTTATTGTAGTGACAAATATATCACATAAAAAAGTTAGAATATAATAGAAAAACTTTATCTATGAATAGGAACCATCAGCCTTCAGATTAGAGTTATTAGTTCTTTGAAAAAATAATTAGCAGATTAGCAAATGAGTGATAAGTGTAACCTTTGTTACCTTTTTGTAAAAAATATGAGTAGACAAGATACCAGATCAGGTAAAAATACTGTAACCTTTGTTACTTTTTTAAGAGTTACGATTTACTTCGCCTTGCGCAGTTACGGGTTATAAGGAAAAGAGTTCTTAATTTTTCATTCTTAATTATCAATTGTTTCCCGTGTTACTTTTGTTACCTTTTATACTTTAGTGAAACAAGTAGAAAATATTCAATTATTCTTAACAAATACGTGCTGTTATTTAATTAGTATACCTGTTACTTTTGTTACTTTTTATTTTTACCAGTAAAAAGAATCTTATAATAAATATCTTTAATATAGGATATATTGGCGCTTATAGTCTGTAATTAGCTAAATAATAATTTGTAACTTTGAGAGTCTTAATTAAACGAAAAATCTAAAAAAACAAATGAAAAAAGTAAGTGTGGGCTTATTGCTCTTCTTTGTATTTTCGATAACTATTTTTGCCCAGCAGCAGTATCGAAGACCTGTAAAACCGACAAAGAATGTCATAGTAATGATACCGGATGGAACATCTATCGGAGTTGTTTCTGCTGCACGCTGGTATCAGATTTATAATAAGCTGGGTGGAGATAATCTGGCTGTTGACCCTTATCTGTGCGGTACGGTGAAAACATTTTCATCCAATGCACCTATTGGTGATTCTGCCCCTACTACCTCATGTTATATGACAGGAATGCCACAGCAAACCGGTAATGTAGCTATTTATCCGGTTGCTGATCCTGAAAACGATCTGATTCCTGTAGATCCGGCTATGGCCTACCAGCCTTTACCTACTGTATTAGAAGCTGCTAAATATCAACAAAATAAAGCAACAGGCCTGGTAGTAACAGTGGAGTTTCCTCATGCTACTCCTGCTGATTGTTCGGCACATTATTATGCACGTGGCAAATACGAATATATAGCGTCTCAGATGGCATACCAGAATCTGGATGTAATGTTTGGAGGGGGAAATTCCATACTGACAGACGATATCAAACAGCATTTCAAGAATACCGGCACCACGCTGATTCAGGATGACATCAAAACTTTCAGGTCTTTTAATGGAAAAGAAAAAGTATGGGCATTATTCAATGAAAGGGAATTACCGTACGATCTGGACAGGGACCCTGAAGTAATCCCATCGTTACAGGAGATGACCCAAAAAGCACTAGACAGGCTGTCTCAGAACGAAAACGGATTCTTCCTTATGGTGGAGGGCAGCAAAGTAGACTGGTCGGCACATGGAAATGATGCTGTGGGATGTATTACAGAATACCTGGCCTTTGACAAAGCAGTAACTACAGTAATGGACTTTGCAAAGAAAAACGGTGAAACAACAGTTATAGTACTTCCCGATCATGGAAACAGTGGATTCACTATCGGTCGCAGAGACTTGAAAAGCTATGATAAAGCAACCCTTGACGACTTGTTTAAGAATGTATCGAAATTCAAGAAGACAGGCGAAGGGCTAGAAAGAATCTTGCTGAAGTCTAAACCGGAAGATTTTAAAGCGATATTCAAAGAATACACGGATATTGATCTGAACGAGGAAGAATTAAATCTGTTGTTGAGTTCAAAGAACTATAAAGAAGCAGATTATATGAAGGTCAGCAACAGCGTAAATATGGGTTCCAGCATTATTAACATTATGGATTCACATACTTACTTTGGCTTTACCACCGGAGGGCACACCGGAGAAGAAGTATTTCTTGCAGCTTATCATCCCAATGGAGATATACCTGTAGGTATGAATACAAATGTAGAGATCAATCAGTATCTGTGCGCTGCGCTGGGATTGAAAACCTCTTTACCTGAGATGAGAGAAGAGATATTTGCAAAGCATACAGATGTGTTTAAAGGTATGGACTATACAATAGATAAGTCTGGCGATTTTCCCGTATTGAAAGTAAAGAAAGGGAATGTGACTCTATCTGTTCCCGCCTTCAAATCGGTAGTGTACTTAAATAATCAGCCTATTGCACTGCCTTCCGTAGTAGTCTATATAGATAAGAATGATACATTTTATCTGCCGAAGAGCCTGGCCGCTAAGTTATAATTAATATAGTGATAAAATAAAAGGACTGAAAAATTCAGTCCTTTTATTTTATCTTCCTAAACTTGCTAT
Source organism: Dysgonomonas gadei ATCC BAA-286 (assembly GCF_000213555.1). GTDB lineage: Bacteria > Bacteroidota > Bacteroidia > Bacteroidales > Dysgonomonadaceae > Dysgonomonas > Dysgonomonas gadei. The sequence continues at coordinate 344,068 of NZ_GL891980.1, forward strand.
GTTTATCGAATCCAGGACGGTTGCCATCTTCCCTTTATGGAGATAGTACCAGACAGGATTTTTACTTACAGGTTTCACAGTAGCATCCGGCTTATAGAACGTTCTTTCTATATCGTTATCGCAGGTAAAATATTCAGCCAGATCGATAGGCTCATTGCCTTTGGATGTTACGATGAACATTCTTCCACCGATAACAAAATAGCCATACGGGTTTTCGTCGGCACGGAACATATTGCACCATGAGTTATCTATCGCTGTGACGTCAAAGTAGAGTTGACCGTTTTTCCTGGAGAATGCTATTTTTGTAGCCGGCCATAAGAATCCTTTATTCTTCCGGAGAATCATACTATGTATATCGGAAGCTGCAAATTCAATAGCTTCGTCTTTCACTTCGATATAGGTCAGAGTAACCTTGTCTTTCTCTATTTTTGTACGGGGAGGTGTAGCAAATGTTTGTAATGAACAAAATGTGATGAGGATAAATAGAAGTCTTGCTTTAATCATAAGTAATATAAGTATATAATTAGTTCCGGTGCAAAAGTATAAAACTTTATTAGTTTTATCTATACTAAAATCAAAATGCTATAAATAGTTAATGTTTTTTTTCAAGTCAAACTATTATTTTACATTTGCGACAAGGAAATTAAATAATCATAACTTATTAAGAGTATGCGTAATATAATACAAAATATAAAAAAAATAACGCTATTCCTTTTCGGTGTTATTCTCATTATATGGGGTTACAAGGTAAATGCAGCGAATAATACAGCTAAAGCTGAAGAAGAGAAAGATAAGGCAACTAAGGAGGTAGAGATTCTGCCTGTCGCTGCAACTGAAAAAGAAGAAGACAAACCTCAAACGGAACAGCCTGCAGAACCGCAAGCAAAAGAAGTGAAGAAGGAAACCCCGGTGAAACCGAAAGCTGTATCTACTGTACCCGCTGTAAAAAAAGAAGTGGAGAAGAAAATAGAAGAAGAGCCGAAGAAAGTAGAAGAACCAAAACAAACAATAATAGAAAAAGCGACTCCGGAAGAAGCTTCGGGAACCGAGTAATAAATAATGGAGTTATTATACAAGGCACAGACGCGTTTCCTGTTTCATGCTCATATAAAAATTAAAATATCTGCTTTTTATGAGGACGATATTTTCGATGAGTTGTATACTGTTTTGGAGGATATAGACAAGAAGTATAACTCCTATCAGCCGGATTCATATATTGACCGGATAAATAAACACGCAGGACACTTTGTTGAGGTTGACGATGAAACGGTTAAGATATTAGGGCAGGTCATTAACTTTTGCGATTATTTCGATGGTACATACGATATTACTATCATGCCGCTGCTTCGTCTATGGGGTTTCTACAAGGATAGACAACGAGGAATACCCTCTTCTGAGGAACTCATAGCGGCAAAGAAACTAATTGATTACCGCAGAATTGAAATAGAAGGAAACCGTGTCAGGATAGCAGAAGGTCAGGAGATTATCACAGGTTCGTTTATCAAGGCTTTTGCAGTTGACAAACTTGTGGAAAAGATGGCCAATATTGATATTACGGATGCTATTATCAATGCAGGAGGAAGTACTATACGGGCAATCAATAACGAATCGCATCCGGCTTGGCAGGTAATAGCAAGAAACCCTGATGATGAGCAACTGCTTTTTAACTTGGATATCAGTAACCAATGCTTCTCAACTTCATCCCAAGACAAGACTTTTGTGAATATAGAAGGGATAAAGTACGGACATATATTGAATCCTAAAACTGGATTTCCATCCACCACTAAACAAATTGGTATAATAAGCGATAGTTGCATGGTTGGAGACATACTCTCCACCGCATTGTTTAATGAAACGGCGGAAGGATTTCTGCAAAAAGCAGATATGCTGGCTCCCTATTTCACGTTTGAAGGCTTCATTATAGATGAGAATAACAGGATGACCTGTACTAAAGGATTTGATGCTTTAGCTCATCATTTATAATTCATAACTTATAATCAATATTCTGCTTATGATGCATATTTTTTCGATGAAGAGCAAGACTAAGAAGCTAAAGATTCAGCCTCTCGAAGATGCCACTGTTCTTTACATTCCTTTACTCAGATCCTATGGCAGTATGCCCGAACCGGTTGTGAATGTAGGCGACAAGGTAAAGAAATACCAATTGATAGCACGGAGTATAAACCATATGCCGGCTAATATGCATTCTCCCGTTTCGGGAATAGTGACCGATATAAGGGAAGCTTTGCAGGCTGACGGTTTTATGGCGACTACAATTGTGATAAGTAACGATTTTGAAGAGGCCGAGGTCGAACTGCCAAAAGATAACACTGATCTATACACTTCCGGGCAATTGATAGAACTGATAGAAGCTGCCGGAATAGTCGGCGAAGGTGGAGCACAGTTTCCTGCCTCTCTGAAATATAAGCTTGAAGGGCACAAGATAAATACCTTTATCATAAATGGAACAGAATGTGAACCGTACCTGACGGCCGATTATGCTTTGATGGCAGAACGTACAGAAGAACTATTCAAAGGGATTGGCATAGCAAACAGAATACTTCAGGCAGATGATATTGTCATCACTATAGAAGAACAGAATAAGGAGCTTCAGAAGATATTCAGTCCATTTCTTCAAAAAGCCGGATATAAGAACTACCGTGTTGTAGTTCTCCCGAATGAATATCCTCAAGGTGGCGAACTCCAGCTTATCAGGTCGGTAACGGGAATTGAGCTGCCCCGCTCTCAACGTCCCCGTGATATAGGAGTTATTGTCAGTAATGTAGGAACTATTTGTGCCATGTATGACGCAGTGGTAAACCGCCATCCGGTAATCAGCAGGACAATAACCATATCGGGAGAGGAATCACTCAACGAAGGTAATTTCGAGGTTAAGATCGGTACTCCTGTCGGTCATTTTATAAGCCTGTTTGGCTTGTCTGTTACAAATAAGACAGTTGTATTAGGAGGCCCTATGATGGGACGGGGTATTACAGATTGGAATGTACCTGTCTCGAAAGGCTCGTCCGGAGTACTATTCTTCCGTAAAGAGAGAATTAAACGAAGCAATTGTATATCCTGCGGCTATTGTGTCGATGTATGTCCGATGCATTTGATGCCGATGAAGTTCGAAGAGAATTTCCGCAGGGGAAAATACTTCAATCTCGAGAAATATAGCATTAGCAGCTGTATAGAATGCGCTGCTTGCGAATATATCTGTCCGAGTAATGTGCCCCTGATCGAGAGTATAAAGGAGGGAAAAATCAAATTAAAACAACTGGCAGATGCAATACGATAAAATGATATATGCTCCTTTTGTAAGGAAAGATGTGAGTACCAGCAAAATAATGACCGACGTCATTATCTCTTTACTACCCTGTATAGCCATATCATATCTGGCCTTCGGCTTTGTTCCATTGATGGTGATACTCGTAGCAGTGGGCAGTGCATTGGTTACCGAATTTATCTTTTCCTCTATTTTTTTCAAACAGACTGATTCTATTGCTGATGGTTCGGCCATTATAACGGGTATCCTGTTATCGTTTACCATTGCGCCTTTTACACCGCTGTATGTTGTTGCGTTCGGCGGCGCTATGGCTGTTCTCTTTGGAAAGTTGCTATGGGGCGGAGTCGGACGTAATATATTCAATCCGGCATTGGTGGGGCGCGAGTTTATGGCGATATTCTTTCCCGTGGTAATGACTTCCCGTAGCATATGGTATGATAAAACAGCCGTTAATATAGCCGAACTTAACCTTATCGGAGATAATTTTTTCGACCAGTTGATATATAAAGCATCGGGGGCAATAGGAGAATACTCTGCTTTACTGCTAGTCACAGGAGGGATATTTCTTCTGATACGTCGCCGGATTTCTTGGCATATACCTACTGCTTTACTAATCGCATTCACCGCTTTATTATTAATATTCTCTACATATACTTCATATAGAATACAGTTTTCTCTTGGAGGCTTGTTATTGGGGGCTATCTTTATGGCTACCGATATGCCCTCCAGTGCCTCTACTAAATGTGGGAAACTCTATTATGGCGCAATGATAGGTATTGTGGCTATTATCTGCATTCTCAATGATGTGAAATACGAATATATGTCTTATTCGATTCTTCTGCTCAATGCTTTTGTACATCCAGTCAACTGGGTATTCCGCCCAAAGGTATGGGGAGAGAAGCTGGATGTATATACACGTCTGTGGCAGGCATTATCCGTCACAGCTGCTATTCTGATCGCTACATTTGCTGTAATATACCTACATCACTTAGGAGCTATTATGTATCTGATATTTATCTTCATCCTGTATTGCGTGGTGAGATTCATTGCTAAGGATATAAGGCGGGATACAGTTAATGATTAACAGTCGCCATAGAACAAATAAGATCATGTATTATATACAAAATACTTAAAACATATATCATTAATCAGAGCAGAGATCACACAGAGCATATGTACAACAAAAGATTTAAAAATATTGACGTATCTTTGTTTCTTAACAAAACAATGATAAATATAAATTCAAAATAATGGTGAATAAGAAGCCTCTGATACTGATAACAAATGATGACGGATATCAGGCAAAAGGCATAAATGAATTGATAGAAAGCGTAAAAGGATTAGGTGAAATAATAGTGGTGGCTCCGGACGGCCCCCGTTCGGGAATGTCGAGCGCAATAACTTCGTTACAACCATTGCGGGCGCATTTAATTAAAGACGAAGCAGACCTGAAAATATACAGTTGTACCGGAACTCCGGTCGATTGTGTAAAATTGGGTATAACCGAACTCACCGAACGCCAACCCGACATTGTACTTTCTGGAATCAATCATGGCTCGAATGCAGCTGTTGCCGTACTATACTCAGGAACAATGGGGGCTGCAATGGAAGGTGCTGTATTTAAAATACCATCTGTCGGTTTTTCGCTTTTGGACCATGATCATCATGCGGATTTCTCTGCCTGTCATAAGTATACACGCATGCTTACATCTCAGGTACTAAAGGACGGATTACCGACGGGAACATGTCTTAACGTAAACATACCGAAAGGACATGATATAAAAGGGCTAAAAATATGCCGTCAGACATCAGGGAAATGGACGAATGAATTTGTTCTATCGAAGGATGGCGCCAACAAACAGATATATTGGCTCGCCGGGGAATTTACCAATGATGAGCCACACGATGAAAATACTGATGAATGGGCGCTATCTCACAATTATGTTGCGGTTGTTCCCGTAAAAGTGGATATGACGAATCATGATTACCTGGAACCGATAAGGGCTTGGGAGAATTTAATTTAGTTATAAATTATAAGTTATGGGTTATGAGTTGCTGTCATTCATACCATGCATGACTGCTAACTGTTGACTGCTGACTGTTAACTGATATTTATGAAATATTTTCTTGTAGCGGGAGAAGCCTCCGGCGACCTGCACGGGTCGAATCTGATGGCGGCATTAAAAGAGCAGGATGCAAATGCAGAGTTCTGTTTTCTGGGCGGTGACCTCATGCAGGCACAGGGAGGCAGACTGGTAAAGCATTACAGAGAAATGGCCTTTATGGGCTTTATACCTGTATTGCTTAACCTCAGGACTATTCTGCGCAACATGAAAATGTGCAATGAGGAAATTATCAGGTTTCAGCCTGATGTACTTATACTTATAGATTATCCGGGCTTTAACCTTAAAGTGGCCAAATATATAAAGACACATACACAGATACCTGTCTATTATTACATCTCGCCGAAAGTATGGGCATGGAAAGAATACAGGGTCAAATCATTCAAAAAGTATGTGGATGAAATGTTGTCTATCCTTCCGTTCGAAGTAGACTTCTATAAAAAGCATAACTACCGGATCGACTATGTAGGTAACCCTGTAGTGGACGCAGTGGCAAATTTCAGAGAAGAGAACAAAGACGACACACGGGATAAATTCATCTCAGAAAACAAGCTGGATAATAAACCTATTATTGCGCTGTTAGCAGGAAGTCGGCAACAGGAGATAAAAGACAACCTGCCGGCAATGCTCGAATCGATAGAAAAATTTACCGATTACCAGCCTGTCATAGCCGGAGCACCTGCAATAGAAGCAGATTACTATAAGAAATACATTGGAGATAAGCCTTGTAAGATAATTTTCGGACAAACATACCGTTTACTTGAATATTCAGAAGCAGCTTTGGTTACCTCAGGTACGGCAACACTGGAGACGGCCCTGTTCCGTGTTCCACAGGTTGTATGCTACGAAACCCCGATACCTCATGTCGTATATTGGGTATTTAAGAACGTACTTCACACAAAATATATTTCGCTGGTGAATCTGATTTCCGATAAAACAGTGGTACAGGAATTGTTCGCCAAATTCTTTTCTGTCGAAGCTATAAGAAATGAAACTGACAGGCTATTGAATGACATTCCTTATCGTAACAGGATGTTATCGGAATATGATGAAATAATAAACATACTGGGTAAGCCGGGCGCATCCGGACATGCAGCAAAGATTATTATAGATAAATTGAAAAAGAGGAAATAGATTCCCCTTTTTTCTACTCTCTATCTATTTATATTTAAGGCAATGGCGTTAATGTCACGTTCCTGAACTCAACATCTTTACCTTCGCTCTGTAAACCAATGTAACCTTCCTTGATTTTATTTGTACCCTTATTCTGGAAGGCTCCGTTGATATATACCGTGATCACTCCGTTACGGCAGTATACATCAGCGCAATTCCATTCTCCGGGAACTTTTTCCGTCGAAGCCTTATCCTTCGCTATCACCGGAAATTTAGGACGTCCGCTTTCAGGATTCTTGTATTCAGCCAGATCGGAACCGTTGAGTAATACAAAATCACCTGCGCTTCCAGCTTTTAGCTGACATTCTATACCGTTTGGAAAAGGATTCTCCGGTTTTTCTATCAATAAGAAAATACCGCTATTCGATGCTACACCCTCAGGCCAACGCCATTCTGCATGTAAATGATATTCACCGTATTTCTGCTTAGTATACATATATCCAAGTGGCTCACCCGTAATGTGAATCAACCCATCTTTTATATAGAACACCTTTTCGGCAGACACACTGTTATTCTCCAGCACAAAATTCCAGTTAGATAAATCTATTCCATTAAACAACTTTTGCACCTCCTGAGCTTTCGCCTGCCCAGAGAACAATGCCACAGACAAAAGGGCTGATACGACCACACTAAAAATCTTATTCATTGGTTTTTATTTTAAGAAATCACTTATTTTATCGAAAGTTAAACGGAACTGCTTATCCACCTCATCGGCAATCTTCGGAAGTGCCGGGAACGGGTCTTCATGGATATATTTATACGGATAATCCAGCGTCTCTATCCTGATAGGAATATCCCTGTCCGAACCCTGTAATGTATTAATAACCTCATATGCAGGCACAACTTCATCTTTAGCTAATGTAATAGCGTAGAATTGATGGCTCATTTCCCTGAAGCGGTTTTCTCTGGCTATCGTTTGTGACCGGTAGTTGAGCATACTTCTGAAATTATTTCCCTCGGGATGGGTATGCATATAATGGCGAAGTACTTCGTCGCGTTTCATATGACTTTCAAGATGCTCCACCACATAAGAATACAAACTTACATTGGCTTCACTGTCCAGAATGAACTTCGATACGGGTGATAAACGATTAAATACCGCTCCCCCGCAGAAAGTCGCGTATTTTGAGTTCGTAAAATGCCCGTCCTTATTACTCATCATAAGTATCTCCCCAAGGAATGTACCAATGGAGTAAGAAAAGAAATCTATTGAAGCATCTTTTTCTATTGCCGGGTGTAAGCCGTCTTTAAAGGCTTCGACAAAATCAATTACATCATAATAAGTCTGTAGGCCCGACCAGAGAAACCGTTGCGGCTTGTTATGAAGCCGGGTACTGATAGCAACATTAGACAGGCTGGAACAGATAACATCGGGATGGCGTTGCTTACGCTGTTCGCTCACATGATACATTTCCCTTGAATTGCTCCATGTGGCAGGCGCACGGTTCATATGGAAAGCTATAGGAAACATCACGATGGATTTACCTGTTTTCTCAGCTATATGTTTTGCCCAAGGCAGGTATTTACTCCAATATTTTTCATTAAAGCCATGAAATATAAATATAATACCTTTAGCCTTCAGCTCCTTCTTTGGCATTATCATATGATAGCGGAACTTTATATTTTCCATAATCTCCGCATCCTTCTTATTCAGCATTTGCTGAATGACATCCGGTTCATAATCTTCAGGTATACTTGGAATATACTCATAGTCGTCATTATTACCTAATCCGCCCGGAAGAATAAAGCGGTAATTCGACTCGAAAGTAAAATTACGCATAACCAGATTGTCATCAATTTCAATCTCGCTATCTGTATAATTCTCTATTTTTTTAAGATGGTTAAAAAGGTCTATATATTTCATTTCAGTCATAGGTTAATTGATTTTCTAACTGTTAACTGGTTAATAGTTGATGTCCTACTCTACAAAATAAACATTTCCTGGGCTCACAATACTCACGCTTCAGTTGAATCATTGCCTGCGAATCGGCTGCATTATTTAATGGCATTTTGAGTTTTTCGAAACGTTTCGTTATTGAATTTCTCTCCGGCTTCAGTATCTCGAGAAAACGAAGTGCCCGTTCGCAGTGTATTTCACTATCGATAGTCCTCCCATAAATAAACAGAATCGGAGCTACCGTGTTTATAAGTATAATGTCGAGAGAGGCATCTCCAAGGTATTTTACCTTTCGTTCGGATGAAACTCCGAATGCATAATGCGTCTGCCAATATTCAGAAGCGTTTACATGAAACATCAACCTGATGCGCCCCACATCATCGCAAGCCGTAATTTTAGAAAATAATCCATGTGAACTGTGTAATAAAGCTGCTAACTGGGCTATCCGAATCTGAGGAAAAGCAGTTGGCCGCGTTCTTAAACTTTTGAATACATAAGATTCTAACGGGGCCAGTTCATATTTATTTTTCAGGAAAGCATATTCTTTTTGTAGTAATGAATAATAATCATCATTTACTTTAAGATTGTCCAGCATGCCTGACTGCCCAAACAACAAGGCTTCTATCTGAATAAGGTTATCTCCCTGCTTCCGGATATATTTCAATGGCAGACTCAATGCTAATCTCTCGAAAGAATCGGAATTTAACCCAAACCCGAAATTACGCGAAAGAATTACATAAAATACATCCTCCCACGAGTTATTATACCGCTCGAGTAATTCCTGTATATGTTTTGATTTTCGTTCCAAACGTTCTATCAACAACGTATTCATCCACGAATTAATATGAAAAGAAGGCATAGAGCCGATATAATTGCAACAAGGAATATCTGTATTGGAATGAATGAGGAAATCATAATTCTCCAATATATGTTCCGGATAAGTTATTTCGCATTGCATAACCGGTTGCCCCGATTCGTTATACACCTCACAATTGGCTTTTTCCACAATATGGAGTATAACAGAGTTGTAATTCTTGTTTACATCATGCTTATGCTTCACCCACTGATCCGACGATTTATGGACTTCTACATTACCAGCCCAAATCTTATCTCCTATCTTAATCTTAGCATTAAAGAAATCAGGGCCTTCATTTGTGTTAGGCAAACCAACATCAATCACTTCTACTGGCTGACCTGTAGTCGTTTTCAGTCCTTTCTGGAAAAGCCTGAATTTCCATATGTAATGTAGTATATCTTCCATAATGTATTAGCTGATAACTATTGGCTTTTAGCCTTTAGCGCATTGTTATTTCATTGGCACATTTTCTCATTAGTCCATTAAAGTCCTGTTATCCCCATTTTTTTCATCAGGAAACTTGCGTTCATATTCTGAGCCACCCCTTCTCTTATCTTGTATGTAAAAGATAATTGCTCATCCTTTATATCAGCCTCAAATCGGTAATTCTTTATCACATCGGGGAATTCTTGTTCCAGATTACCCAATACGAGATCGTGTGTGGCAATTATACCGTTACCATCGAGCGAAACCAACTGTTTCATCAGGGCAATAGAACCTTTTTGTTTATCTTCCGAGTTGGTTCCTTTCAGTATTTCATCCAGAATAATAAACAGTTGCTCTCCTGATTGTAAGCGATCGATAATCATTTTCAACCGTTTAAGCTCTGCAAAGAAATAAGACTCGTTATCTGTCAACGAATCGGAAGTCCGCAAATTTGTAACCAATTTATAAGGATAAAACCTTAGCGATGTCGCACATACAGGCGCGCCTGCACAAGCCAGAATTAAATTTATACCGACTGTACGCAGGTAAGTACTTTTGCCGGCCATATTCGCCCCCGTCACTACCAGAAAATAAGGATGACGGCTTATTGTCACATCGTTACGCACACAAACACATCTGTTAAGCATCGGATGGCCTAAATCTTTACCCTCCAGCATAAAAGTATCCGCAACTTCCGGATATGTGTAACCAGGGTTATTATAGGCAAAGATTCCGAGAGAAACAAGGCTGTCGAATTTAGCTAATACCTTAAACCAACTGATAATATTATCTTTATGTAAAGTTATCCATTTTTCTATCTTTATAGAATAGATAACATTCCAGAAAAAGAAAGGATTCAGGAAAAGGAGTCCCAGAATATTCGATGACTGGTCAAGGTTATTGCTATACGATTTCAGTTGATGTATAGCGAGAGAAGCCGATTCTCCGCTGCTTATCTTGTTTTGGATGTTAATCAGTAACGTAGATTCAAACTTTTCATTCTCTATTATTTTAAATAGTTTGGAATATGTCCCCAGTGTTTCGATTTTTTTTTCAAACAAACTTTTCTTTAGGTTAATATCTTTTAATGGAGCAAGACTCAGCAGGAAAAAGATTGTCCAGACCAGACCTAATACTGCATATGGAAGCAGACCGGCAATACACAGAATAAGAACCGTAACGGATACAACAGGAGCGATATATATAAAATACCGCCAGAAGCTCTTGGATAACAACTTTGTCTGCATAAACTGCTGCGAAAAGAAATGAATATTCAAATCCTCAGCTCCGGTCATTTGCCCTATTGCCCTGAAGTGGTCGAGTAATTCGGTTTTTCCCCTCAACTCTTTTAATGCTTCCTGTTGAGCTACAATATCTTCTTTCTTTTCGAAAGGGTAAAGCAGTGTATCTGCCAGCCTGTCTTTTCCAAAAGATGTCACAGTCCTGTTTATTGATTGGAAGAATGAATGATTTCCAAACAAGTCCATATCTACACTGTAACTATGGTTTGCATCTGCTTTTTCAGGAGCGCCATCGAATGCAGAAAAGTCATAATCGATCCCTTTCAGTTCGTTCTCTGTATTTAGAATAAGTAATTCGCAATATTTTTTTTGAAGAAATAACCGGTTATGATATTTCATAAAAAAGAGATAAATCACTACGGACATACCTATTGCAACCAGCACAACAGGTGTATCGCTCCAGAAGATATAACTTATGGCAATACAAGCCAATACGATAACCAACCGTATTGTCCCTACCTGAAATATAACCCTCTTTAGTCGGGATAACGTTGCTTTCTCTTTATCGATACGACTTTTATACGAATTCTTTACTTCTTCCAATGTCATAGATGTTAGTTATATATTACAAGTTACGAATATATGAAATTCCATTTTGAAATTTAGAAACCCTATCAAAACAATTCATGCAATACATCCAACGACTTCAAACCCGGAAAATCGTAAAGATGCAAGCGATAGTACTCCAGCACCTTATTTATTATATTTATTCTGTCTTGGCGCGAAAAGACAAAATGATGCATATTTTCATATGAGATACGAGCTAATAACGAAAGTGATCTGCTATCTGTCCTGTTCAGGAAATGTTTATGTAGAGGCTGATAGAGCACAAATTCTCCGTTCATCATATCAAACATGCTATTCTCCCTGTATTCTTCCAAATTAGGGTAAAAGCCTAAAAAATGGCTGAGCTTAAGCATGAATACCAAATGAAAGTTAGAAATGCTCTTATCTGTCATTTCCAAAATCTGTACCGATTGTTCCAGAAAGCTAAATAGTATACGGCTATCATTTGTATCCTTCAATACGCGGGTGAGAAATTCGGAAAGGAAAAAAGCCATTGATGTCTTGCTCAAATCTCCTGATATATCGTATAAATACATATCGGCGCGGGCCTCACGTATTCGTTGTATATCACGTGAAGCCTGGTGCTCTACTTCCATATCGAGGATAGCAAGCGGCGAAAATAAAGATTTGGGAACTTTCGAACTCTTACCTCTGGCTTTCGACACCATATAAGTTACCCGCCCGAATGATTCTGTGAAAACCTGGGCAAGAACATATTTATCGTTATAGTTAATGGTATTAAGTACCAAACCCCTTGTTTTATAAAGCACTTCATTATAAATTTATATTAACAAAAATACAAATACAAAATTGAAAATAATGGCTCTTAAAGAATAAATAACTAACTTCGTACTATTATAGCACAAAATGTAATTTAAGAATTTTATGAGCAAAGACATTAAGAACATCCTGTTCGACTTTGGTGGTGTGATAGTAGGCCTGCACAAACAAACCGCATTAGATCGTTTCACAGCACTGGGATTTCCTAATATTAACGAATATCTGGGAGAATTTCGTCAAAAAGGGATTTTTCTCGAATACGAAGAAGGTAAGATAAACCGTGAAGATTTTGTTACCGAATTTCGCAAATTGTCAAATAATCCGGATGTCACCGCGGAACAGATAGACCATGCGTGGTTAGGTTTTTTGGTCGATATACCTGAATATAAATATCAGTTGCTCAAAGACCTCCGTAAAAGATATAAAGTTTATTTACTTAGTAATACCAATCCTTCAGTAATGGGATGGGCCATGACACATGAATTTTCTCCGGAAGGTTTACCTATCAACGCCTTTTTTGACAAGTGCTATTTATCTTATGAGATAGGACATGCCAAACCTGACCGGGAAATTTTTGATTTCATTATAGCCGATTCTAAAATGGATCCGGCCGAAACCCTGTTCTTCGATGACGGAAAGGCAAACGTAGAAATTGGTGAAAAACTGGGATTCCGGACTTATCTGACCGATCAGGATGAAGATCTGCGAAAAGTATTTACAGATAGGGGATTACTATAAAGAGTAGCCATATATGTTGCTTATAGACAAAGATCATAAACTTCAACATGCGCCACTAGTAGCTACAATAGGCTTTTTCGATGGCGTGCACACCGGGCATCGCTTCCTGATAGACCAGGTAAAAGAGGAGGCGGCCAAGCGTGGACTACCTTCTGCCGTTATCACATTCCCGGTACATCCGCGAAAGGTTTTGCAAAAAGACTACCAACCGGCATTGCTTTGCGGATTTGATGAAAAAACAGAACGTCTGGCTACTACCGGAGTCGATTATTGTGTATGCCTCGATTTTACAACGGAGATTTCCCAGCTATCAGCCAGAGAGTTTATGAAAGACATACTAAAAGATAAACTTTCGGTAAACACTTTAGTTATCGGATACGATCACCGCTTCGGACATAACAGGGAAGATGGTTTTGCCGACTATAAACGCTATGGTAGTGAAATCGGGATCAATGTTATCGAAGCCCGGGAACTTCCCGGAGAAGAACATGTAAGTTCATCGCGTATCCGCAAATTACTCGCCGAAGGATATATCCGTAAGGCAGCTAAATTGCTCTCATATAATTATACTATCTCGGGAAAGATAGTGGAAGGTTTCAAAGTGGGACGGACAATCGGCTTTCCTACAGCAAACATCCAGGTATGGGAAACGTATAAAGTAATCCCGGCGTTTGGGGTATATGCAGTATATGTGCATGTAGAGGGACAAAGATACGATGGCATGCTATATATAGGCAAGCGCCCTACCCTCCACAATGGAGATAATATCAGCATAGAGGTGAATCTGTTCAACTTCGACGGAGACCTATACAATAAGAATTTAACAGCCGAATTTATTGATTTTGTACGTCCTGACGAGAAGTTCATCGACATCGATACGTTAAAGAAACAGATCGGGAATGATAAAGACACGGTAATCAGCGTTATTGAAAATTACAAAAGGTTCAATACCTGACATTTTCAGTCATAATCATACAATAAAATATAAAAAAGCAAGGCGCAACAAAAAAATAATTGGTTAAAATGCTAAATAACTGATTTTTATTTTTACATTTGCTATCGCATAAGAGTTCTTAAGTGTAGTTTAAATTTTTCTTTTCAAGTCATTTCCCTTCTTTGGTAACCTTTCTTGTCTAGTTTCTTTTAGCTTTCCTATTTATTTACATCTTCTGCATAGAGTATTTATTATTTAATTTTTATTTTTTTACAATGAACATTTTTATCGCAGGGTTGAGCTACAGCATCAACGACAATGATTTGAAGGATCTATTCAGTGAATACGGAGAAATCACTTCAGCAAAAGTTATTATGGACAAAGCTACTGGCCGTTCTAAAGGTTACGGTTTTGTTGAATTAGCTGATAATGCAGCTGGCCAAAAAGCTATTGAAGAACTGAATGGTGCTGAATATGACGGAAGAACTATTTCCGTTTCTGAAGCTCGTCCTCGCACAGAAGGTGACCGTCCTCGCAGAAGCTATGACAACAACAGAGGTGGTGGCAATAATGGTGGATACAGAAGACGTGAATATTAATATTCACAGATAAAATACATGAGGAGCCATACTGTATAGTATGGCTCTTTTGTTTTCTTAATATCAACTATTGCCCTCCTTTTCTACAACATACGTACAAATCCTACCCATATCTTTCCCAAATGCTCTCTATTGAAAAACCAGCCGACCGAAGTAGGCCGGAGGGTATTTCTCTTTCGGCTTTTAGGGCAAACAACATTTATTTTCTTGAAAAAGTTTATCTATATGTATAAGCTGTTAGCCGTTAGCTAATAGCTGTTAGCTCTTTGATGTATTGATTGGCCCCTCCATTGACTACACTTCGTTCCGTCGAACGTTGTTTCTCTCTAAGGGGCAGGGCTACAGGGAGAGTAAAAAGTAACAGGTAGAAAAAGTGTTACCTTTGTTACTTTTTAACAAGTAAAGCGAATCAGTAGTTGAGATTTAATGTTCAATTATTTTGAGCTCCACTTCGTTGAGCTCAAACGTTCATTTTGGCATTGCCCAAAACGAACCAAAAGGCTAGCGCTTCGTTCCTCGGCGACCCAAAACCGTTTTGCCGTCTGAATCAAACACACGGGCTATCGCCCCGTTTGATTCTACGCCGCCTGCAACGGATTGGGTACCCCGCCTGCGTCACTAATGCGCAAGGGCTGACGCACGTGGGGCTAAAGCCTGAAAAGACACAGTCTTGTCGCCGCATCGCGATAACGGCCTCATTCCGCAGGCGGGGTACCCAATCCGTAAAGCGGAGGTGTAGGGCAAAATAGGGTAGCTGCTATACACGGCTGATAATCCAACTAAAAATGACTCCGTATTATTTTGCCCCACCGAAGCTGCGGTTTTGGGTCGCCGGAGGGATGTAGCCTTGATTTTTTGTTTCGTTTTGCATCAAGGCAAAATGAAAAACAAGCCGGATGGCGCGTTAGAAAAAATAGAACGTTTTAAGTAGCGAGAGCAGAAGCTAAATTTATTTTGCTTATGCCGAGTCACGAAAAACGACTAATGGAATTGAACAATTTTATACTACAATAGTTACTTTAACTACTGATTGGCATAAGTAGTAAGTTTTAAGTATTAAGCTGAAAGTTATACGAGATACAAGTTGTTAACTAATGACTGGTTACCGTAAAGTCACTTATGTGATAGCTTAAGCTAACGGCTAATAGCTATCAGCTAAAAGCCGAAAATATGTCAGAAGTGTCAGGTTTTAACATTATACAGTTAATTAATATAACAAAAACGAGAAATAATTAACCTTGCCAATTTTCAGGTTTCATCTATCCGACATCAAAAATCTATTTTCAGATAAAATTTTTCAATATAAGATATGGAAATATCTTTTCAAATTTATCTATACATATGAAATGCATCCATGAGAGATCCGGTAAAAAAGTGTCACTTTTGTAAAGTTTTTACATAAAAAGAGTAAATAATTTTATATAATAAAAAACAACAGAAAGAAATTCTATTATTCCGGCTTCAAAAGCGTATAAAATGTCAGAAATATGCTTTACGACATACTTTCAGCAAATTAATATTAATAAACATTTTTATACATTTACTCTAATTTAATTAACCTAATATTATGAAAAAGATTGCCCTCTTTATTCTATTTATTTTTGCATTTATGAATAGTTACAATTGCTATTCACAATCAAAGTATGGTAATGCCACAGTTGAAGAATTGTCGATGACTTCATATCCTCAGGATACAACTGCCGCCGCTGTTATGTTACTGAAAAAGGGGGATACCCGCTTCGTCTATAACAACCTATATGGTTTTCAGTTTGAATACACACTTCAGGTAAAGATCAAAATACTTAAAACCGAAGGCCTTGAGTGGTGTGACCAGGAGATCTCATATTATCAGGCGAGCAGTTCCTCAAAAGAAGATATCAGAGGGCTATCCGGAACAACTTACAATCTGGAAGGCGGAAAAGTAGTGAAGACAAAATTATCAAAGGACTTTATTTTTGAAGAAGATACCGATAATAAATGGAAAGTACGGAAATTTACGATGCCTGCCGCAAAAGTAGGATCTGTTATCGAATATAAATACACAATCGTATCCGATTTCTTCTACGATCTCCGCGATTTCAATTTTCAATCATCTATACCGATTCTCTACACCTCATTCGATGTCACGTTGCCTGAATACTTCCGGTATCATCTAAACACCCAGGGATACATTGCATTAGCACCAAAGAAAGAGCCTGTAAATGAGACATTCCACATTCAATACAAAGATGAAAACGGGCGTTCGCAAGGGACCCAGGTACGATGTTCTGCCGATCGTTATACCTTTGTGGGGACTGATGTTCCGGCCATAAAGAACGAATCCTATTTATGGACAATAAACGATTATATATCAAAAGTTTCTTTTGAACTCCAAAGCATACAAATGCCATACTCCACAGTAAAAAACTATTCTTCGTCGTGGAGTAATATCGATAAAGAAATTATGGAATCCAGTATGTTTGGAGGAAATCTGAAGAAAGCAGACCTATTCAAAGACGAAATAACTAAAGGGAATGTAAGTGTCGACAGAGCAAAAGAAATACAGGATATGGTCAAATACAAAGTGAAGTGGAACGACCAGAATGCTTTCTATCCCAAAAACCTGAAAGATGCCCTAAAAAACGGTATTGGCACAAGCGCAGAAGTAAACTTCCTGTTAATAAACGCACTCCAGGCGGGAGGATTCGATGCATTCCCCGTAATATTGAGTACCAGAAGTAATGGGCGTATGCCGATATCGCATCCGAGTATATCCGCATTCAATTATGTAATTACAGGTATCAAAATAGACACTACGATGTACTTTACCGACGCAGCAGCCAAATACGGAGACTGGAACTTGCTTCCCGAAAAATGCATGGTACCACAGGCACGCATCCTGAGGGCAGATTATTCCAATTGGGTAGACCTTACCGGGGTTTCGAACGGTTCTGTATTGAAAACAATAAATTTAACGATTAATGACTCTAAACTTATCGGCAAATCAACTGATACACGTAAGGGCAACGCGGCATACAATACCAAGGTCAGCTACTACAACCATAAAGATCAAAATGACTATATAGAATCGATAAGCAAGAGACTTTCTTGTGAAATAGACAGTTTTTCGATATCAAATCTGGATAATACAAGCGAGGCCTTAAGGATGAACTATATACAATCCTCAGATATCGATATGGCTGATGAATATATATATATCACCCCACTTACGGACAAACCATATTCCGAAAACCCATTTAAGAAAGAAACTCGTGAATATCCTATCGAATTCGACTACCTGATCAATTTTGTACAAATAATAGATTTTATTGTACCGGAAGGATATACTGTAGAAGAGTTACCCAAAGGCGAAAGGATGGTACTCAACGATAATGATATGAGCCTCACCTACCGGGTTGTTCAATCAGGTAACCAGGTCCGTCTTCATTACCAGTACCAATTGAAGAAGATACAATTCTTACCTGCCGAATATGAAAATTTACGTGATTTCTTCTCTAAATTAATCGCTAAGAATTCAGAACAGATTGTACTCAAAAAGACATTAAGTGCGGAATAAATCAGAACCGGAACTATTATGTACAAACACTTCATTTTAACTCTATGCATATTATCATCTGTAATAGTATGTGCAAATGGTAATTCGATAAATCAGGCTTCCGACAGCCTCCGTGAGAATGCGGTTGCGATTGTTCAGAACTCCGATATAGTGATAATCCAGTCGGATATGAACAACGCCACATGTAAGGTAACGAAAACAATGACAATACTCAGCAAACAAGGAGAAGGTTTTGCTCATTTTTATGCTTTTAATGATAAGTTCAGGGAAATGAAAGATTTTTCTGCTGTCGTAAAAAATGCATCAGGTAGTGTTATCCGGAAAATCGGAAAGAAAGACCTGACGATATCTTCCATGTCGGACCAAATGGCTACAGATGCATACTCAATTGTCTATGAATACAAGATTCCCACATATCCATACACGATAGAATATACATATGAGGAAAAATGGAAGAACGGTATAATCTCATACCCTGCTTTCACACCTATTCAAAGTTATATGCAATCGCTGGTCAATGCGAGTTACAGGATAGAACTGCCTGTGGATATGAATCTGAGATATGATGCAAATTTCGATTGCAATATTAAAGATGAAGTTGTAGGAAATAAACACATATATTCATTTACGGCACACAACCTTAAAGCAATTAATAGTGAACCTTTGGCTCCGGCGTTAAGGGATATATATCCGAGAGTTCTGATTGCTCCAGCTGATTTCTGCTATGATTCCTCTTGCGGGAATATGTCAGATTGGAAGAACTATGGCACGTGGGTGTCCGGTTTACTCAAAGGACGTGATACTTTGCCAAATGATATTGTCGACAAGCTTAAATCGCTTGTAAAGGATGCCAAAACGGACAGAGAAAAGGTCGAGATATTATTTAAATATCTACAAGAGAATTCCCGGTATGTTAGTATTCAATTAGGTATCGGAGGATTCCAGCCAATAGAAGCATCCAATACAATGAAAACGGGTTTCGGTGACTGCAAAGGTTTATCAAATGAAATGAAAGCCATGTTAAATGCTATTGGTATCCCTTCAAATTATTGTGAGATATATTCCGGCAACAGGAAGTCTTTTACTAAAGGCTTTTCAAATATAAGTGAAACTAATCATGCTATTTTACTTGTACCTCTTCAGAATGACAGCTTATGGCTCGAATGTACCTCTCAAACAATACCTTTTGGTTATATCCACGATGATATAGCCGGTCATGATGCCCTCGTTGTAACTGAAAACGGAGGTAAAGTTTGTAGAGTATCCAAGTATCAGGACAAAGACAATAAACAGGAATCAATAATCACTATCAATGTCTCAGAAGATGGAACTGCAAATGGTACCTTAGCCTTTGTTGAACACCTGCATGGATACTTTTACAACGTATTTGCAATGACATCGAAGGACAGAGAAAAGGTGATCGGATACATCAACCGTAACATTAAATTTCCTAAAGTGCAAATAGACAACATAAGTACAAAAGAAGACAAGTCATCATTACCGTCCTGCTCTTTATCTGCAGACTTTGTAGCTACTGATTTTGTAAATAAAACAGGTACGCGTTTATTCATCCCGGCATGTCCTCTGGAAAAAGGAAGCTATAATATGCTTTCATCCAATACGCGCATTCAGGACATTGTGATTAACAATGGGTTTTCAGAATCCGACTCTATCATTATCAATATTCCTGAATCATATACGACTGAATCTTTACCCAAGAATCTATCCCTGACAACTCCCTTTGGTAAATTTGAAACAGAAGTAAAACAAAATGGGAATAAGATTATATATATTCAAAATATTGATATCTTTACAGGACGGTATGATAAATCGCAGTATAAAGAGATTAAGGCTTTTTTTGCAGAAATTACTGCTGCAACTAAAAGGAAGTTAGTATTAAGGAAATCATGATCAATAATTATAGTAAACACTAAGCATCTTAACTGAGCATCAAGACTAAGCTAAAAAGCTGAGAACAAATGATCTCAGCTTTTTATTTTTTTCTCTATCTCGGCTATCTCGTCCCGGAAGACTTTGTCTACCTCCATTTGCTCTTTTACTGTCTTACAAGCATGCAGCACTGTAGCATGGTTCTTCTTTCCTATGAGGGATCCGATCTGAGCCAGCGACATTTCAGTATAACTCTTCGACAGATACATAGTCACCTGCCTGGCTTGAACTATCTGCCGCTTACGTGAAGCGGTATGAATTAACTCACTCTTTATATTATAGAAGTCACAAACAACAGATTCTATCGCACTAATTGTTATCTTCTTTGCTTCAATCTTCTTAATAGCTTGACCTATAACACGTCTGGCCAAAGGTAAATCAATCTCTTTATTGTATACCAGTGAATGTGCCATTATAGATACAATGATTCCTTCCAAATCGCGGGCGTTATCGGTTACATTCTCTGCTATATAATCAACCACATCTTCTGGTATGGACAATCCATCGTGAAGAATCTTATTTTGAAGGATCTTTAGCCTTAACCCCTTATCGGGATGATCTATTTTCGTGGTCAATCCCCATCTGAAACGTGTAAGCAATCGCTCTTCCACTCCCTGAAGCTCAGACGGAGATTTATCTGAAGTAAGAATAAGCTGCTTATTATTCTGATGCAGGTGATTGAATATATGAAACAGTGTATTCTGAGTTCGTTCTATTCCGGCCAATTCATGTATATCATCTATGATAAGTACATCAATACCCTGATAGAAGTTGATAAAGTCATTGGTCGTATTATAACGTCCAGCATCTGCATATTGAATTTTAAATAGATGAGCCGATACATATAATACCCGTTTTTCGGGATACAGTTCTTTGATACGCGTACCTATTGCATGGCAAAGATGAGTCTTCCCCACACCTGATGTTCCATGGAGAAACAGCGGATTAAACGCTGTTTTACCAGGATTCTTTGTTATCGTTTCACCAGCTGTACGGGCCAGCTTATTACTTTCCCCTTCAAAAAAGTTATCAAATGTATACTTTAGATTCAGTTGCGAATCAAAATCATCTGCTACAACTTTTTGAAAAGGATTAGGCACCTTATTAGTACTTTTGACAGAACCTTTATCTACCGGTAGTGTTTTTGCATCACCTCTATAATCTACAACTGTATTTGTTGTATTTTCCATCAGTATGCGATACTGCAATATAGTATCCCTGCCTATTTCGCGATGCAGAGTAGTTTTAAGTAAGTCGACAAACTTATCTTCGAGATACTCATAAAAAAATTGGCTTGGTACCTGTATCGTAAACACCTTATTTTCATAAGATAAGGGAACAATAGGTAAGAACCATGTTTTGAAAGCCGCCTCAGGTATATTGTCCTGAATGACCGTTAAACAATTAGCCCATAATTTTTGAGTTGAAGAAGAATCCATTTAATAGTTTAGTTATATTTGTCTATATTACTCTCTCGATTTCGTAATGTAAATTTCATAATTAATTTCATAAAAAAAAAGTGCCCCCAAATTTGGATTTCTAGTTTTAGAAACATCTCTTTTAATTTCAATGACTTATGACGTTATTATAAAATCACCCCTTTCAATACAAACAACTAACTAATTATCAAACAATTGTGTTTTTAATAGCATTTTAATTACGTTTTAACAATTTCGTAATACTGCCCGAAAAGTATAAGGGTGACACTATTAAGCAAAAAAAATATTTTTACTTATTTAGATCAATTCTAAATAGAATACTTTAAAAGACCTTTACATTAATATAACGGGATGGATTTTGCCTTACATCTTTAAGTAACAACGAAGCATTACTAATTGTTCCGTTAATACTATCATATAATTGACGATCATTCAATAATAATCCCAAAGAATTATCTTTAGATGTGATTTTCGTAGAAAGATATTCTATATTTTTCATGGTAGAATCTACAGACTTGAATGTAGAAGCCAAATCCATCTGATTGATCTTACCCGATACACTACTTAGGTCGTTAGACATTTTCCCCAGATTCCCGGTTATGGTGGGAACGTCCTTATTTAATGTAATCATCATCGAATTTAGCTGTTTGGTCGATTTAGCCAGATCGCCCGTAATCTGATTGATATCTGTAAGCGACTGATTCAACGCCGGATTGTTTACCAAGGTCTGAAGACCGATAAGTATTGAATCAATCTTTGGTATGAGCTGTTCTACCTGAGGCAGCATAGTACCAGCAGCATCTAACATACCTTTTACCCGGACACCTTTTATAGTATCGGTGGAAGTAAGATTTTCCTTTGTATAAGGGTTGGTCTCAAGCATGATCGTAGCCGATCCCAGAACAGAGACATCCAGCGACATCTTGCTACCTTTTGGTATCTCCATACCTTTGTCCATATTCAGATATACAATCACACGTTTTTGATTTTTAGGGTCTAGCTCCATGGAAGATACCAGACCTACCTGAAATCCATTCAGCGTAACAGGTGTCGACTGGGTTAGACCTGACACATCGTCAAAGACGACAATATATGAATTTGATGGTTTAAAAAGATTTACACCTTTCAGAAAACTGATACCGTAATACAAAAGGAAAATTGCAATTACAAAGGCTATACCTATCTTCACTTCTTTCGATATTTTACTCATAACTATTAAATTATGTAATTCTAAGGTCGCGGACCTATTTATTATTTTGTTAAGTTTAAATACTACAAATAGCGTTATTGAAATAATATAGTATCAAACACCATATTCTATCCAAAAAGTGCTTCGTCATCATCTATTTAACTCGTTCCCCGTTTCTAAATTTAACGACAAACGCATCTTTAAACTTAGCTCTGACTTGGCGTTGTATTTTAATTATCTCATTATAATCAGTGGTCGAACCACATGTATATTTATAGCTGCCACCATCTTTATAGAACATTACAGGCGAAAGACCCTTAAATTCCTTCGAATTATCCGGGAGTTTCTTTGGTGACACCAAGAACTGTACCCGGTATTCCTCCTTGCTACTAACATTTTTCGTCACCGTACTATTTCCCTTCTTTGTGGTTTCAGCTACATTTCCAGAGGTTTCACCAATTTTCTTAGGCGATTTCTCTCTTTTCTTTGGTACCTCTACTATGTTTTTCACTCTGGCTGACTCTTTCACAACCGGAGTATCAGCATCCTCTACAACATAAGTATCTTCTTCGATAGCCACTTTTTCTTTTATGATAGCTTCATCGATTATGTCATCAGGTTCTTCGTTTTTATCCGGCGCAGAAACATAACGGCCTTGTTTTTTATCAAATTCTCGTTTATATTTTTTGAATCCGGAGTATATCGCAGTCGCCATCGCCCTTTGCCCCAACCTCGAAGACAAATATTTAGCCTCAGCCTGATTGTTTATAAAACCCAGTTCGATAAGCACACTTGGCATACTTGTTTTCCTTAACACAAGAAATCCGGCCTGACGTACGCCTCTGTCTGTACGCTTTGCTATACTTCTAAAATCTTTCTGTATGTAATCTGCAAACTGCAGGCTTTGTTCCATATACTTATTCGACATAAACTCGAATATAATATACGACTCCGTCGAATTAGGATCGAAGCCCTCATATTTTGATGTATAGTTATCCTCCAATAAAATCACAGAGTTCTCTCTCTTTGCCACTTCCAGGTTTTCAGCGCTACGGGCTAACCCTAATATATAGGTATCGGCCCCGGAAGCACTTGTTGTCTTTGCAGCAGTTGAGTTTGTATGAATGGATATAAACAAATTGGCTTTTGCCTTATTGGCTATCTGCGTCCGCTTGTCTAAATCTACAAAAACGTCTGTCTTTCGGGTATAAACGACTTTGACATCATTAAAGTTTGCTTCTATCAGTTCGCCTAAAGTCTTAGCTACTCCCAGATTTATATCTTTCTCCTTATATATACCTCTCACAGCTCCGCCGTCCTTACCTCCATGCCCTGCATCGATAACAACAACGAACTTAGAATCAGCAGCAACGATGATCCCAAGAAATGCGAATATATAAACAAAAAGAATAAAGAACCGTTTCATACCTACAATTCTAACTGTATGAAATTTACACTAAGCTTTATTATATACAACCTCGTTTTTCAACTCTTTACCGTTGAAGAAATCAAGAATATTATTCATAGTTGTATGTGCGATATTCGACATTGCCTCCTGAGTAAAAAAGGCCTGATGAGATGTCACTATCACGTTATTGAAAGACAGCAACCGGGCAAGCACATCATCAGTCATCACACTATCCGAATGGTCTTCATAGAAATAAGCCCCTTCTTCTTCATATACATCCAAACCGGCATAACCAACCTTACCGTTAAGTAATCCTTCTATCAGATGCCTGGTATGGATCAACTTTCCACGTCCGGTGTTGATTATCATCACCCCTTCTTTCATTTTGGCGATGGATTCGTCACAGATAAGATATTCAGTTTCTTTTGTCAGCGGACAATGTAATGTAATAATATTGGCATTGGCATATAGTTCGTCCAGTGACACATATCTGACACCTGTAGCATCAGCCCATTTTGTATCCGGATATAAGTCATAAGCAAGTACATTCATACCCAGTCCCTGAAAGAGACCTGTAGCGACCTTTCCTATCTTACCGGTACCTATCACTCCGATAGTCTTACCATACATATCGAATCCCTGAAATCCTATCAAAGAAAAGTTACCGTCGCGTGTACGCAAAAACGCACGATGAACCTTTCTATTGAGACAAAGCATCAAAGCCAATGTATGTTCGGCGATAGCATGGGGGGAATAATCAGGAACACGTACGACCTTTATACCCTTTCTGGCAGCAGCAGCTATATCTACATTGTTAAAACCGGCACAACGTAGTGCAATCAGCTTTACACCATAGGAATGAAGTTTGGACACAACTTCCTCATCTACTTTTGCATTCACAAAAATACAAACAGCATCGGTTCCACTTGCCAAAAGCACATTATTCTTATCGAGATGTTCTTTATGATAGACCAGTTCGAAGCCATATGCTTCGTTAGCCTTATTGAAAGTAGCCATATCATAAGGCTTTGCGTCAAAAACCGCTATTTTATATGCCATTGCTTTACCTACTATATATATTATTAATCTTTTATACCTGATTGCAAAAGTAATTAAAATAACCTTTATCCTCAAAAACTACATTGATTAGTTCTTTTTCAGTCTGTTTTTTTCATTTTATTTACATACTGTTTACCTAAAAAGGTTACAAAGGTAACACGGAAATCAATTAATAATTAGCTTGTCATGCTGAGCAGAGCGAATCATCTCGTCAGCGAACAGTCATCAGCTAAGAACTTTTATCTCGCATCTTATCTACTCGTGCCTCATTCAACTTTCTCCAAAAAGGTAACAAAGGTAACACTATTTCTACCTATTACTTTTTACCCTATCTGTGGCCTCCTCCCGGGGAGAAACAACATTCGACGGAACGAAGTGTAGTCAATGGAGGGGCCTATCAATACTTCAAATAGCCAAAAAGCTGACAGCTCCTTATATAGATAAACTTGCCGCCAACTCTTGCATTCCTCTCCTCTCCTTCAAAAAAAATATACTCAGATTGTGACCTTTTTGGAATATTAGCGACTTATATAAAACACCTCTGAGAGATCAGGGCTACACACACTTCTTTTCTTAAAACAAAAAAACGGAGACAATGTTTGCCTCCGTTTTTTATTGTATCAAGCATCAATCTTTTGCCAACTCCTCATTCAGCTTATTCCTGATGACGGCAGCACCTGCAAAGCCAACCGAAAAATACACCTGCTCTCCTTTTTTATTCAATATAAGATATGAAGGAATCCCCTTTACTCCAAATTTCTTCTTCAGATATTCAAACTGAGGCGTTTTTATGCGATAGTGTTCGCCTCCTATATTGGGAATCATATTTCCCCATGCTGTTTCCGGAGAACTTTCGTCTGTCAGGTACACAAATACAACATCTTTGTCGGCAAAAGATTTCTTTGTCGGTTCAAATTCCTTCATTGCCGCACGACATGGGCCGCACCATGTAGCCCAAAAGTCTATCATGACCACTTTTCCCGCAAAAGGTTTTATTATTTCATGAAGAATTTTGTCGTCTTCTGTCTCCGGTAATTCATACACATTGAATCCTTTCTTATTCTTATTTGCTTCTATTTGTACCAAAAGCGCATCATTCTTTTTTATGATATATGACAAATAAAAAGGATTATCCAATTCCGCTATCTCCTGCAATTCCAATTTACTCAAAGGGTTTAGTTCTTCCATCTGATGGGAATAAGTCTGCGTAGTCATCAGGTCGAAAGCTATACCTTCATCTACTCCTAATATTTCAGCTAAATAATTCTTTTGCTTCTCTAAGCGCACCTTTACATTAAGCGTCATCATCCGATCCTGATACTTTTCGTAGAATGAATCAATTTTTGCCGACAATACCGAATCACGTTCTAGAGGGGGTATAATCAGCCATTCTTTTATTCCATTATCAGAGAGAAGTCCCTCTCCATCGAGAGTAGATCTCAAATATGTAGCCGACTCCACTATCGAAGATATATCACTTTGTTTATCCGAACACAATTCTAATAAAGCATTTGCATCTTTCAGGTTTTTAACTCCGAGTTTTCCTGAATCAATTAGTTTTTGGACATTATATTTATTAAGTTCTTTTGTCTGCGAAACTCTTTCGGTACTCCAGTTTTCATATACCTCTTCCTTTAGTTGGCTGATAGCTTCTTTATCATCGTCCGACAGACCTTCAAACTTTTCATACTTACCAAGAAGCTCAAATGTCGGTCTTATTATATAGAAACTTTTGCGATCCAGATACTTACAAGAATTAATCATATTCCCGAAATCGGAGAAGTAAAGCGATATGGGATCATTAATCGGAGAATCCTTGAGAAACGAATAATACTCCACGCCAAATACAGGTTCCGTATATCCTGTAAGTTCATCTTCATAGTTCAGATTATGCTTCTGACGATAGGCACTCTTTAGAGAATAATCCCCAAACAGAAAGAACATCATCCCCGAATATTTTGCTTTTAATATAGCATATTGTTTCGCTTTTTTTGTCAGGTCGGCTGCTTCCAATTTCGATATAGCCTCGTACATACTTTTGGTTATGTACTCTTTATATTCCGTTGCCGACATCCCGTATATTGCATCCATATTATTACCATGACTCATCAATTCACCCAAGACTTGTTCCACCTGTGGCTTATTCATCTCGTTATTTATTTCGGCATTCGCCCCTGTAAAAAAAATATATTGAGCAGGCTCGCACTTATCTACTCTGTTGCGTGATTCCTGACAGGCTTTTTGCTGAAGGTCGATGTAAAGCGAGGTTTCTTCTCCGGGAGACAACAATATAGTTTTAGAAAATAAACCGGGCATCCAGAAATACGCCTCCATTGTTGTTGCCAATGGTACCTTTACTTCATAATTACCGTCCTCCGAAAAACGGCATTCCAACTTATCGGAAATTCCTGTTACAGGATTATGGATATAAATATCAGTCTTTATATTCATACCGGGACGGTAGCCCAATGCGTACATTTTAAATACAGCAACACCATCTTTTAGTTCCGGAACTTGCAATGGCTTATTATCCTCCTTTATCAAGGCTGCATCCTTTACCCATTGCGGAACCTCTATACGGTTAGCCAGCACAGGAGATTTTAGTTCTATACCCCACGTCTTGAAACAATTATCACAGTCTCCTTCTATAAAATCCAGCCGGCTTGTATTTTTATCTATTGGCGCAAAGGTCAGGGTAAAAGCTTTCTGTCCGGTCTCATTCATAAATTCTTCCTTATCCAGAGTGATTCCATCCGCACTCTTCACTATATACCTCTGTCCGTTGGCTTTTATGTACGTATCTGAGGCTATCTTTATCCAGTTGTTTGGCATATGATATCCGGTGATATAGAATACGGTTGCATCATTTCTAAGCACTATTTTCTCTATCTCCAGAGATCCGTGATTCCTAACACTGAAAGGTGGGCGCTCAACGACTATATCCTGTGCAGGGAGAATAATCGTACAAAATAACAATAAGATACTAGTTAAGATTTTTTTCATAGTGTGCATTGCGTTCATAATAAATATAAGATTCTATACAATAAGCTATTAGACTGTCAATCAAGTTAATTTAAAGATAGTATTTCTAATAGAACAATACCAATCTGACTAACACATTTTCTAATATTTAACATTTCTGTATCAAAACAAAAAGAGGATTCTGATTACAGAATCCTCCCCTCTATTTTATCTTGTTTTTCTTACTTAGCGTAACTTACGGCACGGGTTTCACGTATTACAGTAATCTTAACCTGTCCAGGATAAGTCATCTCGTCCTGTATCTTCTTTGCAATATCAGCCGATAGTTTTTCTGTCTCCACATCATCTATCTTATCCGCACCTACTATTACACGCAGTTCGCGTCCTGCCTGAATAGCATATGTCTTCAACACACCCGGATATGAAAGAGCCAGTTGCTCAAGGTCATTCAACCGTTTGATATATGCTTCTACAATTTCACGGCGTGCACCCGGACGTGCTCCTGATATAGCATCACAAACCTGTACAATTGGAGCCAGAAGACTTGTCATCTCCACCTCATCGTGGTGAGCCCCGATAGCATTGCAAATATCCGGTTTTTCCTTATATTTCTCTGCAAGCTTCATCCCAAGTAATGCGTGAGGCAATTCCGGCTCATCATCAGGCACCTTACCTATATCATGTAACAATCCTGCTCTTTTTGCTTTCTTTACATTCAGCCCAAGCTCTGACGCCATAATAGCACACAGATTAGCTGTTTCGCGGGCGTGTTGCAACAAGTTTTGTCCGTATGATGAACGGTATTTCATCTTACCTACAAGACGTATCAACTCAGGATGTAAACCGTGGATACCCAAATCGATAGTCGTACGCTTACCGGTTTCGATAATTTCTTCTTCGATCTGCTTCTTCACTTTAGCTACCACTTCTTCGATACGGGCAGGGTGTATACGGCCATCTGCCACCAACTGATGCAATGCCAGGCGGGCTACTTCGCGTCTTACAGGGTCAAAACCTGAAAGCACTATCGCTTCCGGAGTATCGTCCACTACGATTTCAATGCCTGTGGCAGCTTCCAGCGCTCGTATATTACGTCCTTCACGGCCGATAATACGTCCTTTTATTTCGTCAGACTCTATATGGAAAACTGTGATCGCGTTTTCTATAGCTATCTCTGTGGCCACACGCTGTATAGACTGTATTACGATCTTCTTCGCTTCCTTATTAGCTGTCATCTTAGCCTCTTCCATTATCTCATTGATGTAAGACTGGGCATGCGATTGCGCCTCGTCTTTCAACGCCTCTACAAGTTTTTCTTTTACTTCTTCGGCCGACAATCCCGAAAGAGCCTCCAGTCTCTCTACCTCTTGCTTGTGAAGCCTGTCGAGATCCTGTTTCTTCTTTTCTACTATCTCCAGCTGACTTTCCAGATTGGCTTTAACCGTGTCAGCTTCGCTTTTCTTACGTTGGAGTTCCTCCTGTTTTTGATTCAGGCTCAACTCGCGTTGCTTGATCTTGCTCTCTGCTGCCTGTATTTTAGAGTTCCGTACATTAGCCTGTTTCTCAAACTCAGATTTCATCTGCAATGCCTGCTCTTTTACTTCCAGCAATTTATTTTTCTTGATTACTTCAGCTTCCAGTTCCGCCTCTTTCACCTGACGTTTGAACTTCGAATTCGCCATAGAATTCAAAGCTACCCACGCCACGGCTGCTCCGGCAAGGAAAGCTATTACATAAAATAATATATCCATAATTTATTTTTCATTATTTAAAAACTCAATTTATATAAACTAAAAAGCACTAATTTAAGTATGAACAATACTCTCATACTTAAAATTAGTGCTCTAGATATTTCTCAGTACTATAATTTTATTTTACATGACCTCTCAGATAATTTTCCAATTCCTGCGTCAGTTCTTTCATCCTGGCCTCAAATTCATCCGCCCGTAATTGATGCTCAACCTTCTCTGCTACAGCCTGTATTGCTGTCATTGCCATATAATCGCTATTCTGCAATGAATGGGATGAATCTCCTGTAAAATAATTTTTATATTGAACTATTTTATAATCTATTTCCTCCGCAGCCTTCCTGAATACTTCTTCCTCCTGCCGTTTTATCCGGAGAGGATATCTCATATCAGCTACGCGTAGATTAATTATTAAATGCTCGTCCATAACTTTGCCTTTATTCGTTAATTTTTCAGCATGGCGATACACTTATCTACATCTCGCACTAATTTCGACAATCGCTTCTTCGCTTGTAATGTATCATCCTTATTCTCCGAAGAGAAAGATTTTACAAATTTCAGATTGTCATATTTTGCTTTCAACTCTTCTACTTCCGATGTTAAACTTTCAATTGTCACGTTTCTTTGTATCAATTGCTGCTTCAACAGGGCGTTCTCTTCCTTTAACGTATCGCAGAGGTACATTAATTGCCGCATCCTTATTTCAAATTCGGCCAGAAGTTTTTCATCATTTTCAGTCATAAAGTAGCCAAAATGCTAGACAAAAATAAATAATACCAACGAATTAACAAAATTATTACTCTTCTAAATTTATTAAAAAGAAACCGGATCTATACAAATGAAAAAAAGAGCCACTTATGCGAAAGATAAGCGGCTCTTTTATCTGAAAATGTTGTTTCTGCTTTTTTACAACAAAACGACCTGCAAGTCGTCTTTTAGTTCATTGAAAGCGATTTTGCCTTCTCTTGCTAACCAGCCCAAAGCAGCATACATATCTTTTTCTGTCAATTTGCACGCTTTTTTGATGTCTTTAAGAGGTTTGCTTCCTTCTGCATCTAGGTAAGTCCAAATAATACCTGCGTTTGATCCAATTTTTTCTTTCATAATGGGTGCTTGTTAAAAAATTAAACTCGTTATTATTTTGATGACAAAAGTACATAAAATGAACCATCTATACAATTATATATTATAAATTTTAACAGAAATGCGGGATTATGACATTTTTGTTAAGCCTCCAAACTGTTTGATTATTAATTAAAATCTTGTAGATTTGTGTAAAAATGAATTCCCTTGCAATTCTTTAGCCTACATAAGAAAAAAGAATCGGATAGCGACGAGATACTCTTGTCAAAATTTAAAGAAACGCGTAAAGCTGAATATTTCCAACAGCTTTACGAACGCTATATTCCCCTTATTTATGGTCTTTGCCTTAAATACCTGCAAAGTCCGGAACAATCGCAGGATGCAGTAATAGATATTTACGAGAACCTGTCTCAAAAAATTCAGGATTACGAGATCAAGGTATTTAAAAACTGGCTTTATAGCGTTGTAAAGAATCACTGCTTTCATATACTGAAAGAAAATAAGAAGGAGATTATTGTTAATTTCGATTCCCAGCTTATGGAATCCGACAGTTCTTTTACTCTATTTGATGACAGCAGGGATGAAGAAAAGGAAAGCGCTCTGAATGAGTGTCTGGAAAAATTGCCGGAACCTCAACGGATAGCTGTAGAAAAGTTTTTTTACGAGGATAAATCGTATGCGGACATCGTGGATGAAACAGGCTTTCATCTCAAAAGTGTAAAGAGTTATATACAAAACGGAAAACGGAATTTGAAAATTTGTATCGAAAAAAATCTGAAAGAATGAAATTCTTAGATTACATAAAAGGACAAAGGAAAGGTAAAGATGCCCATCGGATAGAAAAAGATTCGATGAAGGATCCGTTTTTGTACGAGGCTATAGACGGTTTCGACAGTATCGACGACAACCACATCGAACGTATCAACAATATACAAAACCGGCTAAAAGCCAGATCGAAGACGAAAAACAAAACAAACGGCAGACAGATGTGGCAAACGGCCGCTGCGGCTATTATCATTATAATAGGCATCGGAGGGTATTTTCTGACCGACTATCACAAATCGGGACTATATGCTCAGCAAGCTAACGAAAATTCCATCATCGAGATCTATGTGCCTGAAGAATATTATGCCGAAAACATCGTAGTGATCGCACAAAAGAATGCTGAACTCGCAAAGGCTTATAAGCCGGACATTTCCCGTTTCAAAATAGAGAGCGAAGAAAGCGCTTCGATGAGTAAAGCCGAACAGGAAATCTTGTCGGAAGACGCCAAGCGTATAAATGAAGTTCCGATAGAAATATATGTACCCGATGATTTCGAGAGCAGAACATCTACTCAGGAAGAAACAAATAGCGGTAAACCCGAACCTATAGGCGGCTACGAAAAATACAATGAATACCTGAAAAAATCACTGCGGCGGCCAACAGACGATATTTGTAAAGACCGTAAGGGTAAAGTCGCCGTAGAATTCTCGGTCAATTCATTGGGCCGACCATTCCTGTTCGATGTAAAATATAGCCTCTGTGGCGCATCCGATAATGAAGCCATACGTCTGATTCAATCAGGCCCACGCTGGACTACAGGGAGCAAAGAACGGGTGACAGTAAAGGTCGAATTCTAAACATCAACTATTGAAGATTTATTCTTCACTTTTTAATAAGTCGGGACGCAACCTTTCAGTTCGTTCCATAGCTTGTTGTAGCTTCCACTCATCTATCTTAGCCTGATGACCCGACAATAATATATCAGGTACCCGCCATCCTTTATATTCGGCAGGACGGGTATAAACGGGCGGTGCAAGTAAATTGTCCTGAAAAGAGTCAGACAAAGCCGACTGCTCATCTCCTATTGCGCCCGGAATAAGCCGCACAATGGCATCTACCATCACAGCAGCGGCAAGTTCTCCTCCCGTAAGAACATAATCCCCTATCGAAATTTCACGTGTAATCAGATGTTCCCTAACACGATAATCAATTCCCTTATAGTGCCCGCATAATATAATGATATTTTTATACGCTGACATCTGATTGGCAATCTTCTGATTAAAAACTTCACCATCGGGCGAAGTATATATTACTTCATCATATGTCCGTTGTTGTTTTAATGATGTAATAGCATTATCAATCGGTTCTATCTGCATCACCATTCCGGCTTCTCCGCCGAAAGGATAATCATCCACATTACGATGCTTATTGGTAGAATAATCTCTCAGGTTGTGAAGTACAATTTCCGCAAGTCCTTTATCTTGGGCCCTTTTAAGAATGGAACAATCTATAAGACCGCTAAACATCTGAGGCAGAACACTTATAATATCTATACGCATATTCAAATTATTATAACGCACAAAGGTAAAAAAAAGAGTGTGCCCGACAAAGGCACACTCTCTTATCCTGATTTATTTTATATTACTTCTTCTCTTCTTTATGGAACATACTGCCATTGGCTTGTGCTGTCGGCATCACCAACATATCCTGTATATTTACATGGGGAGGCTGGGATACTGCATAAAAAACAGCATCGGCAATATTTTCAGCTGTCAGTGCATCGTACCCGTCATATACCAAATCGGCTCTATCCTGATTTCCTTTGAAGCGGACAAGCGAGAATTCTGTATTCACTGCGCCCGGACACACCTGTGTAACACGTATTCCATATGGCAACATATCCATACGCATGCCCTGGCTCAATGCATCTACAGCATGCTTGGTAGCACAATATACTGCTCCGTTAGGATAAACTCCTTTTCCTGCAATGGAACCAAGATTAACGATATGCCCCGATTTTCGCACCACCATACCTGGGGATACTACACGGGTTACATATAACAGACCTTTTATATTAGTATCTATCATCCGCTCCCAATCATCAATTACTCCCTGCTGTATAGGGTCTAACCCTACGGCAAGCCCCGCGTTATTGACAAGGATATCGATTTCCTTCCATTCTTCGGGCAAACTAGCAATAGCCTTCTCTACTTCATTGTATACCCGTACATCAAAGCAAAGCGAATATACCTTCGATTCATATTTTATTTCAATCTCCCGTTCCAGTTCTTCCAGTCTATCCTTGCGGCGTCCGGCTATGATCACATCATAGCCTTCCTTTGCCAATCGCAAAGCTATCGCTTTGCCTAACCCGGAGGTAGCTCCGGTGATTAAAGCTATTTTTCTCATGAGCTTTTATTCTGTGGTTATTTTATCCAAACATTCAATATTTCACCCAAATATGTTTTATCCGATGCGGTCTTTGAATCGGAAGACGGCATTACTCCTGCTTTTTTACATTCGATAACCATCCATGCTTCTGAAAAGACAGGTGCGCCTGAAGGTGCGATAACCGGCGTAAGTCCGGAAGCCTTTATTTTGTCATTAATATTTCCTTTCGCATTTTCAAATTCTTTCAATGCATCACCATACACCTCGGTATAAAAAGATATCGTATAGGTTCCGGCTCCATCCGGCAATCCTGTATATTGGGCAGTATTGACATTACTCAATGCTACCGGTTTTTCCATCAATGAAGTGACACCTCCCCACGATGCAGGAACAATAGAAGGACTACTCACCGATCCCGAAAGTATCAAGGCCTTACTTCCTTGCAGGCTGGCAGGTACTTTACCCGTATCAACCTTTTTGAATCCCGCAAACGAAACTTCAGCAAGAGCATTTTTCCCGGCCAAGACTGGAGCAACGGCCTCCTGGGTATTTGCAACACCCGCCGACACAGCCGCGGGAACTGCCGAAGATACAACACCTGTTGTAACTGTACCATTCAGATATTTATCGATAGAATTAAATATGCTATTGATACTGTCAACTGTCTGTCTGCGGAATTTATCATAATACCTGTTCAGTTTATCTCCTTTTTTACTCAATGCAAATCCATCTGTTATCATTTCTTCGGCAGACAGAGGCGTTTTACTGTCCGGATATTCATATTTAATATAACGTACAGTAGCATTACATTTACCTCCTTCTATATCCAGAATCAGCTGATAGACCATCTTAGCCTGATCCAACACGAAAGCGCTCTTTTTAAACACAAGATACTTTTCGCCCAGACATGCTATATCTTTTTCTTCCGGATTAGATAACAAAACCCTGTTATCCAAATCTTGTTGAAGATTAATCCCATAATTGTCATTTGCCCATTTATCCATAACATTGAATAGATCGGCATCAGATATAGAGTTCTTCACTGGTATAGATTTGGAAAAAATGACTTTACCGTCAACCTCAGGTACTGCACCTGCTAAATACTTCGCATCCTCCTGGGCATATGCCAGAACCGAGATAATTGCACATAACGAGATTAAAAGGAATTTATTCATATTCGCCGGGTTAAATTTGTTTATTGTATAAAATTAGCATAAAATCAGAAACCGACAAACAAAGTCCCGGCCTTTTATCATTTATTAAAGCCGGATTCTATTCAAAAAAAAATGGCATCAGCAAAATGCTGATACCACTTATGTTGAGAATTATTTAATAAATTAAAAGTTATAAGCAATCCCTACTCCTATCATTTCCTTAAATTGAACTTTCGGACCGCCGGTAGTACCGTCTTCATTCACGATTTTCACATCATCGTCATATTTCAATGTCGTGTTCACACTGGCTGATAGAAATTTATTAACCTTCATACTAATCAATAAGTCCCAGTTCACATCCACATTACCAAAAGACTTATCATATGCTGTAAAGAAATCGAGCGTCGATATAGCTTTTACGTTTTCCATCAATGTTTTTTCGGCACGGGCCTTGAAGTAAGCTCCCAATTCTGCTTTGAACTTATCCCCGGGATCTACTCCGAATGCTCCGATACTGGAAAGATAATCATCTTCTACAAACGTCAGTTTTCCGGCGAGTGGTGACAAGTAAAGTGAATAACTTGTATTGGGTCTGTACTCGAAACCTATTGATATGTTGGAATAAGCCGGCGCAAAAAATTTCGATATGTAATGTGTCTTATCCGGATAATTATATCCTTTGTAGAACTGTGATTTAAAATCACCCATTATAGTATAGTACCATTTGTTATTGGTAGAATACCCCAATTGAGTGGTAAAATCTATTTTATCGCTTGTTTTTTGAGTCCCCAGCGATTTAGTATTTGTCAGTCCGTATTCCAATGCAAGTGCATTTGAAAAAAGCCAGTTTCCGCTTTTACGAACGAGAGATCCATTAAGATAGGCTGTTCCCGCCATTGCATTTTCACCCCCGGCCGACCAGTTGCTTACTGCTGTCTGCGAAGCATTGAGACCTGTAACCCCTTTCAAATACCATTTTCCATCTTCAAGTTTATTCTTATCATCCTGTGCATAAACACCCATTGCCAATATAAAAAAGGCGACTGTAAAAAATAATTGTTTCATTTCTAATAAAAATTCAAGTTTTGTGTTTTAATTTTCATCTTAACTTTAAAACGTCTCCTTCTTCAGGAACATATTCAAAGTCCTTTTTGTTCATTTTGTAAAGGTTCTTGACTTTTATACCATATAATTGCGAGATACTATGCATAGACTCCCCTACCTGTACCACATGGTCGTAATAAGGCTTATCTGCTTTTGATTTCTTCTTCTCAAAGTAAACTAAATCCCCTTGTTTGAGAGGAAAACCTTCCGGCACTTCATTGTATTTGTACAAATCTTTGGGTTTAAACCCAAATTCGGCAGCTATGGCTTCATATGTATCCCCATCTTCCGCCCTCACATAGATCAGATTATGCGTTTTGTAAGGAGTATGCTTGTACTCTCTTATTACTATTTGCTCTTCCTTCTCTTTTTCCTTGTCCTTTCCGCCTTTTTTATCATGTTGGTAAAGTTCATAATCTTCAATAATCTTTATCAACTTGTTTGCATACGCTTTGTCTGTAGCATATCCGCATTGCTGCAATCCTTTGGCCCATCCCCGGTAATCTGTTATTTTTAGAGAAAAAAGGGATTTATAGCGTGGCTTCTCTGCCAAGAAGCGGGAATGGTCTTCATAAGATTCTTCCGCTTTTTTATATTTCCTGAAACAATCATTCGGAGTATCGTCTGCCTTATATACCCGCCCGCCTTTCCAGTCATTATGGCATTTTATGCCAAAGTGATTATTAGAACTCTGGGTCAAAGAGCTTTTACCTGCACCCGACTCCAATAAACCCTGAGCGAGCGTGATACTTGCGGGTATTTTATATTTTTTCATATGATCTATCGCAATACCCTTGTAGGTATCGATATAGTCGTCGTAAATTTTATATCGTTTGGCCTGGGAAAAGGCAGATAGAGAAGGGAATAAGATAAGCAGAGATAATATAATAAATTGGGATAAAGTCTTCAGACAATAAGCTTTTTTCATATATTTATGATGTTTAATTAAGGTCTCGGACCTTTTTATTACATTTGTAAGTAAAACAACGATAGAAGGTTACACCCTGCAAACAGATCGTCAAATGTTTTCTTCTACTAATTAACAACATTCGCTATGGAAAGTTTAAGTTTAACTACAAAGATACTTGTTTATACCTTTGATGAAGGCACTGAAAATATAAAAAAGCTTATAAACGAAGCTAAATTAGCTACAAAAAATGCATATGCCCCCTATTCCGGCTTTCATGTAGGTGCAGCAGTACTTCTATCCGGTGGCGAAATCATATCAGGAAATAATCAGGAGAATGCCGCCTACCCATCGGGATTATGCGCTGAACGGGTGGCAATATTTGCTTCAAATTCTCAAAAACCGGATACTGCTATAGAAGCGATTGCCATAGCTGGATTTCACGATGGAGATTTTACGGATTTACCCTGCTGTCCTTGCGGAAGTTGCAGACAGGTTATGATAGAGGTGGAAAATAGGTTTGAAAAATCTGTAAGAGTAATTATGTACGGAAAAAGTAAAATTTATGAAGTGGAATCAGCAAAAGACCTGCTGCCTCTCAGCTTTGGAAAGGAATCGCTGTCTGAATAGTTTGTTATTTAATTAACAATGGCGAAGGTAACTCAAAATAGGTTATTGAGATTTTCGTTAACTTTTTTACTCGCAACTAAATTCTATTTACCAGCCAGTATGGAAAGATTTCAGTTCTTTCGTCAGTTCTTTTGCTTTTCCATCAGAGACCTTATCCAACAATAGCCAGAAACGCTCTCCGTGATTCATTTCTTCGGTATGGCAAAGTTCGTGGAGTATAACAAAATCAACGAGATATTCGGGCAGCAGCATACAATGATAAGACAGGTTTATTCCCTTCTTTGACGAACAGCTTCCCCAACGGGTACGACTCTGATTGATTTTCACATTCGAAAAAATAAAACCATGACGATGTGCCAATACTTCTACCTTCTGAGGAAAAAGACGCTTTGCTTCATATCGCAATGCTTTTTCTATTAACCCCCTTATTGTGGCTTGCACAGCGGAGCTGTCATAATCGGTATCCGGCGGACAAGATATAGATAGAATCCCATCTTTCAGTTTCAGGTAATAGTTGCTCGTCGAGTTACTTTCGAATATCTTCAGCGTGAAACTAAATGTTTTGAATTCTGTTTCCGGGGTGAATAGAGACTGTACCTTCTTTTTTTCCAAAAGTTTCAACAAACGGGGCTTCATTTCCTCTATTGTTTTTTCTATATAGGACATACTTACCCCCGGTGGGTATGTCAATTGCAGGTAATCATCTTTGCGACGGACAATAATCCTTCGAGCCTGTGCATTCTTCACAAGCTTTATATCACCCAGATCTTTATCTTTAATCACCATACTTTATACAAAAAAAGCTTAACTGTCCGGTTAAGCTTTTCTTTTCATATATCTCAATAACTTATTTTGCTTTATGATTCTCTTTTATGAAGCTTTCCAGGGCAGCAGTCATTGATGGTACACCCGGAAGCGGTGCTTCACAGTCGAGCCTCAAACCTGCATCGCGAACAGCTTTTGCCGTAGATGCTCCAAAACAGCCTATTGCTCTTTCGTCCTGTTTGAAGTGAGGAGCATTCTTAAACAGGGATACAATCCCTGAAGGGCTGAAAAATACCAGCATATCGTATGACAGGATTTCTTCTTCGGTAATATTGTTACTTACCGTCCTGTACATGATAGCTTTTGTATAGTTTATCTTCTTTTCGTCCAGTACTGCGGTTAGATCTTCCGTATGTACATCAGACACAGGCACAATAAACTTTTCCTTATTATGCTTGGCCAAAGCAGTTGATAAGCCATCCATTTTACCTGTGGTACTGAAAAATATTTTACGCTTTCTGTAAACAATATATTTTTGCAAATATAAAGCAACTGCTTCCGAAATACAAAAATACTTCATTGTCTCAGGCATTGTAATCCTAAATTCTTCGCACAAGGCAAAAAAATGGTCTATTGCTGTTTTTGCAGTGAATACAACAGCCGTGTAATCCTGTATATTTATCCGTTGTTGTCTAAATTCTTTAGCGTCTAATCCCTCTACTCTTATAAACGGTCGGAAATCCAGTTGCATATGATATTTTTCAGCAATATCATAATATGGAGATTTCTCCGTGGTGGGCGCAGGCTGCGAGATCAAAACCTTTTTTACTTTTAAAGCCATAGTGTGTTAAATACGTCAATTCTATATAAATAAACCAAGCCTATCATTAAAAATATATATGGTAATATTTCAAAGGTGCAAAGGTACGCAATCAGATACAAAAAGTTAAATTTTTCCCTAATAAAAAAGACTATTATTTGGTAAAAAAGTATTAATTGAACTATTAGAAATAAAATCAACATAAAAATAATAATCTGCAAATGATAGTAATTGGAATAGATAAGGAGTAACGTAGGTATAAAATAAAGCATACCCAGAATTTCTATACCAATAATGTACGTCCGCCTCCATACTCCCATCCGTTTCTGCTCATCGAAAATATATCCCAGCATAAGATAGAGGACATCTTTTATCCCTAGAAACAAACCAATCAGCACAATATAAGATAAAATGGAGATGAATGGCCGTTGAACAGCTTCCGACCGCGCATCAAATTCAATAAAAATATTGTATATACAGATAGAGATCAGAACTATTGTCTGAAAAATGAGGAAATAACTATACAAATATTCCCTTACAGTTGTCTGGCGATGTATCTTCTGGCCTTTTTCCGAAGAGAACAGCAAAGATACGTTTTCTTTAAGGAAAGCAATTCCTCCGTTGTATATATGCGCAAAGAATAGAAAGCACACTAATAGCAACCCGAATACACCATCAGCCTGCTCTATATGAAATGGGATATGAATACCGTCATGCCCGGCTTTCTCCTTTCCGGTACTTTTCTCTGTATACAGATTATAATTGGTATTTCCATCTGCCACATCAAATACTTCTCCCTGAACCGACCGGAGTCCGAAGTAGTCCTGACGGGTAGAATCGATTAAAGCGACACTATCCCTTGCAACAGTGATATGAGGTATGGAATCTTTTACCAAAATAGTCCGTTATTATATATTACCACAAAGGCGCAGACCCTGTATGTACGGAATCTGCACCTTCTGATTATTCTTATTATAAACCAAATTCTTTCTTCACTACATCGACATAATCCAGTTTTTCCCAAGTAAATAGTTCTACTTCACGAGATACTCCTTCCGGATTGTAGCGCGACTTAAACAATTTAGTGACCACTTGCGGCTCACGTCCCATATGACCATAAGCAGCAGTTTCGGCATATATAGGATTGCGCAATTTCAATCTCTGCTCGATAGCTTTAGGGCGCATATCAAAGAGTTTTTCCACCTTCTTGGCTATCTCCCCATCTGTAAGATTCAAATTGCTCTTACCGTATGTATTTACGTAAATATTCATCGGTTTGGCTACACCTATGGCATATGATACCTGAACCAATATTTCGGAAGATACACCTGCTGCCACCAGATTCTTCGCAATATGGCGGGATGCATAAGCTGCCGAACGGTCTACTTTAGACGGGTCTTTCCCTGAAAAAGCTCCTCCACCGTGAGCACCTTTTCCTCCATAGGTATCGACAATAATTTTACGACCGGTAAGGCCGGTATCTCCATGAGGTCCCCCGATAACAAAACGTCCGGTAGGATTTACGTGATAGGTAATATTGTCATTGAATAATTTAGAAATATCCTCTCTGAACTTATATTTTTCTTTTACGCGAGGTATCAGGATATTTATAACATCACTCTTAATTCGAGACTGCATGGCTGCATCGTCCCCAAACTCATCATGCTGTGTAGAGATCACAATAGTATCTATGCGCAACGGCGTTCCGTTATCATCATATTCTATCGTCACCTGAGATTTCGCATCAGGACGAAGATAAGGCATCAATTGAAGTTCATTCTTACGGATTGCTGCCAGTTCCAATAAAAGAGCATGAGACAGATCTAGTGCCAGAGGCATATAATTATCCGTTTCAGAGGTTGCGTAACCAAACATCATACCTTGGTCTCCTGCGCCCTGATCCATCGGATCAGATTTGCCGTCTACACCTCTGTTTATATCGTCGGATTGTTCGTGTATAGCTGATAAAACGCCACAAGATTGTGCCTCAAACTGATATTCGCTTTTTGTATAACCGATACGTTCGATCACTTTACGGGCAGTCTCCGGT
The DNA here is from genome assembly GCF_000213555.1 of Dysgonomonas gadei ATCC BAA-286. Lineage (GTDB taxonomy): Bacteria > Bacteroidota > Bacteroidia > Bacteroidales > Dysgonomonadaceae > Dysgonomonas > Dysgonomonas gadei. The sequence goes on from NZ_GL891980.1 coordinate 385,748, forward strand.
ATATCAATATATGCTTTTGATTTAACTTCTCCGGCCAATACGACCTGTCCGGTAGTAACCAGCGTTTCACAAGCTACTTTGGAGTTTGCATCATATGCAAGAAACTCATCCAACAGAGAGTCTGAAATCTGGTCTGCAACTTTATCCGGATGTCCTTCTGAAACAGATTCAGATGTAAATAAATAACTCATTTGTATATAAGAATTTTACTGTTAAAAAAACAGGAAGGATATGTATAATGCAGTGCAGAAAATGGTTTAGCATTTTTTCATGTGGTTGCAATCAATACAAATCTATCCACTTAATTGGCTGCAAAGATACAGTTTTTTCTCTATTTAATCATTTTTTTTACAAAAAATAACCCGGACTTAATCAAGCCCGGGTCATCTCAACTATATTTGAATGAATTATTTACCGTTTGCAAATTCAAATAATGCCTTACCGTTTGCATTTTCAGGATCCAGTTCCAGAACCTTCTCTGCATATAATTTCACATTAGCTTTATCTTCTGCTTTTTTAGTTTTATCAAACTGCAGATAGTAATAGTAACTCAAGTAGCTGTATGCTTCTATCAATATTCTGGTATTCTCCCCATCGTTTTTAGCCAGAATAACTTCAATTGTCTTCTCGTAATGAGGTCTGGCTAAACCAAGTTCACTATCCGGGTCCAACTCAAAGTTTGTACGTGCTCTCTGATAAAAACCAAGATAACTATCAGGCATTCTTTCGCTAACTGTAGCAAAAGCCCCATCTGCTAATTTATAGAATTCATCTGATTTAGCTTTAGCTTGTTCAGCACTCACATTGATAGTATCAGCCTTTGCTGCCCTACCTGCATTTGTATAATAAAGGCCTAACTGATAGAAATCCTGAGCATCAATTTTTTCGCCTCCAAGTTCAGTGTATTTTTTGTAAAACTCTGCTGCTTCCGGATACATTTTCTCGTTTGCACAGATAGTTGCGATTTCTTTGTATATGTCCACATTAGAAGGATCCAGTTCTATCAGTTTCTTATATTGCTCGATTGCTTTAGCTTTATTTCCGGTTTCACTCAAAGAATTTGCATAAGCCAGATAGTCCTGTTTCAGATATTTGATTGTATCATTTGCTTTAGGCAGGCTAAAGAATTTGTCTCCGGCTGATACTGCTGTTGCATAATCCTTCAAATCTGCGCTGGTATACATCGATAGACGATTCAATACAAAGTTATTTGGCTCTTTGCTTAGACCTTCGCTAATCAGTGTTTTTGCTTCATTGTACTGTTGGGTAAAATACTCTGCTGCAGCATAACGGGTAATATCTTCAATTGTATAATCACCACCTTTGAAATATTCCTTATAGGCAGCAATAGCATCCGGGTAGAAACCATCACGATACGATACGTCCGCCAAAGCTTTGTAAGCGATGCTATAGTTCGGATTTATTTCAATTACTTTCTTCAACATATCCGTAGCTGTTTTACGATTGATAAACTCGTAAACTCTGGCACCTTTCATATAGGCAAGGACACAGTTAGCATCGAAGTTGATAGCCTGGTCGTATTGCATAGCAGCATCACCGGGTTTATTTTCTTTAGCTAACATATCACCTTCAAATATGTATATATATGGAGATTTTTTATCCGCCTTACGGGCATCCTGCAATTTCTCCAAAGCTTTTTCTTTCATGCCATTATCAAGATATGCCTGAGCAATAGCAAGAATTACTGTTACATCTTTCTTATTTTTCTTCTGAATTTCCTTCAGTTGATCTTCTGCGCCTTTCGGATCCGATTTTAATTGTAATTTAGCTAAACCGATAGCACCTAATGCAGACTCCGGATTACCTGCTATAGCTTGTTCGTAATAAGACTTAGCTTCAGCTGTCTTACCTTCCTGGAATGCAATTTCACCAAGATAGTAATTAGCTTCTGCCGGAGATTGTCTTAATACTTTTTGAAAATATTCTTTCGCTAACTTCAATTCTCCGAGACTCAAGTAATCCGCCCCGGGGCTATTTTGCGCTAAGGCCGAAATGCTGATCATAAGGCTCAGAAAAGAGCCTAAAAAATACTTCATTTTCATCTTTCTAAGTAATATTTTTGTGATTAATGATTTCTATTTTATATTAGTTGCCATATTATATCTACAGAGAAGGCCTTACACTCACGACTCTGGTTAAACCATATGCAGGGTAAAGACCAGCCTTATATACAATACGTTGCCCTCTTTCACCAGCTGCAAAGTTAACAAAACCTGATGGTAATCCGCCTCTCACATCTGAAATTATTATGTATAGACTCCGGCTTAAAGGGTATTTTTCTAATCCTATATAAGCCGCTAAAGGCTGATAACTGTTTCTATCAGTAGCCTCTTCAGCCCTACTGACAGCCATTACATTGATTTTATTAATAAAACTTAAATTGGTTGTATCGGACGGATTGCTAATCCAGTTCACCCCTATAATGCCTAAAGCATTGGGCGTAGATGCAACATAATCTATCACCTGTTGGTTAGGCGTACGCTCCGACAGATCAATCGTTCTGGTACTATCTGAAGCTCTTGCTTTCAGGTTATTCCCGAGCTTACCTCCACAAATAGAGTCTCTGAGATACCTGACTGTACTTGAATTGGGGCTATCGAACGTCACGGCTATTTCACCCAACGATGATTTGGGATTAAGCTCTTTCCATGTACGAACCTCTCCTGTCATTATTCGCTTTATGTCTGCTACTGTTATCAGTGTATCAGTATTCGCTTTATTCACAATCAAAGCAATGGCATCTGTACCATACTTCTGCGAACGAACAACCCGGTTTCTTTCTTTTATTATCAGCCCTTCATTCGGTGTCAGTTCGCGAGCTGCTATAATAACACGCACACTGTCTTTCATGAATAAGTCGAAGGCTTGATTTTCACCGGTATAAATAGGGATAATAGTAGCATCTCTGTTCAATGCTTCGAACACATCGACTTGTTCCTGGACGATAGGTGCGAAACATTCATCAGCAACTATTGCTGCCAAGCCACTAGTTGGGGTATCGGTACGTGTAACCTTAGGTCCACTGCACGAATACAGAACCAATGATAAGATGAATAAAATAAAGCTCAACCTTTTCATAAACCTTTTTTTAACTGTCAAATTTATTCTTTCCAAGCTCTGTAAGCTCTGAACAAACCATATACAATAAGTAAAACTCCTCCGATGGTACGAGGTACTCCAACCGGAATAATATTTTCTAATACTGCTGTAAACGACAATGCACAACCTATTCCAAAATAGAATAGAGACATAAAAAATCCATATATTTTTTTTACGGGAGTCTTGTTTTCTTCTTTCATATCTTCTATTATTGGAAAAGAAGAGAAGATGACTTTTAATATTCAAACTTCTCTTCTTTTGTTAGTTTTATGTTTGTTATTTAAACAAATACTTCAAAAACATGCATTATTGTTTCAAGCGGAATACAATCGGAAGGGTAAAGTAAACCGGTACATTCAAACCGTTTTGCTTACCTGGAATCCATTTAGGCATCGCTTTTACAACCCTTACAGCTTCTTTATCACAAGATGGGTCGATACCACGAATTACCGTTACATCAGAGATTGCACCTGTTTTGGTAACAACGAAACGAATAGTAACACGTCCTTGTATTCCTGATTCCTGAGCTACAACCGGATATTTCAGATTATCATTGATAAATCTGTGCATCTCAGTTTCACCTCCGGGGAAGCTAGGCATCTGCTCTACTGTAACGAATGGTTTTTCTTCCACAGGTTTTTCTTCCACAATTTGCTTGTGCTCTCTCAACTCTGCGATATCGATACCATGTTTGTCGTCAGTACCTTTTACATCAGCTACTGAAATCTGGATTTTAGTTTCCTGAATCTCATCCTGGCCTACCATTTTCTCTTCAGCTACTTCTTCGTCCTTCGCAATTGTCGGTGGAACGAATTTCACTGTTGTTTTCAACGGTGGTGGCGGTGGAGCTGTTTCCTGTTTAATAATGTTCTCTTCCGGAATTTCTTGTTCTACCGGAATATTAGACATCTCATATGCCTCATCCATTGGTCCGCCTTGGTTCTGCGTAAGCTTTTTGATTTCACTTACCAATCCTGGTAAAGCAGAAACAAAACCCGCAAATACACAAACGACAAGGAATGCTACGATATGCCTCTTCGAAGATGATTGACGTAGTCTGTAGGCACCATACTGTTTGTTTTTCCCTTCAAAAACTACATCACACCATTCTGCGGAATTTAATCTGATATCTTTTGACATAATTTACTCCTTTTTATAATGTGATTACTTTTTTGGTGGTGCTGCCTGTGCCCCATAAGCTCCCTTAGTCTTGAGATTCTCCAGAAGGAATTGGTCCCCCTCGGTCATATCCACGATAGCATATTTGTCAATACTGCAAATCTGCATTTCATCCAGAGCATCTACAAGATTTGCATAATTAGCGTCGGCAGTAGGTTTTATTACAACAACCTGTCCATCTTTATCGCCTTTTATTTCTTTAGATCTTGTTTGAAACTCTTCGTCAGACATTTTTTTGTTAGTCACAAATTTTTCATGTTTGAGTTCCTTCATTTTTGCAACAATACTTTTGTTTCTGTCCAAAAGCAGCGCACGAAGGCCTTCCGGTGAAAAATCCGTTTCTTTCAAAGTTGTATAATCTTCATAATTCGGTATACCTGTATAATAATATACCTTATTATTTTCTCCTAATATAAGGGTGATTGCTTTTGATTCCTTCACCTTTACTTCTTCATCTTCGTTCAGTTTCTCATTGGTAGGCATCGCGATATCCATCACCTGCGGTTTACTCAATGTTGTACAGAACATAAAGAATGTGATCAAAAGCATGTTCATGTCTACCATGGGGGTAAAGTCTACCCTTAGGGTCTCTTTTTTAGGTTTCCCTTTTTTTACTTCTCCTCCACCGGTATCTATTGAAGCCATAATCTTTTCTTTTTAAAAATTTTTAAATTTGATTATTACAAGCCTTCCGGCATTTTCTTGAGAGTCGTAATTAGGCTATATCTGTTCTCTTTCATTCCTACCAATATCTTCAGTACTTTATCCACTTCAGGATATGCAGTCTGCTGATCTGATTTGATAGCAAGTTGTAGATTTTCACCGCCTATTTCGCGTGCATGTTTCACCCAACGGGTCAACTGATTGTTGGTACTGTCGGTTGGAACACCCATTTTTTTGATTTCTTCATCTTGCGCACTCAATGGCTTGTCTAAGAAAGCAGACATTCTACTCATAGGCACCCCGATATGTGATTGCTCTACGAAAGATCTTATCTGTTTGTCGTTAAACGTAATACCATAGTCTTGCCCCATCAACTGTAATACCGATTTTTTGGTATTAGCATCGTCTAAATTCAAAAATACCCGTCCTTCTGTGTCTATTAATATTGTTAATACATTACTTTCAGAGACCTTACGTTCGGATACTGATGCCGGCGTCAATACTGTTACCGGTTCTTTAGGGATAAATGTTGCTGTAAGCATGAAGAATGTGAGCAAGAGTACAGTAACATCACTCATCGCGGTCATGTCGATGAACGTGCTCTGTTTTTTTACCTTAATCTTTCCCATCTTCTTGTTTTTACTTATTAGAGTAGAATTTCACAGAAATTCCACAAATTATTCCGAAAAATTTTAATTATTTAGCTAAGCCACCGTGTAAATTAGTGTAAGTCTGGCCAATAGCAAAACCCACTTCGTCTACAGCGTTAGTCATATCTTCAACTTTTCCGGAGAAGTAAGAATAAGAAATAATAGCACAAGCACCTGTACCGATACCCATTGCAGTATTCATAAGTGCCTCAGAGATACCGAGTGCCAATACTGTAGAGTCTGGAGCTCCTTCTTGCGCCATCGCACCAAACGACTTGATCATACCAAGTACCGTTCCGAATAGTCCCATCAACGTACCTAATGTAGAGATAGTAGCGATAACTGACAAGTTTTGTTGTAAATATGGAAGTTCCAATGTTGTAGCTTCTTCAATTTCTTTCTGAATGATTGCAGCTTTTTCGTCATTGTGCAGGTCTGTCAATTTCTCAACATCTGCATATCTGATCAAACCAGCTTTAAGGATATTAGCAACCGAACCTTTTTGCTCGTCACAAAGCTTAGATGCACCAGCGATATCACCAGCTTCTAATTTAGCTTTTGCGTTCATCACAAATTTAGCTGTACTTCCTTTACCGCTAGCTCTGTTCAATGCGAAAAATCTTTCAACAGAAAGAGTAAATACTGTAAGCAACAATGTGATTACGATTGGAATTACCCATCCACCTTGATAAAGGGTACCCAGTATGTTTCCTCCTATCGGATGACCTTTTTCGTCGAAGTTACTGTCTGCACCTGCTACCAGATAGAAGAATAGGTGAGCTACGATAGCACATCCAATAACTACTACAAAAGCTGAAACACCTTTTGATCTAGGCTTTTTGTTCGATTGTTGTTTTTTAGTTTCCATAATGATAATAAATAATTTAAGTTTAGTGAATCAATTTTTTGTTTTATAATTGTTATACATTCAATATTTCAAACTCAAAAAAAGCCATTCAGGGCGTCAATTTAGGTTACAAATATACTATTCCGTTTTATCTTTCAATGTATTTTGTTCCAAAATTGCACTCCGACTAACGCTTTCAGTTAAATATAACGTAAAAAATAGGTTTTTATTTTTCGAAAAAAACAACTCTATAAAAATTATTACTAATAAATTCAAAGGTCTATATATCTGTATACGTGGAGTTTCTACATCTAGATGTGTCCACTAGGTATTAAATCTGCAAAATATTCCATTATTCCAGCTAACAAAAATAGAATTAAAAATGATTCTACACAATTAAAAAATATAAAAAAAGTCTTATTAAATCTATTTATCTATGCATAATTCATCATTAAGCGCTATTACAGCGTCATTGTAAAATTCTCTTTTTATTACAAACTGCATATTTACCTGGCGCAATGACTGCCCGAAACTTTCCACATTAATACCCCTGTCAAACAATGCTTTTGCCGCTCTGTATAAAAATCCCGGCAATGCGATATTGGTACCCATGGCACAAACCAAAGCCACCCGCTCAACGACTACCTGATAGAAATTCTGCTCTAGTTCGGCAATCAGTTCACGCGATTTATAATTATCCCACACTATGTTAGTTATAGAGTTGGCGTTAGTCGATTTTAGTATATAACTTACTCCATACTTGGCAAATATCTGCATTATTTTAAGGTCGAATCCGACTTCTCCTACCATCATGGGGTCGTGTACCTCGATTGCCAGTACTTTATTTGTACCTGAAACGATCTCTATTTTAGGCACTTCCGACACATAATCCCTTGTTATTAAAGTACCGGGATGCTCCGGCTCGAATGTATTCTTTATACGGATATCTATATTAGCTAATTCCAATGGTTTAGCTGCCTTTGGATGAATTGCCTCCATCCCGATATCAGCCAACTGGTCTGCTATAATATAATTTGTTCGCCCCACAGGAACGGTTTTTTCAACCCCCACAATATTAGGATCGGCACTCGAAAGATGGTATTCTTTATGTATAATAGCCTCATTGGCGTGCACCTCTACGGCCACTTTACTGAAAGTAACTTCTGTATAACCACGGTCGAAAGCACGCATAATTCCTTCTGTACCCTTAGTATATCCGGTAGTTATACATAAGTCTTTGCTAAAGTCAACCCCTTTGAATGCCCTGTGTATTCGTTCATCGATAGTCAGCGGCAATGAGTCGTTAAACCCACACAGGTCTATAAACCGCGCCGATATACCATTATTATTGAGTATATTAACTGAATTCCAAGCTGAATGCGCTTCACCCAGCGAAGCCAGGATCTCACGTGCAGCCAGACAGATATCATCTGCGTTTACATAACCCGATGCCATCACTTTGCTCAAGCTGTGCAACATGGTCTTAGCCTGCTTGATACGATAAGTGATAAACTCACGGGCTTCGAGTTGGTCCAGACCTATTTCTTCGAAACCTTTATTTATCAGCAACAGGCGCTGACACAGACTATCGAGTCCTATACTATAATCGCTGTTTTCGAGAAATTGCACATACACACCAGGCTCACCCGTTTTTTTGTGCTCCAACAGCCAGTTAGTCACATTATTATACGCCGACACCACAAATATACGGCTATACATTTCGTCAGGTGTTCTTTTTCCCACAATCACGTTTTCCAGTACATCTTTAAACTGGGACATGGAGGTTCCGCCAATTTTCTCTACTGTAAGCATTTTATTATTTAAGACTTCAACTTTTTTAAACTGCGCAAAAATAATAAAATTATCCTATTCTCTACTCATTTATAGAATATTGTCATCTTTTTATAACAAAAATTTAACCTTAAGTGAAAATGATATACCCGGTAAATAATAATTCTGATATATTTGTAATCATTTTAACTATGTTAATTAACGAATATCCAGATGAATCACCTTTACATTCTCATTCTCTTAATCTTATCTTTCGCATACATACCTGTATCTGCACAGAATTTCAAAGGTAAGATCACTGACAAGTCGGGAGAACCATTGTATGGAAGCTCCATATATATTAAGGAAGTAAATCAGGGGCTGGTATGTAACGACGATGGATTTTATCAGACAAATCTCCCTATCGGCAGCTACAATGTAGAGTATAAATGCCTGGGGTTTAAAAGGGAGGAACGGAAAATACAAATAAGAGGGAATGAGACCCTCTCTATGGATATTACACTGGAAGAAAATCCATACACTCTAAAAGAAGTCACTGTCTCCAACAATGAAGACCCCGCTTACCCTATTATCAGAAAAGCGATAGAAAAGGCACCTTTATATGCAGGAGCAATAAAAGAATACACCGCTGATGTATATATAAAAGGAAACGGGGAAATATTAAAAGTCGGCTCTCTGGTCGACAGATTGTCGAAAAATGCAGAAGGAATTAAATTATCGGAGTTACAAAACCAGATATTTGTGCAGGAATCTTTTAGTGAAGTACAATTCACCTCCCCGGATAAGTATAAACAAACGGTAAAAGCATTTTCGAGCAGCATTCCCGACAATCTGGATGCAAAAGATGCGATGGGTGTCATACAATCATCCCTATATATGCCTAAGGCCGGTATGTTTATATCCCCGCTAAATCCCAAAGCCTTTACTTACTACAGGTTCAGGTATGAGGGCTTCTTCGAAGACGGCGATGCAACCGTAAATAAAATCAAAGTAGAGCCGAAAATGAAAGACCCCATATTATATAGCGGATATATCTATATTGCCGATAATACATGGCATATTTATTCCGCCGAGCTGACCAGTAATGTATATGGTGTAAAGGAGGATCATTCCATCACTTATCAGGAATTGAAAGAGAATGCTTTTCTGCCCGTTTCTTATCTTATAAATTCGAATATAGATATATTGGGTAATAAATTCACATTCAACTACTACGCCTCACTGAGATATAAGGATATAGAGATTAATAAAGAAATAGCCAAAGAACTTGCTGAAAAGAAAAAAACGAAGAAAAGAGATTTCGAGATAAAAAGAGATTCTCTTTACAAAACGGAATCAGATAGCCTTGCCACCAAACGTGACTCGGCATATTGGGCAAACATACGCGTGATACCGTTGGAAGAGAGGGAAATAGTAAGTTATGTAAAAAAAGATTCCATACAGCAGCATATCGATTCGGTACGCAAAGATCATCACAATTCCAAATTCTCTTTCACGGATGTTTTCAGCGGAGGTAAAATTGGCGGCGATTCTACCCGCTTCACATTCAAATTTGATGGTTTACTGCTCGGAGTACCGGAATACAACTTCGTTGACGGGTTATGGCTGGGACAGAAATTCGATCTGAGCACCAAAATCGGGAAAAATAACCGACTAAGTATATCACCTTATATATATTATACTACTTCGCGAAAAAGAATAGTCGGAGGTGGAGACATCAATCTGCTCTACTCCCGTATGAAGATGGGCGAACTGATAATTTCGGGAGGTTCGGTCAGTGAAGACTTCAATCCTACGGGTATACACAGGTTCAATAATGCAACTAACTCCCTGATAAAAGGGAGAAACTACAATCATTTTTATCAGAACGATTATATATCTGTGGTCAATAATATTGAGCTTATTCACGGACTGACGCTCATAACAGGAATTGAAACGGCAAAACGCTCGGGCTTGTCAAATCATACTGATTATACCTGGGGCAGGAAAAGCGGGATAACTCCCAATATGTTTTCGGGCGATCGCTTCGACAGAACAGCTTATAATATAGGAGTAGATTATATTCCATATGTATATTACACACTGAACGACGGCGTGAAAAAATATCAAAGGATCACCTCTCCTGTATTCTTCATCAGATATAGTGAGGCTTTTGCTTCGTGGCAGACAAATAATTCGAAATACAGGAAATTAAGGCTGGGAATATATCAGCAACTCAGGTTAAGCGAATTCTCCCGTTTCGGTTATCACATCGAAGGAGGAGCATTCTTGGGCAATAAGGATAAAATGCATTTTGCCGACTTCCAGCAGTTCAATACATCGGACATAACCATCAGCCTGAGATCGCCGTTCACTTCGTTTATGTTACTCGATAACTATACAGCGTCGACCAATAAGCACTGGCTAAAAGGCGAATTCAACTACGACAGCAACTATTTGTTCCTGAAACGCCTGCCTTTTCTGCAAGGTAAAATGTTCACAGAAAGCCTTCACCTGAAAAATTTATATACCCCGGATATGAAGCTATATTCGGAAATAGGCTATTCCATCAATATAACGCGCCTTTTAAATTTCGGGACATTCGCTTCTTTCAGAAAAGCCGAATATCAGGACTTTGGAATCCGTATCATGTTCGATTTGGAAAAGTCGAAGAAATTATTCAAGTAAGGATCACGAGGCATAAGGGAATTAAAAATTCAGGTTTGCGCTTACCTGTATTTTATTTCTTGTAAATTTGCACTTCATAAAATTCAGCAACAAATAATGGCTTCATTCAAATCGTGGATATCGGCACTCCGGCCCCGCACCTTATTTCTGGCTGTGGCAACGGCACTGTGCGGCAGCGGAATAGCATACAGCACCGGAAATTTCAGTATTTCCGTCTGCATACTTACTATGCTGATAGCAACCATCCTTCAGTTATTATCCAACATGGCAAACGATTTAGGGGATTACCAGCATGGTACCGATATCACCGGCGAACGTGTAGGCCCTCAGCGCACAGTGCAAAGCGGAGCTATCACTCCCGGACAGATGAAAAACGCCATTATGACAGCAATCGGCGTAGCTGCAATTGTCGGCATACTCCTTATATATATAGCACTCCAATTTATGGACTGGAAATATATCGTTCTATTCCTGGCTCTGGGAGCTGCCAGCATTATAGCGGCAATAAAATATACAGCAGGTAAAAATCCGTATGGATATAAAGGGCTGGGCGATATATTCTCTTTTACTTTTTTCGGATTGGTTTCGGTAGTAGGTACTTATTTTCTGCATACCCATGTAGTCGATTTTATGCCATGGCTTCCTGCAACCGGACTGGGGCTATTAACTATAGCTGTACTCAACCTGAACAATATGCGGGATATGGAGAATGATAAGAACTCGGGTAAAATAACGATTCCGGTACGTATCGGCTTCAGGAATGCGAAGTACTATCATGCTTTCCTTACATTCGGCGCGCTAGCCTGTTTTACTCTATATTCAATCCTCTATACGACCCACTGGTACCAGTATCTGTACCTGTTGTGCTTCTTTGTCTTCGTCAAACTGCTGATAAATATATTTCGTATCACAGAGAACCGCCTGCTCGACCCCTACCTCAAATATACATCTATGGGCACATTCGTTTTGTCCGTTTGTTTCATTATATGTATCAATCTGCAATGAAAAAAATAGGTCTTTTATCCGATACCCATAGCTGGTGGGATGACAAATACGAAAAATACTTTGCCGAATGTGACGAGATATGGCATGCCGGTGACATCGGCTCTATGAGTCTTGCCCTGCGCTTCGAAGACTTTAAACCATTCCGGGCTGTATATGGAAATATCGACGACAGCAAAATACGGGCAGCATACCCCGAGTTCCTGCGATTTACTCTGGAAGGGGTGGACGTACTGATGACACATATAGGAGGTTACCCGGGAAAGTACGATCCACGGGCCCGCTCCGTTCTATTCGCCAACCCGCCCAAGTTATTTATCTGCGGGCATTCGCATATATTGAAGGTGATGTTCGACAAAAAGCTGAACTGTCTGCATATAAATCCCGGAGCTGCCGGAAAATACGGATTTCATAAGGTAAGAACGCTGATACGCTTTGTATTGAATGAAGGTAATATTTCCGATTTGGAAGTAATAGAGTTGAAGGATTAAAGTAGTACTCCCTCTCAACCAGATAATTGAGAATGCCTTTGGCCAAATTGAAAAATCCCTGCCAATGGCATTTTCATATATAACTTTATCTATGTATATAGCTATTAGCCTTTAGCTGATAGCTATTAGCTCTTTGAAAAAATGAACTAGCAGATTTGAAACATCGTTCAACGGAACGAAGTGTAGTTAAAATTAGCATATTAGCAAATGAATGAAGTAGTGTTACCTTTGTTACTTTTTAACAAGTAGTAAGTTTTAAGTACTAAGTTGAAAGTTATACGAGATACAAGTTGTTAGCTGATGACTGTTTACCGGAAAGTCACTTATGCGATAGCTTAAGCTAACGGCTAATAGCTATCAGCTAAAAGCTGAAATATGTGTTATCTTTGTTACCTTTTAACAAGTAATGAGTTTTAAGTAATAAGCAATAAGTTGAAGAACTGTATTTCTGTTAACTGATGACTGCTAACTGTTGACTGTAAAAACTGTTACCTTTGTTACCTTTTTTATTTAAGTATAAAGGAATAACCCGGAGTTTTTATAACCCGGCGACATCAATACATTAATTTTTGCAACTTTGGCAAGCCTTTTGCTCTAAATAAAATACATAATTAGACAAAGGCAGATCAAACGACAAGGATTTGCCGTATATCTTTTTGTAATAAACTATGAATAAAATAGATACTAAGATATGAAAGAGGAATTTACCGAAAAGGAGTTTGATAACGGACAGCCTGCAGAGGCTGATAATATGACAAATAATCAGCCTGAAGAAACGGCTGAAGCAGAAAGTAGTGACAATCTGACCGACTGGGAGGCCAAATATAATGAATTGAATGATTCATATCTGCGCCTGAATGCAGAATTCGATAATTACCGCAAACGTACCTTGAAGGAAAAGGCTGAATTATTGAAATCGGGCAGTGAACGCGTATTAATTGACATAATATCCGTTGTGGACGACTTTGAGCGTGCTTTGGAAAATATATCCAAGACAGAAGATATAGAAGCGGTGAAAGAAGGAGTCGATCTGATTTACAGTAAATTCACTACCTTCCTGACAAGACACGGTGTAAAAGAAATAGAAACAATCGGGCACACTTTCGATACCGACAAACATGAAGCTATTACCACCGTTCCTGCACAGTCGGAAGATGATAAGGACAAGATTGTAGACAGTGTGCAGAGAGGATATACGCTGGATGATAAAGTTATCCGTTATCCGAAAGTAATCGTTGCAAAATAAAAAAGAAGGCATCCCAATGGCAACCACAACAAAAAGAGACTATTACGAAGTATTGGAAGTTACCAAGACCGCAACTTTCGAAGAGATAAAAAAAGCTTACCGCAAAAAAGCGATTCAGTTCCATCCCGATAAAAACCCGGGTAACAGCGAAGCTGAAGAGAAGTTTAAGGAAGCGGCAGAAGCATATGAAATTCTAAGCGACGAGCAAAAACGTGCCAAATATGACAGATTCGGACACGAAGCTCCGGGCGGATTCGGCGGACATCCGGGCGGATTCTCCATGGACGATATATTTTCCCAGTTCGGCGATATCTTCGGAGGTCATTTTGGTGGGGGCTTTGGCGGTTTCGGCGGACAACGAGGTCCAAGACAAAACCGTGGTTCAGATTTACGAGTAAAAGTTAAGCTGACTTTAAAAGATATAGCCCAGGGGGTTGAGAAAAAAATAAAGGTAAACAAATTTGTTGCCTGTTCGCATTGTAGAGGGACAGGTGCAGATGGTGGCACAGCATACGAAACCTGTTCGACCTGTAAAGGTTCGGGAGTAGTAACCCGCGTCATGAACACTATTCTGGGACAGATGCAAACACAAACTACTTGCCCGACCTGTAACGGAGAAGGCAAAAGCATTACCAAAAAGTGCAGCCATTGCGCCGGAGAAGGCATCGTTCGCGAAGAAGAAGTAATCTCCATCAATATACCTGCCGGAGTTGCCGAAGGAATGCAACTTTCGATGAGCGGTAAAGGAAACGCGGCCCGTCACGGCGGTGTAAACGGCGACCTGCTGATCCTTGTAGAAGAAGAACAACACCCGGAACTGTTCAGAGACGACAACGATGTTGTTTATAACCTATTGTTATCCGTGTCTACTGCTGCACTGGGAGGTAATGTGGTAGTACCGACAATAGACGGAAAGGTAAAAGTGACGATAGAGCCGGGAACACAGCCGGGTAAAGTGCTTCGCCTCAAAAACAAAGGATTACCGAGCATCAACAGATACGGCACAGGAGACCTGCTTATAAACATAAGCGTATATATTCCTGAAAATCTTACTGATAGCGAGAAATCAACATTAGGAGGACTCGAAAATTCACCGAATTTTCAACCTAGCAAATCAGTAAAAGAGAAAATATTCAGTCATTTCAGAAAGATGTTTGATTGATAAAAAATCTGAAAGCAGTCTCTTATCGACTGCTTTCATTCGATAAAATCGGGTAATATTTAATGGTAGTTTTTAACCGTAATCAGTTTTGACTGTTATCCTAATTGAAAAAATAAAGAGGTTTGTGACCTTAATATCCTGTAAAACTATAACTTTGAGAATCTAAATACGGGAGATCATGAAAATAAAGGAAATCTTACATACCATAGAACAACTCGCCCCGATACCATTGCAAGAAAACTTTGATAACAGCGGTATCCAAATAGGAGATGTAAATCAGGAGGCCAAAGGCGCCGTAGTATGCATCGATGTAACCGAGGCTGTGATGGACGAAGCGATCGCTTTAGGATGTAATCTTATTATCTCACACCATCCCCTCGCCTTCCGCAGCTTCAAATCCCTGACAGGGAAAAATTATGTAGAACGCTGCATGATAAAAGCCTGCAAGCACGATATCGTAGTTTATGCGGCACACACCAATCTGGACAATGCCGCGCAGGGAATCAACCATTATCTGGCAGAAATGCTTAACCTGCAACATGTGCGGATTCTCGACCCACAAAAAGGTAAGTTGCTAAAACTGGTCACTTTCGTTCCACACTCGCATGCCGAGCTTGTGCGCAACACCTTATTTAATGTAGGGGCGGGGAATATAGGAAATTACGATTCATGTAGTTATAATGTATCAGGAGAAGGGACTTTCAAGGCCGGAGAAAATACAAATCCTTTCACCGGAGAAATAGGAGAATTGCATACCGAGCCCGAAGTACGGATTGAAATAATCCTTCCCATATATAAGCAATCGGAGGTAAAACGCGCACTGATAGCAGTACACCCGTATGAGGAGCCTGCTTATGATTTCTATTTATTAGAGAATACATGGTCGCAGGCAGGAAGCGGGATAGTAGGCACATTGGCCGAAGAGACAGAAGAGGAAGATTTCCTTTACTTACTGAAAGATACATTTCACCTGAAGACAATACAGCATTCCGCCTTAAGGGGAAAGCCTGTAAGAGACATAGCCATCTGTAGCGGAAGCGGATCATTCCTGATACCGAAAGCGATATCATATAGTGCCGATGTATTTATTACAGGTGAGGCTAAGTATAATGATTATTATGATGTGGAAGATAAGATTCTGCTGGCAACAGTAGGACATTACGAGTCCGAAATTTTCACAAAGAATATATTTTTCGATATTATCTCAAAAAAATATCCTACCTTTGCGGTATATATGTCAGGATTTGATGTAAATCCTGTGAACTATTTGTAAATGAGCGGTGACATACTCCTGCTATTTACGGATGATGTAGTAAGATAATAGTGGGATGCTGTTTGATTACTGCATTTTTTTATGATAATCATCTTCAATTATAACTTATATATTATATAAACTTATGGCTAAAAAGCAAGAAAAAGAGATCACTGTAGAGGAAAAGCTGAAGACGCTTTATGCTCTGCAACAGAAATTATCCGAAATAGATAATATAAAGATTCTTCGCGGTGAACTTCCCTTGGAAGTAGCAGACCTCGAGGATGAAATTATCGGTCTGGAAACCCGTATCAAGAAATACGAAACTGAGTTGAAAGAAGCAGACACTGCCGTTTCTTTTCAAAAGCAGAAAGCAAAAGACAGCACACTGAAAATTGAAAAATACAAAGAGCAATTGGACAATGTGCGTAATAACCGTGAATTTGACCACCTGAGCAAAGAAATCGAATTCGAAACACTGGAAATCGAATTATCAGAAAAACGCATTCGTGAATTCACTCAGGATTCCAAGAATCTGACAGAGCAGGTAGAGAAGAGCAAAACTTTCTTACAGGAGCGTTCTGCCGACCTGGGACAGAAAAAAGAAGAACTTGACAACATCGTATCCGAGACTAAACAACAGGAGGAACAACTCCGTGAAGAGGTCAAGGATATAGAGACAGAAGTTGAACCTCGTCTGTTGCAGGCATTCAAGCGCATTCGTAAAAGTGCACGTAACGGTCTGGCTGTAGTATGTATCGAACGTGGTGCTTGCGGAGGTTGCTTCAATAAAATACCACCTCAAAAACAGATGGATATTAAGATAGGTAAGAAAATCATCGTATGCGAATATTGCGGACGTATTATGATTGATCCTGAATTAATTGGAGCGGCGGAATAACATAAGTTATAAAAAAACTGATAAAAGCAAAAAATCGGAAAGGTTAAATGTAACTTTTTCGATTTTTTTTATCTATATATTGTGAACTTTGCTATTTGTATCGTGTTATATATTTTACAGTTCAAATTTTAAAACGGAAAACTTTTTTCCAAAACAAAAACACTATGTCATTAATAAACAACGTATTAATTTTTATTTTGGAAAACTTTTATTTTTATTCAAAAAATATTGTTACAAAATTTGTTTCATCTTTCTGAATTGAGTAATATTGTACTGTAAAAAATATCGCAGACTTTTCGTCATAAAACAAGGACTGAAATAATCTAAAAAAAATATAAGACAAATGGCACAAAAGGTTTATACTTTTGATGAGGCATATAACGCCGCATTAAATTATTTTAATGGCGATGAACTCGCTGCAAAAGTATGGGTAAATAAGTATGCATTGAAAGATGCTGCAGGTAATATCTACGAACAATCGCCTGAAGATATGCACTGGCGTTTGGCGAATGAGATCGGACGCATAGAGTCTAAATATGAAAAGGGACTGACAAATAAAGAATTGTATGATCTCTTCGATCATTTCAAATACATCGTACCTCAGGGTAGCCCTATGACCGGTATCGGGAATGACTTTCAGATAGCTTCTCTATCAAACTGCTTTGTGATAGGCCTGAACGGCCCTTCGGACTCTTACGGAGCTATCATCCGTATCGATGAAGAGCAGGTGCAACTGATGAAACGTCGTGGAGGTGTAGGCCATGACTTGTCACATATCCGCCCAAAAGGTTCTCCTGTTAAAAACTCGGCTTTGACATCTACCGGACTAGTGCCATTCATGGAAAGATATTCAAACTCGACCCGTGAAGTTGCTCAGGATGGACGCCGTGGAGCCCTTATGTTGAGCGTATCCATCAAGCACCCTGACTCTGAATCGTTCATCGATGCTAAAATGACCGAAGGAAAAGTTACGGGCGCAAACGTTTCGGTAAGGATAGACGATGCTTTCATGCAGGCTGTTGTAGACGGATCCAAATATACACAGCAATATCCTATCGATTCATCGAATCCCACTACAGTAAAAGATATCCAGGCTACGGAACTTTGGAGAAAAATAGTTCATAATGCATGGAAATCAGCTGAGCCGGGGGTTCTTTTCTGGGATACCATTATTAAGGAATCTGTCCCTGATTGTTATGCAGACCTCGGATTCAAGACTATTTCAACTAATCCTTGCGGCGAAATACCTCTGTGTCCCTACGACAGTTGCCGCCTGTTAGCTATCAATCTATATTCATATGTGGTAAACCCGTTCAAAGACGATGCCCATTTCGACTTCGAACTATTTTCGAAGCACGTTGGACTGGCCCAACGTATTATGGATGATATCATTGATCTCGAAACCGAAAAGATTGACAAAATATTACAGAAAATAGATGACGATCCCGAAACAGACGAAGTAAGATGGCCTGAAAGACACCTTTGGGAGAAAATCCGCACAAAAACCCTTCAGGGACGTCGTACCGGAGTAGGTATCACTGCCGAAGGCGATATGATTGCGGCTATGGGACTCCGCTATGGTACAGAAGAAGCGACTGCTTTCGCCGAAGAAGTACACCGTGTTCTGGCTGTTGCAGCCTATCGTTCATCTGTAGAACTGGCTAAAGAGCGTGGAGCATTTGAGATATTTGATTTCAAACGTGAAAAGAAAAATCCGTTCATTAACCGTCTGGCAGAAGTTGATCCACAGCTAATCAAAGACATGGAAAAATACGGACGCCGTAATATAGCCTGTCTTACAGTTGCACCAACCGGAACCACCAGCTTGATGACACAGTCTACATCAGGTATTGAGCCGGTATTTATGCCAGTATATAAACGTCGTCGTAAAGTAAATCCGAATGATAAGGAAGTACGTGTTGACTTTGTTGACGAAAATGGTGACTCATGGGAAGAATATATCGTATTCCATCATAAGTTTGTAACATGGATGGAGAGCAAGGGCTATCCTACATCTAAAAAATACACGAATGAAGAGGTGGAGACTATGGTAGCCGAATCACCATATTATAAAGCAACTTCAAACGATGTTGACTGGCTGCAAAAGGTGAAAATGCAAGGCCGTATCCAGAAATGGGTCGACCACTCCATCAGTGTAACAATCAATCTGCCATCCGATGTATCGGAAGATCTCGTAAACGATCTATACATCGAAGCATGGAAAAGCGGATGTAAGGGCTGTACTGTTTACCGTGACGGTTCACGCGCCGGAGTATTGGTTGCTGCTGACAATAAAAAACAAGCAGACGAGAATTGTGATGACTGCTACGAACGTCCGGAAATCCTACAGGAGCGCCCTCGTGAACTTGCTGCTGATGTTATCAAATTCCAGAACAATAAAGAAAAATGGATTGCGTTCATCGGATTACACAACGGACGCCCATATGAGATATTCACCGGATTGTCGGATGATGATGAAGGCCTGATGCTACCTAAGAATATCAATCACGGAACCATTATCAAGACACTAAATGATGAAGGAAGCCGCTCTTATGACTTCCAGTTCAAGAATAAGAGAGGATATAAAACCACAATCGAGGGATTGAACGGTAAATTCAACCCTGAGTTTTGGAATTATGCCAAACTTATCTCCGGTGTACTTCGCTATGGTATGCCTATCGATCAGGTTGTGAAACTGGTACAAGGTCTGGAACTGAACAGCGAAACGATCAATACGTGGAAAAATGGTGTAGAGCGCGCCCTCAAGAAATACCTGCCTAGCGAAACCGAAGCTAAAGGTCAGAAATGCCCTGTGTGCGGACTGGAAACCTTAGTATATCAGGAAGGCTGTATGAAATGTACGAACTGTGGCGCATCCAAATGTGGATAAACAATTCATATGAGATATAACAGGATGCCCCGTTTTCTAAGAAAACGGGGCATTTTATATAACCTATTCCCTAATATTCTTTGGTGAGTTTACTATTCGAATCTTAATGATTTAGCCGGATAGATCTTAGCTATCAGATAAGATGGACCTATCATGGCTACAATGGAAAGGATCAATGTACCTATATTAATCAATAAGATATATAAGATATTGATATCTACGGGCATTTCTGAGACATAGTATGTTTCGGGATCCAGCTTTACCAGGCCGAAATTCTTCTGAATCACCAATATCGCAATAGCAATAACATTCCCCCAGAACATACCCTTCAGAATGAGGAATGAGGAAACATACAGAAAGGTTTTGCGAATACTGAAGTTACGCGCACCGAGGGTTTTCAGCATACCTATCATATTAGTCCGCTCAAGGATTATGATTAGCAATCCCGATATCATGGTAAAAACAGATATGACAAACATTAGTATAATGATAACCACGACATTCATATCCAGAAGTTCGAGCCAGTTAAATATCATTGGATTGAGTTCCTTAATGGAACGGGCAAGGAAAGTATTGTCTTTATGGTCACGATAGGTCATCATATCCACAAATACACGCTGATGGATTTCGTCCAGTCTATCATAATCATTTACAAGCAATTCGATACCGCTGACCTCATCATCATCCCAGTCATTCAGCCTTTTGATAAGATTGATATCCGTTATTACGAACAATTTATCATAGTCTTCGAAGTTTGTACTATATATGCCAGTTATATAGAACTTACGGAAACGGATATTCTCTCCCACAAAGTAGCAGAGGAAGCTGTCTCCGGCTTTCAGATTTAACTTACTTGCGATATTCTTAGACAGAATTGCCTGATTGGCATGAGTTGTATCATCCGGATTGACTACCGTACCGGCAACCATATTTTGTTTAAAGAAATCCCAATCATAATCTGTGCCGACTCCTTTCAGAACAACACCCTGGAAGGCACTATCAGTTTTTATTATGCCGGGCTTTGTGGCAAATACCTCTACATGTTTAACCCCTTCTGTCTTTTCGAGCTGGCTTATCAGCTCAGCACTGACGCATACGGGCTGTGTTTCGTAAGTACTGTTGTTTGCCAGATTGGTGATTTGTATATGGGAACCAAAACCTACAACTTTGTTGCGCACCTCTTTTTTGAAGCCCACAACGATAGACAGAGCCAGTATCATAGCCGCCAAGCCTATTGCCACTCCGGCAACAGCGATTTTAATGGCAGGAGAAGAAGCCCGCTTCTCCCCTTTCTCTCCATTAAAATGGATACGTTTCGCTATAAATAGTTCTAAATTCAAAATCAGTTATCAGCCAACAGTTATCAGTTATCAGTAAGAACCACTTATAACTTATAACTCATAATTCATAATTAAAACAAGAATCCCTGCTCGCTTTCTCTTTTCCGGCCCAAATGCTTGTAGGCTAGCTCGGTGACTTCCCGCCCGCGGGGTGTGCGTTTCATAAACCCTTCTTTGATAAGGAACGGCTCATAGACCTCTTCTATTGTACCTCCGTCTTCACCTAAAGCCGTTGCAATAGTAGAGATACCGACAGGCCCCCCCTTAAATTTATCGATAAGGATCAGAAGAATCTTATTATCTATCTCATCCAATCCGTATTTGTCAATATTAAGAGCTTCCAGCGAATAGGCCGCAATGGCCTTATCTATCTTGCCGGAACCTTTTACCTGCGCAAAATCGCGTACCCGGCGCAGCAATGCGTTCGCAATACGCGGAGTGCCCCTGCTGCGGGAAGCTATCTCTACAGCGGCTTCTTTAGAGGTAGGAACATCGAGTATATTAGCCGAGCGCAGGATAATATTCGTCAGTGTTTCTATATCGTAATACTCCAGATGCATATTGATACCGAAACGGGCGCGTAACGGACTTGTAAGTAAACCGCTCCGGGTAGTGGCGCCAATAAGAGTAAACGGATTCAGATCTATCTGTATAGAACGCGCGCTAGGGCCCTTATCTATCATAATATCAATACGGTAATCTTCCATCGCACTATACAGATATTCTTCCACGACAGGCGATAAACGGTGTATCTCGTCTATAAAAAGTACATCGTTTGGCTCAAGAGAGGTGAGTAGTCCGGCCAGATCCCCGGGCTTATCCAATACGGGGCCCGAAGTTATCTTAAACCCCACTCCCAGTTCATTTGCTATGATATTCGACAATGTGGTTTTACCTAATCCAGGCGGACCATGCAAGAGGGTATGATCCAGTGATTCACCCCGCATTTTAGCTGCCGTGACAAAAACCTGTAAGTTTTCCACCACCTTGCTTTGTCCACTGAAACTATTAAAAGTAAGCGGGCGCAAGGCATTTTCAAACTCCTTTTCACTGTCGTTTATATTTCCTCGGTGTATGTCGAATGTTTCTTCCATATGTTCGGATACAAATTTACATCAATATATTTAATTTACACACACTTTTCAGCTAACAGTTAACAGCTTTTACAGTTAACAGTCAGCAGTCAGCAGTAAACAATCCATAGCTTATAAAAACTTTGCGTCTTTGCGTCTTTGCGTGAAATAAAATAAAGTATCTTGTAACCCCTAACTGTTAAAAGGTAACAAAGGTTACAGGGAAAGCAATTAATAATTAAGAATGAACAATTAATAATTAGCTTGTTATGCTGAGCAGAGCAAAGCATCTCGTATCTTTCTCCGAAAAGGTAACAAAAGTAACAGTTTTTACAGTCAACAGTTAGCAGTCATCAGCTAACAACTTGTATCTCGTATAACTTTCAACTTAGTACTTAAAACTTACTACTTGTTAAAAAGTAACAAAGGTTACACCTTTTCATTCATTTACTAATATGCTAATATGCTAATTTACTAATCATTCTTTCAAAGAACTCTTTTTCTTGTAAACTAGTAAACTGATAACTAGTATACTTCAAAATACATAGATAAACTTTTACAAAAAAAGCAAAAGAGATAAATTTTATTATGGCATATAACCATAATATATTTCCTTTGCATTTCCAATTCATTATAAATGAACAAATATGTTAGATAAATTACGGTATTGGGACGAAGAACTTTTTCTATTCCTCAATGGAAAACACGCTAACTGGCTCGATCCCATCATGCTCTTTCTCAGTTCCTACACAAACTGGATTATGGCCTGTCTGGCCATGTCTGCCCTAATCTACTTCAAAGCGGAAGTATGGAAGAAAACAGGAGTATTCTTTTTTCTCTTATCCACCGGAGTCAGCGCCCTGCTTACAAATATAATAAAACTGATTATAGAACGGCCCCGCCCTATTCATAACGAATTATGGGAAGGCACGATTCACGCGATAGAAAAATATAGCAATAGTTTTAGTTTCTTCTCGTCTCATTCAGCTACTACTTTTACGATGGCTGTATTTTTCCTTCTCTTCTTTCGAAAGAAAAGATTCTACGGTTATATTGCCGTCTTATGGGCAGCAGTGGTTGCATATAGCCGGATTTACGTGGCCAAACATTACCCGTTCGACGTAATGATAGGAATTATATTCGGAATAATAATAGGAATAGCGGGCTATATACTTTTCCAAAGGTTCAAAAAGAAAAAGGAACTATTAAAGCCCTAACCACTTCCTCACTTTCTTCCTCTCCAATAGTGAATATACTTTCAGGCAAAAAGGAAACGCTCTACCAATAGGATATAATAAACGGAATAAAGTAGATGGATAAACATTCTTCTTACCTTTCTCAATACCTTTTATATACTTCCTTGCAACAATCTTCGCATCTTGCGCAGGAAAAGGAAGAGGGGTATCTTCTTCACCTGTAGCCTTATCAAAAAAAGCAGTGCGGGTAGCTACAGGATAAACCGCAGTTAATTGGAGGTTATTCGCTTTCTCATATCTGTAAGTCTGTACAAAATGATGCAGAGCGGCTTTTGTAGAACAATAGAGTGAATAGGCCGGCAAGGAAACTAATCCCGCCCCTGAAATAGTACAGGCAAAAGCTACCGGTCTGCCCTTATTGAGAGCAACAAGTCTTTCCAATGAATAAACCGGAGAAAACACATTCAGATCGTAGACTTTTCGGATATGCTGCCAATCGGGGGTTTCCAGCCTTTCTAGATATGCAAACCCTGCATTAGCTATAAAAATATCAATATGTCCGAATATCTGCTGTGCTTGATCAAAAACCTTATCTACTCCCTCTGCAGAACTGACATCAGCAGAGAATGGGTACACCACGCCCTCAACCTCCGGTATTTCATCTATATGACGGGCTACAGCAAGAATTTTCACTCCGTTGTATGAAGCAAGAATATCAAGTATCTCTCTGCCTATACCGGAGGAAGCTCCGGTGAGTATGATATGTTCGCCTCTGAGGTCCATAAGGTCAGGTCCTTATTTTATCAAAACCTTCACCGTAAACGCCCCGTACTGTACTTTGGGATATAAATGCTTTCTCATCTATACTCTTTATCAGGCGGAACATTTCTACAGCCTCTGTTCTTTTAGCCAGTACAATGATCACTTTGGTAGGCTTCTTCGAATACCAGCCTGTGCCATCCAAAACCGTGCATCCCCTATGTAATTCCTGATTTATCGCGGTAGCTATTATTTCGTATTTTTCAGAAAAGATGAGCACCTGCACCGACTGCCGGAAACCATTGATAACCATATCGATGCAATACGTCATCACACCCATCACTATCAGGGCGTAAACGATCTTCTGATAATCGTAAAAAAGAAAATATGAAGAAGAGATGATAATAAAGTCACAAAGAAGCATCCCCCTGCCAAAAGCAATATTCTTATACTTATTTATCAATGCCACTACAATGTCTGTCCCTCCGGTACTACCGTTGGCACTGAAAACAAGGCCTATACCCGTTCCGCACATCATTCCTCCTATTACGCCCGACAGAAGCGGCTCATTCTTCACAATAGGTTCAATTATATATGTCTGGCAAAGGGTGAGCAGGAATGTAAGCACAATAACTCCATAAATGGTCTTTATCATAAACTTAAAACCCAGAAGTTTCAAGGCTACTAAGAGTAAAGCACAATTTGTAAAGAAATAAGTATACTGAAGCGGTATTCCCGATGCATATTCCACAAGAAGGGCTATACCCGTAAGCCCCCCTGTAACAATCCCGACCGGTTTTATAAATCCGATAAGCCCAACAGCATAAAGCGCAAGGCCAAAGAATATGGATACATAATCTTTCCAGTAAAATTCTTTCAGGTATCTTTTAGGCATGCCTTCTATCCGTTTTTTCAGAGCATTCATCTCTATTTACAAAACAACATTAATCATTTTCTTTGGTACAAAGATGATTTTCTTAGGAGTTTTACCCTCAAGCCATTTTTGAGCAAGTTCATGTTTTAATACGGTTTCTTCCACCTCAGCCTGAACAGCGTCGGCCGGGAATTCTATATCGAAACGTACTTTACCATTGAACGCCACCCCATAACGGAACGAATCTTCGGCCAGATATTCTTCTTTAAATGCCGGCCATTCGGCATCGAAGATAGTAGTTGTGTTACCTAAAGCACGCCAAAGTTCCTCCGCGACAAACGGCGCAAACGGTGCAAGAATGACAAGAAACTCTTGTAAAACCGCTCTCTTGCTACATCTAGCGGCAGTCAGTTCATTTACACAGATCATAAAGGCGGCAACAGATGTATTGAATGAGAATGTCTCTATATCGCCCGAAACTTTCTTTATCAGCTTATGCAATGATTTTAATTCTTCCTTTGTCGGTTCCCCGTCCGTTACCACAAAATCATCTCCTTTGTAGAACAGGCTCCATGTTTTGCGCAAGAAACGGTGCACCCCGTCAATACCGTTCATATCCCAAGGTTTGGATTGCTCTAATGGCCCCAAAAACATTTCATACATGCGAAGGGTATCCGCACCATATTTTTCAGCAACATCATCCGGATTTACCACATTGTGATATCTTTTTCCCATCTTTTCAATAGTCCATCCGCATATATATTTACCATCTTCAAAGATGAACTCGGCATCTGCATACTCAGGACGCCATGCTCTGAATGCATCTATATCCAGAATATCATTACTTACAATGTTTACATCCACATGGATTTCTGTTGTTTCATACTGATCTTTCAAATTCACAGATACAAATTTATTAGTCCCGTTTATACGATATACAAGACTGCTACGTCCCTGTATCATTCCCTGATTGATAAGTTTTTTGAACGGCTCTTCTTCACACGAAACTTCTATATCATATAGGAACTTATCCCAGAAACGGCTATATATAAGGTGGCCTGTAGCATGCTCGGTTCCCCCGATATACAAGTCGACATTGCGCCAGTATTCATCTTTTTCTTTCGATACCAATTCCTTCGCATTATATGGGTCCATATATTGCAGGTAGTAAGCGGACGAACCGGCAAAGCCCGGCATGGTATTCAACTCAAGCGGGAATATAGTCTTATTATCTATTTTCGATGTTTCTACCACCACATTGTTTACTGTGTCCCAAGCCCATTTTGTGGCGCGTCCCAACGGCGGTTCACCCGTTTCGGTCGGCAGATACTTATCCACTTCCGGCAATTCCAAAGGCAACTTATCTATTGGAAGCATGTATGGCAAGCCGTTTTTATAATAAACAGGGAATGGTTCCCCCCAATAACGCTGACGTGAGAAAATAGCATCGCGTAAACGATAATTTACTTTTATACGTCCCAGCTTATGTTCTTTGATATATTCACGGGCTTTTTCGATAGCATCTTTTACAGTCAGGCCATCAAGGAAACCTGAATTCATCATAATTCCCTCTTTGGCATCGAAACTTTCTTCCGATACATCACAACCTTCTATCAACGGAATGATAGGTAATCCAAAATGCTTCGCAAAAGCATGGTCACGGCTATCGTGTCCGGGTACTGCCATAATAGCGCCTGTTCCGTATCCGGCAAGCACATAATCCGATATCCAGATAGGGATTTCTTTGCCGTTCAACGGATTTATAGCATATGATCCAGTAAATACGCCGGATACCTTTTTATCCATCAGGCGGTCACGTTCTGTACGGCGTTTTGTAGCCTGTATATAAGCGTCAACTTCTGCTTTTTGTTCCGGCTTGGTGACCTGAGATACATAATCGCTCTCAGGAGCAAGCACCATAAAGGTAACCCCGAAGATCGTATCGGCACGGGTGGTGAAGATATCGAATTTCACATCGGAATCTTTCACGCTGAATTGCATTTCTGCTCCTTCGCTCCGTCCAATCCAGTTGCGTTGGGTTTCCTTGATGGATTCACTCCAGTCTATCTTGTCCAAACCGTCAAGCAAACGCTGGGCATAAGCCGATACACGCAAGCTCCACTGGCGCATCAAACGCTGTTCGACAGGATATCCGCCACGCTCCGACAAGCCATTGATGACCTCATCGTTAGCCAATACCGTACCTAGAGCCTGACACCAATTTACTTTGGTCTCGCTGCGATATGCGATACGGTAGTTAAGCAATATTTCCTGTTTTTTCTCTTCAGAATATGCTTTCCATTCATCCGCGGTAAATTGTAATTCTTCACTGCAAGCTATATTCAGGCCGTTCGTACCCACTTGTTCAAAAGCATCAATCAATTCAGCGATCGGACGTGCCTGATCTTCATCATAGCAATAATAGCTGTTGAACATCTGTATAAATGCCCATTGTGTCCATTTATAATATCTGGGATCGCATGTCTGAATTTCGCGGCTCCAGTCGAAGGAGAAGCCAATCTTATCCAGTTGTTCCCGATAGCGGTTTATATTCTGCGCTGTAGTAACAGCCGGATGCTGACCTGTCTGTATGGCATATTGCTCGGCTGGAAGCCCATAGGCATCATAGCCCATCGGATGAAGGACATTGAAGCCCTTCAAACGTTTGTATCGGGAAAAAATATCAGAGGCGATGTACCCCAGTGGATGACCAACATGCAAGCCTGCTCCTGAAGGATAAGGGAACATATCGAGTACATAATATTTTGGTTTGTTGTAATCTTCTGTTACTTTGTAGGTTTTGTGGTCGATCCAATACTGATGCCAACGTTTTTCAATCTCTTTAAAATTGTATTCCATAACCGGGTATTTATTGCGATTTTTATTGGCGCAAAGATAGTTATTTCTTTACATTAATACGAATTAAGATGTGCGCTTTCTTTCACATACCAATCCCTATACTATCCGGAATTATGGATACATCTTATTCAAAATAGTCAGTTATTATTTTCAGGTTTCTTTATCTATATATCAAAGGTTCTTTGACATCTAATTACAGAATCTAAATGATTTGGGAAAAGACAACAGATAAAAAAGAGTAAAAAGTGTCAGGTTTGTCAACTTTTCACTTAAAAGCAATTTGCAGATAGATTTAGGCACTTCTATAAAATAAGAAAAGGTTGTCATCCCGACAACCAATCTTCATTGTTAACCTTAAATCTAATACCATGAAAAACACAGTACAAAGATAATTGATTTTTATGTTATAAAACATGTTTTGGTGTTTTTCTCTCAAAAATTAATAATATTTAACTATATATTACTATCCGGAAGTTCTTTTTGAGCCTTAACTCCCAATTCTTTAAGCATTTCTGCCTGACGCATCAGATTTCCATTACCTTCTTTTAACTGGGAGAATGCTTTATCATACGATTTTTGAGAACGCTCTATATTCTTGCCTACATCCTGAAGTGTATCCACAAAGCCTGCGAATTTATCATAGAGAGCAGCACCCCGCTTGGCAATCTCAATGGCATTACGGCTCTGATACTCCCGTTTCCACAAGTCGGAAACGACCTTCAATGACGCAATCAGGTTAGTCGGGCTAATCAGCAAGATACGCTTGCGGTAGGCATAGTCCCAAAGAGTTGAATCGAGCTGCATTGCCAGTATATATGCAGGCTCGTTAGGAATAAACATCATTACAAAATCGAGAGACTCTACATAGTCCTGATAAGATTTCTGGCTCAGTTCGTCTATATGTTGCTTAATGGATATCACATGCTCTTTTTCCGCTATCAGCTTAATGTCGTCAGAGTCCGCCTCCACATACCTGACATAAGCGCTCAGGGATACCTTTGAATCTATAATTATCTTCCTCCCGCCGGGATATACAACCACAACATCAGGTTGCATGTACTTATCCTGTGTATTACGGATACGGTTACCATTCTCATCCACAATGAATTCCTGGGTAAAATACTCTTCTCCTTTTTTCAGCCCGGACTTTTCAAGAATAGATTCGAGTATCATTTCACCCCAGTTTCCCTGTATTTTATTATTGCCTTTTAAGGCCTTAGTCAGATTATTGGCATCTTCGCTGATCTGGTTGTTAAGGGCGACAAGTTCCCTGATACGCTCTTCGAGAGAAAAACGCTGCTTAGATTCTTTATCATAGGTTTCCTCTACTTTTACTTTAAACTCTACAAGCTTCTCATTCAGAGGCTTCAGGATAGCTTCCATATTCGACCTGTTCATATCCGTGAAACGAAGCGTTTTCTCTTCCAGTATCTGATTGGCCAGTATCTGGAAATCCTTATTGAGTTGAGCACGGGTATTGAGAAGCTCTTCCTGTTGAAGCCGCAGCTGTTCATCCTTCGACTGTAACAAAGCTCTTGTTTCGGCTATTTCGCGGATTTTCTCCATTTGCTCTTTTTGTACAGCATCTTTATCTGCCGACAAACGGTTGATCTCATTCTTCAACTCCTGCTCACGCTGCTTATTTCCTTTCTGCATAAAAAGGACAAGCACAATTGCCAATACTAGTATAATAGAGGCATAAACTAATTCCATACTGATTTGTTTTAAAGAGAGCGAAAGTTATTCAAAATATAGCCTTTAACAAAATTTGCCTCAAAAAACTTGTGAACATTTGCTTTCGAAGATATTTTTGTTGGACAAAACCAAGATGAGAATAATATATAGTAAACATTTTCCACCAAAAGACTTCGGCGCAATTAATCTGCTTGGATTAATTATTGTACGTAAGGACTATGGTACGTTGAGTGAGGCAGAGAAGAATCATGAACAGATTCACACCCGGCAAATGCAGGAGATGCTGATTGTTTTATTTTATCTATGCTATATACTTGAATGGCTCATCAGGTTGATACAATATAAAAACAGGTTAAGAGCATATGAAAATATTTCATTCG
The DNA here is from genome assembly GCF_000213555.1 of Dysgonomonas gadei ATCC BAA-286. Taxonomy (GTDB): domain Bacteria; phylum Bacteroidota; class Bacteroidia; order Bacteroidales; family Dysgonomonadaceae; genus Dysgonomonas; species Dysgonomonas gadei. Next base: position 415,785 of record NZ_GL891980.1, read on the forward strand.
AACGGGAGGCTTATTCCCAGATGTATGATCCATCGTATTTGAAAAAAAGAAAGCTGTTTGCTTTCCGTAGTTATTATAAAAAGAAAGAATAGATATGAAACGGTTGATATACTTATTATGCATAGCCCTGATGGGGATATCATGTGTCCGGAGTCAAAATAAAACAAATAACGAAAATATGAATTATAATAAACTAACACCGGAGGAAGAACGTGTAATTCTACACAAAGGGACTGAAGCGCCATATACAGGTGAATACATAAACAATAAACGGAAAGGCGTATATGTCTGCAAAAGATGTAATACTCCATTATATAATTCATCTGATAAGTTCGATTCGCATTGCGGATGGCCTTCTTTCGATGATGAAATAAAAGGGGCGGTAAAACGTGTACCTGATGCTGACGGGATGCGTACCGAGATTATCTGCAACAATTGCGGGGCACATCTCGGGCATGTGTTCCTCAATGAGGGGTTCACAGCCAAAGAAACAAGACATTGCGTTAATTCTATTTCTCTAAAATTTATTCCGGAAGAAAATAAAATGATTAAGAAAGCTTATTTCGCCTCAGGTTGTTTTTGGGGCACAGAGTATTATTTTATGAAGGCCAACGGTGTAGCGCATACATCCGTTGGCTTTATGGGCGGTCACGTAGACCACCCGAGTTATGAGCAGGTTTGTCAGAAGAACACAGGGCATCTGGAAACCACCGAGGTGGAATATGACGCATCTAAGACCACTTACGAAGACTTGGTGAAGTTATTCTTCGAAACGCATGACTTTACTCAAACAAATGGTCAGGGTCCCGACATAGGCCCGCAATATCTATCCTGTATATTCTATGCTGACGAAAAAGAAAAAGAAGTAGCAGAGAAATATATAAAAATACTGGAAGGTAAAGGATATAAAGTAGCCACTATGCTAAAACCGCTGTCTACATTCTGGAAAGCAGAGGACTATCACCAACAATATTATGAGCATAAGGGGACAAAGCCTTATTGCCATGTATATAAAAAGATATTCTAAAAGCAAATACGCTGTATTTTAATATCTTAACAAATACTTTTATATTTTTCTATATAGTAAATATGGTTATTAATAGCTTTAGCATTATTTTTGTCGCTTGACTGAAAGAATAAAACAATAATAATACTAAAACTAAATTAAATTGTTATGTTAAAAACAATCTTATCCGTTTCCGGTAAACCGGGGTTGTATAAACTTATTTCGAGCGCAAAAAACATGGTTATCGTAGAGTCATTGGTAGATGGCAAGAAAATGCCTATACATGCACGAGACAAAGTTGTATCCCTTGGAGATATATCTATTTATACAGAAACTGATGACGCCCCATTGAAAGGCATTCTGGGATCCATCAAACAAAAGGAAAACGGAGAGAAAGCTTCTATCAACACCAGTGCAAAACCGGAGGAATTGAAGAAATACTTTCTTGAGATACTTCCTGACTTTGACAGGGACCGTGTGTATCCAACCGACATTAAGAAGATAATAGGATGGTATAATATTCTTATTAATGCAAATATCGACTTCGAGAAAGAGGAATTTCTGACTCAGATTATTGAGCTACGAAAATTGCAACACGGTTCCATGCATTTTCAGCATATGGTTGTACTGTGTCACCTTTCCATTCTACAGTTACACGGTTGCTATCGATGTTGTACTTCTTGATCAACTCGTTTGCTACATTCTTAGCACGTTTTTCAGAAAGTTTTTCATTGATAGAAGGAGTACCTGTTTTCTTGTCTGCGTAACCTACAACTTTAACTTTAGCGCTAGGATTATCTTGAAGATATTTAGCTGTGTTAAAGATGCTAACTTCTTGGTTCTTGTCGATATTAGCGCTACCTAGACGGAAGAACACTACGTTAGACACGAATGAACCTTTAGTTTCAGGACATTTAGGACAGTCTTTAGTAACAATTTTCTCAACAACTTCTGGTTTTTGGTTACGAAGTCTGTCGTTTTCCTGACGAAGTTTGTTGATCTGACCATTCAAGTCATCGATAAGACCTTGATCCATCAATAAAGCTTCAGAGAAATCAGTTTTCTTACCTACTTTGAATACCAAGCTGGCAGAAGCAGCCACCAAACCATCATAAGAGTTTGCCCCCCCGTGGTTGAAAGCTTCTTTAAGCAACATAGCAGACAAATCGATATCCAAAGCTACTCTGTTAGAGAATTTGAATTTGTTGATGATACCACCGTTGATAGTGAAGTTTCTTTGTTTTCCACCTGGGTGAGTGTTACCATCCAATTTGTAGTCCCAACCGATAGCACCACCGATACCTACATAAGGGATAAGGCTATAAACACGTTTTTCGTTGTACTTTCCTAGATAGTTAGTTACATCCCACATAACATCAGCTTCTACACCGAAATATTTGTTATGGATCATGTCAGTAGCATTGTTTTGGAAATTGTGCAAAGAACCTCCTTGGAATTTCAAACGACCTCCAATATAAGGGTTGTACCATTTACCAACCTGAATAGTTGGAGCAACTGTAAGACGATTCAGGAAATCTGCATCTTTGTTGCTATCGCCTTGTACAAAATTAGCTCCAGCACCAAATCCAATAAACCAATTGTCCCAAAAACCGTTACGCGCAAAAGTTGCTTTACGGCCAGCTTTTGTGCTAAATCCACTCTCCTGAGCAGAAATAGTAATAGCCGCAAAAACTAAAACTAAAAGTAAACTTACTTTTTTCATAATCAATCTTTTAAATTATAATTAAACACTATTTATTAATCTACTATATATTTATTGTACCACGAATACATCCGGTTTAAACCTTCTTCTACTTCAACCTTATGTTTCCATCCCAATGAATTCAACTTAGAGACATCTGACAATTTTCTCATAGTTCCATCAGGTTTTTCTGTATTAAACCACAGCTTTCCTGAAAAATCCACTATTCTTTTTATAATATTCGCGACATCTTTTATCGATATTTCAACACCTGCCCCCACATTAATATGTGTATTTCGGATTTCTTTACCTTCTATAACACTAATTAAGTCTAAAAAGTTTACAGACTCCATTACAAAAACAGTTGCATCAGCCATTTCATCACTCCAGAGAAATTCCCGCATAGGTTTTCCTGAGCCCCATAACTCAACCTGAACATCAGGTCCAACTTTCTTAACACCATATTTAGACATAACATTAAGAATCTCTGCTTCTGAAGACTTTCCTGTTGTACCTTCTATCGGGCGTAAGTCAAAATCTTTCCTTATGATATCCCAGGCATTTGCTTCGAGACACTTCCCTAAGTGAATCTTGCGAATCATGGCAGGCAGGACATGTGATGTTTCCAAATTAAAATTATCATTCGGTCCGTACAGATTTGTGGGCATTACAGCTATAAAATTTGTATTATACTGAATGTTATAACTCTCACACATTTTTAATCCTGCGATTTTCGCTATAGCATACGGTTCGTTCGTATATTCCAAAGGCCCTGTCAGCAGAGCGTTTTCAGACATCGGCTGAAATGCTTCTTTGGGATAAATACAAGAACTGCCCAAAAATACTAATTTTTTCACATTATTTACATATGATTGATGAATAACATTATTCTGAATCATCAAATTTTCATATATAAACTGGCCGCGATATGTATTATTAGCCACTATACCCCCAACTTTAGCTGCTGCTAAAAAGACGTATTCAGGTTTTTCTTTTGCAAAAAAATCGGCAACTTCCGCTTGACTAGTCAGATCAAGTTCTGCATGGGTTTTTAATATAAAATTAGCATACCCTTTTTCCTTCAGATTCCTGAGAATTGCAGAGCCAACTAACCCTCTGTGTCCGGCTATATATATTTTATCGTCTTTTTTTATCATTTATTATCTACCGTTCCTCCTTACTCAAAGTAATTCAAAATCCGATATCCACCATTTTTCAAGAACTCCTCTTTTTTCATCAGCTCAATATCATGAACTACCATATCCTGGCAAAGAGCCTTAAGATCATAGGTTGGTTCCCATCCTAGCTTAGTTCTGGCTTTAGTATTATCTCCAATCAATATTTCAACTTCTGTGGGACGAAAATAGGCCGGATCAACACCGACTACAACTTCTCCTACTCTTTTCTTAAAGGAAGATAAATATTCTTCACCAACTACTTTTGAGAAAACATCGTCATTTATACTAACGATATAACCTTCTTCTTTTTCATTTTCTCCCTTAAATTCCACTTCAACACCCAACTCCATAAATGACATTTTTATAAAGTCCCGGATTGTTGTGGTTACTCCTGTGGAAATTACATAATCATCGGGAGTATCTTGCTGAAGAATGAGATACATCGCTTTTATATAGTCCTTAGCATGCCCCCAGTCTCTTTTGCTAGATAAATTCCCCATGTATACTTTCTTCTGAAGCCCGAGAGCTATACGGGAAACAGCACGGGTAACCTTTCTTGTTACAAAAGTTTCACCTCTCAATGGAGATTCATGGTTGAACAGAATGCCATTGCTGGCATGCATACCATATGCCTCCCTATAGTTTACAGTAATCCAATACGCATACAATTTTGCAACTGCATAAGGACTTCTAGGGTAAAACGGCGTTGTTTCTTTCTGCGGTATCTCCTGCACCAATCCATACAATTCGGATGTTGATGCCTGATATATCCTGGTTTTTTCTGTCAGGTCTAATAAACGAACCGCTTCTAAAATCCTGAGTGGACCTATCCCATCGGCATTAGCTGTATATTCAGGAGTATCGAAACTAACCTTTACATGACTCATCGCTGCAAGATTATAGATCTCATCAGGCTGAACATCACCGATAATACGAGTAAGATTCATACTATCCGTCATATCTCCATAATGAAGTATCATATTTCGGTTCTCATCATGCGGATCTTGATACAAATGGTCTATACGATCTGTATTAAACAAAGATGATCTTCTTTTAATACCATGGACTGTATACCCCTTTTTTATCAAATATTCAGATAGATATGCTCCATCCTGTCCTGTAACGCCTGTGATGAGTGCAACTTTTTTGCTCATATAAATTACTTAATAAATAACTTATTAAGATTTACTATTTCAATAATTATTTCTTTAACTCTATAAATCTAAGTCCAGTTATCCAAACAGAACATACAAGCCACAAAGATATAGTTTTTTTAACTAATACAAATAAAAATATCTTTATTTTGGTGAAAAAACTTCATTTTTCTTCTTTCAGGCTGGTATTGAAATCAATCCCTGCGACTAAAGCATAGCGTTTTATTACCACTCCTTTCTCATCTAATAAAAAGAATGTAGGAGTGCTCATTATTCCATATCCGACAAAGTTAACACCGGCAAAGCCCTTATAATCACAGAGCTTGTCAGAATCAGGCCATGGAAAATGCTTTACATCTTCGGCAAACAGATCCTTATTTGTATCCGAGGATATGGACACTATGCGGATATTTTGTTCCTTTAGTCTTGGATAATCACTTATCAATCGTTCTATTTGAGTATGACAATTCTCACAATCGGGCTGATAGAAAACTAATAGTGTACGGTTATATCCGGCTTCTGTTAACGACGGCGACAAACCCTCCAAAACCGGAGCGGGTGTTCCTTTGCGAACTTTAGCTAATGCAAATGCATCAAATATCCGACCTTGCGGAACAGCTATTCTCCCCGATTCTTCTATATAAGGTACTATAATATCAAAAGCATCATCCCATCCGTATTGTTCGGCAATAAGAATTAAATTATCAGCGAGATGCTCAAAAGCCTCTTGTGATTTTATACGTTTCATCAGACGTACCATATCTTCGGCCATCAACTGCTGATCGGCTGTCAAACGGGTCAATCCGTCTATAATATTATACCATATACCGCTGGAGTAGAGCTTATCCACATCGAGCTGATTTAACGCATACAAGCGGGCATTAGCTTTATCCATAAGGCTTCCGCCCTGAGTAATCAGCCTGTTCAATTGCTGCATATAACGAACCAATCCGATAAAAGATGAAGCATAGAGCGTTGTATCCTGAACCGGCCGGGCCCCTTCTTGTATCACAGAATATAAATATTCATTTTCCGGGGAATTTTTGAATATATATTTCTGATCGGAGGCTTGCTCTACGCTAAAATCTTCATTATTAACAATTATATTTAATGGCATAGCATCTTTTATCTGAAGCGATCCCATGCCCACATAATATTTTTCTTCTTCAGGTATGTTAATTATCACATCACCGGCAAACGAAAATGTCCCTCTTTGAATAGTATCTTGCTTTATACCTTTACTCAGGATAAATGCATATTCCTTATTTGACTGTTCGGGTAGCGATATATTTATTTTCTGAGCGCTCACCGCAAAAGTAATCAGATAACCTAAACACAATATCGATAGTTTCTTATTCATTCTATTTTTATAAGGCTTGAGTTATAACAACGGGGAGAACAACCGCATAACCGATTCTTTAAATTTCTCAAATCTCGACCTCTTATCCCACTCTTCGGCCGATAACAGAGAGGATTGCTCCATATCTCTGAAAAATATATCCTTTGCCGCATCACAAGTATTTTCATTATATATAAATGCGTCTATTTCAAAATTATGCTCAAAACTCCGCACATCCATATTTGCCGAACCGGTTATCGTCAGAGAATTATCAATAACCATCAACTTTGAATGCAGGAATCCGGCTTCATAGAAAAACACACTTACTTTTGCATCCAGTACATCCTTCAGGTATGACATAGATGCGATATGCACAAATGTAGTATCTGAATGCCGCGGAAGCATCAGCCTTACATCTACTCCTCGCATCGATGCCATCTGAAGAGCGAGCAATAATGCATCGGTTGGTACAAAATAAGGAGTTTGAATATAAATGCATTCCTTTGCATTGGATATCGCCTGCAAAATGCCGAGATGAATATCTTTAAACGGGCCTACGGGCCCACTGGTAACAAGTTGTATCAGATTATCGCCCTTACTTTCCAAAACAGGGTAATATGTATCGGAAGCCAGAAATTCTTTACGGGAAGAGTACCAGTCTATCAGAAAAGATGTCTGTAATCCGGCTACAGCCTTACCTTCTATCTTAATATGACTGTCGCGCCAAGTCCCGAAGCTCACCCCGTTAATATATCTGTCGGCAATATTCATTCCTCCAACAAATCCTACTTTACCGTCTATAACTACAATTTTTCTGTGATTACGATAGTTAACCCGGCTGGTTAAAAACTTAAATGCCACTTTAAGGAACGGCTGGACTTCAATGCCCTGCACCTGCATTTCCTTAAAAAAGCGACGTTTAGCTTTCCATGATCCCACATCGTCATATATAAGACGCACCTCTACACCTTCTGCTGCTTTACGCACAAGAATATCACGGGTTTTCCGGCCTATCTCATCGTCAAGGAAAATATAATACTGTATATGGATGTGCTTCCGTGCTTTTTCAAGTTCTTCGAAAAGGGCATCAAATTTTGCTATACCACTCGAATAAAAAATAACATTACTCCCCCCGTATAAGGGTGCGCCCTTTAATCTGTTCAGAAGATTTACCAATCCTTTTTGTTCGGCGGGCGGATTCAATGTCTCGAGTAATTCTTTGCGGCCTATAGAACGGCGGTTAAGCTTCTTGTACATCTTATGGGAGATAAGGCGCTGTTTGCGACTATCCTCTCCAAAAAAATAATAGATAATGAGTCCGACCAAAGGCAGTAGCAACAAGATAAGCACCCATGAAATAGTTTTCAAGGGATTCCTGTTTTCCGAGATGACAACTATCATCGTACCTAATGCTGTAACTACATACAGAATTTGGAAAATAAGAATTAAATTATCTGCAGCTTCCATCGATTCCATTGGCTCACAAATAGCTTATAGCACCAAAGTTATAATAAAATATGAGTTCTAGGCATTAACCTTTTAAATTTAATCGTTATTGTCGAGGCGATGAAGAATATCTTCACGCAGAACGACCCTATCCCAAGAGTAGGAGACATCTGTATTTTGCAAATACTCGATAAGAACAAGAGCTTTTTGCAGGTCTGCCTTATTCCTCTCCTCCGACAAATCATATTGCATCATCAAGAGTTTCGGATACTGTTCCAGCAAATCTCTGTCATTTATCTTTTCTATCAATATATCTGAGTCGTCAGTAATTGATGTACGAAAATTGGTGGAAAAGAAAGTAAAGCATTCGTTCAATATACCTTTCTGCTCCGAATCGCTCAGCTTCTCCCTGTTGTCTGTAAGTTGCTGCAACTTCTTCATGAATTCTTCGAGAAGCCGCATTAAAAAATCTTTCCTCCGTTGTTGTAGCATAACCTGATCATTTTTCTCTGTCTATCAAATAACAAATGACTCCTCCAATCGTATAACAGAGTATATCCATCCAACTGAATGAGGAACCGATAACTACACGCATTATTTTATTATCCTGCATACCCAGCACTTCTACCAAATGGAAGTATTGCCCTATTTCTACAAGGTAAGCAAATAAAACGACACCTGTAATTATATAAACAGCTTTCGTTTCTACAAAGGTCTTTACAAAATAATACATAAGAATAACAACCAGAATATCTCCCCCATATGGACGAATGAAGCTGTCATCTACAAATTTTGCGATAAGTACCTCTATTACAAATATAATAAGAAAAATGATAAAAGACTTTAGGTCGAATCTCCATTTCATATGTGTCAGGTTATTTTGATGGAATGCAAATATGACAAATTTTTAATGCTCCATTATTTAATGCATCAGGCTATTTCCTGTATTTCTCGTCAGCCTCCTCTTCCATCATATTCAGATACGACTTATAACGACTTTCACTTATATAATGCTTTTCGACAGCAGCCCTCACCGCACAGTCCGGTTCATTGATATGAATACAGTTGTGAAAACGGCAGTCTTTCGAGAACTTGAAAATATCGGGGAAGAAATGAAAAATCTCGTCCTTCTCCATATCCACCGTGCCAAAACCTTTAATACCGGGAGTATCTATTATAAAACCGCCCTGAGATAGTTCTATCATTTCGGAAAAGGTGGTTGTATGCATCCCTTTGCCATGATATCCGGATATCGCTCCGGTCTTCAGGCCTGTATTGGGGATAAGGGTATTAATCAGAGTAGACTTCCCGACACCTGAATGTCCGGAAAACAAAGTTATCTTCCCTTTTATCTTTTCTTGCAGGGCTTCTATTCCGTCTTTTTCTAAAGCTGATATTTTGAGACCCGGATAACCTATATGATTGTATAAATCAATCAGGGCATCCATATACTCTGTCTCTTCCTCTGTATAGACATCCGTTTTGTTAAATATAAGATTCACGGGAACCCGGTAGGCTTCTGCCGATGCCAAAAAACGGTCGATAAAGACTGTGGATGTCACCGGATGATTGATTGTAACGATAAGAAAGCACAGGTCTATGTTCGCTGCCAGGATATGGGATTGCTTTGATAAATTGGAAGAACGGCGGATAATATAATTCTTCCGATCTTCTATTTCGGTTATCAGAGCGGTACCCTCATTGTTTTCAACAATGCTGACCCTGTCCCCTACTGCGATAGGATTGGTACTGCGTATACCCTTCAGGCGAAAGTTTCCTTTTACCTTACATTCGATATTTTTACCGTCATCTGTACGTACCAGATACCAACTACCCGTATTTTTTATTACAAGACCATTCATATATCAATTAGCAAATAAGCAGATTCGGAGATTAGCAAATTAGTAAATTTTAAACTCGATTTGCTCATTTCCGAATCTGCTAATCTCCGAATTTGCTTATTATTTTACACTGTCAATATTTCTTTTTCTTTCAAAGCAAATACATCGTCGATTTTCTTAATGTATTTATCGTGGAGTTTCTGCATGTCATTTTCAGCATCCTTAGCCATATCTTCTGCAACCCCGTCTTTTACCGACTTCTTGATTGAATCGATAGCATCACGGCGCGCATTACGGATACTTACTTTTGCGTCTTCAGCTTCTTGCTTGGCTTGTTTTACCAGTTGCTTACGCCGCTCTTCGGTCAAAGGAGGAATAGACAGGCGGATAATCTCCCCGTTGTTATCAGGAGTAATACCCACGTCGGAGTTAAGAATAGCTTTCTCCACCTCTTTCAGCATTTGTTTTTCCCATGGTTGAATGACAATAGTCCGCGCATCCGGTGTATTAATAGCTGCTACGCCGCTAAGTGGGGTAAGTGAACCATAATATTCAAGTTTTATCCCATCCAGAATATGGGGATTTGCTTTTCCCGCACGTATACGGGATAGAGTTTCATCAAGAAACTCTACAGAAGCCTGCATTTTCTCTTCTGCTTTTTGTCCGATTTGTTTTAGGTCTGCTGCCATAATTTATATTTCAAGATTTAATAATTTCAAGATTTGCAAAATAAGATTGTAATTTATAGTCATCTTTTTAGGGAGATCAGAGATACTAAGTATCTACGCATGCACATAAGTACCTATATTCTCGCCTTTCATCAGCCGTTCCAGATTACCCGGAGTATCCATATCGAAGACAACAATAGGCAAATTATTTTCTTTACACATCACGGTAGCTGTCATATCCATAACTTTCAGCCCGCGAGTGTAAACTTCGTCATACGATATACGTTCAAATTTAGTCGCAGTCGGGTCTTTCTCCGGGTCTGCCGTATATACGCCGTCTACACGTGTTCCTTTAAGCATAACGTCAGCTTCTATTTCTATTCCCCGCAGCGACGAGCCTGTATCTGTAGTAAAGAATGGATTTCCTGTGCCGCATGAAAGAATAACAACTTCGCCGTTTTCCATAGACTCTATTGCTTTCCATTTGCTGTAGATCTCACCGATAGGCTCCATCCTGATAGCGGTCAGAACTCTGGCTTTTTGACCGATAGCAACCAATGCCGAGCTTAAAGCCAGACTATTGATAACTGTCGCCAACATACCCATCTGGTCGCCTTTCACTCTGTCGTAACCTTTCGAGGCCCCACTCAATCCGCGAAAAATATTTCCTCCTCCTATAACAATGCTGATTTGGATGCCCATATCAGCGACAGATTTTATCTGCTCGGCATAAGAGTTCAACCGGTTAACATCTATACCATATTGCTGGTCACCCATTAGGGATTCACCGCTTAACTTCAGGAGTATTCTTCCGTATTTTGCCATATTTCATTTTTTATACATGCAAATCTAGCACAATTTACTAAATTATGAAAACGAGCTTGAATAACAATTCACAAAAGACAAAGATAATTCTGTCTTGCGAGTTTCCTTGTTTTCCTTAAAAATAAAATTATTGGATGAAAAACAAAAGAAAGTATTCGTTTTTTTATTCTTTCAAAACATCAGGACAAGCTACACATGGGTTTTATCTTTTTGGGAGAAGTTTATCTATGTATTTTGAAGTATACTAGTTTACAAGAAAAAGAGTTCTTTGAAAAAATGATTAGTAAATTAGCATATTAGCATATTAGTTAATGCCAATCAGTAGTTAAAGTAACTATTGTAGTATAGAATTGTTCTATTATTTTCAGCTCCACTTCGTTGCGCTCAAACGTTCATTTTGGCATTGCCCAAAACGAACCAAAAGGCTAGCGCTTCGTTCCTCGGCGACCCAAAACCGTTTTGCCGTCTGAATCAAACACACGGGCTACCGCCCCGTTTGATTCTACGCCGTCTGCAACGGATTGGGTACCCCGCCTGCGTCACTAATGCGCAAGGGCTGACGCACGTGGGGATAAAGCAAGAAGAAACTCTATGTCGCCGCATTGCGGTTCTGGCCTCATTCCGCAGGCGGGGTACCCAATCCGTAAAGCGGAGGTGTAGGGCAAAATAGGGTAGCTGCTATACACGACTGATAATCCGGCTATGGATGATTCCGTATTATTTTGCCCCACCGGAGCTGCGGTTTTGGGTCGCCAAAGGGATGCAGCCTTGATTTTTTGTTTCGTTTTGCATCAAGGCAAAATGAAAAACAAGCCGGATGGCGCGTTAGAAAAAATAGAACGTTTTAAGTAGCGAGAGCAGAAGCTAAATTTATTTTGCTTATGCCGAGTCACGAAAAACGACTAATGGAATTGAATATTAAATCTCAACTACTGATTCGCATTAGTAAATGAATGAAAAGGTGTAACCTTTGTTACCTTTTAACAAGTAATGAGTAATGAGTTTTAAGCAATAAGTTGAAGAACTATATTTCTGTTAACTGATGACTGCTAACTGTTGACTGTAAAAACTGTTACTTTTGTTACCTTTTCGGAGAAAGATACGAGATGCTTTGCTCTGCTCAGCATAACAAGCTAATTATTAATTGTTCATTCTTAATTATTAATTGCTTTCCGTGTTACCGTTGTTACCTTTTAACTAAACATGGTTAACGTATACAAAAATGACAAGATAAAACAGTGAAAATTCTGTCAGATGTGTCAGGTTTTAACCAAATATGGTTAATAAACATAAATATGGTGATGGATTAGGCTTTGCACCTTTGTGAAAGAATATTTTTACTGATAACTGAAAAGCCGTTTGCCTTGTTCAAAAGATACTCATATGATAATATTTAGCTATTTTTGTTTCTAAGAATATCCGGAATAGAAATAAAAAATTATGAATTATGGTTATAAAAGGTTTGATTCTTCTGGTAGTAACTCTTTTGTCAGGATTGTTTATGATAGTGGCGATATTCTGGGCTATTGTGAAATGGAGTAACAAAAAGAGCCGTGACACGGGTTGCCTGTTGGCAATTCTTTTCTTTATACTTGCCATCTTTTGTGGGATCTATCTGGTATATAAAGGAGTAAATACCGTTATTGAAAAAGTACCCGAAATAAAAGAACAGGCTGTAGAATCTATCACCGATGCATATACTATGTATTATGACGATTCACCTTATATGAACAGCCTGAAAGCAATGCAGCCGACCGACTCCATCATTCCTGAAACGTATTTCACCTATGCCGGATTCAGGGACAGCTACCGCGTTCCGCTGATATATCCTTATTCTATAAACGCCATAGACGATATGGAATATGGTTCTCTGGATGATGAAAGCGGCATAAAAAATATAGTCAAGGAGAAAAACAAAGCTAAAAATGCACTCTCCAACATCACATTTTTTGCTTTCGATAAAAATATGCTGCTGGCAAAGACTGTATTGTATTCCAAGGCCGAAATAAAATATGTCATATTCCATTTTGCGACAAAACAGGCAGAAGTATTCGACAATGAAGTGGACATGAAAAAGAAAGCGGAAGTGGCAGGCTTTGATATGACAAAATCCATGGAAAGGATGAGTACATATTATTATGACTTGTTTTAAGAATGAGTACATTTGTACCTGATTTAAAGAAACCGATATGAAAAAACTTTGGTTTATACCTATAATCCTATTAACAATAACTATGTGCAGTAACAAACCCAAAGAACCTGTCGTGCTATTACAGACCAGCTATGGCAATATAAAAATCAAACTGTATAACGAAACGCCTATCCATAGAGACAATTTTCTCAGATTGGCTGAAAAAGGTTTTTATAAAGACCTGACGTTTCACCGGGTAATAAAGGATTTTATGATTCAGGGCGGTGATCCCAAAACCCGCAATATAGCTGATGGAGATTCCATCCCCGAAGATAAAACGATGGGAGATACCATTCCTTCCGAAATAAAATTCCCGCTGCATTATCATAAACGGGGAGCACTGGGCGCAGCCCGCTGGGGTGACGCTGAGAATCCGACAAAGGCTTCTGATGCTTCGCAGTTTTATATCGTTACCGGCGAGTTGGCTTTCGATAATAAATTGAACGAACTGGAAAAAACACGTTTCGAACGTTTGAAACAAAGTATCTATAACCGCTTGCAATCAGCGAATATGGATACAATCAAAGCTTTGTATAAAACCGGTGATCGCTCAGCCATAACAGAATTGAAAAATAAGATGCTGTCGGATGCCGAAGAGCAGGCAAATACACAAAAGCCGGAAATAACATACAGTGACGAACAACGCGAATATTATAAGACCAGAGGAGGTGCGCCGCATCTGGATAATGAATACACAGTCTTTGGAGAAGTAATAGAAGGCATGGATGTTGTAGACAAAATACAGAACGTGAAAACGAATGAGAAGGATAAGCCTCTGAAAGGCATCCTTATGAATATTATAGTACTGGAAAAATAAGTTTGGAATTACTTAAATATGAAAAAAAGTAAAGAATTCATTCTTCAAAAAGATATAATAACCGAAACTGTCGGAGATGGTGTTACCAGGCAGATACTGGGATATAATGATGAACTGATGCTGGTAAAAGTATCTTTCGAAAAAGGAAGTATTGGCGATATGCACAGCCATCCGCATGTGCAATCGTCGTACATAGAGAGCGGCAGATTTGAAGTTACTATAGATGGGAAAACGCAGGAACTTGCGCAAGGCGATGGCTTTTACGTGCCTTCCGGTGCTGTGCACGGACTTATCTGTCTGGAAAAAGGTGCAGTTATAGACGCATTTTCTCCTATGAGGAAAGATTTTATATAAGACAAACTACAATAATGAACAATAAAACTGATGACAAAGCCTGGAAAGTATTAAAAAGCGAATATCTCTTTCAGCAACCCTGGCTTACTGTCCGGCGTGAGCATATACAACTACCGAACGGGAATGAAATCCCTGATTACTACCTGCTCGATTATCCTGACTGGGTAAATGTTATAGCTATCACAAAAGACAAGAAATTTATTCTTGTTAGCCAGTACAGGCACGGGCTCGGATACACATCGATAGAATTATGCGCAGGTGTAGCTGAAAAGTATGACCCTTCATTTGAGATTTCTGCACAACGTGAGTTGCTCGAAGAAACGGGATACGGGAACGGTAACTGGACAAAATATATGGAAATATCGGTCAATCCTGGGACACATACCAATATGACTCATTGTTTTCTGGCTACTGATGTAGAAAAGATAGCGGAACAGAATCTGGAAGCTACCGAAGATATATCGGTACATTTATTATCAGCAGACGAGCTTGTGGTATTATTGAAAAAAGATGGTATCAAACAGGCTGTCCAGGCTGCTCCATTATGGAAATATATAGCTGAGAATCATTTGATTTGAGAGAATCTATTCTAAATTAGGTTCACAAAAGGCACTTCTATAAAATAAGAAAAGGTTGTCATCCCGACAACCAATCTTCATTGTTAACCTTAAATCTAATACCATGAAAAACACAGTACAAAGATAATCGATTTTTATGTTATAAAACATGTTTTGGTGTTTTTCTCTCAAAAATTAATAATATTTAACCAATTACGCAATTTTTGAAAAAATAACGAATAGATATATCCTATCCAATTTTCAATATCCCACAGTGAAGTGCTGGCGAGAAAGCTTTCGACTCTCAACCTCATCAACAATAGCCATAGCTAAATCCTCAACCGAGATAGAAGCGACACCTTCCTTTATTATGGGTTCATCCCGGCCTGTCCGGAACCGTCCGGTACGCCCCACCGATATATCTTTATTCATCTCTATCTGAGGTGAGAGATACAGCCAGTCAAGATAAGTTTCGCGTCTCAACTTATCAAAATAATCCCGCGATGCTTTAGCTCCTTGTATCATTTCTTTAGGAAATTCCGGGGTATCCACCAATTGCTTCCCGCCAATATATAAGCTACCTGCATTCCCTACTACAAAGTAACGCCTTATATTTGCAGCTCTTATTGCTTGCTGAATTGATTCGTATCCATTGAGATAATCATTATAAAGATCCGGGTTATCCCAACCCGCGTTGAAAGCACTGACAACAATTGAATTGTCCCTTAATATTTCTGTCAACGCTTCTTTATCATTTACATCTATACTTGCGACCTTTAAGCCTGTTTCTCCTATATCAATCTTTTCGAGATTACGAGCAATAGCTGTCACCTCATGTTCTTTGCTTAATAACTCTTTCAGAATGTGGGAGCCAACGAATCCCGTAGCCCCAATTAATGCAACTTTCATAATAATAAAAACTATAGTTTGGTAATCATCTCCAGCTACTGAAGAGAGAGTGTTGTTAAATGCTTTACTTTGCAGGTCTGAAGTTCGAATTCTTCAAGTAGTTCTTTATTCGCTTTGCACGATCTTCTTCCGACATACTGGCAGGTACTTCGATCGATGTTCTTTCATCTATTTTAATACATACAACCTCACCCAGGCTTTTCTTATGATCGTCTAAAATCTGCTTCAGGATTTCTTCCTGCGTAAAACGTTCAATTTTTCTCATACTGCGTCCTCTCCCTTTTGAGGGAGCCTTGTTTTGTA
Organism: Dysgonomonas gadei ATCC BAA-286; assembly: GCF_000213555.1. GTDB lineage: Bacteria > Bacteroidota > Bacteroidia > Bacteroidales > Dysgonomonadaceae > Dysgonomonas > Dysgonomonas gadei. The sequence continues at coordinate 432,075 of NZ_GL891980.1, forward strand.
CATTCATTTTCTAATGATTTTAATTATTACGGATTGTTAAAAATCCTATATGTTATACAGTCACTTATACAGAGCATTATTTTTACATGAATAAAAACGCTCATTTTTAGTGACTTATATAAACATAAGCCTTAAAGTATGGATTGCCAAATATTTTATATATACTTCACAAATAAAGGCTTAATAGGTCTATTAATAACAAATCTTATACATTTGTTATTAAGTAATTAATTTAGAGGAGATTTCATCGTAAGGTAAGAAAAAGTACTCTGGTTAATGACAGAAATCCAAAAATCTATTATGATATTGATTTTTTAATTGCACATGTTGGATATTCAGTATTAAGGCCCATCAGAGGAATTATTTCAGACAAAAGTGCTTTACCTGTAATGGTCTATCAAAGGAATCATTATCCTTTAAATTTTTTCACAACTTATATTATTATATTAATAGCAGGCTAAAACTCCGGTTTATCTTTATAGTTACGTGAATTCGGATGTGGAACGCCAAAAACCTTTGTGGAAACACTTTCGATTTCGACTTTCCATATCCGAACATTATTTATTGAAGGTATGGAATACGTAAATTTTCTTTCGGTATATTGCTGCATTATAATATCCAATGCCTTAATCTTTTCTTCAAAATTCTCTTCGAAAACAACACGACCGCGACATATAACACTACTACCTTTTACCCTATAACTACAGGCTACTTCCTTATTCTGATATGTTAATACAGGCTCTGTACAGAAAGTTATGCATACATTCGGATTTTTCTCCAAAGCCTTGATGCTCCCCCCCTCTTGAGCTGAATGCAAATAAATAATATCGTCCTGATAGCCAAAGTTCATAGGTATGACATATGGCATGCCATCAATATCAATCATACCGACATAACATATTTGGTTCTTTAGGATAATTTCGTTTATCAGAGTACGTTCTTCAACAGTCACTGTCATCATAGCATGCCAAACTTTATTTTGAGGTAAAGATAGCAAGAATATGTTTTCAGAAAAAGGGACTTATTCCTAATTCTTCACAGACAATATATAATCACCTGCCGGAAAAGCCAGTGTATGCTTTATCGGATGTTTATAAATATCCTTCGGTTGATATTGTCCAAGGGAGAGTTTCTTTCCATTTACTGTAATTGTTTTGTCCCGGCTTTCCGGCAAATAAACGACGGCCTGAGTTCCATGAGGTACGGAGAATTTCAGTAGAAACTCATTATCTGTATTTACAAACCCGGATTTTATTTTGCCTGCCACGGATGGTATCGTAATAGATGCATCAGAGAGCGACGCAGGATTTGGCTCTATCTTAAAGACTTTATATCCGGGTTCTAGGGGATAAATACCACAAAGATATTGAGCCAACACTGTTAAAGCACCTCCGCTCCAAGCATGATTTGCGCTACCACCCCCATATCCACCGACATCCCAACCTTCAAATAAGGTAGTATACCCCTTGTCATCCACCATATTAGAGAAACGACTCTTAGTTCTCTCCATAGCATATTTACCTTCTCCCATTATAAACAAAGCTTCCATGACATATTTCTCCATATAAGGACTTGCATAAAACTGTGTATTAAGCAGTTTTATTATATCGGGATATTTTGTTCTATCGGCAATACCGGCTATAACAGCCAAGGCCTGCACACGGTCATCGGTACTATCCTTATAATCATGGTGCCTGTATGCCAATCCGTTCCAACAGGAATTATAACCCGACTTTACTCTATCCATTATAGTCCTGTATTCGTTAGCATCATCGACAAGTCTCAGTTCTTCAGCCATCAGGGCCGCTCCTTTCAATGCCAGGTAATGCCATCCTGCAAATATCAATCGGATATCCTTGTTGTCACCCCAATCGCCCCAAGTCCAGCCTCCTGCACGGAAATCCGTTAAACCGGTATTGTCCAGCGTCCATAATGAAAGATATTTTTTTACGGCAGGATAAACCTCCTTTAACGTTTCTTTATCTCCTGTATTCATATAGTAATTCCAGAAACCATAGTACCCTATGCTGGCCAGCATTTGCCCAGGAAGCTCATTGTCATAATTTCCTGACGGAATAGGCGAGAACAGACTCCCGTCATTTTTCTGCCAAGCGGCAAGTTCTTTTATTGCTTTACTCATCAATGAATGCGTAGAAGGCGAGTATGTATAGAAACTCTGCCCCATAAGTACCACCACATCTCCCCACCATTGGGCCCGTTCTCTGTCTGGGCAATCGAAATATGTATCCCGCATGTTTATGTAAAGTGTACGGAGGGCTTTATCCCAAAAACGCAGATAAAAAGTATCACTACACGAAAATGCCCCTTGCACTTCTGTATTATAGCCGGTTTCCCGGTATCTTATCTCATCTATTTTCACACCCGATGGTACTGTTACATATATCTTTTGTCCATTGAGCCAACCAAGGGATTCATAGTTTTGACTTCCTTTCTTCGTTATATATTCAGCTCTCATGTTTATATCTCCGCCGGCCTCCATATGATCTGTAAAAATAGAGATCAGATTCCCCCCTTCTTTATCAGAAATATCTACAATAGGCGTCATTTGCATATTGTAGGGAAGGTAAGCTATAACCGTATCATTCTTCACACCTTTTATCCGTTGCAATTTGGAAGCTTTTTTAACACCGAAATCCTTCCAAAACGGGATCGGCCTTTTTATAAGGCTATTCCATGGAGCATCTCCCCAGTTGCCCAGTTCAACTGCATTTTCGAAACCATACAAACTTTGGCAATCTGCTGTTTGCCAATTATCAATATCCTCTCGCGCATCGAAACGGATATTTGACTCAGGCAGACGATAGTTAGGAAAAGGCTCCTCCGTATTGCCATAAGCAGGGTGTATCTTACACAACCACGAAGCATCGCTTATCAAGTTCTGAGCCCCCAACTTTGCATCAAAAATGAGTCCTGCTTTACCACTACTCTTATGAGAGAACCCCTCTTTGCCAAAATACCATAAAAGAACGGCTATTTTATTATCACCGCTTTTGAGGAAAGGAGCTATATTCACCTCGTCATAGTATGTGTCTCTCGGGTTAGGCCCACGCTTAAGTCCTCCTTCAAAAACGACCATTTTCCCATTAATCCAAAGCCAGTATTTACTGTCAACCGCAATCCTGGCGATAACTGCAGTCGGCACTTTTTTAACTAATACGTCTTTACGGTAAGCAACCCAGGTATTCGGTTCATTTACTTTTTCTTCAGTCGATGTTATCCATCGGGATTGGGCATTTGTAATTTGAAAGCTAGTGAAATAACAAGCTAATAATAAAATGTTAATAATATTTTTCATGTTCCATAAATTAGTGAAGCATATACAAGTTTAATCTCCGGGCCTCTATCTAAGGGCATTAATATAGAGTAACGAACAATTATATATTATATCAGACAAAGAGGAATCGGGCATAATAATTTACATTCCTCAATCTCTGAATTTTTAAAGCATATCTATAATACTACGCTGATAGTAAAAATATTCATTTCTCTGTAATTCTCCGGATACAGAGATTAAAGTTGAGAACCGTATCAATGACTTTATCCAACGTTTGTGGTTCTCACATATTACAGGATTGTCACAAGACAGAAAATCGACACAATACAAGCCTATCGCACCAGCTTCATAGCCGGCACCGGACATATAAGTGTAGGTACAGTCGAAAGAAATATGGGATATATAAATATCAAGCTTCTTTCCATACAATGATAGTCCCGAGACGGCACATTTCTCCATATCGTTCAGCATCATATGAAGTTCCTTTTTTATCTGTGCAGTCTCGTCATTTGAGATCATTTCCATGCTCTGAAAATATTTAACAATCTCTACAAAATCAGTAAAAATATGCTTGTCGAAAATCAGAACAGAATTAACATTCTGAACTGCTGTTATGGCTTTCTTTTGTAATGCATGGACTTCATTCGGAATCTGAACTTTGGAAAATTCCTTTGATACAGATTGCGGATATAATTGATAAAGTAAAATATAAAGATATACTTTCCCTAATAGTTGATATCTGAATAAGAATTCTTGAGGTAATGCTTTGTAGGCCATATACAGAAAACATGCCGGATCCTTTTTTATATATTCTACACCATCAGCTACCTCCTTCATCATACGGCAATACTCAGCCATAGGTTCTTCGGTAAAGACAGCACTCAGATGAAAAGCATAAGTATTATCATGTTTCACACCGATCAGCAGATCCAGTGATACGTTCATTTTTCGGCAAATACTCACAGCTTCATCTAATGTGAAAGGTATTTCTCCCCGAAGCCTGCGATATGCAGCTTCCTTTCCCACGGGAATAATACTCATCAATAGATCTACGGTGTTTTGATCTTCAGAAGTATTTCTTTTTAATGCTCTAATTAATTCTTCTGTTATTACATCCATAAGATAAATTTATTGGGCAATCTCACTAAGCACAACTAAATTACTACGTTTTGCCTAGATGGCAAAATTAAAAGCCCGAAAACTCAAAGAAAGTTTACGAATCATGCTTTCATACCTCTATAACGGATATAAAAAAACTTCCGGTACAATTAATTGTGTACCGGAAGAACATATATAAATCTGTTTTATCGAATTAAAAAAGAGTTGTTTTAATTGGTATTTTTTGTCATACGCTTACGGTCGTTCTCATCAAGATATATCTTCCTCAAACGGATAGAATTAGGAGTAACCTCTACATATTCATCTTCCTTAATATATTCCAAAGCATCTTCAAGACTAAAAATAATAGCTGGAGCCAATCGTACCTTATCATCTGTACCGGATGCACGCACATTTGTTAATTTTTTGGATTTTGTGAGATTCACGACCAGATCGCCATCCTTATTGTGCTCACCTACAATCTGTCCCATATAAATATCTGTTTGAGGTTCAACAAAGAAACGTCCCCGGTCTTGTAGCTTATCTATGGCATAAGCAAAAGCATTGCCCGATTCGCTGGCAATAATAGAGCCGTTCGCACGCTTTTCAATATCACCCTTCCACGGTTGGAATTCAAGGAAACGATGTGCTATAACAGCTTCTCCTGCCGATAGTGTAAGAGCTGTATTATTCAACCCTATTATACCTCTCGATGGTATGGTAAATTCAAGATATACACGGTCTTTTTTACTTCCCATCATTGTCAGCTCACCCCGACGGCGTGTTACCAGATCGATAATCTTACTGGAATATTCCTCCGGCAAATTAATCGTTAGCTCTTCTACCGGTTCATGTTTAACACCGTTTATTTCCTTTATGATTACTTTTGGTTGTCCGACCTGCAATTCATAACCCTCGCGACGCATTGTCTCTATCAGGATAGATAAGTGAAGGATACCACGTCCGAATACCAGCCAGCTATCGGCATTTGCGGTGGATTCTACACGCAAAGCCAGATTACGGTCGAGTTCCCTCATCAGGCGGTCATGTATATGGCGCGATGTCACAAACTTACCATCCTTTCCGAAGAAAGGAGAATCATTGATTGTGAAAAGCATTGACATTGTTGGCTCGTCGATATCGATAGTCGGTAATGGTTCAGGATTTTCTATACTAGCAATTGAATCACCAATTTCGAAACCCTCTATTCCTACAAGGGCACATATATCTCCGCATTGAACAACAGGGACTTTAGTACGTCCCAGTCCTTCAAATGTATTTATTTCTTTTATCTTAGTTTTAATTATGCTGCCATCCCTTTTGCAAAGAGAGACATCCATATTCTCCTTTAATTCGCCACGATGAACACGCCCTACAGCTATACGTCCTACATATTTGGAGTAATCGAGCGATGTGATCAGCATTTGCGGAGTACCTTCCAAAATTTCAGGGGCAGGTATATGCTTTACAATGGCATCGAGAAGCGGGGTGATATCTTCGGTGGGCTTACGCCAATCATCAGACATCCAGCCTTGCTTGGCCGAACCGTATATGGTTGGAAAATCTAACTGTTCCTCTGAAGCATCCAGGCTGAACATAAGGTCGAAAACCATTTCATGTACTTCATCCGGACGACAATTCGGTTTGTCTACTTTATTGATAACCACAATCGGCTTCAGTCCCATCTGAATAGCTTTCTGTAAAACAAAACGCGTTTGCGGCATAGGTCCCTCAAAGGCATCGACCAACAACAAACAGCCGTCAGCCATATTCAATACCCGTTCTACCTCACCTCCGAAGTCGGCGTGTCCGGGAGTATCTATTATATTGATCTTTGTTCCTTTGTAATTGATGGAAACGTTCTTGGACAGGATGGTGATTCCACGCTCACGCTCCAGGTCGTTATTATCTAGAATAAGCTCACCTGTTGATTGATTCCCTCTGAAGAGTTGCCCGGCAAGCAGCATCTTATCTACAAGGGTAGTCTTACCGTGGTCTACGTGTGCGATAATCGCAATATTTCTAATATTTTGCATATATATGATTTGAGGGTGCAAAGGTACTACTTTTTAATAACATACAATCAAAAACAGTATTAAAAGAGAAGTGTCCTTTCTAATAAAATAGGATATCATTTACCTGCTATATTCAGGGATATAATCAGGATAAGCTTTTACTATCTGTATGTATAAACAGGAAGTCGCCGGATAACTTTTTTATAACCTCTTCATCAGAGGTAAGGAGTCCGTCTTGCAATTTATGAGAGATATAACCCAGTTTCTTAAATAAGTTTTTTACAGGCTCTTCGTTTTCACCCCAGACTTCTACCTGGACTACCGGTCTAAACTTATCTATAATATTTTCCATATCGGACAAGACAACGTATTCAAATCCTTCGATATCACATTTGATATAATCAAGTCTTTCTATCGATGAAAATAACTTTGACGGAATTTTCATTCTAGCATCAAATGTAAATTCCTGAGTCTGAATATTTCCATCTCTCCGGGAATCATATACATGAGGTAAACCCGTCCTTAAATATCCGACGTTAGGAGAACAGACCAATGTTACATCTTTTTCTTCTTTTCCCAATGCGTAGGGATACAATACGATATTCTTTCTTTTACGGGCTTTTTCATTAAATATCTTATTATACAAGGCGATAGGCTCCACCGAATATACCACCCCCGACTTTCCTACCCACGAAGACATCAATATAGAGTAATAGCCCAGATTAGCGCCGATGTCTATAACGACATCTCCTTCATTTATGAGATTTTTTATGTAATAATGATATTCGTATTCCTTTTTATTCTTTAGTAATCCCCATCTATACATTACAAAAAATAATCTTTGCAACAGCCGTAAGTAGTTTTCAATACTCAGGTAGCGAAAGATTATTTTTTGTATGCTATTTTTCATATGTTACGCAGATCTGATTATTTACAGGACTTTATCCTCAAAGCCATTTATAATCAAAAAAGAGATCAATTATCCCATATATCCTCTAACGATTCCGCGAGGTGAGTTTTTTACAAAATCTACGATTAATCTCATTTCAGGAGTTTCTTCAAACTCTTTCTCTATTTTGCTTACGGCATCCGAGAAATTGAACCCTGACTGATAGATGATACGGTATATTTCCTGTATTTCGTTTATTTTCTCATTGGAATAGCCATTTCTTCTCAGTCCGACCAGGTTTACACCTGAATAACAAACAGGCTCGCGTCCTGCAATAATATACGGAGGGATATCTTTTCCTAAACGTGTACCTCCCTGAATCATTACATGCGCTCCGATACGTGTAAACTGATGTACCAATGTACCGCCACTCAAGATAGCATGATGATCGACCTCTACCTCTCCGGCTAATTGCGTTGCATTACCAACTATTGCATAATCGTTTATAACACAATCGTGCGCAATATGGCTATATGCCATTAACAAACAATTACTGCCGACTTTTGTATATCCCTTCGATGCTGTTCCACGATTTACGGTAACGCACTCTCTAACGGTAGTATTATCTCCTATAATAGCCAGACTGTCCTCTCCTCTGAATTTTAGATCTTGAGGAAGACCTCCTATCACTGCTCCCGGAAATATGCGACAATCTTTCCCTACACAGGCCCCATAGCGTATATTAGCGCCGGACATGACTAGCGTGCCATCTCCGATTTCTACATTTTTATCGACAAAAGCGAATGGTTCTATTACTACATTCTCTCCTAATATTGCCTCAGGATGTACATATGCCTGATGAGATATATTTGACATGATATACTATATTAAGGTCTTAGACCTATTTATTACTTTTGTACCAGATGCAGCTATAATCGACCATAATCGAATAATGTTGCATTAAATACTTTATTTTACTTATTTATTTTTTACTATTTGGGCAGTAAATTCCGCTTCAGAAACGAGCTTATCGCCAATAAAAGCATATCCTTTCATATTAGCAATTCCCCTGCGTATTTCAGACATCATATTGAGCCTGAAAATAAGCGTATCACCCGGTACAGCCTTACTCCTGAATTTAACATTATCTATTTTCAGGAAATAGGTAGAATATCTTTCCGGTTCATCAACCTGCGAAAGCACCAGCAGCCCTCCTATCTGTGCCATAGCCTCTATCTGAAGTACTCCCGGCATAACAGGTTCCTGAGGAAAGTGACCTTGGAAGAACTGCTCATTTACACTAAGGTTCTTAATACCGACAATATATTTTTGTCCGATCTCAATTACCTTATCTACCATCAAAAATGGATATCGGTGAGGTAAAAGCTCTTTTATTCTGTTTATATCAAAGACAGGCTCTTTGTTTGGTTCGTATACGGGTGGTTGCACTTCGTTGAGCTTAATTTGTTTACGAACTAAACGTGCCAGTTTGTTATTTATTTTATGTCCGGGACGAGTTGCTATTATGCGCCCTTTTATCGGTTTACCAATCAGAGCCATATCTCCAATGATATCGAGGAGTTTATGTCTGGCCGGTTCATTTGGATACTGGATCTGTTTGTTATTAAGATAACCTAGTTCCGATGCATTCTTATGCGGCACACCTAGCAGATCGGCAAGGCTATCCAGATCTTGCTGAGATATCTGGCGTTCGTAGATAACGATTGCATTATCCAGGTCGCCACCTTTTATCAATCCGGCATCACGTAATTTCTGTACTTCACGAACAAAGACAAAAGTACGGGCGGTTGCAATCTCTTTTGTGAAATCTTCCAGATTATCAAGAGAAGCCGATTGATTTGGTATATATTTCGATTCGAATTCTATGAATGAATTTATACAGAAACGGTCGTCCGGCAACAAGGTCAACTTTGACCCTGTTTCTTCGTCTACGACTTCCATCTTCTGACGAACAACAAAATAATCTCTTTCCTCTGTTTGCTCTACTATTCCTACTCCATATATCGCCTGAACATATTGTATGGCACTTCCATCCAGAATAGGAAATTCAGGAGCATTTACTTCGATAAGACAATTATCTATCCTCAAAGCATACAAAGCAGCCATAGCATGCTCTATAGTGCTTATCTGCACCCCGTCTTTTACGAGTACTGTCCCACGTTGAGTATTACCAACATTTTCGGCCAGAGCGTCTATTACAGGCTGGTTTTCCAGATCTACTCTTTTAATTTTGTATCCGTGGTTTTCAGGAGCCGGATTAAATGTTATCGTAATTGGTAGTCCTGTATGTAAACCTTTCCCCTGTAAAGTGAAACTGCCTTTCAGCGTATGTTGCTTGCTCATTATTAATAAATAAATGGTTCTTATTTGTTTTGGTTAGATTTTAATTCTTCTACTTCCTTCTGTAGCTGGGCCAATTGACGGTACATATCGGGCAGCTTAGGAAATACAACACTTGATTTGAAGAAATTCTTGACAGGTATGGCGGGAGATCCTAAGATTTTGGAATCTGATTCAATATTGCTTATAATTCCGGATTGGGCACCCACACTGGAATTATCTCCGATAGTAATATGTCCACCGAGTCCTACTTGTCCTCCAAATACACAATGCTTACCTATTTTTGTAGAGCCGGATACGCCGACCTGGGCGGCCATTACTGTATTTTCTCCAATTTCTACATTGTGGGCTATCTGGATAAGGTTATCCAACTTAACACCTCTGTGCACCACAGTAGCGTCCATCACGGCACGGTCTATGGTTGTATTTGCCCCTATCTCAACATCATCTTCGATGATTACAATACCCATCTGCGGAATCTTCTTATATATTCCATCTTCAGGAGCAAACCCAAAGCCATCACTGCCTATTACAGCTCCTGCATGAATTATACAATTATTACCAATGGTACATCCCTGATACACCTTTGCTCCGGGGTATATGATAGTATTGTCCCCAATTGTAACATTTTCACCAATGTATACCTGAGGATATATTTTAGTGTTATTCCCTATTAGTACATTTTCTGCAATATAAGCAAATGCACCGACATATATATTCTCTCCATATTTAACATTCGTAGCAATATAAGACATAGCTTCTATCCCTGATTTCTGAGGCTTCGTCTTCTCTACCATATCCAACAGGATAGCCAGTGCCGCATATGCATTAAAACAACGGATAAGAGTCGCCTTTACAGGCTGATCGGCTATAAAATCGTTATTTACCAGAACAATGCTGGCATCTGTACTATATATATAGTGCGTATATTTGGGATTCGCTAAAAAAGTCAGCGTTCCCGGCTTACCGTCTTCTATTCTGGAAAAATTATTCACCACAACTGAAGAATCACCTTCAATTGTACCATTTAATACTGTAGCAATTTGCTCTGCAGTGAAGGATATTTGCATAAATAAATATTCAAAAGTATTTGGCGTCCCTTTAAGAGATGCGAAATAAATAATAATTTTCCAAATATATGACTTTTATACTTAAAAAAACAGTTGGCGAAGGTGAAATATTATATATTTATTCTATCTTTCCATAAAAACTTATGGTCTGCCGATTCGTATCCTGCACTGTCAGAGTGGCATATCCGGTATTCCCTATTTGTAATGTGAGGGTGTATTTTTTGGCATTATCCCGCGGTTTTATCGCAACCTCCCACATATCTTTCTTTCCTTTGGTCTGCGTATATTCAAAGTCGGTACTGATAAACTTTATCCCCCCTTCATCCGTCGACATCGGAGCCACATATGCCCGGCCAAAGTAAGGTAAATACGAATCTACCGTATCTTTGGAAATACGTAACGAATATGAATAATTAAGATTTATTGATTTGCCGGATGTAGGAAGAGCTGTAGTGGGGACAAATTTATAATTCTGACTCTCCACTTTATTCGTAATCTGCGATATAGTTTCTTGCTTCGACAGGCTTTCTCCCGATTTACAACTAATCATAAATAATGCAATCAGTGCAGTTGCTATGAGTGTTTTCATGCTGAAATTCCTCCTTTATTAGTTTATGTTTCACATTCGTGGATACAATTCACTAAATAGAAACGTGTAAAATGTTACAAATGTTTTATTTATAAGGATAAAAAAGGTAAAAAACAGACAAGAATATAAAAAAGCATCGAAACATAAAAGAGAATAACACTCCCTCTTTTTTCGGCCAAAGCAAAAAAATGCGATAATAAAAAGGCGCCGGCAACCAAAGCTATAAATAAATATACAATAAAGTCAATGCTTAAAAAGAGGTAGGCCAATATACAGAAAACCACTGTAAAAGTGAGCAGTCTCAGATAAGCCCGTGTTTTTATCTTATCCTTATGGCGATTGATATAATTATCGCTCACAATCACAGCTAATAGAATGAGTGAAAATCCAAGAATGATCCAGTTTCCTGCATTTAATTGATAGAATGAGAAATCTGCCAGTTGCTGCACATTCACAGATACGAAAGGGATAAGGAATGTATCCAGGCTGTCGGTCAGAAAATAATAGGAAAATGCCGGAAAGTATAATATAGATACACCCAAAAAGGATGCCAAGAGTGATTTGAAATTAAAGCATCGCATCATACCCAAAACAATCCACAGTACAGGTAAGTATATCAGTAGTGCAGGTGTAAACAGGCTACCCAGAGCCAGGATAAAACTTACTTTAAAAGCGTATATCTGCTTGCTTGTACTGTTATATGCCCCAAATAACATATATATTATAACAAGAAAAAGCATCGCGCTTATACACTCGGCAGACATTAGCATAAACCGGGGATGGCAACTGAATAATAATATAACAACGGCCGGCAATAATACGGTTTTCCTACGGATAAATACATGTGTTGTATTTATATGTGTAGCCAGAGTAGCCATGCCTGCAATAAACAGGCTGCTGCATATCAAGGAAACCAGATGGTTAGTAAAAATAGTTGATAAAGGTCTCCACAGATAACCGTTTGCCGGGCTACTGTGTTCAAAATCAAAATATAGAAAATAGACAAGACGAATGATAATAGCAAACACAATGGAAAAAACAAGCATTCCATTCCCATCTGCAACATTTTTCTTATATGATTTGGGTACTGCTGCCATTTATTTCAGGTCAAAACCGATATCTTTTCTATAATATTTCTTGTCGAAAATTACTTTTTCCGCATTCTTGTATGACTTAGCCAATGCCTCGTCTTTCGTGTCCCCATACGAACTGATGGCAATAACGCGTCCGCCACTGGTCAGCACTTTATCCCCTGTTGATTTTGTCCCTGCATGAAAGAGAATACTATCCGAAACAGAGTCTAACCCTGTCATTTCCTTGTTCTTTTCATAATCCCCGGGATAACCTCCGGAAACAAGCATGACTGTGACAGCATAACGATTGTCTATCTCCATTTTTTTTTCTCCGAGAGTGTTTTTAGCCACACCTTCCAATAATGATACAAAATCCGATTTGATGCGTAACATCACCGCTTCAGTTTCAGGATCTCCCATCCGTACATTGTATTCTATTACCACCGGCTCGCCCTTTACTTCTATCAATCCAAGGAAAATAAAGCCTTTGTAGACAATATTATCTTTCTTCAATCCCTCAACTGTAGGGATGACAATGCGTTCCTCCACCTTCTTCATAAACACATCATCGGCAAAAGAAACAGGAGAAACTGCACCCATACCGCCTGTATTCAATCCTGTATCGCCCTCGCCTATACGTTTATAATCTTTGGCTACAGGAAGTATTTTGTATGAATCACCATCTGTAAGAACAAAAACCGAACACTCTATACCCGAGAGGAATTCTTCAATGACAACCGTTTTACTGGCCTCACCGAACATACCTCCAAGCATCTCTTTAAGCTCCCTTTTGGCTTCGTTCAGATCATTGAGAATAAGTACACCTTTTCCGGCTGCCAGCCCGTCAGCTTTCAGTACATAAGGAGCTTCCAGTTCTTCCAGAAAAGAATAAGCATCCTCAAGCTGCTCCAATGTAAAACTCCGGTAGCGGGCGGTAGGGATATTATGCCGCATCATAAACTGCTTTCCGAAATCCTTGCTGCCTTCCAGTTTAGCGCCTTCTTCCGAAGGTCCGATCACCGGGATATGATTAATTTCGGCATCGCTTACAAAATAATCATAAATACCGCGTACCAACGGTTCTTCCGGTCCTACCACAACCATATCGATATTATTTTCCAACACAAACTGTTTTATTGCAGGAAAATCGGTAATAGACATTTCCACATTTTTTGCAATCAGATGTGTGCCTGCGTTACCGGGCGCTACATACAGATTGTCGACTTTTGTACTTTGTACTATTTTCCATGCAAGTGCATTTTCGCGTCCTCCGCTCCCTAACAATAAAATGTTCATAGTTGTTATTAATAAAGTGGTATCTCAAAACTTTGGATTGCAAAGATACATGATTATTTTCTTAACAGAATAATCAGAAATAATTATTGTAAATTTGCCCGCCGAAAAATTAAGAAAAAACAAGTAACTTAGATATATGCAAGAGGAAAAAGGAATATTTAAAAGAGCTGAATTGCTGCTCGGGAACACATTAATGAACCGAATTGCCGATACCCGGATTATATTATTCGGAATAGGCGGAGTCGGTAGCTGGTGTGCGGAGAGTCTTGTTCGCACCGGTGTAAAGCACCTTACAATAGTGGATTCGGATTTTGTTTGTGAAACGAATATCAACCGCCAGCTAATGGCCACAACCAAAACCGTAGGGCTAAGAAAAGTAGATGTACTGAAAGCCCGCCTGCTAGATATAAATCCGGATGCTGAAATTACAACAATCGCGGGAGTATACAGCGAAGAAACTTCGGCATCTTTCGACCTTGAAAGCTATGATTACATTATCGACGCCATAGACAGCCTCAAACACAAAGTGAACTTAATACTGACCGCCACCCGTACCAAAGCTAAAGTCTTTTCGTCGATGGGAGCGGCTTTGAAAATGGACCCTTCCCGCATAAAAACCGCTGAATTCTGGAAAGTAAAGGGCTGCCCATTGGCTGCCGCCATCCGCCGGAAGATGAAACAAGGAGGAAAGCCTTCTAAAAAAGTGATGTGTGTTTACAGCGATGAAGTCCTCGATAACAAGGGGCTGAAATATGAAAACGATGAATCGAAAAGTTCTCAGTTACTTAAACAGGATAACCCTAGTGTGAAAGCGCAAACAAATGGTACATTGGTACATATAACAGCTATATTCGGGTTTACGCTGGCCGGATTGATAATAAAAGATATTTGCAAAGATTAAGTGCCTGTTTTAATTTTAGCGGAAAATATTATAATAAGTTCTGATAAATAAACCTTAGTAACTTTTTTTACTATAAAATTTAAACAGACTCTAAAGCTGTCTTCAGTTTTATTTTGCACTTTTGTATTAACAAATTAAACAACATAGAGATTATGAACGAGCTGAATATTAACTACGAAGGAATATCGTCAACCAGAAAGGTCGCGAATATAGTTACAGGTATATATCTGGCTGCCTTTACGCTGTATTTTACAGTTACGGAAGGAATTGCCAGCAGGTTCGGATTTTTTTTCTTCTGCGCTATTATCGGGTTTATTCTTGCGGCTATATTGATTTTAAGTAATACCCTATGGCTACAGGGTTCAATTCTAAAGATTGATACCGGTTCGGTTACATCCGCTTTACCCAAACAAAGTAAAGTGACAATTGACTGGACCAGTGTAAGCCGTGTAAATATCGGTATAAGCTATATCGTTTTCCTGATAAACGGGGAGAAAAAACAAAGACGGCTCGACCTTGTAACCCTCCGATATGAGGATGTACTGGCCACTAAAGCTAAAATAGTGGAAATATGCGAATACAAAAATATCCCGTATCAGAACGATTAACTGAAAAAACTTTATCTATGTATATAGCTTTTAGCCTTTAGCTATCAGCTGATAGTTCTTTGAAAGATTGATGGCCCCCTAAATCCCCCAAGGGGGACTTACAATGAGGGAAAAAGTAATAATTAGAAAAAGTGTAACCTTTGTTACCTTTTATACAGTACCCTTTGTGTAACCTCTTTGTGTCCCTTGTGGTAAAGAGTTTTAACCACCAAGTACACGAAGGAAATCACAAAGGACACAAAGGCTAAAAAAATGTTACATGTGTTACCTTTTTAAAAAGTTACAAGTAGACAAGATATGAGTAAATAAGATACAAGATGTTAACTGCTAACTGATGACTGATGACTGTTAACTGATATATCTGTTACCTTTGTTCCTTTTTAACAGTTACGGGTTGTTTATTGCTAGTTGTTTACTGAAAGATATCCGCTCCCGCTTTTTTCTTTCCGGGAAAAAAATGTAGTTTTGTATTGTCCAAAATTTAAGACGCTCTGTCTTGAATCTTTTGTAACCGATAAAACAGCTAACGCGTGAAAACAGAACATGAAGAGAAGGTGACCGGGCTACCTGAAAATGCCTTCCGTGAACTGAAGTCCGGTGAAGAATACAAGCCGGTAATGTCTCCCGACAAACAGTATAAAGAAGTAACTCCATGGTCGGTACTGTGGGGGCTGGTAATGGCTGTACTCTTTAGTGCCGCCGCAGCTTACCTCGGTCTGAAGGTGGGGCAGGTCTTTGAAGCAGCCATCCCGATAGCCATTATTGCTGTGGGGTTATCGACAGCTACCAAGAGAAAGAATGCTCTGGGTGAAAATATAATTATCCAATCCATTGGAGCCAGCAGCGGGGTTATTGTGGCAGGTGCGATATTTACGCTTCCGGCTTTATACATCCTGCAATCCAAATATCCCGAAATTAGTGTTGACTTTTTTCAGGTATTCTTAAGTTCCTTGCTGGGTGGTATATTGGGTATTCTCTTCCTTATCCCGTTCCGTAAATATTTTGTATCCGATATGCATGGAAAATATCCTTTCCCCGAAGCTACAGCAACTACACAGGTGCTTGTATCGGGTGAAAAAGGCGGGAGTCAGGCTAAGCCGCTTATATTCGCCGGAATCATCGGTGGTGTTTACGATTTTGTTATTGCCACATTCGGCGCATGGTCAGAAACATTCACTACGCGCGTTTTGCCTTTTGGTGAAGAAATTGCAGATAAAGCCAAAGTGGTCTTCAAAGTAAATATAGGTGCGGCCGTTCTAGGGCTGGGTTATATAATAGGATTAAAATATGCTGCGATAATCTGTGCCGGTTCCGCATTGGTATGGTTCGTTATCGTTCCGCTTCTTCCTTTTCTGGGAGATACTATGCTGGCAACTTTAAATCCTACTTTTGCAGGAGTCATTTCTAGTATGACGCCGGAAGCAATATTCACTACTTTTGCCCGCCATATCGGTATCGGAGGTATTGCAATGGCCGGAGTTATCGGTATTATAAAATCGTGGGGAATTATAAAAAGCGCAGTCGGTCTCGCTTCAAAAGAACTTAAAGGAGGAGCATCCGAGACTAAACAGATAGACAAACGCACACAACGCGACCTGCCGATGAAGATTATCTCTATCGGTATCATTGTTGCACTGATTGTGACATTCCTGTTCTTCTACTTCGGAGTGATACATAACTTATTGTATGCAATAGTGGGTATTCTTGTTGTGGCCATTATAGCTTTTTTGTTTACTACGGTTGCTGCTAATGCAATTGCGATTGTAGGTACAAATCCGGTTTCGGGCATGACTCTGATGACTCTGATCTTAGCCTCAGTGGTTATGGTAGCCGTAGGATTGAAAGGGACATCGGGTATGGTTGCCGCCCTTATTATAGGGGGTGTGGTTTGTACGGCGTTGTCGATGGCGGGAGGTTTCATTACCGACCTTAAAATAGGTTACTGGCTGGGATCAACACCCGCGAAACAACAGTCATGGAAGTTTTTAGGTACACTGGTTTCCGCAGCAACAGTAGGCGGTGTAATACTGATATTGAATAAAACATACGGATTTACAGGAGCCAATGCTCTGGTAGCACCACAGGCCAACGCCATGGCAGCGGTTATAGAGCCATTGATGATGGGAGCCGGGGCCCCGTGGGTATTATATGCAGTAGGAGCTCTGATAGCTATTTTACTCACTTTATTACGCGTGCCTGCACTGGCATTTGCTTTAGGGATGTTTATTCCGATGGAACTGAACGCACCTTTGTTAATTGGTGGTGCTGTTAGTTGGTACGTTGGCAGTCGCAGTAAGGATGAAGCCCTGAATGCCGCACGGCTGGAGAAAGGTACATTATTAGCCTCCGGATTTATAGCGGGAGGTGCATTGATGGGTGTAGTTAGCGCTGCTATGCGTTTTGGAGGTATAAACCTTGTGAATGAAGAATGGTTGGCTAACAGTGGTTCCGAATTACTGGCTCTGGCTATGTATCTGGTCATAATTGGTTATCTGGGTTATTCTTCGTTGAAAGCAAAGAAAGAAATGTTGTAATACTCTGTATTCTTAAATATAAGGAAAAGGATGGGGCGATTGTTCCATCCTTTCTTTTGTTAAAAAAAGTCCGTATTTTTTTCTGGAAACTTTATCTATGTTATAGATTACCTTATAAAGGTTTTTTGACTTTCTGGAAAAATTTATTTGTTTCTGATTGCAATTAAATGAATTTTGGTAAAAAATATCAGACAAACTAAACTATTCGTCGATAAAACTATCCCATTTGTCGAACATTCTTGTCGTATTCTTTGAATGGTAGTAATATTGAAAGCTCAAATTCACAAAAACTTATTAAAGTATGAGAATCCATAAATTCGTTTTTAGTTTATTCTGTAGTATATGTCTATTTATCGTTTCATCCTGTAGTGATAGTACAGACGACATTATTACTGATGAAGATGGAGTTGACGATGATACTGAAGTTGTTATTGATGACGATTTTGAGACCAACTCCCGGGACTCTGTGTTTTCAAATGCAGTTACCATTACCTTTTCTGATAATGCAGCAATAATTACGAACCCGTATGAAAATGACGGAGTGAATATTACCCAAAGTGATGGCAATGTAGTTGTTACCTCTACAAATCTGGTGACAGAAATTAATTATGTCTTGTCAGGAAGCATACAAAACGGTTCATTTAAGATTTACAGCGATTATAAATTCGGACTTATGATGAACGGGGTGGATATTACCAGTAGCGATGGCCCTGCCCTCAATGTTCAATCCGGGAAAAAAGTAACTGTAACTCTCGTAAACGGAACAAACAGCAGACTTATCGACAGTAATACCTATACGGCATATGCTGATGAAGATATGAAAGCTGCATTCTTTAGTGAAGGGCAGTTGAACTTCGAAGGAGAAGGAAGCCTGCTTGTGTATGGAAGATATAAACATGCTATTTGCAGTGATGATTATATAAGAGTGAAAACGGGAAATATCACAGTAGCCACAGCCGTCAGCGATGGTATCCACGCCAAAGATTATTTCCGTATGGATGGTGGAACCCTGAATATTAAAGCTTCGAGCGATGGCATAGATTGCGATAAGGGATATATCCGGATAGATGCCGGAAATATAACAATAAACAGTAGTGATGATGGTATAGTAGCTTCATATGAAGACACCGATACAACTATCGATCCATATATAACTGTAGGTGATGCCACCATAAATATTACTACCACAGGCCAAAAGGCTCAGGGTATAAAAAGCGACTTAGGTTCTTTGTCCGTTACTGCCGGAACAATCAACGTAACCACTAAAGGGATTGCCGCCAAAGCCTTCAAGACAGGGAGTGATATGAATATAAGCGGAGGTAATATTACATTGGTTACAACCGGAGATGCTTTTTATGATACAGATGATAAAGATATATCATCTGCAGCAGGTATAAAATGTGACGGCAATCTGACCATTGATAAAGGAACAATCACTATAGAAAGTTCCGGCGCAGGAGGAAAAGGCATCAGTGTAGATGGTGAACTTGTCATTAATGGAGGAACTATAAAAGTCACAACAACAGGGGGGCAGTTTAAATACGGTTCGGATGATACTGCCGCCAAAGCTATAAAAAGTGATGGAAACCTGACTGTCAATAGCGGAAATATCACGATCAAGACCTCCGGCGTGGAAGCTGAAGGACTGGAAAGTAAAAAGACCCTGACCATCAATGACGGCACAATAGAGATAGAGGCATATGATGACTGTATCAATGCATCCAATCACATAGGGATCAATGGTGGAAATATATACTGCTATAGTGAAAGTAATGACGGAATCGACTCTAACGGCACATTGACGGTTACAGGCGGGGTTGTTGTTTCGTCGGGTACAAAATCTCCTGAAGAGGGTTTCGACTGCGATAACAACACGTTCAAGATTACAGGCGGAATACTTGTAGGCACCGGCGGAGCAACCAGCAACCCAACAACGAGTGTCAGTACCCAACGGTCGGTTGTTTATGGAACTACGGGCACAGCCAACCAGATTATACATATAGAATCTGCGGATGGGAAGAGTGTACTAACTTATAAAATACCACGTACATATTCACCGCTGACGCTATTGTTCAGCAGTCCCGATCTGGCAGCAAATACGAGTTACACTATATATACAGGCGGAAGTGTTTCGGGCGGAAGCGATTTCCACGGACTGTATTCAGGAACGACATATACAAAAGGTACGGCAGCTACGACTTTTACAACAAGTTCTATGCTGACAACTATCGGAACATCTTCAGGAGGGCCGGGAGGACGGCCCTGATTAATACGTTTTTTAGGTTAATTGTAGAGAGCTATTCCGGGATGGAATGGCTCTTTATCTTTTTCAGATAACTTTATCTATATATAAAAACAGGACTATAGACTGATTTCCGGGGAGAATTATTATTGAGTTTAATCTAAAATGATAATTTGTATATATCAGGATTTAATAATATACTTGTATAAGAATAAACCGTTTATAAAATTTAGCTGTATGAAACAAGCTATTTGTTTTATCTTTATTTTATTGACTGCCACATCCTGCAGTTCTACTTACTTCTTTTCTACATTGAATACGAATAACGAATATGTAGAGAAAGTAGACAATGGAGATTTCCTTCTTGAAACCGATAGTTTATGGATCGCCTATTGCTTCAAAGGAGAAAGTGCTCCCATACAGATTACGGTTTTCAATAAATTGTCTGTTCCACTATATGTAGATTGGCAACGCTCTGCACTTATACTGGATGGTACAGCATATTCTTATGCGAAAGACAGACTTAATTTCTCTGGAAGCGCTCAAGTATTTGTGGATAATTATAACCTTTCGCCAGATAAAACATACAGTTTTGCTGACGGAAGTTTTGCCGGAGATATAGAATCGCCTCAAAATATCAGCTTCATACCACCCAAGACAATGATTAGCTATATTCCCTTAAGGTTGAATATGAATTTTGAAAAATTGGATAAGAAGCTATTTCGAAATTCTTATCTGGGAGATAAAAACAGTAATGCAATAAAAGTAAAAAGAATAGATTACTCCGAATCTGACAGCCCATTACATTTCGAAAGCTATCTGACTGTTTATGCTCAGCCAAAACAGCACATGACATTTCACCAAAGCTTCTATATGTCGAATTTAATTAAAACCCAGTCCATAAAACCATCCAACCTTCCGGGAGATATGGCAGAGAGAGGAGATTTCTTTTATATAGAAAAACCCGCTAACAATACTTTCTGGGAGATACTGTTGGGCACAACACTCGTTGTTGGAGCTGTAGCAATTGAAGTTGCTGTTGACGCAAATACCAGATATTAAGAAAATCATCCTTCCAACAGCTTAACAGCATCAATGTACCGGGCTATTCCCCGTGCCACTTGCTTAGCTTCGCGCATCGCCAAAACAACAGTTTGTGGTGTATGCACCACATCTCCTCCGGCGAAAACTCCTTTGCGGGTAGTCATACCATAAGGATGTTCTTTAGTTATTACATAGCCGCTATCATTCACTTCAATACCCAGGGATGTAGAAACTATACGGTTGGCGGGCTTTGAGCCTATAGCAATGAAAACACGTTCCATCGGCATTATCTTTTCCCCTTCTGGAGTTTCAACACGGATAGCTTTCAATGTATTGTTCTCACCAATACATTCTACAGTTCTGCTCTCCCAAAGGAAATTCACTCCTTCCTCCACCGCTTCGTTATATTCGGTCTTTAGCGCAGGCAATTCATCTTCTGTCTTGCGATAAATGATGTTTACCGAATTCGCCCCCATCCTCAAGGCTGTGCGGGCAGCATCCATCGCTACATTTCCGGCACCGATAATTGCCACATTTTCGCCTTCTACCAATGGCACGGCATTCCGACTTATGTCTCCGTTGTTATAGAGGTTGACCATCCGTAGAAAATAAGATGATTGTAACACCTTATATAGATTGATGCCTGGAATATCTAATCTGTTTGGGACGGAGGTTCCTGAGCCTATAAATACAGCATCGAATTCATGAGATAACATCTCATCTACGGTCATCTTTTCACCAACCAGAAAGTCATTGATAAAGGTGACCCCTAAGGCTTCTATTTTATTTATCTCCCTGCGGACAATATCTTTAGGGAGCCGATACTCCGGTATGCCATACATCAATACTCCTCCGGGTTCTTTTTGCCCTTCAAATACAACTACATTAAATCCTTCCCGGGCCAGGTCTCCGGCAACAGTCAGTCCTGCCGGTCCGGAACCTATCACTGCCACTTTCCCTCTTGTCTTTGCTTTCAAGCGCTCTTTTATGAGGTTCATATCACTGTCGAAGTCCGCGATAAAGCGTTCCAATCTGCCTACCCTTACCGGATTGTCTTTTTTATTAAGGATGCAATGACCTTCGCATTGTTTCTCATGAGGACATACTCTTCCACATATAGCCGGAAGGTTGCTCTTCTCATTTATTATTTGCATTGCCGCACCAATATTTCCCATTGACAGCTGATTCACAAAGCCCGGGATATTATGCTCTATAGGGCAACCTTGTATACATAGCGGGTTTTTACAGTTAAGGCATCGCTTGGCCTCATCAATAGCTTCTTTAGTGGTGTAACTTACATTTATTTCAGCAAATTTATTACTTCTCATTTTTATCAGGGTATTTATTTATCTAATTTTGCAATCTTAAGATTGCAAATATATGCATATTTATGCTATATTAAGATTACAAAACAGACTTTTTTGAAAAAATAGTGAAAATAAAGGAGAGTTACAGAAATAGAATTTTACTAATTAAAAATAAAATCCGGATTCAGCCATCCCTTGATTCTTTCTATATAGATAATCCTTTGAGAAGAAAATAATAAATCAGAGTGTAAAGTTTATAAAATAATGATTTGAAGGCTTAAAACCGAACAGTTCAATCAAAGGTCACGTCAGAAACAAGTTAAATAAAGTTAATAAATAAAAGAAAAACACCAATACATGTTTTATAACATAAAAATCAATTATCTTTGTACTGTGTTTTTCATGGTATTAGATTTAAGGTTAACAATGAAGATTGGTTGTCGGGATGACAACCTTTTCTTATTTTATAGAAGTGCCTTTCTGAAAATACTGAAATTCACGCTTCCATATACTCTTTTATCTTCAAACAAAGGGAACCCGGAAAAATCATGGTCTTTCGGATGCTCCAGTATAAATATGCCTCCCGGCTTTATTAAATCCTTTTCAAATAAAATACGCGGAACATCCAAAAAGTTTTTCATATCATAAGGAGGGTCTGCAAAAATAAGATCGAATTGCTCCCTGCATCTTTCCAAGTAACTGAAAACATCCATTTTAAGCAATAATAATTCTGATTTTATTTTCAATTCCTCTTTCGTTTTTTCAATAAATGATGCATGATTGAAGTTTTTCTCAACGCATGTGACCTGCGGGCATCCTCTCGATACCAGTTCGAGACTTATCCCCCCTGTCCCTCCGAATAAATCGAGAGCAATGGTATCTTCCCAATCTATCGTGTTATTCAGCACATTGAAAAGATTCTCTTTTGCAAAATCGGTAGTTGGCCGTGCTTTAAAACTTTTAGGCGGATCGAATCTGCGCCCCTTATATTTTCCGCTGATAATTCTCATAATACTAATGCCAATAAATCGAGTGGAGCTTTTTGAGCATCCTCATTCCATAAATATACTTCGCTTGGAGCATTTATCCTTTCTATATTCTTAATATACTCCTGCAATCGGATAACAACCAGTTCGTCAGGTTTTCCGCTTATATATATATAATCTTCCAATTGATTAAAACCACAATTTTCCCATAATTTAAGAATATAATAAACTTGATTGGCTGCCGGTTCGTTTTCATAAGTCAAACAATGAACAAGCTTTGATCCTGAAAAACAAATAACATCCATAAAGCTACCATGAAAGTTCAAATACATCTTCGACCTTGAGTTTATCACCCCTCTCTTGTCCTCTAATAGATTAATAAGTAGATTGGAATGATGAAAAAAGTGAGGATTCCATAAATTACGCGAAAGAAACTCAAAAATATCTTTCTCTACGTTAAACAAGCTTATTATATCCTGTTTATCAATCAATCCTGACATTAACTGTCCGGCTTCCTGATTATGTGTAAAATTATATAATTGCTCCTTCTCCTTTATATTGAAATAAGATGCAGGAACCAGCTCATAGTCAGGAGAAACAATAATAACATTTGTCTGTTTAAACTCCTGGGTAAGAAAATTCAGATCGAAAATAATCCGCTGAATATTACTTAACAGTTTATCATTTGCCGAAAATGTAGTTTCACGCAGACAATATCCTTTCCTATTATCCGTATCGGAAATAGAAAACATAAATTCATCCGTTTTTATACGAATAGATAAAACGTATTTTTCTGACTGTCCAAGATCTATATTTTCGGGTAAGAACATATTTAAATTTTATATTGCAAAGTAAACAGAATAATATTCAATCATACATGCTATCCAATACTTATTTCCCTGTTTACAATATATAGATAAATCTTTTTATAAAGATTGATACATTTTCCTGATTTAATACGTACAAAGTTAGAAAAAGATATTTTTATCCACTATTTTTGACCTTCAATTCACTTAACCCTCCATTATGATCAATAAATTCTTTCTGGATAAGATAAAGCAGAATTTCCCATTCGAACCTACTTCCGAACAAGATAATGCTTTGGAAAAGATCGTGGATTTTCTTTTTTTACAGAAAGAGGAATCTTTATTCTTATTGAGAGGTTATGCAGGTACGGGCAAATCCTCCCTTTTAGGGGCATTAGTAAAAACAATGACCGAATTTAAGCAAAAAACTGTCTTACTTGCTCCTACGGGACGTGCCGCCAAAGTTTTCTCCTCATACTCCAGCCACCCTGCGTTCACTATTCATAAGAAAATATACCGCCAGCAAAAGTATTCCGGCGAGCTCGGTAGTTTCGGAATAATGGACAATCTGCATAAAGATACTTTGTTCATCGTTGATGAAGCTTCTATGATTAGCAACAATGGGCTCGATTCATCCGTTTTCGGTACGGGACGATTGCTGGATGACCTTATTCATTACGTTTATTCGGGAGAAAACTGCCGGTTATTATTGATCGGCGACTCTGCCCAGCTACCGCCTGTAGGCGAAGATGACAGCCCGGCATTACAAACCGATGTACTTACCGGATATGGACTGGAAGTGCGGGAAGCTATGTTATCACAAATCGTCCGTCAGGCCGAAAGTTCCGGTATATTATATAATGCTACCAGCATCCGGAATGCGCTTAACAAGGGGAAAACAGAAGCTTATCCTAAACTAAAGCTAAAAAAGTTCGCAGACATTGTCCGCATATCGGGAGAAGATCTTATAGATGAAATATCGGCTGCCTACGATCGCGACGGACTGGAGAATACGATAATTATCTCCCGGTCTAATAAACGTTCCAACATCTATAATCAAGGCGTAAGAAACCGTATACTTTACCGGGAAGAAGAACTCTCTGCCGGCGATATGCTGATGATTACCAAGAACAATTACTTCTGGACTGAGAATACCGAAGGCATAGACTTTCTTGCCAATGGCGAAATAGTAGAAGTACTGCGTGTCCGCGGCGAACAGGAGTTGTATGGTTTCCGTTTCAGGGATGTACTTATAAAGAGCATAGATTATGACATAGAACTGGAGCTAAAAATACTGATGGATACGCTTCATTCCGACGTGGCAGGACTTACACGCGAACGCTCCGAAGAACTATTCGTGAATGTAATGGAAGACTATGCCGATATATCTACCCGTGCAGGCAAGATGAAGAAGCTGAAAGCAGATCCCTATTATAATGCGGTACAGGTTAAATTTGCCTATGCCGTGACCTGCCACAAAGCTCAGGGGGGAGAATGGTCTAATGTATTTCTCGACTTAGGCTATATCCCGGAAGAGCATCTTGGTGTAAACTTTTATCGGTGGCTATATACTGCAATTACCCGGACCAGCGCAAAATTATATCTGGTTAATCTGCCTGATGAATTTGTGTAGGATAAACGGTATAAGCTGCCATTTATAGTAAATTTCAACCAGCGAAAGGTAATTTCTAGTCAATCTTAATCTCCCATATTCATTTGTACACTAATGGCTTCTGTTCTTCAAAATATATGCATTATATTTGAAGCATCCGGAACATTTATCCGTTCCTATTTGAAGAATTCCAATTTGTATATTATGAAGAAAACTGAACCATTATTACTTTCCATTATCCTTTTTCTAATACAATCTATCTGTATTAGTACATCAGCTCAGAACTCCAATACATATCAGAATCCGGTAATCAATACCAGCTTACCCGATCCTACTATCATCAAGACCAAAGATGGCAGCTTTTACTTATATGCAACCGAAAATACCCGCAATATACCTATCTACAAGTCTGATAACCTCACCGATTGGACATTCACCGGCACTGCCTTTACAAACGATACCCGCCCTAATTTCGAACCGAAAGGCGGATTATGGGCACCCGATATCAACTACATCAATGGAAAATATGTCCTATACTATTCCATGTCGGTATGGGGAGGCGAATGGACATGCGGCATCGGTGTTGCCGTAGCCGATAAACCGGAAGGGCCGTTCCTCGATAAAGGAAAGCTTTTCCAAAGCAAGGATATAGACGTCCAGAACTCCATCGACCAGTTCTATATAGAAGACAAAGGCAAGAAATACCTTTTCTGGGGCAGCTTCAGAGGTATTTATGCCACTGAACTCAGCAAGGATGGCCTAAGCCTGAAACCGGACGCCGCCAAAAAGCGGATAGCGGGAACTGCTTTCGAAGGAACATATATTTACAAGAAAGGAAAGTACTATTATATGTTTGCGTCCATTGGCAGTTGTTGCGAAGGAATAAAGAGTACCTACCAACTTGTTGTAGGACGATCCAAATCTCTATTTGGCCCATATGTGGATAAATCGGGAAAAGATATGATGGACAACGGATATTCAGTTGTCATTGGCTCCAATTCCCGGTTCGTAGGCAATGGCCATTGTTCCGAGATAGTACAGGACAAGAAAGGGAACGACTGGATTTTCTATCATGGAGTAGATGTGGAAAATCCTAAAGGCCGTGTATTATTGCTGGACCAGGTAAAATGGGATAAAGACGGATGGCCGTATATAGAAGGTGGCAGCCCCTCACTATCTGCCGACAAGCCTGTATTTTAAAAGAGATTGTTCCTTTAGAAAAGGGATCTGTCACTTAAAATTGGTCTTTATATAGTCTGTCATCTGAAAGTCTTTCTTCATTTCCGGTTTACCGATCTGCTGTACTTCCGTATGAATCATCAGTGGCTGCCTGCCAGCCACATATTTTTCAAGGAAGCTGTCTATCTCCTGTAAGTTGGAAGTCATCGGACTCTCTGATATTTCATGCGCTGCATTTTTCACATCAAAGAAATAATAAGGCGAGGTTATCTTATTTAGTTGCCCTGCAATACATTTCGATCCGTAAAAGCCGTAGTTATAGAGTTCTATCTTATCATAAGGCACATTACTGTCGGCATCGCCATGGAATAACTGCATCGGAGCAGGGGCTGTCTGCCACTGCAACTCCCCGTCTGTACTGAATATTGCGCCGGCAAAAGAGATAATCCCGGCATAATTAAACCCAACAGGAAGTTTCTCCGTTACTTTTGCCCGGGTACAGATAGCATATTCGCCGTGTAAAACAGATACGGCACCTGCACTGGAACCATTGGCGACAATCATATCCTTATCAATATTCCAATCTCCGGCATTATCCACTACAAAAGCCGTGGCATCGAAGAGGTCTTCCACTGCCATAGATATACTTTTATTAAGAGCGGCTACGATACGCATCGGGTCTTGGGTATTCAGGTTCTTCATACCCAGCCTGTAATCAATAGAGACTACGGTAAAGCCCTTATTCGCCAAATGGTTGAAATACCCAATGTAATTCTTATTATCACGAACCCCGCCGACAAAACCTCCTCCAAACATAAAAACGATGCATGGCTTTACTTTTCCTGACCCGGGCAAATCATATTTATCGAGACGAAGGGTGTCTGTCCCTTTTACGGAATAAGTATATGTTTCCTTCCTTAACGGGTCATTTGCTCTAATAGTGATACTTAGCAATAATAAGGCCGACAGAATGGATATAAAACTCTTTCTCATAAGGCAGACTAATGTGTTATTTTATACAGTAACTCTTTTAGCAACTCCCCGTCGGGTGTGGATACATTATCCACCCCTTTGCACTTGGCGTCGTATGTCCTCAGCAGGCTAAGTATCTCCATACATTTAAAAGCATTGTAGTTGCGTATCGCCGCAACATAATCTTTTGCCTGATATGGATTCCTGAATCCCAGTTCGGCGGCGATACCCTGCTCTGTTTTATTCTTTGCCCAGTAACATATCATCAGGTTGCTGAAGAAGTTGAAAAGAACTACCAGCGTCACAATCAAAGGATTGTTCTTGGGATTCTTTTCAAAATAATCCGCTATCTGGTTCACTTTGAACGTATTCTTTTCTATAACAGCCTTTAGCAACTCGAAGTTGTTAAAATCCTTACTTATACCAATATTCTCTTCTATCAGATTAGGAGTAACCTGTGTCTGACCTTTAGGCATGGCAATCAGCAACTTCGCTATCTCATTGGTCAGTTTGCTCAGGTCGTTCCCCAGGTAATCGGATAGCATCTGCGCCGATTTCGCATCTATAGCTAATCCTTTTTGTTGCATGTAAGAAGAAATGAAGGCCGGTATTTTATATTCCGGTATCTTCTTCGACTCGAACACGATACCGTTCTTATCTATTTCCGCATACAGCTTCTTACGTTTATCCAGCGTCCCGTTCTTGTAGTTGAGTACAAGGACGGTTGTATGAAGCGGATTCTTTGCATAAACCTCCAGTTCCTCTATTTTACTCAGATTTTGAGCTTCTTTTATAACAATCAACTGATAATCGGACATCATCGGGAAACTACGCGCCATAGTAATAACAGAAGCCACATCAGTCTCCATTCCATAGCGGATAGTTTGGTTAAAGTCCTTTTCTTCCTCGGGCAGGACAGTGCTTACCAGCATATCTGTTATCTCGTCGATGTAATACGGCTCATCACCCATTAATAAGTAAACAGGCTTAAATTTACGGGCTTTTATATCGGCTATAATTTGCTCAAAAGTCATAGTCCTTATTCAAATTTCAGGTGTTTAACGGTTTGCCCGTTGTTTATCAGTGTTGTAAGAGACTCTATGCCTATAAGCACATGCTCATCCACAAAACTTTTAGTGACCAGGCTGTCACTCTTTTCAGTTTTCACACCGTCCGAAATCATTGGCTGGTCAGATACCAACAGCAATGCTCCGGTCGGGATCTGGTTAGCAAACCCGCAGGTAAACAATGTCGCTGTTTCCATATCCACAGCCATTGTACGAATCCGCCTCAGGTAGTCTTTGAATACATCGTCATATTCCCACACCCGGCGATTGGTGGTATATACTGTCCCCGTCCAGTAATCTCGGTTGTGATTACGGATAGTTGACGACACCGACCTCAACAGGCTGAAAGCCGGCAAAGACGGTACTTCGGGCGGAAAATAATCGTTCGATGTTCCTTCTCCCCGGATAGCCGCGATAGGCAATATATAATCTCCCAGATTGTTATGCTTCTTTATCCCTCCGCATTTACCTAAAAACAATACGGCTTCGGGTTCAACCGCGCTCAGTAAGTCCATTATAGTAGCTGCATTGGCACTTCCCATACCAAAATTAATAATGGTAATGCCATTAGCCGATGCATTCGGCATATTACCATCGAGACCCACAATAGGCACATTGAAATGACTGGCAAACACCTCTACATACTTTGCAAAATTGGTAAGTAATATATGTTTGGTAAACTGTTCTAACGGCCTTTTGGTGTACCTCGGAAGCCAATTGTCTACAATCTCTTGTTTTGTTTTCATATTAACTTTACTTTTGTTTTAAAGATAAACAAGTATCTTTTATTTTTTGTTGTACAGGATTAACAAAGGTAACAAATGTTGGATTTAAATCTGCCCCCTTTCAATATAAATGTAAAAAAAACGGACGGAAGACTTAGCGTTTTCGACAGGCTACGTCGTAAGTTTGTGACACTTACACCCGAAGAATGGGTACGCCAGCACTTCATTAATTACCTGATCACAGAGAAAGGATATCCGCAGGCTTTAATAGCTAACGAGATACAAATCAACCTGAACAACCAGAAACGCAGGTGTGATTCCATTGTTTACGA
The DNA here is from genome assembly GCF_000213555.1 of Dysgonomonas gadei ATCC BAA-286. Lineage (GTDB taxonomy): Bacteria > Bacteroidota > Bacteroidia > Bacteroidales > Dysgonomonadaceae > Dysgonomonas > Dysgonomonas gadei. The sequence continues at coordinate 462,076 of NZ_GL891980.1, forward strand.
TAAAACTATTTCCCCTCTGGTCATAGTCGAATATAAGTCGCCGGATGTGGAAATTACCCAAGCTGTTTTCGACCAGATAGTAAGATACAACATCGTGCTGAAAGTAAAATACCTGATTGTATCCAACGGGCTTAGCCATTACTGTTGCCGGATGGATTACAGCGCACAAACATTCGATTATCTTGCTGATATACCGACATATACAGAATTATAACTCTCCGCAAAATTACATATTTTAACCATATTTAGTTAAAAGGTAACAAAGGTAACAGATATATCAGTTAACAGTCATCAGTTAGCAGTTAACATCTTGTATCTTGTTTACTCGTATCTTGTCCACTTGTAACTTTTTAAAAAGGTAACACATGTAACATTTTTTTAGCCTTTGTGCCCTTTGTGATTTCCTTCGTGTACTTGGTGGTTAAAACTCTTTACCACAAGAGACACAAAGAGTTACACAAAGGGTACTATATAAAAGGTAACAAAGGTAACACTTGTTTCAGTAAACAGTAAACAGTCATCAGTCAACAACTTGTATCTCGTATCTTGTTTACTTGTACCTTTCTTCAAAAGGTAACAAAAGTAACACTTTTCTACATATTACTTTTTACTCTCATAGTAAGTCCCCCTTGGTGCATTTAGGAGGCCAATCCAATCTTTCAAAGAACTCCTAAAACCGTATAGATAAATATCCGGCAAATACATGCACTTATATCACAAAAAAGGCTTCCCATGTGAGAAGCCTTCAAATATCTTAATTATATTCTAGTCTGAGATTATTCAGCAGGAGGTGTCGCTGGCTGCTCTGTAGCAGGTGCAGGCGCAGTGTTGCTTGGTATGGCAGGCAGTGTTGTCGACATATCAGGAGCACCTGTATTAACAGGAGCAGGGGCGCCTACTTCCGGTTGAAGGGTAGTTGTCGCTTTCGGCCTGATCATAACACAAACTATACTCATCACCATGATGAAACCGGCTAGTCCCCAAGTTGCTTTTTCTAGGAAATCGGTAGTTTTACGAACACCCATAATGGCGTTTGATGATGAGAAACCTGATGAAAGGCCACCACCTTTAGAATTTTGAACAAGAACTATCAGTACTAAGGCAATCGCTGCAATTACAATTAATACAGTAATAAGTGTAATCATTTTGTATCTTTAAATTTCGAATTTATAATTAGTTTTTCCAAAAAACTCAATTGGTCTGCAAAGTAAATATTTTTTTTCGGATAATTCAAACTTAAGTGTTTAATAATTTTGTATGCTTTCTCATACTTCTTCTGTTTTATGTAGATTTTAGCCAATGTCTCGGTAAAAAATACATCTTCGTCCAGTTCATCATCTTTTTCATCCGTTTTTTCCATATCATCCGACAAAGGCTCGTCGTCTCCGCTTATTTGTATGCGGATACCGCCTTCCATCTCCGAACGGGTAATGAATGTATCTATGATATTCTGATGCTTGAGGCTTGACGGTTCTTTATCAGCAGGGATATCTTCACTCTCCGCTACAGAAGTCACCTGCATATAAGTAAAGTAATCTGTAGTAGCGAGACTTGAATGTGATATACTATACTCCAGATCTGCATCCGCATCATTATTTCCTTTCAATTCGAAAAAAGCATTCAGTAACAGACTGGTTTTATCTTCACTCACCTCACTTTTTCCCGTCTGACGGAAAAACGAGTCATACTCATCACTCAAAATATAGTAAAATAAAGCCTTACGGTCGTTTACAAAAATACTTAATTTACCCAGTTCTTCCTGAAAACTTTCAGACTCAAATAAATATACAGACTTCAGATAAGTAAATATACCCGTCTGCGAATATGGATATTCTTCAACAAAAGCCCTTAAGGGCTGTATATCCTCTTGCGAAGGATTTACGCCTTTTTCGGTTAATTTATAGAATTGTTGAATATCCACAGCCTTCAGTGAAAAGTGAAAAGTGAAAAATATAAAGAGTAAAAAGCTATATAATTATGATAATAAAATTTATTTTTCACTTTTCATTCTTCATTTTTCACTCATTAATTATTGTTTCTACCAATTAGACATTGTCGCATTAAAAATCTGATCTACAATATCTTTCGTCAACTCGTCAATCAATCCATCCTGTACATCGGTAAGCATCAGGCTACTGGAGAAGTCACGGTAAGCAGTAATCGTTTCCTCTTTGTCTTCTTGCGGATTCTTATTATTTCTGAACCGCATCTTCACTCCTAATGTCAAACGTGTTTCGGCGGAGAAGTTATCTTCCTTTACCGACAAAGGTGTCAATTCATATGTAACAATCTCCCCTTCAATCTCGAGCGACGGATTAATCGAGGTGAATTGCAGTTTCGTATTACGGGTAAATACATCCTTCATTCGCTCGTTGAATACCTGAGTCAGCGGAGGATATACATAAGGTGCCTGATTCTGGAAATCGCGTATATCGATTGTTGGCGTTTCCGCATAGTTGATAGATGCCCCATTAAATTTATAAGACACCGTACAGCCGGCAAACAATGCGACAAAGAAAAGTGACAATAATACCTTTTTCATAAATTTTCCAGATTATATTCTTTTATTTTTCTATACAATGTACGCTCCGATATTTTTAGATCCTGAGCTGCATTCTTGCGTTTCCCATTATGCCGCTCCAGTGCTTTTATAATCATATCTCTTTCTACATCTTGTAACGAAAGCGTTTCCTCCTCATACTCCGGAGCCTCGATCACATCGGCATCGGCAATTGTAGATGCAGGTATTATGGTATGTCCGTCATCTTTGATAGGCAAAGATGAGGTCCTGTCTGCCTGATTTACAACCATTGGCGTAAGAGGCTTTTCACTACTGTTTACCACAGGAGAAGAGAGGATATCTCCGGGCTTCATATTTCCGGCCACGATATCATGAACGATCTTTTTCAGCTCGTTCATATCCTTCTTCATATCGAACAATACCTGATATAATATTTCCCGCTCGTTATTGAAATTCTTCTGTTCACCGGCGCTTATTGTTCCTACAGGTATAAGTCCGACCTCATTGGCCGGAAGATATAATTTCAGTATATCAGGAGTTATATCCCTCGTTTGCTCAATTATCGAAATCTGTTCTGTAATATTCTTTAACTGGCGGATATTGCCGGGCCAGTAATATTCTTTTAGCATTTGTCTTGCAGAATCGGTTAGCACGATCGGAGGCATACTATACTTTTCGGCACAATCGCTTGCAAATCTCCTGAATAACAAGGGGATATCATCCTTCCGGTCCCTAAGTGCCGGAATACGGATAGGTACTGTGTTGAGGCGATAGTACAAATCTTCACGGAAACGCCCGTTACGGGTAGCAGTCACCATATCCAGATTGGTAGCGGCAACAACACGTACATCGGTTTTCTCCACTTTAGATGAACCCACTTTTATAAACTCTCCTGTTTCCAGTACGCGTAATAAGCGGGCCTGAGTAGACAGAGGCAACTCCCCTACCTCATCGAGAAATAAAGTACCTCCGTTAGCTACCTCAAAATATCCTTTCCGCTCACCTGTTGCTCCGGTAAAAGACCCTTTCTCGTGTCCGAAAAGTTCGGAATCGATCGTTCCTTCGGGAATAGAACCGCAATTGACTGCGATATATGTCCCGTGTTTACGATGGCTGAACTGATGAATAATCTGTGGAAAATTCTCTTTCCCTACTCCGCTCTCCCCGGTCACCAATACCGACATATCGGTAGGAGCCACCTGAAGGGCAATATCTATAGCCCGGTTCAGATCGGGACTATTCCCGATGATACCGAAGCGTTGCTTTACTTGTTGGATGTCCGGTTTTGCCATTATAATTACAAGTTTATAGGTTATATATCATAAGTATTCAACACATTAGGCTACAAATATGGCTAATAGTTGCCTACCGTCAACTGTTAAACAGTAGATAAAACCTGACAAAATTACATATTAATTCCCATTTTGTCAGTCTTTTTTAGTGAAGATTTGCAAAGAATAAAAATTTGAAGCCTACTCATAAGTTATATTCTAAATTGGTTTGCTGAAAAATAATACCTGATTAATGAACGTGAAAAAAGATAAACAATTCTTATCTTTTTAACGTTCTTACTTAAAAGTATTCGCTTTGAGCTAAAGGATTATTTATCTTTGCGTACATTCGAGAAACAAACTGCTTAATATATCATATAATATATATTTAAATATGGAATTATCCTCCTTACTATCCCCTATCAATATTACATTGACAATTCTTATTACGGCATCCATTTTCTTCATGCGAGGAAAGGTCCGCTCCGACCTCGTGGCTGTATGTGCCCTACTGGCATTGGTCCTTTTCGGAATACTGGATACATCAGAAGCATTGGCCGGATTTTCGAATCCTGTCGTCATAATGATGATCGGGCTCTTCATCGTAGGCGCCGGAATCTTCCGTACCGGACTAGCCAAGGTTATCAGTAGCAAGATATTGCAAACGGCGGGAAGCAACGAAAATAAACTATTCATACTCGTAATGCTTGTAACAGCCTCGATAGGTGCTTTTGTGAGCAATACAGGTACTGTAGCTGTAATGATGCCGATTATTGTCAGTATGGCTACAAGCGCCAATATCAGTCCACGCAGATACCTGATGCCATTAGCCTTCGCCAGCAGTATGGGGATGTTTACACTAATCAGTACCCCTCCCAATCTGGTCATTAATAATGCCTTGGTAGATGCAGGATATAAAGCTTTATCATTCTTCTCTTTTGCTCCTATCGGATTTGTCGCTCTGGGAGTCGGAGTTATTATTTTATTCTTTCTAAGTAAATTATTAATATCTAAAAGTGACGCGTCTGCAACAAAAAAGAAACAGGGAAAATCATTGGTCGAACTAGCTATGGAGTATGAATTGCAAAACCAATCATACAGGATAGAAGTAAAAAATGATACACCATTATCGGACAAAACTCTTGCCGAACTAAGAATAGCGACACATTACAATGTAAGTATCAGCAAGATAGTACGAAAAGTCGGCAATTCCAGATTCAGGAAGAATGTTATTGAAGAAGTTGCTGGTCCAAAGTCAACGATACAGAAAGGTGATATATTATATTGTCATGGAAGTCTTGAAGATATAGAGAGATTCGTTTCCGAAAATCATCTGCATCTGGAGAAAACAAACGGAGATTATCCTTTTACTGATTTTCAGGAATCAGGTATTGCCGAGATATTTATCATGCCTAATTCCAAACTTATAAACCGGACAATCTCAGAGATTCAGTTCAGAGAGGAATATAATGTAAATGTACTTGGTATTCAGCGGCAGAATGAATATCGCATGCATGATATTAAAGATGCAAAATTGCATTCGGGAGATGCACTCTTGATACAGGGTACATGGAAAGACCTCGCAAACCTCGATGACAGGCAGGACGACCTCGTGCTGGTGGGACAACCCTTAAAGGAAGCTGCAAAGGTAACACTAGATCAGAAAGCCCCTATAGCTGCGGCTATCATGATATTAATGGTAATAGCCATGGTGTTTGAGATTGTTCCATCTGTGATAGCAATTCTACTGGCGGCAGTGGCAATGGTTGTCACAGGCTGTTTAAGAAACATGGAAGAAGCCTACGGCAGTATCAATTGGGAAAGTGTAGTACTCATCGGGGCTATGCTGCCTATGGCTACAGCATTCCAGAACACGGGAGTAGATACGCTAATTTCCGGCGGGCTGGTTGGTAAGTTAGGAGACTTTGGTCCTTATGCCCTGTTAGCAGGAATATACTTCTGTACATCATTGCTTACCATGTTTATTAGCAATACAGCAACAGCCGTGCTATTTACTCCTATAGCCCTCAAAGCTGCGGTAAGCATGAGCGTCAGTCCATATCCGTTTCTGTTTGCTGTTGCAGTAGCTGCGAGTATGTGTTTCGCGTCTCCATTCTCAACGCCTCCAAATGCATTGGTGATGAGCGCCGGACGTTATACCTTTATGGATTATATAAAGGTGGGATTGCCTCTACAATTAATTATGGGAATAGTGATGATACTGGTATTGCCGCTTTTGTTCCCGTTCTGATAAAGTAACCGGCGTTTAAGATTCCAACAGTTTAACTATTTGTTGAAGATAGTGGGCATCTGTTTCATCGAAGTGATTCAGATGCTCGCTGTCTATATCGAGTACCGCGATGACTTCATCATTCCGGAATAAAGGTACTACTATTTCAGATTGAGAAGCGGTATCGCAGGCAATATGTCCGGGAAACTGGTTTACATCTTCTACTATAACTGTTTTCTTTTCCTTCCATGCCGTTCCGCAGACTCCTTTTCCATACTTGATACGGGTACAGGCTATTGTTCCCTGGAATGGCCCGAGGACGAGTTCATCCTTTTTTACAATATAGAAGCCAACCCAGAAGAAGCCGAATGTCATCTTCAATGCTGATGATATATTGGCAAAATTGGCAATGGTATCGGTTTCTCCTTCTATTAATGCTTTGAGCTGGGGGAGAAGGGAGTGGTAGGTTTCTTCTTTGGAAGAGGTAGGGGTGAGGTGGAGGGTGTGGGACATAGGAATATTATACTAATAAATTAATAGTTGTTTTCTCCCATCAACCATGTTATTCTGGACACGGACGAAGTTCTCTTCTGAAGTTTCATTATCATATCTTTGTAAACGGAATCATCATAGACGTTCGCTAAATCACGCGCCACTGATAAAGCTGTTGTTGTTGCAATCTTTTGCGGCTTACTTCCAAAAGCCCATTCTTTTGAACCTGAAATATAAGGAATAAGATAATCAAATGCGAGTTTGAGATTTTTACCATCTTCTGTTTTATAACTCCATAAATCATTATTTGTGTATGAAGATATGGTAGCCATGGTAATAAATCCTTGTAAACAATATATAGAATATCTTAAAGATTGATTTCTTTTTAATTCCATAGGAAAACGTCCATTTCTATCTATTTGCTTTTTTATTTGCTCTTTTGCTAAAGTGATCATTTGCTCCAACTCTTCAGTATTTCCTATATATAAAGAATATGTTGCAAGTTGAGTAATATACCATATAGCTTGATTATTTGATGCTTTTCTAATAGACTTTCCTTGATTACTATTTAAAAGCCATGTAGATAATTCAGCAAACCAACTCTTTAATGCTCGATCATCTGAATCAGCCCAATATTTAGAGATTTCTAATAATTTTACATAGTCTATCAACTTTATGAAAACAACACCAAATATTATACCAGTTGCCATTCCTTCTTTACTATCTTCTGATAAGCATGCAGCATATTTAAAATTAGGATTCATTCTACTTTCAGGATCAATAAACCAAATTTTCAAAATATTAGAGGCTTTTTTAGCATATTCTTCATTCTGAGAATAAAACCAAGCTAATGATAATGTCTCTATTTGCTCAACCATCAAATTCAACCTATCCATATCATAAGCATCAGATTCGGCTTTAGGATTCACTTGCCCATCTTTCAAAACAGACAACAACTCTCCATTAGAATTTGACTCTGTCCAAGCATATTTACTTAAGGAATAGAAATCATTTTTATCACCAGATGGCGGTATATTTCCATCTATGACCTTACATGGAATGACATCTAATAAAGCATCCGCATCTTTTAAAAGTTGCTGATATGCTTTTTGTGACTGGGAATTTCCTTTTCTAATCTTCTCCCTAATACTGGTCAACTCTTGATAATTCATACTTACAAGTTGATATTCTTGGGCATTAGATTCATTAATTACAATGAATATAATAAATAATAAAATTACAACTCTTATCATATAATTTGTTTAAAAGGTTTTATTTAATAAGATTTTCTTGTTAAAACAAATTAGTGTACTATTAAGTTTAATCTTTCCATTTTTAATAATAGAGATACAACAATTCCTACAATTAAAGTAAGATTTTACATGTCAGCATTATTTTTATCGACCTCCAGTTATTATATTAGTGAAACGAGGTATTATTTTTTTCAGCAAAAAATAAACTAATAGAGATAATGCTATTATAAATAAAGTCGGTATAAAATATATAAAAAGAAATTCTAATTCACTCGCAGGTTTTATATAAACAAATAAAAAACGCCTTAAAAAATCCAACCAAGGCTCATGAAATGCAAATAAAAAGAAACTAGCACTAGATAAAAAAACTGATATATGTAGTTTATTATTCTTTATACCAAAAGCAACTATATTAAAAAGAAGAATTAAACCAACCAAAATTCCTGCATTATGAATAAGTGTGTTCTTTGTTATCAAATCCAACATTGCTAGAATCGAATATAATATTGCAGTAGGGTAATAAAACCTATTAAATACTTTTAAAAAGTTAAGGTTATTAATACTAAAATATGCACCAAAACTAAAAAAGAATAAGCAGGCACTATTTAATCCTACAATACTATAAAATTTAAAAAACCAAATAATGCACAAAAGAAGAATACCATAAATTTTTAAATACTTAACAAGCAAGTATACCAATGGAGATAAGATTACTATAACTATTAAATCGCGAATAAACCAAAAGGTGAATAAAAAAGGAGCCTTTGTTGGACTATTATCCATAGACCAAAAAGCTTTAAAAAAATCAATTATAGTATAATCTTTTATTAGTAAATTATTTCCTGAGAAAAAACTGGACAATTGAGGTGTATTCTGGGCAATAAAATACAATAAGAGTACCAACGCATTCCAAAAAATATATGGAATAAGCAAAGTTTTACTTCTTTTTTTTAATTTATCTACATAAATGTGTAGATTCCAATTTTTATTTATTTTATAAAAAAATAAAAAACCGGATGTAAAAAAAACAAAGGGACTGCTATTCTTGCTATGACTTGAGATATTAAATATCTTATAGAATCATATACAGGGTATACCATTTCAGGGGCGGAGCCCCCTCCTTGAGCTGTTGTTGAGGCTGAATATGCGTGGATAAAAACCACTGCGACTATTAAAGGAAATCTCAGAAAACTTATTGTTTTAGACTGAAGTTCATTGTAATCCATATTGAAATCAAGGTTTATATATAATCAAGATAGAAACTATTTACTTTTTAGAAAGTCTGAAATTGATTTGATCAAGCTATCTGAAGCATACTTACCAATACGATGTAAGGGTTTAATCTCATCTCTTTGCAATAGTTCCATAAGCACATTAACTAAATTAATCTCATTGTCAACTACATATACATAACCCATCTCTTTTAGCATTGCAGCTGTTGCTAATTGATGCTCATTTCGATGCTCTCCCAAGCGTGCAATTCTAGGCATAATAATTACAGGTTTATTATGAGTTAATGCTGTAATTACCGTCCCCATACCAGCATGACTTACTATCAAGCGTGCTTTAAAAAAAAGTTTATCAAACTCACTAGGTGATAGAAAGTCACAAACCTCCACATTTTTCACTTTATAGCTGGACTCAAATGCTTGTACGACAATTTGTTCTTCTACTACTGCAGCCAGTTCATCTATGGCTTTTATCAGCCGATCAAATGGCTCTTGCGTTCCTACTGTTACAAAAATCATGATATTACATTTCCTGCATATATTACCTTCTTAGACGCTAAATGAGGCCATTGAGTATAGACTCTATCAGCAAAGACAGATGCAATTTTTCCACTTAAAGATAATTTTTCAACATTTGCAATACTATCGACCCAAATAGTTTTACAAGAACATAAGGCTCCAACAATAATTACTATTAAACCAGGTGCAGCTCCTGTTGTCAATATTACATCTGGCTTTTCAGAGGCTACTATCCGCCATACTTCTCTTAAGCTCCTTATTATATCAATTTTATTCTTTCTACTAAAATCTCGAATTGCATAAAAACGACTTTCAGGCACAAACTCGGAAAAGCTATCCCTTGTTGAAATGAAAACTAATTCAGAATAATCAAAAGCAGGCTTCAATCTTAATAATTGGAGCCAATGACCACCTGCTGAAGCTACTGCTAATACTTTCAATGTTATATTTTTTATTTAAAAGGAAATGCTGAATAGATTTCTTTTTGTTTAATATCAATCATCTCTCTTGTGATTTTATACTGATCAATGATATTATTAAGAGTCGGTATATTGCTCGCGTTTATATTTAGAGGATTGGGTTTTAATCCAAATGCAGAATAATAGTCATGAAATTTAAAACCATCTCCCTTTAAATTATCAGTTACAGTAATCCACTGATTAGGAATATTAAAACTGTCAGCAACAACCAACCCATGTAAACTGCTTGAAATAATATATTCACATTGAGCAATTTGTTTTATTACAGTCATTGGATCATCTCTAAGATTTATGAATATAGAATCTTTGAATGAATCTTTAAGCTGTTGAAAAACAAGCTCATTTTGTTCTTTAAAATGAGCAATAACACCAACCTGGTATTTTTTTTGCTCAGGTTTATCCAGTAAGTAAGGTGTGATTAATCCTCCATCTCCAGTTACAATATCTAATTCCTTTCCAAGAATTGATTCAACTCGTTTTTTTGTTAAAGTTCCTCTTACTGAATGAAAATTCATCTCTCTTATAAACTCTTTATCGTTGCGTTGATTAAAGATAAATCCCGTACACCATACATTAACAGGGTAAGATACAAACTTTGCTCTAAGCTCTGAGTATAATGAATAGTATTTCGGATATATATATGTGTCTTTAAGAAAACAATCCATACCACTACCAATTACGCTCAATTCACATGTAGAAACAGATTCCTTTTTGAAATCATTCCCAAACACTTTGCTTATAAGCAATTCATTCAATAAATCCCCCATATTCGGGAGTTTTGCATAGTATACCTTTAATTTTTTTTTCATAAATATATAGTCTTTTTTATTTTTAATATAATTTATTTTTTAAGAAATTTGAAAAATTACCCCATGTATTTTTTTTACAATATAATTCTATCTTTGTCTTATAATCTGGTAAAGTACTATTTTCTTCTAAATATTTAATAACATCTCCAAAATCATGATATGCCAATATTATACCTTGAGCAGCCATTTCCTTAAAAGCTCCCACATTAGGCCCAACAATAAGAGAGCCTTTAGGAAGAGAAGTGATTAATGCGCCTGAATTAAATACGCTCTTTCCTGTATAAGGAAAGAAAACTAATCTTGCTTCAAGATGAAGTTTGTCTAGTTCTTCACTTTCAATATATTTGTTTGATATGCTTATATTGGATCCAATATATCTTTCACAAAAGAAATTGAAATATTCTTCACTTTCAAACTTTCCTATTATTTTAATTTTCAACCGATTGAGCATTCTTTTCTCAGATAAAAATTCTAAAAACTCTTCAATTCCTTTACTTTTTCTTATATTCCCCCATATTAGAATATCATATTTTTTACCAGTTGTAATTTCAGGCTGCATCATTGAAAAAACAGGATGAGGAAAAAGAAGTACCCGATCATCGCTTATGTCCAATTTTAGAGCTTGATAACTCTCAGTTGTATGTAATATAACAAAGTCTGATTTTTTTGCCATAAAAGAAATCAAGAACTTTCCAACTTTTTCATTAGAACCATGAGGCTGAAGGTTATGATGTGTCCAAATAATCTTTTTACCAAATAATTTTATCAGATAAAATAAAAAAATGAAAATTACAGCTTTTATAAAAGAACTATTTTCTATCCAATTAAAGTAAAAAAAGTCAGTCCTAAATATATTTATAGGAATATCGTACCAAGACAATTTCTGTCCATAGTTGACAATATTAAAATTTTGTTGGAGACTTACTGTCAAATTATAAGTATATGGGTTTTTCTCTTTGAGAGTTTCTATATCTCTCATCGGGAATAGATAAATTCTTTTCTTCATTTAAAACCAACTTTATACAGTCATATACGGAAAATAATGTAAATCATATAATAACTTGGATTTCCTTGTGCCTATTACCTTTGCTGGAATACCTCCAACTATACTATAAGCCGGAACATCCTTTGTCACTACAGCACCACAAGCAACAACAGCACCTCTTCCTATTGTAACACCAGGCAAAATAATAACACGGGAGGCTACCCATACATGATCCTCAATAATAACATCCCCTCTCTTTAGTTTATGGTAATCGGAATGAGGGTCATGTTCAAGAGTAAAAATCCATGTTCCTCTGGCAATATCTACATTATCATTTATAATTATTTGTCCTTGCCTACCATCTAAAAGGCAATCGGGATTTATAATGCAATTATTTCCCACAACAATCTTATTTTTCTTAAAATCTTTATTCAATAATTTAAGATTTGGTGCAATATAAGATTTCTTTCCTAGTGTTAAATAGCACCTAATTATTGGCTTTCTCAACACAAAAAAAGGAATTTTACTAAAAAAAATATTAAATATATAAAGGCGTAAAGCTTTTATAAATCGCCCTATTTCCTTAGCAATAATTATAAAACAATTCGGATTTTCTCTTTTTGACATTTTAACCTCAATTACTTTATAATGAATGATACTAAAAACTTAATAATTGGATATGGTATATACAATATATACTTTTTTAGTCCGATATCTGATGTTCTAGTCCTTTTTATATATTTATCTATTATTTTTTTATCCAATTTATATTTATCTAAAATAGGAATCATTAAATATCTTAATGCCAACCCATTAATATACTTATTAAAAATGCTATCTTCAGAAGCAAACTCGTCATACTTCCCTTCTAGAACTTGGTACTGAATAGTTTTTTTAAATGGATGAACACGCTCCATGGCTCGATTTTCCGAATCATTCCTATAATATATAAGATATCTATTATAAAATGCCACTTTATTATAGAATGTAAATCTAATAATAAAATCCATATCTTCTCCAAAAGAAAGAGTTTCATCAAACAATCCTATCTCTATTGACTTTTCTTTGTTAACAATTGTGCTTGATAAGAAGAATAAAGGCCCCATTGAAGATGCATATTTATAATAAGGTAATAAATATCCCATAAAGTCTGCATTTAATCTGCATTTTTTTCGAACAATATCGCCTGATTTATTAATTATATATCTATTAGCCCCATACATTTGGGCATCAGAGTACTTCTCCATAAAGAGAACCATCTCATGCAAATAATTTTTCTCCCAGATATCATCTCCGTCTAAAAATGCAATCCATTCATATTTAGCCTCTCTTATTCCTACATTTCGAGCGTGAGAAACACCTCCATTTTCAGTTGAAATAATTCGAATACGATCATCCTGTATTTGAGATAATCTCTCCAAACTCTTATCTGTAGATCCATCATTTACTACAACTATTTCAAATTGAGCATATTCCTGATTGAGTACTGATTTTACTGTTTTTACAATGCTATCTTCCTTATTATACAGAGGTATTACAACAGAATAATTCATTTCATCTATTTATTTCTAAAGACTTTACTCTACTCTTATCAATTAAATATAGAACAATAGCTTGTACGCCAAATAATCCTATTCTAAATATCTCAGCACTAGTGAAAGAGACCATAACTAAATACAAAAAGTACATAACTAAATAAAATTTCTCTTTAGGTACAGATGTGAATATTGCTTTTACAGAATACCATAAAATAGCTATTACAATAACTCCTCCTGCAACAATCCATAGTCCTAACAAACCCAAATCCATCCAAAATAGATTGCTTTGCTCTTGAATAAGCATATGCTCTTGCCCATATGTACTATCTCCATTAGGCAATCCATTACCCAATATATATGCTCCGATATTAGGTGTAAATTCATAAAAGAAATAAGAAAACTGGATAAATCTGATTGAATCTTGTCCTCTATCAATATCAGACTCCGATCTAAGAATCATTTCTTCTAAAATATTATATATAAATGGAATTTGCACTAAAACTATTATTAGAAAAATTCCAATAGCGGAAATCTTCATTATAGATTTAAGTGAAAATTTATTTATTCTAAAAAAGATCAAACCAGAACAAAACAAAATAGTTAAAGGCAATAATCTAAAGCCTCCAAGTATCAAAACGCAAAAAAAGGCTAATGCCATTACTAGGTTGATTAATCTCTTCTTTATGAAGAATTGATTCACTTGCATAAGAATAGCTAATCCCAAAAAGCCATTACCTAATAAACGTATTCTTAAAGTACCTCTATCTTCATATATTTTAGTTTCAAATATTTCTAACGGATAGACAGACATTTGGATTAAATAAAATATCGAAAATACTATGGCAAAAAATATGATAAGTCGTTCAACATATTTTTCGGAAACTTCATTTTTAGATAAATAAAAATATAATAATATGAATGTATAATTTTTGAATGCTAAAAATGTCATCCAGAAAGATTGTCCATGATTAATATATGCAGATAATATATTAGTAAAAATGCCTATTAAAAATAATATTACACAATTTTTAAAATATATATCCTTTTTTGAATATGAAAATAAAAGACAATATCCCATAATCATCCACGAGAATATATAACCTAAATACATAAGAGGCTTGGGAACAAGAAAAAACCCCCAAAACTCAACAGAGCATATAATTAGAATAAATAAAAGGACTTTCTTCATTTCAAAATTTCATTCCTCAGAAATCGTCTTGATTTATATTTCAATTCGTTCAATCTCAAGTTTACATCATTATAGTCTATTAAATCTGATATACGATGTATATCATATGAGTCTTCAATATAACGTTCTTCTATTCCAACCGCTGCTAAAATACTTTTTGTTCTGGTACCAAACTTCTTTGGAGCAATAGCAACAAATTGCTTATTCAGATTAATAGAAAAGGCCGCCCCATGGAAAGAACAGGCAACTATAAACTCAGCATTATTAAATAAATGAATAAAATCAAGTGCTGTTATAGTAGAAAAGTTATATACTTTATCTGCTTTTTGTAAGAATGAAAGACCATAACTTAACAAATAGATTTTTAGATTCTTCTTTTCTGCAATTTCCTGAGCTATTTTAAAAATACGAGGCATAGAATCTAGATGCACGGAATATATCAAGAGATATGGCTCTTTCTGAGAATTATGATTTTTATTCTTACTAAAATCAATCCAATCTTCCTTATCCAAAAGAAATGTCGGATCCAACACATGCGTTCCTGTTAATCCAAGGTCTTCAATAATTTTTAATCCTGAATCTTCTCTTACTGAAATGGAGTCATATTTTGATAAATAATTAAAGATAATTTCTTTTTCTTCCAACTCCAGTTTCGATTTGCCAAAACTTGCAGCATAAGAAATTTTCTTTTTCCCTTCAGTAGCAAAAGCGAGAAAAAGACTTGGATCAATTCCTGCATTATATGAAGTATTCCAAACCTGATCACTTCCTGTCATATATATATCAGCTGCAACCTTATTAAGGTTAAAATCTTCTATATTATGATACTTATATTTAGTTAATGGAATATATTCTTTCAAGAAAGAATCAACTTTCTTATCATTGAAATAAGAGATTATAATTCTCAGGCAAATAACAATAAAAGCCTTTATTTTATTTGTTTTTTTATTATTAGTTGATACAATTATATTTTGCCTCAGTCCTTTGGGTGTCAATCGCGGTTGTATATAATCAACAACTTCAACTTCTGCATTATTTAATTGCAAAAACCGAACTGTGGCATAAGTCTGTAATAATGAACCAAAATTATGAACTCTATGTAGGGTTATTAAAGACACTTTCATTGTTTATTATTATATATTTTTTAATAAAATCTATTCATTCAATGCTTCTTTCAAAAAGGAAAATGATTTTCTTCGTTCTTGTTCGAGTTTTATATTTACATTTTGATAATCTAATTCAATATCTTTCAATTTTGGTAAAGGAGAATCATTATCAATGATCCTATTTTCTAATCCTAAAATTGAGAGAAGGCTTTCTATTCTTGAACCATTACTCTGATGTATACTCGTATTTAAAATAGAAAAAAATGGCTTTTGGAAATTTATAGAAAATGCGACACCATGAAAAGAACTAGTTGCAACAATTGCAGCTTGACTGAAGATGCTTACAAATTCTTTAGGACCTAAATTCCATATTACTTTTACATTTTCTAAAGAAAGATCTTCAACTGTCATTCCTATTTTTATAATTTGATAACCAGTTATCGATTGCAGATAATATGCAAGGTCTATAGTTCTCTTGCTATATCCTATCGTATATAATAAAATGAATGGCTCTTTCTTCTTCACATCTGGCAGATAACTTAGCCATTCATCTCCCGTTAATAATAGAGTGGGGTCTAAGACAACATGTGCATCCCTGCTGCTTATTTGTTTTATAATTTTCGCGCCATGTTCTTCTCTCACAGATAAAAAATCTATTGAATTTATCCATAAATTATACTTAGAAACCAAATCCAAAGGTAATTCTGAAATACCAAAACTAGGCGCATAGGATATTCGTTTAGAATCAGGATTGGTAAAAGTTAAAAAATAAGGCTCTGGATGAAATGGCATCTTGGGATTCCAGACTTGATCACTCCCTGTCACATATACATCATATTTAGGAGGGTTTTTATATAGTTCATCTCCATTATGATAAATTTTTTTCGAAAACTTCATTTCTTGTTCATCGAAAGTTTTAAATATTCTATTCCGAACTTTATTTAATTCTGACAATTTTTTCTGTTTAGTAAAGAAAAATAAAACTTTTTTCAATAATTGTTTGAAGTATATTATCGTTACTTTTTCATTTGCTGAAACATTACTATATAAAGGATTAAATCTACGAGTATCTACAAAATCTTTATGAACCGGCCTAAGTAAATCTATTATCTCACAATCGAATCCTTCTCTTTCAATTACAGTTTTTAGCGCAAACGCCTGAAGAGACGCTCCATAATTTATGGCTCTATGTATAGTTATAAGTCCAACTTTTTTCATTCTCACACTATTAGTTTAGTAACATTCAAACCGTCAAATCTTGGTGATTTTGCAACGTTAAATTCATCTGGTAAGTAACCACATGACATAACAAGGGTTATAACTTCCCGTTCGGGTACATTCAACAACCTCCTCATCTTTCCATCACGATCTTTACTTACACTCCAATTTAACGCACAAGAACCTATTTCATAATAATGAAGAGCATATGCAAAAGTCATAGCAAACATGCCTGAATTTAAATACGATTCGTTTCTTTCAAATGCACTCTGAAATACTGAAACATCTGAGGTAAACACAACCAAAGCGTTAGCCAAGTCTCCAAATCCCCTATTACCATTCTGTAGAGATAGGGCTTGTTTGATTATCTCTTTATTCTTTATAATGTAAATTCTGTTAGGTTGCCGATTACATGCTGATGGTGATTTTTGTGCAAGATTTACGCAATCTTGTAATATATCTATTGGAATATCTTTTGACGAATAATTCCTTACTGTATATCTCGATTCACAAAACTGTTTAAAATCGGCATGTTTATATTTTATAAAATCGGATTTTCTAAAGATTAATTGTTCTGATTTTTGGAATATGTCTACTTTAATAGAGAGAGACTGTATTTTATCTAATAAAACCTGCTCCAAATTATAATTATGCTGCCGATGAAAATCTACATATTCATTCAGTATCATAATTGAATGAGTAAATTCCATCTCACTACAGTTATAATTTCGATGTATATATAATTCGCATAAATCAATTAACGTATTTAGAGGTTTCGCACCAAACCCTAATCTTGTTTCAGGCATTGTAAGGCCCTTTTCAATGACATGATATGTCATAGTAAGCAATCCTTTTACTTTATTTTCATTTGATAATTTATTCAGAGAGTTAGAATATTTCATATATCTCCTTATGTCATACAAATATGCTGTTATAATCAAATAATAAGCGCGCAATTTTTGATATATTTTTTTCATTATTTTATATATTTACTTATTTATTATATCATTATTATTTATTCTATTTCGTACTAGATTTGGCTAAATAAGATCTGCATTCAGACAACAAGCTAGTATAAGTATTATTCTCTATTTATATTTAAAATGCTACGTAGTTTCTTTAATAAACCATTTAATGCTATTTTTTCTTCATCTTCCAATCCTGCAATATAAATGGTAATTATAAATATAAAACATGATAAAGAGAATGTCAATAAAAAACGAAAATCCCAATGAACATATTCTGTAATAAAAAAGCATACAACTAAAGATGAGAAAGCAGGAAGCATCGTTTTAAGAAAGACTTTTGCAACGAATTCTTTTATGGATAATCCTGCTAATTTTTCAAGAAAAAATATTCTAAAGAAACAGGCAATTGATTCAACACAGATAAAACTTATTAGAACAAAATAGGGTGGATAATCCAATTTAAGTAGTATATATGCGATTGGTAAATTTAACAATAATAAAGAGCCTACAACTGCCTGATAAACACGAATCTTCCCTGTAGCTTGCGCTGCTGATTGCAACCCGATTGTCCATTGTTTTACTAAAGTACCAATCAGCATTAATGAGCAAAAAGCAACAGTATGATCAGGTACTTTCTTCAACCAAATACCAAGTATAGCCGGCATTTCAAATATTGCAGGGATGGCTAATATTGCCAATAAGAAAAAACCATATTTACATGCAGACATGGATAGTTTTAACATTCGTTTCCTATCATTTTGTCCTTCACTCTTCATTATTTGAGGATTAATAGCACGAAGCATTGTCGCTGAGAAAAAATTAATTTGTCCAGCCAATTGATTAGCTATCCCATATGCAGCATTAATCACCGTTCCAAAGAAAAGATTCAATAAAACTGCCAATCCTTGATTTCTCCCCATACCACATAATACTCCAAATAGATTCCAACCTGCATATCCCGTTAATTCTTTCATTAACGGCTTATCATAACAATAGTGACGAATATCACACTCGTCATATTTTTTCAAACAATAAAAAGAATATATTAAGAAAGATATTAGACTGATAAACGCTGTTAAAACTCCAAATATGACTAGCTTATCAGAGTCTGAAATAAAAATTAGGGAAACCGCCACTCCCAATTTCAATAAGACTTCAATTATATTCACCACTGCAATCCAAAGCATATTCTCATGAGCGTTTAAGGATGCTGTAAACGGAACTGAAATTATTGTAAAGAAAACCGATATTACCATCATATGGTAAATAATCTTAGCTACATCTAATCTTTGGCTTGGAATATTTAATACTGAATCAAACAAAAAGGGACAGATAATTTCTAATAACAACACTATAATCAAACCAATTACAATATGAAGTATCCAGCTATTAGAAAATACTTTTTTCTGCATCAATAAGTTATTCGTTCCTTGATGATATGATAAATATCGTTGTGTTGAAACAGTCATCGCTGCATTTAAAAATGAAAGCATAGCTATAACGCCTGCAATTAGCGTATATATACCATAATCTATATCTCCCAATATGTCTAAAACTACACGTGTTGTATAAAAAGTTATGCCTGCTGTCACAAACATCTTCCCATATAAAATAGTTGTATTAAATACAACTTTCTGCGCAGCATTCCCCATATTAAAAGTATTTTTCTCTTTACTACAACTAATATAATATTTTTATCTTCTACTATTATCAATCTCCATTCTATATATTTTATACAGATGTAGGGAGAATTTAGTAATTCAAAGGATCAAATTCATTTCATTTTTTAGCAAAATCAAATAAATCATCTTTCAGTATCCATAAAACAGCACATGAGAATGCTAAAAACACAAAAATTGCCAGTACCATTTTCTTCGATAACCCTGAAGGTTCTATCGGCTGTACAACAGGCTGTATAATAGTAAAAACTGGAGTTTTGTCTTGTACTTTAACTTTTGCCATTTGGAGTTGTTGAGCCATCTGATTGTAGAGCGAATATGCTAGATTTGCTTCATTTTGTAACTGTTCTTGGGTTGTTTTGAATCTGGCTGAGACAACATTCATATTCCCATCAATAAAGACTGCTAAATTCTTTTGTGCTTGATAATAATTCTCTTTTGATTCTTTATAAAGCTTCTCTGCATATATTAAATCTTTCCGAGCTTTCTGAGTTCGATAATCAATAATATATCCTTGCATATAAGATGTTAAAGTGTCAGCAACAAATGCTGATATTTGAGAACTTTGCATTGTGACAGAAATAGACGTTAGACTTGTATTCTTATCTGATTTTATTTCTAATCGATCTCTTAGACTACCAATAACGACTATTTCGTCTTTAGAAATAAAAGTCTGATTATTAACACCAATAGAGTCTGACGGATTACTATCAGATGAAGAGAACATACCTGATAAAAAAGAAGGTAAACCTAAAATATAACTCCACCATGCTGTTTGCTGATGATTCTCAATATAATCATACAAGGTAGTGTTGACTCCTTCGTCTAAATCTTTTACATTAATATTATATAATCCTTGTATAAAAGGTGTAGATTGAATAATATTTGGATAAATATCTGTTGATATAACATCTGTAGTTCCATTCAAATCAATTCCCGCCAAAGCAGCCAAAGATCCCATCTTTCCACCAGAAGCTTCATTTGAAGCCGGAAGCAATAATACAGTTGTTGTAAATTCTTTAGGCTTACTGAGTGCTACAATTAATCCAAGGATTACACCTACACTTAACATCTTAAGTATAAATTTTTTATTCTTCCATAACTTACTAGCTAATTCCAATAAGTCGATCTCTTTGTCTTCAGTAATATTATTTTTTTTCTCTTCCATAGCTTTATTTAGTCAATGCATTAATCAATAAAGCCACAACCGACGCCATCGAAGTTATACTTGTACCAATACTAATAGTTTCTGCCAATGTCATTTTTTGTTTTTGCTCTTTGGTTGGGACTACTATTTCACAACCAGGTTGAATAGCATCTTTACTTGAACCTTTAACCTTTGCAACTGTTCCATTCATATAAACAATGTATGCTCTCTTCTTCTGAGCCACATCATTATAGCCTCCGGCCTGATCAATATAATATGAAACCTTTTCTCCTTTTTTGTAAAGTATAGTATTCGGGTACATTACGGCTCCATTAATTTTCACTGTATTATCATACTCCGGAATCATTAGCCTGTCTCCGGGTTTTAAAACCAAATCAAATTCCGATCTAGGATACTTAAGAGCCATATCCAATTCTATCCCTATTGAATAGTATTTCTCCACATCCATCAATTCCGAAGATATAGAATCTGTTGATCCACTTTCAGATATCATCCTAATAGATTTTTTCTGACTTGCTATTTCTGCTTGTGATTTTTCTCTTACCAATTTTGCTCCTTGAGAATATGCATGTGGTGTTAAATTTCCTGCCCGAGCAATTATATCAGAGATCCGCTCTGTTTTCTCTTTAAGGGCATAAGTTCCAGGGAACAAAACCTCTCCCTGAAGTTCAATATTACGTTGTTCAATATATCCCGGACTTCTACGCACATACACTTGATCATATGGCATCAATGCAAAATTAGAGACTCCATCCACAATTAAACCATCTTTTATACTAAAAGTAAATGTTTCTGCAATCACAGATTGACTTTCCGTACTCATGGGGTCTACTATTCTTCGGGCAACATCAACCTTAGCGGTAGATGCTGATCCTAATAATCCTCCAGCTCGGATTATAAGATCTTCAATTGTTGTATTATCTGCATATTTATATGAACCAGGATTTGCCACATTTCCATATATAGCAAAGTTACCTAAGTCCATAACAACAGCATTTGTGGCAACAAATAAGACATCATTTTTTCTCAATACTATATCGCTGACGGTACCTTTAAGAAGCGAACTTAAGTTAATTGATAAATTCTCTATTGTTAAATCAGCCTTTTCTCTTGTCAATATAGCCCTGCTTAAAAATGCATCATCTTTCAGTCCACCTGCTTTTTCTATCAAATCCTTGACTGTCTTTATATCTTTTCCGATCTCATAGTAGCCTGACCGATAAACAGCACCCTGAACCTCTACTCTGTTTTCATATAGATTTAACCCAGCATGAATTGTAATCTGGTCTCCATCGTCAAGAATAAAGTTTTTAAAGTTATCAGATGCTAATGTAAACACCTTATCGTAACCTCCAGTTTTCCTCACTAATCCAGCCTCATTCCGGTATGCATCACCTACAAAGCCGCCAGAATACTTAATTAAATCGGCTAAAGTTTCCTGAGAAGTCATCTCATAAAACATCGGGCGCTTTACTTTCCCTGTTATTTCAACCAATGATATATATGGTGGGACAATAATAATATCTCCATCATTTAATCGTATATCTCCACTTGAATCGCCGTCCAATAAATATTTATAAATATCCACCGTTTTAATTAATTTTCCTTTACGATACAATTGAATCATTCTTAGTGATCCTATTTCATTTATACCTCCTGCATTATATAATGCATGAAAGACTGAAGATAATGAAGACATGGAATAAGTGCCTGGAACCGACACCTCACCCATTATATTTATTTGAATAGTTCTTATCTGCCCTAAAGTAAGTTTTATTTGTGAAGCACCCTCATAATCACCTATTCCAGAATAAAGACCGGAAAATTTCTGTTGAACATAATCGTTCGCTTCCTTAATTGTCATTCCACTTAAATAAACAGGTCCCAGTCGATCAACCCTGATACTTCCTTCCGGAGATATAGTCTGTCGCACAGATGCTTGTGATGCCCCCCAAATATCAATCACGACCTCGTCTCCAGGTCCGAGTTTATAATCTTCGGGGGTAGGAATATTAACATTCGGGGTAAAAGATAAATTTTTCTTATTAAATATATCTTTTCCAAATATTCTCTGTTTATTTTCTACTGTTGGCTGGTTGGCCATTGTTTCATCCAACACGTCAGTCCGCAATTTTGAATCATCATTAATAACCCCAGGAGAGACCACCTGCCGTTGTTGATTTTGCTGATCTTTTATCCTCTCCACCTGTCCTTGCGTCACACCTCTTTTTAACAACTCGGCAGCTATTGATTGCTGAGATGTCCCCTTATCCATTTCAGACTTGACATAGCTGATCACCTGATCATCTGACATTTGAGCAAAAAGGGAACAAATCGAAATTAAAAAAGTAAATAAATAAAGAATAAGTCTTTTCATATATTTGAGTTAATTTTTCCGGGAATTTATGATTCTCTAATTGAGTAATATAACTTATTGCTGTTTCTTTTATTTTGTATAAGGTATTCTCTGCCGAAAAACCACAGAGGTATTTTATCTTCATTAAATAAACACATAGCTCATAAAATCAAATAGTTGCAACGGTCACATCAGCCGTACTATTCTCCTTCTTTTTTTAGCGCTACAAATGTAGACATTTTTTAGCTGAAAACAAGCGTATTATCAACAAACATTTTGTCTTTTATCTAACCATCATAAAATGCAATGTAATGATAAAACAGTTATTCTTTATTCAAATATCCGAATAATTCTTCCTCCACAATACAGCATATTGTATGCCCGATAAGGATATGAGATTCTTGTATACGTGGAGTCTCATCAGATGGAACTTTTATGGATATATCACAAATATCCGCAACACGGCCTCCTCCTTTTCCTGTAAAGACAATCGTCTTAACTCCTTTATCCTTGCATGCAATCAGAGCTCTATGTATATTCTCGGAATTACCGGAAGTAGTGATCCCTATAAAAACATCTCCAGCCTGGCCATGAGCTTGAACCTGACGTTCAAACAGCCGGTCAAAACCATAATCGTTACCTATAGCTGTCAGAATAGACGTATCTGTAGACAACGCAATAGACGGAATACCAGGCCGGTCAAAATAAAATCGACTAACAAATTCTCCAGCAATATGCTGAGCGTCGGCTGCACTCCCACCATTACCGGCCAGCAAGGTCTTAAATCCCTTCCGATAAGCCTCTGTAACCATTTCCGCTGCATCCTGAATATTCTTCAACAAAGCAACATCAGTCAATATTGCTTCTTTCACAGAAATCGACTTCTCTATCTGGTTCTTAATTATACTTTCAGTATCCATAATCCACATTTCTTTTTTGTACAAAATTAATGCTTTTATATCAAACTACACTTTTTTATGAATAGTCTTTTCTACAGTCCCTATCATACACCATAAAACACGAGCAAAACCTTTTACATCTTGAGCGTGACCACAATGCATCAATTGAAAAATAAAATCCTTTTTTTACTACAAAATTATTCAGCTTATGCTTATATTTGCATTATGGAAAAAACAATATTTAAATACTTAGAATTTTCACTTCCTATACACAATTGTGTTATTATACCCGATTTCGGAGGCTTCATATTAAACATGGAACCGGCAGCATTCTTATCCAACGGCGAAATCAAATCACCTAAACACAGTATTGTTTTCAATCCGGAACTGAATCATAATGATGGAATTATTGCATCATATATAGCCAAAGACGAGAAGATATCCTATAACGCTGCATGCAAAAAGATAAAAGAATTTGTGACAGTAATTAAAACGAATCTGAAAGATGGCAAAACTGTTTCATTTGGCAACCTTGGTTCATTTACAACTGATGCTGAAGGAAATATTCTTTTCGCACAGAACAGATCGATTATACATCCCGGTTTATTTGGATTATACCCTACCAGCATAAAACAATTGGCCGAAATAGATAAAATCATTGTAAGAGATAAAAGAAATCTGTCCATAAAATATACAATTGGTGCCGTCGCTGCCGGTGTAGCCGCGATTGCACTTTTCATCACCCCCATCAACATTAAAGACAGCAATAACAGAACCTCTCAAAAAGCTGATTTTATATCTGCAATTACAAGCTCGTTATCACAACGTAATAGCGAAATTGTTAAAGATCTGGACAACAAGACCGAAAACGGGCAAATCACCAACACAGCTGAAAATAGCCTGGTCAAGCCCAAATCCGGACGTATCTATTATATTATTGTCGGAGGAGAAGACACAATGGATAGAGCGAACAATCTGCTTTCTAAAATTAAGAAAAATGGATTTAATGATGCAGACATTATAGAAGGAAGCGACAGATACAGAATATATATATCTTCGTTTGAGGATAAGACACAGGCCGAATCATTTCTTGACTCTTTCAGGAAAGAGAACCCGAAATTTGAAACGGCATGGCTTTATTCCAAAAGAAACAACTAAACTCATCATATTACAGGAAACAGGAAAGTCCGGGAGTTCCGGACTTTCCTTATTTTAGCGTTATCTTTTTTTACTCTTTTTCTCCATATGCTAAATCTCCGGCATCTCCCAGTCCCGGAATAATATAGGCATATTCATTCAGCTCCGGATCTATTGCCGCTGCCCAGATAGTAGTCCTGTCTTTAGGGAAGTTTTGCTCGCAATAATCTATCGCTTGCCGACTTGCAATAATAGTTGCAATATGAATATGTTTCGGTTGGCCTTTTGTCAGCAATGCCTGATATGACAAATCCATACTTCCACCTGTCGCTAACATCGGATCTGTAAGGATCAGTATCTTATCCTCAATTCGGGGGGATGCTATATATTCGATATGCACATGAAAGCTCTGATGGTTTTCACGATACTTCCTATATGCTGAAACAAATGCGTTCTCTGCCTGATCGAAACAATTCAGAAAGCCATGATGATATACCAGTCCGGCACGCAGAATAGTACCTATTACAATAGGGTCGGAGGGAACGTTTGTTACCGAAGTACCTAGTGGAGTCACAGTTTCTAAAGGGAAATAATTCAACGTCTTACTTATCTCATAAGCCATAATTTCCCCTATCCTTTCTATATTACGCCTGAAGCGCATGCTGTCTTTTTGGATTTCCACATCGCGCAGTTCACTGACAAAACGATTCAATACAGTGTTTTGTTCCGATAAATTTATTGTTTTCATTATTATATTTTGATCCAAATTTAATTGTTTTCTTTCAATTTCACAGAATTGATAATAAAAATTTATCTATTCCATATATCCCAGGCTGCCAAAGCCTGCAATTCAAGCATTTCTGCACCATTTTTCACCTTAGCACCTCTTTCTTTTCCCAACCTCAGAAACCTTGTTTCGGCCGGATTATAAACCAGATCATACAACAAGCAATCCCGGGTCAGATACTGATAGGGGATATCCGGCGCTTCATCTACATTAGGGAATGTACCCAGTGGCGACGCATTCACAATTACCGTATA
This sequence comes from Dysgonomonas gadei ATCC BAA-286, assembly GCF_000213555.1. GTDB lineage: Bacteria > Bacteroidota > Bacteroidia > Bacteroidales > Dysgonomonadaceae > Dysgonomonas > Dysgonomonas gadei. The sequence continues at coordinate 488,163 of NZ_GL891980.1, forward strand.
TTCACTAAATATATCTTTATCCAAATCCTGATATTGTAATTGTCCTGCTTTGGGTGTACGGGAAACGTAAGTAAAATCCAAACCGAGATTCTTCAACCCTCCGGCTACCGCTTTGGATGCTCCTCCAGTTCCCAAAATCAAAGCTTTCTTATGAATATCTTTATTGATAAGTGGAGCAATAGAATTCCGGAAACCTACAATATCTGAATTATATCCTATCAGTTTAACCTTCGATCCGCTTCTTACTACTTTTATTACATTTACCGCTCCGAGTTCTCTGGTCTGAGGATCCAGATCGTCTAAGTATTGAATCACCTTTTCCTTATAGGGAATAGTAACATTCAATCCTCTGAGATTCGGATGCGAACTTACAATATCCGGAAATAAAGAAATCTCAGGAATTTCAAATTTCACATATTCTGCATCAATACTCTCCTTCGAAAATTTCTCTGTAAAAAACCGGGGAGAAAAGGACTGAGCTAAAGGGTTCCCCACAATTCCATATAAATCCATAATATCAATAAATTTAATTTTAAGAGCTGAGAAGGTATAAAAAAATAGGATAATACCAATTGGCAATTATCCTATTTCTATATTTTTAATTCTTCTATTTAGCGGCTTCGGGTTTGTAACGGCTATTGAGTAGCTGTATCACATCTTTCGTAATATCATATGAATCCTTCGCCAACAGAATATTATCTAATCCTGTATTACTAAAGATCACCTGATAATTAGCTTTTTTATTATAATCTTTCAGGCAAACACGAACCGAATCGGTTATCTCCGCATTTACTTTAGCCTGTTTTTTCATATAATCTTCTCTCAACCGTTCTGCTGTAGCATGAAGGTCAGCCTCCATCTTCTGTATACGGACTTGTTCTTGCTGAGCACGTTCCTGACTTAGAAATACATTGTTATCGATTTTCTTACGGAAATCAGCTACTTCATTTTCAAATTGGCGTTGTTTGTTATTCAATGTTGCATTGGAACTGTTATACTCTTTCATCAATACATCATTTGCATCTTTGGCGTAATTGTAATTGATAAGTAAGGAGTCAACATTGACATAAGCTATAGGTAAAACGCCTGTAGAATCACCTTCTGCAAATTTCAGGGATGCAGATCCACCTTCCGTGCTTTTCTTATTAGAGGTAAAAAATAAAATAAACAATACGATTATTGCAACTGCAAGTACACCGTTAATAACATAAGAGATATTCTTCATTTATTTAAATGCATTAGTTAATCCTTTTTTAAATACAGAAAATCCGTCAGTACGAGTCTCATTTCCATACCCATTTTTGAGAACGACTTGGCAAAGATATATCTTTATGTTAAAACAACGCTATATTGAAACCTTTAAAAGATGTAAAAAAATTGCTTTTTATAGGTTATCTATCTAATTTTAGATGTTATTACTAATTAGAGTGGTCATCTACTAAAAAATTTAACTGAATATGACAATAAAAGATTTAAAGCCGAGCGCAGTATGGAACTATTTTTATGAAATAAGCCAGATCCCGCGGCCATCGAAAAAAGAAGGTAAAATAATAGCTTATCTGCTCGATTTTGCAAAAAAGCATAATCTGGAGGTTAAAAAAGATGATGCCGGAAATGTGCTTATAACCAAGCCTGCGACTAAAGGCAAAGAAAATCTTCCGACCGTGATACTTCAGGGACATGTAGATATGGTATGTGAGAAAAACAGCGGTACTGTCCATGATTTTGACAATGACCCGATAGAGACAGTTGTAGAAGGCAACTGGTTAAAGGCCAAAGGAACAACTCTGGGTGCAGATAACGGCATCGGAGTAGCAGCAGCCCTTGCTATACTTTCATCGGATACAATAGAACACGGTAAACTGGAATGCCTGTTCACAGTGGATGAAGAAACAGGTCTGACAGGCGCTTATGCATTAAGTAAAGATTTCCTGAATGGAGATATTCTTATCAATCTGGACACAGAAGAAGAAGGTGAAGTATATATAGGATGCGCAGGAGGTAAGATAACTACTGCTACATTTACATACAAACCGGAAAACATTCCTGCAAACTATTTCTGGTTTAAGGCTCAGGTAAAAGGATTGAACGGAGGGCATTCCGGATCGGAAATCCACAAAGGCCTGGGTAATGCAAATAAGATACTTAACCGCTATCTATGGGAACTCAGCAAAAAATACGATCTTTCCCTTGCTGAATTTAATGGAGGAAACCTGCATAATGCTATTGCCCGCGAAGCATATGCTATAGCAGGAGTACCTTATAATAAAAAGGAAGAGGTAATAGTGGCATTGAATACACTGGCTCCGGAAATCGAAGCTGAGTTGAAAAGCATAGACCCAAATCTGAAAATGACAGTGGAATCGACTGATGCTCCATCGTTTATTATAGACAAAGATACAACTAACAATCTGCTGAACGCACTATACGCCTGCCCTCATGGTGTACTGGGCATGAGTTTCGAAATACCGGGATTGGTGGAAACATCCACAAATCTGGCTTCCGTGAAAATGAAAGAGGGAAATACGATCCTGATAACTACAAGCCAGAGAAGTTCTACAAATTCACTGAAAGATGATGCAGGAGATATAGTCAATGCTGTATTCACTCTTGCGAAAGCTGATGTGGTACACTCGGCCGGATATCCGGGGTGGAGACCTAATCCGGATTCTAAAGTATTGGGTGTAGCTAAAGATGCTTACAAGAAGTTATTTGACAAAGAGCCGGAAATAATGGCGATCCATGCCGGTCTCGAATGCGGACTTTTCCTCGAAAAATATCCGCATCTGGACATGATCTCATGTGGACCTACAATCCGTAATGCCCATTCGCCGGAAGAACAGGTTGAAATCCCTTCTGTTGAAAAATGGTGGGTTTTCTTACTGGAAATATTGAAGAACATTCCTGCTAAATAATATCAGGTACATTATTTTGATATATAATACCTGAAATAAAGGAATTTGCCGTGCCGATAGTAATATGCTTATTGGCACGGCATTTTTCATAAAAGGATGTGTTGATATATTTTAATATTCGATTAATTTCGACTACACTTCGTTTCGTCAGAATGTTCATTTTGGCATTGCCCAAAACGAACCAAAAGGCTAGCGCTTCGTTCCTCGGGTACCCGTCAGGAGAGAAAGGCTAAAAAACGAAAACGTGTTTGAGCTTATCCGAGTATACGGATTATACAAACCTTGGAGCGAGTTTTTTCGTTTAGTCGTCTCTTCTGCTAACGGGTCGGCCTTTGAAGCAGGGCGCTAAAGCGTTTTTGGTTCCTTTTGCGGCTTTGGGCAAAAGGGACACAAGCAATCTTCGATTGCGCGTAGCAGAAAACAATCGAAGATTAAAACAAAAACAGAAAATACCAATATAAAACACTAATTAAGACAAAAAAATGAAAGGAGAAAGAGTATTCAGTCTCGATTTGCTCAGAGTATTAGCCTGCTATATGGTAATACAGGTACACGCCGGTGAATTTTACTATATCGGAGACGGAGGAACCATCGTAAGTGGAGATGATGCATTTTGGGTCAACATCTACAATTCATTGTTCAGAACAGCAGTACCCTTGTTTATAATGATTACAGGCTATTTTGTCCTGCCTGTCAAGGAACAAATGAATGTGTTCTTCAAGAAACGTTTCACACGTGTATTAATTCCGTTTATCGTATGGTGTGTACTATATGCACTTTATGCTTTCACTATGGGCAAGACCGATATAGAAGGCATGTTTACCAATATAGCTAAAATCCCGGTTAACTATGGAGTGGAAGTCGGACATCTTTGGTACATCTATATGCTGATCGGATTATACCTATTCTTCCCTATTATATCTCCCTGGCTGAATAGCGCATCGCGCAGCAGCCTGCATTTTTACCTCATTATATGGGCAGCTACATTACTCCTCCCTTATATACATCAGGTATTCCCCGAGGTATTGGGAGAATGTTACTGGAATCCGACATCCCTGCTATATTACTTTACCGGATTTCTCGGATTCGCCATACTGGGTTTCTATCTCAAAAAATTCTGTATAGCAAAGAGTAAATTGGACCTGCCAATAGGATTCTCCTTAATTATAATTGGATACATCGTTACCTATTCACTTTTTGCCAACAGGCTCAATACACAAGAATTAGTATCTGATCTGGAATTGTCGTGGAACTATGGGACCATCAATGTGGCAATGATGGCTTTAGGACTATTTTTAGTTATAAAGAATATCAAATACAGAAAAGATACTATTCTAAAAAAAGTGATAACCAGTATCTCCGTCTTGAGCTACGGGATATACCTAGTACATATAATAGTATTAAATTTCTTTTTCTGGGCTTTTAACGATGTTTTTGCATCAGCCGCGATAAAAATTCCCCTACTTACCATATGCACGTTTCTGGCATCTTATATTATTATAAAAGTAATTTCATATCTGCCAAAAAACAAATATATTATAGGTTAATAGTATCTTTGTATTACCAGAACCTTGTTACTTTTTAAATATAACAAATATATTTATCTATACAATAAAGCATTGTTTTGCAGCTCTTTGAAATGATAAAAAGTAATAAATAAAAAACAAAAAACTGTTACCTTTGTTACCTTTTAACAAGTAGTAAGTTTTAAGTTATATGAGATACGAGTAGACAAGACACGGGATACAAGTTGTTAACTGATGACTGTTCACTGAAAAAAGTGTTACCTTTGTTACCTTTTAACAGTTACGAGTTACTACGCCCTGCGGGCAGTTACAAGTAAACGAGATACAAGTTGTTAACTACTAACTGACGAGATGCTTCGCTCTGCTCAGCATGACAAGGGTATTATTAATTATTAATTCTTAATTGTTTTCTTTGTTACTTTTGTTACCTTTTAAAACTTACAAAACTAGTTATCAACAATATAAAAAAACGTCAATAATGAACAAAATGAAAATAGATATATGGTCAGATATAGCCTGCCCGTATTGTTACATAGGAAAGCGAAAATTAGAAATGGCCTTAAACCTGTTTCCTCATAGAGACAACGTAGAACTTGTCTGGCATAGTTATGAATTAGACCCCGAACTCCCTAAAGAAACTCTGGAGTCGAAAATCTATGGATATTTCGCGGCCAAGTATCAGATGAGTGTAAATGAGGCTCATGAAACAATGGTAAATACGGCTAAACTGGCAAAGGAAGTCGGATTAAATTATGATTACGACAATCTTATCGTGGCTAATACGTCCGATGCCCTCCGTCTGGTGAAGCTGGCAAATGAATCGGGACTGGCAACCGAAGCCGAAGAGGTACTCTTCGATGCGTATTTTGTGAAAGGTGCAGACATAAGCGACAACAGCATTCTGGTGAAATTGGGGACACAAATAGGACTGACAGAGAAATCCATTGTAGAAATGCTGGACAGCGATAAATATATGGACAAGATAAAAGAGGATATCGAATATAGTGAAAACGAACTTAATCTTGAATATATCCCTTTCTATGTATTCAACAACAAGCAAATAGTGCAGGGTTCCATTCCTGTTGAAGATTATCTGGAGGTATTGACGAAAGCATATGCCGAATGGGAACAAAACGGTGTATCCAGCGAAAAAGGAGAAATCATAAGCGGGCAATCCTGTTCTATAGATGGCGTTTGCAGTTGAATCACAAACCACCCGGTGGCTTTGATAAAAGGAAATGTCTCGCATAAAAATGAAAATAGGTTGATAGTGGAATAATAAGGACCTCATGAAATCCGTTATAATGGTTGTAAAAATAATATCCACCGAATTTACTTTCCGGTTCGGCGAACATATATAGGGAAGAAGAATATGTGGAAATACTATGCTCTTTTATCAGCCATATTTGCTGCGCTCACAGCCGTTTTAGCCAAAGTTGGAGTGAAAGATATCAATGGAAATCTGGCTACTGCTATCCGGACATCAGTTGTACTCTTCTTAGCTTGGGGTATCGTCTTTTTCAGCGGTCATCTGAAAGATGCAAAGGAATTAAGTAAAGTCAACCTTGTTTTTTTGATTTTGTCGGGATTAGCCACAGGACTTTCATGGATATTTTATTTTAAGGCTCTGGAGACAGGCGATGTATCGAAAGTTGCGCCGATTGATAAATTGAGCATTGTTTTTGTAATGGTGCTGGCATTTATTTTCCTGAAAGAACCAATAGATATAAAAACTATTGCCGGCGGAACATTGATCCTCGCCGGGACAATAGTGCTAATTTGGTAGTAAAGTTATGATTATATGTTTAATTACATCAATAGAAAAGCGATATGGCATTGAAAGAAGAATTTGAGCGGCAAGGAAATTGGCTTTTCCGCTATAGGGGTATATTACCCATTATCATCCTGTTTATAGGCGCATATTTATATTTGCAGACGGAAATATACCCTGAGACATTTATACTCGAAGGAACTCTTTACGAAGCATATTATGAGGTGGTATGCCTGGTTATAAGCCTGTTAGGGTTAGGTATCCGTATTTATACCGTAGGATATACACCGGAAAATACGTCGGGCAGGAACACTGCCAACGGGCAAGTTGCGGATACACTCAATACCACCGGCGTGTATTCTGTTGTAAGGCATCCGCTTTATCTGGGAAATTTTTTAATGTGGTTAGGAGTATGCCTGCTGACCGGCAACCTGTGGTTTATTATTGCCTTTTGCCTTCTATACTGGGTTTACTACGAAAGAATCATGTTTGCGGAAGAACAATTCCTAAGCAGGAAATTCGGAACAGTTTACAGTGAATGGGCAAACAAGACTCCAGCTTTTTTACCGGACTTCGGGCTGTTTATAAAACCGTCATTATCGTTTAGCTGGAAAAAAGTATTGAAAAAAGAGAAGAACGGGTTGCTCGCCTTGTTTCTGATATTCTGTGCTTTCGATTTGTCCGGAGAATGGGTGGAACATCAGAATGCCTATAATTACTTTCTCATTATAACGTGCCTGATAAGTATAATCTCTTATTGCGTATTGAAATATTTGAAAAAGAAAACCGGAGTTTTAAATGAAGCCGGCCGATAAAATATATCTTTTACATTTATCTGAAATTTGGTATGGCGAGATAAAAATGACAGAGTACACGAATCATTAATTATGAGTTATAAAATAACGGGAACTAATTGCAAATTAAAGAAACTGCTTTATCTGTTGTTTCCTATGAAAAGGCTGGCAAGGGGGATTATTCTATTCTCCGTTTTCCTTTCGATATTCAGCTGCTGTAAAGATGGAGATGATTTTTCGGACGACAAGAGCCTGGACCTCTCATTCTCGAGCGATACAATCAGTTTCGATACCGTATTTACGACTATCGGTTCTGCGACTCGCCAGTTTAAAATATATAATAAGAACAGCAAATCACTCGTGATAGGCTCGGTAGAATTGATGAACCCGGCAAAAAGCGGATTCAGAATGAATATCGACGGAGAAAAAGGAACGAAGCTCTCAAATGTAGAAATACTGAAAAAAGACAGTCTTTTTGGATTCATAGAAGTTACTGTGAATCCTACGGATAATGAAAATCCGCTGTTGATACGCGATTCTATCAGATTCGAAACAAACGGAAATATCCAATATCTGCAACTGGAAGCTGTAGGACAGGATGTCTATATATGGAAAGGCGGACGGATTACCCAAGACTCTGTAATTGCAGGCAAGAAGCCGCTCCTTGTATATGACTCCATCGTGATCGATAAAGGGGTTACGGCGACAATGGCTGAAGGCACCAAAGTCTTTTTCAGGAATAATGCTTCTATCCGGATACACGGGACACTCATAGCTAACGGGATAATAGAAAAGCCTGTTATTTTCAGAGGAGACCGCTTTGATAAAATTGAAGCAGATATACCTTACGACAACGTTCCGGGACAATGGGATGGGGTATATTTTTATCCCGAAAGTTACAACAACCAACTTGAAAATATAAATATACGGAATGCCACAAAAGGTATAACATTCCATGCATCAGATATACAATATAAAAAAGCGACCTTATTGAATGCAGTTGTACAAAACACATTGGAATATGGGGTATCAGCTACAAACAGTAATATTGACGGGGGGAACTGCCTGTTTGTCAACTCGAAAGGAGCTGCATTGAATCTCAATGGAGGAAAATATTCATTCCTGCATTGTACTATCGCCAATTATTTCAGATGGTCGGCAAGGACCGTGGAAAGTCTGGTAATAAGCAATAGTAAAGAGACACCGCTAGCTCAATGTGACTTTATGAACTCTATCATTTACGGTTCATTGAACAGAGAATTCTTAATGAATAGAAACGCTGACGCAGTCTACAATCATCAGTTCATAAACTGCCTGATAAAAGGTACGGAGATTTCAGACTCGCACTTTGAAAATATAATATGGAATAAAGACCCTCTATTCAAAGACTTAAATACGGAAGGTATCTATTCATACAACTTTGAGTTACAGGAATCATCTCCGGCCATAGATAAAGCTGATAAAACATACTCAAAAGGATTACCTTTTGATTTGCGGGGTAAATCCCGTCAGGATTCCCCCGATATTGGTTGTTATGAGCGGGTTAAGTAAACGTTGGAGGATATTACAGGGCATTATATTGCTACTGATAATCAGTATGCAAGTGAATGCACAGGAAAATTTCCGTATCATGTTCTACAATGTAGAGAACATGTACGACATAAAAGACAACCCGGAGACAAACGATGACGACCTTACTCCAAGCGGTCAATTGCACTGGACAAGCTATCGGTATTGGAAGAAACTGAACGATATAAGCACGGTAATATCATCTGTTGGTGACGATAGATACCCTCCTGCATTAGTCGGTATATGCGAAGTAGAAAATGATTCTGTACTGTTCGACCTTACCAGAAGAGCCGGATTAAGGAAACATAAGTATGAATATATAATCACCAACTCCAAAGATAACAGAGGGTCGAATACTGCCCTACTCTATCAGCGGGACCAGATAAAGATAATAAGTAAAAGGTCTTATACCCCTACACTGGAATCAGACCCATCGAAAACAACGCGGGATATACTCCATGTTACAGGGAAAGTCATTAACGATGAGATATTAGATATATTTGTTTGCCACTTCCCTTCACGGCGTGAGGGGATCAAAAGGACAAGACCCGACCGTATCCGGTGTGCAGAACTCTTGAGACTGAAAGCAGACAGCCTTTTCCGTATACGGAAGAAAGCGAATATAATTATTATGGGTGATTTCAACGACTATCCGAATGATATAAGCCTATCCGAAAGTCTTGGTGCGCATAGCATCAAATCCCCGGTTACGGACAAAAACTTATACAATATGTTTTATCATCGTCTGGGCGAGAAAAATGCAGGTTCCTATAAATATAAGGGAAAGTGGAACTTTATAGATCAATTTATTATAAGTGGAAACCTGTTGAAACCCTCTTGTAAAATTTCGATAAAAGATAAAGATGCACATATTTACTCTGCATCGTTCCTCTTGCACGATGATAATACAAAGTCCGGAGGTGGCGGACAGAAACCATTGCGTACTTACTCAGGATTTAAATATCCGGGCGGGTACAGCGACCATCTACCAATCTATATGGATTTGATTATTAAAGACTAAAGAAATGAAGCACGCCATACTGGTAACAGCATATAAGAATCCACAGCAATTAAACGAACTGGTAGACTTCTTCGATGAAGACTATTCATTCTATATCCATATAGATAAGAAAAGCCGGATTACCGATTCTGATATTAAGATACTGGAATCGAAGCCTGCCGTTAAGCTCGTATCGCGGGAATACAGAGTCAACTGGGGCAGCGTCGACCACCTCAAAGCAATCCTCCTTTTATCGAAGGAATGCGCGAAAGACAAAGACATAGATTATGTCCACCTGATCACAGGACAGGATTTTCCTGTAAAGTCGCCGCAACAGATATCCGGTTATCTGAAAGAGAATCATGGAACAGAGTATCTTTCGGCCAGGCCACTACCTATTAAAACCTGGATAGAAGGAGGACTTAACAGGGTTATATATTACAATCCATATGAGATTTTCAATGCTAAAAGCTGGCAACGTTTGTTTATCAAAGCATTTGTACAGATGCAAAAGATTGTAGGATATAAGAGGGAATTACCATCCGAATTAAACAGTCTCTATGGAGGTTCAACCTATTGGACTCTTACACTTCCGGCAGTTGAATACTACCTCAGCTTTATCGATAAGCATCCGAATGTTCTCGAAACTTATAAATATACATTTTGTGCCGAAGAAATCTTTTTACATTCCATATTGATGAATTCTCCATTCAAAGAAAAGGTTGCAAAAAAGAACCTGAGATACATGTTATGGGAAAACAGGGACGGAGTATATCCTGCCAATCTGGACGAAAGGGATTTTGAGGACATTATCCGTTCAGAGGCGTTTTTCGCAAGAAAGTTCGAATACCCTGTATCCGGGACATTACGGGACAAGCTAATTAGGTATTTATCAGGATCTAATAGCGATTAGAATCCTCCAAGGCCTCGCGTATATTGCCGAAAACAGCCGCCAACAGGAAACGCACCTGCTTAAGCCCATCTTCGTCAATTCCTGCCAGAGCAGCATCCATGGTCTGATATACTGCTTTATTGGCCTTGTCTTTTATTGATTTACCAAGATCCGTGAGGAATATATAATTGGAGCGCCGGTCTATAGTGGAGGCATTACGATAGACAAGATTTTGTTTAGCAAGATTATCGATCAGGCGTGTCATACTGGGCTTATCTTTAAATGTGGAATTACATAAGGTCTGTTGGGTAACGCCATCTTCGCGCCAAAGGAAAGCTAATACCGTCCATTGTTCGGGAGTAATATCGAGACCTTCTTTACGAAGGTTGCGGTACATCATACGGTTAATAGCCATCGACACTTTTCCGTTGATGATAGGGAAGATAAGATCCTGATCTCCATCCAAGCTGAGTATTTCTTCATTTTCCATTGACGGTTCCTCTTATATTGTATACAAATGTAAGATAAGAAGTCCGCTTATCAAAGATTTTTTAAAGCTTTAGCATTTGTTATATAAATAAAAAGCTCTATCTTTGCACCTCATTTGCAAAAATGACATGTTTAATTTATAATTATTTAATTTATGAACAATTACGAAACCGTTTTCATTTTGACTCCCGTTTTGTCTGATGTACAGATGAAGGAAGCGGTAGAAAAATTCAAGACTATTTTGACCAATGAAGGGGCGAAAATAGTAAATGAAGAAAACTGGGGACTTCGCAAACTGGCTTATCCAATCCAGAAGAAATCCACCGGTTTTTATGCGATGTTAGAGTTTGAAGCTGATCCGGCTGTTATCGCTAAACTAGAAATCAACTTCCGCCGCGACGAACGTGTTATCCGCTTCCTGACTTTCCGCCAGGATAAGTTTGCACACCAGTACGCAGAAAAGAGAAGAAATCTAAAATCACCTAAAAAAGAAGAAGTAAAGGAGAACTAAATTATGGCACAGCAATCAGAAATCAGATATTTGACTCCGCCTTCAGTTGATGTCAAGAAAAAGAAGTACTGCCGTTTCAAAAAGAACGGTATTAAGTATATTGACTATAAAGACCCTGAGTTTTTGAAGAAATTCCTTAACGAACAGGGAAAAATCCTTCCTCGCCGTATTACCGGAACATCTCTGAAATTCCAACGTCGTGTTGCACAAGCTGTAAAAAGAGCCCGTCACCTAGCTTTGCTTCCTTACGTTACAGACTTAATGAAATAATAAAAAGGAGGAAAAAGAAATGCAAGTTATATTAAAAGAAGACATCCTTAACTTAGGATATAAAGATGAAGTCGTAACTGTGAAAGACGGTTATGGACGTAATTACCTTATACCTCAAGGTAAAGCTGTGATAGCATCAGAGTCTGCAAAGAAAGTTTTGGCTGAAAACATGAAGCAACGCGCTCACAAACTTGAGAAAATCAAGAAAGACGCAGAAGCTTTGGCTGCCAAACTTGACGGCGTATCACTTACTATCGGAGCAAAAACAAGTTCTACCGGTACTATATTTGGTTCGGTTACTAATATTCAAATAGCTGAGGCTCTTGAAAAATTAGGTTACAATGTAGACCGTAAAGTGATCATCATCAAAGATGCAGTAAAAGAAGTAGGTACTTACAAAGCAACAGCTAAGCTTCACAAAGAAGTTTCTGTAGAAATTCCTTTCGAAGTAGTTTCTGAATAAGATACCGTTAAATATAGAAAAGAGAGTTGTTTATCGACAACTCTCTTTTTACTTTTACCAAGCCTTAACAAAATATAAAAGATAAATATTATCTTTATAAACTAACTATTAATAATAAATACAACTTATGAAAAATTTAACAAAAACTACCCTTGGCATTATTGCTATTGTATTCATTTCTTCGTTTTTAACCCAATGTAGCGATGCAAAAAATGCTGCTGTCACAAAGTTTCTGGAAGTTACCGCTGAACAACTAAACAAACAGGCTCCAATCCAAATGGGAAATGGTTTGACTATGGAAAAAGTTTCTGTTGAGGAAAACAAAACATTAAAATACAACATCCTTGTTGCAGACGAAATGGCTGGTCTGATAAATGTTACGGACGGAAAAGACGCTGCTATAAATTTAATCAAAGGTTTGCCTGAATTTGAACAAATCAAAACATTTGAGGTAACAATTGTTTATTCCTATTACGATTCCAGCAAGAAAGTTTTAGGTGAGATAAAAATTACTCCGGAGGACTATAAATAAAAGTCTTGACCCCTCATATAATAAAGAGGCTGTCCAAAAAGTAATTTTATCTCTCCGAGAATTGAATATTTGAAAACAATCTCAGATAACACTCTTATTCTAATATCAATATGACACACCAATAGGTTAAATAAATATAATTTAACAGAAATAACGCACAATAATTAACTTAAAAAGAATACATTTATAATGTATAATTAACAAAAAAAATAACCTTATGGAAAAAGAATTAACTACACTAAATGAGACAAGTGAGTTCAAAGAACTTACAAAAGAGGAAATGGCTGCTATTAATGGAGGATACGCTATCGGGGACTACTTAAAAGATTTATATGAATCTGCTGGGGCTGCTGTTGCGGCTGGAGCTGCGGCTGGAGCTGCGGCTATTCGTTAAAATTCATTTTTAGTTTCAAAAAAAATCTGTCCGATTTCCGATTATCCGGACAGTCTCATTATAAGAAGCCGAAAGACAAAACATAGTCTTTCGGCTTTTTCATATAAATAATGTGGATGGAGAGCTATTTCGATAATAATTGTTTGTTTTGGACAAATACTTTATCTATGTATATATGACTTTTAGCCGATAGCTCTTTGACAGATTGATATGAGGATTTAAAGATTCAAGGTTTAATGATTTAAAAATTGAAAATATGTAAGAAGCTGTAACTTTTGTTACCTTTTAACAAGTAGTAAGTAAACAGTTACAAATAGACAAGATACAAGTTGTTAACTGCTAACTGAATAGTGTTACTCCTGTTACTTTTTAACCAAATATGGTTAACAAATGCAAATACAACAATGAAAAAGCAGTAAAAAAAAGTGTCAGATCTGTCAGATTTTAACTATACATAGTTAATAAATACAAATAAGGCCAATAGTTGAAATTCCCGATTTTCGTGCGCTTGCTCTAATTAATAATTGCTTCTTGCTACTTTGTTACCTTTTTGCGCCTTAGCATCTTTGTGCGAGGATACTGTTTACTGAAAACTGTTAACCATAAACAATAAAAATACAGCGCAAAACAAAATAGATAAAAACTATATCTAATTTCCCTTTATAATCCTCTGATTTTCAATATAGGCTATTCGATTACATAAGAAAAAAGCAATCCTTTTTAACTTAAAATCATAAAAAAATAGTAACTTCGTACGGTTTAAAAGATTAATTATCAAAATCTTTTCAGACACTAAATAACAAATAGGTCTGCGACCTTTACTTGTTTATATTATAAAAATCAAAAATAGAAGCTAATATGAAAATCGGATTTGTAGGATTAGGCAAAATGGGCGGTAAAATGGTAGAGCGCCTGTTGAATCATGGACACGAAGTAGTTGCTTACAACTTAACTCAAAAAGAAATAGATGAAGTAGCTTCAAAAGGAGCTATACCGGCTTCCAGCCTGAAAGACCTTGTGAGTAAATTGGATGGGCGCAAATTGGTGTGGTTAATGGTTCCTGCCGGTAAACCTGTGGACGGAAACATTGCCGAACTGCTTACATTACTTAATCCAAACGATATAATTGTAGACGGTGGCAACAGCTACTGGAGAGAAACTGTAGAACGTGGAAAGAAGGTAAAAGAACACGGAATTCATTACCTCGATTGTGGCACAAGTGGTGGCGTATGGGGACTTCAGAACGGATACTGCCTGATGTATGGTGGTGACAAGGAAGCCTGTGACTTCGCCGAACCGATCTTTAAAAGTCTTGCCCCAGAAAACGGCTACATGCGCTGCGGCGAAAGCGGTTCCGGCCATATGGTAAAAATGGTGCACAATGGAATCGAATATGGCATGATGCAGGCATATGCGGAAGGATTTGAGATAATGAAAAATTCACCATACAATGTAGACTTAGAAAAAGTTTCCCGTGTATGGATGGAAGGTTCGGTTGTCCGCTCATGGTTGCTCGAACTGATCGGTAATGCACTTGAAGGAAACGAAAATCTGGATGGCATCAAAGATTATGTAGCCGATAGCGGCGAAGGTCGTTGGACTGTACAGACAGCTATGGATTTTGATGTTCCGGCACACGTTATCACAGCTTCACTTTTCACCCGTTTCGAGTCGAGACAGGAATCGTCTTATGCAATGAAATTACTGGCAGCTATGAGGAATCAGTTTGGCGGCCATGAAATAAAGAAAGACTAACTTAGTTACGAGTTATAAGTTATGAGTTATAAATGTACAGATAATCTTATAACTCTTATCTTGTAATTCGTACCTCGTAACTAGAATACGATGAAACCAAAAATAATAAAAGATCAGGCACTGGTCATATTCGGTGCATCGGGAGATCTTACATACAGGAAACTGGTTCCTGCTATATTCGATTTGCATAAACAGAATTCACTTCCTAAAAACTTTGCAGTATTGGGAGTGGCTCGTAGTCCTTTTACGGATGACTCTTTCCGTGAAAAGATGAAAGATGGTATTAAGCAATTCGCTACCGCTAAGGACGTCTCTGATGAAGAATTAAATACATTCTGCCAGAAACTTCATTATCTGTCTATCAATACAGATGACGGTAAAGAATACTCGAAGCTGAAAGACCGTTTAGACCTGCTCGACAAAGAAGAAAATACTGCAGGAAATTATATTTTCTATTTATCTACGCCACCTGCGCTCTATCCTCTCATACCTAAATTCCTGGCAGAACAGGGCTTGAACAAAGAAGACTATAATTTCAGGCGGATTATTATAGAAAAACCTTTCGGTACAGATTTGAAATCTGCCATTTCGTTAAATACTTCTTTACGCGAAGATTACGATGAAGAGCAGATATACCGTATCGACCATTATCTGGGTAAGGAAACTGTACAGAATATGCTCGTTACCCGTTTTGCTAATGGTATCTATGAACCTCTGTGGAACAGGAATTATATTCATCACGTCGAAATCACGGCTGCCGAAAGTATTGGCGTCGAAAATCGCGGAGGATATTACGATCATTCAGGAGCATTGCGCGACATGGTACAAAATCATCTGCTGCAATTAGTGGCTCTTGTGGCAATGGAACCCCCGATGTCTATAGACTCGGTTTCGATACGGAACGAGAAACTGAAAGTATTTCAGGCTTTCCGCCCTATGTCGAACGACGATCTGTTCAAAAATGTCATTCGTGGACAGTATACAGCTGCTAACATAAAAGGTAAATATGCCAAAGGTTACCGGGAAGAAAAAGACGTGGATAAGGATTCACGCACCGAGACCTATGTAGCCATGAAGTTGTTTATTGATAACTGGCGCTGGGGAGATGTCCCTTTCTATATCCGCACCGGAAAACGTTTACCGACACGGGTATCGGAAGTAGTTATACATTTCAAGCCGGCCCCTCAACGATTGTTTCCGGAAACTACGGACTTAAACAATGACGACAACCAGTTGGTAATAAGAATACAGCCCGATGAAGGCATCCTGCTGAAAACAAAGATGAAAGTGCCGGGAAGCGGTTATCAGGTAAAGAATGTGAATATGGATTTCCATTACTCACAGTTGCAAGATACTTATCTGCCCGAAGCATATGAACGTCTGCTGCTCGACTGCATGGTAGGCGATTCTACATTATATATCCGGGGCGACGCCTTGGAAGCCACATGGAAATTCGTGCAACCACTGCTTGATTTCTGGGAGAAGAATCCGGATGCGCCATTACATGGTTATCCTGCCGGATCATGGGGCCCTAACTGCGCCGATGACCTGATTGAAGAAAAAAATCTGACATGGAGATATCCTTGTAAGAATCTGTCTGACGATGGTATATATTGCGAACTATGATAAAAGAAGAGATTAAAGTTTATGAAGATCCTAACGCTTTAAGCAAAGGATTCACCGAGTTTGTACTGAAATTGCTGGATGTATATCCGCACATCAACCTGGCCCTGTCGGGAGGGACCACGCCTAAGGTAATTTTTGACTATTGGGCCGAAAATTGTAAAGAGTCTATCGACTGGAACCGTATCTCCTTTTTTTGGGGAGACGAACGTTGCGTACCACCGGAAAATGTGATGAATAACTTCGGGATGACAAAGGATCACTTATTCGACAAAGTGCCGGGCATTCCGAACAACAACATCTATCGTATACACGGAGAAAACGAACCCGAAGAGGAAGCATTATGGTACGGCACAGTTCTGAGATCGAAACTGATGCAAAAACAGGACATGCCGAGTTTTGAAATCGTTATGCTTGGGCTAGGTGACGACGGACATACTGTATCTATTTTCCCTAATCAAATAGAACTCTGGGATAGTAAAGACATCTGTGTTATCGGAGAGCATCCTGAAACAGGTATGCAGCGGGTGACTATCAGTGGTAAAGTAGTGAATAACTCACAGTATGTTGTATTCCTTGCTACAGGAAAAAACAAGGCCGAAAAGGTCAGAGATATATTAAAGAACCGGAAAGAATACCTGAATAAATACCCTGCGGCGAAAGTAAATCCGAAAAGGGGCTATTTGTATTGGTTTCTGGATGCAGAGGCGGCAAGTTTACTGTAACTACGCATAGGAATAAAAAAGGATGGTTGTAAAACCATCCTTTATTGTCTTATCTTGTTTGTTCTATAAACAACCTTAGTCTATCTATATAGTCCCTATTATTCGATAATCGCGGCACTTTGTTTTGCCCGCCCAGTTTCCCTATCGATTTCAGCCATTCATTAAATGTTCCTTTTGGCAAACTTTTTACAATAGGTAAACCTAAAGAGAGATTATAGGAACGTTTCGCCTCATAGTCCGAGTTTACCCTTTTCAGGTTATCATCCAAAGACTTGACAAACTTATCCAAATCGTCGGGCTCGACGGAAAACTCGATAAACCACTCATGGGCACCGGTATTTTCATCTCCAAAATAAACGGGAGCGGCTGTATATTCAGTTATCTGTGCACCTGTATCTTTACAAGCTTCGGATAAAGCTCTTTCAGCATTGTCAATGATAATCTCCTCTCCGAAAGCATTGATAAAGTTCTTTGTACGACCTGTTATCCGGAACAGATAGGGACTGGTAGACGTAAACTCGATAGTATCACCTATCATATAGCGCCAAAGCCCGCCATTGGTAGAGATGAGGAGTGCGTAATTCTGCCCGGTCTCCACTTCGTCCAATGTCTGTGTCTTAGGATTTTCACTATTCCATTCACTCATCGGAACAAATTCGTAGTAGATACCGCTATCCAGCATCAGGAGCATATCTTTCGATTTATCGGAAAACTGTACTCCGAAGAATCCTTCCGAAGCATTGTACGTTTCCCAATAACGCATTTCAGGCTTTTGTATGATCTTCTTATATTGTTCTTCGAATGGGGTGAAACTGACCCCCCCATGGAAGAACACTTCCAGATTAGGCCAGATATCAGTCAGTTCGCGCCCGGTATCAGCCTTTATTTTTTTCAAAAGGACAAGCAACCATGAAGGTACACCCATGAATGCCCTTACATCGTTCTTTACAGCATAATCTGCTAATGCCTGCAACTTAACCTCCCAATCAGGTAGCAGGGAAATACTCTCAGGAGTACGGCTTCTCTTAGCCCAGAAATACAGGTTCTTGATCAATATAGCAGATATATCTCCGGTGAAGATCCCGTCTCCGATATTATTTATCTGCTTACTTCCTCCCAAAACTAATGTCTTTCCGAAAAAGAATCTGGCCTTATGATTTGCCTGACCATATATAGCAAGCATCTGCTCCCCACATTTGTAGTGACCTTTTGTCAGAGATTCTTGGGTGACAGGGATGTATTTACTCTTATCCTCGGTAGTGCCGGACGACATAGCAAACCACTTTATGGGTTTGTTCCACAAAACACTCTGCTGTTTATCTATCAGTATCTTATCAAGATAGGGACGCAAATCTTCGTAATGGAAAACAGGAACCCGCTTTCTGAAATCGTCTTTATTCTTGATTGAGGAAAAGTTGTATTGCTGACCTATTAGTGTTTGTGCTCCATTTCGAAGCAAATAGGATAGTATTTTTTCCTGAGTATAGATTGGTTTATTGATAAATCCGGCAACTTCTTTATATTTGAAGTCCAGATATTTGTGAGCAATATTGGTTATCATCCGATTTTGCTTATTCGTCGTAGCTTTTCTTCGTCTATTATCTTGATTTTCCGGCCGTCGAGTGTAATTATATGTTCATCAACAAATGTAGACAGCGTCCTGATTGCATTTGAGGTTGTCATATTCGACAAATTGGCAAGGTCTTCCCGTGACAGATAGATACTGATAGTGGCACCGTCCTCTTCCAATCCGTAGTTCTCAATAAGGAAGATAAGCGATTCAGCTAAACGTCCCCGGATATGTTTCTGCGTAAGATTAACTACCCTTTCATCAGCAATACCCAAGTCTGTAGATAGTTCCCGGATAAAGAACATACCTAATTTTGAATTTATAGAAACTATCTCTTCAATAATCTGCATAGATATAAAACAAATAGTAGAGGCCTCAAAAGCCGAAGCCGCAGTCACATACGGCTGGTTTGCAAAATAGGCTCGATACCCGAAATATTGTGTAGGACGTATCATTCTGATTATCTGGCTACGCCCTCCTACCCCATCTTTATAGATCTTGACTTTCCCTTTACATAGGCACATCAATTCCTGAGGAGTCTCTTCTTCTCTGTAGATTACCTCATTCTTTTTATAGTCAAGAATCTTCGCGTTTGCCGAAATTAAGTCACGTTCCTTATTATTCAACAAATCCCAAATCTCCGGAATACATTCCGATATACTTACAACATTGCTGCTATCTGCTACCATAGAGAAAAGCTTGATATATAAATCAGGTTCAATAATTAACTTAAAAACAAAGTTAGCATTTTTTTATATAAAACATGTTACAAAACATATTTTTAACGCATTATGCCATCTTTTTATAAAAAAGGTCTTGAGATTAATTATTATTTCTCTTTGAATATTACAATAATAAGACTATTTTTGCACCACCAAAAAAGAGAGCTGTGAAAGCTAACTTTTTCTTATACATTTGAATAAACTTGTAATAATTAAAATAAACCCGTTAAGATGAATGTATCTCTAACAAATGTTGATAGCGTAAATGCTATTCTACAAATCAGTGTGGCTAAAGCTGATTATCAGGACAAACTTGATAGTGCACTGAAAACTTTCCGCAAAAAAGCAAATGTACCGGGATTCCGTCCGGGCACTGTACCTGTAGGCATGGTAAAAAAGATGTACGGTAAATCCATAATGGCCGAAGAAATAAATAAAATAGTAGGTGAAAGCTTATATAACTATATCCAAGAGAATAAATTGAACGTGCTTGGCGAACCTCTTCCTAACGAAGAAAAGCAACAAGCGATCGATTTCGCAACAGAAGGCGACTACGATTTCTATTTCGATATAGCACTTGCTCCTGAAATTAAACTATCACTGACAAAGAAAGATAAAGTTACTTACTACAAAATTGATGTAAACGAGGAACTTGTTGATAAACAAATCGAGTCTTACAAAGCAAATTACGGTAAGTATGACAAGATAGAAGACGGCGCCCTTGCAACCGACCTTATCAGAGGTACTATCTCGGAACTGGAAGGCGGCAAAGCAAAAGAAGGCGGCATCAGTGTAGAAGCAGGCGTAGTAATGCCATCTTACATGAAAGATGCTGATGAGCAAGCTAAATTCGTTGGAGCTAAAGCCGGAGATGT
Organism: Dysgonomonas gadei ATCC BAA-286; assembly: GCF_000213555.1. GTDB lineage: Bacteria > Bacteroidota > Bacteroidia > Bacteroidales > Dysgonomonadaceae > Dysgonomonas > Dysgonomonas gadei. The sequence continues at coordinate 508,559 of NZ_GL891980.1, forward strand.
GATCACATTCAATCCGGGGAAAGCATATGAAGGAAATGAAACAGAGATCGCATCACTACTTCACATCGAAAAAGATGCAGTAGAAGCCATTGCTCCTGAATTTAAATTCGAAATCACTGAAATCACCCGTTACAAAGAAGCTGAACTGGATAAAGACCTGTTCGACAAAGTATTCGGAGCAGATACAGTAAAAGATGCAGCTGAATTCAAAGCAAAGGTAAAAGAAACTATCGAAGACCAGTTTGCTCCGGATAGCGATTACAAATTCTTGTTGGATGCAAAGGAACTTCTGGAGAAAAAAGTCGGAGATATTCAATTCCCGGATGCTTTCCTTAAAAGATGGCTGTTAGCATCAGGTGAGGAAAGAACAGCAGAATCCATCGAAGCAGATTATCCGAAAATTGTGGCCGACCTGAAATTCCACCTCATCAAGGAACAAATCGCAAAAGATTATGATATCAAGATTGAAAATGAAGATATGAAAACTATTGCAATGCAGGCAGCAAGAGCTCAGTTTGCGCAATATGGCATGATGAATCTGCCGGACGAAATGGTTGAAAACTATGCAAATGATATGTTGAAAAACAAAGACAACGCACGCAACCTGCTCGAACGCGCAATGGAAAACAAAATAATCGATGCATTAAAAACAAAATTAGGTATAGAAGAAAAATCCATATCACTGGATGACTTCCGCAAATTCTTCGAAAAAGAAGATGACAAACAGGAAGAAGCATAAACCTGAATGAAATTATATAACGGGCAGAAGAATAAATACTCTTTCTGCCCGTTTTCGATGAATAATAGTAGAAATACACCGAATAATATCTTAGCTTTTCAATTTTTTATTTATAACTTTGTTTATAAGAAATGAGGCTGAATATTAGCCTCTTTTTTGTGCCGGTTACAATGGCATGATAATTGTTTATAAGACTATAGTATTAAATTATTCACTTATTGAAAGGAAAATATTATGAACAATGAATTTAAGAAATATGCTACCAAGCATTTAGGTATGAACGGACTAGCTCTAGATAAATATGTAGATATTACAAGCAGCTATATATCACCCACTATCATTGAAGAGCGTCAATTGAATGTTGCTCAGATGGATGTATTCTCCCGACTGATGATGGACAGAATCATCTTCTTAGGGACTCAGATAGACGATTATACTGCTAATGTTATCCAGGCACAGTTGCTTTATCTGGATTCTGCCGATTCCGGTAAAGACATATCAATCTATATCAATTCTCCCGGCGGTTCGGTTTATGCCGGATATGGCATCTACGATACTATGCAGTTTATAAACAGTAATGTTTCTACCATTTGTACAGGTATCGCAGCCTCTATGGCAGCTGTACTGCTTGTAGCAGGAGAAAAAGGCAAGCGTTTTGCTCTGAAACATTCACGCGTGATGATCCATCAGCCTCTGGGCGGCGCGCAGGGACAGGCTTCCGATATCGAAATCACCGCACGCGAAATTGGGAAAATAAAGAAAGAACTATACACCATTATAGCCGATCACTCAGGACAACCGTTCGACAGAGTTGAAAAAGATTCTGACCGTGACTACTGGATGACTTCAGCCGAAGCCAAAGATTATGGTATGGTTGACGAAGTTTTAATTAGAAATAAGTAATAATAAGTAATGAGTTCAAATAACGTATAGAACTCACTACTTATAATTCAATTTATGGCAAAAAAAGAAATAAACCAATGCAGTTTTTGCGGACGAAGCGATAAGGATGTAAACATGCTTATATCCGGTTTGTCCGCAGACATCTGCGATAGCTGTGCCGAACAGGCCTACCAAATCGTAAAAGAAAGCATCGAAGCCAAACAAAAATCTTCGATAGGCATTGACAAAACACAACTGCCTGACCCCAAAAAGATAAAAGAATACCTCGACGGATATATTATCGGACAAGACAACGCCAAACGTTACCTGGCTGTTGCCGTTTACAATCACTACAAACGGATATTACAGGAAAAGAACGATGATATAGAAATAGAGAAATCGAATATTATCCTTGTAGGACCTACCGGTACAGGAAAGACGCTTCTGGCCCGTACAATAGCAAAGATGCTGCACGTACCTTTTGCCATTGTAGACGCAACCGTACTTACCGAAGCCGGATATGTAGGAGAAGACATCGAAAGTATCCTTACACGGCTACTTCAGGCATCGGACTATGATGTAGCATCAGCCGAGAGAGGAATCGTATTCATAGACGAAATAGACAAGATAGCGCGTAAAAGCGACAACCCGTCGATCACCCGTGATGTAAGCGGCGAAGGAGTACAACAGGGATTACTAAAATTACTTGAAGGATCAATTGTGAATGTGCCGCCACAAGGAGGCCGTAAGCATCCTGACCAAAAAATGATCGCTGTAGACACTAAAAACATCCTCTTCATTTGCGGAGGAGCGTTTGACGGCATAGAACGTAAAATTGCCCAACGCCTGAATACTAAAGTAGTAGGATATGCCTCTTCTCTGAAAAACGCAGAAGTAGACAGAGAAAACCTGTTGCAATATGTAGCACCTCAGGATTTAAAATCTTACGGACTGATCCCGGAAATTATCGGCCGTCTGCCGATACTGACATATCTGGATGCACTGGACAGAAGTGCTTTGCGCAGAATTCTTACCGAGCCTAAAAATTCTATAATAAAACAATACATCAAGCTCTTCAATATGGATGACGTAGATCTCACATTCGATGAAGATGTATACGAATTTATTGTAGATAAGGCAGTAGAATATAAGTTAGGAGCAAGAGGATTGCGCTCCATTGTAGAGAATATAATGATGGACGCAATGTTTACCATACCATCTACAAAACAAACGCAATTACACATCACCAAAGACTATGCCGGGGAACAACTCGAGAAGTCACAAATGATAAAACTCAAAAATTCACAATAAAGTTTGTTTTTTTCATAAAAAATAGCCTATTTTAAGTTGGAGATTTAAAATTAGGACTTTATCTTCGTATAACATAATAGCCTATTTTTTTACAAATATGCCTGACCGAAACGATAAACTGACCGTTGCTTTAAAAAAGCATTTTGGCTTTGATAAATTCAAAGGAAACCAAGAGGCAATCATCCAGAATCTTCTGGACGAGAAGGATACTTTTGTCCTGATGCCTACAGGGGGAGGGAAGTCGCTTTGTTACCAGTTACCGGCCTTGTTGATGGAGGGAACGGCTGTTATCATATCACCGCTTATAGCGCTGATGAAGAATCAGGTAGATGCAATGCGCAATTTCAGCGAAGAAGACGGAGTTGCTCATTTTATCAATTCATCACTAAACAAAGCTGCCATAGAACAGGTGAAAGGCGATATCCTTTCTGGTAAAACCAAATTACTCTATGTAGCGCCGGAATCCTTGACCAAAGAAGAAAACATAGATTTTCTTCGACAAATAAAGATTTCGTTTTACGCTATAGATGAAGCACACTGTATATCGGAATGGGGACACGATTTCCGCCCGGAATACAGACGGATACGCCCTATAGTCACCGAGATAGGTAAGCATCCGATTATTGCACTTACCGCTACAGCAACGCCAAAGGTACAACTCGACATCCAGAAGAATCTGGGAATGGTCGATGCCGATGTTTTTAAAGCTTCATTCAACAGGGAAAATCTTTTCTATGAAGTGCGTTCTAAAACGAACAATGTAGACAAGGATATCATAAAATATATCAAGTCGCAGGGGCATAAATCGGGTATTATATATTGCCTGAGCCGCAAAAAGGTAGAAGAATTTGCAGAAATACTGCAAACAAACAATATCAATGCGCTACCCTATCACGCAGGATTAGATGCAAATACGCGCTCAGCAAATCAGGATGCATTTCTGATGGAACAAGTCGATGTAATTGTAGCTACCATTGCATTCGGGATGGGGATAGATAAACCGGATGTAAGGTATGTGATACATTACGACATGCCAAAGAGTCTTGAAGGATATTATCAGGAAACAGGCCGGGCCGGACGCGACGGAGGAGAAGGAAAATGTATTGCCTTCTACTCCTTCAAAGACTTACAGAAACTAGAGAAGTTCATGCAGGGAAAACCTGTTGCCGAACAAGAAATAGGAAAACAACTGCTCCTTGAAACAGCGGCATACGCAGAGACTGCATTATGCAGAAAAAAGGTGCTCCTTCACTATTTCGGTGAAGAATACAAAGTGAGAAATTGTGGAAATTGTGACAATTGTGTAAATCCAAAAAAACAGGTGGAAGCTAAAGATTTATTATTAACAGCTCTGGAAGCTGTAGTTGCGTTAAAAGAAAAATTCAAGACGGATTATGTTATCAATATCCTCAGAGGTAAAGAAACATCCGAAATTGAAACATACGAGCATCAGGATCTGGAAGTGTTCGGCTCCGGAGATGATTCTGATGAAGATACATGGAATGCAGTGATTCGTCAGGCCATTATCGCAGGATATTTTGATAAAGATATTGAAAATTACGGGTTGTTGAAAATTACGAAAAAGGGTAAAGACTTCCTGAAGAAACCTGTATCTTTTAAAATTACGACTGCCGATGAAGAAGACCTGGAAGACGATGACAACATAGATGATGTAGTCGTAAAAGGTGGTGGTGGAGGTTCTGCCGTAGATCCGGTATTATTCTCTATTATGAAAGACCTTCGCAAGAAAATGGCTAAGAATAATAACGTTCCGCCATATGTGATCTTTCAGGATCCATCATTGGAAGCCATGGCAACCATCTACCCTATCACGATGGAGGAATTACAGAATATTCCGGGTGTAGGGGCAGGTAAGGCTAAAAGATACGGAGCCGAATTCCTGCAGATTATAAAGAAACATGTCGAAGAAAACGAGATTGAACGTCCTGAAGATTTACGTGTAAGAACCGTTGCCAACAAGTCGAAGCTAAAGGTTGCCATCGTACAGGCCATCGACAGAAAAGTAGCCTTGGACGATCTGGCAGAATCGAAAGGAATAGATTTTACCGAATTGCTCAATGAAGTTGAAGCAATTGTATATTCAGGTACCAAAATTAATATTGATTATTTCTTGCGTGAGGTAATAGACGAAGATCATCTGGACGATATTTTTCAATATTTTCAGGAAGCAGAATCGGATGATCTGGAAGAAGCGATCAACGAGTTAGGTGAATATTCAGAAGATGAAATCCGTTTGGTCCGTATCAAATTTATATCTGATATGGCAAACTAAAATAATGAAGAAAAAAGCAATCTTTCCGGGAACATTTGATCCCTTTACGATAGGACATCATTCATTGGTAAAACGGTCTCTCGAATTAGTCGATGAGATCGTTATTGCCATTGGGAAGAATGATGCAAAAAAAAGCTATTTCTCTCTTGAACACCGTATAGAGATGATACAATCACTCTATAGAAACGAGCCTCGTATCTCCGTAGAAACTTATGATAGCCTGACCGTAGATTTTGCAAAGACAGTGAAAGCCCATTTTATAGTAAGAGGTATACGTTCGGTTAACGATTTCGAATACGAAAAAACAATTGCCGATATGAACCGGAAGATATCAGGAATAGAAACTTTTATCCTTTTCACTGAACCAGAACTCACACATATTAGTTCTACCATAGTACGCGAGTTATTAAGATTCGGACATGATGTCAGCGAATTTATACCCGAAGGCATGAATCTGAAAACCCGCCAATAGATCTGAATTACACAGAACAATATTCGTATTTTACGAAAACATAAATATAATCAAGATAAATATATATGAAAAGAGTTATTATCGCGGCTCTGTGCTTTCTTACTATTGTGGCTTCTGCCTCTGCCCAATTCAAAATGAGTGAAGGTTCTAAAAAGGTAGCGACAACAATGGCAATTATCGAAAATCTGTATGTAGATGATGTAAATGACCAAAAGCTTGCCGAAGATGCTATTAAGTCTCTTCTGGAGAAGCTGGACCCCCACTCTACCTACATCAGTACAGATGAAGTAAAAGATATGAATGAACCACTCGAGGGTAACTTCGACGGAATCGGAATTTCGTTCAATATGTTAACCGATACGCTTTACGTCATCGAAGCATTACCCGGAGGCCCTTCTGAAAAAGCCGGATTGATGGCCGGGGATAAAATTCTCTATGTAAATGATACGCTTATAGCAGGAGTAAAAAGATCAACCAAATATGTTATGTCGCGTCTCAAAGGTCCTAAAGGAACAAAGGTGGATGTAAAGGTCCTGCGACGTGGTGTACCGGAACTGCTCGATTTTAAAATAACCCGTGCAAAGATACCTGTGTATAGCATTGATGCTTCCTACATGGTAGATAACAATACGGGATATATCCGCATTATCCGATTCGGAGCCACAACTACAAAAGAATTTCAAGACGCCTTAGCTAAATTGAAGAAGGAAGGTATGAAAAACCTCATTCTCGACCTGGAAGGTAACGGTGGAGGATATATGGCTCCCGCGATTGATCTGTCAGATGAATTTCTGAGTAAAGGTAAACTTATTGTTTACACGGAAGGATTGCGTCAACCGAGAAGGGATGAAGTTTCAACTGAAAAAGGAAGTTTCGAAGATGGAAAAGTAGTGATCATGATTAATGAAGGTTCGGCATCGGCCAGTGAAATTTTGTCAGGTGCTGTTCAAGACTGGGACAGAGGTGTGATTGTTGGCCGCCGCAGCTTTGGCAAAGGACTTGTACAAAGACAAATCCCACTCCCTGACGAATCAATGATAAGGTTAACCGTAGCCCGTTACTATACTCCAACAGGACGTTCTATCCAAAAGCCCTATACAAGCGGAGACCTTACATCATATAATATGGACGTGATAGAAAGATACAATAAAGGAGAAATGATGCATGCCGACAGTATTCATTTTCCTGACTCACTAAAGTACACTACACTGATGAATCACAGGACTGTATATGGTGGCGGAGGTATTATGCCTGACTACTTCGTGCCGTTGGATACAACAAATTACACACCATATTTCAGAAGCATTGCCAACAGGGGACTTATCTATAAAGTTGCATATAGTGAAGTAGATAATCACCGTAAAGATATACTGGATGAATATCCTACGAAAGAAGCTTTTCTGAAGAAATACATTGTTCCGCAAAGCCTGCTGGAAAAGATTGTAGTTGCCGGAGAAGAAGAAAAAATTACATATAACGAGGATGAGTTTAACAAGGCTTCGGATTTAATCAGAATGCAACTGAAGATGCTTCTGGCCCGGGATATCTTTGATACGGAAACATCTCTCAGAATATATAACGGATACAGCGAGACATTCAAAAAAGCATATGAGATTATACATGATGATAACCTGTATAACAACTTGCTGAAAGGAAAGAATTGATATTCTATTTATAGTAAAAACGGGTTGTATAATGTATTATGCAACCCGTTTTATTTATCTATGGTATTTAAATATTGAACTTATCTATTGCTTGCTTCAGATAAAAACCGGACTGAAGTTTCTTACTCATTTCAATAACATTCCGTTTCATCTCATTATAATATCCGGGAGTCATAGACGAAAGAATACTATTTATCTCGGTTAGGGAATCAATAGTTATCCCTATTCTATTTTCTTCTATGAAAGGTGCTAACGCCGCATGTTTCCATATAATTACTGGCAAATGGCTTTTGATATAGAATGATACCTTATGCGGAGTATTGTATTTGAGATAAGCGCCGAAACTTCCGGAACATTCATCCATCGAATCACCATCCCAAACAAGGCCGAAATCATCATTATTGGTAAGAATAAAAGTATCACTATCTATATATCCTCTGCAATGGAAATCATTCGTATCGGGAATATCGAATCTATCACCATAGATGTTTAATATAAAGTTTCTTGGAGAAGGGATAAATTCATACAAAAATGCATTTTTTCTCCGGTTCAAAGCTCCGGCATAACAAATTCTATATGAATAATTATCTTCTGATCTGAATTCAGGTTTACGTTCTTCTTTGGATAGAAAATGCCATATATCGAGTGTGTTTATTTTAGCTTTGGCATTATTAGCGATCAGCCAATCTTTCATTTTCTGATTTGTAGCAATGATATAATCCGAATTGTTCAAACGCCCCATTTCCTGTCCCACAGAAATTCTTTTTCGCCGGAAGGAGCCTAAATCGTGTATCAGAGAAATAACTTTAGTATGCTTAAGATGAGCTATTTTACACAACAAAACATAATATTTCTTCGTAGGGTATTGTATAAAGAGGATTCCATTAACAGGCATTACTATGATGCCTTTAATAGTGCCGCTCAGATTACGTATAAAATCTGTTACCTTACTTTGGCTGAAGCTTTGCTTTAATCCAATATTCCGATAACCAAAATCATCTAAAAGTGTCTCAGTGTCTGTGCGGGCATCATTTCCGGCAGACACTCCTTTATAATTTCGTGAAATATAAACTGGTTTCCTTTTATTCATCCGCTAATTACTCTATATATCTTATCTCAGAGAATATGTATATTTCCTAAGATAAAGGTAAGATATATTTTTATAACCCGGAAAGAATGTATAAAAAGTCTGAACCAATAATATCCAGTACAGAGAGCCGGAGTACTTAATGAAACAAAAAAGACTTTATTTAATCTTTTATTTCCTCATATTTTACATATTCCCCTTCATCTTTAGAGAATATCTTTTTATTTGAGCCAGAGGATGCGTGCTCCGACCGTCCCGAAGAAGAGGCGTTATTATTAGAAGTATATCTATTATTGGAAGTATATCCGCTATGTGATGTGGAAGATTTTCCGAAAATAAAAGACGACACTCCTCTAACCACTGATAGCAAAACCATTACTCCAAATATAATTATGGCAAATATTAGAAAAAGTAGAAATGTCATTTTATATAAATTATTAGTTCAGGCCGCAGACCTAATTATTACTTTGATAAGTAAAAGAAATAAGAGTGAGTTATGATCCGATAATATATATCATCAAATACTTTCTTTCATTTACTACCTTGGCAAATATAATACACTGATATTAGATAAAACTAAGAAACAACATGTAAGTTCGATTGTTTCAATTTATTTAACAAGAGTTTATTATCTTAAACAATAATCACAAAAGAGCGGTATGGGTTTCGGTCAGAACTGTATGTTGGAACAATATACTACAACCAATAAGAATAAGAATGATCCCTCCGGCTATATTAATGCGTAGATTACACCTCTGACCGGCCTTACAGCCAAATATAATTCCGAACGAAGATATCATAAAAGTTACCACACCGATAATTAATGCAGGAAGCAGTATCTGTACATTAATCAAGGACAAAGATAACCCCACTGCCGTGGCATCTATACTAGTGGCTACTGCCAGACCAAACATCACTTTAAAATTAAGGGGATTGAATGGAGAACTCTCTTCATCTTTCAAACTGGCAACGATTACTCTTACTCCCAGAAAGCATAAAATACCAAAAGCCACCCAATGATCGAACTGTTCGATATAACGAGCAAATGTAGAACCTACAAACCACCCGAAAACAGTAAGGCTCATCTGTATAAAAGCCAGCATACCGGCTATTTTAAGTACATTTATTGTTTTGTGGTTTCCTATCACAGCCCCACTGGTAAGAGCGATAACTAAACTATCCATCGAAAGGCCCACCGCCAATGCTACAATCTGAATCATATCCATTCAGTTATTTCAGACAAGGACTTACGCTTCTTTTCCGGAGATATACTTTTATCCGAGTCAATATAGCCAAGCGGGAATATGGCGATAGGTTCGAGATTCGGGGATAAGTTCAGTACCTCTATCAATACATCCGGGTTAAAATTACATATCCAGCATGTACCTAAGCCGATCTCCGCTGCTGCAAGACAAACATGTTCTGCTGCAATAGCAGCATCTACATCTCCGAAATCTTTATTATCCGATGTTGTTCTTTTCCACGACATGGAAGAGTCTTTACACACTACAATATGTACCGGAGCAGATTTAAACCATTCTCTGTTGTATGACTCCTGTATGCAGGATATCACAGATTGATTACGGATGATGAAAAACTTCCATGGCTGATTATTACAGGCAGAAGGTGCCAGCCTTGCACATTCGAGAATGTAATTGATCTTATCTTCCTCTACAGCGCGGGAAAGATAAGTCCTGACCGAATAGCGACTTTCGATGAGTTCTTTTAGTTTCATTAGTGATCTTATAGTTGCAAAAAATGCCGGTATTCTTAGAAGCTGTTTGAATTATATTGCCTGCCTGCTTTGAGCTGTTTTAAGATAGATTTTTAGTCTTTTTATCACAGGTTTAGCGGGCTAAACCAAGAGAAAAAGGTTAAAAAGATGCTTAAAAGAGCCAAACAGAGGCTGGCAAAGGTAATTAAAAACTTATTTTTTATTTGTTCCGGTATAATTCAAACAGCTTCTTACATCGGCATTTCAGATTTATAGTTCTTCTGTTATCTTATAATCGTTCCTGACAGTCGAATTTCGGGAGACAATCTCACCCAAAAATCCGGCGAGAAATAATTGCGTACCCAATAACATCATAGTCAAAGCAATATAAAAATACGGGGAATTTGTTACCAGCGGATGCGGAATACCATTACTGATAGCGTATAATTTATTCGCACCAACAATAACTACCGCTATAAAGCCCAGCAGGAACATAACCGTCCCCCACAATCCGAAAAAGTGCATTGGCTTACGTCCGAATACGGAAAGAAACCAAAGTGTAAGCAGATCCAAATAACCGTTTACAAAGCGGCTAAGACCTGCAAATTTACTCTTGCCATATTTACGGGCCTGATGATGTACGGCCTTCTCCCCTATTTTATTAAATCCGGCTATCTTAGCCAGATAAGGAATATAACGATGCATATCGTTGTATACCTCTATACTTTTTATGACTTCTTTCCGGTACGATTTCAATCCGCAATTAAAGTCATGCAATTTCACTCCCGATACCTTACGGGCTGTTGCATTAAATAACTTGGTAGGCAAAGTTTTGGACAACGGGTCGTAACGCTTCTTTTTCCATCCCGATACCAAATCGTAGCCATCTTCTTTTATCATTTTATATAATGCAGGAATTTCATCCGGACTATCCTGCATATCTGCATCCATCGTGATCACAACATCTCCCTCTGCTTTCTGAAAGGCACAATGAAGCGCAGGAGATTTTCCGTAATTTCGTCTAAACCGTATTGCTTTTATTTCAGGGGAAGTTTTCTTGATAGTGCTTATAACATCCCACGACCGATCGGTACTGCCATCATCTACAAAGATTACTTCATATGAATACCCGTTCTCATCCATTACCCGCTTTATCCACGTGTATAGTTCCGGAAGAGATTCTTCTTCATTCAGCAACGGTATTACAACAGATATGTCCATCGGGATACTACTAATTAAAAGCCTAAGGCCGATTGTTATTCATATTACTTGTACTATTTACAAGAAAGCTCATAAGAAAACCAAGAACTACCCCTAATATCATATTACCGATAAACTCGGAGATAATATATAACGGTTTTCCTGTAACGATATAAAGGTATATTTCTTTCTGATCGGGCTGGAGATTGCGCATTTTATCTACCATAGCGATAAAAGGTGCTGTCATCTTCATAAAGAATCCCGGGTCGATAAATTTATAATGAGCGTACATGATCCCAGCCTCGAAAAAAGAGGCAAAGAAACAAATCAGCACGACAAAAAAGACACACGACCATATACCTTTTGGTTTATCCGGCTCCGAACCTTTAAATTTAAAGGTAAAAATATAAATAAGCAGAAATGTACCGACATTCAATAGATAGAATATATAAATAAACACATGATCGGAGAATCCGGCACCTATCTTAAACATATATTTAAACATCCAGAACAGCCCCAGAATAGCCCCATAATGCATGGCATACCTAAGTAACGATGTTCCTCTCTCCTTTATATCCGTACTATCGATCATTGTGCTACAAATGTAAGAAATTTGTTTAAAACAAATAAGTGTAAATCCTCCGATTTACACTTATTTCATTTATTAGTTTGCTGTCTTTTCTTCTTTTACCGTTAAATCCAGCGGCTCTTTTACTTTCTCTTTTAGCAGAGCTATATCCAGAACCTGCTTTATATCATCCACATAGTGGAAAGTCAACCCTTTCAGATAAAGCGGCTTAATTTCATCGATATCTTTCTTATTTTCTTTACAAAGAATTATATCTTTTATTCCGGCACGTTTAGCTGCCAGTATTTTTTCGCGGATACCTCCCACCGGCAATACTTTACCCCGTAAAGTAATTTCTCCGGTCATAGCGAGGTTTGCTTTCACTCTGCGTTGAGTAAAGGCCGAAGCCAGAGACGTTACCATAGTAATACCTGCCGACGGGCCGTCTTTTGGAATAGCTCCTTCAGGCACATGAACATGAACATTCCAGTTATCAAAAACTTTTTCGTCGATACCGAAATACTGAGAATGAGAATGGAGGTATTCCAATGCCAATACGGCAGATTCTTTCATCACATCACCCAGATTTCCGGTAAGAGTGAGTTTTCCTCCTTTACCTTTGCTCAGGGATGTCTCAATAAAGAGTATCTCACCTCCAACCGATGTCCAGGCGAGCCCTGTAACCACTCCTGCATAACCATTGCCCTGATACTGATCCCGGGTATATTCTATGGCGCCGAGATATTCGTGTAAATCTTCAGGTTCGATAATCTTCTTATATCCTTCTTCCGAAGCTACCTTACGGGCAACTTTGCGCATCACTTTGGCTATCTTCTTATCCAATTCGCGTACCCCGGATTCACGTGTATAATTTTCAACAATCTTTTCAATTGTCTTTTTCGGAATATCAATTACATCCTTAGCCAATCCATGATTTTCCATTTGTTTGGGAATCAGGTGGCGGCGGGCTATCTCTACTTTTTCTTCAATGATATAACCGCTTACATCAATCAATTCCATACGGTCGAGTAACGGCTGGGAAATTGTAGACAGATTATTAGCTGTAGCAATAAACATTACTTTCGACAGGTCATAATCTATATTCAGGTAATTATCGTGGAACGCAGAATTCTGTTCGGGATCGAGGACTTCGAGTAATGCAGAAGAGGGATCTCCTTTAAAATCACTTCCGATCTTATCTACTTCATCCAGCACAAACACAGGGTTTGACGAACCGGCTTTCAATATATTCTGAATAATACGCCCCGGCATAGCTCCGATATATGTACGACGGTGGCCGCGTATTTCCGATTCATCGTGTAATCCGCCGAACGAAACACGCACGTAATTACGGTTCAGGGCTTTTGCGATAGATTTACCCAATGATGTTTTACCTACTCCCGGAGGGCCGTAAAGACAAATTATAGGTGATTTCAAATCTCCTTTCAGCTTTAACACAGCCAGGTGCTCGATTATACGCTCTTTCACCTTCTCCAAACCAAAATGATCCTGATCAAGGACTTTCTGAGCATTCTTCAGATTGAAATTATCTTTCGTATATTCGTTCCAAGGCAAGTCGAGTAATGTTTCTATGTATGTGAATTGAGTGGAATAATCAGGAGACTGCGGATGCAGACGTTCCAATTTGCTCATTTCTTTCTCAAATGTCTGAGCAGCTTCTTTGTTCCATTTCTTCTTCTGTCCACGTTGTCTGAATTCATCCAGATCGGCCTGCTGAGGATTTCCTCCCAACTCGTCCTGAATAGTCTTGATTTGCTGTTGCAGGAAATACTCTTTTTGCTGCTGGTTCAACTCCTCACGTGTTTTCATCTGAATATTGAGTTTCATCTCCATCATCTGAGTCTCACGATTGAGGATAACAAGCAGACGATAAGCACGTTCCTTATCATCGTCAATATCCAGCAGACTTTGTTTTTCCGTACCGGACACAGGCAAGTTGGCACAACAATAGTTCACCAAAAGCGGAGATACCACATCAGATTTCAGCCGTTGTATAAATTCTTTCGGCGGTTCACCGTACATACGCAGCATCTGTATTGTCATATCCCTTATAGAGTCTAACAATGCTTTGTATTCTGTATCGTTTTTAAGGACAGGTAGAGTTTCACGTATTTCGTAATGCCCTTTGAGAAAAGGTTCTGTTTGTGTCAATTCTGTCAGTCGGAAACGTTTCTTTCCTTGAAAAATGACAGTCACATTTTCATCATCCGGCAACTCTATCACACGTATAATCTCACCGATCACACCCATAGAATACAAGTCGGCAATTTCCGGATCATCATTTTCTGCGTCCTTTTGGCAGACTAAGCCGACATATTTTCCTTTCAGCCGGTTTACACTCTTTATCAGCTTCAACGATTTTTTCCGGGCAACTGCAATTGGCATACTCGTTCCCGGAAAAATCACCGTATTACGAAGAGGCAAAATTGGCAATTCTTCTTTCAGATCTTTCTCGTTTATATAGCAATCCCCATCATCGAAGTCATTGGCTATAATTGAAATAACCGGTTCATTACTTTCGTTTAGATGAAGAAAATCTCTCTTTTTATTAGACATATTATCCTTTTATTTAAACTTGGATTTACCCCCTCCTCTGTAAGGGGCTGTAAAAATACAGAATTATAATTAACTTTGTTTTTAATATATAACAAAATTTGTGCCATAATGGATTTCAATATTTGCCTTTATAGTATTTCAAGATTAAAGCGGACAAAACATGCCCAATCCCTATTTCAAGTTTAAGCGATTCACTGTATACCACGACTTATGTGCCATGAAGGTAGGCACCGATGGAGTATTGCTTGGCGGATGGATAAATGTTAGTGAGGCCGAGAAAGCTCTCGACATAGGTACAGGCACGGGTTTGGTAGCCTTAATGCTTGCTCAGAGGAAGGACAAACTTCACATAGATGCCATCGATATCGACCACTATGCAATAGAGCAGGCAAAAGAAAATATAAAACAGTCACCTTTCTCTGATCAAATACAGGCTTTCGAATCTTCGCTTCAGCATTTCAGGGAATCCAGGCAACAGTATGACTTAATCGTTTCTAACCCGCCATTCTTTATTCAATCATTAAAATCACCACATAAAGAACGGACATTAGCCCGCCATACCGACAGCTTATCTTTAGAAGAATTATTAGAGATTTCCGCGGTCTTATTAACAAGTAAAGGCAAACTGTCCATTATATATCCGTCCGAACATAAAGAAACTCTATTTTCTTTATCTAAAAAGCTTGAACTGTATCCTTCGCGCATTACTAACGTATACCCTACTCCGGTGTCCTTGCCTAAACGGATACTGATCGAATTTTCAAAAACAGAATTGCCATTAATCGAAAACAACTTGATCATAGAAAAGGAAAGGCATGTATATTCTGATGAATTTACGGAATTAGTACAAGACTTTTATTTGAAGATGTAACCCATAACAAGCAGGCTATATACATCATTTACACAACTTTGTGCTGCCATTTAGCATACTTGAGATACAAGAACGAAAACAACAACAAGCCTCCCCAATATACATATTCTACAGTCCAGCATACCGCTACAGATGCCGATTTATATATCACTATCCAATACATATAAAGGACATATGACACCAGTGTTATTATTTCGAGCTGCAAAGCAGCACGAGTGTT
The DNA here is from genome assembly GCF_000213555.1 of Dysgonomonas gadei ATCC BAA-286. Taxonomy (GTDB): domain Bacteria; phylum Bacteroidota; class Bacteroidia; order Bacteroidales; family Dysgonomonadaceae; genus Dysgonomonas; species Dysgonomonas gadei. Next base: position 524,157 of record NZ_GL891980.1, read on the forward strand.
TCCTGTACCCGAAATAGAATTGAATATCACGGTACTCAGGCTGCAAATAGGCAGAGCAAACACTACAACCAACAAAGGTGTAACCGACTCGGGTATCAATGATACATCTTCGTGCGAAGCTATCAATGATATCCAGAATTCAGCGCCAAGGCCGGTTACCAACATTACAACAAGGATAACCCCGAGACTAAGCGAGCAAATTCTTTTGATAAGAGGTATTACGTCTTTTATCTTACCTGCCCCCATCGTATTGCCTACAAGTGTATTGGCTGTAGTTGCAAAAGCATTCATCGGAATAAAGAAAAGCATATAGAAACTACGTACAATATTTGTAATAGCCAATGCACGTGGAGAATGCTGTTCAATTGCCATAAAGAATATGAACCATGTGGACATGGATATTAAATACTGAACCATCGTAAAAGATGAAATGTTCAGGATACTCTTTACAATAGAGAACCTGAATCGCATTTTCATAAAACCGTATTTCTTGAGGTCTACAGTCTTCAATGTGTATATTACAAAGAACAGTACCGATGCTATTTCCGATATTACGGCTGCAATACCTGCACCTTCTATTCCAAGTTCGGGGAAACCGAATTTACCGAATATGAGAACATAGTCCCCTATAAAATTGACCACCGCCATTACTACGGCATTCATTGTCAACACAGGTGTACGTGCGATACCGACATAAAAAGCCCTGAACATGACATTTATAGAAGCAAAGAAAAAGCCATAGATACGCCACGAGAGGTAAGAATGCACTGCCTCATAAACTTTTTCCGATTCCATGAAACGGGGAAGAACATATTCGCTCAACAGGGAGGAACCCATAAATAGCATCAAAGCAATAAGCTCCAGAAAAATCATACCCTGAATAACAATACTTCCAATCTTGTTATAATTCTTCTCACCATTACGGCGGCTTATCATTATCTGGCCTCCAATACTGAATCCGAAACAAAGCGTAAAAAAGGCGATATAATAAATCCCGGCCAACCCGGAGGCACTTTGCTCAACCTCTCCTACCCTTCCCAGAAAGATGGTAGCAGTAATCTGAACAATATTCTGAGCAAGCAAGCCTAACATTATAGGCAAACTTACTTTCCATATATCTTTGTATGAATACATAATCCGGGCCGATAGCTATTAGCGCATAGCTATTAGCATCTTTAAAATGTCAGTTTTATTTAATTAGTTTGTTTGTTTTTGTATCAGGAAATGCAACCCATGGCTTGAAAGCCTTAGCTTCCTCAAAGTCCATATATGCATATGACATGATGATAACAATATCTCCGGGCTGAACCTTTCGGGCAGCTGCGCCATTGAGGCAGATAGCCCCCGAACCTCGTTTTCCTTTTATAATATAAGTTTCGAGACGCTCTCCATTATTATTATTTACAATCTGAACCTTCTCACCTTCAATCAGGTTTACAGCATCCATCAGATCTTCATCTATCGTGATACTTCCTATATAATTCAAGTTGGCTTCGGTTACAGTAACACGATGTAACTTCGATTTTACAACCTCTATAATCATTTTGTGTTCTCTTAATTTTGGCTATCCGCCTTGTATATAATATTATCTATCAATCGCACTTCGCCACAAAATATGGCGATGCAACCCACTATATAATCGCCATCCTTCCAATCTGACACCGACTGTAAAGTATAACCATCCACAATTTCGTAATATTCAACTTTCAGTTCGGCAAAAGAGTCCAATGTTGTCACCACTTTCTTTATCACCTCCCCTACAGAACTACCCTTTATCCACTCCCTACTTTCTGCAAGAACCCTGGATATATTCACCGCCAGATCTTTCTGAGCAGCAGTCAATCGTTCGTTACGGCTGCTTAGCGCAAGCCCGCTGGCTTCCCTCACAATAGGCATTGGGACAATATTGACATTCAGCTTTAACTGTTTCACCATCTCACGTATGATAGCCAATTGCTGAAAATCTTTTTCTCCGAAATATGCCCTGTCCGGCTTCACTATATAGAACAGGCGGCTTACCACCTGGGCAACTCCGTTAAAATGGCCCGGACGATGTTCGCCCTCCATCACTTTATCAAGTTGTCCGAAATCAAATTGACGTGTATCCGGCTCCGGATAAACCTCATCTACAGAGGGAGCAAAAATTACACCAACTCCTATCGATTTCAGATATCCACAGTCCCGTTCCAAATTTCTCGGATATTTTTCAAGATCTTCCTTATTGTTAAACTGGGTAGGGTTTACAAAGATGCTCACAATGCACACATCGTTGTCGGCAATACATTGTTTCACCAAAGAGAGATGTCCCTCGTGCAAAGCCCCCATAGTGGGAACCAGACCAATCGTTTTACCTTCCGAACGCAAGGCTGTAACTTTGTCACACACGCCCTGAGTTGTTTTAATCAAATCCATTTATTCACATCAATAAAAAACGGATACAAAGCAAGTAAATATTTATGGATTGGCGAAACAATCCATGATTTTTGTTCTGCAATTTAACGTATAAAACACGTCGAAATACGACTCATCCCCCGTAAAAAGAGAGAATTCAACATTTTGTGAAGCAAAGTTTGCAAAAAAGAAGATTTTTTTTTATTATCTTTGTACTCTCAATCGAATTCAGAAGAGAGTAAATTAAATGGGTACAAAAAAAGTTTTATACATCACACAGGAGATAACGCCTTATCTGCCTGATTCACCAATTGCAACAAATTGTAGATACTTACCTCAAGCTATACAAGAAAAAGGACAGGAAATCAGGACATTTATGCCCAAATTCGGAAGCATAAATGAGAGACGCAATCAACTTCACGAAGTGATACGGCTTTCGGGCATGAATCTAATCATCGATGATACCGATCACCCCCTAATCATCAAAGTGGCGTCTATACAAGCCGCCCGGATGCAAATCTATTTCATAGACAATGAAGACTACTTTAAACGTAAGCATACAATAGCTGACGATAAGGATGTAGAATTCAGTGATAATGATGAGCGGAGCATTTTCTATGTAAGGGGAGTTTTGGAAACAATTAAAAAATTACGTTGGATACCGGATGTGATAGATTGTCATGGATGGATGACCGCTCTGACCGGGCTATACATAAAAACAGCTTATGCAGACGACCCTTGCTTCAAAAACTCGAAAATAGTATATTCTTTATACAATGATGACTTTAAGCAACCATTCAGTAATAAATTTATTGACAAGCTGAAATTTGACGGAATAAAAGATAAAGACGTGGAAGCCCTAAAAGGTGTTGTAGATTACGAAACACTTTCTAACTTTGCCGTAAAATATGCAGATGGCATTATCCAAAGTGAAGAAAATGTGAATAATAACGTTCTTGACAACATAAATAAATCAGGAAAAAAATTTCTTTCTTATCCGGGTAATTTAGACGTTTCTGTAGATGCCATCAATAATTTTTACGAGAATCTTTAAAGTATCTAAAATAAATATAGAAAAATGCTGTTTTATTTCTTGAGAATAGCATTTTTTTGGATATTTGAACCCCAAATTGAATTTAACAATAGTTTGAATGAAAATTAAAACATTATTGATTCTGGCAATCACTCTTTCCACGCTAACATTTGTGGCTTGTGATGATGACCTGACCTCCCTTGGTAGCAGTATACAACCCGGCGGTGACGATATATTCGTAGGATCCGATACACTTAGCCTTACAGCTGTAACCCGTTCGTTTAACGATTCAGTATATGCGCGTACCGTATATGGCTTACTAGGAGAATATACTGATCCTATCTTCGGAAAAATAAAATCCGATTACTTATGTGAGTTCTACTGTGCAGAAAATTCTGCATTTGCAGACCCGTACAAGAAGGGAATAACCATTGATTCGGTCAGACTTAATACAGAGTTTACATATTTTACAGGAGACACCGTATCGCCTATGGGATTATCAGTATACGAAGTCACAAAACCACTGAAGGCATTTTTCTTCACAAGTGTAAATCCTGAGAATTATTGCGATATGCAAAAGTTGCTGGGACAAAGTATTTTCTCTATACAGGATGTTCCCGACACTATCATCAGCAGTACCAGAATCAGAACTATTTCAACCAATCTCAATTTGGAACTGGGGCAGCGTTTTTATAACGAATGGGAAGATTCCGACGGCGCCACTTTCAAAAACTCCAATACCCTGAAAGAATTCTTTAAAGGTGTATATGTAACCACTAATTTCGGTTCGGGCAGTATTATTAATGTAGATTATACAGAGTTTGACATCCATTATACATATCAGATGAAGAACGTGGCAAATACAGCCGACTCTGCCGTAGCTGGTATATTCAGGCTTCCGGTTACACCTGAGGTTATACAGATGAATCATGTTAAGAATTCACCTCCGGCCGGTATGATCACAGAGGGACCTGCAGAAAAGACGTATATGAATACCCCTGCGGGACTATACACTGAAGTGACCATTCCATTAGATGCTATAGTAAATGCAGCAGTAGCAGGCGCAGGTAAAGATGCGGTTATCAACGCTGCAAACTTTAAAATGCTCGGAAATACAGAAGAGGAAGCTAAATCGGGCCTGAGCAGGCCGTCGGACATCCTGTTTATAAATAAAGACTCACTCCCGAATTTCTTCTATAACAGAAAATTGCACGATGCTCAAACCAGTTTTGTGACGACCCGTTCCACCACCAACAATTCATATGACTTCGGAAACCTGGCAAGTGTAATCAATCACTATGCTAAATATTATAAGGAGAAGGGGGTATCGCCTCTCCCTGACTTGAAATATCTCGTTATTCCGGTAACAGCTACATATACGCAAACCACGAACTCGAGCGGATATACAGTGAATGTGATAACGGATCTATACAATCAGATGTTCCCTACATCGGCCATCTTAAGAACCGAGCCGAAGGATATGAAAATGTCTATTATATACAGTAAATACTGATAGTACAAAACAGATAACAGAATATAACCGTGTCTGCAAAACAGATAAGAAATACAGCTAAAGTACTGCTCTTATTATATATAGGATACTTTAGCTGTGTTTCTTATTTTATACATACACATATCTACAACGGGGTAGTATATGTCCATTCCCACCCCTACAATAAGTTTGCAAAAGATGCAGACGACAACCAAACACCGCCTTTTGAAACCCATCACCATACATCGGCGGGTTTCTTTACTTTCAATCAGTTATCAAATCTTGCTTCGTTCGAAGCATTGGAGAATAATAATATAGGCGAAATAATCCAGCCTGTACAAATTGTTGCGTATGAACAACTCTCTCCACAAATAGTTACAACTCCTGTTGTAGCTTACTTCAGTCTCAGGGCACCACCCCGGTTATCTTAATCTTTAATAATAATATTTCTGCGATTCAGGAAATATAATTCAGGATTGATACGACTCCGTATTCAATCCCAATCCCATATAAACATATATTCGGTTTGCCTTTGATAAAACTCCGGGACAGATCGAAATAAAGGTGTAAACAATGAACTGTTTGCCCCTGATTTATAACATAAGGCTACAGAGCTATTTATTACACTGTTTTGCACAGGCTGAATAAGTAGTTAGCTTAAAAAATGTATTATCAATACTTTCCATCACTTATATCGACAATCTGTTACGGCATTTTATTCATGCTTCCGGGTTATCGACTCTAAATAATTCAATATGAAAAAGATTATACTCTTATCATTCTATATATTTTGTGTTATCGGGCTCTTAGCTCAGCAAACAAGCAGATCATCTCTCAAAGGCCATGTACTGGACGGGCAGACAGATGAACATTTACCAGGTGTAACAATCTCAATAGAAGGCACCCAAATGACTACGGTAACAGACGAATCGGGCCATTTTGCCTTAGAAAATATTCAGGCAGGAACGTACATCATAGTGACACAATACATTGGATATTCATCTCTGAAGCAAGAAGTCACAATAGAGAGGAACACTACCAAAAACGTTTCCCTTTATATAGAACCCGAAAACCAGTTGCTCGGCGAAGTAATGGTTACAGCTTCTGCCCGGAGTCTCAACAGGCAAATGTCTCCTATAGTTGTAAACCAGCTGACAGCCAAGACATTTGAGGCTACCAATTCCAATTCTCTTTCGCAAGGGCTGAATTATATGCCGGGACTGAGAGTAGAAACAAACTGTCAGAATTGCGGAACACAGGAAGTACGGATTAACGGACTGGAGGGACAATATTCTCAGATGTTAATCGACGGACAACCTGTATTCAGCTCATTATCTACAATGTACGGGTTGGAACAATTACCAGCCAATATGATAGAGCAAGTTGAAGTTGTACGCGGAGGAGGATCTGTGCTATATGGAGCTAATGCGATCGGCGGAGTTATCAATATTATAACAAAAGAGCCTGAAAAGAACTCATATCAGGCTAAATATAATATGTCGCTCATAGATGGAAAATCGGTGGATAATATCCTCTCTCTCAATTCATCTTTCGTAGATCGCTCCAAAAAATCAGGTATATCACTGTTTGCGAATATGCGCAACCGCAATCCTTGGGACGCTAATGGAGACGGTTTTTCGGAAATAGGAAAGAACAGGGCTTCATCTATCGGTTTCCGCTCCTTCTCCAAACCCAATTTACATGATAAGTTTACACTGGAGTATCATTATATTTCTGAATATCGTCGTGGTGGAGACAATATGAGCCGTCCGCCACATGAAGCGCTGATTGCCGAAACAACTGATTACAGGATACATTCGGGTAGTGCCGGATACTCTCATCTGAGCGAAGACAACAAAAAGAAGTTAACAGTCAACCTTTCGGCTCAAAAGACAGGCAGAGATAGTTATTATGGTGGTGGATACGATCCCGATGGTTATGGAAACACTTCAGAACTGGCACTAACAGGAACTGTCCGTTATGAAATAAATATGGATAAATTTCTTTTCATGCCAGCTAAGTTCACAGCCGGATTCACTCAAGAATATACAAACCTTCACGATACCATACATAGCCGCAATGTGAAGCAAATAAAAAATATAAGCAGTCTGTACGTTCAGAATGAATGGAGAGACGACAACCTGACTTTTATTGTCGGGCTGCGGGGAGATAAACACAATAAACTGGACAATATCAATATCATCCCCAGAAGCAGTATCCGCTACCGCATTGGAGAAAACACCAATTTGAGAGCAGCGTATTCGATGGGGTACCGTGCCCCGGAGATTATTGCATCGGATCTGGATATACCTGTTATAGGTGGTAGCGCAACGATTACCCAATTGGGGGAGAACCTGAAAAGGGAATATTCGAACTCCGTAAATGGGGGTATAGATTTCAGCCTTTACAACGAAAAGATATATTCCTATTTCCTTCTGGAAGGGTTCTATACCAAAATAAACAGGGTATTCATTGTTGAAGAGACCGGAACAGACGCTGCGGGAAATACAATAATGACCCGACGAAACGGCGATGGGGCATATGTATACGGATTGAATCTGGAAACAACTATACAACCAATAAACTGGCTCGAACTGCAAGGAGGCTTCACCTGGCAGAAGAGCCGGTATACAGAGCCAGTAAGCTGGTCGAGCGAAGAATATGTAGCACCCGTAAAAAAAATGCTGCGTTCACCCGATACATACGGATTCCTTTCTGCAATAGCAACCCCGAAAAAGAGCTATGCCGTATCCCTGTCAGGAGTATATACTGGCTCTATGCTGACACCTCACTTTGCCGGAGCAGAGGGTGTAACAAGGGATGAGACAGTAAAAACAAAGAGCTTCTTTGATACGACCATCAAATTATCATACTTCTTCAATATCAATTCAACAAATAAAATAGAGATTAACGGAGGTATACAGAATATGTTCAACCAGATACAGAAAGATTATGACAAAGGGCCAAACAGGGACTCGGAATATATCTACGGGCCGTCACTTCCCCGGACATTCTTTATTGGCCTGAAAATTAGTTCCATATAGTTAAGTAAAGCAAGCCGTTAGATTAAAAATGCTTAACGGCTTGCCTGCTTTTAGCCATTTATGTGATATTTTCTAAGATTTTGATACTATCTTTGCACTATAGCGCAGTCAGGTCAGCGGGAACTTTAGCTTTTCGTACATTACTTTACAAAGGTGAAACGGCTGTTATAAAAGGTAGTTAATGGTATATATCATTATAAAAGGTTTGTTTATCGGATTCTTATCTTCAGCTCCTATGGGACCTGTGGGTATGCTTTGCATACAGCGCACCCTGAATGAAGGCAGGAAAAACGGTCTAATAACCGGTATAGGCGCTGTGGTAGGCGATATGCTGATAGCATTGTTGGCCATCGTTGCCGCTCTCGGATTGGGCTTCAGTACGGAATTTATTCAACAGCACGAAGGCCCGCTCAAAGTCGTAGGGAGTATTATCCTCATTGTTTTCGGATATATTGTATTTAACAAAAACCCGTCGAAAAGCCTCACAAAATTAAAAGAGAAATCGGTTTCTACCTGGACAGTATTCATTTCGTCTCTTATCCTTACCGTTTCCAACATTGCCACTTTATTCCTTTACATAGCACTTTTTGCCCGGTTTAATGTTATTGATGCCGATAAACCATTCGGTTACGACCTGATAACAATACTATTTATCGGAATAGGTGCATTCCTGTGGTGGCTACTGGTTACTTATTTTGTAAATAAGTTGCGCAGCAGATTCAACCCCAGAGGATTACAGATATTTAATAAAATTATAGGTTTGTTACTTATAGGATTGGGTGTTGCAGGTATTGTCACCGGAACACTGATGGGCATAGACATCTTCTAATCGCGTCCTTTCAATCTGATCTTTATTCCATAATGGCGTGTCATTAGCTCTTCCGAAAATGGGTCTTCGCCATGAATATATGTACTACCCTCATATCGTTCAAATTCACAGGAGACAGCACCTTGCCGTTTAGCCTCCTCTATCTTAACCTCCCTTTCTTTCATTATATTTCTGAAGATATTAATATCCTTGGCTGCCAGATAGAATGTAAAGATAAAGCTGATAAATCCTATGACTATAACCGATAAACGTATCTGCCGTAGGAACTTCTGACCAAAATCTATATTGTAATATAAAATTCCTGCCCCGACAATGAGAAAAGTAACAACTCCGAATAATGCCCTGCGTGGGAAAGTAGGTGAAAACAACATCGCATATACCGCGGCTATAGCGGCTATAGAATAGATAATGCTGAGTTTCAATTTATCCTTTCTCTCTCCTACGGGAAAACGATAGTATAGTATATATATTACCAGACAACTCAAGATTAATGTACCTGAATAAAAGAAGAATGTCAGTGTACAGTTAAATAACCTATAGACAATAACAGACAGGCCAAACGCAGACTCTCCTGCCCTCTCGAAATTACCGGGAGCAAGAATCATAACTGCATAACCAATAATAGCACCCAGCAATCCGGCAATAGCCCAAACCGGTATTTTCCATGTATACGAACTGTAATAGATAAAGAAAAAGACTACAATAAGAATCATCGCACCTGCTGTATTCTCGTTGGTCCATCCAGCAATAATGCCAAGAAGAAAGAGCCCTGTTGACGCCAGTATCTTACCTGCAATATTTAATTCGTTCCCTTTATAAAAACGGTATGGAAGCAGGAATAAAAGAATGAGAAACGTGCACCAAAGATAATTAGCCGAACCCGTAAGCCATAACACTGCATCTCCAAATACAGGCTGCATAAACCAGATAGCTATGTTTATGAATATGAACAATGATAAACTCCCCTTATTTCGTCCTGTAATATGAAAATAAATAAGGAAGACATAACCGAGATACACCAACGTATTCAATATATCTGCAAAATAAGCTGGTAGCAGCAACAATACCTGCGCTATAAAATGAGCAATACTACGTCCTCCCCACTGATAATAGTGATTGATCTGGGACTGGATAATATCTCCGACAGAGGTAACCCGTACATTTTCCCCATAAATAAAGAGATAGGCAAAATCATCTGATATAAGCGGCGTAAGTATATTCAGAACGAGTAAGACTGAAAAGCATATAGAAACTGTGAGAATCCAAAGGAGTGACCGTTTCAGTTTATTATCGCTTATCCTGTCAATTACACGGTCTGTCTTAACGTACAGACCTTTTACTGAAGTAAGGACACGTTCAAATGTATTTGATTGTATATTCATCTGTTACACGCTATATCTATGCAAAAGTAGTATAAAAAACAAAAGTTACAAGTTTTGTTGCTTGCATCATTCGCACATCGCCAGATCAGGACATTTGCAGAGGATAGATTTACTCTCCAGGGTAAACGCATGAAATATGTGTTTTTATGCAGAAGGTTTATCTATACATTTTTTAGCCGGTAGCCATTAGCTATTGGCTGATAGCTCTTTGAAAAAATGAATTAGCAAATTTATAAATTAGTATATTAGCAAATGAATTAAAAGGTGTAACCTTTGTTACTTTTTAACAAGTAATGTGAATCAGCAGTTGGATTTTAACGTTCGATTTTATCTAATGCGCCGTCCGGCTTGTATTTGGCTCCGCCGATTTCCGCTTCGCTCCAATTCATTTTGCCTTGATGCAAAACGAAACAAAAAATCAAGGCTGCATCCCCCGGCGACCCAAAACCGCAGCTCCGGTGGGGCAAAATAATACGGAATCATCCATAGCCGGATTATCAGCCGTGTATAGCAACTACCGTATTTTGCCCTACACCTCCGCTTTACGGATTGGGTACCCCGCCTATGGGACGAGGCCGGGATCGCGATGCGGCGACAAGACAGAGGCTCTTCAGGCGTTAGCCCCACGTGCGTTAGCCCTTGCGCATTAGTGACGCAGGCGGGGCACCCACACGGTGCAGACGGCGTAGAAAGGGACTGGGCGATAGCCCGTTTGTCACTTTCAGCCGGCAAATCGGTTGTGGGTCGCCGAGGAACGGAGCGCTAGCCTTTTGGTTCGTTTTGGGCAATGCCAAAATGAACATTCTGGCGGAACGAAGTGCAGCAGAAAAACGAACGTTTCTATCCTATAATAATCACTTCAACTACTGATTGGCATAAGTAGTAAGTTTTAAGTACTAAGTTGAAAGTTATATGAGATACGAGTAGACAAGACACGAGATACAAGTTGTTAACTACTAACTGTTGACTGTTAACTGACAAGATAATTCTTCATTAATTCCTGTTACCTTTGTTACCTTTTAACTAAATATAGTTAACGGATGCAAAAATGGCAAGATAAGAACAATGAAAATTCTGTCAGATGTGTCAGATTTTAACACTATATGGTTAATAAATATGAATTAAGCGAATAGTTATAACCTACAATTTTTCGTTCGTTTGCCATAATTTACTTTCAGATAAAGAAATATATATCCGGAATATTTCTTAAATTAGTACTCTATACTTTTGATGGGAAACTAAAAACAGAGATAATAAAGCCTCTGTTACATAGAATGAAAAACCGAATAATTATGGATAAAATAAAATGGGGAATAATAGGTGCAGGTGACGTATGTGAAAAGAAAAGCGGCCCAGCCCTATACAAGATAGAACATTCGGAGCTTGTCGCCGTGATGCGCAGGGATGAGGCCAAGATAAAAGACTTTGCTGCCCGTCATGGTGTAGGTAAATACTATACGGATGCAGAGCAGTTAATAAATGACCCTGATGTGAATATGATATATGTAGCCACCCCGCCGGCATCACATAAGGAATACGCTATCAAAGCACTGAAGGCAGGAAAACCTGTTTACGTGGAAAAACCGATGGCTATGAGCTATACCGAATGTATGGAAATGGTGGGCGCTGCTAAAAATGCGAAACAGAATCTATTCGTTGCTTATTATCGCCGGGCCCTACCTTATTTTCTGAAAGTGAAAGAATTGATAGACAATAACAAAATAGGAAAAATTCTGACTGCCGAGATAAAATATTTCCGGCCGGCCAGTGGGTCCGATATGGATACCGGGAATCAAACATGGCGTGTGAACAGAGAGATTGCAGGAGACGGCTATTTCTTCGATCTGGCTCCGCATACACTTGACATACTCGATTTTCTGTTGGGAGAGATAGAAGAAGCGAAAGGATATACACAGAATCTCGGAGGCCATTATTCCGTTTCGGATACTATATCGGCGATTATTCAGTTCAAATCGGGAGTCACAGGCACAGGGCAATGGTGCTTCGTTTCATCCGAACAAGCCCGGCAGGATACAATCATTATCAATGGAACTGAAGGATATATCCGCTTCAATACATTCGACTTCCGCCCTATTTGCCTGACTACGGCAAAAGGAACCGAACTCTTCGAGACGAAGCATCCCGAACATATCCAACAGCCGCTTATTCAAACCATTGTTAATGAATTGCGAGGTACAGGAACTTGTCCCTCTACAGGAGTATCAGGCGCAAGAACGTCCAGAGTGATGGATATGATAACAAAGAAGATATAAAAGGAAGATATTTATCTTAACCGGTTTCTTTCGAACACAACCCTCGAACATGTCCAGTATATAAGAACACTGAATAGGCAAAGCCCGGAAGCAACGAGATACAACGTTTCGAATGAAAAGAAGCCTGTAATATATCCGCCTAATAACATACCTATTGCCAGCCCCAGGTCGAACCCGATAAGATACGTAGAGTTGGCTGTTCCCCGCTGACTGTTTTCGGCAAGATTAATATACAGCGTTTGTAAAGCCGGAAACATCATTCCGAAACCGATGCCGATAAACAACCCCGATATACAGAATGCATAAATATTGTGTATAGTGGCAAAAGCGAAGAATGCAATAGCCACAATGGCCATTGCCGACACATTTACCTCATGTATCTTACCCCTGTCTACGAGCTTGCCTGCGAATACACGCGATGTGATGATACCACCCGCCCAGAAGAGAAAGAAGATACCGGCATTGAATATGCCTATCTGTTTCCCATATTGGGCTACAAAAGGGCCTATTGTGCCCCAGGCAAAACACGGCAGCAACTGATTGAGAAATATAGGCCAGCCTTTCAGCAGGAAGAAACGGTCCATAGAAAGCTTTTGAGACTGCTCTACCTTAGGTCTTTCAGGCGCTTTAATCATCGCTGTGGCCACAATACCCAATGTTCCCATAGCAATGGCACACCAAAGTAATATCTGAAAACCCCAGTTATTGTATATATGTATGGCTACGAATGGCCCTATAGCCATTGCCACATTCATAAAAGTACCGTAATAGCCTATGCCTTCGGCCCGTCGTTCGGTTGGCACTACATCTATCGCCAGTGTGCTGGACGATACAGTGGAAAGCCCCCATGTGATACCATGCAGGAAACGCACAAGGATGAACAACATGACTGTCGTAGCCCAGAAGTAACCGAAAAAGATAAGGACATAACAGGAAAAGGCTACCAGAAGAACTTTCTTCCGGGAATACAAATCAACAATATAACCGGAAAATGGACGAACAAACATAAGGGCAATAGCATACGATGCCAATACAATCCCCGTTTTGGACTGTGCAACCCCCATTTGTTCTGTTATGTAAAGAGGGATAGAAGGCATCAGCAAATTGAATGAGCAGGCCATCAGGAAGTTCGCAATACAAACATTCAGATAGCTTAACGACCACAGTTTCGGTTTCGCAATTTGAATTTCCATAACACATTAACGTTAGAGGAGGTCACTAAGTTCCATCCAGCGCATTGTTTTTTCATCTATTTCATCAATCAATTCGCTGATACGATTCGATTTGGATAGCAATTCGTCAGTGGAAAGAGTACCGCTCGACAACTCATTTTCGAGCTTTTCTTTCTCCTCCTCCAGTTTCGGAATCAAGACATCGAGTTCTTCAAATTCCCGCTTCTCCTTGAACGATAGCTTCTTCTTATCATCATTTTTTGGTGATGCGATCTGAGGTTTATCTTCTTTTGGTTTTGCAGCCTGCTCTTTTTCCTTCTCAATGGCTTCCTGTATCTCTTTCCACTCCCTGTATTCGGTATAATTACCCGGGAAGTCTTTTATCTTTGCGTTCCCCTGAAAAGCAAGCAGGTGGTCTACCACTTTATCCATAAAATAACGGTCATGCGAAACCACTATCACGCAACCTTTAAACTGTTGGAGGTATTCTTCCAATATATTGAGCGTAACGATATCCAAATCATTGGTAGGCTCGTCCAATACCAGAAAGTTAGGGTTGGTTATCAGTACCGTACACAGATACAAACGACGTTTCTCTCCTCCCGATAGTTTATATACAAAATTATGTTGCTTTTCGGGCGGAAACAGAAAGTGTTGCAGGAATTGCGATGCAGTCAGACGGTTACCATTACCTAAATCGATAACCTCAGCTATATTTTGTATCACGTCCAGCACTTTCATTTGGTCATCAAACTTTAGTCCGTCCTGGCTGTAATAACCGAATTTCACGGTCTCGCCGATATCGAAGTTTCCCTTATCTGGTGTAACTTCCCCCATCAGCATCTTTATGAAAGTGGATTTTCCCGTTCCATTGTTGCCTACAATTCCCAGTTTTTCGTAACGGGCAAATACATAATTGAAATCCTCTACAATTTTGATATCACCAAAAGCCTTATATACATGCTGCGCCTCAAATATCTTGTTACCGATATAGGAACCTTTCATTTGCAACTGTACATTTCCGGCATCACGCACCTGTTGAGCCTTTTTCTCCAGGTCGTAAAATGCATCGATACGCGATTTAGCCTTTGTTCCCCGTGCCTGCGGCTGTCGGCGCATCCATTCCAGTTCCTTACGCATAAGGTTATTGGCACGGTCTATTTCCGAATTCTGCGCACTGATCCGTTCATCCCTTTTTTCGAGATAATAGGAATAATTTCCTTTATACTGGTAAAGTTGTTGCTGGTCTATCTCTATAATCTCGTTGCAAACCCGATCGAGGAAATAACGGTCGTGCGTAACCATCAACAGGCTAAGCCGCGAACGTTGAAGATATTCCTCCAACCATTCCACCATATCCAGATCGAGGTGGTTGGTCGGCTCATCCAATATAATCAGGTCAGGTTCGGTAATAAGCACATTAGCAAGAGCTACACGCTTGAGTTGTCCTCCTGATAATTCGGAAATTTTCTGTTCGAAATCTGTTATTTTGAGCTGCGCCAGAATTTGCTTTGCCCTATGCTCATAATCCCATGCCTGTAACACATCCATCTTTTGGAGGATATTATCCAGATTAGAGTGATCTTTTGAATTTATTACTTTTTCGTATTCCGCAATCAGGTCTGTTACCTCATTTCCGGAACTAAAACAGGCCTGCAAAACTGTCAGATTTTCGGGATATACAGGGTCTTGTTCGAGATAAGATACCCGTATATCACGCCGAAAGACAACCGCACCATTATCATAAGATTCCTTACCTGTAAGTATATTAAGTAAGGTAGTTTTGCCCGAACCATTTTTTGCAATAAGCCCGATACGCTCACCCTCTGCAATACCGAAGGATATTTCGCGAAACAGAACCAAGTCTCCAAAACTTTTAGTGAGTCCGTCTACCTGTAAAATAGATGCCATATGAATAATTTTGTGCAAAGGTAAGCAAAAAGAGAGAGTTTACAGTTTTTATCTCGGGGATAGTGATCGTGCATTTATCGGGGAAAAGTTTATCTATATGATGCCGATAGCTTTTAGCTATTAGACGGTAGAGTTCTTTGACAATTTGCATTCATATTTTAGATTAAGAATGAAAATGTAATACCTGAATAATATGTAACACCTGTTACTTTTACATACGCTTCGCTCCTGTGACCGTTGGTTGTTACCTTTTTATTTTAACCACAGAGTAAAAGGAGTAGCACGGAGTCTTTTTATTGATGAGATGCTTCGCTCTGCTCAGCATAACAAGTCAATTATTAATTTTTCATTCTTAATTATTAATTGATTTTTCTGTTACCTTTGTTACCTTTTTTGGAATTCATGTAGGAACAATCCTTTGTGGTTACCCACCTACCATAAATGGGCAACCACAAGACCAGACTCTACATAAATGGAAAAAGTGTTACCTTTTAAAGAAGGAGATGCTTCGCTCTACTCAACATGACAAGCCAATTATTAATTTTTCATTCTTAATTCTTCATTAATTCCTGTAACCTTTGTTACCTTTTGAGGAATGAAGTAGAAAAAGGCCTTTCTTCTTGCTAAAAATTCTATCTTTGCCCAATAACATATACAACACACATACATGAGTACACAGTTATCTATATCTTTTTTCGATATTTTCAGATATTGGGATACAATCACGGAATATGTAAATCCACTCGCCATAATATTATGGGCTATTACAGGCGGTGTCATCGGATTTATAACAGTACTAATAGCCGAACTTATCCTTCGTAAAAAAATATTAATACGTCGTCGCCATTGGACATTGCAATGGCTTTCTTATATATACATGGTATTCTTGCCTCTTTTTGCAGGCTTCTGTTTTACTCAATGGTTTGCACTACATGGCTGTGAAAGAGAGATCGTAAAGAATATCCCCACTTATCTGGGAGAGGCAAATTCAGCTTTCAACACATACCTGAAAAATGAAGTGGAGAAGATTATTGACAAAAAGCATATGCAACTTACTGGTCATGATGTCATTGACAAAACCGCATCATACGCAAGCCAAACTGCAAGTACCTTACTATCCGAAGCACAACCGGCTGATAGTAGCATAACGGCTAAAGCTTCTGCCTTCCTTATGAGCAAAGTAATGGAAACAGATTTCGTTAAAGATCAGGCAGTAAAATATGTAGAAAGTGCTTTAGGTGAAGAAGTACTGAATGATAAGGAACTGACAAACGACCTGCTGAATGTAAAGATCGAGAATATTCTCACAGACGGGGTACTGAATACCATTATAGAAAAGAAGGTCAAGAATATTTTTGGAGGTCTTAAGTTGAATATTGTATTTATCTTCTTGTTGGGATTAGCAATACCAATAGCTGAGATAATACTGGCGCATTATCTGGAAAAGAAAAGGCTCGCAGTTATTCCTTCTGTAATATTTGACACACCTCCTCCTATCCCAACACAATTAGAAAAGGAGAAAACAAGTCAGGAAAATAATTGATGTACAATAGGAATCAGCAGGGCTGTCATAACTCCCATCAATCCAATAGCCAGGCCACTGAGTGCACCTTCTATCACTCCCATTTCCATCGCTTTGGCCGTACCAACGCCATGAGCAGAAGCACCCATTGCAAGTCCCTTGGCAACACTGCTTTTTATTCCCAGCACACGTAGTATAGGAGGACCAACAATACTGCCGAAAATACCACAAAACAATACGATAACAGCAGTAAGTGAGGCATTGCCACCGGATTGCTCAGCTATACTCATAGCAATAGGTGTAGTTACCGACTTCGGTTCGAGGCTATGTATCAATACCTGATCTGCACCTGTAAGTTTAGCCAGTATGATGACGCTCAGAATACCAACAACACTACCAATGAATACCGATGTAAGTATAGATACGACATTCCCTTTCAGGTAAGCAAGTTGTTCGTACAATACATATCCCAACGCTACCACCGAAGGCCCCAGCATAAAACTAACAAATTCACTTCCCTTCTCGAAGGTTTGATAACTGATGCCGGATATCTCCAGAAAGGCGATGATAATAGCAATGGATATAATCAGTGGATGCAGCAATCCTATCCTTGTCTTCTTGAACACCCATTGTCCAAAAAGATAGCTCCCGAAAACAAGCAGGAGCATAAATTCCGTGGATTCAAATAATGCTCTCATTTTCTTTTCTTCTCCATTTGTTGTTGAATAACCGCCACTACGGCAATAACCAGAACTGTACTCACCGAACATACAATAAGAATCGACATCCAGAATTTGCTGATCAGTCCGTAAGAGCCTAACAATCCCGCACCAGCCGGTATAAAGAATATAGCCATATTGCGGGTAAAGGCATTGGCAACATCTTTTACATAGTCGGGTTTAAGGGCTTTGAAGTAGAGACTGAGGAATAATAGAATCATTCCGATAATATTTCCGGGAACAAGTCTATCTATCAGATAACTAATGCCTTGCCCAAGGAAATAGAACAGAAGAATGATAAAGATACCTTTTACCATTTTCATAACGATAACCTTCTAATTTAACTCGGATACAAAGGTAGTATTAAGTTATAAGTTATGGGTATAAGTTATGAGTTTTTTGATAGCCGATCAGCTTTCTTCCGGCTCTTCAAATATCTCCAGTGAGAAATTCTCTCCATCGAAAACGCCGTAAGAGAAGTATTTGATCCAATCACCCAATATTACAACCCGGCTTTGCATAGAGAGCATCAGGTCGAGCATAATATGACGATGTCCGAATATAAAGTAGTTGATACCAGGAGCATGCTTTAAATGGCTTTTGGCAAAGAGAACAAGGTGCTCTTTGTCTTCTCCGAAATAATCGGGCATCTCATCATTCTCTCTATTATGATTAGACCACCACTGGGCAAACCCTACCGTCCACCGCGGATGGATGGCAGCATAAAGTTTGCGGCAAAACTTATTGTGGAAAAGTCCGCGTAAGAGCTTGAATGAAGTAGAGTCATCCCCTAGTCCGTCTCCATGTGCCAGAAAAAACTTCTTTCCATGTATATCCCGTACCAAAGGTTGGGTATGGACGATCATTCCACACTCTTTTTGCAAGTAATCGGTTACCCATATATCATGATTGCCGATAAAGAAATGCACCTCGATACCCTTATCTGTCAGTTCGGCAATTTTCCCCAGAAAACGGACAAAACCGCGGGGTACCACATTACGGTATTCGAACCAGTAATCGAATATATCGCCAAGCAGATAGATAGTCTGGGCATCTTCTTTGACCCTATCCAGCCACCGACAGAGTTTTCTCTCTACCTCGTGCTGAGGAAAATAATGGTCATCGACTTTGACCGAAGGCAGGGTCATCTGCTGATGCTTATTCACATTCTTCTTGTGAAAAGCAGAACCTAAATGTACATCTGATAAGAAATAGACTTTTTTTTCCACCTTATCCTGCTTATAGAAATCCCAGTTCCAGTTTTGCTTCCTCACTCAGCATATCCTTATTCCATTGAGGTTCGAATGTCAGATTAACTATTACATTGTTCACTTCCCTGATAGACTCCACCTTGTACCTCACATCTTCCAATATAAAGTCGGCTGCAGGACAATTAGGCGCGGTCAGCGTCATTGTAATAGTTACATTCTTATCGTCGTCTACCTCCACCTCATAAATAAGGCCAAGATCGTAAACATTGACTGGTATTTCGGGATCGTAAACAGTTTTCAACATGTTTACTATTTTTACTTCCAAGTTTAATAATTCGCTCATATCTCTAATTTAAGGCCTCAGACCTATTTATTACTTCCGTATTCGAAGCTGCAATAGTTAGCATGACATAACATTGCATTCAATACATTCTTTTATTTACATTTGTTATAAACAATTTTACAGAATCATTAGTTTATAACCATTCCATTTTACACTGCAAAGGTAATATTAAGTTACAAGTTATGAGTTATAAGTCATGAGTTTTTTGAGTACCCGACACCTTACATCCTACCCCTATCCATATAACTATAGTATGAGTGATCGCAGACTATAATGTGATCGAGAAGCCTGACATCCATTATCTGCCCAGCCTCTTTCAACCGGCGGGTAATATTATCGTCGTCGCCGCTCGGATTAGAGTTTCCTGAAGGATGATTGTGACAAAGCACCATAGCTGATGCCAGTGAGTCTATCGCTTCCTTCATTATCATACGGATATCAACAACTGTCCCGGCAACACCACCTTTACTGACTTGTATCTTCTTCAGCACCTTATTAGCCCGGTTGAGTAATAGTACCCAAACCTCTTCGTGTTTCAGATCGGCTAATACAGGATGGAATATCTGATAGACCGTATCACTTGATGTTATCTGCGGCTGCACAACAACCTCCGATAATTTCCTGCGTTTACCCAGTTCCATTGCAGCAGCTATAGTTATCGCTTTGGCTTCCCCTATCCCATTGAAGTTTTTTATAAGGTCTTTTATCTCCTGCTTACCCAATATATTCAGATTATTGGATAGACTGTGGAGGATGCGTTGTGCCAGTTCGACTGCTGTCTCGTTCTTATTTCCCGAACCAATAAGAATGCCCAGCAGTTCAGCATCAGATAGAGCTCCCACTCCCTTCAGAAGCATCTTTTCCCGAGGCCGGTCTTCTTCCGCCCAGTCTTTGATATTCAGTTTGGTTTTATTTTCCATAGTTTAGAAAGTAAAGTCGGCTTTAGGTTTATTAACTATATATAGTTAAAAGGTAACAAAGGTAACAGAAAAATCAATTAATAATTAAGAATGAAAAATTAATAATTGACTTGTTATGTTGAGCAGAGCGAAGCATCTCCTTCTTTAAAAGGTAACACTTGTAACACTTTTTCCATTTATGTAGAGTCTGGTCTTGTGGTTGCCCATTTATGGTAAGTGGGTAACCACAAAGGATTGTCCCTACATGAATTCCCCAAAAGGTAACAACCAACGGTCACAGGAGCGAAGCGTATGTAAAAGTAACAGGTGTTACATATTATTCAGGTATTACATTTTCATTCTTAATCTAAAATATGAATGCAAATTGTCAAAGAACTCTACCGTCTAATAGCTATCAGCTAACGGCTAAAAGCTTATACATATAGATAAAGTTCCTTAACAAACTTACATTAAAACATTTCGGGCCCTCTGTTATCATAAACAGAGAGCCCGATATATTCTTAATCTGAAAGGTTCAGGCTTTCACCCGTTCTACATATGCACCATCTTTCGTACTGATTTTGATCTTATCACCTTCATTGATGAAAAGCGGCACACGTACCTCAGCACCTGTTTCCACTGTTGCGGGTTTCAATGTGTTTGTAGCTGTATCACCTTTCATTCCCGGCTCGGTATATGTTACTTCAAGGATAACATTAGTCGGCATTTCGGCTGTCAGTATCGCTTCTGTTTCTGCATGTACCTGTACCTCTACCTTATCGCCTTCTTTCAGAAATGCCACCCCTTCAATCATATCTCCGGCAATGGAAATCTGTTCGAAAGTCTCGGCATTCATGAAATTATAGCCCATGTCGTCCTGATAAAGATACTGATAAGGACGTCTTTCAATACGCACCTCATCCAATTTGATTCCGGCATTGAATGTCCTTTCCAGAACACGGCCGGTAGTAACGCTACGCATTTTTGTACGGACAAAAGCTGCACCTTTACCCGGTTTTACATGAAGAAATTCAATAATAACATAGTATTGCCCGTCGATGTCGATGCACATACCATTTCTTATATCTGCTGTTGTTGCCATTAATTATATTTTATGTTTAGATTAAAAAATTTCGAGTTGCAAAGATAATAAAACTCATTATTTTACAAAACCCCTGTTTTTTAACAAGTAAATAGGATTTGGTTCTGCCCCTCTGAAATTTTTGTATAGAGTCATTGGTTCGTCTGTTCCACCTTTCGACAATACATTTTCACGGAACGATTTAGCTGTTGCCTGATCGAAGATATTACCCTTTTCCACAAACGCTTGGAACGCATCCGAATCCAGTACTTCCGACCACAGGTAGCTGTAATATCCTGCAGAATAGCCACCACTGAATACATGTTGGAAATATGTACTTCTGTATCGAGGTATAATTTCCGAAATCAGTCCTATTTCGGCCATTGCATCAGCCTCAAATTTGTCTACGTCCAGTTTCTCAACACCCTCTGTTTGCTTAGGATTAAAGTTTGGAGTAGCGGTCATTGTGTACCATTTCATATCCAGAATAGCAGCCGCTACAAGTTCGGTAGTTCTGAATCCCTGATTGAAATATCCTGCATTCTGAATTTTTTGTATTAATTCGTCAGGAATCACTTTACCTGTTTCATAATGTTTTGCATACATTTTCAGCACTTCCGGCTCAAAAGCCCAGTGTTCCATCACCTGCGAAGGCAACTCCACAAAATCACGGTACACAGAAGTTCCCGAAAGCCCGTTATATGTACATTTAGACAAAAGCCCGTGCAATCCGTGACCAAATTCATGGAACATCGTTTCTACCTGATCCAGAGTAAGAAGTGCCGGTTTGCCATCTGTCGGAGGATTATAGTTTCCTACATTGTATATCAACGGGTGAACAAATTCACCTTTAAATATTTCCTGCTTGCGGAAACTGCTCATCCATGCACCCGGACGTTTACCCTGACGCGCAAAGTCATCAAAGTATATCATACCTATAAGAGAACCATCCGCGTCATTTACCTCGTATGCTTTTACATCTTGCTGATAAACCGGCACATCCGTTTTTTGCTTGAATGTAATGCCATAAAGTTTGTTTGCCACAGCAAATACTCCTTCACGTACATTATCTGCTTTGAAGTATGGCTTCAATGCATCTTCGTCCAAAGCGTACTTCTCCTTACGCAGTTTCTCTGCATAATATGCCCAATCCCAAGACTCGATCTTGATATCTTTCCCTTCTTTTTTAGCAATCGCCTGTAATTCTGTCGCTTCTTTCTTTGCTTGTGGCAATGCATATTTCCAGATGCTGTTCAGTAAGTTCATCACATTATCCGGAGTTTTAGCCATCGTTTCTTCGAGCACGTAATCGGCATGAGTGTTATAACCAAGTATATTAGCCTTTTCGAGGCGAAGACTTACTATTTTCTTTATATTCTCTTTATTGTCGAACTCGTTATTATTGTCGCCCCGCATATACATGGCTTTGTACAATTTTTCACGCAGTTCGCGATTATCGGCATACTGAAGGAATGGCTCCCAGCTTGGCTTGCTCAGTCCGAACATCCATTTGCCTTCCATTCCCTTATCTTTAGCCATTTTGGCTGCCGCGGCTATAATATCTTCCGGTAATCCCGCAAGGTCTTCTTTTTTATCTATTACCAACTGATAATTATCCGTTTCTTTCAACAGATTCTGATTGAAACTTAAAGCCGTAGAACTTAATTCTTTATTTATCTCACGCAAACGATCCTGTTTAGACCCGTCAAGCAATATACCTGAACGAACAAAACCTTTATAGGTTTTATCCAGTAGCATTTTCTGTTCAGTGGTCAGGTTAGCAGGTGCCGCGTCATATACAGTCTTTATACGGGCAAAAAGCTTTTCGTTAAAGTTGATATTATCATAATGCTCTGTCCGCTTAGGAGTAATCTCCTTTTCAATGCTTTGGTAAGTAGAATCGGACATTGTCCCTGTCATTACCGACAGCACTGCACCCACACTATTCAGCATCCTGCCCGATTCATCGAGAGCCACAATCGTGTTTTCGAAAGTCGGGGCATCCGGATTGTTCACAATGGAATCTATTTCGGCGTTGTGCCTTTTCATTCCTTCTTCGAAAGCAGGCAGGTAATGCTCTGCTTTTATCTTGTCGAAAGGAGGTACACCATTAGGAGTGTTAAACTCTGAAAAGAAAGGATTACCCGCTTCCCTGGTACTTGTAGTATTACAAGAGTAAACCATAATTAAAAAACTAATAATAAATAGAAACTTCTTCATAAAGTAGTATTTATGTGAATGAATTGATTTTTAGCAAAAATAGGTAAAAATTACTATACACTAAAACTTATAGATAAATATGAACGTTTTGAGTAGCGAGAGCAGAAGCAAAATAAATTTTGATTA
The DNA here is from genome assembly GCF_000213555.1 of Dysgonomonas gadei ATCC BAA-286. Lineage (GTDB taxonomy): Bacteria > Bacteroidota > Bacteroidia > Bacteroidales > Dysgonomonadaceae > Dysgonomonas > Dysgonomonas gadei. The sequence continues at coordinate 547,805 of NZ_GL891980.1, forward strand.
TGCCGAGTCGCAATAAACGACTAATGTAATTGAACGATAAAAATCGGGAATATTAACAGATAATCCGATTAAAATCCTTAAACTTGTAAGAATATTTTTTCAAAACCATGAATAAACTGTTTATGAAACAAGATTTACTCTATATCATACTATTTATCGGTATCATCATATTCCCGGGGTGTACAGGGAGCATCGACAGCCAGTTGAAAAAACTGTCGGAGGAGGCAAATACCAAATGTCCGAGAATACTGGATCAGTGGACAAGACTGGACAGTTGCGCCACTTTCCCGAACCAGACGATAAGGTATTACCATACACTGAGCGAAGTAACCATTACCGATACTACCCTTTTTAAATCGCAGTTACAGCCTCAAATAATAAGTTCGGTGAAAACAAATCCCGACATGAAGTTTTTCAGGGAAAATAATGTCACCATGCAATACGAATACAGGAATCAGACAGGTAAATATCTTTTCTCTGTAATTATAGAACCAAAAGAATATAAGTAATATAAAAACTTTCATAACATCTGGGTAATTATGGATAATCAACGTATGTTTAAAAACCCTTTTTCCATCAAAGGCCGTATACGCAGACTCGAATATGGCCTTAGCTACCTTATTTATCTTGCTTATTATTTCACTATTTCCGCCGTTATCGCCTTGTTAGATACATCCGGCGTATCAGAAGATATGTTTTGGATTCTTTTATTTCCAATGCTTCCTGCCTATTGGTTTCTTATCGCTCAGGGAACCAAAAGATGCCATGACAGAGAGAATAGTGGATGGTACCAAATAATACCTTTTTATGCATTATGGATGCTTTTTGGAGCCAGTGACTATGGAGAGAACTATTATGGTCCCAATCCAAAAGGGGACGGTAATGAAGATATGGAAAAGATAATCGATGAAATAGGATTACAGGATCAGGAATAACAATAAAATAAATAATATGATACTAGACAGTTTAAAAAATGCAGAGGCGTACTACAAACTCCACCCTTTATTCAAAAAAGCGTTTGAATACCTGAAATCGGTTGATTTCGCCAATGCGGAAACAGGCAAAACAGAAATTGAAGGCAAGGAGCTTTTCCTGATGGTCAGCGATAGCGATATGAAAACCGAAGAAAATGCCAAAATGGAAGTCCATAACAAATATATAGACATACAACTCCCTATAAGCAAGCCTGAAACATACGGCTGGAAAACACGTGCGGAGCTTAAAGAGGAGCGTGACGCGTTTAATGAAGAAAAAGATATCCAGTTCTTCTTTGATAAAGGTACGACTCTCGTTACGGCAGTACCGGGCGATTTCACTGTTTTCTTCCCCGAAGACGGGCATGCTCCCTGCATCGGCGAAGGGAAAATAAGAAAAGTTGTAGTAAAAATAAAGCTATAAACAATTATGAGTTATAAATTATGAATCAGTCATAATTATTAATTCTCAATTATTAATTCTTAATTAATAAGACCATGCTTAAACTGATAAAAAACGATCCGTGGTTAGAGCCTTATGCGGAAGCAATAGAAGGACGATACGACTATGTGTTGAAAAGAGAAGCGGCTATAACCAATAATGGGAAAATAACCCTTTCCGATTTTGCATCGGGACATCTTTATTTCGGTTTGCATAAAACTGCCCGTATGTGGATATTCAGGGAATGGGCCCCGAATGCTACCGCCATATATATGGTCGGTGATTTCAACAACTGGCAGAAACAGGACGATTATAGACTCAACCGTAAAGATGGCGGTGAATGGGAGCTGAAACTGCCCCTGAGTAAAATAAAGCATGGTGACCTGTTTAAACTCATCATGTGTTGGAACGGTGGCGAAGCCGAACGTATTCCGGCTTGGGCCACACGGGTTGTACAGGACGATCATACCAAGATATTCAGTGCACAAGTCTGGTTCCCCGAAGTTCCATATGAGTTCAGGAAAAAAACGTTCAAACCAAAAACCGACCCGCTGCTGATTTACGAATGCCATATAGGCATGGCAGCCGAATCGGAAAAGGTCGGCACATACGAAGAGTTCAGACTGAATATCCTCCCCCGCATTAAAGAGGACGGTTATAATACCATACAGATAATGGCCATTCAGGAACATCCATACTACGGCTCATTCGGATACCATGTCTCCAGTTTCTTCGCAGCATCTTCCCGTTTCGGTACTCCCGACGAGTTGAAACATCTGATAGATGATGCGCACGGAATGGGTATTGCCGTCATTATGGACATCGTACATTCCCATGCCGTAAAAAATGAAGTGGAAGGCCTGGGACGTTTCGACGGATCATACTCCCAATACTTCCATGAAGGGGACAGGCGGGAACATCCGGCCTGGGATTCGCTGAATTTCAATTACAGTAAAGATGAGGTCATGCACTTCCTGCTTTCGAACTGCAAATACTGGCTGGAGGAATACAAGTTCGACGGATTCCGGTTCGACGGGGTAACCTCGATGCTATATTACAGTCACGGACTGGGTGACAACTTTACAGGATATCAGGATTACTTCAACGGTAATGAGGACGGGGATGCGATCTGCTACCTCACTTTAGCCAATAAACTGATACATGAGGTAAACCCTAAAGCAATCACTATAGCCGAAGAGGTTAGCGGGATGCCCGGACTGGCAGCCAAGATCAAAGATGGTGGCTACGGATTCGATTACCGTATGGCGATGAATATACCCGACTACTGGATTAAAATAATCAAAGAACGGAAAGACGAAGACTGGCATCCGACAGGTATCTTCTGGGAATTGACCAACAGGCGTGAAGACGAAAAGACAATCTCATACGCCGAAAGCCACGACCAGGCTCTGGTAGGAGACAAAACAATTATTTTCAGGCTAATAGATGCAGACATGTACTGGTATATGTCGAAGCATTATGGCAGCTCGTATCAGACAGACAGAGGTATTGCGCTGCATAAGATAATCCGTCTTGTTACAGCATCGACTATCAATGGCGGCTATCTCAATTTCATGGGGAATGAATTCGGACACCCCGAGTGGGTAGACTTCCCCCGTGAAGGCAACGGCTGGTCATACAAATATGCACGCAGGCAATGGTGGCTGGCTGATAATCACGACCTCAAATATCATTATCTGGGCGACTTCGACAAAGCAATGCTCGCCCTGATCAGTAGTATTAAAGGATTCCAGAAAAGCCCTGTTATCAGGCTGTGGGACAAGGATGAAGACCAGATATTAGCCTTTATGCGAGAGGATTATATATTTGTATTCAACTTCAATCCGGGACAATCGTTTGTCGATTACGGATTTCTTGCACCTGAAGGAAAATACAAGGTAGTATTGGATACGGATTCACCCGTTTTCGGAGGTAATGGCCTGACTGATGACTCCATCGAGCATTTCACTGTTTCCGACGAATTGTATCACAAGGATGGTAAAGGCTGGCTGAAACTATATATCCCGGCACGGACTGCATTTGTATTAAAGAAAATAAATTAACGGATAAATGACTAACGGACCGGATAATGAAAATTACCGGTCCGTTTTTGTTCGGCACAGAGCGTTTTTAATCTTTTATAAACATTCAGGGCTGTTCGCTGTTCAATAGAAGAAACGAAACGCTGCGAAATAGACAAAGTTTGATTACTTTTGCATAAGAATTTTAATATAACGTGTAATAAGATGAATTTATATCCATTAAAGTTTAAACCCATCCTTAAATCCATTATCTGGGGTGGAGATGAAATATGTAAGTTTAAAGGTGTAACACCCGAACAGGACGGCATCGGCGAAAGCTGGGAAATATCCAGTGTAAAAGGCAACGTTTCGGTAGTCGCTAACGGAGAACTGGAGAATAAAGACCTGAGTGAAATAATAGATACTTACAAAGCTCAGTTGGTAGGGAAAAAGAATTTCGAAACTTTCGGCAACACATTCCCTTTGCTTATCAAATTTATTGACGCCCGCGACAATCTTTCTATACAAGTGCATCCCGACGATGAACTGGCAAAGAAAAGACACGATTCGTTCGGAAAAACGGAAATGTGGTATGTTATAAACGCGACACCATCGGCATTCCTGTATTCAGGTTTCGAAAAGCAAATGACTCCGGAATCATACGTTAAAAGCATCGAAGACAATACATTTGTAGACTCTTTGGCTAAGCATGATGTAAAAGCAGGCGATGTATTCTTCCTCCCCGCAGGACGCGTACATGCTATCGGTGCCGGAACATTTATTGCCGAGATACAGCAAACATCTAATATCACATACCGTATCTACGACTACAACCGTAAAGACGCGAACGGTAACGGACGCGAACTCCATACCGAACTGGCGAAGGACGCGATAGATTTTAAGTTATACGATAATTATAAAAACTCCTATACAAGAGCGGAAAACCAACCTGTAAGGTTGGAATCGTGCCGATACTTTACCACGAATCTTCTGGAGGTAACTAAAGATATTACCAGAGATTACAGTGATATCGACTCGTTTGTCGCTTATATCTGTATGGGGGGAGCTTGCAGTATCAAAGACGATAAAGGAAACGACCTGTCTGTAAAACAAGGTGAAACAATCCTCATTCCGGCCGATACCAAAAGCGTTGCAATCAGTCCGGAAGGGAATGTATTGCTTCTCGAAACGTATGTCTAAAGGCAATTGAAAATATAAAACAATAGGAATACCACATATTTTCAAGCAAAACGGAAATCTGTGGTATTTGTATTTAAGGAAATTATGAAGGGAGTATTATTAGTAAACACAGGTAGCCCTAAAACATGTGCACGACCGGATGTGAAGTTCTTTATCAGGGCAATGCTTTCCGATCCGTATGTCATGACCGTACCCGATTGGTTCCGTCCTATTCTGGTCAACGGGCTTATTATTCCTTTAAGGCAATTCAGTTCTACAGCTCATTACAGGATGATATGGGATCACACAAAGGAAGATTCACCCCTGCTCGACCATGCTAAATCCCTGGCAAAAAAACTTGAAACCCTGACAGAATTGCCTGTCGAGGTGGCGATGAGATATGGGCAGCCCGATGTGCAATTGGCACTGGAAAGGCTAATGGCTAAAAACAACAGGCTACATGAGGTTGTTGTATTGCCATTATTTCCCCAGTATGCAGAATCTTCTTACAAAACGGTAGTGGATGAAGTGGGTAGAATCTTTTTCAAACGGCCATACCCTTTCCGGTTGAGAGTAATAGAACCCTATTTCCGGCATCCGGCATATATATCATCTCTGGTAAAAAGTATCAGGCCATACATAGCCGAAGGTTTCGACAAATTGATATTCACATTCCACAGTCTGCCTCTTTCCCATGTAGAAGAGGGCTGGAAAAAAGGGAAAGAATTCGATTATGTTTATCAGACCAAAGAAACTGTCCGTCTTGTTTTAAGAGAGCTGGATATGGAAATGAAAAGAACCAGACAGGTATATCATTCGGCAATGGGCAAAAAATGGCTTGGCCCAAGCCTGGACGAAGTCATAGAAGAACAGGCAGCGGAAAAAACGAAGAAACTGCTGGTCGTGGCACCGGGCTTTGCTGCCGACAATCTGGAAACACTATACGATATCAATATAAAAGCAAAGGAACTCTTTATCGATAAAGGAGGGGCGCAATTAACCTTTATCCCCTGTCTCAACAGTGAAGACTACTGGGTAGAAAGTGTTGCCAGAATAATTTCTTAGAATGAATACTCCGGAGGGCTAATGAAACGTATATTATTTTTCAATGACAGTCTTGTGATGGGTGGTACGGAGATACTACTGGTCGACCTTCTTAATCATTTGGCGCCTAAAGCGCAAATCACCCTTCTTTTACCGGAGCCATCCGATAAGGATGTATTGCTGCGTAAGGTATCTCCGGCTGTTTCTATAAAATATCTATACCCGGATGGTCTCCCTCATTTTCAAAAAAAAATATGGGAAAATATAATGATTTTCTTCCCCCGCATGTTTGCCAGGCAGAAAGGTATTTCCGAAAGTGAGTATGATGAAATTGTTTGTTTCAAGGAAACATTCTTCGCCCGCATTTTTGCAAAAATGAACATTCCTAAAATACTCTGGATACATAACATCATTTATAAAAGAAAATATGAAACCAGGTCTTTCAGGGAAAAAGTTTCGGTGTGGCTGAATAAAAAACAAATAAAACGTGTAGAACGGTCTTATAACAGTTTCGACAAAGTTATATGTGTGTCCGATGCTGCAAAGAACACTTATCTATCCGTATTACATGACGGAAATATTCCAAAACAAGATATCAGCGTATTGTACAACGCCATCGACCTGACCAAAGTAAAAGAAAAGGCGAAAGAACCAATCATAGACTTACCGCAAAATGAAACCAACTTCATACTTATAACAAGAACCTCCCCTGAAAAACGGATCGACAGGCTTATCAACGCCATTATACGGCTCAAAGATGAGGGCTACAACTTCCATGTCTATATAATAGGCGATGAAATGGATAACCGGACAATGAGGGAAGAACTGATAGAAAAAGAAATAAATGGAATGATCACACTCAAAGGCAGGATAGACAATCCTTTTCCTTATATTCTGCAAAGCAAGTGGTCTTTATGCGTATCGGAACGTGAGAGCTTCTCTCTGGTATTGCTGGAGTCGATGGCTCTAAAAACTCCTGTGATAACAACCGACTGCGGGGGACCGCGCGACATCGTGGACGGCGGCAAATACGGGATACTGGTAGACAATAGCGCAGAAGGCGTTTACCGGGGGATGAAATCGGTATTGGACGACCCAGCACTCTCTCTTAAATACAGCTCGCATCTGGACGAAGCAGTATCGAGGTTCGATTATAAGGGATGGCTAAACAGTGTGGAAAAATTACTTGCAATTGAAGTATGAAGATGCCTGTATTTCAATATTATTTCGTAAACTCACATCATATTTATTGCCCTTATTTATTAACAATCAGGCAGACTTTTCAACAAGATATACATTGTTACACAAATTTAACACTCACTTCCTGTTTTTTATTATTTAATTTGTCATCAAAAAAATATTAATAGCTTTTTATGGGAAAAATAATCGCATTAGCCAACCAAAAAGGCGGCGTAGGAAAAACAACAACTACAATCAATCTGGCGGCATCTTTGGCAGCTCTTGAGAAAAAAGTATTGGTAGTCGATGCAGATCCGCAGGCCAACGCCTCTTCGGGTTTGGGCATTGATATTAAAAAAGTAAATAAGACTATCTACGAATGCCTGATCGGCGCAGCCTCTCCGCAAGAAGCGATCGTATCCACAGAGATAGAACGGCTTTATGTATTACCATCCCATATCAATCTGGTAGGGGCTGAACTGGAAATGCTGAATGTGGAAAACAGGGAGAAGCAATTGCGGGAAGTTCTTGTTCCGCTCAAACCTGATTATGACTATATTCTGATAGACTGTTCTCCTTCATTAGGACTGATAACCGTAAATGCCCTTACTGCGGCAGACTCGATCATTATACCTGTACAATGTGAATATTTTGCACTGGAAGGAATCAGTAAATTACTTAATACAATAAAAATAATTAAAAATAAGCTGAACCCCGCCCTCGAAATAGAAGGCTTCCTTCTCACCATGTATGATGCTCGTTTGCGTCTGGCCAACCAGATATATGAAGAAGTGAAAAGCCATTTCCAGGAACTGGTTTTCACTACTGTAATACAGCGGAATGTGAAGCTTAGCGAATCGCAAAGCTTTGCCCAACCGGTGCTTGTTTATGATGCAGCATCGAAAGGTTCTGTAAATCATATGCAGCTGGCACAAGAACTTATTGAGAAAAATTCTTAACTTTGCTTTCCTGATTAAATACTTAATAAATTGTTATGGCTAAGAAAATGGTGCTAGGAAGAGGGTTGGACGCCCTTATTACCATTGATGAAGTAAAAACCGAAGGCTCCTCTTCAATCAACGAAATAGAGTTATCCAAAATACAGGTAAACCCTGATCAGCCCCGGCATGTATTCGATGAAGAAGCATTGCAGGAACTGGCAGCATCTATTCGTCAGATAGGAGTTATCCAACCCATAACATTGCGCAAGATAGACGATGATTTATATCAGATCATAGCAGGAGAACGACGTTACAGGGCCTCTTCAATTGCCGGATTAAGTTCAATCCCTGCATATATCCGTACAGCCGAAGATGAAACTGTAATGGAGATGGCACTGATAGAGAATATCCAGCGTGAAGACCTGAACTCCATAGAAATTGCACTGGCCTACCAGAATCTTATCGAAGCATATGATCTCACACAGGAGCGCCTCAGTGAGCGCATTGGTAAAAAGAGAACGACCATAGCCAATTATCTGCGCCTGTTAAAATTACCAGCTGAGATACAAATGGGTATCAGAGACAAGAAAATAGATATGGCGCATGCACGTACTCTGGTCACACTAGAGGACGCTGCGGCACAATTGGAAGTTTACGAACTGATACTTGAAGAAGGTTTATCTGTAAGGAAAGTAGAAGAATACGTAAGAGCAATAGCCAAAGGGGAAAAGCTGGAAGACTTGCTCAAAGAAGAAAAAGTAGTAGAAACAGTTAAAAAATCAGGAGTAAAAAAAGCTACTCCCGAAGAATTTGAGATACTTAAGACTCACTTATCGAAATTCTTCTCCACCAAGGTACAACTCACGTGTAACGATAAGGGAAAGGGGAAGATAAGTATTCCGTTCAAAACGGAAGAAGAGCTGGAGAGGATTATTTCGATATTTGACCAATTGAAAAAATAAAACGAGGTATTTTCCGTAATATTATATATGAGGAGAGGTTTATTTATTTGTTTGTGGTGCATATTAGGAGTAACTCTTCTTCCGCTGAATGCACAAGAACCTCAAGTTCAGGATTCAGTGCTTCGTTCAGACGGCAAACGTTTACCCGCCGATACTATAAAACCGTTGATAAGCGAGAAAGCTGTGGTTTTAGTGGATTCGGTAATTACAATAAGTAAACATGAATTTAAACCCGATTCGAAAAAAGCAGTCATATATTCTGCTATTTTTCCGGGATTAGGACAATTTTATAATCGCAAGTACTGGAAACTGCCGATTGTATATGGAGGAGCGCTCGGACTCACTTATGCCATTACATGGAATGGGCGGGTATACAATGATTACAATCAGGCATTCCGGGATTTAGTAACAGGTTCCGGTACCAGTTATACGAATTATTTAAGACCTGGACAAACTGTCGACGACTATGGCCGCGACAGACTACAATCGGCTCTGAAGAGCAAAAAGGATTTCTATAGAAGAAACAGGGACTTGGCCATTATCGCGGCCGTGGGTGTGTATGCGCTATGCATGATCGATGCTTATGTAGATGCGCAATTGTATGATTTTGATATGTCACCGGATCTCTCCATGAGAGTTACACCAGTATTCTGGCCACCGACATCTTATTCTAAAGCCTCGGTAGGGCTTCAATGTAGTATAAATTTTTAAACTTGCAGAAATCTCACTTTATGTGAAGCTCTGCAAATACCATAAAGGAACACTTATGCTGAAAAAACTAATAATCACAGGGCTTTTCCTTTCCAGTACATTTATCGTATTCGGACAGTCCGGTCGTAAAGAATTGTCGGCACGTGATACAATAACCGATAGGTCGATAATATATCCGGCAGACATGGAACGCAACTACGATGAACTGCTAAAAAACTGGAGTAATAATGTAAAATATGGTGATGATTGCCGTTCGAATGACGACAGTGCCGTATTGTTCAATGATTCTGTTTATATACACAGGTTATATTCTTTACCGACTAAGATGGAGCTGGTATTTAACCCCGTTGTGCGCGACTATATAGAAATGTATGCAGGTCGTCGCCGCAATCAGGTCAGCTATATGCTGGGGCAGGGTAAATACTACTTCCCTCTCTTCGAACAAGCATTGGACAAAGAAGGCTTACCTCTGGAACTTAAATACCTTCCGGTAATCGAATCAGCCCTTAACCCGATCGCTCGCTCCAGAGTCGGTGCTACAGGTTTATGGCAATTCATGGCCCCTACAGGTAAGATGTACGACCTGGAGATAAACAGCCTTGTAGACGAACGCCGCGACCCTCTTAAATCGACAGATGCAGCAGCCAGATATCTGAAAGACTTATATGGAATCTATGGAGACTGGAATCTGGTAATTGCAGCCTACAACTGTGGTCCGGGTAATGTAAACAAAGCAATCCGCCGTAGTGGAGGACAAACCGATTACTGGGCTATCTATCCCTATCTGCCACGGGAGACGAGAGGCTATGTTCCGGCTTTTATAGCAGCTACATATATAATGAATTATTACGACGAGCATAATATCTGCCCTGCCGAATGTAAAAATCCGGCTTCGATAGATTCTCTGATGATTGACAAGAATGTTCATTTCCAACAGATAGCAGACAACCTGAACGTATCGGTAGATGATTTACGTCAATTCAACCCTCAGTTTAAGAGTGACATCATACCGGGCGATTACAAACACTATTCTTTGAACCTTCCTATCGATAAACTTTCCTTATTTCTGGATAAGAAAGATGATATCTATACATATAAAGCTGACCAGTATCTGACTCACCGTAAAGTAGCAGGTGTTGACGCAGTGGGCGGTAACAGAGCTGCCGGCAACGCAATCACATACAGGGTAAAAAGAGGAGATACATTAGCACGCCTGGCCAGCCGGTATGGAGTTACATCCAGCCAGATAAAACAATGGAACAATCTTGCTTCAAACAAATTAACAGTAGGCAGACGCCTGAAAATTTATAAGCCGGAAGAACCATCCTCAGAAGAACTACTGGCATCAAGCAATACATCATCCGACACCACAGTCGTTTCTGTATCAGGCTTAACCAGAACTGTTTCCATCCCGAAAGAAACCACTACTTATTATAAGATACGTAAAGGCGATACATGGGCAGGCATAGCAAAAAAGAACGGAGTATCAGTCACCGAACTAAAAGGCTGGAACCGCTCAAACAAACTAATTGCCGGAAAACAACTAAAAATACAGAAGATAGAATATGTAGAAATTCAAGAAGCGGTGAAACTTCCTGAACCGGAACTACCAACAGTAATCATTGATTCAACCTACACTGCGGATTTGATTGACGGTTATTTAAAGAAAATTGTGCGCGACGAATCCACACTACCTCGCGTCAGAATATCTACGACCGACTCTGACGATTCGGACAGAAAAAATGCTGATGATTCAAAAATAATTTATCACAAAGTAAAAATAGGGGAAACCATCACTCAAATTGCAGCCCGTTACAATGTCACTAAAAAAGACATCATAACATGGAACAAGCTATCATCCAATATGGCAAAGGTAGGACAACGCCTATTGATACTTCTTCCCGAACAGAATAACAGCGTTCAAACCAGTGATGGAACGCAAGCCAATACAGAAAATAAATCACTTACTGCAACGAATATGTAAGTAATTATAAAATAATCTAATGGTTAAATCAATTTTTATTATGATGCGAATAGCTCTTAATTAAAATTGATTTTACTATTTTTGTTTCCTTACTCAAAACTTATGGCAAAAGAGGATACGCATACTCAGGATGATATTTTAATCGAGCAGGAATTTAATGCTCTTATCGACGATTACCTAAAGACTAACCATAGGCGTAAAGTCGAAATTATAACAAAAGCTTTTCTTTTCGCAAAGGAAGCCCATAAGGGTGCGCGTCGTCGTTCTGGAGAGCCTTATATACTACATCCTATTTCTGTAGCCCGTATTGTCTGTGGTGAGATCGGACTTGGATCAACATCCATCTGCGCAGCATTGCTGCACGATGTAGTGGAAGATACGGAATACACGGTCGAAGACATGAAAGTGCTCTTTGGAGATAAAATAGCGCAGATCGTAGACGGACTCACTAAAATATCGAGCGGCATGTTCGGAGAGAATGTATCAGCTCAGGCCGAAAACTTCCGCAAGCTATTGCTCACCATGTCGGATGATATACGTGTGATACTGGTCAAAATAGCAGACCGCCTTCATAATATGCGCACATTGGGCTCCATGGCTCCTGCCAAACAGTATAAGATTGCAGGAGAGACAATGTATATATACGCTCCACTGGCCCATCGTTTGGGCCTGTTCGCTATAAAGACAGAACTGGAAGAGCTCAGTTTCAAATGGGAAAACCCCGAGGTATATAAGGATATCCAATATAAACTACAGGCAACTTATAAAATAAGATCGGATGTTTATCAGCATTTTGCCAAACCTGTGGTTGACAAACTTAACGAACTCGGCTTTAAATACGAGATCAGAGCACGCGAAAAGTCGGTCTATTCCATCTGGAATAAAATGCAGGCGAAAGGTGTTCCATTTGAAGAAATATATGATATTTTCGCAGTCCGTATCATTTTTGAGAATGAACCGGGCATAGATGAAAAAAAACGATGTTGGGATATATATTCGGTCATAACAGACATTTATAAACTTCGCCCCGACAGAATCAGGGATTGGGTGAGCCGCCCAAAGGCAAACGGATATCAGGCACTACACCTCACCGTAATGGGCCCTGACGGGCAATGGATAGAAATACAAATACGCAGCCGGCGCATGGACGACATTGCTGAAAAAGGATTCGCCGCACACTGGAAATACAAAGAAGGAAAAATAGAAGAAGATACAGAACTGGATAAATGGCTGAAAACCATTAAAGAAATATTGGAAAGCCCGAGTCCGAATGCGATGGACTTCCTTGACACGATAAAGCTAAATCTATACTCACAGGAGATCTTTGTTTTCACACCAAAAGGAGAGATAAGAACTTTAGCGCAAGGGGCAACAGCCCTTGACTTTGCCTATGATCTGCATTCAGACATCGGAGACCATTGTATAGGTGCTAAAGTCAATCATAAGCTGGTCCCTCTCAGTGAGAAACTAAATAGCGGGGATCAGGTCGAAATCCTTACTTCGAAATCGCAAGTACCAAAATACGAGTGGCTTGGTCTGGTAACAACAGCCAAAGCCCGTACGAAGATAGAATATGCTCTCAGGAAGCATAAAAGAGAAGTCGCCAAACAAGGTGAAGAACTCTTAATCAAGGCACTCGAAGGTACAACAATTGAGTTGACTCCTGCAATCATGGACCAGATGCTGGATTATTATCAGAAACAGACTAAAGAAGACTTATACTACGCAATCGGCAATAACGATATTTCCCTTCCTCAAAAAATAGAAAAGTTATTGACCTTAAAAAAACAAAACTCCGATAATGTTTTAGTCAAATATATGAAGCAGGCTTTCCATGCTGTAAAAAAGGCAGATAAAGACAAAGCCGAAAAGCCGCAGGAATACGAACAAATAAACCCTAAAAAAACATATATCCTCGAAGAAGATTCTTTTAATAAAAACTTCAGAATGCCTACCTGCTGCAATCCTATACCAGGAGATAAAGTATTCGGTTATCTGAATGACGATAACGAGGTAGACGTACACAGCATACATTGTCCGGTAGGGCTGAAACTGAAAGCCAGCCACGGAGACAAAATTGTAAATCTGGAATGGGGCAGTTATACGCAATTTCCTTTTCTTACCTCTATTATTGTTACAGGTATAGACAGGATGGGAATGCTGAATGATATAACTAAGGTTATCACTGCCGGATCATTAAATATCAAAGGAATGAACATTGAGTCTAATGATGGAGTATTCGAAGGACGGATAATTGTTTATGTACATGATGTGAACGATTTACAAACATTGTGTTCCCGTATAGCTAAAATAAAAGGTGTAAAAGCAGTAAACAGAAAACAAAGTGGCGCTTGAATATTGTATCACGGATAAGAAAAGTAAAGATGCTAAGTTATTTATTATCAAAATTTGGTATAAAAAATTATTTTCACTACTTTTGTAATCGAAATAGAGGGAGAGGAGGCCGTGGCTTCCTCTTTGTTGTTCTTAAAAACAAATGATAGATAAAGATTTTATAAAAGATGTAGCGGACAAATTTTTGCAGGAAACACCGATGTTTCTTGTAGATGTTACTGTCAGACCCGGTAATATTATTGTTGTGGAAATAGACAGCGATGATAGTATCGGCATCGATGATTGCATTGCGCTCAGCCGTGACATAGAGTCCAGATTGGATAGAGAAGCCGAAGATTTCGAATTGGAAGTAGGTTCTGCCGGTGTTACATCTCCCTTCAAGATACCCCGTCAATATAAAAAAAATGAGGGTAACGAAGTCGAAGTTCTTACAAAAGCAGGACAAAAACTTTCCGGCGTACTTAAAACTTCCGACAACAACGGATTTGTAATAACTATTACCAAAATGGTAAAACCGGAAGGTGCAAAAAAGAAAACGGCATTGGAAGAAGATCTTTCATTTGCCTATGACGAAGTGAAATATACAAAATACTTAATACGATTTAAATAACTGTTATGGCTAAAAAGGAAGTTATTAGTATGATCGATACTTTTTCAGAATTTAAGGAACTGAAAAATATCGACAGGATGACAATGATAAGCGTTCTTGAAGACTCGTTTCGCAATGTAATAGCAAAACTCTTCGGATCGAATGACAATTATGATGTTATTATCAATCCTGATAAAGGAGACCTTGAAATATGGCGCAACCGTACAATTGTGGAAGATAGCGAATTAGAGGATGAAAATACTCAGATATCTCTTACGGAAGCCCGAAAAATAGATGAAGATTTTGAGGTAGGCGAAGATGTTACTGACGAAGTTTTCTTCGAAGACTTTGGCCGTCGTGCTATCCTGAATCTGCGCCAGACACTGACTTCGAAAATACTGGAACTCCAGAAAGAGGGCCTGTATAACCGTTATAAAGAAAAAATCGGTGAAATAGTATCCGGTGAAGTATATCAGATTTGGAAAAAAGAAATACTACTTCTCGATGATGAAAAAGAAGAACTTCTTTTGCCCAAGACAGAACAGATCCCAAGCGACTTCTTCCGCAAAGGCGAACATGTACGCGCAGTGGTAGAAAGAGTAGAAAACAAGAATAACAACCCTAAGATTATTTTATCACGTACATCTCCCGTATTCCTCGAAAGACTGCTTGAGATTGAAGTGCCTGAAATAAACGACGGATTGATAACAATAAAGAACATTGCCCGCATACCCGGAGAAAGAGCAAAAGTCGCCGTGGAATCATACGACGACCGCATCGACCCTGTCGGAGCCTGCGTGGGGATGAAAGGTTCACGTATACATGGTATCGTTCGTGAGTTGCGTAACGAAAACATCGATATCATCAACTATACGCCTAACATGAGTTTGTATATCCAGCGCGCCCTTAGCCCGGCCAAAATAACTTCCGTAAAACTGAATGAGGAAGAGAAACGTGCCGAAGTGCTACTTCGTCCCGAAGAAGTATCCCTGGCTATCGGTAAAGGAGGTTTCAACATCAAGTTGGCTAGTATGCTCACAGGCTACACCATCGATGTATATCGTGACATTGACGACTTTGACGAAGAAGATATCTATCTGGATGAATTCCGCGATGAAATTGACGGTTGGGTTATCGACCAATTGAAGAAAATCGGCTGTGTTACAGCCAAGAATGTACTGGCAGCAGACAGGGACAAGCTTATACAAGAAGCAGACCTTGAAGAAGATACAGTGGACGAAATATTAGATATTTTGCGTGCAGAATTTGACGATGAAAGTAAGTCCTGATTTGGTTATTCGCTGATTTCTTAATACTTTTGTATCCGGAGCATCCCGGCAGAATTTACCATTCATGCAAATTATAAGAATATTTACGGGTTCACTGTCCATTTTTTTGATTTAAAAAGAGAATATGTCTATAAGATTAATAAAAATATCCAAAGATTTGAATGTAGGGATCAGCAGTCTGGTTGAATTCCTGCATAAAAAAGGATTTGATGTAGAATCAAATCCCAATGCAAAAGTTGACGGTGAACAACATGAATTACTTGTGAAAGAATTCGGTAATAATGCTGACCTTGAAGCTCTTCTCAGAAATCGTAAAGAAAGAGAGAGAGAGGTTCTGGCCCCTAAAGAAGCAGAGGATGTTGCTACCTAAAAAACAAGAACCTGAAGAAATTGTAACAGAAGTTCCCGAATCTTTCAAACCACATTTACAAGTTGTGGATAAAATAGATCTGGATGCACTAAACAAACCTAAAAAGACAGAGGTAAAAGAAGAAGTGGTCATTGAACCGGAAGTAGTCGTTGTTGAGCCTGTTGCTGAGCCAAAGGTAGAGACACCTCTCCCCGAGCCTACACCTCTTCCCGAACCTGAACCTGTCATTAAAAAAGAAGAAGTAAAAGAAGAACCTGTGTTGATAGTAGAAAAAAAAGAAGAAGAGCCGAAAGTTTCCACTCCGGTTGTAACACCACCGGTAGTTGAAGAAGAAAAAGAAGAGGACGATATTTTCAGACTCAACAAAACTACAATCAAATCGAATATTGTGGTTAAAGGTTCCATCGACCTTAGTTCGATCAATGACAAGACTCGTCCTGCCAAGAAGACAAAAGCAGAGAAGAAAAAAGAACGTCTTGAGAAAGAGCAACAAGATCAGAAAAAGGTAAAAGAAAATACCGTTCGTCTGTTGAAAAAAGAAACCGACGAAGAAGCAAAAAAACGGAAAGCAAGTAGCGATGAAGCAGAAGATGCCGCTAAGAAAAAACGCAACCGTATAAAGCGAGGTAAAGTAGATATTGAAAAAGGAGTTCCTCCTCAAGGCGGAGCGGGCAGCGGGCAGCATCATGGTGGCGGCGACCGTACCAAGCATAATCTGCGTAAACCTATCGTTAAGCAGGCTGTGAACGAAGAAGACGTTCAAAAGCAAATAAAAGAAACATTAGCCCGTCTGACCGGAAAAGGTGGAAAAAACAAGGGTGCAAAGTACAGAAAAGAAAAGCGTGATGCTTTCTCCCAAAAATACCAGGAAGAACTGGAAATGCAGGAGCAAGAAAGCAAAACCCTTAAAATCACAGAATTCGTAACAGCGAATGATCTGGCAAACATGATGAATGTTCCGGTAGTGAAGGTTATCTCCACTTGTATGAGCATCGGTATCATGGTGTCAATCAATCAGCGTCTGGATGCGGAGACTATCAATATCGTCGCTGAAGAATTCGGATTTAAAACAGAATATGTAAGTGCAGAAGTCGTTGAAGCCATCAACGAAGAGGAAGATAATGCAGAAGATCTGGAACCTCGTGCGCCGATTGTTACAGTAATGGGACACGTAGACCACGGTAAGACTTCATTACTCGACACCATCCGTCAGACCAACGTTATCGCCGGCGAAGCAGGGGGAATCACCCAGCATATCGGGGCATACAACGTTAAACTGAAATCGGGACGCCGTATCACATTCCTGGATACTCCCGGACACGAAGCCTTTACGGCGATGCGTGCGCGCGGTGCAAAAGTGACAGATATCGCGATTATCATTGTGGCTGCCGACGACAATGTCATGCCACAGACGGTAGAGGCAATCAATCATGCTTCTGCGGCTGGTGTGCCTATCGTTTTTGCGATAAACAAAATAGATAAACCGGGTGCAAACCCCGAAAAGATAAAGGAAACCCTTGCCGGAATGAATTATCTGGTAGAAGACTGGGGTGGAAAATACCAGTCTCAGGATATTTCAGCTAAACAAGGCTTAGGGGTAGATGAATTATTGGAAAAGGTACTTCTCGAAGCAGAATTACTTGACCTGAAAGCAAATCCTAACAGAAGAGCGACAGGTTCGGTTATTGAATCTTCCCTGGATAAAGGTAGAGGATACTTATCCACAGTACTTGTTGAGAACGGTACTCTCAAGAAAGGAGATATTGTTCTTGCAGGAACATACTTCGGCCGTGTAAAAGCAATGTTCAATGAACGTAATGCCAGCATAGATGCAGCAGCTCCGGCAGCTCCGGCTCTGATACTAGGATTGAATGGCGCACCACAGGCAGGAGACATATTCCATGTGCTGGAAACAGAGCAGGAAGCTCGTGAAATTGCAACAAAACGCGAGCAATTGCAGCGCGAACAAGGTCTCCGAACACAAAAGATACTTACACTCGACGATATAGGACGCCGCATCGCTATCGGAAACTTCCAGCAGTTGAATGTAATCGTTAAAGGTGATGTGGACGGTTCGGTAGAAGCCCTTTCAGACTCCCTGATCAGATTATCGACTGAAGAAATACAGGTAAATGTAATCCATAAAGCTGTTGGTCAGATATCCGAATCGGATATTGTACTGGCTGCAGCCTCCGATGCCATTATTATCGGATTCCAGGTGCGCCCTTCACAGGCAGCCCGCAGGGCAGCAGAAAAAGACGGCGTTGAAATTCGTTTGTATTCTATTATATACGATGCTATCGAAGAGGTCAAATCCGCTATGGAAGGTATGCTTTCTCCTGAAATAAAAGAAGTATTAACCGGATATGTGGAAGTACGCGAGGTGTTCAAGATCACAAAAGTCGGTACAGTTGCAGGATGTATGGTCAAAGAGGGTAAACTCAAGAGAGCCAACAAAATACGACTCATACGCGATGGTATTGTTATTTACTCCGGAGAACTGGGTTCACTGAAACGTTTCAAAGACGATGTGAAGGAAGTTGCGGCCGGATATGAGTGCGGTTTGAATATCCATAATTATAATGATATAAAAATAGGTGACGTTATTGAACCTTTTGAAGAAATAGAGGTAAAGAAAACATTGTAATTAAAAAATATTACATATCTTTGTACCAATTATGAAATAACCTAAGAAAAACCAATTGATAGTTGTTGACAAGCAATCTTGCCTTGAAAGTCGGTGGTACTAACCATGCCACCGAAACACACAACTATCAACAGGTTTAGAGGTTAATCCGTTTCTTCGTCAGATTATATAAGTTGTGTTACTACAAAACAGCAATTATCGTGATGAAAAAAATCATTTTAATTTCAATTATTGCCCTTTCACTCCTTTTTGTGGAGAATACTGTTGCCCAGACTGTGCAGCAAATAGCCTTTGTAAATTCAAATGAACTTCTGGAAGCAATACCCGATAAGGTAACTGCCACAAATACAATCAATGATTTGAATAAAAAGTACAAAGACGAACTGCAAGTGATGCAGAATGATTATAATAAAAAATATTCCGATTTTATTTCATATCAGAACTCGATGGCGGACAATGTACGTCTTCGCCGTATGCAGGAGTTGTATGAGCTGGAACGCCAGATAAACAACTTTATGAAAGTAGCACAAGACGATATCCAGAATCAGGAACAGATCCTGATCGCACCTTTACGCAAGAAAGTAAAAGATGCCATATATCAGGTAGGAATAGAGCAAGGCTTCGTCTGCATTTATGACCTGGCTAATCCGGCCATAGCATTTGTTACACCGGATGCTACAAATGCAACGGATCTTGTAAAGCAAAAGCTGGGTGTAAGGTAAAAATAATAGGATACAAAATAACGATAGTAAAATGCTTCTGTAAAAAGAAGCATTTTTTTTTGTATCTGGTAGTCGTATGAGTGACAATATAGGTTTTCAAAGTATCGGGAGCACAGAATTAATCTTTTCTAAAAAGTTTATCTATAGAATAAGAGCCGGTAGCCTTTAGCTGTTAGCTGATAGCTCTTTGAAATATTGATTAAAGCAGTTACGAGTTTGCCTCGCCTTCGCTTCGGCGAATATTATTTCTTCGCCCTTCGGGCAGTTACCAGTTACAAGTTGGCTGGCGTTTTGTTTCACGCAAAGACGCAGAGACGCAAAGTTTTTATATCTTACCAGTTGTTGACTGATGACTGTTGACTGTAAAGTCTCTTGTGCGA
This sequence comes from Dysgonomonas gadei ATCC BAA-286, assembly GCF_000213555.1. Classification (GTDB taxonomy): domain Bacteria; phylum Bacteroidota; class Bacteroidia; order Bacteroidales; family Dysgonomonadaceae; genus Dysgonomonas; species Dysgonomonas gadei. Next base: position 567,594 of record NZ_GL891980.1, read on the forward strand.
TAGCTTCGGCTAACGGCTAATAGCTATCAGCTAAAAGCTGAAAAAGCTGTTACCTTTGTTACCTTTTAACAAGTAGTAAGTTTTAAGTAGTAAGTTAAATGAGATACGGGTTGTTAACTGATGACTGATGACTGCTAACTGTTAACTGAAAAAAGTGTTACTTTTTTTTACTATCGGGGACAGTCTCTTCCTGATAACAGGATGATAATAAGTGGCGGGAAAAAGGATTCCTGATTATTCATTATCCATTCTTAATTATTTTCTATCTTTGAATCACTAAATCATTATATATGCTTAAAGTTGGACCTATCGGTGTGTTTGATTCAGGCTACGGGGGATTGACCATCCTTTCCGAAATACAGTCGTTAATGCCTGAGTACGACTATTGTTACCTCGGGGATAATTCGCGTGCTCCATACGGCTCGCGCTCTTTCGATGTTGTATATGAATTTACCAAGCAAGCTGTACTGAGCCTGTTCGATATGGGTTGCAATCTGGTAATACTGGCATGCAACACAGCATCAGCAAAGGCTCTGCGCACAATCCAACAGAAAGATTTACCTCACATAGATCCGGATAAAAGGGTATTGGGTGTTATCCGCCCCACGGCCGAGATTATAGGGCCTATAACCCAAAGCAGGCATGTTGGGATTTTAGGTACGACCGGAACCATACAATCCGAATCGTATTCTATAGAAATCAATAAACTTTTCCCGGATATTAAAGTCTCAGGCGAAGCATGCCCTATGTGGGTGCCTCTGGTCGAAAACAGAGAGTATGAAAATGAAGGAGCGGATTACTTCATCAAGAAGAATCTCTCAAATATCCTCTCTAAAGACCCGCAGATAGATACACTTATACTGGGATGTACCCATTACCCTATTCTTCTGAATAAAATAAAATCATTCCTGCCGGATGGTGTAACAGCCATAGCCCAAGGCGAATATATCGCCCGTAGTCTGCAAGATTATCTGCATCGCCACCCCGAAATGGACAAAGTATGTACCAAGGGCAGTGTAACAAAATATTATACAACAGAATCGCCCCAAAAATTCTCAGAAGCCGCGACAATATTCTTGAATAAAGACATTGAGGTAAACCGGATCACCCTGGAATAGAAAAATGATCTATTTTTAAGCATGCGTAAGATAATCCATATAGACATGGATGCCTTCTATGCTTCTATCGAGCAACGTGATAATAAAGAGTATAGGGGAAAACCTTTGGCTGTGGGATATTCAGGGCCGAGGGGAGTCGTTGCTGCGGCCAGTTATGAAGCCCGGAGGTATGGGGTGCGTTCGGCAATGGCTTCTAAAACGGCATTGAGAAAATGTCCTCAATTGATATTCGTTCCCGCCCGTTTCGATGTCTATAAGTCTGTATCCCGGCAGATAATGGAAATATTCCATGAATACACTGACCTCGTTGAACCCTTGTCTCTCGATGAAGCCTTTCTGGATGTGACCGAAAACAATAAGAATATTCCATCTGCAACACAGATAGCACAAGAGATCAAACAAAAAATATTAGAGGCCACCCGACTAACAGCTTCTGCCGGAGTATCATTCAATAAGTTTCTTGCCAAAATAGCCTCAGACCAGAATAAGCCGGACGGGTTATTTGTTGTCAAGCCTAAAAATGCAGAACAGTTTGTAGAAACATTAGCTATCGAACAATTTTTCGGAGTGGGTAAAGTCACTGCTAAACGGATGCATCAATTAGGTATAAAAAACGGATGGGATCTGAAACAACGTTCCGAAAATGAATTAATAGCCGTTTTCGGGAAAGCAGGACATATTTATTTCCAAAATGCACGGGCTATAGACGACCGCCCGGTAGAATCGCAACGGATAAGAAAATCAATGAGTTCAGAAACTACTTTTGAACATGATATCGATAATCTCGAAGAGTTGGCCTTAATTCTGGATGAAGTTGCCCGGGATGCATTTCACGACATTGAAAGAAAGAAATTCAAAGCACGGACAGTAACTTTAAAAATAAAGTATGCCGACTTTAAAACGATCACCAGAAGTAAGACTTTTCCAGCGTCAGTGGCAGACTATGAATCCTTCTACAAAGCCGGCTTCGAGCTCCTTCAAAATATAGATTTATCACCTAAAGTGAGGTTAATCGGACTTGGTTTGAAAAACAATGAAGATGAAATGGGATGGGGCGAAGCGATCCAGTTACGCATCAATTTTGAAGACTAAAGTTAAACTACATCGCCAAAACAAAATATTCTCCCGAAAATCCTTTCACATATTGGGATAAGTCCTTATTTTTGCGGTAATGAAACTAAAAAAGAAAGGGCCTCATAGCAACAGGACTAAACATCTTCTTTTTTCGCTCAATGAAGAAGAATATGCACTTATCTCCTCTTATATAAAAAAATATAAGATTGCTAATCGTTCCCGCTGGTGCAGGGAAACTCTCATCGCCCATGTCCTGAAAAATCTCGATCAGGATTACCCTACGCTTTTCGGTGAAAATGAGATGCGCCGATGACTGAGATTCTCACCGACGAACATTATATGAGGCAAGCCCTGAACGAGGCGCAGATTGCTTTCGAAAAGAAGGAAGTGCCCATCGGAGCTGTTATTGTATGCCAAAACAGAATTATTGCACGAGCCCACAACCTGACAGAAACTCTCAATGACGTCACCGCACATGCCGAAATGCAGGCGATTACTGCCGCAGCAAATTTCCTTGGAGGAAAATACCTGACAAATTGTACGCTGTATGTCACATTAGAACCTTGTCCAATGTGTGCCGGGGGACTTCTCTGGTCACAAATACCTAAAGTAGTTTTTGGAGCCAAAGACGAAAAAAAAGGATACTCCCTTTTCTCTCCAAATATACTGCATAACAAAACATCTATAATATCCGGCATTCTGGAGGAAGAATGCGCTTTTCTGTTAAAAGAATTCTTCAGGCAAAAAAGATAATCCCGCATTTTCATACAGCAAAAGAAAATTCTTAACATTTATTTTGACTTCTCCATGCAACATGGCATACAAATTGCGCATCTAATATATGTGAGCAATTTTATTAGAATTAATCAACCAATTTTATTAAACAAAAAAATGAGAAAGTATATGAAACTATTTTCAGCACTGATTCTATCTTCTGTCTTAGCATTAGGATTCTCTTCATGTCTTGATGACGATGGATATTCTCTTGGTAATTACTGGGAGGACATAGTGACAGTAAAAAAGATAGATGACAATACTTATTCCTTCGTACGGGATAATGGTGACAAACTCTGGGTGGCCGCTCCTGTAGGTCTTAACTTGAAACCTAAGTACGACAGAGCGATAATAAACTATACTATCCTCTCCGATGAGAAAGATGGTTATGACCATTACATCAGACTGAACGATTATTATGATGTACTGACCAAAGGCGTTATTTATATAGCCCCCGACGATCAGGTAAAACAAGACAGTATAGGGAATGATCCTATCAAAGTATATTCCGTTTGGGAAGGCGGCGGATATCTGAATATCAATTTCGGATACAATACCGGAGAAAACAAGCCGCATATGATCAACATGGTATCGGCGGAACCGGACTTATCAGTCGACAAAGATATCGTAAAATTAGAATTCAGACATAATATAAATGGTGACGAACCATCACGATATCCGGTTAAAGGTTATGCAAGTTTCGATCTTACACCTTACAAAGTCGCAGGACGTGACAAAGTTACGTTTGAGATAACATCCAAAGATTTTGGAGGAGAAACAAAAACATTTAATATAGAATACAAATACACAGTGGACGAACCACTGGACGAATAAGCAAATACATACTAACCTGAATATTTATTATAATATTCTTTTTGATTTCCTTTCTAAAAAGAGAGCTCGTGAGAGTTCTCTTTTTAATTTGAATACACTCATACTCAAAAAGATTTCTATTTCCCGGCCCAAACAGACCTTATAGAAGCTTTATTAGACAAATTCTAAATAGTTAATAACTTTTTCTTCCTCATACTGCCTGATATTCTATTAAAAAGATGTATTTTTGTTCATATCAGATTTTTCGATAAATGGATAATTCAAAAGTAAAGGAACAAGTCAAAAGCGAGTTCACGGACTATCTCGGTCTGCATAAACATCGTAAAACCCCGGAAAGATATGCCATACTTGAGCATATCTATTCTACGAAAGGACATTTTGACATGGATTCTTTGTATAATGCCATGAAGCAATCCAGCTTCAGAGTCAGCCGTGCTACATTATATAACACTATCGAATTGCTGTTGGACTGCGGTCTGGTCGTAAAACATCAGTTTGGAGCTAATGTATCTCAGTACGAACGGGCCTATGGCAATGAGAATCATGACCATCTGATTTGCCTGAATTGCGGGGAAGTAAAAGAACATAAAAACGGAAATCTCTTTACTCCCACTCAGCAAAAAAAACTGCAACGATTCAAGATCAGCTATTATAGCATGTATATATATGGCATATGCAATAAATGTATGCGGGCAAAAAAAACAGAAGAAAAAAAGAATAAACTAACAGAAAATAAAAATACACGTATTAAAAAGAAATGAAAGTAGATGTATTGCTAGGTTTGCAATGGGGCGACGAAGGAAAAGGTAAGATAGTGGATGTACTCACACCCGACTATGAAATTGTAGCCCGGTTTCAGGGTGGGCCAAATGCAGGGCACACACTGGAATTCGAAGGAAAGAAATATGTCCTTCGTTCTGTACCTTCAGGTATTTTCCAGGGAAACAAAATCAATATCATAGGAAATGGTGTTGTACTTGATCCGGCCTTGTTCAAAGGAGAAATTGAATCACTGGAATCATCCGGCCATGATTTAACAAAACGCCTTCTTATCTCCAAGAAAGCACACCTTATATTACCGACCCACCGATTACTGGATGCCTGCTATGAGGCAGCCAAGGGAGATTCCAAAATAGGTACTACCGGCAAAGGCATCGGACCTACATATACGGATAAAATCAGTCGAAATGGCCTGCGTGTAGGCGATATACTCCACAATTTTGAAGAAAAATATAACGCTGCGAAATCTAAACACTTGAGAATATTACAGCAATACGGACACGATATCAGCGCACTGGCTGAGATAGAAAAAGATTGGTTTGCCGGTGTAGCTAAATTAAAAGAATTTACGTTCATTGACAGTGAACATTATATCAACAACGCAGTAAAACAAGGAAAGAAAATACTGGCCGAAGGTGCACAAGGCACAATGCTCGATATAGATTTCGGGTCATACCCTTTTGTTACATCGTCCAATACCATATCAGCAGGAGCATGTACCGGGCTGGGCATAGCACCGCAGTCGGTAGGTGAAGTGTACGGTATATTCAAGGCATATTGTACCCGTGTGGGCAGTGGCCCGTTCCCAACCGAATTATTCGATGCAACAGGAGATAAACTCCGTGAATTCGGATTTGAGTTCGGTTCTGTAACAGGACGTCCACGCCGTTGCGGATGGATAGACCTGGTAGCTTTGCGCTATGCCATTATGATAGATGGTGTTACCCAACTGATAATGATGAAAAGTGATGTTCTGGACACATTCGAGACTATCAGAGCATGTATCGGCTACGAAATAAACGGAAAGAAAGTTACGGATTTCCCTTTTGAAGTAGACGAGAGAATCAAGCCGATCTATGTGGATATGAAAGGATGGCAAACAGATATGACTAAAATGCAAAAGGAAGATGAATTTCCGGCCGAGTTCAAGCATTATATCTCATTTTTGGAAAAAGAATTGCAGGTTCCAATCAAGATAGTTTCGTTAGGACCTGACAGGGAACAGACTATAATAAGGTAATTAAACCCTTTTTAAGAATATAGAATGTGCCAACAAACATTATTGGCACATTTTTTGTTTCATATATCATAAAAAGAATATTCACAAAAAGATATAAATATGTATATAGGTTGGATTATATTGATACTGGTTGGGGTCGCAAGTTTTGCTGTTTCGCAAATGCTGAAAAGTAAATTTAATAAATATTCTAAAATCCCTTTGACCAACGGGATGACCGGACGGGACGTAGCTGAAAAGATGCTTCACGACAACGGCATATATGATGTAAAAGTCGTTTCCACTCAAGGAATGCTTACCGACCACTATAACCCTGCCAATAAGACTGTAAACCTGAGTGAAGGGGTTTATGCCAGCAATAGTGTAGCTGCCGCCGCGGTAGCCGCTCACGAATGCGGGCACGCTGTACAGCATGCACATGCCTATGGTCCGTTGAAAATGCGCTCGGCTCTTGTACCTGTTGTCAGTTTCGCTTCATCATGGGTGACATGGATTATTCTAGCCGGAATCATTTTCATACAGACATTCCCTACTCTTATCTGGATAGGCATTGGTCTTTTTGCCCTGACTACCATATTCAGTTTTGTTACATTACCTGTAGAGATCAATGCCAGTCAGAGAGCTTTAGCATGGCTCAATACTGCCGGCGTAACTAATATGAATAACCATGACATGGCTAAAGATGCTTTGAAATGGGCTGCTTATACATATGTTGTTGCCGCAATAGGTTCTTTGGCTACATTACTTTATTATATTATGATAGCCCTTGGAGGCAGACGTAATTAACTGAAGGAAACAGTATATAAATTACAAAAGAGTGGTCTTTTCCGGCTACTCTTTTTTTATCATAAATATTCCGTAATAAACAGGATTATATATCTTTGTACATTTCAAAACTATTCTATAAAGTCTGAATGAAACCGATCATGTTCATAATAATCTTCATCATATACCTCTTAGCAAATTTCTATGTCTTCCATCATATCTGGATAGCTATGCCTCCGAATACCATCGGACGGGTAACTCTCGTTTCGTTTGCTGTCGTAGCCGTTTCATCCTTTTTTATATCTTTTCTTGCCGGGGATGTATTGCCTGTATGGATGACATCTTTTTTATACAAAGTAGGCACCGCCTGGTTTTTCATCCTCCTGTATTTTCTTATCGTAATGCTGGTAAAAGATTTATTCGGGCTTACCAATCAGCTATTTCATTTTATGCCGAGCGATGCGATTACCCGCTATACAAAAGAAAATTGGGTAGGGCTGGGCTTTATGGTAGGTTTTATTACCCTACTGATGATTTGCGGATACCTGAAATATCAATGGAAAGTCCGTGTAGAACTGCCTGTACAGATATATAAAACCCTGGGAGATTCTACATCTGTTAAACCCTTGCGGATAGTAGCCATTAGTGACTTGCACCTGGGTTATGGCATAGGAAAAAAGGAATTTGAGGGATGGGTAAATACAATAAATGCTGAAAATCCGGATATTGTTCTCATTGCCGGAGATATTATAGATAATAGTGTACGCCCTCTGAACGAAGGCAACTTTGCCGAAAGCTTTCATAAAATAAAAGCTCCTATGGGGGTTTATGCCTGTCTGGGAAATCATGAATTTATCAGCGGTCTCAAAAACAGTCTCGACTTTTATGAGAAAGCAGGTATCCATCTCTTACGCGACACGGCCGAATTGGTTAACAACAGTTTTTACGTCATCGGGCGCGACGACAGGTCGAACGAATGGCGCAAACCATTGAACGTATTAGTAGACAGCCTCGACAAGTCAAAGCCCCTTATCCTGCTCGACCATCAGCCTTACCATCTCGAAGAAGCTGAAGCATACGGCATCGATTTGCAAATATCCGGGCATACACATCAGGGACAAGTCTGGCCTATCTCTGCTATTACGAATGCAATATACGAAAAAGACCACGGCTTTGTAAAAAAAGGGAATGCCAACATATATATAAGCTCGGGTATCGGTATCTGGGGCGGTAAATTCCGCATCGGAACACAATCGGAATATGTGGTCATCGATTTAAAAACAAAGGAATGAGAGTATTTTTTAATGCAATTATTGTTCAGATATTTCTCAGCGCCTATATCTATTGGCGTGGCTGGCAAGGATTGCCTGATAAGAAATACATCAAAATTCCTTATGCATCTATCTATATTGCTGAACTGGCAATTTATTTCATGGGATTCTTTACCTCCGGAACAGGTTTGTTGCCTTTCGATGCCCTTCATAGTTTTGCATGGGTAGGGACTACCTGGATGCTTTTCACTATATATATGACCATTTTACTGCTACTATACGACTTGGTAAAGTATATCAATCGTAAGAAAAAAATATTCGCAATAGACCTGAAAGCGAAAAAGCCCCGGCTGATTTACTTTTGTGCCTCTCTCCTATTGGTTTGCAGTGTGATGGGTTATGGCAACTATCGTTTCCACAATCCGGTCGTAACAGAAATGAACCTGCCTGTCGATAAACATTCACCAAATATAAAAGAGCTCCGCATCGTAGTTGCCACAGATATACATGCCGGATATCTCATCGATAAAAATATCGTATCCATGTATGTGGATAAGATTATGGAGCAGAAACCGGACATTATCCTGCTGGTAGGCGATATCATAGACTATGATGTGAAATCGCTGTACGAACAACGGATGGAGACCGAGTTTCTGCGGCTGAAAGCCCCATATGGCGTTTATGCTTCAACGGGGAACCATGAATATATCGACTTGGGTGAGGAAAAAGACGAAAAAATACTTTGGTTGAGTAAATACGCAGGACTTACAGTATTACGCGATACAACAATACTGATTGCCGATTCGTTCTATCTGGTGGGCCGCGAAGACGATAAGTGCACAACCAGAAAAGAATTACCCGAACTCATGCAGGGTGTAAACAAAGATTTGCCGATCATTGTTATGAACCACGAACCCCACCGTTTGTATGAAGAATCCGATGCCGGAGCGGATATAGCTGTATTCGGGCATACACATAACGGACAGTTCTTTCCGGTAAACACGATAATGTCCATATCTTCGGCGATATATAACACCGGGACTATACCTGAACACCTGAAATACAGGTCGATGTACGAAATACCATACGGATATAAGAAAAAAGACAATACACATATTTATGTATCATCAGGGCTAGGCCTTGCAGGGCCTCAGTTCCGTATAGGCACTATATCAGAGATTGTAGTTTTGAATGTGAAATTTGATAAATGATAACTATCTTTAGCCATGCTAAAATCGCTTTATATTAAAAATTATGCCCTGATTGACAGTCTCGAAATAGATTTCGAATCAGGCTTTTCTGTCATTACGGGAGAGACGGGTGCAGGAAAATCAATCATACTGGGAGCCTTATCGCTTATCCTCGGGCAGAGAGCCGATATAAAAGCCATCAAACAAGGCGAAAGCAAATGTATTATCGAAGGAGCTTTCGATGTATCGGCCTATGATCTTAAAGACTTTTGCGAGGAGAAAGGTATCGAATACGACCCGCACAGTTATATACTGCGCCGGGAAATACTCTCCACAGGAAAATCACGTGCTTTCATAAACGATTCACCTGTAGGGTTGAACGATCTGAAAGAGCTGGGTAGCCAACTGATAGATATACATTCACAGCATCAGAACCTGTTATTATCGGATAGCCGTTTTCAGATGCAGGTAGTGGACGCATTAGCAGGTAATAAAGCCTTATTGAAAGAATACCAGCAGGCTTTTCATCAATATAAGCAGACTGAAAAGGCTCTGGCAGAACTACGAGATACTATCAGAAAGAGTAAAGAGGAAGAAGATTACCTCCGCTTCCAATATCAGGCACTACACGAAGCTGCCCTCACACAAGGAGAACAGGAAGAACTGGAAGCCGAACAGGAGACCCTAAACCATGCCGAGGATATAAAATCGGCGTTGTACAAGATACATACATTGCTGTCGGAAGACGAAAGAGGCATTGTTGCAGCTTTGAAAGAAAGCCTGAATACATCACACCCGCTGGCTAAAGTATATCCGAAAGCGGACGAAATTTGCCAACGTTTGGAGACTTCTTATTTAGACCTCAAAGATCTGTCTTCCGAGTTGGAACGGTCGGCTAACGATGTAGAATTCAATCCTGAACGACTGGCTTACATCGAATCGCGGCTCGATTTGATTTATTCATTGCAAAAGAAACATCATGTATCTTTAGTTTCGGGCTTACTGGAATTATATGAAGAACTGGCGCAGAAACTGGAAAAAATAGAATCATCGGACCAGCAGGTTGAAACTTTGGAGAAAGAAGTTTCTGAAAAATATGATAAAATGCTCACCCTCGCCAAAAAGTTGAGCGACCATCGTAAGGCAATCACACCAGAACTGGAAAAAGGATTGGTAGAAAAGGTCGCGAATCTGGGCATGCCGAATATCAGGTTCAAATGCGAGATTACTGCCGAAGAACATCCTAACATATACGGAACAGACAGAATACTATTTCTGTTCTCAGCAAATAAAAATGCGCCACTACAACCGGTTGCCGATGTAGCTTCGGGTGGTGAAATATCACGCCTGATGCTTTGCCTCAAGTCGATGATTGCAGGTGCAACAGCCCTGCCGACTATCATATTCGATGAGATAGACACAGGCGTATCAGGCGAAATAGCCGATAAAATGGGACAGATCATGCTCGACTTTGGAAGAAAGATGCAAGTGATTGCGATCAGCCATTTGCCGCAGATAGCAGCCAAAGGTAAGACGCATTATAAGGTATATAAATCGGATAATGAACTATCTACCACGACCCATCTCGACAGGTTGGATAATGCAGAAAGGCTGGAAGAAATAGCGCGGATGTTGAGTGGTTCCACTGTTACGGATGCGGCAATACAAAATGCTAAGGTAATGTTGGGGTTTTAGCCCTCTAAATCCCCCAAGGGGAACTTACAGAGAGAGTAAAAGATAAGCGAAAACAGTGTTACTTTTGTTACCTTTTAACAAGTAGTAAGTTAAAAGTTAAATGAGATACAAGTAAACAAGATACGAGATAAAATTTCTTAACTGATGACTGTTCCCTGAGGAGATGCTTCGCTCTGCTCAGCAAGACAAGATAATTATTAATTTTTCATTCTTAATTAGTTTCTATATGGAAATTCCTTTTCTCAACCTAAAACGGGAAAACGAGCGCTACGCATCCGGAATACGAGAAGCTGTATCGCGTGTGATAGACTCAGGATGGTATATCCTGGGAGAGGAAAAATCCATTTTTGAAAAAGAGTTTGCCTCCTATTGCAAAGTAAAGCACTGTATAGGTGTAGGCAATGGACTTGATGCTATCCGCCTGATACTAATGGCTTATATGGAGCAAGGCGTAATGCAGGAAGGGGACGAAGTAATTATCCCCGCCAACACATTCATTGCAACGGCTTTGGCTATATCTCAGTGTGGACTCATACCGGTTTTTGCCGACTACGACATCGCGACTTACAATATTGCTCCCGAATCTGTAATAGAAAAGATTACATCCAGAACAAAGGCAATTATAGCAGTCCATCTATACGGGCAAATTGCAGCGATGGCTGAATTGAAACAAATCGCAATACAGCACAACCTGAAACTGATAGAAGATGCTGCGCAGGCACACGGTGCGGTATACAATGGCAAAAAGGCAGGAAGCTTAGCAGATGCAGCAGCATTCAGTTTTTATCCGGTGAAGAACCTTGGCGCTTTGGGTGATGCAGGGGCTGTAACAACTGACGATGAAGAACTGGCCCGGATCGTCCGCAGCCTATCCAATTATGGCTCCGACAAAAAATATATGCATGAATATAAGGGACTAAATTCGCGCCTCGATGAGATACAGGCTGCAATATTATGCGTAAAGCTAAAATATCTGGATATAGATAACCAAAGGCGGAAAGAGATCGCAGCCTATTACTCTGCAAATATAAAGAATGTAAATATTATATTACCGAACAATAAAGATACCTTAAGCCACGTTTTTCATTTATATATAATCCGGACAAACGATCGCGAACGGCTTCAGCTATACTTATACAATAAAGGCATCCAGACTCAGATACATTATCCCATAGCAATACATCAACAGCCTGCGTATTCCGGACAGGCAGGTTTAAATCTGCCTGTAGCAGAACAACTGCAAAATGAAGTATTAAGCCTGCCGCTATATGCATCATTGACGAATGACGAACTGCACCGGATAGTAGAGGCTCTGAACAATTATTAAAGGGGATGAAAGAGATATTCGTTTTTTTTTCAAAAAACCTGTTCCAAGATTTTTTCTCCTCTGATTTAGTGCAAGAAATCACTAAATATCTTGATTTTTAACAAGGGTTCCCTATGGGGAACAAGAAACTATTTAAAAAAGATAAAAAAATGAATATTTTCCTTTTGTAAAAACACTTGCACATATATATTTGTTATATATTTGTATAATAATTATAAGTAAATAGTGATATCGAAAATAAATTTCTAAGTTGATTAAAAACACAAAATTTCTGGCAACGTAATGACATTAACACCCCTAACTTCCATTTCACCGATAGATGGACGTTATCGTAATAAAACAGAAGAACTAGCTAATTATTTTTCAGAATATGCATTGATTAAATATCGTGTATTAGTAGAGATAGAGTATTTTATCGCACTATGTGAATTACCTCTCCCTCAACTGGAAAATATAGATAAGGCTGTTTTTGGAAAACTGAAAGATATCGTAACCGGTTTTTCAGAAAGTGATGCGACACGCATCAAGGATACTGAGAAAATTACCAACCATGATGTAAAAGCTGTCGAATATTTCATCAAAGAAGAATTTGATAAATTAGGTTTACAGCAATACAAAGAATTTATACACTTTGGCCTTACATCACAGGATATAAACAATACCTCTATCCCGCTTTCGATAAAAGATGCATTGAATGATGTTTATTATCCGATGCTTGAGGGTCTTATCGCCAAATTAAAAAATCAGGCGAACGAATGGGCTGATATAGCCATGCTGGCAAAAACTCATGGACAGCCGGCCTCTCCTACCCGTTTGGGAAAAGAGATAATGGTATTTGCGAGTAGGCTCGAAGGCCAACTACAACTACTAAAAAGTATTCCTTTATCTGCTAAATTCGGTGGAGCAACAGGAAATTACAACGCACATAATGTAGCTTACCCGTCATACGACTGGAAAGCATTCGGAAATAAATTCGTATCAGAAAAACTGGGACTTGTCAGAGAAGAATGGACAACACAAATATCCAACTATGACAATCTGGCCGCAGTCTTCGATGCTCTGAAACGAATCGACACTATCATGATCGACTTGAACAGGGATTTCTGGCAATATATCTCGATGGAATATTTCAAACAAAAAATTAAAGAAGGTGAAATAGGTTCATCGGCTATGCCGCATAAGGTAAACCCGATAGATTTTGAAAATGCGGAAGGAAATCTGGGAATTGCAAATGCTATATTAGAGCATTTGTCTTCTAAGCTACCCGTATCCCGCCTGCAACGCGACCTGACTGATTCTACAGTCTTGCGCAATGTAGGTGTGCCTATAGGACATATTGTAATAGCTATACAGAGTACACAAAAAGGTTTGGATAAATTGTTATTAAATAAAGATGCCTTATATAACGATTTGGAAAACTGTTGGGCTGTTGTCGCTGAAGGAATTCAAACAATATTACGCCGGGAGGGATACCCAAAACCCTACGAAGCACTGAAGGCTCTTACCAGAACCAACAATACAATTACGGCAGAATCTATCGCCGAATTTATTGAGGGACTGAATATAAGTGAAACCGTGAAAAATGAACTGAGAAAAATTACACCGCATTCTTACACAGGTGTATAAAATGAACTTAACCGTGAGGTTATAAAAGAAGTATTTGTATATTATTTAAACAAAAAGGAAAAAATGGTGACAGACAATGGAAATGATAGAGAAAGCCGGGAGGGCTACTCATCATCAGAAAACAATGAAAACGGGTCAGAACCTGTAAAAAAGAAACGTGCGCGTGTAGGTGATCTTCGCAAACAAGCTTATGATGTGAATACTGACCGCGACTCCAGGGATCGGAATCCTTATAAAACCGGTGGCGACAGACAAGATCGCCAAGGTAGCTCTTATAACTCAGAAAGACCATCCAGGCCTTCTTATGATAGGAATGAAGGCGGAGAACGCCGTTCATACGGAAATAGTTCGTATGGAAATCAGAACCGCCAGTCCGGAGACAGAGGTGGATATTCCGACAACAGGGGTGGAGGCAACTATTCTGGAAACAGAGGTGGAGGTAACTATTCCGGTAACAGAAGCGGAGGAGGTGGCTACTCTAATAACAGAGGAGGTTATTCAGGCGGAGACAACCGTTCATCTTATGGTAACCGCGACAACAGAGGTGGAGGAGGCTACGACCGTCGTCCGGCCGGAAATCGCGACAACAGAGGTGGAGCCGGTGGTGGCTACAGCCCTTCTTTCGGTGGAGTAAAGAAATTGGTAAAGCCAGTTAAGTACAAGGAAAATATAGACCCGAATACTCCTCTACGACTAAATAAATATCTTGCTAATGCCGGAGTTTGTTCCCGTCGCGAAGCTGATGCTTATATTACATCAGGTGTAGTGAAGGTTAACGGTGAGGTTGTGGATCAACTGGGAGCTAAAGTTACCCGTGGTGACCTTGTAACATTCCAGGATAAGCCGGTACGTCTCGAAAGCAAAGTATATGTTCTTCTGAACAAACCGAAAAATTGTGTAACAACATCGGATGACCCTCAAAACCGTCTGACAGTTATGGACCTGGTAAAAAACGCTTGTCCGGAACGTATCTATCCGGTTGGTCGTCTGGACAGAAACACAACAGGTGTACTCTTGCTTACCAATGACGGAGACTTAGCCTCTAAACTGATGCATCCGAAATTTAAGAAGAAAAAAATCTATCAGGTAACACTCGACCGCGATGTGGCTATTGAAGACATGCAGGCTATTGCCGATGGAGTAGAACTTGATGATGGTGAAATACATGCCGATTCAATCGCATATCAGGCAGAAGATGTACTGAACGTCGTAGGTATTGAAATACACTCGGGCCGCAATCGTATTGTACGTCGTATATTCGAGAAGCTTGGTTATCAGGTAATGAAACTGGACCGTGTATATTTTGCGGGTCTTACCAAAAAGAATGTACTTCGTGGAAAATGGCGCTACCTGTCAGAAAAAGAAGTGAACATGCTTCGTATGGGAGCATTTGAATAAATTATAAATTATGAGTCATAAATTATGAATGGAATACACTATCAATGACTCCGTATCATAATTTGTGACTCGTAGCTAGTAACTTGTATAAAAATGGAGAGTATTCGCAGAACAAAGATTGTAGATTTGTTTAAAGACCCTCAGTTTGGGTCAGTAGTTGATGTAAAAGGTTGGGTACGTACCATCCGTGGTAATAAATATGTAAACTTTATCCACCTTAATGATGGATCGACAATCCATAATCTGCAGATTGTAGCTGATGTACAGAAGTTTGGAGATGACTTTTTCAAACCTGTAACGACCGGAGCTTGTATCCATGTCACAGGTACATTGGTAGAATCGCAAGGGAAAGGACAAAGCGCAGAAATACAAGCCGACACAATTGAAGTGTACGGAACCGCTGACCCTGAAACATATCCTTTGCAGAAAAAAGGACATTCTCTCGAGTTTTTACGTGAGATAGCATATCTGCGTCCACGCACAAACACATTTGGAGCAATATTCCGTATTCGTCACCATATGTCTTATGCTATACACAAGTATTTCAACGATAAGGGATTCTTCTATTTCCATACGCCAATTGTAACAGCTTCAGACGCTGAAGGCGCAGGCTCGATGTTTCAGGTAACCACATTAGATTTTAATAATGTTCCCCGCGCAGAAGGCGGACAAGTTGATTATACAGAAGATTTTTTTGGTCGCCAGACAAACCTGACTGTATCCGGACAGCTCGAAGGTGAACTTGGAGCGATGGCTCTGGGCGCTATTTATACATTTGGCCCTACATTCCGTGCCGAAAATTCGAATACACCCCGCCATTTGGCTGAGTTTTGGATGATAGAGCCCGAAGTTGCATTCTATGACATCCATGACAATATGGATTTAGCGGAAGACTTCCTGAAGTATCTGATTCGCTATGCGCTTGAGCATTGCAAGGATGATATTGCTTTCCTTAATGAAATGTTTGACAAAGAACTTATAGAACGTCTGAACTTTGTTATTGCTAATGATTTCGTCCGTCTCACTTATACAGAAGGTGTGCAAATACTGGAGAAGAGCGGACACAAATTTGAGTTCCCGGTATATTGGGGTGCAGACCTCCAATCGGAGCACGAACGCTATCTGGTAGAAAAGCATTTCAAACGCCCTGTCATACTGACTGATTATCCGAAGGAAATTAAATCATTCTACATGAAGCAGAATGAAGACGGTAAGACTGTGCGCGGTATGGATGTACTATTCCCTAAGATTGGTGAAATCATCGGAGGATCGGAACGTGAAGCTGATTATGACAAGCTGGTAAACCGGACTAAGGAACT
This sequence comes from Dysgonomonas gadei ATCC BAA-286, assembly GCF_000213555.1. Classification (GTDB taxonomy): domain Bacteria; phylum Bacteroidota; class Bacteroidia; order Bacteroidales; family Dysgonomonadaceae; genus Dysgonomonas; species Dysgonomonas gadei. The sequence continues at coordinate 584,002 of NZ_GL891980.1, forward strand.
GAATATGAATACAGACCCAATTTGGTGGTATATGGAAACCCGTAAATTCGGAACAGCTCCTCATGCAGGATTCGGTTTAGGATTTGAACGCCTAATCCTGTTTATTACAGGTATGGCTAATATTCGTGATGTGATTCCTTTTCCACGGACACCAAATAATGCTGAGTTCTGATAATATTCAGAACATGAAATAATGAAGAGCCGCAAGATTAATCTTGCGGCTCTTCTGTTATAAAGATTCATATTTATTATCAATGTTGTCTAATGGGGAATGAATGCTGTCTCGTTAAAACTTGAAGCTCAATCCTCCCAAAACATTAAATCCTTGCAGTGCATAACCATACTGCAATTCATATTTCTGGAACAAAAGATTATTTACTCTTGCATTTACAGACAACCAATCTGTCACCTGATACTCACCCCTGAAATTAAGTTCGTTGATATCCTTCATTTTTATGACTTCCTGTACCGGTATCATATAGTTGCTATATACTGTTTTGCGGCCACCGGCATATACATAGTTCAAAGAGAATGTCAGCTTATCAATCGGTTTAATGTCAGCATTCAGTTCAGCTGTAAATGTCGGACGTCCCCATGCTTTCTTTTCCGAATATAAGTCCTTATCTATCAATGTCACATTTCCGTTTGCATACTTGACATCGTAAAAATAAGCGGTAATTTTAGCGGATAAATCGGTATAAGGAATGAGTTTTGTCTTCAGCAATCCACCCACATGCCCTGTACCTATATTGGCATATAAAGGCGTTCCTACATTGCCCCACGTGAGTGCATCAGGAAAATAAGTACTAGATAATGGATTATATAATGATTGAGCCAAATACAGATGGTCTTTATCCGTCTTTTTATATCCCGCAAATATATCGAATTCGAAACCACTGACAACTCCCGATCTAAAGCCTAGACGGGCATCGAATAAAGTCTTCGAATATTCTACTCGTGCAATAGGATTTACATACCTGTTTTCTTGCAAAACATCGAGATAGGTATTATTATTTACTCCTCCGGTTACCTCTCCGTAGAATGTGTTCACATCATTAATATGGATAGCCGCCTTTACATTCGGGCTCACCAATACCTTAGTCTTGGTATCGAACATTCCGCTGACATTTACACCCAGGTCAGCATCCCAGTTACCTCCCTGAAACTTAATATATGGAGTAGCCGTAATGTTGGTAAAACTATGGAAAGCATCCTTATCGAAGGTTTCGTTCTTGCTACTGAACGACTGGTTCATAATAAAACCTTTTACTCCGATACTCCTGTCTGAACCTAATTCTGTATAGAAGTCCGCATCCAAATCTAACTGACCACCCTTAGGGCCGTCTTGGTTCGTATAAATACCATACTTACTTTTAAAATTCTGATAACGGACACCTCCTTTATACTTCAATATCCCCTCATTCTTATCACTGGATTTTAGCCCCGCTCCTATACTAAATACATCTACATTCTGGCGTGAATCCATATCTATCGGATATGCTGCAGGAGATAAAGCTGCAGATTCACTTATAAACGGGTTACCATAATAATTATATGAAGTATTATAAAACGATGCATCGAACCACAATACCGAAGGATCAAACATATGCTGATATTTCAGGTTTACTTTACTTGCCGAATATTTCGCTTTCGCCTCATCCATCGTATACGGATCGGCATTTATATAGTCTACATTGGCACTGGTAGAGCTATGGGTTGCGGATATATCTAAACGGTCTCTATCTCCATTCACAAGCCTGTATCCGAATGCCCCTTCCAGATTCGAATTATTCCCGGCTCCCAGTACCAGATAACCGCGCTTCTTACTATAATCCACTCCAGTGTTTATATCACTCGGAGCCGCACTTCCCAATTTATTATTAGTAAGTGTTATTTGTGGCACAGTACTTACAAATTTCAGTTCTTTTGCTTTTATTACCGGAGAATAAATGGAAGGTTGTGTATTTACCTTCGATGCATCCTGCAGTGTCGGATTATAATCGCGTTCGAGCAGTACCTGACGGATCAGGGTCGAATCTTTTTGGGCTGTTGCAGTCAGGCTTACAATACCTAATGCTATGACAAAAACAGATTTATATAATATTTTCATTGTTCTTCGTTTTTCAATTTTGTACATATTCTTATTATTTCAAAGCTGCCAGACGGGACGAAATCATCTCTTTCAGATCAGTCTCTGTACCTTTATAGTTTGCCTGTAAACTTTCCAGATACTGACGAGCCTGAAATTTATCTCCTTTAGCCGCATATACGTCCGACAATACTACAATAGCACGAGCCATCCAGTATTCGTGCGGAGTACCCTCTTTCATAAAAGACTGTATCTGCTTTTCTGCTTTATCATACGACTTGGCCTGATAATATATATCAGCCAACAGGTATTGGGATTCTGCACCAAACGCACTGCGGGTATCTTTTGCGACTTCCTGTAGGTCTGCAATCGCTTTTTCGGACTGTCCCAGATTCTTCAATGACTGACCTCTGTAAAAGCGGGCTTCGTTAGCCACACTTCCTGATGCTTTATTCTGTAATAACTTATCGGCAGCAGCAACAACATCCTGATCTTTCTTCATCAAGTAAGCACAACGCAGCATACCCAGTTGGGCTACATCCTTATTTTCACTCTTCGAGGCTACCATGTTCAGGTGTTCGTATGCACCGTATGCCGCTTCATAATTTTTTCTGTCAAACTCGATCCCCGAAGCATATATCAATGCGTCATCAATGTATTTCGGATTATTACTGTTTATCACTTCCTTAAAGTTACCCAATGCTGAAGTAAAGTCTTTAGCTTCGAATGCCATACTACCTAAATAGAAGTGGGCATCACTCGCAAATACTCCATTAGGATACGTTTGCAGGTATCTGTTGAGTGCAGTCTTAGATTCGTCTTTACGACCTTTCATATATACATTTTCCGCGGCAAGATAAGTTAACGAGTCTTGACGGCTTGCTGATAAGACAGTACCTTTACCCTGAGAGTTTACATATGATGCGTAAGAACCGATATCATTTATATCTTTATATACTCCTTCCATACTTTGTATAGCAGTACGCGCCTCCTCCGAATTAGGATAGTTATTTACAACTTCCTTATATGCAGCTATCGACTTCTGAGGGTTGTTTGTATTGAAATACAATTGTCCCAATTGCACTCCTGCTTTTTGTGCCAGATTTGATTTAGAATATTCTTTCAGCAGCTTTTCAAGGACAGAGATGGCTTCCGGTTCCTTATTCAACATCACCAATGCACGGCTTTTCTCGAATAAGGCATTGTCATAATACTGAGAATTAGGATATTTTGTCATCATATTATTCAGAGCAGAAACTTTTCCGTTATAGTTTCGCTGCAAACCAAGTACAAATGCTTTCTGGAATTCAGAATAATCCGCATTTGCGGGATTTACATTTACTGCCTGCGAATAATAGCTTTCGGCATCAGAGAAGTTACGGTTATACAAGTAGCAATCTCCTATACGGTTCAATGCATCCGGATAGTTCGGCGACTGGCGATTGGTTTCCGCAGATATATATTTCTTGAAATTAGTCAATGCCTTACTGTAATTCTTTTGCTGAAAATCAGTATATGCCAGATTATACAAAGCGAGCGGATAGTTCTGTTGCTTGGTAGATGCCTGAGCGATATAAGAAGAATAATCACGGGCAGCAGCAGGATAGTTACCTTTACGATAAGCCAGATCGCCACGCCAGAAGTAAGCTTCGTTCCGTGCTTCGGCATTATAATTACCCATATTGATGGCAGCGTTCAGGTCACGCTCGGCAGCATCATATTGTCCGTCGATAGATTCCTGCACACCCAATTGGAAAAGGATCAATTGTTTTGCATCCAAAATTTGCCTGCCCGGAGTTTGTATGCTATTGATTGCGGAAAGCGCCGTGTTGTAGTTCTTTGTAGACAGCAACGTGCTTGCCAATGCTTCATTCACCTCATCTGTATATTTCGATGACGGATATTCCGTAAGAAAGCGTTGAGATGCCGTTATAGCCTGTCCGAAGGCCGAACCTCCTCCACGATTCATCAACATTACATAATTATATAAGGCTTCTTCACTTATTGTTTTATTAAACCGTGTACGTGCAGCAGCATCGAACGCCATTATAGCATTCGGCATATCATTTACTTTCAGGTACGATTGTCCCAAGAGCATATACCCTGCTTGTCCGAGTAAGTCATCCGTTGAAGCCACATCCCGTTTCAATGCATTTATTGCATTGCCATGAGCATTTGTCTGATAGTAGGCTTCTGCCAGTTGGTACATATCATCACGGAATGTAGTGGTTGTACTCTCCAGATATTTCTCATAACTGACTATCGAGTTCCGGGCATCTCCCTGACGGTAATAACTGTTTCCTAACAGACGGTATACCTCTGCTGTATTCGTACTACCCGGATAAGTCGCAATATAATCACGTCCTTCGGCAACGGTTTCGCTCAGATTACCTTGCAAATATGAAGTCTGCACTAAAAAGAAAGTAGCACTTTCTTTATATTCTCCCTTGTTTTTCAATTTACGGAAAATCGGGATAGCCTGCTCGTATTCTCCATCCTGAAAATTAGCGTATGCCAGATAATAGGAAGCAGGTTCGGCATATTTACTACTATTGCGGGTAAGTAATCCGAACAGGCGTTTTGCCTCATTCCTGTTTCCGGCCTGTAAGTTGGCATAGGCAGTTCTATAGCTATAGTCTTCCTGTTCTTTTACATCCAGGTAATCCATGTCCGCCTGCGAAAGCCAGTACAATGCTTTTTGCCATTCCTTTTCGGCAAAATGAGTAGATCCGATGAAAAAGCATATTTGATTGCGATGATATGTAGACGGGTATTTTTCAAGATAATCTTTCAATAGCGTTGCATCTCCGGCTTTTCCCTGATAGTACATGGAACTGACAATCATATACTCGGCCTCAGGCAGAAGTTTGGCATCTTGCGATTGCTTCACGAACTCCTCCAATGAATTAATACAACCTACATAATTATTATCCAGAAACATCTCCTTACCTTGCGTAAAGAGCCTGCCGGGCAACTCCGTATATACGGATTTCTGCGCATAAGCAAATTGCATACTTAATGCAAGACCTAAAGCTACTAGTAGTTTTTTCATATATTCATTTTTTGTATTTCCTTTATTACTTCTTTTACTGATAACAACCCAAACAATTCGGGGTTCAATTCCGATATCTTTATAAATTCGAGTTTAGCTACATCGTCCTCGGCTTTCAGATTTTCCGTATTCTTCACAAAGCATCTATATACAAGATCTAATGTTTGCACTTCGAAACCTGAATATACATATCTATTGGGTATGGAAAATAAATAGTCTACAGTTTTCACATCAAGGCCCGTTTCTTCCTTCACTTCACGGGCCACAGCCTCTTCGCCGGTTTCCTCCATATCCACAAAACCACCCGGCAGATCCAACGTGCCTTTAACCGGTTCATGCGCCCGTGTAGCGACGAGTAATTCTTTATCATCATTTATTATAATGGCAATAGTAGACGAACAAGAGTTGAAATAATAGATAAAACCGCAATCTTCGCATCGCTTCGACTTGAAGTTATTTTCTACAAAACGGATTGAACCGCATTTCGGGCAATATTTAAATTGTGAAAGGGGATGCATTGTTTTAATTAAGAATTAAGAATGAATAATTAAGAATTACACCATCACATTTTGTTAACTGACTTTTCATATTCTTCTGCAACCAAAGTAAGTTCATTGTACCAGTCTTCACCGAACCGCCGGATAAGAGGCTCTTTCAGAAACTGGTAGATCTTCAGACCTTCTTTATTCCCAAGCAGGACAGCAGCCTTACATACCCGCCAGCGATGATAATTCACCGCCGTAAAATCCCTGTATTTATCTAAACGGATAGGGTATAGATGGCAGGAGATGGGTTTGTAAAAGTCTACCCGTCCTTCGCGATGGGCTTTTTCTATGGCACATTTACAAATTCCTTTCTCGTCATAATAAGTAAACACACAGTCCTTCCCATTGACGATGGAAGTTACCATATCGCCATCAGTATCTTTATATGCTACACCTTGTTTTTTGATTACTTCCTGAGCTGCGGGAGACAAATCATTCCAAACCTGGGGCAACAGGTCTTCAATTATCTTTACTTCTTCATCTTCGAGGGGAGCACCAGAGTCTCCTTCCACGCAACATTCTCCCTTACATACCGATAAGTCGCATAAAAAATTCTCTTCTATTATATCCGATGCGACTATCGTATCATTTATTTGAAACATTTATCTTTTATTTTTTAGGTCACAGACCTATTTACTATTCCGTTAAGTTTATAAATAGCTAGTAAGTAGATTGAGACAACGCTTTAATCAACTTTGTTTCTACTTATGTATTTCGCTGTCGATATTATTTGATATTTGGGTATAAAGATACGTTTTTGTATCCAATTGCCATATATTCACACCTGTTAATAAAGCTTTATAGTTAAATCCATCTTCAATTAGTACGGTTTCACATAATACGTTTTCATTTTAAGAACGTGAAATTATAGATTCTATTTGCCATATGTCGGAAAATCTCTTATTTTTGCATCTGATTTGCAAATAGCAAATATGTTGGCGCAGTAGTTCAATGGATAGAATAGAAGTTTCCTAAACTTTAGATTCGGGTTCGATTCCCGGCTGTGCTACAAATAAAACCAAAAGATCGACTGATTATCAAACAGATATTCGGTCGATTTTATTTTAATAATAAAGAGAGATAAACATTTAATCCATCCTCTATTTTATTATTTAGTTTTTAGCTTCACGTATTGATAAGGCCTAACTTATATACAAAACCAAACCGAATTACCTTCAAGGACAGAGCAAACTCTATGAAATGAGTTTTTTCGCCATTCCATACAACCAAGTTAGGTGAAGCTATTGAGTAGAAGTAAATCTATTTTGATTCATTTTTGCCCGTCCATTTTCCGATATAGAAAATAATGAATCCGATCGCCGATATTACAGCTATTGCGCCAACAACATATAAAAGTATGGCTGAAACAACCTTTACGCCTATAATCAACAAAGTAAGAAACAACAATATCGATATAACACCAACCGATATAAAGAAATATTTTAATACATCCATGATATTTAATTATTCTATTAAGTTATTCTTTTTTTTCCGGGTTATTCTCGTCTTTATCTACATCTTCTCTAAAAGCATGAAGATGCTCCGACTCAGCTTTCTTCTTATCACTGCTCAGTCCGTCGATTTTCTTCATCGGTGCTCCTAACCTTTTATCCAAATAGGAGTCATTGTTTGAGTTTTCATCATGATTGGACATAATAGAGTTTTTTTAGGGTTAGCAATATATTCTATATAAAGTTAGAACAACACAAAAAATAAAATTGTTTTCACAAATGCTTTAGAGTAATTTTCAACTTATTCCAAAATAACATATCACGAGATATAAATTAATTCAATATCCATATCATTCGCAAATAAGGAGGAAATCAAAATCTCTTTCTTTTTCCTATATTTGCGCCACAATAAAACTATATATATTCCGATTTGTTATAGTATATAGTATAATTAAAAATGAAATTCATTATGAAAACTAAGTATTTTTTGCCTTTAGGCCTGTTATTACTCTTATTTATAACTAGCATCAATCCATCTTCTGCCCAAATAATCAGATATGGACTAAAAGGGGGAATCGATGTTGCAGATCATAAAGTAAACTCTAGCATACTGAACGTAAAAAACCGTGTCGGATTTCAAGTCGGCGGAACACTTGAACTAAACGTACCACTAACAGGTTTTGGCGTAGAAACAGGATTAGCCTACGGAAACAAAGGTTATAATGTAGAAAACAATGAAAAACAAGGAGATATATCAAACCTTAGTTATCTGACTGTGCCTATCAGTCTGAAGAAAAGATTCTCTATTTTCGGCATTGCCGGTATATATTTCTCAGCCGGTGTATACGGTAATCTGAAAGTAGGCGGCGGCGAACTGAAATTTGACAATCAGACATACGACCAAAAAGGATTCCAGACAGGGTTTATTGCAGGTGCAGGTGTTAGCTTATTAAGCCACCTCGATCTGGGAATGAACTACCGTTATAAGTTCACCGATACCTACGATCAGGAAGCTGCTAAAGATTTCAAAAAGGTAGATAGACAAACCTGGACAGTCAGTCTTGCATACTTATTCTAACGAATGACATTATACGCCGACGTAATATTACCGCTTCCTTTACAGGGACTATACACATACATTATTCCGCCGGAACTGGCCGATACGGTCTACGAAGGCAGCAGGGTAATTGTACAGTTCGGAAAGAAGAAATTTTACACGGCGATAGTTTTCCGCACATACGAATCGGTAGAAAAACAAACACCGATCAAAGATATAGTCTCCACTTTGGAGGACTACCCTATAGTAACCCCCTTCCAGTTGAAATTCTGGGAGTGGGTTTCCTTTTATTATATGTGTTCGCTGGGTGATGTGTACCGTGCAGCCCTACCATCAGCCCTGAAACTGGAAAGTGAGACTCATGTCTTCCTCAATCCCGACTTTGAAGCGGCAGAACCTTTTACTCCAAATGAGCAGAAGGTATTCTATTTGTTGTCGCCTGAAAAAGCGTCTACAATCGCAGAAGTAGAAAAGCGTGCAGGATTGACAAACGCCATCTCCGCCATCAAATCTCTGGTGGATAAAGGGGCGGCATATATAAATGAAGATATCCAAAATACCTATTCCGCAAAAACTCTTTCTGCAGTAAGGCTTCCATATTCATATACCGATAACGAACTCAATGATATACTCAATGAGTTGGGAAGAGCAAAAAAACAACAGCATTTATTGACTGCTTTTCTCCATCTGAACGAAAACAGCCAGATTATCCCCAAAAAGCAGCTATTGGAAGATGCCGACGCATCACCCGCCGTATTATCCGAGTTGGTAAAGAAGAAGATACTGGAAGTGTATGACATTGAGATCAGCCGCTTCGATTACGGAGAGACCAATATCGAATCCGCCTACGAACTCAATAACTATCAGAAACAGGCATACGAGGAAATTATAAAATCATTCGAAGAACAAGACACTACCTTGCTTTATGGAGTAACCTCCAGCGGTAAGACCGAAATATATATCCGGCTTATCAGAGATGCTATAAGCAAAGGCAAACAGGTATTATACCTGTTACCCGAAATAGCGCTGACAACGCAGATCACCAACCGCCTGAAAACGGTATTTGGCAATAAGCTCGCCGTCTATCATTCCCGGTTTAACGACAACGAACGGGCCGAAACATGGAACAAGTTACTAAAAGACAGAGAAACGCAGGTCATACTGGGTGCACGCTCTGCCATTTTCCTGCCGTTCACCAATCTTGGACTTATCATCGTAGATGAAGAACACGAAGGCTCATACAAGCAGCAAGACCCAGCTCCACGCTACCATGCCCGCAATGCCGCCATTGTATTGGCAAATATGTATAACGCCAAAGTATTGCTCGGCACCGCCACACCTTCCATAGAGACGTATCACAATGCCCTTTCGGGAAGATATGGCTTGGTAAAACTAACCAAAAGGCATGAGGACATAGAACTCCCTCAGATAGCTGTTGTCAACACCAAGGAGCTGAGACGCAAGAAGCAGATGAAATCGGTTCTATCCCCTCCCCTGATAGACAAAGTAAAGGAAGCCTTGGAAAAGAAAGAGCAGGTTATACTGTTCCAAAACAGGCGCGGTTTCGCTTCTTTGCTTGAATGTAAAAACTGTTCATGGACACCGCGTTGCTCCCATTGCGATGTAAGCCTTACTTACCACAAGGGGCAGCGAATGCTTGTCTGTCACTATTGCGGGTCTACATACCGGGTACCGGATGTTTGCGAGGAATGTAAAACGCCGACACTTGAATTTCTGGGTTATGGCACGGAACGTATCGAAGAGGAAGTGAACTCTCTTTTCCCGGAAGCGGCTGTCGCACGTATGGATCTGGATACGACACGGGGAAAAAAATCTTACGAACATATTATTTCCCGATTCGAAGATAACAGGACAAATATACTGATCGGTACACAGATGGTATCGAAAGGGCTGGATTTCGGCAATGTGTCTATTGTTGGGATACTGAATGCTGACAACTTGCTGAATTATCCGGACTTCCGTGCTTATGAAAAAGCATATCAACTCATTACTCAGGTCAGTGGACGCGCAGGGCGTAAGAATAAGCAAGGGCTTGTCATGCTGCAAACGGCGCATCCCTCCCATCCCATTATCAACTTTGTAAAGCACAACGACTACGAATCGTTCTATCAGACACAGACAGAAGAACGCAAGCTGTTTCGCTACCCCCCTTTTTTCAGGCTTATATCTATCGTTGTAAGGGGACGGGACGAAAAACTCACAGAGAATGCTGCCTCCCAATTTGCCCATGCGTTAAGGCAATCGTTCGGCGGACGGATACTCGGCCCCGGCAAACCACCGGTATCCCGCATTCAGTCCTTATATATCCGGAATATTCTGCTGAAGATAGAAAACAACGCGTCTATACAGAAAGTAAGGGAAACAATCCTCTTTCACCAATCATCTGTATTCGCAAATACAGAGTTTAAAGCCATTCTCCTGCACTACGATGTAGATCCGGTATAGTACTAAAAATCAAGTGTCGCTTTAGTCATATAATTTTATCTATATAATAAGAGCCAATAGCTGTTAGCTGATAGCCATTAGCTCTTTAAAGTATTGGGATAAGTAATAAGTTTTATGAGATACGAGTAGACAGGACACGAGAAACAAGTTGTTAACCGTTAACTGTTAACTGACAAGATAATTATTCATTCTTAATTCTTCATTAATTTCTGTTACCTTTGTTACCTTTTTTCTCCTTGGCCTCTCTACGCGAGACTACTGTTTACTAATTACTATATTTAACCATTTAAGGATTTTTATCTCCAATATTAAAAACGTTTTACTTAAATTTGCAAACTGATTAGACCTAGACTCACTATATGGATAAGAAAGCGAAATCGAAGAAAAAGAAGTTTCTTGGCAAATACACACCTCAACAAATAGTAAAAAAACTATGGGTAGCTTTCGGCTGCGTCATTGCGCTGATTATCATTCTATTCACCTGTATTGCCACAGGCATCGTCGGCTATATGCCTGATGTGGAAGAACTAGAGAACCCCATAGACAAATATGCTTCCCAGATATATTCTTCCGACGCCGTATTACTGGGGACATATTCACAAGCTAAAAACAATCGCATCTACTCAAACTATAGTGACCTGTCGCCATATTTGGTGCAAGCTCTTATTGCCACTGAAGACGCGCGATTCTATTCACATTCGGGAGTCGATGCCTATGCATTGACCCGTGCAGTAGTAAAGACAGTTATACTTCAGCAATCGAGCGGAGGTGGCGGTAGCACCATCACGCAACAGTTGGCAAAACAACTATACTCTCCTCCGGCAGAAAACTGGATGGTACGTGTATTTCTACGCAAACCTATCGAATGGGTAATTGCAGCAAAGCTCGAACGCTATTACACAAAAGACGAGATCATAAATCTTTATCTCAATCAGTTCGACTTTCTAAATAATGCCGTGGGTATCCAATCGGCAGCTCAGGTATATTTCAACAAGACGCCGAAAGACCTGAAAATAGAAGAGGCAGCCACCCTTATCGGCATGTGTAAAAATCCGTCTTACTTCAATCCGAAAAGGCAACCCGAGCGTACAAAAGGCCGAAGGGATGTCGTACTGGATCAGATGCGCAAAAACGATTACATAACAGAACAGCAATACGATTCACTCAAACAGATACCACTAAAACTGGATTTCAGACGGGTAGACCATAAAGATGGATTAGCTCCTTATTTCAGGGAATATCTGCGTCTGACGCTAAATGCTAAAAAACCCGACAGGTCCAATTATGCCTCATGGCAACAGGAACAGTTTGCGATAGATTCACTTAGCTGGGAAACAAACCCACTGTATGGCTGGTGCAGCAAAAACAAAAAGCCGGATGGCAGTACTTACAATCTGGCAACTGACGGACTTAAGATATATGCTACTATAGACTCCCGCATGCAGCAATACGCAGAGGAAGCAATGACCGAACATATGAGCAAAGAACTGCAACCGGATTTCGATAAAGAAAAGAAAGGACGTTCTTATGCTCCATACTCATACTCTGTATCTAAGCAAGTAGATTCGTTACTATATAGAGCGATGAAGCAAACCGACCGCTACCGGAATATGAAGAAGGCAGGGGCTTCGGAGAAAGAGATATTAGCTGAATTTAAGAAGCCGGTAGATATGAAAGTCTTCTCGTGGAGGGGAGAAATAGATACTATCATGACTCCGTGGGATTCGGTCCGTTATCATAAAGGATTTATGCGAGCCGGATTTATGGCTATGGATACACATACCGGCTATGTAAAAGCATATGTAGGCGGCATCGACTACCGTTTCTTCCAATATGATATGGTAAATATGGGACGCCGTCAGGTCGGTTCCACTATAAAACCATATCTGTATGCATTATCCATGCAAGAAGGCGTAACCCCTTGCGACCAAATGCAATATGAACAGCAAGTGCTAATCGACGAAATGGGACGCCAACATCCGCCAAGAGGAATAAGAACAGCCAAGATAGGCGAAATGGTAACTATAAAATGGGGGTTGCAAAACTCCGACAATATGGTAACTGCATACCTGATGAACAGGACTTCTCCTTATGCATTTGCACGCTTCCTGCGTTCATTCGGGCTTACCGGACATATCGATCCCGTACCTGCTATGTGCCTGGGAACACCGGAAGTTACTGTTGCCGAAATGGTGGCGGCTTATTCAGCCTTTGCGAACAAAGGAGTAAGAGCTAATCCTGTTTATGTCACACATATAGAAGACCGTTCTGGTAATGTAGTGGCAAACTTCACAGCCAAACTCGACGAAGTGTTCAGTGAGGGCACCTATGTAAAAATGCTGGATATGCTTCGTGGTGTAATCGACGGAGGAACAGGAGGTCGCGTAAGACGCAACTATGGTATTACCGCCCCATTGGGTGGCAAAACCGGAACAACGCAGAACAATTCCGACGGTTGGTTTATGGGCTTCAGTCCTAAGCTTTCAGCCGGATGCTGGGTCGGCGGCGAAGACCGTTCCATACATTTCGACCGTACAAGCGACGGACAGGGTGCTGCAATGGCGCTTCCTATATTCGGCTTGTTTATGAAGAAGGTCTATGCTAATCCTAAACTGGGCTACAAACAAACGGATCAGTTCGCTCCTGCCCCTGGATACGGTGTATGCGACAAAGGAACTGATGAAGATATTCCGGATGCAGCACCAACTGTAGGCATTGACAAAATATTCAAATAGGCACAGGCAAACTCAAACTTATTACTTACTACTCAATACCAGCGATATAGTTATTATGGTAAAATATTATTATATAGATGATATCTCGAAACAACAGTGCGGGCCGTTTCCCTCGAATGATTTACCTTCAAAAAGAATCCGCCCCGAAACATTGGTTTGGCGTTCGGGAATGCCCGACTGGATAAATGCGGGAAGTGTACCCGAATTGTCTTTCCTATTCGATACTAAGATACCTCTTCCCGAAGAAAGGAAACCGGAAGCTGCAGCTATAAAAACAAGTCCCGCAGAAACTGTAGCCGCTGAGCCAAAGCCTCAATCGCAACCCCTTGCCTCCCCTCAACCTGCAAACAACTACCAACAAACAAATTATAGGCAGGACAACAATACCCGGAGATGGGACGACATACTCCCTATGCCTAAGAACTGGTTAGTGGAATCAATACTATTATCTATATTCTGTTGCTCACCGATCAGTGTTGTCGGTATATTTTATGCGGCCAAAGTGGAATCCCTCTATTATGCCAAAGAATATGATCGCGCGACACAGGCTGCCGAAAATGCAAAAAAATGGGCTTTGGCCGGAATCTTATTTTTGCCTGCCTGCTATGTGCTGCTTGTAATATTCGGAGCAATAGTAGGATCAGTATTTTCCTGGCTGTAATACTCTGTACATATGGATAGAAAAACACTACCCGCAGGAAAATATACATATATCCGGCGGTTGCTGGGGATAGTGATATTATTGATTGCCGGAGGCATTCTTTACTATCTGTTCAGTCCCGAGGAATCGTCCCTTTTTCCTCAATGCCCGTTTCATGCGGTTACCGGGTTAGACTGTCCGGGATGCGGCTCACAACGGGTTGCGCACCATTTGCTTCACTTGCAAATCAAAGAAGCATTCAATTCCAACCCCTTACTGATCTTAGCAATTCCCTATATTCTGATATGCATATATCTGGAATATTTCGGAGGAAAAGAAAGATATCCCCACATCAGACAATCACTTTATCGCCGGAAGGCGATATATGCAGTGCTACTTGTCATTATTCTGTTTTGGATAGGACGCAATCTCATTTGACATTATTTCACAGGCTCTACCGTATAACCTTTTGTCGCCAGCTGGTTCAGTATACCCTCTTCACCGGCAAGATGTAAGGCTCCTACAGCAATCAGATTCGATTTTTCTTTCATTATTGCAGGCAGTTTCTCCACCCACTTATTATTCCGGTCTTTATTTATGGCATTTTGCATAGTTTGTGAAATTTCACATGGTTCATCCGGATTATTGAAAGCCAGATCATACATACCTGTTAAATCGCCGTTTTTATAATAAGCATTCAATTTATCCAATTGCTCCTTAGCTGAATGACTATTCTTTATACTACAAACCAGAGACTCCGCCTGATCTTTTAGCGGTTCGGCTTCAAATAAAGCATAAATCTGATCATCCACTGACTCCAAACCTAAAACTGATTTACCATTCTCTCTTGCTATCCGTTGCACATAAGAGTCGATAGCTTCATGTGCCATCGGATTAAACTCAGGATAAAGTTTCGTATAAAGCGTGATGGTATATATCATCGAGATCATACCCGGATTGAATTGCCCGAATTGATCCAGGCCTGCTCCTATTAAAGATTTCAGCCCCTCATCCAGAGTTTGAATATCTTCTGCCGAAAGTAGCTTTGAATAAGATTCCCCGGCCGGCATCATTGCTGCAGCCTGCACTTTTTGCTGCATCGCTGCCTCATCCGACAGCAATAACTCACCTGCTGTTTGCTGTGTTTTTGCCATCGCATCCCTCAAGCCCGGAATGTTATCAACAAAACTCACATGGGCAAGGTGATGTGTGCCGAGAATATAAGACGGTTCGCTAAGCCCGTTACCCGACACTTTCCACAAGAGAGCCCCTGTATATTTATCTCCGGCCTGTGCCGAGGCCGTGAAGGATACTGAAATAATCAGTATAATTGCAAGAATGGCTGAAGTAATAGTTCTCATCCGTAATATATTTATGATTAATTAAGCCGAAGGCCTATTTAGTTTATAATCAGACTATAGCCTATAAAAAGCAACAAAGGTAACATCCATTTCAGCTTTTAGCTGATAGCTATTAGCCGTTAGCTTTTTGGAAACCTTCATACCATGTTATCTGCCATATATAGATAAAACAATATAGAAAGGTTGCAAATATCTTTTCTGACGGTTTGTATACCCTATTTATTATCTTTCTCAAACTCCTGTACTTCCCTTATAGAAAGGTCCATCTTCTTTATATTATTCCAATAAACTATTTTATATATCGTTATAGCCAAGACCAGCCCTATTGATACTGAAATAATCAGTACAGTAAGATGTTTGTAAAAATAATCCGTATCATCAAGTAATTCGAAATAGCCAAACAGAATAAAGAAAAATATTATCCAAACCAAACCGGCTACAAATTCTTTTAGTATGGCTTTCCTATACCAATAGAAATGGCCGGAAATTTCCGTAATGCTCATTTCCGACAAACTAATCCGTCTCAACTTTTTGAACTTATAAACCTGCCACATCAGGAAGATGACCACACTAAATAAATAAAACACAATAACAGGTGTGTGGCGAAGCGAAAGCGCAAATATCATAGGAATACATAAAACAAGCAGTATTATACCTATTTTTTCATATCTGATAAGGCTATTGAATGCGCTCCGGCCTTCATTAGAAATCATTTTTTGTATTTTTTCATTATCTATGGAAGGCTTTATCTCCGTCTCCTGCCATGTTTTCTTTATATTATCCAAATCCATAATGATTCGTTTTATTCGTTCGACATATCTCTCAGCTTGTCTTTGATGCGGCTTATTTTTGTAGCCACATTGGTAACTGTCAGCCCTGTTATCTCGGCAATTTCTTTATAAGATTTATCATCAAGATAAAGTAAGACTAATGCCCGTTCTATTTTTCCCAGACGATTTATAAGTTTATACAACTCCTGTATTTCCTCATTATTATCCACCACATCGGGTATATCCATTGATATATCCACATAACTGATATTCTTTTTACTCCTCCGGTAAAAAGAAACACATGTATTCAGGGCAATCCGGTATATCCATGTAGAATATTTACTGTCGCCCCTGAAAGAGGGGAAGGCTTTCCATAAGTTTAATACCACTTCCTGGTATAAGTCTCCCAACGGATGCTCTGTATCGGTATAAAAAGAGGTGACTTTGTAAATGATACCTTCATTCTGGCGTATCATTTCCAAAAACTGCACGTCTACATTTACCGTTTGTTTCATCTATCAGTAATTCATTTCTATATATGTCGTCATATAGTCCGTATTGTCACAAAATAATATATATTTTTCTTATTTCAGTCTATATTTCAATATGTATTGTATGTTTTTTACAATTGCTTATTTTTCAAGAGAGATATACGCCACTGGTAATCAGCGAATATCTTATTAGAAAGTAACAAAGGTTACAACGTTTACAATGTTTTCATCTTGCTGCATCTTCCCTATATAATACACTTGCTATCTGCATTATATAGATAATTTTTCACAAAAAAGGTAACACATGCTTTTTCAAGCCTGATCTATATTATTAACTGACATTTTATTATCTTTGTATCAAATCTCAACAAATAATGCAGTGAAAAAAATTATATACATGCTTCTTATAAGCATTGCCCTTTCTGCGTGTAACTCAATAAAAAATATGACGACTAAAGAAAAAACATTAACTAACAGCCATGGTATCGGCACCCCATTCAGAGTACTCCGGACGGACAACATTGATGATTCTCTTTTTTTGAGAAAAAAAAGTATTGATATAAATATAAAAAATATTGCATCCGACAAAGACTGGCAGCATTTTATACAACGATTAAAACTCACTTTGGCTGTCGAATCAGGTGTGGGAATTGCCGCCCCTCAAGTCGGAGTAGGCAGGAATTTATTTTTATTTACACGAATAGACCGCCCGGATAAAGCTATCCAGGTAGCTATTAATCCGCGCATCGTAAATCACTCCGACGAAACCATCTGTTTTGAAGGTGACGGATGCCTTTCCGTTCCCGATTTGTCGGGAAGCACCAAACGTTATGCATGGATAGATGTAGAATATTACAACGAAAAAGGAGAACTGATAAAAGAAAGATTGTCGGGACAGTCGCGAGGCAGTGATTTCACCGGAATTATCTTTCAGCATGAATTCGACCACCTGCAAGGTATCTTATTTATTGACAGGCTATTCGACGGTACCGCTAGTCTTCAGAGAAGCAAATAGCAGGAAATATCCGGATACATATCCCAAACTACTTACAGCCCATCCAGGAAAATACATAACCGACAGTTGCAGGCTTAATGAATGATATAAAATACTTTCTTTCATTAAAAGCCAAACTTAATGAGTAATTTTAGAGCCTGTTTAAATTTTATTCGTTCAAATTTTTAGAACTATTTTTGAGATAGTTTTTTCTTCCTCGAAGTGATAATAGCGGGCTATTTGAACTGAGAGAATGGAAAAAATAGCCAAAAAGAGACTAAAAATGAACGAAAAAGAATCTATAATAAAATATTTTGGTAAAATTTAAACAAGCTCTTAATCCTTATATCACCGAAAATTGTATTTTTGTGAGAATAAACAATCCTATCAATTATTATTGATGCTAAAACTTTTACTGATATGAATGCTATAGACTGGTCAAATTTGTCTTTCGGATATATGAAGACAGACTACAATGTAAGAAGTTATTACAAAGATGGGAAATGGAGTACACCTGCCGAGACAACATCCGAATCCATTGACATTCATATGGCCGCAACCTGCCTCCATTACGGACAAGAAGCATTTGAAGGATTAAAAGCATTCAGGGGTAAAGATGGAAAAATCCGCATATTCAGAATGCGCGACAATGCTTTACGCATGCAATCTTCGTGTCATGGTATTATGATGGCCGAACTCCCTGTAGAAGTATTCGAAGAAACTGTTCTGAAAGCTGTAAAACTAAACGAACGCTTCATACCTCCATATGGTAGCGGAGCTTCGTTATATATACGCCCGTTACTACTGGGTATGGGTGCACAAGTAGGTGTAAAACCAGCTAGCGAATACCTGTTCCTTGTATTCGTAACACCCGTAGGGCCTTACTTCAAGGAAGGATTCAAACCTACTCCTGTAGCCATTCTTCGCGGATTTGACCGTGCTGCTCCGCTGGGTACAGGTACAATAAAAATAGGGGGAAACTACGCAGCCAGCCTTGTGGCCGGAAACAAAGCTCACGAAATGGGTTATTCTGCCGTATTATATCTGGACGCAAAAGAAAAGAAATATCTGGACGAATGTGGTCCTGCCAATTTCTTCGGTATTAAAAATAATACATACATCACCCCTCTTTCTTCATCCATATTGCCATCCATCACCAATAAAAGCCTGATGCAACTGGCAGAAGACATGGGGATGAAAGTGGAGCGCAGACAAGTAACCGAAGAAGAACTGGCGACATTCGAAGAAGCCGGACAGGTGGGTACCGCTGCCGTTATAAGCCCTATACTAAGGGTGGACGACATAGACGAAAACAAATCATATGTAATATCCAAAGATGGGAATGCAGGCCCTGTGAGCACAAAATTATATAACAAACTGAGAGGAATTCAACTCGGTGATGAACCCGACACTCACGGTTGGGTTACCGTATTAGACTAAGCATCTCTACAAGCAGACATGGAGGAAAAAATAGAAGAAATTACTGTACCGGAGGAGAAGCACATGGTGCTGCGTACCGAAAATCTGGTTAAACGATACAAATCGAGAACAGTTGTCAATCACGTTTCTATAGACGTGAAACAAGGTGAGATCGTAGGTTTGCTCGGCCCTAACGGGGCGGGCAAGACCACTACTTTCTACATGACTGTAGGACTTGTAATGCCAAATGAGGGTAAAATCTTCCTCAACGAACAGGAGATCACAAAATTCCCCGTATACAAGCGTGCACAGAACGGAATCGGATACCTGGCCCAGGAAGCATCCATCTTCCGGAAAATGACTGTGGAAGATAATATACGATCTATTCTGGAAATGACCAAAACTTCAGCCGCTTATCAGAAGGAGAAGCTGGAAAGCCTCATTGAAGAATTCGGATTACAAAAAGTAAGGAAAAACTTGGGGGACAGGCTCTCCGGGGGCGAACGCCGGCGTTCTGAAATAGCCCGCTGTCTGGCTATAGACCCTAAATTTATAATGCTCGATGAGCCTTTCGCAGGAGTAGACCCCATTGCCGTGCAGGATATACAGGAAATTGTAGCCAAGCTCAAATATAAGAACATCGGAATACTTATTACCGACCATAATGTGGATGAAACACTCAGTATTACCGACCGGGCATACCTGCTATTCGAAGGAAAGGTTTTGTTTCAGGGAACAGCCGAACAGCTTGCTAACAATGAGATAGTAAGAGAAAAATACCTCGGACGCGACTTCGAACTGAAACGCCGTAACTTTGAACATCTGAGAGAGTAATATATCAACACTCCGGAAACTATTATTACAAATTAACTTTACAGACACAACTGATAGAAAGACAGGATATCGCCCCGATATACAGCCAATCCTATTCTTATTCTTGTTATAAAAAACAAAATAGAATAGATTCATACTATTTACTTAATTAGATTAGAGATAAATAAAGATTTTTATCTACCTTTGTTTTTTAATATGGGAAGATTTTTGGCTTTAGATTATGGGACAAAGCGAACAGGCATAGCGGTTTCCGATACGCTTAAAATTATTGCTAACGGCTTGACTACTGTTCCTACTCATACTCTGTTCGATTATCTTAAAACCTATTTGGAAAGAGAAGATGTAGAGTGCATCATAGTAGGCCTGCCAAAGCAAATGAATAACGAATATTCCGAGAACATGAAGCATATTCGCCCGTTTGTGAAAAAGTTGCAAAATCTTTATCCGGATATCCCTGTTGAAATGTACGACGAACGCTTTACATCAGCCTTAGCTCAAAAAACAATGATTGATGCGGGTCTAAGAAAGAAAGACAGGCAAAACAAAGCTCTTGTAGACGAAATCAGTGCGGTCATTATACTGCAAAGCTATATGGAGAGCCTGCGATTACAAAACAAATGAACAATAAAAAAATATGATACTACCCATATATCTGTATGGTCATTCGGTGCTAAGAAAAAAAAGCAGAGAGATCTCATCCGATTACCCCAATCTGAAAGAACTTATCGAAAATATGTTCGAAACCATGTACAATGCTGATGGTATCGGATTAGCCGCTCCCCAGATAGGGCTGGACATACGCCTCTTTGTTATCGATTTAGAGCCTTTAGCCGAAGATAATCCAATCTACTCAGGATTCAAGAAAGTATTTATCAATCCGGTTATTATTGAAGAAACAGGTGAGGTAGTAAAAATGGAAGAGGGTTGCCTAAGTATTCCGGGTATCAATGAGGGTGTAGACAGGAATGAAAAAATCCGGATACAATATCTCGACGAAAATTTTGTTTCTCACGATGAAGTATACGATGCTTTTTTTGCACGTTGCATACAGCATGAATACGATCATATAGAGGGAATATTGTTTATAGACAAGATATCAGGCATACGTAAACAACTAATAAAGAGTAAACTGAACAATTTAATAAAAGGGCGGACAAATTGTCATTACAAAGTAAAACCTTCGGATAATAAAAATTGAGAAACCGGATATATAATTTATGAAAAGCCTAACAAAAGTACTTTTAATACTGTTTTGTATTATCTCCAGTCTCAGTTCTTGTGTAACCAACAAGCAAACAGACCTGCTGCAAGATATAAAACTGAATTATCCTCAGTTGATGGTCAAAGCAGAAGAATACAAAGTCATCCCCGGAGATCAGTTAAGCATCATTGTATATGCATGGGATCGTGAAACCGCAAATATGTTTGCCGGTTATAGCCCCCAATATACATTCAGAGGCATGAACGAATCGACAGGTGTTAGTGTAGGCTCCGAAATCAGAAGTCTGGAAAACACATGGAACATAAGACCTACAACTGTTTATGCAGATGGTACTATCAACTTTCCTTATGTTGGAAAAATATATGTCCAGGGACTTACCCTCCTACAAATAAAAACTGCTATCAGTCAGAAACTGAATACCTTCTCGGAAGGAACTATGGCTGATGTTACACTAGCTAACAGGTATTTCAGTGTACTGGGAGAAGCCGGAGCAAACAGAATAACGATGACCAGTACTTCCATGACAATATATCAGGCTCTATCCATAGCGACTAATATAGGGCCTTACGGTGACCGTTCTAAAGTGACTATTATCAGACAGAACGCGAGTGGGTCACTCACCAAAACATTCGACCTGAGAAGCAAAGATATTATCGACACTGAATTTTATTATATACAGCCAAACGATGTTATATATGTACCTCAAACTAAAGGAAAATTCCTGGGGGCAACCACATCATTTACAGGAGTTTTCGGCATGATAACATCACTAGCCGGAGTTATAATATTAATACTCAGAATTTTTTAATATGAAATACACGTTATATTTTCTGTTACTCTGCATATCCATCTCAGGTATTTTCTCCTCTTGTATATCGAGCGAAGAGATAAACTATCTTCAGGCTATTGACAAACAGTACCCCCTTCAAGAATTTAAGGAATACAAACTGGATGTCGGAGATATGATATCATGTGCTATTTCATCCAGTGACCAGGAACTGGTAAGCACTTTCAATACGGTAATTACCAACAACCAGAATGTATTGAAAACATATACGATCTACGAAGACAGCACTGTTATACTTCCGTTTTTCGGTACAGCCAAAGTTGCCGGACATACCGTACAAGAAGCCGAAATCATTATACAAAACCTGATGCAACAATCAGTAAAAGATGTACAGGTAAAAGTAACTATGGCCAATAATTTTTTCTATATTTATGCCAACGATAAAAGAGGGTCTTATCAGGTATATAAAGATAATATGACTATTTATCAGGCATTGGCTATATCACAACAAACCACCGGCCTGATGGATCTTACCAGGGTGAGTATAGTGCGAAAAGGACCCGATGGAAACACACAGGTAAAAACATTCGACCTGAGGAGCCAGGATGTAATTCAGTCCGAATATTATTATATTAAGCCAAATGATGTTATTTATTTTCCTACAAATAAAAACTCATTCTTCAATATAAGTTCGATGAGTTCTTTTATTACAACAATGTCAGTTCCGTTACAGTTCTTATTATACTCAATCATATACCGGGGATTTTAGATAAAAGAGCGAGAAGACACAGATGTAGAGAGATAAAAGATAATAAGCATTCAGTTAGTGATGATGGTTAATTGAAGAACAAACACCCAAACATAAGCGTTATAGAAACAGATAGTTATCATGGATAATAACAATAAAAAAGTAATAGAGTCCGATCCCTATTTCGAGGAAGTAAAGACAAAGACAAACATCTCATTCGATTTTGTCCTTTGGTTTTACCGTATATTGAAATACTGGTATCTTTTTATTATATCGGTCGCCCTATTTCTTGGCTATGCATATATAAAAAATAAATCATGGGTACCTGTATTCTATGTTCAGGCCTTGATGATTTTGGAAGATAGGAATACTGCCAGTGTTGTTGCAGGTTCTGTTCCAACAGGGACATTATTGCGTAATACAGAAAATCAACAAATTGTATTAAAATCCTATGGACTAACCGAAAGGACTGTAAAAAGTTTACCGGCTAAAATGCGTATAGAGTATTATATACAGACTCGGTTCAAATATATCAGCTTGTATACAGACACACCCATCGAAATAGAAATGATCGATATTAAGCCGGAAGCATATAATTACTCATACGAAATAGCATATATCGACCAGGAAAAATGTGAAATCAGCTATAAAGAGAATCCTGAATCAGAAACTAAAATATCTTTAATAGCACCATTTGAACAAGAAATAGACTATAAGCTATTCAAAATAAAACTGCATAAGACTCCTAATTTCAGAAACGATGTCAAAGGTGCTTTCAAACCGGATATTTCAACATTCAATTTCAGATTCCTCTCCGAAGGCCAACTCATAGGAATGTATAGTGGACGTATAGGTTCTGACCTTCAAAATAATTCATCCATCCTATCCATATCAATGTCAGGCACAAACCCGGCAAAGGATGTAGATTACCTGAATGTATTACTTAAAGAATTTGAGAATTACAACCTGGCTCTAAAAAACGAGCAGGCAGAACTTACAATAGAATTTCTTGACAACCAGTTGAAATTAATTAATGATTCCCTGGATATTTCACGCTTCAAGCTCGAAAAATTTCAGAAAGAAACCGGTGTATATGATGTTTCATCCCAGTCATTAAGAATAGCTCTGGATAGTGCAGACAGGGAAAAAGATGCCCTAGCCTTAAGAGAAAAATCCGTTTTGCTCCTGACCGAAAAAATGAAGGAGAAAATACTCGGAACTGATGATTTAATGGATCCGGCTAGTATGAATATCCGGAATCCTAAATTAAGTGAATTCGTTGTAAAATATAATGAATTATTACAAAAAGCACGAAATCTGGGGGCAAAAAACCCATTATATAATAAAACCATAGATGAGTTGAACGACCTCAGGGTAAAAATTTTACAAGAAATCCAGGTCTCCCAGATCAATCTTCAAAACCAGAAAGATGCCTTAGTACGAAAATATGAAGTGCTCCAATTGAAGATAGACAATCTTCCTCCTCAGGAACGGGACTTGATAAAGTTCCAGCGGGAATTTCGTGTAAATGAGATGTACCACCAGTATCTCACTCAAAGACAATATGAAGCCAAAATACAAAAGGCTTCAAATACACCGGACAACTTTATCTGGGAAGCACCGAGGCAAATGGGTGGAGCTGTAAATGGAGGAGAAATAGGTAAGAACTATACATATTACTTTATTATAGGTCTCATTCTGCCATTATGCTTCGTAGTACTGAAAGAAGAAATTTTGAATTTCTCGATTACGACAAAAGAAGAATGCGAAAAAATTTCAGGCTTCCCTGTTATCGGTACAATAGAAAATGTTTCCAAGAAACTTAATAACGGAGTAGTCCTGGTCAAGAACTATCCGAAATCGAGCTTTGCCGAATCGTTTCGTAATATGCGTGTCCGGATAGAATATATGGCACAGCGGGAAAATAAAATAACAGTCCTGGTTACCTCTACTGAGCCTGCTGACGGTAAGACATTCATAGCTACGAACATTGCGTCTGTATATCAACTGATGGGTAAAAAAGTTATCATTGTAGACTTAGACCTCCGCCGACCTTCAGTTGCTAAAACGCTACAAATAGATTCGCAGAAAGGCATATCGAACTACCTGATAGGACAGGTTACATTGGATGAAATCACATACTCTCATCCCGACTATGGATTCGATATCATTCCTGCCGGAACATTGCCTCCAAACCCAAGCGAACTAATAAAAACGGCTAAAACAAAGCAAGTACTGGAACACCTGAAGGAAATGTACGATTATGTCATCATCGACTGTAGCCCTGTAGGATTGGTTTCGGATGCATACATTCTATCCGAAATAGCAGATACGACTTTGTTTGTGGTACGCCGTGCCAAAACAAATAAATCATTCTTCAAGAGCGTTATCACCCAGTTGAGATATGACGGTGTGGAAGACATAGCGCTTGTCTTCAATGATGTTAAAGGACGTGAAGGTTATTACGGAACATCCCGCTACTACGGAGACAGAACATATTATCTCAAGAAGAATTCATACTATCACGACGACTATTTCGAAAACTAAAAAATATATTAAAAAGAGAGGCTCCGACAGCCTCTCTTCTTTTTTGTTAACGTATTATTCATATATTTGCTGCTCAATGATTAATACAATCTATCGTGAAGAGATTTTTATTTTCAATACTAGTTCTGATAAACAGCCTGATCGCAGTTTCCCAGATTAATACAGACCGTGTAATCTTAATAGGACGTAACTCGCTCTATTTCGAAGATTATGTCTTGGCGATACAATACTTCAATCAGGCCATAAAAGCAAAGCCGTACCTTGCGGAACCTTACTTTTATCGTGCCATTGCAAAATATTATCTCGACGATTACAGGGGTACGGAAGATGACTGCACGCTGGCCCTGGAAAGAAACCCTTTTATGTCGAAAGCTTATCAGCTACGTGCCGATGCCCGCCAGAATCAGAATAACTATGATGGAGCATTAGAAGATTACAAAGTTTCGCTGGAGGTATATCCGAACGATAAATTCGCATTAATCAACATGGGTATAGTCAATATCCAAAAGAAGGATTACGAAGAAGCCGAAAAATATCTGAACACCCTGCTCAAATCCTATCCGACCTATACACAAGGCTTCCTCACCAGAGGAGCCCTCTATCAGGAAAAAGGAGATACGCTACAGGCCTTCGAAAATTATAACCAGGCTATAAAGCTCGATAAATACCTGCCCCAATCCTACTCTATGCGCGGATTGCTCTATTATTATAAAAAGGACTATGATAAAGCAATGGCCGACCTTGACGAAGCCATACGTATAGATCCGCTTCAATCCGGTAATTACATCAACCGGGGATTGATACGGTATTCAAAGAATGACCTTCGCGGAGCGATGTCCGACTACGATAAAGTTATCGACCTCGACCCGAATAATATAATTGCCCGTTTCAACCGTGGATTACTACGTTCACAGGTAGGTGACGACAACCGTGCCATAGCCGATTTCGATATAGTATTGAAGTATGAGCCAAACAACTATATCGCGTATTTCAACCGCTCCCTGATAAAGAATAATATCGGAGACTATACAGGATCATTGGAAGACCTGAATGTTGTATTGGCGGAATATCCCGAATTCTATCACGGATTTTATATGCGTTCCGAGATCAAACGCCGCCAAAACGACCTGAAAGGCGCTGAACGGGATTTCAATTATGCACGTAATGAGGAAAGCCGTAAAAATAAAGAAATATTGGCCGGACAAACCGAAGAAAAATCAGAAAAGGACAAGACAAGGGAAAAATCGGACAAAGACATTGATAAATTTAACCTGCTTGTTGTAGCTGATAAGACAGAGGAAGAAAAAAGCAAATATAACAATGATACCAGAGGCCGCATACAGAACAAGCAGGTCAAACTCGATCTGGAACCTCAGTTTATTGTTTCATATTACGAAAAGCCGAACGATATCCGCCGGTTTGTGTATTACAGCCAGCTTATCGACAATATAAACAAACGGGCAATATTGCCTAAAAAACTGAGAATCACTAACAGTGAGGCTTCCCTGAACGAATTCCAGATACAGGAGCACTTCAAATCGATAGACGACCTGTCGAAACGTATTGCCGACCAGCCGGCAAATGCAGACCTGTATTTTGCCAGAGCTATGGACTATATGCTGGTACAGGATTTTACCAACTCTATAGAAGATTTTAATAAGGCAATAAGCCTCGATCCGAAATTTACGCTGGCATATTTCAATCTGGCCGTTGTATATACGAAACAACTCAACCTGAGGGAAAATGTACCTGAGTATGAAAAGAAAAGCGATCAAACTGATTTAGCGACCTTAGGCGGAATAAAGAAAGACAATTCATTACCTGCTGCAACGACTATTGTCGATCCGGGTAAAATGGAGTACGACCTCATTGTCAAGAATTATAACAAAGTGATAGAGCTGAATCCTGAATTTATCTATGCTTATTACAACAGGGCGGGAATACGCTACAAGCAAAACGATTACCGTGCCGCCATACTTGACTACAACGAAGCTCTCAGACGCGACCCTGAGTTTGCCGAAGGGTATTACAACAGGGGATTAAGCCGCTTCCAGGTCAAAGACAAAGACCGTGCACTCGACGATATGCGTAAAGCCGGGGAAATGGGCGTTGTGGAGGCTTATAGCATAATTAAACGCATGACAGAATAAATTAAGAATACTCCCGATAAATATTCCTCATAGAATTTTATACAGTTCTATGAGGAATATTTTTATACCTATTCTTTAATCTCTTGCAAAAATTTTATCTATATAATCAGAGCCAATAGCCTTTAACTGATGGCTTGTAGCTCTTTGAAGTATTGATTGGCCCCTCCAACCTCCCCGAGGGGAGGCTACAGAGAGGGTCGAAGCTAATTAGCTCCGCTGACTATTGGTTCTTAATTTTTTCATTCTTAATTATTAATTGCTTTCTGTGTTACCTTTGTTACCTTTTAACTAAAGATAGTTAACGGATGCAAAAATAACAAGATAAGAACGATGAAAATTCTGTCAGATGTGTCAGGTTTTAACCAAACATGGTTAATAAACGTGAATATGGTGATAAGCTAGAATTTGCGTCTTTGCGTGAGAATACTATTAACTGTAAATCACTTATACGATAGCCTGAGCTAACGGCTAAAAGCTATCAGCTAATAGCTAAAATATGTGTTACCTTTGTTACTTTTTTTACCTTTTTTATAACCGGTCATCAATAGCCGCTTACCGAAATAAAATAGACAGAATATCACATCTGTTACAAAAAATGATTATTTTTGCAAGTTCAAAAAAGCAGCTTGTTTGTAGGAGCTGCATAATTAAATAGAAACTAAAAATGATAAAAATTACATTTCCGGATGGTTCTGTGCGAGAATTTGCAAAAGGAACCACATCGATGCAGATAGCAGAAAGCATCAGTTCGCGTCTGGCTCAGGACGTACTTGCAGCCAAAGTCAATGGACAAGTATGGGATTTGACCCGTCCAATAGACGAAGACGCGACGATCGAACTGCTGAAATGGGAAGATGAAGACGGCAAGCACGCTTATTGGCATTCTTCCGCCCATCTTATGGCCGAAGCCATACAGATACTTTATCCTCATGCCAAATTTGGTATCGGACCTGCCATCGAAAATGGATTTTATTATGATATAGACTTTGGTGATACTCCCGTAAAAGATGCGGACTTTGCTAAGATAGAAGCAAAGATGATGGAGCTTATCGCCAATAAGGAAGAAATCAAACGTCAGAACATTACCAAATCAGATGCAATAAAGATGTTCGATGCCCGTCACGAGAACTATAAAGTAGAGCTAATAAACGATCTGGAGGACGGTACCATCACAACATATACACAAGGTGTGTTTACAGACCTTTGCCGCGGGCCGCACTTACCCAATACATCTTACATTAAGGCTGTAAAAATCCTTAGTGCGGCAGGTGCATACTGGCGTGGCGATGAAAAGCGTAAACAACTTACCCGTCTCTACGGTATCACTTTCCCTAAAAAGAAAATGCTGGACGAGTATCTGATAATGCTTGAAGAAGCCAAAAAGCGCGATCACCGCAAGATCGGAAAAGAGCTGGAATTGTTCGCTTTTTCCGAAAACGTAGGAAAAGGGCTTCCATTATGGCTTCCACGTGGTACTCAGTTACGTTTGAAACTAGAGGATTTCTTAAAGAAAATCCAGCGTAAGTTTGATTACCAGCAGGTAATGACTCCGCACATAGGCAGTAAGATATTGTATGTTACTTCGGGACATTACGAAAAGTACGGTAAGGATTCTTTCCAGCCTATCCATACACCGGAAGAAGGAGAAGAGTTCTTATTGAAACCGATGAACTGTCCTCACCACTGCGAGATTTACAAAATAATTCCACGCTCATACAAAGACCTGCCTTTGCGTCTGGCTGAGTTTGGCACTGTTTACCGTTACGAACAAAGCGGGGAACTTCATGGCTTAACCCGTGTCCGTGGATTTACTCAGGACGATGCGCATATATTCTGTACACCTGAGCAATTGAAAGCTGAATTCCTGAAAGTGATGGACATTGTTTTCATTATCTTTAAGGCGCTTGACTTCGAAAATTTCGAAGCCCAGATATCTTTGCGCGACCCTGAAAACCGCGAAAAATATATTGGTAGCGATGAAAACTGGGAAAAAGCAGAGCGGGCTATTATAGAAGCCTGTGAAGAAAAAGGCCTGCCTGCAAAAGTTGAACTTGGTGAAGCGGCCTTCTATGGTCCCAAACTCGACTTTATGGTAAAAGACGCCTTGGGCCGCCGCTGGCAGCTGGGAACAATACAGGTTGACTATAATCTCCCTGAACGTTTCGAACTCGAATATACAGGAGCGGACAACCAAAAACACCGTCCGGTGATGATTCACCGTGCTCCGTTTGGCTCGATGGAACGCTTCATTGCAGTGCTTATCGAGCATACTGCAGGTAAATTCCCGTTATGGCTGGCGCCTGACCAGGTGGTAATATTACCTATCAGCGAGAAGTTCAATGATTATGCTCACAGAGTGAACAGCTATTTCAAGCAACAGGGAATTAGTTCGCAGGTGGATGACCGTAATGAAAAGATCGGACGTAAAATCCGCGATAATGAGTTGAAAAGAATCCCTTATTTACTCATTGTAGGCGAGAAAGAAGCAGAAACAGAAGAAGTTTCGGTAAGAAAACAGGGTGAAGGTGATAAAGGTTCGATGAAATTTACTAACTTTGCTGCCCAATTGAATGAAGAAGTAGAGAAAATGATGAATGCATGGGAGCAGCAATCCTAAGTATTCGTTATTTATATTTTTGAAAATTAAATATTTAAATAAAAAAGATAAAGGAATTCTAACAGTTTTTGAATGAGAAACAACAGATTTAATAATCGCAAAGAAGAGTTACACAAAATCAATGGAAATATTCGGGCTCGGGAAGTCCGTTTAGTCGGTGACAATGTAGAACAAGGTGTATACACCATAAACGAAGCCTTACGACTAGCTGATGACCTCGAACTTGATTTGGTTGAAATTTCTCCAACAGCCGATCCCCCTGTTTGTAGAATCACCGATTATCAGAAGTTCCTTTATCAGCAGAAGAAAAAACAGAAAGAAGCTAAAGCCAAGTCTGTAAAAGTTGTGGTAAAAGAGATCCGTTTCGGACCACAAACCGATGACCATGACTTTAACTTTAAGCTCAATCATGCGAAAAACTTCCTTGAAGAAGGAGCAAAAGTGAAAGCTTATGTATTCTTCAAAGGACGTTCGATCCTGTTTAAGGAACAAGGAGAGGTCCTTCTACTCCGTTTTGCTACAGAACTTGAAGATTTAGGAAAAGTAGATCAACTGCCTGCACTTGAAGGTAAAAAGATGATTATGATGCTTTCCCCTAAGAAGCAACCGGTAAAAGCTCCGGCTCCGGCTAAACCGAAAGACGGTGAGAAAAAGGTTATCGAGAAAAAAGCAGACAAACCAAAAGAAGAGAATAACGAAGAATAAACGAATACTTTGTATGTATCCGTACTTTATAAATAATTAAATTAATAAACTGAGATGCCAAAAATGAAGACTAATTCCGGTGCCAAAAAGAGGTTCGCCCTTACCGGATCAGGAAAAATCAAAAGAAAACATGCTTTCAAAAGTCACATCCTGACTAAGAAAACGAAAAAACAAAAGAGAAATCTTACTCACTCTTCACTTGTTCACAAAGTAGACGAGAAAGCGGTGAAAAAATTATTAGCTCTTAAATAATCTATTTCGTTTTACAAAAGCAAGTTTTAAAGATTTATTAACCGGATGTATGCACCAAAGAGTTCCCAAACGAAGGGAGCCGCTGACATTCAAAACAATGTAAATTATGCCAAGATCAGTCAATCATGTTGCTTCGCGCAACCGCAGAAAAAAAGTACTAAAACTAACAAGAGGTTATTATGGAGCCCGCAAAAATGTGTGGACAGTAGCCAAAAACACATGGGAAAAAGGTCTTACCTATGCATTCCGTGACCGTCGTGCTAAAAAACGCAACTTCCGCGCACTGTGGATACAACGTATCAACGCTGCTGCACGCCTTGAAGGAATGTCTTATTCCCGCCTGATGGGAGCTCTTCACAAAAACGGAGTGGAAATCAATCGCAAAGTTCTTGCCGACCTAGCTATGAACCATCCTGAAGCGTTCAAAGCAATTGTAGATAAAGTAAAATAAATCACTTTACTATATAAGAAAGACCTGACAAAATTGTCCGGTCTTTTTTTATTTAATCCGGATAATAATTTCTTGAAATTCTTATATCTAATTGTTAAAAAAGAGATACATTTGTTCACCTTATGATTTATTTAAATGTATTACTAAAAACAAATGCCATGAAACGTATCTTTTTAATCTCATCAGTTTTATTAATTGCCTGTTCTTTATCCGTTTTATCAGCTAACAAAAACAAATGGAAACCACTCTTCGGGACTAATCTTTCAGACGCAAATTACAACCCGGAAGTATGGAGCGAAAAAGACGGAGTACTAGGTGCCATAAAAGACGAATCTATCTGGACTACCACCGAATATGAAAACTTTGAGCTTGATCTCGAATTCAAAACAGATGAAGCAACCAATAGCGGAGTAGTCGTTTACTGTACAGATACCAAGAACTGGATACCCAATTCGGTAGAAATACAAATAGCCGATGACCATAGCGAGCATTTCAAGAATGCCAAGCCATACGAAAAATGCGGTGCTATCTATGGCCATCTGGGTGCAAACAAAGACAAAGTAGTAAAGAAACCGGGAGAATGGAACCACATGCATATAAAATGTGAAGGACAGCATATCACTGTGACACTTAATGGACAGAAAGTTACAGAGATGGATATGAGCAAATGGACTTCGGGGACAACAAATCCTGATGGAACAAAAATTCCAAGTTGGCTGCCTAAACCATTCGCCGAACTACCGACAAAAGGATTTATCGGTTTGCAGGGAAAACATGGGAACTCCTTAATCTGGTTCCGCAATACAAAAATACGTAGTTTATAATAACGATCTGAATATCTGATTTACTTACGAATAGGGCGATAAAATCATTTATCGCCCTATTCGTTATACCACAATGTCCTTTTTTTACAAGACAAAGAAAAGATAAGTACTTAACTTTGCACCTATTTCATTTTTTCATATATTTATCTTAATGGAAACTTTCAGATTCATACAACCTTCACCAATACTGGCTCCATTTATTAAGCACTATTGGATATTGGAAATAGATGGGATTAATACCGTTTCGGAGCGGGTAATCCCTACGGGATTTATGCAAATGATTTTCCACCGTGGTGACAGAATGAACACACTATCCGATAATAAAATGCAACCCCAATCATTTATTTGCGGACAATCGACAGGTTTTACAGATTTAGTGTCTACCGGTAAAGTAAATATGATTGTCGTTGTTTTCCATCCTTTCGGAACCAAAGCATTCTTTCCGATGCCTATGAATGAGTTTTATAGAATGGACGTATCGTTTAGTGACTTCAATGATAATTCTCTGAGAGAGTTAGAAGACCGTATATATCATGAAAAAGATAATAATAAAGCAATTGCCCTAATAGAATCCACACTTATTTCCCGTCTAAGGGTATTCGACAATCACAATTGGAAGCGGATAACGGAAGTAATAAAGGCCATAAATCACAAGCACCAGTCCAGTATTGCATCTTTATCTGAAATAGCATGCCTTAGCTATAAGCAGTTTAATCGTATATTTACAGAATATGTGGGCACTAATCCGAAAGAGTTTACACGCATAGTACGCTTTCAGAGGGCATTATACATCCTACAAAATACACCGTACATTAATATCACAGGCCTGGCCTTCGATTGCGGATATTACGACCAACCTCATCTGATAAAAGAATTTAAAGCTTTTTCCGGCTATACCCCTCCCGAATTTATGTCGGTTTGCACCCCTTATTCCGATTATTTCTCGTAGCAGATTGAATGTCCTTTTTTTACAAGATCCCGAAAGCCGGACACATTACTTTTGTAAAGTCAAACTAAAAACAAATTTTATGAAAAGACTAGTCGCATTTTTCGAAATTCCCTGCAAAGACTTTGACAGGGCAGTAAAGTTTTATGAATCAATATTCGGTATCAGCATGAGCAAATGTGATTGCGAGCATGAAAAAATGGCTTTCTTTCCGGGTGAAGACGGTAAAAACTCCGGCGCAATTTCATGGGCGGAAGATTTTATCCCGTCTCAAAACGGAGTTCTTATCAGCCTCAATTGTGAAGATATATCCGCTTCCTTAGCTATTGTTGAATCGAAGGGGGGAAAGGTCGTAATTCCTAAAACAAAAATAGAGGTCGAAGGGCTAGGGTATTTTTGTGTATTCGCCGACTGCGAGGGTAATCACATCGGGCTATATTCCGATAAATAAGGAGATAAAAAGAGGCTGCTGAAACGGGCAGCCTCTTGTATTTGTATTATAAACTAACCGGATTCAGCACATCGCGCAATTAACCGGATTCAATTGTTGGAAGAAATCATTCCCCTTATCATCGACTAAGATGAACGCAGGGAAATCAACTACCTCAATTTTCCAGATAGCCTCCATGCCAAGTTCAGGATACTCAAGACACTCAAGGCTTTTGATGCTGTTCTGTGCCAGGATAGCCGCCGGACCACCTATACTACCCAGATAGAAGCCGCCATGCTTATGGCAGGCATCCGTTACCTGCTGGCTACGGTTTCCTTTGGCAATCATGATAAGACTACCTCCTTGCGACTGAAATGAGTCGACATAGGAATCCATACGCCCCGCTGTAGTCGGGCCCATAGATCCGCTGGCATAGCCTTTCGGAGTTTTTGCCGGGCCTGCATAGTAAATAGGGTGATCTTTTATATATTGTGGTAAGCCTTCCCCGTTATCAATTCGTTCCTGCAATTTTGCATGAGCAATATCACGCCCAACGATAATTGTGCCCGTAAGGGACAAACGGGTTGAAACAGGATATTTAGTCAGTTCTGCAAGAATTTCTTTCATCGGACGGTTCAGGTCTATCTTTACTCCACCCGCTTCTCCTGCATTGCGTAATTCTTCAGGGATCAGACGAGCCGGATTATCTTCCAGTTTCTCCAACCAAACCCCGTCTTTATTGATTTTACCTTTAATATTCCTATCTGCCGAACAGGATACGCCCATTCCTACCGGACAAGAGGCTCCATGGCGAGGAAGACGGATCACACGGATATCGTGAGCAAAGAACTTACCACCGAATTGCGCTCCCAGACCTAACTCCTGGGCTGCCTTTAATAGTTTTGCCTCCATCTCCAGATCACGAAAAGCCTGACCACCTTCATTGCCTGAAGTAGGTAGGTTATCATAATATTTTGTAGAAGCCATCTTCACTGTCTTCAGATTTGTTTCGGCGGAAGTACCACCAATAGCAAATGCAATATGATAAGGAGGGCAAGCCGCAGTTCCCAAGGATTTCATTTTCTCTATAAGAAATTTTTCCAGTTTACCGGGAGTCAGCAATGCTTTCGTTTCCTGATAAAGATAAGTCTTATTAGCTGAGCCTCCACCTTTGGCTACAAATAAGAATTTATACTCATTACCGTTTACGGCATATAAATCTATCTGCGCAGGAAGGTTGCTTCCTGTATTTATCTCCTTATACATGTCCAAGGGCGCATTCTGTGAATAGCGCAGATTGTCTTCTGTAAAGGTATTATATACTCCTTTCGAAAGAGCTTCCTCATCATTTCCTCCAGTCCATACATTCTGACCTTTCTTACCCATTATAATCGCTGTACCTGTATCCTGACAGAACGGTAGTATACCTTTAGCCGAGATCTCGGAGTTACGCAGAAAAGTAAGCGCCACAAACTTATCGTTATCACTGGCTTCGGGATCGGCAAGAATTTTCGCAACCTGTTGCTGATGTTCGGGGCGAAGTAAAAATTCTACATTGTGGAATGCATGTTGAGCTAATAAAGTAAGTGCTTCCGGTGATACTTTTAAAATTTCCTGACCTTCAAAGTTTGCTGTAGAAACGAAGTCTTTCGACAAGAGATAATACTCTGTTGTATCTTTTCCAAGAGGGAAAGTTTCCTGATACTTAAACGGAGGTGTTGCCATGAATTAATATTTTTATAGTTGATTTATTATATGCAAAAGTAGCAAATATCTACAACCTTATCAAGGATTGCAAGTCTATAAAATAACAAAATGAAATTCTAATTATGCTAAATTTTGTAAGAGTAAAATATCTTTCAATAAAAACTTGTATATTTGTTGCGTATATACTAACTAGGGTTATTATATCAAATACATAAATTGCATAAAGAGACACAAATGAGTACAAGCAAATATATAATAACATTAATATTCCTACTGCTTATCCCGCTGTTTGCAGAAGCCCAGATATATAGGGCTCCTACAAAGAAAGAAGCTGAGCAGATAGGGAAAAAAATATATATCATCAGTACAGGTGATACCACGCGCGTAGTAAATAGGACTAGTGGTGGACTGACAGATGAATATTCTAAATTCTTGTTTATTAATAACCGCAATGCAGCGGTTGACTCCATATTTGGAGAAACGGATCCCACATACAGTGGTTTAGAGGAGGCTGCTTTAGATGTAGATCGATTATTACGTGAAGTAGCTGAAGAAAAGAAGATCAACAACGAAAGGAATGATGCTTTAGGTTTCCGGCTAGCCAGAGATTACCGGAACAGAAAAAAGAAAGAGCAAGCAGCAATGAACATAGCTGACAGCCTGATGAAAAAAGATGCCTCTATCGAGGAACTAACCAATATGTATATCGGATTTAACGGGAAGCCGACCTATTATATTAATGGCCTCGAGGTTCCGTTTTCTGTAACGAATCAACTCTATCCATCAGAAGTCATCAAGCGTGAGATGCGAGTTACCGATACTGCATCGGGAAATCCATTTGGTGAGATTTGGTACCTTGTATCAGATAAAACGCTGAATAGATTAAAAATCCCTATCGATCTGACAAATGACTACCTATTCAACAATAATGTAGCCACTACGGCAATCACTGTTCCTGTAAACAATACTTCTGATGCAAATAGAAAAGCGCCTAAAGCGCCGGAACCTGTTATCAGAAGGGAGATCACTGCCGATGGCAAGCAGGTAGACCGTGTGGTAAAAACAGAGGAAACAGATATACCTGAAGAAAAAAGTGCCACTGAATCAACAACCAGGATTATCTCCAGAACTGTAAATGATGAAAAAGTAGGTACAGACGAAAATGCCACTTATATAATAAACAGACCGGGTATTAAACGGGTAGCCAATCCTCCTCAGTCTACCATAAGGCAACAACATTACAATAGTAATAGTAGTACTACTACAACTAATAATAATGCGCAAAACCAAAACAAGCCGGCCAAAGTTGAAGAAGAAAAGAAACAGCAAGATAATACTCCTAAAACCGTTCCCAAAAAGTCAGTTCGCAGGATAAAAGAAAGATTACAAAATCAGTATAAAGATTAACTTTTCAACACCTTATCTATAATTAAAGGAAAGTATGTGTACTCCAGTGCATGTACTTTTTTTGCAACATCTTGATAGCTATCGGTTACAGAAACAGGACATTTAGCCTGAAAGATTACAGTTCCTTCGTCGTAATTTTCATTTACATAATGTATCGTAATCCCGGATTCCGACTCACCCGCTTCGACCACTGCCTTATGTACATTATCTCCATACATCCCTTTTCCTCCGAATTTTGGCAGTAAGGCCGGATGTATGTTAATTATCTTATTAGGATATGCCTGTAGCAGATTTTCCGGAATTTTCAGCAGGAAACCTGCCAATACAATAAAACCGACCTCTTTTTGCAACAAGCACTCAAGGACTTTATCTGTATTGTAAAAGTCGTTTTTTGAGTATGTAACAGATTCTACCCCCAGATTTTTGGCCCGCTGATGTACATATGCATCCTCTTTGTTCGAAACGATAAGTTCTATGCTTACAGTCTCGTTATTAGCAAAATATTTTATTATATTTTCGGCATTAGAACCTGAACCTGAAGCGAAAATTGCTATTTTAGTCATAAGAATAATTTAAGATGGCTGCACACAAACAAAAAAAATGTGCAATTTTAACTATTTTATCCACAAAATATTTGTTTCATATGTATAAAAAACTGTTACTTTGCACCGACAAAATTAGAAATAAAAATTAATTATTAATCAAAACTAGAAATTATGTCAGAAGTAGCATCAAAAGTGAAAGCAATTATTGTTGATAAGTTAGGTGTAGAAGAATCTGAAGTAACAGATACTGCTAGCTTTACAAACGACCTAGGAGCTGACTCACTTGACACAGTAGAATTAATCATGGAATTTGAAAAAGAATTCGGCATTTCTATTCCAGATGATCAGACTGAAAAAATCGCTACAGTAGGAGATGCTGTCTCTTACATTGAAGCAAATGCAAAATAATTTTTTTTCCAATATTTACTTATGGAATTAAAAAGAGTAGTAGTAACAGGTCTAGGCTCGGTATCTCCTCTTGGCAACGATGTAGCCACTACATGGAACAATGCCATCAACGGGGTGAGTGGGGCTGGACCTATTACTCATTTTGACGCGTCAAAATTTAAAACACAATTCGCTTGCGAAGTTAAAGGATATGATCCTTCTGTCTATCTGGACAGGAAAGAAATGCGCAAATGCGATAGATATACATTACTTGCTATAGGTGCTTCCGAAGAAGCTATCGCAGATTCAAAACTTGATTTTTCAAAAGAGAACTGCGATCGCATAGGTGTTATCTTCTCCGCTGGCATTGGTGGTATAAAGACTTTCGAAGAAGAAGTCAGTTATTATGCGAAAAATGAAGAAAACGGGCCAAAATTCAATCCTTTCTTTATCCCTAAGATGATTTCGGATATTGCAGCGGGACTTATTTCGATTCGTCATGGTTTGCGCGGCCCCAATTACGGAACCGTATCGGCCTGTGCTTCATCTACCCATAGTGCTATAAACTCTTTCGACATTATCCGTATGGGTAAGGCTGATGTTATTGTAGTGGGCGGTGCGGAAGCAGCTATTACAGCTGCCGGTGTCGGTGGTTTTAATGCCATGACTGCATTATCTACACGCAATGATTCGCCTGAAACAGCCTCGCGTCCATTTAGCGCCAGCCGCGATGGGTTTATCATGGGAGAAGGTGCAGCATGTCTTATTTTCGAAGAACTGGAACATGCCCTTGCCCGTGGAGCTAAAATCTATGCTGAAGTAGTTGGCGGAGGTATGTCTGCGGATGCTTATCACTTAACAGCCTCTCACCCGGAAGGATTAGGAGCTAAGTTGGTAATGAGAAATGCTTTGCAGGATGCAAACATGAACCCTACTGATATGGATTATATTAATGTGCACGGAACATCTACCCCGGTAGGCGACCCATCCGAGATAAAAGCTATCAAAGAAGTATTCGGTGAGCATGCATATAATCTGAACATCAGTTCTACAAAATCAATGACTGGGCACTTATTAGGTGCAGCAGGAGCTTTGGAAGCCATGTTCTGTGTATTGGCGGTTCAGAACGATATAGTTCCTCCGACAATAAACTTTACAGAAGGTGATGAAGATCCTGAAATAGATTACAAACTGAACCTTACATTCAACAAGTCTCAAAAGAGAACTGTTAATGTAGCACTTTCCAACACATTTGGTTTTGGCGGACATAATGCATGTGTGATAGTCAAAAAGTTTAAGAAATAGGAAAACAACGTGCTTAAAAAGATATATCGAGGTATAAGGCTTCTTCCTAAAAGAGGGAAGGAGCCTTATGTATCTTTTTGCAAAATACTTGGGTTCTATCCGTACAATATTACATTATACGAACAGGCCTTATTACATAAGTCATCGTCTATAAAACTTAAAGATGGCAGATGGATCAACAACGAACGCCTCGAATTCCTCGGTGACGCTATATTGGATGCAATTGTAGCTGATATTGTATTCAAAGAATTCGAATATAAGAAAGAGGGCTTCCTTACCAATATGCGCTCCAAGATTGTCCAACGCGAAACATTAAACAGACTCGCCTTGGAGATAGGTATAGATAAACTGATCAAAACATCGACAAGGAATACGACTCCCAATACTCACATGTATGGCAATGCACTGGAAGCATTCATTGGCGCCATATATCTGGATCAGGGCTATAGGGCTGCAAAACGATTTGTTTTTGAGCGCCTTATACAAGAACATCTGAACATAGAATCAGTGGCAGAACTAGAGGCTAATTATAAATCCAGGCTGATAGAGTGGAGCCAGAAACAAAAGATATCTGTTAGTTTTGATCTTATCGATAGTTTCGTTGACGAGAACAACACCCCTATATTCAAAACGGCTGTGATCATTATGGGAGAGCAAGCTGGCCTTGGCACAGGTTACTCGAAGAAAGAATCCCAGCAGAAAGCGGCAAAAGAAGCCTACAATAAACTACAACGTAATACAACTTTTCGCAATCATATATTTGAGTTATATGAACAACAACAGCAATTACAGAACGAAAAGTATGTAAATACTACTCCTGAGGAGGAATAACGTTACACTCTAAAAAATATAAAGAAAGCCACTTCAAAAAATAGAAGTGGCTTTCTTTATATTTATCAATTTATTTCACCGTATTGATACCATTAAATTCAGCTTGTTTTATAGCCCAAGCCATTATATTTCCAAATAATATAGAATTATACACTGTCTGATTAACATTCCCCATCGCAGATTCCCCATAATCGACACGTGGTATAGGTTGCATAGAGGAATTAATAGTGAAAGGACAAATCCCTTTATCTAAATATGTATTGCCGTAATACGGCCCCAAATTTGAATTAAAGCCACCATCACCTACCCAGAAGAGATTTAGAGTTTTATGCCTAAACATTGTGACACCGGGAAGTATATTGGCTCCTGTAGCATTTAACCGGCTTCCACCACTATAAGTATATATATCTCCCGCTGGTAATCCTTGTATAACATATGTCTGTGAAGCATCTTCACCCCATAGTTTTCCTCTGGCATCGCCAAACGGCCCGTTCAATATTTCATCATTTACGGAACTCAACGGGTAAACAGCACTTCGTGCATTCTTCATCCCCCCCGTGATATTAGAATCTGCAAAAATATTGCGGAAAAGAGCTTCTGCACTCACAGCATTACTTGTATAGTATTCTGTGAACATAACTAATACACCTCCTTTATTCAGATATTCCGTAAGTTGCTGTATTGTATTTGCATTAAAAGATACGAAAAAGCCTAGAACAACAATATCCGGATTCTTTGCCAACTCGGTACTAAGTGCTGATGCATTTATATAACCTGCACCATCTATATTCCCCTGTGTTTCACCCTTTATATAGCTATAAGAAAACGGCTTCTCTACTTTCACCGTGCTATTTTCCAATGAACCAAAGTTTATATCAGCATTCATCACCGCCAGCGATGCCGAATTTTGAATATAATATCCATAGTTTGTATTATAGTAACCTATTCCCAATATCTTTTTGGGAGTATAACACATATATACAGTAGCTTTACATGTGGCTACTGTTTTCTTACTATTCGAAGTAATAGTAAATACCTTATCATCCATACTATTAGGTACTCCATATCCTAATAATTTAACGGGCTGACTAGTATTATTTAATGTTCCTTCGGCTTTGAAATAAATACCATCGACAGTATTGGTTTCTATAATATATGTAGCACCTAATGCCTCTGCATCTACAGTTAATACCATGTCTATATAATGCTCATCAGTATCGAGCGGAACATCGATTTTATACACTCCTCTCACCTTTGTCTTACTACAATCCATCGAATAGAGAGGCTTCTTCGAAGAATCTTCCACCTTCACATACAGAGGATCGCA
Organism: Dysgonomonas gadei ATCC BAA-286; assembly: GCF_000213555.1. Taxonomy (GTDB): domain Bacteria; phylum Bacteroidota; class Bacteroidia; order Bacteroidales; family Dysgonomonadaceae; genus Dysgonomonas; species Dysgonomonas gadei. The sequence goes on from NZ_GL891980.1 coordinate 625,094, forward strand.
TGAAGACAATGGTTTTCCATTAAAAACGATCTTCATCAAATCCCCATCGCTACCCGCACCGGTCGCCGGTGTATAATCAATCGGCGTACCCGCCCCGGGTACTGTTATAAAATAGTACCCTGTTGTCATAAATATACCCGAGGCAGTAAAATAATATCCATTATCCGGGTCCGGCATAATAGTGACTGTATAAGCTCCGGATTTTGTTACAAGCAAAGGTATAGTCACATAATTAGATGAATTCAATGACACCTTATTCTGATACTGACCATAGAAGTTTAAAGAATCGCAATTGGTTATGGTAGCTATTGCATTTCCCATTTTTTCCTGGAAACAGTTCCATTTTTCACCATCCCACTGATTTAAACCTAAACACAATTCATTTTCATCATCCGCGACCAAATTATATACAATAAGCCCGGTATGAGCTAATTTTTCGGATGCATATTCCGGATCCATATCATCCGGATTATAAGTGGAATTATCATAATTTGAGGGATTATATCCGGCTTCTCTAACAAAAGGATATAATTGGTATTTCTTTTCCAAATTTACCCTGGGTAAAAGTAACCCTCCTTTATCGACGGTCGGGCCTCCCGTCTTATCTATCTTCTCCTTTATATCCAGCAATGCGGCTTTTTCCGGTGAGTTATTAGACCCAACGGTAACCTGAGCTTTCAATCCGGACGTAAGTAATAGCATGACTAACATGCCATGCAGCCAACAGAATCTCTGTAGTGTCATAAATTTAAATTAGTAAGTAATTATTCTATAGTTTTGTCAATCACGTTATTGTTTTATAAAGAGAAATTTAGCCAGCAATAGTTCTGCACGACGGTATACTGCAACGAACCTTCTCAGGCATGGAAAAAAGCAGATATAAGAAGACAAACAATGCTAATGCAAAACTATTGTTGTCTAAATTTCCTTTACTTATTTCTTATAAAACAATTCTTAAAGAACTACTAAACACGACGGGTAAATACTTCATCATAAAAGATTAGATCAGGAAAAAATCCTCTTTTTAGATATTGTAAGTTTTGTCTCTACATATAGATACTATTTATAATAATATCTATCCCTATATTTGTCTTTAATTCATCTTATCTAATGCCAAAATTAGATATTCACATTTTATATAATCAGCATAAATGTGAAAATAAAGCATTTTCATTTGTCAATAAAAGAGGCGCACAGGCACCCCATCTCCTAAAAAATGACAATATACTCCGCTCTGCTATTAAAGTGTAAGACTCTCTATATTTTTGACGTACTCATTTTGCTTATTAAAGAATTCTGAACGCTGAATCTCATTACTTTGAGATATGAGTGTAGAATACTTCAATAATGAGTCGATCCACATTTTATGCCTCTTTGAAACTTCTGTATTGTACACTGTAATAGGATCTGTATAAGTCCAAAACTGTGTTCCGGTCTCATTATCATGTCTAAACCAGATACTATTTGATGCAATATTTAAAGTAGAGCAATACAAGTCTGTTTTTACACCATTCTCATCAACCCCTTTTCTTGTGTCATTTTCAAGCTTGTTGATTACCTTATATAAGTCTTCCTGCAAAAGAAAGAGTTCTTCCTTTGTTATCAGCCTGCGTCTGTAAAAATAAATTATTTCTTTCACTGTAGACAAAATAAAGCTAGGACACAATATAGCTGTAACCTGATTTACCTTAGTTGCCGCATAGCGGTATCTTTTATGAACAGTCGAGACTTGAGAGGGTGGAGAAAATTCGGACAAATAAAAATTGAGAGGAACCTCCTGTGTTTTATGTATCCATTTGTAATAATAGAACTTAGACAAATTCTCATATAGCATATAATAAGGAAAAGGCAGCTGGTTTGCCGTAAAGAATATTTCCGACTCTTTACTTTTTTGCATTTTTTTATATATCTCAGCCGCAACATCCACTATTTCTGAGTACACATCCAACGGATCCGCCGATTTGGGAACAGGTAAGTCAAAAAAAGCCCTGTTCTTTTGCTCTTGTCCTGCTATTTCATCTAAAGAAAGTCCTAGTTTCAGAGATATAGCAATGACTTCTTCGAAAGTAAAAGGAATCTCATTTCTTATCCGTCTATATGCCGATTCCCTGCTTAGATTCAATAAATCCATTAGAAACGAAACAAGTTTCTCCCCTTCCGGCAGAGAGTTGTTTATTGACGTAACAAGCATTTCATTTATTATAGTTTTCATAAAAAAGAAGACACCTCAGGTAAGGTGGTATAGTTATTAATAAATATTTGTGTATTTGCATTTAAAAACAATGCATTTTAGCTTTAAACAAAAATAGACGTTCTTAAGTCATTCACAAAGCACATTTCAGTCAATTTAACTTGACTTTCAACATATATATGATTCAAAACAAACAAACTAAATTTAAAATCAAACCAAAAAGAGCAACATTAAACAAAACAAACAAATAATGACACAATTTATATGCACAAGAATCACATTCAAACATAAAATGACACACAAATAATGTAATATCCTTTTTATAACCTAATTAACATTTATCCCTTAGCAATAGTATTTCAATAAAGCCCACCTCAAAGAAGACTACCAATATTTTAAACTGGCAGCCTTCTCTCTTATTTAATCAAGTCTGTTTGCTATATTAATATTTAAAACTACTTCCTCCCACAAACTCTCTCAACAAAGATGTTGGTGGCAGCTCCCTATCGTTTATATAATTGAAGTATTTCAGAAATTTAAGCAACCTGTGCGCCTCTGCATATTCAAGAGCACTGTTAGGTACCTGAGAAAGAATTGGTTCTGCATAACGACGTAAAGCCGCAAATTCATACATCATAGCCGAATTAAACATTACATCGGCATTCTCCTGATACGGAAAAATCCATTTATCTTCTCCTTTACGCACACTCGCCCAACGCGACAGGGTATCTATAGCAGAATAGCTACGATAGCGATAGTCTCGAATCAAGCGGCGCAGCAAACGGTTATCTGTTGTAGGTATCCAGTTATGATTATCCAACGAAATTGTGGTTAAAGCCGAAACATATATCTTGAATTTCTGATAATCGGGAATTCCAATTGTTAAATCCGGATTCAACCCGTGTATGCCTTCTATAACTAATATTGTATGCTCATCGAGTTTCAGTTTATCACCCTTATATTCTCTTTGGCCGGTAGTAAAGTTAAACGTCGGCAATTCGATTTCCTCACCTTTCAACAAACTTTCCAGATCTTCATTAAATTTAGGTATATCCAAAGCATATAATGATTCAAAATCATATCCGCCATCTTCATCTAAAGGCGTCTTATCGCGGTCTACAAAATAGTTATCGAGAGAAAGCCCCACAGGCTTCAAGAGATTCACCATAAGTTGCACCTCGAGACGCATACGAAACGTAGTTTTTCCTGAAGACGAAGGTCCCGATATAAGCACAACTCTCACGCCGTCTTCGGAGCGGGATGCGATTTGCTCTGCAATATTGGCGATTGTCTTTTCCTGATAGGCCTCCGAAACCTTTATCACACCCGGCATAAGACCTTCCTGATTAGCTTTGTTCATATCGCCAACATTATCCAAACCTATTATATTAAGGAACTTAAGATGTTCTTTATATACATTATACATCTTCGGTTGCTCTATGACAGGCTCAAGTTCAACCGGATTACTACGGTTAGGCACACGCAGCAGTAATCCATCATTATACAAGAGTAAATCATATATATCTATATATCCGGCAGATGGTACAAGGCAACCATAAAAATAATCGACAGAGTCTCCCAGACGGTAGTATTTAGAATACATCTCACCCGAAGTCTCCAACAGAATGGCTTTATCTTCGAAACCTCTTTCCCTGAACATCTTTACAACCTGCACTGTTTCTTCTTCAACACCTTCGAAACGCATATCAGCATCGATATATTCTTGTATCTTAGCTTTTATAGATTCAATAGCCGCTTGATCTATAACAGAAGATATATTGATAATGCGGCAGAAATAGCCTAACGAAATAGGATGCTCTATATAAAGTTGTCCTTCCGGGAAAATTTCCGAAACTGCCTTTGCCAGTAAAAAACACAGTGAACGCACATAAGTCCGCATCCCTGAAGGCTCAGTCAACTCTACAAATGTCACTGTTTTATTATGATAAGCCTGATAGTCCAGCGGTTCTGTCTTATTATTAACCCTTGCATTTACAACCGGAAATTCTGTTTTCAGAGAAAAACCTTTGAGTATATCGATCAGGCTTGTCCCTACGGGGAAGTTCTTATAACTGTCTGTATTTGTGCAGTGAATAGTTACCTTATTTTCCATGTTTTGTCTAGTTGAATAATTAAAATAACGAAGGATGTCTTTAATAAAAAACATCCTTGAATTATAAAGTTAAGAAAAATAATCCACTTACAACTTCAATCCTGATTCTTTCAGCATCTGAAAAGTACTTATTTAAATCTTTTTATGAAAAGTCCTTATATCAGAGGCATTCCCAGGCTTTCGGCCTCTACACGCATTTTTGCCGGCCATATACCAGCTTGAATTTCTCCTATATGTGCTTTTCGTAAATAAAACATACATAGCCGGGACTGCCCTATTCCACCTCCGATAGATTGAGGAAGCTCACCATTAAGCAAACGTCTGTGGAAATATAATTGTGTACGGTCTTCCTGGCCTGATTTTTTCAATTGCTCAAGCAACACTTCTCTGTTGACACGGATACCCATTGAAGAAAGCTCCATTCCTTGCCCCAACACCGGATTCCAGACAATAAGATCTCCATTAAGTCCGTTAAACCCATTCTCAGACCTGGTAGTCCAGTCATCATAATCGGGAGCACGTCCATCATGCGGTTCGCCGTTACTCAGTTCTCCTCCAATACCTATAATAAAAACAGCGCCATATTCTTCCGCCACTTTATTTTCCCGCTCTTTAGACGAAAGGCCCGGATATTTTTTAAGCAATTCCTCCGCATGGATAAACTTGATCTCACTGGGCAGAATCGGCACTATAGCAGGAAATGCCTCGTATACAAGATATTCGGTACGGACTAAGGCGGCATAGATACGACGAACAACTTCCTTCAAAAAATCGAGATTACGATCTTCCGGGGACATTACCATCTCCCAATCCCATTGGTCTACATACAGAGAGTGTAAATTACCCAATTCCTCATCTGCACGTATCGCATTCATATCTGTATAAATACCATAGCCTTCGTTTATACCATAATCAGCTAAAGTAAGACGTTTCCATTTTGCCAGTGAATGAACAATCTCCGCACGCTCATCTCCCATATCTTTTATCGGAAAATTAACGGCACGTTCCACACCATTCAGGTCATCATTTATCCCCATTCCCTTTAATACGAATAAAGGAGCGGTAACACGACGTAACCGGAGTTCTGATGATAAGTTTTGTTGGAAGAAGTCTTTTATTCGCTTGATCCCCATTTCGGTTTGTTGTAAGTCAAGCAAAGCATGGTACTGTTTTGGTTTTATTAAATAGCTCATTTTGGTATTTTGAACGTTTTTGCTGTTAAATAACACGCAAAGTTAACTTTTAAATATTAATATGAAAACATTTTCACACCAATTAATACATTATGACATTCCATCCTAAACATATATCATCCCCATAGATAAGCATTTACGGTTGGCTGATGAATAAAAATAATGTATCTTTGCCCTGGTCGAATCCGAACCTAGACGAAAATGCCATAAAAACTCTAATTATCATAAACTACTAATGCCTAATAGAAAAATTAACAGAAGAAAGTTTCTTAAAGTTGCTGCCATTACCAGTGCAGCAGGATTAATTACCGCAACAGGAATATACAAACTGACAGAATTCTCAAGTAATGCGAAAGGTAAAATTGTCATAATCGGTGGAGGAGCCGCCGGCCTCAGCATGGCCGCCCTACTGCAACGCTGGTTGGATGAACCGGACATCACCCTTATCGATCCCAGCGATCGCCAATACTATCAGCCTGGATTCACCCTGGTTGCATCGGGGGTGTACACTCCTGATGAAGTATGGAAAGATCAGAAAGATTGTGTACCCAGCCAGACAAAATGGATAAAAGATATTGTAAAGGAAGTGAATCCTGTGAGCAATCAGATAGTAACAGAATCAAACGGTAATATAAGCTATGATTTTCTTGTACTCACCCCGGGATTACAAATAAACTGGGAGAAAACAGAAGGAATCACCAAAGATACATTAGGGCTGGGAAATGCCCATTCTATATATGACTTCGAAGGAGCTCAGAAAACATGGACTGCTATTCAGGAATTTTCCAAGACAGGAGGAAAAGGTATCTTTACAGACACTTACACCAAACATAAATGCGGAGGTGCTCCTAAAAAAATATGCTTATTGGCTGAACATTACACTCGTAAACAAGAAACAAGAGACAACGTTACCCTCAGCTATTACACCGCGGCAAATGAGCTTTACGATGTGCCATATTATACTCCGCGCTTACTGGAGATATACAATGAACGAAATATTCCAATACACCTGACTACTCGTCTGAAGGGAGTGGACACATCTGCCAAACGTGTATATATGGACCATATAGAAACTATCGGAGATGAGAAAATCATAACACCTATCACCGAAGATTATGAATTCCTACACTTTACTCCTCCTATGTCTGCTCCGGATTTTGTAAAGAATTCAGGACTATCCTGGACTGAGGGAAAATTAGCCGATGAAGGCTGGGTCATGATAGACAAAGAGACATTGGTGCACAAGACATATTCCAATATTATTTGTTTAGGTGATTGCGCGGGAATTCCTACCAGCAAAACTTCTGCCGCTGTGCGTAAACAAGTTCCTGTAGCTGCAATGAATCTAATTTCTCTGATGGACGGTAAATCTCCGGAAATGAAATACAATGGATATGCAGCATGCCCTATTATCACTGACTACGGGCATGTTCTTCTTTGCGAATTTGATTATGATAAAAATCCTCAACCATCAGCACCTTTTACCATGATGGATATGTCGAAAGAGCAAGCTGCAGCATGGCATCTAAAGGTAAAGGTTTTGAAACCATTGTATTTTAACGGGATGTTAAACGGATATGGCTTGTCGTAACAAGATATGAAATTCCTGAACCCCGATTAATAAATAAAGCCCTTTCCAATATTGGAAAGGGCTTTACTTATATAAAACATCAAAGAATTATTTCTTCAAAATATACAGGTCGGCCATATCTCCGGTAATTTTATTACCCTCCATATCCAGCTGAGTCAATGTATTCTCTCCCACAAAATACTGGTTAGGCGCATCTTTTACTCCATCCAGAATAATTGTATTACCGGCAGCATTCCAGGTATATTTACCTTTTTCTTCCGATTTACTGTTTTTCTTATTTACATACTCTGTACTCTTCACATATGTACTATCTGATAATGTAATAGATACAATCATACCTTCGCCACTGGCTGTAGGTATTTTACCTGTATATGTTCCCACATAATCAAGTGAATTTTTAGCATTATGCTCGTCTTTTACCTGCTTTGCGATTTCAGAGAATTCATCAACAGAAGCTTTTTCTTCCTGTCCTTTTTGAGTGCCACCACCACAGCTATACATCAATCCCATAGCTGCAATAATGATAAATAATTTTTTCATCTTTCTACTTTATTTTTTCTGTTCACTATTGTGTATTTTAACCTCATAGCCTAATTTTTCAATTGCGGCTTTAAGATTTTCCACTGTTGTCTGAGTTTTCTTGAATTCGATCAGTACTGTTTTATTTTCAAGATCTACTTTCATATCCGTCACCCCTTTTTCGAATGCAATATTCTTTTCAATACGCTTCTGACAATTCTCACAAGTCATCGACACATCGAATAGAACTGTCTCTTTATCATTCTTCAATGGTTTTTTATTCTGAGCATCTACTGTTGTACTTATACCCATCATTAATATAACCGTCATTAAAAATAATTTCAATTTCATAGTTTCACAATTTTGTGTCTATCCTTACAATAAACAAGTTAATACGATTTTAGTTTAAACTATCTTTATATGTTTACAACAATTCACATCCCAAAGTCCTGCCTGAACAGATGCATTATCCCATATCACACAGGCAGGTAATCAGGTTTCTGTCCCCAAAAGCATTGTCTACACGGGCCACATTTATCCAAAATTTATTATCCTTCACAAACTGAAGAGGATAAGCTGCTTTAGATCGCGGATAAGCATGCTTCCATTCATCGGCACACACTTCATATTCAGGATGAGGAGCATTTACCAGCACATTGTCTTCTTTGGTATATGTACCGTTTTCCACTTCCTTGATTTCCTCCCATATCTGGTTCATTGTATCTACAAAACGGTTAAGTTCAGCCAGACTTTCACTCTCGGTAGGCTCTATCATCAATGTACCGTGTACAGGGAAAGACAATGTAGGTGCGTGGTAACCGTAATCCATCAAACGCTTGGCAATGTCCGATTCAGTTATACCGGATGTATCTTTCACCTTGCGGCATTCCAGTATCAATTCATGCCCTACCCTGCCCGATGTACCTCTGTAAACGACACCATAGGTATCCTTAAAACATTCGGCCAGATAGTTCGCATTCAGTATAGCTATTTTAGTGGCATGTGTAAGCCCTTCCGCACCCAGCATACGGATATATCCATAAGTGATAGGCAATATCCCCGCACTGCCAAACGGAGCAGAAGCAACAGTATTCACTGTGCTGCCATCCAGCTCGGGATGGTGAGGAAGAAACGGGATCAGGTGCTCAGCCACACAAATAGGACCCTCACCCGGGCCTCCGCCGCCATGAGGAATAGCAAATGTTTTGTGAAGATTGAGGTGGCATACATCGGCTCCGATAAAGCCCGGATTGGTCAGTCCGACCTGTGCATTCATATTTGCCCCGTCCATATATACCTGCCCTCCTTTTTCATGGACAACCTTGCACATTTCCTTTATTTCCTTTTCGAAAATGCCGTGTGTAGACGGATATGTAATCATACATCCTGCCAGATTATCTTTATGCAGATCAGCTTTTGCCTGCAAGTCTTCCAATACTACATTCCCATGTGCATCGCAATCTATGGTAACAGTCTCGTATCCGGCCTGTATAGCGGAAGCAGGATTGGTGCCGTGAGCCGATGCAGGAATAAGAATAATGTTGCGATGTCCCTGTCCGATACTCTCCTGATATTTGCGGATTGTCATCAAACCCGCATATTCTCCGGCTGCACCCGAATTAGGTTGAAAGCTAACCCCGGCAAAACCTGTTATTTCTTTGAGGTATTCACCCAGTTCTTCTATCAATTCGTTATATCCCTGAGTCTGCGACTGAGGTGCAAACGGATGGATGTTCTGGAACCCGCCCAATGAAAGAGGGAGCAGTTCTGATGCAGCATTCAGCTTCATGGTACATGAACCGAGTGAAATCATAGAATGGGCAAGTGAAATATCTTTTCTGTCGAGGCGTTTAATATAGCGCATCAACTCCGTTTCGGTATGGTATGAATTAAATACTTCGTGCTGCAAGTATTCGCTTTTACGGAGGAACTCATCTTTAATAGTCAGTTTTTCGGGAAGATCATCAATCATAAATACCTCCATACGTCCGGCTGCAAGGGAAAACACTGCCAGAAGTTCATGGGCTTTATATTCCGTGATAGTCTCATCTATGCTGACACCTACTTCTCCTCCCTCGTAATAACGCAGATTTATATCGCGCATTTCGGCATATTCGCGTAAAGAATATTGAGAGACACCACTGGCCAAACCTATTTTCAATGTATCGAAATACTGTTCGTTAAGGATAGTATAGCCCAGTTCTTTCAGTTCATCCGCTATCAATGCTGTTGCAGAATGAATCCGTTTCGCAATCTCCTTCAAGCCTTTAGGCCCGTGATATACGGCATAGAAACCGGCCATAGTAGCCAACAATGCCTGAGCCGTGCAAATATTCGACGTTGCTTTCTCCCGCTTGATATGCTGTTCCCGGGTTTGCAATGCCATACGATATGCAGACTTACCATAAGCATCTTTCGATACACCGATGATACGTCCGGGCACATTACGCTTGTTCTCTTCTTTTGTTGCGAAGAATCCGGCTGAAGGGCCTCCGTAAAACATCGGTATACCAAACCGTTGGCTGCTACCGAAGGCTATATCAGCGCCCCATTCTCCCGGAGGGACCAAAAGAGTCAACGCCATCAAATCGGTAGCGACAGCAACTTTGCATCCGGCAGCATGCACTTTTTCTGTAAAAGCCTTATAATCTTCGACACTACCGTTCGAATTCGGGTATTGGATAATAGCACCAAAAAATTCACTGTTAATATCAAATACCTTATAATCGCCAACCACGACCTCTATACCTTGCGGCACGGCACGAGTATTGATTACAGCGAGTGTTTGCGGGAATATATTTTTATCAATAAACAATTTGTCTGCTCCGTTTTTCACCTGATCGCGGCTGCGAAGGGCATGCATCATTGCTGCCGCTTCCGCTCCGGCCGTAGCTTCGTCAAGCAGGGAACAGTTCGATAAAGAAAGGCCTGTCAACTCGCTCACCATTGTCTGGAAGTTCATCAAAGCCTCGAGACGACCTTGTGATATTTCCGCCTGGTATGGTGTATAAGACGTGTACCAGACAGGATTTTCAAATACATTACGGAAGATAGGCGCAGGACATACCGTATCGTACCATCCCATCCCTATATACGAAGCGCATATGCGGTTTTTCGAAGCCATCAGTGCCATTTCTTCGGCATACTCATGTTCGCTGAGAGCCTCCGGCAAATTCAATCCGCTTTGTAATCGGATATTCTGAGGAATCGTCTGATCTATCAGCTCATCAAGGGATTTTACCCCGATTTTAGCCAACATTATTTTCTCTTCTTCTGCATTGATGCCAATATGGCGATGTTGGAATCTTTCGCTTTTCATGTGCTTTCCGTTCTGTTTTATTGTAAATAAAAATTACTTTTGATTTCTTCCCCTATTGTAGTTAATGGCCCGTGGCCTGAATATATCACTGTTTCTTTAGGCAGTGTAAGCAGTTTGCTCTTTATACCGACAATAAGCTGTTCATGGCTTCCTCCGGCAAGGTCGGTACGCCCTACGCTTCCCCTGAACAACACATCTCCGACAAAAGCGCAGCCAACATCCTGATTATAGAAAATGATGCTGCCCGGCGAGTGCCCCGGTATTTCCAGAACTATAAATCTCTGATTACCAAATGTCACCACATCGTTTTCATTCAGATACTTGCTAATCCTTGGAATTTCAGCACTTTCATTCTTAAAGCCGAACATTTGCAATTGGGCCGGCAATTGCTCCAGAAGAAATTCATCTCCTTTGTTTGCCTCTGTTTCCAGATGAAACTGTTCGTATATAAAATTATTTCCGAATACATGGTCAAAGTGCAGATGAGTATTCAAGAGGTGCTTTACCACCAGGTCGTTATCGAGAATAAAATTCAACAAAAGCGCCTTCTCATCCGGAAAGAAACAACCCGGATCAATGATGACACACTCTTTCGTTTCATCATATGCCACATATGTATTTTCGCTAATCGGATTAAATTCAAATATTTTTACGTTCATAGATTTTACAAATGACTTTCTGTTAAAAAACAGCCTAAAGGTAAAACTTTTTTCGTTTCAAAACTAGCCATTTAAGCTTATATCTTATGTTATAAATATACAAAAAGGCAGTATCCATATTTGGAATACTGCCTATACCGTATAGATTCTATATATCAATTAATATCCGGCTGTAAAGCGTTGGCGGGAGAATTTGTGGTTCTCAATCTCGTCAACAACTGCTACCGAAAGGTCTTCGACAGACAATACCGATTCGCCATCCTTATCAAATACAGGTTCATCCGTTCCCAGCCTGTATTTACCCGTTCTTCCGGTCTTAATACCCGGATGCATATTGATAGCCGGTGAAAACATTGTCCAGTCCAGTTCTTTTTCTTTTTTCAGCACATCCAGATAATCCCTTGCTGCTGTTGCACCGGGCTTAATACTTTCAGGAAAATCAGCGCCATCCACTATTTGCTGTCCGTCGATGTACAGGCTGCCTGCCCCTCCTATCATCACATAACGTTTTACTCCGGCTTCCTTTACTGCTTGCCGGATAGCTTCCGATCCTTTCATAAAATCATTATAAATATCCGGATTCGACCATCCGGGATTAAAAGCACTCAGTACAACATCATTTCCTTTTAATACAGAGGCTAATGCTTTTACGTCTGTTACATCTGCTGCCACCGCCTTTGGCTTTCCGTCCTTCACCGGAATTTTATCTACCGAACGGGCCACTGCTGTTACTTCAAAACCTCTGTTTACCAACTCTTGTAATAAATGTGAGCCAACAAATCCTGTTGCTCCTATTAATGCTACTTTCATATTGTTTTATTTTTAAATGTTATCCTTTTCTGTATTTATATTTATTACAGTTTTATATAAAAAAAAATTACTCGAACTTCTTCTTAAAATCGGCCAGTGTCTGATCTGAAAGTTTTGCGATTATAAAATCTTCTGCTTCCATATTCAAATCGTGCAAATGTTCATTAATCTGTTTCCCTACCGGACATTTCGGATTCGGAGATGCTAATGAATTGCCCAATGCTGTCTGCGAACTGACTATTCTATATATATCGGAAAGAAGAATCTTGTCTGCCGGTTTTGCCAGCATACTACCTCCGTTTTTACCTTCTTTACTTACAACAATCCCATGCCTGCGAAGGTTCGACAATTCTTTTCTTACCAATACTGGATTGATATTCATACTTCCTGCCAGATAGTCGGAAGAAATCCATTCATCCAAACTCGTAGCCAGGAGTACTAATATATGCATTGATATTGAAAACTTACGATCGCTCATACTGTAACATTTATAATTACAGTACAAAGGTAGACATATTTTCCTCCCGACAAAAAGAATTAACAATTATTTAAATAAGTACGTAAACGATTTTCTTGGTCTTGAAATATTCTTCATCGAAGAACATAGATAAGTCATCCGCTTCGGCTGTCTTCTTAAATGGCTTCAGTTCACCTTCAAGGTTCCCCCCTTTAAGGCAAATCAGACCGTTTGGCAAAGCATTGTGCTGTTCTTTCGAAATATTCTTTTTTATAATTTTTACCAGATCGGGCAACGGCATCACTGCGCGGCTTACTACAAAGTCAAATTTTTCTTTTACTTCTTCGGCCCTACAATGGCGGAACTGTATATTCTTCAATCCGATAGCTGTGGCTACCTCGGTAGCTACCCTTATCTTTTTACCGATACTATCTACCAGCAGGAACTTGCATTTCGGAAACAATATAGCCAATGGCACTCCGGGAAAACCTCCACCTGTACCTACGTCCATTAGCTGTGTCCCATCTGTGAATTGTATAAGTTTAGCTATGGCAAGTGAGTGCAGGACATGATGTGTATACAGATTTTCTATATCCTTGCGCGAAATTACATTTATTTTGGAATTCCAGTCAACATATAAGTCATAAAGAGCAGCAAATTGGCTCTTCTGTTCTTCACTGATATCAGGAAAATACTTAAGAATTATTTCCATATTATTTTCCGGCAAAAATTGATATTGGTGAATTATCTCTCAACAAGTCCCGGATTTCATTATAGGGAAGTGATACACGGATTTCCCCAAGAGATGGTGCCGAGTATTCTCCCGGATTGAAAATATAGGTCAGACCATTATTATCTACAAGGAAATTTTCATTCGATGTCAGGTCTTCAATCCCCCAATAACCGAACTCGAGAAGGTCTTCTGGCTTCTGCACTTTATTTTGAGCTACTATTTTTCTTATCAAAATAGCATTCAGCAATTTCCTGTATTCCGGCAAGAATATATCCTGTTCACTCAATATATTTCCGGTCTTTAAATCTATCACAATATTGCGGTAAGCCGTAGAGGAGTTGGCCCCGCCTTTATAATCCATCGATGATATTTGATACGACAATATATCGTCCATGTCGAATATCACCTTTGTATCCAATGTTTTATAATACGAAAAATAATCCTCGGTGTCGCCTGATTCCTGCCAGTCGGGAAACTGCTCTTTGGCATCAGTCTTATATTTTTCCACATAATCTTCCACATATTTATTGATGGCATCCTGCGGCTTCATTTGCTCATATTTCTCATCTTCCATCAGTGCAAAATTCAATTCCTTCTGTACTGTCGCCAAAATCTTCTCATCGGCAAACTTCACGGGGAAGATATATGTGATCTTTAACGAACATGATGGTTTTGTAGAATCATTATCCAAATGATATATCTTGGATACTGATATGGAATCGTAAGATATCGCATTCGGAGTATTTATCTTTTTCTCTGTCTTACAGGATATAAAAACAGCGAACGACAACACAAACAAGCTAATAGATGTAAGTATGATTTTCATATATACTATTATTTAACAATACAAATATACGACAAAATGGAAGAATGCCGATCTTTACCTAACATTTTTACATTTCGAAACCCTTTTATCTTTATAGATAAAGTAAGCTACTTCCTGTAAATCCAGTCAGTAGCCTACCTATCATAAAAACAAAAAACTAATGGATTTGTTTAACTCTTCAGTATTTGCATCGGTATAGTTTTGCTCCGGTACAGCGCCGACAGATCATTATTTACTTATAGTATAACCCTTCTGATTGGCAAATGCAAGAACGGATTCGTTAATAGCCTTGCCTAGGTCGTCGCTGGTACCATCGTTTTTCAGTTGCTTGTCTATATAGTCCTGTCGTTTTTTTGCCAGTTCGCTTATTTCTTTTTGTATAGCCGCTCTTTCGGCTTCTTTTCCGGCAATTACTTTTTGTATTTCAACCTTTGATTTATTCTGCAATTCTTCCGGAAGATCAGATTGCCTTATATTATCCAGGGCATCTTTGTCTTCTTTAACCCTATCCACCAAGTCCCAGCTACTATTCTTATAAACGCCTGCCGATTTACTCACCGCCCGTTCTGCCATATTCGACCTCGATATGGACTTCGCATTCACATCCTGAACGGCCTGCATTTCTTTCCGTGCAAAACCATTGTGTCCATATCCTAAATAAGTCGCGTTCAGCCGATCGTTACAAGTACTTATTCTGTCATCGTAAGGAGTATCGTAATAGCGTACTCTCACATTATGGTCGATATTGAAAAACTTCCCTTTTCCCCTTATAGCGGCATCACGCCACATTCCCTGAACACCTGAGCTATGATTGCCGCAATGTATTGTATTCACAAATATATCCTTGCCCAAAGCTCGGTCTATAGCAGATTTGTAAGAAATACGACCTTGAGTGAAAGGTTCATTACCCGCGATATAGATAAGCTTCATATCCGATGTGTTTCTGCCCCAGTCCAGCACTTCTACGGCTTTATTTATCACTGCCCCGCAATATTCGTCTCCTCCGTAGGTGGTCAGAGCAAATAGCTTTTGAGAAATCAGATCGAGATCGGTAGTCAGAGGTGTTACCTGGCGGATATAATCATTCGTACGTATACCATCATTCCCATATTCATACAAAGCAATTTCTATGCGGGGCGCTTTGCCTTCGTACCGCAGTGTGGTAAGTGTATTTACGATGTTCCATAAACGAGACTTAGCCTGTTCAATCAGTCCGTCCATACTGCTCGACGTATCGAGAAGAATAGCAACTTGTATTTTCGTCCCCCTATTCATTTTATTATCAGTTGCAGGTACAGACAATTCAGAATTGTGTTTCTGTTCTCTATTTTCGGCTGTTGCTGAGGAACAACCGACAGCCATTGCGACAAAAGTAAATAACACTGAGCTTAATAGTACAAACTTTTTCATATCATTGTGTTTTAATTGGTTTCTTTGCTCAAATGTATTATGATAAGAATTAACAATCGTGGAAAAATGGGTGAACGGTCATTTTGAATTGGTGAACTATAAGGTATAAATGTTTTAAAAGTATTTACTTTACAATCTCAATCAAACACAACAGCTTATGCATATCAGATATATACTTATACTCTTTCTTATCCTGATCTCAGCACCAGGTTGGGCGCAGCAGCCGAAGAGCGCATCCAAGCAATCGAGAGAGAATATACGGATACAGGAGGTTTCCAAAGCCATAGAAGAAGGCAAGTCCGATATGGAAGTAGCCGAAAGCTATGAGAAGCTGGCAAAAGAACTGTCCGAAAAAGGAGAATATGCAAAAGCCGAAGATTACCTGACAAGAGCTAAACGAATATACCAGGTCCGCAGAGAAAAGGAGAAACTGGCTGCTGTGGAACGGGAACTGGCAAAAGTTCAGGAAGCACAGGATAAGAGATATGATGCCTTTCTTAACTTTGGTTCTGCACAGGCAAACACCTCCAACAAAAAGATGCAGCAAATCAATTCCAATGATATGTATCGTGTGCAGAACTACAACAATCCGGCTGTACAATCGGGATATATACAACAGAATATACTGCTGGCCGAAGAACTGGACAGCAAGGATGATAAAGTCCTTGCCTACCGGCAAATGGCACAAGTGAACAAAGATATGGACAATGCTCCCGAAGCAATCAGAAACCTCGAGAAAGCCTTGGTCACTGTCCAGGGCCAGCCGGAAGCATCCATGCAGATACGGCAGGATATAGCCAGCACCTATGCCTCCGACAACCAGATAGGAAAAGCAATAGAAATAAACAAGGATCTGGTAGCAGAAGCCAAAGAAACGAACAACCCCAAAGCCGAGATCAAGCAACTGCAAGCCCTGTCGGAAAATTACCTCGAGGCCAATAAGTTGACCGAGGGTGTATCCGCCTTGCAACAGGCATACAGCCTCGCCATAGATAACGGACAGACCATAGAAGCCAAAAACAGCCTTGAGTTGCTCGTAGAACAATATCAGAGGATGCGTCAACCCCAGAAAGCCCTGGATGCTTATTCCGACTTCATGAAGAAGCTCGAAGGCCTTGTAAAGAACGACAGTACGCTGCTGGACGAAAGATTCTTTCACGTACAGGAGGAGAAAATACTCCGGCTGGAAAAAGAACGGGCGCTAAAAGATGAACTTATATCCAGAACCAATAGGTTCAACTATGTACTACTCATAGCCATTGTGCTTATACTCATCTCACTCGTCTTTATAGCCAAAGCCCTCTATTCCATCAAGAAGAAGAATAAGCGGATAGCCCTGCAATCGCTGCGCAGGGAAATGAATCCCCACTTCATTTTCAACAGCCTCAATAGTGTGAACCAGTTCATAGCGCAAAATAACGAACTGGAAGCCAACAAATACCTGTCTTCCTACTCCAAGCTGATGCGCAATATCATGGAAACTTCAAACAAGGACTTCATTCCGTTGGCTACCGAGATGGAGCAGATGAAGGAGTACCTCGATCTGGAATACATGCGCTTTCACGACAAGTTCACCTATAAGATGGAAATAGACAATTCGCTGGATGCCGATTCCCTGTTCATTCCCAATATGCTGATACAGCCGCAGCTGGAAAATGCCATCTGGCACGGGCTACGCTACAAAGATAGTATGGGACTGCTCACCCTGACCGTTAAGCCCGACGGTAATCATCTGAAAGTCGTCATCGAAGATAACGGCATCGGACTCACAAAAAGCAAGGAGCTAAAAACCAAGCACCAAAAAGAACACCGTTCCCGCGGACTGAATAATACACAGGAACGCATCAACCTGCTAAACGGCCTGTACCATACCGACATATCAATTTCCATCACCGAGAAGGAAGGGACGGAAAGCGGAGTGATAGTCAGGTTATTATTCCCTTTAATGAACAAGAACCTATGAACACACTGCAAAGAATAAAGAGCGTAATAGTAGAGGATGAGCCCGCCGCCCGGGAAGCCCTGAAAAACTATCTGGCAAAATACTGTCCGCAAATAGAAGTGATAGGCGAAGCATATAACTGTAAGGATGCCATACCCCTTCTTCACGATCTGGAACCGCAACTTGTATTTCTCGATGTGGAAATGCCGTTCGGTAATGCCTTCGATGTACTTGAAGGCTGTAAAGACCTCTACTTTGAGACGATATTCGTCACGGCTTTTTCCGAATACTCTTTGCGGGCGTTGAACCAAAGCGCGGCATACTATCTCCTGAAACCCGTAAGTATCGAGGAACTGATATTAGCCGTAAACAAAGTTCAGCAGCACATCATCAACAAGGAAGTCTTCAACCGCAACAAAATACTGGTAGAGAACTTCCGCGAAACCAAGCCGGAAAAACAACAGGTCATACTACCTACTCTCGAAGGCTTCGAAGTGGTGAAGATGGAGGATATCATCCGCCTGCAAGGCAACGGAAACTTCACCGATATCTACCTGAAAGATAAGAGCAAGAAGATGGTTTGCCGGTTCCTCAAGCATTTCGGCGAGATACTGCCCTACCCTTTCATCCGCATCCATAAGTCACACATCATAAACTTCAACTTTGTAAAGTCATATCACAAAAACTCCGGCGGATATGTGACTCTGGAAGATGGTACGGAGATCGAAATATCATCCAGCTATAAGGAAGATTTCCTCAGATTCTTTAAAGCATAGGTATAGAGCCTGCTTAATCAATCCTACTACCGGGAATCCCTTTTCGGCATCGGGATACTCAATGGCTTTTGTCTTTTCAGCATCTTAGACGCTTCACCTGTAAGCCAGAGATAATGATCGGAAGGCACTCCTTCCATCCCCACGAACTTAGCGATATCACTTACCGGAGGGTTGTCACTGCATTTGAATATTGCCGTCCCTTCATTTACCTCATCGAACATAGCCGCATAGATCATACCGGCGCCCGCATTGATAGCAGTAGATATCTGCTGCCAGTAGAAACGTCCCCCTTGGCGTGGTATAGACCCGGAGGGCTTTATATCATCGGGAAATTCAAAACGGCTGAGATTATGCCAACTGAATCCCGGGGTCACACAAGGCACATAATCGATATTGTTATTTTTACACCACTCCATATCACCTATTATCAGGTCGCGGAAACGGTCCATATCGTTATGCAAAAGCGGTGTAAAGCGCTGGACAGTCCAAGGGAGAACGATGTCGGCCTGTTTGATTATCGTATGTAAATAGGGGTCCGGAATACAATCGGCAGTCAGTTCGCGCCAGAATGTAGGTACCCCCAGCATAACACTGCAACCTCCATATTCAGGATCATTTTTCAGAAAATCGATGAAGCGCTCAATACCTATATCGCGAATATTATAAGGTCTGTCGGGAAATCCGATACCCCAGATGGCCACAAGAGGTTTCCCGTTGAAAAATAAATATGTCTGATTTCCTTTTTGGTTTGTCACCCGTATGGAATCTACCAGATACTTCCAGTCTTCTATCAGGCTGGAACAATCTTCTCCCGATCTTTTCAATCCCGACAGGTCGTACATAATAGCTACAGCACGCTGATATTTAGATGCAGCCTCAAACGCGTTTCTGATTACCGCAGTCGGAGCCTCCCCTCTGGCTTTTGGCTGAGCAGAATGAAAGAAGCGTTGCATAAACACACCGTCTACACCATATTCCTGCATCCATTTGAAATGCAAATCTATTGTACTTTTGTCCGTAGAACTGAAAAAGCGTGCTGTGGAACCATCCGCGTGCTTCAATCCTGTAGGATATGTCTTTTCATACTCGTTCACATCCGGCCACATATCTATGCGGACTTGTTTTTCATCGGGATACATCACTCCATCGGCCGGAGCCCTGAACCATCCCTGATAACCTGCCATAATCAGGCCTTTATAGCTTGGATACTGTGTTTTAGCAGAGTGCTTGTTTGTCTGGGCTGTAATCTTATTCATAAAAAGGCAGGATAAGATTATCACAGACAGAATAATTCGCTGATTCATTATATTTTAGTTTTATATATTAAATAATTATTTAAATTTTAATGATTTAGTCCTTATTTCATACCTCTCTTAAATGTATATGCCTGCCCCTGCCGCGTATCCACGTCATACTCGTATATCTTATACAGCAACGGATACTGAGCGTTTATCTCTTTGGAGACCAGAGGTTCCTTTATTTGTGCAGTTCCGTACAGCGGATTTGGATTTACTCCCTTAGCCTCTGACAGTCCCGCACCTGTCAATGGCACGTAAGAACGCAGGCGCATATTCCCTCCCAATTTAGATAATACCGAGACAGTCAAAAGTTCCCCGTTGTCCCACTCCATAGAAACTTCGAAACCACCGCGAGCTATCAGCCCTTTTACTGTACCTTTTTTCCATACATCAGGCAGGGCAGGAAGCAGATGGAGCGCTCCATCGTGGCTTTGCAATAACATTTCGGCCACTCCGGCAGTAAATCCGAAATTACCGTCGATCTGGAAAGGCGGATGTGCATCGAACAGGTTCGGGTATGTTCGTCCATCGTTATTTCCCGGCTCTACAAGCGATAGCATATTGGATATAATCTTATATGTATGGTTCCCATCCAGCAAACGCGCCCAGAAATTTATCTTCCAGCCTATCGACCACCCCGTAGCCATATCGCCACGGTAAAGCAACGAATTCTTTGCAGCCTGAAACAATGCAGGATGCGAATAAGGTGATATCTGGTTGCTCGGATACAACCCATACAGATGCGACACATGGCGATGGTCATTCTTTGGGTCGTCTACGTCATCGAGCCACTCCTGTAACTGATTGTATTTGCCTATCTGCATAGGGGCAAGACGTGAAATCATATCTTCCAGCCTTTTTTCATATGCATTATCGGCCAGTTGCAAAGCCCTGGATGCGTTCAATGCATCACTCAGTACATCGAATACTATCTGATTGTCCATCGTAGACCCGGCCGTGATGCTTGTCCCCGTTCCCGGAGGTCCTTGTTCGGGCGAAGTGGAAGGAGCCGATACCATCCATTTATATTTCGGATGCTCTACAAGGAAATCCAAAAAGAAATCGGCCGCACCTTTCAGCACAGGATACACTTCGCTCAGGAATGCCTTATCGCCCGTATAGAGGTAATGCTGCCACATATGACGGCTAAGCCATGCCCCGCCGTCAGGCCACATCCCGTAAAAAGCACCGTCCACAGGTCCGGTCGTACGCCAGATGTCCGTATTGTGGTGTGTAACCCATCCATTGGCATTGTACATTACTTTTGCTGTCTCTTTACCCGTTTCGGCTATTTCTTTCACCATTTCGAACAATGGAAAATGTGTTTCGCTCAGGTTGGTCACCTCGGCAGGCCAGTAATTCATCTCGGTATTGATGTTGATAGTGTACTTGCTATCCCAGGGTGGTACAAGCTGATCGTTCCATATACCCTGCAATGTCGAAGGCTGACCTCCCGGTTGTGACGAACTGATAAGCAGATAGCGTCCAAACTGGAAAAGCAGTGTTACAAGGTTCTGGTCTTTACCATCCTTAAAGTTCCGCACACGGCTATCGGTTTCATCGTTCATTCTTTCGGAAGTACCCAGATCCAGCTCAACACGGTTAAACTGCTTCTGATAATACTTTATATGGTCGGTCAACGCGGTCTGATACGGTTTGGTAAGTGCGGACTTCAATATTGTTTCTGCTTTTCTGGCCTCATTACCGCTTACATTCTTATAGTCTATAAAATTAGTGGCGATGGATATGTATATTGTCGCCGTATTGGCGTTTTTCACAACGATATTATCTTTTCCGGCTTTTACCGTTCCGCCCTCCGTTTTTATTTCGGTCTGGTTTTCGAACCTTACCACTCCTTTTATACCTTCATGATCAGAGCCTGTACCTTTCAGCACCAGCCTGTTGCCCTTTACTGATACAGAATAGCCTTTCACCTGAGAATCATATGACGCGGAGAAGTTAATACTGTTCGCCTTATCTGCCGTAATACGCATAATAATCACATTATCGGTAAACGAAGTGAAA
The DNA here is from genome assembly GCF_000213555.1 of Dysgonomonas gadei ATCC BAA-286. Classification (GTDB taxonomy): domain Bacteria; phylum Bacteroidota; class Bacteroidia; order Bacteroidales; family Dysgonomonadaceae; genus Dysgonomonas; species Dysgonomonas gadei. The sequence goes on from NZ_GL891980.1 coordinate 646,956, forward strand.
ACTTCACGGGTATATGTTACACCATCTACAGCATACCGGGTAGTTGCTACCGCCGTTTTTAGATCCAGATTGCGCGAGTAATCCGAGTAATTGTCATGCCCGGTGAAGTCAAGATACAAGTTTCCGATTGTCTGATACGGCATGCCGTTGTGAGGCGTCCGCATCGTTTTGTCCAATAATGCCTCTGCTTCTTTTTCCTTCCCTGCAAAAATAAGACTCCTGACTTCATTCAGTGAGCCTAGCAAAGCGGGGCTATCGTTCCGGTGCGGTCCTCCGCCCCACATTGTTTCTTCGTTCAGTTGCAGGCGCTCCCGGACCGGGCTGCCAAAAACCATCGCTCCCAACCGTGAGTTTCCTAAAGGCAAGGCTTCTACCCATTCTTTTGCGGGACGTTTATACTGTAATTTGATATCACCGGCCTGAACGGTAAGGATGCTCAGCGCGAAAAACATGAATAATCCAAATTTCTTTCTCATGGTATTATTTAAGTATTGGTTATTTCCGGGAACAAAATAAAGCCGACCGTATTAACGGGAGAGTTAAAAACATATTAATAATGTATTAAAAATACGGTTCGACATCATATTTTTTTCAAAAGGTAACAAAGGTTACACTTGTTTCAGTTAACAATATTCTCTCGCAAAGATGCTAAGGGGGCAAAGTCCAACCTATCATCATATTTACGTTTTTTAACCATACTCAGTTAAAATCTGACACATCTGACAGCTTTTCCTTTGTTTTTATCTAGTCATCTTTGCATCCGTTAACTATACATAGTTAAAAAGTAACAAAAGTAACAGTTTTTAGCCTTTGTGCCCTTTGTGACTCCCTTCGTGTACTTAGTGGTTAAAACTCTTTACCACAAGGGACACAAAGGTTTACACAAAGAACACTATATAAAAGGTAACTTTTCAGTTAACAGTTAATAATTAGAACTCCTTCATACTTACTACTCAATACTTACTACTTAAAAAGGTAACAAAGGTAACACTATTTCTACCTATTACTTTTTACTCTCTCTGTAAGGTGGGGGAAACAACGTTCGGCGGAGCCAATTTGGGGGCCATTAATCTTTCAAAGAACTATCAGCCAACTGCTAAAAGCTGTCAGCTAACATATAGATAAAATTATTTTTAGTTAAGAAGGAAAAGGAGACTCAATCTTCGATATTATTCCGGCTTATAACATCTGTAAGGGAGTACTTATATTTCGAGCCCAGCAGATTATAGTATTCTTTACAGAAATTGTCGTAAATGCTTTTCGCAATTCCTTTCTTACCCGAATTGAACAATATAGAGCATTTGAGATATAACGCTTCTTCATTTATATAATCGTGGAGGAATAAAGTATCGGCAATCTTAAGTTTCAGGTCATCAGTGAGCTTATAATAATTGCTCTGTGATAGTTCGGTCAATATATCTATCGTCATATTAGAAAAATCACTTTTGAATCCGTCTACCCAGTCAGCTTCTGTGTTTGGTAACAATACTCCCCTAAGCAATAGTTCGAGCAGCCTGTCTATATTTGTCTGATCGGGTGAAGCATTTTCTTTTATTATACCAAACAACCGCATCGCCTCTGTATAATCACACATGATACCTTCATTCAATTTTATACTCCAAAAGCCATTTTGGTTTATAATTTCTGCATTTCCTACATTTTCGAGTGTTGCACGCAACTTACTAAGATAGACGTTTCTGTTGTTTTTAGCAGACTCTTCATTCTTATCAAACCAAAGCAACTGAATCAGCTTCTTCCCCGATATACCTTTTTCATCCCTCTCTGTACTAAGAATGAGCAACACCAGCAAGTATTTCAGCATCGGCGTAAACTGGCCTGTTATATTCTGTCCATTTTTATCCATTACCAAGAAGCCCCCAAGAAAACAAACCGATCGCCGGGAGAAATCATAGTACTGAACCTCGGGCTCCTTCACTTTTGTCTCACTTACAGCAGATGTTATAATGCGCTGAGATGGAGCCATTATCTTTTTTCCGGTTTTTCTTTTAAATGTTCCACTTTTAATTAAAAAATAGATCGGAAGAATAAGTACAAATATAAGTCCCAGAGCTATTACAACAATCATCCACACGGAAGATGGCGAAGCCGGCTCTTCTATTGGCTGAGTAACCTGTATCTCGCTTAGAGCGATTGGCGGATAATTAAGTGAATAAATCGCAACTTCAGCCGACTTATCTGTTTTTATTTTATTTATCAATAGATAAAATTTATTATCGGCCTTGGAATAATATAGCTTCATATATAAATAGTGAGCCGTAAGATCTTCGTGTATAGGAAAAGACATAGCTTCAAATCCCGCAATATCTTTCTTTAGCCTCATTAATGTGCCGCCATTTTGGCTTGTAAATACATAAAAACAATCTTCTTTCTCATCATAAATCATATTCTCACCGGGAAGAAATTCCAACTCGGGTGCCGGCGTCTCCATTTCCCACAGTTTATTTGTCTGTTCTGTCAGGAGATTAACCGAATAAAAATCGTAATAATTACGGGGAGATAATTCCTGTCGTCCTGTTTTATTACCCCATCCTCCATAGATATACAAGGTATTGTTTACAATAACGGTTGAAGAAGAATGCCGGGGGGAAATATCTGGCAAAGTAGACTTTTTTATAGATTTCCGGCTCGGGTCTAAACGGAGTAATTCATTGTTATATTTATAAAAGCCATAACCTCCAAAAGACACCAATGAAGAATCGGAAGGCGAAAAAGAAACTGAGTTATTCCAGTAGGCATGTTCCAAAAGCGATTTTGTATTGTTTTCCCACGATTCGGAAACCGGATTGAATACGGATACTATGTTCTCATCGAGATTATAGGAAAATAGCTTGTTCGAAACAGGGTTGTAGAATAACTGATTAGGAGCATTGGCAGCTATTATTCCGCTTTTCACAGCTATTATATTTTCTTTCCTTTTATCGGCATCGAAAGTGATAAGCTCTTTAGAATCGGGGGAAGCAATATAAATTACCCCCTGATTCGGATTGAAGGCAAACAATGAATTCTCTTTAATATGTTTCGAATAGATTTTTTCCCAAGTTGCATAAATATCTATGATCCATCGTGGATTTGTAACTACTGCCGGTACCTGGGCTACAGAGTCGGGACTGTGCTTTTCATCGTGTTTCTCCAATTTCCAGTGCCTCAGTAGGTTTTTACCATTGAATATTTTTACATCCCGGATATTCACCGATGCTATATCATATAACATATATCCTTCAAATGGGCATAGGCCAAAAGAGACTTTCACCTCATTGGCACGTGATATCTGGTAAGGAACAGATAATTTAGTCTCCCCATACAATACAATGATTTCATTTTTCTCTGACGATAACGTTATACTTACCGATAGCCATTCATCGCAGATTATTTCTTTGGAAATCATGTAGACAGACTCATTTACCACAAGCATCGGATATCGCTTATCTCCCTCACCCACTGTAAATAATAAGTCTATATTTTCTTTCTTATCCGTAATCATCCTGAACACAACCCCAAACACATTGTCTTTGCGTACGCTCATATCAAATGTCATGGTTGTCTCATTGTGCAGCCTGATCGGTTGGTTATTCTCCAGTATCAGGGATGTTTTTTCCTGATCATTGAACGGGAATGACTTTATATATAAACCATAATCTATACTATCGGGTTGTGCAGCATTGATTAATACTGACAAGAAGAGAAATAAAATAGTAGAGAATAGTTTTTTCATTTAGATTTTTTGTGGAAGATAAATTGTATTTTTAAAACTGTAACAGAAGCTAACGATTGTAAAAATAATCTATTTCTTTTTTTATTCCAACTAAAAGATTTTAGTTTTCCGATAAATCACCTATTTTTAGTCTCATTCTTTTAAAATATAGAATATTAATCCTATTTTAATAGAAACATTAATGTTTGATTTCAGCTTTTATTAATGCCTTTTGCTTTATTTTGTATTTAATAAATATCTTAAAAAATCTTTATCATGAAAACTAAGGTACTCTTAATTCTCATTTTTTCCACATTTTCGGGCACTCTGATATTCGGTCAGCCATATCCTTTCCGCGATACAAAGCTGTCTACAGATAAACGGGTATCTGATTTGGTATCGCGTCTGACTTTAGAAGAAAAGGTATTGCAAATGCTAAACAATACCCCGGCCATAGAACGGCTCAATATCCCGGCTTATAATTGGTGGAACGAATGCCTGCATGGCATTGGGCGCACAGAATACAAAGTAACTGTTTTTCCCCAAGCCATAGGGATGGCTGCTGCATGGGATGCCAGGTTACTAAAAGATGTAGCAAATGCTATTTCTGACGAAGGACGTGCAATATACAATGATGCTTCGGCAAAAGGAAACTATTCTATATACCATGGTCTGACATATTGGACTCCTAATGTAAATATATTCCGTGATCCTCGTTGGGGACGCGGGCAGGAAACATATGGAGAAGATCCTTACCTGACAGGGGCTTTAGGCAAGTCATTTGTCGCCGGACTACAAGGTGACGATTCCCAATATCTAAAAGCAGCCGCCTGTGCTAAACATTATGCTGTACACAGCGGTCCGGAGAATACTCGCCATACATTTAACACCTTTGTTACCACATTCGACTTGTGGGATACGTACCTTCCTGCATTCCGCGATTTGGTTGTAGATGCCAAAGTAGCAGGCGTTATGTGTGCATATAATGCATTTAGCGGAGAACCGTGTTGCGGGAACAATCTGCTAATGCAGGAAATATTGAGAGATAAATGGGGCTTCACAGGATATGTAACATCCGATTGCGGCGCTATCGACGATTTTTACCGTCATCATAAAACCCATCCTGATGCTAAATACGCTGCTGCCGATGCGGTATATAGCGGAACTGACATCGACTGCGGCAATGAAGCATACAAAGCTCTTGTAGATGCCGTGAAAACCGGGCTTATTACAGAGGAACAAATAGATATATCTTTAAAGCGCCTATTCGAAATACGTTTCAGATTGGGAATGTTCGATCCTGCAGAAGATGTGAAATTCTCAAAAATTCCACTTTCGGTACTGGAATCACAACCTCATAAGGATTTAGCCCTTAAAATAACGAGAGAATCAATCGTATTATTAAAGAATGAGAATAACTTTCTACCGCTAAGTAAGAAGTTGAAGAAAGTAGCTGTTATCGGACCTAATGCAGACAATGAAGTATCAGTGCTGGGTAACTACAATGGCTTCCCTACACAGATAATAACTCCTTACAAAGCTATCAAGAACAAACTGAAAAATACAGAGGTGATTTATGAAAAAGGTATTGACTTTGTAAAACCGTCGGAAAACAGCAAAGAGGAAATCGCAGCTCTGGCCAAACGTTTGAAAGGAATGGACGTAGTCATATTTGCCGGAGGTATATCTCCGGAACTGGAAGGTGAAGAAATGCCTGTCAAAATAGAAGGATTTACAGGAGGTGACCGTACGAGCATAAAACTGCCGAAAATACAGACAGAACTGATGCAGGCGTTAAAAGCAGAAAGAATTCCGACTGTCTTTGTTATGATGACCGGAAGTGCTATCGCTGCCGAATGGGAATCACAAAACGTACCTGCAATATTAAATGCCTGGTATGGGGGACAGGATGCAGGAACAGCCATTGCAGATGTTCTTTTCGGAGATTATAACCCTTCGGGAAAATTACCTGTGACATTCTATACAAAAGACAGCGACCTGCCTGCATTCAATTCTTATGAAATGAAGAACAGAACCTATCGTTATTTTGACGGACAGGTACTTTATCCGTTCGGTTATGGATTAAGCTATACCAAGTTTGAATACTCCCCTATACAAATGCCTGCAAGTATAAAAGCAGGTGAAAACATGGAAGTTTCCATCACTGTAAAAAACACAGGAAAGACAGATGGAGAAGAAGTAGTCCAACTATATATATCCCACGACAATAACGGTACAAACAGACAATTACCGTTATATGCGCTGAAGAGCTTCGAAAGGATATCCCTGAAGGCGGGAGAAAGTAAAAGTGTAACATTCAAATTATCGCCAAGAGAAATGGCTCTGGCAGACGAAGATGGTGTATTAAAAATGACTAAAGGAAAAAGCAAGCTATATATCGGAGGAACTTCTCCTACAAAAACAAGTGCGGAAAAATTACCTCTTGTCGAAACTCAGTTTGAGATAACAGGAAATGATTACATAATTGATTAAAAGAGATATCTATTCATAGATAATCTTTTCTATACGCACATAATGGGGGTGGATAAACATTCGGCTAAGACGAAATGTTATCCACCTCTTATTATATCTTCAAGCTATATTATCTAACATGTCAAGATCAACAAACGTAATACTTATTATACCTTTATTATCCGTACCTGCCTCGTCACCAGCCAAAGAAGAGAAGTTTACAATACCAGACCTTAACAAATTTACATGTATTAATTTATTAATGCGAATCAGTAGTTGAGATTTAATGTTCTATTTTTATCTAATGCGCCGTCCGGCTTGTTTTTCTTAACTTTTTCTTGATAAAAAGTTACAAAAATCAAGGCTGCATCCCTTTGGCGACCCAAAACCGCAGCTCCGGTGGGGCAAAATAATACGGAATTATCTATAGACGGATTATTAGCCGTGTATAGCAGCTATCCTATTTTGCCCTACACCTCCGCTTTACGGATTGGGTACCCCGCCTGCGGAATGAGGCCGGAATCGCGATGCGGCGACAGGACTGTGTCTTTTCAGGCTTTAGCTCCGCGTGCGTCAGCCCTTGCGCATTAGTGACGCAGGCGGGGTACCCAATCCGTTGCAGGCGGCGTAGAATCAAACGGGGCTATAGCCCATGTGTTTGATTCAGCCGACGAAACGGTTTTGGGTCGCCGAGGAGCGAAGCGCTAGCCTTTTGGTTCGTTTTGGGCAATGCCAAAATGAACATTTAAGCGGAACGAAGTGCAGCTGAAAAAAATAGAACAATTTTATACTACAATAGTTACTTGAACTACTGATTGGCATAATTAATAAACTTTCATAAAATACCGAATCGGTTTAATCCCTATTCTCATTATTTAATTTACTTCCATATTCAAAAGCATCAGTTATCTCCTGAATTAATGAAACCCTTATGAATAAAAGGTTTAAAAGCCTAAATTATAGAAATTTTAATGGCTCTATTAATGTTATTTTTAGAAAAATATTAATATATGTTATATAAATTTGCCCACACTCAAGTACTATTAAAATTAATTATATAAACATGAAAAATACATTAAATACCTCTTGAACACAAAAGAAGATCCGGATCCGTGTATATTTATATAACCATAGGTGTAAGACAGCATAGGCCTAATCCATTTGATATACAAATCCTCGAACCTAAACGATTATAATAACAATTTATGAGCAATAATTCCAGGGAAAAATACAAGCGGAAACAACCTGTTTTCGGCTTATAAAATCTTGTTTTGGAAACTTCGTATAGTTTTCCACGCAAATATTTGTTTTTCAGAAATTACTTAAATAAAAGATAAAGATTTCACAACAAAAGTTATCACTTAACTTAATCCTTATTTATCTATGAATAAACCATTTAACTCCTATTTATGTATGAACAAACGATTTTTAAATGTGCTCCTATGTGGAGTCATGCTTTTTTCAACAGGTATTTTCTCATCATGTGGTGAAGACGTCGATGACCTGAAATCAAGAGTATCAGTATTAGAAGTTGCAGTTGCGGATCTCAAAGATCAGCTGTCAAATGCAATGACAACCGGTGCAACCATTGTAAAGGTAGAAGAAGCCAATGGCACTTATACTTTAACTTTGAGTGATGGTAAAGTTATTACAATTAAACCGGGTACCGGTAGCGGAGCAAATATTACTGTAGAAAAAAATGAGAAAAATGTAATTATTACTGTGGATGAAACTGAATATGTACTACCTATTGGTTCGGCAGTAAACTCATTAATCTACAGTCCTGAAACTACTGACGGTATCGTCAATATAGGTAATACAAGCATTACCGTAAACTTTTTGGCTACACCGGCTATCACTTCCGCTAATTTAGAGAGTGCCACTTTCGATATAGCAGAAGCCCACCAACTCAAAGTAGGAGGCAATGGCTTGTTCAAAGTCGACGGCGATGTAACGCTTGAGGGCGATTTCATTAAAGTTCCTATCAAAGCTCTTGGTGTAGAAGCGAGCAAATCGTATGCCGTGGCAATCTATATGACTATCAACGGTACTACGGCTATCAGCTCCAATTACTTTACTGTAAAAGTTTCCGACGACTATTCTTTCAATAGTGAAGAACTTGTTACCCCTACTTTCTCTAATGCAATTACTGACGCAACAGAAGTATCACCAGGCTTCTGGACAGCTACTCTACCCGAAACTGATGCTGTCAGCTTCCTGAATGAATTCAACTTCAATACACTTGTTTCCCTTCCTTCAATTAACGCGGCAGACCTGCGTTTCGAATTGGGAGTGAAAGCTAATCAGAATGGTAATGTGCAAGATAGGTATGACTTCTTAAAAAGTTGTCTAACCGCAAATGGCGCATGGAAAATGCAAGGCCGTCCAGGTTCAAACTTTAATAAAAAAGAAGGTGATGCAAAACCTGACGGTGTATTGATTAATGTCGTAGTTAACGATGTGATAAAAGCTAAAATATACTGGAAAGTCATTGATCCATTGGCAAATATTGATTTCCACGGTGGATTAGTGAATTTCAGTGAACACATGGAATACGGTAATCCTGGAGTTGACGGTACAGGCGTTGGCGAAGGTGAAGGAATCATCGTGAATCCGGGTGTAAACAGCATCGATTTGGCGAGAACTTTAATTGGAGGCAAACTGTCTTTGGTACATGGTAATGGCATGAAGTTCCTGAATGCTTTGAAAGCGTATTCAGTAAAATTGGGAGAGGAGGACTTAGTTATGAGCGATGGTACTAAATTGGTAGTGACTAACGTCGGCAAAAAATACACAAAATTCTCTCGTGGACTGAATTGGTTCAATATCCAAACATCAATCGCAAAATCACAACGCAGGAACTGGACGATGTCCGATGATGAAAAAAAGGCTCTCGCACAATCCGATTGTAATGGAGAAATTGTTACAGGTTGGGACGGACTTCCAGGTGAGGACATGACTGCAAAAGGCTTGAATATCACATCCGATGGTTTCTTCAAAACAACAACAGCTTATGGTGGATGGGCCCTTCGTGTAGGTATGGGACTCGAATTCGAATATGACTACGGAATGAAACCAATTAGTAACGGATGTTTGGTATTCCTTTGGATCAACCGTCGCACCAGTGCGGAGAACGTAGTAGATGTTGCTCCAAGATAATAATCTTTTGGATATATCATATATGAAATACTCTCTTCTCCCCGCATGGGGAGAGAGGTCTTTCTATCGCAAATAGAAATCATATTTCCGATTAATAATTTAAAATTATATCATGAAAGATAGTAACTCAAAAACATATGGAAAAAGCGCGTCGGCCTCGTGGAGGTTTATTATAGTCGCGTTTTTATGCCTCCTGGTGGCATTGCCTGCTTCAGCGCAGCTCCGGATGGTTCAGGGGATGGTCGTTGATGCCTCAGAAGAACCAGTCATCGGAGCCACTGTAACAGTCAATGGAAACGCTACCCGTGGTACAATGACCGACTTGGACGGTACTTTCAAAATAGAGGCATCGAAAGAAGAAAAACTGACAATCTCATTCATTGGCTATCAAACGGTTGTGGTAACAGCCGACAAAACTGACCTGAAAATCACATTACAGGAAAATAGCAAAGAATTGGAAGAAGTAGTCGTTGTAGGCTATGGTACACAAAAGAAGGTAACACTGACAGGTGCGGTTTCCGCGATAAACAGTAAAGAAATCGCTGTTACCAAGAATGAAAATGTGGTCAACATGCTTTCAGGTAAGATACCGGGTGTGCGCATCTCTCAGAATAGTTCGGCGCCAGGGGATTTTGACAGCAAAATTGACATCCGCGGTATGGGCGAACCTCTGATCGTAGTCGATGGAATTCCCCGTGATAAAGGATACTTTTCCCGTATGGATGCCAATGAAATAGAAAGCGTATCCGTATTGAAAGATGGTACGGCAGCTATTTATGGTGTTCGTGCCGCCAATGGCGTTATTCTGGTTACAACCAAGCGTGGTGATTCCACCAACGGCAAGTTTGACATCACGTTCTCTGCCAATTTAGGCTGGCAACAGTTCCTCTATGTACCCGAAACATCAAGTGCGACAGACCATATGTTACTGACCAACGAAAAAAGATACAACGATTTTAACGGCAACTATCCCATTCGCACTACTCCTCAATATACCTGGGAAGAAATGCTGGAATACAGCACCGGCCGCAAAAAAAGTACCAACTGGAACGATGAGTTGTTCAAGAACAATGTGCCACAATCTCAATACAACATCAGTATGGATGGCGGATCGGATAAAGTGAAGTATTTCTTCAATCTGGGCTACATCAAACAAGAAGGAGCATACAGAAGCGGTTCCCTGAACTATGACCGTTGGAACTTCCGAAGCAATGTGGACGCACAAATTACCAAACGGCTGAAAGCCGCGGTACAGTTGAGTGGTTATATGGATGAGAAGAACCAGCCACTCACCGATATATGGACAGTATACAAAAAAGCGTGGAGCTATCGCCCAACGGCTGAAGCATGGCTGGATGGCGATCATAGTATGCCTGCTTTCAACGAGCAAATGCCGGTAGCAGGTTATATGGATAATCCTGTAGCTCAAACCAACAGTGATTTTGCCGGTTTCCGCCGCGAAAAACGGAATAACTTTAATGGTTCTTTGGCACTGACTTATGATATTCCGGGCGTAGAGGGATTAAATGCGAAAGCATTCTATAGCTACGACTATTATTCTACAAATAATACAGAATACAAACGTACACACAATCTGTATCAACGGTTAGGAAATGGGACTATAGAACCTATCGTTCAGAATGCCGACAGTTATCTGAGACGACGCACCGATCCGGCTTATGGGACAGTAATGCAATTATCATTGAACTATGCCCATAAATTCGGCGATCACAACATCAACGCTATGGTGCTGTTCGAGGAGCAATACAATAACTATGATAACTTCTATGGGCAGCGTGACATGCTTCTCGATGGTGAATACCTTATTTACGGTGAAGCCGAAGGCCAAACAGCGTTTTCCGACGGTGGCGGTATTTGGGATGTGGTTCGTCAAGCAGTTGTAGGAAGAGCTAATTATGACTACAAAGGCCGTTATATAGCAGACTTTGCTTTCCGTTACGATGGATCATCCCGTTTTCCGTCCGGGTCGCGTTGGGGATTCTTCCCTACAGCATCTCTCGGCTGGCGCATCAGTGAGGAGCCATTTATGAAAGAATGGATTTCATACTTAAACAACCTTAAGTTGCGTGGATCTTACGGACGAATGGGGGACGATGGCGGCGCAGGCAACTATCCTCCTACGGTAGTGGGTTATGAACTGAATGGCAGGAAACTCGGTTGGATTTATAACGGAGCTCTCATGGGCGGATTAACGCCTACGGCTATCCCAAATCCTGACCTAACCTGGTACACCATAGACACTTGGGACTTTGGTCTTGATTTCGACCTTTGGAACTCAAAACTCACAGGTACATTCGATGTATTCAAACGTAGCCGGAACGGACTGTTAGCAAGAAGCACATCCGTTATTCCAGGCACGGTAGGTGCTTCCATGCCTTTGGAAAATATCGAAAGTGATGAAACATTCGGTTGGGAAATCAGTCTGGGACATAATAACAAGATAGACGACATTACTTATTGGGTAAATGGTCAGATTTCAGCCACGAAGAATCGTTGGGATTATAGAATCGATTCTCCGGCACAAAACTCAATGGACAATTGGCGTCGTTGGCAGACATCCGGTCGTAACAAAGATATCTGGGCTACCTACAAGGAAGGGGGAAGATTCACCAGTTACGATCAAATCCGCTATCATAACACTACCGGAGGTAATTACGGCCAAGGTTCGCTGCCGGGAGACTATTGGTACGAAGACTGGAACGGTGATGGAGTTATTAACGACCAGGACAACCATCCGGTGGCTACTTACAACCTGCCGGTATTCAACTATGGTATCACAATGGGAGCCGCATGGAAAGGTGTAGACTTTTCTATGAACTGGCAAGGTTCAGCAGGTGTATACAATCAATACACTGAAGTATTTGCCGAAGTAGGTGCATTCGGAGGCGCTATTCTGGATATCTACAAGGACCGTTGGCATACAGCTAACGCGACAGATGATCCCTGGAACCCGAATACCCAATGGGAAGAGGGGCTCTATCCGGCTACCGGCCGTCCTTTTGGCTCAGGTACAACCGGTATTAAAAATACTTCATATATACGTCTGAAAACATTGGAAGTAGGTTATACACTACCCAAACCCTTGATTAGCAAAATGGGTATCAAAAACCTTCGTGTATACCTGAATGCCTACAACCTATTGACTATAACAGGCTTGGACAATATTGACCCTGAGCGTCCGGGGGCTAAGGGAGGTTCCAATAATAATGATGAGCAAGGTGTTTTATTTTATAATTATCCGGTGAACCGCACCTTCAATGTAGGTGCTACAATTAAATTCTAACATGAAAGGACAGAATATGAAAACATTCAAATATATATGTATAGCAGCGTTAACACTCACCATGGGTTCCTGCTATGACATGGATCTGGAGCCGAAAGGAATCATTGGGGAAAATGTCCTGTTGACTTCTGACAATGGTATCAAAAAGTATTTCGCTGTCACTTATCAGGACCTTCCCATCGAAGACTTTAACTATAATCATACAGGGTCTGATGGCAGTGGAAAGGGGTATGCGACCGTCAATCAGGATGGTTGGCATACAGGCAATAAATGGACAGCACAAAAGGGTAGCCCGGCTTCCGCTGCTCTCGAAGCATTAGGCCGCGGTACATCCTATGGTGATGGTTGGGGATATTGGCCTTACGACCGTATCCGTGACATCAACAATTTCATTGCGGTTTTTCCGAATTATAGAGACAGTTATTCGACCGAAGAAGAATATAATTCTTACCTGGGCGAAGCTCACTTCCTGCGTGCGTTTTATTATTTTGGAATGGTGAAACGCTATGGTGGAGTACCTATTGTAAAAGAAGTGTTGAACCCTACTGCTGGCGAAGCATTGCTACAACCACGCAATACAGAGTACGAATGCTGGAAGTTTATCTACGAAGATCTGAAATTTGCGATGGAAAATGCTGCTGACAAAAGCAAGTATGAACCAGGTCGCGCCAATCGCTACGCTGCTGCCGCCCTAATGTCACGAGCTATGTTGTATGCCGGATGTGCGGCTAAATATGGTAGCTACATCAATGTAAGCGGTCCGGCTGTCAGCAGTGGACTGATGAGCATTCCTGCGGATAAAGCGGAAGAATTTTTCCAATATGCATACGATGCTTGTAAGTTTATTCAGGAAGGTGGCTATACGCTGCATGGAGCAGGCGCCGCAGATGCTGCTGCCAAAGAAAAAGCATATGTAGAAGTCTTCCTGAATGATAATAAGGCAGACGAGGATATTTTTGTGAAACAATATACAGCAGTGGCCGATGCCATTTGGGATACAAGTTTATTCCATTGCTGGGACGGAATGGTGTTGCCTTTGAGTATGATTGGCGGTGGAGCGGCAGGAGCGGCTTTGCAACCGACATGGGAACTCATGAAATTGTATGAGGTGCCTGCCATCATCGACGCAGATGGCAAACCGGTTCGTTTCGACAGTCCGGAAGAGCTTTGGAATAACGGGGAAATGGAACCTCGCTGCCGTGCTAATTTCTACTTCACCGGAATGACTGAACCGGGCTCCGGCAAAAAGGTAGACATCCAGGCAGGTGTTTATACAGAATATCCGGGAACAGCAGCTGACGGCACTGCCGAGATTGGAGGAAGCCGCAACGACTATACCGACAGATATCGTATCAGAGCCCAGCGGGCAGGCGAAAGCCGGAATATTGGCGGTAAAATGGTGAGAGTGAGTGGACAGGACGGCTTGGGTGAAGGACTTGGCGACGAAGGATATACCCGTTCGGGAGCGTTTATTCGTAAGTATACAGACCCCGCTGCCGCTGCCGCCAGCCGCGTATTATTCGGCAGTAAACAACCTTGGAAAGTATTCCGTTACGGAGAAGTGCTTTGCAACTGGGCGGAAGCCGCTTATGAGTTGGGTACGCTGAGAAATGACAACAATCTGAAAAAAGAAGCATTCGTATATGTGAACCAAATCCGTTCACGTGCCGGCGCTCATCCTCATGAGATGGTAACCAACCCGGAAGATATAGGTACGTCGCTCTACGGATTCGCCATTGACGAAAACCTGAAATATATCCGTGACGAACGTGCTCGTGAGCTGTGCTTCGAGAACCAACGTCTTTTCGACCTGCGTCGTTGGAGAGTGGCCGACATCGATTTCCTTAATGGGAAATTCGGACATACCTTACTTCCTTATTATGTACTGAATGAAGACAAATGGATATACCTGAACGAGGTAGAAACCATAGCCCGTACAGTGACATTCGAAAGAAGATGGTATTATGAACAAATACCGGGGGGAGAAATTGGAAAAAATCCGAATTTGGTACGTAATGATGGTTATTAATGGAAATAAATGAACTAAAATACTTGAATATGAAAAAAGTAATATATAGTCTGCTTGTGGGCGTGTCGGCACTGTTGGCAACTTCGTGTATGGAAGTTGATAACTTTGATGAACCTGATGCCCATTTCACCGGACGTATTATCGATTCGACTACGGGCCAGAATATTCTTGCCGATCAGGGTGAAAATCGTATCCGTATATGGGAGAAGAGTTATAGTCTCAATCCCGCTAATCAGGATATCCCCGTGAAACAGGATGGAACTTTCAATAATACGAAGCTCTTCAAAGGTACATATGACGTAGTTCCCGAAGGAGCTTGGTGGCCTTGCGATACAATACGGGTAGGGATTGGAAAGAAGTTAGAACAAAATTTTGAAGTGACCCCTTACCTGACAATGTTTGATTTCCAAATGGAATATGTCAATGATTCACTGACAATGTCGTGCCGTTTCGACGCTCCTATCAAAACGGGACTGCCAAATATCAGGGATATCAGGCCGTTTCTTAGCTTGAATCAATTCTGTGGTGCCGGCAATTCGATCAGTTATTATAACACCCCGGAAGACGCTAATGGCGATCCTCTATATTGGAAAAGCATCATGACAAGCTGGGCAAACATACCTAAGTTACAAGATGGGAAGAGCCAGGTTTATAGCTTTAGGCTACCTGTCAAACCTGGTTATATTTATTTCGCCCGTATGGGTGCCAGAGTAAATGATACTCAACAGAAATATAATTATACAGAGATCAAAATGATTGAAATCCCGAGTAAATAAAGGTAATATAAGGTGATTTAGATTATTCTCAAAATGTTACCGGGAGGGATGACATAAAAAGAAAGACTCTCTCCCGGTTCTTTACTTTTTACAATGGTTCGTTATTAAATAGAGTAAATGGCGGGGTACAAATAGACAATGAAAAGTGCTTGTATATATTGATATATTACAGCTATTTATTCAAAATTTATAACAAACTAATATTTATGATAAAGATGAAATATATGAAACTAAACAAGATATTATTGGGAGGTCTGTTATTATTCGCAACCTCTTGTAACAGCGGAGATGACGACTATATTCCACCCGCAATAGAGCCGGATCCGAAGCCGAATCCACCTGTAGAAGAGGTATATAACGACCTTGGCTTTGCCCCGCATGAGGACGGCAAGCCTTTCGATACATACCGGGGATTGGTGATGGCTGGTTATCAAGGATGGTTTGGCGCACCCGGAGACGGATGTCCACATGCCGACCATGCAAATACCGAGTGGTATCACTATCGGGAGAATGACATGTTTAAGCCTGGCGTGTTACGAAACAAAATCGATTTCTGGCCGGATATGAGCGAATATACAGTTCAGTATACACCCGGAGACGATGGTACACCCGGTCGGTCAGAACATTTTTTCTATCCCAATGGAGAAAAGGCTACCGTATATAGCGCTTATGATGAATCGAGCGTATTGCTCCATTTCAAATGGATGAAGGAATACGGTCTCGATGGAGTATTTATGCAACGATTTGTGGGTGAGGTAATAAACAACCATGATGGAAAGACTCATTTCGATAAAGTACTGGAGTCTGCCATGAAAGGGTCTAACACTTATCAGCGCGCCATCTGCGTAATGTACGACCTGGGTGGATACGAGCCTAATAAGAATAACACTACAGCTGCTGTTTTGGCCGATGCAAAAGCTATCATGGACAAATATCAGTTACTGAATAGGGAAGCCAAACAGAAATACTACCTCTACCATGACGGCAAGCCGTTGATTACTTTGTGGGGTGTAGGTTTCAATGACGGCCGGCCTTACAGTCTTACCGATGTGGAAGGATTGATGAATGGATTGAAGGAAATGGGCTACAACATTATGTTGGGTGTTCCTACTTACTGGCGCGAAAGGCGGAACGATGCTTTACCTGATGCTAAATTACACGATCTGATCAAAGCTGCCAAAGTGATCATGCCGTGGTTTGTGGGTCGTTATGATAATAATAATTTTCCGAACTTCCATAGTTTAATTGAGCAAGATGTCAAATGGTGTAAAGAGAATGGAGTAGACTATGCTCCGCTTTGTTTCCCCGGCTCTGCCGACCGCAATATGCATCCGAATAACACAGTTCAACCGCGCCTGGGTGGTACGTTCCTTTGGAATCAGATGTATCATGGTATCAAGTCGGGAGCTCAGATGCTCTACATTGCTATGTTTGATGAAATAGATGAAGGCACGGCTATTTATAAATGCCTCAATCAATCGAAGGTACCGGGTAATACAGCAGATCAGGATTATTATGTGGTGTTCCAGAATGGTGGGTATCGAATGACTTCCACTATGGTAGAAGGCCTGACAGGAAATGATTGGTGCAAAAAAGCTTCGGAACTCAATGTTACCTTCACAGGTATCGAAGACAATCTGCCTACCGACCACTATCTGTGGCTCACTGCAGAAGGCAAAAAGATGCTGCGCGGAGAAATCCCTTTGAAATCTACCTGGCCTGCCAGAAAATAAGACTTATGAAATTATTAATAAATCTGGTTAAAACAGGAAGTCTGATCATTGCATTACTCTTTGCGTCGTGCAGTGATAGTAAAGAGACCCCTGAGAAACTTCCGGAGGAAACGCCTCCGGAAGTTACTCCTCCCACACCCTCCGAGCCGGATGGTCCTTATGTCTATGATAATGATCTGGATTATGACACAGAGGCGTTTCTTAATGCCTATAAAGGAACCGCCTATCAAGGGCCTCATCATGTGCCTGGGACAGTAGAAGCCGAAGATTTCGACGAAGGAGTGAATGGTGTCGCTTACTACGAAAGTGATTCCAAAACTGCTGACGGTTATAGAAGCGGACATGCAGTTGATATACGTGGAGATGCCAGAGCATCGGGTGGATATTATATAGGTGAAGTACAGCCTGGTGAGTGGATTTGTTATACAATTGAGGTGGACGAAGCCGGGACTTATTCTATCGACACCTATTGTGTAAAAGGAGATGGCTCGGAAGGCAGTTTCTATTTTGAAGTGGATGGGCGTGGAGCAAGCCGGAGCATAACTATACCTCAGGGTGGATGGACGGACTTCTCTAAAAAAACAACAGCTACAAACATCCAGTTGACCAAGGGGAAACATGTACTGAAATACTTCGGTAGTACCCCCGGCAATGTGGATAAGTTTGTATTTACACGCACAGGAGATTTAGAGGAACTGTCCAATTCTTTCACCTATCCTGCCACTAAAGCGATGGCCAATCCTCTGTTTGTAGACTTTGAGTCGCCAATGTATAATAGCTGGTTGAAAGGTCCACTGTATACAGCCGATGCTTCAGCACGTGTATGGAACATTAATGGAAAAGAAGTACTTTATGTATATGCATCGCATGACATGGAACCTGCACAGGGATGCGACCGGATGGACCGCTATCATGTGTTTTCGACAGAAGATATGATCAACTGGACAGATCATGGCGAGATCATGAATGCAGCCACTGTGCGAAAACAAGCCGGTTGGGGCTGTGAAGGTTTTATGTGGGCTCCCGATTGCGTGTACAACCCGGCTAATGAAACATATTATTTCTATTTTCCTCATCCCACCAATGCGACCAATTGGAACAGTACCTGGCGTATCGGTGTAGCTACCAGTAAATATCCCGATAAGGAATTCCGTGTACGGGGATATGTAGAAGGTATGTCTGCTGAAATAGATCCATGCGTATTTGTAGACGATAATGGACAACCATATATTTACAATGGCGGAGGAGGCAGAATGTATGGTGGTAAATTAAAGAAAGATGACTGGACTAAGTTAGACGGAGCAATGACACCAATGACGGGAATGAGTGATTTTCACGAAGCGGCTTGGGTACACAAAAAAAATGGCGTCTATTACTTGTCTTATGCCGACAATAATCCGGGGGCTAATCGTTTGAGGTATGCAACAAGCAATTCACCGCTGGGGCCATGGAAATATGAAGGTATTTATCTGCAACCGACTACTTGCGACACCAGTCACGGTTCTATCGTTGAGTTCAAAGGCCAATGGTACGCTTTCTATCATACCTCGGATGTATCCGGAGAGGGAACTCTTCGTTCGGTGTGCGTAGATAAATTGTATTACAATTCTGACGGGACTATACAAGAGGTGAAACAGACTCGCAGACAAAAATTATAATTAAAAAGACTTAATTCGACCGATTTATTAGAAAACGAATAGAGAATTAAGTCTTTTTTTAATCTAAAATTAATCTATCTATTAGTTGGTATCCTTTTTATTTGCTTTTGTAAAAAATATCAACTTAATAAATTACTTATCATGAAAATCAGTAATGTATTTTTCTTCATTTGCATCCTTATTTTATCAGCTTGTACATCTATAAATAATGGTAGTGCAAATAAACAGCCGGTCGACTATGTAAATCCTTATATGGGCAACATCAGTCATCTGCTTGTACCCACCTACCCTACCATTCATCTGCCAAACAGTATGCTTAGGGTATATCCCGAACGGGCCGATTTCACAGGCGATAATATCAAAGGCCTGCCATTGATTGTAACCAGCCACAGAGGACGTTCGGCTTTCAACCTTAGCCCTTATCAAGGCGCCAAAGAAGACATAAAGCCTGTCATGGCGTATAGTTACGATAGAGAAAAGCTGAAACCATACTACTACGAAGTAGACCTGGACGATCAGCAAACGCATATCCAATATGCACCTTCGCATCAATCGGCTATCTACCAGATTGACTTTTCAAAATCCGAAACACCGGCTTATCTTATATTGAATTCCAAAAACGGAGCAATAAAAGTAGAGGGCAATGCTGTCAGCGGATATCAAAAACTGGAAAATAATACAAACGTATATATATATCTGGAAACAGAACAAACTCCTGTAGAATCCGGCACATGGAAAGACAATGCCATCGACGAAAGCCAAAGACAGGTTGAGGGAGACAATGCTTTTGTTGTACTATATTACGGAGACAAAGTACAAACAATAAACCTTCGCTATGGTATTTCATTTATCAGTGAAGAACAAGCAAAGAACAACCTGAAAAGAGAACAAAAAGATTATAACGTAAAACAACTCGCCGACAGAGGGCGTGCGATTTGGAATGAGGTTTTAGGTAAAATTAAGGTGAATGGAAACGACGATACAGAGAAAACTGTATTCTATACATCTCTGTATCGTTGTTATGAACGTCCGGTTTGCATCAGTGAAGACGGGCACTATTTCAGCGCCTTCGATGGTAAAATACACGAAGACGGAGGCAAACCCTTCTATACCGACGACTGGATTTGGGATACTTATAGAGCAACCCACCCGCTACGCGTACTTACCGAAGCAAAAACAGAAGTAGACATCATCAATTCATACCTGTTGATGGCCGAACAGATGGGTACCAACTGGATGCCTACATTCCCGGAAATAACCGGAGACTCGCGCCGGATGAATTCAAATCATGCCGTAGCCACCGTGATAGATGGTTATACAAAAGGATTGAAAGGCTTCGACCTTGAAAAAGCATATATCGCCTGTAAAAAAGGTATAGAAGAAAAAACACTAATTCCGTGGTCAGGCGCGCCTGCCGGATGGCTCGACGAATTCTATAAAGAACATGGCTATATTCCGGCCCTGTATCCGGGAGAGAAGGAAACTGTAGAGAACGTAAACTCGTTCGAGAAGCGCCAGCCTATCGCCGTCACTCTAGGTACCTCTTACGACCAATGGTGCCTTTCTCAAATAGCAAAAGCATTAGGCAAAACAGAAGAAGCCGATTATTACCTGAAATGTTCATATAATTACAGAAACGTATACAATGCCGAAACAGGATTCTTCCATCCTAAAGATAAAAACGGGAAATTCATCGAACCATTCGATTACCGCTATTCTGGTGGAATGGGTGCGCGCGATTACTATGGGGAAAATAATGGCTGGGTTTACCGCTGGGATGTACCTCACAATGTTGCCGACCTTATCAGTCTCATGGGCGGCAACGAACAATTTATCGCTAATCTGAATCGTACTTTCGTAGAACCGCTGGGTAAAGGTAAACCTGAATTTTACGGACAGCTACCCGATCATACAGGCAATGTGGGACAGTTCTCGATGGCAAACGAGCCGAGCCTTCATATTCCGTACCTGTACAACTATGCCGGGCAGCCGTGGAAAACGCAAAAACGCATCCACACACTGATAAACCAATGGTTCCGCAACGACCTTATGGGTCTGCCCGGTGACGAAGATGGCGGCGGTACTTCAGCTTTTGTAGTATTCTCTATGATGGGCTTCTATCCTGTAACCCCGGGAATGCCTGTGTATAATATAGGAAGTCCGTTTTTCGCAAATACCAAAATGACAATGAGCAATGGTAAAGTATTCGAAATCGAGGCTCAAAACTATTCTGGCGATAATAAATACATCCAGTCGGCAACATTCAACGGAAAAGACTGGGATAAAGCATGGTTCAGCCATTCTGATATAGAAAACGGAGGTAAACTTATACTGGTTATGGGCAATAAACCAAACAGGAACTGGGGAGCAAAAGACGTTCCGCCTTCAGCCGAGAAATTATGATTAAACTATAAAAGCATGTATAAAATACATCCGTATATATTATTTTTTTTAGGTTTATTTATTCTTTACAGTCCTTTTTCTAAAAGTCAGACTAACGGAAAGAACAGGCAGATTATAGCGAACCCTCTCAATCTGAATTATCGATTCCAGTTCGATGATCCGACACGGAGGGAAGCTGCCGATCCTGTGATAGAATACTTTAAGGGAAAGTACTACTTATTTGCATCTAAGTCGGGGGGCTACTGGAGTTCCCCTGACTTAAGCGAATGGACTTATATTCCGTGTAAAACCATCAAAACTATCGAGGGCTACGCGCCTACCGTTCTAGTACACAATGATGCGTTATATTATCTGGGGTCAGGTGCTCCTACAGTATTCAGAACAACCAATCCCGATGAAGACAACTGGGTAGATGCGGGCAGCCGGTTCAGTCATGGAATGACCGATCCTGCTTTTTACAAGGACGATGACGGAAAGGTTTATCTTTACTGGGGATGCTCCGATGTAGATCCTATTATGGGCGTTCAGGTTGACCCTGACAACGGGTTTAAAGAAATGGGTGAAGCCGTTGTACTTATCAGACATAACGGAGATAAATACGGATGGGAAGTACCGGGAATAAATAATGAAGAAACCCGCACCGGATGGAACGAAGGCCCTTGTATCATCAAATACAAAGGTAAATACTATCTGCAATATGCTGCACCCGGGACTCAATACCGCATTTATGGCGATGGGTTATACATATCCGATAATCCTCTGGGTCCGTACACTTATGTAGAAAGCAGCCCGTTCTCTTTCAAACCCGGAGGATTTATCGGCGGTGCAGGACACGGCCATACATTCAAGGACAAATACGGAAATTACTGGCATGTGGCTACCATGACTATCTCGGTAAGACATATGTTTGAACGAAGAATAGGATTATTCCCCGCTTATATGTCATCTGATGATGAGTTGCATTCGCATACTGTGCTCTCCGACTACCCTTTCTACATTCCCGACAAAAAAATAGATATGGGGAAAAACGACTGCTCTCTGTCATGGAATATATTATCCTACGGTAAAACAATTACGGCATCTTCTTCCCTGACAGGATATGAGCCGGCAAAAGCCAATGATGAGAAAATAGAAACATGGTGGGCTGCCGCTTCGGGAAAACCGGGGGAATGGTTACAAACCGATTTGGGAAAACCAATGACCGTAAATGCAATTCAGATAAATTTTGCAGATCATAACTTCACGATGAAAGCTCCCGAAACATATTCCTATCAGTATATTATAGAGTGTTCAGCTAATGGCGACGACTGGAAAACAATCGTCGACAAAACTTCCAACAATAAGGATATGTCACACGAGCTTATTGTTTTGGATAATCAACAGAAAACGAGATATATCCGCATAAAAAACACAAAAGATGTACCTGGAAATTTCTCATTATATGATCTCAGGATATTTGGGAACGGACATGGAAAACTACCAGAGAGGGTTCCCAATATCCGCATTGAAAGAGATTCCGGAGATAGGAGAATAATAAGGCTGAATTGGGATAGAACCTCTGATACAAACGGTTATATCCTTCGATGGGGAGTAAAAAAGGACCAGTTAAAAAATGCGGCAATGATATATTCCGGTAATTTCTTCGAAGGACGTTTCTTCAATCGCGATTCGGAGTATTATTTCTCTATAGATTCATTTAATGAGAATGGTATTAATAAAGGAAAGAAGATATATATCACAAAAAATAAAGTTCAATAAATTCTATTTATTATGAAAAAAATAATATTTACACTGCTCTTCATCCTTGGTATAACAAGCATGTCGGCACAAGGATTAAGTAAAAAGCAACAGGATACGGATATCAAACCCTATCCTGAGTCTGTTGACGTTGTTTCTGCCAAGGATTTCGGAGCAAAAGCGGACGGAATCACAGACGACACTGATGCTATTCAAAAAGCGATGAACTCTTTCGGTAAAAGAGGTGGGACAGTTTATTTGCCTAATGGCACGTATCTGATCGCCGGATCGCTGAATATTCCACAAGCTGTTACCTTAAAAGGGTCGATAGAATCGGTACCATCGCATAATGGTATCCGCAACGCCGGACTACCCAAACCGGGCGATGACGGCACCACCCTACTCATCACAGGAAATAAAGGGAAAGACCTCGACGGTACTCCTGCTATAACGATCAATACAAACAGTACGCTTCGCGGGATAGTCATGTACTGGCCATCGCAAGACCCGGATAAAATACCCGACGCTTATCCGTGGGGTGTAGCTATGAAAGGTAAGAATCCGGCTCTTCTCGATGTGGAAATGCTCAATCCTTATAATGCTATCGACGCATCGCATAACGAACGCGCCCTTATCCGCAATATCAGCGGGCAACCGCTCCGCAGAGGTATATATGTAGATGCCATCTATGACATAGGCCGTATTGAAAATGTACACTGGAACCCGTGGTGGAGCATGAGACCGACACTTTACAACTGGCAACGCGAACATGGCGAAGCATTTATCTTCGAGCGCACCGACTGGCATTATGTGATAAATACTTTCTGCTTCGGATACAATGTAGGATACAAATTCGGGGCTAGCCAGGGCAGTACCGGCTCATGTAACGGGAACTTCCTGGGAATAGGTGCCGATGCCTGCCACACATCGGTAAAAGTGGAGCAGAGTGCCGCTTACGGAATACTTATCACCAACGCCGAATTTGTTGCCCTGAATGGCGATGACCCTACAATGGTGGAAGTAACCAATGCGAACCATGGCAATGTACGTTTTGTAAACAGTGCGTTCTGGGGCCCTTGTAATCAGATTGCCAAAATTAACGGTGAAGGAACTGTCGGTTTCTCAGATTGTATTTTCGTACAATGGGACAGAAACAAGGAAAACAGAAGTGCAATACAGGTAAACGGTGGCTCTATCGTAGTACGTGGATGCGACTTTATGCACGACAGTCCGCAGATTACTATCAGTAAAGACGTACAGCGCGCCATTGTCAGCGAAAATACCATTAAGGGGAAAGTCCGCATAAACAATAATGCAAAGAATACCTATATAGTTGGAAATCTAGGAACAGAATAACAACAGAACATGAACAAGTTTATAATATTCCTTATGTTGGTAGCTTTGTGTACGCGATTGAGCGCACAAAGTTATCAGCAAACATCTCAAGGCGTAAAAACTGAAGTCGGCCAGACTACGATTGAGTTACAATTCTATAGTCCTAAGATTGTCAGGGTATTGAAATATCCTAAAACCGGGAAGATTAATAAAAAAAGTCTGTCAGTAATAAAGATACCGGAAAAGACTGATTTTAAAACAGACAGGTTTAATAATGTAATTACCCTTTCATCTTCTGAAGTAATTGTCACCCTCAACCTGACGACAGGGGACGTACAATTCAATGGATTGGACACCCGTCCATTCATTGCAGAAAAAAGCTCTTCTTCTCTCTTTACAGAGAAACAATACAAAAAGCGGAAAAAACCTGTGAGATTCAACAAACCTTCCTGCTGGACAAGCAGGAGGCCATATACGGACTGGGACAACACCAGCAAGGATATATGAATCAGCGGGGAAAAAGCGTACGCCTGCGTCAGGCGAATACGGAAATAGCGATTCCTATTATCCATTCGGTAAAAGGATATGCTGTATTCTGGGATAATTATTCAGAAACCGAATATAAAGACTCCTTTGATGGGATGTCATTTACATCGGTCTCAGGCAAGTGCATCGATTACTACTTTATGTATGGGAAAGATGCAGACGGCACTATCGCACAAATACGCGACCTTACAGGACAGGCGCCTATGTTCCCGCTATGGACATATGGATTCTGGCAAAGCCGCGAACGTTACACCTCTCAGGATGAACTGGTAGGCACTGTGAGGAAATACCGCGAACTTGGAGTTCCTCTCGACGGCATCATACAGGACTGGCAATACTGGAGTACCGATAATACGCATTGGAACGCTGTCGAATTCGGAAATCCGGCCTTCCCAAATCCCAAGCAAATGGTGGAAGATATACATGGTCTGAATGCACATGTGGCTATATCGGTATGGCCGTCTTTCGGTCCGAATACCAATATCCACAAAGATCTGAAGAAAAGGAAACTATTGTTGAACTTCGATACTTACCCTCACAACAATGGGGTAAGAGTATATGATGCATTCAACCCCGAAGCCCGGAAAATATACTGGGATTATATGAACAAAAATCTCTTTTCGTTAGGCATGGACGCATGGTGGCTCGATGCTACGGAGCCGGAAGATAATATTAACGGGGAGACTCTCGACGGAGCTACTTATCTGGGAGCTTACAGGGATTTCTCGAATGCTTTCCCCATCGTTTCTGTCGGAGGTGTTTACGATAACCAGCGAAAAGCAACTGCGGATAAGCGCGTGTATATTTTCACCCGTTCGGCTTTTGCCGGGCAGCAACGTTACGGCGCAAATTCCTGGTCGGGGGATATCGATTCCAGATGGAGCACCTTGCGTAAACAGATTCCGGCAGGATTGAACTTTTCTCTTTGTGGCATTCCTTACTGGAATACGGATATAGGCGGTTTCTGGGCAGGCAGGGCATATCCCGAAGGAATTAAAGATATCGCTTTTCACGAACTGTATGTACGCTGGCTGCAATTCGGAACATTCACGCCAATGATGCGCTCGCATGGGACAAACACCCCGAGGGAAATCTATCAGTTCGGAAAAAAAGGGGACTGGGCCTTCGACGTGCAGGAGAAATATATCAATATGCGTTATAGCCTGATGCCGTATATGTATTCGACAGGGCATGACATTACGGATAATTCGGGTTCGATGATGCGGCCTTTAATGATGGATTTTGCAAAAGACCCGAAGGTATATGACATCGATAACCAGTTTATGTTCGGGAAATCTATCCTCGTAACACCTGTAACCGACTCTATGTATGTAAACCGTACACGGGACGGCAGGACGGTCGCCGACTTCAGCGCGGCAAAAATACAAAAAGTGTACCTGCCGAAAGGCGCCGACTGGTATGACTTCTGGACAGGAGAGAAAATCAAAGGAGGACAGGAAATAAGCAAAGCCGCTCCTATCGATATTATTCCGCTATACATCAAAGCGGGTTCGATACTTCCATGGGGGCCAAAAGTGCAATATGCAGAAGAAAAGAAATGGGATGATCTCAATATTTTCATTTATCCGGGTGCTGATGCCGAATTTGTTTTATACGAAGACGAAAACAATAATTACAATTATGAGAAAGGCATTTATTCCACAATCAGAATGAACTGGGATGATACAAACCAGACTCTTACCATAGGTGCAAGACAAGGAGAATTTCCGGGTATGTTATCTAAACGGACTTTCAGAATTACACTTTTGCCAACCGGAAAAAGTATTGAATCTTCATCGGACAAAGCTGACCACCTTATTGTATTTGATGGAAAAGAAATCAACGTTAAAATGTAGTATTAATGCGTAATTAAGCGTGTCTTAATGTTCCTGTTAAGGTTATTTTAATGGAGTAGAAATACTTTTGATTTAAGAAAAATCGACTAAATATCCTTAATTAAAATTATATCCATGAAAAAGATGAATTACATCTGTGTCGCAGTATTTTCGTTATTCCTCTGTGCAGGATGTTCAGACACGCCACGTTACAAAGATCCAAATGCATCTGTAAAAGACAGAGTAAACGACCTGCTCTCCCGAATGACATTAGAAGAAAAAGCTGCACAACTCGATATGCTTTCTGCGAATGATATATTGGATGGTCCCGATAAACTTAAAGAAAAGGAGGCGGCCTATTTTATCGATTCCATGTGCATCGGGTCTATACATGATTTCTATCCTAAAACAGCAGCAATAGCCAACGCAGTGCAAAAACGCGCAATAGAAAACTCCCGCTTAGGCATTCCGGTGATCTTCATAGAAGAAGCATTACACGGTTATCAGGGCGAGGGAGCGACTACATTCCCCACCCCGATAGGCAATTCATCCACATGGGACACGATACTAGTGAATAATATAGGAAAAGCTATTGCCGCAGAGGCCCGGGCACATGGCGTGCATTTCGTATTGGGGCCTAACCTCGATCTGGCTCGCGATATCAGATGGGGGCGTACCGAAGAAACATTCGGAGAAGACCCTTATCTCTCGTCACGTTACGCTGTCAGTCTGATAAAAGGAATGCAGGGAAACAGCCTGAAAGATAATAATACCGTTGTCGCCGAACCAAAACACTTTGCCATACACGGTATTCCCGAAGGGGGAGTAAATACTTCGCCCGTTTTTATTGGTGAACGGGAAGCACGTTCCACACATCTCTATGTGTTCGAGAAAGCTATTACCGAAGCTAAGGCTAAAGGGATTATGGCGGCCTATCACGAACGGGATGGAGTTCCTGCTATTGCCGACCCGTGGTTACTGAAAACCATATTACGTGACGAATGGGGTTTCGATGGCTTTGTCGTTTCCGACCTGGGAGCGATTGCAAAACAATATAAAGACCACCATACTGTTGCATCGGGAGAAGAAGCTATTATAAATGCGCTATCTGCCGGGTTGGACATGCAGTTTTATGATTATCCTCACGATGTATTTCAGAATACAGTTGTACAGGCTGTGAAAGATGGTAGACTAGCTGAAAAAGATCTGGACAGGGCAGTAGGAAGTGTATTGAGGGTAAAATTCGAACTTGGACTTTTTGATAATCCATATACGGATGAATCGTTAATAGCGAAAGTATTTCATAGCGAAGAACATCAAAAACTGGCTCTTGAAGCTGCCCGAAAATCAATTGTATTACTGGAAAACAGAGAGAATGTGCTCCCTCTAAAGAAAAATATAAAATCGGTAGCACTCGTAGGCAACTTAGCCAATGTATCTTCGTTAGGAGGTTATTCTCCTGCCGGGGCAAAAGGTGTAACAGTGTATCAGGCCCTGAAAAAAAGGTTTGGAGAGGATGTAAAGATCAATTTCGTAAACAGCGATATATCCGAGCGTTTCTCTAATATTCCTCCCAGCGCTTTAACGCCAAAATCAACTACAGATAAGAATGGTCTGGATACAGAATTCTTTAACAATATTGAGTTCAGTGGTAATCCTGTTTATAGTTCCATCAATGATAATCTGTCTGTATACTGGCACAATCTGAGCCCTGCGCCGGGAGTAAATTCAGACAACTTTTCGGTACGTTGGAACGGTTATATTACAGCACCTGTAACAGGCGAATATGAGTTCTACCTGAATGCGGATGATTATGCACGTGTTTATCTGAACAATGAACTGTTTATCGACTGCTGGGGTACCGATAAAGTAAAGCAAACCATCAACAAGAAAATAAATATGACAGCCGGGCAGCCGGTGTCTATACGATTGGAATATGCCGAGTTGGAGGATATTGCTTTTGTAAACCTTAGATGGAGAATGACACAGATTACTTCATCCTCTTTATTCAAAGATGTTGCACAAGCATCAGCTGCTTCCGATGTCACTATTGTGGTAATCGGAGAAACCGACAGCGAAGTGGGAGAAAGCCGCGACAGGCAAAACCTATACCCGCATCAGGCAGATTTAGATATTATAAAAACTGCCAAACAAACCAACAAACCAGTAATAACCGTTATGCTTACAGGCCGCCCGCTAGTACTTACGGAAATAGCTGCAAATTCGAACGCTCTTCTTCAGGCATGGTATCCGGGCGAAGCGGGAGGAGATGCCATTGCTGACGTATTGTGGGGAGATTATAATCCTTCGGGAAAATTGTCGGTTAGCTTCCCCAAAGAACAGGGCACATTACCTATTTACTATTCGAAGAAGCCATCGGCCAGCCGTAGGTATGTGGACGGAAACGGTGACCCTCTGTACGAATTCGGTTATGGGCTTAGTTATACCAATTTCACTTACTCTGCATTAAGCATACAACCGGAAAATCCGAGAACGACTGATAATATCACTGTTACTATCAACTTGAGAAATACAGGAAATGTAGACGGCTCAGAGGTAGTACAGCTATATATTAACGATAAAGTGAGCAGTGTAGCCACTCCTGTGAAGTTACTTAAAGGCTTTGCCAATGTATTCCTTAAAGCTGGAGAAAACAAGGATGTAAAATTGGTTTTAACCCCGGAACATTTGTCTTTGATAAATGCTGAGATGAAACGCGTAGTTGAACCTGGAGAATTTGAAATAATGGTAGGAAGTTCATCTAAAAATATTCATTTGACTCAAACAATAACTGTTACAAAATGAAGCAATTCATCTGTCTCTTATTCTGTTTATTGATAACGGTTTCTACTCATGCACAAAAAAGAATTGCATGTATAGGTGCCAGTATCACAGAGGGTGCCCGCACCACTGACCCTAAAAAAGATTCATATCCTGCACAATTAGGACGTTTACTTGGCAATGAATATGAGGTTCTCAATTTCGGGCTCGGAAGCCGTACAATGTTACGCAAAGGTGACTTCCCATATTGGGATACAGAGCAATATAAACAAGCCCTCGCCAGCAATCCTGATATTGTATTCATCGATTTAGGCGGCAATGACGCAAAATTGCAGAACAGGGTTTACATGGACGATATTAAAAATGATTGTATCGATATGATCAGGTCTTTCAAAAACCTGCCGTCCGATCCGCGTGTGATATTGATGTTGCCTTTCGTTTCATTTGAACCGGATACAACTCAAATATGGGATCCGGTACTGGTAAACACAATAATCCCACGACTTCAACAGGCTGCCTATGAAGAAAACATCGAAGTATTGGATATGCATTCATTGCTTATCAATAGAAAAGACCTCATGCCGGACAATATACATCCTGAAGATGAAGGCTCCGCTATAATAGCCAAAAGATTGTATGAACAAGTTGTACTAAAAAGGGATAAAGCTTTTGATATACTTAAAAATATAAAAGAGCCATATTCTATCAGCGATTTTAAAGGACATATATGTGCCGACTTCAAATTAAGAGGGCGTGAATGCAAAGTGGTAAAACCCAAAGAAGCCGCACCGGGCAAACCATGGATTTGGCGCACACGCTTCTGGGCACACGAACCTCAGACAGACATAGCCCTGCTCGAAAGAGGATTCCATCTGGTCTATTGTGATGTGGTCGAACTTATGGGTAATAAAGAAGCATTATCTATCTGGTCAGACTTCTATAAATTACTTACCAAAGCCGGATTATCTAAAAAGAGCGTCATGGAAGGCATGAGCCGCGGAGCTATGTACTCATTCTGCTGGGCAGCAGCCAACCCCGACAAGATAAGCTGTATATATGTAGATAATCCTTTGCTCGATTGCCGCTATCTGGCCGATAGGGAAGGTGATTTAGGAGAAATGACAAGAGATTTTATGGCTGCATACGGGCTGAAAACGAAGGATGATATCCGCAATTTCAAAGGTAGCCCTACAGATAAGGTAAAGGAAATAGTAAAAGGAAAATATCCCATACTGATACTCTGTGCCGATCAGGATGAAGCGGTCTCGCCTACCCAGACACTTCTTTTTGAAGGGAGGATCAAGGCCTTGGGCGGTGATATTACCGTAATGATGAAACTCGGATTCAAACATCATCCGCATAGTTTCCCAAATCCCGCACCGATAGTAGACTTCATCCTAAACGCCAATAACAATCAATTAGTGAAATGAGAAAAGCTATAATCTTCATATTTATATATTTATTCTCAGCCGGATTGATATGGGGACAGGATATTCCTCATTTAAAGAGGAATGAAAACAATATTGCCCAACTCATCGTAAATGGCAGGCCATATATAATGCTTGCCGGCGAACTGATGAACTCCAGTGCTTCTACCCTGGAAAGTATGGCCCCAAAATGGAACCAGTTAAAAGCGCTCAACCTGAATACAGTGCTGGCAACCATAGCATGGGAACAAATAGAACCGGAAGAAGGCCAATATGACTTTTCCATTGTAGAGGGTCTTATCAAAGAAGCCCGCCGGCATGATCTAAAACTTGTCTTTTTATGGTTCGGTAGCTGGAAAAACGGCTCCTCTGGATATGCCCCGCATTGGGTGATGAGAAATACCGGGAGATTTCCACGAATGGAAAACGACAAAGGGGAGAACCGTCCGTTCCTTTCAAATTTCAGCGAGAACCTGATAAAAGCCGACAGCAAAGTATTCGGTGCTTTAATGAACTTCATTAAGCAAATAGACGGCAAAGAATATACTGTGCTTATGATGCAGATAGAAAACGAAATGGGTCTGCTGGGAGATAGCCGTGACCGTTCTGATAAGGCGAACGGACTATTTACGAAAGAGGTGCCCGGCGAACTGGTTCAATATCTCCAAAAGAATGAAAAACAAATCCTACCCGAGATAGCCGGGCAATGGAAAGCCAACGGGAAGAAATCCCGGGGAAACTGGCTCTCGCTATTCGGGAATGAGAATCAGAAACTTGCCGATGAAATGTTCATGGGATGGTATTATGCCAGATTCGTAGAGCAGGTTGCCGCCAGTGGGAAAAAAGAATATGCCATTCCTATGTTTGTAAACGCATGGACCATCTATCCGGGCGATCCGGTACCGGGAAACTATCCAAGTGGAGGTCCTAATCACCGGATGCTGGATATATACCAGTGTGCAGCTCCGTCTATAGACTTTCTGGCGATAGACAACTATAATGAAGACTATATATCCCAACTAAAGCAATACAACAGAAATGGTAATCCGGTCTTTGTTCCTGAAGCTGTCGCCCTGTGGCGCGGGGAAAAGTGGAGTGGACCGGCTAAAGCATTCTATACTTTGAGCGAATTTAACGCCTTGGGATTCTCTCCCTTTGCCATTGACAACGCTATCTATGACGATAAGCATCCGCTGAAAGATGCTTATCATGTATTGAACAACCTGATTCCCCTGATTGCTAAAGAGCATGGATCGGGTAAAATGAAAGGTTTCATGCAACAGGATAATAAGTCCGATAAAATCGATTTTGGAGATTATGAGATCAATATCCATTACAATTATCCTTATCTGGGTTATGGATTGGTAATAAGGCTTTCCGAAGATGAGTTCTTAATTGCCGGAAACGGAGCGGATATATCATTCCGGTCTAAAGTAAAATCATTGCCGGGTATCAGTTACGGAACTATCAGGGAAGGCTACTTTGTAAACGGGGAATGGAAGACTTCAAAATATATAGGAGGAGACGAAGCCATGCAGGGAGTAGGCGGTGTCAAGATCCCTCCTGTTTATCTGAGTGAAGATGCAAACCAGAATCTGGTATCCATCCTGCGAATCAAAGTAATACCCGTAAAGAGTTCGACTTATACCAACAAAAATATCTTCGATTGACTGAATAATTATGCAACTTAATAACATATTAAAGAAATGAAAAAGTACTCTATTCTTTGTAAAGCTAAAGCCATTTATCCATTATTCGGATTATTCTTGTGCATACTGTTATCTAATAATGTTTCCGGTCAGAAAAATCCGTTTATACAACATATGTACACCGCCGACCCGTCGGCACGTGTATGGGCCGACGGCCGCCTGTATGTATATGCATCGCATGATATTGCTCCGCCGAGAGGTTGCGACCTGATGGACCAGTACCATGTATTCTCTACCGACGATATGGTAAACTGGGTAGACCACGGCGAGATACTTCGTTCCAGTCAGGTGCCTTGGGGCAGACCCGAGGGTGGATTTATGTGGGCTCCGGATTGCGTCTATAAAGATGGAACATACTACTTCTACTTCCCGCATCCGAGTGAATCGAATTGGGGCAAAAGCTGGAAAATAGGCGTAGCCACAAGTAAATACCCTGCAAAAGACTTCGTAGTGCAAGGATATGTAAAAGGTATGGAAGCTCATATCGACCCCAATGTATTTATTGACGATGACGGACAGGCTTATATTTATCAGGGTGGAGGCGGTGTCTGCCTCGCAGGTAAACTGAAAGACAATATGATGGAAGTAGACGGCAAGCTGCAAAAGATGGAAGGATTATATGATTTCCATGAAGCAGCATGGGTACACAAACGCAATGGCATCTATTACTTGTCATACTCCGATAATCACGATGACAACTGGAACGACGGAGTAAAAGGTG
The DNA here is from genome assembly GCF_000213555.1 of Dysgonomonas gadei ATCC BAA-286. Lineage (GTDB taxonomy): Bacteria > Bacteroidota > Bacteroidia > Bacteroidales > Dysgonomonadaceae > Dysgonomonas > Dysgonomonas gadei. The sequence continues at coordinate 680,293 of NZ_GL891980.1, forward strand.
ATAACAGAATGCGCTATGCTACCAGCAACAGTCCGCTCGGTCCATGGAAACATCAGAGTATCTATATGGAGCCGACCAACAGCTACACAAATCATGGGTCGATAGTGGAATACAAAGGACAATGGTATTCGTTCTACCATGATAGTTCTCTATCTCTAAAAAACGGTGAGTTCAACGACTGGCTCCGTTCCATTTGCGTAGATAAGCTATACTATAATGAGGACGGAACAATCCAGATGGTAAAACAGACCAAAGAAGACTGAAAATAACGATAACATACAAAAAAACCTCATAATGAACAAGATAATACTATCCATCTATTTTATAGCACTCATATTGGCTTCAGGTAATGCTTATACTCAAAAGAACCCATTTATCAGACACATGTACACAGCCGACCCTTCAGCACGTGTATGGGCCGACGGTCGCCTGTATGTATATGCTTCACACGATATAGCGCCACCAAGAGGGTGCGACCTCATGGATCAGTATCATGTATTCTCTACTGATGATATGATAAACTGGGTAGACCACGGCGAAATACTACGTTCGAGTCAAGTGCCTTGGGGAAGGCCCGAAGGAGGTTTTATGTGGGCACCGGATTGCGCCTATAAAGATGGTGTGTATTACTTCTACTTTCCTCACCCAAGCGGAACGGAGTGGAACAAAACATGGAAAGTGGGGATCGCAACCAGCAAGAAACCCGCCAGTGATTTCAAGGTACAGGGATATATCGACTTAGGAGAAGATAACTTTGCCATGATCGACCCTTGTGTCTTTACCGATGATGATGGACAAGTCTACTTCTACTATGGTGGTGGAGGCCGGTGCAAAGGCGCCAAAATGAAAGACAACATGATAGAATTAGATGGTAAACTACAGGAAATGACCGGTCTTGATGATTTCCATGAAGCTACATGGGTACACAAATATAACGGGACATACTATCTCTCATATTCGGACAATAACCCCGGAGCCAACCGCAAGAAGTATGCAACCAGTAATAGCCCGTTAGGACCATGGAAATATCAGGGTGTATATATGGACCCTACCGACTGCGATACAAACCATGGGTCAATAGTCGAATATAAAGGGCAATGGTATGCATTCTATCATGACAGTTCACTTTCAGGAAAAGGCAACCTTCGTTCGATCTGCGTCGATAAACTATACTATAATACCGATGGTACTATCAAAAAAGTAATCCCGACCAAAGAGGGCTGGAAATAACACCTACAAGCATCTCACTATCTGTCAGATATTAACTATAAATACTAAATATGAAAAGGCCGGATTATTGACAATCCGGTCTTTTCATATTCAGCAGTTAATCTTATCAATCCTTCCCTGATGCCTCCCCCCTTCAAAATCGGTATTAAAGAAGACTTCGATCATATCATATGCTTCTTTCTCTGTGATAAACCTGCCCGGCAGAGTCAATACATTGGCATCGTTATGCATCCTGACCAGTTTGGCAATTTCTGTGTTCCAGCATAAGGCGCTTCTTACATGCTTATGATGGTTTAAAGTCATATTGATACCGTTGCCCGTACCGCAAATGGCAATGCCTTTATCGCATTCTCCGCTGTCGATGGCCTCCCCCAGCCGATGGCCGAAGTCGGGATAATCGACACTCTGTGTACCATAAGTACCGAAGTCGGTATAAGGGATGCCCTGTTCCTTAAACAGGCTGATGATATATTCTTTCATCGGGTAGCCGGCATGGTCGCTGGCAAGGCCGATGGATTTTGAGGGGATGGGAAATAAGCTCATGGGATAGTGATGAGTTATGAATGATGAATGATAAGTTGCAGGCTGCCTTCATTCCACAACCTGCAACTGTTTATTCTTTGTTAACTGTTTACTGTTAACTGTTTCACCTGGTTATATACATTCTCAGGGGTAAAGCCCAGCTTCTCATCCAACACCTTGTAAGGGGCAGAGAATCCGAAGGAGTTCATACCCCAGATCTTACCTGTATCGCCTACAAGACCCTGAAGGGTAACAGGAAGGCCTGCGGTAAGGCCGAACTTCCTTTTATCTCTTGGCAGTACGCTTTGCTGGTAGGCTTCACTTTGCGCACGGAACAATCCTTCGGATGGTACACTAACGATCCTTGTTTTGATTCCTTCTGCTTTCAGCAGCTTAGCTCCGTCCACAAGGGTCGATACTTCCGAACCCGAAGCCAACAGGATAATGTCATAGTTCTCGTCTTCTTCCACGATGTAAGCCCCCTTTTCGGCCTGTAAGGCTTCCGTATATCGGCTTGTCCTGGCGGGCAGGTCGTTGATATTCTGCCGTGAGAAGATAAGGCCTGTCGGGGTGGTCTTGTTCTCCATGGCCATCTTCCAGGCTACGGTAGCTTCCTGCACGTCGGCAGGACGGAGCACCAGCATCGAGTTATGTCCGTGGTGGTTCTGGAGTTTCTCCATCAGGCGTATCTGGGCTTCCTGTTCCACAGGCTCGTGGGTAGGGCCGTCTTCACCTACCCGGAAGGCGTCGTGTGTCCAGATAAACTTAACGGGCAGTTCCATCAGCGCCGCAAGGCGGATGGCGGGTTTCATATAGTCGGAGAATACGAAGAAGGTGGCACAGGCTGCTGTGACTCCTCCATGCAGGGTCATACCGATACACAGGCAGGCCATGGTCAGTT
>NZ_GL891980.1:683796-716230 GCF_000213555.1 Dysgonomonas gadei ATCC BAA-286
GGGTTCTTCGGGTCATAGACCAGAAACTCGGTGAAGAGCACATTGATGAAATCAGCGCCGCCCATGGCGCCTCCGGGATGGCCCGATTTGGCTTTCTCGACCATGGAGGCCGATAAGATGCGGATATTGTCCGCTGCTTTGTTTAATAATTTTGTTGTGGTCATTGGGTATATTGTTTATGATTATTATAATTAATTCAAATAGAAAAAGTAACAAAAGTAACACATGTTTCAGCTTTTAGCCGTTAGCGTTGGCTATCGCATAAGTGACTTTACAGTAAACAGTATTATCACACAAAGACACAAATTCCAGCTCATCGTCATATTCACATTCATTAACCATATATAGTTAAAACCTGACACATCTGACAGTTTTTCATCGTTTTTATCTTGCCGATTTTACGTTCGTTAACCATAAATAGTTAAAAAGTAACAACCAACGGTCACAGGAGCGAAGCGTATGTAAAGGTAACAGGTTTTTCATTCAACAGTTATCAGTTAACAACTCGTATCTTGTATCTCGTCTACTTGTAACTTTTTTCAAAAAGGTAATAAAGGTAACACATTTTTAGCTATTAGCTGATAGCTGTTAGCCGATAACTTATGTACAAAACTTGACAAACTTAACTTTTCACACAATTTTTATTGTCACTTTTTCTTCTAAAAACTCCGTGCTACTTTACTCCGTGTTTAAAAATAAAAGGTAACACTTCTTCTGCATTTTTTCAGTTGTTACTTTTCCTATTCACTGAATTTTCAAAGAACTACCTGCTAAAAATTATCAGTCATTCTATATAGATAAATTTGCCGAAAGAATATTCAATCCCAAATTTAGTATAAATAAAAAGAATCCAAATACTATCTTCCATCAAAGCAGAGAATATATTTGGATTCTTTCAAAATAATCTGATTGTTGATTTACAGTTTTATCTTATATACACCGAATGACTGACTCTGAGTCTGTATATTCAGTATATTTCCTTCCATTACTGCTGTTGTTTTTTCAGGAATAATATTCGTTGGAGTATCGAGTGTATTTATCACTTTCAAATTATTATTCTTTATGACTATACAATCACCGACTGTGAATGTCGCATTCTTTTTAGTTCCGGTCAATGTTACTTTTACATTCTTTGCTTCGGTACCTGTATTTGCTACTTTCACAATGTAACAGTTCTGGCCTTTATCATAAACAGCAGAAGCGTAAAGACTCTCCTGCCCTGTCACAGCCTTTTTATCAGGCCACAATAAAGTCATCGTATTTGTTCCTTTATTTTGCGCATAAAGTTGCTGCACATAATAGTTCGGAGTTTTCATCATCCGCAGATTATCGAACCAGATCATATCCGGACACCATTGCCATGCATCCACATGTGCAAAAAGAGGCGCATAAGTACACATATGTACAATATCGGCATTACGTTCCAATCCTGTCATAAATGCAGCTTCGGACAGAGCAGAAAGGAAGTTGTTCTGCTTCCCTGTAGAATGGTCGTGCGAAGCGTATTCTCCGGCAAATACAGCCGGACCTTTACGGTCATAATTATCGTAACGGGCAGCATTCTTATAGAACCAATCCGGCTCTTTATAGTAATGTTCATCCACCAAATCCACCTTCAGACGTTTCATTTCGGGCCACAGATAGTCGAATTGCTTTCCGTCAGCCGAAGGGCCAGAGCTGCCTACTATCTTCATATCAGGATATTTCGCACGAATTTCTTTCACGAATGGAGCCAGATGTTCAGGATATTCTTCCCCCCATTGCTCATTACCGATACCTATAAATTTGAGGTTGAAAGGTTCCGGATGTCCCATATCGGCTCGCACTTTTCCCCAGGTGGAAGTTACAGGACCGTTTGCAAACTCGATCAAGTCCAAAGCATCCTGAATGTATGGCGCTAAATCGCTTACAGGCACATGCGCATGTTGGTCTTCATTCTGAAACTGACATGCCAGCCCGCAGCTTAATACTGGAAGCGGTTCTGCACCCATATCTTCCGACAACAGGAAATACTCATAGAAGCCTAATCCATAACTCTGATAATAATCAGGGAAGAAACGGTGTGGGAAGGTATAATGCCAGCGGTTTTCATTCACCGGACGGTTTTCAACCGGACCGATAGTCTTTTTCCAGTCGTAGCGGGTATCGAGGTCTGTTCCCTCAACGATACATCCACCCGGAAAGCGGAATATACCCGGAGTAATGTCCGTCAGCGCCTGAGCCAGATCTTTTCTCAAACCGTTTTCACGACCTTTATATGTATCGGTAGGAAATAATGAGACATGGTCCACGGCAATCGCTCCCTTAGATGCAAGGAATATGCGTAAGCGTCCCTTCTCTTCTGCTTCCTTAGCAGTTAGTATCACCTGATGTTTTTGCCAGTCCGATGAGTTTATAACCAATTCCTGACTGCCTATTATTTCATCTTTGGGATTGATAAATTCGACACGTATCTTCTGATCTTCTGTTGTATTCACTTTCTTTGCCCAAACAGAAAAACGATAAGTCGCATCTTTCTTAAAGCCCATTCCACGGAAACCTTCGTTCTCTATCCCTGTATGCTTGTGTTCATGCCCGGGATTGGACAGAACCATATAATTCGGATTTTTATCAAAAGGAGGATTATCTTTCCTTACTTCTACTTTTCCGAAAGTATACCAGCCCATAAGCTCCTGCGGAAAATCAAAAGACCTGTTCTTCACCAACTCCGCATACAATCCGCCATCGGCTCCGAAATTTATATCTTCGAAGAAAAGTCCGTACATGGTAGACTGAATAGGCGATCCCACTTTCTTCGTATCTAATGTAAATTCATAGGTCTGCTGTGCAACAGCCGACTGACCAAAAGCCAGTAATGAGGCCAGGCCTAAAACTTTATACATTTTTTTCATACTTCAACAATTAAGCCCCTCCTAGCCTCCCCAAAGGGGAGGAACCAGAGAGAGTATATATCTATTAAATTATTAATTCATTTATTTTTTCATATCCTAAAGTCCCCCTCCGGGGGAATAGGGGGCTACTAAAATACTATTACAAATCCGCCATTCGGTTGAATTTCGACACTTAGTTTTCCATTATTCAATGAGACCTGTTTTTGGCTGAATATACGGTTAGTGTCACCGTCAGTAATCATTGTACCTTGTTTTGAGATATTCAGTTTCGACAAATCCAGTACCAATGTTTTCACTGCTGTTTCGGCATTAATTCCGGCTATATACCATTTATCACCTGACTTGCGCGCAAACACGGCATATTTGGCAGGGAAGCCATCTATTAACTTCACATCATCCCAGCTTCTTGGAACATTCTTCATATACTCCTGTACATAGTCGGGTTGTTTTTCCATACTTTCAGGAATTTCCACATAATGCTGAATTCCGGATTGGAAAAGAACGGTCAATGCAATTTCGAATCCGTTGGATGTACGACGCTGAATATTCGGTATTTCTCCGAAACATACAGGTGTAAAGTCCATAGGGCCGACTACATTACGGGCAAAAACAGCCGTAGCACAATGTTGCGGGGCTAGATCGGCAGTTTCCTGAGAGAAAGTTATAAACTCGAAGCCTTTAATAGATTCCAGTGTCATCAGGTTAGGAAATGTACGGCTCCACCCACGGGGTACAGTAGTACCGTGGAAGTTGAGCATCAACTTATAATCGGCAGCATCCTGCATCATATCATAATAATACTGAATGGCCGAAGGCCCGTCACCCGGCCAGAAATCGACTTTAAGACCGGCAATACCCATTTTACTCACCTTTTCGAATTCGGCTCTGCGGGCATCTCTTGTCAACAATGCATTCTTCGGGGTTTGATACGTTGTATTCCAATCTCCCGCGGAATTATACCACAGAAGAAGTTTGACATTCTTAGTCTTAGCATAATCTATAAGCTCCTGTATTTTTTCATAACCAATCACAGTATCCCAAAGTCCATCTACCAGAACATATTCCCACGTCATTTTAGCGGCATAGTCGATATATTGTTTCTGGCGGTCGTAATTAACGGACGGGTCTTTTTCCACACCCCAGCTCCATGCTACGATTCCGGGTTTTACAAAACCTGCGTCTTTCACCCGGCTTGGTTCGGAAACATCTGTTACCATCGAGCTTTCTACTATATCGTTTAATCCTCCCAGCATAATCACACGCCATGGAGAACGTAACGGCAATTTCGATATCGGAGTAACAGGATCGGTAGGTTTTACAGTTTCTCCCTGTTGAGGAAATTCGATAAAATATTCACCATCAGGACTATGCTGAGCCAGACGTGTGCCGCAATAAGGCGGTTCTAACCCCGCTTCTGTAAGTAACACCCATGTTTCTCCGTTATTGAATAAAGCCGGAAAACTCCAACCTGCTTTTTTAGGAGCTTCTGTTCCTACAGGAATGTCTGTAATATAATTATCTTCATAGCTCGGACATGTTTGCGCCCAGCAGTTTTTCACATCATCGTGCGGATGCAGCCAGGCTTTAGAAGTAGTCGCAAAGCGGAATGATGTATTTTCTTTCTCTATGGTCTTTTCGTCTGTAGAAGTTTCATCAAAGGCATAGCGGAAAGCAACACCGTTGTCTCCGATATGGAAAGTAATTGTCATTTCTTTTCCTTCCGGATTTTTCACTTTTACATCCCATTCATTTGCCTTGAAACTATTGTTCAGCCTTTTTTCGGCAGGAGTAACATAAGTCTCCTGAACACTACGTTTAGCCCCGATACTTACAATTTCAAGTGAAGAAAAATCTGCATCGCTCCTTACCAATCCTAGGACTGACGGTTCGATTGCAGTTACACCATCTTTCTTTATGGTATATTTCAATACTTTTGCAGAATCCTGATTCAATTCCACTGTTATTTTTCCATCAGGACTGGTTAAAGCATCTTGTTTTGGGGAACATGATGCCAATAATCCGATAATAAAGAGAGATAAAAATCCTCCCAATAATTTTTTCATGGTAATTAATTTATTTTGATTGATTTAGCTTTTTCACTACTCTTGCAGGGTTGCCAACAGCAAGGCTGTCAGCCGGAATATCTTTTGTCACTACAGCCCCTGCCCCGATAACAGAACGGTCACCGATAGTCACACCGGGACAAATGGTAGAATGACCTCCTATCCAGCAATCTTTTCCTATAACCACAGGTTTGCATGCTTCCCATTGCTTGCGGTCTTCAACATCGAGCGGATGGCCTGCTGTATATATGTGTACTCCCGGTGCGATCAACGTATTGGCTCCTATCTTTACTGTTCCGCCATCGAGAATAACCGCCCCTGTATTGATGAAAACATTTTCTTCAGCATATATAAATTCGCCGTAGTCGCAAAAGAAAGGAGGCTCAAGGTGGAGATCCCTTGCCGAATTAGGACATAATTCGTTTATTACATCCTGAAATTTATCGGTATAATATTCCGTCACGTTCAATTTGTGAAGTATTGGCTTTATCTTTGCCCGATGCCCTATCATTTCTTCTCCATGAGCCCAATAACGCTCTCCGGCAGCCATTTTCTCCTTCTCTGTTTTCATTTTTATACCAGTGATTTATTTAGATCTCCTAGAAACACTATATAAGTGTACCAAATACACTTGCAAGGTAGAAAATAAGTGTTATTGAATACACTTATTTAGATATGTTATAAAACATATTATTTCTTACAAATCTGGCTATCAGCTATGCTTAAAAGCCAAAAACTGCTCTACTGCCAATTAGCAGCAAAACAGTTTTTGCATAAGATTGAGAATTACTTGGTCTTTTTACCCCAGTACGTTTTAAAATTACCACCATAAGCAGCATAAACTATAGTATGCGTTCTGGGATTGGCTTCCCAGTCCACCTCACGTTGCAGATATAATTCCACACCATTCACTGTCAGTACTTGCTTCCCGGCATCATAACTCCATGAAGCATCTTTCCACGTACCTTCCGATACGGTATGTTCTGCCGTCAAGGTCATTACAGACGATTCCTTTTGTTTTCCGTAACTATATGACAAATCGATATGTTCCCAGTTGCCGACCAATTCCTCTTCAGTAATAGCGACTTGCGGTACAGCCCCATAACGTTCCGGCATCACCAGTGGCCACCCGTCTTTTGTCCAGCGAATGCTGCGGACATGTCCCATCATAATATAATTATCGACGCTTTCAGGTAAACGCCCCTGCGAAGAATAGTACCAATTGCCATTACCATCGTTGAATACAGCGCAGTGTGAGATACCTACCCAACCATTACTATTCGCAAACTTATACGGATGAGTAACCACAGGAAGCATGTCCCCGCCCGCAGTTACATTTGTACCATCGATGCCCAGATATGGTCCTGTAATGCTCTTCGACCGTGCTACGCGGGTATTATAAGGGACGCCTAATGCATCATAGGCTACAAACAGATAGTAATAACCTGTTTCGGGATTGTAAACTATTTCCGGGCCTTCACTAGCCTGCCATCGATTACCTGCCTGACGTGTAAATATCAATTGTCCGTATCCGGCAGGGGCACTGGTATCAGCCCACGGAACGCCTAAACTTTGTTTCGGCATGCCATCTGCCGCATTCAGTTCCATAGCTACAATACCACTGTGCCACGAACCATAGATAAGCCAGTGTGTTCCCTCAGGAGTGACTATATATGAAGGGTCGATAGCATTCCATTTGTAGTAGCAATTTGCCCAGTCGTTTGCCTGCACATTGAAATTAAGACCTTTATCCGAAGCATTGGTGACTACATATCCTTTGTCTATCCAGCCATCATTATTTGCCGGATCGGTGTTTTCCATCATACCTATAAAGGCGCGTTCGCCCCAAGTACCCTCGCCATTAAGCAGCCCAGGGCAAATAATCGAGTAATACATGCGGTACAAATTATCATTTACCTTATGTACACCAGGCGCCCAATATCCGAACTCACTTTCGCCGGTACTGGTAGTTTCTCCCAGCCCCATCTCTTTACGGATTTCATTCAGTTTAGGAATAACCCACTCCGGTAGTTCTTTCATAGTTCCGCCGAGATATTCCCAATACACAAGGTCTTTGGAACGGCGGGCATGAAAATGTCCATGTCCGGCATGCGCATTCCCATATGAAGCGTCTGTCTGGTACATATAATAATAACCGTCTTTAGCCAACACCACCGAAGGATCGTGTACATTGGCCAGATTCCACTGGCTGCGGTTGTCCCAGGCGGCGATACTTGCATAATTATCCGCATAGGCAGGAGCCTTATATTGAGCCAGTTGTTCATCGAGTGTCCCTTCGCCGGTCGACACCTCTATTTCGGACGAATAAGCTACTCCCCCGTTATAGATGCTTACAAAGGCGCGTACATAATAGGTGGTATTGCCCTGTAAACCTGTAAGCGTAGCTGTAAAAGACTCATTGCCCGTAGCAACAACCGTTGCATCATAAATATCCGGGTTGGCTTTAGTGCTATAGCAAAAGCCACGTTTCGACAATATCACATCTTTTGCAGAAGACAATGTAGCCTGCAACTGCGCCGACGAATAGGTTATTTCGGACACAACGGGCGTTTCAATGATTACGCCTAGTTCCCCAAAATCCTTGTCATCGTCACTGCACGCTCCGAAGAGAAGCGAGCAGATAACTAATAAGCTAAACCATTTATAGTGTTTCATACATTTTTCATTTTTAAAGTTCTTAACCTCAACATATCCTTCTATTCAGATGCCACAGATAATTCCCAGCCCGGATTTTGCCTAAGATTCGGAGCCTTCTTCACTTCTGTATCAGGCAGTGGGAAGTAATAGTTTTTCGGGCTGTTGAATGCGCGGGTAGGATGCTTCTGAGCTCCTCCGTATGTGTAAACGGTCGAAAGTTCAGGAGTAACTGTTACACCATAAATATTATACACTTGTTTGTAACGCGGCAGGCTCTTTTCGCTGCTGACAGTCTGACCTTCGAATAACTTCCAGCGACGCTCGTCAAAGAAGCGATGGTCTTCGAAGCAGAATTCTATGCGGCGTTCGTTACGGATACGCTCACGAAGCTGTTCCTTTGTCATACCTTTATAAGGCGGCATACCTACACGGGCACGCACCTGATTTACATACTGATAAGCCTGATCGGGACCAGAAGCCTCATTAATCGCTTCGGCAGCATTCAACAAGATTTCAGCATAGCGGAAGATAGGACAGGCATGGTTGTATGTAGAAGGGCTTTTGAACGACATATTGTTCAGAAACTTCTTTGTATAATATCCGGTCAGTGTACCGCCATGCAGCTGTTGATAGTCTTTTCCGTCAGGATATGATACATCTACAGCACGTTGCTCTTCCTGCAAAGGATCACCCCAGACGGACCCGTTGTGCAGAATGGTCTGTTCAAGGCGCGGGTCGCGGTTCGCATACGGGTTCTGGTCGTTGTAAGCAGGGTCCTGATCGATAGGCAGGCCATTGATGGTTTCATAACTATCTACCAGATTCTGAGTCGGATTGGTACGTCCTGTGGAACTTGCTGTACCACTGAAACCGCAAGGAGCAAGAAACAGCTCTATCTGATAAGTATTCCATACGGAACGGGTCAGAATGTATTCGTCATTATAGTACGGAGTGGTCACAAAACATTCATAATAATTTTTATTCGGATTATTATCACTTGTCGTATATAACTTATAGCGGTTACTGTGCTTCGCATTTTCTGTAATTAAATCCAATGCCGCTGTAGCAGCTTCCTGCCAGTATTCAGCCTTATTGTCCGGATTATGGAGCGCGGATGCCCTGTACAATAAAGCTCTTGACTTTAAAGCATACGCGGCGGCCCCATTCACACGCCCCCAGTTTTCATCCTCATTGCTATAACGGTACGGCAATTGATTTTTTATGGCGTCACACTCGTCGGCAATCCATTTCAATGCGTCCGCACAGTTCGTACGTGCCCTGTTCATCGCCTCTGTGTCGCTCGGATCGAATACGATAGGTATTCCATTCTCATCATTGCCGATAACGGGAACATCGCCAAACCAGCAGGCTATGTCGAAATGGAAGATAGCGCGAAGCAGACGTGCCTCAGCTATATTGCGATCGTACAGATGATTATCGTCTCCTGTTTTTTCCGAATTACCAATCACTGACGAGCGTGCATTCTTCATAAACTGGTTTGCCGCACGGATACCTTTGAAATTCTTCGGCCAGAAATCCTTGGCAAACGGATGGTCTGCTGCCGAGTAACTGTCGGTAAGCACACTGTGGTAATAATGTACATCCCAGAAAGACAAAGAATTATCCGTCATACAGTCACGTGATGCTGCCAGAAATTGTCCATTATTATATCCGGCAAAGGCATCGGGCAAATAAGTATAAATATTTGCCAGAAAACCCCGCGTATTCTCAAAGCTACTGAATACCTGTTCGTCCGATAGGGACAAATCCACTTCTTTGCTCAGATAATCACTACAAGAATGATTACTTAATAGCAACAGAGCCGTGGTTATATATATTGCAATCTTTTTCATTTTATATTCCTTGTTTATTCTTGAATTAAGGTCTCAGACCTTTTTATTGCTTTTGTATGTATAATAGCAATAATATAGTATGTCTGAAAACAATGCTTTAAATATTCTACCTTACTTAGAAGCCAATGTTTATACCAAATGAGAACGAACGGGTTTTCGGATACCACCAGCAATAGCTCATCGGCTTTTCCGGATCCAGGCCTTTCGGCAAATGGCTCCAGGTATATAAGTTATATCCGCTAAAATAGATACGGCATTTGGTAAGATTAGCCTTGGCTATAAGCTTCTTAGGTAGAGAATAGCCAACTTCGATATTCCGTAACGATAAATAATCTCCATTCACGATCCAGATATCATTCTGATATGTACCTGTACTACGGTCGCTGTCAATAGCATTGAAGCCTCCATAAGTAGGACGCGGGTAAGTAGCATTAATGTTACGGGAATCGGTAGGATCGTCTGTATAATATCCCCAAGCCTTAGTTACTTCGTGAGTACCCATGTTACTCCAGCCCGAATAGCTGACAGCAGGAGACAGGAACACTGAACGATTCAGGTAAGCTGTGAGTATGGCACGAGCATCGAATCCGGCATATTCAAACCCGAAAGTCATAGATGGAGTGAGTTCGGGAATGATGGTATATGTATCGGGAACCATATCATTAGAGTCAATCTGACGGTCACCGTTCAAATCTCTGAATACGGCAGTTCCTAATTGTTGTGAACCATTCGAAGCTGTATTATACGGATATTTCTCCGGATTATCTATAGCATCCTGCTGGCTGGAGGCAATCAGGTTCGGATCGCTTGCCCAACCCTCAAATTTGTAAATATTCCAGCCTCCGACACTGTTATTAAACGGTATTTCGTAAAGTTCGGCAACTGAAGTATAATCACGGATACGGTCACCTGTTTTTCGCTGCCAAGGCACATTCGGCTCTGTTTCATCCATTTCGGTAATTTTATTGGTATTGTAAGACAGCATACCTTCGATAAAGTAATTCACCTTACCTATATTACCACGATGGCCGAGGGATAATTCCAGCCCTTTGGATTCAACTTTTCCGTAAGAGTCCTGAGCCACTGCCACACCCACTATACTAGGAATAGTAGAACGGTCTATCAGTATATTCGAACGCCACTCTTTGAATGCATCAAACGACCCGTAGAGTTTTTTATTCCAGAAATCGAAGTCTAAGCCCACATTTAGCATTTCTGAAAGTTCCCACTTGTTGTTATTACTGCCTGCCAGACTCTCATAAATACCACTGATGCTAGAACTGGAAGTACCAAAGTTATAACCTGTACCTGAACCATAAGTGCTCTGATATGGATAACGGTTGGCTCCTGTAGTGGACTGGCCGGATGTACCATATGACGCACGAAGTTTGAGTAAATTAATATTCTTGTTTTTCAGCCATGATTCTTCCGAGGCTACCCAACCGATGGATGTTCCCCAGAAAGTACCCCAACGGTCGTCAGGAGCAAAATTGTCACAACCCATATGGGAAAGGTTACCTGAGAAAATATACCTGCTGTCGTATACATAAGTAGCCTGTCCGTTGTACGACATGAAACGGTTGGAAGACTGATTGGCATAGTTGGTACTCTCTATCCGGTTCACTGCATTCTGATAGGTACGGAAGAATGCCCGGGCTCCGACATTGTGTTTACCAAAAGTCTTATCGTAAGAGAACCCTGCATTGAAATTGAGATTGTAATAGTTGCCACGTTCATTAGCCGTTGGGTCCGACAAAGCCGAGTAAGAGGTCATTTGCGACAATTTAAACTCTGACGGGTCAGTAACCAAAGGATTTGAATAATCGTAGTAATAAGAGTTGATACTATTGGTCTGTGTAGATTCAAACACATCGTAAGCATCGAAACTCACCATTGCATTTGCTTTCAGGCCGGGAACCAATTCTCCCAGGTCGCCTGTCACATTCACTGTCGAATACAGGTTGCGACGGCGATTCTTTTCCTGACCAGATGAGGCCAGCAAACGTGCCGGATTATTAGCCGTATTTGATGAATATATCTGCCCGCCCGGAGTATATACCGGCTCCATCGGATTGGCTTCCACCGCACCGAAAGTCACCAGGCTGAATACACCTGTTGTCGGTTGCGTAATATTATCGATACGTCCCCCTAAATCCAATGATACGTTCAAATACTTATTCACATCTATGTCCAGATTCGAACGGAGGTTATAACGGTTCAATGTATGAGACGTATTGTAACCTTCGTTATAATTCGTCCACTTGTCATTCCACATTCCCTCCTGACGAAGGTAAGAGAATGATACATAGTAACGCGCACGGGCATTACCACCACTGATCTGCATATTGGTCTTATACAACGGGGCTGTTTCACGATACAGTTCTTCAAACCAGTTTGTATTGAAATACTTGTACTGGTCGACACCTGTCAGCTTTTCACCTGATGATACACGGCGATACATCTCTACCTGAGCATCTGTATACATAGGGTCAAGGCCGTCGAGATATCTCACCTGATTGCGGGTAAGTGCCATATTATAAGAATTCTGAGTTTCAAATTTGTTGCTCAGCATCTGAAATCCTATTTCCTGTGTAAAGTCGATCTTTGTTTTTCCGGCAGCACCACGTTTGGTAGTCACCATAATCACACCATTAGCTCCACGCATACCGTAAATGGCAGTCGCTGCCGCATCTTTCAGGACAGTGATATTCTCGATAGGAAATGCATCCAGAAACGAAAGGTCACGTTCCACATTATCTACAATTACCAGCGGACTGCGGGCATTCTTATTCATCGTACGCAAACCACGGACATACATAGTGGTTTCTGTCCATCCCGGCTCACTGGACCATTCGTAGGTTTGCACTCCGGAAAGAGTAGAAGTAAAAGCATTCTGAAGTACTGAAATAGGGTGCTTCTGTAACTCTTCTCCGGTCACTACCGAGGTGGCTTCTGTCATAAATTTCTTCGGCTTGCGTCCGAAAGGAACCGGCATAGTATGTAAATATTCATCTAAATCAGGTTCCATCACGATCTGGAAAGCACCGCTAAATTCGGCTGTACCGGTAGCATTTTTATAACCGACACTGCTAACACACAACTCGTCGTCCAGTTTTACATTCTTCAGACTGAAATACCCATCTTCATCGGAAAGTGCTATGCGGCTCTGCTCCGCCACATTTACCACAGCTCCGGCAATAGGTTTGCCTTCGGAATCCACGATACGGCCTCTCAACTCCTGTTCTTCTTGTGCCCAAATGTTGCAGGTTACGAATATGAGGACTCCCATCAACAGGAATTTAGTTATTCCTGCCAACTTGTTTTTTATATTATTCATGCTTGTATACATATGTATTCAGTTTAAGGATTACCAACCCGGATTATTTTCAATGCCTGTTTTCCAAACTTCCCCTTCCGGTATAGGATAGAGATACATCTTGTTCTCAAACACCCGGCTCTGAGCCACCTTACGCGTAATAGTTCCGTCTGCACTTACATTTACGCCATAGATAGGACGCGATAGTGCTTCTACAGCAACATTCCAGCGACGGACATCCCATGCGCGATGTTCTTCGAAAGCAAGTTCCACAGTACGTTCCTTATGAATGAAGTTACGCATATTGTCTTTAGAAGACGTCAAATCGCTACGGTCTGCTATCTTTCCACTGATACCCGCGCGGTGACGTATCTTATCCAGCATATTATACACTTCCGTACCGGGGCCTTGCGCCTCGTTCAATGCTTCTGCATAGTTGAGCAGGATTTCCGCGTAACGCATGATAGTCCACAAGCGGTAAGCGCTCTGAGAATGTTCTGCACTCAGAATAGTTTCAGGAATATACTTGCGCACATAGTAGCCTGTCGGAGTTGCATTGGTATTACCTATAGGGTTGTCCCTCTGACCTGATACTACGTTGATATTGCCATTACCCCATTTTACTCCATTGTAGAGAATAGTTGCAGCCAGACGCGGATCACGGTTTGTCCAAGGTTTGGTATCATTGTATCCACTAGCGGCATTTACAGCCGGAGTATTGTTACTATATACCGGAGCACCGGTAAGATCGTACTGAGCAAATGGTGAAGAACCATCTGCCATATCGTACATATCCACTAAATTTTGCGACGGACAAAGCCCTCCGTTACCACCTTCGCCTACAGGAGTATCATTCTTTATTGCATCCCAATTTATAACTACATCATTGCGATAAAAAATCACTTCCTTATTATTTCCGGAATACGCAGTCCTCAACAATGCATTAGTATATGACTCTACACCCAAAGCATTCCCATCGGCATCCGTAGTCGTAAACAGGCTGAAATTTGCGCCGTAATCATCAATAAAACTTTTTGCTGCATCAGCGGCCTGCTGCCATGTGATACCAGATTCGGCGCTGAAACGCGGACTAGCCATATAAAGCATTATGCGTGAATACAGGGCCCGTGCCATAGGCTGGCCGATGCGTCCGGCCTGACTCGAATCCCAAGCGCTGTCATATGTCAGCAATCCGGCTTCGCATTCTTTCAATTCTTTCAGGATAAAATCTACGACGTACTCCTTCACTGTCGGGCGATTAATATAATTACTCAGCAAGTCGCCATTCGGATCGAGAACTTCGGTCACAATCGGAATTGCCCCATAACGCAGGAATAGTTCCCAATAAAAATAGGCGCGCAGGAAACGGGCTTCCGATGTATAATGCAATTTATCCTCCTTGTATTTCGTATCGCTCAGAGAAGGCTCTTTTGGTACACTCTCTATACGGGTAATGATCATGTTACATTTACGGATAGCACGATAATGATGCTCCCATGTAGCAGTAAGTTCCGCTTCGCCTGCCGAACCATAATAGTTTCCGATATTAAAAGTAGTTCTCACCCCACCTGTAGAATAACTGGTCTCGGCCAAATCCGTAGCCGAATCTAACCAGGAATCTTTTATACGGCTAGCTCCATGGCGTAAAAAATTATAAGTATCATAGTGGAATTCCACCATCAGGTTCCAGTCGCTAAACACTTCTTCTTCGGTTAGTTCATTACTGGGCTGTTTGTCCAGAAAATTACCGAAAGCGTCTTCGCATGAAGTCAGTGTGAAAGTAGCGATACAGACAGCAAATAAGCTATATATAATTGTTTTCTTCATGTTCTATCAGAATTTAATATTTACACCAAAATTCAGAGTCTTCATAATCGGGTAACGGTTAGATCCATTACTTTCAGGATCTGTCAAGCCATCCAGATCATCCCAGGTTATCAGGTTGTTAGCATTAATAAACAGCCGACAGTCACTCATTCCTACTTTGCCTGCCCAGTTGGTTGGCAAAGTATAACTTAACTCTATATTTTTCAAACGGACAAAAGCTCCGTTTTTCAAGAAGAATGAGTTTTGACGCTGATTATGATCGCCATAGTTATTATAGTGCAACAATGGATATTTGGCATTTGCGAGATTATAAGCTTCACTTTGTGACGGATTCCAGCGATCGAGATGATGCTCCTTCACCTTTCCTCCGTTTACAAAAGCAAACATCGCTTCTGCATCATAATAACGGCTCACATTATCAACCCCCTGGAACATCACACTGAATCCCCAGTTTTTCCAGTTGAGTCCTAGTGTCAGCGCATATATATTTTCAGGGATATCGCTTCTGCCTATAAAGGTCTCGTCCCTCTCGTCAATAAAGCCGTCTCCATTCATATCACGGTATTTGAGATCACCCACCTGTACATCGCCGAAAGTAGAAACCGGAAGGTCGCCACTGTCAATGTCGGCTTGTGTAACGAATCCGTCACACATCAGTCCAAAGTATTGGTTGATAGGGTGACCTTCACGCTTACGATATTCGGTTTTCAATTCAGGCTCGTCCATATCCAGAATTTCGTTGCGGGCATGAGAGTACGTCAGGCCAACAGAATAATGAAGGTCTTTACCTATACGGTCATTGTATTTCAACTCTATTTCGTAACCGCTATTTTTTGTCTTGCCCAGATTCCCTGCTGCCATGGCAACACCTACCCACTGCGGGCGGGTAAGGTATTCAGTCAATATATCGTTACGTTTTTCATAGAAAACATCGATATTACCGTTGAGTCGGCTACCAAACAAGCCGAACTCAAGTCCAAGATTATATTTATGAGCGCGTTCCCATGTAACTCCATAATTAGGATACTGAGCTTCATAGATACCACTCTTTCCTGTGGTTCCTAAGTAATAGTCATTCGCTATCTGCGACCATTTTTGTTCATATAAGAAACGCTGCCTTACACCGTTGATCTGATATATATCGTTACCTACCTGCCCGTAAGAAGCACGAAGCTTCAGGTTATCCAACCAGTTTTCGGTACCCTTCATAAACTCTTCGTTAGCAATACGCCATCCCAATGAGAATGAAGGGAAAAAGCCAAAGCGTTTGCCTCGCATAAAGTTTTCGGAACCGTTGTATCCGGCATTGAACTCGGCAAGATAACGGTCGTCATAACCGTATGTAACACGCCCTACCAAACCCTGGTAACGCTGCGCCAGATCCGATTTATAACGATAGTCATTCTGCATATACAACATCATGGCAGTTACATCATGCTTGCCGAACTTGCGGGCATAATTCACCTGAGCCTCCATATAGAGTTTATAGATAGACTTAAATTTTTGCGAATCTCTCAAACTCCCTTCCTCTATAAATGCCAATTCGGTATCTTTATTAAACTGATTATACGCATCGATAGATGTATAGTTGTCACGATCATTCAATTCGTAAGTAGCAAAGCCTGCTGAATAAAGATTGGTATGATAGTTTTCATAGTCAAACGAAAGCATTGCTTTGGCACTTAATCCTTCGGTCAGCCATCCCAGTTTATAGTCTACGATAAAATTGGTTTCATTGATGGTATTTACCGCACGGTAGTAACCACCTTCGGCCAATGCGGCTACGATGTTGTTCTGGTACTGTGAACTTCCTCCATAAAGGGTTTTTGCTTCTTCTCCGTTCTGTACCGTATAAGATACAGGGAAAAGCCAGCCCGGAGTATGATTCAGTTCATAGAATGTCTCGCTGTAATCATTTCGTTCTTCGGTATTGGAACCTTTACGTTCCTCGAAACGGGTACCGAAGTTTACGGAGAAAGTTAAATCCTTAGTCAGGAAGAAGTCGGTATTGGCCCGGAAAGAGTAACGGCGATAATGAGGACTTGAACTGTTACCATATACATTGTTACTTAAGTTCTTAACCAAAGATGACTGATCATAAAATTCACCTGAGGCGTAGTAACGCATGCGTTTGGTCCCCCCACGTACACTTACATTGTAACGCTGTGCAGGAGCTGTACTTTTCAATACTTCATCATACCAATCCACATTTGGATAGAGCATAGCGTCTAATCCGCTCAATTGACCCGCACTCGATTTACGATACATCTCAATATCACTGGCAGAAAACTGGGAAGGTAACCCATC
Organism: Dysgonomonas gadei ATCC BAA-286; assembly: GCF_000213555.1. Classification (GTDB taxonomy): domain Bacteria; phylum Bacteroidota; class Bacteroidia; order Bacteroidales; family Dysgonomonadaceae; genus Dysgonomonas; species Dysgonomonas gadei. Next base: position 700,712 of record NZ_GL891980.1, read on the forward strand.
ATTCGCCAATGCTTCTTCGAGCAATGTCACCGACTCATAAGAGTTCAGATAAGTATTTTTGCGTGTAGGGCTTTGTATCTGCCAATTAGCTGTCAGGCTTACTTCCGGTTTTTGTTCCTTGCCTCTCTTGGTGGTGATCAGCATGACACCATTTGCGCCACGCACACCATATACTGCTGTGGCAGAAGCATCTTTCAATACGGAAATAGTTTCGATATCGTCCGGCGCAATCTGTGAGAACGGACGTTCGATACCATCAACAAGGATAAGTGGCTGAGCATCACCCGCAAAGGTAGCACGTCCACGTATATAGATCTGTGTATCATCTGCACCCGGTGCACCTGAAGTCTGAGATGTGACAACACCGCTAATCTTACCGGCAATAGCTTGTGATACGTTGGCTGCCGGCGATTGTAGTATGTCTTTAGTATTTAACTGCGAAATAGCTCCTATAACACTCTCCTTTTTCTGTGCGCCATAGCCGACTACGACTACTTCACTCAACAATTCGGAGTCTTCTCTCATTGTCACATTTATTATAGTCTTTCCTTTCACGCTTATTTCCTGTGGCTGAAAGCCTATGAATGAAAACACCAATATAGCGTTGTCATTGCTGACTGTCAATCTGAAGCCACCATCGTCATCTGTAATAGTACCGTTGGTAGTCCCTTTTTCAACGACACTGGCCCCGATAACGGTCTCTCCGGTAATATCTTTTACGATACCTGTCACCTGTCTGGATTGCGCCCATGCGTTTTGTCCAACCAGCATCAAAACAACTATTGGCAGCAACCGCAGGAGCAAATTGCTCCACGGTGCTTTTCCATTTGTTCGTTTATTTTTCATATATAACATTTTATTGATTTATTATTCGGTAGCATTCAAGAACGGATAGTATCCTACCGTACGCATATTCAGACTGGCTCCCTCTACAGTAAGAAATGCTCCTACATCGGTAGTGGTAATTCCCTCATAGAAGAATGTGTAGTCACCCAGTTTCACGCCATCAGCCGTGGTTACCTTAGCTGTCATATCCAGACGGTCTCCACTGCGTCTCAGTATTATCATACAATATGCTCCTTTCATTTGCGTGGCAAAACTATCCCAATCATAACTTGCAGATATATTCGCGGCATTGTAGTTAGAGCCTTCAGGCCCCCATCCGAAAGCATCGGCTCGTAATACGAAATATTCCGCATAACCGGATTCACCTCTGTCTTTACCATTGGTAACAACCAGTAGCCAGTTGTTCCAGTTTGCGGCACCACTGGTGTTATTAATGAATGTATAAACAAAAGGATTTGTTTTAATCAAGGAGAAATTTGAGAAATACGACCACCAGCCCGCACTTAGATCTGCCGGACCAACCAGATAGGTATCCGGTGCATATTGCTGGCCTACATATACCGTTTCCGGATCGATTGCCAGATATGAGCCTTCACAGGTCAGGAATGCACCGATATTATCAGCAAGACTTCCCTCATAGAAGAAGGTATAATTATATACTGTACCTGCGATTGAGGTAACTACAGCCTTAATATCTATTCGGTTGCCTGTACGTTTGATAGTCAGATCTACATAAGCGCCTTTCATATCATTGACAAAGCTACCATCGTCAAAATTAAAGTTATGTGATATATTCCCTCCTATATAATTGCTGTCTCCCCATCCGTAAGCATCGGCACGCAATACGAAATATTCCGCATAACCGGCTTCATCTCTATTCTTTCCATTGGTGAGAACCACCAACCAGTTCTTCCAGTTATCAGTACCACTGGTGTAGTTATAGAAACCGAAATGCATAGTCTGGTCACCCTGCATTGTTACAAGATCGGAGAAAGCCGACCACCAAGGGGTAGACATATCTTCGTTACCTACAATGATGTAATTATTTTCTTCCTCTTCACCGCCTGTTCCCGGTACTTTTATCTGACTGTCGGTAATCTGATTACGGTAGATAGTGAGATCGTCAAGCATCCATTCCTTCGTTTCACTGCCTGAGCCATAACCCAGATATAAAGAAGGTACGGAAGCCATGAACTGAACAATCTTTGAAAAATCAAATCCGGTGACTTCCTTATCTATTTTCTTCTGTCCGTCGACATATATAACATATCCGTTGTCCCGGATTGTCATTGCCACATAATGCCATTCACCGGCTGTAAGCAATCCGGTTTTATAGCCTGAAGGGTTGTTGTCCTCGTATTTTCCGTCAATACCATCATAACTCAGCCAGCCATTAGCTGTGAAGAAGAATTTCTGAGTGCCATTCTCGTTTTGGAAAGAGAATAGTGCCCCATCCAAATCCTGTTCGGAGTTTTCTCCTGTTTGAACTACTTGTTTCATCCAGAATGTGAGTGAAACTCCATTTTGAGCTTTCACGCTATTGAGCGGATTATCGATATGTGCATATCCACCATTCAAATGGAGCACACTACTTTTGCGTTCTTCATCATTTACCAGTGTGGGGGTATTGCCATCACTATAGGCATAGAGTTGGATAATTGCAGGGTCGATTTCCTCCTCGAAGGAATAAGTAACTATCTTTTCCAGTTTAGGATAAACCTGATTGCCTGAAGGGGGATCTGTTTCACCCCAGTCCTGACATGAAGCACACAAAAGGATTGTAAATGCTGCCATGATCAATGGCGCCCATTTTTTAACTTTTTGCATATAACTTAGATTAATGATTAATAATTCTTTTTTGTGCAGTATACACTGCTCAGAAAAACATTTCGGTTAACACAGTATATTACTGTTTTTCAATAGATTTAGAGTCACAAAGGCATAAGATTATTTTTCTAATTTTCATTTATTATTTTACTCTTTTTCCCCAAATGGAATATCCTTTGGAATTGAGTCCCGTAAACAAAATAGTCTGAGCCTGGTTTTCCCAGTCCTGTCCCATAAATACCTGTACATTGCATACCTCTCCAGAAATATCCAGTTTCAGAACATTCGCTTTATCAAACGACCATCTGCCGGATAGATTACCACTCAGCGACATATCTTTGTTTAAAGTGATTACATCCGATTTATTCTCTTCATTATCTCTCAGATGGTTTTCACCCCATAATATCTGTCCGGCAAACAAATCCCTGTCAGGAGCATCACCGTGGATAACTATTATTTCCCAATCACCCATAAGATCACTCTCATTTATCTGCTGCTGCGGGGTAGCTGCATATCTTTCCGGAGATACTACCGGCCAGCCGTCGGCAGTCCAGTACATGTCTCTCACATGCAGATCCATCATATGATTTTCGGGGCGCAAGCGTGCCTGATGAGCCATATAGTACTTACCGTCTTTGTCTGCGAATACACAGCAATGGGCTGTACCGGCCCAGCCAATGTGGTTGCGGAACTGATAAGGATAAGTCAGAATAGGAAAGTTATCCGCCTCTTCGCGCATATCAACTCCGAAGAAATCTGTGAAAGGGCCTTCGGGCTTGTCGGAGCGGCCTACACGCACGTTATAAGTTGTCATTAACGGGTCATAGGAGACAAACAGAAAGTATTTCTTCAGCCCGGGGTTATAGATTATTTCAGGTGCTTCTATATTGTTTTTCTTACCGTCGAAACGGCGGGCAGTAAGATGTCCCTGATCCCCGTCATTAAGCGTAAGTCCTGTTTCGGGATTCAGTTGCACGCAGTGCAGCCCGCCGAAATAAGAGCCGTAATGCATCCATTGTTCTCCGTTGTCCGGATTGGTTACAATACTAGGGTCGATAGCGTTCATTACATCACCAGTCTTCGTTTTCACCACACAGCCTTTTAGCTCCCAGGGGCCTTCGGGCGATGCGGATTCAGCCATACCGATATAAGACACCTGTTTGGCAAAAGCTGAAACGCTGTAATACAAGCGGTATTTCCCTTTATATTCTACAATGTAGGGTGCCCATATATTGGTTGCGCCTTTACCATTGTTATTATCCAAAACCCAGTCTTTGGCTTCCTGTGGAATTTCCTTAAAGGCCCATCCGGAAAATTCCCAGTTAACAAGGTCTTTCGATTTACGGACCTGTATATATCCAAAAGGCAGATTATCTTTCTTCATAGCCGCGCTGTCTTCTTTATAAATAGCGTCGGTAGAATACATATAATATGTATCCCCTATCAGCAGGCACGACGGATCGTGTACATTGTAGGTACCCCATTGCTTATAATCCTTCATTTCAGAAATGCCCGAATAATCGTCAGCCCACGGATTTACGTTGGCTTTCGGCTCAAACGGCTTCTGAGTACAGGATACAAGAAAAGTACAGCATCCTAAAAACAGGATATTGAAAATTGTTTTCATAGTTAATTTAACCGCAAGTTTGTGAGTTAATTCAATTCTATAGTTACTACTGACTTAGCCGGGATTTTCACCGTTAATACATCATTTTTCACTGCTGCATCTTTAAAATCCTTCAACTCTACTTCGTTTGGCTTTTCGAATGTATTGTGAGAATCTGTTTTGGGTGCAGTAATTATATTACCGGAAACGAAACGGCCGTTTTTCAGGTCTTTAATAGTACATGTTATATCCACCGATTGGCTAGGATCGATATTCACAATTGACACATGTATTTTTCCGTCGCTATCTTTCGATGCCGAAGCCGATACCGAATTGATTTCCTTACCCAGACGACTGTATGAAGGACTTATAATATCGAGCGGCAGCATGGTTGCATCCTGATGCACTTTGTACATATCAAACACATGATAGGTAGGAGTCAGCAGCATTTTGTCACCTTCTGTAAGAAACAAGGCCTGTAGCACATTGACCAATTGCGCAATATTAGCGATACGCACCCTGTCAGCATGTTTATGGAAAATATTCAGGATAGTTCCCGCCAGTAAAGCATCGCGCAGGGTATTTTGCTGATACAGGAATCCCGGATTGGTTCCCGGCTCCACATTATACCATGCACCCCATTCGTCTACTATCATGGCTATTTTCTTTTCAGGATCGTATTTATCCATTATGGCGGCATGTTTTGTCACTATCTCATCCATACGCATACCATGTTCCAGTAATGAAAAATACTCATCTTCATTGAAGCCCAGCGCGTTTCCTTTATCTTCCCACTTGTAAGTAAATGTATAATTGTGAACAGATACACCCGACATCATGTGATGCGGTATGTTTTTCATCATCACTTCCATCCAGCGGTAATCGTCTACGTTAGGGCCTCCGGCAACTTTGTACAGTCTGTTTTCTCCGTAGTTGCGGCAATAAGTAGCATAACGGCGGTAATTTTCGGCATAGCCTTCCGGAGTCATGTTTCCTCCGCAGCCCCAATTCTCATTACCAACGCCCCACAGGGTTACTTTCCACGGTTTTTCGCGTCCGTTCTTCTTACGAAGGTTCGACATCGGGCTTTCCCCGTCAAAAGTGATGTATTCCACCCATTTAGACATTTCTTCTACTGTGCCGCTTCCCATATTCCCACAGATATATGGTTCTGTTCCCAGTGCTTCACAAAGATTAAGGAATTCGTGCGTACCAAAACTATTGTCTTCTACTACCCCACCCCAGTGAGTATTTACCATTTTAGGACGGTCTGCTCTTGCACCTATTCCGTCCATCCAGTGATACTCATCGGCAAAGCAGCCGCCCGGCCAACGAAGATTCGGTATTTTAATATGTTTTAACGCATCGATAATATCCTTGCGTACACCATTTACATTAGGGATATGAGAATCTTCCCCTACCCAGAGCCCGTCATAGATGCAACGTCCAAGGTGCTCGGAAAAATGACCGTATATATGTTTGTCGATCTTGTATTTTCCGGCGTTCGATTTAACGACTATCTCCGCCTTTTGCTGTGAGAATACCGTTATGCAAACAAAAAGAGATAAATAAAACAGTAGATTTTTTTTCATGATAAGTTATAAGTTGTGAATTATTAGTCTTTTAGAAAGGAGAGGTATCCAAAAGTGAGGACAAGCCCATACAGGCTTTATCCTCACTACCTTATTTAACGCCTAAAACCCCTTCTGATGTCATTTGTATCCGTTTTATAGTATTGTCTTCATTATAATGCAGGCGGTCGATACAGACCGAACGGCGGAAACTCCCTCCTTGTGTCGGTATTGCACCATTGTGATATATGAAATACCACTGCCCTTTGAATTCGACTATTGCCTGATGATTGGTATTGGAATTGCCTGCGATCTCATTCAGTATGCCTTTGTATTCCCAAGGCCCGTTTATACTTCTGCTCATAGCATATCCCAGTTTTTCGGGGAAATACTGTGCGTATGACAGGTAATACCATCCATTATATTTGTGTATCCATGGCGCTTCTGTAAAGTTTGGCAAATCGACTGTCATTACCGGACTATCCAGTTCAATCATATTTTCCTTCAGTTTTGCATAGTAGCATTGCGTATTTCCCCAGAACAAATATGCCTGGCCATCATCATCTATCCATACCGTAGGATCTATATCATCCCATCCTATCGAAGTGTAGGCTGTAGTCATATCGTTAGTTATCAGCGCTGAACCTCTGGCGTCCTTAAACGGCCCGAGCGGATTGTCAGCGACCGCCACACCTATAGACTTACCGGGTATAGTTCCATGCTCTACAGTTACATACCAATAGAATTTACCATCACGTTCGATAACCTGTGAAGCCCATGCTTCACCCTTTGCCCATGCAAAATCTTTTGCCCGTAGCGGAACTGCATGCTCTGTCCAGTTTATCATATCATCCGACGAGAATACAAGCCACTCGTTCAGTGTATAATGATTATGGGGAGGGGGACATTCGTCATGACCCGCATATATGTATAGCCTGTCGTTGTGTACCAATGCTGCAGGATCGGCTGTATATTTATGTGTAAAAACAGGGTTGCCTGTTATACGGAAAATCGTATCCTGCACCGAACCATGTATATTAGATACGGCAATACAAAAAAGAAAGATAAGTTTCAATATTTTCATGGTTTTTAATACTTTATTTCTCAAAAAAGCAAGATTCTTTGGTTGGAATCAGGTTAACTTTTGATTGTTCTTTTTTTATTTCTTTGACAAATATATGCATGTGAAAGCCTTAGAATGGTGGACAAATAAATATAAAAGGTGGACAAACTAGTATTTAAGTGTAAAAAATACATTTTTAATTTTTTATTACTAACTTTACTCAACCAAAATCAGTTTACATGAAAAATACACTTATAATAATAAGCAGTATCATTATATCTCTATTGTCTATACCAAAGGCGACAGGGCAAAATAATATTTCATCAAAATATATATTCAGTACCATCAGCATAGATGAAGGACTTCCTGTAAATTTTGTAGATGACATATTCAAGGACAGTCACGGATTTATCTGGGTAGCTACTCAGGGAGGAGGCTTGTCACGATACGATGGTTATGAATTTATAAATTTCAATGTAAACAGTTCACCTCTCTTTCTTAAGAGTAATTTTATACGGAAGGTCGTGGAAGACAATTTCAACCGATTGTGGACAACATCTAATAATGGTATAGACATCATAGATCTCAAAACCATGAAGAAGTCGACTATTTCGCATACAGATAATTTATTCGGTACTGTATCAGATACCCCGGCTATTACAATATTTAAAGACAGGAAAGGCAGTATCTGGGTGGTTTCGACAGAAAACATGTATAAACTGGAATTCGATACCAAAGGCAATATACAGCGCATATATACAACCGTGCAAAAAGGCTCTCCTTACAGGTTTACATGCATCAGTGAAATAGACAATGAAATATGGGCCGGAAACGACGGGGCTGTCTATAAAATAACGGAAGGACAAAGTGGAAAGCTCAATTTACAACTCGTCTCAACACATTTCAGCATATCATCGAATCTCTTTATCTCGAATATTCTGAAAAAAGATAACGCAATATGGATGGCCACAGAAGACGGACTGTTCAGATACAATGATATAAATCAGCCTCCGGTACATTACCTACACAATCCTCTGAACCAATATTCCATTTCCCAGAATATGGTTACAGACCTAAATATTGTAAACGGGTCTATCATAGCGGGAACGTTACGGGGATTAAACATTTACAATCCCGTTACTGACGGATTCGAACATATCACTCACAATAGTGAAGAGGAATCGCTGAGCAGTGACTTTATAAATTGTTTGCTGGCTGATGGCGATAATCTCTGGATAGGGACCGAATCGGGAGGTATCAATAAAATGACTTTACGCAAATTGGCCGTAAAAAATTATATCCATAGTAATTCCGACAAGGGCAGTATATCACCTAACCCTGTCAATGCCATTCTGGAAACACGTAATGGCAACTTATGGGTAGGAAGTGTGGAAGGCGGACTGAACCTGATGAAAAAAGGGGAGTCTTCCTTTACTCATTATATGGCCGGTCCGGGATTACTCAGTCATAATAGTGTAAGTGTACTGGAAGAAGATAATGACGGAAATTTATGGATAGGCACATGGGGTGGAGCAATAAGCATACTGAATGAAAGTAAACTCCCTGCCATTTCCTATAAATATATAAATCCCAATTCCAGTTTTATTGGAATCCTCAAGTACGACCCGGTGAATAATGGTATGTGGATAGGAACCAACAGGGCAGTCTATTGGTACGATATACATAACAACAGCCTCGAAATCCCTTTACCCGACAATATGAACCAAAACATATGGGGTACACTGGGAAGCGCCATAGACAAAAAGAACAGGCTCTGGCTGGGTTGCTCTGAAGGTTTGATACAGGTAGACCTCAATGCATATGATGAGCGTACCAAAAAATTCGCAGCACGATTTGTTTCTCTGAATGAACAGGAAGTCAATAAACTGTTTCTGAAAAACATCACATGCATCTTTCAGGCACACGACAATACAATATGGGTAGGCAGTAACGGATATGGAATATGCAAGATAGAGGAAATAAATGGCAAGTATATTTCCCGTACATATACGATGGTACAAGGTCTGGTTAACAATGCCGTATTCGGGATACTGGAAGACGAGCAGGGACTGCTCTGGATAAGTACGGGACGGGGCATGTCATCATTCAATCCACAGACTGAAAGATTTGTAAACTATACCAAAGACGACGGACTTGCCAATCATCAGTTTTACTGGAATGCTTCTTTCAAATCACCTGTCAGCAAGAACCTGTATTTCGGGAGTATGACAGGGCTCACAGAGCTGCAAGGGAATTCCCGGTATGCATCGAAAGAGCAGAGAGGGGTAACATTTACCAAACTGCAAATACTAAATCAGACTGTGTGGTACAATAGCGGCAATTACATAAAAGAGGATATCAGCTATGCAAAAAAACTTGATCTGCATGAACAGGATAAATCTTTCTCTATCGAATTCTCGGCTCTCGATTATGACAATCCATCGACAGTTGCCTATTCATACAGGCTTTTAGGATTTGACGATAAATGGATAGACGTACCTTCTAACCGCCGCTTTGTAAGTTATACAAATCTCAGTCCCGGCACTTACCGGCTTCAGGTAAGGTGCATGACCAAAGCCTCGGACTGGTCTGAAAACATAACAGAGCTGGAAATAGAAATACATCCGTTTTTCTATAAGACCATATGGTTTATCAGTTTATGTATTATATTACTGCTGGTATTGGGTATCCAATTATATAAATGGCGTATAAATTCATTAAAGAAACAACGCGAAATATTACACAAAAAGGTAGAGGAACGGACACATGCACTCGAAGAACAGAAAAAACTGCTGGAAGAACAGGCGGTAGAGCTAAAATTGCAAAATACCATTCTTGTAGACCAGAATGAAAAGATTTCTTATCAACGGAAACAATTGATAGGAATGTCGAAAAAAGTGCAGGAAGCAATGGACGACAGAATGTCTTTCTTTACAAATATCACTCATGAATTCCGCACTCCTATTACCCTTATTATAGGACCTATAGAAAGAGCCTTGAAACTGAGTACCAACCCTAAGGTAGTAGAGCAATTACAGTATGTGTCCCGCAACTCGAAACATCTCCTGTCACTGGTTAATCAACTGATGGACTTCAGGAAAGTAGAATCGGACAGTATGAGTGTAAATCCGACGGCGGGGAATCTCATCAATTTTCTGGATGAACTCCTGATACCGTTCGAATCATTTGCAAATGAGCGAAGTATAAAGATAAGAAGGGTATACAGGATGCCACATCCCCGCATAATGTTTGACGAAGAGGCTATACGAAAGCTGATAACCAATCTGCTGGCCAATTCCATCAAATTTACACCCGATGGGGGAAGTGTAACTCTGTATGTAAGTACCATCACGGGAAGTAACAGAGAGGATAAATTGTATATCTGCGTACGAGATTCGGGCATAGGCATTAAGGATGAAGACCTCAACCGTATCTTCAACCGCTTCTACCAGTCGGACACACGCGCCAAATACCCTGTCTACGGACAAAGTGGCACAGGTATCGGGCTCTATCTGTGCAAAAACATAGTCAACTTGCTCGAAGGCAGCATTGCAGCCAGAAACAATCATACAAAGGGTGCCTCGTTCCGGATATTGTTACCTCTCATTGCCGCATCTGCTTCTGAGCAACAGTCATTCACGGAAAATTATATTCCTCCCGTAGCCGACAGCAGAGAATATACTCCTGCAACAGAGCAAAAAGAACAACGATTGACAATACTTGTTGTAGAGGATAATATGGATATGCGTAAATATATCTGTTCTATATTATCCGATTATTATAAAGTGGCGGAGGCTGAAAACGGAGAGGAAGCTTTAAAGGTATTGAAAGCAACAGCGATCGATTTCATCATCAGCGATCTGATGATGCCTGTTATGGACGGGCTCGAATTATCTCAGAAGGTTAAATCGGACATGTCTACTTCCCATATACCATTTTTGATGTTAACAGCAAAGACGTCGATCGAAACGCAAATCGGCAGCTATAAAATGGGCGCGGACGAGTTCCTTACCAAACCCTTCGATGAAGAACTGCTACTTACAAGAATCAATAATATCCTGGAAATCCGCAAACTATATCAACGAAAATTCAGCCTGTACATGAATGTGGAGGAACTGAACATCACAGAAGACTCGAACGACGAAAAGTTCCTCAAAAAAGCAATGGAAATCATAAAAGAGAATTATATAAATACAGAATATGATGTGAGCAACTTTGTTAATGATATGGGTGTAAGTCAGAGCCTGCTTAACAAAAAGATGCAAATGCTTACGGGGCAACCCCCGAGCCACTTTATCCGTGATTTCCGGCTATCCATAGCCAGAGAACTGATCCTAAAAAATAAAGGCAATAAGACCATTTCGGAGATAGCCTATGAAGTAGGCTTTAATGACCCGAAATATTTTACCCGTTGTTTTACGAAGCACTTTGGTATTGCTCCCAGCGCCATGTCGAAAGATACGGACTAGAATGTGATTATCTATCAATAAGTTTATCTATAGAATAAGAGCGAATAGCCTTTAGCTGATAGCTATTAGTTCTTTGAAAAATTAATTAGCAGATTGGTAAATTAGCATATTAGCAAATGAGTGAAAAGGTGTAACCTTTGTTACTTTTTAACAAGTAGTAAGTTTTAAGTAATAATGCGAATCAGTAGTTGAGATTTAATGTTCTATTTTTTTCAGCTGCACTTCGTTCCGCTTAAATGTTCATTTTGGCATTGCCCAAAACGAACCAAAAGGCTAGCGCTTCGCTCCTCGGCGACCCAAAACCATTTTGACGGCTGAATCAAACAAACGGGCTATCGCCCCGTTTGATTCTACGCCGTCTGCAACGGATTGGGTACCCCGCCTGCGTCACTAATGCGCAAGGGCTGACGCACGTGGAGCTAAAGCATGAAGAGCCTCTGTCCTGTCGCCGCATCGCGGTAACGGCCTCATTCCGCAGGCGGGGTACCCAATCCGTAAAGCGGAGGTGTAGGGCAAAATAGGGTAGCTGCTATACACGGCTGATAATCCAACTAAAAATGATTCCGTATTATTTTGCCCCACCGGAGCTGCGGTTTTGGGGCGCCGGAGGGATGCAGCCTTGATTTTTTGTTTCGTTTTGCATCAAGGCAAAATGAAAAACAAGCCGATAGGCGCGTTAGATAAAATAGAACAATATTATACTACAATAATTACTTTAACTACTGATTGGAATTAATAAGTAATAAGACATGGTCTCTGTTAATTGATAAAAGCTAATTATTAATTTTTCATTCTTAATTATTAATTGTTTTTTGTGTTACCTTTGTGGTCGTAAAAACTATAAACAATAATTGCAGGTGTAATTCCCGCATTTACAAAAATATAAACAGGTCTGCGACCTTAATTTTTTCACCTCATAAAAATTTCATTTGCTTATGAAAAGAGACACAGCCATTTTTGATATTATCGAAAGAGAGTATCAACGACAACTGAAAGGAATCGAATTAATCGCATCGGAAAACTTTGTCAGCCAACAGGTAATGGAGGCAATGGGTTCATGCCTAACCAACAAATATGCAGAAGGCTATCCGGGGAAAAGATATTATGGGGGATGTGAAATAGTAGACCTTAGTGAACAACTGGCCATCGACCGTTTGAAAGAAATATTCGGCGCGGAATGGGCTAATGTACAGCCTCATTCGGGAGCACAGGCTAACGCTGCTGTTTTCCTCGCCTGTATGCAGGCCGGAGATAAGTTCCTGGGACTAAACCTGTCACATGGAGGTCACCTTTCGCATGGTTCACCCGTAAACTTTTCCGGACTAATGTTCCACGCACTTGAATACAATGTGCGCCAGGATACCGAACAGGTAGACTACGAACAAATGGAGCAGGTTGCCCGTACCGAAAAACCAAAAGTAATCATCGCCGGAGCTTCGGCTTATTCCCGTGACTGGGACTATGCGCGAATCCGTAAGATAGCTGACGAAATAGGTGCAATCTTTATGGTAGATATGGCACATCCTGCCGGGCTTGTTGCCGCCGGATTACTGAATAATCCGCTGCCTCATGCCCATATAGTGACTACCACCACTCACAAGACCCTTCGTGGGCCTCGTGGCGGAGCAATTCTACTGGGTAAAGATTTTGAAAATCCATGGGGTAAGAAAACGCCTAAAGGCGAGGTACGTATGATGTCTGCACTGCTCGACTCGGCTGTATTCCCGGGAATACAGGGTGGCCCGCTGGAACATGTGATTGCCGCTAAAGCCGTTTCGTTTGCAGAGGCACTCGACCCTTCATATAAAGTATATCAGACACAGGTAAAGAAAAACGCAGCCGCTATGGCTCAGGCATTTATAGATAAGGGGTATAAGGTAGTATCGGGTGGTACGGATAATCACTCTATGCTAATAGATCTTCGTCCTAAATTCCCCGAGCTGACCGGTAAGCTGGCTGAAAAAGCGCTTGTAGAAGCGGATATCACAACGAATAAGAACATGGTTCCGTTCGATAGCCGTAGTCCTTTCCTTACTTCGGGACTTCGCTTCGGTACACCTGCCATCACTACACGTGGAGCGAAAGAACCGCTGATGGCTGAGATCGTGGAAATGATAGATACTGTTCTTTCAAATCCTGAAAATGAGCAGACAGTAAAGGCTGTTCGTGAGAAGGTAAATGCAATCATGAAAGAATATCCATTATTCGCCTGGTAATCAGAAACAATTATTATAAATATAAAGGAGCCGTATAATAACCGGCTCCTTTATATTTATAATACTATCTTCTCATCATTTATTCCACATACAATACCAATCCCTTGAGATATTCCCCTTCCGGATGATATATATTGATAGGATGGTCGGCCGGCTGACTCAACTGGTGTAGTATGCGCACTTTCCTGCCGGACATGGCTGCCGCACTGAATACAGCCAGACGGAATGCCTCTTTAGTTATTACCTGCGAGCAGGAGAAGGTAAAGACAATTCCCCCCGGAGCTATTTTATCAAAGGCGACGGCATTCAGGCGTTTATATCCCTGCAATGCATTCTTGATCGCTCCACGGTGTTTTGCAAAGGCTGGAGGATCGAGTATTATCAGGTCGTAATCGCCTTTATTTATATTGCCGAGGTATTTGAATGCATCTTCTGCAAAAGCCTCATGCCGCTTATCATCCGGGAAGTTAATCTCCACATTCTTGTTCGTCAGCATCACCGCTTTGGAGGAACTATCGACTGAATGCACCACCTTTGCATTTCCACGCATAGCATAGAACGAGAACCCGCCTGTATAACAGAACATGTTCAGTACCGAACGGTCTTTAGCATAACGCTCCAGTAATGCCCTGTTATCGCGCTGATCGACAAAGAAGCCGGTCTTTTGCCCCTTTACCCAGTCGGGATAGAACTTCAGTCCGTTTTCAGAAGCAATCTCGGCGACATCCTTACCGCCGAACAGATATTCGTTTTCCGCTCCCAGATTGGCTTTATATGGCAATGTCGTTTCTGACTTATAGTATATATTCTTCAACGTGGTTCCCATTACAGCCTTTAACGCGTCACAAATCATCATCCGCGATTCGTGCATACCCACAGAGTGCGACTGTATGACAGCTGTTTCGGCATATATGTCTATAATCAGCCCGGGAAGACCATCACCCTCGCCATGAACAAGACGGTATGAATTATTATCTGCAGACAGCAGCCCTATCGACTTTCTTAGTTCTAAAGCGGAGTTCAATCGCTTTTTCCAGAAATCAGGATTGATCTCCTCTTCTTCGAAAGACAGGACGCGTACCTCAATGCTTCCGATCTGATAATGCCCTACGGCAATAAATTCGTTACTGGCTGTATATACGGAAACCACCTCTCCTTCGGTGAGGTCATTATCTTTTTGCTGTACTGCTCCCGAAAATATCCACGGGTGAAAGCGTCTCAGAGATTCTTCTTTCTTGGGTTTTAGCTTTATTATCTTATAATTCATATTATGATGCTTCAGCAATGAGTTGAAGTGGTACAAAATTACAACTTTATTTTCAAAGATAAAGGTTATCTGTATTGCATACAGGGCAAACGCATCAAATTATTCAACTTCTATCGAAGGCCTGTAGGGGCGTATTGCATACGCCCGCATAACAAAATATCACAACTGGGCGTATGCAATACACTAGTGTCCACTAAAAAACATTAACAAGCGATGTAATTATTTGATATGCAATTAATAATATTCGTTTTTTTTACGTGTACATTTCAAATCTCTATTTTTGTTAGAAGTAACAAAATGATAGTAGGAATGCACAATGGACATTACGTTTTTACTCAATTATGTAGATTTCTGCCCAAGAGAGCTTTTGATTGTTTAGTCGATAAATACGAAGGCAATAAATATGTAAAATCATTTACTTGTTGGAATCACCTTTTAGTTCTGATTTTTGGTCAGTTATCTAATCGGGAAAGCCTTCGGGATTTGATAGGGATACTTGATGCGCATAAGAAAAAGTTTTATCATCTTGGATTTGGAAAAAGCGTAACACGTAGTAATTTATCTAAAGCCAATGAAGTACGTAGTATAGATGTTTTTGAAAAATTTTCTTTAAAGCTCATTGATTGTATAAAATCCAATAATACACAGATTGTT
>NZ_GL891981.1:0-110795 GCF_000213555.1 Dysgonomonas gadei ATCC BAA-286
ATTTTTCGTTCTTAAACGTAAACAAGAATATGTCAACTGCGTCGTCTGAAAATATACGATCCTATAATGTAAACAGCTTTTCACATGAGAGATAACACTATCGTCCTCGTGCAGCTTTAAAGTCTGCTTTGCAAAATCTGTGACTCTCGCCTATGTAAACTAATACAGGGATTTGCAGCTCCCAAACTATTGGAAGTCTGCTGTGGGAAGTCTGTTTACTATAGGATTAAAGATTGGGTTTTTCGAGCCATATAGACAATATCAGTAATACTGAAAAGGGAGATAGAAAATCCATCTCCCCCAATAGCATTACTGCATATCGTCAGGATGTTTATTGCTGACAGGTTGCTCCCCAGCAGTGCCTGTTTCCTCTTAACATCCTGACATAAAGATAAAAAATAAAAATTAATCATTAAAAAATTTGGATTTAAAATGGGAATCGAGGATGAACTTTATCTGCTGTGTTTTTATTCATTGACGTGGCTAATAGATTGGCAAACATTTCTCTTAGATTATCATTTTCTCCGGTAAAACGCATAGCTTCTATCATTGGTCCAGCAATATTTATAGGAGGTGTTGTTATATCTTCTTGAGGTATGTTTTGCAGTTTTTCAGACAATTTATTTTCTAACCATAGAGCAATTTTATCGTAACCCCACACAAGACCAGAAACAGGGGATAAAGCTATATTTACTAATTTAGTAATATTACCTAAAGCTTTTCCAATTTCTTTAGCAGCAGGTTGAACAACATCCTGATATATAGGAACAGCTTTTACTAATTCTGTGACTACTTCAACAGATTTATTTACCTTAGATTCATTAGCGCTATTATCTTCCATTATTTGTAAATTGAATAAACACAAATGTAATAAAAAATTAATCTATTAAAGTTGAAACCGCTCATAAATTGCCGCTTCTATTCTTTTACGTTGCTGGCGTTGGTTCAGCTTCTCATTCGAGTCCGAATTCATTGCCTTGGCCGAATCAAACAAGGCTTTGTCCATTGTATATTGACCTGTGATTTTACCTTTTTGGTATGCCTTGGATATCGGATGCTCCGGATCCTGAATATCCTTCAGGAATTGTTCCTCATTTTCCGGTTCTACCAGGTGAATGATTTCATGCGGTGGATAGCCCAGAACGCCGAAGGCCCGGACTTTTTCCAGAGTGGCGCTATTGTAATTCATATTCCTTTAGTTGTTCTTTGGTTAATACTACACCGTTCTTTTTCACTATACATGGTTTCCCTGCATTCCGGCAATAGCGGATATATCTTCGAACGTTCAGGTCACAATATCCAGGACCGAGATCTGCTACATAGGCAACACGTTCGGTCTGATCAGCTGCGATAATAGTTGTTCCGGATCCGGAGAATATGTCGAGTATGATGTGTCCGATCAGGCTGCAATCCATTATTGCATCCGCTACGAGTTTTACGGGCTTTGGAGTAGGGTGATCCTTGGTACTAACGTCTGCAGTCTTATTAAATGAACTCGCACCGGGATAATCCCAGACATTTGTCCGATATCGGCCTGTTTGTCCGAGCATGAAGTTATTTACATTACGTTCACGCCCATTCTTAAACACAAATATCAGTTCGTGATGTGCCTCATAGCCTGTTTGCTCAATATCTGTTATCCTGGCATCGAGTATTTCTTCCGGTAAATCCTGATTGTTTTGGAACATGAAGATCAGCTCATGTTTAGATCGGTAGAAACTACCCATCCCACCGTTAGTCTTATTCCAGACTATCATATTCTTATATTCCGAATAGACCTTTCCTGCAGCTCTGATCTCGAGTACATGCTTCCAGTCCATACAGACATAGTGAATAGAACCTTTAACAGAGTGCCGGATCAGGACTAAGAAGCATTTTTTCAGGAACTCTGTGAACTGTTCTTCCGACATTTCACCGACACCCATAGCGAATGTTTGTGCCTCATTTTTCCCGAATCCGGAGAATTGTTCCGGAGCCAGGTTGTATGGAGGATCGGTAAATACCATATGTGCGTATTGTCCTGCCATTAAACGGCCGATTACATTCACATCGGTACTGTCTCCACATATAAGCCTGTGTACGCCCAGCTCATAGAGGTCATCTACCTGAGTGATGGGATTCTTCGGAGGCAGATCGTTGAACTCGTCCTCTATGATTTCACGTTCTGCATCCTTACTCCGGGTTACCTGTTCAGCTGATGGGAGAGCTGTGTCCTCTATCGATGGCAGCTCATTGACCATAATATCTTTGTAGATATCCCCGAACTCTTCCTCCAGCTTCACGAGATCCCACTTGCCTGCATGCGTATTAGCTAGTAGCATGTATCGCTTGACTTCATCCTCAGTCAGCATCCGGGACGGAACACGAACGTCTATTTCTTCATCTATCCGGTTGCGCTCTATATAATACTCCAGCCTGCGATGGCCCGATATAAGGGCATTGTCCAGGTTGATGACCGGTGTATCTACCAGGCCGAACGCATCCATACTTTCCTCCAGGACTGTCTGGCCCTTCTGGTCCTTCAGCCTGGGATTGTAGTCCGAAGGGATGAGATCTCTCACCCTTCGTCTTTCAGTTGTCCATTTCAATTGATTCATTTAGCTTTATTTTATGATGTATTACAAAGCTATTCGAGGGGAGGGGAGGAATAAAGGACAACCAATCGAGGTGTTTTAGGATTCAATCCGATGCTTTTTGAGATATCCGATTTTAAGTATCGAAAAATGCAAATTTTCCGCTATTTTTAACATTTAAACGCGTGATATTTAACATATTGCGTCATATAACCCTTTTTTTGCCCTTTTTTGCATTACAAGCCGCCAACACAGCGGCACGGGCAGCGGGCGCATACTAATTTTTATTTTCAAAAAGTTGGAATATAACTTTGTTTGAAAATCAGGATTTTAGATATATAAAAAATATCATTCCTTTAAAATTGGAGTATTTTAGAATTAAAAAGAATACTAAAAGCAAAAAATAAGCCCAATTTTTTAGATTTATATATTTTACATCAACTCTATTATGATTTGACGCTTTATTTTGGCTTTTTCAAGGTTTTCGAGCCATGATTGAAGTTCTACTTCATCTTTGTACTTCTTTGTGTTTATTTGGCTGGTAATTCGTCTAATATTTTGATTTAAGTTGGTAATTTCATTCAGGAATGCTTCCGGGTTCTCTTTCTTTAATCTTATTAATTCATCACGCTGGGTTTGTTTATATCTGCTGTTGGCTGTTAATGAATGTATGTATAGAAATTTCCCGGTATCGTTGAATGATTGTAGTTCCTTGTGGGCCTGCTGGTTTCTGATATCAAGTAGAACAAATTCGTAGGCCTTTTCTGTCTGATCATCTAATATAGCATCAATCTCCTGCAGGCGATGGTAAGTGTTTACTCGGTCGTCATACAGGAGAATGCATAATTGAATATCCGAATCAGTGTAACTGGTCCAGTTTATTTTTTGGAATTCTTCGCTTTTGCTTCTTTTTTTTTATCAGCTGGAGCAGGTGTTTCGACCTTCGTTGATTTCACCGGTGTTTCCACTTTGGCTGTCTTTACTGATTTCGCTACTCCAGGTACTGTCTTTGGAATTTCTTCTTTCACTGGTGTGTCCAGCGCTTTACCTCCGGTACCATCTCCGGAACTGTTTTCTCCGGCAGTACTGTCACCATCGTTGTCGTTTTCATTTTCGCCTTCTTTGGCTGGACGAAGTGCAGCAAAGAACTTTTGTACAGCGACTTTTATATCTTCATCATCCTTAGTTGTAAGGAACTGGAGATAATCTTCGCCAATCTGTTCAATGTCTTCTTCAGTGAGGCCCAGCTGTTCGATTAGCAACGTTTTAACATCATCCAATGTTTTGACACCTGTAGATTCCGGTAACTTCACCTGTTCTTTTTCTGTCCGGTTTTCCAGTATTTCCTTCATTTCCACGACGCTCAGTAATTCGTAAAGCATCTGCCCATCCAAACGATCATATGAAAATTCATTAGCCCTTGCAAGTTCATTGATCAGTGCGTGAGAAGGAAAATGCTTATTGAATAATTCCAGGTCTTTAAAAAAGAACTTTTTATTTTTATGTCTTATAACAAGACTGTTTTTTTCTGCGAAAGATATTTTTCTCATATTTCAAATATTAAAAATAAAAGCCACATGATCGTGGCTTTTATATGTGAATACAATGGTTAAGCCCGGTGTACCTCGTAGAATGCATATCCGGACGAGCCGATTTTGCTTATATAGAAGCTGATCCGGTTACTTGAAGTCGCAACAAAATCAATCCCCTTCTGCAAAATAAATTTAGCTGAAGGACTTATTTTAGTTGCATTAGTGGATCCGGCTCCGAGTATTTCTATAACTCGCCCTACATCTGAATCAGACACACCACTGATATCAGTCAATACTTTTGCTGCAGTATTATCCGTCAATTGATATTGTGATTTTTCGGTTAACGTAAATGTTGTTGCATCTGCAGGCACATATGTCGGAGGTTCAAGGGGAAGCGGCCCTTTGTAAAACCAGAATGGATTTGGACATTCACCACCTGTTAATGCTGTAGCTATACCGGCAAGACCTCCTTCAAGTTCACCTATTGAGGTATAAGAGAGTTTTAAGCCCCCGGAGCATGGATCTCCTGCAATGAATCGTTGGCCATCAGAACAACGTTCCCAAACTACGAGAAAATCTAAACCAACATTGTCATATATCCATTGCAAGGTTTCCTCTGAAATACCCTCGATAATAGGATTAAGAACAATCTTACCATTAAATGGAGATTCTCCGGGTTCCGCATTCGGTTTTATAGATTGCGCTTTTGCATCCAAAAACTTAAAGAATGCACCGGGCTTCAAGACATTCGACAGAATTGCGCCTCGGATTGCCTGGGGGAAATTCAATATGTCTACATCTGTCATAAGAGCCAGGTAAATCCTGTATCTCATGGTATGCAATTGAGAATTTTTATCCCCTGTTTTTTCTAGATTATTTAATATCATATTTATTTAGTCTATTAAGAGATAGTAATATCCGGAGCCCTGAAGCTCCGGTATAAATTTAAGCTGAGACTTTACGTTCAAGCTCCAAGAAGTTTCCGGTAGGACGGGTCGCAGTGTAGGTTTCTCCATCTTCAGTCGTTTCCTGATAATCTTCCAGTTCAGCATATACTTTGATGTAATCCCCTACTTTGGTTGGAGCAAACTGAGATTGTATTTTTGCAAATTTGCCAGTTTTGTTGACTTTAGTAGCATTGTTCAAAGAGCCACACACGATTTTGTACACCCTGTCTTGCTCGAAGTTCTCTATATCAGTTATCACTGCAGCTGCAGTATTTTCTCCGGTAAGGAACAGTGTGTTCAGACTGCCGTCGATCTTCGATGCGTCCGGATCCAAATCTGTTGCCGGGAAGTTGGTGAATACATACTGATGCTTGAAGTTCGATTTCTTCAATAGCTCGAGGTCTTTATATCTCACTCCAGCCTGGCGAAGTCCGGACCCTTCTTTCCAACGAGACATAACGCCCAGAGACTCCCAGTCACGTTCAAAGTAGAACATTACCATTTCGTTCGGCCTATCCTCATAATTCTCCATATTACCCGGGAATGTAAGAATTACCTTGTAGTCGGTATTCTTCATATTTGGAACCCAGATGATTTTTTCCGGGGAGATATCGATAAGGCCTTCTTTTACTCCTGTGAAGTCATTGTCTTTACCATATTTGGCGCGGAACAAACGAGTGTAGGCTCTTTTGTGTTTTCCATTTGCATAGAAACTCATTCCTTCCATCGATGGCAGGATCTGTTCAACCCGATCGTATATTTCTTCGAAATAATCGAGTATTGTACTGTTATCATATGTTTTCATGTCCAGGAACGGAAGTACCTTGTATTGTTCTTCCACTCTTTCCACTGCTCTCAGGATACCATCTGCCCCAAACATGGCAGGATTGTCTTTTACATTTTGTTGTGGAACACGTACACCGATTACACGGCGCTGGTTACGTTCATTATGTAGGATCTGTCCGAAGTGAACCATGATCCATTCAATGAATGTCCACTTGATAACGTTGGAGCCTTCACGGTTCAGATATCCAATATATTGTTTCTCCAAGTCGATCAGGTCTTCAAATAAAAATTTGAACATCAGATCGTTTACTGCATAAATTTCAGCAGTAAAGTTTGCCCGGCCCTTATATATTTTGCCTTTACGGTATCCTTGGGATAGTTCCCCGAAGTGAGCTCCCGGAACAATTTCCTTGTTTTGCACATTGGAAACCATCGGGAAGATATGATCCACACTTGGGAGTGACCGCAAATAAGCCAGGATTATGTCGGTACGGCGAACGATGTATTCCCCAGCCTGTCCAAATAAGTCGGAATAATCGATTGATCCCTGGCCGGATACCAGCTTCTCAAAATCGAGAAGATCCAGCATATTATTCTGGTTCAGATAATCGACACGATTTCTCAACTCTGTAGAAAGTGCCGTTACAGCTTCTTTGAATTCAACACTTTGTTCCGGAGTGATATCGGCTTCCGATTCGTGTGCTTTTCTGGCTACCATCAGGTTGTTATACCACTTAGCCCGGGCGAAAGTAGGACTTTCAATTCCGAATAGGTATGCAGTAGAGTGTGCAGACAACCCTAAAGTGGTAGCAATAACCTGAGTAGATGGTTTCTCTGCCTTTACTTTCTCTAATGGGGTGTCGTCTTCAGGTTGCTTGCCAAGGTCCTCAATCGTCTGGCTCTGTTCCTTTACTTTTTTTGTTAGGGCAGGAACAGCTTCTTTTGCTGTCTTCGGAGCTTTGTCTTCTCCGAAGATTGAAGCCAGTTGCATTTGTTCTTCAGCTGAGAGAACACTCTGACTTTCTTCGTCATCATCTTCGTCTGCTTCTTTATCTGCAGCGAATGTCAGGCCATAGGTAGATTCGTACTCAGTGAAAAGCTGTTTTTGTTCGTCAGCTGTCAAAGAGCCGGCTTTCATCTTTTCACCGAATCCTAGTTTGCTAACTAAGGACATCAATCGCTTTTGCCATTTTTTTTTCATTTTCTATTTTTTAAAAGGTGAATAAATTGATTGTTTTTCTGTATGGAGAATTCTTAATAGTTTGACCGCACCTTCCAGATTGGTTATGGCATCTATCAGTCCGTTCTTTTCAGCATCCTGGGCATAAAAGTCTTTTCCTTCGATAATTCCTTCAACTGACAAATCCAGATTAGGTCTGTTTTGTTTGATAATGTTCTGGAAGTGGATGGCAAAAGGAGAAAGGGATTCTTCTATCAGTATTTTGGTATTACCATTCTTTGCTTCAGTATAAGCGAGGTTTTTATATTTGGATTCCGGAGGATAGACAGATATAAATTCCACACCCTGATTTTCGTACCACTTATCATCATTGATAATTTGATTGTAAACTCCGATATTTCCAATTACGCACATTGGATTGGTTGCAGTTAACCTGTCACAAAATGAAAGGGCATAGATACCTCCCGAACAACAATGCCCGTCAATAAGCCCGACACTTGGTTTTGTCCGGTTTCGCATAGCATCCTCCAGTTGGATGATAGATTGAGAAGTACCTCCGGGAGTATTGCAAAGAAGAATTGTTCCAATGATATTGGGTGATGCATCTGCTAACCTGATAAGATCTGCAATATCATCCATTCCATAACTCCACCATGAACTGTATTTAAACATTGAGCCGATAATGGGAATTATTGCTACAGAGTTTTCGTCCAGGTCAGCGAACGGATCTTTTTGGATATAGCTGTCAGCAGGAGTGACATATTTTGCACAACTGAGATTGTTTCCGGGTAGGAGGTTTACCCGGGATAATGGTTTGTCCGGTTTTTCTATTTTATCCGGATGCCTTAATATTTGAATAAGGCTATCCAAACTATTGAGTGATGATGGGTGCATCAATAGCTTGGATGATATGATTTCTTGTAAAAGGAGTTCAAACATTGCAATGAAGTTTTATGCAATGTTATCTATATAAGGAGGGGTTATAAAGGACTATTAAAGCGGTCTCGAAGCCTTAAAAGTAAGATTTACATATACCTTATCATCTTTGAATGTTAGTTCTGCAGGGTAGTCGAGAGAGCCGACTATAAATGCTCCGGCATCTGTGTAAAGCCGGATAACGTAATATCTTAGTGGAAACTTTATTATATATGATTCCTGAGTGAGCCTTATTTTGGCTGTTACAGTTTCATTTACTACTGGTCCGGCATCCGGAGTTTGCGATTGACTGCTATATTCAGCCTTTCCTTCAAGTATTAACTGGGTGAATGTTTTACCGGGTTTTAGCGTTACCTGGTCAGCATACATTTTATCGATGTCTTGAACATGGACGATCTCGAGCCTCTTACAAATTACCTTATTCATAGCATAATGTATTGTATATCAACAAACCCGCACTTTTGCCGCACTTTTGCCGCAAAAAAAAGGACAGGAAGGTAAGGTTTGTCGCTGTGTTTTAACTTTAATTAACTCACTCTTTTTATCTGGTAGCATAGGCCTTTTTTCTATTTCTTACTTTCTGTCTCCATCTTGAATAATTCTTTGTTACAGACTCCGAATCAAAGGACTCAATTCCTAGTTCAGCGACAAACATGAAGCCGGCGTCTTTGTAGGATATTCCTTCTTCGTGTTTTTTGTGATCCAGGTATTCATGTAAATCAGCGCGAAAGAAGAGTTTAAGTGACTTATTAAATAATTTTGCACCTTTCTTGCTGACATAGCTATATACTTCGGGTTTCTTGTTACCCTCTCTGCGGTGTGGAATAACTATTTCCAGATTCCCCTCTATTTCCTTAATATGACGGGGCCTTTTTATTGTTATAGAGGATAATATGTCATATAGATATATATTCTCTGGGATTCTAACTACGGATGTATGATTTCCATCCTTATCTTTCACTCCCCATTTACCTCGGAGATATTCGGCCAGATAATCTTCAATCGTAAATTTGGTAGTATGCATTTTCTTTATAATCTACTTAAAATATAATAATCAGTAAATAATAAAAATATCAATAGTTATTATTTTGTTGACATATACAAATGTAATAATTAATATAAATATTTTATAATCAATTTATTATATATTTAAAATATTAGGACTGAAAATCCTTGTGTCCCCGGTCCGATTCCTGGTGGCACCACTGAAACAAAATTGTAAAACGCTGTAATTGGATAAATTACAGCGTTTTACAATTTTAGTTGGGTAAACATAGGTTAAACATTTATTGGTGTGTTACACACTATTAATCCTTGTTTTTACTTTCTCTTAGTTGTTGCGCAATCTGGTAATGTTTATCTGATAATTCAAAATTACCAATAGCTGCATAGGCTTCAGCTAAATAATCGTGACAGGAAGCATGGCGGGGCTTCTGTTGGCAGGCTTTTATCAGGTCGGTAAGGGCTAACTCCGGTTCATCTACCTTAAGCCTGTTTTTTCCTCTGTTGTATAATGCCTTGAAAGATGATGGACTTAATTCTACAGCTCTGTTGAAACACTTCATGGATTCATAATAATCCTCCTGATCATAATAGGTAACACCTTTTCTAATCCATGCGTCAAGATAAGTAGGGTCTAAGTCTAGTGCTTTATTAAAGTTTGCCAGTCCTGCACGGTAATCTTTGTATGCGACAATACATTCATTACCCATCTGGTAATATTCTTGCGCCAATTTCTTTAAAGTCTCAGCCTGATTATATATCCTGTCTTGTAACTCCCTGTTTTTTGTTTTAAGTTTATTTATAATGCTCAGTTTTTTTCTTATATATCTTTGCTGTAATGGTTTCTCAATATCATAACGGGCATGGATGGCTTTAAAGAAGTGATTTAGGAAATCATCAAAATTTCCCTTATCAAATTGCTCTATTGCTTCTTTGTAAAGATAATTGGCACCTGATTCTTTCAGGGCTTTATTTATTAACTGCTGATTGTTGAATTGCTTACTGAATTCTACAATTTCAGGACGTATAAATATATCTGTCTTATTTATATTCTTTTTAAGTATAAGGCCTTCCAATGAAGTACAACGACTTAAAGCAACATAAGCTTGTCCTCCGGCAAATACCCCCCCGCTAAAATCCACAATCACATTATTAAAAGTAAGGCCTTGGCTTTTATGAATAGTGATCGCCCATGCCGCCTTCAGAGGCAGTTGTGTATAAGTTCCTATGATCTCTTCTTCTATCTTCTTTTCCTTCTCATTATACCTGTATCTGTAATTTCGCCATGTTTCCAGTTCCACTTTTACTTCAAAGCCATCGTCTTTGAGGACATATACATGCCCTTCTTCATCTATCCCCGATATAATACCGATAGTACCATTCACCCAACGACGGGGCCATTGCATATCGTTACGGATAAACATAACCTGTGCATGCTCCTTGAGTACTAATTCCTGAGCGGTAGGAAGTGATGATTCAGGGAAATCTCCTTCTTTTATACCATAACTTATAAACTCAGGAGTATTGAGTTCGCCCATCTTTTTTTCATTAATATAGTCGACATTGTCGCGTTTGGTAGCCAAAGTTATATACATATCCTCTTCCCGGGGATTAAAACCTGGGTTTACCCGACTATTGAGCAAAGTGAGGTCATTATTGTTCGATTTTCCATTTCTGATATTATTCAGAATAGTAATAAACTTTTCGTCTGTCTGGCGATAGATTTTAGTAAACTCGATGGGAACAAGATTTATCTCACGGAATACATTAGCTGAAAAGAAAAAAGCATTGTGGTAAAATTTGCTGATTATCTCTCTTGTATCGGGGGTAACAACTGGTTCGAGCTGAAACACATCTCCAACGAAGACGAGCTGTTTACCTCCAAAGGGAATACGCATATTATTTGAATAAACACGTAGTATCCTGTCAATACAGTCTACCGTATCAGCTCTTACCATTGATATTTCATCAATGATTATAAGTTCTACTTCCTGAATAATCTTTCTATGTTCTTTCCGGTACTTGAAGAATTCGAAGATACGACCATTAATCAGGCTTAAGTCGGCATCATCGGGAGCCATCGGCCTGAAAGGTAATTTGAAAAAGGAATGTAGTGTCGATCCTTCTGCATTTATAGCTGCTATACCTGTTGGAGCAAGCACAACATATTTTTTTCTTGTTGTCTGACAGAGATGCCTCAAAAAAGTGGATTTTCCTGTACCAGCCCTGCCTGTAAGAAACACTGACTGGTTGCTTCGTTCAATCAGGTCGAGAGCATTCTTAAATTCTTTATTGGATGTATCTATTGATGCTGTCATAATAATACAACAAAAATATACATAAAGTACAAAATAGGATTAAGATTGGCTGATTATTAATATCGCACAATTATACATAATTGCAATATTAAATTTAATCTCCTTGTTTATCAATTGTTAGTCACATATTAATGTATACTCATTCGTTTGATAATGAGTGTTTTATTTGTAAGCAATGCCATTGCTTTACAATGAAAAGCAACATTTTTGATAGCTTTTGACCATTTTTTTATAGCCCTAATGGTTTAATAAAAAGTTCTTTGTATACAGATTAATTTGTAATAGTAAAAAATAACCAATTTTCTAAATTCATACCATGATGAAAAAAATAAGAAAAATCTTTTTAATGTTCCTTTTCTCATACAGTGGGACTATTTATACCTGAGATCAGAGACAGAAGGAGTGTTAACGTCACAGACTAATAATAATCTTCTTAATAGACGTCGATCAAACTTAACTATTTGAAACATTAATATAACAGAATCTAAGAATGGAAGGCATGAAAAAATCACTTCTATGTGCACTCTTCCTTTTAATGTGCACGATTGTTCAGGCGCAAACCCTGACAGTACAAGGAAAAGTGGTTTCCAAAACTGATGGAGAACCAATTATTGGAGCTACAGTGCTGGATACTAATAAAAGAACAAATGGAACCATTACAGATGTTGAAGGTAACTTTACATTATCAGTTGAGAATGGTGCAGAACTTCTTATTTCTTATGTCGGATTTAAAGCCGTTCAGGTAAAGGCGGAGGCTATACTGAATATTGTTTTGGAAGAAGACCAGGAAATGTTAAAAGAAGTAGTTGTAACGGGATATACCACTCAGCGTAAAGCCGATCTGACTGGTGCTATCTCTGTAGTCAGTATGGATGAAATTGCAAAGCAGAATGAGAATAACCCGATGAAGGCTTTGCAAGGACGGGTTCCGGGAATGAATATTACAGCTGATGGTAATCCGAGCGGTAATACTACCATCCGTATCCGGGGTATAGGAACATTGAACAACAACGACCCTCTTTATATCATAGATGGTGTACCTACTAAATCGGGAATGCACGAATTGAATGGTAATGACATTGAGTCTATTCAGGTTTTGAAAGATGGGGCTTCTGCTTCTATCTATGGGTCTCGTGCTGCAAATGGCGTTATTATCATTACAACTAAGAAAGGCAAAAACGGGCAGTTGAAGATTAATTTTGATGCTTCTGTTGCTGCTTCCATGTATACCAATAAGATGAAAGTGTTGAATGCCGAAGGATATGGACGCGCTATGTGGCAGGCTTATGTAAACGAA
Organism: Dysgonomonas gadei ATCC BAA-286; assembly: GCF_000213555.1. GTDB lineage: Bacteria > Bacteroidota > Bacteroidia > Bacteroidales > Dysgonomonadaceae > Dysgonomonas > Dysgonomonas gadei. The sequence goes on from NZ_GL891981.1 coordinate 12,572, forward strand.
GGACAGGATCCTAATACCAATGCTTTGGGTTATAAATACAATTGGGGATACGATACAAACGGTTATCCGCAGCTAAACAGTATCAGTATGTCTAAGTATCTTGACTCCGGCAACATAGTTCCGGCAGCAGATACAGATTGGTTTGATGAAACTACCCGTACCGGCCTCATCCAGCAGTACAATGTGTCAGTAAGCAATGGCTCGGAAAAAGGAAGTTCTTTCTTTTCTTTGGGTTACTATAAGAATTTAGGTATCATAAATGATACTGATTTTGAACGCTTTTCGGCTCGTATGAATACCGAATATAACCTGATCGGTAAAATGTTAACTGTTGGAGAACATTTCACATTGAACCGCACTTCGGAAGTACAGGCTCCGGGAGGATTCTTACAGAATGTATTACAGTTTAACCCTTCTCTTCCTGTTTATGATATCAATGGAAAATATGCAGGTCCGGTAGGAGGTTACCCTGACCGTGAAAATCCGGTTGCAAGATTAGACCGTAATTCAGATAACCGTTATACATACTGGCGTATGTTTGGTGATGCTTATGTAAATCTGAACCCATTCAAGGGATTTAATCTGCGTTCTACATTCGGATTAGATTATTCTCAGAAATCACAACGCATCTTTACTTATCCGATCACAGAAGGAAATGTTGCCAACAACAAGAATGCCGTGGAAGCCAAACAAGAACACTGGACTAAATGGATGTGGAATGCTATTGCCACTTATAATATAGAAGTAGGCAAACATAGAGGTGATGCGATGATGGGTACGGAACTTAACCGTGAAGATGATAGCTATTTCTCTGGCTATAAAGAAGATTTTTCTATTTTAAATCCCGATTATATGTGGCCAAATGCAGGTTCGGGTACGGCACAGGCTTACGGTTCGGGAGAAGGTTTCTCTTTGGTTTCATTCTTTGGAAAGTTGAATTATACTTATGATGATAAGTATCTGGCTTCTTTGACTCTACGCCATGATGGCTCTTCCCGCTTCGGGAAAAACAACCGTTACGCAACTTTCCCTTCTTTTTCGTTGGGTTGGCGTATGAGCAGTGAAAACTTTATGAAAGACCTCACTTGGATCGATGACTTGAAAATCCGTGGTTCATGGGGGCAGACAGGTAATCAGGAAATATCCAACATTGCCCGCTATACTATCTATGTCCCTAATTATGGTGTAACAGAATCGGGAGGACAAAGTTATGGAACGTCCTATGATATTGCCGGAACCAATGGAGGAAGTATTCTCCAGTCAGGGTTCAAGCGTAACCAAATAGGCAATGATGACATAAAATGGGAAACAACGACCCAAACCAATCTCGGGCTTGACTTTTCGGTTCTTAAACAGAGTTTATACGGATCATTCGATATGTTCTATAAGAAGACTACAGATATTTTGGTGCAGATGGCAGGTATTGCTGCAATGGGAGAAGGCAGTACTCAATGGATTAATGCCGGCGAAATGAAAAATAACGGCTTCGAGTTCAATCTGGGCTATCGCAATAAAACTTCTTTTGGTTTGAAGTACGATTTAAATGCAAATATATCTTCTTATCGGAATGAAATTACAGCATTGCCGGCTACTGTTGCAGCAAATGGAACTTTTGGAGGTAATGGTGTTCGGAGTGTGATTGGACATGCTAATGGTTCTCAGGTAGGTTATGTAGCCGATGGTATTTTCAAATCTCAGGACGAAATTGATAATCATGCAACACAGGAAGGTGCTGGTTTAGGTCGTATACGCTGGCGCGATCTGGACAATAATGGTGTGATTGATGAAAGAGATCAACAATGGATTTACGATCCTACTCCGTCTTTCAGCTATGGACTTAATATCTATCTGGAGTATAAGAATTTTGATTTTACTATGTTCTGGCAAGGGGTACAAGGCGTAGATGTAATTAGTGATTTGAAGAAAGAAACTGATCTGTGGAGCGGCCTTAATATAGGTTTCTTGAATAAAGGAGACCGTGTACTTGACGCCTGGTCTCCAACTAATCTCAATTCAGATATTCCTGCACTGTCACGTAGTGATTTAAATAATGAAAAACGCGTCTCTACTTATTTTGTAGAGAATGGCTCTTTCTTGAAGCTACGCAATATACAGCTCGGTTATAATGTTCCTGAAGACTTTGCTAAGAAATTGAAAATGAGTCGTCTTCGTTTCTACTTTAGTGCACAGAATGCATTGACTATTAAAAGTAAGACTTTTACAGGTGTAGACCCTGAAAATGCAAACTATGGTTATCCTATTCCGATGAATTTGACTTTTGGGTTTAATGTCGGTTTTTAATAAAATAAATCAGTTTCTTATGAAAAAAATAATATATACAGCAATTCTAGGACTTTCATTTATATATAGCGGTTGCTCCGGTTTCCTGGAGGACCAGGTGCCTCAGGGAACTATCAGTGATGAACAACTTAAGGACCCCGCGTATATTGATAATCTGGTTATATCAGCTTATGCGGTATGGATTACCGCCGAAGATATTAATTCTTCCTTCTCTATGTGGAACTATGATGTACGTTCCGACGATGCCTATAAGGGAGGTAACGGAACGGAAGACGGAGATGTATTTCATGCATTGGATGTTTCGCAGGGAATCATGACTACAGCCTGGAATATCAGCGATATGTGGCAACGCCTCTACAATTGCATATCGCGTGTCAATACATCTTTACAATTACTGGAACAAGTTGATGGGAACGCATATTCACTGAAACAGCAACGTATTGCTGAAATGCGTTTTCTGAGAGGACATGGTCATTTCTTACTAAAACGCCTATATAAAAATATTGTGTTTGCTAACGATGCCGGTTTGTCGCCGGAAGAATATAACTATCTGTCTAATACAGCTTATACAAATGATGAAGGTTGGCAGCTGATTGCTGATGATTTTCAATTTGCCTATGATAACCTTCCTGTCAAACAATCTGAGAAGGGACGTCCCACCAAAGCTGCGGCAGCTGCATATCTGGCAAAGGCTTATTTATATAAGGCATACCATCAGGACAATGCTAAAAGTCACGAAGTGACAAGCATCAAAGCAGAAGATCTGTTGCAGGTAGTGAAATATACAGAAAACAGTATTATGTCGGCAGGAGGCTATGCGTTAGAGCCAGACTTCCACAACAATTTCCGTCCCGAACCTCAATACGAAAATGGACCGGAATCCCTATGGGCAATGCAATATTCAATGAATGACGGTACTAACAATGGTAACTGTAATTGGTCTTATGGCTTGATTGTTCCCAATATTCCCGGAGTAACTGACGGTGGCTGTGACTTTTACAAACCAAGCCAGAACTTGGTAAACGCATTCAGAACAGATAATAACGGCTACCCTTTCTTCGATTCATTCAACAATAAGGACTATGATCCTAATTCCGATTATGCTGACCCTCGTTTATTCCTGACTGTGGGTATGCCGGGATTTCCTTACGAGTTCAATAAAAATTATATGATGGATGAGTCCACCACATGGAGCCGTAGTAATGGGCTTTATGGCTACTATGTAACATTGAAACATAATGTTGATCCTGATGGCGATTATTTGATCAAGGGTTCATGGTGGGGTTCGCCTATGAATCGTATTGTGTTGCGCTATGCTGATGTATTATTGATGCGTGCCGAAGCTTTGATCCAGCTAAACGATGGCCGTGTAAATGAAGCTATCAGTCTGATAAACCAGGTGCGCAGCCGGGCAAAACAGAGTACTGCGATGATCTCAGATTATGAAATGGAATATGGTGTTCGTTTCAATATTCAGACTTATACGGGAACTTATTCACAACAGGAAGCTCTTAATTTATTGAAGTTCGAACGCCGCGTGGAGATGGCTCTCGAATCAGAGCGTTTCTTCGATTTAGTTAGATGGGGAGAAGCCGCGGAGGTATTGAACAAGTTTTTTGCGCAAGAGGCTAATGATTGTACTATCTATTCCAGCGCTTCATTTACAAAGAATAAAAATGAATATCTGCCTGTCCCATTTGCTCAAATGAGTGCCAGTAATGGAAAATATACTCAGAACATAGGTGGATGGTAATAATAATCTTTTTATAATCGCTAATATATGAAAACGATAATAAATAAAATAAGCTTGCTTATTCTGGGCAGTGCAATCATGTTTGTTGCTTCAGGATGTAGTGATGACAATAAATCTGATCTCCAATTGGATGGAGATACATGGATTTCCTCTTTTACTCTGGATGACAATTATCCGGGAGTAATAGACCGTACTTCAAAAACGATAACAGTAGGAGTGCCTGAAGTATATGATACAGATGCCATGACTGTTACTGCTATCGAGTTCTCCGATGGAGCAAAAGCGTCTGTAAAGGCTGGCGATGTTCTGAATTTCTCTTTTCCTCAGGTCATAAAAATTACCAATGGCGATGTTTTTATGGACTATACCGTGAATATTAAGCATGATGAAGCCAAAATTCTTACATTCAAATTGAATGATATATATGCCGGAGTTATCGACCAGGTAAAACGTAACATAACAGTACGTGTTCCTGGCTCGGTTGATGTAAAGAATTTAGTTCCGGTAATAACTACTTCTGATGGTGCTGTTGTAACACCGGCATCGGGACTGGCTGCTGATTTTACCAATCCTGTCGATTTTACAGTGACATATAATACAGCATCAGCAGTCTATACCGTAACAGTCATCCCTACGGATGCACCAAGTGCTGTATATGTCGGTTTAGCTGCATCGATGGATCTGCTGAATGCTGAAGAGAAAGAGGCAGCTACCTGGATGCTCAATAACATTGCAAATTCACAATATGTCTCTTTTGAAGATGTACAGGCTGGAAGAGTAGACTTGAGCGAATGTAAGATCATGTGGTGGCATCTGCATATTGATGGAGGAATTGATTCAATGACCAAATTTGATGCAGCAGCTCCTGCAGCGGTCAACGCTTTGGTTAAGATGAGAGAACTCTATAATAATGGAATGAACTTGTTACTTACCCGCTATGCAACTTTCTATGCTGCAAAAATAGGTACGACCCTGGATGGCAATAATCCTAACAACTGCTGGGGACAGTCCGAAGAAACAGGGGAAATCACCGGTGGCCCATGGAGTTTCTCGATGAAAGGCCATGAAAACCATCCGCTTTATCAGAATCTGGTGATGGTGAACGGTGAAACAAGCAATGTATATACATGCGATACCGGATACAGGATTACGAATAGTACAGCACAATGGCATATAGGTTCTGACTGGGGAGGCTATGCGGACAATGAAATATGGAGACAAAAAACGGGAGGCGTTGATTTAGGTTATGGTGGCGATGGTGCTGTCGTAGCATGGGAATACCTACCGGCAGATACCAGGGGAGGTATTGTATGTATCGGTTCGGGATGTTATGACTGGTATGCTTTTGGTGTAGATGTTTCAGCGGATAAATACCATGGAAACGTAGCCCGGATGACAGAGAATGCAATCAACTATTTAATGAGTAAATAAAAAACATAATCTATGAAAACAATGATATATTCACTTGCTTTAACTGCCTTGCTGACTTCTTTTGCAGGTTGCAGTGACAACAATGATCCGGTGTTGACTCAGAAAGACTGGGAGGGAACAGCTACTTATTTTAAATCTACTGATGCGAAGGGTTTTGATACCTATTATAAGCCTTATGCAGGTTATGTGGGAGACCCTATGCCTTTCTATGATCCGGTTGCAAAGGATTTTAAGATAATGTATTTACAAGAATTCCGTCCTAATCAGGCAGGGACTTACCATCCGATTTGGGCGTTAAGTACTAAAGATGCAGGTAATTACACTGCTTTAGGAGAACTGATCTCTTGTGGTGGATTGGCCGAACAGGATGCTGCGATTGGTACAGGCAGCACTATTTATAATCCTGTAGATAAATTGTTCTATACTTTTTATACAGGTAATAAATATAGGCCTACGTCTGCGGAAAATGGTCAGGTTGTAATGGTTGCTACCTCTAGCGACTTCACGAACTGGACTAAAGACCATAATTTCTATTTGAAAGGTGATACCGATGGTTATAGCAAGAACGATTTTCGTGATCCGTTTGTATTTGAAGGGGAAGACGGGAAATACCATATGCTGGTATCCACCACCAAAGATGGAAGAGGCGTATTGGCCGAGTACACATCCACTGATATGAAAGACTGGGATCATGCAGGTGTATTTATGCCAATGCACTGGGATCGTTTCTATGAGTGTCCCGATGTATTTAAAATGGGTGACTGGTGGTATCTCGTTTATTCGGATATGTCCAAATGGTCGCGTAAAGTTCAGTATTTTAAAGGGCGCACATTGGATGAGTTGAGAAAATCATCAGATCCTCTTGCCTTTCCTGACAGCAAAGAAGGAGTTTTAGACTCTCGTGCCTTTTATGCAGGGAAAACAGCCTCGGACGGAACAGACCGCTATATCTGGGGATGGTGTCCGACTCGTCCGGGCAATGATAATACGGATGTTGGCGCCGATAATGAACCGGAATGGGCCGGAAATTTAGTTGCCCATAAGATTGTTCAACATCAGGATGGCACAATATCTTTTGGGTTGGTAGATGGTATTAGTCAGAAATATAATGTTGAATCTGCCGTGAAAGTAATGGAAAAGAGTGAAGGTGTATCTGAAAACGGTGGAAGTTATACTCTGGCCGGCAATTCGTATGCGCTTTTCAACCGCTTGAATGCGCATAATAAAATTTCATTTACAGTGAAAACGGCAAGCAATGCCGACAAGTTTGGTTTTTCTTTTGTCCGTGGTACGGATTCTGCAAAGTATTATACAATTGTTGTGAGTCCGGAAGATAACAACAATAAGAGAAAAATAAACTTTGAAGAAGAAGGTGAAGCGGGAAAAGGTTTCATTGCCGGAATAGACGGTTATCTGTTCGACACTCCCGCTGATAATGTGTATAATGTGACTATCTTCACAGACAACTCGGTTTGTGTAGTATATATCAATGATAACGTAGCTTATACAAACCGTATTTATGGGATACAAAAGAATCCTTGGTCTATAAATAGTTATTCAGGAACTGTCGACGTGAGCAATCTCAAAGTCAGTTATTATTAATTGGACATGAAACTTTGTTTGAAGTAAAACCTTTCAAAACAGGATATAAATGAATAATAAATTAAAAATATATAGTGGTCTTCTGGCTCTCACCCTTATTGGTTGTGCCACAAAATCAGATATTATTATAGAAGATTTTGAATCCGGGACTTATAATAAGTGGACAGTCGAAGGCGATGCTTTCGGTGCAACACCTGCTACAGGAAGTTATGCCGGGCAACAGAATGTAGAAGGCTTTGAAGGTAAACATCTGGCTAATAGTTTTAGCGGAGGAGATGACTCCCGGGGAACTCTTATATCACAAGAATTCACTATTGAGCGTGATTATATCAATTTCCTGCTAGGTGGAGGAATGAATCAGGACACTTATATCGAATTAGTTATAAATAATAAAAGTATTCATAGATCGCGTTCTGTTGTAGAAACCGAAACATTGCAATGGATGACATGGGATGTGAAGGAATATACCGGACAAAAAGCGGTTATCCGCATTGTTGATAATCAGCGCGGAGGATGGGGTCATATACTGGTAGACCAAATAGAACAAAGTAATACGGAAAAAAGTGTATTTATGGTCGATTATGAATTAACTTTTGATGCCGACAAGAAATATATTCTTGTCCCTATCGACGACGACAGTCCAGAGTCTGTTATAACACTTGTCGTAGACGGCGCAAGAATAGGTGTACCGATGTATATAAGAGTAGCTCAGACCGAAAAAATAGATTATTGGGTTCCCATTGACATTGACAAATATAAAGGCAAAAAAGTAACTCTGACATTTGCTCATGCAAAAAAGACGGATAAGCATTTGAATGATATTAAACAGTCCGATTCTTTTAATTTTAATTATGATGAAACATATCGTCCATCATATCATCATACTCCGCTGTACGGATGGATGAACGATCCTAATGGTATGGTTTATTTCGATGGTGAATATCATTTGTTTTTCCAATATAACCCATATGGATCGAAGTGGGCAAATATGCACTGGGGGCATAGTGTGAGCAAAGACCTTAAAAAATGGGAATATCTGCCGGTTGCTTTAGCTCCCGACTCGCTCGGTTCAATCTTTTCAGGCAGTGCCGTTATTGATAAAAATAATACGGCAGGCTTCGGTAAAGACGCAATGGTGGCTATATATACTTCAGCCGGGAAAACTCAGACACAATCTATAGCATATAGTACGGATAAGGGGCGCACATTCACCAAATATGACCATAATCCTGTATTGGCAGATCCTGATATTGCGGATTTCCGCGATCCGAAAGTGTTTTGGCATGATGCTTCGGGGCAGTGGGTGATGTCTTTGGCCACGTCACAAACGATTACATTTTATGGCTCAAAAAATCTCAAAGAATGGAATAAACTAAGCGAATTTGGTGAAGGTATAGGTTCGCATGCAGGGGTATGGGAATGCCCTGATTTGCTCCCTTTGACATATGATGGACAAACGAAATGGGTATTGTTTGTAAGTATCAATCCCGGAGGGCCTAATGGGGGCAGCGCTACCCAGTATTTCATAGGTAGCTTCGATGGTAAAACATTCCGGGCCGATGATCTCAGTTATCCTTTATGGCTCGATTATGGACGGGACAATTACGCAGGAGTGACATGGAATAATGTTCCGGCAAAAGATGGGCGTCATTTGTTTATGGGGTGGATGAACAACTGGGATTATGCGAATTCTGTTCCTTCGTTAAACTTTTCGAGCGCTAATACATTAGTGCGTGAATTGAAACTGGTACACAACGGTGAGCATTTAGTGGTGGCTAATCCTCCTATTGCAGAAATGGCGGCCCTAAGAAGAAACGGAGAAAAGATCGGAAACAAACAAGTGAATAAAACATACACCCTTGAGAAATTATTGAAAGACAACCAAGGAGCTTATGAAGTTGAATTTTCAGTAAAACCGAGAGGTGTGAATAGTTTTGAGTTTAAATTGGTAAACATCAAAGGAGAAAACATTCGTTTCATATTCGACCTGAAGAAAAATACCCTTTCTGTCGGCCGGGCGAAAAGCGGCCTGATTGATTTCTCCAATAATTTTGCTACGGCACTTATTAATGCACCGTTGGTTGCCAAAGATTCTTATAAAATAAGACTGTTTGTTGATAAAGCTTCTACCGAATTATTTGTTAATGACGGAGAGTTGGTGCAAACGAATCTTGTTTTTCCTACCGAGCCGTATAACTCGCTGGTATTCGCAACTGATGGGGGGGCATTTGAAGTAGAAGATATCAATATCTATAATTTAAAATAATAGCAATCTGAAATGAAACAAAAAAGTATATATACAAGCATATTGCCTGTGATGCTGGCCTTCTTCTGTATGGGGTTTGTTGACCTGGTGGGCGCTGCATCTAATTATGTAAAAGCAGACCTGGTACTGACTGATACCGAAGCGAATATTTTCCCGTCGATGGTTTTCTTCTGGTTTTTACTTTTCTCGGTACCTACAGGAGTATTGATGGGTAAAATTGGCCGGCGCAGAACTGTAATTCTAAGCCTCATTATAACGGCAACATCATTAGTTATACCTATTATCACTTATTCATACATTTCTATGCTCATTTCTTTCTCCTTATTAGGAATTGGTAATACCTTGATGCAGGTTTCATTAAATCCATTGCTGTCGAGCATCGTAAAGGGAGATAAACTGGCAAGTTCACTTACTTTCGGACAATTCATAAAAGCGATCGCTTCTTTTACAGCGCCTATCATAATGGCCCGGGCAGCACTTATGTTCGAGAATTGGCGTTTACTATTCCCTCTGTTTATGGTAATAGCTGTTATTGCAATCCTTTGGCTTGGATTCACGTCGATATATGAAGAAAAGGAAGATAGTAAGAATGCATCATTCAGGGAGTGTTTTGCATTGCTGGGTAATAAATTTATACTGCTTTGTTTTCTGGGAATAATGTGCCATGTGGGTATTGACGTGGGCGTTAATGTAACAGCTCCTAAGATATTGATGGAACGTTTGCGAATAACCCTTCAGGACGCGACTTATTCGACGAGTGTCTACTTTCTGTTCCGTACAATAGGGTGCTTTAGCGGAGCAATTATATTAGCACGTTTTTCTCCTAAAAAATTCTTTGGGATAAGCGTCATTTGTATGATTTTGTCAATGCTTGTATTTTTTACTTTCGATAATAAGATTGCATTATATATTGCGATAGCTTTGATCGGCTTCGGTAATTCAAACATTTTCTCTATAATCTTCTCTCAAGCCTTGCTGCACAATCCTGATAAGAAAAATGAGGCATCAGGACTTATGATTATGGGACTTTTCGGAGGGACCGTTTTTCCTTTCTTCATGGGACTAGCTACCGACACACTGTCTTCGCAGACAGGAGCGTTGGCTGTAATGAGCATAGGCATTGTTTACCTGTTGTTTATGTCGTTTAAACTGAAGGGAAGTGCAGCAACTGCATAATATAGAATTGAAATAATAATAGATAGAATAAAATGAAAAATATTGTAGTAGGATTAGGCGAAATCCTTTGGGATGTATTCCCGGAACGTAAAGTTCTGGGAGGAGCACCCGCTAATTTTGCTTATCATGTATCTCAGTTCGGATTTAATGGATATGCGGTCAGTGCTATTGGTGAAGACCTTCTGGGCAAAGAGATTTTATCAAGCTTGGAAGAGAAAAAACTCAACTATCTGGTAGAAAAAACCGACTATCCAACCGGAACAGTACAAGTTACGCTTAATAAATCGGGCGTGCCGCAATACGAGATTTGTGAAAATGTGGCTTGGGATAATATCCCATTTACGGCCCGTACCGAGAATCTGGCAAAGAATACACAGACCGTATGTTTTGGCTCTTTAGCCCAGCGAAGTGCTGTTTCGCGCGATACTATCCGTAAGTTTCTGGCTGCTATGCCCGAAGATAGTCTGAAGATATTCGATATCAATTTACGTTTAGATTATTACACCAGAGAGATCATAGAAGAATCGTTGCAGATGGCTAATATGATGAAGATTAATGATGAAGAGGTTATTAAAATCGCAGCCCTTTTCGACTGGAATGGAGAGGAGCAGGATATATGTAAGAGGCTTCTTGATGAATATGATCTTAATATTCTTATCCTGACTAAAGGAACTGAAGGCAGCTTCGTATTTACTCCCCGCCAGACATCATACCAGTCTACGCCGAAAGTCCATGTTGCAGATACTGTGGGTGCCGGAGACTCTTTTACTGCAGCTTTTGTTGCGGCATATTTACATGGAGAGCGTATAGAGGATGCCCATCAATTGGCAGTAGAAGTGTCGGCCTATGTCTGTTTGCAACATGGGGCAATGCCGAAACTTGCTGATGCTTATTTAGAGCTCTTTCACAATAGAGGTTGACCCCTCCTATATACTGTTAAAAAAGCACCATTACATATTAAATATAATAGTGCTTTTTGTATTTTTATTACCTTGTTCTATATTTGATGCCATGAAAATTAGAATCTTACTCTGTTTTATTCCTTTATTTCTTTTCTTCGCTTGTAAGCGAGACAAGGATGTACGCTATACCATAGGTGTATCACAGTGTAGTGATGATCTGTGGCGTGAAACGATGAATAATGAGATGCAACGGGAAATCGGATTTCATAAGGATGCAAATATCATCATCCGGAGCGTAAAGGATGACACACAAAAGCAAATAGAGGATATCGAATGGCTAATAGAACAAGATGTAAATCTCCTGATTATATCACCAAACGAATCGAAAGCCCTGACACCGGTAATACAAAAAGCCTATAAAAGCGGTATCCCTGTTATATTGGTCGATCGAAGAATAGATACAGAGGATTATACAGCTTATGTAGGTGCCGATAATTATCAGATTGGCAAAGAAGTCGGGCTTTATGCAGCGGGTATACTCAATGGAAGAGGAAATATAGTTGAAATAAGAGGCTGGAATGGCTCTACTTCCGATGCTGAACGTCATGCAGGATTTGTTGATGGGTTAAAGAATTATCCTGATATACGGATTATAGCTGAAGCCCGTGGTAATTTTCTGAAAGAGGAAGCTAAACTTCAGATGAGTAATATCTTAAGTGAATATGATCATATAGACCTGGTCTTTGCCATGAATGATCCAATGGCAGCAGGAGTATACGAAGCATCCCGGAAATATACCGGTAAAACTCCATTTATTATTGGGGTTGATGCCCTATCCGGTGAAGGCGGAGGCATTCAGAATATACAGAATAATATTCAGGATGCATCTTTCATTTATCCTACGGGAGGAGATAAGGTTGTTGATCTGGCAATGAAGATATTGAAAAGCCAGCCGTTTGATAGGGAAAACACACTCTACACTACTGTTGTTGATAAAAGCAACGTGCGGGTATTGCAGTTGCAGACTGAACAAGTCGCTGAACAGCAGTCGAAAATAGATTCGATAAATTCGTCTCTAAACGATAGTCTGGAGAGGTATACCAATCAGAAAACCTTATTTTATATTTCTATTATAGCCATTGTTCTTATTTCTTTCTTTTTACTCATTTCATTTCAAGCTTATCGGGCTAAAAGTAAAGCAAACCGGCTGCTTGCCCATCAAAACGAAGAAATAAAACGTCAGGCAGAAGAACTCAGGGAGCAGAAAGAGCAATTGTTGACTATATCGAAACAGTTGGAAGAGGCAACGCATGCCAAACTAGTCTTTTTCACTAATATTTCACATGAGTTCAAAACCCCGTTGTCACTCATATTGGGGCCTGTAGAATCTTTGCTCAGCGAAGGATGTCTGACGAAGGATCAGCACGAACTACTTACTTTGGTTAAGAAAAATAGTAACCGCTTACTGTATCTCATTTCTGAAATTATTGAGTTTCGGAGTTATGAAAATGATAAGATGAATATGCATTTTTCGGAAGGGAACCTGAAAGAATTTATAGAAGATGTAAATCCATTATTTAGTGATTGGATCAAACGGAAGCGGGTAAATTTCAGTTTTGTGACAGATGATAATTCGTTTGATATGGTTTTTGATAAGGAAAAAGTAGAAAAGATATACTTTAATCTCATATCAAACGCATTGAAGTTTGTAAACATATCAGGGGAGGTTAAGGTTGAGTTAAAGAAGAAGATACTGGAAAGTGGGGATTATGTCGAATTATCAGTATTTAATAGCGGGTCATATATACCACCCGAAATATTGAGAAATGTCTTCGATCGTTTTTATAAAGTAGATCAGAGTAATGAGGGTACAGGTATAGGACTTTCATTGACGACTGCGCTTGTAGATGCACATAAGGGAAAAATAGATGTGTGGAGCGACGAAGACAAGGGGACTACATTTTGTGTACTGTTGCCGCTTGCTTTGGACGATCTGACGATATCTGATTTGTATGTTCCAGGATTTATTGAATCCAGGCTTGAATTAGAGACAGATGAATTTGAACCAGGTCTGGAGCAAGAAATCTCAGGAAATGAAGATAAGCCAATAGTACTGGTTGTCGAGGATAATTATGATATGCGTAAATTCATAAAACACATACTCTATAAAGAATATGATATTATTACCGCAGATAATGGAGCAGATGGCATTAGCAAAGCAAAAAAATTCATTCCTGATATTATTATCAGTGATGTAATGATGCCTGAAAAAGATGGCTTTGAGCTATGTAGTCTGTTAAAAGAAAATGTGTCGACAAATCATATACCTATTATTTTACTCACAGCGTGTTCGTTGGATGAACAGAAGGCTATTGGATTTGAGAATGGAGCAGATGCTTATATACCCAAGCCGTTCAATGCACACCTGCTGAAAATACGAGTGCGTAAACTGATAGAGAACCGTCAGAAAATAAAAGAAGCCTTTGGTAACAACCTGATCAATGATTCAAAAAAAGAATCGTTGGGAGAGATAGAACAGAACTTTATCAATGATTTCCAAGCTTATGTTGAGAAATATATTACCAACCCGGAATTGAGTGTAGACGAGTTGGCGGATCATCTCAAACTTTCCCGTTCGCAACTCTATCGAAAGATAAAATCATTGACAAACTATTCTCCTAATGAATTAATCAGGATCGTAAGGCTTAAATATGCAAAGCAAATGCTCAATAGCAAAATTAAGTCGATCTCCGAAGTGGCATATGAGGCCGGATTTTCTTCACCATCCTATTTTGCTAAATGTTTTAAAGATATTTATGGTGAAAGCCCCACCGAATATCTCGAACGGTTGGAATAATTAAGCTGATAATTTGATCATCTGTTCGACGTAGTTCTAAACTTTACGAAAGTCTCCGGTTCTCCATATTTATTGAAGTAAATGATTATTCCTTTAACCCACGCTTTGTGGATAATATATCTTTTTATTCTAAATATTTGTTAATTGAAAAAGTCTTTATATATTTGCATCCGTAAAAAAGAATACTAACCCTTAAAAGTTTTAGAGAAAGGGTATAATTATGTTGGTCAAAAAATAGAACACAAAAGCACAGGAAACTAATTTGGGCTATCGGGATGATGACCCTTACAATATTTGAACAGATCTATCACAATCAACGGCTGCAAAGTTGATAGACATGGGTTAGTTTCACAATCACAATTTTAATTTTTTATTATCAATGCTGATTCATTGGCAGTTATAAATCTGTCCATGTGTCACTCAGGAATATGACCTGCCTCCGGCAAATATTGTTTGTCCGGTTCAGCGCGTATTCATATCATAAAACAATTATGGGCATACAACCAAAAGAATTAAGTAAACTGGGATATACCAACAACATAGCACGTAGCCTTGCCATAAATATAATAAACAAGCACTGTAAACACGATGGCAAAGAGCAGATCATAAGGGTGTTAAGTGATTTATTGGATAATCCCGAAAAATATAAAAGAGACGAGATATGGGGGAAATTGGCAGAACACTTTTCTCCAACTATTATCGACAAGCAATTTACAGTCTATAACCTGTTAGATACACCATTACCATACAAAACTTACGGTGGTAAGTTTATTGAAAGCCTGGCGAAGCAGCAGATGGAACTCGCTATGCGCCTGCCCGTGACAGTTGCAGGAGCCCTGATGCCGGATGCACATGCCGGATACGGATTGCCTATTGGCGGGGTGTTGGCAGTAGAAAATGCAGTGATACCTTATGCCGTGGGTGTGGATATAGGTTGTCGGATGAGTCTGTCGGTATTCGATGTAAATGTGGATTATCTGAAACGTTATTCACATCAGATTAAGGAAGCATTGAAAGAATACACACATTTCGGTATAGATGGATGTTTAGGCTTTCCTCAGGAACATGATATACTTGACAGAAACGAATTTCAACTTACTCCATTACTAAAAATGCTGCATGGAAAAGTTGTCCGTCAACTAGGCTCATCGGGAGGAGGAAACCACTTCGTGGAATTCGGAGAAATAGAACTGATTAACGACAATGTATTGAATCTTCCGGCAGGAAATTATATGGCATTGCTTTCTCATTCAGGTTCGCGGGGTATGGGAGCTGCTATCGCGCGTCATTACAGCGATATCGCACGCGAAGTATGCAGGTTGCCAAGAGAATCACAGCATTTTGCGTGGTTGAATCTTAATACCGAAGCCGGACAGGAATATTGGATGAGTATGAATCTGGCGGGCGACTTTGCACAGGCCTGTCATGAACGAATACATATCAATCTAAGTAAGGCTTTGGGTGTAAGAGTTATAGCCAATGTAAATAATCATCATAACTTCGCATGGCGTGAAGAAATAGCTCCTAACCGATATGCAATTGTACATCGTAAAGGTGCTACTCCTGCTGGTAAAGGTGCGGCAGGATTTATTCCGGGAAGTATGGCAACAACAGGTTATTTAGTCTGCGGAAGAGGAGAGAAAGAATCTCTTAATTCGGCCTCGCATGGAGCAGGCAGGGCGATGTCCCGCCAGAAAGCGAAGGAACAGTTCACACAATCGGCTTTGAAAAAATTACTATCGCAGAACGGAGTAACTCTTATTGGCGGCAGTGTGGAAGAAATGCCATTGGCTTATAAAGACATTGAGAGGGTAATGCCTGCACAGGAATCATTGGTAGATATTCATGGAAAATTTATGCCACGAATAGTGAGAATGAATAAAGATTAAGGGGTACAGGCCCTTTTATTAAACAAAACAGACGATGAGAAATTGTAAAATATACCTACAAATAACTTCAGGCCGTGGTCCTGCCGAATGTGGCCGTGTAGTGGCTTTAACAGTAGAAAAGATATTGACACAAGCTAAAAAGATAGGTCTTGATGTAGAAGTTGTAGAAAGAGAACCTGGTGAGATAAACCGTACACTATTTTCAGCTGTGATCTCTATAGAAGGACTAAAAGCAGACGAGATAGTGAGAGAATGGGAAGGCACAATTCAATGGATTGCTCAAAGTCCTTACCGCATTTACCATAAACGAAAGAATTGGTTTGTCGGCGTCAGATCTTTTACTATTCCCGATAAGCATAATGTGGATGAACGAGAAATTTCATACCAAACATTACGTGCATCGGGGCCGGGAGGACAACATGTGAATAAGACCGAATCGGCAGTAAGGGCAACGCATATATCTTCCGGCTTGAGCGTAACAGCTTCCGATCAACGTTCGCAATTACAAAACAAGAAATTAGCGGTCGAACGTCTTTTAATTAAGTTGGCTGCATGGAATATGGAACAAAACATGCAGAAAGCTCAGGAGAATTGGAATAATCATAATACCCTTCAACGGGGAAATCCTGTGAAAGTAATACAGGAGCCGTTGACTTAAAAAACGACAACTATGTTTGCGAGACGGACAGCGACCAGAGTAAAACAAGGGAGTGTGCAGAAGAAAAACAGGCATGCAAAAACTCCCAATTATTGGAACACGCATCAGGATGATATTCAAATAGATATTGAAAATCCGGGCAAAGGCTATAAACATTTTCTAAAAAAGAGAGATATAAAACAGTTTTTAGAAATACTTCCAAACAGGGAAGAAATAGATGTTGAATTTAATGCAGTATTGCTGGCACATGGAAGCTATTATACAGATGGATGGTATAGGAATGGTGTGATAGCTATCTGCGCCTGGAATAAAGATATGACGGTAGAATATGCCTTATGTCATTTCAATGCTCATAAAGAGATATTTGTAAAATTAGGTGTCGAATATAAAATAAAGAAAGATTATGTTATTTGCAATTTTACTGAAAATCAGATCAAAGCGTATTTACTTTTACACATATTCTTACACGAATTAGGTCATCACCATGACAGGATAAATACTAAAAGACGAAAAGACTGCGACAGAGGTGAAAATTATGCTGAAAGCTATGCTTTCAAGTATGAAGAAATCATATGGAATAAGTATTTCGAATATTTTCCATATTAATGAAAAGCAAATGATGGAACAAATAAAAACAGAACAATATAAAAAACACTTGTTTGATAAAAAAGAAATATTAAACAATGCTATCATACAACTGAAAAAGGAGTTTATTGGAATCGATCATGTTATCGATCAGATAGCCAATGCAATTACTTCATGGTTTTTCTTTCCCGAAATGCAAGACCGTCCGGTAATTATCAACCTGTGGGGATTGACAGGAATAGGAAAGACTTCTGTGATCAAACGGTTGACAGAATTACTCGGGTACACTGAACATTATTTTCGCTTCGATCTGGGAGAGTGTACAAGCCGCTATTTCGATATACAGGATTCATTCAAAGATATTTATACCAATTGCGATGGAGCACCTTTTATTATCGGACTGGATGAGTTTCAGCTGGCAAGGACGATCAACGAAGAGCAGGAAGAAATAGACCGGGCTTCAATCCGTGCCGTATGGGATCTGCTGGATAGTGGGAAATTCGACATTGTCAACTTCGATTACAATATGAGCTGGTTCAACAAACTGATAAAGAAGCTCGATCTGGCTTTGTATAAAGGGGTGGAAGTTGAAAAAGGTATCGTAACTGCAAATATTGAGATATATAAAGAAACGCTTAGTCTGCACAACAAACAAGAAGAGAAGAGAGGTAAAAAGGAAAAAACGTTCTTTATATCTGATGGTGATCTGGATACAATCTTCGATATGGTAGATCATTTGTTTATAGCAAAAAGCGATCTTCGGGATAAATTGAATGGAATGGATGGAGATCAGACAGTCGATTACCTGATCTGTTTGTATAAAGCATCGTTGAAACCGAAGACTGTGGATTGTACCAAATCATTGATATTTGTTATGGGGAATCTGGATGAGGTATATACGATGAGCCACAACCTTAATCCCGATATGAGTGCAAATGAATTTCATCGCCAGTCCACTGAAATTACCGTTACAGAAGTAAAGCAAGCCTTACTAAGTCGTTTTCGCAGTGAACAGATTGCGCGTTTGGGAAACAATCATATCATATATCCGGCTTTCGATGAACAATCATTTTATGGAATTATCCGTCTCGAACTGGATAAGGTGAAAAGAAAAGTGGCCGATACATATAACATAGAAATGCTGTTTGATACTAAAGTAGAGCAGTTGATATACGAAGAGGGAGTTTACCCCACACAAGGGACACGTCCATTGTTTACTACTGTTCATCAGATCGTGAATACGCGTTTAGGAAAAATACTGAACGAAATCTATCTGAATGGATATGAAGCAGATTCATTTCGGTTTACTATAAATGACGAGGCCTCGTTGAAAGATAATACAGCATTACAGATTGATTTTCTGAAAGATAATAAGGTAATTCATCACATAATAGATCAGCAGCCACTCGTACTAGGCAAACTACGCCGGGAGAAACAAAATGACGAACAGGCTATTGTTGCCGTTCACGAAAGCGGACATGCGATTCTTTCATCTGTATTAATGAAGACAATACCCGAAGTGATATTTTCGGTAACGGCCGATAGTAATAGCGATGGATTTGTCCTGTCTCGTCCCGAATGGAATTATATATCCAAGAAGGAGATTATAAACCGTCTGGCTGTATTATTGGGAGGCTTTGTTGCAGAACGTATTATCTTTGGAGAAGAGAATGTTACCATCGGTTCAAGTTCCGATCTGGGGAAAGCTACCCGATTGGCAACCTATGCTATTTATATTTGCGGGATGGGTAATACAAGAGCTTTTTTTGGTAATGAGAATATGAATAATACACCTTCTGTGATATTCGACAATAGCAGTGAAACTGTCAATGTAGAAGCAAAAGAACTGCTGCTAAAAGCCGAAGAACTAGCAGAAAAAACATTAAAAAAACAGGAAAAACTATTAATAAAAATGGCCGACTACCTGAGCGATAAGCGAACGTTAAACAAAGAACAAGTCAAAGACTTTATCAGGCAATATGCTATAGACTTCAATCTGAGTGAGGTCATAGAAGATGCCGAATGCCTGTTCTATCGCAAGCACTTAAAGGAGTTGGCAGAAAAATATAATTGAGATGACAGAACAAGATAAAAAGCGGATTGGTAAATTTCTTAGCCTGGTACTCAGGCATGATCCTGCAAAAATAGAATTAGAGCTTGACGAAAATGGATGGGCCAATGTAAAAGAGCTTATAGAAAAATGCAGAAAGCACCGTTATCATTTTTCGATGGAAGACCTTATAGAGATTGTTGAGACCAACGATAAACAACGTTATTCATTTAATGAAAAGCGGAATAAAATCAGGGCAAATCAGGGGCATTCCATTGATATAGATTTAGGCTTATCTGCTGTTGAACCGCCCGAATACCTGTATCATGGGACAGCTACACGCTTCCTGTCTTCCATTATGGAGCAAGGTATTGTGAAAGGTAGCCGCCGGCATGTCCATTTGAGTAAGGATAAAGAAACTGCAATAAAGGTCGGGGCTAGGCATGGTAAGCCTGTGATCCTTACTATTATGTCAGGAAAGATGTATCAGGATGGTATCCTGTTTTATCAATCGGATAATGGGGTATGGCTGACCAACTATGTAGATGTAAAATACATCTTGAAACAAATTTAGGGTAAACGCAGGAAATTTTATAATTAAAAAGGTAACAAAGGTAACACATATTTCAGCTATTAGCCGTTCTCTTTTAGAGAACCGTCATACCCTGTCATGCTGAGCCGAGCGAAGCATCTCCTTTATAAAAACTCCGTACTACTCCTTTTGGGCTCCGCTGGCCATTGGTTTTCCGTGTTTAAAAATCTGTTGCAAGGACGAAAAAAGGTAACAAAGGTAACAGGTTTTGCATTTTTGTAGGGGCAGGTCTTGTGCCTGCCCGTTATCCGAGAAATGGGCAACCACGAGGGATTACCCCTACATGAATTCCTAAAAGGTAACAAAAGTAACACCTTTCCCAGCTTTTTATTTTCCACTTTTCACTCTTTCTTTCCTCCCTCGGGAGCAGGGATCTGTTCAATATGTCAAAGAACTGTTAGCCAACAGTGAGAGACTATCAGCTATAATTCTATAGATAAACTTTTTCAGAAAAATAAGTGCCGGGCTCGTCCTATATGTCTTTAGATTTTTCTGCGTTCTTACGAACCTCTTCCCTGTATTTTTTAGGAGTTGTTTCAAACTTCTGGAAAAATATCTTGAAGAAGTTTCCTCTGTTAGCAAAGCCTGTTCTATCCATAATTTCATCTACAGATAAATTCGTACTGATCAACAACCTTTTTACCACATCCAGTTTATATTCCTTAATTATATCAACTGTTTTTTTGGGAGTAATATCTTTTAGTCTTCGATAAAACTGACGGGTGCTATACCCCAACGAAGAACTGATAGTCTCTACAGAAAGATCAGGATTTGCTATATTTGTTTCTATTATTTCATAGACTTTTTCCATGAATCTCCGGTCTTCCTCATGCGTAAGTTTCCCTTCACTTACTTCAAAAGAGCTTAAAGCCGAAGAGAAATACTGTTGCAAATCTTCTTTTCTTTTAATTAACCGCTCAACTACTTTTTCCAAATACTTCACATTGAAAGGCTTGGTGATATATACTTCAGCACCCGAATCAATACCTCTGATCTGGTCTTCCTCGGTATTTTTAGCCGACAAAAGAATTAAAGGTATAT
Organism: Dysgonomonas gadei ATCC BAA-286; assembly: GCF_000213555.1. Taxonomy (GTDB): domain Bacteria; phylum Bacteroidota; class Bacteroidia; order Bacteroidales; family Dysgonomonadaceae; genus Dysgonomonas; species Dysgonomonas gadei. Next base: position 33,675 of record NZ_GL891981.1, read on the forward strand.
GGTTTTGGAGTTTATCTGCCTTTATGGAGGCTGTTAGTGACAATCCGTCGATATCAGGCATCATTATATCCGAAATTATAAGATCGGGAAGGTTCTTTTTCAGGCAAGGTATTACTTCCTTCGGATCATTTATGGGTATTACATTATACTGTTCTATAAAAATCTCCGTTACAAACCACAACATAGACGGATCATCGTCTACAATCATTATTGTTCTCTTTTCTTTATCATATCCGGGCAGTATATAATCATCTGGTACGGGTGAATTTTCCAGATTAACAGGCAGAGTTTCTTCTATGAGGCTTAGTTCTGTACTATCGTAAGCCGATGAATCGTCGGTAGCTTCCAAAGCAGGAAGAATTACCGTAAATACGGTCACTTCATTAGGAGTGCTGGATACATTTATCTCACCTTCAAGTAATTTCACCATATTATGGCAAATCGCCAGTCCCAAACCATTTCTTGGAGACACTTTATTCTTATTCAGTCCTTCAAAATTGTCAAGAATCGTATAGCGGTCGAAAATCTTGGCTATATCTTCTTTCTTAATGCCTTTTCCCGTATTTGAGACTGCAATATGAAGTTTTCTCCCTTTGACAAATAGCTCAAAACCTATTTTCCCATTGTCAGATGTATATTTAAATGCATTTGAAATAAGGTTGGTTACAACCTTGGATAAGCATCCCGAATCGGTGTTCCACAAAACATTTTCTTCAATGCTGACTTCATATTCGAAGCCTTTAGCTTCAGCTAGTTCTGTAAACGAATCTGTTATATTACGGGTTAACTCCGATACAGAAAGATTCCTTATCTCAAGGGTCTTATTACCTGTTTCCAATCGCCTGAATTCGATGAGCTCGGAAATCAGCCCATTTAGCTTTTCAGCATTGTGCTGAATGAGGGTTGCATATTTGTTTATATAATTATCTGTGTTTTTATAGGAAAGTATCTTTTCGCATGGGCCATATATCAGAGTCAAAGGAGTACATAGTTCGTGCGTAATATTAGTAAAGAAGCGAAGTTTAGACTCATAGATTTCCTCACGTTGCTGACGGTTCAGCCTTTCTATAATATTATCCTTTTTCATCTTATACCATTTGATAGAAAACCGTATAATAATGAACAGAATGCAAAGGGAAAGTATGGCATATACCAGATAGGCCATATTAGTAAGATACCAGGGAGGGACTATATCAATAAATAAAAATTGCACAGGGCTTTCCTTCCCGGTTATATTATTTCTGTACTTCACCAACAAAGTATATTTACCCGGAGAAATATTCGTAAATGCTGCTGTATTGGAAGTGCCGTTATCAATCCAGTTAGTACTCAGCTCATCCAATTTATAGAAGTAGGTGTAATCGTTGCCATGTATATAGTCCACGGCAGTAAAAGATATAGAGAAGAAATTTTGTTTGTAATTGAGTTTTAGTGTCTTATCTCCGTTTTTAGTTTCTAAAAAATCGAATATATTATTCTCTTTACCGAATATGGATAAGCCATTGAACTGTATAGACGGACTATAATCCTCTTTTGCCGGTTCATTGGCAATAATCGTTACAAATCCGTTAATACCGCCAAAGAATAAGACACCGGTGTTTTCGTGTTTAAAGTAAGCACCGTCACTAAATTCTGTCACTTCCAACTCGTTGTGTTGGCGGTATGTCTGAAATGTGTTTTGTGCTATATTAAATTTGATAAGCCCCTGATTTGTACTTAGCCACAGGTTGTTATAATAGTCCTGCAGGATACCGTGAATAGCATTATTCGGAAATCCGTTCTCTTTATCAAAAGTCTGCTTCTTTCCATCATCATACATCCGTGCCAGTCCATAGCTTGTTCCAAACCAATAGCCGTCTTTGTTTTTCAGAATTGAAAAAATATCATTCAATGTCTGGTTCTTATCGTTTTGGTCGAAGGTGAAAGTTTCAACATCTTCAGTATGGTTATTAATCCTGTAAGCGCCGTATCCTCTGTTTCCAAACCAGATGATAGAATCGTTTTCTTTATATGTGGTAAAAAAATAGTTTGAAGAAAATTTACCTTCATCAAACAAAAACAATTTTTCGCTGCTTATTACCGGATTATCGTTGTCTCCGCCCAGACGGGCTTTCACAATACCTTCACCTACAGTTGCTATCCAGAGCGTGGAGTCGTTAAATTCGCATATCGAATGAACATATTGTACCGGTTTCCCGTCTATGGATACATCTATATTCTTAATTTTCTTGTCTTTATATGAATAATAATTTATTCCTTTTTCGCTTCCTATCCACAAGATATTTTTTTTGCTGGGCACTATCGTATACACTGAGTTATCTTTCAACAGGCTATTCATTGTCTGAAAATGAGTCGATGTAGTCTGGCTGCCTGTTGCAATATCATAGCCCCCAAGAGAAACGATCCCGTCCCCCTTTGTCCCTATCCATAATGTATTTTTATCATCGAGATAAAATGTCCTTATAGGATTGTTTATATTATGGGGGATATCCCGAAACAATGTTGACTTTATTGTATACGAATCGGTATAATACATATATACTCCCTGCCCATCGGTACCCACCCATACAATATCCTGATACTTATCTTTCATCAGGCAAAAAATACCCGATTTTATGTCTACTTCATATATAGAGAACCGTTTTTTTTGTTCAGGTATGTGTTGCAGTATGATCAAGCCACTATTTTTGAATCCGATGAAATAGTTATCCTTATACTTGATGATAGAGGATATATCTCCATATTTGACCACCTCGGCAGATATATCATGTATATAGTATTTATTCTTCGAAATCGGGTCAAACTCATACAGCGCATAGGTGTCGTCTACAAAATAAAAGATACCATCCTCATAAAAACACCAGATAATATTTTCTTTATTAGTAAAATAGTTCTTTTTGATCAGGGTTGGTTTTCTATTCTCATCCGGATGGATGTTGTAACTGAAATATTTACCGTTTTTCATGAAAACCCATAAGGTATTTTCTTTATCAATAACAATTTGCAGTATATCGTCGAATACCAGATCCTCTATATATATGTTATGAAACTTATCTTCTTTTGCTACATAGTAGTAAAGGTAATTGTCATTTTTTACAACAAAAATATCGTTTGCCGTATTTTTAATAACCCAGTTTTTTCCCTTAAATTCCTTAAAGGTGCGGACTGTCTTAAGCTGTTTGTCCAGACGGTCTAATCCGTAATTTGTTTGTATCCACAGTGTATTATCTTCTGCCTCAAGAATACTTTCAATTATATTTCCGGACAGGATATTCTCTTCATTTGATGGCATAAAGACCTGAAACTTTAGACCATCAAACATATTTAAACCTTCGCATGACCCAAACCACATGAGGCCTTCTTTATCCTGATACATGGATAATATAGCACTATTGGAAAGCCCGTTTTTACTTGAATATTGCCGGAGGCTGTAAGCACATATAGAGTTGGATAAAATTATTGATATTGTAAACAATACAAGCCTGTTTATTTGTGAATTGTATTTCATGGTATTGGCTTTTATTTCGAACTAGTCCATCTTTAAAAGTAAGAGAGGAGTATTGTATAGTGAGATCACAAAGTGTTACAAATATAGTACTTTTTAGATATTGTTTAGTATAAAAACTGATATATAGAGACCCCTTCTAAATGCTTTAACATTCACGAAAGTACGAATTTGAGACTAAAAAGTACGAATCAAGCGCCAAAGCAACTTCCAGTATTTTTATGTCGTAAATTCGTATAAAGAAAAAAGTTATCGGGTCTATTTTTGTGTTAATTAAAGTTTAAAAATACCAAAGTAGACTTTTAAAAAGCACATTAATCTAATAATCCTAAAAAGGCTAATATTTATGGAAAAAGAAAGTTCGAGTTAACCTGTTTCTTTCTATCGTTTACTCAGCGATAATCTTATTTATTTACAGAATCTAATATTTTATCGAATAATTAATTAAATCAAACATGTATGACTTGCAAAAAGTGTGAATCTTTGATTTTTAGCTTGCTGCTGGCATTCGTTCTGTCCCTAACCACAGGAGGAGTGTATGCAAAGCAAACTGACAATTTAGTTACTCCGCCATCGACACAGGCTGCCGTAAAAGGTATTATCAAAGATGGAGCGGGAGAACCTCTGATAGGGGTAAGTGTGACTGTAAAAGGTACAACCAATGGAACAGTAACGGATATCGATGGTGGTTTTACTATCAATTGTAATGAAAACGATATTCTGGTATTTTCGTATGTTGGATTCCTTACTCAGGAAGTAAAAGCCGGAAGTACCTCATTCTTCAATATTGTAATGGAAGAAGATACTAAAATGCTCGATGAGGTAATTGTTATCGGGTATGGAACTACCACGCGCAGACACGTTGTAGGAGCTGTTGACCAGATAACTTCCAAAGCAATAGAAAACCGTCCTGTTGCAAATCTGACACAGGCATTGCAAGGGGCATCACCCAATCTTGTAATCCAGCAGAGGAGTATGAACCCCAATGACAACACGATGAATATAAATATTCGCGGGGTTAAAACCAAGACAAATAATACTCCTTTGGTTGTTATCGACGGTATGATCACTGATATCGATAATATGAACAAGTTGAATCCAGCCGATGTAGCAAACATATCTGTACTTAAAGATGCCGGTAGTACTGCTATTTACGGATCACGTTCGGCCAGTGGTGTCATTTTGATTACAACTAAACAAGGAGAGAAAAACGCTAAGCCGACAGTTCGTTTTAGCGGATCGGTTGGTTTCGAATCTCCTGAAATTTTGTATACGCCACTTGAGGGATGGCAAAACGCAACGATGATGAATCTGGCATTAGCAAATGGGGGAAACACCCTTGCTTATAGCCCTCAGCAAATTCAGGACCTGAAAGATCATCAGGATGCTGAATGGATGATGGATTACATTTTCAAAACAGCTCTTCAGCAATCCTACAATGTGAGTGTTTCCGGTGGAACAACAAATTCGACATATATGGTTTCCGGTGGATATTACAATCAGGGGAGTAACTTCATAGGCCCTGATTATGGTATTAAAAGATACAATCTGCGGACCAATCTCACTACCGAATATAAACGTATGAAGTTGAATGTAATACTCGGATATACAAGAAATGATATAAAAGGGGATGAAGCGAATTCCGGTTTCAAAATCGCCGATGCAGCCCGTACACCGAAATATTATTACAATGCACCAAGAGACGCATCGGGAAGATATATTCAAAGTTCTATTAGTACAAATTCTGCCGCTGCTCTCGAATTGGGGGGCTACAACAAGCATAATAATGACTTGGTAAATCTCGGTGTTAGTTTAGACTTTAAGATAATCGATAACCTTAAAGCCAAAGGTGTATTCGGTTGGGATATGACATCCAATTCCCGTTTTATACGCAGACTCCAGTATGATCTTTATAAACAGAATAGTTCAGAAATAGCGAGAACTGAAAATACAGACCGCGATACCGAAAATTATTCGTTTAAAGGTACATTCTTAAATGCACAGTTTCTACTCGATTATAATAAGCAGTTTGGCAAACATACACTAACGGCAATGGCCGGAGTTTCGCAGGAGTATTTGAATAACAAGGGAATAGACGTAAAAACAAAATATACTGATATCGACCTGGGAATACCGATTGCTGAAGGAGAGACGCAAACAGTATTTAATGATAGTAGAACTGAGGTAAATGGTACTACAGAACGTGTAATCCAATCTGTTTTCGGCCGTGTAAATTACAATTATGCAGATAAATATTATGCAGAAGCAACTGTACGTACCGATGGCTCGAGCCGCTTCCCTAAAGATAACCGATGGGGTACATTCCCTTCTGTCTCATTAGGTTGGCGTCCTTCCGAAGAATCTTTCATGGACTTTTATAAGGACAAAATAGGAGATATGAAAATTCGGGGTTCATGGGGCATACTTGGTAATCAGGAAATACCGGACTATCTCTATTTTACAACATATACAGCCTATCCGAACAGTGTAGGATTCAACAATAATGCCCTATCAGGAACCGGATTTTCAGAGGCTAGCCCTGACCTGAAATGGGAAAAGGTGAAAACATTCAATATTGGAGCTGACTTAACGTTCTTAAATAATTCTTTAACTGTTAATCTGGATTATTTCGATCAGAAAACCACGGATATGCTCGATAGGCCGATAACTCCGAGTACGTATGGCACGGAATTGCAATGGGTCAATATCGGGTCAATGATAAACCGCGGATGGGAAGTTACCCTGAATTACAGATTAAGTGCCGCAGGCTTCAATCATAATTTTTCATTCAATATAGCAAACTCAAAAAATAAAGTCACTGATATCCCACAAGAACAGATTGAAACAGTCGATGGTAATGTCGGATATATTACACGTGCAGGCTTGCCTTTAGGAGCATACTACGGATTAAAAACGGATGGATTCTTCCAAAGCTATGATGAAATCAAAAATTCCGCCATCCCTGATAATGTGAAAAATATCCAGCCGGGTGACCTGAAATTTGTTGACCGTAACGGCGATGGTATAATAAATGACGATGACCGTTTTTACCTGGGTGATGGTTTCCCTCACTATTCTTTCGGGTTTACCTACAATGTTGATTATAAAGGGTTCGACCTGTCAATGCTGATACAAGGTGTAGGCCAGCGTAAACAAGCGCTTCGCGGTGATATCTATGTACCGTTTCATAGCGGGGCCTGGTATCCGGTAATGTATAAGCACCAGCTCGATACATGGTCTCCTGTAAATACAGGTGCCAGATATCCACGTTTGACAGACGATTCTTCGGATTCATTTGCAAACAACTGGAAACGCGGTTCTGATATTTTTATTCTGGATGGAAAATACCTTCGTCTGAAAAATATCCAGATAGGATATACTATTCCTAAGAAAATCGTACAAAAAATAGGGCTGGGCAGAGTCAGAGCTTATGTAAACGCTCAGAATTTATTCACTTTGTCTGCAAATTCGTTCATCGACCCCGAATCGTCGGAGTATGACAACAACATGGGACGAAGCGGAACAAACAGCGGACGGAATTATCCTACTCTTAAATATTACGGATTTGGTATTGACCTCGAATTTTAAATAAGTATATGAATATGAAAAATTTATTATATATTGCAACCATACTCGCAGGGATTCTGTCATTCTCTTCTTGTGAAGACCTCGACAGGGAACCCCGCGATAAATTTACGGATGCTAAATACTGGACGTCCGAGTCCAAGGCCATGCTGGTCGTAAATATGGCATACAACCAAATGTACAATGCCGGCATCATGTGGCGGGATGAATACCTTAGCGATAATATGGTTCATACCTATGGCTCAAGTGATCCCAGCACTATACGCAGAGGTCAGGCTACCTCTTCCTTAGAGCTTTTCAAAAATGAATGGAAGGATTCGTACGCAGGAATCAAAACATGTCATGTATTCCTCAAAAATATAGACCGGGTACCGGGTTTAAGTGATAATGCAAAGAACAGGATGATTGACGAAATACGTTTTGTAAGGGCTTTCATCTACTTTAGAATGACTAATTACTATGGAGATATACCTTTCTTTACCTCCGAACTGTCTTTGGACGACTCTTATGTTATAAGCCGTACATCAAAAGCGACTGTAATGGAGTTTATACATGCCGAACTCGAAGATATCCTCAACAGGGGCTACCTGCCTAAGGTCGATAATCTTCCTGTTTCTGAAAACGGACGTATAACTCTCGGTGCCGTATGTGCTTTTCAGGCAAGGGCATATCTTTACGAAAACAATTACGAAAAGGTAAAATTATATGCAGGGCGCCTTATAAAAGAGCAGGATAAGTATGGGCAATACAAGTTGTTTGAATATTCAAAGGATCCTATGCAAAGCTATTTCAGGCTTTTTACTCCTGAAGAGGAATATAACAGGGAGGTTATTCTGGATATCACATATGTTCCCGATTTAAAGGCATGGACCGACATGAAGGGTATGGCTCCGATTTCTAAATATGCAGAAATATCTGCGGACAATCCTACACAGGAACTGGTAGACTCTTATCTGACAATGAACGGGCTTCCGGTAAAAGGCGCTGATAAAGACCCTGGTTATGATGAAAACAATCCGTATGTAAACAGGGATTCACGCTTGTGGGGAACGATAGTGTACGATAATTATGAGTGGCTCAATAAAGATGGCTCTGTTAGTATTATAAAAACAAAACTGGGTTCAGGAACAAGCGATTCTTACAAAGGAATGTTGGACCTGCAAACCAAAACCGGATATTATGTACGCAAGTATTATGACTGGAACATGGGAGCGAATATGAAAAACAGTACAAATATCATCATGTTTCGTTATGCTGATGTACTGTTGATGTATGCAGAAGCATGTAATGAATTAGATAAGATCAGTTCGGAAGACTGGGGGCTGACTATTAAACCTATCCGTGCACGGGCCGGGCATACAACTGCAGCTGCACTGGATTATCCTGGTGCAAAAAGTAAGCAACAGTTGCAGGACATTATCAGGAATGAAAGGCGTGTCGAGCTTGCTCTCGAAGGTTTGCGTTGGTTCGATATCAAACGCTGGAAAATAGGGGATCAGGTTCTCAGTGGATATCTGCATGGATTTAAGTTTGGAGGCTCTTCTTCAAGTATAGATGGCGGTTATCTGCGTGCAGGAGAATATAAATTTAATAATACCCGTGATTATCTATGGTCTGTACCATTGTCGCAAATGGATATAAATCCAAACCTTAAGCCGAATAATCCAGGATATTAATATTAGTTATAAGCTGTTTAAATAAATATTAAAATATAAAATAATATGAAAACTATAATATATAAAGCTCTTATCTTATTTTCTGCCGTACTTGTAATGGTTGGCTGCAAAAGTGATGATATGGAATATCATGACCCGAACGTAACACCTGTAGACAACTTATATGCGCCCGTAGACAATCAGAATCTGCAATTGAGCTCTCAACAAGGAGCATCATTCCGTTTCCAATGGTCTCAGAGCCATGCTCAGGACGGGCAACTTGTTGCATACGAAGTTGTATTCTATAAAGAATCTGATCTTCAGAATCCTGTTTATAGATTGGCCTCCGATAACAATGGCAAAGAACTGTATGCTAATATCTCGCATGTAGATATAAACAGGGCATCTTCTGCTGCCGGAATTGCGACCGGAGAAACAGGTACAATTTATTGGTCGGTTGTTTCCTGGCGTGGAATCAGCTCAGCCGTTTGTGTACAAAAGAACAAGTTGGTAGTAACACGTCTCGAAGGATTTGAGGTTATTCCTGATAATGTATATATTACCGGTGAAGCTACCGAAAACGGAGCGGATCTGTCTAAAGCTATATTAATGCAAAATTTGGGTGATGGTAAATTTGAAATGTATACAGAACTTGACAATCAGGGGACATATACATTCGTTGACAGAACTTCGGGCGAACCGGAAATATATTACATTGATGCTACCGGAAAACTGGCCGATGCAGATAATGGTGAAAACACAACAGTGGACACAAAAGGCATTTACCGTATAACTCTCGACTTCTCAAACAAGGGAACAACAATGACCCGTATAACAAAAATGGGATTATGGTTCTGTCCTAGTAATAAGGTTACCATAGATATGAATTATGTCGGATTAGGAGTTTGGTCAGGAACAGGTAATGTAGAGTTTAAACAAGAAAGTTGGGGTAGGGATGAACGGTACAAATTCCAATTGGAAACAGATAAGGGCACAAGACAGATCGGTACATTGAATGGTACAGATAGCGGTCCAAGTTCTAATTCGCCTGCATCATATTACTATGTTAAACTATTGGACAATGTGACTCAATGGGATGATAAATGGAAATTTGCCGGAGAAATGGATAATTCAAGTGTAACAGTTACCCTTTACATGCAGGGAGGAGCAAGTTACACACATACTGTAAAGAAAAATTAAATATTGAGAATTAAAACAAGGGCAGGTATATTGCCTGCTCTTGTAAATAATAAAAAGCTATATTTATGAAAAAAATATATATAATTCCTTTTATCATAGCATTGATTCTCTCGTCCTGCGTCGAATATGATGATGGTTACATTGATGGACAAACAAAAACAAGGGATGGGTTCTATACAGTAAACTGGACTGCGGCAGTAGATAGTAGTACCACTTCGTTTGTAAACAGATATTGGAATACGACGAGCCACTGCTTCAATAATACTTATGATGGACAGGTCGCAGGGAATGACTATTGGCCTGAAGCTCATGGCCTTGATGTGCTGGTGGATGCTTATCTGCGTACCAATGATAATAAATACAAGCAGGCTATTTATGATTGGTATGAAGGGGTAAGAAAAAAAAACTGGTATAGCAATAATTGGGAGAATGAATATTATGATGATATGGGCTGGCATGGCTTAGCTCATATGAGAGCCCTGGAAGCTACCGGAGACACAAGATACGAAGCATCTTCAAGAGACTTATGGAACTGGATTGCCAAAGGATGGACTGATTATGAAGGAGGTGGTATTCAATGGCGCAAAGATTCTGATATAAAAGGTGACGGTAAAGGAATTCCTGCCAATGGCCCTGCTGCTATTATCGCTGCCCGCAGATACAAGAAATATCCGGATGAAGTAGTAGAAGGGCTGAACGATCTTGAATGGGCCAAAAGGATATATAACTGGATGAAATATTATCGTACAATAATTTCTTCGGGTAGGGTATTTGAAAATGTAAATGATACCAATAGTGATTATTCTTACGATGTGGGCACATATCTGGGAGCAGCATTGGAGTTATATGATATTACGGGTGATAAGACATACTGGAATGATGCACTTAATATTACCAATTACCATATAACTTATAATATAAATGCGACAAATGGAATAATGAGGGATTATGGCGAGCAATCAGGTGATGGAGGAGGCCATGACTGTAACCTGTTCAAAGGGATATTTGTGCGTTATTTCACCATTCTGGTTCAGCACCCCGATCTTTCTCAGTCGGATAAAGCCCGCTATGTGGCATTCCTCAAAAATAACGCGGAATACCTGTGGATTAAGGGGACTCAAAAAACTCCGGATATTAAATTCAGTTATACATGGTGGTTAACACCGTCAGAAACAGAGGTATGGGGTGATCTTCGTTCAGCAATCAGTGCTGCAACTACAATCGAAGCTATGGCTTTGCTGCAAAAGAAAGGTATTTTATAAAAACATAATAAAACTAGCGTTATGCGAATTTCCTATGCTCTTCTCTCATCTCTTAGTGTTTTCACACTGATAAGTTGTGCAGGCAGAGTAAATGATACAGGTACTGGAAATAAAAATTTAGAGAGAGCCCAGGTTACACTGGACTCTCTTTATAAAAACTATTCAGCGCCCGATACTCATTTATTGCACGAGACCTTCCCCTTCGACAATAAGTATACTGCGACTTATCTTGCTGCGGATGAACAAAATAATAGACCGAATCAATATTCATATCTTTGGCCCTATTCAGGCACATTCTCTGCCGTCAATGTAATGATGGAAGCCGGCGATAAGAACAAATACCACGAAATTCTGGAGAAGCAGGTATTACTGGGGCTTGAAGAATATTTCGATACAAAGAGAACGCCCTATGCCTATGCTTCTTATATCAGTTCGGCTCCTGTATCCGACCGCTTCTATGATGATAATGTATGGTTGGGGATTGATTTCACCGATACCTATATGTTGACTAAGACACCTGCTTATCTTGATAAAGCCAAACTGATATGGGAATTTATTTTAAGCGGAACCGATGAAAAACTGAATGGAGGAATTTACTGGTGCGAACAAAAAAAGGAGTCTAAAAACACATGTTCCAATGCTCCCGGGGCTGTGTATGCATTTAAGCTTTTTCAGGCGACAAATGACAGCGCTTATTTCCATAAGGGAAAAGAACTATATGAATGGACTAAACTCCATTTGCAGGATACAGACTACTTATATTTTGATAATATCAGTTTAGACGGCAAAATAAGCAAAGCGAAATATGCATACAATAGTGGTCAGATGATGCAATCGGCAGCACTATTATATAAACTGACAAATGACAAAAAATATCTTGTCGAAGCGCAAAACATAGCGCAGGCCTGTTACAACTATTTCTTTTCAGATTTCACAGGTAAAGACGGCGAGAAATTCCGTATGATAAAGAAAGGTGATGTTTGGTTTACTGCAGTCATGTTAAGAGGATTTATTGAATTATATAATCTGGATAATAATAAAACATATATCGAAGCCTTCGACAAAAGCTTAGACTATGCGTGGAATAATGCCCGGGATGAAAACGGTTTGTTCAGCACAGATTTTAGTGGTGAAAATAAAGATGCAAAAAAATGGTTGTTGACACAAGCTGCCATAGTTGAAATGTATGGACGACTGGCTAATCTGAAAAAATATAAGTAACTTTATTAATAGCAATTAATCAAATCAAGCAAAATGAAAAAGAAAAAGCTTACACTATTATGCAGTGTAGTGGCAGCACTCTCTATGGCTGGGGAAGTACAGGCTTCGCATACGCTGGCTCTCCCTAAAGACAATACGAATATCGGGAATATATTTAATGTGGATAATAAATACAAGAGTAACCGTCCTCCTCAAAAAGACCGCTTTTTTAAATCGAACGCGGTGGAAAATGAAATTGTCCGCGTAAAAAAATTGCTCACCAACCAGAAGTTAGCCTGGATGTTCGAAAATTGTTTTCCTAATACGCTGGATACAACCGTGCGTTACCGAAAAACAGATGGTAAGGACGATACAGTGGTCTATACCGGTGATATCCATGCCATGTGGTTGCGCGATTCGGGGGCACAGGTTTGGCCTTATGTACAACTGGCTAACAGCGATACTGAGCTCAAAGCGATGCTTGCGGGTGTTATCCGCCGCCAGTTCAAATGTATTATAATTGACCCCTATGCCAATGCTTTTATAGATCCGCACGATCCTAATCCCGATCACCAGTGGATGAGTGACCTGACAGATATGAAGCTGGAGTTGCATGAACGAAAATGGGAAATAGATTCTCTTTGCTACCCACTCCGTTTGGCATATCACTATTGGAAAACCACAGGTGATACCAGTATATTTGACGAAGAATGGTTGCAAGCTATCACAAATATTCTGAAAACATTCAAAGAACAGCAACGTAAAGATGGAATTGGGCCCTACAAATTCCAAAGGAAAACCGAACGCCAGTTAGATACCTTAAACAATGGCGGATTAGGTAATCCTGTAAATCCTGTAGGACTGATTGTTTCATGTTTCCGTCCGTCTGATGATGCTACTACCTTCCAGTTTCTGGTACCTTCCAACTTCTTTGCTGTAACATCGCTCAGAAAAGCTGCCGAGATACTGTCCGAGGTAAGTAATCGTCCTGCACAAGCTCAGGAATGTCGCGATCTGGCTCAGGAAGTAGAGACAGCCTTGAAGAAATATGCAACTTACAATCACCCGGAATATGGTACCATTTACGCTTTCGAAGTAGATGGATTTGGCAACCAGTACCTGATGGACGACTCTAATGCTCCCAGCCTTTTATCTTTGGCTTATTTAGGAGATATGGATATTAATGATCCCATCTATCAGAATACCAGGAAATTTGTATGGAGCAAAGACAATCCATATTTTTTCAAAGGTACGGCCGGAGAAGGAATTGGTGGGCCTCATATTGGTTACGATATGGTTTGGCCAATGAGTATTATGATGAAAGCTTTTACCAGCAACAACGATGAAGAAATCAAGGCATGCATAGAAATGTTGATGAATACCGATGCAGGTACAGGTTTTATGCATGAATCTTTCCATAAGGATGACCCGAAGAACTTTACCCGCTCTTGGTTTGCATGGCAAAACACTCTGTTCGGAGAGTTGATTTTGAAGCAGATTAATGAAGGGAAAGTGGAACTACTGAATAGTATTAAATAAACAGAACACCAAAGTGGCAGGAGCAGGAAAAATCTCCTGTCACTCATTGTATAATACTGAAGACCTAAAATACCATGACAAATACCCGGTCGATACATCTGAATATACTAGCTATGTGTATAGCGCTTTTATTTGCTTCTTGTCAGAAAGATGCAACAGTATCAATAACAAATGCCCAATGCGAATACCTCGATAACCCGTTAGGTCTGGATACACCTCAACCGCGGTTCAACTGGAAACTCAATGATGCTAAAGACTTTCTCCAGGAAACGTATCGTATCAGGATCGCTACTGATTCCTCATTCTTACTGTCCGGTACTCCTGATATATGGGATTCAGGAATGACTAACGGTCAGTCTCTTTCTTCGGAATACTCCGGAGATAAAAAGCTTCAATCACATCAGCGTTACTATTGGGACGTCACTGTCTGGAGCAATAAGGGAGACTCTTGTATTTCGTCAATCAATATGTTCGGTATGGGAAAACTATCTCAATCCGACTGGGTTGCCAGTTGGATATCCGACACCCACGATAAAGAATATGAGCCGGCACCACTTTTCAGAAAAGAATTCAAAGTAGAAAAAAATATAGCCCATGCTACTCTCTATATTTCAGGAACTGCCTATTACGAGATGTTTCTAAATGGGGAGCGGGTAGGCAATAGTTATCTGGATCCCGGATATACACACTACAATAAACGTATATTATATGCGACTCACGATATCACGTCATTAATAAACAGAGGCGGCAATGCCATAGGCGTAGTATTAGGTAATGGCTTCTATAACTGTCAGAGCAAGGCTGTTTGGGATTTTGAGAGAGCCGACTGGCGTGGCCGTCCTCGTTTGTTATGCGAATTAAGAATTACTTATGCAGATGGTACTACGGACGTAATTGCCTCGGATGACACATGGAAGACCAATACAGGCCCGTATATCTATAATAATATATACAGTGGTGACAGATACGACGGTCGCCTGGAAGAGGAAGGCTGGAACAATACAGGTTTTGATGAAAAAAACTGGATAGCAGCTAAGATAACAGACAGTCCTGCACCATTAATAGTTTCCCAGCAGATGCCGCCGATACGTATAACGAAAGAAATAAAGCCTGCGTTATTAAAATCCTTTGGTGATACCCTCTTTGTTTTTGACTTAAAAGAGAATATAGCAGGTGTATGTCGTCTGAATGTAAAAGGAGAAAGAGGGACAACCTTTACTCTACAGCATGGAGAATTGCTGAAAGACGATGGCCGCTTGCAACCGGGCAATATTGATGTTTATTATCGTCCGGAGAAACCGGGAGAGGTTTTCCAAACAGATATATTCATACTGAAAGGCTCTGGTAAACAAGAAGAATTTACGCCACAATTTACCTATCATGGTTTCAGGTATATAGAAGTAAAAACCGACCGCCCAGTAACACTTACCGAAGATAATATAACAGGACTGTTCCTGCATACGGATATACCGCAAGTGGGATATTTCAGCAGTTCCAACAAGCTCCTTAACAAAATATGGGCTGCAACCAATCAAAGTTACCGGGGAAATATTCATAGCATACCTACCGATTGTCCTCAACGGGAGAAGAATGGATGGACTGCCGATGCACATATTGCCATGGATCTGGCTCTTCTCAATTTCGATGGTATTACATTTTATGAGAAATGGATGAACGACTTCATCGATAACCAGCGTCCTAACGGAGGTATATCGGGTATCATACCATCATCGGGATGGGGCTTTGGCGATTGGCCGGGTCCTGTGTGGGATGCCGCACTGTTTATCGTACCGAATGCATTATACGATTATTATGCAGACAAACGCTGTATAGAACGGTTGTATCCTACAATGCTAAACTATCTGGAGTATCTGAAAAATCAGGAAAAAGACGGGCTACTTACTTTCGGATTAGGTGATTGGGTATATTACAAAGCTCAGACCCCTAACGATTATACCTCCACGCTTTATTATTATCTCGATTATATGCTCATGGCACGTTTTGCAACTATATTGGGCAAAGATGCAAGCATGTATAAAGAAAAGGCGGAATCGCTAAAAAAAATAATCAACGACAAATTCTTCAACCCCGAAACGGCAGTTTATGCAAACGGTACTCAGACAGCACAGGCAATAGCTCTTTATCTGGAGATAGTTCCGGAAGGTAAAGAACAGGCGGTGGCCGATTATCTTCAAAAAATTGTGGCGGAGAATAATCATTTCCTTGATTTCGGATTGCTTGGAAGCAAAACAGTTCTTCGCATGCTCAGTAAATATGGCTATGTGGAAGATGCCTATAAAATGGCAACCAAAACAGAAGCTCCCTCATGGGGGTACTGGGTAGAGACTCAGGGTTATACAACACTTGCCGAAACATGGCTGTTAAGTCCCGAATTCCACGACGCTTCGTTAAACCATGTCTTTATGGGTGATATCAGTGCATGGATGTCCAGTTATCTGGCAGGAATTAATTACGATATATCCAGGCCCGGATTCGAAAATATCATTATAAAGCCATATTTCATCGCCGATCTGGAATGGGTAAAAGGCGAATATAATTCTGTACGCGGAAAAATATCCTCTGAATGGAAGGCTGACGGGAAAAATATAGAAATGACCGTGAAAATTCCGGCAGGATCTACTGCAACTATTTATGCCGGAGACAATAAATATAATGTAGGCTCAGGAGAGCATAAATACAGATTCGCTTTAAGATAAGAGGCAAAAGAGCCTGTTTGGATTTTTTTTAGAATTAAACAGGCTTTAAAGAATCTTCGGTTTTCACTTGTTTTTAATCAAAGAGTATGTATAAGAGAAATAAGTTTATCATTATCGGAGCAATAATGCTGATTGTAGTTGGCTGTTATGCTCAGGAGAGTAAAAAACGTCTGACCGATTATGTCAATCCGTTTATTGGTACTACCACCCTTTGGGACAGTATCGATCTTGGATATAAACCAACCCGCAGGGCATGGGGAGCCGAAGCTTATCCGGGTGCATCGGTCCCGAATTCGATGGTTCAGGTAACACCTGTCACCATGTGGCGAAGCGGCTCAGGTTACCAGTATGAAGATACGGTTATATATGCTTTTGCCCATACCAGCAAGGGGCATTGGAATTTGTGCTATGTTCCTCTTGTTGCTGTTAGCGGGGAGATTGCACCTAAGTCTTATTACTCGGCTTACAGTCATGACAAGGAGTCGGCCAGTCCGGGCTACTATCAGGTATATCTCCAAAAATATGATATAAATGCAGAAGTGACTTCTACGTTGCGATGTGCTTTCCATAGATATACCTATAAAAAAGGGAAGAACAAAAGGCTGCTAGCAGACCTGGCTCGTTCTAACGAACATGTAAGAGATTGGAAAATAGAAAAAACGTCAGACAATGTATTTACAGGCTATCAGCAAACCGGCCCTACATTCTATTTTTATGCTGTGACCAACCATAAGATAAAAGATGTGGAAAAGCTGAAAGAAGGTGATACGGAAGTCAGCATTGTCAATTTCTTCGACAATAAGGATATAAACGACCCGTTGGAGATGAAAGTCGGTTTTTCTTATGTAAGTATCGAAAATGCCAGAATGAATCTTGAGGCGGAGATGCTTGCCAAAGATTTTGACCAGGTGAGGAGTGAAGCAACAAATACATGGGATACCTTACTATCGAAAATACAGGTATCGGGTGGTACCGGTGAACAGAGGGAAACATTCTATTCTACTCTCTACCGTGCTTTCCTGTGGCCGATACTATTGAGTGACGTCAACGGAGAGTTTGTGAATGGCAGAGGTGAAGTAGTAAACAAAGGATTCCGTTATTACAGTGATCCGTCTTTTTGGGATGATTACCGTAATAAACTGATTTTATTGGGAATGATCTCGCCGGATGTTGCAGCCGATGTTATCAGCTCTATTACAGACCGGGGTGAGATCAGAGGGTTCATGCCGAGTTTCTTTCATGGAGACCATGCCTCTACATTTGTTACAGGAAGTTATCTGAGAGGTATACGGAACTTTGATGTGCAGGCGGCATACAAATTACTTCTCAACAATGCTTTTGTTGAGGGTAAGGGTGGACGTCCGCATATAAAAGAATATATGGAGCGGGGATGGATATCCGAGATGGATATTAAAGGCCCCAAATTGGAGACTGTAGCTAAAGCGGCTGTAACCAAGACCCAGGAATATGCTTATGACGATTATGCTACGGCATTGCTGGCTAAGGAACTCGCAGATAAGGAGAACTATGATAGACTGATGAAAAGGACAGATAGTTACAAACATCTGTTCGACCCGTCTACCCAACTTATGCGCGGACGTCTGGAAAATGGAGAATGGATAACCCCCTTCAGCCCTGAACGTCCTTTTTATGAATACATGTACCGTGAAGCTAACGGATGGCAGTCGACATTCTTTGCCTTGCACGATCCTGAAGGATTTATTGCTTTATACCCAAGTAAAGAGGCCTTTGAGACAAAGCTCGATTCTTTATTTGTTATTCCATGGAAAAACTATGAGGCCCATAATCTGACTACCTTCATCGGCCAGTATTGCCATGGTAATCAGCCGGGACATAGTATTCCGTATATGTATTATTTTATTGATAAACAGGAAAAAGCACAAAAAATACTGAATAAGATACTGAACGAACAATATCGTATGGGGCCCGAACGGTTAGCATACTGCGGCATGGATGACGCAGGTGAAATGTCGTCGTGGTATGTACTGAATGCAATCGGTCTATATACCTATTCTCCTGCAGATCCGCACTATATAGTCACTGTACCATTATTTGACAAGGTAGTGTTTAATCTGGATGGAAAGAATTTTACGATTAAGAGAAAAGGTACAGGAGAGAAGATTACCGATATAAGCTATGGCGGTAAGAAAATAGATGGTTATTTTATTACGCACCAACAATTGAAAGAAGGAAAGGAGCTTGTTGTTTCAACTAAGTAATCATCCGTTATTTACTGTTATAAATTTAATCTAGGACATTAGATAAACAATCCTGCCAATAGCATTATTGGCAGGATTGTTCTTTTTAGCGAATTGGAGATTCCACATCATTCCTTCCTGATAAACTTACTTCTATTTCATAACCGGAGTTTATCTACACCCAAACCCATACTTCCTTCCCACTTCTGATATTTATAAGAAGCTGAAAACGCAATACTTGCTCCCTTCTTAGTCCTATTTTCTGTCTAAAACGATGAATGGGAAAAATGTGCTATTTATAGCTACTTTTCTGTCATCTTTCTAATTTAAATTCCCATTCCTTTGTGACGTTAACAAATGATAAATTACAATCTATGAAATACCGATGAAATACGTCTCGCCCATTTAATTGAATTGGAAAAAGTCAGAGAATAAGGAAAATTAACAAATACTTAATTTACGATAAACATACAGACAAGACAGCTCATGCTGTCTTTGGATACAATTGTGAAATGTTTTAACAAACTAAATTCAGACCTATTCTTATGAAAATGAAAAACAGAATGAAAATTCAGCATTGGTTGATGCTGCTGATCGTTCTTTGCGTATCGTGCAAAGACGATAAATCCGACACGGATTCGCAAGCCTTCGATCCTTCGAAGCCTGTTGTGGTCTCTGATTTCGCACCGAAAGAGGGAGGAGCCAATCAGAAAATGATTATTTATGGTGAAAACTTTGGGAATGACCTCTCTAAGATCAAAGTTACTATTGGCGGGCAAAATGCAAGGATAATCGGAGTTAATCACCAATCTTTATATTGCATTGTCCCTGCGAAAGCTTACGATGGTGATATTGAAGTAAGTATCGTTGACGAGAGTGGAGAAAAGATTGCTTATGCAGAGGCCGGAGAACATTATGCCTATCAAAAGAAAATGCTTGTCAGTTCTTTCTTGGGGGAAACATATGAAAATAATACGAAGTTTGATGTAAAGGATGGCCCGTTTAACGATTGTGGAGGATTCGAAAAAATGGAGTGGTTAGTATTCGATCCTCTGAACCACAACCATCTGTATGTAGCCGGTTATGATAAATCATGCAGGCTTATTGATTTTGAGAAAAAATACGTAAGCACTTTCAATACAGGTATACCTAATCCTAATAAAAATGGAATTCCTTGTATTAACTGGACGTTGGGAGGTGATATGATTGTTACACATGACCAATCTAATGATACTCAGCCGGGAAATTATCTGCTCACCCGTGAATCGGGATTTAAAAGCCTGACTCCAATGGCTGCCGGTCGTGGAACCAGAGCTGCTGCTGTACATCCGATAAATGGAGAGTACTATTATGCATTCTATAATACGGGTATGGTATGGAGAGGTGTGGTAGGCACAAAAGAAGGTGTGAACATATTCAGGGTTCCGAATGCATCGGTAAGGATTTTTATTATCATTCATCCTACGGGGAACTATGCATATATAATAGTGAATAACAGGCAGTATATTATGCGTTCCGATTATAATTGGGCGACCAAAAATTTTACTGAGCCTTATCTGATAGCCGGAAAAGATCAAACTGCAGGCTATGCAGATGGAGTAGGTAGTTATGCCCGTGTAAATGAGCCTCAGCAGGGAGTCTTTGTAAAAAATCCGGAGTACGAAGGTCAGGAAGACGAATATGATTTCTATTTCTGTGATAAAGCGAATCATGTGGTACGTATTATGACTCCTCAGGGAAGAGTCTCCACATTTGCCGGTACACCTCAAGCCAGTGGATACAGAGATGGTGATCTACGTCTGGATGCCCGTTTTGCTTATCCGGCCGGAATAGCATATGATGAAGAAAGACAATGTTTCTATATCGGAGATTCCAATAATCGTCGTATCCGCAAAGTTGCTTATGAAGAATAATAAATGATAGACACATATTGATATGAGAAACTTTTTATTAACATGTATATTGGTACTCACGTTTTCGGTCAGTGCCTTGGCTCAGCAAACTATAGAAGTAACAGGTATCGTGACCGATACGAATAACGAACCTATGATCGGAGTGAGTGTATCCATAAGTAATATGCCGGGATTGGGGACTATTACCGATATAGAGGGAAAATATAAGATTAATATGACTTCTTACCATACACTGGTTTTTACTTATGTCGGCTTTGATAAAGTGGAGGTATTAGTGAAAGAACAGCGTGTTGTCAATATAGTTATGAAGGAGTCGGACAGAAGTGTACTTAACGAAGTAGTTGTTACCGGAACAGGAGTCCAGAAGAAAATTGCTGTGACCGGGGCTATTACAACTGTCGATGTTGAGGAACTGAAATCAAATCCGACCTCATCTATAGCAGATGGTCTGGCAGGCGTTGTACCGGGTATTATGGCAATGCAGACATCCGGTAAGCCAGGTAGTACTTCCGAGTTTTGGATACGCAGTATTTCTACGTTTGGCGGGAGTAATGCGGCATTGGTACTGATCGACGGTTTCGAACGTGATTTAAATGAAGTCAGTGTTGAAGATGTAGAGTCCTTTACCGTATTGAAAGACGCTTCTGCTACAGCTATTTATGGTAGTAAAGGAGCTAATGGTGTTATTTTGGTCAATACTAAACGGGGGAAAGAAGGGAAAATTAATATTAGTGCAAAGCTGGAAGGATTCTATAGTATGCTTACTAAGGTGCCGGATTTTGCAGACGGATATACATATGCATCCCTGGCTAATGAAGCCAAGACTACACGTAATCAGGATGTCCTCTATCAACCTGAAGAGTTGGAAATATTTCGTTTAGGACTGGATCCGGATTTGTATCCGGATGTGGATTGGATGGATGTTCTCTTGCGGGATGGATCTTGGAGTTCTCGTGCTACGCTGAATATGAGTGGAGGAGGAAGGACAGCGCGTTATTTTGTATCGGGAAGCTATCAGGATCAGCAAGGTATGTACAAGGTGGATAAGTCATTGAAAGATTATAATACGAATGCCAATTTCCGAAAATATACTTACCGTATGAATGTCGATATTGATATTACAAAAACTACCTTGTTGAAAGTAGGTGTTTCAGGTTCGTTGCGCAAGCAAAATGATGCCGGAATAGGAAGTGATGCTATCTGGACAGCATTAATGGGATATAATCCGATCATGGCTCCTATATTGTACTCTAATGGACTTGTACCTGCCTATGGTAATGATAACGGAGACCGTTTCAATCCATGGGTGCAAGCCACGATGACCGGATACAGGGAAAACTGGGATAATAATATTCAGACCAGCGTGGTTCTGGATCAGAAACTGGACTTTATTACGAAAGGCCTCTTCTTTACCGGACGATTTGGATATGATACCGAAAATAGTAATTGGATCAGGCGATATAAATATCCTGCAATGCATAAAGCAGAAAAATCGCGGGATATAAACGGAGATCTTGTATTTAATGAGATTGTAAAGGAGTCTCCTATGACACAATCTTCTGGAGCCGGAGGAAAAAGGAATGAATTTTTTGAATGGGAACTTCGTTACGATCGCAGATTTAACAACCATAATATTGGAGGAGTTTTAAAATACACCCAAGCATCTAAAACGCAAACAGTAGATATTGGAGACGATCTTAAACAAGGTATAGCCCGTCGTAATCAAGGTTTGGCCGGTCGTGTCCATTATAATTGGGCGAGTCGTTATTTTGTCGATTTCAACTTTGGATATACAGGATCTGAGAATTACCACAGAGATCACAGGTTTGGTTTCTTTCCTGCTGTTTCAGGAGCATGGAATATTGCTGGGGAGCCTTTCTTGAAAGATATCAGCTGGTTGGATATGTTCAAAGTACGTTATTCATGGGGAAAAACTGGTAGTGACAATTTAGGTAAAAAGGACAATAAAGATATTCGTTTCCCTTATCTCTACACGATTAATACAACGGCAAACAGTGCCTATAACTTTGGAGACTACGGCTATAGCAGGGAATATGCCGGTAAATATTATTCTGAGATAGCTTCTACGAATGTTTCTTGGGAGATTGCGACCAAGCAGGATCTCGGAATAGACCTTTCTTTTTTGGGAAACAGATTATCAGGAACAATCGATTATTTCTATGAACATCGTAAGGGCATCTATATGGAACGTGCGTATCTCCCATGGTCAGTAGGCGTAGAGAGTAATCCTTATGCAAATGTAGGTGAAGTGAAAGCCCGGGGATTTGATGGAAACTTCGTTTTCAAACAAAAAGCCGGAAATGTTGATTTTACTTTACGTGGCAATATGACCTACAGCAAAAATGAGATAATTGAAAGGGATGAGGAAAACTCTATTTATTGGTATAAGCTACAGAAAGGACATCGTGTGAATCAAGCCCGCGGGCTGGTTGCTTTGGGGTTGTTTAAAGATTATGAAGAGATACGGAACAGCCCGACACAAACTTTTGGCGATGTGATGCCCGGTGATATAAAATACAAGGATATTAATGGTGATGGAAGAATTGATGACAATGACAGGGTTGCTATCGGTGCAACAACGAAACCGAACCTTACTTATGGGTTTGGTATTTCTTCCAAGTGGAAAGGATTGGATGTGAGCATGCATTTCCAGGGAGTTGGGAAGTCGACTTTCCAAATCGGAGGCTCTTCCGTTCATATGTTTAGTTTAGGTGACGGGTGGGGTAATATATTGAGCGATTTGGCTAACTCGAATCGTTGGATACTAGGTGAGAATGAAGATCCGAATGCAGAATATCCACGTCTGACCTATGGTGCTAATTCGAATAATTACCAAAGTTCTACATATTGGCTCAGAGACGGCTCTTATTTACGACTGAAAACGCTGGATATCGGTTATACATTTCCTACGGCTTTAGTGAATAAAATGCATATGAGTAATGTCCGCATTTTCTTTATAGGTACCAACCTACTCACATTCTCCAAATTCAAGTTATGGGATCCGGAAATGGGAAGTTCTGATGGGAAAAAATACCCGCTTAGCAAAACCATTTCATTAGGAATATCAGTTAATCTATAAACATTAAATGCATATGAAGAAAATAATAATAATTTTATCTATAGTAACGGGATTGGGCTTGGCTCTTGGCGGATGCTCGGATTATCTGGACTCGGATTATCTGTTTGATGAACGTATGTCTATAGAGGATGTCTTCCAGAACAGAGACTATACGAATGAATGGCTGGCTCAGGCTTATTCCTATTTAGGAAATGGTTATTTACAAGATGTATCCAGTAAAAAAAATATCCCTTTCAATTTTGCTGACGATATGTATTACGGAGATGAATCGGATGGATACATGAGATGGAAAAGTGGTCGTTACTCTGAAAGCGGCGATCATAATGAAACCCAATATATCTGGCAGAATGCTTACAGGGGAATCCGTCAGGCTTCTATCTTTGTGAATAACATAGATAAAAACAAACAATTTAGCGCGTCGGAGATTGTTGACTTAAAAGGTCAGGCCTATTTCTTAAGAGCTTATTTCTATTGGTTCATGCTACGCTTATATGGTCCTGTGCCTATTATACCGGATGAAACAGTAGATTATATGAAAGAATACGATGAAGTGGCCCAAGCTAGAAATACGTATGACGAATGTGTGGATTATATCATCGGGGATTTGGTGAAAGCAGCTGAACTGCTTCCAACTACCTCCCGTGCAGTACAAGAGCTAGCTCGTCCTACCCGTGGTTCAGCTTTGGGGCTCCGTGCAAAGGTACTGTTATTTGCTGCCAGTCCGTTATATAATGGGAAAGCTCCGGCTGATGTTGCTGCAGCTCTGATAGACAAAGAAAGTAAGCGCCTGCTTCCGGAGACTTATGATGAGTCTAAATGGGCTAAAGCCGCCGCTGCAGCCAAGGATGTGATGGATATGAACCATTATAGCTTGTATTTCGCATATTCTAAGAGTAGTGGCGATATTGCTTATCCGGCCACTATTACCCCCTACAATGATGGTAATTTTGTAAATCAGGATTGGCCGAATGGCTATAAAAACATAGACCCGTTCGAATCGTATCGTGCCTTGTTTAATGGAGATGTTCTTGCTCATGAGAATCCTGAACTTATTTTTACCCGTGGTCAGAATGGCTCTGGAGAAGATGTGTCAACTCTTGTCCTTCACCAGTTACCTCGTCTCTATGGGAAAGGATATAGCTCTCATGGTATGACTCAGAAACAATGCGATGCCTATTATATGGCAGATGGCACAGACTGCCCGGGTATGAACTCTATGTATGGGGCAGTGCCGGGATATACCGGCCGCTACGATAGTCGTCCCCGTGAAGCAGGTTTGGTTACTTCAGGAGAATTATTCAATTATCCGGAATTAGGTCCTTTGGGTGTAGGGGTATCAAAACAATATGTGAATCGTGAACCGCGTTTCTACGCATCTGTAGCATACAACGGATGTACCTGGAATTTGCTGAATGCCGAAAAGGATAAAGATGAAGAGAGTAACAAGCAGGTATTTTATTACCGCGGAAGTGGGAATGGGTACACGAATGCTACTTACTGGTTGCGTACTGGCATAGGTATCAAAAAATATGTAAGTCCGTATGATATAAGCAACACAACTTCTACAGCTTATGATAAATCCCGGTTTACAAAAAAGGTAGACCCGGCCATTCGTTATGCTGAGATACTGTTAATTTATGCAGAAGCGTTGAATGAGTTGAGTGGACAATATAATATACCATCATGGGATGGAACTAAAACGCATCTTATAAGCCGTACTACCAGTGAATTAAAGAAAGGTATACAGCCAATTCGTATTCGTGCCGGAGTTCCTGATTATGCAGAAGATGTTTATGGCAATCAGGATAAATTTCGTGAGAAGCTGAAACGTGAACGGCAGATTGAATTGTTTGCAGAAGGACACCGTTATTTTGATCTTCGCCGCTGGATGGATGCTCCGGTAGAAGAAGCAGCTCAGATTTACGGATGTAATGCATATGCAACTAAGGATATGCCTGAGGCTTTCCATACACCTGTCGTAGTGCCTTCGCTGCCTACTATATTTGCGCGTAAGATGTGGTTTTTACCTATTCATCATACCGAGTTGAGACGCAACTCGAAACTGATTCAAAATCCGGGCTGGACTAATCCTGAATAACTCTTATAATTCGAAGAAAATGAAATATATATATTATCTGTTTTTAGCCATGTTCACAATAATGTGTTGTGTATCATGCAACGATGAATGGAAAGATGAGCAATATATACAGACAGCCTCTTTCAAAGCCATTCCTAACAGTCTGGGGGTAACTCCTGTGTATGTACGCTATAAGTCTGAGGGGAAAGTGGTTTATAATCTTCCCGTCATTATCAGTGGTTCGACAATGAACTCTCAAAACCGGACTATACATATCGGTCTGGATCCTGATACGCTGGCTGTATTGAACCAAGAAGCATATGGCCATCGTAATGAACTATATTTTAAACAATTGGGGACAACCTATTATGGCATGTCGGAAACGATAGACGTTCCTGCGGATAAATATACTACCACGGTTCCCATTGAGTTTACATTAGGGAATTTGGACCAGACTGATAAATGGGTATTACCTTTGAGGATATTGAGTGATCCTTCATACAATTATCAGGCTAACCCTCATAAGTACTATCAGAGGGCTATGTTACATATTAATCCGTTCAATGATTATTCGGGTACATACAGCGGGACCTTATACAAAATATATCTGGCTCCCGATATGGAGACAGCATTGAATATGTCGTCGGTAAGGACTTATGTAGTGGACGAAAATACTATCTTTCTTTATGCCGGAATCAGGGATATAGACTACTTGGATAGGAAACTATATAAGATATTTATCAGGTTTACAGATGAGATGATCGATATCCAGAAAAAGAAGCTGGAGATTTATACGGATAATCCGGAAATAAACTTAAATGTACAAGGACAACCATATTATACTGTAGAAGAAGAAATGGATGCTACAAAGGTATATATGAAGCATATATATATTACTTTGGGATTGAGTTATACATTTGAAGACTATACGACAATCTCCGGTACTCCGCTTAAATATACAGTAACAGGGATATTGTCCATGCAACGTGACCTGAATACATTGATTCCGGACGAAGACCAACAAATCCAATGGTAGAAGGACAGTACATATAGTAATATGGGGTTACTTATAAAACAATTGGTAACCCCATATAATGTTCTTATCTGTTTATTTTATAAAGTGATACCTATGAAGGCACGAATGTTCAAACTAATACCGGTATTACTTCTACTACGATCTCAATCTAAGAACCGATAACTTGTATCTTTAGACCCACTTCCAGAAGTTTAATTCTTATAAAAATAAGTTTAAAAATAATCCTGCAAATTAGGATTTGCTCAGTTCGATTTAAATAAACTGCCTATAATTGAAAAATCTATGAAAAGAATATTTATATATCAGCTGTTTCTGATTGTTTTCACATCACATATATATTCGTGTAAAGATTCGGAGAATAAAATTACTGAAGGAGAAATTACTAACTTCTCTGTATGGGACCAAAAATCGGTTAATCATATACTTCATGTCGATA
Source organism: Dysgonomonas gadei ATCC BAA-286 (assembly GCF_000213555.1). GTDB lineage: Bacteria > Bacteroidota > Bacteroidia > Bacteroidales > Dysgonomonadaceae > Dysgonomonas > Dysgonomonas gadei. Next base: position 61,119 of record NZ_GL891981.1, read on the forward strand.
ATGTGAATAATGTCATCAGTAATAGAGAAGAGCTCCCCACATATGTCAATCTTAAAGAACTACTAGTAGAATTCAAAGTTAATAACGCAGATGTGATACTCAAGCTTAACGGTAAGGTTCAGCAAAGCGGAGGTAATAAAAATGACTTTTCGAAGGAATGTGTCTATGATCTTTATGTAGGCGATATTAAGCAAAAGTCATATACGGTCAAAATAACCAAACCTAAATCATCGAATAGTTTTCAGACATTTACCTTTCCTGAGAAACAAATGGAGCAGTATCAACCGGCAATAAATACTGAAACCGGGGAAATCTCGAATGAAAATGAAATTCCGTCAAATATAGATATTACCTCTTTACAGCCCGAATTTACTACATCTGAAAAAAGTTCGGTCGTTAAGGTAAATGGAGTAGTGCAAAAAAGCGGAAACGCCAGGCATGATTTCACTAAGCCAATCACATATAGTATAGAAGGAGAGGATGGCACATCGAGACAATACACTGTGACGTTAAAACAAGGAGATCAGGCTATTTTGACAAATCCTATTATTGTAGGCAGTTATGCTGATCCTACAGTTATCCGTGTGGGAAAAGAGTTTTACCTATATGTGACATCAGGAAGAGTGAGGGGCTATAAATCTACCGATCTGATAAACTGGCCCCGCATCGGAGGCAGTAAAAGTGAGGTATTTGATAAAAGGCCCGATTTCACGGATGATGATGTGAACGATACAGGAATGTGGGCTCCGGATATTAATTATTATGATGGAAAATATGTGATGTATTATGCTATATCTAAGTGGAGCGGAGGTGCTACATGTGGTATCGGCGTGGGAGTCTCAGATAAACCTGAAGGACCTTTTGTTCCGCCTGCAGGCAATTCCAATGGAAAATTGTTTGTCAGTACTGAAATAGGGGTTCATAATTCAATCGATCCTTGTTTCGTCGAAGAAGATGGCAAGCGCTATTTATTCTGGGGCAGCTTCTATGGAATATACATGACAGAATTAACGGCAGATGGCATGGCAGTGAAAGATTTAACAAAGAAGACACTGATTGCGGGTAAATCATTTGAAGCTCCTTATATTCATAAAAGAGGGAAATACTACTATTTGTTTGTATCTACCGGGGCATGTTGTGAAGGTATGACCAGTTCATATAAAGTAATGGTCGGAAGATCCGAAAGTCTGTCAGGTCCATATCTGAATAAGGCGGGAACAGACATGAAAACATTCGACGCGTGGAATCCTTCTAACTACCAACCTATTGTAGTGAGGGGAGATGCTACATTTGGCGGACCCGGACATAATTCAAGGATTATAACTGATGATAATGGAGTAGATTGGATGCTCTATCATGCTTATATCGACAATGGTAGTAGCCAGCGCAATTTAATGTTGGATAGAGTAAAATGGGACGATGCAGGATGGCCTATAATAGGTAATGGCACCCCTTCGTATTCAATGAACATAGTTCCGGTTTTCAAATAGATACTAAAGAATGATAGATATCAGAAGTATTCTGTCTTAATATCAGGATTATTGGAATGTGGAATTGTTTTCTTCTGTTTTTAGCATTGGTTAACATTGTAACGTTAAAATCTGACACTTCTGACATATTTTTCATTATTTTCATTCTGTCTGTTTTGTGTTAATTAACTTTATATAGTTAAAAAGTAACAAAGGTAACAGCTTTTAGCTATTAGCTGATGGCTTTTAGCCGTTAGCAACTCGTATCTTATATCTTGTTTACTTGCAGCTTTTTTCAAAAGGTAACAAACGTAACACTTTTTATTCATTTGTTAATATACTAATTCGATAATTCGCAAATCTGCTGATCAATACATCAAAGAGCTATTGGTTAGAATTATATAGATAAACTTTTTCCAGAAATATTAAATTGTGATTTGTTCTATAAATTTAATAAAGAAATATCATGGTTATTCTCCGGATAGATATCTTTGTCCTGACAAATTTCCAGTAATACAGGCAGACCGAAAAATGAAACTAGAAATAAGCTTTTTATCACTTTATAAGCGGTTTCTCAAGACTTGTCCCCGGAGAGATATAAAAGAAGATAATCTCTCATTGTATAAAGCATCTGGTGAAAATATAAAAGGTTGATCTAAGGTAATATCAAATTTAACCTGTTTATTGATGTATCAATCCCTCAATTTTGAAGAGTTGATAGACTGGCGTTGGTATGGGATGAAACTTTCATTATAAGGGATGATATTTTCATTTTGGGATAATATATAACGATACATTTGTATATAGTCATTTATGTGAATGTCGTTAACCAAATGAAAATAATAATGTGGAAATACATAATTTATTTATCACACATGTCTTATTTTTTATACCATAATACTGTAGGCTGAATGAAAGGCAAAGAGAGAAAGAAATCAAAAAAGAAAAAGACAACGGCCCAATCACTCTTTTAGAACAATCTGTATTTGAAACGCAGAAATATCCGGACCACCTAATTGGAAAAATTTCTCACGATCTGCCTCAGTCTGGATGAAATTAATGTAAATAGCTAATATATAATCTATACCGGATTATGAGATTGAATACTCTGAAGTTTTTTCTCTGCTTGTCACTGTGCTTTGTTATTACGGGTCTTTCTTCTCAATCGACGCAATATTATTTTAGTCATTACGGAATACGGGAAGGGCTTTCGCAAAATACGGTGAATGCTATACTGCAAGACCGGACAGGTTTTCTATGGGTAGGAACTAAAGATGGATTAAACCGGTTTGATGGCTTTTCTTTTCGCACATTTAAACGCGATATTCTCGACAAAAACAGTATTGGTAATAATTATATAAAGGTTCTGCATGAAGATAACAGGGGCAAAATATGGGTGGGAACCGATGCCGGTATATATGTGTATGATCCATATACAGAGCAATTTAGTCAATTCCTGGTACAGGCGGATAATAAAGTGGTTATTAATAAGACGATATCGGCGATAGAAGGCAACGGGTCGTACATTTGGATTGCAGTCGAATCGCAGGGGATTTTTTGTTATGACGTACAGTCGGGTTTACTCAGGAACTTTGATCTCAAAAGCCATGATATATCCTCTAATATCGAATGCCTTAAAGAAGACAGAAATGGCGTTTTATGGCTGGGAAGCTATGGGGAAGGACTGTTTTACTCAAAGGACAATCTGAAAACCATTCGTGAGTTTACAGATGATAATGGTGAAAAGGTATTTCGCGACGACGTTATTCTCAAGATTATCCCGGGAGCATATAATTGCTTGTATGTAGGTTCGGTAAAAGAAGGCCTTAAGGAACTGAGCCTTTCTTCCGGGAAGGTGCGCGATTTGTTGCAGATAGATAATAACAACGAGAAGATTTTCATTCGCGATATAATGATAAATTCGGATAATGAGTTGTGGCTGGGAACCGAATCGGGTATATATATTTATAATTTACGAACCAATAATTACCTGCATCTGGAGAGTTCTTTTTACGATTCCTATTCTTTGTCAGACAATGCTATTTATTGTTTGTGCAAGGATAGGGAAGAAGGTATCTGGATAGGTTCATACTTCGGCGGCCTGAATTATTATCCGAAGCAATACACACATTTCAACAAATATTATCCTACGGATACTTCTAACGGCCTGCGGGGAAAGAGAGTGAGGGAGTTTTGCGCAGACCCATCGGGGCTTATCTGGATCAGTACAGAAGACGGAGGACTCAGCAACTATAATCCACAGACAAATAAGATTTCGTTTTTTGAACCCAGCAGAGCCTTTTCCAATGTCCAATGCCTTTTGCCCGATGGCGATAACTTGTGGGTGGGTACATTCTCGAAAGGAGTAAAAGTAATAAACAGAAATACAGGGCATATAAAATCTTATAATAAAGGAAATACCTCCAATTCATTGAACGATGACAATATTTTTGCCATGCTGCGTACATCTGACGGGACTATCTATTTGGGCACTTTATTCGGGCTGCTCAAATATAACAGGGCGACTGATGATTTTTTTGTAATTCCGGAGCTGAAAGGTAAATTCATATATGATATTAAAGAAGACAGACACGGCGATCTCTGGTTGGCAACCTATTCCGATGGGGTTTTCTGTTACGATATAAATAAGAAGAAATGGAAAAACTACCTGCATAATGAAACGGATGAGAAGAGTTTACCGTATAATAAGGTAACAAGTATATTTGAAGACAGCCGTCACCAGATATGGATCACCACACAAGGCCGTGGCTTTTGCCGGTTCGATCCGTCAACAGAAACTTTTATAAGATATGATGAGCGAAACGGCTTGCCCAACGATGTTATATATCAGATTGTAGAAGACGACAAAGGTCTTTTCTGGATCACATCTAATAAAGGGCTCATTTGCTTCAATCCGGTTGATAATTTTATAAAAAACTATACAGTGGTAGATGGGATTCTGAGTAATCAATTCAATTACAGGTCAGGATTTAAGTCTGAGGACGGAAGCCTTTTTATGGGGAGTATAGATGGTTTTATAAGATTCGAGCCGAAGGATTTTTCCGAAAGTAAATATAAGCCGACTCCTGTTATAACAGATTTTCTATTGTATAACAAAAGAGTTAGTGTAGGGGAGAGGAAATCGCCTTTGCAGCGGAGTATTATCTATACAGACAGCCTTATTCTCAACTCGAAACAAAATTCATTCAGCTTCAGGGTAGCTGCCTTGAGTTATCTGTCTCCTCATACAAATATTTTAAAGTACAAGCTCGAAGGGTTCGATAAGGATTGGCTGTTGATGACAGAAAGCCCGCTGATCAATTATTCTAATCTCAAATACGGGGATTATGTATTTCGGTTGAAAATATCTGACCCGACAATGCCTTCAATAGAGAACGAGAAGATCCTTTTTATAAGGATTTTACCACCGTTTTATTTGTCGCCATGGGCATACGTCCTCTATGTTCTCATATTTGGCTCCTTTGTTTACTATATTGTATATAATATAAGGAAGCGGGCGACAATGCGTGAACGAAGGGAAATGGAGAAATTTGAACAACAGAAAGCATTGGAGATATACGATGCCAAGATCCGTTTTTTTACCGATGTTGCACATGAAATACGAACCCCCCTGACGCTGATAAAAGGGCCTCTGGAAAATATTCTTTTAACTGATTATATAGACGATATGATCAGGGATGATTTGAATATTATGAATCATAATACAGATCGCCTGTTAAATCTGACAAATCAACTGCTCGACTTCCAGAAAATAGAGAGTAAAGGACTTCAGCTTAGTTTTACCGAATGTAATATCTCAGATATTTTGCGGGGCTGTTATCTGCAATTTAAACTATCTACCCAGCAGATGAATTTGAATTTTGTACTCCGCTTGCCGGATAAGGATTTGTTTGCTCATATAGATAAGGAAGCATTTACCAAGATTATCAGTAATTTGTTCAGTAATGCGATGAAATATGCGCAGACGTATATAGAGGTAAAACTGGATGTTGATGATGAAAAAAGAGAGTTGCGGGTGGTTATAAAGAATGATGGAAATATCATCTCGCCGGACATGCGGGAAGAAGTTTTTAAGCCTTTTGTGAGGCTCAATAATATTGAAACCTCTAAGCCACTTCCGGGTACTGGGATCGGGCTGGCCTTATCTCGTTCGTTAGCAAAACTTCATCAAGGGAGCCTGTATATCGAAGACTATGCAGATTGCAACAGTTTTTGTCTGGTATTACCTATGACCGTTTATGATGAAAAAGCACTTCCACTTCCCGTTATCGTTCAGCCGGAAGATTCTTCTTCCAGATTGGCGATACTGATTGTAGAGGATGACCCGGAATTGCTTGCTTTTATTGTTAAGCAACTATCGGCATATACCATATTTACGGCCACAGATGGAAACGAAGCATTAAATGTGCTCGATTCTAACATTGTGAATCTGATTATAACTGACGTTATGATGCCCCATATGGATGGTTTTGAATTGTGCCGCATATTGAAGTCAAATATCGATTATAGTCATATACCCGTTATTCTTCTTACGGCAAAAACGAATCTCCGGTCCAAGATAGAAGGACTGGAAGCCGGTGCTGATATGTATATTGAAAAACCATTCTCGGTAGAGTACTTGAGAGCCTGCGCATCTAATCTGATACATAATCGGATAAAGCTGAAAGAAATTTTTGTCAATTCACCTCTTGTGGCGGCCAACTCCATGGCATTTACCAAGGCAGACGAAGACTTTTTGAAAAAGATGAATGAAATTATACTTGACAATATTGATAATCCTGAATTTAATATGGATGACATGGTTGGAACCCTGCATATGAGCCGCTCCGTTTTTTACAGGAAGATCAAGGGGATCCTGAATATGAACCCGAATGAATATTTACGTCTCGAACGCCTGAAAAAAGCGGCCGAATTATTACTTGCCGGAAACAGCCGTATTAATGAGGTCTGTTATTTGGTCGGATTCAATTCTCCTTCATATTTTGCCAAATGCTTTCAGAAACAATTTGGTATTTTACCCAAAGATTTTGTCAATAGTAAGAAGCAGATGCCTAGAGATTGAGTGAGTGAAACAAATGTTGTATCAATTGGAATAATTATGTTGCATTGCTTATTCCCGATTTTTCATCTTTGTAAGGCAATTTGTTTGTATAAATATTTTGAAAAATACCTGTTTCAATTCTGACTATTAAAATAATATAACCGGCTGATAATGTTGCCCTATACGGGATTTACTCGCTTTTTGTGAAGGCAAGTGCGTGAAAGGCCTGGCAGGCAATCGAATCCGGCAATTTAACTTCATACTGATATATTTATGTCAACAAGATTATTTACTTTTCGCAAAGGTCTATGGGCTGTATATACAAGTTATACTGCGGGCGAAACATATCCCCATCACGACCTGCCCGGATTCCTGTTTTTAAAGAAAAGAAATATTAATAGTTCCTTTGAAAGACATCGGGGGAATCAAACTTCATAATCGATATATGTTAGCAAAATTATTTATTCTCTGTACCAGTCTATTGACTGTATGTGCAAGTTATGCCACAACGCGTCATCCTTTCACGTTAGACGCACGCCTGTCCGTAAAAGTTCCGGGTAACCCTGCTGTCAGCTATGAGTTAAGGAAGAATGAAACCGGTAACGGAAACTATAGTATGGAACCCGTCAAATCGTTACCTATACATATATCGGGACAAATAAATGAAACGGATAATAAAATCCGGATCAAAGTTTCTATTACAGCCGATGAAGATACATACTTTAAATATTCACAGAATATATCCACAGGATATTTACATTCCGATTGCCAGTTTCTGATGCCCGGATTCTGGTACCGCCGCAATTTACTGTCTCCGAAGGAAGCTCCTTCATTCCATACATCGTCTGGTTGGACGGTGAGGGAAGACCGCCTGAGCACCCCGCTTACAGGTATTTATAATGAAAAGAGCGGCATGTATATGTCAGTAGCACGTATCGATCTTCCCAAGTATGATGCTCTGACTACCCATAAAGAAGGAGAAGTCATTGTTTCGGGGAGAACCTCTCTGGGCTATACCGGGTTTGAAGAAATAAACAGCAATGCAAATCTTTCGTTCGGTTATCCTTTTCAGGAAACTCCTAAAAGCTATATCAGGAAACTGACATTAGCTCCGCCTATAGAAGCTTTTCAGGAAATAAAGAAAGGGGAAACTATCAATTTGGAATGGGAAGTGTTTATGGGGCAAGCTACCGATTATTCAGATTTTGTGAAGCAGGTGTGGGAATATAGTTACGACACCTACCAGCCAAATCCGCTCGATACTCAATACTCTTTTACTCCCGAGAAGATGAAGCAGACCATAGTTTCGTATTTCGCCGATAGCTTTGTTAGTAATAAAGAACTGAAATTCCCTTCCGGAGCACATCTTATGGTTGCTACCTGTGAGAAGAATGGCATTGCGGAGGTCGGATTTATCGGGCGGGTATTACTTAATTCATTCAATGCCTATGAATATGGAGAACTCAATAGACGGCCCGATCTGGTGAATAATAGCAATTCAGTATTTGCGAGCTATTTAGAACATGGTTTTACTAAGAATGGCTTTTTCAGGGAATATGTCGATCAGGATGCAGGAAAGGAAACAGATGTTTTCAGCATACGCCGACAGTCTGAAGGCATATATGCTATGTTTCACTATCTGCAATACGAGAAAAACAAAGGGCGGAAACATCCGGAATGGGAAGCCCGCATCAAAACCATTTTAGACAGGATTCTTCGTTTACAAAATGAAGATGGAAGTTTTCCCCGTAAATTTAAGGACGATTTTAGCATTGTCGACAAGAGCGGCGGTAGCACTCCATCGGCAACCCTTCCGCTGGTAATGGCGTATAAATACTTTGGTGATGCCAACTATCTGAAGAGTGCGAAAAAGACAGCTGAATATCTGAAAACAGAGTTGATAGATAAGGCCGATTATTTCTCATCTACACTCGATGCCAATTGTGAAGATAAGGAGGCTTCCTTGTATGCAGCTACTGCCACTTACTATCTAGCACTTGTTTCGGAGGGTAAGGAAAGGCAATATTATGCCGGTTTGTGCCGGAAGGCTGCATATTTCACCCTGTCATGGTACTATATGTGGGATGTCCCTTTTGCCAAAGGACAGATGCTGGGAGATATCGGATTGAAGACCCGCGGATGGGGTAATGTATCTGTAGAGAACAATCATATCGATGTATTCATTTTTGAGTTCGGTTCAGTATTAGACTGGCTCTCAATAGAATTTAAGGAACCTCGTTTCGAAAACTTTATCAAGGTTATACGTTCGTCTATGGGGCAACTGCTTCCATATGAAGGGCATATGTGCGGTATTGCCAAGGTCGGCTATTACCCCGAAGTAGTGCAGCATACCAATTGGGATTATGGTAAAAACGGGAAAGGGTTCTATAATGATATTTTTGCTCCGGGGTGGGTTGTCGCTTCATTATGGGAACTGATGAGTCCCGGACGGGCCGAAGAGTTTCTTCTGAAACGGAAATAGAACGTTATATCAATGAAATAGCTTAGCCCATCTTGCCACTTAAACGTACAAGATGGGCTGATTCTTTTTATCTATATACTTAGTATTGAAAAATATGCCATTAATTTTTATTGATTGGTTAATACCTTACCTTTGCATAATGAAAACAAAAGATCAAACAAACAGCATATTATCCAATCTGGGAATTGAAGCCCTGAATGAAATGCAGATTGCCGCTCAGGATGCAATTATCAATAAACAAAATACAATCCTGTTATCCCCTACGGGCTCAGGGAAAACACTTGCTTATTTAATGCCTGTTCTCCGGTTATTAAAGGGAGATGTAAAAAGCGTGCAATGTCTTGTTATTGTCCCTTCCCGTGAATTAGCCCTCCAGATAGAGCAGGTCTGGAAAAAGATGGGCACAAAATTTAAAGTGAATGTTTGTTATGGCGGGCATTCTATTGATACCGAACTTAATAATTTGAGTAATCCTCCGGCTATACTTATAGGGACACCGGGTAGGCTGAAAGACCATTTGGAGCGGAAATCCTTTAATCCCGGTTCTGTGAAAACATTAGTATTGGATGAGTTCGATAAATCCCTGCAACTGGGTTTTCAGAATGATATGAATGCCATTGTCAGCCAATTCCCAAACTTGCAGAAGAGGGTCTTGCTTTCTGCGACATCCGATGTGGAAATTCCTGATTTTGTAAAGATGGAATCGCCTGCGATTCTTGATTATACACAAGAAGAAAAGAACGATACTCTTTCTATTAAGCTTGTCCTGTCGCCGGAAAAAGACAAGATAGAATCATTGTTTCAGCTTATATGTTCCCTCGATTCAGAGCCTGCGCTTATATTCTGTAACCACAGGGAAGTAGCCGAACGTATCAGCGATTTATTGAATAAGGAAGGGATACAGACCGGCTATTATCACGGAGGGATGGATCAGGACGACAGGGAAAAAGTTCTTATTCAATTTAGAAATGGTAGTCTGAATTATCTCGTCACAACTGACTTAGCCGCCAGAGGACTGGATATTCCGGAGATGAAACATGTAATTCATTACCATCTACCTTCCAAAGAGAGTGAATTTGTCCATCGTAATGGACGTACAGCTCGTATGCATGCTTCCGGTACAGCATATATTATAATGTATAAAGAAGATAAAACTCCGGACTACATTCCTGAAAATACGGATATATTAGAGCTAAAAGCTGGAAAACCTTTACCGAGAGGGCCTGAATACAAAACAATCTATGTGAGTGGGGGAAAGAAAAACAAGTTGAATAAAAGTGATATTGTCGGTTTCTTTTTACAGAAAGGAAAGCTGGATAAAGCAGATCTGGGGCTGATAGAAGTTAAGGATTTTATTTCTTTTGTTGCAGTCCGTTCCTCGGCTGTGAAAACACTTTTGTCTAATATTAATGATGAGAAGATGAAAGGAAAGAGATATAAGATAGAGGTAGCGAGGAATGTTATAAAGAAGATCGACTGATTAGCGCTAATCATAATAATAGCAAGCAGGCCTTTACTTTTTAAAGTAAAGGCCTGTTATCTTAATATATTAAAGATCATTTTTCTCTGGTGTACAGGTACCAATAAACACATCCTACTAATACTACCCCTCCGATAAGGTTGCCCAGTGTAGCAGGAATTAAATTCTGGAGAATAAAATCGCTCCAGAGAATGTCCGCACCCGAATAAATTGCAGCAGGAATAAAGAACATATTAGCGATGGAGTGTTCATAGCCCAGGGTAACAAAGAGCATGACAGGAATCCATATACCTATACATTTCCCTATAATATCTTTTGCCGCATATCCCATCCACATTCCCAGACAAACCAGCCAGTTAGCACCGATTCCTTTGATAAAGACGGTCATAAAGTCTTGGTTTACTTTCACTTCTGCGTAATGATGCAGGTAATGTTGCCAGGGGTCTTTATCAAATAGTCCGATTCCTGACGAGAGCAGGTAGGCAACTACCTGGGAACCTATAAAGTTGAACAGATAAGAAAGGATAAGAAGTTTAACAAAGGTAAAAGCCTTTAATCTTCTCTCTAATAGGGGAAGTGTAAACGCTGTGCAGTCACTGGTGAATAAATCTGCTCCGGTGATGGATACTATAATAAGTCCAACGGGGAAGAGCGCTCCGGCAATAAATTTGATTAGTCCTGGATTTTCTGCACCTGCTCCGGGCATTCCTCCTGCGACCATAACGGATAGCAATCCGCCGAAAGCGATAAATACACCTCCGAGTATGGCTATCAGACTGAATTTAGATAATGGTAAATTACTTTTATAAATACCTGAATTGGCAAACTCCACTGTGATTTCTTTCGGAGTGTTGTAGTTCTTCATTATTCGTCTCTTAAATTAAGAATAGAGGTTATACATTGAGTCCATAACTTTTGAAAATCGCCTCCGCCTTATTCAATTCCTGATTTGAAGGAGAGTTTATATCCTTTAATTTATATTCTTGTCCAATCTGCTCCCATTTATGTATTCCCATCTGATGAAAAGGCAGGATATCTACTCGTTCTACATTCTTGAACTGGCTTACATATTGTGCCCACCGATGTAAATCGTCCTCATTATCTGTAAAGTGAGGGACGAGGACATATCTTAACCAGACCGGTTTATTTACTTCGGCGAGGTACTCTATAAAGTTGAGGGTAGGCTCAAGAGGCCTTGCAGTCAATTCTTTATATTTATTCGGATTTATATGCTTGATATCTAATAGTACAAGGTCGGTATAGGACAGCACTTCCTTAGTCTTGTCATTAAACAGGAATCCCGAAGTATCTATGGCGGTATGTATCCCTGCGGTTTTACATAGTTTGAATAGCTCCAATACAAATTCCGGTTGCATCATCGGCTCCCCACCCGAAACGGTGACACCTCCCTTTACAAATGCTTTTACCTTCATTACTTCATCTAAAGCCTGTTGGGGAGTCAGCTCATATTTGGCTTCATTTGGCTTCCATGTATCGGGATTGTGACAATACAAACAACGCAATGGGCAGCCTTGCATAAAGAATACAAAGCGGATGCCCGGCCCGTCCTTGGTACCGAATGTTTCAAACGAGTGAATATGACCTTTCATATTGAAGAAAATCAGGCAGAAAATTTCTAACTGCCTGATTTATTAGCTGTATATGGACTTAAAAAGTAGTTGTGATTGTTCTGTTAATAACATCCAGCTGCTGTTCTTTAGTCAGCTTGGTGAAGTTCACAGCATAACCGGATACACGTATTGTTAACTGAGGGTATTTCTCAGGGTGCTCCATCGCATCAACTAAGAGTTGACGGTCGAACACATTCACATTCAGGTGATGACCCGTTTGCAAGAAATATCCATCCATCAGTCCTGCAAGGTTCTGAGCCTCTTCCTCCCGGTTTTTACCCAGTGTACTTGGAGTGATCGCGAATGTATAGGATATACCGTCGTTTGCATGTTCGAACGGAAGTTTGGCTACCGATGACAATGATGCTACTGCCCCTCTGGTATCGCGTCCGTGCATCGGATTAGCGCCCGGTGCAAACGGAGTTCCGTCGCGGCGTCCGTCAGGAGTGTTTCCCGTTTTCTTGCCATACACGACATTTGATGTGATAGTCAATACCGATTGAGTCGGGATCGCGTCTTTATACATTTTGCGCTTACGGATTTTTTGCATGAATGTCTCCACGATATCTATGGCAAACTGGTCTGTATTATCGTCATTGTTTCCGAAAGGAACATAGTCCTTTTCCTGTATGTAATCTACCGCATCTCCGTCAGCATCCCTTACAATACGCACTCTTCCGTATTTTATTGCGGCAAACGAGTCTGCGATGATAGAAAGTCCGGATACGCCGAAGGCTTGCGTACGTACGATATCTACATCATGCAGAGCCATTTCGAGAGCCTCATATGAGTACTTATCATGCATATAATGGATAATATTCAGCGCTTTCACATAAGTTTCGGCAACCCAGTCGAGAGTACGGTCAAATTTTTCCCATACTTCATCAAATTCGAGATATTCGCCTGAGATTTTTTCTACCCAGTGCTTAGGCAATACCTGAGCCTTTGTTTTCTCATCTTTGCCTCCATTGATAGTATAAAGCAATGCTTTCGGTAAATTAGCGCGGGCTCCGAAAAATTGCATCTGGTGCCCGATACGCATTGGCGATACACAGCATGCAATACCATAATCATCTCCCAGTTGTGGACGCATAAGGTCGTCATTTTCGTATTGGAGAGAAGATGTGTCGATAGATACTTTCGCGCAGTATTTTTTCCATGCCTCGGGTAAGCGGTCGCTCCAGAGGATTGTAAGATTCGGCTCCGGTGCCGGGCCTAAATTATAGAGGGTGTGCAGCATACGATAACTGTTTTTGGTTACCATCGTACGCCCGTTATTGGTCATTCCGCCGATAGATTCTGTCACCCAGACAGGGTCTCCCGAGAATAGTTCATTATATTCGTTTGTACGCAGGAAGCGTACAATACGGAGTTTCATCACAAAATGGTCGATCATCTCCTGAGCTTCTTTCTCTGTGATAATGCCATCTTTTAAATCGCGTTCGATATAGATGTCAAGGAAAGTAGTAACACGACCCAGACTCATTGCTGCGCCATTCTGGTCTTTGATAGCTCCCAAATAGCCAAAATATGTCCATTGGATAGCTTCCTGCGCATTGGTTGCGGGATTTGAAATATCGAACCCATAATCAGCAGCCATGCGTTTCAAGGCTTTCAATGCTTGTATCTGGGAATTCAGTTCCTCGCGAAGACGGATCAGATCATCTGTCATAACGATAGGATCGCATTCCTTGTAACGTTTTTCACGTTCGGCAATCAGCCGGTCTACACCATAGAGTGCAATACGGCGATAGTCACCGATAATACGGCCACGTCCGTATGCATCGGGCAGGCCAGTTAATAAGCCGTTGCTTCTGGCACGGCGGATACTGTCGGTATATGCCGAAAATACACCTTCGTTATGAGTTTTACGATATTTGGAAAATATTTCTGTTGTAACCGGATCAAGTTTGTAGCCGTATTCTTCAAGGCTTTGCTGTACCATGCGAAGCCCGCCGTTAGGGAAGATGGCTCTTTTGAGAGGTTTGTCTGTCTGTACTCCTACTATTTTTTCCAGATCCTTGTCTATATAGCCTGCGCCATAAGCATCGATCTGTGAAGGAATTCGGGTTTCAGCGTCATAAACACCTTTTTCTTTTTCAACCTTAAACATTTCGCTTAGCTTATCCCATAGCTTTGTAGTGGCTTCTGTTGCGCCTTCCAGAAAAGATTCATCTCCTGTATATTCTGTATAATTTTTTAAGATAAAATCATTTACTTCGATTTTTTCTTTCCACTTGGTTCCTTTAAAATCTTTATATGCTTCCATTTGTTATTATTTAAATTCAATTTGGCGTTTCAATAATCTAAAACTGGACACATATATAAATCACAAAAAGCATGCCCAATTTCTTCTAAAAAAGAATAAACATGGCTCTCGGAACTTAAGGAAACAGAAAAAATAATAATAAATCCTCACCTTGTAGTGAGAGAATCTTTTTATGGTTCTCAAGCCTTATTTCCCGAAAGCTTTTTAATTGATCAATTCTGGCAGGTCTTCTGGCTTACTCCATTTTTGAATTGCCTTCCCAATATTCAGTCAACAGTAAGCAGTTAACAGTTAACAAAAATGATAACGAATAACTGATGATCGATGGCTGTTAATCAGTGGCTATAAGTTTTGTTCAAAAATATCAGTGATTAGTATTAACCATTCACTGAAAAGAGCTTACAGCAGCGGGTCTGCCCGGGATTCTCACCCGGTTCCCTTTTCACCATCCTTTAAGAACATAAAGGATGACACCAAAACCGTGACAAAGGTAGCTATTTTATCTTAAATAGCTATATGACTGGTAGTAGAAAATTTATTTTGCATATGTATATGCGATAATTCTATACGGCGATTATTCCAAATAACGACCGTTGCGCTTTTTAATGATTTTTCGACATCAATCAGCCGTTGGTTGCTGCTGCCTCTGAAGATAAGGGATTCGTCTTTCAGTGATTCAACATATCGCCCGTCTACAAGTACATCTATATAGGGAAGTATCCGGGATAGCCTTTCTGACCTTATGATTTGCTCATATATATACCCGGTGTAACACCAGATATCTTTACCTGTTTCAGATTTGATCCGTCGGGCCAGTTCTGTAAATTCTTCTACTTGCATAAAAGGGTCGCCTCCTGTAAAAGTCACATTTGCAAACTCCGCTTCTTTAACCTCCTCCAGTAGGCTATCAATGGAGTATCCTTTACCATTGTCGATATTCCACGAATGGGAATTGTGACATCCTTTGCAAAGGTGTGTGCATCCGGCAGCGTAGATGGCCGTGCGGAATCCGGGGCCATCTACGGTGGTGTCGTGTATGATATCCAGTATTGATATATTATTATTCATGGACGATGCGGTCGTTAAGTTCAGCAAGTTTCGCGCTATTCCATCTATCGGTAGTACCCACCAGATAGCCTGTTATGCGTTGCAGGCGGTCTATTTGCAAGCTTCCGCAACGAGGACACTCATTTATTTGTGTAGCTGCATTTTCGTATCCGCATTTCAGGCAACGGTTCCGGTTATGGTTCACCGAAGCATAGCCGATATTGTATTTGTCCATCATATCTACGACAGTCATAATGGCTTCGGGATTATGAGTTGCGTCACCATCCATTTCGACATAGAATATATGCCCGCCACGTGTAAGATCGTGATAAGGAGCTTCGATCTTGGCTTTCTGATGTGCGCTGCATGAATAATATACAGGTACATGGTTTGAGTTTGTATAATATTCCCGGTCTGTAATTCCTTCAATAAGTCCGAAATCTTTTTTGTCGCGCCTTGTAAACCGTCCGGCAAGTCCTTCGGCGGGAGTCGCCAGTACACTATAGTTATGCTGATATTTATCGGAATACTCATTTACCCGGTCTCTCATATATGTTATCATTTCCAGACCTAGTTTCTGCGCATTTTCATCTTCTCCATGGTGCTTGCCTATAAGGGCGACCAAAGCCTCGGCAAGCCCGATGAAACCTATGCCGAGTGTACCCTGATTGATAACTTTCTCTATTGTATCCTCGCCTGCCAGCTGCTCGCAACCTTCCCATAGCACCGACATTAACAAAGGAAACTGTTTGGGAGCGGCTGTCTTTTGGAACTCGAAGCGGCGATGCAATTGGAGAGCGGCCAGATCGAGCATCTGATCCAGTTTCCTGTAAAAGCAGTCGATCCTTTCCTTCTCGTTTTCCATGTTTCTGCATTCCAAAGCAATGCGCACCAGATTAAGTGTAGAGAAAGAAAGGTTGCCTCTGCCTACCGATGTTTTCTTTCCAAAACGGTTTTCAAATACGCGGGTACGGCAACCCATTGTTGCCACCTCGTACTCAAAACGGCGGGGATCGCTCTCCTTCCATTCTTCATGCTGGTTGAATGTCGCGTCCAGATTCAGGAAGTTAGGGAAGAAACGATGTGCGCTCACCTTGCATGCCAGTTGGTATAAATCGTAATTCCGGTCTGTTGGTAAATAGCTTACTCCCCGCTTCTTTTTCCATATCTGTATGGGGAAAATGGCTGTTACTCCATTGCCTACACCTTCGTCTGTGCTTATTAACAGTTCCCGCATGATGCACCTTCCTTCGGCAGAAGTATCCGTTCCATAATTAATAGAACTGAATACCACCTGATTGCCTCCCCGGGAGTGTATGGTGTTCATGTTATGGATGAAGGCTTCCATCGACTGATGTACGCGGCTCACTGTGCGGTTTATGGCATGTTGGATAATTCTTTCGTCATTCTGCAACCCGGTCAGGTCTTTTGATAGATAATCTTCTATCGAAATCTCATAAAGATGTTTATAGTCAAGTCCATTTATCTGTTCCAGCACTTTTATCTCTTCAATAAAGCTGCGTCTGACAAAAGGTGCCAGGTAGAAATCGAACGCAGGGATGGATTGGCCACCATGCATTTCATTCTGGGCTGTTTCCATAGATATACAGCCGAGCATGCTTGCAGTTTCAATACGTTTAGCTGGGCGTGATTCGCCATGTCCGGCATTGAATCCATGTTGAAGTATCTTATCTAGCGGGTGTTGTACGCAGGTGAGGCTTTTGGTCGGATAATAATCCTTGTCATGAATATGTAAATAATTTCGGCGGACAGCTTCTTTTACCTCCGGTAGCAGCAAGTAGTCGTCGACAAAAGGCTTGGTTGTTTCACTTGCAAATTTCATCATCATTCCTGCCGGGGTATCAGCGTTCATATTGGCGTTTTCGCGTGTGATATCATTCGATTTGGTCTCTATGATTTCGAGAAACATGTCCCGGGTCTTGGCTTTGCGGGCAATATTGCGTTGGTCGCGGTAAGCGATATATTTCTTGGCGGCTTCTTTGCGTGGGCTTTTCATCAGTTCCACTTCTACCATGTCCTGAATTTGCTCTACGGTCATTTGCTCGTTGCCTTGGCAAGAGATAAAATCCGTGATGCGTCTTATCAGGGAAGAGTCTTCTCCTTGTTCGGTGTGTAACATGGCTTTGCGGATAGCTGCCATTATCTTTTCTTCATTGAAGCCGACTATGCGTCCGTCTCTTTTTATGACTGTTTGGATCATGGGTGTATTATGTTATAAGTAAAAGAAAGTATTCGACACGCTTTCGCGTCGTCAATTGTTAATTAATGATACATTGTTTCAATGTAACTGACGGGGATAGAGACCAAAATAGGCGAAGAGAGATTAATGATGTAAAGTCACCGCATATTCTATTCTATCGCTTTTCTCCCGAAAGCTACGAATGTATACACGGCAGGTCTTCTGACTCATTTCTCTGCTAGGCGCCTTCCCAATATTCAGTTGTCTGTTGATCAGTGGCGTGAGAGCCTAACTTTTTCTTGAAATTTACAGCTACGGGGATAGTTCAGGACTTGCACCTGATTCCCTTTTCATCCGATTTTATTTCAGAACCGTATATGACAACAAAGGTAGATTATTTTTTTTATATGGTTTTCAAAAATGAGATTTATTTATTTTAAAATAATGACTAAGTTTTCCAAAATAAATTGTAAATGTCATATTATTAGATAAATAAAATTTTTATATTGTTGAAAAGTTTTCCAAATCGGATAATTTATGATATTAATTTATCTTTATTCCAGATGATTTACCGATAGTTACAGAAAAAATACTTTCTTAATATATTATTATTTCAATTTTTTATTCCAACTTTGTATCCAATTATTGGTGTTACAAGTCCGCATCTTCGGATAAGTAATGAAAAGGGAATCAGGTGCAAGTCCTGAACAGACCCGCTGCTGTAAACTCTTTTCAGTGAACAGTTAACAGTCATCAGTTAACATTCATTGATGTTGTTCCGGGCGATACCCAATGCCACTGGTCGACAGATAACTGTCTATCGGGAAGGCTGCACGGAGCAAGAGTAAGTCAGAAGACCTGCCAGTAATAGTATGATTTTGTCTTTCGAGGATTAGAGGCAAGTCGGAGAAGTGAAAATTCATGTTCGGATAGAGCCGGTTTTGTGTAACAGTCAAAGTTGCATTGTTTTAGTTATGTATGCATAACAGAAATCTCTATTTAAGGTATCGACGGAATTATTTATTCTCCCGCAGATTAATTTTATAAAGCGAACAAAATGGAAAATGTTTGGCCAAAGGACAAAGGCATGTCCGCAACAAAATTTGCCGATCTGATTTTGGAGGTAAGTACAATTCTTCTGGAATCGGGAGCTCACTGTGAACGTATAAACCGGAATGTGCAGCGTATTGCCGAAACGACTTGTTATAAAGTGGAGATGCTTCTCACCTTTACTGCTGTATCAGTAACGGTTACAGATCGTGAAAATCCCGAAAATACAGTAACCGGAAACAGGCGGGTGAGGCATCACGGGGCACATTTCGGTGTGTTGACCAATACCAGTTTGCTGACATGGGATCTTTTCGAGAATAAAATATCGTTGGATGAGCTCGAAAATTGCCTGAATGAGATAAAAGTGGCACCGAAACATCCTGTATGGCTGATACGTGTTTTTATAGGGGTAGCATGCGGTTGTTTGTGTTTGCTTGCCGGAGGCGACTGGGTGGATGGGGCTTTTGCCTTTATAGCATCACTTATGGGGCTTACTGTGCGTCAGGAAATGGTAAAGAAGGGCTTTAATCTGATGGTTGCCGTTGTAAGTTCTGCTTTTATGACTACAACGATCTCCGGCATGAATGTATTGTTCGGTTGTGGTTTATCGCCCGATATATCGGTAGCAACAGCCGTGTTGTTTCTGATACCGGGTGTCCCGTTGATTAATTGTATTATAGATTTGCTGGAGGGGTATATACCCACAGGTATTGCGCGTGGAGCATTCGGCGGCTTTATTTTGCTATGTATAGCGATCGGCATGTTTATGAGTATGTCATTGATAGGTATTAATAATTTTTAGAGATGATAGTCGATATAGTAAGAGATGCTTTTCTGAGCTTTTTTGTGGCAATAGGTTTTGCCCTTCTTTTCGAGACTCCCCGAAAAGCTTTGCTTATTGCAGGATTGTTGGGAGGAGTAGGGCATTGTATCCGTTTTGCGCTGTTGCAATCGGATTATGGTTTAGTTGCATCTACACTTTGCGGAACTGTATTCATCGGGCTTGCCGGTATATATTGTGCTCATCGCATACATACACCGCCTGTTGTATTTACGCTTCCGGCCTGTATAACGATGATTCCCGGGTTGTATGCCTATCGTACGATGCTCGGTTGCATCAGGATATACGAAGAGGGGAGTGATATCGAAGGATCATCCTTGTTGCAGGATACTGCATATAACTTTATTCTTACCTCTTCGCTATTGTTTTGTCTGGCTATTGGTATTTGTATTGCAGCTCTGGTTTTTCGGAAGAAGAGTGTGAAGGAGATAAAGAAAATCAAAGATCTGGGGATAAAGATTTTCTGATTTCCAGAGGATGCAGCGAGTGCTTCGTAGTGTTAACAATAACTAATCGATGTAAGAAATCGGGAATCGGGGCGACTAACTGTTTGTATCTAGGTTAAGAGGCTTAACTAAGTGAAAACTAGAAATTAAAGATGGATGCCGGATTGCAACTTGTTCTGACCGATTTACTTAGATGGCAAACACGTAAGCCTCTGGCCTTAAAAAAGCTTATAATCAAGGATTAATTAAAAGGGAAATCCTATGGAAATAAGTTTTTATGTATATTTGTAGGCTTTATCGATTAATTTAACAAATACTCAAATATGAATATAGCTCTCATCGGATATGGTAAAATGGGACATGAAATAGAAAAGATAGCTATTTCGAGAGGTCACAGTATTGTATCTATCATAGATGTAAATAATCCGGACGATTTCGGTTCGCCCGCGTTTAAGAGTGCCGATGTGGCAATTGAATTTTCTACGCCTGACAGTGCAATAGATAATTATAGGAAATGCTTTGCCGCACAAGTCCCTGTGGTTGCAGGTACAACCGGATGGCTCGAGCATATGGATGAAGTGAAAAAAGCGTGTTCGGAAGGCGGACAGACTTTCTTTTACGCATCGAATTATAGTCTGGGAGTAAATATATTCTTTGTATTGAATAAGTATCTGGCGCGGATAATGAATAATTATCCGGATTATGATGTGAAGATGGAGGAGATACATCATATTCATAAACTGGATGCCCCGAGCGGAACAGCTATAACGCTTGCAGAAGGTGTCATTGAAAATATCAGCCGCAAAGAACGGTGGAATCTTGAAGTTGAAGAAAAACAATCAGATCTGGCTATTCATTGTATTCGTGAAGGCGAAGTTCCCGGGATACACGAAATAATATATGAGTCGGAGGCCGATATTATCAGCATCAAGCATGATGCGAAAAGCCGGAAAGGATTTGCTTTGGGTGCAGTCGTTGCCGCCGAATTTACCAAAGGTAAAAAAGGCTTTTTGGGAATGAATGATATGCTTAAATTTTAAAATAAGGTTGTAAACCTGCTTTTACTTAGAATATGGAAAATAACACGAGAAAAGATAGCGCACAACAAAAACGGAAACCCGGTATAAGGCAATGGATATATGCCATCCTTGCCTGCGTATTATGTGTTTTATTTGTTATCTGGACAGGCTATTGGGGAGTATTGATTCTTATCCCCGTTTTTATAGATATCTATATTACGAAATTTATCCCGTGGGGAGCATGGCGCAATGCCAAGAATCCGCATGTGAGGAAAGTGCTCGACTGGGTAGATGCTATTGTTTTCGCATTGGTAGGTGTATGGATCATTAATACATTCTTTTTCCAGAATTACCAGATACCGACTTCGTCTCTTGAAAAATCGCTCTTAGTCGGAGACTTCCTTTGTGTAAGTAAAGTTAGTTACGGGGCGCGTTCTCCGATGACTCCATTTTCACTTCCATTGATGCAGCATACATTTCCTGTTGGCGGATTTAAGTCCTATCTGGAAAAACCGCAATTGGAATATAAACGGTTTACAGGTACAGGGCACATAGAGCGCAATGATATAGTCGTGTTCAACTATCCGTCCGGAGATACGGTAGCACTTAATTATCAGAATGCAGATTATTATGCAATAGCTAAAAAGGTTGGACGTGATGCGGTATGGAGCGATAAAAGGACATATGGAGATATAGTATACAGACCTGTAGACAGACGGGAAAATTATGTAAAACGGTGTGTCGGACTGCCCGGAGAAACGATAGAACTTATAAATGATATTGTTTACATAAATGATAAACCGATTGCCAGCCCGGAGAATATGCAGCTATTGTATTTTATCCAGACAGACGGTACTGAGATAGCTCCAAAGATATTTGAAGAATTAGGAGCCAGCGAGGATGACTATTTGTATACCAACAGTATGGGGCAAAAAATGGTATATTCTTTTAATCCCATGGGGATAGATGGCGCAGACAGTGTGAGGTTGGTCAGCCTCGGATTTAAGTACAATAATGGAGGTTTTGGCCTCGCATATCAGGTTCCTCTGACAAAAGCAATGGTCGAAAAAATAAAAGAAAAACCATTTGTACTGACTGTATTCCCAATGAATGAGTTTAAGAAAAAAGCGGGGATTAAGCGTGATACTAATAATGGCGACTATGTATATCCTCTTACATGGACTCAGGATTGCTATTCGGGAGACTTTCCTAAACTATGGATTCCTAAGCGCGGCGAAACTATAAAATTTGATACAGATGTGGATTACAAAGTCGCGGCTTATATCCGTTGCATCAAAAATTATGAACATAATGATTTTGACTACCGTGACGGCAAAGTGTATATCAACGGGCAGGAAGCCGATTCTTATACATTCAAATACGACTATTACTTTATGATGGGTGATAACCGTGACAATTCAGCCGATTCTCGTGCCTGGGGATTTGTTCCCGAAGACCATGTGGTGGGTAAACCATTATTTATATGGTTGTCTCTGGATAAAGATAAAGGATGGTTTAGTGGTAAGATTCGCTGGAACAGATTATTTACATCGGGGAATAAGACGAAATAGTCCCCCTAAATCCCTTCAGGGGGACTTACAGGGAGGGTAAAGATAAATATTGTTGACTTGTAACTTGTAACAGCCCGTAGGGCGAAGTAACCTGTAACTAATTCAATGTCTTCAAAAAAGAAAAATATATACGTTTATTTGGGCAAAGTAATTCTTGTTACTTTGCTCATTGTTTTATTGGTGCGTACATTCTTCCTTGAATCATTCTCTGTATCTTCCGCACAAATGGAAATGACACTGCTGAAGGGTGATAAGATACTGATAAATAAAACGGCCTATGGTATCCGTATGCCGGTAACTTTATTGAGCATCCCGTTCACTTTCGACAAAATATTCGGGATTAAGTCTTACTCTGCGGCTTTGCAAGCGCCGTATAAAAGGTTTTTTGCACGCAGTGTGGACAGGGATGATATAGTGCTTTTCAATAATCCGCTGGAGACAGATAAACCGCTGGATAAGCGGAGTTTTTTACTTAGCCGTTGCGTCGCTCTGCCCGGAGATTCTCTGCGAGTAGAGAATGGCTTGTTTATTATCAATGGAAAGCCGTATTCGGGCTGCCCGAATACAATAGAAGAATACAGTTTTAAGGCACTAGCTAAAAAAGAACTGGAAGATATAGCTAAGGAGTTGCAGATATTTATACCCGTAGGCACGGCGCAGGGTGATAGTGTAATCACGCACTTGAGTAAGTATGATGCATTTGTGCTGAATGAAAGTTTATCGGATTCGCTTACGCTTGTTCCCTGCAAAAAAGATACGCTGATAAGCCATATGTTCCTTATTCCCTTTAAAGGGAAAATAATAGATATGGATGAAAATAACCTTATTATGTATAAGCAGATGATTTTGCAGGAGCAGAAAGGAAAAGATGTAAGAATAGAGAAAGGAGAACTGTTGATAGATGGTATAAAACAAATGGAATATACTTTTGAAGACAGTTATTATTGGATGTTGTCCGATAACAGCATTCATTCCACAGATTCAAGGTCTATCGGATTCATTCCGTTCAGTAGTATTGTAGGTAAGGCCAGTTTGATTTGGTATAGTTCGGATGAAAACGGCACAAGAAAGGAACGTTGTTTCTCTTCTATAAAATAAGTGACCGATGAAATCAAATAGCATATACCTTTCTTCTGCATACCTCGCTCCGGTTCAGTATTATACCAAGTTTCTTCTTGCCGGCCGTGTTCTTATCGAACAAAACGACAATTATATAAAGCAAACATATCGTAACCGTTGCACCATTGTTTCGGCAAATGGTGGAATATCCCTGTCTATTCCCGTCGAACATTCATCAAAAGATAAGACTTTGATGAAAGATATCAGGATTGCCCAGCATGGCAACTGGCAGCATATGCACTGGAATGCTATTGTATCGGCTTATAATTCGACACCTTTTTTTGAATATTATCAGGACGATTTCTATCCATTCTATCATAAAAAGTTCTCTTTTCTGCTCGATTATAATGAAGAATTAAATAATCTGATTCTCCATTTGTTGGATATAAATCTGCCCCAAATACAACATACGGCGGTTTATAAGACCGAATTTACGGATACGGAGTCTGATTTCAGAGAACTGATCCATCCAAAAAAAGATTGGAAACTGTTGGATGCCGATTTCTCACCTGTACCGTATTATCAGGTCTTTGAGCAAAAATTCGGATTTGTAGCTAATATGAGCATTATTGATTTATTGTTCAATATGGGAAATGAAAGCCAGATAATACTTGCGAATTCAGTTAGGAAAAAATTATGAGTTTTGGGGAAAACTTTATCTATGAATATAGCTAATAGCTTGTAGCCGTTAGCTGACAGTTCTTTGAAGTATTGGGATAAGTAGTAAGAATTAAGTGAAGAACGGAAAATTATACGAGATACAAGTTAATTGAAAAAGGTGTAACCTTTGTTACCTTTTGAGAAAACTGTAGGGGCGAATAAACATTCGCCCGCAATCAATATCGGGCGAATGTTTATTCGCCCCTACAAAGAGAATGCAAAACCTGTTAAGTTTGTCACTTTTTTATGAAAGAGATGCTTCACTCTGTCTGACAAGCTAATTATTAATTTTTCATTCTTAATTATTAATTGTTTTCAGTGTTACCTTTGTTACTTTTTAACCATACACTGTTAACGAATATAAAAAACACAAGTAAAAAATAGAAGAAAAGTTGTCAGATGTGTCAGATTTTAACAAAAAATAGTTAATAAATGAAAATGTCACAATGGGCTGTAAATTGAACTTTGCAACTTAGCGTCTTTGCGCGAGAGTACTGTTAACTGATGACTGTTCGCTGATATATGTGTTACCTGTGTTACTTTTTAACAAGTAGTAAGTTTTAAGAACAGTATTTCTATTTATGGTAAAGTTATTTGTGCGATAGCCAAGCTAACGGCTAATAGCTATCAGCTAAAAGCTGAAATATATGTTACTTTTGTTACCTTTTAGAGGGTTGCATAGATCACATGTATTTTTCCGCTTTCCGTGGTCAGGGGCCTCTGATTGGAGATTGATTTAAGCTATTTTATGTCCTTAGAGACATATTTATGTATAAAACGTTGTATTTTTGCGTAAAACTTGGAAAAACAGATGTTACATTTTTTGAAAAGGCATATCTTATTTTCGCTTATTTTAGTTGCAATTTCCCTGATTGCAGTAGCTTGTGCCAATATGGCATCCCCAACGGGAGGCGCTTACGATCTGGAAGGCCCTAAGGTGGTAAGTAGTAATCCCGGATTTAATGCAACTCAAGTGAAAAAAGGGAAGATAGTCATTGAGTTTGATGAGAATGTTACCATAGAAAGACCTTCGGAAAATGTAATCATTACCCCGCCCCAGAAGGCTTTTCCCGTTATTAATACGGTAAACAGAAAAGTAAATGTGGAGCTTAGGGACACTTTATTGCCGAATACAACATATACAATTGACTTTACAAATTCTATTGTAGATAACAATGAGAAGAATCCGATAGAGAATTTTTCCTTCTCTTTCTCTACAGGCGATGTGGTCGACTCTATGGCCGTATCGGGCAAAGTATTGACGGCAGATAATCTGGAGCCTGTAAAGGGTATTTATGTCGGTCTTCATTCTAACCTGAATGATACTGCTTTTACCAAAACTAAGTTTGAACGCATTTCCCGTACAAATGAATCCGGTGATTTTACCATCCGTGGTGTTGCTCCCGGCAAATATAAGTTGTATGCGCTGGATGATTCTAACCGCGACTATATATATGATAATCCGTCAGAAGCCATTGCTTTTATGGAAACCATCATAGAGCCGGCATCCGAAAGGGCTTCGCGCTTCGATACCACTTATGTGGACAAGGAAAAGAAAGTGATAGATACCGTTGTGGCAGTACAATATACTCGCTTTTTGCCGGATAATATAGTATTACGTACGTTCAAATCCGGCTTTCAGCGGCAGTTCCTGCAAAAACATGAGCGTACTCAAAATAAACTCTCCCTCTTCTTCGGAGCACCTACGGAGATGCCTCAGGTGGAGCCGTTGAACTTTGATGGAAATAAAGACTGGTTCATAATGGAGAGGACGCCTAAGAATGATACTATTACATATTGGATCAAAGACAAAGAGGTGATGGCAATAGATACATTGTCTATCCGGCTTACTTACCTGAAGACAGATACGCTGAATCAATCCCTCCCGGTAACCGATACCCTGACCTTTATGGACAGAACCCGAAAACCGGTAAAAGACGATAAGAAGAAAGAAAAAAAGAAAAAGGAAGGAGAAAGCGACGAGCCTGAGATCACTTTCCTGAACATAGTGAATAACCTTTCTTCTACATGGGATACATACAAAAGTATTTCGTTGTTGTTTGAGGAGCCTATTACGGACACTTTATCCAACAAAATAAAATTGCAGCAGTTGAGGGATACTGTATATCATGATATTCCGTTCCAACTGGAAGCCGATAGTGTGAATCCGAGAAAATATACTATCCGGAATAAATGGGGATATAATAATGAATACCGTATACAAATAGACTCGGCTTCTATATACAGTATATACGGACTATGGAATAATAAGATCGACCAGAAATTTAAAGTCAAGGCCGAAGATCAGTACGGACAGCTTGCTATCAGGGTTGCGGGTATAGATAGTATTCCTTCTTTTATGGAACTTTTAGATAAGTCGGATAAACCAATTCGTAAAACACGAGTCATAGATAATATTGCAGTCTTTAGAGACCTTGACCCGGGGTCATATTATGTACGCATTGTACTCGACAGCAATAATAACGGAATATGGGATACAGGTGATTTCCAGAAAGGCTTACAGCCGGAAATGGTTTGTTATTCTCCGAAGGAATATAAAATAAGGGCATTCTCAGAGGTTTATGACGATGAAGCCTGGGTAATAGACCCTGCCACATTAGGGAAACAGAAACCTTTGGAAATAACTAAGCAGAAGCCTCAGGAAAAAGAATCGAGACGGAAACAACTCGAAGAAAAAGAAGAACAAGAAAATCAGCAGAATAGAGAACGATCGAGAAACTCGACCGATCCGAATTCGAGCAGAAGCAATAATTCCCAATATGGGGCGAGAAGCAATAGTGGACAGAACATGAACAGTGGATACTAATGCCAATCGGTTTTAAATAATAAAAGTATGGTAAAAAGAATTACAGGAATAGTGCTGATGTTATTGGTTTTAGTCAGCATAGAGACTCAGGGGCAAGGTAAGTGTAAAATAAATAACATTTACTTTCAGGCAGGTGAAGAAATGACTTATGACTTATACTTCAAATATGGCCTGATACATACTAAGGCCGGAATATCTACACTGAAGACTGTAGCTGAGAGGTATAATAATACCGATGCCCTTAAGATGACATTGATGGCTCAGTCGACGGGTACTGTAAGGAAAATATTCAGCCTGAGTGATACTTTGTCGTGTTATCTGACAAAAGATTTAGTGCCTCTTGCTTACATTAAGAATGCGGCGGAAGGGAAAGATTATACAAAGGAAAAGGTCACATATACCTATACAGGTGATAAAGTAAGTATAAATACGATAAGGCATAAAAACGGTGATTTTAAATTTAACGAGACACTAACGTCTAACTCCTGTATGTATGATATGATGAGTGTTGTGTATTATGCCCGTACTCTCAATTATTCAGGAATGAAAAAAGGAGAGACAGTTAGAGTCGACTTTATTTCGGGAAAGAAGAAGGTGAATATGGTGATAGAATATGAGGGAATAGAAACCGTAGAGGCAAACGATAATAAAAATTATAGCTGTATAAGACTTACATTGAGTATTATGGATGATGCTTTCAGCGATAAGAAAGAAGCCATGAAAGTGTATATTACCAATGATAATAACCGTATGCCGGTAAGGCTGGACTCTAAATTGAATATTGGCTCTACACGGGCGATGCTCAAAAGCTATAAAGGAAACAGGTACCCTGTACAAACGAAATAAAAGTAAGGCAGCTTCCCGGATTATACCGGAAGCTGCCCTTATATATTTATGCAGTAGCTATTCGAATAAGAATGGCTTAGTATCCTCCAGTTTAGCCCGTTTTTCTTCAAAGAAGAATTTCTCTTCGCCAAAGGCAGGCTTTAACTGATTGAACCATGTTGCTTTCGGGTCGTATTCGGCAAAGAAAGGAATATCCACCCATTTCGGATTTCTGCCTTGTATAAAGCGGAGGACGAATATTTTCTCTCCCTTTATTTCCTGCACGCCCAGCACCTGTATCTTTCCTGCATGATCGCTCATGCTGGGACCTCTTACGGTACGGCACAGACCGCTGACCTGCCTGTAAGCGCGACGGAATATCTGCCAGCACTTTTCCAGTGGCAATTCGAAGTAATGCTTCGATCCGGTATCGCGTGCAATGAACATATAATACGGGATACATCCCAGATCGACCTGTTTGCGCCACATCCTGGCCCATAGTTCGGGCTTGTCATTGATATTGCGCAGGAGAGGTGACTGGGTGCGTATCTGCGATCCTGTCGAGCGAATGCGGGCAATGGCTTGCTTAACGGCTTCGGTAGACAACTCTCTCGGATGGTTGAAATGCGCCTGAAGAGAAAGACTCTTACCCGAACGGTTCACTAATTCGAACAGGCGGATAATATCATCGCTGTCTTTGTCGGTCAGATATCTGTATGGCCAGTATGCCAGAGATTTTGTGCCGATACGGATGGTACGGATATGATCGAATTCCGGTTCGAGGAGAGGTCTTATATAAGCTTCCAGTGTGGACGCATTCATTATCATGGGATCACCACCTGTAAATAGTATATCGGTGACTTCTTTGTGCAGGCGCAGGTACTTGAATAGTAAGTCGGCTTCTTTCATTGCAAATTTCAGTCCGCTCATTCCTGAAAACTGCGGCCACCGGAAACAGAAGGTACAATACGCATGGCACGTCTGTCCCTGGCTGGGGAAGAATAAAACAGTCTCGGGATATTTGTGCTGAATACCTTTCAGCTTTATTTCTCCCAGATAAGGTACGTTGTGTTCTTGTCCTGCCGGATTAGGGTTGAGGGATAACCGTATCTGTTGTATTTTCTCATTTAGTTCTTTTCCATCGAAGTGCTCGTTCAGAAGCCTTTCTACTGCTGCGTAGTGCTTTTTTTCCAGCATGCCCCGCCTTGGGAAGTTCAATGTAAAAATAGGGTCGGTGTCAAGATTATCCCAATCTATCAGTTCATCCACCACATAGTTGTTGGTTTTAAATGGTAATACTCTTCCTACAACTTCGATATCCCTTACCATTTCCTCTGATAATGATGCTATCTGAGGAATGGAAAGAAAGTTGTGGAGAGTATATGATTTCAATACTCTATCCATCTTAATGTTAAAAATTTGATATATTTTGTTGATTTTTTACAATATACGGAAAATATTGCCGTAAGTGGGATTGTCTAAAGACCCTGTTACATATTTTATAGTATTATAACATTTAGAAGTTTGGTCAGTTTTCCATTTTTACGACTAAGATTCCTTATCCTGTATTTTTTCGTTAACCAATTATCTATATTACATTAATGGGTTGATTGATCAATGTGTCAATGAGTAAATATGCTAATACAAGAGGTCTTTGAAATATATGGGAGAGTTGAAGAAAATTTCAAAATTAGCAGATTAAGAAAACGGAAATTAATATTCTGAAAACTGTGTCAAAAGCGTCAGATATGTCAGATTTTAACAAGATAATCATATGTTACTTCGCCTGTAGGACAGTTACAAATTATAAGTAAATAAACGATGAGCCATTGAATAAAAACAGTAATTTTTACTCAACAATATTAAAACAGTAAAAATTTGGAGGAATATTTATTCCTTCACTTTCACGTAAATGAGCTTTGTGCGGCTCTTATCTATATCACGTTCGTCTATTTCAAAAATCTTTTTCTGCGATTTTATCAAAGGGGTTAGTTTTGGGAAGCCATAGTTACGTGAGTCGAAATCGGGACGCTTCTTGATGATCAGGTTACCGACCTCGCCGAGATATGCCCAACCATCATCATCAGCTACATCACGTATTGTGCTTTTGAGTAGTTGGATAAGTTTCTTGTTTACAGGTTCAATATTAGTACTCTTGGTTTCTGTCGATGTTCCCGGTGATTGCGCGTTCTGCTGATTATCCGAATTCTCAAGTATCTCTATGTAAATGAATTTGTCACAGGCTACAATAAAAGGGTTAGGAGTCTTTTTTTCGCCTAATCCGAGTACGAACATACCGGATTCTCTCAATCGCACGGCCAGGCGGGTGAAGTCACTGTCGCTGGATACAAGGCAAAAACCGTCTACTTTGTCGCTATGCAATATATCCATCGCATCTATAATCATGGCAGAATCTGTTGCATTTTTTCCTGTAGTGTAGCTATATTGTTGTATCGGGGTTATGGCATGTTCGAGCAAGGGTTGTTTCCATCCCGAGACAGAAGGTTTTGTCCAATCGCCATAAATGCGTTTGATAGTTGGTATTCCGAATTTGGTTATTTCGTCGAGCATACCTTTTATATTAGAGTAGGGTATATTATCGGCATCTATAAGGACTGCCAGCTTCATATCTGATTTTGGTACCATACATTCAATTGTTAGTTCTTATCAAATATACGGTTTTTTGAAAAATGTAGCTTGTCTTTTTATGAAAAACATTTTTAGGCTTTTCATTTCGAGGTATAATCATCATGCACAAAATGCATGGTTTTATAATAACTGTAACGCAATTTCTGCACAGGCTTCTGCGTCGGCAAGTGCATTGTGATGATTTGTAAGTATATATCCGCAATCTTCGGCTACAGTATGTAATTGATGGTTGGAAAGGTGGCGAAGTTGACGCCTCGATGCGGCCAGTGTACAATAAAACCTGTAATCCGGATAATCCATCCGGTAAGTTTTAAATACGGCTTTCAGGCAAGTTTCATCAAATCCTTTATTATGCGCCACTAAAGGCAATTCTCCAATTAAAGGCTCTATCAGCATCCATACTTTTGAAAAAACATCAGCATTTATAGTATCCTCATATGTAAGGCCATGTACATTGCTGTTTCCGTAAATATAATAATTTGGTTCCGGTTGTATAAGGCTATAGAAGCGGTCACAGATAATTCCGTTCCGGACAATTACGATACCCACACTGCAAACACTCGACATTTGCTCGTTGGCGGTTTCAAAATCTATAGCTGCAAAATCCCGTAACATACTGTTTAATTATCAGGAATAAAATTAGAAAGAATATGCCAGACTGGAAAATTACTATGAGGGTGATTATATATAAAATAGGTTTATCTTTCTTGAATATCTTTATCTATAGGATATAGCTGATAACTCTTTGAAGTTTTGGAATAAGTAGTAAGTATAACGGAGTTCTAATTGTTAACTGTGAAAATATTACCTTTTATAATTTGTCTGATTCTTTATATATACAGATATCAAATATTTTTCGGAATTTACTTTAAATATGCTTATTATGTATTTGGTAAAATAATTATTTAATACTTATTTTACATTATCTAATATCAATTTACATTATGAAAAAAAATCTGACTTTTCTCATTTGTTTTTTTAGCATTACTTTTTCTGTTTTGCATGCAGAAGTAAAGCTACCTCGCATATTTTCAGACAATATGGTGCTTCAACGTGATAAGCCCATAAAGATATGGGGCTGGGCTGATAAGAATGAAACGGTGGAAGTAAGCTTTCTCGATCAGCAAAAAAAGGTAAAAGCCGATAAAAACGGCAATTGGACTATATTGTTAACACCAGTGTCTCACGGAGGACCGTACACCATGCAGGTAAAAGGGAAAAATAATAGTATCACCTTTCAAAATATTCTTATCGGAGAGGTTTGGCTCTGTTCCGGACAGTCGAATATGGAATGGCAGGTAAAAAGCTCAATGAATGCGAAATCAGAGATTAGTAATGCCGATTTTCCCCAAATCCGGTCATTTAATGTTGTGAAAGATCTGGATATGAAACCTAAATCAGATCTCAAGGGTTCATGGGAGGTGTGCTCTCCTGCTACTGTAGGCGATTTTTCAGCTGTTGCATACTTCTTTGCCCGCAAATTGTATCAGGAACTGAATGTTCCGATTGGAATAATCAATTCATCGTGGGGAGGTACAGATATAGAAACATGGACTAGTCCCGAATCTTTTAGTAAGCTGGGCGATATCTTTAAAGAACGATACAAGGCTCTTAATATCACAGATTTTGACAAATTTGCTAAAGAAAGCGAAGAGGGGAAAAAAGCATTTACTCAGGCTATGCTCAATGACCCGGGGGTAGCAGAATCTTGGTTCAATCCAACTCTGAATACAAGCACGTGGAAGAAAATGCAGGTGCCGAAACTTTGGGATGGTGAACTGGGGTCCGTAGATGGTATTTTATGGTTCAGATACGCTCTTACACTTCCGGAGAGTGTTGAAGGAAAATCCGGAACAATACGGCTAGGCCCTATCGATGATAATGATGTAACATGGATAAACGGGATTAAGGTCGGAGAGACAAACGGATATAATATCAATCGTTCGTACGCAGTTCCGGCAAATGTCCTTAAAGCAGGGCAAAATATCATAACAGTGAAAATTGTGGATAATGCCGGTGGCGGTGGCTTATATGGAAAACCTGAAGACCTTACTCTGGATGCCGGTGGAAAATCATACCCTTTGGCCGGAGAATGGTTGTATAAGGTAGCGGTAAGTAATAAGGCCTTCAACTATGTAGAATTTTCTCCGAATATGTACTCATCCTTGCTCTATAATGCAATGATAAATCCGATTATTCAGTATCCGATTAAGGGTGCTATCTGGTATCAGGGAGAGAATAATGCAGGACAGGCTTATAATTACCGTACGCTCTTCCCGAATATGATTACAGACTGGCGAACAAAATGGGGCTATGAGTTTCCATTCTATTGGGTGCAACTGGCCAATTTTATGGCAAAAGACGATGTGCCTCAGGATAGTGACTGGGCTGAACTACGGGAAGCCCAAAGTATGACTTTATCTCTACCAAAAACAGGTGAGGCAGTAATTACAGATATAGGGGAAGCCAATGATATCCACCCTCGTAATAAGCAGGATGTAGGACTTCGACTGGCCTTAAACGCTTTGAATAAAGATTATGGTAAAACAGACATAATCTATTCCGGCCCGACGTTTAAATCGATGGAGGTAGATGGCGATAAGGCAATTATTAGCTTCAACAATATAGGGAAAGGACTCAAATCTACAAGTAAATACGGCTACATAGAGGGATTTGCCATTGCCGGGGCTGATAATAAGTTTGTGTGGGCTAAGGCTTATATTGAAGGAGATAAGGTTATTGTCTATTCCGATAATATATCCAAGCCTGTATCTGTTCGTTACAGCTGGTCGAATAATCCCGATGTGAACTTGTTCAATTCGGAAGGATTGCCGGCAGCTCCGTTCAGAACAGACTGTCTGAAGGGAATTACACAAAGAGATTAAGAAATCAGAATATTAAGGATAAAGAAACCGCCCCAACTACAACTTAGTATGGGGCGGCTATAATTTAAGAATAATTGTCCGATCTTATTTTGCTGCAACGAATACTGCATTTTCAATAGATTGACGGAAAGCAAGGACTCCATCGTTGGAAAGTTCCACCTTTTGTTCCTTTCCATTTGGAAGATAAACGATGGCATTCTTTTCGTCTTCAAATTTAAGAACCTTGGTTGATTCGCCATTAGCGACTGCACTCCAGGTATTGGTAGTCTTGTCATAAACAAGTTCCATTTCCTGTCCTTCTTCGCTCTTGATATTGTATCCGTTTTCCAGTGTTTCAACGGTATAAACCCCGTTTTCACCCTGAACCTTTTTCACAATCCCCGCTTCAACAGGATTTTCACCCGACCAGAATTCAATAGAGTTGATAACAAGGATATCGGCCAGCATACAAACCTCATACACGGGTACGATCCATAATGCTACAAATACAACCTCGTTAACGAACTTATTGTCTATAGTCTGATTCCATGCCAACACTTTCTTCGAAAGATTGAATGAACCAATACATGAGCTGAATAATAGTGTTCCTGCAAGAGCTATTGCAGCCACTGAAAAGAATCTCTTTTTCATAAAATTGTGCTTGTGATTAATTAAACATCTGAACAAAGATATAATAAAAATATATTAATAACCTTGGAGGTTCATTTTTTATTGCGAGGATGATGTTCTATTATTTCCTGGCGGAGATATTCTCTGTCCATGTGGGTGTATATCTCGGTTGTCGTGATTTTCTCATGGCCCAGCATCAACTGGATAGCCCGTATATTAGCTCCCCCTTCGAGCAAATGTGTGGCAAATGAATGCCGGAAAGTATGGGGACTAATCGTCTTTTTTATTCCGGCCTGATCTGCATATTGCTTTATAAAATGGAATACCATGATACGGGAAATGGCTGTTCCTCTCTTGCTTAGGAAGAGGATGTCTTCCGATCCTTTCTTTATATCCATTTCCCTTCGGTAGTACAGATATTTTTCGATTTCATTTATTGCAGTATGGGAGATGGGCACGAGCCGTTGTTTGCTTCCTTTCCCCTCCACCTTTATAAAACCTTCGTCGAAAAACAGATCAGAGAATTTCAGATTCGTAAGTTCTGATATTCGCAAGCCACAGCTATAGAGAACTTCAAGAATAGCCCTGTTGCGTTGCCCCTCTTTTGTGGAAAGATCAATTACGGACATCAGCTTTTCTATTTCGTCAAGTGAAAGCACAGTCGGTAGCTTTAATCCGATCTTGGGTGTTTCCAGTAATTCGGTGGGATCTGCCTGCATATAGCCATCTAAGACCAGAAAATTATAGAACGATTTTATACCCGATATAATGCGGGCTACCGACCGGGCATTGATACCCAAATCGTAAAGCTGGGCGATGAACTGCTGCAAGTCGTCGAGTTTCATCTCTTCCGCTTTCAACCCTTCATTTTCCAAAAAGCCGGAAAGCTTATCCAGATCGGTCATATATGCATCTATCGAATTGGGCGAAAGAGACTTTTCCAGCAATAAATAGTTCCTGTATTTCTTTATTATGTTATCTTTTGTTTCCATCGATACTTGAATATAAGTACAAATATATATCTTTGCAATGTGAGTTTAATCAAACAGTATTGACTTAATCTCTTTTCAACGTATGGCTATTCTGAAATCAGCATTCAACTATCTTATATCCAGATATACAAAAGTTCAACTACTTATAATTCTGGTTATCATTATATTTGGCTTCTTTATAAGCGAGAGCAGCATTTTTGCCCGTTTTAGTTACGATGCCAAGATCATGGAACTTAACAGCCAGATCGAGCATTATCGCAATAAAACAATCGAAGATAAGCAAAAATTGCAGGAACTTCAGTCGGATAAAGACCGTATTGAGAAGTTTGCCAGGGAGAATTACCTGATGAAGAAACCCGATGAGGATGTTTTCCTTGTAGAATAAATCAACTGATGAAAATAAATCCAAAACTAAAGAACTCCATTTTCCAGATATCGGCTCTCCTTATTCTTCTTGCTGCTATCATTTATTACTTCGATCCTGCTATTGCCAAATATGTAATGGTTGTAGGTGTAATCGGTTTTGCCGCTACTACTGTCATTACTCCATATCCCGGCAAGAGCCTTCGCGGAAAACGGCTTTTCAATATCCAGATATTCGCCGTATTGCTTATGATTGCATCTACTGTCCTTCTGTTTATGAATATAAATGGCTGGGTAGTAACTCTCCTTATCGCCGCTCTTCTTACATTATATGCTGCCATAGCCATGTCGATGGCGCACAAGAAAGAGCAAGAGGACAATAAAAAGTAACAAAGGTGACAGCCTTTACGCATTCTAATTATTGAATCCTTAAACATTAAATTTTTAAATCCTAAATCTAACACTTCAAAGAGCTATAAGCTAATAGTTAACGGCTAAAAGCTATATATAGATAAAGCTTTTCCAAATATATTCATAAGAAAAGGGATTGCCTACGCTATAGATAATCCCTTCCCAATCTTCATCTAACATGAACCCATCACTTTAAGTGAAGAACCTCATTTTATTTTATGGTTTCATACCCATTGCACGGGTATATCCTTCATTTTTGGTACAGTTTTTAAACTTCATATTTTCCAGCAAGTCTGTCATTGCTTTTTTTACCAATTCCTGATCTGGTCTAACCTTGCGTATCTTCTCAAAAGTGGCTCTGTCTTGTTTGGTATATTCCGATATAAGATCCCAATTTTCGGGTTTAGGTATGGTTACCATACAACTGTTAGGTACCATTTTCTTATATGGCCAGTAGTGCCATCCTATGTTATTGCGCTCCATCAGGCGGGTCCATCCGGCTATCCACTCATGTGTGTTTTCTCCTGTTTCACCCATATATATAGGTAAGTTCACGCTATCCCTGAAATGTACAAAGTCCTGAATGTTAGCCTGTAATGTGTCGCACCAGTAACGGTGACAGGTATACATCAGCTTGTCGTCGAACTTAGAGTCTTTGAATATACTGAAATTGCCGTTCCACTGCGCACCGCCAAGAAGGACAATATGGTTTTTGTCAACTGTACGGATTGCTTCCACGCATCTTTTGTAAAGAGGCTCCAGTGAATCGTTCAGGTGTGCATTACCTTCCATAAAGTAGTGTGCGATAGGCTCGTTCAATAAGTCGTATCCTAAAATTATCGTGTCGTTTGCATAGTGTGAAGCCACGTTTTTCCATATATCGCAAAATTGAGCCTTACTGCCTTCGTCGGTCATTAGCCAGGGAAAGCCATAACTGTCATCTATATTGTCCCCGGTCTGTCCGCCCGGAGCGTCGTGCATATCCAGTATGACATACAGGTTTTGCTGGCGGCACCATTCCACTACCTGGTCGATAAGTTCTAACCCGTCGTGTGAAGAATCCAGTCCCATATAGTCTTCGTTAGTAAACAGCTTGTAATGGAACGGTATCCTTATGGAGTTCATTCCTGTCTGTTTTATATATTTAATATCATCTTCCGTGATATAGTTCTTTTTAAACTCTTTCCAGAAGCGGCTTGTAAAATCCGGACCAACCATTTCGCAGAAAGCCTCGTTTATCGTCCTGTAAGAGGCTGCTTCCGATCCGAAGAAAAACATATAGCCTTCAGGATTGAGCCAGTTACCCAGATTAATCCCCTGTATAAGAAATTTTTCTCCATTTGGCTTTACCAGGTTTGGCCCCTCTACACGGAGAAAGCGTCCTGCATTGTCCGGCGTGGCTTCTTTTGGTTGACAAGCTGCCAGTATAAGTGGCAGTAATAGTGTGTAAATTAGTCTTTTCATAAAGTAAAGGTCTTTTGCTTTAATATTTTGTTATATCTCTTTATTCGTTCATTTTCAGAACGAATAAAATTTAAACAGGCCTAAATTGTTAAAAAAAGGTGACATATGTAACACATTTTTCATTTTTCTACACCTGTTACTTTTGCCCGCTCTGTAACATTCACTAAGGGCAGAGCTTTTTATATCTTATAGATAAACTTTTTTGATTTTAATGAAAGAAAAGGCATAGGATAAATGACTATGAAAAAATATATGTGTGTTCCTATGCCTTTTGTTAATCCACTTTATTCTGTCACAGAAAAAGTACTCTTAAGCGAGGCGTTACTGTCACCACCAATCCAAATATTAAAATCGCCCGCCTCCGTTCTTTTAATCAAATCGCGACCATAGAATGCCAGATCGTCTGCCGATAATTTAAATTCTATTATTTTGCTTTCTCCCGCCTTTAACGCGACACGCTGGAATCCTTTCAGTTCTCTTACCGGGCGCACCACAGATCCTACAATATCCTGAACATAAAGTTGGGCAACTTCCGTACCGTCTACATTGCCTGTATTTTTTAATGTCACTTTCGCTGTCAGTGTTCCGTTCATCGGGATAGAAGCCGAAGACAAAGTAAGTCCCGAATATTCGAACGTACTGTAAGAGAGTCCGTATCCGAACGGATAAAGGGGATCTTTACCCGAATCCAGATAGAAAGAGGTGTTTCCCAGAGAAGTCTGTCCTGCTTCCAGTTCTATTTCGTCCAAACCCATTACCTTTTCGGGAGCAGGGCGTCCTGTGCTGTTGTGATTATAATACATAGGTATCTGCCCCACTTCGCGGACAAATGTAGCCGGGAGTTTACCGCTCGGGTTCGCTTTTCCAAACAAAAGGTCGAAGATGGCAGGGCCACCCATTGTTCCCGGATGGAAATTAAACAGCACGGCATCGGCAAAAGGCAGATCGCGTTCGATAGTCAAAGGACGACCTGCCATGATAACCAAAACAACCGGTTTTCCAGTACTTTTTACCGCTTTTAATAGTTCTGATTGCACTCCTATGAGGTTTATATTTGAAAGAGAATGAGCCTCTCCTGACAAGATGGATTCTTCGCCCAGAAAGACGACAGCTACATCGGCAGAGGCTGCAGCCTGCTTTGCTTTCTCAAAATTAGCAGTATTCTTCTCCCTCGAAAAGTCCAGAGCCGGCTCATACACATACCTGATATGCTTGTAATCCCCTTTGAGGGCACCTATCGGCGTTACTGTATGATTCTTATCACCATCGAAAATCCATGTTCCGAGTTGGTCGTGCGGAGCATTTGCCATAGGTCCGATAACCGCTATTTTCTTGCTTTCAGCCAACGGTAATGTATTATTATCGTTCTTCAGCAATATGGCAGATTCCACAGCCGCTTGTCTTGCGGCCTTCATATGTGCATCTGCATACATTACAGAAGCCTTGTTGGTGTCTACGTATGGATTTTCGAACAATCCCATCCTGAACTTAATGCGTAGAATGTTGCGGACTGCATTATCGACCGTCGCTACCGACACTTTACCTTCTTTTATCAGTTCGGGCAGGTATTTGAGATAAGCACCCGTTACCATTTCCATATCCAGACCGGCATTAGCCGATATTTCGGCAGCCTGTTTATCGTTCTTGGCAAACCCGTGAGCGATCATTTCGCCTATCGAAGCCCAGTCCGATACAACGAAACCATCGAATTTCCATTCGTCACGAAGGATGTTTTTCAGAATATAATCGTTCCCTGATGCCGGGATTCCGTCATTGTCGTTGAACGAGGTCATTAATGTGGCCGCACCCGCCTTGATGGAATTGTGGAAAGGAGGCAGATATATATTGCGCATCAGGTGCGGAGGTATATTTGTGCTATTGTAGTCACGTCCGCCTTCGGCTGCACCGTAACCGATAAAATGCTTTACGCAGGCTGCGATAGCGTTAGGATCACCCAGATTACCGTTGCCCTGAAAGCCCCTTACCATAGCGGCTCCCAGTTGCCCTCCCAGATAAGGGTCTTCTCCCAGACTCTCGGCAATACGTCCCCAACGGGCATCACGCGAGATGTCGAGCATAGGGGCAAAAGTCCAGTTTACACCTGTCGAACGGGCTTCTATGGCTGCTATGCGTGCACCGTCTTCTACCAGTTGCGGATTGAATGAAGCAGCCTGTCCCAATGGTATAGGGAATATTGTCTTGAATCCGTGTATGACATCACGCCCGATAATCATAGGTATTCCCAGGCGGCTCTCGTCCATCGCTGCCTTTTGCAGTCTATTCACCATCACCGGATCGGTAATATTCAGTAATGAACCTATTTTTCCATCCCTGATCGGCTGGGTGATATTATTATCCAGCATCTTGGCTGCTTCGGCCTTGATAAGGGCTATTTTCTCTGCTTTGGTCATTTCGGAAGGCTTCTTCTGCCCTTGTCCTCCGGCAATACCCATCCTGACGAGGAATGTATCCATGTCATCGTCGCTGTATTGGGCGATTGCTTTATCATCGACAGCGAAGAAGCTGACCTGATTCATTTGCCCTATTTTTTCTTCCAGCGTCATCTTGGATAACAGATCCTCGACCCGTTTTTCAATATTATTCTGGGCATAGCCCGCCGGGAATATACCGGACAGGATAAATGCACCTAATAATCCTAGTTTCCTTACTTTCATAACTTATTTTTTTTACTACAATTTACTTCTTTAGGGATAGCCTGTAAGAGGCTCTATTTTGTCCAGCGATAAGATACTACACCTCTTGAAGGAACTTCGTAAGTAAACTTTTTAGAGCCACTGTTTACTGTAATCTTTTTGTTCCCGCTGGTATTATTCATCAATACCAGAGCATATGTGCCATCGGTATTTTCGAAAGCCGAATAGATAATGCCCGACTCGGTATTACCTTCCGAACCTATCCGGGTAGCTCCCGGCTTCACTACTGAAGCCAGATGACCAATAATATAATAATGTGAATTCCGTTTTATGTCCTTGAAGTTACCCCTGAAAATGTCTACTGCGCCATAGCAGGTCTGGCAACCTCCCGGACGATTAGGCCCCATATCGCTGTCGAGCATCAGATTCCATACAATCACGGCTTTGCACCAGCGGTTTACTGTACCCAGAGCTACATATTCCATATCTGCCATCAGGCGAACGGAGAGATCCTGTCCGTTGTTCCATGTGCCAATGGACGTTTCCGTAAAGATAAGCTCCTTGCCGGGGGCTTGCTGGTGGACGTAGTTAAGTGCATCTATCTGCCCTCCGTAATCGTGGAATGCCGCCCCTGCCACTACGTCATTATCTACTCCGCTTTTGTAAATATTGAGGGGATAATCAGCTACGTCATAGTTGTGGTCGTACAGATAGACTTTTGTTCCAAGTCCCGATGCCTTGATTTTGGGTGCAAGATGCAGATTGACAAACTCGCCCATTTCTTCCCAGTCCATATGGAGTGATGCCGAATTGCCA
Organism: Dysgonomonas gadei ATCC BAA-286; assembly: GCF_000213555.1. Classification (GTDB taxonomy): domain Bacteria; phylum Bacteroidota; class Bacteroidia; order Bacteroidales; family Dysgonomonadaceae; genus Dysgonomonas; species Dysgonomonas gadei. The sequence continues at coordinate 101,960 of NZ_GL891981.1, forward strand.
TCATTCAAAGGTTCGTTTTGTGGAGTAACGGATGTAATATTTATCCCCTGAGCCTTGAATGCCTGTATCCATTTAATGAAATAATCAGCATAGTCTCCGTAATACTCTTTCTTCAGGTGTCCGCCTGTCCATGGGTTATCATCTACCCGTTCTTTCATCCATATGGGACAAGTCCAGGGAGATGCCAGTATTTTTATAGTGGGGTTGATAGCGATTATTTCTTTCAAAACGGGGATGACATAGTCGGTTTCTTCCGGAGTCAGACCAAATCCGGCCTCCTTATCGTCCCAGCAGGTATATTCACTCAATGAAAAATCTGAACAGCCGATGGCAACACGGATATAACTGTATCCCATGCCCTCTGTAGGAGAAAATGTCTCTGTAAGAAATTTTTTACGGTTCTCAGCTGTCATTTTCAATAGGTTGAATGCACTGGAGCCTGTTACGGCAGCTCCGAATCCGTCCATCGTCTGAAAACGTTCCGTGGGTTTCAATGTGATAGACATCGCAGACTGCTCATCGCTGAAATCCACAGCCTGTTTCTTGAAATCCTGCGAGCGGTTGCTGGTAGTTACATACATTGAAACGTCGCCTTTCGGATCTTCAGCCGGGGGATTCTCGGAACCATCACTACATGCAAATAAGGAAGCGATAGTAAGCGACAGGATTGATATGTTGATCATATATTTCATATTATTTATTTTGCTTTTTGATATACTCTGACATATTCTACTTCGTAGCGGGCAGGGAATATATTAGGGTCTATGCCTTCCAGCCCTCCCCAGTTGCCGCCTATTGCCAGATTTAATTTTAAATAAAAAGGTTCATTGAATGGCCATGTGTTCTTATTATTTGCATGGTCATTGGCAAATGAAAAATATTCGACACCGTCGATATAGGCTGTTATCTTGTCTTCTGTCCAGAGCAGCCCGTAAGTATAAAATTTACGCTCGGCTCCCGGAGCTGTGCGTGTAGCTGTTTTTTCTGTACCTGCTACGTGGTTGTAGTCCTTGGTGTGTACCGAGGCCTGTGTTACATCCGGACGATAACCTACATATTCCATAATGTCGATCTCTCCGTCCAGAGGCCAGCTTTGAAAGTTTTTCGGCATCATCCAGAAGGCTGCCCAGGTACCTTTTCCTCCGGGTACTTTAGCCCTCATTTCGAAGTAGCCGTATTTCCATGATTCTACTGTATTCATACGTGCCGAGATGATATCGGCCCCTTCATGTGGTACAGTCAGTTTATGAGCGGTGATGGTCAGCATTCCGTTCTGTACTTTAGCTACGGTATCATTTCCCAATACTCTATCGATATAGTATTGGGGTTCGTTATTTCCCCAACCGTTATTTCCGGTCTCGAACCACCATTTATTATCCGGTAGCCCGTTGGAAGTATTATCGAACTCATCGCTCCATACCAGGCTATAGCCTTCCGGAGCATATCCATCCGGTTTCTCCGGTTCTTCTTCTCCATTGAAATTATCTTTAGCGCAAGCGGATAATGAGCATAATAGAATGGCTGATATGAATAAAAATATATGTTTCATTATTATTGGGTTAAAATTCTTCAGTAAGGTTTTCAATACCTTACTGAAGAATGATTTAGTTGTGGACTTATGGTAATACGATATTGTCTACTTTCATCGATTTTGCATTCATATCAACTGTGATACGCAATGTGGCAGCCGGTAATTTTGCAAAAATATCCATATTGTTATCTTCCGGAATGTCAAGGATTTCTGTAACTATACCGGTAGCAGTTCCTGTAATACCCCCTGCTTCGGAGAAGAATTTCGCACCTTTTTCATTTGCAGCTTCAGCAGCCGTAGCTGTATAAACCTTGAATGAAGCATAAGGTCCTCCGTCCCACCAATATTTTTTCTCGAAAGGCATCATTACGGTAGCCTGATAGACATTGTCGCTTACCTTTCGCATGAGGATAAATTCCATTGCATTGCTAAAGTCCCAGTTGTCAAGGGTTGCGATTCCTTTGTCTGGATAAACCGAGCTGATTACAGCAGCAGATACTTTTGTAGGATAACCGAGTCCGACACCTGATATGAACATATATTCAGGCTGTTTAGGTTCTTCCGCGCTTATGATTACATTATTACGGATAGGGTTGTATAATAAGCGGTAGTTACCATCCTCTCCTAAGAACTTCAGCTTCCCATCTGTTGTTTTTGTAAAGAAATCAACATTAAACAAGGCTTTAGCCAATCCTCCGCTAGGAGTATATTCATCACCATTTTTCAAAGTATGGAACATGGATAGGATTGCCTCTCCGTCTATTTCTTTGCTTGTAGCATTTGTTACGCTAAAGATACTTGAAACGATTGGTGTATCGGGACTTGACGGTTCTTCTGTATCATCCGGTAACACTTCGCCTGTTGCACTCACCTTTTTGATATCTACGGCTTTCGTTGATGAGTTCAATGTTATACGATAATAAGCGTCTTTATCCAGATTGCCATTAGGTGACCAGTCGCCTGCATCTTTAAATATTGCGGAACCTGTGAATGTACAATTTTCGGCCTTGAATACATCATTACCCCAGTTGGTATTTGAGAAAGGTTTGAAAGTTGCACCTTCATTAATGCAGATAGTCGCCTGATATGTATTCTCACCGGTACTACGCATCACCACACGGCTACGGATACTTTTACCCGGATCCCATTCAGTCGTGTAACGGCCATCGCCAGCCCCATAGGCCGCTTTGATGTCTTCTGATGATACAGTGGTTGGATAACCGATGCCCGGTCCTGTAAACACATAATAATTAGGTGCTTCTATGGCAATTGTAGGCTCGATAATAACATTCTTGCGTACAGGATTCCAATAGATAGAATATACACCACTTTCACCTATAAATTTGGCTGAAGTAGCACTTTCTCTTTCGAAGAAGTCGAGATTCACAATAACATCTTCATTTCCTATAGCTCCGGCAAGTGTGATTATACTATTCTTTTCAATATAAAGTTCATTCTTGTAGAATGTTTCCTGATGCGCAGCATCAGTAATGTTGTATTTTACCACTTCGGGTAATACACTCTCACTTAGTGTTTCCAGTAACAGGTTTTTAGCTACAGTAAATGGAATTTCGCGAGGCGTGCCTGTTCCTGCACGGGTTATTGCTGCTACATAGAGGGTGTATTCGCCACTGCGGTATACTTTTTTCTTCAGAACGGTTGTACTGGCATCCTTTACAGTAAAATTAATTCCTGCTTCGGCAGAAGAGAATTGTACAGCCAGCACATCATCGCCATCTATTATGGTCATAGGGTCGAAAGTGATAACTACTTCATTATCATTGTCAACTGCGGTTATCTTTAGGTTTTGAGGTATCTCCACCTGTGAGCCTCCGAGTTTATAGCTGTCATCCTCCTGGGGAGAACAGGCCGTAAGGAGAAAGCACAAGGCTATGATCCCGGTGGTAATATTGCGCACCATATTTTTATATTTATTGTGGAAATTATTTAATGTTTTCATAATGATTCTCATTTTGAATAATTATTCCCATCCGGGATTTTGTTTTATCTCAAATTCTGTACCCTTGGTTACATCTATTTCGTTTTTAGGCAATGGCAGATATTTTTTTGTATCATCCCATGTACGGTTCATCTTGTATGTATCGTCGGTTACAGAAAGCACAGTTTTTATATCACGGCCTTTTTCATCGCTTCCCCAACGTACAAGATCCCAGAAGCGGCTACCCTCACCGAATAGTTCGCGGCGGCGTTCCAGCTTGATATTATTAAGGGTAGCAGGTATCCGATGATTTACATCTCCGAAGGCACGGTCGCGGATGGCGTCCAGATAGGGTTTTGCTGCGCCTTCGCCTCCTGCGTAGAAACTAAGTTCTGCTGCATTCAGGTAAGTTTCGGCCAAGCGATATATACGCGTGTTGTTGTCGAAATTGAGGTCGGCATCTCCGGTTGTATTCTGGTTATATCCCACACGTGCGGTATATTTGCGCAGGAACAGGCCGGTATTTTGATAACCTGCTTCGTATGTGCCACTCGGCCATTGGATAACACTTGCATCTTTACGATAATCTCCCGCCTCATTGAAAACAGCATAAGCATCAGGTTGTACAGGACACCAGCCCCAACCAAAAGCAAACATGCCTTTCGAATCTTTAAGAGAACGTGCCGAGATCACCCTTGGCAAATAAGTACCATACCCAGCCCATGAATTTCCCCATGTTTTACCTTCAGAAAGTTGATTGCTTTCAAAGATAGATTCTTTACAAAATTCACCTTCACGAAGGAACATCCATTCTATCGGATTATCAGTGAGTTTTGTATCAGGGCTTTTTTTGATCAGATCAAATTCTCCGCTACCAATGATCTTTTTCATATCTTCAAGTACCTGAGCATATTTTGTCTGGTCTTTCTGATACATAACCACACGGGCTTTGGTCATCATAGCCATTGCTTTGTTGATACGAGATGCATTTGCTCCTGTAGTATTCATTGGCAACTCTTCTGTATTAATAGCGGCATCCAGGTCTGCGATGATTTTCTGATACACGTCGTCGGCAGAAAGTTGAGGAGCTAAGTAAGGGGGCGCCAATGGTACATCATAATAAGGGATATTACCCCATGCTTTCCAAAGTAAATGTACATAATATGCCCGTAATGTGCGTGCTTCTGCTTTAAGCCGGTTTATTTCTGCGGCTGATCCGCTTATTGCATTGTCACAGGCTTGCAATGTACTGTTGCAACGTTGGAGACCTGTATAATAGATGCTCCACCATCCTGTAGGTATATCTACAGATGTGCTTTTATATTGTGACATATAATAGTAAGGCGGCTGGTCGGTAGCATCACCTCCCCCTTTGTAGATATCGTCGGAACGGAAATCTCCGAAAATAGTCACGCTGGCAATGGACCCATTTGCATAGTTATCCATCAAAAGAATCTGATAAGAAGATGTAAGCATTTGTTCAATCACGTCTTTTGTAGCAGGAGCGCCTGCTGCAACCTGATTTGTAGGATAGACGGTAAGGAAGTCTTCTCCACAAGAGGGCAACGCCAGTAGGAGAGCACCTAGTCCCCATGTACAAATGCGTTGCATTGTATATTTGCCTTTTTTCGAAAATATATGTTTCATATTTGTAATTGTTTTCATGGTTCTTAATTAGAAGGAAATGCTGGCGCCTAATGTTATAGTACGTGCTTGTGGGTAGATGCCTTTGTCAACCCCCATATCTCCATCTCCGATTTCAGGGTCAAAACCATCATACTTGGTAAAGGTGAGCAGATTCTCGGCCGCTACATATATACGAAGGCGGTCAATACTGGCTTTTCGTGTAATGGATGCCGGAATAGTATATCCCAACTGTATATTTTTCAAACGGCAATATGCACCGTTTTTGATATATAGGTCGGATGCGCGCCAGTTGCGGTTGTCTTCACCTGCAACAAGGCGAGGGATTTTGTTTGATGTACCTGGTCCGGTCCATCTATCCAGCATCCATGACGGTAAGTTTTGTCGCGGAATATCTGAACGTTTCGAGATATCAAAAATTTTATTTCCGGTAACTCCCTGGAAGAATGCGTAGAAGTCGAGTCCTTTCCATTCTGCATTCAGAGTAAGACCGAATGTCCAGTCCGGATTTGGTTTACCTATCATATCTCTGTCTTCATCGTCGATTTTATCATCTCCATTGAGGTTTTTAAAGCGTACATCACCCGGTTTGGCATTCTCTCCGTATTTGAAGTTATATTCATCGGCTTCTTCCTGGGTCTGTAATATTCCATCGGTACGATATCCGTAGAAATATGGGCTAGGCATTCCGTTCTTTTGATAGATGAAATTTTCAACACCTGCTGCGCCAACACCTCCCCATGAATTCTCTCCGCTGGCATTACCGTAATCCACCAATGTATTTTTCATATAAGATGCATTCGCTTTTACACCAAAGTTTACGTCTTGTATTTCGCCACGGTAACTCACGTCAAATTCCCAACCGGAATTATCCATTGTACCTGAATTGGCTAGAGGTGCGCGCAGTCCTACGTAGCTCGGAGTTGGCTTTTCGCGAAGCATACCCACAGTGCGTTTCTTGTAATAGTCTACTGTCAGTGTGAGGGAATTTCTCAGGAAGCCTAGATCGAGACCTATATCGGTTTGTTTGCTTTCCTCCCATTTTAAGTCGGGATTTGGAAGGCGGCCGCTGCTTATACCATAGTACATATTGTCTCCGAAATAATAGTTTTGCCCGCCATCCATCAGACTCATATATGCATAGGCGTCGATCCTCTGGTTACCGTTGACACCCCAGCTGCCTCTAAGCTTCATATTGTGGAACCAGTCTGGAGTAATATCTTTCATAAACGGTTCGTTAAGCACATTCCAACCTACCGAAAAGGATGGGAATGTTCCCCACTTGTTGTTACTACCAAATTTGTCGGAACCATCACGACGTACTGTTGCCTGAAGCATATAGCGCTCGGCAAAGTTATAATCTAAACGTCCGAAATAAGAGGCCAGAGTTGTGCTGGATGCGCTACCTCCACTGCGGCGGCCACCTTTAGTCGCATCACCACGCGTTGCGTCGATCACCATCATGGAAGGGTCGTAAGAGATGTGTTCATATCCGCTGCCGCTAAGTCCGCGTACGGAATATTCACGTGCCGATTGTCCTGCAAGGAGTGTAAAAAAATGGTCTTCGCCTATTTTGAAATTATAGTTCAATGTATTTTCGATTTGCCATGTAGCCCCACGGTTCATACTGGACCAGATTTCCGATTTTGCAGGATCTTCATTCGACGCAGCTGAGTTATCCGACAGATAATAAGGGAATCTGTAGCCATCATTGCCCCAGAACGCAAGGTCGAATCCGTAGCTGCTTTTGAATGTCAAACCTTTATACAGATTTAATTCACCCCAGAACGTTCCGATGAATTTGTCTTCATTATCGTAGCTCTTGTCGGGACGTAACATCAAACCAATCGGATTCCGAATTTCCTGAAAGTAAGCTGGAGCCGGAGTTAATACACGACCGTCTTTTGCTTTAACTGCATACGGATGTTTCTCGAGCAATGCTTTTCCATCATCTTCCGACAGGTATACGCTCAGGTTAGGGGGTAAAGTAGTTGCACTACCCAATACTGTGCCGAATACATCGTTTGTACCTATCCCTATTTTTTTACCTCGGGAATAAGTGACGTTCGAACCAATTTTCAATTTATTAAGGAAACTGCGTTCTTTTTCCGCGTTGTATACTTCGTAAGTATTGTTGCTGCGAACACTCCAGCGTTTGTAATTTGAAGCTTTATAGTTACCGCCGATAATACCCTCCTGATCGAAGTAACCGAAAGACAGATAATATGAAAGTTTGTCATTTCCGCCGGAGATACTGATCTGATGATTTTGTACCGGAGCGTCTTTATTGAACACCTCTTCCTGCCAGTCGGTATTCGGAGTTAGTCCTGCCCGTGCATCGGCAATATCCTTGGAAGAGTAGAGTAGGGCTTCTCCATTGTTTAAATACAGTTCGTTAACCAGTACCATGTACTGTTCCGAGTTGAGGACAGCTTTTTTCTTCCATGGATTTTGGAATCCATAACTCATGTCATAGCTGATCTTAGGTTTTCCTGCTACTCCTGTTTTGGTTGTTATCAGAACAACACCATTCGCTGCACGCGATCCGTATACAGCAGCCGATGCTCCGTCTTTCAGTATTTCCACTGATGCAATATCGGAAGGGTTCAGGTTAGTGATACCTCCGTCTACGGCCATTCCGTCTACGATGTATAGGGGATCACTGTTGCCGGTAGTACCGATACCACGTATGCGAACAGTAGAACCACTGCCCGGTTGTCCTGAGCCTTGTGTAACCTGTACACCGGATACCTGTCCTTTCAGTACATTCTCTATACGTGAAGGGGTCAGTTTCTCAATATCAGAAGACTTTACACTGCTGATTGCGGCTGTAACCACACTTTTTTTCTGAACACCATATCCGATGACCACTACTTCATCCAGCATTTGCTGAGTGAGGCTTAAGGCTACATTTATTGTACCTCCCGTAGCAGGCCTTTCCTGAGTTACATATCCGACATATGTAAATATCAAAGTAGCTCCGGATGGAACTTTAATAGAATACTGACCGTCCAGATCGGTCATAGTACCATTTGTGGTCCCCTTCTCGGAGACTGATACACCGATTAACGTTTCTCCTGTAGCTGCATCTGTTACAGTTCCTTTTATTTCAGACGTTTGTCCGAATACAGCCAGGGAAGAAAAAAGAAATAGAGGAAGAATGAATAAAATTTTCCAAAAGATGGGTTCTCTCTTCATGATTGTTAATTTAAGGTTGATTTAATTAATAGTTTTTAGAGCCTTTTCAAGAATCTTTTGCAAACATACTCCCCTTCTATTTTTTTTTATAATTTTTTAATACATCAAAAACTCAAAAATGAATATAAATGAATACTACAATACTACTACATTGGTTTTATTTATTATTGATAGATAGTTAGTTATGTAAATAATTCTGTTGTTTGTGTTTTATTTAACAATTAATATTGTATATTTGGATTCGATAGTATTCAAACAGTGGTTTAAGGAAATCTGTTTGAATAGCTAATGACTACAAATTATGACTATTTTGAACGTTGAATAAGACTATCGGCAGTCATAATGATTAGATGTGTAACCAAATTGATAGATAACGATTTATATATTAATGAGGCAAAAATTGCATAATACGACATTTTGTTCTGTCATTTTATTTGCTGATAATTTGGCGATTAAATACTTTTTTGTTAGAGAGAGAGAGAGAGAGAGAGAGAGAGAGAGAGAGAGAGAGAGAGAGTAAGTAA
>NZ_GL891981.1:110820-467011 GCF_000213555.1 Dysgonomonas gadei ATCC BAA-286
GAGAGAGAGAGAGAGAGAGAGAGAGAGTAAATACGAGTTGTACACCATCAGGAAACCTTATTCCAAATAGTTGAAAAAATTATTTGGAATAGGGTTTTTTGTGCATATATCTTAAATCGACATGAAATATATATATATTCTAATCATAGCTTTTCTTGTGTCTGCATATAGTTATGCAAACCCTGTATGGAAACGGAAAGTTATTAATTATGAACGCGGGCAGTATGAGGCAGGGCCTCAGAACTGGATGATAGATCAATCTGAAAACGGATGGATATACTGTGCGAATAATAACGGACTACTTGAATTTGATGGGGTTAACTGGTCTTTATATCCAATCAGGAACAGGATTTTACGTTCGTTAAAAATTGTCAATAATAAAATATTTGTAGGCGGAAGTTCTGAGTTTGGCTACTTTGCACCTAATCAGATGGGATTTTTGGAATACAGATCTTTATCAGAAAAAATTACCGGTTGGACAGGAGAAGTGTGGAAGATATTACTGAACGATAATATTATATATTTCATTAGTGATATGCATATACATATGTATAAAGACGGCCTCGGGATAAGAACTATAGCTATAGATAAAAAGATAGATTGTTCGGGCATAGTAGGAGGGAAGTTATATATAGGCACTACAGAAGGAATCTTTTTTTTGAATAAAGATAATAAGATGGAATTTTTACCCACATCCTCTTCATTATTGTCTCATAAGCTAGTTAGTATTCTTCCATATGAGAATCGGTTATTGGTGACTACTGCACAATTTGGCCTGTATTTACTGGATAATAATAGTATACAACGGGTACATTCTGTTGCTGATGATTTTATCTCTACCAACCAGATGTTCAGCACTTCTATACTGGGGTCGGTAGTTGCGTTAGGTTCTGTACAGAGCGGAACATTGCTCTTCGATTTGAAGAATCCGCGATTTAAGGAGATCTATAATCTTGATAATGGTCTGAAGAACAATACTATTCTGAGTTCATTTTTCGATAAAGACAATAACCTTTGGCTGGGGCTCGACAAAGGTATTGGCCTTATAGATCTGAATACTCCCGTAAGCCACCTTTATGCGACTGTTTCTCCCATTGGCACCGGATATTGTTCGGCCCTTTACAGGAATGAATTTTACCTGGGTACCAACCAGGGATTATATAAATCGGAACCCGATGGTACTTGCCGGTTAATAAAGGGATCGGAAGGGCAGATATGGTCAATGCTGGAATATGATAATTCTCTTTTTTGCTCCGGAGATAATGGAATTATGGTTATAGATGCTACAGGAACATATAAGATAAATATCCCCGGTATATGGGAAACTCATCCGATAGCTCCGGATAAGGATAAGCTGATAGCAGGAAGTTATTTCGGTTTGGATATAATAGAGAAAAAAAACGGCAGATGGGTACCATCGCATCGGGTGGAGAATTTTAACAATTCGAGTCGGGGATTCATTGAAGATGACGAAAATCCTTATAGTTTCTGGTTAGTAAATGATAAACAGAAAGTGGAAAAGATAACTTTCGATTCTGTATTCTATGGCATAACCAACAGAAAAGAATATACATTAGGTAGTTCGAGAACCAGTGAAAACCTGTTTTTCCGGAAGGTTGACAATAATCTTATTATCTGCGGGCTGGATGGAATTTACCAGTATAGCCGTATTACAGATAGTTTCGACAAATATACACAACTCGAATCAATGCTTGAAGGTCCCCGGTATTATGAGTTTTTATTTGTAGATAGACTGAAGAATATATGGTTTGTGACAGACAGTAAGCTGAAATTCAGGAAATATTCGCCTAATGGTTATAATGCTTCCATATACAACTGGGGACTGTCCAATGAACTGATAATTAATCACGAGAATGTTTATCTGCCCGATTCTAAATCTGCGGTTATATCTGTAGATAATGCTTTCATAAAGATAGATTTGACAAAAGATATTCATAAGTTAAAAAATATAAAGACTTATATAAAAAACCTTTCCAGTAGCCGGAATGATAGTATTATCAGTACAGGGCAGGCTACTGCACTTGTTTCTTTGCCCTATTCTTTAAATTCAATAAAGATAAATTTTGCAGCAACAGACTTTACACAGACATCGGATATACTATATGTATACAGGCTTAAGGGTGTAGATGATGAATGGAGCTTGCCGTCATCTATCGCATCAAAAGAATACACAAATCTGTCAGAAGGAAAGTATGTGTTTGAAGTAAAGGCATTTGTAAATGGGAGTGCGGATTCGACAAATACAGCTTCTGTTAGCTTTATGATTTTCCCCCCATGGTATAGATCCTCTTTGGCGTATATATTCTATTTCCTGATAATTATCATTTTCTTATTTGTTCTGTATAAAAAGACAATAAGTAAACAAAAGAAGATAATATACCAGAAAGGTGAAGAATTGATAGCGCAAACCAAGCGTTATGAAGAGGAAACCAAGCTGAAAGATCAGGAAATATATGAACTTCAGAACGAAAACTTGAAAACTGAATTACGATATAAAACACAGGAACTCAGTGGATATATGCTGAATGTAATCCGTAAAAATGAAATTCTTGAAGATGTTAAAAAGAATGCGTTGAGTATATCAAAATCTATAGATGAAGAGAAAGAAGTAAACATAATAAAACAAAAGGTAGTAAGGCTTATAAGTCAGATCAATAGCAATATAGAACATGATACGGATTTTGAGGTATTTAAATCCAATTTCGACCTTGTGCATCAGGATTTCTTCAGGCTACTGGATGAACGCTTTCCGGGGCTGAGCCGGAATGATAAAATATTGTGTGCCTACCTGTATATGAACCTTTCAACGAAAGAGATAGCTCCTTTATTGAATATATCTACACGTGGGGTAGAGGTAAACAGATACAGATTGCGAAAGAAGATGAATCTCGACAGGGATATAAATCTCTCGGAATATCTACAAAATCTCAAGTGATATTTTGACGTTTTGATATATTTGAAGGCTGGTATCTACTGATACCAGCCTTCATTTTTATTAAAATATTCAATTGAAGCTTTTTTATTATGAAAATTGTCGTTAAACATGCTTAGAAATATATCAAATATTTTCATCGGGAAAAATATAAATCTTATCTTCGAAAAATACAATATAGAATAAACAATCATGGAAATCAGACTCAATAACCAGCTGCCTGCATATCCTTCTTTCATTGAAGGAATACGCCGTGCTCCCGACCGGGGATATAAACTGACTCCTGCCCAAACAAGAATTGCTCTCAAGAATGCTTTACGATACATACCTAATGAACTTCATGAAACTATAGCTCCCGAATTTCTGAAAGAATTGAAAACCCGGGGGCGTATATACGGATACCGCTACCGTCCTGAAGGAGATATTTATCCGAAGCCAATAGATGAGTATAAGGGAAACTGTATAGAAGGAAAGGCTTTTCAGGTGATGATAGATAATAATCTGTGCTTCGATATAGCTCTTTATCCCTACGAACTGGTTACATATGGCGAAACCGGACAGGTATGTCAAAATTGGATGCAGTACCACCTGATAAAGCAATATCTGGAGATATTGACGCAGGAGCAAACCCTCGTTATAGAATCGGGACACCCTTTAGGTTTGTTCAAATCGAAACCGGATGCACCGCGTGTTATCATAACTAATTCTATGATGGTCGGTATGTTCGATAATCAGGCCGATTGGGAGATTGCCACACAGATGGGTGTTGCTAATTATGGACAGATGACTGCCGGCGGATGGATGTATATCGGGCCTCAGGGAATTGTACATGGCACATTTAATACGCTGCTGAATGCAGGACGGTTGAAACTGGGTATTTCGCAGAACAAAAACCTGAATGGTTACCTCTTTGTATCTTCCGGTCTCGGAGGTATGAGCGGTGCTCAGCCAAAAGCTGCCGATATAGCAGGAGCGGTATCTATTACGGCTGAGGTGGATTATTCTCGGATAGAAACCCGTTATAATCAGGGTTGGGTGCATCATATTGTTTTGGATGCGGGTGAAGCCTTTAAATTAGCTAAGAAAGCCAAAAGGGAGCGTAAGTCTTGCTCAATCGCCTATCTTGGCAACGTTGTCAACCTGCTTGAATATGCTCAAAAAAATCAGATACACATCGATCTACTATCCGACCAGACATCCTGCCATGCTGCATACGAAGGGGGATATTGTCCTGTCGGAATCTCTTTTGAGGAGCGTACACGTTTATTGAAAAAAGACAGGAACACTTTCCGCAAGCTGGTGGATGAATCGTTAAGACGCCATTTCGAAGTGATCCGTAAGCTCGTAAACCGAGGTACCTATTTCTTTGACTATGGTAATTCTTTTATGAAAGCAATATATGATGCCGGGGTAAAAGAGATTTCTAAAAACGGTATAGATGAAAAAGACGGATTTATATGGCCATCTTATGTTGAGGATATTATGGGTCCCGAATTATTCGATTACGGATACGGTCCTTTCCGCTGGGTGTGCCTGAGCGGAAAACATGAAGACCTGATAAAGACCGACCATGCGGCAATGGAATGTATAGACCCTGCACGAAGAGGACAAGATAAAGACAATTACGACTGGATTCGCAATGCGGAGAAAAATCAATTGGTAGTAGGTACACAGGCGCGTATCCTTTATCAGGATGCTTCAGGGCGTATGAATATTGCCCTGAAATTCAACCAACTGGTACGCGATGGTGAAGTAGGCCCTATCATGCTCGGTCGAGATCACCATGACGTAAGCGGTACCGATTCCCCTTTCCGCGAAACGGCAAATATAAAAGACGGCAGCAATGTAATGGCTGATATGGCTGTGCAATGCTTTGCCGGAAATGCTGCCCGTGGTATGAGTCTGGTTGCACTTCACAACGGAGGAGGCGTCGGAATTGGCAAGTCGATAAACGGAGGATTCGGATTAGTTTGCGATGGCAGTGAACGAATTGACGATATTATTCGTTCATCTATGTTGTGGGATGTGATGGGAGGTGTTGCCCGCCGTTCGTGGGCAAGGAATGGAAATGCAATAGAAACCTGCGAATCGTTCAATCAATCCCATAAAGACGGATACCATATCACGATGCCTTATCTGGCAGATGATGAATATATAAAGCAACTTTGTAAATAATGAAGAAACTAGTAACTCTGATATTATTGTTTATTTCACTAAACTCTTTCTCCCAACTGGATCTGGCTAAAGTGGCCATGGATATCACTATAGAAGGAAAATACCTGTATCAGCTCGAAAAGGCTGCGTGGAGTGGAACAGATATATTTTCCAAAAGCTATAAAGAACCTCACCGGATAGGAGGCTACTTCTCCTTTATGGATGGTAATAAACCCAAATGCCTGGTCTTTTCCAAAGGGAATAATCCGAGAGTTCTTGGTGTTGTGTCTTTTGGCGATATCAGTATAGTCGAAACTGCTACTATAGATTTTAAAGAAAGAGATTTCAAGACTTTTGAGAAAGAGTTATATACCATCCGCACAAAAGCTTTCGAAGAAGTGCAGCGGGATACATTATTCAAGGCTTATAACAATACCAGTCTGAATCTGATCCCCACAAATAAAGGAGGAGAAAAGATCGTATATGCTCTCACAGCGCCCAAAGTAACGGGTACAGTTCTTTTCGGGAACGATTACCTGATGGTCTTCGACAAAGATAATAACCTGATAGAGAAAGAAAAACTTCATCGCAACCTTATTCCCATTATGTTCGATGATGAGCAGGAGGCTGTTGCTTCGGTACATTCTCATGCAGAAGGAACAGACGAATTTATCACAGCTACCGATATATGCACACTGATGCTATATGCGAAGTTTGCCGGCTGGAAGCAGCATATTGTAATGTCCCGATATTATGTAAGTATCTGGGACTGCGAGAATGAATTGCTTGTTATAATGACAAGGGATGATTATGAGAAATTGGGGAAAGAACCTAAAGGATAAAAACAACATACCATGAGCACTAACAAAATCGTAGAATGCGTGCCCAATTTCAGCGAAGGGCGCGATTTGGAAAAGGTAGAAAAGATAGCGAATGCTTTCCGTGCAAAAGAAGGCGTAAAGCTACTCGATTACAGTACAGATAAAGACCATAACCGTATGGTAGTAACCGTAGTAGGTGAACCCGAATCTCTAAAGAAAGCTGTAATAGAAGCTATCGGCATTGCCGTAGAAATTATCGACCTTAACCATCACAAAGGCCAGCATCCGCGTATGGGCGCGGTAGATGTAGTACCGTTTATTCCTATTCGCAATGTGTCGATGGAAGAAGCCATCAATCTATCCAAAGAAGTAGCAAAAGAAGTCGCGGACAAATACAATCTACCTGTTTATTTATACGAAAAAGCAGCCTCTGCGTCACATCGCGAAAATTTGGCGGCTATCCGCAAAGGAGAGTTTGAAGGTCTGATAGATAAAATGCAATTGCCCGAATGGAAACCTGATTTCGGCCATGCACAGCCGCACCCGACTGCCGGAGCGACCGTTATAGGCGCACGTATGCCGTTAGTAGCTTACAATGTGAACCTGAATACGGATAAGCTGGAAATAGCCGATGCCATTGCCAAAAAAGTACGTTTCCTCGGCGGCGGACTTCGCTTCTGTAAGGCTATGGGTGTGGAGCTTACCGACAGAGGTATTGTACAGGTATCGATGAACCTAACCGATTTTACGAAGACAGCTATCTATCGTGCACACGAGTTGGTACGCATCGAGGCTAACCGCTACGGAGTAACCATTGTAGGGGCAGAGATTATCGGCCTTGTTCCTATGGATGCGCTGATAGATACGGCTGCCTATTACCTTGGTTTGGAAGGCTTTTCTACAAAGCAGGTATTGGAAACCCATCTGATGGAATAAAGTAGGATTTAAAGATTTGGCTTATGCCGATTTTCAATTCATGTTTCAAAATTTAAAGATTCAAAATGAAGCAGGGGAATATTATTATAAAGAACGCAGCGCAACTAGTTACTTGTAGCGGATTTTCAGCAAAGAAAGGAAAGGAGATGTCCGATCTTTCAGTGATAGAGAACGGAACGGTTATCATTACCGGCGGCATTATCACCTATGTGGGAAAGGATGCCAATTGTCCGCCTCTATCCGATTTTCCCGACCATGAAGTAGTTGACGCTACGGGCAAGGCTGTACTTCCCGGATTTGTGGATTCCCATACCCATTTCGTATTCGGTGGATACCGCGAAGAAGAATTCTCGTGGCGTATGCGTGGCGACAGTTATATGTCTATTATGGAGCGCGGAGGTGGTATTCACAACACGATGACAGCGACACGCAATGCTTCGTTCGATGAATTAAAAGATTCAGGCCGGAAACGTCTCAACAGCATGCTGGCAATGGGTGTCACTACCGTTGAAGGAAAGAGCGGATACGGTATGAATAAAGCAGCCGAGTTGAAGCAACTTGAAGTCATGAAATCGCTGAATGAAGAACATGCCGTGGATATTGTCAGCACCTTTATGGGGGCGCACGCTACTCCTGCGGAATATAAAGGACGGGAGAACGACTTCCTTGACTATATGATTGAAGAAGTAATGCCCGAAGTAAAAGCAAAAGACCTTGCTGAATGCTGCGACATCTTTTGTGAAAAAAATGTATTTGATATAGAGCAGTCACGCAGATATCTTATTGCAGCCCGCAATCTGGGTTTTAAACTGAAAATACATGCCGATGAGATTGTCACTCTGGGCGGTGCGGAACTCGCAGCCGAGTTGAAAGCCCTTTCTGCCGACCATCTGCTACAAGCCTCGGATAATGGAATCGGGGATTTGGCAGAGAGCGGAGTAGTGGCTACATTGCTTCCATGTACCGCATTTTCTCTAAAAGAACATTATGCGCGGGGACGTTATATGATAGACTCCGCTTGTGCAGTGGCTTTGGCTACCGACCTCAATCCGGGAAGCAGTTTTACGAACTCTATTCCGTTACTCTTTGCACTGGCTTGTATCTATATGCAGCTATCTCCCGAAGAAGCTGTAACAGCCTTAACCATAAACGGAGCGGCAGCAGTGGGAAGGGCTGATAAAACCGGCAGTATAGATGTTGGCAAGCAAGGCGATCTGGTTATTCTGGAATATCCGTCATATAAGTTTTTGCCTTACCACATAGGGATGAATATTGTAGAGAAAGTAATAAAAAAAGGAAATGTTGTCGTTTCATAATTTATTAATTTGAAAAAGGGAATAAAAATATTTTGTTTGATATCAGTAATTTTTATTACTGGTCTGTTCTTCTTTTTTCATTTCAGAGGTTTTTTCATTATAGATAAATCAGAAAGGGAAAAATTCATTTCCGAGATAAAAAATAGTCCTCAACTCCCTGAAAAGTTTTATACAATATACAATATAATTCATCCTCATTCTTTAGAGTCAAAATCATGGATGCATTTTATAAATCATCAGGCCGGAGAGAATCGTTATTGTGCTTGCCGAGAACTTGTATATGCAGGATTATATCCTTTTTATACAAAGGCTTGGGATATAATACCGATTATAACGATGGTAGAGAAATACGCAACACAGGAAGAATGCCTGAACTATTATATCCATAAAAAAATTAAGGATGAAAATATCGATATTCAAAATATAAATGAATTGGGTGATTCCGAAATAGCAGAGTTGATTCTATTAATTGAGAATCCGTCTTACTATAACAAAAAGCGATACCCGGAAAGGATGCATAACAGAGTTAGCGAAATATTAAACAAACTAAATAAATGATACCATGCTTGTAAATCTATCAGTAAAAGAATTCCTATCCCAAACCGCCGGCAATGATCCTGTTCCCGGAGGAGGTAGTATTGCCGCATTGAATGCCGCGATTTCGGCAGCCCTTGCCGAAATGGTTGCTAACCTTACCATTGGCAAGAAGAAGTATGAAGATAAAGAAGAGATGATGAAGAAGCTTGCAGCATCGGCAAACAACTATCGTGCACTCTTTATCCATGATATAGATGCCGATTCGGATGCATACGACCAAGTCTTTGCTGCATTCAAACTTCCGAAAGAAACTGATGAGGAAAAGGCCGAGCGTAGCAAACAGATACAGGCTACTACTAAAATAGCTGCCGAAGTGCCTATGGATGTCGCGCGTAAAGCCTTTGCTATAATGGAGATCATAAAGGAAGTTGCCGAACATGGCAACCAGAATGCTATAACAGATGCTTGCGTAAGTATGATGGCTGCGCGTACAGCTGTACTGGGTGCGATACTGAACGTGAAGATAAATCTCTCTGCATTGAAAGATGAAGAGTATGTCGCACGTATGAGAGAAGAATGCGGCCGGTTGGAAAAGGCGGCTGTAGCTGAAGAACAATCTTTGCTGGAAAAGGTAAATAAAACACTATAACCTATGAAGAACGTCTATTATGTAGGTTCAGGTGAACTAACCTTCGAGATACTGGAGCAAATCATAAACAGGAATCTGAAACTGGAACTGGCTCCCGAAGCCAAAGATCGTATCCAGAAATGCCGCGATTACCTCGATGAAAAAATCAAGTCGCAGAAAACTCCTATGTATGGTATCACCACAGGTTTCGGTTCGCTCTGCAACAAAAATATATCTCCCGACGAACTTACCCGTTTGCAGGAGAATCTTGTAAAATCGCATGCTTGTAGCGTGGGTGAAGAGATATCTCCGGTCATTGTCAAACTGATGCTGCTGCTCAAGGCGCATGCCCTGTCTCTTGGATATAGTGGCGTGCAGGTGATAACGGTTCAGCGTATTATCGACTTTTTCAACAATGATATTATCCCTATCGTTTGCGATCGTGGTTCTCTCGGCGCATCGGGTGACCTGGCTCCGCTTGCTAATCTTTTCCTCCCTCTGATTGGAGCGGGAGATGTTTACTATCAGGGAAAGAAGCGTGAGGCAATAAGTGTACTGGATGAGTTCGGCTGGAAGCCTATCCGCCTGATGAGTAAGGAAGGACTGGCGTTGCTCAACGGGACACAGTTTATGAGTGCCAACGGAGTGTTTGCCATGCTCCGTGCATTTGCCATATCAAAGAAAGCGGATTTAATAGCTGCCTTATCACTCGAAGCCTTCGATGGTTGCATAGACCCGTTCTACGAAGGCATACAAAAGATGCGTCCGCATCAGGGGCAGATCGACACAGCAGCCAACTTCTGTAAGCTACTTGAAGGTAGTGAACTTATTTCGCGGGAAAAGGCGCACGTACAAGACCCTTACTCTTTCCGCTGTATTCCACAGGTACACGGGGCAACCAAAGATGCAATGAACTATGTGGCATCAGTCTTGTTGACAGAGATAAACTCGGTGACCGACAACCCGACCATTTTTCCAGATGAGGATAAAATCGTGTCGGGCGGAAACTTCCACGGGCAGCCATTGGCTCTTTCTTACGACTTTCTTGCGATTGCATTAGCCGAACTCGGGAATATCTCTGAGCGGCGTGTGGCTCAGTTGATTATGGGGCTTCGCGGATTGCCTGAATTTCTTGTCGCTAACCCGGGTGTCAACTCCGGCTTTATGATTCCACAATATACATCCGCATCGATGGTTAGCCAGAATAAGATGTACTGCTATGCGGCATCGAGCGATTCCATCGTATCGTCCAATGGGCAGGAAGACCATGTGAGTATGGGGGCGAATGCAGCAGTCAAATTATTCAAGATAATGGATAACCTGAACCATATTCTGGCTATAGAGCTGATGAATGCCGCGCAGGGAATAGACTTCCGCCGTCCGGTGAAAACATCGCCGATCCTCGAAAATTTCCTGAAGGAATACAGGAAAGAAGTAGCTTTTATCAATGACGATATTGTAATGTACAAAGAGATACATAAGACAGTAGCATTCCTCAACAGGGTTTCTCTGGATTTTATTGATTGGCAATAATTTTTTCTATCTGCATAGATAGGAACCAGATATAAAAAGTAACAAAAGTAACACCTTCTCGGGTTTTGCTTCTTGTTACTTTTTGTATTTTACCAGAGTGCAAAAAGCCAGAAAAGACAAGGTTTTGTTTCTGTTAAAATATCTAAAAGGTAACACGGAAAGCAATTAATAATTAATAATTCCCTTGTCTTGTTGAGGAACGAAGCATCCCTTTCATTAAAAAGGTAACAAAGGTTACACTATTTCATTCATTTGCTAATTTACAAATCTGCTAATTCATTTTTTCAAAGAGCTATAAGCTAATAACTAAAGGCTATAGGCTTAAAAAATGTATAGATAAAATTTCAGCTAAAAATAGCAACTATACAGCTCTTTATTTACCCCCTTAATTCATAATCAATTGGTAAGAATAAAAGAGAAGTTTTTGAATATGAATTGTTAAAAGATTATCTTTGTTTGTCCAATAGAGAATGAACCTTATAAACCAGGAAACCATCAAAAATTAATTGCATGCGAAAACGAACAATCTATCACCTTCTATTTGTGATAAGCCTGCTGTTTATCAGCACGAAAGTATCCTCTCAGGAAATCAATCCTGATGTTTTATACAAATTGGTAAGCCCTTCGGGTCTGGTTATCGATAACCGTGATGCACCTGAAAATTCGGCAAATATGTATCTGGCCAAAGATGTGAAGAATAGTCATGGTCAGGTATGGAAGATAGTCAAGTTGGCTAGTGGTTATTATACTATTACCAATCCGTTTATCAATAAAAGCATTGATAACGATAATGAACCGGCTGGCAACGGAAATCCCATTATACAATGGGATGCTAATCCGACAAACAGAAACCAGCAATGGAAGTTTACTGTCACCGGAACCGGTGCATACAGCATTTCGCACAGAAGCAGTGGCCTGGCAATTGCTTTTGCCGGAGAAGATGCAATAGGTGCACGTATATTTCAAGTGCCGGCATCATCGCAGGTATGGAGATTGGTTCCGACCAACATAAAAGCCCCAAAAGAAGTAAAGCAGAAACCGAGTAAATATGATTGGGAGAACGAGACTATCTTTGCTATCAACAAAGAGCCCGGACATGCTACTTATTATACTTTCCCTTCCTTGGAAAGTCTCAAAGCGGATAAAACTTTTGACAAACCTTGGGAAGAACCGGCATCTTCTTTATATAAGTCTCTGAATGGCAATTGGAAGTTTCACTGGGTGAAAAAGCCGTCGGAACGCCCTGCCGATTTCTACAAGATGAATTATGACGTTTCTTCATGGAAAGAGATACCTGTACCTTCCAACTGGGAGATGCACGGCTACGGGACACCTATATATACCAATATAACATACCCTTTCAGAAACAATCCTCCGTTTATACAGCCGCAAAGAGGATATACCAACGAGATAGAAGTAAACCCTGTAGGGTCGTATCGCCGCGATTTCTCAATTCCTGCCGATTGGGATGGAAAAGAGATATTCCTCCATTTCGACGGAGTATATAGCGGACTTTATGCATGGATAAACGGAAAGAAAGTGGGCTATAGCCAGGGTGCGAACAACGTGGCCGAATTTAATATCACAGACTATGTAAAGACCGGAGACAATACAATTGCGGCGGAAGTATATCGCTGGACGGACGGTAGCTATATAGAAGACCAGGACATGTTCCGCCTGAGTGGTATCCATCGGAGTGTATTCCTGTTTGCTACTCCTAAAGTGCATGTGCGTGACTACTTCCTTCAGTCCGAGTTTAAGGGGGACGACTACAGTAGTGCGGCATTTAAAGTCAATGCTTCAGTAAAGAACTATGATAAGAAAGCGTCCCAACCTGCGACCGTAAATATATCCTTGCTTGATATGGCAGGCAAAGAGGTGGCCAGCCTTTCTCAACCTGTAGAGGCTCTGAAAGGCGGACAGGAACAGGTTTATGATCTGCAGACTACAATAAGCAAACCTACTCTATGGTCGGCAGAAAAGCCGAATCTTTATACGGCTGTTGTTACTCTGAAAGACAATAATGGAAATGTAGTGGAAGCGATGTCGTCCAAATTCGGCTTCCGTAAGATCGAGATAAAGAACAAGCGTGTATATGTAAACAATGAGCAGGTATTCTTCAAAGGAGCAAACCGTCACGATATTCATCCGCAGTTCGGTAAGGCCGTTCCTGTGGAATCTATGATACAGGACATCCTGCTGATGAAGCAGCATAACCTGAATACAATCCGTACAAGCCATTATCCGAACGACCCCCGTATGTATGCCCTGCATGATTATTACGGGCTGTATGTGATGGATGAGGCCGATTGCGAAAATCATGGTAATCATTCTATCAGCGGTATGCCAAGTTGGGCTCCTGCATATAAGGACAGGATGGATAGGATGGTAAAACGCGACAGGAATCACCCGTCTATAATCTTCTGGTCGTTAGGTAATGAAGGCGGAAACGGCGACAATTTCGATGAGATGTATAAAGTGGGTAAGGCGCTCGATTCTTCACGTCCGATACACTATGAAGGAAAGAATGAACTGGCGGACATAGATTCGCATATGTATCCGGATATGGCCCGGATGGCAGCTTTTGATCAGCAAGATTCCGATAAGCCATATTTCCTTTGCGAGTATGCCCACTCTATGGGGAATGCTCCGGGCAATCTCGCCGAATACTGGGATTATATCGAAAATCAGTCGCAGCGGATGATTGGCGGATGTGTATGGGACTGGGTAGACCAAGGGCTGAATATGTATGGAAAGCCTGCCAACCAATACTATCTGGGTGGAGACTTCGGTGATAAACCGAATGACTTCGACTTTGTAAACAACGGGCTCACTACCCCTGACCGCCGGGTTACTGCCAAGCTGTTGGAGGTAAAGACGGTTTACCAGTACATTAAGTTCAAAGCCCTGTCTCTAAATACAGGCAAAATCGAGATTGAGAACAAGTATGACTTTACTGATCTGAACGAGTTTGACATCACATGGGAAGTCATCAAAGACGGAGTAAAAACAGAGTCGGGCAAAATGAACCCTGTTGACTTGGCTCCTAACCAAAAGACAGTAATAACAATCCCTTACAATAAGAATCTGGATGCAGGCAGCGAATACTTCCTCAATCTGTCTTTCTCTTTGAGAAAGGATGCAAGCTGGGCTAAAGCCGGACATACAGTTGCTGCCGGGCAATTCGCCCTGAACAGAAGACTACCGTTGGCGGCAGTGAATACTTCGGCGATGCAGAATGTTGTCACTAGTGTGGACGGAGATAATCTGATAATCGGTGGCGCAGATTTCAAGACCGTATTCAATACTCGGACCGGAATTATGACCTCATTGCAATACAATGCCAAGGAGATGATATTCAATAACAACGGCTTCAATCTGAACTGGTATCGCAGTGTGAACAATGACAAATATACCGACCAGAATTACTACCCGACAACAAATGATAAGCCCTTGTTTACTTATCAAACGGCTGCTGATGGCAAGTCAGTTACCGTAATATCGAGCACTACAGCCACCATCAACAGCGAGAAACCGGTTCGTGTACCGTATCTGGTCAAATATGTGATCTACGCCGATGGTACAATAGATGTGGACGCCAGTTTCACTTCTCCGCAAGACGGACGGATCATACATCGTCTGGGACTACAGGTTGTACTGCCTGAAGACATGGAAAATATCCGTTACTATGGTCGTGGCCCGCATGAGAACTACTGGGACAGGAAACATTCCGCATTCTTCGGCCAGTATGCCACTACTGTAAAAGGCATGGAAGAAGAGCATTATGTCCGTGCCCAGAGTATGGGCAACCGTGATGATGTAAGATGGGTCAGCATTACAAACCAAAGTGGTCAGGGATTGAAGATATCATCCAAAGACAGGCTGGGATTCACTGCTTTGCATTTTACCGACCAGGCTTTGTGGGAAGCTATACATGACTTCAAGCTGGATGAGATCCGTAAACCGGAGATTTATCTCAGTCTGGATTGCATCCAACAAGGACTTGGAAATGCAAGCTGCGGGCCTCTGCCTCTGCCTGAATATATGATCCCTGCCAATCAGAATCTAAGTTATTCGTTCAGGATACAACCTGCAAAATAAATAGTTAAAGCTTTAAGAAATCCGTCTGTATTCTCAAAATACAGACGGATTTTTGTTTTATTTGTTCCATACCGGTGCTTCAATCCCAAGTAAGTGCTTCACAAAGAAATCGCGACGCTTACGTTCCCCGTAATCCCCGCCTAAAGTATGTCTTACTCCCGGTAGCATCACAAATTCAAATTCTTTATTCTGCTTTATCAGTTCATCTACCACCTGTAATGTGCTAGACGGATCTACATTACTGTCCAGTTCGCCGAGTATCAACATCAGATTGCCTTGCAGCAATTTGGCATTCACCACATTCGAACATTCTTCATATTCTTTGCCTACAGGATAACCCATCCATTGTTCGTTCCACCATATTTTGTCCATCCTGTTATCGTGGCAACCGCAGGCTGCTACACCCACTTTATAAAATCCGGGATGGAACAGCAATGCGCCCATTGCATTCTGTCCTCCTGCCGAAGCTCCGTAGATACCGACATGCTCTACATCCATTTCCGGATATTTGGCTGCTGCCGCTTTCATCCATGCGATGCGGTCGGGGAAACCTGCATCTTTCAGGTTCTTCCAACATACATCGTGGAATGCTTTTGATCGGTTAGCAGTGCCCATACCGTCGATCATCACCGTTATAAAGCCGAGTTCGGCCAGTTCGCTGCACCGTTGGCTGATGGCAAATGATTTTGGAACGTGCGAATCGTGCGGACCTGCATAAATATATTCGATCACAGGATATTTCTTATTCGGGTCAAAGTTCGTTGGGCGTATAATTACTCCCCATATATCAGTCTGTCCGTCCCGACCTTTTGCCGAGAATACTTCCGGCATACGCCATCCTGCTTCTACAGCTTTAGTTATATCCGGTTGTTGCTGAGGTTTCAATATAACCTTTCCATCTGTCGCAGACCGCACGACAAGGGTAGGGGGCAGGTCGACGCGCGAATAATTGTCGACAAAGTAAGAATAATCGGAAGAGAAGGTCACATTGTGATTCGCATTCTCCGGCGTAAGCGGCTGTATTTTACCATTATCTATATTTAATGAATAATACTTTTCCAGATATGGGTCTTCCCCTTTGTCCATGCCACAGGCTTTGAATATCAGTGTCCGTTTCTTTTCATCCACATTGACAACTGATTTTACCACCCACTCGCCTTTTGTCAATTGTTTCTTCACCATTCCTGTGAATACATCGTAGAGATAGATATGCCGCCAGCCGTCACGTTCTGATATCCATAGCAGTTCTTTTCCGTTTTCGAACCAATGTTGGTATAATGCATTGTAATAAACGAATGTTTGGCTTTTTTCATCTACAACAGGGCGTAATTTCCCCGTCGAAATATCTCCTGCATAAATAACATACTGTTGATGTCCGCGCTTATTGAAACTGAATGTAAAGTAACGGCTCTCTTTATCCCATTTTATATCATCCAGACTGAATTGCGCTTCCACATCAGGGACTTTAAACTCAATGGTTTTTCCTTCATCTACCAGAAATGCCACAGGACGCCTGATAGGGAGCGCATCACCCGGCTTCGGGTAATCATACTCCTCCGTTTTTGGCTGTAGCTGGTCTTTTGGAGAAGACGCGATAAGTAATAATTTACGTGTTTCGGCAGGACGGTATTTGCAGCATACTATCTTCTTAGAGTCGGGCGACCAATAGATATTTGACGAATAATATTCAGAAACAGAGCCGTCGATACTTATCTTCTTATTCTCTTTTGTAGCCAAATCGGTCACCCAGAGATTGCCTTCCGAGATGTACGCCTCTTGCTTCCCGTCAGGTGATTTCACCTTATCTTTCCTGTCTTCCTTAAAGATACCACCCCAATAATAATCATTACGGGGAGTTTGATCTTTGTCTTTGGAGATGGTGTAGTCGGCTAACAGACAGGTATATTTGGTTTCATCTACAGAGAAGTAGATCGAATCCATATTCTTACTGTATTGTAATGTCCTGAATGGTAGTTTATACGGATCAGTTTCCTTATTGATTACTTTGGCTAAAGCTGTAGCCAGCTTTTGCTGATCGAAGGCCGGACTGACCTCTTTTTTATCTGCATTTATCAGGAAGAATTCACTTCCTTTCGGTGTACGGGTCAGATACCAGAAGCTATGCGATTCGTTTACAGGCTTAATATCTGACAAACCATAATAGTATTTGTCAGTATATTTATCTCTGAACCTGTCAGCTTGCTTGTACAGGCTGTCGATAGTTTGCCCGTAGGCAAAAGAAGAAATAAGTAAAGTGAAAAGCAGTAATTTTCTCATTGTATATTTATTTGCATATATTAACGATATATAGTTAAAAAGTAACAGAGGTAACGGAAAATCAGTGAACAGTTAGCAGTCATCAGTTAACAACTCGTATCTCGTCTACTCGTAACTCGTAACTGCCCGCAGGGCGAAGTAACTCGTAACTCTTAAAAGGTAACAAAGGTTACACTTTAATCTGTTAATTTACTAATTATTTTTTCAAAGAGCTATAAGCTAACAGCTAAAGACTATCGGCTTTCAACTGTATAGATAAACTTTTATCAAAAAACAAAAGGATATGCATACTAAAACTTTACAAATCGTTTCTGCATATCCTCTGTCATAATTTACATGTGCTATTTCACTTCGAATTCATAAACACCTACCGATTCTTGTACAGGCAACTGGAATAGCAGGCGTACACTCTGGCTTGTTACAGGTTCGAATTCTATTTTGTTCAGCGCATTCTTTTCCGGTTTAGCCGGCGTTTTGGCGTTCACATTTACCCATTCTCCCTTATCGTCCTTGTATTGTACACCCCACGACAGAGGAATGCGGCAGCCGCCCCAAGGCCCGTCGTCGTACCAGAATACCGATGCAGTAGAGAATGTTTCAGGATTGTCGAAATCGTAGACAATCCATTCCTGTGAATTATTCTTCGGCCACAAGGTAAAGAACGGTACATGCCTGTCATTCGAGTCCTTCGGCCAATAACCGTCGTTTACACTGCTCATCGATTTGTTAGGAGACGAGGACGATACTTTCGCATTCGTACAGAAAGTCGGAGGTGGCAATGGGCGTGTCGATTCCACTGTGCGCGGTATCCATACAGCCATTTCACCCGAGCCACGGTTCGACCATGCATAATACGGGATAGCGGTCAGGTGCTTGTCTTCTACAATTACGTTATTGTCTTTATCCCGCGATGCGCTTTTGGCATTTGCTTCCAGTTGCATGATTCCGCTCAGCTTATCGGATAGGAAAGTTTCTGTAAATACGATATTATCGTCCAGTACGGCATTCAGTACACGGTCTTTATTATCTACCCATTCCAGGCAATATACGATAGGGCCGCGCTCAATAGCTACTTTTCCCCTGTCGTCTTCTACTTTCTCGTTTGCCACGTCTTTGTGGACATCCATCGGGAATGATACATCTATCTTATCTCCCTTTTTCCATTTCTGTGAAAGAGTTACATAACCGTTACTTCCTATTGTGTAATCTACATCTTTTCCGTTCACTTTTATCTTTACAGTTTCCTTTTTCGGATTCAGGTAAGTGTAAAGGTCGCTTGGTACAGGTTTATTCAATGCCCATCCCGGTATTCTCACCAGCACATCGAATTTCTCTGATTTCGCAGGGTCTACATTGATGGTTACATTGCCATCCCACGGATAACCGGTCTTCTGTGACAGATTGATTTTGTTTTTACCCAATTCTATTTCACCTTCGCTTTCTACAAAAAGGCTCACATATATCTTATCATCTTTCTTAGCATATACATATCCCGGTATCGAAGGCATAAAGCGGCATACATTGCTCGGGCAACATGCACAGCCGAACCATTCGCTGCGTCCGTGCTGTCCCACCGATTCCAGCGGGTTCGGATAGAAGAAGCGATTGCCGTCGAGGTTGATACCCGAAATTAATCCGTTGTATAAAGTACGTTCCAGCACATCATAATATTTCGAATCACCGTGAAGCAGGAACAATCTGTGATTCCAGTACACATTGGCGATAGCGGCGCAGGTTTCGCAGTAGGCCGACATATTCGGCAGTTCGTAATTCTTACCGAAAGCTTCGCCGTGGCCTGTTGCTCCGATGCCCCCTGTGATATATAATTTCTTGGTAACTACATTGTCCCAAATCTTGTCTATGGCGTGAAGGTAAGCCTCATTCCCGGTCAAAGCAGCCACATCGGCCATCCCTGAGTACATATAGGCAGCACGCACGGCATGTCCTACAGCTTCGTCCTGTTCGATGACAGGCTTGTGTGTCTGGCTATATTCGCCGCTGTGTCCGTGGCCTTTCAGGTCGAGGAAATATTTGGCGAGGTCGAGATATTCTTTTTTACCCGTCACACGGTACATCTTTGCCAGTCCCATTTCTACGATCTGATGTCCGGGTTCGTAAGCGAGTTTACCCGGCCCGAAGTCTTTTACCAGCAGGTCGGCATTTTTGATAGCCACATCGAGCAGGGAGCGTTTTCCTGTCGCCTGGTAATGAGCGACTGCCGCTTCGTACAAGTGACCGCAATTGTATAGCTCATGGCTGAGGTCAGGGTCTTTTTCCCAACGTTTTTCGCCTACCCATTCGTGCAGTTTACCCGGTTCTCCTGCAGTACGTGCCGTATATAGATATCCGTCAGGTTCCTGAGCCTTTTGTATGTAATAGATCAGAGTATCCATACGGGCTTCCAGTTCCTTATTAGGGAACATCTGAATAGAATAAGCCGCGCCTTCGATGATCTTATAAATATCGGTATCGTCGAAAGTCAGTTGAGTAGCAAAATAACCCGGTATCAGTTTACCCGCTTTCTTGAAATTATCTACCCGTCCTGTATTGTAACAATGGCCGAGAGCAATCGGTATTGTCACATCCTGATTGATACGGATACGCGGTGCCCAGAACTTATCCGAGAATTTAACTGAAGTAAAGGCTACCGGCTGGATAGGGTAGTCCTTATTGTCTCCTTTCTGCTCATGTACATGGTTGTGTCCGGGATGGTTGCATCCCCAGCCTGTTAGCCAGTAGCAGGTGAGTAAAAGAACTACTAAACTTAATTTTTTCATAGCTATATCTGTTTTGTTATATTATTTTCCTTGATTATAAAGTTCCGATATTTCATTCTGTGTCAATGGTGTATCATAGAACCTGAGAGAGTTGAGGTATCCGGTGAAACGATGTTCTCCATCAAATTTAGTACCTAAAGTAATTTTTTCGCTTTTTCCTACACGCAGAAAAATATCCTTTTCTTTTACAAATATACCGTTAATATATATTTTTTCCTTATATCCATCGAAGGTAACAACTATATGTTTCCAGTCCCCGTCGGTTCTAATATCTTTGATTCCCATATCTTCGTACCAGCCGTGATGCATGGTGATTCCGCTGCGGGGACTGCTTCCATACCCGAAGATTATTTTCTCCAGTTCGCCATACGATTCGTTGATATCGAGTATACATTCGTTTTCTTTCGGATTTTCGGATGCTATCCATGCTGAAATGCTGTAAGGTGCATTGCCTGTCATAGTTTCGGGCAATCCGAAATCAGACCTGAACTGCTGATATCCATTAAATGCGAAAGCCGTTTTGCTCTTATAGTTTTTGATAGGAACAGCCATAGAGAAAGCGTCGAATCCTTCTTTTTTGTTCTTTTCGTTAAATATCCTTGCCACCAGAGAGCCTGCAGGATAACTGTTTGCATTGATTTCGAACAGTAATCCTTGTCTTTTCGGCGTGGCTACCTTTGCCTGCTTGTCGAATGGCTGGCTGTTATTCGGGAATGGGTCTTCTCCTTCTGAGAATACTTTTATATTCCATACGGCAGGGAATAAACCATTTTTCTCGTTTCCTGTAACTGTCAGTCGGATATACCTTGCTTTTACATCGCCATGGTC
This sequence comes from Dysgonomonas gadei ATCC BAA-286, assembly GCF_000213555.1. Classification (GTDB taxonomy): domain Bacteria; phylum Bacteroidota; class Bacteroidia; order Bacteroidales; family Dysgonomonadaceae; genus Dysgonomonas; species Dysgonomonas gadei. The sequence continues at coordinate 131,682 of NZ_GL891981.1, forward strand.
TGTCATCGGGCTTCCGGCAAGTATATTATTGCGTTTGTCAGAAAAAACCGTCCATATTTTACCATCGGCAGATGTTTCATAGAAATATTGATAAAATGATGTGGCATGTTCGAATTGTGTCCATATACGTTTAATATTCTGTTCTTTACCTAAATCCAGTTCTATCCATTCATCTTTGTAGCAGCTTTCGGCACGCCAAAGTGTAGCATTATTATCATCTACGGCATATTCGGGTTTAAAATTCTCATCGTAATACGATGAGGCTTTTACCCTTGCCCCGAAAGCGATATTCTTATATGGATTAGAATCTTTCTGTAAGAACCCGATTCCTTTATGTCCTGCATCTACTTTTTGTATGCGTCCGTCCTTATCGAATTCGAGTTTGTCGGCTGCTATCTGTCTGAAAAAGCCACGTGTCGATTGCGGAATGTTATGCCTGTGGTAAACGATATAATAGTCGTCACCCTCTTGCAGTATACTGTGATGCCCCGGCCCATGAATGGTGCTGTCGGCACTTGTAGACAGTATCGGATTATTGTCTGCAAATTCGAAAGGTCCCATTGGCCCTACCTTGCTGGTCGCATATTGCACGCGGTAAGTATGGTCGTGGCACGAACCCGAAGAATAAGTCAGGTAATAAATATCATTGCGTTTGAATACATACGGCGCTTCAAAAAAATCGGTAGCCTGTGTATTCGGTATCAGCGTAGTATCTACAAGGTTTTTCATATCGGCGCTCAGTTTGCCTACACCGCAGCCGTGATCTTTGTATATTCCCCATGTACCCCAATAGAGGTAGGTAGAGCCATCGTCATCGATGAAACTTTGTGCATCGAGGGTAATGGACATTTTCACATAACGGTCGGGAATAAGTACTGCCTCATCCGGGCCGAGTATATTTGTCCACGGGCCTGTGGGATTATCCGATACCCCGCAGAATATTTTACATGCCTGACTATAATAATTATAATATCGTCCGTCGGTACCCTGCATCACGTCCGGCGCCCATATCTGGTTGGCTGTTGGCCAGTTCATCGGTTCGATAGTCCAGTTTACAAAATCTTTTGATTTCCAAACCTGTGCAGGGCCTACACCCAGCCCTGTGCCGTCGGTAGTGGCATAGATATAATATGTATCTCCGAACTTACGGACTGTGGGGTCGGCAAAGTAACCCGGAATAATAGGGTTTCCTGCTCCCGGAGTATTATATTTTACTTCCTGCCCATACAATGTATGGAAAGAAAGAATAAACAATAGGATATATAAGGCCTTTTTCATATTGTTACAGATTAGTCTTGTTATCACTGCATAAATCCAATTCTATTTTGGGAAAATATTGCAATAAAAGGTTATACATGTCGGGGTCATATTCTTTCAGTTTCTCCCGTGTGTTAATAGAATTATGTACTCCATTTGGTTCGGCCGAATATTTATTGCAGTCGAAAAATGATTGCACTGTTTCTGCAAAATACTCTTCTTTGTTGCTGATAGCATACGTATTTTCCCACAAACCTTTTTCTATCGCTTTCAGCCGCAATGCTTCCAGTTCGTTGTCGAAATTTGGATTTATACCCAGAATACCCACCATATGAATGATATGTGCAAATTCGTGTACAAGAATGCTTTCCCCCTTATATCTATCGCCGGACAGACAAATCACATTCTCCTCGCCGCAACTGGCACTGAAGTCGTGTTCGGGTGCTCCGCCGAAGCCGCGTGCCCGCTTGTTCCAGTAAGCAATGTTTTCGGGAGTATCGCATATTTCCTTATATTCGGGAATATCGCAGACTTCTTCCTTTTCTCCGATAATCATTACCTTACAGCCTTTGGCTATCATGGCTTTCTTCACATCTTCGCGTTTTGATAATACCTGAGAAATCACTTTACTTGCCCTGACGAGCGCTGAGTCGTTTACATTTGCCGACGATACTACGGGAATTCCCCCGGCATCTACATATTTTTTGTAGAAAGGGTCTATGCCTAGTGTATCGGGTACAGCGGTAACCTTGACTTCATCGGAAGAAAGCTGCCCCTTTTTGTCGGAGCAGCTATAAAGAGATATTATCAGTAATATAGAAAAGAATGAATATAGTAATCCTGTTTTCATCATTGCTTCTGTTCTATGGGTTAACTTTCCATTCTATGACACCGCCCGAATACCCCTTGCGGCCTACATCTACTACCTGAGGCCCGTTTTCATCCGAAGCACCTTCGGCTTTCGGTCTTTGCAACTGGGCTACCAGCTTCAATTCTGTAGTGGTTATTGGCTCAAAGGTCACCTTATTGTATTTGTCGATTTCCGTGCCGTAAGACGAAGTGTTTTTAACTTCTTTCCATGCGTTTCCGTCTTTATACAGCAACTTCCATGATTCGGGAGCTTTGTAAATAACATCGTAATGCTCGAATGCGAGCCAATATACTTCCACGCTCGATACTTTCTGTGGTTTCTGAAACTTATATCCGATAGATTCTTCTGTTCCTGCCTTGAGCCACCAGTAGTGGTACGGGGTATTAATATCGTCAGAAGACTTCGGTTCGAACTGGTCGTTGAATCCCCATCCGCCTATCTGCAAGGCCTGAGATGCGATAGTAGGTTCGGGTTTTGGAATAGCGTATTGAGATGTTTCGGGTGTCCATACTACCAACTGCCCCTGTCCGCGATTGTTCCATGTGCTGTAAGGGATAGCCTTGAACGTAAATGGTTTTTCTATTGTGTTGCCATTTACCGAATCTTTCTCTACCGAATAAGCGTTTCCTTCGAGTACCATAACGCCGTTCAGCAGATTCTTTTCGAAATGAGACTCGATTTTCGAATCACGCGGAATCACTACATCAAATAGATAATCTTTCTTCTGGTCTATACTTTCCAGTCCATAAACAATGGGGCCACGCTCCATAGATAAAAGGCCTTCATCGTATTTCACTTCTTTATGTGCCTGTACTCTTCTTACCGGCATATCCATATGTATGGAGATTTTATCTCCGGCCTTCCATTCACGTTCGATAACCGCGTATCCGCCCCGGATTTTTTTCTTTGCATCTTGTCCGTTTACCGAAATCTTGACTTCCGGTTTTGCTCCGTCAACATATTGATACAGGTCGGAAGGAACAGGCTGTCCTTTTGCCCATCCCGGAATACGAACCAGCATGGTAAACTTCTCTTTCGCCGCAGGATTTACTTCTATTTCTACTTCTCCCTGCCATGGATATTTGGTCTTCTGTACCAGTTCCACCTCATTGTTATCCACTTTGATTTTGGAATTCCCTTCCACAAACAGGTTTACATAAATATCTTTTTTATTTACAGCATATGCATATCCCGGAACAGAAGCCATAAAGCGGGTAACATTTCCCGGACAGCATGCACAACCGAACCAAGGTGCACGTTCGAATCCTCCGTCCGATGCCAGCGGATTTCCATAGAAGAATTTATCTCCGCTCAGGGAAACTCCCGCTATCAGTCCGTTGTAAAGAGCTCTCTCCAGTATATCTACATATTTGGATTCACCTGTGGCAAGGAACATGCGCTGATTCCAGTATACATTGGCTATCGATGCACATGTCTCGCAATAGTTATTGAAGTTATTCAGTTCGTAATCAGGGCCGAATCCTTCGCCCTGTGCCCGCGAACCAATGCCCCCTATGATATATAGCTTCTTGCTCGCCATATTATCCCATACACGGTTCACAGCATCGAACAGTTTATGGTCGTGCTGCATAGAAGCTACATCCGTTACTCCCGAATAGAGGTATCCGGCGCGTACGGCGTGCCCTACGATTTCCTCCTGTTCGAGTATCGGCATATGGTCCTGGCTATATGGACTGAGCCTGTGCCCATCGGTACCACGTCCTGTTTCGTCGACAAAGTAACGCGCCATATCCAGATACTTCTTATCATCGGTTACACTGTATAGTTTTACCAAAGCCATTTCTACGATCGGATGTCCCGACGGAACATGCTTTTGTCCTTCGTTAGGGCCGAATACCTGACAAACGAGGTCGGCATTCTTGATGGCCACATCTAATAATGTCCTCTTCTGAGTTGCCTGATAATGGGCAACGGCTGCTTCGTAAAGGTGACCGCTGTTATATAATTCGTGGCTGTTGATTTTCTCCCAGCGGGAACTTCCCCACCAACCCGACAGGCGTGTACATTTGTTGGTGACGCAGGTGGTAAGATAGCCATCCGGCTCTTGAGCTGCTGCAATAAGAGTGATTACACTATCGAGGTATGCGTCTAATTTCGGATCGTATTTTACGGCGAGGGAATAAGATGCTCCCTCTATAATTTTGTAAGGGTCGGTATCGTCGAAGGAGAAATCCCCTTTGTGTTCACCCTTTATAAGTCCTCCTGCCAATGCAAAGTTGTCGAACCGTCCATTGATTTCACACTGATGAAATGCCGACGGGATAGAAACCGTCCGGTTGATTTCCATACGCGGCAGCCAGAATTCGTCAGTAAAATGAACATCTGTAAACGGAACTTCCTTGATTTCGCCGAGCTTTACAGCTGATGGCTCCTCCATAGTTTCACACGAGAACATTAGCCCTGCAGTAACAAGAATTAATGCTAGTTTTTCTTTCATGTATCTTTAGTTTTTATTGAATAGTAACATTGAATGTAAATGTTGCCTGTACCGTTTTTCCGGCCTCATATTCGTATACTAATGCCTGCCGGATGGTATACTTATCTCCTGATGAAGAATGCCCCGGATATTGCCCTATTGTAAATGTGAAACCGGACTCGGAATATTCCGAGAATACTTTGCTGACATCTCCCCAGTTGCATACATTTCCTGCGGCATCGAACCAGTGTCCGTAGCCATTCGCCGTAGTTGTGGCATTCAGGCTCCCGCTACTCTCCACGGCATAGAATTTGATGCTTTTACCTAAGGCAGATGTTATTTCGCCCGGTTGAAGCACGAATGCCCTTGCCAGTTTTACCAATTCGGTATAATCCAGGCTGACGGTTCCTCCGGTATATTCCGTTGCACTTGCAGGGAAGCGTGCATCGAATGTAAACTCAGTGTTTTCATGCTTTTCATCTCCTGTAAAATTGATATTTCCCAGAACGTCCGTATTGGCAAAACTTATTTTATATGGCCACTGTTCATCATTGCTTTCGTCTTCATCCCAGGGATGCGATTTGTATGAACCCGGTGCACCTAATACGACGAACCATAGTTTTTCGCAGTTTGCAGGGATTGTGAATTCCACATCGGCTTTCGCTTTCCGGTTCATTTCGCCATATACACGCTGTCCGTTGCTCAGCAGTGCTACATATCCGTAACGCCATCCTGCTCTCGTTAGACTACCGTTATTGTATTTGGTCACAGTGCTGGTTTTCTCACCGATGGTACATATCCCCGGATCGCCGGAAGCCAGTGAAGAACCCGGTTGCAGGCCTTCGAAGGAAGTAGTGACAACTGTTCCCTCTGCCGGTACATTCAATGGAATAACGTTGTATCCTGTTGTACCCGGGCAATGGCTATATGCTACCTGATAACTTTTATCAGGGAGGGTATAGAGTTTATAGCTGTGCTTGCCTATATAGTTGCTCCCATTGGTGCGGATGGCATCTATATCCCACGTTACAAAGCGGGTGGCAGCATCATACATTTCGGCATTGAAGTTATCCATGCTCAGGTTGCTGAGACGGATATGTGCTTCCATCGGGTCTTCCGGGCTAACGGCTTCGCGCCATAGTTTACCTATGTAGTCTATCCCGTGCTTATCCGTCCAGTAATAGTGGATGAAATAGCTGGCATAGCGTTGCCACTCGTGTCCGGTATGACGGAAATAGTTATCCATGTATACGTTGAAGTTATAAGACTCGAAAGCTTCCGTCGGATATGATTGGAAAGATTGCCATTGTGCGGTCTGTTCCCAAAATCCATTACCTCCGTTGCCTCCGTATCCATATCGGAATCCACGGGTGAAGTCGTTGGAACTTCCGTTCGCAATCAGGTCGGCGTAGACCTGATACTGGAAACTGTGCCCGATTTCGTGGGCAATCGTCGAGCCTACGGGTTTGCAGGTGCTTGGATTCACCCACAGCCCGCCGATGATGTCGTCGTATCCTCCGCCTGTCGCCAGCCATTCGGTCTGGTAAAGCATATAAATCTGCATCTTGTATTTGTCGAGATTGGATTTACCTTTACCTGTTTCTGCAAATTTCAGCGTGTTGATATTTGTCTCATAATAAGTTTCTGCCTTCTTTAGCAGATCGTCTATATCTACGCGCAATGCTTCGGAAACCGTCGATGCATTGGGATTGTCCCCGAATCCTTTTTCCCAAAAGACTATAAAGTGGTCTGACTGCTTGCTGCGTACAAACGACCATTTGCTGTCTGCCCGGAGCATATCCATACTGCTGAACTCCTTCGGTTTATAAATTTTTTCATAGTCTTGTATATCTTCAGGTTTCAGAACAGTGACTGTATCTATTTTTGTTGTGTCTTCAGGTTCGGGTTCAGGTATTACTATATCTTCCTTACTATCGCTGCAACCGGATAAAGCAGTACTTGTAATTCCGGCGATAAGAAAGAAAAAAAGTGCGTAGAAGCATAAGCCTGCCATGGCAGGCTTATGTAATTTTATATTGAATCTGAACAACATGATATTATTCGCTGGTAAGGGTAAATGTAATATTGAAAATGGCTTTGCCACCATTGCACGTAACTATCATTTTAGTTGAAACGGCATCACTGGCAACGGCATTGTCAGGATGATTACCTCCATATAGGTATAATTCGGTTTCGCTGTGGCCTATACTGCACCACACAATACCTTCTGCCCATGCTGCTGACACACCTTCCTTGGTAATCCAGTAACCCGGAGCGTCACCTGTATAAGTAGGGTCTTCGGCAGATTCGGTATTCAGATATACTTTCAGTTCTTTGGAAGCAATCGCTTTATGTATCTGATAAGTAGTCATCTTGAAAGCATCCCGTAATATATCCTGAATATTTTCCTGCACGCTGGCATAGTCGTTACTCCAAGGCTTGCTCAACGATATATTCTTTTCTATTGTAGTCGGTGTGCCTGCCGGAGGTGTTTCCGGATCTTCGTAGGCAATAACGTTCACTGTGATTTTGAACATCTCTATTTTGTTATTGGCAAGGAAAGCGTAGCGGATAGTGAAGGACTGTCCTTCTTCCAGATTGTCAGGCATCTGCCCTATTCCTATTTCATCATCCTCAAAGTCTCCGTAGGTAGTGTATACACTGGCATTGTCACCATACTCGCCGACAAATCCGTTCATGTCATACCAGAATCCTGTACCTGTAACAGCTTCCTGAGCATAACTGCCGTCTTCTTTCACACCGAGGAATTTTATATCATCCATCGAAGATATACCCAGATCGCTCATTGTCTGCGTCAGGTTGAACTTAAGTGGATCCTGATCGTAGCTGCTTCTTGGTGTTACATTGATGCTGAGTTCCTGAGTATTAATTACCGGAGCAGTTATTGCACCTGCTGTTTTGGCTTTTACTGTTATAACTACAGCTGCACGTTTTTCATTGTATTTCAGGCATTCGATGAACTTAACGGTTTGCCCTTCTACCAGATGTCCCGGATATTGTCCTATCGCGAATTGTTTATCTTCCGTATTATATTCGGCAAATACCATGGCATCTGTACCCCATGTGGTAATATCGCCGTTCTTATCCCACCAGTGCCCCCAGGGAGCATTTGTATTTGTCATGGAACCAGCGTCTGCATGCGTGGTACCTAGTATACCGAAACCCTTGATTTCGGGAGCTCCGCTTTCTCCTGCAATGCCCAGTATCAATTGCTCTTCGGTGATTCCGAACAGCTCAGCTATTTTATTCATTTCTACTACCAGTGTGGCGCCATCATAAAGGGTCTGGCTTATAACCACATCCACTGAATATTCTAATATCAGATCTGCATTGATTTTGTTTTTCTGCGCCTCTTTTTCAGCTTCCTGACGGGCAATTTCATCAATCTCCTCCTGAGTTAATGTATGCAGTCCCCAAAAATCCGAGTTATCGCTGCAACTGCTCAAACCTACGGCAAAGAGAGCGATAAATATTATATATAGATATATGCTTTTCATTTTGAATTTCTCTTTTTATTTAACAATTGTTTTCTGAATGGATTAATTACTATATCCCTTATTCTGAACGAGAGATATATTTCCATCCATCGCAGATTTAGGTATCGGGAAATAGTCCCAATGTGTTTCGGTAGTCGCATCTTTACAGAACCATGATTTTCCGTTAAAGACATTGCGGCCGTCGGTCATTTTGAATCTTATCAGATCCTGACGACGATGATGTTCACCTACAAATTCCCAGGCCAGATCGTCGAGTAAGCCTCCTAATACAATGTCATTCCCTTTTTCCGAAGTACTCTTGTAAGATGCAGGATCCCAGTTTGCATAGCCTTCGCTGGTATACTCGCGGTGACCGTAATCATATACGCTTCCGCCTTTCAGATCGGCAATTGTGCGGGTTGCCTTTGCCGCAGAATCGAATGAACGCTTGCGGATATCTGTAATCAGACTGGCAGCAGTCTGTTCGTCCCTGCCTAATCGTAGCAAGCATTCCGCTTTGATGAACATGGCATCTGCCAGACGGAAAAATGCAACATCGTTACCATATGTGCCTGCATCACCTCCTACGATTTCACTTTTTACAAAACGGTAGCCCTCTTGCTGATATGCTCCGGGATTATCTATAGAGTGTACATTCTTTGAATAATTGAGTACTCCTTGTCCCGACCAGTCATCGGATGTGAAAGGTATCGGGTCTCCGGACTGAGGGATATAGTTGCCATCGGTATCTTTAGTTGCACTTTTCTGTACACCGCCTGTCCATGTATATTTACTACGGTTGTCGGCTGCGTCGTAGCTGTCGATAAACTGAGGTACTGCACAACTGCCGTTCCAAGGTGCTCCTGAATATCCGTAGGCAGCTGCTCCTGCACCTACCAGGCATTTGTTAACCAGATAATTGTGGGCTGCCCTTTTCTTATCCAAAGGAATTGCGAATATAACTTCGGGTGATCCTGAAATATCAGCTTTGAAATTGTCAAGATAATTTGGAGCCAGAGAGAATCCGCCGTCGGTAATCACTTCGTTTACTTCAGTCAGCGCTTTTTCATAATAATCAGTGCCTGTGGTCCCGAAGTATGCATTGTAATTCAGATATAACTTGGCCAATACCATACAGGCAGCATAGCGGTTAGGATAGCCGTGTATTTTTTCTTTGCTGAGATCGTCTTTGATGGCATTAAGTTCACTTACACAAAATTCGAAAATCTGTTCGGCATTCTGTTGCTGAGGAAGATGGCCTTCGGGTATATTCTGTGTTGTTTCCAAGGGTACATTGCGGAATGCATCAAGCAGGATATAGTAGTTCAGTGCCCGGATAAAGCGCATTTCGGCCTGTTCTACTCCCGTATCCGATAATATATCCAGACATTTGTTGGTGTAGCCGATACCCACATAGGCATAATTCCACAAACCTTCGGTATGGCCTAATGAAGAGTTCCAGCTGTGTTTGTGCATGGATACATATAAGTCGCCCCAACCCACACCGATGCGTTTTGGTGTCATATACGTATCGCTGCATTCTTCCATCAGGTCGAAATAACCGTTCCATCCCCAATAGAGATAACGCAGCTGTGCATATGCTTCTCCCATCATTTCGCCTACAGCCTGTTCGTCTGTTATATCTATTGTTTCATCTGTCAGTTGGTCGTATACATTTTCAGATAGATCTGTACAAGCTGCGAAAGTTAACAATGAACTTACTGCCAGCCCTATTATAGTATTTTTAATTAATTTCATGATTTTACTGGTATTAGAAATTTAGATTTACACCTATTGTGAATGAACGGGTGGTAGGATATTTGTCGCGGCCGTCTATACCCGGTGTCCTGAAATAGTTAGATACTTCCGGGTCCAGGCCTGAATAGCCTGTAATACAAAACAGGTTCTGACCTGATACGTATACTCTGGCTTTTTTGATATATTCTTTGACGGCTCCTGATAATGGCAGATTATATCCTAATGTCAGATTAGCTAATTTCACAAAGTCTCCGTTCTCGATATGGTCACTCCATACGCCTTGCGACATCGAGCTTGATAATTGTACCTGCAATTGCTGTCCTGTAGCCGGATCTATTACCGGCGCACCGCTTGTGTCCACTGCCCCATACCATTTGGCTGCCGATTTCAGGCGGTTGTAAGCTATCGAATTGTTTTCGTAGAAAGCCCGCTGAAGATTTAAAATCTTAAATCCGAACTGACCTGTGAATTGCATGCTAAGGTCTAAATCCTTGTAGCGGAATGTATGTCCCCAACCGGCATATACCTGAGGCAGGCCATTTCCTAGTCGTTGACGGTTGACTTCTTCGTTGTATTTTGAGTCGAATTCTTTTACGACCCAGCCTCCGTTACCATCCGATACTTCCACCAGCACAAAGCCGTCTTTGCTGACGCCTACAGATTTTAGTCCCCAGAAATCTCCCATGCGGTGACCTACTTCCAGGCAGTGTGTAGGCACAGTTATAGGGTCTCCGGCATTTCCTTCCTGTGCGAAGTTGCGTGTTTCATACAGGTCGTTGGACAGGCTCAGGAGTTTGTTGCTGTTGTGGGATAATGTCAAAGTGGTATTGTATTCAAAATCCTTATTTTTTACAGGTACGGCTTTGATCAGTATCTCTATCCCTTTATTACTCATCTTTCCGGCATTAGCCAGAGTGGAATTATACATGTTGGGAGGTACAGGTACTGTGTAGCTGTATAGTAAGTCTTTTGTCCTTTTGTTGTATACATCTATAGATCCGCTCAAACGTCCTCCGAAAATACCCCAGTCGAGCCCGACATTGAATTCCTGAGTTGTTTCCCATTTCAATTTCGGATTTGGATTCTGAGTTACCTGCAACGATGGGCTCCATTGTCCGTCTTTGTTCAGATGGTCGCCATAAGGGTCGTAACCGAACAAGGTCAGCGAAGTATAAGACGACAGGGCGTTTACTCCCGTTTTTCCATAGCCTGCACGCAGTTTCAGGTTGTCGATCCAGGTCAATGGTTTCATAAAGCTTTCGTTGCTGACAGTCCAACCCAGCGACAGGGAAGGGAAGGTTCCCCATTTATTATCTTTACCGAATACGGAAGACCCTTCACGGCGTACAGATGCTAAAATATTGTAGCGGTCATCGTAGGCATAGCTCACACGACCGAAGAACCCAATCAGGTGATTGTCATTTTTGTATGACCCCATACTTGCTGTTTTGTCTTCGTCTTTCAGGTAAGTACCCTGGCCTAAGTTGTTGTATAAGAAAGATTCCGATGAGAAGTTACCATTTCCTGCACTGAAACCGTCATTGACATTGTACAGGTAGCTATATCCTATCAGAGCGTTAGCTCTGTGTTTTCCTATAGAGAAGTCATATCTGGATGTCAGGTCTAAGTTATCGCTGCGGCCGTTGCTCGATGATTTGGATGCCCAACCTTTACATGCTGCTATTACCTGACTATAATAATCACTTGTATAGAATGTTTGTCCGGTAGAAGAGTTTTCTTTCAGGGATACCATCAGTTCGGTTTGCCATCCTTTTATCGGCTCTAGCGTAACCCTTCCTGTGAGGCGGGAATAATGGGACCTTGTGTCGCCAATCATTTCGTTTTGTATTTCCACCGGGTTGTAATACTGAAAGCGGCTATACTCCTCGTAATATGAGCCATCCTCGTTATAAATAGGAGATGAAGGATTGTGTATCAGGGCTTGCCTGTATACATAATTATTATCATTGTTGGTATTCTTGTGATTACCATACAATAAATTAACATTGAATTTCAGGATATCTTTCATCGCATATTGTGTGAAGTCGAGCTGCATTTTCAGATCGCGGCTGTCGCTTTTGCGCATGATCCCTTCTTCGTCGCTATATGTTACATTTGCAGAATAGGCCGATGTCTTGGAACCACCTTTCAGCTCTAGGGAATGATTCTGAGTATAGCCGGCCTTGCGGGTAACTGCTTTGAGCCAGTCGGTATCATACCCCTCATATGGGAAACTGGTACGTGCATAGATAATATCGTTTGTATCCATAAAATCGGCAGTCTTATACCAATTGGAGAAGGACAGATAGCCCGAATAGTTCACTTCCGAATGGGATTCGCGCCTGCCTGTTTTCGTAGTGATTATAATAACTCCGTTTGCACCGCGCGTACCGTATATAGCGGCAGCAGAAGCATCTTTCAGGATATCTATCGATGCGATATTCTCGGGAGCGGCGGTTGTCAGGCTACCCTCGATTCCGTCGACTAAAACCAGTGGCTGTACATTTCCGTATAAGGTAGAAATACCCCGGAGCATGATGCTGGAAGTTGCATTCGGGTCTCCTGACGAATTGGTAATACTCAATCCGGCTACCTTTCCTTTTATAAGTTCGGCTGCATCGCCTATCTTTCCTACAGAAAAGTCTTCGGATTTCACACTGGCGATAGCGCTGGTGACATCGCCTTTTCGCTGGGTGCCGTAACCGATGACGATAACTTCATCCAGCATTTTCAGGTCTTCGGAGAGTGTTACCGATATGTTCCTTTGTCCGTTCAGGTTTATTTCCTGTTTCTGGAAACCTACGTATGAAAATACGAGCGTACAATCGGTGCCGGATACCGAAAGTGTAAACTTGCCGTCTACATCGGTAGTTGTACCGTTTATCGTGCCCTTTTCTACTACCGATACTCCTATCAGTGCATCGCCTTTTTCATCTATGACTGTTCCCGAAACCGTTGTCTTTGATTGCTGTATTTCTTTGCTGTTATCGGCAACCGATACCTGAGGGTAAGCCAGCCCGCCCAGCATAACACATGACAGTAGTATACAACAGGCTGTTTTGTGTTTAATTTTTAGAAGGTTTGTTCTCATCTTTAGATTTAATTAGTTTTCGAATTCATGGTTGTTAGTAATTTATTCTAGTGTGTTTTTCTTCCGGTTATTTCCTGAGCCGGACGAATAAACTTTCATGAGGTTCCAGTACTTTTTTCAGAGGGGTATCAGTAGTACCCATTTCCTGCTGTGTCCATATGTTTTTGATTTTTCTCGGTATGCGTTTCATGTATAATGAGCCGTTTTCGAGGCTTTCGTCATATACTGTATCGAAATTCCAGTTATAGTCGAGGTCGATATTGAAATTATTCCGGTTTATGAACAGGAATGCCACATCTCCATCCGATAAGGCTTTGACGAGAATGTCTATACCATTCAATGTGACAAACCGGAATGCTGTTTTGCCTAACTTATCCTGATTGATTGCGATAGCCTCTTTGTTGAGAAGTATTTCCTTTGTCAGTGCGTCCATATTGCGGATATCGTTTCCGGCCATTAATGGTGCCGACATCATGCTCCAGATAGCGAAATGTGAACGATACTCATTTTCTGTCTGTCCTCCATTGCCGATTTCGAGCATCTCCAGGTCGTTCCAATGCCCGGGGCCGGAATATTGATTAATGGTGAGTGCCTTGTCTAATATTTGTAATACGCCTACTCCTCCCCAGTTGAACTTACAATCATAACAGTCACGTATATCGGCTGTGATGCGCCATAGATGGCCTATGCCTTTACCCCATTCCCAAGGTTTGTTTTCGCCCCATTCGCATATGCTGAATACGATAGGTCTGCCACACGCCTTTAATGCGTCGCTCATCGTTTTATAGGCGGCTTTAGCATCCTGGCCTTCATTGTAGCACCAGTCGTATTTGAGGTAATCGACACCCCATCCGGCATACTGGCGTGTATCCTGAAACTGGTATCCACGGCTGCCCGGCCTTCCCTGACATGTTTTGCTCCCTGCACAGGAGTATATCCCGAATTTGAGACCTAAACTGTGGACATAGTCGGCAACAGGTTTCATTCCGTTGGGAAAGTGGTCTTTATCTACTATAATATTTCCTTCCTCATCGCGTCCGGTTTGCCAGCAGTCGTCGATCACCACATATTCGTAGCCGGCATCTTTCATTCCTGATGAAACAATGGCGTCGGCCATCTCTTTAATCAGTTTTTCGCTGACGTTGCATCCGAATTTATTCCAGCTGTTCCATCCCATTGGTGGAGTTTGGGCAAGTTTGTCAAATTCAGAAATGACTGATTGGCCTTGTTTCCCAAATTCCTGTTGAGCAAGGGAGAAATTACAAATACCTATAAATAATAAAAAGAATGTGATAATGCTTTTCATACTATAATAAGTTTTAGATTCCGGTAATAATCAAAGAATTGAAGCGGGCAATTCCTCTATTGCAAAAGACGTTAAAATATGTTGAAGGCATATGCAACGAATCTCCAGAACAATGCGAAATTTATCCAAATTAATATTTTAACTATGATACAATAATTAAGATTAAATTGCATTAAACCAGTAGTTTGGGTATTCATTTGTAGGATTGTGCTATCTTTTTGAAATTTTGTGTTACCGGAAAAAGTGCGATATTTACACTTAAAACCTTTATACTATATGAAAACACGGATATTAAAGACATTCCTGGTGATAGTATGTTTTTTTCTTTTTACTTCTCCGCTTACAGGAATTGAGCTGAATTTTAAATATTACTTTGTAGAGAACGGACTGTCGTCGAACACTGTATATGCTATTGAGCAGGATTCGAGAGGTTATATCTGGATAGGAACAGAGGATGGACTCAACCGTTTCGACGGATATAATTTTCATTCATACAGGAATATACCAAGGGATAGCACATCTATCGTAAATAATTATATATATAGTCTTTATGAAGATATAAACAAGAAACTATGGGTAGGGACTGAAACCGGAATCTCTATTTATGATTATCAAAGCGACCGTTTCCGTACTTTTACAAATAGGACAAAGGAGAATATTCCACTTAACGATAAGATACAGAATATTTTATCCGATGAGAATGAGAATATATGGATAAGTTCATTTAAACAAGGAGTGTTTTTTTATAACAGACACACAGATGTGTTAAAGCTGTACTCCTTTAATAAATACGTGAAAAACAAACAGGAGCCGGTTTTTACGACCTGTGTTTACAAAGACCGCGATAATACGATATGGGCATTAGTTAATAATACAATATATCAGTTATATAAATTAGATAAGAAGAAAGATGAGTTTGTTCCTGCATTTCCTGATACTAACTCCGATCTGTTGTGCCAACTCCGAGGATATACCCTGTTGGAAGATACCTTCGGTATGCTATGGCTGGGAACATGGACTAATGGCCTTTTCGAAATAGATAAGAAAACCGGAATTAAAGGTAATTATCTGAACACAGAGAATGCAGACAAAATACTCCATATTCATTCCCTGATGGAATATGAGCCGGGGAAGCTGCTGATAGGCTCGAATGACGGGCTGACTTCTTTCAGCATATCGCCTGTTATCGGCAATAAGAGAGAGTCTCATATCAAGGAGCCGGTATTATCGAACCGTTTTGTTTACCCTATTTATAAGGATAGGGAAGGCGGACTTTGGATAGGTACTTATTATGGAGGTATTAATTATGCATCTCCTAACAGGAACTATTTTACAAGTTATACGCACGATAGATATGAAAATTCGATAAGTGGTAATGTTGTGAGTACATTCTGTGAAGACGCATCCGGTAACCTATGGATAGGGACAGATGACGGGGGACTGAACTTCTTCAATACAAAAACAGAAAAATTCATTGCATATAAGCCCGATAAAAAAAGGAACAGTCTTTCTTATCACAATGTACATGCTCTGTGTATATACGATGATAACTTATGGATAGGAACATATTCGGGAGGGTTGAATGTGATGGATCTGCGTACGAAGAAGTTTAAGTGCTATTATAACAATCCGTCAGATTCGACTTCTCTGGATGCTAATAATGTATATGCTTTATATAAGGATTCCCGTGATAATCTCTGGATTGGTACCACAACAGGAGTAAATCTCTATGACCGCAAAACGGATAGTTTTCTCCGTATGAAAAAATTGAATACGTTGATTATAGATATACTTCAAGTGGAAAATACGATCTGGGTAGCTACTATCGGAGACGGGATTCATACCTACAATCTGGATACAAAGCAATGGCATGCATACCAGTTTGATCCGGAGGATAAGTCTTCTTTGATCAGTAACGATGTTATTTGCCTTTGTCTCGATGAGTCCGGCCAGCTATGGATAGGAACAAATAGCGGTTTGTGCCGGTACGATGCGAAAACTCAATCTTTTATACAAATATCGGTTAATTTTCAGAGCAATTCAATTTGCAGTATATTCAGTGATAATGGTTTCCTGTGGATAGCAACCACCCGCGGGTTAGTAAGTCTCGACCCTAAAACCAATCAATACCGTATTTTTACTAAAGGGGATGGATTGTTGAGTGACCAGTTTACAGGAAAGTCTGGGATAAAGACATCTTCCGGCAGAATATATTTGGGGACAGCAACCGGATTCAATGCTTTTTATCCTAAGCAGATTGTGATAAACCGATCTATTCCGTTAATAGAGATTACAGATTTTCAGTTGTTTAATAAGTCTGTGAATTTTTACGATTATCTATCATATGGCGAAGATAGCATCCGGCAGATAACATTACCCTACAATAAAAATGGCTTTAGTTTCGAATATACGGCACTAAGTTATTTTGCCCCTGAAAAAAATGAATATGCTTTTATGCTCGAAGGTTTCGATAAGCACTGGAACTATGTAGGTAAAGTACGTAAGGCAGCTTATACGAATATACCTCCGGGAGAATATTTCTTTAAGGTCAAAGCATCGAACAATGACGGTATATGGAACGATACGGGATTGAAAATTAAACTGGTGATTACCCCTCCGTTCTGGTGGAATAACTGGTCTGTGACCTTTTATATATTGTTAGCCACTGCTGCATCCATCGCTTTTCTTACTTATATAAGGAACAGGGATGAAAAAAGGAATAGGGAGAGGATTGAGAAAATAAAGAATGAGCAGGAAAAAGAGGCGTATGACTCTAAAATAAATTTCTTTACTTCCATTGCTCACGAGATACGCACTCCTGTGAGTCTTATTATAGGGCCATTGGAACAAATTATAGAAACTTCGGATACTTTGCCCGAGCATATAAAGGGCGATCTGAATATTATAGACCGTAATAGCCAGAGGCTTCTTAACCTGGTGAACCAATTACTCGATTTCAGAAAGATAGAAAGGGAGACGATACAAATTACTTTATCGGATCAGAATGTATATGAATTCTTATTAAATATGTATGACCGCTTTAAATCTTATGTGGAACATAAGCATATCAGATTCGTTTATACATACGATGATAAGGACTTCCGTACCGCAATAGATGTAGAGAATCTGACAAAGGTGGTAAGTAATCTGCTCAACAATGCATCCAAATATACGAAAGACTACATAGAGCTTATATTTCGCTCTGATGTAGAAGGTAATAAATATATAATATGTGTAAAAGATAATGGAGATGGGATATCTGAAAATGAGAGGGAGAAGATTTTTAAACCTTTCTATCAGATATCCGGTAACCATAAGGCTGGTACGGGTTTGGGGCTCTATCTGGTAAAAACGATTGTGGATGCTTGTAACGGGAGTATAGATATTGAAAGTGAACCGGGTAAAGGACTTTCTGTATCTATTACACTTCCAATGAATATTATAAACGTGGAACAGTCGATTGAACAGGGACGTGAATCACACGAAGAGGTATTGCAAAGCGATGTAAATGATACTCTTTCAGATATTAACTTAAAGGAGTCTTTACAAGAGGAGGACAGGCAAACTATCCTGATTGTAGAAGATAATCCGGATATGCAGGAATTTATCAGAAAGAATCTGATTTTAGGATATAATGTCCTTCTGGCAAATGATGGCATAGAAGGAATAAAATTATTGGAAAAGGAGGAAATCGACCTGATCATAAGCGATATTATGATGCCCAATATGGATGGGATAGAATTCTGTAATAAGGTAAAGAATAGTTTACTCTGGAATCATATCCCTTTGATAATGCTGACGGCCAAAACTAATATTGCATCGAAGATCGAAGCCTTGGAAACAGGAGCCGACGCGTATATAGAGAAACCGTTTTCGATCTCATTCCTTTCAGTGCAGATAAGGAATCTGCTCGAATCGAGGCGAAGCCTGTTGAAGAAATTTACGGAGACACCATTTGCCTCTTTGAAAAGCATCGCGGGAAACAGGGGAGACGAAGAGTTCCTTGCAAAGGTGAATGATATTATAGAAAAGAATATTGCCAATGTTGATTTCACAATCGAGTATTTAGCAGAAGAGCTTCATATCAGTAGTTCCGGCTTATTTGCCAAGATAAAAAACCTGTCGGGTATCACCCCGAATAAACTGTTACTGATGGTAAGACTGAAAAGGGCGACAGAATTATTGAATGAAAATAAATACCGCGTAAATGAGGTCTGCTATATGGTCGGATTTAATAATCCGTCGTATTTTGCCAAATGTTTCCAGAAACAGTATGGGGTACTGCCATCTGATTTTCTGGAAAGGCGTGATAAAACCTGATGCTATTCTTTAGTTTTGGATAGCCTGTATTCTTTCGGCGACATATCATATTGCTTCGAGAATTCCCTGTAGAAATAAGACTTGTTGGTAAATCCGGATTTGAACATGATTTCAGATACGGTCAGCTTCGTAGTTATCAAAAGCTGTGATGCGTAATTGAGCCGGATTGTTCTTACAAATTCGCTGGGGGTCTTATCTGCCATGTTCTTTAATTTCCGGTACAATGTTGCTTTACTCAACCCAAGAGCGTCGGCTATTGCATTCGGGTTTAATGATTCGTCGTCCATATTCTTCTCAATGAATGATACTATCTCCTGCAACAACCGTTCATCATCCTGATGAATTGTTATGCCGTCTTTTACAGTAATTGACGAAAGGCTCGAATTGAAAAAATCTTTCAGTACGGAGCGTTTATTTACCAGGTTTTGCACGGTAGTCAACACATGACGTGGATGGAAAGGCTTTGTAATATACAGATCCGCTCCATGTTGATATGCATTGATATGGTCTTCCACCGAGCTTTTCGCCGATACATTTATAATTGGTATATGCGCCGTCTTCGGATCGGATTTGAGTTTATCTATAAGCCCCATTCCATCCATATTCGGCATCAATACGTCACTTAATATTATATCCGGCATATTCTGCTCTATCATCGATACGGCCTCTTCCCCGTCTCCGGCCTCACTGATATTATAGTAGGGGCTTAATATATCTTTAAGAAGTTCCCGTATATTTTTTTCGTCTTCGACAATCAAGATAGAAATATCTTTCTTATCATAGATTTGCGGACTTATAGCTATCCGGTCATCATCCTGGCTGTCTATTGCTGAAATCAGCTGATTGGATTTCATCGGAGGAATATCTATTTCGAACATGACGTATTCTCCCAGTTTGCTTGATACACTGATTTCTCCGCCGAGCATTTCGGTCAGGCTTTTTGTCAGACCTAGTCCGATGCCTGTACTTGTCGAGTTCTGTAACTTGGATGTTTCCAGGATTTTGAAGCGGTTAAACACTTCGGACATTTGTCTGTCTGTTAGTCCCTTTCCGGAATTCTTAATACTTATATGCAGATTATTGTTTTGTGTAACGCTGATAAGTATGAAGCCATTCGCCGGGGTATATTTGAAAGCATTAGAAATAAGATTGAATATAATTTTTTCCAATGAATTACGGTCGGTAATAATAGTAGATATACTACCCGTTTCCACCCTGAATTCTATTTTGTTTTCCTGTGCTATTTCCGTATAGTTATCCGTGATATATTCTATCAAAAGTTTTATATCTATACTTTCCGGATGCAGAGGTGTGTGTCCCGATTCTACTTTCCGGAACTCCATCAGTTCGTTGATCAGTTTTTGCATCCTGTCGGCATTGTTTTTTATTATCTGTATATACCGTTTTGTGTAGCCGTCGAGGTCCGCTTTCTCGAGCAAATGCTGCGCGGGTCCGTATATAAGTGTGAGCGGAGTAAAGAATTCGTGAGCAACATTGGTGAAGAAATTGAGTTTCGACTCGTGCATCTTCTCCTGGTTCTGTTTTTCTATATGTTCGAGCAGTAATTGCCTGTTGAGTCTTATCCTGTTTCTTATCACTGAGTATGCTATATACATGATGATAAGTGCCAAAATAATGTATATAATAAAGGCCATAGTACTCAGCCACCACGGATATGCCACATCTATACTTAAAGTATATATATTGTCACCCCATACCCTGTCGCCGTTTGTCACTTTTACTTCCAATTGGTATTTTCCGGGAGGTAATTTTGTGAATACAATGTTGGGATTGTTGCCATTGTTTATCCATTCATCCGAAAAGTTGAGCAAACGATAGTCGTATTCACAATTTTCGTTATTGATGAAGTCATGCGCAATGAATGAAAATGTTACATATGCTTCGTCATATGCCAGTTTTAGTGTATTATCATTTATGCGTTCATTGATATTCTGTGCGGTATTGAATATCCTCAGATTACTCAAGCCAATAGATGGGTTAAAGTCTCTCAGATGTATCTTTTCCGGGTTGAAATAATTGAATCCGTTCACTCCTCCGAAATAGAGAATCTTATCTTCATCCTTATAATAGGCTCCGTCAGAGAATTCATCGTTCTGAAGCCCGTCCTTCGATGAATAGTTTGTAATACTATGGTCTGATAGATTAATATGGGAAATTCCCTGATTGGTACTGATCCATATATCGCCTGTCCCATCTTCAAGAATACCGTGTATCGTATTGTTGGCCAGTCCTTCTCTTTCTGTATATTCCTGTATCCCTGATGGATTGTTGTTCAATCTGAGGCGGTTAAGCCCATAGCTTGTGCCAATCCACAGACTTTCAGTATCTCTTGTCAGGGAAAGAACGTCATTGTTTGTCAGGGAAAGATTATTGTCTATATCTTCTATCCGTTCAAATGATTTATCCTCTATATTAAACCGACTTATGCCTCCTCCACGCGTACCCAGCCATAACTGGTTTTTATCCACTCCCGAAGTTATTGAGTATATGACATTGTTATTGAGTGAATTATGTGTGTCGGCAGATGTGTATTGTTCTATGTCCAGCACTTCATATTGGTTTGCTCTTTTTGTCAATGCTATTTTTATAAGCCCGTAGCCGGATGTCCCTAACCATAACAACGAGTCATTATTTGTAAAATGGATGCTATAAACTGCTCTAAAGACAGGGTACTTAGCAGGAATACTTAGTCTGCGCAGCTCTTTATCTTTCGATAATATATTGATACCTTCACCTTCAGTGCCGATGAATATATCTCCTGATTGGTTCTTTCTTATCGTATATACAGAGTTTGATATTAATCCCGAACTGATATTTAAGAAGTCGGATAATTTCCCTGTTTCCTTTTCGAACATTTTGATCCCGTCTCCCTTCGTTCCTACTAATATTTCATTCCGGTTATACTGACAAAAGCTTCTTACCGGATGGTTCGTATAAACTGTTTTGAACGGAGAGTCATATTCATATGCCTTAAGTATACCCTGACCGTCCGTTCCTATCCAAAGTATATCCTGACTGCCTGAAAAAAGCGAGAATATGGATATTCTGGGAGAAATACTCTGTATTGGCTGATATACTTTCGTATTCAGATTATAGGTTTCACAGCCTCCTTCGTAATAGCTTATCAATAAGTTACCTTTATAAAACACAACCTGAGAGATAGTCTTGTTCTTGTCAAAGTCAATGGTACTTGGATAAAGATTCTTGTCATCTATTATTTTTAAATATCCCGGATAATTCAGTACCAGCATATTATTATGTAGCATAAATATGTTGGATACAGGCTTTTCCTGCTCTAAGTATCTGGGTTGGGATAATGTAATCTCTTTATCCTGATATAATAATTTAGACTGATGCAGTTTTCCGTTTTCATATAAGAAATATATATTATCATTTCTATCAATCGCAAAGGTTTTGACAGTACCGTCAATTAGGGAATGGTTTACCGGGATAAACGTCTGCTGCCCGGTATCGAAACGGAATAGTCCTTGCTGCTTTACATAACATATGATATCTTTCCGGGAAGTAATTCCAATGAGAAAAGACCTCTCTTGCTTCGGTATCTGATGTTCTGTCCCTAGAAAATAATTTGTAAATCCCTGAGACTGTTTATTCCACCTGTTCACGCCATAATCTGTTGCTATCCAGAGATAGTTTGGGTCTGACTCCAGAATTTGCCGGATTACATTATTGCTTATCGAGGATTTGTTATTCCGGTTGTAACGGTAGGTTTTAAAATCTCTCCCGTTATACGAATTGAGGCCGTCCCATGTGCCTATCCATATTGTTTGTTCCGAATCCTCGAAAATACAGTTCACAGAATTATTGGACAGCCCGTCGGTATTGGACAGTTGTTTAACCGTATTCTGGGAATAAGTAATCATAGGTATTATAAAGAAACAGAATATAATACCGGAGATAATAGAATATATGGTTTTGAATGAATTCATATTACAAAGATATCAGCATATCGAATCGCAAATTTAAACGAAATATGTTGTATAGCATATGTATACCCTTTTGAGAATATAGTATACCTCTTTCCAGATGCGGGTTTATAGATTTGTTGCGAATTCGGAATTGTAATGATACTAATTTTTAATCATGAAAAATATGGATATAGCAAAAAGATTTTCTCAAAACCCATTATTAAAACCTTCAGACCTGAAACCGGGAATCGAAGGTATGGAAATAACCTGCCTCCTGAATCCGGGTGTTTTCAGATTTGATGGCAAAATCTGGCTGCTGCTACGTGTGGCCGAGCGCCCCACTCAAAAAGAAGGAATCATCAGCTTCCCGGTATATAACAAAGATGGTAAAATAGAAGTTCTTTCTTTTGACGCTAAAGATCCTAAACTGGATGCATCCGACCCGCGCGTGATAGGATACGAAGGTAAGAATTACCTGACAACAATGTCATACCTTCGATTAGTTTCCAGCCAAGACGGGATTCACTTCAAAGAGGAAAGTGAATATCCTCCCATCTTTGGAGAAGGAGAACTGGAATCGTTTGGTATTGAGGATTGCCGCGTGGCTACGACAGAAGACGGCTTCTTCCTGACCTTTACCGAAGTGTCGCCTGTAGCGGTGGGAGTAGGGCTGATACATACCCGAAACTGGAAGGACTATACACGTCATGGCATGATATTCCCTCCGCATAACAAAGATTGTGCATTGTTTGAAGAAAAGATAAATGGAAAATATTTTGCGTTGCACCGTCCAAGCAGTCCCGAACTGGGAGGAAACTATATCTGGCTGGCCGAATCGCCGGACCGTCTCCATTGGGGTAACCACAGATGTATTGCGACCACACGTGACGGTATGTGGGATTGTGCCCGCGTAGGGGCAGGAGCAGCGCCTATTAGAACGAAGGCCGGCTGGCTGGAGATATATCACGGGGCCGATTTCAATCACCGTTATTGCCTTGGTGCTCTTTTGCTGGACCTGAATGATCCGTCTAAAGTTCTGGCACGCAGTACAGAGCCTATTATGGAGCCAATAGCGCCATACGAGCAAACCGGATTTTTCGGTAATGTGGTATTTACAAACGGGCATCTGGTAGATGGCGATACAATCAGAATGTACTACGGGGCAAGTGATGAGGTTATTTGCGGAGCCGAATTCTCGATAACAAAAATCCTTAATACATTAAAATAATAGGCTAAAAATCTGAAATGAATAAACTGAAAAAAGAATATATGTTCTTTAAACAGCAAGAGCCGAATATGCGCACCTTGCTGATGACTAATATGCTCTATGCATTGGTTCTCCCTGTAGTGGAAATATTTGTGGGGGCCTATGTTATGCGCAATACCAGCGACCCCATATCGGTCGCGTTCTACCAACTGTTCATGTATATAGGGATAGTGGCAACCTCATTCCTGAATGGATATCTGCTTCGTTATGTAAATGTAAAGACATTGTATGCCGGGGGAATTTTGGTCAGCGGATTATCAATGTTTGCAATGATGTCTGTCAAATCACTTGGTTTTGTGGAACTGGGGGTAGCAGGCTTTGCAATAGGTGCCGCCTCAGGTTTTTTCTGGACAAACAGGTATCTGCTGGCATTGAATAATACAACCGATAGTAACCGAAATTATTTCTTCGGACTCGAATCATTCTTCTTCTCCATTGCTTCCATTAGTGTTCCGTTGGTGATAGGAGCTTTCCTGAGTCAGATAGACGGTAAAGAATTGTTTGGCATGGTGGTGAATATAAATCTGGCTTACCAGCTGGTAACTATCGGTGTCATCATATTGACGGTTATCGCGTGTATTGTATTGTGGAAAGGAAAATTTACCAATCCGGTACAGAAAGATTTTATATACTTCCGCTTTTGCCTTCTTTGGCGCAAGATGTTAGTTTTGTCGTCTTTGAAAGGCATGGTTCAGGGTTTTCTGGTAACAGCTCCGGCAATTCTGGTGCTCAAACTTGTCGGTGACGAGGGGGCGTTGGGGCTTATACAGGGGGTTAGCGGAGCATTAACAGCGATTCTTGTCTATGTTCTGGGACGTATAGCCCAACCTAAAGACAGGCTGAAAATATTTGTGGCGGGGTTAATTATATTCTTTGCAGGAACCTTATTCAATGGAATTTTGTTTACAGCGACAGGAGTGATTATTTTCGTATTATGTAAAGTGATTTTCCAGCCGTTATTCGATCTGGCTTACTTCCCTATTATGATGCAGACCATAGATGCCGTTGTAAAAATAGAGAAACGCAACGAGTATACTTATATCCTTAGTCACGAATTCGGCTTATTTATCGGACGTGCAGCCGGATTGATCCTGTTTATTATACTGGCTTTCGGAGTTTCGGAAGATTTTGCTCTGAAGTACGCCCTTATTCTGGTAGGAGCTATCCAGCTGATAGCTTATCCTTTAGCAAAGAACATTATCAAACAAACGAATACTATTAATGAAAATGAACAAAACTAAAACGCCTTTAATCTGTTTGATTTCCTTACTATTTATGGCTTGCTCCGGAAAGGACATTTCATACGGGAGCAAAGTGGAGCAGGTCTCGATTGCACGGGTCGATTCTATGCCCGATATGCCCGGCTCTTATAAAATGCTGGATTGGGAAGCCAAGGCCAAATCTTTTGACAGCTTCGTTTTCGACTGGAACAATAAGAGTGAAGTCGGTTCTATGATCTGGCTCGATGATAGCCGCAGGAACATAGAGCAACCTACATTCGGACTATACACAGCCGTAAAAGATATCCGTCAGGGCAAGAATGCCAATAACGGAGAATTCCATGAGAGCCTGAACTCATTGGCTGCGCTTTTAGGAGCGGGGTTGGTAGGGATAGACAAAACGAATCAGGATGGATATAACTATGTGAAAATGGTTCAAAACTATTTCAACAAAGATAACGGGTGGAATATAGTGATGAATAATACAACGCCCGAAGTAGGTATGCTTGGCGGCGGATATGGGCGCGACTGGTGGTACGATGTGTTTCCGAATGCGCTGTACTATGCAGTTTGCGATGTATTCCCAGATGTAGACGGAGCCGAGCAGATACAACGCTCTATTGCTGAGCAGTTTGTTAAAGCAGACTCTGTTTTGGCCGGGAACTACGATTATTCATACTTCGACTATGCACGGATGCAGGGAATGGTGAACCATATACCGTTGCAACAGGATGCGGCAGGCGGACATGCTTATGTATTGCTTTGTGCCTATAATAAGTTTGGTGATCCCCGTTATCTGGCCCATGCCAAGAGCGCAACAGAAGCATTACTCTCCCAGAAAGAAAGCCGTTTTTATGAAATACTGTTACCATTGGGAGTTTATGCAGCTGCATATCTGAATGCCACAGAGGGTACAAATTACGATGTGCAAAAGTTACTCGATTGGACCTTCGATGGCTGTAAGAATCCCGATGGACGCAATGGCTGGGGAATTATTGTCGGCAAATGGGGTGATTATGAAGTTAACGGACTCCAGGGCAGTATTATCGACGGTGGAGGCTATGCCTTCCTGATGAATAGTATAAAGCCGGCGTGGCCTTTCGTATCTATGGTAAAGTATGAACCGAAATACGCTAAGGCAATAGGAAAATGGATGCTCAACAATGCAAATGCATGCCGTCTGTTCTTCCCGATGGAAATTGATGATGAACATCAGTGGGACCCTGAAATGAAGAGTATTACGAACGACAATATTTCTTACGAAGGACTGCGCCGTGTAGATGATTACGGCAAGTCTTCACTCAAAGGAAAGACTCCGGTCGCTCTGGGCGATGGACCAAAATGGGCGAAAGGGAATCCTCCGGCAAGTATGTTCAGTGTATATAGTTCCTCGCCGATGGGTATTTTCGGAGCTATAATAAAAGGGACAAATGTTGAGGGTATTCTTCAATTGAACTGTAATGCGACGGATTTCTATGCAGAGCGTCACTACCCTGTTTATTTGTATTATAATCCTCATAAGGAAAATAAATCAGTGAAATATTCGACAAAGGGAATTGTAGACCTCTTCGATATTGTAAGTAAAGAATATGTAGCTAAAAATGTATCGTCTGACGGTGTCTTCGAAATGCCTGCCGGTGATGCGCGTATTATAGTAGAACTTCCTGCCGGAACAAAACTGACCACAGATAACAATAAGGTGATTGCTGACGGCAAATACACTATTGCATACAAATAATAAATCTCACAAACCAATAATAAATAAAACCATGTTAAAACGTTTATTTTTCACTTGTCTTTTACTTTCTGTCTTTGCGAATATATTTGCACAGGAAGTAAAAACAATCTCCGGTGTGGTGACAGATTCATCTACAGGAGAGGCGTTAATCGGTGTTACAGTGGTAGAAACAGGTACTCCTAATGGTACTGTAACCGATATTGACGGCAAATTCACCCTGAATATCAAGGGAGATAAAATCACGGTTTCCTATGTCGGGTTCAACGCTCAGGAAATCACAGTATCCAAATCTACTGAAATGAATGTAAGGCTTGTGCCTAACACAGAACTGGATGAGGTAGTCGTAGTAGGCTATACCTCGATGAAGAAAAGGGAAGTATTGGGTGCCGTAACTAAGGTAAATTCGAAGGAACTTACGCAGGTTCCGGCTCCGGGGGTGTCTGAAGCCCTTCAGGGACGTGTTGCCGGGGTACAGGTCACTTCCGCTACAGGAGCACCGGGAGCCGGAGTTACAGTGCGTGTACGTGGTACAGGCTCGATAAACTCTTCTAATGATCCTCTATATATTATAGACGGGATTCCTTCCGAAAACGGGCTGAACTCTATTGTTCCTTCCGATATTGAGAATATTTCGGTACTGAAAGATGCATCTTCTGCTGCTATATATGGTTCCCGTGCAAACAATGGGGTTGTGTTGGTCACTACTAAAAAAGGACAGAATGGCAAGGTGAAAGTTGCTTATAACGGCCAGTTCGGAGTGCAGACTCACGGAAGCCTTCCAAAGATGGTAAACACGAACGAATATATAGATATTTATAATGTAGCGGCTAAAAATGACGGAAGAACATTGATAGAAGGTGGTCTGGTTAAGGATTTTGCAAACATAAATCACTTGGATGAAATTTTCAGGACTGCGCTACTGAATGTGCATGAATTATCTGTAAGCGGAGGTAAAGATAAGTTCGACTATCTCGCATCTTTTTCTTATTACAATCAGGAAGGTATTATCAAGAATAGTGATTATGAGAAATTCTCAGGACGTGTAAATCTAAACTATAAAGCTGCAAACTGGCTGAAACTGGGTCTGAATGTAAACGGAGGAAAGGCTAAGACTCATGTTGTACCAAGCTCCGGAGATGGTTACGGCAGCAATGAGGGCGGTAGTGTTGTACGGTATGCGTATATGCGTAATCCGGCAATTCCGACTTATGATGCAAACGGAAATTATGTGGATTTACCGAGCGAATATTTCGGACAGGCTGAATACAACAGCTTTTTCGGTGACGGTTACAATCCCGTAGGACTGGCGAATATGACGGATAGGGTGAGAGACGAAGATACTTTTCTGGGTAAGTTCAATGTAGAGGCTAAATTGCCATATAATATCGTATGGAATACCAATTTTGGGATCGACTATAGGAAAAGTGATTATAATATCAATAACAAAACTTGGGGAACAAATGACAGGATAAATAATCCAAGTTCCCTATTAGGGCAGAATAACGAAAGTCTGGGATGGACACTAAACTCTGTCTTCAATACAGTTCAGACATTCAACGATGTGCATACATTGAATGCAATGGCAGGTACAGAAGCGATCCGCTACAATGGTACGGACAAAAATACATCATCTTCTGTAAATGGTGATACCTTCTATTCAAATGACTGGGCTTATTCTTTACTTTCATTCTTTGGTAAGGTCGATTATAATTATAACTATAAATACTACTTGTCGGCATTGATTCGTCAGGATGGATCTTCACGCTTTACCGAAGGAAACAGATGGGGTACATTTTACTCAGTTTCTGCGGGATGGGATATACACGAAGAGGATTTCATGAAATCCATTAAGGCTATCAATCTCTTGAAACTACGTGCCGGATGGGGAGCTGTAGGTAATCAGAATATAGCTTTATATGCGTATACAGACAAATATACTCCATATTCAAACTATCCTTTCGGTGGAAATCCGTCTGTCGGATATATTCAAAGCCAATTGGGTAATGAAAAACTGAAATGGGAAACCAGCAACCAGTTTAACCTTGGATTGGATATGGCCTTCGCAAAAGGAGAATATGGCTTCAGCGTAGATTATTATAATAAGAAATCGAGCGATATGCTTGTACGTGCCCCACTGCCTCCGTCTATCGGCAACGCTTCCCCTTATTGGGTGAATGCAGGAAAAGTATTGAATGAAGGGGTTGATGTGGAACTGTTCGTTCGCAAGCAGTACAAGGATATGGGCTTTTCTGCTTCATTGAACTGGGGTTATCTGAACAATGAAGTCTTGGAACTGGATGCTCCTATACAGGCAGGCCGTGTGGATAATGGCGTTTTTGCAAAATATATAGAGAAAGGATATTCTATCGGTTCATTTTATCTTTATCAGATGGATGGAATATTCCAGAATGAAGAAGAAATAGTGAAATCGGCATATCAGGGATCAAATGTAAAACCGGGGGATGTTAAATATAAAGACCTGAATAACGATGGTGTAATTGATGAAAAAGACAGGAGCCATGTGGGTTCTTCTATTCCGAAACAAACACTCGGATTGAATCTTCAGGGTAATTATAAGAACTGGGACTTGTCCATCTTCTTTCAGGGAGCGTTTGGTCACGATATATATAACCAGATGGCTACTGAAACGGAAGGATTCTTCAGGGGTTTCTCCGTATCGAAAGACATGTATGATAATTATTGGAGAGGAGAGGGTACCTCTAACGAATATCCGAGACCGTCGTGGAGTGCGAAGTCAAATAATGTGATAGCATCTACCCGTTTTCTGGAAGACGCTTCATATTTGAGATTAAAGAACATTCAGCTGGGATATACTTTCCCTATCAAATCGAAATATATCAGCAGTCTGAGAGCGTTCGGAAGTGCTACCAATCTGTTCACCTTTACCGGATATAGCGGACTTGATCCCGAAATGACAGTAAGTTCCAATTCGACAGGAGAAGGTGATATGGCCAATGGTATAGACTGGGGTACTTATCCTGTTTCTAAATCCTTTACATTAGGAGTAAACATAACCTTTTAAAAATTACCTGAAATGAAAAAAATAGTAACAATACTAACTATATTAGGAATATTCTCCTTCAGTTCGTGTAACGATTTTCTGAATGAAGAGCTGGACGGTGAATATACATCCAACAATATATACAATACCGAAGAGGAAGCGAATCTGGCACTGACCGGAGTATATAACAGCTTGAGCTTTACCACTTCTTCAAATATGATCTGGGTATTCGGAGATGTTGCATCCGATGATGCTGTGAAAGGCGGAAGCGCATCCGACCAGGCCGAGATAGGTATGATTGACGATTTTAACATCAAATCGGACAACGGGATTCTGCTTTCATACTGGAAGTTTGCTTATGAAGGAATTAATCGCGCCAACAATGTAATACATGCTAACTATGGTGCGGGTGTTGATGATGGTGTTAAGCAGCAGATGATTGCACAGGCCAAGTTTATCAGAGCATATTATTATTTTAACTTGGTAAATATCTGGGGTAAAGTACCTTTAAGGATAGAGCCGGTAAATACTTCGAATGTAAATATGGGTTTGAGCGAAGTTGCTCAGATATATAGCCGGATAGAACAAGACCTGAATGATGCCGCGGGAGTATTACCTCCGGCTTATACGCAAACTGCAGACAAAGGGAGGATCACCAAAGGCGCTGCTTATGGTTTACTGGCTAAAGTGCAACTTTATCAGAAGAAATGGGATGATTGTATAATAACTATTACTACCAAGTTGGAGCCATTAGGGCTTTATGGACTTGAAACTAATTATGAAGACTTGTTCAAATTAGGAGCTGAAGACAGCAGAGAGGCAATATTTTCAATCCTGCACGAAAGCAATCAAAATCCCGGACTGGGTAATTCTCTGAATCAATGGTTTGCACCGCTTGTAGAAGGAGGATATTACTTCAATGCGCCGACAAATAATTATGTTCTGAGTTTCAGCGAACAAACAACGACAGGACAGACCGATCCCCGCCTCGATGCATCAATCGGCCGTTCGGGTAAAGAGTGGTTGAACGACGATGTGTTTGACCTCACATGGAGTATTACCGGTTATCTGGTGAAAAAGCACAATCAACCGCTGGCAGAAGTTCCGGCCGGAACAAAGGGTGATGGCGGACTGCCATATATCTACTTGCGTTATGCCGATATCTTGTTGATGAAAGCTGAAGCATATACGGAGGCAAATGATCTGGATAAGGCTGCCGCAGCTCTTAAACTGGTAAGGGACAGAGCCGGACTTGCGTATACCAAACCAGTGAATCAGGAGCAGATGCGGTCGGTTATCTATCTGGAACGTCGTCGCGAGCTTGGTTTTGAATTCCATCGCTTCTTCGATCTGATGCGTTGGGGAAAAGACGTGGCAACTCAGGCTTTAGGTTCTGATTTCAAATGGCAGGAGCCTCGCTATTATTTCCCTATACCGCAGAATGAATTGGATTCAAACAATGGTATTTAATCAACTAAAAACAATGACGATGAAAAAGAATAAGATATTTAGTATACTAATATTTGCCCTAATCCTTTCTTCTGCACTATTTATCAGTTGTAGTGACAGTGATAAGGAGGAATTTGTGGCAGGAGATACTACTAATTTAAAGAAAGAATTGAAAGAATGCTATGATTCCATTTCTGTAGCTACACCCGATAAGTTTACTACCGAGACTGTTAATGACTTCAAAAGCAAGGTAGATATTGTTAATGATATTGTAGAGCAAGGAAATGTTTCGCAACAGGAAGTTATTAACATGAGCATCCATATCAGAGAGGCCTTTACCCGTTTCCTTAATTCCAGAATGACAGGTATTCCGGAAGAAAATCTGTTAGCCGGATGGAGCTTTGATGAAGGAACAGGTACCTCACTCGTTGGTGACGGGGTAAAAGCCCTGACTGCTACTTTGAAACCGGGACCTTCTGAAATCTTCTCAACATCTGTACTACCGGAATTTGTGGATGATGGAGTAAACAAAGCGCTTTATTTCAAGAGTGGAGCACATCTGGAAGTAGAGAATTACAACCCTTCTGATTTCTTGGGCAAGAAGCTGAGTATTGCCGTATGGTTGAAGCCCGAAGTAATAAAAGGTGGTAATTATGTGGTTTCCATGAACTATTGGAACAATTGGAAATTCCAGATACAGGAGCAAGGTAAAGCATTCTTTACCATCAAATCTCAGGCTGGTTTTACCGATGCGGATAATGAAGCGGACCTTTCTGTTTCTACCGGCAGTTGGAAGCATGTTGTAGTTGTACTTGACCTCGAAAGTTCAAAATTGTCATTCTACATAAACGGATTACTGACAAAAGAGTGGACCAGCACCGGTAAGCCGAATCTCGTAGGCAGCCAGTCTGCACCGTATGTTTCTCCATTGGGTACTCAACTGCCGCTGATGATTGGGGCGGCAACGACCTACGCAGAGGCAAAAGCGTCATGGGATTGGTCAGGATGGGATACACCTACATCATGGGATCACTTCCAGGGGATGATGGATGAAATTAAATTCTATAATACGGCATTATTGAGCGGACAGGTTCAGTGGCTTTACAATCAGGAAGTAGAGAAACTGAAACAATAATAAAGGCTGACTTTTACCGGTCTCAGTATAGATCAAAATAATAAAGGAAGAGGCTATGCGATAGTAACCTCTTCCTTTTACTTCCATTATGGAAATACTACTCTTGCCGTATCAGACCCTAATGATACATTTAGGGAAGCCTTTTCATCCTTTGGATTCCAGTTCATTACCCTGCATTCGCTGGCCTGTACCTCTACATTATGGTTTCCGCTTCCTGTCAGGTTTTCAGTATCTATATCACATTGTTCTATTTTCCAGTTTTGCAGATAGTCGAGATCGGCATTAAATACCTTTGTCTTGGAATTCTTCATTACAAAGCTCCCCCAATCCCTTATTGCAGGTGTGATTATATCAGCTTCGCAATTCTCTATATTCAGATCTCCACGCAGCATATCTATATTGATAGATCCGGCTTTCAATCCCTGCACATTAGCTCTTAGCCCATCTACCCTGCTTCTTATATCCACACAGGAATCTGCATATACAGTGAAGTTTAGTTCCCTTATTGCTGCCGGGGATGGTATTCCGTTTTTGTAATGATTCGCCAATAATTCTGCCGTCTTCACGCGCAGTATCGTTTTATCATGTACTGTGGATATCTCCAGGTATTCTTTCAATTGTTCCGGTATATACAGTTTACCTTTGTCTCCTTCGTTCGTCACGGGTTGTATATTGATGAGTCCATCGAAGATAACATAATACTTATCCTTATCTCCCCGGCCATCTTTCGCAGGTATTGTATCTGCATATATCTCGATCACTTTCTGTCCGGATATATCTATGCCCGCAGTTTCTTCCTTTAATATAAGCCCGGTCTTTCTCCCACCATCATAATTTAACGAAAGATAGCATATACAGCCTATGGCAATTAAGAACGCTGCGGCTATAATACCCAATACTATTTTGGTTGTAAGTCTCATATCATTTATTATTATTGTTTCTTAATATACTCTTTATACATTTCCACGATATCCTCTATTGGAATATCCAGTGTATATATTTGTTTGAAAAAGTCCTCGGCTTCTTCCTTCATAAAGGTGTTCTTACGCAGTCTGAGTATCAGGTCCTTGGCCTTCGGAGCCACAAAATATCCGATCCCTCTCTTATTGTAGATGATCTCCATCGATTGGAGGTAGTCGAAGGTACGCATGACGGTATTGAAATTGACTTCCACAATAGCTGCATATTCGCGTACAGACGGAACCCTTTCTTCTTCTTTATATTTGTCCAGTAATATCTCATCACAGATGCGATCGGCTATCTGCAAATAGATTGCTTTATTTTCTTTAAAATTCATAAGCTAGAGTCGTTTAATTACTTCAGATTCCCTGAATCTGAAAAATGCTAATATCCAGTTTATCACAGCGAAGATGAAACATAGGATTGTCAGATATCCCACTATTGTAGAATCTTCAACTCCAAATGTTCTTTGCTGTAACGCATTTCCAAAGCTGTCCATACCGTTTTCAAAAACAAGAGAGATTGCGCACCAGCACACCAGTAGAAAAGTGATAAAGATGATGATGCCTGCCGAAAATGTTTTTACCAGCGAGTTTTTCGGCCAGAATGTCGACCCCAGAATAAACAGAGACTGGGCGAAGACGAAAAGGCCAACAAAAAATTTAAATTGTGATACTCTCTCAAAAACATATTCGTAACGATGATCATCGTTTCCTATTAATCTGTCAAAATGAACAGATTGCACATCTATATCAGGAAAGCGGATAGAGCAGATCAGTACCCGTGTGGCGTCTGACAACCAAAACAGGATAAAGAAAACGACCATGTAACCGATTGTCATGATAAGCCAGCGGGAAAAGTATTTTTCAAATGCCGATGACGGATTCATCAAATATACAAGCCGCTTTGTTTTGCTATTAATAGGTTCCATTGCCATGGACGCGCTGATACACCCAAATATGAAGAAGACGAAAGCCGTGAAGACGATCAAATCCCTATTCAGATATTTTAAACGATCAAATCCCTGTTCAAATTCGGAATATGAAAGAAAAGAATTCCATGTAGTAACAAGAGTGAGTGCTCCATAAATTGTAAGGATGCGGATAAGATACTTTTTCCAGTTTTCCTGTATGTCTTTCCTTAACAGCAAGACAAATCGGTTTATATCAAACGTATTATTCATAATTTATCAGATTTTATTGTAGTATTGCTGTTATCTTTTCCGTATTGCTTAGCGTTGCATTGAACAATGTTTCCAGATTCAGGGAAGTTTCTTCATTGTTTTCATTTTCAAGGATTAGCTTGTATCCTTGTATCGATGGTGAAGCGTACAATGCTTTTTCCACATCCTTTTCGCTAAAGCTTTCCAAAAAGCGCAGTTTCTCACAAATCCTTGATACGGAAGCATTCATCAGCACTTTATTATTGTCGAGGATGATCACCTGTTCCAATAACTTATCCACATCCTGTACCTGATGAGTCGAGATCAGGATCGTTTTTTCATCGGTCATCCCCGAAGCTATAAATTTGCGGAACTGGCTTTTGCCGGGTATATCAAGTCCGTTGGTAG
Organism: Dysgonomonas gadei ATCC BAA-286; assembly: GCF_000213555.1. Lineage (GTDB taxonomy): Bacteria > Bacteroidota > Bacteroidia > Bacteroidales > Dysgonomonadaceae > Dysgonomonas > Dysgonomonas gadei. The sequence goes on from NZ_GL891981.1 coordinate 166,530, forward strand.
GCTCATCCATCAGCAATAGGGGAGTATTTGCGGCCAAAGCAAAGCTCATAAAGACCTTTTTCTTTTGACCAAGAGAAAGTTCGTTCAGATGCACATCGGCTTCCATCTCGAAGCACTCCAGATTTTTATCCAGTTGTTCCTGACTAAAAGCGGGATAGAACGGACGATTGATTTCTACATACTTTCTTAGTGGTATACCAGGTAATTCAAATTCTTCGGGCACTATGAACATATCCTGCAATGTAGAAGGCTTACGCCTTGCCACATCCTCGCCTTTATATTCCACCTTACCCTTTTTAGGACTTAAGAGGCCTGTAAGCAAATACAACATAGTCGATTTGCCCGCTCCGTTCTTTCCTAACAATCCGCAAACTTTTCCCTTCTCTATAGAGATTGAAAAATCATCGAATATTAGCTTTTTCTTATACCCGAAGGTAACGTTACGCATTGATATCATATTAATTAGATTAAAAATATAATAGTGTAATAGTATAATAGTATACGCAAATGTATTGATAATTTTTATAAATACAATAATCAAGGCGATTTTTTTGAAAAATATTTTTCAGGAAAAACAGATACAAGCTATAAAAAATACGTCACTAATTTTTATTAATTACTGATTCTCATTACTTACTTTGTATTTCATTCTCTAATCTTTATTTATTGTTAAAAAAAGGTGACACAAGTAACAGAATTAATGGAAAATAAAAAGTGAAAGATTAAACGTTATTTTCTCCGTTTCTTTCCTCTCTTTCCTGCCGGACTGAATACCGGATGGTTATTACTCGCTTTTATCGTGCGTTTCCGCTCAGCCTTGACCCTGTACAGCCTGTCAAGCATTATCTTTGCTTCAGCTTCTTCAGGATCATCAACCGGGCTTTCTTTTTCCTCTGCCGGAACAATCTCTACTTCCTCAACATACTCTGCTATTTCATTTTCTTCCGTATCCTCCGGAATAGTTACGTCAACGGTAATTATCTCCTTTTTGCTTGAAATACCTTCCATCTCCTTTTGAGTTAGTTGGGTGTCGGCAATTCTATCCTGCCTGTCCAGTAACAGCTTAATTGTTTTCAGGTCGGGCAGGCAAGATTTCCTGCGGATAACTTTCGACTGTAGTACCAGTTTTTCCGGTTCATGTTCGTCCGGCAGATATGTTTCTTTTTCTTCTACCATCATATACCCGTCCAGCCGCTTTTTAAGGGATGAATATAACATTTGCCTGATCCTGTCCTCGCGCCTGCATTCCGCGTCGAATATCTCTTTTGCCAAACCCGGAACTGTTTCTTTCCAGCAGTAGAAAGTCTTTCGGCTGATACCCGTAACCCTGCAAATTTCCGCTACAGAACAAAAATCATCCTCTATCAGCGAAACAATCGTTTCTGCTACACCCTCGTTATACTTTGCCATAAGATTAAAGATTAATAGTTTTTTATGATCAATTGTTTTTCAGTATAGATAAATGCAGATGAAAATGATTGTCTTTTTTAACATAAAGTTTTATGGATTAGTCGTTGGGATTAAATATTCTATTTTTTCTAACGCGCCATCCGGCTTGTTTTTCTTAACTTTTTCTTGATAAAAAGTTACAAAAATCAAGACTGCATCCCTCCGGCGACCCAAAACCGCAGCTCCGGTGGGGCAAAATAATACGGAGTCATCTTTTACCGGATTATCAGCTGTGTATAGCAGCTACCCTATTTTGCCCTACACCTCTGCTTTACGGATTGGGTACCCCGCCTGCGGAATGAGGCCGGAATCGCGATGCGGCGGCAAGACAGAGATTTTTCAGGCTTTAGCCCCGCGTGCGTCAGCCCTTGCGCATTAGTGACGCAGGCGGGGTACCCAATCCGTTGCAGGCGGCGTAGAATCAAACGGGGCGATAGCCCGTTTGTTTGATTCAGCTGTCAAAACGGTTTTGGGTCGCCGAGGAACTTAGCGCTAGCTTTTTGCTTCCTTTTGGGCAATGCCAAAAGGAAGGACAAGCCCGGGAGGGCGCGGCAGTAATGAGCTAAAAACCTCTAATTTAAATTAAGATAGTCTCTATGCATTAAAAAATAGAACATTAATATCCAATTATTGATTCACTTGAATAATAAAATAAAGGACGGTTAAATAAAACCGTCCTTTATCTATGATCATAAGAGATATGATTTACTCCACAGGTTCGGGCTGTAAATCATCTCCCGTCGGCATATCAGGGAGCTTATCCGATGTTTTCTCCTCTTTAGAAACTTCCTTTACCAAAGTATATTTTAACGAAGACTGATCTGCTGCAGGATGCTCCACTTTTTCGACTTTTACTTCCAATACATATTCATATCCGGGTTCATAAACGAAACCGTCTATATTGCTATAAAAGAACTCCCAGTCTGTCTGACCGTCTTTTTTTACCAAAAGACATTTCATTGGTGCTACTCCTACACAATCACCCTGCTTGGATGCTACAGTCAACTTTTCCGTGTTTTTTGAACTACCGCAGGAACCTAAAAATAAAGCTACTGCAAGCAGGCTTACCATTAATTTATACATAATCTATTATTTTTGAATATATTAATACCTTATTTATAAACATGTATACCACTGAAAAGGTTTATTATTCAACCATATACTCTACCTCATGGGCTTCTATCAACTGAGGTATTTCGAGTTTCAGCAACATCTTGTCCAGTACATTTTCAGGCAACTGGAATTCGCGGTTACGGTTTTGACTTCGCCATACTTCATATGGTTTCTCCACATACACTATTCTTACCTTTGCACCATACAATGTAAACAGGTCGACAAGTTGCTGACGCATCAAGCGTGTGATATTAGTAGCGTTCCATACGAAGTCCTGTTTTTTTCGTAAATATACACGTGCCTGTTCTTTCGCTTCCTGCACTACACGGCCGGTTGCTGATCTGTCTGTTGGACTGTATTTGTACTTACGGCGGATAGCATCGAGACTGATGACCGGGATATCCGGTTTCAACGATTGTATATAATGGTCCTTGCCCATTCCCGGCAATCCGGATAGTATCGTGACTTCACACTTGAAATCATCGTAAGGTACATAACCGATATAACCGTCTATCGTATTGAAGTATTCGTACCGGGCACTTGCCGTCGGAAACTCCAGAGCCTTGTCCCAGCAACCTTCGTCTTTACAAAACATTTCAAATAAATCTAATGATTCTATCAACGCTTCCCCATCCTCGCATATTCTACCACGGGCATCCGCCTCAGCCAGCATTTTTAGCTGGCGGGTATTAGCCCTCAGCGATACTGCATGAATCTTTTTGGCTGGTTCCAATTTCTCCATCAGCCACAGAGGCAAACCATGAAAACGAACAAGGGAAACTACTTTTTCACGAATGTCAAAGGGTGTAGGGATATCCCTGAACAGGATATTCCGTGCAGTGTATTCTCCCCTGCGGGCATGTCCGTTGGCCGAGATATTTCCATTACCCTCGTCTTGCGAAGTGGAGCGTTTCTCAATATCGTGCATGAGAGCTGCCGCCCATAATATTTCCTGCTCCTGTTCAGATAATGTTTCATACCGGGGCATCTTAGTCAATTCATCAAGTACCATTTGTGTATGGATGGCTACATTACCCTCGACATGATGATTTTTATGCTGTATTACATTTTTCATATCAGCAACCCACGAAAACTGTTTTTCGAGCGATTGCCAGTCTTTATTTTGTGTTAATTTCCAAATCATAATCATATATTTTATTCGTTAATTACTTGCCTTTCCCAAACTAAACGTGCACGTTTCCAGTTACGGGTCCAGTGTTCTCCGGTTTTTACATGTCCTTTACGGACATATTTGAATACATTGTGAGAGAAGTCGCCGATAAGATATTCTCCTGCATTACGGGTGACAATTCCTTCACGTGTACAATCTTCGCCGGTTTGTGTATCGGTGGAACCGAATACACTCGGTTGCTGTGCCCATGTCAGTATCTGCCGTTCGAGTCTATCGTCAGGTAAGCCCTTTACCTGCTGAATATCCAATTCTGGAACAGTAGGGAAATCGAATATCGCAGCATAGAATTTCACTTCTTCCCACGACAGCCATTTGTCGAGGCATCGCACTGCAAACACGTAGTAATAAGATTCTATCCGCTTGTATTCGATAGAGTGTATTGCATACAGGTTTTCGCCAAACAGTTCTATATCCCCCAAGTCTCGCTTCATTAGTTCCCAACGTCCGCGTAACTGGTTTGTCCAGGGAGAAGTGGTAGGTGCTGCATGTGAACGGGCAAAGACTCCAAACCGGTTGAGACAGTTATTCTCTCCATCCAGTTTCTCTGTATGCACAAGGACTTCTATCTGTTGGATATCATCCCGGTATGTATGGTTTATCCGGTCGTCGCTGGTAGTTCCGGGTGAAAACGGAAAATGATATGTACGACCATATTTTTGTGATAACATAATGTAATTGTTTTTAAGTTTTTAGAATACAATAGCAAACAAGGCCCGTAAATTCACTTTACAGCCTTGAAAGATGCGGGAAGACTCCCGCTATGTATGCTAAACAATTACATGACATTCCGTATGAAATAGTTATAAATAATTTGTACAAAGGTAGTAACATTTATCAAGACAGCCAAATTTCAGCATTCCGGCACATAATACAGTCAATGAAAAATAAAAAGCGCATACCTGAATTTCAGGTATGCGCTTAGCTATGTCAGATTGTATTTATTATTCTATACCGATAACTGCGGAGAATCCTCTTCTTCCTCCTCTTCATCATCCTCGTCCTCGTCTGTCTCTTTAGGTGCCGGTTTTACCATAAAACGGCTCAACTCGAACAGCAGGTAAAGCGGTATAAAGACTACCGATAATGTAAACGGATCGCCCGAAGGTGTAATAACAGCAGACAATACCAAGAGACCTACTATAGCATGACGCCTGAACTTCTTAAAGAACGATCTGTTCAATAATCCCAACTGAGACAATAACCACGATACAAGCGGTAACTCAAAGACAATCCCCATAATAAATATCAGCATCAGGAAGTTATCCATATACGAGTCGAGCGAGATAGTATTCTCTATCATCTCACTCAGCTGATAAGTAGATAAGAAGCGGAATGTCATTGGGAAAACCAGAAAGTAGCCCACTGAGCATCCGATGAAGAACATAATAGTTCCGAACAGGAATACCCACCGGATACTTTTCTTCTCATTAGAATATAAGGCAGGGCTGACAAAACGCCATATCTCAAATATCAGATAAGGGAATGTAAGTATCAGTGCCAGCCAGAATGAAGTGGTCATGTGCCGGAAAAATTGCGATGTAAGATTATAATTTATAATCTTGATATGAAATGTATCATCACAGAAATCAGGCAGAAAAGGTACAGCCGATGTCGCATAACACAGATACTTATACAAGACAAAGTCGGCACGCGTAGGCCCCATTATCCATGTGTCGTATATGTACGGCATGATAGCAAACCCAAGTATTGCAAATACAAATAAAGCGATGATAGACCGTATTAAAGTCCATCGAAGTTCCTCTAAATGATCCCAGAAGGTCATTCCTTCATTGTTCTCTTCCATAGAAAAGTACTATCTCAATCTTTTTTAGTTGTGTCGTTTCCTTCTATATCGTCTTCAATGCCTTTTACGCCTTCTTTGAAGTTTTTAATTCCTTTACCAAGGCCTTTCATTAGTTCGGGTATTTTACGGCCACCAAAAAGTAATAGTACGACTATGGCTATGATGATGATTTCCCCTGTCCCCAGGTTTCCTAAAAACAAAAGTGTTTTCATGTTTTCTAAGTTTAAATATTAATGTAAATATGGCTATATTCCATTCATCAGTAAAAATAACACAAATAATGTCTAGTAGACGGGATGAAATGGATATTTATTTCTTTTTTAACTATTCTTTGTTTCAAATCAATACCGGCCTATGCCGGGATAAGATTTTCTTCTATTCCGGGAGTATAATACACCTTATATTCTCCCTCCTCATCGCAGATAAACAGAGCATCTATATCAGGAAATTTCTGCACCCACTCTAATGCTTTTTCGATACCCACTACCAGGAATGCCGTGGCAAAGGCATCTGCTGTAATCGCATCTTTAGCTATAACTGTTGTTGACAATAAATTATGAGTTACCGGATAACCTGTTGCCGGATTTATCGTATGTGTAATCTTTTGGCCGTCCTGAATGTAAAACTGACGGTAATTACCGGATGTGGCCACGCCCCTGTCCGTAATTTGCAGAATGACCTGCAAATCCTGCCCCGGTATAGGATTATCTTCTGCCGGACGATCGATACCGATCCTCCATGCTTCCCCGGCTGTATTCTCTCCTTTAAGACGTATTTCTCCGCCTATTTCGACCAGATAATTCAGGCATCCGTGTTTGTCCAAAAAATCAGCAACTATATCAGCCGAATAGCCTTTAGCTATGGCATTGGCATTTAGTACTATATTTGGATTCGATTTTATAACACGCTTATTTTCTATCTTTATCTTATCCATCCCGATATGTTCTTTAAGGGTATTTACCTTTTCTCTATCGGGTATGTTTTTTTCGCGGGAACTAAAACCCCAGGCTCTGAATAATGGCTCGGCGGAAATATCAAATGTACCTTCCGTTTGCAGGCTTATCTCTTTAGCTTTGCTAAAAACGGTCTCGAAATAGTAGTCTGTTTCTACATCATCATTCCTGTTGATACGCGAAATAAGGGATGTATCATCATATACAGACATAGATCGTTCAAAACCGGCCAGTAATGACTCTATGCCGGGCTGAAAGTCACGGTCTTCGTCGTCCTGATAGATAATATTGTAACTTGTACCTTCCGCAGTTCCTTGTATGCTATAGTAGAAAGTACCGTTGTCGGCCATTACTGCATTCATGCTTATTTGGAAAATGAGCAGGAAGTTGTTTGTCTCCTGCTCATTTTTATACTTTATTTGTTGTAGCTTTCTTTTACCAACGGGCAATTCAGTAAATACTCCAAACTCTTTTTCACACTTTCGAAAGGAGTGAAGTTATACTGTTCCACTTCTACAACCAGATGTTTTGTTCCTGCTGCATCTGTATTATTGAAGATGGCGTCAAATCCCACCATACCGCTCTGTCCCAGTTCTTTATTATCTTTGATATGAAGCAAAGCGAAACGGTTTTTGTATTTATTGAAATAGTCCACAGGGCTTTTTCCGCCTCTCACTACCCAATATACATCCATTTCGAAGAAAACGTATTCAGGATTTGTATTTTCTATCATATAGTCATACATCACTTTGTCTTCTATTTTATTTCTAAGTTCGAAGTCATGATTGTGATATCCGTACAACATGCCGTTTTCCTTACATTTCTTTCCTATTTCATTATAGTATTCACAATAGGTCTGTAAATCCTTCAGTGTCTTAGGCGTTTCCATAGACGGGGTAACAATGTATTTCATCCCGGCAGCTTTATGTGCGGCAATACACTGATCCCACCATTTCATCGCTTCTGTAAAATCTTTAGATGCCAGTTCTTTCTCGTTAAGGCCCCGGCCGGTATGGGAAGATAATACTTTCATTCCCGCAGCCTCTATATCGGCTTTGAATTCTTCCGGCGTTTTTCCATAAAATTTACCATCACCGTAGTTGGCTGCTTCAACAGCAGTAAATCCCATTTCCCCGGCTTTCTTTATTGTTCCGGCATAGTCTTTGGAAATATCATCCCTAAGGGAGTATAATTGCAGGGCTATATCTTTCTTCGGAGGAGCCTGTTGAGTCACTGTTTCCGCTTTTGGAGAACAAGAGATCATCAGTAGGAGGACAGCTATAAAAAATGTTGTTATTTTCATGCTAATAAAATAAGATTATATTTAAAAGTCAAATCCATGAAGGATATGTTCCTTCGATGGATTTGACATTATTTTAATAGAAAAAATTAGTTACCTGATTTATTAATCAAGGATCTTAATTTTGATATTACGGAACCAAACATCATCTCCATGATCCTGGAATCCGATATAACCTTCTCTGTTAGCCCCACCAAGATTGTTCAGTAATTCGAAAGCCAAAGGCCATTTTTCCTGACTGAATTTACTTGCCTGCAACAATTCTGTCCATTGAGGAGTCCACAAATGGTATTCAACTACATTTTCACCGTTCTGTCCGTGAACAACAGTTCCTTTATATACCATAATCTTACCTGTGTTCCACTCACCAAAAGGCTTAGAGTTTTGAGGTACAGCAGGAATCATGTCATAAAGGGATGCAGACTGACGATTGTTGTCTTTACCCATTTTAGCATCAGGGTGGTTGGCATTGTCCAATATTTGATATTCAGGAGATGAGATATAGATAGGTTCCATTCTCTTTTCACCTTTATCATTTGTTGTTTCAATTTCCTGAGCCAGGAAGAATACTCCGGAGTTGCTGCCTTTTGCTACTTTCCAATCGAAAGTCAACTCGAAGTTTTTGAACTTATGAGCAAAAATGATGTCTCCGCCTTCTTTATCCTGAGCTTCGCCACCACCTGTTCCGTTGAACTTGATAGCACCCTGGTCGATAGTCCATTTTCCAGGAACGTTATCTTTTCCATAACCGCGCCAACCTTCGAATGTTTTACCATCGAAAATAGTGATAAATCCGTCTTTATCTTTTGCAAGTTTTGAAAGATCTATCTGTGGCTTTTCTACTACAGTATACTGAGGGGCAGCATTTTCTGCTGTTTTAACAGAATCAGCATTTTCACCTGCATTTTGTGCATCTTTTTTGGCGCCTCCGCAAGCAATCATTGCTCCTGCTATCATAAGACAACCTAGACTGTAAACAATTTTCTTCATTTCTTTATACGGTTTAATTTAACAATTCTGCATTATGGCATATCCGGCAATTTCCAGCCATCACGATATGTATGTTTGATCAGTTCCTGAGCAAATGACTGTGCATTGATCGGATCTGTCCATATCTTATTGAATTTAGGGTCACCATCGACAATCTTGAAGTCGTCTTTCTTCAAAATTCTGATCTCTTCATTCGGGTTGATATTGGTGAACTTCATGTTCTGTCCATCCCAACGCAATTCCTTATTCAGGTTTTGTAAGCGTACGGCAAGTACACCCATTACTACCATTTCGTTGAAAGGCCCTGCTTCGCTAAAGTCAGAAGCAGTCAACACGCGGCTGGAAGCATCTTCTTTACAAGCACGTACCCAGTCCATTTCGTGAGAAGTTTCTACACGACGGCAAACTTTAGGCGCATTAGGTTTGCGGCCCGAAAGCAACCATGGATTTACACCATAACATCCGCAAATCAATGTGTCTTTAGTTCCGTGGAATATAACACCGCCACCGGCATCATTCATATTCTTTCCATCAGGCCATCCTGCTGGCAAATTTGGTTTCAAACCGCCATCATACCAGTGTACTTCAACCTCCGGCATAGATACCTTAGGCATATTGTCGCGAGCCGGGAACACAAGTTTTACATACTGTGCCTGAGGTGCGCAGTCCTGTAGCAACATTGTGGAAGATCCTTGTGCACTTGTAGGATAACCCAGTTTCAACCCCTTAAATACAGGGTGAAGGATATGACAAGCCATGTCTCCTAATGCACCTGTACCATAATCCCACCAGCCACGCCAGTTCCAAGGAGTATACAATGCATTGTAAGGACGCATCTTAGCTGGTCCTGTAAACAAATCCCAGTTCAATGTGCTAGGTATTTTGTCTACCTTTTCAGGTGCATTCAACCCTTGTGGCCAGATCGGACGGTCTGTAAAGGCTTCCACTTTTGTGATTTCACCTATCTCTCCATTCCATATCCATTCGCAAACAAGGTTTACTCCTTCGGCAGAAGATCCTTGGTTACCCATCTGTGTTGCTACCTTATGTTTTTTAGCAAGATTGGTAAGTAATCGAGACTCATATACTGTATGAGTCAATGGTTTCTGGCAATAAACGTGTTTGCCCATTGTCATTGCGTCGGCAGAAACAATAGCATGTGTATGGTCGGCTGTAGCTACAATAACAGCGTCGATGGATTTGCCCATTTCGTCATACATCTTGCGGAAATCCCAGTATTTTTTTGCATCAGGGAATCTGTCGAATACGCCTTTCGCATATCTCCAGTCCACGTCGCAAAGAGCTACGATGTTTTCTGTTTTTTCTACTTGTTTGATATTAGCATGTCCCATACCTCCGATACCCACAGCGGCAATGTTTAATTTGTCGCTCGGTGCAACATGCCCGAAGTTTTTACCCAAAACGGTGCTTGGGATAATTGTCAGACCGATAGCAGCTTTAGCTCCGGTACTCAGGAATTTTCTCCTTGAAATGTCTGATGCCATAAGTTTTTCTGTTTTTAGGTGTAATAATTGTTAATTATTATAGATTTAATGTCCTTTAAAAATTGATTGTCAGCTAATTTCTCCTCTGACGATTTCCTCCTTGTCTTTGTCCCAGTACATGGTACGCCCTTCAAGATAAGCACGTGTTCCCATATGTGCTGTAATCGCTTCTTCGAATGCCGCGTTTATATCACATGACGGTTTATTATTCCGGTTACGGATACATTCTATCCATTCCCTTACATGAAGGAATGTGGTATCGTAACGTTTTCCTCCCAGATAAGAATATAATAGTCCGCGTTGGGCAAAATACATCTCGGTAGCTGATGTTATTGCGTCCACATTGTTTTTACCGGGAACATATGTATAGAATGGTACATCGGGTTTGATAATCCCTTTTTCGAGTTTTTCTTTATATCTGGTAGAACCGCTGTCGATCTTCACAGTCAGTGTATCACCTACTTCCATCGATGCATCGTGTCCCATGATTACTTTGCCTCTGTTGCGGCTACTGGCCAAAGTGGCACTGTAGAGCATTGTCAGGTTCTTTTCAGGGAATTCGAATGTGGTTTGCAATACATCGGGAACGGTTCGTCCATCTTTGAAGAAGTAAACGCCACCCGACGATGTAGCGGAGTGAGGGATGCCTACACCCATGAGCTGATTAATAGCGTCATATTCATGCGTCAGCAAGTCTCCGCTAAGCCCTGTACTGTAATCCCACCAGCAACGCCAGCGGAAGAAACGTTCGAGGCTGAATTTATCTCTGGCTTCAGGGCCTACATATTTAAGCAGATTATATTTAGTCATATAATCCATATATTCCTTAATCCTTTCAGGGTCTCCTTCGTACTGTTTCCAGTCTATGGTCTGAGGGTTGGCATCCGGATGAATGTCATATACCCATGCTCCGTTAGGATCGTTTCTGTTGGTACATACTTCGATCAGGCTGATTGGCCCTAAGAGTCCTTTGTCTATTATTTCTTTTGCTTTGTGGTAACAGTCTATCTGACGTCCCTGGTGACCCAGCTGAAAAACAATACCTGTTTCCTTGACAATATCCCTTACCATATATGTTTCAGGTACTGTCCACGAGAGAGGTTTTTCTACATATACATGTTTTCCGGCTTTAGCAGCATCCATCACCATGGTACTGTGCCAGTGGTCAGGTGTTGCAATAATAACAGCATCTATATCTTTATCGGCAAGCATCTCTTTATAGTGGCGGTAACGCTTTGGAGCAGTGCCCATTTTACCTCCGACTCCTTCCCTGTAAATGTTTGCTCCGGCAGCCATACCTTCTTCCGCGAATGTATCGAAGATATCACATATTCCGGCAAATACGATATTCAGGTCTTCCTGTTCTTTAAAGTCTTTATATCGGGTGTCTTTTTTATTTTTCTTGGCATCATCTATCCAACCTTGCAGATGCTGGGGTGTGGCAAATCCGGCAGCCCGAAGCAAATATTTTCCTCTGCCTCCGTAGCCGATCACACCTATACGGATTTGCTCTCCATTAGGTTTTAAATCGGGTATCGACGCCGTTTCACTACTTAGCTTAAATACATCACTTACGTCATTGAGTGTTTTGGTATATTTTTGTTTTTTGTATACACCATACGCCAAAGCTCCTAAAACGGGAGTCGTAGCCAGTGCTTTTAGGGCATTACGCCTGCCTTGGGATTCCGGTAACGGATTATTATCGGATGCTTTTTTTTCGTTCTTTTTATCGTTATCCTCAGGGACAATTCTGTCTTCGGGTGTCATAATTTTATAGTATGTTAGCTTTATTTGCGTTTAAATAATTTATTGATGTATCGGTCCAAACCAATAATTTGGGAGGTAGGGAAATAGATCAGCACCATCAATGCTCCCATTTCAATCATATTTTTATCTATCCAGAGATAAGATCCTTCGGTAGGCATCATATAAGTGGCTCCGATAAAAGGTGGGTGTGAAAGATAATATAGTGCAAGGAATACGATACCTCCGACGGAAGCAACGCGTGAGAAACATCCCAATATCAGTCCTAATCCGATTAGTGTTAATCCATATATATTAATATAGTTGGATACCGCTAAAAAGCCCGGGTCTGAGGCTAAATTATGAAAATATTCAGCAAAAAATCCCTGAGAGTCCATCAGGTAAGGATAGGCTGACCAGCCCGAATTTAGAATTTTTACGATTCCCTCGTATAAGAAATGCCATCCGATTAGTAGCCGTAGTATTACCAGCCAAAACGTCTGGGCGCGTGAGTAAGATGTCTGTTCGTTCATGGATTAAGTTAATAAATAAATTGTTTCGTTTAATATTGTTTAAAATTTAGATTTTATTTTCGCAATAAAATTTACACACTAATCTCCTGATGCAATAATAATCAAAGTATAACATGGTTTTATTCTTCTTAAGGTTCTTGTTCACAGTAAGTTCAATCCCCTGTATGGGCAAACTCAACAGTCCATGAAATCTTACTTACTAAATGCGGAATAAAGCTATGAATATTTTGAGTGAATAATAATTTATTATTGTTAAAAAAAGTTTTCTAAAAAAATTAAAATCATCTTAATCTGACTTTTACAAAAACAAATGCCAGATATTTGGCACAAATGTATACTTATTTGTCATCAGCAGGATATTTAACTCCCAGCTGTTTTCTTATTTCATCTACTATTTCTATGGTTATAAGAGAGTTTTCATGGCTATTAATCTGCGACTCGCATTTTCCTTCCTGAATTAAATTAATGAATTCGGCCACTTCGTAATAATATTCATGTATTACATCCGGAGAACTAATTATCTTCTCTTCTCCGTTTCTGTTTTTAAGCGAGACTTTGTTTATAATATTTATCCTATCCGCCGTTATTGTTCCATCTTCACCCTGTATCTCCGTCGGTAAGGCCGAATCAGCGATTTTGGAATAAAGTACGGTAGCATTCATCCCCTCATATTCAAAATTCACTGCCCCTTGTCCGTCTGCTCCGGTAGACAACTTCAGTCCTGTGGCACTTATTTTTAAAGGGCGGCCAAATAAAACAACCATCGGAAATATAGTATATACTCCCAAATCCATTACGGCGCCGTTTGAAAGTGCAGGGTCGAAAGCATTCATTACTATTCCTTCTTTCAACTTGTCGTAACGTGATGAATACTGGCAATAACAAGAAAAGTACCTTCTGATAGTCCCTATCTCTTCGATATGGTTTTTCAGAGCCTTGAAGTTGGGGGTAAGGCTGGGTTTCATAGCCTCCATAAGTGTGACATTATTTTCCCGGGCTGCAGCTATCATGGTTTTCACCTCTTTAGCATTGGACGCAAAAGGTTTTTCACACAAAACGTGCTTTCCGTGCTGCATAAACAAAATGCTCTGCGAAGCATGCAACGAGTTCGGGGAGGCAATATATACGGCATTGATTAACGGACTCGCAGCCATTGCTTCCAAAGACGTAAATGTATGCGGAACATTATGCTTACGGGCGAATTCATCGGCTTTTTCCTGTGTACGTGAGTATATCGCTGCCAATTCGAAGCGGGAATCGAAACTAGCACCTTCCAAAACTTTGTCTACAATGAAATTAGTGCCTATCACTCCGAAACGGATTTTAGGCTGTGGGCTACTTAATGTCATAAATCAGTTGGTTCTGTTGTTACAAATGTAAGAATAATGAAAATGAAGAACAAAATATGTAAGCGAATTTAGAAAATTTTATCTATAATGAGAAGCCAGTACCCTCAACCTCCGGATTATGGTTCTTTGCTATGTTGAATTTAGATCTTAAAAAAAGTAATAAATAGTGCAACTTTTACATACGCTTCGCTCCTGCAACCCTTGGTTGTTGCCTTTTTATAACTCTTCAGGTGTCTCTCAAGAGGAGTATTTTTTTAGCAAGGACCCCCATAGGGGGTCCAAAAGAGATAAACGGACGTCGCAATACCATGTTTTAGGTATATAAATACCACATAAAAGGGATTTCACAGACAACATAGTCGTTATACTTTTGTGATAAATATTATCTGTTTTTAACAGTGAGATATTTATTACATCTATAATAATGTTCGAGTAAACTATAAAAACTATGTTAGAATTGAGAAAAATAAAATTATTACTATTGTTAAATGTCTTTACAATACTACTTTCTGCACAAACAAATGAAGAGTTTGTCATCAAAGGACGTGTTACTGATGCTACAGGCTTGGAGCTTCCGGGGGTTACTGTTCAGATTAAAGGTAATCTCCGGACCGGTACACTGACGAATGAAGATGGTTATTATTCCATTTCAGCACAGAGAAATGAAACTATAGTCTTTTCCTTTTTGGGATTCGAGACACATGAAGCAAAAGTATTGACAAATGCACCTATAAATGTAGTGCTGAAAGAACAGGCTACAGAATTGGACGAAGTAGTTATCACTTCATTAAATATTCCCCGTGAAAAGAAAGCGCTCGGCTATGCTGTTCAGGGAGTATCCGGGCAGGCATTGGAAACAAGGCCTACCAATGCTTTGAGCGCATTGTCGGGTAAGATAGCCGGATTACAGGTTATTTCCAGCGGAGGGAACATGGGCGGATCGTCCAGGGTGACTTTGCGGGGTATAAACTCTATTACGGGAAACAATCAGCCATTATACATAATAGATGGCGTGCCGTTAGACAATACAGACATGAATACATCTGCTACTATAAATGGTAGTGCAGGAAAAGATGTGGGTAGCACAATTCAGGATATCAACCCTGACGACATCGCGGACATCAGTGTGCTGAAAGGCCCGTCGGCAGCAGCCCTTTACGGCACACGTGCGGCTAACGGGGTAATTCTCATCACTACAAAAAAAGGAAATAGGAACGATGACCGTATAGATATACAGGTGAATACCGGTATTGAGTTCGAAAAAGTAGTCAGGCTCCCTGAGCGCCAGAAACTATATGGTGGGGGATACAGTACTACTTTCCAAAAGGCTACTATCGACGGAAAGGAATATAATATAGTGGATTACGCGGCTGATGAAAGTTGGGGCCCAAAACTGGACGGAACACCTGTATTACACTGGTACAACCTCGATCCTGAATATACAGCCGATTATTTGAACCCGCAACCATGGGTTTATCCAAAGCACGATGTAGAGGACTATTTCCGTACAGGGGTATCGAATACAAATAATATTGCCCTGTCAAAGAATACAGCAACAGGTACTTTTCGTATATCAGTTACAAACAAGAATGTAAAAGGGACTATCCCGAACTCATCTTTAGGACGTAACTCTATAAATCTATCGGGTAGTACCAAAGGCTCCCTTGTATCATTCTTCGGAAACATAAATTATATAAACAATAAATCGACAGGACGTCCATGGACAGGAGCTTCGAACCGTAATATCATACTTGAAGCATACCAATGGGGACAAGTACAGGTAGACTATCAAAAGTTGAAAGAATATAAAAGAGCAGATGGGACACCCCGTGCATGGAACAGGACAAGCTGGGAGAATACTGCTGCCGGAGAAAAAACCAAATATATCGATAACCCCTACTGGTCGGCATATGAAAGTTATCTGAAAGAAAACAGAGATCGCTTTTACGGAAATGTAGGTTTTACACTAACCCCTACAACATGGTTGAACCTGACAGGACGAATCAATGGCGATGTATACCAATACAATTCTCAAGACAGGATAGCTTACTACTCCCGTTCACAATCTCAATATCAGGAGTATTCGCAGAAGTTCGATGAGTTTAACTATGAGTTTCTGGCTACAACTAACAACCGCTGGGGAGATCACTCACTGGTAGCAAATGCCGGAGCTAACTATATGAGACGCAACAGACGCGTAAGCGATATTCAAACTTCGGGAGGACTTGCCATCCCTGAATATTACAGTCTGAAAAATGCAGCTTCTATTGTTGTGAACCCAGCAACCGGATTGTACAAGAAAGCCATATCGTCAATCTACGGTAGCTTCTCTTACGGATGGAAAAGCATGTTGTATCTGGACGGAACATTGCGTAACGACTGGTCATCAACATTACCCGAAGATAACAACTCGTTCCTTTATCCATCCATTACATCGTCTTTCATCCTGACCGAGTTACCAACCCTGAAAGAGCAAAGCTGGCTGTCATTCGCTAAAGTGCGTTTAGGCTGGGCACAGGTAGGTAACGATACAGACCCTTATCAACTGTACAAGACCTACGAAGCCCTGAATTCATTCAATGGTAATATAGCTTACACACTGCCAGAGACGCTGAACAATCCTGAGTTGAAGCCGGAAATAACATCCTCGTGGGAAGCGGGATTGCAATTGCAACTGTTCAACAACCTGTTAGGAATTGATGTTACATATTATGACAATAATAGCCGCAACCAAATCATTCCATTACCAACTTCCGATGCATTCGGTTACAATTACAAACTGATCAATGCCGGAAAGATTAACAACAAGGGCATTGAGGCTACATTGACAGTGAACCCCATAAGACAGAAAAACTGGGACTGGACAGCGATTGCAAACTTCTCTAAGAATAGCAATAAGATTATCAAACTATCTGATGCTGTAAATACGCTACAGTTGAGCAACACTCTAGTATCATTAGTAGCCAAAGAAGGAGACAGCTACGGACAGATAATGGGATATGACTTTGTGTATGCTCCAGACGGGCAAAAAGTAGTGAACAAAGATGGTGTGTACACACGTACAGACCAGCTTGTTCCACTAGGAAGCGTCTTACCTGACTTCTTGTGGAGTTTCCAGAATCAGCTAAGATATAAAGACTTCACGTTTGGTTTCCTTATCGACTCGCGAGTTGGAGGTAAGTTCTTCTCCCAAACCTACAAAGTGGGTATGTATTCCGGTATACTGGAATCTACAGCTGCCAATAATATCCGCGAGACAGGTACTGTCCTTGATGGCGTTACAGGAGATGTCGTATTCAATGCCGATGGTACATATAGCGTAAGCAATACAGCTCAGAACTCTAAGAACATAACCGCTCAGGCGTGGGCACAAAACCAATACAATGGGCCTACAGCCTATACCGTATTTGATGCGACATTCATCAAACTGCGAGAACTGACATTCGGCTACACATTCAAACTCCCGAAATGGAGAATCGAGAGCGTCAGCGTAACAGCCTATGCCCGCAATCTGTGGAACATCTACACGAAGAGCAAAGACATAGACCCGGAACTGACAAATAGTAGTGGTAATGTACAGGGTATAGAAGGAGGGAACATCCCTACTCCGGTAACATACGGTCTAAACCTTGGCTTCAAATTTTAAGGTCACAGACCTGTTTATTACTTTACTAAGTTCAAATGCAACAGAAAATTATGTTAGAACAATGTATCATTAAACGCTCTGTTTTAGTTAAAAAAAATAAACCGATTATGAAAATAAATAAGCTATATATACTAGGTGCTTTCACATCATTGTTATTATCCGCTTCTTGCGTAGATGATATCAATGTAGACCCCAACCGCCCATCATCTGTGCCTACTACATCTTTGATCACTTCTTCCGAGAAATTACTGGTAGATAACCTGCGCAGCGAACAAGTATCATTGAGAGGCTCAATGCTGTTTGTGCAGTATTTTGCACAGAACACCTATACAACGCAGTCCCGATACGATATTCCGTTTACCTACTCGGACGATTATTGGAAAGGGCTCTATAAAACATTGAACAATCTGGAAGAAATAATAAGACTCAATACCGACCCTACCACAAAAGACGTTGCCGCTGCAAACGGTGTAGGGCGTAATGTAACCCAGATAGCTATCAGCCGTGTACTCAAGAGCTATGCATTCTATGCATTGACTGACGTATTCGGAAATATACCTTATCAGTCTTATGGCAACAAGGACGCCGATTTTCAGGCGCTGCAACAGAACCCTGAAAATATAACTCCTGCATATGCCCCACAGGAAAAGATTTATACCGACCTGCTGAATGAGCTAAAAGCTGCCGGAGACACGCTTATCAAATATCAGAACGAAACCACATTTGGTAACGCTGACATTATTTATGCAGGCAGCAATGCAAAATGGGGAAAGTTCGCCAATTCGCTCCGGTTGCGTCTCGCCACCCGCCTGAAAGTAAAGAACAATGCGTTGTACAAATCCCATTTCGAAGATGCATTGAACAAAGGCGTATTTACCAGCAATCTGGAGAATGCCGTATTCAAGTACTCAGGTGCATCGCCGAACGAAGCTCCTCTCTACAGGGCAACTGTAACAGCTAACCGAAAAGACTTTGCCGTATCCCATGTACTTGTCGACCTGCTAAAAGGCAGCAACCCTGCACTCCCTGTAGCCGACCCTCGTTTATCAGCATATGCATTGCCTGCGACCAATACGAAAACTTATGTCGGGCTTCCATACGGACTGGCAAACGATCAGGCGGGAAAATTCTCTGCTGACGACGTCAGTTTGCCGGGAGCAACGGTCAATGCTGCAAACTATGGCGAAGTACTAATGGAATACGCCGAAGTAGCTTTCCTTACATCAGAATACAACAACTGGAGCCAAATCGACTATGAAGCCGGAATACGCGCTTCCCTCGAGAAGTGGGGTGTAGCAAGCGATAAGGCTGGAGTCTATCTGCAAGAAGTGCCTGCGGCTAACCAAAAGAATGTACTAACCCAGAAATACATCGCACTATACATGCAGGGACTGGAAGCATGGAGTGAATATCGTCGCACAGGATATCCTGACTTCCTCATACAAGAAGGCGATGTCGTATTCCAAGGCGAGATAGAAGACGTAGCCGTGACATATCGCTTCGATCCTCTCTTTGGTGATGGTACTGTTCCAAGCCGTTTGTATTATCCTACTAAAGAACAAAACGTAAACAAGGCTAGTTATCAGCAAGCATTATCTGTACAGGGTAATGACAAAATAGAAACAAAGCCATGGATATTTAGAAACTAGTATGTATTTTTGTCCTGATACATTCTTTGTCATTGTCACGAAAACGTGGTGTAATTACTCCCATAAGATCTACCGCAAATTCAGACAAGGCAAAGATGGTCAGGACTAATTTTTTAGCGTATGAAGAAATATATAATAGCAAGCCTGGCCGGGCTCATCTCTCTGGCCTCATGCAACAAGGTAGTAAACAACAAACTGACCGATGGCAAATGGCGCGGCGAGTTCTCTGTATTTGATCAGAAACTCCCGTTCCTCTTCGATGTAGCAAATGCCGCTACAGATTCGGCTACAGTATACCTGATTAACGGAGCTGAACGCGTACCACTCAAGGGTGTCCGCTATTCTTCAGATACAGTAATCATACCCATCGAAGCTTATGATGCTGAATTAAGAGGTGTTGTCAGTGATGGGAAATTCGACGGACGATTTATAAAACTCTTTGTCGAAGGTGGCGATGAAGGAGTGCCTTTCTCCGCGGCGAAAACCGATGCTCCCCGATTCGAAAAAGCAACTGCTCCGGCGACAGCCTCTCTTGCCGGAAAATGGGATATCCAATTTATAAGCCAGAAAGGCGACACGGCTCGCAATGTCGGCATCTTCAATCAGGACGGAGATATCCTTACGGGTTCCATCCTTACCAATGCCGGAGACCTTCGCTATCTTGAAGGGGCGTTGACTAACGATGGCTTCCAATTCTCGGCCTTTGCCGGGTTAAGTCCCTACCTGATCAAGGGTAAGTTTGAAGGCAACGACAATTTCACCGGAGAGTTTTACACCACAAGAGGTGTAACTAAGCTCATTGGTAAACGTAATGCTGAGGCGGCACTCGCCGACCCATACAGTCTTGCGTATATGAAAAAAGGTTTCGACCGTCTCGACTTTACCTTCCCCGATATCGAAGGAAACAACGTCTCGTTATCCGATCCTAAATTCAAAGACAAAGTGGTCATTATCTCAATACTTGGCAGCTGGTGTCCCAATTGCCTCGACGAGATGGAATATCTTTCACCTTGGTATAAAGAAAACAAAGATCGCGGCGTGGAGATCATAGGTTTGTCCTTTGAGCGGAAAGACGATCCCGAATACGTAAAGACCGTTCTTTCGCGTTTGGTAAAACGCTATGATACCACATATGATATCTTATTCGCAGGCAAGCTGGGTGATGATGCAACGGCCAAAGCCCTGCCTCAGGTAAGCAAAATAATGGGCTACCCTACTACCATTTTTATCGACAAGAAGGGCAAAGTCCGCAAGATACATACCGGCTTTAACGGGCCGGCTACAGGGTTGTTTTACGAAGAGTTCAAACAAGACTTCAACAAAGTAATAGACGAACTCCTCGCAGAAAAATAATCATCCCTGTCATGGACAAACTCAGGAAAGCACATGTGTTTTACTTTTCGGGTACAGGTAATGCCCGACGAGTAGCATTGTGGTTTTCTGAGTTTGCAGCTAAAAGCAATATCGATTGTCGGCTTACAGATATCACAAAAGCCGACACTCATCTGCAGGAGCCGGAAGCGGAGACTTTGATTGTAATCATATCGCCCATCCACGGCTTTAATTATCCCAAAATAACCCTCGATTTCATCCGCCGTTTTCCAAAAGGAGAAAACAAAGTGGTGTTGATGAATACCAGAGCCGGACTTCGAATCGGCCGTTTCGTTACTCCCGGTCTTACAGGGATAGCCTTTATGGTTTCCTCCTTCATCCTTAAGCAAAAAGGATACCATATCACAGGGCAAATTCCTTTTGATATGCCTTCAAACTGGCTATCCATTCATCCGGCATTGAGTGACAAATCGGTAAAGTTTCTGCATCAGAAAAATTATGTCCGCCTCGAGAAGCACTGCCAAAGGATATTATCCGGTAAACCAGACTTTGCATCCGATAAGGACATCGTGCAGGATGCTCTTATATCTCCTGTTGCATTGGCTTATTACCTTGTCGGACGGTTTGCCCTCGCAAAATCATTCTACGCTTCTCCCGCTTGCGATAACTGCGGCTTATGTATAAAGAAATGCCCGGTGAAGGCAATCGAAAATATAAAAAGTCATCCCTTTTGGACATCTAGGTGCGAAAGCTGTATGAAATGTATGAACGAATGCCCCAAGAAAGCAATTGAAACCGCGCACGGATTGTTTCTGATTGTCTCATTGGCTGCATCATTTGCTTCATCTTATCTTATACACCATTTTATATCAAACGATATCCAATCCGGCTTTATAAAATCAGCCGTTTTCACATCTGTCTTCATGTTGTTACTGTTCGCCCTGTATAGATTACAGCATCTTCTGCTCAGGATAAAATGGATTGGAAAACTTATTTCATATTCCTCATTAACCCGTTATAGATTCTGGGGACGGTACAAATCTATCCCTGATAATAAATGGAAGGATAACGAATAAAAAAGGTAACAAAAGTAACAGTATTTTTAGTAAACAGTCATCAACTTATAATATGTAAAAACTTTGCGCCTTTGCGTGAAACAAAATAAAGGGTAACTGCCCGTAGGGCGAAGTAACTTGTAACTGCTTTTACATATAGATAAATGAATCCTGGAATGATAAAAATAAAGTATTCTGCACTATGATTTCGAAATAAATATCTAATTTTGAACCCATATATTTTTATTATTAACCGGTATCTTCAATGAAAAAACAGCTTTTGCTCATCCTCCTGTTAGCAGTATACTCTAATCTGTCGGCCAGTGTATATACTCCTGATAAGTTACTATATAATGGGAAAGAATACAGTATTGTAGAAAGTAAATTCTTATCACATTTCTTTGTTAACAAAGCGGATCATACCGAAACTACTTTTGATAGCGAAGTTTTTGTGTCTACCGGGATGAGACAGGGTTATATAGGAACATTCCAGATCGAGAACAACCAGCTTTATGTGACGGCAATACAGAAATATTATATGGAAGATATGCAAATAAAAAGGGAGAACGCATATGCTTCACTGTTTCCAAATACAACCCGGACAAAAGCAGGATGGGTGTCGGGTCTGATGCTTGCAGGAGAAATCCCCGAAGAGGGTATTAAGAACGGAGATTCCCCCAAAAACTATATACTTCTGGAAATAAAAGACGGAACCATTATTAAGGAACGAAAACTAAACAAAAAAGAACTGAACAACTTTAAGAAAAAACAATACCAGTCTTTCAAAAACACAGAAGAATACAATACGGTTTTCAACCAACTTAAGGCACAGGCTCCTGACTATGTTTCCGATAAATCAATAGATGAAGCAATAAAACAATTCATATTGAAACATTCCGGCAAAATATTGACGGATTAACAAATCAGGCTGAATTAACGCTTAATTGTTAAATTTTTAACTGATTCTAAAAACTTTTGGCAAATCCACATCTTTTTTAATCAAAAAGAAACTCTGTTTGGCAAAAAATGACTATATTTGCACGCAATAAATTTCAAAAGCTCTTTTATATATGTCTTTTATTGCAGATAAAGTAGTCATGGATGGATTGACATTCGACGATGTATTGTTGATCCCCGCATATTCAGAAGTTCTCCCACGCGAAGTCGATCTCTCGACAAGTTTCTCACGCAATATCAAATTAAATATCCCAATCGTTTCGGCAGCTATGGACACAGTCACAGAGGCTAAACTGGCTATTGCGATTGCCCGTGAAGGGGGTATTGGCGTTATACACAAAAATATGTCGATCGAAGCCCAGGCCCAACAGGTAAGATTCGTAAAGCGTGCCGAAAATGGTATGATATCGAATCCTGTAAGCATTCTTCGGGACAAAACAGTAGGTCAGGCGTTGGCTATGATGGCCGAATTCAAAATCGGAGGTATCCCTGTTGTGGATGCCAATAATTATCTTGTGGGTATTGTTACCAATCGCGACCTGCGTTTCCGTCGCGATATGAACCAGTTGATAGATGATGTGATGACCAAAGACAGGATTATCACTACACGCCAAAGCACCGATCTGGAAGCTGCGGCAGACATTCTGCAACAACACAAAATAGAGAAACTGCCTGTAGTAGATTCCGAAAACAGACTGATCGGACTGATTACATACAAAGACATAACTAAAGCTAAAGATAAACCGTTCGCATGCAAAGACGAACACGGGCGTTTGCGTGTCGCTGCCGGAGTGGGCGTGACATATGATACGCTCGACCGTGTAGCAGCATTGGTCGAAGCGGGAGTAGACGCCATTGTTATAGACACCGCGCACGGACACTCGAAAGGGGTAGCCGATATGCTGAAAAGAGTAAAAACAGCCTATCCCGGCATAGACGTAGTAGTGGGCAACATCGCCACTGGCGAAGCAGCCAGATATCTGGTAGATGCAGGAGCAGATGCTGTGAAAGTCGGTATTGGCCCGGGTTCTATCTGTACTACACGTGTAGTAGCAGGAATCGGTGTTCCACAGCTATCAGCTATCTACGATGTTGCTAAAGCGCTGAAAGGAACAGGTATTCCGTTGATTGCCGACGGAGGTCTGCGTTATTCGGGAGATATAGTGAAAGCTTTGGCTGCCGGAGGTTATTCGGTAATGATGGGCTCGTTACTTGCCGGAGTGGAAGAGTCTCCAGGCGAAACTATCATATTCAACGGACGTAAATTCAAATCGTACCGTGGAATGGGCTCTCTCGAAGCAATGGAAAAAGGCTCGAAAGACCGCTATTTCCAGGATATGGAAGCCGATATAAAGAAACTTGTACCTGAAGGTATTGCTGCCCGTGTGCCATTCAAAGGCTCATTGTTCGAAGTTGTTTACCAGATGACTGGCGGTTTACGCGCAGGGATGGGTTATTGTGGAGCTAATAACATAGACGCGCTGCATAACGCTAAATTTACGCGCATCACAAATGCCGGAGTAGCTGAAAGCCATCCGCACGATGTGGCGATAACAAGCGAAGCGCCTAATTATAGCCGCGGAGAATAAATTCGATCGCATAAATTCTGAAATAAATTAAGGCTCTGTATGTTCAAAAAACATACAGAGTTTTTATTTTAGAATATTTTAAAACATTATAAGCCTATATTTCTTGTATCTTTGTCTCTGGTTTATTATTACATAGCTTACTTATATGATAAAAAAGCACTCTTTATTATTCTTCGCACTACTTACAACATTAGGTATACTTGCACAACAGGACGATACTGTTGTATTCACAATAGATGGAGTACCTGTGTATAAGTCAGAGGTTGAGTACGCCTACAAAAAGGGAAATGCTAATGCCGAAACCAAACAGGACTTTGGCGACTTCGTAAATTCATATATAAACTTTAAGTTGAATGTAACTGAAGCTAAAGCCCAGCAATTAGATACAACGGCATCTTACCAGCGGCAGCTCTCGTCCTACAGGTCGCAGATGGCTCAGCAATATATGAATAATACCGACTATGAAGACGAATATATAGAGAAAATATATAAGAGGATGAAGGAAAATGTGGAGATCAACCATGTTATGTTCCCTTTCGACAATAAAGAAATAGTATTGCCTGCCGATACTCTGAGGATGTATAAGAAGGCAATGGAAGCCAGAGCTAAAATACTGAAAGGCGGATTCACCGGAACTGAGCTGAGTACCCTGCGTTCGGGTGCGATGTTCTATCCTCGTGCCGAATCCCGCAACGGATATATAGGCTGGGTATCTCCTTTCATGTTTGCCGCCAAAGTAGAAGATGCCATATACAGCCTGCCGCTGAACGAGGTGAGTATGCCTATACGTGCAGCCCGGGGATATCATATTGTGCAAGTACTGAACAGACGCCCGGCAATGGGAGCCGTAGAAATAGAACAAGTCGTATTTAACTTTTCACATCTGCCTCCGTCACAACAGCAGATAGACAGTGTGGGTAAGGTTGCGTGGAGAGAATATAAAAACATCAAGTCTCCGGCAGATTACCAGTCTCTTTGCGACTTATTTTCCAAAGTTCACAAAATGGAAACTAACGGATGCTACTTTGGTATTATAAAACTGGATTCGAACCTGCCTATGGATTTTACTATGGCGGCTTTCAGTCTGGAAAAGGCTGGAGATATAAGTAAGCCGGTGATGTCAAACTATGGCTACCACATTATAAGGCTGTTGCGGAAAATACCGACAGAGAGTCTTGATGTAATGAGAAATCAGTTGCGGGAAAGAATCCTGAGAAGTGATAAAGTGCAGGAACTTAGCGATGAGAAAAGACGCAGTCTGAAAAGCTACTTTAATGTTACAGTCAATAAAGAGGCTTACTCCAAATTATATGAAATAACAGAAACCGTCTCCCCTCGTGATTCTGTGTTTCTGAAAATGATAAAGAACGGTGACGATATTCTGTTCGATATAGACGGACAAAGGGCATATCCGGTTCGTGAATTTGCCAAGTATATTAATTACAGGCAGAAAGAAAGAATAAAAGATACGAATGACATTACAATTATGCAGATTGAAGAAGCCTCTCCTTATAGTCTGTCGTCGGATATACTCAACGAATATTTTGAAGGATTTCAGGCACTTCTGCTCTCCGATTATGAAGAAAATACGCTGGACAAAAGATTTCCTGACTTTGCCCGCATAGTAAATGAGTTTTCCGATGGTCTGTTATATTATGACGTGCAAAATAAAAATGTGTGGGAGCGCTCAAAGACAGATACGGAAGGTTTAGCAGCTTGCTTCGACAAAAACAAAGTGAAATACTCATTGGATGGCCCGAGATATAAAGGTATGGTGGTATACGCAAAGAGTGGGGATATACTCAAGAAAGCCGAAGCTGCCTCTAAAAAGGTAAAATCCCGCGAAGCTTTTATCAAAGAGATAGATGATACGTTGAACAAGGATTCTATACGAGTCAAAATAGAGCCGGGACTATGGATAAAAGGTGGCAACGCATATGTAGACAATAAAATATATGAAGGTGCTACACCTCCCCCATTCAACGGATATCCGTATTTCTTTGTGACCGGAAAGTTTATAGATACACCTGAGGACTACACAGATGTCCGTTATGCAGTGGAGCTGGATTATCAGGAAAAACTCGAAAAAGAGTGGGCTGCTTACCTCCAAAATAAATACAAAGTAGAAATTAACAAGTCGGCATTAAATTTGAAACAATGAAAAAGATCCTTATCTGCTTACATCTGTTTTTTATGGTTTTCGTAGCGTTTTCCTGTAGCGGAAGCGGGGCAGCTGATGCCGACCGGGCTTTAAATCCGATTGTTACCGTGGGAGATAAAACGCTTTATCAGGCCGATCTGGACGAAGTTATTCCTATTGGCCTTTCTGCCGAAGACAGCACTGCCGCAGTCAAGTCTTATATCGATATGTGGGTAAACGACCAGTTGATATATAACAAGGCCCTGCAAAACATTATAAACAAGAAAGATATAGACGAGTTGGTCGAAGGCTACAAAAAGTCACTGATAACAAGTTCATATCAGGAACAATTGCTGAAAGAGTATTTTTCAAAATCCGTTTCGGAAAATGAACTCAAAGCATACTATGAGCAGAATAAGGACAAATTCAAGCTGGAAGACAATATTATTAAGGGGCTGTATCTGAAAATCCCTGTAAATTCAAAACAGCTGGCTAATTTTCAGAAATGGTATAAACAAGGAAATGATGCTGCGATAGAAAATATTGAAAAGAATACATTGCAGAATGCAGTGGCTTACGAATATTTTTATGACAAATGGGTAGGACTGGTAGATGTACTGGAGAATATGCCACCTGCCGTTACTGATGAAAAAATATTTCTTCAGAGGAACAAGAATCTGGAATTGCGCGACTCATCTTTTGTATATCTATTGAATATCAAAGAGTACGAACTGACCGGAAGTGAAGCCCCGTATGACTATGTGAAAGGGCAACTATCCGAAATGTATATGGAACAAAAGAAGGCTGATTATTTGCAGCAGGTGAAAAAAGACTTGTATGACAAAGCCGTTTCGGATGAAGAAATTAAGTTTTATAATAAATAGAATATAACTTCTTTTTTTACGTTAAGAGAAAAAGTAATACATTATCACTATATTTACGCGATTTTTTAATTGAACATACAAATGGTAAAACAGGCCGGAAAATTTATTTTATTAGCAATACTATTAAGTTCGGGGCTTTTGTGTAAGGCTCAGGACAATATCATCGACCAGATAATCTGGGTAGTAGGAGACGAAGCTATACTAAAGTCGGATGTAGAAAAAGCCCGGCAGATGATGCTGTCGAGGGGCGAACGTATCGAAGGTGACCCATATTGCCTGATACCCGAACAGCTGGCTGTACAAAAACTGTTTCTCGACCAGGCCAAGATAGACAGTATAGATGTGCCTACAGCAGAGGTGTCCAGAGGAGTAACCCGTCAGGAAAACATGGTTATTGCTAATCTGGGTTCCAAAGAAAAAGTAGAAGAATATCTTCAGGCTTCGATGAGCCAGTTGCGCGAAGAATGGAGAGAAGAAATCCGCAACGGCTATCTGGTATCGGAAGTCAAGAAAAAACTGGTAGGAAAAAAGAGTAGCCTGACTCCGTCGGAGGTAAGAAGGTACTA
Source organism: Dysgonomonas gadei ATCC BAA-286 (assembly GCF_000213555.1). GTDB lineage: Bacteria > Bacteroidota > Bacteroidia > Bacteroidales > Dysgonomonadaceae > Dysgonomonas > Dysgonomonas gadei. The sequence continues at coordinate 194,279 of NZ_GL891981.1, forward strand.
TGCCCAATTGCCACAGGATAGCTTACCATATATACCCACTACCGTAGAAGTACAGATAATCACAAATGAACCGATAGTTCCTCTGGCTGAAATAGATAAAGTAAAAGAACGCCTTAGAGATTTTACCAACAGGGTAAATGCAGGGGAAAGCTTCTCCACACTGGCTATTATGTACTCCGAAGATGGTTCTGCCCAGAACGGAGGAGAAACCGGATTCAGCGGACGTGCCAGTTGGGTTACGGAATTCTCCAATATGGCTTTTTCGCTGAACGATCCTAAAAAAGTATCCAATATAGTAGAGACCGAATATGGATTCCATATTATCCAGTTGATCGAACGCAGAGGTGACCTGATAAACGTGCGTCATATTCTGCTTCGTCCGAAAGTGCCGGAAGCTGAATTCGAAAAAGCAATTGCCAAAATGGATTCCATCACCAAGGATATAAAACAAAACAAATTTACATTCGAAGATGCAACGGTGCTATCATTCGACAAAGACACCCGAAAGAATAACGGATTAATGGTTAACCGTAAGGAAAGTGCAAACTATGGCACACCACGCTTCCTGAAAGAAGAACTTCCTCCGGCTGTAGCTATCGCTGTGGATAAGTTGAAAGTAGGAGAAGTATCGGCTCCGTTCAGAATGAAGACAGATAACGGGAAAGAAGTAGTAGCCATCGTAAAACTCAGAAGCCGTACCGAAGGACATGTAGCTAATGTATCCGATGACTATCAGGCCCTGAAAGAAATAGTAGAAGCGCATAAACAAGAGGATATACTTCGTAAATGGCTCCAAACTAAAATCAAGGGTACATACGTTTTCATAGATGAAAACTGGCGGAATTGCGATTTCCAATATTCAGGATGGCTCAAAGACGATACTACTAATAAGGTTAAATAAACCTATATTAAATAAAACGTGTTCAATAAACTTATAAAATATGCGATGCAAAGGCATAGAATACCTCTGGTGAGTGTTCTGTGCCTCATTGCTCTTTATGCTTCGGCCCAGTCGATACTGTCGCCACAGGTGAAACCGGATATTACACAGGTTCCCAAAAAACCACAGGACCCTGTGAAACAGCAGTCCGCAAGCAAAGGTGGAGTAAAAGTAATTGAGTTGGTCAATTCGAAAAGACTGATAAGACGGCCTGATTTTGAGCCGCAAATATTAAAAGACAGTGTTATATTCTTGCACGACGGAGCTTATCTCTACTGCGACAGTGCTTATTGGGATGAGAAGCAGAATTCTTTCGAAGCTTTCAGTAATGTCCGTATGGAACAAGGAGATACCCTGTTCCTGAACGGAAGATATATGCATTATGACGGGAATACGAAGTTGGTAAAGGTTCGCGAGAATGTTAATCTGGAACATTCCCCTAAAAGCAAAAGAAACCCGATAACATTGTTTACCGACAGTCTTAATTATGACCGGACTCTGAATCTCGGTTATTATTTCGACGGCGGTATGCTTGTAGATTCACTCAACGAATTGACTTCTTTCTGGGGACAATATGAACCCAATATCCGCATTGCCACATTTAAGGATAGCGTAATCTTGAAGAATCCGAATTTCACGCTTTATTCGGATAAGTTGAAATATAATACGAACGAAAAGATAGCTATCTTCACTACTCCGACCGAAATAGTATCCGACAGCGGAGTTATCTATACGAGCAACGGATGGTACAATACTGAGACCGAGAAATCACTCCTTCTCGATCAGTCGACAGTAATGAATAAAGAAGGAAACCGCTATCTGAGAGGTGATTCTATCTATTATTATAAGACACTGGGCTATGGCGAAGTATTCGGTAATATGTTTTTACAGGATACTGTAAAGAAAATAATTCTTATTGGTAATTACGGTTATTATAATGAACTAAACAATTCGGCATTAGCTACCGATTCCGCTTATTGTATCGAATATTCGCAAGGAGACAGCCTGTATATACATGCCGACACGCTAAAATTACTGACTATTATAGACAGTACCCATATTCCTAAAATCAAACCAGTAACGGCAGATTCTCTGATAAAGACCGAACCTCTGATTCTGGACTCTCTGGCCAGGGATTCTTTGCACATCATCGACCGATTCCAAAACGATTCGGCACGGGTAGACATGGGACTTCCGGCAGATACAATGCCGCTTTATACAACCTCTGCATTACATGCTGTGGATACCACAAAAAAGGAGTTCCGTATGATAAAGGCCTATTATGGGGTAAGGTTTTATCGTTCCGATATGCAAGGTGTATGTGATTCCCTGCAATTCAACTCCAAGGATTCTATTATCCATATGTATCGCGACCCTATATTGTGGAATACCAACAGGCAGCTGTCGGGTGATACGATAGATATCTTTATGAATGACAGTACTATAGATCGGATGCATGTAAAGCAGTATAGTTTCTCTATCGAAGAAAAAGATTCTATACACTTCAATCAGCTGAAAAGCCGTTCGATGAAGATTTTTTTCGAAAATAAGAAGGTAAAACGAGTCTTGGCCGAAGGAAATGTAGAAACAATCGCCTATCCGGAAGAACGGGACGGTACACTAAACGGTGTCCTCAATTGGCTGGAAGGTAGTTATCTGCAGATTTTTATGAATGACGGCCAGTTCGAAAAGTTAGTCGTGTGGCCTAAGCCTGTAGGAAAAACAACCCCTTTCCATTTGATAACTCCTGAACAATTAAGGCTGAAAGACTTTTACTGGTACGATTATATAAGACCTCTGGATAAAGACGATATATTCAGGAAAGCGCCGAAAAAAGCCGGGGATGTACGCCCTAAACGTCCGGCAGTCTTTGACAGAGAAGAATAAAGACCATTATAAGTTATAAATTACGAATTATAATAAGTAGTTAATTGTTGACTGCTAACTGTTGACTGTTGACTGACATACAGGATATGAGCGATATAATACATCTTTTACCCGATTCTATAGCCAATCAGATTGCCGCGGGAGAGGTCATTCAACGACCTTCATCCGTAGTAAAAGAACTGGTCGAAAATGCTATTGATGCAGGGGCCGACACTATACAACTTATCATCAAGGATGCCGGACGTACATTAGTTCAGGTCATCGACAACGGTAAAGGCATGTCCGCCACCGATGTGCGCATGGCTTTTGAACGTCACGCAACTTCGAAAATAAGGTCGGCTGATGATCTTTTTGCCTTGCATACAATGGGATTCCGCGGAGAGGCATTGCCTTCTATTGCCGCTATTGCGCAGGTAGAAGTAAAGACCCGCAGGGAAGAGGACGAACTGGGCACTTTACTCCAGATTTCGGGTTCGAAAGTTGAAACTCAGGAATGCATCGCCTGTCCCAAAGGGAGTAATTTTTCGGTAAAGAATATCTTTTTCAATGTACCTGCCCGCCGTAAGTTCCTTAAATCGAATGATACCGAACGGAGGAATATACTTACCGAGCTGGAACGGATAGTATTGGTTAATCCCGGAATAGAATTTTCTTTCACCGACAACGATATTGAAGCTCTCCGGTATCCTGCATGCAATCTGCGTCAGCGAGTTGTAAATGTGGTGGGAAAGAATTTCAACCAGCAACTGATATCCATCGATATAGATACTTCTCTGGTAAAGATAAAAGGATTTGTGGGCAAACCCGAATCGGCCCGCAAAACAAGAGCTTTGCAGTATTTCTTTGTGAATGGGCGATATATGCGCCATCCGTATTTCAACAAGGCCGTGACAGCCGCTTTCGAACCGTTAATCCCATCGGGCGAAAATCCGAATTATTTCATTTATTTCGATGTTGAGCCGGACACTATCGATGTAAATATACATCCGACTAAAACCGAAATAAAATTCGAGAATGAACAGCCCATCTGGCAGATACTATCGGCAGCGGTAAAAGAAGCATTAGGTAAGTTCAATGAGGTGCCTACTATCGACTTTGATACAACGGATGCAATAGACATACCTATTCACGACCCGTCGAAGAATGTAAGCCAGCCACGTGTGAATATAAACCCATCATACAACCCTTTCAAAAGTCCGGTCTCAAACTCAGGTTATCAGCGTCAGAATGTAGACTGGGAAAAATTCTATGAAGGATTTGAAAAAGATAAGGGTAGTTCGAACTTAGATATAGAGCCGGATACGGATGTGAATATATTCGGCCATTCGTCCGATCCGGGGATGAATACCTCTTCTGTAAGCACCGAGATGGTAGTCCATTACCAATATAAGAATAAATACATACTTACATCTGTAAAATCGGGACTGATGCTCATAGACCAGCACCGGGCACATGTACGTATCCTGTTTGACCAGTTTATCGCTCAGATTCGTCAAAAGAGAGGTATCTCGCAGCGAGCTTTATTTCCCGATATAATAGAGTTGTCGCCTTCCGAAGCGGCGATGATCCCTTATCTGATGGATGATCTGGAAGCTGTAGGATTCGATTTGAGCCATCTTGGCAACAATGCCTATGCAATAAACGGAACACCTTCCGAAATCACGAACGTAGATCCTGTGCAGCTTGTACATAATATGATAAGCCGGAGTGTAGACAGCGGAAGCGATGTAAAAGAAGAAATACAGGAATCCCTTGCCTTGTCGATGGCCAATGCGGCATCTATCCCTTATGGGCATAAATTATCCGACGAGGAGATGAATAAAATTGTAGACCAACTGTTTGCATCCCCTGCGCATAAGCATACTCCCGATGGTAAGACAATCATCTCATTACTCGAAGATGATGTGATAGAGAAAATGTTCCGGTAATAAAGAGCATTTCTATTTCCCCCATCCAAAAGACATGCCCAGACTGACGCCTAAAGAATGCATATTCTTCCCTTTTATTTCTATTTCGTCCACGACTGAGCCATCATAGTTGTCTGTAGTTACTGCTTTGAATTTGGGTTTAGTCAATCGAAGACGGTAGTTTATCCCCAGTGTAAGACTGGTTGTATTGGTTAATTTATAAGAGGATGTAAGTTGAAGTGCTGTTATTATATTCTTGTCGGATACAAAATTATCATCATCAGGATGCCATATATATCTTACATTATACTTTGTATTTGTATCATGTTCTTTCACCGTGTAGCTTGCTGATGGAACATACATATCCTCCAAGCCAAAACCCAGATGAGGAACAAGGTCAAATTTTTTGAACCTGAATTTGTAGAATGCACCAATAGTCAGTTTGGCACCGGGATTACCGTCATTTTCGCTAAAATGATCACTACTGAGATAATAAGAATTAAGATCAAACTCATTGAGGTAATTAGCGCTCTTATGATTCTTATTGTAAGAATACAACGAGACCGAAAGATCGGAATAAACCCCTATATTTCGGGATATGAGAAAATTTATTCTGCTTTTCAAATCTGTCGACCTGTTTTTCCTTAATCCTTTATTAATATCCGGATTATCGAACCACTGATTTAAGCCGAAAATTTGTTCCACTTCAAAATCCAACCAAAATTTCTTTTCCTGTGCATGGCTACCCGAGAACATAATCAGGGGCACGATAAAAAATAGCATTCTCTTCATTATCAATATAATTCTATCGGATTGGTACTGGCTTCAAAAATCTTATCTTCATTATCGGTCACCACAACCTTGAAGATGTATGTATCGGCAGGAATTGATTTCCTCAAAACAAAAGCATGGCTATATGGTTTCGGACCAAAAATTATTTTGGAAAATAGTTTGGAAATTTCGCTTCCGGCAGGATATTCTGTACCTATATCGACATTGCAGTATATCCGTTCCGATTTGATACTGCCTGTTATATTGTAATAATAATCCGCGTGAGTGTACTCATCTTCTTCCAGATAGCTGATAGCGATTATATAAGCCTCTTTCTTTATCGGCTCATCTGATACTATTGGATTTTTACCCTCATTATTTACATTATAAATTTCTATGCCGATCAGTTTGGGCGGTATAGTTTCCTCTGCATCTTTTTCGTCGCATTTCATTGCTATGTTCAATATGAATACTATAGAAATGAGCAGGTATAATTTCAATTTCATAGTTAATACATTTTTAGATTAGGCTAAGTATTATATAAAACGAAAAAGCAGAATGTTTATTACACCCTGCTCTTAAATTATATAGATTATCTTCGTCTATTTTATTTGCTCAATAGCTTCTTCACCGTCTCCGAAATGGCTTTACCTGCTGCAACTCCGGCTAACGCCTTTGTAGCCACACCCATTACTTTGCCCATATCGGCAGGTGAAGTTGCCCCAACCTGAGCGATGATTTCACCGATTTTAGCATCCAATTCGTCTTGCGATAGTTGTTTCGGAAGAAAAGCTTCTATCACAGCCAATTCTGCCAATTCGTTTTCAGCAAGATCTGCGCGATTCTGAGTTGTATAAATAGCAGCACTGTCGCGGCGTTGCTTTGCCATCTTTTGAAGTATTTGGATAGCCGCCTCGTCGGAAAGCTCGTCATTAGCCCCTTTTGCAGTTTTTGCCTCTATGAATTCTTTTTTAATTCCACGCAGTGCTTCCAGTCTTACTTTATCTTTCGCACGCATTGCATCTTTTATTCCTTCACTAACTTGATCGAATAAGTTCATGGTTATATGTTTTTTATTATATTGTTTTATTAAGTAACAGAAAGAGTCAAATGTAACACTATCGAATCAGAATAGTTCCCCCGGTTTCTTTGCTTCGGGCTTATATTCTCCCGGATTAAATTTATCGTCACGTTTAAATACCGGAGTATTTTCCAGCGCATCCACAATACGGTCATTATCCAGTTCTTCTGTAGATAAGATAATAGGCTTGGGGGTGAAGAAAGATGTTCTCACCGCCATTGTCTGCACCCCGTCTTTACCGTAGTGCTTTTCTATCATCTCGTTGATACGGCGTTTTTCTTCTTCCTCTGTCCTGATGCGTTCTTCTTCGAGTATTTCCTCCTCTTCTGTCATTTCGCGGTAATGCTCATCTATACCCGGAATACTGGACATACCAAATCCTGTGGCAAGAAGAGTTATCTTCACTTTTTCTCCCAGTTTCTTATCAGTAGCTGTACCCCAGATAACTTCGATTTCTGGGCCGAAGCGTTTCATAAAATTAGCTACAGCTTCCATTTCTTCAACAATGAGAGGATTTTCATCGCTTGAATATATATTAAATAATATTTTCTTAGCATCGAACACATCATTGTTATTCAACAACGGAGAGTGAAGCGCATTTACAATCGCATCTTCCACACGGCTTTCTCCTTCACCGTATCCGCTACTCATAATGGCCACCCCGCCGTCTTTGAGGATTGTTTTCACATCGGCAAAGTCAAGATTGATATGGCCATGTACCGTGATTATTTCCGCGATTCCTTTTGCCGCGATAGTCAATGTATCATCCGCTTTTGCAAAGGCATTCGGAATAGTAAGGTCGGCATAAATATCTATCAGACGCTCATTGTTGATAACCAGCAATGCGTCTACATTCTTCGCTATATCTTCGACTCCGCGCAAAGCCTGTATTATCTTTTTACGGCCTTCGAAAACAAACGGAATAGTCACAATCCCTACTGTAAGGATTCCCATATCTTTCGCAATACGCGCCACTACAGGTGCTGCTCCCGTACCTGTACCACCTCCCATTCCGGCCGTGATAAAGGCCATTCTGGTACCGTCGTTAAGCAGTCTTTCCAAATCGTCGCGACTTTCTTCCGCCGCAGCTTTGGCTACTTCCGGACGGTTACCCGCTCCAAGGCCTTCCGTTGTTTTCCGTCCCAACTGGACACGGGTTTCCACAGGTGATTCGCAAAGAGCTTGATTATCTGTGTTACACAATGCAAACGACACATCGTGTATTCCTTCGTTGTACATATGATTCACGGCGTTACCACCGCCACCTCCTACACCAATTACTTTTATTATAGTCTGGGTTTTCTTTGGAAACTGGAAATCAAGTATTTTTTCATCCATATTTTAGAGGTTGTTTATTTTTAGCTGTTGACTTTTAGCTGATAGCTTATATTTATTTTACTTATTACTGCATTTACTCTTCGTCGTTGAACATTGTTCCTCCGAAGTTCTGTATTTTTTCAAAAAAGCCAAACAAAGTTGTTTGTTTGCCGTCTTTTTGTTTCTTGTGCTTTTTGTTTTTCTTTGTATCTTCCTCCGGTTCTTCTTCCTCTTCAACAGGAGGGGTAGGGGGCGGAGTAGGAGCAATTACAGGTTCTACCTTAGGTATCACAACTTCTTTCTTCTCACAATTTTCATTGGCAAAAAGCAACAGACTCAAGGCCTGTGTATATAAAGGATTCTGAAGTAATTCAGCTGCATTGTTTATGTATACGCGTTTTGCTACTGCACGTTTTACCGGAAGTTGAGATTTTTCGGCAAGGTAATCGACCAGGCCGTTCATCTGAGACGCTCCACCTATCATGATAATACCTGCATCCAGTTCATCTGAATACCCCGATAATTTTATCTGATTGATAACATTCAGTATAATTTCATCCTGACGAAGTTGTATCACTTTGTTCAGTTCTCTTAGATCTACATCGGGAGAAACGTCTGCGGCAGCCTTATTCTTCTCTTTTCCTAATTTTCCGTAGCGGATTTTGTAGGTCTCTGCAGATTCGAAAACGAAGCCAAGTTCCTGTACATCTTTTGTTATAGTACGCCCGCCAAATGGTATGACTGACATGAACCGCAACAAACCCCCTTTGTATATGGAAAGAGTTGTAGTACTTGCCCCAAAATCCACAAGGGCGCATCCCGCCTGCCTGTCATGTTCGTCAAGTACCAGCGCTCCGGCAGCAACAGGTCCTACTATGTAGCCTGCAATTTCTATCTGGGCTTTCTCGGTTATACTTTTTGCCAGATTGGTCTTTATATTCGGGCGGCCTATAACCAGACGGTAATGGCCTTCGAGAGTGGAACCTGTTTTATCTATCGGGTCTTCCTCATAATTTCCGTCCAGATAGTATTCGGGAGCAAGAACACTATAGTTAGTAAAAAACTCAGGCTTATTGAGTTTCGCCTGTTGTTCCAGATTGTCCAACAAAGCAAAAGTGATAGGCGTTGTTCCATCCAATAATTTGGTTTCCTTATGCTCTATTGCCCGAAGTGATTTTCCGGCAACCGACACATACGCCTTTCCTATTTTCTTACCTGTTTTGTTTTCGAGCAAGTTGATAAGTTTCTTAATCTTACCTGCCGCTTCGTCTATATTGTATATTACACCGTATTTTACACACGAATCGGAAGGAATACTTTCCGATGCAAGAATGGAAATCACTCCCTGCTCGTTCTTACGACCTACTACTCCAATTATCTTGGATGTACCTAAGTCGATGCCTACTATAAATCCTGATTGCTCCATATAATTCCTATCTTTATAAACCGGTTTGGATAAAACCGGTAAAATATCTATTCTTCATTTAACGTTTTGTACAGACAACTTGTTTGTCAAATTTCAAATTAATAACGGAATACTTGTTCCATCCCGTTTCGTTAAGCCCGTTTTCATAAAAAGCTAGCAATTTATCCAACCTTTCCTTATATCCGTATAGGTTTCCCAAGATAATCTGGTGATCGCCTACACGGGGTATTAATTTTATATCCTGATTAGGCAGGACTACAATTTGCTCAATTTGTGCGTTCCAGAACTTATCATTATGCAAAAATAGTGCAAATTTGTATAAGTCGGTCTTTGCGAAGTCTTCTTTTATTGCTCCGGTGGCAATAGGCAGATATGCGGTGAAACGTCTCGACAGAGGCATCTTGCGGCCTTCATTGTCAATATAGTAATTTTCTCCTGTGCCGGACATAACTCTCAGTACAGGTTTACGTTCTTCTATGGACACTTTTATAGCCCCGTTATTGGTAACAAATACATCAGCCTTTTTCACAAGTTGATTTGTCAATATAGCCTCTTCTATTGCGTTTGTGTTGATATCTTTTATTTGTTTACCTGTCGGATCCAGCCCCTTTTCTTTTATATATTGGGCTATATCTTCTGTATCTACAAACTGCTCGTCATCAGTACCGTTCTTTACCTCGACCTCAAACTTGGAACACACGCCATCCTTTGGTTTTCCCTGAAAGTAGAAAACCGAGAAAATGAGATAGCCTGCAAGCAGGCAAATCCCAATGATGACTAATACTTTTTTCATAACTACTGTATCTTTCTGTACCCCCTTATGTAATCTATTGTAAACTCTTTCGGATAAATCAGATCCGAACCGATTTTTTCTTTCCCCGTAGGAAGTTCGTATATATTCAACATGAACTGCATTGGATATGCAGGTGATTGCTTTATCGACCTGATCAGTTTATTGTCAATATAAAAATCCACTTTCTCAGGACCCCAATCTGCTGCATAAATATGAAACTGTGTGACATCCATATTGAAACGTTCTTCGTGAAAAGCTTCTTCCAAAGCCGGATCATTAAATCTATGTATCCCATATCCAATAATTGAGGACTCTTTTTCGACATTGCAACCTTTTATCTCAACAATACATATTTCTGCCGATTGCTCAGGTTGCTCTTCATATCCTATCATCCAAAATGCAGCTACATTTGAAACTGTATCCGGAACTTTTGCCCTGATTTCGAAGTAACCGTATTGGGGCAAATATTTTTTATGACTGATTTGCTCTTCCCTTACAATACATTTTTCATTAAACTTATGCTGTCCCTTATCTGTTCCCAGAGGACCGGCATATAGTCCGGTTTGCAAAGATGAGCACTTTACCTCACCATTAAACTCAGGGCACCATGGTTGCTGGTCGTCTGTTATTTCCAATACAAGGTTACCATCACTAAAATGATAATTAGGTCGGGACTTCTCTCTCGAACTCCACTGAGGTAGATAACAAGGAATCCAATTATCTGTATTTAAAACACTCAATTCAAATTCATCCTGAAATTCAAGAGTATGTCCCTGCTTTTCTATCGGATTAGGAGGAAAGCCATATGAAGATGTTTTATTCATAAATATTCCTTCTCCAATATATCTTTTATCGGTTTCAGTAACTGGTCGATATCTCCTGCTCCCATAGTGAGCAGAACCTCTATATTATCCTTATTTTCCAATAAAGGTAATAATTCCTCTTTGTTGCACAATGTTTTAGGACACGTGACTTTATCGAAAATAATCTTCGAGGTCACACCCTCTATCGGTTTTTCTCTTGCCGGATAAATATCCAGCAGGATTAATTCATCCAATAGAGACAGGCTTCTCGCAAATTCAGGAGCAAAATCCCGAGTCCGTGTATATAGATGCGGCTGAAAGATACCAGTCAGTTTGCGGTTCGGGTATAGTTCCTTGACAGATGTTATGCTTGCGGCCAGTTCTTCCGGATGGTGCGCATAATCATCTATCATCACTATCTTATCCGTTTTTAGCAAGAAATCGAAGCGGCGCTTTGCTCCCATAAAGGTAGCCATGCCATGCCGTAATTCTTCCGCGGTGACTCCGTTAAGCCAGGCAAGAGCCATGGAGCCAATGCCGTTTTCTATATTTATTTTTACCGGTACACCGAGCTGTATGTTATCAATCGTTTCCTTTGGTGTAACAAAATCGAAACTAATTTCACCATTTCCTATTTTTATATTCTGTGCATGGAAATCTCCTTTGTCCATCGAATAAGTATATATCCGTACATCTTTTCCTGTTTTTGGCGAAAGCTTTATATTATGTTTCATTACCAATGCCCCTCCGGGCTGGATAAGGCTTGTAAACTTCTCAAAGCTTTTCAGATATTCTTCTTCCGTACCATATATATCCAGATGGTCAGGATCGACAGAAGTTATCAGTGCCATATAAGGATGTAGCCAATGGAAAGAACGGTCGTACTCATCTGCTTCCACCACTGTGAATTCGCTTTTATCGGAAAGCATCAGGTTACTGCCGTAATTTTTCAATATACCACCCAGAAAAGCATTACAATCGAGATGCGACTGTTTAAGAATGTGTGCCAGCATACTGGATGTTGTAGTCTTCCCATGTGTGCCTGCACAACAGAGAGCTTTACTCGATTTTGTAATTATGCCTAATACCTGCGCCCTTTTCTGTATAGTAAATCCGTTCTGGTGAAAATACCTGACTTCTTCATTCTCAGCCGGTACGGCAGGTGTATATACAACCAGTGTACTTTCCTTATCTTTGCAATAATCCGGTATAAGCTTTATATCATCAGTATAATGGATTTCAGCACCTTCGGTTACCAGATCTTTTGTTAGAGGTGTTTCGGTCCGGTCATATCCGGCAACCTTTTTGCCTTTCGACATAAAGTAACGGGCTAGATTGCTCATCCCTATACCGCCTATTCCTATAAAATATATAGATTGTATATTATTCATTTTCCTTTACCAATTTAATAACCTCATCCACAATACGGTTGGCAGAATCGGGTTGTGCCATTTTCAGAATATTCTCTGATAAAATTTTAAGTTTTTCTTTATTCTGTATTACGTCTAATGCCACAGGTACAAGTTTTTCGATCGCTTCATCATCCCTGACCAGAATAGCCGCATTTTTGTTTACCAGCGCCATCGCATTCTTTGTCTGATGATCTTCCGATACATTCGGCGAAGGTACTAATATCACAGGCTTTCCGAGCAGGCTAAGTTCGGAGATAGAGCTTGCCCCCGCACGGGAAATAACCAGATCAGCAGCTTTATAGGCTAAATCCATCCGCGATATAAATTCATAGATATGTATATTTTCAGGGTTGCCTTTACCGGATAAATCCATATTCATTTCGAATGAATAGAGCTTTCCGCATTGCCAAAGCAATTGTACATCAGACTTTGCCAGTTCATCAATTCCCGACAGAATACTTTTATTCATCATTCTCGAACCTAAACTTCCACCTATGAGCAGGATTGTTTTTTTGTCCGGATCGAGATTAAATTCCTTATCTGCTTCCTCCTTGGTAATAGTAGGAGATAGTAACTCCTGACGGCATGGATTGCCTGTCATTACTATTTTGCTTTCAGGAAAGAAATGTTCCATCCCTTCATATGCAACACATACTACAGAAGCCTTCTTTGACAAGAATTTATTTGTAACCCCGGCATAGGAATTCTGTTCCTGGATAAGTGTCGGTATTTTCAACGCATTCGCTTTGTATAGCACCGGACCACTCGCATAGCCCCCCACACCTATTACGACATCGGGCCGGAAATCCTTGAGTATCCGTTTCGCTTTTATTAAGCTCTTCTGGAATTTCAATACGGTAGATATATTCTTAAAGATATTTTTTCTGTTAAGACCAGATATTTCCAGACCGATAATTTCATATCCGGCTGCAGGGACTTTCTCCATTTCCATACGCCCGGTCGCTCCTACAAAGAGGATTTCAGCATCAGGGTAACGCTCTTTTATCGTATTGGCGATAGCTATAGCAGGGAATATATGCCCTCCTGTGCCTCCACCGCTTATTATTACTTTTAGCTGTTTCATATTCTATTTGCTTCATCAAAAGTTTCAAAATCCACATTCGCAATGCTTTCGTCTACATCTTCATGATCTGAATCGTTCAGTTTCGAAGAACAAGCCAAAATAATCCCGAAATAAGCGCAAGTAATAATGGTAGAAGTTCCTCCCCGGCTGACCAATGGTAATGGCTGCCCTGTTACGGGTATAAGATTGACTGCAACGGCCATATTAGCCAAAGCCTGTATCGTAAGTATAAGTCCTGCCCCCAGAATGAGGTAGCGGGGAAATTTCTTTTCGCATTTCGATGCAAGTACCCCACACCGGATCATTAATGCGACATATAAAAGTAGTACAAATAATCCACCGAGCAAACCCATTTCTTCGAGAACAATCGCAAAAATGAAATCGGAATATGCCTGTGGCAGAAAATCCCGCTCTACACCACTGCCGGGAAGCCCGATAACGCCTCCGTTTGCAATCGCTATTTTAGCATGCGACACCTGATAATTGTCGTCTGTGATTTTATAGGCAATTGTCCCGTCTTCTTTTCTATCGTGGATAGAGGTTCCTTCCTGTTCACCGGAGTGTCTTTCTATACGGTTTTTCCATGTGGTAAGACGATCAGGGAAGTAGTCCTTAACAACTTTATCGGGTAATAAAGTTATACAAAGCAACACAAGTCCGACCAAAGCCGCACCGCTTAGACCAACCTTCAACAACCGTTTAAATTTCACCTGTCCAATCCATAACATCATTACAGATACACCAAAGAGAAGGCATGCTGTGGATAAGTTTTCAGGTGCAATCAATGCACAGATTGCACCTATTCCGATAATCAATGTTTTAAAAATCCAACTTTCATTTTCGGGCTTCATTTTACTCAAAAAGAAGGCTATAAAGCCGATAGCCGATATCTTTGCAAACTCAGATGGTTGTATCGTAAAGGCACCTACCCCCAGCCAACGTTGCGCACCATTCACATCCTGCCCCATAAACATGGTGAAAATAAGCAGTATGGCCGAAATGGGCAGTCCCAATAATAGAGTAGAGAAGAAGCGGGTAGGCACCCTTTGCAGGAACATAACCACAGCAAACCCGATCAGCAAGAATGCTGCATGACGGAGTATAGGCGCCCAGTGACTCTGCTGACGGTAGGCGATTGTACTTGTAGCACTAAATACTTCAAGCAAAGAGATAATACACAATGCAATGAATATGCACCATATAACTTTATCTCCTTTAAACGCCCTTCCTAAAAAATTGAATTCCATATCTAATTACAATTTTCTGACATATTCTTTAAATTGATCACCCCTGTCTTCGTAATTCTTAAAGAGGTCGAAACTGGCACAGCAGGGTGATAGCAATACTGTATCTCCCTCTTCTGCCAATGCATAAGATTTTTCTACAGCTTCTTTCATGGATGATGCATCTGCTATGTTCTTTACTTTACCATCAAAGAACTTATGCAGTTTGCTATTGTCCACACCCAGAAATACAAGGGCGCGCGCTTTGTCCTTTACCAACTGTTCTATCTCGGTATAATCATTACCTTTATCCGTTCCCCCAAGTATCAAAACTACTTTTGTTTTCATACTCTGCAAAGCATACCAGCATGAATTCACATTGGTAGCCTTAGAGTCATTGATAAACTGAATGCCTTTTACTTTAGCTACCTTTTCGAGACGATGCTCTACCCCCTGAAAGTCGCTGAGTGAATGACGAAGATTGTCGTCGGTTATATCCAGCAACTTAGCGGCAATACCCGATGCTAATGAGTTGTACAGATTGTGCGTGCCTTCCAGAGCTAATAAATCCTGTTCCATAATAAAAGCGGAATTAGGAGTGTTAATATCTATTTCATGATCATTCAGGTAAGCGATTGCATTGCCAACCTTGTGTTCGGCGAATGTATATTGTTTACCTTTAGATACCAGTTTCTTAATTTCTTTACTTACAATAGGGTCTTCCTCCCAGAATATGAATGCATCGGCTTCGGTCTGGTTCTGTACAATACGCATCTTAGCATCTATATATTTCTGTATATCATGGTCGTATCTGTCCAGATGGTCAGGCGTGATATTCAGTAAGATGGCGATATCAGCTTTGAAAGAATACATGTTTTCGAGTTGGAAACTACTTAGTTCCAATACATAATAATCATAGTTTTCTTCCGCGACCTGACGGGCAAAACTTCTACCGATATTTCCTCCCAGTCCTACATTCAGCCCCGCCGATTTCAGTATATGGTATATCAGGCTGGTTGTGGTCGTTTTACCATTACTGCCTGTAATACAAATCATTTTAGCAGTCGTGTAACGTTTGGCAAATTCCATTTCGGAGAGAATGGGAATACCTTTTTCTATAGCCTTATGAACAAGAGGAGCATAATTAGGAATACCCGGACTTTTTATAATTTCGGTTGCAGCAAGTACAAGTTCTTCTGTGTGTCCTTTTTCTTCATAAGGAATACCGTATTGCTCCAGTTCCGCTTTATACTTGTCCTGCAAAGGGCCGTTATCCGACAAAAAAACATCGAATCCTTTTGCTTGCGCAAGTATGGCCGAACCAACTCCGCTTTCGCCACCTCCCAGTATGATAATTTTGTTCATCTGTTTTTTTATTTCAAGATTTGAAGATTTCAAGTTTCAGGATTTTTATTCAAGACTTAATCTTGAAATTTTTAAATCTGAAATCTTGAAATTATTTTTATCTCATTTTCAACGTTGCTAATGTAAGTACAGCCAGGATAATTCCTATAATCCAGAAACGTACTACAATTTTCGATTCCGGCACAGCTCCTATCGGTTTTTGGAATAAAGCCTGTATACCAGAATTTCCCGCTTTCTGGAAATGATGATGCAGAGGCGTCATTTTAAATACACGGCGTCCTTCACCGTATTTTTTCTTGGTCAGTTTAAAATAAAACACCTGTATCATTACCGAAAGGCTCTCTACCATAAAAATACCGCATAATATAGGCAGCAATAATTCTTTATGGATAACCACAGCGAAAACCCCTATTATACCTCCCAGCGTTAAACTGCCCGTATCTCCCATAAATACCTGTGCGGGAAATGCATTGTACCATAAGAAACCAACTGTAGCCCCGATGAATGCCGAGGCAAATATCACGAGCTCCTGACTACCCGGAATAAACATTATATTCAGATAGGAGGCAAACTCAATGTGCCCGGATACATATGCCAGTATCCCTAACGTAACCCCTATTATTGCCGAGCTGCCGGCCGCAAGCCCGTCGAGCCCATCGGTCAGATTGGCACCGTTCGATACAGCTGTTACAATGAATATAACAATGGTAACAAACAGTATCCAGGCAGCCGGTTCTGCATAGTCTCCCATGAAAGAGACAAGGTCTTCATAGTCTAGGTTGTTATTCTTCATGAAAGGGATGGTAGTCTGTGTCGACTTTGCTCCTTCGGCAGTATAACTGACCCGTTCTATGACATTATCCTGATTGCGGAATTCTATATTTTCACGGATAATAACGTCGGGACTCAGGTAAAGCGTCATACCCACAATTAGTCCGAGACCTATCTGAGCTATTATCTTAAACTTACCATGCAGTCCTTCCTTATCCTTTTTGAACACTTTGATATAATCGTCCAAAAAGCCGAGCACTCCCAGCCAGACGGTTGTAATAAGCATCAGGATGATATATATATTATCTAAACGGGCTAAAAGCAAAACGGGTACAAGTATGGAGATGATAATGATAATACCTCCCATTGTAGGCGTTCCTTTTTTACTCAATTGCCCTTCCAGTCCAAGATTGCGGACTATCTCCCCGATTTGTAGTTTTTGCAGTTTGTCGATGATACGGCGTCCTATGATAGTGGATATCAATAATGATAATACCAGTGCCATGGCTGCACGGAACGAGACATACCTGAACATCCCCGCACCCGGGAAATCTAACTGGTCTAAATAGTCGAATAGATAATATAACATTTGCTCCTTCTGATTTTTTTATTCTCCAAAAATATTTCTTACTACTTCCCTGTCATCGAAGTGATGTTTCACGCCTTTTACATCCTGATAATCTTCATGGCCTTTTCCTGCTATAAGGATTACGTCGCCCTCTTTGGCCAATGTACAAGCTGTTTTTATAGCTTGCTCACGCTCTACGATCAATAGCGTTTTCTTCATTTGCTGGCTGTTCAGCCCGTCAGCCATATCGTTGATAATGGCCTGTGGTTCTTCGAATCGCGGATTGTCGGATGTAAGTATTACTTGATCGCTCAGGCGCACAGCCTCACGTGCCATAATCGGACGTTTGGTCTTATCTCTGTTGCCTCCACAGCCGACTACAGTAATTACACGCCCGTTACCTTCCAGTACTTCATGGATGGCTTCCAGCACATTCGTTAAAGCATCCGGTGTATGTGCATAATCAACAATAGCGGTATAATTCTCAGGAGAGCGTAATGTCTCGAAACGTCCCGATACCGGTTTTAATGTACTCAGGATGAGCAACGCCTCATCCGGATCCTGCCCCAGCAGAACGGCTGTTCCATACACAGCTAATAAATTATAAACATTGAACACACCGACAAACTGCACCTGCAATTCCTTATTATTGAATTCGACAGCTGTGCCGTCGAAGTGCTTCTCTATAATCTTAGCTTTAAAATCGGCCAAAGTTTTTACCGAATAAGTATATTTCTTCGCTTTTGTATTCTGAAGCATTACCGCTCCGTTCTTGTCATCGGCGTTGGTAAGGGCAAAAGCAGTTTCGGGTAAATTGTCGAAAAACATCTTTTTTGCTTTCAGGTACTCAGCCATCGTTTTGTGATAATCAAGATGATCCTGTGTGATATTGGTAAAAATGCCTCCGTCGAATTTTAATCCGCTGATGCGCTTCTGATGTATAGCATGTGAACTTACTTCCATAAAAGCATATTCGCAGCCAGCATCTACCATCTTTGCCAGCATCTCATTCAGCGACAATGGATCAGGCGTAGTATGTGTGGCATGATATACCGTGCCATCAATATAGTTAGCTACTGTGGACAGTAATCCTACTTTATTCCCGAACTTACGGAACATCTCATATAGCAATGTGGCAGTGGTGGTTTTGCCATTCGTTCCGGTAACTCCCACCAGTTTCAGTTTAGCAGAAGGGTCTCCATACCAGAGGGTAGCTATTTTGCCTGCCGCGTCAGCGCTGTCTTTTACCTTTATATATGTAATTCCCTCTCTCGAAGTATCTACTTTCTCCTGATGGATTACAACTTTAGCTCCTAAGTCGAGGGCGTTGTTTATATATTGGTGCCCGTCTACCTGTACTCCTTTGAGGGCGATAAAGGCAGAACCGGCGATTGCTTTACGTGAGTCGGTCTGAATACCAGTTATTTCAAGGTTTTCATTTCCTTTTATTTCAACTATATCTATGCCTTTTAATAAATCCTTTAATTTCATATCTGTATTCTTTATCTAGTTAAAGAGAGTATTAATAATATTACCAATCAGTTTAACGATCTATTGCTTACGAACTTAATCAAGTAATAAATAGGTCTGCACTTTAATTTAATTCTATTGTAATGCCACCGCCTTTTACTATCCGGTTTCCGGCAGGGATAGATTGCCTCTTCACTTTTCCCTCTCCTGTCAGATTGACTCTAAGCCCGGCATTTTCCAATAGATAGACAGCATCTCGTGCCCCCATACCTATAACGTTAGGAACAAGGCCTTGTTTTACGGAAGCATTATCTTCCAGTATAATTCCACCTGACAGTGAGTCACTCTTCGTCTTTATCCAGTCGATATTACTACCTGAAAATGTATAATTCTGGTCTAGCTTTTTCAGCACAAACTCTGTATTCTTTAGTAAGCCACCTTTAACTACAGGAATCAAGGAGTTCACAGTATCTTTCGGTGCAGGCAGAGGCGTAGATACCAAATGCTTAGTATAAATGCCTTCGGCTATAGCCTTGAACACCGTTCCGGCCATAAGCCCTCCCGATGGAGAACCCTGTGGTCTGCGTATACCTACAAAACATGTATATTTTGGATCTTCTGCAGGAAAATATCCACAAAACGAAACATAGTAACCTTCGTATCCTCCCCGTGATGCAATCATTGCCGTACCTGTCTTACCTGCCGACTGGAAAAGTGGAGAACCGGCTGCTTTTCCCAGACCGTCAGACACTACCCCTCTGAGCATTTCACGTACCTGCACTAACGTTTTCTCGGAGCATAATGCCGGATTGATAACTTCTGTCTCGAACTCTTCCTTCACTTTGCCGTCTTTCATAAAGGCTTTGGTAAGGAAAGGTTTTATCATCTTCCCATTATTGGCTATACCATTGTAAAACATCAGCATGTAGATAGGCGGAATCTGAGTCTCATAACCGAACGACATCCATGCCAGAGTTGTTTTTGACCATGGATTTGCCTTATCATCAGGCATGCGGACTATGGATGTACCTTCTATACCTTTGAGAGGTACGTCCCATTCTATTTTCTTGGTAATACCTAAGTCACGGATATGTTGCGCATATTTCTGAGGATTATTCTCATATCCCTTCAAAATCATTTTAGTCATAACAACATTCGAAGAAATATACATACCTTCGGTAATAGTCATAAACTCTTTGCGTCCGCCTGTACGCCAATAGTGGTCGCGTACAACCCGGCCTTTATATTCGAAAAGCCCATTGCCGACACGCACGGAGTCATTTGGTGTAACTACCCCGTCCTCGAGGGCTACCATCACCGATACGGTCTTGAATGTGGAACCCGGTTCGGACATCCACGAGAATGCATTCGGGTTTCCTTCGGCGTATACCCCTTCCGATACTCTGTCGAGATTGGTTATCGCTTTTATTTCGCCGGTAGCTACTTCCATTACAATGGCGACGCCTGATTCAGCTTTTGTTTCAGCCAGTTTGCCGTAAAGGGCTTTTTCGGCCATATCCTGAATGTCTACATTCAGTGTAGTCTTTATATCCCAGCCATCGGTAGGTTCTTCCAATACTACATCTATCCAACGGCCCTGTACACGTTCGCGTGTTTTCAACCCGGGCACACCTTTAAGTATCGAATCATATTTCAGCTCCAGTCCACTCGCTCCCCCGTCTTCAAAATCTTTAAATATAGAGCCTACAGTTCGTCCTGCCAATCGACCGAAAGGTTTTAGGCGCATGGTCTTTTCTTCGGTGAAAAGTCCGCTCCTGTTGCTGCGCTGATTGAAGAATGGGAATGTTTTCAGCTCTTTCAGGTCTACATAGTTTATATCGGGACGGATAATTCTTACATAACGGCTTCTTACCTTTATTTTCTTATTGGAACCGCTTTTTCGGTTGCGCTCCAGTTCATCCAGTTCTTTGCGGCTAAGCGCCCAACCATCTAATATTATCTTTTTGTATTGGGCGGCATTTCTGTCCGGAAATTTTTTCGCTAACTCCTGAGAAAGAGGTGTTGCATATTTCATCAGCGTATCTTTCTTTATACCCTCCGACATGAAGTCGACATATACGCCATATAAAGGTTCGCTAGTTGCAAGCAGACGGCCGTCGTCGGCATATATATTTCCGCGGTTGGGGCGTATCTCCCGGTCTTTTTTTACAGTTTCCTGTTTGCCAAGCTCGCGCCATTCGGGCCCTTCCGCATATTTGATTTTGAAAATGCAGACAATGATTGCTATAAATACGAAAGACATGAAAAAGACAATCCAACCGTAACGGCTGACTGCCACATTCTTCATTGTTCCGTCTGACTTCTTTGCCATATCCTTTTTCCGAGAAAGTCTCTTCTATTTCTTAATTTTATAAATAGGCTCCTTGGTTTGCTGCAAGTCTACTCCGTTCTGCTGGATCAAAGATTCAACTTTCGACTCCCGGCTTACCCCCATCAGCTGCGCCGCAATAGTTAATGATTCGAATTTCGCATCTTTCAGTTCATGTTGCAACGACTCTATCTGAGACCTCTTTTCTATACAACTGTATCTGTTACTTATATATAAGACCAGAATAACAAAAACAGTGATAATGAAACGTGCATTCTTCCAGAAAAAATCCTCAGTAAGGACTGTTCCTCCCAGAATATACATCACTTTCTTTTTTATATCTTTCGCTTTCATTCCTATTACAAGTCCTATGTAATTTATTTACAACTCAAATTTTCTCTGCTATCCTTAGTTTAGCGCTTCTCGAACGCGGATTTCTTTCCTCTTCTTCCCGTGAAGGCACAATTACTTTATTGTTTATCAATTTGAATGGCGTTTCAAAGTTTCCGAAGAAATCTTTTTCCACTTTCCCTTCAAAGTTACCTGTCTTAAAGAAGTTCTTCACAAGCCTGTCTTCTAAAGAATGGTAGGTAATAACTACCAGGCGACCGCCCGGTTTCAATATATCAAGTGCCTGTTCGAGCATTTCTTTCAGAGTTTCCATCTCTTCATTCACCTCTATGCGAAGTGCCTGAAAGGCCTGAGCCAATACTTTCTTTTCTTTTTCACCTCTTCCTACAAAGGAATTCAGTGTATCCAGCAAGTCACTTACTTTCCTGTAAGGCTTTTCTTTGCGGGTCTTTACTATTGCAGATGCAATGCGCCTCGACGGCTTGAGTTCTCCATATAAGTAAAAAATATCAGCCAGTTGTTCTTCTGTGTATGTATTCAGAATCTGTGCTGCCGTTTTTCCGGCTTTCTGATTCATGCGCATATCCAGGTCACTATCTTCGAAGCGGAAAGAAAACCCTCGGTCTTCGGCATCGAAATGATGTGACGACACGCCCAGATCGGCAAGAATAGCGTCTACTTCTTCTACACCGTGATATTTAATAAAGTTCTTCAGAAAGCGGAAATTGCTTCGGATGAACGTGAATTTACTATCCTCCTGTATATTGTTGATAGCGTCTTCATCCTGATCGAAAGCATAAAGATGTCCCTTGTTGCCGAGGTGGGAAAGAATCTCTTTTGAATGTCCGCCACCACCAAAAGTAACGTCGACACAAATGCTGCCGGTACGAATATTCATACCGTCCACACTTTCGTGGAGCAGTGCAGGTATATGGTACATCTCAGTCATGGTTAGCCGTTTTGTGAGTCGTTGTTCATTAATGCCTGTATACGGGAACTGAAATCATCTGCCGGAATAAGCGTTTTCTCCAGCCCTTCTTTTGCCCATATCTCAATCGTATTATCCACTCCCAAGAACCTGACATCGGATACGATACTTACCATCTGGCAATATCGCTTCGATATCAGGATGCGCCCGTTCGTATCTATATCGAGACGTTCGGCATCGACAACAAACTGCCTGAAAAGAGCTTGCTGCTCCCGATCCCATCTGTTTAAGCGCGAACGTAATTTTGCTACCTCTTCTTCCCATACCTCCACCGGATAGAGGACGAGGCAATCCTGAAACAGATCTTTTCTGAGTATCAATGTATTCTGGGCAGAAGATTGAAGAATCTTCCTGAAAGCAGCCGGCACAAAGACTCTCCCCTTCGCGTCGATTTTCGCTTCTATATTGCCCAAAAATTGAATCATTAACACTTTGAATTTTAACAATATACAATATGTGACGTAAAGGTATGAAAATTATACACTTTTCCCCACTTTTCCCCACTTAAAATTGACTAAAAGTTTTTAACAGCCCTGTTCATAAGTTTTCAACATGTATATTGAATTGATAATGTTTGACTTATAATACTTTATCAACAGGTTATAAACATGTTGTAAACAGTTCTTTTTCAGTGATTTTATAAATAGTAATTAATTATATATTTAGATTAAATGCACTATCCTTTTATGCTATGTGTAAACACAAATAGTCTATATCCCTTTTTGGATAGCCTAAAAGGAATACAAGCCCAGTAGATATAAGTTAAAAATAAAGTTGTTGTTAAGAATAATGATGTGCTTGATGAAGCGGAACGTTTTAAGTAGCGAGGGCAGAAATAAAATTTATTTTGGTTATGCCGAGTCACGAAAAACGCCTAATATAATTGAACTATTTTGTATAGCAGGATTTGTTTTACTTCACCACAACTACTCCTTCAGGAGCCTTGATTTCCGATTTTATTTTTCCATCGGCTTGTTTTGTATGTTTTATCTCGATAATCCCGTATGGAGTAGGGGAAGTGCCTTCTACCCAGTCCAAATCTCCCAGATTAGGGGTTATCCGTACCTTTTTGCACCCTGCCTCTAAAGGTTTTACTCCCAGTACATGCCTGCTAAGCCATGTAGTAGGACCCGAAGCCCAGCCATGACAAAAACTATGGCGATATCCTTTATAGCAATATCCTCCATAAGAGGCGTGAACATCTACTTTTCCTTCGGGTACAACCTCGTCAATCCGTGCTGCATTTTTCATCCAATTGATATCGAAATCTTCCCAGAAGGTGGTTGCTCCAAGGTCGATCATAGCACCCCAATATTCACGTATGTTATCTATCGCACCTTTATAATCGCCTGCTTTTGCGCGCGCATCCAGCATATAGTAGCCATAGAAGGTAGACATCCCATGCACTCCGTTTTGTGCTAATACTTCATCATTCGCTTTCTTTGGTGCAATAAGCCCGGATAGGGCTAATAGAGAGGCAGCCTGTTTGGACGAGGTTATATCAGGCACATGTTTTCTTAGTTTCTTCAAAGTTGATTGGCAGAGAGTTTCACTGTCCTTGTCATTCAGTATTCTACTCAATTCTTCACCTGCTTCGAATGTCATTACCATCATAGATTGCAGGCCGGCATGGATAGCCTCGGTATTTTCGCTCGATGGCCAATCGAGAAAACGATTGCCGTCCAGTATCTCTTTTCCGTTTTCGTCTATCTTTTCACTTAATAGTTTAAGTAATCGGGACATATATTCCTGTTGCTCTTTAAGATATTCCAGATCACCCTGATACAGATACCAGTCGCGATGGATTATGATCCACCACATAGAATACGAACTGATACCATTCATCCATGCAGGCAGAGGTGTGATATCCCTTGCCAGATCGAGGCTTTTAGGCACAACATCGTTATATCCGAAAACAGAGTTAATTGTCATTACTTCGGGATGAAGGTCACCCACCCATACCAACCTGTCGCGTTTTATTGCATCCCACAGGTAGTCTTGCATATTGAGATGTACAGTGTAGGCTCCTGTAAGCCATATCTTGTTCAGGTATTCGTCGTTACAACGGAAAGAACCCAGATAGAGGATATCCCTGTATTCAAAGGATGCGCTTATCTCCTTTATTTCCACTTCCGTATCCGTATCTACAACATCTATGCGGACAAAGCGGAAACCCGAATTGCCTACAGTGAGTCGTCCGAGCCAGGGTAGAGTTATTATAAAATCACGCATGGCATGGTCGTTTGTTGCCCCGCCTTCGCCTCCGATATCGCTCATTGTTTCGGCAACCGATTCACCGAAGCGGATACGCACTTTCCCTACCGGATTCTTATTATTTATGGAAGTTATTATTTCCAGACCTCCTTGTATCTCTTTCCCGAAATCGAGGATAATACCTCCTTTATTCGTATTATCTCCGATTAGCTTAAGATAAGTTCCTGCATTCAGGTCGGCTTGTCCCGTTCCTTGTTTTAGGATAGACTGGGCATTTATTACATATTTGCCATTACCACTGTCCGAAGTCCATACTATACGGGTAGGGGTAAGGTATTTTCTGGTTAGGCTTGTCGGCCGGGCTTTTATATCGCGGTAATCCTGAAATGGAAGCGGTAGTTGCTGGGCTAAAAAGTTATCGCTTAATAAGAACAAGATTGTTAATATAAAACAGTGTATTATTCGCATAATATAGATTATTAGTTAATTATCCAGCCAATATTGGGCTAAGATATAGATGATGGATATTCGCAAAGTTAACTTTTCCGTATTCTTTTATAAGTTAAGAAAATGACATACTTATTATACAAAATGACAGAACTTGATAGAGTCTAATTTATGAATTACGTGGGCCTTGCGTAAATTTCCGGTACTCGATAGGTGTCGTGTTATTTTTCTTTTTGAATGCAGTAAAGAAATATTCCTGATTCTCGAAGCCCATCATATAGGCAATCTCTTTTACAGGAATCATTGTGTTCGTAAGCAATTCTTTCGACTTCTGTATTTTTAGTTCCTGGATGTATTGCGAGGGGGCAAAGCCTGTATATTCCTTAAAGATTTTTCGGAAATTGGAATAGCTCATATTTAATTGGTCGGCTATATCCTGAGGTCTTATGTCTTTGAAATTTTCAAGGATAATGATTTTGGCTTTATTGATCTGATTGACCGATTCGGAATTTTCAAAAATGTAGTTCTTATCTAAAGAATATGCCAGCCCGAGCAGATGGTTCACAATTCCGGCAAGCATTTGTTGGAATCCCGATTTTTGCTCAATAGCAATTTGTATCGCTTGTTTATATAGTTGGACAACTTCATTATTGAGTCCCACATTATATATTGGTTTTTCTTTATTGAAGAAACCATTGTTTACACGGCTATCGATATTAATCCCTTTAAAGCCTATCCAGTATTCGTCCCATCCTGTTTGTTTGTCAGGCATATAATTGTGCCATTCGCCCGGAAACAGCAGAAACATATGGCCTTCGTTTATCGGATGTGTTTCTTTCTTCCCTGATGTATTGGATATATAAGAGCCTTTTCCCTTGGTAATATATAAAAGCTGATATTCATCCAAAATGCGTCCTCTATCTGTAGAAAATAAGTATCTGGTAGGGTGATTACCCGGTGGGTAGCTCATATTAGACTCTATACTCTGGTAGCCTACCGAGTTTACAGTCAGCCCCCATAGTAGGTCAGTTTCATTTACTATCAGATATTTTAAATGAATAGAGTCTTTCATTTTTATATGAGTATGTTATTCCGGTATATCAGGCGCAATGTAGCGAAAATATTTTCATAGTAGTTTTATTCAGGCCTTTTTTCAAGGCTATATACTCATTATCTCCACATCATACCCTATGAACAATCCGCTTTCGATAACTCCCGTTATTGACTTAATGTCACGTTCAAAAGAGTTCTTTATTGAGTCGAACCATGCATCGAGGATAAAGTTTCCGTTTTCTGTAATAACAGGCCCGTCTTTTCCTTTTGCCATCCTTAGTGATACATCGCGGGCGCCTAATGCTATAAGTTCTTTTTCTGCATATAAAAGCGAAGTTGGAAATACTTCGACAGGAACCGGGAATTTGGAGCCTAACTGTGCGACAAATTTAGATTCGTCTACAATGATATAAGTTTCGGTACTGTTGCGGATCAGCAGCTTTTCTTTAAACATGGCTCCGCCTCGTCCTTTTATGAGGCTTCGTTGCGGGTCTACTTCATCTGCTCCGTCGAAAGTCCAGTCGGGTTTTTTGTCTAAAAGTGTAGTTTGAGGGATTCTTAACTGGATACAGGTCATCAATATCTCCAATGAAGAAGGGATGACTTGTATATGCAGGTTTTCTTTCTCGATTCTTTCGGTAATGGCAATCAAAGCCAGATAAACGGTGGAGCCTGAGCCAACCCCGATTATTTGTCCGTCTTTCATTTTAGCTGCGATTTCTTTCGCAACCTTTTCTTTCCCTTCTCTATTGATAATGGTATCCGACCATTTCAACGAATCGATGATATTCTTACCCCATTCCATAGCTTTCCATCTTCGCAGAGTTTACCGCTGCATCTCTCTCAGCTTTATTTTGGTCAGCACCTGTTTGGTATTTAGAGGGAAGTCTGCGTCCATCATCCATGCATAGAAACTCGGTTCTTTCTTCAATACTTCAGCCACAGGTTTCCCTTTATGCTTGCCGAAGTTAAAGACTTCTATCCCGTTTTCGTCTTTAATGATGCGTCCTGCCAGGTCAACATTATTGTTGAAGAATGAAAACTCCTCGGCCAGTTTTTCCATATCGTTCACCAAGTCCGGATATTTGTCCAATTGGGCTTTCAGTACTTCGAATGTGGCTAATGTATCGGCTTCTGCCGAGTGTGCGTCGGTAAGCTCCTTGTCACAATAGAACTTGTAAGCAGCTTCAAGGGTACGTTGTTCTTTCTTATGGAAGATAATTTGCACATCTATCATTTTCCGCTTGCTGAAGTCGATATCCACTCCGGCGCGTAAGAACTCTTCTGCTAAAAGCGGAATATCGAAACGGCTCGAGTTGAAACCTGCCAGATCGCAACCCTCCATCTGGTCGGCCAGGGATTTTGCTATCTGCTTGAATGTAGGGCAGTCTTTTACGTCCTCATCCGATATGCCGTGTACAGCCGTTGCTCCCGGAGGTATAGGCATCTCTGGGTTGAGCCTTTTGGTTTTTACTTCCTGCTTTCCGTTAGGGTAGACTTTCAGATACGATATCTCCACTATCCGGTCTTTTACTGTATCGGTACCTGTGGTTTCGAGGTCGAAGAATACAAGCGGGTTTTTGAGGTTTAGTTCCATAAGCTTTCAAGAAAAAACTTTATCATTCCTCATTTTTTAGAATCAGAAGAATGATAAAGTCTATATGTTTTGTATTTAAAATTCTGTCTTTAGTCGTTTAGCATCATTGGCATGAGCAACATTAGCAGGTCTTCATTCTCCTCATTCTCGGTAGGGATGATTAGTCCTGCACGTGAAGGGTCAGACAATTCGAGCGAAATATCTGTAGATGGGATGTTGTTCAGTATCTCGATCAGGAAACTCGATTTGAACCCGATGTTCATAGGAGAACCTGTATACTCGCAAGCGATAGTCTCTTCGGCAGCTGTGGAGAAGTCGATGTCCTGAGCTGTTACTACAATATTTCTGTCAGTCAGCTGAAGTTTGATAAGATTACTTGCCTGATTAGAGAATACTGATACGCGTTTCAGAGCATTCAGGAAAGTCTGCCGGTCGAGTATAACCTTGTTTGTATTGTTCTGCGGAATAACAGAGTTATAGTTCGGGTAGCGTCCTTCTATAAAGCGGCAAGTCATTGTATAGCTCGACATCTTTATATATGCATTATTCTCGTCGAATTTAATCTCTACTGTCTCAGCTTCTTTCGGCAGGATAGCCTTCAGTAAGTTGGCTGGTTTCTTCGGCAGGATGAAAGATGCTCTTTCGGCTCCTTTTGCCGATAATGTTTTGCAGCGAACCAGTTTGTGACCGTCCGATGCTACGAAGGTCAGGTCTTCAGGGGTGATATCGAAGAACACACCGTTCATCACAGGACGAAGTTCATCGTCTGCGCTGGCAAACAATGTGCGGTTGATTCCTGCAAACAGTACCTGCGGCTCGATAGTCAGGCTAACGGCAGTTTCTTTCAGTTCTTTTGGTTGCGGATAATCATCCCCGCTTTGTCCGATAAAATTGTACTTACCGTTGTGGAAGAAAATGAATGTTTCCAGATTGTCATTATTTATCTCAAATGTAAGCGGTTGTTCAGGTAGTTCTTTCAACGGGTCCAACAGGTTCTTCGCATTTACGGCAAACTTTCCGTTACCATCGGCTTCGTTTACTTCGAGGGAAGTAACCAGACGGGTTTCGGCATCGGCTGCAGTAAGTGTAAGTGTAGAACCTTCCAGTTCCAACAAGAAACAATCGAGAATAGGCAACGTGTTTTTTGAGTTGATCACCTTGCTTATCGCTTGCAAGTGACTTAATAAAGCAGTGCTGGAAACAACAAATTTCATATTATCAGTATGTTTTAGATTTTAAATTTCGCATATTATCAATAGAGCAAATGTAGGAATTTTTTCCATTTATAACAATATCTTTTTCTATATAACTGATATTTTATCCCTCAAATAGTTATTCTCTGCAAAAAGAGACAATTGCCAAAACATACTTCTTATTATATAAAACTGTTTACACCCCGCTGAAAGCGCTGAATCCCCCGTCTACAGGCAATATAGCTCCGGTCATGAAACTGGCGGCGTCACTGCACAGAAATTGTACAGCCCCGTTCAGTTCCGTTATATCTCCAAAGCGTTTCATCGGGGTCTTCGCCAATACTTTTTCGCTTCTTTCGGTCAGTGAGCCATCGGGATTGATAAGTACTGCACGGTTTTGATTTCCAATGAAAAAGCCCGGAGCAATAGCATTGACTCTCACCTTATCTCCATATTTCAGAGCCATCTCTGTTGCAAGCCACTGTGTGAAATTACTGATGCCTGTTTTTGCCACAGAGTAGCCCGGTACACGTGTGATGGCAGAATAGGCTGCCATTGATGTGATGTTGATAATATTCCCGCTTTTCTGTTCGGCCATGGCTTCCCCGAATACATAAGAGGGGTAAACTGTCCCATTTAGATTCAGGTTGGTAACCTTCTCCCAGTCGGCTATTTTCATATCGAAGAAAGGTTGTTCGGGGGTCAGGGTAGCACCGGGTATATTTCCTCCGGCAACGTTTATCAGAATGTCGATTCTTCCATACAGGGATAAAATATTTTCCTTGCTTCTTTCGAGTATGGTAAGGTCTAGCACATCCGAAGCTAAAAATACAGCCTCACCTCCGGCGGCTTTTATTTCGTCAGCCAAGGCATTCCCTTTTTCTTCCGAGCGGCCTAAAATGATTATGACAGCTCCTTGCGAAGCCATGTATTTTGCAATACTTGAACCCAGTACGCCATATCCGCCCGTTACGATTGTTATTTTACCTTTAACACTAAAAAGTTCGTTCATATTCCAGCATATATTTATTATCGTTGTCTATACTTTTCTCTATCTCATCCTGTACTGTAGCTATCACTCCGTCCATCTGGGCAAAGGCGTACATGCGTCCATAAAATGAATAGCCGGGATTGTAGCCTTTATCTCTGTCACCGAGCATCAGTCTTCCGTGATCTACACGCATAGGCAGGGCGGGATTTTCTTTTTCGAAGATACGCACTAGTTCTATCAAATGTCCACGGCCTTCAAGATGCGGGGCTTCTATAAAGTCTCCGTTCTGGAAAACATCCGTGCTGCGCAGATGGATAAAACGTGTCCGTGATGCAAACCTGCGGGCTAACTCAGGAACATTGTTATGTATACCAGCACTAAGCGAACCCGCACAGAATGTGAGTCCGTTGTAAGGATTGTCTACTGCATCGAGAATCCATTCAATATCCTCCATATTTGTTACAATACGGGGGAGCCCCAACATTTGGAAAGGAGGGTCGTCAGGATGAATGCACATGTTTATATTGTACTCTTCGCAAACGGGCATCAACTGCGAAAGGAAATACTTCAGGTTTTCTCTCAATGCATTCCTGTCTATGTCTTTATAAAGCGATAGCAGGTTTTTAAATATTGCGACAGGATCTCTGTCTCCTTCTTTGATATTCCCGTTAATGAAACCTTGTGTCTTTACAATTATGGTATCTATCAATTGTTCCTTTTCTGCTTTGGTGATTGTCTTATCCAATGCATATACTTTCTCCATCTCTTCGGCAGAATAGTCTTTTACAGCTCCCTCCCGGTTAAGGATGAAACAGTCGAAGTAAGCAAAGCGTATTTTATCGAAATACAGTGAAGAAGTACCGTCCGCCCATGGGTATTGAAGATCGGTGCGTATCCAGTCGATAACGGGCATGAAATTGTAGCATACCGTATTTACACCTGCTTCTCCCAGATTAGCCAGACTTTCTATATAGTTGGCTATCAATTGGTCGGATTCACTTCCTCCGTACTTTATGGCTTCGCTTACAGGCAGGCTTTCCACTACCGACCAGCGGAGGCCTGCATCCTTAATGTAATTCTTCAGATCGTTTATTGCTTCCAATGGCCATACCTCTCCATTGGGTATATCGTGCAGAGCAGTTACGATACCTTCAACTCCTATCTGTCTGAGCATAGATAGGGTTATCTTATCTTTTTTTCCGAACCACCTCCATGTTTTTTCCATATAATTTGAATTTCAAGATTTTAGTTTACTACTGTTAACTGCTAACTGCTAACTGCTGACTGTTAACTGAACTAATTATGATGTTTCATATCCAGTTTAATCTTCTTCAGGTCTTCCAGTTCGTGTACCGGCCGTTCAATATCGTAAGGTACCGGTCGTTTAGAGAAAGTCTGGAAATAAAGCAGGCAGGCATCTTTCCACCATACAGCATCCCGTGCCTGTATTCTCAGCTTCGATTGTACTTCCCTGAAACGCTGTTCGTCAACAAATGGCTCCATCCTGTCCCATAGCTTCTGATAAGCTCTTACCTGCTGTACACCCGAATCGTATTTATAACAAAGCTCATCCCACAGCGTTTTCCCGTCTTTCATCCTGTAATCCCATGGCACATGATGGAACCATAGCAGGAGATTTTCAGGGCAAAGCGCAATATCATTATAGATATTATTCAATGGCGGGAAGTATTGTGATACGGCATTGCTTCCGCTTGTTGTACGGTCAAAACCTAGTCCTGTACTATCTGCATTATGATAATACCAAGGCATCCAGTCGGGGCGGGCACCGGGTACATCTCCCCATGGTTCGGGCCCATAGTGGTGGCCGAATGCAAATATGTGATGCAGGCCGAGGGGCATCATATAGTCAACGGCAGTTTCCCGTGATGACAGCATCATGTCTTTCACCGGATTCACAAAGTCTTTATTGTCTGAGAAAGTCATTTTTATCCATTCGTCTGCTATCTGCTCTGATGTCAATTGGTGATTCCATGCCAGACGGCCGAAAGCATACCAGTTGGCCTGAGCAAAATGATGTCCGCACCAGTTTGTATCTTCTCCTATATTTGCTACGGCAGATATTGCTGTGACCTTATTCGGACGCAATGTTCCGTCTGTTATCTTTGCAATGGTAGAGCCTTCCCCATCTGAATAGGTATCGCTGTCGAGCGTTTCTTTAAACATTGGCGAAAGATATACCAGATGATTGGAGAATCCGAGGTACTCCTGTGTTATCTGGAACTCAACCATTTCCTGTGTGTCGCGTAATGCTCCGAACAGAGGACTGAACGGTTCGCGTGGCTGAAAATCGACAGGCCCGTTTTTGATCTGTATTATTACATTATCCCGGAATTGTCCGTCCAGTGGTGTAAACTCCGAATATGCCTGTTTTGCTCTATCTTCATTGCTGGGATTGTAGACGAACGCCCGCCACATGACAATACCGCCATAAGGCTTCAGGGCGTCAGCCAGCATGTTCGCTCCGTCGGCGTGTGTGCGGCCGTAATCCTGAGGGCCGGGAAGCCCTTCGGAATTGGCTTTGACGAGGAAACCGCCAAAGTCAGGTATAAGGCTGTAAATTTCTTTCACTTTACTACTCCACCATTTACTTACTTCCGGATTGAGCGGATCGGAATCAGATAAACCGCCGAGTTCTTTTGGAGAAGAGAAATTTACAGCGAGGTACACTTTTACCCCGTAAGGACGGAATACATCGGCTAATGCTTTTACTTTTGCCAGATAAGCACCCGTCAGTATTTCCGGCGTAGCATTCACGTTATTTAAGACAGTGGCGTTAATACCTATCGAAGCATTCGCCCGTGCATAAGCGTCGTATCGTGGCGACAGCGTATTGGGCAGTTCGTCCCACTTCCATAGTGAATACCCTGCATAGCCGCGTTCTATGGTACGATTCAAGTTATCCCAGTGGTTGAGAATGCGCACATCATAAGCAGGTATTTCCTCTAGATTCAGATTTGTCCTGTCTGTTTCCGTGAGTTGCAGACGAAGCAAATGGTAAGCACTGTATAACAGCCCGACATCTTTTTGTGCAGTGATGGTTATTTTGTCATTGTTACCTTTTATCTGATAGCCATCTTTCAGATGTTTCTGTTTTTTATCCAGATTAAATTCAATAGGCTGCCCCTGCCAGGAATTTTCCAATTCCCTTATAGCAATAGTTATTGCCGGACTTTTTTCTTTCGATGTGACTTTTGCCTTGTAGTGAATTGCGCTTTGATAGCGTAACCACAATTGACTGCCATCCTCTGCAAAAAGTAACAAAGGTGACAGGATAATTATAAATGAAAGACTAAAAACTAAAAGTGTGAATTTCGTTCGATTCATATTTTGTAACTCAATTTTTGTTTTTATAGTGATGACCGTGTTTAGTTAAAAAGTAACACAAGTAACGCTTTTTGCTATCTTTCGTAGGGGTGCTTCTTGTAGGTATCCGCCTTTTCCAATACCGCGCAATCACAAGGGATTGCCCCTACAACTTTCAAAAAGGTAACAAAGGTTACACTTATTTGTAATTTTTCATCTGTTACTTTTTCTAATCAATCTTTAAAAGATTGATTTCTTAAATTTTAAATACAAAATATTAAAGAGCTGACTAACGACTAAAAGTTATTAGCCATACTCTATAGATAAATTATCTATCCAGTCCTTCAATAGTTTTAATAGTCCCGTCCGGATTATACTCCAGTTCTACGACTTTCATACTGCGGAGCCATGTCCTGCCGCCCGACGGCGCGGAATCGTGATGGAAAAGATACCATTTACCCTTATATTCCACAATACTATGGTGAGTAGTCCACCCGATCACGGGAGTAAGGATTACCCCTTTGTAAGTGAACGGCCCGTAAGGATTATCACCTATGGCATAGCAAAGGAGATGAGTGTCACCTGTGGAATATGAGAAATAATACTTCCCATTGTACTTATGCATCCATGATGCCTCGAAGAAGCGGCGGTCTGTGTCTCCTTGTGTTATTGGCTGCCCGTTTTCGTCCAGAATAACCACATCGCGGGGTTCTTCCGCAAACTCCAGCATATCATCTCTCAATCGTGCGACCTTCCCGCAAAGAGCCGGTTCGTTATCTGCCGGGAAAGCAGCAGATTCCAACGCCTTATTGTTACGGTATCGTTGAAGCTGCCCTCCCCAGATGCCGCCGAAGTAGATGTAATATTCCCCGTTCTCATCAAATACGCAGGGATCGATACTGTAACTTCCTTTGATCGGGTTTTCCTGAGGGATGAAAGGCCCGTAAGGTTTGTCGCTGATGGCTACTCCCAGACGGAAAATATCATTCTGGTCTTTCAGTGAAAAGTACAGATAGTATTTACTGTCTTTAAATGCGACATCGCTGTCCCACAACTGACGTCCCGACCACGGTATATTTTCTGCTGCCAATACCACGCCATGATCTGTTATAGGCCCGTCCACATCATCGAGAGAGAATACATGGTAATCTTTCATATTGAAGTGGTCGCCATTATCATTTTCGGGAATACCACTTTCCCAGTCATGGGATGGGTATATATAGATTTTACCATCGAATACGTGTGCAGACGGGTCTGCCATATAGTCCTGCGGAAATAAGTATTTTGCTTTTTTCATTTTACTGAAATTTAATGATTTAATGTTTAAGTATTTAATAATTAATTGTTTGGTAAATTTGCCCCATCTGCCATATCTATGATTTCCTTAACCACAGCCTTTGCCTTGTATTGGCGGTCGAATAATAACGGATAATCGGTGCGTCCGCGTATCGGAAAATCGTTTTTCCACGAATCATTGTCTGTAACACCCCATAGGGTAATACGCGCAATCTTATCACTATTATCTAAAAACAGTTTGAAGTAATCACCCATCCGCTCAGTCCAGACTGCAGAAACAGAATCCGGTAAATTTGTTGTATAAGGATTCATTTCCCTGTGATATGCAATTGTATCCGAGATATTAGCTCCCGTGTTTCCCCATGGTGAAGGCAGTGCGCTCATATCCAGTTCGGTGATATGAACTTTTACGCCGGTAGCAGAATAGGCGTCTAAGGCTGTTTTATATTCTTCCAGATTTGGATAATCCATGCCTATATGTCCCTGCATCCCCACACCGTCTATGCGAAGTCCTTTTTCTTTCAGCGAATTTACGAGTTTTACAATCGCATCACGCTTTCCTGCCTGCCACTCGTTGTAATCGTTGTAGTAAAGCTCCGCATCGGGGTCAGCAGCATGGGCAAATTCGAAAGCGAGAGGTATAAAATCCTCACCTATGATTTTATAGAATTTGCTGTCGCGCCACGAGCCGTCATCGAGGATGGCTTCATTTACCACGTCCCAGCCTTTAATATGTCCTTTGTAGCGGCCGACAACAGTTGTTATATGATTTTTCATCCGTTCAGTCAGTACTTCTTTCGAAACGTCTTTTCCTTTATCATCGGTAAAGAACCAAGCTGGAGCCTGTGAATGCCATATCAGTGTATGCCCAATGATAAACATATTATTTTGCTCGCCGAATTCTACAAATTTATCGGCATCCTTAAAGTTGAATTCACCTTCTTTCGGTTGTAAGAACATACTCTTCATACAGTTTTCGGCAACGATGGAATTGAACTGTTCTTCTACCAGCTTTACGGCAGCAGTGTCTGTTCCCCATATCTGATTTATATTCAGGGCGGCGCCGATCAAAAGTTTGTCTTTAAGGGCTTCTTTTAGTGAAGGTTCTTTTACTTTATTCTCTTTCCTGTGTGGCGAACAGCTTACAATAGCGAACGCAATGCAAAGAGAGAGAACGGGTGTCAGTACTTTCATGATTTCTTTTGTTTTTATTTAAACGATATTTTATTTATTTCTTATTTAAATGCTTTTCTTCAATTTCCATATTTATTTTGTCAATCACGTTGTCTTCCAGTTTATATCTTGAAATAATAAACATCGCCAGAATGAGCAGCATCGCAGGTATTACGGCAACCAACCATAAAATGCCCTGTTGAGCAAGAGCAGATTGCGATACGGCGTTATCTTTGTCAAAACCGACGAATCCCAGTAATATATTGGGAATAAAGAGGCCGATAGCCATCCCCAGTTGAAAAACAATTCCGATAATAGCATTTACCGTACCCGAAATACGCCGGCCTGTAGTATATTCTCCGTAAGTGATTACTTCGGGAACCAGCGCCCACATATAACCTGTAGCGACAATGATGCCTGTGGATTTAATAAATTGCGCCACCATTATGATCCAGATTTGCGAGCGAAGCGCGGGAACTATCGATACAACATAGAGCAAAGCCATTCCGAGAACAGCGACAGACAGAAATACATAAAACATTTGTTTTTTACCAATCGCCTTTTTAATGGCAGGGACCAACGGCATAAAGATGAATGCCGGTAGAAAGCCTATTCCCTGGAACCAACCCGTGTAATTAGAAGCCTGTACATTGTATGTCATGTAATAAGCCCCTGCCGCATTGTAGATTGACATCAAGGCAAAAGCCGTAAAAACAAATAAAGCCACAATGCGCAACTGGCTGTTCCTGATAAATTCCATCCATAGATCGGAGATTTTTACTTCCGACGTTTTATCGGCTTCCATTACTATACGTTCTTTGCTTTGGGTGAAACAGAAAATCAATAAAGCCAAACCGATTAAGGCCAGTATAGTCATGGTGATAAACCATGCATGGGCATCGCCCGAGGTATTGTATGTCCGGGTAGGAGAGAGCGATTGCACGATTGTCGGGATACCGAAAGCCACAGTAAATCCGCCCAGGTTGGCAAGCACCATGCGGGTAGAGGTAAGCTTGGTCATTTCATCCCCGTCACGGGTAAGCGAAGCGAACAGTGCTCCGTAAGGCAGACTGACCACCGTGTAGAGCAGGCATAGCCCTATATAAGTGACAAAAGCATACACTGTCGATCCGGGAAAACCGTTCCAAAAACAGAGGACGGCAAATGCCATGAGCGGAACGCCGCCAATAATCAGATAAGAACGGTACTTTCCCCATTTGGGGTTATGCTTATCTACAAATGCGCCCAACGCCATAGACCCGAATATATTTATGACAGGCGGTATAAACACCATTACCGCCACGGTTTCCGGACGTAATCCGACAACAGTGGTATAAAAAATGGAAACATATTGCATCACCGTCTGGAATACCAGATTCTGTGCAAAATCTCCGCTACCGAAACCTATTCGTTGCAGCCACGACAGCTTGTAAAAACCTTTAGTCTCACTTATATTCACGTTCATAATTATTTATTTTATTGATATTGTTAGATTTATTCTGCGAAATCCCTGGCCGTATCCGGCGGCGATACGGATAGTTTTTCATTATTTTCCGGGCCGGTACCTATCGTGGTGTCGCCAACGGTCAGTGTATGCCTGTACACATTGGCTGTACCGCTGCTCTGATAGCCTTCGACACATAGTGCAACCTCATACATTTTCCCCAGTTTCATACCCAGTTTTTCCCAAGCCCTGAAATGTTCGCTGACGGAAATGATGCCTTCGGTCTTCTTATCGGCGCGAACACTCCAGTATTGCTGGAAAGTAGTGTCGCCATTGATTGAGGGTTGTTCTACACGCGTAGTTTCATAGATGTCATACGTGCCGCCGTCTATTTCAACTGTCCCTTTAGATAGTGATCCGGGCGGACGCCAGTTGCCCCAGGCTTCGACAATATAAAACTCCACAAGCGGATCGACCGACCAACCGTAAACGCATAGGTATGAATTGCCGATCGGCTGATAATCGCAACCGTAGTTGAGGGAAATATCGCCGGTTTCATCGTGAGTCTTCGTACAGTCAAATTTTCCCTGCGTTTTTGTGCAATCGAACTTCTTGCCTGTGCGGAACAGGACATTGTTGATATTGTTCCAGTAGCATTCGAATGCACCGTCTTCTTTCAGTATCATACCTACATCGCCTCTGTCGTACCAGAGTTCGTAATCGAACGCATCGTGTATTCCGGCTTTATTATCTGTAATAATGGTGTCAGGAACTGCCGTCACTTTCTTTAAATCTCTATTAAATCCCCCTGTATGGGAAATAATATCTGGTTGTGCTGCTGTAAACGGAGATGCCGGTAACCCTTCTTTATTTCTGAGGTTCGCTCCTTCGGGATTATCCGCCCATGCATATCTTACCGATACGGGATTTTGTATCTGATTGCTCCATACTTTTACCTGATTCTTATTTAAAATAGCGGCTTCCGCCCATACATACTTTTTATCTGCTCCGGCAATAGTAAAGCCATTGATTATGCTGTTGGAATACAAGCCTTCACCTACAGAATCGAATGTGAGGATGATCGTATTTCTTTCGCTCTGCATATTTTTTAACTGAGGTCCTGTACTGACAATGTTCTCACCATAGGCTACCCGCATTGCTTCCAGTGCCAGCCGGCGGGCAACATCTTTTTTGTTTAAAGGATGGATATCGTTCCATTCTCCGCAGCCTAGTGTTACAGCCATGCCTGTATAAGGTAAGAGCAGAGCCTGACGCTGAGCTTCCCTGAGTTCGGCCATTCCACTTTCGGCAGGTTGCTTCCAAGGTTTGTTCAGTTCGGGAAGTTGTGCATATATAAAAGGTAACTGCGGCTCAGCCCTTTGTTCTCTCCAATCATTGATAAGGTCAGGGAATAAAGTTTTGTATTCCTTTGTCCTGCCTGTATTGGATTCTCCCTGATACCACAATATCCCTTTTACTTTATAATTTGTTGCGGGCGCAATCATCCCGTTATACAATCCCATCGGTTTGTACTGGAAAAATGTATTTGGCGGGGAAGGCAGCAATTGAGTACCGATCAGGTATTTCCACTCTCCGGTAAGATCTGTCTGCTTATTACCTATGATTACTTTATAGGGTTTGTCTTCTTTTATACCTCCCCATTCATTTGTTACTATTCTTATTGCAACAGTGTTTTTACCGGCAATTAATGTTCCTCCCGGGATCTGGTATATACGGGGCGGATACTGATAACCTGTTGTTCCCACAAATGTT
Organism: Dysgonomonas gadei ATCC BAA-286; assembly: GCF_000213555.1. Classification (GTDB taxonomy): domain Bacteria; phylum Bacteroidota; class Bacteroidia; order Bacteroidales; family Dysgonomonadaceae; genus Dysgonomonas; species Dysgonomonas gadei. The sequence continues at coordinate 233,270 of NZ_GL891981.1, forward strand.
CCGTTTACAAAGGCGGAATCGGAATCGATGATATATCCCAGTCGCAGGGTAGCTGGTTTTCCTTCATCCTCTTTTACCACCTCAAACTCTTTCCGAAGCCAAATAACTGCGTTTTTCACATCCATGCCTTTATCCTTCCATAATCCCGGCAGATAAAAGTCGTTCCATCCCGATGTATCGATATTCTTTTTGTGCCATTTTCCAATACCTTTGTCTGTCTTTATCATTGCCGAGTACCATTCATTACTTGCCTGTTGTTCCTCTTTTTTTGTTTCTTCAATAAAGCCCGGTGCTGCACATTTTTTTGCTTCGGCTTCAAGGGCAGGATAGTTTTTTAATGTATTGGCACTGATCCAGGCCTCGGCAGGTGATCCGCCGATTGCAGTATTGATAATTCCAACAGGTATTTTATATTTATCATAAAGTTCTTTTGCAAAAAAGTAGGCAACAGCCGAAAAATCGAGGATATTCTCCTGTGTGGCAAATTTCCAGTTCCCTCCCTGATAGTCTGTCTCTTTTCCGCTGAAATTATAATACATCGGCACTCTGAATAGCCGTATCATCGGGTTATTTACCTGCTTTACTTCATCTGCATACAAATCGAGGGTGCGGCGTATTGGCAGTTCCATATTCGATTGACCCGAACAGAGCCATACATCACCTATCAGAACATCTTTTATTGTGATTTCATTGATATTTATTGTGTATGGTCCTCCGGCAGTTTGTGCAGGTAATACAATTCTCCAGTCACCTTTTTTATCGGCTTTTGTCCGGTATGTTTTATCCATGAATTTTATAGTGACAGATTCTTTCGGAGAGGCCCATCCCCACAGTTGCAGGGGAGTATCCCGCTGCAAAATCATCCCGTCGCTTATCAGGCGCGGCAGTTTTATTGCGGATTGGACGGCTGATACCGATACTGCTAATATAAATAGGAATATTGTCCTGTATAATGATGTATTAATAGATCTCATTTTTGTAATATCTTTATTTTAAATCGCTTTGTGGCGCGCCTAAATAGCTCGGTTTCAGACATCCCGTATCCAGCATTATTTTTTGAAAAACGATACCCGGTTCAAGAGGACGGATACGGATCGTGTGAATACCTTCTTTATCAATATTATGGATGGTAGAAGTTTCTATGATCTGTTCGGCCTGCCATTGTCCCAGTTCGCCTTTATAATGTCCGTTTATATTTACTATTTGTTCCTCCCCGCCATTTAAGGAGACTGCATAGCGTAATCCTTTATTGGCATTGAAATTCAATGTCGGGGATGTAAGGACTATCAATCTGGCTTTTCCTTTTGTTTTCAGATCGGCTTTATATTCCAAATAAACGTCTTTACCGGGGTTTTCGGTAACAGGCGTAGTTGTTACACCCGATACGGTTTTTCCTAAATCGGGAATAATAACCCATGACACTTTAGCCCCGTTGTTGGCTGTTGTGTGGTTTTCGGCTTCGATCGATACATAGCCGTCCGCTTCGGCGAATATCTTTTCTTTATGTATCATTGTTTGCATAATGTATTCTACTTTGGGCATCACTCTCTTTTCAGGTTGCTGCCAACTGGTATAACCGATACGTATCTGGTCCATCATATGCGACCATTTTCCTCCGGCTATGTCATTATTATAATGCATTGTGAGTATGGAATCCCTTGCGAAACACTCTTTTGCTTTATCCGCCCAATAGTTTGCCTGTATATCCATTTTAGCAGCATAGTGTCTGTTCCTGGCCACCGCATAGTACATTTCGTACAGATTGGAGCAAGCGTTTACCGGGAACAAAACCAACTGGTCGAAGGCATCCTTATATTCATTTGGCATCAGATAATATAGGCGCATGGCATCCACTACCAGATTACGATAATCGCTTACGACCGTTTCGAATTCGTTGTAATTTTCGAGACTGTATGTATTCTCATTCAGCAGTTCGGGTGTAACCCTGCGGTTATATTTCGTATAAAGATTTATCAGACGGGCAGACTCTTTTGCATATTTTTCCCCGAATTGCCGGGCGCACCATTCTTCGGTATGAAGCAGCAGGTTATCCGCATTAAATCTATCGGGATTCCAGGCCATATCGAGGAAAAAAGAGATGGGATACTCCATCGGTTTCAGGTCGCCGACATTCACCACCCATATTTTATCCACTCCGTATTGGTATGTGAGGTTCATCTGTTCCCAAATGCGTTGTACCTGACTGACATTTATCCATTTGTAATTACGCGGGCCTCCTACATAGTCGAAATGGTAATACATTCCGTATCCTCCTTTACGTGGTTTTGCATTAAGGTCGGGAAGTTTGCGGACATTGCCCCAATTGTCGTCGCAAAGCAGCAATGTAATGTCGTCAGGCACACGCATGCCCTTGTCATAATAATCCTGAACCTCTTTATACAAAGCCCATACCTGAGGGGTCTCCTCTGCCTTTTTACCTGTAACTTCTGATATTATCTTGCGCTGGTCTTTTACGATTTTTTGCAGTAATGCGATATCGCTCTCCTCGCTCATAGGTTCATCTCCATCGCCACGCATACCTACTGTTACTACCGTTTCGTAGTTCTTCATCCGTTCCATTCCTCCTTTCCAGAAGTTCTGCAGGGCCTTCGGGTTCTTACTATAGTTCCAAGCGCCTTCGCCATAACGTTTCCACTCAGAGTGAGCGCGCCCCATCGGCTCGTGGTGCGATGTATTTATCACGATGCCATATTCGTCCGCCAATTGTCCGTTGAGAGGGTCATCATCGAAAAACGCATTTCCCCACATAGCCGGCCAGAGAAAGTTCCCTTTAAGACGTAAAATTAATTCGAACATGTGTTTATACATCTTCGAGTTGACACCTCCGAATTTCTCGATACACCAACTCTGAAATGCGGGCGCTTCGTCATTGATGAAAATACCCCGGTATTTTACAGCCGGTTCGCCGTCGGTATATTTTCCCGGCTTTATATACAAATTTGTCTGGTGTTCGACAGGGACGTCCGCCCACCAATACCAGGGCGATACGCCGATTTGTGCTGAAAGTTCATAAATACCGTAGATTGTTCCCCGCTTATCACTTCCGGCAATAATCAATGCTTTTTGTATATCTCCGGTCGGATTATCGATAGTTTGTATCACATACTTTTCATTTTTTCCTGCCAGTTCGTTCTTATCTATCTTGCCGTCTCTGGCCAACTTGTCGATGATGGCCGATTTTCCTGCCGTTCCGATAATAATCGCCGTTTTGCCGGAAACAGAAGGGAGATTCCCGGAAACTTTCCTGAAGTCATCTTTCAGGTCGCCGACCGCACGGATCACACCCGCATAGTCGTTAATATCGGAAATTACCTGGACAGGCTTGCCGCTTTCGACCAGAGAAAGATATTCTTGCCCGGCAGAGGAAAACACAAATCTTTCCACACCGAAAGGGTTCACAATATCCTTTGCCGGCAATTTTCTGTCATCGACAGGAGTAGTGTCATTATAAACATAACAACCGATTATTGTACCTGTAAATCCGCCTGCCGACTGTGTACTGAGATTTTTTGCGTCAACATCTTCTGCTATCGTTTTCCAGCTTTCTCCATCATCAAATGAATAGAGGAACGAATATTTATCTTTTTTGCCTTCTACCTTCAGGGTTACCGCTTTTCTTGCTGTACCGTCTGGAGTTTCAGTTTTCGCTATGGTTTTCACATCCCCTTCAGCACGTTTCAATACAAGATAATACTTGCCGTTCCCGTCAGTGGTTTTTCCGAAAACAAAATTATGTTTCTCCTGCTGATAACAAACCAGGCCTGCAATATCCCCTTCATTATCCGGTAAATAATCCATTTTTATCTGTGCCGAAAAAGTTAAATGCTGTTGGCGGATACCTGTAAAAGCCGGTTGATTCGGTTCATAGATCGTGCTTCCGGTAGAACTGAGTGTAAGCATTCCGTTAGCGGTTTTCCACCATTTATCTTCAGGCGGAGTACGCAGCATCAAATAGCGGTCACCGAGTTTTTCGTCATCGAAATCGTCTTTCCATGTAAAATTACCTTTATAACTTTCTGTATTCGGCCGGAGATTCGCCTTGTTTACAATGTAAGGAATTTCCTCGTTAGCTTTCAAAATCACCGGATATCCGTCAACCCATGTCACAGGCAGCATAAATGTTTCTCTACCTGTATTGTAATAATTGCCTTCGTATGGGCGGCAGGCGAGAAAAACAGCGTACCAGTCGCCTTCTGCTGTTTGTATAAGGTCGGCGTGCCCGGCGGAAGTTACCGGATTTTTCCGGTTCTCCGGTAGGTTGCGTTGGGTGAGAACCGGATTGTTTTTCCAGGGGATATAAGGGCCAAAAATGTTTTCGGAGCGGAAAACGACCTCTGAATGCTGAACACTGGTACCTCCTTCGGCACATAGGAGATAATAATAACCGTTGATCTTGTATAAATGCGGCGCTTCTATCCATACCGGATGTTTGGCTTTATCCGTACCTCCGTCTACAATCATTTTCTTCTCTCCGAAAATAGAGTCGCCCTCAACACTAAACTGCCGCAGCCAAATAGACCTGTGCCCGTCCCATTCGGGTTTTCCGTCCGGTTCATCGTTATGTACGATATACGCCTTTCCGTCTTCATCGAAAAAAATATCGGGATCGATACCGCCAAAATGCAGGGGAACCGGTTCACTCCAGTTATTTTCTTTCGGGTTCTTGGTTTTCACGATAAAATTGCCGATTCCGTCAGTACAGGTAGTAATGAGATAAAAAGTATCATTGTATTTGTTGTAGCGGATTGTAGGAGCATAGATTCCTCCACTGAGCCGGATTCCGGCTTTAAGTTGCAACTGCGAAGGACGATTCAGCACATTGCCGATCTGCACCCAGTTTACCAGGTCGGTACTGTGAAATATCGGGATACCCGGATAGTATGAAAACGTTGAGGTTACCAGATAGTAATCCGAACCCTTGCGACAGATACTCGGATCGGGATAAAAACCGCTGAGAACCGGATTGAAATACTGGTTCCGGTCGTTTATAGCCTGTGCGAAACAGGCATCCTGTCCCTTGTATTGAAAATAGTGAAAATCTGCTGTCTGGCTATTTCCGGTGCGGGAAAAGGCTATAGTCAGTATTAACATTGCCAAACAGGTGTACAAGTCTTTTGTTCTCATATATAAATTACATTACTTATAATTATACAGTTCTACATGAAGGGCGCTAAAATTGTCAAGCATCGGGACGAACATGCTGCTTTTATTTATATCGGTTTCCTGGCTCTGAAGGAGCTGCTTCATGTTTTCTTTTCCGGCCTACCGACTGCTTATAATTACAGAACCACTATCAAGCCTTTCGCTCCTTGCTGTTAATTTCATCTCACCTTTTTTTCCTTTCTTTCCTCGCATAATTACCAGTGCAAGCCCCCCAAAAGCGCTGCGCTCTTTTGACGCAAATGAAATCATATCAGCAGGATTTCCATTGTCGGTAGCAACAATTTCTCCGGTTCCCGAAATTTCAAACCATATTTTATTGTCAGCGTTTGGAACAAGATTTCCGTCGCTGTCTAAAATTCTTACCGTAACAAACGAAATATCTTTACCATCGGCATCAATTACATTTCTGTCTGCAGAAAGCGCTATTTTTACAGGTATACCTGTGGTTTTCACTTCATGAATAGCCCATTGCTTACCGTCTTTGTAAGCGACAGCTTTCAATATGCCAGGCTCATAAACAACACTATCCCAACGCAATCGGTATTCAAACTTATCTTTTTTCTTCTTTCCCAGCGATTTTCCGTTCAGAAAAAGCTCGGCTTCGTCGCCCGAGGTGAAAATATGAACAGGCGTTATCTGCCCTGTCCTGCTTTCCCAATTCCAATGCGGTAAAATGTGAACTGTCGGTAACTCGGGACGCCAACGCGATTGATAGAGATAAAATCTATCTTTTTTAAAACCTGCCAAATCAATTATTCCGCAATAGGAGCTACGTGAGGAATAATAAGGTGTTGGTTCACCTAAATGGTCCCAACCTGTCCAGACAAACTCGCCTGCTACAAACGGATGATTGTCTTGCATAGCAAAAACCTTGTCGGCTGATGAACCAAAAGGAGAGGTATAAAGTTCATAAGCACTTACTTGCCTCAGTGCGTCATTCCCACCCGAACCTTCGCTTACAGGTGCGCTATTTCCTGCGAATACCGGGAAAAAATATGTACCGCGCGAACTGAGTGCCGAGGCTGTTTCACTACTGACAATCATTTTGTCGGGAAATTTCTGATGAAAAGCAGGATAAAGCGGTGGTGTTCTTATCCCCTTCAGATGAGAATATGCCGCCGCATCTCGTATCCCTTCGCCTTGATAGTTAAGTGAAATAATATCCATCGTTTGCGGGAAAGGCATATCAGGTTTGGCAAAATTCATCGAAGCGGTTGTTGGTCGTGTACTATCTTCGTCTTTTACAAGAGCCGCTAATTTCCATGCGACAGCCGCACCCGGTTCGTCTGTGTACTGTTCTCCCACCTCATTGCCAAAACTCCATGCAATAATGGAAGGGTGATTTTTATCTCTGCGAATAAAAGCGCGGATGTCCGCTTCATACCAGTCGGGGAAAATAAGGTGGAAGTCGAGTGGGTTTTTACCTTTTTCCCAACAATCGAAAATTTCATCAATTACCAAAAAACCCATTCTATCTGTTAGTTCAAGCAATTCGGGCGCAGGAGGATTATGGGCCAAACGAATAGCATTGCATCCTAATTCGCGTAACATTTCCAACTGTCGTTCAGCTGCCCGAAGATTGAACGCTGCGCCTAAAGCACCCAAATCGTGGTGCTGATTTACACCTTGGATGCGAATTTTTTCACCATTTATCAAAAGCCCTTTTTCGGCATCGAACTTAATATCCCGGATGCCGAATCTTGTCTCGTATGTATCAATTAATTTATTGTTTATGAATAATCGGTTTATAGCCAGATACATATTTTGCTCCTGTTGTGGATATACCCCCCAGAGTAAAGGGTTCTTGATATTTACGGTATTTCTGATTTTCGATTTTTCTCTTGCCTCTATGACGATATTTTGCTTCGGAAAAGTTGCAACTTTATTTCCTGATATTTTCAAGTCATTGTCCAACCGATAAATATCGGTCAGAATTTCGACGTCTTGATTTTTTGTTGAGTTATTGTCTATATCAATGGAAATAGTTATTGTCGCGGATTTCTCCGAAATATTTTCGGCCTTGATGAATGTTCCCCAATGTGCTACATGAACAGGGCTTGTCTTCACGAGCCAAACATTGCGATAGATGCCTGCACCCGGATACCATCGTGAAGAATTTGTAGGATTATCCAGCCGGATGGCTAACTGATTATCTCCCTCAAAATTCACAAAAGGTGTGAGATTAAGGCGAAAAGAATTGTAACCGTAAGGCCAGCCTCCAACCAGATTTCCATTGAGCCAAACCATCGCGTAAGACATTGCTCCGTCAATGTCAAGGTAAATCTCCTTGCCTGAATCACTTTTCGGAATATCAATTTTCCGCCGATACCAAGCGACACCCTGAACCGGTAATCTTCCCATTCCACCTCCGACAATAGCATTTTCTTCGGTGTAAAAAGGTTTGTCAATTGCCCAATCGTGTGGCAAATCAATATATTGCCAGTCACTATCATTAAAATCGTTTTTAACGAATGGGAAATCTTTGCCCGGATTACCGTCGGGACGCTCATAATGTTTATTTTTGTCTTTTATAAATTCGTTTGCTGTTGGCAAGATATACATTTTCAATGATTTATTCGAAGCGTTTCCATGATTTTGCAAAGTGGCGCGAGTATCGGCATCCTTAACATCGTTTTTGTCAAAAACAGCCGGGCGCTCATCATAAATCAAGCTGTCGGGATTGTTTTCATAACGAAAGAAACGCCAACCTTCATTAATGTCGATCTTCTCCCTGTTTTGCCCGAAGGCAAAGGAAACAGAACAAATTAAAATTAAAACGAATACGAATTTTTTTCTCATTATCTTTTGTATTGTAAGTGATTACAGATATTTATCGTTTATTAATGCATCTTGTCTTATCATACACTATTTGTCATATTTTACCAAATGTCGAGTGCCATTCGCTTCTTTTGTCCGGTTTACGGTGATTTCCCTACTGATCCTGAAATAATCAAAATCTGCATATCCTCCGGTATTTTTTGTTGCGTAATTGTATAATCCGAAACGATAGCCCATAAAATGGTCCAATGTGTAACTCATCTTCAAAGGTTTTCCTGCCGAGAACCACTTCTCCCCGTCAAGACTGTAATAAAAGTATGCCAAATCGGTTTTCTCCCTGAAATCACAATCTACTTTAAAGTAAACTATTTTTTCCCCGAAGGGGATTTCTTCCTGCTCTACCGGTTTGCCCGACGAGGTATTGTTCATATATATAGATTTCCGGCTACCGCTCACCTTTATTCCTATTTGCCCGTAATGGCTTTGCAAAAGGCACAAACCGGCAAAGTCACCGTCTTGCATTCCTGAAACATCCATTTTGATCGTTCCCGAACAAACGGGGCCAATGGTGCGCTGTGTCAGTGTGTTTCGTGCTAATTCGAGATTATTGTCGAGGCGTCCTGTCGTCAGGCGCAAATAACCGTTTTCCACTTTCCACAATGTATTGTCCGGGTTGTGATTCCACTGCCATACAAGTGGTAAGGCCCGGTCGCCTTCTTTCCTGTCAAATTCGTCCGAATTCACAATCCCGGGTATTAATCCTTTATTACCGGATAAGCCGGACTTTTCAGAGTCCTTATTGCCAATGCTGATTTTGGGGAATCCGTCTTCCCAATTCATCGGAAGAAGATAGGGGATTCGCCCTACGGCTCCGTAATCACGGAAAAGGTAAGCAAACCATTTCCCACCAGGCGTTTCGATAATACCGCCCTGCGCTATCCCTGAATTTTGAAGAGCCAGGCGGCCCTCCCATTTTCCATTCAGGCTGTCTGCCCGGTGAACAACTTCCGTCCGCATCCCGTCGCGAGGCCATGTTATATTGAAAAGATAGTATTTTCCACCGTGCCTGAAAAGTTGCGAACCTTCTGCTCCCAAAGCGATATCGTTGCCTGCCGGCGCGCTCGCATTTTCGATCAAAACACGGTTTGTGCCGGGCTTTATTCCCGAAAAATCGGGTTCGAGTTCAGTAATGGATAATTTTCCATTTCCGTAAATCATATAAACCTTACCATCATCGTCAAACCAAAGCGTGTGATCGTGCAGGGAAGGTGTAAACGTCCGTGTTTCCCACGGGCCGTTTTCAATATCGTCAGTGATATAAATATAAGTTTTGTTGGTAGTCTGTGAAAAAGTGGTAATGTAAAATTTCCCGTTGTGATAACGGATGCAACTTGCCCATGAACCGCGCCCGTAAGCGTTTTTGCCGTTGGTAAGATTCATCGCGTCGATATTGGCTAAGGTATCATAAGCGTAATTTACTATTTCCCAATCAATCAAATTACTCGATTTCATTATCGGAACACCCGGTACCATGTGCATCGTTGTGCTGCTCATATAGTAAGTGTCGCCGACACGTACCATCGACATATCGGGAACATCGGCAAAGATAAGCGGATTCTTTGCAGACTGGGCATTGACGAGCAATACAAAAAATAAAAAGAGAATGCTTAGATCGAGTTTTTTCATGGTTCGCTTAAAAATGGGGCTGCTTTATTCACAGCCCCTTATTTATCACAGTTTCAGTTTACCCGCGACTCTATTTATTATATCCCGGATTCTGGTAAGCCGCTTTTTCGGCATCACTCATGGTCATGGCATCGAGTTGTCCCTGCGGAATCGGACGCAGATAATGGAATGGTTGAATGTTGCGTTTGTATTCCACTTGTGTGTGATCACCTACAGCCGAGCCACAAATGGTGTATGAAGAGGCGTATTCAGTCCATTTTTGCGTGCGTACCAAGTCGTACCAGCGGTAGCCTTCACCGTAGTATTCGCGGCTGCGTTCGGCTAGAATATAATCGATGTCGATATTGGCAGGAGTCGCCGCCGTCATGGCCGCACTGTTGTCTGCTATTTTTGTTCCGTCTCCACCCATGCTCCATTGTCCGTTGTTGCTGTATCTCCATTTTCCGGCGCGTACACGCAGTACATTTACCAGGTCGCGCGCACTCATTGAACCGGTCGCTCCCTTCACGGCGGCTTCGGCTGCGATCAGATATAGTTCAGAGAATTTGGCAATGTTCCACGGACGAGTGCTTCCACCATTCGGTTGTCCCAAACCTCCGGCGTTATCGGTACGGTAAGGACCCAGCTTCCAAAGGCCTGGATAAAAAATACGGCTAATACCACTTGGGTTAATAACCCAGTCGGCCCGGCCCGGTAATGTACCGCCTCCTATGCTGCTGCTTCCAGCACCGCTTGGATACACCACATTCGGGTTTTCCTCATCCAGAAATGTGAAAATTGGTTCGCCGCTCTTTACCGGCATACCGTTAGCGTTGATGACCGGATTTTGCCTACCCGGTACTTTGTCCACGTTGCACGGGTATACAGTCACGAAAGTTCCATCATATCGGCTGTCGTTGGTTTTATCGGCAAAGGTGTTGGTAAATACTTTGTAAGGCGGGGCTAAAGCGGTCCAAGGACGGCCTCCCCACTGGATTGCTTCACGGTCGACAGAAGTTATGCCAGAGCTCCTTACCAAGGTATAATTGCAGGTAGTAAACCACCCTGCGAAATTATCCGGTGCACCACCGGTAGCATACGATAAACTTGATCCATTGTAATATTCATCCTGAATGTGGTCGCTGTACAATACAATTTCATTATTGCGGTCGTTTTGAGCCAGATTTACATCGTAGAATGTAGGTTGTAACCTGAAAGGACCGGGATTACTGATTCCGTCGAGCGCGATATTATAGGCTTGCTGGAAGTACCAAGCGGCATCGTGTCCGTCCGGGTCGGTACGCTGACTATCAGGATAAGTCGGGATATTGCCGGGGTTTTGCAGCCACCAGCCGTAAGTCAGATAAGCTTTCGCCAAATACAGGCGAGCTGCTGTTTTGGTCACGCCTCCGGTCACGCGGCCGGCATCGGGCAGATTTTCAATCGCTGTTTTCAGATCGGGAAAAACGGCTTGTGTATATACTTCAGGTACAGTGTTGCGTACCGATGTCCGCGATGGAGTAGTATTGAATTTCAATACACCCGAACCCAAATCCAATGGTACTCCACCAAAGGTTTGCACCAGCATAAAGTAGTCGAATGCCCGCCAGAAGCGTGCTTCCGAAATCAGAGATTCCGATTTGCCCGCAGCCGCGGCGTTTTCGATTATGCCACTGGCGGTATTGATATTGGAATATACTGCATTCCAAAGCGCGTCCCCGCGACTGGTAGAAGCATTCAGGTTTGATGAAGAACCGATAGTCAGATCGGGATCTATACTGTTGCCATTGGAATTTTGCGCAAATGTATATTCATCTGTACCGGATTCACATACCATATAATAATATTGCCCGTAAAAATAGCGTGTATGCGCATACAGTGAAGTCAGCCCGCCCTGTATACCCTCTTCGGTTTTGAAGAAATCGGGGGTATAGTCGGTACGTGGTGTTTCATCCAAAATACTATTGGAACAGGAAACAGTCAATAAAGCTAAGACAACAGTCCCCAAAATGTTTTTGAAATTTATATTTTTCATATCTTAAGATTTGATATTAAATAATTAGAAAGATACATTCAAACCAAACAATAAGTTACGGGTTTGCGGCGTGTTTGTTCCTACCGTGAGCATCGTGTTTGCCCTGTAAGGGAGACTTCCGGTTACTGCCGCATTTTCGTTTCCATAAGAATTGGTCACCGGGTCCAAGCCTGTTTCTTTGTTATACGGAGAGAACAGTACAAATGCGTTCTGCAACGTAAAGTACAAGCGGGCGCTGCTGAGTCCGACCTTTTTAAACCAGTTGGCGTTCGGGTCAAAATTGTAGCCTAGCGTAATTTGGCCTACCTTAAAGTAGGAAGCATCAAAATATCCCAGCGTGCTGGCGTATCTCTGATTGTCTCCACTCATGGCTACACCCGGTTTCGGATATTTGGCTCCGGTATTTTCCGGTGTCCAGTAATCTACTTTTACGTTTCCTCGGCGTCCTGACAGCATATTCAGATAACCGTTGGTAGCGTGAAGCGTACTCACCAGAATACCGCCGTGCTGATAGGTACCAATGATATTCAAATCCCAGTTTTTGTAAGCGACCCGTGTTGTGAACCCGCCCTGCCAGTCGGGATCGGCGCTGATTACCTGACGATCGGCAGAGCTAATAGCTCTAGCCGGTGTTCCGTCTGCATTGTAGTCGCCGGTATATTCCACTTTTATCATACCTACGGACCCACTATTATTTTCTAAAATATCCAGATAAGGATCGCCTTCTTGCCACAATCCGATTTTTTTATAATCGAAAATAGAATTCACCGGATATCCTTCAAACCAACAGTTTGAAGGATCTTCCTTCTGTCCGGAGGCGAGTTCAGTGATTTTGTTTCGGTTGGTATAGAAGTTGACGCCGGCTTCCCACGACCATCCGTCCTTGTTGTCGAAAATGACACCGTTCAGGCTTATTTCAACGCCCTTGTTGCTCATCTTTCCGATATTGGCCAAATAACTGCCTACGCCGGCTGTAGAAGGTAGATTTACACTCTGAAGAATATCGTCGGTCCTGGCATCGTAATATTCGATTGTTCCCGACAGGCGGTTTTGCAGAAAGCTGAAATCTAAACCAAAGTTCCATGTTCTTGTATATTCCCAGTCTAACTCGGGGTTAGGAGTTGTGGCTACGTAGAAACCGGTGGTTTTGTCGTCACCGAAGTTGTATGGACGGGTACCCAGGCTTCCGAGTGTTGTGTAGGGGTTGATTGATTGGTTGGAAGTTATCCCCCAACCGATACGCAGTTTAAGGTTATCCAAGTAACCGGAGGTACTTTCCATAAAGCTTTCTTTCGCGATGTTCCAACCAGCGGAGAAGGCCGGGTAGCTGATCCATTTGTGTCCGGCCGCCAATACGGACGAGCCGTCCCAGCGCATAGAGGCTAGCAACATATAGCGTGAATCGTAGTCGTACATTACGCGGGCCATATACGATTGCAATCCGCGTTCCCAAAAGTCTTGGTTGTCGGGATTATATACAATTTTGTCGGATGGAGCACGCCCTATATTCCAATATTGGAACTGGTCGGACGGAAGATCGGTTGCGCTTACTAATGAGCGGTCGTAATGGCTTTGTTCGGATGCATATAAGCCGTTCAATGTCAGGTGATGCTTTCCAAACATTTTTTCGTAAGTAATCAGATGCTCGATAGCCCATTTGTAGTATTGATTTTTGTCCAAAGAAGCGCTAGATGCCGCTGCTGTAGCACTGAAGACATTTGCCCCTCTATATTGTCCCCTTTGGTTGCTGCGATAATCCAGACCCAAAGTAAGTCGATAGCTCAAACCTTCTACTCCCGGAATCTTCACTTCTCCGTACAGCGAGTTATAGGAACCGAATCCGCGTTGATTGTCCGCATACGAATCGCCCAAATTCTCAACTGTATTACGCGTATAAGTCCAATAATCATCCATAAAAGAATGTATTGTAGGCTTCAAACTGCCATCTGCATTATACGGATTAATCAAAGGCGAAGTAGCCAGCGTATTATACAATCCGAGATTCTGTCCGTTGGTAATGTTATAGTTGTTGTTGGTAGTCAGCCCGAAACGCAGGTATTTGCCAATATTCTGGTCGATGGTGGCGCGCAGGCTGATACGGCTGTAGTCTTGTCCCGGAACCAAGGATTGATCTTTGTAATAACCGGTACCTACATTGTAGCTGCCGGAATCGTTTCCTCCCGAAATGCTTACATAGTGATTTGTGGTTATACCATTTTTGAACATCAGATCCTGCCAGTCAGTATTTGTTCCCAGTACTTCATCGGTTCCCATTGTCGGGTTACCTTCTGTGTCTTTGTAGATTCCTGCATCTTTGCGCAGCTGGTACAGTTCATCTCCGTTCATCATTGGATACCGGTGATAAAGCGTTTTCACACCATAATATGCATCATAGGTTACTTTGGGTTTGGTTCCTATATTTCCTTTATAGGTGGTAACGATGACCACACCGCCCGCTCCGCGCGAACCATAAATAGCAGTAGCCGAAGCGTCCTTGAGGATGTCGATGCTTTTGATGTCGTTCGGGTTAATGTCCCCGATCGTTCCGCCAAAGGGTATTCCGTCCAGTACCACCAGCGGTGCGTTGTCTCCGGTAAGCGAGCGAGTACCGCGAATGCGGATTTGCATATCGGCGCCGGGCTTGGAATTTGCCTGCGACAATTGTACGCCTGCCACACGTCCTGCAAGGGCAGAAGTAACGTTTCCTGTCTGTATTTGACGGATTACATTCCCCTGCATGGAAGCCACCGAACCTGTCACAGCTTCTTTTCGTTGAGTACCATATCCTATTACCACTACTTCTTCGAGCATCTTGTTGTCCTCTTCGAGTATTACATCTATACGATTCCTGCCAGAAACGTTTATCGTCTGCATTACAAATCCGATAAACGAAAAAGTAAGTTTACATTGAGGGGATACTGAAATGGAAAATTTACCATCAGTATCGGTCATAGTACCATTAGTGGTACCCGATTCTACTACACTGACCCCGATAATGGGTTCTCCCGCAATATCTTTCACTACTCCATTTACAGAAATGTTTTGAGAAAAAGCTAAAGTCGGGATAAGAAAAAATAAAAATAAAAGTCTCAAAGACTTAAAAATTCTTGCATTTCTCATGATTAAGATTCATTATTTACTATTATTAATAGGTTATTTTCTTTTCGATTCTGGAAGTTCTAAGTTTTCATAGATATAAATAATTTAGAATTTAAGGTATGGCGCTGTATTAGTCAATCCGCTTAGATTTTATGTAGTACAAACTTATAAAGATCTATTTTTTTTATGCAGAATAAGTGTATCATATAATTTCGTCTGTGTAACATCCGCTTTTTAACTATAACATATACTTTTCTCTACGTTACATTCGCTTTTGAAAAGTACATATTCCTTATTATTTTTTTATATTTGCATCTATACTGCTTCTAATATCTGGATAGCCATGACAACAAAGAACACGAGGATAAAAGTATTTGTTCTGATATGTATTTTTTTCCTTGTCGCAAATTCCTATATATTTTCACAAATAGGTAGATTCTATTCCCCTGACGAAGACTTATCAAACAGTCTTATTAATCAGGTATATCAGGATAAGAAAGGATTTGTGTGGATTGCGACCGAAAACGGATTGAATAAATTCGACGGAATGAAGTTCAATATCTACAAGCATTCATCCGAAGATTCAACCTCCCTGAAAAATAATTATGTACGAACCATATTCGAAGATAGCCCCGGTAATTTCTGGGTAGGATGTATCAATGGCCTGATGAAATATGACTGGGCGACGAATTCATTCAGGGAAATAAAAATGTACAAAGAAGGAAACCTGGTTTCGCCTCATATCACCCGCATGATAGAAACCCGGAATGGAGATGTTTGGGTGGCAACTTCGGGTCAAGGGATATTTCTCATCAAGAAAGGAGAAAGAGAATTTCGCGCGAATCTGCAACTGACAAACCTGCTGGTTAGTAATTATCTGAACTCGATTTTTGAAGATTCGAAAGGGAATCTTTGGATAGGTTCTGAAAATAACGGGCTGAATCTCTACAATCCTGTTACAGGTCAGATAAAAACGTTTACTGCCCCTGCTAATATAAGTAGCAATAATATTTCATCCATAACAGAAGACAAACAAGGTAATATATTTGTAGGCACATTAACAGGAGGGCTGAATAAGTATAATGAGCAGACAAAGACATTTGAAGCAATAGGTTCCGACAATAATGCACAGTTACTGATTAAAGACTTGCTGCTGACCAAAGAAAATATATTGTATATAGGCACAGACGGGCAGGGATTGAAGCTATACAACAGGGAGAGGAATATTGTTGAAGATTATAAAATCAGTTCTGCTCCATTCGATTTTTCGAAAGGGAAAGTTCATTCGATTCTTCAGGACAGGGATAATAACTTTTGGCTTGGTATTTTTCAGAAAGGGATAATATTTATTCCCGGTACGGAGAAGAAGTTTGATTATTACGGATTCAAATCATTAAAGAATAACCCTATCGGTTCCAGTTCGGTAATGTCTATCTATAAAGACAGGGAAGGCATCACATGGGTAGGTACAGATAATGAAGGAATATACGGAATTAATAATAAAGGAGAAAGGATTGCTCACTTTATGCAGACTTCTTCACCGTCATCCATTTCAAATATCATACTGAGCATTTTTGAGGATTCCAATAATAATATGTGGGTGGGCTCATATACTAAAGGACTGGCAAAACTCAACCGGAAGACGGGAAACTGTGAATATATTCCGGAATTGCTAAATGAAAAGATATACTGTATCGCCGAAGACAGCGAGAAGAACCTGTTGATAGGTACCTATGGTTCCGGCTTTTTCAGGTTGAATCTGGCAAGTGGGAAAATGACTCATTATGAATCGCGGAAAAGTGAGAATGATGACTTTTCTATAGATGAACTGAGTAATGACTGGATAAACGATATCCTGTTCGACAGTGAAGGGCTGATTTGGATCGCACATTATAAAGGAGTAAGTTGCTATAATCCGAAAAAGAACACCTTTTTGAATTATCTCAGTCAGAATACAATATTGCCACATACAGTGGCATATACCCTCTTTGAAGATAAGGACGGTAATATCTGGATAGGGACGTCCGACGGATTGAATATCTTTAATAAGAAAGAGCAATCGGTCAAAAGCTATTCGACCAGAGACGGATTACCCAACAATGTTATATGTGGTATACGGGAAGATAGTGAACGTAATATCTGGATAAGTACCTATTTTGGTATTAGCAAGTTTATTGCCAGCGAAAACCGCTTCATCAATTATTATACAGGTGACGGCTTACAGGGTAATGAATTCACTCGTGGAGCAAAGTTTGAGGATACATCCGGTAAAATATATTTTGGTGGTATTTATGGGGTCACCAGTTTTTATCCAAAGGATATAACCGAGGCCAAGAAAGAGTTAAAAGTGTTGATTACGGATTTCTTTCTATTCAACCGGGCAATAAAAATGGGAGATAAATCGGGCGGCAACGAGATTGTATCTACATCGGTTATGGATGCAGATCAGTTTACTTTGGCTTACACAGACAATACATTCAGTATAGAATTTTCGGCACTGGAATTTTCGAACCCTGAGCGCATTGTATATCAATATATGATTGAAGAAATCAGTCAGGACTGGCTTAATTCCTATCCCGGTATGGGACGTGTTACCTATACAAACCTGAATCCGGGGACATATACTTTCAAATTAAGGGCGAAAGACCATGATAATTATTCGGATGTAAAAACAATAAGAATAATAATTACACCTCCGTGGTATCAGTCTCCATGGGCATATGCCGCCTATGCAGTGTTGAGTGTCTTGTTGATTTTGTTTATTGCAAATTATATCTATACCCGTATCCGTCACCGTCAGGAGGAAATGAGGCGGCAGCATCTGGAACAGATAAATGAAGCCAAACTACAGTTTTTCATTAATATTTCGCATGAAATACGCACTCCGATGACTTTAATTATAAATCCATTGGAAAAGTTGTTATCGGAAAATAAAGATCAGAAGTTGCAAAAGACTTATGTGATGATATACCGGAACGGCCTGCGGATTCTTCGTCTTATAAACCAACTGATGGATGTTCGTAAACTGGATAAGGGACAAATGCAGTTGCATTTTAGAGAAACTGATATTATAGGATTTATAGACGACCTGATGATGACATTTGAGTATTCAGCTCAAAGAAAGAATATCAGTTTCAATTTCAGGCATGAGGTGGATAAGCTGAATGTGTGGATCGATTTGAACAACTTCGATAAAGTCTTACTGAATATAATATCAAATGCTTTTAAATATACACCGGATAATGGTAATATAACTATTGATCTATCTACAGGCCAAGATGAAAATGTAAAGGGAGCATTGAGGAGATATTTTGAAATTTCAGTAACGGATAATGGTATAGGCATCGATAAGGGTAAAATAGAGCAGATTTTTGAACGTTTCTATCAGATAAGCAATGATTTTACTAATTCTAATTTCGGAACAGGTATAGGCTTGCATCTCTCTAAATCCTTAGTGGAGTTACATCATGGAACCATCTTCGCCGAAAACAGACCGGACATGCCGGGTACTCGTTTTATAATACGGCTACCTTTGGGTAGCGATCATCTGGTAGCCAGGGAACTGGAAGATGGAGAAGAATATAAAGTTGCGGCCGAAAGAATTTCTCCGACCTATGTCTCGAATGAACTGCTGAATAAAATAGATGTTGAAGGTGGCGATAAAAAAATAAAACCCCGGACGAAATACAGGATTCTTGTGGTTGAAGATGAAGATGAAATCCGTGAGTATATCAAGGATGAACTGTCGTCTGAATATCGGGTTACTGTAAGTGAGAATGGAAAAGAGGCTCTCGATCTGATATTGACGGAAAAACCCGATCTGATAATCAGTGATGTGATGATGCCTGAAATGGATGGTATAACACTTTCACGTAAGGTGAAACAAAATATAAATATAAATCATATACCGATCATTCTGCTCACTGCAAAATCGACTCCCGAAAATAAAATAGAAGGTCTGGATATAGGCGCGGATGCTTACGTTTCCAAGCCTTTCAATACAGACCTATTGAAGAGTACCATAGCCAATCTGATTGAAAACAGGGAGCGGCTGAAGAATAAGTTTAGCGGACAACAGCAGCCCGAGGATAAAATACAAAAGATAGAACTGAAGTCTTCGGATGAGATACTTATGCAACGTATCATGAAGATTATAAACGAAAATCTTCCCAATCCCGAACTGAATGTGGAAATGTTGGCTATGAATGTAGGAATGAGCCGTGTACATATGCATCGCAAACTGAAAGAACTGACAAACCAGTCGGCCCGCGATTTTATAAAAGGTATCCGCTTGCGACAGGCGGCAACATTGCTCTCAGGTAAGAAACTTACTATTTCGGAAGTAGCCTATGCAATAGGGTTTTCTAATCTGTCTCATTTCTCTAATTCATTCAGGGAATTCTATGGAATGTCTCCAAAAGAGTATCTGTCTGCACATCTTTCTCCGCCGTCACAGAATGAGGAATAAATTCTGTTGAGATATAGAATAATCCTTATTTATTATTCTTTTACGATAAATGTTACAGGTGGAAAAGTAAATGAAACCATCATGTAAATGAAGTTTCGGCAAAGGCTCTATATTTGTTTACTCTACATTTCCACATCTGCAAAATACGCTAACTTATAAAAATAATTATTCATTGGTAAATTTAATCTTTTGAGAAATAGGGTTATCATAAATTAGTAAGGTAACCCTGTTTTTTTATATTAAATATTGCTGTCGGCGTTTACCGATGCTGACTTGGAGGTATAGATGATATCATCTTCTTCCGTCTGATGATTGTAGATTATGTGCGTGTTTATAAGTAAGTTGAATAAAGTATATATCTTAAGTCTTTATCTAAAGGAAGAAAAAACGCTAAAACTTTACTATTAATGCGTGTTTAAATAAACTATCCGGCATTTTTGTTTGTTTAGTTAAAGAAATTATCTTTGTACGAATTTAAAAAAAAGAAGTAAAATGAAAAATTTAGTAGAAAAATTACACAAGGATTTCGCAGACTTTGCTAAAGATGCAGCTGCACAGGTTGAGAGTGGAAACAAAGCTGCTGGACAGAGAGCAAGAAAAGTATCTCTTGAAATCGAGAAAGCTTTGAAAGAATTCCGCAAGAAATCTATTGAAGCAACAAAATAATAAAAGCAATAGCATTTATTTAAAAAAAACAGGATAGTCCATAGGACTATCCTGTTTTTTATAGTGTTTTTTCGAAACGTATATTTACAATTTAGAGAACGTCTATACACCTTTCCAGCTGCACACCCCGTGAGCCCTTAAGCAAAATATAGCTATCTGCGATAGGGTTCTCTTTCAGATAATACTTTAAACTGTCCAGATCCTTGAAACGCGGATAATCGGTTATAATACGACTAAAATTATCTCCTACGAATATAACCCTGTCAAAATTGTGATGGGATACATAGTCGGCTACTTTCTGATGTTCCAGATCCGTGTCCGGGCCTAACTCCTTCATATCACCCAAGATCAGTACTTTGTGATTTACGTCCATATGATCAAAGTTTTCAAGGGCTGCATGCATACTTGTCGGATTTGCGTTATATGCATCTATGATGAGCATATTCCTATCTGTTTCTTTTAGCTGTGAGCGGTTGTTTGTAGGCTGATATTCTTCAATTGCTTTGCATATTAAAGAGGCTTTTACACCCAGATATTTACCTATAGTAATAGCTGCTAATGCGTTAGATAAATTGTATTCTCCTATAAGATTAGTCTTAACCTTATTGCGTCTGGTGCCAAATTTCCATTCAAATTCGAGAAATGGCCTTATAGATAATACCTTTCCGGATATAAACAAGTCTTCTTCCAATCCGTAATATATGGATGTAATACCTTCCGACATTTCCCGTAGCAGGGAATTGTCATAATCGATAAAGATTTTTCCGTCTCTTGTACTCCTGATATATTCGTATAATTCGCCTTTGGCTTTGATCACATTTTCATATGAACCGAAGCCTTCTATGTGGGCATGGCCAATATTGGTAATGACTCCGTAATTAGGCATCGCCATTTCAGAAAGTACTTTTATCTCTCCTACATGGCTGGCTCCCATCTCTATAATAGCTATTTCATGCTCTTTTTTTATACGAAGCAGTGTCAATGGTACTCCAATATGATTGTTGAGGTTACCCTGAGTGGCAAGAACGTTATATTCCTGAGACAAGACAGAGGTGATTAATTCCTTGGTAGTTGTTTTGCCGTTTGTTCCTGTTATACCTATCACCGGAGTCTTTAGTTGTTTACGGTGGTGGTTTGCCAGTTTTTGCAATGTATCCAGGCAATCTTCTACCAATATAATATTGGGGCGTGTAGCATATTTCGACTCATCTACAATAGCATAACTACATCCCGAATCTATTGCTTTTTCGGCATACTCATTTCCATTAAAATTGGCGCCTTTCAGTGCAAAGAAAATAGAATCTTTTGGGCTGTTGCGTGTATCTGTTGAAACTTCCGGGTATTGTTTATAAATTTTATACAGTTCCGATATCTCCATAGCACTTTTAAGATGATGTTTTTTATAACAACGTTTATTTCTCTATTATTGTTTGGTCTTTGTATGAGTCTATAAGATTATTTAAGGCTACACGAATGTAACGTTAATTATTCATATAACGGATGTTTCTTAACGTTTTTTACTTTATGAAAAACTGGACTATATTCTTATTTTCAGTCTCAATAAAGCTATTTAATTGAGGGAATATTTATTGCGTTTTAATTATAATTTATACGAAACAAAATTTCAATATTACTGTCATTCTATATCTTTATTTCAAGAGACTCTTTCATACGAAACTAATAGTAAAAACCATAACGATTAATGCAGTTAAAAGAGTTTCATCAGACTTTCTTTATAGCTATTGCCAATAGGTAATTTTTTACCGGCTATATGAAGAATATTCTTATCTATCAGCTCTATATGCTTTACTGATATAATGTAAGATTTATGTATCCGGACAAACAAGTTGGATGGTAATTTTTTTTCCAGATCTTTTAAAGAAGCCAGAGAGGTTATTTTCTGTCTGGTGGTATGGAATGTGACGTACTCTCTTTGCCCTTCTATGTATATTAAATCCGGATAATTTATTTTGTAGATTTTATATCCGCTTTTTACTACAATATTATCTTCTTCCGGTTTTTCGGGTTGTACCTGAGGTCGGGCTTGACTTAGCAAAGGACTATTTGACGTATTGATTTCCTTTCTTTCAACGACTTTATTTATTGCTTGTAAAAAACGGGGAAAAGCTATCGGTTTCAGGAGATAATCGATTACATCCAGTTCGTAGCTTTCCACTGCATATTCCGAATATGCAGTTGTAAATATCACAAAAGGTGGATTTTTGAGGCTGCGTGCAAATTCGAGCCCTGTAATTTCCGGCATCTGTATATCGGATAACAAAATGTCAACTTTTTCTTTCCGTAAGATATCCATTGCTTCAAATACATTAGCCCCGGTTCCGGTCAGTTCGAGAAAAGGTAATTTTGAAACATATTCCGACAATAACTTGCGGGCATGATATTCATCGTCTACAATGAGTACTTTAAGCGTTTCCGTCATAACTTGCATTTGGTGAAGATTCAAAATCTATAGACAACTCAATTTTAAACGAATCCAGATTGTTGAATATTTCCAGGGAATATCTATTTTCGAAATAAAGATCAAGACGCCTTTTTACATTCTCAATCCCTATCCCTCCCCCATTAGCCAGAGGCTTATTTTTGATCAATGGCTGACTGTTTTCGGCAACGAAGTATATTTGTTTCTTTTCCACCTTCAACAGGATATGAATAAAACTATTTTTATCAACTTCTAGAGGCGTATGTTTGAAGCAGTTCTCCACCAAGGGTTGGAAAATCATTGGAGGTACACAAATATTTGTATCTTCTTCGTTCTTGTATACAAAAGTTATATCCTTATCGTTCTCGAACCTGAGCTTTTGGAAATCAATAAAGTTATGTATATACTCAATGTCTTTCGATAGAGGTGTTAGCTCCGTTTCACAATCTTCCATTACATAACGCATCATCTGAGCCAGTTTCAACACATATCCTGATGTATATTCATCTTTGAAGTAGGTCATTGAGTATATGTTATTCAACGCATTAAATATAAAATGCGAATTAATCTGGGATTTCAGTACCCGTGCCTCCAGCATTTTCTTTTCGGATAAGAGCTTCTCTTTTAACCGGGCGTCTTCAGCACTTTTCCGGGAAAAGAAAATTATGTTGGCAATGGCATATATCAGTATAAAAATAGTCGTAAACCTTGAAATAGAAAAAACAAATTTAAACTCTTGATCTGTTTCTATAGCTAACTCTTTCAGCATATATAATTCAAATCGAGCGCAGATATTGGCAAATAATACAATCAATATAATCGAAAAGATGAAATAGAGGATTTTCCTTTCTTTTATGAGTAATCTGGGAATTAAGATATTGTGAGTTGTATAATATATTGCCACCATACAGATAAAGTTTAACGTACCTACTTTTAGCGACCATTCAACACTTATCCAAAGATTCTGTATAAATCCGACCGTATAGATAACCGACCAGATAAGAATCGACCGAGCTTTGGCGGATGAGCGTATATAGCTTAATATTTTATTCATATATGTAGTATTGGAAAAACTTATTAAATGTAATAATAATACGAATATAAAAGCAAATATATTCAACCAACCCGGCGATATTATCAGCCAAACCACTGAAATCTTCAATAAACAGACTTTTTCTAAGATTTTTATCTATAAAACCCGGTCGTTGAATGTTTTCAAAATATTGATACAGATAGTTTTGTGGTTGGTTGAATAATTTTTGGGATGTTCCAACCCTTTTCGAATTTTGCAATCAAATATAAGTGTACTTACAATCTCAATTTATAATGTAATGGATAAAGTTAAAATAATGAATATGAGGGGTGTGAATGTCGATTCACTAATTGGACATGTCTTTAAATTATGGATGAGAACCAAGAAACAGATATTGGATGAATTCGGCCTTACCGGACCTCAATATGAAGTGTTATCTGCAATTTACTATCTGGGAAATTATAAGAAAGAAATTATACAAATAGATCTCTCCGAAGAGACAGGAATTGATCCCATGACTATTTCTACTATACTCCGTAATCTGGCGAAGAATAATATAATTACCCGTATGCGGGGGACAAAAAATACCCGCGTAATATATATTGAATTCACAGATGTGGGAGAAGCGCTGTATACGATGGCGTCGACAAAGATGTCTTTATGCTGTAATAATATATACCGCAATATTGACGAAAAGAATCTTACCAGCCAACTCTTAGTACTTTCTAATGAATTAAACAAACTAAATAATTAAATGATGATGAAAGCGAAAATGATTTTTAGTGGAACAATAGCTCTGTTAGCATTTGCCTCATGCGGCAACAGTAATCAAGCAAATCAGGAAACAGCTCTTCAGGAATACCCTGTAATAGCTTTGAACAGGCAGGTGGCAAACATGCAATCTGTATATCCTGCAACGATCAAGGGACAGGAAGATATAGAAGTAAAGCCTCGTGTGGATGGTTATATAGAAGCTATATATGTAGATGAAGGCTCAGTGGTAAAGGCCGGTCAGGCGTTGTTTAAGATCAATTCTCCTGCGTCCGAACAGTCCTTAACTTCTGCCAAAGCCTCTGTAAATAGTGAGAAGGCACGGGTTAATACAGCAAAAGTGGATGTAGACCGCTACCGCCCTTTGGCCGAAAAAGGAATTGTGAGTGAAGTACAGTTATTGACTTACGAAAATGCTTATGAAACGGCTTTGGCTACTCTGCAACAAGCAGAAGCAACACTAAAGAATGCACAGGCAACAATAAGCTGGACAACAGTAACCAGCCCGGTAAATGGGGTAGTGGGTTCGATTCCATACCGCACAGGCAGTCTGGTAAACAGCTCGAATACGTTAACAACAATAGCTAATACGGGAAATGTTTACGCATATTTTTCTTTGAATGAGCGTAAATTGATGGATTTTCTGGATGGTGTAGAAGGTTCTACTCAATCTGAAAAGATAAAGAATATGCCTCCGGTCACACTCGTTCTGTCTGATGGATCGGAATATGAAGCAAAAGGACGTATAGAAACTATAACTGGAACTGTAGATATAACAACAGGCTCTGCAAACTTCCGCGCGGAATTTCCTAACCAGTCAGGCAAATTGAGAAGCGGGACCAGTGGTAAAATAATTATACCTAAAGTTTTGGAGGATGTTTTTGTTATACCTCAGAAGGCGACATTTTCCCAGCAGGATAAAGTGTTGGTTTTCAGACTTCAAGGTGACTCTGTAAGCCAACAGATAATATCTGTTCAAACAATGCCCAACGGGCAGGACTATGCAGTAACCGGTGGACTGACAGATGGGGATAAAATAGTATCTGATGGTGTAGCAACTCTTAGAAACGGAATGAAGATATCGGTCAAAACAAACCTGACAGCTTATAATTAACAATTAGCAAATAACATTAATAATAATCCCGGATTTTATCTCCTGTAATTCAGGAGGTAGAGGGAACATATACCTATTAAAATAAAAGAATATGCTAAAAACATTTATCGAACGTCCTGTATTATCCACCGTGATATCCATTATCATCGTGGTGTTAGGTATAATCGGAATGAATATGCTGCCTATCGAGCAGTACCCTGATATAGCTCCTCCTACCGTACAGGTAGAAGCTTCATACAGCGGAGCAAATTCCGATGTAATAATGAACAGTGTGATTATACCATTAGAAGAGGCAATTAATGGTGTTGAGGGGATGACTTATATGACCTCATCAGCCGAAACAGGTTCGGCCAGCATAACTGTTTATTTCAAGCAGGGAACAGATCCTGACATGGCAACCGTGAATGTGCAGAACCTTGTGAATCAGGCTTCATCTATACTACCGGCTGAGGTAACGCAGACCGGGGTAACAGTAAGAAAGCAGCAAACAAGTAATATCCTGATGATGTCTTTTGTATCTGACAATCCGGATTATGATGCTAAATTCCTGCAGAATTATGCTAACATTAATATTATTCCTCAGATAAAACGTGTTTATGGAGTTGGTAATGCATCTGTATTTGGTGCAAATGATTATTCGATGCGCATATGGTTGAAACCGGATGTAATGGCTTCATACAAAATATCGACCGACGAAGTTATCGGCGCACTGAAAGACCAGAATATCGAGGCGGCCCCGGGTCAATTGGGTGAAAATAGCAATCAGGCGTTTCAGTATACTTTGAAATATACAGGGCGATTATCTTCGACAGAAGAATTCGAGAATATTATTGTCCGTTCTTCCGAAGGTAAAATAGTGCGGCTAAGTGACGTAGCCAAAGTAGAATTGGGCTCATTAATGTATAGTGTTACTACCTCTACAGATGGTAATGCAGCTATTATGATGGCTATCAGCCAGACGGCAGGCTCGAATGCACAGGAGGTTATAAAAAATGTAAAGGCAGAATTGGATAAAGCGCAAAATGATTTACCTCCGGGATTGAAGATCACTTACCTGATGGATGTAAGCGACTTCCTTAATGCATCTATAAGTAAGGTTATTACTACCTTGCTCGAAGCATTCCTGCTCGTATTTCTTGTCGTATTCGTATTTCTTCAGGATTTCAGGTCTACACTTATACCGGCTATCGCTGTTCCTGTGGCTATTGTAGGTACATTCTTCTTCCTTTGGATAATGGGTTTCTCTATCAACTTGCTTACTCTCTTTGCTTTGGTACTGGCTATCGGTATAGTGGTAGATGACGCCATTGTCGTAGTCGAGGCAGTGCATGCAGAGCTGGAAAGTGGAGAGAAAGATCCGAAAAAAGCGGCCATTAAGGCAATGGGTGAAATCGCTCCGGCTATTATTTCTATTACCCTGGTTATGTCATCGGTATTTATCCCTGTCAGCTTTATCGGTGGAACGAGCGGTATATTTTATAAGCAATTTGGATTGACTCTTGCAGTTGCTATTTTTATTTCAGCAATAAATGCATTGACACTGAGTCCGGCACTTTGTGCTCTGTTTTTGAAGCCGCATGACGAAGACCATAAGAAAAAGAATTTTATACAAAGATTCTATTATTTCTTTAATATAGGGTTCAATGCAACCACTTCAAAATATAAGAAATCTCTAATATTTTTAGGTAAAAAGGGGCATCGTTGGATTACGGTCAGTATTATACTGGTAAGTTCTGTTATACTATTTGGCTTAATGAAAGTAATTCCTACCGGGTTCGTACCACAGGAAGATAGTGGGGCCGTAATGGGGATGATAACCCTTCCTCCCGGCTCATCACTGGAGAGAACCGATTCGATAGTGCAGATAGTCAATGGTATGGCAAATGAGATACCGGAAGTGAAAAATATAGGTAGCCTCAGCGGGGTAAGTTTCATGAGTGGAATGGGAAGCTCGTATGGATCTGTTATCATCAAAATGGATCATTGGGACGATCGTAAAATTACAGCAAATGAAGTCGCTGCAATTATGACGGAGAAAACAAAAGCGATAAACAATGCGACTTTCATGTTCTTCGGTACTCCTACTATCATGGGATTTGGTTTGAGTAATGGGGTTTCGGTAAATCTACAGGACAGAACTGGCGGAAACATTTATAAGTTTTACGATGTTACCAATGATTTTATTGCCAAAATGAATCAGCGGGAAGAGGTTATGATGGCTATGACAACGTTTAATCCTAATTTTCCACAAAAACAGTTAGAAGCCAATATTCCCAAGATTAAGGATGCGGGTATAACTCTTAGTGATGTAATGGGAACGCTACAGGCATATATTGGTAGCCAGTATATATCAAATTTCAACCTGTATGGAAAGCAGTTCAGAGTAATGGTGCAGGCAGCACCCGAATATCGTTCGAAACTGGATGATCTGGATGGCTTATTTGTAAAAACTGCAAGTGGAGAAATGGCTCCGGTAACCGAGTTTCTTACTATAACTGATGTTACAGGACCGGAGACCCGTACGCGATTCAACTTATATTCTTCGATGGAACTGACAATTATTCCTAATTATCAGGGAGGATTCAGTTCGGGAGATGTGATCAAAGCAATTGAAGAAGTAAAAGACCAGGCGCTGCCTTCGGGGTATAGTTACGAATTCTCGGGAATGACACGTGAAGAAGCTGAAAGTAGTAGCCAGACCGTACTGATATTCGGACTGTGCTTGATATTTGTCTATCTGCTGTTAGCAGCATTGTATGAAAGCTATATTTTGCCATTGGCGGTTATATTTTCATTACCTGTCGGCTTGGCCGGGGTATTTATCTTCCTGTCGGCATTCGGGTTAAGTCAGGGTATCACCAATAATATTTATGTACAAATATCTCTGATTATGCTAATCGGATTATTGGCTAAAAACGCAATATTAATTGTAGAATATGCGATACAACGCCGTCAACAGGGTATGAGTATTATCGATGCAGCAGTAAATGGAGCAGTTGCCCGTTTCCGCCCCATTCTGATGACATCTTTTGCCTTTATATTCGGCTTATTGCCATTGGCAATATCTTCCGGTGCGGGCGCAATTGGTAACCGTTCGATTGGTATCAGTGCTATCGGAGGTATGCTTATAGGTACGCTTATCGGAGTATTGATAATCCCGTCTCTTTATATCATATTCCAGTCTATACAAGACAAGGTTAGTAAGTCGGGGATGATAAATTCGAATGATGAATTTATAACACAGCAAAATCAAAAATAATTATGAACAGAAATAAATATACAAGAGGAATCATTCTATTGGGGCTTATAACCCTGATAGGATTACCATCCTGCGGAGTGATGAATAAATACAAAACACCCCAACCGGATTCTAAAAATCTATATGGTGAAATGACATCATCCGATACTACTACCATAGCCAATAAGCCATGGAAAGAATATTTCACCGATACCTATCTCGTTACTTTAATTGATGAAGGCATCCAGAATAATTTCGACTTACAAATAGCCTATACCCGCATTCAACAGGCCGAAGCTAGCCTGGGTATGGCCAAGGCGGCATATTTTCCGGATGTATCTCTTGTAGGACAGGTAAATCACTCTCGTAGCAGTAATGGACAGAATGGGAAAGACGTGCTACGTTATCATTCCACAGACTATACGCTGGGAGTATCTGCCAGTTGGGAATTAGATATCTGGGGAAAGCTTAACAGGCAATCGAAAGCTAAATATGCCCAATTTTTGAGTAGCTACGCTTACAAGAATTTGATTCAGACATCTCTGATTGCTAACATTGCCACGTCATATTATTCCTTACTGGCCTTAGATGAAAAGTTGGCGATAACTGTAGAAACGATAAAACTTTTGGAAGAAAATGTAGAAACAATGGAAGCTCTGAAAAAGTCCGGACTACAAAATGGAGCTGCAGTAGAGCAAAGCAAAGCACTATTGTATAGTACTCAAACCAGCGTTCCTGATTTAGAAAGTCAAATAAGGGAACTGGAGAATTCAATTTGTACTTTACTTGGTCGTAAGCCGGGGACTATAACTCGTTCGGCAATCCATTCGCAACAGTATCCTCTTCAGCTTGAATATGGTGTTCCTGCTCAGATGCTGGCAAAACGTCCGGATGTGCAACAAGCGGAATTATCTTTCCGGTCGGCATTTGAACTGACAAATGCGGCTCAGGCCAGTTTTTATCCATCTATAACCCTGAGTTCCGGTACAATTGGGTTTGGAACAAACAATACTTTGTCAAACTTTTTCAAACCGGAGAATATCTTTGCAAGTATAATCGGAGGCTTGACGCAACCCATTTTTGCAAAGAAACAGCTGACCGGTAATCTTAAAATAGCGAAAGCACAGCAACAGGAAGCGTTATTGACCTTCGAACAAACGGTATTGAGCGCTGGGCAGGAAGTTACAGATATTCTATTTTCATTTGAATCTTCTCTGAAGAAGAATGAAACTCGTGAAAAGCAAATAGAGGCATGTCAGAATTCTGTTTATTTTACGAATGAGCTTCTGAAAGCGGGAGACGCAAATTATACAGAGGTACTCAATGCAGAACAGAATCTTTTATCAGCACAGTTGAATCGGGTAAATGACAAACTTGAGCAGTTGCAATATTCTGTCAATTTATATAAAGCACTGGGTGGCGGAGTCGAATAAGGTTCCGGACTGTTGATAAAGAATAAGAGGGTGTGGCAATTTCCTGTCGACGCACCCTCTTCCTTAAATAATGCTTATCCTTTTATAAAGAAATGTTCATTTTCCCGGCTCCATGTTTTAAAGCCTCTCGATTTCAGGATATCAATAATCGGTATGGGTTTAAATGGAGTAACTATCTGCAATATCTGTTCACCTTCTAACTTCGACGACAGTTTCAGAATATCCTGCATGGGACTCTCGCCGGATTCTATTACAGGGCGGGCATCGAACCGGAAACTTATTTTACTTTCATCGAACCAAAAAGGTGCGGCTGCATCTTCAATATTATCCGTATCTGCATCCATCACAATTTCCGATAACCCGGCGGCTTTCCTTAGTTTCTGGATTAGCAGGGGCGGGGAAATCCCTGCGACTCCTGCTGCCTGTTGCAATGATGTAACTTTGGCAATGGTACGGCGTAATACAGGATTCTTCAACTTAGAGAAAACCGGCGATAATTCCATTAGTATATCTTCCAACTCAGGATAAGATTCCAATAGGCTGGCAACTTTGGTCTGAAGGTTGATATCCGTTTTCATTGTTACTTTGTTCCATAAGATAACAGACGCTGGTCTCCTTCGAGTTTTCTTAAATCCGTTATATCCTGTGTAACTTCCATCACTCCCAGATATTCGCCGTCATTTCCCCGGAGTGCTGTATATTCAATATAGACGAAACGTCCCATAAACGAAGAGATCCAAAATGCTGCTACATTTTCTTTCCCGCTTTTAAAATCATTTATTATCTGCTCCACAATATGTACACTACCCGGAGGATGGCAAAGACGTACATCCCGGCCGATTATCGAGCGATTGCGTTCAAAGACTTTTTTTGTTCCGTGTGAGAAGAATTTCACTTTATCATCTTTATCCACAAAAGTGACATCGATAGGTAATGTTTTGAATATTGTTTCCAGTTCTTTTGTTGTAAAGTTGCCCGACGAGAGATGTATAGCATCTCCTTCTTTATAAGTAAGTTCCCCCACTTCTACTGATTCAGGAGTCCATTCCGTTTGCGGATCGTACAGACTGAACCCGAATTGTGGAGTTTCCTTGTATATCTGGTACCAGTCTTTATCTGTGAGTGTATCAAGACACATTGGCAACAATATCTCCTCTTCCTTCATTATCATACCCTCGAGGGCGTCGATAGCAGGCAAAAGAACCAGCAGGATCAGGGTAGTGACTTCCCCGGCAGAAACATCCTTTGCCAGGAGAGCCTCATGGGCCGCCTTTAGCAATTCACGGGTTTCATCATGTTTTCCCCACATTACTTTCGGAGGCCCTGTAATACCCGCTTTTTCCAGAAATGGGAATAGGAGGTATTCCTTCCGTTTGTAATGTTTATCTACATCCGACAAGTTATTAAAGACACCTTTGAGTTGTAAAAGATATTCTTTCACTTCTTCATCTTTCAGCTTATTACCTTTGTCAAACAGAACTTTTGCCTTTTGGATATATTCTTCCAGTGCCCGATTCTCCCGCTTGAATGTATCTACCGGATGTCCCGGCTGTACTGTTTTTGCTGCTGATGTATCTATACTTCCGTCCAGCACAGCAGTGTGTATATCGCAAAAGCGCAGGACTTCTTCTTCGGGTAAGCCTTCGGATATAAGTTCCTGTTCTACTTCCACTACTTCGTTATAGGGAACAGAACGCAATAGTTCAACTAACCGTTTCCGGACTATTTCGGGAGCTTCATTATTATGTAACTGAAGGATCAGATGCTTGAGCAACTCTTTCCTTTTCTGCGAATTATTTATTACTTCACTCATGGTTATCCTCTTATCATGGTTAATAACATCTTGAACCTTTCTACAGCAAATAAGGCATGGGAAATGTTGGCAGGCATAATGATGGTTTCCCCTTGTTTGAGCAATACAGGATTGCCACCTATTCTGATTTCTACTTCACCGTCGAGTACTTGTACCATTGCATCAAATGGTGCTGTGTGTTCGCTCAACCCCTGACCTTTATCGAAAGAAAACAGGGTAATATTTCCAGCATTGCTTTTTAGTACTTGCTTGCTGATAACTCCTCCGTCAGAATAATCGACGAGTTGGGCTAAGTTTAAGACTGTTCCTTTTTCAAATATATTATTCATCTTCTTTATTGTTTTTAATTTGACAATGTGAAGGTATTATGATAATAACAAATAATCTGTCACATTTGTTACACTAAAGAGATTTTGGATAAATACACGAAAATTGGCAACTTTTTAGAGAACAGCCATCAGTTAACAATGAGTTTCTCGCAAAAATGTTAAGGCACAAAGTCTATCCCATCACTCATAATTCATCACTCATCGCCATATTCACTTTTGTTAAGAGCCTGTTTAGATTTTATTCGTTCTAATTTTCAGGTCTGTTTTTAGGTTAATTTATTCTTCCGCGAAGCGATAATAGCGGGCTATTGGAGCTGAGTGAAAGGATAAATTAGGCAAAAAGAGGTTGAAAATGAACGAAAAACAACTATAACAAAATGTTTTGGTAAAATTTAAACAGGCTCTAACTGTGTTTAGTTAAAACCTGACACTTCTGACACTTTTTTTACTATTTTCATCTTGTATGTTTTGCGTTCATTAACTATGTGCTGTTAAAAAGTAACAGAGGTAACAGTTTTTGCAGTTATCAGTCATCAACCCGTAAGATGTAAAAACTTTGCGCTTTAGTGGCTTTGCGTGAAACAAAACAGGACGCCAGCCAACCCATAACTCTTAAAAAAGGTAACAAAAGTAACAGTTTTTTAGCCTTTGTGCCCTTTGTGCCTCCCTTCGTGTACTTAGTGGTAAAACTCTTTACCACAAGGGGCACAAAGATTTACACAAAGAACACTATATAGAAAGTAACTTTTCAGTTAACAGTCATCAGTTAACAATGCTTTTCTCGTAACTTGTAACTGCCCAAAGGGCGAAGTAACTTGTAACTATAAAAAAGTAACAAAGGTAACACATGTTTCAGCTTTTAGCTGATAGCTATTCGCCGTTAGCTTAGGCTATCGCATAAGTGGCTTTACAGTGAACAGTCATCAGTCAGCAACTTGTATCTCGTGTCTTGTTTACTTGTATCTCATATAACTTTCAACTTATTACTCAATACTTACTACTTTGATAAGGTAACAAAGGTTACACTATTTCACTCATTTGCTAATATGCTATTTTTACTACACTTTGTTCCGTTGAACGATGTTTCAAATCTGCTAATTAATTCTTTCAAAGAACTCTTTTTCTTGTAAACTAGTAAACTGATAACTAGTATACTTCAAAATACATAGATAAACTTTTTACTAAAAGATTAGATTTCGGTATGCCTTATAAGAGATTAATTCTGAATAATAGGAATAAAATTTAGTCATAAAAAGCCCCTAATACCGTATAAATATTTATTTAAACGGTATTAGGGGAATATTAAAAAGTTTCCCGTATCTATAAAGAACGGTTTCCTATAATTTTTTCAGTCCTTTAGTTTCATTTTTATCTGTAACCGGTATTATACTAATCGCATACCCTCCGCCCGGAGCTGAAAGTTGTTTTAATCTGGATTTATTATTTACGATAACTTTTCTTATTTCATATGCCTGCGGATTAGTTTTATAATGAGCCTCCTTTGCATCTGAGTATATAGTAGCTATGTATTGTTTATTCGCATCCAGAAAATCAAAGCCGATATTAGATGTAAATCCTTTTTCCCCGGCTACATTCCCTACAAACCAGTTATCTTTTCCTTTGGCTTTACGGGCGACCGTTATATATTCTCCCGGTTCAGCTTCCAGATATTTACTGTTGTCCCAGTCAAGAGCTACATCTTTGATAAACCGGAAGGCATCCATAAACTTCTCATAGTGTTCCGGAAAATCGGCGGCCATTTGCAAAGGACTGTACATTGTTACGTATAATGCTAATTGATTCGCTAATGTGCTGTTTACATGTGATTTATTGTTGGGGTTAATCTTTTCGATATCCATTTCGAAAATACCCGGAGTATAATCCATAGGGCCACCGATCAGGCGGGTAAACGGAAGTACGGTCACATGGTTCGGTTTGCTGCCTCCAAAAGCCTGGTATTCTGTGCCCCGTGCAGACTCGTTCCCTATAAGGTTGGGCCATGTACGGCTAATTCCGGTAGGACGGGTGGCTTCGTGGGCATTTACCATGATCTTATGTTCTGCCGCTTTTTCTATAGCATGCTGATAATGATTGTTTAGCCACTGGCTGTAATGAAACTCACCACGCGGTATCATATTTCCTACATAGCCTGATTTGACTGAAGTGTAATCATTATCATTCATGAATTTATATGCTGCATCCAGGTGGCGTTCATAATTACGGATAGAGCCGGAAGTTTCATGATGCATCATCATTTTTACTCCCTTGCTTTTTGCATAGTCGCGAATCGCTTCAAGGTCAAAGTCGGGATAAGGTGTAAGAAAGTCAAAAACATAATCTTTTGAATTTCCGAACCAGTCTTCCCAACCGGTATTCCATCCTTCTACCAATACGGCGTCAAAGCCATGCTCTGCGGCAAAATCGATATATTTTTTCACATTCCCGGTTGTAGCACCATGACGGCCATGAGGTTTTACTTTGGAATAATCTGTAATCCCAAGTTGTACACTTGGCAGGTCGTAAGTATAAGACCATTCACTTTTTCCGGTTATCATTTCCCACCAAACGCCAACATACTTCACTGGTCTGATCCATGACGTATCTTCAATCTTACACGGTTCGTTGAGGTTCAGGGTCATATTCGATGCCGGAATGTCCCGTGCATCATCACTTGCTATAATAGTACGCCAGGGTGTACTGCATGGAGCCTGCATATGTCCTTTCGATCCATTCGCATCCGGTGTCAGCCACGATTCGAAAACAAAGTTTTTATCATCCAGATTAAGGTGCATGCAAGCATAGTTGATAAGCGCAGCCTCGTGCAGGTTGATATATAAGCCGTCATCGGTTTTCATCATCAGGGAAGTCTGTACTCCTGTCGGAGAAAACGGTGTTTGTGAAGCATTCGGTGTAATCGCATTTTTCATTAGGCCTCTGACTTCTGAAAGACGGGAAGTCGTATAATCATATTCTTGTGTATCATAATCGCCCGGTATCCAATAAGCCGTATGGTCGCCCGTCATGGCAAACTGGGTACGTTCTTCTTTAATAACAAAATAGATCAGATTCTTTTGTTGAGAAAATTCATAACGAAATCCCAGACCATCGTCGAACAAGCGGAAACGGATGATCATTTCACGGTCTGTTCCTTCCTGATTCAATGTCACAGCTAATTCATTATAGTGATTCCGGATATCTTTAGTTTCTCCCCACACAGGCTGCCATGTTTCATCGAAAGAGGAGCTTTTTGTATCCGCTATACGGAAGTTGTCATACAGCGAGGTCTGAGGGTCATTAGTCCCGGACTTTATATCCATTTCCGCACCAAATTCAACTTTGGTTGTATTGCCCATTAGTTCCAGACCCAATTTACTTGGCTTTATTATTTGTTTTCCTTTGTAATCAAGCTGATAGCTGGGAATTCCTCCTTTCTGCAAATAGAATCTCATCACGAAATTACCATCAGGAGATTTTAAATCCTGAGCATGAACTAATCCTCCTAATAAACAGATGCTTATTAGCAAAAGTATTTTCTTCATCCTTATTATTTTATTTGATTGATATATTTACAGTTTTTCTATTATCCGGTACTTTTACCCAGCATTCTTTCGTTGCCTCATTCCACGACCATTCTACTGAAGAAAAATCTGTTTCCTGTTTATTCAGGATTATATTTTCTTCTACATTTCTGACAACCTTGTTATCTGCGGATATGCTGTTCGGTTTTGCCTCCAGGTGATATTTGAGAACGATATTTCGCTTCTCCGATTGCCGGAAACCTTTGTCTTTTGGTTCTATCATAGTTTTATATCCGTCACTCAATGTTGTACATACGAAACCTGTCTTTGAATAAATATCTTTCAGATAGTCCAGATTTTCACCCTCATCTTCATAAAGCTCAAAGCTGGCATTTTCATCCTCATAGTTAGGGAAAATATGGATAAACAGAGGGTAGTCCTTCTTCTCATGTATATACTGCATTACAGGCATCATCGGGATAATCGAACCCTTTTTTACAAATACAGGGATTGTATTCAACGGTGCACGATAGGCAACTGTTTGTCCTCCCAGATAGATTGTCTTTTTATCATTGAAGTCGATCCATTCCCCATCAGGTAAGTAAACACGTTTTACCCGTTCTCCTTTTTTCAGCACAGGAGCCACTAGTATTTCTTCTCCAAAGATGAACTGGTTATCTGTTTTTATAGCTTCTGCATCGTTCGGATATTCCATAAATAAGCCTCTTGTTATCGGTAAGCCTGTATCATGGGCCCTACGTGAATATGTGTACAGATAGGGGAATAGCTGGTATTTCAGTTCGATAGCCGCTTTGGTGTTCTTTTCCACCACATCGCCGAACATCCATGGCTCAACAGCATTATCTCCCTCATGGTGAGCACGGCTCAACGGACAGAATATACCGAACTGCATCCAACGTGTATATAGTTCACCCATTGCGTTATAGTCGGTAATATCTCCGCAGTAACCTGATATATCTGTAGTCCAGAACGGAATACCCCCCAGTCCGGCAGAAATTCCTACTGCTACCTGATTCTCAAGTTGCCCCCAACCTTCCAGTACATCATTTCCGTTACCGCTATCGTTTGTCCATCCGAATGTGTAACGTTGCAAACCGGCATAGGCCGAACGTGTCATCTGGAAGATTCGTTTATCCGGATTGCGTTTGTCAAACTGTTCTTTTACAACCTTATCCCATGTCAGACCATATACATTATGTATCTCATCGTGCATGCCTATATGATGTTTCATATTCAGGCGGTCTATGTCTTCTTCATTGCTCCATGCTGGCTCACCCATATCAGTCCAGAATCCGCTTATTCCGTCATCTATTGGCTTTTGCTGATATTTGCCCCACCAATCGGCAACTTCGGGAATAGTGAAATCTACCACACCGCAGTTTCCTCCCCAGGGCCACGGCATATCATACGATTTTCCATTACGGACATCTTTTACGAAATAGCCTGATTTATCAGCTTCTTTCCATTGTATTTCATTCGCCTGTGATACAACAGGGTCTTGTGAGACGATCATCTTGAAACCTTGTCCTTTCAATGATTCCAGCATCCCCTTTGGGTTTGTATAGTTTCCTTTGCGCCACTCAAAATCCTGTAAATATTGTGTCCAGCCTATATCCTGATAAATTATATCACAAGGGATCTGACGTTTACGGAATTCAGCCGCTATGTCCAATGCCTGAGCCTCTTTGGTATATAACCCCCGGCTCTGAGCGAAACCCAAAGCCCATTTAGGAGGCATGATGGGTTTACCTGTCAGGTCGATATATTGCTGTTGGATATCTTTATAATCTTTTCCGAATATGAAATAATAAACAAATGCCCCGTCCGGTGCTTCAAATGAGTAGTATTCATCTGATTCAGTACCGAATTTGAACTCGGTCTTGTATGTATTATCCAAGAATATACCATAACGGTAACTGCTCATAAAAAATGGAATGCTTTTTGCCAGAGGGTCTTCTGTGACACTGTAGCAGGGGCGGTCGCTATTCCACATCTTATACGAACGTCCGCGGCGGTTCAGGGGGCCTGTCTTTTCGCCCAGTCCGAAAAACTGCTCATCGTTACGTAAAACCTTATATGCTTTTACGGCTTTAGAATCGGCAACGTGCCCTCTCTCTTTAAAATCGCTGAAAACCAGTTTCTGCCATTTATCGAATATCTGTAACTGCATCGGGTTTTTATTTACCCTGATACGCAGCTTCGACGTAAATATTTCATAACATGCGGGTTCGTCATTCACATTGATTTCTCCGATATCCTCGAGGTTTTCATTTATTACAGCAAATGATTCATTGCTTCTTAGAAATTTCCCTGATTGGTCAAACCAGACTTTAATGACGGAGTTGCTGTTTATCGTCAGAGACATCTTCGACCCGTCTTTGCAATTGAAAATAACCTGATTCCCGTTTTTAGTATAGGAGATACATTCTCCGGCAAGTAATGTTGCCGAAGAAAATATCAAACCTGTTAGAAATAACCAAACCTTCTTTATCATAACCTTCTTACCTTTACCTTATTAATTAATATTCAAGTACCAGCATATCCCAGTATTTAAGCGAAGGGAGTGTCAGCAAAACCTCATTGCCCGATTGAGAAAATTCAGTGTTGATCGCAACTCCTCCATTGATGTCGGGAGAGGCAATCCATACCTTCGAAACAGCTTTGGATGCGGTCACTTTTACTTGTATACCGGCAACTGGCGACGGTTCTTTTTGTGTGCCGTTCGTATCTCTCCATTCCATAGAATTAGCCTGTGAAAAGTTTATCAGATGAACCACATCTTTATCAGTGAATTTCTTTCCCACCACAGCTATATTACCTTGCGACGCAGGCCAGTTTTCGAATGAAAGGTTTCCGCCGACCGATTGTACGTTTATTGGAGAAAAAGTGCCTCCGTCGCGTAAGATGTTCTGGTATGCAACAAGGAAATCGTAATAGTGAGTCAGGGATTCCTTTGTTTCGGATTTCATCTGCAAATTAGAATTCGGGAAATATTCATTCGCCAGATAGTGTTCTCCTAATTCGAGATGCGAGCCACCAAAAGAGAATATCACAGCATTGGTAAGCAATATACCGGGTGTATTGATGTAACCGGAATTGTTTGACCGTGCATAATTCATATATGCAGCCAGAACAGTCGCCTTTTCATTCCCGCTATAACTATTATTATCGAGTATAACCTGAGCCAATTGGTCAAAAGTTTTAGATTCGTCCCAGACTTCCGTGTATAGGAAATCAACGTCTGATCTTGCAATGCTCTTTTGCTGACCGTATTGAGAAACTGCATTCATAACCAGTCGCTTGTCCGGATCGGCTTGTTTCATCGCCGAGATAAAAGGTTTATAAGCCTCCTCGAGCTTAACGGCATTTCCTGTATAGTCATAGACTGTTCCCCTGTTTCCCAACTGGTCGATATGATAGCCGTCAAAATCGAAAACCTTATAGACATCACCATGCCTTCCTGCAATATAATCCTGCCATTCCTTATTCCCCGGATTTGTCAGATAAATGCTACTGCGGAAAGGAGCGTCGAGGTGATGATTGTCTTTTTCGGTATGATTCTGGTCTTTGAAAAGATACCATTCTTCTTTTACGCCATCTGCCGCCGCATTGTTCAAAGCTCCGAAAGCAAGATTGTAAAACATGGCTTTCATCCCTTTATTGTGGGCAGCATTGATATATCCTTTGACTGTGGACAGGTAATTAGTTCTGCCGATAAGGTCTGCCCATGATGGGGACGGATTGTCGACCGTTCCGGCTAATGGACGTTGGTGGTCATACATCCAGTCGTAGAATTGAATGCCGTTGATATGATAACGGTTAAGGGCTTCGATGTTATTTTCTATTTCATTTTCGGATAGCTTGCCATATGAGGAAAGAAAACCATAGCGAGGGAACTTCTTCCAGTCCGATGACACATCGACAGCAATACTCTGGTGTATCTTTTCTGCATTACCAGTTACTTCATATATATCTACCATATACCCTTTGTAGTCGTCGGAGGGTGCAGTCCAGTCCCACGTGGCAGATGACAGGGGTTCTTCCGAAATCACTTTGCCCAAGTGGGAATATCTCACTTTTACATTGCCTGACGGCTTTTCTTTGAGGGTAAAGCGGACTGTCTCACCCGGCTTGTACGAAGCTTTATCCGTATGTAAATCTGCTTTGAAATAAGTCACACCATATACTACGGGATCATTATCCGTATCATAATAATCTTCGCAACTCCACAAAGAGATTGTCAGACAGAATATTAGATATACATAAATTTTCTTCATAATAATATTTTTAAGCAGGAGTGTCCCCGGAGAAGATACTCCTTATATTTTAATTATTGTTTTTTGATTATAATAGTTTCTTTCAATTGATTCAGTTCAATTGTATATGTACCTGATTGTGTGATTTTCCATTTATAATCTACACCTGCTCCCGGATAATTGTATATTATTTGCTCTACATCTCCTGTCGGGTTTTTATCGGCTTCCCCGGCAATGAACCAGGCACCGTTCCAGTCGTCCTGCTTATCCAGTGTGAATTTCAATTCTCCGGCATTTAATGTCCCGGTCCAGGTGAATACATATGGATTGCCCGTTGCGGTCATCGGTGTCGCACTGCCAATATTCCAGCCGTTAGGCGAAGCATCTCCTACCAGATAAATCATGGCAAAAGGAGTGAATGGCACAATATCTATCTTCATATCCCGGGTATCGAGTTTAATCTTGTAAACACCTCCTGTGATTTTCCATTTATTGTCAGGATCACCCGCCCATTTGTCTACATCGAGGTTAGTCCCTTCCGGTTGTTCATTAATAGCAGGACGGAAAAATACAGCATCCCAGTTTCCTGCGGCAGTTCCTATTTTGAATTCTCCTCCTGCCGATAGATCGTCATTGTAATGGAATACAAACGGATCGAGCAGATCTACAGTCATCGGATTGAAATTCCATCCGGTAGGATTACCTACAAACCATAGTTCGCTAAATTCAGGGCCTTCTCCTTTTGTAATACTGATAGCCATCGATATCAGGTTCACTTTGACAGTATAGGTACCTCCTTCTGTAATTACAAACTTTTCGTCCGGATCTGAATCTGATTCACGGAGTACAAGCTTAGTGTCATTTTCTCCTCTATTATAAGAAGGTAAGAATTCCCCTTGTGTTGCTATGAGTTTGAATTCTCCGGCAGAAAGCGCACCTGTCCACGAAAATGCTTTCGGAGTGTTTGTTATCGGCTTCATTTCGGTAGCATCGTCGGCGCTCCATCCATTCGGTGTAGCATCTCCTATGAGGTACAATGTTTTCGTAATAGGCTTATGAGTCTTGATATTTATGGTCTGAACAGGAGAAGTCTGAGATTCAAGATTTTCAGAAGCCACTTTGGCGATAATTCTGTATTGGAATATTGTTTCCGAAGCTGGCGTTATGCCGAATTTATCAATAAGCAGATCATTAAGTTCCTCATTCTTGTACGATTTCTCATACACGTTGCGTCCCATGTCTATGGATATCCCGTTCTCGAAATTACCATCCTGTTTGTCCATCTGGAAAACATATTCTATTGCCAGTCCGGTCCCGTTGTTTGTTCCCGATGTCCAGATGAATTTTATAGCTTCCGATGAAGGATTCAATGCATCCAGTTCTACAGTTTCCTTTGACGCGCTTATCTCCAATGGCTGGTCTCCTTTATTATATTCCGTATTATCCTCGTCGGTGCACGACCATAAAAGAAATAATAGTGTAAGTAATGATATTATTTTATATAATTTCATGATAGTCGGTATTTAAAAATTAATATCCTGTATTTTGTTTCAGATTTGGATTTGTGTCTATTTCTTTTTGTGGAATCGGAAAGAGCAAGTGCTTTTGTGAAGCATTTATTTTACCAATGGAATGCAGGAAATCAAGAGCATATTGCCCATTATCCCAACGTATCATGTCGAACCAGCGATGTCCCTCGAATGCCAATTCTATACGGCGTTCCTGTCTGATTTTGTCGCGCATCTGGTCCTGAGTCAGCCCTTCCACATCGTCACGGTTGGTTAATCCTGCTCTTTTTCTCACCTGATAAAGCGGCTCTTCGGCATCAGATGTTTGCCCTAATTCGTTCAGGGCCTCGGCTTTCATCAGTAATACATCAGCGTAGCGCAATACGATGATACTTGCCGAGTTTGTATTATAATCGGCTGAGATTGATAGCGGAACCAAAAACTTACGAACATTATAACCTGTATTTGACATATTGGACTTATAGGTCTTACTATCGAAAGACGGACATCCTTCATACAGGATTGTTTTGTCTTTTCGTAAATCATTATTCTCATATTGGTCTACAAATTCCTGTGTAGGCTGATTCCATCCGTAGGCTCCTCCTACCCATCCTGAATTTCGTGGCCCCATATAGGTGCTGAGCCAGTTTGCCTGATTTTCATCATCCCAGAAACCAGCTTTTGTCAGCCCGTAATATTGAACTTCGAAAAGTGACTCCGATGTATTCTTATTTTTGGCTTCACCGCCGAAACAATCGCTATAATCAGGATTTAATGTATAACCAAGGCTTTCCACCATGTTGCACATTTTGAGGCTTTCATCATACATCCCCAATGTAAGGTAAACTTTAGCCAGCATACCTGCGGCTGCTCCTTTGGAAGCACGGCCTATGTCACTACCCGAATACTCTTCGCGTGGAGGTAAAAGCTCTATGGCTTCTTTCAGGTCAGGAATGATTACTTCGTTGTAAATGGTCATCTTGTCTGTACGGGTTGGCTTGAGATTATCACCCGGTTTAGGAGTAGTAGTTGTTAGAGGCACATTTCCAAATAGTTGTACCAGAATGAAATAATAATGTGCCCTCAGGAATTTTGCTTCCCCTATACATCTGTTTTTTAAAGCCTGATCGATATCCATAGAAGGAATACTTTCTAAAACCGTATTACAATACAAGATACCGGGATTGGGGCCACGCCAGATATCCAAAGCTGCAGCATTGTCGGTAGTAGTCACGAAATTGGCTATATCGACAGTCTCTATCCCATCCGTACCGCCTCCTGCACCCACTTCACTGTTGCCTGCAATAATATCGAGTGTCCAGATACGCATATTATAGAGCTTAGGACGTTGGAGGGGTTGATATGCCCCGTTTACTAAAGCGATGGCAGATTCTTTGTCGCTCAATACTTCTGCGCTAGGGTCTTCATAAGGTTCTTTATCAAGGAAATCCGAACAGGAGACCAGTAAAGATGCTAACATTATAAGACCTGTATATATTATTTTTTTCATGATTTTCTCTTCTTTAATATTAAATTTATAACCTTAGAATTTGACATTTACTCCAAAGCTGATCGTACGTGTAAGCGGATATGTACTTAGGTCTATACCATTAGCTCCAACTTCCGGATCGAATCCTGAATATTTTGTCATGGTATAGAGATTCTGGCATGACATGTACATGCGTACTGTTTGTAAATAGGCTTTCTTTGAGATTGCTTGAGGTAGTGTATACCCTAATGTCAGGTTTTTTATTCTTAGATAAGAACCATCTTCAACAAACCGGCTGGAATGGCGTGCATTCTTATTCGGGTCGCTGTATACAGCCCTTGGTACTGAATTGCTGGTTCCTTCCCCTGTCCATCTGTCCAATACTTTAGCTGTTTGGTTTTGAGGTACTGCCATTCCTTCCTGCCAGATACGGTTTGCATTGTAAATATCATTACCGGCTACTCCCTGCAGGAATATTTGCAAATCGAAGCTTTTGTAAGCAAAACTGTTATTCATCGAGAATGACCATTCCGGAGTCGGATTACCTATGTATGTACGGTCATTATCATTTATGACCCCATTATTGTCCAGATCACTGAAGCGGATGTCCCCCGGTGCTGTTCCTCCCGGAACTTGTATGGAGGCGTTGTTGACCTGATCCCAGTTCTGGAATAAACCATTTGTTACATAGCCATAGAATGA
Organism: Dysgonomonas gadei ATCC BAA-286; assembly: GCF_000213555.1. Classification (GTDB taxonomy): domain Bacteria; phylum Bacteroidota; class Bacteroidia; order Bacteroidales; family Dysgonomonadaceae; genus Dysgonomonas; species Dysgonomonas gadei. The sequence goes on from NZ_GL891981.1 coordinate 276,830, forward strand.
ATTGATTGGATTGCCTTCTGCATTTACCAATACTTTCGTCATATTGATATCATCTCCGGTAAATAGAGGTACACCTTCATTCATGCTGATGACTTTATTTTTATTGTAAGAGACATTCAAATCTGTGTTCCATTCCAGTTCTCCCGTCAGATTCCGGGAAGATATGGTTAATTCCCATCCTGTATTCCGCACTTTTCCGGCATTAATACTTGGTACATAGATATCCGAATATCCTGTTGTGATAGGTACCGCCATCGGTACCAGCATATCGGTCGTGTTTTTAATATATCCGTCTAATGACAAATTAATACGCTGGTCGATCAGTGAAAGGTCAATCCCTGCATTCCATTGCTTTACGGTCTCCCATTTAACATCCGGATTTGGCATTACAAGCGGATACAGTGTCGATACAGGCGTTCCGTTAAATACATATTGTCCTGTTTTTAGTTTAGTAAAATAGGCGTACTCATTTATACCCCATTGATTTCCCGTAACTCCGTAACCAGCTCTTACCTTTATATCGTTTACCCATTTGTTCTTCTGATAAAAGGCTTCTTCCGATAGACGCCATGCTGCTGCAACGGAAGGGAAGGTTCCCCAGCGATTGTCTTTTGAGAAACGAGAAGAGCCATCGCGACGAACGGTTAATGTCAGCAAATATTTATCAGTATAGTTATAGTTTACACGGCCCATAAATGAAAGCAGCGCCCAGTCATTCTTCGTTCCGCCGACTGTCGGTTGGTTCAAACCGTTAGATAACTGGTTATTCTTGTCGCTCAGAAAACCTTGTACGCTGGCATTCATTTTATTGTATACATTGTTTTGGGCACTCGAGCCGATCATCACATTCAGATGGTGATTTTCGTTGAAGGTATCTATATAGGTAAGGGTATTATCCCAAAGGTAAGTGAGGCTTTTGTTAGATTCTTCGTAGCGGTATGATTCAGGTTGGGAAATCGGTTTCCAATCGTATTTAGGGCTAAAGTTTTCCTTGTCCCAGAACTTAAAATCTATACCACCCAGCGTTTTGAAAGTAACTTTATCGAAGAAATTGATCTCGGCAAAAATATTTCCCAGCAAATTATAGCCTTTGGTAGTTTGGCTGTTGACTTTTGCATTCCCTAACGGATTCTTAATATCTCCATACCAATATGCTGGATTGCCCGGGCCGGAATAAGTTCCGTCTTCATTGTAAACCGGTTGTGTAGGTTGTGCGGCCATCGCATCGCGAATACTGTAGCTTCCCTGCTTTTTGGCATCATGGCTTAATGTAACATTATTGCCCAATTTAAGCCAGGGTTTTACTTTCGATTCCCCATTGAATTGTACGGTATACCGCTTATAAGAAGTATCAGTAACAATCCCCTCCTGATCCAGAATACCTGCTGATACATAATAATTACTCTTATCTGTACCGCCGGAATAAGATACGGAGTAATTCTGGATCGTACTTGTCCGGAACAATTCGTCCATCCAGTCTGTTCCTTTTCCCAATGTTGTCGGATCAGCAAAATCGGGTCTTTGCATCAGGTTTTCCGTCCCGCTATAATTTGCGATCATGTCATTGTGGTAAGACGCAAATTGACTTGCATTTAGCATATCGGGCATGCTGGTTGCATTCTGTATACCCCAATTGGCGCTGAATGATACAACACCATCACCGGATTTTCCTTTTTTGGTTGTAATAATAACGACCCCATTTGCACCTCTTGATCCGTAAATAGCTGTAGCCGAAGCATCTTTTAATACATCGACTGTTTGCACATCGTCCATATTGAGAGCGTTTAAAGAAAGGTCTGTCGGTACGCCATCTATTACTAATAACGGTTCACTGTTATTAATTGTACTTATTCCCCTTATACGGATAGAAACATTACTGCCCGGTGCACCTGAATTTATGATCTGAACACCGGAAGCCCTTCCCTGCAAGGCTTCTCCGATATTGGCGACGGGTTTATCCTGCATCGATTTTGAATCGATGGAAGAAACTGCTCCGGTTAAGTCTCTTTTTCTCATTACGCCATAACCTACTACTACAATTTCGTCCAGCATCTCCGCATTTTCTTTCAGGGCGATTTGCAGGTTGGATTTGCCAGTTACCGGAATTTCCTGTGCTAAGAACCCTACATAAGTTATGGCCAGAATGTCATTCTCATTTACATCGAGAGAGAATTTACCATCGATATCCGTAATAGTGCCATTGGCGGTACCTTTTACTGCAACGGATGCCCCTATGATACTTTCTCCTTTTTCATCGAGGATTGTTCCTGTAATTGTTCTTTTGTTTTGAGCAGATAAGTGAAGTGTAAAAAGTAAAGTCAGAATAAGTAAACCTATTCTACTCACATATGCCCATTTCTTTTTTTGATCTTTTCTCATGGTCTATACGATTTATGAATTTTTCTTGTTTATGGTTAACATAGTTTCTTCAGTTTTGGAGACTGAAAATGGACCTAACCTCTTACAAGCAAAAATATAAGCAGTTATTAAGTAAAGAAAATCCACATGGATAAAATATAGATAACGTAAATTGTTAAATATTTAAATTACAGATATTTAAATGCTTTGAAGGTGTTGAAAAATATGGATGTGGTATGCCTTAATTCTTCTTTATTATGCCTATTTTCATTACCATAGATTCAAATTCTTCGCGGGGTACGGCGGCTTTATTCCGAACTCTGGTGCGATAGCTGTAAATGGTATTTGCAGAATAGTGTAAAAAACTTGCAATTTTGGAACTGTCGGTTATTCCCAGTCTTATTAATGCAAATATACGAAGTTCTACGTTTAATAGTTCGTTTGGTTTTAGTATAAATTGTCCGTCTCTCACCAATAGGGAGTTAAATTCCTCAACAAAGTTAGGGTATAAATGTAAAAATATATTGTCAAAGTTTTCATAAAGCTCTTTCAATTCATTGTCAATCATCTCTCTGGATTTTAATATCTTGTATAGTTCATCCAACTTCTTCTCCACCGCTTTTTTATTGAGTGTATTCTGATACTTTTCGAGTTTATTAATGTATGTCGAGCATAAATCAAGGAAATGTCCTATATATGCTTCTTTGATTTGATTTGCTTCTGATAGTTCATTATTTACATCAGAGAGCTCCTTGTTGACGTCATTTAGTTGATTAATAGTTGATTGTAGATCAGTGTTGAGCCCATTCAGTTTTACGTTAGTGTGATAAAGTTCCTTGCGTATACGGGCAACTCTCTTCATTTGCCTGTACACATATATTATTGCTATAATCAGAAATATGGATAATATACTGACAAGAATGAGGAATAGTTGTAGTTCAGACTTTTGTTTGTTTACATTCTCCTGATAGGCAGAGTCTATAATCGGGAATATCTGAGATACTTCATATGTTCTCAACCGTGCATTGCAGAACATTGCATCTTCCATCGACGATTTTATGCAATCATAAGCTCTTTCTACTTCACCTGTTTCATATAGGACTGAAGCCAAGGCCTGCATGGATGCATTCTCTTTGATCGCATTTTTTATATCACAGATAGCGGATATAGCATAATAGTGTTTTTGTAAACCGATGCTTCCTTCTTTTTTGTAAATGTTTGCAAGCGCATATGCAAGCACGGCTTTTTCATGAGTGTCGGATTCTGTCCGGTTTAAAAGATTCTGTAGAATCTGTCTGGCTTCTAGCAACTTATTCTCGTCGTATAGTTTTTCAGCATATACTATTTTATAGTGATTGGACTTTTCATCCAGAACATTGAGTAAAGAATCCCTATATAATTTGCTTTTTTCTATATATATGCGAGTATAAGGGTTATTATTTGAATAATAGTTGTATAATTGTTTATAGCAATCGTAATATTTTATCAATAGCCAGTCGGAAAGATTCTTGTTATTTATTGATTTAAGAATATCGATTGCTTCTATGTACATTCCCGCAACGATATATAGTGATACTAAATCCAATTGAGATTCGTATGCCCAAGCTGGATTATTTAGCTTTTCTGCTATCACAGTATTTTCTCTGGCATAATAAATTGCAGAATCTGATATGTAAGTTTTATATTCATTATAGAGTTTAAGGTTAATGTCATATCGCTGCTCCGGTGTAATATTGGGTGTTTTGAACATTTTTTTTATTTCAGATATTCCTTCTTCTTTCTCTGTCATGTAAAGCTCTTTATGCTCTACTAATTTATACAGGGAAATAAGTGTTGTATCCTGTGATATTTTTGGAAAAACAGCACTAATACAAAATAATAGTATAACGAGGGAAAGTATTCTTTTCATCTATAGTAAAGGACTTTAAACAAAGTTAGTAAAATATATCTTTGTATAGTAGAGAGAATTACCGATTTATGAGTTTTTATGTTCCATCCGCTAAATCAGGCATCCTTCCTATATGCTGAGGACAATAAATCTGGTTATAAAGAAAAAAGGATAATTCAGATTCTTTTAACGGGGTATTCCGAATGATTTTTCAAAATCAATTTTTGCTTGTCAAGGAACGGAAATAAAACTAAAAAAATGACTTTTTAGTTAATGAGAGCATTTGGTTGTAAGCGTTTGTATATGATTGTTTTATGGGCGTTTCGTGTGGGGATAAGAGTAATAAGCCTTTTTATATAATGCATTTTTTAGAAGTATAAATTTGGATAATAAATATTTTCTATTACCTTTGCACTCGCTTTAATAAAGCAACAGGGAGATTCCGTAGCTCAGCAGGTAGAGCACATCACTTTTAATGATGGGGTCCTGGGTTCGAGCCCCAGCGGGATCACTAGCAAATGATGCAAAAAGAAGTAAAACCTTGATTTTCAGTAGAAAGTCAAGGTTTTTTCTTTTGTCTAAATAGGCAAAAAAGGGCAATTTACGACAGTACATACATGCCTAAATCGTGGACAAGCAAGAGACAGAAAAATGGTCCACGATTTTGAGTATTAGTCATTATTTGTCAGCAACTTACCTCATAGCTACTTGATGGTTTAAACGTAATTTTAACCACAAAAAAAAGTAGTAAAATGAATCAAAAATCCTTCCATGTTTTATTCTTTCTCAAAAAGAATAAAATCAAAGCAAACGGAGAAGCCCCTATCGCCATGAGAATCACTGTAGATAAACGATTCTGTGAAATGTTTGTCCGAAGAAGTGCATTAGTAGAAAATTGGGATCAGACCAAAGGAAAGCTTAAAACCAAAGACAAACTATCTACCGAGATCAATATGTATATTGATACGGTCAGGGCTAAAATCCAGAATATCCACAGACAACTCGAAGCCGATAACCTCGAAATATCGGCAAAGGAGATATGTAACCGCTTTTGTGGTGTTGAAGAGAAACATAAAACCCTTATTGACGTTTTTGAGGAGCATAATAAAGAGATCAAGCAATTACAAGGTAAAGGTTATGCTCAAAAGACAATTATCCGCTTCGAAGGTACAGTAAGATATTTGAAGGAATTCTTAAAGAAAGAGTATAAGATGTCCGATATCAATCTAAAGGATATTGATCTACCCTTCATTCAGAAATTCAATACTTTTTTAAAGACTGAGAAGAATTGTGCACAGAATACAGCTATTACGCGATTGAAGCAGGTAAAGAAAATTATGCGTATAGCGTATTCTAATGATTGGATTCAGAAAGACCCTTTTATGACTTATCGATTCAAGTTTGAGGAAACTAATATCGAGTTCCTGACACAGGAAGAATTGAACTCCATTATTCAAAAGGATTTTTCTATTGAAAGACTAAGTACAATCAAAGATATTTTCCTGTTCCAATGTTTCACGGGATTGGCATTTTCGGATATTGAGCAACTAAAGTCTGAACATTTGGTAAAGGACAACAACGGCTCATTGTGGATTCGCAAGAACAGACAGAAAACAAATAATATGTGTAATATTCCTTTAATAACAGCAGCAAAGATGCTTATAGATAAATATGCAAACCATCCTGACTGTATTGAAAAGAATGTATTGTTTCCTGTACCTACTAATCAACGCATGAATTCTTATTTGAAGGAAATTGCCGATTCGTGTGGTATTACAAAGAAGCTTAGCACGCACATTGGAAGGCATCGTAATTATTCTTGCCAATTGAAAACAAACAAGTTACAATAAAATTTATCTTAACAGGTAACGGTTTAGAAACTAGCAACCTTCCGTACTCTACTTTATTTTGCATAAATACAAAGAGCAACTTTTGATTACAAATCTAGAAAAAATTAGGAAAAATCTATTGACATTTTAAGCTTATTTCTGCACATACGTTCGTATAAGTAAAAAACTAATAGTCTGCATTCTAAAAAACAAGTGCTTCTTGTTTAGTTTTACAAACCGTGAATTACATTATAAACGACTAATAAAGGTGAACTATCTACTTTTCTAAGATCAAGCCTTATTAGTTGATTCAGACCTTTATTAGTCAAGCTGTAGTTGCTAAATAGAAATCTAGGTTCAGTACCTACTAAGGGAAATAGTAGAAAACAGCTTTCTGGTTAATTCCAATTTAAAGCAAAGTAAAATCATGAAGAATTTATCTATTGGGATTGATTTTTCCAAACTAAAGATTGATGTATCTTTTTTTTGAGTGTGAGAGAACAACAGAGTTTCATCATGGGCAATTTGCCAATAACAAGGAGGGTTTCAAAGAAATGCTCTCATGGCTAAAACAACAAACTCGCATACCTCTCTCCCAGTGAATATTTTGTGGAGAACATACTGGTTTGCATAGCCAGCTGTTAAGCGAATATTTAACGTAGAAAGGCTTATTCATTTGGATTGATTCTTCTTTGCAAATTAAGTCATCCATGGGCATCCAGCGAAAAAAGAGCGATAAGATTGACTCAGAACAATTAGCTCTGTATGCTTACCATTTTAGAAACAGAGCTAAACAATATTCTCCTTTGAGTAAAGGTCTTAGATCCTTACAACTTTTATATGCATTTAGAGGACGCCTTATCAAGTCAAAAGTAAGCCTTTCTCAAGCATCCATAGAGATGCGTGCCGTAATTAAGCGAAATGTAACAGCCCGATTTATTTATGAAAAAAACATACAGGACGTTCGCCGACTAGAGAAAGAGATAAAGTATGTTGAGCATAAAATGCTTGAATGCATTGAGCAAGGCTTAGCTTTGGCTGAAAGTTACAAGTTATTGACAAGTATAATTGGTATTGCCTTTGTAAATGCTTCGGTAATGATCATTTATACAGGGAATCTCACCCGATTCATAAACACCAGACAATATGCTTGTTATACAGACATGGCTCCTTTTGGGAAGAGTTCAGGCTCTTCTAAAAACTTTCAACCCCAGGTTAGTAAGATAGCAAATAAAGAATTAAAATCATTATTGACTCAAGCTGCAAAATGTGCAGCCAGACATGATCCTGATCTCCGAGAATACTATAACCGAAAAAAGGAAGAGGGAAAACAAGGATGGTTGATTATTAATAATATCAGAAATAAATTAATTCATAGAACTTTCGCCGTCATAGAACGACGAGAACCATATTGCAAAGATTTTTCATTTCTGAACTAAAAAACATAGACTTAATGTTTGGATTTTAACATAGAAATCAATTACTAAGTGGACTACTTTTCGATTATTATTTGCAGCATAGTACTTCATAAGATTTTCTCGAGGTTACTTATAGTGTTCTTAATCCAGCTTTTTTATTTGGGGAGGGTATAGTATGATCCTTTCTATTGTCTGATACTTAGGATCATCAATTTGTTTGAATAAAATCGTCAGGGCTTTTTCACACATAATATCCAACGGCTGTTCAATGGAAAATAAAGTGATGTCGGACAGTTCACATTCCTCGAAGAGGTCTATACTTGCATATTTCAGTTTCTTGAGGTATGATCGCTTTTTGAGGACAAACAGTGATTTTCGTCCCGATTTACTTGTGGTAAATAAGACGGAGTCTATTTTATTCTTCAATAATACATCTACTGCTTTTTCAATATTCTCTTCAAAGTTATCCAAATCTACAAATTGCACGAGCTCAGAGTAAAATTCTAAGTTGTTATCTTCCAAAGCTTTTTTGTAACCTTCTAATCGCGCAATTACATTCGTGAAGTTTTTGTTGTGTCCAATTAATCCTATTTTTTTACAACCATTTTTAATCAGTTGGGAAGTTAATATGTGTGCAGCCTTCGAATTGTCCATTATTACTGTATTTATAGGCGTATTTTCTGCTTCTCTGTCAATAACCACCAGCGGCATTTTGTTTTCTAATAATTTGCTCAACGTTTCGTATCCCCCTAAAGGCGGCACAACTATCATTCCATCTACACCTTTGCCTAGAAACAGATTACAAAGATTTTGAAAATTTACATTAGACTCATCTGAACTGCCGAATATTACTTGATATTTATTTTTAGTAGCTATATTTTCTACAAATCTAGCTAATTTCGAAAAGAACGGATTTGAAATGTCTGCGACAATCAACCCAATCGTTTTAGTCTTTCGGGTTCGCAGACTTCGGGCTGCCATATTTGGCATATAGTTTAATTCTTTTGCTGCCTGTCTTACTTTGCTTGCAAGTTCCTGACTTATACCAACTTCTTTCTCTTTTCCGTTCAATACGAAAGAAACTGTTGATGGAGAAACTTTTAATAGCTCGGCAATATGCTTTATGGAAACCCTGGTCATCTTATTTCTTTATATTTAAAATGATTTTCAGTATATAACAAACAAATGTACACAAAAAAGTTACTCATGAAAACTCTATCAATATAAATTATTTAAATGTTTTTTTATTATATAAAAACTTTGTCTATTTTCTGAGTATATTTTAACTTGGAATTTCTCTTACTTAGCTCTAGATAAGACTTGTCTTGTAAATGCCTGAAAAGCCCCGATCAATACTATATGTTTAAAATTGTTAAATAAATCGAAAGTGTTTACTAAAACGATTTAGTTAATTATATTTGCAATAATTAAATCTGACATTGAAATATTTTTTTGTTAATATTATGCTGTAATAAGTTGTATTTCAATTTTGATAAAGCAATAAATATAATACCATATAAAAATAATGAAGACCTGTAAATTTATCCTGCTCTGTTTAATTAGTTTCGTTTCAACTCATACGTTTGCTCAATTGTCATTCGGATATTCATTAAAATTAAATGACGGATGGAAATTTGTGTTAAAAGATGAAGCTAAAGCCAATGAGTTTACGTATAACGACAGTCGGTGGAGATCGGTTGATCTACCTCATGATTGGAGCGTAAAGGAGCAGTTAAGTCCTACTTTGGCCAGTTGTACAGGATATCTTCCCGGAGGGATAGGTTGGTATCGTAAAACCTTAAATATTCCGGCAGAAAGAAAAGGAGAGAAGGTTTATATATATATTGAGGGTATTTATAATCGTAGCGAAGTATACATCAATGGCTATTTGTTGGGTAAGCGTCCAAACGGATATGTCTCATTTGCTTATGATGCAACTCCTTATATAAAATACGGAGAAGATAATGTTCTTGCAGTACGGGTCGATCACAGCAGGTCTGCCGATTCGCGCTGGTATACAGGATCAGGTATTTATCGTGATGTGTGGTTGGTATATGCTAATTCGGTACATACATCTCAGTGGGGAGTGTATGCGTATCCGACAGTAGAAAAAAATAAAGGATTACTCCATCTGGAATCGGAAATACTGAACGAGAGTACGTCCGATGCGGATATTCAGGTTCAGAGCGAATTATTGGATTTGAACGGAAAAATTGTAGCTAAGACTAACAATAAAATACGAATACAGGCAAATAAAAAAGAGAAATCCCGAATGATATTAAAATTGAACGGCCCTCATTTGTGGAGTATAGATAATCCTTATTTATATACATTGAAAACATCTCTTGTGCAGAACGGAAAAGTTATCGATATATCTTCGACAAAAACAGGTTTTAGAACATATACATTTAGTCCCGATAAGGGATTCGCACTCAACGGGGAATGGCTCAAGGTTAAGGGTGTTTGTTTACATCATGATGCAGGGGTATTAGGTTCTGCTGTTCCTCGTGAGGTGTGGAAAAGAAGATTACAGACGCTTAAGGAAGTAGGTGTTAATGCCATTCGAACCAGCCATAATCCTCAAGCTTCGGATTTGTATGATTTGTGTGATGAGTTGGGGTTGTTAGTTATGAATGAGGCTTTTGACGAATGGGAGTTTCCTAAACGTAAATGGATAGAAGGCTGGAATGTAGGAGCGCCTCAGTTTGATGGGAATTTTGATTTTTTTGAACAGTGGAGAGAGAAAGATTTAGCCGATATGGTTCGTCGCGATCGTAATCATATTTCTATATTTGCATGGAGTATTGGTAATGAGGTTGATTATCCTAACGATCCATATTCTCATCCCGTTTTGGATGGAGATAAAGCAACCGGGTTTACGCAGGCCATGTTCGGAGGATACAAAAAAGATGCACCCGATGCCATGCGTTTAGGTGATATTGCCAAACGCTTGGTGAAAGTTGTAAAGGAGTATGATTCGTCTCGTCCAGTAACAGCCGGACTTGCGGGGGTGGCTATGTCAAACGAAACAGATTATCCTGGTGCTTTGGATATTGCCGGATACAATTATACTGAGGGGATGTATGATTCCGATCACAGAAGATATCCTGAGCGAGTAATATACGGCAGTGAAAATCGTCATGAACTATCGGCGTGGAAAGCCGTGACGGACAGAGAGTTTATTTTTGGACAATTTCTTTGGACAGGAATTGATTACTTGGGAGAGTCGGGACGATGGCCCTCTCGCGGGTTTTATTCAGGTCTGCTCGATTTCGGAGGCTTTATTAAACCCAGAGGTTATTTTCGTCAATCATTATGGTCAGACAAACCGATGGCTTATTTAGGAACGTATCCCACTCCGGGTAAAGGCAGTAAAAGTCAGATGAAAGACGTCTGGTCTCAGTTGGATGCCGAAAACGAAAAGGGAGATTATGAAGAAAAAACACCGTCAATGGACGCTTGGCCTGTTTGGAATTATGAAGAAGGACAAAGTGTTCGTGTTGTTTGCTATACCAATGCGGCTAAAGCAAAACTGATGCTGAACGGGCAGGAAGTGGGTATAACAAAGGATTATGATAATAATACAGGGATTATTTATTGGGATATACCCTATCAAAGCGGTCGCTTAGAGGTAATAGGTCTGGATAAGGAAGGTAAGCAGTTGTCTTCTTATACACTTCGGTCATCCCAACAGCCTTATGCCCTAGAAATAATATCGGGAGAGACGGTGATTTCTAAGGATCGGGGATTGGCTCAAATTGTGGTCCAAGTTGTAGATAAAGACGGAATACCTGTGATGTTGTCCGACAATGAAGTGACCTGCCGATTGCAAGGTCAAGCGAAGTTATTAGGATTAGAAGCGGGTAACAACGAAGATATGAGCGATTATACAGACAATAAACAGCGTGTGTTTCATGGACGTATAATTGCATATATACAAGCAACGGGGAAAGCCGGCAGTTTGAGTATTCAATTTTCTTCCCCATGGCTAAAATCAGTGACTAAAACAATAGAAATAAAATAGATAAATAAAACCTTGTTATGAAAAACATCTTAAGCGTAATGTTATTGTTAACAACACTGGGATTAACAGCACAAAACCGTAAACCTAACTGGGAAAATCCGGAAGTGTTTGCCGTAAATAAAGAAAATACTCGGGCAACATCCATCCCCTATGCTGACGAGCAGTCTGCCGCCAAGGATAGTTATGCCGCGTCTCCTTATTATTCTCTTCTTGACGGACAATGGAAATTCTATTGGGTTCCCAAAGTGTCTGAAATTCCGAATGGATTTTATAACGAAAATTATGATATCAGTAAGTGGACTACAATGCCGGTTCCCGGAAATTGGGAGTTTAATGGCTTTGGTATCCCTATGTACATAAATATTGGATTTGGATTTGAGAAAAATCCGCCTTTTATAAATAAAGAAGATTCTCCTGTGGGCGCGTATCGCCATCAGTTTGATATTCCTGAAAATTGGAACGGCAGACGTGTTTTTCTACATTTTGACGGAGGTACAAATGCCATGTATGTATGGGTTAACGGCAAGGAAGTAGGCTATACCGAAAATACTAAAAGTCCGGCAGAATTTGATATTACACCGTATATTCGAGCAGGTAAAAATACTTTGGCCTGTCAGGTTCATAAATTCAGTGACGGCTCATATCTCGAAGATCAGGATATGTGGCGTCTGGGCGGGATAAACAGGAGTGTGTATCTGTACAGTACAGCTCCGACTCGTATCGAAGATTTTTTTGCTCACCCTGACTTAGATAAAAATTACAAGGACGGGTTATTCTCAATTAACGTAAAATTGAGGAATTATACTTCTTCTTCCGTAAATAGAAAAGTAGAAGTCAGTATTCTGGGTGCTGACAATAAAAAAGTTTTCTCACAAACTAAAAATACAGGAATAGAGGGTAATAACACGATAGACTTGTCTTTGAGCGGAACAGTAAAATCTTCGTTAAAATGGACTGCTGAAACACCTAATCTTTATACGCTTCTTATAACATTAAAAGATGAAAAAAATGCAACAATAGAATCCACTTCACATAAAATCGGGTTCAGAAAAGTGGAGATAAAAGACGGTCAGATATTTATAAATGGTAAAAAGATATATTTCAAAGGGGTAAATCTGCATGAATTTAATACCAATACAGGACAGGTTGTCAACCGTGAAGTGATGATGCGCAATCTGCAACTGATGAAAGAGCTGAATATTAATGCCGTGCGTACATCTCACTATCCACAGCCTCCGCTTTGGTACAAGTTGTGTGATGAATATGGTATTTATCTTGTAGATGAGGCCAACCTTGAATCGCATGGTCTGGGATATGGGCCAGACAATGTATCTAATTTTCCTGAATGGCACGGCGCTCACATGGATCGCATTATTCGTTTGGTAGAACGGGATAAGAATCATCCGTCGGTTATTTTCTGGTCGCTGGGAAATGAAGCCAGTAACGGCAAAGCTTTTTACGATATGTATGATTGGGCTAAAGTCAGAGATAATAGTCGTCCCGTACAGTATGAACAAGCAGGTAGCAACCGAAATACAGATGTGATTTGTCCAATGTATCCGTCGTGGGAAAGGATGAAACGAGAGGCGGCAACAGATCTGGGACGTCCTTACATTATGTGCGAGTATGCTCATGCGATGGGTAACAGTATGGGTAACTTTCAGGAATATTGGGATTTGATACGCTCCAGTAAAAATATGCAGGGCGGATTTATCTGGGAGTGGTACAACCACGGGTTTAAAACCCAGGACGAACAAGAACGCAAATATTGGGCTTACGGCGGTGATCTCAAAGGTTATAATAAGCAAAATGACGGAAATTTCTGTATGGACGGTCTTATTACGCCCGATCAGCAATATATGCCTCATGCACATATTGTAAAAAAGGTGTATCAAAACATTCTGTTTAAAGCCAAAGACCTGGATAAAGGAATTATAACCGTTATAAATGACTATAAGTTCACCGACCTTACCGACAAGAATTACTCTTATAAATGGGTCTTGTTGAAAAACGGGCAAGAGGCAGCACAAGGACAATTCAATGCCTTGGTTCCTGCCGACAGCCGTAAAGACATCACCTTGAATTTACCGAAAACAGAAGCCCGGAAGGGTACTGAATATTTCTTGCAGGTATATGCTTACAATAAGGAAAAAACACCATTCTTAGAAGCCGGATTTGAAGTTGCCAAAGAAGAATTTGCATATGCTTCGAATGATTATTTCACGGATGCAACACACTCGGGTAACCTTATCGTAGACAAGCTTGACGATAAAGTAACGGTGAAGAGCGGGGATATAAGTTATGAGTTTTCCACAAGAGACGGACGCACCCTTATAAACATGACCAATAAAGGAAAAAGAGTCTTTAACGAACTGCCTAGCCTGAATTTCTGGCGGGCACTGACCGATAATGATTTTGGCTCATGGTCCCAATACAGTCTCCGCTTGTGGGAGAGTGCCGGTCATAATGTAATGTACAAATATGTGGGTACACAAGAGATTAACGATGTGCATGCCTTCAATTATGAAGCTAAGTTGAGAGGTATAGAGGCAAAAGTTGATCTGACATATACGGTGAATACCGATGGCAGCTTAAATGTAACGGCTAAATATAAAGCACTGTCTGATGATTTGCCTGAACTGCCGAGATTTGGTATGACCATGATTTTACCGAAAGAATACAATGACTTTACCTGGTATGGCCGCGGCCCATGGGAAAACTATGTCGACCGTAATGCAGATACATTTATAGGAGTCTGGAACGGTAAAGTTGAAGATCAGGCATATCCATACTATCGTCCGCAGGAGACAGGCAACAAAACAGATGTGCGCTGGCTGACACTGAAAGATAAAGACGGAAACGGTATCAAAATATACGGAGCGCAACCTCTGTCGGTAAGTGCAACCAACAACCGTTCAGAAGATCTTGATCCGGGAATGACTAAAAAGCAGCAGCATTGGTCGGATATCATTTCTCGCAAAGAGGTAGTACTGAATGTTGACTTGTTTCAGCGTGGAGTAGCAGGTCTTAATTCTTGGGGGGCTCAGCCTTTAGATGAATATCGTTTCAAGGGAAAAGAATATCATTACAGTTTCACTATTTCTGTATTTTAAGCTGATAGTTAACTACATATACATATTATGAAATATAAATTTATTCTGTTTATTGCATTTATTGTGTATGCTTGCAAACCTGCCGAACAGGCTAAAGAAGAGACGGTCTACATGTTTTCTTACTTTACAGACAACGGCGAAGATGGGTTACATTTAGCTTACAGTCTCGACGGCTTAAAATGGGAGGCGTTAAAAGACGGAAAATCTTTCCTTATGCCTCAGGTGGGTAAAGATAAACTAATGAGAGATCCAAGCATTGTGCAAGATACGGACGGTACTTTCCACATGGTATGGACTTCCGGATGGTGGGATCAGGGTATTGGCTATGCCTCGTCTAAAGATTTGAAAAATTGGACTGAACAAAGGCAGATACCTGTAATGGACAAGTTCGAAGGAACGAGAAATTCTTGGGCGCCGGAATTGTTTTATGACAAAGGGGCTAAGGTGTTCTATATTATTTGGTCTTCAACTATACCGGGAGCTTTTCATGAAACAGAAAATCCTGAAATAGAAAAAGGACTAAATCACAGGTTGTATTACGCAACTACAAAGGATTTTAAAACATTTAGCGATACAAAACTGTATTTCGATCCCGGATTCAATGTCATTGACGGAGCGATATTGCATGACAATGACACGTTCTATCTGTTTGTCAAAAACGAAACTCTCAAGCCGGAAGAAAAGAATATAAGAGTGACGTCAGGGAAAATTCCGTATAATTTTCCGGCAACAGTGTCACCGCCTATAACCGGTAATTACTGGGCTGAAGGCGCATCCCCTTTAAGGATTGGAGAGTATGTGTATGTATATTTCGATAAATATGTTGACAAAAAATACGGTGCAGTAAGATCTAAAGATATGCAAAAGTGGGAGGATGTTTCAGATACCGTCGTTTTTCCTCCTAAAGCTAAACATGGGACAGTATTTGTGGTTTCCAAAAAGTTTTTCAACTCTTTAAATCCATAATATGAGAAAGACTAGAATCGTATCGTGCATAATTCTGTTATTCTATATATCTACCCCATTAACATTGTTGATGGGGCAGGATACTTTCTTCTCTCGCTATCGACTAAAACCTTTTAGTCTTTCCGATGTACGGTTGACAAGCAGTCCTTTCATGTCAGCGATGTCGCTTGACGAAAAGTGGCTTCTATCGTTCGAGCCCGATCGTTTTTTAAGTGGTTTCAGAAGCGAATCAGGATTACAGCCTAAAGCTCCCAAATATGGAGGATGGGAAAGCCAAGGGGTAGCCGGACAAACTTTTGGCCATTACTTGTCGGCACTCTCTATGATGTATGCTTCTACCGGTAATGAACAGCTGAATGACCGTATAAAGTATAGTATAAATGAACTGGATTCATGCCAGCAGGCATTTGGAATGAACGGTATTGTTGCGGCATTTCCTCGAGCTAAAGGGCTTTTCACGGAAATAAGTACCGGAGACATACGTACTGAAGGCTTCGACCTTAATGGTGGATGGGTTCCGTTATATTCAATGCATAAACTTTTTGCCGGGCTTATTGACGTATACGAATATACTGGGAATAAGCAGGCTTATAAAATTTATATAAACTTAGCTGACGGTGTAGACAAAATGCTTTCAGGGCTTTCAGATGAACAGATTCAGAAAATTTTAATTTGCGAGCATGGCGGTATAAATGAATCATTAGCCGAAGTGTATGCACTGACCGGAAATAAAAAATATCTGAATTTAGCTACTCGATTAAATCATAAAGCTGTGCTCGACCCTTTGTCTAAAGGCGTGGATGAGCTTGCCGGAAAACATGCAAATACTCAGATACCGAAAGTAATAGGCGTTATCCGAGAATATGAATTGACAGGAAACGATGATCTCTTCAAAACTGCTGAGTTTTTCTGGAATACAGTGGTTCACAGCCATTCATATGTGATTGGAGGGAACAGTGAGGCTGAACATTTTGGTGTGGCAGGACGTACCTACGACCGTATTACAGATAAAACCTGCGAAAACTGTAATACATATAATATGCTGAAATTGACTAAGCACCTTTTCAGCCTGCAACCTGATATCCAAAAGGCTGATTATTACGAGCGTGCCTTGTATAACCAAATATTGGCATCACAAAATCCCCAAGACGGAATGGTATGCTATATGTCTCCTTTGGCGGCAGGTTCCCGAAGAGGATTTTCTACTCCGTTCGATTCGTTTTGGTGTTGTGTGGGCACAGGGCTGGAAAACCATGCCCGTTATGGAGAATTTATTTATTTTTCAGACAAGGATAAAAATCTTTTTATTAACCTTTTTATTCCGTCAAAGCTTGATTGGAAAGATAGAAATATGGTTATAGAACAAATCACCAATTTCCCTGAATCGGATACGGTGCGATATAAAATAAAAGCAAAAAAAACTCAGGAATTTACTGTAAATATTCGTTATCCATTATGGGCACAAGATGGCTTTTCACTGTTTGTAAACGGTAAAAGAGTTGAGATAAATTCATCGCCGGGTAATTATATCCAACTGACTCGGAAATGGAAAAACAATGATGATATCTGTTATGTGTTGCCTAAACGCCTATTATCGGAAGCGGCATTGGGCGACACCAATCTAAGGGCTTACCTTTATGGACCGATCGTTTTGTCGGCAGTGCTGGACAATGAAAAAGAGTCTTTATTTCCTGTAATTATAACAGATAATTATAATGATGCATCTCTGGTTTTAGAGTTGACCGACACGCCTTTAGAATTTAATTTGAAAGCTTCTCAACCTTACACCGTAAAGATGAAACCATATTACCGGATGGTAAGCGATAAGATGATGGTCTATTTCGAACATTATACACCTGCAGATTGGGCTGAACGGGAAAAGACCATCCTTATGAAACAAGATCATGCCCGTTGGCTTGAAGAGCAAACTGTTTCACATTTCCGACCGGGAGAAATGCAACCTGAAAGAGATCATAATTTTACAGGGGACAAAGTTGAAACAGGAGAAATAAACGGGAAAAAATTCCGTAAAGCTGTTGATGGCGGAACTTTTTCATTTGACATGAATGTATTGCCTGATATACCGCAGGACTTGGCAGCTACTTTTTGGGGTAATTTGGGTGATATTTATAAGTTTGATATAGAGGTGGATGGTACGCCGATTGCCACAGTGATTATTCATTGGTGGGGCAATAAATTTATAGACAAAACCTACCATATACCGACAGAACTTACAAAAGGGAAAAGTAAAGTACGAATAACTTTCAAGGCTATTAACGAGAAGTCGGTAGCCGGACCATTATTCGATTTTAAAATATTAAAGAATTAGAATATGAGAAGATCCATAACGCTTTATCTGACATTGTTTTTTATTATAACGAGCATAACTGTGCAGGCTTTGCAACGTGAAAATCCACGACCGCAAATGTCCGAAAAGCAGGTTAATGAATGGTATAAGCAATGGGGATGGCTCAGAGGGTGTAATTTTCAGCCTAGTACAGCCGTAAACCAATTGGAGATGTGGCAGAAAGAAACTTTCGATGTTGTAACTATCGACCGTGAGTTAAAGTGGGCTTCCGATATGGGGCTGAACTGCATGCGGGTCTATCTTCATCATTTAGTCTGGGTAAACGATAAAGATGGATTTAAAGACAGAATAAGAGAATATTTGTCCATATCTGATAAATATGGAATATCTACCATATTCGTATTTTTTGATGATTGTTGGAATGCCCGATATACAGCCGGGAAACAACCTGAACCTAAGCCCGGAGTGCATAATTCCGGATGGGTACGCGATCCCGGAGATTTATTATTTGAAGACACAACAATGGTTTCTAAAACATTAGAACCTTATGTAAAAGATATTTTGACTTCGTTTAAGGGTGACAAACGCATTGTCTTTTGGGATTTGTACAACGAAGCAGGAAACAGCGGTTATAAAAACAAAAGTTTACCCTTGTTGAAGCAGGTATTCCAATGGGCGCAAACAATAGATCCGAGCCAACCGTTGAGTTCCGGAATATGGGGAGGAAGCACCCCTGAAATGAAGGCCTTTTTGTTAGCTAATTCAGATATTATAACCTATCACAACTATCGGGATTCTATATCTCATCAAAAGGAAATTGATGAGTTGAAAAAATATCACCGTCCGTTGATTTGTACAGAATACATGAACAGACGCGATAAAAGTACTTTTGAAAAGATAATGCCCATGCTCAAAGCGAATAATGTGGGTGCAATCAACTGGGGCTTTGTTGCCGGCAAAACGAATACTATTTTTGCATGGGATCAACCAATAGCGGACGGAAGTGAGCCAGCCCTATGGTTTCACGATATTTTACGCAAAGACGGAACTCCATTCAGGCAAGAAGAAGTAGACCTTATTAAAAAACTAACGGGAAAGACGTTCACTTTACCTCCTGGGACAGTTATACATAACTCGAAAGCTTCAACACATCGCTATGTTGGTTCTCCTAGTATTACAGTACTCGAAGATGGCACTTATATAGCCTCACATGATTATTTTGGCAAAGGACGTATTTCCGACGCTTTCGTTTATCGTTCACTCGATAAGGGGCAAACATGGACACGATGTGCCTCTATCGAACGACTTTGTTGGGCGACTCTATTTACAAGAGGTAAAGAATTATACCTTTTCGGGGTAAGGCCTAAGGGCGGGGGTGGTTTCGGCGATTGTGTTATTATGAAATCTCTTGATGGTGGTTACACTTGGACGCAACCTACCGATAAAAATAATGGATTATTATTTGAAGGCTTTTATCATACAGCACCTGTTCCTGTCGTTTTTCATGGAGGCAGAATTTGGCGGGCTATGGAAGATCGCGTTAAAGTGGATGGTTGGGGAAACTTTCGTGCATTCATGCTGTCTGCAAAAGAAAAATCGGATTTGCTTAAAGCTGAGAACTGGATTATGACCAATAAAATGGATTTCGACGGAAGTTGGCTTGAAGGAGCATCCGCTTGGCTTGAAGGGAATGCTGTCGTAGCCAAAGATAATTCAATGAAAAATATACTTCGCGTACATTATCCGGCTGACGATAAAGCTGCTGTAATGGATGTGTCGAAGGATGGCAAAAAAATATCTTTCGATCCACAAAAAGGATTTGCAGATTTGCCCGGAGCATGTAAAAAGTTTACTGTACGTTATGATGAACTAACTAAAAAATATTGGACTTTAAGTAATTATGTCTTACCCGAAGATAGAGGCGGTAATGTGGAAAGGATACGTAATACAATTGCTCTTTCTTGGTCCGACGATTTAATCAACTGGCATGTAAAAGACATACTGTTACATGATAAAGATATAAATAGACACGGATTCCAATATGTGGATTGGCTGATCGAAGGAAACGATATTATTGCTGTTTCGCGTACGGCATGGGACGATGAAACCGGACAAGCTGATAATCAGCATAACGCCAATTACCTTACTTTTCTCCGATTTATAAATTTCAGAGATAAAAAATGAAGAATATGAGATTGAATTTGAAAACGATACTTTTTTTATTTCTTGCTTTAGGCTTTGTGACACTAGAAGCTCAAGTAAAGCTACCTAATATATTTTCGGATAATATGGTATTGCAACGTGACCAACCCATTCATATTTGGGGTTGGGCTAATGCTGGAGAAAAGATTGAAGTAGAATTTAAAGAACAAAAAGTTAAAGTAAAGGCTTCCAAAGAAGGAACATGGGAAGTCTATTTAAAAGAATCTGTTTACGGAGGCCCGTACTCTTTAACGGTAAAAGGAGATTTTAATTTGACCGTATACAAAAACGTTTTAGTCGGGGTGTTTGGATGTGCAGCGGACAATCAAACATTAAATACTCGAATGATGCACAAAACGAAATAGCTGACTCTAACTATCCGAACATAAGGCTGTTTACTGTTGGGCGTGAAATTAATAATCAACCTCAAGAAAATGTTAAAGGAGAATGGAAGGTTTGTTCTCCTGCATCGGTTGGTGATTTTTCTGCGGTAGGCTACTTTTTTGGACGCGAAATAAGTAAGAATACAAATATTCCGATAGGGCTTGTATCTTCTTCTTGGGGTGGTGCGGTTGCCGAGACATGGACTAGCCCGGAAATGATGAATACAGTGCCTTCATTTAAATCAAAAGTGGACGAGATAAGCAAAATGGATTTGAAAATATATGAAGAAAATAATAAAATACAAAGAGGCAAATATGAACGGGATCTGAAAAATGACAAAGGTTTTTTTCAGAAATGGTATGAAAAATTCCCGACTGAAACACAGAAAATGAAAGTTCCCCGCAGTTGGCAAAGTACAGATTTATCCAATTATATCATTGTTAATTTTAATATTTATCACCATGAAAAATTATTTTACTCAGACCCGTTATCCTTAATTTAATCATTCGTAAAGAAAAGCATATAATGAATTAATTTACTGCTTATTATATGTGTTTTACTCTCATATTTTTTGATGAGTTTTAGGAGTTTTATTCATTTTTTTAACAAGAAAAAGTATGACAAAAAAGAAATTATTCCGTAAAAAACAAAAGAATAGACATTGTCTGCTATATGTCTTCCTCTTATTGATTTGTGGTATTATTTTCCCAATTCAAGCAGAAGCTCAGAGTCAACCGATAAAAGTAAAAAGTACTGTTGTTGACGCAAATGGCGAACCGTTAATTGGTGTTGCTATTGTGGAAAAATCCAATAAATCCAATGGAACAATTAGCGATTTTGATGGGACATTTACATTGCTGGCCTCATCACCTTCATCAATACTCGTTATTACGTATATAGGTTTTAAATCGCAAGAATATCCGGCGAATAAAATGCCGGAAAGAATAATCATGGCTGAAGACTTGCAAAGTCTGGAAGAAGTTGTGGTAATCGGCTATGGAACACAAAAGAAAGAGACTGTTGTAGGGGCAGTTGCATCAGTTTCGGGAAAGGAACTTCTCAAAGCCCCGGTTGCTAATGTCAGCAATGCATTGGCCGGACGTTTACCTGGTGTGACTTTTATCCAACGCGGAGGAGAACCCGGATACGATCAAGCTACCATAAAAATCAGGGGGATGGGTACAATGAATGACAGTAGCCCGCTCATCATTGTTGATGGAGTAGAACGTTCATCAATGGAAGGTATAGACATGAACGAAATAGAAAGTGTCAATGTACTGAAAGATGCAGCCATGACAGCCGTTTATGGTATACGCGGAGCGAATGGAGTTATAATACTTACAACAAAAGTAGGAACAGAAAGTAAGCCCACAGTTAGTTTAAGTATTAATACATCTGTTCAGACTCCGACAGTAATGCCTAAATTCCTAAACTCGTACGACTATGCAGTATTGAAGAATGAAGCCTACCTCAACGATAACCCCGGAGGTAAATCAATATTTAGCGAGACTGACTTGCAGAAGTTTAAGGATGGTTCTGACCCTATTCTTTATCCCAATACGGAAACGTATAAAAACTTGGTTAAAGATATATCGCTTATGCACCAAATTAATGCTAACGTAAGAGGGGGAACGAAGTTAGTCCGGTATTTTGTGTCTTTGGGATATTTAAATCAGGATGGTCAATATGATGTGAGTGATTTGAAATCCCTTAATCTGGGTTTCGATCCGAATCCTAATTACCAACGATATAACTTAAGGTCTAATTTCGATATCCAGATGACAAAAGACCTTTCTGCTTCAATCAAGCTGGGTAATCAAATAGGTAAAGAACATTTTCCGGGAACATCGGCTTACAATGTATTTTTCAACTTACTTAAAAACCCGCCGATGGTAAGTCCCGGTGTTGTAGATGGAAAACTGGTTACAGGATACATTAATGACCCTTTGAGTGCTGTTGTTGGTAGAGGTTTCTCCAGTGCTTCAATTCTGGGAGGAAGCGGCTATGCTGAAAATCTGACTAATACATTCAATATGAATGTCTCTATGAAGTATGATTTGGGTAACCTGATTACAAAAGGATTATCTGTTAGGGCAATGTATGCTTACGACCACTATTATAAAAAGTATGAAACCAGATCTAAAGCTGTTGACACCTATAGTATATTAAAAGATCCTGATACAGGCGAAAATCGTTTTATCCAGACTGCTAATGAAGGAGCATTCGGTTATAGTGGCGGTACGGATGTGAACAGAGCCGAATATTTTGAGTCAGCATTAGAGTATGATCAAACATTCAATAAGGTTCACAGAGTTGGGGGACTGTTCCTGTACAATCAGCGTAAAGTATATAATCCCAGCCTTATTTACAGTGTACCGGCCGGTATGCAAGGTATAGTAGGGCGCGCAACATATTCTTATGCCAATAGGTATCTCGGAGAAGTGAGTATGGGATATAATGGATCTGAAAACTTTCCGGAAAATAAAAGATATGGATTCTTTCCTGCTGTTTCGCTTGGATGGATACTTTCCGAAGAATCGTTCTTTCCTAAAAATGATTATGTGAATTATATAAAATTCAGAGGTTCGTATGGAGAGACTGGTAACGACAAACTTGGAAGCAACCGTTTCTTATATCTGCTTGGAGCTTACGAATACGGAACCGGTTCGTATATGTTCGGTACTACAGGTTTGGACAAACAAAAATATACTTCTGCATGGGAGGGCAAACTGGGAAACTCGGAAGTAACATGGGAGCGAGCCGTGAAATACAATTACGGTATTGATCTTTATTTATTTAAGAACAAACTATCGGTTAACGCAGATTATTTCACCGAAAATCGTGATGATATTCTGATAGACAGGCAAACGGTTCCAGCATTTACCGGTATAACTAGTTTACCTGCCGCCAATATAGGACGGGTTAAAAATCATGGATACGAAATAGATTTAAAATGGCGAGATAAGGTGAATAATATTGAATACTGGTTTGGTGGAAATTTTTCTTACTCAAGAAATAAAATACTACATAAGGAAGAAGCTATGAAAAAATATCCATGGCTGATGCAAACCGGATTTCCGATCGGACAGCAATATGCATATAGATCAGATGGTTTATATAATTATAAGGAAGATGTTTATAATAGACCTTTTTATAGTTTTTACGGTAATAAGGTGCAACAGGGTGATATAAAATATATAGACATTAACGGAGACGGTATTATAGATTCAAATGACGTGGTACCTGTGGGATATTCCGAATATCCAGAAGTCAGTTTTGGTATTAATATGGGATTGACTTGGAAAAATTTTGATCTATCTATTCTTCTCCAAGGAGCTGATAACCTGATGGTATTTCAGACAGGAGAAATCGGCTATGCTTTCTTCAACGACTGGGCTATGACTCTCGAAGAGCATAAAAACAGGTGGACACAAGAACGATTCGACAACGGAGAGATGATAACAATGCCTCGGTTGAGTAATATGGGTAACAGTTCTCCAAATTCGGAGGGTTCGGATTTCTGGCTGCACAATGCCCGTTATTTGAGATTGAAAAATATTGAAATCGGCTATACATTTCCGAAGGCAATGCTGAAAAAGCTTTATCTGAAATCGCTGAGAGTATATGCAAATGGTAATAATCTTTATACTTGGACACCTTTGAAAAATTATGATCCGGAAACTGCAAACGGTAGAGGTTTTATATATCCTCAGATGGCTGTTTTCAACTTAGGGTTAAATCTTACATTCTAATAAAATTGATATTATGAAAAAATTTACAACCAAATATTTAGTATTGCCCCTGATTATCGCTCTTGGCACTATACAAACGGCATGCAACGATTTCTTGGAAATGCCCATGATTTCTTCGGCTGTAAATATAGATACGGTATTTTCGGCACGCGTAAAGGCCGAACCATTTTTATGGGAGACATACAGGCTGATAATTCCTTCGGGTTTTCCCCTGAATGGAAACAGTGAGCCTATGCACCGTTCTATCAGGGCAGCAATAACCGATGAGTGCGATTATTCGATAGGATGGTCATCGTCAACAGAAATAAATATATCCGGATATGTAGCCAATAATTCACGCTTAATGGAAGTTAATTACAGTAATTGTTACGCCGGAATTCGTAAAGCTTTTATTTTCTTGGAGAATATTGACAAAGTATCGGATATTCCCGAAAATGAAAGGACACAAATGAAAATGGAATGCAAGATATTGATAGCTTTGCGTTATCATACACTTATCCGATCTTTTGGCGGAATTCCTTTAATAAAACGTTCAGTTTTGGCAAGTGATGATTTGAGTCAGATCACCCGTTCTTCGTTTGAAGACTGTATAAACTACATTGTAGAATTGTGTGACGAGGCAATAAATAATCCTTTGACTGTCGATCAATATTCCACAGCTTGGCGCGGACGCGTAACTCGTGGAGTAGCACATGCCATTAAGGCAAGAACTTTATTATATGCAGCCAGCCCTTTGTATAATAATACTGTGGCACCTCCTGCTTCTTATGGTGATCAAAACAATCTTCTGATCTCATATATGAATTATGATAAAGAAAGATGGAAAAAAGCCATAGATGCCAATAAAGCGTTGCTTGATTGGGCTAAAGGCGCAGGGAAAGTGTCATTGATAGATACAGGGAACCCATATGAGGATTTTTCTATTGCTACATCAAAAGAAGATAATGCCGAGATTATTTTAGCAAACAAAACCATAGGAAACGGGTCTAATGGCTCGGATGGATTTACCAGATATTACATGTCTGCCAAAAATATCATGGATTTTAACAAGGGAAATGCTATTCTGTATAGTGGACTCACTCAGTTTTATAAGAATGATGGGACAGATCAAACTTGGCCGCAACTGAACGAATCCAAACCTTTTAGTGAATATAAAACTAAAATGCATGAAATGGAGCCGCGTTTGCTGGCTACTGCTTGGATATTCGGAGAAAGCCCGATGATGTGTCCAAATCAATTTACATGGAATTTTAATGCTTTACCGGGGACAAAATCGGGCGAATTGCATGGTTGTGCCGGATTATTAAAATTCTGTTATGATTATCAAGGCGAAAGCTATAAGGAGTTTCCCGTATTCAGACTTGCAGAGTTTTATCTGAATTATGTTGAGGCTTTAAACGAGTATAACTCAGCTCCACCACAAGAGGCTTATGATGCATTGAATACAATACGTACCCGTGGAGGGTTGCCTGCAATTGCAAAATCTGATTCGCGTTACAACACGACAGATAAATTCAGGGAATTGGTTCATCGTGAGCGTTTCGTAGAGCTTTTTGCAGAAGATCATCGCATATATGATTGCCGTAGGTGGCGCATCGCTCATCAGTCGGGAGTTATAGGAGGCCCTATGGTTACCTTCGATCTGGCACAAAATAATACAAGTAACCCTACAGCTTATACGACTTACACACCCAAGGTGTTTGAAGAAAGGCTCTGGATGAATAAGTTGTATTTCCATCCATTCCCTCAAGGTGAAGTAGATAAAGGTAATCTATTGCAAAATCCGGGATATTAACTTAATCTAAAATGAAAGATATGATAACAATACATAATAGTTATACTAGAGTTATGTTGTTCTTGCTTTTGCTGTTTTTGGGGTTTGGAAACATATCGGCTCAAGAAAATATAAGCGGGACAATACGGGGTAAAAATGGAGAACCTTTACCTAATGCGTCAATTGTTGTAAACGGAAAAGTCGTTCAAACTTCAAAAGAGAATGGGGCATTCAATCTTGACAATGCCAACTACAAATCTATAACAGTAGAGCATGCCGGCTATAAAAGTCAAACAGTGATCGTTGGTAAGAAAAAGACCATTGAGGTTATGTTACAACCCGTAGCATACAACGAAAATGTGCAATTGGCATTCGAAACGGTACCATTCAGATCTTATACAGGTGCTGTTTCGTCTACAACAGATAAAGAACTGACAAGCATACCGACTCAAACATTGGGTAATAACTTAGCCGGAAAAGTTGCGGGATTGACAGTTATGCAGTCTTCCGGCGAACCCGGCTCTGACGCCCCCGATCTTTATATAAGAGGTACAAGTACTTATAATAGCAGCAATGTTTTAGTCTTGGTCGATGGGTTCGAAGGAGATTATAACCAATTGTTGCCGGAAGAGATTGAATCAGTGACGATATTAAAAGATGCCGCCGCATTGGCAATATATGGTATCAGAGGAGCTAACGGGGTTATGCTGGTAAAGACAAAAAGAGGCGTAAAAAGTGATAAGATAGATATCAGACTCAATCTTCGCGGAGGAATAACTTCGCCCATAACATTGCCTAAATTTGTTGATGCTTATACATATGCATCTCTGTACAATGAAGCCCTGAGCAACGATAATAACGGTGTGTGGTCTCCTAAATATACAGATGCCGAGCTTCAAGCCTACAAAGACGGATCTGATCCGTATTATTATCCTAATGTGGATTGGTATAAAGAAACATTAAAAGAAAGTGCCCCGTATGCAGACACCAATCTATCGTTCAGAGGCGGAAATGATAATGTAAAATACTATCTGGCTCTGGGTTATATTAATTCTCAAAAGTTTTATATAAGTAATCCGGACAAGAGCTTCGATCAGTTACGCAATTTGGGCAAAACAGACAAGTATAACGCAAGAGCCAATGTAGATGTGAAAATAAATAGTATATTTTCGCTTAATGCAAATATCGGAGCTGTAATATTATCTCGTACCTATCCCAATTCCAGTAATTTCTGGAGTACTTTGGCTACTACTCCGGCAAATGCTTTTCCAATAAAGAATGAAGACGGATCTTGGGCTGCATCATCTGTATATACTAACAATCCATTAGGTACTTTGTCTATGACAGGCAAAAAGAGCACGAATGAACGGACGATTCAAGCCGATGTCGTATTCAAACAGGATTTGGGAAGTGTCTTACCCGGACTGAAATTCTCGGAAGGAGTTTCATTTACCAGCTGGTCACTTAGCAATTATGATATATCGCGCGATTATCAGAGATGGTCTGTAACTAAAAATAATGGAGTGGTAGGTAATCCTATTTTGGTTGTAGGAACAAAAAGTGAATTTTCTATCAATCAAAGTACTCGTTCACAGTGGACTCGCCAGTCGTTTCAGGGAGCAGCCGAATATGAGACGAAATTAAACGATATTCATAGTCTTTATGGCATGTTGGGTGCAATGTATAGCCGTTACTATGTTGACGGGAACAATGTCGCTTATCTGAATGCAGGCTCTTTTGGTCGAGTAGGTTATGGTTACAATAACCGTTATTTTTCTGAATTCGGTTTTTCTTATAGTGGTTCCGAAAATTTGCCCAAAGGACACAAATTCGGATTCTTCCCTAGCATTTCATTTGCGTGGGTACTGTCTAACGAGAAATTCTTAGAAAACAACAGCTTGATTGATTTTCTGAAAATGAGAGCTTCTGCCGGGATGTTAGGTTCGGCCGACTTAGGTTCTACACGTTTCGGATATCAGACGTATTATGTTAATTCTCAGTATTCTTATCAGTTAGGTTCTTCTGGTACGTCTTCAGTTACGGGTATCAAAGAAGGAAGATTAGGCAATTCTAATATTACTTATGAGAAAAACTATAAATACAATTTAGGTTTTGATTTTGGTCTGTTAAATAAGTTGAACGGTAAGCTGGACTTATTTACTGAAAAACGGAAAGGTATTCTTGTTGTACAAACTCCTCAGGTACCATCTGTGATAGGTATGACACTTCCTTACGAAAATCTGGGAGAAGTATCGAATAAGGGCTTTGAATTGGAATTGGTGTATAGTGAAAAGATAAATGGTTTTGAGTTCAGTATCGGTGGTAATATAGCTTATGCTAAAAACAAAATAGATTATCAGGCTGAGGTTTTTCGTAAAAATGATTTTTCAAGAAGAACCGGACATTCTGTAAATGACTTGTTTGGGCTCGAGGCCATAGGCTTTTTCCAGTCGGAAGAAGAAATAAATGATTCGAATACGCCGATACATACATTTGCTCAGGTTCAGCCGGGCGACATCCGATATAAAGATCAAGATAACAACGGTATTATTGACGAGAATGATATAGTGCGTTTAGGACATTCCAGCCTTCCTGAATTAAACTATGGTATTAATTTGACTTTGGCCTATAAAGGGTTCGATTTTAATGTATTCTTGTTTGGACAAGCTATACGTAATATAATGCTCACCAAAGATCAATATGCCTTTGCCTTTTACAATAATGGACAAGCTCCCGAAGCATCTTTAGGGAGATGGGCTTATTATCCGGATAAGGGTATTGATACTCGTAGCAGCGCAACATATCCACGTTTGTCTACATCCGACAATAGTAACAACTATCGTTATTCATCTTTCTGGATGAAAAATGCAAGCTTTCTACGATTGAGGAATATAGAACTTGGGTACTCTTTACCTAAATCTATAACAGATAAGCTTCAATTAAGTGGCGTACGTGTATATGTAAGTGGAACAAATTTATTGACTTTCACACCTCTGGAAGATTACGATCCTCAGGTAATGACCGGATATCCGCTCTCAAAGTCATATAATATGGGTATTAATCTACAATTTTAAATGATTGATAATATGAAAAAAATATTAAAATATGTTGCATTAAGCTTATTCCTTGCCGCTTTCACAGGATGCGAAGATATGCTCGACAACAATGTTGATACAAACCTTAAACCCGAACAGATATATGTTAATTACGACAGAATGAAGTCTGTAGCAATGGGGGCTTACGGTTATGCTTACGAAATATCGGGATTTTATAAATTTGACGGTACACTCAAAGCATGCATGACTGACGAAGCCGAAGAAACAAATTATTCTTCGACAGTGCAGATATTCAACCTCGGGTCGTGGGGGAAAGATGATAATCCTGATGATTTGTATGCTACTTTTTATGAGGGAGTCAGGCATTGTTGTCTGTTTTTGGAGAACAGCGAAAGTTATAAACAAATACTGGCCACAGATACTATAAGTTCTTCCGGAAGAGAAAATTATAAAAAACAATGTGAAGACATTGAGTTTTTCCGTCAGGAAGTACGTTTTCTGAAAGCGTTTTACTATTTCGAACTGGTAAAACGATATGGAGGTGTATCTCTAGTTAAGCATTCTTTGGCTTTTGATGATGATTTGAAAGTACCTCGATCCGATTTTGAGACTTGTGTAAACTACATTGTCGAAGAATGTGATGCCGTGAAAGATAAAGTGACTGTAGATTGGGTCGCTGACGGAAAACCAAATGAACACGGACGTATTACCAAGGGTGTTGTATTGGCACTCAAGAGCAAGGTGCTTCTTTATGCGGCGAGCAAGTATTATAACCCATCTAATGATATCGAGAAATGGAAAAAAGCTGCGTCTGCCGCTAAAGAATTGATAGATATGAATAAATACGGGCTATATAGTAATTATCAGACATTGTTTCAGGCTCCTCAATCGTACAATTCGAACGAAGTAATATTTTATGTTCGCCATTTCAATTCTAATGCACTCGAAAAAAGTTGTTATCCTATTGGTACTCCCGGTGGTAGGTCTGGTGTAACCCCTACCGACAATTTGGTCGAAGCATATGAAAAACTTAGTGGATGGAGTGCAAGTGCTCCATACGACAAAGTCGATCCCCGTATGCAAATGAGCATCGTTGTTAATAATTCGACTTGGAATGGACGTACAATACAAACCTATTTGGGAGGTATTGACGGCATAGATCAGAAGAATGCTTCACGAACAGGGTATTATCTTAAAAAGTTCCTTTCTGCTAATTTACAGTTGCAAGGTTCACCTGAAGGTACTTCTATGAAATCATGGATCGTATTCAGATATGGAGAAATATTACTGAATTATGCCGAAGCAATGAATGAGGCTTATGGACCAGACACTAAACCGGCTGGTTATACAAAATCGGCACGAGAAGCTATCAATCAGGTTCGTAGCAGAACGGGTGTAAATATGCCTTCTGTAACAGCGACAGATTATTCTCAAATGAAAGAGGCTATTGAAAAAGAGCGTCAAGTAGAATTAGCATTCGAAGATCATCGCTATTGGGATTTGAAAAGATGGAAAAAAGGATCAGTGTTAGGTGAACCTATTTATGGAACACGCATAACAAAAGATGCATCGGCTGGTACATTCTCTTATCAGAAAGTGAAAGTTGAAGATCGTGTTTTTGATGAATCAAAAATGTATTTATATCCGATTCCTCAATCTGAAATAAACAAATATCCGGATATATTAACACAGAATCCCGGGTGGTAAAAACAAGAGTTTTATTTTATAAAAAAGAAAATATGAAAACTGTAAAATATTGTATATTAAGTCTTTTTTGCGTGTCTCTTCTGTTAGTTTCTTGTGAAGACAACGCAAAAGATGAAGAGTGGGGGATCTCCTTATTATACATGCCTCAATCGGTACTGGGAGATGGCGGGCAAACAGCCAATCTATCTATTGGAGTGCATACGTCTCAACAGTCTGATACTTCTATCGTAGTAGGCATGTACAGGTCGGGTTTAGCTCCTATCGAGGCTGTTACCGCTAATCTGGTTATTGCATCCGACACGTTGGCCAGTGCTATTAAGCTGGCTGATGCGGGAGACGATACTCATAAAGCATTCAAAAACGCCAAGTTATTACCGAGTGATTATTATGAATTACCGGATAATATTTCGCTTTCTGATGGGCAAAGGGAAAATCATGTATTTATTAAATTAAACAAAAACAAGCTTTTTTCCGATTCTCATACAGGCCCTTTTGTTTTACCAGTTAAACTGGATAAACCGACCCGTTATCAATTGAATGAAGAGCGTTCGCTTACATTCTTTATTTTTTCAAAAAAATGAAAATGTAAAAGATTGTCCCGGAAGTATCCTTATGTGTCGGTTTTTCGCAGGTATAATCTGCAATAAAACTTCCGGGATAGTTTTTTCAGCATTGTTCGAAACAAGAATATTTTAATAAAATAGAAACAGTATGACTACTTTTTATGGAATTGTACCACCTCTGGTGACGCCGCTACTATCGAACGATCGATTAGATATTGACGGATTGGAAAAATTGATCGAGCACGTAATCGAAGGTGGAGTTCATGGCCTTTTTATATTGGGAACAACAGGAGAGGCTCAAAGTCTGAGCTTTGAAATGCGCGTGGAAATGATAAAAAAGACTGCGTGTATTCTAAAGAACAGATTGCCTTTAATGGTTGGTATTTCAGATACATCATTGGCTGATAGTATAAAATTGGCTGAATATGCAAAACAATATCATGCCGATGCCGTAGTTTCAGCTCCACCTTATTATTTTGCAACGGGACAACCAGAGTTGGCCGAATTTTATGGGGAATTGGTGAGACAATCTCCATTACCTCTTTTCTTGTATAATATGCCTGTACATACAAAGATGAATTTTTCTCCTTCCACAATAAGGCAAATTGCACAAAACCCGAAAGTAGTAGGATTTAAAGACAGTTCGGCAAATGGAACATATTTACAATCGGTGATTTATGAGATGCGAGACCATGATGACTTTTCGATTTTTGTAGGCCCCGAAGAAATGACAGCCGAAGCTGTACTATTGGGCGCAAGCGGAGGGGTAAACGGAGGAGCTAATTTATTCCCTAGGTTATACGTAGAGCTCTATAATGCTGCTCACGAAGGAAATCTGGACGAGGTAAGCCGCTTGCAAAAGATAGTTATGCAAATAAGTTCTACTATTTATACGCAAGGCTTGTATGGTTCAAGCTACCTGAAAGGGCTTAAATGTGCATTGGGTATTAAAGGTATTTGTAGTGATCTGCCGGCAGTTCCATTTCAAAAATTTGAAGGAGAATACGTGATAAGAATAAAACAGGCATTGGACGAAATAAATTTTTAAATTAATATTCTAAAATCTTATGATTTTAAATTCTTTGAAACATATAAAAACAGCCTTTTTATTATTCTGCGCTGGTCTGGTTTCTTCTTTTATGTATGGAGAAGAAGTTGGCGGTATCATTAATTCTGAAATAGTAGATCATTATGTGGAAAAATTTAATAAATACGATGAGGAACTATATGTACAATATATTCCTAATACCGAAGCTTCTTCTTTTCTAAAATCGAATATTCCGTTTTTTGAATGTCCTGATACGGAATTGGAAGAAGTATACTATTTCCGATGGTGGACTTACCGAAAAAATATAAAGAAGACGCCTGGAGGGTTTATTATTACCGAATTTTTACCGGATGTGCGTTGGGCTGGAAAATATAATGGAATTGCCTGTTCTGGGGCATTACATTTTTATGAAGGTCGCTGGCTTCGCGACAAGCAATATTTGGATGATTATGCCCATTATTGGTTTAATGGAGGAAGTCCGCGCTCATATAGTTTTCCTTTAGCCGACGCTTTGTATAATTATTATTTGGTAACGGGTAATGATGAAATAGTGAAAACTCTTTTTCCCGATTTGATTTCTAATTTTTCGGAATGGGAAAAAGATCGTTATTCGGATAAGGAAGGGCTATTTTGGCAATACGATGTCAGAGATGGTATGGAACACTCTATCGGAGGACATGGCTTTCGTGCTACTATAAATTCATACATGGCAGCCGATGCTTTAGCTATATCCAAGATAGCGAAAATGTTAAATGATACGAGAGGTTTGGATTATGCTTACCGTTCGGAACAAATAGTGAAAAAGATGTTCGACAGATTGTGGGATAAAGATTCTTCGTTTTTGAAGGTGCTACCATTGAAGTCAGATACATTATGTTCTGCACGCGAATTGCATGGGTATACACCTTGGTATTTCAATCTGGTTGGCGAAAAATATGCGAAAGCATGGTCATTTCTAATGTCGTCCAACCATTTTTATGCACCATACGGTCCTACCACAGCAGAACAATGTCATCCTAAATTCAGGATTACATACAAAAGTCATCCTTGTTTATGGGATGGTCCTTCGTGGCCTTTATCTACATCCATAACTCTGGTAGGATTAGCTAATTTACTCAATAGCCAACGACAGGCATATATATCACAAAAAGATTACCTTGATCTACTGAAAGTATATGCTCACAGCCATACTTTGAAAAAAGAGAATGGGACACAAGTTCGTTGGATTGATGAAAATATTGATCCTTACACCGGAGACTGGATTGTTCGGGAAATAATGAAAGATAAAGAGAATGTACCAAGAGAAAATCCGAAAGAACGGGGTAAAGATTACAACCATTCTTCTTTCTGCGACCTGATAATAAGTGGACTCGTAGGTGTTCGCCCACAAGAAGATAACAGCGTGGTAATAAATCCTTTGCTACCGGATAATACATGGGAGTATTTTTGTCTCGACAGAGTCTCATACAAGGGAAGACAGTTGACTGTCTTGTATGACAAATCGGGAAAGAAATATAACAAAGGAAAAGGTCTGATGTTATACGTAGATGGGAAGAAAGTGGTATCTTCTCCAACCTTATCTAAATTGAACTATAAAATGAAAAAATAAATGATAATTATGAATAAAACTACTTATCCTAAGATCGGTATTCGTCCGATCATAGATGGTCGCCGGAAAGGTATCCGCGAGTCGTTAGAAGAAACGACAATGAATATGGCTAAGAATGTAGCTCGGTTTTATAGTGACAATTTGAAATATCCGGATGGTTCTTCCGTGCAATGTGTTATCTCTGACTCTTGTATCGGAGGTGTCAAAGAGGCTGCCGATTGTGCCGAAAAATTTGGAAGGGAGAATGTCGGATTATCACTATCTGTTACACCATGTTGGTGCTATGGATCCGAAACCATAGATATGAATCCATCAATACCAAAGGCCATTTGGGGCTTCAATGGGACGCAACGTCCCGGAGCGGTCTATTTGGCTGCCGCTTTAGCTGCTCATAACCAGAAAGGTCTGCCTGCATTTGGTATCTATGGTCGCGAAATACAGGATATCGGTGATACCAATATTCCACCCGATGTACAGGAAAAACTGCTTCGCTTCGCTAAAGTCGGTCTGGCCGTTGCTCTAATGCGAGGTAAATCGTATCTGGCTATTGGTACGGTGTCGATGGGTATTGCCGGATCAATGGTCAATGCTGATATGCTTCAAGAATATTTCGGTATGCGTACCGAATATGTAGACTGCTCGGAGATATTGCGCCGTGTACAGCAGGAAATCTATGATAAAGACGAGTATGAAAAAGCTTTGGCTTGGACAAAACAAAATTGTGTACCTAACGAATTACCGGATCACAATCCGAAACATTTGGTGAGTACACGCGAGCAGAAAGATAAAGATTGGGAATTTGTAGTGAAGATGACTCTTATTTTCCGCGATTTAATGATCGGAAACGAAAAGCTAGCAAAAACTGGTTGGGGGGAAGAAGCGATGGGCCATAATGCGATTTGCGGAGGATTTCAAGGTCAACGCCAATGGACAGATTTTATGCCGAATGGGGATTTCTCGGAAGCAATACTTAATTCGTCTTTTGACTGGAATGGAATCCGCGAGCCATTTGCTTTTGCTACCGAAAACGATCATCTGAACGGTATGTCAATGTTGTTGGGTAAATATCTTACCAATACAGCTCAACTGTTTGCTGATGTTCGTACTTACTGGAGTCCTGAATCTATCGAACGGGTTACAGGATGGAAGCCGGAAGGAATACTGAAAGGCGGTGCTATCCATCTTATCAATTCCGGTTCGTGCACCCTTGATGGGACAGGACAACAGGATAAGGACGGAAAACCTGCGATGAAACCATATTGGGAAATACAGGAACAGGAAGTAACCAAAATGCTGAAAGCTACACAATGGGGACCTTCTTCGCGTGAATATTTCCGTGGAGGCGGATATTCTTCCAAATTCCTAACTAAAGAAGGAATGCCTGTTACAATGTGCCGTCTGAACTTCATTAAAGGGCAAGGACTCGTTCTTCAGATAGCTGAAGGCTGGACAGCAACTTTCCCTGAGAAAGTATTTGATATAATTGATCAACGTACTGATAAAACATGGCCGTCTACATTTTTTGTTCCGAAAGTAACAGGGCAGGGTTATTTCAGAGATGTGTACTCTGTGATGAATTACTGGGGTGCCAATCACGGGGCAATCAGTTTCGGGCATATTGGGGCAGACTTGATCGCACTGGCTGCAACATTACGTATACCGGTGAATATGCATAATGTAGAAGAAGATAAAATCTTCCGTCCTAGTTCGTGGAGCGCTTTTGGATCAGATTCGGAGGGATCCGATTATAGAGCTTGCGCCAATTATGGACCTATTTATAAGTAATATTTTACAGAGGTTGTCTGAGAAGTAAAATCAGGTAATATCAATATTAGGTGAAAATATTTTTTGGATAACCTCTGTTTGAAATAAAATTGTTTTATACTTCATGCTCCTTAAATTTAATATATGAGAATAATATTTATAACACTTATGACAGCTTTTTTAGTATCGTCGTGTAACGAAAAAAATGTAAAAGATTGGACTGACAAGGAAGTTGAAGTTTGGCTTGAACAGTCGGAATGGAATAATATAGGTATAAAACCAGATAGCAGTATTGATAAAAGGTTTTTCGTAGAACAAAATATTATAAATCCGAAATCATGGAAAGCGGCTCTTGATTTTCTTGAAAAAGGCGGTTTTAATGAAAAAGAACTCGGACGATACGATTTGGCGGACGATGGAACTTATGTGAATATTGAAGAATATACAACCAAAGACTCCTCTCACTTCGAGGCTCATCGGAAATTCATAGATATTCAATATCTGGCAAAAGGAAAAGAATATATCCGTATATCGTCATTAGACAGTGTAAAGAAAATTGTTACGGAATATAGTCCGGATAAGGATATTGAATTTTTCAATAAAGATGAGTATACCGAGCACTTACTGGATGGTAGCAATTTTATTGTTCTATTTCCTCATCAGCCTCATATGCCATGTATGAAAGCCGATAGCAATGAACATGTAAGAAAGGTAGTCGTAAAAATTCCATTCAAAGAAATTAAGTAAACAAATATGTTACAAAGTAAAAAATCTTATCCATGGTTAGTAGTAGCCATGCTTTGGCTTGTTGCTTTACTTAATTATCTCGACAGGCAAATGTTGTCAACAATGCGTCCGTTCATGATGGAAGACATCTCCGATCTGATTTCAGCTACTAACTTCGGACGTCTCATGGCTATCTTCTTGTGGATATATGCTTTTATGAGTCCACTTTCCGGAATGATTGCGGATAGGCTGAATCGTAAGTGGCTGATTGTTATAAGTCTGTTTGTTTGGTCGGGGGTTACGCTCACAATGGGTTATGCTCAGAATATGGATCAGTTGTATATACTGAGAGCGATAATGGGTATCAGCGAAGCTTTTTATGTGCCGGCTGGATTGTCTCTAATAGCAGATTATCATCAAGGTAAGACCCGCTCACTGGCAATAGGATTCCATACCTCGGGTATTTATCTGGGGCAGGCTTTAGGTGGATTTGGCGCTACTCTTGCCGGATTTACATCATGGCAATCTACTTTTCACATGTTCGGTGTAATAGGGATGTTGTATAGTATTATTCTTATCGCGTTTCTTCGTGAGAAAAAGACATATAATATAGATACAACTAAAAAGACATCCCTTGCCAATGAATTGAAAATGGCAGCGAAGGGGCTGTCTATTCTTTTCAGTAATATTGCGTTCTGGGTAATTTTGTTCTATTTTTCAGCACCTAGTCTACCAGGGTGGGCAACGAAGAACTGGTTACCGACTCTCTTTAGTGACTCTCTCGGTATGGACATGGCGCAGGCAGGCCCTTTATCTACCATGACTATGGCTTTGTCTTCTCTGGTCGGTGTATTGTTCGGCGGGTGGTTGTCCGATAAATGGGTACTTAAAGTTCTGAAAGGACGAATTTATACAGGGGTGATAGGTTTAACTTTAACTATTCCGGCTTTGTTCCTTATAGGATATGTACATGGATTGATTCCGATAGTGGCAGGTGCTGTATTATTCGGATTGGGCTTTGGTATATTCGATGTAAACAATATGCCTATTCTCTGCCAATTTGTACCGTCACGTTACCGGGCTACCGGTTACGGAATAATGAATCTGGCGGGAATATCTGCCGGTGCGGTTATTACCAATGAATTGGGGAAAGCTCTCGATGCAGGATATATGAATACAGTATTTATTGCAATGATTGCTGCTGTCGGTATTGCCATTGTATTGCAACTGACGGTATTGCGTCCTAAAACCGTGGACATGACAGAAAATATGTTGACTAATTAAAACTGTAAACGAATGAATTCTCAGTCAAAATATGTAATTGGAGTTGACTACGGTACAGACTCGTGCCGAGCAATTATAGCAGACGTGAAAACTGGCGAGGAGGTATCTGCTGCAATATCCTATTATCCTAGATGGAAAGAAGGAAAATATTGCGACCCTCTAAAAAATCAATACCGGCAACATCCGCTAGACTATATAGAAACTCTTGAAGCTGTAATAAAAGAAGCTTTATCGGTATTATCTGATGATATAAAGAACAGAATAACAGGAATATCATTTGATATGACCTGTTGTACCCCCGCTTTGACAGACATTAACGGGACACCGCTGGCTCTGTTGGAAGAATACAAGGATAATCCGAATGCAATGTTTATTCTTTGGAAAGATCATACTTCTATAAAAGAGGCTGGGGAAATAAATACTCTTGCAAAAAAATGGCATACAGACTATACCAAATACGAAGGGGGTATCTATTCTTCCGAATGGGTATGGGCAAAAGTGTTGCATGTATTACGAAACGACAGCCGTTTATCGGATAAAGCTTATTCATGGGTAGAACACATAGATTGGATACCCGCTCTGATCACAGGTAATACACTACCGGAGAAAGTGATAAGAAGCCGTTGTGCCGCGGGGCATAAAGCAATGTGGCACGAATCGTGGGGGGGACTGCCCGACGACGAATTTCTTACAACTCTTTCCCCTCTGTTGAAAGGATTCAGAGATCATTTATATACAGAAACATTTACAAGCGATACTTTGGTTGGCTATCTGACAGAGGAATGGGCAAACCGATTGGGATTAACCACCAATGTTGCAGTAGGAGTCGCAGCCATTGACTGTCATGTTGGCGCTGTGGGTGCTGAAATAAAGACCGGTTCTTTTGTTAAAGTTATAGGAACATCCACGTGCGATATAATGGCTGTTCCATACGAGCAGATAGACGGGAAGCTTATATCCGGTATATGCGGACAGGTCGATGGATCAGTTATTTCCGGGGCAATAGGTTTAGAGGCCGGACAGTCGGCTTTCGGAGACTTGTATGCATGGTACAAAGATTTATTGGCTTGGCCGATAAAGAAGCTTATTCCTAAGTCTGATTTGCTCAGCGATGATATTAAAGAGAAATTAATAAGCGAACTCCAAAGTCAGATATTATCTGAATTAACTGTCGAGGCTGAGAAGATTAGTATTGAAGATAGTTCTGTAATTGCTACAGACTGGCTCAACGGACGCAGAACACCCGATGCAAATCAATCGCTGAAAGGTACTTTAACGGGACTTACATTAGGAACTTCGGCTCCTATGATATTCAGAGCGCTGGTCGAAGCTACGGCTTTTGGTTCTAAAGCTATTATCGAACGTTTTATAGAAAACGAAATTGAAATAAAAGAAGTAATCGCCATAGGTGGTATATCTCAAAAGTCTCCGTTTGTAATGCAAATTCTGGCAGACGTGTTGAATATGCCCATTAAGGTTGCAAAAAGTGAACAAACATGTGCTCTTGGTGCTGCGATGAATGCTGCTGTGGTTGCCGGGGAATATAGCAATGTGCGGGATGCTCAAAAAGCTATGGGGAAAGGGTATGTTAGAGAATATTACCCGAATAGAGAGAATCATGACAAATACTCCGATTTATACAATAGATATAAGAAGATAGGAAAAAAAATAATCTAGAATTTATTGATTTTATAAATTGGGAGAGGTTAACAATGTAAAATAATTATGAATATGAAACTCAGAATACAATATAGTTTTCTTCTTTTATTTACAGTCTGTCTTAATTTCTATGCACAAGACAAATCGCCTAGAAGCGG
The DNA here is from genome assembly GCF_000213555.1 of Dysgonomonas gadei ATCC BAA-286. GTDB lineage: Bacteria > Bacteroidota > Bacteroidia > Bacteroidales > Dysgonomonadaceae > Dysgonomonas > Dysgonomonas gadei. The sequence continues at coordinate 316,420 of NZ_GL891981.1, forward strand.
ATTGCCTTTGAAGAGCATAACCTTCGATGATATTGGTGTTTTTTCTCCTCCGGGCATACATGCAATTCCGATAGGAACTGTTTATCTAAAAGATAAAGATATGCCTACTCTTTTTCTGGCAGGCGACAGTCGTTATCCGGGAGTTTATCGCTATGATTGTGTAAAGTATAAAGATGGCGTACCCGTTTTGGGCGAGTCTTTAAAAGTTTCTATGCCTCTACGTTTGGGTGATTTATTACCCAGCTCTTTATTCGAATATAATAATAAGGTCTATGCTTATTGGCTTAAGGGGGATACCATATTTGAAACATTATATAATGAAAAAGATAATTCTTTCAATATAGCTCGTCATATTATACTCAAACAGCTTCCTCGTAGAGCGAAAAATATTCAGGTAACATTGGTTGGCAATAAAATCGAAGGTGTAATAGACGTTGGAGATGGGGTATCCTCGAACGGTCCTGTGCATTGGATAAAAGGAAAGAACTTCGCGGCTTACGGTCCGGATGGAATATTTGTAGGTAACCTTACTTATACGGGGCTGTACGGTTTCTCTACCTCCTTTTCTCAGCCTGAACCGGAGGTCAGCACGAAAACCTTGACAGGGATGAAAGAGGTCATGTGGGATTATCTGAAAGTGTCTCGTATCAGTTATAATGACAATCAACAGGGATTGCTTACAGGTTCGGTCAATGGTAATTTTTTATATTACCCTATCGGCGAAGATATATTTGCTTTGGAAGATAAGCGTTTGGCTGTCGATGAAAATAATATTGCAATCAGACATACTACTATCGGAGCCCGTCCGGTTTCTCTTTCGGACAAGCAAGGTAAGCACATAGGATTGATTGTCGGAGGAGAAGGTGGGCTTTTCTTTTATCCGTTTATTCGTATCTCAGAAAAGCAAGTCCCGGTGTATGGCAATGCTTTGGATTTATTAGCCGTTAATCCTGATTTATACGGAGGATCGTTAGTTGTTCCTAATTTAGTTGATTGGAACAATGATGGCAAATTAGATTTGATTGTGGGGAACTCGGCAGGACATATCCTCTATTATGAAAACAGGGGAAGTAAAAGTAATCCGGTTTATGGCGTACCCGAAAAGTTATATGCCGGAGATAAACCGATACATATACAACCCGGTTATAATGACGATATACAAGGACCGTACGAATCACGTTGGGGATATGCTTCACCGGCAGTTGTTGATTGGAATAACGACGGGCTGTTAGATGTATTGACTAATGACAGTAGGGGTAAACATCGGCTGTTCCTTAATATTGGAACAAAAACAGAACCCCGTTTGGCGACAGAAGCACCTATTTATTTAGATGGATTAGAATTGCATGGAACTTGGCGTACCCGTCCCGGTGTGGCCAAAATGGGTGATAGAATGGCTTATATTACGCAGGATGCTCAAGATCAGTTTCATATTTATTGGCAGTTGGATACTTATAATTTAATTGATGGCGGAAAACTCCGGTTAGAGGTTGGTAGCTATATTGATGGCTCTTACTTTCCTAACGGGGGAGGGTCAGGACGAAATAAATTTCTTATAGTAGACTGGGATGGTGACGGAATTAAAGATTTACTGATTGGTACACCTCGACATGGTTCTGTTCCTAAAAGAGGAGCCGGTATGCCATATTATTATGGTGATAAAGGGGCGTCCGTTTTATTTATGAAAAATGTCGGAACAGAAGAATTCCCTGTATTTGCTTACCCTAAGATGATAAAATATAAAGGAGAATCGGTTCATTTTGGGCAACACGAATGCGCACCAGCTGTGGGGAATTTGGGAATATCTAACAGATTAGATCTACTAGTAGGTACAGAAACAGGCAGGTTTATCTTTTTTGAACGCTCCGATTTGACGTGGTAGATATAGCATATTTTGTGCAGTTTAAATAGTAGCATAGAATATTACTTACATTATTTAAGATTATTTATCAATTAAAGTGTGAAGTATTACTTTGTTTTTGGAATTCTTTTTGATAAACAAAAGCGTTTTACCACAAGCCGATTATCTTATATAATTTTTTATTAAAAACGATTGTCTTGTTTTTCAGCTATTGAAAAAAGAATTAAAAAATCTTCCATGAGCAATTTGAAGGTTTAAATAAAATCACTACGTTTGCATCCGCATTCTAAAAGAGATTCGGCTTCAAGTTAAATATTTGATATGTTTAGTGATAATTAAGAAAAAGGGGAAACAAAGATATTATTATCTGGTGTTTTTAGAAAGATTTGAATCCGTTATTCTCTTGAAAAAGAAAATAGAACTACAAGCGGCGTGTAAATTTAACTGTGTCAGCGAATTTTTCTTCTCAATAACTTAGGACCTTTTTATGTCCATTTTTACAATGGGTAATGTAGATCCAGAGCTTTGTTGGTTTTACAAAACTAATAAATTATTAGAGATATTGTTATTAATCAAGTAATTTAAATCTGTCTGGATATATAATAGCCAGTTGTTGAGCCGTTTTACTCCATTCCCAGAGTGGCATCGTCCACTTCTTTTTGATATTACGGTAAGCCAGGAAAATGAGCTTTTCCAAAGCGGTATCATTGATGAAAACACCTTTATTTTTAGTAACCTTCCTGATATCCCTCGACTGTATTGGTAGTGTATATCATCCGTCTGATCCCATCAGGGTATTGGAAGTAAGCCGAGAGCCGGTCCCAGTTATTACGTCATGATTTTATAATGATGGGGTAATCCTCACCCCATTTAAGTTCCAGATTGTCCAGTTCGACTTCCGCCTGTTCTTTGCTGACAGCACGGTAAACTAGCTTAAGATCACGCATAAACTCTTTCTGGTTTTTACTGGCTACATATTTAATAGAGTTCCGTATTTGATAGACAATGCAGGTCTGGACTGTAGTATCAGGGAAAATACTTTTGATGGCATCGGCGAAGCCTGTCAGATTGTCTGTACAGGCAATCAGGATATCTTCCACTCCCCGGCTTTGTAGATCGGATAAACAGAACAGCTAGAAGTTGGCTCCCTCACTTTTAGCAATATACATGCCTAACAGATCTTTATATCCCTCTTTGTTTATACCTATTGTAGATAGCCCTGGTTACCGGCCGGTTCTTATCATCCATAACTTTGTAATGGATGGCATCCATCCAGACAATGGCATAGACATTATTCAGGGGACGGCTACGCCAGGCCTAGATCTCAGGTAGAACCTGATCAGTGATAGCACTGATAGTCTCAGCTGAGACGCGATTACCCAGATTCTCCTCCATCCAGTCACTGATCTGGCGCGTACTGTTGCCCATGGCATATAAACCAATAATGCAGTCGGCAACTACAAGATGATGATAAAAGTCTCTATACTTCAGTAATTATTCTCCATGGGACTCATTATAATGTAAATAGATTCCATATCGGTATGTTTCTGAGGTTCAATTAAATATTTTTACTACCTTTTCATCCTTCTATCTTTCTTTCAAGCAACAGATGGTTTTATTTTTTGTTCTACTTTCGGAGTTTTCGGCAATCTTGGATTGATACATGATTCCTTATACTGAATGTCCGTTTTATTTTCTTTCCACAAGTACGGATATTGATAATTAAACTGCCCCGCCATTTGACTTTGGCTTTGGTAACAAATCCCGTTTCAACCAGTATCTTATCCCGAACACGCATCTCATACTTTCCGTATTTGACCAACTCATCTGGATTTTCAGCAGTAAAAAAGATCTTATTCTTATCATCATTTAAGAATACAAAAGAAGAAAACAATCCGTAGTCATCCTTTTTATTCATATTTCCAAGGAAAATATACTCTCCATCTATTAACGTTTTGTTGTTCATTGGAAATAACAGTAAAAGAGACCCCCATCCGCCAATCTAAATTGACCCCTTGGAAAGTTTTTGTTTAGGAGTAAAAAAAGCAGTCATATTTTGTTTGTAAAAAGCCATCATTTTTGTCGGTTTTCACTAATTAAATTTCACAAATATAAACATTCCTGATTAGATTTTTTACGTCTGAGCGACTCTCCATGTAACTCTACCCTCAGTGATTGATGTACTATCCTGTCCAGAACAGCATCAGCAATAGTTTTCTCCCCGATAATATCATACCATTCCTTGACTGGTATCTGAGATGTAATCAGAGTAGACCTTTTACCATGCCTGTCTTCTATAATATCCAGCAGGGTAACTCTTGCCTGGGAGTCAAAAGGTTGTAAGCCAAAATCATCCAAAATAAGCAGGTCTGTTCTCTCTATTCTTTTGAGTTCTGTCAGGTTAGTACCTTTGGCTTTTGCCAGTTTAAGCTGTCCCATCAACTTGGCTGTTGAAGCATATAGTACTCTGTATCCCATCTGACAGGCATGAAAGCCCAATGCTGATGCCAGATAGCTTTTGCCTGTTCCTGTACTGCCTGTAATAAACAGATCCTTGTGTTCCTTTATAAAATCCAAAGAGGCCAGCCTGTGTACTTCATTCTTATCGAGTCCCCTTTCTACAGAGTAATCCAGTTGTTCGAGCGATGCCTTGTAGCGGAAGTTCGCCAGTTTAATAAGCCTGGATATAGACTTGTTCTTACGGTCGTCCCATTCACTGTTTACCAGCATGGAGATGAACTGGTCGGGTGTTAATGTCTCTTTAATGGAGCCTTCCAGATTGGTCTTAAAAGCTTCATACATGCCAAATAAGCGCATCTGGCGTAACTTGTCCAATGTTTGATTGTTCATAATTTATTTTTGGTTTAAATGTTTACTGATAATAATCTTTACCTCTGATATTTTTATGGTTGGGTATGCGTGCAGCTTCATCCTCAAGCTTTAACCTGTCCAAGCGCTTGTTCAGTATCTCTTCTATTACTCTGTAACCGTATTGCCCGAAGGATTGGGCACAGCGGCAGGCATCTATCAGGCGTTCGTTGCCTACCCGCCGCGAGAAACTTAGTATGCCTGAACAAGACTTATATGCCTGCTCAGGGTATGTTTTTTCCTGTAGTACTTTGGCTATATACTCAGCGACATCCTCATGTATATCCATGGCCTGGGAGATGAACTTCTCGGCAGACCACTCGGTCAGAAACTGGTGCTGGGAGGCAAGATGTTCAGTGTTGGTCGTATATTGATATTTACGCCTGTTGCGTACATGTTGGGCAATGAGTTCATGCCGGTAGTAAACTTCCACTGACTGCGAAGAATATAAGACCTTGACCGTTCGATGTATTTATAGGGCACGCTGTAATAATGGGTATCCACTCCTAAGCGTATATATCCGTTCTTCCAGACGGTAAGCTGAGCCTGTTCCTTTAACTCATAACGTATAGGGTTCAGGTCCTGCAACACATCACGCTCAATCTCTTCGAACTGTTGTCGGCGGCTGTACTCCCGTTTATACATAGGTGTGTTGTTATGTATCTCCAAGGCTACCCTGACAGCCGCATTCAATGAAGAAAGATCATAAAAGATGCGTTTGTCCAGTTTAGTAAAGATTGTTTTATAGACCAGCTTAACAGCCCCTTCTACCAAGGACTTGTCCCGTGGTTTGTAGGCCCTTGTCGGCAGAACAGTCATCGAGTAATGCTCGGCAAAACAGGCGAAGGACTCGTTCAATACTGCTTCGTACTTACTGCCTTTAGTTACAGCAGCTCTCAGGTTATCGGGCACAACCACCAAAGGTACGCCCTCAAAATAGATCAGCGCGTTCTCACAAGCCCGTATCAAGTCTTCTTTCTTCTGGCTGGCGACTGCTCCCACATAAGTGAGTTGACTGCATCCTAGTATAGCAACAAAGACTTCTACCTCTGTCTTGCTCCCATCTCCATTATCCAAATGTAATTTTTGACCTGTAAAGTCGATATACATTTTGTCGCCGGCTTTATGTTCTATATGCAGAAACGGGAGATGCCGTAACCCTCAGGGTACTTCTCTATATACTGCCTGTAAAGCATCTCTTTAGTAACTCCCTTACGCTTGAGTTCCCTGCATATACCCGGAAGCATAGCTTCCAAATCCACTTGGCGCTGACTTTTCTCAGGATGGGCAGCCACCAAAAATGTTTGGGATAACTCCAGGTCGCTCATTGCGGAGAATGCTTTGTAACTAAGACCTGAACTAAGGAAAATGTGCAGGTACTTCTTGATGGTGTTGCGTGAGATAAACAATATACCGGCAATAGCTTTGGTACCTTTGCCCTGATTGTAAAGACGGATTACTTGTCGTAGTTTTACTACATACTAATGGTTTTGTTAGACATTATGATAAATTTTTGTTGCTCAGCTTTTTAAGTAACAAAAATTTTAACACTTTCAAACAAAACTGACAAGCTTCTGTTTTACTCTTCTTTCCCGGGGGCAATTTAAACTGTAAATAGGGGGGCAGTTTAGATTGTTACATGGGGGTCAGTTTGGATTGGCGGGACGGGGTGCATCTCAATTTTCGACATCAATCCCCTTTGATAGAAATATCGGATATTTCGAATGACAGATGAAACGAAATTATTATCGATAATAAATGTGATATGAGATGGAAGTTGCATATTGTAGGAATATGATTTTAAACCGGTTAACAAATTATCAGACATACCAAAATCAGAATAACTATGATATTGTGCTATCTTTTTTGTGTAGTAACTCCATTTATAAAATTGGAATTTACTCAAAGCATTGTATCTGATAAATAAAGCGAAAGGTATAGTATTTCCAGCCCATTTGATTATTGAATTTCGAGAATTATTCAAGTCTTTAATAATTTTGGAATTCCTTTCTATTTTCTTCAAATAAATATCTTCGAGCTTATTTAGATTCATGAAATGCAGTTCCAAAAGAGCCGTCTCTCGCTTTCTTAATCCGATAATATTATCAACAGAGAAACCAAGATTAATGGCTAATAATGAAATTTCCTCGATAGTGAAATTTGTTTCTCCCCGTACTCTGCGGTAAGCATACTCACGTTCAATATTCAATAAGTTTGCAATATAGGTAGTCGGATTTTGTCCTTTGGGAATGTAGTTTTTAATTGTTGTGATGAGTACATCTTTAAGGTATTCATTCATCTTTTGATTGGTATGAATCGGCAAGAGTTTCCCATCCAGATGCTTATACTTATCAAGAATCATTTCAGGTACTTCCAGCAATGGGATATTGGCCTGAACAGAGGACTTCTGTCGATAGAGACGAATCCATTTCTGCCCGAATTCATCCTCCTGAATATTATTTTCTGTAAGATTAGCAGCATCTATGTATGCGAGTCCTGTGAAACGGTAGTCAGGCATGAAAGAATAATAGAGAATGATTCAGAAAAGGAACGCTAAACAATTCAAAAACAGCGGAATCGCAGAAATTCAACCCGTACTAAGAATTGCATTTTGAGACGTTTATTGAGGTTGTTCCACTACCAAATCATTACCTGTTTGTAATACGGAAAAACGCAGTAAACTGCACTCAATCAGCGATTATCGAATGCGAAGATAATGACAGGAAGCCGAACTTCATAGAGGTTTTAGCCAATCATGATTCGTTAGCAATATAATGCGCTGATTTTCATACCGTAAGATAACACAAAAGAATGTATCATTGCAAACTAAAAAAGTTATCGGTATGAAAACTGAAATGAAGGTGCTGCTCTACCTGAAAAAAAATGAGCAGACAGTCGAGGGGCTTTGTCCCCTGATGGGTAAGATTACGGTAAAGGGAGAATTTAATTCTACGGTTCAATTCGCTTGCAAGATTCAAGTGGACGCGGAATTGTGGAACGCCCGCTCCCAAAGGTGTATGGGTAAAAGCCATGTAGCTATTGCCACCAACAGGGAAATCGAATCGCTTTTGGTCTTACTGCGCGTAAGGTTTAACGAGCTGAAAGATGTCCGTAACGTCGTTACGGCTACCGATGTCAAAAATGCCTTTCAGGGTATCGCCGCCGCACAGGAAACCCTACTGAAACTATTCAGGGAGCATAACAACGAATATGCCTTGCGTGTCGGAGTAAACCGCGCCGCAGGCACATATTACCACTACAAGAACGTTTACCGTTTGGTTTCCCAGTTTATCAAATTCAGATACAAAGTGTCCGATGTAACCCTCAAATCATTGGATTGTACTTTTATCGAAAATTTTGATTATTATCTGCGCGTGGATCAACGGCAAAAACCGAATACCATCCGTGGAAATATGAACTGCCTGAAAAGCGTAGTCTATTCGGCTATCCATAAAGGATATATTACCGTACATCCATTTGCGGACTTTAAGGTAGTGAAGCCGGAGAAGAAACAGCTTCACCTGACCTCCGATGAATTTTCCCGCCTGATGAATACCACTTTCGATACGCCGAACCGTAACTTTACACGGGACATGTTTCTCTTTTCAGCGTTCACTGGTATCTGCTACTGCGATATGCGCAATCTCACGGAGACTAACGTAACAAAGGACAGGAACGGCAAGCTGTGGATTGAAACACACCGCCAAAAGACAGGAACACCCGAAAACGTTATGATGTTGGATATTGCAATTAAAATCATGGAAAAGTATAAAGGAATGGCGGAAGGAGGCAAGCTGTTTCCGATGCTTTCCAAAGAGAGCTATAATATGCACTTGAAAATCATGGCGAAACAGTGTGGCATCAAGCGTAATCTCTCCTATCACATGGCCCGCCATACCTTCGCCAGCTTGGTCTGCCTGTCGCAGGGAGTGCCTATTGAAACCCTCAGCCGGGCTATGGGGCATAAGAATATTACGACAACCCAGCGGTATGCCAAAGTTACTACCGAAAAGATTGATAAGGATGTTACCGACCTGCATGGAAATATCGGGGATAAATACAGCCTTGAAGGGATAGATATGCCACCTTCCCGGATTTTAAAAGATATGAGTAAGCGGAAAGTACGTCCAAGCCGCAAACTTCAAATGATGGAGGGCTTGTAATATGCGCAGTACGTTCAAATTATTGTTCTATATGAACAAGCAGAAAATGAAAGCCAACGGTAACTGCCCAATTATGGGCAGGATAACCCTTGACGGTAAAATAAGCCAATACTCCACAGGTGAAGAAGCGCCTCCGGCACTTTGGGATGCCCAAAAGGAACGGGTTATCGTAAAAGGGAAAAAATCGTCCCCTGATACAAAGGAACTCAACGGGATAAATACCCGGCTCGATGAGTTGGAAGAACTGGCAAAAACCGCTTATAAGAACAATATAGAATCAACAGGGCATGTAACCGCCGAAATCATTAAAAATGTAGTGACAGGCCAGGCGCAAGCCAAAGAAACATTGATTACCCTTTTTGACGAACATAATGAGGAATACGCCAAACGGGTAGGTATAGACAGGGTACACCATTCGTATGTGCGTTACCTGACTTCCCGCCAGCACATCTACAACTTTCTGAAATATAAATATGACGTGGAGGATATGCCGTTACGTTCATTGGAAATGCAGTTCATCAATGATTTTCATTTCTACCTGTCAACGGTTCTGAAATTGAAAATAGTATCGTTGAACGATTACCTGATCGCCCTGCGTAAAATCGTCAGGCTGGCAGTTAAACAGCGCACGTTGAAACGCGACCCGTTTTCGGGACACCGGTTGGAGCAGGCTCCCAAACTGCACCGCCACCTGTCGGGCGAACAGCTTGCCAAAATCATGAAGGTCAAATTGCATACCTACCGGCTATGCCATACCCGCGACCTCTTTGTATTTTCTGTTTTCACAGGGCTGGGAAGGGCGGATCTGGCCAACCTCACCACGGATAATATCATAACTAAAGAGGACGGCTCCCAATGGATATACATCGCCCGTCAGAAAACGACTACGGAGTGTTATATCAAACTGTTGGATATACCTGTCCGCATTATGGAAAAATACAAAGGAGAGGGAAAAGATAATAAAATCTTTTATGTTCCAGCTACGAGTAGCCTCTGCCGTAGCCTTAAAATCATTGCGGAAAAGTGCGAATTGGGTTGCCATCTCACCTACTACATGGCAAGACACCGGGTGGCATCTTTTCATTTGTAAATCAGTGAGTTGTATATTGTTTTCTTTCAATAGGTAACGATTTAGTAATGAGCGACCTTCCATACTCTACTTTATTTTGCATAAATACAAAGAGCAACTTTTGATTACAAATCTAGAAAAAATCAGGAAAAAACTATTGATATTTTAAGCTTATTTCTGCACATACGTTCGTATAAGTAAAAAACGAATAGTCTGTATTATAGGAGATAAGTGTTTTTTGCTTCGTTTTCCAACTAGAATCTCTTTAATTTTTTTATAGACAGAAACATTAAGAGATTTTTCATCATATACTTCTGTTATATCTTATTTTTACTTTCTAGGATAAAGGTTAATTAAAGTTTTGGTTAATTTCGATTAGAGTTTACATTAGTATGTATATATTTGGTTGATAATTTTATTGATAAACCTAAACCTACTGTGAAAAAAATAGCACTGATTCATTTTCTAGTTGTTGGATTTATTCAATTAATGGCTCAGACACAATATCAAGAGCCTAAAATTTTTTCTATCCAAGACGGGCTTTCCAGTTCAAAAATAAATAATACAATAGTACAAGATGAAAAAGGATTTATTTGGATCGGATCTGAATATGGTCTCAATAAATTTGATGGCTATCGCTTCGATACATATAAAAATAGAGAAACAGATTCTACATCCATTGCTAATAATATAATTACTGCTTTATTCTATGATTCCTTCAAACGGTTATGGGTTGGGACAATGATGGGGTTACAATACTATAACCCTCAGAAAAACGATTTTAAAACAGCATCCTTTGGTGAACAGAAAGATATAATAGAGAGGAATCCGGTTATATGGATTATGGAAGACTCTCAGAAGAATATTTGGTTCAGTGTCGAAAATAAAGGAGTTATAAAGTACTCATTAAAAACAAATCAGGTTGTTTTATACAAGTCAATATTCAATGGCGGAGAGCTGTGTAGCAATTCTATAAGAAATATTGTGGAAGATGATAATAGGAATATTTGGTTCGGGTCGCTTGATAATGGAATTACAGTTTACCAGCCAGGAACAAATAGTTTTCATCAATATAATACTGTCAACAGTAATTTACGAACCAATTCAGTACTGAGAATGCGACCCTTAAAATCCGGAAAGATGTTAGTGTCAACTCTAGGAGCAGGGGTTTATATTCTCGATAAACTGTCCGGGAAATTCATAGAAACTCCTATCAATGCAACGGCTTTTTCTATGATACAGGACAATGATAATAGTATATTGGTAGGTACAGAGGGGGATGGGCTATGGTGCATTGACGCGGATGGCAAAAATATATATCGTCATCCCGCCATTTCATCGCAAATGAAAGAAATAATTAATAGCAAGATTCATTGCCTGTTTTTTGATAACAATGATGATTTATGGATTGCCATGTATAATGACGGTATCTGCTATCTGCGTAAAGAGCCTCCAGGTTTTGTTAACTATAAGAGAGATTATGATAATTCAAATTCGTTGAGTTATGGACAGGTAACAGGCATTACATCTGATAAAAGAGGTGATATATGGTTTGCTACTGATGGGGGAGGACTCAATAAATATAACAAATCAGCCCAGACTTACACACACTATCGATATGGGCAGGGGAGTAAACATTCATTAACAGATGATGCTGTTGTCAGCGTTTTTTGCGATAGTAAGGGAATAATATGGGGCGGGACCTATACCGGGGGATTGTGCAAATTTGATGGTATATCAGGGCTTTTTGTTTCTTATAAGCATATTAAAGGTCAAAATTCGCCTCCGGGGAACTATATAAAATGTATTGTTGAAGATCAAAAACAAAACCTATGGTTAGGTACAGATGGCTCCGGAATTAGTTACTTCAACCCGGCTAGTGAAAAATTTGTAAATTATTCAAAATTGAGATACCGTGAATTAATATCAGATAATATAACCTACCTATATCTCCAAAATAATACAACACTATGGATCGGTACACATTCAGGAATCTGTAATCTTGATATTCCCACTCAAAAATTCAAAAGTTATGATAATAGTATATTCATTGCCACACCCTCTGTTTATAGTATAGCAGAGGATGCCGGTAAACAATTCTGGATAGGTACCTCGTCAGGACTTTATCTATACGATCCGGACAAAGATACTTTCATAAAAAGGGAGTTACCCAACGAGTTACAGAATTCGATAATCAACGCCATAGTTCCATATGAAAACCGTCTATGGGTGTCTACAAACAAAGGTATTATCAGTTATGACACGAAAGAGAAACAAATAAAAAACTTTATAAGCAATAATGATTTGGGTGGGACAAATTTTATTCGGTCGTCTTCTTATCTAAGCCCTTGGAATGAGATTTTCTTCGGAGGAGGTAAAGGTGCTTATTCATTTTTTCCCAACGAGATCAAAAAAAACGAATCTCTGCCTAAAGTATATATAACAAGCCTGAAAATATTTGATCAACCTGTCTATGTTGGGCAGTCCTATAATGGACGGACAATACTAGAAAAGTCTTTGGACGAAACAGATATGATCGTCTTAAAACACAATGAAAACAGTTTGACCCTTCAGTTCTCCGCCCCAATTATTCAATATCCGGCATCTACATCTTATCTCTGTTTTATGGAGGGAGTCGATAAACAATGGATACGATTAGAACCCGATCAACGAAGTATAACCTATGCAAATTTGTCTCCCGGTACTTATACATTCAATGTGTATGCAAATCGAATTTTGGATACACCTATAAAGAATGTAACAACATTGACTATCGAAATACTTCCACCTGTCTGGTTAACATGGTGGGCAAAAGTTTCTTATATAATATTAGGTATCCTATTGCTGTCTCTTGTCATGTGGGTCATCTATATCCGATTGAAAGATAAAAACGAATTGAATATAGAGCGGCTTAAGGCAAAAAAACAGGAAGAACTCAACCTGACCAAAATGCAGTTTTTTACAAACATATCACATGAGTTTCGCACGCCGCTGACGCTTATCATATCTCCGCTGAAGGAGATAGAGCAAACCGAGCCGAATCAGAAACGAGCACATCTGATGAAGATGATGTTACGCAACGCCGATAGGTTGTTGCGCCTGATAAACCAAATACTGGATTTGAGAAAAATAGAATATGATAAAATACAAGTCCATGCCCGCCCTATTAATCTTGTTTTGTTTGTTCAGGATTTTGTAGGGTTGTTTACCGATATTATCGACCGGAAGCAAATATCCGTATCATTCAATTATGAGGCAAGGGAAATCCCCATTTGGTATGACCCGGATTTGCTCGAAAAATGTTTGTACAACTTATTATTTAACGCATTAAAATATACTCCCGATGGGAACAGTATTTTTTTGAGCATAAAACAGAAAAACGATGGAAGCGTTTTGTTCTCGATTCGTGATACCGGCTGTGGTATTGCCCCCGAAGACTTACCCCATATATTCGACCGTTTCTATCAGGGTAGTTTTTCTCAGAACTCAGGAACAGGGATCGGGCTTCATCTGGTCAAAACAATTGTAGAACTGCATCATGGAAAGGTTTGGGTGGAGAGTGAAGTTGGTGCCGGTTCTAACTTTACTCTATATATACAGGCTGGTAAAAACCATCTGGCCCCTCAGGACTATGACGATACTCCATGGTCATATATAGAAATAGAGCAAGAAACAGTGGTAGCGGATAACTATGTAGAAGATACGGGTAAGGGTGCAGAGCCGGATAGCCCATTGATACTTTTGGTCGAAGATGAATATGATATGCGTATGTATCTGCATCACGAACTATCGGTTTTCTTCAACATCGTAGAAGCAAATAATGGACGGGAAGCCCTTAATAAATTGCAACATTTACAACCTAACATTATTGTAACGGATGTAATGATGCCGGAAATGAGTGGTATTGAATTTACCAAAATTGTAAAAGAAAATATAGAAACCTGCCATATTCCGGTTGTATTGCTAACTGCAAATGAAGGGTTGGAGCAAAAATTGGAAGGTATAGAAACCGGAGCGGATGCTTATATTACGAAGCCTTTTGATGCCAATTATTTACGCATCCGCATAATAAAGTTACTCGAAACACGTGAAAAAATACAAAAGAAGTTTAGCCGTTTATTAAATTTAGAAGCACAGGAAATAGATGTAACTGACCCAGACGAATTATTGCTACAAAATAGTATCAATTATATACGGACTAATATTTCTGAAACAGATTTATCTGTAGAAGATATGGCAAAAAAACTGAATATAAGTAGAACGAATCTTCACCGAAAAATAAAAACATTAACCGGGAGCAGTCCTATCGAACTCATCCGGATAATTCGAATGAAACAAGCTGCATACCTACTTGAAAAAGGATCTTTGACTATTTCGGAGGTTGCGTACGAGGTCGGATATAATTCCCTTTCCTATTTCAGTAGTAGCTTTAATACATATTGGGGTATTTCCCCCAGCGCTTATGTAAAGAGTAGGCAAACAGATGCGGAATAGTATATGAATTTTCCAGACAAGTACATTTCTTAAACAATCAGATACAAATCTGAAACGTTTCTTGTTTACAGGATCGTATTTTTGCCGGTCAAGAAACCAGACATTAATACCCTATTACCATGAAACAAGGCAATCATGATTTTACAACCGTCCAGGAAATAACCCCTTTGTCTGAAAAGGACTGTTTCTACATTGCAGACAGACACAAAACGGAATTTACATACCCTATTCATACTCATAAAGAGTTTGAACTTAATTTTGTAGCCAATGCAGCAGGTGTCAGGCGAATAGTCGGTGATTCTATCGAAACTATCGGGGAATATGATTTGGTCCTGATCACAGCTAAAGATCTGGAGCATGTATGGGAACAACATAGGTGCGAGTCTAAAAAGATAAGAGAAATAACCATACAGTTTTCCCAAAATCTTTTCTTCTCAAGCCTTCTTGATAAAAATCAATTTCATTCTATTAAACAAATGCTGGAGAAGGCACAAAAAGGGCTTAGTTTCCCTATGCAAGCTATTATGACTGTATATAACATGTTGGATAAACTGGCCGGTAAACAAGGTGGCTTTTACTCTGTAGTCAATTTTTTGATTATTCTCTACGAACTTTCTCGTTTTTGCGACAAGGCTACAGTATTGTCAAGTTCATCCTTTGCCAAAATCGGGATCCATTCCGATAGTCGTAGGGTCCAGAATGTGCAACGATATATTAATGACAATTATAGAGATGAAATACGCCTGGAACAATTAGCCGATTTAGTAGGAATGACTCCTACCGCATTCAGCAGATTCTTTAAAGTTCGCTCGGGTAAAGGCTTATCCGATTATATTATTGATATTCGTTTAGGACATGCTACACGCTTATTGATAGATTCCACAAAGTCAGTTTCTGAAATTTGTTACGAGTGTGGATTCAATAATATATCCAATTTCAACAGGATATTCAAAAAAAGAAAGAATTGTTCACCTAAAGAATTTAGAGAAAACTATCGGAAGAAAAAACTCCTAATTTGAAATTTAACATATGTCAAAATAGTACTAAAGTGTTATGTGATAATACTATTTGATATCTAATCACTATACATAACGAATTAATTGTAAGGTATATGCAATGAAAAAGAGTGGGCACAATAAGAGTATTGTCAATTGATAATATTGTACTTGATACCAAGTATTTTCATTAATAGCTTTGTACATGTTCTTAAATATCGTAAAATTAATTGAATCTAATTTTATTTCTAAACCATGAAAAAAATCCTTTATTTATTTTTTTTATGTTGCCTGATACCTTGCACTCTATATGCACAAAGTAGTCAGATAACAGGAACCGTTACGGATGCCAACGATGGATCTCCATTGATAGGCGTTACTGTGGCCAATCAAAATCATGTAGGTACATTAACCGACATTGATGGGAACTACTCTATAGATGCCAAGCAAGGAGATGTCCTTACATTCTCTTTCCTTGGTATGCAAACTCAGACCGTAAAAGTAGGCTCACAACGAGTGATAGACATTGTACTAAAAGAAAATAATCAACTACTGAATGAAGTGGTAGTAGTTGGATATGGTACTATGCGAAAAAGTGACTTGACAGGCTCTCTATCATCATTGAAATCGGATCAATTAACACAGCTTTCAGCAGTAGACGTTACTCAATCTATTCAAGGTCGGGCCTCTGGAGTGAGTGTAATCAATAACTCCGGAGAGCCGGGGGCCGGGACAAAAATACGTATCAGAGGTACTGGTAGTGTCAATAATTCCGATCCTCTTTATGTTGTAGATGGATTCCCTGTTTCCGATATCAGCCATATAGCCCCGCACGATGTGGAATCAATGGAAATATTAAAAGATGCATCTGCTGTAGCGATTTATGGTTCCAGAGGAGCAAACGGTGTTATTTTGGTTAAGACTAAAGGCGGGTCCTTTAATAAAAAGACACAGGTTAATGTCAATATTTTTGCAGGTATGACTGAGGTTGACAAAAAGATAGATATGTTAAATGCCGCAGAATACGCTACATTGAAGTTGGAGGCATATAAGAATGCCGGTATTAATCCGTCATTATCCTCACAATCTATTTTAGATTATGCTATTGCAAATAATAGCCGCGGGACAAACTGGCAAGATGAAATTATGCGGACAGGTTCTACTCAGAACTATAATGTGAATGTTTCAGGTGGTTCGGAGCGTAATAAATATGATTTTGGAGGTACATATTCGACCGAAAAAGGTATCGTGAAAAATACATACATGGATAAATTTATGTTCCACCTAAATAATGAATATAAATTGTTCAACAATGTAACAGTCGGGATAAATGCCTCGTATACAACCTATGAAAAATCAGGAAACGATGGAGATTTCTATTCTGGATCGATAACTCAGGCTTTGAAAGCTGATCCTGTATCTGCAGCATGGGATACATATACTAACGAGTTTGGAGAGATTTATTTTTCCTACGGACGTAACCCTGCACAATCGGCTTATGAAAATAAATATAGAAAAACTAAAGAAGATCGCTTCATTGCGAATGCATATTTACAGATAAATGATATAGGATTAAAAGGGCTCTCATTCAGAGCACAGTTCGGAAAACAATTTGCATATGCCAAATCACGTAACTATTATCCGGTATATTATATAACAGCTGATCAGCAACGAAACAAAAGTTCTCTTACCGAGAACCGTAGTGATAACACATATTGGAATACAAATGAATATTTCAGTTATGTTAATGTTTTTGGAAAACATAGTGTAAATGCGACATTGGGAGTTGAAGCTCAAAAATCGAATTCGAACAATCTATATGTAAAAGTATATGATGTTCCTGAAAATGAAGATTTACGTTATCCGAATATGTCTTCAAACAAAGAAAATCTTGAAGTTTCGGGCGGAGCAGGTCATAGTGCCTTATTATCAGGATTCTTCCGTCTAAACTATAGTTATGCCAGTAAATATCTTTTCACAGGAACATTCAGAGCTGACGGGACATCGCGGTTTAAGAAAAAATGGGGGTATTTTCCATCGTTCTCTTTAGGATGGAATATTATGGAGGAAGAATTTGCCAAAGATTTTAAACAAAATACATCATTCTCTCAACTTAAGCTTCGTGGAGGTTGGGGACATGTAGGAAATCAAGCCAGTGCAGGCGACTTTGATTATCTGGCATTAATGACCAATGGTTATACTGCTGTTTTCGGAGGATCACAGGTAGATGGTGCTATACAACAAAAATTGGCTAATGAAGAGCTCTCTTGGGAAACTTCAGAACAATATAATATCGGATTAGACTATGCTTTACTTAACGGTGCTTTATCCGGAAATATAGATTACTTTATTCGAAATACCAACGATATGATACTTGATACCCCAATTCCAATCTATGCCGGAATGTGGAGGCCTAAGACCAATGCCGGATCGGTACGAAATAGCGGTTTTGAGTTTAGTCTGAATTATGAGAAAAGCATAGGACAGGATTTCACATTCAATGCCGGAGGGAATATTTCATTTATAAAAAATGAAGTCACATCTTTAGGCGGAGGAGAACCTCTGTATGGACAATATTCCAAAACAGAAGTCGGTAGAGAAATCGGTTATTTCTATGGATTACAGTCAATGGGGATTTTCAAAACCGATGATCAGTTAAACTCTTATGTCAATAAAGACGGAAATCCTATTCAACCTAATGCTTCATTGGGAGATGTTCAGTTCAAAGATGTAAATGGTGACGGAATTATTGATGATAACGATAGAGTATATCTGGGAAGCGCAATGCCTGATTTTACTTATGGAATAACGCTTTCAGCAGCCTATAAGGGAATAGACCTGAATCTATTTTTTCAGGGGTCACAAGGTAATAAGATCGCAAACTATATGTATTCGGTACAATATAGCACAAGCATGAGAGAGTGGAGCAATTCAAAAGACATGATGAATCGCTGGACTCCTGAAAACTCAAACTCTGATTTACCACGTGTACACGATGGTGATCCCAATCAGAACGATCGCTTTTCGAGCAGATATGTGGAAGATGGTTCTTATTTTAGATTAAAAACTTTACAGCTTGGATATACCTTACCTAGTGTTATTTCTAAAAAAGCATTCCTATCCAAAGCAAGGATCTATGTGTCGGCCGACAATCTGTTCACAATCACTAATTATTCGGGCTACAATCCTGAAATAAGCGATCTATGGGGTAATCCTCTTAATGCCGGTGTAGATATGGCAACATATCCTACTCCAAGAGTATTCACCATCGGATGTAACCTTAGTTTCTAATCAAAAATTATAGAATAACAATGAAAAAGATATATTACTTGGTATTTGCAGTAGGGCTTATTCTGACCTCTTGTAACGATTTTTTGGAATTAGACCCTCTGGCGCAAGAAAATAGTGGTAATTACATGAACAATGAAGAAAATGCGATTAAAGTAATTAATGGTATATACGACATATTATCACAAACCGAAGGGCGTGGGCCGGATGGTATTTGGATGTCACACCATTATGACTTTCATTTTGCAAGTATAGCTACCGATGATGCCGTGAAAGGAAGTAAATTAAGTGATTCGCCCGAGTTGAGTGACATAGAATCATTTAATGCAAAAGTAGGAAATTCTATTGCTGATGCATTCTGGATTCACGGTTTTTGGGGAGTTTCGCGTTCTAATTATGCAATAAAGAATCTTCCTGAAGCTACTATTGATGAGGGTCTCAAAAGTCGTCTATTAGGAGAGGCTTACTTTCTTAGAGCTTATCATTATACTTATTTACTGCACCACTTTGGAGGAGTACCTCTCTTCACGGCACCTTTAAATCCTTCTGATTTTGGGAACTCCCCAAGAGCATCATTGCATGAAACCTTTGAATTTATAAATACGGATTTGACAAACGCAATTGAACTACTTCCCGAAAAAAGTGGATATGCTGCTACAGACTTAGGAAGGGCAACCAAAGGTGCTGCAAAAGCTTTTCTTGCCAAATCTTTGATTTATCAGATAGGTATAGATAGCGAAAGTACACATACATGGAATGAGGTCTATAAACTAACATCCGAAATTATCAGTTCGGGAGAATATAGCTTAGTAGCAAATTATGCACTCTTGTTCGAGCACGAAAATAAAAATACAAGTGAATCTATATTTGAAATACAGGCCACAGAAGGAACAGCTTCCGACCCTCCGACATCGGTCGGGAATGCATATTCGCTCTACCAAAGCAATCGTGTATCTAACCCCGATGCCAATTCGGGATGGGGCTTCCATAATCCTACGCAAAATCTAGTTAATGCTTTTGATCCTACAGATCCACGCTTATCTTGTACCGTGTATGGCATAGGTTTCAATGGACAGGTACTGTATGGTGTGGAAATGAAATTTGACAGAGCAGAACAAGGCAGTAATTATCTGAACAGAA
Source organism: Dysgonomonas gadei ATCC BAA-286 (assembly GCF_000213555.1). Lineage (GTDB taxonomy): Bacteria > Bacteroidota > Bacteroidia > Bacteroidales > Dysgonomonadaceae > Dysgonomonas > Dysgonomonas gadei. The sequence goes on from NZ_GL891981.1 coordinate 336,298, forward strand.
AAGCGACTCTTCCTTCCAAACCAACACTAGACAAAGCAGCTGACAAAAATATTCTTGTAATGCGCTATGCAGATATTCTCCTAATTCATGCTGAAGCATCTTACTATATAGGCCAAGAAGGTGAAGCACGCCAATACCTGAATATGGTACGAGAAAGAGCCCGTAACAGTTCGTATTGCAAAGGTTATGTTGATGGCAGCAAGGATACTTATGTGATGCCTTCGAGCACGCCCAAATTACCTAATATTACAAGTTCGGGTGAAACACTGCTTGATGCTATTATAAACGAACGAAGATTGGAATTAGCAATGGAATCGAACCGTATGTGGGATTTGATCCGCACCGGAAAGCTGATTGACGTTGTTTCGAAGGCTAAAGATACTGATAATGCAGGTAACGGAGATAATGAAGAGGTAAGGCATGAAAGTATTGGTAACAGAATTAAAAATCATGCACTGGTAGGCAAAGACGGTAAATATATCCCTGTATTACCTATCCCTCTGACTGAAATTCAAAATTGGGGAATAGAACAAAATCCTAATTATTAAATATCAAAATAGATATCTAAAGATGAAAAATGACATATTATATAGATTTATATTCGGAGGAGTAATATTGTTAGTTACGCTATTTACAGGTTGTAAAGAAGATGATTTCTCGAAGGATTATGATATAAACCTACCTGTTTCCGAAATTGTAGACTTCAATCCCAAAACAGAAGTTGTCGATGGCCTAGTAACTTTATATGGAGAAAATATGGATATGGTAACATCTGTCTCCATCGGTAATTCAACTTGTCAGATTATAAGCCAGGAGGAAGGTAATCTTGTGTTCAAGGTTTCGCGTACAGCTGATATAGGGAATATCAGTATCACAAATAAATATAAGAGGGAATCAGTTTCCATAGACAAATTTACACCTAAATATTTGGATGTTAACATAACTTCATGGCCTACCGAAATAGAAAGAGGATTGACCATCAATATTATAGGTGAAAATGTAGATATGATTCAAACCGTTAAGTTCGAAACGATTACACTAGCCAAAGCTTCTGCATCACCTACTACGGCAACTTACTCCACTGCAAATCTGACCTTACCGACAAGCGGGGTGTTTACAGTAACAACCAAAACAGGACAGGTGTTGACCTCTTCTGTGATAAATGTAGTAGAACCTAAAGACACCTATATACCTGCACCAAGTATACTGTTATTCGACTTTGATACAGTAGATCCTACAATTGTAGCAGGTGATGCCAATGGGGCTGGTGCAGCCTTTACTGCAGGTAAAAACCTGAGTGGTATTTCTCCATTCTTTGGGAATTATTATTCGGTAAAAGCTGTGCAAGGTAATGGATGGAACGGTCAGTATCAATACCTGGAAACAACAAATAATGGGGCAGGGTTCAATCTTTCGACTTATACTGATCCTCATATAACTTTCCTTGTAAATACCAATGGAAAGAAAGGATACTTCAATCCAGCCTTAACAATTAGCGGAAGCATCGAGGATAAACATTTTACTGGTCAGGATGGTGAATATACAGACAATTACAGTATTCAGACTGCCGGATGGGAATGGAGGTCATATAGCTTGTCAGGTATGGGCTTTGCAAATGTAAAATCTACAATAGATAAGATTTCACTTTTCATAAGAGGCGGGAATGTAGGCAACGGTAACACCGAAGCTTTTGAACTGAATATAGATCAAGTGATGATTACCGACGGACCATTAAATCCTGTGGTTGTATTCGATATGGAAACAATGCCAGTATTCACAGGAGGAACAGCCAGTCAAAATGGAGGTTCAAGTGTCATAGTTATCCCTCAGGCTCTTAAATATTTGACGGTAAAAGATGGAAACGTATCTTCTTGGGCAGGCAAAGGTTCTATCACAAAGGCCGATAACAATGGTAGCAAATTCGAATTGAACAAAACATTCTACGTCAATTTCTTGGTTAATACAGGCAATGACGGCGCTTCGGGATATTTCCAGATGATATTTGAACAAACCGGAGGAACTAAATTAGGACTTCACTTCAAAGGAGACAATCCATATAAGGATGACTATAAGTTTGTTTCTACAAACGGAAAATGGGAATGGAGATCATATAAGATCGACCCTAAAGGTCTTGAAAATTGGGGCTCTGTACCTGAATTAAGCCTTACTAGTCCATTCAGTCTTACTGTTGATTTCTCTACAGGTAATGTATCCGGAAAATATGAAACTAACTTAGATTATGTAATACTCACAAGTGTACCGTTAGATACTGCGTACTAAGAAAAATGAGATCTTCATGAGAGCATCTCCCATCTTATAAGAGATGCTCTCTTATTTTAATCGGAAATAATATGAACCTTAAGAATATATTTTTAGTGGTAACTTTGATTTTCATTTCTTACAACAGCCTATTTGCATCCCCGATACAAATAGAGTTGAATAAAGAGTGGAAGTTTAAACAAGGCCGTCTCAATAACTGGTATCCAGCAACTGTTCCAGGGGTAGTACATACAGACCTGATAGACAATAAAATTATAGAAGACCCTTTTTTTAGACTCAACGAAAGAGGCCTGCAATGGATAGACAAAGAAGATTGGATTTACGAAACTACTTTCGATTTATCAAAAGATATTCTAAATAAAAATAATATCGAGATCCTTTTTAAAGGCCTAGATACTTATGCCGATATATACCTCAACGATGAAAAAATATTAGCAACAGACAATATGTTTCGTCAATGGGCGGTAGATATAAAAGGAAAAGTAAAAAGCAAGGAGAATATATTAAGAGTATATTTTCATTCACCTATCAAAGTGGATATGCCCAAATGGGATGCACTGCCATTTCAGTATGAAGCAACTAATGATCAGTCTGAAAATGGAGGCTTATTTAATAAAAAATTAAGTGTATTTGCCCGTAAAGCGGGTTATCACTATGGATGGGATTGGGGGCCGCGTCTGGTAACTTCAGGCATCTGGCGTCCTGTTGTGATAAATGCATGGAGCGATGCCCGCATCAATAATGTGCAAGTAATACAAAAGGCTGTAACAGCCAAAGAGGCTAAGATAAAAACCATAATAGAAGTATTCTCTGACAGGGAAATGGCCAATGCAATACTGCAAGTTTCGGATAATGATGCGAAGAAGGTACTAGGTTCGATAAAAGCCGACCTGAACAAAGGATTGAATAAAGTAGAGGTTGATTTTGCTATTTCCAACCCAAAACTGTGGTGGAGCAATAATCTGGGAAAACCTCATATGTATAACTTTAATACTGAGGTAATTTCTGAAAGCAGGGTTGTAGATAATCAGATTGAGAAGATAGGTGTTCGCTCATTAAAGGTTGTGAGCGAGAAAGATAAATACGGAAGGTCATTCTATTTTGAACTTAACGGAGTCCCTGTCTTTGCTAAAGGTGCAAACTATATTCCGTGCGATAATTTCCTTCCGCGTGTAACAAAGGATATTTATAAAAAAACAGTATTGGATGCCGTAAATGCAAATATGAATATGCTTCGTGTTTGGGGTGGAGGTATTTATGAAGATGATTATTTCTACGATTTGTGTGACGAATACGGAATTTTGGTTTGGCAGGATTTTATGTTCGCTTGCAGTATCTATCCGGCAGAAGGAAAATTGTTGGAGAATATACGCCTCGAAGCCATTGATAATGTGCGCCGTTTGCGAAATCATCCATCTATTGCCATCTGGTGTGGAAACAACGAATGTCAGGATGCATGGTTCAATTGGAGATGGAAAGACCGTCACGAAAAAGAAAATCAGGCTCATGCTGACAAAATATGGGAACAGTTTCAAGATCAGTATTATAAAGTTCTGCCCAAAGTTGTCGAAGAACACGGCTCCGGTATAGCTTATACTCCATCATCGCCCTTTGCCGATTATGGTGTTGGAAGCAATGACCATGAGGGTGACCGCCATTATTGGGATGTATGGCATGGGAAAAAGCCTATTGCCGATTATAATAAAGAAAGAAGCCGTTTCTTTAGCGAATATGGCTTCCAATCGTTCCCTGAATTTGAATCAGTAAAGATATATGCCCCTGAAAAAGAAGATTGGAATATAACTTCAGAGGTAATGATGGCACACCAACGGGGAGGCGATCATGCCAATAAACTCATCGAATCTTATCTGCTGAACGAATACTATACACCTAAAGACTTTGAATCGTTTCTCTATATCGGTCAGATATTGCAGGGCGATGCTATTAAAACAGCAATAGAAGCGCATCGTCGCGATATGGGATATTGTATGGGGACGCTCTTCTGGCAACATAACGATTGTTGGCCGGTGGCATCGTGGGCCAGCCGTGATTATTACGGACGTTGGAAGGCACAACATTATTTCACACGAAAGGCATACGAGGATATTCTTGTGTCGCCTATCGAAAAAGACGGTGTGTTGGATGTGGTTATTGTATCCGACAGATTGAAAAATACCAATGGAACATTAACGGTAAAGGTATTTGAATTGGACGGTAAGGAGATAAACTCGCAAACGCAGAAAATAACATTGAAGGCAAACAGCAGCAATAAATCATTCTCTAAAAAATTAGATGAACTGACAAACGGTGCGGACAAAAGTAACATTGTAATACATGCTGAGTTTGTAGCAGACAAAGTTTATAGTAATAATTATTTTCTAGCAAAACAAAAGGATATCAATTTTCCTGAAGTAACTATTTCTTCGAAAGTAGAGTCGGTTGATGGTGGTTTTGCTGTAACTCTCACCGCTAACGAATATGCTCGGGGAGTATTTATGTCTATCGATGGGATAGATAACTTTTTTGAAGACAATTATTTCGATATTTTGCCAGGAAAGAGTGTAACCACCAAAGTCGCAACTGCTTTGTCATTAAGTGACTTTCAAAAACAGTTCAAAATACAATCACTGGCAGATATGCGATAAAAACTGATAGAAATAAATTACAGAAAAATGTTGATGAACTTGAAATATAAGATAGTATTGCTGGCCTTGATTTGCTCGACATCGGTTTCGGCTAAAGACGTGCTGGTAGGTTATGTATTCGAAGACCTCAATGCTAATGGGGTTATGGATGCCGGAGAAAAAGGTATTGGCGGCATATTAGTATCCAATCAGGAGGATATTGTAGTTACCGATATTTCAGGTAAATACGAAATCAGCACAAAAAAGAATCAATACATATATGTCATAAAACCTGCCAATTACGCATTCTCAACCAACGTTGATAATAATTGGAATTTTTATGTCAATGTTGCCCAAACAAACAGAACGCATAATTTCGGGTTGACAAGCAAAGAAGTTACTTCCAACTTCAGCACATTAATGGTTGGTGACCCACAAATGAGAGGAGAAAAGCCTATCAATGCCTTTAAAGAAGACATTGTGACGGAAATGATGCATTATGATGTTGATTTTGCCTGTTTTCTGGGAGATATTGCCGATAATGATCTGTCGATATATGAACAAGAAAAAGATATTGTAAAACAATTACCATATCCTACATTTCACTTGTTTGGCAACCATGACATTAATGAAAGCTCTATGTCTGCGCATGATGCTTCCGATATCTTTAAAGAATCTTATGGCCCCGATTATTATTCATTCAACGAAGGAGATGTTCATTTCATTGCTCTCAATAATGTTCTCTATAATGGATGGAATAAAACAAATAATAAGCGAGGAAATTATTTCGGAGGGTTAACAGATCGACAATTCAACTGGTTAAAATCAGATTTGGAATATGTTTCTAAGGACAAATTGATTGTGATAATGAGTCATATTCCCTTTCTACAAGAATATTGTTATCCTCAAGAGATTCAAAGACTATTTCTACTGTTAGAAGGTAGACCGCACTTATTAGCATTGTCAGGCCACCTGCATTACATCGAAAATTACTTCTTCGACAAAGATACCTCTTGGAACTCTGTAAATCCATTTCAAAATATTACTATCGGAGCTGCCTGTGGCGGTTGGTGGACAGGTCCTATGGATGAACGTAGATTGCCTGTTGCCACCTCAGTCGACGGTTCACCTAATGGTTATTACAAGTTAGATTTTGAAGGAAATAAATATAAATATTCATTTATCCCAGCTAACCATCGTGCCGATTTTCAGATGAGAATAACCGCATCATCTAAAGTTCTCCACTATGGTAAATTACACAATGAGTATCTCTCTATTAATGTATTTACCGCTACATCTGATGCTGCAGTAAAGGTGATTATAGATGGCAGAGGAGAGCAGATGGCGACAAACTATACAGGGAAAGATTTATTTATCAGGAATACATACGATCAACGTTACAATTTCGATAATTGGCAACCCGAAATACAAGAAACAAAACACTTGTGGAAAGTAAGTTTACCTCATGACTTATCCCTCGGAAGTCATCGGATAAAAGTCGTTGCTACGGATATCGATGGTAATGAATATGTAGGATATAAAATAATAGAAATTAAATGAAAGAAAAAGTAAAATATTTTTCAACAGCCTTATTCGTTTTTTGTTGCTTATCGTCAATAACAGCACAAAGTATCGTCGACAGTAAAGCAACACAAGAAACAAAAGCTTTATATAGAAATCTACAACTGCTGCAAGGAAGGAGCATATTATTTGGACATCAGGATGATACAGCTTATGGTATAGCGTGGACAGGTGAAAAGGGGCAATCAGATATAAAGAACGTTACAGGAGAATATCCCGCCGTATACGGATGGGATTTGGGGCATATAGAGACAGGTGATTTATTAAATATTGATAAAGTACCTTTCGACAGAATGCGCCAGCTTATACTTGAGGCATATGAACGAGGCGGAGTCAATACGATTAGCTGGCATTTGCAAAATCCCTATACAGGAGATAGTTCGTGGGATGTTTCATCCGATAAAGCTGTTAGTTCTATATTGCCGGGTGGTCAAAAACACGCAACATATATACAATGGTTAGACAATCTGGCAGAATTTATCGGTTCACTCAAAACAGAAGATGGAATAGCCGTTCCTCTTCTATTTCGTCCTTTTCACGAACATACAGGAAGCTGGTTTTGGTGGGGAAAAGATTTATGTACGAAGGATGAATATATTTTATTATGGCGTTTTACGATAGAATATCTTCGGGATAAAAAACAGTTGCACAATCTGATATATGTTTATTCGCCCGATTTTGTGGCGAACAAAGATGAATACTTCGACCGTTATCCGGGAGATAAATATGTCGATGTATTAGGATTAGACCTCTATCATCGCGAAGGAGAAGCGAAAGCGGAAGAATTCATGGCAAATGTAAAAAACATCATGGGTTTTATGAATGACTACTCCAAAGCTAACAAGAAGCCTTATGTTTTTAGCGAAACTGGTTCTAGTGCTCTGCCTATGCATAGATGGTTTACGGATGTTTTGTACAAATCTTTAGAACCAAACAAGCCTGCATATGTATTGGTGTGGCGTAATGCTTACGATATTCCGGAGCATTATTATGCACCTTATCCGGGGCATCCTGCCGGTAAAAACCTGAAAGAGTTTATGGAATTGCCTGATGTATTGTTTGAGAGTGAGTTACCTGATATGTACAAATAAAAAATTAAATATGAAAAAACTGTTTTTAATCTGTTCTCTCTTAATCTCTGGATTTGTTGTAGCGCAAAATCCGATAATACCGGGTTATTATGCCGATCCAAGTATTCGATATATGGATGGAAAATATTACCTGTCTATCACGAGCGACGGTTATGAAGCCCATAACGGAGAGCCTTTTATTTGGGTATCGGAAGACCTCGTAAACTGGGATGTACATTACTTGGATATTAACAACCGCTTTTTTTGGGCGCCAAGTATGCTCAAAGGGGACAATGGTAAATACTATATGGTTCATCAGCAAGGAGTCGATTATCTGGCTTATATGATGGAAGCCGATTCTCCCTTAGGTCCTTGGAAGCAAACTTTCCAGATACGGGATTTTGATGTCGAATTGTTTCGTGATCCTGTATCCAACAAGATAATGGCAATAGGTTCGTGGAAAAACTTAATAACATTCGATAATGATGTTAATTCACCGACCTATATGCGTAAAGTGGTTAGCAGCGACCCAATAGAGGGAGACTTCACTGACTTTACCGAAGGTCCTTACCTGTTCTTTAAAGACAAAAAATATTACATGATGTGGGCAGGCGGACATTGCTGGCTCGAAACATATAATGTAAGATATGCAATGGCAGAATCTCCGGCAAGAACTTATTGGGAACCGACCAAAGAGCCTATTTTAGATACGAATACCGAAAAGAAAATCTATGGTCCGGGACATACTTCTGTGATTGAGATAAATGGCAGATGGTTTTTGTTTTATCACCGTCAAGATCAAGGACGATACCCTACATGTAATTACCGATTTTCGTGTGCAGCAGAAATGTTTTTCAACGCAAAAGGTGAAATTATAAAAGTCGAACCGATTGATGATCTTTCATCACTTGGGCTGGACAAATCACCATACAAAAATATCGCATTGAATAAGACCGTTACCACTAACTCTTTAGTTGCCAACTATCCTCCTACGCTGGCAGTGGATGGAAAAAACGATTCCCGTTGGGAAGCCGAATTGGGCGAGGACAAGTGGATTACTATCGATTTGGGTAGAATGGAAAATATATCGAAAGTTCAGGTCGATTTCGAGTACATGGATAAGTTTTACCTGTACAAAGTGGAATATTCGGATGATAATGATAGCTGGGAAACTTATGCCGACTACACCAAGCAGGCTAAAAAAGCATATGAGACAAGAACTTCGGAAAAAGACGTAACAGCCCGTTATGTGAGAATAAGTGTGAAACGTGCCGAAGCTAAATCTGCTCATATCTCTATTTGGGAAGTGAAAATTTTATCGAAAAAATAACCTTAAAAAATCGAAGTTATGAGAAAATTATTATTCCTCTTTGTTTCATTAACATGCTTGCTAAGCGCATGCAGTGACGATGACGATAAGAAAGAAGAGATTAATGCCAGATCGCCAAAAGCATTGTTTTCTACACCAGCCCATGAAAGTTTGGATGTACTGTTGGACTCAGAAGTTTCGATAGTATATAATACACCTGTCGTGGTAGACGAAAACAATGGCATCAAGGTTAACGGCGCAGATGCCACAGTAAGCGTAAACGATCGCAAACTGATATTCAATATTTCGTTAGAAAAAAACAAGACTTATGAAATCGTAGTACCCGCAGGCGCAGTAAAAAACACTGTAGGTGAAGCCGCTTCGGAAACGAGATTATCCTTCTCTACCATATCCGACACTAAAAGCATCGAAGCAGAAGATGCAACTTTGTCGGGTGGTGCGGTTGTTGAGAACTCTCTCTCCGGATTTTCGGGAACAGGATATGTAAACCAGAAGGATGGTGATATTACATTCAAAGTGATAATGCCTGAAACCGGAATGTATAAAGTCGATTTTCGTTACTCGAATGGAAATAGCCGCAAAGAAAACGACTTGGTAGTAAATGGCACTCAATTGTCAACAATAAGCTTTGATGCAACAGATGAATGGAAAACACTTGGTATAAATAAAATCAATCTTAAGTCGGGCGAAAACATCATTACTGTAAAGAAAAACTGGGGCTGGATCAATCTTGATTATATTGAAATCTCTCCGGCATCAGATGGTATTCCATTCGATATTGCCGCTAACCTGATAACTCCTAATCCATCTGCCGAGGCTATAAAAGTATACACGTTTCTGAAAGAAAATTTTGAAAAGAAAGTGATCTCCGGTGCTATGGCAAACTACAGTACAGGAATAGAAGAGGCGCAATGGATGTACGATAATACAGGCAAATGGCCTGCACTTACGGGTTTCGATTACATAAACTATACCCGCGACTGGAATACGATAAATTTTACAGAACTGACCGATAATGCAAAAGCATGGTGGAATGAGAACGGCTTGGTGACTATATTGTGGCACTGGCGTGATCCATTGAAAAAATCGGATGGTTTTTATACCAAAGACACTTCATTCGATGTATCTAAAATATCAGACACAAACTCAGATGAATATAAGGCTATGATTGCAGATATAGATGTAATAGCAAGCTATTTGAAACAATTGAAAGATGCAAAAGTACCTGTTATCTGGCGCCCTTTGCACGAAGCCAGTGGCGAATGGTTTTGGTGGGGAGCAAAAGGTGCTGAACCATGCAAAAAGCTGTGGAAGCTAATGTTTGACAGATTGGTAAATCACCACCAATTGAACAATTTGATATGGGTATGGACCAGCGACAGTGCCGGTAGCGCAACCGATTGGTATCCGGGTGAGGAATATGTGGATATCATAGGTATGGATATTTATTCGGATGAAAATCAGCATGGATCGCAATACGTAGCATTCGATAAAGTAAAAGAAATATTTGCAGGGAAAAAGATGTTGACACTTAGCGAGTGCGGATCGATTCCAAACATTGATGCCATGTTTGAATACGGGGACACCTGGTCTTGGTTTATGCCGTGGAATGGAGATTACACACGATCGGACAAACACAATGGAGCTTCATTTTTTACAGATCTTTTTAGTAATGACAGGGTCATTACCAGAGATCAAATGCCAAACTTTAAATAACAATGAAACATGAAAAAAGTAAATTTTATTTTATTATTACTTTCCGCATTATTTATAACGGCCTGTAATAATGATGAAAAAACAGAAGACATATCTTCTGATTCGGTGATGCATCAAAAGTCTGCACAAAGTAATCGCTACGAAGCAGAATATGCATTATTGTCAGCAGATGCTGTTATTGAAAATAGCATAGCAGGCTATTCTGGTTCGGGTTATGTTAATCAAAAATCAGGCAATATTTCTTTCAAGGTAAATGTTCGTGAAGCAGGTGAGTACAGCATTATTTTTCGTTATTCCAGTGGTGGCGAATATAAAGAGAATGACTTACTGGTAAATGGAAACTCTATAGCTACAGTCAAGTTTAATGCAGCCTCCGGCTGGCAAACAATACTACAGTCAGACATAACACTTCAATCGGGTGAAAACACCATAACAATTAAAAAAAACTGGGGCTGGATATATCTGGACTATATAGAAATTGTATCGCAAGGACCTGTGAAATATGAAGCAGAACAGGCTTCGTTAACTGGTGGAGCTCTAGTCGCCAATTCGCTTGGAGGCTATTCGGGTACAGGATATGCAGATCAGCGGGGCGGTGATATTACTTTCGATATCACAGTTCCCTATAATGGACAATACACTCTCGGCTTCCGTTATTCGAACAGTAATGAATATAAAGAAAATGACCTTCTTGTAAACGGGCAGTTCATTCAGATACTAGCATTTAATGGAGCTAGCGACTGGAGCATGCTCCAAGTAGGACCAATCAGTTTAAATGCCGGAACAAACACTGTTACTGTACAAAAAAACTGGGGCTGGATATACTTGGACTATATGGAAGTGTCAGCTTACCAATCAGTCAGTTTTAATATTGATGCAGCTTTGGTTACTAAAAATCCTTCAGCAGAAAGTGTAAACCTTTATAATTTCCTGAAAGATAACTTTGGGAAGAAGACCATATCCGGAGCTATGGCAAATTATAGTACAGGTCTGGAAGAAGCTACATGGATGTATGAGCAGACCGGTAAATGGCCGGCACTAGCAGCCTTCGATTTCATTAATTACACAAGAGATTGGGGAACAATTAACTTTAACGAATTAGTCAATAATTCCAAGGCCTGGTGGGCTAATAATGGTATCGTTTCTCTACTATGGCACTGGCGTGACCCTCTGTGGGTCAATGATGAGTTTTATACGGAGAAAACATCTTTTGATATTAGCAAAATAGATGATACGAACTCTGCCGAATATAAAGCGATGATCAGAGATATAGATATTGTAGCTCAATATTTGAAGCAACTGAAAGAGGCTAAAGTACCTATTCTGTGGAGACCATTGCATGAAGCAAGCGGCAAATGGTTTTGGTGGGGAGCAAAAGGTAGTAACTCATACAAAAAACTATGGGTTATTACATACGACCGTATGGTTAATTACCACGGGCTTAATAATCTGATATGGGTATGGACAAGCGAGGCTGATGATCCAGACTGGTATCCGGGCGATGATTATGTAGATATTGTAGGTATGGATATTTATCCCGGCGAAAACCAGCATGGCTCACAATACGTGAAATTTAATAAGGTTAAAGAATTAGTAAATGGCAAAAAGATTATCGCTTTGAGTGAATGCGGTTCAATTCCTGATATCGATTCCATGTTCAGCAAAGGGGACACCTGGTCTTGGTTTATGCCGTGGAACGGAGATTTTCTTCGTTCCGACAAACACAATGGAGCATCATACATCAAAAATGTATTTAAAGACAGCAGAGTTATTACAAGGGATCAAATGCCTAGTTTGAAGTAAGCTGTCTATTTCGACAAGCTCCATTCATAGTGTAAATAGTGTGTAATCAGATATTTGTATTCTATCCCGTTGTATAAAGGGTAACGGGATAGATTATCTAACGAAATAATTATAAAAAAAGAAGCAATGAACGAACTATTTAACAAACGCTTACAATCTGTTACGGCAGAATACGAAAAATTAATAAGCAGAAAGAACAAGGCTGTATTGCCGGGTAATGGCATTTACGAACGTTATACTTATCCTGTAATCACAGCCGAACACACACCCGTCTGCTGGCGTTACGATATGTCTCCCGAAAGTAATCCTTATTTTATGGAACGTTTCGGGATCAACGGGACATTCAATGCCGGAGCTATTAAATGGAAGGACAGATATCTGCTTGTAGTACGGGTTGAAGGCAACGACCGTAAATCGTTCTTTGCCATAGCTGAAAGTCCTAACGGGATAGATAATTTTCAATTTTGGGATTATCCGATAACGCTTCCTGAAACAGAAGACCCGGATATCAATGTTTACGATATGCGTCTGACGGCTCACGAAGACGGATGGATTTACGGAGTATTCTGTTCCGAACGCAAAGACCCGGATGCTTCGGCGGGAGATTTATCATCGGCTGTTGCGGCTGCGGGTATTGTTCGCACCAAAGATCTCAAAACATGGGAGCGACTTCCCGACCTTAAAACAAAAAGCCAGCAACGCAATGTTGTATTACACCCCGAGTTTGTTAATGGCAAGTATGCTTTATACACCCGTCCTCAGGATGGATTTATCGACACCGGCAGTGGTGGTGGCATCGGTTGGGCATTGATTGATGATATAACAAATGCGGTTGTTAAAGAGGAACGGATAATCAATCACCGTCACTATCATACCATAAAAGAATTGAAAAATGGCGAAGGTCCACACCCGATAAAAACTACTAAAGGCTGGTTGCACCTGGCACACGGTGTTCGCAGTTGCGCTGCCGGATTGCGTTATGTGTTATACCTTTACCTGACTGATCTGGCACAACCTGATAAATTGATTGCCGAGCCGGCAGGGCACTTAATGTCTCCTATGGGTGAAGAACGTATCGGCGATGTATCTAACGTATTGTTTACGAATGGATGGATTGCCGACGAAGATGGCACAGTGTATATCTATTATGCATCGAGTGATACACGTATGCATGTGGCTGTTTCGTCAATAGACCGCCTATTGGATTATTGTTTGAATACACCTGCCGATGGATATCGCTCGGCAACATCAGTGCAAGCTCTAACTAAAATCATAAAGAATAATTTGGAGTCTAAATAACTCCTAACCACAGACAATCCATGATAAATACAGATAAAGTAACACTAAAAGAAAAAATAGGATATGGATTTGGCGATGCAGCCTCATCCATGTTCTGGAAACTATTCGGTATGTACCTGATGTTCTTCTATACCGATGTATTCGGTATGGAAGCTAAGGTTGTAGGAACAATGTTCCTTGTCACCCGCATCTGGGATTCAATTTTCGACCCCATCATCGGCGTCATTGCAGACCGCATAGAAACCAAGTGGGGTAAGTTCCGTCCATTTATCCTTTTTCTGGCTATTCCCTTTGCCATCATCGGGGTATTCACATTCTATACACCCGAATTTGGCACCACCGGTAAGATTGTATATGCTTACGTAACCTATTCGTTGATGATGATGGTTTATTCGGCTATCAATGTGCCTTATGCCTCTTTGCTTGGTGTTATAAGTCCCAACCCCAAAGAAAGGAATGTACTTTCTACTTTCCGTATGGTGTTTGCCTATATCGGTAGCTTTGTTACTTTACTGTTGTTTATGCCGATGGTCAATTATTTCAGTAATGGCAGTAAAATCATTTCAGACCAGCAATATGGCTGGCTGATGGCTGTGGTGATAATCGCAATAGCCTGTGCTATCCTTTTCTTCTTTTGCTTTGCCTTTACAAAAGAAAGAGTAAAACCGATGAAAGAGGAACAAACACCTCTGAAAGATGATTTGCGTGATCTATTCAGGAATAAACCTTGGTGGATATTGTTGGGGGCAGGGGTTTCGGCACTGATATTCAACTCGATCAGGGATGGTGCTACAATCTATTATTTCAAATACTTTATCGACGAAGAAAACTTTGGAACAATCAGTCTTTTAAATATTCCTTTTGTGCTCAGTGGCTTATATCTGGCTTTAGGGCAGGCAGCCAATATAATCGGGGTAATCCTAGCTGCGCCTGTAAGTAACCGTATCGGGAAGAGGTACACCTACATGGGGGCGATGGTAATAGCCACCGTACTTAGTATTGTTTTCTATTGGTTGGGTAAAGATAGTCTGGTTTTGATCTTTACGCTGCAAGTACTTATAAGCATATGTGCAGGAAGTATTTTCCCGCTGTTGTGGTCTATGTATGCCGATTGTGCCGACTATTCGGAACTAAAAACTGGGAACCGGGCCACAGGTCTTATATTTAGTTCATCATCTATGAGCCAGAAACTAGGGTGGGCGGTAGGTACAGCGCTAACCGGATGGCTCTTGGGTTATTTCGGATTTCAGGCAAATCAGGCGCAAAGTGCCGAGACCATAAACGGCATAAAGATGTTTCTCAGCTTTCTGCCTGCGGTAGGTACGGTATTGTCGGTTGTATTCATTTACTTCTATCCACTGACAGAGAAGAAGCTTGAAGAAATAACGACCGAATTGAATAAAAAGAGAGAAGGACAGCTTTAAAAATATTCGAAAATGGAAGCATTCAGAAACGAACTAACAAATAATATACTGTCATTTTGGGTTGATAAGATGCAGGACAACACACATGGTGGATTCTATGGTTGCCTAGATGGGAACGATATTTTACACAAAGATGCAAACAAAGGGGCTATACTGAATTGCCGCATACTGTGGACTTTTTCGGCTGCATACCGTCTTTTCCGTGACCCACAGTATTTGACGATTGCTAAACGAGCTTTCGATTATATACAAACCTATTTCATAGACAAGGAGTATGGCGGAGTATATTGGGAGCTGGACTGTGAGGGTAATCCCATAAATACAAAGAAACAGACTTATGTACAGGGATTTGCATTATATGGCTTCTCTGAATACTATAGGGCTGTTAGCGATGAAAAGGCTTTGGAGTTAGCAAAAGAATTTTTCTACCTGATAGAAAAAACTAAAGACAAAAAACGAGGAGGATATTTCGAGGCTTTCACTCGCGAATGGCAAGCGATCGACGATATGCGTTTGAGCGAAAAAGATGCTAACGAGAAAAAGACAATGAATACCCACCTGCATATATTAGAACCCTATACTAACCTATGCCGTATTTGGCAGAATTCTCAATTGCAAGTTGTTCAACGGGAGTTGATAGAAATATTTAGATGTCAGATACTCGACAGCAATACATATCATCTGAATCTATTCTTTGATGAAGATTGGCAGGTGAAATCTACAGTTATTTCCTACGGACATGATATCGAAGCTGCGTGGTTATTGTACGAAGCCGCAGAGGTGTTAGCGGATAAACCTCTGTTGGATGAAATAAAAATACTTTCGTTGAAGGTGGCAGATGCCGCATCAGAAGGTATACAGGCAGATGGTAGTCTGATTTACGAAAAAAATGGAGATCATCCCGATTATGAGCGTCATTGGTGGGTACAAGCCGAAGCTATTGTAGGCTATATGTATGCTTATAAATTGTCGGGAAATGCTAGTTATAAACAGAAAGCTGTTGATGTCTGGGAATATATAAAAGAAAACCTGATTGATAGAGAAAACGGAGAGTGGTATTGGAGTCGTTTTGGAGATGGGGCAATCAACAGGAAAGATGATAAAGCCGGTTTCTGGAAGTGCCCTTATCATAACGGACGTATGTGCATGGAAATGATAGAAAATTTTAGTTCTAATTAAACCTTATTTTATATATCATGAAAAGGATTTTATTTATCATAGTAGCTCTTGTGCTTACCTCTATGGTGAAGGCTCAGGATTCTGATAACCCTCCCGGAATAGTAATTAAACATGTTTCATCCCAAACGCAAAAATATATAGGCTCACCCAGCATTTGCATTATGCCTGATGGGGATTATATTGTTTCGCATGACGAGTTTGGTCCTAAATCGAGAGAGTTCGAATCGGCTAATACATACATCTATCGATCCCAAGACAAGGGATTGACCTGGGACAGTATTGCCAGGGTGCATGGGCAATTTTGGTCAAACCTCTTTCTGGTGAATAAGGACTTATATATCATGGGAACGAACAAGCATCATGGAAACTTGATTATAAGAAAGTCGGTAGATGGAGGACATACATGGACAATACCTTATGACGGACAGAATGGCTTGATTCTGGAAGGCGAATATCATACTGCCCCTGTGCCGATCGTGTTTCACAAGGGACGTGTATGGAGGGCTGTTGAGTATGCTACTGCCAAAACTACCGAATGGGGCAAACGGTACAGTGCAATGATTGTTTCAGCTCCAATCGACTCGGATTTGCTCAACGCTAAAAATTGGATCAGATCAAACCATTTGGAATATAATGCAGATTATCTCGAAGGGCGCTTTGCTGCTTGGCTTGAGGGTAATGTCGTGGTTAGTCCCGAAAATGAGGTAGTGGATGTTTTGCGGGTGAATCAGCATGAAGCAGGAGAAGAGAAGATTGCAATTGTTAAAGTATCCGACAGTTCGAATGTTTTTTTCAGTCCTCAAGATTTTTATACAATGCCCGGTGGGTCGAAAAAGTTTACAATACGCTACGATGACAAATCGAAAAAATATTGGGCTATAGTGAATGACGTGCTGCCGACATATAAGGATAAAAATCCACATGCTGTGAGAAACCATCTATCTCTGATTTCTTCTCCCGATCTGAAAAATTGGTCTGCCTGCAAATCTATTTTATTCCATCCCGATAGTGATAAGCACGGCTTTCAGTATATCGATTGGGTATTTGACGGAAATGATATTATATTCGTATCTCGCACAGCCTATGATGACAAGG
The DNA here is from genome assembly GCF_000213555.1 of Dysgonomonas gadei ATCC BAA-286. Classification (GTDB taxonomy): domain Bacteria; phylum Bacteroidota; class Bacteroidia; order Bacteroidales; family Dysgonomonadaceae; genus Dysgonomonas; species Dysgonomonas gadei. The sequence continues at coordinate 353,699 of NZ_GL891981.1, forward strand.
ACGGCGGTGCCAATAATTATCATGATGCTAACTTTCTGACTTTCCACAGAATAGAAAATTTTAGGAAATAAGAAGAACCTTGATTAAAAAAAGTCTGAAACCATAAAGTAAGCCTGATGAAGAAAATCTGTCTTTATATTACTCTATCTCTATACACTATTGCAGGGATAGCTCAATCCGACAAGGACATAATAACGGTAGATAAGAAAGCGACTGCCGGGACTAAAGCTCTTTATTTTAATTTGTTGAAAATACAAAATGAAGGGGGAATCATTTTTGGTCAGCAGGATGCCACTCTTTATGGGTGCAGTTGGTCGGGGGAGACTGATCGGAGTGATGTGAAAGATATCACGGGTACACATCCGGCAATAATTGGTTTAGACTTTGAGAGCATTACCCGACAGGACGATAAGGAGCTAAGGACACGACAAACACAGCAGCTCGTAGATGAGGCGAAAAAAACTTACAGAAGAGGCGGGATAATTACTTTTTCGTGGCATATGCGGAACCCGGCCAATGATGGTAGTTTTTATTGGGAAAAGAACCCTGTAAAAGCTGTATCTGATATATTGCCAGGTGGTAGTCTGCATGAAACCTATAAAAGATATCTGAAAACTGTGGCTGAGGTTTCATCTCAGTTTGTGAATGATAACGGAGAGTTGATCCCTATTATTTTTCGCCCTTTTCACGAATTCGACGGTGAGTGGTTTTGGTGGGGAAAGGGACATTGCACCAAGGAAGAATATATCTCTTTGTGGCAATTTACGATTAATTACCTCAAAGATGATTCAGGTGTACATAATTTTCTTTATGCTTTTTCGCCCGATTGCAGATTTGAGACAGCAAATGAGTATTTAAACTACTATCCAGGAGATGAATATGTCGATATTTTAGGGGTAGACGATTATTGGGATTTCAGACCTGATGGAGCTAACGACCCGAGTTTAGCTGAACATAAACTTAGGATTGTCTCAAATATAGCGAGTTCTAAAAATAAGGTAGCTGCATTTACCGAAACAGGATTGGAAGGGGTAAAAGACCCTAAGTGGTACACCACAAAATTATTGCCCATATTACAGAAAGTAAAACTTTCTTATGTAATGGTTTGGCGGAATGCAAATGATATGGAGCATCATTTTTATACTCCGACCAAAGGTCATCCTGCCGAAAAAGATTTTCTCCTGTTTTCTAAGGAACCTAATATATTGTTCGAATCCGATTTGAGCGATATGTACAAAATCAGCTCATCGGATATTACAGGCAATCCTATTTTTAGGGGTTGGTATGCCGATCCCGAAGCCGTGATTTATGCCGACAAGTATTGGGTATATCCAACCTATTCAGGTGCAACCTATACCGATCAGGTATATCTCGATGCTTTTTCATCCCCCGACTTGGTGAACTGGACAAAGCATAGCCAAGTTTTAGACACTATTTCTGTTAAATGGATATGGAGAGCCATGTGGGCTCCTGCGGCATTTGAGAAGGACGGACGTTATTATTTGCTGTTTGGGGGGAATGACATCCAAAACGATAATGAATATGGCGGTATAGGTATTGCCGTAGCCGACAAGCCCGAAGGTCCTTTCAAGGACTATTTAAGTAAACCTCTGATAGATAAGTTTCATAATGGGGCGCAACCCATCGATCAATTCGTATTTAAGGACAGTGATGGGTCGTATTATCTGTATTATGGAGGCTGGAGGCACTGCAATGTGGCAAAGTTTAATGATGACTTTACCGACTTTGTACCCCTATCTGATGGTTCTATATTTAAAGAAGTTACACCTGACGGTTATGTAGAAGGACCGTTTATGTTTATTCGCAATGGTAAGTACTACTTCATGTGGTCAGAGGGTGATTGGGTTGGACCTGACTATTGTGTGGCTTATGCCATTTCCGATAATCCTTTTGGTCCATTTGAAAGAATAGGAAAGATATTACAACAGAATCCAAAGATAGCAACTGGTGCAGGACATCATTCTGTTGTTCATGAACCGAAATCAAATAAATGGTATATCTTTTATCATCGCCACCCTTTGGATAGAGAAGAAGGATATTGCAGAGAGACTTGCATTGAGGAGATGCAGTTTGATAATAAAGGGTTTATAAAGCCTGTAACTATAACCAATGTGGGAGTACATAAAAATGAGTTAAAATAAAGAATGAAATGAAGAAAATAGCTTCTTTTTTTATTATCGCAATATTACTTATAACAGCTTGTGCTAGAAAAGTGAGTCAAAAACAGGATATAACTTTATCAGGTTTAAGCAAAACGAATTTTAGAACAGAGGTCGATGGCAAGCAGACTTACTTATTTGTTTTATCCAATAAAAAAGGGATGGAAGTTTGCATTACCAATTTTCGAGGACGAATTGTCTCTATCATGGTTCCTGATAAAAATGGACAAATGAAAGATGTCGTTTTGGGATTTGATTCGATTCAAGATTACATCAATACACCGAGCGATTTTGGAGCCTCTATCGGACGGTATGCCAACCGTATAAACAAGGGTCTGTTCGAACTTGATAATGTAAAATATCAATTGTCAACTAATAATTTGGGACATTGTTTGCTCGGTGGTAGCAAAGGGTTTCAATATGTAGTATACGATGTAGTCTTGATAGACAATAGAATTCTCAAACTAAGCTATTTGGCTATAGATGGGGAACAAGGTTTTCCCGGAAATATGTCTTGTGATGTTTTATTTACACTAACTGAGGATAATGCTATCGCGATCAAATATAGTGCTGCTGCAGATAAACCTACAATTATTAATATGACAAATCATTCGTATTTTAATTTGGATGGGAATCCTAATATTAAAAATACGGATTGGCTGCTAACTCTCAATGCCGATAACTATACCCCTATTGATTCTACTTTCATAACTACCGGAGAAATCGTTACAGTTGAAGGAACACCTTTCGATTTCAGAAAACCGATGGCTATCGGTAAGAGAATAAATAACGAGAATCAACAATTAAAGAATGGAAATGGATATGACCATAATTGGGTTTTAAATACAGGTGGCGATATTTCAAAAATTGCAGCGACATTAAAATCTAAAGAAACTGGCATTATTTTAGATGTATATACTACAGAACCTGGGATTCAATTGTATACTGGTAATTTTTTAGATAGTACAATCGTAGGTAAAAAAAGAATTATCTATCAACAACGAGCATCTGTTTGTCTTGAGATTCAGAAATATCCAGATTCGCCTAACAAAGAGGATTGGCCCTCCCCAATACTTCGTCCTGAAGAGAAATATGAAAGTGAAACAATTTTTAAATTTTCAGTAGAATAGACTTTTGCTGAGTCTTGTATTTACTGTAGACTATATTATATACTATATCTATTTTGTCTTTTGTATAAACTCATCCTAATTTGGGACCCAGTTTTCTTTTATCCGACTGTTGACTTTGTTTTTGGCTTTTATTTCCCTTATTCACTTTCAATATTCTCGGGTCATTCCATGATTCTATATACTTTTTATCCCTTTTATTCTCTTTCCAGAGATACGGATATGCAAAATCATGGCCTCCCCACCACTTGACTTTAGCTTTAGTGACGTGGCCTGCTTCTATAAGCATTTTATCCCTGATACGCATCTCATACCTGCCATACTTAACAAACCCATCCGGATTCTCCTTAGACGAAAAAGCTTTGTCCTTTTCATCATTGAGGAATACATAGGAAGAAAATGTTCCATCATTATCCTTCTTTTTAAGACCTTCCAGATATATAAAGCCATCCTCTTCCAAGATTTGCCACTGTTCTGGCGTTAATTTAACCCCACCGATAGAACGTACCTTCGGTTTCCTTTCTGCCGGCTGTTCTACTTTCGGTGTCGGCATCTCCTGCTGTAGCTCTCTTGAGGCTTGTTGCTGTAACAATTCGATGTTCTTTTGAAACGCTTTTTTTAGATTCCCGAAGCTAAATTTGCGATCAATCTGCGAGCCTTTGAAAGCTATATTGTTATACCGAAACGATACCCCTTCGATCTGATTGGTACCTCGTTTGAATTTATATTCGAGTTCAATACCGAACTTTTGAAGACTAAATCGTAAATCAGCAGGATTCTTACACTTCGGTAAAACAGCTTTAATAGCATCATGGATATAATATTTTACCTTATCCGGATCATTGAGTTTCTCCCTTTTCACCCGATCTTTTCCCTTGCCATACGTCAGATTGTATTTATCCTTTAGCTTCTTACAGGTCTTGATATTCCGCTTATAATCGTTATTGACAGATATCAGTTTTAAGTCATTGTTAATGCGGTTATAGACAATGTGCAGATGTTCATTGTCGGCATTGTGATGCCTTACAATAATATACTGGGTATTTTTAATCCCCATTTCCAGCATATATTCTCTCGCCAATTGTACCATAAAATCATTGGTCATCCTTGCTTTGTCTTCGGGTGCAAATGATATAGGGATATGCCCGACAGGTTGTTTTATCTCTTTTCTACCTGATCGCTGCATGGCAAAACTGCGGATCATATCTTTGGTATTATCCGCCCATACGCCCTCCGCTTCCAGCAATTCAGCCGTCTCATTCATTACATATTGGACACATCCCTTAAATGACTTCCCTTTTATATTTTTAGCGATCATCTAGCAGCTTTTTGATTTTAGTAGTTATACTTATTACCTCCATCGCCGTATTGGCAAGACCTGATTTATTGGCCTGCCTGGCTATTTGGTTCAGATTATTAGCCATCCCCGAGAGTTTACGCATCAAATCCAAATCTTCCAGAGAGAAACGGAGTTTAACACTTCCCTTAAGTATCATCTCCCGTGCGTACTGTGTAGCTTTCATTCCCAACTTTTCCGCTTTCTCTTTCACGGAATTAAAATCCTTCTCGCTCAGCTTGAGGTTAATCGAACAGGAAAGTTTCTCTTTTTTCTTCCTGGGTCTCCCACGAAGAACCTTTGCTTCCAATTTATTTTCACGTTCCATAGCTTTTCTATTTCATGTTATGGAAAACTATCAGATGCCTTTTAGCATCTGAGCGGGACGTAACGCAAGCGACCACCGGGAGATGAAGTGGAGTCTGCGCCTGCAGCCCGGACTTTTTGCGACCGTCGGGAGCGAAATCCGCAGGCTGCCAAGTGACCTCAGAACAGGCGACCATCGGGAGTGTGTTTTGAAGCAGAAGATAAATCCTAAGGGTACCGGATTTATCTTCCGCGTGGTCACAGCCCCCTGCAAGGGCAAGGTATTTTCGGAAGTAAGTCAAAAAGTCTCGGAGAGCTTTTTGGGTTACCCGAAAGATTACCTTGCTCCTTTGACGACGAGAAAAAAATAAAGAGGTGGTAGTCTCTTTATTTTTTGAATTGGCGGCAACCGTTAAACACCCTCCGGAACATAAAACCATACAGTCCGGACATTTAATTGTTACATCATTTTTAAAAATGCGGCTTGGATAAGAGGCCGCTGATAGTGCTTTTTTACTTTTCATAAGTCTGTTATTTTAATGATACAGACCACGAATTAAATAATAATATTTCTTGAATTACAATGCTTTACCCGGATCGGATTTAGCTGCGGGGACTCGCTGTAAATTACTGTTTCAGGCATAAAAATATCGGTGCGAACTGCTTCGATCTGCTATAGCGGAAAATCAGGAAAGTTTTCCGTATCAGTAAATATTGTTTTTTTACAACACATTCGCCTAAGCCCGGAATAATCCGACTCTTTTCTGGAGCAAAATAAAGTCATTCTATGCAATAGAAACGAGTGTTATGTATTGATAAATAAGTTGTTATATATTCGTGCCTGAAAGTCTGATAAACTTACAATTTGCAGATTTGATAAACAGCAAAACGGATAACTATCGATATGTCGATAGAATTTGAAAGTTTGAAGATCTGCCGTTTTTCAGACTTGAAATTTTTCAAATTATTTTCTGATTTTGAAAAATTGGAAATTATCAAACTTGAAAATTCGGTGATTTGAAAACATGTAAACATGTAAACATGAAAATTTTCAATATCGCATGAAAGGTTGAAAAGTTGCACTTCTTCAAACTTTATTGAAAATAAGACGATTTTAAAATCTGTTAGGTATTCCTAAAACTTTCAATTAAGAAGTAAAAGCTGAAAATTTTCTAATTCATCATATGTCTAATTTTAAAACTATCAATCCGTATGAAACAGAAACCTTTATTTATCGCTTTCTCCACCCAGAAGGGCGGAGTCGGCAAGAGTACATTCACCGTACTGGCAGCAAGCCTGCTACATTATCAGAAAGGATTGAATGTTGCCGTGATAGACTGCGACTATCCGCAGTGCAGCGTCTATGAAATGCGCAAAAGGGAAATACGTCAACTGGAGACCAACCTGCATTACCAATCCAAAGCTATTGAGCTGTTCGAATCACAGGGTAAGCAAACCTATCCGATTGTCTGTGCCAAGCCCGAAGAGGCTATAGCCAGAGCACAAGCGTTTTTATCAGAAGAGGCTGCCGCTTATGATATGGTCTTTTTCGACCTGCCCGGCACCATCAACAACGAGGGTGTGATTACTACTTTTATGGGCATGGATTATGTCTTTGTACCGATGTCCCCTTCCCGGCTCTCGATGGAAAGCACCCTCTCGTTTATTATTCCCGCCAGCGAGTTGATACAGGAACATACGGATATAAAGCTAAAAGCTATCCACCTGTTCTGGAACCGTATCGACGGGCGTATCAAAAAAGAATGGCTCACCCATTACCAAGGCGTTATCCGGGAGTTCGGTTTATCCCTTATGCAGACAGCCATTCCCCAATCCGTCCGCTATGACAGGGAGCAATCTCTGGAGGGCAGCGATGCCGTCTTTCTCTCCACCATATTCCCTGCCGATAAGAACCTGGTCAAAGGCAGCAACCTAGATCTGCTGGTCGATGAAATACTGGAAATTATTCACTTAAGACCTCAGATCTAATGGCAACAGATAAAACAACAAATAGATACGAAGACCTGCTCAAATCGGCACATAAAGGAATCGATCTGGATCAGCCTGTACACAAAACAGGGCAGGAAGAAAAAGTAGCAGAGCCTGTAGATACAATACCTGTCGATGTAGTCGCGGATGGTTCAGATCCTGCGAAGATGGAACCGAATGCAAAACCGGATAATCCACCTGCATCAACAACATCGATATCAACAGAACTGCCTTCATCTAAAACTCCCGGAAAGAAAAAACGTAAAACCCAGGATGACTATCAGGATGTGTTCTTTGTACGGGTGGATTTTACCCATCGTAAACCACTTTATATTACGGCTGCCACCCATCGCAGGCTGATGCGTATTGTCCACCTGATGGATGAATCCAAAGCCACGATCAGCAGCTATGTGGAAAATATCATCCTGAACCACCTGGAAACCTTCAGAGAAGATATAGATACTATTTACCGTACAAACAATCTTAATCCGACAGAATAATGGATACATTTATAAAAATACTTATAGCCATAAACCTGTGGCTATGGACCGGATTGTTTCTGAGCAATCCATCGCTTCGAAAGGCATTCGTGGATATGCATCGCAGCATGGCATCGGATCTATATGAAGCAATGAAGAAACAACTGGTAAAGCTATCTGGGATAGCAGTCGGCTTTATATCACATAAATTAAGAAAAGCTTCACATTACATCGAAGAGAGCAGCTATGAGCTTCGTGTAAGCGTAGCCCGCTCGCTTGTCAGTAAGGAGCTGTTAGAAGAATTAATGCATAAAAACCTTGTCTATGCCATCTCCCGGGCACGGATGATGGATCAGGGAGATTCCGGGGTGATGTGGGATGATCTTGAGACAATGGCAGATCTGGCTACCGGAAAAGAGGTTGGCTACGAAGGTCGGAAAACTTCGGTAGAGACAGCTTTTAAACTATGCAATACGGATTTCTTTGAACAACTGATCACCCGTATTCCCCGTGCCCAGGAACGCATCCTGTTGGCACTGGACCGGATAGAAGATAGTAGTCCTTATGAGTCGGTCAGAAATGAAGCATACCGCAAGTTTATAAGACAGTAAGCATATTCGAGTAAAGAATTAGAAATATATAAGATCGGGATAGACAATTAGAATCAGCCCACGAATTAATTTTCGTGGGCTGATTGTCAATTATATTATATGATCCACATGGTATAGAATAAATACAATGGCAATGCCATCGGCTTCCAAACTGGAGCCACTGGCTACCATCAGACTGTAAACCCGGAAAACACTCCTGAATTAATTCTTTCTTTGTCCGTGTATTGGTTTACATTTTTTTTCGACAACCTATTTCAGGAAAAGATAACCTATTTTGGTATAAGACAGAATGTGCAAAGGTGACAAATGACGACAAATAGCGACAAATGACGTCACATAGGAAAAACTTACCATTTAGTGGTATATATTGCGATTGTAAACGAATTTTATTAATTAAAAAAGAATTTATATGGAAGTAATAAACATTGAAGCCGGAGCTTTTGAAGCGATGATGAACCGTTTCGAAGCTCTTACCCAGAAAGTGGAAAACCTGTGCGGATATCATCAGGATAAGAGTCTGAACCGCTGGCTGGATAATCAGGATGTATGCCAGATACTTAGCATCTCGAAACGTACCCTGCAAACCTACCGGGATAACGGTACGCTGGCTTATACCCAGATCAACCATAAAATATTCTACAAGCCTGAAGATGTGGAATCAGTTATTAACAAATTAAAATCAAAGTAGTATGAGCAATGAAATTATTACAAGAGAAAACGATCGTATAAAAAGATTCTTTAGTTCATTGGATAGGATGCTGGACAAGATCGAAGCCGCGCTGACAGGATGCAAGCCGACACTAAACGGGGAACGTTTTCTGAGCGATCCTGAAGTATCGGACAGGCTAAAGGTCAGTCGCAGAACCTTGCAGGATTACCGCACAACTGGGAAAATACCTTATATCCAGTTAGGAGGTAAGGTACTTTATCGGGAAAGCGATATACAGAAGCTATTGGAGGAAAACTACCGTAAAGGATGGCAGTGAACTTCAGATGTGGACTAAGCTAGCCCAAACCCAACTATTTTTTCTTTTTTATCCGGTAACTTTTACCACACAGCAAGCAATGGTAAATAAGACAAAGCTTTTCCTGTTAAGGAAAACCCATCAGGGCTTCGGCTTTGGCATTTTACCGGCTTGCTGTTCCGTCGTGGACGGATAAATATGAAAATCATTATTTAATCAATTTTGTTTAATCATGGATAGAAGCAGCATGACAATAGCAATTAATTCTTTATAATAGGAACCATTCGGATAGAAATACTTATTTTTGTTTTGATAAATAATAAAATGCAGTATGTGGTCTGACTGGAAAGAACAAATCAAACACCAGCCAAAGGTAAGGCACAGTTTATTGTGGGAATATGACCTTTGCAGTTTTGACTGGCAGTATATGCGGGCTCTGGTAGTAGAGCGTGTCATAGAAAGAGGCTGGGATGAGGATTATTATGCCCTGTTCGCTCTTTACGGGGGAATGGATGGTGTCAGACGAATCATACGGGATGAAGTATTGATCCTTTCCGATAAAGATATTGCTTTTGTTTGTACTGCTTTTAACTTAAAAAAGGAGGATCTCAAATGTTACATACGCAAACAGTCGAGACAGGCACTTATGAACTCTTAAAATCTATTATGAGTGACACCGTATTCGATCAATTCTCATTGGCCGGAGGTACTGCTTTGTCATTGCTTATCGGACATAGGAAAAGCATTGATCTGGATTTATTTACTGTAGACGAATTCAACCCTTCATGGATTGAAAAATACTTGCAGGATAAATATGCTTTCAGAGGTGATTTCAGGGAAGGTTTCAGCCTGAAAGGTGAAGTGAACGGTGTGAAACTGGATTTCATACGCCATGACTATCCGGATGTAGAAGCTAGAATACAGGATGATGGCATACGCTTATACAGTCTGAAGGATATTGCAGCAATGAAACTATCGGCTATTGCCGACAATGGTACCCGGTTGAAAGACTTTATCGATGTGGCTTATTTATCGGGATATTTATCCCTGAAAGAAATGCTGACGGCATTTGGAACAAAATATCCACAGACAAACCCCTATCGGGCAGCCAAAGGGCTTAGTTATTATGATGATATCCGTTTTACGGAAAAGATAGACCTTTTGGGTAAAGACTTCAGATGGGAGGATATTACTGCCCGTCTGTCAGCCATGACCAAGGAAGAAAACAAACGTTTTGGTCTGTTGGATAAAGTTCAAAAAGAAGAACGGGTTCAAATTCCAAGAAGAAAAAGTAGGGGGATAAGGTGAGTTGCTCGCTTAAATAAAACCATGCTTCCTTTTTCTTTTTGATACCCTGTATTTTCATATACCAATTCATCGATTATGAATAAATTAAATATATTAAAAGTAATCCTCGTCGAGAAAAAGAAAATAGAAAAATGGCTCTCTGAACAGTTAGGGAAAGACCTCTTGACTGTATCAAAATGGTGTTCTAATAAGATTCAGCCTTTCGGAGAGATGGTAGACGAAATAGCAGTTTTTTTCCAAGAATTACCAAACAAGAGCAAATCGAAAATATGACAACACAATCAGAACAAGCATTAGAGCAAGGGTTGATTAAGACACTCGTCTCTATGAATTATCAGAAGATTGAAATAGTAGATGAAAATGCTATGGTTGCCAATTTTCGGAATCAACTTAATAAACATAATAATACTGAGTTTACAGATGATGAGTTTAATCGTATAATGATCCATCTAGAAAATGGTTCAATATTCACAAAAGCAGAAAAACTTCGCAATCGCTTTTCTCTGACTCGCGACGATGATTCTGTAAAGTGGGTTGAGTTTCTAAATACTCAGGAATGGTGTAAGAATGAATTTCAGGTCTCCAATCAGATTACTGATGAGGGGCGGCGTAAATGCAGATATGATGTTACTATTTTGGTGAATGGATTACCTTTGGTACAAGTTGAACTGAAAAAGCGTGGTATAGAGCTTAAACAAGCATATAGCCAAGTTCAACGTTACCACAAAACAGCCTTCAAGGGGCTATTTACCTATATCCAAATATTTGTCATTTCAAATGGGGTAAATACTCGTTATTTTGCTAATAACCCCAATCAAGGCTATAAGTTTACATTTCCATGGGCTGACTTCAAGAACAATCACATTGACCGCTTAGACACCTTTGCTGTAATGTTTTTTGAACAATGTACTTTGGGGAAAATGCTTGCTAAATATGTAGTATTGCATCAATCGGATAAGTGCCTAATGGTTCTTAGACCATATCAGTTCTATGCTGTTGAAGCACTACTTGATAAAGTTGCTAATTCAGTAAAGAATGGGTATATTTGGCATACTACGGGTAGCGGAAAGACCCTGACTTCGTTTAAGGCTGCTCAGCTAATAGCGGAGATGAGTGATATTGACAAGGTGCTCTTTGTTGTTGACCGGCACGATTTAGATACCCAAACAAAAAAAGAGTATGACGCTTTTTCTCCAGGGGCAGTGGATAGTACCGATAATACAAACGAGTTAGTCAAAGCATTGCAGAGTAAGAAGAAGTTAATGATAACTACAATTCAAAAGCTGAATCACGCAGTCCAAAAAGATAGATACAATAAGAGTTTACAGGAGGTAAAAGATAAAAATATCGTAATGATATTTGATGAGTGTCATAGAAGCCAATTCGGAGATATGCACTCGAATATAACAGGTTTCTTTAGTAAAATTCGTTACTTTGGGTTTACCGGAACCCCAATTTTTGCCGACAATGCAAATAATGGTCGTACCACGAAAGATATTTTTGGCGAAAGGCTTCACGAATATCTAATTAAAGATGCTATAGGAGATGAAAATGTACTTGGTTTCTTGGTGGAGTATCATGGCAAATGGAAACGAAAAAGCGAAAACGACAAACAGGTTAGATCTATTGATACTGCAGAAGTTTTATTGAAGGATGAGAGAATAGCCTCAATAACTGATTTTATACTCTCCAACTACAACCCCTCTACATACGAAAGGGATTTCAATGCTATGTTTGCGGTTGGTGGCGTAAAAATGCTTATCAAATACTATGATATGTTTAAGAGTCGTAGTCATGACTTAAAGATTGCTGCGATTTTTACATACACAGAAAACGAAGAATCAGATGATGAGTTTACAGGTTTGGGACATGGTTTTGTCTCTACTCAAAACACCAGAGATATTTTAGAGAAATACATCAGGGATTACAACGAAACATTTGGAACAGACTTCGATACAGACCATTTTGGGCTGTACTACGATGATATCAATAAGCGAATGAAAAATCGCCAAATCGACCTCTTGATAGTATCGGATATGTTTCTTACCGGATTTGACGCAAAGAAACTCAATACACTTTATGTAGACAAAAATCTTAACTATCACGGTCTATTGCAAGCCTTCTCTCGAACTAATCGTGTGTTGAACGAGAAGAAAAAGTTCGGCAAAATCACTTGTTTTAGAGACCTTAAGCAGCAGACGGATAAAGCAATAAAACTTTACTCCAATAATAAATCTTCAGAGGTAGTCTTGATGAAACCTTACGAAAAACTTGTTGAGCGATTCAACGAGACGGCAACTGAATTTTTATCCCACTTCCCTACTGTAAAGAGTGTCGGTAATCTGGAGTCAGAGTTAGATAAGCGTCGTTTTGTAATCCTATTTAGAACAATGCTCAGACTACGGAATGAGGTTAAGGGCTATAACGAATTTGATGCTGAAGACCTTGCTATCGAAGAGCAACGATTTGCAGATTATCAAAGCAAATATCTCGATATGTCCAATGAGTTTGCTATCACTTCTGAAAAGGAAGATGCCGAAAGTATCCTGCAAGATATAGATTTCGAATTAGAGTTAGTACATCGAGATATTATCAATGTAATGTATATACTTGCTCTACTTCAAGATCTTAAGCCAGAATCATCATCTTATCCGAAAGATAGGAAAACTATTCTTGATACTATGGATTCTGATCCGGATCTGCGTTCAAAGATTGCTTTGATTGACAACTTTATCAAACTGTATATCGACGGACGACAGAGTGATGATTTACCTATGGATATGGAGAGCGATTTGGATAAATACATCGATAACCAAAAGTCGATCGCTATTGAGCAGATTGCTATCGAGGAAGGTATTGATAGCTCTTTGCTGCACGAATATGTTTCAGAGTATGAATATTTAGGAAAGCCGAAAAATGAGATAATTAAACGAGCTATTGACCCGCTTAAATTATCATTTATGGATGCTCAAACAAAAAAGAAGGGTCTAATCGACAAGATGAAAGATATTATTAAACTATTTAGCTGGAATTAATTGAACTCATGAGTGAAGAACAACAAAGAATATTGAAAGCACAGCTATGGAAAATGGCATGTGAAATGCGTGGCAATATGAATGCCAGTGACTTTATGAATTTTGGACTTGGTTTAATCTTTTATAAATATCTTTCTGAGAGAATTGAGATGTTTATCAACGATCAACTCCAAAATGACAACACGGACTTTAGAACAATCTGGACTGAAGGCGATGAAGATATAAAACAAGAATTGCGCAATGTAGCGATTGAAGATATTGGCTATTTCTTGGAACCTAAATATCTATTTTCAACACTCTCGGCAGATGCAAAAGACGGAAAATTTATTCTTGAGGCGTTGGGGCAATCATTCAAACATATTGAAGATAGCACCTTGAGTGCTGATTCTGAAGATGATTTTCAAAATTTGTTTGACGATGTAGATTTAACTTCTGCAAAATTGGGAAAGACGGCGGATGACAAAAATAAGTTAATCAGTAACCTATTGTTGGCTCTTGATGAGATTGACTTTTGCCTTAAAGATACTGAAATAGATATTTTGGGTGATGCTTACGAGTATATGATTGGTGAGTTTGCAGCAGGAGCAGGACAAAAAGCAGGTGAGTTTTACACCCCACAACAAGTATCAAAGGTTTTAGCACAAATTGTAACAGCTGATAAAGAACGTGTTCGCAATGTATATGACCCTACGTGTGGGTCAGGTTCGTTGCTTCTGAGTGTTGCAAAGGAGGGCTTTGCTGAGTTTATATACGGACAGGAAAAGAACCCAACGACCTACAATCTTGCCCGAATGAATATGCTGTTACACAACAAGCGTTATGATAAATTTGAAATACGAAGCGGCGACACTTTGGAGGACGACCAATTTGAAAGTGAGGTTTTTGATGCAATCGTTGCAAATCCACCATTTTCAGCTCAATGGAGTGCAGATCGTAAATTCAATACTGATGACCGCTTTAGCCGTGCAGGAGCATTAGCCCCTAAAAGTAAAGCCGATTATGCCTTTATTTTACATATGATTCATCATTTGCACGATGGAGGCACGATGGCCTGTGTTGCTCCTCACGGTGTTTTATTTCGTGGAGCTTCAGAAGGTAAAATCCGTAGATATTTGGTTGAAACAAAGAATTATATTGATGCAATCATTGGACTTCCTGCAAATTTGTTTTATGGAACATCTATTCCGACCTGTATTTTGGTGCTAAAAAAGTGTCGCAAGGAGGGAGACGATGTTTTGTTTATTGATGCTTCAAAAGGGTTTGAAAAGGTTAAGACCCAAAACAAACTCTTACCAGAACACATTAATAAGATTGTTGAAACCTATAAACGTCGTGCCGAAATTGAGAAATATTCTCACAAAGCGACTATCGAAGAGATTGCCGAAAATGATTTCAATTTGAACATTCCTCGCTATGTAGATACGTTTGAAGAGGAGGAAGATATTGATATTAAGGCTGTAATGGCTGAGATAAAAACACTCGAAGCACAGAGAGGAGAATTGGATAAACAGATAGATGTTTACCTAAAAGAGTTGGGATTAGTTTTTTAATGTAAATCCTCAATGCGATTACAGAACGAAATACAACAATCGAGATGAAGAACAATAAAAATAATAATTGCAATTTTCCAAATTTGAGATTCCCGGAGTTTCAAGAGGAGTGGTCTGAAACAGAAATTAAAAATATTTTAAAAATAGGAAGTGGTAGAGATTATAAACATTTAGAGACGGGAAATATTCCAGTGTTTGGAACAGGAGGATATATGACTTCTATAAATGATTTTCTGTACGATGGAGAAAGTGTTTGTATTGGAAGAAAAGGTACTATTAATAAACCATTTTATCTTAAAGGTAAATTTTGGACAGTAGACACTTTATTTTATACATATTCGTACAAAAATATACAACCTAAGTTTCTGTTTTACATTTTTGAACAAATTAATTGGCTTAAGTACAATGAGGCGTCTGGAGTACCAAGTCTTTCCAAAAGTACAATAGAAAAAATTCTAATAGCTATTCCTAAAAAAGAAGAGCAAGATAAGATTGCTACTTTTCTATCTCTAATAGATGAACGTATCGAAACCCAAAACAAAATAATTGAGGAATATAAAAAATTAAAGAACGCACTTGCGGTATTCTTTTTTGGAACATCTGTGAAATATACATCAGTAGGTGAAATATGTGATGTTATTATGGGGCAATCCCCATCTTCAGCAGCATATAATTATGTAAATAATGGGCTTCCATTGATTCAAGGAAACTTAGATATTTCCGAAGGTACTACTTCTCCAAGAATGTGGACTAGTGAAATAACTAAACAATGTGAGATAGGCGATATTATACTTACAGTACGAGCTCCCGTTGGGGTTGTTGCCAAATCTAATATGATTGCTTGTGTAGGTAGAGGTATTTGCGCCATTAAGGTTAAAGAATCTAAATGTAGTGAATATGTATATCAATATTTACAATACTTTAAAAATAAATGGATTTCTATTGAACAAGGAAGTACATTTTCGGCGATAAGTCGTGATAATATTCTTAGTATTAGTATTCCTTCCATTACGAAAAGGTTAACTGTAGCAAGCCATATTTTAGCTTTGTTTGATAATAAAATCAATGCAGAGATATCATTCCTAAAGATGTATAGAAGTCAGAAGCAGTTTTTACTGAGCAGGATGTTCATATGAACATCCTGCTCAGTAAAAATGATTTTTGAGTATTTAACTTATTAAGCATCAAGCTTTCTATCGATATTTTTTGATCTATAGTTGATATTATTATAGCTATTCTTTCTTGTTCTTCGAGAGGTGGTACATTGATCTTAATTCGTCCAAAATTTGGAAAAAATAGATATATTCTTACTCCGCCTTCGCCAAACAGATTGTAATTGTATATCATCCTTTTAGACTTGAGCACATGCTTAAGCCATTCAGAAGACATGTTGGGTTTGGGTCTAAAGCAAACATATAGAGAGCTAATCATGCATGGATTATCACCCTCATATTTAGCTATTGATCCAACATTTATTCTAGCAGGGTTGTAGGCAAAATCTCCCTTATTGATAATTTTATAAGAAGATATGTCTTCGTATATCATATTTCTTTCTTCAAATCTTTCCGATTGAGGTATAAAGCCCAAGTCGTTTGTTATGGAATACTTCGGGTATTGTTCTTGTGATTTATTCCTGAAGCTGAAATTAATAACTACATCTTTCAAAAAGTATTGTTCCATTTTCTTATTAAATCCTTTGAGACTTAACGTCATTCTTCTTTTGTTTGGATAAAACAGGCTTTCCGCAAGTGCGTTCAAACCAGAAATCAAATCCTTAATTAAAGGGCTTAGTAATCGTTTATTCTCCGAATGTTTTGCTAATGAAAAACTTATTACTTTGAAGAGTATTTCGTCAGCAATAAACAGAAGAAATGATGAAAAAGAAGATTATCCTATCATGATGATTGCGGCTGAACATGGCTTCATTAATCAAAGTGAAAAATACAGTAACGACAATGCTGGTAACAGCTTGTCAAAATACACGTTACTGAAGCAAGGGGAACTAGCTTACAATAGAGGTAGTTCAAGAAATAAGAAATATGGTTCAGTCTTTTTCTTAAACTATCCGAATGCTTTAGTTCCTTATGTATATCATTCATTTAGGATGAATAGCCAGATTTGTGATGTTATATTCTATGCTTACTTATTAAATTCTAAATTGTTAAATAAAGAACTTAGAAAGATCATTTCATCTACAGCTCGAATGGACGGCTTACTGAATATTTCTAGAGAAGATTTTTTTTCTATTAAAGTGCCCCTTCCTAAATTAGAAAAACAGCAACTAATTTCTACTTCATTAAATAAATTAATGCAAAAAACTAAGCTGGAAAAAGATGTAGTTACTAGATATCACAAGCAAAAACAATATATCCTACAGCAAATGTTTATATAAACATTTGCTGTAATAAAAATACTTTTTGAATCTGCATTTTCTTTAGTACCTCTTTTTCAAAACCTATTTTCTTGTTTATAGTAGTAAGCAATAAAGAAATTGTCTGTATTTCTGATTTATCCACAGGCAATAAAATAGCTTTCTCTAAAAAATGCTGAGATGTGATGTTTATGGTATTCTTAGCTCCTTTCTGGATTAAACTATGGAGGTAATTGTTGGCTTTTATAGGGCTTAAGAAATAGTGATGAAGAATATTACTCAAATGAAGATTCTTAGACTTGTAAACTCCATATAAGGGAGATACGGCAACAGGGATATTTGTAAAACTTTGTTTTACTATTCCATAAGGAAAATTCCCTGTTGGACTTTTTGTATAAACAATATCGCCATATTTAACGACATTGTAATGTCGTGTATCTTTTGCGGCAAAAGAACGTCCCATGTGTTCAATCTGATTTATCAAACCTTCCTTAACTGCAACTGAAAAAACAAAGTAATTTTGTGTATTAAACTCCTTCCGTTGTTCCAATATGTCTCGAAGATATTGCATTCTCCAATGATCTCGCTTTGTTGCAGAATAAAGCCCTTTAATTAAGGATTCTAGTTTCTCTATTATTTTGTTTTGGGTTGCGATGCGTTCGTCAAGGAGGATTAGCAAGTGAGCTATTTTTGCCTGTTCTTCTTTAGAAGGGATACCAATATAAAGTTCATCAAAGTTTTTAGAATTTATCGAATAAATTTTAGTCCCCTGTGCCAATCGTCTTACTTGATTACGAAAAGGAATTGAAGAAAAAGCATAGCCTTTAAACCCTTTTATGGTTAAGTGTTTCTTATCTCTACCATGAATAGTATGTAAGCCACATACTATACTCTTATTATTGCAATTTAAAAACTCAACTACTTTAGCAACATCGTTAGTATCTTCAGATGCATCAGCAAAGGCTATATCTCCTTCCTTGCAAATTGTATATTTATTCGGAATAAATTCATCTTTGATATTTGGTAAGGTACATTTACCTAATTCTATTTGAGTTGGAAGCCCCTTATGTATTAGTCCATAGTGGAGATTATGAATATTATCAGTCTCAAATTCTAACTGTTCCCATGACAAAGAATTAGTTGGGAAGAATTCTAATATATCTGAGACTTTATATTCTTTCCATTCTCCATGAAACTCTGGAAATCTCAAATTTGGAAAATTGACAATTTTAAATCTCTAATCTTAGTTCGTTTTTTGTATATTATAAGTTGAACATTCTAAATTAAAAGATTATGACACAATTACCAATTAAAGAAATTATACGCTTATGGCGTGAAGACAAAAAACAGTACGTGAAAACATCTACAATCTCGGCCTACACACTACTAATTGAGAACCATATTCTACCAACCTTTGGAGGGGCAGATAGAATCAATGAATCAGATGTGCAGGAATTTGTTTTCGAAAAACTAAAATCCGGATTGAGCCACAAATCAATCAAAGATATACTTATCGTTCTGAAGATGATATTAAAATTCGGAGTTAAAAATGGATATTTTGAATATACTCAAATAGACATAAAGTTCCCTACACAGCGAGAAAAACACGATATAGAGGTTTTAAGTAGGAGCAATCACCGAAAGATAATATCACACATTCAAGAAAATTTTACATTTCGGAATCTCGGCATTTATATCTGTCTTTGTGCTGGAATGAGAATAGGTGAGATATGTGCGCTAAAATGGGAGGATATTGATACCGAAAATGGTATTATAAGCGTAAAGAAGACTATTCAACGTGTATATATGATTGAGGGAAAAGAACGATACACGGAACTTATTTTAGACTCTCCAAAGACAAAAAACTCTATCAGAGACATTCCAATGACAAGAGATCTATTAAAGTTACTTAAACCGCTAAAGCGCATTATGAATCACAATTATTTTGTCCTTACCAACGAATCTAAACCTACCGAGCCACGTACTTATCGAAACTACTATAAGCAATTTATGCAAGAGATAAATGTACCTGTGTTGAAATTTCATGGGCTTAGACATAGTTTCGCAACTCGTTGTATAGAAAGCAAATGTGACTACAAGACTGTTAGCGTTATATTAGGTCACTCAAACATTAGTACGACGCTAAATCTGTATGTTCATCCTAATATGGAACAAAAAAGAAAATGTATAGACCAAATGGTTAAAACGTTGAGATGATGTAAATGGTATATTGCGGCGATGTGAGCATATATGTGTCGCTGTGTTTAAGTGAAATAGTGAAATAGTCATTTCACCTTTTTTGAATCTAGGCTCTAGGACTCTTAGTCACTCCAAAAATTGTGGACTATCGGGTGTAACTGAAAAGAAAAACACCCAACTTTACTTTTATGTGTAAAATCGGGCGATTTCGTTTTAACAACCTTATTTACGGCATGTTACTTAAGAAAGCCTATTCAATACAGCTGCACTTCTAATTTCCTTGAGTTTTGGGGAATTAAAGTGCAGATTGTACTCTGATCTTCTCATATATTAATGAATTCTATTGTTTTTTATATCGTAACCGTTTATCTATAAGAGCAAATCTATTATAATTATTTCTTACCACATCGGTCATGGGAATTTAATCATTTTCTTTTTCCTCAATAATAGATACTTCTTTTTCCTCTATCATTTTTTGCCATATTTAGTTCTGTTCTTAGTTGTGGCGAGTTATCCGCGTTTGATATATTTGGCAACATTACTTTATCGCGTTTGATTGGATTAATTAGTAATACCTCAATTAAGCAGAACATTCTGCAAAGGCAATACAAGCCTTGTCATTATATCACTCTTAAGCATTCTTTTTACTAACCACTTTCGAAACATCTCTACATTTCTTGACTGAATCCGGAAAGCAAGAGCAATAATCATCTCCAATCCATAATACTCCGGAAAGGTATTTCTACCTTCAACTACACAGTCCATCGAATCATCCCCTCGGACAATACCCGCTTTTTCAATAGCACGAATGTGTCGTTTCGCTGTCCGGTAGTAAATGCCGAACAGATCTGCAATCTCAGCAATACTCATTTTTGTTTCACCCGGAACGATAACTGTTCCATTATCTGTCATTATAATTACTTCTCTTTTTTCTTCTTTCATGGTTATATCGTTATTGCGGTTTGATTTGCTGTGTTTTGCATCGTTTTTCTCCGTTCGATTAGTTTATCCATATCTTGCGATATTTTCTGCTCTGTGATTTGCGCATATACCTGTGTTGTATTGATATTGGCATGCCCCATCATTTTGGCAACGCTTTCTATCGAGACACCTGCCGAAAGCAATAATGTTCCGAAACTGTGTCGGCTTTGGTGGTAGGAGAGATTCTCTTTCAGATTTATCAACGTTCCTATCTGGTTTATCTCGTACCAGATTTTATCACGGACAGGCAAAGGGAACACGGGAAAGCTGTCATCAGTGGTATTGTATAACATAAGAATTTGCTCCGCTATCGGATGCAGGGGTATAAATGCTTCGACATTGGTCTTTACCCTGCGTTTTCGGATATACAATCTACCTTCGGATGTTTTTTGGATATGGTGCGGATACAATCCGTATATATCGACATAAGCCAACCCGGTCAATGTTGAGAAGATAAAAGCCCTGCGGACCAGCTCCAACCGTTCTTCTGGCATGGGTGTTTCCAGCAGCCGTTTAAAATCATCTTTGCTTATGTGTTTGTGCTTGGGTGGTTCTTTCTTTTCATACCTCACCTCTTCCAACGGATTACTTCTTAATACTTCCTGATCGATGGCAATATAAATAAGCCTGTTGAGCCAGGTGATACATTTATTGATATAACCCGATTTGCGTTCTCCTATGGTTTTCAAATAGAGTTTGAATGATTCGCCAAACTCTTCGGTAATATCAGAGAAGGCAATATCCTTCATCCCTCTGGAGCATAGGAACTCTTTCAGGTTCCGTTGTGATATTCCCGATTGTCGGTAGCTGGTTGTGGAGTTTATTTCGATGGAGCGAAGTCGCAGGCGTTCACGTTCCACGTCTCCTGCCTGTAAGAGCATGGTTGGGATAGAGTTAACCCCAATGATAGTGTTTTTTAATAGCTCTGCGCTGATAACTCCCTGTTCTCTCAATATATGATTGTAGGTGTTCTCGATACGGTTACGATAGGTTATAAGCTTATTATTTTCCCTTTCTATTTTAATGGTTCCTTTCCTTGTATTCCAATCTTTAGGACTGCAATAGATACCTGTGGTTATGACTGTTTGTTTGCCGTCTATACTGATCCGGCACAGAATAGCTGTTGTGCCATCTGCCTTAATTTTGTTTTTATTGATGTAAAACAATATTTTGAATGTTGATCTCATAATTATATATTTTTGAATGATTTTGTTTTGATACAAGTAAGAAAAGCATTTAATGATATGTATTCAAACAGATCTATCAATAAATAAAATCCTTAACCGATAATAAAAAGAGCGACCTTGACTTTATAGAACTAATTGTAAATCTCTGGTTACTTCAATAAATTTATCCATATCCTCGAAAAGCTTTTTAGGAGTAACACGGGCATAGACCTGAGTCGTTTTGATGTTGCTGTGCCCGAGCATCCTACTGATCGTTTCTATCGGGACTCCCTCTTCGAGCGTAATTAAACTGGCAAAGCTATGTCTTCCTGAATGATAGGAGATTGGCTGCTTTATATCTGCCATAACACGTAATCCCCGCATATTTAATTGTACCACTTCTGCTGATTGTATCGGGAACAATGTTTCTCTGTCCTCGTCTTTATATTTTTCAAGCAGAGTGATGGCTTCGGGCAATAATTTGACACGAGCCTGAAAGTCTGTTTTCTTTCTGCGGTATTTAAGCCAAAGGTTATTTTCTTCGTCGGTGAACAGATTTTCTTCTGTTATGCGGACTATATCCGCATAAGAAGTACCGGTATAGCAAGCGAAGAGAAATAAATCACGGGTAAGCAGATGCGAATGACGGTTGGGAGCAATCTCCAAGTCACGGATTTTTTCAAAACTTTCCCTGCTTAATGCTTTGGGAGTGGCTTCTTTTTGTTTGGGTAGTTTGTAATGGGCAAAATGCAGTTTCTCGGAAATGCCTTCTTTGAAAGCAATCTTACACATCTTTTTCAGGATAGCCAGATAGTGGCGAACGGTATCCATTGAATAGCCCTGTTCCAGAAGAACGAAGTCCTGATACTCCCGGATGAACAGCTCGTTCAACTGCCCGAAAGCGATATCTTTGGTCTTGAACTTCTTTTTGATGAATTTGCCTAATGAACGGTGGGTGTACACATAACCGCTTAAGGTGGTCGGGGCAACATCTATTCCGATACGTGCTCGTAGCCCTTGCATATGCCTGTCAAGAAGTGCAAGCAGGGTTGTTTGTGCTCCCATACTTCCCTGAAACAGATTTTTGACTGATTCGGCATCGAAAGATTGGTTACGTTCTATGAGTGTATCATAAGCCGAATGCACAGCAAGCAATAGTTTCTCTATTTTTGCATTGGTTACTACTGCTTCACGGCTTTTACCATCCAGACGACTTTCGCGGGGATTCCACAACCCAGGAGTACAGGAAAGTTTCAGGCTGAATTGGGACATGGACCTTCCGATAGTGATTCTTCCCATGATGGGAGTTTTGCCTGATTTATCAGGACTGCTTTTTTTCAGGTAAAGTAAAACCTTGAATTTTTCTTGTTTCATACACTTATAATTTTGTGGGCTTTGCCGGAAGGCAAAGTTACCGATTACATAAGTGCTCTTTGTTATGCAAAATGCTGTGAATCAGAACATACGAACCCTAACTATATTTCTCCAATCAACTACGAGTTACCTATTCCGATTCGGTAATTATTGAGGTAACGGATTGGTAATTCAAATACTGCTGTATTTGGCAATATCCTGCTTTTTAACAAAACAGCAAATTAGAGCAATTCATTTAATTATAAACGAGTTACGTTTTATTCGCTGTGTTTCGCTAGTTACCGTTTCTCTTGTTATTACTCATTGTGGCCGACATACAGCGGCTACGATTGTATTTTTAGCGAATAAAGTATCGTTGGAAAATGTAGCTAAAATATTGGGGCATTCAAATGTTCGCACAACTCAGCATTATGCAAAAGTCTTAGATAGTTCTATTATGAGGGATATTCAAGAAGTAGATAAGAAATTCTCGCTTTAAGTTTCTTTTCTTTCATCTGAACACGAAGATATATCAAGAGAATAATTAAGCAAGGTCACTCCCTTCGGGTTTACACAAAGAATCTTCCTTTTTTCAAAAGAGTATTCTTTGGTAAAACCTTGCTTTTATTATTCTCTTTTTAAATGGGGTGTTTATCAGTTGAAAAGAAAAATAATATTCAATATAATCGAAAAAGCATAATTGTTCCTCATACTTCTCTAAACTATCTACGTTCTTCTCATTTCTTTTGGAGGAAAACAAACAAACCTTTAATTTGCAATTTATTTCAGATATAATTATGAAAACTAAACGACTTACCATTGCCATACATACCTTAGTTTGGTTGTTGTTGCTGGTTGTTCCATATATTTCAACCGATCAGGTATTCAACTCATTAGATCCGGCTTCTGACGTCAAGTATCTTTTACTATGCTTTACGATTAGCGGTGTACTATTAATTACATTTTATTTCAATTATTTTTTTCTCATCCCTAAGTTTTTGTTTTCAAAAAAGAACTGGCTCTATTTTCTATTCTTATTATTGATAATAGTAATAGTATTATTTACTCTTGGTATAATATTTTATTTCTCTGATTTTAACCCTGAAAGGTTAACAGAATCCGAGCCAATAGTTGAAAAGATTATTCCGGTTATTATGATCAATGCTATTGTATTATGGCTCTTATCAATCGGTTCTTCTATTTTATGGGCATTTTACACGAGACTAAAGCAAGCAGAACACGAGAAACTTTCAGCACAAATAGCATCCCTGAAATCACAAATTAATCCTCATTTCTTATTTAATACGCTGAACAATATATATGCGACAGTTATCGATACTTCCCCCAAAGCTGCGGATATGATAGATAAACTTTCAGAGATGATGCGCTACACAATGAGGGATACTCAGCAAGATTTTGTCTTACTGGAAGATGAAATAAATTATATTAGTAATTATATTGAACTACAACGACTCCGCTTAGACAGGAGTGTGAAACTGGAATATGACTGCATGGAAAATATCCCGGACTTGCAAATAGCCCCTATGTTACTCATCCCTTTTGTTGAGAATGCTTTTAAGCATGGAGTAAATTCTGAGCAAAAAAGCCATATAAAAATCGAAATAACGATGAATAAGCAAGAGCTTCAGTTGAGTGTGGCAAATAATAAAGTAAGTATTCAGCAGAATATTTATGAAAAAAGTGGATTAGGTATTGAAAACACAAAGCATCGGTTAAGTTTAATTTACCCTTCAAAGCATTTGTTAGTTATCAATAATACAGAAAAGCAGTTTCTCGTTTCTTTATATATCGATTTACAATGATGAATGCAATTGCCATAGATGATGAACCGTTAGCTCTTACAGTGATTAAATCATTGTGCGACAAAAATGATAGCATCAATCTTCAAAGAACATTTACTCAACCGAGTGAAGCACTCAGATATTTACATAAATATCCGGTCGATCTGATTTTTTGCGATATACAAATGCCAGCGATGACAGGAATTAACTTAGTAAAAGCATTGCGGCAAAAAACAATGGTGATTTTCACTACTGCTTTTAGTGAATATGCCGTTGTCAGCTATGAATTAAATGCTATTGACTATTTACTTAAGCCTATTAATCTGAAACGATTTACACAAGCTATATCCAAAGCTCAGGAGTATTTTGACTATATCAATAAGCAAGATCAAAGTGCAGATAAGAATATCTTTGTTCGTGCCGATTTTAATCTGGTAAAAATTCCTTTAGCGGACATTCTATACATTGAAGGCTTAGCCGATTATCTTAAAATTCATATCAAAGACCGCAAAACGATTGTAGCCCGAATGTCTATGAAAGATATGATAGAAAAGCTAAATTCTATCGATTTTATTCGTGTGCATCGTAGCTATATTTTACCATTCAATAAAATTGAAGCAGTAAGAGGAACTACCATATTCATTGGAGATAAAGAGTTCCCCATCGGAAGAACATATGCCGATGACTTTTTTAATCGCTACTCACCCTAACCACTGTTGTTTACAATGAGGAAGTCAACAAATAAACATCTGTCTTAGATGCAATCACTTATTATTGTAGCATTCGTTATGCTTATTATAGGTATTGTAATAGCTGCTTTCAGCGATGATAATTCCTTTTTTCAAAAAATCGGAAGTGCTTTGATTATTTTTTCTTTCATCATGATACTAATATTATCGTTATTTCTATAATAAAATAGCTCTTACTATAAAACCTCATTTGTACTGACACCTTACATTTATCGCATAAATCCCTCCCTTCTTCTCAAAAATTTTCACAACCTTATTATTGACTTCATATTTGTATAGTAATCATAAAAATGATTCACAATGCAAATATGATCTTCAAGAATATTACCTCCCAATTATTTAGTCAAAAGGCGTTTAGAGTATATATACTCATGTCATTTAGTATAGTTTACGCTTCGGTATCTGCTCAGGATTATATGATATTCACAAATGACAGTCTTCGACAAGGGTATGAAAAGTCGATGAAGAATCCTTATATCCTTAAACCAAAACAATTGAACATATCTAAGGATGAAGCCATCGGGATAGCTGACAGGTCGCCTGCATTTGCTGTATATCGTGATAATTATTTTGTTACGGGAATTCCTCTAAATAAAAGAGTAACAAACGAAACTGCTGATGCTGCCTTTCAGATAAGTATAAGGCATCGATTAACAAAGAGTATATTACCCTTCAATACGTTTGCATATTTAACATATACACAAAAATCTTTTTGGAATATCTATGCTGAATCCAGCCCATTCAGAGATACTAATTATAATCCGGGACTTGGTTTAGGTAAATATTTATTTCACAATAATAAATTGGCAGGAGCAGCCTTTTTGCAACTTATGCATGAATCGAACGGTCGTGATGGAGATGAATCACGAAGTTGGAACTATTTAAGCCTGTCAATGAAATACTATCTCAATGCACGCTTAAGTCTCTTCGGGGAATTCTGGTTACCGTATGTTGATGGTGATAACAATAAGGATCTGACCGATTACAGAGGACTTGGCTATCTATCTGTCAATTATATAAGCAACAAACATCGGTGGTGGCTATCAGCAGATATCAACCCTCGAGATGGCGTAGAGAATATTAACACAACTCTTACTGCTGCTTTCAGAATATCGGAAAGAGCAAACCAGTATTTATTTGCCCGTTTTTTTCAAGGATATGGAGAAAGTCAAAGAGATTATAACAAATATGTCATCAATATTCGTGTAGGGATATGTATCAAACCTGATTTTTACAGCATGTTCTAATTATAAAATATAAACCAGATAATCAGCAATATAGATATTTATTAAAATGAACTCTAAAAGATAAACAGGATGAAAGTAAAGATTTTTTGTATGCTATTTCTTTTAATAACTGCATCCAATGCTTTCTCGCAAGAGAAATTTACATTGAGCGGCACTATTGCCGATCACTCCAATAATGAGACAATGATTGGTGCAAGTATTATCATTTCAGAAGCAAAAAGTGCTTCCACCGTTACCAACTCTTATGGCTTTTACTCCATCACACTACCCAAAGGAGATTATACTGTTATCATCAGCTATATGGGTTTTGAAAGTATTCAAGAGAGTATTTCCCTAACTGCAAACACAACTAAGAATTTCTCAATGTTTGAGAAAAGTTCAACATTAGGAGAGGTTGTGGTTACTGTCAATGAAAACAAGACCAGAATTTTCAAGCCTGAGATGAGTGTAAACAAACTTCCTATAAGCACAATAAAGAAAATGCCGGCAGTTATGGGCGAAGTTGATGTATTGAAATCATTATTGCAACTTCCCGGAGTAACCAATGCACAGGAAGGCGCATCAGGATTTAATGTAAGAGGAGGCTCTGTAGATGGAAATCTCGTTTTACTGGATGAAGCGGCAGTTTATAACACTTCACACCTGTTCGGGTTTTTCTCTGTTTTCAACTCCGATGTCATCAAAGACCTGAAATTATATAAAGGAGGTATTCCTTCTAATTTCGGAGGTCGGGCATCCTCTGTATTAGATATTTATCAGAAAGAGGGAAATAATAAAGAATATCATGTAAATGGAGGAATCGGTTTAATCTCCAGTCGCTTATTAGTCGAAGGCCCGATAGTAAAAGAAAAAAGTTCGTTCGTTGTAGCAGGAAGAGGGACATACGCACACCTCTTACTGAAGTTGGCAGACGAGCCAAACTCGGCATACTTCTATGATTTGAATGCTAAACTTAATTATAGATTCAACGATAAGAATAACCTTTTTGTATCAGGCTATTTGGGTAATGATGTTTTTGATATGAATAAATCTCTAGTAAACAATTATGGAAATATCCTAACCAATGTAAGATGGAATCACATCTTTACCGATAAGATATTCTCTAATATGTCAGCTATTTATAGCGATTATAAGTATGGATTAAAGATAAAGTTTGCAGGTATAGACTGGAAGTCAAATATTAGAAACTATAACTTCAAATATGATTTTAAACATTATCTATCCAATAACTTGATCCTGAATTATGGAGTAAATTCTATTTATTATCAGTTTAATCCCGGAACAATCAGGCCTTTCGATGAAACGTCAGGAGTTATTCCGGATCAGATTGCTAAAAAGAATGCTTTTGAGAATGCCCTGTACCTTAGTGCAGAACAAAAGTTAACGGATAAGTTATCTGTCAGCTACGGACTCCGTTACAGTAACTTCCAACGGCTCGGCAAAGAAGAAATAAATATATATGAAAACAATGAAGCGGTAGTCTTCAATCCTGAATTTCAGATTTATGAAGAAGGAACCCCTATAGGAACAAAATATTACGGTACAAATAAATCTATCGTAAGTTTTGGCAACCTTGAACCACGATTGGCAATAGCTTATGCTTTAAATGAAGATAAATCTGTAAAGTTAAGTTATAACCGAATGAGTCAGTATATCCATCTGATATCGAATACGGCATCTGCAACCCCTCTTGATATTTGGGCTCCCAGTGACAAATTTCTGAAGCCTGAGATTGCCGATCAGGTGGCATTAGGTTATTTACAGAACTTTGGCGGTGATAATTACTCACTAGAAGTTGAAACATTCTACAAAACGATAAAAAATAAAGCGGATTACATTGATGGGGCAAATTTAATTGCACATAAAGCAATAGAAAGGGTACTGCTAAATGGTAAGGCACGCTCATATGGGTTAGAATTGATGGCAAGAAAGAATACAGGACGATTAACAGGTTGGCTTTCTTATACCCTTTCTAAAGCAGAACAACAGACTCCGGGGAGAAATGCCAATGAACCGGGAATAAATAACGGAAAATGGTATCGGGCTAATTATGATAAATTGCATAACCTATCAGTTACAGGTGCTTATCAACTAAGTAAAAAATGGTCTTTAGGAGGCACTTTTACTTTTCAATCGGGTAAAGCCGCAACATTTCCGAATGGAAAATACGAGTATCAGGGAATAACTATTGCGAATTATGGTACACGAAACGCAAATTCATTAGCAGCATATCACCATTTAGATTTATCGGCAACTTACACGCCAAATCCGAATAAGAAAAAAGGATGGCAAGGCGAATGGGTATTTAGTATCTACAATGTTTACAACAGGCACAATGCAGCTTCTTACAATTTCGGACAAAATGCAACGACAGGATTGAGTGAAGTTAAGAAAATGTCCATATTCGGTATTATCCCCGGAATCACTTACAATTTCAAGTTTTAAAATAAACATTCAAAAAATCATAAGATGAAATCATTAAATATAATTCTAATCGTAATAATAGCTTTGTCCTTTACTGCGTGCTATGAAGATGTTATCAAAGTCGATTTAGAGACAGCCGAGCCAAGACTGGTAATAGATGCATCCATTGACTGGATAAAGGGTACAACAGGCAACGAACAAAAAATTAAATTGACGACCACAACAGGCTACTACGAGGATAAATTTCCGACCGTTTCAGGAGCAACCATTTCTGTAGCCAATACAGAGAATATCGTTTTTGATTTTATTGAGACTACCAGTAAAGGTGAATATATCTGCACCAATTTTGAACCTGTTATTGGAGAAACATATACATTGACAGTTAACCTGAATGGAGAAACATATACCGCTACGGAAACTTTAATCGGGACACCAAAAATCGAAGATACAATCCAACAGAACAATAAAGGAGGTATGGCAGGTGACGAAATTGAAATTACATACTACTATCAGGACAATGGTGCTGAGTATAATTACTATCTGTATAGCGTTAAGATGAGGCATATAATATTCCCACAATATAGTGTCGAAAATAACGAAATGAATCAGGGCGCCTTAACAGCTGTTTATTATTCACATGAGGATTTGGAAGTGGGGGACGTTCTAAACCTCAAATTATACGGAATCTCTAAAAGATATTATGACTATATGGCAAAACTATTGCTGGCATCAGGTAATGATGATGGACCTATGTTTTCGCCAACACCAGCTGCCGTTCGGGGTAATATTGTAAATCAGACCAATAGTGAAAATTTTGCTTATGGATATTTCAGATTATCGGAAGTAGATGTTAAAGATTATACTATTAAAGAATAAATTATGAAAGTATCATATAAAAGAGGATTTAATTATCGGGCGTTCATATCCATCGGACTATTTTTTGCTCTGATAATTTTGTTTATTACAGCTATATTAATTCAGTTCTTTGAAGATGAACCTGATAGCCTTGAAAAACATATTAGCGTATCATGTCATGCTTTAGCCGGAATCGCTTTTATAATCTTAAATATATTTCATCTAAAATTAAACTGGCAGTCCTTTAAGTCTTATCCTAAGAATAAGGAGGGTGGCATTAGCAAGGAAATTATTATAGCAGTTCTATCAATAATTTTATTTCTAATCATAGGAACTTTTATTGTATACCTTCTTTTAGGAGGATAACAGATAAAGGAATCTTATATTCTGAATTCAAAAACAGTCAGCAGACAAGAATATGTTTTATTAAAAGTTTCTTTATTCTGTTTTTGCGATGTCTGAAAAATATATCTATAACGTACAACTTGTTATTCAACCCAATTAATTCTTTTTCGTATGACATGTTTACTCTAATGTAAATTAAACATATATGAAAAGATTAGTAAAAGCAGAGTTCTTCAATCTACTGATTGATAACTCATCAGTGACAAACCTAAAAATGCAACACGCCTATGAAATTTTTGTAATAGACGTATTAACCCTAAATCAAACCGAAACAGATTATAGAACTATCTTTCGGTCATTAAACCTGACTCGTATAGAGTTCCAATCATTGCAAGCACAAATTTTATACGAGCAGGGGGAAAAATGCCCTAAAATATCTCTACTTGCAGAAAGCAATTTCAGTGATTGATTCTGAGTTGGTATTATTAGAAACAAGATTCACCCATCCTGAACGATTCGCTAACGAGCAGACATTTCAATCCGATCTGCATATAATCCCTAAGTCAAAAGACTTGGGGATTGTTGCATTAGCAGAGATTGTCGAAAGCCTCTATCTAAGTCAGGAAGTATTAAACAATGAAGGTAAGCCAGCAAGTAGGACTCAGATTGGAGATAAATTTGAATTGGTATTTAATGTTTCTTTTGGTGATATCTCAGATAAGACCTGTGAAATATATAAACGAAAACCATTCAATCGAACAAAAGCTCTTGATTTCCTTCGTAATATGATAATTCGTAAGGATAAAGAAACAAGATGAAAAATAATGTATTTATAACATGTTGTGTATAAGTAGATTGTAGGTTATTGTTAGAGGGGTAGTTAACTATCCCTCTATTTTTCTGTCTCCAATTGTCAGTTCTTTGCTTTACCAATCGATTGGAATTAATCAATTATTAATTTCAAAAACAACGTATTATGTATTTAGACAATGAAGACTTCCTATCATGGATGGAGAAACTATTCAAGAAGCTTACAATTATAGGTAGCGACCTAAAAGCAATGATGGCTACAGGAGAAGCATTTAACAATGAAGATAAATTGTTAGATAATCAAGATCTCGCGTTTCTTCTCAAAGTGAGTTATCGGACTTTGCAACGTTATCGGGATAGCGGACAACTTCGATATTTCCTAGTTAGGCGAAAGACCTTCTATCGTATGGCTGATGTAAAAGAATTTATTCAATCCTATGCCTCAAAGAAAGAGATTGTGATGTTCAACAAAGGCATAGAAGATGGTAAAACCTTGAAATGATTCTGCATCTACTCATCTAAGCAGAATGAAGCAAAAAGGTGAGGGCTGTGTCTAGTCCATCACCCTCTCTACAGGCTCCGCATTTAGCAGAAACACCCTCGCTCAACCGCTTCGGATTGTTTAGCTAAATTGAGCAAGAGGGAACTGGACTATCGTCCTGTTCTCCTCTTGCCCTTCGGGGCAAAGCCTTCGGCTTTAGTGCTTTATAAAAAAGCACTGTTATAACACTTGCTATAACTGGAATTGATATACAATTCTGTTTAAGCAAGTTAGATATATGAATAACTATAAAATAGTTATAACTATGGAAAAACAGAATAGAAAAACCATATTTACCACCATAGCCATAGACAAAGAAACAGATAGACTAATTGAGAAACTCAGTAAACGCTATTCACTGAAAAAAGGAGAAATTACAAAGCTTGCTTTTCTGTATTTAGATAAGGCAAATATCAATCCAAGCGAAGCACCCGAATCGACAAAAGCCGAATTAAGAAAGATCAATAAACGACAAGATGATATTATCCGTTTTATTCGCCACTACGAAGAAGAACAACTCAATCCGATGATACGCACAAGTAATTCAATCGCCACAAGATTTGATCAGATTGTCAAATCAATGGAAGATATTATTCTCTCCCATCTTAAAGCCAATCAGGAAGGACAGAGCAATCTGTTAAGGATGTTAAGCGAGAAATTTATAGGACACGCCGATGTGATTAACAATCAAGGGAAACAGCTATCAGCAATCTATAAGACTCAACAAAAAGATAATAAGAAACTACTGCAACTTATCAGCTTGTATTCAGAACTAGCCACAACAGGATTAATGGATGGAAAACGAAAAGAGAATCTAAAAACAGAAATTATCAATCTGATTAATGAGTAATAACATCACACACACACAAATAATAAACAAAATGAATATAGATTTTCCACCACCATCCAAAGGGACATATAACAATGCAGGGAGCTGTAAACGGCTAGCCCAATACCTAGAGCATGAGGATTTGGAACGGATGGAGAAAGGCATTTATATCGAAGGCTTTTTCAATCTGACAGAAGAAAATCTATATAAATCGCAAGTTGTGAAAGATATAGACAATAACAGAGCTCAGTTGTTGAAAACTGATGCCAAGTTTTACGCTATCCATATCAGTCCATCGGCTAAAGAACTACAAGCAATGGGAAGCACAGAGCAGGAGCAAGCCGAAGCGATGCGAAAATATATTCGGGAAGTATTTATTCCTGAATATGCCAAGAACTTCAATAAAGGTCTATCAGCAGATGATATTAAGTTTTATGGGAAGATTCACTTTGATAGAAGTCGTTCGAATAACCAAAACAATATACACTGTCATATTATTGTCAGTAGAAAAGACCAAGCCAATAAAATTAAACTCTCACCATTAACAAATCATCGCAACACCAACAAAGGAGTAATTAAAGGAGGTTTTGATAGAACCAATCTTTTTCAACAGGTAGAACAGCGATTTGATATACTGTTCAACTATAATCGAGCATTGGATGAATCCTTTGAATATTATAATACTATGAAGAATGGTTCTATCCAAGATCAATTGAGAATGGAAGAACGTATAGATGAATTCACTAATTCAGTAAGTCATGCAGTCAAGCAATCAGTAAGTCAGCAAACAAGAGAGTCGGTTAGTCAATCAGTCATTATTCCTGATTTGGGATTATCTTCTGCTTTAGGTATTTTTTCTACTGAAGTTTATGGTGAGGATATGCAGGAATTGAAAAAAATGGAAGAGCGGAAAAAGAGGAGTAACGGACAGAAAATGTAGCACCTTGGGTTAATAAATCAGATATACTTGTCTTAACTTTTTTGAGATATATCAGGAATTAATATAAGATGATTTAGGGAATAATTAAAGACTTTGTGGAAAAATTATCTATATGATAAATACGATTATAGCCTATATATTTTATTATTAAAATGTGTAACAAACGTCATTAAGTTTAATTTATTATCTTTGTAACTACCTATATAAACAACAATTAACTAGTTGATTATTATGAATTTGAATTTAAATTTGATACAAGACCTATTGATGCCATGGAATGGAGATCATTCATTTGTGGATTTAGCTGAAAATTTGGCAGAACAACTGGGCTGGTATCCTAGTGATATTATAGAAAATAAAAATAATAGAAGCATTGCAACTGGGCATTTATTTGTTGAACATGGATTAGATAATCCTGCGGTTATTTCTTTTATCAATAATAGTCACACAAATGCTCTATTGGAGTACAAAAATCAAACTAATATACTTGGAATCTCATATAATAATCTTATTGATTATCATATAACAATTGATAATGGGGCAATTAGAGCTTTTCACAATCGATTAGCGATTGATAATAATATTATATATACTCAAAGACTAGATAGCTTTAGAGATACTTTAAGCAGTGATTACTTCTTTAAATATATTGATAGTCAGTCGATAAGAGCAAATCTACCTGCATTAGATGACGAATTAATAAACACTATATCTAGGTATAAAAGGTTTATTTATTCTGAATTAAATGGACGTATCTCTAATGAAGAAATTTCAAATTTTTTTAATGCAATAATATTTACTAGAGCATTCGAAGATAGTCGGGAAATAGATGGATCAGAACAAGTTCTACTAAAAAGTTTATGGTCTGAAAAAATACAATTCAGTGATATTCTATCATTATCTTTCGATAACTTAGATATCAAGTCATATCCTGATCAAATTATAAATAAGGATTTGTTTTCGAATATAAACAAGTTAGATAAAAATACATTAAATAACATATTTACTGATTTTTATAAATCAAATAGAACTCCTTACAAGTATGACTTTTCAATAATCTCAAAGCATGCTTTAAGTCGAATATATGAAAAATATGTATCTATTCTCAATATTAAAGAGACCGAAATCGTTCAGTATAATCTCTTTAATAATACACCAAATCCATACGAAGAAGTTAATAAATCAAGTGGTAGTTATTATACTCCTCAATTTATAGCTCGTTTTTTCAGCAGATATATAGAAAAGGTCAATCCTAATATATTAAATGGAGATTTGAAAATTCTAGAACCTGCTGTTGGATCTGGAATTTTCCTAAGGACTTTGGTTGAAAATATTACGGATAAGAGATCTATCCAAAAAGCATTTTCTAATTTAACTGGAATAGACAAAAATAGTACAGCTTGTGATGCTGCAAAGCTATCCCTAACATTATTACATTTAGTAATTACAGGAGAACTACCTAAAGAAAATTTGAATATAATTAATCAAGATTCTATTAATTATTTTACGAACAATAAAAACTTCAAATGTGATGTTGTAATTTCAAATCCGCCTTTTATTAGTTATGGATTAATGTCTAACGAAGATCGGAATAAGGTTAAATCTTTTCTAGCAGAATACTCATATAATAAATATGATCTTTATCTATCTTTTGTAAAAATAGGAATTGATTCTCTTAATGAAGGAGGAATTGGTCTATTCGTTTTACCTAACACATTTTTAGTTACTGATAGTGCAAAATTAATTAGGAAACATCTAGCGAATGAATGTAATATACTCTGTTTAGTTGACCTGTCATCTGTTGATTACAAAATATTCGAGGATGCAGGAGTATACCCTATATTATTAATATTTCAGAAAAAAAAGAAAAGAGAAAAGATCACTCCAAGCGCTATAATAGCTACAATTAAAGATTATGTGGGAAAAGCCTTGACAGATATTCTTGCTGAGAAAATGTCTAATAATATGTCATATAATATATTTGGCATTTCTCAGGAATTTTTTAATAAAGAGAAATGGCATTTATTAACTCCTGCCGAATCTAATCTAGAGATTAAACTATCTAAATATAAGAAGTTAGAAGACTTCTTAGAGACTAGAACTGGATTTGCTTCAGGCTTAATTGAAGCCTTTATTATTCCCAAAAGTAAGATCCCTAAAAAAGAAGAAGAAATATATATACCTTATCTGGGTGATCGTGAAATGATGAAATTTTCTATTATTGAAGATTCTCAAGAATATTTCTTTTATCCATATCTAAAAAATGGTTCAAAAATCGATGAAGTGACCTTAAAACATAGATTTCCTTTCACATATAAAAGATTGTATCAATTTTATAATACGTTATCTGAACGAAGTGAAGTGAAAAAAGGAAATATGCAATGGTGGGAACCTAATCGCCCTCGTAAACCTGAATTTATGATGGTTCCGAAAATTTTAACCCCACATTTAGTATTTTCTCCTAAGTTTTCTATAGATATATCAGGTAAATATGCTGTTTCTAGATCTCCATTCTTAGTATTAAAGAAAGACAGTATTTTAGCCTCTATCGATATAGATTTGATGTTTTTCATGCTTGGAATACTCAATTCCTCTGTTTGTACTTGGTATTTATTGAATCACACATCTCGCTATCAGAATGGCTTTATGATGATTGAGCCTAATAGTCTTAAAGAAATCCCTGTAATAGATCCAATTTCGATATCTAGACCAGCTTTTCTTAAGTATATTTCATTAGTAAAAGAACGATTTTCATATAATGAAGAAAGAATACCATTCCATAAGATAATTGATTTAGAAAAAGAAATTGATCATATGACATTAGATTTTTACAATCTTAGTAAAGAGGAAAATGATATAATCTTAGGAAATTATGGCAATTTTAATTGAAGAAAAAGCTCTTTATGGAAGGACTAATCAGATTAGAAAGATTTTACTATCTATTAATTCTCGAATTGCAGCAGAAAGCAAGCCTCAGCAGAATAATTCTGTTATAATTTATGCAAAAGATTCTATAGGCAATGACCCTAAAGCTCTTTTTAAAACAAGTAATCAAAATATAAAGGCTAAGTATTTTGAAATCTGGATGCGCAATTCAGCAAAAACGTGGATCTTACAAAAGTTATATTTTCAGCTTAAAATGAAAAAAGACATTAATGATTATGCTGAGATTTTAGCCTTTCATATTGATCTTGATATTCTTGAGGAGAGTTATAAAAAATACCCTCATATACATATTAAACATCCTGAATTTGAATGTATCTCTAATGCTCATATATCTCTAAATTTAAACGATTATTTAGAAATAACAAGCTCTATTGAAAAATTCGATAAGAATTTTTCTAAAATATTGAGCATGATAGAAAAGGAATTTATATCGAAATTTCGTCCTAATTAAAACAGATTAAATCATTATCAAATGACTGATTTTAGAAAAGAAGAACTTGAATTCATAAACAACTTGTCCAGTAGATCTTATAGCAATAATACTATGGAATCTAATTCCATCTATAGTGAACGAGAAAAATTTAAGGCTTTTAAATATAAACTTAAGCTATTAGCTGAGCAGTTTAAGATCCAATTTGACTCTGATTTCGGGGAATTTATATCTGGAGCTTCTTCTGGTAATCCAATTAAATTTGGAGGGACTAAATTGAATAGAATTTGGTCTGGTATTTTTAAAGGAGCAGGGAACAAGCAATATGCAGCACAAATTAGTTTTGTTGTAGATTCAGAATCAAATGCGTTAGATATAGGATTTTACTTTGGAAGAGCTGCTTCTAGAGGAAAATCTGCAGATATGGATCGGCTCTTATTCCTTGGGAAAACTCTATCTCAAACAATAAGCTCAAGTATATACCTAAAA
Organism: Dysgonomonas gadei ATCC BAA-286; assembly: GCF_000213555.1. Classification (GTDB taxonomy): domain Bacteria; phylum Bacteroidota; class Bacteroidia; order Bacteroidales; family Dysgonomonadaceae; genus Dysgonomonas; species Dysgonomonas gadei. The sequence continues at coordinate 391,062 of NZ_GL891981.1, forward strand.
AAACAATATGAAGAATTAATCGATTTTGGTTTTAAACCAATATCTGACAGTAAGGAAATAAGCTCAGAAGACTGGTTAAATATTATAACCGAAACACCGCAAAACAGCCAATTAGTTTATAAATTAAAAGTTAATGAAAAAGGAATAATTGAGACTTCAACAATCGCGTTATATGTAAAGATGTTATTGTTTCTAATGGCTATTATACCTACAGAAGGCTCTGATAAATCTGATATAAAACAATCTTATCTAACACCTGAGCAAAGAGCTGAACAAGCAAAAAGAAAAGCCTTAATTGGTTTAAAAGGAGAAAAGTTTATATTTGGAAAAGAGCAGGAAAGATTAATAAAACTGAATATAAATCATAAATTTTATTTGGAGCACGTATCCTTAATCTCAGATATATTTGGTTACGATATAAAGTCTTGTGATGATAAAAAAAATGAAATATTCATTGAAGTAAAAACTACGACAAGAAAGAAACAAGACTATTTAGCTAATCAGTTTTTCTTGTCTGATTTAGAATATAAATTTTATCAAAATAATAAATCAAAATATAAGCTAATTCGGGTTTACGATATTGAGGGTATTCCTGAATTTGAGGAAGTAAATCTTAATGATGTGCATTTACACATCGATTCCTATCGAGTTGAGATATAGTTTCATAATACTAAACAGGATATAGTCTCTTCTATTGTTTTGTTCTTCAATTTTGAATTCCTATCTTTGTAGTACTGCCACAAGAAGTTGTGAAGTAGGCAGAAAAATAGTGAAATACAATCGTAGCCTCGGTCAAGGACTACTTTTTAGACATCATGCAAACAGGCTTGTATAGCCAAGTTTAAAATATACGACCCGTCCCAGCGGGATCACAGAAAGATCAGAAAATCAAAGACTCATTTCTGACAAAACAAGACAAAACTCTCTAAGATAGATTCTTAGGGAGTTTTTTTATTCCCTCCCTCAGACATAATCAGTCATTAAAATACCAATATTGGACATACATTCGTTACGGAATCGTTACGGATTGAGCAAAAGACAAAGTCCGTAACGAATTAGACTGTAACTCGTTTATTTGTCGAAATTTGGCAGTGTTTTGTCCGCCTGACTTCTAACAATTAACAATAGTTTTGAACACTAAAATTTACGTGTTATGAATCTTATGAAGTCAACTTTTCGTGTATTGTTTTACCTCCGAAAAAATGAAGTGAACAAAAATGGTAATTCTTCTATTATGGTTAGGATTACTATAAATGGAGAACAAGTTCAGTTTAGCTCCAAGTTGCAAATCAAGCCTGAACTATGGGATACTAAGAATGGAAAGGCAGTCGGCAAAAGCGCAGAGTCAATGAACACCAATCGCCTGCTAGAATCTATTAGCGCAAAAGTAAACGAATTGTATTATAAACAGCTAAGTGACTATGGTTATGTTTCTCCAGAGAAAATAAAGAATATCATATTAGGTGTAGATACCGATCGGAAAAAGATGTTATTGGAATATTTTTCTGAACACAATGAGTTCTATTTATCGAAGATTGGAAAAGGTACTTCGCTCACAACTGCTAATCGTTACAAACTGACAAGACTTCGTTTAGAAGAGTTCCTAAAAACAGAATACAATCTTTCAGATATTCCTGTTTTTGAGCTGACTCCTGTTTTTGTTGAAAAATTCTCACTCTTTCTCATGAATACACATAAGTGTAATAACAATACAGCATTGAAGTTTATCCAACGATTTAGAACAGTCTTTCATTATATAAAGAATACTGGAGCAGATATAAAGATTAATCCTTTTGGCGGTTTAAAACTCCGCACAACCAAGGTTGTTAGAGAGATATTGACTCAGGAAGAAATTGATACCATCTATGAAAAGGAATTCTTAACCGAAAGACTAGGTCAAGTAAGAGATATCTTCATTTTTATGTGCTATACAGGTCTTAGCTATATTGATGCAGCACAACTAACAGAAGATAATATCAAAACCGCATTTGATGGACATCAATGGGTAATGACCAAACGTCAAAAGACGAGCGTACCCTCTAATATTCGACTTCTCGAAGTTCCACTAGCTATAATTGAAAAGTACAGAGACAAACAAAAAGATGGGAAACTATTTCCCATATGCTCTAACCAGAAGATGAACGAATACTTTAAGGAAACAGCAGCCATTTAGAAAAGGGAGAGCAAACGAAGGTAATTAAAACTTAATCAAAGGATTAAGTAAAACGGCTCTTTTAGCCAAAGGAGAATAAACGCACGAAAAAGCAAAGATGACAGCGAGTTCAGTTACCAAATCATTACCTGAGTAACTTTACGAAACTGGAGTCTATTCGACACTTATTCAATGGTTTGCGTAATTTTGCATAGCACCGGATAACTCTAAGTAAACTAAATTTGTAATTAAAAAATTAGAGTTATGGCAAGAAGTACATTCAAGGTTTTGTTTTACCTGAAGAAAAACAATCTGAAAGCAGGAAAAGCCCCCATTATGGGAAGGATAACTGTAAATAGCACTATCTCCCAGTTTAGCTGTAAGCTAAACATCAAACCCGAACTTTGGGACACCAAAGCCAACCGTGCAGCAGGCAAAAGCCTCGAAGCACAGAAAATCAACCAGCAGTTGGATAACATCAAAACCCAGATCGGCAAGCAGTACCAAAGTATCTGCGACAAAGATAACTTTGTCTCTGCCGAGAAAGTCAAAAATGGGTATCTTGGTTTTGGCGATGAGTTCCGCACTTTCTTTTCTATTGCTGACGAGTTTTACGAAAGTTATGCCAGGCGTGTCGGTAAAGACCGTACCGAAGGCTCTTACGAACAATTGCTAATCAATCGCAAACGGGTAGAGATGTTTCTTCGGGACAGATATAATTTGTCCGATATTCCCATTAAAGAAATTGAACCCCTGTTTATCGAAGATTATTATGCTTACCTACTCGAAGAACGCAAGCTGGCAGGCAGTACCCTGCTTACTGCCGTAACTAAGCTCAAACAGGTTATGCTGATTGCCCAACGTAAAGGCTATATACACGTCAACCCTTTTGCCGGTTTCCGGTTCAAGGCCAAGACCCGTGACAGAGGGTATCTAACAGAAGATGAACTCAAGCGTTTCATGGCAGTAGAGCTCCGCCGATACAAGCAACGCCAGATTCGGGATATTTTCGTCTTTCAAGCATTTACGGGTTTGGCTTATGCGGATGTCAAGAAATTGACTTTCGATGATATTCAAACTTCTTTTGATGGCGAATTATGGCTAATAGCCAAACGTAAAAAGACCAATGCAACATTTTATGTCAAATTATTGCCGATAGCAAAGCAACTGATTGAACAATATCGCCTTGTAGCTAAAAATAATTTTGTTTTTCCTGTACCAAGCCACAGCGATAATATGAACCGTTGCTTGCAACGTATAGCCAAGTTATGCGGTGTGAATAAGCGGGTTACCTCGCATATGGGGCGCCATACAATGGCAACGACAGTGTGCCTCTCACAAGGTGTACCCATCGAAACAGTCTCTCAGATGCTCGGGCACAGCTGCATAACCACGACTCAAATCTACGCTAAAATCACGAATGACAAGATAAGTAAAGATATGGCGGTATTGACGGATAAAATCGGGGATAAATATAAATTGGAGACAGACCGCTCTCAATCCGATTTCAGAAACATCAAACGAATCACCAAAAAGCAAAAAGAAATGTTGCCCCGCAAAAAGAGAGAAAACAACCCCGTTAATCCATCGACCTATATCATCCCCAAATGGGCTAAGGTGGAATAGAATAAGAACAATAAGGATCGAGTCAGCCCTTTTATTGCAGGAGAAAGTCACTTCTTACAAGGCAAACCAGTCAAGCCCGAAGCCCTACGGGTCGGAAACGAAAATCTCCATCCTATGGATAGTATTTTCGCTCCGAGGCTTGCCTGTTTCCCTGCTCGAAATGTAAAGAGGTATCCTGCAACGAAAACGACCGACCCGACGATGACGCATATCTTCAAAAGTAAACAAGCATCCCTGATTAACATCAAGAATGCTTGTTTTCATTTTATGCGTGGGGCAACTTCAACTCCCTCTCCTTAGAATCTGCATATCTATTATTCTATTTTTCATTAGAAAGGAAGCTCGGGCGATCGGTAGTTATTATGCAATACCTCTTGAAGTTCTTTCTCGGGATAAAGTATTTTGCCTCCGATAGCTGTATAACAGATCATCCGCTTATCTCGCAAAGTCTGAAGCGTGCGAGGTGAGATATGGAGATACTCCATCACTTCCTCTCCACTCAGATAACGTTCCTCTGCCAATGTTGGGCGATGCTTATCACGAACATCCTGTACATCGTTCAAGGCTTGCTCTATTTGCCCTTCGAGTTCCTTGAACTCTTCGGACTCATAATTGATAAATTTGTCCATCGCTATTTGTTTGTATACTTCATATCGGTTTTTAGCAATTCAGAAATATCCTCTTCCTTGTAGTAGACCTTACCACCCAGCATTGCAAATGGTATCTTGCCATTATTCCGCCAAGTCTGCCAAGTGCGTTTCGAGATTCCCAAAGCACGGCAGACATCTGCCGAATCCATTCATCCGTCTCTGGGATTGATACAATATAAAGCTTTCAATGCAGCCATATCAGAAGTTAATCTACTGATCTGTTGTTTCAACAGTTCCCATGTATGTAAGTCTATACAAACAATTTCCATAGTCATTCAGTTTAGTTGTTATTATTTTTCGTTTTACTCTTTATCGCTATTAAATGTACTTGCCAGGGAACGTTTTAGCCCTTCGTTGGCAGCACGGGTTATCAGCTCTCTGTTTACCGACAGATGGTCGGCTAGGATATTCGACAACAAAATAGTGGGAGTGATCTCCGGCACAATATGTTGCAATGAGGCAACAAGCATTTGCAGCTTTTCTTTCATCCGAACATCGATATAGACTGGAGTATAATCCTTGATTTTTCGTGTTGCCCAAAATCGATTGGTATACTCTTCTTCGTCTTTCTTGCGAGAAAGCTTGCCTCTGGCTGAATTAGCTACTCATGTGCTATTATCAAACATATCAGATACATCTGGTTGCTGATCTGCTGTTTTATCTTTTTTGATATCTTCACTCATAAAAATCTGTTTTAAATGTTTATAAAATAAGACTTGTTAAAATAGAATTAAGACAGACCCACTCAAGTATCTCTGATCCGATTGGTTTTACCCATAATCTTACATCTTTCGAAAGGATAAGCGGTATACGGCTGTGTATATCGCTGTTTCCGAAATCAAGTGCAAGTATAATCCATTCTCAATCCCTGCCCTGTGAGCATAACAGCTTTACCTAACAGGTTAGGATTGTATACTATTGATTATTAAATTGTTTCAATTGGGATATATACTCAGTAAGGGGTAATTGGGGAATAATGGCTATACGACAAGTATAATGTAATATGCTGGATAACAGCAGATAATGCAAATTCAATAAAGGATAGAAATATTTATAGAAAATATAGGCGAATAAGTTTTTTTAACTACTCAAGTTTATATTTGTTTAGCTCTTCGATCAGGTCTTCTATATTTTCCAATCCGACAATACTTTCCCGCTTGTTGCGGTTACGGCAGTTGAGTAGTTGTTGCATACCGATATAGTGTGCACTATCTCCGTATCGCTCTTTGTTACCCTCTGTGCGAAAGGATATAAAGTCTTTATTGCCATCGGCAACCGATACCCATTGGGCTTTGATGTATTTGTGTTCGCTCAGTTGGTCAAGGAGATAGACCAATGTCTTTTGGTTAGTTACCTGTAGTGGTTCGGAGAGTTTTCCTGAAAGTAGTTTCTTTAGTTCAGATACTTTTATTTTTGAGCGAAACAATTTGATAGATTCTATGCAGTCTGCTAATAGTGCATATTGCTCTTTGCCTAGTTTGGGTAAATAAGAACGTTTGGTAGATTTGGGTTTAGCATTCTTAATAACAACTGTTTTCTTTACTTGTGGTTCTTCCTGATGAATATCTAATTTAGGCTTTGGAAGAAGTTTCTCATATTTTGTACATAAGCGTTCGAGACTAACCAAATCTACCAATTCTCTAAAGTAAGGCAAATCGATTTTATTTAACTCTGTAGTATAGTTGCTTGGAGTTATTGTAGCTATTGGTTTTATAAATGTATGATACTGATGATAAACATCTTTACTTATCTCATCATAAAAATCACTGTACCAAAGATAGTCTTCTCTTCCGTCACGAAGGTATTTGGGCAAGCTTGCCAGAGGAGGATTGTTGCGGATGATATCCAACACTTTACTTTTATAGTGGAGCATTTCTGCCTCGGTCAATTGTGGTTGTGAGACCAGAGCAAGTGCCGTTTCATAGTTGATTGCCGCAAAATCATTGAGACTCTGCTGTACAGCCCGAAATACTTCGGGAACATTACTGTCATGATCTATGTCTTGCTCACCATTATACATGTACTAAAGATAGTAATATTACCAATAGGAGCAATAAGAGTGACTCTATTTTGTCAGGCAGTATAGCAAATAAATGCATCTCCAAGCAAAGCTATACACATCATATTGTCAATGATATAACTATCGATTTAACGATCTATATTTGTCGAAGTATCCATGTCGGATATAGCTAATTTATACAATGATATGAGAAATTTAATCCACTTTCTACCATTCATTTGCTCCGGCTATCCTTGAAGAGCAATAGGCAATACACCAACCGTATTGCTAAATCGGAAGTATCCGATAATGCACTCCCTTCGGAGTGAAAACGTTGCCACCAATTCAAAAAACAAAGAGACTCCCGCCTCTTTATTTTTTTCTCGTCGTCAAAGTAGACCCTATGTTTGTAATGTGATTAGCAAAAGTATTCTTATTGGGTTAAATTCTAAATTTACAGCCAATAAGCTTGTTAAACTAATCATAATACATACCATGAAAACAACAAAGCAAATATCCTTAGATTTCACTGAACAACAAATTTACATTGGTCTGGATGTTCATCTCAGTTCCTGGTCTGTGACCATCGCCACCGACTATATTATCGGGCGTACATTTTCGATAAGCAATACCTCCACTGTACTAAGATCAACTAAAGGGAATGATACCTATGGTTCCCTGCTACAAAAGTATCTGCATACGAATTATCCGGGAGGCAATTATCTTTCTGCTTATGAAGCCGGCTTTTGCGGATTCTCTGTTCACAATGAATTAATCAGGTTGGGTATAGAAAATATTGTCGTCAATCCGGCTGATATTCCGACCTCACAAAAGCAAGAAGTGCAGAAGAATGACCGTGTTGACAGCCTCAAAATAGTATTGGCTCTGAGGGCTGGTCAGCTAAGGGGAATCCATGTACCGGATATATCTACATTGAACGATCGTATGTTGCTGCGTGTAAGAGCTGGGATAGTGCATGATATCAAACGTTACAAGAATCAAGCAAAATCTATGCTCAACTTCTATGGTATAAAATACAAGACAGATTTTGACGGAGCCAATCTCTCTTTTTCCCGCAGATTTGTAGACTGGATTCGCAATATTGATCTGGGTAGCTCTTCGGGAATGGAGGCTAAGGAAGTTATGTTGGATAAAATATCGACCCATAGAGAGAAGTTGTTGCGTGTCACACGAAAAATTAGAGAATTATCGCAGAATAACAGATATAGCTCTGATTATTATAATTTGATTACTATTCCAGGGATCAGCCTGATTACGTCTATGGCAATCCTTACTGAAGTAGAAGATATAAAGAGATTTAGCAACACCAAGAAATTTATTGGTTATCTGGGATTGCATCCTACATACAGGGCGAGTGGCGAAACACAACAAAACGGGGAAATTACCTTTCGTCACAACAAGTATCTGCGGGTGTTACTCGTTGAGAGTTCTCATATTGCTGTCCAGAAAGATCCGGCAATGATGCAAAGCTTTATACAGTACAGGAAAGAGGGCAAAGAATATAACGTGGCCATCATTAAGATAGCACGAAAACTGGCTTGTAGGATTTATTATATCCTTCGCGATAAACATCAGTACCAAACAGGAGTAGTAATATGAAAACCTCCTTTAATTATAAAATCCATATATCAACTTCTTTTACCTGCAATAGACCACTATACCTTGCTTGTAGATAAACTACGTCAAGTAGATTGTGGCAGTTGCACCTATTCGCTAAAAGGGGTAATGCGATTAAAATGTGAGATCAATATTATTTGCTCCACATTGGATACGCTAATAGAAGGATGTTGATATAGGATAAAGGTTTTTTTAGCCATATAGACAGTGTCAGCAATGAAGAAAGGGAGGCTAAAGATACCTCCCCTAATTTCTGCATTACTGCATACTGTCAGAGAATCTATTGCTGTCAGGTTGCTCCTCAGCGGAGCCTGAGTCCTCTTCAATTCCCTAACCCTAAAGTAAATAAATTATAATGATGTTGAAACTTTTTGCTAAATTATTTGGATTACAACATAGAAGCAAGGTAATCGCACGGGTTACCCGAAAATTGCTTCGCACATTTTCGGACAACCTTCGTGCATACCTTGCCCTTGCAGGGGGCTGTGACCACGCGGAAGATAAATCCGGAGTACCTTGAATTTATCTTCCGCTTCAAAACCCGCTCCCGCCGGTCGCGGATTTTGAGGTCACTTGGCAGCCTGCGGATTTCGCTCCCGTCGGTCGCAAAAAGTCCGGGCTGCTGGCGGAGACTTCACTTCATCTCCCGATGGTCGCTTCCGTTACGTCCCGCTCAGATGTTAAAAGGCATCTGAGAGTTTTCCATAATCTCAAAAGAAACAGCGATGGAAAATAAAGATAAACAGAAAGACAAAGCTCTTCGTGGACGGCCAAAGAAAAAAAAGGATAAACTGAATTATTCAATTAATCTCAAATTGACCGAAGAGGATTTTAATTCGGTGAAGGATAAAGCAGGGAAATTGGGAATGAAGGCCACCAAATATGCACGGGAGATGGTATTAAAGGGAAGTGTTAAACTCCCCTTTTCATTGGAAGATTTAGACCTGATGCGTAAACTGGCGGGGATGGCTAATAACTTGAACCAAATAGCCAGGCAAGCCAATAAATCAGGCCTTTCCAATACCGCTATGGAGGTAATAAGTATAACTACCAGAATCAAAAAGCTACTGGATGATCGCTAAAAATATAAAAGGGAAGTCATTTAAGGGATGTGTTCAATATGTGATGAATGAAACGGCTGAACTGCTCGAAGCGGAAGGCGTATTTGCTGATAATTCAAAAGATATGATCCGCAGCTTTGCCATGCAACGATCCGGCAGGAAGGAAATAAAACAGCCTGTCGGGCATATACCTATATCGTTTGCTCCCGAAGACAAAGAGCGGATGACAAATAACTTTATGGTACAGTTAGCGAAAGAATATATGTTTGATATGGGGATTAAAAATACGCAGTATATTATTGTCAGGCATCATAATACCGAGAATGAGCATTTGCATATTGTCTATAACCGCATTAACAATGACTTAAAACTGATCTCTGTTAACAATGATTATAAACGAAATGTGAAGACCTGTAAGAAGCTAAAGGACAAATACAGCTTGACTTATGGTAAGGGAAAAGACAGGGTCAAACGCGAGAAACTGAACAATCCCGATAAGGTGAAGTTTTATATATATGATGCAATAAAGTCTGTTTTAGCCGATTGTAGAACTCCTGCTAATCTGAGATTTGCTCTCAAAGAATTCGGGATTGAACTTGATTATAAGCATAAACGGACAACCAATGAGATCGAGGGTGTATCGTTCCGGTATAACAATATCGCATTCAAAGGTTCACAAATTGACCGGAAATTTAGCTTCGGGAATCTTAAAAAGGTATTTGAGGAGAATATTCAATTACTACAGGTACAAGAGAAAGAGGAACAAAACTACGTTTCAAAAGAAAAGAAACAAGCAATAATAGAGCCGCAGATACAGCAAGAACAGCCACCCAAAATACAATCCCAAACTGAAAATAAACCGAAAGGACACACTATTGAGGGAATAGAATTAACACCACAGCAGTGGCAAACCTTGGAAGAGGGAGGCTTTATATATATGGAAGGTCTTAAAAAGAAGGATGGTAGTGGAAATTTCTCTTCCTATGTATTCCTCAATGATGGAAAGGACAAAGCTTTTTCCTGCAAGAAAAATCCTTATACTTTTGTCAAATATGATAAATACGAAATGCGTATTCGCGATAAAATGATGATAGAAGCAGGCTATATAACAAAAGCTAAAGTCAAGTGGTGGGGAGCCCATGATTTTGGATATCTGTATCTCTGGAAAGAGAATGAATCCGATATAGAATATAAGGAATCGTGGAATGACCCGAGGGTGCCGAAAGAGCAAAAGATCGGACAGAAGCCACCCCAACCTGTTATTCAAAAGAAGAACAAGGGGCAAAAAAGGTAAGAGGTAAAATAGAAAGAGCCGGATTATAATTTACAATTCAGTCGAAAGACAAAGACTTCAATCGAGAAAAATGTAAAGACAGAATTAACAATAAATTCATTAACTAAAAAATCCTATAAAACATAACATCCATAAAAGTAAAATTCAGAACTTCCAAAATCAAAGGGCAGACTACCCTACTTATTTTTCAAAAGAGTGGTTCGGAATTCACTCTCCTCTTACCTGTATTAATTCAAGATGTATATTAGACTACGCTTAAAAAGGGATGATATTATCTCTCTTCCGAGAGCTTCGTTCTCGTCCATCATGATTTGGATTCAATTAAGTAAATTAAAATATTTATTTGAACATTACTATACAGCTCGATACTATTTCGTGCATTTATTTCATAATCAAGTATGTATATGTTTGTGTGCGAGTGATAAAATTAACAGAACAAGAAAAGGAAAACTTGGAACATTTATACAAAACCAGTGATAATTCAGTAGTTCGTCGCCGTTGTTTAAGTTTATTGTTATCCAATGATAATCATTCAATGAAAACAATATGTTCAATAACTAAAGTGGGACGTACAAGTCTTTACTATTTCTTTAATTCATGGGAACAATCTCCAGAAGAAGAAAAGTTCAATACTTTATCAATAGCCAAAGGTAGAGGCGCCAAGGTTAAGCTTTTCGGTGTCAAAGACCAATTGTAAGAAATGCTGGTAGAACATAATAGAAATCTTAACCCCATTCTTCATCTGCTGGAAAACCAGTATCAAATCCAAGTCTGTAAACTAACCTACAGAACTTTTTAAAAGACAATGGGCTATAGCTGGAAACGGACGCGTCAATCGTTAAAAATGCTTCGAGACCAGTCTTTGTTCGATAAACAAAAACAAGAAATAGACCAACTCATGACTTTAGATAAAGCAGGATATATTGATTTGTATTTCGGGGATGAATCTCATTTTGGATTAACCCCCAATGTGTCCCGTATGCATGGCAACATAAAGATAGCCCGATATTGATTCCGTCAAAGAAGTCTCAAAAGCTGAGTGTTTTTGGATTGATGAATCTAAAATGTCAACTTTTTTCCAAAATGGTGACAGGAGGATTCAATTCCTCGGATGTGATTGCTTGTATAGATGAATTCGCCTAAACGATACAAAAGAAAACTATTCTTATCTCCAATACACAGAAGCAAGCTTTTCAAAAACAAAATAAAAGAATGGGTAAAAGATGATTTATACATCTGTTTTCTGCCGCCATACTCGCCGGAGCTAAACAAAATTGAGATACTCTGGAGGTTTATCAAATATAGGTGGTTACCTTTTGAGACTTTCGTTAATTTTAAAAATCTCAAAGAGCGCTTGAAATTCGTCCTAGAAAATATAGGAACAAAATGTTCTGTTAATTTTTATTGAATACTTAATAACCCGCTTATTTTTTATTTATTCAAATTTTAATTCCTTTTTTAGCTTTGTCAATATTTTTATTATGGGTTAGTTCCTCCAATATTTCATACAAATCAATCTGCAGATAGCCAATCAATCTCTATCTTATTAGAACTTTTTGTTACTATATATAAGTTGTGTATCCCCCGATTGAATCTTTCAACCGGTACCTTGGTTATTTTCCAATCTTTGCTTGCCGGGACTTTTATCTCGGCAAGAAGTGTACCTCGGATTCCATTTAGGCGAATCTCTATAATGCCACCCTTTTCTGATAAGGTTTTTGCACTCACTGTTTTCAGGTCTTTGTCTGCGAAATCAACACTGTTGTACTGGATCCATGCATCAGTGGAGTTAAATACAGTTTTCCATCCATTGAACTTGTTGAGTGTATCCAGAAATTGAATTTCAACGCCTTTTTCGCTTATCTGACTATAACGATCGATTTGTATCTTGCGGGTTGCATCGGTTAAGCCTACTCCGCGTAAAGTGGGAATTACTTTACGAATAGTACCGTCGGGGTTGAAGAACAAACTATCGATACGGGCCGAACGGTTTTTATCAAACCCGGGAGATAAATCATTATGATGGTAAAAGAGATACCACTGATCCTTGAAATTCAGGAGTGAATGATGGTTTGTCCAGCATCCTGTAGACGATTCATCCATAATTACACCCGTCATTTTGAATGGCCCGAGAGGTTTGTCACTCATTGCATATTCGAGCCTTTCAGTCTTCTTTTCGACATGTGGAAATGTCAGGTAGTATATTCCGTTATTCTCAAAAACAAAAGGCCCTTCCTTTAGTCCTTTTTCGGGTAAATCTTTCAAAACAACGGGCTCCGATTCGAGCTCCGTCATATTTTCTTTCAGTTTGGCTCCGTAAATATTTCCTTGCGACCAATAGAGATACGCCTGGCCATCTTTGTCTATGAATATACAAGGATCAATTCCACTGACATTTTCAATGGGTTCAGGTAGCGGCATATATGGCCCTTCCGGTCTATCGGCAATGGCCACACCTATACCAAACCCTTTTCTCCCATTCAAATCAGTCTGTTTTATATTGGCCGGAAAATAGAAATAATATTTTCCGTTCCGCTCTATACAATCGGGTGCCCACATACTGTAAGACATAGAATCGACCCAGGGTACTTTATTCTGAGTAACGATGATTCCATAGTCTACCCAGTCTGTTAAATTATCCGATGAAAATACATGGTAGTCCTCCATGCAAAACCAGTCTTTCCGGAGATTTTTACCGTCAGGAGCCTGAATGTCATGTGATGGAAAGAGGTACACCTTTTCGTTGAACACCCTGGCTGTAGGATCTGCCGTAAACTGATTAAGGATAATCGGGTTCTGAGCAAATGACAATTTAGATAAAATCACCAGCAATAAAATGGCGAATGTTTTATATTTTTTCATTTGGGAACTATAATTTTTAATGAGTAATAGGCCGTATTAATTCAAAATACGCGAAGTATTACATATCAATTCATACATCTTTACTTACTTTCAGATATCTTATCACTGATATGGAAGTAATCAAAATCAGCATATCCGCCAGCTATTTTCGACGAATAATTGTATAATCCGAAACGGTAGCCCATAAAATGTTCCATTAACGTATATTCCATTTTAAGCGGTTGTCCAATGTTATTCCACGTTTTTCCATCGAGGCTGTAAAAGAAATATGCTATGTCAATTTTATCCCTGAAATCACATTCTATTTTTAGATAAATATTGTTCTGAAAGACAGGGATGCTCTGTAACTCGGTAGGTTTATCCGTTTTGTTACTAACCATATAAATATATTTGTCATTACCTTCTTTCTTTACTCCTACCAAGCCAAACTTTCTTTGCAATGCACACAATCCCGCAAAATCTCCGTCCTTTAAATGCGACACATCCAGCAATGTCGTACCTGAACATACAGGGCCAAAAGTGCGTTGGGTAAGAGTATTGCGTGAATGGAGGAATAGCGAGTCGATACGGTTGGTTTTGAGACGTAAATATCCCGGACGCTCTGTTACTGACCATAAGTTATTATCAGGATTGTGATTCCACTGCCATACTAAAGGTAAAGCAATCTCACCCTTTTTACGGGTAAACTCGTCGTTGTTGACTATACCCGGAATCAAACTTTTATTGGCAGGCAAGTCAAGTGTTTCCGGGACTTTGCCATTGATGCCGAGTATAGGCCAGCCATCTTCCCATCTGACAGGAACCAGGTACGGGATACGTCCGACTGAGCCATAATCGCGGAAAAGGTATGAATACCATGTGCCATCCGGCATATCTATAAGCCCGCCTTGAGCCACTCCCAGATCTTTCAGTCCTACACGGCCTTCATAAGGACCGTCAATCTTATCGGCGCGATGGATTACGACTGTCCGCATAGCACCTTCTCCTCTAGGCCAGGTAATGTTGAAAAGATAATATTTACCATTCACTTTGAAGAGTTGCGACCCTTCTGCACCTAATCCCGGTTGCCCAGAAGGAGCCGTGGCATTTTCTATCAGAGTATGGTCGGTTCCTTCTTTGATGCCTGTAAGCTCATCATTCAACTCTACGATATTAAGTTTGTGATTTCCGTAGATCAGGTAATTTCGTCCATCATCATCAAAGAATAAATTGCAATCGTGGTAAGACGGGCTGAAAGATACCGCTTTCCAAGGGCCTTTTTCTATATCTTTTGTAGTATAGATATATGTTTTATTTGTTGTTTGGGCAAAGGTTGTGACATAGAACAGGCCTTTATGATACCTGATAGTACTGGCCCATGAACCTCTGCCATAAGTACTTTTGCCATTCGTGAGATTCAATGCGGCCACATCGGCGAGGGTATCGTATGCATAGCTTACTATTTTCCAATTGACCAGATCATTCGACTTCATAATGGGCACACCCGGATTCATGTGCATAGTTGTGCTCGACATATAATACGAATCGCCTACACGAACCATTGACATATCGGGTACATCGGCGAATATGATAGGATTATGACCTTTTTGATTTTGTGCTGTGGCTTCAACTAATAATATTGAAGTGGTCAGTACCATAAAATAGGAGAAAAACTTCTTAATCATTTCTATTTGTTTATTTTATTGTTGATAAGCGTAGAGTATTGGTAAATATTATCGTGCACTACGAATTGACATTAATTTTCATCAAAAACCCAATAATCAAAATTAAACAATTCGCGTCCGGCAGTAATATTCTGGCCATTAAAGCAAAAAAAGACATCGTGTTTCCCTGTTACTTCCTGTTTTAGTTCCACTGTAAAAGTTTTAAATATCTCCCATCCACCCGTGCGTGGCAACTGAACGGACGAAATAATCGGCCCGGAAACACTATCGAGGCGAACTTCCAAAATGCCGCCGTCGACTCCGGCAGCCAAAGAGGCTGAAAAAGACTTGGGCGATTTAATTCCGAAGTTCACCTCTCTAACCTTTATATAACCGTTCATACGAGTAGAGGTAACATATACGCCAACATCGGCATGTTGAGCTATAGAGCATTTTTGCGACCAAGCCATCGTTTCAGCTTCAACACGTTTGTATGGATTTATTTCACCTACCGGTTCAGGCCCTTCTTTAGTAGCTGTTACAGCAGGAATAGTTCCGTCGACATTGTAAGTGAATTGTTCTATACATGAAGCTCTGCCATAGCTGCCTCCGTTGGGTAACAAACCACTGTGATAGAAAAGATATGAATTGCCTTTGTAGTCAATAATACCACCATGATTGGTAAAACTGTTCAGTTTCTGGTCTTCCATAATTTTCCCTTGATATTTCCAGGGGCCTATAGGACTTGCGCTTGTAGAGTAAGAAAGTGTTTCACCACCCTTTCCCATTCCTGCAAACATCATGTAGTATAAATTGTTCCGTTTATATAACCAGGGACCTTCTACAAACATGTCTTTGTTGGGTGTTTCAGCGTTTTTATTACCTCTTATGCCTCCAAAGGATTCCACGGTAATTGGAACGGTAACTATATCACCCGAATATGAAATCATATCCTCATTCAACTTTACATAATAAAGACTACCGTTTCCCCAGTAGAGATAAGCCTGACCATCATCATCTATATATACTGTCGGGTCGATATTCGACCAACTACCGTTCATAATTAATGGTTTACCAATGGCATCCTTGAAAGGCCCGGTGGGAGAATCGGCTACCGCGACGCCTATTGCCATATCGTTCTGGGTACTTTGAGCACAGATATACCAATAAAATTTGCCATTGCGCTCGATACACTGGGCAGCCCAGGCACGATCACGTGCCCATTCAAAAGATTCGAGCGAAATAGGGCTCCCATGATCTGTCCAGTTAACCATGTCGGTAGAAGACATTACACGCCATTTGGTCATATAGTAGAAATCAGTTCCGGGAATATCGTCGCCTGTGTACATATACACCGTTCCGTTGTAAACCATTGGAGCCGGATCAGGTGAGAAATGCGTTTGAATCACAGGATTGTCGGCTAAACTTATTGAAAATGAAGCTATCAGTATGCTATATATTAAAAATAATCTTTTCATATATGTATTATATTTAAATTAAAATAATTTGATTGTATAGCTAAAAGACGTATTATCAGCATATACCTTAAACTTTTCAAGCGGTTGAGGACCACAGCTATTCGATCCCACACCCAATGTTTTAGTAGAAATAGTCAGCACTGTTGCTGTGCTGGCAGGTAAATCAATTTTATATTCAACCGGATACATTTGCTCATCGGTATGAGGAATTGCCGACACCTGCATCAGATTTTTATCCGATTGAACCAGCAATGAAGGCATATCCTTGCCTTTTAATTCTGCCCACCGTACTTCTTCATGGTTACCTCGTTCCATTGGCTTTTCATATTCATATTGTTCGTTTACACCGATTTCGTATAATCCTATATCAGCAGCGCTTTTGCGGTCCGAGTAGTTCTCGAACGGGCCACATCCGAAAAAGGCCATACGGTCCAGCTTTTTATCAAGTAACATACGCACTCCTATTCGGGCCAGATTGATACGAAAACCCACAAATTGAATGTGGTTATCCACCTTTACAGAGCCATCTCCCCGAACTAAATAAGTGGCGGAATGAAAAACTCCAAAACCATCTTTTCCATCGGCCTTGGTTATTGCAGTTACCTTCACCGAAGTATTATCTATAATTTCTGTTTTGAAATCGACCAAAATATATTTAAGTGTGGTAACCCCAAATTTTTCCCATTGCCTATATGCCCAATCATCATCGTTGCGATGCGAAGCGCGCCACAAGTGCAGTTTAGGTCCACCATCGGCCGTCAAAAGTTCAGTGCCATTTTTGGTCAACCGGGAAATAAAACCCGTTTTCTTGTCAAAGCTTACGGAAAAATCTTTACCCGAAATAATAGCAGATTGCGTATTTTGAACGAGTTTCACCGGTTGGGCCACTTGAGCTTCAATCTCCGGAGGAGTATTGACCGGGAGTTTAAACTGCGCAGAAGCCACCTCAAAGCCTTTATCCGCCCAGAATGTTTTTTCCTTTTGTTTATATGAAATACGCAGGAAATATTCGGCTCCGGCTTTTGGTTGTTCTATTTTATACGGGATATTTGCTGTAAAGAGTCCTTTACCCCAAGTAGGGCGTATTCTTATTTTTCCGGTATCAATCTCTTTCCCGTTTTCGCTCAAAGTCCATGACACATCAAAACCATCCAAAGAAATAAACTGGTATTTATTTTTGATATGAATGCTTCCGGTCACAGCGTCAACTAATTCTGTGTCAATCCATTGAAAAGCCTTTTTCATTTCCGGGAAATGAGGTTTCATCTTGTTTCCCTCTGTTGCCCTATCGTACGAAACTACTCCTTTGTGTATAAAGTAATGATCGTTAGGAGCTTCGCCAAAACCACCGCCATAAGCTAAGATGGGACGATCAGGATTACGTTTGTTCCATAATGCCTGATCCTGAAATTCCCAAATGGCGCCGCCTAGTATTTCAGGATAAGCATCAAATACTTTGGAGTATTCGTCAAGTGACCCCATAGAGTTGAACATTGCATGTACGAACTCACAAACGTAAAGAGGTTTATTCATTCCCCAGTTTTTGACCATATCGGCGTAATCGGCCGCAGTACCGTACATACGTCCTTCCAGGTCGGCAGGATTATTTCTGCCGGTTCCAAAGCGTTCGTAATGGACAAAACGTGTGGAATCAATGGTTTTCACTGCATTCATAGCAGTTTTCAGGTTGGATCCTATTCCGCCGCCTTCGTTACCAAGAGACCATATAATCACCGAAGGATGATTCTTGAAGTTTTCAGTATTTGCCACATTACGGTCGACAATAGCTGCTTTTATGGTGGGTTCTTCATCAAATCGTGTGTCATAACCGTGATATTCCATATTGGCTTCTGCTACCAACCAGATTCCCCATTCATCACACAATTCGTACCAACGGGGATCATTGGAATAATGGCTGGTGCGCACATGATTACAATTACCTTGTTTAATTGCCTTTAAATCGAGAATCATTTGTTCCTCGGTAATAGCATGCCCTACATCCGACCAATGTTCATGGCGGTTTACGCCTTTCAACTTGATTGGTACACCATTAACCGTAAAAACACGCCCTTTGATTTCTATCTTTCGGAATCCGATTTTTTGAGACAAAATCTCCCCTTCCGAATTTGTCAGTACCACCGTGTATAAATCAGGAGTTTCGGCAGTCCATTTCGCAGGATCCGATATTTGCATTTTTACAGTCATTGCTACCTCCTGATTAGCTTTCAACGATGTGCCTACAGTGCTGTTTTTAGCTATCTCCTTGCCTTCTTTGTCGTAGAGCGTGGCTGTGAATATCTGAGGCTTCGCAGTTTTATCATTATAATTTTTGATTTTAGCTGTCACACTTAAAGTAGCATCTTTGTAGTTTGTATCCAAATCCGTTTTCACAAAGAAATCGCGGATATGTACCTGTGGAGAGCTCCAAAGTATAACATCACGGAATATACCGTGTAAACGCCACATGTCCTGATCTTCCAGCCATGTACCTGAACTGTATTGATAAACTTCTACAGCTATCATGTTTTTGCCCGGTTTTACATACTTTGTAAGGTCAAACTCGGCTGCATTGCGGCTGTTTACGCTGAAACCTACTTTTTCACCGTTGACCCAGATAAAAAATGCACAATCCACACCATTAAAAGTGATGAATATCCGTTGTCCCCTCCATTCTTCCGGCACCACGAAGTCACGGCGATAACTACCCACCGGGTTGCGTTCTTTGTAAGCCGTGTACCATTCCTCGGGCTGACTCATTACCCGTGGAAAATCTTTTTTTATAGTGTAGCCCAAATTCCTATAAAAAGGTGTACCATAGCCATGCACTTCCCAATTTGAAGGAACCGGGATTTCTTTCCAATCCGAAACATCAAAGTCGGATTTGTAAAAATTCACCGGGCGTTTATCGGGCGCCGGCACCCAGTTAAACTTCCAGTTGCCATTAAGACTTTTACATAATGACGACGCATGGCGTTTGGCCGTCAAAGCCTCCTGCAAGGTGGCGTAAGGCATCAAAGTGGCATGGTAAGGTTCTTTATTGATACCAAGGCACTCCGGATCTTCTATTTCTGGAGGGATTAGCGCTCCGTTTGAAGACTGAGCACTAATCCGAGCAACAAAAAGAGACAATAAAAACAATGATAATAAAATACTCTTTTTCATAAACAGAAAATTATTTGTTATATTTTTTATAGTTGCTTATATATCAGTGGATAAATGTCTGTAAATTAAATTGGCCAGCCTTAATTTACCGGACTCAGGCAAGCTGCAAAACCACCTCTCCTGAGCAGTTTTACATCTACTGATGATGTTTTATTCACAACTAAATATTGGGTATAAAACTCCTTGTCGTGCTTACCGTCCGTTATCAAAATGAGTTTATATTTTACTCCTTCCGGTAAAAAATCGAACGACAATTTCCTTGTTTTTTCCTGCATATTGTCAGCATTTATTCCGCCTATATACCATTTATTACCCTTCTGTCGGGCAATTATGATGTCCTTACCCGGATAGCCCTCAAGCAATTTAGTATTATCCCATGAATTCGGAACATTTTTCAAAAATACCCTGACTGCATCGGGTAATGAGTAATATCCTTCGGGCCTGTCGGCAAAATGCTGGATGCCGGACTCAAACAATACACTTAAAGCAAGTTCATGTCCGTATGTTGTGATATGTGGAAATTGCGAATTGGTAAAGGTTACGGGTGTATAATCCATAGCACCGACTACATTGCGTGTAAATGGAAGAACTGCATTATGCTCCGGTGCGGTAGAGGTGAATTCAGGGCCATTGTTGTACCATTCGGCTCCGCGAACACCTTCGTACGTCATCAGGTTGGGGTAAGTACGCGCCCAACCACGGGGCACCAAGCAACCATGAAAATAAACCAACATTTCAAATTTGGCTGCATCGTCCAGAATATCCAAGTAATACTTGATCATATCCTGTTTTTCGCTTTCGAAGAAGTCGATTTTTACACCCACTACTCCTAGTTTTTTCAGTTTTGTAAATTCTTCAACCCTATTTTCGTGTGTAAGCATTCTGTTTTTAGGAGTTGATTCAACCCATGTGTGATCACCTCCGGAATTATACCATATCAGAGGTTTAATCCCTTTTGAATGAATGTATGTAAGTGCGTCTTCCAGCTTTCCTCCATCTCCCATGGAATCCCATTCCCAATCAAGCAAGGTATAAGGCCAACCCATTTCGGCAGCCAAATCGGCAAATGCACAAACAGTTTTGTAGCTGCGTGTCCCATGGTTGTCCGACCAATAATTCCAAGATGCTACCCCCGGTTTAATCCAATCGGTTCGAGATATTACTGATGGGGGACAAACATCATCAACTAAAGTCGATTCTACAATGTCCGCAAGGCTTCCGGCTATAATTACACGCCACGGTGATTCCCATGGTAAAGAGATAGTCGGTAGAGATTCGCCTTTCCCGCGTCCGTTCCATTGATCGGGGAATGTGAGTTTATATGTTGTTTTATCAGAGATATTGGAGAGTTTTGTTCCGCAATAATTCCTATCCAGATCGGCTTCATGTATTAAATACCAATAATCTTTTTCAGGAGTATTGAAGAGTGCCGGATAAGCCCAATCCTGCTGCACTTCTCCATCCTTCATAACAGTATATAGACCCTCGTTTGCAGGATTAAATTTTTGCAGCCATCGTTTGGTGCTATCTGGAATTGAATAAGCAGTGAGTTCATCTTTCATTACAAATGACCCTGACTTTTCTGGAAGCTCATAACGAAAAGCCACACCATCGTTGTAAGCTCTCAAAATGAGGTTCATTCTTGCTTTAGTAGGATTTTCAAAGGTAACTACCACTTCGTTGGCGGAATTAGAACATTGAGACCGTTTTCCATGTATGGCTGTATATTCTTCATTAATTAGCAATGTTTTTCCCGCTTTCAAAAATTTCAGTTCTTTTGAAAAATTCTGATCACTGCGATCGAGACCCAAAGTAATTTGAGGTATTATTTCTGATGTTTTACCTTTATCGGATATCTTCACTTTCAAAAACCATTCACCCTTCTCCGAGCCTTGGGTATTAAAAAGTTCGACAATTATTTTCCGGTTCGGTGAGACAACTGTTGTTTTCTGGGCTGAAAGCGACAATACTATTGATAATAATAGCAAGACAATAAATGTTTTATTCATAGTTACGGTCTATTTTACAGTTGAATATAATTTGCTGATCTTCCAGCAATATTTGTAGAGAGAATATCTCCCGAAACAATAGTTGGGGTTATAGTAAACTTCCAATAATATAGCTTTAAAGTCCGGCAAAGAAACTCAATAGGGTTTATACGGATACAAACTCTTCTTATTTCTGGTTTGCGGGAGTTATTATCTGATACTTTCCACTCAAATGCATCAGGCTGAATAGATATAGTAATCCATCATAATACGGATCAAAATAACCGTCATCATAAGGCTCTAATTTAGCATTCCATAATTTATGGATATAATCAAAATCCTTGTAGATGAGATTCGTTGAGGCAACACTTGCCACCAACCCGATAGAATGTCTCAAACGCTGGTAATCATGGCCAGCTTTCAAAATAAAATCGGGTTTGGAACCGTCCAGATTAAATTGGTCTTCAAATGTGTCTATTCCCTTCGACTTAAAGAATGTTTGTATTCGTTTAGCATAATCTTCCTGCCATTGCTTATCTTTTTCAAACCAGTTGTAATCCATAGCTATGTTCATAGGCACGCGCCACGAATCGTAACGAAATGCAGCAGGCATCCAGCGGGTAGAGTGAGGAGCACCGCTGAATTCAGTGTAGTCGGCATTCAGGCCTGTATCGGGATGGCAGGCCCGACGGAAGAATACCCGTGAGGTGTCGGCACAATCACGATAAAACTGCTCATGCCCGTCTTTGCCATACATTGCCCACACTTCCATAAATGCGGGCAAATGGTATGACGGGTCAGTCCAATTGTAAGCGTCTCCTTCCGGAACGAAAATAATCTGCTTATGTTCGACATTAAACAAATTGTAGATATTTCCTGTACCATCTTTAGACCACATGGCATCTAAGATTCTACGTGCTTCAGCATAGTAATTAATGTCTTTGTTGTCACCCCAGCGATTGGATGCGAACAACAGACTCGTAATATAGTACAATTCGCCGTCAGAAGCCGAGCCCGGTGAATTTTGCTTCATTTTTGCAGGATCGAAACTCCATGCAAAATATCCTTCGCGTGGTCCGCTCTGGTGCTGAAGGTATTTCTTCGACCACCGCCATATGCGGTCAAATACATCCTTCTTATCGAGTTGTACAGCTACCATCATACCATATGAAAGCCCTTCGGTACGGACATCATGGTTTTTCAAATCAGAAACATAGGCCATCGAATCACCTACTTCGAAGTAAATCCGGTTTTCACCTTCGAAAAGATCTTTATAGGCTTTTTCCACTTTCATATCTACCTCTGACTGAGAATATCCTGCCTCCTGAAAAACGTTACGGTATTTCCCGGCGGGAAATAATGCTTCAGACGTATCTGTTTTTTTGTTTTTTTTCTCGTTCTGGGCTTCTAATCCCGTGGTTATTATATATAAGATCAGAATTAAAAAAAAGGTTTTCTGTATCATGTCTATATTTTTTCAGATTATAATTTTGTATTAACGGCTTTTGGAAATTCAGTTTAAATCTTTCTTCAGGTCAAATCCTGGTTATCCTCCGATAGATATCCTTTACATACGATGACTCTTATATTCTCATGTTGTAAATTTATTTTAAGTATTTTCTTTCCTTACAGCTGACAAAAAAATCAGTCATTAATTTCAAATTTTCGGGTACATGCACTCCCGGGCCGTGCTGACCGCCGGATACCAGATAAAAACGGCTCGGTACTCCGGCCTTCTGGAGTGCTTCGAATAGTAGTTCGCTCTGACAATGAGGTACTACCCGGTCTTTGTCACCATGGAAAATCAAAAAAGGTGGGTCAGAGGAATCAATATATGTGGTAGGACTTGCCAACAAGCATTTATCCTTGTTTTCCTGTATCGGGCCTCCGATATAAGCCGATGCGGGCGAGTTAGGGGCATTATGGATAAAATCAGTGCCTCCACAAGAATCCATTACCAGCATATTGGTAGGACCAAACCAATCGACTACAGCATCGACACAACTGCTAAATTGGGTGTACGGGCCGATATTGCCTTCCATGTCAACAGTTGCATTGCCGAGAGTACATTGCTTCGCAAAGCGCGACGTGCCGGCAATTGCCGCCATATTACCCCCTGACGAGCTACCCGAAATTCCCACAAAGGTGGTGTCAAGCCTATATACAGAAGCATTAGCACGTATGAAACGGATGGCTGCTTTTATGTCGTTTACTGGAGCCGGGAATTTGGCATCAAGGCTCGAACGGTGATTTGGTGTAACAACAGCAAAGCCGGCATCAAGTAATGCTTTGCCAATAGTATTCATATCCGCTCCCTTCCCATTATTGGAAAACCATGCGCTCCCGTAAATATAAATTACGACTGGATAGTTGTTCCTTTCTACCTTTGGCAGATAAATATCCAGGCGGTGGTAAATGGCTGAGTCCCCTGCGTAACTCACATCTTTCCAGCTTTGTGAATATTCCTGTCCGAAACAGTTTAAGGATAGAAAAAAAAGGACTATTAATATATAATTTTTCATCCAATTGAATTTTTCAAAGAATTATTATAATAAGATCACTCGACTTTATTTTCAGATTCAAAGCTTTCTATATATTCAGTTTGATTTCTTCTACTCACTATCTAAACAATAGAGGTGCAAGTTCGCGCAGGCTTCTGCGCCATGTCAGAAACTCATGAGCCGTATTATTGGAAACAAAAGAAACTGCATTGATACCGGCAGACCTTAGTTCTTCTGCGGCTTGCGTCACTTTATCCGGATTCTCACGGCTTCCGCAACTCATAAAGACAAGTTTCAGCGCCGATTTGTCTTTGATGTCGGATGGGGCATAAGTACCGCCACTGAGAAGGCCGTAATGCGAAAAAATATCCGGACGGGCCAGTGTGATCATCCTTGTTTCCATTCCACCCATCGAAAGACCGGCCATTGCCCGGTTAGGCTGATTCGCTAAAGTTCTGAAATTAGCATCGATATAAGGGATAAGCTCATCGATCAAAACAGTTTGGAAGTGCTCGATTTTGAAATCTCCAATTCGCCCAAATTTGGTATCGTTAGTCATGCCATAGGTCATTACGATAATAAAAGGTTTTGCTTTTCCTTCAGCTATCAGGTTATCCATGATAAGATGGGCGAAACCCTGATTCGTCCATGCCGTTTCATCCTCGCCCCAGCCATGCTGAAGATATAGAACCGGATAACTCATATTTGGATCTTCTCCGTATTTGGGAGGAGTATATACAAAAGCCCGACGCAAGGTATTGGTGCTTTTTGACGGGAAATACACCTGGCTCACAAGCCCATGAGATACATCTTTTAGTTTATAAAAATCTTTGTCGGAAGCAGGTATTTCGATTCCGCTTTCCCAACGGTTCGATCCAAAAAAATTACATGCGCCGGGGTCATTGAACATACCTCCGTCCACTGTCAGATGATAATAGTGAAAACCTTCATCCATTGGCCCTTCTGTGGTTCCCATCCATGTTCCGTCTTCTGCTTTTTTCAGAACAGTACCCCCTCGTCCGCCTAAGCCGAGGCTAACGGATACATTTTGGGCATCAGGTGCTACGATTTTGAAGCGGGCATAACCTTGCGAGTTTACTTGAGGGTACAACTGCCCCGGTTGATTGAGTACTGAGGGCATGAAATCTTCTTTAATGTTTTGTGCTGAAACAGAACCTATGACAAACAACGTTGTCAACAAAACGGTTGTGATCTTTTTATTCATGGTTATTTGATGATTTTAATAAGCGGTTATTTTTAAGTTCCTATTTCCGGATCTTTTAATCGAATTTACATTTTAATTATTTGAAGATCAATCCAGCAAACTGATACAATGATCGTCGCCATGTAAGCCATTCGTGAGAAGTGCCGGGAGATTCATAGTATACATGTTTTATTCCCGTTTTTTCCATCTCTTTGTGGAAACTATTGACCGTTTGATACATATTAGTCGGTTCGTCTGTCCCGATGCTTAAATAAACCACTTTCATCTTTTGATTGAAAGCATTCACATCAGCCCATACGCCATCATACATTTTAGAAAATTCTACAGAGTCTTGTTGTATTAATCCTCCACCACTGAACCCGCCAACATAAGCAAATTTGTCAATGTTAGACATTGCTATCTGGAACGATTGGAAGCCTCCCATCGAAAGTCCGGCCATAGCGCGATGATCGCGGTCTGAAATAGTTCGGAATTCTTTATCGATCATTGGGATAATTTCTTGAATGAAGACATTCTCCAGCGTTTTATTCTGAAACAAACCTCTTAGACCCTGTCCGGATTGTCTCTTGTTGTTATCCGGATCAATCGCATAGCCATTGTCCATCACTACAATCATTGGCTTAGCTTGTCCTTCGGCAATCAGATTATCCAAGATCGCATCCATCTTTCCCTGATTCCACCAGCCTGTTTCGTCTTCACCTCCTCCATGTTGCAGGTACATCACAGGATAACGTTCCGAGATGTTGGTGTCGTATCCGGCAGGAGTGTAAACGAAAGCCCGGCGCCATGCTTTGGTTATATTAGAATAATAACGTACCTGACGTATTTGTCCATGAGGTATGTCTTTGATATTATAATAATCTACTTCTTTTTCAGGAATTTCGATGCCGCTTGCCATACGGCTCATGCCATAGAAAGTCTGGCTTCCGGGATCACAGACCGCTACTCCGTTTATCAGAATAGAATAATAGTGGAACCCTTCTGCGATAGGATCGGTAGTGATTGCCCATGATCCTTCTTCTTCCTTTACCATGTCGTATTTCCTACCGAGATCAACCTGTACTTTTTGCGCATCAGGAGCCTTAATACGGAAAAGGATTTTATTATCAGGTAAGATCTGAGGATATTGTGCTCCCGGAACATTTGTGGAAGCCGGGACAGCCACCGGATGTTCATTCGGAATATTACTATACAAATCTATTAATTCAGTTGTTACAGGTTTAAATAGTAATTGGGAAAACATGTACAAATTTTGTTTCCATATCTTGAAATCATGATAACCATCAGGGATTACCTGATAAATGTGAGGGATTTGATTGTGAGCCAGATATTCATGAGTACGTTTGCTAATATTAAGTAAACCATCTTTGTCTCCACACGAAATCCAAAGTAATTTCAGACTAGTCTTTGCTTTCTCTGGATCGGGTAAGAGCATCTGGGGTTCCTTAGTATTGGGTGCGGATGAGAAACCTCCAACCCAAGCAAATTTATCCAAATTGCCTAATCCAAAATTCAAAGTCTGTCCGCCTCCCATCGAAAGTCCCGCCAAGGCACGATTTTCTCTGTTTTTCAGTACCGAAAATTTCTTTTCTACATAAGGTATTAAGTCTCCGAGTAAATCTTTCTCGAAGGTGGCAAAAGCCTGTACCTTTGAAGCTTCCATAATATTGCCTATGGCTCGGTCATCCTTCATTGCCCGCCCATTAGGTAAAATTACGATCATGGGTGCTATTTTTTTATCAGCGTACAGATTGTCAAGTATCACTTGGGGATTACCTTGGTTAAGCCATTCCT
Source organism: Dysgonomonas gadei ATCC BAA-286 (assembly GCF_000213555.1). Taxonomy (GTDB): domain Bacteria; phylum Bacteroidota; class Bacteroidia; order Bacteroidales; family Dysgonomonadaceae; genus Dysgonomonas; species Dysgonomonas gadei. Next base: position 418,135 of record NZ_GL891981.1, read on the forward strand.
TTTCGTCACCGCCGATACCATGCAACAAATAGAGCGTTGGGTATTTTTTGTTTCGCGAATATCCCGGAGGAGTATAAATCAAAGCTCTGCGATCAGTACCGACGGTGGCTGAAGGATATGTTATCGTATCTATCTTCCCGTGAGCTATCCCTGTACGGGGTATATTGTAACCTTCAGGGGTACTCAGAAAATTCTGGCTGTTCGTAGAAATACTGAATCCCCAAATTAATAAACATAGTAACAATATATTTTTCATTAGAGTTTATATTTAGTACGAACCAGCATTTGAAGCTATTCGCAAGGTATTTACTTAAAGTATTATTTGTTAGTGTAATAAGAGGCTTAGTTTTACAAACTTAATAATATAAATATTTCCAGATCACACATTACATAAAACAGTTTTACAACCTGATATCATTACCGGAAGTTGCATATAGTCCTATTAAAGCCCCGGTAAAGCCTCCGGCAACATTCGTAGAAAGAATATCGCCGGATACAGTTCCTCCCAGATTATTAAAGTTGGTGTTATCCATCGAATAATTAAATCTATATTCGTCTTCCTGAGCTGATACTTGCAGGCTGACAGGCTTGCGTATATCTATTTTTTCGCTGGCTATGATTGTAGATTTACCTTTTTGTGTTTTTTCCAAGACCAAATAATAGTCATTTCCCTTTTTTGTGAGGCCATATACATAATTAAATGATTCGCTTTGGTAACACGTAATACCTGCTAAATCGTTTTCTGATTTAGGAAGATAATCCAAGGTGACTGTAGCTGTGAAATTTTTATGTTGTTGCCTGTAAAATAAGGTGGATATTGGTTTTACTTCTTTAATATTTACCGAAAAAGGATTTATTTGTAGCCCTTTCTTTGTTATTTTAGTAAAGTCTTCCCGCCAGCTTCTTACGCCGATCCATCTATCGTCTAATTTTTCTGATGAAAAATTATCGGTGAAAGTGAAATTTCCATTCGGGAAAAAACCATTCTTTCCGGTTTGATTACTTACTCCTTGCGGCATTTTCAATTTAGGCTCCATTGGTATAAGCCCATTTTCAAAAACAGGGAATGTACCACTCCAATCTACAGGCAATATAAATGTCTCACGGCCTGTATTTACCCTATTCTTTTCATTTGGACGAATAGCTAGAAACAGCCCATAATATTTACCGTCCGGGCCTTCTACTAAATCGGCATGACCTGCCCAATCTACTTTATCTGCCCTATTCTGTGGAAAATATCTTTGGGTCAATATAGGATTGCTCGGAGCTGGAATGTATGGTCCTTTAGGTGAGTCGCTTATGAAAATAACTTCGCTGTGCCAGCCTCCTGTTCCTCCTTCCGCACACATCAGATAATATTTACCATCTTTCTTATAAATATGAGGAGCTTCTATCCATATCGGTTTTTTTGTGATATCGACTCCGCCATTGACTACTATTTGATCGCTACCTTGAATTATTTGATCATTTTCCAGGTCATACTCCCAAATTTTGATTACACGATGTCCATTATATAATTCTTCACCTCTATTCGGTGCATCGTTATGCACAACATAGGCCTTACCGTTATCATCAAAAAATAGAGATGGGTCTATGCCATCGAATTTTAGTTTGATAGGATCTCCCCACCCTTTATGAGGATCTTTCGTCTTTACTACTATATTTCCAAATCCTCCGGCAAATTGGGTAGTAATCATATAAAAGGTATCATTATACTTATTATATTTGATAGCAGGCGCATATATACCCATGCTTATACCTGCTGTCTCTACCTTCAATTGGGAAGTCCGGTTGAGAACATGTCCTATCTGAGTCCAATTAACCAAATCCTTGGAATGGAAAATCGGAACTCCCGGTACCATGGCGAAAGATGAGCAAACTAAATAATAATCATCTCCTTTACGTGTAATACTAGGGTCAGGATAACAACCTTGAAGGATAGGATTATAAAATTCATCCGGTTTCAACAGATTTTCATTATAGACTTTATCATCTCCTTGATATACAAAATTTGTAAATACAGGAGGGGGTGTTGATGTAACTTCACCTCTTTCACCGACAGCGTGCATGGCTGGTATACATGTAAGTAAGAAAAAGGCAGTTAACACTATTGACTTGTACTTTCTTAATAAAATTGATTTTGACTTGATCTTTTTCATTATATATTAATTTAAATCTTATTGACATTATATTTTAAAACTATTTGGATATAACTCCCTATGGACTAGCTTTTCCAATGGTTTATTAATTCTTCCTTTCTGATGTTTATAACCGGACTTTTATATGATGATGTTGATTTCTATTTTCTACTTCAGTGAAATATAACCGTAAGCAACCCAAATGTTGTAGTATATCATACTATATTTAGAATAGTATTGATATTAAATACAAGGGCGAATTTTAATTCGCCCTTGAAAAAAAGAGGCTATAAACCTAAAAACCTTAAACCTAAAAATAACCTATCCCTTTTCCAGTCCTTCAATAGTTTTAATCGTCCCGTCGGGATTATACTCCAGTTCTACGACTTTCATACTGCGGAGCCATGTCCTGCCGCCCGACGGCGCTGAATCGTGATGAAAAAGATACCACTTACCCTTATATTCCACAATACTATGATGGGTTGTCCACCCGATCACGGGAGTAAGGATTACCCCTTTGTAAGTGAACGGCCCGTAAGGATTATCACCTATGGCATAGCAAAGGAGATGAGTGTCACCTGTGGAATATGAGAAATAATACTTCCCATTGTACTTATGCATCCATGATGCCTCGAAGAAGCGGCGGTCTGTGTCTCCTTGTGTTATTGGCTGCCCGTTTTCGTCCAGAATAACCACATCGCGTGGTTCTTCCGCAAACTCCAGCATATCATCTCTCAATCGTGCCACTTTTGCGCAAAGAGCAGGTTCATTATCAGCCGGGAAAGCAGCGGATTCCAATGCCTTATTGTTACGGTATCGTTGAAGCTGCCCTCCCCAGATGCCGCCGAAGTAGATGTAATATTCCCCGTTCTCTTCAAATACGCACGGGTCGATACTGTAACTTCCTTTGATCGGGTTTTCCTGAGGAATGAACGGCCCGTAAGGTTTGTCACTGATGGCTACTCCCAGACGGAAAATATCATTCTGGTCTTTCAGTGAAAAGTACAGATAGTATTTACTGTCTTTAAATGCGACATCGCTGTCCCACAACTGTCGTCCCGACCACGGTATATTTTCTACGGCCAGTACCACGCCATGATCTGTTATAGGCCCGTCCACATCATCGAGAGAGAATACATGGTAATCTTTCATATTGAAGTGGTCACCGTTGTCATTTTCGGGAATACCACTTTCCCAGTCATGGGATGGGTATATATAGATTTTACCTTCAAATACGTGTGCAGATGGGTCTGCCATATAGTCCTGAGGAAATAAGTATCGAGTTCGTTTCATTTGATTCGGATGTATTTAAAATAAACTTTCTTTAATAAATAAGATAATGATGCTTATTTCTTATTTTGTGCTTTGTTGTCAGAAAGACCGGCCATCTTGATGATTTCCTGAACTATTGGCTTTGCTTTATATTGTCTGTCAAACAGTAAAGGGTAGTCGGTACGGCCTCTCATAGGAAAATTGTTTTTCCATGAATCCTTGTCGGTTACACCCCACAAGGTGACACGGCTAACTTTCTCCTTATTATCTAAAAACAGTTTGAAGAAATTTCCCATACGCTCTGTCCATGCGACTACAACCGAATCAGGAAGGTTAGTTGTATAAGGGTTCATTTCCTTATTATATGCTTCTATCTCAGAGATATTTGCTCCCGTATTGCGACGGGGTGATGGCAGGGAGCTAAGATCGAGTTCGGTAACCATAACTTTAACACCGGCAGATGTATAAGCATCTATAGCCGCCTGATATTCTTCCAGGCTGGGTCCATCCATACTAATATGACCTTGCATACCTATTGCATCTATTCGTATGCCTTTTTCTTTAAATGATCTTACCAATCTGGCAATCGCTTCCCGTTTACCTTCATACCATTCGTTATAGTCGTTATAATATAGTTCCGCATCAGGATCAGCATCATGGGCATACTGGAAAACCAAAGGAATAAACTCTTCTCCCAGTATTTTATAAAATTTGCTTTCACGATATGATCCATCTTCCATGATCGCTTCATTGACAACGTCCCAACCTTTTATCTGCCCTTTGTAACGGGATACAACTGTTGTAATATGATTTTTCATTCGTTGCTTAAGAACTTCAGCCGACACGTCTTTTCCCTTATCGTCAGTAAAAAACCATGCCGGTGCCTGTGAATGCCATATCAGACAATGCCCGGTAATAAAAAGATTGTTCTGTTTTCCAAATTCTACAAATTTATCAGCATCCTCAAAGTAAAACTCACCTTCCTTTGGTTGTAGGTACATACTTTTCATGCAGTTTTCTGCTACGATCGCATCGAATTCGGTTTTTACGATATTTATTGCTGCAGTGTCTTTACCCTGGATTTGATCTAGATTAAGTGCAGTGCCGATATAGAACTTTCCATGCAGAGCCTCTTTTAGTGAGGGTTCATTTTTAACTTCTCCATTATTTTTTGCATTACAAGCAAAGATTGGAAGTAGCAATAAAGAAATAAGACAGTAATAAATGTTTCGTTTCATATTAAAATATTTTTAAGGTTATTATTATTTCGAATGTCTTTCTTCAATCTCCATATTTATTCTATCTATTACATTATCTTCTAATTCATATTTGGAGATAATGAACATTGCCAGAAAAAGCAGGATGCATGGAATAACTGCAACAAGCCATAAAATACCTTGTTCGGCAAAGGCTGATTGTGTTACCTGATTGTTTTTGTCGAATCCGACAAATGCGAGCACAAGACCGGGCACAACACCTCCTAAAGCCATACCTGCTTTATAGAAGATACCCGTCAAAGCATTGACTATACCCGAAATCCTTTTCCCTGTAGTGTGTTCTCCAAACGAGATCACTTCCGGAACGAGTGCCCACATATAACCGGTGGCAACGATTATACCTGTCGATTTGATAAATTGGGCGATAAAAACCAACCAGATTTGTATCTTAAGGGCAGGTATTACTGAAATGATATACAATAAAGCCATACCGATAATGGCAACTGAGAGGAAAACATAAAACATTCGCTTTTTTCCAATCGCACGCTTTATTGCAGGTACCATCGGCATAAAGATAAATGCAGGTATGGAACCCAGAGCCATAAAGTATGGAAGCATATCGGGAGCCTGGACGTTATAGATCATATAGTAAGAGCCGGCCGAATTGCCGATTGCCATCATGGCAAATGCTGTGATGAAGAAAAAAGCAAGTATTCTGAGAGGGCGGTTACGTTTAAATTCAGTCCAAAGATCGGAAACTTTTACATCTGAGGTTTCATTCTCTGCCATTACTACCCGTTCTTTAGTCTGATAAAAACAAAAAATCAGCAAGGCCAAACCAGTTAAAGCATAAATTGTCATTGTAATAAACCATGCATTGCCTGATTCCGGAGAATTTATTTTTCCGTCAGGAGAGAAAATCTTTACAAGAATAGGAATGCCATAGCCTACAGCCAGTCCACCCAGATTGGCCATAAACATACGTACCGAAGTAAGTTTGGTAATTTCATCGGTATCGCGAGTCAGGGACGCATTCAATGCCCCATAAGGGACATTTATGAGAGTATAAAGCATCGACAGTCCAACATAAGTGATGTAGGCATAAAGTAATGAACCGGAAAAACCGTTCCAGAAGCAAAGTATGGCAAACCCTGTAAGGGGAATACCACCAAGCACCAGATAAGACCGATATTTGCCTGGTTTCGGATTATGTTTATCTACAAATGCGCCGACTATTGGGTCCCAGACTACATCGACAATCCGGACGATAAGGAACATAACACCAGCTGCTGCGGCAGAAATGCCAAAAACATTCGTATAAAAAATGAGAAGGTACATAGATACCGTCTGATAGATGAGGTTCTGCGCTAAATCGCCTGAGCCAAAACCAATGCGCTGTATTGCGGAAAGTTTATAAAATCCTTTTGATTCTGATGTACTCTGTGTTGTTGATTCCATTATATCGTGTGATTATACATAACGTCACAAAAATAATTGCGTATGTTATTTTTTGTCATTCAATTTTAGACAATTAAAATCTAATTCTAGACAAATTCATCATTTGGCATAACCTATTATCAACTGCTGGAATGGACGGGAAAAAGGAGAGCATAAAAAGGGAGAACTACACGGATATTACTTCTATATGCGATGGGCTGAATGATCATCGCATTCATTTATCTAAATTTATTGATTATCTACCTCAATAATAGTGTTAAATAAACACTTAATTTGATTTTTTTTATAAATTTGCATTTATAACCTATTTCTGATCACTCATGAAATGCAGAAGAATTAATTATTCAACTAATATCCTGAAGATATTAGTCCTGACGTTAATAATATTACCAATCAGTGAGATATTTTCATCAAATGTGAAATTCTACTCCGTTAATACGATGTATGGGACATTGGAGAGAGAAGTATATTCAATATGCAAAGATGATAATGGCTTTATTTGGGCAGCCTCTAAAACAGGTATATTGAGAGTTTCCGAAAATGATTCCAGATTATACAATCTTCCTGTTACAATAAAAGATTTTTATTTCATCCGGCTTATTTATAAAAACTCGAAGCTAATAGCTTTTACGAGTAATGGCCAAATTTTCATTTACAATGAACTATATGATCGCTTTGATTTATTTTTAGATATCAAGCAAGCCTTAAATGATGCTAACGCAAACATATTAGGACTTGTTGTTGATAAAAATGGAACTCTTTGGATAGGGACCACAAAAGGCTTATACAAATATTCCAATCAAGAATTAACACTTGCTTTCGACAGCAAAGCAGAAGTACAACAGGTCGATTTATACAAAGATCATAATCTAATACTTGCTACAATAAATGGTATAGGGATATTCAATACGCAGAGCCAAAAACTTGAATATATCTATAAGTACTCAGCCGTTAATGAAATTCAAGTATCAAGTTTCTTCTATGATACTGAATTTAACCAAATCTGGATAGGGACTATTTCTAATGGACTCTTACTCTATTCTATCGAAGGAAAGAAGTTGACAGAAATTATAAAGGATGAGCTACCCAAACAACCGATACTTGCAATAAGAAAGAAGCAAGAATCTTCAGTACTTATAGGTATAGATGGGCAAGGTATTTGTGAGGTTTCAAGGGATGGTACAAAAATCTTGAATATATACAAGGAGGATGTGAATGATCCGTTTTCACTTCAAGGGGATGGCGTTTATGATATTTTTTGTGATAAAGACGAAAGGGTGTGGATTGCAACGTTTACAGGTGGGCTTTCTTTTTTTAACCAGAAATTATCCGATATAAATATAATAAATCATCAAATCAACAATCCTAATTCTTTGGTAAATAATAATGTTAATAAAGTCTTGGAAGACAAAAAGGGGGATATTTGGTTTGCGACGAACAATGGTTTAAGTCGTTGGAATGTAAAGTCAAATCATTGGTGCCGGTATATTCACGATAAAAAGAATGCGGCCAAGGTTTTTTTGGCTTTATGTGAAGATGATGAAGGGAATATATGGGCAGGGACTTATTCCTCGGGTGTCTATGTAATAAATGGAAATACAGGGAAAGAAATAAACCATTATTTTCACGATAGGGACAAAACAGGCTTCTCTGGTCAGTTTATATCCGATATATTCAAAGATATGGATGGGAATATATGGATGGGAGGGACTCGTAATATAATTTGCCATCAAAAAAAGGAGAATAAGTTTCGAGTTTATGAATCACAACCTATTAATTCTTTTTCAGAACTTTCTTCAGATATAATATTGCTTGCTTGCACATATGGCTTGGTTTCATTGCAAAAAGATACAGGCAAATTCGAAGTCTTGATTAATAATTATCATCTGCAAGATATCATAGTTCTTGAAGATAATATTTGGATTACAACGTCAGGTGAAGGGCTGCTTTGCTATGATTATAAAAACAAGACGATTGAAAAATATTCAACTGAATCAGGTATTTTGTCTAATTATATAAATAGTATTACATATGTCAATGGTTATTTATGGCTTGGTACAGAGGCCGGGTTATGTCAATTTGATATAAATAAAAAGAAGGCATTTACTTCTCCCTCTTTATTGTCTCTTTCGAGAGTGTCATTTAATACAAATGCTCATTTTTCAATGAAGAATGGAAATATTATATGGGGTACCAATAAAGGCGGTGTCATTACTAATCCATATATTCTTTATAAAAATGAAATTGAAGGTAAGATCTTTTTTCAAAACATAAGCATCTCGGGCCGTTCTATCCGAGAATATGAGAACTTACTGAAAAAGATTCCTGTAAATGAACAGGCTAGTCTTGATTTGAATCATAAACAAAATAACTTCATTCTGGAGCTACTGCCTCTTGGCATGTATACTAAAGACATTAAGTTTTCTTGGAAGATGGAAGGTTTAGACTTAAAATGGAGTCATCCTTCTAATTTAAGACTAGTTACATATAATAGCCTCCCTAGCGGGAATTACAAATTAAGTATAAGAATGTATGACAGTTCTCTATCAAAAATTATTGATGAACGTTCTCTTGATATTGAAGTTTTTCCTCCGTTTTGGGAAACATGGTGGTTTCGTCTTATCATCATAATGGTTATATCCGGTGTTATTGTTTATCTAATTAAGTCATATTCGAGCCATCTAAAACAAAAACACATTAAAGATAAAATACAGTTCTTTACCAATATGGCGCATGATATACGTACATCTTTGACTCTGATCAGCGCTCCAATCGAACAGTTGAATAATGCCCGGGAATTGCCGGCAAATCTAAGATATTACTCTAATTTAGCCAGTGAACAATCTAATAGATTATCTTCTGTGGCCACCCAGCTACTCGATTTTGAAAAAGTAGATTTGGGGAAAGGACAGATATTTCTGGTTATGACAGATATCGTTAATCTATTATCCAGGCGAATCCTGATTTTTGAAGAAGCAAGTAAGAAAAAAAATATTAAACTTAATTTTTCTTTCAATCAATCGACATATTTTACAGCGATTGATGAATTGAAGATTGAAAAAGTAGTGGATAATTTAATTTCAAATGCAATAAAGTATTCGCATCTGAATGGCAGAATAGATATTATGCTTGATTGTAACAAATGCTCCTGGTCTTTGGAAGTTAAAGATTACGGCTTAGGTATCAGTTCCAAAGCTCAGAAACTTTTATTCAGAGAATTCTACAGGGGGGATAATGTTGTAAACTCCAGGATGGTCGGATCGGGTATCGGATTATTATTGGTTAAAAGCTATGTTGATCTACATAAAGGTCAGATCATTCTAAATAGTAAAGAAAATATAGGCTCCTCTTTTACAATAACTATTCCTTACAGAAGAGTTGAAATTGAAAAAACAGTTTCTAACCATTTCATGCAGGAAGACAGATCGGAAAGTATTCTGCAACCTAAAATAGAAACAGAGCAATCCGTTTCAGAAGAAAAGGGATATGAGAGATCTAAGAAAATGCAAATATTAGTTGTTGAAGACAATAATGAATTGCAGGACTTTTTGAAGAACTCTTTGCAAGAGTTATATAATATATCTGTGGCTAATGATGGAGAAGTAGCTTGGAATCTGATCAATAGAAAAATGCCGGATTTAATTATTTCAGATATTATGATGCCCAATATGGATGGGTTTGGATTGTGTCAACTAATTAAATCAACTTTCCAAACTTCCCATATTCCGGTAATACTACTGACTGCATTATCTGATAAAACAAAACAATTAGAGGGGCTCGGTCTGGGTGCGGATGATTACATAACAAAGCCTTTTGATATAACGGTTCTTACAAAACGGATAGAGTCTATTTTGAAAAATAGGGAAATTGTTAGGGAGAGAACCTTAAAAATGATAAATGCGACAGGGGATAAGGAAAACGTTTTTGCAAACGAACTGAATGACCGCTTTATTAAAAAAGCTCTTGACATTGTGCGAAAAAATATTGATAATAGTGAATTTGGTAAAGACGAATTTGCCTCAGCAATGAATGTCAGCCCTTCTTTGTTATATCAAAAAATGAAAAATCTTACAGGTCAATCCCCTATAGAATTTATTAAGGCAATACGTTTCAATTATGCATCGGAGCTACTTCAATCAGGGAATTATAGTATAACCGAAGTCAGTGAGATGTGTGGTTTTTCGAGTGCCAATTATTTCAGTACTGCTTTCAGGAAATATTTTGGTAAAGCTCCAACAGAATATTAAATCAGATCGACCAGGGAAGAAGTTTTTATATTACTATTAATTATATAGTCTGAAGATCTTCTGTTTTGAAAACAATGTAAGGTGTCATCCATTTCTTATTCCCTGATCGTTCATATAGATTCGATGAAGGAATCCCTTCTGATAAGAGCCTATTCGATATATTCAAACCTAAAATATACTATAGCTCATAGCCAATTATAAGATCATAACATGCACCGATACAGGTAATCGCCATGTCGAGTGAAGACATTAAGTGCAAAACAAACATTCCGATGGTAATATTGGATAATGTACCAGAAGATAACTTCTATTCCTCCAAAGCTAATAGATGAACTAAAAGATGTTTTATATCATTCCCCCAATCTTGAGATGACAGCAGTAACAAAATAGAGAGATTGGGTTTTTTTGTTTAAAATAGGGGATATATATTATAATCTGTCTAAAATATAAGGTTTATTGTTTAAAAACGAAGAAGCTAAAGTGTATATATCAGTAATTTTGTATTACCAACCACTAAAATTAACATATTTAATTAACCTCAAAATATCTTAATTATGAAAAGCCGCTTAACAGTAAAGTTTCTATTGTTGTTCTTTTTGCTGATAGAAAGCTTATCAATAATAGGGCAAAACTTTCAGAAGACAGCTAACGGCATCAAAACCGGTACTGATTCTATAGATATAGAATTACAATTCTACAATCCGTCAACCATTAGAGTAATCAAATCTACCAACGGTTGGAAATATACAAAAGAAAGCCTTTCTGTTGTAGCGACACCACAAAACACAGTCTTTACTGCAACACAAAAGGGTGATTTTGTAACACTAAAAAGCAGCAAATTACTTGTTAATGTAAATCTGAAAACAGGATTAATTACCTTTCACAATATCAATAATAAAGTCTTATTAAAAGAGAAGAGCGCTCCTGTATTCTCCGAATTTAATGATGCAGGTACTAAGACATTCAAAGTATACCAGCCATACCTCCTCGATAAAGATGAATCTATATATGGTTTGGGACAATTGCAAAATGGAAAAATGGTACAACGTAACCAAACCAAATACTTGATCCAAGGCAATGTTGAGAATGTTGTTTCATTTTTCCAATCAGATAAAGGTTATGGCGTATTTTGGGATAATTATTCTCCAACTACTTTCAAAGACGATCAGGCTGAAACCTCATTTACATCCGAAGTCGGTGATTGTGTCGATTATTATTTCATGCAAGGGAGCAATTCTGATGGGGTTATAGCTCAAATGAGAAACCTTACAGGGCAAGTACCTATGTTTCCCTTATGGACTTATGGTTATTGGCAAAGTAAAGAACGCTATAAAAGTCAAGAGGAAATTACAGGTGTAGTAAGGAAATACAGAGAAATAGGTGTTCCTATCGACGGAATTATTCAGGATTGGCAATACTGGGGACATAATTACTTGTGGAATGCAATGGATTTTAAAAATCCCGATTTTAATAATCCTCAAAAGATGGTTGACGATATACATTCCATGAATGCCCATATGATTATTTCTATCTGGTCGTCATTTGGTCCGGCAACAAAGCCTTATAGGGAGCTGGATAAGAACGGAATGTTATTCAATTTTTCCACATGGCCTCAGTCTGGTATAGATTCTTGGCCACCGGATAGAGACTACCCCTCAGGCGTACGCGTATACGATGCATATAACCCCAAAGCCCGCGACATTTACTGGAAATATCTAAGTGAAGGCATATTAAAATACGGAATGGACGGGTGGTGGATGGATTCTACCGAGCCTGATCATTTAGATTGGAAGCCGGAGGATATGAATACGAAAACATACTTAGGCTCTTTCCGAAAGGTAAGGAATGCTTTTCCTTTAATGACAGTAGGCGGGGTGTACGAACATCAGCGTGCCGAAAATTCGGATAAACGTGTATTTATTCTAACCCGTTCCGGATTTGCCGGGCAGCAACGTTACGGAGCAAATGTCTGGTCGGGTGATGTCGGCTCTTCGTGGGAATCGTTGCGTAATCAGATACCTGCCGGACTCAACTTCTCCATTTGTGGTTTACCCCATTGGAACAGTGATATAGGAGGCTTTTTTGCAGGACAATATAATAAGAACTGGAATGATGGTAGCGCGACTAAGAATCCTCTCTACCAAGAACTTTATGTGCGTTGGCTGCAATTTGGAGCTTTTAATCCAATGATGCGTTCACACGGGACAGATACGCCCAGAGAGATATATCATTTTGGCAAAAAAGGAGAACCGATATATGATGCTATCGAAAAAACAATCAATTTACGATATTCTTTATTACCTTATATTTATTCAACATCATGGGAAGTTACCAGTAAACAGTCGAGCTTCATGCGCGCCTTGGTTATGGATTTCCCAAAAGATAAAAAAGCCTTGAACTTGAATGATGAATTCATGTTTGGTAAAGCGTTTTTAGTAGCTCCTATCGTCAATGCCCAATATACTCCCGAAAAAGTGGTAAAAGTAAATGAAGAAGATGGATGGAATCGTACAGAATCAAAAAGTGCTAGTGGAAATCTGAATGTAAATTTTAATGAGAAAAAGGCTACAGATGTATATCTACCGGAAGGTACTGTCTGGTATGATTTCTGGACAAATCGAAAATACAATGGTGGACAGCAGATAACTTTAGAAACTACAATTGACATGATACCATTGTTTGTCAAAGCGGGTAGTATAATCCCGATTGGGCCAAAGGTGCAATATGCTACCGAAAAAAAATGGGATAATCTGGAACTTAGGGTTTATACAGGAGCAAATGGTTCTTTCACACTATATGAGGATGAGTTTGACAACTACAATTATGAAAAGGGTGAATATACAGAAATACCTGTTACATGGAATAATTCTGCTCACAAATTAACCATTGGAGAAAGAAAAGGTTCGTATAAAGGTATGTTATCGAATAGAAAATTCACTGTAATACTTCAGGATGGAACGAAAAAAGAAGTAGAATATAATGGAAACAAATTAGAGCTAAAATTATAATATATGGGATATAAATTTAATTACTATTTACTGACAGTAACATTCTCTTTCATATTTGTAGTGATGGTAAGGGCCCAGAATCCCATCATCCAAACATCTTATACTCCCGATCCGGCCCCCATGGTGTACAATGATACATTATTTCTCTATACGGGCTGTGATGCGGATACTGCCTGTTATTTCGATATGAATGAATGGCAGGTATTTTCTACGGTCGATATGGTAAACTGGACTGATCATGGAGTACAGCTTTCCTATAAAGATTTCAAATGGACAAAGCCAAAATCTGCTTGGGCAGCCCAGTGTATAGAGAGAAACGGGAAGTTTTACTGGTATGTATGCTGCGAATACCCGGGAAACTGGCATGTGATAGGTGTGGCTGTATCCGATCGTCCTACCGGACCATTCAAAGATGCGATTAGCAAGCCATTAGTATATACGGGTAAAATGGGAGATATTGATCCTACAGTATATATTGACGATGACGGACAAGCTTATCTCTATTGGGGTAATGGTAAAGTCTGCTATGTGAAACTCAATGAGGATATGATATCTTATGATAAAGAAATGGGGATTGTGGAACTGGATATGAATAAAGAACAATTTGAATATTTGGAACGCAATGATCCCAACCGCGCAAATACGTTGTTTGAAGAAGGGCCATGGCTTTATAAACGGAACGGATTGTATTATATGATATATGCGGCTGGTGGTATCCCCGAATATATAGCATATTCTACAGCTTCGTCTTTTAACGGACCTTGGACTTATAGGGGTGTAATAATGAATAAGGGCTACGAAGATATGGCATTTACCAACCATCCCGGTATTGTGGACTATAAGGGGAAATCTTATTTTTTTTACCATAATCAAGGAATATCCAAACATGGGTTCAGACGTTCTACATGTATCGAAGAGTTTAATTTTAATGCCGATGGTACTTTCCCAAACATAAAGCCTACAAAAGAAGGTGTTTCTCTTATTGCAACACTGAATCCTTATAGACGGACAGAAGCCGAAACTATGGCTTGGGGACAGGGGGTGAAGACAAAGAAAGATAGTAAAGGAGGTGTTTATCTGACTTCAATCCATAATAATGATTATATAAAAGTGAGAAACGTCGATTTTGCTAAAGGAGCTAAATCTATTGAAGTTGTTGCGACCCCGATTGCAGGAGGAGAGATCGAAATTCGCTTGGATGAAGCTGATGGAGCATTGATAGGAATATGCAAAATCGATAAAACAGGGAATTCAGATACTTGGGGCAGCTTTTCCGCTAAGGTGAAAAAAACAGGCGGAATCCACGACTTGTTTTTTGTATTTAAGGGAGCTGATGGAGAACTATTCAATCTTGATTATTGGATATTTAAATAATAATTACTTAATATTATGAGGATTATAATACTTATATCAGCGTTATGCTGCTATATCGCATTATTCGCGCAGATAATGCCTTATAAAGATGCAAATTTAACTCCGGAAGAAAGAGCTCAAGATCTTTTATCACGTCTGACATTAAAAGAAAAAGTAGGATTGATGGGTGATAATTCAATCGAAGTCACTCGCTTAGGAGTAAAGAAATTTGCATGGTGGAGCGAAGCCTTACATGGAGTAGCTAATCAGGGAGGAGTAACAGTATTTCCCGAGCCTATCGGAATGGCTGCATCTTTCAACGATGAGTTGTTATACCATGTTTTCGATGCCATATCCGATGAAGCGCGTGCCAGATTTCATTTTCGAGAGAAGAAAGGAGATGAACGCAGGCAAGATAACGGGTTGTCGGTATGGACACCAAATGTAAATATTTTTCGCGATCCACGTTGGGGGCGTGGTCAGGAAACATATGGTGAAGACCCTTACCTTACTTCACGAATGGGTATATCGGTTGTAAACGGCTTACAGGGACCTAAAGATGCAAAATATAAGAAACTTTTAGCATGTGCCAAACATTACGCAGTTCATTCAGGACCTGAATGGAACAGACATGTGCTAAACCTGAATAATCTGGACAATCGGCATCTGTGGGAAACATATATGCCTGCATTTCAGGTCTTAGTCCAAAAAGCAGATGTGAGTCAGGTAATGTGTGCCTATCATCGTCAGGATGATGATCCTTGTTGTGGCAACAACCATTTATTAAAACGTATTCTTCGCGATGAGTGGGGCTTTAAGCGTATGGTCGTCTCTGACTGCGGTGCAATTGCAGATTTCTATACTTCTCATAAAGTATCATCCGATGCACTACATTCAGCGGTTAAGGGTGTATTGGCGGGTACCGATGTAGAGTGTGGTTTTGGATATACTTATCATGAACTGGTCGACGCTGTCTCACGGGGCTTGATATATGAAGCTGATATTGATAAAAGTGTTTTGCGATTATTGACCGAACGTTTCAGATTAGGAGATTTTGATGATAATTCAATCGTACCTTGGGCAAATATTCCCGATACAATAATTAATTGTAAGAAACATCAGGCCTTAGCGTTGGAAATGGCTCGCCAGTCGATGACTTTGTTACAAAACAAAAATAATATCCTACCTCTTTCCAGCAAAAAGAAAATAGCTGTTATCGGCCCTAATGCAGATGATGCAAAATTGATGTGGGGCAACTACAATGGTATTCCCGTAAAAACGGTAACTATATTAGAAGGTATTAAGTCTATTGCAGGTAAAGATATTTTTTATGAAAAGGGTTGTGATATAGTAGATGATATGATTCTTGAGTCTTATATAACAAGATCTACAGCTGATGGAAAAACGGGGATTAAAGCAACATACTGGAATAATAAACAACGAACCGGAGATACGATAAATACTATACAGTACGATAAACCTATAAGGTTATCTACAACAGGCCAGCATCCCTTTGCCGATAAAGTCAATTTACAAAATTTCTCAGCTGTTTATGAAACATCATTTATTGCACCGGAAACTGAGGAAATTGTATTCAAAATGCAATCAGTAGGAGATTGCCAGCTCTTTATTAATAATGAACTTGTCTCTGAATATAGCTCATGGCGGTTTGTCGCCAGGCGCACTCCTTATAAAGTGGAAAAAGGAAAACAGTATGATATAAAAATAAATTTCACACAGAACTACGATTTTACAAATGCGAATTTGAATTTCGACATGGGGAAAGAATCTCCTGTCGACTATAAAGGTCTTGTCGACAGATTAAAAGATATAGATGTCGTCGTATTTGCAGGAGGAATATCGGGTGAACTCGAAGGAGAAGAGATGCCTATCGAAATGCCTGGATTTAAAGGGGGCGATCGCACAGATATTGAATTACCAGCTTCACAAAGAAATTGCATAAAGGCATTGAAGAAGGCTGGAAAAAGAGTAATCATGGTTAACTGCTCGGGTTCTGCTATAGGTTTAATGCCTGAAAGTGAAAGTTGTGAAGCTATATTGCAGGCTTGGTATGGCGGTCAGTCAGGGGGGCAGGCTATAGCCGAAGTCCTTTTTGGAAAATATAATCCTTCAGGTAAATTGCCTATTACATTTTATAAAAATATCGATCAGCTACCCGATTTTGAAGAATATGATATGAAGGGGCGCACTTATCGATATCTGGAAGATAAACCTCTTTTCCCATTTGGTTATGGACTGAGTTATACAACCTTTGATATAGGTAGGGCTACCGCAAGTAGTATATCAGCCAAAGCAGGAGAAAAAATAAAGTTGGTTATCCCCGTCAAAAATACGGGAAAACGCACAGGCTCTGAAACAGTTCAGGTATATGTGAAAAAAGTAGATAGTGGCGGTCCGATAAAAACACTTCGGTCATTCAAGCGAATAGAACTACCTCCTAATGTATCACAAGATCTTACATTTGAGTTAGAACCTTCATTTTTTGAATGGTATGATCCTGCAACTTTAAGGATGAATGTATTACCGGGTGATTATGAAATTCTTTATGGGACTAGTTCTGATAACAAAGACCTACAAACCCTAAACATAACATTAATCTGACATTTTTAAATAATAACCGACAAAAACGCTATGAAAACTTTTTTACCGTTAGTCTTACTTTTTTGTTTTTTAATAACATCTTCATTTGTTCGTTCACAAGAAGCTGTAATTACAAGTCCTGACAAATATCTAAATCTGAAAATATTTATCGAGAATGGAAAACTATTGTATACTGTAAATTATAAGGATGCGGTGATTCTTGAAAAATCACCCTTAGGATTGGAAACAAACGAAGGTGATTTTAGTACCGGTCTATCGTTTGTTGGAAAATCGGAAAATAAAATAAGTAAAACATATACACAAGATAAAATTAAACGTTCAGAGGTAAACTATGAAGCGAACACGCTGAAATATACCTTTCAGAATGGAAAAGAACAAAAGATGTCTGTTCTTTTCCAAATAAGTAATAATGATATTGCTTTCCGGTACGAACTTCCTACATGGGGAGAACGTAGGGCATGTGTAGTAGTGGCAGAGACCACAGGTTTTCGTTTTCCATCATACACGACAGCATTCCTGTCTTATATGATGGGCCCAATGGGAGCTTTTGCCCGGACTTCTCCTAGTTACGAATCCGGTTATCAGGCTGACGTTCCTATCGGAGATACCAAGTCTAATACAGGTTATGTATTTCCGGGACTTTTCAAGGTAGGAGAGAATGGTTGGGCTTTACTTTCCGAAACGGGAGTAAGCAGCTTATATTGCGCCTCACATTTAAGTGCTTATAAAGAGGGCCTGTATACTGTCGAATATCCAAATCAGAAAGAAAACAATGGGTTTGGGAGTGTTGGTGCCCAGTTAAGCTTGCCTGGCACTACACCTTGGCGTACAATTACCATAGGCGAAAATCTGAGACCAATTGTAGAAACTACCATCCCTTTTGATGTAGTAGAACCGTTATATGAACCAACAAAGAACTATAAACATGGTAGAGGAACATGGAGTTGGATCGTATGGCAGGATAATAGTATGAATTGGGATGATCAGGTGAAATATATTGACCTGGCATCCGAAATGGGATATGAATATATCTTAATAGATGCATTATGGGATACTAATATCGGCTATGACAAGATGTTGAAACTGATTGAATATGCCAATTCTAAAAATGTAGATGTTTTCCTATGGTATAATTCTAACGGTGGTTTTAATGATGCTCCACAAGGACCAAGAAATAAAATGAGTACATCAGTGGAGCGTAAGAAGGAGATGAAATGGCTAAAAGATGCAGGTGTTAAAGGCTTGAAAGTCGATTTTTTCGGTGGAGATAAACAAGAAACAATGCGCTTGTATGAAGATATACTCTCCGATGCCAACGATTACGGACTGATGATTATTTTTCATGGCTGTACCCTTCCTCGTGGCTGGGAGCGCATGTATCCGAATTATGTTGGAAGCGAAGCGGTGCTGGCTTCCGAAATGTTGATTTTTTCAGAAGGCGTGAGAAATGATGAAGCCTTTTACGCATCCCTTCATCCTTTTATCCGCAATACTGTCGGTTCTATGGAGTTTGGCGGTGTTTTATTAAATAAATACCTTAACAAAGGAAATAAAGAAGGACAAAAGCGCCTGACTACAGATGCTTTTCAATTAGCGACTGCTGTACTTTTTCAAAATCCGGTACAGATGTTTGCTCTTACGCCCAATAACCTTTTCGATACGAAAGATTTTGTTCTTGATTTTATGAAAAAAGTTCCTACTACATGGGATGAAACATTGTATATTGATGGATATCCCGGAAAATATACTGTGATAGCTCGGCGACACGGCGACCAATGGTATATTGCAGGTGTAAATGCAGAGAAAGAACCTTTAAATCTGAAATTAGAGTTACCCATGTATGCAGAGATGAAAGCGCGGCTCATTAGTAACGATAAGAAACAAGAAATTATACAGAAAGAAGTGAATATAAATAAAACCGGAATTCTGGAAGTAACCCTTCAGCCACGAGGCGGATTTGTATTATCAAAGTAAAAAATAAATATATATGAAAACTCATTTAATATTTCTTCCACTACTCGTTCAAATATTATTGAACCTGCCTATTGTCAGCTCTGCTCAGAACCCTCTTATTCAAACTAAATATACGGCCGATCCGGCTCCAATGGTTTACAATGATACTGTATTTCTTTATACCACTCATGATGAAGATGATGCTCAAGGGTTTAAGATGTTGGACTGGTTGCTGTATTCTTCTACCGATATGGTAAACTGGACTGACCATGGAATAGTTGCAACCTTAAAAGACTTTAAGTGGGCAACACGCGATAATGGAGCCTGGGCACAACAATGTATTGAGCGAAACGGAAAGTTCTATATGTATTGCCCCCTGCACGGTCAGGGAATTGGTGTACTTGTAGCCGATACCCCTTATGGTCCATTTAAAGACCCTATAAACAAACCACTTGTATGGCAAAAAGAGCATTGGGACGATATTGACCCTACTGTGTTCATTGACGACGACGGTCAGGCTTATATGTATTGGGGTAATCCAAATGTTTACTATGTAAAACTCAATGAGGATATGATATCATATTCAGGCGACATCGTGAAGTTGGAAAATAAACCGGAACATTATCAGGAGGGGCCTTGGGTATATAAAAGAAATGGGCATTATTATATGGCATTTGCCTCTACTTGCTGTCCTGAGGGGATCGGTTATGCTATGAGCGATTCGCCAACGGGTCCGTGGATAACTAAAGGACATATCATGAAGCCAACTCACCGTAGCCGGGGAAATCATCCGGGCATTATCGACTATAGGGGTAATTCTTATGTTTTCGGATTAAGTTATGAATTAATGCATCTGGAAACCTTTAAACATCACGAGCGGAGATCGTCTATGGCTGCAAAAATGCACTATAATACAGATGGTACTATCCAAGAGGTACCTTATTGGGCGGAGACAATTTTGGAGCAAATCGAACCATTCAACCCTTACCGCCGCGTAGAGGCTGAAACTATGGCGTGGGGTTACGGTCTAAAAACGGAAAAAATGCCTGATGGCAGGATTTGTTTGACAAATATTGATAATAATGAGTCTTTATGCCTCCGTGGGGTTGATTTCAAAAAGGGCGCCCGGGAATTTTCTGTTATGGCAGCATGTAATGTCGATGGGGGGTATATTGAGCTTCGCCTGGGTAGTACTACAGGGAAACTTATAGGGACATTACCTGTAACACGTTCGGGAGCTATGGATAGATATAAGCTTATGTCATGCCTGATTAAAGGAACCGAAGGTGTGCATGATCTGTATCTCTGTTTTAAAAGTAATTCTCAAAAAGACAATCTTTTCTTTTTAGATTATTGGGAGTTTAAATAATTATAATACAGAGAAAAAATACCTTTTTATTTTTTGTTGATCTTTTTCTGTTTTTAGTAAATAATCTAAAAGAACAGAAAAGCTAGGATTGTATTCAGTTACGAAACAAATCCAATTTATTAAGGAGCTGAAAGACCCTTTCGCGAAGTCGTTCAAATTTTAAATGAAGGATTAGATAAGTATGTATTTACTCTTGTTTTAAAACATTAATAGTCAGATAATAATATGAAAAAGAATCAGATTAGTATTGCTTACAGACTAATTTTTACCATTGTATTTTCATTATGGGGTATTTGTGCTGAATGTTCCGAGAAAAATCCAAAGGAAGAACTCCATATTTTCTTATGCCTGGGACAATCAAATATGGAAGGAAATGCAAAGATCGAAGCACAAGATTTAATTGATATTAACGAGCGATTTATGGTTTTACAATCCGTCGATTGCGATTCGGCACGAATAAAATGTAAATGGCGTACAGCAGTGCCACCACTCACCCGTTGCCGAACAGGGTTGTCTCCGGCAGATTATTTTGGGAGAACAATGGTGGCTAACTTACCGGAGAATATTAAAATAGGGATAATAAATGTTTCAGTTGGAGGATGCCGGATAGAATTGTTCGATAAGGATAATTATGAATCATATGTAGAAACTTCTCCTGATTGGTTAAAAAATATGGTGAAAGAGTATGACGGTAATCCTTATCGGCGATTAGTCGAACTGGCGAATCAGGCTCAACAAAATGGAGGAATTATAAAAGGTATCCTGTTACATCAGGGAGAGTCGAACTCAGGTGATCAGGATTGGCCTCAAAAAGTAAAGGGCGTGTATGATAATCTCTTAAGAGATATAAACCTTGAAGCTAACTCGATACCTCTACTTGTCGGCGAACTGGTTAATGCAGACCAAAATGGAGCTTGCTCAGGAATGAATGAGATTATAAGAATGTTACCGGATGTTATTCCTAATGCTTACATCATACCTTCCGATGGATGTGAAGGGGTTGCAGATCGTTTGCATTTTAGTGCAAAAGGGTATCGGGAGTTAGGCAGACGTTATGCGAAACAAATGTTGACCTTGTATAAATAAAAAGTAACGTAAAGATGATAAAACACAGATTGTATATTTTTATAATGTGTTGTATATTAATATACGACTTATCGGCACAGGATCTCAAACTATGGTACAACACACCTGCCAAAATCTGGGAAGAAGCATTGCCTTTGGGTAATTCAAGGCTTGGAGTTATGGTATATGGCATTCCTGAAAAGGAAGAGTTACAGTTGAATGAAGAAACAATCTGGGGCGGAGGTCCATACCGAAACGATAATCCAAAGGCTTTAGGTGCATTGCCTGAAGCTCGCGAACTGATATTTAAGGGGAAGAGCCGGGAGGCAGACCAACTGATAAACCGGACATTCTTTACCAAAACACATGGAATGCCTTTCCAAACAGCAGGTAGTGTTATACTTAATTTCCCCGGACATCAGAACTATCAGGATTACAGTCGGGAGCTTGATCTGGACAAGGCTTTGGCCATTACACGCTATACTGTTAACGGAGTAAAGTATACTCGTGAAGTTTTTTCTTCATTTGCCGATGACGTTATCATCATGCGAATTACAGCTGGGAGGAAAGGAACTCTTAATTTTGAGACGGAATATACTAACAATTCCCAACATACTATCTCAAAAAAAGATAATATATTGATACTGGAAGGTAAAGGTTCAGATCATGAAGGCATAGAAGGAAAGATCCGTTATCAAATACATACATTGATAAGAAATCATGATGGGAAGATCGAGGTTACAGGCAGCAAAATATCAATATCTGGTGCCACAGTAGCCACTATCTATATCTCGATAGGCACTAATTTTCTCAATTATAAATCTGTCGAAGGTGACCCGGCAAAAAAGGCTTCCGATGCTCTGGCTAAAGCGTTAAAAACAGATTATAGGTCAGCCCTGAAAAATCACTCGGATATTTACGGTAAGCAATTCAAGCGTTTCAAACTCGATTTGGGAAACGTACCCGAAGCAATGAAATTAACGACTACTCAGCGAATTATTGATTTTCAGAAAAATCATGATCCGGCGCTGGTTACACTATTGACACAGTTTGGGCGCTACCTGTTGATCTGTTCTTCACAACTGGGTGGACAACCAGCTAATCTGCAAGGTATATGGTGTAACAGTATGCAT
This sequence comes from Dysgonomonas gadei ATCC BAA-286, assembly GCF_000213555.1. Taxonomy (GTDB): domain Bacteria; phylum Bacteroidota; class Bacteroidia; order Bacteroidales; family Dysgonomonadaceae; genus Dysgonomonas; species Dysgonomonas gadei. The sequence continues at coordinate 440,970 of NZ_GL891981.1, forward strand.
CCGGCCTGGGATAGTAAATACACCATCAATATTAATGCAGAAATGAATTACTGGCCGGCTGAAGTTACAAATCTTAGCGAAACGCATTTGCCGATGATACAGATGGTAAAAGACCTGTCGGAAAGTGGACAACAAACCGCAAAAACTATGTATGGAGCGAGAGGATGGGTTGCGCATCACAACACGGATATCTGGCGTGTTACCAGTCCTGTCGATTTTGCGGCAGCAGGTATGTGGCCCACAGGAGGAGCATGGTTGGTTCAACATCTTTGGGAACATTATCTTTTTACCGGCGACAAGAAATATTTGGCCGATGTCTATCCTGCGATGAAAGGTGCGGCCGATTATTTTCTATCGTCTTTGGTAGAACATCCCCAATATGGATGGATGGTAGTTTGCCCTTCAGTCTCTCCCGAGCATGGGCCAATGTCTGCAGGGTGTACAATGGACAATCAACTTGTTTTCGATGTGTTGACCAGGACTGCGCAGGCAAACAATATTCTGGGTGAAAATGAAGAGTATAGGAATCAGCTGTTGGCTATGGTAAGTAAACTGCCTCCTATGCATATCGGGAAATACTCCCAATTACAGGAATGGCTGGAAGATAAAGATGACCCCCAAAACGAGCATCGTCATGTTTCGCATCTGTATGGCTTGTATCCGGGTAATCAGATATCACCATATACGAACCCTGAGTTATTCGAAGCCGCTCGAAACTCTTTAATATACAGGGGCGATATGGCTACAGGATGGTCTATCGGATGGAAAGTGAATCTTTGGGCGCGATTGCTTCATGGCAACCATGCATATAAGATAGTGAGTAATATGTTAACATTGGCTGGAAAAGGGAACGAAGACGGACGGACATATCCGAATATGTTTACCGCGCATCCGCCCTTCCAGATCGATGGAAATTTCGGATTAACTGCAGGCATCGCTGAAATGCTCGTTCAAAGCCACGATGGTGCAGTTCACTTATTACCGGCTCTTCCGGATGTATGGAAAAATGGATCAGTTTCAGGGATTATGGCACGTGGCGGATTCGAGATATCGATGAAATGGAAGGACGGTGAGGTTTCGGAAATTTCAATATTGTCGAAACTTGGCGGCAACTTGCGTATTCGCACTCATGTGCCTCTTACGGGGAAAGAATTAAAAAAAGCAGAAGGTAATAACCCCAATTTGCTTCTGGTTTCGGCTGATATTGCAAGACCGATCATATCCCGGGAGGCTTCATTGAAAGGGATTTCATTAAAAGAGATATTTGAATATGATGTTCCTACTCTGGCTGGGAAGAAGTATGTTTTTTTACGAAAGCAGTCTACATAAGTTCCACAATCTTTTAATTGCAATATTTACAGAATGCGAATTTGCTTATCTGGTAAGAGAAAATAATGTAGGATTTCCATAAAGATAAAGGGGCTATTTTCTTTGAGCTTGCAAAACAAAAGGGCAAAGATGAGGCTTTGAGTCTATTTATAGATTATTTAGACTTCCGGAACTAGTCGCTTTCTTCATTTTCTATTATGGTTTTATTAATAATTAAATAGTTCCTTTTGCTTTTTCATATTCCAAACCATGAATTTCCTCTAACAGTAAAATTTTCTCTAAGACAAAAAATGTGTAATACTGTCTCAGAACTCAATTTGCTATTCGCTAGTACCGGCAAACCGGTAGCTATAGTCTCTTTTGTACTGTATGGTAGATAATCACTGTGTTACCTAAATATATTTTCCATAAAGCTAAGATAATCATAATCATCGAGAGAAAGCTTTTGTGTACATGTAACGGCAGTTAAAGAATATGAAACATTTACGATAAATAATCAATAAAGAAATACTCAAAATTATCTAAAATCAAATATCAAATATCTAAAAACAAATGTCATTCGGCAATAACACTCTTTAACTTTATCGCAAGTTAACACTTAAAAAAAATAAAAGTAAAACGAATTTGTATAACTATTAAATCAAATCGTATGAGAATGAAAAGCAAATCAAAAAAGAAAAGAAAAATTAGGTCGGCATGTATATGGCTTCTGCTCGTTTTCTTCGGTAGTTTGTCGGTATTTGCGCAGAATAACCGGACTGTACGGGGAACAGTACTGGACGACCATAACGAACCGATTATTGGGGCTGTCGTTGTGCTGAAAGGTAAAGCCACTGTTGGCACTGCTACCGATGTAGATGGCAAATTTACTATGAGCATTCCGGAAGGAAGCCAGACTCTTGTCGTTTCTTATATGGGGATGATAACGCAAGATGTGAGCATTGCTGCAGGGAAAGACAATATCACAATTGTCATGAAAGAAAATGAAGTTAGTTTGTCAGAAGTAATCGTTGTCGGCTTCGGACAACAGAAAAAAGCGAGTGTTGTAGGTGCTATCACTCAAACTACGGGCAAGGTACTCGAACGCGCGGGAGGTGTATCCAGTATCGGAGCAGCATTAACAGGTAATTTGCCGGGTGTTGTGACCATGTCCAGTACCGGTATGCCGGGCGAAGAAGATCCCCGCATCATCATCCGTGGACGCAGTTCGTGGAACAATGCCGACCCACTTGTCCTTGTTGACGGTATCGAACGCCCGATGACAAGCGTGGACATTAATTCGGTGGAAACAATTTCGGTATTGAAAGATGCCTCTGCAACAGCTGTCTACGGTGTTCGCGGGGCAAATGGAGTTATATTGATTACCACTAAGCGCGGAAAGGAAGGACGCCCTGTAATTAACATTAATGTAAGCACAACAGTAAAAGTACCGTCAAGCTTACCTAAAACAATGGATTCTTACGATGCTTTAAGTGTGCGCAACCGAGTAATAGAGAGTGAATTAGGTCTTAAGCCGGAAGCGTGGGCTTACATGACCCCACAATCAGTCATCGAAAAATACCGTCATCCGGCAAATCTGGCAGAATACGAAAGATATCCGAATGTAGATTGGGAAAAAGAGTTGCTCAAAGATTTTGGAATGTCTTACAATGCGAATGTCAGTATTTCGGGTGGAAATAGCTTTGTAAAGTATTTCACAAACGTGGACTATGTGAACGAAGGCGACCTTTTCCGCAGATACGACACAGACTTTAGCTACCATGACAAACTCGGATACGGGTTTGATCGTCTCAATGTCCGTAGCAACTTGGATTTCTCACTTACAAAGTCCACTACTTTACGTGTTAATCTGTCAGGCTCACATGGAAAACGGACAACCCCTGCAGATAAACGTTATGAATATACGATGTGGGCAGGTTTGTATGGTATAGCGCCGGACTGCTTTCTGCCACGTTATAGCGATGGTTCGTGGGGATATTATTATCCGAGTCCCACACAGGCTGCTCAAAACTCAGTAGAATCAATCGCGACAACCGGTATCGAATACATTACTACCGACCGCCTTACTACGGACTTTGTTCTTGAACAGGACCTGGGTATGTTACTGAAAGGATTAAAAGTGCAAGGACAGATTTCGTTTGACAATAGCTATCAGGAAACCGAAAGAGGTATTAACAATCTATACCAGAACACCAACCTGCATAAATGGATTGATCCCGAAACCGGAAAATCTTATACAGACCAGACTATCGATGTAAACAACAAATTCGATACACAGAACACTTTCAACTGGACGGCAAGAGCTGGTCAGGTCAATAACCAGAGTTTATATCGCCGATTGTACTATTCCGGACGGATCTCATACAACAATTCGTTTGGAAAACATAATATAGGTATAATGGGGGACTTCAGTCGCGAGGAAAATGCAATAGGGAGCATGATACCTTCCTATCGCGAAAACTGGGTATACCGTACCACTTATGATTTTGCCGGAAGATATTTTGCCGAATATAACGGAGCATACAACGGTTCCGAAAAGTTTGCTCCCAATAATCGCTTCGCTTTATTTCAATCCGGAGCACTCGGATGGATGATTTCTGAAGAGCCAATAATAAAGTCGCTTGGCCTGAAATGGTTGGATATGATGAAGGTAAGGGGTTCTTACGGGCAAATTGGCGATGATCAGGTCAACGGTCGATGGCTATATATGACTACATGGGAATATCTCTCAGATAGAGGTTTTTTTCAGGGCTTGACTGGCAATAACCCGCCCCAAAGCCCATATAAATGGTATCGGGAAGCAGCTGTAGGTAATCCCAATGTGCATTGGGAAACGGTTACGAAAATGAATCTTGGTCTTGAACTGGCCGTATTTAACGGATTGCTTACAGGAACTTTTGAATATTTTAAAGATAAGCGTTCCGATGTTCTGATTGCCGGAAATTCGCGTGCCGTTCCATCTTATTTCGGAACTACTGCGCCAACGGCTAACCTTGGAAAAGTTAATACGCAGGGATATGAAATTGAATTACGCCTAAATAAGCAACTTAACAGAGACCTACGGTTGTGGGGAAATATGGTTTATACACATGCCGAAGACAAAGTTATTGAAAAAGATGATGCCATATTGAAACCAGAGTATCAGAAAGCGGCGGGCAAAGCCAATGACCAGCCTTATGCTTATGTAAGTCATGGTTATTATAATAATTACGACGAACTTTACGGTAGTACTGCACACGATGCTCTTGACGATGCCCGTATGCCAGGCAACTACATCATCCTCGACTACGATGCCGACGGTATCATCTCTACTTTCGATAATGTTCCTTATGGCTTTTCGGGAACTCCCCAGAATACTATCAATGCAACATTGGGAGTAGATTATAAAGGGTGGAGCGCATTCGTTCAATTTTATGGAGTAACAAATGTAACCCGTCAGGTAGTATTTAGCAGCCTTGGCGGAACGCGCAACACCGTGTTCGATGAAGGTTCCTATTGGTCGAAAACTGATCCGAATGCAGATGTCCCACTACCGCGTTGGAGTACGGTAGCAAGTACTTATACGCCTGGTACACGTTACATGTATGATGGTTCTTACATACGCTTGAAAAACGCCGAAATAGGATATACGTTTTCTAGCGAAAAGTGGGTAAAGTCCTTAGGCCTTAGTAGCTTAAAATTTTATCTGAACGGAAACAATATTTGGTTGTGGACAAGAATGCCTGACGACCGGGAATCGAACTTTGCCGGTACGGGATGGGCTTCACAAGGGGCATATCCGACTGTAAAACGTTTTAATATAGGTATTAAAGTAATATTATAAAATTCATCCCATGATAAAAACAAGAATAAAATATTATCTATTTTGCGGAATACTTTCTGTGTTGTTTGGGATTACTTCCTGCACAGACTATTTAAACCGCGACCCGGAATCAGTTATATCCGACGAAACAGCATTCCGTAATTTTAATAATTTTCAAGGGTTTACGGAAGAAATGTACGCACTGATTCCAGATGTGGCTAAACACAACTGGGTAAGTTCCTTCAACTGGGGCGAAGACGAAATTATCACTATCGGAAGTGGCGAAAACCTCATGGGCTTCCACATCGATCGAGGCAACTACCGTGCTTATATCAACAAAGGTGATTGTTTTCTCGACAGAGCCTGGAGCAGTACAGGTGACAGGTTTGCTAAATCTCTATGGGGAGGTTCCTGGGCCGGTATCCGCAAGGCTAATATGGGACTGGAAGCTTTGGAAAAGGGAATGATGGTAGATGGCTCCCAAGCTGAAAAAGACATCATTGCCGGACAACTCTATTTCTTCCGGGCATGGTTTCACTTCCAACTGATACAATATTGGGGTGGACTTCCATATATTGACTATGTATTACCTAGTGACGAAAAACTAACATTGCCGCGCATGACATATAAAGAATGTGCGGAAAAAATTGCTGCCGATTTCCGTAAAGCTGCCGATTTATTACCTATAAACTGGGACGACACTGAAATCGGACGTCGCACATCGGGACAAAATGCCTTGCGTGTGAATAAAATATGGGCACTGGGATTCCTTGGCAAAAACCTGTTGTGGGCAGGCAGTCCATTGATGGCTAACGGAGTTAATGGGCCCAGAACATACGATGCCGATTTATGCAAGAGGGCAGCTGACGCTTTTGGTGAATTGCTTAATCTTGTCGAATCTGGACAGACTCAGTATTCATTAGTTAGCTTCGAAAATTACAGTTCGTTATTTTATACCAATCACCAAAGCTGGTTGATGCCCGGCGGAACGGAAGCCATCATGCGAAGTCCGACTTATGGACCAGACTCATATTGGCGGCAGGCAAACTCATATCAGGTACAGGCCATGGCAAACGGAGATAACATTGTATTATGTCCAACGGCAAACTATGTCAATTACTATGGAATGGCAAACGGATTACCGCTGAATGACCCTGAATCAGGTTTCGATCCCACACATCCGTGGAAAAACCGCGATCCGCGTTTTTACAACGACATTCTCTACGATGGACGGAAAGTAACCCAGTCGGCAAACGAATATCAGTATGCAAATCTTTATACAGGAGGGAACTACAGTAACGACGATCGTAATAAAAGCCGTACCGGTTATCTCAACTACAAATTTATTCCTATTGGAGCTAATACATACGACAATGACTATGGTTACAGTACTGCGCTCCATATCCACCTGAGTTGGTTGCGCCTTGCCGACGTCTATCTGATGTATGCCGAATCGGCAGCTCAAGGTTATGGGGCAGCTACCGGTAAATCAGGTAAATTCTCCAAGACGGCGGCAGATGCTATAAACACCGTTCGTGACCGTGCCGGTATAGGACATCTAAATACTAAATACACATCGTCACTTGAAGGATTTATGGGCGAATTGAGACGTGAACGCGCTGTAGAACTATCGTTTGAAGCGCACCGCTTCAATGACTTGCGTCGTTGGCTGCTTCTCACCGAATATCCTTACAATACAAAGACCCGTCAGAGATTTGACCGTGCAACGCAGCTTGACCCTGCTGTGGACCCGAAAGAAAACGGAGTGAAAAATTTCAAAGAAGAAGTTCTTGTAACCCGCAACCTTTCGTCCAAGCACTACTGGCTTCCTCTCAAAACTGACGATGTCAGCTTGTATCCTGAATTTGGGCAAAACCCGGGCTGGTAATTGATTGATAACATTTAAAAGAATTAGTAATGAAACAAATACAAAAAATAGTCGTATTTTGCGCAATACTAGCCTTTTGTTGCGGCAACGCCGCCGCTCAGAATACGGATGAAACAGGCTTCGATACGGGAATCGATACGTTGGGCGTCGATAACGATAAAGCCATAGAAGTCGCTTTTCGTAAGATAAACAAGGAAGACTTCATAGGAGGCGTTTCACATATTGATATGACAGAACTGATGTCAAAATCATACAGTCTAAGTAGCTTGGGCTACCTGGATGTAGTTGGAGGTATAGGCAACGGTATCTGGGGTATGGGAGAATATCTTGTACTGGTTGACGGATTTCCTCGCGATGCCAATAATGTGCTTCCAACCGAAATTGAGCAAATAACTGTCCTGAAAGGTGCTGCGGCAGTTGTTCTTTATGGTAGCCGTGCATCGAAAGGTGTAATAATGATAACCACGAAACGCGGTAAAATAGGAAAACGTACAATATCGGTACGGGCTAATCTTGGGGTGAATACTCCAAAGGCATATCCTAAATATTTAGGTTCGGCCGAATACATGTCGTTATACAATGAAGCTCGCGAAAACGACGGACTTACGGCTCTTTATTCCGGAGAAGACATTTATAATTACAGTTCGGGTATCAATCCGTACCGTTATCCAAATGTCGATTTTTACTCTTCCGATTATCTTAAACAGGCATACACCCGTTCTGAAGCAATGGCGGAAATAACAGGGGGTGGCAGCCGTTCGCGATTTTATACAACGGTGGGTTACTATAATGAAGGTTCGTTATTGAATGTAGGGAATGCTAAGGACAACAGTACAAGCCGCCTCTTTGCGCGTGGTAATATTGATCTGAGTCTACATGAATTGATTTCGGCCAAAGTGGATGCGAATGCGACATTCTATGATTTAAAAACTGCAAACGGAGATTATTGGAATGGTGCGGCTACGTTACGTCCCAATCGAGTAAGTCCTTTAATTCCAATTAGCTATATTGAAGGAAGCGATGAACACTCGTTGGCGTTATTAAATGCAAGTAATTATATTATCGACGGGAAATATTTTCTGGGTGGTACACAACTGGATCCAACAAACCCTATAGCAGCTGCTTATGCAGGAGGTGAAAATAAGTTTGTAAGTCGTCAATTCCAGTTCAATGCAGGTATAGATTTCAACCTTCGTGATGTTTTAGACGGTCTTTTCTTTCGTACAAAATATGGAATTGACTATGCTTCAACTTACAACCAGGCATATTCAAACAGTTATGCAACTTACTCTCCGGCTTGGACAAACTACAACGGGAAAGATGTGATTGCAAGTCTCACAAAGTACGGAGAAGACCGGAAAACCGGAAATCAGAATATTGACAATACGTCATACCGGAGTACGCAGTTCTTTTCAGGGCAATTCGATTATACAAAAGTCTACAACAATGCTCATAACTTCTATGCTATGTTGGTAGCTAATGGCTGGCAACGTCAATTAAGCGAACAATATCATAGCATGACAAACATTAATCTGGGACTTCAACTTTCGTATAACTTTCTTCAAAAATATTATGCCGATTTCAGTGCTGCTGTGCCTTATTCGGCAAAACTACCTAAAGGCAATCGCGCCGGATTTTCTCCAACCGTTACTTTAGGATGGCGCCTTACTAAAGAGCCTATATTCAAAAATGTCTCTGCTTTTGACGATTTGATGCTGTCAGTTTCAGGGGGTATTATCAGTCAGGATCTGGATATCACAACAAGTGATAACGAAATGGGCTATTATCTCTATGAGAGTATCTTGCAGAGAGGAGGTTGGTGGTCGTGGGGCGATCTTGGAGGAGAAGCTGCTACTGAATATAATCGTGGTAATAATCCCAACCTTACATTTGTTAAACGCAAAGAAGTGAATATAGGGCTTCGCGGTTCTCTGCTGAACAAGCTGATTACATTTGATTTTAACTGGTTTTCAAACAAGATGGATGGCGGCATAACCCGCGCTACATCTCTGTATCCTATCTACTTTACTCAGGTAGGTTACCCTACCTCTTCCATCATCCCTTATGTAAATTATAATATAGACGATCGTTCGGGTGTAGATTTCAGTATAAACCTGAATAAAAAAGCTGGAGAATTTGATCTTACATTCGGTGTAAGTGGACTGTATAATACTATTACAGCCTCACGGCGCGACGAAACTTATGAATTCGGCTACCAAACGCGTGTGGGTAGGGCGCTCAATGGTCTTTGGGGCTTGGAAAGTCTTGGGTTCTTCAAGGATGATGCTGAAGCGGCAGCAGCGAACCAGACTTTCGGACAGGTGAAAGCGGGCGATATAAAGTATAAGGATCAAAATGGCGACGGACGTATCGACAGCAACGACGAAGTATTCCTCGGACGCTGGGACAATCCACTGACTTTGGGTATCAATTTGACGGCGAAATTCCGAAGCTTTACCCTGTTTGTGATGGGAAATGGCAATTATGGAGGTAAAGGATTCAAAAACAGTAGCTACTACTGGGTAAGAAGTAATAATAAGTATTCTGAGGTTGTACGTAATCGCTGGACGGAAGAAACGAAGAATACAGCAACCTATCCGCGTCTTACCACGACTAACGGAGACAATAACTTTCGTAATTCCGACTTCTGGCTCTACAAGACCGATGCTTTCCGGTTATCGCACGTGCAACTGACCTACGACGTACCTGAAAATATCTTTAAAGATAAATTTGTCAAAGGCCTCAGTATATACTTTGGAGGTTATAACCTTCTAACAATTTCAAAAGAAAGGAAACACCTGGAGATGAATGTAGGTAGTGCTCCTCAGACTCGCTCCTACAATCTTGGTCTGAAAGCAACATTCTAACTAAAAAAATAATCGTATGAAAAATATATTCAAATTATTAGTTATAATTCCCTTTCTCATAAGCTGCGATAACTTGTTCGAACCAGCTCCCGAGAATTTCAGGAATGTAGAATCGTTATATAACGAGCCGAGTTTTGCGCAAGGTTTGTTGGGACATGCCTATATAAGCAATCCACTGGGCTCATGGTCGTTCAATGATGTTGCTACCGATGATGCCGTATCAAACGATCCCGGCAATAATTACCGACGTATGGCTACCGGTCAGTGGAGATCGAACAATAATCCGATGGACAGATGGCAATACCTCCGTGCATCGATACAGTACATCAACCAGTTCATCGAACTCGTCGATAATGTGAATTGGGCAAGTGATCCATTAGTAGCTGAGATGTTCAGAGACCGCATGAAAGGTGACGCCTATGGTATGCGCGCACTTTACATGTATCACCTGTTGCTGAATCACGCTGGATGGGGTGAAGACGGACAATGCCTGGGCATTCCCATACTCACTCATTCCGAAACGGTCTCTTCCGAATTCAACTTGCCACGTAATACATTCCAGCAATGTATAGACCAGATCTATGCAGATGTGGATTTGGCAACCAGTCTTCTTCCATCAAGCTATGGAGACATATCAAGTGAAAGCCAAGTGCCGGAGAAATATAAGACAAAAGGTGTAACAGCAGCTCAATATACGCGTGTATTCGGCAACTTGTCGCGCAACCGTATGAGTGGAGCTATAGCCGAAGCCGTTCGCGCACAGGCTACTTTACTTGCTGCCAGTCCGGCGTATAGCACGGGTTCTACATACACTTGGGAAGATGCAGCTCAACAGATGGCTATCGTACTTAACCGATTGGGATCAAACCCTGCAAATCAGATAGACCCCAAAGGTTTGACATGGTATTCTAACGCTTCAGATATTACCAATACCAATTCGGGTATAAATGTAAAGGAAATACTTTGGAGGGGTGGACGCGAAGAAAATCGTTCACTAGAAGAAGACCATTTCCCGCCCTCTATTTTTGGCCGTGGACGCCTCAACCCGACACAGAATTTGGTAGACGCTTTTCCGATGGCTAACGGTTATCCCATTACTCACACTTCTGCCGGATACAATGCCAATAATCCATATGCTAACCGCGACCCGCGTTTGAGCTTGTACATTATTTATAATGGTAGCAAAGCCGGAAACCAAAACTCGGTCATCACGACAGCTGCCGATGGTACAAACAACGATGCTCTTGGACATGCCGAAACTTCTACGCGTACAGGTTATTATCTAAAAAAACTGCTTCGTCAGGATGTAAATGCCAATCCGAGTTCTCCGGTAAATCAGTTCCACTACAAACCTTTTATCCGATTCACCGAGATATTACTGGGCTATGCCGAAGCTGCAAACGAAGCTTGGGGTCCTACGGGAGCAGGAGGCAACGGTTACACGGCTTACGATGTTATCAAGGCTATCCGTGCCAGAGCAGGTGTAGGGAAGGATAATAACGATGCTTATCTCGAATCTGTAAAAGGAAATAAAGATGCTATGCGTGAGCTTATACATAATGAGCGTCGTCTCGAACTCTGTTTCGAAGGGCATCGTTTCTGGGATCTCCGCCGCTGGAAAGCGCCAATCACTGAGGCTGCAAAAGGTATAAATATCACAGCTGGGGTACATGAAGTTATACCTTCAGTGGAAAATCGTTCATACACCGACTACATGTATTATGGTCCTATCCCTTATGATGAAACGCTTAAATTCAGTGCACTCATTCAGAACAAGGGATGGTAGTCTTATGTCAAACAAATAATATGAAGAAAAATGAAAAGATATCTATTAATATTGATAATTATAAGCGGAATATTCACATCCTGTAAGAATGGTGACTGGGAATTTCCAGACTACGAGTATACCGCTGCTTATTTTGCTTACCAGACACCTGTCCGCACGATAGTAATCGGCGAGGATGTATATGACACTACCCTCGATAACGAGCATAAGTGCCAGATAATGGCAACAATGGGAGGAGTTTATGAAAACAAAAAAGATGTAGAGATTGGTTTCCGCATCGACAATGCATTATGCAATGGCTTGACTTTCGACGGCGGAGCCGAAGTAAAGGCTATGCCTTCCAATTATTACACCCTTTCTTCTACCGAAAAAATCGTAATCAAAAAAGGGAATATTTTGGGAGGAGTAGTTGTTCAGCTGACTGATGCTTTCTTCGCAGACCCCCTCGCTGTTAAAAACACTTATGTGATTCCATTGGTAATGACCGATGTGAAGAATGTTGACAAAATCCTTACCGGAACCCCGTTGGCGAATACTCCAAATCGAGTGAGAGCCGAAGACTGGGACGTTCTTCCGAAAGATTATATCCTGTATGCAATCAAGTACATTAATAAATATCACGCCAACTACCTGCGTCGTGGCAAGGATGTGATAACCGGAGATAAGAATGAGACCGTAATCCGTCGCAAAGAATATGTCGAAAAAGACGAAGTGGTCGGTACTCATACACGCTCTCTCAATATGGTTGAACTGCCGCTCAGAATCACAGATGCTACAGGCGAACTACTTGACTGTACATTGTTACTTTCCTTTGATGACTCTGGTAAATGTGCTGTTTCGTCAGGCAGTCAGGGTGTTACGATGAGCGGAAGCGGACAATATGTTGTCAAAGGAGAAAAGGGAAGCTGGGGCAATAAAGATCGTGATGCTATCTATCTCAACTACAATATTAATTTTGGGAAAATGCAAGTTTCTACTGTTGATACTCTCGTTATTCGCGATCGAGGAGTGAAACCGGAAACTTTCAAACCGGTTCTGAAGTAAAAACTCTTAAACTATGTACGTATGAAATACATTAATAAAATATCATTAATTTTAATATTGACGGCCGTTTTGGTTTCCTGTGTCGATGATACACCGTTAATGTTCGATGTTAGAGAACCTTCATCGATAGCGGAGTTGAAATACCTGAATGATTACGACGTCTTAAAGTCCTACATTGACCGTACGGCAAATCCCAATTTCAAGTTGGGACTCGGGGTTTCAGTATCGGAATATAACGCAAAAGGCGTTGTTTACAGGCTTGCAAACAGTAATTTCGACGAAATTGTAGCCGGATGGGAAATGAAACATGGAGCAGTAGTTCAAGACGACGGCAGGCTCAATCTCGCCAATGTAACTACATTTCTGGAGACAGCCCAGAAGGCCGGCGTATCGGTTTTCGGCCATACTCTCTGCTGGCACGCCAATCAGAATGCCAAATACTTAAACAACCTGATTGCCGACAAGTTTATCCCAAGTACGGGTGAACCCTCATGGGACAGCTTTTTCAGTGCCAACTTTGAAACCGATGATGCTTCCAACTATTCAAGCAATCTTACAAATATAATAAGCTTTACTGCTATAGGCGAAGGATTTGAAAGTAAAGGCAGGGCCTTAAAAATCGTCAACGAGAAAGTACGGGAAAATGACTGGAATTGTCAGCTTTTTGTAACCTTCCAAAAGCCGGTGGCGGCAGGCGAAAAATACCGGCTGACGATGAATGTGCGGGCAGAAGCGAATGCAACATTCGGTACCCAGGCACATACTGCACCGGGCGCCTACAAGCATTGGGATTTCTTCGGCTCCATTACGGCTACTCCCGAATGGACAACCTTTACAAAGGAAATTACGATTTCGGACGACCAGGCTACTGCTAATACCATTGCGTTTAATCTTGGTTTGACGGCGACTACGTATTATTTCGACAATATCACCGTTGAAAAGTATAACGACGGTTCCAGTGGCGGACCTTCATATGTACCAGTATCAGTAGCCGATTTTGAAACCGGTGATAATTCTAACTATTCGGGTAACAGTAATGCCGTTCAGTCTTTTATAAATCCGGGATTTGACGGAAAAGGAAGAGCTTTGAAAATCGCCAATGCGGAAGCTCGCACCAATGACTGGGATTGTCAGTTTTTTATGACATTTCCGACGGCCACTGAAGCTGGGGAAAAATATCGTTTCACCATGAATGTCCGCACCGATGCTCCGGCTTCATTCTCAACGCAAGCACATATCGTTCCTCAGTCCTACAAGCATTGGGATTTTGTCGGTACCATTAACTCTACTACCGAATGGACCACTTATACAAAGGAAATTACCATCGATGAGAATACGGCCGGAGTGACAGCTATCGCGTTTAATTTGGGGAAAACCGCTACCAATTACTATTTCGATAACATGAGGTTTGAGAAATATACGGAAGGTGGTATCTGGATCATAAAAACACCGGAAGAGAAAAAGGAAATTCTCACGAATGCTTTAGAAACATGGATTGCGGGTATAATGGGCGTTTCTCAATCAGTTGAAGCCTGGGATATAGTGAACGAGCCGATGTCAGACTGGCCTGATCCTTCCCAACTGAAAACCGGTGTCGGTAAAACCGATATGAGCGCTGATGAGTTCTACTGGCAAGATTACCTGGGTAAAGATTATGCAGTAACTGCTATTCGGATAGCGCGTAGTCAGGAAGGTCACGCTGACGATAAACTCTTTATCAACGATTACGGTCTTGAAAATAGTCTGGATAAATGTCGGGGACTGATTGAATATGTGAAGTATGTTGAAAGTAAAGGTGTGAAAGTGGATGGTATCGGCACACAGATGCATGTTAGCTTAAATGGAGTGAACAAGGAAACCATTGCTGAACATTTCCGGCTATTGGCCGCTACCGGCAAGCTGATAAAAATATCTGAGCTGGATATGGGGATAAATGTTGACGGTAAGGGTATTAAAACCGAAGATGCTACAGACGAGCAGCTTCGTGAGCAAGCCGAACTTTATAAATACATTGTGAAAACTTACTTTGAGATTATTCCGGAAGCTCAGCGTTATGGCATTACGCAATGGGCCGCCACGGATAGTCCGGCAAGTTCGAGCTGGAGAGGCGGAGAGCCGATAGGTCTTTGGGATTTGAACTATAATCGCAAACATGCTTATGCCGGATTTGCAGATGGGTTATCCGGTAAATAATTTTAATACTTATTATATATAATATATTCGAGTTTATTACAATAGAATATTTTAATTTAATTGGTATTGTTGGGGTAAGGATTACCCGCCTGATATTGGCTATTAGGTAGGTAGACTTTACCCCAACAAACATCATATTCAATAATTAATTGAATATAAATTTTAAACTAAGGGTCAATTTCTAAGAATTACTTTGGAAATATAAAAATAGACATTGTTAATATTTCTATCGGTGGTTGTAAAATAAAGCTATTCAATAAAAAGTAATAGTTTGATAAAGCACGTTTTACCGACGACCGACAAGGTCGTTCATCGTTGCTTTCCCCAAAATAGACAGAGTCGTTGGTTACATGCTCCAAGTAGCAATAGCTGCAGATCCTCCGTTTTTGTATCGGTTAACTGATTCTTTCATAATTAAGCCAAGTTTCGGGGTTATTCCCTTGTAATCTGCAAGTACCTAACAGGAAATAATGTCTGCATAGTAAGCAATTTGATGACTACCACAGAACATATAGTCTTTGCGTCCAATAGCCAACCCTCTTAGGCCATTTTCTGCTCCAATGTTGGATATCTAATACTGGTCATAAATGACATTGGGTATAATCACTTTTATTAATTTAAAACAAAAGAAAATGAAAGAAAAATTCAATGTACCACATATTGTATTGCGGACCCAAAGTCCTATTGAGCTCAAAAGCCTGTTGAAACTATGAACCGATATGAAAATCATTGTCTGGTTGTCTTGGATCCTGATTTTCAATATATTCTTTGATGATTTCATCTATTATCGTGCCGATAGCAGCTACAAAATAGTCACGTGGTCATAAATGTTGACCCCAATATTGCTTACGCAGAAGGGCGAACTCGCTAAACAATTTATGTGAACTTGCCCCTTTTAGTTTTTGGACTAGACGACTTACCGCTAAGCTAGGTGAACAGGATACCAATATAACAGTACAGCTAATGAGAATAACTGATTGGGCTAAAAAAGACTTTGATACTTTTACTTACACATTTGCTATCGGCAACACTTTTACTTTAACAGATTTGTACGAAACAGAATCCGGTACTTATACATTTAATGACAGAGCCTTAAAATTGATGTGGAGTGATCCTGATGTTTACGATATTTATAAAGCCTTCTGTTACAAATAGTGTACTTATCATTGAAAAAGATTATAAGTAAGGATGTGATAACTTGGAACTAAATGAGTTAATAGCTTTAGAAACTAGCAATCCGACGAGTTTACAACTACAAAAGCCATAACTAAATCAATTTCAGCAGGCGAATAGCCCTCTAGGAATAATCATTGCACTATAACATTATGATAAGCAGAATGCCCTGTAACCGGAATAAAGTTACAGGGCGTATCTGCTTGTAAGAAAGATACAATACGTTTTTTATTATTATCAAAAGCTGCTTGTTATAAATAATCAGCTTTTAGTGAACCATAAAATATTGCCAGTTGCACGTCCCTAAATATTTACTTAACTATCACAAAATAATATCTTGATGGAAATTTGTCTTATAAGGAATATTTTGTACTTTTACGATCAAGTGTTCTTTGTATTTGTGCAAAATGAAGTGCAAAATAGAAGTTCGCTCGTTTCCAAATCGTTACCTATTAAGAATAAATATCTTGTAAGTTGTTTGTTTTCAGCTGGTAACAAAAAGGATTATGCTTTGCTACATGCGTGCTGAGCCGTTTTTTTATTCCGCACAGATTTGCTATTTCCTTCAGGTATTCATTCATCTTTTGATTGGTATGAATCGGCAAGAGCTTCCCATCCAGATGCTTATACTTATTGAGTATCATTTCAGGTACTTCCAGCAATGGTATATTTGCCTGAACAGAGGACTTCTGACGATAGAGCCGAATCCATTTCTGCCCGAATTCATCCTCCTGAATATTATCTTCTGTAAGATTAGCAGCATCTATGTATGCGACTCCGGTGAAGCACTGAAAGAGAAAAACGTCACGCACTTCTTCCAGTCTTTTTGCTTCAAATTTTTGACTCATAAGTTTCTTTATTTCTGACTCCAGGAGATATTCCTTATCGACAGATTTGTATCCGAGTCTGTAATCTACAAATAGATCAGTTGTGATATATCTATTCTTGAATGCCTCTGATAGTATCTGTTTCAGGTATCGCAGATGTTTTACTGTAGAATTATGTCCGCAATCACATTTGGAACGAAGATATGTTTCATAGTCAAGTACAAACTGAAAGTTTACATCCCTGACAGGAATATCTTTCTTTTTATATTGGTATTCGAGAAAGTCCTCTATTCGCTTTTTGGTAGCAGTATATTTGCTAAGGGTAGTATCACGGATAACTTTTCCGACAAGATTTCGTTTCTGTTCCACTTTCTTGTCGTACAGCATGATTAAGGTATATTGCTGTATCTCTATACCCAAATATGAATCACGTAGTTTTTCGGGAGTTACATAACCATCACGGTCATATAGGTTATTGTAATGAGTTTTCAGATCTCCTCGGATTTTATCTAATTCATCATTTGCATCTTTGGCATCTTTTGACCTTCCCATGAGTCGTCCAATAGGATTCCATAAGGTAGGATTAACAGCTGTTTTTGAATTAAATTCTACCGATTTTCCGGCAATGGTCACACGAACAATAACTGTAGCCAAACCGTCTTTGTTAAGTCTTGCTTTTCTAACTAAAAATAGAACTCGATAAGTACTTTTCATTTCTTTTCTCTTTTAATTCGACAAATTTATTACTCGAAACCAAGAGATTAAGAATCCTGAAAGTGGACAAAAACTGTCATATTAAGACAATGTAAATCATTGAGTTATCCTATAAATCGTGGACAGTTTTTCTGGGGTCATTTTGTCCACGATTTGCCCACGGATAGGTTGTCTCAACATGTCAATTTTTGTCTTGTTTTGTCAATCATGGAAATAAAAAAAGTCTGACTATCTACTGATAATCAGACTCTTTGTCTTTTGTTGGCTTTCTTTGTCTTTCGACATTTCCACCTTTCGGTGGGCGTTGACGGATTTGGAGTGTCCTATCTAAGCCGTATGCTGTCAGTATTTTAACTATCGATGATTATATTCTACTCACTCGTTACTCACTCCGTTTTTAGAGTGTATTTTAAGAGAATTTTTCCTCTTTAAGTGATAGACCAAAGGTAGGAAAATAAAGAATTAATCTATTATTATTTGCGAATATTTTTAATATTTTGGTTGTACTTGTTTGTACACTTGCAAATACATCTCAGAAGGAAAACTTTTGAAACAATATCATTCATATTATTTGTTTCGAGACTTATTATATCCTGAAACAATTAAATTCATTTATCATGGGTGGTCATTAACCTTATCATCTTACTTAGTAATGGTTTCGCTTTTATCTCAACATCTTTAGATTTATTGACCATATTTGAAAAAGCTATAAAAACAAGAAAAGCTTTCAATATTGCACCATCAACATCAGTTGTTATCAACGATTCATTATATTGTACCTGCAGAAATCCTGATATAGACAAGTATACGAAGTAAGCCAGATAGATGAGAAAATTCACATTATTTTTATTGATAACATAGAGAGCTAATTCTGTCTTGACAGCCTCATATTTATGATTTTCCCAATTCTTCAATGGTGAGTGTTCCTTTATTATCCAATGAATAAGTTTCGCTCCATGAACACTAACAATAGAGCCTATAGCAATCATAATGAAGAGCAATGTTTCCCATGACATATTCAGGTTAAACAGGAAATCTACGCTTTTTACTACCAATATAGGTATTCCGAATGCATATACTCCCAAGCACATATAACTCATCAAAATTGTCATTGCGGGAAACATCAATTCGAACCAGATTATAGTAATCCCTATTGGCCGCGAAACAATAAAATTGAATGATTTCAAGATCTTATTTTGACTTTTGCCAATTAGCGATTGAAAAGCCATAAAAACAACTATATATCCGATAAAGAATGCTATGGCTCTCCATTCAAATATAGTCATCAACCATAGGTATAGAAAAGCCAGCCCAGCACTTATACCAATAATTACAAATATGATCAATAAAAAAATTACTCTCTCAGGTATTTTAATTTTTGCCCATAGTTTGGCTATAGTTGTTGTCTCTATAGCCTTTCTATGTTTAGTATTAATGCATTTTACAGGTCTTTTTAGAAATTCGAAATATGCACTCTCTGTTTCTGTAGGTTTATGATATTTCAGTTCATATTCTAGAACTTCGTCATTCGACAATAACACTAACATATAAGTGCCAGTTACAATACCGTATGTACCCTTTGAATCTTGATAAAACTTACGTCTCACTTCATAAACATCATTATCAAACTTCTTTAATTCATTATGCAAACGTAAGTCTACATTCTTGTTCATCATCATCTCCTCTATCACTTCATTACTTTTACATGGATAAAAAGCCCAATACAAAAAGATGAACATAAATAAGAGTATCAGAGGGGACAAACTGTAGGTAGAGCCAACGTGCAGATACTCGCCAGTTACCACACAAAAAAAGAAAACTCCAATAATTACAATTATCCATGGCTTCTCCATTGGTTGACGCATATCATAGCTAAAACATAAATTTCCCTCTCCGTTTTTCCACGTTTTTATTTTCTTTGTAGCCTTATTCATGAGTGTTTTCTTAGTTTATAATAATAAATAATATCTATTTGGCTCCTTAATTCCCTCCCAGAATAAGGATTTGAATAGATTTATGTCTCATGAGATAGCATTACAGCTTTTCTTTTAATTGTTTTCCCAAGATTGTTAAACGGTATTTCTGTAGTCGACTATTCGGCTTGTCGGGAATAGTCATTTCGACAAATCCTTGTTCCAATGCCGGCTTTAAGTAATCATACAAAAATGTAGGTCTGTGCTTTAGTTCTAAATCTAGCATTAATTCATTAGTCGTTTTTACATCACTTCCTAATTCTTTAACTAACCTTTTGACTTGTTCGGTGACTTGTTCGGTGACTT
The DNA here is from genome assembly GCF_000213555.1 of Dysgonomonas gadei ATCC BAA-286. Lineage (GTDB taxonomy): Bacteria > Bacteroidota > Bacteroidia > Bacteroidales > Dysgonomonadaceae > Dysgonomonas > Dysgonomonas gadei. The sequence continues at coordinate 460,872 of NZ_GL891981.1, forward strand.
GTTCGGTGACTTGTTCGGTGACTTGTTTTGATGCCGGAAAAGTCATGCGTATGAAGTTATCCAGAAAACGGAAACATTCTCTTCCGTATGACTGCAAAATACGAGGAACACCCGAACCGAGCTGTTCTACCAATTCCAAGTCTTTGAAAATGCGCATAATCTCTTTGTTTCGAGGCATGGAGATTCCTTCAAAGAAATCTTTCTCAGACAAACCATCGGGTAACTCTCCATAAGAAGTAATTTCAATACGGTCGTCGAAGAACTCAATCTTTGGTGGAACTTCTCGTGTGTAATCGTTATGTACAATAGAGTTAATGATGGCTTCACGCAAAGCAATCATGTCCCAAAGTCGAGTTTCAATACGTTCTTTTGGGGTTATTCTGGCAAAAGTCTTATTTTCCAATTCGACTTTGTCCAACATTTGTTTGGTGGCTTTCACTAAAGAACAATAGCCATACTCATAGTTTTCAGACAGATGAACACGATCTTTGCCATTGTATTTAGCTACCTTCATCGACATTCCATTTGAATCAGCCATCAGGTAGGCAATATAATTGAATTTTCCTTCATCTGTTAACAGTTCCAGACTTTTTGCAAATTGTTCGTTCAACGTTTTACCCGCAGCTTCATAATAAATCTTCAATTGTGCAAAAGTTAGGTCTTGACGTGGCGATTGTATCCGACCTAAAGAGTTACGGACACGTTTTGAAAAAAGATATTCGATTTGTCGTGCTGTCATTGGCTCCGCGGCAGTTCCAGTCCGGATATAACATCCTTTCTCTGACATTCCAAGCTTCTTGATATAGTATGGCTTCTCCGTCCCACTGGCAAGGGTAATCTTAATGATATCTTTGGAGTCGACATTCTCAACCGATACATCAAACAAACCCATGCAAGACGGCATGATATTATTTTTCAAGCGGTCTTTGATTTTGAGCATATCGCTATCAATATCAGAAACGCCAACAGCTTTTCCTGTTTTGTCGATTCCGATATAAATAACGCCACCTTCTTTATAATTCAGAAAAGCAACTGCTTCTTTTTCTAAATCATCAGTGAGTTGTTGTTTGTATTCTATACGATTGGTTTCTGGATTCATTTGCTACAGTACATTTATAAAGTGTATTCGCTTTATTTATACCACTCTATTTTCAACTCATTAAAATCGATATTTTTCCATTCCTCTTTCCATAATTTCCAATAAGGAATGTCATTTGACGATGGGGCTAAATCACATTTTTCGATTTGTACAATAGAGGGTAAAACGACAGATTCTCCCATCAGTAAGGCTTCCCCTGCTTTGAGAGTTGGTAATTCGTCAATAATGTTACCTAATGTGTCTGGAAGCAACTTTTTTACATAATTTTGGTCATTTGGATTTGTAAGCCTCATGGCAATAAAATTATTACACTGAGAGAAAATTGTTTCAGAGATTTCGGAAGGTCTTTGACTTGCTAAAAGTAAGGTAACACCATATTTTCGACCTTCTTTTGCAATTCTTTCTATTGAAGTTTTAGAAGCTCTATATTTTGACAGTTCGCTATTTGGAACATACTTATGTGCTTCCTCAAAAACAAGTAAAATAGGGATGTCATTGTTAATTTTCTCATTTGAATCTTTTGAACACCTCAATCTTTTATAAAAATATCCGTATTCAAAAATTATTCTAGAAATAAGAGATACAGTAATACTTAAAACCTCAAAAGGAACGCCACTTAAATCTATAATTGTTACATTTGACTGACCAGTAGTGGTATATCCCATCAGTTGCTGTAATGTCTCTTCAAAAGTTATTTTTTTAGAATCTTCTCCTAATAAGAAATTCATTCTTCTGTCATTAGTTTTATTCTCTAATCTATTGACAAAGTTCGTCAATTTTCCATATAAGCTTCCTTGAGTTGTTTTAGGTTGTCCTTTTTTTTCTCCAGAAGCATATACTTCTCCGGTTTCAATTATTTCACTATTTTTGTCTTGAGCATATTTTAATATTTCATTAATGTCGAAATAAAGAGCAGAATCATAATGAATTTTACTTTTCTCCTCAGCACTTCCTTTAAAATACTTTTTTCGATTATCCACTACAGATTCTTTGAATATATACCGTTGATTGTGGTCATTTGCTTCTGTATCTATAAACATTTCTTGAAGCTCATCGCTATTAAGTAACCAATATGGCAAAACAAGGTTACTAATATCAATATAGTTCGCATTGGGAAATGCTGATTTATACTCTGAGTGGATATCAAATATAATGATATGAGAATTATTTAGAGAGAAATCTCCGCTTTTTCCTTCTACTGCCTTTTGTATTATTTTTGTAACAGTATGTGATTTTCCGGAGCCTGTAGAGCCTACAATTGCAATATGTTTATTGAAAAATTTTGTGCCATTAACAGGTACTTTTATTGAATGGTTACTAGATAAAGAAGAGAATATGAATTTTTCTGACTCTTCTGTTGATTGCGTATAAATTTTGGATATCTCTTCTGCTGTTGCGGGTTCAACTTTTTTAGGAGGGATTGCAATAGAATCACCCCCCCTTTGAAACTCATCTCCTCGCAAAATCCCTAAAGGATTAGCTTCAACAAGATACTTTCTTGTTGGCTTATCATCTTTATCAACTCCAACTTCAATTGAGAAGTTTTCTATTATTGCTATTAAAATTGCATTTTCATTATCTGCAATTCTTAAATACGAACCCACTTTTAGTTCTTCTCCATCAATCTTAAAAGACTCTAAGTCATCTACTAAGATTTTTATTTTGTTTGGATATACAGAGATCACTTCTGCATTGATGATGTTTTCTGCCATAGTGTGCTATTTGTTATATGATTTCTTTAATTGTATCTATTTTTTCATATTGAATCTTTATATGTTTTATAAGCGGATTTGTGGGATCAAAGAAAGGAGTTGAAAAATAAAATTGATATATTTCTTTTGTCTTACCACGCTCATTGAGTATAAATTCTAAATTTTCAAGGGAATCTATTATTCTAAGACTTATTTTATTTGTATAGTTTGCTTCTTGGCGTATATTATTCAAACAAAATGAAGCACCTTTGAAGCTGTATCCATCAACAAATTGGAAATTGTCTTTTTGAAACTCTGTCTTCAATTCAATCATGTCACTTTCTGTGATATTATGAATATAAACATAAGGACAAAACGGGTTAAGAGTTCTTTGCGACAACTTTGACCATTTACGAGATATTGTTAAAAGTAAGTCTTTTAACTCACTCTTTGAAAAATTAGCTTCAGGCGCAATTAAAAAGAAACGCTCATAAGGGGGAATGTTAAGTATGGTGAAATATTTTTCTCTTAAAGATTTGTAATGAGCTTTATCTCCTCTTTTAAGTTGCAGAAACCACTTGTGAAATAAAATCTCTTTTCTATTTATTTGAGCGATAAACTCTCCCTTTGTTAAGTAACGCAAATTTACATCACTATTTTTTGCTTTATGACTTATTAGCCTCAATGCATTGTTGTAAAAATAATGTTCAGCTTCAAAATCGTCACAATTGAACAATGACATCAAAGATGAAATAATATTACCATATTGGATTGTGTCTTTTTCTGCATGTATATCTACAGTAAGTAATGATAGAAAATCTGTCAAATCGGTATCATCTAACCCTAATTCCTCATAATGTTTTTTAGTTATCTTATCTTTCTTGTATGTAAGAAAATGTGTTTTTAAAAAATCTATAGTAATAGGTAATGTTAGTTTGTTCTGACCAGAATTATAATAACCATATATTTTATAATTAATCCGAAAATCTGTCCCATTTTTTACACTGTAATAGTGATTTAACATCAAACGAATTGGCTTTGCTATTACTGAGTGATTGTATTCTGTTCCTGCATAATATTTACATTGGACAGTTATATTTTCAGTGCAAGAATGTACGTCAACATCTTCAATGTTTTCTATGGTTATAGAATCATTATCATTTGTCAATCCCAATATGTTTTTGATTGTATAATCAAATTGATAGATATACCCAGCAATTGTTTCCGTAGCCGCTCTTCCTGCCATGTCTTAATTTTTATTTATTCTTACCAATAGCTCTCTCATATCCACATCCAACGCTTTCGCAATTGCAAATAGTGTCTCAAGTGATGGTTGAGACACATTTGCACACCAACGAGAAACTGTAGCTTCATTCTTTCCCAATGTTTCAGCAAGCCACTTGCCAGTCTTCTTTTGCTCTACAAGTACAACTTTTAATCTATTCAATTCCATTTGCTATATTCTTGATGTGTTTTGCAAATATATTGATTTGCGCTTAGACTACCAATAGGCTTAACTTTTAGTTTTCAACTTTTTATTGTTTCGTTCCCCAAGCGAGCAGACGGTAGAAGTTATTCTCGTGCCGTTGGTTATTCCCGCGTGCTTCCGCCTTCCAAACGGCTGGGAAGCATGAGCGGGAAATAACCGACATAGGCGCGGGAAATAACTTCGGGAACAATCACACTACCGCCTGATTCTTTTTTTAGGCTTCTTCTTTTTTCTTTTCATCGGGCTTTGTTCTTCCTCTTGCTTGTTGACATCAGGTGTAAGCAATCCCAATGCGGAGGATAGTCCCAAATCGGGAAGATTTAAAGATTGTTTGTTTTCCTGCTTGTCTTCAATCAAATTTGAAAGGTTATTTTCAGAATTGGTAATTTGAGAATTTGCAAACTTGTTTTCAATCTTGTCGGCATCATTGTCTATCTGCACATCTGTCTTTTTTCTTTCATCAGTAATCTGTTTTTCCTGCATATCGAGTTGGTCGGAGATACCGCCGTTCTTCATCGTGTTGCAATATTCAAAGGTTTCGGTTATCTGTCTATCGTAGTTAAATAACTTATCAAATCCCTGCTCTGCCTGTTGGAACAGGTTCTTTCTATCGAAACCGCCTTTAACCGTTCCTTTTTTGGTATTCTTGTGATTCGTGAGTGGACTTATCTTGACTTTATTGGATTGGTCTTTTCGGCTTACAATCAAGTGGCAGTGCATATTCAGTTCGTTGCTTGACCTGTCCCGACTGAAATGTATTTTGCCGTAAAACTTAATATCTTCTGCCGATAGTCCTTTATTGAAGTTCTTGGCATATTCGGGAACAACTACTTCTCGGATATAGCGTTTCATGGCTTCGGCTTGTTCCTGTTCGGTATTTCCCATTGCCCGAAGTTCATTTTCCGATGGGCTGACATGGATGGCGTAAAACTTGGCATTCGTTTTTAGTAGCTGACCGATATTCTTGTCTATATCTTTTATGACCTGTGATTTGTAAACATCATCATCTGCCAGGTTGAAAAAACCTTCCGTATAGATTCCCTGCTCCATGCGTTCCATATCCTCATGTTCGAGATAATTGCATAACCTTCGGCTACTGCCTGCGTTGTTATATGTTCCTTTTGACGGTGGTGGAAAATCTATATTCATGGCTCGTTTATCAGCTTTATTATTTCGGCTTTCAAATTTTCTTTCCGTTTGCCGTCCATTACTCCGCACGTTGCCAGTTCCGAATAAAGGGAAATCAGTTGCAAGAGTTTTTTGTTATCCCTTTGTTGAATTTGGGAAAGGGAGTTGATTTGTTTGGATTGGTTATTAATCACTCCTGCATGTTGGCTAAATGCTTCGCTTATTCTTTTCAGAACTTTGTCTTGTAATTCCTGTGAGGTGTATAATATAATTGAAAAGTAGTCCACTTAGTAATTGAAAAGTATACCACTAAGTGTCTCGGACGAGATTGGTTAAAGATATTTATTCCTCATTAGATTGTAACATTTTTTTAGTTTCTTTAACTCTGTAAGATTGTCCATTCATATTGATAAGATATGCTTTATGCGTGAGTCTGTCTACCATGGCAGCCACGAGAACTTTATCCTTTACTATTTCCCCCCATCTGTCAAAAGCAAGATTTGTTGTAATGATTGTAGACCTCTTACCGGCTCTTAGGGACAGATGGTTAAAGAGCAGTTCTCCTCCTTCCTTATCACAAGAGACATATCCAAACTCGTCACAGATGACCATATCGTATCTCTGGAAGCGCATTTCAAGCTGCCTGAGACTTTTTTGAGACCTGCATTCCCTGATTTGTGTAAGCAGTCGCGGTACGGAAGTAAAAAAGACCGTATAGCCCTCCAGGCAAGCT
>NZ_GL891982.1:0-147889 GCF_000213555.1 Dysgonomonas gadei ATCC BAA-286
GCATACACTGCTTCTTCAGGCCCATAGCACGTTTACGAGCGTTCTTCTCTAAACAGTCGTCTATTAAATCTTTCAGGCTACCGACAATAACACGGCGGCCTCGCCGGGAACTGTTATAATGGGGGGGATTGTTAATACCGATTCCAGAGAGGATTCAGGATCATCACAGTTTAATGCGGCTTCATACTCGGCTATGACTTTATGAACGGTCTTACGGCTGACATCCAACTCCCTGGCTATAGCCCGTTTACTGTACCCAACCGTGCGGTACATGTGAATAATTGTTTGTTTTTCCACCATTGTTATCATTTTAGCCTCTGTGTTGGTTAATACACAAAGGAATTTATAATGTTAATATTTGTTAGTAAAATGTAGAGCTTTATTAGATGCTCTCACACATTTTACTTAACTGGTGGTATACTTTTAAATTATTTTAGTGGACTACTTTTCAATTATATTATACAGGACTAATGCATATTTTAGATAAATTAGAACTTCCCAATATAATAACTATTTCAATTACAAATAAATCGAAAGCGTTAGTATGTGCTTGTACTCCTAAAAGCTATAGATGGGTAATGAATCAATATCAAAGTATTCTTGATAATGATACTTCTGATATGTATAACCCAACAGGTTGTTGGAGTCCAACATTTAAGGCTTCTTATAACGACATTCAAACACTTGTTCAATATGCTGTTAAGCAGCTGAATTATAAGATGGAAAAAGGATTCCCCCTCAATAATTTCACATTAGAAATAGATGAGAGTAATAATATTGAAATCAAACTGAAAGAATATTGAGACTACATAATCATGAATTAGATGTTTTTATTGAAGTGGAGGAAACTTTGATAGATGAATTAAGCAAGACTGGAGAGAAATATTTACCTAAAGAATATGGAGGTTTTCTTGTTGGATACTATAATGATACTTTCAAGACTGTTTATATCACAGATTATGTTTTACCTATAAAATATAAAAACACGTCTACCAGTTTTGAAAGAAAGCCTGATGGTTTAGAGAATGTTTTTATAGAGCTATATAAAAAAGAGCCTTCACAATATTATATTGGAGAGTGGCATACACATCCAAATGGACTACCTTATCCAAGCATATCAGATAAAATAGCACTGAATAAGATAGCAGAAGATAAATCAACACCAATAGAAAATCCAATAATGCTTATAATAGGGTATAATATTAAAATAACATCTTTTGCTTTTTATGTTTCTGTAAATAATAAATTATATAAATATGAATGAGACTCCTACTGAAAATAAAGAAAGATTAATGCTCCTTTTTGAAAGCCTGCAAAAACAAATGTTAGCCGAACTAAGTACTAATCGTTTGTTTATAGATCATCCTGGTACAAAAGGAGATTCTATTGAAAATGTTTGGATAGAATGGCTTAGAAAATATCTACCTAATAAATATTCCGTTGATAAAGCAATAGTAATAGATTCACTTGGTAATATTAGTCACCAAATGGATTTAGTTATTTATGACGAACAATTTACTCCTTTCGTATTTAATCAGAATGGTATAAAATATGTTCCAGCTGAAGGAATTTATGCTGTTTTTGAAGTAAAGCCAGAAATTAATAAAGGTTATATTGAGTATGCAGGAGAGAAAATAGCCAGTGTTAGAGCGTTGCATAGAACCGCTACTACATTTATCAATGGTGGACGAAAATGTTCTCCGAGAGGATTTATAAAGATTTTAGGCGGAATATTAACTATATCTAATAGTTTTACAACGGAAAACAATGAAACACTAGAAAAACATCTTAAAAATCTAAAGGCTCTAGAAAGTATGGAAATGGGGTGTATTGTAGATTATGGCTGTTTTATTATAGATTATCTAAATCCTAAAGCTGTTGGAGATGAAAACGATTTTGGTCAAATGGATGAATTTCGCAGATATTACTCTGAACGAAAAGTTCAGAAAATAATATTTAGCAGTTCTCAATATGCTCTTGTTTCTTTTTTCTTACAATTGACTCGTTATTTACAACAAGCAATAGGGACTATTCCTGCGATAGATCTGAATGCTTATGCTCATTCTATTGATTTTAAACTAGATGAATATATTTAAACAATAAAAAGGACATTCTCTACCACCTACTGCCTTTACACCTCATTTCTCCAAACCAGTCAATATTCTTTATTTATTTGCAGGTAAATCATTGCAATGATAATAGTTTAAGTAAAAATTAAAAGAATATTTGATATGGAAATTATAGCAATAGAAAGACAAACTTTTGAGCTTATAAAAGATCGGCTCATACTTTTTGCCAAGCAGATCAAAAAGCTTTGTACAAATGAACAGCCAAAAGATAAATGGCTCGACAACCAAGATGTATGCGAACTACTGAGTATTTCGAAGCGTAGTTTACAATATTATCGTAACTGTGGTAAACTATCATTCTCTCAAATCAACAATAAATGCTACTACAAAGTATCTGATGTTCAGAAACTTTTGAAAGATTCATTAATCCAAAAACCGAGTAAGCCATGAAAGAAGAAATGCTGTTCAATTTGGATGTTTTTATTGGTAATTGGGAGAGTGTAAATCTACATCCAACTGTGATGATTTATAAAAATGATAAAGGCTATTTGTTGAGTATAATTCATATAAATGAAACGACCCAACAAGCACAGCCTGCCACTTATGAAATTCTAGCTGATGAGATTGGTTATTATATCTTTTATGATCTCAAAAGAGTGAATGTTACATATGACAGAAAGACTGATTTGCTAACATTATCTTCTTTAGGAGACTATATGCGAAACTAATAAATAAAGGTCTATGGAAATATTAAATAAAAAGTCGGACGAGATTGTTTCTTTTCTTAGCGTGTTGGATGAATCCCTAGATTCTATCAAAGTCGCATTAACAAACAGAACTCCACATTTGAATGGAGAGAAGTATTTGACCAATAACGATGTTAGCAAACTTCTGAATATCAGTATCCGATCTCTTCAAGATTGGCGAGATAATGGGACTGTCGGTTATATTCAGATCTCGGGCAAGATTCTTTATCGACAGTCGGATATTCTCAAATTGTTAGAGGATAATTACGAAAAGTCGTGGAGAGAAGACTAAATGAAAATAGAAAAGCGAGCTTAAAAACTCGCTTTTCTTGTATCTAGCTAATACAAATATGTTTAACCAAACTTCGCTTCCACTTGTTGCATGTCTCTTAATATAGAACTATCCAAGACTTTAGCATAGTGTTGGGTCATCTTCGTGCTAGAATGTCCCAGTATTTTAGACACATTTTCCAACGATACATTATTGGCTAAAAACACTACCGTAGCCGCCGTATGGCGGGCTACGTGAGTCGTAAGTCTCTTCGTAATACCGCACAGATCAGCGATTTCTTTCAAGTAAGAATTCATCTTTTGATTTGTCAGAACAGGTAATAAAACTCCATTTTTTAAGCACAAAGGATGATCTTTATATCTATCAATGATTACTTTAGCTGAACTCAGAACAGGCACATTACACATATTACCTGTTTTCTCACGAGGCTTGCGAATCCATAGGGCATCATTATTATCTTTCAACAGATGTTCTGGTCTAAGATGCTTTACATCAACAAAAGCCAATCCTGTAAATGCACAGAAGATGAAGATATCTCTAACAACTTCTAGCCTTTTGATAGTGAATTCTTTTTTTATCAGTATGTCTAATTCTTCTTGTGATAAAAACTCAACACTAACTTGGTCATGCTTAAATTGAATTCCCACAAAAGGATCTTTCTTTATCCATTCGTTGGCTAGAGCAATTCGGATAACCTTTTTCAGACTCTTTAAATGCTTTAAAGCTGAGTTGTGTTGCATATTTCTCTCAGTCTTCAGGTAGAATTCTAAATTTTGAATGAATATGCGATCAACCTCTCTCAACAATATATCATCTTTCTTATAGGTGTGTTTAATATAGGCTTTGAGAGCTTTTAAAGACGTCTCAAACTTTTCGACAGTAGATATAGAGAAATCCTTTCCAACTAACGCACGACATCGCTTATTATGCTCCGAATAGATTTCAATAAGTGTTTTCTGTGATTCATCCCGACCATATAGCTTATCTCGGATAGCATCTGCTGTTACTCGTTTACCATCAATTTCTAATTCCCGATGTATTTTCAGAATTTTTGCTCGCATCGTATCGATATAACGATTGATTTCCGTTCCGACTTTTCCCGAAGATGTACAAGATTCTCTTGGCTGATTCCAATGGTCAACAGATACACTTCTTTTGATAGAGATATCTACTGCCCGATTGTTGACAGTGATACGCATACAGATAGGAGCTTCCCCATTTCTTAATAACTTGTGCTTCCTGAGTAGAAAGTTCACATTGAATGTACTTTTCTTAAATCCCATGATTCATTCATTTTTACATTAACAAAATTACTACTAAAATCCCATTTTGTTGATATGTAAAATATTGAATTATAAAGAATAAGCTACTGTGAAAGTGGGATATTTTCTTTCGTTTTTTAAGTCCCACGGCTAAGCCTTTTTTGACTGCTTCTTAATGGGATTTTCTGCTAGGGTCTGAAAACAAAAAAGTCCTGAATTCTGCTGAATTTCAGGACTTTTCGTCGATTTGTAAATCTTATTGGCGGTATGGACGGGACTCGAACCCGCGACCCCCTGCGTGACAGGCAGGTATTCTAACCAGCTGAACTACCACACCATTTTGTTTTGCTTTTTTATTAGCAGCATTCCCTCTCAAATGCGATGCAAAGATATGACAAGGATTTGAATCCTGCAATAGCTTTGAGCAGTTTTTTTAGAATAAAATTTAATATCATTGGATTTCAGAGGATTAAAAATATGATAAAATTGAAAAGTTATTAGCGGAAGAGTGTTTAGAGAAGAAAATACTAGGATTAAAATCAGAAGAAGAGGAATTTACTCCACTTATTTTGATTAAACCCAAAGTAAAACAGAAACTCAAAATAGTGCATGAGTCCCATAATGAATTATACAGAAATGAAATTATCTGCTATAAGAGTTGATTTAAGAGTACATTAAGTACGCTTGAAGGCCTTAGAATAAACTGTATATACCATTTTTAGATCTCGATAGAGAACTTCTATTAGGCGGTTAGACATTTCTTCGGCAGAAAGACAGTAAAGAAAATTATATGAATCTATTTTCTAGAATATTGCGGAGTATATAAAATAAAGCTATAGAAAGGAGATATGCTAAAAGAGATCTTAATTTGAAGTAGTCACAATTTAATCTTTTTATAATGTTACTGTTTTTATTGGTAACTGTCAGATTAAATCGTGACTATTTCAGATAAAGTATTTTTTTCAATTTACAAATTATTCATTCTCATAGAAATCTCTCACCTCTCTTTTATAATAGTTTTCTAATAGCTTCTTACCATTTTCTAATAATTTTCTAATAGCCTTTCGTATTTGGTAGAGATACCTTTGTCCGAAAATTAAAGATCTATAAAATACTATAGCGATGAAATTTTTGGGAAAACTAAAAAAGAAAAATACAGAATTCGCTTTCAATAGCGAAAAATTATTTCTTGCTGCATCACAATCCAAAGATCAAGTTTATTCGTTTCTTAACTCGCGCCAGGAAGGACTCTATTCGGCAGAAGCAGTTAACCGATTAAAAGAGTTTGGTTCGAACGAAATTATAGTAGAGGCCAATAATAAATGGTTTGTCCTTTTACTAAAGGCCTTTATCAATCCTTTTATCGGGATACTGATGTTTCTGGCTCTGATTTCTATTATTATAGATGTCATTCTGGCAGATCCTTATGAAAGAGAGTGGATGACTGTTATAATTATCACTACGATGGTCACTTTAAGCGGATTGCTCCGATTTTATCAGGAGAGGAAAGCCAATAAAGCGAGTGAAGCTCTGAAAAAAATGGTCAATAACAAGGTTTCTGTTTTTCGTAAAGGCTCAGATTCCATTTTAAATATAAACATTGTAGACCTGGTTCCGGGTGATGTCATTTTTCTTTCCGCAGGAGATATGATTCCGGCTGATGTGCGTATTGTTTCTGCAAAAGACTTATTTGTAAGCCAGTCTTCGTTGACAGGAGAATCTGATGCTGTGGAAAAAACATCTAACACCTTAGGGGAACATCCGGCTAAAACAGGAAGTGTTATTGAGTTGAATAATATAGCCTTTATGGGTTCTAATGTTATAAGCGGATCAGCCCGAGCTATTGTGGTAAGCACAGGAAGTGCCACATATATGGGAACTATTGCTAAAAATATAGTGGGTAAACGTGCTCAAACAAGTTTTGACAAAGGCATTAACAATGTCAGTTTACTTCTGATCCGGTTTATGCTTGTTATGGTTCCTTTTGTTTTCTTTATCAATGGATTTACAAAGGGTGACTGGTTCGAGGCTTTTTTGTTCGCACTATCGGTAGCCGTAGGGCTTACTCCCGAAATGCTTCCGATGATAGTTACCTCCAATCTTGCAAAAGGTGCAGTAAAGATGTCGAAGCATAAAACGATTGTGAAAAATCTGAACTCGATACAAAATTTCGGAGCGATGAACATACTTTGTACAGATAAGACAGGTACATTGACACAAGATAAGATTGTTCTTGAGAGGTATCTGGATGTAGACGGGAAAGATAGTGAACGGGTTTTACGGCATGCTTATTTTAATAGCTTCTTTCAGACCGGATTAAAGAACCTTATGGATAAAGCAATCTTGGCCCATTGCCATGAATTGAAATTTGGAAATTTGGGCGAACAATATAAAAAAGTAGATGAAATACCTTTCGACTTCAACCGTCGCAGAATGTCTGTAGTGGTAGAGGATGCGCAAGGAAAAAGGCAGATAATAACAAAGGGAGCCATTGAAGAAATTTTATCGGTTTGTATGTTTGCTGAAATAGATGGCGTTCCGGTTCCTGTATCCAATAAGATAAGAAAAGAGCTTCTCGAAATCAGGACTAACCTCAACAAACAAGGAATGAGAGTGCTGGGGGTGGCACAGAAAAGTTGGGTCAGTAAATCAAACTCCTTTGCAGTTGAAGACGAGTCGGAGATGGTGCTTATAGGTTACCTTGCTTTTTTAGATCCGCCCAAACCTTCGGCATCGACAGCTATTAAAGCATTACACGAGCATGGAGTGGAAGTGAAAGTTCTTTCGGGAGACAATGAACTTATCAACAAAAATGTATGCCAGCAGGTGGGACTCAGCATCGAAAATATTCTTTTGGGAAACCATATAGAAGAAATGAGTAGCGAGGAACTCGAAAAAGCAGCCATCAAAACGAATGTTTTTGCCAAACTGACACCCTTACAAAAATCAAGGATAATAGAAGCACTTCAAGCTACAAACAATACTGTAGGCTTTTTGGGCGATGGAATAAACGATGCACCTGCATTGCGTCAGGCTGATATCGGCATCTCGGTCGATACAGCTGTAGATATTGCCAAGGAGTCGGCAGATATCATTTTATTGGAGAAAGATTTAATGGTACTTGAAGAAGGGGTTATCGAAGGACGTAAAATCTTTGGCAACATTACCAAATATATCAAAATGACGGCAAGCTCCAACTTTGGAAATATGTTCAGTGTGCTTGGAGCCTGTGCATTCTTTCCGTTCCTACCTATGCTACCTATACATATCCTGACACAAAACCTTTTATATGATATTTCACAGGTTACAATTCCTTTTGATAGTGTCGATAAAGAGTATCTGCAAAAACCACGGAAATGGAATGCGTCCGACCTGAAACGTTTTATGATATGCATAGGCCCGATCAGTTCTATATTTGATATTGTGACATATCTGGTGATGTGGTATGTCTTTAAATGTACGCTTCCTGAAGACCAATCTTTATTCCAGTCAGGATGGTTCATTGAGGGGCTTCTTTCCCAGACACTCATTGTTCACATGATACGTACCCGCAAGATTCCATTTATACAAAGTCGGGCTTCCTGGCCTGTCATGATAACCACATTTACCATTATGGCTATCGGCATTGCCATACCATTTACAGCCTTGGGGGCATCTATAAAGCTGACTCCTTTACCCTGGTCATATTTCCCATGGTTGATCGGCATACTGTTAGGCTACTGCTTCCTGACACAGTTTGTAAAGAACTGGTATATAAATAAATTCCATAAATGGTTGTAAAAGATAGAAATTATGTTCTCATTTATCATTCATATTACACTGGCACTATTTTTAGGAATATGCATCGGTCTGGAACGGCAATTTCGCCAACGTGCAACCGGCCTTCGCACCAATACACTTGTAGCTTTGGGTGCTGCCATATTTATGCTGATAGCTTCCCGCATCGGCGGAGATGCTCCGGGGCGTATTGCCTCTTACATTATCAGCGGTATAGTTTTTTTGGGTGCGGGTGTCATCCTCAAAGACGGAGCTTCGGTCAGAGGGCTTAATACAGCAGCCACTTTGTGGTGTACAGCGGCTATCGGTGCTTTTTGCGGACTTGGATACATCTATGAACCATTGATAGGGACAGCTTTCATTATTGGAGTACATATCTTTTTACGCCCTGTTTCGAATAAGATCATGAGAATCTGGACGTTTGCAGATAAAGAGTCGGTCGAGTATCATTATAAATTTGTAGCCTGCTGCAAAGAAGATGTGGAAAACCATATTCGGGTGCTGTTTGTCCAATATATAGGCAATAACAACGATTTAATGTTGAGATCGTTGAGTAGCCTCGATGCTGACAGCTCATCTTCTGCAATCATAGAAGCCGATATTATTAGTTTCAGTAAGCAAGATGCTACCATCGAAAAAATAGCCTCTTTCCTTACACTGGAAAGCGGTATATACTCTATAAAATGGAAAATAGATAATATAGACACCCATACATAGAAAAATAGTCAGGGATTAAGAAACCTATGACATCTGTAATTATTAACTACCGGTTATAGCTTTAATGTTACTTAATCCCTTTCTTCTGATAATCGTCTAACAGCACCAAGTATTAAGGTCTATTTACTTTTGCATTCGATATTAATCCTAAAAATAAACATGATGAAGAGAAAAACTTTTCAATTACTACTATTCGTATCTGTTATCTATTTTGCAGGCTGCAAAAATAATGAAACTCAATATGATAATAGTTCATTCGTGGTAAAAGGAGACAGCGTTTTTATTAAAAATGAAGATGCCGTACTTTCACAGATTAAACTATCCGAAGTAGGAACTGCTCCTTATTCTAAGGAAGTGATAACCGCAGGAATAGTCCAGCCAATCCCCACACAGTTTGCATATATAGCACCGCCATTTGCTGGAAGGGTTGTTAAATCATACATCAAAATAGGGCAAAAAGTGCAGGCTAGTACTCCTTTGTTTAAAATCGTATCTCCGGATTTCACAACTGCACAAAAAGAATTTTTTCAAGCAAAATCTGAAAAAGACTTAGCCCAAAATGAATTAAAACGAAAAGAAGACCTACTGAAGAATGGAGTCGGCTCGCAGAAAGAAATGGAGGAAGCATTAAGTACTTTACAAATAGCGGAGAAAGAATACGAGAATGCTTATTCCGCGTTACAGGTCTACCATGTAAATGCCGAAAATATGACTTTAGGCCAGCCGCTTATCATACGTTCACCGATAGTAGGAGAAGTGATAAAAAATAACATTGTAACGGGACAATATATAAAAGATGACTCTGATCCTATTGCCGTTATTGCTGATTTGTCGCAAGTCTGGATAAGTGCACAGGTAAAAGAAAAAGATATCCGATTCATCCATGCAGATGACGATATGGATATTTATATTGCAGCTTACCCTGAAAAATCCCTTAAAGGAAAAGTCTTTCACGTAGAAGAAGCTGTGGATGAAGACACCCGGGCTATAAAAGTGCTGTCGTTTGTCGATAATAAAGACGGACTGTTGAAGATAGGCATGTACACAACAGTTTACTTCTTGAATAAACCATCGGATTTTATACAAATACCCGAGACCGCACTTTTACAAGGAGAAAAAGACAGTTATGTATTTGTTAAAAAAACTCCCGATTTATTTTTGAAGATTCCGGTAGAAGTAGAAGCAACCCGCAACGGAAGGGCTATTATTTCCAAAGGGCTGTCAAATAAAGATATTATAATCAGCGAAGGCGGATATTATTTAAAATAACGAATCATGAAAAAAGATTTAATGCTAACTGTAATACAAAAAAGATGGGTAGTATTGTGCCTGTTTGTATTACTATGCGTATTCGGATATTATTCCTGGAAACAACTATCGGTAGAGGCTTATCCCGATATTGCCGATGTCACATCGCAAGTAGTAACTCAAGTACCCGGATTGGCTGCCGAAGAGGTCGAACAGCAAATAACCATACCCCTCGAAAGAGCCTTGAACGGCATGCCCGGCATGCATGTAATGCGTAGCAAGAGTACATTCGGGCTGTCGATGATTACCATTGTTTTTGAAGATGGAATCGAAGATTATTGGAGCCGCCAGCGTGTACAAGAGTGTCTTAATGAAGTAGAATTACCATACGGAGCATTACCGGGACTAGATCCGCTGACTTCTCCCACAGGCGAGATTTACCGCTACATCATAGAAAGTGATCACCACTCGTTGCGTGAACTCACCGACCTCCAAAACTGGGTAATTATACCCCGAATAAAGGAAGTTCCGGGTGTAGCCGATGTGAGTAATTTTGGCGGTATCACCACACAATACCAAATAGAAATAGACCCGCACAAATTAGAGCAATACAGTTTGTCCCTCGATGAGGTAATGGACGCTATTGAAAACAACAACTCCAATGTGGGGGGCAGTGTGCTGAACCGAGGAGATTTAGGATATGTTGTACGAGGGATCGGACAAATTACGAGCCTTGAAGATTTAGGTAATATCGTAGTCAGTTCAGAGAAAGGTGTTCCAATATTTCTGAATGATTTGGGGAAAGTTAAATACGGAAACTTGGAAAGAAAGGGTATTCAGGGATACTCAGACCGTAGTCGCGAATATTCGGAAACTGTAGCAGGCATCGTTTTACTCTTAAAACATGAAAACCCGTCTATCGTACTTGAAGGAATCAGTGAAGCTGTTGAAGAACTGAACAATGAAATATTGCCCGAAGATGTACATATACACACCTATCTGGACAGAACCGAATTGGTAGATACCACCCTACACACTGTTTCTCGAACACTCCTCGAAGGAATGCTCCTTGTAGTAGTTGTACTGATCATTTTTCTGGGAAACTGGCGTGGAGCACTACTTGTAGCACTTACTATTCCTATTTCACTGCTTATTGCTTTTATTCTGATGCACTTTACTGATATTCCTGCAAATCTGCTTTCGCTGGGAGCCATCGATTTTGGGATTATTGTTGATGGTGCCATCGTGATGATGGAAACAATTTTAAAGAAACGAGAAGACCATCCTAAGCTGCAACTGGAAGAAGATAATATAGTCAAACGAGTAAAGGAAGTTGCTAAACCAATCGCTTTTGCTACAATTATCATTATCACAGCCTATTTGCCCTTATTTGCATTCGAAAGAGTAGAACGAAAGCTGTTTACCCCTATGGCATTTACAGTCGGATATGCTTTGTTAGGTGCACTGTTGGTTGCATTATTTCTTATTCCGGGTATCGGTTATGCATTGTATCGGAAGCCAAGAAAAATTTATCACAACAAATGGCTCGAAAAACTCACGCTGAAATACTCTGAAACTGTCAATTCAATTCTGGCTAAGCCTAAAAAAGTAATCGTATCGATTGTAGCAATATTTGTAGTTGCCGTTGGTCTTACTGCCTATGTTGGAAAAGATTTTCTTCCTACCCTCGATGAAGGGTCTATTTGGCTGCAAGTAAACTTACCGCCGGGAATATCTGTGGAAAAATCGAAAGAACTGTCGGATATTCTTCGTCAGCGTACGATGAAATACCCGGAAGTTACTTATGTGGCTGTACAGGCCGGACGGAATGATGACGGAACTGACCCGTTTACTCCTTCGCATTTTGAGGTATCGGTAGGGATAAAACCATATAGTGAATGGCCAAGAGGTAAGACAAAAGACGATTTAATACAGGAATTAGCGGAAGAATACGAAAGTATGCCCGGCTTTAAAGTAGGATTTAGTCAGCCCATGATAGACGGAGTGATGGATAAAATTGCTGGAGCACACAGTGAATTAGTTGTAAAAGTGTATGGAAACGATTTCAGAGAAACCCGACGGATAGCCGAGGATGTTCTCGAAACACTCAAAGGTGTTGATGGAGCAGTAGACCTGGATATTGATCAGGAACCACCTCTGCCACAATTGCAGGTACATATGGACAGGAATGCAATAGCCCGATATGGACTAAACATAGCTGATGTAAGCAATCTGATAGAAGTAGCCATCGGCGGAAAAGCCATCTCACAACTTTATCAAAACGATCGGGTATACGACATCACTTGTAAGTATATAGAGAGTGCCCGTGATACACCTGAGAAGATCAAAAATCTGACACTAACATCTTCCACAGGAGCTAAGATTCCTTTGTCACAAGTCGCAGATGTAAGACTAAGCACGGGCGAAAGTACTATTACCCGCGAAATGAATAAAAGGCACCTGACAGTGAAGCTTAATCTGCGAGGACGTGACTTATCTTCTTTCTTGCAGGATGCACAAATCGCTATCGAGAAAAATGTAAGCTATGATCACGACAAATATCATATCAAATGGGGAGGGCAATTCGAGAATCAAAACAGGGCATATTCCCGTCTGGGTGTTATTGTGCCATTGGCACTGGCTATCATGTTCATGCTGCTGTATGCTGCATTCGGTAAATTCCGCCAGGCAGGATTGGTGCTGATGATCGTTCCTTTAGCCTTATTCGGCGGTATGCTGGCTCTCAATGTGCGAGGAATGACACTTAATGTCTCTTCTGCTGTAGGATTTATTGCTTTATTCGGTGTAGCTATCCAAAACGGAGTCCTTATGATTTCGCACATGAACGGATTACGCCGGGACGGTTTCAGCCTGATTAACGCCGTCAAAGACGGAGCACGTCACCGATTCCGCCCTATCCTGATGACCGCAACGGTAGCCATATTGGGATTACTTCCGGCATCGTTAGCCACCGGCATCGGCTCGGATGTTCAACGCCCTCTTGCTACAGTTATTGTCTACGGGCTTATGTTCTCTACTATCATCACACTATTTGCTCTTCCAGCTTTCTATTATCTGATAGAAAGAAAAGCCGAGAAGTACGAAGAATCAAAAACAGAGAAAAATTATGAAGACAAATAAAATATATACAACCATACTGGTTCTATTTTCCCTAATGAATTTTGTGTCCTATACAAGGGCACAGGATTCAACGAAAAAAAATATAATAAGCCTATCTTTTCAGGAATATCTGAATCAGGTAGGAAAAAATAACCTGAACTATCTGACGGAAAAATACAATGTCAATATTGCCGATGCGGAAGTGATTGCTCAAAAAGTCTTACCTGACCCGGAACTTACATTCGAAGGGACAGATGAAAATTTCTCGATGGGACTTAGCTATACCCTTGAGTTAGGCAATAAAAGAGGTACTCGGGTGCGTCTGGCTAAAAGCCAGGCTGAACTGGAAAAACTGGCTCTGGAATATTACTATCAGGAATTGCGAGCCGAGGCGGCAGATTTATATCTGGATGCCATACAGCAACGCGAACTTTTAGACATAAAAAAGAGTTCTTATGATTATATGCTGCAATTGAGCCAGTCGGATAGTATTCGTTTCAAGTTGGGTGAAATAACCGAGATTGATGCCCGGCAATCGAAACTCGAAGCTGCAACCCTCTTGAATGAAGTATTTGAACAGGAGGCTGTATATCAATCGGCATTGGCAACACTTAATCAGTATATGGGGCAAACAACGCTCTCTTTAATGAATCTTTCCGGCAAGTGGGAAAATATCGATAGAAATTATTTATTGCCGGAATTAATTACAATCGGATTGACTAGCCGCGTTGATTTATATGCCGCAAAAAAAAATATAGATGTAGCAGTTAACCAGTACAAATTGGTTAGAGCCGAGCGAAGAATGGATCTGGGACTTTCTGTCAGCTATGAAAGAGACTGGCATGGATTTTTTCCGCCATCCAGATCGGTAACGGCAGGAGTGTCGATTCCTCTCCAGTTTTCTAATTTGAATAAAGGAACTCTAAAGGTGGCTGATTATGGCATAGAACAGACCAAAGTGCAGAAACAAAACATAGAATTACAGATTCAAACAGAAATATCTCAGGCTTTTTTCCAATTTGAGGCGTCCCGGAAGAAATCAGAACAATACCAGACAGGATTATTGGAAGATGCTAAAAAAGTTCTTGACGGCATGGTTTATAAATATAAGAGGGGCGAGAGTAACATCACTGATGTTCTTATAGCTCAGCGCACATATAATGAAGTACAGGAACTGTATTTGGAAACGATGAAAGGATATGCATCATCGTTAGTTGCACTTCAAAAAGCGTGTGGCATATGGGATATTGATTTTTAAATTTTAGGTATCTTTGTTCCAACAGAATCAGCGAGATATGAAAAAAATACTTGTTATTGAAGATGAAAAAAGAATAGCCGAGCTCTTGGGTAAGGGTTTATCCGAGTTCGGCTTTGAGGTTACCCTTGCATTTGATGGTGATACTGGAAAACGTCTTATCAGCTCTAACCTGTATGATCTGATTATTACGGATATTATTCTTCCACATCACAATGGATTTGAAATTACAAGGTTTGTGAAAGAGAAGTACCTCCATGTACCAATAATTATGCTCACAGCTTTAGGAGCTACCGATGACAAACTGGATGGTTTTGATGCGGGAGCAGATGATTATATGGTCAAGCCATTCGATTTAAGAGAACTGAATGCACGCATTAATGTCTTATTAAAGAGAAACAGCAATCATCCTGAAAATAAAGTACCCGACGAACTAAAGTACCATGATTTATGTATGCACGTCAATACCCGCACAGTATCCCGGTCGGGCAAAGAGATAAGACTCACCCCTAAAGAATTTAGCTTACTGAAGTACCTGATGGAAAATCCGGAAAGAGTATTACCGCGAGCCGAAATAGCCGAAATAGTTTGGGATACACACTTCGATACCGGAACTAATTTTATAGACGTTTACATCAATTATTTAAGACGAAAAATAGATAAAGAGTTCGACAACAAACTTATTCATACAAATCCAGGAGTTGGATTTATACTTAAAATAGAGAAATGAAAATAAAGACCAAAATAGCACTCCGTTACTCGATTGTAACAGCCATACTGATGGCTATTTTTGCAACCGTCATCTATCTGGTAACTGTACATGACAGGGAGGTCGAGTTTTATGACAATCTCTATCGGGAGGGTGTGTCCAAAGCCAACTTATTTTTCGAAGCCAAAGCCAGCCCTGAAGCGATGCATTCTATTTATAAAAATAATATCGAATATATTGATGAGGTAGAGGTTGCCATTTATGACATTGCAGCAGACCTGCTCTATCATGACGCAAAAGATATTGACATTGTAAAAGAAACTCCCGAACTGATTCAGAATATTGTCGAAAATAAAAAGAATACTAAATTCTATGTTGGAAAATATCAGGCAGTAGGTTTTCTATTTAATCATAACAACTCTCATTATGTGGTCACAGCAGCAGCTTATGATGGTTATGGTTATAATAAACTACATAAACTGATTATCAATCTCGTTACTCTTACTATTGTATCCATATTGATATCGTTTATTCTTGGTTATTTTCTAGCCCGAAGAGCCTTGAAACCTGTATCTGATATTTCGGGGAAGATGAAAAATATCACAGCCAACAACCTAAATTTACGTATCTTAGGATATAGCGATCATGATGAGTTTGGAGAATTAGCCGCCTCATTTAACAAAGCTTTGGATATAATAGAATCTTCTTTCGAATCGCAAAAAATGTTTGTTAGTAACACTTCTCATGAATTACGTACACCGTTGGCAACTTTGGTCGGAGAAATTGACTTTGCATTGCTAAAAGAACGTACCATAGAAGAATATATTGACACACTTCGGAATTCGAAACACGATGCAATTCGTTTGATAAAACTTGTAAATGGCCTCTTGGACTTAGCGAAAACGGGTTACAATGAAAATAAAATTTCAATGAGTAAAGTGCGCATTGATGAAATAGTATTGGATGCCCGCACAGATGTTTTGAAAGCAAACCCAGAATATAGGATTGATATTCAATTTATGCAGTCGGGCGAAGACGACACTGAATTAATTATTCTGGGAAATGCATATTTACTAAAAACTGCATTTATAAATTTGATGGAAAATAATTGTAAGTTTTCTGAAAACAAAACTTCTATTGTATCAATGTTTTTTGAAAATGAAGTTATTGATATCAATTTTACTGATACAGGAGTTGGCATCAATCGGGAAGAATTAAAAAATATTTTTAAGCCTTTCTACAGAGGGAAAAACAAAGAATTTGTAGATGGTAATGGTATTGGGCTGGCTCTCGTGGAGAAGGTTGTTAAAATTCATAAAGGCAAAATAAAAGTAGATTCTGTTATAAATATGGGGACTATATTTAAGATTGAGATACCTATAGAGAGATAAGAGAGATTAAATCTCACTCATGGGACATTTTATTTCACAAGAAAAATTCACAAATGATTACTTTTTTGAGTAAGTTTGTAAGAAGTTATTTTGGGTATGAAAATTTACGCAAATGCTAATCAAAAGAACCATTACCAAATTGTTACCTCTCCTAAATTCACCCTTTGTAATCCACTGATAAAGAGACAGGAACATTAAGAATGCTGCTATCTGAAGGAAATTTCCGATTTGTGCGGTATTGAGAAGCACCTCACCTATCATTGCGGCCGTCATACATTTGTAACGACGTTTTTATCGTTGGGTATTCCGATCAAGCCTGTATCGAAAATGCTGGAGTATACAAAAATCCAGACAACGCAAATATATGCCCGGATAACTAATAACAAGATAGCCAATGAAATGAATGCTATTGCGGGAAAACTAAAAACTTACGAATCAAAAAGTGCTATTGTTTAACCTAGTTGAGTTTATGAAAACAGGATATATAAAGTTTACAAATATAGGTACCGACAGACCAATCATTGAAGTAAAAATTGTAGATGGTACAGTTTGGATGACAGTAAATGAAATCACTGATCTGTTTGGGGTTTATACCCCGACAATCAGCAAGAATCTAAAGGCTATTTTTAGGGATAGTTTATTGAAAGAAGTAGATGTGACAAAAGAATACAGATACATCCGAAAGGAGAAAGAAGAATATATTCGCATTTACTATAATTTAGAAGCTATTATTTTCTTGAGCTTTCGTATTCAATCCATATATACTAAAGCTTTTCGGGAATGGGTATTCAATAATCTTTGTGAATACGGTAGAGCAAAGGCTAAATCTGAAATGCTCATAATATTCAATGCTAACACAGGAAAATCATCTTTTAAAAATTTGAATTGAATATTCCATATAAATTATCCTTATCATCCCTAAGTTGTAAAATATCTTGGGGATGCTATTTTATTGATAAAAAGGTAGAAATATAAATTTGACAACACTATAAAATTACTTAATCTTAGAATGTCTCAATCAAACCTATGATTATAACTATAATCAGAAAACCCAACCAGACAGGTGTAGACTTTACTAGATTAATTCTTTTGATAACTTTTCTTAGTTTCTTTATATCTATTCTTTTCTTAGAATTCATATTCTTATTTTGTTCGATAATTTGACACCTGTTCACTTATTTCTTTATTCTCTGTCAGTCTACAATAAATAATATATATTGTAGCCATTAGCCAGAAATATATTACAATTGCTATTACAATATCCCAAATATTGAAATTATAATGATTCTTTTTCATATTGGCACTTTTGATGTAACTACTCTTTTGATGATAATTACTCATACAGTATACCAAGAATTTAAACAGCAAATCAATATATTAGTAATCAGATAAATAGTGTTATGTCTCAAACTTTAGAAATAAAAAAAGCCTATCAAAAAGATAGGCTTTAAGCTCAATATGAGAAGGTAAGCTACTTATAGTTTATATTCTTCTAATTTCCGATATAGCGTCGCAATTCCTATTTTGAGTATTCGGGCAGTCTCTGCTTTATTTCCTTTCGTATAATCTAAAATCTTTTTGATATGCAACCTTTCAATATCTGATAAAGCCAGAGTTGTTATAAATTCAGGTGAATCAGTATCTGGATATTGTATTTCCAAAGGCAATGTTTCGATACCTAAAGTTTCATCATCGGATAGAATCACACTACGCTCAATAACATTCCTTAATTCCCTTATATTTCCTTTCCAGCTATTTTGTTCCAATAACTTTAAATAATCGGGAGAAATTGTATTGATCCTGTTATTCGATTTAGTTGCAAACAGATTTACAAATTCATCAACAAACAATTTTATGTCAGAAATACGTTCTCTTAGAGGAGGTAAATGTATCTGAAAAACAGACAAACGATAAAATAAATCGCGGCGGAAATGTTCCGTCTCAATTTCTTTCTCCAAAATTCGATTTGTAGCGGCAATAATCCTTACATCAATCTTTTGCGATTTGGTTTCTCCTATTTTTATAAACTCTTTGGTTTCGAGTACCCTTAGGATTTTGGCTTGAAGATCAATTGCCATTTCTCCGATTTCGTCCAGAAAAATAGTCCCTTCATGGGCTTCTTCAAAAAGGCCTTTTTTATCTTTTAAAGCTCCTGTAAATGCTCCCGCTTTGTGCCCGAACAGTTCGCTCTCCAATAGCTCTTTACTAAACGCAGAACAATTAATTGCGACAAAAGGCTTATTCTTTCGCAAGCTTCCGTAATGTATCGATTGGGCAAAAACTTCCTTACCCGTTCCAGTTTCTCCTGTCAACAATACAGTAGCATCTGTTTGTGCTACTTTACGTCCCATCTCTATAGCAGAAAGAATAGAAATAGATTTCCCTATAATATTATCAAAAGAATATTTTTGCTCTATTTTTTGTTCTAGTCGGGTCACTCGTTTAGATAATTCTACTTTTTCCAATGCCCTGTACACCAAAGGTATTATGCGATTGTTGTCGTCACCCTTTGTGATATAATCAAAAGCTCCGTTCTTTATAGCCTGAACCCCATCAGGAATGTTCCCATACGCAGTCAGAAGTATGATTTCAGCCAACGGCTGTATTTTTTTTATTTGAGGGATCAGATCAACGCCATTAGCATCAGGTAGCTTAACATCACAAATGATAACATCAAAATACTGTTTCTCTAATAGCTTCAATCCTGATGTTGCATTCTCAGCCTGAAATACTTCTATCTGTTCAAGCTCGATGATACGGGCCATCAGTTTGCGAAGTTTTTCTTCATCGTCTATTAATAATATCTTTTTCATTTTTATTATTTTTTATGGGACAGAGAGCTTAGATTTTACTGTAAGGAATAATGAAAAAGAATGTACTTCCCATACCGGGATTGCTATTTACACCTATTGTGCCTCCTTGAGTTTCAATAAATTCTTTACTAATGGCCAATCCCAGTCCTGATCCCGATTTTAGGCTTCCCGGTATTTGGAAATAACGCTCAAATATTTTTTTCTTATATCTGGAATCAATTCCTTTCCCAAAATCCTTAACGGAGAATAATGCTCCTTTATTTTCTCTTCTTAAAGAAACCTCAATGTCGCTATCTTCCATTGAATAACGGATGGCATTAGTCAGAAAATTAATAAGAACCCATGCTGTTTTTTCGGCGTCAGCCACAATCAATGGAATATCGGGTTCCATATCCACCTGAAGCTTTATTCTCTTGTGCTCTGCTTGTAACTTTACGGTGTCAATTGCATATCTGACTATCAGTCCGGGATCTGTCGATTGAATATTCAATTGAATATTTCCTGTCTCTACCTGAGACATATTCAGTAGTTCTCCAGTGATTTGTAAAAGTCGTGTACTGTCTTCTTTTATGCCGTCCACTAACTGTTTCTGTTCATCGTTCAATATTCCTGTTTCATTATGTTCGAGTAATTGTGTGCTCATCTTTATCGAAGATATCGGAGTCTTCAACTCGTGAGATATAGTAGCGATAAAGTTGGTCTTAGCCGAGTCTAGTTCTTTAAAAATAGTGATATTCTTTAACAGGATAACATAACCGATCAGTTCTGTTATATTTTCTCCTGTTTTATTGATTTCTATATGGATAATTTCTTTCTCAAAATAAGATTGTTTGTCATCAGAAAAGATCTTTAACGGTCCTTCGTCTCTTTTTGCTAAAGGATCAATGAGCTCAACAATAAGTGTACGAATCAGATCATTTGTAACGGCAATATCTTGAACCGGTTTATTTAAAATTTCATTGCGGGATAAACCTGTTATTTTCAAGGCTTCATCGTTGATGAAAATAATAAATTTACTCTCATCAAGCCCGATAACAGGATCATGCATATTATTGATAAGGGTTTCCACCCGTTTCTTTTCTCTCAGTATTTTTTCTAGCCTGCTGTTTGAATACTCTTCCAATTTTTCAGCCATTGTATTGAAAGATTTAGCCAAATCTCCATATTCGTTATGACTTTCATAGTTTAACCGTTGCCGGTAATTCTGATTTGCGATCTCTTTTATACTTTCTGTTAATTGAAGAATCGGGTTTGCAATGTTTCCGGGTAGTTTGACTAGCAAAGCGAAAGCAATAAGAAAGCACAAGGCACCTGTTATAATGATCCAGATAATGGCATTCTCTGCGGTATTATTTGCTATATGGCTCTTTTGGACAATCGCATCCATATTGAGTTTCATCAGAGTTGCAATATCTTTTCTTATTATGATTTTGAGGCTGTCATTCTCTGTATTGTGTTTCAAATTAGAGAAAAGATTGGATATCTGCAATGTTATGTCAGATTCTCCTATTTCTGTTTCATTTGTCAGTTGCTTTTTTAGATTTATTTCAAATGAAGATATGGCTTGCGAATCTGTTTTCATCTCATCTAAGGCAAGCAACATATTACGGGAGTATTCCAGTGTATTGTAATTGGCCATGAGTATATTTCGGGTATCTCTCCTGAGATCGTTGATATACCAGATACTAACACCTGCCAATAATATAATCAGGCAGAAAAGCAGTCCTACTCCGGATGTTAATTTGGTCTTTATTTTCATGACAGTATAATTAGGTCTATACCTTCTTTTTTTAATTCTCTTAATATTTTCTTGTATGTGGAGACATATAATAGCATGCGCCATCTGTTGATGTAGGGCATCCCGATACAAACAGTCGATACATCTTTCTTAATAGCTTGCTCAAGAATTGCTTCCGGTATATTCTTATGCTTTAATTGTATAACCTGCCCACCCAATTCAATAGCCATTTTGAAACTGTTTATCAGTTTTCGCTGGCTGTCTAAGGCTATCTTATCGGCTCCTTCCTTTGGAGTCTGTACATACAGGACATACCATTCGCCACTGTAATAACTGGCCAAACGTGCTGTCTTTCGGATAATGTTGTTAGCTTTCTTACCATTACTCCCTATACATGCCATAAAGTTTTTATGTAGTCCAGGCTGGGATGAAAATGTTTCATCATCAGCTTTTTTCAATACATGGCTTGCTACCTCTTTTAAAGCTAACTCGCGTAAGCGAAGGATGTGTTCGGTCTTAAAGAAATTAGCTAAAGCAGCCTGTATCTTATCGGATGGATATATTTTTCCGTCTTTAAGCCGGGTTACCAGATCATCGGCAGACAGATCGATGTTCACAACTTCATCCGCCATAGCTATAACTCGATCAGGAATGCGTTCACTTACTTCTATGCCTGTAATTTTTCTTACTTCCTCATTCAGTCCCTCTATGTGCTGAACGTTTACTGCACTAATAACATTGATCCCGGCTTCGAGTATTTCAAGGACGTCCTGCCAACGTTTTTCGTTCTTACTACCCTCTATATTTGTATGAGCCAGTTCATCCACAATTACAGCTTCGGGACGTAAATTTATAACAGCCTGTACATCCAACTCTTCCAGCTCTTTGCCTTTATAAAAGATTTTCCTTCTGGGAATCACTGGTATTCCATCCAATAATGCTACAGTTTCCTGCCTGTTGTGGGTCTCGATATAGCCGATTTTAATATCTACACCTCCCTCCAAAAGAATGTGCGCCTCCTGCAACATCCTGTAAGTTTTACCTACACCGGCAATCATCCCGATATATAGTTTAAATTTACCTCTTTTCGATTGTTTGATCAAACTGAGAAAATATTCAGCACTTTTTCTATCCTCATCCATCGTTTAGTACGATTTTCAAATTAGTTCTTACATCCTTGATATAAAAACAATCTGTTTTAAAAGTAGTTTTTTTGTATAAAATAAAAGTACAAAACTCTTGTCCATAAACCGGCAAGAGTTTTGAAAATTAATAAGGGTATTTAGAAATTAACGGCAATACTTGATATTGCAGAAACATTATTTTTGTTCATCTTATTATCCCTGTCTAAAAAGATAGTATCTTTACTATTCAGATTTTTGACTTCTGTCCGCCAAACCAGATTAGGCAAGATATAGTAATCCGCATTCAGGGAATAACCAAACGTCCGAAATCCATTAGGCGTATCAGATGATATGATGACTCCATTCTTGTCGGAATAATATTCACCTCTGGCTGCAAATACGAGCTTATCAGAAGGCTTATATCTAACAATTAATACAGGAGTATACCAGCTGTTATATTTGCTGCTTGCTTTTTCTTTTTGCTCTATACCAATATCAAAGCCGGCAGTAATGCCCCATTGACCATTCACCTGATAGATTGCATAAAGATTATGGAAATAGCGCATCTGACGGATACTATCAGCCTTTTCATTTCCGATAAAGGAGCTGCTGTTAAGCGTTAGTTTATCATTTGGCTTGTAGACCAACTGATGACCGAAAGACGGGACGCTATTTCCTTCTACTTTCTGTATTCGCTGCCAGCCATTAAGCACGAGTAAACTGGCTGTCCATTTCCCATTGGACGTTGAATAAGTTAATTTTGCTCCTGTTTCAAAATAAGGCGAATTTTCAGCAGCAAGACTTCGGGTAAGTGTCCAGTTATCTTTTCCGACAGCGCTTTCACTACCGATGTGTGAGGGTAAAATTCCGGCATCCAACCATAAATTATGAGTTTTGGAAAGTTTGATTCCAATGTTGGCTTCATATATATTTTTCAAAACTCCGGGTTCTGCCGTATAATTCGCATTCATGTATGTACCTGCCGCAATAGCTAAATTAGCTCTCAGCATTTCAGTATTATATGCAGCTTTGATAAAGCCTAAATTCAGATTGAATTCATTGTTCCTATCATAGCTGTAAACGAATCCGGGTCTTTTGTTATTTAGAGGATTGCTAAAATCGTATTGATAATACACTTCAGCATATCCATTGATTGTGAGCGGATTACTTTTTTCTTGTGCGGACACTATTTGTCCGGCTCCCAGCAATATCACCAGAAGAACTAAACTCTTTTCCATCTTTTATATTTTAAATATTGACTTTATTATTTCAAATTATCCAATGCTATATTCAGCCTTAATACATTGATCTTTTCAGGGCCGAATAAACCTAGCAAAGGTTTTTCTGTTTGGGAGTCAATCAGCTCAAGTAATTTAGCTTCTTCTATATTACGGATCTTTGCGATTCTCTTGACCTGTACTTTTGCTGCCTGTGCCGAAAAATCAGGATCAAGACCGCTACCGCTGGCTGTTATCAGATCGACCGGGATTTCGGATTTATTTACCTCCGGATTATGCCCAAGAAAGCTGTCAATACGTGCCTGAACCTGTGCCAGATATTCTTCGTTGGATGGCCCGTTATTACTTCCGCCAGAGCCTGCCGCATTGTAATCGACAGCCGATGGACGTGACCAAAAATATTTATCGTCGGTAAATGATTGCCCAATATTTGAATAATACGTTTTTCCGTTGTGTTCTATTACTTCTCCTTTGCCTGAGTTTGGCGACAGCTGTGCAATCCCCCATAGTGTAACCGGATAAACAACCGCAAAGAGTAATAATGTAGCTACTGTCAGCCTGATGGCCGGAATAATATGCTGTTTCATTTTCTTTATTTTTATCAGATGAATAATGATACGATTATATCTATTAATTTAATTCCTACGAATGGAACAAGAATTCCTCCTAAACCGTAAATAAGAAGATTTCGTCTTAAAAGAGCCGATGCTCCTATCGGTTTATAGGCAACTCCTTTTAATGCCAACGGTATCAGAATGGGAATAATGATTGCATTGAAGATAATGGCTGAAAGGATAGCACTTTCGGGACTGCTCAACCTCATGATATTAAGGTTCTGCAAAGCAGGTATCGCAGTTATGAACAAAGCTGGAATAATAGCAAAGTATTTAGCGACATCATTTGCAATACTGAACGTAGTAAGCGTACCTCTAGTCATTAACAATTGCTTGCCGATTTCTACCACCTCAATCAGTTTGGTCGGATCATTATCTAGATCCACCATATTTCCGGCTTCTTTAGCTGCTTGAGTTCCGCTGTTCATAGCTACCCCCACATTGGCTTGAGCGAGAGCAGGAGCATCGTTTGTACCGTCTCCCATCATTGCAACCAGCCGTCCTTCATTCTGCTCTTTTTTAATATAGTTCATCTTATCTTCCGGTTTGGCTTCGGCAATAAAGTCATCAACTCCGGCTTTTTCCGAAATATATTTTGCAGTCAGAGGATTGTCTCCGGTTACCATTACTGTTTTTATTCCCATCTTACGCAAGCGCTCAAAGCGTTCCTTGATGCCCGGTTTAATAATATCTTGTAGCTCAATCGTGCCGACAATTTTATTATTAACCGAGACAACTAAAGGCGTTCCTCCGTTTTCTGAGATTATCTTCACCATATTAGCAACATCTTTCGGATATGGGTTCCCGTTTCTTTCAGCTAATGCCCGGATGGCATCGGCAGCCCCTTTTCGGATTTGCATATCTCCGACATCCACACCTGAGCAACGTGTCTCTGCTGTAAATTCAATAAACTTAAAACGGGATGCAGGCATATCGTAATTTGACGGATTCACCTGAGCCAGTTCAACTATTGATTTGCCTTCGGGTGTCTGATCTGCTAATGAGCTGAGAACAGCAACCCGGACAAACTCATCATTGTTTACTCCATCGGCAGGATAAAAATGCGTTGCTTTACGGTTACCGATTGTAATGGTACCTGTCTTATCCAAAAGCAGGACATCGATATCTCCGGCGGTTTCTACGGCCTTTCCGCTCTTGGTAATCACATTAGCACGTAATGCCCTGTCCATACCTGCAATACCAATTGCAGATAGCAATCCGCCAATAGTTGTAGGAATCAGGCACACAAATAGGGAAATAAAGGCTGCAATTGTAATTGATACATTCGCATAATCAGCAAAAGGTTTTAATGTAACACATACAATAATAAAGACAAGCGTGAACCCTGCAAGCAGAATAGTTAAAGCTATTTCATTAGGTGTTTTCTGGCGGCTTGCTCCTTCTACCAAAGCAATCATTTTATCCAGAAAACTTTCTCCGGGCTGGGTTGTGACCTGTACAGCTATTTTATCAGATAGGACTTTTGTTCCTCCTGTAACTGAGCTTTTATCTCCTCCGGCTTCTCTGATTACGGGAGCTGATTCTCCGGTGATGGCACTCTCATCTATTGTTGCCAGCCCTTCAATAATTTCACCATCGGCAGGGATAATATCTCCTGTTTCACAAATAAATACATCTCCTTTTTTTAACAGGGCAGAAGATACAACACTGCCGTCTTGAAGTTTTGCAGGTGTTTCTTCTCTCGTTTTGCGTAAACTGTCAGCCTGAGCTTTACCACGTGCTTCGGCAATGGCTTCGGCAAAATTGGCAAATAACACAGTTATCAGAAGTACAAGAAAGACAATGAAATTGTATCCGAAACTTCCCTGGGAAGTTTCTCCGGATAAAGTCCAAAGGCACACGAAAAACATAACTATTGTTCCGATCTCCACAGTAAACATAATCGGATTACGGAACATTATTTTGGAATTCAGTTTCACAAAAGATTGTTTAAGTGCTTCCTGCACTAAGTCTTTCTGAAACAAAGATTGATTCTTATTCATATTCTCTTTAATAATTATATTTAATACAAGATGAAGTATTCAGCAACAGGACCTAAGGCAAGAGCAGGTAAAAAGGACAACAATGCGATAATCAGTATAACGGCAAATACCATTGTGCCAAACGTCGCCGTATCGGTTCTTAACGTACCGTCACCTTCGGGGATAAATTTCTTTTCAGCCAGAAGTCCGGCAATGGCTACCGGGCCTATTATCGGAAGGAAACGGGATAATATCAACACGATACCTGTACTTATATTCCACCACAGAGTGTTATCTCCCAATCCTTCAAATCCACTACCATTGTTTGCTGAGGATGAAGTATATTCATAAAGTATTTCACTGAAACCATGGAATCCGGGATTATTAAGGGTGGATGCTCCCTGATCAGGAAAGGCAGTGGCAAGTGCTGTTCCTGCCAGAATAAGGAACGGGTGTATCAATGCAATAATCATTGCTATCTTCATTTCCCGAGCCTCTATCTTTTTCCCTAAGAATTCAGGTGTACGTCCAACCATCAAACCACTGATAAATACAGCGAGAATTATAAATATCAAGAAGTTTAGTATGCCTACACCAACGCCACCATAAAAACAGTTGACCATCATTGCTAATAACTGATTCATACCGGACAACGGCATCGTACTGTCGTGCATAGCATTGACTGATCCTGTAGAAATAACGGTCGAGACAATACTCCAGAATCCGGAAGCAGCAGCTCCTATGCGGGTTTCTTTTCCTTCCATAGCTCCTAATGAATTGTCTATGCCCATCGCCGATATGGCGGGATTACCATTTATTTCCATTACGACATTGGGAATAACAAGTAGTAAGAATCCGACTGTCATTACACCAAGTATCATTCGCGCGAGTCTTCTTCTTCCTGTAAAATAGCCAAAAGCGAAAATCATGGCTATCGGGATAATAAACTGGGCAAGCATTTCTGCCATATTCGTCAGATAAGAAGGGTTCTCAAATGGATGGGCGGAATTAGCTCCGAAGAAACCGCCTCCGTTTGTTCCTACATGTTTGATTGCTATAAATGCAGCTGCGGGTCCTCTGGATACTTCTACGGTATTTCCTTGCAATGTGGAGATACTGTCTTTTCCTTCGAATGTCATAGGAGTGCCTTCAAACACAAGAATGATGGCTATAATAAAAGATACAGGCAGTAAGATACGGGTACATGATTTTATAAAATACTCATAAAAATTGCCTAACTGAGTCGTACTTTTATCCCGGAATGCCCTGAATACAACTGCTGCCGCTGCCATACCTGTACCAGCCGACACGAATTGTAAGAACATTAGCCATATTTGGCCTAAATAACTCAAACCTGTTTCCCCCGAGTAATGCTGCAAATTACAATTTACCACAAAAGATATAGTCGTGTTAAATGCCAGTTCAGGAGACATACTTGGATTATTATCCGGGTTTAAAGGGAGAATGCCCTGTGTCATTAAAATGAGCATCCCTAATAAAAACCAAACAAAGTTAATGGCGAGTAGTGCCACAAGATGTTGCTTCCAGGTCATCTCTGTCAGAGGATTAACTCCCCCTAATTTATATAATAGCCTGTCTATAGGATTAAAGATGGGGTCAAGAAATGTCTTTTTCCCTCCGTAAACTTTTGCGATGTATTTTCCGAAAGGTATTGCCAAAACTACCGATAGAACAAACATTATAATTATGCCTAAAATTTCTGTATTCATGTTTTCTTATTTATGTAATTTTCAATTGAAGGAGCAATTCAAGATGAGTCCGATTCCGACAGCAACCAATGATGTCAGAATCAATACATGTGTTGATTTTAACGATTGTTTTACAGACAGGGGCTTACGAGAACATCCCCGTTTATTATTTTCATTTTTCATTTCTGTCAAAATTTTTCGGGCTTTAATAATACATAGCAGATGTAACAAAACACAGCTATGGCTATAATAAATAATGGGATCATAATGGTAGATTTTATATTTTTTCAAAAAACTCTATTGTTTTATAAAATAGTCTGAAGCAGATAACTCCTGCTATTACTAATATCACAGTAAGCATATTCTTCTTTTTTTTAGTTATACATATAAGATATTTTTAATTGTTTCTTTTATATATGCTATTTGTATGCCAAAGAGAATCAACTGAAATTAACTAACTATTAATCATACATATACAAGTTTTTGTAAAATTTTATAAGCCTATCATTTTGATAATGTATATCAAAATGATAGGCTTAATTATAAATTTCGCTTAATCAAAAAAGGATATATACAGTTGATGTATATATACCCAATTTTTTGCAATAAGAGATATTATTCGGAAAACATCTCCACCGGAGGTTACAATAGTAAGTTGACTAACACTGCCATAAACTAATGTTTTATTAAGAATGCTAGTTGCTAAAATATTTCTTCTTTATATCTGATTTTATCTTTATTCAAACATCGGATTCAAAAATATATCTCTTATAAATATGAGAGGGTATATAAGTACAGCCAAATCTAAACCTACAACCTCAATAAATTTAGTCAATGAATCTAATTGACAGTTTAGATACTGAAAAACAGACTATATCACTATACAGAAAATCGTAAACTAATGACGGGCAGATTTCTCTGCCCGTCTTCTATTCTTATTAGTTCCACAAATTCTGAAATATTGAAATCAGAATTTCATTTTCAAGATCCTGACAGCATTCAGTATAGCCAGTAACGATACGCCTACATCGGCGAAGACTGCTTCCCACATATTTGCCACGCCGAAACCTCCAAGAACAAGGACAATTAGTTTAATGGTAAATGCTAAAGTTATATTCTGATAAACGATCTCTTTTGTCGATTTGGCAATTTGTATAGCGGTCCCTATTTTAGATGGTTGGTCTGTCTGTATTACGACATCTGCTACTTCAATAGCCGCATCGCTTCCCATTCCTCCCATTGCAATACCTACATCACTAATTGCAAGTGAAGGAGCATCGTTTATACCATCACCGACAAAAGCAATAACATTATTCTTGTCTGCTTTCAGTTGTTCAAGATGCTTCACCTTACCCTTAGGTAATAAGTCACCATAAGCATTGTCTATTCCGAGAAATGATGCGACTTTTTCAGTAATGGATGATTTATCTCCGCTTAACATCACAATTTTATCAATACCCTTTGCATGCATATTTTTTATAGCTTCAGCCGCATCTTCCTTCACTTCATCTGCAATAGTAATATAGCCTGCATATATTCTGTTTATTGCTATCAGCACAGTTGTTTCAGGTATTGAATCAACAGTTTTATCATAGTTTATCAGATTGCTTTGCATCAATTTTGAATTACCTGCCAATACCTCATTCTCATTTACCAGACCTTTCAATCCCTGTCCCGATATTTCCTCTATAGCAGTTACAGAATAATTACTGTTTATATCTCCGGCGAAAGCTACGATTGCTCTGGCTATCGGATGGTTGGACATTTTCTCCAATGCTACGACCGGGTCTAGAAGCTCTTTTTCACAAAATGCTTCACTTGGGACTATATCCCGAACATGAAATACACCTTGAGTCAAGGTTCCTGTT
Source organism: Dysgonomonas gadei ATCC BAA-286 (assembly GCF_000213555.1). GTDB lineage: Bacteria > Bacteroidota > Bacteroidia > Bacteroidales > Dysgonomonadaceae > Dysgonomonas > Dysgonomonas gadei. The sequence goes on from NZ_GL891982.1 coordinate 29,673, forward strand.
TTGTCCATAACTACTATATTTATTTTTGCCAGCAGGTCGAGGTAATTCGCTCCTTTAAAAAGTATGCCAGCTCTGGAGGCAGCTCCGATACCACCAAAATAGCCCAAAGGTATGGAGATTACCAATGCACACGGACAAGAAATAACAAGGAAAACCAAAGCGCGATACAGCCAATCCTGAAACACATAATCAGCGACAAAGAAGTATGGTATCACCGTAACCAATACAGCCAAGAGAAATATAATGGGAGTATATACTTTAGCAAACCTGCGTATAAGCAGTTCGGTTTTGGCTTTGCGGGAAGTAGCTTCCTGTACCAGTTCCAATATTCGGGACAAAGAACTATCCTCGTATTTCTTAGTTACTTTAATTTCAATTACTTTATCTATATTAAGCATACCTGCAAGGACGTTTTCTCCTTTCCGTATGGTTTTCGGTTTACTTTCTCCGGTCAAAGCAGATGTATTAAAACTACCGGATTCGGAAACCATCACTCCATCCAACGACACTTTCTCTCCTGCTTTTACTTGTATTATTTCTCCAATTCTAACTTCTCCAGGAAAAATATCTACATGCTTACCATTCCTTTCAACGCAAGCCCTATCCGGCCGGACATCAAGAAGGGACTTGATATTCCTTTTAGCTTTGTTTACTGCCGAATTTTGAAGTAACTCACCAACAGAATAGAAAAGCATTACAGCCACCCCTTCGGGATATTCTCCAATAAAAAATGCACCTAGTGTAGCCACTATCATCAGGGTAAATTCGGTGAAAATCTCTTTTTGCCGGATTGTTTCTATAGCCTCCCTGAAAACGGAGTAAGCAACAGGTATATATGCCAGTATGTACCAAATAAGCCTGTAATAAGAATTAAAATACTGCCGGAGAGAATTATCCATTACTATTCCTCCCAGAAGCATAACAAGACTTATACTAACAGGGATATAAATTTTCCAGTTTTGTGTATTGTCATCCTTCGATTCTGTGGAACAAGAGCCACTACAGGTGCATGTATATACTTTATTTTTATCCATATCTTAGTTGTTTATACACAAAGATACGGACGAATCAATGCAACCTGGTTGCAAAGCTATGGTGCCTTTAATAGCCACCGTTTATTTAACATAACCCTTTAAGAATAAATATTGGAATAGATCAGGAAATTATCGTACTATAAATAAATACATAATGTGAAACTCAAAGAAAAGCTGTCGTGATTTTTATTTTTTTAATTTATTGCACTGTCCACAATATCCCTTTATGACAAGATTTACACTTTCCACCTGCATAACCGGGGATAATGCGAACTCAGGGATAGCTATATTCTTGAGACAAAAAGCGTTGTTACAGTAGTTACAATAGAAATGTGCATGCAAATCATCTATACTGCAGTGGCAATCCCTACTGCATACAGAATATTTAACTGACCCTGATCCATCATCAAAGCTATGGATGAGCTGTTTCTCGTGAAACAGATGGATTGTACGTGATATAGTTGACTTATCAATGGTATCCATCTCCATTTCCAAATCAGATAAAGTGAATGCCTTATTATATTTAAGCATCGCTTTAAGGATTAGTATCCGATTAGCTGTTGGATTTATAGTGCGTTCGTTCAGTATATCTATGTAAGAGCTATTCATCTTGATCTACCCCCTGTTTTAATAACATCTATGCAAAGATAGTAACTTTTAAAATGCCTATTTTGATTGTTTCCTTTTAATATTTTATTTAACTATATTAACTCAGCAGCGGAATTTTTATCATCGCCCCATTCTATACCCAATACCGCTTTATCTGTACCTGTTCCCACCCAAAAGGTTTACACAATCATCCACCGTGGAGTGTATACACTAAATTCCCTATAATTAGCACACAATCAAGCATATTTGAAAGTATATAATTAACTCTTTTCTCAACATTTCCTTTCTATTTTTCAGATAATGTCTTGGTTTCTTACAATTTTTGTATATTTGAGTTCTACAACCACCTAACCCGGATATTCATGTTGAAAGATGAGTTAATTATGCAAAACTTTAATGAACTATTTTCCCTATATAGAAATCGTTTCATTCTTTTTGCCATTAGCTATGTCGACAACAAAGAAGTTGCAGAAGATATTGTTATGGATAGTTTTATGTACTACTGGGAGAAACGTACAGAATTAGCCGACACATCAAATATACCCGGATATATACTCACCACAATAAAGCATAAATCCCTGAATTATCTGAAACATAAGTTGCATGTAGAAAAGACCCACTCAGAAATTAAATCTCATCAAAGCAGGGTAACAGAATTAAATATCTCATCACTGGAGGCCTGTGAGCCTCAGGAGCTGTTGGCAAGAGAACTTAAGGCTTTAATAATGAATACGCTTAAACAATTGCCGGAACCAACCCGAACTATTTTCATAAAGAGCAGACTTAACAATAAAACTTATAAAGAGATTGGATATGATTTGAATATTTCAGAAAAAAGCATTGAGTATCACTTAACTAAAGCGGTAAAAATACTAAAAGAAAATCTTAAAGATTATCTCCATCTTCTCATATTATTATCATTCTTCAAATAAGAAAAAGTTAATATTAGTTAAATACATTAATCCTGACAGGGATCCGTCTTTTATAAATGCTTTATATATATGAACCAAGAATTTGACAAGAACGTAATGTATAAGTTCTTTTCCCGGGATATCAGTGCCGGTGAAGAACAAAGACTGTTAGATTGGATAGATGAGTCTGAAGATCATAGAGATATATTCTTATCCGAAAGGAAAATATACAATCAGTTGATTTTAAATATTGGAGAAAAAGATCTTGTAGATTCAGCAAGCGCTGGAGAATACAACAAGGTCAAAAGAATACCGGTGTGGATAAAAGAAGTGCTGAAAATATCCGCTGTGATCCTGTTGGTCTTAGGCGGTGCGTATTTCTTTAACAAGCATCAGTATAATAATTTGCAAACACTTTCAAATGAGATTGTTTTACCGGCAGGAGAGAGAGTTAGCCTAACCCTTTCTGATGGGACAAAAGTATGGGTGAATGCGAAATCAAAATTCACTTATCCTGCCTTGTTTGGAGATAAAGAGAGGCGGGTACTCTTGGACGGTGAAGCCTTCTTTGATGTGACAAATAATAAGAAACTTCCTTTCATCGTGGAAACGCCGAAAGGAGAAGTAAAAGTATTAGGTACAGAATTTAATGTGGATGCATACTCTCATTCTCCGAAGATGGCTATATCATTATTTAAGGGTAAAGTTGAGTTTTCCGGTGTAATGCTGCCAAAGCCTGTTATATTGAGTGCTAACGAATATTTTGAAAGTATAGATAATGAATACAGCATAAAAATGCTGGAAAATTATTCTGCTTCGATGTGGAAAGAGGGAATAATAGCATTTAAGGATATTCCGTTTCCGGAACTTATAAAAACCTTTGAGAAATATTATGATGTGAAAATCTATATCCAAAATACGAATTTATCAAGTACAGAGCTTACCGGAAAAATACGAATCAATGACGGAATAGAGCATGCTTTAAAAGTTATTCAGAAAAATGCAAACTTTAAATATCAGAGAGACAGTGATGAAAACAATATTATATATATAAAGTAGAGAACCATTAATTATCAACCTAAAAATCTAATCGCCTATGAAAAAATGAAAAACCTGAAAAACATTAGAATCTAAAAAATCTGTCGATGCGACCACACCGACAGATAAGAGAAAAAGATTTTATCATTATTTCCATAAAAACCTTTAACAATGTAAATATATGAAAATTATAACAAAAACAGATGTTTTTGCTACTAAAAACGTCTGTCATAAACAATTATTAAGAGTGATGAAACTTACTTCTTTCTTTTTAATCGTTTTTGTTTTTTGTCTAAATGCAGGGAATCTCAGTTCACAAAACATAAAGGTAACCTTAAATCAAAAAAATGTCACGTTAGAAACAGTTTTGAACAAAATTGAATCTCAAACGGATTATTTATTTGTTTATGACAAGTCAATAAACAAAGACCGCATCGTATCTGTAACGGAGACAGAACAAACATTAGCTGATGTTCTGGAAAATCTATTTAGATATACCAATATTTCTTATTTTGTAGAAGGAACCAATATTGTTCTTAGCACAAAGAAAAGCGGATCGAAAGACACTCCTCAACAACAGCGTACTATAACAGGTACAGTTCGCGACGAGAATGGAGAGGCAATAATAGGTGCTTCGGTTTCCATAGAGGGAACAACCAAAGGAACCTTTTCAGATATTGACGGGCGATTCGAAATTTCCCTCCCGGCCGGAACTGCAAAACTGGTCGTATCCTTCATCGGAATGGTAACATATGAATTTACTGTGGGTGCACAAAACAACTACAATATTATTCTTAAAAATGCAACCGTGACAATGGATGAAGTCGTAGTCACAGCCTTAGGTATCAGAAGAGAAGAAAAGGCCCTTACTTATAACGTACAAGAAATCAAAGCTGAAGAATTAACGACCGTAAAAGATGCCAACTTTGTCAATTCTCTTGCAGGTAAAGTTGCGGGTATTACAATCAATCAGAGCGCATCGGGTATAGGAGGTTCTTCCCGTGTAATAATGCGTGGAACCAAATCATTGCTTGGTGATAATAATGCACTCTACGTTATAGATGGTATCCCCATTTATAACACAAAGAACGATCAGCCCGAAGCCGCTTACGAATCGCCCGATGGCGGAGACGGAGATGTCATGTCATTTCTCAATCCTGAAGATATCGAGTCCATATCTGTCCTGTCCGGGGCTGCTTCAGCCGCATTATATGGCAGCCAGGGAGCGAACGGAGTTATCTTGGTAACGACAAAAAAAGGTAAAGAAGGCCGGGTACGGCTTAACTACTCGAATAGTACCATGTTTATGGCGCCATTCGTTAAACCTCAATTCCAAAATACTTATGGAACAAAGGGTACAGAATTTAATAGTTGGGGGGCAAAACTCGATAAACCGACATCATACGATCCTATGGACTTCTTCCAGACAGGATATACAGAAACAAATTCATTAAGTGTATCGGCAGGAAACCAGTATAACCAAACTTACGCTTCGGCATCAGCCCTTTTAGCCCGGGGGATTATCCCGAATAATGACTTGAGACGTATCAACCTGACAGTCAACAATACTACCAGCTTAATTAAAGATAAACTAACGCTCGATCTCGGCTTTTCATATGCAACCCAAAAGGATAAGAACATGTTGATTCAGGGGCAATATCACAATCCCCTCGTACCTCTTTACCTGTTTCCGAGAGGTGATGATATCAACAAGTATAAAGTATATGAAAGATATGATGAAGGCCGTAATTTCTCACTGCAATACTGGCCATATGGTAATCAGGGCTTAGGAATGCAAAACCCATACTGGATAGTTAACCGGGAAGCATTTGAAAACAAAACAGACAGGTATTCCATCAATGGCGCTCTGATTTATAAACCGGTGAACTGGCTGACGTTGACCGGACGGGCATTGAGTACATTTACATCTAACACATTTGAAAGAAAAATTTCCGCCTCGGCTGATCTGCTCTTTGCCTCCGAAAAAGGAAACTATATGCACAGGCAAACAAGCAATAAGCAGTTATACGCGGATTTCTTAGCCACAGTTGACAAACGGTTTAATGATGATTTCAGCTTAACCGGGGTATTAGGAGCTTCTGTTCTCGACTTTAAATATCGTCAGAGCGGAGCCGAAGGCCACCTAAGTATAATCCCTGACTTTTTCTATTTAGGCAATTTAGACCTTACCCATCCCGAATCAAGACTCCTGCAGAATGATTATAACGAGCAGACTCAATCTGTTTTCGCGACAGCCCAGTTAGGTTACAAGAGTATGCTTTATCTGGATCTGACTGCACGTAATGAATGGTCTTCCGCACTGGCATATACAGACCACGGAACAGCTTTTTTCTATCCTTCTGTCGGCTTATCAGGCATAATAAGTGAAATGACGGATTTAAGTTCCGTAGTTTCATTTCTGAAAGTAAGGGGGTCTTATAGTGAAGTGGGAAATGCCCCTATCAGATATATCACGATGATAAATTATGGACTGAAACAAAATGGCAGCCTCGACCTGCTGCCGTTTTATCCGGCCCGGGGTCTGAAGCCGGAAAGGACAAAAGCTTATGAAGTTGGGTTGAACACGAAGTTTTTGAATAATATGCTAAGGTTCGATATAACATATTACAATACGAATACTTACAATCAGCTATTTAAAATCGATGCGTCTACGACTTCGGGCTTTTCCTACTATTATCTGAATGCCGGAAAAGTAAACAACCAGGGCGTCGAAATTTCATTAGGACTGGATAAAAGATGGAGGAATTTCCAATGGAGCTCAAACTTTACTTACACCCTGAACCGGAACAAAGTAAAGAAAATGGTAGCAGCCGGAACAATCGATCCGACAACTAACCAGCCAATGGAAAACGGCATGAATGAAATTATAGCCAGCGAACAGGATGCATATCGGATGGTAATAAAAGAAGGAGCCGCTATGGGAGATATCTATGTATATACACTAAAAAAAGATTTAAATGGGAATGTATATGTAGACCCGGTTAACGGAACCGTAAGCGCCGATACCAAAAACTGGGTCAGAGCAGGAAATCCGGCTCCAAAATATAACCTTGGATTCCAGAATACCTTTAGCTATAAAGATTTTTCCCTGGGCTTTTTATTCGATGCCCGTATCGGAGGTGTCGGAGTATCGGCAACTCAGGCTTTGATGGACCGCTATGGTGTGTCAAAAGCTTCAGCAAATGCCAGAGATGCCGGAGGGGTTGCTGTTAATGGCGGCCTGCTGAACCCCGAAAATTATTATTCCGTAGTAGGGGGAGGTACGACCGGTATTCTGTCCGAATATGTCTATAGTATGACCAATGTCAGGCTGCGGGAAGCCAGTCTGAGCTATACCCTTCCTGCAAATCTCTTCAAAGGATATGTTAAGAATGTGACCCTGTCCGTGATCGGACGCAATCTGTGGATGATATATAACAGAGCTCCGTTCGATCCGGAAATCACGGCTTCCACAGGCACATACTATCAAGGATTCGATTACTTTATGCAGCCAAGCCTTCGTAGCTTCGGGTTTAATGTGAAAGTAGAATTTTAATAACTTAAATGAAAACATTATGAGATTCTATAAAATCCACAATATCACACATAATCTGTGTTTAGCATTCTTACTCTGTTCTGTTTTTCTTTTTTCTTGTACTGACGATTTTGAACGCAAGAATACCGATCCGAACAGAGCCTTAGAGGAGGATATAAAAAAAGATTTATTGGGTGTCGGAGGATTTATTCCGACAATGCAGACAGATGTAATTCCAACGAGCGACGTGGGTGCGAATGAATACCAGCGTGCCCAAAACCTGACAGGAGATATCTTTTCGGGATACATGGCTGCTATCGGCCAGTGGAACGGCTCAAGCAACAATAGCACCTATAATATGGACTTTAGCGACTGGAATGATGTCGGGTTCAATGTAGCTTACCGCTCTGTAATGTCTCCGTGGAGTCAGATAAAGGTAAAATCCGGAGAATACGGGGTGCCTTACATTTTCTATCTGGCACAGATAATCAAAATTGCCGGCATGCATCGTATAACTGATAATCACGGGCCTATCCCCTACTCTCAATTTGGTAAAGGAGCTATGGGGGCAGCATACGATTCCCAAGAGGCTATTTATAAATCTTTTTTTGAAGAACTGGACGAAGCTATTGCTGAATTGGATAAATTCGTGACGGCTAATAGCGATTCCGGACCATTAGCAAAATACGACTTAGTATATAACGGTAATATCCGCAATTGGATAAAATTTGCAAATACATTAAGGCTTCGTCTTGCTGTACGGGTAGCTTATGTAAACCCGGATTTAGCTAAAGAAAACGCGGAAAAAGCTGTGAATAACAGCTATGGTGTTCTTACCGACAATATGGAGAATGTCACCGTGAAGTCAGGTAAAGGCTATACAATATCCCATCCGTTAACAGTCATATGGAGTTCATACAAAGATACTAAGATGGGGGCAAGTATAGAATCTTTCCTGAAAGGATACGAGGACCCTCGTTTAAGTAAATACTTCAAGCCGGCTGTTTCAGGATCTTACAACGGGGTTCGCAACGGGGTAGTGATATCGAATAAATCAAGATATGAGGATCTTTCAAACCCGAATGTAGAAGCGTCAAGCCCTATACAATGGATGTGTGCAGCCGAAACCTATTTCCTTAGAGCAGAAGGAGTGCTTCGGGGATGGAACATGGCAGGCACAGATAATTTATCTTCGGCTGAAGACCTGTATAACAAGGGAATAGAAGTCTCATTCGCTCAGCATGGAGTCTCGTCCTCATATACTTCATACGTTGGTAATAACACATCTGTTCCTGCCCGGTTTAGTGATGTAGTAGCTTCCAATAGTATCAATCCTCTTTCAACGATTACAATAAAATGGGATAACTCGGCATCATTTGAAAAGAAACTGGAGCGTATTATTACCCAGAAATGGCTGGCAATGTATCCTGAAGGACAAGAGGCCTGGAGTGAATTCAGAAGAACCGGTTATCCTAAGATATTCCCCGTAGTAACTAATAATAGTTCCGGGAAAATAAATACCGATATTCAGGTAAGAAGAGTCCCTTATCCTAAGACTGAATATACATCGAATCTGACCAATGTTACAGAAGCTGTAAGCACTCTTCTCGGGGGGCCGGATAATGGCGGCACCAAAGTTTGGTGGGATAAAAAATAATGTAGAATAACAAAATACGAAAAGCATGAAAAAATATATATACATATCTATCTTTTTATTTGCTGCAATTGCATTTGCCACTTCGTGTGACAATGAATGGACGGAGCCGAAAACAATAGATGTGGATCAGCCTGAAGTTGGCTCAGACGCTTATTTTGCCAATCTGAGAGATTATAAACAGTCTGACCATCAGATTGCGTTTGGTTGGTTTGGAGGCTGGACAGCTGCCGGCCCGTCGATGGTTACCCGTCTCTACTCCATACCCGATAGTGTAGATATGATAGGCTTATGGGGAAATATGTGGCATAGGGATAAAATGACTCCTGAAAAAACTGATGATTTGCGACTTACCCGGGAAGTAAAAGGAATGAAGATACTGGTGACAACCCTTTTAGGCTGGACCGGAAAAGAGTTGCCAAACATACCTGAAGAAAATTGGGGAACCGACCGCCAGGAAGGATTACGTAAATATGCAAAGGCACTCGCTGAAGAAATTATCGACCTCGGTTTTGACGGACTGGATATCGACTATGAACCGAATGTCGGAGGGCAGACAGATGTCAGAGACTGCCCCAGAGGGGAGGACATGATTGTTTTTGTTCAGGAGCTTGGAAAATATTTAGGGCCGAAGTCCAATTCCGGTAAATTATTAGTTGTCGACGGAGAATTGGATGCACTACCCGAAGAGACAGGCCCTTATTTCGATTATGCGATAGCCCAGGCATACTCGACAACCAGTAGCAGTAACCTGCAAAACAGATATAACAGAATCAGTTCTATATTCAAACCCGAACAATTCATTGTTACGGAAGACTTTGAAGCTCACTGGAGGACTGGCGGGGTTAACTATACCGAAACGAATGGGAACAAAGTACCATCTATCTTAGGCATGGCTAAATGGAACCCGGTCCAGGGGGTAAAAGGAGGATGTGGTACTTATCATATGGAATATGAATACAGGAATACGGAGATGGAGTATAAATATCTTCGTCAGGCGATTCAAATAATGAATCCTGGAGTAAAATGAATATTGTTGTATATTCTCTAATAACTGATTACATATGAAAACATATAAAATACATACATTTATTTATCTCTTCATAGCTTGCCTGTTTTGGACAAGCTGTAGCTCGGACGACGATACGGAAACATTAGACCCGATTATTTACCTGAACACCAAGCAGGGTGACTCTCAGGTGGCCGTGAATATCAATTATAAACGGCTAAAAGAGTCATCTGATCTGAACTATATATTATTGCCTGTAAAAGCTACGGGAAGAGTCAATCAGGAAACAAAAGTTATCCTTGAAACGGATGAATCTTTAGTGAAGAATTACAATGATGCAAAAGGAACAGAATATGAAGTTCTTCCGTCTTCAGCTTATTCTATAGGCAAGAATTCTTTAAGTATTGCTTCAGGGAGTAACATTTCTGCCGATTCGGTACAAATTGCTTTTAATAAGTCATTTATAGAAGAACATTTTACCGGATTTATAAATACAACATTCATACTTCCGATAAAAATATCCTCTGTCCAAACAGGAGATAAAAATATAAGAGTGAGTACAAACTTAAATGTAGTGTATGCTATTGTAGATTTTTCCCTGACCGGATTCGTATCAGAAACATCTGTAAAACCAGGCACGTCTATCGACCGTTCAGTATGGACATCCGAGTCCAGGCACAGTTATACTTACGGCCCGGCGCAGAATTCATATGACGGGGACCTTTCTACCTCATGGATTATTCAATCAAGTAATTCATCTCATGGGATATATTATGATATGAGTAAAGCGCATAAGGTGAAAGGTTTCAGTTTGGTTTCTTCATATATTTTATACGGATACTATAATTGTGTATTGTCCGGCTTCAGTATTGGTGTAAGTGCCGATGGTGTGAACTGGACCGATTTAGGCAGCGTAGAGCCTGTTATTGAGAATAACGAAAAGGTAGATGCTATTTATCAATTTGCAGAGCCTTTAGAGAGCAGGTATGTACGCATTCTTCCGGATAAATTTTCAAACGGTTACAATCTGGCGAGTATTGCCGAAATCTACTTTTATGAATAACAGAAAAGAGTGAAATATGAAAACAAGAATAATACTATTTATAGCCGCTTTGCTGAGTGTTTTGTACTCGTGCAAAGACGCCGATGAATTTCAGAACGTAATTTATTTTACAGGTACTGAAAACAGCCCGGTACTGAAGATATCTATCGAAGAACCGACGGATTTAGGTATAAGTGTCAGAGCCTCTGCCATAACAAAAAACGATATTAACGTTACTGTTGCTGTAAATGAGGCACTGGTAGATAAATACAATAAAGAGAACGGAACAAATTATAAAACTTTATCTACGGATATATATAGTATCAGCAATACAAACCTTCAGATAAAGGCAGGAAAGTACATCTCTGAGCCTCTAAAATTATCCATTAAATCATTAAATGAATTTACGGATGAAGATATTTATTGTGTCCCTATGGAAATAAAGAATGTGCAGGGAGGTGACTTCCCTGTTTTAGATGCTTCAAGGATTATATACCTGGTAATAAACAAGACGATTATAACAAAAGCTGCCGACCTAAGCGGAAACTACTTTAAGGTAGACTTCGAGAATAAAGACCTGGGTAAGGGTGATCTGTCGGCAGTGAATGAATTGACTATGGAAGCCAGAATTTATGTGGACAGGTTCCAGACAACGAATCCGTTTATTAGCACCATAATGGGATTGGAGGAAAATTTCCTGCTCCGGATAGGTGATGTTACTATAGACAATAATCAGTTGCAATTAGCAGGAGGAGGATATCCGGTAACATCAGTAAACGGATTATCCGCAAATGCCTGGACTCATGTAGCTGTTACATATGATGGAAGCCTGATAAAACTTTATGTCAACGGAGAACTGGAATCATATGTTGAAGCGCCCAGAGGGCCTATCAACCTCACAGGTCTGGATGGTGACCGTAAATTCTATATAGGACAAACTGCTCTGTATGGAAGGTATTTGTATGGAAAAGTGAGTGAAGTACGCGTTTGGACAAAAGCGTTGACTAAAGAAGAGATACAAAATGGCATATGCGCTGTATCTCCCACATCTGACGGGTTACTGGCATACTGGAAATTTAACTCTGCAAAAAGTGACACTGAGTTAAATGTTGTGCCTGACCTTACAGGTAATGGTTATCATGCAAAAGGGATAAGAAATGTAAGCTGGGTCGAAGGAGTAAGGTGTCCTTAAACAAGCATTGGATCAGAAGAATACATGAATGTTTAGTTATGGCCGGAAGAAAATTCTTCCGGCCTTTTTATTCATAATCATCCGGTATAAGATACCAAATTGTTAATATGTTTGTAGTAGATCCTTTCCTATATTTTCTATATATTCTTTTTGCTTATCGAGATACAAGGTTCGTTGCAATTCATTACTACCCGTAATCAGTGTAGAGTATTTTTTCAAAGATTCGAGCCTTTTTCTCATTATATCGCAAACCTTAGAATCTGATATTATAGCCGGAATTTCTTTATATATACATAATTCCACAATCTTTTGGTCATTAAATTGCAAATATGAATAATTTGTTTCTATGTCAAGTTTTGATAAGTAGCAGATATTTTCGGCGCCAAGATCATTTTTTCCTTCCATCATAAATTTTTCAACAAAGCTGACCAGATCGATGAGTTCGGTTTGTAGTATAGCTATATCTGTATCGGTTATAAGTTTTCTTTTATAAAAATAGGTTATTTCTTTTATCATAGATAATAGTGTATTATCATCTATAATTAATTCAATGCGTTTTATTTTTCTATGATTATTTATATAATTCCTCATCATCTGCTTATTTTCCGAGTTCAAATCAATCTCAGAAAATTTCATATTGAAAGCTTTTGTTGCAACCTGATGCCTTCCCATAAAATATTGAAATTTGGTCAGATTTTCATATCTTAATAAAAGATTGAGAGGCAATCTGTTTCTAGCGGAAATAAGTAATGCATTCGGAGCGTCCTCTATACACTCCATTTTATCGATAGACCTAACAATTAAATCATTATATACATCTACGATACCCATCTCATCTTCAAGAAGCCATTCCATGTTAAGGAACGCACCTTTAATACGGTGCTTTCCTATAATCTCGTCCAGAGAAAATCCAAAAGCCAAAGAAATTTTCATGACTTCTTCAAAAGTAAACGGGATCTCACCTCTTAATCTCCGAGATATAGATTGTTGGCTGATGTTTAATATGTTTTTCAGGCGCGAAATAATATTTACATCATTCGATTCATTCTTTTTTATAGTTTCCACTAATTTTGAGTAAATATCCTCCCTGTTTTTCATAAAATTATTTTTATTAATAAACACCTGACATTATATATTGTTTATCATATTTCAGGACTTCTCCTTGGGTAATAAACAGCTATCCATAAAAATTAAAAAATGAGCATAATATATTAAGTATCAAATCGAATCATTCGCTGATTAAGCAAATGGCATAGATATATCTTTAAACTATTTTCTGTTAAAAACTTCCCATATACCGACCTGCAATACTAGCATCAGAAGTAATAGTATATTTTATTGTATTTCCCGATTTAGTTCTATTCGTTGCATTATTGTTTGCGTCTTCCCCAGAAGGATCAATATAATCAAGCCCACAGTGAAGGCTTATGATATCGCCTGCATTTAGTTTTACAGGAGCCTGACTTACGATTGTCTGCGATTGATTTTGAATTATGCCACCACTGGCATTAATCACTCTACCGGGAAACGAAGTTACTGCTTTAAACGGAGTAATCCCATCTTCTAAAATAACAGCTTCATAAGCACCCAGAGAATTCTTCCGTAGCAACTCCACATACAATACATCCCTGATACCGCACGGATTTGCATTTTTTATCAATGTTACAGATAACTGAATATAATACCAGCCTGTCTTTTTAATTTCAAGCCGCCCATCGCTCGTAATTTGGCAAAGGTCTTCATTATTTGCCGTTCTGTCAGTCAGATAAACTTCATCCTCCGATTTACCCTCCAGATCGGCAATACGATCAGATGGAGCATCCATAAAGGATGTTCCGTATGCGTAAAATACCAGCGGAGGAGCCAACAGGGAAGAATAGCGGGTAATAAACGGAGTCCATTTATGAAGTAATCCATCCCAATAGTAAAAACCATTTGGTTCTGCCATATCCTGCGGGGTGGGATTGGCTAAATAAACAATCATTCCATCAGATTTTTCCAGAGTTGACTCCAAAGATTCAACTCTGGGTATAAGTACTCCGGACTTATTATCCGGATTCGCATAACTACTTGGCCTTACCAGTAAATTGCCATTAGGTGCGTTATTGGAATTTATAGCAACCTGGGACCACAAAAAGGCCTGGAAAGGCAGTATAAACAATAATAGGAAATATAGTTTTTTCATTATAATATTTAATTATTATCTTTTACTCGTTGTAAATAAATGGTAGCAGGAGTATTTAATGTAGCTCTCACATTATTACCTGTAGAAAAATCCCGGCTAATCTTTATTATAAGGTCATCTCCTTCGTTCAGATCAACCAAGGCATTCAATGCTAGAATCCCCGAACGCCCATTAGCAAAGGCTATGGTAGTCGACGTCGTCAAAGCCGGAGTAAATGATATACCATTTTTTAATATTTCGGCAGTGTATGTCATGATACCGGTAACCTGATCCTTATACAGACCGGCACTCATTATCAACAGGTATTGACCACTTTTCCCAATCTGCAACCTATGATTATTTAAAAGTTTATAGCTTGGATCTAAGGCTTCTTTTTCTGTAAAATAGACATAGCATGCAGAATTTGAAAGATTTATAAATGATGCACTTGTTGATGTTCCGTTTAAATTCAGGTACAATCCGCTGCCACTAGCTACAACTTTGTTAATATCCTCTTCTATTGTATATTCATCTAAAAATTGATCCCAGAGGGTCTTATTGTTATCCCAAAAATAAAAACTGTTTTTTGAGTAATTATTTGTATCTGTATTACTCAAAAAAGCAATCATGCTGTGCTGTTCACCTGTTGGATTCACTGCAGGAAAGGACTGAAAACATGGAACTATCAAGCCCACGTTCTTTTCAGGATTGCTGGTGTTACACGCTCTAATATCAAGTATTGCTCTCGGTTCATCATCAGCATTTATTGTAACCTGTGCAATTATCGGTCCATAAACAAGAGCGGTTATAGATGCCAATATAATCTTTTTCATACTTTTTCTTATTTATGTAAGTAATATAAAGTAAGGGAATTGACGCCAAGTCCATTGTAAGGATAATTACAGGGAGCTCCTGTTGATGTGCTATCGGCGCTTACCTGCCGTACATACGCAGTAAGTACATTCCCTTTTGTCAGCTTAACAATAACGTTTACCAATATTTGCGAGCCACTTGTCGTTTCTGAAGATGTATTAGTTATTCCTTGTACAATAGGTGTCGTATTATTGTCTACCAATACCTTCGCCGTAAAATCTGTTTGAGCATCACAGCCGGCATTTGAAGCCGGTGTACGTTTAAAAGTTATTGATAATGATACAAGGTATGTCCCTGTTTTTCCGATTGTCAACTTACTGTCGCTAAGACTGAATCTTTTATCAACTGACACATTTACATCATTATATATCAATTTATTAAAAAGGACTTGCCTATCAACATTATTATAAGAAGAGCCTGTTATAGATTTAAAATCTTGTCCGTAGACACAATAAATCTGCTCCATTACTTCCGAAGACGGTGCTGTTATCAAGTGTACCCATTCATTACCATTCCAATAATAAAAGCCATCAGTTTTTGACTGGAATTCTTCTTTCGTTCCGGAATTTTTGCGTAATAATACCAGATTCCCTGTTTCGGTAGGACTTGAAGGCGGGTTCTCCTCGGGGAAATTTGTAACCCAGGGCACCAATATACCATCAATAGCCGTTGGAATAGACGGATTTGCTGAACGGATGTCTAAAGTGGCTTTCGGCTCCTCCAGGACACCGATTGTTACTTGAGCAAATATTGAGTTTGAACCCATACAATTTGTTAATAAAAGTAACAGTAAAATTGTTATCTTAAATTTCATTTTTTATTTGTGTTATTGGTTATTAAGTAAGTCAAAGCATTCGATGATCAAAATTTATACATTTTCTTCGATGTTAATCTATTTTCGAATTTTAACAAAACATCTTACGAGGAAACTCCTTGCGCTTCCTTAACATATATAGATGGAGTAGATACTAATGAAAATAGAATAATCTCCAAAGATTATTACAGTCGGCAGAGACAATTTAATATTTTCTGCCTGTAGTATTTTTGTTTAAAACTGACTTGTCTCATGTAGTTTTTAGTTGATAATGGTTTATTCGTTCTGAAAAATAATTGTTTGCTTATTGTCTATTGTAATTTCTTATATTTTTTATAAATATGATTTCATATAAAAGTTTTGATACTCTATATTTTCAGGAGTTTTCTGAAACGGTAGTTTTTTAATAAAGACTATTAAATTATTTTGATTATCTGAACATTAATCAACAATAACAATAATTATAATAGTCTTATCGTTTGTGTAAAGTCTATCTATTCAGAGGTTATAGCTATTTATTGAGAATAAAACCGATTAACCTCTTCCATATTATTATAAAAGAGCTCTCTTAATTAAAGAGTCCTATTTCGTTTCAAAGATACATGGGAATAAAAGAAAAATATATTATAAAAAGAGTATATTACTGATGATTAATCCCATAACATTCATCAAATTTTGACTATCATAATATATACCTGCTAGAATTAGCCTTTTTTTGTTAGAAAACAAAGCTATCCTTACAAACAGAACAATATTTGATATTGGTCAGAGTAATATTATAATAAAGATAATGATGCATGCTGAAGAAGAGTTTACATTTACAGTTCTCGAGTCTTAATCACCAATAAGATTTTCATTTCGGAAAGAATTTTGTGAATGAAATATTGGTGCAATAATGTCTGATATAAACGAATTCCTTCAGCCTGTTTTGCAATAAATCTACTTGATAAAAATAATCCAACTTGATTTGTTTATCATTAAATACTGAAAATAAATAAACTATAAATTACTCTACCTGTATTTACGTATGGAAAAATAACACAACTAAAATATAAAAGTAGTCTGTTTTACAAATTTGGATTAGATTATAAAAAACAATATAAAGTATAGTACATAACAAAATTTTATTTTATGTTTATGTAATACTCTGTATACCTTGTTATTAAATTATTTTATTGATTTTTTGGTCAAGAAAAAATAAGCACATTGTGATATCTATATAAATTAAAGTTCATTTATTAACAAACAATAATATTTTCAATTAATAATGATCAAAAACACGCTCTTTTTTAGTTAAAATGATACATTTTGCAAACAATCAATTTATTATCAATGTTTAGAATCTATATGAAGGTATTTAATAAAGACTATTTACAAATTACTAAAAAATATCTGATATGAATATCTCCTTACTAGACCATTATTTATATTTAGAATCTACATAAGGTATTGTGTAGTTTCCTCAGAAAGATATCCATTTAATTCTACTAAAGTCTGTTTGTAAGTAAATCCTTACAATAAGGGGTCTTTTGTGCTTTAGAATTGAATATGAAATACGATTTATTGATTTTTAGAGTATTAATTAAATTTTAAAGAAGAGATCATATGAAAAAGTTATTATTGGTAGCAGCTTTTATCACAGCTGCATTTAGTATGTCTGCTCAGACATCACAGATCAGATCACCTCAAGCCAGTGATTTTGCGGTAGTAGGTCATGTAGGGTATCAAACCAACTACGAGAGATTTGGTATTGATCTTCAGGGACGTTACAATTTAATGAAAAATATACGAATCGCTCCCGATATTGCATTTTATTTTCCAAACGATAAAGTAACTGGCTTGGATGTAATGCTGAACGCACACTATGTATTCTACTTTCCGCAAGACCGATTTTCTGTTTATCCATTAGCTGGTTTTGGGATGCAGAATAATTTCTATGCCAAACAAACTGTAATGATTGACGGTACTGAAGCAAAAACAGATTCTCACAGTAAAACGGATTTTGCATTTAACCTCGGAGGTGGTATAAGCTATCAGATCAGTGCACAAGGATTCCTTAATGCAGAGGTGAAATTTATGTTGGGGGATAATGATAATGCAGCTATTATGCTGGGGTATGGATATAGATTTTAAAATTATAAATTAAACTGATAAATTATGAAAAAGATAAATTTCTTATTCCTGTTGGTACTTATTACCGGAATACTATTCGGCTCGGCCTCTTGTAGTAATAAGACTAAAAAAGATGCAGAAGATACTTATCAAGATGCAAAGAAGGAAGTAAATGATGCAGCCGATAAGGCTGGTGATAAATTAGAAGAGGGAGCCGATAAAGCTAAAGATGTATGGGATGACACCAAAAATGAGGTGGAGAAAGGTGCCGACAAAGTAAAGAAGGAAGTCAAACAAGCTGTTGATACGACTAAAAAAAAACTTAAGTAACAGATCATCGATTAGGATTTGAGAAGAGACATAGTTATATCTATACCTCTTGTTGCCCTTAGTATGGATAAGAATAAAAGGCCGCACATTGGAGAACAAGCTGATAAAATCACGTCCAATTACAGACATCCGGAAGGTGCTCTGGAATGCTCAATCTTTTAAAATCATAAAAAGATGAAATAGCCTCATTACTAAAACAATATACTTATTTACTAAATTATTTACTTATGAGAAAAAAGATGATTTATAGCTTATTGATAGTAGGCTTAACCCTGGGATTTATCTCATGTGGGGATGATGACGATGCTCCTATATTGGGTGCAAATGTAAAAGTGACTGTACAAAATATTGCAGGAGTAGCACAAGAAGATGTGGAAGTATATATGTTTAAAGAACTCAAACCAGAAGAGTCTACAGATCCGGGTTCTGCATCGAAGAAAGAGGTCACAAATGCGGATGGAGTAGCTTACTTCAAACTTAATCTGACAGAATTGAATATTACTGAATCTAAAACAAACCTTTATTTTGCTGTTTATTATAGAGTTGGTGATGACCTTATCTTTAAGGCCGGGGATGAATCTGTAACAGTGAAAAGAGATGAGGAGAAAGCAATTACTCTGACGATACCAATTTAGTATTACCTCTTTGTTTTGATGAAAGCTCTGGTAGCAGATGCCAGAGCTTTTAGCTGAAATAATATAAAATTATTCGAACTGTTTTATATCTGAAATTAGTTTTAATTTAAATGAATTTAAGATAAGACGGCTCTGTTATCTGAATGTCATTATTGATGTTTTCCA
This sequence comes from Dysgonomonas gadei ATCC BAA-286, assembly GCF_000213555.1. Classification (GTDB taxonomy): domain Bacteria; phylum Bacteroidota; class Bacteroidia; order Bacteroidales; family Dysgonomonadaceae; genus Dysgonomonas; species Dysgonomonas gadei. Next base: position 48,790 of record NZ_GL891982.1, read on the forward strand.
ATATGCCGGTATCCTTTTTAATTTCATAAATCTCTATACAAGAACTATACTTAATACATTTTAAAGGGAAAAATGATTCAAATGAAAAGATATCAAGTTAAAAGATTTATGGTAAATCATTCTGTTGAGTAGAGAGATTAAATCTTGACTATTTCATGCCCTACGTTATGTCAACTATTTTAGCTCCATCGCATCCGCCAATAATTCAAATGATCTGAAACGGGCTGCTTTATCATATATGTAATTGGTAATAAATAGTTCATCAGCACCAGTCTTTTCCATAAAATCTCTTATCTGAGCCCTTACTTTTTCTTTATCGCCACAAAATGTGCAGGCCATCATATTATATAAAGACTGTTTCACATCAGGACGGAAAAAGAGCAAAGGCAATTTTTTTACAGGTGGCGGTAACTTTGTAGGGTTTCCTGTAACGAGTCCAAACATAAGTTGCTGCAGGCTCGTCCCCAGAAAGGTAGCTTCTTCGTTTGTGTCGGCCACAATTACATTCGCGCCAACCATCAGGTAAGGCCTGTCATGATATACTGAGGGTTTGAAATTCTTTTTATAAATATCTATTGCCTTCAATAAAAGTGCCGGAGCAAAGTGTGAAGCAAATACATAGGGTAGTCCTAGTTCGGCAGCTAGGTAAGCGCTGTCTGTACTGGACCCCAATATCCAAATGGGAACATTCCGCCCTTCGCCCGGAAAGGCCCGGACTTTTGAGCTGCTGTTCTCTTTACTGAAATATTGTTGCAAAGCTCTAATATCTTCTGGAAAATGATATGTCGTAGATAAGTTATTACGCCTCAAAGCAGCGGCTGTCAACTGGTCTGTTCCCGGTGCCCGCCCCAAACCCAGATCAATCCTGTCCGGATATAAAATATCCAGTGTACCAAACTGCTCAGCAACAGCTAAAGGTGTATGATTAGGAAGCATAATGCCTCCGGAACCAACTCTTAGTGTAGTTGTTCTTTCAGCAATATGGCCTATTAATACAGCTGTGGCAGCAGTAGAAGCACTTGCCGTATTATGATGTTCAGCTATCCAGATTCTTTTATATCCCAGCGATTCAATATATTGTGCATTATGTACAATTTCGTTAAGTGCATCCGGAATGTCCTGCCCTTCTACTACTATACCTAAATCTAACACAGAAATATTAATACGATTGTCCATTCTTTCAGCGATTAAATCTTTATATAAACCTGTAATCTTATCCTGTCATGGATTTATTTCATTAAAAAGATCCTTTACTTCATGTGGTTTACAGCGTATGTACTGTTTTACCCCAACAACTTTAGCTCCTAATTCGGCAGCAGCATGCCATGCCCATCTGGTATCATATAACATTCCGCGCCCCACTGCTATTAAATCAGCTTTACTTTCTTTTATTGCGTTCTCGGCTTGCTGTGATTGTGTAATCAAACCCACTCCTATCACCGGCATCTTTACTTCTTTCTTTATAGCCTCGGCAAATGGCAATTGATATCCCGGATATAAAGCCGATAATTTTTGTAATTCCCCATCAAGTCCTCCTGTCGAAACATGAATATATCCGCAACCTCTCTCATCTAATTGTCTTGCTAACTCAATACTTTGAGCCAAATCCCATCCATTCTCGATCCAATCGGTTGCTGATATGCGGATGCAGACAGGAAAACCTTTTGGTGTGGCAAGCGTTACAGCATCAAACACTTCTAAAACAAAACGTATCCTGTTTTCCAAACTTCCGCCATATTCATCTTCTCGTTTATTGGTTATGGGAGATAGAAACTGATGTATAAGATAACCATGAGCCCCATGCAACTCAATAGCATTGAACCCGATTTCAACAGCACGTCTGGCTGCTTCTGCAAATTGATGGATGATCGCTTTTATTTCATTTTTCGACAATTCCTTGGGTATTGTACCTCCTGCCTTCAAAGGCTCTGCCGATGGGGCATAGGTTTGCCAACCATTAGGATTATCGGGCGCAATATACCGGTTAGGTTTCCATCCTAAGTCTGTTGAAGCTTTACGTCCGGCATGCGATAACTGTATAGCTAATGGTATCTGAGAATGAAGACGGATAAAATCAACAACTTTTTTCAAAGCAAAAGCTGTTTTGTCATCCCAAAGTCCCAGATCTCCATACGAAATCCGGCCTTCGGGTACAACTCCTGTAGCTTCTACAATTAAAAGACCTGCTCCTGAAAGGGCTAAACTCCCATAATGCATCAGATGCCATTCGGTTGCCTGTCCGTTTACTGCTGAATATTGACACATTGGTGGAACGACTATTCTATTATCCAATGTTAGTTGTCCGATATTAATTTGTGAAAACAATTTACTCATGCTTCTTCTATTATTTAGTTAGGCTTTGATAAAAGCCTGCAATTTTTTTAGCTTTTCCTCTATCTGTTTTTACTTTTTGCGACATATACGAAAGCCTTTTTGTTTGTATATAACAGTTTTTAATGCAAAACAGTTTTAAAACAAATATATGAGGAAAATAGGTATTTTCAAGTATACATATTGTAATTGTTCACTACTAAGATACACAACCCTTTGCTGTAGCTATTAGATAATATTGGAGGATTTATTGGATATACTAACTCATTACTTTTCCATTACAATGGCAAAAGTTAGTAAAACCTTCTTTCTTTTTGTTAAAAAGATATTATTTCTTTAGTCATATTCATAATTGTTTTTAGTAAATTTGTTAGAAAGGAATGACAGATCAGGACGGAATTCAGTAACACTCATCTGTATAACTTTTTTATTGGATGTCGAACTAAAAATAAACAGATATGGACGATAAACTGATTACATTAGCTATTCATACACCCGAAAAAGCCCGTATATTAAAATATACACTTGAGGATATGGGAGTAGACTCTATACTTGTAGACCTAAGTGATAAGGGAGGAAATGGTTCTAACGCCATTGCTGTGCGAATAAGTGAAACCGACCTCACCAAAGCGCTTACAATAATAGAAAGTACACAGCTTTTCCGCTACGACGATAAAAAAATATACAAAATAGATGACGGGAGAAAGCGTATATTAGTTGCTATCGACTTTTCCACCTATTCCCTAAAAGCATGTAGGGCTGCATTCGCAATTGCCCACAAAATAAATGCCAAGGTAAAAATATTGCACGTATATAAAATACGTTATCCGATAACATTCCCATTTGCTGATGCCGCAAATGCAGAGGAAGCGGATGATATGTTAGACAACGCCCGTAAACAAATGCTTGATTTCTGCTACGATATAGATAAAAAGATTTCAGAAAAGGAATTTCCATCTGTAAATTATTCTTATTCGCTACGTGAAGGCATAGTGGAGGAAGAAATAGATAATTTCATAGATGAATATAAACCTATCCTACTGGTTTTGGGCACAAAGGGTAAAAGCAATAATAAACAAAATATATTAGGAAATGTCACTGCCGATATTATCGAAATGACAAACGTACCGGTAATGGCAATCCCGGAAAATTCTCAATTTAAGAATATTGAAGATGTTAAACATATCGCATTCCTGACCAATTTACAGAAAAGAGATCTGGATTCTTTTGATCACTTTGTTAACATGTTGAAACCATATCCTACTGTAAAAATTACCCTGACCCATGTAAATGCCAAGAACAGAAAAGGTGATAAATGGACCGAGAACGAACTGGCAGGAATGAAAGACTACTTTGTAAGGAAATATCCGGAATTGAATGTAGGCTATAAATTGATTGATGATCCTGATATGACAGAGGCTATGGATCAGTTTGTCAAAGGAGAAAAGGTAAATATGGTGGTGCTTAATACTAAACGAAGAAATTTATTCGGGCGTATCTTTTTGCCAAGTATATCACGTAAAGTTCTCACTAATTTTGAAGTTACTCTTCTTATATTTAGGGGATAGTTTGATTTTCATATAAAATCATAAAGTGCGGGTATTCCTTAAATAGAATACCCGCACTGTTTAAATAGAGATTATAGGCTCGGGATATTCCTTTATCCAGCTAATATCTCAGGTTGAGATAAAAAGTCATTCACTTTCTTCTTGCTGTCTTTTCACTTCCTTTACACCATGAATCAGTTTTTGAAAAGATCTGTTTCTTTTTCTTTTCTCATGTTCCGAAGCAGAGAAATGCCATGCTTCCCGTCGAAGTTTCAGATAGCTCTCATACACTTTATGATCTAACACACCGCTATCCACTGCTTCTAAAACAGCGCAACCAGGTTCACCTGTATGCTCGCAATCCTTGAAACGACAAGATTTTGCATAGTCGGAAATATCCAACATTTCGGCCAAAGAATCAGTATCATCGATCGCTAACCCAAATTCCCGGACGCCCGGAGTATCGATTAAAACTCCCGAACCGTTCATCAATAGCATTTCCCGGCGAGTCGATGTATGCCGTCCTTTTCCTGTAGACAGGCTTATATCGGACGTGAGCAATACCGATTTTTCACAGAGTGCATTCACCAGCGAACTTTTTCCGACACCTGATGAACCGACAAACACCACAGTCTCACCTTCTATTATAGATTCCCGTAACCTGAGAATCGTTTCCGGGTGATGGATACTTGTGAAAAATACAGATATCTGCCGGGCAATATGTTTAACATATTTCTCTATTTCCTGTTCGTCGAAACCTAAATCAGCTTTATTGAGGACTAAGACCGGTTCGATATTTTCTTCCAATATCTGAGCCACAAAACGTTCAGCTCTGCGAACATTGAAATTATCATCGAGGCTTTGTACAATAAATGCCTTATCGACATAAGAAGCAATAGCTTGTTTGTCGGCGACCGTCCCACTTTTCTTGCGATACAAGATTCGTTCACGGGGGAACATATCAGTAATAATTCCTTTGCTTTCATCAAATGGCTGAAAAATAACCCAATCACCTACACATGGCAATTCAAAATCAGATTTTCCGTACATCATGTTTCCTGTCAGTTCACACTGTAACAGTCCGTTTTCGGAAATAACTTCATAACAGGTACGATGTACAATAGCCACTCGTCCGTGAGGCAAGGTTTTATGTATGGATTCTTGTTTTAGTTGATATAATCTATCATTCCAACCATAAGTATTTAAATTAATCATTGTTATATCTTTTTGGCGATAAAAAATACATAGCCGTAGAATTCCTTATACTTGCGGTACATCTCGGCATCATAACGTTGAAGTTCAACGAATTCCTCTGCTGTCTTATTTCCGGCATATTTATCAAGAAACATCTTCTGTGCTCTGATCATTGGCGTAAAATAATGATCTGTCCAGCAAGTTTCGGGCAAAATAAAGGTAGCAACAGGCATATATCCGGCAGTCTGTATTTGGCCTACTTTATTGGAAATCGTACTCATTTCAGGGAAATGCGGCATACAATAATGTTCAATTTCTGCCGGACGCTTTTCTGTAAACCAGGAGCTTTCTGTTACAGCGATATATCCCCCCTGTTTCAGAAACTTACGCCACTCGTTCAGTCCCCGTTCAAAGCCGATATTATAAATGGCTCCTTCACACCAGATCAGGTCTAACTCCTCATTCCGGAAAGGAAGATTATCCATTGAACGTACAATACCTTTCACTCGGCTCTGAAGGTTCAAATCTCCGGCATTACTGTTGAAACGCTCTATGAATTGCGGAAAAAGATCGAAACCTGTAATCTGTCCCGGTATATGCTGAGCCAGCACCATAGTCTGACCACCTGTTCCGCAACCAATGTCAGCGATTAGGGATTTGTCAGTAAGATTATCTATAAAGTTCAATGCTTTCAGGGTTATTTCAGGGCTACCGGGCCCTTGACGTTTCATATTTAAAAAGAATTCACAGATAAAATTAAAATCGAATTCGTGAATAGTAGTAATATTTTCGTTACTCATTATCGTAATGTATATAGCATACACGAAAAGCATAACAATGCTTTTGCCATTGTACGCAAGATTAAAAACTATAATTATAAATTAATAGAAAAATTACTCTCAAAAGAAGTTATCCGAGAGTAAACGAAAGGACAATTTGTATAAGAAATACAAATTGTTTACTAAACCAAATCCGCTTTAAATAAATTACATGTCATTGTGCAAAGGTATGAAAAAATAATTTACAGAGAGAATTTATGAAATTTTTTAAGGTAAACTACTAAAAATCGGCAACAGTTCAGTTAACAGTATCCTCTTACAAAAATGCTAAGGCGCAAAATTCAGGTCATTACTTATAATTTACAACCATATTTATATCTATTAACTATATAGTGTTAAAACCTGACACTTCTGACACTTTTCCATTACTTTTTCACCTGTAATATTTACATTAATTAACAATATCTAATTAAAAGGTAACAAAAGTAACGGAAAACAATTGATAATTAAGAATGAATAATTAAAAATTAGCTTTTACCAAAAACAGATACCAATGACTTATTACTTAAAACTTACTACTTATGCCAATCAGTAGTTAAAGCAATTATTGTAGGATAAAATTGTTCAATTTTTTTAACATGCCTATCGTCTTGTTTTTCATTTTGCCTTGATGCAAAACGAAACAAAAAATCAAGGCTGCATCCCTTTGGCGACCCAAAACCGCAGCTGCGGTGGGGCAAAATAATACGGAGTCATCTTTTACCGGATTATCAGCCGTGTATAGCAGCTACCCTATTTTGCCCTACACCTCCGCTTTACGGATTGGGTGCCCCGCCTGCGGAATGAGGCCGGAATCGCGATGCGGCGACAGAACAGAGTCTTTTCATGCTTTAGCTCCACGTGCGTCAGCCCTTGCGCATTAGTGACGCAGGCGGGGTACCCAATCCGTTGCAGGCGGCGTAGAATCAAACGGGGCGATAGCCCGTGTGTTTGATTCAGACGGCAAAACGGTTTTGGGTCGCCGAGGAACGAAGCGCTAGCCTTTTGGTTCGTTTTGGGCAATGCCAAAATGAACGTTTAAGCGCAACGAAGTGGAGCTGAAAAGAATTGAACATTAAATCTCAACTACTGATTCGCATTACTTGTTAAAAGGTAACAAAAGTAACAGATATTTCAACTATTAGCTGATAGCTTCTAGTCGTTAGCGGTGCGAAGCGACAAAACTCGTAATTTATTATATTGTTTACGTTTATTAACCATGTTTAGTTAAAACCTGACACATCTGACAACTTTGTTACAAGATATACCGCCCCTACAGTTTTTCCAAAAAGTAACAAAGGTTACACATATATCAGTTAACAACTTGTATCTCGTATAATTTTTCGTTCTTCACTTTTCGTTTTTCACTTATTCCAATATTTCAAAGAGCTATAAGCTAACAGCTAAAGGCTATCAGCTTTAGTTATATAGATAAACTTTTTCAAAATATGTAAAAGGAGTCGAAAGAAGGTATTGAAAAGATACACAACACTATCTCACGAACAATTAGTTTTCACTCACTGTTTATAATACATAGAATATCTAATTAAAAAAATATTTTATGCCTGCAAAAAGTGAAAAACAAAGACGATTGATGGGTGCTGCCCTTGCCTATAAAAGGGGAGAAACCAAAAATGTGAGTAATGAAATAAAGAAAATAGCAGATAGTATGACTGAAAAGGAACTGGAAGACTTTGCCTCTAAACCAATATCGAACAAGAAAGGAAAAAAGTAGAGATAGTATAAGTTTATTTTCTGAGAATCTGTTTGCTTCATAACGGAATAGAATCCAAAAAGTAAAAAACACCTTTACTATACGGTATAATTTTATACTGATCTAATAAAATAGTAACAGTTGATGTATAATTAAAATTTGAAATATTATGGAAGGATTAGGAATTCTTTGGACCATTATTATTGGTATCGCAGCCGGAGCAATAGCCGGATGGATAATGAAAGGCAGGGGCTTTGGCCTGATAATAAACCTTATAGTCGGATTAGTCGGGAGTTTCTTGGGCGGATGGATTTATGGGTTGTTAGGTATAACCACCGGGGGAATATTAGGCGTGCTATTAATGTCTGTCATAGGAGCTGTTGTTTTACTCTGGATAATATCATTATTCAAAAGATCAGCAGATTAGCTCATTATAATTTAAATATTTATGGACTTATATTCGGGTTTACCGTATTGGATTGCTAAAAATCCACTATACAACTATTATAACCCTCTAGAATCGGATTTCAATACTGATGTTATAATTATAGGCGCCGGGATTACCGGCGCCTTAGTTGCTCATGAATTATGCAATGCCGGAATAAAATGCGCAATAGTAGATAAACGAAGCATAACCACGGGCAGTTCCACCGCCAGCACCGCCCTGCTACAGTATGAAATAGATACACCTTTGTGCGACATGGTGAAAATGATTGATGAGTATCTTGCCGTACAGGCTTACCGATCCTGCCTTCAATCGATAACAGACATAGAAAACGTTTTTAAAAGTATTGGCTTTAATCCTGATTTTGAAAGGGTACCCAGTGTTTTTTATGCGAGTGACAGGAAGGGGGTGAAACTTATAGAAAGAGAATATGAAATAAGGAAAAAATATAAATTGCCGGTAACCCTTCTGGATAAAAAAGCATTGTATGATAAATATGGTTTTCAGGCACCGTGTGCACTTGAAAATAATGAGTCTGCACAGATAGATGCCTATAAGGCAGCTACTCATTTAATCGATTTCCATATTCATAAAAGCGGCTTAAAGGTTTTTACAAATACCGAAGTTGCCAAATTTAAGAAAAAATCTGCCGGTTATGTATTACAAACAACCAGCGGATATAAGATAAACTCCAAGTATGTAATAATTGCAGCCGGATTTGAAGCAGGTAGGTTCCTGCCAAAACAGGTCATGAAACTGACTTCTACTTATGCATTGGTATCAGAACCTGTAGATGAAAAATATATATGGCATGAAAAGAGCCTTATATGGGAAACAAAAGAACCATATATATACATCCGGACCGACAATGAAAACCGTATTATTGTAGGGGGAGAAGACGAAGAGTTTAAAGATCCTGTAAAAAGAGATAGTTTATTGAGAAAGAAAGTATCTGTCCTTGAAAAGAAATTTAAAAAATTATTTCCTGATATCCCTTTCAAGACAGACATGGCCTGGTGCGGTACTTTCAGTACTACCGACGATGGCCTGCCATATATAGGTGCATGGCCGGGGGCAAACAGAATGTTTTATGCATTGGGCTATGGCGGGAATGGAATTACGTTCAGTATGATAGCGGCCCAACTTATAAAAAACAAATTGAAGGGCATCAGGGACGAAAGAGAGAATATCTTTGGGTTCAACCGAAAACGGAAATAAAAAGTAATCCCATCTCAGAAAGGTTAGCAAAACATTATATCTATGATGAAAAAGTGTGGTAAAAAGAGATTACAACCTTTCACCAGCGCAGATCATAAGAAAAAGCACTGATACCCGGGCGGAAACATATCGAAAAATCTATTTACTTTCAAATAAACCCTGCGGAGAAAACATCTATAAACTATATAATATCAAAGCCTTAACATCTTACTTATTCTTTACTTAATGAAAGAATGGTAGAACCATGAAACCGAAGTAACGCTCTTATATTATCAGTTAATTTCGCAATATCATAATCTGCTTCAGCAGTAACAGTGAATATGAAAGCGTATGGGTCTTCATCATTCAGTTCAATTAACGAGATACCTGCAAATTTTGAAGTTTCTTCAATGATGAGAGACGTTTTGGATTTAATTACAGGGTTTAAAGCTTTTATCTTAATACTAATTTGCTCCACTATGTTCAATTTTGATGTAAAGCTATGAAATAATCACTTAGCAAATAGTTAAAATGTATTTTATACTTTACCGGAGAAGTTAATATTAACTAGTATAGCCTGTTATTGAACATAAAACAGTTCTTCCTATTTATTCTGTACTACGAAACTTATTTCCGGGCTTTTTTTGAAGGTAATCCAGTTTTCCTTGAAATATATCGGCGATACTATAGGCTCTATTCTTAGCTTCATCTGCCACAGGTCCGGAAAACAAATCGTCTACTGTCTCAGTAAAAAGAGATAGCCATCTGTCGAAATGCGTTTTATTGATAGGTAGTTGCGCATGAGGAGGAAACGGATATCCGAAATACGTCTGTTCCTTGAGCAAAATGCTTTGCCAAAAAGAATGTAGTTTAGAGAGATGTTCATCCCAATGGTTTTGTATTTTATCATTAAATATAGGTCCTATCAAATTATCTTTCCGGACTTTACCATAAAATGTATTAACCATTCTCTTAATATCATTTATATTTTCAATATCTTTTACAGGAGTCATATCTGTATGTCTATTATGTGTGAGTTAAATAATTCATTATGTCAAAGATACTAAAAAGAAATAGCCCGGATGTTTACACCTGACTTTAGTAGTAATTAGTTTTCTTAAACATCTGATTTTCCGACTGAACCCTCATTATATCTTTCAGATCATGGAAAGATATTGGTTCGAAATTATTATTATCCACTCCAACATCATATTGTGAAGCAAACAATCTGGTCTTCAGCGTGGTAAACTCAATCAGATCTCTTGTATGTAAATGTCCGAAAAGCTGCCACGAGCCCTTGAATGAACCTTGCCAGTCCAATAGAGGATAATGGCACAATACCATATACACATACTTTAATGTGATATTATCCTGTATTCTGACATATAGTAAGTCATGAATTTCGTCGAAAATGGATAATAATATATTTTCTGAATAATTGCTGTCGTGATTTCCCCTTATTAATATTTTGCGACCATTTAGCCGGGTAAAGATATCCACAATACTGCTCTTATCACAAAAACCGATATCTCCTAAAACGAAAGTTAATCCATCTGATGGAACAACCTTGTTCCAATTATAGATAAAGGTTTCATTCATTTCTTCGATATCCTTAAATGGCCGGTTAGCAAACTTTATAATTCCATCGTGCCCAAAGTGGTGATCTGACGTAAAAAATATTTTATCTGATGTTTGATTTATTTTTCTCATTTAAAATTTATCTATTACACTTTTTCTTATTGTTTATTTATTCTTCCACGACCCTACTCTATTCATTTTCTTACTACTCATACTTGACCTTTTGTAGATATTCTGTTCAGGCTAAATAAAGTGAATCATCACACATACAAATATAGAGCGATTTTTCATTTTTACTGTATCTCTTAACCTTTTATACTCCATATGGTCTGGGTATGTATAATTCTGTCCAGGATTTATAATATAAATTAATAAATCATCTTTATTGAAACAGCTTAGATGTTTGACATGTTTTTTAAATATAAGCCGACATTAAGTGTTTTATTAACTAAATAAATATTCATCATGAAAGCAGTTGATTTAAGAAAAAGTGTCGTGTTAGTTTTCACGATATTACTATCCTCAATGGCAGCATTCGCCCAAAATGACAAGCGAACGGAAGCAGCTAAAGAAGCAGCAACTCTACTGACGAATACAATGGCAGAGAGTCTTGATCTCACTCAGGATCAGAAAGAGGCTGTTGCCAAGTATAATACAGCCTACACTATGGTTCTCTTCACTACCACGCCATTATCCGATGACATGGTGAAAGAGTTTGATTCGACATTGGATACCAATTTGAAAGGAGTACTCAATGATGAACAATATACAATATGGAGTGAAAAGAAAAATGACTGGCTAACTATCATTAAACAAAAAGTTCCAAAAGAGGAATTACCTGAGTAATAATATCGTACTAAATATTAACGTTATGAAGAAAATAATAATTCTCTCGCTCGTAGTTATAGCTGCCTTTTCTTTGAGTTGTACCAATAACAAAAAAGTTGAGACGCCAAGTGATCCTGTAGAAGTAAAAGATTCTACGCTGATAAATAAAAGTAGCAACGATTCTTTGAAATATTAATTGGACAATCTATAACAATTAACATTTAGGAAAATCCCCTTATAGCATATCAAGGGGATTTTTCAGCTTCTGCATTATTAAACGAGATGCAGTAAATATGGAAGATTATCCTTTTTCCAAAATAGAAAGAATAATTTTCTCTTCTTTTGTCAAGGCTGTCCGGTTATCGGGTTCTCCGACCTTACAGGGCGGGTCAAAATATTCTTGAAGGGAACCGCTTTCATAGAGGCTTATAATAAGTGGATGCACATAATATTTTTTACAGACTGCACGTGTATTCCCCAGATGCGCTGCAACTTTATCCAGAGCCTCTACCACTTTTTTCTTTTGCTCTGTTTGCGAATCACTCCAATCCGATTCTCTGAGTGCCAGAAAAGCATTTACTGTTCCGCCCCACGTACGAAAATCTTTCGAGGTAAAATCTTCTCCGGCAATTTCTTTTATATAATCATTCACCATTCCCGAATCAATGGCTTTACGTTTCCCGTCCTCATCATAATACTGAAACAACTCTTTGCCTGGGATTTCCTTGCATCGTTGAATGATCCTTGCCAATTTCGAATTTCGCAGACTTATATCGTGGTAAATACCTTTTTTACCTTTAAAAGAAAACCTTATTTTATTTCCTTTTATCTCTGTGTGTTTGTTTTTCAGTGTTGTAAGCCCAAACGAGCCATAAAGTTTTTCATAGCTACTATTACCTACTCTTATATGAGTACGTTCCATCAGGCTAACCACTGCGGCTAATACTTTTTCCTGTGGCAATCCTCGGAGTGCCAGATCCCTTTCCACATTCAACCTGATTTGAGGTAAAGCATGGGCAAATTGTATCATACGGTAGTATTTGCTGCGTTTTCTTAATGATACCCATATAGGATGATACCGGTACTGCTTTCTATTCTTAGAGTCAAAACCTGTAGCCTGAAGATGCCCGTTTGCCAACTCGCAGATCCATACACCTTCCCAAGCAGGAGGAATAACCAGTTTCTTAATCCTTTCCAACACCTCTTTATCTTTCACTTCTTTTCCTTTCAAAAAATAACGAAACGTTTTCCCTTGTTTTTTTCGAACTATCCCCTGTTGATTATCAGAAATATATACAAGAGCGACGGCCTTCGCTGTTTTTTGAGGGTCATGGAGTATATCCGCTATTCTCGCGGACGATATTTTCTGAATAATTTTGTCTGCCCTCTCTGGTTGTTGCATAGATAATTTATTCAAAATAAGCCTGATTATTCTAATATAGAACATACTTGAACACATCTTAGTTCAGTCATAATTTTATCCATTTAGTTCAGCATTAAACAATATTTTATTTTCTATTGTTAGAAGTGATGTATTATAGTTGTTAGACTAAAAAGACAGTAATTATGAATTGGCAAGATATTTTATTTGGTGCTGAAGATTCTATTTTTCTTCTGGAAATTGCTTTCCGTACTTTAATAATGTTCTTTCTCCTTTTTGCAGGCCTACGCATTATAGGAAAACGTGCTGTGAAACAACTGTCTATATTTGAATTGCTGATCATTATCGCGCTGGGCTCTGCCGCTGGCGACCCTATGATCTATAAAGAGATCGGCATTGTATATGCTTTAGTGGTTTTTATTATTATTTTTCTTTCCTATTGGCTTATTACTAAATTGATCGAATATTCGGAAAGAATGGAAACGATTCTTGAGGGAAAACCATATTGTATTATACATGAAGGGAAAGCGTCGAAAGAATCATTACAACATAAAGAATTGGCAATGGATGAATTTTTTTCAGAACTTCGAACCCAGCATATTTTTCATTTGGGACAAGTGGAAAGTGCCATATTAGAAACAACCGGCGAATTAAGTATTTTATGTTATAATCCTCCGGATATAAAAGCGGGATTACCGATATGGCCGCATTATCTGGAGAAGAAGACCAAACAAATAAAGTACCCCGGCGTATATGCCTGCACTTATTGTGGATTTACAAAAACTATGAAGGAAGGTGAAAGTAATAAGTGCGGGTACTGCAATAATAATGACGAATGGGTAAAAGCAGAAACCGAAAATCACGAGAAATAAGTCTATAAGAAATACTTCTCAATAAAAAGAGTAGGATAAAGAGGGTGTTCGGAGAGGCACCCTCCTTTTAACTACAATCTTTCTCTGTAATCATCCATAATCGCAGAGAATAACTTCCCGGTTGTGGGCGGCGTGTAAGTTATCAAATTTGCTCCGGCTTCTATTGTACTAAGAATACTTTCCGGAGTGGGTCCTCCTGTTGCTATTATGGGAAATTCGGGATATTTTTTTCTTATATTACGAACAATATTTGCAGTATTTGAACCTCCTGAAACATTAAATATGGATACTCCTGCCTCAATTCTCGATTCGAAGTCTTCTTTTTCAGATACCACTGTTATAACAATAGGAATATCCAGTCTCTCCTTCATTTCGGAAATCAGGCTATTGGGGGTGGGCGCATTCAGTACTACGCCATAAGCTCCGTTTAACTCTGCATTAATTGCAATATCGATAGATCGCTGACCTCCTGTAATCCCCCCTCCTACACCGCAGAATACAGGTGTGGGAGATATTTCTATAATTGCCTGATTGATCGCAATCTGAGGAGTAAAAGGATAAACGGCAATAACTCCGTCTGCATTATTATTCTTAATAATGGCCAGATCAGTAGAAAAGACCAATGATTTCAATCGCTTACCAAAAATATTAATACCACTCGCATTATATATTTCTTCCGGCATTTTAATCGGCTTTTTACGCAGTACCGATTCGATTATTGGGATAGGTATCTTATTCATAAAGCATAAGTATTATCTGTTTAAAATCCTCTATAAAGATAAAACCCCGATGTCGTAAGAGTTGTTTATCAGGAAAGTCTATAATAATTGCTTGTTATTTTTTATATAGAAATTTTCACTAAATTTAGATATGGAAATAATCCACATCTCTTATCATATCAATCTTCAGATATCTGATACAAATTCCTCAACAATCCAAAGTCACGAATAAAAAAGTATAATGGGATTCCTGATTTTCGAAATCATTCATAACTTTTAAAAACTTACTGACATACTGTTGTCAACCTTGTATAATATTTTTGCATCAATAGTCGAAACCAAAACATTAGAATATGAAACTTAAATCTTACTTAGTATTTAACGGTAATGCAGAAGAAGCTTTAAATTTTTACGCAGAAGTATTTAATGGGACGAAAAGTGATATCCTACGTTATAAAGACTGTCCGGATGAAGAAACCCCTGTTGGCTACGAAAATAAAATAGTCCTCTCCAATCTTAACTTTAATGGTTGCACGATTGGTATGGCAGATACTTTACCTAGTATGAAAGCTGATTTTGGTTCTTTGGGACATGCAACTGCAATATTTTGTGATACGGAACAGCAACTTAATGATATTTATACAAAATTATCTTTCGGAGGACAAATAAAATGTGAACTTTGTAATCCAAGTTTTTCAAAACTATATTCTGAAGTTCTCGATAAATTCGGTGTACTATGGGGATTAATACTTGAATAAGTAACAAACGAACTGGAGCAACTCTACTATATATTCACATTGCTTATGCAACTACGAGTACAATCATCGCACTATATAACTAAAAGGAAGAAAACCAAATGGATAAAAAGACTCTAAATGCCGCGAAATTTGCCCTCATCGATTCGGATTTTTAAACAATAAAACAGAGTGAACAAAGACTTAAACCGGCTCGACCGCATATCGGCATTACTGGTACAGCTACAATCGCGACCAGTTGTCAAGGCTTCTGAAATGGCAGAACGCTTTGGAGTGAGCCTGCGAACCATTTATCGGGATATGCATACCTTATCAAAAGCCGGAGTACCTATCTGTGGTAATTCGGGAGTCGGCTACTCCCTGGTTGAAGGTTACAGATTGCCTTCTCTTATGTTCACAAAGGAAGAGGCTATGGCGTTTCTTACCGCAGAAAAAATTATCGAGCAACTTACCGATACCCAGAACAGCAACTTCTTTCGTCAGGGAATGGATAAAATCCGTGCTGCACTGAGAGCTGTCGATAAAAAATACCTCCACGATATGGGCGATTCCATAGCTGTATACAAAAGTAGAAATACACGGGAAAGTTTACCCAACTTGTTACAAACAATACTTAGCAGTATTAATGATAAGTTAATCGTAGAGGTCAATTACTCCGATATAGATGAGAATAAGAGCCTGAGAGCTCTGGAAGCTATCGGTATCACTTATACACATCCAAACTGGTATCTTGTGGCCTGGTGTCACTTACGAAAGGAATACCGGGTATTCAGGTTTGATCGTATCGAGAATATAAAAATAACATCTAACGGACACTCGAAAGAACACCCGCCATTGAGATCGCTTCCAGGATGTGAAGATTCTCAATATCTTCAAAAAGTAGTCTTGCACACAAGCAAAGTAGTGGCCAGATACCATGCAGATAGATGTTACGCTATGGGATTGGCCGAAGAAAAAGAACTTGTGACCGGACAAGTAGAGCAAACTTATATGGCTTATTCTCTAGAACCTTTAGCCAGATGGGTTCTGGCAAATGCTGACACAACGACAGTAATTAGTCCTATTGAAGTAAAAGATATTATAAAACTAATCGTTAAAAATTTAGACTTATGAAAATTAACAGTACAGAGATTAAAAACCTGGAACCAATCAAAACGATTGCATTTTCTCATGTTGGAGATTATACCCGTATTGAGAAGACATTTGAAAAACTCGCAACATGGGCAGAGGCAAATAACCTATGGGCAGCTTCTCCGAGAGTAGCGGGCGTCTACCATGATGATCCCTCCAATACACCGATCGAAGAACTACGCTCCGAGGCTTGCCTGGAAGATATTTCAGGGATTGAACCCGGTGAAGGTATGCATCACTATACGATAAGTGGAGGTAAATACTTTGTGATGCAATTTGAATTAACCATGTCAGAGTATGTTGAAGCTTGGAATAAAGCATATGCTGCATTTAACGAAAAAGGATATGAATATGATATGCGAGATCATTACGAGCTTTATGGTATTTGTACCGAAGAGCCTCAGGATGCTGATACTCCTTGGAAGGTAGATTTATGCATCCCGATGAAATAGTCTTAACTACATTATAATATGAAAATAGCTGTGTAAAATAGGCTGCGCAGCTATTTTTATAAATCTTTCAGTATATGAAAACCCTGAAACCATTGGTAGACAAGAACTACTTATTACAGAAATTTGAAGGAAAAGGAGGCTGGACTTTCGCTGAAATCCCTGAAATCCCAATGCCTAAAACATCTTTCGGAATGCTGAAAGTAAAGGGAAAGATAGATAATTACGAGTTTTCGGATGTCCGTTTACTTCCTCTTGGAAATGGCCATTTATTTATGGCTGTTAATTTACAATTAAGAAGAATGATAGACAAGCATGCCGGCGACACCGTACATATCGTTATTTATAACGATGATCTGCCAACCATGATTCCCGAAGAACTAGCTCTGTGCATGAATTTCGAGGATGGAGTCATGGATAAGTTCCAATTCTATAGCGATGGCGAAAAAAAGGCGTTCGTCAATTGGATCTATTCAGCCAAGACCGAACAGACTAAAATAGACCGGATAGCCAAAACCATAATGATGATCCAAAACAATGAAAAGTTCAGCAATAAGATAAAGCGAGATTAGTTACTTAGAAAGCTTTCAGGCTCAGGTCAATATTCGGAGCAGCATATATTATCGCTCCCGAAGAGATATAGTCCACACCCGTTTCGGCTATTGCATGCACTGATTCTTTCGTGATTCCGCCCGATGCCTCTACCTTAACTGCACCATCAATGAGCTGTACCGCCGCTGCCATTTCAAACAGGGACATATTATCTAGCATAATCACATCCACTGCGTTTGTAGCCAACGCTTCTTTCACTTCTTTAAGATTACGGGTCTCCACTTCTATTTGCAGATCTTTTCCTATCTCTTTCAAATATTTTACTGTAGCTTCCACGGCTTTGGTTATACTTCCGGCATAATCATTATGATTATCTTTCAGCATTATCATATCAAAAAGCCCGTAACGATGATTCTTTCCCCCGCCGATATACACTGCCCATTTTTCGCACATACGGAAGATAGGAGATGTTTTGCGGGTATCGAGTATGCGGGTATTGGTATCGGCCAATAGTTCCACCATTTCGTGCGTATAAGTCGCTATGCCACTCATGCGTTGCATACAGTTGAGTACCAGTCGTTCCATTGTAAGGATAGAACGTGCCGAACCGGATACAACGAAAGCGATATCACCTTCTTTTACACTATCCCCGTCATTTTTATATACTTCTATTTCCAGGGTTTTATCATAATAATGAAATATCTCCTGAGCAAGGTCTACTCCGGCCAGAATACAGTCATGCTTGATTAGTAGTCGTGCTCTCTGCTTCAATCCGGCAGGAACACTGGCTAAAGTAGAGTGGTCACCGTCACCGATATCCTCTTTTATAGCTTCATCTATAAAATGATATAGTCTTTCATCCGTTACATAAGGTGGTCTATTCATTTCTTATCCAAATCTTTATTATAAAATGTGCCTCTGTTTTCTGTTTGTTCCATACTTTGGGTTATTATCAGAAAGGCGACACTTACCAGATTACGTAGTTCTGATAACTGAGGTGACAATATGGAAAAGTTATATATTTCTTTCACCGACCTGTATATCTCTTCCTCTTTCTGTTTTGCCAACTTTAGGCGTCTGTTACTGCGAACTATGCCCACAAGGTCACTCATCAATGTCTGTAGTTCTTTGCGCAGATAATTCAGTAATACCATTTCCTCATTTACCATCATTCCTTCCTGATCCCATTCCGGTATTTTATGAAGTTGTTCATAGTTAAAGTTGTCCTCTCCGAGCCGTTCCAGCGTTTTTACGGCTGCACGATGTCCAAAAACCAATGCCTCGAGCAGGGAATTTGAAGCCAAACGGTTTGCCCCGTGCAATCCCGTATTGGAACATTCGCCTACAGCAAACATATTTTTAATTGTGCTTTGTCCGAATAAGTCTACGTCTATACCTCCGCACAGATAATGACTGGCCGGGACAACAGGTATCAAATCTCTGAACATATCCAGCCCGGCATCTTTACATTGCTTGTAAATATTAGGAAAATGTTCCATAAACTTACGCTGGTCGAGATGACGGCAATCGAGACATACATAATCATCTCCCCGCAACTTCATTTCGCTATCGATAGCACGGGCTACAATATCGCGTGAGGCAAGCTCTTCCCGGTCATCGTATTTGTGCATAAAGAGTTCTCCCGATGCTGTACACAGCTTTGCCCCGAATCCTCTTACAGCTTCCGAAATTAACGGCAACTGTCCGGTAGTAAGGCTATAAAACGCTGTAGGATGAAACTGGATGAACTGCATATTGCTGATCCTGGCCTTTGCCCTGTGCGCCAGACCTATGCCATCACCCGTAGCGATTATCGGATTGGTTGTATTCTTGTATACATGCCCGCAACCACCTGTTGCCATAAGCGTTATTTTGGCCGACATCTTCTTTATGCGTTGCGTCTTCAGATCGAGGACGTAAGCCCCATAACAATTCAGGTTATATTTATCGAATGATTCGCCGGGTATATGATGTTCCGTAATAAGGTCAATCACATAGTGATGATTGAGTAGTTCCACATTCGGCAGCCGCTCTATGGCTTTTAATAAAGCTCTTTCTATCTCTGCTCCGGTAATATCTTTATAATGTACTACTCTATTTTCTGTATGGCCGCCTTCACGTCCCAGATCGTATGTCTGAAACTCATTCTTATCGAAGTTAGCCCCCCACTCCACTATTTCGCGGATACGCTCAGGGCCTTCTGTTACCACTGCTTCCACAGCTTCTCTCTTGCATAATCCGTCTCCGGCACGCAGGGTATCTTCAATATGTTTTTCGAAGCTGTCTTTTGTAAAATCCGTTACAACAGCTACACCACCCTGGGCATACTTTGTATTAGACTCCTCATCGTCCGATTTGGTTATGACTGTAACTTTAGCATCAGATTTCTGCTGCGCTATTTTCATCGCATAAGAGAGTCCGGATATGCCAGAGCCGATTACCAGAACATCTGTATATATCATTCTATAAATTAAAAAATTATGAATGAAGAATTATGAATTACTAAGCATCTGTGCCATTTTTCATTCTTAATTCTTAATTTCCTATTATCTATTTAATTGCTTTCGAAAGTTCCAGCATCTTATTTATCGGACGCAGTGCTTTAATTCGTATTTCTTCATCCATCAGGATTTCAGGAAGCTCATACTTCATACACAGATACAATTTTTCCATTGTATTCAGTTTCATAAAATGACATTCACTGCAATTACATTTATCATCGATAGTAAGTGCCGGAATAAGTTTTTTTCCGGGTGCCCGTTTACGCATTTCATGCAATATACCTTCTTCGGTGGCTACTATAAATTCCTCTGCCACATCATTTACTACATAATTAAGCAGATTTGCGGTAGAACCGATATAATGTGCTACCTGTAATACAGGTTTCTGAGCTTCAGGGTGTGCTATCAACTTCGCCTTCGGATGTTTCAGCATTTGCTCTGCTATCCGTTCCAAAGAAAATGCTTCGTGGACAATGCAGGCACCATCCCAAAGTATCATATTACGGCCTGTCACCTGATTGATATATCGTCCCAGATTCTTATCCGGAGCAAATATTATTTTTTGCTCTTCAGGCAGCGAATTTATAATATGTTCGGCATTGGATGAAGTTACTATGATGTCACTTTCGGCTTTTACTCCCGAATCACAGTTGATATAGCTTACCACAATAGCCCCGGGATGCTTCTTTTTTAACTCCCTTAAGCCTTCGCCCGAACAGGAATCTGCTAATGAACACCCGGCCAGTAAATCGGGCAATACGACTTTCTTGGTCGGATTAAGTATTTTAGCTGTTTCTGCCATGAAATGAACACCACAGAAAACAATCATATCGGCATCCGTCTTCTCGGCTGCACGTGCCAGTTGCAGGCTGTCGCCAAGAAAATCGGCTATATCCTGAATATCACCTGTCTGATAGTAGTGCGCGAGAATAATAGCATTCTTCTCTTTCCGCATACGGTTGATCTCTTCTATCAGGTCTATTCCTTTTGGTATTTCCATACTCAGATAGCCTTTTACTGGTAGTAATTCAACCGCTTTATCGAATGTTGTCATATCTTTTGTGAAATAGAATTACTCGTTTTTTTAGTAAATAAGTATTGTAAAACATTTATCATTAAGCTCTTCAACTATAGCTGCTTCAAATCTGCTTTAGTTTTAAGTTTCGCAAACAAAAATACTTATAAAAACTGATTTATCCGAAATTCGAATGTATAAATGAAAGGCCTATATCTTAGCACCCATTACTATTACTCTCAGAAAGTAACATCTCAAGCATTGACGCAATTAAATTTTAACTAAATATCAACTGAACCCCTCATTTAATTAACCTTTGTTTTCAATATATAGTTAAAAGGTAACAGATGTAACAGTTTTTCTAACTTTTCTGTTTGTTACTTTTTTCGTTATCAAAACACCACAATAAAATTCCGGCATAATCATTTCAAAGAACCTTCAGCATATAATTCCTATGTATAGATAACCAAAAAGAAATATCATAAATCATTCTGCGGTTTATTATAGAGATTAAATAGTTGTATTTAAACGTTCTGTTTTTTCTAACGCGCCATCCGGCTTGTTTTTCATTTTGCGTTGATGCAAAACGAAACGAAAAATCAAGGCTGCATCCCTCCGGCGACCCAAAACCGCAGCTCCGGTGGGGCAAAATAATACGGAATCATCTTTAGCCGGACTATCAGCCGTGTATAGCAGCTACCCTATTTTGCCCTACACCTCCGCTTTACGGATTGGGTACCCCGCCTGCGGGACGAGTCCGTTACCGCAATGCGGCGACAAGACAGTGTATCTTCATGCTTTAGCCCTACGTGCGTCAGCCCTTGCGCATTAGTGACGCAGGCGGGGTACCCAATCCGTTGCAGACGGCGTAGAATCAAACGGGGCGATAGCCCGTGTGTTTGATTCAGACGGCAAAACGGTTTTGGGTCGCCAAGGAGCGAAGCGCTAGCCTTTTGCTTACTTTTGGGCAATGCCAAAATGAACGTTTAAGCGCAACGAAGTGGAGCTGAAAAAAATCCAACAATTTTATACGACAATAATAATCTCAGCTACAGATTGAAATGATTACTTATTATAACAAAAGAAGCTGCCCCACCGGGACAGCTTCTTTCTATTATCTAGGCTTATTAGTATTAAGCTTTTCCTGCACTACCAAGCACTGCTTCAATTTTATGCTTGTATAGTTTCTTCATGTTATCGCGAGCTGGTCCAAGATATTTACGAGGATCGAATTCGCCCGGTTTAGTAGCAAATACTTCACGTACCGCAGCAGTCATTGCAAGACGGCTGTCAGAGTCGATATTGATTTTGCACACTGCTGATTTTGCAGCTTTACGAAGTTGCTCTTCAGGAATACCGATTGCATCTTTTAGTGCGCCGCCGTATTTGTTAATAGTTTCAACTTCCTCCTGTGGTACAGAAGATGCTCCGTGAAGTACGATAGGGAATCCCGGAAGTTCTTTTTCACATCCTTCCAACACGTCGAAACGCAATGGAGGCGGAACAAGGTGACCGTTAGCATCTCTTGTACATTGTTCCGGAGTAAATTTGTTTGCTCCGTGAGAAGTACCGATAGAAATAGCCAAAGAATCACATCCTGTTTTTGTAACGAAATCCACTACTTCTTCAGGTTTTGTATAAGTGTGGTGTTCTGCAGACACTTCGTCTTCTACACCTGCCAATACACCTAGTTCACCTTCAACTGTCACATCGAACTGATGAGCATATTCCACTACTTTTTTAGTAAGAGCTACATTTTCATCATATGGAAGGTGAGAACCGTCGATCATCACAGAAGAGAATCCTGAATCGATACAGTCTTTACAAGTTTCGAAAGTATCGCCATGGTCTAAGTGAAGTACGATTTGCGGCTTTTCCCAACCTAAGCTTTTTGCATATTCTACAGCACCTTGAAGCATATAACGCAACAAGATAGGGTTTGCATATTGACGAGCACCTTTAGATGCCTGTACGATAACCGGTGACTTTGTTTCAGCAGCAGCCTGAACGATAGCCTGCAACTGCTCCATGTTGTTAACATTGAACGCAGGAATTGCATATCCGCCTTTTACTGCTTTAGCAAACATTTCTTTAGTGTTTACTAATCCCAAGTCTTTGTAACTTACCATTGTTTTTGAATTTTTTATTTATAATAATTATGAATAGAATAAATCCTTTAATCGTTACAAAAGTAACAAATTTATACGATATTAAGTGCCTAAAAAAGATAAAATAACCTAATCCGCATTATTTCCACAATGGGCTTGGATACTCTCCTTTTTCTACCAGCTTTTGTAATTTCTCCACTACTCCTGCCCTGTCTTCGGCATATGTAACACCAAACCATTTGGAAGGAGTATCCAAAACTTTCACATCGGCTGTTTTATTTATTATAAGGTGGTCTACCATCAATGGGATAAAGTATTCAGCCTTGTGATTACCTGCATTTTGTTCAAGGAATTTGACAAAATACTTTTCAGAATGCTCGAAATAATCAGGAGTAAATCCCCACATATTCATCGATACCGGAGCGTTTTCCGGAATCTCGAACCAGTAATTTTCAGCATCTTTATATTGTATCTTTCCATCTTTGCGTTCGATGTGCGTACGTTCAACCACGCTTTTCAGAAAATGATTGTCATCTGTTTCGCAAACACCTCTGGCTACTGCCCCGCTTTCAGACAATGTATTGCTCAAACGATAGCCTACCATACAATAATGGTTTTCGGTACCATTCATTTTATTTAGTTGCTCAGCCAGGATAGCGTAGCTCTCACGGCCGTAAAAGTCGTCGGCATTGATAACAGCAAATGGTTCTTTGATAACATCTTTCGCCATCATTACGGCATGATTTGTCCCCCATGGTTTTTGTCTGTCGGGATGCAGTTCAAATCCTTCTGGCAGATTATCCAGTTCCTGATAAACTACTTCTACCGGAATATGGTTTTCATATTTGGAAACGATTTTTTCACGGAAGTCCTTATCAAATGATTTACGGATAACAAAAACAACTTTTCCGAACCCTGCTCTAAGGGCGTCATAAATGGAATAGTCCATGATCGTTTCACCGTTAGGTCCAAGCCCGTCCATTTGTTTAAGACTGCCATAGCGGCTTCCCATACCGGCAGCTAGTACATACAAAGTAGGTTTCATAATAAATATTTTTCAGTTAAATTTTTGAAGCCACAAAGATAAACTTTTAAGGCTTAAATCTGATAAATTTCTACAATTATTGAACTTTCATCTATCAAAAAGGTAAATTTATAGCTTTCAACATCGTACTATCTTTTGCTGTCCATCTGTTATCGACGAGTATATAATCTATAGTAAAACGGAGTGTTTTTATTGCTTTCAAAACGCTTGTTGTAGTATCGACATCTACAATTTCTCCCTCTTCATACTTGTATTTAAATTTCACTCCGTCTAATGTTAATTCCATTTCAGTGGTGGTTAACCACAAATACGGAAAGTCACCAAAGCCGGATGACCATGTGTATTCAGCAATAGGATTCTCCGGCACTTTTTTCAGGTCTCTAAAAAGATGAATATCTGCAGCGCAATATCCGCTACCTGTACCACATGACCGAATATAATAGTATTCGCCAACTTTTTTGAACCCATCGAATTGTCCCTGCCAGCAACAATTATAATTGCCGGATGGAAATGTCTTTCGGTCAATCGTTTTATTTATTATATCTACCTGAAGTACCATATTATCAGGAAAAGAACATGCTTTGTTATCGACATACACCATATAGCGTCCCACATGTTTGTCCTTATAATACTTAGCCATTACTTCACTTTCTTTCACTTCATCCCAACGAGTAAAGTCAATGTACGATGATTCGGAACGTATAACACCGTTCCCTCCCGCAAGTTTAATTAATTCCAATGCGTCCAGCTTCTTCAAGTAGCCGCTTTCTCCTTTGAAAGTACCTGTCCATATATTCTTTTCTACCGGGTATACCCAGTTCGTATAATAAATAGAATCGTTCATGTATTTAGATATCGCACTATCCAATTGGCTTATAAACATATCATCCTCAGATACCGATTGCCCGCCTCTGGTACAAGATAAAAGGAATATACAAAGAAAAACTATATGGAATATATATCTCATATTGCTTTATATTTAGACAACCAGTTTTTTATAGATTTGAATATATAATGTTAAAATTTCAGGTTAAAAATACATATAATTCTCGACAATAATATAAGCCTGTTTACTTTTCAACATCATATCAAATTTTAATATTATTTGATACAAATCTGTCATCTTAAATGCTTTCCTTTGTAATAAGATGAATGATAATGTACTCGAAAAACTAAAAGTATTGGCAGAGTCAGCGAAGTACGATGTTTCCTGCTCTTCCAGTGGTACTGTCCGTAAAAACAAAGCGGGCGGGCTGGGAAATACTGTCGGCGGAATGGGTATTTGTCATAGTTTTACAGAAGATGGACGATGTGTTTCCCTGCTTAAAATCATGCTTACAAACTTTTGCATCTATGATTGTGCATACTGCATAAACCGCAGAACAAACGACATTCGCCGGGCAACGTTTACCGTACAGGAATTGGTGGAACTCACCATCGAATTCTACCGTCGCAATTACATAGAGGGGCTTTTCCTTAGTTCGGGTGTCATCAATAATCCCGACTATACAATGGAGCGTATGGTGCGGGTAGTCAAAGACCTGCGCACGGTATACCGCTTCAACGGGTACATACATATGAAAAGTATTCCCGGAGCGAGTCAGGAACTGATAAGTGAAGCCGGACTTTATGCAGATCGTATGAGTGTGAATCTGGAAATACCCACCGAAGCGAAACTGAAACTGCTGGCTCCCGAAAAAGATCACCGCAGCGTATATAAACCGATGCGCTATATACAAATAGGTATGCAGCAGAGTATCGAAGACCGTCGCAAATTCCGTTCTGCACCCCGTTTTGTTCCGGCAGGACAAAGCACACAGATGATTGTGGGTGCCACAAACGAAAAGGATAAGGACATTCTACGGGTATCGTCGATCCTCTATCAGCAAACGCAGATGCGGAGGGTTTATTATTCGGGGTTCATTCCGGTGAATAGTTATGACAACCGTTTACCTGCCCTGAAACAAGCTCCCTTGGTGAGAGAGAACCGTCTCTATCAGGCTGACTGGCTTATGCGGTTTTATCAATACCGTGCCGATGAAATTGTAGATGATGCTTATCCCGACCTCGACTTAGAAATCGATCCAAAACTGGCTTGGGCGCTCCGGCATCCCGAAGCATTCCCGATAGATATAAATAAGGCGGATTATGCAATGATCCTTCGTGTGCCGGGTATTGGCGTAAAGTCCGCGCAATTTATCGTGATGTCACGCAGGCATGGCCGGATAAATGCATCGCAACTGAAAAAGATAGGTGTGGTAATGAAGAAGGCGCAATATTTCATTACATGCAATGAGCTGCCAATGTACACTGTCAATGAAGCAACCCCGGAATATGTTCGCAAAATTCTTACAGAACCGAAGAAAAAGAAAATAGACGACAAACAGCTATCAATCCTTTTCCCCGATTAAGAGCCTGAATCCTTAATTATTCATTCTTAATTCCTTATTAAAACATTGCTTGTCTTTTTTTACGATAAAACATTTGAAGGTTTACTTACCGCAATCTTCGACGCTTATAGCCGGAAAACTTTTCCCGACAGACTATTAGGTGAAGGAGAGATTGCACCTATGTTTATGGAAGACAGTCATACCATAACCACTCAGGAAGATAAAGCTACCCGGGTATGGACTTCCCTTCAAAATAAACTAAGTAAAGGAGCGCAGAATATGGTGACATATGCATGGTTATCGGAAGAAGAAGGAAGTGACGAACTACTGTTCCGGTTTATCAGGAAATCATTTGACAGTAAAATATCTATCGAAACCAATTTTGGGGATGAGGATGTACTCAAACTGCACCAACTGGCCAGAAAGGTTTCCCATGAGGAATTATATATAAAACAATTCGTACGCTTTCAGAAAGCAGCCGATGATATTTTCTTCTCGGCTATATCACCCCGTCATAATGCACTGCCTCTGGCGATAGAACATTTCAGGGACCGTTTTTCGGACCAGAAATGGGTTATTTATGATCTAAAGCGCAGATATGGCTTTTACTACGATCTGCACACAGTAGTGGAAATGACTCTCGATAACGATGAACATCTGCTGAGCGGTAAATTAGATGAGAACCTGATGGCAGAAGACGAGAAGATGTTTCAGGAATTATGGAAAGGATACTTCAAATCGATGACAATAAAAGAGCGGATCAATCTGAAACTGCAACGTCAGCATATGCCAAAACGCTTTTGGAAATATCTGACCGAGAAACAATGATTCTCACATCCGTAAATCCAATTTCAAAGCGCTCAGGATATAGAATACTCCTTTAAAATCAATTATCAGCATCCATATACTTCAAAACCTGACCACTGATTTGCATCAGGGAAATTTCACACAGTTTTGTATTAAATTCAGCTTGCACGAGACGTTCTTCCGCTTCCAGTAAACTGTTTTGCGCCTCCCGGAGTTCTATACCCGACAGGTCACCAAGTTTATAGCGTTCTATCGCTATTTCGTGGTTTTCACGGGCAGTTTCCACATTCTCCTTTTCCAGATTGGTCAACTCTATATTGTTACGGTAAGCCATCCACATATTGGCCAGATCAGCTTTCAGCGACAGAGTGGTTTGTTCATATTCCAGTTGCCTGTTTTCTATTTCGATTTTGGCATTTCGTTGTTTTCTCTTACGGTTGAAACCACTGAATAAGTTAAGCCCTACTGTAAATCCATAATTAAGTCCCAATGTGCGCTGATTATCTATGGTTCCTGTATTGTAAATATTCTTTGTGATGCCATATCCTGCATTGAACTTCAGATATGGATAATTCTCACTCTGGACAGTCTTCAGATCCAATACACTTAGTTTCTTATTTTTGTCGGATAACAGCAAGAATGTATTGTTAGAAAGCATACCCTGCATTATATCGTTCTGGTCGAGAAACTCGTTGTATATAATAACCGAATCCTTAGTTTCTATCATCTGGTCTATCTTCTTCTGAGCCATCAGCTTATTCAGCAATACACGGGACGTGTACAGCACTTCATATTGCTTGATTAACTGTGAACTGTCACTGTTGAAGTCTACACGCGCCTGCTGCATATCCAGCCGTGAACCTGCTCCTATTTCATAACGGGCTTCTACTATCCGCAAGCGCTCTTTCGATAATTTCACTGCCGATTTCAGGTTTTTCAGGCGGATGGTTTGCTGTATATAATTATAATATTCGGAAGTAATATCTGCGATAAAGGTTTCGATAGTAAGCTGTGTATCCAGTTTACCCATTTGCTGCAACTCTTTCAGCCGGTTGTAATTTGTCTGTATATTAAATCCGTCAAAAATAGTCCAGTTAAGATTTATACCTGCATTGAGATTCTGATTATTCACGCCATTGTTTGTACTCGTCTCTCCCGACTCCAGTTTCTGCTTTACATTGTTCGATGTACCCGAGTAGCCGCTTGTAAGATCTACCGTAGGTAAATATCCGGCATTCCCGATAGTCATATTATTATCGGATACTTGCTCATTATTTCTCGATATACGAATGTCATAGTTATTCATTAATCCCTCCTGTATACACCTGCTCAGGTCATAAATATTTTGAGCTTGAGATACGGTAGGTAATATAAATAACAGTAATATAGCGAATAAATATTTTTTCATATAATATTGTGATATAATACATTAACCATTAACAGCAATCTTTGCGTCTTCTTTTTCTTTCTTCTTTCCTCTATCTGTCGAAATATACAAATACATGGCAGGTACAATAAATATTGTCAGCAAGGTAGATACCATCATCCCACCGATAACAGCCACTCCCATTGCCATACGTCCGTTTGCACCTTCAGCACTTGCAAATACAAGAGGCAACAGCCCCAGCACGGTACAGAAACTTGTCATAAGGATTGGACGCAGACGCTGTACTGACGCACCCTGTATGGCTTCAAGCTTACTCATTCCGGCTTCCTGCCGCTGGTTGGCAAATTCAACGATAAGAATACCATTTTTGGCTACCAGACCAATGAGCATGATAATCCCGATCTGGCTGAAAATATTCATCGAGATGTCTTTTATGTACATAAACAGCAACGCCCCTGCAATAGCCAACGGAACGGTAAGCATGATAACGAACGGATCTTTGAAACTTTCGAACTGCGCGGCCAAAATAAGGAATATAAGCAATATAGCCAGTACAAATGCAAACATCAGACTGGATGAGCTTTCCCTGAAATCTTTCGAGTCTCCGGCCAATGCTGTACGGAAAGTATCATCGAGTGTTTCTTTGGCTATGCGGTCCATTTCGTTGAGTCCGGCACCTATAGTCACACCCGGAGAGAGTCCGGCGGATATTGTAGCCGAGTTGAAGCGATTGTAACGATAAAGCTGCGGAGGAGCCACGCTTTCTTCCAATTTTACCAGATTACCTAACTGAATCATACTACCCGTAAGATTTTTAAGGTATATCGATTTCAAATCGACCGGTGTATTCCGTTGCTGACGGTTTATCTCACCTAGTATCTGGTATTGTTTTCCGTTCATGTAGAAATAGCCCATACGCTGCCCGCTGAGCGCATACTGGAGTGTTTGCCCGATATCTCTCGTGCTGACACCCAATACGGCGGCCTTATTGCGGTCGATGATTATCCGCGTTTCAGGCTTGGTGAATTTGAGGTTTACATCTGCCATTTGGAATAAGGGACTTTCCTGCACTTTCTGCATAAACAGCGGGATAAATTCCTCCAGTTTAGCAATATTAGGCGCCTGCAACACATATTGTATAGGCATACTGGAACGCCGTCCTCCGAATGTAGATTGCTGCTGAACAAAGGTACGGGCCCCCGTTTCCTTTCTTACAGCTTTGGAGAGTTCATCAGCTATTTGCATCTGGCTCCTGTCCCTTTCTTTAATACCGGATAAATTGAGGTTCACGTTACCTCCCCCAGTCCATACACGCATCGTATTTATGAGTCTTTCGGGAGCTACAGAATCGGCTATGACTGCTATTTTTTCGGTATAATTCCTCATATATTCATAAGTAGAACCTTCAGGCCCGCTGGTTCTGATTGTTATCTGTGAGCGGTCTTCCAACGGTGCCATTTCGGACGGGATAACCTTCATCAGATATACAATTGACACCAATGTAATGATAATAATAGGCCATATGATCACTTTTATGCTCAAAAACTTATGCAGGGCGTTATGATATCCGTTCATCAATCCGTTGAAAAACGGCTCGGTCTTTCTATAAAACCAATTAGGCTTTTCTTCTTTTTTCAACAATTTGGTAGAGAGCATCGGGGTAAATGTCAGGGCTACAAAGGCTGATATGAGCACGGCTCCGGCAATTACGAAGCTAAATTCGCGGAAAAGCCGCCCTGTCATTCCTTCAAGGAATACGATAGGAAAAAATACGGCTACTACGCTAATAGTAGTTGATATCACAGCAAAGAATATTTCTTTCGAGCCTTCTATCCCAGCCTCTTTAGGGGACATTCCTTCTTCTATTTTCAGATATATGTTCTCCGTGACCACAATGGCATCGTCGACCACCAGCCCCACAGCAAGTACCACAGCAAGCATGGATAGCACATTAATGGAGAATCCGGCTACATACATTACAAAAAACGCACCTACCAGCGATACGGGTATTACCACGCATGGCACAAGAGTTACACGCCAGTCGCGCAGGAAGAGAAAGATTATGATAACCACAAGAGCAAAGGCAATATATACGGTTTCTTCCACTTCGGCTATCGATGCGCGTATAAATTTAGTATTATCAAAAGCCACATCGATAAATACATCTTCAGGCAAGTCTTTTCTCAATTGTTCGAGACGTATCATTGCTTCGTCCGATATTTCTATCTGATTTGCACCCGGTTGAGGAATGATGACGGTACTTACGGCCGGTACCCCATTACGGCGCATGAGACTGCGCTGATCTTCCGTGCCCAGTTCGGCTGTACCTACATCTTTGAAACGTACCACATTAAAATTATCTTCTTTGATAATCATATTGTTAAATTCTTCCGGTGTCTGCATCAGACCTAATGTGCGGATAGTAAGCTCCAGGGCATCGCCCTCTATACTTCCCGAAGGCAGTTCCACGTTTTCACGATCAACGGCATTTTTTACATCCATAGGAGTAATACCATACGCGGCCATTTTTACAGGATCGAGCCAAAGACGCATCGAATAACGGTTTTGCCCCCATATTTCCACGGCACTCACATTTGGTATTGTCTGTAAACGTTCTTTTACTGTCAGTTCTGCTATTTCACTAAGTTCCAGCAAAGAACGTTTTTCACTCTGAATACTGATCTGAATAATCGGATTGGCGTCGGCATCTGCCTTCGATACAGTAGGCGGATCGCAATCACGGGGCAGATATCGCTGCGCACGTGATACTTTGTCTCGCACATCATTCGCTGCTGTCTCCAAATCCACCGAAAGTTCAAACTCCACCGTTATACGGCACGAGCCCTGACTACTACTACTGGTCAGTGACCTGATGCCAGGGATACCATTAATGTTCTGTTCAAGTGGTTCGGTTATCTGGTTCTCTATAATTTCAGCGTTTGCACCGGGATAGGTAACGTTAACCGAGATAATGGGATTGTCTATATTGGGATATTCACGTACGCCCAAATATGTATATCCAATCATACCCAACAGGAATATGACCAATACAAATACTGTTGCCAGCACCGGGCGTTTAATACTTATTTCGGATATTGTCATCAGTTATTGATTTCTGATTTCAGGATTTCCAATATCAAGATTTATTTAAATTATAAAATCTAAGAATTTGAAATCTTGAAATTATATTTAATTATTGTCCACAAAATTATCTATTGTCACAGGTAGTCCGTCTCTCAATTGCATCACTCCCGTAACAAGCAAAGTGTCGCCTACGCTCAAGCCATTGAGTACCTGAACCGAAGCTGCTGTCCGCATTCCTTTTTTCAATGTTACCTGATGAGCCTTTCCTTCTTTATATATATAGGCTATATCGCGCCCCATTTCTGCAATAGTGGATAAACTGGGAACAACGATGGTATTCTTTATTTCCTGTAGTCTTATTTCTATATTTGTAGATAAACCCGGTTTGAGGCGTCCGCCTACATTGGGATATAAAGCACGTGCTTTTAGTGTCAGTGTGACTTTGTCGAGATTCGACTCCACCGCATATACAGTGGCCCCGTATGTACTGAGGTCGTTGTCGAATGTAAAAGTGATGGGTGTGCCGGCTTTTATATTGTTTACATAGGCTTCACCCACCGAGAACTCGACTTTCAGCGGTGATATTTTGGTAAGGCGCGTCACAATCGTGGACGGAGAGGCATATGTACCTTCACTGACCAGACGTAAACCAACAATGCCATCGAATGGAGCACGGAGTTCGGTTTGTGCAATTCGTGATTCGGTAAGTTCGATATCAGCCATCAACTTATCCAGTTCCGTATTCACAGACTCATACGCTTCCTGGCTCACGGCATCTTTTGCCAACAGGGCTTTTTGACGGAACACACGGTCTTGTGCCAGAGGAACTTGCGCCTTCAGTTTTTTTAACTCGGCCTGTAGTGGTTTATCATTTACTTTAGCCAGTAATTGCCCTTTTCGCACATTGGATCCTTCATTGAAATGTATTTCCGTGATTTTTCCTGAAGTTTCAAACGACAAATCTACTTCTTCGTCAGGTATAAGCAAGCCCTTTTCCCGAATC
The DNA here is from genome assembly GCF_000213555.1 of Dysgonomonas gadei ATCC BAA-286. Lineage (GTDB taxonomy): Bacteria > Bacteroidota > Bacteroidia > Bacteroidales > Dysgonomonadaceae > Dysgonomonas > Dysgonomonas gadei. Next base: position 81,641 of record NZ_GL891982.1, read on the forward strand.
GTTTCGGTGAGATTATCCGGCTTCAATATCATCGCGTTTACATTCAAAGTATTCCGTAGCCTGTTTCCACCCGGACTACTGTCTTGTATAGTAGGGCTTATTTCTTCTCCAGGCGATACGATTTCCTTTATTTTAGGATAAAATGCCATTCCGGCAATAAGTAGCACAATGACAACGACAAGTGCTATTTTCGTTTTTCTATTCATAGTAAATATTCAATTTCATCTGTCGTTTTTTTTCGCAATGTCATAATCAATGTAAATTTGCTTCTTCTCATTGCTTAATGAAAACGTTTTCTATTTCGGGCCTCTAAATTCTACTCTCGGAAAATGTGACGATAAGTAAATAAAAAGGTTTAATAGTGAAGCGTAATTTTAGTCTTTATTCACATTGGTAAACAAAAAATTACACAAAGGGTTTTCTCTGAAAAATATAAAAGCTCAATGAAGTTTTTCATTAAGCTTTTATTCTATGATTGTTAGAAGCTGTTTGAATTATACCGGAATAAATAAAAATAAACTTTTAACAACCTTTGCCAGCCTCTGTTTGGCCGTTTTAAGCATCTTTTTAACCTTTTTCTCTTGGTTTAGCCCGCTAAACCCGCGATAAAAATGCTAAAAATCTATCTTAAATCAGCTCAAAACAGGCAGGCAATATAACTCAAACAGCTTCTTAAATGTATTTCATATTTAAAGCGCTCCGGCTATTTTTCCCAGAATAATATCCACTCCGGCTATCTTATCTCCATTTTCGGAAAATACACCTATTATATACTGGCCTTTCCAGACAGCAGGTATATCGCCATTATAGCGATCTTTTATTATCAGATTTCCCTCAACAAAGTCTAAAGGCTGTTTTGTAAAGGTAAAATATTTATTCAAAATATCTTTTGCCCCGTCTGCCGACTTAGCATCGACAACAAACGCCTGAAATGTTTTGTTATCTATCTTGTATTTAGCCGTATAAACCATATTGAGAAAAGTATGACCTATATAATTAGCTGTGACATATGTTTCGGTATGCGGAATCATATCTTCTTTAGGAAAAGCGTTTACAACAGGTGGATAACCAACTGTAGCATCGATATTTCCGGCCAAATGTGCAGCTATCGCTCTCATCGTTTCCGAAACATTTTCCTGTGCACTGCTCCACATTTTCACATATATATTGCCTGCAAAAAAGAAAATACCTGAATCGTCCCCCTGTGCTTCTCCCCCGATAGGAAAAAATGTCAGTTCGGACGAACGTTCCGATGCATACATTCCGAATGCATCTTCCGGGCTCGCATGACGGTATGCCTGTATAGAGATATAGTCGTCACCTTTGGTGTATTCCATTTGTGTCATTTCCCTGAAATTATTCTCCAAATATAAAGGCGCCGCACCGTTGATGCGGTCGAACAGATTCTCAGGACTGAAAACTTCAACTTTATCCGAAATTGTCCAACCTTCAGTTGCTGGAAGCCACGCTTTCAACTCAGCAGGTGTCTGAGCCGAAAGGGAATATACCATACAGAAAAGGAAGACAATAATACACTTTAAGATTTTCATATATTATCTCGTAATTAAGTTAAGAATTCGTTGGGCACACGCATCACAGGTGTAATCGCCGCTATCTTTTGCGACACATTAAAACCCGATGGACAGTCTACAGCGCATGAGTTACAGCCGGAACAGACATTTTCTGCCAGATTTAGCTCTGTAAGCGTCTCCTTCGACAGTTGTGAATATTTATATCCGTAGGTGTACATATACGCACGCATAATGTCGGGGATAGGGAGATGTTCGGTACATTGAGCCACACATTTATTACATTGCTGGCAGAACATCATTTCCTTATCGCATAGGGCTGCCAGATATTCCTGTTCGCCCGATGTGAGTTCCGGACTTTGCGCAGCAGCAAGGCATTCATCGAACTCGTCATAATTGGAAAATCCGGGGATAGCCGTTGTTATGTGTTCGTTTTTCCATGCCCATTTCAGGCAAGCCTGAGCATTGATTTTTTTCTTGCCATCGGCATCCTCCACTCCACCTGTCATTGTTTTCATTGCCACTATACCGATACCGGCTTCGGCAGCACGTTTGACAGCGTCGTCCGTTTCTTTCAGGTTATTCAGCTTAAAATTATAACTGATGAGTAATACATCATATATTCCTGCCTTTATAGCTGCATCTATTAGTTCCGGTTTATGAGCGTGAGTGGAAAAACCTATAAAACGGGCTTTGCCTTCTTCTTTTATTTTACTGAGAGCTGCAATTATCCTCTCGTCCGAAACTTCTTCCACATCGCTGTAGGCATGTGCATAGAAGATATCCACATATTCCATTTTGAGGCGCTTGAGGCTTAGTTCCAGTTTAGTATTCAGGTCTTGCTCAAAATCAGGCTTCAATGGGTAGTCAATTTTAACTTTTGTCCCCAGAAAATAGCTTTCGCGCGGTTTACCTTCGAAGAAATTACCCAACATCTCTTCGTTACGCCCATTCTGATAACCATGTGCCGTATCGAAATGAAAAATACCCGAATTATAAGCAGCTCTCACTACATTCGGATTATCGGCACGCATAACTCCCATACTCAAAATAGGTAGTTTAACACCTGTACGCCCCAATGTACGCAAAGGTATTTCATTCATTTTTGCCTGTGTTGTCTTACTTAACGTAGACGCAGTAGTTCCGGGAACAATCAGGGCACCGGCACCCACTGTTGCCGAAAGCCGGAGGAAATCTCTTCTGTTAACACCTTTCTTTTCCATGTTTGTAGTTGAATATTTTAAGGTTTGAATATATGTGCCAGAATGTGTATCTTGTGATTAAATAGGTTATCGCAAATATAGCAATATTTTTTAAATCAAGACATTAGGGTATAATAAATATCAGGGTAAACCCGAAAATTATTTTTTTGAAAAAGTTTATCTATATAGTAAGCTATTAGCCTTTAGCTGTTAGCTTACAGCTCTTTGAAATATTGGAATAAGTGAAGAACGAAAAATTATACGAGATACAAGTTGTTAACTGATATATGTGTAACCTTTGTTACTTTTTGGAAAAACTGTAGGGGCGGTATATCTTGTAACAAAGTTGTCAGATGTGTCAGGTTTTAACTAAACATGGTTAATAAACGTAAACAATATAATAAATTACGAGTTTTGTCGCTTCGCACCGCTAACGACTAGAAGCTATCAGCTAATAGTTGAAATATCTGTTACTTTTGTTACCTTTTAACAAGTAAGTATTGCAAAATATTTATTGAAACATTTTAACGTTCGTTTTTTTCTAACGCGCCAGCCGGCTTGTATTTGGCTCCGCCGATTTCCGCTTCGCTCCAATTCATTTTGCCTTGATGCAAAACGAAACAAAAAATCAAGGCTGCATCCCTTCGGCGACCCAAAACCGCAGCTCCGGTGGGGCAAAATAATACGGAATCATCCATAGCCGGATTATCAGCCGTGTACAGCAGCTACCGTATTTTGCCCTACACCTCCGCTTTACGGATTGGGTACCCCGCCTGCGGAATGAGGCCGTTATCGCGATGCGGCGACAAGACAGTGTATCTTCATGCTTTAGCTCCACGTGCGTCAGCCCTCGCGCATTAGTGACGCAGGCGGGGTACCCAATCCGTTGCAGGCGGCGTAGAATCAAACGGGGCGATAGCCCGTGTGTTTGATTCAGACGGCAAAACGGTTTTGGGTCGCCGAGGAGCGGAGCGCTAGCCTTTTGGTTCGTTTTGGGCAATGCCAAAATGAACGTTTAAGCGAAACGAAGTGGAGCTGAAAAGAATAGAACATTAAAATCCAACTACTGATTCGCATTAATTATTCATTCTTAATTCTTAATTGTTTTCTGTGTTACCTTTGTTACTTTTTGGGAAAACTGTAGGGGCGAAACATCTTTCATCCGTTAGTCATTGTGGGCGAATGTTTATTCGCCCCTACAAAAGCCATAAAATCCGTTACTTCTATTACTTTTTAACCAAATACAGTTAACAAATATAAAATACACAAGATGAAAACAATGAAAAAACTGTCAGATGTGTCAGGTTTTAACCAAATATAGTTAATAAACGTAAATACGACAATAATGAGTGATGAGCTGAATTTTACACCTTAGCGTGAGAATACTGTTCACTGAAACGTTGCCAATTCTCGGGTTTGCCCTAAAAAATAGTAGGAACATATTTTCATTTTTACAAAAAAATGAATGTGCATGGTGTTAAGACGTAATAAAATTAGTTATTCAGATGTCAATATGTTTATATAAATAACCAATATTCAAGATAGATTTATATTTTTGTAAAACAATTTTAATCTGCCTAATTTAACGATAAATATACCCTATGAAGAAAAACATTTTTAAACTGAAAACAAAGCAACTGAAAGAAATTGCCCAATCACTCCAAACCAAAGTAGAAAACGGTCTTGGTAAAGACAATACCGAAATACAATGTATTCCTACTTACATCAATCCCAAAACATCGGGAATAGAAGGTTCGGCATTGGTACTCGACTTAGGAGGAACCAACTATCGTGTTGCCACAATTGATTTTGTAGACGGAAAGGCATCTATACATCCCGAAAACGGATGGAAAAAAGATTTGTCCGTAATGAAAACTCCGGGCTTCACTGAAGCAGACCTGTTCAAAGAGCAGGCTGATCCAATCGGTGAAATAAAAATGGAAGGAAAGATGCCCATCGGCTATTGCTTCTCATACCCGGCTGAATCTATGCTCAATGGAGATGCTTCCCTTATCCGTTGGACCAAAGGAGTGGACATCAAAGAAATGCTGGGAAAACCTGTAGGTCAGCCACTTCGTGATTATCTAAACAAGGAAAACGGTGATAAGTTTACCGAAGTAAAAGTAATAAACGATACTGTCGCCAGTCTTTTTGCCGGTCTTACCGACAGTAGCTACGATGCCTATATCGGATTGATAGTAGGTACGGGTACAAATATGGCTACATTTATCCGTCCTGATAAAATAAAGAAACTGAATCCTGAATATAAGGGAGAGGGCTTGATTCCTGTAAATCTGGAATCAGGCAATTTCTATCCGCCGCACCTGACAGTGATAGATGATAAAGTAGATGCCTGTTCGGACAGCAAGGGAGCGCAACGCTTCGAAAAGGCTGTATCAGGCATGTATTTGGGTGAAATCCTTAAATCGGTTTTTCCTTGTGATGAATTTGAAGAAAGATTTGATGCTCAGAAACTGACCAACATCATGAATTATCCTGATATCCATAAGAAAAGATATGTAGACGTATCGCGCTGGATATATAAACGCTCGGCTCAATTGGTAGCCGCGTCGCTTGCCGGATTGGTGATGGTACTTGTATCGCATGACAAATCTATAAAGAAAATTCATCTGGTAGCTGAAGGCAGCCTCTTCTGGAGTGAAGACCGTAAAGGGAAGAACTACAAAGACCTGGTGTCGGAAGAACTTCGCAAACTGTTGATAGAATTTAACCTAAGCGATGTACATGTTCATATCAGTAAGATGAAGAATGCCAACCTGATAGGATCGGCCATCGCAGCATTATCCTGATTTAATTGAAAGTACAGATATATTGCAGGATGCTGAAGATCACTTCAGCATCCTGTTTTTTATTTATTATAAATCTTATTTTCAATCAGATATTCATATTCTCCAACTGGTAAAAAACTACGGATATCTTTATTTTCCTTTATTGCATTTCTAATAAAGGTAGAAGATATTTCAATCAACGGGGCATTTACTTTTCGTACATTTTCGGGCAGATTATCATCAGATTTACTATCTTTTCTTGGATAAATCAATATAGGAACTTCCTTCTTTATCTGTTCGCTCCGATACCAATAATGAAAGTTTGTCCAATTATCTTCACCTAATAATAAAACAAATTCACGGTCGGAATGCTGCTCTTTCAATGCGATTATTGTATTTATCGTATAATAAGGCGGGGATAATTGTAACTCTATATCACAAGGGCGTATATGTTGATACCGGAAACAAAAACGCGTTAAAATATCCAATCGTATTGCAACATCTGCCATATCGGAACTCTTTTCAGAGGGGCAACGCGGAGTAACAACCATCCAGACTTCATCCAGGTTCTCGAATGCACACATATAATCGGCGATCATAATATGTCCCATATGTAAAGGGTTGAATGACCCGCACATGATACCTGTCTGTATTTTTTCACCAGTTTCTTTCCGCATAAATAATACTATTATAATCGCAACAGAAACAAATGTATAAATCTTATAATGAAAAAGAAAGAGTTAAATCAGTTTTATGCATCATCTTCTTCAAATTGAAAATCATCGGCACATAATTCTTCGAGAGCAATAGCTAATTTTACATATGGACTGTCCATTTTTTCGGAGGACTTCATTTTCAGGTTTTTCTTGTTATCTTGTCTTTTATTGTCTTTTTTATATTTATCGTCACTCATCTTCGTATTATTTCAAATGTTAAATCATCTATTTATTTAGACGAATGAAACAGGAAAATATTTTAGATACAATGCATTTATTTTTATGAATAATGTAAATATTTTTAATAAATATATAATGACTTTGTGGTGATAATAAATATTTCTCCTGCTATATCTCTCTGTCACTAATTGTTTGTTTCTTTTTCCTACCTTTGCAGCTCTAAAAAATAAAAAGGTAAATTTAGATGTTAATTGTAGATAGTTTAAAGGTAGAATTAGGCGACAGGGTATTATTCGATAATATCAGCTATATAATAAACGATAAAGATAAAATAGCTTTAGTCGGTAAAAACGGAGCAGGGAAAAGCACTATGCTCAAAATACTGGCCGGAGTGAATACACATTATAAAGGCTCGGTAACAGGCCCCGACGGGGTAACGGTAGGGTATTTACCTCAGGTCATGAAAATCACCGATGAGCGCACGGTAAGGGAGGAAGCCTCTTTGGCATTCTCTCACATTTTCGATTTGCAAGCCAATATAGAAGATATGAACAGGCAATTGGAAACCCGTACCGACTACGAATCAGATGATTATGCCAAACTGATCGACGACTTTACCCATGCGCATGAACGTCTGGCTATGGTAGAGGGTATCAGCTTCGAAGGGGAAGTGGAGAAGGCATTGCTTGGGCTTGGCTTTAAGCGTACCGACCTGGACCGTATGACGAGTGAATTCAGTGGCGGATGGCGTATGCGTATCGAACTGGCGAAACTTCTGTTACGGAATCCTGATGTAATGTTGCTAGATGAGCCTACCAACCATCTCGATATAGAATCTATCGGGTGGCTCGAAGACTTTATCAATACTCAGGCTAAAGCTGTTGTACTTATCTCTCACGACAGGGCGTTTATAGATGCCGTTACCACCCGTACCATCGAGCTTACGATGGGGCGTATTTACGACTATAAAGTCAATTACTCCAAATATGTGGAACTTCGTCAGGAACGCCGCCAACAACAAATACATGCTTGGGAAGCCCAGCAAAAGCAGATTGCCGAAATAGAGGAATTTATCGAACGCTTCCGTGCGCAGGCAGCTAAAGCCGTTTTGGTTCAGAGCCGTATCCGCCAATTGGAAAAAATGGAGCGGGTAGAGATTGACGAAGAAGATAAATCTCAGATACGCATCCGTTTTCAACCGGCTACACGCTCAGGTAATTACCCGCTCACGGTGGATATGATGACAAAGAAATACGACGATTATCTGGTATTCGAAAATACCAACCTGATGATAGAACGAGGTGAAAAAATAGCTCTGGCCGGGAAGAACGGAGAAGGTAAATCAACATTTGTAAAATGCGTAATGGGAGAAACACCGTATGAAGGTAACATTATGCTGGGCCACAATGTAGAAATCGGATACTTTGCTCAGAATCAAGCTGATCTATTGGATGAAGACCTTACCGTTTTTGAGACTATAGACCGTGTTGCCGAGGGGGATATCCGCACACAGATACGCAATATACTAGGTGCATTTATGTTCAACAGGGACGATTCCGAGAAAAAAGTCAAAGTACTTTCGGGGGGAGAACGTACACGGTTAGCTATGATAAAATTATTGCTGGAGCCTGTTAACCTACTTATTCTCGACGAACCAACCAACCATCTGGATCTGAAGACCAAAGAGGTTTTGAAAAATGCATTATTGGACTATGATGGTACAGTTATATTAGTTTCGCACGACCGTGATTTTCTTGACGGACTGGTGACCAAAGTATTTGAATTTTCGGATAAGAAGGTAAGGGAGCATATCGGAGGTATAAAAGATTTTCTGGCGAAGAAAAAGGCTTTAACATCTTAAACTGTTGTATTTCGGACTATTTTATTTATTTTTGCTCAAAGTCAATTTTTTCTAAAACTACTAAATTTTAACTTAACATGAAAAGAATCTTATTTTCTTTACTAACTGTACTGTTCGTTCTGACTTCTTGCGGTCCTGATGCTGTAAAATTCAACGACGCTATTGCCAAAGCAAATGTGGCAATCACAGAGGTGAGTGTTTCTTATGACGGAGACCTGACTAATGCAGTTAATAATGAGGACTTTGCCTCCATTGCAGCAAAAACCGACAGTGCCTTGGCTAAAATAGATGCAGAGATAACAATTGTAAAAGCGCTGGATGTTCCAAAAGGTGGTGACAAATTTAAAGAAGCCGCTCTGAAAACATATGAGAGCCTCAGAGGGGTTGTAGAAGCCGGAAAAGGTTTTGCGACTTTGACCAAGGAATCCGCAATCGAAGATGTAAATAAATTGCAGGAAACATATCAGACAAAAGTGGATGAATATTCAAAATCATTCCAGGAATTAGCTGTAGCTCAGGCACAATATGCAGCAGAAGCAGGTTATCAGGTGAAAAAGTAAATTATTACTTATAAATATAAAAAAAGGATGCTCTATCGAAGAGTATCCTTTTTTCATGGCAACCGGAATCCGGTTAACATTTATTTTTAATAATCATTACTTCAATGATAGAAATAGCTGTTTTCTCGTCTACTGCTAATGCTTCGGCAAGTTGATTAATGATATCCTTTTCATCATCTTCGAGTACCCCGTCGGCAAGAGCGATATCTACCGCACATGCGAACGCTGTCATTTTCAGATCATCACCCAGGCCATCTTTTGCAGCATCAACTAATGCTCCGGGACCTTCTTTTTTTAGCTTGGAAAACAATTTGTCGAATAATTTATCGAATGCCGGACCCGAAAAATTGTCATAGATACGAAGACGTCTGATGTAAGTTACGATACTGTTCCATTCTTGTGTAGATACTGAACCGTCGGCGCCTGCCACTGCTAATGCTACTGCTGCGAAAGACTCTTGTTGTGTAAATTTCTCATCTCCGCTCGGTGCTGATTTAAACACCTTGTCAAATAAACCCATAGTTTTTAATTTAGTTTGTTAATAAAGTTTTATATCAGTAAAATATTACTGATGAACAAATATAATCCATTTTATGAAGAATGCAATATTTATGTCTGATATTTAGGCAAATTTTCATTTAGTATAATAACAATACACTGATATATAATGCCGTAATATTGGCAAGGTTTTTTTTAGGTTCATTCTTACATTTATTTTATAACTTTGCCCTGATTTTTATTAATTAAAAAACAAAAGATATGTCTACATACACCGAGGATAACCGCAAGGTTACAACACGCCGCCTGATAGAAATGAAACAACGTGGTGAAAAGATTTCAATGCTCACAGCTTACGATTACTCTATGGCATCTATTCTGGATCAGGCCGGACTGGATGTTATTCTTGTAGGCGACTCAGCTTCCAACGTAATGGTGGGTAATATTACCACTTTACCTATGACAATCGATCAGATGATATACCATGGACGGTCGGTGATGAACGGCGCAAAACGTGCTTTGGTTATCGTCGACATGCCTTTCGGTACTGTATCGGGTAATCCGCTTAAATCACTGGAATATGCTATCAGGATGATGAAAGAGACAGGAGCAGATGCTTTGAAAATCGAAGGAGGTGAAGAAGTGATCCCCGACATAAAGAAGATTATAGATGCGGGTATCCCTGTAATGGGACATCTCGGTCTGATGCCGCAATCTATTAATAAATACGGCACATACAATGTACGGGCAAAAGACAATGCAGAAGCGGACAAGCTTATAAAAGATGCCCTCCTTCTTCAGGAAGTAGGCTGTTTTGGCATGGTATTGGAGAAAATACCAGCCGAATTGACCAAAACAGTAAGTTCACAACTTACAATACCAACTATAGGTATTGGCGCGGGTCCATATGCAGACGGACAGGTACTTGTAGTACACGACATGCTGGGTATCAATAAAAATTTCTCTCCTAAATTCCTACGCCGTTATGCCGACCTGCATACAGTGATGACAGAGGCCGTGCAGGGATATATAAAGGATGTGAAGTCTACCGATTTCCCTAACGATAACGAAAGTTATTAAATTTTATCTATATATCAGCTGGCTGTCTTTGGTTGTCAGTTGGTAGTTCTTGCACGTATTAAGTTAAAGTAATAAGAAAAAACTTACAAATAAAAATAGTCTAAAAAGTGTCAGGTTTGTCAAGTTTTGAGAAAATAACAAGTAGAAAAAGGTGTTACCTTTGTTACTTTTTAAAGAAGGAGATGCTTCACAACACTTAGCATGACAAAATAATTATTAATTGTTTTCCGTTACTTCTGTTACTTTTTAACTATATACAGTTAATAAACACTATTTTTTTTCTTGTAACTCTATAAAACATGAAAGTCTGCATAGCCGAAAAACCAAGCGTAGCACGTGAAATAGCCGGAATACTGGGGGCAAATGCCCGCAAGGACGGATATTTTGAGGGCAATGGCTATCAGGTAACATGGACGTTCGGACATTTCTGTACGCTCAAAGAACCGCACGAATATGCCCCGCAGTGGAAACAGTGGTCACTGGACTTATTGCCTATGATTCCACCCCGTTTTGGTATCAGGCTTATCGAAAACGAAGGGGTAAAAAAACAGTTTGCCGTAATAGAAAAACTGATGTCTGAAGCAGATGAAGTAATCAACTGCGGTGATGCCGGACAAGAAGGTGAACTTATTCAGCGATGGGTAATGCAGAAAGCGCAGAATAAAGCTCCGGTAAAGCGTTTGTGGATATCTTCACTGACAGAAGACTCTATTCGCGAAGGGTTCAATAATCTGAAAGATCAGACCGCATTCGATAAACTTTATGAAGCAGGATTGTCCCGGGCCATCGGTGACTGGCTACTGGGAATGAACGCAACACGGCTATATACTGTAAAATACGGTCAAAACCGCTCCGTATTGTCCATAGGAAGGGTACAAACCCCTACCCTGGCATTGATTGTAAACCGTCAGCTTGAAATAGAAAACTTCAAACCCGAACCGTATTGGGAACTGAAAACGGTATATAGGGAAACGACATTTTCAGCAACTAAAGGTCGTTTTACTTCGAAGGAAGAAGGAGAAAAGTTTCTTGAAGAAATAAAATTGTCTGAATTTGAAGTAACGGACGTTACCACAAAGAACGGTGAAGAGTTGGCTCCCCGCCTGTTCGATCTCACAGCTTTACAGGTGGAATGCAATAAGAAATTCGCTTTCTCGGCAGAAGATACGTTGAAAACGATACAATCGCTATATGAGAAGAAACTAACCACTTACCCCCGCGTCGACACCACTTATCTGAGCGACGATATGTATCCGAAGGTACCTGCTATACTGAGAGGCTTAGCGGGATATGAGGAATTGGTTAAGCCGGTACTGGCATTACCTAAAATACCAAAATCAAAAAAGGTATTCGATAACAGCAAGGTCACCGACCACCATGCCATCATACCTACAGGAGTAAGGGCCAACTCCATATCGGCCGAAGAGCGCAAAGTGTACGACCTTATTACCCGTCGTTTTATTGCGGCATTCTACCCGAATTGTAAGATTTCCACCACTACCGTATTGGGCGAAGCTGCCAAAGTGGAATTTAAGGTAACCGGTAAGCAAATACTAGAACCCGGATGGCGTGTGGTATTCGAAAGGCCTGCCAATAACCTGAATAACCCTAATCAGGAAGAAGAGGAAACAGACAAGGAAGATGATAATATACTCCCTCCGTTCGTAAAAGGTGAAAAAGGCCCGCATGAGCCTGCACTGAACGAAAAGTGGACACAACCGCCCAAGTATTACACCGAAGCAACGCTGCTACGGGCGATGGAAACCGCAGGTAAGCTGGTAGAAGACGATGAACTGCGTGATGCCCTGAAAGAAAACGGTATAGGACGCCCGTCGACCCGTGCCGCTATAATAGAAACATTATTTAAACGCAACTATATCCGTAAGGAACGGAAAAACCTCTATGCTACGCAGACTGGTGTGGAACTGATAGGCACAATTAAGGAAGAACTGTTGAAATCGGCAGAGCTTACCGGACTTTGGGAAAAGAAACTCCGTCAAATAGAGAAGAGTGAATACGATCCTCGCCAGTTTATCGACGAACTGAAACAGATGCTTACCGAGATTGTAACCAATGTAAAAAGTGACTGGGGTAGCCGGATAACAATAGAAGCGGCAGTGAAAGAGGAAGCCGAGAAACCGAAACAAAAAGCACCAAAAGAGAAAAAGCCTGCTTCGGAACGAAAACCGAGAGTAAAAAAGGAAAAAACGGAAAAAGCAGTTCAAACAGAATCCGTACAGCAGCCACTTCTTTGTCCTTTATGTAAAAAAGGGACGGTATTGAAAGGAAAAACGGCTTATGGCTGTTCGGAATGGAAAGCCGGATGTACATTCAGGCTGACATTCGATGAAGTGGGTGAAAATCTGACTGACGAGGAATTAAAAAAAATATTATATAAATGAAAAAGGTCTTGTGTGTGTTTTTGATGAGTATAGCGCTGTCTGTGCATGCACAGACTAATTGTAGCGCAGATGAATGGATAAAGGATTTTGTATTGGAAGCCGAAACCGTTTCTCCGGAGCCGGGTTTCCTTGACGATCTTGATTTTTCTCCCTTGTGGCTCGATAGTCAGACATGTTATCTGGGATATATAGGGAATGACTATCAACGTTTGTATATCAATTTTACAGATATAGAACGCACCTCGGCAAACACCTATCATGTTAAAGGCAATTCGAAAGTAAAAACAAACATTTGCGACTTTGAAGGTACAATAAAAATTACAGGTGTCAGGGAATACAGCAACATTGATGTGGACGTGGACGAAGAAGAGGAAACACAACCTGTCAGTCAAGGATATATTATGGCTGATTTTTCTTTCAGCGAAAATAAGGAACAAAAAAACAGTGGTATATTTTCAGGTAAGCTAGTTACTTACTGGTATATAGATGAAGATGGAAATCTTTTGTATGACGATCTGATGTCCGATGCTGACGGTTATTGTAACAACCAGTTCCTTGGTACATGGACCAGCTATAATCCTGCCATAAAATCGTCGAAACGTTGTGCATGGGGGCATTACAGGATTCCTTGTTCCGATGACCTGGATATAGGTGCGGCTGAATTCTCTGTTGATTCCAAGTATGTTAAAAACGGATGGGAAACAATTGTGGAATATGACTATTGTGCAGAATAAAATAATTTACCGGACATAATCTTTCGACATATTTTCGATTATATAGAGTTTACCCTGCCCTCTGAAATGGGAAGCTAAAATATAAAAAAAGCCTGCAAAATACTTGCAGGCTGTATTATCAAAGTAGGAACAATATTATTCCCTGTCCTGGAATTTATAGTCAGCTAATAATTCCTGAAGGCGTTTTCTGGCGAAGAAAATACGGCTCTTTACAGTACCTATAGGCAGGCTTAATTGCTGAGCTATTTCTTCGTATTTAAATCCTGTAACATGCATTGAGAAAGGAACTTTATACTCATCTGAAAAGCTGTTTATTACTCTGGATATTTCAGATACAGTATACGCACCTTCCGGTGTATCGAATCCCGAATCCTGAGGCATATTCAGATGATATAAATTCTCTGTTTGATCGATCATTGTTTGGCTGCGAACCACACGGCGATAGTTGTTTACAAATATATTATGCATTATAGTAAACACCCAACCTTTAAAATTAACATTTTCGTAATACTTCTCCCTGTTATCCAAAGCCCTCAGAGTTGTTTCCTGCAACAGATCTTTAGCTTCTTCTCTATTTGATGTAAGGGTTAGCGCAAAATTCATCATATTGTTCTGTAAGTCTATCAACTTATCTTCAAAACCTTTATTATTTTTATCTAGTGTTGCCATCGTTTATTAAGTATTAAGTTGGCGAAATATAGTCTAATTTATTTTATAGTTGCAGCAGGCATTTCATATTTTCCTGTTGTTAAAACAAAGGTAAATACTTTTTTTCATCTTAGTTAAAAATTAGTTTATTTGTTAAATAAAAATGTTAATTACTAAAATTTACATTTTTAATTATTTGATAATCAGAAAACTAAAAAACAATCTGAGAGAGTTTATGTATTATAAATAATTTCTATTAACTAAAAATGTATATAAATAATACTTTTAGGCCTCCGACAAAATGTCACTACGAAAATTTTTGGCACTTATTTTGTCCCCTCATACTACAAAAACAAATATACGAATTTAAATATTAATAATATGCAACAAAATGGTAAAATTGGGGTTACAACTGAGAATATTTTCCCAATTATAAAGAAATTTTTATATAGTGATCATGAAATTTTTCTTCGTGAACTAGTTTCTAATGCCGTAGATGCCTCCCAAAAGTTAAAAACATACGCTTCTTTAGGAGAATTCAAAGGTGAGCTAGGAAATCTTTCAGTAAAAGTTAAAATAGATAAGGATAACGGAACACTTACAATATCCGACAATGGTATTGGTATGACAAATGAAGAGATAGATAAGTATATAAATCAAATTGCGTTCTCTTCAGCAAACGAATTCCTTGATAAATATAAGAAAGATGCCAATTCCATAATTGGGCATTTTGGCCTTGGGTTCTATTCGTCTTTTATGGTGTCCAAAAAAGTGGAGATTATCACCAGATCATTTAAAGAAGGAGCAGAAGCTGTTAAATGGAGTTGCGACGGCTCGCCGGAATACACTATAGAAGCTATAGAAAAAGCTGAGCGGGGTACAGACATAATATTATATATAGATGACGAAAACAAAAATTTCCTTGAACAGGGAGAGATTGATAAATTACTAAAAAAATATTGCCGTTTCCTACCTGTACCAATTGTTTTTGGTAAAAAAACAGAATGGAAAGACGGAAAATCAGTCGAAACGGAAGAAGATAATATAATAAATGATACCAATCCGCTTTGGACACGCAAACCTGCAGATCTGAAAGACGAAGATTATAAAAAATTCTATCAGGAACTTTATCCATTTTCTGACGAGCCTATGTTCTGGATACACCTGAATGTAGACTACCCGTTCAAACTGACAGGTGTGCTTTATTTTCCGCAAATAAAGAGCAATGTGGACATGAACCGTAACAAGATTCAGCTTTATAGCAATCAGGTATTCGTTACCGATTCGGTAGAAGGTATTGTTCCGGAATTTCTAACATTGATGCACGGGGTTCTTGATTCTCCGGATATTCCGCTCAACGTTTCACGTTCTTACCTGCAAAGTGACCAGAATGTGAAGAAAATATCGAATCATATTACTAAAAAAGTAGCTGATCGCCTTGAAGAAATATTCAAAAATGATCGCTCACGGTTTGAAGAAAGATGGGATAGCCTGAAAATATTTATAGAATATGGCATGCTCACAGACGATAAGTTCTATGAACGTGCACAGAAAATATGCCTATTAAAGAATACGGATGCCAAAGCATTTACATTCGAAGAATACAAGACATTGATCTCATCTAGCCAAACAGATAAAGACGGTAACCTTATATATTTATATGCAAGCAATAAGGACGAACAATATTCTTATATCAATACGGCTAAAGACAAAGGTTATGATGTGATTCTTTTCGACGGGCAACTCGATGTGCATATGGCCGGTATGCTGGAACAAAAATTCGAAAAAAGTAAGTTTGTCAGGGTAGATGCCGACACTATCGACAACCTTATTCAGAAAGAAGACAGCAAAGAGGTTAATCTGACCGACAAGCAGAAAGAAGAGTTGAACGAAGCCTTCACATCCCAACTTCCAAAGATAGAGAAAACTGAATTTATCGTAGATTATAAGGCTTTGGATGAAAAGGATCAGCCAATCCAGATAACTCAAAACGAATTTATGCGCCGGATGAAAGAAATGTCCGCTATGCAAACCGGTATGGGATTTTATGGAGAGATGCCTAACAGCTACAATCTGGTATTGAATGTAGAACATCCGTTAATCAAAAAAATCATGGTTGATATTGATGGCAAAGACAAGGAAGCTGTAAGTTTGTACGCTACCCAGAGCACAAATATACGTCAACTGATAGATCTTGCCCTCTTATCTAACGGTATGCTCAAAGGGGAAGCATTAAATAACTTTGTGAAAAGAAATATGGAAAATATCTGACAAGCCAGATATTATATAGATACAAGAAAGGCTTCGAATGTTTCATTCGAAGCCTTTCTTCTGTTTGTAAATAAGTAATTAATTGTTCAATATGAACAATATCAATTTGTAATTCCCAATTTAGCCTTCACCTGCCCGTTAGCATCTTTAGCATCAGCTCCTATATGGAGTAAAGCGCCTGAGTTGAAGATATAAGTATAACCATTTTCTTCTCCAACATCTTTTATTGCTTTCATCAATTTCTGTTGCAATGGAGCCAGAAGTGTTTGTTGTTCTTTTTCCAGTTCCTGTTGGCTATTATTTGAAAACACACGATATCTTTCCTGAAAATCCATCATTTGTTTTTGTCTGTCTTCAGCAATTGCCTGCGTTATACTATCGGTAGGGGTCTTTCCATACCTTTCAAGCATCTGATTGTATTCGGTTTGCATAGCAGTCAGGCTCTTTTTTACAGCCTCGTTTTTTGTCGATAGTTTTGTCTCTACATCTTTTAATTCCGGCATTTTAGAAAAAACTTCGTCAACATTGACATATGCAAGTTTACTTTGAGCAAAAAAAGTCAAAGGTAAAAGCAGGAATAATGTAAAAAATAAAGGTTTCATAGTGGATGTTTTAAGTAAATAATGAAATATATATTTCCGCAAATGTAAGATACTTTTCTAAATTAACTTATCAATTTGAAATCAATAAATCTAAGTTTACACATTATTAATAATTGTGTTTATTTGTGTGATAATTCAGTATAATTCCGACTTATTTATTAAAAATCATTATTTTGATTGGACGGTCATCACCTATTTTTTTCATATTCATCGTTCCTATTTTATAAGTTGAAGGAATATAAAATAGTTAGGGGCAGAAAGAGTTAAACCGCATATCTATTTTTTATATCTTTGCAGGAAATAAATAAACAAACTTGTGATCTTAATCGCAGAAAGTGGCTCTACAAAAACCGAATGGTGTTTGGTAGACAGGGAAGGCATCGCAGCCCATTTCCTGTCGGATGGTATTAATCCCTTTTTTCAGTCACGGAAAGAGATTAGCCGTCTGATTCGGATACAGCTTCCCCAAATATTTTTCAGGGCGAAGTTTAATACCATTTATTTTTATGGCGCGGGGTGCTCTTCCCCTGAAAAAAAAGGTATTGTAAAAGCATCTTTTGAGGCGCAATTCAGAACTCCTGCCGTGATAGAGAGTGACCTCTTGGGATCGGCCAGAGCATTATTTCAGGATAAGGCCGGAATAGCCTGTATATTAGGTACAGGCTCCAATTCATGTTTTTATGATGGGACTGACATAATAAAAAACATCAAATCGCTTGGGTATATTCTCGGCGACGAAGGTAGCGGCGCTTCGATGGGAAAAACATTCGTTGCCGATTGCCTGAAAGGGCTCGCTCCTGCAATGCTAGCGGAATTATTCTACGAAAAATATAAAATCACCCCCGACGAAATAATAGACTATGTATACACAAAACCCTTTCCAAACAAACTGCTGTCCGTCATGTCTTATTTCTTATACGATCATATGGACGACCCGTATGTAAAAAATCTGGTATATCGCAACCTACGTTCCTTCTTCGAAAGAAATATCCTGCAATACGATTACACGGAGTATCCTGTCAGAGTAGTAGGGACTATTGCCAATATGTATGCAGATATTATCAGGGAGATAGCCGACGAACTTAATATTCATATAGATATAATAATCGAGAATCCTATCAAAGGCTTAATAGAATATCATAAGAGCGATAAATATTTGTGAAAATATGTATCTAACATATAATAAATATTAATTGAATTATAATTTAACACCTCGCATCGTCTTATTTGAGATATAGAATATAAATTTGTGATATGTGATTCACGACCTTAAAAGAATGCTGAAAAGGATTTATTAATCTATATACACAACAACCTGTCTATCGGTTATATAAAACATTGGTATCACTGGATTCTAATTTCAACAGATCAAATTATAACTTGTAACTAATATATAACAATAAAACCGGCATAAAAATGAAAATCAATTGTTTTATACCTTTCCAAAGCGCCGAACAGGCTAAAAATACAGTTATCACCCTGAAACAATCATCACTGTCAAACAAGATTTATTTATTAACAGACAATGATACCAAAGATAAAATAAATGGCTGTGAAACAATCGGCATTGATTCTCTACGTTCAACGGCCACAATAAAAAAGATTGCAGCAAAAGCGGATACTGATTATACACTGATTTACACCAAATCAGCCGACCTTCGCCTAGGTATGTTTGCTCTCGACCGCATGTTGCAGATAATCAAAGATTCAGATGCCGGATTTGTTTATGCCGACCATTATCAGGTAATTGGCGAAGAAAAGAAAAACAATCCTCTTATTGCTTATCAGAAGGGTAGTCTGAGGGACGATTTCAATTTCGGATCCCTTATATTATATAAAACAAGCGAATTGAAAAAAGCTGTGGATAAGATGGATAAAGAATACAAATTCGCCGGAATTTACGACTTACGCCTGAAAGTATCCCAAGCTGCCAACCTGGTCCACATTAATGAATATTTATATACCGAAATAGAGAACGACACGCGTAAAAGCGGTGAAAAGATATTCGATTACGTAGACCCTAAAAACCGTGAGGTACAAATAGAGATGGAAGAGGCCTGCACAGACCATCTGAAAAAAATCGGCGGCTATCTGGCTCCAAAATTCAGGAAAGTTGAATTTAATAAATTTGATTTCGAATATGAAGCATCTGTCATTATTCCGGTCCGTAACCGTATACGAACTATCGGAGACGCTATAAAATCGGTTCTGAATCAGAAGACCAACTTCAAATTTAACCTCATCGTTATAGACAATTACTCTACAGACGGAACAACTGATGCCATTGATAAATTTGCTTCCGACAATCGTTTGATACATATTATACCCGAAAATAAAGAATTGGGAATAGGCGGCTGCTGGAATGCAGGCGTGCATCACCCTAAATGTGGTAAATTCGCCATACAGCTCGACAGTGATGATGTATATTCGGACGAGAATACTTTGCAAAAAATAGTGGATGCTTTCTACGAACAGAATTGTGCGATGGTAGTAGGCACATATATGCTCACCGACTTCGATATGAAGATGATACCACCGGGTATTATCGATCACAAGGAATGGACTCCGGAAAACGGCCGCAATAATGCATTGCGTATCAACGGACTTGGCGCTCCCCGCGCATTCTATACTCCTGTACTAAGGGAGATAAAGGTACCGAACACCAGCTACGGAGAAGATTATGCCTTAGGCTTACATTTTTCACGGGAATACCAGATTGGACGTATTTATGACGTTCTATATCTGTGCCGCCGCTGGGACGATAATTCAGATGCTTCGCTCGATATAGTAAAGATGAATAACCACAATACCTATAAAGACAGGATCCGCACATGGGAACTGGAAGCACGTATAGCTTTGAATAAAAAATAAAAAACATGACTGCATCTTCTCTCAAGATAAGGGAGTTATTCCATTCTCAACTCGAAAAATGGGAACTCGCCCGGACAAATTATAAGGCTTTAGAAAAAGTGAAGTCCAAAGATTTTTCTTTTGGCTGTTTTCCAGTCAGGGTACAGTTCAATCCCGCACGCATCTTGTCATCTGCAGCAAAAGTAGACGCAAAGTCTATTCAGGAAAGAAAATGCTTTCTTTGCCCGCAGAATTTACCTATAGAGCAAGAAGGCGTTCCATTTGGCACGGACTATCAGATATTGGTGAACCCCTACCCTATTTTTCCCGAACATTTCACCATTCCGACATATAGCCATGTAGACCAACTGATACTGAACCGCTATGGAGATATGCTCGATCTGGCTAAATGCCTCAGTGAATATACCTTGTTTTACAATGGTCCTAAATGTGGTGCATCTGCTCCCGACCATGCCCATTTTCAGGCAGGAATAAAAGGTTTCCTCCCCATAGAGAAAGACATTTGGAGTATTGCCAAAGAGGTGATATATAAATCGGAAGGCCTAACCGTATATGCTGTAAAGGAGTATCTTCGCAATTTCTTTTTGCTGGAGACCACAAATAAAGACGATGCTGTTATCTTTTTCAAAAAACTATATGCTTTACTCGATTGGAACGAAGGTGATAAAGAACCTATGATGAATATCCTCTGCTGGCACGAAGAGGATAAGTATTATAGCTGTGTATTCCCGCGCGAAAAACATCGCCCGGCCTGTTTCTTTGCCGAAGGCGATGATAATTTACTTATTAGTCCGGCAGCTGTAGATTTAGGTGGTGTATTTATCACGCCATTAGAAAAAGATTATGACAAGATAACCGCTAGAGACATTGAAGGCATCCTGAAAGAAATATGCATCAGTAATGAAAAGATGCAAGCTATATGTAAATTAATGAAAAATGAAAAATGAAGAATTATATGAGATACGAGTAGTTAGCTGCTCTCTGTCGCCAGCGCATTTTTCACTCTTCACTTTTCACTTATAACTTTAAACTGATATGGAACCGGAAGTAAGTGTGGGCATTTTGTGGAACAAGGAAATATCCTTCGTACTCGACAGGCAATATATCTGTCAGAAAAATGAAGTTACAGGCAAGCAATCCGTATCTTGCAAGTATGGACTAATATCCTGGAACGACAGTTTTTACAGAGAATTACTCTTTATTCCTAATGATAACGAAGCATCATTCATGCTAAAAGAGGTAACTATCGGAATCAACTTTCACTGGGAACGAAAAGAAGACCAGCGGTTTCAGGGTGCATTGAAACTGATAGTGGAAAACAATGAAATCACAGCTATCAATATACTCAAAATAGAAGATTATCTTACCAGCGTCATTTCGTCTGAAATGAGTGCGACTGCTTCTCTGGAATTACTAAAAGCCCACGCAGTTATATCCCGGAGCTGGCTATTAGCACAGATCGAGAAGAACAAGGAAATAGCAGCAAACAAAGAAAAATATACAACATCTACCGAAACCGAAGATGAAATTATCCACTGGTACGACCGCGAAGACCATCTAAACTTTGATGTATGTGCCGACGACCATTGTCAGCGATATCAGGGTATAACCCGCGCTTCGGCAAATATTGATACTGTCAGAGAGGCTATAACTGAGACACGGGGACAGGTATTGATGTCGGAAAATAAAATATGTGATGCCCGCTTTTCGAAATGCTGCGGCGGAGTGGTGGAAGAATTCCAGAATTGCTGGGAGGATATAAAATATCCCTATCTGGTAAAATTACGGGATAGCGAAAATAGTACGGATATTCCCGATCTCGCCATCGAACAAGAATCTGTAAAATGGATAGAATCGCGCCCTACCGCATTTTGTAATACACAGGATAAAAAAATACTGGGACAGGTATTGAATAATTATGACCAGGAAACGACAGACTTCTATCGTTGGCAGGTCACATATTCACAAGATGAAATATCAACCCTGATTCATAAACGTTCCGGTATCGACTTCGGCACTATTCACGAACTCATCCCTATCGAAAGAGGGACTTCCGGCCGCCTGATAAAGCTGAAGATTGTAGGGTCTAAAAAGACAATGATTATAGGTAAAGAACTGGAGATCCGCCGTATTTTGTCCAGTTCGCATCTTTACAGTTCGGCTTTTATTGTAGATAAAACGGACAATAGTTTCACCCTCACAGGTGCAGGTTGGGGTCATGGTGTGGGGCTTTGCCAGATAGGAGCGGCAGTGATGGGAGAAGAAGGATATTCTTATGATAAAATATTACTGCATTATTATGTGGGTGCAAAAATAGAAGAAAGCTATGAGTAGGAAGTAGGAAGGTTAAAAACGAAACCGAATATAGATGAAAAACAACAAAAAATCGCCTTGGGCATGGATTCCGACGCTATACTTAGCCGAAGGATTGCCATACGTCGCCGTGCAAACGATATCCATCATTATGTACAAACGGATGGGTATTTCAAACACGGATATAGCACTTTACACGAGTTGGCTGTATCTGCCGTGGGTTATAAAATTCCTATGGAGTCCGTTCGTAGATTTGTTAAAAACAAAGCGTTGGTGGATTGTAACTATGCAACTTCTCATCGGTGCAGGATTTGCAGGCATTGCATTTACTATCCCCGTTCCTTTTTTCTTTCAGGCTACTCTGGCCATCTTTGCCCTATTGGCATTCAGTTCCGCCACACACGATATTGCCGCCGACGGTTTTTATATGCTGGGACTCGATACGAATCAGCAGGCCAAATATGTAGGTATTAGAAGTACCTTCTACCGCATAGCAACGGTATTCGGACAGGGAATCCTGATCATTCTTGCCGGCTTCCTCGAAAGCAGCACCGGCTGCGAACCCGTAAGAATAAATATAGACGCATCCCCACAGTATACTCAGTCTACATTATATATCCCCCAGATTCAGAATATTGCTCCTCAGGATGGAGAAATTCACTTTATAGTTCACAACGACAATCTGCAAATAGGAACACATGGCGTAAACAAAGACAGCCTGAAAATATTTCTCGACAGCATATCTACTCTGAACCTGAATAATGGCTTTGTTACAAAAAACGAAGAAACAAAAAAGGATAATGACGGATGGTGGAAAACGAATATATCCAAACCTATTGGCAACTGGATAAAAGACACATTTGGAGAGAAAAGATATGTAGCCAAATCGGAACATGTAGGCAATGTAGCTGTTGCAATTGTCAGCCTATCCCAAAAGCCTGAACAAGGAAAGGATATGGTGTTGAATACAACGATGAACAGAGGGGATAAAAGTATCGCCCTTATAGAAGGTGACCGTTTATCTTT
Source organism: Dysgonomonas gadei ATCC BAA-286 (assembly GCF_000213555.1). Taxonomy (GTDB): domain Bacteria; phylum Bacteroidota; class Bacteroidia; order Bacteroidales; family Dysgonomonadaceae; genus Dysgonomonas; species Dysgonomonas gadei. The sequence continues at coordinate 104,923 of NZ_GL891982.1, forward strand.
CAACGAAAATAACTGGGATAAGCCTGCATATATGGTATTTCAGGTCGACTCCAAGCTGGCAGCAAACAGTTCTGTGGAATATAAAGGATTATCAGGTAATATTCCGTTTGCATGGTCTATTACATTCCTTGTTCTGGCAGGCCTGTTCGTCTTCTTTGGTTTCTATCATAAAATAATGCTGCCAAAACCCGATTCGGATAAGCCGCATACGCATGTAACTGCAAAATCAATATTTGAAGAATTCGGTATCACATTCGCCACTTTTTTCAAAAAGCCGCAGGTATGGACAGCGATATTTTTCATGCTTACATTCCGGTTCTCGGAAGCACAGGTAATAAAACTGATCAATCCGTTTCTCCTCGACCCTAAAGATGTGGGAGGACTCGGACTCACCACAGGAGAAGTCGGTCTGGTATATGGTACGGTAGGCATCATAGGGCTTACTCTGGGCGGGATAATCGGAGGTTTTATTGCAGCGCGTGGCGGTCTTAAAAAATGGCTATGGCCTATGACACTAAGTATGCTGCTGACTATAGCAACATTCCTGTATCTTAGTTTCTCGCAAACGGACAATCTGCTTATAATCAACATATGTGTATTTATAGAGCAATTTGGTTACGGGTTTGGATTTACCGCATATATGCTTTATCTGATGTATTTCTCCGAAGGGAAGCATAAAACAGCACACTATGCATTCTGTACGGGACTAATGGCTGCCGGAATGATGCTTCCGGGCATGTTTGCCGGATGGTTACAGGAGCAGTTAGGGTACAATCATTTCTTTATCTGGGTAATGATATGTAGTATAATTCCTATTATCGCTGTATCATTATTGAAAATAGATCCTAACTACGGAAAAGCAAAAGGCGAAGTAAAAGAAAAGAATTAGTATAATAATAGAGTTAACCTTTTTCTAATAGGTGATTGATAAGTAAAACGGCTTTTGGCGTTCCCTTTATTTATAAAGCCGTTTTACTTTTATCATTCGTAAACATCTATCAACAAAGTATTCATAATTTAATTTACTATTATGAAAAAAATATTTCTGATATTGGCAGCTATATCAATAATCCCTGCCTTATGTTTCGCTCAAAAAATAAGAATAAAAACTGGCATTGAAGTTCTGAAAGATCAAAACTTTAAAATACTGGAAGGAAAACGCGTAGGTCTGATTACAAACCCTACAGGAGTCGATAACAATATGAAGTCTGTTATTGATGTACTCTATGAGGCCCCGAATGTAAATCTGACAGCACTTTTTGCTCCTGAACATGGAGTACGAGGCGACAGGCATGCCGGAGACTATGTAGAAACCGTCACCGACCCCAAAACCGGGCTTACGGTTTATTCCCTTCATGGTAAAACACGCAAAGCGACACCCGATATGCTGAAAGATATCGATGTTCTTGTATATGACATACAGGATATAGGCAGCCGTTCATTCACATACATCAGCACAATGGGGCTGGCTATGGAAGCAGCCGCAGAAAACAATATCGAATTCGTTGTTCTGGACAGACCAAATCCTCTGGGCGGACAAAAGGTAGAAGGCTGTCTGGTAGAAGACGGCTTTATATCATTTGTGAGCCAGTTCAAAATACCATATGTATATGGACTAACCTGCGGAGAACTGGCATTGCTTCTCAATGGGGAAAACATGTTGAAAGGCAAATGCAAGCTACAGGTAGTAAAAATGAAAGGCTGGAAACGAAAAATGACTTATGACCAAACAGGCCTGCAATGGATACCATCATCACCTCACATTCCCCAGCCGGTTTCTGCTATATTTTATCCGGTTTCGGGCATATTGGGAGAACTGGGATATATGTCTATCGGTGTAGGGTATACAATCCCTTTTCAGATGTTTGCAACAGAGTGGATCGACGCTGACGATTTAGCGGGAAACCTGAATCGTTTACGACTACCCGGTGTACATTTCCGACCTATACACTTAAAACCATTCTATTCGGTAGGACAAGGCAAACTATATCAAGGGGTGCAGGTGCATATAATGGATTACGAAAAGGCAAGATTGTCCGAAATACAATTCTACGTTATGCAGGAAGTAGCTAAGTTATATCCGGACAAAGCTGTATTCAACAATGCTGACCAAAAGCGTTTCAGGATGTTCGACCAGGTTGCGGGAAGTGATTATATCAGATTGACCTTCGCAAAAAATAACAGCTTCGACGATATTAAAGATTTTTGGTATAAAGACACAGAGGCTTTCAAACGGCTATCAAAAAAGTATTATTTATATAAATAAAGTAGACAGATATCAATATTTACATATCTTATATCGACAAATAATCTTTTATTTTATAGCATTTTTATTATCTTTGTTGAAATAGTTAATTATTTTATTTAATACCAAAGCCCTAATTTAATGAAACCAAAAATTAAAAACTTTATTACATCATGTGCTATCTTGTCCATAGCATTGACTTCCTGCAACAGTACACAACCCGAAAACACTTTATCGGAAAAGGAAAAAGCCGAAGGATGGCAATTGCTATTTGACGGAAAGACAATGGCCGGATGGAAAGACTATAACGGTACAACTCTTACGCAGCCGTGGCATGTAGTTGAAGGTTGTATCCAGGCCAAAGGCGATGGCAGCGATGCCAGCGGTTATATTGTAACTGATAAGCAATACGAAAACTTCGAACTTTCATGGGACTGGAAGCTATCTAAAGGCGGCAACAGCGGTATGTTGTACCATGTGGTAGAACGCCCTCAATATAGTGTACCTTATGTTACAGGCCCCGAATACCAATTGATAGATGCCCCTAATTTCCCCGACAAACTGGAAGACTGGCAAAATATGGGTGCAGATTATGCGATGCATATTCCTGATACATCTCTGATGAAAGTAAACCCACAGGGAGAATGGAACAATTCTAGAATTGTATTCGACAATGGGCATGTTGAACATTGGCTCAATGGTGTAAAGATAATTGAATTCGAGGCATGGACCGACGACTGGTATGCGCGTAAGAACAGCGGCAAATGGCACAATGCACCGGAATACGGACTGGCTAAAAAAGGTGTGCTATGCCTGCAAGATCACGGATATCCGGCATCGTTCCGCAATATCAAGATAAAAGAGCTTCCCCGCAAGACAAAAGAGGTGACACTCTTTAATGGTACAGACCTTACAGGATGGGATGTATACGGAACCGAAAAATGGTATGTACAGGACGGGCTGTTAGTTTGCGAAAGTGGCCCGGACAAACAATACGGCTACTTAGCCACACGCGAATATTATGATGATTTCGACCTGACTGTCGAATTTAAGCAGGAAGCCGACGGAAACTCCGGCGTATTTATCCGCTCTTTTATAGAAAAGGATGTGAAAGTAAACGGATGGCAAGTAGAAGTAGCTCCTAAAGGTCATGGTACAGGCGGTATTTATGAATCTTACGGACGCGGATGGATCATAGAAGCTCCAAAAGAAAAAGATAATGTGCTAAAAGTCGGAGACTGGAACACAATGCGCATTCTGGTTCAGGGAGATAAAGTTACTACCTGGCTCAACGGTGAAGAAATAGTAAATCTCGTGGACGAAAAAATCGGACAGGGACAAGGGCGTATTGCGCTCCAAATACACGATGGTGGAGGAATTAAAGTATTGTGGCGCAATCTGAAGCTGAAAACACTATAATAAAAAACACTACTTTTTCTGCAATAGCTTTTCATATTGTACCATATACTAAAAAGGGTTACCCGCTTAGGTAACCCTTTGATTTATTTATATGACCGTAATGATATTTATTATTTCTGGCAAGATGGACAATAATACACTGTACCCCCCAGATATGCTTCTTTCACAATTTCGCCTCCACAGTTAGGACAAGGTCGCTTATACGTATTTTTGGAGAGAAGGCATTTATATCCTCCAAAATTGCCATAGAAGTCCTTTTCTGTATCGCGCCCTCCTTTATCGGTCATACTTTGCAATGTAACCTTCAGACAATGAAACAGGTCTCCCCTTTCAAAATCGGAAATAGTTGATATTTTTCGCTTCGGATGAAGCCCTGCCTTGAACAGTATATCCTGCAATACGCCGTTGCCCAGCCCCGGTATGCGTTGTTCGGTAGCCAGCAAGGCTTTTACTGACATATCTTTTTTCACGTTGCTGAATATGCTATCGAAATACTGCCTGTCAAACTTATCTGCCAGAGGAGAAATACTATTGAGGCTGTTGCGATGATAGAAGTTGTCCATTTCTCCTTTATATGCATAGATGGCGCCATACATAGACACGGTGAAAGCCATAAAGCTTTTATCGTCGAACTCTATCAATAACTGATGCTTGACGGGATGGCTTTCGAAAGAAGGATAGTATTTCAGATTTGTGCCATCACCTATGGAGATTTTCACATCTTCGTCGCAAAGTATATCTAAAAAAGCTCCATACCCTCTTACCCCCTCAATCTCTCGTCCGACAAGTATATCGGGATACAAGAGTGGATCGCCATTATACCATGTAAACTTATGCGGACTAGTAGCCTGTACAACCTTTACTATCCGCTTCCCTGCCAGAATTGTTTCGGCCTGACGGCTGATTGTATTTGATTCGGGTATCTCAATCATGATCTCTAGATTTATATTCCACGATTAAAGAAGTCTATTAAGGTATAATTGGTTGTAAATCATCAATATTTTCTTCAAAAGAATTCAGTTTCTCCTTCTCTCCGGCAAGCCATATGATATCCCCTTCTTCAAACATAAAGTTAGGAGTAAACTGTATAATAGATTCATCATTCCGGTCTATGCCAATAACCATACATTCGGTTTTCTCACGTATAGCGGCATTAGCTATGGTCTTACCCACGAGCGGAGAATCCGGCTCCACAAGGAATTGCGACAAACTCACATGGTGTTGGGCTTCTTCTTCCATTTGCGAGGCCTGCTCCCGCTTATCGTGAAGATATTGAGCCAAAGTCTGCATCTCTTCATCAGAGCCTGAAACTACAAGCTTATCGAAGGGATAGAGACGTTCGTTCCCATCAGGAATATTTATTTTTTTACTTCCACGTATTATTGTTACAATATTCACACCCGTCTTTTGCCTGAAATTAAGTTCACGCAATGTCTTTCCTATACTAGGTGACGATTGGGAGATTTCAAATTCTTCGACATGTATACTCTTGGAACGCAGATCATTAGCTACTGTAGGTAGAAATGCCGCTTTTTTCTCATCGTATTTTTGCTTCAGATTCAGATTCTCAAGGAAACGAGCCTCTATTTTTCGCGACTGCTTCTTGAATCCCTGAGAAAATACAATCAATGTAACTACAGCCAGTGATATTATCACCATCAGTATTGTCAGCCTTGGGAATAACGGGATCAGAACCATCAGTACCAATGCAACACAGATAACGATGCGGAAAGCGATAAGAGAAATTAATGCCCCTCTGTTGAAACGGTTGTCTCTCCACAGATTCTTGAATTCTTCCGAACGGTTTTTCTTCATCATGACAGCACGCAGGAATGGGGCCATCAGCGTAAGGGTAATCACCGCCGCCAATATATTCCCCCAGATACTTCCAGGTACATATTCAACGATATATGGATTTATAAAATTCTGAAATACAAGAAGTATTGCAATAGAAATAGTCGTATATATAGCAACTAATTTGAGTATGCTTTGAAGTAATTTCTTCCAGTCGTTTTGTTTATTAACGGTATTATAGCTTGACATACCATACCCCTCTATCAGTTTATCCCATTTCTTAGGAATGCGTTTTTCGAGCCAATTATAAGCAGGTTCAGCTCCCTTGATACAATATGGGGTTGTAAATGTAGTTATCACCGATACGGCAACAATGATAGGGTAAAGCGTTTCGGTAATAACCCCCAGTCCCATTCCCAGAGAAGCAATAATGAATGAAAACTCACCGATCTGAGCCAGACTGAAACCCGATTGTAAGGCTACCTTCAGGCCTTCCCCCGATGCCAATACTCCGACAGTAGCAAAAATAGTACGTCCGATAAGGATAACTAATGTCAGTATCAGAATAAGCACGGCATATTCTCCGATCACAGCCGGATCTATCATCATACCTACCGATACAAAGAAAACGGCTCCAAACAGGTTCTTCAGTGGTTCGATAAGATGTTCTATATGTTTAGACTCGATTGTTTCGGCCAAAATTGATCCCATAATAAATGCGCCCAAGGCAGCAGAGAAACCGACACTAGTAGCAAACAGTACCATGCCCAGGCAAAGACCAACAGCAACAATAAGCAATGTTTCGTCATTCAGGTATTTTTTCAGTTTCTTTAGCATTGTAGGTATCATATAAATACCCACCACAAACCAGATAAGCATAAAGAAGACCAGTTTAACCACACTATTTGCGACTTCGCCGCTCTCGAAATGCTGGCTGGAAGCAAATGTGGTAAGCAATACCATCATTACAATGGCTGCAATATCTTCTACGATAAGCATCCCGAATACTATGCCTGCAAACTTTTTCTTTTGCAGCCCCATATCGTTAAATGCCTTTATAATAATAGTAGTGGAGGACATGGACAACATACAGCCGAGATAAATACTATCCATTGAGGTCCAGTCATCGATAAGATTGACAATAAATAGCTCACCAGCCAGATAACCGATTATTATCATCGATCCCAAATTGATGAGCGTAGCTATCGAGGCCTTTCCCCCCACATCTATCAGTTTCTTGAAACTGAATTCCAGCCCTAGCGCAAATAGAAGAAATATGACCCCGATTTCAGCCCAGATGCTAACATTAGCCATATCGGATATTTCCGGCAATACCTTAAACACATCGGCAACCTGCCCTTCGGGGATGTCGGTTACTTTTACAACCAGGTCTTCTATAAATTTTTTGAAATGAAGACTCGCAATGAATCCTGCAACAATGTACCCGAGTACAACAGGTTGTTTCAACCATTTAAATACAATGGTTATAAACCCGGCTGTAATAAGTATTATAGCCAAGTCACTTATAAAATCTGGAAGATGCGCCATATATTTATAATAATCTATTTTTTGTGTATATTTTCTCTGTTCCTAGAAAGGATGTTACCAACAGATGTTTTTGGCATTTAAAAGTAACAAAAAAAAATGATTTTAGAAATAAAAAATCAAATTGTCATTAAAATTTATCAATTTGCCTCTTTTTTAAGATTCTTTCCTCTTTGCTGTCAACTAGGCGTTTAGCCTGTTGATTTTTATATTTATTAATTAACAAATTATTTTGTTAACAATTTATTCTACTTTTGCATTTGAACAATGTGATATTCACATTCGTTTAAATAAAACAGTAACAAAATTTTAGAAAATGAAAAAGGTTCTTTTAACTATCGCAGCAGTTGCTATATCTGCAGCTCCTGCACTGGCACAAGAAAAAGCTATTGTTCCGTCAAAATTTGGCGATAATTGGTTTCTACAATTACAAGGCGGCGCATCCTACACAATCAGTGAGTATCACAAAGATGCATCTTTCGGAGATGTTGTAACTCCATATGCTGCAGTATCTCTTGGTAAATATTTTTCACCGAAAACAGGTGCACGTCTACAAGTTGGCGGATGGGAATCCAAAAACTATTATAAATTGAATAATACAGATGGTACATACAAATCGAAGTATTTCCAAATCAATGCTGATGGATTACTTAACCTTACCAATTTGGTACTTCCTTACAAAGAAGACAGAATGTTCAATCTGATTGGTTTTGCCGGTCTTGGTTATGTACATGTATTCAAAGATTCTGAAAATGGTATCCATACTGTAAATAGCATTGTACCACGTGCAGGTTTGCAAGCTGATTTCCGTGTAAGCGAAATAGCAAGTATCAACCTGGAAGTTGCAGGTAACCTTATGCGTGACGATTTTAACGGTCGTGAACAAGGTTCACACTATGATGGTACAGTAAATGCATTACTGGGAGTTTCTTTTAAATTATCGAAAGGCGGCTTCAAAATTGTAGATGCAGCAGACCCTGCAGAACTACAACGTTTGAATAACCAAATAAATGATCAGAGAGCTTTACTTGGTAACAAAGATTCTGAAATCAGCAGACTGAAAACAGAATTGGCTAACAAACCTGAACCTCAGGTAATAGTACAGGAAACTAAAGAAATTAAAGAACAGACAGAAGTATTGATGAATGCTGTTGTGGTATTCCGCATTGGTAGCGCTAAACTTGAGCAAAACCAGGATATCAATATCTTCAATGCTGCCCGCTATTTGAAAGACAATCCTAGTGTTAACGTGGTAGTTACAGGTTATGCTGATAAGAGCACCGGTACAGCTGCAATCAACCAAAGGCTGTCTGAACAACGTGCCGAAGCAGTAGCAAAAGTACTGATCGACAAATACGATATTGCTCCTAGCCGTATCACAACAAAAGCCAGTGGCGACAAAGAACAATTGTTCCCTACCGACCAATGGAATCGTGTAGTCGTGTTTACAGCTGTAACTAAGTAAAAATATAATACAGTGTTATATGAAAAGGATGTCTTTTGAGGCATCCTTTTTTATTTGGTCAGGTCAAGAGCTATATCAGCAGAAATATATCAGGAAAACCGCACAGTATTTAGTTTTTTCTGAAAAAGTTTATCTATGTAATTAGAGCCGATAACCCTTAGCTGTTAGCTTACAGTTCTTTGAAATATTGGAATAAGTGGTAAGTAGTAAGTAGTAAGTTTTAAGTAATAGGTTGAAAGACCTGCATTTCTGTTTACTGCTAACTGTTTACTGTTAACTGTAAATAGTGTTACCTTTGTTACCTTTTAATGAAGGAGATGCTTCGCACCATTTAGCATGACAAAATAATTATTAATTGTTCATTCTTAATTATCAATTGTTTTCCGTTACTTTTGTTACCTTTTAATTAGACATTGTTAATTAACGCAAATATTACAGGTGAAAAAATAATGAAAAAGTGTCAGAAGTGTCAGGTTTTAACAATCCATAGTTAATAGATATAAATATGGCTGTAAATTATAAGTAATGACCTGAATTTTGCGCCTTAGCGTCTTTGCGAGAGAATACTGTTAACTGAAACGTGGCCTATTTCGTGAGTTTGCCTTAAAAATGCAATGCATCTATCGGATATAAAGAAAGAAAAATGTATTTTTGTACTCGTTTCTTAGAAAATACGAAAACTAGATATGATTGACAAAATTAACCAGCTGTTGTCTGAAATAGATAACCTGAAAGCCGCTAAGGCAGAGGAAATAGAAGCTCTGCGCATTAAGTATCTGAGTAAGAAAGGTGAAGTTTCAATGTTGATGAACGATTTTCGCAACGTTGCTGCCGAGCAGAAACGTGAGGTAGGAATGAGACTCAACGAGCTGAAAGAAAAAGCGCAGGAGAAAATCAACCAGTTGAAAGATTCACTCGAAAACTCACAAACGGGCGATTCTTCTATAGACCTTACCCGCACTGCGGCTCCAATAGCATTAGGTACCCGTCATCCCTTATCAATTGTTAAGAAAGAAATCTGTGATATATTTCGCCGTCTCGGATTTTCTATTGCCGAAGGACCGGAAATAGAGGATGACTGGCATGTATTCTCATCCCTCAACTTTGCCGAAGACCATCCGGCACGTGACATGCAGGATACATTCTTCATTGCACGCAGCCCCGAAATAGTGCTCCGTACGCATACATCGTCCGTGCAAACCCGTGTGATGGAGAAACAACAACCTCCCATCCGTATCATCTGTCCCGGACGTGTATATCGCAACGAGGCTATTTCATACCGCGCACATTGTTTCTTCCATCAGGTAGAAGCTCTTTATATTGACAAAAATGTGTCATTTGCCGATCTTAAACAAGCATTATTGTTTTTTGCTAAAGAAATGTTCGGCGCGGATACTAAAATTCGCCTGCGTCCTTCTTACTTCCCTTTCACAGAGCCTAGTGCAGAAATGGATATATCATGTAATATCTGTGGAGGCAAAGGTTGTCCGTTCTGCAAACATACAGGCTGGGTAGAAATATTAGGTTGTGGTATGGTAGACCCGAATGTATTGGAAAACTGCGGCATTGACAGCAAAGTATATACCGGTTATGCCTTAGGAATGGGTATAGAACGTATTACCAATCTCAAATACAGGGTAAAAGACCTACGCATGTTCTCTGAGAATGACAAACGTTTCTTAGAACAGTTCGAAAGCGCACATTGATTATAATTATTCAATCTTCTTAGAATAAAAAGCCATCTCCTTGTATTGAGATGGCTTTTCATTTGTAGCATTTGTCTTTTACTGTTAAGTAATTATTCTATTGTTAGATTCCGGTCTTTTGGATACTTCACTTTATATTTGAGTTCCAGTTCTTTTTTTGCTGACGGGTTCAATTCCATTTTCCACTTCACCTCCCCTGTATCGGTATTCAGATCCGCACCCGATAAATTCTCTGCATTAACTTCTATCTCTGTGGTAGTGGATACGGGTATCTGGTCGAGTATAACAAAATTGATGGGCTGGCTCTTGTTATTCCTTACACTAATCTTCCAAGCCCGTGTATCTTCCTTCTTTGAACCTAAAAATTTCTTCGTATTAAAGTCCTTTACCTTATCGCGGCTGACCAGAATGTTCTTGTCGCGTCCAAGGGATATACTTAAGGTATCCGAGACATAACGTGTATCAAGTATCGTCTTGCCTATATAGGTATTCTCAAAGAAAATATTGGCTTCACCTTCTAATAAGTTATACTTTTCCCAGTCGGTAATATTTGCAAGAAGAAAAGCATCTTTATTAATTTTAGGGATTGCGAAATATTCATAATCGGCAGGCAGTTCATAACGATCTACCTCTACAATCGTATTTTTATTGTCCGATTTAATTGTATAAGGTATCTTAATTTCGAATTCAACCGCTGTCTGATTTTCTACCTGAGCGGTCGGCATTGCTACATCTTTTCTTTCAAATGCCGGAGCGGCAGGAGGAGCGGATTTTGATTTCTGAACCTGAACTCCTGCCACAGCACCTGCAAGTTCCTTCTTCACTGTTCCATAACCAACGACCACTACCTCCTCCAACATTTTGGAATCTTCCTGCATATATATATGCATACTTGACCCTGTGATAGGTAGCGTCTGCGACACCATACCTACAAATGAGAATACTAATTCTTTGCCATTTTGAGGAATTGCAAGCGAAAAACGACCGTCAAGATCTGTTACCGTACCTATAGTCGTACCTTTCACTACGACAGTTACTCCGACAAGAGGCTCGCCCGAATTTTCAAACACAACACCGCTTACCTGATTATTATCGACCTGGGTATCGTAACGCGGGGGAGCTGTATAATAATTCAGGAAATACGTTTTAAGTTTAGGTGCTATATTTCCCTGATTCGGATCGGCCGATGATATTTTCAACCTCACGTCTTTCCATTCTTCTTGTGTATTCTGATGTATATTCGCCTTATAAATCAGTTGTATCGGTTTGTCTATACTGATAGCCCGCACGTCATATGTCGGATACCAGCCTGCATTTCTGACATAATACATAAGTTCCATATTAGCTCTGGTGGCTCTTTTGCAATCCACTTCCACCACAACTTCCCCCATAGGCGTGCGTTTAGTTGTGTTTCCATCTTGTTTGCCCTCACTGAGAATTGCTCTTTTTTCGGCTTCCAGCATTTTAATACGATTTGATATTTCAAGGTCTTTTACTTTTAGGGCCGTCATGCGTTCCCTGTAGTAATTTGCGGTCTCCTTTAATGTCAGCAGACTCACACCTGTATTGGTGCCGCCAATTTTCTTGTTTTCTTCCAAAAATTTCAATTCATCCTGAATTACTGCTCTAGAAATTTGCTCCGAAGCCAGCTTATCATCTATATCCTTTACCTGCTGGTCGGCAGTTTTTGGTACAACAGGCTTCTTCAAACTATCGAGAAAACTCGATTGATGATTTACAGATACAACCATCACTTCACCATCCATTTTGACCTGTACACTTTTAGCGTCAATGTAGGGAGAAAGATTTGTAAACCTTATTTTGGTCTTGCCCGGCAATAAGTCAACAGTTTTTTTTCTTAAGACCTGTGCTCCATTTATAAAAACCGTTGCTTCAGATACATCCGTTTTCAAAACTATCTCCTTTGGCTCTTGTGCAGTTAGGGATAAAATGGGTAGAAGCAGTGCTAGGATTGGCAAAAGTAAATGTTTCAGCATAATATATAGATTTTAATTAGTAATCTTACATTAAAGCAAGCACTAGCGAAAATAGGTAAAGATTAATAAATGCTGAAATTTTTCCTGATTAAAATACATTATACCCAGTGAAGAAAATAGAATCCTTATTACTCAATAGAATGAAGCAGGATTCGAACTTACCATCCGAATCCTGTCTTACTATTGATAACTAATTTAAAAAACTAACCTGATTATTTAATCTGAGCATCATATTCGATTTTCTTTTCCACTTCTTTTAAATTATATCTTGCTGCCTCTATACCACTTCCGGCAGCCTTACTAAACTGAGCTTTTGCCTTATCCATATCACCACTTAAAAGATACAGCACACCTATATTATTCGCATATTCCGGTGAACTCACATTCGACCTCTTCAGATATTTCTCTGCATTGGTAAGGTTATTTGCCGACAGAGCCGCAGCCGCAGCATTCAGATTAGCAACTTCATCGTCAGGGAACATCCTTACAGCTGTTTCAAATACATCTATGAAATCGTTACCACCTGCCTGATAAGAATTCGCAATACGAAACATTTCTTCGAGGCTCAACTGTTGTGGACGTGTTTTTATTATTTCTTTCGCTTCAGCAACATCAAATCCTTTCACATTATAAAAAGCATGAGATTCGACCTTACGCAGTTTAGGGTATATTTCTTTCAGCATCTGCTGATAAGGTTCTCCATTATCCAAGCTTTTCAGTTTCGTTTTTCGGGTTGCCAGCTCTCCGGTATTTCTTATTATATCTATCACAGCGTCTTTATCCTTCATATTCGAGGCCTCAAGGGCAGCAAGCAATCCCGACCAGTTTTCTCCACCATACTCCACTTTGTACATATCGGCAGGATAATCGAGTTTCGAGGTCAGATATGCTTTAAATGATTCGGCTCTGCCTTGCGACAATTTCTCATTATTTGCAATAAGACCTTCGGGCGAAGCATATCCGATAATATGAATACGTGTAACAGTCAAATTATTATCTGCTTTCACAGCCTTAAGCATTTCCTCTATTTTAGATAATTCGACAGGGTTTCCCATATAACCGGGCAGTATATTGGTTTTATTTACCGGAAAGTCTAAATATGTCTCCCACTGTTCTTTACGCAATTTCACATCTTCTACTTTAGGCTGTATATAAGCCAGCTGAGGCACCATTACATATGGAGTAACCGGCAGCTGCGGCACATTTTCTATTACCTGCTCCACGGCTACCTCCTGCTCATGCCCACCACATCCGCAAAGGTCTTCTTTTATATCCAGATGAGCCGTATCCATCCACTTTTCGTAAGGGATTGTTTGTTTGTAATGCAACTGACCTTTCGACTTCTTATCCAGTTTTACTACACTATAAGACGACTTATTCACATTCTGGTCACCTTCCAGAGCCTGCGACCTCAGATAGGCCTTGTGACGTGCAGTACCGTTTATTAATATATCCGGCAATTCCATGTCGTGGCTACCATTAGTCAATATTGGAGTTAGAGTAAGAGAACGGCTCTTATCCAGTTTCAAATCCGACATATCTACGATCATATGTACATACAGAAAATCACCTTCGCGGGTCATTTCTCCCGAAGCTATATTTATTTGTCCATTATAGATCTGTTGTGCCATAAGGGGCATAGCCAATACGGACAACAAAAAAATTATGCTGATATTAAATATCTTTTTCATTCCTTTTACTTTTATTTGATAACGTAAATTATACTTAAGCCGGCTTTTGTAGGGCCCCAGTAATCTCTCGTATCATCTTTTATTTTTGTCCCACACTTTTCACACTTATATTTTTCGTAGTCCAGATGGGCATAACCGACTCCTATAGTAGCTTCTATACTCCAATGATTACTCAGTATCCAATGGTATCCGTACGAAATGCCCCCACCCCAAAGGTTACCCTCGTAGCGATATTCTTTTAATCCTAGTTGTTTAATACCGCCTACGCTATACTCACCATAGTGTCCATGTAAACCAAAGAAATGACCATTGAAGCGTTCGCAAGGCCAATATCTTAATTCAGGTTGAACAAGCCAATGTTTTAGTTTTTTATCATCGGAAAACGTCCACGGATTATAATTACCGGATATATCTAATGTAAATTTAGTGGATAAGCCGAATTCAACACTCAGGTTCGGAGTAGTTGTAGCCCAGTACAAGGCATTTGTCTTCAAAGCAAAGGTAGGTAAATAAGCCTGCTTCCGTTCTTCTTGGGCGTGTACTATATTCACAAATGCAAGAACAATGCATGTTAAAAATAATCGTTTAATCATTATTTTGCTTTTTTCTCTTAAAAATTTGTCGTAATCTGTAAAATGAAACTTGAAATAAAAATTCCCGAATGAGCTGTTTTTCTTGCTTGTATATAAACAATAATTAAATCGGAAAAGTTTTGAGTAGTGTCCTTTTTACATATATTAACCTTACATATAAAGTTAATATGTAACGAAAGTCTGAGAGACCTATAAACGAATACAAATATTGGATAGAAGACTTGGTGACCCAAATAAATAAAAGAGTAAATACAATTACTTTTATGTAAGAAACAGTAAGCCTTAGGCCTCCCCTTTGTATTATGTTCAATAAAAAAACGACATTATGTCATAAAAAAAACAATAACAGTCAAACTCAAATACTAAAACAAAACATTATAAAACAAATATTTATCATCATAATTTGAGTTTTTAAAATATTTTAGCACAGACAACAACTGCCATTAAGTCATTTTGCATACTTTTTGCAATATACTTTACAGATACAAAAATGTATAACATAAAGACTAAACTAAAATAAATTTAAGGAGGACTACATTATGAGAAATCAACTTAGAAGGTACGACAGAAACGGAAGTTTTTTCCCTACATTCTTTTCTAATTACTTCAATGATGAAGTATTGAATAGCTTGGGAAGTGCATATCTTCCGGCTACTAATATTTCGGAAAACGAAAAGGCTTTCAACATTGAATTATCTGTTCCGGGATTTGACAAAGATGACATTAAAATAGAAATAGAAAAAGATGTGCTTAAAATTTCGGCTCAGAATGAAGTGAAAAATGAAGAAAAAGACGAAAACGAAAAAGTACTTCGCCGTGAATTCAAAAAATCTTCTTTTACTCGTAGCTTCACTATTCCGGAAGATATAGACACTGATAATATTTCAGCCGTACAAAAAGATGGAATTCTGCAAATTACACTACCGAAACAAGATAAGGCTATCGAAGAGAAGGTAAAAAAGATAGAAATACAATAACTACATAGGTTTTAATTTAGGTTTTTAGGTGAATTAAAAAGGTTACTCAAATATTGGGTAGCCTTTTTTGATTTTCACACAATAAGTTTCTACCTATTCTTTTTAAAAAGTAACAAAGGTAACAAATATCATGTCTGTCCCTTCCACAGAAAGCAGTCGCAATACTACCCCATACGACAAACCTAAAAAAAGTAACACCTTCCGGTATAACGGATAACTCATATTTAATAATCAATATATCAAAGACCGCTTAAATTTAACCTATATTCACAATATATAGTTAAAAGGTAACAGAAGTAACGGGAAACAATGAATAATTAAGAATGAATAATTAAGAATTATTTTGCAATGCTAAGTGGTACGAATCTCCTTCATTAAAAAGTAACAAAAGTAACAGGTCTTCGGCTATTCCTTTTACCCTCTCATCAAACATAAAAACATCACGGATATTCGCTAATACCCGTAGATATAGATAAATATAATCTGTAATAATTATTTGTCCTCCGGAAATATATCCATAAATTTGTTATTTAAAAACCAAACGCTAAACAATGGCTAAAAAACAATTCCTTTTATTACTCTTTTTAATTTCGGTTTCTTCCTATGCGCAGAAAGTAAAAATTGCAGGAATAGTTACAGATAAGGATTTCCGTCCGCTGGAACAGGTGTCGGTATCACAACAAAATACAAGCAATGGTGTATATACAAATAACTACGGATTCTACGAACTGGAGGTATTGCCGGGTGATTCTGTCAAACTTATTTTCTCACTGATCGGCTACCGGAAGCACCTCTATGTCATACCTAAGTTGGCAAAAGATTTCAATCTGAGTGTTACACTGTACGAAGAAGATAATAGCCTGGCTCCTGTTACAGTGGAAGGTGAACGCATGGTTACGACCGTAATCGGACGAATCGACTATATAGCTGCCAGGCGCCCTTCAAACCCTTGGAATAGCATAGAGTCCCTCCTGGCCACTATGGGAGGAGTAAGCTCTACAAATGAGTTGAGTAACCAATATTCGGTACGTGGAGGAAACTTTGATGAAAACATTGTCTATGTAAACGGCATAGAGATATATCGCCCCCTGCTAGTACGGTCGGCGCAACAGGAAGGCCTGAGCTTTATCAATCCCAATATGGTACAGACGGTCGGCTTTTCTGCCGGAGGTTTCAGCGCCGAGTATGGAGATAAAATGTCGTCGGTACTGGATATTACCTATAAAAGGCCGCAGCGATTCGAAGGCGCTGTTTCGGCAGGACTGCTCGGTGGAGAGATATATGTAGGTAATTCCTCTGAAAAATTTTCACAGGTTACCAGCGTCAGGTATAAAACATTGCGCTCCCTGTTGAGCACTACCGATACAAAAGCCGAGTATGACCCTTCTTTTCTCGACTTCCAGACATATATCACTTATAAACTGGGTTCTAAATGGGAAGCCGGTTTCTTAGGGAATTATTCCTATAATAAATATGAATTTACACCCGAAACCCGCGAAACATCATTTGGCACATTAACGTCTCCCCGTACATTTACAGTCCATTTCAATGGATGGGAAAATGACAGCTTCCTTACTTATCAGGGGGCACTGACTTTAAGAGGGAAGGTCACAGACAATCTGAATATCGGGCTTACAGCCTCCGCTTTTTCATCCGACGAACAGGAACGATACGACATAGACGGACGCTATCTTTTACAGGAGTCAAGTCTGACAGGCGATGATGAAAATATCGGGTCACAACTGGCTATAGGCACCTACCATGAACATGCGCGCAATAAGTTGAAGTCGGATGTATATACTTTCACTCATTCCGGCAATCTGAAGATAGACCGTAACATGCTGAAATGGAGTATCAGCTACCAAAAGGAAAAAATAAACGATAAGATAAAGGAATGGGAAATGCGCGACTCGGCAGGCTACTCCCTACCGAGTACCGGAACCGATGTAAATGTATTTTCGAACCTGAAATCGGATAACAAAATCAACCCTACCCGTATTTCGGGATATATACAAGATACTTACAATTTCAGTACAGATGCAGGCTTATTCATACTCAATGCAGGTGTGCGTGCCAGCTACTGGACTTTCAATGAAGAACTGATTGTAAGTCCGCGCGGAGCATTGGCTTTTGTGCCGGCAGGGCTGGATAATCTTTCGTTGCGGGTAGCGGGAGGAGTGTATTACCAGGCTCCTTTTTATAAAGAATTTCAGCGCATTGTTAATGTAGATGGTAATAATGTCACAGAGCTGAATAAAGACATTAAGTCACAGAAGTCGATACATATTGTACTGGGTGCCGATTATTACTTCGGACGGGATATACAGAAGAATATTCCCCCATTCAAATTATCAGGTGAAGTATATTACAAGAAATTATCCGACCTTGTACCGTATACTGTCAACAATGTAAAGATAAGATACACAGGCGAGAACTCCTCCAAAGGTTATTCGATGGGAGCTGACGTAAAATTATACGGTGAATTTATTCCCGGGGCAGATAGTTGGATAAGCCTGTCGTTTATGAAGACCGAACAGGATATAAACGGGATAAAAGTACCTCTGCCTACCGATCAGCGATTCAATTTCGCTCTCTTCTATCAGGACTATTTCCCAGGATATGAACGTTTAAAAATGAGTCTGCGCGGTCTATGGTCGCAAGGGCTGCCCGTATCTGCGCCATACAAAGGCTATGAAACCGGATATTTCCGTACGCCTAATTATAAACGAATCGACATCGGCTTCTCATGGCTGATACTCGGTGAAGACTTTGCGATCCGCAACAGGAATTCATTCTGCAAAGCCTTTAAAAACATATGGCTGGGACTGGATGCGTTTAATATCTTCGACATGCAGAATACAAATACTTATTACTGGATAACAGATGTGAATAATCAACACCATGCCGTACCTAATTATTTGACGGGAAGACAACTGAATGTTAGGTTACTTGCAGAATTTTAAAAGCCTACTCCATTTCTATGGAACATTCGTTTATTACAGTTATATCGCCATTGGTAACGACCTTTTGCATAATACTGTAAATAACCCAGCCCGAATCATGAAGGGCCGAATGAGTGGTGGTTTCATTCTCAAATTGCATATTCCGGACTGCTTCCGTATCAAAACTTTTACCAACCGATTCCGATAGCTTCTTTAAATACTCAAGTGTAGCCACCGTCAGTTGTTCTTTATCTATGCTTTGTACCGATTTCAGCAAATATTCTTCATCCGACATAATCTCTTCCAGTCCGAAATAAGTATTGGCTGTGAAGGGTTTAGAACCCAATACATTCGGCACCTCAATTTCACCCTCCATATAATCACCTAACTTATATGTAACACCGTGAAACATATGATATTGAACAATTTCGTTCACTCCTACCGACTCTATCGCCTCTTTAGTTGAAAAAGTTGATGTAATTTCTTTTTCCAACTTATCCAGTGACTCATCACTCGTTTCTCCTTTTTTTAAACCTTGCAGAATACTGTTTGTCGTCCTGTTTACAAAATCCCTTATTTCTTCCCAGTTCAGAACTTCCTCAAATTCGCCCAGTTCATTTGTTTTATATATTACTTTCAGGTCTTTATTTACATTATCCTTATAAAGCCACTGTATGCTATATGAATTTGCCGTAGAATCTAATACCGATAATTCCACATTATAAACTACAGAATCTGAAGAAATAATTTCTTCATTTTTCAACTGAGTCTTCTTGTTGATAACCTTATAATTGTGAGTCTCCCCTTTATCCCAGTAAGCTATGACTTGCACTGTAGAATCTTCCGGATTGATTTGTCCGAAAATAGTGGCACTGCTGAGCAACAAAAATATTAAAACCGAAAGTTTTTTCATCCTTCTATTTTTTGATGGATAAAAGTAAATAAAAAGATCGGGGTTATTCCTTTTGATAAAATATATTGTATTGTCCGTGTCCATTTAGACTGTTTTTTTAACAACTTTAATAATTAAACTATTACATATTCTATCAAATGATATACCTTTGTTCCAATTACAAAAGATACAATTATGAACAACTTCACTTATGCAAATCCCGTAAAAATCATATTCGGGAAAGATACAATCAAGGAAATAACAAACGAAATACCACAGGGTAGTAAAGTATTGATTACTTATGGTGGCGGCAGTATCAAAAAGAACGGAGTATACGACCAGACTATGAAAGCCCTCAAAGGCTTTGAATGGTACGAATTCGCAGGAATAGAACCTAATCCGCATTATGAGACTTGCATGAAAGCCGTGGAATTCATTAAGGAAAAAGGGATCACCTTTCTTCTGTCCGTTGGTGGAGGCTCGGTGCTTGATGCTACAAAATTTATTGCGGCGGCTGCCCTTTTCGAAGGCAGCGAACCTTGGGATATCCTGTCGAAAGGCAGTGAGATAAAAAAGGCGATGCCTTTTGCCGATATTATTACTTTGCCGGCCACAGGCTCGGAAATGAATAATGGGGGTGTTATCACCCGTGTATCTACAGAGGAAAAGCTCGCCTTCTCTTCCGATTTCACCTATCCGTTATTTTCTGTACTCGACCCTACAGTAACATTCAGTCTGCCTGTACGTCAGGTAGGGAACGGTGTTGTAGATGCATTTGTACATGTGATGGAGCAATATCTCACATATAATGAGAGTAATTCCTTGCTCCAGGATAATATGGCCGAAGCCATCGTTAAAACACTGGTAGAAGAAGGTCCGAAAGCGTTGAGCGATCCCCATAATTATGATGTACGCGCAAACCTGATGTGGGCATCAACATGGGCACTGAACGGATGGATAAACTGCGGTGTACCTCAGGACTGGGCTACACATATGATAGGCCATGAGATTACAGCATTCTACGGCTTAGACCATGCGCAAACATTAGCGATCGTATTGCCGGGAGTAATGACCGTGCTGAAAGAACAGAAGTCGAAGAAAATAATCCGTCTTGGCCGCGAAGTATTCGGCATACAAGGTGACGGAGCTATAGAAAAGACAATAAAAGCTGTAGAAAATTTCTTTGAAACAATGGATGCTAAAACACATTTGTCCGATTATAACCTCGGTGACGAAGCTGTGGAAAAGGTAAGCAAACGACTTGCCGAACGTGGCTGGAAGTTAGGCGAATGCCATAATATAACAGCCGATACAGTAAAAGAAATACTGACATTAAGAAAATAATATCGTATTTTATCCAGTAGAAAGAGTGAGAATTTATGGTTCTCGCTCTTTTATTATTGATTCAGCTGGTTAATTCAAATCAGAACTAAATATTGGTATAAAATTTGTGGTATGTTTTTACTATTTTTGTATCCCGAAAATTAAATAAGTTTACTACATTGAAATTAGCTGCTTTACAAGAGGTTTTCGAGTCTCATAAAAACATATCTGCTGTTGTTAATATTTTGCCAAAGCATAAAAGTCTTTATGCAAAAGGACTACAAGGCTCATCTGCTGCGATGTTTGCAGCAGCCATCTATCATAAAACGGACAACTGTTTCCTGTACATCCTGAACGACCTGGAAAGTGCAGGCTATTTTTATCACGACCTGATACAGATACTCGATACGGACAAAGTACTGTTCTTCCCGTCAGCATATAAACGTGCGATCAAATACGGACAGATAGATGCTGCAAATGAAATACTTCGTACCGAAGTGATGGGTAAACTACAGACCGACAACAAGCATCTGATCATAATTACATATCCGGAAGCGCTCGCAGAGAAAGTTGTAGCAAAAAGTATCCTGGAAAAAAATACAATACACATCAATGCTAACGAAGAAGTAGACCGCAACTTTGTATCGGAAATGCTGGATAGCTTTGGATTCGAATATGTAGACTATGTTTATGAGCCGGGGCAGTATGCTATTCGCGGAAGTATTCTCGACGTATTTTCATTCTCTTACGAATTTCCGTACCGTATCGACTTTTTCGGCGATGAAGTGAATACAATACGCACATTCGATATAGAGACACAATTGTCAAAAGAGCGTTTGCAACAGATACAGATTATACCTGATATGCAAAAATCCGACCTGGACAGGGACTCATTATTAAAACTGATTCCTAAAGACAGCATAATCGGATTCAAAGACTTTGCATGGGCCGAAGAAAAAGTAGAATCTGTCTACAATGACTCTGCAATTCTCGACAATCCCGAATATGAAAAAGACATACAGAATAAATTATCCGACAGGGAAGAATATGCAAACCTGATAAACGGATTCAGACATATTCATTTCGGAGCAAGAGCGGGCGGTATACCTGAAGCAACCATAGAGTTTGAGACAAACCTCCAACCACCCTTCCATAAAAACTTTGACCTGATAAGTGAGACTTTCCACAAGGATATAGGGAAAGGCTTCAGAATATACATTCTGAGCGATAGTGAAAAGCAGCACAAGCGCCTGCAATCTATCTTCGAAGACAGGGGCGACGATATTACCTTTATACCGGTAGAAAGGACATTATCGGAAGGGTTCAGTGACGAAACATTAAAAATATGCTGTTTTACGGACCACCAGTTATTCGACCGCTATCATAAATATAACCTGAAATCGGACAGGGTGCGTTCCGGTAAGTTTGCCCTATCACTCAAAGAACTGCAACAATTTCAGATAGGCGACTACATTGTTCATATCGACCACGGTGTAGGACAATTCGGCGGGCTTGTCCGCTCCGATATGAACGGGAAGATGCAGGAGCTTATCAAGCTGATATATCTCAACAACGATTCCATCTTTGTATCCCTGCATGCCCTGCATAAAATATCTAAATACAGAGGCAAAGAAGGCGAACCGCCTCGCATCAATAAACTGGGAACCGGCGCCTGGAACAAGATAAAGGAAAAAACCAAAAGCAAAGTAAAAGATATTGCCCGCGACCTGATTCAATTATATGCTAAACGACGTCAGGAAGAAGGATTCAAGTTTTCTCCCGATTCATTCTTACAGCATGAATTGGAAGCATCCTTTATCTATGAGGATACTCCCGATCAGGTGAAAGCAACGGCCGACGTAAAGCAGGATATGGAAAACAGTAAACCTATGGACCGGCTCATATGCGGAGATGTAGGTTTCGGTAAAACGGAAGTGGCTATCCGGGGGGCTTTCAAGGCTGTATCAGACAACAAACAAGTAGCTGTACTAGTACCCACTACCGTACTGGCGTATCAGCATTACCAGACATTCAGGGAACGGCTGAAGGATTTTCCGTGCCGTGTAGAATACATCAGCCGTGCTCGCAGTGCAAACCAGATAAAAGAAACTCTGAACGATCTGAAGGAGGGTAAGGTAGATGTACTGATAGGGACTCACCGCATAGTGAGTAAGGACATACAGTTTAAAGACCTTGGACTACTGATAATAGACGAGGAACAAAAATTCGGAGTAGCAGTAAAAGAAAAGCTGAAACAGATGAAATCGAATGTGGATACACTCACGATGACAGCCACTCCTATTCCGCGTACACTACAGTTCTCGTTGATGGGTGCACGGGATTTATCTGCCATCACTACCCCACCGCCAAACCGCTATCCTATTCAGACCGAAGTGCACACATTCGACCCGCATATCATACGCGAAGCCATAGAATTTGAAATGAGCCGCAATGGGCAGGTCTTCTTCATAAACAATCGTATAAAAAACATTTACGAACTGGAGGATATTATCCGCCGCGAAGTTCCTGATGCACGCGTAGTAGTCGGTCACGGACAAATGGACCCTGCCAAACTGGAATCGGTAATTATAGATTTCGTAAACCATGAATATGATGTACTTATCGCCACATCTATCATAGAATCGGGAATAGACATACCGAATGCAAATACAATCATCGTAAACAATGCGCAGAACTTCGGGTTGAGCGATTTGCACCAGCTTCGCGGACGTGTGGGGCGAAGCAATAAAAAGGCTTTTGCATACCTCCTTGCTCCTCCCCTCCATACATTGACACCCGAAGCCAGAAGACGTTTACAGGCAATAGAGAACTTTTCGGAGCTTGGTCATGGCTTCCATATTGCGATGCAGGACCTGGATATACGGGGTGCAGGAAATTTACTCGGAGCAGAGCAAAGCGGATTTATCGCCGATTTAGGATATGAGGTATATCAAAAAATATTGACAGAAGCGGTTAATGAACTGAAAAATGATGAATTTGCTGACCTTTACCATGAAACTGATGGCGATGAAAAAATAGCCGGAGATAATTTTGTGGATGATGTACAGATAGAAAGCGATCTGGAATTACTATTCCCTGCCACATATATTCCGAATGATTCGGAACGCATCACACTTTATCGCGAGTTGGATAATATGGAACGCGAAACAGACGTGCAGAACTTTATATTACGGCTCGAAGACCGCTTCGGTAAAATACCACCCGAAGGTCGCGAACTAATCATGGTCGTTCGTTTACGGATACTGGCAAAAACACTCGGTATAGAAAAGGTGGTACTGAAAGGCGGGCGTATGAGTCTGTTCCTTATCTCCAATCCGGAGTCACCCTACTATCAGTCGAAAGCCTTTGATAAACTACTGGATTATATACAGAAGTATCCGCGCAGTTGCGAACTGAAAGAACGTAACGGTAAACGCTCGGTAAGTATTCAGCATATTCCGAATGTAGAGACGGCTTGTATGGCTTTGATGGAGATAATAGGGTAAAACGGGTCCGTATATTAAAAAGACGAATCCGTAGGTCCAAAATGAATAATTATTCTACATTTATTTAGAAAAAATAGTAATATCTTGCATCTCTAAATTTTGTAACTGATTATCATGATTAAGACACAACAGCGAATCGATGTCGCAGATGCCCTGAGAGGATTCTCCATTATGGGAATTTTTCTCCTTCACAGTATTGAACATTTCAATTTTTATTCATTTCCGGAGACCGACAGTCCCTTGTTACAGTTTACTGACAAATCTATATGGGATTCCCTTTTCTTTATTTTTGGAGGGAAAGCTTATGGCATTTTTGCCCTCTTGTTTGGATTCAGTTTCTTTATACAGGACAACAACCAGTTGCAAAGAGGAAATGATTTCAGACTGCGTTTCCTGTGGCGGCTGTTCCTCTTATTCATTTGGGGAAATATTAATGCCATGTTCTTCACAGGGGAAATATTGGTGCTTTATTCCATTGTCGGCATATCCCTCATTTTTGTGGCCCGGCTAAAGATTAAGACTGTCGTTATCATTGCTACAATACTCATATTACAGCCGATGGAATGGGGTAAACTCTTTTACGCCTTATTCAATCCGGATTATATTCCGGCAGAACCTTTAGCCAATTATTACTGGGCTCAGGCATATCCGGTACAAAGTAATGGAACTTTCCTTGAAACAGTAAAGATGAATCTTTGGGACGGGCAGCTAGCCAGCCTCGCTTGGGCATGGGAAAACGCCCGCTTCTTCCAGACTCCGGCCTTATTTATGTTCGGTATGGTAATCGGTAAAGCAGGTCTATTGCTACACAATGAAAAGAACAGCCGCTTCTGGATGAGAGTTTTAGTAGTCGGAATTATTTGCTTTTTCCCTTTAAACGGGTTAGTAAGTATGCTTTCCGGATTTATAGAGAACAAGGCAATATTAACACCTTTGCACTTAATTATAAGATCGCTGGCTAATATGGGCTTTATGGCATTTCTGGTATCCCTGATAATTCTTGTTTACTATCATACCGTTAAAGGACATAACTGGTTGGATAAACTTCGCCCTTATGGAAAAATGACATTGACTAATTATATTATGCAATCTGTTGTAGGTTCATTTATTTTCTATAACTGGGGATTGGGTATGCATAATAAACTGGGAATTACTTATTCGCTCTTGCTGGGAATAGTGCTATTTATATTGCAATATTTCTTCTGTTACTGGTGGATGAAAAGCCACAAACATGGACCGCTTGAATATGTATGGAAAAAACTGACCTGGATAGATGTAAAGAAAAAATAATCATATATCAGTGACTTTAAAGCAAGGATATATGAGTACAGGTTTTGAAAACAAGTTATCAATAAAAAAGATCAATATTGTAATAGATTGCGCTGACGCAGGTATCATGGCCGATTTTTATAGTAAGCTATTGGATTGGGAATGGACACATCCACAGGCAAACGGATGGGCTGCAATTACATCTCCATCAGGTACAGTAATTGCATTTCAGGAAGTAGAGGGCTATGAAGCACCGGTATGGCCTTGGACACAAGGAAAACAAGGACAAATGATACATCTCGACTTCTATGTAGATAATTTGGAGGAAGCTGTACAAACCGCTGTAAAATATGGAGCTAAACTTGCTGAAGAGCAATATTTCAGAACATCAAGAACGATGATTGACCCTGCGGGACACCCTTTCTGTCTCGATACTGAAGAGCCGGAATAAATAATGATATCTCATCATTTACATAAATACAAAAAAGGAGAAGATTTCGATCTTCTCCTTTTTAATTATTTCTTATTTATTACCGTATACGATCTAACGATTTTACCAGCTTTTCATCTTTCTTTATCCGGGAAATAGCCAACAAATCAAAAATAAGCGCTACAACCGGAAATATAATGCCGAATTGGAGATTTATATTATAAGCACTATCTATTTGTCCTAAAAAAGCATTCATATACACCAGTGCTGTAATATAATACACAACTATCAGGATAGCTGTCAAATAGCCTATATTTATCTGTAACTTTCTTTTCTTATAAAGAAAGATATTGACCAATGCCAATAATCCACTTGCAACAGCGAAAATCAGAACTCCCCATGTAGGGAAATCAACTCCTATTCCGTAAGAATGGAAAGCGGTAGACAACTGAGGGGTTCCGTTTACGATTTCGACCAATGGGCAAAAAGCCGTGGCTCCCATCAATATCACCACCAAAAGTAGAAATACTGTCTGTATACGTTGTATCATTCGTATTTTTTAGAAGTTGTCTTTATCTTTGTTTGGATTCCTGTAATAAAGTTTACCTTCTGTATATTCCTGAGCAGCGATCAGCGTTGCTTTAGGCAGCTTCTCATAATAACGGGAAATTTCTATTTGTTCTCTGTTTTCGAAAACTTCTTCCAGATTGTCGTTATATGAAGCAAATTCCTGCAGCTTTTTATCCAAATCCTGTTTCATTTCAACAGAAATCTGATTAGAACGTTTAGCTATGATTCTCACAGTTTCATATACATTACCTGTATCTTCCGACAAAGTCATCATATCTCTGGTAACTGTATTGCTGGCTGCATTTGATTTTCTGTAATCCATTTTAATCCTTTAATTTATATTAGTAGAATATTTTGCTTATTTACTTAATTCTTGTTGTACTGCCTCATTGGTGATCTGATCGGCTTCCTGTCCAAGCGCTTTTAAAGCCTGACGGTAGTATCTTTCACTTTCTTTGAGGTATTTTCCGCTAGGAAACATATTCTTATAGTTGAAATGTTCGTCCATCAATTCACGGTAGCGGGTAGGTTTCTTTTCTTCAATACTGTAATATGCCAGTTCATATCTTGATCTCACAATAAGTATCTGAAATTCTTCTGAGAACTCCGAAAATGGGTAATTCTTCAGCGCTTCACGTGATGTAACAATACAAGATTCATAATTATTACCCATATACAACCCTAAGTTGAAATAAAGGCGGGCAGCCAAAAACTCTTTATAAGACAGTTTTTCCTGCAGTTTGAACATCAAATCCTGAGCCTCGGGAGCCTTTTCACTTTGAGGAAAATACTCAAGGAAATTTTGGAATTCCTGAATCCCCCTTATCGTACTTGTCTGATCCAAACGGGCATCAGGAGAATCTAAATACAGACCGTACGCGGCGTTAAACCTTGCCAGTTCGGTATAGTCCCCTTTAGGAAATTTGTTATAGTATCTTGTATAATATTGAGTAGCAGTAGTATAATCTTTATCATAGAAATAGGCCTGCGCCATAAGAAACAAAATCTCCTGCTCTTTGGAGGAGCCTGTGTATGTAGAAAGAATTTCGTCCAACAAGGTAGTAGTCCTACCATATTTTTTTTCATCGAAATATTTCTTGGCATATGTATATTTCAGCTCGGCATCACGGCTTTTCAGTATTTTATTATACTCTCCACACGAAGCTAATAATAAGGCCAATAATAGTGTACACAGAATTTTAATCTTCATTCTACTCAAAAATTAGTTTGCAAATTTACACAAAGCTTTTATAATTTGAAAATAAACTTTTACAATTATGTTTTTTTGAGATTAATAGCTGTCATTAGTCAAACATGGTAACTACCCGTTTTATGCCTTCGATGAGCTTATCTATCTCTTCCCTTGTATTATAAAATGCAATCGAAATTCTTACAGTACCTTCTATACCAAGCTCTTCCATAAGCGGCTGGGCACAATGGTGACCTGTACGAACAGCTATTCCCATTTTATCCAAAAGCATTCCCATATCGTAATGATGAATATTTCCTATAAGAAACGAAATAACACTGCTCTTATTGTCAGAAGTGCCGAAAATACGGATATTTTCTATTTTCTTCAATTCATCGGTACAATAGCTTAATAACTGGTCTTCGTATTCTTTTATTGAGTCCAGTCCTATATTTTTTATATAGTTTATAGCTTTCGCGAAGGCTATTACATCCGGATAATTGGGTGTACCGGCTTCAAATTTGAATGGTAATTCATTGAATGTCGTCTTCTTAAATGAAACCTGACTTATCATTTCCCCACCTCCCTGATAGGGGGGCATATGGTTCAGCCACTTCTCTTTTCCGTAAAGTACCCCTACTCCATTTGGGCCATATACTTTATGTGCCGAGAAAACAAGAAAGTCGCAATCGAGCTTTTGCACATCTACCTCCATGTGTTGCACAGACTGTGCCGCATCTATTAGTACAGGAATATCGTGGCCATGCGCAATCTCAATAATATCTTCTATCGGATTCACCGTACCCAATACATTCGAAATATGCATAACCGATACTAAGCGAGTCTTTGGTGATATGAGCTTTTTGAACTCATCCATCCTCAGCTCACCTTTTTCGTTGATCGGGATAACCTTTAGCCGTATGCCTCTTATTTCTTCCTGCAATTGCCAGGAAACAATATTAGCGTGATGCTCCATTGCTGAAATGATAATTTCATCACCTTCTTTGCAAAACTGCTGGCAAAAGCTATGTGCCACCAGATTGATGGATTCTGTAGTACCTTTGGTAAAGATAATTTCCCTACTATGCTTTGCATTAATGAATTGCTGCACCACAGCACGGGATTCCTCTGCCAAATCTGTAGTCTGTTGGCTTAAATGATGTACACCACGATGCACATTTGCATTCGTGGTGTAATATACTTTTTCTACTTCTTCTACTACGCATTTTGGTTTTTGAGTGGTAGCACCATTATCGAAATAGATAAGTGGCTTACCATAGACGGTAGTGGAAAGAATAGGAAAATCGGCTCTTATTTTTTCAATATCCATTTTTTTTTGTTAGCAGTTAGCAGTTAGCAGTCAACAGAATAAGCTCCTGCGACTTATAACTCATAACTTAAGTTTATAACTACTAATCTTATTTGCATACCATGCAGTTGCCACAACGTGCACTTTCTCCGCGGAAGCGTTTTTCAACCAGATCCTGCAATCTTTCTCTCAAACGCGGGATACGCACATGCTCCAAAACCCCCGCCGTAAAGGCCTGCATCAACATCAGTTTCGCAGCATCATATCCTATACCACGCGAACGGAGATAGAACAGCGCTTCTTCGTCCAGTTGCCCTGTTGTGAGACCGTGAGAACATTTTACATCGTCGGCATATATTTCGAGCTGTGGTTTAGCATACATTTTTGCATTTGGCGAGATACAAAGATTGTTATTAGACTGGTATGCCATTGTTTTCTGAGCATCTTTCTCTACCAGAATACGACCGCAAAAAGAACCTTTAGCCTCATCCTGCAATACATATTTAAACAACTGCGTACTAGTGCAGTGTGGTTTAGCATGATCGAGGAATGCAAAGTTATCTACATATTGCTGCCTGTCGGCAATAACCATTCCACATACATACGCTTCTGCATGTTCACCATTTAGCTTTACATTGTAATTGTTACGGCTCACACCTGTATTCAATGTCATATTGTTCACCAATACGTTTGAAGATCCCTCCTGTAATACAAATGTATTTGTCAGCCGGGTTACCTTATCCGAATTTTCTTCCAGGTCGTAACAGTCTACGACAGCATTCCGTCCTGCGTATATTTCGGTTACCTGTGTAGCCAGGAAGTGGGATTCGTCTACCGTATGGTCACAGATAAGCAATTTTACCTGAGCATCGTCCTCAGCAATAATCAATATACGTCGATTTACGAGATAATTAAACTCACTTTTCAGTATATTAATTAACTGTATCGGTTCCTCAACAATCACTCCTTTAGGTACATATATTGCCAGTCCATCCTGAGCAAACATAGTATTGAATGCAATGATACCATTGTTATTCACATCTGCTATTTGTCCGTAATATTTACTGCAAACTTCGGGTTTCTCCTCTGCAAATTGCTTTAGACTACCTACAAATACTCCCTTAGGATATTCTACTTGAGGGCTATGTTCTTGATGAAACAAATCATTTAGTACAAAGTACAGATTCGTTGTCATATTAGGAATTTCACATCTGAATGCCACATATGGATTTCCCTGGAATGGAACACGGTTCAAGTTGAGCCCAAAATCAGGCATAAACTCCGCCGCCACATCCAGATAAAGGTAATCCTCCAGCTTTTTTGTAGGGAAACCTTGCTTCCGAAAGGCTTCAAATGCTTTATCACGTTGGCTGTTCAGCCCCGGCGCGGATTTGGCATCGATCTTATCCCTGTACTGATTGAATATGTCTATATATTGATTCTCTATCATTATTCCTGAAATTCTTTAATAATCCAATCGTAACCTTTTTCTTCAAGCTCCAAAGCTAATTCAGCCCCGGCACTTTTCACAATACGTCCTTTGTAAAGCACATGTACAAAATCCGGTTTGATATAATCCAGCAAGCGTTGGTAGTGAGTAATCACCACAGTCGCGTTATCTTTACGTCTCAGCTTGTTTACGCCGGCTGCAACGATACGGAGTGCATCTATATCAAGCCCTGAATCGGTTTCGTCCAGGATTGCCAGTTTCGGCTCAAGCATAGCCATCTGAAATATCTCGTTACGTTTTTTCTCTCCTCCTGAAAAACCTTCGTTCACCGAACGTCCGGCAAGATCCTTATCGAGTTCTACAAGTTCTCTCTTTTCTTTTATCATTTTCAGAAAATCAGAAGCCGATATCGGTTCTTGTTCTCTGTGCTTACGAATTTCGTTAAGAGAGGCACGCATGAAATTAGTCATACTTACACCCGGTATTTCCACAGGATACTGGAAGCTAAGGAAAAGGCCTTCACGCGCCCTGTCTTCCGGATCCATATCGAGTAAGTCGTGTCCTCTGTAATCTATTTCTCCCTCTGTTACTTCAAAGTTAGGGTTACCTACAAGTACAGATGCCAAAGTGCTTTTGCCTGCTCCGTTAGGTCCCATTATTGCATGAATTTCGCCTTCGTTAACTTCAAGGTTTAATCCTTTCAGTATCTCCTTGCCTTCAACATTGGCGTGCAAGTCTTTTATGTTTAATAAGTTTGCCATTATAAATTTTATATTGTTTAAAATAATAATCCTAGTGTTTACTAACCATTTTAACACTAAGAAATAATATATGTTCAAGTCGTAAAGACTTCCGGACACAAAATTAATAAATAAAAAGCAAAATAGCTTGTTTATGACAAGCTATTAGTTATTTATTAAATCTATATCTCTAAAGATATAATTCAGATTATTTATTCTAAAAATCCATCTCCACCACTATCGGGCAATGATCCGAAAAATCTATATCGCTCAATATTGCCGCTCCATTAAGGCGGGGTCTGGCTTCTTCCGATATGATATGATAGTCGATGCGCCAGCCCAGATTCTTCCCTCTGGCTCCAGCCCGGTAGCTCCACCAACTGTATTTATCGGGACTTTCGTCATATACACGGAAAGTATCTATCAATCCTGTAGCAATATATTCGTCGAACCATTGGCGTTCCTCAGGCAAGAACCCCGAATCTTTGGTATGACGCTCCGGATGGCTGATATCAATTGGTTTGTGACAAATATTATAATCGCCACAGATAAGTATCTGAGGCCTTTCTTTCCGAAGTTCATTTATAAAATGGGTGAAATCGGCGAGAAATTTCATTTTTACATCCTGACGTATATCGCCCATTGTTCCGGAAGGGATATAAACACAGATCACTGTCATATCACCATAGTCGGCACGTAGCACCCTACCCTCCCTATCATACACAGGCATATCCATACCTGATTTCACAAAGTCCGGTTTCTTTTTTGTCAGAATACCGACTCCGCTATATCCTTTTTTCTCGGCGGAATGAAAATAATAATGATACCCCAATGATTGAATGGTCAATACATCTATCTGTTCTTCCATCGCCTTTATCTCCTGCAAACAGAGTATATCCGGCGACTCTTTTTCCATCCATTCGTATAACCCTTTATTTACAGCGGCACGTATACCGTTAACGTTGTATGATATTATTTTCATAGTTTATTGATCCAATGAATTGGCTTATTTATCAATTAGTAAATAGCATTATATCTCAATTTACTAATTTCCGAATTCCTCAATTTTTATGTTAGTTTTATACCTTCGTTTTCTGCAGCCTTGACTTTCTTGAATAAATCCGAAGCAAAGACAAAATCATTGAAATCTTCGTTTGTAGAAGACATCACATCGGCACTGGTCCCCTGCCACTCCAGATTTCCCTCTTTGATATAATTGATCCGTTCACCGATTCCCATCACCGAATTCATATCATGGGTATTGATAATCGTGGTCATATTATACTCTTTTGTGATATCGTGTATCAGGTCGTCAATAACCAATGAAGTCTGGGGATCAAGTCCTGAATTGGGCTCATCGCAAAACAAATATTTCGGGTTGAGGGCAATTGCACGGGCAATAGCTGAACGCTTCATCATTCCTCCACTTATTTCGGAGGGATATAAATGTCCCGAATCCGCCAGATTTACCCTCTCGAGACAAAACTGTGTACGCTTTGCCTGTTCGGCTCTGGACATATCAGAAAACATCATCAACGGAAAGTTGACATTTTCGAATACTGTCATAGAATCAAATAATGCAGACCCCTGAAATATCATGCCCATTTCCTGACGCAATGCTTTCACTTCAGCAGTTTTCATTTTTGTAAGGTCCCGTCCATCATATAGAATCTGCCCGCTGGTAGGGCGCATCAGACCTACTAAGTTCTTGAGAAGTACAGTTTTTCCCGAACCACTCCGGCCTATGATAAGATTTGTTTTGCCTGCTTCAAATACAATGTTTATGTCTTTCAGCACTTCGCGCCCATCGAACGACTTATCTAAGTTTTTTACTTCTATCATGACATCATCAATTGAGTGATTAACAAGTCCGACACGAGTACAAGTATGCTACTCATAACTACAGAATCTGTACTGGCTTTACCCACATCCAGCGAACCTCCTCTGGCAGCATAGCCATAAAAAGACGCTACAGATGCTATGATAAAAGCAAACACAATTGTTTTTACAATCGCATACCAGACATAGAACTCTTTAAAGAATGATTGCAAACCATATTGAAATGTATCGGCGGGCATTATCTGTCCTATTATACAAACTGCAAAACCACCAATAACGCCAAATACCATACTTAATACCACCAGCACAGGAATAAAAGCCATTAATGCTGTGATTTTAGGAAGGATTATATAATTTGCGGAGTTTACCCCCATGATTTCAAGGGCGTCGATCTGTTCGGTCACCTGCATAGTTCCTATTTCCGAGGCAATATTAGATCCTACTTTTCCGGCTAGTATAAGACACATGATAGTGGACGAGAATTCCAAAATCAGAATCTCACGCGATACATATCCCACTGTATATCGTGGCATAAAAGGAGAATCTATATTCAACTTAATCTGTACTACGATTACAGCTCCAATAAAGAACGAGATAATGATAACTATCCAGATGGAATTTACCCCAAGCTTGCTCATTTCGGCAAAGAACTGACGGAAAAACACATTCCACTTCTGAGGCCGGGTAAAAACCTTTTGCATCAGAAGCGTATATCGTCCCAATTTTTCTAAAAGAGATGTCAACATATATTGATTATTTCTTTGTGCAATAATATAAAACTCCGACAAAGATACATTTTTTTAATAAATGTAAGTTTGTATCATTCTAAAAATTCCCTAAACATAGGCTATTGAAGAGAGTTCAATTTTATAATAATATCATAACTTTGCAGAAAAACAAGATGAATATTATGGATGAAATATCATTTAAGCATACCATTCCACTACAACTGAGAGCTAATGACATTGATCGGTTCGGACATATCAACAATGCAGTTTATTTTACTTTCTACGATTTGGGAAAAACTAATTATATTGAAACTATTTGCCCGAATGTGAATTGGGAAGAAGAAGCTATTGTTGTGGTTGAAATCAATGTAGTGTTTAAATCTCAGATATTTGGCACCGACCATATCGCAACACAAACCGCGGTAACTGCTATTGGTACAAAAAGCTTTGAACTGGCTCAACGTGTTATTGATGTTAGTACCGGGGAAGAAAAATGTTTTTGTCGGTCAACAATGGTTACTTACGACTTGATTCAGCATAAGTCCAAGCCGGTACCACAAGATTGGGTAGAAGCTATTTGCAACTTTGAAGGAAAAGATTTAAGAAAAAAGTGATTTCTCAAATACACTACTTCCTATACATGCATGATAGTATTAATTTAAACGGACTCAATGACAACAATCTGATAAATAATAATGAGTAACCTCTTAAATATTCGGACTGTTAC
The DNA here is from genome assembly GCF_000213555.1 of Dysgonomonas gadei ATCC BAA-286. GTDB lineage: Bacteria > Bacteroidota > Bacteroidia > Bacteroidales > Dysgonomonadaceae > Dysgonomonas > Dysgonomonas gadei. The sequence continues at coordinate 139,269 of NZ_GL891982.1, forward strand.
CACTTCACTATAATCATTTAACAAAAAAAGGAAATTAATATTTTAATTACGCTTCTTTTCTTGTTCTTTGTATAGGTCTATTTGTTTATCTATCGACTTGCCTATTCTTGAATCGAAATCTTCAGGAACATTAATTTATCGCAGTGAATTACACAGTAGTCGCAATTGTCAATACATTTTCTATCACAATCAGTATAATTACACCTATCTAGACCCAGCATAGATTCAAGGACTATGCATGAATTAAGTAAAACTGCAAATGTTAGTGTTAAAATTATTTTCATCGGTAAATATTAAAAAAACAGAAATAATAAAATATTTTGAATTGGCTCTTATGACCAAAAGAAAATTAGATAAACAATCCTGCCGATAATGACACCGGCAGGATAAATAATCTATATATTGCTATGCAAGACACAGTTTACAAAATCGTGGCAACAGGAAATAACAATTAATCATATATATAGAAAGTTCCCCATTGAATATTTTCTGTCTGCAAAGCAATTTCTGCTAAATTATTTAAGTTATCACCATATGTTTTTTTAAAGTCAAAAGGTTCTATATCCTCCAAATTCTCTAAAACATAGCCAAATTCTAATAATTTAAACCTTACCTTTTCTTTAAATTCTTTTTTTGTTTTTGCAACAAAAAGTACATTGAAAACAGCACCTTTAGCTCCATTTAAATCATTATTATCTATAAATGGCGCTACTGTTGCAAGAGCTAGCCATAATTTTTTATTCTGGATATTCATAATGTACATTATTGCTTATTTTTCCCGCATTTGAACCATAATCTTTTGATTTTTTACCTTTTCCTTCCACTCCAGAACCATTATGAAAATGTTTACCTCCTTTTTGATCCTTTGTATGTTTAGGAGGAGTTCCTTTTGCTCCATTTGATTTGTCATTTCGGGCAGCATCTTTTGCCTCTTTTTGTGAGGATTTACGAATTGTATGCACCATCGGCTTGCCACTAGGTCCCAATTTTTGTCCAGTCTTTGGATCCACTCTTTTACCTGCACTAATAATCTCATCCCCAATCTGTTTCCCGACTTGTTTTTCGACTTCTTTTGCTACTTGCTTCTCAGCTTGTTTTCCTGTTTCTTTAATAAATTGTTTTCCGACCGTACCAGATAGCGTACTTGCTCCAGATCCTCCAGGTAATGGAACAAGAATACCTAGATTATTCATATTGTAATTATCTCTCGCTTCCTGTATTTGGGATCCATCGGAAGGGTTTCCCGTAGGAGCTACTACCGCATCAGAATTGAGAAATAATGCAACAAATATTATTATGGGAACTATAGGAAATTCTCCATCAGGGTCTATAAATTTTATAGGATTGTTATAACAATATGTATATGGAGACCAAGAATAGAACTTCTCCGCCAATGGATCTACCGTACTAAATCTCCCTATACCCGGCTCATAAAACCTCGCACTATAATCATACATATTCAACCCATGCATCTGATCCAGCTCTTTACCATTATACTTGTAAGGCTGTAAACCCTGTTCAGCTTTCGTATTCTCAGCAAAAGCCATACCGAATGGATAGTAATGATTACGTTGGATTACCGTTCCACTTGCATTTATAACAACACGGTTGTTTCCTAAATGATCGGTCAGGTAATAGTAATATACTCCGTTTTCGATATATCCCCCCTCAACCTGTATACGGGTCTTATTGATTACTGAAGAACCTGTCTTGGTGGTTTCATAAATGATATTACCTACATAATCGGTATTCTTATAATCAGCTAGTCCATCATTGATCGGAGTGGTAGTGCCTATAGGTGAAGCATTCAGGCTGGGATCATAACGCTGCTCTGTTTTCAACTTCACGCCTGAAGCCGAATAGGTGTAATAGTTCTTGGCCTTGGCTATCGGACTGTTTATCACCATCTGACGTGGTAAATTTAACGAATTATACTGGATTTCCGATATACCTTTGTTCAAATCTTTATTCATCGCACCATTGGCATTGTAGGTGTACTCGGTAGCCACATTGCTGTAGTTTTTGAAATCGGCAGACTCGGTCAGGGTGATATTGGCAACGGCATCATTAGCTGCCAGCAACTGATTGCCTGTATGGGTCATGGTCAAGTTATCGATCAGCCCGTAAGTCGAAGCTGCCGTTTTTCCGTATCGTTGCAGTGTCTTCATATTGCCATGTTTGTCGTATATGTAGGCTGCCTTGAAGTTCGTATTGGCTGTACCATTAATTAAATAGTTAGCTACCGTCAGCCGCGATAGATTGTCGTAAGTAAAAGTATAACCTCTTAGCATGGTTTCTCCTTGCACTAACCAGTTCATAGCCGAAATATTACCGTTATATTGTTTGGTACTACTGCCATACGATTCGTTGTAATACAATGTTTGACTAAATAATGGACTAGTTATGGATTTAGTCCACGAACGCACATTATAAGCATAGGTTGCCAATGTACCAGCCACTCCTCCTTTCTTATTGGTCTTTAGCCTTCCCAATTCGTCATAGGTATTCTCCGCGAGTGTTACCTGAGGTTTTACCGTTGTGCCGTCTGTCAGCTGGTGGGTAGTGGTCAATAACCTGCCTGCATGGTCATAAGTATAAGTATAGACTTCTGTCTGGGTATTCTTGCCTGTGGCGGAGTGTATATGCTTCCTTTGCGTCGGTTGTCCTGTGAAGTTATAGGCAATGTATTCCTTTTCAATTCCTCCCGTCAGATGGCTGTTCGATTTGGTTTGAATCAGTTGTTTTTTAGTATCATAGTACATCACAGAATAGAGATAAGCCGTTGATACAGTACCGTCAAAATTCATCTGTGCTGTCAATGTGCCTGTCAGCATCCCTTTGTTTTTATACTTATTAGCATCGGTATAGTCTGTACCATACCATGTGCCATAACCTGCTTCAGCTATATATTTGAAATTGTTATCTGTATTTTCAGGTATAGTATTCAAACCCATGAACTCATAATTGTCGTAGTAGTTGGCAGATAAAATAGTCGGATTAGTTATGGTCACGCCTATAATAGTATAACCTTTATATGCATTGTTGGCTTTCGCCCACGTCGCATTTACAACCATAGTTCCCAAAGGATTCGTTGTATAATCAAATATATTCTTCGCAGTACCCGTTAGTACTGTTCTGCCGAGCGCATCAGGGATGCTAAAAAGCCACTCTCCTTTGGTACGTTGCTCGCCGTCCTGAGTGAATATCAGGCGGTCAGCCTTGTCGTAGACATAATATACCCATTCGCAGCCCGGTATTTTCTTTGCTATGCAGCGGTTGCGGGTGTCGTATTTATATAGGTAGGCATACTGCTTCAGAGTCGCATCTGTTTCCAACCATGCTGACGAACTCAGCAGTCTGTCCGATGCTTCGGGTGGAAGAACTGCCCGGAGATTGCCGTAGCTATCATAAATATAATTGGTATCATACACGCCTCCCGCATTTATTTGACGTGTCAATATTACTTGTCCTAACTTATCTTTGAACTCATAAGATATATTTCCATTTTCATCGCTCAACCGAGTAACATACAGCTCGTTCGCATTATAGTTGGCAGTCCGTGATAAACTGATGGTTTTTACATCATCAACAGTTTTATATAAGCCACATGCTAGGGAATCAGCAGCAACGAAAATTGTAGTTCCAGTACGGCTTTTATTAGTCAGGTATCCGGTTCTTACAGCTTTTTTATCACTTCTCCATTCTTTACCCGGACCATATTGTTCCAGTACACGGTTAAGTGGTGAGGCTTCATAGACAGGCTTGCTGTAGGCCGAATCATTAGCGTAAGTAGCCATTGCTTTTGCTTTATAAGAGACTAAAGGCATATAAGCTCCATTATTACTAGTCGCAACTGCTGGTAGCCAATTATTTGCTTCACGTCCGAAGGCATCATATTCCTGATAGGTGACCAGATCGGCGGCATTGGGAGTGATACCCCGTTCTACGGTTTGCATGGGGCGGCCTAGGCCGTCGAAGTATTGGATCTGATCTAAATAATTACTTTGATTTTCTTTGGTATAAGTACGCGTACGAACATAGTTTTGATCTGCTGATTGGGAATAAGTCCCCAGACTTATACATAAATATATATATAATAGTATTTTCTTCATAGCCATTTATTTTTTATTGCATCATATAAACAGATATACTTTTATTACTTCCTATCTCTGCTTTTACATCGTTCACACTTATTATTTCTATAGAAGCTGACACGCCCATAATATTAGGCTTCATAATATCTAAACCAATCACTACATCATGATTCCCTGCACCCAATGTAATTGTTTTTTCAGATGTTTTTACTTCATTTTGATTGCCTAATAAAGAAAAGCTTTGATTCCCAATTCTAAAGGTTGCGCCACAACCATCTATAGGTATAGCGATCCTAGCTCTAGGCAGGGCGCCAAATAGTTCTGCTTTAAAAGTGATCGTCTGAGTTTTAGACAAAGATATCTTTGCTGTTGCAACCCCCGTTGTATTATTTGTCTGTATATCTGAGAATTGAATCGCGCCATCTTCAGTTATAGGTGGCTCCACAGGCGATATTGGTGGTTCTATAGGAGGCATTGATATCCCCCCGTTATATTGATAATCGTATTCCTGAACAGTTTTCCCGTCTACATCGTTGGCACGTTTCAAGCGGTCGAAAGCATCGTATTCATAAGTAATGGTGGAGCCAGATGGGTCGGTAGTTGTCAGTATGCCGACAAGGGGCTTATAGGTATAGGTGGTGATATGGGCATTCTTAAGAACTGCCGTATTCTTCCGCAAATCATTTATAGCTTTCATGTCAGCTTCGGATGGCATTATTGCAGTGGAAACTCGATCTATCAAAACTTTACCCAATACTGTTTCTACATCCTGATAGGTGGCATTTTTGATCTCGGCAATTGGGTATTGGCCGGAGTAAGACCAAAGAAAGACTGTAGGGCTTACTGAACGTGCTAAAAGTTCAACGATATTGTATTTTGCATCACGCTTCATCTTTACTTCAGTCTCTTCTGCCAACGTTCCATATTTTATACGAACACTATCCAATGATAGAAAAGAAAAACCTATAGGTACGGATGGAGTGCTACTATATTTATTTATTTGTTTATAAATAACAGTATTATCTATTTTTTCTTCTTTCGTATCAAATTGCAGTTCCTTGGTTATTGCGGGAGGATAGGTGATATTAGTTATCTTTTTCTTACCATTGTTCAGTGCTGTCGTTATTTGGGTAGGACGACAACTGGCCAGGTCATTATAAACATATTCACTTTTTTGCCGAACTGGGCTGGCTCCGTAATAGTTGGTACTTACGGTACTATCCATCTTACACCATTCGGAATAGTAGGTATAATCATAGGGAATATATAAATGTTCTAATAAATATATTCCTTCATGACCCGCCGGACATAGCCCTACTGATGAGATGTGGGTACCCTGTTTTACTTTTAATCCGCGACTCGATCGGTTTACTCCCCTGTGATTACTGTAATAATTAGTCGTCTCATTTATTAGATTATTCTCACTGTCATAAATACTTTCTTTTAATAATTGGCCGCGCAATGATGAATTGGAGATGACAGGTAATTCACTATCCAATTGTTGATCCAAATATGTTTTAAATTCATACTTGGTAATCCCATTATTTTTATTATCCGGTCCCAGTTTTTGCACCTGTACATATTGATAACTCAGATTATTCGAATAGATTCCTGTAGTCGGATTATCATAATATAAATGAGTTTCAGTATATTCATTCGTATAATCAGGATCGAGATAACCTGGATTTTTATAGACGCATCCTACACTTTTTGTATGCTTTGAGAGCAAAACATCTGCCGTATTAGTTATATATCCGCTGGATTTATTTGGATTATCCGGAATTGTATAAGTGAATTTGCTCCTATCCAGGAACTTTCCATCTGCATCATAATTGGTTATTGCCTTAATCCGCAAACCGCCATAAGGATAATTATACTTATCAGTATTAGGATCGTAATTGTTATAAGTAAATCCGAGATAGGCAGTTACATTAGAACAATTAGTCATAACTCTTACAGAATATGTGTGGTTAGCTTGTAGGCTAATTACTTCATTAATAGAAATGGTAGTATATTTACTTAAAGATTTACTCAGCCATACTCTTCCTGAAGTTAGGTCTGTAAACGTGATACTTCCCCAATCATATTTTTCATGTTGGAAATCAGTTGTATTGATTAACTTTATTAACCCTGATACATTTATACTTTGATCCACATAATTTGTAAAAGTTATATAATTATCTTCTTTATGGGGAGGATGATTGTCGGAGCATGTGATATCGCTACTTCCAGCCACCCTAACCGATTCTTCTTTTGTATATTGCCTGTCATATATCGGCTGTGCCGATCCGTAACGATGATTTTCCCATGTAAAAACTGTTCTTCCTTTGGTCGGGTATACTACCGAGATAAGAGTTCCGGCCTTTGTATATGATTCCACAACATTTTTATTGGCTCCTCCAAATGAGATAATTTCTCCTCCTCTAGTGAGAATATTATAGCGTGGTATTGGAGTTATGTTCATACTACCATTGTAATATTCGCAATAATCATATGAATAGCTGCCCTTATCAGGTAAAGGAGTCGTATCATATTCAAATTTAGCAACCTGTTTGCTTTCACCCTTAGAGACTTCATCAACGCCACTTAAAAACAGCCGGTTTTCTCTGTAGAAATAATTGAGCTGAAAGTATTTGACTGGTTCATATAAACCATTTTCCTGTATGCGTTCTATAAGGATTCTATCCAGTTTTTGAATTGGAGCCGAACCGTCATTGTTTGTTATATCAGTTCGCGGTGATAATATAAATGTCGCCCGGCCTCCTTCAAAATAAATATATTGAGGCTTTGTACTTTCTATTTTCATCCCGAGGATTGTTTTTTGTAAAGGAATAGTATGATTAATATTAGATTCTGAATACCAAGGTGCAGATATATCAATATAAGAATGATAATAACCTTGATACATCGAAGCCTTATCGGGTACATAATTACCATCGGTTTGATATTCATAAGTAATGGTGTGATTATGAGGAGATGTTATTTTTTCGACGCCCCATGCCGATGTATAACGAGATATCACATGTTGAGCGGTATAAGTAGATGTCTCATTTTTTTTGAAAGAGTATGTGATGCCTTCTGAATTAGTGATACTCCAACCCGTTGATCCTCCTTTTATTTTTACGGGTTTGTAAGGTATCAATACTTTTTCTGCTTCTCCTACAAATTTGCCACTTTCCATACCTGCATTATAATAATATTCATCCGGCATAAAGGAATAGCCCGCAGTTTTACCTTCTGCTAAATATTTGAGATAACTATTGTCCATATCTGATTTATATTGGTCCATATAATCGCGTATCTGACTAGCCGTAGGCCATTGCGATACATCAGGTTCATCTTCGTCCGGAAACCCATGCACTACACGGGTAACCTGTCCGCCATAAAACAGGTCCCAACCCAAGCCGACCCAGGTAGCTTCCTGCTGCACCTTGATACCTCCACCTTGATATCGTAATGTTATAGGAACGATTAGATCCCCACTCTTGATTTCATATAACGGAATCGAAATGTCAGGTAATCCATTGGAATAATCCATCTGATATTCACCGTATCTTCCTAATGACGATGTTGTCGGCTCTACAGGTTGAATGGAATATGAACGAAGTATTTCTTCCGGAGTGGGTGTTTGCGCATTTAGTTGATAATATGCAATGCAGATTATAAAAATTATCAATTTATATTTTTTCATAACACTTTCTTTTTACTTCTTAATAATCACTTCATTAACACTCAATCCATTTGCTGTAATCCTCAACACATAATTCTTCGGAAACAAACCCGAGCAATCAATCGTTTCATAATAATTCCCTACTGTCTTCTTTTGTGTCTTTATCTTCTTTACAGGCATACCATCGATCGAGTATAGCTCGAAAGACACATTAGCGTCCGTCTTCAACTCATATTCCAGATTCATAACCGATATTACAGGATTGAGATATATCTTACAGGTCATTATATCTTCCATAGAAATTGTTTTTACCTGTTCTTGCAGTTCCTCCTGTTTCTTATCCATATCCCATACCTCTTCCTGCAAAGCAAGATTTTCAGGATCAGTATCCAGATAAAGATGATCTTGTGGCGGATAGAAAAATGCAGTAGAAAAGATTTCCGTACTGTCATTTATGTTAATATTCCTCACTGTCTCAAATACCGGATAACGATAGCCTTTACTGTACCAGCGGCAGGTCTCGAGCTGTTTGCCCTGATCGCCCGTCTCTATGCCAGATGAACCTTCTACAGGGGTATTCAGGATGGTTTGTATTGTCTTTACCCGAAGTACAGGACTTAACGTATCTCCCGAAGGCAGTATCATCTTACCATAAGCATCAGCTGCGGTAACCATTGTGCCATGGGTCTGTATAGCCACTGTACCAGAATACAAACCTTTAGAGGTATAATCCGAGCTAATCGACTGACTGTAATTCAGCGGATATTGCATCAGTATCATAGGGTTGGTATATTTCAGTTCGACAACGGGGTTTTCATGCCCGGTCTGTAACAGGGAATCATGTATCATCCGGTAAT
>NZ_GL891982.1:147909-379925 GCF_000213555.1 Dysgonomonas gadei ATCC BAA-286
AGCTGATCTTTGCCAGCATTGCCGGGATCTCTATATTCTACCTGTTGTTTTATTAACACATCACCGGGACGAAGATGGTTGTGAGAACTGTTCAATTGACTAAAACCGGGTAATGCTACCCACAGGGATAGCAGGACGAGAATTTGGGCAAGATTCATAGTTAAGATATTAATTATTAGTCTTTAAATTACGATTTCAGGTACTTTATATAAAGAGAAATGTTTCTCTTTTTATCATATAGATAAATGTCTCCTTCATATTTCACAAACAAAATATAAAAATAACATAATTTAATTAATATTTAATATTTGATAGCAGGTTTTAAAACATAAAAATTGTGTAAAGAAATGATCCGATCCGGTTATGCATGCAATTACAAATACTCAAAAGGTAAATATTACATCAAGCTTCAGGAGAAAGCCAAAGCTGATAAAAGAGGTCTTTGGAAAGATAATAATGCTGTCGATCCGTGGCAGTGGAGAAAGGAGAAAAGAAAATGAACCTCCTTTCTTAGAATATAGGCGGTTCAACTATTGGAAGCTATTCTTCACTATTTTATTTTCATCACTTTCTCACGCGTCACATTACCTTCTTCGTCAGTTTTTTCCAGAATATAGATACCTGCATTAAGGGTCGTATTCTGGATATCGAAATTGATCGCTTTATTTTCTTTGTAAACAAGCGAACCTGTAGGGAAGGAGTAGATGCGAATGTTAGCGGAGGCAACATCATCTGAAGTGTAAGTCTTCAATGAAGATAAAGAAAAATCAGATATTTCTTCTGGAGTTGGTTTTCCACCTTTAATGCGTCCATGGACAAACGCCTCTGGAGTTGTTCCACAAATGTTTTTTGTTTTCAAAAATAAATTAAATTCTCCCCATCTACCTAATCCTATAGACTGTGTTCTTATTGACATTGGTAATATATTTGTCTCAGAAGGTATTGTGATTACGTTGCCTTTAGAAACATCTAACATAGAAGCATTCCCCTCTATTCTCCATTCAAATTCACTCGCCCCTGTAATTTCTCCATCGAAAAAATAAGCTAATTGGGATTGATATTCTTCTAGCCTCTCATTACCTCTTATAATTGGTGTTAATGGCTTTCCTACCCACACTTGAGAGTTTTCCAGTTGATAACTTACGCCATCATATATAACAGTTGCTTTCGCTGTTCCATATCCATTCCCTGAAGCACGGAAAGTCGCATTAGGAGTCCCCTGACCTGAGACAAGAGTCATATTGGTGGAGGATTGCCATGTGATGACAGAAGCCAAAGGTTCTATCTTATATACCATAGTTTGGCTTGTACATAGTATCAAATTTTCAGCTTTAATGCTATGTTTAGGATGTATTATAACGTCTTTTCGTCCTGAATAATGATATTCTATGTTATTCATAGTGACGTGGTAATAAGCCTTTATTGTTTTTTTGCTATATATATTTTGTTTGGCTTTCAGTTTTATATAAGTGCGGTAAACAGGAGCATAAGTGTATTCTGTATTTATTATTTCAAATAAATCAGTATTAATATCATATTTTGGCCATGATTCATATCCCTCACTACCCTGATAGGCTACAAATTGAACAATTTCCCCGTACGGAATATAATCTGGCCCGTCGATTTTAATACTACCATATTGTTGCTGTGGTGGATCAGTGATTGCTTTTGTTATTTTTATTTTTAAGGTTTTAGTATTTGCAGGTATATCACCTTGTTTATATGTTGTTATTTTCGCATCATTAGTTGCCACTCCACCCCATTGAACATGAAATTCATACATAGTTGCACCTTTTTTCACAGTTTCTATACGCGATGTATCTTGGCTATTTGTAAAAGTACCATATTTACTAGTTCTGATAATAAATTTTGTATCCTCTTTCAACGCAGAGGTAAAATTCAATCTATATAGCCATGTTGAACCTGTAGTTACATCATAATTTCCTTGAATATCCCTAATTTGTGCATAAGCACAAACCGAGATACCCATTATATATATTATAATCAACAATATTTTCTTCATAATCAATAAAATATTAATTAAACAATAATCACTTTGGGGAAGCCTATTGCATACAATATTTTATCACAAATAGAAAGATGAGTAATTTTATTTCATAGGCATTTAATTTAAGGTTAATAACTCTTTCAAAGATAATACAACATCTATAAATTTAACATAAAGAAATAGGTTTAATTTGAGAGAGAATGTTATAATGATCAGTTACTTTAATATAATGCCTACTACTAGTGAGAAAAAGATGTATGAGTATTTTTGAAAATTTTGCATTTTATCTGAATCCAATTATCAATAGAGTGAACTAAAGGGAATAAAGGTTGTTATTATAATGTGAAGTGACTGGAATAATATATTACTTTATTTATTACTTATTTTATTGTTATTGTAATTATTATTTGTTACTTTGTCGGCTGAAAGAATAACTACTATTTGAAACTAAAAGTATAGAGTCTCATTACGTTACGCTATGAGCTTAATGAAGAAAAAGTCAGATACGAATCTAAAACTTGCTCAAGATTTAATCAACCTAGGTGAATATAATGCAAGTGTTCATTGTTCATATTATGGCTGTTTTCAATATTTAAAATGTATACTTAAAAACAATCTCAATTTATCATACTCTACACAAAATGAAGATAGACCTGAGTCCCACAACTTTCTATTGGAGAATTTATTCAAAAAAATAAATAATCCTAAAACAATAAAAATATCAGAGAAGATTTCATATTTTTGAAAGAAAAGCGGAAAATAGCAGATTACTGCGAAGAAGAAGTCGGACCTGATGGGAGTTTAGATGCTTTGGAAGAAGCTAAAGCTGTTATTTATAAAGTAAAAAATGCTTTAGGAGGATTAAACTTATGAAATCAAAAGATATATTATTTAAGTGGTTTGGTGAGATGATTGCTAAATATCATAATATCAAATTCTTTTATAAATATAATACAAACTACAAGTCACATTATATCGCAGTATTTCCTAAGGATATTGTAGATAGTGAAGATTATTGTGAAAAAGAGAATTCTATCTATGAAAGTTTGTCTAGGGATTTTGAAAATGAATCATTCCTTTTTGCGACTGAAGATAAAAGGTTCAAAATAACGAATGAATTTATATCCTATGAAAAAAATAATATTCCAGCATATGATATATTTCAAATTAGTTATAATACCGCGCAAAATAAAATATTAAGCAAAACGACCACGATATTAATAGAAAGATCGTCGAGTACAAATAAGGATAAATACACAAAAGAGGTATCTATTTTTAAAGATAATAAGATAAAGAGTATCCCTTGCTAATGGCTTTAAATAAATATAAAATAGAAAATATAGAAACAAAAGATATTGCCATAATTGACAATATGAAGGAGTTGAAAAAAGGGACTAAAATAACTATTTCAACATCACTATCTATAGGTGTTTCAGTAAAAAACAATAGCTCAATCAAACTAATTCCAGAATTAGAATACAGAGTTGGTGAAAAAAAATATCTAAACTCAGCTATCAGTGTGTATTTTAAAATTGACAATGGATATTGGACAAAACACTGTGTAGATAATCAAATTGTTTTAAAAAAGAGTTTGTTGATAAATTTGTTTAATGATTCTATAAATATCTTGAGGGGTTATCTTCTCGCTACAATAGAAACGCATGATAAAAAACCTTTTATATTACATGCAATAAACTCAAATATAATAGATGCTGATGTTACTTTACAATTTGAAGATAAAGATCACCCATCTTCATGATTAAGTTTTCTGAAACAGTCTTAATTTATATACTTAAAACATCCACTTCCCACCTATCAAATGCCCGTTATTTTGATTACCCAAACTCTTTTGATACTGATATTCCAATCCTAGATTGTGATAAAACACCCCACCGCCGATACCTACATAAATAATTCAAAGTAGAATATGATCCTGATATAAATGGCTGCCATACTTTTGTCTTATATATTGTTTGCCGTTCTATTATTGGAGTATAATTATAATCTAAAGCCGCAAGTCTGTTATATTGAATAACCGGGAATAACTCTAACTTACCTTGTGTTTTATTGTCGAAGGCTGTTAGTTTATATGTCCTTTTTAGTTCCCGGTCTGCAATTATAGCGGCAGTATCTGCCGGAAGATTCACATACTTTATACTGCCTGTATCCCGGTATTGGATATCCGGCTTTTCTTCCTTTATCGGTTCAAACTGTGTCAGACTTACTGATCCGGTTGTTGTGGCCCCTTTTATATATTCTAACTTCGGTTCTGAGTCAATGTACAAACGACCGAAAAAGAAGCCAATAACTAAACAGATAATTCCATAAATAATGACTATAGTTGCTTTTTTCATTGGATATATTTAAAATCGTTCAACCTATTCAACCAACCTTTGAGAAATACCGCTTGTGTAGGATCAGCCTTTACTATATCTTCAAAGTGCTGTTTTCTCCGAAGCCAAAGTTTTTTGAATAACTCTGACTGATCGTGATAGTTATTCAGTGCATCTAATGTTTTAGGCCCTACTGCACCATCATCTTTAACTCCGAGTATTCTTTGAGGGTATTTTATTCCCCATGCACCAGATCCCCACATCCAATCAACTACAATATTTGCAACAGATTGATTTTTTATCATGTCGGCTTTCCATTTGTCCCAATAGTGAGGCTTCATCACTCGACTAACTACATCTTCATTTGAAAGTAATTTGAGATCATCTACATCAATATCCCCGTCACCGTCTTTATCATAACCTACTTTTCGCCATGTTGCAATGGTAACCCCTTTGTTTGTTGGCCCTCCTTTATCATTAGGATGTTTAACATATCCTCCCTCCCACTTAAGAATAATTGTAGCCAATAATTCAACTTTTGCCATCACTATCTTCTTTTAAATATTTACCTAATTCTGCGATGACAGCTGCCGCGTCATCTCTATTTTTAATAATACTGCTGGCCAATGTGCCAACCCTTTCAAATTTGGCCTTATCTTCAGCTTTTTCAAGTATGGATTTCACTTCTATTATACCAATGCCTATTGCGCCTAATAGAGTAAAAACTGGCAGAAGTGGGATCGAATAACCATGATAACCATTCAGGTAGCCGACTACAATCATTTGCATAGCATCCACAACAGTTAAAGCAAATAAGGGAATGTAATACCTGGCTAGTTTATCGACGGTTCTTCTAAACCCGAATGAACTTCTAAGTTCTCCTCTTTTTTAGCCTTCCTACATCCGGATATCAGATCGGCCACAACAGCTAATAAAACAAGTATGTATTCTGCAAATAATAAGACACAGACTACAAATAATTGCTGATAGTTAATTTCTAGTGTCATTTTTCCTTTAAAATATAACCTAGAAATTAAAATTTTTCTAAAAAATAAATTAATCTAATCGTGTAAATATCCATGCCTGACCGTCATAAACAAAATCGCATGTTATAGCATCTGAAATATTTATTGAGGATATTATTCCATATTGTCCAGCGTTAATTTTAATCTGGTTACCATTATACTCACTAATAATATTGACACTTTGGCCTTGATATATCAATCTTACTCTAATAAATTGTCCCTCGTATGGTTTTTCCGGAAGATTTAAACTTATGGATGACGCGTTGTAACAACTCACAAAGCAATCTCTATTAGTTAATACCGTATTTACTGACACTCTTCTTGAAGCCAAACACAACCCATTTGCTTTAAGAACATTGAACCAACCGCCATAAGCGGGGGCTGGATTTGCCGAACTGTTATTTGCATCTCCATACACACCGACAATCCCCCAGCCACCGCCCCATGCGGACTCATCCATCTTTCCGAAACCAAGACCAACCATAGCCGCTTTAAGGCTGGCACCCGTAGCCGCTGAAATAGCTTCGACACCTGCTCTATTAGAAAAAAAGCCTTGAGAGCTAAAATGGCTTACTTCATTTTCACTTTCAGCGCTGGACGATATTTCGCCTGTGTTCGAATCTATTTTAATCTTCTGCAAGACATTAACATTCCCTTTGTCTTCCGTCCATTTTGTAACAACTGAATTTAACTCTATATATCCCTGAGTATCATTTCCTATTATTTTCACAGCATGATAGGTGACGGAGTTATATGTTACAGTCTTAACGCTTTCAATCCAGTCATTGTAAAACTTAAATCCTGCTATCAATGCACTGCCAGCTACTTTTAGTGTGTCGCGCACAGTGGCATTTGTCAATGAAAGAGTATTCGGCTCTGTGACATTCCAATCAATGGACTGATTGCCGTTCCCAAATTTAAACTGATTCGCCAAGAATCTCAAGTAACTATTACCATCCAAAGATGCCATGTTATTTATTCTAAGCATACCCGGGGTTAACTCAGCAAACCCGAACATGTTTGTTATTTGTCTGTTTGCGCTTTCTTCCGAGTTGATGAATGCAGCCCAAAGAATATAATTATCGGGATCACTGTCAAAGTCGACTTTCGTTTCGGAGATAAACCACTCGCCATCACCTATTTTAAAACCATCTTCATTTGTGGTATAGGCTTTAGAGACTTTCAAATACAGATAATAAAACTGTGTAGGAAAATCAACTAAAACAGCCGAATTGTAAGACGGTACTACCCAGTGAAGATACTCTGTTTTATCCCTGTCAGGCTGCACGGTGTCGATACCGATTGTCATGTGACGGATATAAGCAGCATCGCATTCTATACGCTTGTTTGTGGAGCTATATGCAATATTGGGTTCTATCTCATTGGTGAAAGTTTCATCCAAAAATACATATTGCAGCAGTTCGTCGCCGAAAGCTCCCATCATGGCACGAACAGCAACAGCGCTCAAGATATCCTCTTGGAAACTGCCTGATGGATCGTAAATATTGTTTACAAGCTCTATCATTCCGCGATAAGAGCGTTTCACATAGTTAACTGTATTTCTATTCTCAGCTTCAGCCTTTACTTCATTCTCTGGGATTTTTCTAAAGTCTTCATTATAAGTCGCAGCAGTAACATTGGCCAATGTAATTTCAGTATAAGTGGGCTTATTAATAAAGTCTTTAATCGCCGTCTGTCTGATAAGGACACTCTCGGCTACTTCATCTTCTGATTCTATTAGGTGATCGTCAGTAAAGCGGACATAACCTCCAAGGACAATCTTCCCCCCGATATTCACCCAGTCCTTATTCGCCCAAATGCCATCAAGCGTTCCTGTAAATGAAAATTTTTTCTGTTCTTCTTCGTAAAGGAGCTTGACTGCTTGCCTGAACATATCCCAGCTTGCTCCAGACTTGCTATTATCATCCCGAATATACTCCTCCGGCATCATCATTCCGAAGACCGCATACTTATCTCCGACTTTCGGAGCCCATGTCTGGTTCGGCATAATCTGCCCTTCGTATTCCTGTGATACAAGCATGATTTTGCGTTGAGAATGTATATAGCCGGTTATCCTGTCCTTATCCTGCAAAACATTGAACTCTTTTGCGGTAAGGTCACCACTTTGGAATATAATACTCATTTCTTCGCCTGCTATGCGATAGAGTGAATAATCGAGATTTTCAGGAATAGTAGTATCATAGATATTATAATTTCCGGATCCGGTTACTTCAACATTTGTTACTGTACCGACCCTGTTTGGATAGATATTTGAGAGATCTGTAGAACTATCCTCATAAGAGACAAGAGGTTTATCTGCTCGCTGTATTGAAAAACCCTCCGCATCGACTTTATAAGTCTTGGCTAACGATGGGTCAAAACCAACCTGATCTTCAAAGAAAGCTCCGTCAAAAGCAATTGTCTGTCCCTTCGGTAATAATAGTTCGCTGTTACCATATTTCGAAGCATTTATATTTCGGGAACCGCCCTGTACTGCCAATATTTCAATAGGTACACGACTATCCACATTCTCACGTGCTATTCCTTTCTTAAAGCCATTTCCCCGACCATATGCCAGCACAAGAGGATTCTCTCTATTATATTCAACCTTACGAATATGGAGTGTTTTATTGACAAATTCAAATTCCGTATTAAATGTATCCGTTATCATCTTGAGGCCATCCCAGCACTTTGTATGATTGTAATTAATTACTGCTCTTTCAGCAACAATACATTCACCCAAAGTAAAACCTCCGTTTCCTATCTGGTTCAGGTTCCATACAATTAATTCTGCATGTTCCCTAGGTGTTGCTGTATAAGGAAACTTTAGTCTCTTATCAGCCCGGTTACGGATTGTCCTTTTCTCTGTGTCTGCCTGAGGGGATTCGAATATGATAGTATAAGTCAGATTACGGATACCATCTTTTTTTATACCAGACTTCTTTCTTATGGTATATCTTATGCCCTGGAAATCCAAATAACAACCCACTTTAAAATCTATCGGCTCTGCACTGGATACATAAATAGTAACATTATGCTGGCTCATTATCTCACGAATACGATAACTTTTGTCATCGACTTCGCTAATTAAAAGTTGATTATCGGGTGTGTATAGTTGCATAATTATATCAAATCCTTATATTTTTCAAAAATGCCATGTATAGCATTTATCTCATCCACAGTCATATCGTTATTAAATGTTGCATACATTTTATGTACAGCGATTGTACGGTTATTCACAGAGCCATAAGTTAATAACTTAGGATTCCACGGATTTGTAGAACTTGCTGTTAGTGTCTTTGTTAAATCTACCGTATTATGCTTAAACCTTGCAGATGTACCCTTTACATAATAAGAATATACGCCTTTCTTTTCGGTTGCGTCTTCTGTTGTCGATATAGCAGTACCATCAGACCAAACCATTATGGTATTACTAATATAGTTTCCATCTCTTCCATTCGAAACAAACGCACAAACTTTATTAGCATCTGCCCCCCAATCGATACCGGTACCGGTAGGTGCTGCGGATAGCATAAAAACAACTAACAAACCTTTTGCCGAAAGATTGTAGCCTCCTGTGTCTGTAAAGTCTCCCGCTTTTGTAGTCCCTCCGGTTCCGGTAGCAGTTACTAGAGGCGTATTGTTCACAGTAAGCGCTCTAAGGTTAATAATACTGTACTTTACATGTTCCAGATTGTTTTCAGGTGATGCAAGATAGAATAAACCTGTAGACTTACTTAATACTGATGCCGCGTACAATTCGGCCAGCATATTCAACAAATTATCGTTTGTTGCACGGCCTGTTTTTGACAGATAAGAAGTGTACATTATCCGCACTTCTGCCGGGATTGTAGGGTCTGGAACTTCTCCGCCTACTATTGTTACCTGAGCTACTGATTTGTCGCTCCAATCCACTTCGGGTACAACTATTGCTACTCCCATATGATTATTTTTTTAAAGTTTATATTCGAATATTGAACACCAGTTATACAGAGGATATGTTACATCGGCAATCGTATAAGTCATATCCGAATTATCCCGTATTTCTCCGGCGTTTCTGTTGTTTGAGTTGGCAAAGCCATATGTCAGGGTAAGCCCTGCAGGACTTTGAGAACACTTTATTTCTATCGTGTCCGATTCTATGATGGTTACCGACTGGATAATCTCGGCACTCGATGCATTTAGCAGAGAAAGCCCTCTGTTTGTTATTGTGGCGGTTATATAGGGCGGCTTACTGAATGTCAATCCTTTTTTATTAAATTTCAGGTATATACTATTTCCCGATATAATATGAGATACGGGATATAATGGTTTCCAGCCATTGCCATACAGGACATTGAACAAGGCTAACCCGTAATAATCACCCATCAGCTTGGAAGAAAAATTCTTCAAATGCCAGCTGTCCGCATATTGAAGTTGATAGATAGGGGTCGCCATATAAAAGCCGCTGTTTTCTTCCTGTGCAAGCTGTAACAATGCAAGCCCTATGTCCGGGTATGATTTACCCGCCGTATATGAAGATGATACCTGATAGGTAATGAAAGGCAGATCGGAATAATCATCTCCTGTTATATTGTGAACATCATTTATCAGGTCGCTGCGCAATTGCTTTAGTTTGCCTTTATAATAAGCTATGCCATTGCCGTAATCATATTCTCCCTGAGTCCAGGTCACAGCTATGAGCCTGTATGTCTTGCCTTGTGCCTCTGCTATCCGTTTTCCGTTGGTTACGTCTGCAATGATATTACTATACCATGTTGTCCCCTTTGATAATTCATTGACAGTAGTTGCACCACGTGCGCAACATGAGGACAAAATATATTTATTATCATTTTCGTTCAGTTCGGACGACTTGATAAACATATCAGCTGTTCCGGCTGCTGGGGTTTCTCCGTTTTCGGCGTCCTGTCTCTCTACGTGTGCAACAAACTAATGACGAAATGTAAGACTTTCCGGCGCAAGGTGGCATACTGACAGCCAGTCGATAAATCATATTGTTAGAGAAGGCCAGATAAACACGCATAAATGCTGCAGCGACTTTCTTTAAGAAGTGACGCTTAGCAAAAAACGAAGAGTCCATATACAAGCAATAAACCCAGAAATCGCTCCGGGCCTCTCGCTTTCGCAGTATGATGGCCGCTTCGGCTTTTCTTATGAGTATCTCTCTGTCACTCAGTTTTGCCATCTATAATGTTTTGCAAGTCTTCGTCTGATAGGTTCTCAAGGTTACTCTTGATGCCAAGCTCGCCCGAGAGTTTGTTTTCTTGCCGGTTCTTCCAGTTGTCGGGATCACGGTTTGTTTGAAAGTGTATAATAGCACCAAGACTTGGAGGATAGTATTTTTCAACGACAGAATGTTCTTTGACTTTGACGATCGGTTTGTCGTTCTCGTCTTTTCGGCCCGTATCGGCTGTAACGGTTTTCTTCTCTTGTATAGTATAGCCTTTAATAAGCTTCACTAAGGAACGGTTGCACTCTATTAGTAGGTTCTGAGTTAATTTATCTTGGGCTTTTTTTATATCCTCCGAAAACTCCGATTTGGTTTTTAACCATTCATAGTATGTACTCTCTGAAATCTTAACTTTTTCGCATATTTCGGCAATGGTATAACTGTCCTTACTTATCAAGTCACAGATACGATTTACAATCTTTTGATTATACTTTGCCATAGAGTAATTGTTTTACCCTAAAATATAAATATCAATTATTTTATTTAAATTTGAAGTAGTTAATATCATGTAACATATTTAAATTAAAAAGTATGGCAGAATTAAAGATTGGTGATATTGTTTGCTTAAAGTCTGGTGGGCCAACAATGACAATAGAAAGTATTGGAGAATATATGTATGAGACGAAAGCTGTTTGTACATGGTTTGATGAAAAGAAAAAAATATCTGATACTTTTAAATTAGAGGCACTCAGATTTATTGAAGATTAAGCAGTCCATATAGAGAGATCGATCGACACCATGCGAAGTTCTCTCTATATTTCAAAATAACTCTCTATTATTCAACTTGTTTTTGATTAATTCGAGTACTCCGTTGTAAATATCATACAGGTCTTTCTTGTCTTCAGGACCTTCCCATTCTGAGAAACTGTTACCCTCGAAAAACTTCCACGAAAATACTCGCTTTGCCTTTTTCGATAATTGAAGATTGTCGAATATGCTTCTTACTTTTTGCATTTTCTGTAAGATATCTGCAGATCTGTCTTGCTCAGGATCTTCTTCATCTATTATATCCATACGCTGAAAGTCAATTTTTGCATCAATGGGAATAGACTTGTATTTATGACGATAAGGAGAAGTCGGTGATTGTATGTTCAATTTTATCATTTGAAGCACAAAGAAATCAAGCTCTCTATATTGTCCTTTCTTACTATCGTATAGTTTTAGAACATGAGATTCATTGGACTCACATTTCTCAATCAGCATGGCGAGTACTTCGTTCAATACGTCGATGGCTTCTTCCACCATGTTTGCATGGGAACAGTGATAACGAGCGTAATCGAGCCAACGATCATACCTTTCGGAAATATATTTGTTTATTATATCTTTTGCCATCTGCTGTAATTTTAAAAGGGTAACTGATTACCTTGTTTGATCGTACTTATTGATTTATTTGGTATATCGCTCTCATATACATCGATAAAATGTGTCGTTTCTTTTTCAAACTTGTATAGCATCTTTAATAAGCCGATATTTCTTCCTTTCGCTACATCTATCATTGCATAGCCTTCTGTTTCTTTATCTTCATAGGGCTCAGGGAAGGATCTTAAATATATCTCAGGCCTGTATACAAATATTACAACATCTGCCGCCTCTGCGATCTGTCCGCTATCCCGGAGCCTATTCAATGATGGGACCGGATTTTGACTATCTCTATTTAGCTGAGATAAGGCGACGATCCAAATGTCCAGTTCTTTGGCTAAATTCTTTAATCGTCTAGCGACATCGGCCATTTGCTGTTCTTTATTGCTGCCTTTCATATTCACACTAAGAATCTGCAAATAGTCAATGATAACCCCATCTATTTGATACTTAGAAACCATTGCTCTGATAGAGCTTATAATCGTATCAATATTTGAAGTACTTCTATCATCGAATAGGATAGATGAATTGCATAATCCGTTTATCGATTTATCCAGTCTTTCAAACTGCCAGTCATCAAGAGGTGTATACAAAATCTGACTGGAGGATATACCACTTTCCATTGACATCAATCGAGCTGCCAATTGTTCTTTTTTCATTTCAAGGGAATATACAGCCGCCTTTGTTCCATACTTCACCGTATTGTTCAGTATCGATAGAGCTAAAGAAGTCTTACCTTGAGAGGTTTCAGCTGCAATAATTATCAAATCAGACTTTTGCAATCCTCCGGTTTTCTTATCTATCTTCTGAAATCCGGTAGGCGATCCAGTCAAAACCGATTTTGACGATTTATTATCATCAACGATCTTGTAGACAGACTTTACGGCATCTTTTATCGTAGAAATGTTATTTTCCGAAAAAGAATAAATATTCTCCAAGAACTTGCTTGCATAAGACGAAATATCTGTAATATCGTCTCGCTCAGATTGTCCTTTCGATTGAAGATACATACCAAGATCAACAAATTTTCGTCTAGCTGACAGATCATTCAACCGGCATGTATGCGAATAGAGATTTGTCATGGAAGAACTATCACAAATTTTCATTATTTCAGCCACTTTAATCTCTGAATATTTTTTTCGATATTCTTGAGCGATAATGATAGCATCCGGCTGTTCTCCTTTCGATTCAATATCTTTGAAAATTTGGAATATCTTTTTATTGAAATCGTTGTAAAAACAATCCTCATTGATAATATCCCGCACTTCATCGTATCCGAAAGAGTTTGAAATAATAGTCCCCAGAACAATATTTTCTAAATCTATGTCGTATGGATAATTCATTGCTTTTGTTTATAAACTTTATTGAGATCAATAGCACTAGCTAAAGTTGATTTCCAATCAATATTGACAGACTTTGACTTCTTTTTATGCTTCCACCCGGCTTCTAATGCCCAAAACTGAACACATGCTTTTTCTAGGGATAATTCTATATCCAGATTAGGGTGATATCGTTGTTGCTGTTCCAGCCATTCTTGGTTAGATATCAAATTTTGATAGGCTTCTCTCTGATCATTTTTGTAAACATCGTAAGATGTTCGTCAGGTATCCCCTTCTTTTCCTTTCTCTTTTCCTTTCTCTTTTCCCCCCACACCCCCTTTATTACTATCTATATTATCCCCTATATTACCATTACCTTTACCAGTGCCCCTTAAAAGGGGCTCACTAGGGGCTAGTGAGGGGCTAATTACAAATTGATTAATATCTTCAAAATCAAACAATAAAAGATTATCTTCTAATCTTTTTATAATACCTCTATGGGCATTGTTGGAAGGATTCAGTTTTTGGTTCTTTTGGTGTTTTAGGAAGTTCAATACAAAAACAAATCATTTATCTTTTGAATAAAGAAGTCGCGTCTCAACCTCCGTCAAACTCTTTTCAGCTTCTTGCTTACCAATTCCCAGATCGAAGCAGATCTTCCGGATATTAATCTCTAAAAATCCTGCTACATCACATTGGTCGCACAAGTACAAGAACAAGAGCTTGCTTAGAGGCTTAAGTCCACTTAACCAAGCATCATTCCATTTTTCTGTTTCTGTAAATCTACTAGCCATTTAAAACATTTCTTTAAGTCGTTTCTGCAAATACTCGATCAGTTCTTCAACCTCTTGTTTATCCAAATCAATATCTATATAATTTTCACCTTCCTTCGCCCATATAGTAATTTCTTTCGCTGAATTGTCTGAGTATGGATAAACTTCTAAATTCGTACCTTTAATGGTATCTTCTATTTTCAATATTGTTGCCATATCATTAATTATTTAAAATCTAACTCTTTTTGTTTTCTATTATCCAGTTCAGTCTGGTATTCTCTCATAGCTTCACGAACACGATGTTCGGTACGCATTAAGCCAATTGGAAGAATACCAGACAATCTGGCCTCACATCGAATTATACCATGTTTAAGCTGCTGCAGTGACATCTTTTTTAGTTCCATTCTTTTTCGGTTTAAGACGTTCTTTGATCAAATGCATGTTCTTATTTACAAGATCAATTATACGCTTGTGATAAGCCGTATTATTATTGAACTTGCCTCTACATTGCTCTACAGTAAAAGACTTTAGAGACACCTCTACTGTTTCCATTTTCTTACCGTCGACGGTTGCTGACAGAATTAATGATTCCGGTTTAAGATGGTAACTGTTGCTAAAGACACAATGGTGCAATACATCCCCTTCTTTGAGGTGGGCCTTAACTGTAGTCAAAACTTTAACTGTAATATTCCCCTCCGAAAATGAAATACCGAAGAACTGTTTCTTTAACTCCCTGAATTCTTTTTCCTGTTCCTTAACCTTTCGTCTCTTTTCATTGAGCTCTTCGCGTTCATCTACGCCTCTTTGTTTACGGACATACCTGTCGTGTGCTTTTCTCAGGTCTTTGGGACAGACATATTTCGCATTATGCAGATCCTTACCGAAATGATTTAGTAAGTCTAAATAGTCTTTCCACATGGAAGCATCTTTTACTTTATATTTATTCCGGATACATATTTTAATTGAAGGCCAGTAATTATTAACAGAATATGAATGTTCAGTATAATATTTCAGTAGACCGTATTGTTTCGCTTTCAACAAAGTTTCGGCTTTGCTATCCGTGAGCAGGAGATAGAACATCCGGAATGGAGCAAGTCCGTGAAAGCCTCCCTTAAAACCGTTTCGTTTTAATTCCGGGAGCAGCTTCATATTAGGATATATTTTCGGAGGAATAAGAGAATAACAGGTTGTATTTGTTTTAGGTCTGATTTCCATAGGGCTGGCCCAGCTCCATGAATCACCATAACAACTAAAAAATTGGGACCTGAGTTTTGCCATTGTCTCATATTCCCCATTCGGTAATATCCAATATTGTACAATCTCATTTGAAGCATAGTGTGGCTTTTGGCCTGTTTCATAATATGCCATCACGTCTATGAATCGGATTACCTGAAACTCTCCACACGTGGTTATCACCCCATAGTATGCACCCTGTTTATCTTTCTTCTTTTTGGTATGGGTTACTTTCAGTTTCATACCGCAATTCGGACAAATACAACCATCGATGGAAGTTAACAATGGAGGTTGTTTATCTTCCCACTGGTTACCGCAATCGAGACAGGATATAATTCTTTTATTCATATATCCATTATGCTCGAAGCAATTGTCATAAGCATATTGTATCTGAGTTTCGGTTATAGCTGGTAGTTTAGTCCTCAATTCAGCGACTCTCTTTTGAAGCTTTGTTTTCGGTTTCATGGTTGCACCTCCTTTCTGTCAATCAGTTTATAATCATACACCCACACCCAAGGGTTATTATCCCAAGTATTTTTGCCATCAATGGAATTGATAAGAGCTTTGTAAGGTTCTTTACGGGTCGTGTATAATACGCTTTTCCCATCATCATAATGAGTATGCCAATATTTAGAGGAAATCCTTCATCAGGATAGAATTCTACATCAATTATGCCCTCTTTTTTGCAATCTTCTTCGGTTATATCTTGTAATCTTTCGGCTCTTACCTCTGTGATCTTGATAAAGTGACGTGCGGCTGATGCAGGCATAAAGAGTTTGTTTTTCCAATCGGTATAATAAGAATTACCTTCTGTGCCGACTTTATCACATGGAGTTTCTTCTCCATATTTATAGAGTATTGATGTGTGCCTACCTTCGCTCAATCCTCTAGTCCACTTCTTATACGGTTCTTTCAAATAAAGAACATCACCGACTTTGTAGCGAGGTTCAATAAATACTGATGCATCATTTTCGTCTCTGGTTGCGAATAAAAGTTTATTATCGATAATTGTAGAGCAAACTATATCTAAAGGTTGCGGAGTGATAATCCTTCTTGTCTGAACCTTGATATTTTTGACCGTTTTGCCATGTAACGGCTCTATAAAGCATATTCCTTTCATAGGTCAAAACAAGCTATATTCTCTAACATCTTCTTTCTTCTTAGGCTTGATCTTCGCTTTAGGAGCTTCTTTCTTAACCTCTGTTTTAGGAACCGAAGTCTTTACCTCAGATCGAATATTTGAAGTCTTTTCGACTTTAATATCATCCTCGTCGTAATAATGAACCGCCCAGCCGTATACAACATCGTCTTCGATCATCGCACAGCCGTTAATTACTTGCTTTTTTGCCTGGCTGGTTATGTAGGAACAGCAGTCTTTTATGTTTTTGTTCTCCTTTGCATACGTTATGGCAAAGAGAGGATCTTCTTCTGCTCGCTTATCTAAATATACTTTGATTCTGTCTTGTTGTGAATTATTTGTTGCCATGATTGTTAGTCTTTAAGTTCTTGAATTTGCTTCATGACGTCTGATACCTGTTCAGCTGTAAGCCGCCCAATAACGTCATCTGTGATAGGTGTACTGTAACATATACTATCGCCTTTCATAACAGCGACCAATAAGAACGGATACTCCATAACCATTATCGAAATCCAATATGGCTTGTTTTGCATCCTTATAATCAGGGAGAGAATTTATCACAATACGATGTCTTTCGAAAACTAAATCTTGAAATTTTTTCATGACTTCTTATTTTGTTCGTCCATAATCTTCCATAACTTCTTGTAGAATTGCTCATCAGGTACTTTTCCCTCGATAGATTCACCGAGGGCGACAAAGAACTCACCGTTATGCTTCATGTTATTAAAGTCGATAGCAAACTTTGCGATCGCTTTTGCTTGAGTAGTATCGAGTTCATCCAATCCGGATAAATCACGTTGATTCGATTCCAGTATCTCGAGAGCTTTTTCAAGTCCTTGCTTGGCTCCGGCATTCTCAGCCTTATTGATATTATCGTGCTTGAGAATGAGCTTTATCTTTCTGATTAAATCTGACTTTGTCATGGCTTAATCTGCTAACATCATTGGCATCAATAAATAGGTAAGTTGATCTCCTGATTTATCATCAACAGGAGTAATGAGAGTGGCCCGACTTGGATCGGAGAACGACATTTGCATATTAGGGGTAGGGATAGCAGATATTAGCTCTGTAAGAAGATGTCCTTTGAAGCCGATAGCTATTTGTTTATTGCTATACTCACAAGCAACGGTTTCATCGGCTGCCGTAGAGAAATCAATATCCTGGGCGGAAAGCTTTATGATATCATTCGATAGTTCCAGCTTAACCAAACTGCTAGATTGATTAGCAAAAACAGATACACGTTTTATAGCTCCGTTCAGCTCAGATTTACCAATAGATAATACCTTATCATTATTTTGCGGAATAACAGAGCGGTAGTTTGGGTAGTTCCCTTCAAGCAAGGTTGCAACAATGCTTTCCGATCCATATTCGAACCGGACTGAATTACCATTGATGAATATGTTTATCAATTCATCGGATGGTTTGATGGAACCTTTTAGAATGGTTGCGATTTTTAAGAGGGAGGGCAAAGCTTATCTTTTCTGTCATTGATTCATCACGAATTTCTAACAGCGCAAGCTTATGACCGTCGGAGGCTACAAAGTTGATTTGTTCTTCTGCTATAGACAGATAGACAGATGTCATTATCGGACGGAGATCATCGGTAGAAGCACAGAGGATTGTTTTTTCAATACCATTCAATAATACTTTAGATGGGATTGAGATACTCTTTGCATTGGTAATATCTTTTTCTTTAGGAAAGCCTTCGGGTGATATACCAACCAATTCGAATTTACCTCCTTTGTATTTGATTGTAGTACTAAACTTATCGTCAATAGAAATTGCAAGGGGCTGTTCCGGCAATGTCTTTAGGGCCTCGATTAATAATTTAGGTTCGATACAAACCGATATATTATTATCGGTCAATATTCCATCAATGGAAGTGTTTATCCGACCTTGTGTATCTGTTGCCGAGAATTTGACTGTTCCGTCTTGGATATTCAGAAGAATATTATCCATGATTAGAAGCGTATTCTTCGGCGAAATGATTTTACTTACCGACTGTAGCCGGTTTAATAATTCTGATTTTGAAATTGAAATTGTCGTCATAGTGCCTAATTGTTTTTAGTAGGCTACCAGACAAAGTGCTGATGCGGTTTTTAAAGAAAAGTACGAGGTAGGTATATAAACACAAAAAAGCCAAATCTCGTACTTTTACGAAATTCGACTCAAACATTCGATGCAAATATATTCAATAATATTTTACATATGCAAATTATTCCGAATTATTTTTTATAATATTTTTGAAGAGTGGTAAAATGCTTCATTTCCCTAAGTACTTTCCTAAGTATATAAAAAAACAAGGCGCGTAAACCATTGATTTACATGCCTATTCACTTTTTAAAAGTGACCACGGCAGGATTCAAACCTGCAACCTTCTGATCCGTAGTCAGATGCTCTATTCAGTTGAGCTACGTAGCCATTGCTTAATTGCGTTGCAAAGGTAAAATAGTTTTGTATATTCTCCAAATCTGTAGTAGGATTTTTTACAAAAAAATTGTCTAAACCTTGATCAGCACTTGATATTCAACTCTATAAGGACATTTCTTATTTGCTCATATGTGGTAATTCGCGTAGGTACAAGAGGCAAGCGCAGCTTATTTTCAATATATCCCATCATATTCAGCATACATTTCACTCCCGCCGGGTTACCATCCACAAAAAGCAGATTGAATAATTCGTTGAAGCTATGATGTATTGTAAGGGCACTATTATAATCACCCTCAAGAGCAAGGCGCGTCATCCGGCTAAATTCTTTAGGAAATGCATTCCCTATAACGGAAATAACTCCTATAGCACCTAAAGTTATCAAAGGAAAGGTAACCCCGTCATCACCCGATATAACATCGAAATTCTCAGGTTTACGCTTGATGATTTCATCCATCTGGCTCATATTACCCGAAGCCTCTTTCACGGCAACTATATTCGGAAAATCATTAGCAATACGCAATGTCGTATCGGCAGTCATATTCACCCCCGTTCGGCCCGGTACATTGTATGATATAACTGGAAGCGACGAAGCCTCTGCGATAGCCTTATAATGCTGATAGATACCTTCCTGCGAAGGCTTATTATAGTATGGCACAACGGAAAGAATGCCATCGATACCCGCATAGTCGTTCTTCTTTAGTTTCTCAACGATGGCACGCGTATTATTACCACCTTCACCCAAAATAATAGGAATGCGGCCATTCACACGGCTTACTACCAGTTCTACAATCTGTTTCTTTTCATCTTCGGTCAGTGTAGGGGTTTCGGCTGTAGTACCCAGCACCACAAGATAATCAGTACCATTTTGCAGTTGGTAATCGACAAGGCGAAGCAGTGCATCGTAATCTACACTTTCATCGTCTTTAAAAGGAGTTATCAATGCAACTCCCATTCCTCTGAGATTTATTCTAGGCATAAAAATAGTTCAAGACATTTGTCTTTTCTTCCAAAAAGACTTTCTGCATTTTGTTTGTGCAAAATTAAGAATTAATTTACACCTCAGCATATATTGTTCAGGTAAAATTTAACCTGTTCATATGTTTCAAGTAAATTAGCATCTTCCTCTTTAAGAATAATAAGGTCATAAACTTTAAAATCCTGTTCCCTGATACCGATACAAAATTCGGCGGAATTATTTGCCAGCAAAAACAGCAATGTCTTATCATTCTTTGTAGTTAAATCCAACAATGTATCATACGAGAGTTTCTCGAATTCATCAATCACGATGGAAGACAACCCCATCCATTTCGAAATATCTTTTTGAGCTATAACCCTCACTTCAGGTGGATACACCTGACTTCCTCCATCTTTTCCCGCTTGCACCGTCCACAAAATAACCTCTTTACCCTTCTCTCCTAAATCCTGACTGATTTGAACGACTTCATCCCAATCTTCACGGGTAAATAGTATGAGGATTTTTTTCATATCGTTCAGTTTATGAAAAACATGTGTACGTTTGTTGCTCTCAAGGGCAGCATGTATCTTCTTTTTAACCTTAAAACCAAACATATGACTGAATATATGGTGAAAAATTATCTTTGTTATTGGTATAGTGTTTGTGCGTTGTGTATCAAATTCCCCCGTTTAATATAAACGAGGGAACTATTAATATTAGTATCAATGCCCTATATTTAGTTTTCTCTAAAATCCGGCTTGATTATTAAAGTTTTCTTGCGCCGTCTTTGATCACGACATCGTATACTTTAGGTTTGATTTTGAACTTTTGTTCATAAGCTTCGGTCGCACGCTTGATAAAGCTATCGTGTAACTCATCCTTCACAAGGTTGATAGTACAGCCTCCAAAACCGCCACCCATCACACGTGAGCCTGTTACGCCACATTGGCGGGCTACATCGTTCAGGAAGTCTAGTTCGTCGCAACTTACTTCATATTTACGGCTCAATCCGATATGAGTTTCATACATCTTCTTACCTACAGTTTCGTAGTCGCCTTTCTTCAATGCTTCACAAGCATCTTGTAAGCGTTGTATTTCTTCAATTACAAATTCAGCACGCATATAATCTTCTGCACTGACTTCATTTGCCACTTCTTTCAGCATATCCAAGGTAGCATCACGAAGTAATTCTACTTCCGGATGATATTTACGGATGTAAGAAGCTGCATTTTCGCACGATTCACGACGCTTGTTATAAGCCGAAGAAGCCAACTCGTGAGCCACACAGGTATTGAGCAATACAAGACGGTATCCTACCGGATCGAATGGAACATATTCGTATTCCAGAGAACGGCAATCGAGACGGATAAGCGAACCCTCTTTACCAAAGCATGAAGCAAACTGGTCCATAATTCCGCATTTCACACCTACATAATTATGCTCGGTAGCCTGACCTATCAATGCCAGTTCGAAACGGTCGAAACCAAGGTTATACATATCGTTGATTGCGAAACCAAAGCAGCTTTCCAAAGCAGCAGAAGAAGACATACCTGCACCCAGAGGCACATCGCCTGCGAACACACAGTCGAAACCTTCAACTTTCTTTCCACGCTTGATCATTTCGTTGCATACTCCGAATATGTATTTACCCCACTGTTTAATTGGAATATCATCCAGTCCGAATTCGTCCATTTCGGACAAGTCCATAGCGTATGCCCTGATGCGATCCGGTGTACCATTCGGTTTAATCACGCAATACATAGCTTTATCTATTGCTCCGGGCAGTACGAAACCACCATTGTAGTCTGTATGTTCTCCGATAAGATTGATACGTCCGGGCGATGTATATGTTACACCATCAGTCCCGTAAAGAGATTTAAATTTTTCTTGGATTGGTTTCAATTCCATGGTTGTTTTTTTATTTAGGTTTATAAAAAATAAGTTTCTTTATTTTATCATTTCCAGAAATACCTCTTCGCTTATAACAGGCACACCCAGACTTTCAGCTTTTTCCAGCTTAGCCGGGCCCATATTATCACCGCCGAGTATGTAATTTGTTTTTGAAGAAATAGAACCACTATTCTTTCCTCCGTTTTGTTCGATCATGGCTTTGTATTCATCCCGTGAATGCTTTTCGAAGGTACCACTGATAACAATAGACAAGCCTTTCAACTTCTCTGTTCGCTGAGAA
The DNA here is from genome assembly GCF_000213555.1 of Dysgonomonas gadei ATCC BAA-286. GTDB lineage: Bacteria > Bacteroidota > Bacteroidia > Bacteroidales > Dysgonomonadaceae > Dysgonomonas > Dysgonomonas gadei. The sequence goes on from NZ_GL891982.1 coordinate 169,904, forward strand.
ACGATATCCTCACTAAGTTCAAATTGTATGCCAAACTCTCTCAGTTTATTTACCACCTCCACATTGCTTATTTCGCTGAAATACCTGACAATGCTTTGTGCTATCCTGTCACCAATTTCATCCACTTGCACCAGTTCTTCTGCCGAGGCAGCCATAAGCGCATCTATATTAGGAAATGCGAGAGCCAGCTTTTTAGCCACGGTTTCTCCTACATAACGGATACCCAAAGCATAAAGAACACGGGCATAAGGTACCGAAACCGATGCATGGATGCTATCCACAAGATTTCTGGCGCTTTTCTCGGCCCACCGCTCAAGACGGGATACATCCTGCCATTTCAATGTATACAAGTCTGCAATATTATGTATAAGACGCGCATTATACAAATGCTCTACCGTTTCCGATCCTCCGGCTATATTCATCGCCTTGCGGGTAAGAAAATGCTCTATGCGCCCTTTTATCTGGGGCGGGCAGGATATGTCATTGGGGCAGTAATAAATTGCTTCTCCATCGTCTTTCACTAAAGGAGTACCACATTCAGGACAGTTTTTGGTAAACTCTACCTTTTCATCGAAGATTCCTCTTTTGGTAGTATCTACCCCGGTTATTTTAGGTATGATTTCACCGCCTTTTTCCACATACACCTGATCGTTGATATGTAAATCGAGCAGATTTATATAGTCTTCATTGTAGAGAGAAGCACGTTTGACTGTGGTTCCGGACAGTTTCACAGCCTTCAGATTGGCTACAGGAGTAACAGCCCCTGTCCTACCCACCTGATAAGAGACAGATTCCAAGGTGGTCACCGCCTTTTCGGCCTGAAACTTGAATGCTATCGCCCAACGCGGAAACTTCGATGTATACCCGAGATTCCGTTGCTGCGTAAGCGAATTCACTTTCAATACGATTCCATCGGTAGCTACAGGTAGATTTTTACGCTCAATATCCCAATAGTGAACATAAGCAAATATCTCGTCCAGAGTCTTACACTTTTTTGTTGCATCCGAAATTTTGAAACCCCATTCCTTTGCTTTCATCAGGTTTTCGTAGTGTCCATCAGTCGGCAGATTCTCTCCGAGCATATAATAAAGGTAAGAATCGAGCTTGCGCGAAGCTACAATCTTAGGGTCTTGCTGCTTGAGTGTACCCGAACCTGCATTACGCGGATTGGCAAAAAGCGCCTCTTCCTGCTCTGCCCTCTCTTTATTCAGGTCTTCGAAGACAGACCAAGGCATGAGTATCTCGCCGCGTATTTCAAATTCGGCAGGGTAATCATTGCCATGCAAACGCAATGGAATACTACGAATTGTACGCACATTAGCTGTTACGTCATCCCCCTGTACGCCGTCGCCACGGGTTATCGCCTGTGTCAGTTCGCCGTTTACATATGTCAGGGATATGGATGTTCCGTCATATTTGAGTTCGCAGACTATTTCAAACTCATCATTCAGCCCCTTTTGTACACGGTTGTAAAAATCTGTTACTTCGGCTTCGGTATAAGTATTCCCAAGCGAAAGCATAGGATATCTGTGTTTCACCTGCCTGAATGATTTATTGATATCGCTACCTACACGCTGAGTCGGTGAATTAGCATCGAAATACTCCGGATGCAGGGTTTCCAATTCAGATAATTCCTTTAATTTTTTATCAAATTCGAAATCAGATATTGTAGGTGAAGACAGTACGTAATAGTCGTGATTATGTTTATTCAACTCTTCTCTGAGAGCTTCTATCTGCTGTTTTATATGGTCCATTATTAATGCTAAAAGTGTATATACAAATATAGAAAGAAATAGGTTTACCAAACAAATAATTAGTTATTTTTCAGATTTGGCGGATATATGTTAGCGATAAACGGTTATCAGTTAGCAATAAACAGAGAATACATATTTTTCATTCAGGTAATTTCCACCTTTTAACCCATAACTATTTTCTAAAAACCTGACAAACTTGACACATTTCACAGTTTTTTTCATCTGTCAGTTTTTCCCCATTTTTCAATTATGCTATAACCTCCCCACGGAACTAAAAACTTGACAAACCTGACACTTTTTGTTATTTTTCAGTTTATCGCTTTCCATTCAATATTTCAATAAATTAGCGGCCAGCGGCCATACTATTATAGATAAATCAATTCTATTTTAATCAACTATAAAGTAGCTTATTTTTCATACTTTCTTTTCCTGTAAATATAAATAATTCCCATAAGAAAAACCATAAACAAAACAGGAAACCCAATATTCTGCACCATATAGTTATCCCTGCTGTCAAGGGCTTCTTTCTTATTCAATATATAGAGTTTCTGTTGTTTTGTGCGCAACGACATCAATCCATCCTCATCAGTGAGCCAGTTAACGGCATTCACGATAAAATCACGGTTCCCGTATTGCTGCTCCGATACCCTGTCATATCCCATTGGCAATACCCGGGAGCTTTGCCCTTGCCCCTGTATATCGTTACTGATAATATCGGAAGATGAAACAATTATCATTTTTGTATGTGTACTTTGACCTATACTTTTATTCACACCATGTACACTATCGGGTACCAAACGGTTTATAAATGCCGAAGTAAACACACCTTCGAGGCTTACCGCGACAGCTACAAACGGCTGATTGAAATAATCCGGCTTATCCTGTATACGTTCTACATCAAAATCAATTATTTCAGGAACCTGTAGTAAATGAGCATTTGCCGAACTTGTCAACAATACATTCTTCTTCACGACAGGCGAATTATTCACCACATCTATAGAATTGGCGAAACCTGCTTTTACATCTCTTATATTTTTAGTTACAGGATGGTTTGGAGAAGGAATCAGCAGGGGTTGAAAAAAACTGGGCAAGAGCGTCCCGGCCTGCGTCTTTTCATCGGCAACCAGATATGTGGATACGCATTGCCTGTCCTGTATCAGATCGGGGTTTATACGCACCCCGTAGGTAAATAGCAGGTTATCAAGATTTACGTCATTCTTCATTGTAGCCGATTGTCCGGTCAGGGCCAGATCCTTATGCGAATAATACACACCGTCTATCAGCCACAGTACCTTCCCTCCATTCATTATATACTGGTCGATAATATACTTTTCGGCCTCGGTATATTTTGATAGCGGGCCGGCAATAACAATCGCCGCAAAGTCGTCCAGTATCTCTATATTATCACCTATTTCGCCACGATTGACAGAATAATATTTGGACAATAATTCTTCTGCATCATACACATATGTTCTGGGCAGTTCATTATGCCCCTCTATAAAAGCTATGTTCTTAACATTCTCCTGATCCAACAGACGCATAGCATCAATAAATTCAAATTCCAGGCTTTCAACAGATGCATTCAGGTTTTCTTCAGCCGTATTACCAGCTACATTTTTGAGTAGGGAAACCACCAATGTATCTCTCCCGTTTGTAACCTGCGCGTAAGGATAGATCATCTTCCTGCTGGCTTTCCCCTCACGGTCTACTTCGTTCAGCATGATACCGGTCATTCCGTTTGAAGAAAAGGATTCAAATGTCTCATCCAATGATTTACCACTTTCGTAGGGGTTTATATATCTGATATTGATATTATCGTCGGCATATCGGTTAAAATCTGAAAGCAAATCTGTTGTAGCATTTTTCAAACGCTGAAAACCATAATTTAAGTCGCCTGTCAGGTAAACATTCACCGTTAAAGGATTCTTGTCCCCCACCCGCTCCAGTATATCTTTGGTATAATCGTTCAATGTGTAACGCTTATCAGCCGTAAAGTCAAATCTGAAATTTGGGATAAAAAGAAATGCTATATTTAAAGTCAGCACCGTCAACGCCAAAGAAATTAGCATTCGCGGCTTATTCTGTTTCAGATATAAGATAGACAAGAGTATGAATATAATCAGGTAATTTGCCACTATCAGCAGATCTCCGGCTTCTATCACACCCCGCTGCATCAACTTATAATGTTCCGCCAATCCGAAAGAAGCTGTTACGGCTTGTATTTTTCCCAAAGAGAAGAAGCCCGACAGCAGATCGAATCCATAAAAAGAAAATAAACAGAGAGAAACGGATACGATAAGCGCAACTACCTGATTCTTTGTGGTCACAGATCCCAATAATCCGATGGAAATAAATACCAAAGCTATTAATATCAGAGAAATATATGATGCCGCGATACTCGCTAAATCGATATTTCCTACCGGATTCGACAACTGATACAATGAATAGACATAAATGAGAGTAGGCAGAAGGGTAACCAGCACAAAGACAAAAGTAGCCAGGAACTTACTAAAGTAAATTGTAGAAGCCTTTACCGGCCTGGCCTTCAGTATATCGAGAGTTTTAGTTTTCCTTTCTTCTGAAAACAAACGCATTGTCAGTGCAGGTATCAATATAGCAAATAAGACAGGCGCTAAGCCGAAGAAGTGGCTCATATCCGCATATCCGCCATCGATAAAATTGTATCTACCTGGAAATGCCCAAAGCATCACACTTGTTATTAAGAGAAAAGCCAAAGCAAAAAAAGCGCCCGCAGGGGAGCAAAAAACAGATTTAAGTTCTCTTAATACTAAAGCTTTCATATATCTTTGTAAGAATACATTCTTTTACTTATCTATGACTAAACGGAGGATAAAGATAGTTATTTTATTTGTTCTGATAATCACTATTCTTATTGGCGGATGGCAGATGTACCGGAGATTGAAGTATAACAAGCAATCTTTCGATACAGACCTGTACAGTTATGTGTCACCTCAGGCTACGGAAGTAATAAATATAAACAGGGGATATAACTTCGAAAAGTTGTTTCTGTACGAGCCATCCTTGTCCCGGTTAATAGAAACCTTAGGTGATAACATCCATTATCCGGTCATAATATCAAAGTATGCCAATGGAAAAATGCTGTTGGCGATGAAGACCAGCCATGAGCAGGAATACGCAATAAGGGAACATATCGATAAACAGATATCGCTGCCCTTCCCTCCTAAAATAGTAAAATATAAAGATGCTGAAATATATATACATGCACTAACCAATAGTGAATTCCTTGTATATTCTTTTTATAAAGGGCTGTTTTTTGTAAGCCATCATTACAAGCCTGTTGAAAACATTCTGAACTCTGATCCCGAAAATACATTCTTCTCCGGAGAAAAGTATAAAGAGATTATAGAAAAAGTAAGACTTAGCGCACCTGTCAGTATGTATATTAAAGTGCAAAGCGATATGCTGGCTATAGATTACAATATACATAACGACACCATACAGATGGAAGGATACATTCTCAATCTAAATGAAGGTGATGCCATTACCCCTAACCGGGAGGTGATTCCTTTTATGATAAACCTGCCCGATAGTATATGTATAGAAAGCTACACAATATCGGATGAAAATAAACCGACGACCGTTAAAATTAAATTAAACAAAATATATTAAGTTTGTGTTTTAATTTTAATTGTAGTATTTAACAAACTAAAACATATAAAAAGGATATGGCGGTTTTAAAAGAATTGAAGAATTTCATGATGCGCGGCAACGTGGTGGATATGGCGGTCGGTGTTATTGTCGGTGGAGCTTTTGGTAAAATAGTATCATCTCTGGTGAGTGACATAATAATGCCTCCTATAGGAATTATCTTAGGAGGAGTCAATTTTACGGATTTGAAATTCGTGCTTAAAGATGCCGTTGGTGATGTTCCGGCAGTAAGCATCAACTATGGTACTTTTGTTCAAACTATCTTAGACTTCGTTATAATTGCAACAGCTATTTTCTTTGCCATTAAAGGAATAAATGCTTTGCAAACCAAGAAAGCGGAAGAACCGGCGGCACCTCCTGCCCCAACTAAAGAAGAAACCCTGTTGACAGAAATAAGGGATTTACTGAAAGAACAGAATAATAAATAATTATAACCTATCAAACTAAACAAACTATTATGGTAAAGAAATGTCTTATATTAGTTCTTGGCTATACATTACTCTTTACGGGATGCGGAAGTGTTCCGGTAACAGGACGGAAGCAATTGAACCTGGTTTCGAACAGCGAAGTGCTGACTCTTAGCCTGCAACAATACGACGAATTTATAAAATCGGCTCCTATATCTACGGATAAAACCAATACTGCCATGGTGCAAAAAGTGGGCCGGAATATAGCTAATGCCGTAGAGACTTATCTCAAAAACAATGGCTATGCCGATCAGGTAAAAGATTACTCGTGGGAGTTTAATCTGGTAAAAAGCACTGATGTAAATGCATTCTGTATGCCCGGCGGAAAAATCGTAGTATATGAAGGTATATTGCCTTACACTCAGAACGAAACCGGATTGGCCGTTGTATTAGGACATGAGGTAGCACATGCCGTTGCAAAACATGCTAACGAGCGTATGAGCAACCAGATGGCTGCACAATATGGCACTGCGGCTGTCGGGGCTGCCCTTGGTGGAACATCTGCAGTTACGCAACAAGTAGCAGCTGCAGCCTTGGGATTAGGGGCTCAGTATGGAATCCTGTTACCATATTCGCGTAAGCAGGAACTTGAAGCTGACCAACTGGGGCTTATCTTCATGGCTATGGCCGGATACGACCCTAGCGCCGCATCTGCATTCTGGCAACGTATGGCCCAGAACGGAAGCAGCACGCCAGAATTTATGAGTACCCACCCTTCGGATGACACTCGTATTAAACAGATACAAAAAGACTTGCCTGAAGCGTTGAAATATTACAAAGGAGGATCAAGCAAAACGGGTACGGCTAAAACATCGAACAAATGGAGTTTCTAATAGTATACTTCTAATAAAAACAAAAGAAGCCGGAGAATTTACTATCTCCGGCTTTTTGTTTTTAATCGGATAAGGAAAGCAGCTTATCCCTTTATTCCAAGTATTTTATCGATGACAGCAACTATATCATCAATATCCATAGTATTTGTATCTATAGCCACACTTCCTTCATTATAGGGCTTATACTTCTCTATATCTGTAACGGAAAACAATCCTATAACAGGAGTTTGTCCTGCGCTTGCCAAATGCATAATACCACTATCTGCGCCGATAAATACCGCTGTATTATTAATAAAAGCGGTCATCTCACGAATATCCCGGCTATAGTATGATGGAGCCTGAAAGTCTATTTGTGAAACATTCTCGATAGGTAGAATTTCCAGAATATTGTATTTTTCACCATATTCGGCTTTAAGTCTCCCATAAGCATTGAGCCACCAATCTTTTGAATAACATTTATCACCTGTAGCAAAGGTATAGATAGATATTGTTCTTTTGCTCTTATCTACCAGACTATCTAAAATTTCTTTTCCTGTAGCAACTTCAGCGGCACTCAATTTTATATTCAGAACGGGCATCGGGTTATCTAAGTCTATTCCCGTGAATCCTAACCGGATAAGATTTCGCCGGAAATTATATACCGGAAACTTAGCCATATGTTCGTAATCTTCATACTTTGCCAGAAGATCTTCTTCCAAATCATTGAAAAATTTAAAGCGGGCATTAGAAAACTGTGTGGACAACCTCCCCGACGAAGAATTTTTATCTACATTAATTACGATATCATAGTTATACCTTTCTAAAGAAAACCAGACTTTAATGTATTTAAATAGTTCTTTGAAGGGTTTTCTGGGCAACCTGATTATCCGCTCGATGCATTCATAATTCTCAAACAAAATAAAAGAAATGTTTCCTCTTACAAACAGATCAATCTTACAATTTGGAAATGTATTGGAGATTTCCTGTACCAAAGGAGTTATCAACAATTGATTTCCCAACCGGCTGTTTGGTCTTGAGATTAAAACTCTTCTAATATCAGAATCAGATATACCATGGGCATCCCTATTAAGCGCAGAACGACCTATATTTTTGGTCAATCCACGCATGATGGCCCGTCTTTTGCCATTTACAACGCTTTTAAAGCTCATATGTTATTTTACTCAAACTCTCTGGCAGCAAATATATGAATAAACACAACAATGTAAATCACATTTTATCAGAAAAAAAATGACTGGAAATAAAATTTTTCACAGAAATATTTCCTGTACGAAAACAGAGCATATTATAATAATCGCGCACCTTCAAAAAATCAACACATACGACTCATTATAAGATGTTTATAAAAAAGGCAGACTCCTTTAAAATCTGCCCTGGCTCATTGCCTAAATAATCAATTAAAAATTAATATCCTATTTTTCAGGAGTAATATTCATTCACCCGTACAATCTACAATGCGTCAATAAAATCTAAATAGCTTCTTAGTATTTATTTTCCACATTAAAGTATCCGAATACGGCTTTATTATCCTTTCCATTATTTTCGGTAAGCAGGCCGACACGTAATCCACGTCCCCATTGAGGCAGCCCTGTTATATCTACGCGTTGATTACCGGACGGAAATATATGCCACTCCGTTTCGTCCACCGACCAATAGAAACGGTATAGTCTGGCATTTATAGCTTCAGCTTTTAGCATTATAGATTGGTAGTTGCCGAATGGGGCTGAATACAGCTCTGTTTTCTGCCCTTTCTCCAGTTTGAACAACTTTATATCTTTGCCTTCAACACCCCACGCATAGAGATTTTCAAATCCTCCATATATAGTCAATCCTTTAAAGTTGGAACCTGCAGCATTTACCTTCGTAGTCATAGTATAATTACCTGTCTGTGCATTTATTCCACGAAAGACAAGGCCTTCCTTATTATTTGTTACGGTCAGTGAGCCGTCAGCCTTCTCTGTCAGCGGTTTGGATAAATACATATCCCATTGCCAATATTTATCTTTTTCCTCGTCTGCAATAGTAAAATCGTCATAGAAATCTATATTCCTCTTTTGCACAGTCCCTTTGAACGGAACCGGCGCCTGGGCTGTAGGGGTATCGCCATATTTGAAATAAGGCCATCCTGTAACATTATTCCATACAAGCTCGTCTAAAAGTGCCTGACGGCCTACATATTCGAAATCGTAAGCATTGTACGCGTGATAGAGGTAAAAATATCTGTTATCGGGAGTCTGTACGAGTGTACCATGTCCCGAACACCGCCAGTCTTTACCCCCTTGCAGTATCGCGTCAGGCTCATATTGTTCCCATTCTCCCCTGAGGCTTTTTGCACGGGCAACATGTACCCGGTAATCGCAACGATTGTCACAGCATCCACCGATAGAATAAAAATGGTAATAGTAACCATTACGTTTCACAATACATTGCCCTTCATCACCACGCCCGATCCAGCCTTTGGTGTGATCGGTGAGCGTAAAATGCTCTCCTTTAAGTGACAGGCCGTCTGACGACAACTCCGATGCCAGTATCTCTATCGGACGCTCTTCGAGACCGTAAGCTTTCCATGTGATATAAAGCTTTCCGTCATCATCTTTGAATATATAGGCATCTATCGCTTCCTTTCCCCATTCTATAAGCGGTCCATGATCGGTAAATCCTTTTGTAATATCTTTTGTTGTAGCTACACCTATGCACGATATGTTGTCACTTTTCTTACGAGCAGTGTAATAGACAAAATATGTACCGTTGTTGTAGTACAATTCCGGAGCCCAGCAGTCACCTTTAATCCAAGCCGGATGCTCATTAAACACAGCACCTATACGTTCCCAGTTAACAAGGTCTTTGGAGTGAAACAAAGGATAGCCGGGTACAAATTCGGAGGTTGTCCCTGCCGCATAATAATTGTCACCTACACGAATCACCGTAGGATCTGGTAAGTCACCTGCAATGACCGGGTTACGGTATGTCTGCTCTATATTCTGGGCAAAAAGAGAGACCGAAATAAAGAATAATAAAAAAGTCAATTTGTACATAAATCGTTATATTAGATAAGTGTTCATTCAAATCGGGATGTTTATTCCTGGTTATCCGGATGCATAAGAAACCTATTTCTCACCTGTTCCGTCGACCATCTTCTTCCAAGGTTTCAATACAGATATTATAATAAAACTAAGTAATATCGTAGTTTGTATTGTTCCCCATACACGTGTCATTTGGAGATTATTAAAATAGTCGGCGCTGGAAAGTATATCCGGTCCGAGGGTCTGCGCCAGAGTTACATTTCCATTTATCCAAGGGCCTAATACAAATGTACCGAATAACACCTGAGCAATAGTCAGTATCCATTTCACAGTCAACCAACGATGTTTGAAAAACCCCCATTTTGTCCATATACCATAAATGATACCGATAAGAATATTTCCCATCGCACCGGGAATAATCAGGTAATCGTCTATTACTTGCAGCATACGCGAGAACATATACAGCTCATCACCCGTTTCAGGCTTACCTGTCAAAGCAAGAACCGACATTGCCAATGCTCCGCCAATCCACATAATAGCTAGAAGAAGATGTAGTATTTTCAGGTACTTTATACCTTTTGATCCCAGTGTTTTCATGGTTATATCTTTATTTACCCAAAGATATCAAAATCCCATTCCTAAACCAAACATAAACCGGAAATCGTCTCCCGAACCAAACCATGAATATTTAGTGGTTATTTTATTAATTATGGTTACCCAGGCACCCCCACCATAAGAGGCATGCCATTTTTTTGAAGATTCGTGCGGATACCACACCCGGCCAAAATCGAATCCGGCGAACAAACCATATTTAAGGGGAGTAAACGGATTCTTTATTTTCCCCATATCTATGCGTAGATCTGAATACTGATAATAAGATTGCCTGCCGATAAACCGGCTATCACGGTATCCACGCAACTCGGTAGAAGCTGATTGATAAAACTCATACTTATCATTAAAAATGGCTTTACCTTTCAGATTCGTGGCCCAGGTAATCCTGTCGGTAAGCTTAACATTGAGCGCCATATCGAGTTCTGCATAAGGAAAATTGCGTTCCGGGTGAAGGATATTCATCTTCCATCCGGCAGTAAGTGACCCGGTAAAAGTGGGAATAATATCGGAAACCTTCTTATCCATTTCATACGACACACTCAAATCTGCAAAGTAACGGGTATCGAATATAGAATAGTCATTATTGTAGTATTCATTGATATATCTGCCGTCGACCTCTTTTACTTTGAATATTTCGAATGAGGTTGATAATATGAGCTGATGATCTTTCTCCAGCGTATAATGAAAGGATGGTGTCAATGAATACTGCCCTACCTTCACACGATTATATACTTTCTTTTCATCTTTAAATCCATCTGTATTGTTCCCAAATCCAAAGAAGTTAGAGAAGTTTGTCGGAGAACCGACAAAGGCATCCAGATAAATACTTTTGCGATCGTCGTACATCGGGAAAATACCTTTATACATAAATCCTTTCAAATAGTTATAGCCTATACGGTGCTGATACGAAAAAGGGGAGCGTTTAAGTCCGTAACGGGTATATGTCACGAAACTACCCAAACTCAAGCCCCAGTCAGAGTCATATACCCCCCACGGGCTGAACGAAATACTATTATAGCGCGTCTTTTCATAATCATAATCATGTATCTTATCATTGTCTGTAATGACCACCTTGGCATCCTTTACAGAGTCCAATGCCTGTTTTTGAGATTTATATCCAAGTATTTTTATTTTACTCTCAGGTTGCATACTATATCTGTTATCACCTTTTCCTCCCAGGACATACAATGGTATCTTATTTCTTTTATCTCCCTTCACTTCAAAGTTATCGTCTCCGGTCAAGCCATACAACCATATTTCTTTTGAGTTTCTTTTCGTGTATCTGTGCCTGAATACAAGTTTACCGGTATTTCTGTTATATATATCGACCTGTATACTGTCGCGATGAAATTTATTTATTATAAACTTATCGTTATTATTCGTACCGGTTATTACAGGATTGAATTGCAATTCTTTATAATATTCCATTGCAATCACATTGAGGTTATCTCTTCGTTTTTTCAATTTTTGCCTGATCTTATTTATTTCCTCGCAATGTATTTCTTTAGGCAATCGGGCAAAAGCATAATCAACCACACTGTCGGTCAATATATTTTTCAGATATTGCGCCTGCCGGAGCCAGTCTTTCCGTCCACTTTGGGCAGTCAGAGCCACATCAAGCGTAAAGCCCAATTTATTGAATTTTTTCAGATTACTTATGTGATCTTTATAGTCAGATATAAAACCGAGGGAAAGCACGCTCAACATTTGGCCTGTCAGCAAGCCATCTACTTTCATAAAAGCATGGCTGCGATCTATAACAATAGGCTTATACACAATCTTATTATCCGCTACACTTCTCTGCCAGTTCCAGTTCTCAGGTGTTTTGTTCCAATCTCCTATCAGCATATCAAATAAACGTTCACGGATATAAAGGTCCTGATCTACAACGTGAGACTTATCGTCCTGCAATTTTTTCAGTAAATCACCCGTACTAATGATATCTTTTCTTATGGCAAGATCAGGGACATTCATTATGCTTACAAGCTTATCCTGAATCTCCGTACCATCAATAATAGTATCTGACGTAGCGTTACGGGCAATATAATAAAGGCGTGGATTATTTGAATTCAAATCCAAAACTTTAGCCATGTAGTCGGAAGCTATAAATGTATATGGATTTACAATAGTATATGCATCTCCTATAAAACTATCAAGATATGTGTCTTTAAAGTCGTTTTTATTATACATTTCCTGAAAGAACTCGGATTGGAGAAAACTTGACGAACCGCTTAAAGGCTTCACCAGATAATTCCTGCCACGTTTATCAACCATATAAAGCCCGTGAAATTCCGGTGCCTGCCCCGTTACTTCGAGGGTTCCAAAAAGGGAATTCAGGGTAGATGAACCTACCGAAACAGGAATAGTATATAACTCCCTGTAATGTTTTCCCCAAACAAAGTCATAGACGCAATTTCTATTTTTCTTCTGCTGCGAATAAATGGATTTCCGTATTGTATCACCCGAATATAACGGAATCGTATCATTATTAGTCCCTCCTGTCTGTGCCGACAAGATTACAGGCAGCAATAACTGCGATATCGAAAAGATAAATAATAATATAGCTGTATATTTCTTGTTGTGTTTTGACAAATTATTCACGATTAAGTATTTCCTTTATATATTAAATAACCAAAGTTACGATTAATACAGATTACCTCCTTAACTGCTCCAACAAAAAAAAATTGAAAAAGCTGTTCTATAAAGATTAAACTTTCTAATAAACCTGTATCAACTTATCTTTCAGTAATTATCAAATAAAACGCATTAAAAGAACAAAAATTCTCAATCACTTGTTCTGTCATTTTAAGTTAATTCATTACACTTTCACGAAAACAGAGCAAAATAAGACAAAACAGTATGTTAATTAACTCAATCAACAACATCAAGTCACACTCAAATGTTAATTATGATATCTATTGATTTTATTTATTGATTACTAACAATTTATTTATATCAAATTTTAACATTTGAATGATATTTTTTAGTTGTTTATGCAATCAGTTGTGAAAAAACATATATCTTTGCAAAGTCAAGAACAAAAAATTATAAAACATTTACAAAAACTGAAGAGTAATGAAAACTAGCAAACAAACACTGGAACACGACTTGGTACAGATGCAAAGCAACATGCTAAACTACGCATTAACCCTGACGACTAACCGAGATGAGGCTAAAGATCTTACTCAAGAAACTACACTGAAAGCCTTGAGTAATATAGACAAATATTACGATAATGTCAATTTCAAAGGATGGGTTTTTACTATAATGCACAATCTGTTTATAAACAACTATCGCCGTGTAGTACGCACACAAACGGTTTTGGACAACTCCGAGAGCCTATATCAATTAAATATGCCTCAGCAATCCGGCTTCGACTCACCGGAAGGCTCTTTTACGTACCATGAAATAATGAATGTACTGGACACTTTCAATGACGATTACAAAACACCTTTTTCTATGTATTTTACAGGCTTCAAATATGATGAAATAGCTAAATCATTAAACCTGCCACTAGGTACGGTTAAAAGCCGGATATTTTTTGCACGTAAACGGCTACAGGAAATACTGAAAGATTATAAATAATTTTGTAAGTAAATAAACAACTAAGCATAAGTTAAGCATTAAGGCCTTCCGGATAAAACCGGAAGTTTTTTTGCATCCTTTTATGCAAACAACACATATATACGGAGTCACTTTTTGAAACACCTTCTCCACCAGGGACTTTTTCAGGCAGTTTTAAGCCCTAATACAAATAATTTTCGTAATTTTATAGCTAGTTAAAGATACTAAGTATTAATCGGTCTGGGCAAAAAGACAATTGATTATATGAAAAATGATTTTAATAAAAAAATCGTATCTGTTTTTAACTCATACTTTCCTCAAGCTAAAGAACTTGCGCACTATTTAACGGACACTCTCGATTTGAGCCGCGAATCAGTTTACCGCCGGCTCAGAAGCGAAGTACCTTTCTCGTTTGAGGAGATTTGTATAGTTGCACAGGATTTGGACTTGTCGATAGATAAGCTTATCGGATTAAAAAATACAGATACGGTGTACTTTGATCTGAAGATGCACCCATCGGCAAAACCGGAAAATGTTTTTTTGGAAATTCTGCAGGATAATATAGAAATCATGTGGAAACTTCAAAAATCCGGTACATTCAAAATGTATTTTGTATTGAACAGACTTCCATTTTGTTTTACGCTAACACAGAAAATCCTATCAAAGTTCTACTATTATAAATGGTGTGTAAATGCACTGAAAGGCGATTTGGATTGTGACTTTAGCAACTTTACCGTTCCGGATATAGTATATGAAAAACATCGACAATATATAATTAATGATAACTTACTGACCGGCGAGAAGATCTTGATATTAGACGAAAATATATTTCTTTACATGATAAAGGAAATCGATTATTTCCGCAGGCGTGGTTTGCTCAACAGCAACGACCTGATTGATTTACAACAAGGATTATTACAGGCCGTAGACCGGATGGAACATATGGTACGAACGGGGACAGGCAGCAGTGGAGCTAAAATACGCATCTACCTATCTGCTATAGACATAGAGCCCAGTTATTTATATGCTGAATATGGAGACAAAGTATCCATTAGTTTTTGGTCCCCGCAATCAGAACTGGCAACCACCCACAATCCGGTGTTTTGCGCACAAAAAAAGGAATGGATCGAATCCCTTACCAGATACACAACTCTCATCACTCAATGTAATGAAATGGAACAAACATCTTTTTTCAGCACACAGCGCTCTCTTATCAACGCCATGAGGTTCGGAATACCAGCAATAAAGCACGAGGTATTGTATAGATAATTTTATATATAACTCAGATGATTCTATTTTATCTTCTTTCATAAAAAAATACGGGTTCAAGTCCTACTTTGTACATAACTTCGTGATTGCCTGGAAAGAAAGTTTAGAGTAAATTATGGAATCCGGCCATATATCACTCTATATATAAGCTTATATTCAAATTGCGATATACACCGATAAAACATTTATCGTATATTTGAAAAATCATCATACAAACCTATTACCAATGCAAAAAAGAAAAACCGACATAGTATACTATTCGAACAAAAGGCAGGATTATATTTTCGGTACTATCTTTTTACTCATCACATGTGTCTTTATTATCTTTTCATTTCTTTTCATTTCTGACGGGATCAAAGCAGTCCGTATCGAGTGGGCAGAAGACAGTACAATTGGATCTATAGCAGGATTGGTACTTATTTCCTTATTATTTGTAATAATAACAATATTGTTTGGAATAAGAGCTTATGCCAACCTTTTCAAGAAAATAGAAATAGCCCGTCTTGCGGACGATGGCCTGTTTTTCTCCGAAATGAAGGGACAAATGCAAATACACAAAAACTATGTGGCATATGCAAATATAGGCAGGGCATACATAAAAAAGAATAGATTGACAGGCTCTACGGTTATTATAGAGAGTAACGATGAAATACCCGTACCACTGGGCTATATAAACAGTTTCTTATCGCTGGCAAACAAAGAGGCCCTGATAGAAAGCATAAATGACCGTGTAAGCAAAATATCAGTACCAACTCAACCCGAATAACTACCCCACCCTATGGATATACTTACCCACGCCTTATCCGGAGCAGCTGTAGCAACCTGTGCTTCAACCTTCGTTAAGACGACACCCTTAAGAAAAGCAAAAATAATATTGCTTGGTACTATTGGCGGTATACTCCCCGATATAGATGCCATCAGTATGTGGTCGCGTTTCGATACTACATTGGGTGAATTCTTCGGGCTCTCTGACACAGGTAAAGTTGTCTATAGCAGTAAATTCTGGTATTCGCATCATGCATTCTTTCACTCGTTGCCGGCCAGTATCATTCTAGGAATACTGCTTATTGTTAGCATTTATCTTATACAGAAATCATTAAAGAAAACAGATATACACTTTACCGGTTTTATGAAAAACCATGCAATTTACTTTATAGCCTTTGTTCTGGGCTTCTGGGCACATCTGGCCGGAGACCTGCCTACTCCCGCTTCGGCTTGGGGAGGTATAGCGCTTTGGTGGCCGGGGGAAAACTATACCGGGGGATATGGAAAGATATGGTGGTGGAACAATTATGATATATTTCTGCTCATCGTATGCTGTATTATCATTAATCTTACTTTCCCTGCATTCAAAATCCTGAGGGATAAATCAAAGATAATTACCTCAACAGTCCTATTTCTTACTTTTATCTTTATACTTATACAGATAAATAGCCGGCAATATGATTATGCCTATACAAAAAATACAGCAGCGATTTATGCTGAAATGGAACAAAACTCGAAAAAAGAGCAAGAACGTATTTTGGGAAAACACGTGTATAAATTAATGGATAAATTTGATCGCAGGTTGAAAATTCACTTCTAAATTTTCCCATTAAAACACCATGTAATGTTAACAGAAATTAAAAACAAAAACAACCTTCTTTAACGAATATCTGATTTACAGCACAATAATAACTCCCCAATATTTTAACACTGTTAAATCGAAATATGCAGCGAACATTTTACCTCTATAATGGTTTTATGTTTGTGTAGTTTTGTAAAGTTTGTGTTAAGGTTGGGAAAGTCAGCGATGTGATGTTGCGGACTTTTTCGTTTTATATAAGTCAGGATAACCCACCTTTCATTCTCAGTTTTTCAACAAATTCATCTACTATAGCCTCCGGAGTAACCCATGAGGTAATAAACCGTACAGCCGTTTGCTTTTCGTCTACAATACTCCATACCAGGCACCCGTAATTATCCTGCATATGCTTTAATAATTCGTTTGGCAATATTGGAAATATCTGGTTCGTATCTGAATCGATAAGTAAAGAAAATCCTTTCGCTTTGAATGCGGCCGCCATCTTTGCGGCCATACGATTGGCATGGTCTGCCAGATTAAATATTAGATTGTCCCGCAGTAGCTTATCGAACTGTATTCCCATTGCCCGGCCTTTTGCGGTAAGTGCCCCCCGCTGCTTGAGATGAAATTTGAAATCTTTCTTCAATTCAGGATTTGTTATCACAACGGCCTCTCCAAGTAATGCTCCGCATTTAGTACCTCCAATATAAAACACATCGGTCAGCGCTGCTATATCTGCCAAAGTCATATCATTAGAGGGGGCAGTCAAAGCCATCGGCAATCTGGCTCCATCCATAAATAAGATAAGATCATTAGCCTTACAAAATGTATATAAATCAGTCAGTTCCTGTCTTGTATACACTGTCCCGAGCTCCGTGGAATTTGAAATATATACGACCCTCGTACGCACCACATGGTGTCCTCTTATTTTGTTCAGAAACGGTTTTATATCTGCAGGATATAATTTCCCGTTACTTGTGGGAGCTGCCTCAACCTTGTGTCCGGTAGCCTCTATAGCTCCGGCTTCATTTACATAAATATGCCCTGTGGTGGCAGCGACCACCGATTCGAATGGGCGAAGGATAGAGCCTAGCACTGTAAGGTTAGCCAAAGTCCCTCCCGAAATCATATGTACATCGGCATCACTATCGGTCAATTCCCTGATCATTCTTTCAGCATTGCGGCTATATTCATCGTCGCCATATCCGGGTTGCTGAGAATAATTACTTCTTGTCAAAGCCTCTAATATAGAGGGATGGCACCCTTCTGCATAATCGTTCGCAAAACTGTATATCATCTTTATTTGTAGTTATTAAGGTCGCAGACCAATTCATTGATTCATTAAGTTAAACCTAATGACTAGTCAGAGATTCTAAGACTATCATTAAATACTTACTTTTACTTAATTGCCTACAAATGTAATATCTTAACAGGAAAAAAAGGAATGTAAGGTATGAAATAAATCATATATTCAATAAATGGCAATTAACCATTTATACCCTTCTGAGAACCGGACCCGACAAGCTGTTTTTTGTACTTTCTTCCTTTCAACAATGCGCTCAATGCCTCATCCAAATGTTCGAAAATAAAACGATAATGCAGATCGGAAAGATGCTGAGGAATTGCCCGCTGACCATCTACTACCATCGTGGCCGCTTCGCTCATAACAAGTTTCATTATAAATGCAGGCATGCGAAATATACGTGGTCGATAGAGGGTAGCTGACAATATATTGGAAAAACGCTTATTTGTCACCGGATTGGGAGCTGTAAGATTAAATATACCCTGAGCTTCGGGCATATCCATCAGGTAAATAATGGCATTCACCATATCCTGTATATGTATCCATGATATATACTGACTCCCTTTACCGAGAGTACATCCCAAGCCCAGACGAAAAGGCAAAGTAAGGATAGCCAACATCCCACCCTCCTTTGATAGAACGACCCCCGTACGCGATATGCAGACCCTCGTCTTGTCGCTTTGAGCTGCCAATGCCAATTCTTCCCATTTTTTGCATAATTGATGAGTAAATTCATCGTTAAACCCTGACTTCTCAGTCAAAATATTATTATTATCCTGCGCACCATAATACCCGATAGCCGAACCGGATATAAATACTTTAGGAGGTCTGTCACTGGCTTTTATCAACTCTGTGAGCCGACGGGTTATATTCCAGCGGCTATTACACAAACGCTCTTTCTGCTTTTTAGTCCAGCGTTTCCCGATAATAGGCTCTCCCGCCAGATTTATGACAGCATCGTACCCATCAAGAGACTTCATAGCTTGCAATGATGTACAAAATTTTGCCTGTTTCTCGAGCTTCTTCTCAGCCTTAAGCGGATTACGGCTCAGAACCATAACATCATGGCCTTGCCTGATGAGTGTCTTAACCAAAGCTGTACCAATCAGCCCTGTGCCTCCGGTAATAAAAATATGCATAGCTGTCTTTTTTTTGAGCAATGAGTTACTTATCTACTATAAAACAGCAATATACATCTTAATGTTTACCTGAGTCCGTTAATGTTTTCTTTTTTATTACGGCTTTTGATTATGAACTTTCTATTTTCCGTAAATGTAGTCTTTCAGCTCATTCAGTTCATAGGCAATCTGATCTTCCCATTCTTTTTGCTTAACCGGATCACCAGCCGAATTGGTTTCCTGAGTATATTTGCTTCTGCGGTCGAGAAATTCCGACATCACTTTCCAGTTCAGCTCATCAGCAACCTTAGTTCCCGAGATCAACAATTTTCGATTTTCTTTTAGCGCTTTTCGGAGTTCACGGGCATACACTTCACTCAAATCGAAAAGCGTTTGCTGGTAAAGTAAATATTGTTGTACATTACCGGTAGTATCAATCTGGGAAGTCGATTTAACCATATAATTACGAACATTTTTATTGAAATTCTTACTGACAAAGTTAAAACGGCTCACCTCATAGTCGATAGCGAAATCTGCCGAAGTGGCTCCGCTTTCCAGATTCTTTGTTTTGATACCAAAATCATCAACAATCAGCTTTTGTCTATCATTCCAATATACTCTGTCGTCATCCTTTTTTTGAGAATAAGCAACTGCGAAAACGAGAAGAAAAAAACTCAGGATAAGTAGTCTTTTAGATTTTAAAAGTTCCATAGCGGTATCATTTTATCGTTTAACGGATAAATGTATGGAAAATGCCATTATAGCAAAGGTAAAAGGCCGGTTATTATTAAGTTGAATAACAAAATAAAACTTATTTTTGCATACATTAAACTTGAGATATTCTCTGTTTATTTTCTTCTTGCGCTACAGAATCCTTTTTATATTAATGATATACTTTTATTTGTTTATCCGAATAAGCATTGCTTTACGGCCCGTTTTATCCCGCAGGCATAGCCGGCATCAATTTACAGCATCGAGCAAGTATCTGCAACCCATTCATCTGAAAAAGTGTCTGATTTTTCGCCCTTATAGAAAAATCCCTGCATAAAATAAAAGAAAGTGTAAGCAGAGGAAACAATCCTGTATTATTCATAGATGAACCATTAGATAGCCAACCCGGACTTTGTCCCGGTATTGTCCACCCCCTCATACTAAAAAGATAATCTACAATCCAGGGTCTTTCTATATCGGCCCGTGTAAATTTCAGGCTTATATCTACCTGTTCATTATCCTCACTCATGCAAGTAAAGGAAGTATCTGCCCAATTGAAAGAAACATCAGCTGGTGAAGCAAAATGAAGTGGTAATATATTTGACGGGCAATAAGTAAGCATAGGATTATTTACGCTGCTCTTTTCCAGCCTGGCCACCAAAGAGTTTGCATATAACAAGACCCGTTCAACAGGCAGGGTAGTACCACCGCCCGATGTATATAACTTCAATTTTCCTCTTTTTACCAGGTCTTCATTCTCAGTTTCTATCTGTTCTATTTGTTTTGTGCCTACGATACCGGATATGGTCAGCGATTTAATCTTTTCCTTAGCCCTTTCCACCGATTTGATACGCTCCGAATCGTCCGGTTTCATTTCCGGCAGCTGATTTTTTATTTCTTCAAACTCTTCATCAGATAGCATCCCATCTGCACTCCCATTGCTTACCGCCGTTTTTGTACTACGCACAGGTTGAGCAGGCAAGATCAAATTACGGTAAACGCTTTCTACCGTGTTGTTGGATGGAAAATAGTTATCACTCCACATCGGAATAGTATCTACCAGTGACGAGATATTTTCTATAGCGATTTGGCTTCCATCCGGATTATTTACCGACCAGGGATTAGCATACTGCGATTCTTCCAGAACATCGGGAGGCCATGAGAACAGATATTTAATCTGATCGCCTGCCGTACCCATAAATGACTGGGTTATAAACCCGTCGATGAGCAGAGCCCTCAGGGCTCGCTGTACGTTAGAGTCTTTTATGATTGGATTCATTTATGTATATATCATTAAGGTAAAAAGAGGTAGCAGAGGATATATATCCCATCCCCTGCCCCCTTATTCAGTTATTTATTGTGGTGGACATTCCGGCACAATAGTACTTAGCCATCCTATAATCTGCAAACCTTCATTTTTAAGCGTTTTTCCGTCAAAAGAGGATGCAAATTTCTTATCGCTACTACCATGCTCGTATCCCCCACTGATAGCGAATGGTCCCCATCCGAAAGAAGCCTTCGTTTTCAGTTTGCTTGTTATCAGCTCTGAATCCTCTTTCGAGAAATCTGCTTTTACGGACAAATCCCTTACAGCAATAAAACTGGTTGGCAACATAGGGAAAGGTGTGTTGAGTGGTTGATTTCTTGTTCCACTGGATAATCCTCCTTTTTTATATGCATTCCCAAGCGACCATCCTTTGATAGAATACAGCAAGTGATTGTACCACGGACGATTGATCTGCACACGGGTAAACTTAAATGACACTGTCAGATTTGTTGTCTGTTTACTCATCGATACATGTGAGTCTTCTTTATCGAAACTACCGCCTACATGCCATAATCCCCAACTGGCATTACCACCTGCACTGATTTTTGAGAAATCGGAATGTTCATTAGTCTTCAGAGTTTTAGAATCCAGAGTCACTGATGTCCATGTACTGGCGGCACTCGGAGCAAACCAGTTGGCTGGTATCGCATAAGCCGGATAGTATACACTATTCGGGTCGGATATATCTCCTCGCTGATATTTATCATATTGCAATTGCGCATTATTAAATACCTGACCGACCTGATTGTTTATATACTGAGCTTCAACTGCCAGCATATCTTCGACCCTGGCTTTCTGGGCATTAGTCCAGTCCTGATAAGCAGAGTCTGCCTTCGATATATACCTTGGGCCTAATAAGCTCCATTGTTTTTGATCTGCCGGCTTACTCATATCAAGGGCGAAATAAGCAGCTATCAAACTGGTCAATGCATCATTATATGCATCCATCTTACGCTTATAGTTAGTATAAACCGGAGAGTCTACCTTTACGGTGATAGGTTTTCCTTCACCGTCAAAGTCCGTACCATCTGCATGCAAAAAATTATACGCTTCTTCATATCTCTTTTTTGCATACTCGTCAATAGGTGGTGGTGTTACCGTTGCCTTAACAGTCAAGGGGTAAATACCCTTCGACAGAGTGTGTCCGTTTTCGGCAGTAATAGGATTGATACTAAACAAGCGGTCTACCAATTGCGAGAAATTTTGTACAGATTTTTCACTTCCATTAGGATTTGCCGGCGATTGAGGATTGGCAAAAGATTCGAGATCAATAGCTTGTCCGGGCCAGTTTAGCGACAAGTATATGTTTTGGTTCTGGCTTGTTCCCTGTAGCTTGAGGTCTGCAGGCGGATCAGCATAGGCACTAAACAACGTGTCATAAATAGACTGTAACATCATTTTATCGATGTCTGCCATAGTAGTAATGTTTTTAGATTAGTACTCTAGTAACTATATAGAATGCATTCATATATTTCATATTTGAAATGGGAATTTCCTTTCCCGAATATTATTTAATATAATAATTCAATATTATGTTACGAAAACTCTCAATATGATTTGTTAAAGCTATTTCTAAATACAGTCTAAATCTCAATAGATTTAGTAAGAAGGCAAATTGGGCATCGTTTGTTAATATTACAACATCGATTTTTAATAAAAGTTCATCATTTAAATAATTATTTTAAGTTAATTTTAAAAATATCACACAAATAGCCCGTAAATAGCTGTTAAAATCACAAAAAAATTCTGATGAATTATATGTTAACAAGGATATCCGTTTTTCTAAAATTTTCTATCGTTCATAATATTTGCTATAGAAAAAATTAAGTATCTTCACATTGTAAAAAAATGACAACAATTCGACAAACTAAAAAACGAAAACAATATAAACATGCTAAAAAAGGATACACTGGATTTCCTCGCCGCACTTAAGGAAAACAACTATCGCGAATGGTTTACCGAAAACAAAAAATGGTATGAAAGAGCACGTGCCGACTATGAAAAACTGGTAGGACAGACAATACAGGCAATAGCCACATTCGACCCTGAAATAGGATTGCTGGAGCCGAAAAAATGTATCTTCCGCATCTATAGGGATGTGCGTTTTTCTACAGATAAGTCTCCTTACAAAACGCATTTCGGGGCAGTATTCCGTCCACGCACACTTGATAAATCGTCAGGTTATTACCTGCATATCGACCCGGAGGAAAGTTTTATTTCGTGCGGGCATTATATGCTGATGCCTGATCAATTAAAAAAAGTAAGAAGAGGTATATATGACGACTTCGAACTGTTTCAGGAAATACTCAACGAAAAGCGCTTCAAAAAGGAGATAGGAGATCTTTACCGCGACGAGGACGCCTTGCAGCGTGTACCCAATGGATTCGACAAAAACCATCCCGCAGCCGAATATCTGAAATTGAAGCATTTTTATGCCTACAAGCCAATCCCTGCTGAAATGCTATTCAGTGACAACCTGATACCATACATCAAAGACATGTATAAACTGATGCAGCCATTGAGCGAATTTCTGAACGATTTAATAATGGAGGATTAACAAATATTCCTTTTTCTTAATTTGGAAAAAATAGCGATAGCCAATATCTTTACGGTATCAATAAAGAATATATATGGAAATCGCAATAATCGTTGCATTAATACTATTGAATGGTATTTTCTCAATGTCCGAAATAGCAGTTGTGTCTGCCCGTAAGTCCAGTTTGAATAATGAAGCCAAACGAGGAAACAAATCTGCCCAGTCTGCTGTAAATCTGGCTAATAACCCCAACCGGTTCTTATCTACTGTGCAGGTTGGGATTACCTTAATCGGAATCCTGACCGGTCTTTATTCGGGAGATGTATTAGCTGATGATTTTGCCAAGGTACTAAGTAATACAGGCATTCCTCAGCAGTATGTTCTGACCGTTTCAAAGGTGAGCATTGTTATTGTGGTTACCTATTTTACAATTGTCTTCGGTGAATTGGTTCCTAAAAGGATCGGTTTAAGTGCCGCCGAAAAGATAGCCAAATTTATAGCCCGCCCCATGCACTATCTCTCTATAGTCGCATCTCCTTTTGTATGGGTTCTCTCTAAAAGCACCTCTCTGATATTTAACCTTCTGGGCATTAAAAATTCGGACACAAAAGTGACGGAAGAAGAGATAAAGTCAATGATTCAGGAAGGAACCGAAGGGGGCGAAGTTCAGGAGGTAGAACAGGATATAGTAGAACGTGTTTTCACATTGGGCGACAGGGATCTGGAATCTATTATGACTTACCGGGGGGAAATAGTATGGATAGATACCGATATGACCAATCAGGAAATAATCGGGATTATACAGAATAATCCATTCGACAAATATCCTGTAGGTAATAAGGATCTGGATCATGTGGAAGGTATTGTGCACCTGAAGGATATGTTCGGAAAAATAGAAGACCCCGATTTTGATATTATGCAGGTAGTACGTCCCGTCCATTATTTTTACGAAAACATGGAAGTCTACAGCGCTTTGGAAGAAATGAAGATGAAGCATGTACAATACGCCCTTGTTTGTGACGAATTCGGTATCGTACGCGGTATCGTCACCCTTAAAGATATTCTGGAAGCATTGGTAGGAACAATCCTCGACCCGCATGAAGAACCCGACATCGTGCAGCGACAGGATGGCAGCTGCCTTGTAGACGGACAATGCTCATTCTATGATTTCCTTACTTATTTCAAAAAAGGCGATTTATATTCTAAATATGAATACAATACACTTAGCGGACTGATACTAGACTTATTGGAGCATATACCCAGAACAGGCGAATTATTGACATGGAAAGGATTCTCTTTCGAGATAGTAGATATGGATGGTGCGCGTATTGACAAAGTGTTGGTGAAAAGACCGTAACACCTGCTAAAATTTATATGTAAGCATCAAACGGCCCTCTGCTGTGGAAGAAAATACATTATCGAAATATTTATAATTCGTATCACGCGCGTAATTATAACCAATACCTGTCAGATAAAAACGGTCTTTCAGCTTCAGATCCATCCGCAGACAGACTACATTCAACACCGCTTGCGAATGGTCGCCTTGCGCATTCAGTGTTTTTTCATTCACTGTTTCCCAATTTATATCGCGTGGATAGCCTTTCCATGTAAACATACGGTATCCGTCGTCAGTCAGCGAAACACTGAATATATCCTTGTACGTAATACTGGCTCCCAATTTCCAGCTAAAGCCGCTAGCCAGATTATAATTACGGTCGTCAAGAATATAATGGTCGCTAAGAGTACCACCCAATATAATGGCATTGAAATGAGCAAAGGAGTCGAACACCCAGTTTGAAAACCGTTTGCTCTTATGTATCAGCCCCACCCCGAACGAAGCCGGCGCAGATATCTTGTAAGGTATGCGTGACGATACATCCGATATCGTATCGGAATCATAATAATCGAAATGCTGATATACTCCTATACTGAGAAAATCCTTCGAATTATCAATAAGTTCGGCCGAATATAGCCTTCCGGTAATATTAAGTTGACTAAGCATGGGTTGTGAGCCTTGCCCGTTAATATTAGCTTTGAATGTAAAATAATCGTATGGCTTATTTGTTTCAGCCTCGAATCTGTCGCCATATTCCACATTGATATTCGTAGCAAATCCAAGACCTTTATCTATCACGGGGTCTTCAAATTCCAAGACCCTCACCCCCATCGAAACTTCGACGCTTACATCAGGTACTCCAAACTGTTTGCCCGAAGTAGATCTTTTCCGCCAGGCATCTCCCGACATGATACGTGTGAGTCCACGCATAGGTGATATAAGAAATGCCGCAGCTTCGAGTCCGAAACGGGAAGAACCTGTACGCCTGTCGTCGAGAATCAGATCGGAAGTACGGTAAAATACTTCGCCTATAGCCATACCGCCTATAGGTGTAGCTATTATATCATTGGTAGAGGGAAATTCATTTTCCATAAACATTTCCCACATGGCACTCCCGGCTAAAGCCAAGCCTCCCGATTCCCAATAAGTAAGGCCGTTGGCCCGTCCTGCATTGAAGTGAAGATTGCCATGATAAGGGTGTGCAAACATATTTGTTTCCAAATTATCATTGTCCCAAATGAAGCCTTTCTTAAAGTTTCGCCTTACAGACTTCATGCTGATATAAGCATAATCCCCTTTCTTTACATACCTGTCGAATGCCCATAATCCGATATTGAAACCCACAGTGGTTCCCCCGGCACGATACCAGTTCTTTTTCGAATAATATGCAATATCGAGCGAATCGGCAAGTTTGGGTTTAGCTGTCTGGTGCCGCATGGTAATTTGCGAATACCCACTCAAAGAAATAAAGAAAAATAATATAAGGGAAAAACGGCAATTCTGCATTATTATATATGAGGTTAATCTTTAGTGTGTAAGATATGATTTTTACAAAAATAGAAGAAAACATAAATAAAGAGGTGCTATGTAAAAAAAGACAGAGGTGAACCCTGTCTTTTTAATAAAATTTCACACAACACCGATATTTAAAGACGCAAAATAAGTAATTAAAAACATCATATATCAAAATGTTACCTGCTCTATATTCAAATCAAAAATCCGCTATACCTTAGCGTCTTTCCGAGAAAGATTCATTACATATCCATATTATCAATGCGATACTGCTTTTAAACCAACTACCGATGCGATCAAGGTAACGATAAAAAATATCCGCATCAGATTGGCAGGCTCTTTAAACACAATGATCCCCAAAAGCACAGTCCCGGCAGCACCTATACCTGTAAATATGGCATACGCAGTACCCATCGGTATCGTTTGAGTAGCCTTTACCAACAATCCCATTCCCAATACCAAACATACTCCGAATGCGATATACCAATATGTGGATTGCGGAGCGGCTACGATTTTTGCTTTTGATATACAAAAAGTAAAACCTACTTCGAAAGCACTTGCCAATAATAAATAAACCCAACTCATATAAAATCTATTAAAAAAAAACATCTCGATCACATTAAACATTCGTTCAATATAGTTATAAAAAAATATACAACCTTTATTCCAACAATGCAATATAATGGCTTAAAGCGTTCTCCAGATTGCGGATCACACTTTGTCCGTCTGATGAAAAAATACTTTGAAACCATATACCATCGGTAAGTGTAAACAACTGGTTTGCCGAAATATTTACATCTATATCTACACGTATTTCATTTCTGTCGATACTATTCTTCAATGCATATTCCCAACCTGTACGCTCTTTTTCGGTTGTTACCCTGTAATTATTTCTGAAGATGGCGTCCCGTTGCATCACCTGATAAAACAAAAAGTGATAATTAAGCATTGAAACTTCTTTTACACTTCCGGTTTCCTCTACTATTCCGGATATAACTTTACTGATATAGCGGAAGCGATCGCACATAAATTCAACAAACTCAGTTACGCTATAATCCTTAGCCTTACGGATATCAAAATCAAATATCTGAATGAAAAACTTCTCAGTTACCTGTATAAACAACTCCTCCTTATTCTTGAAATAATGATAAAGAAGCCCTCTCGACAAGCCGGTAGCCACCTGAATATCAGTTATGGAAGTAGCATCAAAACCCTTTAACAACAGGAGTCCAAACGTTTTTTTTAATATAAGCTCTTCTGTATTCATACATTTCTATTGAACAATCGTTCAACAAAAGTATAATATTTAGAATGAATGGCCAAACTTTAATTATAATATTTATCATAGGAGGAAAACTTTATCTATATAATTATAGCTGATAGCTTTTTAGCTCTTAGTTTACAGCTCTTTGAAATATTGGAATAAGTGGTAAGTTTTAAGTACTGAGTACATGAGATACGAGTAGACAAAATACGAGATACAAGTTGTTAACTGATGACTGGTATATGTGTTAGCTTTGTTACCTTTTAGTGAAGGAGATGCTTCGCACCGTTTTGCATGACAAATAATTATTAATTATTCATACTTAATTATTTTCCGTTACTTCTGTTACTTTTTAACGACATACAGTTAATAAATAAAAATAGACAGGATAAAAACAATGAAAAATATGTCAGAAGTGTCAGGTTTTAACATTATATAATTAATTAACACAAAAATAGCGTAAGCAATTATAGTTGTCAATTTTCGTAGGCTTACCCTAGGTCTGTAATCTTATAAGTTGTGTGTATTACAAAAAACAAATATCTTTACATATAAAATTAATTAAACTATATGAATAAATCAATTATGGCATTATTACTCGGCGCATCAGTGGTTTCGTGTGGCGGTAAGTTTTCCGCAAAAATAGAAAATACGGAAGAAGATGCACCCCTGATCGGCAAAGCCACCGTAAAAGTTGAAAATGGCATTATGACACCTGAGGTACTTTACAGCTTTGGGCGTGTTTCGGATGTACAGGTTTCGCCTGATAAATCAAAAGTACTCTATGGAGTCACTTATGTAAGCATCGAACAAAATAAGACCAACCGGGAGTTATTCACGATGAATATCGATGGCTCGGACAAAAAGCAGATAACTCAAACTGCCAAAAGCGAAAATAATGCCGTATGGATAAAAGGAGGCTCTAAAATAGCATTCCTTAGTAGCGAGAGTGGTTCTTCGCAGATATGGGAAATGAATCCGGACGGAACCGAACGCATGCAGATCAGCGAGATAGAAGGGGGCGTAAATGGTTTTTCTTATTCACCCGATGAAAAGAAGATACTATATATTAAGAACATAAAGTTCGGAGAGCGCACAGCCGATAAATATCCCGACCTGCCTAAGGCGTCAGGACGTATTATAGATGACCTGATGTATAAACATTGGTCGGAATGGGTGGAAGAAATCCCTCATAGCTTTGTTGCCGATTATGATGGCACAAAAATAACAGAGGGCATAGATATATTAGGAGATGAACCTTACGAATGCCCAATGCTTCCATTCGGAGGAACAGAGCAATTGGCATGGAGTCCCGATAGCAAATCAATAGCATATACATGCCGCAAGAAAAAAGGGATGGAATATGCTTTATCTACTAATTCCGACATCTACCTTTATAACATAGATACTAAGGAAACTAAGAATCTTACCGAAGGGATGATGGGATATGACATCAATCCCGTTTTCTCTCCCGATGGCAAATATATTGCCTGGCAAAGCATGGAGCGCGACGGATACGAATCCGACAAGAACCGGATGTTTGTAGTGAATCTGGCTACTAATGACAAAATTTATGTAACCGAAAAGTTTGATTATAATACTGATTATCTGGCATGGAACGATAACGAAAGTATTTATTTCGTATCATGCGTAGAAGCCAAGACTCACATATTCAAAGCTTTTGTACACACTAAAGAAATAAACCGGATAACAAAAGGCGACTACGATTATGAATCTTTTGGTATAGCCGGAGACAAGCTCATCGCAACACGTCATTCTTTGTCAGCGCCAAATGAAATATATTCTGTAAATACAACTAATGGCGAAGCTACCGAATTGAGTTTCGAGAACAAAGAAATAATGGGGCAGTTAAAAATGGGTAAAGTCGAAGAGCGTTGGATAGCCACTACTGATGGAAAGAAAATGTTGACATGGATCGTATACCCGCCAAACTTCGACCCAAATAAAAAATATCCTGCCCTTCTATATTGTCAAGGTGGCCCTCAGAGTACAGTGAGCCAGTTTTGGTCGTATCGCTGGAATTTGCAGATGATGGCAGCAAACGGGTATATTATTGTTGCACCTAACCGCAGGGGTCTTCCGGGCTTTGGTCAGGAATGGCTGGAGCAAATCAGTAAAGATTATGGTGGACAGAATATGAAGGATTACCTTTCGGCTATAGATGCTATGGCTAAAGAACCTTTTGTGAATGCAGACAAACTTGGATGTACAGGTGCAAGCTATGGCGGTTTTTCCGTATACTGGCTGGCAGGTAACCATAATAAACGATTCAAAGCATTCCTTGCGCATGCCGGTATCTTCAATGTGGAAGCACAATATCTTGAAACAGAAGAGATGTGGTTCGCCAACTGGGATCTGGGTGGTTCGTTCTGGGACAGAAGTAATTCTATTGCACAACGGTCGTATGCTAACTCTCCGCACAAATTTGTGGAGAAATGGGATACTCCAATAATGATTTCACACGGGGAGCTGGATTACCGCATACTGGCGTCTCAAGGCATGATGGCATTTAATGCAGCCAAGCTGAGAGGCATCCCTGCTCGAATGCTTATATATCCTAACGAAAACCACTGGATAGCACAGCCTCAAAACGGAATATTATTTCAAAGAGAGTTCTTCCGCTGGTTCGACACTTATCTGAAATAGAAGATTAAGATTCGTTATATACAAAAGCTTATCAGATAGGTTATCTGATAAGCTTTTATATTTAGATAAACACAGGCTTGAACTACAATATAAAGGATATAGATATAGGAGTTTCTTCCATTCGTTTTTCATATTAAATAAAATCTATATTATTTTCATAATATATCTTATTATTTATATATCATTCTTCTTGTTTTTGCTAAATTTGCACTCGAGACTTACACTAAGAATAGAGATGGAAAATAGATATAATCACAGTGCGATTGGCCGATTTCGAGTCAATAAGAATATCTTTTGTGGAGAATTTAAATAAAAAGGATACCATACTTCCTAAATGTTATACCATATTTCCACTAGATGAAAATTATAAAGAATGATGTTATATATTTGCACCCGATATTGAGGAGAGACAAGACTGAGATGGAAGACAAGACAAAAATGTACGGAGAAAAAAAAGCTCTGTCAAAGGACAAGAAAAACTCTGTATATTCTTTTGGGTATGACTTTAATATTTGTATGGGAGAGAGTGCTCTTCCCGTTACATATACCCAGACATATCTTCCCATAGGAATCTTAGGCCTTTGCACTGAAGGCTCCGCTATAATAGATGTATACATGCAAGAACATCATTTGTCGAAAGGTGAATTAATGGTAATTCTTCCGGGACAGATAGTTTCGTTGAAAAGTAAGAGTCCTGATTTTTCGATCAATTATTTTACGGTATCACATTTGTTAATAAACGATGTTCTCAGTGGAGTCGCACGCCTTTCTCCTTTATTCTTTATACATATGAGAAGGAAGTATCACTATAAGCTATCTAAGGATGAAGTATATCGATTTTCTCAATACTACAATCTTTCATATAGCTGGGTGAAACCGGCCGACAATTTATTCCAGAGGGAATACATAGTCAATCTGCTGAGGCTTTTCTATCTTGATCTTTATAATAATTACAGGAACAATCTGCTATCCAAGAATGCCATTAGGGATATTGATAGCCGTAAAGAAAAGATCACATACGATTTCTTTCTCCTGATAATGCAATATTTCAGAGAAAACAGAGAGATTGCTTTCTATGCAGAAAAGCTCCATATTACACCTAAATATCTGACTTCGGTGGTAAAAGATGTCAGTGGTAGGCCGGCAAAGGATTGGATTGTAGAATACAGCATTATGGAGATAAAGTCTCTATTAAAAAATCCGGCATTGAATATACAGGAGATAACCGTGAAGACCAACTTTTCTAATCAGGCTTCTTTAAGTAGATTTTTCAAGAAGCATACAGGTCTGTCTCCTACACAATACAGAATGGATAAATAAGAATAAACAATATAATATATATGTAGTTTTGTAAAGTTTGTGTTAAGGTTGGGTCCTGTGAGTCGAGAGATTCGCGGGACTCATTATTTTTCTAGCTAAGAACTATATCTAAAACAGAAAGGCACATGCTCACGCATATGCCATCCCAACCTTAAGACAAATTAAAAAAACTACACAGAGTAGATAAATCTTATTTTATACTGAATTATTCTTTTATACAACGTATCGAACTCCCCTTGGCCCTATTATCGGTTGCATCTACCTGAATATAATAGGATTTAAAAAACAGCCGATATACAGTACTATAAAAAGCCGTTGCCGACCAGTTATACCCTTCCAATCCTACCATTGTCAGATTCCCTGTCGCTGGATCACGATACCCCGCTGCCGGATAATATCCTGCCACAGTCCATTCCTCTCCCTTACCTTTATCGAAAGCAGGCCCGCCACCGCCTAAACCATTCCAAGGAGAATTGCTGCCTGATCCACTCCGGGGCACACGCCATCCTTTCGGGCAAGGATCATAAGTACCTTTTGTATTATCCGTATCATTCCACAAATAGTTATTCGTTGTGCCAGAGTTGCTATACCAATCCTGATTACCGTCAGTACTATAATAAAATGTATATGGATTAATAATAGAAGTCGGCATATTAAGACTATTATTCACTTTGCTCTTTCCGATAGTGACATTTCCTCCGGGCAAAGTATAGAGTAAGATTTCCAAATTATCATCTACAGCAGAAGAACCTGGAAAGGGATCTTTTCTTCCCCATTGATAAAGCAAGCCCAATGAACCGATATTACCTGGTGTCGTATTTATCGCACCTAAGTTGCGATCCATAAATATCGTATTATTATATACTTTCTCTCCAGCCAATACATCAGGATCATAATTCGTCACCCATATATGCCAACTCCACCGTATCACATTATTTATTCTCACAGCTACAACCGCATTACCTTGTAAATTATTACTATTAGTTGTAACCCTCAGCATTGAAGCCGTGCCTTTATCACCTGAGGCAAGGGTAACCTCCTTTATCAGGTCTTTTTTATCTTGCCATAATAATTCTACACTAACAGTCCCCTGCAATCCCACTTCATTTAGATTCAACAACTGATTCCAAACTGCATATGCCTTTATAACAGGGATATCTATTGTTTTATTATAGCCGACAATAAATGAATTTGACAGTTTCAGCGCCGCAGGATCTGTCATACTGGATGGTGCATTTGGTTCCACCGGCACGCTCCCCGGATTATCTCTGGTAGGTATACTGTCAGATAGTGTTCTTAGCACAGCCCACTTGTCCCCATCCCATAAATATAGCCCTGGAACGAAAGGGCTTGTTTTAGTCATATTATAAACCAGCAGACCTATATTTTTCGATTTCTCGCTATCATACCCGGTCTCTGTCGGATTAACAAAAGGTTCTAAGGTTTTCAAATTTACTAATGCCACCCGAGGCAAGATAAAACCTCCCGTTTTACATGTTACATTATCGGCGTCCGGCTCCTGTTCTTTTAACTGCAATAATCCTGCTTTAGCTGGTGCCGATCCTAATCCTATTGTAACCTGTGCTTGAAGATCAATTGTGTGAAGAGCTAATGTAACAAACCCTAATAAAGTAAATTTGAGTGTTTTTGTGCAAGTTTTCATATATGAATAAAATTATTTTCGTTTGCATCATATGTATGTAGCTCTTCCATATAGAAATATTCCTATTCTTGGGATAACCCTTTAAAATACAAGTTATTGTTTTGCATAGTAACCAAGAAGCGCATTTGTATATTTTGTGATTTCCTATTAAAATTTCCGCAAAATTAAAGAAATATTTCTCAATTAAAAACAAATAATATGAAATAATTCTACATTAACCATTTTTTACTTTATCTTTATTTTACAGGCGAAAAATTAACTTTTTTGGTATTTCAAGAATTAAAGTTATTTTTGTTAGAAATCTTACAAACTATATTGCAATTATACCTCAATAGGTATAGTTATAATTCGTTATCGATTACACACAATGAACAAAAACTTAACTCAAAAGGACAGGATTATACAGTTCATAGACAAACAGGGGATTAGTAAAAATAAATTTTATAATCAGACTGGAGTCTCTAACGGTACTCTGGACAAGAAAAGCGGTATAACAGGCGAGACAATAGCTAAAATATATACAGCATACCCTGAAATAAATCTGGAATGGCTTATTTCGGGTGAAGGTGAAATGATAAAATCATCGCTATTCTGGTCATACGACAACTTACAGTCGGTACGGGAACAGTACGCCGCTGTAATGAATATAGACCCGGCAACTGTTTCTGACAAAAATCTGCTCAAAGCAGAATCTCCTCTGGAGTTTATACCGATATTCTCCTATAAAGGATCACACAAGTGCCATGGATATCTATCTATACCAAATTTAAGTTCATGTGATGGGGCCGGATTTGTGAAGACAGACAGCATGTATCCCTTGATAAAACCGGGAGATATTGTATGTTATAAAACAGCAAATCACACCAACGACATTTATTGGGGTGAAATGTATATCATATATCTCACCATCGATGGAGAAGAATTTCTCACCATTAAAAATTTAGATAAATCTGATATAGGTGATGACTTTATAAGGCTTTCCGGATACAATCAGAAATATCACCCAAAAGATGTGCCGATAAATAGTATACAATGGAAAGCAATAGTAAAGGCCTGCATCAATTACAATTCGGTGCTATAATACTGACGAGCATATGACCAAATAGACAGCCTATCATTCTATTTACTCTAACGGATAAAAAGGGATACTCTAAATCATTAAAGTATCCCTCTCTTATAGTATCTGTAATATTTCTCTTAACTATTGAAGTGATATAGAAATATTACTGTTTCTTCCAATGCATTCTTCGGGCAGTCTTTTATTTCCAGGACAACCTTCAATTCTGCTTTGGCTATTCCCCTCAGGTTAACAAGGGATGCCAGGGTAACCCGTAAACGTACTTCACTATCGACAATTACTGCCTGATTAAATTTCAATTTTTCGATACCGTAATTTATCAGCATCTTTATATTGTTTACCTCTATTATCTGATCCCAAAGATAAGGCAAGATAGATACCATGAGATATCCATGTGCAATTGTACTTTTGAAAGGACTCTCCACCTTCGCTCTTTCTTCATCCACATGAATCCATTGATAATCAAGCGTAGCTTCTGCAAATTTGTTGATGCGGTCTTGAGATATTTTCAGCCAATCAGAAGTCCCCAGTTCTTTTCCTACATACTGCTCAAAATCGGCATAGGAATTAATAATAAGTTTAGCCATAAAAAGTTAATTAACAAATACAGCATAAAAATATCTATATTAAACGATATTACCAAATAAACACAATAAGGATTATAAAATTAACTATATTTTAATCGATGGACAAGCTATCTTATTAAAATCGGCTTCAGACAACATTATCAAATCTAAAACCTGACAAACCTGACACTATTTTCTTCTTTTTTATTTGTCCGTTTTCTTCACAACCCTTTTTTGTTACACTGAATATCACTAGGTATGGACAGAAGAACACTGAATAAAAAAGTAACAAAGGTGACACAGAAAACAATCAATAATTAAGAATGAAAAATTAATAATTAGCTTGTCATACGGAGCAGAACAAAGCATCTCGTCAGTGAACAGTCATCAGTTAGCAACCTGTATCTCGTGTCTCATATAACTTTCAACTTATTACTTAAAACTCATTACTTGTTAAAAGGTAACACATGTAACACTTATCACTCATTTGCTAATATGCTAATTTACAAATCTGCTAATCTCCTAATCAAAATTTGGCTCCGCCGATTTTCAATTCAAAGAGCTATAAGCTAACAGCTAAAGGCTATCGGCTATACACATAGATAAAGTTATTTCATATACATTATATAAATCTTTATAAATTTAATTCCATATCTTTGCACTAAGTTTTGGTGTTACAAATCCGCATTGCCGGATGAGTGATTAAAAGGGAATCAGGTGCAAATCCTGAACAGACCCGCTGCTGTAAGCTCTATTCAGTGAACAGTTAACAGTCATCAGTTAACAATGTTTCTGAAAAAAGTTTTTGGACAATACTCAAACCACTGATTGACAGTCATCAGTCATCAGCTATCAGTTAATAATTTTTGTTAACTGTTAACTGCCCACTGTAACTGAATGTCGGGAAGGCCGTTCAAAAATGGAGCAAGTCAGAAAACCTGCCGGAACATTATTAGTTGAAAGCTCGAGGTTTAGGCTTAAATACTATTTACAGACAACACACATACCTGTTCGTCTATTTTAGTCCTACACTAAAGGCATCTGATTTTTAACTCCAATAAAATGGATTGTATAGATGTTTGATTCCGTTACATTCGTATCTCTCGGTCCCGGAGACCCGGAACTGATAACCTTGAAAGGTTTGAAAACACTGCAAGAAGCAGATTTGATATTTTGTCCGTCAACCGCCCTTCCCCAAGGAAAAAGCTCCTCACGGGCAAAAGATGTCCTATTGCAATTGGGCTTCGATGAATCAAAACTGAACACATTCAATGTACCTATGAACAAAGACCGTTCTCTGGCCATTGAGAGCTACAAGGCTGTGGCGAAAGAAATATCGGACAGGTATAAATCCGGACATAAAATAGCTGTTACAGCCGAAGGCGATGCCGGATTCTACTCTACCATCTATTACATAAGCGAATATCTTACACAGGAGAATATACCGGTCAGCCGCATCGCGGGCGTGCCTGCGTTTATAGCCTGTGGCACTCTGGCCAACATTCACATTGTGAAACAAGAGGAAGAACTCGAAGTTATTCCGGGTATCATAACATTAAACAACCTGAAAGAAAAACTGGAGAAAGGTAAAACCATTGTACTGATGAAAGCTTCGCAATGTGAAGAGGTTATAATGGAAGCATTAGAAAATATTCAGGACGCCACTTTCCACTATTTTGAAAATGTGGGAATAGCTGAGAAAGAATTCTACACACAAGAAAAACAAGCTATTGCAAACCGTAAACTCCCTTACTTTTCACTAATTATAATCCGCAAATAAATATGAAATTCCTTGCCCGTTCAATAATCCTGCTTGCTTTTGGTTGCTTGATAGCATGCAACCCGAATAAGAAAGATAGCAACAATATTTCCGGCTCGCACGATACTTTAAATATCAAATATGCAAAAGGCTTTACCGTATCCGAACATGGAAATTACAAACTGGTGGATATACACGATCCTTCCGGCGAAAGCGACACCAAATATCAATATGCATTGTTGAAACGAGGAGAAGATAAAACGGGAATACCTTCAGGATACCAGATTATAGAAATCCCCGTAAGAAGTGTGGTATGTATGACCACCCTGCAAATTTCCAATTTTATCAAATTAGACGCTGTGGACAAAATAGCAGGGATAACCAGCACCCGTTTCCTGTTCAATCCTCAGCTAAACGAACAATTGAAAACCGGGAAAACGAGCAAAATCGGTATCGAAGGCGAGTTTGACAACGAAGTGGTTATGGCTCTCGATCCCGACATTATCCTTGTTTCGCCCTTCAAGCGCGGTGGTTATGATGCTATCCGCAATCTGGATATTCCTCTGATCAGTTTTTTAGGGTATAAAGAATCATCTCCCCTGGGGCAGGCCGAATGGATAAAATTTACAGGGCTTTTATTGGGAATGGAAGAGCAGGCCGGTAAACAATTCGATGAAATAGAAGAAAAATATAATCAGTTGAAATCACTGGCCGGACCGGTGGCCCATAAGCCGGTAGTACTTAGCGGGGAACTGCATTCGGGCAATTGGTATGTCGTAGGAGGGAACAGTTATCTGGCGCAACTTTTCCGCGATGCGGGAGCATCCTATTTTATGAAAAACGATGACGAATCGGGCGGATTTTATGTGGATTTCGAAACTGTATATTCTCAGGGCGCGAATGCCGAATACTGGCGTATGGTAAACAGCCACAACGGAACGTTCAGCTATGAAGCGCTGAAACAAAGCGACGCACGTTACGCCGACTTCAAAGCATACAAAGATAAAAACCTTATCTATTGCAATCTCAGGGAAAAGCCCTTCTATGAAAATACGCCTGTAGAGCCGGAAGTTGTGCTGGCCGACCTGATAAAGATATTCCACCCCGAGTTGTTACCCGAACACACACCTGTATATTATGAACTATTGAAATAATGAAACGTCATATACTTTTACTCGCACTTATTTTTGCATCTATCCTGCTGTTTTTCATACTCAATCTTGTATTGGGTACTATCTCCATACCCGTAGGCTCTATTTGGAATATATTATCCGGAACAGGAGATGAACCGCTGATATGGCAGAATATAATCTGGAAATCCCGTTTTCCCCAGACACTGACGGCTTTGGTTGCGGGAGCAGGCTTATCTATAAGCGGGTTGCAGATGCAGACCGTATTCCGTAATCCCCTGGCCGGTCCCTCCGAACTGGGTATCAGTTCGGGCGCAAGCCTCGGTGTAGCTTTCATTATCCTTCTGTCGGGAAGCATTGCCGGAACGGCGTTGAGTACTTTAGGCTTTTTCGGGGAAGTGGCTGTATCTGTGGCGGCTATTGCCGGGGCAATGACTGTGATGGCAATCATAATAGCCATTTCGCAACGGATAAGGGGAAATGTCATACTCCTTATTATCGGAGTCATGATAGGCTATATAGCGACCGCCATTATCGGCGTCCTTAAATTTTTCAGCAACGATGAAGATGTCAGGGCATATGTAATATGGGGACTGGGCAGTTTCGCGAAAGTATCGGGTAATCAGGTCTATACTTTCGTCTTTATAATGGCCGTACTTATCCCGCTTTCATTCCTGCTTATCAAGACACTGAACCTTATGCTGCTCGGCGATGGCTATGCCCGTAATTTAGGGCTGAATATAAAACGTGCCCGCCTGTATGTAATCTGCTGTTCGTGTGTCATCACAGCTATTATCACAGCTTATTGCGGGCCTATCGTCTTTCTGGGACTGGCCGTACCTCATCTGTGCCGTACAATATTTGTCTCGTCCGACCACCGGATACTGATGCCTGCCGTCACACTCACCGGGGCATCCCTTGCCCTGCTGTGCAACCTTATAGCGCGCATGCCGGGTTTTGAAGGGGCATTACCCATCAACTCGGTGACGGCGCTCATAGGCGCACCGATAGTTATATCGGTATTATTCGGAAAACGTAAAAATGAGATAACGGAATAGGAAAATGAAACAAAAGACAATCGATATACAGCATCTTTCGATAGGATATTCTTCAAAAAAGAATAGCATTACTGTCGCCGAAAATATAACATCATCCATTTTCAGCGGGGAGCTTACCTGCTTGCTCGGAGCCAACGGGATAGGCAAGTCTACTTTGCTGCGGACACTTTCGGCTTTCCAGCCCAAATTGTCAGGCAGTATCTATATGCGCGGAAAGGAAATAAAAGAATATAGCGAAAAGGAATTTGCTACCCTCGCCAGTGTAGTCCTGACCGAAAAGTTTGATATAAAAAACATGAGCGCCCGCGAACTTATCGGCTTGGGACGCAGCCCATATACAGGATTCTGGGGAAAACTGAATAAAGAAGATAAAGAGATCGTAGATAAGGCCATCGCGATGGTGAAAATAGAAAATCTGTCGCACAGGATGGTTCATACACTAAGTGACGGGGAACGGCAGAAAGTGATGATCGCGAAAGCGCTGGCGCAGGAAACACCGATAATCCTTCTGGATGAGCCTACTGCTTTTCTCGATTTCCCGAGCAAAGTAGAGATCATGCAATTGCTGCACCAACTATCCCGCAAGACGAATAAGACTATTTTCCTTTCCACTCACGATCTGGAACTGGCGCTCCAGATAGCTGATAAAATATGGCTGATGGACAGGCAGAGCGGAATAAAGACAGGGACACCCGAAGATCTGTCCCTGGATGGCAGCCTGAGCAGTTTCTTTGCACGGAAAGGGATTATTTTCGATCAGGACACCGGACTATTCAGAATAGAAAATGAATCGGACAGACAGATAAAACTACTTGGGCACGGACAGAAATATACAATGGTAAGAAAAGCGCTGCAACGGAATGGAATACTGGCTTCGCGGCAGTTTAACACCGATTCATATATTGATATTACAGATAACGGGATAAAAATTTGTATACCGGAGCAACCGGACTTATTAATTTCCAGCATTGAAGAATTACTGGATAATATACATCGGCTATGATACTTATATTCGGCGGAACAACGGAAGGACGCAAAGCCCTATTGGTGTGCGACGAGGCAGCCAAACCATATTATTATTCCACGAAAGGCGATTTGCAGAAAGTGGAGAGTGTGCATGCTATTCTTCTCTTCGGAGGCCTCGATGAAGAGTCTATGATTACATGCTGTAAGGAGAATAACATTAAGCTTATTATAGACGCGGCGCATCCCTTTGCCGAGAACCTGCACGGGAATATAGCTTCTGCATCCGCAAAGTTGGAAATACCCGTAGTCAGGTATGAACGCAGTTATCCGGAGCATACTGACGATTTGCTTTGGTTCGATTCTTACAGCGATGCAATCCATTATCTCGAAAGTAATAAGATAGATAACCTGCTTGCGCTGACAGGAGTAAATACGATTGCAAAACTTAAACCGTACTGGGAACGGCACAATTGCTGGTTCAGGATTCTGGACAGGGAAGAATCTCGCGCTATTGCTCAGGCAAACAATTTTCCATGCGACAGAATATTATATTACAGGCAGGGAGAGGATGAAATTCCCTTATTCGAAAGAATAAAGCCACAGGCGATTATAACAAAAGAAAGTGGCGACTCCGGTGGATTTAATGAAAAAGCAGATGCAGCCCGCAAACTGAACATACCCTTTTTAGTCGTCAAACGGCCTCCCCTATCGCCTTCTTTCATTTCCGTTTATGGCGAAAACGGACTACGCAAAGAGATAGAAAAATATGTACCCGGGTTCTTCGATTTAAGGACAGGATATACGACCGGGACATGTGCCACTGCTGCTACTAAGGCGGCACTCACAACCCTGCTCACCAATGAGATACAGGAAGAAACCGGCCTGACACTGCCAAACGGCGAATGGATACGTATTCCTGTTGCTACCACACGGTTTTCAGAAAATACAGTCAGTTGTTCAGTCATAAAAGACTCCGGAGATGACCCGGACATTACCAACGGATGCGAAATAGTATCTACAGTACAACTCTGCGATACTCATAAAGGCGTCCGTTTTTTACAGGGAAAAGGTGTGGGTACAGTAACACTTCCCGGGCTGGATATAGAAATTGGTGAACCGGCCATCAACAAAACACCCCGTATGATGATAAAGCGGGAAATCTTCAAAGTCTTGCGCCACAATCAGGACAAATTGCCGGACGGGAATTTAAAGACAGGTGTAGATGTCACTATTTCCGTTACCAACGGAGAAGAAATCGCACTGAAAACATTTAATCCCAAACTGGGTATCACAGGCGGAATATCTATTATCGGCACTTCGGGAATAGTAAAGCCCTTTTCTTCGGAAGCATTCATCAACTCCATCCGCCGCGAAATGCTGGTAGCCAAAGCCCTGGGATGCGAGCGGGTAGTGATTAACTCAGGGGCAAAGAGCGAACGTTTCGTAAAACAGAGATATCCTGATCTGCCTGCACAGGCATTTATCCATTACGGGAATTTCATCGGCGAAACGATAAAGATAGCGTCTGACCTCGGTTTCAAAAGCCTGACGCTGGGTATTATGCTCGGGAAGGCCGTGAAACTCGCCGAAGGCTCTCTGGATACACACAGTAAAAAAACGGTGATGAACAAAGAGTTCCTAACCGGCTTAGCTTACGAAAGTAATTGTTCCGAAAGAACAATTGCAGCGATACAGGAAATGACTCTGGCCCGGCAGTTATGGGATATTATTACTACCCAAGAGGAAGTTTTTTTTACACTTCTTATCAAACGATGCTATGATGCATGCGTCCCGCTTTTGCCAAATGGAAAGCTGACAATTATGCTCATAGACGAAGATGGGAATATTATCCTCTGAACAGATGCTTGAACTGGTGAGAATATAATTTCGACAATCCTTCCCTGTTTCCGATCGCGTCACCTACTACAATCATGGTAGTCAGCGTCAGGTTATTTTCTTTGACAATCTTAACCAGATCCTTTAACTGCCCACGGTATATTTTCTCATCTTTCCATGTGAGCTTATAACAGGCTGCTACCGGGGTTCCGGGCGGGTAATGTTCCATCAGTTCCTTTTGTACCTGCTCCACGACAGTTGCACTCAGGAAGATACACATCGTGCTTTGTGAACGTGCCAGTAAATGAAGCTTTTCTTTTTCGGGCATCGGAGTCCTCCCTTCCCCTCTTGTCAGTATGATAGTCTGCACCTTTTCGGGTATCGTAAACTGCGATTCCAAAGCAGCTGCGGCAGCCAGAAACGAAGATATGCCCGGAGTGATATGATAAGACATATTATATTTATCGAAAAAAGCCATCTGCTCCTGAATAGCCCCGTAAATACACGGGTCGCCCGTGTGCAAACGTACTACCAGTTTACCCTTGTCGTAAAACTCTTTCATCAAATCAAATTGCTCTTCCAGATCCATCGAAGCGGAACTACGCACAACCGCTCCTTGTTTTGCACAATAAGTAAGCTCCACCGGAACAAGGCTTCCTGCATATAAAATCAGATCGGCGGCTTCAAGAAAATAACGGCCTTTTACCGAAATCAAATCCGGGTCGCCCGGCCCCGCGCCTACGATCTCTATATGTCCTTGCCGGATAGCAATACGTTCGACGGCAATAGCAAAAGTAAAATCATTGCCCTGACTCAATACTCCTTTCTGTTTTTCCAATATAAGAGGTCCTCCGTCAGAACTTTTAATGGCTGTGGACTCGGAAACTCCAGCAACTGTTGTTACTTCTTTCACCTTATCCGATGGATTAGGTACTTCGATGTCTTTCAGTTCCTCCGCGTTATATATATGTACCGGAATATTTCCGAGATACGATTGTAACTCACGAAGCAGAGGCTCATCCTTTTTAATATCTATAGTAGAAATACTACTTACGGAAGCGATAGCAATATGCTGTTGCAACAGAGTACCGGCAATATATCCGCTTATACCCTCAGGATTACAGTCTTTACGGCATCCGA
The DNA here is from genome assembly GCF_000213555.1 of Dysgonomonas gadei ATCC BAA-286. GTDB lineage: Bacteria > Bacteroidota > Bacteroidia > Bacteroidales > Dysgonomonadaceae > Dysgonomonas > Dysgonomonas gadei. Next base: position 212,967 of record NZ_GL891982.1, read on the forward strand.
TACCCAGATGCAATACTTTCGGATGATAGCTGATAACAGCTATGCCCGCATCAGGATAAAGGTATGGAGAAACTGTTATCAGCAATTCATATTCCTGTAAATCAATATCTTCATACCTGTAATATATCTTCACATGCCCGGCAACTGTACGCTCCATAAATTGAGTCCCTTCGTCCACAACATCGAGCAATAGCGCGGTGGGCTTTCTGTTTACATAAGCCGTAAGCGGCTCATTGAAATTATCTGCGTTGGTAGTCGTTACCCAATTATATTTTTCACCGATTGTATCCAGCGCCCAAAGGTTAGTATTATCGCTTTGGGTAGTGATAACCGCTTCAGCACCTGTAATGTTGGCGATCCTCTTTGTCAGCTCGTTAGCACCTCCCACATGTCCCGAAAGCACGGACACCGCATAACGCCCGGTACTGTCCACATTTACAATGGCAGGGTCGGTATGCTTGTCTTTGATATAAGAGGCGATACTGCGAACGCAAATACCCATAGCCCCTATAAATATGATTGCCTCCGATTGGCCGAATAAGTCTTTTACACAGTCGTTTATAGAAGAAATCCGATTCGTTCCTTTTATGCCGGCTTTTGTGTATATATTAGTTTCACCTAATTCTTTCCTGATGGTTTCAGCTAAAGGATAGCTAGTTTCAGATGTTAGTATTATAGCGTATTTCATATTTTTTCAGTTACAAGTTACTTAGCCCTCTGTGCAGTTACTAACTACGAGCCACCTGCACCATTCTTAATTATTAATTATTCATTCTTAATTACCTTCATCACCTCAATAGCATTAAAATCATCCACAGTAACAGTGATGCTTTCCTTTATTACCAAATCATTATCCTTTGCCGCCGCCAGAAACATTTCTTTGCTTTCGGCTGATACAGAATTGAATACTATTGTTCCTCCCTGGACTAATACCGAACATACTTTCGACATTATATCCTTCATGCGTCCGCCATGCCCGCCGATAAAAACAGCATCGGGGCGGGGAAAACCGGAAATATCCGTTTCCACAAAATCACCGATGATGGTATTTATGCCCGGTGTACCGAATTTCCGGGAGTTATTTTCCATAAGTTCTTGTCCTTCTTCCCGTTTTTCGAAAGAGAAGACCTCTAAATGAGGAAATTGCATCTTGGCTTCAATAGATACCGAACCTGTACAGAAACCGATATCCCACAATACCGACTTGTTTCTCAAATTCAGTAAACTTAAAGAAAGCAGGCGCACCGGCATTTTCGTTATCATCTTAGCCCTGCCATTCAATAAATCGAACTCGCTTTCGTGGATGCCGAAAGGGCGTGGACGCTCATATGTCTTCTGCAAAATAAGATTATTGGGAAACGAGAATGTTTTTCCTATAACATCGGATAATTCCAATGCTGTGGCATTCTCTTTTTCTTTATTCCCCAATAATTCCCCTATATACATCTTGTAATTATCATACCCATAATACAGCATTCGTTCGGCAATAGCCGCAGGTGTATGTTCCTTATTGTCGGTAAGCACCCCTATCTTATTATATCCGCAGATTAACGCCTCATCGAAACGAAGCCACGGGCGTCCGGTAAGCGAAACGATATGCATATCGTGATATGGCATCAACAGGCGATGAGCCAGTAATTGCAAGGAATTGAAGTATGGATACAACAGTATTTCAGCCTCCGGTAACTCCCTCCGAATGGTATTGGCAAAACCATAAAAAAGAGGATCGCCCGAAGCGAATACCACGATTTCGTCATAAGTCCGGTATTGCCCGAAAATCTTGTTCAGGGGAACTGTTATCTCTATCCATGAATAATCTTCCGGAAGAAAAGGCTTTACTATTTCATGATGACGTATTCCACCCGAAAAAACAGTATGCGAGTTAATCATATCTGTTATTTCAGGAGAGAAATGTTGAGACTGGTTATCGTCAATACCTATAACATAGAATTTCATTCGTCGTATTTTCTAATAATGTATTATCTATTACCCTATTTGCAAGTCCCCCTCCGGGGGATTAGGGGGCCAAGTTAAACATCCCTGCCCGGTTTCAATTGCACCGCGTCATCGAACGTCAGAATGGAATTAACCAGTGTCGCCGCCAAATTACTGCCACCTTTTCGTCCTTCGACGATCAGTTTAGGCACATCTTTAAAGGGTTTGGCCATATGCTTGGATTCCCTGACATTTACGAAGCCGACCGGAGCAGCGATAATACCTGCCGGATGCGCTTTCTTCTTGCGTATGAGTTCGCACAATTCCATCAATGCCGTAGGGGCATTACCAAACACATACAAGGCATCGGGATGTTCTTCCGCCACCAGACGGATACCTGCCTGAGTACGGGTAATCTCCTTATCTTTTGCCAGTTGGGCTACACGCTCATCATGCAGATAACATTTCACCTCAACGCCAAGACGCTCCAATGCCCCTTTGCGAATACCCGAGGCAACCATAGTGACATCCGTAACAATCGTTTTTACCTTTCCCGATATAAATTGATTATGGAGTTTCTCTACAGCCCCTTCATCCGTATATAATATATTCTCCATATCAAAATCGGCAGTCGTATGTATCGCATGTAGCAAAGCCCATTTCTTATCCAATGGAATATCTTTCTTTTTCAATTCGCTTTCTATGGTTCTGAAACTACGGATCATTATATCCTGCCCGATACCGACATCATCTGTTTTAGACTCCCGATAATATCCTCTTGGTGTCACAATGTTATGATTGTCGAAAATGTAGGATTGAGAATTCCCGATAATAATTACGGTAAACATATCTATTTCTTCGGAATCGAACTCTCCTAAAGTGGTTACGACCACCTCCTGTTCCTCCCGTCCCGCCTGACGTACATAGCCGACGGGGGTTTCGGGTGAGCGTTCCTTGAGAAAAATTTCTATCAACCTGTATAGCTGCCAGTAACGGCCATTACTCCTCGGATTATAAACTGCCGTTACAAAATCGGCGGAGGCCGCGGCTATAATGCGCTTTTCTATCCTTTCCCACGGTGTCATCAGATCGGATAAGGAAATAATGCAGAAATCGTGTCCGACAGGTGCCCCTAATAATGCCGCCGCCTTCTGGAAAGCGCTGATACCCGGCAAGACTTCGACGGCTATATCGCTCTGCTTTTCCTTTTTCATTTCGTACACTAAAGGAGCCATTCCGTAAATTCCGGAATCACCCGAACTGATAACACAAACCGTACGCCCTTCTTCAGCATGACGAAAGGCTTCTTCCGCCCGTTCGCGCTCTTTCTTCATTCCCGTGTCGATACAAAGCGTCCCGGGACGGAGAATATCTTCTACAAACCGGAAATAATATTTATAACCTACAACTACGTCCGATATCTTCAGCGCATCCAGTACGGCAGGAGTAATATCCTCCTGCGAACCCGGGCCTATCCCCGCAACAATAATTCTTCCTACTGACATATATTCGTATTGTTTTTTTTCTTTGAACAAATATACTTTTTTAATCTCTTTATTTTCCTCTTTATATACCTGAATCCTAACCATACACCTGTCAGGGAAACCAATGTTCCGCCAATCATAGTTGTCCACATCACTATGTTCCATAGGACAGGGCGTTCTGCCAGAAATTTAAATTTGAAACTATGTAAAGCCTGATAAGACCAGCGTCTTACTTTGGTATTATTATTAAAATAACGAGTATTACCATTCTTCGGGTTAATGTAATATGTACTGTTGTCGGCATCTTCGACCTGTACTTTATATACAGGGAGAGGCAGGTGATCTGTCAACCCTACATAATAGTTGTCGTATTCGTCCATTAAGGATATAACCGCCGGTTCTTTATGGAGCAATGAGATGCGGCTTTTTATAGTTGCTTCATCCAACTGCATGTTAATTACTGATGTGTCGGAAGCATCGATTGTTTGCAAACGGTCATTAATTACAACCTTGTATACAGGCTTTTGGCCGAAAGAACTCCATTCTACGGATTTTATCTGACCGTGATATTTCTCGAAAAGATGCCTGTAATCAAAGGTATAGGTATTGGTCTCAATCTTTTGTTTCGAATACAGCTTTTTCTCAGCCGATGGATTATGTACTTTTACCATCCATCCGGGCACTTTGGCCAAAGACATCATGCCACTGAAAACGAAGGTAAAAACAAATATACCGAATAGGAAGCCCAATATATGATGCCATTTATAGGCAAACTTTCGATAAGGACTACTCATCTTTTTCTTCCGTCGGTATTCTTTTATATACGAACGGATGCCCAGTATCAGCCCGGCAACACACATAACAGAACCTATCCCCGAAAGCCATATGACAACATCCATCCATTGCTGCGAATTCTGGCGGAGCGATGTAAAATATACCCAATGGGGTATCGCGCCCAGCCACGCCCAGAAGCGGCTGTCTTTGTCTGTAAACTGCAAAGCATCTCCCGATACGGACGAAATATATAGCTGCGACTTGCCTTCATCTCCGAAGTAGAATTTATAGATAGGAAAATCTTTTCTCAAATGTCCGAAAGGAATCCATTGCTCCAATTCCCGCAAAGTATCTACCTTGACAATTTCCGCCTGGCACCAACGTTGAGCGTAGTTTTCTATCTCTTTATAATCCGGTGAGGTTTTTAGTTTCGTATTCGGATTTACCGGAATCTTATAAATACTATCGGATGTTTTTACTTCAAAAAAAGGAGTTCCGGCATAGGATATCAGCGTAAGAGCGGATATTTCCTTATCGTTCGGGATATTATTAGCCAGTAAGGAATCGAGGGCAGGCATATCTCCCTGCAATGTATCCATATGCTTGTTTTTATCCCGTTCGGTCGCTTTTGGAAATGTATGGTATATCATTACAAATCCGGACAGGAACCAAACGAGGAACAGGATACTGAGGATTGTCCCCAGTATCCTGTGAATAGAATATAGTATATTTTTCAGCATATTCTACAGGCTGTATGCCAGCGTAAACAGGTAGTTGCGAGGCATACTCGGCACCATCTGAGTACCCAATGACTGATTATAATATTTCTCATCAAATACATTATTGACATTCGCTCTTAGCTGTATTCCATTTTTCAGCTTATATGAAATACCCAGATCGGTCAGCCAATATGCGGGATATACGACACCTTTGTCGACTGTTCTGTATACATTATCGGTGTAAGAAACTGTCAGATTGAAACCCAGATTGCTGAACACCCCCTTAGATATCCGGTAGTTTCCCGCCGCAAAAAATGTATTTTTGGGAATTCCTGCCAGACGCATTCCTTTTTGCACCTCTTCTTCCAAGTATTCATTTTTCTTTATATCGCGGATAGTAGCGTCGGTATAACCATAACCGAAAGACAGGGCTGCATTATCTACAGGGGTAAGCGTCAATTCCAACTCAAAGCCTTTCGATTCCGATGATCCTACAACGCCTACTACGCTTTTTGTTACTCCGTCTTCGACCACTCCTGTCTTCAACGTTTTCTTTTCATTGTTTTTACGGATATAGAATGCGCTTGCTGTCGCCTGTAAGATGTTATTGCGAGAATATCGTACACCGATTTCCCCCTGATATCCCGTCTGAGGTTTGAATGCCTGATCTCCGTCTTTGGGTTCGAACCTGTTACCTTCGGCATTGATATAGATAATGTTAGAACTTACTATATCCCGGTACGGCATAAAGAAATTGGCAAAAGATCCATATACAGAAAGATTTGTAGCAGGTAAATAAACCACGCCAAGCCTGTATGTAAAAGCGGAAGTTGTAGTTTTGTCGAATTCAGGTTGATCTGAATATTTCCGTTCTTTTGATATTGGATTTATTGTGGCTGTGGCTGTTTTAAACAAAAAATGATCGAAACGGCCGGAAGCCATCACTTTAAACTGATTCGAGAGTTCCAGTAAGTTCTGAAGATAAATACCATTTGTAATATTACGTGTCGCGGTTCCTGCGCTAAAATGAGGGTCCATATATCCCATACTGTGAGGATTATAAACAGGGACTTTAGAGTTCAAGCCAGGTCCGTCAATTAAATCAGAAAGTTGATAAGTTTTGTTTGTTTGAGGATTTGTACCTCCATAACCACGATAAGTATTGCGATAAAAACAAACGAAATTGTATCCTCCCAAATAATTATATTTCATACCGTTGTCGAACTCAATTTTCCCCGATGCTTCTAGCTGTTCGTTTATCACATGCACTGTATAAGCAAAACGTAATGGATATGTGAGTTGTACAGTATCCAAAGAAATATATTGCTTTGTTTGTTCCTTTGTTTTGGCATCGACCTTCATATAATAATGACTGTATATAGGATCGGCACTTTCCATATAGGACAATGTTTCGGTACTGAAATAGTCTATATTATCGTAATTATAGGCCAATCTGTTTTCAATCTTTAACGATTCCGATACCTTATTACTATAGCGGACAGAGACATTCGAGCCGTTATTTATCATAAAATCAGATTCATTGTTGTACCGCCACCTCCTGTTCAGGCCGGGAAGCATATCCCCTTTCGACAAATATTTACTGCCATCCGTATTATAAACATCATTCGCCATAAGCTGGGGCAGGCCAATCTCCGTGCCATACCAGTCACGGTTAAAGCCGGCGCGTATATCCAGTTCCTGCTTGGCATCCAATTGTCCGCCCAAAGCGAAATAGCCGGAGAAGCGTTTGTCGTTGGTATATCTGTAACCTTCATTATCCGACCAGTTAACGACAGCTCTGTAATTGAACGGACCGAAAAATTTTCCACCGAAATCAATCATAGCCCTCTTATTATCCCATGACCCGTAGCTCATCAGTGCATTTAATGTGTTCTTTGATGTCGGTGCTTTTCTAATCACGTTCAGAACACCACCGACTGTAGAATGCCCGTACAGAACAGAAGCCGGCCCTTTGAGCAATTCGATAGACTCTACCGAAGACAAATCGGGTAAAGGAGCAGAATTAGTAATAGAAGTACGTTCATCTCTCACCCCATCTATCATTATCGGTGTAAAATCGAATCCCCGAACTTCAAATTGCTGATATGCACCATAGGTAGTACGCATACGGGTGTTAGGCAAGAACTTTACAGCATCCTGCATATTCACAATACCTCTCATATCCAGGGTATTTGCCGATACTGTAGTTACAGAAAGCGGCAAATATTGGAGAGGCACGTTGAGTTTGCCTACTTCGTTCTTTTTCAGATTAGTACCCACAACCTCTACTTCCCGAATAGAGAAGATCGTGTCTGTCATATTTTTATTTTGGGCAAATACATTGCCTATCATCATGGTACCGATGATTATATATAGATATTTTTTCATTTGTTTTTTGTCTTTTATTAATGCATTACTTCCCCCGTAACTTCATAGATGGCTTTTTTCTTCATTATCCCGATTTTACGGTGTCCGGCTTTAAATTTGAGATGGGAAATATACAAGTCCTGTATCGCTGGATTTTCCCCCAAGCCTTTCAACTGAAGTTCCACTGTGAATCCTTCTTCTTCCAAATCATTCTTCCAGTCTTCGGCAATATCATTTTTTGCATGTTCACCAGCCACAAACATAAAAGGAGTCAGCACAACTTTCTTCAGACCCGAAGCTTTCAGCTGCGCCAGCATGTCTTCAAAAGCGGGATAGCCTTCTATCGTACCCACAAAATGATTTTTATGCCCCTTTGCTTTCAGCATGTAATCGAGCATTGCATATTGAGCCGTAGTAGCATCGTATGTTCCGTGTCCTACCCAGACATAAGCTATCTTACCGTCAGTATCGTCTGTCAGTATTTCTGTTACCTTTTCATAATCTTCAGGAGTGTAAAGCAAGGGATTACCGATGCGTATATCTTTAAACAAGGGCTCCACTTCGTCTACATTCTTTTCCAGTGATTCCATTTCCACTCCGTCGATAATCGTAGATGCCTGTATCAAAACATGGGTATATCCATCTGCATGTAATTGTTTCAAAGCCTCTAACGGATTCTGTTTATTTATCCCCCGTTCGCCCAAGCGTTTGATAATTATACGCGAGGTATATGCCTCACACAGTTCCACCTCAGGAAATTCTTTCCTCACTTTATCATTCAGTGCATCTATGGTCAGCTCACGGGTATCGGCATGTGTAGTTCCAAAATGCACCATCAGAATAGCAGCCTTATCTCCCGGCTTCATCGTTTTGAAGAAATCGGAATGCTCATAATTTCCACCACCATGAGCAAAAAACGGTAAGACTGTAATATATAGTAATATAGTTGCTAAAATCTTTTTCATATATCCTGATTATTTGCTAAACTTTAAAGACAAACTCACATAGAAAACCCGTCCGGGAGACAGTGTAGCATAATTTGCGCCGAAAGGCTTGTCGTCCACAAAATCAAAAATATTTTCGATACCGAAGCCCGGTTCTACAACAAAACCGTTGAAATTCTTCAAACGATGGCGGGTAGCCAGATTCCATTGATTATATGCGCGCGCAGGATCTTTATCTCCCATATAACGGCTGCTCTGTATCCGTCCGTTAAAGTTTATGTTCGAATCTACAATCCACCATTTTTTATTCCAGTTTACATTTCCTGTACCGATATGCTTGCTGGAACGTACCAACGGCTTACCTGTATCATAATCCTTGGAATTTACATAACTGTAGCCCAACCCTACACTCAGTCCTGCTCCGAGATATGAATTCACTGAGGTTTCGAATCCGTTTACACGAGCTCTGGATGAATTGGTGTATTCCTGTTTTTTCTTTATCCCTTCATTCTTTTCGTCTTCGGTTATCGTTTCGGTAATATCCCTTGTCTGGATAATATTCTTTATCCGGTTGATATACCCTGTAACCGAAACTGTCAGAAAATCGTTGTGATATTCGGTATTCAAAGAGTAATAGTTGGATGATTCCGGCTTCAGACCGGAATTGCCAAGACTTAATGTAGAACGCGTTATGGTTCTTGTATATAATTCTTTCATATCCGGAGCGCGGAATCCGGCCGAATAAGACGCCCTGAAATTGAAATGATCGAGCGAATACATTCCCGACAACTTCGGCGTAAACCTGTTTCCAAATGCTTCATTATAAACATAGCGGAAGCCGGGTACGAATTGCAGTTTGCTATCCAGCAGCTTTATCTCATCCTGCGCATATACCGAATATGTATATACATCTCTTGACCCGTCTTTTGTATCCGACTGGCTTTCGATATAGTCCAACTGGTATTGCGTTCCTACCGAAAGACGATTGTACTTTCCTAAATTGAATATGCCTTTCAGATTGGCATCATAGTATTTCTGTCTTCTTTCTTTCGATTCTTCTCCGTTTTTATAATTACCATCATCCTTGATGTATTCACGGTAATATTCAAAATTGTCAGTATATAAGTCCAATGTAATTACAGCCAGATCTTTAAGCATATACCTTGCTCCCGCTCCTATATTGTAATCTTCATATTTCATATTATACGCATATGACGATACTGGTCTTTTCAGCTTCTTGTCATAGAGGCTTCCTTCTGCGTATATGCTTAGAGATTTAGCCGGCTTTACTGTGAATTTCTGACTCACCACATCAGAATAATTCGTGTTCACAGCCATTTTATCAGTATCTATCAACTTATCTCCCGATGTTTCCTGTGTGTTCAACTGCCAGCCATCGCTTTGGTTGCGCTGAAAAGAAGTTGATGAGGACAGCCATTTGTAATTCACATCAGCGTTTATAGCCTGCGAAAATTGGCCATATTCGGCATAGCGGGTATCGGATGTTATATAGATGGATTCTTTAGGATTCTCAGTGATAATATTGATAACCCCTCCCATTGCCTCGGATCCATATAATGCAGATGCAGCACCTTTCAACACCTCTATACGCTTTACATTCTTCATATTTATCCGCGACAGGTCTGTATTACCCGACACATCTCCTGCCAGTTTCTTTCCATCTACCAATACAAGGATGTAACGATTGCTTAATCCGTTCATCTGCATATACGAACCCATAGCGTTAGTCATGAAAGAGAAGGATGGACTGATGGACATCATGGCATTTTCGAATGTAGGGACATTTATATTCTCCAGTTCCTTTTTGGTTATCATATCCATTGCTACAGGGGTATTCTTTAATCTGTTGTGCGTACCTGTACCTGTAACTACTACTTCATTAAGTTTCAGTGGGGATTTTTTTAAGACAAATAAGATATCCTCGCGGGAAGATGCAATATCAATCTTAGCTCCATTGTAGTCGAGCGTCGATGCTCTTAATGTGTGTTTGCCGTCGGGTAATCTCTGCAAACTAAACTCTCCGTTCTCGTCCGTCGAAGTTCCCAGTGTGGTATATTCGATCCATACACTGGCACCCGCAACAGGTTTCTCATTTTCATCCACGACTTTTCCCTTTAAGGTCATTTGAGCAAATGCCATGTTTACAATACAGCACAAGATGGCTGTAACCAATACTTTTTTTCTCATTAAAATGCGAAGTATAATGTTAGTAATTATATTCTTGGCCCCGAGAATATTTAATTTATTGTATGCTAGGCAGGTTTCCTGACTTACTCCATCTTTGAACGGCCTTCCCGACATTCAGTTAACAGTGAGCAGTTAACAGTTAACAAAGAATTGATAACAGTTGACTGATGCATGGTAACTTTCAATCAGTGGTATTTGGTCTTGTTCAAAGACTTTTTTCAGAAACATTGTTAACTGATGACTGTTAACTGTTAACTGAATAGAGCTTACAGTAGCGGGCACTGTTCCGGACTTTAACCGGATTCCCTTTTATGTAAAAAGACGGATGTCTGTTTACATCACCTTAGCGGCGGCAAAGTTAATTTTTTTAAATATCAGAAAAAAGTATTTAAGGAAATAATTTGCAAGTATATTATTTTCTATACACCGATACGGGTTTCATATCCCATATTTTATACTTTTGCTGAAGAAAAAGAAGAATCATGGCATATACATCCCATTTCCTTATCTCGGCAATAGCGTCCGGTTCCGGTAAAACTACAGTTACTTTAGGTTTGTTGAGAGCACTCCGAAACAGAGGACTGAGTGTACAACCGTTTAAATGCGGACCGGACTATATAGACACGAAATATCATGTGTTGGCCGCAGGAAACGAATCGGTCAATCTCGACCTGTTCTTATCGTCAGAAAGCCATATGAAGTATTTGTATCGTAAATATTCATCGGGTAAAGATGTTTGCATTACCGAAGGTGTCATGGGACTATTCGACGGATACGACCGCATGAATGGGAGCAGTGCGCAAATAGCGGAGAAACTGGATATTCCTGTCATATTAGTCCTGAATGCGAAATCGATGGCTTATTCGGCGGCGGCGTTGCTTTATGGTTTCAAAAATTTCTCTGATAGGGTAAATATCGCAGGTGTCATTTTCAATTTTGTAGCTTCCGAAAGCCACTATAATTTCTTAAAAGATGCCTGTCACGATGTCGGACTTGAACCATTGGGCTATCTGCCCAAGAATATGGATATAGAAATTCCATCCCGCCATCTGGGTTTGAATATCGACGAACAGTACCGCTTCGATGATTTCGCGGACAAGGCTGCTAACCTGATAGAAAAGCATATAGACATAGATAAGCTCTTGTCCACCACTCGCAGAAATCAATCGGATATAGAGACTGCAAAAGAAGAGCACGTATCCTCACAGGGTTTAAGAATCAGTGTTGCGAAAGATGCGGCATTCAATTTCATGTACCATGAAAATATCGAATACCTGAAAAGGATAGGTATAGTGTCTTATTTCAGCCCGTTATCGGACAAGCAGCTACCTGAATCCGATTTTATTTACCTGCCCGGAGGATACCCCGAGTTATATCTTAGCGAATTAAGTAATAACCGGACAATGCTGGACAGCATTCACCATTATATTGAAACGGGAGGGAAAGTCCTCGCCGAATGTGGAGGCATGATGTACCTGTCTTCATCTATCTCCGATGAAAATGGTACTGAATACCCGATGGTAAACATTTTCGACCAAAAAGCCACAATGGAGAATATGAGGTTTAAACTGGGCTACAGGCAACTCGAGTATAATGGTATGTCACTCAAAGGACACGAATTCCACTATTCTTCCATAAAAAGTGAACTACAAAGCGTTGCGCAACAATACACAGCCAAAGGGCAAGCCATAGATACCAAACTATTACGTTATAAGAATGTCATTGCAGGCTATACACATCTGTACTGGGCAGATATGGACAATCTGATGGATCTATTTTAAGAGAAGAGACTCCTGTGCATCTATTTAGTTATTATATTTGTAGAAATATATAACAGATGGCTATCGATATCATTCTTACTATAATAGGAGCAATTCTCATTATCACGGGCATAGTGGGTTGTATCGCACCCGTACTACCGGGTATTCCTCTCAGCTATGCTGGTATCTTTCTTTTACATCTGACGTCGAAAGTTGAATTTTCCACTCAGTTCTTAATCATATGGGCCATTGTTGTCATCATTGTACAAATACTCGACTTCTATATCCCGGTATGGGGTACCCAAAAATTCGGCGGAGGGAAGAAGGGTATTTGGGGTAGCGCGGTAGGGATTATCTTCGGTCTGTTCTTTCTTCAACCCTTCGGTATCATCCTTTTCCCGTTTCTAGGAGCCTTTATTGGTGAACTGATAGACGGCAAAGAACCAAAGCCCGCTCTTAAGGCCGGGTTTGGAGCTTTTATCGGATTTATGGCCGGAACTGTAATGAAACTGGCTGTAGCTTTCATTCTTGCTTTTTACTTCTTCAAAGAGGTAATTGGTATCTTTTTCTGAAACTTTTATAGACGGCACTCTCTTTTTAACATTTACATCCACATATCACCCAAATGTTAATTAACAGATTTAAAATACAACTAAGCTAAACGATCCCTATATTTGTATATTATAGAGAACCCTTAATTAAAATTAAATCGTTATGCTAATGAAAAAACTAGTTCCTTTGTTTTCTCTGACAGCTATGGTACTGATAACGTCGTGCAACGGTCCGGAACCAACTGTAGAGAAGCCTTACAACCAAAGTATAAACATTACTCCTATCCCGCTCGAACTGATACAAAAGCAAGACACTTTCAAGCTTTCTAAGAGGATTGTTTTCGTCGCAGGCAATACAGATATAGAAAAGGTTGCTGCTTATTTTTCCGCAAAGATAAAGGCCTCAACCGGATATGACCTTAAAACAGTAAAAGACAAACCGGCTTCTGATTACATAAGCCTGAATATTGTACCCGACCTCACTCTCAATGATGAAGGATATACATTAGACATAACACATCAAGGTATAGATATACAGGCGAAAACGGCCCAAGGATTATTCTATGGCATGCAAACAGTTATGCAGTTACTGCCTGCCGAAATAGAAAGTCCTACCCTTATTAAAAATATAGCATGGAATATTCCGGCAGTAACAGTCAAAGATGAACCTCGTTTCAAATACCGTGGATTGCATCTCGATGTATGCCGCCATTTTGTTGATGTGGACTTTATCAAGAAGCAACTGGATGTATTAGCCATGTTCAAAATCAATAAGTTCCACTGGCATCTGACAGAAGATCAGGCCTGGCGCATCGAGATAAAGAAATACCCTAAACTGACAGAGATGGGTGCTGTACGCACCGAAGGTGAAGGAAACACCTACGGGCCGTTCTTCTATACACAGGAACAGGTGAAAGAAGTAGTAGCCTATGCCAAAGAACGATTCATAGAGGTGATACCCGAAATTGAACTTCCGGGCCATGCTGTGGCGGCACTGCATGCCTATCCGGAATTATCATGCACCGGAAAACCAATCGAAGTGCGCAATATCTGGGGCGTTGCAAACGACGTTTTCTGTGCGGGGAACGATTCAGTATTTCTGTTTCTTGAAGATGTGATCGCTGAAGTAGTCCCTCTGTTCGAGAGCGAATATTTTCACATAGGCGGGGACGAGTGTCCTAAACTACGTTGGGAGAAATGCCCGAAATGTCAGGCGCGTATCAAAGAACTGGGGCTGAAAGGCAATAAAGAGCACAGCGCAGAGGAGAAGCTCCAAAGTTACTTCGTTCAGCGGATAGAAAAAGTACTGCTGAAGCATAACAAGAAAATGATCGGCTGGGACGAAATACTCGAAGGTGGACTAGCGCCATCTGCAACCGTTATGAGTTGGCGGGGAGAAGAAGGCGGCATTGCCTCTGCAAATATGGGACATGATGTAATTATGACCCCGGGAGCATGGCTGTATGTGGACAAATACCAAGGAGATCCCAATCTCCAGACAGTAACCATAGGCGGATATTTGACATTAAGCAAAGTCTATAATTACGAACCTGTTCCCGGACTAATAGATGACGATAAGAAGCACCACATACTGGGAGCTCAGGCGAATATGTGGAATGAATATAATTATACAGGAGAAGAAATGGAGTATGATATATATCCACGCATAATAGCCTTATCTGAATTAACCTGGTCTGCAAAAGAAAACAAGAGTTATGAAGATTTCGAACGACGTATCGATAACCAACGTGTACGTCTCGATATGCACGGTATCAATTACTATATCCCTATGCCTGAAGACAAAGGCCCTCATATGATAAAATACTGGGGTGATTCTGTCAGCGCGCCATTCTCCTGTAATTTTGTAGTGTTTACAGATCAGGCAACACTTGATTTCAAAACAACCGAACCTGCCAGAATGGTTTATACAACGGATGGTAGTGAACCTACTCTGAAATCGGAGGTATTTACAAAACCATTGACATTTACAGAAAACACAACACTGAAAATACGCTCGGTACTGCTTTCTGATAAAATGAGTCCTGTACGCACAATTACAATAGAAAAACAAACATATGCGCCGGCTGTAGAAAAAGAAAAAAATGCTAAACCCGGACTAACAGCGGAGTATTACAAAGGTTATGTAAGAACAGTTGCCGAACTGAATGGTAAGAATCCAACTGAAACCGAACAGGTAGCAACACCTCAGGACACCAAATACAGAGTCAAAGACTATATGGAAGTATATGTCGACGATTTCTATTCTTATATTCTGACGGGATATATAAATATTCCTGAAGATGGAATATATTATTTCAATACGGATAGTGAATTATGGTTGGACGGCACATACTTAATCTCTAATGAAAAAGATAATAGCGGCACAGCCCGACGATTCTCCCGCAGCGACAAGTCCATCGCTCTGGCAAAAGGCCCTCATGCTATTAAAATAGTAAGGCTAGGTGCTATATTCGGAGGCTGGCCTACACAATGGGACCCGGTAATGCTATCGGTACGCAAAGCCGATCAAGCGGAGTTTACTCTTATGGATGCTTCTTATTTTAAATAAAAGCTTTTGGTTAGATTTTTGAAAGCCCTTGAAGAAATATTTCTTCAAGGGCTTTTCTTTTCTTTCAATATTAAAAGTAACCGGCTGAAAGACCGCTTAACCAATTCAATATCGGCCTTATCCCATTTTGTATTTTATCTGATCGAATAAGTAAGGAAATATCCTCTCATCTACACCATGGTTAATGAGAGTAACTCTATCTGCATCGAAAAGCATTTGAAATAATTCAAAATCATTGTCCTGATACAATGCTTGTTTATAATATTCGACAGCTTCCTTTTTGTTTCCCATACATAGCTCCACATGACCGGCATTCAGATAATCATGCACAGTTGGCTTACCCGTCAGTATCCGGCTGTAATATTTTTGAGCAAGATCGTATTTCTTTTGTAAGAAAGCGGTCCATGCAATCGGCCGCAGAGCCTTCGCCCCTTTGCTGTCGAGCAATTCTACTTTGAAATAAGTGTTCAATGCTTGTTCATAATCATTCAGTTCCAGATAGCAATGACCTATATTCAATTCTATATTTATATTATCAGGAGTCAGTTTGGCTGCTTTCTTATAATATTCCAAAGATAATTCAGGTTGTTTCTGCGAACGGTACAATTGTGCGATACGCTTAATTATCCACGAGTCGTTAGGCTTCAGTAAATCTGCTTGCAAATAGGCATTGAGAGCACCCTCCAGATCATTAATCATCTGCCTGCAATAACCAACCTTCTGCCATATATCGTCGCTTTGATCATCTATAGCTATAAGCCTGTTGAAGATATTCAGGGCTTCACCGAAATTATTTTTATCAAAACAATACAGTGCTATTTTCTTCATATCTTCTATGTTTGAGATAAGCGGAGCTATCGATTTCTTGTCATAGAAATTGAGGCTTAGCCTGAATATATCATAGAAACTGTTTCGGTAAGGATTCAGTTTGAAGAAGCGGTACAAATCCTGAATATACTGATTCGACACCACCTCTTCATCTATAGCCGGATTCATTTCTTTAGCCTCCTTTTGCAGCTGTTTAATCTCTTCCGATTCAGCGCCCATACGTCCGAGCATCATTTCGCGCTGGGTAGCGGGGATCTGCAAAAGACTCAGGCAGAATGAATATTTATCGGAGTTACACATATGTCCTGAATCTACAACTGCAGCCTGCAGCAAAGCACTCTTCTTCTCTTCGGGGAACAGAGTCGAAAATTCGGAATATGAAGGATCGAACGGTAAGAACCAGTTACCCATATCGGAGAAAAATGAAAAGTTCTTTAATCCGGAGAAAGTAGAATGGAATACATCCGCTCCTTCCATTTGCAAATTGGAATACTCCTGTAACTTCTTACCCAGGCCGGATTCTTCCAGTTCTTTTTGCCATTCAGGATTCTTCTCCGAAAAATCGGAATCACCACCCATTAGTTCATCCATATTGAGTTTTCTTCCTGCCAGATTATTGAACTTCATCATCTCGGGCAGTATCTCTTCCTTGATCTTTTTAGTTATCTGTTCCGTTTCGCGGGAACGAATAAGCTGTATGATAGTTCTTAATATAGCTTGGCGAAACTCCGGTTTTTCGGAAAGTGTATCCAGTTGATTTTGTAATTCAGGATATAATGCCCAACGGACGTCATACATTTGCATCACGACAACCAATCCCACAATTGCCCTAGCCCTCAGCTGTATATTATCTAAGGCTGATGCCTGCATCAACACCTGTATTTTTCGAAAATCGAAACGATGAAACAGGCTCAAAGTGATAGCTGACAAGAACAGGCTTTTTTCGCGAACAGGCAAACTAAAATTGGTAACAAACGAAATATAATCGTTAAAATCATTCTCATCGGCACGTGGTGAAACAAATACCATATTGAAGATATCGGAAGCTATACGCTCACGTTTTACTGCCAGTTCCCGCTTCTTATTTGTTTTTTCTTCGCCATCCTCGAGTAAATCGATCAGTGCAATAGAGTCTGCCACATCTTTTAGTTGCGAAGCATAGCCGGATATTGCCCCGTTTTTCAGTGAATTAATACGATACTTTTCATAAAAGACATTCGATGACTCTATTCTTAGCAACTCATCAGCCGAGTCATCTGCCAATTCATATAATGAACGTAATAGATTATTGTACACACTCTCCCGCTCCGGGTCTTCAACCCCTTCGAAGAGATAATGGAGCATGAATTTATAATTTGTTTCCAGTTCGCTGAGTGTTTCAGAAATTTTCCAGTCCTGTGTATTTATTGTCAGTTTCATTAATGACTCAAAGGCATCTTTCAACTGTCTTTTTGACAGGTTTTGAAGAATATCTTTCTTTAATGAAATTATGTCGCGGCTGTTCATACTTTAGTTACGAGTTATAAGTTACAAATTTACCAGAGTCCCGGCAATTAATTAGTAAGGACTAAAGTAGAGGGTGCATCTTTCATCAGTTTAGGATTTCTGCTATCCAGTTCCTTCCAGCTATTGAGGCTTATCATTATCAAATCCTGCTTTTTCAGAATATCACTATCGATAGGGATATTATTATTCCAAAGCTGGAACAGATAAGGGTTTATCGCCTTAATCGCGCGAACGGATTTTATGAAATCCATCGAGGTATCCATCAGTCCGATAGCATCCCAAAGGGTAATCCGCACATACGAATTTTCGGCCAGTCGTTCCATGAAATCTCCTACAAAGATGTCGTCCTCGTCCAGTATAGGAACAAAAATATTCCTCATACTTACCAGTCCTTTATCTATACCTCTATCAACAAATATGCCAACCGGCATATCGCTCTTGGAAACAATGGTACGTTGCCCTTCGTCGAGGGGGGCCAGCAGCATGCGGCTCCATTTTTTCTGATTTCCTAATTTTGTAAGTAAATAATTAGGTAAATGAAGTATCCTGTTAGAGAAGCCAAGGAAGCGTCCCAGAACATTATCTGATAAAACAGAGCCCTGATAGCCTATCAGCAGGAAGTCATAATCCCCTTTATTTGCTATCTTGGCAACACTATTATTGGTATCACCCACCACCTTGAATACCGGAATGAAACTTTGTTGCAGACTGTGCGCTTCCTCTTCTACCGGCTTGAACATCTCCTCTTCTTCTTCCTCTATACCGTATTGATACAGTAGGTTCCCTTCTGAAAGATGAAGCATTGTCAGTTCAGAACCCGCCTGTTTCTTCCTTATGAAACTATTAGCGACAAACATCAGTTTACGCCCCATTTCAGGGCTCTGAAACCAAACTAATATTTTGTATTTATCCTCCTGAACGAGATCGGTATCCGCTTGCTTTTTCTTGAATACTTTATCTATAATACTTAGTAAAGGAGATGTCATAAAAGTAGTGGTAAGTGCCATCACAACCATCATTGCAAAGACTTCGGGCGTAAGAATACCAAGGTCAAGCCCTATATTAAGCACAACCAATTCCATCAGTCCCCTTGTATTCATCAATGCGCCGATGGTAAGGCTGTCTTTCCAGTTATTCCCGACAAATCGTGCGGCAATTGCGCTTCCCATTGTCTTTCCAAAAATGGCAAGGAAAACAATCCCTCCGCAGATCATCCATAAGCCGGGTTCGTTGAGTAGTCCTATTTCAGTGCGTAAACCGGTAAAGACAAAGAATAAAGGCAGTAATAGTACCAGTGATACGTCTTCTATTTTTTCGGTAAACAGATTCCTGAAGTTAAGATTGGGAGGCATAATCACACCCGCCAAAAATGCCCCGAACAGCGCGTGTATTCCTATTACTTCGGTAGCGTAAGCCGAGAGAAACAATATCAAGAAAAACACTCCTATAACCGACTTGCTTATAGTTCTATTAGAAGATTGCAAATCAGCTATCCGTTTCAGAAAAGGACGCACAATCTTGAACATGGCTAGTACGTACAGTAGCGCCAAAAGGATGATAAATAATGAACTGGCAAATGAGCCTGCCTTAACAACGGCAATAACGGTAGCCAATAAGCACCAGGCAGTAATATCGTCTATTGCAGCACATGTAATTATGGTAGCACCCAAGGGAGTTTTATTAATCCCTCTTTCGTGTATAATACGTGCCATGACCGGAAATGCTGCAATGCTCATAGCAATTCCCATAAATAAAGCAAACGGCAGAAAAATTGTACTTTGATGTGTAAAATTTCCAAACAAATAATAGGCAACAAGAACACCTAATGTAAAGCAAACCGCAATACTGGTATGGCTGATAATAAGAGCATTATTGGCCCTATTTTTCAGGGTTTTCAAATTCAGTTCCATACCCACGATAAACATAAACAGGATAAGACCTATCTGACTGAGAAACCGTATATTTTCCAAGGAGGATACCGGAAAAAGGAATTCGGATACCTGAGGGAAATAATGTCCAAGTAGGGAGGGACCGAGTACTACTCCTGCAAAAATCTCGCCCACGACGGTAGGCTGTCCTATCTTTTGGCAAATCCACCCGAATATTCTTACAGCCAGCAAAATAACAACTATTTGTAATAATAATATAGCTACAGGCGCGCCGAAATCCTCGGTCAGATGATGTATAAAATCGTTCCATGCGGAGGTGGTTGATGCCAATCCGTATACATTTTGTTTAGCTTCGAGATTATGTCTTCCGACTCTGACGATAAAATATATCAGTGCCGAAAACAGGCCTATGATAGATGTGTAAAATACAAGGTTTCTATATTTTTTCATAAACTTAATATGCTGTTTATGAGCTTACTTTTTTCTTTCAGATGCAAAGGTACAATTTTTAAATGACAATCCGGTATTTCAATCCGGAACGAAAAATCGGCAAATATTGTTTCTGCACTATATTTATCTCTATATAAATAATTTGTGATCTGATAGCCTATTCATAATTCGTATGGTTATTTCGTTTCTATACTATAGAAGATGTGTGTATATGCTTAACAGTTAATAGAGAAGATTAACTGAGCAACCTGTAGAGGCTTAAACAAGTGATAATTAAGAAGTGATATAAGAGATACTTTACCTAGTATTTAAAACACTTGACAAAGTGTTAAATAGCTGCATATTTGTTAAAAAATAGCTTTAAAAGTATGTATTAATCCAAAATTTAAACCCGAAGTTATCAGATATTTATTATATATAATTATCTTTGCAGCGTTTTTCTATAACTATAAATATTACAAAACTTTACGATTTCGATTTTTCGAGCCAAAAATAAACTTTATGGAGAAAAAAACTTACAAACTATTATCCGGGTTATCGTTTACTAGTATGTTGTCCATCCCTATTGTAACACTGACTTTGATGTTGTCGTGTTCCACATCCAATTCAGTACGTGAGATACGGGCTTCCCGCGACCCATACGCAAATTACGTACCGCCTATAAAAGTCAAAGTCCCTGTTACAAAGGATGATGCTTTGACAAAAGATTTATTTATGCAATCCCAATCTAAACGACCTAATATAGAGTTACCCTATATAGAAGGACAGGATAAAGGACAGGTTGTAGTTGCCGAGCAGGTCACATATACCAATGCAGAGGCAATAAACGAACCTAAGCCTGATGCAAATAAAGTACTCGATCTTAGCCAAGTACAGCATCTGAGCGAGGTGGTAGTTACAGCTAAATCCCGTTTTACACCGGAGCAAAACGGACGGGTAAACGTGGACTTTGTAGTAAGAGTGCCTAAAGAACTACTTTCTACTAACTTCCGGGTAACAATGTCACCTAAGTTATTGCATAATGACTCTGTGGTACCTCTTAAAACAATTGTGCTAAAAGGACAGGAGTTTTCAAACAAACAGAAACAATCCTATAAAGATTATGAGGATTATGTAAATTCCATAGTAGATGAGTCGCAATACGACAGCGTGTTTGTGGACTATAAAGGAGTAGAGGAAGATATCGCTTTCCAGCAAAACTTCTATTACAACCAGTACCATAAAGAATGGAGCAGGCAGGCTGATTTCGAAGAATGGAAAACCAGCAAGGAAGATGCTGAAGCGTTAATGGCCGCTAAACAGACCGGCTTCGACAAAAAGCTCTATTATGAGAATGTGCGTAAAGCAAGAGAGAAAGCAATGAAAGAGGTAGCAAAAGGTAAAGATACCACAGGCTTTTTCGCAAAATATATGAAAAATGTTCCTAAGCCGGATGATCTGAAAAAGGGCAGAACCGTTGTGGAGCAGAAAAATGATTATCGTCTCGATTTTTATAAAGAATATTCGAATCGTGCCAAAGAACAGGTTTTGCGCGATTGGGCAACAGGTAAGGATACAATCGGAGCTTACGCCCGTTATATGAAAAACTTCGACAAGAACCTGAAAACTTTAATGCTGGAAGGAGAAGATCTTACCCGTATTCCTGAGAGGTTCCGTGATATATACAGGGAGGGCCGGGCAATGAATCAGATCAAGAACCAATATCTGACCAACCAGGACTCTATAGAAATCGCTCAAAGCCGCTATAAGTTTGAAGATATAGCGCTTAACGAGATGAAGAAAGAACGACGAGAAGAAAAGAGACGCGAACTAATCATTTTTCCTTATGAAGAAAATACCCGCCTAGATACAGTAATACAGACCGACCGTGATTTCTTTTTTGTATACAAACAGGATTATCCGGTAACTCCGGGGATGAGAAGGCTTCGCTTGGCGATGAATACTAAAATAGATGCGATAGACCGCAGTAGCTTTGTTACCCCTCTGTCCGACACTTTGTCTTATTTTATTTCATCCTTGTCTCAGCTGGTAGATTCTACACTCATATCCAAGACTACTACAATTCACAGGGATGTATATAATACAATGGTTATTTATCCCAAATTTGCAACAGGTAAATCCACCTTCAATATAAATTACAGGGATAACAAAGAACAGGCTGATAAAGTATTAAACACTTACCGCACATTTAGCGGAGAAGGCAAATTATTGATGGACAGTGTGATCATACGGGTATCCACAGCCCTGGATGGTTCGTATGATGATAATATCGAATTGTCAATGAAGCGTGCAAATGCACTGAAGGATTACTTTATCAAGTCGTTAGGAGGTAATAAAGCCGATATGGCAATGATATTCAAAACACGTTATAGTGGAGAAGACTGGAATACAATGGCCCGTTTGATTGTCAAGAGAACCGACATGCCTAACAAGTCTGAAATATTGGATATGTTGACACAAGCGGTAAATCCTGATCAATGTGAGCAGGAAATAAAGAAAAACTATCCGGCTGATTTCAAAATTATTCAGGATTCAATATATCCATTGTTAAACAAAGCTGACATTATCTTCAATATGACTCGTCCGGGTATGGCAGAAGAAATTTCAGTGAATACCGAAGTACGCCTGGATTATGCACAGGCACTCCGTTTCTTACAAGACAGGGAATACTGGAAGGCATTGGATATATTACAGGCTTATCCGGATTATAATACAGCACTATGCCTCGTATGCATGGGCTACAATGCGAAGGCTTTAGATTTATTAAATGATTTGAAGCAGACAGGAAATACGGAATACCTGAGAGCAATACTCTCTATCCGTGCCGGTAATGATAATGAAGCTATCGAACATTTAATAAAGGCCTGCGAATTAGATCCTACAAAAGCATATCGTGCACCACTCGATCCGGAAATTGCAGGATTGGTACGCAAATATAATCTGCAAGACCGCTTGAACAGCAGTGCCAATACTCCTGTAAGTTTACCCGATCAGGAATAACGTAATCGAGATAAAGAAAATTGAAAAAGCCTCAGCTAAATAGATAGCTGAGGCTTTTTTGTGCTGAATATTGAAATACGCTTTAATATGCAAGTATATACCTCCCCAAATAGCCATACCAATCTACCCCTCCCCCAACCTACCGGAATATATCTATAACTACTTTATATTTAGGGCAAACGCATCAAATTATTCAACTTCTATCGAAGGCCTGTAGGGGCGTATTGCATACGCCCAGTTGTGATATTTTGTTATGCGGGCGTATGCAATACGCCCCTACAGGAGGTTGAAAACAGCTTTATGAATTTTGATGCGTTTGCCCTACTTTATATTACCTGACTGATACTTTTTAGGATTTTATATTTACATTCTCTTTCTTTCTTGTTATTTTTACAATTTATTAGTTATCTGAATGACTTATAAATAATAAAATTGATAATCAATATATGATCTACAGAGCTCTTACCCCTCAGGAAATAAATGCATTAAAGACACAATACTGTATTGCCGATAATTGGGATAATATAGAAGTTGCGGATAATTTTACACCGGATTATATCAGGCATGTAAATTTTTCGGGTAAAATAAAAATGGGCGTTTTCGAGGAAGAATTCTCTCTGCCGGGTGGATTAAAAAAGCATTCAGGTATCCACCATGCCTGTCTTCACAATTGTGAGCTGGGCAACAATGTACTGATAGAAAATATTCAGAATTATATTGCAAATTATAGGATCGGTAATAATGTACTCATCCAAAACATACACCATTTGTATGTAGATGGAGAAACGTCCTTTGGCAATGGCGTGGAAGTAAGTGTACTGAATGAGACGGGAGGACGTGAAGTTTTAATATATGATAAGCTAAGCGCGCATTTTGCATATATACTTTCGTTTTATCGTCATCGTCCGGTACTCACCAAAAAGTTACAGGATATGGTTATGGCATATGCCAGAGAAAATACCTCAACAACAGGTACCATCGGAAATAATGTAGCAATAGTAAATGCCGGTGCTATAAAAAATGTCCGTATAGGAGACTATGCCGTCATAGAAGGTGCCCGCCATTTAGAAAATGGAAGTATAAACAGCAATAAGCACGACCCTGTACATATCGGATATAG
Organism: Dysgonomonas gadei ATCC BAA-286; assembly: GCF_000213555.1. Classification (GTDB taxonomy): domain Bacteria; phylum Bacteroidota; class Bacteroidia; order Bacteroidales; family Dysgonomonadaceae; genus Dysgonomonas; species Dysgonomonas gadei. The sequence continues at coordinate 237,071 of NZ_GL891982.1, forward strand.
CGTAATGGCGAACGATTTCATCATATGTTCGGGTTCGCGAGTAGAAGACGGAACCATGCTCACCCGTTGTTTTATCGGCCAGGCATGTCAGTTAGGCCATACGTATTCGGCCAGCGATTCTTTATTTTTCAGTAATTGCCAGGGTGAGAACGGAGAAGCCTGCGCCTTATTTGCAGGGCCGTATACAGTTACACATCATAAATCGACGCTACTGATTGCCGGAATGTTTTCATTTATGAATGCCGGTTCGGGTTCCAATCAGAGTAATCATATGTATAAGTTGGGACCGATACATCAGGGAATTGTGGAACGTGGAGGCAAAACAACCAGTGATTCGTATATATTGTGGCCATCCCGGATCGGTGCGTTTTCTCTGATAATGGGACGCCACTATCACAATACCGACACGTCCAATATGCCGTTTTCCTATCTGATAGAAGATAAGAATGAAACAGTTTTAGTACCGGGTGTAAATTTGCGCAGTGTAGGTACTATCCGTGATGCACAAAAATTTCCGAAACGTGATAAACGGAAAGATCCTGAAGTGCTGGATCAGATCAACTTTAACCTGTTAAGTCCGTATACTGTACAGAAAATGTTCAAGGCAATATCTATATTAAGGGAGATGCTTGATACATGCGGCGAAGCCAGCGATTTTTATTCATATAAAGGTTGCCGCATTAAAAACTCGTCGCTGAATAAAGGCATAAAGCTTTATGACATGGCTATAAACAAGTTCTTAGGCAACTCTATAATATCCCGGCTGGGCAATTGTCCATGTACAAGCAACGAAGAGATTAGGAGTTATTTGAAACCCGATACGAATGTAGGCCTGTGTGTATGGAGCGATATAGGCGGTATGCTTGCCCCCCGTTCCGAAATAGATAAACTGATTGCAGATATAGAATCGGAGAAGATCACGCAAGTTTCGGAAATAAATGCCACTTTTGCCCAACTCCACAAAGATTATTATTCACTGGAATGGACATGGGCATGGGATAAGATACAGCAATACTACGGATTATCGTTGGAAACTATAACGGCGCAGGATATCATAAACATTGTTGAGCGTTGGAAAACAGTAGTAGTAAACCTTGATAAGATGATATACGAGGATGCCAAAAAGGAATTTTCTTTGTCTTCACGTACAGGCTTCGGTCTTGATGGCGACCGCAACCAGCAGAAAGATGATTTTGAACAAGTACGTGGCGTATTTGAAGAAAACGCTTTTGTAAAAGCTGTATTGACACATATAGATACGAAAACAAAACTGGGTAATGAAATAATAAGCCGACTGGAAAAGAGCGTGAAGTAATATTACACTTAATTAAAAACAAGACATAACTCTTGGACTTAAGGATAAAAATAAAAAAGCTCTAAAGTAAAACTTTAGAGCTTTTTTTAATTCTTTTGACCGATGATGCTATACTCTTATTTTTTAGGCTGAGTACGTTTTGCGTAACGGTTCATGAACTTATCAACACGTCCTGCAGTATCCACAAGTTTTTGTTTTCCTGTGTAGAATGGGTGGGACGAGCTGGTAATTTCAAGCTTTACCAGCGGATAAGTAACACCATCTATCTCGATAGTTTCCTTTGCATTGATAGTTGAACGTGAGATAAATACCTCATCATTTGACATATCTTTGAAAGCTACCGGACGGTAATTCTCTGGATGAATATCTTTCTTCATTTTATAGTAGTTTAAGTTATTTCTTCTTTTTCAGCCGACAAAGATAGGCCTTTTATCCTATTAAAACAAAATATTTCCCTCAAATTTAGGATAAATATATGAATATTTCTTTTGGATTTTTATCTATGTATATAGCTGTTAGCTCTTTGAAGTATTGATTAGTAAATTTGTAGATTAGTAGATTAGCAAATGAGTGATAAGTATTACATGTGTTACTTTTTTATATACAAGTTACGAGTAAACAAGATTCGAATTGTTGCTAACTGTTTACTATAAATAGTGTTCATTGTGTAACTCTTTGTCCCCCTTGTGGTAAAGTGATTTAACCACTAAGTACACGAAGGGAATCACAAAGGGCACAAAGGCTAAAAAACTGTTACCTTTGTTACCTTTTGACAAGTAGTAAGTTTTAAGTAATGAGTAATAATATGAAAGAACTATATTTCTGTTTACCGTAAAGTCACTTATGCGATAGCCAAAGCTAACGGCTAATAGCTATCAGCTAAAAGCTGAAATATGCGTTACCTTTGTTACCTTTTAACTATATATAGTTAATGAATATAAAATTCCCCAGATGAAAATAATAAAAAGCTGTCAGATGTGTCAGATTTTAATACAATATGGTTAAATAAAATAAAAAAAATAGTAACAACCATGAGATGCAAGATATGGATAAGCCAGTAAAAAAACTTATATATCATTATTTTGCTTACCCGTCTACTAAAAATGTAAAATGTGTCAAGTTTGTCAAGTTTTAAGGAATCCGTTACCTCTTTAATTTATTTACTAAATATGTGCCAATGTAATAAATTTTGCTTTCTTTTGTTCTATAAAAGGTTTTTGAATAAGTAAATATGAAAATCATGCGTAAATATATTTTATTATCAACAGCTATTGCATTTTCTCTATTATCGTGTAATAATAAAAAAAGTGCTTCAGATAATTCAACAGAAAATCAAACCGACGTTATCAATATGGAATCTATATCAGACGAAAACAGCATGTACCTTCTTGTTGGCACTTATACGGCAGGTGAAAGTGAGGGGATATATGTATATCAGTTCGATACGGTATCGGGATATTCTCAATATAAAAGCATGGTGAAAGTTGCAAACCCGTCTTACCTGACTGTTAGCAAGGACGAGAAATTTGTTTATGCCGTGACCGAAACAGGAGACAATACTGCTGCCGCCAATGCTTATTCTTTCGACAAGGCAAAAGGGGAATTGAAACATCTGAATACGGAACCAACTAAAGGAGCCGACCCTTGCTACATTTCGGTGGATGCCACGGGTAGGCATGTGGTTACGGCAAACTATTCGGGTGGTAACCTCAGCGTGTTTGGAGTGAAAGAAGATGGCTCGCTTAATGCGGCATCCCAGGTTATAAGTTTTAGCGGTAAAGGTGCAGATCCGGAACGTCAGGCAAAGCCACATATACACTGTGTAATGTTTTCTCCCGATGGAAAACATCTGTTTGCCGACGATTTGGGTACAGATAAGATACATAAATTCGATGTAAATCCAAATGCTACACGAGACTATCTGAAACAGGGAACCCCTCCATCATTTAAGGTTGCCGATGCATCAGGTCCACGCCATCTTGCATTTCACCCGAATGGTAAATATGCCTATCTCATAAATGAGTTGTCCGGTGCAGTAATCGCTTTTAATTATGACGGGATAAAGGGTGATCTTACCCAGATACAATCTATACAGGCAGATACACTCGATGCTAAGGGTAGTGCAGACATACACATATCTCCCGATGGCAAATTTCTGTATGCATCCAATCGCCTGAAAGGTGACGGGCTGGCCATATTTTCAATCAATCAGGCTGACGGGAAACTGACCAAGGCCGGCTATCAGGAAACTGGAATACATCCCCGTAATTTTGTAATTACACCGAATGGTAAATATCTGCTTGTGGCGAGCCGCGACAGCGATATAATCCAGATATTCCTCAGAAACGAAAACACCGGCCTACTGGAAGATACATTTAAAGATATAAAGCTGGATATGCCGGTGTGTCTTAAGTTTGTTTCTTTTAAATAGCTCAACCTTCTCCTGAAGCGTCTTCGGTTTGAGGGTCTTCGTTAAATTCATGTATGTTTACAACCCGGTTGACACGATAATGAGGCGATAGTATTTCTATACCTGCTTCTTTGAAAACATCCTGTATATTTTTACGGAGGTCAGAATATATATCGTTCATTTTATTGGCATCTTTGGTGAATACATTTAATTGATATTCCACATAGAAGTCCTCAAAAGCTGTCTGCATAATGAAAGGCTTTTGCTTCCGGTTCAGATTCTCGGTTTTATATGCAACCTTTAACAATAACTCATGTATCAGTCTCCATGGTACATCGTATCCGATGGTGACCGTTGTATAGAGAATTAGACCATACTGGCTCGCTGAGAAAGAGTAATTGACTGTTTTCGTACTCATTACACTGGAATTGGGAATAGTGATCACCTCATTCTTAGCTGTTTTCACACGGGTTACCAAAGCCGTTTTTTCTATTACGTTGCCCACTGTATCGTCCATTTTCACACGGTCTCCTATTTTAAAAGGCCTCATATATGTGATTACAAACCCGGCTATGATATTCCCTATAACGGATGTGGAACCCAGCGATATCATTAACCCCAGGAATACAGATACGCCCTGAAATATCTGTGAGTCCGAGTTTGGGAGATAAGGGAATATCATGATGAATGTAAACACCATCAGTATGGCTATCACAATATTGTATGTAGGCTTCGCCCAATCGGGATAAAAACCTTTGAACGTAATTTTATTATCTGATATTTTATCTGTGATGGAACGTAGGAATTTCTTTACAAACCTGAATATAAAGGCTATGACTATTATTGTAAACAGATTTGGCAGATAATTTTTGATACTGACAGCAACTTTCTTTACCGGAGATATAACATAGTTGAGAAGTTGATCCGATATACCTGTTGTATGCGGGAATATTTTGAAAAACAATAGAGTACATACAAATAAGGATGCTACTATTAAGACAAAGCGCAGAATCTTGAGCAAGGCAAATATGATTTGCTCTGCTTTCTCAGCCTCGATTATACCAAACAGGCCTTTGACTTTCTTATGGCGTTGTTTGCGTACGAATATTTTCAATCTGCGGTAGCCATAGCGGAATCCCCGCAGGAAGAAATATTCCCCGGCAATTATCAGTATAACAAATAAGGCTTGCAATCCTATTCGTTTCCAGCCGGTTTCGTAGTGCCGCTTTTCGATAGCGCTGATTATAATATTGCGATACGAATCGGCCAGATCGAGCTTAGCCCTGCCATATATCTGGGCCTGTAGTGTATCTATACTGATTATAATTCTTGAATTCTGATACTTCTGGTCATCGTATACTATATTTATCTGGTCGCTAAACTCAACTAGCTTTAGCGAATCCGGATTAAAAAGAGGGTATTCTTCGAGCGATCTTATTTTATCTTCAATTGCTGATGCTCTTTGATCGACTGTAAATGAACCGACTCCACCATGTATCAGAAATAATGTATCGATGAAAGGTGCTACCGGTGCGCCCTTGGTCTGAGTTAAGACAATCTCGGTAGAATCAACCTTGGCTATAACAGGTTCTTTTTTGTTTGTAGTTCTTCTTTGGGCTGATGCATCTATTGTATGACATAAAATAGTGATGCATAGCAATGACATTAAGATGTTATATTTGCTCATAGTAGTTTTTTGCCTTTTTGCATATAACAAATATATATAAGTTAACTGATAAATCGTATAATAAGTAGATAATAAAATCTGAAAAATACTCTATAAATAGATATACAAATAAGCTCCCTGCATTTGTTCTATACAGGGAGCCTTATTATACAATCTTAATATCAACCTCTGCTTTTCATACTGTCCTCATCCGGATTTATCTTATTGAGAGCAGCTTTCACTTCTTTTTCGCTAATGATAGCGGGATAGGAACTATTGCTTTTATCCTTTCTGGCTTCCTCATAAGCTACAAAATCCTGTGGCGACTTTACTATTTCATTCTTTTTCATGACTGATGGTAGATTTAATTAAACATATATACTAAACACGACCACAATAATTTATGTTCAGTAGAGACAGTAAAAAAGGCGGGTGACTTATCATAAATCACCCGCCTTTGTCATCCGAACTGTGTTTAATTCTATTTACAAGATGACGCTTAAATTCGCTCTGTTTTCATATGTATAATTATCCTCTACATTCCTAGCATAATCCACTATTTTACTTACTGTTACCGTAGACTTTGGATTATTCAGTATATATTGCACATAGAATCCCCGTACATATCCATGAGGCAACTCCTTATACCCACTTGGTGGAGGCGTATCCAAATCCAGTTTCTTTATATCTGTCTGATTTGCGTTTATATATAGTTTGTAGCCAAGTTCAATATCGCTAAGCCTTCTGCACCAGCGTACATTCATCATATGATAGCTTAGAACATCCTTGGTATCCACATAGTCATGCAACATGACCACTCCCATCGATAATTCATCATTCCAAAGCTGCACAGCCATGTATGCAGAGTAAAATAGGTGGTAAATGTCCCCTTTCTTTCCATCTGTATAGCAACCGTTCGTAGGTCCCAAACCATTACACCACGGACCATCACCGTTCAATCTGGCCCCTCCCGGCATCAGATTGAATTTATACTTGTTAGTCGTATTCTTTTTGTCAAACCAGTATGTCTTATAAGGGCCTCCTCCGGGATTTGCAATATCGTAGGCTAAAGGATTATCACCCGGTCTTGCTCCTAACGCAAATCGTACATCCCGTTCATTTAGCCGGGTGTGAGGAGCATCGTTTGTAGTATTGAACGGACACATAGCAAATAGTTGCCTGTAATCCTCCGGTGCTGGAATCTTCCACCCTTTGATATTTTGATTGTTTTGATCTCGCATTACACCATATTTATTCATATATAATATGCTTGGATAACTGTAGTATCTACCATAGCTTTTTTCAAAATCAGTGATATTTTGTAATTGAAATTGTGATGGCGCTATCCTGATACGTTCTACATATTTATCCAGAACATTCTGAGTAATCGGATAGATATTTTCAAAATCATTGCCCCACTTCACCGTATGGTAGAAGTTCTGATCTACCCAATAATATTCTCCCACACGTACAGCGTTATATTCGCCAAGAAGCTGATTACCCTCAGTGGTGTAAAAGTTGACCTTCATTGATTCAGGCAAAGTTCTGGTATTTTTGTCTATATACTGAAAGATGAAATCTTCTGAGTTCTTATTGAAATACAGATACTTCTTTTCTTTTTCATTCCCTACATAACCGCTGGGAGGCGTAACTTCTACTACTGTATAATTTCTTGCGGGTAGGTCTGTAACCTCAGTTTTGCCATTTGTGAGAGTATATGTGGCTACAACCTCATTGTTGTAATCGAGTACCTTATATGTCCCTCCACCAATAAATTCATTTGTTACAATATCTCTTGCCGAGATCGTGAAGTGGGCCATTTCTATATCGCTATTATCGGTGCAGGCATACAATCCGATAAATGACAATAAGTAAATTATAATATTCTTCTTCATTATCCTTTTTCCTTTCCTTTTTATTTTATTCTATATAAAACCGTAGCTTGTAAAATAAAATGGTAAGGTACATGGTACATAGATGTGGTAGAATTTACATATCCGTCTGTCTTCCCAAGATAAACATGTTAACCGATTTATTTGTTTTTGGAATTTAAGTTAAAATACAAAGAATTTCATCCCAATGAACTTTTTTAGCATTCCCGTATACCAACTGTAAAAGCAAAAAAAAGCGTTACTTATTTAAATAACGCTTTTTTCTATAATGAATAAATTTAATCAATAATAAGTTTCAGATACTGAATGATTCAATTCTATATATAAATGACCATTTTCGTCAAAGAAACGGATTTTATTTTCTCTTGATAACCAGCCTAATGCCATATTTATAAGAGAATCCTTAAAATCAGAGAGCTCTCCAATTTCCCTTATGGTTAACTTACCTTTTTCTGCCAGTAAATTCCATATTATACCTGCATTAATTCCAATGTCATTTTTCAGCATAATTTACTAGTTTTTAATTTATAAAATGAGTCATATTTCTTTATTATCGATCAGACTTAAAACAAATCCTCCTATCAATGCACCATAGCTGCAATTAACCCAACATTCGGCCGATAATGGATAAGTACCCCAATAACATGCAAAATAGAACCAATAGACAAAACCTATAATTATTCCGGCTAATATGCCCAACAATATGGTACTATTATTCGATATGAAAGCCAATACCTTATTCATAATCAAAATTGTTTAGGGACGATTCCAATAAAATTGTCCGGTATGTACCGGTTCTGCAAGCATAGCAACTTTCGTTGGCTTAGATTCTTTCATGGCTTCGCGTATAGCTCTGGCAAACAGATTATTGATTTTGTGTCCGGGGCAATTTGCGATAATTTTCCCTTTTATAAAATGACCGACCAATGATATATCACCTATAATATCAAGTAGTTTATGTCTGGCCGGCTCGTTAGGATAAAGTAACGGCTTATTCATGATATATCCTAATTTATTGGCATCCTTTCTCTTCACTCCCATTACATCGGCAAGATGGTCGAGATTATCTTGTTCGATAGGTTTGTCGTATATCACGATAGCATTGTCCAAATCTCCGCCTTTAACCAGATTATTTTGTAGCAAAGGTTCTATTTCGCGGACAAAAACGAATGTCCGGGCAGAAGCAAAGTCTCTTGTAAATTCCGACAGATCGTTGAGGCTTGCATCCTGCCGCCTTAATAAAGCTGAATTGAATGAGATATGCGATTGAATACTGAATGAATCATCAGGCAATAAAAGCATCGAAGACCCGGTAGCTTTATCTACCACTTTGATTCTTTTCCGCTTGAATGTTATATACTTTCTTACAGCATTCTGCTGTTGTATTCCTATTTCTTTTATTTTACTTACATAAGCTATGGAACTTCCATCCAGAATGGGAAATTCCGGAGCATCCACGTCTATCAGGCAGTTGTCTATTTCACATGCATACAATGCTGCCAATGCATGTTCTACAGTACTTACCTGCACCCCGTTGGCCGACAATACCGTACCTCGCTGTGTGGCCGATACGTTCTCGGCCAAGGCATCTATTACAGGCTGTCCCAACACATCGGTACGTCTGATTTTGTAACCATGGTTTTCAGGTGCAGGATTGAACGTGATGTTGATACTTAACCCGGTATGCAACCCTTTTCCACTCAGTGAAAAACTATTCTTTAAAGTTCTTTGATTAACCATAACAAATCTTTTTATTGTTTTTGTATCTTAAGGCATTGTTAATAAGCAGGCACCAGCAGAATATCCTCCACCGAACACCGATATGCATACCAGGTCTCCCGACCGGAACTTATCTGTATTCTGAGCATATACCAACAGAGCGCTGGCTGAGCCTGTGTTGCCCAATTCTTCTATATTGGATAATATTACATCGTCACTCAGATCGAGCTGTCTGGTTACATTTTTCAATATTCTCATATTAGCCTGATGGCCGATGAAATAAGTTAACCTGTCGAGAGAGTATCCGCTATTCTCCACTATTTCTTTCGTATTTTGTGATATGTAGTTACAAGCATACATAAATACATCTTTTCCATGCGGCATTTGTAACCCGCCATTAGCCGGAGTAAGGAAAACACCTTCTGGGCCTAATCCTACATGCCCCAGGCCCTGAGTCGTAATATCAATAATATGAGGGTCCTTTTCGGTTTGTGCTGTGTCGGAGAAGAAATATGCAACCGCACCATCTCCCCACAAATGTCCCGACATGCAATCGGTGTCATCCGAATAGGTCGAATTCCGGTCGGCACAAATCAACAAAGCCTTACTAGCTATTTGTGACGAAAAAAACGAGTATATAATTTCCATCGCATTGATAGCAGACGAACAGGCGGATGATACATAAAATACTTTAGCATCGGATATATTATATTCCCGTTGGATATAATGTCCGGCAGTAGCAATCGTATCGGACGGTGTGTACGAAGCAAATACTATCAGATCCACTTCATTGATATCGTATGGCAGTTTAGGCAAAGCATTATTTACAGCTTCTGCGCACATATAGTTCATTGTTTCTTTCTCGGTTGCCCGGGAACGTGAGCGTATACCGGTTCTTTGCAAAATCCAGTCACTGGTAAGACCGTTCACTTCTTTGAAATAGTCATTAGTAACTCTTGTGGGTGGGATATAGTACCCTGTTGCATTAATATACATATTCTGTATGTTTAAATTCTCAATATTGGTTTTCACATTCGGGATGACGCAGCAAATATTTTTTCCAAAAACGCCTGTTGTACAGATGTATTAGTTTCTGGCATATTTTTTCATCATATTTACGGATTTTTGAATATTCTTCACCAATATAATCCAGTGTATTATCATTGGCCTTGATACGTTTGAAGCTTCTGCAACTATCCAGCAAACTGATGTTTTTGAACGACATCCGGTTGAGGTCTACCAGATAAAACTGATAGCCGTCCTCGGTTGTTTTATAGAGGATATTTCCAGGTGAATAATCTTTATGAAATATTCCTTTCTTATGTATTTCGGCAGTGAACATTGTAAAGGCCTGTATCAATCCCTTACTTTCTTCTTCTGTTTGCCTATATACTTCTTTCATCGTGCCTTGTACCTCCTCATGTATGGAAATATAGTATGACTCCGACAATAATCTGTTTTCGCATATATCTATATATGCGATGGGCTCGGGTGTATTTATTCCCTTATCCAGGACATACCGTGCATTATTAAAAGATCTTTCAGCCTTAGACTTTCTGATATATTTATACACAAAGCGATTGATCTGTATAGGCCTTTTAAAAGATTTTACATTTACCATAAAACCATTTATCCGGAACAACTTGATTGTATTACGTGCATTATATACCAGTTCGCCTTCTTGAGAAAAAATCTCCGGGATCGAATGTATAAATTCCGAAAGTTCGTTATATTTAGGATTGATACATAGTTTCATTTTGTAACTCTGTTGTAAATGATTTTTAAATTAGACTCCGGAATAACTCCCAAAATCCGTTCTCTCTCTTTTCCTTCTTTGAATATCAGTATACTCGGAACCCCTGATATACGATACTCTGCTTCCAGAGCGGCAAATTCAGCAATATTTACTTTATAATAGTTAATTTTTTCTCTATCGTCTACAGGTAATCGGTTGAGATTATACTCCATTTTGTCACACAATTCTGAATTTTCTTTATAAAAAAGTACAAATCCGGAACCTGTATGGATTGCTTCATCAAATGTTTTATCGTTCAGTTCTACAAAACGGCTGTCTTCAACATTACCCGGAATACTGTTTACAGCCCAGGTCCCCATAATATTTGTAACTATGCTTAATATTATAAGCATCAACCCGAAATGCCATGCCTGAAGTTTAAAAGTTTTCATTACTGTTTAGTTTAATAAAAAAATTTAATGCTGCGCTTCCCTACAGGAGCTATCAGCCATAGTTATGCTTCAAAAGATGCAATCGTACTAAACCTAGAAGAGACTATAAAAATCGGGTTTAATACATATTCCCACCCGGATATTCATCGAATATTTATCATAATCCAGCAAGCTCTCACCGTATCCATGAAAGAAACGGGCAAAAATATACTGGTTCGCTTTCTCCGATATCCTGAAACTTGCCGTGAGTGTTGTATTGATATTGCCAAATCCTCTTTTGGGGTTTAAATCTGCGGATAACCACCATTTGTGTTTATCGCTTATATAGTTTATCGACAGGTAACCTAATCCTCTATAGTCGATCAGATCTTTATTATTGCCTCCGTCCACATAAGGTATCCAAAATTCACCGGATAAATTGAAGCGTGCGTTGAAATAATATTTCATGGATATGCTTAAATAATTCCAGCTACGCGAATCTTCCCCGTCGCGTCCGTTCGATTCATGTTTCAGTTGGGCAAACATTGCTCCCACCAGCTTTTTATCATGAAATATGTATTTTCCCAAACCCAAACCCGGGTTATAATTTGTATCCCTGAAAGGACTGGATTCAGCATATATATCCCAAAACGATCTCTGGGTATATGTCAGATAAGCAAATGTTTTGAACGGAAGCACACTCTTTGTCAGACGTTGTCTTATACTTATCTGAAAACTGGCGTCGGCCGAACTGTTCGTAATTTCCTCATTCAACGGTACTCCCGTCACAAAGTATGTATCTTTATATACTGCAAACGAAGGCATTCGGTCGGCCATTTTTATGGCTTCACTTTCCGATATTTCAAAATGTCTGGGTTTGAATATATTAGGATCCCGCATGGCTACAGTATATTGCTCCCTGATACTGTCATTAGCATACAGCAAATCGTCCTGAGCTGATAGAGAGACTGATATTATTGCTAATAAAATAAATAAATAGATTTTCCGCATAAGTTAAAAAAATCAGCTAAATGATCCCTCACTTTTAGTTTTCTGAATATTTGTTACTATTAATCGAAGATAATTCCCCTATTAGTCGAAGATAAATTGATTAATGAATCTGTCGCTTGGCATATCTTCTTTACATTTTGTTTTGATCCCTATTTTATTCAGGATATTTTTTAGGTCGGAGTTGATTGTATCTGCATATACCAGACTGACTTTTTTAATGGCCATCAGTAACGAAAAGTAGTTATTCTCGGTACTTTCCAGTTTCAGGCTTTCAACACCTTTTACGCTTTCATCTTCTAATTCAAATAGGTTTACAGTTGTATTTTCTTGAACTCCTTTGCTGAGTGCCCCTTTTTGAGTGAGGATAGCTATTATTTTTTTCATAAAAGTTGTCATTTGATATATGAACAGTTGTTCATTTGTTTATAAAAAATAAATGCTCGATTTTATCGCATTAATGAACGATAGTTCACGGTCCTGTAAAAAAAATTAAGCTTTGATCAAGCAATATAAATAATCCATCACTTCTTTTCTTCTTTCCATATCCTTTACCACATTTGTCACAAATTGGGATTCGTCACAAGTCTGGTCCGAAGTTTCTTTTACCCCCGTATTATTAAATAGTATGCACATTATCTCAACATCAATATCAGCCCTGACCTGCTTGATTTCTATACTTTTAAGCAATGCTTTACGCCAGTGATCGAGCAAACGTCCATAGATAATCCTAAAGCGATTGACAAAATCCGGATAATGTTTCGCTGCTTGTATTATTAAAGCCGTGTAATTCAGAAAAACAGTATGCGTAACGCCTGCTCTCATAAATGCATTTGTTACGGTTTTCTGGCGCCTGTGCATGGCTTCAATTAATTCGGGTAATGTAATATCTCCTTTAATGCCATTGAGCATTTTGTCGAATATTTTGAAGAAATACTCGTCGATAACAGCAAAGAACAGTTCTTCTTTATTTTTAAAATACCGGTACATAGCTCCGCGAGACATCCCCAATTCCTCTTGCAGAACGGATATTGATGCACTATCATAACCTTTGTTCATAAAAACATCGAAAGCTCGTCTTAATATGTATTCTCTGCTATACTTCATTAATTAATCATTTTAAACACGTGAACAATCGTTCACAATGCAAAATTGCGACATAAAATTCGATTGCACATTATTTTTAATGTTAAAAAATATTTTTAAATAGTATCAAAAACACATATTTCCGGTAAAGATTTGATTGATAGAGATAATTTATTTTTATTATCAGGTGTTAAACCTCCAGATTTTCTCTTCTCCATCGAATGTAACACCAAACAAAGCAGGCGAAGGCAAGCGCAGATAACTAAATTGTATATCCAACGCTATTTTGGCACCGGACAGTTTCTCTACTTTGGCATTCCATTCCAGGACTTTATCATACAATTCGTTTGTTTTAGCCATATCCGACCGAGAGATTGCATTATTCAACTTCTCTACAAGATTGCTTATTTCCAACTCTTCAAATTTCTTTGCAAGTTCGTTATATTTTTCCATGTAGCGTTTCGACAGTTCTTCGGTATCCATAAGTATCTCATTTAGATTGTTAATAATAGTATACGTATCTATATTCAACCGTGTTACTTTTTTCTATATTAAAATAACATTTCAATGAGAAATTAAGTTTAGAACCGAGCCAGAATAATTGATTGTAATACTCTTTAAACATCCTATTATTTCGTATTTTCCGGCTTTCTTCGTTAATTTGCATTTACAACCAATAGCTGATTATCTAGAATAACAAAATTAGTGGCAAAGAAAAATTTTTATGTAGTGTGGAATGGCGTAACTCCCGGGGTGTATTCGTCATGGAATGAGGCGAAAGCACAAATAGAAGGGTATGAGGGAGCTATTTATAAATCTTTCCCCACCAAAGAGGAAGCGGAAAAAGCGTATAATGATAATCCATGGCTATACATAGGAAAAAAAGCAGAAAAGAAGAAAGTCTCCATTCATAATATACCCGAAATCATAAAAAACAGCTTGTCTGTGGATGCCGCTTGCAGCGGAAATCCAGGCCTATTGGAATACAGAGGTGTGTACGTGCAGACCGGAGAACAGGTATTCCATCAGGGACCGTTTGAGAAAGGAACAAATAATATAGGTGAATTCCTGGCTCTGGTACATGGCCTGGCTTTGCTAAAACAGAAGAAGTTTAAAATCCCTATCTATTCGGATAGCGCCAATGCCATAAAATGGGTGAAAGAGAAAAAGTGTAAAACAAAATTGGAAAGACTACCCGAAAATGAATCTTTATTCTACATGATAGAACGTGCCGAGAAATGGCTGCGGGACAATACGTACACTACTCAGATAATAAAGTGGAAAACGGACGAATGGGGCGAAATCCCTGCCGATTTCGGACGAAAATGACTTTAAAACTAGCTAGTCCACGGATTCACTGACATCAGAAATCTCCATTTGTCCATATCATACTTATACAAGTAATATTTTCCATATGCGCATTCGTACCCGCAGGTATAAACTTTGTAAATAATAACATATTCCTTATTACGCGAGAACAAAGGAACGGAATAATAATTCACATCCGTATAATCTTTTTTCTTGGCCGGTAGCATTTTTTTGCCGGACAAACCCTTATGCCAGACTGAATCCTTGATGGATATAAACTGTTCATAAAAATAATCTTTATCAGCCTGCGTAAACAGCGTATCCAGGCCGGAGGATTTTTTGAACAGGTATTTATTGTCAGGTTCCAGATGACTGATATCGTATTCTCCTATATATTTGCTGATAAAGTTAGTTGTATCCCACGGTAGTATTTTAACAGATACTTTTTTGTTGTTCCTAAGAAACTTTATTTCAGATTTTTTATCATTACTGGTCATCCAGTTCAGGAAGCCGTAAATCTCCTCATCAGAAATAATAGTACTATAGGTATGAGTTTGTGCCTGTACAATACCGGATTGCACAAAAAAGATGATATAGAAAACAAGTAAACTCCTGAGCAGCATATCTATTTGAGTTTGTGTCAAAGATAATAAAAATAAAGAATTAAGAATAACGTGTTTACCCGTATCTTGTATCTCGTCTACATGTAATTCGTAACTAATAACAAAACCATCAATCTCTACTTCCGATCGGCTAAAATAATTAACCTTTTGGAAATCATCAGATATAACTTTATATAAAAAAATTACTTATATTTTCTTACTTTTTCTTATTCCCGAACAGCAAAAAAATGCTACTTTTGCTTTTTGTAGTATTAATATTACATAGAACTATAAATAATAAAACAAACACGCATGGAAAGTAATGATTTGCTAATGCAAGTGACAGCCAAAGCCAAAACATGGCTATCAGACAAATACGATGAAGAGACAAGAAAAGAAGTGCAAGCATTATTAGACAAAGAGGATAAAACAGAGTTGATAGAGGCTTTCTACAAAGACCTTGAATTCGGAACAGGTGGTCTTCGTGGTATTATGGGAGTCGGTACCAACAGAGTTAATATATATACTATAGGGGCAGCTACACAAGGCCTGACCAACTATCTGCTGAAAGAATTTTCTTCGCTAAAACAGATAAAAGTAGTTATCGGACACGATTGTCGCAACAACAGCCGGAAATACGCAGAAATATCAGCTGACATTCTATCGGCTAACGGAATCAAGGCATATTTGTTCGAAGACCTGCGCCCTACACCGGAAGTATCATACGCGATCCGCAAACTGGGCTGCCAAAGTGGTATTATGATCACAGCATCCCACAACCCGAAAGCATATAACGGATATAAAGCATACTGGGAAGACGGTGCACAGGTTATACCGCCACATGATAAAAACATTATTGCCGAAGTAAACCGTGTAAACGTTGAGAATATCAAGTTTAAAGGTAACAAAAGCCTGATAGAAATATTAGGTAAAGATATGGATGAAGCATATATAAAAGAGCTGAAAACCATATTGCTTTCACCTGATGCTATCAAACGTCACAGTGGAATCGGTATTGTATACACTCCGTTACACGGTACAGGATTTACTGTAATCCCCCAGGCTCTGAAAGCATCCGGATTTACAAACATCATCAATGTACCGGAACAGGACGTACTGAGTGGTGACTTCCCTACTGTTGTATCCCCAAATCCTGAAGATCCGGCAGCGATGGCCCTTGCCGTAAAAAAAGCAGTGGAAACAAATGCCGAACTGGTATTTGCCACAGATCCCGATGCCGACCGCTTCGGAGCTGGTATCCGCAACGATAAAGGGGAATTCATCCTACTGAATGGAAACCAGACAATGTTAATCCTTATCTATTACATAATTACCCGCAAAAGAGAACTTGGACAACTTACCGGAAAGGAATATACTGTGCGTACAATTGTAACCAGCGCCCTAACCCAGGTAGTGTCGGAGAAAAACGGTGTAGAAATGTTCGAGTGCTATACAGGATTCAAATGGATTGCTGCTATTATGCGCGAGCTTGAAGGTAAGCGTCAATATATAGGAGGAGGAGAAGAAAGCTATGGTTTCCTTGCCGAAGACTTTGTTCGCGATAAGGATTCCGTATCGGCAGCTATGCTCTTCGGTGAAATCGCAGCATGGGCAAAAGACAATGGAAAAACGTTGTACGAAATGCTTCAGGACATCTATGTAGAGTACGGATTCTCTAAGGAAAAGGGTATTTCGGTAACTAAGGAAGGACGCAGTGGTGCAGAGGAAATAGAAGCTATGATGAAAAACTTCAGAGAAAACCCAATCAAACAGATTGCAGGCTCTAAGGTGACGCTCATCAAAGACTTTGTAACACTGAAGGCTCAGGATCTGGCTATCAATGAAGAATATACATTGGAAATGCCTACCACATCAAACGTATTGCAATACTTTACTGAAGACGGAACTAAAATATCTATCCGTCCTTCCGGTACAGAACCGAAAATTAAGTTCTATATAGAGGTTAAAGCAAAATTGAAATCCAGAGCTGACTACAATGCCGTAGATGCCAGTACAGAAAAGAAGATAGAACAAGTCTGTAAAGACTTGGGAATCTAAAAAAATACTAAGCAGAGCCGGATGGTAATAATCCGGCTCTTTTACCTGATATATTTGCGAAAATAATGTCACTGAATTGATTTTTATCCTTCAAAAACTGAATTCCTAAATAAATGCTCACAGTGAACAACAATTATTGAATCAAGATTGTTATGAAATATCTAAAGGATTCACACTAATAACACATTAACAATTAAACTGGAATATTTTAGCAAAGGATTGTAAAAAGACTCATATCCTCTCTGCTTCACAAAACCTCTTCTGTTTATTTCCGTAAAACATGTTTTATAACAGGTTTTTTTATAAAAGATGTTAAGAAAGTAATTTTTACTTACTATCCTATAAACTTATTATAAGTACACTTACTATATTTGTGCCGAATTTAAAAAAAATAGATTAAATGGAAGTAAACTGCAAATTAGGGAATCCAAATGAGGAGGTGGGATATCTAATATGGCGTGTTTCCAAATTCTGGCAAAGAGGTAAACACAAGGTATTAGATGAATTTGGACTAACAACATCACAAATGGAATTATTAGGTGCTATATATCATATGTCGAGGCAGCAAAAAGAGGCCACACAGATCGTTTTATCGCAGGAAACGGAAATAGACCCTATGACTACTTCCACAATATTAAGAAATCTTGAAAGAAAGGGATTAATAAGCAGACGGGAAAGCGCAACTGATACAAGGGCCCGCATTGTAGAACTAACAGAAGCAGGAAAGGAACTTTTCGAAAAAGCAGTTGCCAAAGTAAAAAGCGGGCAAGAGCTTCTATTCAAAAACATCGATGTAGAAGTATTAAAGACACAATTAAGTATCCTTTTACAGGAGATGGACAGATTAAGTAAATCAAACAACTAAATAAATATAGGTATGAATGTGAAAAAGATTGTTATCGGAGCAATGGCTCTATTGGTTATGGTATCTTGTGGGAACAAGAACTCCAACCCTTTCGGAGGTGGAGATAAAACTCCTCAGGAATATCCGACACAGGTATTAAGTATACAGGACACAGAATTGGAAACCGTTTATCCGGTGACTATAAAAGGACAGGAAGATGTTGAAATCAGACCTCGTATCGATGGTTTTATAGATGCTGTTTATGTAGATGAAGGAGCAGTAGTGAAAAAGGGACAGATCTTATTTAAAATCAATTCCCCTACAGCCGAACAAGCTTTGAGAACAGCACAGGCTGCAGTTGAAAGTTCGAAAGCACAGGTGAGTACAGCTCAGTTGAATGTTGACAGATTCAAACCTTTGGCCGAACAAGGTATTGTAAGCCAGGTGCAACTCGATACTTACCAAAACACATTGCTTACATCAAAAGCAACTTTGGCTCAAACTCAGGCTCAACTAGCAAGTGCGCAGGCACAGATGAGTTGGACCAATGTATCCAGTCCGGTAGATGGTGTTGTAGGTACGATCAATTATCGTCAGGGTAGCTTGGTTAATAATAGCAATACTCTGACTACAGTATCGAGCACAGGAAATGTATTTGCGTATTTCTCATTGAATGAGAAAGACCTCGTTACTTTATTGGCAGACCTGCCGGGTAAAACTCAGGCTGAGAAAATAAACAACCTGCCTGCAGTTACCCTGAAAATGGCAGATGGCACTGTATATGAAGAGAAAGGTAAGATAAAAACAATTTCCGGATCGGTAAGTGTATCAACCGGATCTGCAAACTTCAGGGCTGAGTTTCCAAATCCTCACGGAGTGTTGAGAAGCGGATTCAGCGGAAACCTGTCTATTCCTCAGCACGTAGAAGAGGCCATAGTGATACCTCAGGCAGCCACATTTACAAAACAAAATAAACGTCTGGTTTATAAAGTAGTGAGTGATTCTATTGCTGTACAAACACTAATTGATGTTACTGCTACACCTGACGGGAAAAGCTATGTTGTAACAAACGGCCTTTCATCTGGTGAGCGTATTGTAACAGGTGGAGTTGCCACTCTGTCTGATAGTACAACAATCATCGTGAAAAAATAAGACAATTTATTTAATAAATAAAATAAAGAAGTAATGTTAAAAACATTTATAGAAAGACCTGTACTCTCTACAGTCATTTCTGTCATTATTGTGGTACTGGGGATTATTGGTCTGGCAACCTTGCCTGTAGAACAATATCCCGATATCGCTCCTCCGACAGTGCAGGTATCAGCTACCTATCCCGGTGCAAACGCGGATGTGGTAATGAATAGTGTGGTTGTTCCACTCGAAGAACAAATCAATGGTGTAGAAGGGATGACTTATATGACATCGTCTGCGACAAGTGGATCTGCTACGATCAGAGTTTATTTCAAGCAAGGGGTTAATCCCGATATTGCTGCTGTAAACGTGCAAAATCTCGCGGCACGCGCAAATCCATTGCTTCCGGAAGAGGTAACTCAATTGGGGGTAACTGTTGCAAAACAACAGAACAGTACATTACTGGGGCTTACAATCAGTACAAGTAACCCTGACTATGACGGGGAATTTCTTCAGAACTATGCAAATATCAATATTCTCCCGCAGATAAAACGTGTATATGGTGTTGGTAACGCCAGCGTTTTTGGAGCCAGGGACTATGCTATGCGTGTATGGCTTAAACCGGATGTGATGGCTGCCTACAAAATTTCCGTACAGGAGGTAAGTGCAGCATTAGCAGATCAGAATATAGAAGCCGCTCCCGGTGAACTGGGACAAAATAGCGACCAGTCTTTCCAATATACAATGAGATATACCGGAAAACTTCGGACAGAAGATCAGTTCGGTAATATTATCCTGCGTTCTCAGGACGGACATATTCTAAGATTGAAAGACATCGCGGATATTAAATTAGGTTCTTTGAACTATAGCGTTATTTCCCAGACCGACAGAAATGAGTCTGTATTTATCATGATCAACCAGACAGCCGGATCAAATGCCCAGGAGGTTATTAATAACGTGAAAGCCGTACTGAATGATGCTGAAAAATTATTACCATCAGGAGTTAAGTTTAATTATATGATGGACTCCAGTGAATTCCTTGATGCATCTATCGAGAAAGTTATTCATACATTGCTGGAAGCCTTTGTTCTTGTATTTATCGTAGTATTCGTATTCTTACAGGACTTCAGGTCTACAATCATACCTGCGGTAGCAGTACCGGTAGCGATTATAGGTACATTCTTCTTCTTGCAGGTGTTTGGTTTCTCTATCAACTTGCTGACTCTGTTTGCATTGGTGCTTGCCATTGGTATTGTGGTCGACGATGCCATAGTCGTCGTCGAGGCTGTCCATGCACAGCTCGACGCAGGAGAGAAAGATCCTAAAAAAGCGACTATGACCGCGATGAAGGAAATAGCACCGGCTATTGTATCTATCACGCTGGTTATGTCGGCCGTATTTATTCCGGTCAGCTTTATCGGCGGTACCAGCGGTATATTCTTCAAGCAGTTCGGTCTGACTCTGGCTATTGCAATCCTTATTTCGGCGGTAAATGCCTTGACTTTGAGTCCGGCTCTTTGTGCCTTGTTCCTGAAAGCACACGACGAAGAACATCAGAAAAAAGGTTTCTTGCAAAAGTTCTATTATTATTTCAATATTACGTTCAACAGTGCAACACAGAAGTACAAAAAGAGCCTTCAGTTCTTAGGAAGAAGAGGCCATCGCTGGATTACGGTAGCTATTATAGCCGTTTCTTCAGCCATACTATTCTTTCTGATGAATATGTTGCCTACCGGTTTCGTACCGAATGAGGATAGTGGAGGTGTTATCGGTTTCGTGACTTTGCCTCCGGGTTCATCCCTGGAGAGAACAGACTCTATTGTAAATCAGGTCGTTCATATGGCACAGGAGATTGACGGTGTTAAGAGTGTGACTAATATCTCAGGGGTTAACTTTACTGCCGGTATGAACAGTTCGTATGGTACTTTGATTGTAAAAATGGAGTCATGGAATGATCGTAAACTATCGACCAATGAAGTATCTGCCATACTGAAAGAAAAGACAAGCCATATTAAGGATGCGACATTCTTCTTCGTGGCTACTCCTACCCTTCAGGGATTTGGATTGAGTGCAGGGGTTGATATGCAGTTGCAAGACCGTACAGGGGGAGATATTAACGAATTTAATAAAATAGCTCAAAACTTCCTCCATAAACTACAAAGCAGAAACGATGTCATACTCATGGCTATGACAAACTTTAACCCTGCCTTCCCGCAGAAAGAAATATCAGCTGACTTACCTAAGATTAAGGCAGCAGGATTAAGTCTCAGCGAAGTGATGGGAACATTACAGGCTTATATCGGTAGTTCGTATATCTCAACATTCAACTTATATGGTAAGCAATTTAGGGTTGTATTGCAGGCTTCTCCTGAGTACAGAAGAAAATTGGATGACCTGAGTGGTTTATTCGTTAAGACCGGAAGCGGAGATATGGCCCCTATCACGGAATTTATTCATGTGGAAGATATCGATGCACCTCCTACATTGAGCCGTTTCAACATGTATACATCTATAGACATGACCATTATACCGAATATGATCGATGGAAAAAGTACCGGGGACGTATTGAACCTGATAGAAGAAATGTCTCAGGATAAAAGTATCTTCCCTGATGGCTATACATACGAATTTGGTGGTATGACACGTGAAGAAGCCAATGCCGGCAGCCAGACGGTTCTCATATTCGGTATCTGTATCATTTTCGTATACTTGCTGCTTTGTGCCCTTTACGAAAGTTATATCATACCATTGGCGGTATTATTCTCGCTTCCTGTCGGATTGGCCGGAGTATTTATCTTCCTGATGATATTCGGTGTGTCGCAGGGTATTGTGAATAACATTTACGTCCAGATATCGATGATCATGCTCATCGGGCTATTGGCGAAGAATGCCATTCTGATCGTGGAATATGCATTGCAACGCCGTCAGCAGGGTATGAGTATTATAGAAGCAGCCGTAAACGGAGCTGTCGCACGTCTTCGTCCTATTCTGATGACATCGTTTGCATTCATAGCGGGATTATTCCCTCTGTTTATTGCATCCGGTGCAGGTGCCATCGGTAACCGCTCTATCGGTATCAGTGCTATCGGAGGTATGTTTATCGGTACTATGATCGGGGTATTGGTTATACCGTCGCTGTATATCATATTCCAGTCTCTACAGGATAAAGTAAGTAAATCGGGAATGATAAATTCGAACGACGAATTCATAAACAAACAAGGACAATAACATTATGATGAGAAAATATATAAAAGGTGTAGTTCTGTTGGGAGTAATACTCTCAATAGGACTCACATCCTGCGGAGTTCTGAACAAGAATAAATACAAATCCCCCGAAGTGGATTCAGCAGACATGTTCAGAGGAGAGAATCCAACGGATACTACTACTATAGCAAATATCCCATGGAGGGAATATTTCAGCGACCCTGCTCTTCAGGCATTGATAGATGAAGGTCTTACCAACAACTATGACCTGCGTCTGGCATATAACCGTATCCAACAGGCCGAAGCCGGACTATATATTGCCAAATCGGCATATTTTCCTACTGTTGCTTTAGGTGCTCAGGTTACACATACTCAAAAAAGTATCAGCAATGGCAAAGAAAGGGTACTCGGATATAATGGCGGCGACCAATGGGCTTTGGGTTTTGTAGTACAATGGGAAGCTGACATCTGGGGTAAACTGAATAGCAAAACAAAAGCCCAGTATGCCAACCTTGTTAGCACACATGCTTACCGTAATCTAATTCAGACATCCCTGGTTGCCAATATAGCTACCACCTATTACTCACTGCTGGCACTCGACGAGCAGTTGAAGATTACATTGGAAACGATTGAATTACTAAAGGAAAGTACTGCAACAATGCAGGCCATGATGCAGGCCGGACTCCTCAATCGTGCCGGTGTAAAGCAAAGTGAGGCTTTGCTCTACAGTACTCAGGTTAGTGTACCGGATCTGCAAATGCAAATCAATCAGCTGGAAAATTCCCTTAGTCTGTTATTAGGACGCAAACCGGGACCTATCACAAGGACAGCTATTGACAATCAGTCAGTTCCATCCGAACTACAAGTAGGTATCCCTGCACAGATGTTGGCAAAACGCCCGGATGTATTGCAAGCCGAGATGGGATTCAGATATGCATTCGAGATGAAAAATGTAGCTCAACGCTCTCTGTATCCGTCTTTGACACTAGGCAGTTCTTCTTCGGTAGGATTCGCATCCAATACGCTTTCACAGTTCTTCAAACCGACAAATATTCTGGCTAATATCGTAGGTGGACTTACCCAGCCTATATTTGCGGGTAATCAGCTGAGAGGACAATATAAAATAGCAAAGGCGCAACAGGAAGAAGCATTGCTTACTTTCGAACAAACAGTATTGACCGCAAGTCAGGAAGTCTCGAACATTATGTTTACATACGAAACTTCACTCCGCAAGAATGAGGACCGTGCTAAACAAGTAGATGCCCTTTCCCTTGCTGTGGGTGATACCCAACAGTTACTGAAAGCCGGTGAAGCTAATTATACCGAAGTGCTACAGGCGGAACAAAGTTTACTGCAAGCACAACTTGGACAGGTAAGTGATAAACTTGAGCAACTACAGGCATCTGTAAATCTTTACAGAGCACTTGGAGGAGGTATCGAGTAATAACAATCTGATAACATTCCTATTTATGAAAGAGGATACTTCCCTGTGGAAGTATCCTCTTTCTTTTATTTCATTTTTTATGGAATACTTTATCTATGTATATGGCTGATAACCTTTAGGCATTAGCAGATAGCTCTTTGATGTATTGGGATAAATGAGTGATGAGTTATAAGTTTAAAGTTATATGAGATACGAGTAGACAAGACACAAGATACAGGTTGCTAACTGATGACTGTTCACTGACGAGATGCTTTGTTCTGCTCCGTATGACAAGCTAATTATTAATTTTTCATTCTTAATTATTAATTGTTTTCTGTGTTACCTTTGTTACTTTTTATTTTTAAACACGGAGTAAAAGGAGTAACACGGAGTTTTTAGAAGAAAAAGTGACAATAAAAATTGTGTGAAAAGTCGTCAGGTTTGTCAGGTTTTGTACATAAGCTATCGGCTAAAAGCTATCAGCTAATAGCTAAAAATGTGTTTCCTTTGTTACCTTTTTCCCACCTACACTCTGTGCATCAAAAAAGACTATGGGAAAAACGACAAGAAAAAGTGGAAAATGTGTCAAGTTTGTAAAGTTTCAGATTCTCTGAAATATTTGATGCGGTTAGTATGACAGAAATAAATAGTTGCCGCTAAGTTGAAAAAAATAGCTACATTAGAAGTGAAAATAATAAAGAAATAAAGGAATGGAAATAAAATCTCTTAGTGAAACTGACTTCGGTGTCATATTCCATGCTTTTAATCAGGCTTTTGCCGATTACGAAATTCAACTGGACAGGCAACAACTCCGGACGATGGTAAAAAGGCGGGGTTTTAATCCCGGTTTATCTTTTGCTGCATTTGAAGGAAATGAAATCGTAGCTTTTACGCTTAATGGAACAGGAAATTTCAACGGGATTGAAACAGCCTACGATACAGGCACAGGCACATTGAAAGAATACAGGGGAAAAGGTTTGGCTACACAAATCTTTGAATACTCGATTCCTTACCTAAGAGAACAGAATATCAAACAATATTTACTCGAAGTGTTACAACATAATACAAAAGCTGTATCTGTTTATAAAAATATAGGGTTTGAAGTAAGCCGGGAGTTTAATTATTTCAGACAGGAAACCAAAAAGATCAAGAATGATATAAAGACTTCCGATATACCCTGTTCGATAAAACAAATCAATATCCGGGATTTTGATTTCCTACCGAATTTTTGGGATTTTTATCCATCATGGCAAAATAGCTTCGAATCCATCAACAGAGCGAGTAACGATTTTGTGAGTCTGGGTGCGTTCATCGAAAATAAATTGGCAGGATATTGCGTATTCGAACCTGTTTCGGGAGATATTACCCAAATAGCGGTTGATAAGCAATACAGACGGGAAGGAATAGCCTCGTTGCTACTTAGGGAAATGACCGGACTAAATAAGAATCAGGCTGTAAAAATTATAAACACAGATATTTCCTGTAGTTCCATTACAGCGTTTCTGAAATCAAAGAATATAGAGATTACGGGGATGCAGTATGAAATGATAAGAGAGATATAAATAGCCCTACTCCTCCGTCTCACTGAGAATCACATTCGCCCGGGCTATTGCAATATTAATATTATCGCATATATTCACCTCACCTATCATAGCTGGTATACCTGAAGTTTCTATCATGGCATGCACTTTTGGCCTTACACCCGACAAAATAACCTGTATGCCGTCTTTCATTGACTTCTGACAGAGGCTTTCCAGATTATGCAACCCTGTGGAATCGATAAACGGAACTTTACGCATCCGTATAATGCGTATCTTCGATTTATCTCCAATAACACGCATGCTTTCCTCAAACTTGTTGGCAATGCCGAAAAAGAAAGGACCGTCGATCTCATAGACCTCTACACCGTCGGGCAAAGTGAGTATCTCTTCATCCTGAGTAAATTCGCTTTCATCGGTTAAATCCAGTTCGTTCTTTATAACAGAAACATGAGTTACCTCGTTGATCCGCCTCATAAAGAGTACCACAGCCAGTAATAAACCTACTTCGATAGCAATAGTCAGGTCGAATATTACCGTCAGGAAGAATGTGATAAGCAATACCGCAACATCCGATTTCTGATTTTTCAGGAGAGCTTTGAATGTACGCCATTCGCTCATATTATATGACACAATAACCAATACTCCAGCAAGGCAGGCCATCGGTATATATTGAGCCAAAGGCATTAACAGAAGCAAAATAAGCAATAAGACAACGGCATGGATTATACCCGCTACCGGTGTCCGTCCCCCGTTATTGATATTCGTCATGGTGCGGGCAATGGCTCCCGTAGCCGGAATACCGCCAAACAGAGGAGTAATGATATTTGCTACACCTTGTGCAATAAGCTCGGTATTGGAATTATGTTTTTCTCCTCCTATTACCCCGTCGGCCACTGTAGCCGACAATAACGATTCAATAGCGCCGAGCAGGGCGATGGTGATCGCCACAGGAAGCAAGTCGGTTATGGCAGCCATATTGATATCAGGCATTACAGCATCAGGCAGTTCCGCATTTATTCTGAAACGGTCGCCAATAGTATCTATAGCGTTTATGCCAAAATATGTTTTCATAAAATAAACGATGGCTGTAACGAGGATAATGGCTACAAGTGAACCCGGTACCTTCTTTACAATGCGTGGCGTAAGTACAATAATCAGGATGCTGCCTATACTTACGGCTGTGTTCCACCAGTTGATGGTCTCGAAATGCTTAATGTATATAATCCATTTTCCGATAAAATCTCCGGGAACTTTTTCTCCACCAAAGTTAAGTCCGAAAATGTCGGCAATCTGTGTAGTAAAAATAGTGACGGCAATACCACTGGTAAAACCGACTATTATAGGATACGGGATGAACTTGATAATCTTCCCCAATTTGAAAATACCCAACAAAACCAGAATTACTCCCGCGATGATAGTAGCTATGAGTAATCCCTTTATACCATGCGTTTGCACTACGCCATAGACAATAACGATAAAAGCACCCGTAGGCCCTCCTATCTGTACACGGCTACCTCCCAGAAAGGATATGATAAACCCGGCGATGATAGCCGTGATTATACCTTGTTCGGGGGTTACACCGGATGCAATACCGAATGCCAGAGCCAGAGGCAGGGCTACAATACCAACAATAAGACCTGCCATGAGGTCATTTATGAATTTTCCTTTATCGTACGTCTTCAGTGAAATAAATAACTGGGGCGTGAAATCTTTGAGAAGATCTTTTTTCATATCAAAACAAAAAACACTATTAACTCACATTAGTAATCAGTTCGCAAACATACAAGATACTAATAAATAACCGGTTATTAAAATATAGCTGCAACTAGTTTAGAATTGGTCTAATTTACTTGTTCAAAACAGGTTATTGATTACACATTTTTAAGGTGACAAAGTTACAAAATGATTTGGTTTCATTTCTTTTGATTGATAATAATTATTAATTTTGTAAAAACTATCAATTTAAACTATCAAAAAGTTATGGAAAAAAGTATCAAAGGTACTGAAACCGAAAAGTGCCTGCTAAAATCATTCGCGGGAGAATCTCAAGCAAGAATGCGTTACACAATGTTTGCCAGCCAGGCGAAAAAAGAAGGTTTTGAACAAATTGCAGCTATCTTCCTGGAAACTGCTGATCAGGAAAAAGAACATGCAAAACGTATGTTTAAGTTTCTTGAAGGCGGCATGGTGGAAATCACTGCAATGTACCCTGCCGGTAAGATAGGGACAACTGCCGAAAACCTTATAGAAGCTGCTGCCGGAGAACATGAAGAATGGGCTATAGACTATCCTGCTTTTGCTGAAATAGCAGAAAAGGAAGGCTTCAAAGAAATAGCCGTAATGTATCGCATGATAGGTAAAGTAGAAAACATACATGAAGACCGCTATAAAGCTCTTCTTGCCCGCGTGGAAAGCAATGGTGTATTTACCCGCGAAGAAGCTATCGACTGGCAATGCCGTAATTGCGGATTCGTTATCAAGAGCAAAATGGCTCCAAAAACTTGTCCGGCCTGCCTGCATCCACAAGCTCACTTCGAACCATTGAAATGGAATTTCTAAGTAAGAATTAATGATAAACGAAAAGCCTCAGATATATTCTGCGGCTTTTCTCTTTATTGGGGAAGTTAGACGTTATTATTCAGCTTTTCAGAAACTTGATGTAATTATAAATAGCATACAACGGATTCTTACTTTTCTTGAGTGGAGCAGTCCTGTATAAATCAAGGAATGCATCCATATGAGGCTCCAAAGTGCAGGGATTTTATTGATATATTCTTTAAGACCAAGAAGTGTTATATTCAAATCTTGCATTTTTCCCGGATTATCTTCTAAAGATGCCAATGCTTAGATTGTTTATCCTCTTTATATTGGCTATCTTTGCGGCTATTTTGTAAAATTATGACTATCGATATATTAGAAAAAGCTACACGGGATATTAATAACACGCCCATCGTACAGCAAACTGCCTTTTGGTCGGAAGTGAAAACTCATCAGGGATTAGAAACTAAAGCCTTTGATTTCAAGGTGAAAAACCGTGATATATATACCAATGTGGGAGGTCATTCATATACCAATGCAGATTTACTGTTATTACAAAAGCCCCTCGATCCGCAATATAGTATAGCATATGTACCATACGGGCCGGAAATAGAACCCTCTGAAGAATATCAGGGCCGTTTTTTGGAAGAATTATCGGAAATTATGCGTTCATATTTGCCGAAAAGCTGTATCGCTATACGTTACGATCTCAATTGGCAGTCGCACTGGTGTGATGAGAGTTATTTTGATGAATCAGGCCTGTGGGCAGGCCCTCCTGATAAGAAATTTCAGGAATTCAATTTAAATTACAATACAATAGAGTGGAACCTACGAAAGAGCAATTCCGATATCTTACCATCTACTACAGTTTTTCTGAATTTATCCCTTTCAGAAGAAGAAATACTGACGCAAATGAAGCCGAAAACCCGTTATAATATACGGTTAGCAGAAAAGAAAGGTGTGCGTGTCCTTCAAGCCGGCATGGATAAAATATCCGTCTGGTACGAATTGTATAAAGAAACAGCGCTGCGCAACGGACTTTTTATAAATGATATCGAATACTTTGTTTCAGTTCTTACCGCTCGTGCGGATGATACCTCGTCTCCTGCCCATGTAGAGTTACTGATAGCAGAGCACGAAGGAGAGCCTCTTGCCGCAATATTCCTGGTAATGTCAGGTCACCGGGGTACATACCTCTATGGCGCCTCGTCATCACAAAAGAGGAACTATATGCCTGCTTATGCCTTGCAGTGGGAAGCTGTAAAGATAGCTAAAGCAAACGGTTGCACGGAATATGACATGTTTGGGGTATCTCCCGGACCGGACAAATCACATCCGATGTATGGTCTTTACCAGTTTAAAACCGGATTTGGCGGAGAATTGTTTCATCATTTAGGATGTTGGGATTATTTATTGGACGAGGAAAACTATAAATATTTACAGATAAGTGAAATGAATGCGCAAGGGTACTATCTATCATAGTAATTAATCTTACAGAATATACTCTTTATATTAATTACTCAATAGCTATTCAATGTTTTTCCTCTTAATCCACTTAGTTCCAAATAAAATCAAAATACAAACTAGCACTATAATGAACATTTGCCCTATGAAATGCCCGAGGGTTACCCCTGTTTCATAATCATTTACTTCTCCTGAGAATATTTTTATCGGACCAATAATATTCCCAATAACTTCCGGCAGTCTAATTATCTCTGTAATACTAATAATAAATGCGAAGATCAGGAAAATGACACCAAATATTTTTTTTATCATTTCAATACAATTTTTCAGGTATATACCTTTCGTTTATCAACTATTAATTCACCGATTCATCCATATCACACCATTATATGTTGCAATCCATTTATTACCTTCACGGTCAAAGGCTATAGTGCTGACATAATTATCAGGAATAAATGAATTAGAGCTATCATATATCTCCCAATCATTTTTTTCAAGACGTACTAAATATTTGCCCGTGCAAATCCAGGCTATTTGATCATTCTCCCCTTCAAATTTTATATCAGAGACTGTAGGATTCGGTAATTTTGAGTTCTTCATCGTGTAAACAATCCATTTATTATCAGGAGTAATTTTGACTACACCTCCTATATTATCATGTTTACCTGTACTTACACCTATCCATATATTTCCCTGTTTGTCACCGGTTACCATTCTCCCTCCGTCTGCAGGCATCTTTGAATTCTTACTCGTATATGTTTTCCAGTTTTTACCATCAAAGAATGATATTCCTTTATCTGTTGCAACCCATATATTACCGGATTTATCCCGGTATACACCACGTGTTGTATTACTTACCAATCCGGAGTTACTTACAGTATATTCGTTCCATTTTCCATCAGTAAACTCGTAAAATCCATTGAATCCTGTTATCCAGACCGTATTATCCTGTACTTTTATTTTACCAGACCTTTTAATGGGTGAATTTGTACTGTCAATAATACTCCAATTCTGCCCATCATATACTTTAATTTTAGACATTGTTTCCGTCCAGATTCTATCGCCATTATCAACTGCTAAATCCCATGTGACTGTATGTCCGTTCTGATTACTTTCGAGGCCACTATTATCAGCATCGAATACTGTCCATTTTTCCCCATCAATTTTTACGATTCCTCTGTCTGTACCAATCCACACATTTCCTTTACTATCAGTTTCGGCACTCCGGCAAAGATTGTAAGGAAGCATTGAATTATCGAAGGTATATAATTTCCAGGTTGAATTGGTTTTCTCAACCTTCATAACTTGAGGATTGTTTGAGGTGTTCTTGTTTTTTGTATTTTGAGGTAAATCATATAATGGATTTCGTTTATCCGTTATTTCATGTACTCCCAGATTATTATCCATACCTAAACGTCGTACTTCTGCTTTACCATTTTTGAAAGTTATGTGAACTATCGCACATACAGGTCTCATATTGCCCGTCCACTTGGTTGTTTCAATGACTTTACTTAGATTAAACTCCTTAGTTGGAATATTAGTTTTATTGTCTGCACTTATCAGACACGCCGTTCCGTCCTTGTCAACATATATTTGCATCATCAATATACCTTCAATCTTAAATAGAGAATGTCCTTTCAACAGAGACGTTAACAAGTCCTCATTCGAAATACGGGCTGAAGTTATCTTACTTTCTAATCCAAAAGCTTCGATTTTGCAATTATCAAATTTCTCAGGAAAGATATTTTGAGCGTGCATTACTCCTATAACCAGAGAAAGGAATAGAAATATGGAAATGATTTTTTTCATTATAGTATTTTTTAACTTAAGGCTTGTGGTGTCTACTAAAATAAGTATAGATTATGGTTCCGGACTTGTCGTTTATAGGCCAAATATAAAAATCCCCACATTGTATGCAGGGATTTAATCTTCTGTGGAGAATATCGGACTCGAACCGATCACCTCAACACTGCCAGCGTTGCGCTCTAGCCAGATGAGCTAATTCCCCGAATCGGATACAAAGATAATATTTTTTGTTATCCAATTATACTTTTACAGAAAATCTTAGATATCCACCACAAACTTTTTCAATTCAAGGTTTAATAACGGCTGAGGCACAGACTGTTTTATCTCGGATACAATAATGTCGAGTACCCGTTCGCGTAAGAATTCCTTACGGGTAACAAGACTCACCTCACGCACAGGCGATACCCCTTTCAGAGGACGTACATTGCGTCTCTGCTTTTCATTCAGTTCTTCTATCGCCATTTCAGGGATTATGGTCAACCCGCTGTTATTGTCTACGATATTGATCAGGGTACTGATGCTTCCTGCTTCGTATGAGAAGAGCGAATGAGAACTCTTGCGCTTACGCATATTGCATATACGCAATATTTGCCCACGGAAACAATGTACTTCTTCGAGTAGCCACAGGCGGTTGATATTCAAATCTTCCTCCTCCAGTTCTTTCTTGGCATACAACGATGTTTCACGAGGCGAAACATAAGCATAAAACCGTTCATAATAGATAGGATGCTCAGTTATCTTTTCGTTTTTAAGCGGAGTGGCCAGTATAGCACCATCCAAAGCCCCATTGAGCAGCTTTTCAATTATCTGAGCGGTAGTGGTTTCTTCTATTACCAACACAATGTCGTAACCATTCTGATCGTGCACCTGCATCAGTTTAGGCAGCAGATAAGGAGCAATGGTAGGGATAATACCCAGTTTGAATACACCTTGCACCACACCTTTTTCTTCCTGGATAATCTCTTTGATCTGTTTCACTTGTGAAACAATTACCCTGGCCTGATTGATGATTTGAGTGCCTATTACCGTAGGCTGAACAGGCAGCTGGCTACGATCGAATATTTTTACGCCCAACTCATCTTCCAACTTCTGAATCATCATACTCAGCGTAGGTTGAGTAACGAATGACGACTCAGCGGCTTTAGCAAAGTGGCGATGGTTATCCACTGCTATAATATATTCCAGTTGCTGTATATTCATTTTCTTTATATTTTGTGTTAATATTCGCGTTCTCCAAAAATAGATGAGCCTACCCTTATCATTGTAGACCCTTCTTCGACTGCTATGGTATAATCTCCCGACATACCCATTGATATTTCAGAGAAGCAATCATCCTCTGCAAAATAGTCATTTTTTATTTCATCGAAAAATAGTTTCAGACTTTTAAACTCTTTTCTGATTTGTGATTCTTCTTCGATATTGGAAGCCATGCCCATTACTCCTCCAATATAAGCAAATTTACACTCTCTCCATTGGTTTCCCGATAAAAAACTACGGCATTCATCAAAAGAAAATCCAAACTTGGCATCTTCTTGTGCTATATGGATCTCCAGCAAACAACAAATCCGTTTCCCTATACGGGCTGCGGACTTCTCTATTTCAGACAGCAGTCTCCAGCTATCGACACTGTGTATCGTATGCGTATAAGGTATAATCGACTTTACTTTATTCGTTTGCAGATGTCCTATGAAATGCCATTCTATATCCTGAGGCAGCAAGGGATGCTTCTGGCTGATCTCCTGCATCCGGCTTTCTCCAAAAATATGCTGACCGGCATTATACGCCACCCTGATAGCATCCACCGGGTGGAACTTAGATACTGCTACCAGTTTTACATTTTCCGGTAAACGATCTTTTATACTATGTATATTTTCGGATATGCCCATTCAGTATATTTTATACAAGAACTATTTTTTTCTTCTGATCTTCCGAATAAGGGAATACATCCATTATCATTGTTTCACTCAGGGAGGCTATGGCATAATCGGCCAAAGTACCTTCCATACCTTTCTCCACAACTTTCAGCGCCTCCTTCAGGTCTGAAGCCTGAGCCAGCATGTTTACCGCCGTTTTCTTCTCCGTGCCACTCTTTTCATCCAAAGAGATAAACATCACTTTAGCTTTGAAGAAGCGGTCGCCATTGTCGTTAAAAAACAGTTCGGACAATTTAGCGCGTTTAATATCCGTGATGGTGAATTCACCTGTTATATAAGGTTTTATTTCTTCTATGATACGTGCTTCTGCTTCTGTAAATGATAGAGCATCTACAAGATAAGGTTCTGTGACTTTTTTCTGCATGCCGTTTTCCAGCATTTTTTCGTAGCTTACCTTGCATTCAAACCAATTGTGCATATAAATGTATTGTTATTATTAAAATCTATAATTTATCGTTGCAAATTTAACAAATTTAATTTATAAAATCTATCATATGATAAAAGTTCTCTATCCAATTGATTTAAATATTGTTATAATTTGTATCCTTTCTACATACGGGTATAATCCCCATTGGCTGGCTGTTTAATTTACCATATGTTATAATTGGATTTTAGCCGTTAGCCGTAGTTATAGCCTAAGTAACTCAATACTTATTTCTTTGGAACTTACTGCCTGTTAAAACCTGACAAACTTGACAACTTTTACACTATTTCCATATTTTCGATTCGCGGCTTTTCATCTTTCAACTCAATCCGTTCTCGATGTATATCCCGGCGGCAGAAACGGATAAGGATTCGGCTTAGGCTTTTCTACCGGAGCGGCAGATGGTTGCGTGACAGCTGGCTGTGCTTGCACTTGCTCTGCCTGCTCTTGCTCATTTTTCACTTTTACATACGCTTCGCTCCTGTGACCGTTGGTTCGTTCTTCTCCCAGTTTCCTGTCCACGGCCGCCACGATCTCCGGATCGAGCGCACCGCCAGAGCGGAAACCGTTCTCCTTTAATATCATCAGTTGCCGTCTGGTTTCCTCGTCCTGTACCTCTATGACTAAGGGACGCTTTTCCCTGCTTTCCAACCGTTGTTGCTCTTTCCTCCTTTCCTCACGGTCGAGTACGTACTTTATCGCGCGGATGCTTGGCGGGCAGAATTTCTTTTCCACTACACGGCACTTCTCCACATCCTCCACCGGATTGTTCTTGTCAGGGACGTATGTGACTTTTTCTTTTTTCTGTACATACCCTTCTAATAATTGTTTCAGTCCGATACGGGCATTTGCTATCAGCACTTCTTCCCTGCGGATAAACGCTTCTTCCACTTCTTCCTTAAATTCCGGTTTATTCTTTTTCCAGTCGTAGAAAGTCTGGCGGCTGATGCGTAAGATTTTACATATTTCAGATACTCCGTAAAGGTCTTGTTCAATCATCTCTACAATGCGTTCGGCGGTTTTGTTGTTATACTTCATAAGGCTTAAATATTAATGTTAATAATTAGTTTCTTATATAGATAAAGTTTTTTTGATAAATTTGAGGCTCGTGCGGACGTCCCGGTTATCGCTGCAAGTCCGGAGACTTGCGTCTAACCCGACGTAGCGAGAGACGCTACACCCGCTGGCGCGGACTTCCAGTCCGTGTCTTGCTGACAGGGCAAAAATGTTTGCTACGCAACACACAGACGAGACGTCTGCGCCAGCGGGGGGATATTATTATTGCTGTATAAAACGTTCGATTTTTAGTTACAAGTTACTACGCCCTGTGAGCAGTTACGAGTTACGAGTCGGCTGACGCACGTGGGGCTAAAGCATGAAGAGCCTCTGTCCTGTCGACGCATCGCGATCCCGGCCTCGTCCCTCAGGCGGGGCACCCAATCCGCAAAGCGGAGGTGTAGGGCAAAATACGGTAGCTGCTATACTGGCCTGATAATCCGGCTATAGATGATTCCGTATTATTTTGCCCCACCGGAGCTGCGGTTTTGGGTCGCCGGGGGATGCAGCCTTGATTTTTGTAACTTTTTATCAAGAAAAAGTTAAGAAAAACAAGCCGGATGGTGCGTTAGAAAAAATCGAACAATTTTACACTACAATAATCGCTTTAACAGCAAATTAGCACCAATAAGCAGATACAAAAAAACAGAGTCACAAATTCTCACTTGCGACTCTGTAATTACAATGTATAGTAATTATTCTTTATTTTCCTTGCAACAGGACTTCCACTGCTTTTTCCAATTGGCTGTCCTTGCCTTGTAATGTCGAAGCAGGATCATTATATATTTCAATATCCGGCTGCAATTCCTGATTTTCCAGATACTGCCCGCGCATATCTTTCACTGCTACCTGCGGAATACCGAAAACAATACCCGGATCGATCTGTGATTCCCACCATACTGCGGTCATCGTTCCCGGAACAGGCGTTCCTATCAACTTACCTACTTTCAGTTCTTTATATAGCCACGGGAATCCATGCGCATTCGAATAATTATCTTCACACATCAATACGGCCGACGGTTTGGTCCATTTATTATACGGGTCACTGCCTATATATTGCCCGCGAGGCTCGAAACGCTGATATTCTTTCCCACTGAGGAGGGTAACCAGATCGTCGTGCAACCAGCCTCCACCATTGTGGCGCGTATCTATCACTACAGCATCTTTGTTGCGGCAACGGCCCAGTAATTCGGAATATACTTCCCTGAAACTGTCGCTATTCATGCCACGCACATGTACATAACCTATTCTTCCGTTCGATAGTTTATCTACCATCTGGCGACGTTGCTCTACCCAACGCTTATAAAGCAGGTTATTTTGTTCACCGTAAGAAACGGGTTTTACCCATTCTTCTATCTCACTACCCGATTCGGATGTTTTAAATGTGAGTAGCACTTTTTTCCCGGCTTTTCCTACCAGCAAAGGATAATAATCCTGTCCCTTCACTATCGGCTTGCCGTCTATCTTCAATATAACAGTCCCCTCTCCTATTTTCGTATTCGCATTGGTTAACGGTCCCTGATTAATGATTTCCTTAATCTTGATACCATCTCCAAGATAGGCTTCATCGAAGAACGCTCCCAGAGAAGCTGTAGGCATCGGAGAACCCTGCCCGTAACTTCGTGCCCCGGTATGCGAGCCGTTCAGTTCACCCAGCATTTCCGACAACATTTCGGCAAAATCATTATTGTTATTGATATGAGGAAGGAAACGTTCATAAGCAGTTTTATATCCATCCCAATCCACACCATGAAGGTCTGTTACATAAAACTTGTCTTTGACCTGCTTCCAGGCATGGTTGAAGATATAGCTGCGTTCCTCTTCGGGCTGATATTCAAACTGCGCGTTGATCTTGATAGGAGTCACGGTTCCGTTTTCCATATCTATTTTCTTCAGTTGGCCGCCTCCCAGCAACAGGATATTCTTCCCGATGCTGTCTGTATTCAGTTCGCCCGCTCCTGCTTCTTTTACCAATATCTTAGACGACTTATCTTTCAAGTCATACACCCACAAATCATAACCTTTCTCGAAACTGGTCAGGTAATAAAGTTTATCACCCTTTTTATTGAGCATGGCATCTGCCAATGACGAAGAATTAGGAGTGAGGCGGATAATCCAGTCCCGTCTGTTATCCAGATTGAATTTCAGAGGTTTCACTTCTTTATCTTTCTTGTCGTCTTTTTTATCCTTCTTCCCCTTGCCGTCTTTCTTATCCTTATCTTTACCCTCTTCTTTTTTCTTATCTTTCTTTTCCAGCTCTTCTTGCAAAGCAAGTTCTTCTTTGCTCATCCTGAACTTGTCGTATGCTTCCCCGTCGAAGAACATGATATATGCATCCATGTATGCACCCCAACTGCCATGACTGCGGTACCCGGCCCTGTCCGAGAACCAAATCATTGCTTTTCCGTCCTGCACAAAGCGTGGGTTAGCATCACTATATCCGCTCTCTGTCAGGTTGGTGAGTTCCCCACTGCCGTCCGCTTTTACCAAAGCGGCATCCGTACTATTCCAGCCTCCAATACCTATATATTGGGTCAAAAGCCATTTACTATCCGGTGCCCACCTGAACCACTGGTCTCCATCGGCATACGAATAATTGAATTTACCATCCAGTATCGTCCGTATCTCTTTACTTGCCAGATTTAGCACACGCAAAGTCGTACGATTTTCGAGATATGCTATTTCTTTTCCATCAGGCGAATATAATGGCTGAAAAGAAGCAAGCGTGGAATTTGTCAGTTGTTCTTCTTTAAAATCCTTCGCATAAACGAAAGATTCGTCTTCTTTGTGTGTAAGTGTAGACTGATATACATTCCACAATCCGTTCCGCTCGGCAGCATACAATACTGAACGTCCGTCCGGACTGAAAGATACATTGCGTTCCTGTTCCGGCGTATTAGTTATCCGTCTTGTAGTACCGTATTCCACTGAAGCAACAAACACGTCGCCGCGTATCACAAAGGCAACTTCCTTTCCACTCGGAGAAACGGCCATTTCTCTTGCTCCCGTAGAGAAGTTGATATATTTCAATTTATTTTCCTGATTGTCCGTAGCAATCTGAATGTTCACCTTTTGAGGCTGCTGCCCCTCATTCATCGTATATATTTCACCGTCATACGAGAAACAAAGCTTTCCCTGTTTACTTGATGAAAGAAAGCGTACCGGATGTTTTTCCAGATTCGTAAGTTTTACAGGTGTAGATACGTTCAAACCACTTTTATAAATATTAAACGAGCCACTTTGCTCACTCAGGTAATAAAAGTTTTGTCCGTCCGCAGCCCAAACCGGATTACGGTCTTCCCCTCTGAAAGTCGTCAGTTTTTTATATGTTCTTTCACCACTCAAATCACACAACCATAAATCGCGTGTTATAGACGATTGGTGGTGCTTACGCCACGGGTCTTCATACCCTTTCCTGTCATGGTAAAGAATCTTCGTCCCGCTGGGATCGATAGACAGGTCTTCCATTGTCAGCGATGAGAATAGAGACGGACGCCCTCCCGATGTGTTAATCTCATAAATCTGAGCAAATAGCCCCGAAGGAAACTCTCCGTCTTTCACATCCTGTATGATACTGGCCGAATAAAGCAATCGTTCATTATCGCGGAAAGCGACCGGATATTCACCCGCAGAGTGTGTAGTCAGGCGTTGAGGTGCACCTCCTTCGGCCGACACAAGATATACATCAAGGCTACCCTCCCTGTCGGAGGAAAAGGCAATACTTTTACTATCGGGCGACCATACAGGACGGGTATCGTATCCAGGATGAGTCGTGATCTGCATGGCACGACCTCCGGAAGCGGATACTTTATAAATATCTCCCTTATAACAAAACGCAATCTGATTACCATCGGGCGATATAGTGCAATATCGCAGCCACAAAGGGGGCTCCTGCGCTTTCAATCCGACTATGAAAAAGAGGAAAAAAGCAGTGAATAAAAGTTTTCTCATAATATTTTAATTAAATAAGCAATAATAATCATTTAATTCTGTATCAACTAATTAAACCCAATAGAGATCATAGTATTGAAACAAAATAATAAGAACAATAAACCTGAATATTCTATATTTTAACGTATCAAATATAGCTAGATACTAGCTATATGACGAAAGAAAAGTGAAAATGTTACAAAAATTTATTCAGGATAGAATAAAAAAATAAAAAGTGCCTTAATGAAAGACACTTTTTATGGGTACAATGATATACCCAGGCGGATTATATTTCTCTATACGAAATCTACACTCTACTTTTTTACACTTATATAATTAACGCTATTAAAAAAAATGTATCTTATCTGTAATTCATTTCAAAACGCTGCCCTTTCTTTAAGGAAATGGTTACATAAGTATAGTCGTTTTCGGTACTCATTTGCAAGCCTACATCTTTTGCTCCTTTCGGAAAAGAGATATTACCCTTAGTATTTACCAGTTTGAACGTAAATTTATTATCCGTGGCAGCCTTAATCACTATATCCTGAACCTGCCCATCTTTCCATTTCAAATCTACTTCGCCACCGCCTCTTATGCATAGACCTTTGAAATAACCCGTATTCCATTGCTGAGGTAAAGCCGGAAGCAATTCAATATATCCTTCATGGCTTTGAATAAGCATCTCGGCTATTCCCGCCCCTCCGGCTTCATTGCCATCGAAAATAAAAATGTCGTATGGCGCCCCGGCAATGCCTTCCGGTGAAATAGTCAAGAGATTCTCCCGGGTAAATTCACGCTGAAGTTGTACAACACTCTCATAAGCTTTCTTCGCATCGAATAAACGGGCATAGAGGCAAATCATATTGGCACGGCTCCACTCCACATCTTCCCAGTTTGGCGCAGCAAGGCGATATTCGATTGTTTTACGGGCGGCATTGGCCAGACCGGGAGTCTTTACCGGGCTGATCTGGGCAAAAGGATACAGAGCCAGCAGATGTGTTGTATGACGGTGATTAGGTTGCGCTTCTTCAAAATCTTCGAACCATTCCTGTATAGCACCATTTTTACCTATTATAATAGGTGGTAGTTTCTTTAATGCGATGCTCAGGCTATCCCTGAACTTGTCATCTACATTCAATATTTTCGATGCTTGGATACAAGATGCAAAAGCCTCATAAGCAAGCTGCCGGTCGCAGGCAGGCATTAAAGAAACCGATAGTTCATTGCCTTTGTATCTGAATGAGTTTTCGGGTGAGGTACTCGGTCCGGTCATCAGATAACCGTTTTTGGGGTCTTGTACCATATAGTCGAGTAAGAATTCCGCATTGCTTTTCAATATGGGATAAGCCTTGTTTCTTAAATAGTTCTCATCCATTGTATAGATATAATGCGTCCACAAATGAGATGCTATCCATGTACCGGCAAGAGGAAACAGCCCCCAATTGACTCCCTGTCCCGAAGCAGTATATCCCCATACATTAGCTACAGTATTTGCAACCCATCCTCTTGCTCCGTATACATTTTTTGCTGTTTTTTGCCCATAAACGGAAAGGTCTTTGATATAATCGAACAGGGGTGTATTGCATTCATGCAAGTTACCGATATTAGACAGCCAGTAATTTTGCTGTGTATTGATATCCAGATGATAATCATTGGTCCAACCCATATTACAAGCCAGATTGTCGTTCCATATCCCTTGCAGGTTGGCAGGTAGCGGAGAATCTTCCCGTGATGCGGCAATCAGCAGATATCTTGCATACTGGAAGAACAATGCATCGAGACCTACATCTTCTTTTCCGGCTTTCACCCGCTCCCATCGCTTGTCGGTAGGCAGTTTATCGGCTTCGCTTTTGCCTAAAAATAAGTCTACTCTTTTAAAAAGATTTGAATAATCACTTACATGTTTATTTTTTAAACGATTATAATCCTGTGATAATGCTTTATTCACTGTTGCAAAACAATCTTCCTTATAATGTTTATTATTATAATCGGTCCGTAGATCGAGGATAATAGTAACAGATGTGGCGTCCGCTATACTAATTTTATTATTCGATGCGGAAACGTTTCCATCTTTGGCTGTCACTCCTACTTTCCCCATAAAGTCAACACCACCGGGGCCCTGCTTCGGAAAAGAGACTTTCCCTGAAAACTCAAGGCTGTTATCCACAGCTTTGATAACTGATTCACGCAGCATATCTAACGATACATCCAGAGTCAACGATTTAGCCTTATTGGCTGTCAGGCGAACGATGAACGCATTGTCGGGATTGCTGCAAAAATATTCCCTTGTATATAGTATATTACCAACCTTGAATGAAACTGTATTAATGGCGTTTTCCAGATTCAACTCGCGCTTATAGCCTGATACTGCGCCAGCGGGATATTTAAAATCCAGCTTAAGATCCCCTGCCGGGACATGTGACCCAAAAGAATGAGGCGTACCCGACATAAACTCGGAAACAACACGGTTACCCTTGGCATATTTCCCTTCAAAGAATAATTGCCTGATGTCATTCAGCATTGTTTTACCCAATGGGCGCTCCTGAAATTTATCAGGTTGCCCCGACCACATCGTCACCTCATTAAGAGCGATAACTTCTTTTTCTATACCTCCAAATACCATTGCTCCTATACGCCCGTTACCCAGAGGCAGAGATTTCATCCATTCATCGGCCGGATTCTCATACCAAAGTATGTATGACCGGGCATTTTGCGAAAATACTGATTGACCGTTCGCTACTAGAACGATTAGTATTGATATTAATAATATAGTATAAGTCTTTTTCATGATTTTAAATTCAATTAGCAAATCGGTAAGCAGCAAACAACTTGTTCTTTATATAATTTTCACTTATTGCTTACTGCTTATCCAATACATCAAAGCTGAAGGTACAGGTTTTATCCATATAGATAAAGTAAATTGCGTAAAAGTTCCTAACAGTACCTAGAAACCATCTCTTAACGATACAACCTTCAACTGTTTTTCAAATTCGGGCCGGGACAAAGATGTTTTTACTTTTACTACTGTTACTTGCCCCGGAAGGATATCAAAATAGTTATTCTCAAAGAAATTATCTATTCCTTCAACAGACATAAATACCGCACGGGCAAAATTATCGGACGACAAGGATACCTCATAGCCTTCATTAACAGGTTTTACCGTTTTAGATATGTTTGCCTGAGGAAAATTTATGTTCTTCTGTTGCAGCAGGAAGTAGTTATTTTTATAAATATTTCCCTTATTATCCGTCAGTTCCGCATGAATTACCACATCATTTTTTGCCGTTCCTTTCAATAAATCATTTACAGAAGCGGTAAATACATTTTTACTTGTATTTTTGGGTATTGTTATATTTAATTTTCTGCTGTCAATAATATGGCCATCCAGTTTTATGATCTTTAAATTTAGGGTTCCCTTCGATTCGGTAAGCCTGTCCGATACAATATAGATATCCAGTTTATTATCTTTAGCAATGGGGGAAACCAGCACATCTTTATACGCTTCACGGGCAAAGTAATGCTGCGCCTTCCAACGCCCATAGTAATCCCGGCTCGACCATGAAGCCACAGGCCAGCAATCGTTGTGTTGCCAAAAAAGAGTACCCATACAATAAGGCATATTTCTACGGTGCGCTTCCATCGCTATCTTTATAGCATCGCCTTGCAACACCTGATTCATATAAAGAAATGATTCAAAATCTTTTGGCTTCTGATATTCGTTCAACAGGTATTCTTCTATCAGATTATTGGCATAAGTACCTGCCCGCTGATGCTCCATCATCACCTCTGATGTAATTGCCCAATCTTCTTTTTTAGGTGCGTATATCTTTACCGACTCAAATTCGGGAAATGACTGAAATCCATATTCGCTGAAGAACCGGCTTTTCTCTGTGTTATACTGGGCAATAGGATGTTTCCCATGCCATACACCCCAGTAATGCCTGTCGCCGTGCTTATCGTCACAGCCTTGTCCCGGCAAGCCGTAGGGAGAAGAAGGCCAGTAAAAAGACTCAGGAGCATATTGCGCTACCATATCGGGTAGTAATTTGTGAAACAGATCGGCATATTGTTTCCACATAATACGGGCATATTCGGGATTTTGTTTTGTATAATCTTCGCGGCGTCCCCATCCGAACCAACCGTCATAAGCCTCATTATTACCGCACCAAACAGAAATGGAAGGATGATTCCGTAAACGCTTAATGTTATCTATCGCTTCATATTTCACATTTTCGAGATACGCGCCTTCCGAAGGATACATACTGCACGCGAACATAAAATCCTGCCATACCATTATGCCGTTTTCGTCGCACAGGTCATAGAAATAGTCTTCTTCGTAAGTACCCCCACCCCATACCCGGAGCATATTCATATTTACATCTACGGCATCCTGTATTGTTTTCCTGTACTTTTCGCGGGTAACACGGGGAAGGAAGTTATCGGAGGGAATATAATTCGCACCTTTGGCAAACACAGGAACACCATTCAATACAAAATAAAATGAAGCTCCGTCTTTATCCGTTTCATTCACGACTTTAATAGAACGTATCCCTGTCCGTATATTTTTGGTATCAACGGTTGCCGACTTCAGGTCTATTATTGTCGTAAACTCGTATAAATTGGGTTCTCCCAGTCCGTTACTCCACCACAAGCGGGGATTATCGATTGTAAAATCGACAGAAACGGTATTTATTCCTTTTTTCAGTTCCAAATCCTTTGTCCCATAAACCGTATTGTTATTTTTATCCTTTATTATTACTTTGACATCTGCTAAGTCCTTATCGGAAAGAAGTTCAGCGTGGGCCGTAATGCGGGCTGTTTTCGAACTGACTTCTTTCTGTTCTATAAATACATCTTCTATCTTCACATCATTCCAAGCCTCGAGATACACAGGACGCCAGATACCCGACGTTACCAAACGAGGTCCCCAGTCCCAGCCATAATGGTATCCTGCCTTGCGTGCAAATGTACTGACTGTTTTATTGAAGATTCCACCCTGTTGGGACTGATCGGGTCCGGTCGGATACTGAAAAGGCAAAGCGTCCCATTTGGGAATATCTTCTTTGATCGGTGAGCGGAAAAGGACTTCCAGCTTATTATCCTTCCGCTTCACCTTGTCTTTAATGTCTACTTTCCATTCACGGAACATATTATCACCCTCAAGAATACTTTCTCCATTCAGATAAACATGTACATACGTATCCAGCCCCATAAAGTGCAGGCGGATATTTTCTCTACTGAATGTGTCATCATCCAGGTCGAAGTGAGTTTCATACATCCAGTCTTCCTTGTCTACCCATTGTACACTTCTTTCGTTCAATCTGTAAAACGGATCTTCAATTATCCCGTTCGCAATCAGGTCGGTATGGATTACACCTGGCACTGTTGCCGGATACCAGTTGTTTAACCGCCACTGTCTGAATTTCCAACCCGAGTTGAGTTCTTTCTTTATGGGTATAGCCGATACCGGGTCACAAAATAATATGATCAATGCCAATAAGGTCAATTTGAGAGAATAATTTCTTAATAATTTCATTTGAATTAATTTTCTATAAATTATGTTGAGTCAGGATAACAGGATTAACTTATGCAGATCCTTATTCCTGAGAAATAAGCAAGACAGTACTATCGAACGGATTTCCTATATTCAGATTGATACCTGCTTTCATCAGATAATCACCGGAAAATACCTGCCCGTTTCCAGAGAAAGAGCTATTACCCGGTTTAACATTCAATTCTGTTATTCTATAATTCTTACCCGGATCGAGACCTTTCAGCTTGGTTTCAAGATATGTCGTACGCCCATGATACTTAAGGCTGTAAGCAAAAAAGACAGATTGCTTCTTATCTTTCGACACATACATATGCGATGCCCATCCATGCTTTCCATACGGAGATACCAGCCTGCACAGGTCGCCGAATTGTACAATCGGCCTGATTGTTTTATAGTCTTTTATTGCATTGACGGCAAATTCGTATTCGTCCCCAATGTCTTTGGGCTGCAGTTCCATTCCCAAACGGCCCGACATAGCCACATCGAAGCGGAACTTTAGCGGAGTTATCATACCAGTCTGATGATTAGGGCTGGTAGACACATGCGATCCTGTAGCGATAGCCGGGAAGAACAGATTTGTCCCATATTGGATAAAAATACGATCCAAAGCATTTGTGTTATCGCTCGCCCAAAACTCGGTATGATACTTCAATGCACCGAATTCCACACGTCCGCCACCGGAAGAGCATAACTGTATTTCTATATCGGGATATTTTGCCCTGATTCTATCATATACTTTATACAATCCCTTCACATATTCATACCAGAAATGAGTTTGTTCGTCTTTCGGCAGATAGTCGGACCCAACATTATCTACATGTC
This sequence comes from Dysgonomonas gadei ATCC BAA-286, assembly GCF_000213555.1. Lineage (GTDB taxonomy): Bacteria > Bacteroidota > Bacteroidia > Bacteroidales > Dysgonomonadaceae > Dysgonomonas > Dysgonomonas gadei. The sequence goes on from NZ_GL891982.1 coordinate 281,972, forward strand.
TGTTCGCATCCCATTTGATATAACTTATGTTTTTAGACATGGAGACCACATCGTCAAATGTTTTAAAAACAAAATCCTGCACCTCAGGGTTACTTAAATCCAATAGCCATTGGTTACGCATGGGAAGAATATCGCGTTTACCGCTTTTGACAATCCACTCCGGATGATTTTTTGCCAGTTCACTGTCTGGGTTAACCATCTCCGGTTCAATCCAGATACCAAATTTCACACCCTTACTTACTGCATAGTCTGCCAGATAGTTAATACCTCTAGGTAGTTTTTTCTTGTTCACCTGCCAGTCGCCGAGACCTGCATTGTCACCATTACGCGGATATTTATTACCAAACCATCCATCGTCAAGTACAAACATTTCCACTCCGAACTTAGCGGCATCGTCTATCATATCTGTTATAGTCTTTTCATCGAATGTAAAATAAGCGCCTTCCCAGCTATTGAGAATAACAGGACGCAATTTATCTCCATGAACAAGAGCGTATCTACGTGCCCAGTCATGATAATTTCTCGATAGCTGTCCCACACCGCTGGCGCTATAGGTCAGAATCATTTCGGGTGTTTCTAGTTTTTGTTCCGGTTTCAGATAGAAAGTAGAAGCGAAAGGGTTCATCCCCGCTACAATACCCAGCTTGCCTGTTTCATCGAGTTCAAACGATAATTTATAATTGCCCGACCATGCTAACGAGCCGCCGTATACTTCACCCGAGTCCTCATTCGCAGGCCCGTTTAATGAAAGAAGAAACGATGGATTCTCCGACTGGGTAGCTCTTACCCCTTTCTTTGTTTCTATCACTTTTAACCCATGAGTAAGTTCTTCCTCTTCCATCTGCATTTCGGCAGCCCATGTCCCGTTAAAATGGGTGAGATAATATGATTCGGCATGAATCGGGATATATGATGATGCCAGATTTTCTACTTTTATCCCGCTTTTTTCTTTATGGGATATCGTAACCGACTGTGCAATAATATTCTCTTTCTTATAAGCAATAAAACGGACATCTACATAGACAGGATACAATTTGTCTTTCAGACTTATAACTGTTTCTGTCCTGTTACTATCCAGAGTTTTTGTCTGAGTACCCACATAAATCAGTTCGGTAGTAAGGACTCCATCATCGTGTGTTAGTTTTAATGCAGGATTGAGATAATAACGCCCCCCGTATGCAGGATACATTTGTGAGGCAAAATCATCGTTTGTGTCGGGCTGTCCCTTTATTTTTTTGTCTGTGAATGAGGAAACCCCATTCAATTTGTTACCCCAATACTGAAAGATTACTTTTTCGTTGGGAGAAGCGGTGAATATCATCGCCAGATTGTCCGTTTCCACTTGTATAACTTTCTTTTCCTGACTGAATACGTTTAATGTCGTCAGAAATAGCAGAAAAATACTTAATACAGATGTTCTCATTTAAATTAGATGTTTTAGAAGACGTATCTACTTTGTATTTTTATACAAAGTAGATATTCTTTTTATTATTAATCTTTATTCCTTTTGCCTTCGATTTTGTGGAGAATACATATACACCTCTAAACAAACGAGAATTATTTGCCGCTCACTCATTCATTTGTATACGAGGTATATATGTATATCTGCCACACTAGATCATGATAACCAAACTCTCATCATTCTCTATTTATGCGGATTATTTATCTATTCTATATACTCTTACATCCTGTGACGGAACAGAGTATTGCAGATTATTATTGTTAATAGAAAGCTGAGTGGATGTCCACAGTTCTTTCACTTCTGATTTATCGGCATTCTTCAGTCCCACACGGGTCAGATCCAGATTTCCTTCTTTAACCGTATTTTTGTCAAAATTGAAGATAGCCACATAAATATATTCTTTTGTGTCTAGCATATACATCAATTCCGCTTTATCCGGCTCAGCGGCGGTATAGCCCTCTACCGGATAAAAAGACTTGCCTATACGGGCTATATCGTTGATATCTTTGTTTGTAGCCACTTTCATGGCTTTATCGCGGGCTTCCTTATCTCCGGGGAAACTTCCTTTCAGACTGAAATTATCACCCAGCATATAGATACCGGTAATAACAGCCGAAGTAATACGTCCTCTGTTGGCTCCTTCTTTATAATCTGCCGCCTCCTGAGGTTTATATAACAGGATATGGTCCGAATCGTTGAACGGATAAACGCGGTCGAGCCACCATCCGAATGAAAGGCTATTGAGCATATAACCTGTAGTGCCCCATTCACCTTCTGTCATCGCTCCCCATGCATCACAACTGATACGCTTCGATGTCCCATACTGAGATGGAAATGTAGGGGCGATGGACAAGGCCATAAACATATCTTCACCACACAGGTCCGACAGGTATTTCATACCTTCGTTATATGCCTGTACACCTGTTGTTACAGCAGGATTGTAGAAAGAATCGGCTTCGAGCGTGCCGTTATTGATAAAGTCGAGTTTCACATAAGTATATCCCAGTTTCTTAAATTTGTTGATGTAATAATCCATTCTTTGCTTTGTTGCCGGATGAGTCGGGTCTACGGCCAATGACTCCACTTTACGGGGTTTGCCGTTAGCATATAAGTAAATATCCTTGTATTTCCATTTGCCGTCAGTGCCCTCAACTGTAGCTTCTGCATTTCCGTGCCAGTCAGAAAACGGGCACCAATAGATCCCGGCTTTCTGCCCGTTAGCTTTACAATGCTCTACAAAAGTACGAAGTTGATCTTCTGAAAAGTTATCCCAGAAAGAATCCAGTCCGATATAAACAGTATTGTCGTTTTCGAAACTATTTGGCTGTAATTCATTTTTGAAGAAATCGGAAACATCTATTGCCCCCTCATAGTTTACTTTTTCTGCCATTGCAGCCCAGCTGTTCCAGCCAAAAGGTGTTCCGCCATTCCATTTACGGGGAGGAGCCACCAAAGCATTCGCTTCACCAAACGTCTCCAATCCTCGGCGCCAATCGGAGAAAAAGCCAAAGAATATTTTAGGCGATTTCAGGCTTTTTCCTTTTATACTACCGTGTTCTTTTGATGGCCTGTCCGGTTTGTCACTGATATCCCTTGTTAATTCATGAGCTACGCCGCCATAACATTCCAGTTCGGTAATATATTGATTGTCTTCCCCTTTGTAACGAATGCCAGTCTTCCATGTATCGTGTTCCACCGAGCCGATAACCAATCCGTTCCGATCCTTTCCATTGAATATGGACGTTACTTCGAAAGATATATCCTCTCCTGTCAGGGGAGATGAAAGGTAGTGTACAAAAGCATCATTATCGAATGGGACACGCAATGCTCGGTTACTGTCATCATGTGGTAAAAAAGTATTTCGTGCCATAGTGTACACCGGAGCTATATAATTACTGGAAATATCTGTTGAAGATTCCAGATATACTTCTGTAAGAAAGTATTCCTTATCAGAATAGAAATAATATACCTGTTTGATATCAGGTTTACCGGATAAGCCAGTATAACTGACAGTAAATTTTTGTCCATTGCCGAATATATCGGAAACAGATTCTTTAGCAATACTTACTTCCGGATAAGCAGTGCTTTCTATAAAGTCATCTCCTACTTTTGCTTTTACAAATACACCGGACAATATATTTTTTCCATTGTGATTGTAATCTAATGTTTTGGTACCTTCATTATAAATGACAGACCACTCTTTATTTCCTATTTTGTTTTCACTTGTACAAGATGCACATGCCAGAAGGCATATGCAACTTATACAAATAAAAGCTATAAAACCTGTTGTTTTAGCCATTTCGTTTTTATTTTAATTATATCCCGGGTTCTGATCTTCTTCCGTAATATCCGTACTGTTATTGATTTCGGTATTCGGAATGGGATAGCGCATGTGATATTCCTGAATCGTATTGGATTCTTTAGCCCATCGATTGCGTTCTTTGATCAGCTTCACAAAACTGCCGGTTCTGATAAGGTCCATTCGTCTCCACCCTTCAAAACAAAGTTCTCTCATACGTTCGTTCATCATCTCTTCTTTGAATTGTTCCTGAGAAAGGCCTTTCCACTCTTTATCAGCCGGAAGTGTTCCTCCCCAGGCACGTTTACGCACCTGATTATTCACAACGTTGATTGCGTCGGCAGTTTTTCCTGTTTCATTCAGGCATTCGGCATAACAAAGAAGAACGTCCGCAAAACGAATCATCGGATAATTCTTACCCACCCTGTAATAACTTCTGTTAGAGACATTCGGATAAGCAGGCGCAAATTTATCAATGCGTCTATCTTCCCATTTTTTAACGTGGGGATCCAATTCATCGGCTGCATCTGTGGGAACGGTGTAGGTCTTACCATCGTAAATCCATTCATAACGCAGATTGACGTTTTTGCGCAAGTCTCCGTCTTCCCAAACTCCACCATCGTCTTTCATACTGTATGCATATACTGTCGGCATAATCACATCCCATCCTCCAAGGTAGCATTCTTCGCTATAACCGGCTTGTCCCAGGGTTTTAGAACCAAAGTCCCACTGCCATCCGCTTCTTCCGTTGTCATTAGGTTCGTAGTTGATCTCAAATACCGACTCGGCAGAATTAAACTCCAACGTACCCCATTCGTCAAATAATGTCGCATAACTAGGCTCTAAAGAATAGCGTCCGTCATTTATTTGCTCAAAATAACCGATGGCTTCCTGAAAATCACGATAACCGCTCTCCTGAGGCGCATACATACATACTTTGCCCAACATGGCTACAGCCGCCCCTCTGGTGGCACGATCCCCGGTCTGTTTGCCTTCGTCCAGATTTTCGGATGCGTATTTAAAGTCCTCAAAAATTTGTTTCCACACTTCAGTCAATGGTCTTCTCGATCTATCGATTTCCGTCTGGTTCAAATCTGTAATTTCAATAACCGGAACCTCTCCCCAATACATCGCCAGTTCAAACATAGACATGGCACGCATGAAACTGGCATTGGCTTTCAGTATCTTGATCCTTTTCAGTTTTGCCTCATCCGTCTCCGATTGTTCCAAAACACTAAGTCCGCAAACGCTCAACGATGCCGTATTTATGATAGGCCATTTACTCTGCCACATATTTGAAATTCTATCAGACTCGCTGTTTAACTGACCATTATAGTAATCGAGCCCAGGCTGACTCGCATATGTCAACACTTCTTTAATACCTTGTTGGGCTTCGTCTGTACCTATCAGGTAAAAGGTAAAGCCCTGTCGTTGTACCTTCGAATCACGAAACGATTTGTATAAACCGTCAACCGTACGCTCCAAGATTCCTAAATCCTTATAAACCTGATCAGGCGTCAGCGCACCCTGAGGTCTTTCGTCTAAAAAATCGCTGCATGAATAGCTACCGAACAAACTGGCAACAGCAAGCAACACTATATTTATTTTTTTCATAATAATTTGGTTTATTTCTAATTCATTTTACAATCGGTTTCCCTCATTAATAAATAGTTAGAATGATACATTCAATCCAAAGACAAACATTCTTGTCGGCGGATACCAGTCTCCCATTTCAGGATCATAACCTTTGTATTGAGTCAGACAGAATACATTAGAAGCAGTGCTGTACACTCTCAGATTGTCCAGTTTCAGACTATTGACTATATTTCTCGGAAAAGTATACGACAAAGTCAGTGTTGATAAACGCAGATAAGAAGCGTTTTGTACAGAGAAATCCATTTGGCTGGCAGAAAACGGATTAAACGCCGACGCTCCATCGTTTCCATCCTGATACATAGGACGTGGGAATTTGGCATCTGTGTTTTCAGGTGCCCAACGATCCTGCAGATCGACGGAAGCCAGACTCCTGCCATTGCTACCAATAAGTGTTTCGTACAAAGAACTCAACTTTTTAGCCCCGTAGGAATAATTAAATACCGCGTTCAAAGAAATACCCTTATAAGTGAAATCTGTAGAGAATCCTCCATAAAACTTAGGGTCGGAGGAACCGACTATCACCCGGTCATTATCGTCTATTTTTCCGTCGGGTGTACCGTTCGGACCAGAAACATCCAGCGGATACAAATCGCCGGGTCCTACATTTTTACCCTGCCAGTCTATTTGGTTTAGGCGATCCATATCGCCGGCTTGAGCAATTCCTCCGGTTTTCCATGTGTAAATAGTGTTACGCGATTCTCCCAAAAACAGGTTACCGTCTTTTTTCAGACTCTGCCAATCATCATATTTAAAGACGTGATCAACATCTCCATACAGCTTGGTAACTTTGTTTTTGTCTCTAGAGAAGTTTGCCGATATATTCCATTCCAGATCTTTTGTTCTCAACGCATTAACGTCTACCGTAAACTCAATGCCCCGGTTCCTGATTTCGCCGATATTCACAACAGCCGTTTTAAAACCTGAAGTTTCAGCCAGATTTCTGGTCATCAACAGATCACTATTGGTAATATCGAAATAGTCTGCCGAAATCTTGATTCTATTGTTGAGGAATGCCATATCCAATCCGACATTGAATTGATGTTGCGATTCCCAGTTGATATCCAGTGTCCCTTGTTTAGAATCAGGAACGTAAACTGTAGAGTAACCGTTTTTAGGATCGTTTACTATATTGGGCTTATACAGGGTCATATAGGAATAATTGTCAATTTCCTGGTTACCTACAATACCATACCCGACACGTACTTTCAATTGGTCGAAAAACGTCATATTTTTCATAAAGTCTTCCTGAGTAACGTTCCATGCCCCTGAGAAAGATGGAAATAAACCCCATCTGTTACCTTGTGAAAATTTAGAAGAACCATCATAACGGGCAGTAACAGTCAGGTAATATTTATCGGCGTATGTATAATTGCCTCGCACAAAATATGACATCAAGGATGAGGTATAAAAATCAGAACTGATAAGTCTGTCGTTAAGGCGTTCCGAGGCTCCTATGTTATGATATCCGAAAAGGTTGGAATCGAATCCACGTCCTGTAACATTGGTATAGTTACGTGAATTTTTAGATGTACTGGTCCCTATTAACGCATTAATCCGGTGAACTCCGAAAGTATTGTCGTACGAAATAGTATTGTCCCATTGCCAGGTTGTAACATTATCTCTTTTGTGTTCTGCTTCTCCCTTATTAGAGTAACGAATAGCTTGTTGGATATCGTTCGGTTGATATCTGAAAGTGGATTCTTCAAAATTATTAATTGCGAAAGTCGTCCTTATATTCAGTCCTTTAACCGGATTGATATTCAAGAAATTGGAGCTGATGATACGGTTTCTTACCCTGTCGTTGTCTATACGCAATGTTCCCAGTGGATTGAAGTAATTCTCATCATCATATCCTCCATAGTTTAGTGTAAGCAGATCGTAATCAACCGGCAACATCGGATTAGCGCCTCTTGCTTTATCAAAAACATCGTCGTTGGCGTGTATTTGCGACTCTGTACGGATATACGAAGTATTTGTCCCTACTTTCAACCAAGGTTTAACGTTAAAATCAATATTGACACGTCCCGTATAGTTTTTACTTCCCATCTTCTTTACCATACCTTGCTGATCAGAAAAACCAAAGCTTAAATAATAAGTTCCTTTATCGCTTCCGCCTGTAAAACTCAAAACATGATTGTGTTCCACCGCATCACGGGTGACCTCGTCCAACCAGTCATAATCCTTAAAATTGGGATTGTTATAGGCATCCAGTTCATACTGCCCGAATACATATCCTCCCCCGCCTCTTGGATTATAGGCAGTCATAATACGATTCTGCATGTTGGCATCAATTTCGGCCTGTGTCGCATTCGGATGTCTTGCCATAAAACTATTACTAGCCGCATCTCTGCGAAGCTCGAATAGCTGTTTTGAGTTCATTGTCGCAGGTCTTTTCGCATATGAACGAACCCCAACCCATCCGTCATAATTCACTCTGCCTTCTCCTTTACTCCCCTTTTTTGTTGTAACCAAAATAACACCATTAGCGGCACGGGAGCCATATAAAGCTGTCGCCGAAGCATCTTTCAATACTTCAATAGAAGCTACGTCGTTCAGGTTGACCGAGTTAAATCCGCCACCATAATTATCCATAACTAAACCGTCAACGACATAAATAGGATCCGTTTTTCCATCAATAGTGTTGATACCTCTGATTTTTATGGAAGAATCATCTCCCGGTTTCGCCGCAGAGTTAATAAGAACACCGGCTACACGGCCTTGAAGTGCCTGATTGATATTAGTCACCGGTCTTTCCTGTAATACTTTACCGCTCACCCCCGAAACAGCCCCGGTCAAGTCACTTTTTTTCATAACGGCGCCGACTACCACTACTTCATCTATCTGGAAATCCTGAGATTCCAATGAGATGTTTATTATTTCCCCTGTTACAGGGACTTCTTTAGATTCAAAACCTAAGAAAGAAAATACTAATACTGCATTTTTTGCGGCTGATATAGAATATCTGCCTTCAATATCCGTAAATGTTCCTGTAGTAGTGCCTTTAACAACAACCGAAACACCTGTTAGAGGTTCTTTTGTCAGCCCGTCTGTTACAACTCCTGTAACATTTATACTCTGAGCAAAAGCAATGGCTCCCGACATAAAAAACAGCAGAAGTGTAAGTACTGTTTTCAGCTCGGATTTGAGATTTATACGCTTGTTCATAAGTTATTTATTTTAGATAAAAAGATTTATGGTTTTAATTGTTTGAAATATAATAGACGTCGTGATCAGGTTTTTCAAAAAACTATCCATCTTCATTATGGATTCTTTTCTTTCATAGCATTTTTTATTTAAATGTTTATAATAAAATAACACAAATGGTAGCTCATGGATTATTTAATATGTTTTACCGGTATCCTTAATATCCACTCCGATGCAAATGTAAATTTAACCTTCTATTGCAGGAATTCCTGTCATGTCAAAAAATAAAAGATATGTCGTAAAAAGTATTTTTTGTCCAGAATCGGACATTTGTTATATTTATTGCGACGGTTGTAATTTTTAGAATACGTATATTTGCTACAAATACGATATCCGTTATTCAGGTCGCAGACCTATCTTTCATTTTTGCATCTGCAACAATAGCCGATTATGGTTAAGTGGTGTTACATTAAATACTTTCTTTCACATAATATTGTTCCATGAAAAATTTATACTTAACCACAATATTTATATTTCTGTCCTTCACTATAGATATATCCGCCAGCGATTATTATTTTTCTATAATCGACGGTAATATGGGCCTGTCCCAAAACAATGTCAAATCCATTTATCAGGATAGTCACGGATTTATGTGGTTTGGTACACGCAACCGGCTCAACCGTTACGATGGAGTTTCTCTTAAAGTATACAACTGTTATGATAATGTGACAAAAAAAGGGAACAACAACGTCAGTGCAATATTTGAAAGCCAGGACAGAAAGTTATGGCTGGGAACAGACAAGGGAATCTTCATATTCGATCCTGTAACAGAAAGGTTCAGCTCTTTTGACTTAAACACATCACAGGGTACAGGCATTGATGAATGGGTCGCCGATATACAACAGGACCAGAATAATAATATCTGGATCGTAGTACCCAATCAGGGTGTATTCAGATATGAACTTACCTCCGGAAAATTATATTTGTATACAGTCGTTAAGGACCTTAAGCCCAGCATAAGCAACCCACAATGTATTGCCATAGAAAAAAACGGAAGAGTATGGATCGGCTCGAACGGGTCCGGGGTATTTCTATATAATGATTCTGATGATACTTTTACCCAATATCTGGGCAATGTAGTGAATAATATAACCCTTGCAGGAAAAAATATATATACGATTTGCCATGATAATGATGATATTATTATTGGTATACACGAAGAGAGATTGTTAAAGCTAGATAAACGCCGGAATATACTGAGAGATATGAATGTGCCCGACCTGAACTACAAAATAATCAGGCATGTGACCATTATCAACGATGGGGAAATATGGGTAGGCACACAAGCCGGTCTATACATTATAAACGAAAAACTGCATACTGTAGACCATGTGAAAGAAGACCCTCTCAACAGCCATTCTCTTTCCGACAATATAGTAGAAAAGATATATAAGGACAAGGAGGGAGGAATATGGGTAGGAACTAACTTTGGCGGTGTGAATTATCTTCCGAACAGGAATAATAAATTCGAAAAATATTTCCCTACCAGCGAATACGGCTCTCTCAACTCGAAACGGATACGGGAAATAAAAGAAGATAAGAACGGAACTATATGGATTGGCACTGAAGATGCTGGCGTCTCCGTATTTAATCCGGAGACACAAAAATTCAGGCCGGTAAATAATCTTTCTTACAATAAGACCCTGGCTATATTGGTTCAGGAATCAAAAATCTGGGTTGGTTTCTTTAAAAACGGACTCGATATAATCCATCGTCCATCAGATAATATGCAACATTACTCGCACCTAGACATGGGGCTGAATGAAGAAAGTATATACGCACTATGTGAAGACCGGAATGGAAGAATATGGCTGGGTAATGCCTGGGGCATATTTATTGCCGACAAAGGCAGTATGAAATTCAGGCATATGACGGAGTTCGGTCTAAGCTATACATACGACATTATGGAGGATTCGGATGGCTATATATGGATAGCTACAATGGGTAATGGGGTTTTCCAATATGACCCTAAACAAGATACTGTCATACATCACAAAGCTGAGGGAGAAAACAAATTAAGTTCCAATTCTGTAAGCAGCATAACCGAAGACCATTTAGGCCAAATCTGGTTTTCTACCGACCGGGGTGGCATCTGTGTTTACAACAAGAAAGACAAAAAATTTACGTCATACTCAATAAAGGAAGGATTACCCGACGATGTCGCATATAAGATACTGGAAGACAAACATTATAATCTCTGGTTTGGGACTAATTCGGGGCTGGTATGCTTTAATCCTGAAACAAAGGATATAAAAATCTTTACACAGAACGAGGGATTATTATCCAACCAGTTCAACTATAAGTCGGGACTGATAAGTAATTCAGGTAAACTCTTCTTTGGGTGTATGGAAGGTATGATTGCCTTCAAGCCTGAAGAATTTAAAGCAAACAATTTTGTTCCTCCTGTATATATTACCAAACTCTCAGTATTCAATAAGGAAGTTGATTCTAATATGGAAGGCTCGCCCCTTAAAAAAAGTATTCTATATACCGATAAGATAGAATTACCATACAATCAGGCCAATATCATCCTCGACTTTGTATCTCTCAGTTATACCGCACCCCAAGCCAATATGTACGCTTACAAAATGGAGAATATAGATACAGAATGGATATATACAAAAAATAATCACAGCGCATCTTACGCCAAACTTCCTCCGGGTAAATATATATTCAAAGTTAAAGGTACAAACAATGATGGCTTATGGAATGAAAAAGGTGCTTCACTGGAGATTGTGATACTACCACCGTGGTGGGCATCGAATATTGCCTATCTCGTATATTTCATACTATTCATAACCTCTTTATATTTTTCTATGAGATTTTCTCTGAAGAAATATCAGAAAAGGAATAACGAAAAGCAGAAGCTGTTTGAAATAGAAAAAGAAAGGGAACTTTATGAAGCCAAAGTCGATTTTTTCACTGATATAGCCCATGAGATACGCACACCTGTTACTCTCATCAATGGCCCTTTGGAATCTATAATAGAAATGGACATTCCGAATGATTCTGTCAAACGGAACCTTACAATAATAGAACAAAACACCAAGCAATTGCTTAACCTCATCAATCAATTACTGGATTTCAGAAAAGTGGATAGCAACAAGTTCCTGCTAAGTTTCAGAAATACAGATATAACCCTGTTGTTAAACGAAATACTTTCTCGCTTCGACGAACAATTTACCTCTGCAAAAAAATCAATCAATATACAGCCATCAGACAATAATCCTATTTTTGCATCGGTAGACAGAGAAGGATTGACTAAAATATTAACCAATTTATTGTCGAATGCCTTCAAGTATTCAGATTCATCAATAGATATTTCTCTCTCCGGAGACAAAACATACTTTACTTTTCAGATATCAAATGACGGGCCTTTAATACCTGAAGAGTTAAAAGAAAAAATATTTGAACCGTTCTTTCAATTAAAGACTATTTTCCGTGAAACCTCCGGCTCTGGGATAGGTCTCTCCCTTGCCCGCTCTTTAGCAGAACTTCATGACGGGTATTTATTATACAGTTCGCAATCGGGAATGAATACATTTATATTAAAAATCCCTTTGCATCAGGAGTCCAGAATAGAAGATAAATTACCACCGGAACCCCAATCAGAATATATTATAGAGCACGACACAACCTCGACAAAGAAAAGGAATGTAGAATCGGTCTTAGTAGTTGAAGACAATACGGATATGCTCAATTTCATAGCTGACAAACTAGACGAGCTATACATTGTGGAGCGGGCAAAAAATGGAATAGAAGCTCAAAAAATATTAAAGGTAAAAAGTATAGATATTGTAATCAGCGATGTAATGATGCCGGAAATGGACGGATTCGAATTATGCGAATCTATAAAATCCGATATAGAATACAGCCATATAATTGTCATTCTGCTTACGGCTAAAAACGACCTGCAAAGCAAAATCAAAGGTCTTGAGATAGGCGCCGACGCATATGTAGAGAAACCTTTTTCATTTCAATACCTGCAAACATTGCTGACTTCGCTGATGAACAACAGGAAACGGGAAATAGAGCTATTCCTGAAAAAACCATTCTTACCTATTCAACAATCAAATATGAACAAGGCCGACGAACAATTCCTGAACAGAGTGATAGAAGTCATTAATGACAATATAACTGATGCAGACTTCAATGTTGAAGGTCTGGCCGACCGCATTCATATGAGCCGCTCCAGCCTCCACCGGAAAATCAAAGCAACCATAGATACTACTCCTACCGATTTTATACGGTTGGTCCGCCTGCAAAAAGCAGCTCAACTGATACAGGAAGGGAAATACAGGATAAATGAAATTTGTTATCTTGTAGGAATAAACTCTCCATCCTATTTTATCAAATTATTTCAGATTCAATATGGTATGACACCCAAGGAGTTTGAAAAACAAAGCAGGCAGTAGAATACCCCAAAAAAAAGAAGGCTGTCAAAATATTTGACAGCCTTCTTGAAAATATATAAATGTGTTATGTAGGTTGGCTATTTTGAGTTTTACGCGCTTCTTTGATTATCTCTTGTTTTTCTCTTCGGAAATTCTGACGTAAATCAGCAATTTTTTGTTTTTGAGCATCAGGAGCAATACGGCTCAATTCCACAGCTTTCTTCTCCTTCTCAAAGTTTTCACGCAATGATTTCAATTTGGTCTTGCTTGCTTCATCAAGTTTAGCCATTTCTCTCCTTCCATTAAACGCGAAACGACGGTCTTTATTAAAATCTTTTCTGAATTCCTTCAGTTTGTTTTGTTGTTCAGGAGTATATACTTTATTCAGTTCCTCACGATGCGCTTTTGCCAACTCTCGTGATTTTGTCCTAAAGTCTTCATTCAATGATTTGATCTTTTGTTTCTGATCCTCTGTCAGATTTAAATCCTTCATACGGTCTCCTCTTCTTTCCGCTCTCATGTCTTTACTGCGTCCATCTTTTTTTCCACGCATGCTCAACTCCTTACCTCCTTTTTTCATGTCTCTGTTTCCCCTCTGAGCCATGAGTTCTTTCATTTTAGTTTGTTGGTCGGGAGTCAGTATATTATTTACCGCTGTTTGATGCTGCGTTCTTAATTCCTTTACTTTTGCCTGCCGATCCTCTTTCGACAAATCAGACTTAGCTCTTAGTTCGGCCATTTTAGATTTAAAGTCCTTATTGGTAGACTCTACTTTTTCTTTCTGTTCAGCAGTCAGATTCAATTCTTTCTGAAAATCTGTACCACGCTTTCCATCCCTTTTTCCTCCCTGTGCACTAACTGATGCTGTAAGGGAAATAGATGCTATTATAGCCAATGATAAAAATAATCTTTTCATAATCTTTATTTTAAATGTTTTATAGTGGTTAGATATGATTTGGAGACCGGGGTTTAATCCATATTTATTATTTAACTTTTCATCACATTCTGTAACCTATATACAATTCACATATAATCAATATCATACAAAATGTTAAATAAAGGTATTTTCAATCATATAAAGGCCGAAAACGAATTCTTTGTTTTGCTTACTACAACAAACCGGAGTACCTTTGTTATCTGATAAATTACACGCACAAATGAAAAAACTTATTATACCTATGATTTTAGCTTCACTCATTGCCACATCATGCGACAAGAAAGCGACGCAGAACCAAGCCGGATATACCGGGGAAGACATTTCGAAAGATGTATCCATCATCAGGGACAAAACAACCAAAGCTGCAACTATACAGATATATACACAAGGTAAATGGGTGCTTTACGCAGGCAGGTCTGTTGATGGAATCGACTTTTCCCAGCCTGTAGCACAAGGCATAGACAGTGGCACATTCCCGTTAAATATTACAGATTCGGCACGTTCTTATTTTGAAATAATTACAGAAAAAGGAAGTGCAATTGTATCCGACAGGCATTTGCCAATGACGGGAGGTTATAACTTCCGAGATTTAGGCGGATACAAAACCACTGATGGCAAATTTGTAAAATGGGGTAAAATATTCCGTTCCGATGATTTACACAAGCTGACCGACTCCGATCTGGATTATCTTGCTGCCATACCGTTAATTTCCATTGTGGATTTCCGTTCGGGTGAAGAAATGGAACAGGCCCCCGATAAGAATCCTTCTTCGGTAAAGAACAATTATCCTTATTCCATCAGTCCGGGAGACCTGATGACAGCAGTAAAGCGAGATATAAGCAAAATTAATGCAGAACAAGCCAACCGGATGATGAAAGACATGAATATTCTCTTAGTTACCGATTCGGCTTGTATACATCAATACAAGGAATTCTTCAAATTATTGCAGAACGGCGATGATATTCCGCTAATGTTCCATTGTTCGGCAGGAAAAGACCGTACCGGAATGGGTGCTGCATTAGTTCTATCGGCACTAGGTGTTGATGAACAAATTATATTGAAAGATTATTTATTATCAAATACATATCTGGCTAATAAATATGCCGGGTTAAAATCACAATATCCGGCTATATCTTCACTTTTCGAGGTAAAACCTGAATTTCTTCAGGCAGGACTGGATCAGATAAAAAAAGACCATGGTTCGGTAGAAAACTATCTGACAAAGGTTTTAGGTGTTGACATACAGAAAATGAGGGAAATGTATTTATACTGATACAGTAATATCTATTTTAATTCCCGTATTACAAAAGCTGCTCTTTCTGATACAGTCAGAAGAGGTACTTCAACAGGTATATAACCTAAATTCTTATATACATCAACCATCACTTTGTATGTATCAATAGCAGTCTGGAAATCCTGCTTTCGTTCGCTGTCTGTTTCATATATTCCTTTCCACGGAGGCAGAATAAATACAAGAGGATTGTAACGATATTGCTCAACAGCATTTTTCAATACACCGCCAATATCAAACCCCATCAATACCTCGTATCCGTATGTATCAGGGATACCCCTGTCAAAAAAATAAATATCCTTCCTATCTTTCAAATTGATAAAATCCTGTACCGAACGGGAAAACATCAAATCCGAATATGCTCTGGTATCATCCCAAGGCAAAGCACGACCTCCGGCTTCGACCTGTTCTTTGATTATATTCCGTGCGGTTTCCGGAACACAGTTATAACCATTTTCCCGAAGTTCGTTCAACAAAGTTGTCTTACCAGCACCGGGACCTCCGGTAATTATATAAAAGTTATTTTTTACTATCATAATTTATACTATCTGAGTTTATTAACATAAGAATAAATCTAGTCTTCGTTATCAGGATTAAACATACAGGATCGTATCCGGGCAGGTAATTGAATTTCCTTAAAAAAGAAGGGATAAAAACAGGTGGGAATCTTACAAGTAAGTCATACAAAGGAACATATTTCTTTAATAAAATCAAAACCGATAAAACAATTTTTAAAAATTACCGGTTTACGCTAAGCTTGCAATGTCCGATAATTAAAAGTTGATATTTCTTTTGTATATTTGCACTCTAATTTGGGGTAGTGTTTCTATCCCGGTTTGAAGAAGATTAAAAGAATCAAATTATATAGATGAATAAAATACGGAATTTTTGCATTATAGCACATATCGACCATGGTAAGAGTACGCTTGCAGACAGGCTTTTGGAATACACACGCACTGTCGAAGGTAAAGATATGCAGGCACAGGTACTCGACAATATGGATTTGGAGCGTGAGCGTGGTATCACGATCAAAAGCCATGCCATCCAGATGGAATACACATATAAAGGCGAAAAATATATCCTCAACCTGATAGATACTCCCGGACACGTCGACTTTTCCTACGAAGTTTCTCGCTCCATCGCGGCTTGCGAAGGTGCTTTGCTTATTGTAGACGCCGCGCAGGGTATACAGGCTCAGACTATTTCTAACCTTTACATGGCTATAGAAAATGATTTGGAGATTATACCGATTCTGAATAAAATAGACCTGCCCAGCGCAATGCCGGATGAGGTGGAAGACCAGATTATAGAATTGCTCGGAGTAAAACGTGAAGAGATAATCCGTGCCAGTGGGAAAACCGGAGAAGGTGTGTATGATATAATCGATGCCATCATCGAGCGTATTCCTGCACCAAAAGGAGATCCGGAAGCGCCGTTACAGGCTCTGATCTTCGACTCGGTATTCAACTCTTTCCGTGGTATCATCGCATATTTTAAAGTGGTAAACGGTACAATCCGTAAAGGAGACCTGGTTAAATTCTTCGCCACCGGCAAGGAATACGACGCTGATGAAGTCGGAGTCCTAAAGCTCGAAATGTCGCCCCGCAATGAAGTGACATGCGGAGACGTTGGCTATATCATATCCGGTATTAAAACATCGAAAGAGGTAAAAGTAGGTGACACCATTACCCATGTAAAGAACCCGTGTAAAGAGGCTATCGACGGATTCGAAGAAGTGAAGCCCATGGTATTTGCCGGAGTATATCCTATCGAAAGTGAAGATTTTGAAGATTTGCGCGCCTCACTCGAAAAACTTCAGTTGAATGATGCCTCCCTTACTTTCCAGCCTGAATCATCGGTTGCCCTTGGCTTTGGCTTCCGTTGCGGATTCCTCGGGCTACTGCATATGGAAATCATACAGGAGCGTCTCGACAGGGAATTCAATATGGATGTGATAACCACCGTGCCGAATGTATCCTACATTGTGCACGATAAAAAAGGAAATACGAAGGAAGTGCATAATCCGGCCGGATTGCCCGACCAGACATTGATCGACTATATAGAAGAGCCGTATATACGCGCGTCCGTGATTACAAACACGACCTATATAGGCCCTATCATGACATTGTGTCTCGGTAAGCGTGGTATCTTACTGAAGCAGGATTACATATCGGGCGACCGTGTGGAAATCACTTACGATATACCTCTGGGCGAAATTGTAATCGACTTCTATGATAAACTGAAAAGCATATCGAAAGGTTATGCCTCGTTCGACTATCATATGCACGACTACCGCGAGGCGAAACTTGCCAAGCTGGATATCCTGCTTAACGGCGAATCGGTGGATGCCTTATCTACGCTTACCCATGTGGATAATGCCGTAACATTCGGACGCCGCATGTGCGAAAAGCTGAAAGAACTGATCCCCCGCCAGCAATTCGACATTGCCATACAGGCGGCTATCGGTGCTAAGATTATAGCCCGTGAAACAATAAAGGCGGTTCGTAAGGATGTTACTGCCAAATGCTATGGTGGTGATATTTCCCGTAAACGTAAATTGCTGGAGAAACAGAAAGAAGGTAAGAAACGCATGAAACAAGTGGGTAATGTGGAAGTACCTCAGAAGGCATTCCTTGCAGTATTAAAACTGGATTAAGAATGAAAAAAATCATCTTTATATCAATTATATTACTGATGTATACTAAAGTATATATCAAAGCACAGGAAACAATTACAATATCGGGACAAGTGACCGATTTTGAAGGTATGCCAAAAGACAGCAGTGTAGTCAGACTTTTATATCCTGACTTTAGCAATGCTTATATAACATATACAGATGAGGATGGATATTATAAGTTAGAGAATGTAGAGAAAGGTAAATACATGGCAATGTATGCTATGCGCAAAAAAGAATATCCAAGGGAGAATGCTGTGCCTAAAGATGATATGCGTTTAGAATTTTGGGCATGGAACGTTATAGCCAATAAGGATTTAGTTATAAACCCACGTTACCACCGTCTGGAAGTATATGGTACAACAGTATTTCAGAACTTCGGCGGCTATCCCGGTTTTTTCATTTATTTTCGCCCAATGAGCATAACTAAATATTTATCTTATTCTCAAGAAATATATTTAGATAAAAAGAAAGCTGAACAAGTGGCTGACATTTCTGTAAAACCGGAAAATTTGGCTATTAAAGTTTTTGCTGACAATGAATTGCTCAAGATAAATTCAATACAGCCTATCGAGGAATTCCTAGGAGGCATGCCGATAACAGGCTATATTGTGCAAGTTGACAAGCCTAAAAACAAGCCTGCTAAACCTTATATAGTATTTAGAATTGAGGCTGAAAATAAAGAATATAAAGAGAAAGGAGAAAGCCTGTATTTTTATGAATTTCCTGAGTTTAAGCAACCAATAAATAAACAATGAGTCTATTCAAAGAAATAAATATAAAAAACTTCTCCCCCAACCCATTTGAAATAAAAGACAAATGGATGCTAATCTCCGCTGCCAAAGCCGATGGTACGGTAAATACAATGACCGCAAGCTGGGGTAGTTTCGGCATCATGTGGAACAAAGAAGTGGTTTTTATTGTTATACGTCCTCAACGTTTTACAAGGGAATTCGTAGAAAGCTCAGAATCATTATCGCTGACATTCTTCGACGACAGCTATAAGAAAGCTCTTGCTTATCTGGGAAAAGCTTCGGGAAGAGATGAGGACAAGATAACAAAAGCAGGATTATCCGTTGCGATGGACAATGATGTACCTTACTTCGAAGAAGCAGAAAGGGTAATCTTTGCAAAGAAGCTTTTCGTACAGCGTATTGAAGAAGCGGCTTTCCTTGATGAAAAGATAATAGACAGATGGTATCCCGAAAAAGATTTCCATTATTTATATATTGCCGAAATAACTAAAGTTTTGGAAAAATGAAACAAGAGGAAGTAGTCTTGGATAAATTCTCTGTTGTTGGCATCTCCGTAAGGACTACCAATCAGGATTATAAGTCACAGGGTGATATAGCCAAGTTGTGGGAAATATTCCTGAGAAACGGCTATTTGGAGTCGATGCCGAAGGTATCGGATGATATTTACTGTATCTACACCGATTACGAGAGTGACTATACAGGTGAATATACCACCGTATTGGGCTATAAGGTTGCGGATGCAGAAAGTATCCCCACCAACCTGAGCCTGACTATCAAAGAGATTCCTTCCAGCAAATATTATAAATATATATCCGAAGGTGAATTGCCATATGCCGTTGGTAAAACTTGGGCGCATATCTGGCAATCGGATATAAACAGACGATACCTGGCTGATTTTGATGTATATGGTAAGGAAGCAAAAGATCCTGCCAATGCGAAAATCACCACATTTTTATCCATTAAATAATTTATCACTTTACAAGAAAGAATGAGAAAATGGCGCATCGAAGACTCATCCGAGCTGTATAACATCCCGGGATGGGGAATTAATTACTTTTCTGTCAACGAGAAAGGTAACGTTGTCGTAACTCCTCGTAAAGACGGAGTGGCTGTTGATTTAAAAGAACTGATGGACGAACTGCAACTTCGCGATGTATCGGCTCCCGTACTGATTCGCTTTCCCGATATTCTGGATAACAGGATTGAAAAGATATCGACGTGTTTCAAACTGGCGGCAGAAGAATACGAATACAAGGCGCAGAACCATATCATATATCCTATCAAGGTAAATCAAATGCGCCCTGTGGTCGAAGAACTTATCAGCCATGGTAAAAAATTCAATATCGGTCTCGAAGCCGGCTCAAAGCCCGAACTCCATGCCGTTATCGCTATTAATACCGACTCTGACTCGCTGATTATATGCAACGGGTATAAAGACGAGAGCTATATCGAATTGGCTCTGTTGGCGCAGAAGATGGGCAAGCGTATCTTTATAGTTGTTGAGAAACTGAACGAACTCCCACTCATTGCCAAGGTTGCCAAACGACTGAAAATAAGACCAAACATCGGTATCCGTATTAAGCTGGCCAGTTCCGGTAGCGGCAAATGGGAAGAATCGGGAGGTGACGGCAGCAAATTCGGACTGAATTCGAGTGAATTGCTTGAAGCCCTTGCCTACCTTGAGAAGAATAATATGCAAGAATCCCTTCGTCTGATCCATTTCCACATTGGTAGCCAGATTACAAAAATCCGCCGTATCAAGACAGCTCTGCGAGAAGCCGCCCAATTCTATGTGCAATTGCATACGATGGGCTTCAAAGTAGAATTTGTGGATATCGGTGGCGGACTAGGTGTAGACTATGACGGCACACGCTCATCATACAACGAAAGCAGCGTTAACTATTCCATACAGGAGTATGTGAATGACTCTATCGCCACAATGGTAGACGCTGCGAATAAGAATGATATCCCCCACCCTAATATCATTACCGAATCGGGGCGTTCACTTACGGCACATCATTCCATATTAGTGTTCGAAGTGCTGGAAACAGCTACTTTACCCGAATGGGACGAAGACGAAGAGTTGTCTGACGATGACCACGAACTGGTTCGCGAACTCTATCAAATATGGGACGACCTCAGCCAGTCGCGTATGTTGGAAGCATGGCACGATGCCCAGCAAATCCGAGAAGAAGCGCTGGACTTGTTCAGTCTGGGATTACTTACGCTAAAAACAAGGGCGCAGGTAGAACGTTTATATTTCTCCATCGCCCGCGAAATATTCCATATCGCAGGCCGGTCGAAGCATGCTCCGGAAGAGTTGAAGCAATTATCGAAACTGTTACCGGATAAGTATTTTTGTAACTTCTCTTTGTTCCAGTCGCTACCCGATTCATGGGCGATAGACCAGGTATTCCCTATTATACCTATCCACCGGCTGGATGAAAAACCCGACCGTACCGCCACATTGCAGGATGTAACCTGTGACTCGGATGGTAAGATCGATAATTTCATCTCTAATGGCAACCAGTCTTCTTATCTGCCTGTACATGCAAAGAAGAAAAATGAACCGTACTATCTGGGAGTGTTCCTTGTAGGTGCATATCAGGAAATACTGGGTGACCTTCATAATCTGTTCGGCGATACCAATGCCGTACATATATCAGTAGATGAAGGAGGATATAAGATAGAACAAATGATAGACGGTGAAACGGTAGCCGAAGTACTCGACTACGCTCAGTACAATGCCAAGAAACTTGTACGCACTGTGGAAACATGGGTTACCAGCTGTGTGAAGCAAGGTTCCATAACAGTAGAAGAAGGGAAGGAATTCCTCTCCAACTATCGCTCTGGCCTCTATGGATACACATATTTAGAATAAGCAATTTTATTATATTCCCTCTCCATCTGTATATGGAGGGGGATTATTTTTTAAACCGAAACTATGAAAAGATATTTATCAACTCTTTTACTACTCATCACGGTATTTTTTAATAGCTGTGCTATATACGAAAATATATATTTTCAGGAAGACGGAAGTGTAAAATATGATATGTCTATCGACGCCAGCGAGATATTGTCCATGACATCGGATATGAACATGAATATGGCTGACAAAATACCGACAGACAGTGTCATTTATCTGTCCGACATCCTCAAAGATACATTGAATATCACAGACGATATGAAAGAAGACATGATAAATATTGCTCCTTTGGCTATCAGAATGCAGAATGATGTGGCAAACAAGAAGCTTGGAATCTCCTTATCGGGAACTTTCAAGGATGCAGAGGCTTTCAATAAGGCTTTTGTTTCTATGAAGAAACTGGAAGACAAAATAAAATCGAAAGATGATGAAGCACAATCCCTGAGTCAGAACCTTTCTATTGATAAACTATACAATCTAACGTCACTTACATGGGACGGGTCGGTTATGACTAGAACCGTAGAACCAAATAAGGATATAGAGCCTGAAAATGGGGTGGATAGTCTGTTGAAAGGTAATAATCCGTTCGGCATGTTTTTAGAAAAAGGAAAAATGGTGGTAAAATATCATTTCCCTAAAAAAATAGAAAAGATAAGCAATCAGGATGCAGTATTCTCCCAGGATGGAAAAACTGCTATAATTGAATATAGCGGCTCTGTTTTCACTAAGCCTACGACTGAGTTTTCGGTAGAAATAACGACAGAGAAATAAGATACGATTACAACCTTTTGTTGCCGACATTCATTTACTTAGTTATTTTTTTGATAGAATATGAGTAAACATAAAATCAGACATAAGAAAACCTGCTTAAACTGCGGAGCGTTTGTAGAAACTCATTATTGCCCTAAATGCGGGCAGGAAAACAGTGAGAGCCGTCAATCTTTCCATCATCTGTTTACTCATTTTGTATTCGACTTTATTCATTACGACAGCTCCTTCTGGAGAACAGTTAAGTATCTGTTCCTCTCCCCGGGAAAACTTTCGATAGAATATATGAACGGCAAGCGAAAATCTTATGTCAATCCGTTTACGCTTTATATATTCATCAGCTTCATCACGTTTTTTATTCCTTCTGTTTTACCGGACGCTTCTAAAAGCAATAAAAACATAGAGGTGGAAGCCGAAGTGGCTGAAGCAATGAATCTAAAGGACAGTCTTATCGCTACCGATCCGCAAGGTAAACTTACAGCAGAGAAAATAGATACTAAATACAAAGCTCTGCCTAAGGAAAAACAGTTTTTGTCTCCTGACGGTATAATGTATAAAACGGGACTTGCCATAGTGGAGAGCTCCAAGGATAAACAAAAAAACAAAGAGGCTGTCGAGTTTTTAATCCACAATATGCCAAAGGTTTTATTTGTCTATATGCCTATATTTGCCTTCTGGCTGTGGTTGTTCCATAATAAAAGAAAACGCATCTATTTCGATAGCGGCATCTTCACCCTCCACTTCTTTTCTGTAGTGTTGTTATCTATTACTATTTGTAACATTTTCTCCTGTCTTTTTGACTGGATAGGGGCAGAATGGGCCACGGGTCTGCTATGGACATTTATGGTCTTCTATATCACCTTTTATTTCTTCAGGGGATGTCGCCGCTTCTATGATGACAACAGGATCATTTCCAATCTGAAATCAGGAATTCTGGTTCTGATAAACAGCTTTATGATTATATTGATAACCACCCTGTATGCTATTCTGGGAATCTATATGGTTTATGTTTATCATCATTAAGAGCCTGTCAAATAAGCATCAAAGTCGCCTGAAGCCTTCTTTATCAGCCTCTCCAGTGCTTTATCCGGCTGAGAAAAGAATTCAGATTCAGATGATATATTCTGCTTATCCAAGATTTTTTTCCAGAGGCCAATAATCTCTCCATTATAGGAAATAGCAGGTTTGAAAATACCATTGCTCGTAATCACTTTTTTGTGGTGAGCAAGAGACAGAATCTCTTTCCGGTCTTTATAGCTCACCAGTAATTCATCGAATGCAGGGAGAAAATGCACGATATCATCTCTTTGCTTATAGCCTGATGAAGATTGATGATATATATATGTTTGTTCTCCTGCCGTTTCGAATATAAAATCCGGTTTTATCAAAGCTGCCGCGCTTCTTGCCTCGGTAGCAGTCAGTCCCGACCACCAGATAAAATCCTGTATTGTAGCCGGACCATGGCTCTGAAAATACTTATATGCCAAACGGTACAATGTTTCGTCCATGTTATAGTTCGATGTCTTTGGCACACGTTGCTCCAACAGGGCATATGTCTGCTTCTTATCTTTTACCGTACCATTGCATACCAAGCCGTCTAATTCGGCATGAAACATAATATGACTTAAACGGCGGCTATCACATTCAATATCTGCCTTCTTCAATATTGCCCCAAGCTCCTGGCGGGTCTGATTACTTTCTTTTTCTAATGCTTTACGGATAATAGCACTTGTCTTCTTCAGCAAATCGTCGGAAAGTTCCAATTCCCTATCACTTGAGCGAACGGCTAATTTTACACGTGGAGAACTCAATTGAAGCATCCAATGTATATCGTCACGGGACACAAAATGCCATGTCGGACGCAAAATATGAGTACGGATCAGCTCACCGGCGTCTATAGCTTTTTCCACCTGCTTATCGGTTATTCCCGGCAGCCGTACTCCAATGCCCCATTTTGCCATATTGAAATCCTGAGCCTGCATGGCGCCCATCCATGATACTATCTCGCGTGGTGTTTTATATCTGGTCTTAACAAGTTGCTGGTTGGCAAGCCGCATAGTTGTGATGTCCGCTATATTCATTGTTTGTCTATTATCTTTTTATTCATTTCACCATCAATGGAATACCTGAAACCATCATATAAACCTTGTCGGCTCTTTCTGCAATATACTGATTGAGCCATCCTTGCAAATCTGCAAATTTGCGTTGCACATCATTTTGCGACATCTCACCCATGCCTATCTCATTAGTAACAATGATGAAGCGGGCATCCTGTCCTATCAGTTTATCGAATTCTGTTTTTAATGCCTGTAAGGAAGATTGAACATCTGCTTGCATATCGAAGAAAAAGTTTGTTGCCCATAAGGTCACACAATCTAACAGCACAACCCGTCCTGAGAGATCATGCAGGCTCAATTCTTTTTCTTCTTCTATATTAGTCCATTCACAACCCCGCTCGGTCTTATGCCGTTCTATACGCTTACGATGTTCATCATCCCATACACGGGAAGTAGCAAGATAGACAGGGTGTGTAGAAAGGGACAATGCCAGTTTCTGGGCATAACTGCTTTTTCCCGAACGTTGCCCTCCTGTAATAAGTATTATCTGCTTAGCCATTTTTCTTTCTTTTGTACAAAAAGTCTTTCCAGCGTTCTTCTATATTTCCGGCCTTATACATATCGTATCTTGCCATAGTAAAGAAAAGGTCGGACAGGCGGTTGATAAATCGCATTACCGATGCCGGAACTTCATCCTGCTTGTTCAATGTCCATAAGCGGCGTTCCGCCCGGCGGGCAACAGCTCTTGCCAGTTGCAAGTGTGCCGAAACAATAGTGCCGCCCGGCAGGATAAAAGTTTCGCTGGGCCCCATCTCATCGGTCATTCTGTCCATCCATTCCTCGCAAAGTTTATCCAAATCTTCATCCAACGTATTTGTGTTGGTATCTCTGATAGTTGAAGGGGTTGCCACTTGCGACATGACGGACATCATTTCGGTTTGAATTTTAAATAAAAGAGACTGCCATTCATGGTCTGCCGGAAGATTGGCTCTTACAACTCCTATTACGGAGTTGAGTTCATCGATTGTGCCGTTGGCTTCGATGCGTACATCGTCTTTATCGACACGCTGTCCTCCAAAAATCCCGGTTTTTCCTTTATCGCCCCCGCGGGTATATATTTTCATAAGTATATTATTTTATTTTTATTTCTTATTATATAACTGTTCTTTGTAATAACTCTAATTCTTTTGTTAATTGCAGCCGCGCCCTCTCGGGCTTGTCCTTACTTTTGGCATTGCCCAAAAGTAAGCAAAAAGCTAGCGCTTCATTCCTCGGCGACCCAAAACCATTTTGCCGGCTGAAAGGGACAAACGGGCTATCGCCCCATCCCTTTCTACGCCGTCTATAACGGATTGGGTGCCCGCCTGCGTCACTAATGCGCGTCCGCTGACGCCTTAGTGAAGCAAAGTCCTAAAAAGATTATACTTTCCATTGTCAATTGTCCACTGTCAATTTGCAGCTTGCAACTAAATTATTTAAAATTTATATAATAAATAGTTTCAATCGCTACAATCAAAGCCACCATCAATATTTCAGTCCAGATATTTACCTGTACAGCTTTTTTCATATCGGCGGTAGTCAATTCTTTTTCTTTATATCCTATATAGGGCTTATCTACCAGTTCACCAAAATAGACGTTTGGCCCACCGAAACGACAACCCAGAATCCCGGCCAGAGCAGCTTCGGGATAACCCGAGTTAGGGCTGGAATGCTGTCCTCCAAACTTTTCGATAAAGGGGACCAACGATAGTCTACCACTAACTATAATCATCAGTAGAGAGGTAAGACGGGCGGGAATATAATTGGCGGCATCATCGATGCGCGCAGCCCAACAACCGAATTGTTTATATCGCTCGTTCTTATAACCGATCATCGAATCCAGCGTATTTATCATCTTATAGGCAAACATACCCGGAACGCCGAGTATCATATACCAGAATAGTGGAGCAATAACACCATCGCTCAGGTTCTCGGCCAATGTTTCCAATGCTGCCGTACGGATCTGCTGCGGCGATAAGCTAGATGTGTCACGTCCAACAATACGTGCAACTTGCATCCGGCCTTCTTCTACTGACGAATCTGCTGCAATAAACACTTTCTGAACTTCATCTATCAGCGTTTTTCCGGCAAGGCAATAAAATACAATAATTGTAGAAAATGCTATGGAAACCCAAGGGTGGATATCATTTAATCCTTCTGTTATGAAATAGATAAGAAAATAACACGCAAGGATAAGGACAATGGAAAACAAACCGCCTTTCAGCATCTTACTCTTCCCTTTATTCAATATTTTTTCGCCCCATGCTATTATCTTACCCTTTGCTACCACTGTATGCGGCAACCAAGCAGGATCACCGATGAGTTTATCGATAATCCATCCCAGAACTAAGGGTAGTAGAATATATAGTAAATTCAAATCCATTTAGCTCCAATTTCAAGGTTTATTTTCAACTCTGAAATTCTGATACCCCCTTCACTAGTATCGTGTTCTCTTCAAATGACTGTGTGGCAATACGAAAGAAAGACTCATCCAGTCCATAAAAATTGGCAGCATCGCGAATTAGGATACCATATCCGTCTATAAGGTACTTTTTCAGTTCAGATGCTTTCCCATCTTCAAATTTACACAAAAAGAAATGTGTATCAGTAGATTGAACGACAATTTTTTCTATTTTTCTCAGAGACTCTTGCAATTGTATAGTATCTCGTAAATATTCTTTGATATTTATTGTTTCCAAGCCGCGATTCAACAAGAATTTCCCGGCTTCAATTGCTAATCCGTTTACAGACCACGGCATACGGTATTTTGCGACCCGAGCCAAAGTTTCAGCATGTGCCGTAATATACCCTAACCGCAACCCGGGTATGGCAAAATGCTTTGTCATGGAATGCAATAATATCACATTCTTATATTGCGCCGCCTCTTCAATACTGAATAAGTCCCTGAGTGTGAAATGCTCATATGACTGGTCGATGACAATATATTGAGACGGATGATTTTCAATATATGCTTTCAGTATATTTTTATCCGTTACCGTACCCGTCGGATTGTTAGGATTGCAAAGCCATACCAAACGGGCATCCTGAGGTACTTTGCCGAAAGATGCAGACCAGTGTATTGTATGATTGTTGATAGTTGCGGCATCGCCATATTCACTGAAAGTAGGGTATATTATTGCCGATTTGACATTATTAAACGCCTGAGCGATCAGATAAATGGCTTCCGTGGCTCCATTGGTCACACATATATTATCCGTATTAACCTTGTACTTCTCAGCCAACAAATGAACCAGAGAAGATGCGTCAGGTTCGGGATAAGAATGTATAGCACTGATATGAGCGCACAGATGCTCCTGCAAGGCGGATAAATCCTGCCCGCTGCGTATATTGGAACTGAAATTGCTTACAATCTTCTTTCCGTGAGTATATATATCATCGCCGTGTCCGAGTATCATGTCGTAATTAGTTAATTCGTAAATTAGCAGATTAGCAGATTAGCAAATAGAGTTAAAAAATAATTTCATCATCAAATTTGCTAATTTTCGAGTTTGCTAATCAACTAATTATCCTATACACCAACTCCATATCCACATGACTGCGCACATGGTCGGCTAGCTTATTGTATTGTTCTTCTTTAAACGCCTTGAAGTCGAATGGTGTATCCGACAGCTTTCCAATATAAGGAGCTAACAGATAATCAATGACAGCCCCGTTATCAAGAATGCCATGTATATATGTGCCAAAACATTTCTCATTCAGGAAATAGCCGTCAGTACGGCTGTCCTCCAATGTATTTAATGGCGAAAGGCTGGTATCTTCCACGGGAATAGTTGCCCCCATATGTATCTCATATCCTTCGCAAACGGTGTCGGAACCGAGAAAAGAAAACTTCACCTGACGGGTCACCTTTTCCCCTTCCATCTGTGTAGTTACAGGTAGCAAGCCCAATCCGGGCAGACGCTCAATATTGCTTTCCACATGATGAGGGTCACAGACCTCCTGCCCCATTATCTGATAACCACCGCAGATACCTACTACTGTAGCTCCGTTCTTATGGGCTTTCACAATACTTTGCGCTACACCATTACGACGCAGTTCGTACAGGTCATGCAGCGTGCTCTTGCTTCCGGGAATAAGTACAATATCCGCCTTTTCTATTTCATCCGTATTATTGGTATAATACAGATGCACGCGGGGATCACGTTCCAGCACATTGAAATCGGTAAAGTTGGATAGATGACGTAGCAGGACAACAGCCACATTCACCTTGCCATGTGTTGCCTGCAAGTTTTTGGTTTGCAGCATCACTGAATCTTCCTCCTCTATATATATATCTTTATAGTAAGGTACTACCCCGATAACAGGGATGCCGCACAGGTCTTCGATCATTTTCACTCCCGATTCGAAAAGCCTGATATCACCCCGGAATTTATTGATAAGAATACCTTTTACATACCTGCGCTCTTCCTCGGTAAGTAACATTATAGAACCATACACCGAAGCGAATACTCCGCCCCTGTCTATGTCCGCTACCAATATTACATTAGCCCCGGCATGTATCGCCATCGGCATATTCACAAGGTCCACAGCCCGCAGATTGATTTCGGAGATACTGCCTGCCCCTTCCATCACAATAGGGTTGTACCGCCGGGCCAGACGGTCGAATGCATCATTTACTTCCTTCCGCAGTTCTTCGCGCCCTTCCACCCTGAAATACTCATAAGCATGCTGATTTCCCACCGGTTTGCCATTTAACACAACCTGACAGACCTTATCTGTCGTAGGCTTCAGTAGCAAAGGGTTCATATCGGTATGGCAGGGAACA
Organism: Dysgonomonas gadei ATCC BAA-286; assembly: GCF_000213555.1. Lineage (GTDB taxonomy): Bacteria > Bacteroidota > Bacteroidia > Bacteroidales > Dysgonomonadaceae > Dysgonomonas > Dysgonomonas gadei. The sequence continues at coordinate 311,220 of NZ_GL891982.1, forward strand.
CCCGCAGCCTCGGCCTGAACGGCTTGTGCACGCCCTATCTCAAGCCCTTCGGGGGTAGCATATGAATTGAGAGCCATATTCTGCGCCTTGAATGGAGCCGGCTGATAACCGTCTTGCAGAAATATGCGACAAAAGGCCGATGTAATAATACTTTTACCTACATCGCTGCCTGTTCCCGCAAACATAATGGGATTGAGCCGTTTCGTCATTATTTTAGATCCTCTGATATTTTAATCCTTATGTATTTTAATATATCCCTGACCCCGGGGATATAAAAACCGAATATTTTGTCCGGCAGGTTTCCTGACTTGCTCTATCTTTGAACGGCCTTCCCATTTTCAGTAAACAGTTATCAGTTAACAGTTAACAGTTTTTTTTGACTGTTTACTGATTACTGTATCACTGATTACTGTGAAACAGTGGTATTTGGTATTGCTCAAAGACTTTTCAGCAACATTGCTAACTGATGACCGTTAACTGTTAACTGAATAGAGACCACAGTAGCGGGTACTGTTCCGGATTCTGACCGGATTCCCTTTTCATGTAAAAGACGAGTGTCTGTTTACATCACCAAAACAGTTACAAAGATAGTTTTTTATTGAGGTTATACAATACGAAAATTGTAACTTTGAAATTCTGTTAATCGAGATATATTATTAGAATGATAGAAATAAAGGTATCGGAGGAAATAAGGAAATCCTGCCCCGCTTTTGCCGGAGCAGCCATTTGTGCCAAAGTAAAGAATACCCCTCATAATGAAGATTTATGGAAACAGATAGACAAGTGTGTCGCTGAATACAAGGCAAATCACCAGATAGAAGATATAAAGAAGAATCCGGCTATCGCCGCTACCCGTGCGACATATAAAAAGCTCGGAAAAGACCCGAACCGTTATCGCCCCTCATCTGAAGCCCTTTGCCGCCGCATCGTCAGGGAATTACCCTTGTACCAGATAGATACATTGGTAGACCTTATTAATCTGGTCTCTATCCGTACAGGTTATTCTATCGGAGGATTCGATGCCGATAAGATAAAAGGCAACACGCTGACATTAGGTGTCGGGATGGCAGATGAGCCCTATGAAGGAATCGGGCGGGGTATGCTGAATATTGAAGGAATCCCCGTATATCGCGATGCTACCGGTGGTGTGGGAACGCCGACAAGTGACAATGAGCGGACAAAGATAGAACTAAGTACAACTAATTTTCTGGCTATCATAAACGGATATAGGGGAAAAGAGGGATTGGACGAAACCGTGAAATATATGCAATCTTTGCTGAAAGATTTTGCAGATTCGGATGGCGGGGAAATTATTTTCTTTTAGTCTTTTTTTTGAAGGGATCGCATAGAACTTTATCTATACATTAATGTTACAATTGAATGTGCCCCATGGGCATTTACAAGAGGAATTAATAATAAAGGATATAACTTACAGATGAAAACGTATAAAAAAGTGTCAAGTTTGTCAACTTTTGTGTTCAGGTAAGGGTTAAAAATTTTTCGCCCCTACAAGGAAAAGATAGGAATAAGGAATTTTTGTAAAAAGTGTAAAGTTTGTCAAGTTTTAACAAGTCGTAATTTTTAAATAATAAATCATCAGCTGCTGATTGTTAATCGATAATATAAACCTTTGATATATGAAAATACTAACAGGCGCACAAATAAAGGAAGCTGATCGGTATACTATCGAAAATGAAGCTATCAGTTCGATAGAATTAATGGAAAGAGCTTCTAATTCCATCGCACAATGGATATGCAACAATGTAGAGAAAGATTATCCCCTGCTCTTCCTTATTGGAAAAGGTAACAACGGAGGTGACGGACTGGCCGTTGCGCGTATCCTGTACCATGCAGGATATAACTGTTCTGTGTCTATGACATTTGATAAAGAACAACTCACCGAGGAGTGCAGATACAATCTGGATCGTCTGCCCTCCGGCGTCGCTAACAGTGGGTTAGAGAATATAAGCGGGGATACTGTCATTATCGACTCCCTGCTAGGTACGGGAGTAAAAGGAGCAATAAAAGAACCTTTATTATCCATCATCGACAAAGTAAATTCTTTGCCAAACAGAGTTATATCCATTGACTTGCCCTCCGGCATGATAAGTGAATACGGGAACAAGAATCAAAAGATCGTAAAGGCTGACATAACCCTGACTCTTGAATTTCCCAAACTGGCGATGTTATTACCCGAAGCCGGAGAATACTGCGGAGAAATCAAGATATTACCGATTGGACTCAGTTCACAATACATATTTAACGAGAAAACTTCCTATCATTATATAACACCCGGTTTCATCGGGGAAATAAAGTTGACAAGAGATAAATTCGCACACAAAGGAACATACGGACATGCTTTGCTCATATGCGGGTCGAAAGGGATGGCCGGAGCTGCAATACTGGCGACAGGCGGGGCTTTGCGTTCAGGATGCGGATTGGTAACCACACACATACCTGCCGAAGAACGGTATGCAGTAAATATGGTATATCCATCCGCCATACTAAGTATGGATGATGAATCTTATTTTTCCGATTTGCCAACGAATGCTTCCAAATATTCATCCATAGGGGTTGGTTGCGGATTGGGACAAGCCCCACAAACAGCCGATGCACTCAAGCAACTATTGGTTGCAGTTTATAAACCAGTTGTAATAGATGCCGACGCACTGAATATTATATCGGATCACTACAAGATGAGGCATAATATTCCAGCCGGCTCCATCCTTACGCCGCATATCGGAGAACTGAAAAGGCTGATCGGGGAATGGAACAGTGAAGAAGAAAAAATGGAACAGGTGAAAAGGCTTGCTGCCAATCTTAAATCCGTCATCATTGTAAAAGGGGCTCATAGCATGGTCTGTTTGCCGGACGGTAACTGTTATTTCAACTCTACAGGTAACAGCGGCATGGCAAAAGGCGGTAGCGGCGATGTCCTTACCGGTTATATTACAGGCCTGCTGGCACGGGGCTATAATAGTATGCATGCAGCTATTCTGGGGGTATATATGCATGGCCTGGCCGGAGATAAGGCGGCTAAGAAATATGGAATAGAGGGAATGAATAGCAGTGATTTGATAAAGTATTTATGAATTGAAAATCGGCGGAGCCAAATCTTGAAATTAACCCTTAATATTTAAATTCGTATTCATAACTACCTTCATTCCCGCAGGCATCGGTAGCGGTGAATACCAATTTATGAGTTTGCCCCCGTGTCAAACGTTTCGGATCGAATTTGTAGGTATATACAGGAGATTTCACATCATTCTCAAACAGTGCGAACGCTCCGTCGATAGTTCCACGATAAGAAACTATACCGCTTTTATTATCGGAAAGCCTTATCTTTATTTCTCCTTTAGCCACCCATTTGGCAGGGAGTACAGGAGTGATGGTGGGAGCTTCGGTATCGATAGTGACAGCATAGGTATTACCCAATTCCCTGATACGGGCGGTAACAGCACCATTGTTGTACTTACCACCTATCCAGTATTCACGGCTGCCGGTGATGCGTACGATACCATATTGGGATTTGTTGGTCATACTGTCTTTGGTCATCTTGATGGTTATATCGCAGGATTTATCAAGTGGGACATAGCTATCGCTGACCTCATAGATGGCAGACATATAATTCTTCGACAAGGTTCTCTTCAGATTGAAGCACAGATCTTTATACAGTGACCCGCCGGCAATGGAAATAGAGAACATATTACCTTCATAATGGTTATCCTTGTCCCATGCCATTAGTTGTGTACAGTCTTTCCGCCGGGGAATATCCTGCTTTTTGCCGTACACATCAAAAGAATAAGTCGTCTTGTTGCCATAGAGGTCTTCGAGTTCGTATTTCAGTTTATACATCTTTTCCTCGTTTATGTCGATATAACCGTCATTGACAGTCTTATATATAGGCAGTTTATTACCCGGTTCAATAAATGACTTCTGATAGAAACTCTTTTTACGGTACCAATAGTCGAAATCAATCATACTGTTTATCATTCGGGTATTACCGAAGTCTACAGATGATATATCCGAGGAGAATATCTCCTTACCGTCGCAGAACAGGCGTACTATCTTTACCCCGTATATATTGTTAGTTCCTGTCATACGGTCGTTTGCATAAACGCCTATACCAATCTTGCCCCATACCTTTATTGAATCGGGAATTACTTTCGCGCCTTTCTTCCCTGGTGTTGCTCCAACAATACGACGGAAGGGTTCATAACTATTATTAACCACACCTTTATTCTCTATGGGATACACAGCATAGCCTTTTACCACAGGCGGAACGTTATCCTCTATCTGACCCTTATAATACTCAAGTGCATCGAGAGCCAACTGGCTTTCTGTATCTCTTATTTCGAAATGTACATGAGGTCCGCCGGAAGAACCTGTGTTACCGCTATAAGCAATCAGATCTCCTTTTTTAACGGGAAATACCGATTGATCCAATGAGAGATCTACCCTGTAAGACTCCTGCTCATATTGTTTCTCTTTTACGTACCCGGCAATCTTCGGCGCAAATTTCTCTATATGACCATAGACGCTTGTCTGTCCGTTGGTATGAGCCACATAAATTGCTAATCCGTAGCCCGAAGGAGATACAGATACACGCGATACATATCCGTCTGCAATAGAATATACAGGCTTATTAATCACACCCTGAGTTTTCAAGTCAATACCTGAATGAAAGTGATTAGGACGCAACTCTCCGAAATTTGCGCTAAGGACAAGCGGAATATCGAGGGGTGAACGGTATGTATTCTGAGCATTTAAGTTAAAAGTATATATAATGAGTAAAACCGAAAGAATCTTTTTCATTTGTAAATTGTATTAATAAATAGAGCCGGATTTTAAACGGCTACTAAGAATGAGATACAAAAATAGCCTTTTTTTGCATAAAGCCAATTATCATTTATCTATATATGGAAAGGTAAAATCTCTAAACTTATTCTCGTTTTTTTACTCTTTTATACCCTTTCATCGATCTTTGACAATTTTATTTTAAATAAATTTCGTTTTTGTGCAAATGAATTTGTATTTTCGTGATAAATAAACAGCATTGAAAATCAATATCATAATAAAATAACTAAAATTAATTTCAAAAAAATAGTATCAAACATTTGCAAGTAATCAAAAATGAATTACCTTTGCATCCGCAATCGAAGGAGAAAGCAGCTGTAAAAACAGAACAATAACTCCGCAAGATGGCCCATTCGTCTATCGGTTAGGACGCAAGATTTTCATTCTTGAAAGAGGGGTTCGACTCCCCTATGGGCTACAAAATAAAATAAAAAATTAAAAAATAAGGATTAGTCAACATGGCAAATCATAAATCAGCAGAAAAGAGAATCAGACAAGCCGAAGTAAGACGCTTGAGAAACAGATATTCAGCAAGAACAACCCGTAATGCAGTTAGAAAGTTCCGTACGCTGACTGATAAGGCTGAAGCACAAAAATTGTACCCTTCGGTATGTTCTATGCTTGACAGACTGGCTAAAAAGAACGTTATCCACAAAAACAAAGCGGGTAACCTGAAATCTAAATTAGCTGCTCACGTCAAATCATTAGCATAAGATACTAATATAAGAACTGTCAATATAAAACAGAGGCTAAGCTCTACGGAGTTTGGCCTTTTTTAAATTTATATCCGGCAGAATAAACAGGGAATATTTCATTGTATTCCAAAAACTTATTCTTATCTTTGCACCCGCTAATAACAATTATGTATTAATTAAAAATTAACAAAAGAAAGAAAAATGGCTACAAAGATCCGTTTACAAAGACGAGGACGTAAAGGTTATCCTTTTTATCACATCGTCATTGCAGATAGCAGAGCTCCACGTGATGGAAAATTTATTGAAAAGGTTGGTTCATATAACCCGAACACAAATCCTGCTACAATATCTATAAATTTCGACAGGGCTTTGTACTGGTTACAAGTTGGTGCTCAACCTACCGACACTACTCGTAACATCCTTTCTGAAGAAGGAGTATTGTTAAAGAAACACCTTCTTGGTGGTGTTGCTAAAGGTGCATTTACTGAAGCTGATGCAGAGAAAAAATTCGAAGCATGGAAAGCAGATAAAGAAAAAGGCACCCAGGCTATCATCAACAAAAACGAAACAAAAGCTAAAGCCGATGCAAAAGCCCGTTTAGATGCTGAAAAAGCTGCAAACAAAGCTAAAGCAGACGCTGTAGCACAAAAGAAAGCTGAAGAAAATGCTGCTCAGGCACAAGCTGAAGCAGAAGTTGCCCCGGCTGAAGAAGTTGCAGAAACTGAAACTCCGGTTGCAGAAACAGAAGCTCCGGCTGAAGAAAAAAGTGCTGAATAATATATTGAAAGATAATATCACAGCATACAAAAAAAGCTCCGGAAGTCCGGAGCTTTTTTATTCGGTGTAATAACAGTAGATCATTCTACCCACATCAGGTCGCTCATAATACCATCCGAGATGAAGATGCCTTCACGCGTTAGTTTCAATACATTATCGTTATTGGTTACAAATCCCTGATTGATATACTTCTGTACATTCTTCATGCAATAATCTTTCATTGATGTACCAAAGCGGCTTTCCATTACAACTAGATCTACTCCCCACATGGTGCGCATACCCGTCAGTATAAAATCATTATAACTTGTATTCTTATCCAGACATTCCGTTTCAATAGCCGGATTCGCCTGCCCTATGGCTTCCACATACTTAGAGATAGAGGGAATGTTCCATGCGCGGTTGTGCCCGTCAAAAGAATGTGCAGCAGGCCCTAATCCGAGATACTTTTCGCCAAGCCAGTACGAACTATTATGCTTCGAATACAAACCATTCCGGGCAAAGTTCGATATCTCATAATGTTGGAATCCGGCAGCGCTCAGGCTGTCAATCATCGCAGAGAACATCTGCACGCTCAAATCTTCATCTACAGGCTTTACATCGCCCAATTTGAACAAACGGTACAGCCGTGTTCCCTGTTCATAGATAAGGTGATAAGATGAGATATGCTGCACATTGAGATTTATAGCCTGTTCCAGATTTCGTTGCCAGATATCCATTGTCTGATTTGGCAGGCCATACATCAGATCGATGCTGATATTGTTATAGCCTGACGACTTACATAAGCTGACCGCGTCTATTGCCCTTTCGGCAGAATGCCTGCGCTTGAGGAATTTCAGTTCATTGTCATCGAAACTCTGGATACCAATACTCAGGCGGTTGAAAGGTAATCTCCGGAGCGTTTCCAAATATTTTGTATCCAGGTCGTCCGGATTGGCCTCCATTGTTATTTCAGCATCAGAGGCAACCGTAAAATTAGCCCGGATGGTATCAAATATTCTTTGGAAGTCCCCGTATGATAATTGGGAAGGCGTTCCTCCTCCGAAATAGATTGTCTTCACTATCTCATTTGAGATATAATGTTTGCGCAATTCCATTTCCCTGCATACAGCCGATACATAGTTATGCTTGGGAGACATATCGGTGCGGGTGTAAAAATCGCAATAAATGCACCTTGTCTTGCAGAAAGGAACGTGTATATAAATGCCTGCCATAATCAGTAAACAGTTAACAGTAAACAGTTAGCAGCCATCAATAAGAAAGCGGAATTCATTCTTTATACATCTTGTCGATGATATCTTTATACTTTTCTGCCACAAACTTACGTTTAACCTTCAATGTATTGGTGAGTTCACCGCCTTCCATTGTGAATGGTTCGGGCAACAGCCAGTATCTCTTAATCTTTTCGTAAGGGGCAAAGTTAGCCTGTAGTAATTCAATACGGCCATCGAGCATACGCAGGATATCTACATTCGAGAGCAATTCTTCCAGTTTATCATATTGAATATTATGAGCCTCTGCATATTCTTCCAATGCTTTATAGTCCGGTACAATCAGGGCGCTCACAAACTTGCGTTCATCCGCTATAACAGCTATCATGTCGATAAACTTATCTTCAGACACTTTTGTTTCTATCGCCTGAGGAGCAATATATTTTCCGTTAGCCGTTTTGAAAAGGTCTTTTATACGCTCGGTCAGGAACAGGACATTGCCCTCCAGTCGTCCGGCATCACCTGTGCGGAAATAGCCATCTTCGGTAAATACTTTAGCCGTTTCTTCCGGTTTTTTATAGTATTCGCGCATAACGGTTTTTCCTTTCACCAGTATCTCGTTGTTTGCAGGATCTATCCTTACATCTACCTCAGGCATAATGGTACCGATAGAACCTATTCTAAATCCTTTTTCCGGATAGAAACTGACTGTCGCGCTGGTCTCTGTTAATCCGTAACCTATTATTATAGGTATATTTACCGATTGTAGGAACTCATTTATAGAGTCTGACAGCGGTGCTCCGGCACATGGAAATATATTACCATTCTGGATACCAACGACCATCTTCAATATACGGAATACAGTATTGTTATATAAGAAGAATTTGATCCTCAAGCCAAAAGGCGAACGTATCCCATTATTCTTATAATCAAGGTTATATCTCTTGCCTGTTCTGATCGCATGAGTATACAACCACTTCATAACTCCCTTCGAATCTGAAATCTTCTCATGTACCCCGGCGTATACCTTTTCCCAAAAGCGGGGAACACTACACATAATACTTGGCTTAACCTGCTGTATAGATTTCTGTATTTCTTTTGCATCCTGATTGATGGCAATAGTCATACCCTTATGAAGTGCATAACACGTCCATGCCCGCTCGAAGATATGTGCCAAAGGGAGGAAATTCATTGAGACATCTTTATTGGATGTCATGGTCAGCCGCATATCGTGAATACGGAATACTTGTAAGAAACATGAGTGAGGTATCACAACACCTTTAGGCTCGCCTGTTGTACCAGAAGTATATATTATGCAAGCGATATCGTCTTCTTGTCTCGATTTCATCCGTACACGCACAATAACTTCCGTATTGGAATTCTCTCCTGAAGCGATAAAGTCATCGAAATAAATAGATGTCTTATCTTCGGGATGGAACTTTACCTTGTTATCGAATACAATTATCCTTTTCAGTACCGAAGATCCGCTCTGCTGTACCTTAAAAGCATTATTATATTGAAACTGCTCTCCGGCAAACAATAATTCAACATTCGCATCATTGACTATATATTCTACCTGTGTAGGAGAAGAGGTCGCATATATAGGCACTGATACGCACCTGTTGGCATACGAAGCAAAATCGGCAAAAAGATACTGAGGCATATTCTGGGAATAAACCGCGACCTTATCACCTTCATTTACACCTATTTCAGCCATAGCCCATGCCGTCTTCATTACGTTATCCGAAAACTTCTTCCATGAAATACTCTTCCATTTTTTCTCGTAAGGGTTCCTATACTTCAGGGCTGTTCTTTTCCCATATCTGATGGCTTGGCGATGCACCAAAATAGATAAATGATAATAGTTCATGGAAATTCTTTTTGATTCGTAATTGCTACAAAGGTAGTCTTAAATATGGAAAATATATTATGTAATTGCAATTTTTATAGTTGCACAAACACCCATTGTCAAGCCAATCAAACAAAGATGTATAAACGGTTTGCCCTCTTGTTTTCGGGAGTATGGCAAAAAGTTATAACCTATAGCTTATAACTCATAACTTATTTTACTACTTTTGTAGCCAAATAATTTTCTATGGCAGGTAGTGGAATGAAGAGTTTGGCGAAAGATACTGCAATCTACGGATTGAGTAGTATTCTCGGCCGTGTTCTCAACTGGTTTCTGATGCCACTGCACATCAGCATTTTCACCAATACTATCGAATATGGGAAAGTCAGCCGTATATACGGACTTACGGCACTGTTTTTGGTATTGCTGACTTACGGACTGGAAACGGGTTTCTTCCGATTTATGAATAAAAAGGAAGAAAACGCGGATAAGGTATATTCTACCTCATTGATAACCATAGGCTGCACCTCGTTGCTCTTTATTTTGTTTTCGATCTGCTTCATCACACCTATTTCCGAATGGCTCAGATATACGGACCACAGGGAACATATAATGATTATGGCAATCGTAGTTGCCCTGGATGCTTTCATGACCATTCCTTTCGCATATTTGAGACAACAAAAAAGGCCGAAACGGTTTGCCGCACTGAAACTCGCCTTTATTTTCTTCAATATATTTTTCAATCTGTTCTTCTTAGTATTTTGCCCATGGATAAAGGAGGCTTACCCCGATTTTATACTGAATAAGTTTTATCATCAGGATATCGGTATAGGATATATATTTCTAGCCAATCTTATATCTACGCTGGCAGTATTAATCTTGTTGATACCAACAACGATGAAAGGATTGAAGATAGACTTTGACAAAAGCCTGTTGGGTCGCCTGCTGAAATATTCCTTTCCTCTGCTGATGCTGGGACTGGCAGGGGTTATCAGTCAGACTGTGGCGCAACTGGTATATCCATATATTTTCGACAGTGTTGAAGAAGCCGACCGCCAACTCGGAATATATAGTGCCTGTGTCAAATTCTCGGTCATAATATCCATGTTCATTCAAGCCTTCCGCTATGCTTATGAGCCTTTCTTCTTCGGGAAAAACAAGGATGGGAAGGACAATACCAAGTCTTATGCGGACGCAATGAAGTATTTCATCATATTTGTGCTGCTGATATTTCTGGTAGTAATGTTCTACATAGATATTATCCAGTATATTATGCATAGAATAGGCCGTAATTATGCCATAGGGCTGGACGTTCTGCCATACGCCATGATGGGTGAAATATTTTTCGGTATCTATTTCAACCTTTCGGTATGGTATAAGCTGACCGACAAGACCAAATACGGTGCATATTTTTCCATACTGGGGTGCGTCATACAGGTAGTAATGAATATCGTTCTGGTTCCTATTTACGGCTATATAGCCAGTGCATGGGCAACATTCGCCTGCAACCTGATAATCGCTGCCATATCGTACTTCATAGGACAAAAGTATTTCCCTATAAAATATGACCTGAAGAATATATTCCTTTATTTCGTTCTGGCAACCGTATTTTATATAGCTGCGATGTATCCGCAAATAGATAATGAGTTGTTGCGTATGGGATACCGTACATTATTCCTCATCGCTTTTGCAGCGATTGTGATAAAAAAGGATTTGCCTTTAAGTGAAATACCCATTATCAACAGGTATTTCAAGAGAAATAAATAAACTAAAAAACAATCAATTAATCAATAATAATTATAAATCAATGAGAAAGATATTTCTATTTTCAATCCTCTTCCTCTCGGCCCTGCTGGTAAAGGCAGACGAAGGTATGTGGTTGCTGAAAGAGCTGAACAAACAAAGTCTGGCTCGTATGAAAGAACTGGGTTTTTCGTTCCCGGCCGATAGTATTTACAGTGAGACAAACCCATCGCTGAAAGATGCGGTCGTAATCTTCGGTGGCGGATGTACCGGAGTTGCCGTTTCCGACCTGGGATTGATCTTCACAAATCATCACTGCGGCTACGGAAACATTCAGAAACTTAGTTCGGTAGAGCACGATTACCTGAAAGACGGGTTTGTCAGCCAGGCATTTGCCGATGAATTGCCGGCAGAAGGATTAATGGTTGCTTTCCTGCAAAAGACAGAAGACATTACAGATTTCGTGACCTCTACTCTGTCGCCTGATGACAGCGAAGATGTGCGCGACCAGAAGATAGATTCATTATCGGAAGTATATCTGCAAAAATACAAGGGAAATGAATTTATACGTGCGCAGGTAGTACCGTTCTATTCCAACAACAAATATTATGCGGTTATATACGATGTCTTCCGCGACGTAAGGCTTGTTTTCACTCCACCTTCATCCGTAGGTAAATTCGGAGGGGAAACAGACAACTGGATGTGGCCACGCCACACAGGTGACTTCTCTGTATTCCGCGTATACGCGAACAAGGACAATCAGGCTGCGCGCTACAGCGCCGACAATGTCCCTTACAAGCCTAAATATTCCGTTCCTGTATCCATACAGGGATTCAAGGATAAGGATTATGCCATGACCATCGGCTATCCGGGAAGTACCGAACGCTACATGTCATCGTGGGGTATCAACCAAATGGTAGAATCGGAACACAAACCACGTATCGAAGTACGTGGGGCGAAACAGGATATCTGGAGAAAAGCGATGAACGCAAGTGACGCTGTACGCATTAAATATGCAAATAAATACGCAGGTAGCTCCAACTATTGGAAAAATGCAATGGGAATGAATGAAGCCATCGCAAAGCTGGATGTAATAAAAGATAAAGAAGACCTTGAAACGAGATTTTCACAATGGGTATCTTCATCAAACAACCAAGCTAAATACGGGGATGTATTACCGATGCTGAAAGAAGGTTATACTTCTACAATGGATGCCGCTAAAATACAGACATACCTGTTCGAAACATTCTATAATGGTATAGAGATAACCCGCTTTGCCAATACAGCTCTGTTTGTAAGCAAAATGGACGAAGGAGATAAAGGTGACGAATTGAGAAGCCGCATGACTAACGTTTATAAGGACTACGAGCCGTCTCTAGACCGTGAAGTAATGCCTGTATTGCTAAAATTATATGCGGAACGTGTGCCTGCGGCATACCAACCGGCTATATATGAGACTATCAACAAGAAGTTCAAAGGCGATTATGATAAATACGCCGACTGGTTCTATAAAAATACAAAGCTGACAAGTCTGGACGGAATAGTAACCCTTATTGCCAACGGTAAAGCTAAAGATATAGAAAAAGATCCTGCAATAGAGCTGGCAAAAGCCCTTGAGCCTTGCCTGAAATTGCTTCAGAAAGACTCTGCCCCATATCATGCGCAAATAGATAAAGGCGGACGCTTGTTTATGGCGGGATTGATGGAAATGGAACCGAATAAAGTATTCTCTCCAGATGCCAACTTCACCCAACGTCTGAGCTATGGTTCTATTGGCGGATACAAGCCCGCCGATGCTGTAACATACGATTACTATTCTACATCGAAAGGAGTTCTGGAAAAAGAAAATCCGAATGATCCCGAGTTTGCCGTACAGGAATATATCCTTAACGACCTGAAAGCAGGTGACTTCGGTCAGTATGCTGACGCAGACGGTAAGATGCATGTAAACTTCTTATCTAACAATGATATAACCGGAGGCAACTCTGGTAGCCCTGTTTTCGATGGAAAAGCTCAACTTATCGGTCTGGCTTTCGATGGTAACTGGGAAGCGCTGAGCGGGGATATTGTTTTTGAGCCGGAAGTGCAACGTACTATCAGCGTGGATATTCGCTATGTACTTTATACAATAGATAAAGTAATGAAATGCCCCCGTCTGATTCAGGAACTGAAAATTATAAAATAAGGAATACGTTAAAATAAAAATGGCTGCCGATCATTTTCGACAGCCATTTCTGTTTTATACAAACCGGCATTTTGACTGTTTTACGCCATTTCTGAAAACGTACTTTACTATCGCCGGTCCAAATCTGTTATCATCAAGGGATTATTGGCCTTCATTTCCTCCAGTACTTTCTTTACTTCTTCATAAACCGAGTCACTCGATTTTATCCGCTCCATCTCTCCGGAGGTAAGTCCGACCATCTGCAAGAAAGCCACTTCTCCATGCGGAGTCTGTATTTTTCCCATTTCGGGATCAAGCGTAAAAGCAACTCCCACTATGTCGATTTCCTTTTTCCCGCCTACCCGTATAGGGCCGTTGGCAGGGATTACATGGTTTTCTTCAAACCAGCGGCCGCTTTTTATCACATAGCGTGCCAGGTTATTCATCAGGTTGACAACCCATGTAGGGTCTTCTCCGTCTTCTTCGAAAGGCTTTAGGCGAAAAGTAAATTCAAAACCCCATTTACTAAATTCACCACCCGCAGCCTCTTCATTATAATAAAGTTCCGACATGCCATAACTCACCAGATGGCGGTGAAATTCCTGATTACGGGAATCGAAAATACTGACTCCGTCCAAAGGGTCTTCTCCACCAACCATATAATGCAGTTGCGGAGCATAATGACGGGGTTCAACATCTCCATATAGTTTTTCTATTGCTTTGTCTATTTCCCACCACCCTACGGCATCGTCTTCATCGAAGAGATTTTTATATTCTTTCTGTGTCATATGTGTTTAATTGAAGGTTTAAAGATATAAAAAATTAAAGAAGTAGTAATCCTGATCTTTTAGGGCAAACGCACGAAATTATTTAATATAGTCAGTACGATTGTTCCGAAATTTTATCTATATACCGAAGAAGCCGTTGATTCTTTGAAAATTCGCCCTAATAAAAACATGCCTATGAAAAAATATAAAAAAGTGTCAAGTTTTATACTTAAAACCTAAATGTAAAAAAATAGAAAGTTAAAAGTAAATGATGTACTTAAAAAAGTTGAAATGGAAAAATATAGTAAAAGCTGTCAAGTTTGTCAGGTTTTAACAATATAATGCAAATATAGGTTAATTAAATCATGGTTAGAAAAGTATTCGCTAATAAACAGCTCCGGAATGTTACATATTAAACCTCCGGCGATGAGCTTCTTTTATCATGCTACTACATATGATAAATGAAAACTCTCAAAATATTTCTATCTTTGAACTTCTATTTTGAGTAATATCTATGAATCAAAAATATCCTTCCATACTGCTGGAGAATGCAGTAAATGAATTTGCCCGCCTACCCGGTATAGGCCGTAAAACAGCGCTACGCCTTATCCTGCATCTGCTGAGGCAAGATGACGCGATGGTAGACGGTTTTGCACAATCGCTGGTCGCGCTGAAACATGAAGTAAGATACTGCAAAGTATGCCACAATATCAGTGATGCCGAAGTGTGTCCTATTTGCCAGGATAAGTCACGGGATGCCACAACAATCTGTGTGGTGGAAAACATAAAGGAGGTAATGGCTATCGAAAACACCATGCAGTTCAGAGGACAGTATCACGTACTTGGCGGCATCATTTCCCCTATAGACGGGATAGGCCCTGCCGACCTGGAGATAGAAAGCCTGGTGGAACGTGTGTCGCAGGGAAATATCAATGAGATCATCCTCGCTCTGAGCACTACAATGGAGGGTGATACCACTAACTTCTACATCTATAAAAAACTGGCGCCTTATGATGTAAAGGTATCCATGATAGCCAGGGGAATCTCCATCGGAGATGAAATAGAATACGCCGACGAGGTCACTCTCGGACGTTCGATACTGAACCGGACCCTATTCAACGAATCGTACAGGATGTGAAAGTGAAGAATTATCCAGCAACTCGCAACTGTAATTTATTGTTATATTTGCATTATTCTTAACAACAATACAATATTGAAACTTGTAATCAATCAAACATATGGTAATCGCAGTAGATTTTGACGGAACAATTGTAGAGCACGAATACCCTAAGATAGGCAGAGCAATACCTTTTGCCATAGAGACGTTGCTCCAACTACAGAAAGAAGGGCATATTCTCCTCATGTGGACAGTACGCGACGGCGACTTACTTCAAGAGGCAGTAAACTATTGTGAAAAGAAAGGCCTGAAATTCTATGCAGCCAACAAGAACCATCCCGACGAAGATGTATCGACCGCCTCACGCAAGTTGAATGCCGAAATGTTTATCGACGACCGCAATCTGGGCGGGTTACCCGACTGGGGAGTTATCTACCATGCAATAAAAGCAATGGAAAGAGGTGAAACTTCGTTTGAAAGAATAATGATGTCGTCAGGTGAAAACCAACGTATACGACGCAGGAAGAAGAATTTCTTTATCCGTCTGGGGGAAATGTTTGAGAATAACAGATACTGAAATAATTAAGAATGAATAACTAAGAATTAAGAGTGGTGCAGGCGATTCGTAATGCATCATTTATAACTCATTATCAGAAAACATGTTGCTAAAGAATACACATATATCGTTAAGGGCTGTGGAACCGGAAGATCTGGATCAGCTCTATGGTTGGGAAAACTCCACTGCGCTGTGGGTTCACGGCAATACACTTGCCCCATATTCAAAGCTCGTATTGCGACAGTATATAAATGATGCATTGGAAATGGATATCTTCCAGAGCAGGCAACTGCGCCTGATGATAGACCTGACCGAAGATAAAATCACTATCGGAACAATAGACCTGTATGAAATAGATGCGCATAACCGCCGGGCCGGTATCGGAATACTGATAGACGAAACATATCGCAAAAAAGGTTATGCTTCGCAAGCTCTAAGCCTGATGGCCGATTATGCTTTCAATTTCCTATACCTTCATCAGTTGTATGCATACATATCCGTCAGCAATATAAAGAGTATCGGACTTTTCTCCAAAGCCGGATATAAAGAAGTAGGCATACTTAAAGACTGGATACAAAGAGGCGATAAGTTTGAAGATGTACAATTATCTCAATTAATTAACAACAAGTAGTTTAAACGATTATAATGAACGAAGATATAAAAAAGGCATTTGAGGTACTGGTAGCAGGGGGCCTTATCCTTTACCCAACCGATACTATCTGGGGAATCGGCTGCGATGCAACCAATGAGGAGGCAGTACGGAAAGTATATGAATTGAAGAAGCGTGTAGATAGCAAAGCGCTTATTACACTGGTAGACAACCCTGTGAAGCTCGATTTCTATATAGATGGAGTGCCCGAAATAGCATGGGACCTGATAGAAGTATCTGATAAGCCTCTTACCATAATATATGATAATGCCCGCAATGTGGCACCCAACTTAATAGCAGAAGACGGGAGCCTAGCTATTCGCGTTACAAAGGAAAGCTTTTCACAAGAGCTTTGTAAACGTTTCCGCAAAGCGCTTGTTTCTACATCCGCCAATATAAGTGGGGAACCCTCTCCCGCAAATTTCAGTGAGATCAGTGATGAGATCAAAAACGGAGTGGATTATATTGTCCAATACAGACAAAACGATATTTCCAAATCAAAAGCATCAAGCATCATAAAACTGGGCAAATCGGGAGAAGTAAAAGTAATAAGGGAATGACAGTTATACATGAAGATAAGCTATTGGAAATCATATCCTACACCAATGGGATAAGTAAAGAAACATTTGACCAATGTACATTTTCGAAATGCGATTTCTCTAATGCCAAAGTTACAGGTTGCAGTTTTACCGATTGTGTCTTTACCGACTGTAATTTCTCCATGACTGATCTATCGCAAACCACATTGAATAACGCAGAGTTTAGAAACTGTAAAATACTGGGTGTGAAATTCAACCACTGTCACGATTTTATTTTTCAGGTGGACTTCGATAAATGTATGCTGGACTACAGCTCGTTCGAGAAACGGAAGATGATAAAAACTCATTTCAAAGATTCATCGCTCAAAGGTGTAGACTTCGCAGGGGCTGATCTCAAGCAATCGAAATTCATCAACTGCGACCTGAACGAAGCTATATTCTACAATTCTAATATACAAGAGGTAAACTTCACCTCTGCATTCAATTATATAATAGACCTTAGCCAAAACCAGATAAAAAAAGCCCGCTTCTCGAAGGACGGATTAGCCGGATTACTGAGCCAATTTGACATTGTGATTGAATAGAAATAATAGGGATGATGAATAAGATTTTATTTTTTCATAAAAATTTATCTATGTATATAGCCGATAGCTTGTAGCCGGTAGCTCTTTGAAATTTTGAATGGCATATAAGTAAATGACTGAAAAGGTAGTTACGTTTGTTACATTTTAATGTTGGATTTTTTTCAGCTCCACTTCGTTTCGCTTAAACGTTCATTTTGGCATTGCCCAAAACGAACCAAAAGGCTAGCGCTCCATTCCTCGGCGACCCAAAACCGCAGCTTCGGTGGAGCAAAATAATACGGAACCACCTTTAGCCGGATTATCAGTCGAGTACAGCAGCTACCGTATTTTGCTCTACACCTCCGCTTTACGGATTGGGTGCCCGCCTGCGTCACTAATGCGCAAGGGCGGACGCCATAGTGAGGGCAAAGCCCTTAATCAAATATGCATCAGCCTTATCGTGCATCAGCCGACGCCATTTGCTTTATGGACGGGGTACCCATAGGGCGAAAAAGGCTGAAAAACGAAAACGTGTTTGAGCTTATCGACCGATTCGTATTATGCTCTATTGAGAGCGAGTTTTTTCGTTTAGCCTTTAAGCCTGTTATGGGTCGGCCTTTAAAGCGGGCGTCAAAGCATTTTTGATTACTTTTTTTGCTTAGGAAAAAAGTAATACAAGCAATCTTTGATTGCGCGTAGTAGAAAAAAATCCAACAATTTTATACGACGATATACTACCTCAACTACCGATTGGCTTTAGTTATTAATTGTTTTCTGTGTTACCTTTTAACTATATACAGTTAACGAAAACAAAAACAACAGGATAAAAGCAATGAAAAGCTGTCAGATGTGTCAGATTTTAACTAAACGTGGTTAATAAATAAGAATTAAACGAATGATTATGGCTTGCAATTTTTCGTATGTTTACCATCAGTTAATTTCACATTAAGGTTGTTCTACCCTATCTTTTTTATATTTTTGTGCTCGGAATGATAAATTGATGCCTGTATTCATGAAAAAGTATTTGTTTTTTGTTTCATTATCATATTCATATACCATCCTTCGTCCTTTACAAAACGAAATATGGAGAAGAGGTGATGATGTAGCATGGTATATTGAAGATTCTGCTCCCGTATGCCTGCATGATAATGAGAAACAATTGAAAACAATCAAAGAAGTCATGGAATACAACCCCATTGCAGTATTCGTTCCGGGGGTACGTGTTTATGATTTTTTCCCGGGACTGAAAGTAGAAGTATTCCACGGATTATACTACAAACGAGGCGATTATGGCGACCATTACAAAATCCGGGGATTCTTCGATATTTACTGTACTACCAGCCCAATGTTCACACCCCGCTTTAAAGAATTGGAACAAAAATACGGATTCTTCAAGGTATATGAAACCGGCTGGAGTAAGTTTGACGGGTGGCTTCCCTCTCCTGAAAGCGAAGCCTCAAATACTAAACCAACTATTGTATTTGCACCCACTTTTACTAAAAATATGGAATCAGCCTCAGTCCTTCATGATAAGATAGAAGAACTACTGAATAAGCTGGATATGGTTGTTCTCTTTTCATCCGAAGATGGATAAAGAAACTGTTGACCGTTATAAAACTCTGGCTCAACAATATGACAATGCTGTTTTTTGTGAGACGGAGGATAAGGCAGACCTGTTCCGGCAATCAGATGTAATGTTAAGCGATACCTCGTCTGTTATTTATGAATACCTCTGGTTCAATAAGCCGGCGGTAACATACAAAAATACTTTCCCGGCTAATCATCTTATAAACATAGACACCCCTGAGCTTCTCGAAGAAGCATTGGAAAAAGCCTTGAAACGGCCGGCTAATCTGATGGAAAACATCAGGCTGTTTATGGAAGAAGTACATCCTTTTCGTGATGGTAAATCGTCGGCTCGTATTCTTGATTCTGTCGATGACTTCATTGCTAACTATAAAGGTAAGATAAAAAAGAAGCCTTTGAACCTGTATCGCAAATACAAGCTTCGCAAGAAAGCCGGATACTTTCCTTTTGGCCCCTGCTATAAAACACTCTGAATAATCTGTTTATATAGGAAGGGTTCATCTGATTATTTATATTGAGACGGAATATTCTTTACCGGGATTCATTCGATATCATAACAATTTTCTTATACTTTTTCCGGTCAATTGACCAGCGCACCTTTTCTGACAACATTTAACACATATAAAGTCCATTTTTTGACCAACAAACCCATAACACAATACACATAAGCACAAAACAGACACATATACACGAAAAACATGTCACATATTGATATTATTAATTTAAAACGACCATATATCGCTTACAAAAGAAGCAAATAGACTTAAATATCCCCTTTTGATAAGTTTTGATAAATTATTTTTACTACCGAAGATTTAATAAAGACAAAAGACTCAAATTCAAAACAATTTGATTTTAGCAGTAATGAAATGAAGCGAATAAAAAGCTATCATTTAAAGTTTGCGCCTGTCTGTTTTTTTTAGAAAGCAGCAACAGTTAGCAAGTTAATTGCAATATAAGTGTAATGATAAATAAAAGTATCTACCCATCTGAGAAATTTGCCTCTATCTTATCTTCTTAATTTTTTCGTTTATTATCAATAAATTATGCATTGAATACTTTATCATAAAATTTACAACATCGCCTACGAGACTTAGCACGTTATCAGACTATTTTGAACAGACATTAAGACATAAGACAAAATTAAGACATAAGACAAATTCATAATAAAAAACGTTAATAAATTTTGACATGAAACTACAAACACACAGATTTTTGCACCTGTTGCTGTTGGCAATAATTATTTCGGTACAGGTCGACGCACAAGTGACTGTTGGCTCAAATCTTACTCCTTTAGATGGTGCTTTACTTGATTTGAAGCAAAATGATAATATCAATTCCAATTCTACAAAAGGTCTTCTCAATGCACGTGTATATCTGATAGGGCTGGATAAGATGGATCCATGTATAAAAACTGAAGATCTTCAGGCCGGAGACAAAGAATCACACATTGGTTTATTAGTTTATAACATCACAGATTCACTGGAGGTCGGCTTATGCCCGGGCTTACATGTATGGGATGGCACTCAATGGATAAGATTACCGGAACCATGTTATAACCCTCTTGATCCAGAATTGATAAATTCTCCGAATTGTTACATTGTCCCGCCCAATGGAGGAGTGTCTGAAGAAATACCTGTAGGCAAACCCTATCTGGTATGGGAACAGCGCTCCGATTTAGGGACTTTCGATGACAAAGCAAAAGTTTCTGTTGCTCTGATTTGGCAAGATAAAAAAGACCTTATAGAAAAGGTTGAACTGTCGACTGGAGACAAAGGCGGCTTTTCTAAATTTAAAGTTACAACTAAGGCTGGAAGCACTGAAGGTAATGCTTTGGTTGGTATCCATATAGGCCCTAACGGAAATGCCACAGATCCCATATATTGGTCATGGCATATATGGGTAACAGGTTTTGATCCTGAAGCTACATCATATACACATGATAATGGTGAGGCTACTTATATTTTTATGGATCGTAACCTGGGGGCTGTAAAAATGGACGCAGGAGCTGCACCTTCCGAACCTTATTTCGAAGATGCCATGGGATTACTATATCAGTGGGGAAGGAAAGACCCTTTCACTGCTTCCGCATCATTTTATAATGATCCTGATATACGTGAGTTATATGACATCAACAATAATGTACTGACAGAACAAAATGAATTTGACTTTTCGGGTGCTTCCGGAAGTGGAATAAAACATGTAGAAGTCGTAGCAAATACAGTTTCCAACCTAAAAAAATCAATACAAAACCCTACGACTTATTACTATGGGGAATATAAGTCTTCATTTCCTCCTTTCGACTGGTTTACATCGGACGATACAGGGGCAGGAGGAGACAACTCCTTATGGGCTGAAACAGGTAAAAAATCAATGTTTGATCCTTGCCCTGCGGGATGGCGTGTCCCGGCATATAGTAGTGCAAGTAAATCTCCTTGGGCCAAATTCGAATCGGCCGGATGGGATCCTGCTCCAAATGTTACTAAAGCCGGAACCGGCGGAGGATACGGGATCGGACTTATGCTCAACGCATACGCCTCTACCAGCAGAACTGAACTGGGCTTTTACCCCTATGGCTTCGAACGTATAGCCAGACAATTTTATAAGCCGGGAAGTGTCGGTAGCCAGACAGGGGCTGTGGCAGGTGGATTATTCACCTATTCCATCGAAGTATCTAATCCGACAGGATATTATTGGACTGCAACTCCGAAAGCTGGAGAATCTTCAGCCAAAGCTGAAGTTATTAACTATTCTCCTTTCGAAGGACCAGTTGTATCTGCAACAACAGCTTCCAGGTCGATGGGCGCATCAGTGAGATGCGTTAAAGATCAATAAAAAACAACTTTTAATATATCATTGTTTATATCCGAAAGCTTTCGATACCCTTTATCAAAGACTTTCGGATATATTCGTAAATAAGTATTGATATTCAGGGGTAAAGTTTTACCTACGTCCTCTTTATATTATAGCAAGGTTTTCAAATCGATAGCAGCTTTACAGTCAATTATTTTACTTTATTCAGATCAATTAGGATTATAGATTTAAGAGCTTAATTGTAATATAATTCGCTGTAAGAGTTTTTCCGTATATTTGTAATTACAAAAAGCGATCCTCATATGCGTAAATATAAACATAAACTATCCGACCTGACCGAAAATGATATTTGGAGAGAACCTATTATTCCTTTCTATGGGAATATGGGGCAACCGGAAACCGTACAGGATTTAGAAAATAGGAAAGCATATACTGAAAGGATAAAAGAAATACGTGAAGATATAAAGCATGGTACTCTGGCAATAACATCTGAAGGGAAAATTATTGCGATAAAAGGTGAACCTGTGGAAATAACATTTATCCTGCCCTTCAAGCCGCGACGCCCGGCGGGAGGATTCCGGATAATGTATGAATATGCGAACCGGCTGGCAAAACGTGGATTTAAAATACAACTTATGTATCCCATAAGAACCCGGTATATGAAATACCGCCTACCTTACTCCATACGTTGCATGCTATCCAAAATAGAAGGCTTCAAAAGAGATATTTGGTTCGACTTCGAACCTAATATTACTATGTCTTATGTCCCTCGGGTAGAAGATAAATATATACCTGACGCAGATGTTGTAATAGCTACATGGTGGTCTACTGTGCTGGAAATGGGTAGTCTGAACATCAGCAAAGGTAAGAAGATAAATCTGATACAGGGATTTGAGAACTGGGAAGGACACGAAGACCTGCTGTTTGCTTCTTATGACATGAAAGATACTGTAAATGTGGTTGTGGCATCGTACCTGAAAAATATTGTAAGTAAATACACTAAAAACAGGGTAGAACTTATTGAAAATGGAATAGACAACACAAAATACTATATAAAAGACAAGATTGAGGACAGAAATCCGTTATCTGTAGCCATGACTTATTCCATACAGGAAATTAAAGGGTCTAAATACGGCTTGGAAGCATTAAAGCTTGTGAAAGAAGCAATACCCGAGCTGCATGTAGAATTGTTCGGTATCTCACCTTGTCCGGACGAACTACCCGAATGGATAAGATATTTTCGCGAGCCTGACGACCTTTGCGATCTTTATAACCGTAACGCTATTTTCATTTCCAACAGTTTTACGGAAGGCTTCGGATTGGTATCCGTCGAATCCATGTTTTGCGGATGCGCGTTAATATGCACTGATATAGAAGGACATCAGGAATATGCCTTTGAAGGCAAGACCGCCTTACTTGTAGAGGTGAGAAATGTAAAACAGATGGCAGACCGGATCATCTACCTGATTAGGAATAACGACTATCGCATATCGCTGGCTAAAAAAGGTCATGAGTATGTACAACGCTTCAGATGGGACAATGCGATAGAGAAAATGGAGAAAGTGATAGAAAGCTTATAAAAACACTTACTATTACAAGATTACAATATCCATTATATAAAAATCATGAGAAAAAAGCTAAGAAGAATTTATCAACAGTGCAAAAGAATTATAAAAGAAAACAGATATATATTCTCTAAGAAATTATACCTTTCCTTTGGTGAGAATTGCCTAACAGACAACATATTAGACAGATACAACATTAAATCTTTTACGACGGTATATTCACATGGGAGATCTAATATCGAGTATATTCTACAAATAGAAAAAGATAATTATGTAAATTTTATAAATCCTCAATTTATAAAATATGAAGAACTTGACAGCAAATTAGTTCCTCGTTTAAAGATATATGATAAAATAACCAATTCATATAACAAATTACACACAAATGGCTTTGAGTTTACCCATCACGATATAATTAAAGATGAATCCATTAGAGATAAATTCACAAAGAGAATAGACCGTTTGAATAAGTATAAAGGGAAAAAGGATATTATAATTTTTTACCATCACAGACTAGATGTATTAACGGATATAGATAGACTATTAGGCCATTTATCAGAGCTTGGTCAATTATACTCAAAAGGCGAACATAACGCGCAAATCATATTATTTTATCAAAATATAGTAGAGAACCCAATAGAACGGAAATTGGAATACAAAATCTTCCAAAACATACATATTTTTGTTTTCAACTCATTAAATATTTGGGGAGGAGATGATCAGGAGTTATTTTGGGCACGATGTGATGAGGATTTAATCGGAGAGATGATCAAAAAAGTAAAAAGGCTGTAAAAGATATTCAAATGCTTGACTGTAAATACGACATATCACATTTGTAATAAAATATACCGGATAAAGCAATGTCTCCTTAAATCAAGTAGTATCTTTTGCTATCCTACCTATATTTTACAAAAAAGCCTTATTTACCTTACTCAACAAATAATAATCGAGAATCGTCATCGCCGCCATAGCTTCAACAATAGGCACAGCTCGGGGAAGTACACAAGCATCATGACGCCCGCGAGCTTTAAGATCGGTATGCTCACCCTCTTTATTTATAGTTTCCTGATGCATCAATATAGTCGCTACAGGTTTGAATGCCACACGAAAATAAATATCCTGTCCGTTGGATATACCGCCCTGTATACCACCTGAATGATTCGTATGCGTTTTTACCTGTCCATTATCGTTATAGAATACATCATTAACTTCAGAACCGCGATGATTGACATCGAAACCATCTCCATACTCGAATCCTTTTACAGCATTGATTCCAAGCATAGCGCTACCTAATGCTGCATGCAACTTACCAAAAACCGGTTCACCCAAGCCGACAGGAGTACCTGTTACAACACAAGTAATAACACCTCCAATTGTGTCTCCTTTCGATTTAACTTCTTCTATCAGAGAAATCATTTCTACAGCTTTTTCCGGATCGGGACAACGTACCGGTGTAGATTCTATTAAGGAAAAGTCATATCCATTATATGCTTTCTCCACTTTGATATGACCTACTTGCGAAGTATAAGCCGTAACCTCAATATTCAACTGTTTCAGAGCCAACTTAGCCAATGCACCACCTACACAGCGGGCAATAGTTTCACGGGCCGATGAACGCCCTCCGCCACGATGATCACGGATACCATATTTTTGAGTATAGGTATAATCGGCATGAGACGGGCGATATATATCTTTCAGATTGTCATAATCGGATGAATGCTGATTGTTATTGCGAATAATAAAACCAATCGGAGTTCCGGTGGTCTTACCATCATATATTCCCGATAAAAACTCTACTTCGTCGGATTCTTTACGAGGTGTAGTAATTTTTGATTGTCCGGGACGCCTGCGATTCAGTTCATTCTGTATGAAATCCATATCCACTACAATTCCCGCAGGACATCCGTCTAAAACTCCGCCGATAGCTGCACCATGTGATTCGCCGTATGATGTAAGTCTGAAAATATTGCCAAATGTATTCATATCCGATTGTTTCTCTAATATTTTACAAATTTACATCAAAATATTCAAACGACACGCAAATCGATATATTTAGCATTACAATTACATTTTTTGTTTATCTGTACGATCTGAATCGGAGACAACTCATTTAATATAAATTAAAATGAAAATTAAGATTAAATTACTAAATTTGCAACTTAGTAAGTACAGGAAAGTATTTATTACCCTATCTCAATGAACGATAACCATTTAGAAAGACAGGTAATAATTAAATCCAAGACCCCAGGAAACAGTCGAATGTTCTTTTATAGAAAAAAGATAAATGAAATGAGAGTATTCAAGTTCTTTTTCAGTTTTATTATATTTTTTATTGTGTTCGTATCAGTTAGTGCCCAACAAACAAATAATACGAAAATCAATAAAGACAGCTTGTTGAATAAAATAACAGATATCGATACCAGGCTGAAAGAAATCTCAGCCAAAGATACAACAAAAGGATTTTCAGCCCCTCTGAAAATAGATACTGCATATATCAATCAAATACATGAAGCCTATTTGCAACCACTTCGGGACAAAAACGGTTTATTGATAGTAGAACCGGACTGGACTCCTTTCGATAATTATAAATCATTCAGGGATACGGTTATTTTCGAACCGGCTTTTCTTCCTGTTGTATTTGACGGAAAGATACTTCCCCCACGCCTAGATTTTATACCGAAAGATACGGCCTCTACCCAGACGGAACCATTTTATCTGATATCACCTGATAGTACATTTGCACCCTTGCTTAAGAGAGCAGAAGAAATAGAGGCTATGAGACGGAGGTATTATATGAATAATCCGCAACAGATAAGATTAAATGCCATGACATTTGAGGGTGCTTCGGTTATAAAAGAAAAGGTCGTAGAACAAAGAAATCCATGGAAAGAGTTGATAACAGCCGATAATCCAGTGGAATTGAATACTCCTGAGATAGAAAAGATAAGAATTAAGCCTGTATATTGGCTCAAAAACGGTTCTCACAAACTAGACTTAAGTCAGAATAGCTTTTCTGACAACTGGTCGGGAGAAAACAACTTTAATATATATAGTGAGCATAAAGTAAATTTGAATTATAAGAAAGATAAGATATATTTCAACAATCTGCTGGAATGGAGACTTAGTATTCAACAAATGAAGGCTGACACAGTCAACAAAGTAAATATATTGGACGACTTGTTCAGGACATACAGTTCTTTTGGTGTAAATGCATTCAAAAACTGGTCCTATTCTTCGAATCTGGAAATGAAGACGCCTTTGTTTAACAGATACAATGTAAATGATGCGAGTAAGGTAAGACAGAGAGCCTTTCTTTCCCCGTTTGAATTGAATCTCGGGGTCGGTATGAGATATGCAAAAGAAATAGTTTCTAAAGCTGACAAGTACAGAAAATTTAATATAACTGCGGATATCTCCGTACTGTCTCTAAACTACAAATATGTAAGGAGTGATAAGGTCAACGAGACGTGGTTTGGCATAGATGAAGGAGATAAATCTAAAACTGAATATGGTTCTACATATAACCTGAATGTTAGTTATAGCCGCAACAGATATACAAATTTCACTTCCCGTCTGAAGTATTTCACAAACTATGAGAGAGTCTATGTCGAATTTGAAAACTCTGTAAACTTCAAACTTAACAGCTATTTCAGTACTTCGCTTTATTTATATGTGAAGTATGATGATAATATTCCATATGATAGAAAAGATTCCAAATGGGGATATTTTTCGTATTATCAGAGAGTGGGATTTGGTTTATACTATAGTTGGTAAAAAAACTTCTATAGCTAATTTGTTTTTAATCAGCAGATAGCAAGATACGCAAAAGTTTTTTATTTATTAATGCCATTTTTATTTGGAGTGTTATAATAAAATGCATACTTTTGCACTCACAATATCGCGGGGTGGAGCAGTGGTAGCTCGCCAGGCTCATAACCTGGAGGTCATCGGTTCGAATCCGGTCTCCGCAACTAAAGAGAAAGCAATTGAGGAATCAGTTGCTTTTTTCGTTTTATATCAATTAGTTGAGGAGTTCGATAAAAGCTTCATTTTTTCAGGAAGATTATTTTTACTTTTTCATTATTTATTTCTATAAAACCAAACTCATTCTGTTCTTCGGTTTCAATTTCGAAATTTAGAATATGCGATTCATTATTATTCTTAGAATTATATAAGTATTTCACTTTCATTGGTGTTTCAAATATATGTCTACATATTGATTTCTCTTCTATTTGTTCGGTAAAATATAATTTATTCGAGGAGGGATATTCATTCCATAGTTGTAATAATCTGTTTTTGTGTATAAATGAGCCTACTGAACGAAGTTCAAATGTGTCAAGAAGAATTTTTATTCCATCAAAAACATAACGTTCTTCTTCACTTGATTCTGCTCGATTATTTATAAGGTCAGATATAAAGCCATTGTATTCCTGCATTTTCGTAGGTTCGTCTATCTTCACTATTTGAGAATGTCCCATCATATGCCCTAAATAGCTTGTAACATAATAACTATCTTGAAATTTAGTCACATTAATTACTTTATTAGAGTATCCGCGATAAATTCTATTCGTATTTTTATTTCTAAAATATACCATTCCGCCCCATTCTCCATGATAAGTTCTATAAACAGAATATTTATCATCATCATATATTGGCATTTCGTCAATATCGGAAAGTTGTAGTCTATTTCCTTTTTTATTAAGAAGATGTATTGTTGTATTTTTATGTTCTTCGATTACAAATAAACCCTTATCTATTGCTATATAGTCTAACCTCCAATCTTTATCTATTTCTTTCGGAAACTCTATCACTTTATCGAATTGCCCATTGTTGTTAAAAACTGCTATTTTGCAGAACCCTTTTTGATAAAAATATACGTAGATTTTGTTTTCATACTTGAAGCTACTATATAAATCCAACTCTGTTTCTAAATAAACTGTATCTATTTCAATGTATACATATGGTGTTTCAATGATAGTTGGGATGGACTTATTTTCATCGGATGTACATGCAATGAAAATTGTTAATATAAATACAATGAGTAGAAATAATTTTTCCGCGTGACTTTCCATAGACTTACGTTTTTTTCTAATAGAGTGAAACCATCTATAAATTTCATAAATTCTTTCCAATCCTCAATAAACTCGTTCAATAATTCTATAAGGTATTCCACTGAAAGAAATACAATCAAATAATCAGTTGTTTTTCCCGCCGATAAAACTTTACACTCCAAATCATTGTTCTATCCATATCTAATCAATAAAACCGGATACTATGTTCACATTAGCCCAAATAAAGGAAGCCCATTCAAAAGTGAAAAGCGGCGCTGATTTTCCGCAATACGTCAAAGAATTATTATCCCTCGGAGTTTTAAGATATAGTATTTATGTCTATGACGGACATGCTGAATATATCGGAAAAGATGATTATACCATTGTGTCGAATGACGAGTATACAGATTTGCATATTTCACCTGAAACACTTAGTGAAAAA
Source organism: Dysgonomonas gadei ATCC BAA-286 (assembly GCF_000213555.1). Classification (GTDB taxonomy): domain Bacteria; phylum Bacteroidota; class Bacteroidia; order Bacteroidales; family Dysgonomonadaceae; genus Dysgonomonas; species Dysgonomonas gadei. The sequence goes on from NZ_GL891982.1 coordinate 340,163, forward strand.
TTCAAATATCATTTAAAAGCCCATCAGCAAGGAAAAACTGACTATTTGACTTTTTGCAGGGATTCAGCAGAAGCAGGAATAGCCAAATGGACAGTAGATATACTAGCTAAAACGTGCACTTATTATAATAAACCCGGAAACTCTGTTCTGGAAGAAAAAATACCAATATAAAAGAAGTACCTATAATCCTACTTCTTGCATATATTCGTAAATATACACCATTTGCATGCCTCGCCTGTCGGCGTCTGACCAAACGGCACCTGAGGATCGAATATCTCTTCTAGGCAGGCATCAAAATATCCTGTAAATTCCGGCCTGTATTCCGAAAAATCGGTGATACGACCGTCTCCCCTACCCGACTTACTGATCACATCAGGGTCGAACTTAGTATCGAAAAGATTTCGTAAGTAATAAATCCCCGGTTCCAGTATTTTATCGGGGTGGTCGAGCATATACAGGTGTGAGTACATGAACACCTGCATAACAGCCTTCGGACGATCTTTCATCTCTTTGTCGAACAAATCCTTCATTTCCTTATAGCGAAGCACACCTTTTCCCGTCTTGTAGTCGATAATACGGGTATGACCACTCACCTCATCCACACGGTCGATAATGCCTTTCAGCGAGACTACTTTACCCGAAGGCAGGGGATAATCTTTTTTAATGCGCTCTTCCGAGTCTATATAAATGAAAGGCGTAAGCTTAGCGTCAGTGGCCAGCACCTGTCTGATATATTTGCGTAAAACTTCACCTGTCAGATAGTTCTGACCTGTCAGCCGTTTTACTTTTTCACTCTTAAAATAGTTTTCGGCAAACGACCGTTCTATCATTTCTGTCAGCAACTTATTGTTTTTACTGATATTGTGAAGCAAATCGGCTGTTATCATTTTGCCTTTAAACGGCTCGTACAACCATTCCATGATAGAGTGAAATATAGTTCCGAATGTACTGGCTTCAATAGTTTCCGCGATCTCGTCCTCTTCTTCCATATTCTCCACTACGGAAAAATAGAATTGTAACGGGCAATTCAGGTATGTATTAATAGAACTGGCCGACAATCGTTTATCCCCGCCTTGCAGAAAAACATTCATCTTTTCCATTATCTGGGGCGTTTTCTGTATTGAAATGGCAAGGCTTTCGGTAGACGACACTTTATATACAGCAAGTTTCTCACGGATATCGAATGAGTCGTTATATAAATGCTTTATCTGGTTATAGTAGCGACTGACTTCACCAGTCTGCAAACCTTCGGTACGGGTATCATAAAGCAGATAAATACGCTTTGCCCTGTTTATCATCCTGTAAAAATGATAGGAAAAGATACTGTCCTGATGCTCATATGTAGGCAGGTCGAAACCTTTACGCAAATTATATGGGATGAACGAACTGGCGGCCTTCTTCAACGGAAATATACCTTCATTCATCGACAGGATAATCAGGTTATCGAAATCGAGGGCGCGTGTCTCCAATACGCCCATTATCTGCAAGCCCGACAGAGGCTCCCCCCTGAAAGGCACACTAATACCGACAATCAGTTTCCGCAACAGTTTGAAATAAGTATCTACCGACATTTCGGGCAAAACATTTCTAAGAGCTTCGTCCATCTTGTTTATCGTCTTATAATACTCTACAATAAATTCGCATTCGATATCGATAGAACGTGCATTTATATCCTCATCTTTTTCTTCGTTTTTCTCATTCACGGATAATGTTGTATTTAATGTCGATAGTATCGACTGTAAATAGTAAGGTATATCCTGCCAGTTGAACACTGGCCTGAAAATGAGTTGGAAAAGAGGGTGACTCTGTAAGTCCTGGGATGAAACCGTTGTTTTATTATATTGGATAATATTTGTCCGCAACACTTTGGCTTCGTCACTTGCCACATTGGTTATATAGCGGTGGTTGAGTATCGCCAGCACCGGCTTGTAATAAAACCCCGTATAATTTTCCGATCTGCGTATATTACGCTGCAATTCAAACACATGCTCCATCAATCCCGAAATAGAACTATTGCCGAGGCTGTAGCCCATTGTTACATTGATCTTATCTATCTCTCCGGGGATGGAATATAATGCCGGCAGCAGCAGGTTTTCGTCAGGCAACACCAAAGCTGTATTCATCGCTTGAGTAGACGAAGTAATCTGTTGCTCATCCATCAATGACTTGATGATAGTATGCACATATTTAGCCTGTCCTACAGCCGAAGGAATACCTATCACCTCAACTACAGGCAGATCCAGACTCAATTCTTCCGGCTCTAAAGTCAGCTGTGTAGGGAAAAGCATCTTATTCCTGTCTATAAAGAATGAGGCTTTGTTTTGCGGGTCACGAACCAATGGAGAGGAATAATCCCAGTAAAAATCAGCGATTTTTCGTTTGTGCAAATATTTCAAAAGTGTTTCTTCCGATTTACTGTGCCCATTCAACCCCACAAAGATTACTTTTTCGAAAGGAAGCTTATAATCTATATTATTCGCCAAGCGCTCGGTCACATCACGGAAAATCATTCCTTCATATGCCATACCCTTGTTATGGAGCTGCTCACGCAAAGATGTGTACAATTGGAAAAGTACCTCCCACATTTCCAAAAAGTCCTTTTTCTTATCATTCTCCCCTATTGGAAGAAAATTGGACCAAAAGCGGCGGATAGCTTCTATCTGGCTTTCGGTAAGATAATCGAACCCGGCATCGATCTCTTTCAGGTCATGTATATTACGAAATAGTTGCTGTGCATCTACCAGATATTTATCCACATCGTCAAAGTCATTCAACAGCATTTCACCCCAATAGAGGAACTCATCGAAAGTCTCCGTTGACGAACTTACCCGTATATAGATATCATACAATAAGAAAAGCATCTCGATCCGGTCGGCTTTCTTATAAGGACTCAATTTTTCGAAAAGGTCGGTAACAGTCAGTATTTCGGGAGAAAAAATCGGGCGTCCGGCTATTTGTGACAAATAGTGCTGAAAAAATATCCCTGCCCTGCGGTTAGGAAATACAAACGTATAACGGCTTATATCCTGACCGTAAGACTTATAGTATGCCTGAGCGACATTATATAGAAATGGAATCATTTAATCGGCTCTGTTTTTATGAGTAATACAAAGGTAAAATTAATGTGCTAATTATCTAATATGCCGATGTACCAATTAAATTAGCAAATACGAAATTTAGGAGTTGTAACTATTGATCGAATATACATTTATTGACTATACAATGTTAAAACCTGACATATCTGACACTTTTTTGCTATTTTTATCTTGTTTCTTTTACTTTCATTAACTATATATAGTTAAAAGGTAACAAAGGAAACACATTTTTAGCTATTAGCTGATAGCTTTTAGCCGATAGCTTATGTACAAAACCTGACAAACCTGACGACTTTTCACACAATTTTTATTGTCACTTTTTCTTCTAAAAACTCCGTGTTACTCCTTTTACTCCGTGTTTAAAAATAAAAAGTAACAGAGGTAACACGGAAAACAATTAAGAATTAGCTTGCTGAGCAGAGCGAAGACTCTCACCAGTGAACAGTCGTCAGTTAGCAACTTGTATCTCGTGTCTTGTTTACTCGTATCTCATATAACTTTCAACTTAGTACCTAAAACTTACTACTTATCCCAATACTTCAAAGAACTATCAGCTAACAGCCAACGGCTATCAGCTCTAATTATATAGATAATTATTTTTTAAGTCTGTTGAGAAATTTCCTGACAGTTATTTAGAGCCTTTAACAATAAATCCTTTATAATTCCGTTTCTAACTTAATTGAAAAAACAACCGAGCTATCGGTTTTTAATGTAATTTTGTCTCTGAAAATGTTTCGGTGAACTTATACCCGTGAATGGTTGTTTATCAAGTAAAATAAATACAAACTATATCAATTATGAAAAAACTTCTTTTCGTTTTATTTGCAGCGGCAATGCTTACAGCATGCGGTACTGCTTACAACACTCAGCTCAAACAAGTTCAGTTGGGTATGACTCCCCAGCAAATTGTGACATTGATGGGTGACAAATACACTGTGGTTGAACAGAAAGACAATAACAACCAAACTATCATGTACAAAGACAAATTCAAGAATGAATGGTATTTCCAGTTTGTAGACGGAAGTTTGTATAAATGGTATAAAGAAAAAGAATAAAGCAAACTCGTTTTTGTTTAAAAAACATAAAAGAATCGGCGAAAGCCGGTTCTTTTTTATTTCAGGAATATGATTCTATAAGCAATTTAGTGTATTTTTATGCACTAAATTACAATATAATACCAGAAAACAATTATGGAACAATCTCCTTTATCGAAAATGCCCCGTATAGAAGTTGTTGATGCTCTCCGTGGATTTGCTGTTATGGCAATCTTACTTGTACACAGCCTTGAGCATTTCATTTTTCCTGTATATCCCGATCCTCTATCGCAACCCGAATGGCTGAATATTCTGGATAAAGCTGTTTTCAGTATAATATTTACTCTTTTTGCAGGCAAATCATACGCCATCTTTGCTTTGCTGTTTGGCTTTACATTCTACATCCAATTGGTAAACCAACAGGCCAAAGGTAAGGATTTCGGATATCGCTTTCTTTGGCGATTGCTACTGCTGACAGCCTTTGCCACGTTAAACGCCGCATTCTTTCCTGCCGGAGATGTTTTATTATTATTTTCCATAGTCGGTATTTTCCTTTTCATTGTCCGCAACTGGAGCGAAAAAGCTATACTGATCACTGCTATTATTTTTCTATGCCAGCCCATCGAGGTGTTCCATTATATCGCCAGCCTGCTCAATCCGGCATATACACTGCCCGATCTCGGAGTAGGCAAGATGTACGGAGAAGTGGCAGAATATACAAAAAGCGGCAACTGGGGTGAATTCCTTTGGGGAAACATCACACTCGGACAAAAAGCTAGCCTTTTCTGGGCCATAGGTGCAGGGCGCTTCCTGCAAACCGCAGGACTTTTTCTGCTCGGATTCCTTATCGGAAGAAAAAAACTGTTTATCTCATCCGATAGCAATATTAAATTCTGGATTAAGACACTAATTATTTCAGCTATTCTATTCGCCCCGCTGTATCAGCTTTGGGTGGAATTGTCGGCCAGCGACAACGCGATAATAAAACAGAGCATAGCTGTATTATTGGATATGTGGCAAAAGCTTGCGTTCACTTTTGTACTGGTATCCTCATTTGTACTGCTATATCAAAAGGAAAAATTCCGGAATAAGGTTTCAAACCTGCGTCTATACGGAAAAATGAGTCTTTCCAATTATATCACACAATCTATTACCGGAGCTTTGATTTATTTTCCTATCGGACTTTACCTTGCCCCTTATTGCGGATATGCATTAAGCCTGCTTATAGGATTGGTAACTTTCTTCTTACAAGTACAATTGTGTAAATGGTGGCTAAAAAGCCACAGGCAAGGTCCGCTGGAAAGATTGTGGCATAAGCTCACATGGATTGGAAGTAAATAACCCATTAAAGATTCTTTAGACGTAAATAAGAACCTGTTTAAATTTTGCTCGTTTCCATTTTTAGGACTATTTTCAGGCTGATTTATTCTTTTGAAAAACGATAATAGCGAGCTATTAGAGTTGAACAAAAGGGTAAATCGGACAAAAAGAGACTAAAAATGAACGAAGAAAAACTGAAAAATACTCATAGAAAAATATTCGTGGAAAATTTAAACAGGCTCTAAATACCACTCTTACAAAAATCGGTATATTTGCAATAAATAAAAATACAAAAAGAATGAAAAATATTTTTGGATTGCTGCTTGCAGGCTTACTCTTTACTTCAGCCCATGCGCAACGTTTAGACCTCAGGGATATTAATGCAGGAAAATATTACGCGCGTGGCGTACAACCTGTAACATCGTCAGCTGACGGAGAATCATATTTTCAGGCCGACAGGGACAATAAAATGATTATCAAATATTCGTATAAAACAGGATTGCCTACCGATACGATTTTTAATGTAAAAAAAGCCAGGGATTGTACATTCGACTCATTTCAGGGTTTTCTCATAAGCCCTGACGAAAAACGATTGGTCGTATACAATGATTCCGAGTCCATATACCGCCATTCTTTCAAAGCAAATTATTATTACTATGATGTGCGCCGCAATCTGGTGCGCAAACTGACCGAAAACAAAAGCAAACAATCTGTCCCGGTATTCTCCCGCGACGGACGTATGCTTGCTTATGTGATAGACAATAATATCTGGCTGGCTAAATTCGATTACGATACGGAATCGCAGGTAACCAAAGACGGTGAAATAAATAAAATTATCAACGGAGGTACCGATTGGGTATACGAAGAAGAATTCGGAACTACCAGACTGATGGATTTTTCGGCCGACGGAGGCTTATTGGCTTTTGTCCGTTTCGATGAAACCGCCGTACCGCAATATTCTATGCAGATGTATGGCAATCAGTTGTACCCATCGCTGTTTACATTCAAATATCCGAAAGCAGGAGAACAAAACTCAAAGGTAACATGTAATGTGTTCGATATAGATGCCAAGACTATCCGCAAAATGAATATTCCTGAAAGTACGGAGTACATCCCGCGTATAGAATTTCTTCCTACGGGTGACGAACTGGCTATTATGACTCTGAACCGTGACCAGAATAAATTTGAGATGTTCTTCACCAACGCCCGTTCTGCCGTTCCCCGCTCGGTACTGAACGAAGTGAATAGCCGTTATGTAGATTCCCAATCGTTGAATACAATACACTTCTTTGGAAATCAGTTTACATATGTCAGCGAAAGAAGCGGCTACGCCCATATCTATCTGTACGACAATACAGGTGTAATGCAGAAACAACTGACTTCTGGCAATTACGATGTAACCGGCCTGCTTGCCGTAGACCCTGTTACAAAAGCTGTATTTTACGAAGCTGCGGAAGAAAGTCCCTTGCAACGAGCCATTTATAAAGTAGATATGGTGAAAGGCATCAAAACAAAGCTATCGGCTAAACAAGGCACAAACGAAGCGACATTCAGTGAAAACGGTAAATATTATATCAACAGCTATTCCAACGCATCTACACCTAAGATAACCACTGTGCATGACGCCACAGGCAAAGAACTTCGGGTACTCGAGGATAATGCCGCCCTAAGCAAGACTCTGGCATCGATGACTCTTCCCAAGAAAGAGTTTATAACTGTAAAATCGGCTGATGGCAGGGATTTGAACGCATATATAATGAAACCTGCCGACTTTAATCCATCCCGTAAATATCCGCTGGTTATGGTACAATATAGCGGGCCGGACTCGCAGCAGGTACAGGATCGTTATGGTATGGACTGGACTGATTACCTGACCACTCAGGGCTTTATAGTAGCCTGTGTGGACGGACGCGGCACAGGAGCCAGAGGTGAAGAATTCCGCAAATGTACCTATATGAATCTGGGTATTTATGAATCGGACGACCAGGTGGCTGCCGCTAAATACTTTGCCACACTTCCATATATCGACGGCAGCAAAATGGCAATCTGGGGATGGAGTTACGGAGGATATAATGTACTGATGAGTATGAGCCACGGTAACGGCACATTTAAAGCCGGAGTGGCAATTGCACCTGTAACCGACTGGCGCTTCTATGACTCGGTTTATACTGAACGTTTTATGCGTACACCTCAGCAGAACAATACCGGATATGAAGCCGGTTCGCCTGTCAATTTTGCAAATAAGCTGGAAGGAAATCTATTATTGATACACGGTTCGGCAGATGATAATGTACATTTCCAGAATACTATGGATTATGCGGCTGCTCTGGTAAAAGCAAACAAGCAATTCGATATGTTTGTATTTACAGACAAGGACCATTCGATACGGGGTGCGGCTAACCGTACTTATCTGTATGAGAAAGTAATTAAGTTTTTGAAAACAAATATGTAATAATAACTTTTTAAGATAGTATAAAAGCAGGAGTTTTATTAGACTCCTGCTTTTTTGTTTACTCATACAGCTTCGCTAAGCCCAAACATTCGACATACGAACAAAATCATTTTAATTCCTGATTGATATAAAACATATTCTTAGCTGCATACCGTATCATAATTTACATGTCTTAATGCAGAAAAATGAACAACTTAGAACCATCGTTTTATCGGATATGAATTTCTGATAAAAAACACGCTTATAATAACATATCGTGAACTTTTCATTATCTTTGTGCTTCGAAAATGAGGTGAAATATATGACTAAAAACAAACAACAGTTGCTGGATGAACGTTATATGAGAATGGCGGCTATCTGGGCTGAAAATTCATATTGCGTACGCAGAAAAGTCGGGGCATTAATTGTTAAGGATAAAATGATTATATCGGATGGATATAACGGTACTCCGGCCGGTTTTGAAAATATCTGCGAAGATGAGAACAATGAGACCAAGCCGTATGTTCTACATGCCGAGGCCAATGCCATAACCAAAGTAGCATGCTCACATAATAGCAGTATGGGTGCAACGATGTATGTAACGACATCTCCCTGTATCGAATGTGCTAAATTAATTATCCAGGCAGGTATCAAACGCGTTGTTTACAACCAAAAATACCGGCGCAGTGACGGTGCGGCATTACTGGAGCGTGCCGGAATTGAAGTTGTTCTTATCGAAATGGACGAAACGGAAAAGAATCACTAAAAAAGCATTTAATGCAACATTGTTTAGTCATGGTCGGCTATTGCTGTTGCAGATATAAAAATAATAAACAGGTCTGAGACCTTAATAGAGTCATAGAATAAATGAAAAGTAAAAGGATATATATTTGGCTGCCTTTGTGCATCGCATTGAGTATCGCTGTAGGGATTCTCATTGGTAATTTATTTTCTGTGTTTACCCCTGTACGGAAAATATTCGGAGGTAGCAATAAGCTGGAGACTATATTTGAATATGTAAATAAGTCGTATGTAGATACTGTCAACGTAAATGAATTGGTGGAAGATGCTATTCCTACGATTTTGGCCGGACTAGACCCCCACTCTGTATACATTTCGGCAGAAAATATGGCATATAGCGGCGATGAACTGGAAGGTCACTTCAGCGGGGTTGGAGTAGAATTCCTTATCAAGAACGATACGGTAAACATCGTGAACGTTATACCAGGAGGGCCATCTGAGGCAGTAGGCATTATTCCCGGCGACAGGCTGGTATATGTCAACGATAGCCTTTTTGTAGGAAAAGGACTTAGCGAAGAGAAGGTATTCAAAACATTACGAGGAAAGAAAGATACCAAAGTTAAGATAAAGATAAAAAGGGATACAAGCCCCGACCTCATCGAATTTGAAGTTACTCGCGCCGATGTACCTGTAAAGACAGTTCCGGTATCATACATGATAGATGATAAAATAGGATATATCAAAGTTACGAAATTTGGTAGTACTACTTACAATGAATTCATTACGGCTATTGCAAAACTGAAAAGTCTGGGATGTGAATCATTCATTGTAGATCTCCAACAGAATACAGGTGGCTATATGGGTGCGGCAATAATGATGACGAATGAATTCCTTGCAAACGGAAATATGATTGTCTATACCGAAGGCCGTGCTTATCCCCGCGAAAATGTATTTGCCGATGGTTCGGGCACATGCAAGGATAACCAGCTGATCGTTCTTATTGACGAAGGAAGCGCTTCTGCCAGTGAGATCTTTGCCGGAGCCATGCAGGATAACGACAGAGGCCTGATTGTCGGTCGCCGCTCATTCGGAAAAGGCCTTGTACAAAACAGGTTTATGTTTAAAGACGGGTCGGCTTTACAATTGACTATCGCCCGTTATCATACTCCTTCTGGAAGATGTATCCAAAAAGCATATAAAAAAGGTGATCGTACGGACTATGATATGGATATACTAAACAGGTACAACAGAGGAGAATTCTCGAACAGGGACAGTATAAAACTCGATAACCTTCCATTGTTCCATACTTTAGCGGGACGTCCTGTATATGGTGATGACGGTATATTGGCCGATGTATTTGTCCCCCGCGATACGGTAGGAATCAACTCTTATTATCTGAAAGTGGCTAACAGCGGTATGATGCGGGAATACTCTTTTGTTTATTCAGCCAAGAACAGGGATAAGTTGAAAGGGTATAAGACATGGCAGGAGGCTCATAAATACCTGGCTGCGCAACCAATTGTAGATTATCTGGTAGAGTATGCATATAATAAAGGAATACGTCGCCAGCCATACCTGATCGAAGAATCCAGAAGGCTGCTGCAAGCACAAATGGAAGCAATTATCCTGCGGAACATCTTCGGAGAAGATGCATACTATCCGGTAGCACAGAAAGACGACCTGATAATGAAGGAAGCTATAAAACTGCTCAAAGCAAATAAGGCAACTCCCGAAGCAATAAAGAACGAGCAATATAAATAGAATAATAAGAGAAGCATGAGATATTAACTCATGCTTTTTTTATGGGTTCATTCGTTTCTCTGTTTCATTTGCTGTCAGATACCCGCTTGATAATGCTTTCCCGGATGCTCTCCGGAATGTTACAAGCTGATAAACCAACACGAACCATACCAACAGGCTCGGGAGAGCTTTTAGTGAATATGGCCTTATAATCTCCCTCCTGATAAAGGCCGGAATTATGTCCGAATTAGCGAAAAGAGTTAAAAACAGAGTGAATACAAATAAGGCAAGCAGGTATTTATTCAGGGGCTTCTTCTGTATCAGAAACCAAATCGCAACCCCGGTTACAGCTATGATGTAAGTGCTGTTTTCGGAGCCGGTACTGAATAAGACGATAAAGATAAGTGTAGAAGCTAAAAGGCCGTATTGATAAACCGGGTTTCTGTATTCCTTTACCGGTATATATTGTAAAGCAAACAAAATGACGGCGGGAATCAGAATAATCAGATTTGAAAATGTTAGCCCTGAAACTCGTTGCACCAAACCTATTGCCGATATATTCTGATAAACGGAGCCGGCATTTAATGTATTCTTCAACATCAGCGATTCGTACCAGTCGGCATAGCTTTGTACTATAAACTGGGGTGAAGATATGATCATTGGCAAAATGAAGAAAATGATCCCCCATAAGAATAAATATCCGATAAGTTTTGGCTTATGTTTTGAGAAAAAGAAGAATGCCAATCCTACAATACCATACAGTTTTATAAATAGTCCCAGCATAATAAAACAGGCTGCCCAAAAGTCCTTTTCCGACTTGATGCAAATGAAAGATCCGATTATCAACGCAGCTATAAGCGTATTAGTCTGACTGTTAGTCGCATTCAGATATACCTCGAGTATGGCAATCCAATAGATGATAACTTTGCCTTTCCACGACATCGGAAGTTTATAGATCGCGACTAGTAATGTAGCCGCAATTAACATTTCCCACAAAGGTATTCCGAGGAAATCAGGCAGTAGGGCAAAGGGCGCTATTACAATACTGAATAATGGTCCGTAATGGTTCGAATCAAAATATTTATCAGGATATTCGGCGTACAGGTTCACCTGCTCGATTGTATGATAGAATACATACTTGAATATCTGGTAATTATTGGCTTTGTTCAGATGTCCCAGCCCTGCGACCAAAGCAGCACCAATCCATAAGATAAATATCAGACGCTTATCATAGAAAATCGGTTTCTGAAAGAACTTGAAAACGGAATTCATTGCTATTATTCGTTGTTTTTTAGGATATTTCTTATTTTCAGCATCAAAAATAGGATAATATTACTGAAGAAATGTATTTTTGTCTGATATTTCTATATCAAGCTGAATTATGATATATTATTTTTCAGCTTCAATAGTCTAAAAAGGATGAGTAATATACAACAAGCGAAAGATAAATTACGAAAAGAGATTTCCATACTCAAAAAAAAATGTACATCTGATGAACTTCATTATCGTTCACTGGAAGTATTATCAGTTCTTGAATTAACCGGAATATTTCAGGAATCGAAAACGATATTTATATATAATAGTCTGGAAGACGAGGTGCAAACCTTCGATTTTATCCGTAAATGGAGCTCGGAGAAAGATTTTTATCTCCCGGTGATTGAAAAAGATGAAATGGTTTTCAGGAGATGCACATCCAACACCTGTTTTCAGCAATCGGCATTTGGCATTATGGAGCCTGTGGGTGAAAATTACACCGATTATAAAAAGGTTGACCTGATAATAATTCCCGGGGTGGCATTTGATCGGAAAATGAATCGTCTGGGCAGAGGAAAAGCTTATTACGATCGTTTTTTACCCAAAGTAAAAGTGCCTAAGTTGGGAATATGCTTCGAATTCCAGCTGTTCGATGAAATACCGGCAGACAGAAATGATGTAAAAATGGATTATATTGTATCTGAGAATGAGTTGATTTGGTGAGGTGTCAGTTAACAGAAGCTAATTCATAATTTATAATTTATAACTCATCATATAAAATATTATCTTTACGCCCAAATAAGAACGGAAGATATTTAACAATATACTTTCGAGTGATAATTTACATTAGTTGTTATACTTACCAAAGCAATAAATAGGTCTGAGACCTTAGAATCAGAAATTGAAGTATGTCTATAGTAATTAGAGAAGTAAAAGAAGACGACAAGGCACTCAAGAAGGCCTTTGTGAAATTCCCTATAAAATTATATAAAGATTGTCCGTATTATGTGCCTTCCCTGATATTGGACGAGTTGGATACCCTGAACACAAAGAAAAATCCGGCATTTGACTTTTGCGAAATGCAGATGTTCCTGGCCTATAAGGAGAATAAGATTGTGGGTAGGATTGCGGCGATCATCAATCATAAAGCCAATGAAGTATGGAACGAAAAGCACGCGCGTTTCAGTCTTGCCGATTTTATAGATGATAATGAGGTCGTAGATGCTTTATTCGCAGCAGCGATAAAATGGGTAAAAGATAAGGGTATGGATGCCATAGTAGGTCCTATGGGATTTACCGATCTCGATCCCGAAGGTATGCTTATAAAAGGGTTTGATCAGGTGAGTACTATGGCCACTAAATATAGTTATCCATATTATGTGACACAACTTGAGCGATTGGGCTTCGAGAAAGAAGCGGACTGGAATGAATACAGGATTCCTGTGCCTGATGCAGTACCTGAAAGGCATCAGCGAATAGCCAATATGGTAGCCACACGTTATGGTTTGAAAGTTCTTAAATTTAAGAATCTGAAGCAAATCGCCCCATATGTAGACAGATTGTTCAAGTTGATGAACGAGGCCTATAAACCCCTGTATGGCTTTGCTCCTTTAACCCAGAAGCAGATAGATCATTATGTAAAAATGTACGTACCTCTTTTACGTTGGGATATTGTATCTATAATTATAAAAGAAGAAACGGATGAAGTTGTAGGCTTTGGTATAGGAATGCCAAGTTTATCCAGAGGATTAATTAAGTCGCGTGGAAAACTATTCCCTTTCGGATGGTACCACCTGCTGAAAGATCTGAAGAGCAAAAAGAATCCGGTTATAGACCTCCTCTTGATAGGAATTGCTCCTGAATATCAGGGGAAAGGAGTAAACGCGATTATATTTAATGACTTTATACCGTCGGCATACAAATGTGGTTTTCAATTCGCCGAATCCAATCCTGAACTGGAAATGAATAATAAAGTAGCCTCATTATGGGACGGCTTTAATGCTGAGAATCATAAGATGCGCCGGGCTTATATAAAACATCTAAATTGAGGATGAGGGGTGCCACTTTAACTTTTTCTTCCGAAGAATTTTTTATAATTTTACACTGCGTTTTTCATTACTAGAGATTTTTAAAAAGTTTATGGAAGAAGAGAAGATCGAATTACCCGAAGTTAATTATTCCGATGATGATATTAAAACCCTCGACTGGCAGGAACATATCCGCCGCCGTCCGGGGATGTATATTGGTAAGTTGGGCGACGGCTCGTCTGCCGATGATGGTATCTATGTACTACTGAAGGAAGTACTGGATAACTCTATTGATGAATACATGATGGGCTATGGCAAGACTATCGATGTTGCTATCGAAGAAGGTGTTGTCAGAGTGCGTGACCACGGACGTGGAGTCCCATTGGGTAAAGTGAAAGATGTATCATCGAAAATGAATACCGGAGCCAAATATGACTCTAAGGCTTTTAAAAAGTCGGTAGGACTGAATGGGGTAGGTATAAAGGCCGTAAATGCACTTTCTTCATTTTTCCAGATTCAGAGCTTTCGCGATAGACAAACAACATCTGTTGAATACAGCAAAGCGATTGTAACCAAAGAGGATAAAATACACGATACAACAGAAGAAAACGGTACATTAATTGAGTTTATTCCTGATAATACGATTTTTACAAATTATAATTTCAGAGACGATTATGTAGAGAGCCTTCTCAAGAACTATGTATTCCTTAATACCGGACTTACCATAATTTATAATGGTAAGAAATTCTTTTCCAAAAACGGGCTGGTAGATCTCCTGAATGAGAACATGACCTCCGAAGCACTGTATCCCATCATTCATTTGAAGGATGAAGATATAGAAGTCGTTATTACCCATACCGACCAATACGGGGAAGAATATTATTCGTTCGTAAACGGACAACATACCACACAGGGAGGAACACATCAGTCTGCATTCCGTGAATCATTATCCCGTGTAGTCAAAGAATACTATAATAAGAATTTCGATTATGCTGATATCCGTAGCGGTATTGTAGCGGCTATCAGTATAAAGGTTGAAGAACCAGTATTCGAATCCCAGACCAAAACGAAGCTGGGATCAAAAGATATGGGACCGGGTGGGCCTTCTGTACAGAAATTTATCGGGGACTTCCTCAAAAAGGAATTGGATAACTACCTGCATAAACATTCCGATGTATCGGAGACGTTACTTAAAAAGATTCTTGACTCGGAGAAAGAACGTAAGGCTATCGCAGGGGTAACTAAGCTGGCCCGTGAACGTGCAAAAAAAGCCAATCTGCATAATAAAAAATTGCGCGACTGTCGCATTCATTATAACGATACCAAGGGCGATAATCTGGATGAAACCAGTATTTTTATTACCGAAGGGGATTCCGCCAGCGGGTCTATCACAAAGAGCCGTAATCCGAATCTACAAGCGGTATTCAGCCTTCGTGGAAAGCCATTGAACAGTTTCGGATTGACAAAGAAGATTGTATATGAGAATGAAGAATTCAACCTGTTGCAAGCTGCTCTGAATATCGAAGACGGACTGGACGGGCTACGCTACAATAAGATAATAGTTGCTACCGATGCTGATACGGATGGTATGCATATCCGTTTGCTGATACTTACTTTCTTTTTGCAATTCTTTCCGGATTTGATAAAGAAGAATCACGTATATATATTGCAAACACCACTTTTCCGCGTGCGCAACAAGAAAGAGACATTCTACTGCTATACCGAGGAAGAACGAATTGCTGCCATCAGTAAATTGGGTGCAAATCCTGAGATAACCCGCTTTAAAGGTCTGGGTGAAATATCACCGGACGAATTTGTACATTTCATAGGGAAAGATATGCGCCTCGACCGGGTAACAATGAAGAAAGAAGACTTAGTGAATAATATGCTCAATTTCTACATGGGTAAGAACACTCCTGAGAGACAAGAGTTTATTATCGATAATCTTGTGATAGAAGAAGACTAAATAAATTAAAATGAACAACGCTCACGCAATTATACTTATATCTTCACCTGACCAACCGGGGCTGGTAGCTGCCGTTACCGATTTTATCAATGTAAATGGAGGTAATATCATCAATCTGGAACAACATGTGGATAAGCAGGCGAATACGTTCTTTATGCGTATCGAATGGGATTTAACCAATTTTATTATTCCCCGCGAGAAGATCAGCGATTACTTCCAGACGATGTATGCTAAGAAGTACGACATGACATTCCGGCTTTACTTCAACGACTATACACCACGTATGGCCGTTTTTGTTTCCAAGATGTCACATTGCCTGTTCGATATACTGGCTCGCTACACAGCAGGAGAATGGAATGTGGAGATTCCCCTTATCATAAGTAATCACGAAGATATGCGGTGGGTTGCCGAACGCTTCGGTATTGAATATCATGTATTAAAGCTCAACAAGGATAATAAGGATGAAATAGAAGCTCAACAGTTGGCACTGTTGAAAGAAAAGGAAATCGATTTTATTGTCCTTGCACGTTATATGCAGATATTGACGGATAAATTCATCGAAACATATCCTAATAAAATAATAAATATCCACCATTCTTTCCTTCCGGCTTTTGTGGGGGCAAAACCTTATCATGCGGCATATGAGAGAGGTGTGAAAATTATCGGCGCTACAAGCCACTATGTAACAGCCGAGCTTGATGCAGGGCCGATCATAGAACAGGACATCACCCGTATTACCCATCGCGATAGTGTGGAAAATTTGGTGCGTAAAGGGCAAGATCTGGAAAAAATAGTATTATCCCATGCTATCGAATATCATCTTACTAGAAGGGTATTGGTATATAAGAACAAAACTATCTTATTTGCATAAAAAATGCGGTTAGCAAGGTTTTATGTTCTTTAATATGTTTGGATAAAACGATTATCTGGTATGTTTTCTTACTTTTGTAAAGTTTAATACCATAGGAAGGAATGAAATAACTTATAATATTAATCTTAAATATAATTTTATGTTTAAAAATCATCCTAAAGGCTTGTTAGCAGCCTCATTATCTAATATGGGAGAGCGTTTTGGCTTCTATGTAATGATGGCTATTCTTACACTATTTCTTATGTCTAAGTATGGACTTGATAAAGAAGGTGCTGGAAGTATATTTACTACTTTTTATTTTTTTATTTATCTGTTAGCATTAGTCGGTGGAATTATCGCTGATGCAACTAAAAAATATAAAGGGGTAATTCTTATTGGTATTATATTGATGGCTCTAGGGTATGTTGTATTAGCATATCCGACCCCAACACCTGTTCCTGATAAATCTTTATATATAAAACTAACATATCTTGCTTTAGGATTAATTGCTTTTGGGAATGGACTTTTTAAAGGTAATCTACAAGCCTTAGTTGGACAAATGTATGATAATGAGAAGTATAGCAAGATGAGAGATTCTGGATTCTCATTATTTTATATGTTTATCAATGTCGGGGCTATATTTGCTCCTATATTTGCAGTAGCGGCACGCAATTTGTGGCTGAAAATGAATAATTTTTCTTATGAAGCAGATTTGCCGTCTCTTTGCCATGGATATTTAGAAGGTTCTCTCTCCACGGAAGCTTCTGGGCGATTAATAGAACTTGCTACGAAAGCAAGCTTGGGTGGGACAACTCCAGAAATTACAACATTCGTTAATAATTATTTGGAAGTGTTTAACAGGGGTTACCAATATGCTTTCGCCATAGCTGTTGTGGCAATGTTGATATCTCTCACTGTATATATAATTAATAAGAAAAGTTTTCCCGACCCAGCGAAAAAGAAAGTTCTTGAAGCAAACTCTGCTGATAAAAAAGCAGAAATTGAAATGTCTGCAAGCGAAGTTAAGCAGCGTTTGTATGCTCTTTTTGCTGTTTTTGCTGTTGTTATTTTCTTTTGGTTTTCATTTCATCAGAATGGTTTAACTTTAACATATTTTGCTCAACAATATACAGACTTAACAGCATTGAACATCAATTTATTCGGATTGGTATCTATTCAGGGTGCTGAATTATTTCAGGTTGTGAATCCTTTATTTGTTGTTTTATTGACTCCTGTTATGTTAGGTGTTTTGGGCTGGTTGAAAGCTAAAGGTATCGAGTTGAGCGCCCCTCGTAAAATTGCCATTGGTATGGGAGTTGCAGCTATAGCATATGTTGTTATGACTTTAGGTTCTATAGGATTACCAGCCTCTAGTGATGTAGAAGCAATAGGTGGACTTGACAATGCACAAAGGGTTACCCCTCTATTATTATTTGGAACATATTTTATTCTTACTATTGCTGAATTATTTATTAGCCCCTTAGGATTATCTTTCGTATCTAAAGTAGCTCCTCCTAAATTACAAGGATTGATGCAAGGTTGTTGGCTGGGAGCAACAGCCTTAGGTAACAAATTATGTCAAGTTGGGGTTATACTCTATGTAAGCACCTCTTTAACTATAACATGGTCTGTTTTTATTGGAGCATGTCTTTTATCAATGTTTATGATGCTATTTATGATAAAATGGCTAGAACGAGTAGCCAAGTAAATAACACTTAAATATTAAAAATAAACCCCGGTTTCATAGCAGAAACCGGGGTTTATTTGTCTCCAGATACTAATTTAAAGTATGTTGTAAATACAAAAAGAAGTGCAAAAGATCACGTTGCCATCCATTGATTATCAAATACATAAGCTATTCGTAGGCATTGTAAAAATTACAACTGTTAATAATTAGCCAGAACAGATTATTCACATTTCGCGAAATTGTATTATCTTTGACCCCGAAATACAGAATTATGAATTATCTAAGCGTAGATAATTGATTCTGTTCCCAAAAGTTGGGAGGGTCTTTTTCCCTTTTCTGTGAGGGAAGTGAGGGATAAAGACTTTAGTGGTAACCTAATGATTATTTTATGAAGTATTTGAAGTACTTCTTGATTGCGGGTATAACCTTTATAAGTTTATCATCCAATATGTCAAGAACTTCTAGTCTTTCGGAAGGTATTTATCCGGGAAACCTGTTGCCTGATATTAAAAATTTGGTAAATGAATCAGGAACAAAAATTAATTTGTCTGACCTTAGAGGTCAAAAAGTATTGGTAAACTTCTGGGCGGCTTATGACGCCTATTCGCACAAGGACAATGTGCTGCTGTCTCATCTGATCGAGAGTAAGCAGTATCCGGTGCGGATGGTTTCGGTTTCTTTTGACAAGAGCGAGTCGGTGTACGAGAGAACGTTGGTTATGGATAAGATTGATACCAGGTATCAGTTCCTGGCCAAAGGGGATGCTTCCTCCGAACTGTACAATCGCTATCAGTTAGAACGTGGATTTAAGAATTACCTGATTGATGAAAACGGGGTAATTGTGGCAATGAATCTTACGCCTAATGATCTCGGCAGACTGTTGAATGAGAATTAAATTATTTTACTTTTTATTAAAGCGTTTCATTTCTTGAAAATGAGACGCTTTATTCTTTTTGCCTAACTTGGCATAGTTATTGTTTTATTTTAGATAAAGAATAGTTTAAAGGTTTTCAATTATGACTGACAAAAAACAAAATATAAAGCCAAATAACGGACTGATAGCCAAAACTCTCGACTGGGCATATTCAAAAGCAGTAGTCGGCCTGACTGGTGTGGATTCGGCCTATGATCTTGGCAACAGCTATCTGCATCAGGATGGTACACTGAGCCAGCAAGTAGATTCACTTATCAAATGGCAGGTAGCAAAAGCGGCAACCAGCGGCTTTGTTACCGGGCTAGGCGGGGTTATGATTATGCCTCTGACTGTTCCTGCAAATATTGCCAGTGTGATTTATGTGCAAATACGCATGATAGCAGCTATAGCTTACATGGGTGGACACGACATCAGAGACGACAGGGTTAAATCGCTCGTTTACATCTGCATGGTAGGCAATGGTGCAAAGGAGCTATTGAAGGACGTAAGTATCAAGGCCAGCGAAAAACTGATATCCAAAACCATTGAAAAAGTCAGTGCCAAATTAGCTGCAAAAGCAGGTGAGAAGGGAGTAACCTCACTCGGAAAAGCCGTTCCTGTTATTGGCGGGGTAGTCGGAGGCTCATATGATGCCATATCTACCCGTGTAGTGGGAAAAGTAGCAAAAAGAATATTTATTGACAATCCGGCTGCAAGCAAATTTGAAGAAGTGATTGAAGAGAATTAGACGGTATAGCTATCTGCTGTTTCGAAACGGACTCCCGCTCTTCGGGCATTATCGAATATTATTTTTGCCCTTTCATTCTCAGAATTGATCCAAGACATGCAATCTGTGAGCACTACAGTCTTCCTCGCCAGTTCGCTGCAAGTATCAAGGATGTCATTAAGAGAGTTAGCCACACAATAATCCGCAGCTTCTCCGATAAGCAATACTTCGTCATATGAGTTTAAATTAGCCAGCAACCTGCTATTCAATTGTGTTTCAGGTTGGAAATCCCATTCTACAGCCGCTCTGAAGATGCTGTAATGTTCGGTCGACTGCGAATAACCCTTATAGAACAGTTCATACGACTTATTATTATTCACAGCCCATTCAACAAGGCTGTCGGTAACAGCTTTGTCTATAGACCACCCGTTTGTCCCTAATATACAGTGCATCGGCCATATAGTACATACTTCGCCTTTGGCTTCAAGCTGTTCCAGATATGGAATGGCTAATTCCTTGTTATATTGCGCCTGCCACAGTCCCGACTTAACATCCGCCACACTAATATTGGAGAACAACGGCGGATGATTTCCTGCCTTATTCTTCCAATAAATTTGATGAGCTATATGTATAGGTTGATGTGAGTCGAGCGTGAGAGCTACATAATCTATTTTAGCCTGATTTTTCCGGATAAAGTCTGCGATGCGGACTACATCTATATCAGCATCCTTCACAAAAAGGGAGCCTGCAGGAGAGGTAAAATCATTTTGCAGGTCTATGGCAAGTATGGCTGTTTTTTTCATCATTTAAGTATTACATTCTGATACAAATATAAGCAAAAAAGCAACCCCGGAAGGTTGCTTTTTTAATATAATAAACACTAATCTATTAATAACGAGCTTCTACTGCACTCCAATCGATTATCTTCCACAATTCGGCAAGATGGTCTGCACGACGGTTTTGGTAATCAAGATAATAAGCATGTTCCCATACGTCGAATCCCAAAAGCGGGGTCAAGCCCTTTGTGATAGGATTTCCGGCATTAGGCTCTTTTGTAATTTCCAGGTTGCCCGCGTTATCTTTAGCCAGCCATACCCAGCCCGATCCGAATACTGCTGTACCAGCTGTAACAAATTCTTTTTTGAAGCTTTCGAACGAACCCCATTTTTTGTTAATGGCCTCAGCAAGTTTACCTTTAGGTTCACCACCTCCGTTAGGACTGAAAGAAAGGAAATATATATTGTGATTCAATGTCTGTCCTGCATTGTTGAAAATAGCGCCGTCACTCTCTTTTACAATTGTTTCAAGGTCGGCATTCTCGAATTTTGTTCCGGGAACAAGATTATTCAGGTTTGTTATATAAGTCTGAAGGTGCTTACCATAATGTAACTCGATAGTCTGTTGGCTTATAACCGGTTCTAAAGCATTTGTTGCATATGGCAACTTTGGTAATTCAAATTTCATAGCTTTTGTTTTTTGATTGTTATTATTATCGTTGTTTATATTTTGTGCTTTTATATTACCAATAAGTAATACAGAGAGCGTTAGACACGTAAAAAATATCCTTTTCATAAACTTCTGTTTTTTAGTGTGTATGCAAATTTAACAATCTTAATCCGATATTTGTTTAACAATTGGCTGATAATTATCATAAATTGTTTTTAAGGGTTTATCGCTAAAATCTATATGTATTGATTGTGATATAAATACAGACTATATTTCTTAAATTATATAGATAAAGATTTTAGAAAAAGATATCAGAATAAATATGTACTTTTGTTATCAAAATTATCAAGTATATGCTCTTTGTAGATTCATCCTTTATTTTATCGGAAATCATAGAAGAAAATCACCAGTTGATCCCCGTTATAAACCGTTTCGGAATAAAGCTGGGACTGGGAGATAGTACTATTGCCGATATTTGCAGGAAAGCAAATATCAATACGGAGTTTTTCCTGGCCATACTCAATACTTTTCTGAATGAGGACTACTTCCCTGAGCGCAAACTTCAAAAATTCGATATCGAACTGGTAATTACGTATATAAAGCAGACTGATGCATACCTGATACACGGACAACTTCATAATCTGGAAAAGCATCTGAACGCTTTTATATCTATGAGCGACCCTAATAATCCTCAGTTGAAACTGATAAGCCGCCTGTTCACAGAGTTTAAGAACGAACTGATCGGGCAGATTGAGCAGGGGATGATGAAAGGAGACGCTCCCCTAGCCCTCCTTACAGACCTTAAAAGCATCATAATTAAACATATATCCGGCAACTTCAACGAAAACATGTGCTATGCCACTATATTTACCATAGACAGTTTTCAACGGGATTTGGAGAAGCACAACCGAATAAGGGAGAAGATTTTAAAACCCATGATCGCTGATTTGTCCGAATCAGGGGTAGAAGATCTACAGGAACTGATATCGGTTAGCCATGCTATCAAGGCAACAAAAGCTCAGGCTTTGTCGCAGCGCGAACTGGACGTTCTCCGGCTTGTAGCATTGGGACTACTAAATAAGGAGGTGGCCGATAAACTCAATATAAGCCTGAACACCGTATTGTCGCACCGAAAGAATATCACGGCCAAACTGGGAATAAAAACAGTATCAGGATTGATATTCTATTGCATGACAAACGGATATATAACCGCCGACGAAATAGAACTATAATATTATGGACAAGCTAAACCGTTACATATCTTTCGAACTGCTCTTTGCTCTGTTATTTATCATCGCATTTTCGTTACCGTGGCTCGATATGGGATTGGTAAAAATCGTAGGTTGGGATATACCCGACATACAGAAGAAAGTAACAAAAGTCACTAATTTCTTCTCCCGTAATAAGGAATCGGTTTATACTACATATGTAGTTTATCTTGTTCCTCTTCTCAGCATCTTCAGCGCCGTATTATGGCTGTCTCTCAAAAAGAAATCAGCACGCATACTTCTTATGGTAGCAGGCATATTGGCCTTCGTCGTATCCCTCAATCTTTTCTATAAACTTCCGAAATATGGAAGCGGGGTGTATCTACTTTTCGCCACTTCAATTCTGTCGGTCGCATATTTAATAATCATATTTCGAAAAAAGAAAGTTAAACCGGCTATAGAAGATGATAACCTGTTGGATAACCCCGGCCCCGAAAATATGCAGCCTCTATAACCTGGTACATTAATGATGTATTACTTTAATATTCTCATTGTTATATGTACTCAAACCCGTCACAACCATCTCTTAGTCAAGATTGGCTCACAATTTCTTTTGTTTTGATATTTGTAGCTATAATAGCTGTTAATATAAGAATAACCCCGACCCACCGTGTATTATCTACAGATTCGTGAAGGATAAATGCCGAAGATAAAATTGCTACAGGTAATTCTACTGCACTTAATATGGCTCCAATAGAAACACCTACACGCGGTATACCCATCGAAAAAAGAAGCGGAGGGATAACAGTACCAAGTAAAGCCAGAATTAATCCCCAAAAGACCAATCCTTCCCAGTATATACCGTTGAAGAAAAACATAGGAGGAAAAATAATCCAGGTGATAGCACATGAACCGGTAATCATCAATGCACTCTTTTTCAATACAGGAAGATCATTGCCTACACGCCCGCTGGTCATCAGAAATATAGCATAACAAGTTGCCGCCAGTAAACCGAAGACAATACCTTTCAGATTAAGAATTATTTCCTGACTGAATATTCCACCGGCCAGAAGCGTACCTAAGAGGACAACGCCAAGCAGCAACAGTTGCTTCCGGCTTGGCTTTTTCTTAAATACGATAGCTTCGATCAGTATACTTATCCACAAATATTGCATAAGCAAAATAATAGCCACAGATGCAGGTAACAATCTGACACACTGATAGTAGAATATTCCAACCAAACCGGTAAAGGTTCCTGACAGGGTAATTTTCCACCAACTGGTCTCAGATTTTATTACTTTTGCCTCTTCCGGTTTATCTTTTCTTTTAAACGATTTGGTGACCATATATAGCATCCATAAGATAACCATTCCCGAAAAAGACTGAGTACCTGTAATTTCGCCTAGCGTATAACCATTAGCATAAGCAAATTTTACAATAGTAGACAACAGGCCAAAGCTGGCTGCCCCCACGAATACCAGCAGCCCACCTTTTATTCTTTCATTCATAATATTTAAGTTATTTATTGCCATTCTAACATACTTTTTTTTCAGAAGAAGACACACAAAAAGGGAGTACCCTTTTGCGGATACCCCCTCCATTTGTTTTATCGTTCGTATATAATATCAGATAGAAATATCATATACGGGTTGGTACTGCAAAATTACAAAATTTATTCTCCTGGTCAAAATATAAAAAAATAAAGTGCTCAAATCCAGCTTTTGATTGACATGCAACAATAATGTTAATAACAAAAAACATCTAACAACTAAATAAATTTCTTTGCTACAGATAATCAAACCTATAGAAATTATCATCAGAGTAGAATCATTACGTGCTTAGTAATCAGAATAAGAAAGGTATCAGCTAATAACCAAAAATAGCTATCTTTGCTCTCTGATAATTAAATAAATTTATAAGGGATAGACTAAACATTTAGTCTGATAGAATGTTTTAAAATTAAATATGAAGAAAATAGTTATTGCAATCGACGGTTTTTCATCGAACGGTAAAAGTACAATGGCTAAAAGCCTGGCAAAACAAATCGGATACATCTACATCGACAGCGGGGCCATGTACCGAGCGGTTACACTTTACTGCATACAACAGAATTTATTCGAAGATGGTAAACTAAACGAAAGTAAATTGCATAACGAAATAAAGAATATAAAAATAGAATTTCATCTAAATAAAGATACAGGAGCGCCTGACACATATCTTAACGGAGAAAAAGTTGAATCCGCTATTCGTAGCATGGAGGTTTCTTCAAAAGTAAGTATTGTTAGTGCCATTCCATTTGTACGTCATGCAATGGTTGCCTTACAGCAGAAAATGGGTGAGGCTAAAGGCATAGTAATGGACGGAAGAGATATCGGCACAGTTGTATTTCCTAACGCTGAAATGAAAGTCTTTGTCACAGCAGACGCAACGATAAGGGCACAACGACGCTTCGATGAATTACGTTCGAAAGGCAATACAGAAACAACTTTTGATGAAGTATTAGAAAATTTAAAGTCCAGAGACCACATGGATCAGACGCGGGCCGAAAGCCCTCTGATAAAAGCAGATGACGCCATCCTTCTGGACAATTCACATATGACCATTGATGAACAGATGCAATGGTTGCTGGAAAAGTTCAAACAAATAACAACAAACTAAATGAGTAATATAGAGATAGACGCAAAATCAGGTTTCTGTTTTGGAGTGGTCAACGCGATAAAAAAAGCGGAAGAGGAACTCGCAAAAGGAGGCACATTGTATTGCCTTGGTGATATAGTCCACAATAATCTGGAAGTTGACAGGCTTGAACAACTGGGCTTGAAAACAATCAATCACGAGGAATTTGCAAAATTGAAAGATGCCCGGGTTTTATTGAGGGCACACGGCGAACCGCCATCAACATATCAGATTGCAAAGGACAATAATATTGAAATTATCGATGCTTCATGCCCGGTCGTGCTTCGCCTGCAAAAAAAGATACACGACAAATATGATAATGAGAAAGATAATAATACACAGATCGTTATCTATGGAAAAAATGGTCATGCCGAGGTAAATGGGCTCTTAGGCCAGACTGAATCAACTGCAATTGTCATTGAAAAGAAAGAGGATTTGGAAAAACTCGACTTCTCAAAAAATATATGCCTGTTCTCACAAACGACCAAACCTCTCGATGGATTTCAGGAGATCATAGATATCATGCAGAGCCGTATGATAGGCGACGCCAAATTTGAATTCTTTGACACTATCTGCCGTCAGGTATCGAACCGCATTCCGAATATCAAAGAGTTTGCATCCAAAAATGATATTATCTTCTTTGTAGCCGGAGAAAAGAGTTCGAATGGTAAAGTACTTTTTGCCGAATGTAAGAAATACAATCCAAACTCTTATTTCATAACCACGCCTTCAGATATCGATCCCGATGTTGTAAGTAAGACTGCATCCATCGGAATTTGTGGTGCTACCTCCACACCAAAATGGCAGATGGAAGAGGTTGAAGCCAAGATAAATGAAATAAGATCGGTATTAGTTTAGCCAAATTGCTTTAAAAAATTACCGAATCAGCCATTTTATTCTTACTTTTGTACCTGATTTTTTAACGTGCAAAAAAGAGAATAAAATATTAGTAAAACTATGTCTACAATCAAGTGTATCGGTATTTTAACATCTGGAGGCGATGCTCCCGGTATGAATGCTGCAATTCGTGCTGTCACTCGTGCTGCTATTTATAACGGGCTGGAAGTAAAAGGTATTATGCGTGGTTATAAGGGGCTGATATTCGATGAAATAGAACCTTTCAGAACCAATAGTGTAAGTAATATAATACAACAAGGTGGTACAATTCTCAAAACCGCCCGTAGTAAAGAATTTCAAACGCCGGAAGGTCGTAAGATCGCTTTTGAAGCACTGCAAAGAGAAGGTATTGATGCATTGGTAGTTATCGGCGGAGACGGTTCCCTTACCGGAGCACGTATATTTGCGCAGGAGTTCAACTATCCTATCGTTGGCTTACCCGGAACAATTGATAACGACTTGCAAGGTACCGACCTTACCATTGGATATGATACTGCCTTGAATACCATTATGCAGGCTGTAGATAAGATACGTGATACTGCAAGCTCACACGAACGGCTGTTCTTTATAGAGGTGATGGGACGTGAATGTGGTTTCCTTGCCCTGAACGGTGCCATTGCATCGGGTGCCGAGGCAGCTATTATCCCTGAAATGATGCTGCAACAAGACCAGTTGGGAGATTTGATCTCGAACGGTTTCCGCAAAAGCAAAAACAGTAGTTTAGTCCTTGTAACCGAAGGCGATATCACCGGAGGTGCAATGGCTATGGCTGAACGTGTGAAAACAGAATATCCGCAATACGATGTACGTGTTACTATTTTGGGACATGTGCAACGTGGAGGCTCTCCTACCGCCAACGACCGGATTCTGGCAAGCAGAATGGGTGCAGCGGCAATTGATGCGTTATTGGACGGACAACGTAATGTGATGATTGGCATACAGAATGACGAAATAGTAAATGTGCCTTTCTCAAAAGCGATCAAGAAGAATAAGCCGTTACAACAAGACTTGGTAAATACGCTGAAGATACTTTCTATATAATAGAAAAAGTATCTCGAGTATCAAAATAAGAAATACAGAGCCTGTTTGACAGGCTCTGTATTTCGTTTATAGAAGCCTGTAAGAAAAGCACCTTTTATACTCTTACTATTTCGCTCATAATTTTTATCTTTCTTATTATTATCCATTTGCTATAACATACCTTATAGATAAATTACTTCTAATTTAATACATCTATTATTTCAACTGCTCCTAACAAACATTTCAAAACATATTATTATCCTGACTTATCGTTATAGTCCAAATCATACATATCTATGTACCTCTTTCAATCATTTAACCTGCAACCGTTTGCAGGCTAAATTTGTCGATTAAACAGTTAAACAAAAACCAGCATAAATAAATTACGTTAGTTTTACATTCACTTCTACCTATTGATAATTCAATCTAATTTTAATCATGAAAAAGTTCCATTTTTTATTCTTGTTCTTATTAATATTTGTAGCATGTAGCGACAATGATGATCCCATTATAGTACCGAAACAGCCATCCGCCTCTGAGAGCCTAAGAGATGGAATAACTATTATCAGTGACGATTCCTTAGCCTTTGTATTATTCGCACCCGGTAAGCAATCAGTATATCTTATCGGCGATTTCAATAACTGGAAAGTGTCTGAGGCATACAAAATGAATCAGGAGGATGACCGTTTCTGGATAAAGATCGGTGGTTTGGAAAAAGGCAAAGAATACATATGCCAATATCTGATCGATAATAAAATAAGGGTTGCAGACCCTTATGCATCCAAAATATCAGATCCCAATAATGATAAGTATATCAATATGGAATATGAGATATATCCGGATTTGATTACACCTTCTACAAAAACTACCGGCCTGTCTATGGTAGTGAATACCTCACCTGTCAAATATTCCTGGAATATATCCGATTTTAGCCTTCAGAATCCTGAAAACATGGTTGTTTATGAAGTGCTTATCCGCGATTTTACGGAGAAACGAAGCATAAAAGGAGTGCAAGAGAAACTCGATTATATAAAGAACCTGGGAGTAAATGCGATAGAGCTCATGCCGTTCAATGAGTTTGAAGGGAATGACAGTTGGGGATACAATCCGTCTTTCTATTTCGCCACCGATAAAGCATATGGTACCTCAAACGATTATAAAGCTTTCATCGACGCCTGCCACCAAAACGGTATAGCCGTAATTATGGATATGGTACTGAATCACAGTTATAGCCAAAGCCCTATGGTCACCATGTATAAGAATGAGAATGATGATAATATAGGGGATAATCCATGGTACAATAAGGAGTCTCCCAACTCTGTTTATTCCTGGGGGTACGACTTCAATCACGAAAGCAAATATACTCAGGCCTTTGTAGACAGTGTTTGCTCATACTGGATGAAAGAGTATAAAGTGGATGGTTTCCGCTTCGACTTTACAAAAGGTTTTACCAATACTAAAGGAGATGGCAATGCATTTGACCAGGCCCGTATTAATATACTGAAAAGAATGGTGAGTGAAATCCGCAAGCGTAATCCTGATGCGATCGTTATCTTTGAACATCTGGCGGATAATAGTGAAGAGAAGGTGCTGTCCGACTATGGAATTTATCTTTGGGGTAACATCAACTACAACTTCAACGAAGTGACCATGGGTTGGGGGCATGAGATGGGAGACAATAAAAAACTGAAAGGAGATATCAATTGGGCTTCATACAAGGTACGGGGCTGGACAAAGCCAAACCTTGTGGCTTATATGGAAAGCCACGACGAGGAACGTATCATGTTCAAAAACAACATGTATGGCAATACAAACAACCCGTCTTACAATGTGCAGGAGTTACCTGTCGGACTGGCACGTACAGAAGCTGCCGCTGTTATCCTGATGTCGCTTCCCGGGCCAAAGATGATCTGGCAGTTTGGCGAATTGGGATATGACTACTCAATCAATGCCCGTGAGGATGGTGAGTGGATAAAAGACTATGAAGACGGACGCTTTCGTACAGCTAAGAAACCAATCAAATGGGACTATTTAGAAGATACAAACAGGAAAGCCTTGCATGATGTATATGCCAAAATGAACAAGTTGCGTACGACCAATTCTATTTTCTCTACCACTGATTATACTATCGGTATTGGCGACAACTTCAAGCAAATACTGCTAAAATCGGCTGAAGGCGATGTATGTGCTATTGCAAACTTCGCTATTGAACCCACGACTGCAACCGTAAACTTCGGTAAGGCAGGAACATGGCAGGATTATTTCACCGGCAAGACTTTGGTTGTAAATGAATCGACACAAGAAATAACACTGGATCCGGGCGAATATTATCTGTACTTCAGCAAGTAATCAGCTTAGGACGGTAGCCACAATATGGCGGCTGCCTCCATGGTTGCGAAACTCGCACAGATAGATTCCCTGCCAGATACCCATATTAAGACGGCTCTTTGTAATCGGTATAGTAAGACTAACCCCAGCAAGAGTCGTCTTTGCATGTGCAGGCATATCGTCATCACCTTCCATAGTATGAACATAGTAAGGCTCACGTTCGCGTATCAGACGATTGAAAATAGATTCCATATCCTCCCGCACATCGGGATCGGCATTCTCATTGATGGTGAGAGCTGCAGAGGTATGCTTTATGAACAGATGCAGCAAACCTGCCTGAGGTAAAGCAGGCAGGTTTTCCATTATTTCTTCTGTTACCAGATGAAAGCCTCTGTTTCGGGGCTGTAATGAGAATTCTATCTGGTTGACCATAATTACAAGCAGTTTTCGGCATGATAAGAAGATCGAACCAATGGGCCGCTCTCAACATAATCGAATCCCTTGCTTAAGGCAACTTCCTTGAAACGCTTAAACTCATCCGGATGAATGTATGAAACCACAGGCAGATGCTTGCGGGATGGTTGCAAATACTGGCCGATTGTCAACACCGAGCAATTCGATGCCCGGAGATCATCCATTAACTGGAATATCTCGTCGGTAGTTTCTCCCAAACCGACCATCATCCCCGATTTAGCTTTCAATCCATTATCTGCAATACGCTTCAATACTGACAGGCTTATATCATATTTTGCCGCGCTGCGTACTTTCGGGGTAAGGCTTCTTACTGTTTCCATATTATGCGAGATAACATTCGGAGCAGCCTTGCATACCATATCTACAAATTCAAATTTCCCCTGAAAATCAGGAATCAATACTTCAATAGTAGTAGAGGGATTCACCTGACGTACTTTATTGATGGTATCTACCCAGTGCTGAGCCCCCTGATCCGGCAGGTCGTCCCTGTCAACCGAAGTTATCACAGCATGCTTAAGCCCCATCAACTGTATAGATTTGGCAACATTTGCCGGTTCGAAAGGATTCAAAGCCAGTGGACGTCCGGTCTTTGTATTACAGAACTTGCATGAGCGGGTACATATATCACCGCCGATCATAAATGTGGCAGTTCCCCTCCCCCAGCATTCACCCATATTCGGGCAACGTCCGCTGGTGCAAATTGTATGTAATCCATGTGATTCTACTATATTTAAAGTTTCGGAGAAATGGTCGCTACCTCCCAGTTTTATTTTCAACCAGTCCGGTTTTTTTACATGTTCCATCTATATTGTGAATTATGATTTTAGAAAATATAAAACAAAGATAAGCCTTAGAATGTTTCCCATGAAAATAGTAAGGGTTAAAAAGTCATCTATTTATACTATCATTGATAGATGAACAAAATACAAAACGAAAGAACAACCATTATTTACCATTACTCAGCTTCACATACATTGACAATATATAGT
The DNA here is from genome assembly GCF_000213555.1 of Dysgonomonas gadei ATCC BAA-286. Taxonomy (GTDB): domain Bacteria; phylum Bacteroidota; class Bacteroidia; order Bacteroidales; family Dysgonomonadaceae; genus Dysgonomonas; species Dysgonomonas gadei. The sequence goes on from NZ_GL891982.1 coordinate 370,986, forward strand.
TAAAAGGTAATAAAGGTTACACCCTTTTCAGTAATCAGTCAATAACTTATTTCGTATTTCGTAACTGCCCACAAGGCGAAGTAACTTGTAACTTATAAGACTTGGCTTATTACTTTCAACTTACTACTTATTCAAATCTGTCAAAGAACTATAAGCTAACAGCTAATAGCTAATAGCTTATCATATAGATAAACTCTTTCAAAAAAAATAAATTTCGTGGTTTACCCTAACTCTATTCACTATATTGAAAAAAATGTTTAATTTTGCAGCCTGAAACATTTTAATGTAGAAATGATAAACCGCGTTCTTATCCGTATCAGAGTTGTCCAAATACTGTTTTCGTACAGTCAGGGTGAAACTACAGACATGAGGAAAGCCGAAAACGAGCTTCTTTTCAGTCTGCAAAAATCATACGATTTATACTTCTATCTACTGTCACTTTTGGTTGAACTTACCGACTCTTATGCCCAGAAAGTCGACAACCGCAAGTCAAAACTTTTGCCCACAGAAGAAGATATAAAGCCAAACATCAGGTTGTTAAACAATAAGTTTATTCTTCAATTGAGAGAAAACCTCGAATTGGATAAATATCTTAAAGACAGGCCTTTTTCCTGGTACGACCACGATACTTTCGTTCGTAAAATGCTTGAGAACATCCTCAATTCGGATATCTATAAAGAATATATGGACTGTGATTCCCATAGTTATGATGACGACCGTGAGTTTTGGCGCAAAACATTCAAGCATGTCATCTGTACCGATGAAGAATTATACACCTTGCTCGAGGATGAAAGCCTTTACTGGAATGACGACATCGAAATCATCGAATCTTTTGTCCTGAAAACGATTAAAAGGTTTGAAGAGAATAAGGGAGCCGCTCAGGAGTTACTTCCTATGTTCAAAGATGATTCCGACAGGGAATTCGCCGTAAAATTACTTCGTGAATCCCTCTGGAATGGCAAGGAATACCGCGAACTGATAGATAAGTATACCAAGAACTGGGAATCGGAACGTATCGCCCTCATGGACATGGTAATAATGCAGATAGCAATAGGTGAAATAGTGAGTTTCCCATCCATACCGATAAGCGTAACTCTGAACGAATATATCGACATAGCAAAATCGTACAGCACAGCCAAAAGTGCATCATTTATAAACGGTATTCTGGATGCAATTGTAAAAGAACTAAAGGAAGAAAAGAAGATAATTAAGAAATAATAATATTTATCATATTTTCACCTTCACTCTAATTCAAAATAATCGCTTATATTTGTAAAGCTTTTTTAGGAAAGGAGAAAAATCAAGAATAATATAAATCAAATATTAAAGAATCTATGACTTTATTAAATGTATTATTACAAGCAGCCGAAGGTGGTGCACCTGCCGGCGGAGGTTTTCTGGGATTAGGTAGCAGCGGTAGCATGATCGTGATGATGGTGCTTTTATTTGCCATCATGTATTTCTTTATGATACGTCCGCAACAAAAGAAACAAAAAGCGTTGCAGGAAGCACGTAATGCTATCAAAGTAGGCGACAAAGTAGTTACTGCCGGAGGTATCCACGGAAAAGTGAAAGAAGTAAACGATTCCACATTTGTGCTGGAAATCGCCGACGGAATAAAAATTACAATCGAAAAATCTTCTGTTTACGTTTCAGCTGCTGATACTCAGGCTAACAACAGATAATTCTTTTGAATGAAACATAAAAGTCAGGTATAGCTATATGAGCGATACTAGAAATATCATCATACAAGAAGTCAGATCGTTTTTCACCAATATATCATGGAAAAAGATACTGACTTTTTTGTTTTTTGTATTGCTTTCCTCAGTTTTTTGGATGATGCAGGTCTATCGCCAAAAATTTGAGTCTACTCTTACTATACCTGTTAAATATGTAAATGTACCCGACAGCATCGTTTTCGAAAACGAGCTGCCGTTGAAAATATATGTACGTATAAAAGACGATGGGGCCGCCATGTTCAAATACTATTTCACTCATAGAAACGACTCTTTGGAAGTGGATGTGAGGGATATAGTGAAAGGAACACAGGAAAAAGTGATACAGGGCCGGAACTTCGAACAATTGGTCCGGGGAAAACTCTTCGCTTCTTCAGAACTGATAAGCTACTCCCCCACCCGTGTATCCTATGCCTATGCCGTACTGCACCAAAAGAAACTGCCCGTTATATACGACGGATATATAAGTTTGGCATCAGGTTATCTGATCGACGGGGAACTGACAATCGAACCCGATTCGGTGCTTGTATATGGCAGCCGTGCTGCATTGGATACACTGCATTATGCCCACACTGTGAACGATACACTCAGAGAAGTGACCGAGGATAAAAAAATGCTGGTAGCAATGAAGCAAACCAAAGGCATTCGGTTTGTACCTAACACTGTGGAACTAAATGTATCGGTAGATAAATTCAGTACAAAGGAAGTAGAAGTTCCCATCGAATGTATCAATCTGCCGGAAAATCTGACAATCAAGTTTTTCCCGTCATCAATCAAGATACCATTCTTTGTAGGTATAAAAAGATACAATGACATTTCGTCTCACGACTTTCAGGTAATTGTAGACTATAATGATCTCAAAGACCTGAAAGAGGCTTCGATCCCCGTACGGATAACTGAAAGTCCGGATTATATACAGACCAAAGGACCTGTTCCGTCCGAAGTAGAATTTGTCCTGGAACAAAAATAAAGGCAGCAGACTTTTTTATTTGCCTCTACATGCAATATATCAATACATTCTTTTACACGAATAATAATCCCTCATAGAATGATCAAATTAGGTATAACAGGAGGAATAGGCAGTGGTAAATCTACCGTTTCGGAGATATTCTCCCTTTGTAATGTACCTGTTTATATAGCCGATACAGAAAGTAAAAGACTTGTGGCAACTTCACCTGTTATAAAGGAAAAATTGATTAATATCTATGGTAAAGAATTATTTGAGGGTGGTGTGCTGAATAAAGCATTGCTGGCGTCCCATATATTCAATGATAAAGCCAAATTGGAGCAGGTAAACGCAATAATACATCCCGAAGTAGAAAAAGATTTTAAAGAATGGGTGGTTAACCATGCACACAGTCCGGTGATAGCACACGAAGCCGCGATTCTTTTCGAGTCCGGGTTCAATAAACTTATGGACAAGATAGTGATGGTATACACTCCCCTCGAAATAAGGCTGGAACGCACGATGAAACGGGATCATACTACCCGCGAAAAAGTATTGGAACGCATACACAATCAGATGCCTGATGAAGAAAAAGCTAAACTTTCTGATTTTGTAATTGTTAATGATGGTGCACATTCATTGATCGAACAAGTGCTTGACATTCTGAAACAAGTAAAAGACTTATAAAACATAATGGAAATACAAAAATCATATAAAGGTATATTCGAAGCGAATAAGAAATGGGTAGAGAAAATAAATGAGGAAAACCCGGATTTTTTCACCCATCTGGCAGATCAGCAAAACCCGGACTATCTTTACATAGGATGCTCCGACAGCCGCGTGCATGCCAATGAGATAATGGGCCTGCAACCCGGAGAAGTATTTGTTCACCGCAACATTGCTAATATGGTCGTCAACAACGACCTCAACGTATTGTCAGTCATTAATTATGCCGTGGAATACCTCAATGTGAAATATATCATTGTATGCGGACATTACAATTGCGGAGGAATAAAAGCCGCAATGGAACCGAAAGATTTAGGAATACTGAATCCTTGGCTGCGTAATATACGCGATGTGTACCGCCTGCACGAGAAAGAGCTGGATACTATTTCCGATCCGCAAGCCAGATATAACCGCCTGGTAGAAATAAATGTATATGAACAGTGTCTCAATATAATAAAGACAGCAGAAGTACAGAAATCATACCTGGCAAAAGGTTATCCCCGTGTAGCCGGCTGGGTTTACGACCTGAATGACGGCATACTCCACGATCTGGAAATAGACTTTGAAAAAGAATTGAACCGTATCCGTAAGATATACGATCTAACAAAAGGAGAATAAGTCTGACGCAAGTTATAAATTATGAGTTATGAGTTATAAATTAGCTGTTACCACGATATTGCTGGGTATTCTATCTCTTAGTGGTTGTAAACCATCTAAAGCAGATAAAGCCCGTACTCTATCAGTCACTATAGAGCCTCAAAAATATTTTCTAAGTAAAATCGTAGGAAATCACTACGAAGTAAACTGTATTGTGCCATCTGGCTCCAATCCCGAAAGTGCCGATTTCACCCCATCGCAGATGATGGCTTTGGATAAGAGCGTAGCCTACTTCAAAATCGGATATCTGGGAATAGAGAACACATTGATAGATAAAGTATCCCAAAGTAATCCCGAACTTAAAGTCGTAAATTGCTCGCAAGGTATTGAACTTATAGGCGATGCTCATATACATTGTGAAGATGATAATCATGACCACAATCATACGCACGCACATGCTGCAGGTGACCCGCATACATGGAGTTCGGTAAGATCTGCTAAGATTATAGTCGAAAACATGTATAAGGCAGTACTGGAATTGGATGCCAGCAATGAAGCAGACTATACTGCCAATTACGATAGGCTGGTAGCAGAGATAAGCAGCACCGACAGTATCATCAAATCGTATCTGGATAAGTCTCCGAGCAAATCATTTATAATATATCATCCTGCACTCAGTTATTTTGCCGATGAATACGGATTGACCCAATATTCGATCGAACATGAAGGAAAAAACCCGTCGCCGTCACAGTTAAAGGAGCTTATAGATAAAGCAAAAGCTGAAGGGATAAAAGCTGTTTTCATACAGCAGGAGTTCGATACAAAAAATGCTGAAACTATAGCAGAAGCAATAAATGGAAAAACCATCCCCATAAACCCGTTATCATATAACTGGAGTGAGGAAATGATAAAAATAGCCAAGGCTTTGGCACAAGAAAACGAATGAGCAAAATACTTGAAATAAGAGACCTTTCGGTAGGATATGATGACAATCCTTATGTACTGAAAAACGTGAATCTGAATGTTTTCCACGATGATTTTCTCGGTATTATCGGCCCTAATGGCGGAGGGAAGACCACTCTATTGAAAACGATTCTCGGACTCGTAAAACCTACGAACGGTCACATTTCTTTTTTCAGGAATAATGTAAAAACGGATAAGATAAATATCGGCTATCTACCGCAAATAAACCAGATAGACAAAAAATTCCCTATATCTGTGCATGATGTCATACTGTCGGGGCTGACAATCAAACACAGCATATTTTCGCCTTATACCAAAGAGCAAAAAGAGAAAGTCGGTCTAATAGCGCATCAGATGGGACTGGACAAACTTATCAACAGACCTATAGGTGCCTTATCGGGAGGCCAACTCCAACGTACATTGCTTGGACGCGCTATTATAGACGGGCCGGATCTGTTGGTGCTTGATGAACCTAATTCGTATGTAGATAAACGCTTCGAAACTGATTTTTATAAGATACTAGAAGATATTAATAAAGACACCGCCATCGTTCTTGTCTCACATGATGTGGGTACGGTAATATCGCTGGTTAAAAATATAGCCTGTGTGAATGAAGGACTCCATTATCATTCAGGTACCAATATCTCGACCGAATGGCTCGAAGAATCATATTCCTCCTGCCCTATCGAAATTGTCGGTCATGGAGATTTTCCGCATCGGGTATTGGATAAACATGAGGGTTGTGAATGTTGTAAAGATGATTAAGAATTCTACAAAGTTCTACTTCATTTTGTAAGCAGCTTTTTTATTTCCTCCCTGTATACTTCATTTTCGGTTATACCATTGTGCTCTTCGTTTTCTAATGTGATCAGCAAATCCGAATCTTTCAAGGCAGCCTTCAATCTCATAGAGTTATTGTAGCTGATCACCTTGTCATTATTTCCATGAAAGATAACAACAGGCATTTTGCATTCACTTACATATTTATATGTTTCCAACTTATATTTGACCAGAAATCCGGGGATAACAGGACAAATATCCTGGATCACATTCGTAAGACTATAATAAGGAGCTTGCAGAATCAACATATGAGGTTTATTGGTCGCTGCAATCTTTGCAGCCGGCCCCGTTCCGATAGAAAAACCCAGTACAATTATCCGGTCTTCATCGTATAGCTTCTTCATCTCATTATAAGCGAGCTGAATATCGCTGAATAATTGATTCTGGTTGTCAATCTCGCCCCTGCTTTTACCAAATCCCCTGTAATCGAGGAAGAATACATCATAGCCTAAATCTGTGTACACAGAAGCCTGATATCCCCATGAATCAAGAGCCCCGGCATTGCCATGCAGAAAGAAAATCAATCCTTTCGGATTTTCTGTTTTGAACAAGAGGCTATTCAAAGGTGTTCCATCCTCTGCTTTTACATACATTTCCTCAAAATCCTGCTTAAAGCGGAAAGTATAATTATTATCAAGTTTTGTTGGGTAAAAAATCAGTTTTTCCTGAAAAAAGTAAAAGAATCCACATAGTAATATATAGAGTGATAATAAAATCACACATATTCTAATTACTGCTTTCTTCATAGTATATAGTTTAGAAATCTTAATTACTTCAATACCTGTCTTTCCACAATTTTTTCAGCCATTCCACAATTTTGCTTTCAGATGCGTTTTGCTGTGGTTTCCAAAATTGGCGTCCTTTTATTTCTTTTGGCACATAATCCTGCTGCACAAAGTTATTCTCGAAACTGTGGGCATACTTGTAATTTTTACCATAATCCAGCTCTTTCATAAGCTTGGTGGGTGCATTACGCAAATGCAACGGAACCGGCAGGTTACCTGTTTCATTCACCAATGCGATCGCCTCATCTATAGCCATATATGCCGAATTACTCTTTGGAGAAGTTGCCAGATAAACCGTAGCTTCGGCTAAAACTATCCGGCCTTCGGGCCAGCCGATCTTTTGTAAAGTATCGAAGCAGGCATTGGCCAGTAAAAGAGCATTCGGATTTGCCAATCCTATATCTTCGGCTGCTGATATAACCAACCGCCGGGCAATAAACTTAGGGTCTTCACCACCTGCCACCATCCGGGCCAGCCAGTATATCGCCGCATCGGGGTCACTGCCTCTGATAGACTTGATAAAGGCTGAAATAATGTCATAATGCATTTCACCTCCCTTATCGTATGCTGCAGGATTTTCCTGCAAGCGCTCCGTTACAAGTTTATCGGTAATAACAATTTTGTCACTCACATCCGCGCCTGTTACCAGATCGAGTATATTCAGCAGTTTACGGGCATCACCTCCCGAAAAACGAAGCAATGCATTGGTTTCCTGTAATTCTACATTTCGCTCTTTAAGTATAATATCCTGTGTCACGGCACGATGTGCCAACTCTATTAAATCATCTTTATCTAAGGACTGTAAAACGTACACCTGACAACGTGACAACAAGGGCCGTATAACTTCAAAAGAAGGGTTCTCCGTGGTGGCGCCTATTAATGTAATCACCCCCGTTTCTACCGCATTGAGCAACGAATCTTGTTGCGATTTTGAAAAACGGTGGATCTCATCTATAAATAAAATCGGGCTTTTCGTATTAAAAAACTGACTCTTTTTGGCCTGCTCTATCACTTCACGCACATCCTTCACCCCTGAATTTATAGCACTCAGCGTATAGAAAGGGGTATCCAGCGTATTAGCTATAATCTGGGCCAATGTAGTCTTCCCCACTCCGGGAGGCCCCCAAAGGAGGAAAGACGGTATGCGCCCCGATTCTATCATCTTGCGCAGGATAGCCCCTTCACCTACAAGATGCTTTTGTCCTATATATTCGTCCAATGTACGTGGACGCAAACGTTCTGCTAATGGCTGGCTCATATATTTCTTGAGATTATCATAACCCAAATTTACAAAAAGTTTCTATTAGTCCGAAATAGAAAACAGTATTCTCCTGCAAGAACGCTAAGCCGCAGAGTCTAACTCATCACTTATAGCTCATAGTCCATAGCCTATCACCTCATTCACATTCATTAACTATATTTTGTTAAAATCTGACACATCTGACAGCTTTTCCTCTATTTTTCACTTGTTATTTTTAAATTTATTAACTATATATAGTTGAAAAGTAACAAAGGTAACACATGTTTCAGCTTTTAGCTGATAGCCGTTAGCCGATAGCTTATGTACAAAACCTGACAAACCTGACGACTTTTCACACAATTTTTATTGTCACTTTTTCTTCTAAGAACTCCGTGCTACTCCGTTCACTCTGTGGTTAAAAATAAAAGGTAACAAAGGTTACACTATTTCATTCATTTGCTATTAATGCGAATCAGTAGTTGGATTTTAATGTTCAATTTTTTTAACGTGCCGGCCGGCTTGTATTTGGCTCCGCCGATTTGGCTAACGCCGATTTTCAATTCCGCTTCGCTCCAATTCATTTTGCCTTGATGCAAAACGAAACAAAAAATCAAGGCTGCATCCCTCCGGCGACCCAAAACCGCAGCTCCGGTGGGGCAAAATAATACGGAGTCATCTTTTACCGGATTATCAGCCGTGTACAGCAGCTACCCTATTTTGCCCTACACCTCCGCTTTACGGATTGGGTACCCCGCCTGCGGAATGAGGCCGGTATCGCGATGCGGCGACAGGACTGTGTCTTTTCAGGCTTTAGCTCCGCGTGCGTCAGCCCTTGCGCATTAGTGACGCAGGCGGGGTACCCAATCCGTTGCAGGCGGCGTAGAATCAAACGGGGCGATAGCCCGTTTGTTTGATTCAGACGGCAAAACGGTTTTGGGTCGCCGAGGAGCGGAGCGCTAGCCTTTTGGTTCGTTTTGGGCAATGCCAAAATGAACGTTTAAGCGAAACGAAGTGGAGCTGAAAAGAATTGAACATTAAAATCCAACTACTGATTCGCATTATTACTTACTACTTATCCCAATACGTCAAAGAGCTATCGGCTAACAG
>NZ_GL891982.1:379969-390973 GCF_000213555.1 Dysgonomonas gadei ATCC BAA-286
CTTCGCTCCAATTCATTTTGCCTTGATGCAAAACGAAACAAAAAATCAAGGCTGCATCCCTCCGGCGACCCAAAACCGCAGCTCCGGTGGGGCAAAATAATACGGAGTCATCTTTTACCGGATTATCAGCCGTGTACAGCAGCTACCCTATTTTGCCCTACACCTCCGCTTTACGGATTGGGTACCCCGCCTGCGGAATGAGGCCGGTATCGCGATGCGGCGACAGGACTGTGTCTTTTCAGGCTTTAGCTCCGCGTGCGTCAGCCCTTGCGCATTAGTGACGCAGGCGGGGTACCCAATCCGTTGCAGGCGGCGTAGAATCAAACGGGGCGATAGCCCGTTTGTTTGATTCAGACGGCAAAACGGTTTTGGGTCGCCGAGGAGCGGAGCGCTAGCCTTTTGGTTCGTTTTGGGCAATGCCAAAATGAACGTTTAAGCGAAACGAAGTGGAGCTGAAAAGAATTGAACATTAAAATCCAACTACTGATTCGCATTATTACTTACTACTTATCCCAATACGTCAAAGAGCTATCGGCTAACAGCTAAAAGCTATCGGCTAATAATATAGATAAAGTTTTTCGAATAGAGTAAATTTCGTACATTCACCCTAACGCGGAGGAAGCCATGAAGAAACCCCGTTTCTTACCGCATAGATTCAGACTTTTTACTCAATAAAAATTTCTGACAAATCGTCATATTTCATATTTTCTCAAAAAAAATACCACTTTGGCACAGCATTTGAATAACAGATAATGTCGCTGCAAAGCGTAAGAAATGATCAATCAGAATTAAAAATAAATAAATATAACAAACTAAAATGGGAAAAATAATTGGAATTGACTTAGGTACCACAAACTCTTGTGTTGCCGTGTTGGAAGGTAACGAGCCTATCGTTATCGCTAACAACGAAGGAAAAAGAACGACTCCTTCTGTTGTAGCATTTATTGAAGGAAACGAACGTAAAGTAGGAGACCCTGCTAAACGTCAGGCTATCACAAATCCTGAAAAAACAATATACTCCATAAAGAGATTTATGGGTGAAACCTGGGATCAGGTTCAGACAGAAGTTACACGTGTACCTTACAAAGTAGTAAAAGGAGATAACAACACTCCACGTGTAGACATTGACGGACGTCTGTACACTCCACAGGAAATTTCGGCTATGATTCTTCAGAAAATGAAGAAAACAGCAGAAGACTATCTCGGACAGGAAGTTACAGATGCTGTTATCACTGTACCTGCATATTTTAGCGATTCGCAACGTCAGGCCACAAAAGAAGCCGGAGAAATTGCAGGACTTAAAGTACAACGTATTGTTAATGAACCTACAGCCGCAGCCCTTGCTTACGGTCTGGATAAGGCTCATAAAGATATGAAAATCGCCGTATTCGACCTTGGTGGTGGTACATTCGATATTTCTATACTGGAACTGGGTGACGGTGTATTTGAAGTGAAATCTACTAATGGTGATACTCACCTTGGTGGTGATGACTTCGACCAGGTAATCATCAACTGGCTGGCTGAAGAGTTTCAGAAAGAAGAAGGACTCGACCTTCGCAAAGACCCAATGGCTCTTCAACGTCTGAAAGAAGCCGCTGAAAAAGCGAAAATCGAACTTTCGAGCACAACATCTACTGAAATCAACTTACCATATATAATGCCGGTGAATGGTATACCAAAACACTTGGTAAAAACATTGACTCGTGCTAAGTTTGAACAACTGGCCGATACCCTGATACGCAAATGTATCGACCCTTGTCGTCAGTCATTGACTGATGCCGGATATTCTGCATCTGATATTGATGAAGTTATTCTGGTGGGTGGTTCTACACGTATACCTGCCGTACAGGCCGAAGTTGAAAAGTTCTTTGGAAAAACTCCTTCTAAAGGTGTAAATCCAGACGAAGTGGTTGCCGTAGGTGCTGCTATACAAGGAGGTGTACTGACAGGTGAAGTAAAAGACGTACTTTTACTAGACGTTACTCCGCTATCTCTTGGTATAGAAACTATGGGTGGTGTGATGACCAAACTGATTGAGTCGAACACAACAATACCGACCAAGAAGAGTGAAACATTCTCTACAGCAGCAGATAATCAACCGTCAGTACAGATTAATGTATTACAGGGCGAACGTCCGCTGGCCAGAGATAACAAACAAATCGGTGTATTCAATCTGGATGGCATTATGCCTGCCCGTCGTGGCGAACCTCAGATAGAAGTGACATTCGACATTGATGCCAATGGTATTCTGAGTGTATCGGCAAAAGATAAAGCTACAGGTAAGGAACAGTCGATCCGTATCGAAGCCTCATCAGGACTTAGCGATGCTGAAATCCAGAAGATGAAGGATGAAGCTGCTGCGAATGCTGAATCTGATAAGAAAGAAAAGGAAAAGATAGACAAGTTGAATCAGGCAGACTCTATGATTTTCCAAACAGAGAAGCAATTGAACGAACTTGGTGATAAAGTCCCTGCTGACAAGAAAGCCCCTATCGAAGGAGCCCTGAACAAGCTGAGAGATGCTCACAAGGCTCAGGATCTGGCAGGTATAGATACTGCTATGAACGAACTGAATACTTTGTTCCAGAATCTAAGTCAGGAAATGTATAATCAGACTGGTGCAAACCCTGGCCAACAAGCCGGAGGCAATGCCGGAGAGCAACCAAAAAGCGGTGATAACGATGTTACTGATGTAGATTTCGAAGAAGTGAAATAAGCATATACACAGTTTTATATACTACAAAAAAGCTGTCGGATTAAATTCCGGCAGCTTTTTTATTTATGTGATATCTTCTTTGCCGGTTTCATACCTTTAACGAGATGAACTATAGCCAGCATAGGGCTAGAGAATATCATACGTGGACCGGAGTAGCGCATGACTTCCTGCATTCGTAATTTCATATCGGGTTTATAACAATGAACAGGACATTGCTGGCATGTAGGTTTATCTTCACCAAAGGTACAGCGTTCCAACCTGTTCATCGCATACTCATTGAGCTGTGAACAGTCGGCACACAAGATTTTCGATGTACCATGCCTGGCGGCACAGTATATCTTTATCATCTTTGTCACCGTCTTTTTCTCCGTATCATTCATCTTCTACAAAACCTCCGTCAACCATCCTTCTGGGATTTATAAAATAAGCCATTCCCGTCTTCATCCTCTTAAAGTTCAACTTTTTGTAAAAACCTTCTTTTCCGGGAGAGGCATACAATATAAAATTACAACCGGGCGTAACCGACATTAGTCGTGTCACGATCTCCTGTCCTATTCTATGCCCCTGATAAGTCGGGTCTACTGCAATGTCATAAAGAGCAGACTGTCGTACCCCATCGGATATCATACGCCCAAATCCAATAAGCACAGTATCATTAAAAACAAAAATTACAGAATGACTTGCCTCAAAAGAAATCCGGTGCTTATCTACATCTACTGTAGACATGCCAACAATATCCAGTAAATCACGAACCCTTTGCCAGGATATACCCCGGCAATCAGTTTGGTATCTTAAATTCATATATGCAATAGCTAATTATTCAAAATTGAAGATAAGTGAAATCATACGTGATTTTCCGGAAGATATTGCATCCCTGTATTTCAGCATCTCTCTGTCTGTTATATCAGACTTGTCTTTGTCTATCAAATCGGCCAAACCGAATGAGAATCGTAATTCCGGGCACAGTTTAAACAGTGGTAAATAGATATTACATCCCACACCAAACTCTAAGCCGTAATCCATCTTTTTAAAACGTACTGCCTGATCATTTTTAGAGCCGATGTCCAAAGCTGCATAAGCACCGCCCAATACATAAGGACGATAGTTTCCCATACGCGGCGCACTGAATTTCAGATGTAACGGTACTGTAAGATAACTCGCCTTCAACGATGTGGTATATTCTTCGCCGGAAGACTGTTCTCTGAATACGAAGCGTCTTTCGCCCAAATGCATACTGGGAGACAAACGAAGGTTGAAGTATTCATTCAGGTACCTGTCTCCTATCATACCTACACTAAATCCGACAGAGTAAGAGGGTATTTCGGCAAACCATGCTTCTCCGTTTTCCCCCACATAACCTGTATGCGAAAATATCAGATCGGGAGCATTGATACCTATCGAAAAGCCCAGATGGTACATCTTCTGATCTGCAAACGGCTGATTTAATGCCTTACGTGTCTGTGCCTGCGTAGTACCGGCAAAAACAAAAGAGAAGGCTATTAAAATAAATATATATGTTTTCGTTTTCAATTTAGAAACCTTTTTTTATAAAACGTAGATCTACAAACGTTATTATACTAAAAAAACGATATTGATTGTTACTTAGAAAGAGTAAAAATAAGCAAATCGTTAAATAGCACGCCAAACGACCAATAAAAATATAATACACTTTAATACAGTCAATTATACAACAACACAAATTTAAATATAGATAAAAGTGATGATTTATTTATAATATCTAACATTATCTATTTTGGCTGACAAAAAAAACTCTTTATATTTGCTACATCAAAGTTAGTAATAATATTAAAAATCGAAAATCATGGCTTACGTAATTAACGAAGATTGTATTGCTTGCGGTACTTGTATTGATGAGTGTCCGGTAAACGCAATTTCAGAAGGCGACATCTATAAGATCGATCCAGATACTTGCACAGACTGTGGAACTTGTGCTGATGCATGTCCAACTGAAGCAATTCACCCTGCATAATTTTATCAGGAATATAAAATACAGAGGAAGCTAATTTTTAGCTTCCTTTTTTGTTTTCCAAATGTACATTGAAATTAACCGGACAGATCATACTAAATAAAAATAAGCGGGAATGCTTTAACAGTATTCCCGCTTATTTTTATTTAACGCTACAGATTAATATACATGTCCGTCATCTTTAAAATCTTTCACATCGAAACGTTTCTTTTCCAAAGAGTTCCATGCATAGATAATATATGCAAGAACAAACGGAACAAGGATAGAGACAACGCTCATTACTGTCAAAGTGAATTCACTCGATGAAGAATTCTCCAATGTCAGCGAACTCTGAAGATCGGTTGCAGAAGGATAATAAGCTGTGTTATTAAATCCGGTAATAAGAAGCAACGTACATACAGTCAACACTGTGCCTACTCCTGTAAACCAAATACCACTATTATAACCTTTCGTCAACAACGTTTTTCCTATACCAAACAACACAAGAAGAACTCCCACCACAAATACAATACCCACGACAGGCATTTCTACCAGGTTATTAAGATACTTATGCGGTTCCATGAATACTTCTTTTGTCTCAGGATTTACAGCAAATCCATCGGCAATAAATCCCCAGATAACAAATGCTAAGAAAAATATTACAAATGGTACACAGTTATATAATAAGAACTTGCGTGAACGGTCCACCAGTTTTTCGTCCTGAAGCCGATTGATAAAGAACAAACAAGCCTGTGTACGTGCAAGGAAGAATACTGTCAGTCCTAGCAGCCAGTTACGAGGATTGGCCAAAGCTTCCAAGCCATGCCATTCACTTCCCCACCGGCTGATAACAGGGTTTATCACATCGGTCATATTCTCCTTATTCACGGTAAAATCCGAACCAGTAAAGAAAGTAGCCAAAGCCGCACCTACAAGGAACGTACCAAGTAAACCATTAGTAAACAAGAACCAACGATATGTATTACGTCCGAATAAATTACCCGGCTTGGACTGGAATTCGTATGATACAGCCTGCAATACAAAGCAGAACAGGATTGCCATCCACACCCAATACGCACCGCCGAAACTGGTAGAATAGAATAATGGAAAAGAAGCGAACAAAGCCCCGCCAAAAGTTACAAGAGTAGTAAATGTATATTCCCACTTGCGCCCTAAAGCATTAACAAGTATCATGCGCTCTTTTTCGTCTTTAGCCAAAGAGAAGAGCATCGATTGCCCGCCCTGAACAAATAGAAGGAATGCGAAAAGACCTCCGATCAGGCATATGAGGAACCACCAATAATGTTGTAAAAATGAATAATCCATATTTATATCTTTTAGAGATTTCTTGAGGTTAATCTTGAAATCTTGAAATTATTAAATCTTAAAATCTTAATTAGTGAGAGTCCTCCGGACCTTTTTTAATCTGATTGAGCATAATACGGATCTCTGCAATAAGCAAAGCTGTAAACAGAGCCAGGAATAAGAAGAATGATATCATTACCGATTTAACGGAAATGGCCGAAACAGCTGCCTGTAATGGTAATACATCCTGTATAGTCCAAGGCTGACGCCCTATTTCGGCAACCATCCAGCCGGCCTGACCTGCAATGTAGGCCAAAGGAATAGTCCACAGACATGCCCATAGAAGCCATTTCTTGTTTTCAATATCTTTATTCCTATACACAAAGAATGATAGTACGACGAACAATAATACAAACCAGCCACCAAGATAAACCATGATGTGGAACGGCCAGTATACTAATGGTATATTCGGTATCAGCTGATCCGGAGTATCCAGATAACCGTATCCGAAATATGAATAATTAGCCTTCAATGCTTCTTTATATTCATTGGCAGCAGTTTCATTTCCGTCTTTTTTAGCCTTTTTATAATCTGCCAATGCCTGAATCGCCGCTTTTCCTTTGATCTGCTTTTCTGCAAACGAAAGCGCAGTAGAACCATCCGGCTCTTTATATCCGCCTTCGATAATATCTTTTATTCCCGGAACATAGGCGTCTAATTCTCCAAAGCTAAGCCAAGACAAGCCTTTTGGTATGCTTATATTTATTAAATACGGGTCTACCCCGTCATTGTATGACTCTTTTGCCGGATTAGGTATAGCAAAGGCTATGAGTCCCACACCTTCTCCTCCTTCATACAGGCCTTCCATTACGGCCAGTTTCATAGGTTGCTTATCTGCTACCTGCTGAGCCGAACCATGTCCTGTCCATGCTATAAGGAGTGACGATACCAATCCAAATCCTGCTGCAACTCTCATGCTCTGTTTAGCAAATTCTGTATCTCTCTTTTTCAGGAGATACCATGCAGCTATTCCGGCTACGAATACGGCACCGAGTATCCAGCCCGAAAGAACCGTGTGGAAGAATTTGTTGATAGCTACAGGAGACAGAGCTATATTCCAAAAACTGATCATCTCGTTACGGGTAGTATCCGGATTGAATTCCATACCTACGGGATATTGCATCCATGCATTTGCAATAAGTATCCATAAGGCAGAAAGTGTTGCCCCGGTAACTGTCAGCCATGTAGCAGTCAAGTGAGCTTTTTTGCCAACCCGCTTCCATCCGAAGAACATAATAGAAATAAAGGTGGCTTCAAGAAAAAATGCCAACGTGGCCTCAATTGCCAATGGCGCACCAAAAATATCGCCAACAAACCAGCTGTAGTTAGACCAGTTGGTACCAAACTGGAATTCCATGATAATACCTGTAGCAACCCCTATAGCGAAGTTGATACCAAAAATGACCATCCAGAATTTCGCGGTTTTTTTCCACTGCTCGTTACCTGTACGCACATACATTGTCTCCATGATTGCCATTATGACTCCTAGCCCAAGGGTAAGAGGAACAAACAACCAGTGATACATTGCTGTCATAGCAAACTGGGCTCTAGACCAGTCTATTAACGATGTACTTAGTAGTTCCATAAATATTAGTTTTATATTAGTAAATATATGAGGATTTCTATTATTTATTAGTAGAAGTGAAAAACGAAAAGTGAAAAATATTTTTCATGTTTCATTTATCATTCTCCGTTTTTCACTTTGCATTACCGATATCAATATTCTTTATATTCAAGGCCGAATGTATGTGCTACGGCTTTGTAAACAATATCACCTTTCAGAATGTTCAGTCCTTTCCGTAAATCTTTATGTTGGCGGCAGGCCTCTTCCCAGCCTAAGTTAGCAATACTGAGGGCATAAGGGAATGTCGCATTTGTCAGGGCCAGAGTAGAAGTCATAGGTACGGCTCCCGGTATATTTGCAACACAATAATGTACGACATCATCAATAACGAATACAGGGTCGAGATGTGTAGTTGGTTTTGATGTTTCGAAACATCCTCCCTGATCTATTGCCACATCGACTAATACTGTTCCTGCCTGCATGATTTTCAGCATATCTTTCGATATCACCTGCGGAGCTTTATCTCCGGCAATCAAAACCGCTCCAACAATCAGATCAGCGTCTTTACACAACTCTTTAATTGTATGGGCATCCGAGTAGCGGGTAGTCACATTTGCAGGCATAATATCGCTCAGGTAGCGCAAGCGGGGCAGGCTTTTATCCAAGATAGTCACCCTGGCTCCGATTCCTGCTGCTATCTTAGCTGACTGTGCACCTACAATACCACCTCCGATAACAATCACGTGTGCCGGTTTTACTCCCGGTACTCCTCCTAAGAGAACTCCTTTTCCCAAATGCGGTTTTTCGAGAAAACGTGCCCCCTCCTGAATAGCCATACGACCGGCAACCTCACTCATTGGCACAAGCAGAGGCAGAGAACGGTCTGGCAATTCTACTGTTTCATAAGCTATACAGATTGCCTTACTTTTTATCATTGCCTTAGTGAGTTCCAGGCTCGATGCAAAATGAAAATAAGTAAATACAATCTGATTTTCCCTTACCAAGTCATATTCCTCTTTTATCGGCTCTTTTACTTTCACAATCATATCTGCGATAGCATAAACCTCTTCGATGCTGGAAAGAATGGTAGCTCCGGCCTCCGTATAGTCCAAATCGGTAAAACCGCTACTAACCCCGGCTCCGTTTTGTACAAATACTTCATGTCCCTCAATAACAAACTCATATACACCTGCCGGTGTAACTGCTACCCGATTTTCAAAAGCTTTCAGCTCTTTAGGAATTCCGATTTTCATAAGAATCTTTTATTTATTAGTTAAAAATATAACTTTATGCTTCTCCTATTGGTCCTGTTATCGGCGGAAGAAATCCGGCCGAATTATCGGCAGATACGGGTCCGTTTTGGGCTTCGAACCTGTTGATGTTTTCATTTAATGCATATAGCAAACGCTTGGCATGCTCGGGTGTTAATATTATACGTGATTTCACTTTTGCCTTCGGTAGTCCGGGCAAAATACGAACAAAGTCAATAACAAATTCGGATGAAGAATGAGCTATAATAGCCAGATTTGAATATGTACCCTGGGCTACGTCTTCGGGTAGCTCTATCTGTATTTGATTGTCTTGTTCATTTTTGTTTTCCATAACTTTTCTATTATATAAATTCTATTTGATATGCGTCTATTTTTCAATTCAAGATTCAGCTCCGCCGATTTTATCTATCATTCATCAGGTGATTGTTAATTCAATTCAGAATTTTGTATGTCTTTTATAAAAATTATCTATTGTAAACTATATAGAATATCCTTTCCTCCAGCCCTTCTTACAAAGGAACAGAAATATCGCATAAAATCAAAGGAAAGCCTATATATTTTATAACACAAATACACATATTTTAAAGCTTTCAGGATACCTTAAGTTCATCCTCTTCACTTACATTATTATCAGGTAAATCTATCGGCATCAGTACCGCTTTCTTCTTTTTCTTCTTGCTCAGGACTATTATCTGGGAAATAGTGCCGATCAGCCCCAGCCCGAGCATTACAAAACGCATGGTACCATAATCAAATACGACAAATGCTGTGAAAAAAATCATACACCACATGATCCCGATAGAAACGGTTAACCCTTTCCAGCTAAATCCATCGTTAACGCGGCGAATATATTTACCCGTCAGCTTATGGTCCATTAATTTCTGATGCAGGCGCGGTGAACTTTTGGCAAATAAGACACCCGTAAGAAGAACAAAAGGAGTTGTAGGCAGACCCGGTGTAACTATACCCAACAAACCAAGGCCGAGAGATATAAACCCTAATATTATATATACATATCTCATTTATTGTGTGTGCTTATTTTTTTGAAATCGTTTCCACAACAAAGAAATAAAAAAAGAATGAGATTTAATAATTCTATGACAAGTTTAATCTGTTAAATGTTTTCTATATCGCAGCACTTGATATATCTACATTCTGTACCAAAGTAGAATTTTAATCGTGTAAGATCAAATCTTTTTTATCTATATATTACTTGTGAAAAAGAGTTCTTTGAAATAATGAGCAGCCTCCTCAATCCCCCAAGGGGACTTACAGAGAGGAAAAAAGTGACAGATAAAAAATAGTGGAAAATGTGTCTAGTAGTCAAGTTTTGCACATAAGCTATTGACTGACAACTATCAGCTAATAGCTAAAAAGGTGTTACTTTTGTTACTTTTTTGCTCCTTAGCGTCTTTGCTGAGTTTTTTAACCACGAAGTAAAAGGAGTAACACGGAGTTTTTTTTGTTAACGGATACAAAAATGACAAGATAAGAACGATGAAAAAGCTGTCAGATGTGTCAGGTTTTAACCAAATATAGTTAATAAATGTAAATAAACTCAATAACTAAAATCCTCGATTTCGGGTTTACCCTAAAAACTGTTACATCTGTTACTTTTTAACTATTAATGGGAATCAGTGGTCAAAGTAACTATTGTAGTATAAAATTGTTCAATTCTTTTCAGCTCCACTTCGTTGCGCTTAAACGTTCATTTTGGCATTGCCCAAAACGAACCAAAAGGCTAGCGCTTCATTCCTCGGCGACCCAAAACCGTTTCGTCGGCTGAATCAAACAAACGGGCTATCGCCCCGTTTGATTCTACGCCGCCTGCAACGGATTGGGTACCCCGCCTGCGTCACTAATGCGCAAGGGCTGACGCACGCGGGGCTAAAGCATGAAAAGACACAGTTCTGTCGCCGCATCGCGGTAACGGCCTCGGCCCTCAGGCGGGGTACCCAATCCGTAAAGCGGAGGTGTAGGGCAAAATAGGGTAGCTGCTGTACACGGCTGATAATCCGGTAAAAGATGACTCCGTATTATTTTGCCCCACCGCAGCTGCGGTTTTGGGTCGCCGGAGGGATGCAGCCTTGATTTTTTGTTTCGTTTTGCATCAAGGCAAAAT
>NZ_GL891982.1:391244-409899 GCF_000213555.1 Dysgonomonas gadei ATCC BAA-286
CCTCGATTTCGGGTTTACCCTAAAAACTGTTACATCTGTTACTTTTTAACTATTAATGGGAATCAGTGGTCAAAGTAACTATTGTAGTATAAAATTGTTCAATTCTTTTCAGCTCCACTTCGTTGCGCTTAAACGTTCATTTTGGCATTGCCCAAAACGAACCAAAAGGCTAGCGCTTCATTCCTCGGCGACCCAAAACCGTTTCGTCGGCTGAATCAAACAAACGGGCTATCGCCCCGTTTGATTCTACGCCGCCTGCAACGGATTGGGTACCCCGCCTGCGTCACTAATGCGCAAGGGCTGACGCACGCGGGGCTAAAGCATGAAAAGACACAGTTCTGTCGCCGCATCGCGGTAACGGCCTCGGCCCTCAGGCGGGGTACCCAATCCGTAAAGCGGAGGTGTAGGGCAAAATAGGGTAGCTGCTGTACACGGCTGATAATCCGGTAAAAGATGACTCCGTATTATTTTGCCCCACCGCAGCTGCGGTTTTGGGTCGCCGGAGGGATGCAGCCTTGATTTTTTGTTTCGTTTTGCATCAAGGCAAAATGAATTGGAGTGAAGCGGAATTGAAAATCGGCGTTAGCCAAATCGGCGGAGCCAAATACAAGCCGGCAGGCGCGTTAGAAAAAATAGAACATTAAATCTCAACTACTGATTCGCATTATTAATGGGAACCAGTGGTTAAAACTAAATCCCCCAGTCTTGCCAGAGATGTTTTCTCAATCGGTATTAGGGCAAACGCATCAAAATTCCTAAAGTTGTTTTCAGTCTCATGTAGGGGCGTATTGCATACGCCCGCATAACAAAATATCACAATTCGGCGTATGCAATACGCCCCTACAGGCCTTCGATAGAAGTTGAACAATTTGATGCGTTTGCCCTAAATCGGTATGGAGATACAGAAATATTGATGTAAATTTGCATCCGCTAAACAAAATACAACATTTACAAAAAGATAAACCGTTGAAATGAACAGACAGAAATTCAAAGCTCATCCGTGGCACGGTGTCACTATCGGCGATAATGCCCCTGAAGTCGTAACCTGCTTTATAGAGATAGTACCTACCGATACCGTAAAATACGAAGTAGATAAAGAAACCGGATACCTGAGCATAGATCGTCCTCAAAAATATTCGAATATCATACCTGCTCTCTATGGTTTCATTCCTCAAACATATAGTGCCGACCGGGTAGCGGAAATTACTAATATACAGTTGAAC
The DNA here is from genome assembly GCF_000213555.1 of Dysgonomonas gadei ATCC BAA-286. Classification (GTDB taxonomy): domain Bacteria; phylum Bacteroidota; class Bacteroidia; order Bacteroidales; family Dysgonomonadaceae; genus Dysgonomonas; species Dysgonomonas gadei. Next base: position 392,468 of record NZ_GL891982.1, read on the forward strand.
CGGACAGATATAGAAGGAGATAATGACCCTGTAGATATATGTGTGCTGACAGAAAAAGATATTACCCACGGGGACATTATTGTCAAAGCACGTCCTATAGGCGGATTCCGGTTGCTGGATCATAACAAAGCCGACGATAAACTGATAGCAGTACTAGAGAATGATGCCATATATGGTTCGTTCGGTGATATATGCGATGTACCTGTTATGGTAATAGACAGGCTGAAGCATTATTTCACCACTTATAAGGATTTACCCGGGGACAAATCGCCACGCTGCATTTTAACTGATATATATGATGTAAAAACAGCACACGAAGTCATCCGGAGGTCTATTGAAGATTATGACAACGAGTATAGGAATGAGAAGTAAAACGAAAAGATTTCTGATTATTGTATCTGCTGTTTTACTTGCATGTATTCTTTGTCTTACATACGGATACCGGGAAGCACGAAATATAGAGATACGGAAAACAACTTTCTCCGATGAAGATATACCTGCATCTTTCGCAGGTAAGAAGATCATTTTTGTATCTGATATTCATTGCAACCGTTATTTTACTTCTGCCGATGTAAAAGACCTTGTACAACAAATAAACGAAAGGAATCCTGATATTATCATGCTTGGAGGAGATTATATCCTCAAGGATACAACATACACAAATCCATTCTTTAAAGAAATAAAGAACCTTAAAAGCACCTATGGAGTTTATTCTGTTTTGGGAAATCACGATCACTGGGAAGATGCGAAACTCATTCAGAAAGGACTGACGGATTGCGGTTTCTTTATCTGCGACAATCAGTCGTATTGGATAAAAGAAGGAAACGATAGTATAAAAGTTGGAGGTGTCGGGGATTTCTGGGAAGATAAGCAGTTGATTGGAAATACAATTAATGATGTCGAAAAATCGGATTTCTGTATTCTTTTATCGCATAATCCTGATTACGTGGAATTATTGAATACAAACAAGGTAGACCTGATGCTCTCCGGTCATACACATGGCGGACAAATTACATTCTTCGGTTTATATGCACCGGCTATGCCCAGTACAGATGCACGCAGAAAAGATCTAGGCTATCTGAATACAGAACAGAAATACCGCTATGGATGGAAAGAAAAAGACGGTATCAAATTATATATTACTTCGGGCATTGGTATGGGAGCTGTACCTTTCCGGTTCTTTGCCCCTCCCGAAATCTTAGAGATTACGCTGACCCGGTAAAGGCTGTACAACATTCATTGTACAACCTTACCTCAACAGCATATCACTCGGTTTTATTCTCTCCCAATCTTAAAAAAGTCTTGTTCTTGCTAAAAAAACAATCAAGCGTGTCATTTATATTATAGATACGAAAACTGTTTGCATAGCTCCAAGTACCTCTTACATATACTTTACAAAGATAGACTTCATCCGGATTTTCGCGTTTATCTTCCGGGATCTTATCATACGACAGAGCTTTTACTTCTTCTATCTTTGTGATAGTCCCATTGTCGGCATCCCTGTATTTGAAATGGCTCTTCACAGCTTGTCCCATTTTATCCAGGTCACTTTGACAAGAAATCAAGGAGAAGGTGCAAAAAAGAACGATTACGGAAAATATATACTTTTTCATACTTGTTTTAGTTAAAGAAATTCAAGAATAACACCGAAATATTTATTGCTCCATCCGTTTCATATATACATTGTAATCATCACTTCCCGATGATTCTTCATATATTGTCAAGCCGAAATATTGCACCACACTTATCAGATGATTCATGATCTCGGCCAATATAGTCTCATATTCTGCCCATATAGTTGTGCTGGTAAATGTATATAGTTCTATCGGCAAGCCTTGTGTTGTTGAAGCCAGTTGCCTTACCAGAAGGGTCATATCCTTATTTATATTCGGATGATTGCGCAGGTAATAAATTCCATATTGCATAAACAGGTCGCAATTGGTAATGGCATGCTTATTCAACGGCAGATCACTGGCTGTTTGTTTGTTTAACTTCGCATATATCCCCTGCTTCTCCTTTATATAATCGGCAAGTCCATCTACTTTTTTGAACTTTTCAATTTCTTCTTCGGTTAAAAAGCGGATACTGTCATATTTAATATTCAATGCCCGCCGGAACCGCCGGCCACCCGACTCCTGCATACCACGCCAGTTTTGGAACGAATCCGATATCAGGGCATAAGTAGGAATTGTAGTTATCGTTTTATCGAAGTTGCGGACTTTCACTGTTGTCAGCGTTATTTCTTCCACATTGCCGTCCGCCCCGTATTTGTTCATTGTTATCCAGTCTCCTATCTGTACCATGTCGTTTGTCGTAATCTGTATGCTACCTACAAAACCCATAATAGAATCTTTAAACATCAGTAACAACACTGCCGAAGCCGCCCCCATAGCGGCAAAAAACGCCGTGGCAGACCGCCCTGTAAGAATGGCATATACAACTACTGCTCCGAAGATGAAGAGAATGATCTGTATTACCTGAAAATAACTCTTCATCGGCTTATTCTTGAACGCAGGCTTTTCCTGCAGAACATCTCCGAACGATCTTACCAATGCCATCACAGTCCATATCACCATGAAGACCAAATAAATATCGGTCAGCTTTATCAGCGGACTTATCAGGCCCTTGAAGTCGTAAAATACAATTGGTATGGCTCCCCTGACAAATGAATATGGTACAACCAGAGCCAGATAATGAGGCAGTTTATTGTTTATGGTGTATCCGAAAAAAGAAAGTGTGGTTATCTTTTCCACACGGTGAAAAACAAATGTCAGTATCTTCCTGACCACCAATTGCAACAGATACACCGTTATTGTAACGATAGCCAGCAGTACTATCAATTTTACATATTCAACCCATTGTTCGGGAACCCCCAAATGAGATAGCGTTTCTTGCATCCACCGGGCTATTGATACAGTCATAGACTCATAATCAGATTGTAAATCTTCTATATCCATACTATTTATATTTTTTGAGATTATATACTCTTTATATAAACGGATTTTGTCCGGCCTTAGTTTCCAGCGAACTTAACAGACCTTCTCCTTAATTATCCGAAGTCTTCCAAAATTAAGAATTAAAAGTCGCCGATACAAGCCCGGATCAACATAATTGGATGTTGAACAATAAATAATTTTAATTTAAATACAACCTCAATATAAAAAATAACAGCATAATTTCATACATTAGCACATCCTTAAGAAGGATGAACCAACAGATAAATATGGAAAAAAGCGAAAAAAAATTTTCTACAAAAGAGAGGTTGTTAACATTTAAGCATGTATTTTACGGATTCAAAGTATTGTGGGCTGAGGAACACAATGCCCGCATCCATATTATTACATCGGTCATTGTTATAATATTAAGCGCTCTACTCAATATATCTCTTACCGAATGGTTAGTTATCCTGGTACTGATAGGTCTGGTCTTATCTCTCGAAATTATTAATACCTCCATCGAAAATATATGTGACTATATATCGCCCGAATGGCATAAAATGATAAAAAAAATAAAAGATCTGGCTGCTGCAGCTGTTTTTCTGGCAGCCATGATATCGGTTGCCTGCGGTATAATTATTTTTTTGCCTAAGATTTGTGATTTTTTTACATAAAATTAAGACTAATAATAAATGTTGAATACAAATATTCAGACTTGAACTAAAAAATACAATTAACCACATCATAACAAATATGTTCACTAAACTAAAACATTTAAGTATGAGGAAATCAATTATTTTATTTGCTTTATTAGCCATAACAGGCCTGATAAAAGCACAAGCACCTCAACCGTTACCGGTAGACCCGCAGGTTAGATTCGGCACACTGGAGAATGGCCTGACATACTATATCAGGCACAATGCATATCCTGAGAAAAGAGCCGATTTTTATATCGCTCAGAAAGTAGGTTCGATGCAGGAAGAAGATAATCAGGCCGGACTGGCTCACTTCCTCGAACATATGGCCTTTAACGGTTCTAAGAATTTCCCGGGCAAAAAGACAATGCTCAATTACCTGGAGAGTATCGGTGTCAAGTTTGGAGCAAACGTTAATGCATACACGTCTTTCGACGAAACAGTATATAACCTTTCCGATGTACCTGTTGTGCGCCAGACTATCATCGACTCTTGTCTGCTTGTATTGCATGACTGGTCTAGCTTTATTGCACTCAAGGATGAACAGATAGACGAAGAACGCCTGGTTATAAAAGAAGAGTGGCGTACACGTAGCGGGGCGCAATCCCGCATCTGGGACAAACAGTTACCTATCATCTTCCAGGGCAGTAAATATGCTGACCGTATGCCTATCGGAAAAATGGAGATAGTGGAGAATTTCCCTTATCAGACACTAAAAGATTATTATCACAAATGGTATAGACCCGACTTGCAGGCGATTATTGTTGTAGGAGATATAAATGTAGATGAAGTGGAGGCACAGGTGAAAACCATGTTCGCCGATATACCTAAACCTGTCGATCCTGCTGAAAGGGTATATTTCCCTGTACCGGACAATGAAGAACCTATCGTATCGGTAATAACAGACCCCGAAGCCGTGCAAACCGTTGTTAGCTTGTATATAAAGCATGATATTCTGCCCGAAAATCTGAAGAAGACACAAGCTGAACTAATGACTGGTATCGTAAAAAGCATGGCCTCAAGCATGTTATCTGACAGGTTGAACGAAATCTCCCAAAAAGCCGATGCTCCATTTGCAGCATCATATGCTTACGATGGTAATTTCTTTGTATCGAAAACCAAAGATGCCTGGACTACAATGGCTTTGAGTAAAGAGGGTAAAGTCGATGAAACCTTAGCAAGTATGGTAAGGGAAAACGAACGTATCCGCAAATTCGGATTCACCGAAGCCGAAGTAGAAAGAGCGAAAGCAACCCTTCTGCAAAGATATGAAGATATGTATAACAACAGAAGTAAAGAACTGAACAGAAGGTATGTACAGGAATATGTCCGCAGTTTCTCCGACAATGAAGGTATTCCCGGCATAGAATATGAATACAACTTCCTGAAACAGATCGTCCCTATACTTAATGCTCAGATGATCAACACAATGTCTCAAAGGCTTATTAGCAACAAAAATATTATTATTACCGTTACAGGACCGGAAAAAGATGGTGTCGTGTATCCTACCACAGATGAATTGCTTAATGTATTCAAATCTGTAGAAGCCGAAGATATCACTCCATATGCAGAAACCGTTTCTAATGAGCCGCTTATTAGCCAGATACCGCAAGCAGGTAAAGTGGTTAGTATGACAACAGACGAGAAACTGGGCGCTACAGTCTGGACTTTGTCGAACGGAATGAAAGTCGTTATCAAAAAGACTGATTTCAAAGATGACGAAATCATTATGGCTTCACATGCTTATGGTGGTACATCCATTATAGCTGATGCAGACATAAACAACGCGAACATGGCATCTATGGTGCCATATGTAGGTGGTATCGGAAACTTCAGTTCTACAGACCTGAAAAAAGTATTAGCCGGAAAATCGGCAAATGTAAACGCGTATATATCGGGATGGACTCAAGGATTGAATGGTTCATCAAATATCAAAAACCTGGAAACCCTGTTGCAGCTTACATATCTGTACTTTACCGCGCCTCGTAAAGATGAGGGGGCATACACAACATTGATGGATGCAATAAAGAACCAGTTGAAAAACCTGAGTTCAGAGCCATCTTATGTTATGGGGCTGCGCACCAACGAGGCTAAATACGAGAACAACCCACGTATGAAAGAAATGACTCTGGAAGATGCAGAGAAGCTGAATTATGACCGTATCATCGAAATCTACAAAGAAGTATTTGCTAATCTGGGCTCATTCACTTTCACTTTTGTGGGAACCATAGACGAAGCTACTTTCAAACCGCTGGTAGAACAGTATCTGGCTTCTCTTCCATCAGGAAACAAAGATGCTAAGTACAAAAATGTAAAAGCAGATATACGCAAAGGAAAATTTGAAGACGTATTCGAGCAGGAAATGAAAACACCTAAGACTTCTGTATTCGAATTATATAGCGGAACACTGAATCGCGATCAGAAGACCCAGATTGCATTATCCGCCTTGAAGCAAATCCTGGATATCGTATATGTACGCACTATCAGGGAAGAAGCTGGCGGAACATATGGAGTACGTGCTCAAGCAGGAATCAGCCGTATACCGGAAGGGCAGACTACTCTGCAAATGACATTCGACACCGATCCTGAAAGAGCTTCATCGATAGCTCCTATTGTTGACCGTGAAGTGAAAAACATAGCAGAAAAAGGACCTGAAGATGCCGACTTCCAGAAAGTGAAAGAATATATGGTGAAAAAATTCCAGGAAGACGAAAAGCAAAATGGCTACTGGGTGGGTACCCTGAGTGCATATCATTTCTATGGAGAGGATAATTACTCAAATTATCTGTCGATCGTAAATGCTTTGACTAAAGATGATATCAAAAATATCACAAAACAACTCATATCTCAAGGCAACTTTATTGAAGTGATAATGAATCCTAAGAAATAATTCTATTATAATTTTTTTCGGTAAAAAAAGCTGTTTGGGCATTTGCTCAAACAGCTTTTTATTTTATCATTCAACAGTATAAATAAATTACTATTTTTGCAGGAATCCAAGCTTATAAAAACAAAATAATCATTGCACTGTCCAAGTCCGTGTTTTTGTAACGTTATCTTAACTAAACCTTAATGATGATACAAAGCTGTTTTCAAATCTTTAAGCTTTACTTTGCAGAAAAAAAATAGAAAATTGATATGAAACAACTTTATTTTATTTTCAGCCTCATAATTTTACAGGCCATTAACCCTTGCTTTGCTCAGGAAAAGGACTCCATTTCTTTCAAACCATCAGGTAATGTTATTGCCAGAGGATTTTTAGATTATAGTACAGGTTTTGGACACGTGAATAAAGAAAAAGGATTTGATATCACACGGGCATTCCTCGGATATAACTATAAATTTACCCGTACGATACAGGCACAGGTCATTATTGACGGCGCGGCAGGCAAAACATCATCCGACGGGCTTGAAGTATACCTGCGCAATGCTTTTGTAAACTGGAACGACAAAGGCTTTAATGTAAATCTCGGGCAAACCAATCTGATGCAATTCAGCATTCAGGAAAAATACTGGATGCACCGCTATGTGATGAAATCGTTTCAGGATCTGAACAAAATGGCTCCCAGTGTAGACTTAGGTGTTACTGCAGAATATGCTTTCAACGACTACATTTCTGCCGACCTCAGCCTTACCAACGGAGAAGGATACAAAAAAGTAAAAAAAGACAATAGCATGCGTTATGCTGCCGGACTAAGCCTGCACCCTATAAAAAATACAATATTGAGAGTTTACGCAGACATATATAACGATGACGAAACTCAACGTGACGCCCTGCCTACCGGAATAACAGACGCTAAATACAAAGACCAGTACTCATTATCCCTGTTTGCGGGTTATCAGGATAAGAAAATATCGGGAGGTGTGGAATATAACAGGGTTTACAACAAAGGCTTTATCGACAAAAAAGACTATTACGGTTATTCCGTTTATGCATCGGCCAAAGTAGCCCCGAAATGGAGGACATTTGCCCGGTACGACTTGATGGACTCGTCCAATCCCGATAATTTCACCTCTCCATGGAACAGCCTCGATGGCCAACTAATGATGATAGGTGCAGAATTCCAGCCATTGAAACAATTGAAAATCGCTCCCAACTTTCGCAACATAAACGCAGACAGAGGTAAAGCAGAACAGTATTTCTTTATAAACTTAGAGATTAATTTGTAAACTTTCTGATACGCAAAAATAATCTTGAACGCTCATTTTTTTTAATGGGCGTTTTTTTATGGAATATGGAATTTCCCGCATTACATTATCTATATAAGAAAAAAAGATGAGAAACATATATCTATTTCTTATGTGCTGTTTGTGCATAGTACACCCCTCTTGTCAGAAACAGGAAGGCTTCGGAGTTGTAGATTCCGAAGGGAAAATTATAGTCCCCATGATTTATGACGAGGTGGATCCTTTGACAAATGAAGTGCTGATTGCACTTAAAGATTCCAAATACGCTCTTATTAATGCCAGAGGTAAAAAGCCGACATCCTTTATATATGATGATATAAGTTTTTTAAGCCGACGTCTTGGTCTTTTCTTTTGGGGTGAAGAAGATAAAATGGATTCCACGATATATGAATTTTATCCCGGTCATATATTTCGCACAACAAAAAATGACAAGTACGGAGTAATAAATAAAACAGGAAAAGAAATGATTCCCCCTGTTTACGATGCGCTAAGATACATAGATGGAAAAGACAGGTACATAGTATCCTTAAACGGCAATACGGGAATCATAGACAGTATAGGGGAAGAAGTCGTTCCATTTCTATATGATGAAATATCAAGGATTTCCCCCGACAAATACAGAGCCTGTAAAGATGACAAATGGGGTACTATCAATGAAAGCGGGGATACTATCATTCCCTTTATTTATGATTATATTAGCTACTATTGTATTCCACGTAAAAATCTGATTACCACAAAAAAGAATAACAAATGGGGGCTTATTGATTTTCAGGGTAAGAATATCGCACCATTTGTATATGACAGCATAGAATATCTTCGAAATAATCTTTTAGCAGTTAAAAAAAATAATAAATATAGTCTTATGGACTTCAAAGGTTGTGAAATCAGCCCTTCTATATATGACGAAATAACGATATTAGGATTTCGCTTTGTACCCAATAACTGGAAATATATCAAAGTGGTAAAGAACGGAAAGGGAGGAATTATCGACAGCTTAGGGAAAATAATTGTATCGGTCAAATATGACAATGTTCATTGTTTAGATTATAAAAATCAAAGTCTGTTTTCGGTAGAAATCAACAAAAAATACGGAATTTACAACAATTCGGGAAAAATGATAATACCCGCGATATATAAATATATAGACTACTCGGATTATGGCTGGATTATAGCGAGAAGAAACAATCGGGATGTCATTTTAGATAATAAGGGAAATATTATAATTCCACCCAAATATCACCAGATTGACCAGATAGGAAAAGATTTATTTGTTGTACAAAAGTACAGGGATGCAGGTGTAATAAATATACAGGATGAGATAATTATACCATGCAATTACCAACCGGTAGATATAATGCCTTGCACGGATAATTCTTTTTGGTTACGAAAAAATAAGAAATGGGGATTAATAAATAATAGAGGTAAAAACATTACACCTTTTGTATACGATGTCCTCCATTCGTTTGAAAACACAAAACAATATTTTGCAACCAAGAAAAATGATAAATGGGGAATAGTAGATACTTCAGGCAAAGAATGCGTCCCGTTCATATACAGTTATATAGATTTTTTGTCAGATAATATGTTTATTGTATCAAAAGTACAGACTTCGCTGTCATCTTATTATGTAATAAACTAAATACAAATCCTCTACACCAAATCATTTCCGGAATTATTATAAAGAAACGTTTTCAATCTTAACCGTTTCGTAACAAATCCTTAGTCCATTTGTTATAATAACATAATAATATTGCATCAGAATTTAAAAGCAAAATGAAATGAAAAAAGTTTTACTATTTACAGCAATCACATTAGCTATCGCACTAAGTTCGTGCGGAAAGAAAGAGTCGGCATTATCCGGAGCCGGGGCTACATTCCCCGCACCATTCTACAACATAGTGTTTAAAGAATTTGCAAAAATAGGTAGCCCTGTTACCTATGGAGCTATCGGTAGCGGCGGCGGTATCCGCAGCCTCAAAGACCAGACAGTGGACTTCGGTGCAACCGACGTATTCTTATCGGATACCGAACTGAAAGATATGGGAGCAGACATAGTACATATCCCAACCTGTCTGGGAGCTGTTGTATTATCATACAACCTGAAAGATGTAAAAGGACTGAAACTCACTGCAGATATTATTTCAGATATCTACAGAGGTAAAATAACCAATTGGAATGACTCTAAAATTAAGGAAATAAATCCGGACTTAAATTTACCTGACAAAGGCATCACAGCTGTTTACCGTTCGGATGGTAGTGGAACCACATCCGTATTCTCCGAATATATGTCGAAAGTGAACGAAGCATGGAAAACAGAGATAGGTGAAGGCAAATCCCTGAAATTCCCTGCCGGTATTGCAGCTAAAGGTAATCCGGGCGTAGCAGGAATTATTGCCGAAACAGAAGGCGCGATAGGATATATCGGCTCTGAATACGCACTGGCATTAAATATGTCCGCAGCATTACTACAAAACAGCGCCGGAAACTTTATAGCAGCTGATAGCAAAAGTATCTCGGCCTCTGCCAATGTAGATATACCAAACGATACACGTGTGGTTATCACTAATTCTCCAAATCCTGAGGCATATCCAATCAGCACATTTACATGGATCATAGCTTATAAAGAGCAGAATTACAATACAAGGTCTGAAGTTCAGGCTAAAGCGCTGGCAGGTCTGTTGAGCTACATTATCAGCCCCGAAGGACAAGATATAGCTACAAAAACACACTATGCACCGCTTCCTCAGGTAGCATTGGAAAAAACAAAAGCTATCATCGAATCAATGACATACGATGGGAAGAAAATAGAGACTTACCAATTGTCTGTAGCAAAAGGAGCAGCCCACTAAGAAGTCAAAAGCTATCTAACGGCTAAAAGCTAACATAAATGAAAGATAAAATATTTAAAGCCATATTATTCATTGCAGCCTGCCTGATAATATTACTCACAGCAGGAGTTATATACGGACTGGTAAGCAAAAGCCTCGGAGCATTCTCCGAATTTGGATTAGGCTTTATAACTTCTACCGAATGGGATTCACGGAACGATATATACGGCGCATTGCCTTTCATTGCAGGTACGATGATGACATCTATCTTAGCCCTGCTGTTCTGTATCCCGTTCTCTCTTTCCGTAGCATTGTTTAACGGAGAGTACTTCAGAAATAAAAAGATATCGACGATAGTAAGTTCTGTCGTAGACCTGCTTGCAGGAATACCGTCGATAGTATATGGGTTGTGGGGTTTTTATACCCTGCGCCCTATACTGATTGATATGGGAGTGAGCGATCAGGGATTCGGTATATTATTATCATCTATCGTTCTGGCTATTATGATTATCCCCTATGCTTCATCGCTCAGCGCCGAGTTCATCGCTATGGTACCTAACGACCTTAAAGAAGGAGCATATAGCCTCGGTGCCACCAATCTGGAAGTAATAACCTCCATAAACCTGCCCGTTGCAGGTTCAGGTATATTCGCGTCCTATGTACTGGCATTCGGGAGGGCATTGGGAGAAACAATGGCCGTTACCATGCTGATAGGAAATACGAATAACATACCTACCAGTATATCCGATACCGGAAATTCAATGGCAAGTATCATTGCCAATCAATTTGGAGAATCGAGCGGACTGAAATTAAGCTCGTTGATGGCTATCGGTTTATTGCTGTTCCTAATCACAGCATGTATCAATTTCGTAGCCAAATACATCATGAAAATGGTAAATAAATGAAAAAGAAAAAGAGATTGACATCCACTGCCAAATACAGGCTGACGAAGAGTAAAATATTCTTCTTCGCCGTTTGCACCTTGTCGGCTATCACCATGATTCCTCTTTTTCTTATCCTCTGGGAACTAGTAAAAAAAGGATACAAACAATTCAATCTAAGCCTGTTTACGGAAGTAGCGCCTACCTCTATGGAAGCCATGCTTGCCCGTATCAGCGACAGCCCTATACCGGGGGGGATACTGAATGGTATCACCGGTACATTGCTTATTCTTGCTATTGCAATTGTAATAGCTATCCCTATCGGGATAATGGTCGGCGTCTATCTTGCCGAAAACCCAAAAAAACGTATGGCCAGCCTTGTGCGCAGCCTTAGCGACCTTTTGCAGGGAATACCTTCGATAGTCATCGGGGTGGTAGTTTATATATGGATCGTTATCCCCATGTCGGGTTATTCGGCACTGGCAGGTAGTATTGCCCTCGCCATAATGATGTTGCCGATGATAATACGTTCCACCGAAGAAAGTATAAAGATGCTGCCGACATCATTAAAAGAAGCCGGACTAGCTTTAGGCGGTTCATATACAACCGTTGTGTTGCGGGTATTATTACCTTCGGCATTCAGCGGATTGTTTACCGGATCGCTACTGGCTATATCCCGTGTGATGGGCGAAACCGCCCCTCTGTTGGTTACGGCCTTAGGTGCATCTACAGTAAACTGGGATGCAACCAACCCTACAAGTGCCATATCCTTACTGATATGGGAATTTTACAACGACCCTAATCTTGCAAATCTGGTATGGTCTTCATCCTTACTGCTTCTCTTGTTTGTATTGGGTATTAATCTTTTCGCAAAAAGTATAGCAAAAAAATGGAAAATACAGTAAATTTGAACGAACAATATATATTGGAACTCAAGGATGTATCTGTTTCATATACTCCCGGCAAAAACGCAGTGAATATGGTGAATGCCAATATCAGGGAGAATACGGTTACAGCCATCATGGGACCGTCGGGTTGTGGTAAGAGTACACTTCTGCGCGCTATAAACCGCATGCATGAATTGTATCCTGAGATTGAAACAACAGGAGAAATCCTGCTAAAAGGACAAAACATCTTTGATATGAACCCAATGAAGGTTCGCCGCCTTGCAGGAATGGTATTCCAACGTCCGAATCCATTTCCTACGATGAGTATCTATGATAATGTTATCGCTGGATATAAACTTAACAACATTAAGTTGGGCAAAACAGAACGTGACGAGGTTGTAGAAAGCAGTTTACGCAGTGTCGCCCTTTGGGACGAGGTGAAAGATTCGATGAATAAGAAAGGAACATTCCTTTCGGGAGGACAGCAACAACGATTGTGCATAGCACGTGCATTAGCCCTGAAGCCTGAGTTACTGTTGATGGACGAACCGACTTCGGCCCTCGACCCTATATCGACCAACAGAGTGGAAGAATTGATATTTGAACTAAAGAAAGAATATACAATAGTGATCGTTACGCACAATATGTCGCAGGCAGCCCGCTTATCGGACAACTCGATGTTCATGTACCTGGGCGAACTGGTAGAATATGGTACTACCAAACAGATGTTTACCAAGCCGAAAGATAAGCGTACGGAGGATTACCTGACAGGGGTATTTAGTTAATAAAGCCTTTAGCTGATAGCTGATAGCTATTAGCCTCTAAGAAATATAAAAACAATCATAAGCTATTAGCTAAAAGCTAGTGGCTAAAAGCTAAAAAGCATGACAACAAATATAAAAGCCAAACAATTAGAACTTCTTCTCCACGACTTCGAACTATTGTCACGGACAGCCATGATACAGATGCAGATAACCACCAAACTACTCAATGACAATACAATAGAATCGCTATATGAGGAAGCCGAATCGAACGAAATAATCATGGACAGGCTGGAAATAAAAGTTCGTGAAGAGGTGGTATTCACTATTTTCCAGTTCAATCCTATTGCCGCCGACCTGCGTAAGATAATAACATATCAGGATTTGACTACCAATCTGGAACGGATAGGCGATATGCTGTTGAATATAATCCATTTCTTGAAAAAGGTCGATCTATCCACTCCATATTTCGAAGATATAAAAAAACTTATCAGCAAGATGGTACAATATACCAGCGAAATGCTCCGGAACGCAATTTTCTCTTTTTCCAATGAAGATAGCCATATAGCTTATCAGGTAATAGAAGATGATGACAAAGTGGATGAATTATATCATCAAATAGGCTTATCTTTACAAGAGACTTTTGCCGACAAGAAGTTAAGCAAACAAGAGATACAGAATATGATAAATGTAAACTCCATTTCTCACAATCTGGAACGTATCGGCGACAGCGCTACTAATATCGCTGAAGCCACTATTTATTTAACAGAAGGAAAAGACATCAGGCATGGAAACAAACAATAAGAATATATCTATTTTGATAGTAGACGATGAGCCGGATATCCGCGAAATTTTGCAATTCAACCTGCAAAATGAAGGTTATGATATAGACCTCGCCGAATCGTCTGAACAGGCTGCAAAAATGTTAACCCCTAAACACCGGTTAATATTGCTGGATGTGATGATGGGAGGAATCTCAGGGTTTAAATTCGCCGACCAGCTAAGAAAAGACGGGAATAATATCCCTATTATTTTCCTTACGGCAAAGGATACCGAGAATGATATGCTGACAGGCTTCTCCATCGGAGGAGACGATTATATATCCAAGCCTTTTTCCATAAAGGAAGTTGTTGCCCGCGTAAGAAGTGTGTTGAAAAGGACAGAAAACCAGACTAGCGCAGCACACAAGAATGTACTGACAGTGAACAATCTGGAGATAGATTTCGATACCAAAACTGTTTCTGTCGACAAAGAGGTAATAGAACTTACCAAAACCGAGTTCAATATATTGGTATTGCTCGTACAAAACACAGGCCGCATATTTTCACGTACCGATATATTGGATAAGGCGTGGAAGGATGACGGCATCGTATTGGAAAGAACTGTAGATGTACACATCGCGCGTCTCAGGAAAAAGATTGGTGCTTATGGCGATTATATCGTAAACCGTACCGGATATGGATATACATTCAATTTACAAAATAAATAGTTATAAGTTCTATTCTTGTAACTCGTAACCGAAAAGATTATGAAACTGACTTATAAGCAACGGATATTCTCCTACTTCTTCATCATATTCGCACTTTTTACAGTGTCCATTATAGTATTTGAACAGAAGGAAGAAAAGGCTCAACGTACAAAAGCCCTGGAAGACAGGCTCGACAGCTATGCCGAGATGATACATACTTATATAGAAATGCGTCACCTGACCGATAGCGACATGGCACACATAGATACCCTGGCCTATATATTACCTGAAGATATCCGTATCAGCATTATAAATATGGATGGAAAGGTTACTTTCGACAAGGATGTTAAGGATATCAGCACATTGGAAAACCACCTGGACCGTCCCGAGATACGCAATGCCTTGTATCAGAATACAGGTTCCAATATCCGGATGTCAGTATCTACCAAGCACGAATATCTCTATTATGCCAAACATTACAAAAAATACTATGTACGTGTAGCCCTGCCATATACCGTGGAGACAAAAAGCATGCTCAAAGCCGACAGCTTCTTTATATATATTGTTATCGGTATGTTTGTTATAGTACTGGTTCTGCTGAATTATGCGGCGGGACGATTCGGAAAGTCTATCTCGCAGCTAAAAACGCTGACTACCAAGATTAAAGATGACAAGCCACTCACCGAGAAAATTGAATTCCCTGATGATGAGTTGGGAGAAATCGGCAAGCAACTGGTAACCATACTCAAACAGAAAGAAAACAGTAAGCGGGAAATAGAAGTGGAGAGGGAAAAACTGATACAACATTTCCAGTTTTCGCATGAAGGTATTTGCATCTTCGACAAAGACTTCAAGAAAATATATGCCAACACACACTTCTTCCAGTATTTCAATTTTATTGTAGACCAGCCTGTTTTCAATCTGGAAGCCATCATCAAAGAAGAAGTATTCGATCCTGCGATAGCCTTTATCAGTAAACGGACAAAGGATGAGAACTTCCATACATTCCAACTGAAAAAAAATGGAAAGACTTTCTCTATCCAGACAATTGTTTTCGAAGACGAAAGTTTCGAGATTACAATAAAAGACATTACACGTACAGAGAAAACACGCCTGCTGAAACAAGAGATGACAAACAATATCGCCCATGAACTGAGAACTCCTGTGACAAGCCTGCGTGGATATCTTGAGACACTGGATTCTCAAAAACTGGAAGCCTATAAACAGGCACAGTTTATTCACAGAGCTCACCAGCAGACCATCCGCCTGTCGAACCTGATAGATGATGTAAGTCTTATCAGCAAGATAGAAGAGGCTCCTGCACAGTTTAAGCTGGAGAGAGTGAATCTGGCACAGCTCGTTGATGAAGTCAGGATAGATTTAACCGACGGACTGGCTGCAAATGATATAAAACTAAACGTCTCTATCAAAGACGACCTGACTATAGACGGGAATTATACCCTGCTCTATTCCATCTTCCGCAACCTTGTAGATAATTCGATCAGCTACGCAGGGCAACATATAGAAATCAACATTAAAAACTATATGGAGGATAATGAATATCTGTATTTTAGCTTCTGCGATACAGGCCGGGGTGTTGACGAACAATATCTGGCTAGGCTTTTCGAACGGTTCTACCGTGTTAACGAAGGACGCACACGTGATACGGGCGGTTCGGGTTTAGGCTTATCCATTGTAAAGAATGCTGTTCTGTTCCATAAGGGAGAGATACAGGTTAAAAACCGTGCCGGAGGAGGATTGGAGTTCTTCTTTACTCTGAAAAAATAAAAGATGATCATGAAAGTAAACATAAAAGCATGGGATATTTCCCATGCTTTTATGTTTATAGAAATTCAATAATGTAAATCAGTCGTTGAGATTTAACGTTCAATTTTTATTGACTCCACTTCGTTCCGTCTAAATGTTCATTTTGGCATTGCCCAAAACGAACCAAAAGGCTAGCGCTCCGCTCCTCGGCGACCCAAAACCGTTTTGACGGCTGAATCAAACAAACGGGCTACCGCCCCGTTTGATTCTACGCCGCCTGCAACGGATTGGGTACCCCGCCTGCGTCACTAATGCGCAAGGGCTGACGCACGTGAGGCTAAAGCATGAGAAGCCTCTGTCCTGTCGCTGCATCGCGGTAACGGCCTCATCCCGCAGGCGGGGCACCCAATCCGTAAAGCGGAGGTGTAGGGCAAAATAGGGTAGCTGCTATACACGGCTGATAATCCGGTAAAAGATGACTCCGTATTATTTTGCCCCACCGGAGCTGCGGTTTTGGGTCGCCGGAGGGATGCAGCCTTGATTTTTTGTTTCGTTTTGCATCAAGGCAAAATGAAAAAACAGAAAGGCTGGTGTGTTAGAAAAAATCCAAGGTTAAAAATCAACTACTGATTAGTATAAATAAATTATGTACCTTTTATTCCAACGCTTCTATCTGCTTAATACTTATTCCCCTGAAGCAATCATCAGCACAGTTACCGGGAGTATATCCACATAACGATATCATGCCGTCGTTTTTTGTTTCAAAGAGAATATTTGCATCTTTTCTTTCTTTCAGCCAATCCTCTTTCGCCTTTACATAAATGTCGTCCAAAGTCATGGCTATCCAGGCGTGTGTTTCTTTATGAGTATTTATTTCATCCTCACCTTCTGTCCATTCCATTTCCTCATCTTCGACAGGAGTAAGCTCTTCAGCTATATGTGTATATTCGAAATGCCGTTCTACAATTTTTCCGTCTTTAACAGTAATGGTGGTTTCCCACGAGGCCCCTACCCACGTACC
>NZ_GL891982.1:410297-413047 GCF_000213555.1 Dysgonomonas gadei ATCC BAA-286
AATCCGTAAAGCGGAGGTGTAGGGCAAAATAGGGTAGCTGCTTATACACGGCTGATAATCCGGTAAAAGATGACTCCGTATTATTTTGCCCCACCGGAGCTGCGGTTTTGGGTCGCCGGAGGGATGCAGCCTTGATTTTTTGTTTCGTTTTGCATCAAGGCAAAATGAAAAAACAGAAAGGCTGGTGTGTTAGAAAAAATCCAAGGTTAAAAATCAACTACTGATTAGTATAAATAAATTATGTACCTTTTATTCCAACGCTTCTATCTGCTTAATACTTATTCCCCTGAAGCAATCATCAGCACAGTTACCGGGAGTATATCCACATAACGATATCATGCCGTCGTTTTTTGTTTCAAAGAGAATATTTGCATCTTTTCTTTCTTTCAGCCAATCCTCTTTCGCCTTTACATAAATGTCGTCCAAAGTCATGGCTATCCAGGCGTGTGTTTCTTTATGAGTATTTATTTCATCCTCACCTTCTGTCCATTCCATTTCCTCATCTTCGACAGGAGTAAGCTCTTCAGCTATATGTGTATATTCGAAATGCCGTTCTACAATTTTTCCGTCTTTAACAGTAATGGTGGTTTCCCACGAGGCCCCTACCCACGTACCGCCTTTAACTGTATACTTATACGAATTATTTGATTGAGATTTAAAGTTAAGCCACACTTTATGGCTTTTATTAAAATCATCTTCATATTTAAAATCCTCGCTATCACAAGAGGAGAATAAATATCCGGTCAACAATAACACACAAAGAAAAATTTTTCTTTTCATAATTTCTGTATTTTTCTGTTTAAAGTCGCAGATCTATTAGCTATAACTAAATAATGCTGTATTAAATACTTTCTTTTACTTAGTAACAATAAAAAAATAACTAGGAGTTTTTAGTTTTTTATTTGATATGCAAGCATATCTTGAAATATTTAGACCACAGAGTAAAAGGAGTAACACGGAGTTTTCCTTTTATAGGAACAAATAGACCATATTATTTTTTAATCATTACTTAATAATAATTATCTCAGGTATATATAGATGATGCAGCATATACAATATTAGCTGCATAGTTCCTATTTTTTCACAAAAATATTTATCAAAATAAAACATCTTTATCTATATAAGAAACTAGTTATTAAACATTAATATTTAAGTATCTTATGAAGTATAAAGAAAAAATTGCAACAGAGATTATCCGGATGATAGAGCAGGACTTGTGCAGCATATCTGAAATCTGCAAATCGTATAAAATCAGCCGCAAGACATTTTACGAATGGAAAAAGGTAAAGCCTGAATTCGGCGAAGCGGTAGAAGAAGCCATCGACCATCGCGAAGATGTGATGATAGCCTCGGCACGCATAGGACTGAAACAACTGCTCGAGGGCTACGTGCAGAAAAAAGAGAAGATCACCTATGTTCCCGATAAGAACGATCCTGTAAACGATGTGGAGAAATGCCGTGTAGTGGAAAAGAAATTCTGCCCGCCGAGCATCCGTGCTATAAAGTATGTCCTCGACCGCGAAGAAAGGAAAAAAGACAAAGATCGGTTACTTGCATCGGAGCGCCGTCCGTTGGTCATCGAAGTACAGGATGAAGAAACCAGGCGTCAACTGATGATCTTACAGGAGAACGGCTTCCGTCCGGGCGGTTCGCTCAATCCGGAGATAGTTGCGGCTGTGGACAGGAAGCTGGAAGAGGAGAAAAAAGTGAAAAGTGAAGAAATAAAAGTGAAAAGTGAACAAGGTAAAGTCATGGAACAGCCGCCTGTTGCTCAACCATCCGCCGCTCCGCTAGAGAAACCCAAGGTCAATCTTTATCCGTTTCTGCCGCCGGGATATACATCGAGAACGGATTGAGGGAGTAGTAAGTAATGAGTAATAAGTTAAAAGTTATATGAGATACGGGTAGACAAGACACGAGATACAAGTTGCTAACTGTTTACTGATGACTGAAACGAGTGTTACCTTTGTTACTTTTTGGGGGAACTGTAGGGGCGAATAAACATTCGCCCGATACTAATTACAGGCGAATGTTTATTCGCCCCTACAAAGCCTTAAAGACTGTTACCTTTTAACAGTTACAAGTTACTTCGCCCTGCGGGCAGTTACAAGTTACAAGTTGGTTTACTGATGACTGTTTACTGTTTACTGAAACAAGTGTTACCTCTGTTACTTTTTATTTAAACCCAGAGTAAAAGGAGTAGCACGGAGTTTTTTTATAAACAGGATGCTTCGCTCTGCTCTCCATCACTAATTATTAATTTTTCATCACTAGTGTTGCGTTAAAATTAATTGAATAACAATAAGTTATCAATTTGCTCTTTGACATTTTTGTAATCAGATTTATTAATCAGTTGATTTATAGGAGTTTTATCCAGCAGGGACTTGCCGAAAATTTGTAATAATTCGTAGATTGTACGTTCTGTTTTGAGTTTTTTTGCAACTATCGCTATAAGGCAATAAGCAATAACAGCACAATTTACCTGTATTTTTACGGCATTTTCGGTCGTTCCCCAAAACTGTTTGATTTTCAGATGCTGTTTTATCCATTTGAAAAACAATTCAATAGACCAACGTTTGCGATATAATTCCGTAATCGTTTTAGCATCGGAAACCAAGTCATTTGTCAGAAAAACAAACTCTCTGTTTTGCACGGTATCGTAATAACGAATCTTGCGGATTTTTTCGGGGTAGCGTTTCGGTGAATTTCCGGTTGTAAAAACACCGATTTGGTCGGACTTTATACCTGTA
>NZ_GL891983.1:0-11533 GCF_000213555.1 Dysgonomonas gadei ATCC BAA-286
ATTAGTCCGAATTTCTCCGGGTTATTCCCCTGTTATAGGTAGGTTGCATACGCGTTACTCACCCGTGCGCCGGTCGCCATCAAAGTATTGCTACCCTATGCTGCCCCTCGACTTGCATGTGTTAGGCCTATCGCTAGCGTTCATCCTGAGCCAGGATCAAACTCTTCTTTGTATATTCTTTTTTTAAACCTTTTGATCCTGTTCAAGCTTTCTTTACTATTGGGTAATAGTAATTGACGGTAGCACCTTTTTTAACTATCTCTAGCTTTTTTCCGGATATTTAATTTAATAAAAACCCAAATTGTGTACTACACTCTATAATGTTGTTATTTCAGTTCCTTCAAAGATCGCTCTTCCGCCCTACGCAAAACACCCTTCTTTAAACGTGCCCTTTAGTGGTAAAGCGGGTGCAAAAGTAGAAAACAATTCCTTACACTCCAAACTTTATGAAACCTTTTTTTGAAATATTTTTTAGACAAACATTGTAAAATCAAAGTATACACCTAGAATACAACATGTTGTTAAAACCAGAACAAACAAGCCCCATAAAAAGCATAAAATTTACCGACCTATACCGAACTCATAAGTAAGTTTCAAAGCCAATCCATGATATGTAGGTTTGATCGCCACTCTTTTATCGGGTTCCACATCAGACCATTCATAATACGTCGCCTTTTGCAATGAATAAACAAGTCCAATATTCCATGCACTACGTCCTTGCTTTGCAATACTTACCCCGAAGGAAGTACTAAAATAAAAACCTTTTCCCATAGCACCCGAATATCCGACCTTTATATCCCAAAAAGGAGTAGTATTGTCATCCAGAAAATTAATACGTGGATTGATAAAGATGGGCAGAGATGAATCCTTTTTATTTAAAGTCATAGTATAACTTGTTCCCGCACCTACATAAAAAATCGGATTAAACTGATAGCCTATAGATGTTCCATATTCGAACCGGTGATTCTTTGTTTTACCAATACCATGTATATAAGCATAATCAAGAAAAACCCGGAATCCTTTTATTTCCCGATTCCATACCTTCTCCCTCCGCTTGGGTCTTGGGACGCTAAAAGGGTCAAAATATTCATCCGGACTTGCAGCCCGGGCACCATCGATTATCACAGGCTGGTCAACCATCACAGGCATCGATATATTACCTCCCGGTTGTTGAACTTGCCTGAGAATATCCTCATGCGGTGATTGTTCCGGGGTTAAACTTTGTGTAGGATTTGAAGGCATGCCGACAACGCCTCCGGTCATCGGTTGCGGCTGTCCTTTCCTCTTCGAATCAGGGCTTCCCTCTATATAACTTTGTAAATCTGTCTTCGATAATCCTCCATCAGCCTTCTCTAAACTTCCTTCCTCTATTTTTTTCACATCCCCTTGTTGATATATCACTATATTTTCTTTCTGCGAAATACTATCTGTGATTTTTACACTTATAGTTCCGAATTGCTGTTTCACAAGTTTTCCTTTTATCGTCTTACCATTTTTCAAATATATAATATCCAGTTTCTCCACCTTGACCGAATCCTGAGAATAAACTAAACAGATGCCATAAATGAAAAATGATAAGAAAATTGTTATCCTATGCATAGTAACAGACTTTTTCAGTTGATTAATACAGTAATAAATATAACGTAACCTGAGAAGAAATCAAAATGGTTTTAACTATTATACGATAAAATCAATACAATTATTATCTCAGGTCAGAAAAAATATCATTTTATAAAAATCAAAATAAATAGATTTGATTATAATTAATATCTTTGCTGGTCTGAAATATATAGATAAAGTTTTTTTACTTCTATAATATATAATAGTTAAATAATACATCAATATATACTTTGATTTGCTTATAATACAACATTATACATGAAAACGTCTCTTTTATCAAAAATCACAATCCCGGCTATTGCTTTATTAGTATCATTTGCATCATGCAAAGACAAGAAGCCTCAATTTACTATTGAGGGAAAAATAAGTAATGCCGACACAACTACACTATATCTGGAGAAAAGATCTCTTACCGAAACAACTATAATTGATTCTGTGAAATTAGATAAAGATGGTAATTTCAAATTCACAGAGGTAAATGTTGGTTATCCTGAATTTTATTTACTAAAGCTAAACGGACAAACAATCAACCTGGCAGTAGACTCAATAGAGACTATTACCGTAAATGCACCGAAAGAAACATTTGCCCTGGATTACACTGTTGATGGCTCTAGTGGTTCGGCTAAAATAAAAGACATAGTTCTGGCTCAAAACAAGCTAAGCCAAACCTTCTCCGAACTGAAAAAGAAATTTGAAAGTAAAGAAATATCACAAGATGAATATATTGCGGCTGTACAAGATGGAGTGAATGAGTACAAAACCAAGGCTAAAGACCTTATATATTCCGATTATAAAAGTTTAGCGGCTTATTTTGCGCTTTTCCAAAAAGTGGATAACTATTTGATTTTCGACCCATACAACAAAAAAGACATAACTGCATTCCAAGCTGTAGCTACAGTATGGGATACACAATATCCGACGTCTCCCCGCACAGCCAATCTGAAAAATTTCACTCTATCTGCTCTGGCTGAAATTCGCAAAATAGCTGGTCAGGAAGAAGCGATAAACAAAATCGCAACATCGGAAGTTACAGACCATGCTACATATTATAATATAACCTTACCTGATAGGCATAACAAGAATATAAGTCTTTCCTCGTTGCAAGGAAAAGTAGTCATACTGGACTTTACAGCATATCAAACAGACTTTTCCCCGGCGCATAACATCCTGCTCAATAAGGCTTATGAAAAGCATAAGGGAAATATTGAAGTATATCAGGTTTCATTCGACACTGATGTGCATGCCTGGCAAAACAGTGCTGTAAACCTTCCTTGGATTTGCGTAAGAGACGACAAGTCATTGGCTTCCGATTTACTGACAAAGTATAACATTCAGGGATTCCCAACTACTTTCATTATCAATAAAAAAGGAGAGATCGTAAAAAGGGTATTATCCACGGATGATTTATCTTCTGAAGTTCAAAAATTATTATAAAAGTTCTCTAAATATTTTGACGGTATAAAAATTATACCTTATCTTTGCTTGTAATAGATTGAAAAAAGGAAAAGGAGTTCTGGCCTATACGGCAAGGATTCTTTTTCTTTTTGTCGCTTTAAAAAATCAAATGAAATAATAGTCACTAACTAATTTAACTTTAATTACCATGGCTATCACTTACATGACCGAAGACGGTTACAAAAAGTTGAAAGAAGAAATCAGCGCTCTGGAGAGCGAAAGGCCGGCTATCTCGAAACAAATAGCTGAAGCCCGTGATAAAGGCGATCTGTCGGAAAATGCCGAATACGATGCAGCCAAAGAAGCTCAGGGATTGCTTGAGGCAAAAATAGCCCAGATGAAAAATCTGTTGGCAAACGCCCGTATAATAAACGAAGAGGCGATAGGGATCGATGTAGTACAGATACTAAACAAGGTAACTATACGTAACACAAAGAACAATCAGCAGATGACATATACCCTTGTAGCTGAAAGTGAGGCAAACCTGAAAGAAAACAAGATTGCAGTAAGCACTCCTGTTGCACAGGGCCTTATGGGCAAAAAAGTGGGTGATGTCGCCGAAATAAAAGTTCCTTCGGGAATGATGAGTTTCGAAATCGTAAACATCTCTATCTAACAGCTGATGGCTAGTATCTTTAGTAGAATAGCAGCCGGTGAGATACCTTCTTACAAGGTGGCAGAGGATGAGAAATTCTTTGCCTTCCTTGATATAAATCCTATGGCTAAAGGTCACACTCTGGTCATTCCTAAACAGGAGGTGGATTATATCTTCGATTTGGACGATGCAGCCATAGGCGAGATGAATATCTTTGCCAAGAAAGTTGCCAAGGCCATCGAAAAGGCTGTTCCATGCCAACGCATCGGCCTAATGGTTATAGGAATGGAAGTTCCTCATGCACATATACACCTGATTCCGATAAATAAGGAATCGGACATGCTGCTATCCAATCCCAGAGTAAAGCTGGAGCAAGCTGAATTCGAAGAGATTGCCCGGACGATTAGAGAAAATATCTGATAAGATTTATTTCAAAATAGGAAGGGCAGGAATCATAAGGTTTCTGCCCTATTTGTTATGTCTTATTTCTTACTATATCTCTTTATCCAATCGAGCAAGAGCAAACAACCGGGACCTCCCACTCCCCCGTGATCAAAGCCCTGTACTTCGTACATGGTCACATCTTTATTTCCAAATGACTTCAGGATAGCTTCCATATGCAGGTTCTCTTCATAGCGCGCTGTCATTTCCAGATTACGGTCTCCCGAAATTAATAAAATAGGAGGAATGCCTGCCCGTGCCTGATTCAATGGTGCATAAGCATCAACTATAGGAAGGTTTTGAGGTATCCCCCGTTCTTTCCTTATCGTGTAATGCGTATTAGTCTGGCCACTGATAGGCACCAGCCCCTTTATCTTATCCGCATCAATTCCGTACTTTTCAAGATAACTCTTATCCAGTCCGACCATAAGAGTAAGATAGCCCCCGGCAGAATGCCCCGATACATAAATATCACCTATACTACCGCCATACGAAGCGATGTTCCTGAAAACCCAGGCAACCGAAGCGGCAGCATCCTCTATATACGCAGGATTTGTAGCTTTCGGGCTAAGGCGGTAATTGACTGCCACTACCGCGATACCTTTTTTCTTCAGTTCGTTCGGGATATGCTTTTCCCCGCCTTCAAGGCCTCCGCCATGAAACCAGACCACCACAGGAAAATCTTTCTTATCCACGGGATAGTATATATCCAGTTTACAACGCTCCTTACGGTATGCATCCGTTTCGGCAGCGCCGGTATAAGGTATATCCCTTTTCAGTTCATATGTATTCTGCGCAGTTATGGTCAAAGCACAGAAAAGGAAGATTATGATCAAACTTTTTTTCATATAGTTTATATAATAATTTAAGATTAGAAATTTATAGGTAACAAAGGTAACACATTTTACAGTTAGCAGTCAACAACTCGTATCTTGTCTACTCGTAACTTCCCCAAAAAGTAACAAAGGTAACACATTTTACCCAATTCTATATTGTCACCTTTTCTTTTGTTTTCCATCTCCCAAAATATCAAAGAACTCATCTATATAAAAACAAATGCTTGTTTAGATATAGATAAACTTTGAGAGATTTTATAAACATCCAACTCTATAAATAATCCTATTAGCGTAGTTTATCTTACTACTCCACCCCCCAATACCTTATATAAGCCTACCATTGAGGATAATTCATTCAGGATAGCAGTATTAAGGGCTATCTCGGCATCGAAGAACTGACGTTGTGCATCCAGCAGGTCAATATAGCTGATAACGCCGTTTACATACTGCAATTTAGCCAGTTCATGGTACGATTTAGCCGAGTTGTACAATGCCTCCTGCGAACGATATACTTCTTTCATCTTATTAAAAGTCACAATGGAATTATTCACTTCTTTAAATGCTTCCAGAACAGACTTCTCGTAAGTATATACTTCTTGTTCATAAGCGGCCTTTGCGGCATTATGCGCCGCTTTATTTTTTCCCATATTGAATATTGGACCTGTAAGAACGCCGGAAATAAACCATGTAGGGCTTTTTAGAAAATTAGACAACTCATCGTTCTCTCCGCCCAAACGCCCTGTTAAGTTCAGAGATGGAAACATCTCCGTATAAGCAATACCTACACGAGCATTCGTCTCTATTAGCTTTTGTTCTGCCTGTATCATATCCGGACGCCGCTTCAGGAGGGATGAAGGCATATCCACAGGCAGGCTTTGAGGAATTAACTGATGATTTATATCGCCTCCTACCCTCGGTATAGAGCCGGATGGAAATTCTCCGACCAGAACAAACAAATCGTTCTCTTTCAGCTTTATTTCATTTTCCAGATTAGGGATCAGTGTTTCGGTACGTGCAAGTTCCACCAGACTCTGCCGGTATGGTATTTCCGATGTCAGACCTCCCTCGTACCGCAATTTGGCAAAGCGGACACCCTCGCGGCGGGCTTCCAACGTTTGTTTTACTATTTCCAATTCACGGTCAAGCGCTTTCAGTTCAAAATAAGATTGGGCTACCTGTGCCACAATGGTCAGGTGCAGGGCTCTTTGCGCCTCCACTGTCTGCATATAAGCGGCCACGCCCGCATCATTTGCCCAACGGAGTTTGCCCCAGACATCCAACTCCCACGATACGTTCAGGTTTGCCCGCAGTTCAGGAGTATATTTACTGTTGTCTCCTCCATAGTTCAGATGTTCTTTTTGTCCGGCAAGTTCACCTCCAATCTCAGGAAATAAATTTGCAAAAGAGATACGTTTTTTGGCAGCCATTTCTTTTATACGGGCCACAGCAACAAGCATATCTTTATTATGGCCGAGAGCCTTGGTAATCAATCCCTGCAAAACGGTATCGGAGTATAGCGTACTCCAGCCGATATCAGATGCATCGCCAGTAGCCATACTTCCGGCATCAAAAGCCTTAGGCATATTCATCTCCGGCTGCTCATACTTCTGGCCTATCTTACAGGACGACAACAAAATAACAGAAATAATCAATATATATTTGGGTTTACTCATTTTCATTCCTTTTTATCAGCTTTTTAATTTTCAAGAACTTAGGGAATTTCAATTCAGGAATTCTTAGTTTTTCTTTAAATTTATAAACTAACACAAAGAAAAACGGCACCAGAATTATACCAAATGTAATAGCTATAATCATACCGAAAAACACACCTGTACCAATCGAATGCCTGCTTGCAGACCCCGGACCGGAAGCTATCACCATAGGCAGCATACCCAGTACAAAAGCCAGCGACGTCATCAGAATAGGACGGAAACGCAGTTTCGCTGCCTGCATAGCTGCAAATATCGGCTGCATACCTGAATCCACCTGCTCTTTCGCAAATTCGACTATCAATATCGCATTTTTAGCGGCAAGACCGATAAGAGCTACGAGTCCTATCTGAAAATAAATATCATTGTCGAGCCCTAAAGCCCATATCCCTAAAAATGCACCCAATGCCGCAATAGGCAGGGACAGCAAGACTGAAATAGGTACCGTCCAGCTTTCGTACAAAGCGGCAAGGAAAAGGAATACGAAAAGAAATACCAGTCCCAGCACGATCCCTGTCTGCCCGCTGGCTTTCTGTTCCTGAAACGATAATCCGCTCCATGCCACGCCTATATTTTCAGGCAAATGTTCTTTCGCTATACGCTGTATTTCATGCATAACCTGCCCGGAACTGTGCCCGGCCGAGGGTGTCACCTGCATAGATGCAGATGTATACATGTTGAATCGGGTGATATTACCCGGACCTGTGGTATAGCTTGTCTTCCCTAATGCAGTAAGAGGAACCATATCACCCGTCTTGGTCTTTACAAAGAACAGGTTTATATCGTTAGCCGTAGCCCTGTACGATTGATCGGCCTGTATATAAACTTTATATATACGGTTAAACATATTAAAGTCGTTCACATACACCGAACCCAGATAAGCCTTCATTGTAGAAAAGATATCCGACATAGGTACTCCCAGCAACATGGCCTGATCCCTGTCCACATCGAAATACAACTGAGGAATTTCAGATTGTAAGGAGGATGACACATTCGAT
The DNA here is from genome assembly GCF_000213555.1 of Dysgonomonas gadei ATCC BAA-286. Taxonomy (GTDB): domain Bacteria; phylum Bacteroidota; class Bacteroidia; order Bacteroidales; family Dysgonomonadaceae; genus Dysgonomonas; species Dysgonomonas gadei. Next base: position 7,655 of record NZ_GL891983.1, read on the forward strand.
ATTAGCTTCGATTTCTCCGCATAATACATAAATGTATCTGTAGCCGACACCAGATCATCCCATTGTGCATCGGATTTTGCCTGTAGCTTCATTTCCACCCCTCCGGCAGACCCTAACCCGGGGATAACAGGAGGACGGGAGACAAACGACCTGATCTCCGGATAATTATAAAACTCTTTCTGTACATCGCGCATGACCTCATCTACGCCTTTTTTCCTTTCCTTCCACGATTTCAGAATTACGGTCAGCGTGGTGCGCCCCTGATTTGTTCCTACCCGGGGGCTGGAACCTGTTACATTTTGCACATACTCCACATCGTCGAGGGAGTCAACGTATCCGATAGCCCTGTCGGTAACAGTACGCATACGCTCCAAAGTAGTTCCTTCAGGCATTTCAAGCTCTACTGTAAAATAACCCTGATCTTCCTGCGGTATGAAACTGGTAGGAACAACCTTATTCAGCACAAATATAAAAACCATTACCATCCCGAAGCCCGCTAAAACACGGCGGGGATTACTGATAACCTTCATCAGTATATTTGCATATTTACTATTCCCTGTAGCTAACCAGTTATTTATCTTACGGAAAACAACATTCTTCTTTTTACCTTCCTCCTCGGGACGCAAGATTAAAGCACACATGGCAGGACTTAATGTTAGTGCAACCACTGCCGATATCAATACAGAAACAACTATTGTTACCGAAAACTGCCTGTAAAGAGAACCTGTAATACCATCGAGAAAACTAACAGGAACAAATACGGCTGCCAATACCAGAGACGTCGCAATCAGCGCTCCCGCCAACTGGTTCATCGCCAGATGCGTTGCCTCCCTCGCTCCTATCTTCTTTTCCGCCATAATCCGCTCCACATTCTCCACAACCACAATCGCATCATCGACAACAATACCGATAGACAGTACCAACCCTAACAGGGTCAGCATATTCAGGGAGAAACCCATTGCCAACATAAAACCGAATGTACCTATCAGGGATATCGGTACAGCGACAATAGGGATGATAGAGGCACGCCAGTTTTGTAACGAAAGGAACACAACTATAATAACAAGCGCCAAAGCCTCAAATAACGTTTTATATACTTCATGGATAGACTCCCCGATATACTCCGTCATATCGAAAGGAATCAGATAATCGAGCCCTTCGGGGAAGTCTTGTTTTATCTGTACCATAGCTTCTTTTACCTCTTCGGCCACTTGCATGGCATTGGCGCCCGGAAGCATATATATGCTCAGCATGGTGGCATATTTCCCGTTCAGTCCGCTTTCGGTACTATAAGATGATGCCTCAAGAGAAACCCTTGCTACATCACGCATACGAATAAATGATCCGTCATTATTCGCCCTCACCACAATATCTTCAAACTGGCTGACTGTAGACAAACGCCCTTGCGCTGTAATAGGCATTGCCACATCGACATTTACAATGGGTTGCTTACCCAATTCTCCTGCCGCCGACTCCCTGTTCTGGTCTTTCAATGCATCCTGCAAATCTTTTATCGTCAAGCCGAAACTTGCCAACCGGTCGGGATATACCCATATCTGCATACCGTAATAACGGCTGCCGACATTGGATACACGCCCCACTCCGGGGATACGCCTGATCACATCCAGTATATTTATTGTGGCATAATTACTCAGGTATATCTCATCATATTTGGGGTCATCCGAAGTCAGAGCAATGGTCAATAACTGCCCCGGCGCCTGCTTCTCTACTGTGATACCACTTTGTAATACCTCAGCAGGCAAGCGGCTCTCGGCCAGTTTTACCCTGTTTTGTATCTCAACCGCCGCAAGGTCTGCATTTGTGCTTACATCGAATGTTACAGTAATAGATAATCCTCCCGAGTTGGAACTACTCGACTCCATGTAGATCATACCCGGAGTACCATTCAATTCCTGTTCTATAGGGGTGGCCACAGCCTGCGACACAGTTGTGGCATTCGCCCCCGGATAAGATGCTCCTATCTTTACCACCGGAGGCGTTATCTGCGGATATTGCTCTATCGGCAATAAAACTAAACCTATAATACCGATTATAACAATCAATAAAGAAAGTACGGTAGATAAAACAGGCCTTTCTATAAAAAATCCGGGCTTCATTATTTATCCTCCTTCTTCGTTTCTTTATTTTTTTCCTGATCTATGATTTTTTGCTCTTCTTCCTTTGTACGGGGAATTGCTTTCTGACCATGTACAAGTTTCTGATAACCTTCAACTACAATATTTTCGCCTGCCGAAAGCCCACGTGTAACTACTATTTTGTTATCCTGTTCAGGTCCGGTTTCGACATATCTCTTTTCTATTATACTATCAGGGCGTACAACAAATATAAAAGCACCGCCCTTTTCTATCGAAATTGCTTTCCGGGGAACAACTACTACATTTTCCAAGACATCGAGTAATAGTTTAACCCGTGTAAATTGTCCGGGAAGAAGCACCTGGTTAGGATTCGGTAATTCGGCACGCACGCCGAAAGTGCCGGTCTTCGGGTCCACTTGGGGTGATGCAAAGTCAACAACACCTTTTTCATTATAGACCGAATTATCTGCCAGTGTTACGATAACGGTGGGCTGCCACGAACGGGTAGTATCCAGTTCTCCGAGATGCACGTTTCTTCTCTGGCTACGCAGATAATCCAGTGATGTAAGTTTAAAATCGACAAGTACCGTATCGCGTTTAACAACGGTTGCCAGCAACGATTTTGAATTGCCTACCAGTGTCCCTATATCCACATATCGTTCACTTATATAGCCGGACAATGGCGAGCGAACTACAGTATAGCTAAGCTGTAGCTCAGCCTGTTCCAAATCAGCCTTGCTCATCGCCACATCGGCCTTAGCCATATTCAATGCCGCTACTGCATTATCCAAATCGAGACGGCTGGCCGCATTCTGATTATATAACGGTTCTATACGCTTGAGGTCGCTCTCGGCTTTCAATTCCTGAGCCTCATCCCTTTTTAGTTGAGCTTTTGCTTTTTCTACTCTGGCCTTGTAAGGTTTATCATTAATGTAGAACAATGGTTCGTTTGCCTTTACTTCTTTCCCTTCACTGAAAGTCATTTTTTCAAGAAAACCTTCCACCCTTGCATGTATCTCTACATTGCGGGAAGCCCTTATTAATCCTACATATTCTCCATAAATTTCGATATTGTCTGTTGCTACAGGCTCTACTTCGACAATAGGGGGATCAACTGATGCCTTTTTACACGCACTCAATAATAGTGTACAGAGTAAAGTTGCGGCTAAAGTACGTCTAATATTATTCATATATAATGTGTTGCAGCACACCTGTTAATGGGTATGCGATTTTTATCTTTCATCATTTATAAAGCACAATGCCAGATATCGCCTGTATGAAAATGCGAGACATTTCATTTTAGTAAAGAACACTTTCTACAGATGAATTGTTTACAGTATAAACAGCCCTAAAATATGCGCAAATTTATAGAATATTGATTAAACTTTAACTTAATCATTTAATAAATAGTATGAATCGCAGCCTTAAAAGACTCTAAAATTCAATAATAAATAGATATTACACACGTGCAATCGTTTGCATAACAAAAAGGTAACATTTACATATTCTTTTAAGTCAAAACAAGATAGGACTTCTCATATTTGTATTGTGAATAAAAGATAACCATGAAACAAAATGATTATTTCTATCCATTTAATTTAATCAGATCAAATTGAAATATACACTGGTGAAACAAAAAACTCTTTTGATACTTATACAGATAAAATCTCAAAACAGAACAATTTTATCTTCCGGTTTTCTTACTGAAAATTTGGAAGTTATCTCTGTTTTGTTAGAGAGAGAGAGAGAGAGAGAGAGAGAGAGAGAGAGAGAGAGAGAGAGA
>NZ_GL891983.1:11806-155815 GCF_000213555.1 Dysgonomonas gadei ATCC BAA-286
AGAGAGAGAGAGAGACTAACTTTTTTTACAAAACAATATACTTTACCTCAAATAGCGAAACAGACTATTTGGGGCTAAGCTATTTATGCGTATACCTATAAAAAAGCGATTTCTTGATAACCAGATTGACAACCGGATCAGCTCTATATACAAATCAATTTATAAAATAAATCAATATTAATTAAAGTTAATCCTTAATATTATTTCGCATGGAAAGAAAGAGAAAGAACAGATGCGCAAAAGTATTCCTGATTATTATGTTAGGAATAATCACTTTGTCATCAAGTATGCATGCCCAAAGTGGCACTATTACAGTAAAAGGAAATGTGAAAGACAGCAATGGCGAACCTATCATTAGTGGTAGTGTTGTTGTTAAAGGCACAACGACAGGTACTGTTACCGATTTGGATGGAAATTATGAACTTAAAGCACCGGAAAACGGAACACTGGTGTTCTCATATGTTGGTTTCACCTCACAGGAAATACAGATTGCCGGAAGAACATCTATCGACGTGGCGCTGAGCGAAGATGCCGAACTACTGAAAGAAGTGGTAATAATCGGTTATGGTAGCGTAAAGAAAGAAGACCTTACAGGTTCTGTAACAGCCATCTCGGCCAATTCCCTGGCTAAAGGGATGGCAACATCAGCCTCTGACCTGCTTATAGGTAAAGCCCCTGGTGTAAGTGTTGTCACAGACGGTGGTGCCCCCGGCTCAGCAGCTAAAATACGTATTCGTGGAGGCTCTTCGATGAAAGCCAGCAACGACCCTCTGATTGTTATCGACGGTGTACCGGTAGACAATACAACATCTATAAATGGTATGGCCAATCCGTTGGCATCAGTCAATCCTAATGATATCGAGAGTTTCTCTGTATTGAAAGACGCTTCTGCTGCCGCGATTTATGGTTCTCGTGCTTCAAATGGAGTTATTATCATTACTACCAAAAAAGGAAGTTCCGGTAAAGCGAAAATCAATTACAACGGAACATTCTCCATCAGTAATAAAACAGACGATATTGATGTGATGAGCGCTGATAACTTCAGAAATTTTGTAAAATCGAAATATGCTGAGGGCAGCAGTCAGGTAAATGCATTGGGAACAGCCAATACAGATTGGCAGGACGAAATATTCCGTACGGCTTTCAGTACAGACCATAATCTAAGCGTAGCCGGAGCTGCAGGAAATTTCCCTTACCGTGTGTCGATCGGTTACACTAACGAAAACGGTATTCTGAAAACATCTTATATGGATCGTTGGACAGGGTCACTGAACTTAAATCCGAAGTTTTTTGATAATCATCTGAGTGTACAACTTAGCCTAAAGGGAATATACAATACAAACCGTTTCGCTGATACAGGAGCAATTGGTGCCGCCGCAGAATTCGACCCGACCCAACCTGTATATAATAGCGACAGCAAATATGGCAACGGATATTATATGTCTCTTAAAGAGGACGGTACTCCTATCGATATAGGTTTGGCAAATCCAGTGGCAACTTTGAATCAAAAAAGAGATGCATCCAGGGTAAAAAGAAGCATTGGAAATATACAATTTGACTATAAGATGCATTTTCTTCCCGATCTGAGGGCAAATCTCAATCTGGGATATGATGTATCTAACAGTATCGGTTGGATCAGTATAGAAGACAACTCTCCATTGAGCTGGGTAACAGGAAACTTCAAAACAGGATTTGGAGAAAACAGAGACTATAAGCAATTGAAACGCAACCAGCTGATGGATTTCTACCTCAACTATGTGAAAGAATTAGGCAGTCACAAGTTTGATGTTATGGGCGGTTATTCATGGCAATATTTCTACAGATCAGAATCTAATATTTATCCATATTCTGAAGCTAAGCAAAATGAATTTGGAGCACTATCTTATAAAGATGGCGATAGCTTCAAAACAGAAAATTATCTGATATCTTACTTCGGACGTTTCAATTATACATTTGCAAACCGCTATTTATTAACAGCTACGCTTCGTAATGACGGGTCGTCCCGCTTTAGCAAAGATAACCGCTGGGGATTATTTCCTTCTGTAGCTTTAGCATGGCGGATAACAGAAGAATCATTCATGAAGAACCAGAATTTACTTTCTGATCTGAAACTTCGCTTGGGATACGGTATCACCGGACAACAAAATTTAGGAACCGGAGATTATCCTTATATGGCTAAATACCAATATAGCAAACCTGGAGCAAACTATTACTGGGGAGATGAAAAAGTTCAATTGATCCGTCCTAACGCTTACGATTCGGAATTGAAATGGGAAGAAACTACCACTTATAATATCGGATTGGACTACGGCTTCCTTGGCAACCGTATATCAGGAGCTGTAGACCTGTATTATAGAAAAACGAATGACATGTTGAATGAGATACCTATACCTGCCGGATCTAACTTTAGCAATGTACTATTGACTAATATCGGAAACATGACCAATAAGGGTATTGAATTTAATATAACTGCCCGTCCGATTGAGACAAAAGATATTAACTGGTCCCTGTCATATAATGTTTCCTATAATAAAAATGAAATTACGAAACTAGCCGAAGACCCGACCAGCATATTCAGATGGGGAGGTATCACCGGCGGTACAGGTAACCAGGTATTAGTACACAAGACCGGCCAACCTTACGGTACATTCTATGTTTATGAACAAATATATGATACCGATGGCAAGCCAATAGAAGGAGCTTATGTAGATCAGAATAACGATGGTGTAATAGACGGAGAAGATTTACGACCATATAAGAAAGCTTCACCTGACGTATACATGGGATTATCATCTCAATTCTCTTATAAAAACTGGGATTTCAACTTCGCATTGCGTGCCAGTTTCGGGAATTATGTATATAACAATATACAGTCAAACCGTGAAGCTTATGGTGGAGCTTGGTTAATGGACCCTACCGGATTCCTTAAAAACAGGGTAAGTAGTGCATCCGATACCAATTTCAGCCAGGCACAGTTTATCTCTGATTATTATATACAGAATGCATCCTTCCTGAGAATGGACAACATCTCTTTAGGATATACATTCCTGAAGCCATTCAAAGGACTGGAATCAGCCCGTCTGTATGCAACCGTTCAGAATCCTTTTATTATCACCAAATATAAAGGATTGGACCCTGAGTTCAATAACGATGGTATAGACAACAATATCTATCCTCGCCCACGTATTTATATGCTTGGTTTAAGTCTCAATTTTTAACATTAAACAGATTAGAAAATGAAATCACTGAAATATAAATTTATGACTGTTATGGCTGTTGCCTTAAGCACATTAGCTATAACATCATGCACAGACGATTTAAATACACTGCCTATCGATCCCAACGAAGTGGTTGGCGAAACTGTGTATGGAAAAGAAATAGGAGCCTATAAATCCGGATTAGCCAAGATATATGCAGGTTTAGCCATTTCGGGAAATAAAGGGGGAGATGATGAATCGGATGTAGCCGGAGTAGACGGGGGTAGCCAGGCCTCATTCCTTCGCGGATTATGGAACCTGCAGGAACTGCCCACCGATGAAGCTCACTGCTGCTGGGGAGACATCGGTATAAACGATTTCAATACTCTTGCATGGAATTCTACCAATGTTTTCGTTAAAGGTATGTATTACAGGCTATACTATCAGATAAATTTATCGAATGAATACCTTCGTGAAACATCAGAAGATAAACTATCTTCAAGAGGTGTGGATGAAAGTGTAAAATCAGAGATACGCGTTCTACGTGAAGATGCACGTTTCATGAGAGCATTGGCTTATTATTATCTGCTGGATATGTTCCGTAATGTACCATACGTTACAGAAGAAAGTGTTGTAGGAAAAGAATCCGCGCCTCAGATAATGGCCAAAGAATTATTTGCGTATATTGAAAAAGAGCTGACTGAATGCCAAAACGGCTTGTTAGATCCTTTTGTAGGATACAACAGCAAAAATTATGGACGCGTGACCAAAGCCGCCGCATGGTCTCTTCTTTCACGCTTATATCTGAATGCCGAAGCATATATCGGGGAGAAAAAATACACTGAAAGTTTGACATACAGTAAACAAGTATTAAGCGTAGGATATGAACTGGAACCAAAATATGCAGACATATTCAAAGCCGACAATGGTAAATCCAAAGAAATGATTTTCCCGATACGCTATGAGGGTGCAGACACTCAGACATGGGGCGGAATGACATTCCTTCTTTGTAGTACGGTACCTTCAGCTATGCAGGCCGATATTAACGCACAAGGCGCATGGCAAGGCAACCGCGCCCGGATTTCATTGCAGGAAACATTTACCAAACAAAGTAATAATAGTAAAGATATCCGTTATACTATGCTATATCCCACTTTGGCTGATAATATAAATATTGTAGACCCTTCTAATTATAAAAACGGTATACCTGTAGTAAAGTTTTCTAATGTTAACAAAGACGGATCTTTACCGGCAAGCAATATTGCATATACAGATTTTCCTTTATTCCGTTTAGGTGAAATATACCTGAATTATGCCGAAGCAGTTCTCCGCGGAGGAACCGGGGGATCAGAAGCCACAGCCCTCACATATATAAACGATCTTCGCAAACGTGCCTACGGCAACGATGCAAGCGCAGAAATAAGCCAAGCCAATCTCACTTTAGACTTTATTCTGGATGAAAGAGGACGTGAATTATTCTATGAGGCTCAACGCCGTACAGACCTTGTACGTTTCGATAAGCTCACCACAGGATCTTACACATGGCAATGGAAAGGTGGAACATACGGAGGAACATCTGTAGATAAGAAATTCAATATATACCCTATTCCGGCTGATGATATGGGAGCTAACCCTAATCTGACTCAGAATGAAGGCTATAATTAACCATCTCTAAACAAAAAACACATTAGAATATGAAAAAGTTAAATATACTGCTGACTTGCTTCATCGCTTTGTTCATCTTTGTTGCCTGTTCCAACGATGATGATCACATAAAACTGGGAGATGAAAGCAATATTGAAAAACCGGTGTTTACACAAAGTACGCTTCAGGATTTTGTTATAGACAAGGATACTAAAATGTCTGAAAAAATAGGAACATGGTCGTGGACAAGAACCAATTATAATATACAGGCTGCACCGGTTTATACCATCGAAGCGGCGACAAGTTCAACCTTTGAAAATGCTCAAGCTATAGTAACATCATACTCAAACAATGCAGAAATAACATATAAAGTTTTGAATGACGCCGCATTATTGTTTGTAAAGGAATCTCAACCAATAACGCTCTATTTACGTTTGCGAACAGGGCTTAACACCGTAGGAACAGGCCCGGTTTTCTATTCCGATATAAAAAGCGTTGCGTTCACTTGCTATGTTGCATTTCCTAAAGAACTATATATGGTGGGCGCTGATTTCGGAAATTGGAACTGGGATTCGGATGGAATCGTTTCATTAATTCCTATACAAAATAATGATGGAGAGGATGGAGCGTTCTGGTGCATCAAATATCTCACTGCCGGCAACGGCTTTAAATGGTCTCCTGACAAGACTTGGGCTACTGCTTACGGAAAGATGGATACAAACACTGGTTTCTCCAATGATGGTGATGGAAATGCTGTTGTCGCTACAAGCGGATTGTATGTAATATTCGTAAACTATCCGGACAAAGCAATTGCCATCGAACCGGCTAAAGTATATGGTATGGGAGATGCTTTCGGTGGATGGGACACAGGTAAATATCCTTTCACTATAACCGGAAACAAAGCTACAATTGTAACAGTAGCATCAAACAATTTGAGGATGTATGCATCTTCGAATGCTATAGATGCTTATAATAGCGATTGGTGGAGACATGAGTTCAATATATTCAGTGGAAAGATCGTTTATCGTGCTACAGGAGGAGATCAGGATGCAGTTCCTGTTGCAGCTGGCAAAACAGTCACTCTCGACTTTAATGCCGGAACAGGAACAATCCAATAAATAAAATATTAATAAATACCCTTTTCGAAAAAGTGAGGACATGTCCTCACTTTTTCTTTTTATATCCTTGCAAACGTTTGCAAACTTTTTAGCCCGCTTTAATAAATATACAGGCTGCTATTGATTCTTTAAAAGCGTTTCTTTGCTGTGTAAAACTTTTAAAAGAATCATGAAGAAAGTAATAAGTATTTCCATTTTTATCAGCTTTTGTTTAATATTCCAGACAATGAAAGCACAGGAACTAAAATCACCGGATGGTAATCTCACGCTGAAATTCTCTATCCAGAACGGAGGTATCCCAACATATGCTCTAACATACAAAAACAAAGATGTTATAAAAACATCCAAACTCGGGCTGGAACTGAAAGACGATAGTGACGCACACACGGACTTCAGTGACTTTTCGGTAAAGCCAAAAGACAATAACCCAAGTGAAGATAAAGTATCTTTACTGAACGGTTTTGAAATAACAGATACTAAAACCGCGACATTCGACGAATCGTGGAAACCGGTTTGGGGAGAAACGAACCAAATCCGGAATCACTATAATGAACTTGCCGTCACTCTGAACCAGAAATCGACAGACAGGCATATAGTTATCCGTTTCCGTTTGTTCGATGACGGGCTGGGATTCCGCTATGAATTCCCTGAGCAAAAAAATCTTACATACTTCGTAATCAAAGAAGAAAGAACCCAGTTTGCCATGGCCGGAGATCACAAAGCTTTCTGGATTCCGGGCGATTATGATACACAGGAATATGATTATACAACATCTAAGCTATCCGAGATCAGAGGATTGATGAGTAAAGCTATTACACCGAATTCATCTCAGACTCCTTTCTCTGAGACAGGGGTGCAAACAGCATTGATGATGAAAACCGATGATGGTTTATACATCAACCTGCACGAAGCGGCATTGATCAATTACTCTTGTATGCATCTCAATCTGGATGATAAAAATATGATATTCGAATCATGGCTTACTCCCGATGCACAAGGTTACAAAGGCTATATGCAGGCACCGTGTCATACGCCATGGCGTACGGTTATCGTAAGCGACGATGCCCGCAACGTATTGGCTTCACACATCACACTCAACCTGAATGAGCCTTCTAAAATAGAAGATACATCATGGATCAAACCCGTAAAATACATTGGAGTATGGTGGGAAATGATTACCGGCAAAAGCTCTTGGGCATACACTGATGACGTGTATAGCGTACAACTGGGTGTTACCGATTACAGTAAAACCAAACCAAATGGCAAACACGCCGCCAATACTGAACATGTGAAAGCATATATCGACTTTGCGGCATTACATGGTTTCGACGGTGTACTTGTAGAAGGATGGAATGTAGGATGGGAAGACTGGTTCGGCAAATCGAAAGACTATGTATTCGACTTTGTGACTCCTTATCCCGACTTCGATGTTAAAGAGCTGAATGCATATGCAAAAAGCAAAGGTGTGAAAATCATAATGCATCACGAGACTTCATCGTCGGTACGCAATTACGAACGTCACATAGACAAGGCATATCAATTTATGGTTGACAATGGATACAACTCTGTTAAAAGCGGCTATGTAGGCAATATTATCCCTCGTGGCGAACATCATTACGGACAATGGATGGTAAACCATTATCAGTATGCTTTTGAGAAAGCTGCTGACTATAAGATCATGGTAAATGCCCATGAGGCAGTACGTCCAACCGGCGTATGCCGCACATGGCCAAACCTTATAGGAAATGAATCGGCTCGCGGAACAGAATATCAGGCATTCGGCGGTAATAAACCGAACCATGTCACTGTACTTCCGTTCACCCGCCTTATCGGTGGCCCGATGGATTATACTCCGGGAATCTTCCAGATGGATGTAAGCAAATACAATCCAGGCAATAATTCTCATGTGAACAGTACTCTGGCCAATCAACTGGCTCTGTACGTAACCATGTACAGTCCGTTACAGATGGCAGCCGATCTGCCCGAAACATACAACCAATATCTGGACGCATTCCAATTTATTAAAGATGTAGCCATAGATTGGGACGAAAGTAAATATCTGGAAGCTGAGCCGGGTGAATATATTACAGTTGCCCGTAAAGCAAAGAATTCAAACAACTGGTTCGTAGGTAGCGTATGTGACGAGAACGGACGCACATCAAATATCACATTCGAATACCTGGATCCGGCCAAAACATACATCGCAACTATATACAGCGATGCGAAGGACGCTCACTACAAAACAAATCCTCAGGCATACACTATCCGCAAAGTAGTGGTAACCAGCAAGTCGAAGTTATCGCAACTATGCGCACCTGCCGGAGGTTACGCCATCAGCATTACAGAAGCTGATAAGGCGCAGACAAAAGGATTGAAAAGACTGTAAAAGGTTTAGATTCTAAATTGGTTATCAAATGGTTGAAAAAACGCTCCCGATCGGGAGCGTTTTTTATTTCTTTAAGCTATCCAGTAAATTGAATACATCTTCTTTTTTCTCCGGTAATAAATACCATTTATTATCAAATTTGGCTTTTCCCAACTCTTTCCATATAGATATCCAGCTGTTATCATCCTGCGATTTACCCTTATAATGCATAGTTATCATATAATCGGGAGCAACCATTTTCACCATTATTCCGCTATTGTTCCACGCAGTGTCATTTACCAATCGGGACAGCATCTCCCCTACCCGCTCTTTGTCTGTATCTCCTATTGGCACTTTCAACTCATCCTTATCTATATAGATAATTGTATCTATATAGATAATTGTCATTGTATCTACAGATGCAAAATCCAGATTCAGATTCAGTTTCATCGTATCCGCAATTGCTGCCGTATTCTCCTCCCCTTGCACATTCTTCTTTGAAGAATTACAGGCAGAGAAGCCAATTACTAAAGCCAGCCCGCAAACAGGCAGCACCTTAAATGCATTTCTTATTTTCATTCTTATCAATTTAACTATTTACTCGTCATTATCTTTAATACCAACTTATCAGTTTCCTGCATGCCAACAGCACCGATACTGGTCAAATTTTCAATGGTCTTATCCACATCATCGTCCACAATACCCTCTAAAGATGATACTACCTTATGTTCCATTGCCATGATGGCTGAAAGAACAGCTGTAGATACACCGCTCGATATTTTAAGAGCACAACTGGGCTTTGCTCCGTCGCAAATCATACCGGTTATATTTCCCACCATATTTTTCACAGCAAAGGTGACCTGGTTATAATCCCCTCCCATCAGATGAGTAATACCACAACTTGCACCTGTTGCCGCCGCCACACAACCACACAAAGCAGAAAGACGGCCTAGCTTTTGTTTTATATACACAACAGTCAAATGACTTAGGATTAATGCCCTGACAAGTTCATCTTCGGTGCAATTGGTATCTTCGGCAAAGGTAAGAACAGGCAAAGTCGCCGTAATCCCCTGATTACCACTACCCGAATTACTCATAACAGGGATCATCGCCCCATCCATACGGGCATCGCAAGCGGCAGCTGTATATGACATCATATGCGAAAGCATGGAATCTCCGAATATCTTTTTACCTAAAGTACCTGTAACTGTTTTAGCAACATTATGCCCGTAATTACCCTCATGCGATAACTTTGATGCCTTTCTGTTCAGTTCTGCTGCCTGAAGTATAAACCGTATATTATCTACGGGAACAGTAGTAGCAAATTCATATACCTTAGCAAAAGTCAATGTAACTTCATCTTTACAAACCTCCCCATTCTCACTACAAGCCTCATCGCAAAGTATATGTCCGTTTTTGGCTATATATGAAAAGTTTGTATGCGTTCCGCGAATGACAGCTTGCGTCTCATCCGCCCCTGCGATACAATGCGCTTCTATATATAAGTTGTCTGCGGCACCTTCTTTCAGCGCTATCTCTATACGTTTTTCGGATATATATTGTTTTCCGAGTTCAACATCGCCCGGGGTAAGATCTTTCAATACCTGCAAGCCATATTCACTCTTTCCGATAAGAGCACCCAAAGCGACAGCTATGGGCAAGCCTACCATACGGGTTCCCGGAATCCCCACCCCCATCGCATTCTTCAAAACATTGGCACTCAGGTATACTTTGATTTTCTCAGGTTGCGTTCCTAGCACTTCGGTCGCCTTTGCCACACACAATGATACTGCAATAGGTTCGGTACAACCAATAGCGGGCACAACTTCTTTTTTTATCAAACTTACAATTTGCTCTTTTTCCAATGTGTTAATCATAGTCTACTACTATATTTAGTATTATATACACAAAGATATTGATTTAATTGTGTCATTAATCTCAAACCACCTCTTTAAGAAAAAGTTTTTTTATCATTTCCCAATATATGACTTAGCAGAAGACTAAATATAATAGAGAAACAAGGCAGGCATTAAAAAAGAAACAGAGGTTGTTCATCAAAATAAGGAACAACCTCTGTCTTATAAAACTGTTTACATAAAATTAATAATCTGCGTCCAGAGAACTTTCCGGAGCCTGATCAATTAATTCCATAAACTGATCCAGCTTAGGAGTAATAATTATCTGCGTCCTGCGATTAAGCGCTTTTCCTTCTATAGTACTGTTACTTGCAACAGGATTGTACTCTCCCCGTCCTCCAGCTGTCATACGTTTAGGATCCACTCCATAGTTGTTTTGCAACGCCTGAACTACCGAAGAAGCACGTAGGGTACTCAAATCCCAGTTGTTACGAATATTAGGACGGGAAATCGGATCTGTATCGGTATTTCCCTCCACCAATACATCGTAATCCTTATAATCTAAAATAATTTTTGCAATTTTACTTAGTATCTCCCCTGCCTTTTCACTTATCTCATAGCTTCCCGAACGGTACAGCATATTGTCCGCTAAAGAAATGTATACAACGCCTTTCAGCACTTTAATGTCCAAATCTTGCATTTCGCTGCGCGAAAGCGAACGAGTAAGATTATTAACCATCACCAGATTCAAAGAATCCGACTTATTTTTGGCTTCCACCAGATGTTGGATAAAACGGTTCGATGCATTAATCTCATCCAACAGTTTAGCAATATTCACATTACCTTGGGAACTTTGTGCCAAACTCTTGTTCAATGAATTTTGAAGCTCAGCATAAGCAGCACGCAAATCCGCATTGTTTTGCTGGGCTTCCCGCAATCTATCTTCAAGGCTCGCTACACGAGTCTTACTTTCCCTCAATTGTAGCTGACCTTCCTGATAATCGTTTTTCAACAGATTATAATCTGCTTCCAGGCTCCTGAATTTACCTTTACTCACACAACTTGTAAAAAAAATACTCGCTGTCAGTATCAACAACGTCCAAATAAAATGTCTCATAAATCTTATATTATTATTTAAACCTATTATAAATATAACAATGCTCCTTCTTTATTTGTTTTAAACTATCATTAGGAATATAACCTCTCAATTATTAAACGGAAGATTTCTTAGAATTCATATATATATGATACTAAAGAAAATAAAATAACTGCCACACAGGCTATCTTTTCTAAATCGAACCTATTATTTGGTCTATGACTCTTAATATGTTATTTTTGTATTACAAAACTTTTATGTGCTGATGAAATGAGTGCAAAGAAAAAAATATATGCTATAATCAACCCGAAATCGGGAACGTCATCGAAGCAAAACCTTCCACACAAAATCGCGGAAACATTTGATGCGCACAGGTTTGATGTCCATATATTTATTACTGGTTATGCCGGACATGGATCTGAAATAGCCAGGCAAGCTATCAAAGATAAGGTAGACTACGTGATTGCAGTCGGAGGCGACGGCACAGTAAACGAAGTTGCCCGCACATTGGTCAACTCCCAGACAGCACTAGGCATCATCCCACTGGGTTCGGGAAATGGACTGGCACGTGACCTGAATATTTCTACTGACGCAAAGAAAGCGATGGGTATTATTCTGGACGAAAATATAATATCCATTGACTACGGGATGGTTAATGACCGTATATTTTTCTGTACCTGCGGTGTAGGATTTGATGCAGAAGTAGCGGCTATGTCGTCGGGCAAAAAAAGCAGAGGTTCATTTATGTATATTAAAAATATGCTGGAAACCTTTATCAGACAAAAGCCTGAAACTTATGAAATAATATGCCCGGAAGGCACAATAAAAGATAAGGCGTTTGTTGTAACTTGTGCTAATGCGTCGCAATATGGATACAATGCACATATTGCACCTCATGCCGACATACAGGATGGTATGATGAATATTGCAATACTAAAACCCCTCTCTATATTAGAAGTCCCTCAAACATCCCTTCAACTCTTCACAAAGAAGATAGATGAGAATAACAAGATGATTGAACTAATCACCAATGAAGTCACTATAAAGAGAGAACAAGAGGGAATGATGCACATAGACGGTGACCCTGTAGAAATGGGAAAAGAGATACATGTAAAAATAATACCACAAGGATTGAAAGTACTGGTGCCTGCAAATCCACAAAAAAAACATCCATTAGATCCACAGGAAGTACTCATGCGAATAGCTGATACCTTTTTCTGAAAACCGGGATTATTAAAAGTTCAGTTCAAACGACACTCTGAAACCATCTTTATCCACATTCGGATGGTCGAGATAATTTATTCTGCGTACATAATCGATACGGAATAGCTTAAAGATATTCTCTATTCCTATGTTATATTCCATGTATGGACCTCTATTGGTAGTATATGTATCTTGAGGAAATATGAGCAGATTTTTATTATGTTCCGGATTGTTTTTATTACTCAGCGAGCCAATAAAACCACGGAATCCAAATACTTCCCTCCATTTCAATACCTTAAGGAAAGGAACTCTGTTGAGAAACCAGCCCCCCATATGATAATATATTTCCCATGAAGCCTGTGCATCGTGCATAAACTCGAGGGGTTCTATTAAATAGTAGTTGCCCCGCTGTATAGTATATGAGTTGTTGGCACTGGGAGTTATAAGAAACGGAAAAGGCGTTTCGCCCCATATTTTTTCAGCTTGCGCCGACAGGTAAATTTTGCCATACGGTGCAACCCAAAACTGCTTGGATATAGCCAGTGATGTCTTGTTATAATGGTATTGGCCTCCAAATATATTTTCGAGAGCCATCGTATGTGTCAGGTTTGTTACAAGCCGTGGGGAAGGGATGGAATGCCTCTTCCTACGTTGTTGAAAAAACTTTTCGTTCGGAGCATAGCGCAGTGCCAGCATAGCTTCGGTGGTCTTTACCCTGTCCACCTTGTATATATTACCATTTTCGCCCATTTTTTCAAATACGATATTGGCCGCAGGACGCTCGTCAAATGTCTGACCGGTAAGTTTGAATGAGAATCCTCCATAAAACTCTTTATCCCAAGCTATCTGAGTCTGGCGGTTATATGTCATTTTAGAGTTTCCTGACGCCTGTATAGACATCAGTATATTATCCCGTTCGGCCTGTGTATAACGTTGTCCGAGCGTATTTAGATCATACTTATAGGCAACTATCAGGTTATTCTTCGGATACTCATCCTTATGTTTCTCTATCTTATTGAAAGCCCATGTAGCCTCACCATAATATTTAAATTTCTCGTCCCGGGTTCCATAAGCTCCATAGCCATAGAAGAAAAGATGTTGATGGAGATTCTTTGTTGTAGACAGTGTCATACGAAAACGATTACCTTCCGTTTTATTGAAACTATAGAATGTTGGAATAGTCCCTATCTCCAGCTTATTTGTCTCTGGGTCTTTCGATGTAGGGAAATACCCGGTAGACAGAACATCACCTGTCCTCAATAAAAGACGGAACAGAAATACCTTATTTACATCTTCCAGCATTTCATCCATGCGGTAGTCTTTTTTATGTTCAGCCGGCCGGTTATCTGCCCAGAAATTCTTATCTCTTTTCAAATAATCTTTTTCAAATACCTCCGGAGCACTGAGAACAAAAACCGGTTCCATAGGCCGGTTTTCAACAAAATCCACATATGTACGGGTTTTATCTATATAGAATTTAATAAGATCAGCCATCGTCACATCAATGGCCATTCGCTCTTCCATCGGAATCCATTTGTTATCTGCCGATTTCTTAAAGTCATGCTGAATAATAAGCTCCTGAACAAAGTTTATATTCATTTTCTTAGGAGTCCTTATCACAGCTCTCTTTACAGCATACATACTATCGAGAGAGATATACAGATTACCGGTAAAGCCAATGTCGCGGGAGTTGAAAGGGGCAAAATCGAGCTTCACATAGCGGTCTTTATCAATTGTCACCGTATCCGAAAGGTACCATCTGTAAAAATTAACGGCACTATGTTCGCTCAATGGACTCACAAAGGGCTGCAGTAGTAAATTAATCGAATTATCATATATAGATATATCTTTAAAGACTTCCTTTATTATAGCATCAAGCCCTTCTGTATCGAAAGTCTTATCCAGTCCTTCGATATGATAGCCTTTTACAATACGTTTGGCCGAATTATTTTCTTTTTTATAAAATACATCAGATATTCTTTCCCTGATAGAGAAAGGCAATATGATTTTATTATCAATCATTGATGTGTCCGCATAATTGGGCAGAAACTTATATTTTTTCAATAAAGGCATATCCGGATGATACTCATTCAGTGCAAAAAATATCCGTTCATATTCCTTATACTGGTAATAGTTGAGATCTGTTATATTATTCTCATCTTTGTGAGCGATCACTTTCTTTATCAGTTCGACAGCAGGATTATTCTTCTTGGAGTACTTCTCCTTCTGCGGACGAACAATAACTTCTTTTAATAATTTGTCCTCGGGTTCAAGATTTATTTCTATTGTGGTAGTTCTTCCAACAGGGATAGTGATGGTCTCGGACTTATACCCCAAAAGGGAAGCAGTAACAGATGTATTATTCCCTCGGTTGCTCAATCTGAATTCACCCTCTTCATCCGAAAATGTGCCGATAGTCGTCTTATCGAAAACGACGGTTACAAACGGTAGCTTCTCCTTTGTTACAGCATCTCTGACAGTACCTCTTACAATCGTGAGTGACTGGGCGCATACAGTACCACAAATGATAAGAAAGAAAGACAACAGGAGTATCATCTTCCTTCTGATAATATATTGTGGTATTTCACTCATTCAGTTAAAACGTTTTTTCCTTTTTTTTGTTTTTAGATTCTCATCTATATTCAATCTTCATCTCCTCCACTACTATCAGTTTCCCTGTAGCATTTCTTAGAGACTGTTCCGAAACGACCGCTTATTTCCTTGTTTGATAAAGGTTTCCTCATTTCGTTTATATAGAAGTTATAAAGAACCAAGAGCAAATGTAATTAAATCTGCTCTTGATTCTAGTATATTAGATGTATGCAACATACATTTAGTTGCAGTTGTTATGATTTTTTAATTAATCAGTTTGCGGTAACGAATACGTTTCGGCTCCACATTACCCATACGTGCCTTTTTGTTCTCTTCATATTCACTGTAACTTCCTTCAAAAAAGAATACTTCCGAATTGCCTTCAAAAGCCAGAATATGTGTACAGATACGGTCGAGGAACCAACGGTCATGCGATATCACAACAGCGCATCCTGCAAAGTTTTCCAAACCTTCTTCCAATGCACGCAATGTATTTACATCGATATCATTGGTAGGCTCATCGAGAAGCAATACATTGGCTTCCGACTTCAGCGTCAATGCCAGATGCAAGCGGTTACGCTCCCCTCCGGAAAGCACACCGGTAAGTTTTTCCTGGTCTCCTCCCGAGAAGTTGAAACGTGATAAGTAAGCACGGGCATTAATATCTTTTCCTCCTACACGCACAAACTCGCTTCCTCCCGAAATAACCTGATAAACACTTTTATTCGGATCGATCTCGGCATGCGACTGATCTACATATCCTATTTTCACGGTCTCTCCCACTTCAAATGTCCCTTTATCTGCTCTCTCCAAGCCCTGAATCAAGCGGAATAAGGTAGTTTTACCGGCTCCATTTGGCCCGATAATGCCGACAATACCCGATGGAGGCAACATAAATTCAAGATTGTCGAATAAGAGCTTATCTCCAAAAGCCTTTGTTACTCCATGTGCCTCTATTACCTTATTACCGAGGCGCGGGCCGTTAGGAATAAATATTTCCAGTTTTTCTTCCCGTTCTTTCTGGTCGGCATTAAGCATCTTCTCATAGTCATTCAGGCGGGCTTTACCTTTTGCATGACGGGCTTTAGGAGCCATTCGCACCCACTCCAACTCCCGTTCGAGGGTTTTGCGGCGCTTACTGGCCTGCTTTTCTTCCTGCTCCATACGCTTGGTTTTCTGCTCAAGCCATGATGTATAGTTTCCTTTCCATGGAATACCTTCTCCTCTGTCAAGTTCAAGAATCCATCCGGCAACATGGTCAAGGAAGTAGCGGTCGTGGGTGATACAGATTACAGTACCTTTATACTGTTGGAGATGTTGTTCCAACCAATCGATAGACTCCGCATCCAAGTGGTTGGTAGGCTCATCGAGAAGCAATACATCCGGTTCCTGAAGCAACAAACGGCAAAGTGCTACACGGCGGGCTTCCCCTCCCGACAGGTTTGCAGTTAATTGATCTTCGGGCGGACAACGAAGCGCGTCCATCGCACGCTCGAGTTTATTGTCTATATTCCATGCATCAGTTGCATCTATCTTATCCTGCAATACTGCCTGACGGGCAAACAGAGCATCCATTTTGTCAGCATCTTCGTAATATTCAGGCAATCCGAATTTTTCGTTAATGCCTTCATATTCTTTCAGCAAGTCCATGATAGGCTGTACGCCTTCCTGTACTATTTCCTTCACGGTTTTGGTAGGATCGAGTTTCGGGTCCTGTTCAAGATATCCTACCGAAAAGCCTTTGTCCGATACTATTTCGCCCTGATATTCCTTATCTATTCCGGCTATAATCTTTAACAGTGTGGATTTACCCGAACCGTTGAGACCGATAATACCTATCTTGGCTCCATAGAAGAATGACAGGTAAATATTCTTTAATACTTGTTTTTGTGGCGGGTATAATTTACCAACGCCCATCATTGAAAAAATAATCTTTTTATCGTCTACTGACATGATTTTATATATAAATTTTTATTTTCTATACTTCCAAACCGTTCTCACTCCCAGCAAGAACTTTTTGATCCTTATTGCTTACTCCTGTAAAAGGTAACAGATATATCAATTAACAGTCAACAGTCATTAACCCGTAACTATTAAAAAGGTAACAAAGGTAACAGTCTTTTGCCCTTGTGCTCTTTGTGATTTCCTTCGTGTACTTAGTGGTTAAATCTCTTTTACCACAAGGGGCACAAAGAGTTACACAAAGAACACTATATAAAAAGTAACAAAGGTAACACATATACCAGTTATCAGTGAACAGTCATCAGTTAGCAACTTGTATCTCGTGTCTCATAACTTTCAACTTATTACTCATTACTTAAAACTTACTACTTGTTAAAAGGTAACACTTTTACACGTTTTTTAATCTTGTTACTTTTTCTCTATATAACACGCTTGCTATATATACTATATAGATAAAATTATTGAAATAAAGTAACATCAAATCTAGATAACGGATTTGTATAACTGTACACTTACTTCTGATACAAAAACCGCTTTATACTCCTCTTCGGCGTCTTTTCGAATTCCTGATCCTGCAATCTGAAATTCACTACCTGGCTATATCCCGGCAAGCGTTTGTTTATTGCTTTCAATTCAGCCACAAAAATAGCAGAATAATCCTCTTCTTTCACATCATGCGCCTTCAAATAATCTTTATCAGGATAAATAAGAGCAATCAGTTTGCCGCTTTCCTCAATTATAAGTGATTCGGCAACATAAGGAGAATTATTGAAATAATCCTCTATCTCTTCGGGATAGATATTCTGCCCCGATCCACTGAGTATCATTGTTTTACTACGGCCACGAATAAACAGGAATCCATCACGGTCCATCACACCCAAATCTCCGGTGCGCAACCATCCGGAACTATCCAGAACTTGTTTTGTTGCTTCTTCATTTTTAAAATAACCAAGCATCACATTCTGTCCTTTCACTATTATTTCCCCGGCTTCGGTTTCCATATTAGATGATTCTATCCGCACATTCATACGGTCGACAGGGCGGCCACACGATCCTTGCTTATATGTTTCCCAATATTCATAGGAAATAAGCGGCCCGCATTCTGTCATTCCATAACCTACTGTGTAAGGGAACCTTATATCCGTGAGGAAAGCGCCGACTTCTTTGTTCAATGCAGCCCCACCAATAACTACCTCAACCAGCTTATTGCCAAAAACAGGTACAAGCTTTTCCGCAATCTTCTTATATACTTTTTTCCTGATGAAAGGGATTTTAATCAGTGTCTTGACCGGCTGCTTCTTCAATTGAGGAAAAACACGGGTCTGTATTATCTTTTCTATAATAAGCGGAACAGCCAGCACCAGCGTAGGGTTCACTTTCGAAAAGGCGTCCAGAATTATCTGAGGCGAAGGCACACGGGTCAGGTAATGGATATGGCAGCCTTTAGCAATGGAAAGCAATACCTCGAAGGCCAGCCCGTACATATGCGCCATAGGCAGCATACACACTATGCCGTCACCCGCCTTCACAAATTCGATACTATCTATCGCGAAACGGGTATTAGACCATAAACTACGATATGGGATCATTACTCCCTTCGGATTACTGGTAGTTCCTGATGTATAATTAAGTACAGCCAGTTCATCCGGAGACTCATCATAAAAGATGACATCTTCCTGTGAGAATCCTTTCGGATATTTAACATTGAATGTCTGCTCCAAGTGAGAACATGATTCCAAAAATTTAGCCGAGCGTGATTTCTGCGCCGAAAAGTCATCTATGAGCAAAATAGCTTCCACGGTCGGCATTTGTACAGGATCTATTTTAGACCATACATATTCATCTGCAAACAGGACTTTCGCTTCGGAATGATTTACTAGTGTATGAATATTTTCTCCGCTAAAATCGTGCAGAATGGTAGTTATAACAGCGCCATAAGTAAGTGACCCGAAAAAGGCGACAGCCCAGTTAGCCGAATTCTTGCCGCAAATAGCGATTTTATCTCCTTTCTGAACTTCAAGATCATCGAACAAGATATGTAATTGTGCTATTTTTTTTGCAAAATCCTTATATAGGTATGTTTCTCCGTTATAATCGGTCAATGCGGGACGTTCCCAGTTATTAACTATTCCCTCCCGGATGAGTGTTAAAAATTTATTATTTTCCATATAATCATTCTATAGGTGATATATGCAAATGTAAACAAATTCTTAGATTTTATGCCATATAAGCATTGCAAATATCATAATTGTAACAGTAATGCTAACAAGCATCATCTCAAACAGGTACTTTGCTATAATCATCGAAATACGGAAAACATTCTTCGATAAATCGTATCTGATACCTGTTGCAATAAACTATGAACATATATAAATAAAGGGTGAATAAAATCCACCCTTTATTTTATCACTGATAAACAGATATTTATTTATTCAGAATATCTATTTGCTGTCTTACCGACTCTTCGTGGATCGCTTCCAGAACCACACGCATAAATTCGGGATTCATACCCATACCTTCAGCCTGAGAAATACGCTTGCTTAGTATTTCATCATAGCGGTCGGTCTGCACGATAGTCATATTATGTTCCTTCTTGAAAGTACCTATCTCGCAAGAAATACGCATACGTTTAGCCAATAGTTCAAGTAACTGGTCGTCTATTTCGTCTATCTGTCTGCGCAATACCGACAAGTCTTCCGTCGACTGCTTACCATCACGGATAACCAAAACCGAGAGAATCTCTTTCAATCTCGATGGTGTTACCTGTTGCGAAGCATCGCTCCATGCATTATCAGGATCGCAATGTGTTTCAATAATCAACCCTTCGAAATTCAGGTCCATAGCCTGTTGCGAAAGAGGTTGTATCAGATCGCGCTTACCTCCGATATGGCTTGGGTCGCAGATGATAGGCAAATCAGGGTAACGGCGTTTCAGTTCGATAGGGATATGCCATTGGGGAAGATTACGGTAGATCTTTTTATCATACGAACTGAATCCACGATGGATCGCACCCAGTTTAGTCAACCCTACATTGCTAAGGCGTTCGAGCGCCCCTATCCATAATTCCAAATCGGGATTCACAGGATTCTTTACCAGTACAGGTATATCCACACCTTGCAAAGCTTCTGCAATTTCCTGTACGGCAAATGGGTTAGCCGTGGTGCGGGCTCCTATCCAGAGCATATCTATGCCGTACTTCAATGCTTCATATACATGCTTCTGTGTAGCAACTTCAGTTGAGACATACATTCCTGTTTCCTGCTTCACTTTTTTCAACCATGCAAGACCTTCACTGCCTACACCTTCAAACCCTCCGGGTTTTGTACGTGGTTTCCAGATACCGGCACGCATAATTTTTATACCATCAGCTGCCAGTTGACGGGCTGTATTTAATGTTTGCTCCTCTGTTTCGGCACTACACGGGCCAGCGATTACCAAAGGACGTTCCGGGTCGACGCCCGGCAATAAGATTGATTCTAATTCCATTTTATCTGAGTTTTTATGATTGTAATTTCTTTATTCTTTCCAGTGCCTCTTTCAGCATATGTTCGTTGCAGCATAGCGATATACGGATATATCTTTCCCCTTTGCTCCCAAATATAAAGCCGGGGGTTAGGAATACTCTGGCATCGTATAAGATTTTATCTGCCAGTTCCTCGCTGCTTTTATACTTCGCAGGTATTTTTCCCCAAAGAAACATACCTACCTGATTCTCATCATATGTGCAGTCCAGCTCATCCATTATGGCAGCAGCATATCTACGGCGGTTTGCATATAGTTCTATATTATTTTTCCTGTGCCACTCGTCCAAATTATTCAATGCTGCAATAGTGGCCATTTGCATAGGTTTTAGAATGCCGCTTTCGATGTTGCTGAGCACTTTGAGTATCCATCCTATAAACTGCGGATTGGAAACAACCAGACCGATACGCCATCCGGGCATATTATGCGATTTACTCATAGAATTCAACTCTATACAAATCTCTTTTGCTCCCTCCACTTGCATGATACTAAGCGGATTCTCGTTCAATATAAGGCTATACGGATTATCATGGGCGATGACAATGCCATGCTTTTTCCCAAATGCAACCAACTTTTCGAACAGGCCTAACGAACCGTTCGCTCCTGTAGGCATATTCGGATAATTAACCCACATCAGCTTTACACCGGATAAATCCATTTTTTCCAATGCTTCAAAATCGGGCTGCCAGTTGTTATTTTCATCCAGATCGTATGTATGTATCTTCGCGCCCACCATCTTACTTACAGATGTATATGTAGGATAACCGGGGTTTGGCACCAAGACACCATCTCCAGGATTGAGAAATGCCAGAGAGATATGAAGGATTCCTTCTTTTGAGCCGATTAGCGGCTGTATCTCCTTTGCCGAATCAATCGTCACGTCATACCAACGTTTATACCATGTAGCAAAAGCATCACGCAACTGAGGAATACCCACATGTGGCTGATAACCATGCGCGTCATTTTTCGCTGCGGATTCACTCAGAGCCCTTACTGTCTCTTCGGAAGGAGGCAGGTCGGGACTGCCAATGCCAAGACTGATCACATTCTTACCTGCGGCATTCATTTCCGCTACTTCTCTCAATTTGGTAGAGAAATAGTATTCCTGTACTGTATTCAGGCGGTCGGCGGGGATTATATTCATATTGATTTCAATATTTAAGATTCCAAAAATTCAAAATTAAAGTTCGCTCTGACGGCCTTCCGGGTATTCACCCAGTGTTTTCAGTTCACTTATCAGGGGACGGATAGCGTCCAGCGATTGGTGATAACGTTCCAAATCCGAGAATTTGAGGTCTACATAAAACTGATATTCCCACTCCCGGCCAACAATCGGCAAAGACTGTATCTTGGTCAGGCTAATACCATAGAAAGAAAATACAGATAAAACTTTCGAAAGGCTTCCTTCTGTATGCGGCAGGGTGAACACAATAGATGATTTGTTTATGACCTCATTTTGCTGAATCTCCTGTACTATCCATTTATTACCAAAAATAAGAAAGCGAGTAAAATTGTGCTTATTCGTCTCAATTCCTCTCGCCAGTATATTCAGTCCATAAATTTCAGCTGCTCTCACACTGCATATAGCAGCCGTAGCTTGCAAACGCTTTTCGGCGACATCTTTCGCTGCCAGAGCTGTATCCTCATGTTCAATAATGCGTACCCCGGGTAATGTATCCAGAAAATTAGTACATTGCATCAGCGCGATAGGATGCGATTCCACTTCCTTTATATCATGGATGGTTTGTCCGGGAAGCGCTGCCAGGCAATGAGATATACGTTGCTTAAACTCACCTGCAATAGGAAGCTTATTTTCTTTCAGTAATTCATAATTACCCAAAAGGCTCCCGGCAATGGTATTTTCTATAGCCATAATACCAATTGTATTCGGCTCTTTTTTGATGGCAGTAAAGATATCGCGAAATGTAATGCAGGGCACTATTTCGACCTCTTCTTCAAAGAAATTTTCAGCGGCAATGCCGTGATATGCTCCCAGTCCTCCTTGTATTGCAACTCTTCTCATTTATTTAGCTTATTGTCAAAAAAAAATCCCGTCATACCTGACAGGATTCTATATATCTGATTGTTTTATTTTATTTTCAATTTTCGCATACAAAATCCTGTTTCACCTTGCTAAAAAAGTAAAAGTAAAAAAAGAAAAAGTATGTAGAAAAATTCTTCATTTCAATAACCTTGTTATGATTATGGATACAAAAGTAATACTTTTTTGAATAAAACAAACATTTTGTCTTTTTTATTTCAAAAATTTTAAAATAAGTAAATCCCCGTATCCTCCGCTATTTCCATTTAGGATCGTAAAGAACCCGCTCCCCATCGGCAGAACTATACTGATTCAGTGAATCTTCCTTCGACTGAATAACCATATAAATCATTGTTTCATCAGAAGAATTACGCAGGCACCTCTTGCCTGCCGGTGACACTCTCACCACACTGCCTTCCATTATGGGAAAGCAATCCTCATCTACCTGAAAATCGCCAAAGCCCTTTAATACGATATAGGTCTCTTCATTTTGTTTATGGATATGAAAATAGGAAAGATCTGTTTTTGGGGGTAGCATCTGAAATGAGATTTCGGTACCCGTCGCATCTGTGGCTTCTTTCAGGAAAACTTTGCCTGTTATCTCCTGTTTATTCTTGGGGTGGATAAGAGAATATTCATTCAGGTCTTCCAAACGGCCGATATTAATTGCCGTGTAATTTTCATTTTCTGATATTCGCTTTATTTCTTTCATATAATCTATTTTTATTTCTACATATCAGGATGATTAAAAGTCCCGTACAGTTATTTTCTGAAATATTATTTATCTATAAAGTAAACGAAGATATGATTTTTAAAGAATCATTAATTTATAATGTGATATATTTTTCAAAAAAAGATATTGTAATTTTTCGACAAGAATATAAATAACAAAAATATTTACAGGACATTATATGGACAAGAAAAGTATCTATACCATATTGTATTCTATATATTTGATTAAACTGGCAGACCGATCAGGCAATTAGTTATTTGGAAATTAATTAATTACATTTAAACCATCATCTTAATTTAACTAACGATTTAAATCTGATATTCTATGTCCGGAATAAAATTTCTATTGACTATTTTTTGTTGTATATCCTTATCGGGGATCAGTATTGCACAATCAGGCACAATCACTGCCGGATTATCGAAAGTAAACATTACATCACCCCATGAAATACCACTGCACGACTCATTGTATGCCCGTGTACTGGTGTTACAGGATGGGAATAAACGAATAGCCTTTATAGCTGTTGATCAGGGAATCTACACAAGTGACCGGATAGCCAAAATAGGTAAAGAACAGTTTGGCTTAGATGTATTATTTTTATCTTCATCACATACCCATTCTTCCGGGAAAAGCGACGAAACTCTTGTCATAAGCCAATTAACCAAAGCATTGAAAAAAGCTACAGACAATATGTTTCCGGCAAAACTGGCTGCCGGTCACCGAAAATTCCCTCAACTGGGGTTCAACCGATTGATAGTAAGGGAAGATGGACATTCGCGGGAATCATGGTTTTCGGACGATCATTATACTTCTGAAAATCCGGAACGTATTCCTTTTGGCCCTGTCGATCCTGAAGTGGGAGTTATAAAGGTGGAAGATATGCAGGGAAATACAAAGGGAATTGTAATGAATTATGCCTGTCATGCCGATATAGTATGCAGCAATTATGAGATTTCAGCTGATTTTCCGGGTGTTGCCTGTAAAAAAGTCGAGGAAGCTTTTGAAAATAACGCGGTTTGCCTGTTTGTACAGGGTGGCGCCGGAAATATAGAATCATTGATTATCAGTTCGAGGAGAAGTGGTCCGGACGATTCATTTAAGACAGACTACAGAACCATAGAACGGGTTGGAAGCCTGCTTGCATATGAGGCTATAAAACTAACCGGATCACTGACTCCCTCGCCAATCAAACAGGCCGGCATAAGATATATGAACGATTCACTGCAATTTACAGGAAGATTCATGACCGATGCTCTTTTTGATGTTCATATCTCAACAATCCTGCTCAATGACAATATAGCTATTTCTACTTGTCCGGGCGAACCGTTTGTACAACTTCAGTTGGAATGGAAACAAAAGATGCGGGATGCAGGAAGTATTCCATTCCTCTTTGGTTACACATGGTATAAAGGTACATGGCCAAACTATATACCTGATATTAAATCAGCGGCGCAAGGTGGATACGGAGCAGATCAGGATGGCCCTACGCTTATAGCAGTGGGTTCGGGAGAAGCGATAATGAATAAACATTTCGAGAACTTTTTCCGTCTGAACGGACTAATGCGCAAAGAAAGCGGCCCGGTCGGATTTAAAGGGGGATCACAATGGCAGACTATAGAAATCACACCAGAATCGAAAAATAAATAAATACAGATATGAAACTGCTTATAACATTCATTGTAAGTTCCATTATATTCAGCTTCTCTTCCTGTGAAACCAAGGATAATAAAAAATCTTATCATTTTGATAAAAACGGCATACAGGAAGATGTTCTGAGTAATTATCTTGACAGATCAATTACAATGGTATACTTTCTTATGCCCGATAAACCAGAGGGCAAACGCACATACCCTTATCATCAGGATGATATACGGATGGTAAAAAACATTGGGGCTAAATTTATAGGACGTTCCATCTACCGATGGGGCGGTGAAAGCCTTTTAAATTCGCCGGAGTTTTGGACGAGGGCCAAAGCCATTGTTACTGAGATGCACGCATTTGATCCCGAAATGATTTTTCAGGCTTGTATATTTGAGATTATCACGCAGGATGTTAACAATGTGAAGATACCGACATGGGTATTCAAAGATTTTAATCTTCCGGTCGAAGATCGCTTTTTCTCGTATGACAACATGTTGAATAGTGAAGGGAAACTCGTTAATCACTGGCATGAAGGCAGTAGTGTACCCGATATAAGCAAACAGGAAACTCAGTTATGGTTCTACTTTCTGGCAGGTTCATATATCAACCTTGGTTGTGAAGCGTTCCATATCGGACAGGTCGAACTTATAGGAATGAATGATCCCGAGAGAGAAGCCTGGGAAAGTATTCTGAAAAAAATACGGAATTATGCACAACGACATGCTCGCCGCAACTGGGTACTGATAGATGCACATGTACCCAAAGGCGATATGATAAAAGACGGGGTAAGTTTATTGGATTTCAATTCGTTTCCATTACGGATTAAAGAAATACCGGAAAAACCGTATGAGGGTATATTGGAAGAAAATTATCTGGATGCCATATACAACAAAAGTAAAGGTTGCATCACTCCAAGCGGATGGAAATGCGATAACCTCCCGTATCTGGTAGAATTCGATAATTTCGGGCGGGGAGAAAAGCCCAATGTGGCAAATCTGGAAAGTCATTTTGTATGGGGGTGGGATGAGATATCTTGGTTTTCACTCCAGCCGGAAGCATATAGAAATGAGTGGCTCCGTTATGCCTACAAATGGATAAAGAAAAATGATCCTGACGGTCATCTAGAAATGCCGGGCTTCCGTATGATCACCTGCCCTAATGAATCGGAAGGAAGCTATAGAGCCAATACCAAAAGTGATGATTGCCCACTCGGATATTCACAGGAAGAAGTCATTAAGGAATTATGGAATGGTAAATAAAAAGAGCTACTCACTGATAATAACCTTTTTATTTAAAAGCTTTTCGAATTCCTCACGGCTTCCATTGAAGGCATTCAGGTCGACCGGAGTATCTACGCCTTCTATCCGACCCCGGTTCGAGAATTGCCAGAATAGCCAGTCACGGCCATCGGGTAAATTGGGTTTTGCGATAATATCACGTATCCAGATAGGATTATCCGGGAATTGGTGTTGCAAGTAATTTTTATAGAATTCATTTGTAGTATAAATAATCACCTTGCGCTGATAGTGATCTTCTATAATTTCAAAGTAATTGGCTATTTCAGCGATCAGATCCTCCTTCCGGTTTGCGGGGCTACAGTTTCCTCCATACTCCAGGTCGACAATAGGTGGTAAATCTATACTATCACGAGGAACGTAGTGTATATAATTCCGGGCTTGCTCCTCTCCGTCTTTACAAAAAGTAAAGAAGTGATAGGCTCCCGACAGTATCTTATTCTGACGGGCTTCGCGCCAGTTAAGCTGAAACATGGAATCTTTATGATTACCTCCTTCTGTAGCTTTGATAAAGGCAAACTGAACCTTTTCCTTATCCAGCCTGGCCCAGTCTATCTCTTGCTGATGGTGAGAAACATCGATCCCTTGTACAGGGTAATCTTTGAAAGACGGATAATTCAAGCGGATATATCCATTCATAAAAGCCACGTATACCCCGGCACAGATAAAAACAATCATGGCCAATACAATAAGGGAATACAGGGCAACTTTTACTTTCATTGATACTTATTTAAACCGAATAACGAAGTTAGGATTAATTTTTCTTTTTGCATGTTATATTTTTATATATATTTGAACAGTATTAACAAACTTTTTTAATAATAATATCATAACCATGACAGAATTTAGCAACCAAGGTTATCAAGAACCTGCTCAACAAGCTAACGGTTGGGAAAACCCGACTAAACCACCAAGACCAAATAATAATTTGATTTTAGCTATCATAGCTACAGTTGTAAGTTTGATAACCTGCTGCGGATATGTCAGTTGTATCGGTTTTATCCTTGGTATTATCGCCATAGTATTCTCCACTCAGGTAGATTCCAAATATTTCGCCGGAGATTATGCCGGAGCAGAGAGCGCGGCTAAGAATGCTAAATTATTGTCGTTAATAGCCATAGGTACAGTTGTTCTGTCAATTGTTTGGATTATTGTTTCTATCATATTGGCAGGTGGTATTTCCGCTATCATGGAGCAATACCAGACTATTATGGATCAGTACGGGGCTTAATAGCTACTAAATAAACATTATAATACAGAAAGGTAATTTCAATGGAATTACCTTTCCTTTTTTATGAAAAAGTATATACTCCTTATATCAGCCATTTTATTCCCAATCGTTATTATAGTCGTTTATTATGCGATCTATAATATAGCGGGGGAAAATACCCCCTGTACATTCAAAGCAGCCACCGGACTGGAATGTCCCGGATGCGGCGGACAACGGGCTTTGCATTTCCTGCTGCATGGCAATATATTGGAGGCTTTGCGCTATAATATTTTCTTTATCGTAGCAGGGCCATTTCTGGCTTACTTCTACTATCTGGCTGTAAGGGTTTATATACTCGGACAGGAAAAGTATCTGAAAAGCTTTGTATTCAAACCCTGGTTCGGATACACACTTTTGATTACAGTTATCCTGTTTTTCGTCCTGAGAAATATCCCTTTCTGGCCATTTATGTATCTGGCTCCTCCCCCATAAAAAAAGTGGCACCAGGCCACTTTTATATATTTCAGAGCACTTTTTTAAACCTTTCGAGAAATTCTTTTGCCTGCTCTATTGTAAGACAGAGCGGTGGCAGTAAACGAAATACGTGCGTACCTGTAGCTCCGGTAAAAACTTTTTCTTCAAATAAAAGCTTCGTCCGTTTTTCTTTTATAGGTTCTTCAAACTCCATACCTATCATAAGCCCGCGTCCGCGTACTTCTTTTATCTGAGGGAATTTCCTTAATTCCTCCATCAGGAATTCGCCGACATTATATGCGTTCTCTATAAGCTTCTCATCCTTCATTATATCAAGTACAGCAATAGCTGCCGCACAAGCCAGATGATTACCCCCGAATGTGGTTCCCAATTGTCCGTATACAGCTTTAAACATCGGATTAATCAGTACTCCCGACATCGGGAAACCGTTACCAATACCTTTGGCTACTGTTATCAGATCGGCTTGTATTTCCGCATACTGATGGGCGAAAAATTTACCGCTGCGGCCATAACCCGATTGTATTTCGTCCAGAATCAGGATAGTTCCTGTTTCGGTACAAACGTCGCGAAGCTCTTTCAGAAAATCATCGTATGGTATCTGGATACCTGCAACGCCCTGAATACCTTCTATAATAACAGAGCAGTATTCTTTTGTGGCCAACTCCTTTTTTACAAATTCAATATCATTAAACGGAGCGAACACTACATTCTCCGACTGATTTACAGGCGCTGAATACGCAGGGATATCCGTTGTGGCAACGGTAACCGAAGTACGTCCGTGAAACGCTTTCTTAAACGAGAGAACTTTCTTGCGTCCATTATGGAATGAAGCCAGTTTTATAGCATTCTCGTTTGCTTCTGCACCTGAGTTTACAAGGAACAGGAAATAGTCGGGGTAACCGCATTGTTCTCCCATCTTTTGCGCCAGCTCCTGTTGCAGCTTATTCACTACAGAATTGGAATAGAACCCGAGTTTATTCAACTGCTCTGTAAGTTTGGCCACATAGTAAGGATGTGTATGCCCCACCGATATTACAGCATGGCCTCCGTAAAGGTCCAAATATTCATTACCCTTATCGTCATACACATAACATCCTTTACCTTCCACAACATTGATGTCGAACAGCGGAAATACATCGAATAGTTTCATTTTATATATTATTTATTTCTTTAATTGTTTCTATTAAGTTCTCTTTCCGGATAATGTACATTCCTAACCTGACCTGCGAAATTCCGTCTTTCAGCTTATATGTGTACACAGGATGCCCATCCTGCTCGAGAATCTCGAAATAAGAAAATTCTATATTCTTATTGGCTTCCAGCTCTTTGGTCACTTCTACAATATGGGAAGATATGACAAAGAACGAACTTTTCACCTCGGTAAATGCATTCACCACAGCCAATGTCCCGTCATAGGCATCTTTCACATTCGTACCCCTGAATAATTCATCGAAAATCACCAACATATTCCGGTGTGTTTTCAACTGGCGGGCAACATCCTTGATACGCATCACTTCTGCATAAAAATGGCTGTAACCGGAACTCAGGTTGTCGGAAATATTAATTGTAGTACACAATCCCGACAATATACTCAAAGTCATCCTCTTTGCGGGAACAGGGAATCCCACATGCGCCAGATATGCGGACAATCCCAGCGCTTTCAGGAAAGTGGATTTCCCTGCCATATTCGGCCCCGATATAAATAACAGGTTCGAAGGCTTTTCAAAGCGCATATCATTCGGAATAGCCGCTTCTACAAAGGGATGGTATAAACCATCTATCTCCAGCCGGTTATCATCGGCCGAAAACATTTCAGCATACGACAATCCGTATTTATCCGCCGCTTTTGCAATGGATAGAAAGGCATCATATTCGTATATAAGGTCAAGAAAGAAAAGAATATCCTTTTTGTGAGTATAGCGAAACATATAGTCGAGCCGGGATGTCTCATAAGAAGGTATTTTCCGCCCTAATTTAATGATGTCGGCATAGTCGTCCGAAGAAAATATTTCCAAGACCTTTTCGTTATTCTTTTCCAACAATTTCGGATAATTATTTTCCTTAAACTTATCAGCTAAAACGTGGGAGAAAGCATATATTGTTTTCAGCAAGTCGACAGTAGAACCAACCCCTTTCTTTACAAGATAGTACTCCGTATTTGTACTTACCTTGTCCATTATCATCCTCTCCATAGCAGTAAACCAAGTAGGGATGCGTGTCGGATAATCACCATGCCGGATATAATATTCGGTAAAATCAAGCGAATCTTTATCTACACTCAGGCCTTCCGGCAAATATTTCTGAAAGAAAGCAATGGTGTCTGTCCGTTCGGTTATCTTTTCCAGATCGGTCAGAGGATTGGACAAAAAATTATAGAGTATCCTCCTGCCACCATAACACTGAGTGTGATTAAACAGGCTGAATACAGACGTACCGTCTTTGACTGTGTCAAAAATTTCAAGGTCTTTCAGGGTTTGGGAGTCTACTTCAAATTTCATACGATTCAATTTATTGATTTATGCCAATTATATAACAGCAATCGTCTTCTACTTTCCAATTCATTAATGTGAATAGAACTGACATCTTCCAATTTATAGATACTGGTATCTAATACAAAACCGTTTCTATCTATCTCTGTAAAAGAAAAGAAAATATCATCCACATCATTAACAAAACCAACATACCAGTCTCCATTTGCTTCAATTCCTAACAATGTTGATTTGTCTTTTTTATATTCATTTAATGTATGAAAAACCCAATTAGAAGAAGAATCTAAGGGTAAAGTACTACTTTGTTCACCATCTATAAGAACGTTATTATCTATAATATACTGAATCGATTTCAGATAATCATTATCGATAGTTATATAATTTATATCTGAATACCTCAGGGTAACAACTCCATCAGATTTACCATTTCGAGTAAAATGTTGTATTTGAACGGTATTCGAATTAAAACTTAAAACATATCCGCAAAAACTAGTCTCTCCTGTATATTTTTTAAAATACAAAAGCTTTTTACTTTTCTTTGATTCTGTAAAAATCTTATCATATAAATCCATAATTCACATCTTTAAAAAGCACTAGCCTTTAGCTTTAATCCGATTGTCTCTTCTAATCCGAATATCAGGTTCATATTATGTACTGCCTGTCCCGACGCTCCTTTTACCAGATTGTCTATACAGGAAAGGATAAGCAACCTATTTCCGTGCTTTTCCAGATGCAAGATACATTTATTTGTATTTACCACCTGCTTGAGATCTATATTTTTATCGGAGACAACGACAAAAGGACTTTCTTTGTAAAAATCCTGATATAATTTCGCTGCATCTTCAATCGTTCCGTCAAATTTCAGATAGGTAGAAACAAATATACCTCTGGTGAAATTTCCACGAACAGGTATAAAGTTAATATCTTCTGTAAAAGCGGTCTGGAACTGAGTTAAGGACTGGCGAATCTCTGTCAGGTGCTGATGTTCAAAAGCCTTGTAAACAGAAATATTATTCTCCCGCCAGCTGAAATGGGAGGTTGCCGACGGCTTTACTCCCGCCCCGGTGGAGCCTGTGATAGCATTCACATGGATTTCAGTATTCAGCCATCCGGCCTTCGCCAGTGGTAACAGGCCTAACTGTATGGCTGTGGCAAAACACCCGGGATTTGCGATATAAGATGATTTCCGTATCTCTTCTTTATTCAGTTCCGGTAAGCCGTAAATGAATTTATTCCCTTCGGCTTTGTGTCTGTAATCGGTAGACAGGTCTATAATTTTCAGATGTCCGGGGATCTCATTCGTTTCCAGAAACTTCTTTGTATCACCGTGTGCCGTACAAAAGAATAAAACGTCTATTTTATCGTAAGGCAACTGGTCGGTAAAGTCCATATCCGTATCGCCTAACAATCCGCTATGTACATCCGTGAGTTTATTACCCGCGTTACTTGTACTGTTTACAAATACCAGTTCAACCTGTGGATGATTGATCAATATCCTTATCAGTTCTCCGGCAGTATAGCCGGCTCCCCCTATAATTCCTGCTTTTATCATAGTTTTATTTTTATTGAAACTCTTTACTAACCACAGAGTAAAAGGAGTAACACGGAGTTTTTACAGTATATATCTTTTTATTCCGTCTTTTAGAGACTTTACATTAAAATTCATTAGAAAGCCAATTTCACAATCGGAAAGTTTCATATAAGTCAGTAATTGTGCTGTATGAAAATCAGTTAATTCTTTTACAGACTTCAATTCCAGGATTATTTCATCTTCAACTAGAAGGTCTAATTTATAGCCGGCATCCAATGTTATTCCCTTATATTCTACCGGAAGTTCAACTTGTTTTTCAACATATAATCCAGATTCGCTTAATTCATAAAAAAGGCATTCTTCATATACTTTTTCAAATAGTCCAGGTCCTAATTCTGAATGTACAGTATATGCACAACCTAATATCTTACCTGTTAAGCTTTCTTTTTTAATCATTTAATAAAAACTCCGCGTTACTCCTTTTACTCCGTGGTAATAAAGATATTTTACTTTTTGTTTTTCTCTTGTACGCTATGATATATCTTATTTGTCATAGCATAAATTTTCGTAAAGCCTTTTGCATCATCCGATGTCCATGCCTTATTCACTTCACCGTACTCTCCGAAATCGGCTTTCATCAGGTCGAAATCACTTTCCACACCAATCAGCACATAATGATATGGCATAAGTTTAATGCTCACACGCCCTGTTACATTTTGCTGCGAACTCGATAGGAAAGCCTCTATATCACGCATAACCGGTTCCAGATATTGCGCTTCGTGAAGAAACATCCCGTACCAGTTACCTACCTGCTCTTTCCAATACTGTTGCCATTTGGTCAGCGTATGCTTTTCCAGCATTTTGTGCGCATTGATAATTACCAGCGGAGCCGCGGCTTCAAAGCCCACACGCCCCTTTATGCCGATAATAGTATCACCTATATGCATATCGCGGCCGATAGCATAAGCCGATGTAATCTCTTCTATCTTCTGGATAGCTTTTACCTTATCAGCATATTTTTCACCGTTTACTGCTGCTATTTCGCCTTCTTCGAAATCAATCGTAAGAACTTCCTGTCCTTGTTTCTTCAATTGGGACGGATAGGCTTCTTCCGGCAAAGTCTGTTCTGACTTCAGCGTTTCTTTGCCACCTATGCTTGTACCCCAAAGCCCTTTATTAATGGAATACACCATCTTCGTAAAATCAGCTTCATATCCGTGTTCTTTCAGATAATCGATTTCATACTCACGGGTAAGGATCATATCGCGGGTAGGTGTAATAATCTCAATACCGGGAGCAAGCACATCAAATGTCAGGTCGAAGCGAACCTGATCGTTTCCTGCTCCTGTGCTGCCATGAGCAACAGCGTCAGCACCTATTTCCTTTGCATAGTTGATAATGGCTATCGCCTGAAATATACGCTCCGAACTCACCGAAATCGGGTATGTACCATTACGCAATACATTTCCGAAAATCATATATTTGATGCTCTTTTCGTAATATTCCTGTGTTATATCGAGGCTTACATGCTTTACAGCACCTAATTTATACGCTTTTTCCTCTATAACTTTCAATTCTTCGGGGGTAAAACCTCCTGTGTTGGCTATGGCTGTATATACATCATATCCCATATCAGCGGACAGATATTTTGCACAGAACGATGTATCTAATCCTCCACTGAATGCTAAAACGACTTTCTTTTTCATATATGTTATGTTATTTCAATTGCTTTTTGAGGTCTTTTATTATCTCTTTTATCTCCTTCTTGTCTTTCTGCTTTTCGGGATCGAAGAGCATCGCAGTACAGATACAGTATTTCCTGTCGGTACGGGTAAGGATATCATAATTGACACATCCCTGACAACCTCGCCAGAAAGACTCATCATCTGTCAGTTGCGCAAAAGTCACGGGCACATACCCCAGTTCTGTATTTATTTTCATTACCGCTGCGCCTGATGTCAGGCCAAATACTTTCGCTGTCGGAAACATAGCCCTCGCCAAGGAAAAGGCATGCTGTTTGATTTTTTTTGCCAGCCCGTGCTGTCTGAATTTTTCGACCACAATTAGCCCAGAATTGGCAACAAACTGCTTATTTCCCCATGATTCTATATAGCAAAATCCGGCAAACTCATCACCCATCAGGGCAATGATAGCTTTACCTTCCTTTATTTTAAGTTCCACATATTCCGGTGTACGTTTTGCAATTCCCGTGCCCCGCACCTTAGCCGCAGCCTCAATTGTATCCAATATCGTTTGCACGTATCCGATATGGCTTTCGTTGGCTATCTGTATAGTAAGTTGTTGTTGCTCCATTGGCTTTTCTACCACAAGTTCTTCTATGTTGTTCATTGTTGTCTTATCATTCAATATTCGGTATAAATTCAGAAAGTGAAGCTATTACCTCCTCCCTGCTTATATTCTCTCTCGGTATCAGAAGTATAGTATCGTCACCTGCTACTGTACCTAATATATAACGTGTAGCCCTGCGGTCTATTTCTCCCGCTATAGCCATAGCATAACCCGGACGGGTCTTTATCACAGCCAGTTGTCCCGAAAATTCAATATTAACAAATCCGAAAGAAGACAACGGCATTTCCTCTTCCAGATTCTGCATCGACTCCGAAAACTGATATACATAATTACCTTTTGCCGTGGGTACCTTCACTATTTTCAGTTCTTTTATATCGCGGGACAAAGTAGCCTGAGTAAGCTCAAACCCTTTATCCACCAACAGTTTAAGAAGCATATCCTGACTATTTATATCGTTCGTCTGCAACACTTCTCTTATTATTTTATGTCTGTACTTTTTAGTCATCACGTATAAATATGCAATTAATAGCGCAAATTTACACATATTTATGCATATTCTAAAATATTTAATGTATAAAAAATATTATTATATAAATAACAGATCTGCAAAATGTTAAACATTCCTTTTTTTAATTTATTTTTCTATATTTGCAGGATATAGGATGCGCCCGGCATAGGCCAAAGTAAGTTTTGACTCAGCTCTCGGCTTTTTCTATATTTATGTATTGGCACTTCAAGACACATCATGTCTGGAAATAAACCTATATATTTTGAATTTGAATGGAGGAACCAGAGAAAAAGCAACCGATAATATCTGTCTTGCGGTCAGATACTCCGGAGAAAAAAGCGACAAAAGTCACAGTTGATGACTCTTTTGCGCGCATTGTAGTATATGAAAAGGAGGATTTGACTAACGATGAGATTTTTCTTCTTCTGAATATTCGGAAATGTATAAAAATAGATATAGACAAACACTATGAGCGTACAAATGAGGGGGTTGAAACGCATTCTTACACGATATATAACATTCTGATTTAAAACAGATCACGTTCACAGAACATATCTTACTTCTTTAAACGCAAAGCGCCTCTCATCCCCGCTTTCCGTTTCTAAAATAAGCGTTCCATCAGGAGCTACATTCTTTATCCTGGCTATAAAATCATTTGTGTTGTCATTAAATAAATGATAACCTGTTTTTCTGAACAGAGAATCTCTATAATTCTCTGCGATAATCTGTATCTCTCCCCTCCTCAACTGCTCGTAATAAGAAAAAAGGAGCTCTCTTACTTCTCCGAGCATAATACTTTGTTTATAATATTCTCCTGTTATTTGTTTTAGTGATACAGGATTAGGCAGACTGCTATCGAAGCTCTCCTGATTAAGATTGATACCTATCCCGCATACAGACTCTTTTATTTGATCACCTTCTATGGCGTTCTCAATCAGAATTCCGCATATTTTCCTCTCTCGCCAGTAAATATCATTTGGCCATTTTATTGTAATACCATCTGTATATTTCCGGAGAAAATCGGCTACAGCCAACGATACAACCTGCGATATAAGGAACTGCTCATTCGCTTTTACCGCATCGGGATACAATACGATACTGAACAACAGGTTCTTTCCGTTCTCTGACATCCAGCCGTTGCCACGCTGCCCTCTGCCTCCTGTCTGAAAATCGGCCGAGACAATGGTTCCTTCCTTTACTTTCTGTTTCAGCAACAGGCTTTTCATATAATTGTTTGTAGAATCAATTTCGTCAACAAGGTGAATAATCAGAGGCATAGTATGTTCGATTATTTAGATATTAGACAAATTATTATATTCGGCTTGCTTTACTTTTGGCAATTTTCTGATCACCTCATCCACCGAGTGCTGGATAAGTTCTTTGATCAAAGCATCAGATACATCACTCTCAATAACAATAGTATTCCAATACTTTTTATTTGAATGATAGCCCGGCCGGATACCGTTGTAATGCTCCCTCAGTTCAATCGCTTTCTCCGGATCACATTTCACATTCAGCCAGAATTCGCCGTCTCTTGATTCCAGGCCCATATAGGCAAACATTTTGTCCATTACTTTATAGACCAGCGTATCGTCTCCGAAGGGGAAGCTTTCCGTTGCTCCTTTTATCGATATACATGCTTCACGAACTTCTTCTATATTCATTTTCTCTAATTTACAGGTGCCAGAAATGCATCGTCTATATGTTCTATCTCAAACTTCTCTCCGTTCCAGATAGCCGCAACCACATCGAAACGGGCAGGCAAATCTATATCGTACTCCCTAAGGTAAAAATCGGCAGCTTCAACAATCCGTTTTATCTTTCCCTTCGATACTGCCTCCTCCGGATTCCCCCATTGGTTCGAACTACGGGTCTTAACTTCTACAAAAACAACATACTCCTCATTCCGGGCAATTATATCTATTTCATATTTTTCGTATAACCAGTTACGCTCTATTATTTCATAACTCCTCTGCCTGAGATAATGCTCCGCTGCATCCTCACCCTTTTTCCCCAGATCGTTATGCTCAGCCATAAAACAAAATCAGCCAATTGTTATTTTCTTGGTTTCTTTATTGTAAACGGGAATCAAATTCACAGTATCTTCTGTTAAACAGTATTCGACCGAATCTTGCAGATTATGAGCTTCCAACCGCTTAATATGCTCTGTACGGTCAATATAACTGCGAACATCGGGTACCGCCTCCTTCCACATCGACAAAGCTACCTGAGTTGCATCCGAGGCAGAAATATATCCTCTATCAATCAGTTTGCGAGCCAAAGCGCCGCCAAAAAGAGAATCCTCCATATTGAAACGGTTATTCCATCCGGCACAAAGCACTATTACATCCTTCTGTTTATCTGTGCAAAAGTCAGCCAAAGCGCTAATATTGGAAAAAGCGCCAACAGTCAGTATATCCGAATCTTTCGCCATATCGATAGCCTGTGTTCCGTTTGTGGTAGTAAAAACAATATCCTTACCGCTAACTCTATCGGCTGTATAATCAAATGGAGAGTTCCCAAAATCTGCGAAATCGCAACGCTTCACATTACGCTCTGCACCGACAAGATATCCCTTTGCCTTATAGTCCTGCGCTTCTTCAATCGAAGCTACAGATATTATAGACCTCGCTCCGTTCTTCAAGGCTGCACACATCGTAGTGGTTGCCCTGAAAATATCTACTACAACTGTAATATGGTTATTGCCACTAGCATAATATGGATAAAGAGCCGGGGAAAAACACACTTCTACTTTCATTCTTTTAATGCTGATTTAATCCGTGTAAGTTTTATCAATAAGCCTTCCAACTGGTCGAGTGGCAACATATTTGCGCCATCAGACAGGGCATTAGCCGGATCGAAATGTGTTTCTAAGAACAATCCGTCGACACCAGTTGCAATACCGGCTTTACACATTGTTTCTATCAATTGTGGCTGCCCTCCTGTAACTCCCGAGGCCTGATTTGGTTTTTGAAGGCTATGGGTAGCATCCAGAACGACAGGAAAGCCAAATTCTTTCATTTCGGGTATTCCGCGAAAATCAACTACCAAATCTGAGTATCCGAAAGATGTTCCTCTATCTGTTATAATTACATTATTGTTTCCCGAATCCACAACTTTCTGTGCAGCAAATTTCATCCCTCCCGGTGCAAGAAACTGGCCTTTTTTGATATTCACTATTTTCCCTGTCTTAGCTGCAGCGATAAGCAGGTCGGTTTGGCGGCAAAGAAATGCAGGAATCTGCAATACATCAACATACTCGGCAGCCATTGCGGCTTCATGCGTCTCATGGATATCCGTAACTGTAGGCACGCCAAAAGTTTCGTTTACCTTACGCAATATTTTCAAAGCCTTCTCGTCACCAATACCCGTAAAAGAATCGACTCGCGAGCGATTCGCTTTTTTATACGATCCCTTAAAAACATAGGGTATATCAAGTTTTGATGTGATTCCTATTATTTTTTCGGCAATGCGTAATGCCATTTCTTCCCCCTCAATAACACATGGTCCGGCTAGCAGGAAGAAATTATCATTTTTCAGATTTGTAATATTCATTTTATTCGTTTGATTAGAATGTATTAAAAACTTTATCAAAGGTACAAATATTATACCTTTTACAGAAACGCCTTTACCATTTTTAGACTAATTAATTAATTACAAACTGATTACAATCAGAAACAGATAAATATGCTTTGATTCTAACAAAAAATTAATAGCAAACCAGACCCGCCCTTCGGAGTAAAAAAACAAACCCTTTTTATAATTTGTCCATTAAAAATAAATTCTCTTAATTTACAAAAAAATCTAGCCTCATGAACACTCAATCGGATACGATTATTTACAATTACATGGATACCTTCTTCTGTTGCCACGTAGAAAAGGACAAACTCTGCGAAGAAATGATTACTGACCACATGCTGGTATACATCTGCTCCGGTGAAATGGTTTTGCAGACAAAAGAAAAACGTACCATCTTCAGGAAAGGGGATTCCGTATTTATGAAACGCAATCATCTCGCAAAAAAGACAAAACGGCCGACCAAAAGCGGAGAGCCATTCAAAGGACTTTTTTTACAGCTTAGAACACCTCTCCTAAAGAGCTTGATGGCTGAGGCCAAATTTCCAATATCTACCAATTTTTATGCGGGAAGTAAAGACAGAAGTTATACAATGCTTACCAGGCATCCATTCCTAACCGGCCTGTTTATGTCGTTGGAACAATACTTTGATTCGCAGAAATATCCGTCCAATGAGTTGATGACAACCAAATTGAAAGAAGCTGCCCTCGTCCTTTTAGAGGTGGATCCTTCGCTAGCCAGTGTCTTATTCGATTTCGCAGAACCATGGAAAACGGATCTCGCCGAGTTCATGAACAAAAATTACAAATATGATCTGTCGCTTCAGGAGTTTGCTCATTATACCGGCCGAAGCCTCACTTCTTTCAAGCGTGATTTTGCATCTATCTTTAATGAACCTCCGGGCAGATGGCTTGTAAAAAAAAGATTGCATGACGCATATAATCAGATTGTAAACAAAAACCAAAAGCCGTCTGAAGTATATCAGGAAGTAGGATTTAAGAATCTGTCGCACTTCTCTACTGCATTCAAAAAAGAATTCGGATATCCACCCTCTAATAAAATGGACTTTCAAGAAAAGTAAATTTGAACCTATAAGCAAAGTAAGCCATTCTCTTTCTCCTTATATTTGTGCCTGATTGCCATAGCACTATCTTAAGGATATAAAAAAAACAACACGTTTTTTGCTTAGTTCAAAGATAATATATAGTATTGTATTGGTTTTGAAGATTATGGGTACAGAGTAAAAAACAAATACCAGAATTACATTTTTTATCAACAGCAACCTGAAAAACAGAAAGGATGAGAAGAATATATTTCTTCCGTTTTAACAAAAGCATTTTCAATAAATAATAATAAACACCGCACTTAATTCACTTTGATTATGGAAACAACAACAGTAAAACTTTATTCTCTCAACTACAAAGAGGTTAAAACATATATGTTTGCCTTACTGTTTATTGCCGGCAATATAGTTCTTCCTCAAATCTGCCATTTAGTTCCCGGTGGAGGGCTTACATGGCTGCCTATCTATTTCTTCACACTGATTGCCGCATATAAATATGGCTTTCGCGTAGGGCTACTGACAGCCATACTATCTCCTTTGGCTAACAATATCTTATTTGGTATGCCTCCGGCAGATGTATTGCCTATAATCCTTATCAAATCAACTTTATTAGCCGGTGCAGCAGCTTATGCCGCACACCGTTTCGAAAAAGTATCTCTTCCTGTTCTGGTTGGTGTAGTACTGGCTTATCAGATAGTAGGAATACCTGTAGAATGGGCTATAGTTAAAGATCTGTTTGTAGCAGTTCAGGACTTCCGCATTGGTATACCGGGTATGCTGATCCAGATATTCGGAGGGTTTGCTGTATTAAAAGCTATAGCTAAACTCTAAAAAATAACTTAAAGATTTCAGGTTTCAAAATTTCAAAATAGGTTTATTCTCAATATATCTATACCCTAATCTTGAAACCTGAATTGAAAATCGGCGTAAGCCAAATTTTGAAATCATAGTTATCATGTATGACAAAACATTCGAAGAAGTATTGGAGCGATTCCGCTCAATATCTTTTTCCGAACAGTTCGATATGATTGTAGCCATCGCTAACGGAGGTATAATTCCTGCGGCGATTCTAAATCAGCGTTTAGGCATTGAAATACAGCTTTTGAAAATCAATCTCAGAGATAGCAACCAAAGGCCAATCTACGATAGTCCGCAGCTAATGGCTCCCATCGATTTTGAATTTAAAGGTAAAACGATCCTGCTTGTAGAAGACAGGGTTAAAACAGGCGCATCTCTTACGAAAGCCTGCGAATTGCTGAAAGACGCTAAAGTTATAAAAACGTTTGCAGTAAATGGAAAAGCAAATTACAGCCTCTACGATGAGACCTGCTTTAAATTTCCATGGTTATTATAATAAAGGTAAAAGGTAAAATAAATAAAGAAAAAAAGTTGGTTATGGATAGACGTAATTTTTTAAGGGCAATTGCACTTACAGGAGCTGCGGCAACAATTAAGGCAAGTGGCAACATAGATATACTGTCTGAAAAATTTATT
This sequence comes from Dysgonomonas gadei ATCC BAA-286, assembly GCF_000213555.1. Lineage (GTDB taxonomy): Bacteria > Bacteroidota > Bacteroidia > Bacteroidales > Dysgonomonadaceae > Dysgonomonas > Dysgonomonas gadei. The sequence goes on from NZ_GL891983.1 coordinate 52,749, forward strand.
AGTTCCGAATCTGCAGCCGCAGTGGATATGGTTGCCGTCATGGGCGGTGAGCCCGAGGTTATGTTCAGGCGCGCCATGACTGAAATGGGCGGCATGGGTAAATTCATAAAAAAAGGGTGGAAAGTAGTAGTAAAACCGAATATCGGATGGGATAAGACCCCTGAACAATCGGGCAATACCAACCCGAAGCTGGTAGCTGAAGTCATCCGCCAATGCTTGTCTGCAGGGGCTAAAGAAGTTGTTGTATTCGACCACACCTGCGATGATTGGATCAAATGTTACAAAAACAGTGGTATTGAAGCCGCAGCCAAAGCAGCCGGAGCTAAAGTACTTCCTGCACACGAAGAATCATACTATCGTGAGGTTGCCCTCCCTCTGGGGAAAAAACTGAAAAGTGCAAAAATACATCAAGCTGTCATAGATTGTGATGCCTGGATAAACCTTCCTGTACTGAAACATCATGGGGGTGCCAACCTTACAATTTCCATGAAAAATTATATGGGTATCGTCTGGGACAGGCGTATTTTTCACAGTACTGATTTGCAACAATGTATAGCCGATGTATGTACATATTCGAAAAAACCGGTTCTCAATATTGTAGACGCGTACAGGATCGTGAAAACAAACGGTCCGCAAGGCCGTTCGACTGCCGATGTGGCAAATCCGAAAGGTCTTTTTATTTCTCAGGATATAGTGGCGGTAGATACGGCTGCAGCCAAATTCTTCGGTCAGGTACGGACAATGCCTCTCGACCATGTAGGCCATATAGCAGGAGGTCAAGCCCATAAGCTTGGTACAATGGACATAGATAATCTGAACATCAAGAGAATAAAAATTTAATTTCACAAAGATCAACTATCAACTATGCTAAAAAAACTTCGGGTGGGTGTATCTCTTATTTTATTCGCCCTGATAACATTCTATTTTCTTGATTTTGCAGCACTGATGCCTGACCAGTTTCATGCACTGGCGCATATACAGTTCATTCCTGCAATATTGGGTAGCAGCTTTATTATATTAACAGTACTTATTGTATTGACTCTGCTATTCGGACGCGTATACTGTTCCTCTGTTTGTCCGATGGGTATCTATCAGGACATTGTGGCATGGATTTCTAAAAAAACTGCCAAAAAGAAAAAGAGATACAAATACAGCAAGGCCAAGAATATACTCAGATGGTCGGTAATCGCAGTTGTCCTGATGACTTTCTTTGCAGGTTACCCTGTTTTATTAGGATTAGTAGACCCCTATAGTGCATACGGACGCATTATTGCCAACCTGTTCAAACCGGTTTATATGGCCGGAAATAACGTTTTGGAATCTATTTTTACCAGTTTCGGCAATTATACATTCTATAAAATGGAAGTAGTGATACTCAGTATGTTTTCTTTCCTCATTGCTATTATCACATTCCTTGGCATAGGCTTCTTTGCTTGGAAATACGGACGAACATTTTGTAATACGGTGTGTCCTGTAGGAACTGTGCTGGGTTTCATCAGCAAGTTTTCGCTATTCAAAATCCGGATAGACGACAGTCTGTGTAACAGCTGCGGTTCGTGCGCTATGAAGTGTAAGGCTTCGTGCATCGACAGCAAAAACCATACAGTAGACCACAGCCGCTGTGTAGATTGCTTCAATTGCCTCGACAGCTGTTCACGTAATGCATTGAAGTTTACACCTTACAGGAAGAAAGCCACTAATATCAATATAGAAAATACGACTGACTCAGGAAAAAGGCAATTTCTGGCTACGGCAATAACAACAGCCGTATCTGTACCTGCGGTATTTGCACAGGAAAAGATAGTAGAAATTGTAACAGGCGAAAAAGTCCCTACACGTCAAAATCCGATATGCCCGCCGGGAGCAAAAAGTGCTGAGCATTTACTGCATCATTGCACATCGTGCCACCTTTGCATAAGCCGTTGCCCGTCAAGGGTTATAAAACCAGCTTTCATGGAATATGGCATCGGAGGCATTATGCAACCTGTAATGACTTACGAAAAGGGATTCTGTAACTATAACTGCACAGTATGCGCCGATGTGTGTCCCAACCAGGCACTGCTGCCTCTGACGATGGAAGAAAAACATATGACACAAATAGGCCGGGTACATTTTGTTGAAGATATTTGTGTGGTGCATGTAGAGGAAACCAATTGCGGGGCTTGTGCCGAGCATTGTCCTACGCAAGCTGTAACGATGGTTCCCTACGAGGGTCACGAAGGACTTACTATACCACATATCACCCCTGACATTTGTGTAGGGTGTGGCGGATGTGAATTTATCTGTCCCGTACGACCTAACCGTGCAATTTTTGTAGAAGGTAATGTAGTTCATCAGACCCGGAAAGCGTTTGAGATTGAAGAAAAAGAAGAAGTTGAGGTTGATGATTTCGGATTCTAATTTCCCCGTTCATCATTATCCCTGAAAATTCATAATACGAGGGAGAACCGGCCAAGTTGGCCGGTTTTATTTTTTCACAGTATGTTTAAAGGTTAATAACAACCGTGAAATTCGTAAGAGTCCATTTCTAACTTTTCTTCAGAATGTCCGTGTCCTATATAAGATTTATAAGTTGTAGAGTTTAAAGTCCACTCCAAATCGAACTCTTCCAACAGGCGAACTATGATATGAATAAAAAGGTTTTTTATGCTTTTGTTGAGATTCATCACTATAATGTTTATATGGTTTAATTATAACAGGGTGGGTTATCTCCCTATTATTGTAGACGAATAACTCAAATGCATATTTTAAGAAAAGGTCTTTTTTCGAAAAAAGTTGATCGAACAGGCATAAGAATAAAGGTATATCCGGTAATAAAAAAAGAGACTCTCATATGAAAGTCTCTTTTTTGTTATTTGTTTCTATATACAACCCGGCATTCTATCCGCCACTGTTGAGGGAACAAATTATCCCGCATATATCTGTATGGATTACCTTGAGCTAACTGCATAAGTTTCAACTCACGACCTGTAAAGATGCCTGTATTATTTATGATATTCAGCACTTCTTGCTGATACGGCATATTTGATTGCTTGACAAGCTCTGTCAATCCCGGCCAATCCTCTCCTTTAAACTCTGTAAAAAATAACTGATCAGGATAGCTATTTCCGGCTTGCAAGGTTCTCTTGAATGCCAGAGACTGCTCCTTAGTGAGTTCATCATTATCCATATAAATTCCATCCACAGACGTGTAAGCAGTAATATAAACACCTATAAGAGTAACATTCTCGTTGGTCATAGCCCAATCGATCAAAGCTTTTACCTTATCTACTTCCTCCTGATTAGCTACAACAAATGATTTTTTGCCCGAAAGGCGCAAATCGAAAGTAGCGCTTTCGCGTGAAGGATCTGCCGGATTGGAAAAGATCTCATTTGTGGATGACGGTGCACTGCCTATGAATTCCTGTCTTACGGTAGGTAAAGGCGTCTGCACCTTAGATACCTTTGCGTTAATACCATTCTTCAAAGCTTCTGCATAACTGTATAATGGAAATCCTCCAATCTGGTTCAAATCAATCTTCATATCTAATCTCGAACTATTCATCCAAGGTTCGTAAGAGACTTTAGTCTGATATAATTCGTTTTTTTGACCGGGAGTTTTAGGAAACCTGTATGACCCAACGTCTGCCAGACTCCTGTTAAGCAAATAAAAGCCTTGCTGTCCTTGTCCTATCAGTACTACATTCGGGAGTGCCAGAGCATTAGAATTTGCCCTTATCAGAGGTGTCAACGTAAGGGAATCGCCTAATTCAACATAGTAATCTTGCAAATTAAAATAAATGCTTACATATACATTTTCCTTGTCATATTCAAATTCAATGTTTTTGTATTTGGCATTATTATTTTGTTGTGCATAGACTCCCTGGTGATAACAAATGAATGCTACCATCAGAAAAATGATAAAAATCTTCTTCATATTTATATATTAGTGTTATAGGTATTTGTCTACACCTTCTATAAAGTCTCCACCCTTAAAATCGGGTAATATAAAAAACAGAATATACAAAAGATATTCTTGTATGCATGCTAATATTCAGTTGTCTTGTATTCCGACCTGGTTTTATGTCCGAAAGGTAATAAAAATATTTCAAAAATTCACTTTGTATAAATCAAATCAGCTATATTTATTGTTATATATCACAGATAAAGTAATTGTAAAGAATATGGCAAGAAAGAAAAAGAAGAACTTTGTATTAGATACAAATGTAATACTACATGATTTCAGATGTTTAGACAATTTTGAAGAAAACGATATATATCTTCCTATCGTAGTGCTGGAAGAGTTGGACAAATTCAAAAAAGGAAATGACCAGATAAATTACAATGCCCGCGAATTCCTCCGTCAACTGGACGCTATCACCGACGACAATCTATTCTCAGAAGGTACTCCCTTAGGAAGCGGGATGGGGAATCTTTTTGTGGAAACAGGTATCAAAGCACAAAGCCAGGTATATGAAATATTTCCTGAAAGAATCCCCGATCATCGCATACTGTCCGCCGTAGTAGAGATAACAGAGCGCGATCCGAAAACAAAAACAATACTGGTTACCAAAGACATTAATCTGCGGATGAAGGCACGCGCCATCGGTCTGCTGGCAGAAGATTATATCAACGACAAAGTCGTGGATGTATTTATGTTTGAGAAACAACACAAAACGTTCAAAGACATGGACTCTTCCGTCATTGATAATCTGTACGCCAGTCCGGATGGTATCGACCTCGATGAATTTGATCTGGAAAGTCCTGTTATCGCAAACGAATGCTTTGTGATGAAAAACGGGAAAAAGAGTGTCTTAGCACGCTACAATCCTTTTAGTAATAAGATAAAGAAGATTGAGAAACAAATAGCGTACGGCATACAGCCACGCAATGCCGAACAAACATTTGCGCTGGAAGTATTGATGGATCCGGAAATAAAGCTCGTGGCGCTGACAGGGAAAGCGGGTACAGGAAAAACCTTACTGGCTCTGGCTTCGGCCTTGAAGCAAAGTGAAAGTTTCGACCAGATATTGCTAGCCCGCCCCATTGTAGCCCTTGGCAATAAAGAATTGGGATTCCTGCCCGGCGACGAAAAGCAAAAGATCGCACCATATATGCAACCTTTGTTCGATAATCTTTCGGTAATAAAAAATCACATCGCATATGGAGGCGCAGAATACCGCAACATTGAAGAGATGCAGAAGAGCAAGAAACTGGAAATAGAAGCCCTTGCTTATATCCGCGGACGAAGCCTGTCGGAAATGATATGCATTATAGATGAAGCGCAAAACCTAACCCCCCATGAGATAAAAACGATTATCACCCGTGCAGGAGAAGGTACTAAAATGATATTCACAGGAGACTTGCAGCAGATAGATTCCCCATACCTCGACGCCCAGTCGAACGGGCTTGCCTATATGATAGACAAGATGAACGGACAGGATCTGTTTGCTCATGTAAATCTGGTGAAGGGTGAAAGAAGTAAGTTATCCGAAGTGGCAAGTACATTATTATAATTAAAAAGCAGCGATTTGATACAGATTGTACCGAATCTTGTATCTTTGCACCAATTTTAAATAATAATACAGGAAATGAGAATTTTGATACTTGGAGCCGGAAAGATGGGTTCTTTCTTCGGCGATGTGCTTAGCTTCGACCACGAGCTTGCTGTATTTGATATTGATCCGCAAAAGCTGAGGTTTATATACAATACGGTGAGGATGAGTGATCCAAAAGAAATTGCGGATTTCGATCCAGAACTTGTTATCAATGCTGCTACAGTCAAATATACGATAGATGCATTCAAAACGGTACTGCCATACATCAGCAAAGATTGCATCATCTCGGACATAGCATCCGTAAAAACAGGATTGAAAGAGTTTTATGCAACTGTAGAGCAGCCTTTTGCTTCATCTCATCCTATGTTCGGCCCCACATTTGCCGACCTGCGCAACCTGAGTACACAAAGTGCAATCGTGATCTCGGAATCGAGCGAAGCGGGAAAGAAATTTTTCCTTGATCTATATAAAAGTCTGAATTTAAGAGTATTTGAATATACGTTTGAAGAACATGACGAAACAATCGCTTACTCTTTGTCTATACCTTTTGCATCCACCCTTGTTTTCACATCGGTAATGAAACATCAGGAAGCACCGGGTACAACATTCAAACGACATATGGATATTGCTAAAGGTTTGCTCTCGGAAGACGATTATTTACTTACGGAAATCTTATTCAACCCATATACACCTGCTCAGGTCGAAGGTATCCGTAAGGAGTTGAAGAACCTTCTGGAAATAATAGAAAGGAAGGATAGTACGGCCATGCTCGACTTCCTGACCAAGGCAAGAAAGAATATAGCAGAAAAGGAATAATTAATGAGAAAACAATATGAGCTGCATCTTGAGAAATCAGGGTGCAGTTTTTCGTTTCAATCTATACCGGTAATATTGCAATGCATTCAGTAATACCGATGTAACCATCAGTATTTCGAACGGATAGCTGAACCGTGAATTTGTCCCGTATGTAGCAAAAGCCTGAAGGAGCGAAGCAAATAATATAATCAAGGATATAATTGCTTCGGGCGTCAACTTCCTTCTGCGTATAGCAACTACAATATTGTAAGGGATAAGTAATACAAAAAGAATTTTCACCAGTTGCAGGACAATACGCCCCGTATAGCACACATACATAACTACAATATGCGACTCGGGTACAGAGAAACTATAAACCTCCCAATAAAGCGAGGTTTTCCAAAAATCGCGCCACGAGACAAGTACCTGTTCAAGATAAAGCCCCGGATTCTTTTTAATAGTAGCAATACTGTAATCGTACATTTTTTTTGACAAATCGGGGAATGATAAACCTGTGCGGGCTTTCAGCTCGGGATAGGCCTCCCAGATAGTCATAGCGATTTCTTTATCTTTAGGGTTTTCGTATCTGTATCTCACATATACATTTCCGATTTCCCTGTATTCTTCAGTCGTATTATCTGCAAACCATACACAATTCTGCGCAATATTGAAACCATAGAAAGTAGAAGAAACGAAAAGACCTGTGTTCAGTTTATTTACATAAGACCATCCTAAAAAGACAAATAGAGGTATCAGTAACGTCAAAGCATATTTACGGGTTATAATCTTCAGAGAACTATGATTGTGCAGTACCAGTATTATGAACAAGAGGATAGCCAGATAGACATAAAACATCTTTATCAGCACAAGGTAGCCACAGAGCAGAGACAGCCATAAATAGTTTTTCGAACTGCTTTCCTTATCCTTTATAATACTAAAAAACACATAAAATATAAGCGTGACAACCAGCAATATAAACGTCTCGGTAAGTATAGCGAATTCAAAGAAAACCGAAGGTAGGTAAGTTGTTCCGAAAAGGGTCATTACCAATGCAATCCTTTTCTCCACATCCATCAGCAATAAGGTCTTATAGCCTGCCACAAGTGTACAGACACCCATTACCAACTGGAATATAACCGTTACCAGATCAGACAAACCGGAAAAGCAAAGCAACAGCGGATAGCCGGGCGGCCTCTCACCTTCGTATCCGGCAAGATTTAAACTAAGAATGCGTTCTGCCAATACCTTGTAATCTTCGCTGTCAGGATATAATGTAATATGCCCGTAAAGGATAGCTATCAATAAACGGACAAATACCGCAACAATAACAATCGTTTTTACGGGGTGATTGATACACCACAGCCATATTTTAGTTGTTGATTCCAAATTATCTGACTTTAAATAACAGACCGGTATGATTATAACTAACAGGGCCTGATTATGTTCGCCAAGATATTAATATTTTGTGAAAACATTCCCATTAAAACTTTAATACTTTATATCTTTACAGACACAATTTTTATAAACATGGCAATAGTACTTATATCGTGGTTCATAATTTTCTTTGTATTATTCACTGCCGGAGATTTTTTTATTTCCATATATAATCTGATTTGCAAGAGAAAAGAAGTATATTCGGTTCCCGATACAATTCTATTCGGCCTGTTTTTTACAATCATTCCTCTCTCTGTCACCTCTTTCTTTATCCCTTCCAATCATTATATCTTGTTCGCCTGTATTGCATTATGCATAGGATACTGGATTTGGAAAAGAGAAAGAATAAGTCTGTTATTACAGAAATTGAAAGAAATTAGTAATCTGGCCTTCTATCAAAAAGTTTTACTCGCATTTCTCTTTTTATCCTTTATCTTAATTGCTGTGTGGGCACCAAACGGTTTCGACGCTATGTCGTACCATTATGCGAATATCCGCTGGAATGAAGAATATCCCGTAACGCCGGGCATAGCAAACCTTGAAGACCGTTTCGGATTCAATTCCAACCTGTTTTTGCTGGATGCCATTTTCACACTCAGGCTTTTTCTCGGTTATCCGGTTTATACTGTCCAGTCATTAATCGCCATTCTCATATTCTCGTGGATACTCTTAGAGGTTTTCAGGTCAAAATTTGAATTGAAACGGGTAATCCTTTTTATCGTATCAGTCGTTTATTTCTATTATGAACATAGGGGCATAAGCGATACATCGACCGATATAATCCCCGGACTGGTTACGTTTTATCTGGTTGTCAAAATCATTTTATATCCTGAATCTTTCAGGCAAAACTATTTACTATATATCTTCGTTCCTGTTGCTCTGGCCGGATTCAAACTGTCGGCCGCACCGGTTGCCCTGCTCAGTATTTTCCTTGCTATTGCTGTTATCCGTCAAAAAGAATACAAGCCGTTAATCTTTATCACCTCCCTTCTATTCTTATATTTTGTTTTGTGGATGGCACGGACTGTAATTATATCGGGTTACCTCATATACCCTCTTCACGAAATTAACCTTTTCGCTTTCGACTGGCAGGTACCTGTGGAGACTGCGGTCAAACAACGTTTCCTTATCGGCTATTATGCAAACGAATACATGGCAGAGGCTTTCCGAAACGGGATAGCAGTACACAACAAATATTATATAATACTTTCATTTATCTATTTGCTTACCGCATCATCTGTCGTCGTCTCCTTATACACAACCTTTAAAAGCAGGAATACAATATACAAATATGTACTGGCAACCCTGACACTCTGCTTGTGTTACTGGTTCTTTTTTGCGCACGATTTCCGTTTTGGCAGCGGCTATGTATTCGCGGCCATATTTACAGGGGCAGCATGTCTATCGGGAAAAAAGACATATTTCTTTCCTCGCTTAAGCATTGCTTCTATATCCTTACTGATCTTGTGGATGACTGTCTTTTCTTTTCGTTCAGCGTCCTATTACGACGAATGTCTGAAGGATCAGCTGGATGTGACTGAAAAGAGCAAACGCATAACAAGAATATTGTTGCATCCCTACTCTGCCAAAGATAAAATGGCCGCGTTAAAAGAAAACGAAGCTGCGGATGAAGACTTTTCGATAAAACAACATAAGTTGAATAATTCGGTCTCCATCGGCATCAGCACCTACCCCAGTGGCTGGTATGGCGACAACATTCCTTGTATAGCCAATAAGGAAGGTACGCCGGATTTCTGGACAATCCCGGATATCAGGTGGATAGAAGCAAGAGGAAATTCAATAAAAAATGGGTTCAGAAGGAAAAGGGAATTTATAAATAAATGATTAATTTTACCCTCAATTTCACGAACTTTTTATTCTCTGAGTTTTTATAAATCTAAATCAATACTCCGATGTTCGACAACGAAAAAAGGGCTTTTATCGCCATATCACAAGATGCAGAGGTTTGTCTGGTTCCTAAGATGGCAAACCGTCACGGGCTTATTACCGGAGCCACCGGAACAGGGAAAACCGTTACCCTGCAAACATTGGCGGAGACATTCAGTAAAATGGGCGTACCTGTTTTTGCTGCCGATGTAAAAGGTGACCTGTCGGGTGTAGCCGCCACTGGAGGCAACAAGGATAGCGTAGTACAGCGCGTAGAGTCGTACCATCTGGCTGGCAAAGGATTTAAATTTCAGGCATTTCCCGTACAATTCTGGGATGTATTCGGTGAACAGGGAACTCCTATCAGAGCTACAGTAGCCGATATGGGACCATTGCTGCTCAGCCGCCTGCTTTCGCTGAACGACACTCAATCTGCCGTTCTGACCATTATATTTAAGATAGCAAAAGACGAATCTCTGGCGATAATTGACCTTAAAGATTTGCAAAAGTTACTCGAATATGTAGGGAACAACTCCAATAAATATACAACTGCATACGGAAATATATCAACGGCCAGCATCGGAGCCATACAGCGTGGATTAATAACACTCGAACATGACGGGGCAGACCAGTTTTTCGGAGAGCCTAACCTGAATATTGACGATCTGATACAAACGGAGGGAGAAAAAGGAGTAATCAATATCCTTGCGTCGGACAAGCTGATGAATTCTCCGAGGGTGTATACAACCTTCCTGATGTGGCTGATGACAAAACTGTTTGAAGTAATGCCGGAAGTAGGAGACCCTGATAAACCGAAAATGGTCTTTTTCTTCGATGAAGCACATTTATTATTCACAGATGCGCCAAAAGCATTATTGGAAAAGATAGAGCAGGTCGTACGGCTTATCCGTTCGAAAGGAATAGGTATATATTTCATATCCCAAACGCCTGCCGATATACCCGATTCTGTTTTGGGACAATTGGGTAACCGTGTACAGCATGCACTCAGGGCATATACGCCGAAAGACCAGAAAGCCGTAAAAGTAGCAGCACAAACATTTCGTGCCAATCCGAAATTCGATACGGAAACCGCAATCTCCGAACTGGGAACAGGAGAAGCATTAGTCTCTTTCCTCGATGAAAAGGGACGGCCAAATCAGGTGGAAAGAGCCTATATATTGCCTCCGGAAGGACAGATAGGCCCATTAGATGCAGATGTAAGAAAGAAAATGATAGCCGGTTCATTGCTTTACAGGCATTATGCACAGGTACAGGACAGGCAATCGGCCTACGAAATCCTTACCGAACGCCTGCAAGGCACATTGAGCGAAAGGAACAGGCAGCACAAGAAAAAGCCGATGCCAAAGCTCAAAAAGAACAGGAAAAAATACAGAAAGAACAAGCAAAAATAGAACGTCAGGAAGCAGTGCAAAAAAAGAAATTCTGGGGAGCAATAGCAACTACGGTTGTAGTTCCATTGGCAAAGCAGGTTATTAACGCCTTCTTCAAAGGTTCAAAGAAAAGATAAAAAACAGATTGATGCAATTATTACAACCTCAGCACTGGATCGATTACGAACTGATCGACTCGGGAGAATATGAAAAGTTGGAGAGATTCGGCAAATACATTATACGCCGCCCCGAGCCGCAAGCCGTATGGCGCAAATCATTACCGGAAAAAGAATGGGAAAATATACCGGATGCCATATTCAAAAGGGAAAAAGGAAAAACTTCTCAGGATGGTAACGACAAGGGTGTATGGACTCAAAAAAAAGGAATGCCAGACCAGTGGTTCATCAATTATAAGTATAAGGAAATGAACCTTAAGTTTCGTTTGGGACTGACCTCTTTCAAGCATGTCGGCATATTTCCCGAACAGGCCGAAAACTGGAATTTCATCTACGATACAATCAAAGAAATAAAAACAGAGGAGCCTAAAATCCTCAATCTCTTCGCATACACAGGCGGAGCCTCTATTGCAGCTAAGAGTGCCGGAGCAGATGTTACACATGTGGATTCGGTGCGGCAGGTAATTACTTGGTCACGTGAGAATATGGAAGCTTCGGGACTGGACAATATCCGCTGGATAGTGGAAGATGCCCTTAAATTTTGTCGCAGAGAGGTAAAACGCGAAAAGAAATACAATGGTATAATCCTCGACCCTCCCGCTTATGGCCGGGGACCTGACGGTGAAAAATGGATATTGGAAGAGAATATTGCCGAACTGATGGAGCTATGCCGTGAACTATTGGCTGAGAAAGATTCGTTCCTTATACTCAATCTCTACTCGATGGGATTCTCGGCTGTCATTGCTGAAAATCTGATAAAGGATTATTTTCCGGATGTAAAAAATTGCCAGTTCGGTGAACTTATTGTTCCGGAAAAATCGGGTAAGAATCTTCCGCTTAGTGTGTATGCCCGTTTCAAGAAGTAAGTGATGAAAATATCGATCTATGATCTTTCAAAGAACCAGATTACCATACTTAAAGGGCTTGGTATGATAATTATAGTTCTGCACAACTTTCTGCACTGGACAAACAAAATAGGTGAAAATGAGTTCTCTTTCGATCCCGGTCGTATATTCAGGTTTATAGATGCCGTTATTCATTACGATGCGTGGTTAATTATAGGAGGTAGTTTTTCTTTCTGGGGATTCCTGGGTATTGAAGTATTCATCTTTGCCAGTGCCTACGGATTGACAAAACAATTTCTGAAGAAAAAACCCGCATCATACAAATCATACATTTTACCGAAGTTGATAAAGATATACGGTCTGATTATAATAGGCCTCGTCTGCTACTTCATGTTGATGTTTCGTTTCAATCCGGCAACCACAGACCGTTTTCCCGAATTTGTAATATCGTCTCTGCTATTATATAATAACTTCTCTTTCGATATCATTTTTTCGTATCCTTACATAGGCCCATGGTGGTATTTCAGCTTTATTATTCAATTATATCTGATCTTTCCCCTACTCTACTTCATAATAGATAAGTATAAAAAAAGGGGATTGTATATTATGTTTGCTATCAGTTGTATTCTGATATATGCGTTGCTACCTGTTTGCAATAAATTAAATATACCCCTCTTTGCCAATTTCATTGGGCATTTACCGGAATTTATTCTTGCTATTGGTTTTGCCATGTATAAAGACTGGTATATCGATTATAAAACGGTATTGCCTGCTCTCTGCATATTTATACTGTCATGGTTTTCCGAATACTTTTTTCCGTTGAGTTTTGTATCGGCAACTATTCTGATAATTTATTTTTGCCATCCTATATATAATTGTTCTTGGAAAATTATACAAAAGCCGCTCTTATTTGTTGGAGGCATCAGTATGTTTATGTTCCTTATCAATGGCCCTTTACGTGCTTACAGCCTCAGGTATATGTACGGAAAGGAACAACCCGAAATATTATTACTGACACTTATCCATTTGTTGACAACAATAGTTATATCATTTGTTATCAGTATATTTTATAACAACATGATCTCTCCCCATCTTAACAGATTGATAAAGAAGGTGAAATAATAATGGAAAAAAGAAAAAGTATCGGCGACCTTTGCGATTTTTCATATCATGTCAAAAAAAGTAGTAACTTCGGCTTGATTTTATGGAAAAATAAAACAAACACACAAACTTTCCGTTATATATAGATATACAAACAGAACAAATTACGAAAAATCAATAAATTATGAAGAAAGTATTAACCATTATTGGAATAGTATTGGTAGTCATTATAATAGCAATGATATCAATACCACTTTTGTTTAAGGACAAAATTAAAACCGCAGTACTGAATGTTGCCAACGAGCAACTGAATGCCAAAGTAGACATTAAAGACTTCGGTCTCAATTTATTCTCAAATTTCCCCAATGCCACATTATCTCTCGAAGATGCAAGTATTACAGGTATCGGTGATTTCGAGAAAGACACGCTAATACAGGCTAAATCGGGTAGTGTAACAATTGATTTGATGAGCCTCTTTGGAAATAACTACAATATTTCCAGAATCAATCTGGACAGGGCTTCCGTATATGCGAAAGTGCTGGCCGACGGGCGTACCAATTATGATATAATGAAAACGGATTCTACTGCGACCGGCACCGAAGCAGAAAACAGCACTCCGTTTAACCTGAATCTGAAAAAAATTACAGTGAATGACTGTAACATCGTTTATCAGAACGATTCTACAAAGATGAAACTCGTGCTCAATAAATGGAGCGGTGAAATCTCCGGTGATTTTTCTGCCAGTGAAACAACGATAAAAACGACGTCCGAGATCAGTGAAATTTCCTTTTACATGGATGGTATCCCTTACCTGAATAAAGTAAAAGGAAATGCGGATGCAACCATTAACGCGAATTTCGACAATATGAAATTCACATTCGACAAGAGTGAAATCAGGATAAATGAGTTGAAAGCCTCTATCGACGGATGGTTTACGATGCAAGGCAAGAACTATGAGGATATGGACTTCGACCTGAAACTGAATGCTCCCGACACGCAATTCAAAGATATACTCTCCCTTGTTCCGGCCATGTACACAGCCGACTTCAAAGATGTGAAAACATCGGGCACAGCAACCCTCGATGCCTATATCAAAGGGCTTTGGCAAGGAGAAAATTACCCTGCTTTCGATGTGAAGATAGGTGTAAACAATGCTATGTTCCAATATCCGTCATTACCTAAATCGGTGAACGAGATCAATGTTGCTGTGGATATAAACAGTAAAGGCGGTTCGTTGGATAATATGATCATTGACATCAGCAAATTCAGCTTCAATCTGGGAGGAAATCCGTTCAGCGGAAACCTGAATATTACCACTCCTATGAGTGACCCTAACCTGAAAGCGCATGCCAACGGTACAATCAATCTGGGTATGATAAAGGAAGTATATCCTCTGGAAAAAGGCACGGAACTGAACGGTATAATCACAGCCAACATCAATCTGGCAACAAGAATGTCGGCTATAGAAAAAGAACAATACGAAAATGTATCGGCAACCGGAAAACTGGAACTGAACAATATGGCATATAAAGCTACCGATATGCCTGAAGTATTGATAAACAATGCATCCCTCGAGTTTACCCCACGTTATGTAAACCTTCCTTCGCTGGAAGTAAAAATCGGCAAGAACGATATCTCGGCAAACGGCCGTCTGGAAAACTTTATCGCATATGCGCTGAAAGATCAGACACTGAAAGGCCAGTTGAATATAAAATCGAATTACCTGAACGCTAACGATTTCATCAGCAGTGAAACGTCCGGCACAGCCGCATCTGATACCACATCGGCAACCTCGGAAGACATCATTATCCCTAAGAATATAGATTTCACGCTGAGCGCTGTCCTTAACCAGATTGTATATGGTAAAATGAACATTACAAATATGGCAGGGAATATGACTATAAGAAACGGCATATTGACTTTGAATAATGTAGGTGCTAATGCTTTAGGTGGTTCCGCAAAAGTAAGCGGGTCATACAATACGTCCGACCCTAAAACACCAAAGGTCGACTTTGACATCGCATTGTCGAAAGTATCATTTGCAGAAACATTCAAATCAGTAGAATCAATACAGAAATTCGCTCCTATCTTTGAAAGCCTGATTGGTACATATTCCATGAATCTGAAATTTAATACATCACTGGGACAATCCATCATGCAAACCCTTGCTGGCCTTACCGGTAGCGGCGCATTGCAGACAAGCGATGTAAAGGTAGAGAATGTAGCTGCACTTACAGCCCTTTCATCTGCGCTGAAAACCGACGCGCTGAAATCTATATCACCGAAAGATCTGAACCTTCCCTTCAATATCGATAACGGACAGATTATTACCAAGCCATTTAATATAAATATCGGCAACGGAGGTATGATGAAACTGGAAGGTTCTACCGGACTCGACCAGAGTATCAATTACAAAGGAACTGTAACCCTGCCCAAATCATTGGCTAATAATTATATCAACAATGTGCCTATCACTATCGGCGGTACCTTCTCCAGTCCTAAAATCGGAGTGGACACCAAAGCTCTGGTAACCGATGCCGCATCGTCAATTGTCAGCGGTCTGCTTGGCGGAAAGAATAGTGACGGTACTGCAACTTCTTTGTCGGATGAAAAAGCCAAACAGATAGAAAAAATCAGGGCTGAAGCAGACAATACGGCTAAGAAGCTCGTTGAAGAAGCTCAAAAGCAATCAGATAATCTGGTAGCTAAAGCCGGCAGCAACGCCCTTGCAAAAGTTGCAGCTAAAGCCGCAGGTAAAAAACTGGTGGATGAGGCCGAGAAACAGGCTCAAAACCTAAGGAACAAAGCCGAAGAGCAAATCAAGAAGATTGAAGGCGAAACGGCTGCGGCTACAGAATAAAAACAGAATATATATCTTGCCCGGAGAGGTGCTTTAGTAATTGCTAAAGCGCCTCTTTTTGTTATGAAATACCCAAATGTTTATCTATACTATTTTTTCAGGAGGTATAAGAAAATAATTATTAATTGTTCATTCATAATTATTAATTGGTTTCTTGTTACGTTTGTTACGTTTGTTACCTTTTAACTATAAACTGCAAATATAGGTTAATAGTAAGCGGTCTTTGAAATGATTATTGTTAAGGAAGAAGAGAAAAGGTTATAGTTGAGAAGACAGAAAGAGTGTTACCTTTGTTACCTTTTCAAAGTAGTAAGTATTGAGTAATAAGTTGAAAGTTATATAAGATACGAGTAGACGAGTTTTTAACTGATGACTGTTCACTGACGAGATGCTTCACTCTATTCAGCATGACAAGCTAATTATTAATTTTTCATTATTCATTCTTAATTGCTTTCCCTGTTACCTCTGTTACTTTTCATCTATATATGATTAACAGATGCAAAAATAACAAGGTATAAATAATGAAAAAACTGTCAGAAGTGTCAGGTTTTAACTAAATACCCCGGCTAGCGCGGACTTCCGGTATCTGTTGCACAACTGAAAAGGGAAGTCTGCGCGAGCGAGGGACAAGATAATTATTAATTTTTCATTCTTAATTATTAATTGGTTTCTGTGTTACCTTTGTTACCTTTTTTATCCGGATTCGATTTGCTGCATAAAAATTCCAGAGAAATATACGCACTGAATTTATGGAATCGGCAACAAAAATATATCTATCCAATAAACACAAATTATTAACTCAATACAGATAGATTATGAAAACATCAGCAATCGGATTGATTATTTTATCAGGTATATTTATGTTCTCGTGTAATACGAAGACTAAAACAGAATCTCCAAATGAGCAATACACTGTAATAGAAACACAACCCGAACAGTTAACAGAATTAACTCCACCGTCACCACCGATGACAGTCCAACAAAAGTTTGTCCCTCCTACGATAAGTAAGGACGAAGCAGTAAGTAATGATTATATGCTTAGCCAAAACGAAATTCAGGAATCTCAAATGCAAATTTCAGTAGCTGATGTAAAAGGTTCAGACGATAAGCAAGCTGCTGATATTGCCGAACTAAGGGAACACAAAGCGATCGTTGCAGAGGTCCCGGTCGCAAAACCCTTTATTATGGCTGAATCACCTCGCTACGACAGACAGCGCAACGAAGAATACAGCCAGTTTACGGAAAATAAGTTCAAGATGGCAAGAGAAGAACCTCTCTCTACCTTCTCCGTAGACGTAGATGCCGCATCGTACAGTAATATGCGGAGGTTTATAAACAGGGGGGAATTGCCTTATAAAGACGCAGTCCGCATTGAGGAACTTATCAACTATTTTAGTTATGATTATGCCGAACCTGCCGGAAATGATCCTGTAAGAATAACTACCGAAGTGGGTTCTTGCCCGTGGAATTCTCAAAACCGTCTGGTGAAAGTGGGTTTAAAAGCCAAGAGTCTGGCTTCGGACAATCTGCCTGCATCCAACTTTGTATTCCTGATAGATGTTTCTGGCTCGATGAGCGGCCCTACCCGCCTCGACCTGGTGAAATCGTCCCTGAAGCTGTTGGTGAATAACCTCCGGAAGAAAGACCGTGTAGCCATTGTTGTCTACGCAAGTTCTACGGGTGAAGTACTGCCATCCACATCGGGAGAGAATAAGCAAAAGATAAAAGAAGCGCTTAATAACCTTTCGGCAGGAGGCTCTACCGCCGGAGGCGCAGGTATTCAGCTTGCTTATAAAATAGCAAAGCAGAACTTTATAAAAGGAGGGAACAATCGCATCATCCTTTGTACCGACGGCGACTTCAATGTAGGTGTGTCAAGTAACGAGGGATTACAGAGGCTGATAGAAAACGAACGAAAAACGGGTGTATTCCTTTCTATCCTCGGTTATGGCATGGGTAACTATAAAGACAGCAAAATGCAGACACTGGCACAGGCCGGGAACGGAAACCATGCTTATATTGACAATCTACAGGAAGCTAATAAAGTATTGGTAAATGAATTCGGGGCAACAATGTACACTGTAGCCAAAGATGTAAAACTACAAATAGAATTCAATCCGAACAGAGTGCAGGCATACCGTCTTGTTGGCTATGAAACCCGGATGCTGAACAAAGAGGATTTCAATGACGATACAAAGGATGCAGGAGAAATGGGTGCGGGACATACCGTAACGGCTTTCTACGAAGTGGTACCGGTGGGTGTAAAAATGAATATGCAGGGAAACGTAGACCCGTTGAAATATCAAACCGAAGCGAAAAATCCGATACAGAAACGGCTTGGAGAAAGTATGCATCCCGATTTGCTGACTGTGAAACTAAGGTATAAGCAACCGAACGGCAGTACCAGCAAGAAGATTGAAGTACCGCTAATAGATAGTAATACAAATGAAGTATCTGATGATTTCCGTTTTGCGGCGGCTGTTGCGATGTTCGGGCAGGTAATGAAAGGCTCGGAATATAAAGGAGAAGGAACATTTGACAAAGCCATTGAATTAGCACAATCTGGCTATGGAAACGATTCGCAAGGGTATAGGCGGGAATTTGTGCGGCTGATGGAAACTGCAAAAGGCTTAACTAGAAATTAAGGAGGAGGATGTCCTCGCTAAACTACTTATTACTAACTGAAAGCAAGAGAGGATGCAACCACATGGAAGCATCCTCTCTCTTATATATTCTATACCGGATTACCAGATATCCGCGCGTTTTTCTTTTGGTATAAACAACGAATCTTTCTCTGTGATACCGAATGCATCATACCATGCATTGATATGAGGAAGAGTACCGTTTACACGCCATTTTCCCAATGAGTGAGGGTCCATTTTGGTGCGGCGGAGAATTTCCTCGTCACGGATATTGCCAGCCCATACACCTGCATAAGAAAGGAAGAAACGCTGGGCCGGAGTGAAACCGTCAATATCTTTACCAGCTTTGGCTTCATCTGTTTTCTCAAATGCGTTGTATGCAATCTGAAGACCACCGAAGTCACCGATATTTTCACCCAGAGTAAATTCTCCATTGGCAAATACACCCGGTAGAACTTCTATCTTATTGAAATGCTGAACAAGCACTTGTGCTCTTTCAGTAAACTTCTTGGAGTCGTCTGCTGTCCACCAGTTAGCGAGATTACCGACTTTATCGTACTGGCTACCCTGATCGTCGAAGCCGTGAGACATCTCGTGACCGATAACAACGCCGATTGCCCCGTAGTTTACCGCATCATCAGCACCCAGATAGAAGAACGGTGGTTGCAGGATACCCGCAGGGAAACAGATTTCGTTAGTTGTAGGATTATAGTATGCATTGACCATTTGCGGCGGCATATGCCATTCTTCCTTATCCACAGGCTTATTGATTTTCTTAATCATCTCGTTGTAAGAGAACTGTTCAGCCCTGACCATATTGGCCCAATAGCTTTCGTCTTTCCTGATTTCGAGGGATGTATAATCCTTCCATTTGTCAGGATAGCCGATCTTCACATTGAAGGCATTCAGTTTTTCCTGAGCTTTCTCCTTGGTTTCAGGGCTCATCCATGTGAGGTTGTTGATACGCTCACCCAAAGTCACTTGCAGGTTTTTCACCAGTTTCACCATTCTCTCTTTGGCTTCGGCAGGGAAATACTTCGCTACATACATTTGTCCTACAGCTTCGCTCAATGCACCGTCGACAGTACTTACAGTACGTTTCCAGCGGGGTTGTAATGCCTTACGGCCACTTAGTTGCTTACCATAGAAGTCAAAATTGGCATTTACGAAGCTATCGCTCAGATACGAAGCCGCAGCATCGATCACACACCAAGAAAGATATGCTTTCGACTCTTCAAGAGGCAGTGTCTGAATAAGTTTTACGGCTGTAGCAACCGGTTTTACCTGAGCCACATTGATCTCAGTAAAGTCTTTCGCGTCGGCAGCGTCGAAAAATGCTTTCCAGTCGAAGTTGGCAACGGATTTGTTCAGTTCATCAACTTTCATCTTATGATAGTTCAGTTCAGGCTTCCGGGTATCCTCTTTCTTGAAGTGGTCCTGAGCCAAAGCCGTTTCTATTTTAAGAACTGCATCGGCAGCTTTCACCGCATCGGCTTCTGCATACCCTGCATTTACAAACTGTATCCGGATCAGATCGCTATATCCTTTACGGATAGCAACAGAAGTAGAATCGGTAGCAACATAATATTCACGTTCGCCAAGACCAAGTCCACCCTGATATAGCTGAACGATATTCATCGCACTGTTCTTATCGTCAGCACCCACATAAAGAGCAAGGAAAGGGGAGCTTGCATATTTCCTCAATTCGCCGGATAATTTAATGATATCCGCTGTGCTGGCTGCTTTGTTGATCGCATCAAGCTGCTGTTGAATAGGTTTTGCCCCATCTGCATTGAGTTTTGCACTATCCATACCGATAGCGAACAAGTCTCCGATCTTTTGCTCTACAAAACCTTGTTTATGCTCTGTCTTTCCCAGGTCTTCAATCAGACCTTTTACTTGTTTCTGATTCTCTTCTGCCAGCTGGTCGAAAGAGCCGTAACGGGCATATTCATCCTTCATCGGATTGGCTTTTGCCCATCCGCCTGTAGCATACTGATAAAAATCATTGCCGGGGATAGCTGTAGTATCCAGATTGGCAATGTCAAAGTTTTTCACTTCCACGTTCGTCTGAGTATTTGTCTTGTCTTTGCAACTGACGGAAGCAAAGGCGAGAACAGCAATTGGTAAATAGTAGATTGTTCTCATTTGTTATAAATTAATAGATATATGATTCTAATTGTTCTTTCCAAACGGCATAGCCTGCATCATTCAGATGAAGCCCGTCGCCCGTATATCCGGCATTCAGCAATCGTTTCTTTGTAAGAAAAAAGGGGTACAGGTCTATAAATGGGATGGATTCCTCTTTGCAAAACCTGCGTATCTCTTTATTCAGGTCTTCGATTTGTTTTTCCTTTCCCTTCATCCGTTCATATATACACACATCCTTATTCATCGGCAGCACACTCTGTACAAATATCTGTGTATCGGGACTTCCGCTTTTTATCTGATAAATGAGGGATTTGATGCCGACCATTATCTTTTCATTTGGGCGGCCTAACGAAATATCATTGATACCTGCCATTAGAAAGAGTTTCATGGGTTTGGCATCGATTATCTCGCGGAGACGTCCCAGCATACCGAATATATTATCCCCTGCGATACCCCGGTTTGCAACGTTCATTCCGGGAAAGTATTCTTCCCATTTCCCTGCTTGGGTAAGGCTGTTTCCAAGAAAAACGATCTGTCCTTCTTTCAGGGGATTCGCCTTAAACACAGCCATCCGGTCTATATAAATCTGATTATCCAAAATATTCTCTTTTATTTCCTGCCCCATAGCGTGGAACGAAAGTAATAACAAGGATGCCAGTAATATGGTTCTCATATTTGAAGAATTTGTATAGGGTTAGTTATTATTCATATTCTCCAATTCCACTGTCAGTTCCTCCCAGTGTTTCATATCATCCTGTAACTCCTTTGTCAGTTGTCCATGCTTTTCGAATAGCGATGCATCGGCAGCGCCTTCCGGAGAGGTTAACTTAACCTCTATTTCAGCTATATGGCTTTCCTTTTTTTCGATAAGTTGCTCTAACTCCGATATCTGTTTCTCCACCCGTTTAATCTGCCGACTCAGTTCCTTACGTTCTTCATAAGATAGTTTATTGACAGGTTCAGACTCTGGCATACTTTCTGTCTTCGCTGTAGACGGCACAGCAGTTGACACTTCCAGTTCTTTAAGGCTATCCATCTTTTTTCGTTGCAGGAATTCATAAATTCCTCCAAGATGCTCTTTCACCTGCTGATTGCCAAACTCATATACCTTATCCACCAAGCCATTCAGGAAATCACGGTCATGCGATACAACAATCACAGTACCCTCAAATTCCCTCAATGCGTCTTTCAGTACATCTTTCGATTTCATATCGAGGTGGTTGGTAGGCTCATCCAGAATTAGCAGGTTTACAGGTTCGAGCAGCAAGCGGATCATTGCCAGACGGCTACGTTCTCCTCCCGAAAGGACTTTCACCTTCTTATCAGAGGCTTCGCCGCCAAACATAAAAGCGCCAAGTATATCCCGTATTTTAGTACGAATATCGCCGACAGCGACATAGTCTATTGTTTCAAAGACAGTTCTTTCTTCATCCAGCAATTGCGCCTGATTCTGTGCGAAGTATCCGATCTTTACATTATGTCCCAACTCTAATTTTCCTTTAAAGTCGGTTTCACCCATGATACACTTTACGAGTGTAGATTTACCTTCACCGTTCTTACCTACAAAAGCGACTTTGTCTCCCCTGTTGATAGTAAAGGTCACGTCCTTGAATATAAGATGGTTGCCATAGCTTTTCTCCACAGTTTCAGTTATCACGGGATATGAACCGGAACGTGGGGCCGGGGGAAACTTCAGATTCAGCATAGCATTATCTTCATCATCCACCTCGAGCCGCTCTATTTTGTCGAGCTGCTTGATACGCGATTGTACCTGCACGGCTTTCGTAGCCTTATAACGGAAACGTTCGATAAATTCTTCAGTCTTCTGTATCTGTTTCTGCTGATTTTCGAAAGCACGCATCTGATGTTCACGGTGCTCTTTTCGTAATTCTACATATTTGGAATAAGGCGCTTTATAATCATAAATCCTACCAAGGGATATTTCAACAGTCCGCAAAGTAACAGCATCCAGAAAAGCCCTGTCATGCGAAACAAGAATCACTGCATTAGCCCGGGTTGCCAGAAAATTTTCGAGCCATTGGATAGATTCAATATCCAGATGGTTGGTCGGCTCATCGAGGAGTAAAACATCGGGACGCAAAAGTAGTATTTTAGCCAATTCTATACGCATACGCCATCCTCCGCTGAATTCGCTGGTGGGACGGGTAAAATCCGTACGGCTAAAACCTAAGCCCGTCAGAGTCTTCTCTATTTCAGCCTGAAAGTTATTTCCGCCCGACATAAGAAACTGTTCGTTCAGATGGGCTGATTTTTCTATCAAATTGTGATATGCTTCCGATTCGTAATCGGTTCTTTCGGCAAGTTGTTGGTTAACATACTCCAGCTCGGCTTCCATTTTCTGAATATGTTCGAAAGCCAGAGATGCTTCTTCAAAAACCGTATTCCCTTCTTTGAGGGTCATATGCTGTGGCAAATAGCCGATTGTTATATCTTTAGGATATGAGATATTGCCTCGTGTAGGCGGTTGCAATCCTGCAAATATTTTGAGCATGGTAGATTTACCTGCTCCATTTTTTCCTACAAGGGCAATCCTGTCTTTTTTATTCACTACGAACGATATATCGTCAAAGAGGGTAAATCCTCCGAATTCTACCGTAAGTCCTTCTACTGAAATCACAATTAATATATTTTAAATCTATGCAAAAGTAGGGAATTTTGTTGATAGCTAAATAGAAACAAGGCTAAATAAGCAATTTGGGAAAATAAAATTATCTTTGACAAGATAAACATTTATAATATTATGGACTTCAAATTAAGGGAATGGCATAACGATGACTTAGATAGTATGGTCAAGCATGCCAACAATTACAACATAGCCAAATTTCTTACAGATAGGTTTCCGCATCCCTATACCTATGATGATGCAAAAGAATATTTTTCCTCTATTTCAAGGCAATACCCCACTCAGGTCTTTGCAATTTCTATTGACGGCGAAGCTGTGGGGTCAATCGGATTATTCCCTCAAACTGATATCCATGCCAAGAATGCAGAAATGGGCTATTGGTTATCAGAAGAATATTGGGGAAATGGGATAATGCCTGAGGCAATAAAGCAGATTGTGGATTACGGCTTTAAAACATTTGACATAACACGTATCTTCGCTCGTCCATTCGGTACAAATCTTCAATCCCAACGCGTATTGGAAAAAGCCGGCTTTACACTTGAAGCCAGATTTGAAAAAGCCCTATTCAAAAACGGAGTGTTCATTGATGAATTAATATACGCAATAAGAAAAATTTGAAAATAACTCTGAAATAGATTCTCCAATATAAGATTAAGCACCTCCCTTTTCGATAGGACTGATCTGTATTTTCTTATTCATTGTAGAAAACTTCCAACCATATCTTTTATAGAGAAATAATATAAGCAAGGTCCCGGCAATAACCACTTCGATAAGCCCGCCAACCGGATCAACCTCTTTTATACTGAATATCGCATCCGTCTGAAAAGCTGACGAAGCATGCGTTACAAACAGGCTGGCAAATATATTATTTGCAGCATGTATTCCCATAGCCACTTCAATACCATCATCGAGAATACTTACCAGACCTAGTATCAAACCCATAGATAAATAATTAGCCATCATGATGAAAAAGCCAAACTCTTTTACTTCCGGATTAGCTACATGAAGTAAAGCAAAGATTAAAGATGGGATAATCAGCGCAGTCCAACGGTTTTTAGTCAGATTACCTAATCCCTGAGCCAGATATCCGCGAAAGGCAAGTTCTTCGAAACTCGTCTGAAAAGGAATCAATATAAACGATATAAAGACTAATGGTATAAATGAAGTTATATCCAATTGAAAAGTAAAAACCGACGGAGATATAAAATACTGGATGACCAAGGGAATTAACATCAATAATGACCAACAAGCAGCTCCTGTAAAAAAACGGGGCCAGCGAACTTTGGGTGTTCCGTTTATAACTTCCTGAAAACTTTGACCGTTTAATAGTTTTATGAAAAACAATAGAATAAAGAATCCTAATACCAGCGGAAATAGCAGTAATACAAATGCAAAGTTGGATGATATCCCCAAGGCTGTGGGGTCAGACATCATAGCCATCCCCGAAACCATATCCCCTCCGTTCTGAATTATTTTGATTACTGCTACAATCATCAAGGGTACAACACCAACAAAACTAGCGAGTATAAAGGAAATAAACAAAACAACAATATATTTCCAAAAACTGTTCCTTTTGTTTAATGCACTTTCAAGATGTTTCATAATATATAGACTTTTTAGTTTACTTATTCTTATTTACATAAGTCGCAATTACCCTGACAGAATCACAAACTTAAATAGTTTTATCTGTATTCTCGCATACCTTCATTCATTTTTGTCATAGATAAAGGAAAGGCTGCATAATGATATAATCACTATGCAGCCTTTCTAACCACTTACATACAGAACTGAATATTATTTAATAAACAGCCCAACCTAAAACAACCTTACCTTAAAAATAACCAAACCAATCTTTTATTTTTTATGCTTAAACAGCCAGGGAACCAATCCTTCTTCAGCGAAAGCATTCACCCAACTGCCATGATTTACGCCTTTATATTCAGTATATTCTACGTCACACCCGAGAGCCTTTAGCCGTGCATAAATATTTCTGGAATTGTCTACCGGAACCACCGAATCGTCATCCCCGTGAAAAAGCCATACTGCTGTATGCCTGGCATATAACGGCAATTTACTCAAATCAGTACCTCCACATATAGGGAACGCAGCAGCAAAAGTCCCGGGCATGCGCCACAACATTTCCAGCGTACCCATACCACCCATAGACAGGCCCCCGATATACACTCTGCTCACATCTACTTTACCGGACGACAACCAATCCTGAATAAGCCACATAGCCGTCTTCATCGATTGTGTAGGTTCGTCAGACAGTCCGAAAGTCAGGGTCATCTTATCATCGATCTGATGACGGGCTACATTAGACCAATAATTATTGGCAGGACATTGCGGCACAATAACGATAGCCGGATAGGCTGACTGAAAATGTTCTGATAAGAACTGCTTGCCATGCGTCAGTTGCTTTTGGTTATCATCGCCCCGTTCACCTGCACCATGCAACATTACTACCAATGGATATTGTTTAGTTGCATCATAATTTTCCGGGTACATCACCAGATAAGGCAAGGCATATCCGTTTACCATATACGACGCATTCTTAAACTGGGCAAAGCCATACACAGTACATACAAACAAGATAAAAATGAAGATACTTCTTTTCATACTTATATATTTAATATTAGACTTACAAAGATAACTATAATGCCTCTACCCTAACCCATTGTGAAGTCCCGTTTTCATCAATCGCTTCAATCGCGAAATAATAAGGCTTCGTCTTATCCATTCCGGGATAAAAGATATGATCGCGGATCTGTTTACATTCATGTATTTACTTTTTTGTAAGAAAAACTAAAAGGCCGTACCTGAATACAGCCCCTTAGCTAAAAAAAGAGTATTTATTTTAATGCGGATGATTCAAAACCTAATTTTTTCAATCCTCTTTGCACATCAGGATGACTCATAAAGAGATTCCACAACAGTTGTGAACGGTAATTCTCGATCATAACCGCTATAGGCCCCTGATCGATAGCCAGATAACGTTGCGGATACCAATTATCAGTTTCACTATATGCATCATAAAACCCATATTGTCCCCATACTTTATCTCCCATATTATACAGATTCCTCATTACGTTCATCGATTCTTCCGGTGTGTAAACAATAGAAGATAATGCTGCGGTAGGGGATATTACACCACGATCACCGGCTTCATCCGGTTCGTGGGCAGCATATCCTTTTACGGAATAACTGGCGGTCAATCCCCATGCATCTTCACCATATCCCTTATATCCTTTCGGATTGCGGATACAGTAAGCCCGGTTTATCAGTGTATAGTTCTTCATTTCCTGAAAGTAATCGGCATATTCATCTTTCAATCCGGTAGGATTAAGTCCAAGAAAAGAATAATGTGCCCAGAACAAAGGTCCCACTCCACTATTGCTTTGATAACGCATGTTTAATGTATAGCCTTCCAGTTCATGCGGCCCGATGATTTTACCACCTTCGGCCCATCCTTCATGATATACTTCGGCTGGTACGCCATGTGTGGGAGAACAGGCAGCCAGTACATATGTAATCAGACATTCGTTATATCCACGTATAGGAAAGTTCATTTCCCATGAGTGATTGGGACTCCAATGCCAGTATAATACATTTTTACTGTTGCGATGCCAGTTCCAGTCCACATTCTTCCATATTTTATCAATCCGTGCAGCTAATGCCCTTTCGGCATCAGAACCGTCAACATAGTATTGATGCAAGGCTAGTAGTCCTTGTAGCAGGAAAGATGTCTCTACTAAATCACCTCCATTGTCCTTATCACTAAATCCCTGAACTTTTCCGGTCTTACCATTCCACCAATGAGGATAAACCCCGTGGAAGGAATCTGCTTTTTCCAAAAAATCTATAATCCGGGTCATTCGTTCCAGACCTTGTTCACGAGTAACATACCCCCGGTCAATACCTGCAATTATAGCCATTATGCCAAAGCCGCTACCACCGGATGTTACCACATCCTTATCGTGCCTTCCATAATCTCCATCTACATGGAAACGCTCGCGCGCCATCCCGCTGTTTTGCTCGGCTCCATCCCAAAAATACAGGAATGTCCTGCGTTGAACACTATCTAACAACGCCTCATCCGATATCTCTGTTGTATCACTGCCATTAGCAGTTTGATTCGCTGATGGCTTCTGTTTACAACTAACAATACCTGATAAAAGGGCTAATAAGATAAAAGCAAAAAGATGTATCTTTTTCATATTTTTTTCTGTTTAATGACTTAATTCAACGTAAATCGAGCCGATTTAACATCATGACTATTTCCACCGATCATTACATCGAAATCTCCGGGTTCGAATACATAATCAAGATCGTAATTGTAGAACTTCAATAACTCGGGAGTGATCTTAAAACTTACCGTCTTAGACTCTCCTGCCTTGATAAATACTTTTTCGAAACCTTTCAGTTCTTTCACCGGACGGGTAACACTGCCTACGAGGTCGCGAATATACAGCTGTACAACTTCCGCTCCATCTGCTTTCCCTTTATTGGTTACCGTTACACTGGCTGTCAGTTCTCCTTTGGCATCAATAGATGCAGAACTTAATTTCACATCGCTATATTCGAATGTTGTATAACTAAGACCATATCCGAACGGATAAAGCGGATCATTATCTATATCGAGATAGTTGCTACGGAATTTTTCAAACCATTTACCTTCCTGAAGCGGACGACCTGTATTCTTATGATTATAAAATAATGGTATTTGTCCTACATTTTTAGGAAAAGTAGCCACCAGTTTACCGCTTGGGTTTGCATCACCGAATAATACATCGCCTATGGCTTCTGCAGCTTCTGTCCCGCCAAACCAAACATTCAGGATAGCATGCACATTCTCATTCTCCCATGTCAGGGTCAAAGGACGTCCTGTGAATAATACCAGTACGACCGGTTTTCCTGTTTTTAGTAATTCCTTCAAAAGAGTTTTTTGTACATCCGGAATATCCAGATTGGTACGGCTGCTTGCCTCACCACTCATCTCCGACGATTCACCGAGAGCAGCAATAATTACATCTGCACTCTTAGCTACATCCAATGCCTCTTTCAGCATTTCTTCATCCGAACGGGTTTCCTTATCTCTATGTAAAGTACGTCCAAACATAGTGGCATTATTCTCATAAACAGGATCGCTTATAAGATGGCTGCCTTTCGCATACACCACTTTTACATTCCCTCCGGCGACAGCCTGTACTCCTTCTACAACTGTTTTGGCTGTATCCAGATTCACAGCCACACTCCATGTACCTGGCATATTGGAACGGGTGTTTGCCAATGGACCTACTACAGCAATAGTGCCTTGTTTTTTTAATGGCAGTGTATTATTAGCGTTTTTAAGCAGAACGAAACTTTCCGATGCTATTTTACGGGCAACTGCACGATGTTCGGGAGTATATATTTCTGTTTTTGCCCGATTTACATCACAGTATTTGTAAGGATTGGAAAATAAACCCAGTTTGTATTTGGCCTCCAATACACGGCGGCATGCCTGATCTATTTCGGCCTGAGTAACTTTTCCTTCTCTGAGCGATTTACCTACGGTAGCCAGTCCTTCACTTACCATATCCATGTCTATGCCTGCCTTTAATGCACGAGCCGAAACGGTTTGCAAATCACCTATACCGTGGTCTATCATTTCGCTGATACCTGTATAGTCGGTTACTACAAATCCTTTGAAACCCCATTTGTCGCGCAAAACATCTGTCATCAGCCATTTATTTGCAGTAGCGGGAACCCCGTCCACTTCATTAAATGAAGCCATCACACTACCTACACCTGCATCCACAGCAGCCTGATAAGGATAAAGATATTCATTGAACATACGAATGCGGCTCATATCCACTGTATTATAATCGCGTCCGGCTTCGCCTGCACCATACAAAGCATAGTGCTTCACACAAGCCATGATATTGGAGTTAAGTGTATAAGCCTTATCTCCTACTCCCTGATAACCATGAATCATCGCTTTTGCAATCTGTCCTCCCAGGTAAGGGTCTTCACCGCTCCCTTCCGAGAAACGTCCCCAGCGAGGATCGCGGGAAATATCCACCATCGGGCTGAAAGTCCAGCTGATACCATCCGCACTGGCTTCAATCGCCGCAATGCGGGCCGATTGTTCTATGGCAGCCATATTCCATGTAGCAGCGAGACCTAACGGAATAGGGAAAACAGTCTCGTATCCGTGGATAACATCCATCCCAAAAATCAACGGAATTTTAAGGCGGCTTTCTTCTACGGCTATACGTTGTACATCCCTGATTTTTTCAACACCTTTTATATTGAACAATCCCCCGACTTCTCCTTTCTTGATCTTCTCGGCAATGTTGCTGCTTTTTGCCTGTCCGGTAGTAATATCTCCCGAACTTGGCAGATTGAGCTGTCCGATCTTTTCTTCCAGCGTCATTTTGCCCATCAAGTCATTTATAAACTTATCCATCTTAGGATCCTTAGTCTGCGCCTGTATGCAACCCACAACAGCCATACACGCCAGAAACACCTTTAAAAGTTGTTTCGTCTTCATTTTCCTTAATATATTAATTATAACCTAAACCTTTTACCTAAAATCTCTTATATATCAGGGCTTTGAAAGCCCAGTTTTTTCAGTCCGTCCTTTATTTCAGGGTCTGCCATGAACAGAGACCATAACAAGCCTGTCCTGTAATTTTCAATCATCACAACGATTGGCCCCTGGTCTATTGCTATATTCTGATTATCGTACCACTGTTCCGAAAGATTAAATGCATCCACAAATCCATAATCGGACCATAATTTATCCCCCAGTTTGTAATAGAAGAAGTGTAAAGCCCTCATTGATTCCTCAGGTGTATACGGCATAGATGATAATGCAGCAGTAGGAGCAATCACCCCTTTATCATTCGTTGGGGAATGCGCACTATAGCCATTATTACCATCGCTGGCAGTAAGCCCCCAGCAATCAGCGCTATATCCACCATATCCTTTCGGATTGGTAACGCAATAAGTGTAATTTATCAATGTATGATTTCTGTTCTGAGTCCAGTAATCCGTATATTGGTCTTTCAGATCCTTAGGGTTAATTCCTAAGAATGAATAATGACTGAAAAATAACGGGCCTCCATACTCTGTACCCAGAGGCAGAGTATATCCATAATATGATTTGCCATTAGCAAAGGCTCCATTCCTCACCCATCCTTGTTTATATACCTCTGCTGAAATGGGATAAGTAGGTGAAGCTGCAGCTAGAGCATACACAATTAATGATTCATTCCATCCTGTTATCTTCAGATTCATCTGCCATCCGTAATCAGGACTCCAATGCCAGTACAAGACATTCTCTCCTCCTTTTTGAAACCAAGTCCATTCTATAGCTTCCCAAAGACGGGTTATATCAGCCCTTAACTGAATTTCTACGGCATCATTCGACTTATAATATTGCCTTGCTGTAAGTAATCCCTGAAACAAGAGGGCGGTTTCCACCAAATCGGCCCCATTATCATATTGGCTAAAAGGATAGGTAGCACCTGTCGCTCCATTGACCCAGTGTGCAAATGCTCCATGATAACTTGTACATTTAGTATCTAAGAATGTTACAATCTTCTGAATACGGGATAATGCATCATTTTTAGATATAAAACCTCTTTCTGCCGCCGCTATCATAGCCATTACACCAAAACCGGTTCCACCGGTGGTCACTACGTCTCCTGACGTTGTCCTTTCGCGTGCCATGCCCGATGTCGGGTGTCCGAAATCCCAAAAATATCTGAATGTCTGGCTTTGTACTTTATCTAACAGTTCTTCATCTGATATGCGCGGAAATTTATCAGTCAGATCAATTGTTGTAGATATACTAATTGTTTTGCCTGTCAAAATTTTGCTTCCCGATTTTGATTTTAAATTAGGATATATAAGAAGTTCATACTTAGTGTATGATTTTAAAGCCAATTCACCTTTTATCTCAATAGTATAATGTCCATCATAAACCGGAGTAATTGCCAAAAATTGCCCTGATTGTTCTCTTATTTTTATATTATCAATTATTGTAGCCTGATCTATCTGATCCGAAAACTTGAGATAAATAGAAGAAGTTGGATTTACATCTACATACAAATCTTGATTTGTTTTCCCATCTATTGTAATCCCGTCCAACTTAAACTCTTGAACCGGAGTCCCATCTTCATTATCACTACTACATGAGATAGATGAAAGAAGAAATATGAAGAATAAAGAATTGAGTAAAATTTTCATAATGTATTAATTTAATAATGAGAGGGAGTGACTCCCTCTCATTATTTGTCTGATCAGGTAATTATTTAACGAACTCCATCAATGGAATCCCATTAATTCTTACTGTTATAAAGCTCTTTTACTTCGTCTCCGGTTAATGGCTCACTATAAAAATGGAACTGATCCAAAGCGCCTTTATACCATCCTGCCCAACTCTGATTAGTTGCCCCACTAGTTAAACTAGGGTTGGCCTGATATGGAAAAGTTCCGATTATCATTGGGCCAACATCTTTAAATTGTAATTCTCCCAAACCGGTTATAACCGATTGAAATACGCTATTACCATCTTTATATATATTCATTGTAGAGGTAGTACCATCATAAACAAAAGCCATATGTACCCAGTCTCCAAATACATTATCAACTCTGGCTTCCACCCATTTCTCTACCCTGCTTCCGGTACGTTCATTGTAGATATGTACCTTGAAAAAGGCTTGAGTCTCACTGCCGGTATTTTCCAGAAAAATATCAAGATTGGACCAGAATGTTTTAGTATTTGTAATTGAGAACAAACCTGTTGCTGCTGTATTCCGGGAAGATTTCATCCAAAATGAAACTGTAAAGCTACCAAGATTTGTAATTTCACTCTCTACAATTTTAGATATTGCAGGATGGTTATTGATTAGAACATAAGTCGTATCTGCATCTCCTTTATAAGCTTTACCCTTTACTCCATCTATAAATGAGTATACGCCCACTCCACTATTTACAAACTGATAGGTGCTTTGGTCATAAACATCACCTTCAAAAGGAAGATTTAACTTCTCAGGCTTGTATTCGCCTGTGGGATCAGGGAATCCCTGAGGATAATCGAATGCAGGATCATTCTCTAAATCCTGAAAGCAAGATTGAGCTCCAAACAATAATACAGTTAAAACTATTATTGCAGATATATATTTTTTAATTTTCATAGTCATTAATTATTTAGTTGGAATAATTTGGATTCTGAACTAAAACGCCATTCGATTTATCAATCTCAGCTTGAGGCAGAGGTAGTAAAGCATGCCTGTTTTGGTAATTGGTTTTACCTGCTGCATGAAGTACCTGCTGCGCTGTACCCCAACGTACAAGATCATAGAAACGATCCCATTCCATACCTAATTCCACGCGTCTCTCATGTCTTACGGCATTTCTAAATGCAACCTGATCTGTTGTAGTAACCTTCGGTAATATAGCACTGTTTCCAGCTCTTGCGCGGGCACGTACCCTTTCGAGCAGTTCGATAGCCTCATCAGCTTTTCCGCCCATTTCATTTGCAGCCTCGGCAGCCATCAATATGACATCCGATAATCTGATAAGGCGAATATTAAACCAGAAGCCACCCTTTGTATAGAGAGTTCTTAATGCAGGATTTGTATACGCTTTTTTGTTATAATATTTATTTAAAACATCTCCATTTGCCACAGGCTTTTCTCCCCACGGTTTATTTGCCGGAATAGTAGCCGGATCTTCTCCTGTTTTTACAAAATATAATAATGTTTCGTCTTTGCGAGGGTCTCCCGGTTCAAAAGCATCGGCAAGTAGTTGTGTTGGCGTATGCCATCCCCAACCCATATTCCAGTCACCTGCACCTCTTACTCCCTGAACCTGACAAAATTGGCTGCCAATATCGTTAGATCCGGGTAATGCTGATGTGGCTGTACATTGCAATTCGAGTATCGATTCACTACAATTTTCACCAGTTTCTCTGAATATTTGATCGTAAGGCGTATCTAAATTATATATATTTGAATTAATAACTTCCATAGCTAAGCTATAAGTATTGGCCCAATCGTTTCTCATTAAATAAGTTTTGGCATGTAATGATTTAGCCGCACCCCAAGTGAGACGTCCTACAAACCTGCTTTCCCACATAGGAGGAAGACTATTTTCGGCTTCGGTCAAATCTTTATCGATAAGTTCATATATTTTAGTTGCAGGAGACTTAGGTAGAATAGCTTCTGCCGCATCTTCTATTTTGAAATCAATATATGGAACTTCACCAAAGGCTCTGACAAGATTGAAGTAGGCAAACGCCCTGAAGAAATGTGCTTCTCCTCTACAGATAATATCCCCTTCGGTAAGAGTTTCTCCATTCTTTTCGGCTGTACTCATCTTGTCCAATACACGGTTTACAATATGAATCATATCAAAATTACTTGCATAATAGCTTTGGATAAGTCCATTTGATGCATTATACTCAAAATCGTCGTACATTGGTCTCTGAGCCGATCCATCCGAAGCTGTCGTTCCTGTTTCCACGTCTTCACTTCTAAAGTTATGAATAGCTAAAGCCGGAGAACCTGATGTTACATTAAAACCTCTCATCTTAGCATATAATGTAAATATATCCGTCTGATAAGATCCCCCTTTATTATCGTCTTCTGTCCATTGACCTTGTGGGGCTTGATCTAAAAGGTCTCCGCATCCGGTCAATACAAATGCAAACACTATTAATGCAGATGTACTAATTGCTTTTAATATATATTTTTTCATGTTATTTCTCTGTTTGGATTAAAATGTAAGATTTGCACCGAAAGTATAAATCACAGGCATAGGGTAAGTACCGCTATCTATACCGAACGAAAGTGCACTACCTCCGATTTCGGGAGTATATCCTGAATTCTTCGACCATGTCTTGAGATTCTGAATATTTCCATAGATACGAAGTGACTTCATGTATATCTTATCCAGGATAGACTTAGGGAAAGTATAACCCAACTGAACATTCCGAATACGGAAGAAGCTTCCATCTTCGATAAAATAGCTTGAAGCCATCTGATTCATTGCTCTGGATGGATCCAATATCGGTTCCCAATTTGAAGTACCTTCACCATGCCATCTGTTCATTCTTTCTGTTCTGTAATTGAATTGAGCGAAAGAAGAAGCATCCCAATTGCGGTAGATATCATTTCCATAAACGCCCATCATGTCTATACCAAGATCAAAGTTCTTATATGATAAGTTTAGATTGATACCATAAGTAAAATCAGGTGTTGGATTACCTATTTTGGTTCTGTCCTTGTCTGTTATTTTACCATCCCCGTCAATATCTGCAAATATCAAATCACCGGGTCTGACAGTTCCAAGGGCATTAGGCGTAGAATTTTTTATATGTTCATAGTTTTGATATACACCGATTACCTTATATCCGTAGAAATAGCCGATCGGCTCTCCTTTGATAGTACGCGATACACCGTTCTCCAATTTAGCCGCAGTATCTTCAACATCTATTTTATTCACCTTATTGCTTATAGTAGTGAGATTACCTGCGATGGTGTAATTGAAACCCGATTCTCCGATTTTATCAGACCAGGAACCAGCCAATTCAACTCCTCTGTTTTGTACCTCGCCCAAGTTTTGCATTTCATTTTGTACCCCGGCAATAGCTTCTGTTACCACAAGAATATCTTTTGTGTTCTTACTGTAGTAAACCGGTTCTATTCTCAAACGGTTATTCAAAAATTGAGCCTCAAATCCGGCTTCCCATGAATATGTCTTTTCCCAGCCAACATTCTGGAGAAGATACGCTGTACTATATCCAGTCAGTATATTATCTCCGAAAACAGCACTGCCTGAAGAGTTTAACCCCGGATAAGAAGGATAATTACGTCCTCCCGTATTCTCAGAACCTAGAACACCCCAAGAACCTTTTACCTTCAGGTAATCAATAGCACTCTGATTCTCCATAAAAGATTCGCTACTCACGATCCAACCTCCACCAAAAGAGTAAAAGTCATCCCATGTATTTCCTACATTACGGAATACCGAAGATCCATCCCTTCTGTACGAAGCATTAAACAAGTAACGGTTGTCATAGTTGTAAAGACCCCTCAAGAGATAAGACATCGTAAATCGTCTAAATTGGCTACCAGTATTCGTCATCGATGAATTGGAGATTGATGTCAACCACCACTTGTCAGGATCATCATTTGGTATCGAGAAATCAAAATCTCCATATTTTTGGCTACGACCACCACCCAAGCTGGAAGATTCCCTATAATTAGTTGTAATACCAGCAGTCGCTGTTACACCATGTTTATTAAATTGATTGCTATAAGTCAGAATATAATCCTGTTGAGCAACCAAACTATGATTCTTACTTTGGTTGATAGTTTCATATTCGCTTATCATCTCCTTATTCTTTATATCCGGATTATATACATTTACTAACGGGGAATAACTTCTTGAGTCGCCTGTAGAATAGTCTAAAGAGAAGGTTGCTTTAAACGTCAGAGATTTCATAAGATCTACCTCTCCGTATATATTTCCTGCAACCCTATAGTTCGTCGCTTTGTTATGATCACCTTGCAGCTGAGTTGCAATCAAAGGATTCCATACCTGCGAACGTTGAAAATCGGGCATCGTATGCAGTAGAGTTTCTTCTTTACCGGTAAGCGGATCAGTATATACGCCATAGACAGGAGCTATAGGTGCTGCTCTGACTGCTCCTGCCACGCCTTTTGCATCGGGTGGTAAAGATCTGGATCCATTAACCTGAAATCCGAATCTCAAGAAGTTAGTAACATTGTAATCACTGCTCAGATTAACGGTTGCTTTAGTATATTTCTCTGACTTTATAGATCCCTCTTCCGAAGTATATCCCAATCCTAAATAGAATTTATTCTTCTCGCTGGAACCGGTAATACTAACATTATTATTGGTCACAAATCCTGTTTGAAAAATCTCATCCTGCCAGTCTGTATCAGCTTGCCATGCAGTATAATCAAACGGAGTAGTTACCCCCTGATTAAGTCTTTGTTCATTATACAACTCTTTAAATTGGGCTGCATTAGTCACACTTATCCTGTCGGCGATATGCTTAAATCCTACCGAAGCGTTTATGTTAACTATTGTTTGTCCGTCTTTAGCCCTCTTTGTAGTAATTATAATAACACCATTTGCTCCCCGCACACCGAATATAGCCAATGAAGAAGGGTCTTTAAGGATTTCCATAGACTCTATATCTGCCGGATTCAAGTAATTAATATTATCGGAAAACAATCCATCCACTATATACAAAGGTGTATAACCATTAAGAGAGTTTGTTCCACGAACACGTATCTCCGGATCCTGTCCGGCACGTCCTGTATTTACAATCTGCACACCTGCAACTTTACCTTGCAAGCTAGCCAATGGGTTAGCAGATGGCCTGTTCGCAATTTCGCCAGCCTTAATACTAACAATAGAGCCTGTCAAGTCGCGTTTTTTCGCTGAACCATATCCAATCACAACCGTTTCGGTAAGCAGTTGGGCATCGTCTTCCAGGGTTATGTTTATAGTAGACTGAGAACTTACTGTAACCAATTGTGTTTTCATCCCCACATAAGAGAATTCCAAAACATCACCTGATTTGGCCGACAGGGAATATACACCATCTATATCTGTAACAGTGCCAGTAGTGGTATTTTGTATCTTAATGCTCACACCAATCAGAGGTTCGCCAGTCACATCTGTCACTTTACCTGTGATAGTCTTTGTCTGAGCATAAATACTTACTGTACTCACCAGTAAAAGGCAAGCAAGGAACATAAATCCCCTCATAAGGAAGGAACTGGCTCCAGACGTAATAAATGTTCTTTTAGGTTTAATTTTCATAGTTTTACTTTTTATTTAAACACACATTATCAAACAAAAATCTACTATGAACGACTGAAAAGGAAATGGTAATTATTCTTAAGATATTTTTAAGGCATTATTTCTGGTTGCGAATGAGATACTGGATTACCATATCGTATCGGGGTCGTGATATTAGATTTTATGTCAAATGTAGATAATCTGACAAAAGTGTTTCGAAAAGTTAATACATCGCAATTACTTACCACCCGATTTTAACAGTACCACTACCTCATTATTACCTCTCAAATAAAAATAAGCATCTTATTACAAACACATTAAATCAATCAGTCTATTTCTAAAAAAAACTCATTTAAATTCTGGGAAGGCTGAATATTTAACTTTTTTCGTAGTCTGTAGCGGCTGTTTTCTACGGCTCTTATAGAAAGATTCATTAATGAAGCTATTTCTTTTGTCTCCAAATTTAGTTTAAGACAAGCACAAAGCCGGAGGTCATTATTTGTCAATTGAGGGTATAAAGCTTTCATTTTTTTAAAAAATCCGGTATGTTTCTCTTCAAATTTTATAAGGAACATTTTCCAGTCATCTTCCGAATTCATATTATTATTGAGTAGTGAATTTATCTTATGATATAAAGGTAATAAAGCATTAATCTTGTTCTTTGAATAAAAATCGTCTACAATATCCTTAATTCTCAGAATCAGCTCATTCTTCTGTATAATAAATGAAGTCTGTGTAAGTAACTCCGCACTTTTTTGTTCCACTTCCTGCTGAAGTTCCCCTGCTAATACTCTTAAACGTCTTGTTTCACGATGTCTGATCTTCTGCAAATGCAGATTGCGATAGCGGCGAAGGATAAGTAGCCATGTAATATATAATATCCCGACTATCATTAATACATAAAACATATATGCCCAGATAGTCTGATACCAGGGAGACAGGATCTCAAATCCGTAGGATACCGGCTCGGAATAATTTCCTAAATTATCTATAGTACGTACCATAAACTTATATTTTCCTTCCGGAAGCCGCGCATAAGAAATACTATTTATCTTTTGTGGAACAGACCAATCCTTATCTACATCCTCCAGCATATACTGAAACGATAAATTGGAAGCGAATGCATTATTTGATGAAAAACCAAATGTAACAGTATTGAAAGTATAAGAGACTTCTGCACTTTCTGTTAAATCCTTATATTCTATGCGATCGTCGATATTTACAGTCCGCATAAACTCAATATACGGAGCGGATAATTCTTTATAGAGATTTCGTTTTGTCTCTTGCGTTTTATTGTATAGTAAAAAACCATTATCAAGGCATATGAGGCTGGTAATATCGTTTAGTATGGAAACATTCTCATAGGCATTCACTAAGGACAGATTCATTCCTAAGTTGTAATTCTCCAATATAGATATTTCATAACCATCGTAAAAGAATTTGTAAATGGCGGCATCTGTCAATGCCCAAAACTGATTTTCTCTTATAGGAATTATCTGCCTTATATTATGCACGGTGCTGAAAGATTCATTCAGCAATGAACTGGGCACAATCTCATTCTCTATATCGTCATATGTATAAAACCGGTTGTCTCCAAGCAAAACGATACGCCCTCCAACCTTAAACATTTTTAGTTTATAGGGAAGTCCATCCTTATTATTACCTCCATAGTATGAAAAGGACCTGAATCCCGAAAAATTATCATCCAGTTTACAGCGGTACACTCCTCTGTTGAAATGTTCCAGCCATATATTACCTAAATGATCAAACTCTGCATTTATGATTGGTTCGGATATCTGACCGGGAGTAAAGACACGGTTTGTTTTCTTATCTACTATTCTTATTGAGCTATATGTGGATAGTACTAATAAATCATGATCCCTTACTTTAGCCTCAGACAAATTATATACACCTGTACCTATAGCAAATGCGTCTGTAACCGACAGGTTTTTATGGATTTCCTTCAATCCTTTGTTGTGACAACAATACAGGACACCATCAACCACCTTGAGAGCCCAAACCTGGCCTTGTGTTCCATCTATCAGTTTCATATCGGAAAGAGCATTCGGCTTATTCAAACCCTCTGTTGTAATGTAAAATACACCCTGATTGGTTCCGATAAATAGCTTATTATCCCAAAGTACAGCACAATACACAGCTCCTGTCTTTCCACCGGGATCTGTATAACAACTCATATTTTCGATATATTGAATGTATGCTATTCCACGGTCAAGAGCAGCCCAGATATTGCCCAGATTATCCTCATACAAAGAAAGCACCGTATTATTCTGGAGCGTGCTTTCGGATGATATATGATCTACAATACGGCCGTTAATATCAACCTCGTAAATTCCATCCAAAATAGTGCCCAGATAATATGACCCTTTTGAAGACACCACACCACAGTTCAGCTCCTTCAAGTTCATTATACCCGAAAGTACAGGACTCCACTCCTTAAAGCTTTCACCGTCATAAATATAAATACCTTTGGATGTAGTACCTATAAGATACTGATCTTCCTTATAAGGTAAAATAACACGAACATCTGTACCTTGAAAGACCTCACTGCCCTCTATTTTTTCAAGTTTATCTCCCTTAAGCCGGAAAAGTGAGCCCAGCATTTGCTGTACAAGAAATTCATCCCTGACTTTAGTAAGGAATAGAAAAGCTTTCTCGGATGGAATCCGTTTTACCGTATTATAATCATAGATATATATAGAATTAAATGACTGAAAATAGACGCAATCACGCGCAATCCAGATTTTCCAAAAATCATCATTTTTGAAAAGAGCCTTGTCCAGATTATCGCTCAGGGAAGTATAAACGAGCTTTCCGGAAATATCCCTGTCCCAGCGGCCAAACTCTTCATAGCTCCCCGTAAATATGGTTTTGTGCGACAGTACCGACACAGACCGGACAACCAATGAATTTGGTATCCGGTTAAGATTCCATTCTATACCATCGAATTCGAGCAGCCCTATATCATTACCAAAATACATAGTCCCTCTTTCATCCTGTCCTATCGCCCAGTTCTTGTTATCTGCCTGATATTTTTCCCTATACAAGTTTATAATATGCGGCTTATTGGAAAAAGCAGAGATGGTAGTTAAAAACAGTATGATTAAGATAATATATCCGGATAATCGCTTCATAGGATCTACAGTTTTAAGGAGGGTTCAATTATATTAGTCGTTTTTCGTGACTCGGCATAATCAAAATAAACTTTGCTTCTGCTCTCGCTACTTAAAACGTTCTATTTCGACATTCAAAAATAACACAATTTTATTAAAATAACATTCTTAAACCATCTTGGTTCACCTGATACAGACAAAGTGAAGGCATCCGTTGACAATAACGGATGCCTTCCATATATAATTAATAATTTAAATTATCTTTCCCACTGCTGCAACTCGCTTACAGCAAGCTGATAGTCCCGTTCCGTTTCATAATACTTGTCTATCGTTTCATAATATACAGAAAGCTCCAACAAATAGTTTATGAGAGACAACTGACCTTTATCCAATGCCTTTTTCAACAAGTCGCGATTGTTCGTAACTTTCAGCGTTTCCTGATATTCATTCAGCAATACAGAAAGCTTAGAAGCCTTATCATATTGATTCTTTAATGTATTCTGAAACTGCAATTTGGTGTCAGCATGCTGCATCTGCAAAGCTACAGTCTGCGCTTTCTGATGTTTTACAGTATTCTTTCCTTCCCACAAAGGGATGGAAACACCTACTGTAAAACCTTGCAATGTAGTACCGAGAATGCGCTCACTTGTATATCCGGCTGTAATCTTCGGCAAATTCAGAGCACGGGTCAGTTGTTCCTGTTTTTTGCTTAACTCAACTTCCTGTTCGGCCAGACGCAAAGAGGGATTATTTTCTTTTACTCTTTCAAACCATTCTGTAAAGTTAAGCGGAAAAAGATAATCCGGATAATTACCGAACGGATATACGAGTGGCTCCCCGCCATTCAGCCGTTGTAATTCAGCCCTCAGCGTATTTATTTCAACCATATTTATCTGATATAGCTTTTCTGTATTGAGTAAATCCAGTTTGGTTTTATTTCTCTCCAGGATATCGATATCTCCCTGGTTGAACCGTTTCTGGTAAGCATCAGATAACTCCCGTGCAGATTCCAGACGTTGGGTTAGTTGCTCATTCAACTTTGTCTGGTAAGTAAGTTCGACACACAAAGCACGCGCCTGTTGCATAATTTCCCTGTGCTGTTGGTCATAGGTCAAATCAACCTGCTTATTCTTACCTGCCGCTAACTGTGATTTGTAACGGTAAGCAGTAGGAAAATCGAAAGACTGCGTAACATTCAGGTCCGTGCGGTTACCTTCTCCGGCAGGACTCCCCCACAGATAACCGAACTCAACTTCAGGATTAGCCATATTTATCCCGGTCTTGTTGCCGATCTTATCGGCATTAGCTTGCTCCCGGTACGCCTTCAGTGTTGTATTGTTCGCTTCTATACTTTCCAACACCTTACTGAATGTATCCTGTGCCTCAACGCTAACAACACATAGCAGCGATAATAAAAGTATATATATTACTCTTCTCATAATTTGATTCTTTTTTGTCAAACAACCTCTTGTTTTACCTCTTTACGGTTTTTCAACATCCTGTAGATAATGGGTACGACATACATATTTAATAAAGTAGATGTCAATAGCCCCCCGAGTATAACTTTTGCCATCGGGCTTTGTATCTCATTCCCCGGAAGGTCTCCCTGAATAGCCAATGGAATAAGGGCTAAGCCCGAACATAGAGCAGTCATCAATATTGGGTTCAGACGATCGAGAGATCCTTGCAGGATACTCTTATTCACAGAATATCCATGATTACCCAAATCATTATAATGCGCCATCAGCAGAATACCATTTCGTGTCGCAATGCCAAACAACGCTATAAATCCGATAATGGCA
This sequence comes from Dysgonomonas gadei ATCC BAA-286, assembly GCF_000213555.1. Lineage (GTDB taxonomy): Bacteria > Bacteroidota > Bacteroidia > Bacteroidales > Dysgonomonadaceae > Dysgonomonas > Dysgonomonas gadei. The sequence goes on from NZ_GL891983.1 coordinate 94,978, forward strand.
GGAATACTAATTTCACCCGAAGTGAATAAAATGGCATATACTCCTCCAATGAGAGCCAATGGCAGATTAAGAAGTATTACTGCCGATTGAGTTACATTCCTAAATTGATTGAACAACAATAAGAATATAATCATAATAGCAAAGACAGACACAATAAGCAATATCCTCGATGCAGCCTGCTCACTCTCAAACTGTCCGCCGTACTCGATATGATAACCCTCCGGCAACGTAATTTCTCCGTCGATCTTTTCCCTGATATCATTAACTACACTACGTAAATCGCGATCGGCAACATTGGCAGAAACAACAATCTTACGCTGTGCATTTTCACGGTTTACCGTGTTGGGGCCTGTGGATGAAGTTATCACCGCGACATACTCGAAAGGTATTTTCTTATCACCGGCATCTATCATCAGGTTCCGGATTTTGTCCGCCTGATCTTTGTAATTATCCGATGCTTTTAATGTCAGGTCGAAGCTTTTACCATCCCTGTAAACTTGCGATACAACTTCCCCGGACAACATCACTGTTACAAAATCGGAGAATTGGGGCAATGTAATTCCGTATTTTGCCAGCATCTCCCGCTTTGGGGTTATCTTCAATTGCGGACGCTCTACCTGTTGTTCTACATTCAGGTCGGCAACCCCCTCGATACTTTCTATCGAAGATTTGATTTCATTGCCTAAGGAGTATAGTTTATTCAGGTCCGTACCAAACAACTTAATCGCAATATTGGCTTTAGTACCCGAAAGCATATGATCGATACGGTGCGATATAGGCTGCCCTATTTCGACACTGATACCCGGAATAGCATTCAGTTTTTCGCGAAGTTCGGCTAACATATCCTCCTGAGAACGGTCTTTGAGCATAAACGGGGCTTCTATCTCGGATGTATTTACACCGAATGAATGTTCGTCAAGTTCTGCCCGGCCTGTCTTACGGCCTACTGTCTGTATCTCGGGAACGCTAAGCATAGCCTGTTCGGCCATAATTCCTACTTTATTCGATTCTTCGAGCGATATACCCGGTAAGGTATTTATCGTAACTGTAAACGAACCTTCATTGAACGGAGGTAAAAAGTTACGTCCGAATGTAAAGAATATGATAATGGCAGAGACTAATAATACTCCTGTCACACCAAGAACGATCTTCTGTTTTTCCAAAGCCCAATGCAGACTTTTTTCATATACAGCTTTTAATTTAACCACAAAGACAGGTTCTTTCTCTTCCTTATTCTTCTTGTTGTTACCCAACAGATAACTACATAATACGGGAGTCACTGTAAGGGCGACAACGGTAGAGGCAAACAAGGCCACAATAAAGGCAATACCCAGTGGAACAAGCATACGCCCTTCCATCCCGCTAAGGAAAAACAACGGGATAAAACTGGTAACAATAATCAGTGTGGAATTCAATATCGGCATGCGGACTTCTTTCGAGGCCTCGAAAACAACCGTTAGTACAGAAAGTTGTTCCTCTTTCGGTTTCTGCCTGTTTTCGCGCAGATGTTTGAATACATTTTCCACATCGATAATAGCATCATCTACCAGAGAACCGATAGCAATAGCCATCCCTCCCAGACTCATCGTATTTATTGTCAGTCCCATTAGTTTCAGGGCTAGAATAGACGTGAGTAGCGACAAAGGCAAAGCCATCAGGGAGATGAATGTAGTACGACCGTTCATCAGGAATATAAACAAAATAATAACTACAAATATCGCTCCTTCATACAGCGATTTCTGTACATTATTTATCGAGTTGTTTATAAATCGTTCCTGACGAAATATATCTGTGGATATCTTTATATCAGCAGGAATATTCTTCTGTAATTCGGCAAGTGAAACATCCAGTTTTTCAGACAGTTCTATTGTATTAGTATTCGGCTGTTTAGTGACAGTTATCAATACGGCAGGTTTTGTCTTTTCCGAAGCTATCCCTAATTTTGGGGTCTTCGCTCCTATCTTTATTTCGGCCACATCACTGATCAGAATAGGGCTTTCACCGACCTTTTTCACTACAGCCTTCCCTAATTCCCCTACATCTGCGCTTTGCAGTACACCCCTTACAATATATTCATTTCCATATTCATACAAGATGCCTCCGGACGCATTCTGATTCATATTGCGTGTTACCTGCAATACTTCATCCAGTGTTATGCCATAGTGCTTCATTCGTCCCGGATCGATGAGTATCTGATACTCTTCTATATCGCCGCCTATTACTGTAACCTGAGCTACACCACCTGTAGATAAAAGCCGTGGGCGGATTGTCCAGTCAGCGATAGTACGTAAATCGAGTAATGAAGTAGAGTCGGAAGTAAGGCCGATAATCATTACTTCCCCAAGTATTGAAGATTGGGGCCCCAAAGTAGGTTGGCCTATATTTTCGGGCAGGGCATCGCCCAAAGCTGTCAGTTTTTCGGTAACGATCTGACGGGCCTTATATATATCGGTCCCCCAATCAAACTCAACCCAGACCACTGAAAATCCGGTAGTAGAAGACGACCGTACACGACGCACATCTGTAGCTCCGTTTACAGCCGTTTCTATAGGAAAAGAAACCAGGCGTTCCACTTCTTCGGGAGCCATTCCGTTTGCTTCGGTCATTATCACCACGGTAGGCGCATTCAGATCGGGAAATACATCTATTTCCATATTCTTTGCGGTATAGAACCCGCCGATAAGCAGGAGCACCGCGCCAATCAACACCACAAGACGGTTGTTGAGAGAGAATTGTATTATTTTATTCAACATTGTCTATTCCTCCCATCTTTAGTGTTCATGGGCATGAGGTATAGCCGCTGAAGCCGATGCCAGTTTAATATGATATGCACCTTTACTTACAACCTTATCTCCCGCCTTTAATCCCGAAAGTATTTCTACAAGACTTCCGTCATTTGTTCCTATCCTGACTTCCTGCTTTTTGTAAGCATCGGGATGAGTCTGCAAATAGACGAAATAAACACCTTGTTCCTCTGTAAGAGAGGAAACCGGGATTGCCAGAACATTTTCCCTCGGCTGTCCCAGCAGATAAACTTCCACATAAGAGCCGGAAACAACCTGCCCTACATTATCAAACTCAAAATTAGCCGGTAGATAATACTCCTGACTGTTTGTCGAGCGACCATACGAGACAATGCGACCGTTCAGATCTGAAAGACGGTAAACGGTATTATCATACGAAGTTTTGAAATTAGCGGATGTTATGCTTCCCAGATCTTTATAATAGCGCTCCGACACATCGGCCCGAAGTTGCAACTTCCTGTTTTGGGTAACAGTCATTAATAGTTGGCCTACATCCACATATTGACCCTCAGTTACCAGTTTGCTTTTTACAAACCCGTTGATAGGCGAAGATATACTAATACCTCTTGCTGTAGAACGCTGACCTATGGCCTGATATGATACTTTTGCATTCTCATAATTCAGCTTTATCTCGTTGTATTCTTTTTGCGAAATCAGTTTATCTCCGATCAGGGATTCTGCCCGTTGATACTCGCGTTGAGCTATATCATATGCTGTTTTCGCTTTTATGGAAGGGTCTCCATCGACAAGGTTTTTCGAAGAGATGCTAACCAGAGATTCGCCTCCTTTTACAGCTGCACCCTCATTCAACGATGCTTTATTAAAAGATACGATACCGCTCGATGTAGCAGAAACAGTAACTTCATCGCCTTGTGCCGATAATATCTGTCCGCTGGTCTTTATCACCTGATGAAACCTGTCTGGCTTTACATTAAGCACTTCCAAGCCGGCTTGCTTCGCCTGTTCGGGTGTAAATAATATTTCATCACCATGAGACTGTTCTTCTTTTCCATGATCGTGATCGCATTCTTCACCCTCGGCATGCTTATGATCTGCCTCTTGTTCATGGTCATGATCGCACTCCTCGCCTTCTGCATGGTTATGTCCCTCTTGCGATTCGGATGTATGATTATGTCCTGCGTGATCGTCTGTTTTAGGTTTGGAATTGCAACTCCATGATATCGCCAACAGACAGGCGAAATAAATAATATATTTTTTCATTATTCTTATTTCTTAGATTTTTTGCCACAACAAAGAGTGAGGAAATCCCGCCCTCTTCACAATGACATAGATAAAGTTTCTATAAAATATTAACCTAAAAAATAAGATACGGGAGGGGCACGCAGGCTTTTTATTGAACCTACGAACGGTGGAATATAGTTTTCTAAATAAGGTTTTTGTTCTAATCGTTGTCCGAATTCGGGAGCTTCAAGATAAAGCTCACTCAGTGGATTTATTGTAAACAGTAACGACAGACAATTAGCGCAAGGTAGTATATCGTCATGAAGATCATTATTCTGTCGAAGGACAATTTCCTTCAGATTACAATCTTCTGATGCCGAATGGTGGTGACGTTTATGTTCACAACAAGTGTTCCCCACATTATCATGTTGACCAGAACAATTATGTTGGTGAACGATTTCCTCCAGAGAGAAACAAACAGCACCATCGTGATGGGAATGAGGTAAAACTGTATGCGCCAATAAAAATATATTGGCAAGCATCAATAAAGACAAAGTGATCAGTCGTTTTACCTTTTTCATATCACAAAGATATGATTTTTTCTTAAAAAGCCCGGCACTTATCCGCTTCATTAATCGGAAAATAGCATCGGATTATGATCTTTCAGATAAAATTCGATTTTCTGAGCTGTTGCATCCTTCAGTAATACCCGCTTCTCCTTATCCAAAAGATAAAGTGTAGGTATGGCTTTCAGGTCATAGACCTTTTTATTCAATACAGTCTGGTTCTTATCATAACCATTTACCCATGATACAGGAATATCTTTCAGATGATTTTGCCAAATACTTAAGTCTGCATCAGGATAGAAAGTCAATACTTTAAGCCCGCCCGATTCGTGTATCTTATTTATAATGGGGGATTGCTTCAAATAAGCTATATTTTCGGCACAGGTATGGCAATCGGGATTGTAGAACATCAACAATGTATATCCTGCTTCTAATCTGTGGAGTGTTCCCGTTTTCCCCGAACCCAGGGTATAGGTAATATCAGCAGCTATCTGCCCAGGCCTGTTTTTCTCCATCATTTCCAGTTTGAATCTGACTTTCTCTTTTTCGACATCCCCTGTTGCCGAATCAGCCATTACGTATTTAGCCACCGGAATATAATATTCTTCGTTACGCATGAAGGAATTAGGATCATGCAGATACTTCTCGAAGTTTTTAGTAAAGAAAAAATACATCTCCGGTGTTTTCTGATGTTCAGCCTTATCTAATAAAGCCGCTATAGATTGCTCGGCAATATTCTTATCTGCTATCGGAAGAATCTGGACATAGTTTGCCAGAGCCTGTTCGGTAATGTCAGGCAGATGAATATATGTTGTATCCGAAAAATCGAAGTTATCCCAGTAATGGGTAATTAGAAAATTGGCTCTGTCGACAGGCGTCGTCAGCTCTTTCGGTACCTCCGGTAGTTCCAGTGCCGTTCTCTCCTCTACCCCCGTTTCCTGTGCAGATACGTTATTCTGAAAAGGCTTACTGTTACTACATGAATAAAGCCCGAGTGCGGCGACAACCACTATCCGTATAAAGTATTTCATATTCTATATCAATTAAATATCAGCAAAGATAACATTTTAACATTTTATATTAAAACAAAAAAGAACAGCAATAGTTTCATTCTCTTCGTTTTTCGTATTATGTCAGACACCTTCAAAATAACAGGATATAAAGACAAAATGGACAGGGAATAAACTCCGGGAATATAATGAGTATTGAGTAGAGAGCAGTATTTACTTCACCGAATTTGAAACAGTTTCTTAACCGGTTCTAGATAATCTCCAGACAAATAATCCCTATCTTTGATTCAAAAATACGACCTAATAAAAAACAATATGAAAAAAATCTTAGTCCTATTATTATCTGTTATAATACTCACTCCATCCTGTAGCAACGAATCGGAAAATGAGTTCTCGCCATTGGTAGACGGCCAAGATGAGCAGAAGACAGAAACTTATGTATTTAGCGGTATCAAGTATTCCTTCCGGGAAGGCGACGGAGTAGAGGAATCTCTATATACAGCTCCTTCTGTGGTATTTACAAATAAGACTGCCTCTGAAATGACTGTTTCCTCTGTAAATCCGGTTTGTGAAGACCTGAAACAGAAGTCCCAATTTATACCTGAGAACAAGCCAGAACAGAATATAGAGATAAACGATTCTATAACAATCGGAATACCATACAGCGTAGATTCTGACACGTTTGAGAAAGAGAAATGGTTTACTGTCAGCGGCAATACCGAATGGAAATATTCGGAGTTACCGGAGGAATCGGCAGATACAACTAAGATTGCAGATAAACTGACAGTACCATCATTCAAAAGCCTGAAAGTGGACAGGACTTTCAAGAAGCGTGTAGTACAGACATCTTACATCGCTACGTTCGTAGGCAAAGAGACAGGCAAAGTAGTTGAAGTCTATGGAAAATGGAAAGGTGTTGGATATTCCACATTCTCAGTAAAACTTAATGAATTGGAGATTGAATAAAGCCGCACGATATTGATGTGCCAGATAAAAAAGAGTACCACCAACGTGGCACTCTTTTCTTCTTTATTATATTCAGATTGATCAATCTTCCTCTTTCTGACTTGACTCGTACTCTTTCAACAGCTTGTCCTGAACATCAGACGGCACAAGTTCATAACTTGCAAACTTCATTGTAAACGAAGCCCGGCCTCCGGTCAGTGAACTAAGCGAAATGGAATAGTTAGCCATTTCTTTCAGCGGCACTTTAGCATTCAGTATCTCTATACCCCTGTCACTTTCCATTCCCATAATCATGGCACGGCGGTTCTGGAGGTCTCCCATCACATCCCCCATCCTATCCGATGGAACAGTTACTGTCACATCATAGATAGGTTCAAGGATCTTCGGGCCTGCATTCTTAAATGCTTCGCTAAACGCATTTCGTCCGGCAAGCATGAATGAAATTTCATTCGAATCTACCGGGTGCATCTTTCCATCATAAACAATCACACGAACATCACGCGCGTATGAGCCGGTAAGAGGCCCCTGCTCCAGACGCGACATCACACCTTTCAATATAGCCGGCAGGAAGCGCGCGTCGATAGCGCCTCCGACAATACTACTGACAAAGACAAGCTTGCCACCCCAATCGAGATCGTAAGTCTGCACATCTCGTGACTGCACCTTAAATTCCTGTCCGTTAAACTTATACGTTTCCGGCAATGGCATACCATCCACATATGGTTCTACGATCAAATGCACTTCTCCGAACTGCCCGGCACCTCCCGACTGCTTCTTATGACGGTAATCCGCGCGTGCGGACTTTGTTATGGTTTCACGATACGGAATCTTAGGTTCGGAATAAACAATGCCTATCTTATCGTTATTTTCTATTCTCCATTTCAATGTTTTCAGATGGAATTCACCTTGTCCGGATACGATAAGCTGCTTCAACTCCTTCGAGTTTTCAATCATCCATGTAGGGTCTTCCTCATGCATACGTTGCAACACCTCGTTCATCTTCTCCGTATCTTTCTCATTTTCAGCCTTTATAGCGCGACGATATTTAGGGTCCGGATATTTTATGAAATTGAACTTGTTATCTGTGCCTTTTGCATTTAAAGTATTACCTGTACGTACATCTTTGAGCTTCACTGCTGCCCCGATATCTCCGGCTACCAGCTCTTCTATTTTTGTACGCTGCTGTCCGGCCGGACAGAAAATCTGGCCGATACGTTCTTTCGAACCTCTGTCGGCATTTATCAGGTCGTCTCCTTCATGTACTTTACCGCTCATTACCTTAAAGTAAGAAACTTCTCCTACATGCGGCTCAACCATTGTTTTAAAGAAGAACAGGCTGGCCGGTGCTTCCGAATCGGGCTTCACTTCCACTCCTTCGGTATTCACAGGGGCAGGCTGGTCGCGCACGTAAGGTACTACATTACCAAGGAATTCCATTGTACGGCGCACACACATATCTTTTTCTGCAGATACGCAGAATACCGGGAACAAATCCCTGTTTACCAACCCCCAACGTATACCCATACGCATCTCGTCTTCGGTCAGCGTGCCTTGTTCAAAGAATTTCTCCATCAGGGACTCTTCGTTTTCCGCAGCTGCCTCTATCAGTTTTTGCTGCAATTCGGCTGCCTTATCTAATTCTTCGGCAGGTATATCGAGAACCTCCGGAACACCACCTTCAGGCTTCCATCGGAACATTTTAAATTTCAAAACATCAACAACAGCATTGAAACCTTCCCCACAATTGATCGGGTATTGTACCAATACAGCCTTTTCGCCATAATCGGCTTTAAGTTGAGAAACCACATTTTCAAAGTCTGCCTTTGGATGATCTAGTTGGTTGACAATAAAAATCACCGGTTTCTTAAATTTTTGAGTATATCTCAATTGGTTTATGGTACCTACTTCCATACCATACTGGGCATTCAGCACCATCAGTGCTGTATCTGTAACATTTAACGAAGTAACTACATTTCCGACAAAATCATCTGATCCCGGACAATCAATAAAGTTAAGTTTTCTATTCATCCATTCCACAGAGAAAATGCTGGAAAAAACGGAATATCCGTATTCTTTTTCCACGGGGAAATAGTCCGAGACAGTATTTCCGTCCTTAACACTTCCTCTGCGTTTTATGACACCCGCTTCGTAGAGCATGGCTTCGGCGAGAGTGGTTTTGCCCGCTCCCGAACTACCAAGAATAGCTATGTTCTTGATTTCTTGTGTTTGGTAAGTTCTCATGGCTAAAAATGTTTTACATGGTTAATATTATTATACCTTTTACCAAAATAGCCTCATTTTGAGGCGATATTTCCAAAATTAGTGAAATGTTTTGAGGATATTATCATTTTTAGTATGCTAAATATCATAACATGTTAAAAAATATCTATTCTTCATCCCGTTTTCATATCTATGCTTACTACTATCCAAGATAAAAAGATGAAAATCAATATAAATAACTACTCTTCGAGATGATTTTATGCCCTTAAAAGGTAACAAAGGTTACACTATTTCACTCATTTGCTAATATGCTAATCTACAAATTTACGAATCAATCTTTCAAAGAACTACAAGCTAACAGCTAAAGGCTACCAACTCCAACTATATAGATAAAACTTTTCTTATGAATCACTCTCTATAAAGCATTATTTGCAAGGAATCACAGAAAAGGCAGCTATCATCTGGCAGAACAATTAAAAATATTTTTTAAAATAATTATTTAATCATTTGATTAAATCAAAAATTCAATCTACATTTGCATCACAACAATAATAATTTACTTATGGAAAAAGATATATCGACAGAAGAAAAAATAAAGGAAGCTGCCCGAAAAGTGTTTCAGGAAAAAGGATACTGACAAGCCCGAACACGTGATATAGCCGACGAAGCAGGTATAAATCTGGCATTACTTAATTATTATTTCCGCAGCAAAGAGAAACTGTTCGATATAATAATGGAAGAAAGTATGCAACAAATGTTCGGACTGATAGTTGGCGTTGTCAATAATGAAAGCATCGGACTCTCTCAGAAAATAGACTTGATTGCAAACCGTTATGTAGATTCTCTTTTAGAAAATCCCAATTTACCATTATTTGTATTAAGTGAAATACAAGCCAATCCAAAGAAGCTGATAGAAAAAATCGGGATTTCAGAGAATCTCATAAAAAATAATTACTTCTACAAGCAGATACAGGAACAGATGGATAAGAAAGGAATAAAAGGGATTGCTCCGCTTCAAATCTTTATAAACATCGTATCAATGACTGTGTTCCCAATTGTAGGCAAACCCTTATTGATAAGTATACATAGTCCGATGACTGAAGATGATTATACCAACTTTATCAATGAGCGCCGGAAACTTGTTCCACAATGGATAAAAATGATGTTGAAAATAGACGAATAATTACTGGAATTATGAAAAAATACCTGTTACTTTTTTTATTTTCAATCCCATCCCTGGCTTTCCCTCAGGCAACTCTCCCGCTTGAGGTTTGTCATCAGAAAGCAAAAGCAAACTACCCGCTTATCAGACGGTACGAGCTGATAGAGAAATCGAAAGAGTATAATCTATCGAATGCAGGGAAGGGATATCTGCCTCAGTTCTCATTGTCGGCAAAAGCATCTTATCAGTCGGAAGTAACCAAAATACCAATTTCCGTTCCGAGGATAGATATCAAAGGGTTAAGCAAAGACCAGTATTCTGCAACGATAGATATTACCCAGACTATCTGGGACGGAGGAGCAATAGGCTCAAAAAAAGAGATAGCCAATGCAAATGCCGATGTAGAGAAAAAGCAACTGGATGTAGACCTTTATACAATAAACGACAGGGTCAATCAATTGTATTTCGGTATTTTATTACTCGATGCCAGATTAAAGCAAAATGACCTTTTACAGGATGAATTGCAGCGAAATTACAACCTGGTTTCGTCCTATATTCAAAATGGGATAGCCAATCAGGCCGATCTGGATGCTATTAAAGTAGAGCAGTTGAAAACTGTGCAAAACAAAACACAATTGCTGTCGAACAGAAAGTCTTATCTGGATATGTTAGCGCTGTTAATAGGAGAGAATCTGGATAAAAGTACCACATTACAAAAACCGGAGGGGGAAGACCTGATAATTTCATCACAAGTGAATCGCCCTGAACTGGAGCTTTTCGATGCACAACTCAACAGCCTTGAAACACAAAAAAGATCAATTAAAACAAGCTATATGCCAAAGTTGGGTTTATTCCTTACGGGAGGTTATGGCAAGCCGGGATTGAATATGCTGGATAATGATTTCTCTCCCTATTATATCGGGGGAGTCCGTTTGTCATGGAACTTCGGAAGCCTTTACACTCAAAAAAACGATAAAAAGCTGATAGAAATTAATCAGGATAACGTTCTTACTCAGCGTGAGACTTTTCTTTTCAATACAAATCTGGAAACTACCCAAGAACGACAGGAGATAGAAAAGAACCGGGATTTATTGAAGTACGATGATGAAATAATCTCGCTCCGCAACAGTGTAAAACGTGCAGCAGAGGCTAAGGTCGCCAATGGAACACTGACTGTTACCGACCTGATGCGCGAAGTAAATAATGAAGATATGGCTAAGCAGGATAAAATACAACACGAAATAGAACTGCTGTTATCTATATATAATCTGAAATATACAACAAATAACTAATCGCATGAATACAATAAAAAATATACTTTACTTCAGTTTTGTCATCCTTTTATCAGCTTGTGGCAGGGGTAATGGCGACTATGATGCATCGGGCGTATTTGAAACAACCGAAGTAATTGTCTCTGCCGAAGCAAACGGAAAGATAATGCAATTGGATATTACAGAAGGCCAGCTCCTTGATGCAGGAAGGGAAATAGGTTATATAGACACTGTACAGCTATATCTGAAAAAGATGCAGCTGCTGGCCAATATGAAATCGGTAAAAACCCGTTATACAGATGTACCCCGCCAGATAGCAGCCACAAAACAACAAATAGCAACTCAAAGAAATGAACTCAAACGTTTCGAAAATCTGGTAAAGTCCAATGCCGCCAATCAGAAACAAGTAGATGACATCAATGCTCAGATACTGGTATTGGAAAGGCAGCTGGCTGCACAAACCGAGACTTTGGAAAACTCTAACAGAGGAGTATCCGAAGAAAGTACAGGGCTGGATATACAGGTTGCCCAATTGAACGACCAATTACAGAAATCCATTGTTACAAGCCCGATAAAAGGGACTGTACTATCCAAATACGCAGAACAGGGAGAACTGGCAACCCAAGGCAGAGTCCTATTCAAGATTGCCGATATGGATAATATGTTTCTGCGGGCATATATCACCTCCGGTCAGCTTACCGAAGTAAAAATAGGGCAACAGGTCAGGGTATTCGCCGACTTCGGAGAAAAAGACATGAAAGAGTACGCAGGCACAATTACATGGATATCGGATAAATCAGAATTCACTCCAAAAACCATTCAGACCAGGGACGAACGCGCCAATCTGGTCTATGCGGTAAAAATAGCCGTAAAGAACGATGGTTACCTCAAAAAAGGAATGTATGGAGAGCTGAAACTGAACTGAAATCAGCATAATCCTGAGATCCTGAATTGACATATAAGGATACCGGTTTCATCGGGAAATAGCATCTGTTTGTCGATTTTTCATTGCCTGTAAACTATAGCGGACATATTTTTATATCGGGAACTAATAAAACATATTCTTACGGAAAGATGCTTTAAAGATAAGCATCCGTTTAAAAGAAGAAGTTGTGGAATCTTGAAATTTTATTGCATATGTTGAATAATCTTATTGGTGCTGATGCCGGATTAGTATGGCAATTACTCTGCGAAAGGGGTATGATGACAATTGATGACATAGAAAAAATAACAGGTTACAGGCAGATGTATGTATATCTCACCCTCGGCTGGCTTTCGAGGGAAAATAAGATTCATTATCTGGAAAAGAATGACATTCTGTATGTCGAGTTAGTAACTGTTTAAATTTTAGAGGTATTCTACTATGCGTTATTTTGAGATAGCTTTTTAGAAGCAGTTTGAGTTATAACGGAGTAATTTGACTATTATGAGCGTAGTGTTTCGGTGTAGCCGACGGAAGGAGGCAGCCGCAACGCGAAGCTTCTGCTACTTACCTCTAAACTGTTAAAATTCTGCATAAATAGAAATCCTGTTTATCTATATTGCAAAAACATTATGGCAAAGTACAACACAGAATTGACAGAAAAGATTGTAAGCCTGCTTGAAGACGAGTTTTTCACCGTGTCGCAGGTATGTAAGGCAACAGGCATCAGCCGTGAGACATATTATTGCTGGATGAATACCAGAGGCGATTTCCGCAGCGAAGTGGAACAGGCGGTAGCGCGCCGCGAAGCCGAACTGATGACGATGGTGCATGCTTCGCTGAAAAAGAAACTTGAAGGCTATTACACCACGGTAGAAAAAGACATCTATGTCCCCGATGGGCATACAGGTGAACTTGTTTTCAAGCAAAAGACTGTTACAAAGAAGGAATGCCCGCCCGACCTTCGCACAATAAAGATGTTGCTTGACAGGCAGGATAAGAATAGCCCCTCCCGATCTCCCCGGGGGGATGAGAAAGCCGCTAAAGAATGCACAATGAAGGATGAAGCCGGAACTCTGGAAAAAATAGAAGAAGCAGATAATAGTATAGAGCAAAAACAGGTGGAAGAAATATTGGAAACCTGCGCGGAGGCCCTCACAGAATTTCCCCCGAAAAACGAACATATAAAAAAGGATATGCAAATACTTACATCTTCACAAAAAAGAAAAGCCGAACACAAAAAGAAGAAAAATAAGGCCCTGCGGGCAGTTATAAGTGATGAGTTTTAAGTAATAAGCGCTAACGCGCCACGACTGTTAACTGATGACTGCTAACTGACAAAACTGTCAGATGTGTCAGGTTTTAACAAAAACAGATAAGTAATATAATTCAAACAGCTACTAAACAGTTACTTAAATAAATGAAAGCTATCTCTGTACAAAATATAAGTAAAAAATACCGTGATATTCAGGCCCTGAACGATATCAGTTTCGATGTGGAACAAGGCGAGATATACGGTATTATCGGCCCCGACGGAGCCGGAAAGACAAGCCTTTTCCGTATCCTTACCACTTTACTTCTGGCTGATGGCGGTACAGCTACAGTCGACGGACTTGATGTAGTGAGGGACTATAAGGAGATACGCAATCATATTGGCTACATGCCGGGTAGATTTTCACTCTATCAGGATTTGACGGTGGAAGAGAATCTCGAATTCTTCGCTACCGTATTCAATACGACCATTCAGGAAAACTACCATCTGATAAAAGATATTTACCAACAAATAGAACCATTCAAAAACAGGAGAGCAGGCAAGTTATCGGGTGGTATGAAACAAAAGCTGGCACTGAGTTGCGCCCTTATACATAAACCCGCCGTATTGTTCCTTGATGAGCCTACAACCGGAGTAGACCCGGTTTCTCGAAAGGAATTCTGGGAGATGCTCAGGAAACTGAAAGAACAGAATATCACCATTCTTGTATCTACTCCTTATATGGACGAGGCTACGCTTTGCGACCGTATCGCACTTATTCAGCAAGGCAGCTTTTTGCAGGTAGATACACCACAAAATATTATAGGCCGGTTTTCGGAGCCGTTATGGTCGGTAAAGAGTAATCAGATGTATCAGTTATTAAAAGATTTACGGCAATACGATAAGGTGAAGACCTGCTTCACATTTGGAGAAACACATCATATCACAGTCAACAATAATCTGACTGAGGCCGAACTGAAAGCCTTTTTGGCCGAAAAGCAACATAAGGATATAGAAATACATACCATTCAGGCAACTATTGAAGATTGTTACATGCAATTGGCTCAAAATAACGAATAATGACAGAAAAAGTAATACATACGGAAAACCTCACAAAGAAATTCGGCAATTTCACGGCCGTAGATAATATTTCTTTCAGTGTAGACAGAGGTGAGATATTCGGCTTTCTGGGGGCAAACGGCGCAGGAAAAACAACCGCTATGCGGATGCTCTGCGGATTGAGCTACCCAAGCTCAGGAAAAGGCATGGTTGCAGGATTCGATATTGCCCGACAACAGGAAGACGTAAAGAGAAACATAGGCTATATGAGTCAGAAATTCTCATTATACGAAGACCTGAAGGTATGGGAAAACATGCGCCTGTTTGGAGGAATATACGGAATGAAAGACAAAGAGATATCAAGCAAAACGGATGAAATACTGACCGAACTGGGTTTTATAAATGAACGTAATACACTTGTAAAAGAATTACCTCTCGGTTGGAAACAGAAGCTGGCTTTCTCGGTCTCTATCTTTCACGAACCGAAAGTCGTTTTTCTCGATGAACCGACCGGAGGTGTCGATCCTGCTACCCGCCGTCAGTTTTGGGAGCTGATATATCAGGCTGCCGATAGAGGGATCACTGTATTTGTAACTACTCATTATATGGATGAAGCCGAATATTGCCGCAGGGTATCTATTATGGTCGATGGCAAGATAGAGGCTCTGGACACTCCTGCCAATCTCCGCCACCGGTTTAATGCGGAGAGTATGGATGGAGTATTTCAGCAGTTGGCGAGGAAAGCTCTTAGAGTTGACAATTGAAAATGGACAATTGACAGTGAATAGCAAAACCTATTTACTACTAACTTCTGTTAAATCGTTCTTTTGTTGTTTTTACAATACTTATAAGAAGTTTTATTAATTCTTGACAATCTAAATGAATGGAAACAAATTCTTTCTCCGATAAAAAAGCTGCATCTTTCAAAAGCATAAGCCAATATTCGGTTTCGTTGGCTTCTTTTAAAGCGATATTCATTTTGTTTAGAAAATCAGCTTTAGACTGGGCATGTTCACCTTCTTTTATCAAGGCCCCAATAGCTGTTCCACTACGAAGTAATTGTTTTGACAAAACATATTCGTTATGTTCTGCCACAAGCCACTTATACAGATTTATTATTCTTAGAGCAAAGTTATACGATTTTTCAGCAACCATTGGTAAATTAATAATTAACGAAAATAATCATAAACTTTGAAATATCCATTGTCAACTGTCCATTATCAACTGTCAACTATTAATTAGAT
Organism: Dysgonomonas gadei ATCC BAA-286; assembly: GCF_000213555.1. Lineage (GTDB taxonomy): Bacteria > Bacteroidota > Bacteroidia > Bacteroidales > Dysgonomonadaceae > Dysgonomonas > Dysgonomonas gadei. The sequence goes on from NZ_GL891983.1 coordinate 110,636, forward strand.
GAAACAATTCATAAGCTTCGTCAAAAAAGAATTCTTCCACATATTTCGCGACAGGCGTACTATGCTTATCCTGCTTGGCATGCCCATCGTGCAGATTATACTTTTCGGGTTCGCTATCACAACAGAAGTGAAAAATACGCAGATTGCGATATTTGACCCCTCAAAAGATATTTCAACACAGCGCATCACGGAACAATTACAGGCCAGTGAATATTTTACTGTTACGGAAGTACTAAATAATCCCGATGATATAGACAGAGTATTCAAAGAAGGGAAAGTTAATCTGGTAGTCGTATTCGGAGAGAATTTCAGTGATAACATGCTGCATACCGGGGAAGCGTCTGTACAACTTATATCTGATGCCACCGACCCAAATCAGGCAAGCATGCTTTCCGGTTACGCGACCAGTATTATCACCTCCTATCAACAAGAACTAATGCAGGAATATAAAGTTCCGTTTCAGATTATACCTGAGATAAGAATGCTATACAATCCTCAGCTTAAAAGCGCCTATAACTTCGTTCCCGGAGTAATGGGACTTATACTGATGCTTATATGCGCCATGATGACATCCATAGCTATTGTTCGCGAAAAAGAACAGGGTACTATGGAAATACTATTAGCATCGCCGATTAAGCCGATATACATCATTCTCGCAAAGATGGTTCCATACTTCACCCTATCTTTTGTCAATCTGTCTACTATACTCCTTTTGTCGGTCTTTGTATTGCAGGTGCCCATCGCAGGTAGTCTGTTCTGGCTGACAATCGTGTCCGTCCTGTTCATTATGGTGGCATTGGCTTTAGGCTTGCTTATCTCTACTATTGTAGATACACAGGTCGCAGCCATGCTGGTCTCCGGTATGGGATTGATGATGCCTGTGATGCTGCTTTCGGGAATGATATTCCCTATAGAAAGTATGCCTGCGGTTCTCCAATGGTTTTCTGATATCATACCGGCAAAATGGTATGTATCATCTGTAAGAAAGCTTATGATAGAGGGGGTGGATGTAGTATTTGTATTAAAAGAGATGATAATACTATTAGTTATGGCAGTATCCCTGATAGTGGTAAGTTTAAAGAAGTTCAAAACAAGGCTCACTTAATAAATAAGCTGTTAGCTTATGGCCTTTAACTGTTAGAAAATACAGAAAAGGCTATAGGCTAATGGCTGACAGCTAAAAGCTAACAATATGATAAAGTTTCTTATCGAAAAAGAATTCAAGCAGATTCTGAGGAATAAGTTCCTTCCGAAATTGATAATGGTATGGCCTGTTATGATGATGCTTATCATGCCCTGGGCAGCGAATCAGGAGATAAAAGACATCCGCCTGAGTATTGTCGACAATGACCATAGTTCCTATTCGGAGCGTCTTGTTAATAAAATAACTTCTTCCGGATATTTTCTTCTTACAGACGTATCTGCATCGAATAATAAAGCCTTGGAAAGTATAGAATCCGGCAAAGCGGATATTATACTGGAAATACAACCTGACTTTGAAAAAAATCTTGTAAGGGACGGCCTGGCCAATGTAATGATTTCAGCCAATGCGGTAAATGGAGTCAAAGGTGGGCTGAGCTCATCTTATATGACTTCTATTCTTAGCAACTTTGGAAGTGAAATACGTGGCGAATGGGTGCAAACAAGCTCAAAGGCTATTCAGCCTGTTATCAACATAGTACCCTTGAATAAGTTCAATCCGCATCTGGACTACAAAGTGTTTATGGTGCCGGCACTGATGGTAATGTTACTTACCTTACTAGCCGGATTCCTTCCTGCCCTGAACATTGTAGGGGAAAAAGAGACCGGAACTATCGAACAGATGAATGTGACTCCTGTTAATAAATTTACCTTTATTCTGGCAAAATTGATCCCATACTGGATTATCGGAGGTATTGTACTCACGGTTTGCTTCTTGCTTTCCGCTTTAGTGTATGGGCTGACTCCTTCGGGAAGCCTTCTCACTATCGGACTCTTTGCCGGGGTTTACACGCTTGTAGTTTCGGGACTGGGATTAGTTATATCAAACTATTCGAACACTACACAGCAGGCCATGTTTGTCATGTTCTTTTTCCTTATTGTTTTGATTCTGATGAGTGGTATGTTCACTCCCATAAACAGTATGCCGGAGTGGGCAAAAATCATTACTATGGCTAATCCTTTGAGATACTTTATAGAAGTTATGCGTATGGTATTTCTGAAAGGGAGCGCATTAGCAGATATGACAACACATATAGTTGTCCTCATAGGGTTTGCCCTCTTCTTTAATATATGGGCGGTTATAAGTTACAAGAAGACGAATTGAATACATATTATAAAAATAAGAAAGGATATCTTGCTTAAGATATCCTTTCTTCATATTCTATATAAGAGAGTCTCTATTTTTCCAACTCATTCAGATTTTCATCGATGGCCTCTATTTTCTTAACAAGCAAGTCCATCTCATTTTTCAGATTCTCTATTTTATGAGTAATATCTTTCAGAAGGCCGCCGCCCCCCTTCGATGAAACGGAAAGGAAATTCATATTATTCTCATAAGTTTGAAGATCTGTTTTCACCTTATTATATTGGTGCATCAGATGATCCCTTTCTTTGTATAATACCCGCTTTGGATTGTCTTGTTTCGACATATCCTTCATATTCGATTTGAAAGCCTCGAAACGACGTTCCGTCTTATCCACTTTCAAGCGATCATAATGGGCATCCACAGCCTGATGGAATTCTTTATAAATCCTGTCTTTTTCTTTAAACGGAACAAATCCTATTTTATGGAATTCATCCGCTAAAGCACGCACCTGAGCGATTGCTTCCGATGCTTCTAAAGATTCGTCTATATTATTTATCTTCTCTATAATTTCTTTCTTAGCTGTAAGATTTTCAAGCTCCTCACCTTTTTGTGAAGATTCGTTCTTCTTTTTCTGCTCGAAGAAATAATCACAGGCTGTAACAAATTCTTTCCAGATAGCATCCGAATATTTACGGGGAACCGGACCGATGGTTTTCCACTCTTTCTGTATACCGATGAGTTTATCTGCTGTAGATTTCCATTCGGTGCTGTCTTTCAACATTTTTGCCTGTTCGCACAAAGAACGTTTTTTCTCGAGGTTGATATCCATCTCGTCCCTCACCCCTCTGAAAAATTCGCTTTTACGTTCGAAGAATGTATCGCACAATGCCCTGAACTCTTCAAATATCTGTGTGTTCACCTTTTTAGGCACAAACCCAATGGTTTTCCATTTAGCCTGCAATTCAATTACTTCCTTGCTTTTTTCATCCCAATCTTTGAATGAATTAAGCGTAGAATAATCAATTGTTTTGAGGGTTTCGCAAATTGCAGTCTTTTCTGCCAGATTCTCCTCTTCTTTTCCTTTCAGAGATTCGAAATGTGTCTGATATTTTTTATTTATAGCAGTAGATGCATCTTTGAAGCGTGTCCAGGTTTCTTCTCTGAGTTCTCTGGCTACAGGACCTATCTCACGCCATTGTTGATGGAAATTCTGAAGCTGATGGAATGCTGACACTGCATCTGCGTCATCTATTAGTTTTTCTACAGCATCAATTATAGATGTTTTCAGTTCCAGATTCTTCTTAAAGTCATAATCACGGAACTCGTTGTTTATCTTAATCAGGTCATAGAATTTTTCCGTATAAATCTGATATGATTTCCACAACTCCTTAACTTTAGCCTGAGGAACCAATGCGATATCGCTCCACTGTTGCTGTAAATCTTTGAACTCTTTATATAACTTATTAAAGTCGTCTGAACTTTCAGTCAGATTCTTAATCGAATCTATTATTTGAAGTTTTTTATTATAGTTATCTTCCTTAAGTCTTTCTTCTGCAATGGCGTTGCTTGCCCGCTTCTCTTTTATTTCATTTAAGAAAGTTTTTACCACATCCTCACTAGGGTCGGGTGTAGGCGTGAAAGTTTCAGCATCATTGCCTGCTTCGGCAAATGCTGCTTTCTCCGCTTCCACACTTGCAGAACGAAGTTTATAATATGCCTGTTTCAAAGCTTCCACCTCTGCACGCGAAGGTAATTCGGATTGTGATGCCAGATTTTTTAAGTTCTCTATTATCTCATCCTTTGTCAAAGATGCGTGCTTTGTCACATGAGCCTCTGTAGTTGCCTCAGGTTGCTCTGTATCGTCTTCCGACTCATTATTTTCTGCTGACACAGTTGGCTCTTCCGGGTCTTCCGCAATTTCAGCCACTGCCTCTATTTCAGGAGTAGTCTCTGCTGCGGGCTCAACTTCTTTTGCTGACTCCGGTTCTTCAACTGTTTCTTCCTCTTTTACTGGCTCAACATTTTCAGCCGGGGTTTCTTTTTCAGCAGATTCATTCTCTACCGCTTCAACGTTAGCTTCTATAGGCTTTGTTTCTTCGGCTTTGTTCTCGTCAGAAGGGTCTCCCACAGGCAATTTGGGCTCTAGGTTCTCGTTCATATAGTTAGTTTTTAATGGATGAAGGTAATACCTTATGTTTTTCGCTCGGCAAATTAATCATTTTTTTTTGTCATATCAACTAATAATATAAAGTTTTTTAACTAACGTAGCTAAAATAGAGTATTATCATCGATCTTTCTCTTGTTGTTTCCGCTTTTCTTCGGCTTGTTTTTCCTTTTCTTTACGTTCAGCTTCGCGGGCTTTTTCTTTTTCATCGCGCTCTTTTTCACGTTGACCAAGACGTTCTTTCTGTATGCGTTCTTTCTCCTTACGTTCTTCTTCGCGGGCTTTCTCTTTTTCTTTTCGTTCCCGCTCCTGTTGTCGTTGCCGTTCTTCCTGCTGACGGATCCGCTCTTTGCGCTCGTCCTCTTTCTGTTTGCGTTCGTCCTCTCTGGCCTTAATCGCCGCACGTTCAGCATCTTTCTTCTGCTGTTGTTCCTGTTGTATTTGTTGCTGACGTTGTTTTTCCACAGCTTTTATAGAATCCTGAGTTGCCTTTTCAGCTTTGGCAATGGCATCGACTTTGGCCTTTTCAGTCTTGTTGATAGAATCCTGCCGGGCTTTTTCTATTGCTTTCAATTCTTTCTGACGCTGTTTTTCCTTACGTTGCTGTTCTTTCAGTTCCGCTTTTTCTTCTTTAGTCAGGCTTTCCCTGTTTTTATATTTATTAAACAAATTCTTAATACCATCCACCGGATTATTTACAATATCTTCTACAGATTCTATTACATCATTTACTTTTCCGGCTTTCTCCAATTGTTCTTTAGTTAGCAGATCGTCTGCATTTATTTGCTTGTCATTTACAGGTTTTTCGGGTTGTTTAGCAACCTCATCATCCCTCTTTATTTCAACAGGTGGAATTTCTTTTTCTGTTTCCGGTCGAATAATATCATCCTCTGGCTGTTCTGGCAACTCCGGCAATGTCACATCCTGATCATCGGTAGCCGGTTGTACTGTCAGCCTGTCAATTATTCCTTTATTATTCCAGTATGCAATTAGCTGAGGCATTTGTTTTTCGTAATGTTCAGCAAAGAAAGTCATATATTGCTCCAATCCCAAGCGAGGAAGCATACCTGTATAGTTGTCTACCGAAATAGGCAGTACAAGAATAGACGTATCCACCTTGTGCATCAATCCGTCTTCGCCGAAGGCCTTATTCATATATGATCTGATATTGGCAAACGATTCGAATCCTTTGATTTGTAGCATATCATAAGGCGGTTCGGTATCGAAGTTCAGGTCGAATGTTTGGATTACATAATTGGAAAAATTATAATCAGCTACCTGATAGAGTAATTCATTTCTGTCTATCGTATTCGATTTATACATTAATAAGAGCAAATACTCTGTATCCAGACTGTCGCTATACGCTAAAACCTTTCCGTTTTCACCCACCGAAGCACTATCTCCGAGGTAAGCCTTACTCCAGTCAAATTCCGTAATAGGTGTACCATCTGACAATATAATCCGGCCTTCTTTTATTCTTTCCAGAATCTCTGTAGCCAATGGGGTGACATCAGCTTTCGGAAACTTTTGCACTACTTCGGCCAGATTATCACCCAATGCCTTTACATCGCGGGTCTGAGCATAAGACAGTGCATTCAGGAAAGCAAACTTAGGCATCATATCCGTAAATGGATATTTGGCTTTCATTGCCTGATAATTGTTTCTTACAATCTGCACATCTGCCCTTTGATAAGCAGCGTAGGCTTCATTATACAACGAATCCTGCAAAAGTGGCATATGCCTGAAATTCCACTCAAAATCAGGTTCGGACAATGGTATGGCATATTGCCCCTGAGGAAATTCTGTCAATAACTTATTCCGGTAAACAGCCAACATATCCTGATCCCCAAGTTGCATATAAATCAGCAATAACTGGTAATATATTTCTTCCAGATTAGGTGTAGCTGGGTAACGGCTTATATCGGCATTAAAAGTCTCTATGGCCAGAGGCAAGTCTTCCAGTTTGTCTTTATATATTTTCCCCATATTGAATAGGGCATTCTCTATTAATTCGTTCGACTCTTTCATAGCCTCCTCGGTAAGGGGCAATTGCTGCAAATAATAATCGACAGAATATTTATCTTCGATAGCACTCATCTCTCCCGGCTCCGTTACATTTCCTTGTCCTAAACCCGTTTGTCCCGAACTGATCGAATCTGACATGCTTATTTCATCCAGTTTATCAAAAGAGGAAATACCCGACTTGCTACGTCTTCGCCAGTCATCTTCGAGTTTGCGATTGCCCCATTGCTTCTGAAAAGCAACTTTCCCCTGGGCTACAGTCTGATCATTATAAAAATAGAATTGAGTATCTGCATCTTGCTGACCAGCCGTTCCTGGCTGAAATGTTTGATTTTGGGGAATATTATGAGACAAACTTGTTTCCAGTTGGTCCCAACTTGTGATTCTGTTCCCCTGTTCTTCTACCCGCTTTAGTCTTTCCTCTTCTCTAAGGCGTTCCTCCTCTTCTTTTTTTAGTTCGTCTATTTTTTTATGAATAATCTCAAGACGTTGTTCTTCGGGAAGGCTCGCCAAATGCTGCAAGCTATCCTGCTCATATACGACGATCGCATGTACAACCAACTCGTCCAAGACCTCGGAACGAAAAGAAACACGCGGATAACTTGCATCGTTTTTTTTCAACTGAGGTAAAGCCTCGGAATAACATGGCTGGGCCGGAATAAAATCTCTCCTGCCAAAATAAATATCCCCCAGCGATACCTGCGCCATAGCTTTGTCATATCCGTTACGGACACTTTCTTTTATCGCGGTACGGTAATTTTCTATCGCTTTAGCTGTATCTTGCTGTTGCAGGTATATATTCCCGATGGTATTGTATACCTGATCCTTATAATCCTTATTCTTCGAACTTTTAGCCATACCTCTAAGAGAAGATATCACATCGGAAGTCTTCCTGGAGGTATCGAGCTGTAATTCCTGCAATTTGGAATTAAATGTGAACTTATAAGGAGTATTCATCCCGTATACATTCGAGAAAGCCTTGGCGGCGGCGGTTTTATTTCCCGTTTCGATATATAATTGTCCCAGCAGATATTTCAGGCGGAGCTTTTGATTCTTATCTTTTTCTTTCTTTATAGCATATTCCAGATGAGGAATAGCTTCCGCGTATTCTTTATTTCTTATCAAAAAATTGGCTTTTACAGCCGAATACAACGCTTTCTGGCTTTCGGGAGCTCCTCCTGCAATTTCCATCTTATGCAATATATTGCCGGCCTCGTACATCCATCCCATCTCGGTGTATGCTCTGCTGATCCACAATTGACATTCGGCTACAATATCGGGATCAGAACTGTATATCTTGGTAATATACATAAAAGTGGTTATCGCCCGCAGGTAATTGGCTTCATAAAATTCGGCCTTAGCCAGCAGAAGCCATACCTGATCCATAAAAGGAGTATATTCCTTTTGCTGAAGCCATGCCTGATATTTCGCGTCATTCCTGCGTTTAGGGTCACGGCGGGGCTTGGCTTTTATGGAATGCAATTTTATAGCCTTCGTCGTTTTATCTATCGTAGTTGTAAAACTTCCGCCGGGAGCCTGCATAGTGGCAGAATCCGAATTGTCAGGAAAAATATACAACATCTGAGAAAAATTATCTTCCTGCCCCTGACTCCTCGTCTTCAGGGTTTCCTTATATGCTTCATTCGCATTGAAATGGATATTGTACCGGGTATTTACTGAATGGTAGAAACGTGTCAAACCGGTGTTCTTCTGGTTAGAACACGACATGAAAAAGAATACTAACAGTACACTTAGTCCGAGACATAGTGCACATACCGTTTTATTTTGTGACACGTATAGTTCGACGGCTGATTGTTACATATAATAAAACACAAAAATAAGCAATTTATTGTTTGGCCCGCACTTTGCTCCGAAAAAGCCAATTAGGAGAAAGAGTGTCAGATAAAAATTCCAATCACGTATCAGTATTATTGGAATTATACAATACTTTATACTTTGCCTATGGAAAAATAGATATATTTGCCTCTAAATTATAAAACAATCAATATACAACGGGTATGACAATATTCCAGAATCAATTTGATGACATCAAGAAACTCATTGGCTTTGAAGATTTCGTATTACTCACTAAACGCATAATCGATCTTACTTTAGACACCGGAAATATCAGTTTCTATAAAAAAACCTTGGACTTACTCGACTGGCTTGACCAGAATGCTGATAGTACCGAACAAAAGACAGAACGATTTTCATCCATACTGGACGATCTCTATCAGGAACTGGCTAATAAACCGACAGCGACTGATGCAGATAAACTTTTGCTTTCGACATATAATCTTATCAAATCCTATAAAAACTCTTCTTTTGCACTTGGCCCTGTTTCCTTTGATATAAAAGCAGGAGAAATTATCGGACTTGTCGGAGAAAATGGAAATGGTAAGACAACACTTCTGCGTTCGTTATGTGGAGAACTTCAACCTACAAGCGGCCATATAAAGTATCTCTTTTCGCATGTCAGTGGCTATGATCTGCGTTCAAAGCTGATTTATATTCCGCAACGGACAACTTCGTGGCAAGGCTCGTTATTATCTAATCTGCGCTTTACGGCTTCATCATACGGTATTATAGGTGAAGAAAACATCCTCACGGTTGAGTTAATCGTGGCACGTATGGGATTACGCAAATACCGTACTTACAAATGGAAGAATCTTTCATCGGGCTATAAAATGCGTTTCGAACTTGCACGTGCATTATTACGGAAACCCAAGTTGCTGTTAATAGACGAACCCCTAGCCAATCTGGATATATTAGCACAACAAATCGTACTCGACGATTTCCGTGATATAGCATGTTCCCCTTTTCGTCCGTTAGGTATCGTCCTCAGTTCGCAACAATTATACGAAGTAGAAAAAGCCTCTGACAGAGTTATTTTTCTTAAAAACGGTACACCCCGAAATCTGGATCAGGAGACGGATATAGCATATGCCGAAATACCGAAACTAATTATAGAGTTCGAATCGGGCTGGAAGCAGGACCAATTATATGCTGCATTTGCTGCCATTGGAATAGAAAAACTACAGATAAACGGAGGAACATATGTCGCCAGTTTTCCCGCTTGGGTTACGCAGGACGAATTTCTCAGGCTGATACTCGAACAGCAGTTGCCACTGACATACTTCCGCAATATCTCCAACTCTACACGTAGATTCTTCCTCTCTTAAAAAAACATTATCATGACAAAAAACATACAAAAATATCTACTGCTACACTACCCTAATATATGGAATATAAGGATAGTCCCAATGCTGTTTATAATGGTAGTCGTCCATCTCATTTTTTTCGGAATCGGTTATTTATCAACCGATATTTCGTTCGGAAAAACTCATTATTACTCTCCAGCGTCCGACTTAGGAATACTCTATCCTACATCAATCCTCATTAGCCTATTAATCCTCATTGGGTGGCTAGTTTTATTTAACAGAAACAACGGATTCAAGATATTCTACCCTAAAAAAACAGGACAATTATATGGAGAATGGTTAATGATCTTCCTTATCACCACATGCATTTCATGTATTCCACTTACACTTACTCAAGGTTATATCTTTAAATGGAATTCTGTATCAAGTTATGATGAAGCCACCAAAGCGATGGAACTTCTGGATAAGGTTCGTGTGCTGATACCAGACGAAACAGAGAGTTTTTCATACAGCAGTGACTACGACAGTCCGATCCCCATCCCTCATAACATAATGCTAGATCCTGACACGCTCGACCTAAGCCTGTATGCAGTTGATTATAACCGTAACGATGGTATCAGGATAGAAGGATATACTGGACCATCTCTTCTTTTTTATAAAGACTACAAATTTAACAATTATTACTACTACCATAAGGATATACAGAACATAGAAGTTTCCGAAAGGCAAAAGATAAACCGCCAGAAACAGGTAAAAGAATGGCTTATCAATGGTCAAAAAGATAGTATATATACCATTATGCTCGCTTTTGAGAAACTTCAAAAGAAACATGGTTTACCTATAAAACTCACACCCGACAAGTGGATGGAAAGAATATACAATCCTCCGTTTTTTCCGGTGAATCGTTCTACATTGATAGCTAATTATCAGCTCGGTGAAGATGAAGTATACTATACAGATGAATATCCGGTTGCTGCCGCCGACTCAGATTCGGATGTCATTGCAGGCTATCCGGAATATTATCATACACAAACAACGCCCTCTCTCCCCTCTGAGGACTTGTCAGCCGGATACAGCCATATATTGGATTATTACGATTATAACTATAATAACGAACTTCAGACAATAGTCTTTATATGCCTGTATATGTCACTGGCTGCATCCAGCTTTATATTTTCATTCAGGGTTACAGGAAGAAAGGAATGGTTGACAATGCTCATCTCTATGGGGATACTTATATTTATATCAGTACTTTTGGCTGCCGGTTTTTATGAAATAACAAGATGGGCAGATTCCGAAGTTATATCTATATTCATGATATCACTCTGGTTAATATTATTCCTGATTTTGGTAACGAAAATCATATTTAAAATTGTTACTAAAGGAAAAAAAGGTCGCTCAGGTATTTATATAAATCTCCTGATATGGATGATTCCATGCCTTATCCCATTAATTTACGCTATCTTAATTGCTTTCGAAGAACTAACCCGAAACTACGAAGATCGTTATTACGGAGAAGACGAGCAGTTTATGACAATGCTGTGGATAAATATTCCTTTTATTATTCTTGCCATGTGTCTTGTTTCAGTATTAGTACGCAGGTGGAAAAGTATTGCTGAAGAATAATCTTTGCCAGAGGCGACGAATCGAAATACTAAAAAACAAGAAGGGATTGCTTCATCTGAAACAATCCCTTCTTATATGTTTAGAATATTTTATCCCTGCAATGCCGAAGCTCCGCCGATAATATCCAGCAACTGGTTAGTCACAGCCTGCTGACGGGACTTGTTGTATTGGATTATCAAATCCTGAACCAGTTCATCCGCATTATCCGAGGCTATCTGCATAGCCATTGTACGGGCAGCGTGTTCCGACGCATTGGCATCCAGCAATGCTGCATACAGGCGTGAATAAAGAACAGTAGGGATCAGACTCTCCAATATTTCTTCTTTCGAAGGTTCCAGGATGTAATCGGTCTGAACAGCATTTTTGTTTTCAATGTCATCCGACTGTGCATGGCTAAGGTCGAAAGGTAAGAAATCTGCATTTATCAGTTTTTGAGAACCTGTGGATATAAAATGGTGGTATATCAAAACCACTTCGTCTATCTCCTTGTCAATATACTTCTTTATCAGATCTTTTGCCAAATCCTGTACCATCACATATGATGGTTTATCAGCCATTTCCTTATAATCTCCCTGAGATACCAGCCCCTGCTTTTTCACAGCATCAGCTATTTTTTTACCTATAGGATATATGAGGATATTATCCTTTCCCAACGCTTTATACTTATTGTAGGTAGCATTAAACTCCTTCACAACATTGGCATTATAAGCTCCACACAGCGAAGAGTTGGACGCAAAAGCTACTATTGCAACCCTTTTCACATCCCTCGTCTGAGTAAAAGGTGAATCGTAACTTGTATCCGAAGAAAGCAGATTAGTCAGAATGGCATCCAACTTTGCCTGATACGGTAGAAAGTTGCTGATGGCAGCCTGAGCTTTGTGAAGCTTGGACGACGCTATCATCTTCATCGCAGAAGTAATCTTCTTCGTGCTTTTTACCGAAGTAATCCTGGTTTTTATTTCTTTAAGAGATGCCATAATTCAATCATTTTCTATATTGAGCGGCTGTATCTTTTGCAACCTGCTTAATAATATTCTCTATATCTGCGTTGATAACACCTTTTTTCAGTTGGTCCAATACATCTGCCTGATGCTGCATTTCCAATGTTCTCAGAAATTCAGTTTCAAAGTCATGAACTTTATCCTCAGGCACATGCCTCAACAGCCCGTTTGTTCCACAATATAATATTGCGATCTGGCGTTCTACAGACATTGGCGCATATTGCGGCTGAACAAGCAGTTGGGTATTCTTCTTACCTTTGTCGATGGTCATTGCCGTAACGGCATCCAAGTCTCCACCAAATTGGGTAAATGCTTCCAGTTCACGATACTGAGCCTGGTCTATCTTCAATGTTCCGGCCACTTTTTTCATCGCCTTCACCTGAGCCGAACCACCCACACGGGATACTGATATACCAACGTTAATAGCAGGACGCAAACCTGAGTTAAACAAGTCAACATCGAGGAATATCTGGCCATCGGTAATAGAAATCACATTGGTAGGGATATATGCCGATACGTCACCCGCCTGAGTCTCGATGATAGGCAATGCAGTAAGCGAACCTCCCGCTTTTACTCTACCTTTAAGGCTTTCGGGCAAGTCGTTCATTTGCTCGGCAACTTCCTGCTGGCTGATAATCTTAGCCGCACGCTCCAATAAACGTGAGTGCAAGTAGAATACGTCTCCCGGATAAGCTTCACGGCCCGGAGGACGGCGAAGGATCAGGGATACTTCACGGTAAGCTACCGCTTGTTTTGACAAGTCATCATAAACCACAAGGGCATGACGGCCTGTATCACGGAAGTATTCTCCGATAGCAGCTCCCGCAAATGCACCGAAATACTGCAAAGCCGCAGGTTCGGCTGCCGTAGCAGAAACAACAACGGTATATTTCATAGCGCCTTTTTCGCGAAGCGTTTCAACGATATTGGCTACTGTCGACGCTTTCTGACCGATAGCTACATAGATACAATATACAGGGTCTCCGGCTTCATAGTTCGATTTCTGATTGATAATCGTATCTATGGCGATTGCTGTTTTTCCGGTCTGGCGGTCACCGATGATAAGTTCACGCTGGCCTCTCCCTATCGGAATCATAGCATCCACTGCTTTCAGTCCTGTTTGCAACGGCTGCGCAACAGGCTGACGATAAATAACCCCCGGGGCTTTACGCTCCAGCGGCATTTCGAGTAGTTCGCCTGTAATAGGACCTTTTCCATCCAACGGCTGACCAAGCGGGGTGATAACACGTCCGAGCATCCCATCCCCCACATTGATGGAGGCGATTCTCTTTGTACGTTTTACCGAAAAACCTTCTTTGATCTGATCGGACGGGCCAAGTAATACGGCTCCCACATTGTCTTCTTCGAGGTTCATCACAACAGCCATAATGCCATTGTCGAACTCAAGAAGCTCATTGGCTTCCGCATTCTTTAGTCCATATATGCGAACAACACCGTCCCCTACTTCAAGAACAGTACCCACCTCGTCGAATTGTACGCGGTTGCTAATGTTCTCAAGCTGCATTTTCAGCACTTCAGAGACTTCACTTGCTTTTATATTTTCAGACATATTTTTTAATTTGTAAATTTCAAAATTTGAAAATCAGCAAATAACATTTTCGAATTTGCTAATCTACTAATTTGCTAATTAGCTATTTGGCACATTAATTCATCTTACTGTTTTCGGCGACAAACTGTTGTTTAATCCGCTTCAGCTGAGTCCTCACGCTGGCATCGAGCCGGTATGTATCGACATAGAGGACAAATCCTCCCTCAATATCAGGGTCTACACTTGTTTCAAAATCAAGGGTTCCGGGTTTGATCGTTTGCAGCAAACTCTTCATCTTCTCTATTACAGCAGCGTCTACAGGTGTAGCTGTCACCAGTTTTCCCGTATTGATATGTTTCGACTCACAATACAAGTCCACATAACTCAATGCTATATTCCGAAGATATACTTCCCTTTTATTTTTCACAACAAGATCGACAAACCGGACAAACACATCGCTGCCTTTTCCCCCTATGGAGGCTTTTATCAGCGCGAGCTTATCATCAGCGTTCAACGTAGGGTTATCCATTGCCATACGCAACCGGGGCTCGGCTGCAAATGCAGCTGCAAGCACCTTCATCTCCGAAAAGATAATATCTTCGGATTTATTGTCGATAGCAAATTGCAACAACGCTTTAGCATATCGCTTAGAGATCATCCCTTCATTCATAACAGTTAAGATTTAGATACCATAGCCTCATCAACCAGGCGATCAATCATTGACATCTGAGCTTTAGGGTCTTTCAGTGATTCGCGAAGAACTTTTTCGGCCACATCGACGGAAAGCTCAGCTACCTGGCGACGAATGTCGCGGATAGCCTGCTCTTTTTCCGCTTGTATCTGTTTCCTTATTTCTTCGAGTTCTTTAGCCCCTGCCACTTTTGCTTGTTCACGCGCTTCGTTTACAATACGATCGCGGGTGTCGGCAGCATCTTTCAAGATCTTCACCTGTTCTGCTTTGGCCGAGTTAAGAAGTTCATCACTTTTTTCTTTTATCTTGGCCAACTGCTCGTTCGCTTTATGGGCTGCATCCAATGAGTCCTGTATATAGTTTTTGCGTTCATCCACCATTTTGGTAATCACAGGGAAACCAAATTTAGCCAGGATAAAGAAAACGATACCGAACGAAAGGAGCATCCAAAAGAGAAGCCCAGATTCAGGTAATAGTAAATTCATATTTTATTTACTTTTAAGGTCTCAGACCTATTTGTTATTTTCTTTCTTATATTGTATTAAAGGATAAATCCGCATACAACAACAGCAAACAAGGCAACCCCCTCTACTAACGCTGCCGCAATGATCATAGATGTACGGATATCTCCGGCTGCATCCGGTTGACGGGCAATACCTTCCATAGCAGAACTACCGATTTTACCGATACCGATGCCTGCTCCGATTACAGCTAATCCTGCTCCAAGTGCAGCACCAAAACCTGTTAAGCTTGCAGCTTCTGCTGCTTGTAATAAAGTTGATAATAACATAACCTTTTAATTTTAAATTATTTAATTATTTATTTTGATTCAATTATTTCTAATCAATGTTTTTCTTCCGCATGATGATGCGGTTCGGCTTGTGCCAGACCGATAAATACAGCCGACAACATAGTAAACACATAAGCCTGAATGTATGCAACCAGAATTTCTACCAGACTGATAAATACAGTCAGCAATACGGAAACTACAGTCATCGAACCAAGGATTACATTGCCCAAATTGACCGTAACAAATATGAGACATGTCAAT
Organism: Dysgonomonas gadei ATCC BAA-286; assembly: GCF_000213555.1. GTDB lineage: Bacteria > Bacteroidota > Bacteroidia > Bacteroidales > Dysgonomonadaceae > Dysgonomonas > Dysgonomonas gadei. Next base: position 126,188 of record NZ_GL891983.1, read on the forward strand.
CCCAATACAATGGAGTGTCCGGCAAGTATATTTGCAAAAAGACGAATCATCAATGCAAACGGCTTGGTAAAAACACCTACCAACTCAATAGCAGGCATGATCGGAATCGGAACTTTCAACCATGTAGGCACATCTGGCCAGAATACTTCTTTCCAATATTCCTTTGTTCCGAAAAGATTCACAGTGAAGAATGTAAACAGTGCCAATATCAGCGTGATGGCAATATTTCCGGTCACATTCGCCCCTCCCGGAAATATAGGAATCAATCCCATTATATTGTTGAAGAAGATGAAAAAGAATACAGTGAGCAGATAAGGTGAAAACTTTCTGTAATTCTTACCCACGCAAGGTTTAATAATATCATCCTGAACGCTCATTATGAACATTTCCATAAAACCGACAAAACCCTTCGGAGCTTTCTTTTCCCCACTTTTCGCCTGTTTTTTATACCAGCCGGCTACGCTCATCACTATGACAAGCAACAAGATAGAACTTATTATCAGACTGGTCGCATTTTTCGTTAGTGAAAAATCCCATGGGCGGACTTCTTCTCCGGCAGCATTCTTTTCTACTATCTTGCCTTTATAGTTACCTTCGGGGGCAATATAAAAACCTTCGTATGCTTCGTGCCCGTGATGGAATTTAGTTGACATAAATATGTGCCACCCGCTTGTTTCCCCTTTTACGATGATCGGTAAAGGTATAGTCAGATGGAAATCGCCAAAAGTAGCCATATGCCATTCATAGGAGTCGGCCAAGTGGTCGAGAATCAATTCTTTTACGTTCAATTCGCCTTCCCCCTGCTCTACCTTAGCTTCATGTCCTTCTTCTGCAGCTACAGGCTGTATACCTGCCACTGTGAACAGAAAAGCCAGGGCTATAACATATTTCAAATAGTGTTTCATATACTATTGTTGTTTTTTCTTTATCCGTTTTTCTATCCTGGTGAACAAATAGGCTTCAAAAGCCAGAAACAAAAGATAGAAAATCATAAAAATAAGAACGAAACTCTTTATATTTTCCTTGACGATAATTGCATATGCCCCAACAAAAATGAGTGCAGCAAATATCTTTATCACCTTTGTCAGCATATATGTATTCAGCATCTGCCGCGAAGTTGCCTTCCGGCTCGATGATTCTACATAGACGAGAATCAAAGATTCCAACAACAGGAAAAAGAGCAAAATGCCTTCGTACCAGTGCGGATAATACTGCGGAAACTGATAGTACAACAAAGCACCAATCAAAGCCCCTGCAATAAGGCCGAACGCCAGTAACGAAGTAATTAATTTGGCTTTAAAAAAGTCCATTCTTTAAGCTACGCAAATTGTCACAACTCCGTTGTTTACTTCTGCTATACCGCCATTCACCTCTACTGTTTTTTCCGATCCGCCGACCGTGTAAATAATTACACCTTCTTTCAATGGTGAAATCAACGGTGCATGGTCGGGATAAACTCCGAAGCTACCCGATATACCGGGTATGACTACCGAAGCCACAGCACCCGAAAACAGTTTCTTTTCGGCTGATATAATATTAAGTTGGAGTTCTGTTTTTTTCATATTTTCAATTAGTAAATTATTCCGCCGCCTGAGCCAGTATTTTCTTGCCTTTTTCTATAGCATCTTCGATTGTTCCTACATTCAAAAACGCCTGTTCAGGCAAGTAATCCACTTCTCCGTCCAATATCCGCTGGAAACCTTTGATAGTATCCTGAATATCGACGATCACACCCGGTACTCCGGTAAATTGTTCTGCCACATTGAACGGCTGAGACAAGAAACGTTGGATACGTCTTGCGCGGTTCACAGTTTGCCTGTCCTCATCGGAAAGTTCTTCCATACCCAGAATGGCAATAATATCCTGTAATTCCTTGTTGCGCTGAAGTATTTCTTTCACCCGTTGGGCTGTATCGTAATGCTCTTGCCCTACAACGATAGGGTCTAGGCTTCGGGAAGTAGAACCCAGCGGGTCCACTGCCGGATAAATACCCATTTCGGTAATCTTACGGTCGAGAACGGTCGTAGCATCCAAGTGGGAGAATGTTGTCGCAGGCGCAGGGTCGGTCAAGTCATCGGCAGGCACATATACAGCCTGTACCGAAGTAATAGACCCATTCTTAGTAGAAGTAATGCGTTCCTGCATCGCCCCCATCTCCGTAGCAAGAGTAGGCTGGTAACCCACTGCCGAAGGCATACGCCCCAACAAGGCCGAAACTTCCGAACCGGCTTGTGTAAAACGGAATATATTATCAATAAATAAAAGGATATCTTTTGGTCCGTCTGATTTTGCATCGCGAAACGATTCCGCTATAGTCAGTCCCGAAAGGGCTACGTCGGCACGTGCTCCCGGAGGTTCGTTCATCTGTCCGAACACAAGTGAAATCTGGGATTTTTCAAGTTCCTTAGGATCTACTTTCGACAAATCCCAATGCCCTTCTTCCATGCTTTTTTCAAACTCTTCTCCGTAACGTACAACTTTCGACTCTATCATTTCACGCAACAGGTCATTTCCTTCACGGGTACGTTCCCCTACCCCTGCAAATACGGAATAACCGTTATGTTTTTTTGCAATATTGTTAATAAGCTCCATAATCAGTACGGTCTTGCCCACCCCGGCTCCACCGAACAAACCCACTTTACCTCCTTTTGCATATGGCGCCAGCAAGTCCACAACTTTAATCCCTGTGAAAAGAACTTCGCGTGTAGTCTGTAGTTCTTCAAATTTCGGAGGTTCCCTGTGGATAGGATTCCCATTCGCCTTATCCAAAGTACTCATACCATCAATGGCATCACCGACAACGTTCATCAGCCGGCCTTTTACCTGATCTCCGGCAGGCATTCTGATAGGTGAACCCAAAGGTATTACATCCAGTCCCCGGCTCAAACCGTCGGTACTATCCATAGCTACGGCACGTACAGTGTCTTCGCCTATGTGTTGTTTAACTTCGAGAATCAAAGAACGACCATCAGGCCTTTTAATTTCAAGGGCATCGTTAATATTCGGAAGATTGAGTGCCGGATTGGCTGTGTCGAAAAACACATCCACCACAGGTCCGATTATTTGAGATACATGCCCAACAATTTGTGACATAAGCTTTCTATTTATTATTTATTTTCTATTATTTCCGTCTTTAAAAAATATGCACTATGCAAGCCTCGAAGAATTGCCCTTGCAACTCCCTACCACTTTTTATAAAAGTTCTAAAATTAATAAAACTTTTGAAGAATCAGTAAATATTGAAGATCTTTCTGTATAATTTGTGGCACCAGACTCCTCTATAAATGTCGGGAACAAATATAGATATATTAATTTTTAATAGTAATTTTGCCAACAAAAAAAATAAGTACACTTATCACTTTTAAACTTTAGTTAACTACAATGTTTTAAATAGTTAAAAATACGCTATCTGTAATTTTGAGCTTAGAGATATTTTACATGAGTGATTAATAATATGATATAATGCTTGCAGTCTTACTATCGTGGAGTATAATATTCTATATCTTATTTTCGGCAGGGGATATACTAATCTTCCTGTATAATAAGATATGCCGGACAAAGGAACGCTACGGTTTTCTGGACACTTTCATTCTGGGCATTTGCTTTGTTTCTGCCATATTATCCCTCACGTCGATCTGGTTACCGTCCAATCATTATATATTATTTACTTTTGGTATTATCACCATTACATACTGGCTGATTCAACGCAACAGGCTCAGATCGTACATCATTACCTTTACTAATATGGTAAAGAACCTTAAGCCTATACACAAAATACTATTCCCGATAGTCTTTATAGCTATCCTGATATATATACTTTTTCCGTCAGGCTTCTTCGACTCCATTCTTTATCATCAACAGAATATAAGGTGGAATGAAGAATACAGCGCTGTTCCCGGCTTGGGGAATCTGGAAGACAGATTCGGGTTCAATTCGAATTATTTGCTATTATCTGCCATCTTCTCCTTCCGTTTCATTTTTGGAGAAGCAGTATATACAGTGCAGTCTCTATTATATGCGCTCATACTATGCTGGATAATAATATTTAACATTTCAGCATCGAAAGGCAGTTTAAAATTCCTCATATTATTAATCTTATTCCTTTGCATAGTCCCTATAGACGGATACATGTTATCGGATACCAGTACGGACATTATCCCATTCCTCTGCCTATTCTATTATATAGCGAGAACTTCACTGAATCCCGGATGGATAAACGAAAAGCCTTTACTAGCCTTCATTCTGCCAATTACACTTATCACATATAAATTATCGTCTGCTATATTTTGCCTGGTATGTCTTATCATACTTTTGGGATTGATCAAGCAGCATAAAAACCGTATAATAACATTTCTCCTTTCGGCTTTCTTCCTGATAATATCGTTCTGGTGCATAAGGAATGTAATAATAACTGGGTATCTGGTTTATCCGGTATATCAGATCGATTTATTCAATTTTGACTGGAAGATGCCCCAAACCGCACTTGTTCTACAGAAGATCCATATATATGAGTGGGCAAAATATATCTTTGATATAGAGACGATAGGGATGGTATTTGATGTAGGGCTGAGAGGCAATATCGTTATCTTTGGAAGCCTCTGCATAAATCTCCTCATCTTTGCAACCGTGCTCGTCTCACCTACTTTTATATTATACTGCTTATTTCATAAGAAGAGTATCAACAAGAACTTGTACTTTATATATGGGGTATCTGTTTCATGTATCATTTTCGGGTTAATATCAGCTCCCGATTTCAGGTTTATGAATGGATATATATTCGGTTGCGCATTCCTTTTAATATGCATATCCTTGTCTGTAATAAATAAACTGAATGTATTATTTACGAATGCAGGTAAAATAATCACGCCCATCCTTATACTGGGGTTACTATTCTTCTGCATTTGGATAAAACAACAGAATATACTTTCTGCTTACAAAGCAGATAGGTTGAAAGGTCTTATGTTTCTTCCTGCTAATCTTAAAGAAGATACATTTGATGAGTACAAAATGGGAAACACGACTATCTACCTTACAAAGAATCCATATGCCGCTACTTACGATAAACTGCCCTCCACAAACCCACAAGGTTTACCATTCTATCCTTATACAGGAAATAAGATGCAAAGTATAGAAACAATAGAACTCAGGGGCAAAACCCTACAGGATGGATTCAGGACAAAGGAAGAGTATACAAATATACTGAACGAGAATACCGGAAAATATATAGAGCAATACCTTATCGAGCATCGAAAGAAGTATCCGGAAGGATATTTCAATAATAAATAAACCTGTTTTTAAATCGGGAAACAGATACTTTCTATTTATCATTTTTAATCGTATTTTTGTAAAGCGAATTTATTCATTATAAAATAATCGTCTTAAAATAAAGAAATGGGAAAAGTTTTAATTATCGGAGCCGGAGGTGTTGGCACAGTTGTGGCGCACAAAGTTGCCCAAAACAAGGATGTCTTCACCGAAATAATGCTGGCCAGCCGTACAAAATCGAAATGTGACGCTATTGCTGAAGCCATAGGTGGAAATAAAATACAGACAGCACAGGTTGATGCCGACAATGTTGAAGATTTGAAGAGGCTATTTAATTCTTTCAAACCGGAACTGGTTATCAATGTCGCATTGCCTTATCAGGACCTTACAATTATGGATGCCTGCCTTGCTTGCGGTGTCAATTATCTGGACACAGCTAATTACGAACCGAAAGAAGAAGCTAAATATGAATATAGCTGGCAATGGGCTTATCAAGAAAAATTTAAAGAAGCCGGACTTACAGCAATCCTTGGTTGCGGGTTCGATCCCGGAGTAACCAGTGTATTTACAGCCTATGCCGCCAAACATCACTTCGACGAGATACATTACCTCGACATCGTAGATTGTAACGCTGGTGATCATGGAAAAGCTTTTGCAACGAACTTCAACCCGGAAATTAATATACGTGAAGTTACCCAGAAAGGTAAATACTGGGAAGATGGTAAATGGGTGGAGACAGAGCCTCATGCCATACATAAGCCATTGAATTACCCTAATATCGGCCCAAAGGAATCGTATGTGATCTATCATGAAGAATTGGAGTCACTCGTGAAAAACTTCCCTACACTGAGACGTGCCCGTTTCTGGATGACATTCGGACAAGAGTATCTCACACATTTGCGTGTCATACAGAATATAGGTATGGCGCGTATCAATCCTATTATTTACAACGGAGTGGAAATCGTACCTATCCAGTTTCTGAAAGCTGTATTGCCTGACCCGGGAGAACTCGGAGAAAATTACACAGGCGAAACATCTATCGGATGCCGTATCAAAGGTATTAAAGATGGAAAAGAACGTACATATTATGTCTATAACAATTGCTCCCACGAAGCAGCCTATAAAGAAACTGGCGCACAAGGGGTAAGTTATACTACAGGTGTACCGGCAACCATAGGAGCAATCATGTTTATGAAAGGCCTCTGGCGCAAACCGGGAGTATATAACGTAGAAGAATTTAATCCGGATCCGTTTATGGAACAGTTGAATAAACAAGGGTTGCCTTGGCACGAACTGTTCGATGTGGATCTGGAAATGTGATCAGATATAATCAGAAGCCTCTATTTTTGAGGCTTCTTTTTTTTACTGTAAAACAAATCAATTATCTCAAAAAAAGTATCTATCTTTGAACAATAATATAATAAAGATTGTCATGAGAAAATATATGCGAGATCATCATTTTATACCCGAAGACAATCTATTTATTTGTAATAACGATTTTAATATATAGATAATTTATCCTCGAAAAAGTTCTCTTTTTCGGGGATTTTTTTGATATCAACAAAGTTCTTAATAATATATTATCTCAGTAGAATTAGTTATCGCATTTAAACTTAATAAAGTAATAAATAGGTCTGTGACCTTAAAAACCGGATTAAATATATGTGCAACAAAAGCCTGGTATCCATTACTGATTATTCCAGAGAAGATATTCTGAGAATAATCAATCTGACTAAAAAGTTTGATGAAAACCCTAACCGAAGATTACTGGAAGGAAAAGTCTGTGCCACCCTTTTCTTCGAACCCTCTACGCGTACACGCCTTAGCTTTGAAACTGCGGTAAACAGACTGGGGGGACGCATTATTGGCTTTTCCGATGCTGCAACGACCAGTTCTTCGAAAGGGGAAACCCTCAAAGATACGATTGCCATGGTAAATAATTATGCCGATATCATTATTATGCGCCATCATCTGGAAGGAGCTGCACGCTACGCTTCGGAAGTATCTTCTATACCAATCATCAATGCAGGGGACGGAGCCAACCAGCATCCGACACAAACGATGCTCGACCTCTACTCTATATTTAAAACGCAGGGCACTTTGGAGAATCTCGAACTAACAGTGGTCGGAGATTTGAAATACGGACGCACCGTGCACTCTCTTATAATCGGGATGTCACACTTCAATCCTACATTCAACTTTGTAGCCCCTGAAGAGTTAAGACTACCTGAGACATACAAAAATTTCTGTGATTCGCACAATATCAAGTACGAAGAATACACAGACTTCTCTCCCGAAGTAATAAACAATGCAGACATACTCTACATGACCCGTGTACAACGCGAACGCTTCACAGACCTGATGGAGTATGAAAAAGTCAAGAATGTGTATATTCTCAAGAAAGATATGATAGCAGAAACTAAAGAGAACCTGAGAATACTGCATCCCCTTCCTCGTGTCAATGAAATACAACAGGATGTGGACGACAGCCCTAAGGCCTACTATTTTGAGCAGGCAAAGAACGGAGTATTCACCCGCGAAGCCGTTATATGTGATGCATTGAATATTAATGTAGAATAATTGCAATTAAAGACATGAAAGAACAAAGGAAAGAATTACAGGTAGCTGCTCTCTGCAATGGCACAGCTATAGACCATATACCTTCAAATGTAGTTTTCAAAGTAGTTTCACTACTCGAACTTGAAAAGCTAAGCAATCCTATTACCATAGGCAATAATCTGGAGAGCAAAAAGATGAATACCAAAGGCATCATCAAGATTTCGGACAAATTCTTTGAAGAAGAAGTCATTAACAAGATAGCCCTGATTGCGCCTAATGTTGTATTAAACATTATTAAAGACTATACAGTCGTGGAGAAGAAACGAGTTATCCTCCCTCAGAAGATAAAGGGCATAATGAAGTGTAACAACCCCAAATGTATTACCAACAATGAACCCATGCCTACAAAATTCGATGTTATCGACAGAGAGAATATTGAGTTGCAATGCCATTATTGCAGTGTAAAAATAAAGAAAGACGAGATTATCCTGAAATGAAACAAGACTGGAAACCGGGAACTCTTATATACCCCTTGCCTGCTGCCATGATTAGTTGTGGAAGTCATCCGGATGAGTATAATATCATTACCCTCAGCTGGCTGGGAACGATATGCACCAATCCGCCAATGTGCTATATATCTGTTCGCCCCGAGCGTCACTCCTATAATATCATCAAACGGGATATGGAGTTTGTGATAAACATCACCACCGAAGAACTGGCTTATGCAACAGACTGGTGCGGTGTCAGGTCAGGCAAAGACTTCAATAAATTTGAAGAGATGAAACTGACTGCAGGAAAAGCTTCTGTAGTACAGGCCCCAATCATTGAAGAATCACCTTTAAATATAGAGTGTCGGGTAAAAGAAATACTTAGTCTCGGTTCACACGATATGTTTATTGCCGACGTAGTAAACGTGAAAGCCGATGAGAAGTACATTGACAGCACAACGGGCAAATTCAGTCTCGAAGATGCAAATCCCATAGCTTATTCACACGGCCAGTATTACGAACTGGGCAATAAAATCGGAGGATTCGGCTGGACTGTCAGAAAGAAGAAAGACGAGGAATTATAAATATCCTATCACTATATAAATACCTCCAGCCCGTCATAGGATAAGAATACATTCTCAGGCAGAGTTCGCTGCACCACATCATGTAAACCTATGCCATGCGACATGTGGATAAGGTAAGCCCTCTTAGGTGCTATCTTCTCAATTTCCTCCAATGCTTGCGACAGGCTCAGATGTGATATATGTTCTCCCATGCGTAATGCATTTATGACCAATATATCCACGCCCTCCAATTTGGAATACTCTTCTTCCGGAATAAATTTCACATCGGTGAGATATGCAAATTTACCGATACGATAACCCAGAATAGGGAGTTTATAATGCATAACACCGATAGGCTGCACCTCCACATTCTTGATTATAAAAGATCTATCCTTATCTACTTCATGTAACAATAATGCAGGAACCCCCGGATACTTATGTTCCAGAAAAAAATAAGGAGTACGCTTCCTTAGAGCATCTAATGTAATATCATTGGCGTAAATATCAACATCTGCAAATTTGCAAAACGGCCGCAAATCATCTAATCCTCCAACATGGTCGTAGTGCTCATGCGTAAGCAATACTCCATCGATAGCAGCAAATTCCTCATGTATAATCTGCTCTCTGAAATCAGGGCCACAATCAATCAACAATCTTGTGTCATCTATACTCACCAAGACAGACGCTCGTAAGCGTCTGTCTTTTATATTATCGGAGGTACATACCTCGCATCGACATCCTATTTCAGGTACTCCTGTAGACGTCCCTGTCCCCAAGAATTTAATCCTCATTCTTTCAATTTATTCTAATTCGCTTATTTAAGTATCAAAATCCATAAATCGTCGAGAGGTATTCCAAAACGGCTTATACGCCTTGTCTTTGAAACTCCTTCTGTATATTTTTTTGTTACTTCTTCCAGTTTTTGAATAGCATCTGTCTCAGAATCATAACTACCTAACAAGGCATAATATATTCCCTGATTACTCTTCGCTACAGTAGAACGTTCTCCTAATCCATTAAATGTCCGCTTAATGAATTCAGCATTGTTCAGGCTCTTGAAAGTCCCCAGCACAATAGCATACTTCTTCATATATCCGTTATCTGCCTCATCTACCAATTTCACATCCACAGAACGGAACAGCTTCCAGTCTGAATCATTGAACGCACGAAATGATGTCGATGGTTTTGATGCTGGTGTTGCCGTTTCTGTTTTCGGAGCAGTTGTGGCAGCTTTCGATGCTGCAGCTACGGGAGCAGTTGTCGTACCCGACGGCGTTATAGTCGCACGCGCGGGTTCTGTAGTCTTTTTCGCAGGAGGAGGTGTAACTGTGGCAACCATCCGGGTTTTCTTCACCATCGGGAAACTCTGAATTTTCGGTTCCGGAGAGCCTTTCCCAACTTCAGGAACCCTGTCTAAAGTTTCAACACAGCCAAATAGAGCCTGAGAAGCTGAAGAATGAGGATCCAATTCCAATGTAACAACCGGATGCAATAACGATTTTCCGCCCTGCATGATATCCGTTACTCCTGCCAGATTTTTCATCACAGAGTCTAACTCGGCTACTGTAATTTTTTCGATTATAATATCCGGGTCTGCAACCCGGCTGGTTTGCACCGGCATTTCTCCATGTGCTTTATTCACTGAACGATAAAAACTTTTATATTTTTTATCTTGATTTTTCTGGGATTTGCATGGTAAAGCAAGAAAGATAAAAGCTAAAAGTAAAGTTGTGTGTACCGATATTTTCATAAAATCTATGTGTTTTGCGAATGAAATAGTAAGTCTTTATTGCTGTTTGATATGCAAAGATAGAAAAAAACAAAAGGAAACAATATTCTTATACAAAGAAAGTTACAAAACTACACCACTTTTAACTTGGTAAGATTAACCGCTTCTTTAAACTTTTGATTATTCACAATTACATAACAATTTCAGGAGTTCTGAAAGGGTTTCTCTTAACCCCTCACATATAGATAATTTTTTTTGAACAAGATAACAAAAAAACAGGGAAAACATTAATTGCTCCCCCTGCCTTATACTATTTATCTGTTGAATTAGTATTCTCTCTGAAGTATCCACCAGTCATTGAATGGGATACCATATTTAGCTTTCAATGTCGAAGGTTCTCCCAATTCCGCATATTTTGCTAAAATTTCATTTTTCTTTGCTACAGCTTGCTCTTTAGAATCGTAACTTGCAATAATCACACGGTACATACCCTGTTCGTTACGAGCCAGAATAATATTGTAACCATCGTTTCCGAATCTTTCTTTCAATGATTCTGCTCCGGGCTTCATTGCCATAGCAGCAACTACAACACTATATGCTTTCAACCCTGCTGCATCGCTTTCATATACCGGAGTAACTTTCTCTTTTCGTACAGATTCATTCGTACTCGCAGTATATGTTGGCGTGGTTTCTGCCGGTTTAGAAACAGCAGCCGATGTTGTATTATCTTCCACATCCCTTTCTTTAGCTGCCTCGTATACCGATTTATAGGCACTCTGCTTTGGCTTACATGAACCAAAACCTATAACAAAGGCAATAGCCAATCCGATTCCAATTAATTTTTTATTCATAACTTTTTATAATTATCTTAGTTTTAACAATTAGCACAAAAATAATACATTAACTATTTAAAATAACAGTTTCTTGACTCAAATAGTTCCTTTTTCACTTTAATTAATAAATTCAAAACCGGTATACGGTACCAATGCGTCCGGTATACGAATACCTTCGGGCGTTTGATTATTTTCCAATAAAGCGGCAACTATACGCGGCAAAGCCAAAGCACTTCCGTTCAGAGTATGCACCAACTGTATTTTTTTATCGGCGTCACGGTAACGGCATTTCAAACGGTTGGCCTGATAGCTTTCGAAATTAGATACAGAACTTACTTCCAGCCATCGTTGTTGTGCCGCAGAGAATACTTCGAAGTCGAATGTAAGAGCTGAAGTAAAACTCATATCTCCGCCACACAGACGAAGAATACGCCAAGGCAAGCCCAACTCTTCTACCAATGACTGAACATGAGCAACCATTTCTTTCAGCGATTGATAAGAATGTTCCGGTTTATCGATACGCACAATCTCCACCTTATCGAACTGATGTAAACGATTCAGTCCTCTTACGTCTTTTCCATATGAACCTGCTTCACGACGAAAACAAGCCGAATATGCAGTGTTCATCACAGGAAAATCCTTCTCTTCCAAAATTACATCACGATAAATATTTGTTACCGGAACTTCTGCCGTCGGTATCAAATATAAATCATCTACAGTAGCGTGATACATCTGACCTTCTTTGTCCGGCAACTGGCCTGTACCGTAGCCAGACGCGGCATTTACCACATACGGAGGCTGTACTTCGAGATATCCGGCTTCGCGAGCCTTATCCAGAAAATAATTAATCAATGCACGTTGCAGGCGCGCTCCTTTTCCTTTATAAACAGGAAAACCTGCCCCCGATATCTTTACACCAAGTTCGAAATCTATCAAATCATACTTCTTCGCCAGATCCCAGTGAGGAAGGGCATCTTCCCCCAAATCGGGAATGACACCCCCAGTACGTTCCACTACATTATCTTCAGGTGTGCGCCCTTCGGGTACCTCATCGGCGGGAAGATTGGGTATAAGTACCAATAAATCCTGCAAATCCTGTTCGGCCTGACGCAAAGCATCCTCTAGTATTTTATTTTCGCCTTTCAATTCCGACACCCTGTTTTTTGCGGCTTCGGCTTCAGTTTTTTTCCCTTCCTTCATCAGTTGCCCGATATGTTTGGATAAGTTATTGGATTCGGCGAGGCTTGCGTCAAGTGTTGTTTGCGTTTTCTTTCTGGTCTGGTCTATATCCAGTACTTTCTCTATTATTTCTTTTCCGTCGAAATGTTTCTTAGCCAGCTTTTTAATAACCAGCTCCGGATTCTCACTAATGGTTTTCAGCGTCAACATTCTATCTGTTTTTTCAGGTCACAGACCTATTTTATTATTTCCGTATGTTTAATAACAATATTCGAGTTACAAAGTTAAAAATATTTTAAGTCCCGCCCATTGTTTCAGATTCTTTTTATCAGACATATTTCCTGTTAACAGCCCTTAATCCCAAAAGAGAAGACCATAGAAAGTAAAAGGTAACAAAAGTAACACAGAAAGCAATTAATAATTAAGAATTAATAATTAGAAACTCTTTATTTTATCGACCACTGTCAACTGTCCATTGTCAACTTTCAACTGATTGAAAAGGTAACAAAGGTTACAGTTTTTGCATTCTTTTGTAGGGGCGGAATATTTTCCGCCCGCAGACCTTTTTCTATTTCGGGCGGAAGATATTCCGCCCCTACAGTTTTCCCAAAAAGTAACAAAGGTAACACATGTATCAGCAAACAATAAGCAGTTAATAACTTGTATCTCGTCTACTCGTATCTCATATAACTTTCAACTTACTACTCATTACTTACTACTTTCCCCCTTCCTCAATCCGTTCTCGATGTATATCCCGGAGGCAGAAACGGATAAAGATTCACCTTGGGTTTCTCTACCGGAGCGGCGGATGGTTGAGCAACAGGCGGCTGTTCCATAACTTGCCCTTGCTCTGCCTGCTCTTGCCCATTTTTCACTTTTAATTTTTCACTTTTCACTTTTAGTTCTTCTTCCAGTTTCCTATCCACAGCCGCCACTACCTCCGCATTAAGCGAGCCGCCCGGACGGAAGCCGTTCTCCTGTAATATCATCAGTTGACGCCTGGTTTCCTCGTCTTGCACTTCAATCACCAGCGGACGGCGTTCCGATGCCAGTAACCGGTCTTTATCTTTCTTCCTTTCTTCTCGGTCGAGTACATACTTTATAGCGCGGATACTTGGCGGGCAGAATTTCTTTTCCACTACGCGGCATTTCTCCACATCGTTTACAGGATCGTTTTTGTCGGGGACATAGGTGATCTTCTCTTTTTTCTGCACGTATCCCTCGAGCAGTTGTTTCAGACCTATACGAGCCGAGGCTATCATCACATCTTCGCGGTGGTCGATGGCTTCTTCCACTGCTTCTTTAAATTCGGGCTTTTCTTTTTTCCATTCATAAAATGTCTTACGGCTGATTTTAAATGATTTGCAGATTTCTGATATGCTGCATAAGTCCTGCTCTATCATCCGGATAATCTCTGTTGCGATTTTTTCTTTATACTTCATAAGGCTTAAATATTAATGTTTAATAATTAGTTTCTTATATAGATAAAGTTTTTTTGATAAATTTGAAGTTCGCGCGGATGTCCCGTGCGAGCAGGTGAGCAGATGAATTTATGGAACACAATATGGTAGAAAATGAATGGATATACATAACAAAACAATTCTTTTTAAAAGAATTACCCAAATTTCATCTTAAATCGAGTAATTCATATGGTCCATATTGGAATATAGAGTTTGTTGATTGCAATATAGCAGTTGAAATTGGTGGGGACATAGGATTTCATATACAGATATATATATATGATTCAAAACATGATCTCTGCCAATATGATAGAAGTGTCAATGACAAAATGAAAACAACCAAAGAAAATATTCTTTACCAACTTAATATATTAAAGCGATTTCTATACGAAGTAATATAATTTTTTTCCCCTGCTGCCGCGCGATTGTATCGCGTGGTAATATATAAGTAAAAAGAAAATGACAGATAGTATGAGTCGTAATTATAAATTCAAAAATCCGGATGATATATATTTCATCAGTTTTGCTGTTGTAAATAGGTGGCGGTATTACCACGCGATGCAATCGCGCGGAAGCAGCGCGTAGGTGGATGGAAAAATGGATTTAATATTTTTTGTTCATCAAAACTTCTATTGGCACATCGTCCCTTTTTATTGTACGAACACTGCATTGATATACCAAAAATAAGATTACCGCTATAATAAGAAAAGATAACAGAAAATTCCAAAGACTTTGGAGATTAGGAGCTATAATGGTCTCATATTTCCTTCTCTTCCCTATTAATCGGAAGTATAAATAACGGATCCCAGCACCTATTCCAAAGAAGATATAAAATATAACAATAGGAAAATAAACCATGTATCAAAAGTATATAAAATAATTTAGTAACGTATAATAAATAACATGGCATTCTAAATTAGGGCAAACGGAATCCCCTGCTCGCACAGACGTCGCGTGTCCATATATTGCGTAGTTATAGCTTTACTATTTTTTGCCCTATACGGCCGACAATACATCAATAAATATTTTATATATTTGCCTACTATGAAAAATAAGGGCGACTTTCCGTTTTTACTTTTCAAAGTAACAAATAGGTTTGTAGCCTTAACGATTCCGGCTAAATAATGATTGCAATACTCGTATCCTGGCTTATTATTTTATTCGTCCTGTTTTCCACAGGGGACTTTTTCATATACTTATATCAAGCCTTATGCCGAAGTAAATCAAATTATTCTTTGACTGACCGCTTCCTTATCGGGATGTGCGCCATTCTCATTCCCTTATCATTATCGTCGCTATTTATCCCGTCTAATCAATTTGTATTATTTACGTTTTTAGGTTTATTGATTATATATTGGGTTTTCAGGAAAAAGCACTTGCAAAAAACGGTTAATGGCGTTCTAAAAAAGATACAGGGACTTTCTATTATCCGGTTATTCATTATAGCTCTGGCTTTGTTTTCGTTCTGCATCCTGTGCCTCTATTCGTCCTTCCTCAGTTTCGACCCCAATTATTACCATTACCAAAATATCCGGTGGAATGAAGATTTTGCCGTTATTCCCGGATTGGGGAATTTCGAAGACAGATTGGGATTCAACTCCAATTATCTGTTGATTAGCTCCATATTTACATTACGTTTCCTGTTCGGGCAACCTGTTTATGGTTTACAGAGCGCATTGGCTATACTACTGGCCATATGGATATTATATGAAACAATAAATAGCCGATTCGAAATTAAGCGCCTGATTCTGCTCGTTTTATACTTTCTCTTATTTTATTTTTCGAAAGAAGGCATTGCAGATACTTCTACCGATACAATTCCTAATCTGGCCGTCTTCTATCTTATATCGAGCCTGATATTATATCCGGACAATCTGAGAAAAAAGCCGTTGTTGTATATATTTGTTATCATCAGTCTGGTAACGTATAAACTACTCTTCGCTCCGCTCTGCCTGATTAGCTTGTATGTAATTTACCAACTGGCCAAAGAAAAGAAATATAAAGAAATGCTATTTCCGTGTCTCAGTGCTATGGCTGTCATCGTACTTTGGCTCATACGGAATGTAATCATTACAGGCTATCTGGTGTATCCGTTAGGAGAAATAGATTTGTTTTCCTTCGACTGGAAAGTGCCGCAATATGTCCTTATCAAACAACGTGAATACATCAGTGAAATCGGCAACGGAGGTTTCGGCTATGCTATACCCCATTATCTGGAAAACCTTACGTTCTCTACTTTTTTCCTGTCATGGACAACTTATTTCTTCCTGTCGGTTATCGCTGTCTTTATTACAGGCTTTTGGTATATCCGAAAGAAAGGAAACACCCCTGCATATATGTATTTCATTTTCGTTGTATTAAGTATAAATATGATATATTGGCTTTTGACGGCTCGCGATTTCAGGTTTTGCGCGGGAGTAATATTCGCCATGCTGTTTTTTGCCATTTCCTTGATACTGAAAGACAATAAAAGAATGGGGGCAAAAACGGGAAACATTATTATTGCAGGTTTTACCATGCTCATTTTCATATCTTTCGCCAAAGCCGGCAGTCAGTATTACCACGCTTTAAAAGAAAGAAATATAAAGGATTATGTTTTGGTAATGCTTTATCGCCCTTATCCGGCAGAATATAAAATGGAGGATTCAGCCCTGTTTGAAAAGACATCGCATAACCTGACCTTCGAAATAATCCCCTATAAAATCAACGATAGCATCACGATCTATATAACCACTCAAAGGACCGGTTCTTGCTTTGGCATATTTCCGTGTACAGGAGATGCGGCCATTGCCGAAGAATGGAAAATGCAGGATATAAAAACAGTGGAAGCCAGGGGAAACAGCTTGCAGAATGGATTCAGAGTGAAACAGCTGAAATAATATTTGCAGTTATTTATTCCTCGCTCGTCGGGAAATAGTATTTGTTTGTCGATTTATCATTGCCTGTTAACTTCAACAAATGTACTTTTACATCAGAAACTAATAAAACGCATTCTTATGGAAAGAAACTTTAAAGATAAACACCTGTTTAAAAGAGGAAATAGCAATGGTAATGGTATCGGATTTGCCCTCTTTTTAATTCTTTTTGGAGGAGTGTACCTGTTCCTCAATTTGGGCATTATACCTACAGAATACAAACGGATACTGATATCATGGCAAATGCTTCTGATTGTATTAGGTATATGGACGTTACTGAAAAGACAATATGTGGGAGGTTTCGTTCTTCTGGCTGTCGGTACTTTTTTTATTTACCCTGTTCTGTGCAATGTATTTCCCGAATATTTTGTGCGGTTCGATATAGATATCAAAACATACTGGCCGGTCCTGCTTATTGCCGGCGGTATTCTTTTAGTAATAAGCCGCTCATTCCCCTCTGCGAAAAAGAGCCATCGAAAAGAATACAAATATGAGTCTACAAATGATCACTTCAATCCGGCAGAACAAAACAGTGCCGACTATATTGACAAGAACCTGATGTTTGGCGGATCTGAGCAAATCGTCCTCTCTCAGAATTTTAAAGGAGGAGAAGCCAATGTGATGTTCGGAGAACTGATTATAGACTTGCGCCGGGCAAATCTTAGCGAATTCGCGGGCGTACTCGAAGCCAATGTGATGTTCGGCAGTATTGTCATCTATATTCCATCCGACTGGGCTGTAGAATTAAAAAGCAACTCCTTGCTGGGTTCTTTCGAAGATAAAAGATACCATTTCAGTGAAAAAATAAGAGAAACCGGTATGCCACGTCTGGTAATCAAAGGGAGTGCCATGTTCGGAAGCGGTGAAATAAGAAACTAAGGTCTCATACCTATTTATTTACTTTTGTATCTGCAACAGTAATAGGCGGTTACTATTAAACAATGTTGCATCAAATACTTTCTTTCACTTAATACTCTGTGAAATGGAAAACCGCAAACTGGTTTACATACATATTCTCATAGCATTGTCAGCAGCCATTATTTTATACATATGTATGAAATCGCTGGTGGATGTATCAGAATCTGTGTTGACTACAGATTCAGCCATATCGGGGATTATTCTTTCGGTATTGCTCCTATTATTGAGGAATATAGCTCAATACAGTCATATTTCATCGTTTCCGGTAAGGCAACAACTTATCAATTACAGCGCATTGGCCATCCTCTTTGTAGCTTGCTGGCTCTGTATCGAGTTTCTGGTTCTATACATGGTATTCCCCGAAGGTGAATGGACGGCCCTGCTACACATGGTTCCTATCCGCGTAGTGCTGGCATTACTCGTATACAGTCTTACAATAGCAACATTTACACGATTGTACCCATCGGAGGAAAAAGTTGCCGGGATACCGATTGGGGAAGAGAAAGAAGACAAGGAACTCCCAGGCAATATACAAGAGCCTGTGATTGAAACTGAAAATAATGAAACACTGGAACGTATCGCCGTAAAAAACGGGCAAAAGATAGATGTAGTGCTGGTATCCGAAATCATACACCTACAGGCCGAAGGCGATTATGTAATGATACACTCTACAAAAGGGAAATTCCTGAAGGAGCAAACCATGAAATCGTTCGAAAGCGGTTTGCCACAAGATAAATTTGTAAGGGTACACCGTTCCAGCATAGTCAATATAGAGTTTATATCGCAGATAGAGCTCTATGACAAGCAAAGCCAGTTACTGAAACTGAAAAACGGAGGACAGGTACGCATAAGCCTGAGTGGGTATAAGTCTTTGAAAAAGACGCTGGGTTTGTAAAAATAAAAGAGCCTGAATCAACACAGATTCAGGCTCTTTCTTTTATATTGAAACACTTACTTCTCTACCGAACTTTTTTCTTTATCAGCTTTCCATATCCTGTATTTCACCTCATAACCCTTTGGCGCGTATACTACAATCGGTAATTTGCTGTTGTATCTTACGATAAGAGTCTGACCGCTCACAAACCTGTTTTCGTTCGGTTTGTTACAAGCCATCATTGTAGAACGGGTTTGCCCGTCGGAAGTAAACTCATAATAAGTATATCCCCAACCTTGCAGGTCTTTTTCCTCCAGTTTACCCATAAGCGAGTGATGATTACAGTCTACGCTCATCACTTTTCCCGGAATTATTTCTACTTTGTATAAAGATTCGTCAGACTTCTTTTTCAACTCTATTACATGCCTGACCATATCACCCTCTGCTTTAGGGAAGGCAGCCAGTTCTTTATCTAAATCTATTTTTTTATCCTGTGCATTCATTGAAGTTGTGAATGATAATAATACTACAGCCGAAAGTAGTGTCAGCATTGTTTTTGTTAAGTTCTTCATTTTTCCTTATTTTTAATTAATACCTATATTTAATCACTTATACTATATAGATGAATAAAATGTTAAAAAGCTGCATCCATATATCCGGTTAGTTAACGCCCGGACAGTCCGATTTGTTTATATAATCTTCTTAACATGGAAAATAGAAACGAATTAATTTATAAAAAAAATATCTTTTCCTTTTTAGTTTCTATCTTTGCATCCTGATATTCTGAAAAAATATAAAACAATATACTATATGACTAAGAAATTCAAAAGAACCCTCGTTACATCGGCCCTCCCCTATGCCAACGGGCCTGTCCATATCGGACATCTGGCAGGCGTTTATATCCCTGCCGACATTTATGTGCGTTACCTCAGGCTGAAAGGCCAGGAAGTAATACACATCGGAGGTTCTGACGAACATGGCGTACCTATTACCATACGCGCCAAGAAAGAAGGTGTGACGCCACAGGATATCGTAGATAAATATCACGCCATAATCAAAAAGTCGTTTGAAGACTTCGGCATATCTTTCGATATCTATTCACGTACAAGTTCGGAGATACATAAGCAAACGGCTTCTGACTTTTTCCTCAAACTATATCAAAACGGAGATTTTGAAGAAAAGACAAGCGAACAATATTTCGACGAAGAGGCGCAAATGTTCCTTGCCGACCGCTATATAATGGGTGAATGTCCGCATTGCGGCAATCCGAACGCATACGGAGACCAGTGCGAATCGTGCGGAACATCTTTAAGCCCTACCGACCTGAAAAACCCCCGTTCCACAATTTCCGGTTCAACGCCTGTAATGCGCGAAACAAAACACTGGTATCTGCCTCTCGATAAACACGAGTCATGGCTTCGCCAGTGGATACTCGAAGACCATAAGGAATGGAAATCGAATGTATACGGACAATGCAAATCATGGCTGGATATGGGATTACAACCCCGTGCCGTAAGCCGGGACCTCGACTGGGGGGTACCTATTCCTCTGCCGGATGCCAAGGGAAAAGTGCTTTATGTATGGTTCGATGCACCTATCGGCTATATATCGAATACAAAAGAATTATTGCCTGACAGCTGGGAGAAATGGTGGAAATCGGAAGACACAAAATTGCTTCACTTCATCGGTAAAGACAATATCGTATTCCATTGCATCGTATTCCCTGCTATGCTCAAAGCAGAGGGTTCGTTTATTTTGCCTGAAAACGTTCCGGCAAATGAATTCCTGAATCTCGAAGGAGATAAAATATCCACATCCCGTAACTGGGCTGTATGGCTGCATGAATACCTCGAAGATTTTCCGGGACAGCAAGATATTCTGCGCTATGTGCTTACGGCAAATGCTCCTGAAACTAAGGATAATGACTTTACGTGGAAAGACTTCCAAGCCCGTAACAACAACGAATTGGTCGCCATACTCGGAAACTTCATCAACCGTGCGCTGGTACTTACTCAAAAATATTTCGACAACAAAGTCCCGCAGATACACGAGTTGACCGACTACGATAAAGAAACCCTGAAAGAGTTTGCCGACGTAAAAGAAGTAGTGGAGTCGTATCTCGAAACATTCCGCTTCCGCGACGCGCTGAAAGAAGCTATGAACCTGGCCCGTATAGGGAATAAGTATCTGGCTGATACCGAACCGTGGAAAGTGGCTAAAACAGATATGGCAAGCGTGGAAACCATTATGAATATTTCATTGCAGCTGACAGCGAATTTGTCTATTGCATTCGAACCATTCCTACCATTCAGTGTACAGAAAATCCGGCAGTTTATCAATAAAGATAATCTGACATGGGAACAACTGGGCAGAATAGATCTATTGCCGGCTGGCCATCAGCTAAACCCTTCGGAACTGTTATTTGCCAAGATAGAGGATGAAACGATCGAAAAACAAATACAAAAGTTACTTGACACGAAGAAAGCCAATGAACAGGCAGTGGAGATAAAGGTTGCCCCTCAGAAAGCAAATATAGCATTCGATGATTTTGCAAAACTCGACCTTCGTGTAGGCAAAGTATTGGAATGCATAAAAGTGCCGAAAGCTGATAAACTGCTCCAATTCCTTATAGACGACGGAATGGGCAAACGTACAATCATATCGGGTATCGCAGCATGGTACAAACCCGAAGACCTTGTAGGCAAACAGGTATGCTTTGTGGCTAACCTGGAACCACGCAAGCTGAAAGGCGTGGAGTCGCAGGGAATGTTGTTGTCTGTGGAAGACAGTGATGGAACACTATCATTGATACAGCCGCCTAAAGACGTAACTCCGGGTAGCCAGATAGGATAATAATTTAATGAGATAATGTGCCGGTATGCCAATGTAGAATGGGATATCGGCATTTTCTATTCCGAAAGGATAATAGAGTCATATTTGAGTTGTGGTTCTTCATTCAGGATATTCTTATAATCCAGACAAAATTTATCATAGCATTGTTTTGATAAACCTTTTTGCCCTAACTTATATAAACTCCGGCATTTGATCTGCACAGAATCTTCGTCTATACTATCATGAATAAGTATTACATCGGCCAACTTTACCAATAAGCGGAAATCATCTTTTATTTCTATTGTTTTTGCCGCTTTCAGTAAGGTAGTGATAAGCAGATCCGAATAACCGGACTGATATCTATCGACCCACCTCTTATCTATATTCGGCAACAACAAACCAGCTGATGCAATTCCAATAATCTTTTCTATCACAGCTTTATCTATTACTCCATCGCCGGATGATACCTCATGTAGCAGATGCATTACAGCCACATAATCGCATGTAGTATCTTTACCTATCTCTACATGCCAGTAGCTATTATCTTTCTGAATACTGACATCTCCGATTTCCTGCAAAAGGAGACGCAGTTTACGGATATTCACATTCCGGTTATTAGTAGCCTTATTTTTATCCATATCAAACCAAAACTCCTCATCCAAACGCTCAGATGTCACCCCTTTTCCCGTAGCAATATATTCAAGCAAGCACATTAAAAACATCTGCCTGATTACCGGAGTGAAGAAGCCTGTTATATCATTCCCTCCCCTATCGAAAATTTGAAAGCCACCCAGTAACGATATTTTTGAGCGTTTCTTTTCTTTATGTACATGGGGTACCTGAGGCAATACAGGGGCAGAAACGAACGCTTTATCATCCACAACAGAGGACGATCCTGTTCTCTCCGTTCCATTCCTTCTTAACAGATAAATTACCAAAAGAATTATAATAACTAACAGTCCTATAATTATATAAGTTACCGGAGAATTACCGAATATATTCCTTGCACCGGGTACCTGCAGAATATCAGTTTGTGATAATGGCGGATAAAGCAATGAATATATACCGGTTTCAAATGCACCCCTTTCTGTCCTTTGTAATATAACCGCATATATCGCGGAATTCTTATACCTGAACATATCGCAAAAAGACTCGGTATCCTGAAAATTGTATGGTATGGAATCGGACAGGAACCGGTAAGAAAAGTCATTCATATTCACTTCCATCAGGCGTATGGAGGATTTATAAACATCGCTTCTGTTAGCAAGAGTATAAAACTTATTCTCCCCCACATCGATTATCATCGAATTACCAAAAACATAAGGTTCCGGCATTCCCTCAAGTGTCCCCAGCTCCTTACTGGTTTTAGCCTTAGTATCCACCAAATGAAGATCATAAAGGTTATACGATGAAGCCTCCTGCAATCCGGTCTTACTCCCATATCCGCCAAAAATCAGGATCTGTCCATCTCCCAGATACCCCATCGAAGACAAATAGCGGGGGCTTAGTTGGTCTATAAGATCATTTGTTTCCCACTGCCCTGTGTTCAAATCATAGGTTGATAAAGCGGCGCTATACCTATACAGTCCATAACCGCCAAATACCACCAATTGGTTTGTATCCGGATATATAAACCTGTTGTGGTGCTGAACATACAAAGACATATCCGACGGGCTGCCCGACCACATGTTCGTATCAAAGTTATACAACATCGGTTCGGGATGGCTTATACTGTATGAGACCAACCTATCCGCTATATAGTCATAAATAAGATAACTGGATGCCCCCTGAAAAGGTCTTCCTCCACCGACCTTTATACGTTGTACCGACTTATTTTTCAGATGCATTATATATAAGCTATCATTTGTAGCTACAAATACTCTGTTATTAATAGAATCCGTTGCAATCTGGGGATAAATATTCCTGGTAATCAAACTCATTTCCTTATTCCAGTTTGTATGCCGGTCTATTTCCCAAATGCCATTCGATACTGTGGCCCTGTATCCATTGGTATCATCATATACTGCAGCCACATTATGCCTGCCCATATCCCACCTACGGACAATTTTTCCTTTATCATCTTTGATTTCTATATTTTTTACCGACATAGGAGGAACATCAGATGTATAGAAAAACTTATGCCTGTTAGCCCCAAAGTATATCTTTTCGATCGTAGATATTCCCAATGAATTATCCGGTGTATCAATCAATATTTCTTCTCCATCTATGGAAAATGTCACTGAGCCTGCACGAACCTCTATCTTTACTTTCACCCATTTGCCTTCCAGTTGTTTGCGCTCGTATTTATATTCCGATGAGGCTTTTGTATTATGTATGCCGTTAAGTATGAAATTGATGCGATTATTTCCCAGATAAGACGTCATATCCAGACTTGTAGTATCATTTGCAATAATTCTGAATATATATCCGTATGTATGATTACTGTTGGTAAGTTTAAGATCAAATTCGAGTGTATATCCTTTTGAGAGTTTTAAAAATCCATCGGGAAGTAAATCAAGAGAAGTCCTGTCGTCTTTATTTACCTCATGAGACTTAAAGTTCAATCCATATGAAAAGCTTTTATCCATATCTTTGGATTGTGAGATAATAGTAAGGAAAGGACAAAAAATAAAAACAAAAAGTATGGTAATTTTCATCTTATTTCTTTTAAGGTATCGCACATAGTACAAAATTATATAAAATTAGTTATTCATAATCAGATACAAAATTTTAATTATTCATTGAAAACAAACCCACTAAAAAGCTCTCTTCAGCTAAGTAGAACCTAACAATCTATACCTCAGCACAATTACACTTCACGCCAGCATCAATGACTTACCTTATTGTATACTTTAACGGATAGCTTAGAGGTATACAGACAAGACAAAAGTGTTCCTTTTCGCGCCAATTAATAATTAATTAATACCCCGGTTAATAGTATAGACATATGTTTGTACAAACATTTTCAGCAATTTTTTTAACCCTAAAATCGAATAGGCCATTATTTGAATATAACATTCCTACAAAATATGAAGAAAAGTATATTCGTCTCTTATACCTTAATTTTACTGTTTTTACTAACAAACAATATAAATGCCCAGAACAAAAGTCAGCCTGTCGACTATGTAAATCCGTACATCGGTAACATAAGTCACCTTTTGGTGCCAACCTATCCGACTGTGCATTTACCTAATAGTATGCTCAGGGTATATCCCGAACGCGAGAATTATACAGGCAATACTATTGCAGGACTTCCCCTGATCGTCACAAGCCATAGGGGAAGCTCTGCCTTTAATCTGAGCCCGTATCAGGGAGCGGTAGAAGATATAAAAAGTACAATCAACTTCGGATACGACAACGAAATCATAAAACCATATTATTACAGTGTCGACCTCGACGATTATAATATACATGCCCAATATGCACCGTCGCATCAGGCAGGAATCTATTACATCGATTTCGAAAATAGTAATCAATCCGCTTATCTGATCCTCAATACCCGGAACGGGGAACTCAATTCGGATAAAAATACAGTATACGGATATCAGAATCTTAGCAACAATACAAAAGTATACATCTACTTCGAAACTGACATACAACCTTCAGAAGTTGGAACTCACAAAGGAAATACTATAAATAGCAACGAAAAAACCACACAAGGCCGGAACGCTTTTTATGTGATGAAATATCCTGCCGGGACCAAACAAATAAAAGTGCGTTACGGAGTCTCATTTATAAATACCGAACAGGCTAAAAATAATCTAAGGCGTGAAATAAAAGACTATAATCTGGAAAACATAGCGCAAAAAGGCCGCGACATCTGGAATTCAACACTGGGAAAGATACAGGTTTCCGGTATCGATGAAAACGCCAAAACAGTTTTCTACACCTCTCTTTACCGTACTTACGAACGTATGATCTGTATTTCGGAAGACGGAAATTACTTCAGTGCCTATGATGGAAAAGTCCACAATGACGAAGGGCGTCCATTCTATACCGACGACTGGATCTGGGACACTTACCGTGCTACTCATCCGTTGCGCATTATTATCGAGCCTGAGATGGAAAATGATATGGTTAACTCATACATAGTAATGACCCGCCAGATGAAAGATCCGTGGATGCCAAACTTTCCCGAAGTGACGGGCGACAGCCGCCGTATGAATTCGAATCACGGGGCAGCTATGGTCGCCGATGCCTACATAAAGGGACTGAGAGGATTCGATCTTGAAGAGGCATACAATGTGAGCAAAGCGGCAATCACCGAAAAAACGCTGGCTCCCTGGTCGTCCAAGCCAGCCGGAGTATTAGACCGTTTCTACAAAGAACACGGATACTTTCCTTCTCTGGCAAAGGGGGAAAAGGAAACAGCTCCGGAAGTTCACGGATGGGAAAGACGCCAGCCTATCGCCGTCACTCTAGGAACAGTCTACGATGAATGGTGCCTGTCGTTAATTGCAAAACAATTAGGGAAGAATGATGAAGCCGATTATTTTTCAAAACGTAGCCTAAACTACCATAAGGTATTTAATCCAGAGACCAAGTTTTTCCATCCTAAAGACGCATCAGGCAAATTTATGGAAGACCTTGATTACCGCTTTCCTCCGGGTATTGGCGGACGCGATGCTTATGATGAAAATACCGGATATGTATATCGCTGGGACGTGCCGCACAATATTGCTGATTTAGTGAACATGCTCGGTGGAAAAGAAGCCTTTGTAAAAGAGCTTGAAGATATGTACAGTACCCCTCTGGGGAAGGGGAAACCCGATTTTTATCATATTTATGCCGATCATAGCGGTAATGTCGGACAATTCTCGATGGGGAACGAACCTGCAATGCACATTCCGTATTTATACAATTATGCAGGACAGCCCTGGCGTACTCAAAAGCGTGTACACACACTACTTAATCAATGGTTCAGAAACGATGTGATGGGTATTCCCGGCGATGAAGACGGGGGCGGCCTCACTGCATTTGTCGTATTTTCCCAGATCGGATTTTACCCCGTCACCCCCGGATTACCGATGTATGTAATAGGAAGTCCTACTTTCGAGAGCGCGAAACTGGACATCGGCAACGGCAAATCATTTGAAGTCGTGGCAATTAACTACTCTCCCGAAAATAAATACATCCAATCAGCAAAGTTGAATGGTAAAGATTGGAATAAATCCTGGTTTTCGCATGAAGAACTGATGCGCGGAGGAAAACTCGAAGTGGTTATGGGAAAACATCCGAATAAAAAATGGGCTTCAGACGATAACGCTGTACCCCCATCGTTCAGTATGAATAAATAATAAAACTCAATCACTATACCATCATACGACTATGAATATTAAAAACACGATTAAGAAAGCAACCGCTTCGGGTATATTCTTTTTATTTGCAATTATCTCTTTTGCGCAAATAAAAACAGAACCGGTAGACTATGTAAGCATCCTGACAGGGACATTATCTAAATTTGAACTATCGACAGGTAACACATATCCGGCAATAGCTCGTCCGTGGGGAATGAATTTCTGGATGCCTCAGACCGGGGAAATGGGGAATGGATGGTCGTATGTATATACTGCCGACAAAATCAGGGGATTCAAGCAAACACACCAACCCAGCCCATGGATGAACGACTACGGACAATTTTCCATCATGCCGATTGTAGACAAACCTGTTTTCAATCAGGACAAGCGGGCCAGCTGGTTCTCGCACAAATCGGAAGTAGCAAAACCTTATTATTATAAAGTATATCTTGCCGATTCGGATATAACAACCGAAATAACGCCAACCGATCGCGCGGCAATATTCCGTTTCACTTTTCCCGAAAAAGATAATTCCTATGTTATTATCGATGCTTTCGACCGGGGATCTTATGTGAAAATCATTCCGGAACAGAACAAAATCGTAGGTTACACAACGCGCAACAGCGGCGGGGTACCCGATAATTTCAAGAACTACTTTGTCGTTGTTTTCGACAAGCCGTTTACCTATCAGGCAACTGTAGGAGACAGTGAAATCCGTAAGAACGAACTTGAAGCCAAAGAAAACCATACAGGCGCTATTATCGGCTTTGCCACTAAGAGAGGTGAAACTGTTCACGCACGTGTGGCATCATCATTTATAAGCCCCGAACAAGCCGAACTGAACCTCAAAGAACTCGGCAGTGACAGTTTCGATCAGATAGCCGACAAAGGCCGTAAGGTTTGGAATGAGACATTAGGGCGAATAGAAGTGACAGACGATAACATAGACAACCTCCGTACATTCTATTCCTGTTTTTACCGTTCGGTGCTATTCCCTCGCAGTTTCTATGAGATAGACGCCAAAGGAGAAGTTGTTCACTATAGCCCTTATAATGGCGAAGTTCTTCCGGGATATATGTTTACCGATACTGGTTTTTGGGATACATTCCGATGCCTGTTCCCATTCCTGAACCTGGTGTATCCGTCAATGAACGAAAAAATGCAGGAAGGTCTGGTAAACGCATACAAGGAAAGCGGGTTCTTGCCTGAATGGGCCAGTCCGGGCCATCGCAATATTATGGTGGGGAACAACTCAGCTTCTGTTGTTGCCGATGCATACCTGAAAGGATTAAGAGGTTATGAGATAGAAACACTATGGGAAGCTCTGAAAAACGGAGCAAACAATGTACATCCTAAAGTTTCGGCTTCAGGCCGCCTGGGATATGAATATTACAACAAACTGGGTTATGTGCCGGACGATGTCAGAATAGGACAAAGCGCAGCCCGTACATTGGAATATGCATATGACGACTGGACTATCTACAGATTGGGTAAAGCATTGGGCAAACCCGAAAGTGAAACAAGCATATATAAAGAGCGTGCCATGAACTACAAGAATCTCTACAATCCGAAGTTCAAACTGATGACCGGCCGTAATGAGAACGGTGAATTCGATAAAACGTTTGTAGCCGAAGACTGGAGTCGTGCATTCTGTGAAGGTAACAGCTGGCATTGGAGTTTCTGCGTATTCCACGATCCGCAAGGTCTGATAGACCTGATGGGAGGAAAAAAAGAATTCAATACAATGATGGATTCTGTATTCATAGTACCTGGAAGCAAAGGGATGGAAAGCCGCGGCATGATCCACGAAATGCGTGAAATGCAGGTGATGGACATGGGACAATATGCGCATGGAAACCAGCCGATACAACATATGGTTTATCTATACAACTATTCCGGCGAACCATGGAAGGCTCAATATTGGGCTCGTGAAATAATGGATAAACTCTACAACCCTAATCCTGATGGATACTGCGGCGATGAAGATAACGGACAAACATCGGCTTGGTATGTCTTCTCTGCACTTGGTTTCTATCCCGTATGTCCGGGCTCTGATGAGTATATACTGGGATCGCCATTATTCAGGTCAGTCACCCTGAATCTGGAGAATGGTAAAAAAGTAGTCATTAAAGCAGATAATAACAGTAAATCTAACAGGTATATATCATCTATGACTGTCAATGGAAAAGTTCATAGTAAAAACTACCTGACTCACGATACCTTACTGAAGGGAGCGAATATCAATTATAAAATGGCTACTACCCCTAATATAACAAGAGGTATAAATGCTGCTGATTATCCATATTCATTCTCTAATGAGAAATAATAAAAAATAAATTTCTGTATTAATCAAAAACAACCCTGATACCCAGGTATCCTAAATTACCAAAGAAGTATATATATACGCCATTGGCCGAATTATAGACTTCTTTTGGTAAAGCGGATAGTAGAAGATATTTTAATATTAATTAATATTGCATGCAATCTTTCCTCTTAAATGCGAAAGAAACCTAAAAAAAATCAATTATATAAAAGATTGAAATTGACAAAGAATTGACCCTTAATTTATCCTCATATATATGCTCTATATTATACAAAATACAATAACAATGAAAGGCATTTTTTCGACTGAAAATTTGGCGGTTAGCTGTATTTTACTAGAGAGAGAGAGAGAGAGAGAGAGAGAGAGAGAGAGAGAGAGAGAGAGAGAGAGAGA
>NZ_GL891983.1:156321-167324 GCF_000213555.1 Dysgonomonas gadei ATCC BAA-286
GAGAGAGAGAGAGAACATATTAATTAAAAAAAAGGCAAAAAAACAATAGGGCGGATATAACTGATAAAATCCGACTATTCTTTTCTATTAAGAAAACCTTCTTTCGAAGAACTGATCAGTTCTTCGAAAGAAGGTTTTCCGTGTTTATATGCATCTGTTAAAATTATAGTTTGGAAGTAGGGAAAACATCCATTCATATTAAAAATCCAATTATTAACCTCTAAAATTTATAGCCTATGGGAAAACAAAAAAGATAACAGTAGATCAGAGATTTTTAACAACTAACCTTATTCGTAATTATTATAACAATGAAAATAACAAAAAACTCCTATCGACTGGATATTCCTCTGTGTCTAAGAGTTATAAAACGCCTCTCTGAGACACAATTAAATAGTAAAGAACCGCTAATTACTAACTTTAATTAACCTATTATGAAAGACATTTTTACTAAGAAAGTATTTATGTGCATAAGAACGGGATTGCTTATAATAACATTATTAGCAACAGGAAGTCCGCAATATATATCGGCTTCAGTACATAAAACCGAACAAGCCCAGAAAGAAGTGACAGGGAAAGTTTTCGACAGTTCTAACAAAGAGACATTACCCGGTGTCAGCGTTTCTGTAAAAGGAACAAACATTGCCACTATGACGGATGCAGACGGTAACTTCTCCATAAAAGTTCCGTATGCCGAAGCTACTCTCGTTTTCTCATATATCGGATTCCAGCCGCAACAGATAGAACTGAAAGGCAGAACAACCTTAAATGTCGATCTGGTCGAGGACATCAAGGCGCTGGATGAAGTTGTAGTTGTAGGTTACACAACTCAGAAAAGAGAGAATATCACAGGCGCGGTAGCAACCATCACGACGAAAGACCTCGTACAAAGTCCCACCGCAAATATAAACAACGCGTTAGCCGGACGGCTTCCGGGTTTGATTGTAAACCAGTTCAGCGGAGGAGAGCCGGGCGTAGATAAATCCGAATTGTTTATTCGTGGTAAGTCCACTTATGGGGATCAATCGCCAATCGTAATTGTTGACGGAGTAGAACGCGACATGTCCTATCTGGCGGCAGACGAGATCGAAACATTCACCATATTGAAAGATGCTGCTTCTACTGCACCTTATGGTATCCGTGGGGCCAATGGAGTTATAGTCGTTACCACCAAGCGCGGTAAGGCTTCGGAAAAGGCTTCTGTGAATTTCAAGGCTTCTTTTGGATTTAATAAAGTAGGTAAGACCCCCAATTTGTTAGGTTCTGCCGATTATGCCACTCTATATAATGAAGCATCACGAAACGATGCGATGATGAACGGAACACTGGAAAACTTTAAATATCCGTTCACTGACGAAGCTATTGCCAATTTCAGAATGGCCAAAGGTGATAATTCGGATGGCTTGGGATACAACTGGGACTATTTCGATTATATGTTCAAATCTGCCGCCCAGCAAGACTATAACCTGTCGGTTCGCGGCGGTACAGATAAGGTAAGATACTTTGTTATGGCCGGACATATGAATCAGGGAACCAATTACAGACATGTAGACCTATCCGATTATGATGCATCACCTAATTTCAAGAAATATAACTTCCGGTCTAATATAGATGTAGATATTACAGATAAATTCTGGGTGAAACTCGATTTGGGCGCACGAATAACAGACCGTACAAATATTGGTTCGGCGGCCAGCCGTCTGGTGAATATTGCAATGACACAACCTCCTTATCTGCCTATTGTACTGGAACAGAATGATAATCCGGCTAATCAAAGCTATTTTGTCAATAATCCTAAAGGAATGCTGTTCGGAGACCAGATTTATCGTTTCAATCTATTAGGAGAACTATCCCGTTCGGGTTATCACACCCAAAAGTACACTTATCTGGAAGGTAGCTTTTCGATGGGATACGATCTGGACTTCATTACAAAAGGATTAAAAATCGAAGGAACTTTCTCTTATGATGCCCGTGAAGAGCAATGGACCAGAAGAGAAGTTAATACCTATAGCGAAGGTTATCGCCAATATCCTTCTTACGCTACATTCAAGCCTAAAGATGGTATTGATATTTACAGGACTCCCGGTCATTACGACGGAGTATATTCTACCGGTAATAAATACAACACAGACCAGACGGTAGGTAATAACTTCACCCAGAGTAATCCTTCTAACAGGACATACTATCAGGCAAAATTAATGTATCAGAACTCATTTGCGCAAAATCATAATGTGACCGGAATGTTTTTGTTCAATCGCTCCACAGAAGGGCAATATGATGGAGATAAAGTTCGTGCCGACCACAGATATCAAGGCCTGACAGGACAGTTTACCTATAATTTCTCAGACCGCTATTTCGCAGAATTTAACTTCGGGTATAATGGTTCCGAGAACTTTGCGAAAGAAAAACGTTATGGATTCTTCCCTGCCGGGTCTGTGGGATGGGTAATTTCCAATGAATCATTCATGAATAACACTAAATCATGGATGGACTTCTTAAAGATCAGAGGTTCATACGGCCTGGTTGGTAGTGATAAGCTCCCGGGCGGAAGGTTTGGTTATCTACAGTTCTTCGAAGGTGGTGAAGGCTACAACTTCGGTGAAGGTGGCTTCAACACAAACCCGGGTGGATGGAGAGAAGGTGGTCTGGCTAATAGAATACTGACATGGGAAAAAGCAAAAAAATTAAACATCGGACTAGATGCTAATTTCCTAAGACAAAGACTGCGAGTATCATTCGACTACTTCTACGAAAACAGGTATGATATCCTCACCGAACTGACAGGTGACAAACTTGGTTTCCCTGATATAGTAGGGAAAGATGCCCCTCGTATAAACTCAGGTAAAGTAAAAAATCATGGTTTCGAATTTGAGGTAACATGGTCTGATAAGATAGGCAAAGATTTTAGATATTTCATCAAACCCAATTTCACATTTGCCCGTAATAGAGTTGATTACATGAATGAAGTTGTCTATGAATATGTATGGAGACGGAAAACAGGGCAAGCGCTGGATGTAAATATGCTTTATGTGTTCGACCACTTTGTTGCAGACCAAGCCGAAGCAGACAGATTGAATGCTGATGGTTATCAGCCATGGGGCACCTTGATACCGGGAGATGCTGTTTACAAAGATCTGGACGGAGACGGTGTTATTACCGATAAGAATGACCGTATGGCGATGGGATATCCCCGCAGCCCTGAGATTCAATTCGGATTACCTATCACGTTACAATATAAGGGATTCGATTTTAGTGTTCTCTTCCAGGGTGCGACAAACTCTACCATCATGTTGAAAGATGCTGCAGTATTCGATTTCCCTAACTTCGACCAAGACAAGATAGGGCGTGTAAGACCAATGCATCTCGACAGATGGACTCCAGAAACTGCTGCGACAGCCAAATATCCGGCTCTGCATATTGGCACACACTCTAATAATAAGAATGAAAGCAGTTCTCTGTTCATGTATGATGGTTCGTATGTAAGATTAAAGAATATAGAACTTGGTTATACACTGCCTCGAAAAATAATAAGAGTAGCAGGACTAAGTAATGTCAGAGTGTATGCTCAGGCTCAAAATCTGGCTACTTGGGACAAACTTGGAGATGTAGATGTTGACCCTGAAATGCGTAATGGAGGAGGAGATTGGTATCCTATATTGAAGGTATTTAATTTTGGTGTGGATATTACATTTTAATAAAATAACAAGAATATGAAAAGTTTCAAATATATATTAAGAGGTATGCTGGTAGTCATGCTGATGTCTCTTGCCGCATGTAGCGAATATCTCGACAAGCAACCCGACGATCAGATTCCTGAAGAAAAAACCTTTGCCAGTTATGAGAAGGTAAACCAGCTTGTAACAGACTTATACCTGAGAACAAAAAGATGTAATGCGCCAATGACATGGCTGTCGCACTTTTCTTCTGCGGGTTTGACCGATGAAGCCGAGGCTACTAACGTGGAGGGAAATATCACAAACCGTTACAATAGCGGCGACTGGAGCCCCACAGCTGTGCCTCAGCCTAACAACGATATGTTCTGGAAAGGTATTTATAATACTATACGCCGGGCCAATGTAATCATTGCCGGAGTTACAAAGTATAACACTCCCGACAATCCTATCAATCCGGGCGACCTGAATAAAAGAGTCGGAGAAGCATATTTCATCAGAGGCTATTTGCACTATTTACTAGTACGTATGTATGGAGAAATACCGTATATCGATTATGTAGTAGATGCCAACCAACCTATGGACTTCAAGAAAGAATCGGTACATACGATTGTTGACAAGATTACAGCCGATGCCAATGAAGCTGCTAACCGTCTGCCTGCAAATCAGACAGGGATAGATTTTGCCCGTGCCGACAAAGGAGCTTGCTTAGGACTGATTGCTATCGCAAAATGGACTGCTGCTGCACCTATGTACAACGGAGCTGCCAGTTACGGTTATACAGGAAAACGCGAATTTGAATCTGAATATGCTTATGATGTTAAGCGTTGGGAAGCTGCCCGTGATGCAGCCAAAGCTGTGCTTGATTTTCAGGCTGATGGCAAACCTCGATATTCCCTCTATACCAAATATACTAATGCAGACTTCAATGATAGCGGTGGTAAAGACTATAACGGGTCTACTGTATATACCCGCCTTTGGCAAATGTTCTACGACGAAGAAGCATTCAAGAACGAAGCCGTTTGGTTTGTAACAAAGGACAAGTATGAAGGATGGTTTGGTGATATGTATCCTCCTAGCCGTGGAGGTGGATCCCGTCAGCAACCTGTACAGGAACAGGTAGATGAATACGAGTATATTTCTCCTGACGGATACGGTTATCCTATCTATGACAGTAAAGCTGTAGCAGACGGATATGATGACACTAATCCATATATGTCAGTCAGACGCGACCCTCGTTTCTACCGTGATATTATATTCCACGGAGCCGCGTTCCGCGATGGTGGAAACAATCCATCCGTTACAAATACAGCCTCAGGCAGTGACAAAATCGGGGCAAGTAATGCTACCACCACCGGTTATTATCACCGCAAATACCTGCAAGAAGGTTGGAACAGGAGTGGTAGTGTTTCCATAAGTGCCCCTGCAGTATGGCGATTACCGGAATTCATATATATATATGCTGAAGCTGTAAATGAGGTATCGGGACCTAATCAGGCAATATACGATCTGGTGAATACCGTTAGAGCCCGCTCTTTTATGGCACCTATGCCAGTAGCCTGCAAAACAAACAAAGACCTGATGCGAGAATACATAAAGCGTGAGCGCCGTGTGGAATTCTACTATGAGAATAAGAGAACGTTCTATAGCCGTTTGTATCTGGAGCCGACAACCGAATCGGAGTTAAAGAAAGAGCAACAATGGCTGGCTGCAGGTTCTACAAACAACGAAAGGTCTAAAAACTACTGGGCTCAATACCATCAAGCATATCCTAAATGCCAACGCATGATCAACGGTATGATGCCTGTCGAAGACCCTAATGGTAAAATCGAAGTTGGAGGCAAGAAATACAGGATGGAACGCTTCTGCAAGGAAACACGGGTATTCGAAGCTCCTAAACATTATTATTGGCCTATTATGCAGACTGAGTTACAGAAGGCTGTGAATCTGGTACAGAATCCAGATTGGTAAATTTTTATTGGTTATCTTGTGAAAGAGAGTTTGCAGCTCTCTTTCACTATTTTATGGCCTTTATTATTTATCTTTAGCCTTTAATATAAAATGAGAACCTTAGAATAGAAATGATAACAAAAATCAATTGAACATGAAACACTTAGGAGCATTTTTCTCTCTGATCATCTGTTTTAGTATACTTTCCTGCAGTAGTAAGAAAGAAAGTAAAGCATCTGTATCAGATAACTCTAACATCCTTCCGGAATGGGCTTTTGGCGGATTTATCCGTCCGGACGGAGTCAATCCACTAATCGAACCCAATCCGTCCACGAAATTCTTCTGTCCTATGCAGAAAGATTCTATAGGATGGGAAGAAAGTGATACATTCAATCCGGCAGCAGCTGTAAAAGACGGGAAGATTTATGTCTTATACCGTGCCGAAGACAATTCTGCCACAGGCATAGGCAAACGTACATCCCGTATAGGCTTAGCCGAAAGCACAGATGGTATCACAATGCAATTACGCAATACCCCGGTCCTATATCCGGCTGAAGATAACAATAAGGAATATGAATGGGAAGGCGGCTGTGAAGACCCGCGTGTTGCCATGACCGAAGACGGAACATTTGTAATGATGTACACCGCTTGGAACCGGCAAGTTCCCCGCCTATGTGTAGCCACATCCAAAGACCTCATCACATGGGAAAAACACGGCCCGGCTTTCGCTAAAGCATATGATGGCCGATTCAAAGACCTCGCGAGCAAATCAGCATCGATTGTCACCAAGGTAGTAGACGATAAACTCGTAATTACCAAAGTAAACGGAACCTACCTGATGTACTGGGGCGAACACATGATCAATGCCGCTACATCGACCGACCTGATAAACTGGACTCCTCTCCTCAATGAAAAGAACGAGCTGAAAGGCCTTATCTATCCACGCTATAAGTATTTCGACAGCGCCCTTACCGAGTGCGGCCCTCCGGCGATAATGACCGATAAAGGCATCCTGCTCCTGTACAATGGCAAGAACAGAACTGATGATAGACGTGACGAACGCTTCAATGCGGGCACATACAGCGCCGGGCAGGTCTTATTCGATTTGCAGAACCCATATAAAGTCATCGGACGGCTCGATACCCCTTTCTTCCGCCCAATGGCCGAATTCGAAAAAAGCGGTCAATACACTGATGGTACTGTCTTTATAGAAGGGTTGGCCTATCTCAATAACAAATGGTTCCTATACTATGGTTGTGCCGATTCTAAAGTTGGGGTTGCCATTTATGATCCCGGCAAACAAGCACCCGGAGATCCTATCGAATAATAACGACACATCATCAATAAACTATATGCCAACATCTAATTCAGAGTTGGCATATTTTTTATCCGACACTCTGTTCAGAAACTCTCCAGATTAGCCATATTCCAAAGATTCAGAAATGCCAGTTTAGTGACATCCACCACCTTATCGTAATTTATCTTATCGGCTTCATCACTAGGTTTATGATAATCGGGATGCAGATAGGTATTATAGAAAATCACAGGAACACCTTTCTGCATAAACGGCATATGGTCACTCCCTCCCGGCGAACTGTCTAAGGAAGGATAGTCAGGGGTGAGTTTCAGACTGTAAGTTTCTATACCGGACTTTATCCATTCCCCGAATACCGGTTTACTATCGCTATAAAATACAGAAACATGAGCACCGTCTCCGTTTTTGTTGCGCCCTATCATATCACAATTGATATATCCTTTTATCGGGATAGGTGAAAGCAACGGAACAGGTATGTATGAAAAATGTTCTTCCACAAAATGGGAGGAGCCCAAAAGCCCCATTTCCTCACCATCCCAGAGTGCAAAAACAACAGTTCGTTCCGGTTTCTGCCCCGAAGCAACGAAAGCCTTTGCTATCTGCAATACAGCCGATACGCCCGAAGCATTATCGTCAGCTCCGTTATATATGCTATCGTTTGTTTCATTTGCCCTTATCCCTAGATGATCATAATGAGCACCTACCATTACTATTTCATCACTATTTTTTCCCGGAATATATCCCAGTACATTGCATAACGATAGTTTCTTACCCGATAAACTTTGAAAACGAGATGGGGTAAAAGGCTGAAAATATTTCCCACGCCAAGGTTTTATACCTATGCTATCCAGCATACCCTTTAAATATCCGGCGGCTTTAGCACCTCCCGGTTCGCCTCCCTTTCGCCCTTCAAGGCTGTCACTGGCCAGAACCCCTATATAAGTAACGGCATCCTGACGGGTAATAGCTGACAAACCCTTTTCTACAGGGGTTTGAGAAAAGCAACAGATAGAGAGTAAGAGTAGTGTAGAAGTAAGTATATGTTTCATGTTTTTAAAAGTTTTTCAGGTTTGCCATATTCCATAGATTAAGGAAAGAGGCCTTGGTAATATCCACCAGCTTATCCCAGTTTATTTTATCTGCGTGATCGGTAGGCTGATGATAATCGGGATGTCCGTCGGTATGATACCAGATCAAAGGGATATCTCGTTTTGCAAAAGAAGCATTATCACTTCCTCCTATCGGCTTATCCCACGGTCTGTAGTCTGGTTTCAGATTCAGTTTGTATGCTTTTATATCATCCTTGAGCCATTCTCCGAATGCCGGATGCGATTCGGTATAAAAGTAAACGACGTGTTCCGGTTTCGCCTCATCCTTATTACGGCCTATCATATCAAAGTTAAGGTATCCTTTGACAGATGATACAAAAGGACAATCAGCCACAAAATATTCAGAACCCAGCAAGCCCAATTCTTCCCCGTCCCAGAAAGCAAATATAACCGTTCTCTCAGGCTGCTGACCTGAAACGACAAAAGCTTTTGCTATCTGCAATACAGCTGATACCCCGGAAGCATTATCATCGGCACCGTTATATATTTTATCTCCGGCCAGGCTCTCATCCATTCCCAGATGGTCGTAATGAGCGCCGACAATCACATATTCATCTTTCCTTTTACCTTCGATATATCCCAGAACGTTTTTCAACTCCAGCTTTCTGTAGGCTCTTTCCTGCTTATATCTAGCTATAGAATCAGGATGTACTGAAAATCGCGCCCGTGTCTGACGCTCACGGCTATATGCTTCGAACGGCTGGAAATAAGAATCTGTATTCAGAGGCTTAACACCCATATCCTGCAACAGAGATTTGATATACTCCGCAGCTATACAACTGCCATTCTGACCCGCTTCACGTCCTCGCAAAGCATCACTGGCAAGGAACCCGATATAAGCTTCGGCACTTTCCTTGTTGATACTGCCGAGGCCTGTATCTTTTCCCGACTGCCCGAGTACAGACAGAGATATAAGAAAAGCGATTATAAGAAGTATTTTATCCATCTATCTATTGGTTATATCTGTACTAAACAAATTAATAAACTAGTCCTAATGTAATCCTAAAAGCATATTAGCTACAATAATACATAAAACAATTAAGGTTATCACCACATACATGTAGTCTTTTTCTATCAGAAAGCCAATTACAGAAAAAGCAACCCGCAATATAGGTGTCGCAATCAACACACATACCCCAAATTGTATAATAGCAGCGCCATCGAAAGATAAAACACGGGGAATTATAGTAGACAATTCCCTCAGATAATGTTCTACTCCGGGAAATGGCTGCCCGTCCGGAATCGGTTTGTAATGCTCCATAGACACCCCGTGATTCTGGAAAAGGTAAATAATACCTCCCAGAAGTGTAATACCACAGGCAAGGGTAACTCCATAGCGAAGCAGTTTTCCTATAAAGAGCTCCATATCCCTTTCGGCCCAAAATTCTTTTGTAAATATATTCATACTGATGTTTTAGTTATGAGTTGTTTTACTGTTTACTGATGACTGTTTACAGTTTACCTGTTATACCATTATATATCATCGAAACAGCCAGGAAGAAAATCACGACACTGAAAAGCAAGCGTAATTTTTTCACATTCGTCTTAGGCAGTATTTTAGAGCCGAAGAACGCTCCCAATAATACTCCCACAACGATAGGCATTGCCAGTCCGGGGTCTATGTATCCGCGTTGTAGGTAAATAACCGCACTCGCGGCAGCTGTTACACCCACCATGAAGTTACTCGTTGTGGTAGATACTTTAAAAGGTATCTTCATAGCTGTATCCATTGCCAACACTTTCAAAGCTCCCGAACCGATGCCTAACAGTCCGGACAAAACTCCCGCCAATGTCATCAGTGAATAACCACCCACTACATTGTGTACATTATATTTTTCTATCGTCCCGTCTTTTGTGGGATAAGAACCGTTAAGCTTTAGTTTTTCGCCCAGCTTATCGCCCGGGGCAGCATAATCGATATTCTCTTCCTTCTTGCTGATAGAGCGTACTGCCGAAAAAATCAATACACAGCCGAATATAATAGCAATATATACTTTATCGAGATACATAGCCACTATAGCGCCTATCACGGCTCCGGTGGTAGTCGCTATTTCGAGGAACATCCCTATACGCACATTCGTTATTCCTTCTTTGATATAAGCCGCCGCCGCACCCGACGATGTAGCAATCGATGTTACCAAAGCCGCTCCTATCGCATAGCGCATGTCTACGCCAAACCCCAAAGTAAGTAAGGGGATTACCACAACTCCCCCACCCAATCCTGTCAGTGAACCGATAAATCCGGCAAAGCAAGCACCGAAAAATAGGATGATGGAGAATACTTCTAAATTTAAATCCATTTCATTTATTTTTTTACGAGTGTAAAGATACTATTTCACAAGGGAAACAGGGAAAGCAAACGGTAATATTATCAAATATAAAACCTGCGAATCCTGTCTAGTAAACAAGTTAGCTTTATTTATGTTGACATAAACCTAAGATAACATCTCTTTAACCTCATAAACGATTCACATACATTAACTATGTTTAGTTAAAAGGTAACAAAGGTAACAAGTATTTCAGCTTTTAGCTGATAGCTTTTAGCCGTTAGCTATCGCATAAGTGATTTACAGTTAGCAGCAAACAGTATTTTCACGCACAGATGCTAAGGTGCAAAGTCCAATTCATCATTTATAACTCATAATTCATAACTTATTGCCGAATTCACGTTTATTGACCATATTTAGTTAAAACCTGACACATCTGACAGTTTTTTTATTGTTTTTATCTTGTCATTTTTGCATCTGCTAACTATATATGGTTAAAAAGTAACCAAGGTAACAGGGAAAGCAATTAAGAATTAAAGCCAATCAGTAATTGAGACAGTATATTGTAATATAAAAATGTTAGATTTTTTCTAACGCGCCTGTCGGCTTGTTTTTCATTTTGCCTTGATGCAAAACGAAACAAAAAATCAAGGCTGCATCCCTCCGGCGACCCAAAACCGCAGCTCCGGTGGGG
>NZ_GL891983.1:167697-396291 GCF_000213555.1 Dysgonomonas gadei ATCC BAA-286
GATAGCTTTTAGCCGTTAGCTATCGCATAAGTGATTTACAGTTAGCAGCAAACAGTATTTTCACGCACAGATGCTAAGGTGCAAAGTCCAATTCATCATTTATAACTCATAATTCATAACTTATTGCCGAATTCACGTTTATTGACCATATTTAGTTAAAACCTGACACATCTGACAGTTTTTTTATTGTTTTTATCTTGTCATTTTTGCATCTGCTAACTATATATGGTTAAAAAGTAACCAAGGTAACAGGGAAAGCAATTAAGAATTAAAGCCAATCAGTAATTGAGACAGTATATTGTAATATAAAAATGTTAGATTTTTTCTAACGCGCCTGTCGGCTTGTTTTTCATTTTGCCTTGATGCAAAACGAAACAAAAAATCAAGGCTGCATCCCTCCGGCGACCCAAAACCGCAGCTCCGGTGGGGCAAAATAATACGGAGTCATCTCTAGCCGGATTATCAGCCGTGTATAGCAGCTATCCTATTTTGCCCTACACCTCCACTTTACGGATTGGGTGCCCCGCCTGCGGAATGAGGCCGGAATCGCGATGCGGCGACAGGACAGTGTCTTTTCATGCTTTAGCTCCGCGTGCGTCAGCCCTTGCGCATTAGTGACGCAGGCGGGGTACCCAATCCGTTGCAGGCGGCGTAGAATCAAACGGGGCGATAGCCCGTGTGTTTGATTCAGCCGACGAAACGGTTTTGGGTCGCCGAGGAACGAAGCGCTAGCCTTTTGGTTCGTTTTGGGCAATGCCAAAATGAACATTCTGACGAAACGAAGTGAAGTCGATAAGAATAGAACGTTAAAATGTAACAAACATAACTGTCTTTTCAGTCATTTACTAATATGCCATTCAATACATCAAAGAGCTATCAGCTAATAGCTAAAGACTATCGGCTCTTATTATATAGATAAAATTACTCCATTCCCATCATAGAAGAAAACTTCATTTTTTCGTTTTTATAGAAACAAAAAAGATGTATCCAATGAATACATCTTTTTTGTGAATGGAATACCTAATTATAAAAACAGGTATAATCTATTCATATAATCATCTGTAAAAAGACTGACTTCCCAACCGAGTTTCTTACAGTTTCTTTACTATCTGAGTAACATCAACAAGGCTGAAAGCTTCTCTGAAAATCTTCAAGATTTCATTGTAGGTAGAAGAATATTCAGCTTCTACTTCAAAACTCTGAACGCCGAACGGACGACATTCGTTAATTT
Source organism: Dysgonomonas gadei ATCC BAA-286 (assembly GCF_000213555.1). Classification (GTDB taxonomy): domain Bacteria; phylum Bacteroidota; class Bacteroidia; order Bacteroidales; family Dysgonomonadaceae; genus Dysgonomonas; species Dysgonomonas gadei. The sequence continues at coordinate 168,929 of NZ_GL891983.1, forward strand.
TGGCCTCATGGCTACTTCCAATGTTGTAAATTCTTTCCATAACTTGATTTTTTAGAGAAAATAAAACAGCAGTATAACTTATTTTGAAACATAAAAAATCATCAATACTTTGTCTTATTTCACTGTATAAACAAATATAACGATAATAACATATTTTTGCAAACTTTTGTTTCGTAAAAATTCATTTTTAACATCACAGATTTATCGCCATCTTCAACAAATGACTAAACAACTGTATATGATCTATTTAAAATAAATAATCATTTACTAAACTTCAAGACAAAGAGCTATAGAGAACAAATTATATTTCAGATCAAAACTTTTTCGATTTCGAAAAGAAACTTTTAGAAGATTTCGTCGAAACTTTATTCGAAACCTAAATTAACCCAAAGCTTTTGCTAAAATCGAAATAGGATGTTCACAACGCTTTGTTGTGGACATTTCTATCTGCCATTTACATGTTTCGCAATCGGTTACTACATAATCTATATCACTTGCTTCTATCTGCCCGAACAAAGGCGCGCCAATATCCTGAGATGTTTTATAATTCTCCTTCTTAAACCCATAGGTCCCCGCGATACCACAACATTGCGAATCAAGAACTTTCAGTTCTATATTCGGAATCAGTTTCAATAATTCTATCGAATAGTACGACCATCCCAGTTTTTCCATATGACAGGGTGTGTGATAGGCTACCTTTATTTTTTCTTTACCGAATTTCAACTTTACATCTGTTGTACTTAACAGACGATATATATAACGCGTCGCAAGCTCTACATTATCCCTTACATCGGATGTATCTATATCCAGTAAATGAGGATATTCGTCCCGTATGGTAAAAGTACAGGTAGAAGAAGTTGCCACCACGGGGATATTCTTTTCCAATACCGATTCCCTGATAGAAGTCATATTCACCTCCGCCTGTTTCTTCGCCTGATCTATAAGGCCATTGGAAATCAATGCCACACCGCAACACTTCTCTTTTCTAAGCAACTGAACACCAATCCCAAGTGCATTAAACACCTTTACCAAATCTTTTCCCAACTGCGGATTATTATAATTGGCATAGCAGCCATGAAAATAGCTGACTTGCTCCTTAAATTTCTTTTGCTTATCCGCCTGTTTTTTATACCAGCTTTCGAATGTACCAAACGAATATTTCGGGAAAGTACGGTGGTGATCTATCTTCAAAGCAACATCCAGTAGTGACTTCATCGGCTTCAATCCTAAAGCCAGATTTACAATGGGTGCAAAGGGAGTAGCCAGCGAGCCTACAATATCCGTATTGGCAAGAATATAATCCCTCAATTTCGGTTTTTTCTTACTGTATTTTATACGTGCCGACTGAATAATGTCGCCAATCTTCACATTAGAAGGGCATGCCACTTCACACCTCTTGCAATTGATGCAATACTTCAATGCTTCATCGTAAAAATTCGACTTTTTCAGACGCAGACGTTCTCCGTCTGGACCGGCCTGCTTCGGTCCGGGATAGTCGGGGTTTACAGCTGCCACAGGACAATATACCGTACAGATGGTGCATTTGATACATTGTTCGAAATTATTATCGCTTATGTTATGTTGCTGAAGATTCATAACCGTTCTCCTTCCAGGTCTCAGACCTATTATTTTTTTTACTTACTTAATATTTTATCCGCTATAAACAAGGCGCTAAGGATGGAAACCCCTGCCCCACTGCCCTCTTTTACGGGATTGAATCCCTCCAGAACCGCACCGGAAACATATAGGTTTTCTACAACTTTACCTTTACGCAAAGCATTGAATGTTTCATTTGTCTTTACGCCAAATTCCTGATAATTCTGGCTATCGAACATATTCCGGTTGTACCAGTCTTTCCTGTCGGAATTGAAAGACACATCCAGGTCGAATACAGGCTCGTAAACCCGCGAACGGGTAGCAATCAATCCCTGACTGAAATAGCTTCCTGTTGCCAGAACTATATTATTAGCACTGAAAGGGATATTACCGTGATTGTAGGAATAAACCTTCGTCACCCTGTTATCTTCCACACCAGCCCGCTTCACCGTATCGCCCAACATATATACACCTCCCGAATGAATAAAATAATCATGCATATACTGTTGCGTGTGTATTCCTATTATAGACGGCGGCAATGTCGGAATCAGGTATATCGGCTTACCTGTAGCCCTCCCCAAGGCAGGAAGCATATTTGCATTTTCCAATCCGAAACACGCCGGAAAGATGATAGCATCGCTATCCGGCGCCGCCTTACCCAATATCCTTATCAATTCATCTTTATTAGATTCCTTATCGAGTATCCGTGCGATATTTGTCGAACGCAACTCACTCGGATTGCGGCGGAGATGATCCAGACCGGGCAGGCTAAACAGATGAATATCGCTCTTCGTACCTATTTTAGCAAATTCGTCCGCTATAAACTGAGGATAGAAATCAAGGAATCCGGCAATATTAAAAATCGAGACTTTCCTCCACGGCAATTCCCGTTCCGATTTACTGACAGCAAAATCAGATGTCGACAACCAGGTAGGTTTCAATGTTCCCATAGGAGTTATCCGGTAATGATTTTCCATAGAATCACCTTGAAAAGAGAGGCCTATTCCTCTGAGAAAAGCTTCTGATTCACCCGCCAATTCACAAAATTTATCTCCACCTAATTTTGCATACGGATGGCAAGGCGACATCCGGATCAAATCCTTTACAGACTTCTGCGGATTAGTCACCACTTCGCCATCAGGTAATACATTCAACAAGTCGAACGAACCTGATGAAAAATGCAACGCACTCTGCCCCGAAGATACAATCGCACAACGGTGTCCGTGCTGCAACAAACGTATTCCACATACAAGGCCGGATAAGCCTCCTCCTATAATTACAGTATCAAACTTCATCTTTTCCTTCTTGTTTTTGTGACAACTTCAATCCGCACACACTTTCGTATACCCAGTTTGTATATTCGCTCTCACGCAACGTATCGCCCCATGCTATGGGATAAATACCTTTCCAGCGTTCGTTCAGGAAGTAAGCCAGGTCTTCTTTGGCACTCTTTGTGCACAACTTATCCACATCACTCATAATACCGGCGGCACGGCAGGCACACAGTTCCCCCTGACATGTTCCCATCCCTACACGTGTACGGCGACGAAGGTCAACCAGATTGGTCACATTCAGTTCTTCCAACGCATATTTCACCTCACCTACCGACACCTCTTCACATTCGCAGACCAAACTGTTATCATCCTCTGTATTTCCCGATAAATTACCGGCCATATCGCCATGACGATAAATAGCGGATTTACGCTGTGCCGTGGGAAGTGATATTATTTTTTTACTTATATCTTCCATTTTCTCCCGCGAACCGGGCAGATTCTCTTCGGCTGTAGTACATTTATTTGACACATTCAGTTTTTGACATACAAGGTCGGTAGCCCATTCTGCCATCAGGCGGTAAGTCATTAATTTACCCCCTGTAATAGTAATATATCCTTCCAAACCGTCACGTTTTGCATGATCGAGCAAGACAATACCCCGGCTTACATTACGTCCTGTAGGGTCATTATCAGAAGCGACTAAAGGCCGTACTCCTGCATAAGCCCGTAATATACGTGTCCGATTGAGTATCGGGGCTAACTTCTCCCCTTCACGGATAAGCGTATCCACTTCTTCCGGAGTTACAATCATATTATCTATCTGATCGTATGGAATATTGCTCGACGTAGTTCCTATCAGCGATATCGTATCTCCGGGTACAAGTATATCGGCATCGGCAGGCTTTCGACACCTGTTCAGTACCATATTGTTTACCCGGTGACCAAAAATCAACAAAGCCCCTTTAGCCGGAAGCATACTTACTTTTACTTCTGCAAACTCAGAGATATGTTGTCCCCAAATACCTCCTGCATTTACTACAACAGAAGCATACAGTTCTTTTGCTTCTTTCGTTTTATGGTCAAAAGCCTTTACCCCCACAATCCGATCTTGTTCGCGAATCAGTCCTACTACTTCATTATATGTATAAACCACCGCACCGTAATTCTTCGCATCTATCATATTGGAAGCAGTAAGGCGAAAGGGATCGACAGATCCATCGGGCACTTTTACTGCACCTATGATATCCTTATTAGCAGATGGCTCCATTGACAGTGCTTCCCCCGGATCTATTATTTGCGCATTGATACCCGCGACAGTACAGGCTTCAACAAATTTCGACTGATAAGCTATGTCATCTTCAGGCAACGTGAGAAATAACCCATCTGTTTCCTCTATACAATGACTGGCTATTCTTTTCAGAATCATGTTCTCTTTTATACATTCTTCTGCCGACTCCCTATCAGTGACAGCATAACGCGCACCACTGTGAAGCAAACCATGATTGCGTCCGGTAGCACCTGTCGCTATATCAAATCTTTCCAACAACAGTACATGCAAGCCACGGCGGGAGCAATCACGGGCAACTCCTGCTCCGGTAGCACCTCCTCCGATAATGATAACATCGAACAACTTAGCTGAATTCGGCTGATTGATATCCATGCATTAGTTTTTTTAGTTTCACTATACAAAAAAAGTAAAATTTCGGAATATTTCAAAATATTTTCGAAACTATTTGAAATATTTCGAAACTTATTCTTATAAAGAAAGCTGAGACAATTACCTGTCCGCTAAACTTTATTGGTAATTAATTGTTTTATTATTGACATATTTAAATACAAAAGGTATGAAACAACTGACACTTGCTTTATTTTTTAGCTTAATAATGATATCCATGGTTCAGGAGGACAAAACCGTATATGATTTCAAGGTAACGGATATCGACGGAAAAGAATTTGATTTTTCATCCTTAAAAGGAAAAAAGATTCTGGTTGTAAATGTAGCTTCTAAATGTGGTTTAACTCCTCAATATACAAAGTTACAGGAACTATATGAAAAATATAAAGATAACAATTTTGTGATCGTAGGCTTTCCGGCCAACAACTTCAATGGACAGGAGCCAGGAACAGACGAGGAGATCAAAACATTCTGTACGCTAAATTATAACGTATCCTTCCCGATGATGAGTAAAATAGATGTAGTTGGAGAAAACAAAGCCCCAATCTATAAATGGCTTACCGAAAAAGCCGAAAATGGAAAATTGGATACCGAAGTACAATGGAATTTTCAAAAGTTTATGATTGACGAAAACGGCCATCTGGTTGATTTCGTTCCTCCGCGTGAAGATCCATTTTGCGACAAAATAGTAAAATGGATTGAATAAAAATAAACACTTAATTGTCTATTTATATAATTAAGTTTTTAGAATCTATCAAGATAAAGCTACGGCTAGATAAGATAGTGACAAAAATATACCTCAAATCATTCAAGCCATAATCTTACTTTTAGTAAGACCCCACCCTATAGACAAAATAAATGCAAGAGGGCATCCGCAATTATATGCGAATACCCTCTTTGTTATATTTATATGTCTATATAATTATAATTCTAAAGATTGTTTCGTCGTCTCGATGTGGTCACTCCTCTATATACCATATATAATAATAATATAGACAAAATAATAGGTAAGGAAATATCACCTATCGGAGCACCGACATTACCTGGATTAGACCACTCATCTTCACCCGGCAAGAATGGATCTTCCCAAGAACTCGATTTGGCCAAAAAGCCCCGTGCCGGTGCTGCCAAAGCCGAAGTTTGAGTTTCACTGGCTATAGATCTCTTCTCTTTTTTCAGATATGAAGTTGAAGGTAAATCATTTGTTATAACCGGAGCATCAAGTATCTCGTCTGCCTGGATGGATACTGAAGGAATCGTTAAACAAAAGAATAACGTCAAAAACATTAATATTCGTAGTTTCGTTTTCATCTATCTTTATTTTACGTGCGTCGTCGTGTCTGTGTAATTAACTTAGCTTTCGTCGTTGTATTTAGTTCTGTAAATTCACAAATTTAACTGTATGATTTCTTTTCCCTGTAATTTTTACAATGTATGTCCCAATATTCAGTGGTTTTACATATGACCACGGTTGTTGTAATTCTGTAATCTTTGTGCGTCCCATCAGACGTCCTTGCATATCGTAGATAACAACATCACTATTCACATCATCTTCAATTAAACCGGATATGTATAAAGTGGATGAATTATAATAGCAAGATATTGCCTTTTGTTCATTATCAATAACAGAGCCTCCGGCATCATAGAAGCGAAGAATAAAACGATTATCATTTACTTCACTTGTAGAATTCGATGCAGCCTCTGATACAAATGCATATTCAGTTTCAGGTGTAATCTTCACTGCCTTATTATCTAAATACCGATCAACAAGCCATACACCCGGAACAGATTCTATATTTTCCAACCCATAAAACTTCAGGGTCATCTCCTGAGTTGAGGAAGGTGGTACGAAGTACAGAGCTAATTCTTTCGTCTGCGTAGGAATAGCATTTCCTAAGAGATTTTCCTGATCACTGGATTTTGTATAAACAATTGCTTTACTTTGTTCGAATGACGTCTTAGTCGGCTTACCGTTTACTACATCCACATATGTCTCAAATGCCTGGGATATACCCTTCCTAGTATCATACGAATCCTCTTTATACTGGATCTTAGCATTATCGTTAAATATCACGGTTGCCCTGTCAGCTACACCGTTATTACTCTTAGCCTCTACAATAAACCAGTCTTTCATCACAGAAGAATTGTCACTACTAACCGATGCCTTAGTCGCCTCCGCGCTCTTAGTAAAACGGGTCAACCCAAAAACCTGCAAATCCGGATCAAGTTTGATAGTTATAGGCTTGCTCGCCTGCAAGCAAAACATTTGCATAGGAGAAATCACATGCTGCAATGGATTAATAATAGGTGCTGCTACTCCAGTTCTTCCATCCTGAACTTCATATACAGCCGATGTACCGTCACGGCTAACAAAATCATAGGTTGTCTTGTAATTGTAGATATTTTTGACAGGATCATATTTAACCAAAGCCTGATTTATCATCCAATATTTAGCCCTTATATCTGCTGCTGAAGAAACAGAAGATATTATCACCTTATTAGATTGGTCTGGTGAAAATAAGGTAGATTGAAATCCGTTCGCAATAGTCGAAGCCTCTGGAAGCTCAGTATAAGTAGTCCCATCACTTTCAGGATTGGCATTAAAGCCTAACAGGGGATTCAAACTTATCGGAGCCATAAAAGGATTACCCAAAAAGTTCAAGCCTTGCTCCAAATCCACGATCACAGCTCCGGTATTAAACTTTTCCTGCGTCATCAATTCGTATCTGGACCTGTCTTTACCATTTTCTATCCACTTAGGATCATTCAAACCATTCACTGGCAATCCCGGATCTGAATATGCGTTACCCGAACTAAATTCAGTTGCATTATATAAGAACCGGCTGAATCCTTCCATTGCACCATTAGGTGCGGCCAGATCATAAAAGATCTTCCTGTTAAAAGTGTATCCTCCTCTTGCACGTTTGGTATTTTTTATTCCCTTAGTAGGAGAGTTAAAGAAGTTCCATCTTTCATTAATATTATCCGGTCCCGTTGTATGGTCTGCATGTGAAACTTCCATACTGATAAAATACCCACGTCCGGCTTTCATTCTAAAGAAAGGATCGACTACAGGTCCTTCATAAGAAGTAATGCTGCTTCCGTTTGGCTTAGTCAATGTATGGTAGAACATATAATCGGCTCCCAATTGCTCGAATGGAGGAGTAAATCCTGTCAGCCTGTTCCATCCTGCTCCCCCGTTAGGATTGGTGCCGTCTGTTCTGAGCGTTTTACCGAAAGTACTGGGGTCCGTAATTTTGTCACTGGTAAAGTGTCCATCGTCAGTAGATGCACTTCCATCCGCTGTGAAATTATACAATTTCAAATCCACCTCGCTATAAGTTGCTAAAGCTACCGGATCTGAAGCTGTCGTTGAGTAAACATTTTTAACTCTGGCAAAACCGGTATTTACTAATAAGGGTTCAGTAACCCCATCCGCATTTACAGCCAAACGATTATTTCCGTTTGCACGGATGTAATCTACAGAAATTGCGGCCGAAACATTAACCAACAGGTTATTATTTGTTTTATTCTCAATACTAATTGTAGGAAAATCGATCCATTTATTTTTTTTCTGATTCTTCGTATAACTGTCCGCACTCGATAACAATGATATAGCCGATCCGTCATTCTTAGTCCCATATATATGTTGCTGAGCAGTACCGATAAAAGCAATAACACCGTCTTTTTCATCATTATTCGCCTTGCCGACAAAAAGCTGTGGAGAATCTTCCGTATTATCAGCAGGATCTTTTGCGTTTATAAGATTCCCGGTTATTTCCGTACGTCCTTTCTGCATAATCGCCGCACCTGTGGCAAATTTAGCTGAACCGCTGATATATAATGTTGTTGACGGACTTTCGCCTTTATCCGCAGCAGTTCCGGTATCTTTGTATTTGACATAAGTTTTACCTTTGGAGTAAAATATCACATCAGATTGCCCTTTAAGGAATAAAGGCAGAAGAAGTAATACGACTAATACTAATCGAAGTTTCATTATTGTAGTTTTATTAAAGTCAGTCAAAATCAAAATGTTATCCTAAAAATACCATAAGGAAGACAAGTTTATAAAGTTTCATGTATCTTCAAAATTCCCTACAAAGATAGAGTTTTTTTTCTTATCAATGAACATTTTAGGTCATTTTTTAGTTAAAAATAACATGTTCTCTATTACATACAAGAATATACGCCAATCAACTGGTATACAATCACAAATGACGCCCCCTCAATAAATCATTTACAGTTTTTACTGGATTAAATGTCTCAATAGGAACTTCCACAAATATTGTATTCCAGTCAGACATAGCTCCATTCCATAATCCGGGCAATTCCAAAGCCTTAAGTTCCTTACCATTTTTCGATTTGATAGATATAAATCCTGTATTGTAATCCACATAATCTTTCAGATTGAAATGATATCCTCTGTAATCTTTTACACTACATACAATATCTACAGGATTAAAGTGTGTTCCACTTTTAAACATCTCTTTTTTTGCCTCATCCGACATATCTATCTGCGAACTTTCCAGAATCTGTGGAGATACCGTTCTATCCGAATTCACCGCCAGAAACGGCCCTCCGCCCGGCTCTCCGACATTCCTTACCATGCCGCAAACGCGACATGGCCTGTCGAGCTTACGTTTTAGATAAAGAACAAGCTCTGCATCTTCCAGAAATTTCGTTTCCGGATTCTTCACATTCAGCACACTCTGCACAAAATGCAAAATTTTCAACAATTCGTCATGAGTATATTTTCCACTATCTAAAAGCTTCAGATAATCGAAAATTTCTCCCTGAGTTTCCACCAGCACACCTGCCAGTATCTTTTTATATTTAGTTTCAATTTCTTTGTATTTATCGGGGACTGTATTATCTATATTTTTCACAAATATAATATCTGCATCCAAATCGTTCAGATTCTCAATCAATGCCCCATGCCCCCCAGGCCTGAATACGATCTTGCCATTATCTCTGAATGGCTCATTATTTGCATCCACCGCAACAGTATCAGTACTGGCCTTTTGCTCACTAAAACTCACATTATAGTTCACTGATAACTCTTTTTCAGTTTTTTCTTTTTCCGAACCGATCAGCTTTTCAAATAAGCTTCGATGCTCTGGAGATACTGTGAAATGAAGATTTATCTCCCCCTCGTCATTGCGGGCATACAGATAACCTTCCTGTAAATGTTCTTCGGCCGGAGTCCGGGAAGATCCATCGTAGCGGTGAAACCGAAGTAACCCTTTAGGCAAACTTCCATAATTAAGACCTTCTGCTTTCAGCAGATTCTTCACAACGGGTTTATAGTCGCCACCGGCCAACAAAGTATTGATGTCTTTACCTTCATTTTTTATACAAGCCGCATCCAACTCTTCATAAAAAGCGAACTTTTCAAGTCCTTCAAAAAAAGCTTTTTCAAATGCAGATGTGGGTACGCTGTAAGGTGCATCCAGAAATTCAAACAAATCCTTAAACATTCTGCTGGCAGCACCTGAGGCCGGGACAAACTTCATTATTTTACGACCCGAAGATGCATATTTACTCCATGCATCCAAATATTTTTGTTCCTCGCCGGCAGTAACCACCATTATTCCTTTTTCTACCGAAGCAGGAGCTGATATTTCCAAGAATGGAAATCCTTTTTTGAAACTGTCGATTTGCTGTTGAAATCCTTCCGGGGAAATACCTTTTTCCTCAAGGTAAAGTTTATCTGATTCTGTGATCATAGCCTTACGTTATACATCTATATTATTAAAGTCCAACTGCAAAACTAACAAAAATATCGCAAAGTTACCCCAACTGTTTAAAAAATTCCCATATAACAATACCCGCTGCAACGGAAACATTCAATGAATGTTTTGTTCCATACTGAGGAATTTCGATACAGCAATCACATAAATCCACAACCTCCTGCCGGACGCCTTTCACTTCGTTCCCTAAAACGACAGCATATCCTTTTGCCTTATCCACCACCAGTTCATCGAGCATAATACTGCGCTCAGCCTGCTCTATAGCACAAATAGTAAAGCCTCTGTCTTTCAATCCCCTGAGAGCGTCTCTTGTATCTTCATAATACACCCAATCTACAGAATTTTCAGCTCCCAAAGCTGTTTTGTGTATCTCTGCATTCGGCGGACAAGCTGTTATCCCGCATAGATAAACAGATTCTATCAAAAATGCATCTGAAGTACGAAAAACCGATCCTATATTATTCAGACTCCTTACATTATCTAAAATAACAACCAGCGGAGTTTTTTCCGCGTCCTTAAATTCGTCTATCGAAATCCTGTTAAGTTCCGTTATTTTTTTAACCCTCATAGCTCCTAATCAATCAGAATAACACTTGCATAATCCAACTGCGCTCCAATAGGCGGATTGCGTTTTGATAGTTTAAGCTCGACACTTTCTATTTGAGTATATTTATTCTTTAGACGATCGATTATACGTTTCGCTGCATGCTCCAATAATTTTGACGGTATCATCATCTCTATTCTAACATCCTCATAAACATCTGCATAGCTTATAGTATCATTCAGATCGTCTGACACAGACGCTTCCCCGAGGTCTACTTCAATCTTCAGATTAATGACATAAACATTCCCGACCACCCTCTCCTGATCAAAAACGCCATGATTGGCATAAAAGGTCAGGTTTTCTAATAATATAAAACTTTTCACAATTATGTTGTATTTTGATTATTCGACAAGCAAAGATAGGTAAAAAGATGCACTTCTAATGATTTCCCGGTCATACAGGAAACATGTTATAAACTATTAAAACCATTGCTATTTTTGATGAAGAAACTTATAGTTCTGATGATTTTTAACTAAGTTTGTTTTCTAATAAACCCGAACAAATTAGTAGCATGGCAAAAATCAAAGAGGTTATAACAACAGCCAACACTCACAACATCCTCGCCTCAGGTACGCAAATAACAGGCGACATCAGTGCTGAAGAAGATTTTCGGATAGATGGCACAATAGAAGGAAATGTAAATTGTAAAGGAAAAATTATAGTAGGAAACAACAGTAAAATTACGGGCGACATAAACTGTTCCAACATAGAAATATGGGGAACCGTAAACGGAGATATCTCATGTGTCGAAAATGTTATACTCAGAGCGTCCTCGTTCCTGAAAGGGAATATAAAAATGGCAACAATAGAAATCGAACCCGGTGCTAAATTTGATGGTAGCTGTTCGATGTATAAAGAATAATAATATTTATACAAATATAAATTATACAATATATGAGCAATACAATTCATAAAAGACTGAATTCTTTACGCAAATTCATGGAAGAGAAGGGATTACATGCCTTTATTATTCCCAGTACAGATTCTCACTTGAGCGAATACCCTGCGTCACACTGGGCTTCAAGAGAATGGATAAGCGGCTTTACAGGGTCGGCCGGAACAGTGGTTGTAACCCGCGAAAAAGCCGGACTATGGACAGACTCGCGCTACTTCCTTCAGGCAGCAAGCGAACTGGACGGTACAGGAATAGATTTGTTTAAAGATGGCCTGCCTCAGACTCCCGCCATTGATGAATGGCTGGCTTCTGAATTGGGAGAAGGTGAATATGTAGGAATAGATGGTAATGTATATGCCGCAAAAGAAGCATTTAGCCTGACACATAAACTGAATATAAAAGGACTGCATCTGATCAGCGATTACGATCCGTTCGATACTGTTTGGCACGACAGACCTGAAATTCCCAAAAATCCGTTCTTTGTACTTCCTGAAAAGTATACAGGAGAACCCGCACACAAAAAAATAGCGCGTATATGTAACAATATTGAAAAGAATGGAGCCGAATCGTTACTTGTCGCATCATTAGATACTATTGCTTGGATATTCAACATTAGGGGAAATGATGTAAAATGCAACCCTGTAACTGTAAGTTATGCCTATATTTCACGTAAGGAAACGGTACTGTTTATTGACCCGAAAAAACTTTCTGAAGAAACTACAAGTTATCTGAAAGCGGAGGGAGTAACAATTGCGGAATACTCTAAAGTATATGATTATGTATCAAAAATAAAAACATCTGTTTGCCTCGACAGCAGCAAAATAACTTTCAGCTTATATAATACAATCCCGACAGAGAACAGGATCGTAGATATTCCATCTCCGGCCGATTTGATGAAAAGCATAAAAAACGAAGCCGAAATACAAGGGTTCAACAACGCGATGGAACGCGATGGAGTAGCCTTGGTACGCTTCTTTATGTGGCTCGAAAAAGCGATACCGAAAGGTGGCGTTACAGAAATTATGATCCCTGAAAAACTGGTAGAATACAGAAGTCAGCAAGATAACTTTGTAGGGGAAAGTTTTGACACCATCTCAGGTTACGGCCCTAATGGAGCCATCGTGCATTACCATGTATCACCTGAAAGTTCGGTTGAAATCAAACCTGAAGGTTTCCTGCTGGTAGATTCCGGCGCGCAATACTTTGACGGCACTACCGACATCACCCGTACTGTAGCTGTAGGTCCGCTTACTGAGCAAATGAAAAAAGATTATACAATGGTTTTAAAGGGACATATCAGCCTTGCCACTGCCATTTATCCGCAAGGAACACGTGGCAGCCAGCTGGACATCCTTGCACGGAAATCCATGTGGGACAACGGTATAAATTATTTGCACGGAACAGGGCATGGCATCGGGCATTTCCTCAATGTACATGAAGGCCCGCAAAGCATCCGTATGAATGAGAATCCTACTACACTTCAGATCGGCATGGTTACATCCAATGAACCGGGGCTATACAGAGCCGGGAAATATGGTATCCGCACAGAAAACCTTATACTTACGCAGCATGAGACAACTACTGAGTTCGGTGATTTCTATTCGTTCAAAACTCTTACTCTTTGTCCGATAGACACAACACCGATAGTGAAAGAAATGCTGACTAAAGAAGAAATTATATGGTTCAACGAATACCACAAATTTGTATATGATCGCCTCTCCCCTCTGTTAACTGAGGAAGAAAAAGGCTGGTTAAAAGAAAAAACGAATGAAATATAATATACTAATTCTTATAAGCCTCCTCTTTGTATTTAAAGCGGAGGCTCAAAACAACACAGACAAAGACGAAGCAAGTTTTCACCTTGACGCAGACATTCCATCTCAAAAAAATAATATGCTGTACCTGGGCTACTATTGGAAAGGTACCACCTACGCACGCGATTCGGTACAACTATCCGGCGAAGGAAAAGCCAGAATCAGCATTCCGGAAGGATTAACTCCGGGACAATATTTCATTTTCATAAAACCTGACTTTCGCATAGACCTCCTTCTCGATAAAGGCGAAGATGATATACATCTATATATAAATGAAGAGGATTTTGCAAAAAGTACTATAACGGGCAGCCATAGCACCAAACTATTGTGGGCATATCTGGATAACATCCAAAAAAGGGATACAGAACGACGTAAATTGGAAAAACAACTTGAAGACTCATCCATTACCACTCAAAAAAGAAAGAATCTGGGTGAGGAAATTCAAAAACTAGATGAAAATACTCAGGCTTATATACAGAAGACAATAGAAGATAATAAAGATAACTGGTTTGGAGTTTTCCTGAAAGGGATGGAGTCTGTTACATTACCTTATAAACAGCCAAAAGACGGGAAAGAATTCCAAGAAAATAGGGAGTATGGCAAACGGCATTTCTTTGATAATATAGACCTCTCCGATCCCCGCCTATGGTCGACCAACTATATGAACAGCTACATAGATACTTATCTGCAACATTGGGTAGATCAGGTACCCGATTCGGTAGCCAGTGCTGCGAGCAGGCTTGTAGCCAAAACAAAAGGAAATGAATTTTGTTTTAAAGAGATGCTGTCGAAACTAACAAACGAATCACTAAAGAGCCTGAGAATGGGTGATGAAAATATCTGGGCACGTCTGGCTGAAGATTATATTTTCGACAAAGATATAGCATGGATCGATAGCACTCAAAATTCGGAATTACGGAGACAATACGAGCTGATTAAAAACAACCGTATCGGGATGAAAGCTCATAATCTGACCTTGCAAACGCTCAAAGGCTATACTATCAATACAAACGATATCGATGCGGAATATTTACTCTTATATTTTTATAGTCCAAGCTGTGGGCATTGCCAAACGGCTACACCCGAGCTTCACGACAAACTGTATGCAAAGTATAAAGATAGAGGGCTTAAGGTAGTAACGATCAATTTGAGCAACGAGAAACAAGAGTGGGAAAGATTTGTAAAAAGCAAAAACATAGGCGATTGGATAAATTGCGCCGATCCTGAATATAAATCCCAATATTGGATGTATTATGATACATCAGGTATTCCTGCTATCTTCGTTCTGAATAAAAACAAAACAATTATAGCAAAAAAAGTAGACGAACAAAACTTGGAAAAACTTTTCGATTATTATATAAATAACAATGGCATTAATTAAAGAAGTTAGAGGGTTCACTCCCGAAATAGGAAAAAATACATATCTGGCCGAGAATGCAACAATCATCGGCGATGTAGTTATAGGAAATGATTGCAGTATTTGGTTCAGCACCGTACTGCGTGGAGATGTAAATTCCATCCGTATAGGAGACCGTGTAAATATCCAGGATGGCAGTGTACTGCATACATTATACCAAAAGTCGGTAGTAGAGATTGGCGATGATGTTTCTGTAGGACACAATGTAGTCATACATGGGGCTAAAATAGAAAATGGGGCATTAATTGGTATGGGAGCCATCGTTCTCGACCATGCTGTTATCGGCGAGGGAGCCATTATAGCGGCAGGCTCTGTTGTACTTAGCGGTACACAGGTAGAACCGGGTAGTATTTATGCCGGCGTACCTGCCAAATTTGTAAAAAAAGTAGATCCCGAGCAAGCTAAGGAGATGAATCAGAAGATTGCAAAGAATTACCTGATGTATTCGGGCTGGTTCAAAGAAGAAGAGTAACTTGGAAAGAATATCGGTAAGGGAAATAAAAAAAGAGGAGCTCTTTGTTCTTGAAAGTATGCTGTATGAAGCAATTTATCAGGACGAAGGCTCCGCGCCTCTACCATACGATATAATCAAGAGTCCGGAAATAGACGCTTATATACACGATTTTGGTAAACTGAAAGATGATTACTGTCTGGTAGCAGTACTCAACGACAAGATAATAGGTGCAGTATGGATACGCATTCTGGCAGGAGAAGTAAAAGGCTTTGGAAATATAGATAATGAAACTCCTGAATTTGCAATCTCATTACTCAAAGAATACCGGAATCAGGGCTACGGCACATTATTAATGTCAAGGATGATAGAACACCTCCGCAAAGAAGGCTATAAACAAACATCCCTGAGTGTAGATAAGAATAATTATGCTGTGAGAATGTATCAGAAACTGGGATTTGGAATTATACAGGACAGGGAACATGATTATTTGATGGTATTGGATATCAAGAAAAAACACCAAATAATAAGTCCTGCCAGATACAATAAACAGTTGGGCATATTAATGATTGTATTCAATTCCGGTTGGCTGTATCTTGCTGTAAGCAGATTATACTCTCAACACTTTGGTGGAATACTATACTTCTTCATGTATCCCGATTGGTTTCTTGTCCTTGAAAGTATTTGTAGTATAATTGGTATTTTATTAGGAGTAGCTATTATATACAAAAGACTGAAATTCAGACATGGGTTACTGATAAATGCAACAATATTCTCCATTTGTATGTTTATTGGAATATATATTACATTGTAAAAAGCGCCATTATGAAAAAAGATGTTCTGAAAAAAATAATCGCTAAGCCCGGAGAAAAACATAAAGTCTCCGATTACCAAACAGGCTACACTGCCGGATTAAATAAAGACGAAGCAGAAAGACTACTGACTGAAAACACGGAAAAACTGGCAAAGCTCCAGGATAAACTCTATGCTCAGGATCGCTATTCCGTCCTTGTTATTTTTCAGGCAATGGATGCCGCCGGAAAAGATGGCACAGTAAAGCACGTCATGTCGGGTATTAATCCGCAGGGATGCCAGGTATATTCTTTCAAACAACCATCGGCCGAAGAACTCGACCACGATTATCTGTGGAGAATATATAAATGTTTGCCTGAGCGTGGAAGGATAGGTATATTCAATCGTTCACACTATGAAGACGTCTTGGTTGCCAAAGTACACCCCTCGATAGTACTGAACGGGAAACTACCTAAAATCAACAAAATAGAAGATATTGACGATAAGTTCTGGAAAAAGCGTTACAGGCAAATCAATGACCTTGAACGCCACCTGACCGAAAACGGAACCATAATACTAAAATTCTTCCTCAACGTATCACACGAAGAGCAAGAAAAGCGTTTTCTGGCAAGGCTTGACGATGAATCAAAAAACTGGAAATTCTCTGCATCGGATCTCAAAGAACGCGAACACTGGGACGATTATATGAAAGCATATTCCGATATGCTTACCCATACATCTACCGAAGATGCCCCATGGTATGTAATCCCGGCCGATAACAAATGGTTTATGCGATATGCGGTAGGAGAAATTATCTGTGACAGGATCAACGATCTCAAATTACATTATCCTGTATTAACAGAGACTGCTAAACAAGAATTAGAAGCAGCAAAAAAAATTCTGGCACCCCAAAACACTGAAGCGGAAAAGCCCAAAACTTCGCCGAGAACCCCAAAGGCTGCGAAAATAAAAACAATAAAAGATAAACAAGCCGCCAAATCTGACAGAAAAATAAGAAAGTCGTAAAGGAACAGAATATAGAATTCAGAAAATAAGAAAAACGCATTAAAGACCATCTTTTATGCGTTTTTATATTATAAAATCATGGGTGTATAATCACAGCCATTTCTTCTTCTTAAAATAAATCAGAATAACAGCCACAGCGAATATCATCAGCCCGATTGAGAATGCATACCCGAATTCCCAGCTCAGTTCCGGCATATCGCCAAAGTTCATCCCGTATATACTGGCAATAAGCGTAGGCGGCATAAATATAACGGAAATCACGGTAAACATCTTGATAATCTTGTTCTGCTCGATGTTAACAAACCCGAGGAAAGTATCCTGTAAATAATCCAGACGGTCGAAACTGAAACGAATATGTTCGAGCAGGGAATTTATATCTTTAATAAGAATGGTAATCCTGCCATGCAGTTCCTTTGGCATCAGTTCACTTTTCAACATACTGGATACAGCACGCTGTTTGTCTATAATATTCTCACGCAGCATCATTGTCTTTTCCTGAAGGTTCTTGATCTCCATCAAAAGCTCTTCATCGGCTTCCTGAATACTGATACTATTACTGAGGGTTGTGATCTCCTGTGTCATATCCTCCACCATATCTGCGTCTATCTCTACCCGTGTCTCCAGTATGGCCACAAATACATGATAACCTGTCGGATAAGTCTTCGGATTGGCCGATATTTTCTTTATTGTTTCATGGAAAGAAGTCAGGTCTTCGCCACGTACCGTTATCAGTATATTATTTTTTAGGATAAACGAAACAGGCTCCCGTTCAAAATTACTCAACAGGAAGTTAGAATTCACTACCAGAGAATCCGCAGTCTCCATATAACGGGACGACATCTCGATTTCGACCATTTCTTCCTCTTCCTGTATATAGATTTTCAGGTAGTCTTCCAGTTCGTTCTCTATTTCTTCATCTACATTGTTCAGGTCGATCCAAAGGAAGTTTTTAATGGGTGTAGTCTTCAGGAATTCAATGCTACGGCTCATTCTTATAGCATTGTCTTTATGGTAAAATAATTTTACTTCCGACATGAGCGCTTTCTTTTAAAGGGTGTGTACTCTATTTCCTCTCGTCTTGTCTCCCGGGCAGAAAAGCGGCAACAATATTTGTCAGCTTTTCGAAATCTGCAACCGAGAGCCTTTCGGGTCGCTCATTGAAAATCGGATCTGTATAAGCATCACAATCTTTTCCGAGCAATGGCTTCATTGAGTTCCTCAATGTTTTACGACGTTGATTAAATCCTGTTTTCACAACTGTTTTGAATAATTTTTCATCACAGTCCAAACTCTGGCGTTTATTCCTGACAAGTTTTACCACCGCCGACTTCACCTTCGGAGGAGGGTCGAACACCTTCTCACTGACCGTGAAAAGATATTCAATATCGTACCATGCCTGAAGCAGTACACTTAATATACCGTATGTCTTCCCGCCGGGTTTGGCGGCAATACGTTCGGCGACTTCTTTCTGAAGCATTCCCGAACAACATGGTATATGGTTTTTATAATCGAGTACTTTAAAAAATATCTGGGAAGAAATGTTATATGGATAGTTACCAATTACACAAAACTGGTTATCGTATATTTTTAACAAGTCCAGTTTAAGAAAATCATCTTCAATAATATGTCCCTGTAAGGCCGGATAGTGCTCGTTAAGGTATGGGACCGAATCGCGATCCAGTTCCACTACAGTAAGCTCCCTTTTCTTTTCTATCAGAAATTGGGTAAGCACTCCCATTCCCGGACCCACTTCGATAACAGGCACATCAGGAAAATCGTCCAATGTATCTGCAATACGACGGGCGATATCCAAATCCTTCAAAAAGTGCTGTCCTAAGAATTTCTTTGCTTTAACTACTGCCATGCTTAACAATTATGATTATCTTTGCAGGCGCAAAGGTAGTGTTTTATTACTAAAAATTTGCTTATAAGTAAAAGAAGGTGTCTTTTGCAACATTATTTTAATTATAACTTACTATTGTTGTTTTAGATATGAAAGTAATAGATAGGTCTGCGACCTTATTTCTACTATTGTATAAAGATAATACAATTTTACAATACGAATGGAAGAATCGACAGAAGTAACGACCCCTAAGAAAAAATCATTACTCAATACTTTCGTAAAGATAGTACTGCCTTTACTGCTGGGCATTGCCATCGTTTATTACCTTATCAGTAAAATAGACCCTGCCGAATTGTGGATTGTCCTCAAAAATGCCAATTGGCTAATTCTTCTGTCCTCTCTTATATTTGGTTTATCAGGTAATATAATAAGAGGCTACCGCTGGGAATTATTTATTCAGCCACTTGGATATACACCCAAATTATCAACCCTTATATACGCTATTCTCGGAGGATATGCCGTAAACTTCGCTATACCCAGAGCCGGGGAAATCTGGAAATGCGGTATGGTGGCTAAAGAAGAGAAGATTCCGTTCACTAAGCTATTCGGAACCATGATACTCGACCGTATATTCGATATGATAACAGTTATTGTCATTTGCCTTGCTGCATTCCTGATAAACATGCAGTTTTTTATCACTCAACTGGAACAAAGCAAATCGACTCTCGACATCATTCTGATGATTATAAAATCGCCTGTTCTATATATAGCACTTGTTGCGGCGGTTATAACAACATATATAGTATTCAAGTTCTTCAAAGAAAATATAATTGTTAAGAAGGTTAAAAGTTTTCTTTCCAACATGGCCAATGATATGAAAACGATCTGGCAGATGAAGACCAAAGGACGTCTGCTCATATGCTCTATTGCCATCTGGACCTCTTATTTCTTCTACTTTTATATTACGTTTTACGCCTTTGACTTTACTGCAAGCCTGGGTGTCACAGCCGGACTGATAACATTCGCTTTGAGCAGCCTCAGCATGATCATACCGTCTAATGGAGGATTGGGTCCATGGCAGATAGCGGTTGTTGCAGGTCTGATGCTATATGGAGTCAGCGAATTAAATGCCACCGCCTTCGCCACCGGCGTATTTGCCCTGCAATCCATTATATGGGTAATCCTATGCGGATTATTCGGAATAGCCGCTTTGGCTTTGAAGAAACAGAAATAGAATATAATTAAAAAACAGAAAACCTATGCTTGCCATTCTTCTTTGCTGGTTGTGTATTTCAGTAACATTTCTATCTTTAGGTGATTTTTTTATTCTCGTCTACAACAAAATCTGCAATAAAAACGAAAAATATTCGATTACCGATACACTCTTTTTAGGAATGGCTTTTATAACCATCCCCCTATCCGTATCTTCTTTCTGGCTTCCTGCAAACCATTACATCCTGCTTTCTTTATTCATCTTCAGTATTTTGTATTGGGGGATAAGACATAAACATTTTATGTATTGTATAAGAAGAATAAGGAAGCACATCAGCAGTCTTTTCATATACCAATCAGTGGTTATAGTATTAGCAATGCTCTCCATAGCATTTTTTGCTGTTTGGCTGGGCGAACAGTGGATGTCTTATGATACATTCTACTATCATCAGGCGGCAATCAGGTGGAATGAAGAATACGCCATAGTTCCGGGTTTGGGAAATGTGGAAGAACGTTTCGGCTTTAATTCCAACTATATGCTGATCTCTGCAGTCTATACCCTTCGTTTTATTTTCGGAGAACCTATATACGGCTTTCAATCATTTATGTGCGCGGCGGTTATGGCATGGATACTGATAGAGACATTCAAATCCGGCTTTGAAATAAAAAGGGTTATTATTTTACTTTTATATACAGCATTTATCCTTATCGACAGGCACACTCTAAGTGTTACTTCTACAGACATAATACCCAACCTGACCATTATCTATCTGGCTATAAAGACGGTATTATATCCTCATTTAGTAAAAAGAAAACTGTTATTTTACGCTGCAGTCCCTGTCGCACTCATTACATTCAAACTATCGGGCGCACTGATCGCATTATCCACCATCATTATATTTTTCGCCCTTTTAAAGCATAAAAATTACAGGACTGCGACCTTTGTATTTTCAATTGCCTTTATTATTATGGGATTATGGCTTACAAGGAATGTTATCATCTCAGGCTACCTTGTCCATCCGTTATATCAGATCGATCTGTTCTCATTTGACTGGAAAGTTCCGGCCGATATACTTATAAAGGAAACGAATCATATTTCAGGCCATGCCCGAAACGATTATATGAATCAGATTGTTGAAGATTTTTCAGCTTTCAGAACGTGGAAAGAATACTCCTGGCATATACCCTTATTTGCACTCAGCCTGGCATCCATAATATTTATCTCTTCTAAAATTATAAAAAAACGTAAGGAATTAAATCCTGTCTATATTTACATGTCGTGCATATTAGCTGTCAATATCATTTATTGGCTATTAACCGCACCTTCGATCCGCTTTGGATACGGATATGTATTCTCCCTGTTTTTTCTGGCTGTAATACTTTTATTCTTTCAAAAGAAACAGGACAATACAAAATTAAATACTTTGCTGTTGGCTGTTGAATCTAAAAGCGGAAAAAGATACACGTCTTTCAATCTATGCAAATATGTATCCATCTTTTTGTTCGGGTTCATATTTATACATTCCTATAAACATGTATCTGATTACAGACCATTCTTGCGCAAATATTGCGATTATAGTAAATCTCAATCC
This sequence comes from Dysgonomonas gadei ATCC BAA-286, assembly GCF_000213555.1. GTDB lineage: Bacteria > Bacteroidota > Bacteroidia > Bacteroidales > Dysgonomonadaceae > Dysgonomonas > Dysgonomonas gadei. Next base: position 190,870 of record NZ_GL891983.1, read on the forward strand.
AACATGAGAGTATTTTATGCTCCATATTCGACTAATCATCAAATCACAGAAACAAGTAAGAGAATGAATATAAGCGGCATACCATTCGAGCCATACAAAATAAACAATAATATAACTATATATATTGCGACCGAAGAAAGAGGATTTATATACGATATAGTACCTGCAACAAGTAATGTGGAACGAGGCGCCCAAAACTATCACAACCTTGAAGCCCGAGGTACTTCCATACAAGACGGATTCAGATCGAAAGCAAGAAAAACAGAATAACTGTTATTACGTCAATCAATCTTTAGTAGCCAGGTGTTACTTTATTTGTACAATTTTATCTATATAACTAGAGCCGGGAGCCTTTGGTTGTCAGCTTGTAGTTCTTTGAAGTATTGATTGTCAAATTTGAGAATTAGCATATTAGCAAATGAATGAAAAGGTGTTACCTTTGTTACCTTTTCAAAGTAGTAAGTTTTAAGTAATGAGTAATAAGTACTAAGTTGAAAGTTATATGAGATACGAGTAGACAAGGTACAAGTAGAAGAGTTGTTCACTGATGACTGTTTACTGTTAACTGATATATCTGTTACCTTTTTTACCTTTTTTATAATGACGGACAATATTATAATCCCAGCAGATCGCATTATATATAATAAGAGGAACGACAAAACAGATTGTAAGTAATGCATCCGGAAATAATCTAAAAATATCTGTTATGCTGATTATCCGCACTGATATTTTCCTATCTTTGTTACTATTCGTAAATTTTAAAACATAATCGTATGTCGAAAGAAATACTTAAACTAAAACCGCAACAATTGTGGAAGCACTTCTACGATTTGACTCAAATCCCCCGCCCTACAGGGCAGATGAAAGAGGTTACTAAATTTGTCATCGACTTTGGTAAATCGCTCGGGCTGGATGTTAAGCAAGACAAGACAGGTAATATATTGATTACCAAACCTGCAACAAAAGGTATGGAAAAAGCCCCTGTGGTAATCCTCCAATCCCATCTGGACATGGTTCCTCAGAAAAATTCTGATGTAAAACATGATTTCACTAAAGACCCTATAGAAACTGTAATAGACGGAAACAAAGTAAAAGCCAAGTCAACCACTTTAGGTTCTGACAACGGTATAGGGGCGGCTGCTATGATGGCTGTACTGGAAGACAAAAAACTAAAGCATGGAAAAATCGAGGCTTTATTTACTGTCGACGAAGAAGTAGGCATGGTAGGTGCTATAGGTTTGAAGAAAGGGTTTCTTTCAGGTAGCATCTTACTAAACCTAGACACAGAAGAAATAGGAGAACTGTGTGTTGGTTGTGCCGGAGGTGCAGATGTGAATGCAGACTGGGAATTCAAAGATGCAAAAGTACCGAAAGGTGATATAGCCTATAAAATCACATTAAAAGGACTCAGAGGAGGTCACTCAGGCACAGAAATACATCTGGGCAGAGCCAACGCCAACAAACTTATGTTCTACTTCCTGAAAGAAGCCGTGAGCAGTTATGAAGTACGTCTTTCGGCAATTGACGGAGGTTCGTTGCGTAATGCGATCCCTCGCGAAGCCGTTGCCATAGTGACACTTCCCGAAGAGGACGAAAAAGACTTCCTGAAGCTTGTGAAATCGTATGAAAAGATATTCAAGGAAGAGTACAAGGCCGTAGAGCAAAACTTATCCTTCAAAGCAGCCAAAGCAGACTTACCCAAGACGCTCATACCTGAAGAAATACAGGATAGCTTGATTAATGCTGTAGTCGGTTGTCAAAATGGTGTAATCAGTATGCTTACCGATTTTGAAGGCATCGTGGAAACGTCTACCAATCTTGCATCCATCAAATCCGGACCGGGACATATTGCAGCAAAGATGCTAGCCCGCAGTTCTTCGGAAACCCGCAAAGATGAGATTTGCTCAAGCCTGGAAAGCGTATTTGCTCTTGCAGGTGCGAAAGTTTCCATCGAAAACGGTTATCCGGGATGGCAGCCTAATGCTCAATCGGACACACTGAATATGATGGCTAAACTATACGAAACCATGTATAAGGATAAAGCGCACGTAGTGGTTGTACACGCCGGACTGGAATGTGGTATCATCCTGGGTAGCACTCCGGGACTGGACATCGTATCCTTTGGGCCTACAATTCTGAACGCCCACTCTCCTGACGAGTTTGTAGAAATAGATACAGTGTCTAAATTCTACGATTATCTGGTAAAAACACTGGAGAATATTAAATAGAATAATCATATATAAAAAAAGGCGAATATCTACAGATTTCGCCTTTTTATACTCTTGCCGACCCGGGCTTTATTCCGGCTTCGTCCTGTACTTGGCCAATATAGCAAGAACATCATCGTTTAATTCTCCAAAAATAGAAACGCCGCATGCTCCATTTTCCAGTGCATATTTTATCCCTTCTTCCAGTTCGCTGTTATTTTTGAAATCCGGTAAAAACAAGCCTGCATACAGAGGAAAACGCCCGTCGATACCGCGTATGCCCTGTTTCGTAGCATCCCCTATCCATGGCACTTCTTCTTTATAAAACCCATGATAGATCATCGGATAAACCGCATCCAGAGGCCAATTCGTCCAGTCCTGACGGACAAGGCGCTTTGCAAGATCAGGAGTAGGAAAAACAGCTGCGGTAAGCGGCTTGTTATATGCTTTAGCGACGTCTCCTATCTTATTAACAATGCCTGTGACCGCGTCATACCTGAAAGTACGCCACGAAAGGCTTTCCTGCGGGTATTGAATGCTATCCAGGTCTTTGTGGTACTCTTCTTTAAACTTCGCCTTACATAAACTGCAATAACAGTAATCGTATTCCGGCAGTTCCTCCGTTTGCACAATTCCATAGACCTGCCATAAATTAACAGCCAGTACCACATCACTGAATCGGACATAATCCATATGGATGCCATCCACATAATCCTTAGCTAATGCATTTTTCACATCAGCCACCAGAAAATCAGCCACCTCGGGGCGAGAAGGACACATCCACCGGTAATAATCCACATATGGCGGATGGTCGGCACAGGATTCTCCCTTTCTGTTTACAGCCGCCCATTCAGGATGTGATTTCAGGGCATCGCTCCTATTCATTATCCACATCCACCGGTGCGCTTCGAGGCCTTGTTTTTTTGCCGCACGGTAATGCTTCTCGCTATCGGCTTCAAAGAATATGCCTGCGATTCCGGCGTCATGGTATTTCTTATACTTCACCGCTAATTCTTCCTCTGTATCTTTCTCCTGAGGATTGATCCACACCCAGTGTTTATAGGTAGAATCACATTTTACCCTTTCCTTTTTCGATGAGTCGCAACTTAAGAAAAAAGACAAGAGGCACAGGAGCGCGAACAAATATGCTACAGGTTGGTTTCTCATTTATACTTCTGTTTTAGTTTATACATTAAAAAGGCTTATATCATAGAAAGCATTATTTAAGCAACTTACGTAATTCCTCAACTCCCTCCGATGCTCCTTTCTTTATAAAATGAATATCTTGCTGATATACCTTTACTTCATTCGGGTCTATCAGATAAACGGGAGTGTCGCGGCGAATATAATTCAACAATCCGGCAGCAGGATACACATTCAGAGAAGTACCTATTACCACGAGGACATCGGCAGTTTGGACTACTTCTATGGCTTTTTCTATCATTGGTACAGCCTCTCCGAACCAGACAATATGTGGCCGGAGCTGTGAACCTTTCTCACATTTATCGCCCACTTTAATCTCTGCGTTTTCGGGAGTAAGGGTATAGATAATAGAAGGATCGGCCGTAGAGCGTACCTTATCCAGTTCGCCATGCAGATGTATCACATTGGTACTGCCCGCCCGTTCATGAAGACTATCCACATTTTGAGTGATTATCGACACTTTATACTCTTTTTCCATTTCGGCCAGACCTATATGCCCCTTATTGGGCTTAGCTTCAAAAGCCGCTTTCCGCCTTGCATTATAGAAATCAAGAACAAGTTGCGGGTTACGCCTGAATCCTTCCGGAGTAGCTACATCTTCTATCGAATGCTGCTCCCACAATCCTCCGGAATCCCTGAATGTGGAAATACCACTCTCTGCACTCATTCCGGCACCTGATAAAACAACAATATGCTTCATAAATATTAAAAAAATGTAAGTATAACATACAAATATAGTTTTTTCGCCTATAAACTTTATCAATGTATCGTGAAAAGAATTACTTTTGTTGGCAAATAAAAATAAACAATTAATATTTGTTATCAGATATCTATTATTCTGATTTACAATATTAATTAAAAATAAAAATACATATGGATAAAATCAGTTACGCTCTGGGATTAAGCATTGGTAATAACTTCTTAAGTTCCGGTATCAAAAAAGTAGATTTTGAAGCTTTCTTGAAAGGAATGCAGGATGTAATAAACGAAGCTCCGCTTGCCATGTCATATGATGAAGCAAAGGAAGTAATGAACGATTATTTCACCAAACTGCAGGGAGAAAGACTTGAAGTAAACCTAAAAGCCGGAGAAGAGTTTTTAGCAATCAACAAAAACAGACCGGGTGTTGTAACTCTGCCAAGTGGTCTTCAATACGAAATACTGAACGAAGGAAACGGCCCTAAACCAAAAGCAACAGACCAGGTAAAGTGCCACTATCACGGGACACTTATCGATGGTACTGTATTCGATAGTTCGGTAGAACGCGGACAACCTGCTACATTCGGTGTGAATCAGGTGATTCCGGGTTGGGTAGAAGCCCTTCAATTAATGCCCGTAGGTTCAAAATGGAAACTATTCATTCCATCTAACCTTGCTTATGGAAAAGCAGGAGCAGGACAATCTATCGAACCTAACTCTACCCTGATATTTGAAGTAGAAATTTTAGATATTGTTTAATAATAATTATTTAGTTAAAACATGAAAAAAATTCAAGTTGTTGCCCTTGGTGCTTTCGTAGCCGTAGGAGCGTTGTTTACATCTTGTGGAGGAAGCGTTTCGTCAGATGCTTCATTGAAAACCGAAAACGATACTATTTCTTATGCTTTTGGAGCAAGCCTTTATGACCAAGGTCTTTCTATGCACTTACAACAGTTAGGTGTGGTTAGCGATACTACTGGTCTGAGTGCTTTTTACAAAAGACAAATTGAAGCAGAGCAAGATTCTTTCAAAAAAGATTCATTACAAAAAGTAATGAAACACAAGCTTGACTCTACTCTAAAAGTAAACGAAAGAAATATAGCAGAATTCCTGAAAGGGCTGAAAGAAAGCATCGATGCTCCTGATTCTAAATCTGCATATTATGCCGGTATTTCTGTAGGAGGACAAATCTCGAAACAAATGTTCCCTAATTTGATCAATCAAATGTACGGACCGGACTCGAAAGAAAAAATCAATTCCAGCGCTTTCATAGCTGCGATGGCTACTGCAATGAAAAAAGGTAAATTTGCCGTAAACGATCCGGCGTCTCTTTTCCAGGTAAAAATGCAGGAAGTACAGGCCAAAGCTCAGGCTAGACAAGAAGAAGAGTTGAAGAAACAATATACTCCTCAGATAGAAGCAGGCCAAAAGTTCCTTGACGAAAACAAAGCTAAAGAAGGTGTTGTGACTCTTCCTGACGGACTTCAATACAAAATAGTAAAAGAAGGTACAGGCGCAAAACCAACAGCTACTGATGTAGTAAAAGTACACTATCACGGTACCCTTCTCGATGGCACTGTATTCGACAGTTCTGTAGACAGAAAAGAACCGGCTACATTTAATGTAAGCGCTGTTATCAAAGGATGGACCGAAGTACTTCAATTGATGCCTGTAGGATCTAAATGGACTGTTTATATCCCTTATGACCTGGCTTATGGCGCACAGGACAGAGGTACTATCAAACCTTTCTCTACTTTGATCTTCGATATCGAATTATTGGATATTGAAAAGAAATAAGTCAAAAAGTAAGATTTAGATACTATTTTGGTACATCCAATGTAAATTTTCGAGCAAAAAGCCTTGTTTTTATAAAAAATATCCTATATTTGGATTAAAATAACGATAAAACGCTCATATTATGCAGAAAATTGACAAACTTGATAAGAAGATACTGGAGATTATATCTCAGAATGCGAGGATTCCATTCAAAGATGTTGCTCTTGAGTGTGGTGTCTCCCGTGCTGCCATTCATCAGCGTGTACAACGCATGATCGAGATGGATGTGATAGTAGGTTCCGGTTATTTTGTAAATCCAAAAGTATTGGGATATAATACATGTACATATATCGGGGTAAAACTGGAAAGAGGCTCCATGTACAAGACTGTGATCCCTGAACTGGACAAGATTCCTGAAATCGTCGAATCCCATTTCACGACAGGACCATACACTATCCTTATCAAATTGTATGCCCGCGATAACGAGCATCTGATGGATTTGTTGAATAATAAGATACAGGACATACCTGGTGTTGTAGCTACCGAGACTATGATTTCTCTTAGTCAGGGAGTTAAGCGTCAGATACCAATATCTAAATCGGAATAAGATATAACTCATTCTTAATATAAAAGGATAGTCATTTTTGGCTATCCTTTTTCTTTACGGATATCTTTACTTATAATAACATAAATATGTAATGTAAAAGGAGCAAAACCCGTAATTTTTTAATATTTTTGCATCACGTTCAATATGGAATAGGTCTATGACCTTACTTAATTTGTTTACATGGAGAAAAAAAGCTTTGTTTCGAAACTTCTGACCAACATTTACGTTAAGAATATATTGTTGATGATTGCCGCCGGATTCGTTCTGGTAATTATCGTATTATTCTTTTTGAGCATATATACCAAACACGACGAATCCGTTGTTGTGCCTGCAGTAAAAGGCTTACAAGTAGAAGATGCGGAAGGAATACTCAAAGCTGCAAACCTTCAATATGAAGTTGTGGATTCTATTTTTACAACAGGAGGTGTTCCCGGAGCCATTACAGAACAAACACCCAAAGAGCAATCGAAAGTAAAAGAAGGACGTACTATCTTCCTTACCATTCAGGCCAAAGGAATTCAGATGGTGGCTATACCCGAACTAAAAGATTATTCGCGTCGTCAGGCTGAAGCCCAACTAAATTCGCTCGGATTTGACAAGATTATCATAGATGAAGTCCCGTCGGCATATGCCGGCATCGTCATCTCAGTTTCATATAAAGGACAAACACTGTCTCCAAATCAAAAGATACCGAAAGGCTCTACACTGAGAATGACTGTGGGCGCCGGAGGAGAAGTTCTCGAAGACAGCATTCCCGATGCGGATACTAATATAGATGAATCTTTCTTTCAATAATGATGAACGATTCTTTTGACAACATAGAAGACCTTCCGGAAGATGAATTAACCGAAGGACAGGAAGATTCGGGCCTATACGAACATTACCGGTTTGTAGCCGACAAGGGACAGGGTATGATACGCATCGACAAATATCTGGCAATGCATATCGTGGGTGTATCACGCAACAGAATACAGCAAGCTGCAGAAGCAAATTGTATTCTGGTAAACGATAATCCTGTAAAATCAAACTATAAGATAAAACCGCTCGACGTTATATCCGTAGTGATGAACCGTCCGCCACGCGAACTGGAAATTATCCCGGAAGATATACCACTGGATGTAGTTTATGAAGATGATGACCTGATGGTTATAAATAAACCGCCGGGACTGGTCGTACACCCGGGATTCGGGAATTATCAGGGAACCCTTGTAAATGCTGTAGCTTACCTACTGAAAGACACTCCCGAATATGACGCCAAGGACCCGCGTCTGGGGATTGTCCACCGCATCGACAAAGACACCTCAGGACTGATTGTAGTGGCAAAAAATGCTTATGCGAAAGCACATCTATCCGCTCAGTTTTTCAACAAAACCACAAAGCGCCAATATGTAGCGCTCGTTTGGGGTGCGATCGAAGAGGATGAAGGACGTATAGAAGGCAATATTGGCCGCGATCTGAAAGACCGTATGTTAATGACCGTTTTCAAAGACGGGGAACACGGTAAATCCGCTGTTACACACTAGAAGGTACTTGAACGCCTTGGTTATGTAACATTGGTACAATGCTGTCTAGAAACAGGACGCACTCATCAGATACGTGTGCATATGAAATACATAGGCCATACTTTGTTCAACGACGAACGGTACGGAGGCAACGAGGTACTGAAAGGAACTCATTTTGCAAAATACAAGCAGTTCGTTCAGAATTGCTTCAATATATGTCCGCGCCAAGCGCTACATGCGCAAACACTGGGTTTCATACAACCACGTACAGGAAAAGAACTTATGTTCGAAGCACCTATACCGGATGATATGAGCCAACTGCTCGAAAAATGGCGGGGATACATAGCCAACAGGGAAATATAAGAAGGAACTGAAAAGGATTTATAAACATAACTATCAGTTATTGTTTTACATATAAAAGTAATAAATAGGTCTGTGACCTTAATCATCAAGTTTAATTGACCAATGAAACGAAACATCGCCATAGTATGGGGAGGATATTCTTCCGAAATAGTAGTATCGGAAAAAAGTATGTCCGGCGTTTATTCCTTTTTGGATAAAGAAAAATACAATATTCACAAAGTTAGAATCGTTAGAGAAAGCTGGACTGTCGATGCAGATGGTGTGACATATCCTGTCGATAAAAATGATTTCAGCTTTACATATCCGGAAAAGGGCATGAATATAAAATTTGACTTCGCTTTCATTATTATACATGGTACACCGGGCGAAGATGGCCGCTTGCAAGGCTACTTCGATATGCTCAATATCCCCTATTCTACGTGCGGCATGATGGCTTCTTCTCTGACCATGAACAAATTTGTCTGCAATAATTTTCTTAAAAACTTTGGGATAAGAGTAGCAGATTCGTTATATTTGAATAAAGATACGAGATGCAGCATAGATGACATCGCTGCAAAACTGGGATTTCCTATGTTTGTAAAGCCAAACACAGGAGGTTCGAGTTTTGCTACAACGAAAGTGAAATCGATAGAACAACTGCAAAAAGCTATAGACATTGCATTCGGCGAAACACCCGAAGTAATTATCGAGAGCTTTATCAGTGGACAGGAAGTCACCTGCGGCTGTTATAAAATAAAGGGTAAAGAAGTGGTCTTTCCTATTACTGAGGTAGTCACTCCTAATGAGTTTTTTAACTATGAAGCTAAATATGAGGGTCAGGTAGAGGAAATTACTCCTGCCCGTATACCGGACGAAATGACAAACGAGATACAGCGATTAACTCGCAGAATATATGATATGGTAGGAGCCAAAGGTATTATCAGGGTAGATTTTATCATCTCCGACAATATGCCGTACTTACTGGAAGTAAATACCGTTCCCGGCATGACACAGACCAGTTTTATTCCTCAGCAGGTAGCTGCAGCAGGATTAAATATAACTGATGTGCTGACGGAAATTATAGAAAACGAATTTAACGCGAATTGAATTTTAGGTCACAGACCTTTTTATTGCTTTGTTAAGTATAAATACAATGAGCAGTTATAACTATAGAATATATCATTAATACTTACGATTACCTACGGTTATGAGTAATAAATTTGACGACATAGCACCTCTATACGACCATGAGGTGGAACAAGCCATTCAGGATATACTGGTAGATCCCGGGTTTCAGCATGCTGTAAAATATATAATACCTAATATAGACTGGGATGAATTTTCGGCCGAAATGCTGAGATATAAATCCAAAGAACAGTTTCAGGCAGAGATGATATACCCGGTGGTAACGATGCTGGGTATGAAAGTAGCAACCAGTATCAAAGGCGACAAATGGGAAACCATCGACAAATCGGTACAACACCTCTTTTTATCCAACCATAGGGATATTGTACTGGATGCCGGATTGTTGAATATACTCCGCCATAAGGAAGGATTCAAAACGACAGAAATCGCCATTGGCGACAATCTGCTTATCCATCCCTGGATAGATAAGTTGGTGAGACTCAATAAGAGCTTTATAGTAAGACGAGGCCTTTCTATAAAAGAGAGACTAATCGCATCTAAGCACCTGTCTGAATATATACATCATGTAATATCATCGAAAGGTGAATCGGTATGGATCGCGCAGCGTGAAGGCCGGGCTAAAAATTCAGATGACAGAACGCAGGACAGCCTGCTGAAAATGTTGGCATTGTATCCGGAAGATAAACCGTTCATCGAAAGCCTGAAAGAACTGAATCTTATACCACTTTCCATCTCATATGAATATGACCCGTGTGATTATCTGAAAGCCAAAGAATTTCAACAAAAACGCGATGATCCTGATTTTAAGAAATCTCAACGCGACGATCTTCTGAACATGGAAATCGGCATACTGGGACAGAAAGGAAATGTGATATTCCGCTTCGGAAATTGTATCAATCCCGAACTAGATAAGATTACAGAGCCGGACAAACGTTTACAGCCTGAACTGGCTGCCAAAATCATAGATAAGGAAATACACTCCAACTATGAAATATTCCCATGTAATTATATGGCCTATGACATGTTTTACAAAGTAAGCAAGTTCAATGACAAGTATACATCCGAGCAACTGGAAAGCTTTAAATCTTATCTGGATAAGCAAATACAGAAAATAGATCTCGATTATATCGACTATGACTTTGTGTGGGATAAGATGCTGGAAATGTACTCTAATACATTAAAAAATCATCTGGAAGCCATACAATCGTAAAAACGAAATAGAGTCTTCTCGTTCTTTGAGTTTTCAAATATATTCCTATATTTGCAGCACACGAATGACTCAAACTATGAAAAAACTAATACTCTATACTATTTGCTCCATGCTCTCTGCCGTATGTTTCTCTCAAGTTGTCAAATCGGGTGAGAGCTTCATTAACGTTCCCGTTATTGAAGGAAAAGTCACATTTTTAAAAGAGATTCCATCCAATAAAGATATTTCCACAGAAGCCAACTATAAAATACTGAAAGAGTGGGCTATCATTAATTATGGTAAAGACCCTTTTATCTCAAGTGTACGTCACGATACGAAGAATAATGAGTTCATTGCCAAATCGAGGATAGAACTACTTCTGCCTGCAAATTCGAAAGGTGTCCGCGAAAAAATGATTATGAGGTACCGTATAAACGGATTCCTGTTTCAGGACAAATGCGTACTGGAAGTGACTGACATATCTTATTTATATGAAAACCAGGCGAATGACAAACTACTGCCCCGTGTAATACGGGCGGAAGACTTTATTACTGACAACGCTCTCGAACTTAATGATAATATACAGGAATTCAGAGTAAATACACGCAAGAGTACACTTTATTTCCTGAATGAAATTTCAAAAGATTTCGAAGGGAAATTCGGTCACTAAGGTCTCGGCGCTAAGCAGGATTTTTTTAACTGCTAAAATTCAAGTTTCAGCTGTTTTTCCGTAAGATTAAATGTAAGCCGGTGATAAGGAGTTACCCCATACGCCTTTATAGCAAGGCGGTGTTTCTTTGTAGGATAACCCTTATTATGATCCCAGTCATACAGAGGATACTCCCCATGCAGTTTCTCCATATAATCGTCCCTGTACGTCTTGGCAAGAACAGATGCTGCTGCGATAGGCAATAACTTACCATCCCCCTTCACCACACATGTGTGGGGTATATCTTCATATTTCTTAAACCTGTTGCCGTCGATCAATAAATGCTGTGGCCTGATCTTCAATGAAGCTACAGCCCGCTGCATAGCCAGAAAAGACGCGTTGAGTATATTTATCTTATCTATCTCTTTATGATCCACAATTCCTACAGCCCAGGCTAAAGCCCTCTCCTCGATAAGAGGACGCAGGTTATATCGTTCTTTTTCGGTCAGTTGTTTAGAATCATTTAGTTTCTCACATTCAAAATCCTTCGGCAGTATCACAGCAGCAGCAAATACAGGCCCTGCCAGACAGCCTCGCCCGGCTTCGTCGCATCCGGCTTCGATCTGATCCGGATATAGTGATAATTGTAGCATAGTTTTATATTTTTAGATTCCTTTCATTAAAAAGTAATCTGCACATTATTATCGTCAGGAGGAAAGTCTATCTGCAAATCTTCCATATCCATAGGGGTTTCCATTGCTTTGGATAAACTGAGCATCGATTGTTTCAATTTCTCATCCGGCTTTTCATCTCCGTACAGATGTAATATAAATATCCGGGACAACACGTCTGCGAATTGCTTCGACACATCATCAGGTAAATTAAAACCCATCCCTTTCAGCTTTTGGACAGCTAATTTGTTAGATAAAGACTGCATACGTTGCTCATCCTCCTCTGCCAATGCCGGATTATCCGGTAACGAAGTTACATTTTTTGTTTTTATATCCATCCCTTTTTCACTCAATTCTATAAAGCGATAAGAAAAGGGATAGCCTGATAATGTCCCAGTCTCAATATCATATATCGTATTTCCTTTATCAGAGGTAAAAGCCGATATATCATTGGAATGAAAATGCCCCGTAAAAACAGCCTTCATTCCCTTATCTGCAAAAAGATTTGCAAAACGTGTCCACTCATCTACCAGATAATCTTTGAAGAACATAGACTGGTATACGATATGTTCTGTCAGTCCCCAGTGCATCATACCTATTACAGTTACATTCTGCAACCTGGCTTCATCCAAAACTTCAATAAGCCACTTTTCGGTATCAGAAGAGATCTTTCCGCCCGAAATACTCCGGGTCGTATATTCTTTATACCTTGCCGCATCTATAGCCACAAGCCAGGTATGAGCATCAAGTAGAGCCACATAGCTCAACGACGCCGTATCTCTCAGTAAAGCGTTATTGTATCCGCATGAAGCATAAATATCCGTGAATTCTTTGGGAGTTACATTCGGTACAGGCAGAGTCTTATTCCCTTTATACTCTACTGCATTAGGCATATTTATATCGTGGTTGCCGGGAATAACGAATACTTTTACCCCCTTATCCTGTAAGGGTTTCAATTTATTTACAAAATCGAGATGGCTCTGCTTTTCGCCGTCTTTTGTCATATCACCACTTACCAGCAATACTTGTATATCGCTATGCAGATAATCATCCAATACTTTATCCAGTACTGCAGGAACATCTTTTATATTTTTCCCGCTCACCTGTATATAATCCTGTAATGCATAACCATCATCCATCAGTTTCTCCGAAAGGTAGTGCGTATCAGTTATCACACCTATCCTTATCGGTTCGCCGGCGAATATTGAAGTTATAAAAAAGAGAAATAATATATATGGTAAAATCTGTTTCATCGGTATTTTTTTAACTATAACAAAAGTAAAGTATTTATGCAAACAGGGCAAACATGTAATAAGTTTTAGGAAAGTTTATCTATATAATTAGAGCCGGTAGCTAAAGACTATTAGCTATAGTTCTTTGAAAGAATGAACAGCCCCCTAAATCCCCCAAGGGGGACTTACAGAGAGGGTAGAAGTAATAAGTGAAAAAGTGTAACCTTTGTTACCTTTTCAACAAGTAATGAGTCTTAAACAATAAGCAATAAGTTGAAAAACTGTATTTCTGTTAACTGCTAACCGTTGACTGTTAACTGAAACATGTGTTACCTTTGTTACTTTTTTAATAAATAGCTGATTTGAACTCAAATTTTATATAATCATGCGTTTACTTTACTTTATATAAAAGACATCTTAGTTATTATTCCTACTTTTGTAAGTACATATTAACGATTATTACTTCTGATATATTTTTCCTTATGAAAAAAACTATTTCTTTATCGGTTTTTGTATTCCTATGTGTGAGTTTTATCTACGCGCAGGATTTAGTAGTGGGTAGCTATAATATCCGTTACAACAATCAGGGCGATGCGGAGAAAGGCAACGGATGGCAACGCCGCTGTCCTGTAATCACAAAACTGATCTCGTTCAACGATTTCGACATTCTGGGCACGCAAGAAGTGCTTCATAATCAGCTGGAGGATCTACAACGTGAATTACCTCAGTACGGATATGTAGGAGTTGGCCGTGACGATGGGAAAACCGCAGGAGAATATGCTCCTATATTTTACAAAAAAGACAGGTTTGAACTGCTGAAATCAGGGCATTTCTGGATGGCCGAACAAACAGACTTTCCGAATAAAGGCTGGGATGCAGCTCTGCCGCGTATCTGTACATGGGCTCAATTTAAAGACAGGAAAAAGAAGAAAAAAATATGGTTCTTCAATCTGCACATGGATCATGTAGGCGTAGAAGCCCGCAGGCACAGCGCCCAACTGGTACTGAAAAAGATAGAGGAAATGTGCGGTAAAGATGCTGTTATACTGACAGGCGACTTCAATGTGGATCAAACCCACGAAAGTTATAAACTATTGGCGAATTCGAATATCCTGTTCGATTCGTATGAGAAAGCCGGAGTTCGTTACGCGCTGAATGGAACATTTAATGCATTCAAGCCTAATCTGATGACTAACAGCCGTATCGACCATATATTCGTAAGCGGCAAATTTGAAGTTGATCGCTATGGTGTACTCACTGATACATACCGTGTTCCGGTTGAAAACAGCAAAGAGCTGCATGTCGGGGATTTTCCGAAAGAAGTATTCTCTACTGAAGCCGAAACCCGTTTGCCATCAGACCATTATCCGGTGAAAGTTTATTTACACTATAAAAAATAAATACATATTTTAAACAAACTCCATGAATAAAAATAAAGCCCTCCATCTGCTCCTTATAGTTGCAGTTCTATCTATACTGTCCTCCTGTAAAACCCAGCAACAACGTGTTACATTTACCGACATAGCCCATCCTAAGAGAGAATTCCGTGGCGCATGGCTAAGTACAGCCTGGCAGACAAGGTACAGGACAATGACAGTATCACAGTTGAAAACATACTTCATAAAAACACTGGATGAACTTCATGCCGAAGGTATCAATGCCGTTATTTTCCAGGCACGTCCTTATGCTGATGCATTCTATAAATCGGAACTGGAACCTTGGAGCGCTTTTCTTACCGGAACACAAGGAGTAGCTCCCGAAGGAGGATTCGACCCTCTGGCATTCCTTGTGGAAGAATGCCACAAACGCAATATGGAACTGCATGCCTGGCTCAATCCTTACCGTGTATCGGCCAGCGAAAATGATATCTTCGCAAAAAGCCATATATATCATAAACATCCTGAACGATTTCTAAAATACGGGGGTAAAATCTATTTCGACCCGGGCATCCCCGCCAACCGTAAATTTATCTGCGATGTGGTAAAAGATATTGTAATGCGTTACGAAGTAGATGCTATACATATGGACGATTACTTCTATCCTTACCCTATTGCCGGAGAAGGATTCCCTGATAACAACAGCTTTAATACATATGCAAAACAACAGGGCTTCTCTCAGAATCAACTGACCGACTGGCGGCGCAACAATGTGAATTTGCTGATACAGGAGATAAAACATACCCTAATGACTTCAAAACCGTGGGTAAGGTTCGGAATCAGCCCGTTTGGTATTTACCGCAATAAGAAAAGTACCACTGACGGTTCTGGAAGCGATACTAATGGGCTACAAAATTATGATGACCTGTATGCCGATGTTAAGCTATGGGTAAAAAATGGCTGGATAGATTACAATATGCCTCAGGTATATTGGGAGATAGGGCACAAAGCCGCCGATTATAAAACCCTGATCAAATGGTGGGCGTTCAATAATTACGACCAGCATCTTTATATCGGTCAGGATGTAAAACGGACAATGGATGCTAATACACAGCCATCGGGTGATAATCAGCTGAATGAAAAGATGGTGTTATCGCGTAGTTTTACAACTGTACATGGCAACTGTTTCTGGCCGGCATACGAATTATTGGATAACTATAAGGGTATTGCTACCCAATTGAAAAATAATTATCACAAATACCCTGCCCTTATTCCGGCATATAAGCATATGCACAACAAAAGCCCTAAGAAGGTGAATAAGGTGGAGGAATCCTATACAGCGACCTCCCATACATTGAGTTGGAAAAGCAATTCGGACAAATACGATCCCGAGACAGCGCAATACTATGTGGTTTACCGTTTTGCAAAAGGAGAGAAAGAGAACCTGGATAATCCTCAGTATATTGTGGCCATAACACGGGATAGCAGCCTTGTGTTGCCCTACGAAGGTGGTAAGAAGGAATATAAATATGTAGTCACCGCAGTAGATGCTTTCCACAACGAATCGAAAGGGAAGTCGAAAAAGATAAAACTATAAGCCGATAAGCAAACGATGATAAAGAAAGAGTTTACAATGATAGCCAAAACGATGGCAGGCCTTGAAGATGTTCTGGCCGAAGAGCTTACCGGACTTGGCGCAAACAATCTGGAAATAGGTAAACGTATGGTTTCCTTCGAAGGAGATCTGGCAATGCTCTATAAAGCAAATATACACTGCCGGACAGCCTTACGCATACTTCGTCCCGTATTTGAGTTCAAAGCCAAGAACACGGATGAAATATACAAGAGGGTAAAGGCAATGAACTGGTATGAACACCTGACGGAAGACAGCACTTTTGCCATCGACGCCATCACTTTTTCCGACTATTTCACCCACTCTAAGTTTGTTGCCTATCGTGTAAAGGATGCTATTGCCGACTACTTTATGCAAAAAACAGGTAAACGCCCGTCTGTGGACACAAAGAATCCCGACCTGCTGATCAATTTTCACGTCGCGCATGACAAATGTACTTTGTCATTCGACAGTTCGGGCGAATCATTGCATAAAAGAGGATACCGTGTAGCCCAGACAGAAGCACCTCTGAACGAAGTGCTGGCAGCAGGAATGATACTTAAAACAGGATGGCGGGGCGAATCCGACTTTGTGGATCCGATGTGCGGTTCAGGGACACTGCTTATCGAAGCTGCTATGATAGCCATGAATGTACCTCCGGGTATATACCGGAAGAATTTTGCTTTCGAAAAGTGGAAGAATTTCAATGCAGACCTTTTCGAGACCATATACAACGATGATAGCGGAGAACGTGAATTTAATTATAAAATTTATGGGTCGGATATTTCTGCGGAAGCTATCGACATAGCCGCAAAAAATGTTAAGGGCGCAGGCTTGGAACGTCATATCAATCTCGAGATGAAGCCTTTCGAAAAATACACACAGGCACCTGCCGAAAAAGGAATATTGGTTACTAATCCACCCTATGGAGAGCGTATAAAACCGGAAGACCTGAGTGGTTTGTATGAAATGATAGGGGAGCGCCTCAAACATGTATTTATGGGATATTCGGCATGGGTACTCAGTTATAAGAAAGAATGCTTCGATAAAATAGGACTTAAACCATCTAAGAAAATACAGCTTGTTAATGGTTCATTGCAATGCGAGTTCCGCAGATATGATATTTTTGCAGGAAAGAAGTACGATCCGAAGAGAAAAGACGATGAGTAGGACAGGAAGTCTAACGAAATAAAGAATACGGATATGAAAGCACTCTTTACATCATTATTAGCCGGCACATTAATTGCGGGCTTGTCATCATGCAGCCCTTCACTGCCTATTGAACGTAGAAATTCTGACAATAATCAGACATACAAGGTCGATTATCTTTTCGAACATGAAGGTTGTAAAGTATATCGCTTCAATGATAATGGCAACTATGTGTACTTTACTAACTGTACGGGAGATGTCACAGCTATTTCGACTGATTCGACCAAAACCAGAGTAGAGACTATTGTAAAAAGTAACTTATTGAAATAGGCTCTATATAAGATCGGATGTATCAAGACTTACATTATCTTCAAGGTCTATCATGGCATTGATTATGTATAGCCTTGAATACTCTTTTATATCCTCTGCTTTGATCTCTTTCTCTTGTATAACGCCCTGCTCTAGCAATAGCCGGCGTTTAGTTCCCGCCAGCAGATAAGAAGCAGGTGTGTATAGGCCCGAATCATTTCTGAACACGACATTACTGAATGATGTGTCGGTTATGCAACCATTCTTTACAATTAAAATATCATCACAATCGTATTTTTGGGAGAGAAGATTATCTATATTGTGCCTGTCCGCATATTTAAAAGAGTAGTCGATACTATCATCAACAACCAATTTAAGTTTTCGGATTATTCTGAACTTATAATATTGATATTCAAGGCCCATCACATGGTCTGAATATATTATACGGCATTTTACTATTCCGTTCCTGTATTCGGGTGGAATATCGCCTTCCGATAAGTCAACTGAAGTCGGTTTTGCGAAAAAGGTCTTTGACGTACGAAAAATACGTTCCTGATGAAAAGGCAGGTTGTAGAACTTACCGTCCAGTATTTTTAATGCTTCGGTAAAAACAGGTTGTCTCATATTATTGGTAAATAGATCTTACTTAGTACCTCTTTATATTCGCTCTCACAATCACTATAGGCAGTTATACCTCCCCCACTCCGGAAATAGTACCGGCCATCGAACTCTTCTATGAAACGTATCATTACCGCCGTATCGAGTTCTTTACCGTCATAGTAGCCGAATATTCCGGTATAGTATCCACGGGGGTCGCTCTCAGCCTCTCTGATAATATCCAAGGTTGCCGGTTTTGGTGCGCCTGATATAGACCCGGCGGGAAGCATCCCGAAAATGATATCACCTAAGTTATCAGCATTATTATCCTGCAACCGTCCTGTGATTTCGGAGCTAACCTGTAAGATGTCAGTCTTGTTAGTCTTTATCCGGTCTATATACCTGAATCTGCTGACTTTTACATTATCGGCTACAATACTCAGGTCGTTGCGCAACAGGTCTACTATCGTATTGTGTTCCGCCGTTTCTTTATAGTCGTTCAGGATTATCCGCGCGGCGTCGGGAATAGAGGCATCTATCGTCCCTTTCATCGGGTTGGTAGATATAATCCTACCCGATATTTTCACAAACCGTTCAGGTGAAAAACAGACGAAACGTCCGGGCAATAGCAGTTTATAAAGAGCATCACTATATGCAAAAATATCTGGGAATGATAGATTGGTAGATATTGGTGTCTTTATAGTCAGATTAGTCAGATAAGAATAACCTTTTAATAAACCTTGGTGGACAATATCGAATTTCGCTTTATAGACACCATAAGTAAGAGGGTTCATACTAAATTGTATATCGTTTTCAATTGCTTTTTTTACAGGAGAATTACCCTGCCCTCTTACATCGAATAATATCTCTGTCTGCGCGAGAGGATTCTGTAAAATAAAGCCTTCGGTCAGGTCAAAGTTAACAGCAAAGAGAAATGGCCGTTTCTCTTTACCATACACATTCATTTTGTGCTGTATATCATTGATTTTTTTTGTAAACATTTATCTATGAACAAAAAACAAGAAAACGGCTCTTCGCCACTCCCTTGTCTCCTGTTATTTCTTTTTCG
Organism: Dysgonomonas gadei ATCC BAA-286; assembly: GCF_000213555.1. Lineage (GTDB taxonomy): Bacteria > Bacteroidota > Bacteroidia > Bacteroidales > Dysgonomonadaceae > Dysgonomonas > Dysgonomonas gadei. The sequence continues at coordinate 210,205 of NZ_GL891983.1, forward strand.
ATTGAATTAATCATCGTCTTCGTCACAGTCTCTCCGCCTTTTCTTTTTCTTTCCCGAGAAAATAGACTTTATCTTTTTGACAACAAAACGCAGCAGCATCGGTTGCACGATTTCCCATACAATAGGATAATATGCCATCAGACTACCCAGCAAGCCACTGTGTGCTACACCTCCAGCATCTTCGGTATCTTTAGATTTCTCTTTGGGCCCGAATCCGAATTGGCGAAGTATCGTATTCATCGCGCTCTGAAAAAGGAGAGGGCCTGCGTTATCGGAAAGGTACGTCCAGTGTTCACCCAGACGCTCTTCACTCTCAGCGCACTCACGCCTTGCTATTGCTTTTTCCTGACGGAGTTCTTCTAATGGTGTTAATTTATTTCTCATCATTATCCTCCATTCCTCTGAAAAAGTTTATAGTAGCATTCAGGATAGATTCTTTTATCTTTCTCCTGAACAGAAAAACTACGAATAAGACGAATAAAGAAAACAGGGCCATAATACCGAATCCGGCTGCCAGGCTACTTAGAAGTTCTCCTATAAAAAATGCCAGCCCGATGAGCAGGAAGAACATGAGTACAGCGATAATAGACAGAACTATTAAGCCATATCCTACTGCAGAAGCCGAGATACTCAACTTCTCAAAAGCATCCAGCTTAAACAGCCGAATTCTTTTGTTGATATAGCTTAATAGTTCTAATTTGATTTCTTCAACCAGAGTATTTAAGCTTTTGTCTGTTTTCTGGTCATTCAACATCGTTTCTCAACTCATCTATTTTTTCCCGGCCTCTGCCTGCTGCATGTTTTACATTGCCTTTTACTTTATCTACAAGGCTGTTTATATCTTTTAACCATTCTTCTTTCTTATCAGAAGCTGCAACATAGCCTACAGCAGCACCTAATGCCGCACCTATGGCTAAAAATAATAAATTAGAGCCAGTTTTATTCATAATTCTTTAAATTTTTAAATTAATCCTTTTTTCTATAACAAATATTTCCTTTCTATGTTTTCCAAAACGGACATCTAATATAGTTACTTTTTGAAAAAGCAGGAAAAATCTTTAATAAAAATAACTAAACTATGTACATATTTCAGGGTTACAGAGCTATTTAGCCTCCTCATAAGTAAAACAACGAAAATAAGTTAGAAATTAAAAATGTATTATTAGTTATATCTATAACTTATATGGCTTCGCCAAATAATGTAGCCGAAGTATTCCCTGTAATTCTGACAGTAACAAAATCTCCGATACGATGGCTGCCCTTATCAAAGATAACGACTTTATTTTGAGAAGTACGTCCAAACAGTTGTTCTTTCGAACGTTTGGAGAATCCTTCGACCAATACTTCAAATACTTTGCCGATATCTCTTTTATTACTTTCGAGGGAACATTCGTTCTGTAATTCTATAATTTCCTGCAAACGCTTTATTTTAACATCTTCGGGCACATCATCTTCCAGCTTCTTAGCAGCAAATGTTCCCGGACGTTCCGAGTATTTAAACATAAAGGCCGAATCGAAGCATACTTCTCGCATCAAGGACAGGGTTTCCTGTTGGTCCTCTTCAGTTTCGGAATGGAATCCACACATTATATCCGTAGAGAGCCCGCATCCCGGAATGATCCGTTTGATAGCCTCGATACGGTTCAGGTACCATTCTCTGTCGTACTTACGCTTCATTACATTTAGCATACGGCTGCTTCCCGACTGTACAGGAAGGTGGATAAATTTGCAAAGATTGTCATACTTCGCTATCACTTCCAGCGTTTCATCAGTCATATCGGTAGGATATGAGGTGGTAAACCTGATGCGCATTTTTGGGGCTTCAAGAGCTACAATTTCGAGTAAACGGGAAAAGTCTACCACCGTACCATCTTCGTTCTCATAGCGGTACGAATTTACATTCTGCCCCAGCAAAGTTACTTCCTTAAAGCCTTTATCTCGTAAGTCGGCAACTTCGTTCAATATACTTTGAGGCAAACGGCTGCGCTCGCGTCCTCTGGTATAAGGCACAATGCAGTACGAACAAACCTTATCACATCCGCGCATAATGGATATAAAGCCCGAAATATGATTTCCTCCGATTCGCAAAGGTATTACATCCTTATACGTTTCGGTTTTTGATAAAACAACATTGATTGCTTTTTCACCACTTTCGGCGGCACCCACCAGATTAGGCAGGTCGAGGTAAGCATCAGGGCCCACTACCACGTCTACATGATGCTTGTCGTGCAGTTCTTCTTTCACCCGCTCTGCCATACATCCGAGAACCCCGATGATCATATTGGGCTTCTTCTTTCTCTTAAGGGCATTGAAATAGTCGAGTCGCTGGATAACCCGTTGTTCGGCATTATCACGAATCGAACATGTGTTTACAAATACAGCATCGGCGTCTTCGAGCTTATCTGTCATGGTATAACCATCCATCTGCATTACAGACGCAACAACCTCGCTGTCTGCCACATTCATCTGGCAGCCATAGGTTTCGATGAACAGTTTTTTATCTCCGGTTTCGGTCGTGGATTTAAAGTCCAGTCCTTTTTCGTTGTTCATAGAAATAAAATTTTAATAAATAATAAAATAAAAACGATTTATCTCAAATCGTTTCAGTATGGCAAAAGTACAAAAAAAACGGAACACCGCATAAGTATCCCGTCCAAGCTATGTTAAATCTCTACTTCTCCTCTTCTACGATAAACCAACGTGTGCTATCTTTCTCGCGGGTAGCTGCTTGTCCCGGCTGTAAATCGGGCAATTTGCGGAGAGCCGGTTCCATTTCCAGTATTTCGTCTACAGATACGAGATAGGCGTCTTCATCATCAGTCACATCCTCTTCACCGAAGAGCTGCCAGTCTCCGTCTTCATCATATAAGACGAAGGTTACGGGCGAACCGTTAGTCAGTACATAGCTGGTCGTTAATACCGATTTATTTTTTTGTTCTTCTTTTAATTTCATTTCTTATTATTTTAGAATAAAGATAGGAATTATAATCCGATAATACTTCGTTCCCATAATCCTTTATAAGAAATATGACCGATGCCCGGATTTCCTTGTTTATGCTGTCCTTGTTAAGATAATATATCTTCAACCATTTGATATGTTAACAAAATTGATATTTTAGTTAAAATAAGTCTAAAAAAGTGCTTATAGAAGCATGTTTTCTACTTACCGGACACTAAAACCTATTTTTACACGTAACCTTGCACCTGCTTTACCATTATTAAATTTTTATGAAGAAAATATATATCTTCTTATTTACCCTTCTTACTTTCACTGCATGCGAGATGATAGAATATCATCCCTATGACGGGCGTATAAAAGGGGAAACAGGAATTAATGCAAAAAATATTGCACGTATAGAAGAAGCGTGTAAAGGTAAGAAATCGATCCGCTTTGTAATGACAGGAGATACGCAACGGGCCTATGATGAAACAGAAGATTTTGTGAAAACTATAAATAAACGGAACGATGTCGATTTCGTTATTCACGGCGGAGATATTTCTGACTTTGGCCTCACTAAAGAGTTTCTGTGGCAGAGGGACATTATGAATAAACTGAAAGTGCCTTATGTGGTACTTCTGGGAAACCATGACTGTCTCGCTAACGGTATAGATATCTTCCATGAAGTATTCGGTGAGGTGAACTTTTCGTTTCTGGCAGGCAACACTAAATTTATCTGTCTGAATACAAATGCCCTTGAATTCGACTACTCGCATCCTGTTCCCGATTTCCAGTTCATAGAACAGGAATATAAGGACGAAAGGGAAGAATATGAAAAGACGATATTTGTAATGCATGTACGCCCTTATTCGGAACAGTTCAATAATAATGTAGCCAATGTTTTTCAACGATATATAAAGGAATTCCGAAAATTGCAGTTTTGTCTGAATGCACATGACCATTGGGCGCAGGTAGACGACCTGTTCAACGACGGGGTGATGTATTATGGCACACCAAGTGTGGCCAAACGCGAATATTTACTGCTGACAATTAAGCCTGACGATACATACGATTATGAAGTTATTGAATTTTAAATATAAATTACATTTGAGCATTCTTGTAATGCTTCTTATTATAACAAACGCACTTCCTGCCCAAAACGGCTATGACAGACGCATTGAGAAATATAAATCGCAATGGGAAAACCTTATCCCGAATTATACCAAAGTGCAGTATGCCGGTGGAATGGGACTGATATCATTAGGTCTGGGATGGGATTACGGAAAAAACAATCAGTGGGAAACAGATATGTTCTTTGGATATCTGCCTAAATATTCGACCAAGCGTTCCAAGATAACATTTACTCTGAAGCAGAACTTTATCCCGTGGAAAAAAGATTTGAACAGACATTTCTCAATAGATCCCCTGGCTACCGGACTCTATGTAAATACTATCTTCGACGGGGATTTCTGGGTAAGTGAACCTGACAAATATCCAAACAGCTATTACTCGTTCTCTACAAAGATGCGTTTCAATATCTATCTGGGACAACGGATCACGTATAATATCCCGCCGGACAAACGCTTCTTTGCCAAGTCCCTCACCTTGTTCTATGAGATAAGCAGTAATGACCTGTATATAGCCAGTGCTTTTACCAACAGTTATCTGGGCCCGAAAGAATATTTAAGATTATCATTCGGCCTGAAAATGCTGATGTTCTGATACAAAAAGTCCTGACAGATAAACTTGTCAGGACTTTTTTATATTTATTTTCTTAATTCCGGATTCCGATTCAATCGTTATAGGTAGGCAATGTCGAAAACTCTTTCGAGTAGCGCATCATCTGTTCGGCATATCCTTCGGTATAAGAGATTTTGACATCGGTAATCTTACCATCTTTGTCCTGTACCAATTGGAATACCGGATTGACAAAACCTTTATATGGTTTCATATTCAAAGTCTTGTAACGCTCCAGCACTTCTTTATGCAATTTCTGATCAACTTTTACCGCGTAATTCGCTACAATAGCTTTTGCACCATTAAAATCGCCTTCCGATTTGATTCGCTGGATTTCGGCAAGTAAATCGCCGAATAATGTACGCAATTTGGTGTAATCGTTTACTACAACATATGTTTTGCCGTCTCTCACCTTATATTCGACAACATTATCCGCTTTTCCTTTTTCATAAACCCACTTGGCTATCAACTGACGGTTGCGCATATGCGCCTCCTCTATGTCTTTACCCGGTTCGATACGTACAAGCTGCGTCATCAGTCCATTCATCATAAACTTGTAGTATTCGGCTTTGTAAGCGTCCGCATTTGGGATAATGCCCAGTTCTACAAGTTTGGCATCGGCAAGGAAGTACAACCCGAACAGGTCGGCACGGGCTTCTTCGATGGTGGAACTAAATTCGCCCAATGCATTCGGATCGACTTCAGGCAGTAATTTTCCCGAACCATGTCCCAGACATTCGTGCAGGTCGGTATGCAAGACATCAGTAATAAAGCCATATTCCTTTATTATATTTACTTCGGCGTCAGACCACATAAACTCTTCACCAAATCCGGTATGCGCGCCAGCTGCGTCGTATGCTTCCATGATATTTTCTATTGTCACCGACTTGGAGCCATGATCTTTGCGTATCCAATCCGCATTCGGCAAATTGATGCCGATAGGCGTTGCTGGATAGCAATCTCCGCCAAGTTGAGCTACGGTGATTACTTTGGCAGATACGCCTTTTACTTTTTCCTTTTTGAAGCTCTTATCCACAGGCGAATGGTCCTCGAACCATTGTGCGTTTGAACTGATGATCTCAGTACGTTTTGTCGCCTCTACATTTTTGAAATTTACAATAGATTCCCAACTGGCCTTGATACCAAGAGCATCTCCATAAACTTCCGTGAAACCATTTACAAAATCGACCTGTGAATTTAAATCTTCAACCCATGCCACAGCATATTGATCGAACGTTTTCAAATCACCGGACTTATAGTATGAAATAAGTTTTGAGATCACATTCTTTTGCGCGTCATTTTCGGCTACAGCCTGTGCTTTTTCGAGCCAGAAAACTATTTTTTCGATTGCAGGCGAATACAAGCCGCCGACTTTCCAAACCTTTTCTATCAGTTTCCCGTCTTCTTTTTCCAAACGGCTATTTAGCCCGTAAGATATAGGCGTAAGGTCGGTCGTATCTTTCATTGCCCCGTAAAAATCCTGAACCTCTTTCTGGGTAACTCCTTCTCCATAATAATTATTGGCAGAAGTAAGGATAAGGTCTCCTCCCGACTGGTTCACTTTCTTTGCCATTACCTTAGCATCGAACATGACAGGGGTAAGCATCTTTATAAAATCATCTACGGACTGGCCTTCCTTTACCGGAACAAGTTCCGCCGATAAGTTTTTTACCTGCTCTGCAAAAAATTCTTTAGAAAAGCCCGGCAGGAATTTTTCTTCTCCGTAGTGATGGTGTATCCCATTGGAGAACCACACACGCTTGAGATATACTTCAAACTCTTTGTAATCAGCCGAGCTCTTATCTCCTTTATAATTTCCATAGATAGCCTCCAGCGTGCGGCGGATGGCGAGGTTAAACCGATTGTTCTGGTCGAAAAGAATATCGCGTCCTTCGACAGCAGCCATAGAGAGGTAATAAACCAGTTCTTTTTGCTCCAAAGTCAGATTGTTGAATCCGGGAACGTAATAACGCAGGATTTCGAGGTCGGCAAAAGCATCTACCTCATATTTGAAATCAGCTGGGACAGTGTCCGCTTCAGCCTGCTTCTCCGGAGCTTTTTGCCCCCCTCCGCAGCCGGCAAACATCATTGATAATCCGGTCATAGTTATTAATATTGTTTTCTTCATTCAATTATATAATTTAAGTTCTTATCTATTGCCTGCCGGCTAACTCTTCTATCTCACCCATATGCAGGTGTAAATGACCGAGGTAACCATTCACCATATTTTCCAGAGAGACTATATTCCCCTCAAAATCAGTCCATGTATTCCCTAATTTAGATGTATCTATATTCTTTATCACCTGAATGATATGAAGATTATAATACTTCCATAAACCGACAAGGCTTATCCAATCCGATTTCTGGTAGTTCTGTATGGCTATCCAGAGGTCGTTATCCTGTGTATAATCAGGGAATACAAGATTAGAGCTGTATTGTAAACGCACCATTCTCTGCTGATTGTTAGATGCTGAATCTATCAGGTGTCCGATCAGTTGCTTTATTGTTCTGTTTTGGGCATTTCGTCTCTCTGATATCGCTTCAAGAGGAAGATTCAGCAACTTTTTCTCCCACTCTCGTATTACCTGACTGATACCATCAATGATAATTGAGAAATCTGCATTTGGTGATGTTTCCATTACGATCAATGATTTTTTTTAAGTAACTGTAAAATTACTGTTTTTTTGGAGTTTGATGTAATGATTTACTTTTAATTAAGATAAAGACTTTTCTCAAACTTTATCTATAAGAAGTAAGCTGATGATTGTTAGTTATTGGCTGAGAGTTCTTTGATGTATTGATTAGCAGATTTGAGAGTTAGCATATTAGCAAATGAATGAAAAAGTGTAACCTTTGTTACCTTTTATATATTATCAGATTGACCATCAATCGGAAGCTGAAGGTTTAAGGTATAGGTTATTTTTTCGGAAGTCGAATATCACTGAAAAGTATCTGAAGAACTGGTTCCCCAAAAGGCCTATATACATATCGTTCTCTTTGAAGACAAACCATTCGGAATCGGTAAAAATCACATCTTTGCCTTTAAGCATGCTATTACCTACGGTGATGGTATCTGCACTCATTATATTTACTTTAGTCCGATTGCTATCCAGGTTTTTAGCACGTCCTTCATTGGTTTTACCTGTATCCAAACCGCATTTGGAAAGTACATTGTGAGCAAAGAATAACGTTCCGTTCAGGCCTGTATCTATCCAGCAATTCCCTTCTATGATCTTTCCGCCAATGGTTACTGTAGTAGGGATGAGCAGCCTGCGCCCTCTGTTCTGAAATTTTATACAGTCATACCCCTTCAGACTATCCAGTTCAATAGGTTTCAGTTCCCTTATATATTGGTCTTTATAGGATATCTCGAGTATGCGCCTGTTGAAAAAATCCCAGCCCAGCAATACACAATCCTCACCGTACCAATGCAGGAACTGGCTTCCCGGACTCATAAATGTAGCATCCATTGTCTTTGTCCAGTCACCCACATTGAAACGAATGCGCTCAGATTTTTTTCCGGCTTCTTTATCTGCTCTTAAATATTCGGGCACAGCCAATCCCCATGCCCCTATATCGAGAAGAGCTTTCATCGGTACTGAGTCGTTAATAAAACCGTCCAGAATAACATTATTCTTGAAACTATGGAAAGGAATTGCACCTTTAGGTATTACATCCGGAACAGAATCGGCACTATATACAGAAGCTTTTACCGAACACAAAGATAGTATGCAGACTAAGAAAGCCGATAGTCTCATAAAGGAGGTTTATTTACTGAGAAAAAAATCCGTGTGGAACGTAATCATAGGGGATAAGTAGATGTATCGTTTTATAGGGCTAGGTATTAAGTGTAAAATCTATTCGCTAACATCAAAGATAACGAATAGATTTATACGATATTATATATTTAGCATTTTATCCTCTTAGTACCAACAAAGGTGTATCGGAGTGAAACAGCATCTTACGCGAGATACTCGGACTAAACATACGGGCAAAGATATTCCGCTTACTGGTGGTCAGGGATAATATCTGTATTTTGTCATTCTTTATATATTCGTCGAGGCTTTTGAGCATATCATTGGTATCGATCAACTTATAGTCTAGATTTAGCCCCGGATATTGCTTACTGAAGTAGTCTTTGATTCCGGCAAGTTTTATTTCGTCCCATCGATCACCCTTCTTAACGGCTATATGGGTGAGTACGATCTGTACATCGCTATATGGCTGCAAGAGTTTTGCCAGCAAATCGAATGAAATCAAATCCCTCTGGCTGAAGTTTGTAAGGAATGCCATTTTCTTCACTTCCCTCAAATCCGAAAATGGTGTGTTTTCCGGAATTGCAACTAATGGAACGTGAGTCATTTCTATTACCTCAGCCGTTACGCTGCCAATAAGATCGGCATCTTTCTGATCCTTACCTCTGGTTCCCATAAGTATCAGTGTCGGCTTATACTCTTTGGCAAAGGTCACTATCTCTTCTTCGGGCAAGCCCTCTCGCAATACATAGGAATAGTTTACCGAAGGGAACTCTCCTTCCGAAACCTTCTGGTCTATTGTATTACATAGTTTCTGGATATTTTCCTTTACTTTCTCTATAATATTCTGGAATTCCTTCTCTTCCTTTCCCTGATAGGCAAATGCTTCGGCCATGGGCAAGGCTGTGGGATAGTATGGATTGAAATACACATGAAGTATCTTTACTTTCGCGTTGAGATCACGAGCCAGGTTAAAGGCTATTTTACATGCTTTAAGCGAATAATCGGAGAAATCGACCGGTATAAGGATGCGCTTACGCCCGTCATCAGTCCTGTATGTTTCTTCCTCATCGTAGCTGAATAAGTGACGACTCTCCACTACGCTCAGGGCTTTGGGCAGATCGGATTCTTTGATACGGATACGAACGCCGGGCGATACTCCCGGATTATCCAAATCCACATCATTGATATGGACTTCAATATTCTCACTTTCCAATACGCCTTTTAATATCTGGGCTTTTTCGTTTGTGTGAATCGCAAGTGTTACCAGTTTATCTCCCATTGCTGTATATATTTATTGTTGTTGTACTGATTTTAAAAGAGATGAACACTTGTGGCATTCATCTCTGTATTTTTTCTTAAGCTTCCTTCGCTTCCATCATTTCTAAAGCCATATCCAAAATAGTAGTATCATCGAGTGAAACATAACCTCCGTCCGGCCCGGGTTCTATATGTACACCACAACTTTGCCCTTTTTCGTAACTATATCCTCCGAAGTAGTTCCAAACTGTTTCTACAGGGATTTGTAAAGTATCAGCTATCTGATGTATGCTTCCATCCGGTAAATTGTCCTTGATTTTGCGAAGCTCTGAAAATGTAATAACTCTAGTCATACTCTCTAAGTTTTAAATGGTAAATGATTAGGAATATGTTCTAAAGTTATAAAATTCTTTTTTGAAAAACAATGGATTTTACGAAGGAATATCAAATATTGCGCTATATATAGCAATTGATACTACCGTAAGTAATATTGCACCGACTAATATCTTTGCTCTTTCTTTGCTATAGACAGGCGTTTTAACCTCCTCTTTAGGAACTTTCAGAATATGCCGGCGAGAGGTTAAATATATATAATACACTAAAAAGCCTATTAAAGTACCCCAAACAGCCCCTCCAACAACATCGGAGATAAAATGGACTCCCAGATAAACGCGGGAATACGCTGTTATGGTCGCCCATATTATCATTGTAATAGTGAGATACCTATAGCGGAACAATAGGGAAGTGAAAGCCACTACTCCGAAACCGTTGGCAGCATGATTGGAGATAAACCCGTAACGTCCTCCGCGATATCCTTTTACTACTTCCACAAAGGCCTCAAAATCGGGGTGATGTGTGGGGCGCAATCGCTCAAAGTAGGGCTTGATAAGATTTGCCGAAACAAAGTCACAAAGAAGCCCGACTAATGTAGCACAGAGCAATAACAAAAGAGCCTCTTTCCATTTTATCTTATATACAAATACGGCCAAACCGGTTATAGCTAATGGCAACCATATTAGTTTACCGCTATATATCCACATAAATGTGTCCCAATAATCTGTATGATGCTCGTTGAGCCATAGAAATAAATTCCGTTCGTATGGCAATATCTTTTCTACAAGGCTCATCTGGTGTTTTTCATTTTAAGACAAATTATATTATTTCCAGCTTGTCGCGCTGAATCCAGCCTACACTGCCGTTATCTATTTCTATTTCGAGCCAGTTACGATCTTCTTTTGTTATATATACTTTTGTTCCTGAGTGTAATATGAAGAGTTCTTTGCTGTTAATATCGGGAGAGCTGACCACAGATGCCGAACCGGCCATAATAACGGCTGTATCCCTATGCTCGATCTTATTCTTCTGACCGAAAGAGAATACGTTTGCAAGTATAACAATAACCAATGCAACGATTCCTATATAAAAGGCTGTTTTCTTCATTGAAACATAACGACTAAAGAAGAAGACCGATAAGCATCCCATCAGCAGAAGAAACGAAACCACTGCTATGACGGCCCAGGTATTCGAACTGAACAAATTCTGAACAGCCCTGAACCATATGCTGAGAAAGAATGTATCGGCTACCAATATCTTATCCTCTATTTTGGTAGACAGATATTCAATATTATGACGTGTATCCCGGTCTCCCGGATCAAGTAACAAGGCCTTTTCATAGTTCAGACGGGCATGAGCAAAATCATTCACTCTGAAATAAGCATTACCTAAGTTATAATATAATTGAGCAGACTCCAACCCCTTTTCCAATTGCTCAGTCTTTTGAGCTTCCAGTATTTCAATAGCCTTACGGAAATCGCCTTCATTGTAAGCTATTGTAGCCGGATCGGAAGACGTTTCGGATTGCTGCTGGCTTACTTTAGCGATTGCCAGCGAATCACTCACAACCGAGATTGAATCCTGTGCATAAGCAACAGAATATATAGCGAATATGAACAGGCAAGATAATATGATTCGTTTCATCAGACCTTATTTTATTTTCTTAATTGTACTTTCCATTTTACCGATAGCATCTACTGTATTATTGTAGAGATCATCCATTGCGTGCCCCGATTCGGACGGAGCATAACGGGCAAATTCCCCTGTATCCAGTATATTAATAAACTGGCTTATAAGATCATCTCCCACACCGTACTTCAATAATTCAATTTCAATATTCTCCCTGTTCAGGTCTGCAACCGGAATCGTCAGCTTGTCACTCAGATAACCCCATACTGCACGCAGGATTTCTTCATAGAAACTATCTTTCTGTTGCATCTGCAAATATTTTTTAGCCAACTTAAGGCGCTTAGTCGCCACCTTATTCGCTTTCTTGGTACGCATCATCGCGATATCGGCATTCGCCTTTATCTGTTTCCTGTATGCTATCGTAAACGCAATAAACAACACTAACGGAATAAGATACCACAGAAGATATGAAAGGGAACCTACAAAGAAACTCTGAGGATCTGTAAATGAATAGCTTCCTGTTTTAAGATAACGGATATCCTGCTCCATTTCAAGCTCTTTCTGACTCGAATAACTGGTAGACACATTCTTTCCCGCATTCGGATCCTTATCTACATCCAGCGTATATGACGGGGACGAAACAGTCTTATAAGCACCGGTTCTGGTATCGAAGTAGGAAAATTCGATGGCAGGTATTGTAAATTTACCCGGATAACGGGGTATAAACATATACTCTATTGATTTTGTACCCGACAGCCCATTCTCGGTTAACTTAAAATCATTCTTTACATTCGGATCATAAGTTTCAAAATCTTTCGGGAACTTGACTTCAGGGTTCTTTATAAGCTTCAGATTCCCTGTCCCTGTTATATCCAGCTTGATAGTAACAGCGTCGTTTGCCTTAATCTTTTCTGCGGATATGGACGGTTTGAAAGAAAAGTCTCCCACTCCTCCCGAAAAATTAGCAGGCTTGTTTTGTATCGGAAGTGCGGATACATCGACTGTAACAGGTGTTGTCTTCAGTGTTTTTTTAGCCTCGGTCATTACTTCCTGAGGGCCGAAAAACGTCTGTACCTTTTTACCCGAAGCCACTTCGAATACAATTTCCATTGTGCCCGACGGTATCGTCATTTTACCCGACCGCTGAGGGAATAAGAGCGTTTTCTTTACATCTACGGTATAATAGTTTCGTCCGTTATAATGCTCCAGAGCCATTTGGCGATTTGCCGGAAGCTCGAAATCCTCTGTCATGAAGCCTTCGAATTCAGGAAATTGAATTTTCCCTACATCCCTTATATTCAGTACTGTGTAGAAACGGAATGTTACAGTCACCGCTTCCTGTTCTTTCACCTTAGTTTTAGAGAATATCGCCCTTACGAAAGCATCATTCGGATTGACATTTCCGGCGGTAGAAGAAGATGTTGTCGGCTTTACCTGCTGCCCGGGCTGTTGCGGCTGAGCGTTCTTATCGGGAGGTAAGACTTTTATCTGGGCAGTATTCGATTTATAATTGCTGCCGCCTACTTTTACTGATGCTGAAGGTAAGGTAAAGGTCCCTTCTTCTTTAGCCAACAATAGATATGTATAGGTTATATTACTCTCCGAGGTCACTTTCCCGTTGATATTCGAAGAACTGTACATTTGCGAAACAGATGGCCCGTAAAGGACATCAAAACCCTTTATCTCATCCGGCACATGGATTTCCCTGCCTTCGCCACCTTTCAACACATACTGCAACTGTATTTGCGCACCCTTCACTGTAGAAGCAGGGGCACTAATAACAAAGGTGATGTTATCAGCACATATCTTTGAAATGCTTATGAGTAATAATGTCAATAAAATCAGATACTTTTTCATTACTCTATTTACTCTTTTTCGTTAGGTCTATTTTTTTATTTAGAATACAAAAATAATAACTTTAAGGTCTCAGACCTACTTATTGGCTACACTTTGTGCCATCAAACATCGTTCGTTCATTACAGTATAACATTGATCGAAAATCATAACTTTAAAGTGTAATATTGAATACCAACGTTTATTTATATTGCTTTCAGGTCTTGCACCCGTATTATTACGGGCTCTATCATTAAAGACTTTTCACTTCTGATCGTCTCATCATACACGTCTCCCCACATATCTCGTACTCTTCTGCCTGTCGGGGTAGAATATTCTACCGATATCTGCCCTTCGGGAATAGTCATCTGTCCCTGATTACGTGGCTGAAGTATTAAGCGCCTAAGTTCGACTACCTTATAGGTCTTACCATTCACAACTTCATCTGTAAAAGTTTGACGCGAACGTGTTATATTGGTTGTATAAAAATCTTTCACAACAGGAAAATCCGCACTTATTATACGCTTAATTTCTTTAGTTGTATATAACCTGTATGTAAGCGTCAATGTATCTGACAGGCTTACATTTGTTCGGGATACTGTTGTCTTTACAAAAGCATCGACTTCGTCCGCTACATCTTTTGGCGATTTCACTTCTACTTTGACAGACTCCGCTTTATACTTCTTGCTGTTTACCGTTATTTCAGCTCTGGGCAATGTATATTTCCCGTCTTTAGAGGCTTCCAGATAATAGGAAGATGTAGTCGTGTAGATTGTTATTCGTTTACCGTTATTAAAACGGACCGCCCTCGTCGATGATACAGACGGGCCGTATAATATGGTGAAACCCTCCATATTCTTTATTATTACCGGCTCTCTTATATCATTATCACTTTCAACTACATAGTCGACTCTGAACTGTTCCCCGATAAATACTGTTTCGGGAGCTTTGACATTTACCTTAATACTTTGGCCGACAGCCACCGACAGAAAAGGGAATAGTAATACAACTGACAAGCAGAACCGACAAATTGAATAGCTATATCCTTTTCTCTTCATTACCAGTCTTTATTTTGCTTTCTGTTATTTTCGTTCTTTTGTTTTCGCTCCTGAGCTTTGGCCTGTTTTACACGTTCCTGTGTTTCTTTCTCGTCTTGTTCCAAAGCCTGAAGTATCTGTTGCATATTTTGCTGCGACATTTGGTTCTGATCCTGCTTCTGGTCTTGCTTATCTTGCTTAGGGTCCTGTTTCGGATCTTGCTTAGGGTCTTGTTTCGGATCTTGTTTTTGATCCTTATTTTGGTCTTGCTTATTATCTTTATTCTGGTCTTTGTCCTGATCTTCTTTATCTTTTATCATTTTCTGAACCACTGCCAGGTTGTACCGGGTTTCTTCATCTTTAGGATTCAGGCGTAAGGCATTTTTATAGGCTTCCATCGACTGCTTCAGATTATCCGCTTGCTGTCCTCCACCCTGCTGAGGTTGTCCTCCCTGAGCCATCTGCATTTGCTGTCCTTTTTCATTTCCTTTCTTTTTCAGGAATGTATTACCCATATTGCTCCAGGCTGAACTCATCTTTGTTTGATCTTCATTCTCCAAGGTCAGATAATGCTGGTATTCTTTTAGTGCATCATCCCATCTCTGCTGCTTATAATATGTGTTTGCCAGATTGAAAGAAGCTTCTTTCGAACTTGCATTTTCTTTCAGCGCATTGCTATATTCGCTCTCAGCCGCGCCATATCGTTGTTCATTATATGCCTTGTTCCCTGTCCGCACAGCTTTTCTAACCCCCTTCTGGGCAGATAGGCTGATAGTTACAAATGCTAATAATGTTATGAATACAATCTTTTTCATCATCTCGTTCACATTCTCTATTAAGAATACTTTTTTACTTATTTATGCCAATTAGTAATTGAAAAGGTAATAAAGGTAACAGTTTTTTCAGTCAACAGTCAACAGTTAGCAGTTAACAACTTGTATCTCGTATCTTGTCTACTCGTATCTCATATTACTTTCAACTTAGTACTTATTACTCATTACTTAAAACTTACTACTTGTTAAAAGGTAACAAAGGTTACACATTGTTATATTTTTACACATTGTTACTTTTTATCGATAACACGCTTGTTATCTGTATATATAGATAAAATTATATAAATAAAGTAACATCCGGCATTTAAATACTGATTCACATTATCTAAACAACCTGATATTCCGGAATATCCTGTTCTTCTTATCAAACACACATATCTCAAGTAGAAGCAGAGCCAGCATAACCCAAGCGAAAATCTGATATTTTTCGTCATATTCGGAGTATGCTATCCCATCTATTTCTTTTTTTTGCAATTTCTCCAACTCCGATTGCAGACTTTTCAGCGCACTATTGGAATTATCGGCATGTGCATAAAGCCCTTTTCCTGCTTTTGCTATCTGGCGGCACATCTCTTCATTCAGCTTTGTCACAACCGGCTGCCCCTGAGTATCACGCTTCATATTGTTAGAACCCGGTGAAACCGGAATCATCGCACCTTCCGTTGTACCTATACCCACAACATTCACATGCACACCCTGATCAGCTGCGCGCGCGGCTGCTCCCTCAGCATCGCCTTCATGCCCTTCTCCATCGGTAATCAGGACAATAGCTTTGTCTATATCCGTATCGTTAGAAAAACAACTCATGCTGATATCTATTGCACTGCCGATCGCTGTTCCCTGAACAGGCACAAGACTGGGGTCGATCGTTTCCAGAAACAATTTCGCAGACTGGTTATCTGGAGTAAGCGGCAATTGAATAAAAGCCTCTCCGGCAAATACGACTATAGCCACTTTGTCATCCCTGCGCTCATCGATAATACGGGTCAGCATTTGCTTTGCTTTAGCTAATCTGCTCGGTTTTATATCTTCAGCCATCATCGAATTAGATACGTCGATGGCAATAACCAGTTCTATTCCTTTCTTGTCTACCTTCTCCACTTTTGTTCCAAACTGTGGACGTGCAAGGACAACTATACCGAAACCTATGGCGACAAGTATAAGCCAGAATTTCAGATACGATCGTTTCAATGAAAGTTCGGGCATCATTCTTTTTACCAAGGCAAGTGTACCCAGTTTCTCCACACTTTTTCTCTTCCTTATATTCAGAAAGATAAAACCTATTACAAAAACAGGTATGGCAAAAAATAAATACAGATATTCAGGATTCGCAAACTTAAACATATTTCTTATACAAGTTATGAGTTATAAATTATAAGTTATGGGCTTTGTCGCCTCGCGCCAGTCTTAATTCTTAACTCTTAATTCTTAATTATTTTAAGGTATATTCCTCAACCATGTCCGACGAAGAACCAACTCCAACCCTACCAGAGCCAAAGCAAAAATGGCAAATGGCATGTAAAGTTCTTTACGCTTGGTTACAGTGTTTACACTTATATGAGTTTTTTCCATTTGGTCTATTTCATCGTATATCGCACTCAGGCTGGTATTATCCGTCGCACGGAAATACTGTCCCTTAGTAATGGCCGCGATTTCTGTCAGTGTGCGCTCATCGAAGTCGCCTGACACCTGCATGGTCTGCAAGCCGTAAGGTGTCATTATCCTTGCTGTAGACGTCCCTCTGGAACCAATCCCTATGGTATAAACACGTATATCATAAGACGCCGCCAGTTCAGCTGCCGTTAAAGGTGCAATTTGTCCGGCATTATTAGAACCGTCTGTTAAAAGTATTACAACCCGCGATTTGGACTTACTGTCTTTCAACCGGTTTACAGAGTTGGCTAAACCCAGCCCGATGGCAGTACCATCCTCTATCATTCCGAATTTAACTTCTGTGAGTAAGTTCAACAATACCTTGTGATCCGTTGTCAGCGGGCATTGAGTAAAACTTTCTCCTCCGAATATGACCAGACCGATCCTGTCGTTAGGCCTGTCATTTATAAATTCTGCGGCAACCTTCTTTGCCGCTTCGAGGCGTGTAGGCGAAAAATCCTGCGCCATCATCGTACCCGAAATATCGAGAGCCATCACAATATCAATTCCCTCAGAATTTGATACATCCGAAGAATTGACACTTTGCGGACGTGCCAGAACGATTATAACCAGTGCGATCGCAATCACCCGTAGCAAAAACGGAAAGTGTCGCAAATAAACTCTAATTGTAGAAGGTGCTTTCTCAAAGGCAAAGCCTGAAGACATCTTAAATGTAGCCTGCATCTTCCTCAACTTAATGATGTACCACACAATCAGCGGTATCAGCAATAAGAGTAAGTATAAGTATTTCGGATTGGCATATACTATATCCATCATATCTTTAGCTTTGTTTTTTATCTTCTTTGTTTTCTTTTTCTTTCGGTGCCTGACTCTCCGTCAAGCTATCCTTTTGCTCTTCCAGTGTCTGGCGCTCTTCTATCTTAGTCTGATTGACGAACAGGTAAGCATTTACCAAACTCAGGTCGTTCTCGTCGGCAAACGGAGTGTATTTGGCAAACTTAACCAGATCGGCTAGTTTCAGTATCTGCGACAAGCCATCTGTAGCCGATTTTGTATCAGTAGCCAAATGTACCGAAGCAATGATATCATCCGAGATCATTTCCGGCGCATCTATGCTGAAGCGTTTATCTATATATTCACGAAGAATATCTGTAAGTTCGGTATAATATTCCTTCTCCTGCCCTTTCTGCCAAAGTTTAGACGTTTTCAGCTTATCCAGTCCCTGTAATGCGACCACATGAGGAGGCAAAACAATTTTCGGGGTAAAGAAATACCCTTTGTTCCTCTTCCGTATATAGAAGTAAACAGCAAGCCCGATAAGCGCAAGGATCAATAGTATAATCAGAGGTATATACAAATATTCAAGATAGTCCTGCCATACAAACGGCGGATCTTGCACTGTTTTTATATCCGATATCTGAAGCTTCTCGAAGTCTATGGAATCAGTCTGATGATTCTTCAATTGCTCGAGATATGCTAAAGACTGCTCCGATAATTGCGGCGCGGAAACTTTCAGCCCAAAATCGTTTGTACGAAGCGTATCCACACCATCTATCACCTGCATGTAAGGTACATGGTATAGTGTAGAATCGAACGAAGTCACAACATATTTCTGACTGATAGTCATCACCTCTGTCATTACCGTATCCGGTTTCAGCATTTTCAACACCTCGATTCCAGTAATCAGGGTATCCGGATAAAGAGGGAAAATAATATCCCGCCCTTTTGGAGCAATAACCTCTACATTAATGATTGCCTGTTCCCCGATCAGGATATCCGACGGCTGTATTGTTGCCCTTACTGTCGACTTCTGCGCCGATAGCGAAAAACTCAGGCAGCAAAGCAAGCCAAGCAATAGTATATTTTTTAGTTTCAACATATTTTCAATGAGTAAATTAGCATATATGCCAATTAGCAAATTTCAGTATATATAATTGGTGCATTTTCAAATTTACATTTTAGCTTCTCTTCTTAAACAAGGCCATTAAAGCCTTTACATAATCTTCATCGGTACGGACAGAAACATTATCTACCTTACTCCGGTTAAACGACGTCTGCATATTCTCCTGCTGCTTTTTCCACCAATCCTGATATACCTGACGTACTCTCTTGGACGAAGTATCCACCCAACGTTCTGTCCCGGTCTCCGCATCCATCACTTTCATAAGCCCCACGCTAGGAAGCTGCGTTTCAAGACTGTCATAAACCTGCAAAGCAACTATGTCGTGTTTACGATTGGCTATTGTCAGGGCATTATTATAATCCTGTATATCTATAAAGTCGGATATCATAAATGTTGTGCAGCGTTTTTTGATAACATTCGTCAGATATTTAAGAGCCATTCCCACATCGGTTTTGGCACTGTCTGCCTGAAAGTTTATGAGTTCCCGGATAATATAAAGTATATGCTTCTTACCTTTCTTAGGAGGTATGAATTTTTCTATCTTGTCGGAAAAGAAAACCACCCCGATTTTATCATTGTTCTGTATGGCAGAAAAAGCGAGTGTTGCGGCAATTTCCGTAACCATATCGCGCTTTAGTGAATTCCTTGTTCCGAAATCCTGACTGGCAGACACATCCACAAGAAGCATAACTGTCAGTTCCCGCTCCTCTTCAAATACCTTAATAAAAGGTTTGTTGTATCGGGCTGTCACATTCCAGTCTATGTCGCGGATATCATCTCCGTATTGGTATTCACGCACCTCTGAGAAGGCCATCCCCCTGCCTTTAAAAGCTGAATGGTATTGTCCTGCAAATATATTGCGGGACAAACCACGGGTCTTTATTTCAATCTGACGTACTTTTTTTAATAATTCGCTTGTTTCCATTTTGGTCAGTTAACAGTTATCAGTTAACAGTCAACATTTTTATTAATACGGGTTACTTTCAATATCGAATATATCATTTTAGCAATTTCATCTGCATCGGTAAAGATGTCTTCAAAATTTTCCGGAGCGATATATCCTGTATCTTTAAGTAAAGATAACCAGTATTTAGTTTCCAATATTTCTTTGTATGCTATGCTCATTTTGGCAGAAAAATCCAAATCGGAGATAGCACCATTAGCTTCTGCTATATTAGCCCCAACAGATGTACCACATCTCAACAGTTGCTTCGATAATATATATTCTTGTTTATCACTCAAATATTTATAAGCTTTTACAATTCTTATGGCAAAAGAATATGCCTTTTCATAAACAAGGCTATTACTTATCATATGCTTAACTTTGTTAACTGATGACTGTTAACTGTTACATGATTTACGGTACTTCAATCTTATTCAAAATTTCGCTAATAATCTCATCGGAGTTCGTATTATTAGCTTCCGCTTCATATGTCAGTCCGATACGGTGGCGCAATACATCGTGGCATACTGCACGGATATCCTCAGGGATAACGTAGCCTCTGCGTTTGATAAATGCATATGCACGTGATGCCAAAGCCAGACTGATAGATGCACGCGGTGATGCTCCGAAACCGATCATTCCTTTTAGTGATGTCAGCCCGTTTTCCTCAGGGAAACGTGTAGCAAATACGATATCGACAATATATTTCTCTATCTTTTCATCCAGATAAACATCTTTCACCACTTCCCGAGCACCAATGATTTCATCCGCTTTCATTACCGGAGTTAATTTCCCATAGTCTCCTGTCAGGTTGTTTCTCAGGATTAATTTTTCCTCTTCTTTCTTCGGGTAATTTATCACTACTTTCAGCATGAAACGGTCTACTTGTGCTTCCGGAAGCGGATAGGTACCTTCCTGCTCAATAGGGTTCTGAGTTGCCATCACCAGGAATGGGGACGGTAATTTATATGTCTTTTCTCCAATTGTCACCTGGCGTTCCTGCATGGCTTCGAGTAATGCACTCTGTACTTTGGCAGGAGCACGGTTTATTTCATCTGCCAATACAAAATTTGAAAATACAGGTCCGTGTTTTACGAAGAACTCTTCGTTTTTCTGGCTGTAGATCATTGTTCCGATAACATCGGCAGGCAATAGGTCGGGAGTAAACTGTATACGACTATACTTAGCATCGATGAGCGAAGCCAAAGATTTTATTGCCAGAGTTTTTGCCAAACCCGGTACCCCTTCAAGCAGGATATGCCCATCAGCTAAAAGACCTATCAAGAGTGATTCTACGAGATGTTTTTGCCCCACAATCACCTTATCCATACCCATTGTGAGAGATTCTACAAATGAGCTTTTACTTTGTATCCTTTCGGTAAGTTCTCGAATGTCAACTTGCGCCATACTGTTATACTATTTTGCGTTTATATTTATTGTTTGATTTTCCTCAATTATAATTAGTAAACTCAGATAACCCCCGATATTTTACGGGCATATCACTCCTATTTTACTAAGCACGACAAAAATAGAAATGTTAAATCTGAAAACCCATAATTCGGAGTTAAAAAAAATTAAGCGGAACGAAGTATTTAAGCCGATAAATTAAATAGGGTATAGTATGTACATTATATCACTTATTTTTATAGTTTTATGTCATAATCGAATCTAATATAAGAAATACACATATGGATGAATTAAGGTCTAACTCCCAAAGAGCAAAAAACGCCATCGCTTTGATATGGATTGTAATGATAACATGCGCAATAACACTTATTTTGGAGATTATCCAATTAATGGTTAGTTATGAAATTATACCCAAAGAATACATTTCTGAAAACACTTTTTTTATAATAGCATCAGTTGTGGGCTATACAGCGATATTGACATTTCTGGCGGTAATAGCATCGGCTATAACATTCATTCAGTGGTTCAGAAGAGCTTATTACAATCTTGAAAAGAAGATGAATAAACTCGAATATTCTAATGGATGGGCAGCCGGAGCTTGGTTTATTCCAATCATAAATCTGTTTGTTCCATACAGGATTATGAAAGAACTATATATAAAAACAGATCAGTACCTTTTATTCAATAGTAAGGAGCCATATACAGAAAGACTGAAAACAGATTATGTAAAAGGATGGTGGACAATCTGGATATTCAGCCTCATATTCGGAAGCATATCATTCAGAATCGAATGGAGTTTTTCTTCCATTGACACCGGTTCCAATTTATTCCTGTCAGTAATAAATTCAGCAATAGAAACCACTCTCTGTATAATCACTATTATAATTATTGAAGATTATAATAAAGCAGAGAAGCTTCTTTTCGAAAAAGAAGAAAAAGAAGACTCCTCAATTGAAAAGGCTCTCTAAAAACGGCCTTATCCCTGCCAGGAAAAACTCAACCGCTATTACCATCACGATTAGTCCCATCAGACGCATCATTACATTGATACCGGTTTCGCCAAACCGTTTTATCAATTTCGATGAACTGATAAGAATGAGATAGGTAACCAGCAGCATAAGACATAGTGCAACTACAAAAGTCACCTTTAGCAATATACTATCCGCGTCTTCCATCAAAACAATAGCATTCGTTATTGCCCCTGGACCGCACAGCATCGGTATGGCAAGTGGTGTAATAGCGATATCTTTAATTGTCTGTTTTATCTCCGACCCTTTAGCCTTAATCGGCGACAACCGGGCATTAAGCATATCGAAACCGACAACGAAGAAAATCGCTCCTCCTACTATCCGGAAACTGTTGACAGATATACCAAATACCCTGAACAGGAACTGTCCGGAGAAAGCAAAGACCAACACAATAATTAGCGAAACCACCACTGCCCGTTTTGCCACAGCAACCCTGTCTTTCGGTTCCATATCGGAAGTAAGCCCGAGAAAAACAGGCATAGCACTAATGGGATTTATAAGAGTAAAGAAAGATGTGAAAACCAATAATCCGTAGGCTAACAATTCGGTCATATTCTTTTTTTTTAGCAAAGATATATCAAGCCTCCGCATATTCGATACATTTACCGGATTTTGTATAAAATTTACTCACCGTTTTTTCTCTGTCGACACTATATTGATAAACCTTTCCTGCTTTTATACAGTTTTTGACCAGTTAATTTTACGAACATATTGCTTTTGTCAAGTCTGAGTAACAAATAACAGAGTAATGTATACTAATAAGGCAAATTTCACGATAATTTCATTTTGAAGCAAAAAATCTTCCATAGAATTTAGTATATTTGTACCGCTTTTAAGGATAGGAAATCCAAGCAAACAATATACTGATAATCAATTATATTAATTATATTTAATTACAGACAATCATGATTACAATTGACAAATTCAATTTTTCAGGAAAGAAAGCGTTCGTCAGAGTTGACTTTAATGTGCCTCTGGATGCAGATTTCAACATCACAGACGACACTCGTATCCGTGCTGCTATGCCTACACTAAAAAAAATCATAGCCGACGGTGGTAGCCCGATCATCGCATCTCACCTTGGACGCCCAAAAGGTGTAGAAGAAAAATATTCGCTGAAACATATCCTTGCTCATGTATCTAAACTTCTCGGAGTTGACGTACAATTCGCTAACGACTGTGTAGGCGAAGAAGCTGGAGTAAAAGCTGCTGCTCTTCAACCGGGCGAAGCTCTTTTGCTCGAAAACCTCCGCTTCTATGCTGAAGAAGAAGGCAAACCTCGCGGATTGGCCGAGGATGCAAGCGATGATGTTAAAGCTGCTGCAAAAAAAGCTATCAAAGAAAGCCAGAAAGAATTTACAAAGACACTTGCTTCTTATGCAGATGTATATGTAAATGACGCTTTCGGAACAGCTCACCGTGCACATGCTTCTACTGCGCTTATCGCTGATTACTTCGATGCAGAACATAAAATGTTCGGATACCTGATGCAGAAAGAAATAGACGCTGTAGAGAAAGTAATGAAAGATACCGCGCGTCCGTTCACAGCAATCATAGGTGGATCGAAAGTATCTTCTAAAATAGATATCATCGAAAACCTGCTTGACAAAGTGAACAACCTTATCATCGGCGGTGGTATGGCTTTCACATTCGAAAAAGCGAATGGTGGCAAGATCGGTAATTCTCTTTGCGAAGACGACAAACTGGAACTGGCTAAAGACATTATGGCCAAAGCTAAGGCTAACGGTGTAAACCTGGTTATCGCCAGCGATGCCAAGCTTGGCGACAAGTTTGCGAACGATGCAAATACACAATTTACTGATGCCAACAATATCCCTGACGGATGGTCTGGTTTCGACATAGGCCCTAAAGGTGAAAAAGAATTCACTGATGTAATCATGGCTTCCAAGACTATCCTTTGGAATGGTCCGGTGGGCGTATTCGAATTCGACAACTTTGCTCACGGTACAGAAACTGTTGCTAAAGCGATTGCTACTGCAACCAAAGCCGGAGCATTCTCTCTTGTTGGTGGTGGTGACTCTGTTGCTGCTGTTAACAAGTTCAACCTTGCCGATCAGGTATCTTATGTATCTACAGGTGGTGGTGCTTTGCTAGAGTTCATCGAAGGAAAAGTTCTTCCGGGAATTAAAGCTATCAGAGGATATTAATATTTCAACCTCAATATATAAAGTCCGTGCAGCAATGTGCGGACTTTTTTATTGAGACAGCCGGAATACAATTGGTATAGTATAATATACATTCACTAATTCTCCTTTATGTTTTCCCGGTATCCAGTCCGGCATTAAATTGATTACTCTGAGGGCTTCTTTATCTGTTGCAGATGAAAGGCTTCTTATTACTACAGGCTTTACAATCTTTCCTTCTTTGGTAACGATGAAACGGATTACTACCCGACCTTGAAAATCAGTTCCATCATCCACCCATTTCAGATTATCTCTCAAGAAGTTAAACATCTCCTGTTCCCCTCCGGGAAAAGACGGCATCTGATCCGCTGTATGACGTATTTCTTCACCATCTGCAACACCTTCTATTGGCAGACGAAAAATAACCGGAAGTGTAAAATCTGTATCCTTAATATTTTTCACATCTTTCTCCCATTCCCATTTAGGCATCGCCTTTATTATATCCATAACTAAACTGTCACAATCGGGATGAATACCTCTGATGATATGCACATTCGTTATACTTCCATCAGTTTTTATTGTAAATCTGGTAATAACCCGCCCTTCAGCATTAGCTTTTATAGCCGATTCCGGATACTTCTGTCTTTCCTTTATAAATTTATACATCTCCTGCTCCCCTCCGGGAAACCGGGGCATAATATCCACAGGAATATATATATTGTCTTTACCTAAACTCCCCTCCTGCGCATTAGAAAAGATGGTTACTGATATAAGAAAAAATAATAATGCTTTCTTCATAGCTTATCGAATATGAGTTACTCTATATAGATAAACCATAATGCGAAAATCCATAAAAAGAATCCTATATTTTCAGTTTCACCCCAACCTTCACCAACAATGCGGTAAGCCCGATAGTCAGCAGTGAAAATACTGCACACTTCAATAATCCGACCGGACTAACCAACAAGCTTTCCGGTAATTGCAGATTTATTAATGTAAAAATCGAATATAATAAATACGGCAGCAGATAACAGGTCAAGGTGGCTGTTCCTGCAGGCTT
Source organism: Dysgonomonas gadei ATCC BAA-286 (assembly GCF_000213555.1). Lineage (GTDB taxonomy): Bacteria > Bacteroidota > Bacteroidia > Bacteroidales > Dysgonomonadaceae > Dysgonomonas > Dysgonomonas gadei. Next base: position 235,659 of record NZ_GL891983.1, read on the forward strand.
TATAATATCAAACCACGATGCTTTCCCTTGCATATCGGTGAGCCGGTATATAAAAGCATATGTCAGAAGGGATATTCCCAAACACAAAAACAACCATGTCGGCGTAGCCTGTATTTTAGATATAATCCAGAATGAATGTGATAAGAGTCCAAGCAGCAGAGTCCCAATACCTGCGACAAAAGTTATGACTAATTTCCGGTTCGGGTTAACTTCTGTTTCGGGACGTTTAAAAAGTAACATAAGTAACACACCTCCCATTGTAAATGCATGGAAACAACCATTCCCCGGTATTATCTCATGGAAGAATCCTAACCAATGATTAGATCCGGCCACACATAACAATATAAACAAGACAGCTGCAATCCACAAATACATCCGGTTCTTGTATAAAAACAGGTAAATGATTGCACACAGGAGATACGTCCAGCCGATAAGCCCTAAAATTCCCCACCAGCGGATTTGGAACAATCCACCCTCTCCATCTCTGTAGATTACTGCCAATACACCAAGTATAATAACCCCCAAAACTTTCAAGGCCGTAAACAAATACTTTTTGCGGCCGTCCTGTTTTGGATAAACGTTCCAGATAAGAAAGAAACCAAACAATGTCAATATAGTAAAGACAGGCTTACTTATGCCCGTTTCGTCCGCCACACCCGATTCCAGATTTACGGTAAAGAGTCCCATAACTAGCAATGCCACCGAGCGCACGACGATATGCCATAAGATCTGTTTTTTCGTCTCACCTTTCTTCATCCGGCTCTCCATAGCCAGAGGTATAGACATACCCAATATAAAAAGGAAAGAAGGAAATACGACATCCGAAAAGCCCAGCATATCTTCCGAAGCCGCCGCATGTTCCAGCCAATGGGGAACACCCGATACAGACCAGAAATCGTTGACAAAAATCATAAAAAACATCGTCAAAGCCCTGAATATATCTATCGAGGCTACCCGTACAGGTTTTGCTATAAGAGAAGAATCCATATGGTACTTGATTTATTGTTTATAAAAATAAGGATAATATTGCAAAAAGGTAACAAAGGTAACACATATTTCAGCTGATAGCCGTTAGCGTTAGCTATCGCATAAATGATTTACAGTTAGCAGTAAACAGTATTTTCACGCAGAGATGCTAAGGTGCAAAGTCCAATTCATGATTTATAACTCATAATTCATAACTTATTACCGTATTCACGTTTATTAACTATGTTTGGTTAAAACCTGACACATCTGACAGAATTTTCATCATTTCCATCTTGTTATTTTAACATTCGTTAACTATTCTTAGTTAAAAGGTAACAAAGGTTACACTTTTTTACTTATTACTTCTACCCTCCCTGTAGCCTCCCCCTGGGGAGGTTGGTGGGGTCTATCAATACTTCAAAGAGCTATCAGCTAAAGGCTATTGGCTAATATATAGATAAACTTTTCGTACTTTTGTTATAAATATAATAAACTTACAAATGATAATATTCAATACCACTTTTCATGTAGAAGACGATGTTTGCAGCGATTACATTAGCTACATGAAAGAAACATATATCCCGAAAGCTGCTACCAGCGGATTCCTGCATGAACCGCGATTCGCCCGTATTCATGCACAACATGAAGAAAGCGGCAGCAGTTATTCCCTGCAATTCAAAGTGAAAAATGTAGACACACTCAACCACTGGTTCGAGACAGAAGGTCTGGATTTACAAAAAGAAATTACGGTACGCTTCGGGAATAAAGCTTTAGGATTTGTTACAATACTGGAAGAAATCGAATTATAATGATAGAAAAGGAACGGATCATTCTGGGTATCGACCCGGGAACCCAGGTAATGGGATATGGGATTTTAAGGGTGGTGAATAACAAGCCCGAAATGCTGGCAATGGGTATACTCCAGTTGAGTAAGTATGATGACCATTACCTTAAACTTCGCCGCATCTTTGAACGCATAATAAGCCTGATTGATGAATTTCTGCCTGACGAGCTGGCTATCGAGGCTCCCTTTTTTGGAAAGAATGTGCAAAGTATGCTCAAACTCGGCCGTGCGCAGGGTGTAGCTATGGCTGCGGCTTTATCCCGGGATATTCCCATTTTTGAATACGCCCCATTGAAAATAAAAATGTCGATTACCGGAAACGGAAGGGCTGCCAAAGAGCAGGTTGCCTATATGTTACAAAACTTTTTGAAAATCCCGGATGAGAATATGCTGCCGCAGATGGATGCTACCGACGGATTAGCTGCTGCAGTTTGCCATTTTTTCCAAACAAACAATCCTTCTCAGGAAGTAAAATTTACAAGTTGGAAAGATTATATAAATAAAAATCCGTCAAAAGTAAAAAAATAGATAACTCATATGATATACGAAGACCTGAAAACGATAGAATACGGCGATGCATGGGATTACCAGCAACAGCTATTCGCAGAGGCTTTAAACTGCAAGGACAAAGGAATTCAAACTAAAAACCATCTACTGTTTTGTGAACATCCCCATACCATCACAATTGGCAAACATGGTAAACAGGAGAATTTACTCTTTCAGGAAAGTTACCTGAAAGAAAAAGGAGTATCACTTTTCCAAATAGACAGGGGAGGTGACATCACCTATCATGGTCCGGGACAACTTGTTGGTTATCCGATATTTGATCTGGAGTCTTATGATATCGGTCTCCGCCAATATATCTTTAACGTAGAGGAAATTATTATCCGCCTTCTGCAATCATATAATATCCAGTCGGAACGTCTCGATGGTGCAGCCGGCGTATGGATTGATACAACTATCCCTTCAAAAACACGGAAGATAGCTGCCATAGGAGTCCGTAGCAGCCGCTTTGTCACTATGCACGGATTTGCACTGAATGTAAATACCGATTTATCTTTTTTCTCACTCATTAATCCTTGTGGCTTTGTAGATAAAGGAGTTACCTCAATGGAGAAAGAACTGGGATATAGAATAGACATGGAAGAAGTAAAGGAAAAAACAAAAAATCTGTTTGAAGAGATCTTCATTGAAAAGACTGTTTATTAACTGTTTAACGAATTTTAGTTTCCCCACTCCAAACTTAACCGCGACTTAATCGTTTCGTAATCACCTTCTCATACTTTTGACGAAACAAAAAATGTAAAGAGATGGATATAAAACGATTGGGAGCTATCGACATTGGCTCCAACTCGGTACGTCTGCTGATTACGGATGTACTCGACTATCACGGCAAAGCAATCTTCAAAAAAGATTCCCTGATACGCATACCTTTAAAGTTAGGAGAAGACACATTCTCTACCGGATTGATCAGTGAACAGAAAAAAGAGAAACTCGCTATACTGATGCAGGCTTTCTATGGCCTGATTCAGGTAAATGATGTGGAAAAGTGGCGTATCTGCGCTACATCGGCCATCAGGGAAGCTACCAATGCGAATGAAGTACTCGATTATGTATATGCCAAATCGGGCATAGAAATCGAGATAGTGGACAGTAAAGAAGAAGCCCGCTTTATACTGACCAATAGCATAGACGAACTTCTGGAAGAAAACAGGGCATATATATACACTGATGTAGGTGGCGGCAGTACAGAAATGGTTATATTCCATCAGAATAAAGAGATTGCTACAGAGGGATTCAGATTGGGAACCTTACGCAATTTATCTCAGGAAGAGGAAAGAGCCGAATGGGAAAGGATGAAAGACTGGCTTGCCGAATACTGCAAAGACTTTGTGAAAATATCCCTGATCGGCTCAGGAGGCAATATTAATAAGCTGGACTCCCTGCTTCGCCGCTGTGGACGTATAAGACGTGAGGAACTCGTTAGTTTTTCGTGTAAACTGAGAAAGATGAGTTACGAGGAGCGTCTACTCAAATATAATATAAACCTCAACCGGGCTGACGTTCTGCTTCCGGCCATCGATATATATCTGCGAATAATGAAACTGGCGCGGGCCCTCGTCATCGAAACGCCCATAATCGGTGTGGCCGACGGCATAATCAAAGATTTATACCTGAGAAACTATATGCCGGTCTCAGCTTCCGAAGCAGATAAAGTGGAGCGATCCCAAATAACAGGAAAACAACCCGCTTAACGGTTTATTCATAAGACCTTAACAGAGCTGTCATAATATATTTATTCTTTTGTTAACGATAAAAAAAGAATAGATATGAATCAGAAAAAACATCACAAGACCATCGTTTTATCGGACATACATTTAGGTTCGAAATGGTCGAAAGCAAAAGAAGCAACAAAGTATTTGAAAGAAAATACATGTGACACGCTCATCCTGTGCGGGGACATCATAGACGGATGGCAGCTCATGCGGGGAAAAAAAGCAAAATGGAAGAAACGCCACAGCAACTTTATAAAACTATTACTGGATATTCAACACGATACGAAAATCATCTACCTGAGAGGAAATCACGATGACTTTCTCGATCGTATCCTGCCTCTCCAGTTCCAGAATATAAAGATTGTAAAAGATTACATACATACAAGCAATGGCAAGCGTTTCTATGTAATACACGGCGACGTGTTCGATATGGTTACCAGCCGTTACAGCTGGCTGTCGAAAATCGGTGATGTAGGTTATACACTCCTGATGTGGGTAAATAAATATTATAACAACAGACGTTTGAAGAAAGGTCTGCCTTATTATTCACTTTCACGTGAGGTAAAGAAAAGAGTAAAAGCATCCGTATCCTATATCAGCGACTACGAGAAGCATATTGTGGAAATAGCGCGGAAGAAGAAATGTGATGGCGTTATCTGCGGGCACATCCACCACCCTGAAAAAGCTTATTACGACGAAATATTATATCTCAACTCGGGCGACTGGGTGGAATCTTTATCCGCACTGACCGAGGATTATGAAGGAAATTGGGAAGTAGTGATGTATGCTCAGGAAGAAAAAGTGGTGGAAGTTATGAAAGAGGATAAAGTTCCCGAAAAAGTAAAATTAGCCATATGAAATACCTATTCATCGTTCAGGGAGACGGCCGCGGGCATATGACACAAGCCATAGCATTATCCGAAATACTGCGTCGCAACGGACACGAAGTAGTTGAAGTACTGATAGGGAAAAGTAAAATAAGGGAGATACCGGATTTCTTTTATGAAAAAATAGGAGCGAAAGTCCGGGTTTTCGACACACTGTCTTTTAGTTTCAAAAAAGATAAAAAACATATACACCTGCTAAAAACAATACTATACAACATTACTCCTAAAAGACTCAGAAAGTATAAGAAAAGCATAGAAAAAATACACAGGCGCATAAAGAAAAACGAGCCGGATGTTGTTGTCAATTTCTATGAAATACTGACAGGCTTTACTCACTTACGTTTCAGCTTGGATGTCCCTATTATCAACATAGGTCATCAATACCTGCTAAAACATCCGGGATATGCACATGGTAAAGGAGACGGACAGGGAATGATGTTTCTTCGCCTGCACAGCCTGCTATGCGGCGTAGGAGCTACTAAAACCCTCGCCCTGTCGTTTTACCCATTGAAAGACTATATTCCCGAACGCATTGCAGTAGTACCTCCATTATTAAGAAAAGAGGTCTTAAACCTTAAACCTACAAAGGGAGACTACATACTGGGTTATATGCTGAACCACGGTTACGAAAGCGAAGTCAGGGCATGGCATGCCAGGTATCCCGATATTAATCTGCATTTCTTCTGGGACAAAAAAGATTCTGATAAAGAACAACGCATCGACAAAAATTTAACACTTCACACGATTGATGATGAAAAATTCCTTAACTTTATGAGCGGATGTCGGGGATATGTTACCACTGCCGGATTTGAGTCGGTATGTGAAGCCCTTTACCTCGATAAACCTATAATGATGATACCGGCGCATATAGAACAAGAAGTAAATGCTGCTGATACCGCATCTTTCGGAGGAGGAGTTATCGGGAACAATTTTAATATAAGTGTGTTATTGAATTATATGGAAACGAGAGAAAAATCGGGCGATAAATTCCGTAAATGGGTAGATTCGGCTGAAGAAACCTTTCTCAGACACCTTACAACACTTGTGTAATGATAAATAACAGAGATTTAAGCTGGCTCACGTTTAATGAACGTGTATTACAGGAGGCTCAGGATAAGAGCGTACCTTTGATGCAACGGCTCCGCTTTCTGGGGATATTTTCGAACAATCAGGATGAATTTATCAAAGTGCGGGTAGCCAATATTGTACGGCTGAGCCAGATAAAAGGAAAAAAAACGCCCCGATTTTCGGGAGGATACACAGGCAGGGAACTACTGCCCCTTGTTAATGCCGGAGTATATGCCGGGCAAAAAAAGTTTGTGCATACCTATACCGAGGTTCTCGACGAAATGGAGCAACAGGGAATATATGTTATCAATGAAAAGCAATTGAGCAGGAAGCAAAAACAATTCTGCCGCGACTACTTTTCATCTGTTGTCAGCCAGCGACTGGTTCCTCTCATTTTAAAGAAAACAACTCAGATACCATTTTTGCAGGATAACAATATCTATCATGCCGTAAAGATGACCTCAGGTAAGAATTGTAAAAATCCACGGTATGCAATCATTCAGATACCCGTAAGCAGTTCATGTCCCCGGTTCATCGTACTTCCTTCCGTAAAAGACAGGAATGATATCATTTTTCTGGATGATATTATCCGGCTGTGCCTCGATGAGATATTCTTCATGTTCAATTACAAATATATATCGGCCTATACCTTCAAACTGATGCGTGACGCGCAGCTGACTCTGGACGACGACATATCGAAAAGCCTGATAGAAAAGATGGAAGACGGACTGCAAAACCGTCTGCACGGGCAACCGGTACGCCTGATCTACGATAAGGAAATGCCGGATGACCTATTAGATATAATCGCCACAAAGCTACGGCTGAAAGGCAATGAGGGACTGGATGCAGGTGGCAGATACCATCTGATGCGCGACCTGATGAAATTTCCGAAAGTCCGCCCCGATCTGGAGAGTAAAAGCCCTGAGCCCTTACAGCATCCCGATATAAAAGCATTTTCGAGTATACTGAAAGTTATAAGCAGAAAAGATATCTTGCTTAATTATCCTTATCATACGTTCAACCATTTTATCGATTTTCTCCGTGAAGCGGCTATCGACCCCAAGGTAGAAAGCATATATATAACGCTTTATCGTGTGGCAGAACGTTCGAAAGTAATAAACGCGCTGATAAATGCGGCAAAGAACGGAAAGAAAGTCGTCGTACTGCTCGAACTCCTTGCACGCTTCGATGAAGAGCAGAATGTAGAATACTCCGAGTTGCTGCAAAAGGAAGGGATAAAGGTCATACATGGCGCAAATGGACTGAAAGTACACAGCAAACTGGTACTGGTTCAGCGTAAAGACAGAGGATATGCCTATATAGGAACAGGTAATTTTAATGAATCTACCGCACAGATATATGGAGATTTCGGCTTATTCACATCCAATTCGCAAATAGTAGCTGATGCTGCGGCTGTTTTTGATTTTTTACTCAACACCCATAAACACTTCTCTTTTAAGCAACTGATGATTTCTCCTTATTACATGAGGGAACAATTTGAAACATTAATAAAGCAGGAAATAAAGAACGCCCAGAGTGGTAAAAAAGCATATATATATGCTAAATTCAATAGCCTTACCGATGAGGATATGATTAGCCTGTTATATAAAGCCAGTCAGGCCGGAGTAGAAATACGTCTGATAGTAAGAGGAGCCTGTTGCCTGCAACCTCAGGTAAAGGACCAGAGCGAAAATATCAGGGTTATAAGTATTGTAGATAAATATCTGGAGCATGCGCGACTTGCTATTTTCCACAATAATGGTGATGAAAATATATATATAATGAGTGCCGACTGGATGACCCGCAATCTTGACCGCAGGGTAGAGGTAGGCACCCCTATCCTTGATAAAAAAATAAAAGAAACTCTAAAAGAATTCTTCAATATACAGTGGTCGGATAACGAAAAAGCACGGGATCTTACCATATTTGGCAGTAACGAATATGTAGAGAAAGGAGACAATCAACCCTGCCGTTCTCAAATGGCCCTGTATGATTTTTATAAAAACCTCAATAAAGAAACCAAATGAACACCGATATATTCGCAGGTATAGATATAGGCTCCAATGCTATCCGCTTATTGATAAACAATATAGAAACTTCCGGCGCAGGTGCCGACTTTAAGAAAGTAGCCTTCTTGCGTGTCCCTATCCGACTTGGGGAAGATGTATTCACTAAAAATGAGATAAGCGCAGATAAGAAACAACGCCTGATCGACGCCATGCAAGGCTTTTCCCATATAATGAAAGCCTATGGGGTTACGGATTACAGAGCGTGTGCGACCAGCGCTATGCGTGATGCCAAGAACGGAAAAGATATAACAAATACAATCCTCGAAAAAAGCGGTATCGATATTGAAATCATTAGCGGACAGGAGGAAGCAGATATAATATATGAAGCCGGAGGCCTTAATAACCTGATGGATAAAAACCGTAGTTATCTGTATGTTGATGTAGGGGGTGGCAGTACGGAAGTAGTGGTATTCAGCAACCAGCAAAAAATAACTTCGAATTCTTTCCAGTTGGGAACTGTACGTATGCTCGTAGATGCGGTAAAAGAAGACGAGGAGCAACGATTCAAATCGTGGTTGAAAGAAATATATAAGAAATATGCTCCTCTCAGCATAATTGCTTCCGGCGGAAATATCAATAAGGTGCATAAGATGCTTGGCAAAAGGGAAAAAGAATATCTTACTTATCCCGAGTTAAAAGTATTGTACGACACCTTGAAGGATATGAGCTATGAAGAAAGGATTCAGAATTTCAAATTGAATACTTACCGTGCCGATGTTATTATCCCTGCACTTAAGATATTCATTATAGTAAGCAAAGCTTGTAAAATAGGTGAGATATATGTGCCTAAAGTGGGGCTGGTAGATGGTATTATACATCATATTTATGGGGAAAAACACAAAGCTAAATAGATATTTTTTTAAAGATAAACGACAGTAAGAATTTTTACAGTTGATTAGTAATGTTGGATTTTATCTAATGCGCCGTCCGGCTTGTTTTTCATTTTGCCTTGATGCAAAACGAAACAAAAAATCAAGGCTGCATCCCTCCGGCGACCCAACACCGCAGCTCCGGTGGGGCAAAACAATACGGAATCATTTTTAGTTGGATTATCAGCCGTGTACAGCAGCTACCGTATTTTGCCCTACACCTCCGCTTTACGGATTGGGTATCCCGCCTGCGGAATGAGGCCGTTATCGCGATGTGGCGACAGGACAGAGATTTTTCAGGCTTTAGCCCCGCGTGCGTCAGCCCTTGCGCATTAGTGACGCAGGCGGGGTACCCAATCCGTTGCAGGCGACGTAGAATCAAACGGGGCGATAGCCCGTGTGTTTGATTCAGACGGCAAAACGGTTTTGGGTCGCCGAGGAGCGGAGCGCTAGCCTTTTGGTTCGTTTTGGGCAATGCCAAAATGAACATTTAAGCGCAACGAAGTGCAGCTGAAAAGAATTGAACTATTTCACACATATTCCGTACTACAATTACCAATTCAATCATCGAGTCGCATTACGAATAAAAAAGCCGCAACAGAAATTCCGTTTGCGGCTTTCACTCAAATAAATTAATAGTGTTTCAGGTATCTCTGGTTATAGTAGAAATGGATACAATATTTTCTCCGGAATTAGTAATCACTTCTTTCCCGTTGTCTATTTGTCCGGTTAATGGATGAAAGAATACGCCTGTTTGCAGACCATCCTCTATATCATGCTGGCATATCATCAACAATGAAGCGACCTCTCCCTGTGGCAAAAAGACTTCTTTCGACCAGTTATCATCTATATACAATGTAACATAACCTGTAGAATCTTTATAAGAGACAAAGACATTGCATGACTGTTTTGAATCGATAAGCACCTTGTACTTAACAGAGATTCTCGTTTTCTTGTCTGTTGAACATGAATACGCCCCCCAAAGAAACAACGGTAGCAGCATTATATAAGATATTGCTTTCATGCTTTGCTTATTTATTTTCGCCCCATTTTACAATAGCGACCTGTTTTATCCGCTCATATGTATCTCCTTTTCTGGTCTTTAATGCATTTGTTACGGTATTTACATGAATACCTAAGGCAACAGAGACTTCCTTTTTCCATCCATGAGGTAAAAAATCCGGTAATTCTGCTTTTTGTATTATAGTCGTTTTTGCCATATGTTTTATTTTAAAAAATTCATATCTTTATGGCTTTGTGAATATTCACAAATGCAAATATACTCATTTAAGTATTCAAATACAAATAAAAATTAACTAAAATTCTCACATGAGAATATAATTATTTCATGTCTATTAATCAAAGAGTTCAGGAAATAATAGATAAACTGTTTTCAGGCAACAAAAGAGCCTTCTCTATTGCTGTCGGAATTGCTGCGACTGTCACAGAAAATATTGTGGGTACAAGAGGCACCAATCCTTCTTTTGAAGTGACCAGTAAAATAGCATCCGCAATTGAGAATCTCAATACAGAATGGTTGCTGACAGGAAAAGGTTCGATGTTTAAAACAGAAACATTAAACGAGAATGCTGTTACGGCTACAGTTTCTGAGGATGAACCTTATTACGGACAGAAATCATATCATACAGAAAAACCTTTCATCGAATCAGTCTCTCTTGTCAAAGAGAGTTTTAGCCGGACCATCAGTAGCGGCAACTGCAAGGCTATAATAATTCCATTTATAGATGATTACGACTTTTCATTACGAAACCATGGTGACAGCATGGTGAATAGGTCTGATTTGAAGAAAAGCATACATGATCAGGATATAGTGACCTGCAGATTTTGGGAAAACAACTCACATATACGCTGGGGTGAAGTATATGCTCTGGCTACAAAGCAAGGATATATCATAAAGAAAGTAGTGCCATCTGATACGAAAGGAAAAATAACCTGCATATCTTTTAACGAAGAGAAAGGATATACTGCATATGACTTATCCCTTTCCGAAATCTCTGACTGGGCTATTGTTGTGGGTGTGGTATCCGTCAATGTATGGTAGAAGTCATAATATTCACAGATACAGACATCAAAGATTAAACGATAAATATTCGTCTATCACAAAATTTGAAGTTATCGCCGGAGCCGCTTCGTCCGGCGCTATCATCAGAGAAGTTGAGAGTACTTCTGCATCAATCGCATTTATCGCCTTAACGGATACAATCTTCCGCACCTCACTATAAGTTCCGGTATGAGGGTCTAAAATATGCTTCGTATGACTTGGCATATTTCCGGAAGTGGAGAGTGTATTATCTTTCAATTCGACTATTCCCAGTGTATTCTGAGGATTATAGGGATCTTCTATTCCAATAGACCAATTATCCCCAAAGGGATGTGCGCCCAGTGCCAGCACCGAACTATTACCAAAATTTATCAATGCGCAACTGATACCTTTCGGCTGTAGGATATCCCTGATCTTCTCTAATGCATACCCTTTGACATAAGCTCCCAGATCCAATTGAATATCCTGATCTTGAAAAAAAACAGTATATCTTTTGTTGTCTAAAAGAACCTGATTGAAATCTTTCAGACTGATGTCAAAATAGCCCAGAGTCATTGCATGATACTGTCTGCAATCCACAAGCACCGACCATAATTCATCCTTCACCGAAACCGGAGAATGAACTGCCTGACGGTTAATCGAATACAATTCGCTTTCTTTATCAAATTTGTTGAACATCTTGCTCAACCGGAAAATCTCATTCTCAATTTCCACCCAGCATTGCAGCGATACATTTTTGTCCGGATGCAGAATCAGAGCATCCAGCCTGGTACCCATCACATGCATCATAGCCCCATGAAACAGATTGGAGGATTCATAAAAATTCGAATAGGAATCTGACATTATTATTAATCTTTCAAATTAAAAAAGGCTCTTTGCTTGTATAACAAAAATACTTATAACTTTTAGTTTTACAGTACGCAACTTACTTAAAGTCTCTGAATAATGAAAGAGGATATGAATTTTTTAATCATCCATTCCCCTTTCATCACTTCTCCAGAGCCTTATTCAGGCTTCATCAATCATGATAATTGAACGTTTTAAGTAGCGAGAGCAGAAGCAAAATAAATTTTGATTATGCCGAGTCACGAAAAACGACTAATGTAATTGAACGCTTCACTTATAACTTATATCAATTCCATCCCGGATTTTGTGTAAGATTTGGATTCAAATCCATCTCAGCTTGTGGTATCGGCCATAAATAGTAATGGTCAGGAAATCCTCTCTGACGAATATTTACGCCTGTAAATTCTTTCATCCACACTCCGTCCACCACATCTTTACCTATTCTCCACCTGCGAATATCAGAATACCGTTGTCCTTCCCCGCAGAGTTCGACCATTCTTTCATGACGTATTCTTTCACGCATCTGTTCTTTGTTTAAGCCTGAAGGGAGATCCGGCATACCAACCCTGTCCCTCACGTCATTGACAGCATCGTAAACAGACTGGTCCGGAGCAGCGAGGGCTTCATTCTGCGCTTCTGCATACATCAGCATCACATCAGCCAAACGGATAAGAGGAAAGTTTTGCGGCATATTAGAAGCTAGTGTGTATGTTGATCCGGTTTCTACAAATTTTCGCCACGAATAACTACCATTTTCCCACACCGGTACAAATGTATTGGGAGTTACTTTATCTACAGGGAATCTGTAAAGCAAAGGGGCGCCTGTTTTTCCAACAAATTCGGACCAAGGCACAATAATTCCTGCATGTAGACGAGGATCCCTGTTTTCAAACAATTTTCTGACAGAAGCCTCATCGTTCCAATCTGCGGCACGGTTCGGGTTAAATGTTTCTCCATTTGCATTTTTGAAATTATTAAAATCGAACGGAGTACCGTCTATCATTTCATATGCATTTACCAGTTCAGGTGTCGGACGGGTACGTTGCGAACCCTTTGTTATCCCCGACTGATTACCATAATTAAGATCTGTAGCTAACCCATGCCCTGATTCGGCTACATACTGAACATCAAAAATAACTTCGCTATTATTATTCCCTGCTACTCTGAACAAGGTATGGTAGTCGCCAAGGAGTTTCCTGTCGCTTTTCTCCATGACTTCCTTAAAGTCCGCGGCCGCTTTATCATATTGCTTTGCCCAAAGATGAGCTTTTCCTCGCATTGCCAGTGCTGCCCATTTAGTAGCGCGCCCTTTATCAGACAGGCCATAACTTTCCGGCAACAGCGAAATGGCATCTGTCATATCCTGTACAATAAACTTATACACATCATCCTCTGTATCACGAGCCTTATATCCTTCATCGATATTCATGGGATAGTCATAGATCGGAACACCTCCGAAATAATCCCATAGTTTAAAATAGAAATATCCTCTGAAAAACTTGGCTTCACCCAGACAACGATTCTTTATTATTGCATCCATACCAACGATATCGGGTATATATTTCAATGCCGTATTGGCCCTGTAAATACCTTTGTAGAATATTCCCCAGGATGTTGAATATATTCCAGCATTAGTAGGATTCACGCCGGTGGTCAAACCTGTAGCCCACGATTGGTAGGCAATATCGGTAAAATCATCCATCATGCCGTATATAACTATACTATTGACAAACTCGCGGTTAGCATGGTATAACGGATTTATGCCCTGTATTGCATCTTCCTGCGATTTCCAGTAATCCCCTTCCGACAGTCCGACCAATGAGTTACGATCCAGAAAACTATCGCTGCAAGAAGAAAGAAGACAAACAGATAGTAAGATTAATATTATTTTGTTTTTCATGTCTCTTTTATTTAAAATGTTACATTTAAACCAATAACCCATTGCTTCATCAGAGGGTATGCCATACTTGGATTCTCCGGATTGTAGCCATCAAAACTCGTAAATGTGAAGTAATTTTCGAGGTTTGTATATACTCTCAATCTTTCAACCATAAACTTAGAGGTTAAATTTTTAGGCAAAGTGTATCCCAGCTGTATCGATTTTATTCTGAAATAGGATGTATTGTATAGCCAGTAATCACTATTCACTGTATTCAGAGCAGATCCTGATGTGCGTACACGTGGATATTTAGTCGAAGGATTATCTTCTGTCCAGCGGTTCAGTATTTCGGCTCTTTGCAGGAATCCTTCATTTATATTGAACGTATTAAATCCGTCATTCCCCCAGTAACCTTTAACTCCGCCTACTCCTTGCCCTACTACATTGATATCAATACCTTTATAAGCCGCACTGATATTAATTCCATAGGTTATTTTAGGTAGTGAGGAATAATCCTTAACTACACGGTCTTTATCATCGAATATTTTATCTCCGTTCGTATCTTTATATAGCATATCTCCAGGGCTAGGTTTTCCACCCACATAAGTAGCGAATGTATATCCATCGGCTATTAACTGATCTATCTCCTCCTGACTCTGTAGAATCCTATCGAACTCAAGTACATAAAAACTTTGATATGGACTGCCTTCCTGTGTTATAATCGCTCCGCTGATTGACTTATCCCCGTTATATTTAGTTACTTCATTACTGATAGTAGACAAGTTTCCGCTGACACTATAAGTAAAGTCTCTACCTACATTTCCATGATAAGTCGCCTGGAATTCCATTCCCTTATTCGACATCTCTGCTATATTTTGCCAAGGCGGAGTGAAATTGCCAAATACGAGAGGTATCGGAATTGTTGTCAATAGGTCGGTTGTCTTTTTATTATAATACTCAGCGCTCAGAGACAACCTGTTCTTCAACAGAACCAGATCCAGACCGATATTAGTCATAGTGGTTGTTTCCCATTTGATCTTACTATTTGCCAAATCTTTAGGAGCTACACCTTGCTGTAAAGTTCCACCGAACGGGTAAAGAAGAGAACCATATACCACCTGGTAACCATAATCGCCAATCCTGTTGTTTCCGAGTTTTCCCCATGAACCTCTTATCTTCACATCATCGAAAATATTCTTTAATGGTTGGGCAAAAGACTCCTCGGTTACTCTCCAGCCTCCGGAGAAAGAAGGGAAGAATCCCCATCTGTTATCTTTGTGAAACCGTGAAGAACCATCGTACCGGGCATTTGCTTCAAACAGATATTTGCCTTTATAGTCGTAGTTGATACGTCCGAAATACGACCGGAGTGCATCATCTGTTCCGTTCCCTGTGATTGCTTCATTCTCAACACCTGCGTCCATGATATAAATAGCATCATCACCCAGTATATCACCCTTTCTTGCATCGAACTTATCCATGCGGTTGTACTGCTGGTCAAAACCAAGCATTACGGCAAAATTGTGTTCTTTATTCAAAGAATAATTAAAGCGCAAGAGTGAATTCAATATAGTTGTATAATCTCTGCGTGTACCATTAAAAAGCTTATCTATATTAGAACTTGCCTGATATTCATAACCAGTCTGGAAATTCCATAGCGAATATGGCCTTGTATATTCCCAATTATTCCTATTATCGTAATTGAAGCCAAAGCTATTTTCCCATTCCAGATATTTCAGGAACTTTATTTTCGCGTAAGCTTTTAATCCCAGCTTTTGTCTTTCATAATTACCCCTTATGTTATCTATGTATGCTCTGGGATTCCCTACACGCGGAAAGTTTTCAAACATTGTTCCACCATAACGTCCATCTTCATATTGAGGAATAACTCCGGGTGTAGTATTTCTGATATTATCATAAAAGCTGGTTACATTGATAGGATCCCTGTCAGACCAGGAACCATAAACATTCCCCCCCATATCGAGCCAGTTTGTAACCTTCGAATCGACATTAATACGGAAAGAGTACTTTTTATAACCTGAGTTATCAATGATACCTTTATTGTCAAGATATCCGAGAGACATGGAGAAATTGGTATTTTTACCCCCTCCTCTTACCGTCAGATTATGTTCTGTCACCACAGAGGTATTCAACATTTCATCATACCAGTCGGTATTCGGATAAAGAGGATTGCCTGCTGCCGACTCCGTTCTCCATTTTTCGATAAGGCTAACCGGATATTTTTCACGGCCTTCCGATTCGTTGACTAACTCCATATGAGTTGCCATATCATTAATAAAATCAACTGTCTTTGCTGCTTTTTGCCACCCTACATAACCACTGTAAGTAACATTCACCTTACCTTCACTTCCCCTCTTTGTGGTTACTAATATTACACCGTTAGCTGCCCTGGAACCGTAGATAGCCGAAGATGCAGCATCTTTCAGTACTGATACACTCTCTACATCGTTCGGATTAATGTCGTTCAATGCTCCCGGAACTCCATCGATAATAACCAATGGCGAAGCATCGTTCATAGTGCCTCTACCTCTCACCAATATATTAACATCCTCTGCGCCGGGCGTTCCCGATAACTGAGAAATATTCAATCCTGCGCTCAGTCCTGTCAATGCTGAAGAAAGACTCATTGTAGGACGACTCGACAAGGCTTCGTCAAACTTAACTGCCGATACGGCGCCGGTAAGATTCTGTTTTTTCATTGTACCATAGCCGACAACGATCACATCATCAATCACATGTGAGTTTTCTATCAGTTCAATGTCATAGTCATTACTTGATCCAACAGTAATTTCCTTCGAATGGTAACCAAGATATGTGACCACTATTACTGAACCGGAATTTACAGTTAACGAAAATTTTCCGTCAGTGTCAGTCATTGTGGCATTGGTTGTACCTTTTACGGTAACGCTCGCTCCTATAAGCGGCTCTCCCTGCACGTCCTTAACAATACCTTGTATTTTTTTCTGTTGTGCCGAAGCGGGTGGTAACTCTTGTGTTTTACTACCATTTTCCACTCCATCATGAGTATATGCATATGCAGTAATATTGGACAGCCCCAACATCACAGAGCAAATAAATGCCCATAAAATAAGTTTCTTTCGGTTTTTCATTTTATAAGGTTTTTCAATTATACGTTGGTTTTTCAAACTAGAATGACATCTTTTACAGTCAATAATTCTGTATTATCTAAGGATGCCATCATTCTCAAACATCTTTCTTATTTCATAATTATCAGAGTTTATAGTAACATTTTATTTACTATTAAATACGAATGTCAATTTAATGATGGATGAAAAAGCAGTATATCATACATCTATCTTTCAATATTGATATTCATATTTTGACGAGTTTAATTCATGAAAATCATGATTTCTTCAAGAACTACAGCTAGACCTACATATCCCTTTGCACTATAAACAAAAATATCTATTCTTTCATTTTCATCATGTCACATTCGAGTTAAAGAATCCTCATATTACGTCATTCTGAATTTATGCTTGAATCTGCATTAGGGATATCAGGACAAGCTATTCAATGATCGCAAAACTGTACAGGAATATAAGAGCGCCGAGTCCATGTCACGCCTGACATACAATACATTAAGGGGATATTTGCTAAGATTGCTGATTGTATAATAAAGAAATTATGATTCTATTTAGTGAGTTCGTATTTTCGTCCCGGAGCAATATAATATTCACCTTTTCCTCCTTTGAAGAAAATTGTATTTTTTCCCGGTTCAACCTTAAAGTTCAGGTCTATATTTTTTCCTGTATCACAAACATGCCAGAAACCGGGATTTAAATCAGCAACCAGAATTTGGAACTCAACATCCTGATTTACAATCAAAGTAAATGGGTTCTGTATCTGCCTGTAATCTGCACTCATACACACTATCCGGTCTTGTAGAGTGAGAATATATCTATTGTCTTCTTCATTGAAGTCTACAGGTAATGGTTCTGTATCATCTGCCGCCATTTGAAGAACTGTGAGAAAGCGGCTATTTCTTTTATTCTCTCTGGGATATACCACAACCTGATAACCTTCCGTTTCAGGCAAAGCCGACTTTATCTGATACTGCGGGCCTAATACACTTGAAGAATCTTTCAGGCTTGATATTTCTATTTTCCGTTCTTCCGGTAATGGAAGCAACATATCCATATGAGTCTTGCCTGTAAGACCGTTTATGCTATTGTGTAATATGGCGCCCGTTCCCGAATAATCAGGCTTATTGAGTGTATTGATTTTCCAATATTTTTCGAAACTATCCTTCGATGTGGTCAGGTCGTCAGCCACTATAATAGCGGCCGGAATATCCTCTCTATCCAGATTCAGGAAGCAGAAACTACGGGTATAATTGCTTACTTTGCTATAATAGGCAGCAGTAAGGTCTGCTTTGAAATAACTGTATGACGGTTTTTGAGCATTGGCTTCAAAGTCTGTAGAAAGCACAGTTCCATAATCGAACCACGGGTCTGTTTTCGTTTCGTGGGGAGTTCTCGGCGTCCTTTGGTTGAAACGGCTTCCTCCATCATTAATTGTTGTCCTGTGTTCCAGCTTTTCGTCAGGGTCTTTAACCAACATCATACTGTGAGCCACCGACCTTTTATAGAAATTAAAGTCATAAGGTGTACCATAAGCCCTGTAAATACCAAGGTCTGATACCTGCTGTCCGCGATAATATATCTGAAAAGATCCGGCATTGGCATGCTGATGATTACCAAAATGATATCCACCACCCCTTATCTCAGCAACGACATCATTGCTTTCTTTACCCATATCCCATCCCGTACGGGCAATCATACTTCCCAAAACAGGTCCAAAATCTATTGTCAGAGGGAGTGACTCCAAACTTGGATTCGCTTTTAGATCCGGATTGTTTACCAAAAGAAAAAGAACAGGATTATCTTTAGCTCTGGATAGTCCTCCACGGCGTTCAAATTCTCCTTTTGTTACAGGATCGTTTGCATAAGCATAGTCCAGTAATAATGTCTCCGGATAAGACACATGAGTCTTTGAGAACTTATCTCCGTCGGAAAGCCTGTTTCCGTTTGGTAACTGCATATACACCCAGTATTTTCTAAGATCGGAAATATTATCATCGAATATACGGATTCCCGTCATCCGGTAAAACATCCATGCCGCATGCATTTCCCATCCATGCCTGTATGCTCCATAGTCAAATCCTTGATTGTGACGGGGCGACTGATATTCGAATGCCCGCATCGGAATAACCTTTTCAAGCATCAGATAAGATGTATATTTATAGGGTTCCGGATTCTTGTCATATATAGCTATGCTCATTGCCAGTAAATCCCTGTTAACCTGGGCTTCACTGGCATGCCCGTTTACAATGTTTTCTTTAAAGGGAGGCCATCCGATTTCCATTTCGGGGGCAAGCCGCATCATATTCTCATAGAGGGCTTGCTTATCTTTCTCATTCAGCAAGTCGTAGCACCAATCATATGTAAGCGCTGCCGTATAGATAGATTTACCTATCTCCCTGGTGATATCACCATATCTTACATTTCCATACTCAAGGACTGATAAGTAATCGGTCATCAGGCGCACCACTTCATTGCCAACAGTATGGTCACCGGTCATGAGATAATAAAATGCTTTGATAATTGCTACGTCTTCCAGTTCATTATTATGGAATATTTCTTTCCGTATATCAAACTCAAAATAGAACGGTTTTTTAGCTACCTTCTCCACTTCCTTCCATATAGCAAGGTTCTCACCTTTGGTCAATCGTTCTCTGACTTCGGACAAGTTATCTTTGTTAACCCATAGTCGAGGATGACTTGCAGGAGGTGTTATCGTTGGTATGTAAGTTACTGTCTCGGCAGGAACCTCTTCCGGAATATAAGATTCTATCCTGATCGCTTCGAAAAAGATTTTTTCCGGAAGCCATATTCTCAATTCCTGCCCTGGTTTGAGATTGAATGTTCCCAGATCATGGCCTGAATATTGATGAAGGTTAGATGCAATTCTTCTCGTTATGCGCTGATCGTCTATTTTAAGTTTAACCAGTCGTGTTTCAACTTTCATCCCCGGCTTAATTTCTTCATCTCTGACCACATCAGCAAAGATTCTGTATTTTCCTGCTCCGGGAACATTTATATTATATGTAATATCCGGTTCCGATTCGGTGTCATTACTTACCCTCTCGCCTACTCCGTCTTTCAATGTCACATATTTCGTTTTCGGAGAAGTTGATTTATAGCTTGTTTTTGTAGTCTTATTATTAACCTTTGCTATATCTACAGGCAAGGTGATATTATAACTCTGCGCAGATACGCTTGCACCTGATATTAATAATATCAGGAAGACAATAAAATGTAATATGTATTTCCTATTATTCATTGTTTATGTCTTTATCCATCAGTTGAAGATATTCTTCTTTACTCAGTTCGGGTTTGTAACTCTCTAATATTGTAGACAATGTATCGTTAGTCAGTAAATCAATAATTGTATTAGCAGCTATCTTTGCCGGGAGTGTTATAGCAGCATTATAGTCGACCACTTCAAAATCAGGAGAATGCAAGCCTCCCTTTATGCCTCCCATCATCGGCTGAATAACCGGTATAATATGGGATAAATCACCGAGATCGGTCGAAGCCATAAAGTGTCCTTTATTATAAATCTTATCCTCGGGCAGGAAGTTTCGAACATTGCTTACAAAAATTTCATTCAAGGAATGGTTACAGATAAGAGGCATATATCCGGCAGATGTGGAGACCGACATTTTGGCGTTGAAGTTTTCCCCTGCGGAAAGGAACGCCTTATCGAATTTTGAGGAAAGTTCCTTTATCGACCGGATGGAAGCCGAACGTACATATCCCTGAAGGGCTGTATCGGAAGGAACACTGTTTACATTGTCCCCGCCTTTGGTGATAATATAATGTATGCGGCTATGATCTTCGTCACGGAAAGTATCGCGTAAAGCAGTGATATTGTTTATCCCCTGAATAAGTGCATGCAGCGCATTTATCCCTTCATGGGGTGCAGCAGCGGCATGGGCTGTTTTTCCTTTGCAATGAACATCTTTCAGTTCGAATCCGTTGCCTGTCCTGTATATATGTATCGATGCTTCTTCACTGTTTGGTTGGGCATGAAGCATTATAGCGGCATCTATATCATCGAATAGTCCGAGACGGATAAACTCCTGTTTTCCACTCAGGTATTTTATTTTATTCTCTTTCCGGAGTTGCCGCCTGTATTCCAGCTGGATATACTCCTCGGCAGGAATAGCCATAAATGCAATATTCCCATCCAGGTGTCCGGCTATACCGGCTTCCTTCATTGCTTTAGCTATAAGCATCAGAATACCCAATTGCAAATTATGCCCGCAGGTATGGGTTGCCCCGTCGGCAGGCGATGCTTTAGGGCTATCTTTACAGATGATGCCATCCAGTTCTCCGATGAATGCAACGGTATATTTGTTTTTTCCGGATTTTAATGAAGTTTTCAACCCCGTTAAAGCCAATCCATCTTCTACTTCATAAGAGCATCCGCGAAGGTAATCCGCTACGACTTTGGAGGTTCGATGTTCCTGAAAGCCCAGTTCGGGATGCTGTTCTATATCTTTTACCAGCCCGATAACCTCAGCTGCATTCCGGTCTATTGCCTTTTCAACGGCTGCCTTCATCTTTTCCATAATTACTTAGTTTTGAATTAAAGCAATAAGTTGATTTACAGAAATAAATATCGCCCATGCCGTAGCAATGGCCAGAACGATGTTCAGAATATGGGAGTTCCGGTATTCCCCTACCACTTTCTTGTTATTAGACAGAAACAGAATTGCTACAGCCACGATCGGCGCACCGAATATTGTCATAGATTGCGCAAAAACAATCAGCTGAATAGGGTTGGAACCAAATATGATCGCGATTACTGTGCCCAAAACCAATATACCGGAAGCAAATACTTTTACCCAGCGGTCATTTATAGATTTACCCAGATGCAACGCTTCACACAGGAACATTCCACCCAATGCCGCATTGGAAACGTATGACGAAAAAGATGTGGTAAACAATCCTATAAGGAAAAGCCACTTACCGAAAGAGCCCAGAAAAGGTTCCAATTGCAGTGCCATATCAACGGCATTTTTTATAGTTAAGCCCTTAGGGTGCATAATCGCTGCCGAAGTAATAATTATGATAGCTCCTAAAGCGCTCAGGATGAGAATACCGAAAGTAGCATCCCTCAATCCTTTCTTAAGATCTTCGGCTTTCCATTTTTTCCCCTGCACCATATATGCTTGCCCGGCGGCTCCGGCAACACTAAACGAGGTAGAGGCAACCGCTATCCATAAGGCTTTATCCGATGGTGACGGAATAGACGGGATAAGTCCTGTTAAAAGACTTCCCCCGTCAATATCTATGAAGAAAAGGTTTCCTACGAAAGCGACTATCATTATCATCACCAGAAATATCATTGTCTTTTCCAGTAATGAATAAAAGTTGTTGGAAGTCCATATAAAAACAAGGGTGACAATCAGGAATATAACTGTCCATAGAGGAAGGCTTCCGCCAAAAAGTTCGCTCAGGGATATGCCAAGTCCGATTGTATTGCCTGTCTGGAATCCCGAGCAACTGAAACAAACGCTGAACCCAACAAGTATTGCCACTATGCGACCATAATTATTTTCGATATTAGTCAACAACGAAACGGGAGATACACATCCCATCTTGGCTGCAACTCTTGTCATACTGATCATAAACAAGCTGGAAACAGCAATCACCCATAACATGGTATAACCGGTAAGTGCACCGGCATTACTGCAAACAGTAATAGTACCCGGACCTAAAACCAGTGCTGCCGTTATGAGTCCGGGGCCGAACGATGATAACAGTTGCTGAAAAAAAGGAATTTTTATCTTCATATCATTATCGCCGTTTACATTAACCACTTATTAAGATTCATCCGGATAAATTCATCGTCATTCAGATGCGGATAGGATCTGTAAACTCTGGATATTTCATCTTTTTGCCCATCCGACAATACCTCTTCAGTATTCAGACATAAGACATTGGTCATAAGCCCCTGCCTGAACAAGACTTCGTGTAAGCCGGGAATACAACCGGCAAACTTATTCATGGAGTCGAAAAATGCCGCGTTCGAATCCGTTACCTGTATGGCCCGTGTTAATAATTCGGCGGGTATGTCTTTTCCGGAAGCGATAATTGTATGGATTTCGTCCAGAAGCTCAACGGCTTTTTTCGTCCATACACACCAATGCCCGAGTAATCCGCCTTTTATTCTCATGCACCTGGTACCTTTCGCCGTTTCAATTCTGTATTCTGTAAGCAGATCTATAATGATATTATCGTCATTACCTGTGTATAGGGTTATGTCATCCTCTTTTCCGGATTCGCAAATCGCCCTGACTACGTCGAAAGTCTTGTATCGATCAAAAGGAGCTGCTTTTATCCCAAGTACATTCGGAATAGAAGCAAACTCCTTCCAAAACTCAAAAGGTAACACGATTCCACCCACCGAAGTTTGCATATAGAAACCTATAATGGGCATTATTTGGGCAATTCTTCGACAATGTTTAATAAGATCATCAAGGCAGTTATCTTTCAGTGCGGAAAGACTTACCAACGCCGCATGATAACCTGCCGACACAGCAAAGGATGCTTCGCCGACGGCCTGTTCGGTTTTTCCGCAGACACCTGCTATTTTCAGTATTTTTTTATTCTGTAAGCCAGACCAAGAGTCTATTTCTTTGGATACAAGAGTCAGCAGGCTTTCATACATTCCGTGTTCTCGAATCTCGAATTGTGTGGAATGAACTCCGATAGCTATTCCACCCACCCCGCAATCGATATAATAACGGACAAGTGCTTTCTGATACCGTTCATCCAATTTACGGTCTTTGGTCAAGGCCAGAGGAGTGGCGGGAATAACGGTTCCTTTTCGAAATGTATTCAGTAAGTCTATATCGATATCTGTGATTTTCATAGATGAGTGTTTTAGTTATGTTTCTTATTTTAAAGTTCTATTATTTTAAACAACTTGCGCTACGCGCAATCGAAGATTGCTTGTGTTCCTTTTGGCCAAATCCCCAAAAGGAACCAAAAATACTTTAGCGCCCCGCTTCAAAGGCCGACCCGTAACGGACAAAAAGACGAAACGGAAAAACTCGCTGGAAAGATTGTATAACCCGAATTAGTGGATAAGCTCAGACACGTTTCCGTTTTTTCGTCTTTTAGCCCTACGGGTACCCCGTCCATGAAGCTAACGGCGCTGGCTGACGCGTATTTTATTTGCCTACTAGGGCATCAGCGGACGCGCATTAGTTCCGCAGGCGGGGCACCCACACGGAGCAGACGGCGTGGAAAGGGACGGGGCGATAGCCCGTTTGTCACTTTCAGCCGGCAAAACGGTTGTGGGTCGCCGAGGAACGAAGCGCTAGCTTTTTGCTTACTTTTGGGCAATGCCAAAAGTAAGGACAAGCCCGGTAGGGCGCGGCAGCAATAAACTGAAGCATCCAAGTTTAAATTAAGATAGTAGCTATGTATAAAATAATAGAACATAAAAACATATCATTAGTTACTTAATCAAAATTTACCGTCACCTACTTCAAAATGAGTGGGTATATCGATATCTTTTCCACCCTGCATAATCCATTCTGCCTGCATGCGGATAAGTTCTTTCGCTGTTACAGAAGGTTTGCCAAAGAGCCTGAACGATTTTGCGGCATCATTCAGATACGACCTGTCATTTTCGGTACATTTGATTATGGCTTTCTTGCCCATTATGCTTGCCATCTCCTCTGCAACTTCTGCCACAGAAAGTATTTCAGGGCCTGTTATATTTAAATAATTTGCAGGAGACGAACATTCACTCAAAGCAAGCAATGTATAGTTATTTACATCCCCTTGCCATGATATATTGAAATAAGCACAATCTGTTACTACCGGCTCATCATTCCATATCTTCTTTGCGATATCGCATAAGACACCATACCGTAGGTCAGTAGAATAATTCAGACGCAAAAGCAATACCGGCGTTTTTTCTGTAAGGGAATAATATTCGAATATGCGTTCACGTCCCAGACAAGACTGGGCATATTCCCCTACCGGATCGGGGCGGTCAGTCTCTACAGACCCGCCTGTATCTTTAGATACTAATGAATAGACACAACCTGTGGAGAAGACGACTATCTTCGAATCTTTGTAATGCCCGGCACACACGGCAGGCATTAGTACATTCATGGCCCATGTGTATGGTTCAGAACCCTGTGTTCCGAATTTCCGTCCGGCCATAAATATTACATTTTCCGTTTTTGGCAACGACTTCACCTGTTCCCTGTCATTCAGGTCGCAGGCAATGGTTTCAATACCATGTTCTTCGAGTAATAATCTGCCCTCATCTGATGAAAATCGGGAAACAGCATACACTTTCTTATCTACATTGGCCATCTCTATCGCTCTTTTTGCCATAAGGGACAAGGATAATCCGATCTTTCCGTTTGCTCCCAATATAGAAATATCACCGGAAAGACCTTTGATAAAGTCAATAAGCTGGCCTGACGGTTGAGAAACTAAGTCGTTTAACTCCCGTTCATTTTGCGGTGTGTTTATCATAAATTCGTCAGTTTTTGGTCTACTTCTTTACCATATTCGTTATTCTTACATTCACATTCTCCGGGTCAGTCTGGACATCTTTTCCTCCGGGTTTGAGCTGCGTGATCTTATTAAAATGCGAATTATGAACGGGAGCGAGAAACTCCAGTGCTATATCCGCTTTATAAGAAAGAATGTCGTTCATATAGATATTGTACATATTCCCCGGCTTGAAGCCTTGTCCATATTGTCCGTTCCCGTAAATACGCATGACTTTTCGCTTACCGCCTTTGGGTCCATCGCTGATATTGGAACAATAAATATTATATATCTTCGGCTGCGAAGGGAGAAGAATCATTACATGGTGTATACCTGACGTTTCAATATTGCGGCAGGTAATATCATGTATATCTCCGCCATAGGAATAATCGGAATATCTGACAGGCAAGAGAGGAAATACATATTTGTTATTGCTCCATCTCGATTCGTCGAAGGCTGCCAGAATAATGGAGTCGTCGGATGTTTCTCCTGTAATGTTCTCAATCAGTATATCAGACCCTCCTTGTATTATAC
Source organism: Dysgonomonas gadei ATCC BAA-286 (assembly GCF_000213555.1). Taxonomy (GTDB): domain Bacteria; phylum Bacteroidota; class Bacteroidia; order Bacteroidales; family Dysgonomonadaceae; genus Dysgonomonas; species Dysgonomonas gadei. The sequence continues at coordinate 261,592 of NZ_GL891983.1, forward strand.
TGATTCCGTCCCCGTTTTTTACAGTGGTATGCAACTCGAGATTGCTGACATGGCCATTCTTGCATCCGTTGGTCAGTACAATGCCCCAGCTATGGGTCTTCTGCACTTTCAGTCCGGATATTTCAAAACCATCTACAAAAGAAAACAAGATTGTGAAATTTCTCCAGCCCCAGTAGTCACCCAGCCATTTTTCTTTGATGCCTGTTTTGGGATTGACTCCTTCATAGAAATTCTCAGCACCTTCGATTACAGCCCCGTTCTTACCTACAATCCTGATATTTTTAGCAGGTAATAATTGTTTTGCGTAGCTATTCGGGTTCTGCTCATCTATATCGAGATTGCCGGAGCGGATGATATTATCGAAAATCTGGTCGGCCAGTTTAATTTTACATCCGTCAACTATCATCGTGGTATTGGATGGCAGGGCGATAGCTTCCGTGATAAGATAAACTGTATTATCTTTGAATAAAATAGTGCCGCCATCACACTCTTTCAGAAAGCCAAGTGCATTAGAAATCTTTTCGGATATATTCTTTCCTTCAAAATCTTCCGGTTTGACTACAATGGGTTTGTCGTCATTTTCAAGATTCTTTGATTCCCGTGCAAATACAATACCCGGGTGAAAGGAAAAAATCAGAAACGCAAACAATATCAGTCTCATTATTCAGTCGTTCTATTAGTTGATTTCTTACGGATTAAACTACGGATCAGCCAGTATAACAACCGGAAAAACAGGATTAAGAAATAGAAACCTATACTCAGACTCAGCACCCATAACAATTGTGTATATAGTTCTTTCCACTCCGTATCAAAAACAATAATGGAATATACATTCAATAAGAAAGCAAATGCAAAGCAGGCTCCCCATATGATTAACTCTGTCCGTTGCCTTTTCGCTGTTATTTTTATTTTAATATCTTTCATATCAGTGTCTATTATAAGTAAGGTATTTCGTATTCTTTAGGGAACTCTATTACAGAACGCTCTTCCATAGCTTTATTTCCCAACAGTGCCAAAACGGATGCATAATATGCTTCTTCGACAAGCATCGGCATCGATTCTCCGGTGATAACGGAAGTACAATAAGCCGAAACGAGAGCCAGTGAGCCGTCATCCACAGCAGCACCCGTTGTATTAGAGCCGTCATGTGTCTGAATATTGTCTAAAATTGGTTCGCCCACTGCCTTAGATGCAGTTTCAGGCACCCAGCTGGGACCGGCAAACGGTATACTGTCGAATACCTTATGTTCTATCTGATTTATCAGTTGCTGTATTCCCGGAGCCGGTTTTGGATTTTCCATATATAACAGTCCCTGAGCAAGCTCGAGTGTACCCTTATGACCGAGTACCTGCTCATCCATTCCGTAATGCTTATTCGAGATAATAGATTCGAATGTCATACGCAAGCCGTTGGAATAATGGTAAATAACGCTTACACTGTCGTAAACTTCGCGACCGTCTTTCCAGAAAAGAATATCACCGAAGCCTGTAATGTAATCAGGCAGGGATTTATTTACCCAAGTACCCATCTGTAGCTGATGTGATGCAAGTTCAGTCATCAAGCCCCCGGAAGACTCCCTGTACAAACGCCAGTTTATCTGTTTTTCCAACGATGGTTCAGGTACAGGCCTGCGCCAGTCGTTATTCCGGTACCAAAAATTGCGAAGCCCTACGATCTCACCGATTGTTCCGTTTTGTATCAGTTCCAGAGCTTTCAGGTATTTAGGGTCAAACAAGCGTTGCAAGCCAATATACAATACTTTGCCGCTCTCTTTATAGACCTCATACATCTCTTTACACTGTTCGATAGTTCTTGCCATCGATTTTTCGCAAAATACATGCTTTCCGGCTTTAAGTCCGGCTATAGAAATAGGCGCATGCTGATGAAGCGGGGTAGAGATAAGGATACCATCGACGTCGGGCGCATTAATCGCGTCGTTGTAATCTTTATACTGCTTGGCCTTTGGGCATAATTTTGCCGCATTATCCAGATGAGGCTGGTAAATGTCGCATATGGCCACGATTTCAGCATGAGGAATCTGTAACAGATGATTGATGTGATACATTCCCCTCGAGCCTGTACCGATAATTGCGAGCCGCGCTTTAGATCCGGCTACATCCTTCTCTTTTTTCTGGGCATATGCATGCAGTAAAGGTAAAGAAGATAACAGAAGTCCTCCCCCTCCTACTACACCCATATTCTTCAGGAAATCTCTGCGAGATAAATTTTGTGTTTTCATCGTCTATATTGTTTTTTTAATATCATCTCTTTAATTGCCTCAATGCGTTGAATCTTTTTCTTTAGCAAGTTCGAGGGCGGTAGTTGTTATATAATATTTTACCAGCATATTGGGTACTTCCCAATCAGGCATTTCTCGGGTAATCAGAAAGTTGAAGTACTTCTCCGCTACTTTCGAAAAATGTGCTTCATGCCCGTCGTCCATACTCGGTGATATTTCTATCTCCAACATGCCGTCATATGCTTCTTTGAGCGATACGGGATAAATATTCTTCAGGTCATTGATTGCTCTTTCAATATTCTTCCTGAAATCGTTATCGGTAGCTTCTGTTCCCTTTTTGATATAAAGCCTGGATTTATAATCTTGCTCTTTTCCCTGTAATACTAACAGTACCGCTTTGGTCCCGTTAATAATTGTCTTATGTGTATCTCCGGCACCTTCAGATGCCTGATAATCCCATACTACTTTTATACCGACATTCACTCCCTTTACCTGATAGCTGATTGTACCATTGGCATTGACGTATAATACGGAGTCTTTTACATATTTATTCAAATAATCCGGGAATTGCTCGGCCTTTGTAGAACGACGGAATTGTTCTAAAGTGACCGGTGTTGCCCAATGGCTGGCATCCGTTACTTTTACATCTTTCTTATAATCCAGCGCAACCTCAGGAAAACATTTCCAGTTGACTATATCTATCAGATGCGTGGTTACATCCACAATCCCTTCGCCCTGTTGTTCCACATCGTAATACCATGCAGGACGGGTAAGAGGATTTCCCGATACTATTTTATAGAAATGATGTATACTTTCCATCTCTACAGCAGGATTCTCGGGCGTACCTTTGGTAATATTGCCAAAGAGTTCTTTATCCTGCATAAGCACCCGGTTCAGGATATTGATAAAATTATAGCGTTCGGTCATGATATCGTACAAAAGTACATCATTCTTTGCAGAAAGTGTAAATGCTTCTTTCAATTGTTCGAAAGAAGTTTTATCTATTGCCATCGGTTTGTCGGCAAGGACATTTAATCCTGCACCGACAGAGCGCAGGATATAATCAGTCTTTAGCTGATTGTTTCCTGCCAGCACCACAACATTCCCGCTCTTATCGGAGAGCATTTTTTCAAAGAAATCATCCCCTGTATATACTTTAAGGTTCCAATATGTCGGATTATTCTCGCGAGTGTTATATGAATTAATCATATCCACATAATTGTTCAGCTCGGGCCCGTTCGGAGCATATACCTGTACATTGTAGTTGAGTTGCGTCAACATCGTTTTTTGCAACAAAGCCGCATGGAAGTGTGCAGGAGCTACTGTGATCAAGTGGACTTCTCCTTCCGAACCGTTAAATTTCTTACTTTTCGATTGCATATTACAAGCTGTCATTAGAATCAGAACCGGAAGAAAACAGAATATATATTTTAAGTATTTCATATCAAATGTGGCTTAATTTTTTGGTTTCAATGACCATGATTGAATCTTATGTCCGTATACAGCAAAAAATATCAGGTATATGTAGCATGGGATCAATACCCAATAAGCATGTTGCAAATTCCAGATGTCGGCAAAACTTCCGTAAACTATCGGCATAATAGCATTTCCACTCAGCCCCATGATCATCAGTGAAGACCCTATCTTTGTAAAGCGGCCTAATCCTTTTATCGACAGTGGCCATATACCAGCATAGATAAGGGCATTAGGTAATCCCAGCGCACATAAAAACCAAATGGAAAGGGTGCTGTCATGGCCGAGAATAACCACTTCCTTACTTACCAGAATGATGGCGAAAGACAATAACAAACCGAGTGTGCAGCATACCTGCAACGCCCTCGTCTGAGAGACATATTTTGGGATCAATACAATTCCTATCATATAACCGATTATGGTCGCCGTCAAAGTATAGGAAGGGAAAGCTTTGGCCTCCAAGAGATTCATCCCCATTGAACCCGCATAACTGATAATGGTATCGATGGCTATAATCTGTGTCCCTACATGAACGAACAAAGCAAATGCACCCAGAATGAGATATGGAAACTGAAAGATGGAAGTCCTCTTGTGAGTACAACTCTCCTCTTCTTTATTATTTTCTTCAGGATCGATTTCGGGCAATACGGAATAACGTACAAATACTCCAAAGAGAAACAACAATACGGATAAGATAGCATAAGGCTTTATCACCCTGCGGATAAGGTCATCGAGCATCATATTCTTGGAGGCTTCGTCCAATGTACCGGATTCCAGTAGGGTAAACAGGCTGCTGTCTGTTACCTTGAGTACCACGGCTGCAAAAATGAGAGGGGAAACTATACCCGCAAATTTGTTGAATATACCCATCATACTTATTCTCTTGGCTGCGCTCTCGATAGGCCCTACAATCGTTATATACGGATTGGCCGCCGACTGGAGTATAGTCAGCCCGGCACCTATTACAAACAATCCGGCGAGGAATATTCCATATGTGCGGGTCAGAGCAGCAGGGATAAATAATGCCGCCCCCACAGCCATACAGAAAAAGCCATACATTATCCCCCGTTTGTAACCCACTTTATTTAATATATGGGCGGATGGGATAGACAGGCAGAAATAGGCTATATAAAAGGCAAAAGCCACGAAGTACGATTCGAAGTGAGTCAGCTCACATGCAATCTTAAAGTATGGGATAAGGATCGCATTAACCCATGAGACCAAACCGAAGATAAAGAACATCGCACCTACAATAACTATTGCAATGGTTGTATTACGTTTGTTTAATTGTTGATTGTTTATTTGGCTCATGGGTGTTTATGTATTTCAAAATTTCAGGATTTAAAGATTTAAAGATTGGAAAATACTCATTTACAACTTCATTTCCCAACCTGGCTGATAATCGCGGCTCCAGTATTTCATCGCGTCAGTATCATGCATGATGCGTCCGTTCGCGGAATCTATGTTCAACTGACGTCCTACGCGTTGAGCAATGTTACCGACCTGCATCAGCAATGTACTTTTATGTCCTGAAACTATGTCGGAATTCAGTTTTTCTCCTTTTCTGATACCATCAAAGAAATTGTTTATATGCAGTGCGTCTAGGCTTTCGGCTGGATTCATCAGGTTGCGCGGATCTATCTCAATCTTGCTGTATTGCTGTTTTACTACTTTATTATCCATATCGAAAACTCTGTAACCATCGCTTCCGGTAATCAGCATACTACCCTTGTCCCCGTAGAACATAGAGCCTACGCTGCTACCTTCGATGGTTCTTCCATTACAGCTACGGCCTTCCCAAGTCATGGATTTGCTTTTGCCGAACTCCATATTTATCACCTGAGTATCCGGAGTCTCCCAATCGTCTTTGAAGAAATAACGGCCTCCCGCCGAGTTCACCATTGTAGGATATTCCAGTTCCATACCCCAACGCAATATGTCGACCATATGCGTGCCGTTATTCATGGATTCGGCTGTTCCCCAGCGCCAGAACCAGTGCCAGTTGTAATGTACTATATTATCTTTATAAGCAACACGTGGCGCAGGTCCCTGCCACAGATCCCAGTCGAGCCCTTCGGGTACGGCAACTTCTTTTCCTGTACCTATCGAAGTGCGATTGTTGGTATACCATGCTTTCCCGAAGTGTACATTACCGATAATGCCTTCTTTAATGGCTTGTATACCTTCCTGTACATTTGGCCAGGAGCGTCTCTGGTTACCCATTTGCAGCACCCTGTTATATTTTGCCACGCCGTTGATAAGTATTTCACCTTCTTCGGGGCAATAGCTACATGGTTTTTCCAGATATATGTCTTTGCCTGCCTGCATCGCCATCAAAGCCGCGGGAGCATGCCAGTGGTCGGGTGTAGCGATAATAACCGCATCAACATCCTTCGATTCCAGCACTTTTCGCAAATCCTTCTCTCCTTTCGGTCTGAATCCCTGAATCTTAGCTACAGCATCGGAACATTTGGCGATAGCACGGCTATCTACGTCACATATATAGGTTATCTCACAACCTTTTTGTTTCGCAAAGTTTGCAGCTAAAGCCCCACCCCGCGAATTAACTCCAATTGCGGCAACACGTATTTTGTCGTTTGCCCCGTTGATATTGGAATAACTTTTCGCACTTAAACCGTTTAAAACTCCCCCGAATGAAAGGGCTGATGTGCTCACAATTGCTTTTTTTATGAAATCACGTCGTGTACTCATGATAATGTGTTTTATAGAGGTTAAATTTGATCCTTAGTTACCTAAATACAAAGAAACTCTTATTTGATCCAAAACCGAACTCAAATGACGCCTTAGTATGCTCAAAAAACGTCAACATCAGCCTGTAGCACTCCAAGGCCTTTATTATCCATACATTATCAGATATACTGATCATTACGGATACCGTTTTTCGCATTAAAGACAAATAATATTAAATTTAACGGTAAATATAGCGATTGTCTTCACAAACTCACAACATACTGTATTACAATATATTTAACTATAAATTTATTGATACATATAAATAGTCGAGAGCGTTATTTTTTCGTATTTTGAATTTTATGTTAATAATCTATTAATAGCATGATATCAATATCAAGGAGGTCTCAGACCTATTTATTACTTTTTATCTGCAACAGCAAAAGCCGGTTATGATTAAAAAATGTTGCATCAAATACTTTCTATTACTTATTAATTTCATTTACAAATTATTTTTATCTTTAGCCACTGAATATTTCCGGCCTGATATAAAAAAAATATGTGGAGCCGTTATACTTCTTCAAGTCTAAAACTCCATATTATATTTATAATATAATTTCGTATTTGCTATTATAGTTTAAATATCAGGTTGAGGTATATAAATAACTTTACTTAGCTTTCTGATTGGAAATATAAAAATTAAATTTGAATATTCGGGCGATTAAACAATGTTTAGATTATTTTTAAGATTTGAAACCAGCTTAAATTTTATCTGTTCTATTGTACAATTACCTTATCGGCCTTAAATAAAAAAGTTTTAAACTAAACCTATCTAACTATGCTAAAGATACTTGTATTGACAGATTTTTCGAGTGGCTACAGCCGCCGGCTGTTGGAGGGTATTATTCGTTATTCGAGAGAAGCAGGTCCATGGTCATTCCTGCGAATGCCTCTGTATTATCAAATGATGTATGGAGAAGCCGGCGTTGCGGACTTTGCAAAGAAATGGAAGGCAAATGCTATAATAGCACAATTGCGGGACGTTAATCTCGAGTTATTCGAAACCCTGGATATTCCTATTATCGTACAAAACTACCGCGACAGGAATAAATCCATTTCGAATCTGACAGGAGACTACTACGAAACGGGTGTTATGGCGGCAGACTTCTTTCTGGCAAAAGGCTATCGTAATTTTGCATATTATGGATATCCCAATGCGATCTGGTCCCGTGAGAGAGGATTAGGATATAAGGACAGGATTGAAAAAGCCGGATACAAATGCAAAATACTGGAAAACAAAAACCCCGACAATAAAGAATGGCTTTACAACACAGAATATATGGGAAAGTGGCTTCAGGCACTACCTAAGCCTACTGCACTTTTCGCCTGCGATGATTATTACGCACTGCAAATATCGGAAACCTGTAATATATATAATATCAATATACCTGACGAAGTAGCCATCCTTGGTGTAGACAACGATACATTATTATGTAACTTATCCACTCCCACTCTATCGTCTATAGTACTCGACGTAGAAAACGGCGGCTATCAGGCGGCCAGGCTACTCGACAAATATATCAAAGGAGAGATAAACGAAGCCTTCAATATAGTAGTCAAACCCCTGTATATAGAAAACAGGTCGTCGACAGATAAATATGCTGTTTCGGACGAACATATAAGGACAATACTGGATTATATCAGTGAAAATTACAGCAACAAAATATCTGTGAATGATATAGTCGACATTGTTCCTTTATCGAGAAGGGTGCTTGAGAAAAAATTTAAAGCCTTAGTGGGTACATCTATATACCAATGTGTACTGGATCATCGTATCAATCATTTTATCAAACTACTGTTAACCACCGACGAACATTTACCGGATGCTGCTATACAAGCCGGATTCGATGATTTCAAAAATGTATCGCGGATATTCCGGAAGTATAAATCCATATCGCCTGCGGAATACAGGAAATTGTATAAGAAGCAGTAAGAACTGATCTTCTCCGACAAACACGTTAAGACGTAAAAGTAGTTTTCAATTATTTGCGTATGGAATTTTTTAGGTAAAAACGGTTGTTACTTTTTCTGAAACATTTATCTATATAACACAGATAACAAGCGTGTTATTGGACAACAGGTTGTAATGTAAAGAAATAGTGAAAAGGTGTTACTTTTGTTACCTTTTAACAAGTAATAAGTTTTGAGCAATGAGTAATGAGTTGAAAGAACTATATTTCTGTATACTGTAAAGTCTCTTGTGTAATAGCTTAGACTAACGACTAATAGCTATCAGCTAAAAGCTGAAACATGTGTTACCTTTGTTACTTTTTATTTAAACACAGAGTAAAAGGAGTAACACGGAGTTTTTTATAAACAGGATACCCTGCTCTTCTCAACATGACAAGCTAAATATTAATTTTTCATTCTTAATTATTAATTGTTTTCTCTGTTACCTTTGTTACCTTTTTGAGTTGATAATGGCTGATGATACGCATTGGCAAACCCTTCTCTTTAACTGAATGCTGTTAAGTATAAAAGGTCAGGATTTCATGTTCCTACTGAAACTTTGACGTCTTATGAGAACAGTCATTCGCATTACAAACCATATTCTGAAAATATAAAAGCTTAATTTTGAGCTATCGTTTAATCAGTCCTAACCGATTACTAAAATCAAAACCTGAAATGAGAACTATAATAGAAAATGCTGCTTTAATCCTGCCTGAAGGGATACTAAAAAACGGCTTTGTCGTATGCACCGACAACATTATATCGCAGATAGGGGAAGGTCTTTTTGGCAAATACAACGATTCTGATATAGTAATCGATGCTAAAGGAAACTATGTTTCTCCGGGATTTATAGATATGCATACACATGGTGCAGGGGGACATGATTTCATGGACAATACGGTGGAGGCATATCTGGGATCGGCCCGTACGCATGCACGTTATGGAACAACAAGCCTTGTTCCTACTACACTGACCAGTACTACAGAAGAATTGCTGGATACATTTGCTGTATACGAACAGGCAAAAGAGCAAAATACAGATGGTGCCGACTTACTGGGATTGCATCTCGAAGGGCCTTATTTTGCCTACAATCAACGGGGCGCTCAAGATCCTAAATACCTGCGAAATCCGGAGCCGGAAGAATATAACCTGATATTAGCCCACGGAGAGAAACACATCATCCGCTGGAGTATGGCGCCTGAACTGGATGGCGCTTTAGAATTGGGACGATTATTACATTCGAAAGGTATTCTGGCCTCACTCGGGCATACAGACGCACTTTACGAAGAGGTTATCGAGGCATATAAAAACGGTTTCACTCATGTTACCCACCTCTATTCCTGTATGTCCACGATCACCCGACGCAACGCCTACCGCTATGCAGGAGCCGTCGAAGCCACTTATATGATAGATGATATGAGTGTGGAAATTATTGCAGACGGAATACACCTGCCTAAGGCATTGCTCCAGTATGTATGTAAATTTAAGTCCATCGATAATATTGTATTATGTACCGATTCTATGAGAGCTGCAGGCATGCCTGACGGGGAATATATATTAGGCAGCAAGGACAAAGGACAGGCGGTAATCGTTGAAGACGGTGTGGCTAAACTGCCCGACCGCAGCGCTTTTGCCGGGAGTGTAGCTACTGCCGACCGGCTCGTGCGCACAATGATAGAAGTTGCCGGTATTTCTTTATTCGATGCAATAAAGATGATAACACGTAACCCGGCACGTATCCTCAGTGTGGATAAGACGAAAGGTTCCCTTGAACCGGGTAAGGACGCCGACATTATTATTTTCGATTCCAATATCTCGATACAAACAACAATCGTAAAAGGTAAAGTAATTTATACACAAAACAATAATCTTAAATCATGATCTTTAAAAAGAACAAGTTGACGGTAAAGATATATACCACAACTAAGGAAATGTCAGTCAATGCTGCGTTGGATGTTTCTACGCAAATAAAAGAGCTTCTCAGCCGGAGTGAACATATCAATATGATTTTTGCGGCAGCTCCTTCTCAGTCTGAATTTCTAAAAGAACTGGTTAGCTATAAAGATATAGATTGGGGTAGAATCAATGCTTTTCATCTCGATGAGTATATTAATTTGAGTGACGATGCACCACAAAGGTTTGGCAATTTCCTCAAAAAAGAGATATTCGGACTATTACCGTTCCGCAATATTTACTATCTTGACGGAAATAAACCGGCTGACGAGGAATGCATACGCTATACGGCCTTGCTGGAGAATTATCCGCCTGATATCGTATGTCTGGGCATAGGTGAAAACGGACATATCGCATTCAATGATCCTCATGTTGCAGACTTCAATGATACAGAGACTGTAAAAGCCGTTACTCTGGACGAAATGTGCAGGCAGCAGCAGGTAAACGACAAGTGCTTTGTCAGAATAGAAGATGTGCCGAAACAAGCATTGACATTGACTATACCCGCCTTGCTGTCAGCACGGTATCTGTACTGCATAGTTCCGTTCAAATCCAAATCGCAGGCTGTTTATAATATGATAAACGGAGATATTTCGGAGGCTTGTCCGGCATCTATACTAAGAACTGAGGATGATGTTATCCTATATCTCGATAAGGATAGCGCCTCTTTATTAGTTCAGTGAGGACAGCCAAAATAATAAATAGGTCTCAGACCTTAACCTTATAATAATTATCGCCATATGAAACCAAGAATTATAGTAATATCAATCATCTTTCTGTTTATATCAGCAGGATTGTATTCCCAGGATGTAATAAAACTGGGAATTATAGGACTGGATACATCACACTCCCCGGCATTTATCAAACTGTTGAATGATAAAAATGCAGCTGAACAGTACAAAGGATTCAAGATTGTAGCAGCTTATCCTTACGGTTCGAAAACAATAGAGAGCAGTGCAAAACGCATACCCGGCTATATTGAAGAGGCTGAGAATCACGAAGTAAAGATAACGTCTTCAATTGCCGAAATGCTCAAACAGGTAGACTGTGTACTTCTCGAAACCAATGATGGCAATCTGCATTTAGAGCAGGCCCTCGAAGTATTCAAAGCGGGTAAACCTGTGTTTATAGATAAGCCGGTCGCGGCCAATCTGGCTGAAGCAATTGCAATATTCAAACTGGCAAAGAAGTATAATGTACCTGTATTTTCTTCTTCAGCCCTCCGGTATTCTCCCGTAAATCAGGAAATACGCAAAGGTAATCACGGAAAGGTAATTGGAGCGGACTGCTATTCCCCCGATGCATACGAGCCGAGTCACGCCGATTTCACGTGGTACGGCATTCATGGTGTGGAAACGTTATACACTGTTATGGGAACCGGATGTATAGAAGTCAGCCGTTTATCTACAAAGGATTTCAGTGTAGTTACAGGTGTATGGGCAGATGGCAGGATAGGAACATTCCGTAGTATTCGTACAGGTCATAATTACTTTGGAGGTACGGTTTTCTGTAGTACAAAGGTAGTACAGGCCGATGGCTATAAAGGTTATGGAGTTTTACTCGACCAAATCCTGCAATTCTTTAAGACGAAAGAAGTACCTATCGACCCTGAAGAAACAATCGAGATATTCACATTCATGGAAGCATCGAACGAAAGTAAACGGCAGAACGGGGCTCCGGTACTGATGGAAAGTATTCTGGAAAAAGGGAAACTCGACGCGGAACGCATTTTGAAAAATATAAAAGACTGATATACTTCATCTATTGCAAAGAGGTGTAAGTTATTTAATGAGTAGTTACAGTGGCTAGTCCTATTAACCTTTAAAAGTTATTTAGGACTAGTCTATTTTCGTTTATTATCGATCATTCTACATAACAATAGAAAATTAAGAAAATATCTTACTGATGTCAAATGAATAAATACTACTTTTATGAATTACTGGAATCTAAACAATTATTTGTATAAGATTACACTTTGCATTTACTCACATCAATTTTATCATACTGGTAGCTGAAGAGCCGGAATAGATGAATTTGCATTGACTGACTATAAATTATAGAACATGAGACATCCCTTTCTAATGTTATTTTTCTTCTTTTCCTTTTTATCTATGTCCGGAGCAAAAAGCCAGTTGGATTCTCTTCTCTATGAACTGGATCTGACTATAAAAAACCGGCCCCAATACAATATGATAAAAGAATTGAGGATAGATAGCCTTAAAACAAAGCTGACTCAGACTTCCGATGCAGAAGAGTCTCATAATATTTATCACCGTCTTTACAGAGAGTACAGAAATTACAATATGGATTCGGCTCTTTTTATGGCAACTAAAAAGCATGACATAGCCCTGAGCATCGGAAATATACAATATCAGTATACGGCAAGTATGAATATCGCGGAGATTCTTGGTATAATGGGTATGTATAAAGAGGCTTTTAATATTGCAGATAAAATAAACAGAAATGGATTGGATAAGGATCAACTGCCTTATTATTACCATTTTTATCATTCTACCTATTCTTTATTATTCGAAAATTCATTAGCACAAAATGAAAAGAATCATTACGAACATTTAGTTAGCCAATATAAAGATTCCCTTTTGCAGGTAAACTACCCTAAATCGATAGGATACCTTCTTGTAGAAAATGGTAAACTAGTCGAATTAGGACGATACGATGAGGCCTTGTCACTAATGACAAGATGCTATAAGGAAAACAAAAACAATGAATCAATAGTTGGATCATTGGCATATGGACTGTCCGACATCTATGAAAAATTAGGAAATACCGAACAGCAAAAAAAATATCTGATAATTTCAGCGACTTCAGATCTCAGGAGGGCAGTAAAAAGCTATATTTCCTTACGGAAACTTGCCGTAATCTTGTATAAAGAAGGTGATCTGGACAGGGCATATTCATATATTAAATGTTCGATGGAAGATGCCACTTTCAGTAAAGCCCGTTTCAGAACATTAGAAATATCCGAAACATTACCGATCATAGTAGCTGCATACGACAAGAAAGTAACTCAGGAAAAAAGCAATTTAAAGAAGTATCTCGTCCTTATCTCCATATTATCGGCTGTACTTATCATTTCCCTGATATACATATACAAACAGCTTACCAGGCTATCTCAAGCCCGAAAGCGTATAAAAGATATGTATGAAGAGGTAAAACAAATGAATACAGAGCTTAACGGCCTCAACAAAAAACTTTCCGAATCCAATCTGGTCAAAGAAGAATATATTGGTTATGTTTTCAATTTGTGTTCCAGTTACATTGACAAAATGGAAACTTATCGTATCAATGTAAACAGGAAATTAAAAACAGGAAAAATAGATGATGCATTAAAGACAACCAGCTCAACATCATTAGTATCAGATGAATTAAAAGAGTTCTTCAGAAATTTCGATATAATCTTCTTAAACCTATATCCGGATTTTGTTGATGAATTCAATGCCCTACTGAAGGAGGATGAGCATATCACCCCTAAAAGTGATGATATACTGACTCCCGAACTCAGGGTATTTGCACTCATTAGACTAGGGATAAACGATAGTAGTAAAATTGCAAGCTTTCTTCATTATTCCCCTCAAACTGTATATAACTACAAATTGAAAATACATAATAAACTCGCTGTGTCAAAAGATGATTTTGCTAATTTAATCCAACAAATAGGCTAATAGAATCTCCTTTAAGCTACACTCTTATCTACTTTTTTTCTTTCACAAAACAACCATAAAGGCCTGAATTAAAGCAAACTAAAATTTACACAAATCTACTCTACATATCTCCTTACATATAAAATATGGATTGATGGATAATAGCTTTGTTTTTGTAAACTCAGCTAAAAAATACTATTAATGCAGATACTTTAGCTGAGATGTTTAACTAAATCTATTATTAAAAAACCATGAAATGCAAATCTAAAAGAAGACCGATGAAAGAGATATTCATCCTCCTCCTGAGTATCCTGATTCATTCCAGTATTTATGCGCAGACAACAAATAATATCCTTATAGAAGGTAAGGTGGTTGATGACCAGAGAGAAGCCGTTATCGGTGCAAGCATATTGGTAAAAGGCACCACAAACGGAACAGTTACGGATGTTGACGGTTATTTTAAACTCAATGTTCCATCGAATGCAATCTTAACAGTCAGCTTCATCGGCTACGAAGCCCAGGAAATCCCGGTCAATGGACAAAAGAATTTTTCGATAGTCCTTCTTGAAAATCAGGAAATGCTTAATGAAGTAGTCGTTATCGGCTATGGACAAGTAAAGAAAGGAGATGTCACAGGTTCGCTCACAACATTCAAACCGGATGAACTAAGCAAAGGAAAGGTATTAACGGCCAAAGATGCATTAGTAGGCAAAATTGCAGGGGTTAGCGTTACACCGGGTTCCGGTGCACCGGGCGACGAAGGCACTATACGCATTCGTATGGGGGCTTCGTTATCAGCGTCGAACGATCCGTTACTGGTTATAGACGGAGTACCGGTACGGAGTACATCTATCAGTTCCATAAATCCGGCTGACATTGAATCATTCACAGTCCTCAAAGATGCATCCGCAACTGCCATATATGGTTCCCGTGCTTCGAATGGAGTGATTATCATTACCACAAAGAAAGGAAGCCTGACAAAAGGAAAAGTCAATCTGAACTATAGCGGAAGTTTCACTATAAGCCAGGTAGTAAAGTATTTGGATGTATTAGATGCCGATACCTACAGAGAAGCATTTAAGGAACATGCCAATAACGTGCCCGATGGCTATATGCTTGGCAATGTCAATACAGACTGGCAAAAGGAAGTATCCGGAACTGCTTTCGGGACAGACCATAATCTATCGGCTACAGGAGCTGTCGCTGATATCCCTTATCGTATATCGTTCGGTTATTATAATCAAAATGGGGTTGTCAAAGAAAATAATTATGAACGGCTCAGTCTGGGAGTAGGATTTGCCCCGCAATTTTTCAACAAACACTTATCTCTCGACATTAACGTTAAAGGCAGTATAGAAAATGAAAATCCTGTTTCCAGCGGAACAGTAGGAAGTGCCTCCGCATTCGACCCTACCCGTCCTGTACATGCAAATTACCCGAACAATGTTGGATTGGGATACTTCATGTGGATGGATGAAAATGGAAATCCGATTACAAAAGCAGGCAGCAACCCTGTTGCGGATTTGATGCTGACCGATAAATTACAGAAAAACAAACGTTCGACAGGAAATCTGGCAGCAAACTATAAAATACATGGATTTGAAGATCTTACTCTACATGCAAACCTTGGTTATGATGTCCGTGTAGATGACTATGATGAGTCTATACCCAATAATGCCCCATCTATGTATGTTTCCCATATGCAGGACGGATCAGGAAAGTCATATACTTCAAAAAATGAAAACAGGAATTACCTGATAGACTCGTATGCAAATTACAAAAAAGATTTCCGGAAAAATCACAGCATCAGTGCAATGGGAGGTTATGGCTGGCAACGCTTCTGGTATAGAAATGCAGCTACAACATATGATTCGAAAGGCGAAGTATATGGGGACCCTACTTCGGGCGAAGCAGAATTATATCTATTATCCTTTTATGGACGTCTTAATTATTCCTACGCTCAAAAGATACTTCTAACAGCTACTTTGCGTGCCGATGCCTCTTCCCGCTTTGCGAAAAATAACCGATGGGGATATTTTCCCTCTGCAGCACTGGCATACCGCTTGTCTGAAGAATCTTTCCTAAAAGATATCAAGGCTTTATCCGACCTTAAACTACGACTTAGTTATGGGCAAACAGGGCAACAAGACATAGGTTCATATTACCAGCATCTGGGCACCTATACTACTTCATACGATGCTTCCAGATATATGTTCGGTAACGAATGGATAACGCTTTACAGACCTAATGGCTACGATCCTCTTATCAAATGGGAAACGACCACGACATACAATCTGGGGATAGATTATGGCTTCCTTAATAACCGCATATCGGGTAGTATCGATATTTACACCCGCCGTACAAAGAATCTGTTGAATTTCATCGATGTTCCGGCCGGCAGTAACTATACTAACAAAATAGATACCAATATCGGAAATATGAAAAATAAAGGGATAGAACTTGCAGTATCGGCAATACCAGTCAAAACCCGCGATTGGGAATGGTCGATAGGAGGAAACTTTACATGGAATGCATCGGAAATCACAAAACTGAATACAATAGACAGCGAAGATAATTCAATAAATGCTGGTAGTATTGGAGACAGGGACTATGTTCAAAGACATAAAGTCGGAGAAACACCTTTTACTTATTTCTTACTGAAACAGGCATATGATGATAATGGCAACCCACTGGATGGAAAATATGTGGCTCCGAACGGGGATATCGTAACAAGCGAATCAGACGTAAATAAATACATGACAGGTAAGAGTTCGCATATGCCATATTTCTACGGCCTTTCAACCCGTATATCATACAAGAACTGGGATTTGGGAGCAAATGCACATGGAGGATTCGGACACTATGTATTCAACTATCAGGCAGCAAGAGATTCATTCGACAAACTTTATAGTGCAGATGGCAATACATCCGGTAATATTATGAGTTCGACTCTGAAAACAGGATTTACGCAGTCACGTAAATTCTCAGATTATTTTCTGGAAAAAGGAGATTTCTTCAAGATAGACAATATCACACTGGGATATTCTTTCTCAAAACTATGGAATGATAAAACTTCTTTGCGACTGGCATTTAATGTACAGAATGTTGCTCTCATTTCAGGCTATTCGGGTATCGACCCTGAAATATTTTCGGGTATCGACCGCAACTCATACCAGCGTCCGAGAATGTATTCTTTCAGTTTAAATCTAAACTTTTAATATAAAAACAAAATTATAGTATGAAAACGAGCATGAATTGCAAAATCGGCTGAGCCAATCACGATTCACCAAAGTACAAGATAATTTTGTCATGCGAGTTTCCATACATCCATTAAAAACAAAATCATAGTATGAAATCAAATATATTAATCATATCAATCCTGATTGCCTGCTGCAACATGTTTTCTTCCTGTCTGGGAGATCTCGACACACAGCCTCTGGATAAGAACCAGCTAGTAGCAAAAGATGTGTACGAAACAGCCGCAGGATACAAAGGTGTAATAGCAAAATGTTATGCATCGCTTATTCAGACCGGACAAAAAGGCGGTGACGGCGGTGACGGAGATGTAGGTGGTATCGACGAAGGGTATAGCGGATATACCCGTGCATTATTCTATCTGCAAACGACAGTATCTGATGAAATTATCTTGCATGCAGGCAGCAGCCAGGGTTCACGGGATCTGCTCTATGTAAACTGGAATCCATCTACCTCAATTATCAAGTATCCTTACTATCGTTTATATATGACTATAAACTACTGTAACGAGTTTATACGTGAGTGTACTGAGGATAAACTGAAAGAAAGAGGAGTTTACGACGAACTGAAGGACGAATATCGGTATTATGTAGCTGAAGCCCGGTTTATCAGGGCATATTGCTATAGTATGATATGTGATCTGTACGGGTCCGGACCGTTTATTGAAGAAACAATGGTAGTGGGAAGCCTGCCTCACCAAAAAACCAGAACTGAAATTTATGATTACGCAGTAAGCGAATTAGAAACAGTATTACCATTGCTAAAGACATCGAAGACAAACCAATACGGACGTATAGATCAGGTAGCCGCATGGTTTTTACTAGCACGTATCTATTTGAACTCAGAAGTGTACGTAGGCAAAAAAGAATATGAGAAAGCATACAAATATGCTAAAATGGTAATAGACAGCAAGGCGTACCCGTTGGCATCAGATTATCGTCATATCTTTCTGGCAGATAATAATACATGCTCCGAAATCATCTGGCATCTGGTACAGGATGCTGATTATGCACAAAGCAGTGCAGGAACTAATTTCTATGTAAAAGCATTGATGAACGGAAATATAAATAAATATCTGAAAACGGGAGTCGGAACCCGGGGATGGGGAAATGCACGCGTGACTACCCAATTAGTAAACCTGTTCGAAAGCGGTGATCAGACATTCGACGTAAACGACATTTGGGAAAATAACAAAAAAGATAAAAGAGCTCAATTCTTTAGCGTAGGACACACTAAAGAAACATGGGTAGATGGAAAAGATTTTCAAGGAACATTTACCAATGGGTATGCATGTATCAAATGGCGTAATGTAAAAGCCGACGGTTCGGAACTGGCCGAAGGCGGCACTGTATACTCATCGATTGATTATCCTATGTTTAGAACAGCCGATGCTTATCTGATGGCCGCGGAAGCGATTTTAAGAGGTGGCGGCGGAAGCAAAAGCGAAGCTCTTGGCTATGTAAATGAGGTCAGGGACAGGGCGTATATGTCGGGTAGTTACGGAAACGATGCTTCGGGCAGGATTACAGAGACTGAATTAAACTTGGATTTTATATTAGATGAGAGAGGCCGCGAATTATACACAGAACTGATTCGCCGTACAGACTTGATCCGTTTCAATAAATTTACAAAAAATCATAACTGGGACTGGAAAGGTAGCGACGGTAAAGCAGGGAACTATGTCGGAAAAGATGTGGATAACAAGTATAAGTTATTCCCTATCCCTCAGGAAGAATTTACCGTTAATCCTTATCTGACACAGAATCCTGATTATAAATAAAGTATATAAAGAGATAAAAAGGTTGTTAGCTTATCACTTAATAGGGTATAAATTACCCTGCCCCAGAGTCGACAACCTTTTTATCTAAAATCATAAAAAAAGAATGAAACGAATTTACCTACTATTACTGTTATTTGCAGCCTTTATCTCTGCATTTTCCCAAACATCAAAAGAAGAACTGTTTGCTACTCCTGAGAAAACTGCAGGTGTATACTATGCATATCCGGCAAAGGAAATCATACCTTATACAACGCCACCGAAAGGATACGAACCCTTCTATATAAGCCACTTTGGCCGTCATGGGTCCCGGTACCTGATCAGTGACAGTGACTATAAGGATGTCCTCGACCGATTTGAAGATGCTTATAACAATAATGCATTAACTGATTTAGGTAAAGATGTTTATACCCGATTGCAACAAGTATGGCAGGAAGCCGAGCTCAGAGGAGGAGATCTTTCTCCCTTGGGAATACGGGAACATAAGGGCATCGCCGAACGCATGTATATCACCAACCCTCAGGTTTTTTCCAAAGATGGAAAATATACGGCTTGTGCAACTACCATCGTTCGTTGCGTGCTTAGTATGGATGCTTTTTGCGAGCGGCTGAAAGAATTAAATCCTTCTATACAGATCGAGCGCAATTCGGGTATGAAGTGGCAAAGTTTTCTGAATCATCATACCAAAGAAGCAATTGAATTCCGTTCTGCAAAATATACTTGGCGTGAACAACACCGTAAATTTCAACAGGAACATGTAAAGCCGGCACGTTTGATCAATTCTCTTTTTTCGGATAAGGATTACATCAACAAAAATATAAATCCGGAAGAGACGATGTGGCAACTCTTTTATATTGCAGGAGGAATGCAAAATATAGAAACTGATTTATCTTTCTATGACATATTTGAGAAACAAGAACTTTTTGATCTCTGGCAATGTAAGAATTACAAATTATATGTCAATGACGCTAATGGGGCAATAAATGGCGGTCTGATGTTTGAAAACTGCAAACCTCTTCTGAAAGATATATTGGAAAATGCCAGTCGCATTATATCGACTAACGGAAAAGGGGCGGACCTGCGCTTTGCCCACGACGGCAACATCATTCCGCTAGCAATGCTTTTGCACCTTGATGGATGTTACAACAGCGTATCCAATGCTGATGAGTATTATAAAGCTTGGAGCGATTTTAAAGTAGCGCCTATGGCGGGTAATATACAGATCATATTTTACCGCAAACCTAAATCGGATGATATTCTGGTTAAATTCCTTCTTCACGAAAAGGAAATACTAGTGCCACCAATTAAAACAGATATGGCACCCTTTTATAATTGGATTGACGTAAAAAACTATTATGAATCTCTTTTGAAATAATCAAAGAACATAAAGAAAAGCTGTGAAGCCTATCGATTAACTTTAATATTGATAAATTAGGGTGTGATTGCAGAATCACGCCCTTCTTGGTTAACCTTAGATATGCATGGAGAATCAGACTTAGCATATTAACGTAATTTTATAGCTATCAATTCAATTAAATGGGATGATGCTTTCGGGAATCTGCTTGTTTATTAATTCTACAATTCTATTTTCCAGTACTTTAATGGATTAGCTCGGCGACCAGGTATATAGGTTATAAAAATACCCTGTCATTTATCTAGGAATGACAGGGTAATGAAATGTGGAAAAAAGATGGTTTAGAACTTGTATTTCATTCCGAATTCTACGGTGAACGGACGGATATATGTTCCCGAAAGTATAGCACCATCCATTTTTTCAGCTTCTTCTTTTGTATACAAATCTGCTCCTGAAATAGTACCCTGTGCTCCGCGCTGGTTGAGCAGGTTTACAACTGTGGCGTTAAATTCAAGATTCTTGCCCAGGAAATAACTTGCCCCCGCAAATGTTTCCCAACGTCCTTTGAAGGTGAGTGAATTAGTCAGGTTGGCATATTGCTTACTAAAGTAACGCGCGCTGGCCCATACTCTCAGGTCTTTCCACTGGTAACTGGGGTCTATCTCGATCAGTACTTTCGATACACCGGTTACAATATTGTCTGTAAAGTTATAATCGACAGGTGTCTCTCCCGCGCCGAAGTTTACTGTCCCTGAATAATTTTTGTATTTAGGAGCCTGTAATGTCAGCAGGAAGTGCAGGTTGAAATTCTTGACGGGTGTAGCCATGATATCAGTGGTCCATCCTATCGTTTCTATATCGTACGCCACAGTCGGACGTGCAACCGTTCCTTTCGAGCTGGTGAAGTTCACGGTAGAACGATACTCGTCGCGCTTGATATAAGTCGCCTTAGATACAAGGCTGAACATAGAGTGATTGTAGAATACCCCGAATCCGGCTCCCGGTATTTTCGATTTCTTCAGGTTGGGTTCATTCCCTGCCGAGTAGTTCTCGAGGTGGCCGGCTTGTTCGTTGTAAGTAGCTTCACCCAGTAACCCGAAGTTCCGTGTCATTTTATATACAGCATTCAGCATAAAAGCCTTATTGAACCAGTCCTTATCGATATCGGTTTTTTTGTTTGACAGATAAGGTATGTCTGCTACCACATCGTTGTTGTCGATAAAATCCCCTCTCAGATTCTGGTACTCGAAGCGGGCACCCAGATTCAGCGTCAGCACATTTGCTATATCCCACTTATCGGTAAGGAAAAGAGCTGTCTTGTTTTCAGTACCATTGTGATATTCGGCAATGCCATATATGTTGTCGCCTACACGTTGGGGATTAGCCTCTACTGTCTGGTTATAAATAACACCTTCGGTGGTAAATTTATCTATGTCGTACATCCATTGATTTACACCGATTTTCCAATCGTGATTTCCTGATTTCTTCCCAATTTCGAAGAGGCTGGTAAGAGATTTGACAGGTGTCTTTCTCGATGCTAAAGCCATTACTCCTTGCAGGTTGCCGGTCTTCTGGTTACCGGTTGCATCGGTATATGTTTGTTCCGATATACCCGTCATAATAGGGAGATACATCCCCGACCTGGCAGTATGGTATCTGACGATAAAGTTCAGGTTCAGTCCGTTATCCAGCTTGTTTTTGCCAATCAGATCGAAGGTATGGCTTTCCGTGCCGTAATCGTTCAGGGCATCGCGTTCTGCGATACTACCTGTTTCGGCATCTTTGACTTTAAACTTCTGTCCGGACAGATAGTTATCACTACCGATCTTGAAACCGTCTATTTCATCTACCGACCCATCCAGATTGTACCTGTACGGAGCATATTGCTGCATAGTCATCGATTTGGAATTAGAATATTTATAGAAAGCGGAAATAGATCCCTCCCCACCCTGAAATTTATAATCCTGAGTCAATGCTGCTTTATATAACTGGGTTTGATCATTATAGTAACGGTCTATATCAGTCTTATTCACCTTATATGTTCCGGGATCGTAATTTACGAATGCTCCCAATGAAAACTTAAGACCTTTTTTTGTCAATGGCCCGCTAAAGTTGACCGTACCGTTAAGTAAGCCAAAGTGATTGGAGTTCAAGCCTACGTTTCCACCAAACCTGTCCGTACCCATATTGTTGTACGTGCCTACGGAGAACCCCACATCACCGATATTGATGGCAGTCTGTCCCAAGTCCAGAAGACTGACTCCGTTTGTCATGGCATCCATACGCCACGACTTAAATGGCATTTCAGGCCAGAAGAAATATACTACCGGCAGGTCATTTTCGAGAACCGTTGTTCCTCCCACACTGGCCGGAAGCCCGATATTTACATTGCGGGGGCCTGAATTTGCCGATGCTGCGTTCAACATGACATTACGATCGCTCTTTTGTTCGGCAGTCGTTACTTTAAGCGAATCTTTTCCGGCAGGTTCCTGAGCACCGGCATTACCTGTATACGCTGCAAGTGCGACTAACATACTTATATTTATAATTATCCTTTTCATAATTCTTAGATAAGATTGGTTATTTTATTCCGTATTTAGCAGTGCGTGCATCATTGATTACACCTTTCCAGTTTAGCCCGTAAGCAAAGTCATATACATTTCCTTCAGTATCTTTGTGACATTCCATATCGAAAGGTACATCTTCATGTTGTTTTTCTACTGTCGACATATTTGCAGGCATCTGCATAGGAAGCAATCCCGACGGTTCGTATTTTCCGGAAATTATATCCAGAACAGGTTGTTCTCCCACCGAGAAACGTGCAAGGATTCCATCCACCTTATTTTCAAATTCATTGAATACCATTCCGCGTGAAAGGTTTACTACTACAATTACCGGCTTGTCACACATTATTTCTTTGGTGGTTAGCACTGTCCTCAGATCCATTGTGTTAGATGCGGTCACAGTTTTTCCCTTATATGAACGGTTGGCGATAGTAGGATCTATTACAGGGTCTCCGGCTGCAATACTATGTTCGCGGGCATCACTGGCTGTGTATGTTCCGTACTGGAGGGTAATAGGTACATATCCGTTTCCTCCTTCTTTACGGTCATTCTTGTCATATCCGCCACCATCATTGTTTGAGTACGGGCCTGAGATAAATACGATGGCAAAGTCTGCTTTAGCCGGATCATTTGTCACATCATAGTATTTCTTCACCATCTCGATATCGGCAGGGACCTGAAGTGATGGTTTAGACCAGTTACCCCACCAGTCTTTTACCGACGGCGTGTAGATTTCAGGAATGTAAACAGTCTTTCTTTCCCTTATAGGTAATATATTGTTCTTGTTTTTCAGCATGACAATTGATTTCAACTGAGTATTATAGCCTTCTTGCATAAAATCGGGATTACCTACTATCTTAGCGCTCTCCTGAGCATCCAGATATGGATTTTCGAATAAACCAAGGTGGAATATATTTCTCAACAAACGGACGGCCGATTGCTCGAAACGGTTTCTCATAAAGTTTTTACCATGTTCTTTCACCCCCATATTGTATGCTTCGATTACAGGCCCCATTTCATTATTACCACCAAATTGATCCATTCCTGCCATCAGGGCTATATAGTGTCTTTCGGCAATAGTTTTGGCTTCTACACCCCAAGGTTTGCCGGCAAAATCACCGGGAGTCTGACCTTCATCAGCGGTAATTAGCCAGTCGGTGCATACAACACCATCGTAGTTGTATTTTTCTCTCAACAGGTCTTTGATTATATATTTGCTGAACCCGTTGGCCAGATTAGTTCCGTCTTTTGCCTGATTGTAAGAGATCGTATAGTATGGCATAACAGCTGAAGCCATAGATGTTTTACCATCCAATTTAAAAGCACCGTCTGTAAATGGTTTCAGATGTGTTTCAAAATTATTACCCGGATAAACCGCGAATTTACCGAATGCCCAGTGGCCATCACGTCCGGCTTCTTCCGGTCCTCCGCTAGGCCAGTGTTTAGCCATGGCGTTTACACTTTTATATCCCCATCCGTCAGCTATTTCGTCTTTTCCGGTTGATGTCTGGAATCCGTCTATATAGGCACGGGCCATATCTGTAGACAAAGCCGGACTCTCACCGAAGGTCATACTGGCACGGTACCAACGGGGTTCGCTGGCAAGGTCTATCTGTGGAGATAATGCGGTTCCGATACCTAAAGCACGGTATTCCTGAGCAGCAATATGCCCGAATTTTTTTACCAGTTCAGGCTCAAAAGTCGCCGCCATACCTAAACCGTCAGGCCAAACAGATATTTCACCTCCCGCTCCCGCATTAAATTCGGCTACGGTAGAGCCTGCTACCTGCCCCGAATGACGAGGATCGGAACTGTTATTTGCAGGAATCCCCAAACCAATACCTTCTACATAAGCCTGCATCTCATTGCTCCACTTTGCTGCAACTTCAGGACTTTGCACACCTACTAAGAGAACATGACGAAGATTGTCATCTTTCAAAAATTTCCTTTGAGCATCCGACAGCTCCCACGGATTGGCTCCACTCTGCGAAAAAGGCTTGCCATTATACGTTCCGGCACCGAAACCAAAATCGGCTGAAGGAATTGACTGGTGTCCGCTGTAAAGCATTAGTCCTGCAATCTGTTCTACGCTCATTTTCTTAGCCAGGTCTTTGGCTCTTTCATCTATGGGTAGACGCCAGTCTTCGTATTTGTCTAATTTTCCATTTCTATTCAGGTCTTTAAAATTAAGGCCGTCTACAGTAAGTATTTTTACACCCGACTGTGGTGAATATCCCAATCTGGGGCCATTATTGTTCTCCACAAACCGATAGTTATCCGAAGTTTGTGAATAACTACTCATTGTCAGAAAAGCTAATCCAATGGATAGAAATAATTTTTTCATGGTTTCATATTTTGATTAATACCTGCGTTCTTATGACGCAAATCTAAGTCAACTTTTCAATTAATCAACATATTTCTGCGTTAAAAATACGCACTTGTGTTTTAAAACATAAATATGCGTTAAATAAACGCAGAAATTAAGGCTATTATTGGTGTTTTATTATCTTTGTTGTCACTTGTCAGGTAAGGAGTTAGGAAAATGATATATTTGTAATTGAATGAATGCTATGAGTAAAAGAAGTTTATTTTATCCATATACAATTGAGAATGTCCATCCGGGCTTCTCAATCGATTGTGTAATTTTGGGTTTTCACAAAAAGAAACTGTGGGTCTTGTTAAATAAGTTTGACATCAGTAAATACTGGCAGCTGCCCGGAGGATTTATGTTTAAGAATGAGAGTTCCGACGAGGCTGTGAAAAGAATTTTAGAACAGCGTACAGGATTGAAAGATATTTACCTGAAGCAATTTCATTTGTTTACCGACCCGGCGAGAACAGTTATGGAGCAAAATATCGAATATGTAAAAGGCAATGCTGATAGAAGCACTCCTTCAAGTGCAGAGGAACAATGGTTTTTACAACGATTTATAAGTTTGGGCTATTACGCTTTCGTTAAATATGATGATATACATTTGTCTAAAGTAGAAGAGGATATGACTAAATGGTTCGATATCGATCACCTTCCTTCGCTCTATTCCGACCATGAGAATATTATAAAAACATCACTGGAAACCATACGATCTTTGCTCCCGGTTATTCCGGTAGGATATGAACTTCTGCCCGAAAAATTCGCAATGAGTGAGTTGAGGAGGATATATGAGATTATCCTGAATAAAACTTTAGACCGGCGTAATTTCCAGCGCAAAGTGCTTTCTACCGGTGTAATCATTCAGTTGGATGAAATAAAGAGTACCAGCGCTTACAATCCGTCGATACTATATACTTTTGACAAGGATAAGAAGGATACAATAGATCATACTCTTTTTTTAATGTAACTTTATTGATACCCACAACCGGATTATATATTTGTGAGAATATACTGAGGATGAAGTTAAATGGTAATTTTGCAGGGCAATAAATAAAAAAGCAGTTAGCCTAATTGGTAACTGCTTGATTTTCTTGCTCTTCCTCTTGGACTTGAACCAAGGACCCTCTGATTAACAGTCAGATGCTCTAACCGACTGAGCTAAGGAAGAATATACTTTTGAGAGAAGAAATCCTTTCAGATTTGCTCTTCCTCTTGGACTTGAACCAAGGACCCTCTGATTAACAGTCAGATGCTCTAACCGACTGAGCTAAGGAAGAGTGTTTTTCTCTCAAAAGTGACGCAAAAATAGGCCTTATTTCTGAATTATGCAATATCTTTACACAAAAAATTAAAGAAGAATGACAAAAGTATTAGGAATGGGCAACGCCCTTGTAGATGTTCTTGCAGTAATAGAAAACGATAAGATACTGGAACTCCTCCAATTACCAAAAGGGAGTATGCAACTTATCGACGAAACGAAGCTGGAAATAATTTCTGAAGAAATTAATAAACTTAACAAAAGTATTGTTTCCGGCGGGTCTGCTTCCAATACAATCGTAGGGCTTGCCAACCTGGATGTTGAAACGGGTTTTCTCGGCCGCATAGGTACAGACTTCTATGGCACATACTATAAAGAAGACCTGAAGAAGCATCGTGTAGCTTCACATCTGACCGAAGTGAATGAAGCATCGGGCGTGGCATCTACATTCATCTCCAAAGACGGGGAACGTACTTTCGGCACATATCTGGGAGCGGCGGCATTACTCCATGCAGATGAATTGGACGCAAATGATTTCAAAGGATATGATTATTTCTACATCGAAGGGTATCTGGTACAAAGCCACGACCTGATAAAAAAAGCCATTGTACTGGCAAAAGAAGCCGGAGCAAAAATCATTCTGGATATGGCCAGTTATAATGTTGTGGAAGCCAATCGTGATTTCCTGCTCGAAATTATCCCTCTATATGTAGACATCGTTTTTGCAAACGAAGAAGAGGCCAAAGCCCTGTTCGATCTGGAACCTGAAGAAGCTGTCTCTGAAATAGCGAAGCAGGTAGGTATAGCAATCGTGAAAACAGGAGAGAAAGGCTCATGGATTCAGCGGGGAAATGAAAAAGTATTCGTTCCTGCGCTTAAAGTAAATTGTGTGGACACAACAGGGGCAGGCGACCTGTATGCGGCAGGTTTTATCTACGGCCTGATAAACAACTGCCCGCTTTCCGCTTGCGGACGGATAGGGACACTACTCGCCGGAAATGTAATAGAAGCTATCGGAGCTAAGATAGAAGAAAATAAATGGAGCCAATTACATCAGGAAATTAAGAAATTAATATAAAATAACAGCATTATGAAGGATACACTGGAAAACAAAGTCACCTTCGTTACCGGAGGCGCACTGGGAATCGGCAAGGCTATAGTAACCGCTTTCTGTAAGGCCGGCGCAGATGTATTCTTTTGCGATATAAACGAAAAAGAGGGGAAACAACTCTGCGAAGATTTGAATGACTATAAATGTACATTTGCGAAAGCCGACATATCGGATAAAGGGGCTTTAGCAAATGTCATAACCTCGATCCTCAGTCAAAAGGGTGACATAGATATCATCATTAACAATGCGGGCGTAAGCCAGTTCGGCTCCATTCTGGATATGTCGGTCAATGGGTTCGACAAAGTTTTGAAGACAAACCTACGGCCAGTATTCATTACCGCTAAATTATTAGCCAAACAACGGTCAAAAAGCAGATCGAAAAATAATTACGGACGCATCATCAATATGGCGTCTACCCGCTACCTGATGAGTGAACCCGATTCGGAGGCATACGCGGCATCGAAAGGCGGCATCGTATCCCTCACCCACGCGTTAGCCATTTCCCTGAGTAAATATAATATAACGGTGAACTGTATCAGTCCGGGATGGATAGACACGGGGCACTATGGAGAATTGCGCCCGATAGACCACGAACAGCATCCATCCAACAGGGTGGGCACCCCTGAAGATATTGCACGTATGTGCATCTACCTCTGCCAGCCTGAAAATAATTTTATCAACGGGCAAAATATTATTATAGACGGAGGTATGACTAAGAAGATGATTTATGAAGAATAAAATTGTTTGCTCAGATAATTTACATCAATAACTAGTATAGTCCTGACCGCTATCTTTGCCTTTAAAATATTTCTCTCCTACAGGGCCGCTACCTGTTTGTTTCAGTTCCTCTTTTTTTCCATTACCCGTACTTGCATAGTGTTTGGTTTCGGGTTCATCTTCCCCCAGACCAATACCGAAGAATCTGCCAACTAATGCAAATATAAAGAACAGGACTATAAGAGCAACTATTACATAAAGTACAATTTTCAGAAATATACCTGCGCCAATAAGAAAAGAACCTAATGTGTACATAAAATAAAGTGCCTTGCCTTTTGAAGTCAAAATCGTCTTACTTGACCGATATACCTTATAGACAATTAATACTAATGCAGTCAACAAGGTTACTCTGAATAAAATTGATGATTTTTCATATGATATACCAAACATTCCCGTCACAAAGGACATAGCGATTATAGAGAATCCTAGAATCAAAATCACTTTTACCACATAGGCGGTCACGGGTATATGATCGGCGGTTGTATATTTTTGGAATAAATAATTTTCAAAACGATTTAAGAAATTCTGAGATTCTTTAGGTTCCATATTTTATTAGATTAGAAGATTATAGTTAATACAAATATAATATTTATTTTAGACACGAGGCTAAAAATCAACAAAACATCTATATTACAAATACTTGAACAGCCACTAATATCTTCTATCAAAAGCTATAAGATTTATTTCATGAGTAATACACTGACTGCAAGTCTGCGCGAGCTTTAGCGGCATATATCTTACCCGCTGGCGCGGACTTCCAGTCCGTGTCTTGTTTGATAAATCAAAAATGTTTACTACGCAACACACAGACGAAACATCTGCGCGATCCTCAATTTTATCAAAACCAAATATCTTTATCTATATAAGAAACTAATTATTAAACATTAATATTTAAGTATCTTATGAAGTATAAAGAAAAAACAGCCTCGGAGATTATCCGGATGACAGAACAGGACTTGTGCAGCATCTCCGAAATATGCAAATCATTTAAAATCAGCCGTAAGACTTTTTATGAATGGAAGAAAATGAAGCCGGAGTTTAAAGAAGCGGTGGAAGAAGCCATCGACCACCGGGAAGATGTGATGATAGCTTCGGCACGCATAGGGTTGAAGCAATTGTTGGAGGGTTATGTGCAGAAAAAAGAGAAGATCACTTATGTTCCCGACAAAAACGACCCGGTGAACGATGTGGAGAAATGCCGTGTAGTGGAAAAGAAATTCTGCCCGCCAAGTATCCGTGCTATAAAGTATGTCCTCGACCGTGAGGAAAGGAAAAAAGACAAAGACCGCTTACTGGCATCGGAGCGCCGTCCGCTGGTTATCGAAGTACAGGATGAGGAAACTAAGCGTCAACTGATGATCTTACAGGAGAACGGCTTCCGTTCGGGTGGTTCGCTCAATCCAGAGGTAGTGGCGGCCGTGGATAGGAAACTGGAAGAAGAACGAACCAACGGTCACAGGAGCGAAGCGTATGTAAAAGTGAAAAGTGAAGAACTAAAAGTGGAAAATGGGCAAGAGCAAACTGAACAAGGGCAAGTTATGGAACAGACGCCTGTTGCTCCGGTAGAGAAGCCTAAGGTGAATCTTTATCCGTTTCTGCCTCCGGGATATACATCGAGAACGGATTGAGGAAGGGGAAAGTAGTAAGTAATGAGTAAAGAGATGCGAGTAGACGAGATACAAGTTATTAACTGCTTATTGTTTGCTGATACATGTGTTACCTTTGTTACTTTTTGGGAAAACTGTAGGGGCGGAATATCTTCCGCCCGAAATAGAAAAAGGTCTGCGGGCGGAAAATATTCCGCCCCTACAAAAGAATACAAGAACTGTTACCTTTGTTACCTTTTCAATCAGTTGAAAGTTGACAATGGACAGTTGACAGTGGTCGATAAAATAAAGAGTTTCTAATTATTAATTCTTCATTCTTAATTGTTTTCTGTGTTACCTTTGTTACCTTTTCAAAGTCGTAAGTATTGAGTAATAAGTATAAAGGAGTTCTAATTGTTGACTGTTTACTGCTAACTGTTTACTGCTAACTGTTTACTGATACATGTGTTACCTTTGTTACTTTTTAACAATACATAATTAATAAGCATAAAATAAAGCCTATCTTTAAAGGATAAAATTTGAAACTATGAAGCGGACTCTGTTTATATTCCTCTTATCCTTGATCGTATCTTTACCTGTACTGGCCTGTACCACTGCTATTATTTCGGGTAAATACACTGCCGATGGCCGACCGTTACTCTATAAGCACAGGGATACAGGCAGCCTGCAAAACAAACTGATGTACTTTACCGATGGCAAGTACAGCTACACAGGCATTGTAAACAGTTCGGACAAGGCAGGCAAAGAAGTATGGGGAGGCTATAACTCCACCGGATTCGCCATAATGAATTCGGCTTCTTACAACCTCAACCCCGATGCAGCCGGTAAAGACGAACTCGAAGGCATGGTTATGAAACTGGCATTGCAACGCTGTGCTACCCTGGCCGACTTTGAACGCCTGCTCGATTCATTGCCGAAGCCGATGTATGTGAGCGCCAATTTCGGAGTGATAGACGCGCAGGGTGGCGCAGCTTATTATGAAACAGGAGATTATACTTATAAAAAGTTCGACGCCAACGATACCAATACCGCCCCCCTTGGATATATTGTCCGCACAAACTACTCTTTTTCCGGCGATAGGGAACGCGATAAAGGCATAAGCCGCTATCAGGCTGCCGAACCGCTGTTTTACAAGGCGTCATTATCAAATTCTCTCTCTTACAGATTCCTCCTGCAAGATGTATCCCGCCATCTTACACACGGATTGACAGGAGTAAACCTATATGACCAAATACCGGAGAATACTAGCAAACAGATATTCGTACCCTTCAGGGATTTTATCCCCCGCTATAGTACATCATCTGTCATGGTTGTACAGGGTGTAAAGGAAAAAGAATCGCCCGCCCTTACTACAATGTGGACAATACTGGGTTCACCGCTTACAGCCGTTGCAGTACCGGTATGGCTAAATAAAGAGAATATCTATCCGTCCGTACTTCTGGCTGACGAAACAGGCAATGCAAAACTTTGCAACTGGTCGCTCCAACTGAAAAAACAGCTTTTCCCGATCACACGCGGAGAGGGTACGGATTATATAAATCTTGCAGCACTAATTTCTGCTGATGGGAATGGCATTATGCAAAAAGTTCAATCTCATGAAAACAGAATACTGAATGATGCCGATGCGCTACTTAGCAAATGGAGAACTAATGGATATGACCCGAAAGATTTGAAATATTTCTGCCATCAAACAGATATATATGTTTCAGACCTGTACTTTATGACATTCGCCATCCGTAAATAAAAGAAACATAATAAAAATAAACCTTTAACTCCCTGAATCACTATGCTGTACGACATTGCCATTATCGGTGGAGGCCCTGCCGGATATACTGCCGCTGAAAGAGCCGCCGCAAACGGTTTAAAAACTATTCTATTTGAGAAAAATGCATTAGGCGGTGTTTGCCTGAATGAAGGATGTATCCCGACCAAAACCCTGCTGTATTCAGCTAAGACATTAGACAATGTAAAAAATTCGGCAAAGTATGGTGTGTCGGTCGAAGGGCAGCCGGGTTTTGATTTAAGCAAAATAATCGCCCGCAAACAAAAGACCGTTCGCAAACTGGTAGCAGGTATTAAACAGAAAATGACTGCCCACGAAGTGGAAATTATCAATGCGGAAGTACATCTTATAGAAGAAGACAACAGTGGGAATATACTGTTGGGCAATGATGACGAAACATACACAGCTAAATATATTCTGCTCTGCACAGGTTCCGAAACAATAGTGCCGCCCATCAAAGGACTGGACACCAGTGGCTACTGGACATCGAAAGAAGCGCTGGACAACAAAGAAGTACCCCAATCGCTGGCAATCATAGGCGGAGGTGTTATCGGCGTGGAATTTGCCTCATTCTTTAACAGCCTCGGTGTAAAGGTCAGCGTCATAGAAATGTTGCCCGAAATACTCGGTGCTATGGATAAGGAATTGTCCGCCATGCTCCGTACCGAGTACGCAAAAAAAGGCATCGACTTCTATCTCGGTACAAAAGTAGTGGAGGTAAAAGATGGTCAGGTGATTATAGAAAAAGACGGAGAGCAATCATCAGTCGAAGCAGCACAAATACTGTTAAGCACGGGCAGACGTCCGGTTACAGCAAACTTGAATCCGGAAAACCTGAATATTGAGATGTATCGCAACGGAGTAAAAGTCGACGAATTTATGAGGACATCGCATCCCCGCATATATGCCTGCGGAGACATTACAGGTTACTCACTGCTTGCACACACCGCTGTGCGCGAGGGGGAAGTAGCCGCAAACCATATTCTCGGCAAAGCGGACAAAATGAGTTATAAAGCTATTCCCGGCGTAGTATACACCAATCCGGAAATAGCCGGAGTAGGACAAACCGAAGAAGAACTTACAGCAAAAGGTATAAAACATACCGTACTGAAACTTCCTATGGCATATTCAGGCCGTTTTGTGGCAGAGAACGAATTAGTCAATGGAATGTGCAAATTAATAATCGGTGAAGATGAAAAGATCATAGGTTGCCATATGCTGGGCAATCCGGCTTCGGAGCTGATTGTTATCGCAGGCATAGCCATAGAGAAAGAGTTTACGGTTGAAGAGTTCCGTAAAATTGTATTTCCTCATCCTACCGTGGGAGAAATCATTCACGAAACTTTATTTGTATAAACTGGGTATCAACACTTTACATAAATAGTTAAAATTTCGTTAAATAAACAAACTATTCTCCTGTAGGCTTTGTTATATTCTAAAAATAGGAAAGATTATGAAAGCAATTGTATTTTTATTAACATCAATTATGCTAATCTTTGCAGGATGCAAAACTCAGCAGGATCCGCTCAAAGCCGCAGCCGAAGAAGCGGAACAGAGAATGTGGTATGAAAAGGCAGTTCAGGCGCTCGATGACAGGGAATTTGTATTGGAAGCAGAGCGTATCGATTTCAAAAACGGACGTTTTGCTTATGTTACGGCCAATACGAATTTCATCTCTATGCATGGGGATAAGGCAACGATCCAGATGGCTTTCAATTCCCCTTATGCCGGCCCTAATGGAATAGGCGGTATAACAGTAGACGGCAGAGCATCGAACGTAAAAATGCAAACAGATAAGAACGGAAATGTAATCTTTAGCATGACAGTACAGGGAGCCGCTGTATCAGCCACTGTTACCTTGCGTCTCACCAATGGCACCAATCAATGCAATGCTACAATAAACCCCAACTTTAACAGTAATACAATAAATTTCAGGGGAGAATTGTATCAGGAAGCCGATTCGAATGTATATAAGGGAAGATCGTTATAAGGATAACAGGTGGAATTTATTCAGATAGTGTTTATAAAAAAGAAGGGATATAGAATATCCCTTCTTTTTTATCACATAAAATGTCATTATTATCAAATAGGTTTATCTATATAGAAAAGCTACCGGTCAATAGCTTTATGCAATTAAATCGTTTATAAAAAATGACAAATAAAAACACGAACAAGTGTTATTTTATTTACTTTATATATAGTTCTTTGACAATCTGAATATCGAATAAATGAGAAATCCTAACTTTGTCGCGGATCAACACCCCACATCAGCTTATTACGTAATGTGTTATAAAAAGTATTCTCTTTGCGCTTTATAACCCTCAATGTAAAGTCAGCTTTCTTTATAATCAACTTAGTCCCCGTAGTAAATATGTTGGAACGCCCATCCAGTGATATCAGGAAGTTCTTGTTGCGGCTTTCGACTTCCAGCGTAAGAACACAATCGTCTGTCACCACCAATGGTCTGTTACTAAGACTGTGGGGAGCAACGGCAGCAATCACAATATTAGCTGCTGTCGGAGTCATCACCGGACCACCTACACTCAATGAATAAGCTGTGGAGCCGGTCGGTGTCGCGACAATCAACCCATCCGCTTCGTATGAAGTCAGGTACTCGTCGTTGATATAAGCATGTACTGTGATCATCGATGCCGTATCCTGCTTCAATATCGCGATTTCATTCAAAGCATAATTGAAGCCAAGATAATCCCTGTGCTCGGTAGATAGTTGCAACTGGCTGCGGTGTTCTATCCTGTAATTCCCTGAGAAAACATCGGTAAAAGTAGCTTCCAGATCTTTTTCTCCCACATCGGCAAGGAAACCAAGCCGTCCTGCATTAATACCTAATATCGGAATATTTTTCTTTCCAATAATGGAGGCTGTACGGAGAAATGTACCGTCACCGCCGATACTGATAACCAGATCGGCATCGAACTCATCATTCGTAATAATACCGGCAATGTCGTATTGTAAAAAGAGTACATCTTTAAGATAATTGTAAAATTTCTCCTGAAGATGTATTTCAGTCTTATTATCCAATAGAATTTTGAACAATTTTTCTATCTGCTCTTTCTTCTGATGCTTACTTCCGAATATGGCAATCTTCATTATCTTATAAATTTCAAGGTCAAGTACCTATTTATTATTTTTATATCTATAATAACAGTAGCCGATTATTATTAGATGAAATTGTATAATATACTTTCTTTTTCGTTCTCTATACCAACTAAATAAACGGTCAAGCTGTTAATAAAATGGAACTGATACATACTATTTCATCAATTCGTATTACATTTGCATGATATATCATTGTGCAAAGTTGCTAAAAAGTTTTAACTTAATAATGATAGATTTTAGTATTTGATGTTTGAGAGATCGTATTTTAAGTAAAAGAAAGTATTTAATGATATAATTTAAAATTATAACTTACTGTTATTGTTTTACTTAAAGAATAATAAATAGGTCTGTGACCTTAATAGTTTTTATGACTAAGCTAAGTGTAAATATAAATAAAATAGCGACTTTACGTAATGCGCGTGGTGGTAATATTCCTGATGTAGTGAAAGTAGCCCTCGATTGTGAAAAATTCGGAGCGCAAGGAATCACTGTACACCCCCGTCCTGATGAAAGGCACATCCGATTTAAAGATGTATATGACCTGAAAGCCAAAATAAAAACCGAACTGAATATAGAAGGCTATCCCTCTCAAAAGTTCGTAGACCTGATTACAACGATCAGACCCACACAAGTAACACTTGTTCCCGACAAACCGGATGCCATAACATCCAACGCGGGATGGGACACCATCGAAAATCAGCAATTACTATCCGACCTGGTCGATGAATTTAAGGCTGTTGGTGTACGGACCTCCATCTTCACAGGAACGGATCTGAAGATTATAGAATTTGCCGCTAAAACAGGAACAGACCGTATCGAGTTATACACAGAGCCTTATGCAAGTGACTATAGTAAAGATAAAGAAGCTGCAATTGCTTCTTTTATAGAAGCTGCTAAATATGCAAAGAAATTAGGTCTTGGCGTAAATGCCGGACACGATCTGAGCCTGGAAAACCTGCACTTTTTATACAAGAACATTCCCTGGCTCGACGAAGTATCTATAGGGCATGCGCTTATCAGTGATGCTCTATATCTGGGATTGGAAAAGACAATAAAGGCTTATAAAAACTGTTTAAAAGAAACTCCCGAATTATTGGATTAAAATATGGAGGCACAAAAAGATAAAATGATAAGTATAATAGGAACGGCAGGTTTTCATCTGTTGATCATCCTGTTCCTATTGTTTTACTATTTGAAACCATCGCCGGTCGTTCGTCATTCCGACGAATTGGGTGGAGTGCCCGTTATGTTCGGTAATGTAGCCGATGCAGGTGGTGACGATGAACCTTTTGGCAGGGGCAATGGAAATCAGGGTGCAGCAGAAGCAACCTCTCCGAATGTAGTGGAGGATCCCATCCCCATGGTAGAGAATACCACTGTCAAAGCAAAGCCAACTGTAACCAATACAGAGAAGACGGCCGTCACTCAGGACTTTGAAGAAACAGTAGCTATAAAAGAAACCAAACGGAAAGCCGAAGAAAAGAAACAACAGGAGGCTGCCGAACAACATAGAAAGGCCGAGGCCGAACGTGCCGCCCAACAAGAAGCTGCTAAAAAAGGCCAGATAAACAACCAAATGGCAGGCCTGTTTGGTAATGGAACAGGCAGTGGCAGCCGTGGAGAAGGAACCGGTGAAGGTACGCAAGGCGTACCCACAGGAAATGCCAGCTATGGCAAAACATCCGGCGTGGGAGGCTGGGGTTCTTTCGATCTGGGAGGACGCAGTCTTGGCAGCGGAGGTCTTGTTAAGCCCAACTATTCCGTCGACGACTATGGAACTGTAGTTGTCGATATACTTGTTAATGCCAAAGGCGATGTGGTAGAAGCAAATATAGGGAAAGGAACCAATACGCCGAATACCAACTTGCACAGCGAAGCATTAAGGGCGGCGAGAAGGACAAAGTTTAACCCTGTATCTTCCGTCACCAATCAGAAAGGAACAATCACATATAAGTTTAATCTAAATTAAATTGGGATGAAGACTATATTTATATTTCTCACAACCGGATTTGAAGATATTGAAGCTATTGCTACAATCGATATCCTACGCCGGGCTGAATTGAATGTGAAATCGGTATCTCTGACCGACAGTAAGCAAGTGATGACCAGCCATCAGGTACTGGTTACAGCGGACTTAATGTTCGACCAGGTAAATTTCTCCGAAGCAGAGCTACTGATATTACCGGGTGGAACTGTAAAGTTTAACGAGCATGAGAATATGAAAAAAGAACTGTTGGCTTTTGCCAATAAAGGCGAAAAAGTTGCAGCTATATGCGCCTCTCCAATGGTATTAGGCGGCTTGGGATTACTTGATGGCAAAAATGCAACCTGTTATCCGGGCTTCGAACAATACCTGAAAGGTGCCTCCCTGCAAACGGATAAAGCCGTGGTTGTAGACGGAAATATCACAACAGGCCGAGGTCCCGGACTTACAATCGACTTTGCCCTGAATCTGGTAGAACAACTGGCCGGGAAGGAAAAGCGTGATGCCGTAGCTGCCGGGCTATTAGTAAAATAAAAACAGGAAATGATGGGATGCATATTCCATCATTTTCATTATTTCAAATATAACTCAAACTTAGAAAATGGAATTTTTACATGAAGTATGGAACTTCTTCCTCAATCTGTTAAGAGACACCGGCGGAACACTTGATATGCTGGTAACCGACTATGGAGTATGGGTCTACGCCATATTATTTTTGATTATTTTCTGTGAAACAGGATTAGTTGTCACACCTTTTCTTCCGGGCGATTCTTTATTATTCCTGGCAGGAGCGATAGCTGTACGCCCCGATAATCCTCTTCACATTTATTTTCTCATAGCTATACTTATAGTGGCTGCAATCATTGGCGATGCAGTTAATTATACCATAGGACGTTTCTTCGGGCAAAAGCTTTTCAGTAATCCGAAATCCAAAATATTCAAACAAGAGTATCTGGAAAAAACAAACCAATTTTATGCAAAGCATGGAGGAAAAACCATTATACTAGCACGTTTTGTACCGATAGTGCGCACATTTGCGCCTTTTGTTGCAGGTATGGGCAGGATGAGTTATAAACATTTCTTCTCCTACAATGTTATAGGAGGTATAGCATGGGTTGTTATATTCTGCACCCTGGGAGCCCTTATCGGACGCTTAGAATGGGTTGAAAAGAATCTCGACAAAGTAGTTATTCTTATCGTGATCGTATCTATTCTACCGGCAATATATGAGGTAATAAAAGCTAAATTAGAAGCAAGAAAGGCGGCAAAAGCCAAAGGATAAAAAGATAATAATATCTTAAACTATTACCACTGACACTGATAGGAACTTAAATACTCCTATCGTGATAGTGGTTTTTTATTTAATTAAACCATAAACTAGCATTGTATGAACAATATAGCAAACATACCCGACAGGGGGACAAAAAAGAGACTGGTTATTATCGGCGGTGGATTTGCAGGTCTGGAGCTAGCTAAAAAGATAGACAAGAAACTGTATCAGGTTGTTTTAATCGATAAAAACAACTATTACCAATTCCAACCCCTATTCTATCAGGTAGCTACCGGAGGATTAGAACCCAGTTCTATCTCCTACCCTCACCGTAAGAACTTCCAGAAGAACAAAAACTTCCACTTCCGCATGTGTGAAGCGCAGAATGTGGACCCTGAAAAGAAAGTAGTACAAACAAATATAGGAGATATTACATACGACTATCTGGTTATATCGACAGGATGCGACACCAATTACTTCGGAAACGACAGTCTCAAAGAAAGTACCTTTGCCCTGAAATCTGTTTCGGAATCCTTGTTACTGAGAAACAGGATACTGCTTAGCTTCGAAGAGGCTTTGAGTACCGATAACGAAGAAGAGTTGAAAGAAATACTATCGTTTACCATCGTCGGGGGAGGTGCTACCGGCGTGGAGCTTGCCGGAGCCTTGGCGGATATGAAGAAATCTATCTTACCTAAGGATTACCCCGAAATAGATTTCACAAAGATGGAAATCCATCTGGTAGACGCCTCTCCCCGATTGCTCTTTGCCATGTCGGAACAAGCATCAGAGAAAGCTGCTGAGACCTTAAAGAACCGAGGTGTAATCATTCATCAGGATATATCAGTGAAGTCTTATGATAAGCCATTTGTGGAGCTCAGCGACGGCACCAACATTCGTACGCGCAACGTACTCTGGGTTGCGGGCGTAAAACCAAATAGCCTGAAAGGACTGGCTGAAACAGCATACAATCGTGGCCGGCTTGTCGTTAACGAATACAATCAGGTGCAAGGCTATGACAACATATTTGCTATAGGCGACACGTCCCTTCTTATATCGGACAAAAGCCCCAAAGGTCATCCGCAGGTAGCACAAGTGGCCTTGCAGATGGCAAAACGCCTCGCAAAAAACCTCAACAACACAACGAACAGCAATAATTGGGAAAAATTCACCTACGTAGATAAAGGATCATTGGCTACCATTGGGCGCAACGCCGCAGTTGCTGATTTAGGAAAATTCCGCTTCGGAGGATGGTTTGCCTGGTGGCTATGGCTGTGGGTACATATCCTGTCGATTGTAGGTATGAGAAATAAAGTCTCTGTTTTTATAGACTGGGTATGGAGCTACCTTAACTACGATGTGTCTTTACGCCTGTTTATCAAACCAAAATTTAATAAGATGTACAAAGAAGAACTATAACTCTGAGAAGAATTGCAGTTCTTCTATAGATCTCATATTTATTATTAAAAGTGACAGAGACTAATAAAGGATTCTTTATTAGTCTCTGTCACTTTTCTTTCTGTCCGGACAATTTTATCAAACATGTCAAAGAACGCTAAAGCATGGCTTTACTATATAGATAAAGTTTCTTCAAAATATACATAGATATTACCATATCCCGGCGATTAAATTTCTTTATATTATTTATATATTTGCATATAAGAAGATTTCGATTATTGATTTCAAAATACAGGTTTCCATTTTTCACATAAACACTATACGACGATGATACTTTTAGCTGAAAGCGGATCCACTAAAACCGAATGGTGTTTAGTTAGTAAAACGACTGTTTCCGAGCATTCCTTCACTGACGGGATAAACCCATATTTCGAATCGAGAAAAGAAATCAGCCATACTATCAGGCTACAGTTACCCGAAATATTTTTCAAAACAAAAATCAAATCCATATACTTTTATGGAGCCGGATGCTCATCCGTTGAGAAAAAGAGTGTGGTAAAGGCATCACTCGAATCCCAATTCCGCACCCCTGCATTCGTCGAAAGCGATTTACTGGGTGCCGCACGCTCTTTGTTTAATGATCAAGCCGGAATAGCCTGCATTCTGGGAACCGGTTCAAACTCGTGCTTCTACGACGGAGAAGAAATCACCAAAAACGTCCGTCCTTTAGGTTTTATACTGGGGGATGAAGGCAGCGGAGCTTTTCTTGGAAAATCATTTCTTTCAGATTGCCTGAAAGGATTAGCGCCGGATGAATTAGTTACCCCCTTCTACAAAAAATACGGGATAGATCCTGAACAAATCCTGGATTATGTCTATAGCAAGCCTTTCCCGAACAGACTTTTGGCTGTACTTTCTTTCTATCTTTCCGAAAACCTCGGCCATCCCTATGTTTATGATTTGGTTTACAACAGTTTCAAAACTTTCTTCGAAAGAAATGTTTTGCAGTATGATTGCCCGAATTATCCGGTACGTTTCTGCGGATCTGTCGCAAAAAAATATTCAAGTATGCTGAAGCAAGTCTCAACCGATCTGGGCATAGTCATTGACAGCATCACAGAAAATCCTGTCGAAGGATTAATCCAATATCATAGAAATAGCCTTAAATTCTAATTTATGTATATAACAATTAATAAAAGTTAAATACCCATAGGTTTTTCATTTTCCTATAATTTATTCAAATATATTAATTTATATTTGTTAGCGTAATATTATTTAGTAGTGTTGAGATAAAAAACAAAGAAAGTATTAGTGCTCAGTTACTTCACAAACAGGATCATAGATCACTGAAGTAAATCCTCTTTATTTACATATGTGAAATTATACTAATTTAAGTATCTAAATATTAATAAAAAACTCCCTTGCGGATACTACCGCAACAACATATTGATTCGATATCACGACCCTTATTTATAGGCAATATGCTATAAATACACTATTTAGATCACTATAGTCCAGTAATTCTCTTTCAATTATTACTTAAATTAAACCTATGTTACTATGACCGCATTAAAACAAGCAAAAAAAAGTTTTATAAAAAAACTTTTATGTATCCTCTTTGCAGGATTAATACTATCCACCGCGGGGAGTATGAATGTGCAAGCAAGCCCTGATAAGTCAAACGGGCCTTCAGATTTACAGCAAACTGCAAGAACCGTAAAAGGTACAGTTAAGGATCATACAGGAAATCCTTTAATAGGGGTAAGCGTCGCCATCAAAGGCACAACCAACGGTACAATAACAGATATCGATGGTAAATATTCGATCAATGCAGCAGCCAATCAAACCCTTAGTTTCTCCTATGTAGGATTTAAACCTGTATCTATCCTTGCCGATCAAACCAACATCGATGTAATTATGGAAGAGGATTCTCAAATAATAAACGAGATCGTCGTTGTCGGATATGGAGTTCAGAAAAAAGAGAACCTGACCGGAGCTGTAGCTTCCGTTGATTTAGGAAAAACAGTAGAAAGCCGTCCGATAGCTGATATAGGCCGGGCATTGCAAGGAGCTGTACCGGGCCTGACTGTATCTACAAAATCGGGTGAGATAGGAGCTGCTCCCACAATTAAAATAAGGGGAGGCGTAGGCTCTCCTAACGGAAGCGCAAACCCACTGATTTTGGTAGACAATGTGGAGATTTCAGACATAACCCTAATAAACCCTGATGATATCGAAGCCATCTCTGTATTGAAAGACGCAGCATCAACCTCTATATACGGAGCCAGGGCCGCCTTTGGCGTTATACTTATCACAACGAAGGCGAAACAGCAAAACGACAAACTATCAATAAGCTACTCCAACAACTTTGCATGGAGAACGCCTACAAAGAAACCCGAACAACTACCGGGTTGGCAACAAGCCGAAATCAACCTGGCCGGTATGAAGGTAGCCCCTTCCCCTGCAAATTCATACAATGTGGTCGCCAATATGATAGTAGACCAGAAAACAGTAGACGGAATGAAAGCCTGGGCGGAACAATACGGCGATGGCAAAGGACTGGGATTAGAGATGGTTTACGGCCGCGACTTTGAGATAGATGCCGCCGGAGCAC
Organism: Dysgonomonas gadei ATCC BAA-286; assembly: GCF_000213555.1. Taxonomy (GTDB): domain Bacteria; phylum Bacteroidota; class Bacteroidia; order Bacteroidales; family Dysgonomonadaceae; genus Dysgonomonas; species Dysgonomonas gadei. Next base: position 303,861 of record NZ_GL891983.1, read on the forward strand.
ATTATTACAGAACATGGGATTGGTACGATATGTACATCAAAGACTGGATGCCACAACAATCTCACAACCTCTCTATAAGTGGAGGCAATGGAAAAACAAGCTATGGATTAACGCTGGGGTATATCCATCAGGAAGGACTCACCAAAGTGAATCCAGACATGTACGACAGATACAATACAAACATCACACTAAACACCGAACTTAGTAAACACATGACAGTCAGGGCAAATGCAATGTACACAAAAACCGATCTTGACAAACCGTTTATGTATGCCTCGGATTTATACGACCACATGTACTATCTGTACAGATGGCAACCAATGTATCCATATGGCACATTGGATGGGAAACCGTTCCGAAGCGCCTTAACCGAGCTGCAACAAGCCCCGATGACCCGGCGTAAGAAAGACTATATGCGCCTGGGCGCAGGGTTTACATTAAAACCAATAGATGGACTGACTGTTGACTTCGATTTTGTATACTCCACCATCGAATCACGTTACAAGAAATTTGGAGATAAAGTATATGCATACGATATCTTCACTGCGCATAATTCTCTGGAGAAATTAATGAATTCATATGGTAACTATATCTCTTCAAGTTACGATTATGTGTACGAAGAAAGAGGCCGCACTCAGACTCTTACAAACAATGTTGTAGCAACCTATTCCAAGAAAATAAAAGATCATGATTTTAAAGTAATCGCCGGATCTAATATCGAACAAAGCCAATACCGCTACATCTGGGCACAGAAGAAAGGCTTACTTAGTGCTTCCAAACCCGAACTCAATCTGGCTGTCGGGGATCCGACTACCAGTTCCGAACACACCCATTGGGCAGTTGCAGGTTTCTTCGGGCGAATCAATTACGCCTTCAAAGACCGCTACCTCTTGGAACTAAATGGACGTTATGACGGATCATCAAAATTCCCAAAAGACGACAGGTTCGCATTTTTCCCTTCATTTTCTGCCGGATACAGGATATCGGAAGAAGATTTTATGAAGAAACTCTACCCGGCACTTTCATCATTAAAAATAAGAGCATCGTATGGCACTATAGGCAATCAGGATGTAGGATTATACCGATTCATATCTACACTCGACGGACAATTGGATAGCTGGGTGATAAACGGCGTAAGACAAACATCAGTAAGTGCACCGACAGTCGTATCCAAGTCCCTGACGTGGGAAAAGGTGAAAACCGTAGATGTGGGCTTCGATTCCAGATTCATAGACGACAAACTAGGGATTACATTCGATTGGTACAAAAGAACAACCAGTGATGTCCTTGCCGCCCAAGCCCTTCCTGCTACATTAGGTGCAACAAGCCCATATCAGAATATGGGAGAACTCGAAACCCCGGGCTGGGAATTAGCCGCCGATTTTCACCACAAATTTTCCAGTGGCCTGACAATTACATTGGGAGGGCAGATTACAGACTATAAGACCAAAGTAAAAAAATGGTCGAACAACTCAACCATACCAAGCTACGGAGGCAACGGAAACGGATGGTCTACAGATGTAACAGTTTACAGAGAAGGCATGATCTTGGGAGATATATGGGGATTACAGGTAGACAGATTGCTTCAGGAAAGTGATTTTGACTCAAACGGAAATCTTGTGGCAGGAATCCCAAATCAGGCAGAAGTATTTCCGGCAAATTATAAATTTGCACCGGGAGACGTATTATACAAGGATTTGGATGGCGACGGATACATCAGAAAAGGTGTAAGAGTGGATGAGGCTAAAGATATGTCCGTTATAGGAAATGCAATGCCTCGCTTCGAATACGGATTTAGCATAGGAGCTGATTATAAAGGATTCGATTTCAGCATGTTCTTCCAAGGCGTTGGAAGGCGCAAACTGTGGGCAATGGGTAATCAGGTATTACCGGGCTATACTGCCGGCGAACCTTATTATAAAGGAGCAGAAGATTACTGGAGTCCCGAAAATACGAATGCGTTCTACCCTCGTCCGATGAACTATTCTCAGGTAGCCTCAGGTAATTATCAGGTAAATGACAGATACCTGCTCAATATGGCTTACTTACGATGCAAAACCCTGACTGTAGGTTATACGCTCCCCAGAACTCTAACAAAAAAAGCTTATATTAACAACCTCAGAGTTTATTTTACGGCAGAAAATCTATTCGAATTTGATAATGTAAAACCGGATATCGATCCCGAGATAGATGTCCGCTATGTAGGAACAGCAGCCGACTCCCGAAATTTCGGCCGCAGCTACCCTTATCAGAGAACCCTTTCCTTCGGATTACAACTTACATTATAATTGATTGCTTAAAATTAGAGATTATGAAAACGAGCATGAACAACAATTCACCAAAGCACATGGTAACTTTGTTATGCGAGTTTCCATACATCCGTCAAAAACAAAATTATCGTATGAAAAAATATTTATTATATATAGGATGTTTATTAGCTCTCGCAACTAACTCCGGCTGTGACGACTTTCTCGACAAAGCGCCTCTGGACAAGCTGGTAAATGATTCGTACTGGGTAGACGAAGTAAGCTTAAGAGCCTATTCTCAAGATTTCTATTCAACTTATTTTGTTGGATATGCTCAAGACTACAGGGCCTTTGGCGGCTATTTTTCAGGGGACTCATACAATGATGATTTCCTTCTTACAAGTGATAATGTGAGTGATACAAACCAACGCTTATTTTTCCCTACTACTAATACAACCGGGATCAACAGTGTTACCACCTTGTGGACAGACCAATACAAGATCGTTCGCAAAGCCAATGTCATGCTCGAAAAAATCCCGGGTATGACCATCTCTGATGAAGCAAAAAATCACTGGATGGCTATTGCACGTTTCTTTAGGGCAACAGCCTACAGCACCTTAGTTAAGACATACGGAGATGTACCATATATAGAGTTAGCAGTTGTAGATGCCAAAGATTACGATATTCTGTATAAAGACCGCGACCCTCAGGTTACAGTTGTAAATAAGATATTGGAAGATTACAACTATGCCTTGCAATACATCAGAGCAAACGATGGAATACGCCAGGTCAATAAATCCGTTGTGGGGGCATTCATGTCTCGCAATATGCTTTATCATGCTACATGGCTGAAATATCATGGTACAACTGTTGGCCCGACATCCCAGCCGGTAAGCAATACCGAGCTTTCAAAATTCTTTAAAGGAGCTATCGATGGAGCAGAGAGTGTTATGGAATCGCACAATTATTCGATAGGCAATACATACAATGCATTATTTACAAGTGAAAGTCTGGCCGATAATCCTGAAATAATATTCTACAGGGAATACACCACAGGTATAGCCTGCAATGCACTAATGGCCTATAATGCTAAAGAAGACCAGAAATTAGGTGGAGCAACCATTGATGCTATCGACAGCTACCTATGCCTTGATGGCCTTCCGATAAGACAATCTCCATCCTATCAGGGACAATCAGATCCTAGTATCAAAAACTCTTTCAAAGACCGTGACCCAAGAATATACGATACATTCGTAGACACACTCCGCATCCTAAACTCCGGCCTGTTCAGCGCCGCCTCTCCCACCGGATTCGCTTCGAAGAAATTCCTTAATGAAGACTGGCTCCTGGGAGGCTCACCATACGTTACAGGAATCCTCAGCCCGGCAGATGCGCCTATAATACGCTACGCCGAAGTGCTACTCAACTACGTTGAAGCCCGGTACGAAATAAGTAAAATAGGTGGAGAAGCATTTAGTCAGGCCGATCTTGACAAGTCCATCAATGAAATAAGAAAAAGAACCTTGACCAAATGGGGAGAAACACCTGCGGTAAGCAGAAAAATGCCAAATATAACTCTTAGCGGAAATAATATAGCCGTTAACAACACCGTTATAAACGACCCCGACCGTGATCCTTCAGTAGATCCTGTACTATGGGAAATACGAAGAGAGCGCCGCACCGAACTCATAATGGAAGGCAGACGAAGCGACGACCTCAACAGATGGGCAAAGTTTGAATACTTAAACACAGGCACTTCGAACAATCCAAACAAAACAGTACTTGGTGCATGGATCGACAAAGCAGATTATCCAGGGATAGCCGCAGCCGTAAAACTATTTGATCCTGAGAATCCGGTGGCAACCCCAACCAAGGGATACATAAGTTATTTCAGCATTAGTTCTCCATTAAGATCTTTTACAAAAGGAGACATTAAGTCTGAAAGAAATTATTTACGTTCCATACCGGCCGCTCAGATAACGATCTATAAAGATAAAGGATATACTTTAACCCAAAATCCAGGCTGGTAAATACCCTTATTAAATTAAAAAAGCACGTTCTATCACAGGACGTGCTTTTTCTATTTAATGAAATATCTACTAACAACCTATTACGAGAACATACAGAATGAATAACCATACATATCGTCTGGCAACCTATCACCCTAAATCTTAGAACAAAACAAAAAACTACCGGCAACACAATGGCCGACAGATTTTATCCAGAAAGACAATCTCTCAGCTATAATTTAAGAACAAATCAAGCCCACATTATATAACCTAATTTTTGTATAAGACAATTAATAATAGTTAAAATACAAATTCTTTTTATACAATCTGCATTTTATTTAAATATATTAATTTATATTTGTTAGTACAACATTCTATAGTAATTGTAATATAAAAATAAAGAAAATACTTAGTCCTAAATTACTTCAATTGATAAGGCAATTACCAATGAAGTTAAAACATTCTTTATTCTTAAATGTGAAAATATACTAATTTAAGTATCTAAATATTAATAATTCTATTAGCGGACACACCGCAACAACGTATAACATTGATATCACGAACCTTGTTTTATTGGCAATTCTGCTATAAAAAACACTATTTAGTCAAACTAATTAAGTAAGCCTTACAATTATTATTTAAATTAAACCTATGTTACTATGACCGCATTAAAACAAGCCAGGAAAAGTTTCATAAAAAAACTTTTATGTATCCTCTTTGCAGGGTTAGTATTATCTACCGCAGGGAGTATAGATGTGCAGGCAAACACGGGGAAATCGGAAGATCCTACAGATTTGCAACAAACGGTAAAAACCATAACAGGAACTGTTATAGATAGAAATGGAGAACCCCTGGCTGGCGTAAGTGTCACAATACGGGGTACAGTTACAGGAACAATGACCGATGGATCAGGTAAATATGCAATAACAGTACGGGATAACAATCAGGTATTGAATTTTTCATATATAGGATTCAAACCCCTTTCCGTTCCAGCCAAAAACAATGTGATTGATGTCACTATGGAAGAGGATGCACAAATGATGGATGAAGTTGTTGTAACAGCGATGGGGATAAAGAAAGAGAGAAAGGCATTAGGATATTCTGTTCAGGATATTAATGCCGATGAACTAATGAAAAACAAGAGTACAAATGTCCTTAATTCACTAAGCGGTAAAATAGCCGGATTGAATGTTACACAAAGTAGTGGAGCTGCAGGAGCCGGAGCCAGTATAATCATCCGTGGGGGAACATCACTCGAACGTGACAACCAACCACTTTTCGTTGTCGACGGAATGATATACGACAACTCTACCGATGCCGGTGGTAATAGTGCTTTTGACGGCGCTACACGTGTCAACTCTACCAACAGTAACCGTATAATGGATATAAACCCCGAAGATATCGAGAATGTATCGGTATTGAAAGGGCCTGCAGCATCGGCTCTGTACGGCTCACGCGCAGCAGCCGGAGTTATCGTGATCACAACAAAAAAAGGACAGGAAGGACAAGTAAAGGTGAATGTAAATTCAAAGTTCAGTACTTCATGGGTGAATCGTTACCCGGAACAACAAGACCGTTACAAAAGAGGATACTATAACCAATCGGGAACTTTGGACGACTATACCATGAATTCATGGGGAGCTCCATTCAAAGAAGGAGAACAAGTTTATAATAATATGGAAGATTTCTTTCAGAACGGTAGCACATGGGACAATAATGTAAGCATATCAGGAGGTAGCAAAAATAGTAATTATTTCCTTTCCGCTTCCCGTTACGACCAAACAGGTATTATTCCTGAAACCGGATTTGAAAAAACTACTTTCCGTTTCAATGGGGAACAAAAATATGGCATACTCACTACAGGCGCAAATGTAGCCTATTCAATAGGATCGGCAGATAAGGCTCTGACCAGTACAGGTCTGACAGGTTCGGGCGGAACGGGTGCTATATCCTCTGTTTACAGATGGGCAAGAAATGATGATATGAAACACTGGCTTAACGAGGATGGTAGCAGATACCGTATGTTCGAAGGGCTTCAACTTCCGGCAGCGGACGTAGATAATCCATATTGGATTATAAACAGAAATCCTATCACGGAAAAAACAACCCGCTTTACAGGTACAATAAATGCCAAATTGAACATTGCCGAATGGTTCAACATTGCATATATAGCAGGTACAGACCGCTATACCACCAATACAAAAAGGATAATCGGTGCAAATGGCGGCGTAGACCTTATATATCAGAAAGGGATGCTATCTGAAAACAACAGGACATACGAGTATTTATCATCAAACTTCATGATGAATTTCACAAAGAAATTCGGAGATTTTGACCTCAACTTATTACTGGGACAGTCCGTTGAAGACACCAAAATAAAAACGGATAGGTTTCGGGTTTGGAATTTTGTTACTGATAACTTTTATAGTGTAAGCAACACGCCAAATGAAGACCGCCGTATGGATCAGTCAAACATCAGGAAAAGACTAGTAGGTGCATACGGTGAATTCAGAGCAGGATATAAAAACATGCTTTATGCCACTGTCACAGGACGTAACGACTGGACATCTACCCTACCCATCGATAATAGATCCTATTATTACCCTTCAGTAAGCGGAAGTTTTCTTTTCACTGAAGTAATGCCAAAGAATGATATCCTGTCTTATGGAAAGATAAGGGCATCATGGGCCGAAGTAGGTAAAGATGCCGATCCTTATGTAACAAATACATATATAGATTCTCCATTCCCTACGACTGGCGGTACTGGTATACAAGACGCATGGACAAGTGGTAACAATATACTTATTCCAGAAAAAACAAGATCTACAGAAATTGGTCTCGAATTAGGTTTCCTTAATGGCAGATTAGGTTTCGATATGGCATATTATGCAAACAAGAGTATAAATCAGCTACTAAGTCCGAGAGTTTCTCAAACAATAGGTTATATATTTAAGACTACAAATGCAGGCGATATTACAAATAAAGGTTTTGAAATATCCATTAAGGCCGAACCTATAAAGACCAGGGGTTTTTCATGGAACACAATGCTCAACTTAGCCAAGAACAAAGGAAAAGTGAATAACTTATTACCGGGGATAGATGTACTTTATGTAACTGACGTACAGGTGGGAAGCGCAAAAGCTGCTTCATTCAACGGTGGTAACTTTATGGGAATATCCGGTTCTAAATACAACAGGGACGAGGCCGGAAACATGATTCTCGATTGGGAAAGCGGTATGCCGACATCAGACGGAAAAGAAATATACGATATCGGTAACCGTGAACCTAAACTGACAGGTGGTTTTACCAATACATTCCGGTATAAGGACTTCGAACTGTCTTTCCTTCTCGATTTCAGAATCGGTGGAGATATCTACAACGGAACAGATTATTTCATGACAGGTATAGGTATGAGCAAAAGAAGCATGGATCGCGAGTCGCTCACATTATCAGGTGTGGCAAAAAATCCGGATACACAACAACTGGAATCTAAAACATACACCTTCCAGGCAAACAAATTCTATCTGAAAGGACAGGAAGTTGCCAGCGGAACAGCTAAAGCTGAGAGTGGATACCAGATTATACAGAAATATTGGGATACATATTACAACTATGAATCGGCAAACTACATGACCAACACCAACTGGTTACGTTTGAGATCATTATCTCTGTCATACTACATGCCTAGTAAGATACTCAACAAGACTAAGTTCATTAAAGCGATGTCCGTCAATGTGACAGGAACAAACCTCTTGCTATTTACCAATTATAAAGGTATGGACCCAGAAACAAGTGCCGCAGGCTCCGGAGCTGTCGGTTCCAGCAGTGTCGGTATAGACTACAATGGTGTACCTGCAACGGCAGGAATGTCTTTCGGTATTAACTTAACATTCTGATTTTATATCCGAATACATCTTATTATATACTTTAATAATACATACAATGAAAAAAATAATATATATCTGTTTAGGCTTATTATTGATAGGTATGAGTGCCTGCAATGATTATCTGGATATAAACGATAATCCTGATAACCCCAACAATACCGTACCTACCCCCGATCTTCGGTTAAGAGGTATTTTGCAAAACTTTGTAGACAGCTATGAATCATCGGGAACCAGAGGTTGCTGGTTTACAGGAAATATCGGAAAATCTTACGGGACCGCAGCTAATGATTATCTTATCAAATGGGACCCGCAATCAGCCTCTACCACATGGCCATATCAGGCATGGTTTATATATACAGCTGCCAATCTGAAACCATTGATTGAGAAAGCTTCTGCCGAAGGAGCGTGGTCTTATGTTGGCGCAGCTAAACTGATACACGCATGGGGATTTATGACAATGACTGATGTATATGGTGAAATGCCCTATACCGAGGCACTCACCAATGTAATCACTCCGAAATACGACAATGGGGAAACTATATTCTACGGATGTCTGGCTATGCTGGACGAGGCAATAGCCGAATTTCAGAAAGATCAGCCTGCAACTGCAACATCTTTTGCCAGTGGAGACCTGTGGAACGGAGGAGATAAGGATAAGTGGTTGAAACTCGCCTACGGTCTCAAAGCCCGCTGGCTGAACAACTTATCAAAGAAAAGCATATACGATCCTGATGCAATATTGGCTGCTCTGGACAAAGCTCCTAAAAACAACAGTGAAAGTACAATCATGCGCTATGCAAACTCGGCAAATGAGGATGAATCCGCTATACGGGCTTTACAACATCAGAATTTATCAAATACGACTTCACGTATTACAAAATGGTATCTCGATCTGCTGACAAATACTTACACCGGAGGTAGTGGTATAGTTGATCCTCGTACCGACTTACTTGTACCAAGCGGACAATATCTGATAAATAACGAATTGAAATATGTACGTGCCGTTGGTGTAGATTTTATAAAAAGCGACATTCGGACTAAATCAGGCCCTGTAGCTTTCGATATCTACTCCAGAACAGAGGATATTAATGGGAAACCATTAGGTAGTACAAAAGACATATGGTACAATGCCACTCAGTTGGTCGACAGAAAAGGTGACTCTATATACACACCAATCTATTCCGAATTATTATCATGGATCAAGGCGTCTCCGGGCGATGCAAAAGATGACCGTTATATAGCTAACCGCTATAACGGAAAAACAGCCCAAATCATCTCAACAGGTACATTTTATACCCGTGCCGATGCTCCCGGCCATCTGCTGGCATATCCCGAAATGTGCTTTATCAAAGCTGAAGTCCTTTTCCGAAAGGGAGACAAAGGTGGAGCTTTAACCGCATACAAAGACGGCATCAGAGCGCATATGGAATTAATGAATGATAAATTGAAAGATTATGATCAGACGGTATTCGGCAAGCAAGTGATACCAGCCACAGCCATCGATGACTTCCTAAAAAGTGCAGCTGTTGCGCAAAGCGCAGGCGAACTGACTATGGCTAAGATTATGCAGCAAAAGTTCATAGCCTGCTCATATTCGCTACAAAACTGGAATGACATGCGCCGCTTCAATTACAGTGCAGGAAACATTAAGGACTTTGGAGTTGTTTATATCGATTTCGATCGTCCTTATGAGTTCAACAGTTCGAGCAAAACCCATTTCCCTACAGACGATCCGAAGAATGAGCGTTACTGGATACGAAGATTCCAACATTGTACAATAGAAACAGGTTATAACTCTGAAAACCATGCCGCTTCAAATCCTGAGGCCAAGTTACCTACAGTAAATTCGCTTCCGGTATGGTGGGATACTGCCGATTAAGATTTGTTTAGCATACGATCCCGTTACTAAATTTAGTAATGATACATCAAAACAAGGGGTGAACAACCTGTGTTTACCTCTTGTTTTTCTTCAACACTTGATTATTTTTGATTATAAATCCGAATATCAAATAAAAAATGAAAGTATTCAAATTATTAATTCTTCTGCTGGTTCTTTCTTTTGCTGGTTTTGCCCAAAGCAACAAGGTTATAGTAGGTGCAGAATCTACAAATGAATATTTCCCTATCCTGAAAAACAAACGTGTAGCGATAATGTCCAATCACACAGGCATGGTCGGGAAAGAACATGTAGTAGACATATTGGTAAAAAATAAGATTAATATGATATGTATCCTGTCTCCCGAACACGGATTCAGGGGAAACGCCGATGCCGGAGAACATGTTTCGAGTTCTGTCGATGAAAAGACGGGAATACCGATCCGTTCATTGTATGATGGAAAAGATCAAAAACCAAGTACGGAGACAATGGACTCATTTGACGTCCTTATTATTGACATACAGGATGTAGGCCTGAGATTCTACACGTACTATATCACTATGGCACGGCTAATGGATGCATGTGCCGAATATAACAAGAAAGTAATTGTGTTGGATCGTCCTAACCCGAACGGACATTATATAGATGGCCCTATTCTGGATATGAAACATAAATCCGGCGTGGGATGGCTCCCTATACCTGTAGTACACGGCATGACATTAGGCGAATTGGCCCTGATGATAAACGGAGAAAGATGGCTACCTGAATCGCGTGTTTGCGATCTGACTGTTATTAAATGTAAGAACTATACACATCAGACGTTGTATCAATTACCGGTGCCGCCATCTCCCAATTTACCGAATATGAAGTCGATATATCTTTATCCATCCACATGCCTTTTCGAAGCCACACCAGTGAGTTTGGGAAGAGGTACTGAGTTCCCGTTTCAGGTGTACGGGCATCCTAATATGAAAGGATATTCATTTTCATTCACACCCCGAAGTATTCCGGGTGCAAAAAATCCGCCTCAACTCGACCGTGAATGTTTCGGCGTAGACCTGAGAAATATACCGGATGAAGAAATATTTAAGAAAGGTTTTGACCTGTCATACATCATAGATGCTTATAAAAACTTAAATTTGGACGACCATTTCTTTCGCCCGTTTTTCGAAAAGCTTGTAGGAGTATCTTACATACGGAAAATGATAATGGAAGGACGATCGTCCGATGAAATAAAAGCAATGTGGAAAGATGATGTCGAAAAATTCAGGGAACAACGCAGACCATACCTTTTGTATGCCGAATAATTAATGTAGAATAATCTTCGACCAAGAATAAATACTTATACCTGTATGGATCCAATATTAATACTTATTACCATTGTCGCCTACTTTGTCGTTCTGTTCGGCATATCATATATAACGAGCCGTAAGGCCGATAACGAAAGTTTCTTTGTCGGCAACAGGAAATCATCGTGGTACATCGTCGCTTTTGCCATGATCGGATCGGCTATATCGGGCGTTACATTTGTATCTGTACCCGGTATGGTAGCCGTAAACAATTTTGCTTATTTGCAAATGGTTATAGGTTTCGCAGTAGGGCAATTCATAATAGCATTCGTACTGATTCCTCTATTCTATAAGATGAACCTGACTTCTATTTATGAGTACCTCGAAAACCGTTTTGGGATATCCTCATATAAAACAGGGGCATGGTTCTTCTTCATCTCCAAAACGCTTGGAGCAGCAGTGCGTTTATTCTTAGTGTGTGCCGTACTTCAGTTTCTCGTATTCGAACCATTCGGTTTACCATTTATTCTTAATGTGGCCGTGTCTATTGCGCTGGTTTGGTTATATACATACAAGGGTGGTGTAAAAACACTGATCTGGACCGATTCTTTCAAAACATTATGTCTCATCGTTTCGGTGATTATGTGTATCTATTACATCGCTTCCGATATGGGTTTCGGCTTTGGCAGTATGTTGTCGGCTATCAATGACAATAATTATTCGCAAATATTTTTCTTTGACGATATAAATGACAAAAGATATTTCTTCAAACAGTTTCTCGCGGGAGTGTTTACGGTGATTGCAATGACCGGACTAGATCAAGACTTTATGCAAAAAAACCTTAGTTGCAAGAATCCGAAAGACTCCCAAAAGAATCTTATCGTAAGTGGTGTTCTTCAGATTGTCATTATTTTACTATTTTTAATGCTTGGAGTACTTTTGTATATGTTTGTAGCGAGCAATAACATATCTATTCCGGAAAAAAGTGATGAACTATTCCCCATGCTGGCCACAGGCGGATATTTCCCTGTCATAGTAGGAATATTATTTATCATCGGACTTATTTCGGCGGCCTACGCAGCTGCCGGCTCAGCATTGACTTCCCTGACCACATCTTTTACAGTCGATATACTAGGCAGTTCAAAGAAAGGGTCGGATAGCACAACCGCCAACAAAAGAAAAAAAGTACATATGGCGATGGCTATTGTTATGGGAATAGTTATTATTGTTATTAATTTATTAAATAATACGTCGGTAATAAATGCAGTCTATGTTTTAGCCAGCTACACTTACGGACCGATATTGGGGATGTTTGCTTTTGGTATATTTACCAAACTGACAGTGAAAGATAAATACATACCACTTGTAGCAATCCTCTCACCACTACTTTGTCTTATAATAGACCTGAATTCGGAGAAATGGCTCAACGGTTATTCCTTCAGTTATGAATTACTGATAATGAATGCGGCATTTACATTCATAGGTTTGTTATTATTAACAAAGAAGACAAAGGTTGAAAAAGAATTAGAGCATTAAGATAACGATAACGTAAAGAACGATAGATATGATTTTATTAGCAGATGGCGGTTCGACCAAGGTTGACTGGTGTTTAATAAACAAAGGTCAACTGGTAAAACAAATTTTCACAAAAGGAGCAAATCCATTCTTCTGCACCCGCGAAGAAATCAGCGAAGAACTAAGACTCTCGCTTGTTCCTGATATGTCCGGCTATAAAATAGAAGCCATATACTTTTACGGAGCGGGCTGTGCCTTCCCTGAAAAGAATGAAATAGTAAGGGCTGCTATTGCCGATAATTTCAATGTGGAAAATATAGAAGTAGGAAGTGACTTACTTGCCGCAGCAAGAGGATTATGTGGTCACAGCAGCGGCATAGCCTGCATTATCGGAACAGGATCGAATTCTTGTTTCTATGACGGTGAAAACATTATTTCGAATGTTTCTCCATTGGGTTATATCCTTGGTGATGAAGGGAGTGGAGCTGTACTAGGCCGTTTGTTTGTAGGCGCATGTCTTAAAAATCAATTGACACCAGGAATAAAAGAAAACTTTCTGAGCCAATACAATCTGACTCCGGCCGTTATTCTCGAAAAGGTATACCGCCAACCCACACCAAACAGATTTCTGGCCAGTTTGTCTCCGTTTATTCTCGGGAATATCAATGACAATACGATATATAATCTGGTATATAATGCATTTAAAGACTTCTTCATCAAAAATGTAATGCAGTATGAATATAAAGATTATGATGTACACCTTACTGGTTCAGTCGCTTTTCACTATCAACAAATATTGAGAAAGGCTGGTGAAGATTTGGGATTGAAAATCAGTAAAATTACACAGTCCCCTATGGAAGGCCTCATCACATATTATAGCAGCCAACAGGCCGTAGGTGCATTTAATTCTTAACTCTTAATTCTCAATTAAAAATGTCCTTTATAAAAATAACAGAACAACCATCATTATACGACAACCTGGAAAACAAATCTGTCCACGAACTTCTCACGGATATAAACAAGGAAGACCAGAAAGTTGCCTTAGCTGTAGAAAAAGCCATACCGCAGATAGAAAAACTCGTATCGCAGATCATACCCCGTATGCAACAGGGTGGCCGTATCTTTTACATGGGAGCAGGTACAAGCGGAAGATTGGGTGTATTGGATGCATCTGAGATACCGCCTACATTCGGTATGCCGAATACACTTGTGATAGGTCTCATCGCAGGAGGAGATACAGCTTTGCGGAATCCGGTAGAAAAAGCAGAAGATAATCTGGAAGCCGGATGGCGCGACTTACAGGCATATAACATTAACGAAAAGGATACGGTAATAGGCATTGCGGCATCGGGAACAACCCCTTATGTTATAGGTGCTTTGCGCGAAGCCCGGAAACATGGAATCCTTACAGGCTCCATTTCCAGCAACCCCGATTCACCTCTGTCACAGGAGGCTGATGTTCCGATAGAAATGATTGTAGGCCCCGAATTTGTAACGGGTAGTTCGCGTATGAAATCCGGTACAGGCCAAAAGATGATATTGAATATGATTACTACCTCTACCATGATTAAGATGGGACGGGTAAAAGGAAACCGCATGGTAAACATGCAACTATCCAACGACAAACTTGTAGACAGAGGAACCCGTATGATTATAGACGAATTGGGACTGGACTACGAGCAGGCACAACGGCTCTTGTTATTGCACGGGTCAGTAAAAAAGGCAGTGGATGCTTACAAAGCCGATCATCTATGATTGACTTTTAGACATCTGTATTACAATAGACTACCTCGTGGCAGAACTGGCGAGGTATCAATCTTCATAACCCAAATTAAGTAAAGGAGGTCTGACATAATGAAAAGAATAATAATTCTCCCTATATTATTAACCTTGGCATACAGCACACTTTTCGCCCAGTCTCTGCCATTGGTTAACCCTAAAAAAGCAGGTATGGATAAGTCCAGGCTGATATATACAGACAATGCCATCAACCAGTCAGTTCAGGATGGAGATATACCCGGAGCTGTATTAGCTGTGGTAAGACATAAAAAACTGACCTATCTGAAAGCCTATGGCAATAAACAAATCTATCCTGAAACGATAGCGATGACTACAAACACTGTTTTTGACCTCGCATCGTTAAGCAAATCCGTATCTACGGCAATATCAACAATGATACTGCTGGAACGGGGACAATTAAGGCTAAGGGACCAAGTGGCTATGTACATTCCCGGATTCCAGCCATGGACAGATAGTATAACAGGACGAAAAAGGAATATAAGGATCGTCGATTTATTGACGCATACATCAGGGCTACCACCTTATGCTCCTGTAGAAGAATTAAAGAAACAATATACTGTTCCGAATCCCGATGGATTAATTACCTATATATCGAATGTAAAACGCAATAATGAGCCAACTAAGGTATTTGATTACAGTTGCCTCAACTTTATAACCCTCCAGCGTATCATCGAAAATATATCCGGCATGAGCCTGCAAAACTTCGCCAGACAAAATATATTCAGTCCGCTGGGCATGAAGCATACCGATTACAATCCTACGGGCGAAACACTCGAATGGACGGCTCCGACCGAAAAGCAGGCTGACGGTTCAGTGCTGAAAGGTAGAGTACACGACCCGCTGGCCAATATAATGAATGGTGGGGTTTCGGGTAATGCAGGCGTATTCTCGAATGCGGAAGATATTGCCGTACTTGCCGCAATGCTGTTGAATGACGGAGAGATCAACGGTGTGCGCATACTCAGTCCTTTAACTGTCCGTGCCATGCGTTCCGTTCCGAAAGGGTTTGAGGAGTTCGGCCGTTCACTGGGATGGGATGTATATTCGGGCTATGCCAGCGACGGAGATTTATTCGATGTATCCGCATACGGGCATACAGGCTATACGGGAACATCTATTACTATAGACCCCGACTCCGGCACCGCAGTTATACTGCTTACCAACAGGGTACATCCCGATGATAAAGGCGCGGTGTCACGCCTACGCGAAATAGTGGCGAATGTTGTAGCTGCATCCATTATAAAGGTTAAGTAAATGAATGTTTCAGGACACATAATAAGAAAGTATGTCATTCTTTCTCTCTTACTGCTAATATCCATAGCTTTCAGGGGACAGGACTTTCGTTTTGCCGTAGTGACCGATATTCATCTCAACCGCAACAACCCGCTCCCGGAAGAAGACCTGATAAATACGGTCAACGATATTAATACAAACAAGGATATAAAGTTTGTACTCGTAACGGGAGACATCAGCGAATCGGGAGATTACGAATCTTTGCGAAAAGCAAAAGATATACTGGACCGGTTAAACGCAAAATACTACCCCATATCCGGCAACCACGAAACTAAATGGAGCGAATCGGGTGCTACCGATTTCGGACATATATTCGGCTCCGAGCGCTTCGATTTTGAGTATGGAGGTATCCGCTTTTTCGGGTTCAATACAGGCCCCGTTATCCGCATGATGGACGGGCACATAGCCCCGCAGGACATTAGCTGGCTGAAACAGGAACTGGCAGCCATGCCATCCGGACAGCCTGTGGTTCTGGTCACCCACTATCCTTTGCTCGACAGCGATGTAGATAACTGGTGCGACCTGACCAACGCTGTCCGCAGCTATAACATCAAATCCTTTATCGGCGGGCATTACCATAGCAACAGGCTATTTTCATACGACGGAATCCCTGCTTTTATCTGTCGCTCCAATTTGCGGGATAAACAAGATAATATCGGAGGATATTCCATATTCAATGTCACCTCTGATTCCCTCATCGTATATGAACGAAAGATAAAGCAAGAGCCTGTAAGATGGGGTGCTTATTCTCTAACAAAGGAATATTATACGGCGGATAATAAAACCTGTTCAGGTTATGACATTTCCGTTAATAATGAATATCCACAGGTAAAAGAAGTTTGGACAACATTGAATGAGTCCGCATTCTATACATCTCCTGTAATATCGGGAGACAAAGTGTATGCCGGCGATGATTCCGGCGTATTCTCCTGCTATTCCGTAAAGGATGGTACAAAAGACTGGAGTTTCACTTCCGGAAACCGTATCGTGGGTACTGCGACAGTCTACAAGGATGCTGTTGTATTAGGCTCTGCCGATAAGAACATATATTGCCTCGATGCTAAAAAAGGAATCCTGCGGTGGAAGTATAGCGTAGATAAAGCTGTATTAGGCTCTGCCGCCAGCGACAATGGTATTGTTTACATCGGAGCCAGCGATAATACATTCAGGGCCATCGATATCAAAACAGGGAAACTGGTATGGGAATTCCCTGAAGTAAAAGGATATATTGAAACACGCCCGTTGATCTACAAAGACAAAATCTTTTTCGGCGCATGGGATGAAACTATGTACGCTTTGGACAAACATACAGGCCGGTTGCTTTGGAAATGGGTAGAAGGCAGGAAAGGAATCCTTTATTCTCCGGCTGCAGTATGGCCTGTCGCTGCGCATGACAGAGTATTCTTCACAGCTCCCGACCGGGTGATGACCGCTGTTGATGCCAATACCGGAGAAACTATATGGAGGATGTCCGACTGGAAAGTCAGGGAAACCATCGGCTTATCAGAAGATAAAGAGCGGTTATACAGCAAAACAATGCAGGACAGCGTTGTCTGTTACTCCGCTACAAGTGCTAAACCGCAACAAATTTGGGCGGCAAATGTAGGTTATGGATACGATCATGCACCGTCTATGCCTGTCGAAAAAGATAGTGTAGTATTTGGTAGTACCAAAAACGGAATCATCTTCGCCATTGAAGGAAAAACGGGCAAACTGCTCTGGAAACACAAAGTTGGAAATTCTATAATCAACACCGTCTATCCGTTAAACGGTAAAGAATGTATTTATACAAGTGGCGAAGGGTTGATAGGACTGCTTCGTTATGAAAAATAGATAATATATAAAACTCAAAATTATGGGAAGCCGTAAGATAACATTCTTATTTATATTTTTCTCCTTTATCCTGTCTCTTACATCCACCGGGATAAGGGCGCAGGAAATAACAAAAGATATGACTGATAAGATCGGTGAATATCTCACCAAGACCATTAATCAGCAAACGCGCATACGCCCTGTAACAATTGACTCTGTCGATATACAAAGAAAGAAGATCCAGCTGTTTGCCAATGTCAATTTGTCCTTCGGAGGCTTCGACAAACAACTGGTAGATGACATATATGCTGGGGTGAAAGAATATCTGCCGGATAATATGAAAAATTATCAGGTCGAACTTTTTTCCGACAAGTATAAAATAGAAGACTATATTCCGCTGATCAGGAAAGAAAAATTTACCAACAAAGTTGATAAACCCTTAATAACACGCCTGTCTCATCCTGTAAAGAGCAACAAAGGTCTTCAGAACCGCCATATCGCCATGTGGCAAAGTCACGGCTGGTACTACGAGCAAAAGCTATCCCGCTGGGAATGGCAGCGTGCCCGTGTCTTCCAGACAGTAGAAGATCTATACACGCAAAGCTATGTTTTGCCATACCTTGTCCCTATGCTCGAGAATGCGGGAGCGAATGTTTTCCTGCCACGCGAACGGGATACGCAAAAACATGAAATAATTGTAGATAACGATAAATCCTTAAACAACTCTGTTTATAGAGAAACAGCAGGAAAAGAAGCATGGGCAAAGGGAGACAGCACCGGATTCGCCCATCTGAAAGAAGTTTATCTGGACTTGGAAAATCCATTCCGGGACGGTACATACCGGCAGGTGAAAACGATAAATAAAGGAGATGAAAGCCTTTGCGAATGGTTGCCCGACATCCCGGAAAAAGGAAAATACGGAGTGTATATATCCTATGCCAGCTTGAAAAACAGCAGCGAGGACGCCCGTTATACCGTGTATCACACCGGAGGAAAAACGGAGTTCAGTATCAATCAGACTATGGGGGGCGGCACATGGATATTTCTCGGATTCTTCTCCTTTGACAAAGGTAAAAATGAGAATTGTAAGATCACCTTATCCAACAAAAGCACAAAAAGCGGGCGGATAATTACCGCCGATGCTGTAAAGATCGGGGGAGGTATGGGAAATATCGCACGTACCACCGATCCCGAAAATCTGAAGCAACCCGATGATACGACTGTATCTAAATTCCCGCCGATAAAGTATGAATTGGAAACCAGCAATCATCCCCGCTATACGGAAGGGGCGCGTTACTGGCTGCAATGGGCGGGTGTTCCCGACAGTGTATACAGATGGACTAAAGGAAAAAGCGACTATACGGACGATTATCAGAGCCGTGGGTTATGGGTAAATTATATGGCGGGAGGATCTCCTGTTATCCCGAAGGGGAAAGGATTGAATATTCCTCTGGATATGGCAATGGCTTTCCATAGCGATGCGGGCACAACCTATAATGATTCTATTATAGGCACGCTGACCATCTGCATGACGCATATAAACGATGAGATATTCGCGAACGGCACTCCACGCATTGCTTCCCGCGACCTTACATCCCTCATCATGGACGAAATAGTGAAAGACATACGCGCCGGATATGAGCCAGACTGGACACGACGTCATATATGGAACCGCAATTACAGCGAAGCCCGCATGCCGGAAGTGCCGACCATGTTGCTGGAGCTGCTCTCCCATCAGAATTTTGCGGACATGCGCTACGGACTCGACCCGGCCTTCCAATTTACGGCAAGCAGGGCTATTTATAAGGGAATACTTAAATTTATTGCTTATCAGTACAACTTCGATTATGTAGTGGCACCATTGCCGATAAAATCGTTCAGCACCGAATTTTCGGGAGATACGCAGGTGAAACTGCAATGGCTGCCGGTAAACGACCCGTCGGAACCGACCGCAACGCCAAACAGCTATATCGTTTATACCCGTACGGATAACAACGATTTCGATAATGGTATATTGGTAAAGAGCAATCAGACAACTATCGATATAGAGAAGAATAAGATATACAGTTTCAAGGTAACGGCAGTAAACGAAGGCGGTGAAAGTTTTCCTTCCGAAATATTATCCGTTTGCAGGAAATCGAATGAGAAAGGGACTGTCTTTGTTGTCAACGGGTTTCAACGTGTATCTGCTCCCGACAGCTTTGCCAGCAGTGACAGCATTGCCGGATTTTTAAGCTATAAAGACCACGGAGTGCCCGATAAGAACCAGTATAACCTTATAGGCAGCCAGTATGAGTTTCGCCGTAAAATACCGTGGATGGACGATGACGCAGCAGGATTCGGAGCAAGTAATTCCAATTATGAAACGACTGTGATTGCAGGTAACACATTCGATTATCCGTTTGTACACGGTACATCCATCGTAAATGCAGGCTACTCCTTCGTGTCTGCCAATACAGAAGCCGTAATGAATGGTCTGGCTGATATGAACAATTATAAACTGACAGACCTTATATTAGGGAAGCAGAAACAAGCAAAAATAGGGCGTGGCGCATTTCCCCCACGGTTTAAAACATTCCCTGACGAATTACAGTCGAAAATAACAGATTATTGCAACAGGGGAGGAAATATATTTATCAGCGGCGCCTATGTGGGCACAGACCTCTGGGACAACGAATTTGTAAAAAAAGAAGACAAGGAATTCGTGCAAAAGGTATTGAAATATAAATGGCGGACAGGGCAGGCAGCGGTAACAGGAAATGTCAAAAGCGTGGCTTCACCTTTCACACAACTCACAGGAACTTACAGCTTCTACAATCAACTGAATTCAGATTGTTACGCGGTAGAATCGCCTGACGCCATAGAGCCTGCGGATGCCAACAGCTTCACCGTATTCAGGTATAGCGAAAATAACCTGAGCGCGGGAGTAGCTTCTGATGATAATTATAAGACCTGCGTTTTGGGTTTTCCTTTCGAGACAATCAGGGAAACACCTTTGCGTGACCAATTGATGAGAAACATTCTGGATTTTATGTTTAATAAGAAATGATTATGTCTATAATAATATAAACGGATAAGTAGGGGCGAATAAACATTCGCCCGTTAATTACTGCGGGCGAATGTTTATTCGCCCCTACATTCAAAATATATTAATAAATACTTTTAAAATATGAGAATCAACAATATAACAAAACTAGTTGCAGCAACATTAATTCTCTTATCTGCCTGTCAGAATAAAGAGGAAAAGACGCCTTATCCCGAGCTTAATGCTCTCGTAGACAGTGCCAGAATGAAGCATGTACCGGACAGGCGGGATAATGTATATGACATCAAAATTGTGGAGAATGAAGGCAAGCCTGTCATAAAAGGGGTGACTTCTCTGGAAGAAGCCAAAGCCGATCTACTGGAACTGATCCGGAAAAGTAATCCGGCGGCAATAGACAGTATCAGCGTATTACCTGATGAAACGGTCGGAGAAAAAACATATGGTGTGATTAACGTTTCGGTAGCGGATGTACGCATGGGTGCAAGTTATGCCGCAGAAATGGGAACCCAGCTACTACTGGGAGCGCCTGTACAGGTTTTGCAACACGACGACTGGTGGCGGATAAAGACTGCGGAAGGCTATGTGGCATGGACTACCGGCGGTTCATTTGTAAGAATGACAAAAGATGATTTCAACAAATGGATAACTGCAAAGAAAATTATTTTCACAGATGATTACGGCTTCGGATATGAAAATCCTGATGAAAAGAAGCAAAGGGTATCCGATCTTGCATTCGGCAATATGCTGAAACTGGAAGCCGACAACGGGCGTTTCTATAAGGTGTCTTATCCTGACGGCCGCATCGCTTATGTATTGAAAAGCCAGAGCAAACCCTATGAAGAATGGCTGACATCAATAAAGCTGACAGAGGAGAGCATTCTGGAAAAGGCTCTTACCCTGAAAGGCATCCCGTACACGTGGGGCGGCACATCCGTCAAAGGCATGGATTGCAGCGGATTTACCAAAACGGTGATGCTGATGCATGGAATCATTCTTATGCGGGATGCTTCCCAGCAGGTAAAGACCGGCATTTCTGTGGATATAAGCAATGGTTACGAAAACCTGCGTCCGGGTGACCTGATGTTCTTCGGAAAAAAAGCGCAGGACGGAAAAAAAGAACGGATACGCCATGTTGCCTTCTACAAAGGTGATAAGGAGTTTATCCACGCTTCGGGGTATATACGAATAAACAGTCTGGATTCGACGAAAGCAAATTACGACGAACTCAATACCCGTGAGTTTGTACGGGCGTCTCGGGTTATCGGGGCTGTGGATACAAAAGGAATCTGGAGTATAAATAATAGTCCGTTGTATAAGGAGCAAAAATAGTTAGGTAGTTATAAGTTTTCTAGCATGCTAGTATACTAGAAACTAGTACACCCATAGTTTTTCATTTTTAATTTAAACAATATACTATGGCACAATCAAGACGTGATTTTCTGAGAAAGACAGCATTGGCCTCTCTTGGTGCCGGTCTGGCTGCCGGCTCACCATTGAGCATATTCGCACAGAAGAGTAAAGATAAGGTGACAGGCAATAAAGGGAAGATGAAATTCAGTTTCAGGCCTTTCGACCTGCAATTGAGACATGTATTTACTATCGCTAATTTTTCACGTACAACAACCCCTGTTGTATTGACGGAGATCGAATTTGACGGTATTACCGGATACGGAGAAGCCTCTCTCCCGCCCTATCTGGGAGAAACACAGGCATCTGTTATGGAATTCCTAAAAAAAATAGACCTGAGCCAGTTTTCCAGTCCGTTCGAACTCGATGATATACTCACCTATGTGGATAAAATAGCGGAAAACAACACAGCGGCAAAAGCATCTGTGGATATAGCCCTGCACGACCTTGTAGGCAAAATAATGGGGCAACCGTGGTATAAAATATGGGGGCTGGATAAGTCGAAAGCACCGTCCACGACTTTCACTATCGGAATAGACACCGCCGATGTGGTGAAAGAGAAGACCAGGGAAGCCGCGCCGCTTTACAATATTCTGAAAGTGAAGCTGGGACGCGACAATGACAAGGAGATGATAGAAGCTATCCGCACAGTGACCGACAAGCCTATTGCCATAGACGCCAATCAGGGCTGGAAAGACAAGCATCATGCACTGGACATGATATACTGGCTGAAAGAAAAAGGGATAGTAATGATAGAACAGCCGATGCCGAAATACAACCTTGATGATTCGGCCTGGGTAACAGAAAGGAGTCCCCTACCCGTTTTTGCGGATGAATCTTTCCAACGGTTGAATGATGTATTGCGGCTCAAAGGCGCTTTTACGGGTGTAAATATCAAACTGATGAAATGTACGGGAATGCGGGAAGCATGGAAGATACTGACGGTAGCCCGCGCAGCCAATATGCAGGTAATGATAGGTTGTATGACGGAAACTTCCTGTGCTATTTCGGCAGCATCCCAATTATCGCCTGCCGTGGATTGGGCTGACCTGGATGGAAACCTGCTGATAAGTAACGATATTTATAAAGGGACGACTGTTGTTGACGGGAAATTGATATTGAATGATTTGCCGGGAATAGGGATAGAGAAATAGTAAGTAATAAGTTTTAAGTAATGAGTAATGAAAATAATTTATTTGAGAAAAATTTATCTATGTTATTAGCCGATAGCCTTTAGCTGTTAGCTTATAGTTCTTTGATAAAATGAATCAGCAGATTTGTAAATTAGCAGATTAGCAAATGAATGAAAAAGTGTAACCTTTGTTACCTTTTATTTTTAACCACAGAGTAAACGGAGTAGCACGGAGTTTTTAAAAGAAAAAGTGACAATAAAAATTGTGTAAAAAGTCGTCAGGTTTGTCAGGTTTTGTACATAAGCTATCGACTAACAGCTATCAGCTAATAGCTGAAAAATGTGTTACTTTTGTTACCTTTTTTATTTAAACACAGAGTAAAAAGAGTAATAGGAGCTTTAGTAAAAAGTAACAATGAAAAACAATACAAAAGTGTCAGATGTGTCAGGTTTTAACAAAGTCCTCAATGTAATGAAAAGGGCTTTACCGCAAAGGAAAAGAGTTACGCAAAGAACACAAGTAAAAAGCATTGAGCAAGGTGTTACTTTTATTACCCTCTAACAAGTAATAAGTTTTGAGTAATGAGTTTTAAGTTGAAGAACTGTTTTCTCTTAAGAAACACTTTTTTATTTTGCTGATATTTAATGCTTTGCATTTGCTCCAAAATATATCCAAATCAAACGTGTTTCTTTCATTATCTTAATCCGGCGCCCCGGATTTAGGTGCTGTTAACTGATTACTGTTGACTGTTAACTGAAAAAGCTGTTACTTCTGTTACTTTTTAACTATAAATAGTTAACGAAACAAAAAAAACAAGATCTATGAAACACTTATATCTTATAATAATCACACTGGCAATATGGGGATGCAATAGCCAACAACCCAAATCTGTGAGTCTGGAGCAAATAGATACGGAAGAAAAGGCCGGAAATTTCACGAAAGCTTCTTACCTGATAGACTTATATATTGCTGAGAATAGACCTTCTGCCGATACAATCTATGACCTCAACTGGAGAAAGGATAAGATGCATCGCATAGCTCTGGACTTCAACAAGGACAAAGAACCGGTAATGGAATACATCAAAAAATACTATCCTGATGTAAATGATGATATGTTAGCCAAATGGGAAGCAGATAAATCTCTGGAATATATGGTTATAGACGGTCAGAAGAGATATTTCAGCCGTGGAGCGGGCAACCTGTTCCGGCTGGATAAAGATGCTATCGCAAAGAAAAAGGAAATAGATAAACCGGGGACAGACGCAAAGGAAGAAACCCTGAAAGTACATCTGCCGGAAATAGTATCAGTATTGGGAAAAACAGGAAAAACCCAAATGTCTCCCGTGGCAATGAGAGTAAAATATGAAGTGACGCTGAAACCGAATGCAGTACCCGAAGGAGAAGTTGTAAGATGCTGGCTTCCGTACCCGAGAGAGGATGAGCGCAGACAATCGGAAATAAAGTTGTTGTCGGTAAATGACGATAATTATATTATATCCCCGTCTGAATATGCACACCGCACATTATATATGGAGAAAGTTGCAAAGAAAAACGAGCCTCTGAAGTTTGAGATAGAATTCTCATATAAATCGGCGGCAGAATGGTTCAATCTTGAGGGCAAAGAGATCAAGCCATATGACAAAAACAGCGATCTGTATAAGACATATACTTCCGAACGGGCTCCCCATATCGTTTTCAGTGATTCTATCAAAGCCATATCGGAACGTATCATCGGTAACGAAACAGATCCTTATCAGAAGATGAAAAAGATATTCACTTGGGTGGATGAAAATTTCCCTTGGGCAGGCGCACGGGAATACTCGACAATAGACAATATCCCGGCCTATGTACTGGCAAATAATCATGGCGACTGCGGACAGGTAACATTGTTGTTTATAACGCTGGCACGCTACAATGGCATTCCTGCACGCTGGCAAAGCGGATTTATGATGCATCCGGACGGACTGAACCTGCACGACTGGAGCGAATTCTATATAGAAGGTACCGGCTGGATACCGATGGACCAGTCATTCGGTATCAACAGGTTTACAGATGATGAGAAAGTCAGGTACATATATTCTAACGGGATGGACGCGTACCGCTGGATAGTCAATAACGATTATTCCCGGCCTCTATTCCCCGAAAAGATTTACCCACGAAGCGAAACTGTGGATTTTCAGCGTGGCGAGTTGGAATGGAAAGGAGGAAACTTATACTTTGATAAATGGAACTGGGACTTTGACGTCACATATACTAATAACTAACCGGAAGGTTATTCACTGAAACTAACATTTTTTTAGGGTTCTCACAGAAAAGGCTTTAGCCATATACCCGTACAGGTCAGACTAAAGCCTTTATCTATTCGTTCTTTGATGTCTTGTTTACTATCCGCACACAGATTATTCTTTCATAATCTTATATTCACCTTTCTGCGTGTATGTACGGCCAAATATATAAGCTTCCAAAATCTCTATCTGACGAATATCTACAGATAAATTCCGTATGATCAGTTCCTTGCCTCCATCTTGGCATTGTAATTAAGCAGATTTACCTGCTCAAAAATAATTATAATATCTTCTGTCTTTTTGGCTTTACTTAAAGCACTCTCAAATGCAGCACTGTCTTCATAAAAAACGAAGTAGGCAATGTCCAGATATTTCGAAAACCTGCTCACAGCCTCGTCTCTCGATAATAATTGTTTCTTAACGGCTTTCTTATAATACTTATCCATTTTCTCTACAGACTGCAGAATGTCGGGTTTCTGTACTTCAATCTCAGAGTTATTAAGGCCTACCCTTGTTTCGTAACGCAGCAGATATATATTCTCCACAGCCTGTAGTTTACGGGCTATGAGATCTCCGAGTTCATGCGAAGAATAATCTTTTATATCTTCGACTTTTATGCCATCCCCATAAACATCGTATTCGAAATTTGTTGCTTTCTGTGCCTGCAATGACAATACTGTGTATATAAATACAAATGATAAGCAAACAATCTTTTTCATATCTATTTTATTTTATAAGTTAGTATCCTTTATTTTTCCCACCACGATTTTATGTTGATGTTATCACCACCCATATTCTCTACGGCTTTTTGGTAATTAGTACTATTCATCCGCTTTATTTTAGGTGGGTATTGGTAGCGTATGGGCATCTTGCCATTATTGAGTAATCCTCCATTATCCGGAAGTACAGGCAGCCCTGTTCTTTTGTATTCGAACCATTGCTGATAGTCATTGAAGAACAAAGCTAAATACTTCTGAAGCATTATTCTTTCGAAAGTATTATTGTACGCAGCATTTACATTACTGAAATAGTTAGCCGGAACTACTCCACCCCATTGTTCGATAGCCGCTTTAGTACCTTCTTCATAATAGGTTTTTGCATCTCCCGATATTATATTCTTATATGCCAGTTCTGCCATTATAAACTTAACTTCGGCATAAGTCATCAAGACAATATTCAGAGGAGCCTTTGCCAAGGTCTGATTCAGGTTAGACGGAGTATAATTGAATGTCTGAGTAATAGGACTACCACTGGGGATTCCTTTATATCCGATATTCTTTCCATCCAGGTCCTTCGCTTTCGAAGCCCAGATAGGCAATCTCGGATCGTCTATAGCCACAAGGTTATCTATAAAAAATTCTCCTGCAGCCCGTCCTGTAGTAAAATCCTGTGGTCTGGAAATAGGAGGTAACTGTGGGGCCAACCCTGACAGAGCTAAGATAGCCCCATCTGCATTCTTCTCAAAAACAGGGTATTTAACAGGATCATTCACCATCTTCTTCAATTCAGCATATACATTCATTTCCGAGTCCCTCTTGGATATTCGCAATAAACAGCGCATACGTAAAGAGTTACAAAACTTTTTCCACTTTAGTACGCCTTCTGCCTCAGTATTGGCATTATAGAGAAGATCTCCTATATAGGTTAATTTCTGTGATGTAATGAACATGTCATTTGCCGTCTCGAGATCTGATATAATACGGGTATAAATTTCCTTCTGTGTATCAAACACGGGTTTTAATATCCCTTCTTCAGCTCGTGAAGCCTCTTTCATAGGCACGTCACCAAATGCATCGGTCAAATTTGCGTACAACCAGCTGTTTAGGGTCAGAGCGATTGCCTGTGAATTCGGATCTTTAAACTTTACGGAAGCCTCATACATCTCTTTTACAGACGTTAGCCAGTTATAATAAGTACTCCATACACCTTCACCCGATGTTTCCGTCATATAGTAATGTGCCCTGTCTGTTCCACTACTCGGATGACTTAGAGAGACTTGCATAAAATCGAAAGTCACATCATCGGCTCTCAGGTAATTGTAACTGGCCATTTCATATAAAATAGGACTTAACAGTGAACTTTGTGATATTTCATCTATTCTGTTCGGGTCTTTGTTCAGTTCCTCAAATCCACTGTCGCAAGCTGTAAAGCTGGTGGCGAGGATACATAATACTATCGATATTTTGTCTAGTAATCTCATTTCTTAATCTTTTACATATTAAAATTTAACATTCAGGTTTATCCCCATAGTACGTGAAGAGGGCATTTGACCCATTTCAGTTCCGGGAACAATTGTAGAACTATTTAAGGCTGCCGCTTCCGGATCGAACAGAGGGTATTCCTTTGTCCACATCCACAGATTACGACCAAACAAGGCTACAGCAAGGGAATTCAGTTTCAGCTTCTTTGTTATCGACGATGGGAAGTTATATTCTACCCTTGCTTCCCGAAGTTTTATGAATGTAGCGTCAAATGAGTTTGTCTCCACATTTGCCCGGCGATAATAGTCTGAATAATATTGGCTTACCAGCGCTCTGGTTGTATTTGGAGAATAAGTTCCGTCTCCGTTAGCAATAACACCATCTCCTACCAATTTACCATCTTCTGAGTCACGGCCGTAAAGGGTGTGTTTCAATTTACCTTGTTCTGTCATTTTATGATGCGACTGAGAATAAACCAAACCGCCGTATTGTCCATCTATGGATAAAGACACCCGTACATTCTTGATCGTAAATTCATTTTGAAGGCCGGCTTTCCATCCCGGATATGCATTACCAACATACTCGACATTTTCGGGTTTTGCTGTCAATCCCGTAGCAGCGTCGTATATGACTTTACCTTCCGGATTGCGGAGCAACTTATAACCGTACATATCTCCCATAGAACCGCCTACTTTCGCATAATAATATACAGTTCCGGCTTGCGCTATCATCTGATCCTCATCATTATCCAGATCTTCAGAAAGTTCCATTATCCTATTCCAGTTCTTCGCCCAATTAAAGGAAGCTTTCCATTTGAAGCTACGTTGTTCCATCAATACCCCGTTCAGGACTACTTCCAGCCCTTGGTTTCTTACTTTTCCGGCATTGATTGTGGCTTTGCCATACCCTGCTGTCGGATCGATAGGTACATCTATAATCTGGTTCTTTGTATAATTCTGATATCCTGTAATATCTATACCTAGCCTGTTTTTAAACATCCGGAAATCTATTCCAGCCTCATAGTTAGTCGATATCTCAGGCTTTAGGTTCGCATTATATAATGTTCCCGGTCTTTCAGCGGCACCCGAAAATTCGCTTACCGAGTAATACTTAGCTGTTTTGTACGGGTCTGTATCATTACCTACCTGTGCCCAGGATAATCTCAATTTAGTAAAAGATATCTGAGACGGCATTTTAACGACATCCGACAGGACGAAACTACCGCTGACAGAAGGATAGAAGAATGAATTGTTCTCGATAGGCAACGTACTCGACCAGTCGTTACGTCCGGTCACATCCAAATACAAGAACTTCTTATAATTAATTGTAGCTGTTCCGTACAAGCTGTTAACCTGCTTATCCCGGTTTGTGGACCTCATAGTTGCACTTGTGAAACCATTGGACAATTTATACACACCCGGAGTCACCAATCCTGTGATATATCCCGCCTTGTAACGATATTCACTCTTTCTCATATTGCCTCCGGCAGAAACTCTCAGTCCTAAATCCCGGTTAAACTGCTCTCTGTAAGAGAAAAGAAAGTCTGTATTTATCTCAAAGTAATTGATATCCTCCTCTTTGTAGTAACCTGTAGCAAAGTTGGCCGTATTGTAGGGACGATGCTGTTCTCTCGCCTCATGCGACATTTCTATACCTGTCCTCACCAGTAAGTCGAACTTCCTTGAGAACTGATACGTCGCACTCGCTGTACCTAATACTGAATTCTTATCCGTAGGATTTTCCATCTCATAGGCTATCAGATAAGGATTGTCTATATAGCTGCTGAAAGGATGTATCTGCTCTACCTGATCCTTATCTTTTTTCCATATCGGACGGTACCAGGCCAAGTCGACGTTAGGATTCTGGAAGATCATAAAATAGGAAATAGACTGGTTGTTATAGCCCGTTCCCGGAAGGTTATCACTATTTCTGTTGGTAAAGCTCACCTTGGAAGAAAAGCGAAGCTTGTTTGTCACTTTATAGTCAAACGAAGTAGAGACTGATGTCCTTTTGAAGCCGGTATTAGGCATCATCCATTCATTGTTCTGATGTGTAAGTGATGCCCTGAAACTCGCCTTATCCGAAGAACCTTCAATGGATATGCTATTGGTGAAGTTGGTACCGGTTCGCCAAAAGTCCTTTATATTATTTTTGTATGGCTGCCATAACTGCCGTTCCAGACTCTGTCCTTCAACGTTCGGGTCATACTGGAAATACATTTGTCCATCAAATTTAGGACCGAATGCACTACTAGTAGAGCCGGTGTTCGTTCCATCCGCCGATGCCCCATATGAATAATACCAATTGCCGTTCTTATCCTTAGCTTGTGTTCCTTGCCCATATTCATACTGATAATCAGGCCATTTTAAAACATTATCCAGACTAAAGCTGGAACTGAATGTCACTCCTATCCCTTTCTGCTTCGAACCTGATTTTGTAGTTATTATCAAAGCTCCGTTTGCAGCACGACTACCATACAAAGCAGCAGCGGAAGCACCTTTCAGGACTGTTATAGACTCAATATCCTCTGGATTCAGATCATTCACAGCATCGCCATAGTCGACAGGAATATCACTTCCCGAACCCGCACCGTATGAGTCGGCTCCTGTACCTGTAGCTGAACCTCCAATCGGGACACCATCAATCACAATAAGAGCATTGTTACCATCCATGTTCATGGAGTTATCTCCACGTAATGAAATACGGGATGTTCCTAATGGCCCTCCGCCGGGACTGATTATACTCAACCCAGCGACTTTACCGGAGAGGGCTGTTGCCCAGTTATTAGACTTAGAGTCATTTAAGGCCTGTCCTTCAATATTCTCTGTAGCAAATCCAAGACCTTTTTCTTCCCGCTTGATCCCCAGTGCCGTAACAACAACTTCATCCAGTTGCTTCTGGTCTTCTTTTAATGTAATCGTGTAGTGTTTATTGCTCTCTATCTCCATTTCAACCAGCTGATAGCCTATGTATGAAATGCTCAGGATTCCTGTAGCCGGAGTTTCCAGAGAGAACTTACCATCCATATCCGTTACCGTACCGACAGAAGTTCCTTTAACTTTTATTGTGGCCCCAATTACAGTTTCGCCACTCTCATCCTTAACCACACCGGTTATTGAGGTTGCCTTATTCTGGGCATTCAGCATAGAAATACCAAGCAGGAAAAAGAGTATAAGAATGGCTCTCCTGTTTGGTTTCGTCAGATTTACTTTCATCCGTTTATTTTTATTAATGATTAAAAACTCACGGGCAAAAGTATCCCTCTATGATTACAGATTCGTTAACACAAAGTTGTTATATGATTAAATTTTGGTAAAAGCTGACCAGGGTAATAATAGACTCCAGCCAGCTCTTCAAATATATACATTAATAAAATATTGCCTCTTAATTATAGTGTCACTCCCGACTTAAATATGGCTATTTCCTTAAAGCCTGTCTCTTCATGTTTCAGATGCTTACCATCACAAACTTCGACCGTAAAGTTGATAAAATCATTCAGCACGATTTCCATGCTGTGCCCTTCGAGCAAGGCTCCGGCATTAAAGTCTATCCAGTTCTGCTTGAAATTATACAGTTTACTATTAGTCGATATTTTCATTGTAGGAACAAAAGCTCCGAATGGAGTACCACGACCTGTTGTAAACAGCACTATCTGACAACCCGACATAGCCAGAGCCGATGCGGCTACAAGGTCGTTACCCGGTGCATTCAGCAGGTTAAGTCCATGCTTTACTACCGGCTGGCCATAATCCAACACATCCACGACTTCCGAGTTACCACCCTTTTGGGTACAGCCCAGCGATTTATCTTCAAGGGTAGTAATGCCCCCGGCTTTATTCCCCGGTGAAGGATTTTCATATATCGGCTGGTCGAACTTGCGGAAGTAATGCTTGAAGTTATTGATTAACAACACTGTATCATCAAAAACTTTTTTTGTCTCGGCACGGTTCATCAGGATAGTTTCGGCTCCGAACATTTCGGGCACTTCGGTAAGGATGCTTGTTCCCCCCTGTGCTATCAGCCAGTCGGAGAACTGCCCTACCAACGGATTGGCTGTAATACCGGAAAAGCCGTCGCTACCACCACACTTCAGTCCTACTTTCAGTTTCGATAATGGAAGTGGTTCGCGTTTGTCGTTACGCATATTCTCTACCAGTTCCTTCATCAGCTGAAAACCTGTTTCTATTTCATCCTGTACTTCCTGTGCAATAAGAAATTTAACCCGCTTATCGTCCCATTCGCCCATTACTTTTTTGAAGTCCTTCTGCTGATTGTTTTCACAACCGAGGCTCATTACCAATACGCCGCCTGCATTAGGATGTTTGGCCAGTGCCGCCAATGCCTTCTGGGTATTGACATGATCGTCACCAAGTTGGGAACAGCCATAGTTATGAGTATAGACACGTATATCGTCTATATGGGAAACATCAAGTTCGTTTTTTATACGGTTGATAATAGCCTGTGCCTGTCCGTTTACACAGCCTACGGTAGGAACAATCCACAGTTCATTGCGGATACCCATTTCGCCATTGTAACGCAGATAACCGTTTATAGTAAGGTTACTCTTTTTTATATCCAGTTTCGGATGAACCGGAACATAAGCGTATTGGAGATCGTCATGCAAATTGGTCTTCACATTCTGCGTATGTACGTGCTCACCGATATGAATATCAGTTGTAGCATGTCCTATAGGGTAACCGTATTTGATAACGTCTTCGTTTGCTTTTATCTCGTCTATTGCAAACTTATGGCCTGTAGGGATCGTATTCCTGATAGTGACTTTTTTGCCGTCTATATCCAGAATATCACCTTCACCCAGATCATCTATTGCCACACAGACATTATCTGTAGGGGCTATTTTAAGATATTTATTCATTTCTGTTTTCTCCTTTTTTTCTATTGATCGTAGAAAAAGTTGACAAACTTGACACTTTTTCATTTTTTTTAGCTGTCACATTTTTTTGTATAAAAAGTAACAAAAGTAACACTCTTTGCATACTTTCTTTTTTGTCACTGTTTCAGTAAACACCGGGGTTACCGAACATTGTATCAAAGAACTATAAACCGGCTATTACAAACCGGTAACTTCATCATATAGATAAAGTTTTCAGATTTACATCAACCTGCTCCTGATAGATGCCAGTACGTCCATATACTCTTCATCGGATAAATAAACCTTCTGCGGATTCATCGTAAAAGTAGAACCAAAATCCGGGCCATCCGTATATTTAGGGACTAAGTGCATATGCAGGTGCGGCAATTTGTCAGAGTAAGCACCGTAATTAATTTTAGGGGCGGCGAATATATCTTTCAATGCCTTAGCTACCTTATTTACGTCCTGCATATATGATAAAAGTGTATTATTGTCCAATTCGTATAGCTCTTTTGCATGACCTTCGTAAGCAACAATACACCGTCCCAGATAGGTTTGCTCCCTGAAAAGATATACAGTAGACACATTCAGTTTGCAAATTTCAATCATCAGATCGTGCTGTGTCTGATTTTTATTGCAATATAAACAATCGTTATTCATAATCGTTCATGTGTATATTGACAGTGGACAATGTTTCAGTTCCATTGTCCATCATCAATTAATTAATTTATTAAAGATTGCAATGCGCTCTGCATTCCATGGTTCAATATCAACTCTACATCCTTAGATACTTCATCGATAAACTGAGGTACCGCAGAGAAATTTTCTTTCCACATCTCCTTATTGTTAACAATACCTGCTACCCATCCTTTGATATTGTTTTTATCGTATGTTTTTTGAATAAACTCGATAAATTCAGGGGTATCATTCGGTGTGAAATTCTTCGCAGCCGACTGACCTGTATAAAGCACCAGTAGTGCAGCAAAAGAAAATGTGGTCAGTTTTGCATTCTTATCCAGCTTCTTACTGCAGTCATATACCGTAGGATAATCCCGTGTCTCCCATTTAGAGATGGAATTTAAAGAAATATCTTTCAGATAATGTTTCAGATACGGGTTGTAGAAACGTTCTAGTATTTTAGCAGCAAAGGCGTTCAGGTCTTCCGGATCTTCGTCAATACACGGTAATACTTCTTCGGCTACCATCTTATTGATATACTTTTCTACTTCGGGTGTATTGAAAGCATCCATCACCGTTTCGCAACCAAGCTGGAGAGCCACAGGCACCATAGCTGTATGCGAGCCGTTAAGGATACGTACTTTCTTGGCGCGGAAAGCTTTGATATCGTCCATAAACAAAACATTCAATCCGGCTTTATCCAATGGGAATTTTTCTTTGATGATACTGTCGCCGCCGATAGCCCATACATGGAAATATTCACCTTTGACTACGAGATTATCATCAAACCCAATCTCAGTTTTAATTTCATCGATATTCTCGCGTGGAAAGCCCGGCACAATACGGTCTACCAAAGTATCATAGAAATGACAAGATGTATTTACCCAGTCAATAAAGCCTTCTCCCAAATTGTTATGTCTGGCATGTTTTAGTACATAATTGTGAAGTGTGGAGCCATTATCTTCAATAAGTTCACAGCAGATAATAAGCAATCCTTTATCTTTAGCTCCATTGAATTTCTGATAGCGCTTGTGTAATAATGCTGTCATCTTTGCAGGGAACGATTTTGGTGGCTGGGCATTCAGGTCGTCACCTTCTTCGTAGCGGATACCGGCTTCTGTGGTATTGGAAATTATCATCTCAAGCCCTTCGCTCAGAAATAGTTTTTCGTATTCCGCATACTGACTGTAAGGATTCATGATATCCATGATACTTTTTACCAAAGCGACTTCTTTCACAGGTTTCTTGTCCTTTATACCTTCGAGGTAAACATGGTACATACTGTCCTGATCCTTGAACATCTTTACCATATTCTCACCACCGCCTATCGGCTGTACAGCAATGATGCCGTGGTTCATTACACCTGCATTATTCGCTTTATCTATCATCCAGTCTACAAAAGCGCGAAGAAAATTTCCTTCGCCGAATTGAAGTATTTTTACTGGTAAATCTTTTTTCTCTACTGTTGTTTTATTAAGTGGCTTCATGATATAAGTTTTTATTATAGTTGACTTTAATTCTTAATAGTATATGTTATCGGATTATTCAAGCGGGCCAGTACTTCATCTATACATTTCATAAAATCGTCTTTGGTCACAACCGGTTCTTTATCCAGTTCCCATGTAGGCATAAAATAATATTCGACATAACCATTCTCAGGTTCAAGCACCAATATATGATTCAGATCATCGCTTGTTATCTCTTTAACCTGCCGTGTGTGCGCAAACACAACAAGACCCTGCATATCGTTATTCAGGCTTTGCTTACCAAAAGTAGCTATGTAAGACCATTTACTGTCCTTACTATTGCTAACGATAAGTTCCGCTTCTTTCATTGTTATAATCCCTGTAGCAATATTAATCTTTTTATCCACAAGCAACTCCATACGTGAAGCACGGCTACCTGCATCAATGGATATCAGCGAAGTAAGATCGCATTTTACACCATTCGCATCCCATCCGTAATAAATTGTTTTCACCTGCGACCGTATTTTACCATCGGCAGGAATATAGCAAGTCATACTGTCTTTCTTTTCCACTCGGACAGCTTTTTGTCCGTTCCATACAGCGATAGTCCCGATTCCCAAAGCAGTTCCGACTTTCATATTATCCATTCCCCAGTCTGCCATATTATGATAGTTATCAAAACCATCAACCCCTACAGCAGGAAGGACGATATCGGAAGTCTTTTTACCAAATACGTCTATTGCATTACGATTATCCAGATAGAAACGGAAAGCAACTTTATCGCTCTCCCAACCAGGACCTTCATATTTGATATAATAAGAATGATCTCTGAATGTTCCGGGCAGACTTATATAATTGGGCTTCACCCATGAGTAACCGCCTACATATTTATGTCCTTCGAAGTCCCCGCCTATTTTGTGAGATAGTTCAGCATAGCTACGCTTGGGATAAGCATTGGCTGTACCCGGCCTTAATGAAATCAGAATTTCACTATTAGCATCTATTTTATCAACAGGCAGTATTGCCAGTTGTCTTCCTTTTGCATCCGTAATTATTTCAACGGGAACATCTGTATTATTTATGGTCGCCAAGTAATTACCTAAAGAAAGATTCAGTTCATCAACAGGTATCTCCAAGGTATAATCAACAACTGCCTGCCCCGAATTATTCTTCACTGAGATGTTTTGCGCCGACAAGAAAACGTTTATCTGTAAAAACAAAAACAGACAAATAAAAAATAACTTTTTATACATTATAGAATAATTGTTCATTGGTCTTTTTTTAAGGTTAGAAATTCTTATAAACGGTGTAAAAGTAAACATTATTCTGCTCCTATAGCAAATATAGGAGTAACGAATCAAATACAAAGGGGTGTTTTTGACTTAATTAGTTTCACCCCGTATATTTACATTATTATGAACGATTTTTCAGGTTCTTATACTCACTTGGGGTCATTCCATAAACGTTTTTGAAACATTGCGAAAAGTATTTCGTGTCTGATATGCCTATCATAAACGAAACTTCTTTTATTGTATATTGCTGCGTTTCTATCAACTTAGCGGCATGTTTTATTTTTATATCACGGATAAACTCGATAGGAGAAAGCCCTGTAAGGCTTTTCAATTTCTTAAAGAATACCGTCCTGCTCATGGCAATGGCATTTGCAAGATCATCCACCACAAAATCACTATTATCGATATTCTCTTCCACCACCTCTTTTATCTTCCTGATAAAAGATTCGTCGTGAGGAGTAATCTTGTGTCCGGGTTCTTCTTTTTTCTCCGGTTCGGCAACATCCAAAGGCCTGCCCGCAGAATAAACATCGTAAAGCCGCTTACGCTGGCGAATGATATTTTCGATTCTGGCGCGCAGATACTTCACACTGAAAGGCTTGGTTATATAATCGTCAGCACCGTAATCCAAGCTATCCAGTTTACTTTCCATATCGGTCTTTGCAGTAAGCAGGATAACAGGTATATGACTGATTTCGGTAGTAGACCGTATCTTTTGTAATAGTTCGGTACCATCCATCTCCGGCATCATAATATCACTTACTATAAAATCCGGGACATTTGCCACAGCCTTATCATAACCTTCTTTTCCATCAGCAGCATCCAATACATTATAATAAGGTTCCAGTATATTAACAATAAAGCGTCTCAAATCAGAATCATCTTCTACTACCAGTATAGTCTCTTTCGGATTTTCTTTTTCCATAGCTTCGTCCGGATTTTCCTGCATAGTTTCTCCTGCTACTTTTTCTTTAGCAACATCGGATTCCGTCTTTTCTGCAACGGCATCTTTTGCAACAAATGTAAAAGAAACATTTGCATCATCTTTCAGATGCTCAATCCCTGTAGGAAAGAAAACGGTAAAGACGGAGCCTTCATTTTCTTCGCTGTCTACCACTATTTTAGCATGGTGCTTGTCTGCCACTTCTTTAACGATAGACAGGCCGATACCTGTACTCGGTTTGTTCTTATCTTTATTAAATGATGCGAAACGGGTAAACAATTTATTCAGTACATCTTTAGTCATGCCACCGCCCTCATCTTTCACCTGAATGGCAACAGTGTTATCTTTTTTATTGCTAAAAACACTGACTTCTATCGTTTTATCATCAGATGTATATTTAAAGGCATTGGATAACAGATTAAATATTAGTTTTTCTACATTATCACGGTCTATCCAGATTTTTTCATCTCCGGCCCGGTTATTAAATTCCAGCCTTATATTCTGGTATTCGGCCGTCTTGGAGAAATTATTGCAAATATCAGACACATAATCCCCAAACTGTGTCTCCTGAATATTGAGCTTCATTTTCTGTATTTTCCTGAAATCCAATATCTGATTCACCATACGCAGCATCCTGTTGGAGTTCTTCAACACCAGTTGCAATTGTGATTTTATATCGCCCGGTGTGCCTTCATTCTCTATTATATTCTCCACAGGTGAAACAATCATAGTCAGCGGAGTGCGTATCTCATGTGAAATATCCGTAAAGAAGCGGGTTTTCATCTCGGTTTCTTCGTGCTCCAGCTTCACTTTATCCCGCAAACGGTAAAATACAAACAGAGTACGCAATATAGTGTACAGAACAGCAATAATGAGAATAACATACAGGAGATACGCCCAGCCTGTCTGCCAGAAAGACGGCGTTATTTCTATATTTAATATATGCTCGTTGTCCATCCATATACCGTCGCTATTTGTAGATCTCACCCGGAAAGTGTAATTTCCCGGCGATAAATTCGTATAATTGGCAATTCGTTGTTTGGAAGTAATGATCCAATCCTGATCAAAGCCTTCCAGTTTGTAAGCATAATTAATTCTTCTGGGTTCTATATAGTCGAGGGCGACAAACTCAATATTGATAAAATTTTGTTTGTGGTTGAGTTTTATATAATCCAGATCATCGATATTCGCTTTCAGTGGAGAATCTTCTCCGATAGGAACATCTTTATTGGCAATCTGGAATTTAGTTAACGCAACATACGGCGTAAATGTACTCTTATTAATATTCTCCGGATCGACAGATAATACCCCCTTCGAATAGCCGACATATACGATTCCCGACTGAGCTGTATACCTGGCTCCTTCCGAAAAGTTCTGACCTTCTATCTGCCTGTTTATCTCACTATAGGTCTCGAATGATTTTCTTACAGGATCGAACTTGGTGAGATTACCTTCCGATGTTACCCACAGATTCCCTTTCTTATCTTCAGTAAGAGTCAATACGACATCTGAGGGAAGCCCGTCTTTGGTCGTATATGATAAAAACTCGGAAGGAAAGCCTTTTTCATCTACAGCTTTAATCTCATTTACCCCGCCACCGAAAGTTGCAATATAAGTTTCCCCTCTCCGTGTTGTATAAATATCGTAGACGTCGTTTTCGCTAATGCTTTCATTATCCTCCGGTATCCGTGTATAGAACTTATAATCGATAGTATTTACCGATCCGAAATCAGATGAAAACATGATAAGGCCCAATGTTGTGCCCACACATATATTACCGTATTTATCGGCACTCATTGCCCTGACCTGTGAACCATACTGAAACGGATAATCCTTAAGGTCGTTCCTATGATTCAGGAAGTGATTTTTTCCTTCATCCAATAAGTTAAGTCCGCCACCGTACGTTCCAACCCAGATTCGCATCTTATTATCCTGAAATATAGCATATACACTGTTGTTGCTCAGGCTGTATATATTATCATCGGAATGTTTGTATTGCGTTATTTTGTATGTATTATTTACCGGGGTAAGTTTGTATATTCCTTCGCCCTTTGTTCCTATCCAGATATTTTTAGCAGCATCTTCCATCATACAATATGCGACACCTTCTAAGGGCTTACCATATTCTATCTTTCCGTTGCTGCATATATATCCCTGCTGTGTTAATGACTGGTCGTAGACAAATATTTTCCCTCCTTTTGTAGATACCCACAAATTTCGTTTACTATCCTCAAAAATACTGCGAATGTCATTATTTATCATGGAATGAATATTCGGATCAACTACAATTGTCTTAAATACTTCATCATTAAATATTACTTTATCCAACCCATGAGAACGCGTACTCAGCCAAAGGTTTCCCTGCTTGTCGGAGAAAGCCGTATGCATCATATTCGAAAATCTCCAGGTTGGCGAATATGGTTCGTTAAAAAACGGGATCAGGCTATCTTTTTGAGGATCATAGCTAGAAAAGCCTCCTCCCCGTGGATGTACCCATAAGCGGTTTTCTATATCCTCGAAAATAAAAAAATTAGACGGAAATACATTCGACACAACGCTTTCTATTTTCATACGAAAGTGCTTCATAATCCCCGTTTCCGGGTTAAATTTAGAAACCCCCGCCTGGTCTGATTCAAACCATATATTCTTCGATCTGTCAACGTAGCAGGATATAATGTGATTGGTAGACATCCCGGATAAAGTTGATACATCATATTTCTTCAAGTTCTTAGAATTACGGTTATAAATAAAGAAACCATCACTTCTGGTAGCAATCAGTATCTGATTATTATCTATATTCCGGATATAGCTAATATATGAATCGGTGCCGGTCTGCAATAAATCGGATTGCCCATTTCCTTTATTGTAAATCCATATTTTCCCGTTATCAGAGCCGAACCATATTCTGCCCTCCTGTTCCATCACAGAATAAAAACTCTGAGCGGATTTGGATTCTATATAGGCCTTATCCGAGAAAAAACTGGTTATCTTATTATTTTTAGACAAGAGATAGAGCCCATTATCGGTAAGTATCCAGCTATTCAGGTCTTTATCTTCATATACTTCATATATTTTATTGCTGTTCAATTTACCATTTTCCTTATTAAAAGTCTCTATAGCAAATGTTGAATCGGTAACACAAACACAGCCCATATTATCAGACGACAGCCATACCTTACCCGATTGCATTGTCTCTATCCTGGTAGCGATAAAAGTAAGATTTTCATATCCTTTGACCGACCTTATTCCCATAAAAGTTTCGGTATGGGGGTCAAATCGGTGAGGTTCCCGGTCGTAAGGGAGGGTCCATATATACCCGTATTTGTCTTCGTATATATTATCTATACGATTACTGCGCATATGATATTTATCCCCCTGTTGAATCCTGTATGTATAGAAATTGTACCCATCAAAACGGCAAAGCCCGTTCCATGTAGAAAACCACATAAAACCTTTTTTATCCTGCACAATACTCATTATGGTATGCTGTGGCAATCCATCTTCAGGCCCGTAATGTTCAAAAAAACATTTTTGCTGCCCGGAAACAGATATACAAACAACGAGAATAAACAAAAAACAATAGAAACGATTAAAAATCATGGTACCAAAAGGTTTTGTACAAATATAGTAAAAACTGAGGAGGGATTCGAATAAATTCGAATCTACCCGAGATATATCCTGTATTGTGTATATATAATCAGGCTTAAATAAAATGCTGTATGATACGGGGTCTAGTCAATTCATCCCCCTTAAAAAAATATTTTAACACCCCTCTGTACCAAAAATGATACATACATTGCATTCGAAATCTAATAACATTTTTTAAACAAAATCCAAAACATTTATTAATGGCTAAAAACATATAAACTATCTATTACCATAAGAAAAGTATAACTAAATTTAAAAAGAAAAGTCTAAACTGGCAAAACGAACCTCGTCCTTTAGGATAAATTTATTAAAAGAAATACAAATCATAAATCTAAACAACCATGCGAAAGACAATCAAAAGAATTTTGTCTCTTATTTGTATCTCAATGTTTCTGGTATGCGGACAAAACGTATACGCCCAGCAACGGGAGATAAAAGGTACTGTTACCGATACTCAGGGTGAACCTCTGGTGGGTGTTACCGTTTCAATCAAAGGTACAACCAAAGGTACAATGACTGATATCGATGGCAAGTACACTCTTTCTGTCAACAATGCTGACAAAACCCTTTCGGCATCATATATTGGTATGAAACCAAATGAA
Source organism: Dysgonomonas gadei ATCC BAA-286 (assembly GCF_000213555.1). GTDB lineage: Bacteria > Bacteroidota > Bacteroidia > Bacteroidales > Dysgonomonadaceae > Dysgonomonas > Dysgonomonas gadei. The sequence continues at coordinate 345,162 of NZ_GL891983.1, forward strand.
AAGCCGATCTCCGGAAATATAATCGACTTTGTTATGGAAGACCTTAGTTCCGAACTGGATGAGGTGGTAGTAATCGGTTACGGAACGGTTGCAAAAAAAGACCTGACAGGCTCCGTAGCTTCCATTGGGTCTAAAGATATCGGCTCTATCCCTGTATCCAGTGCTGTTGAGGCTATGACCGGCAGACTGGCGGGAGTAAACATCACTACCACTGAAGGTTCTCCCGACGCAGATATAAAAATCCGGGTGCGGGGTGGAGGCTCACTGTCTCAGGACAATTCTCCACTATATATTGTAGACGGATTTCAGGTTTCAAGTATCAGCGATATTGCACCCACTGAAATACAGAGCATCGACGTATTGAAAGATGCCTCTTCTACAGCCATATACGGTGCGCGTGGCGCAAATGGTGTAATCATCATTACAACTAAAAGTGGCCATGAAGGAAAAACCAGAGTCGACTTCGGAGCATATTTCGGCATAAGAAAAGTCGCTAAAATGACTAAAGTGATGAGTCCGTATGACTTTGCTTACTACCAGTACGAATTAGGCAATACCGACTATGGAGATTTTCAGGATCTGGATATCTGGAAATCTATAGAAGGAAATGATTTTCAGGACGAAATTTTCGGACGCACCGGCAACCAGACACAATATAATGTAAATGTAAGCGGTGGGACCAAAGATATAAAGTACAGCGTAAGTTATGCCCATAACGAAGAAAAAAGCATCATGTTGGGCTCCGGCTTCAAGAAGGATAATATTAATGCAAAAATCAATACTAACCTGAACCAATGGTTGAGCCTGGACTTCAATGGACGCTTGAGTTATACATCTGTAGATGGCTTGAGTGGAGGTGCTGATACAAATGAATCGAATGCAGCTAATTCTATCGTTGCCAATTCGGCCCGTTTCCGTCCTGTTAATCCAATATCCAGTAATACGGACGATGAAGAAAACAATACTTCATCCCAGAAAAATCCATTGGAACGTTTACTGGCTACATACAAAAGACGCAACACATTCAATCAGAATTATAACGCAGGGTTGAATTGGAAACCGACAAAGGAACTTACTTTCCGTTCCGAATTTGGTTATGGCTGGAAATATGACGATACAGACCAAATCTGGTCTGCCGATGCTGTTCAGAACTCAAAACTGAAATATGACGGGCAACCTCAGGCAATATTGTTAAGAACTACAACCAAGAACTGGCGGAATGCAAATACTGTGACTTACGATAATAAGAAAATGTTTGACGGACGCGACCACCTGAATATATTATTAGGGCATGAAGTCTCCAGCAGCCAGGCAAAATCAGTTGAAAACACATCTGTGGAATTTCCTGCTTCTATGACTATTGCCGAAGTGAAGGCTAACATGTCGGCGGGATCTCCACTACCTACAATTACGACAATAGGAGCAAAAGAGAATATGCTATCTTTCTTTGGCCGTGTAAATTATACAATGCTGGGTAGATATTTATTCACCGCGACAATGCGGGCCGATGGCTCCAGTAAGTTTGCCCAAGGTAACCAATGGGGTGTTTTCCCTTCTGCAGCATTGGCTTGGCGAATGTCTGACGAAGAATTCATGAGTAGTACCAATAGTTGGCTATCAAATATGAAATTCCGTCTGAGCTTTGGTACTGCAGGTAATAACCGTATTAAGTCTGGTTTGACAAATACCACTTATTCTATGGCCAGTAATACATCAAAAGCTCCTTTCTTTAATGATAACCGCACCAGTATGCTGGAGGTAGGTAAAACTTTATACAATCCCGACCTGAAATGGGAAACAACTGTTACCCGTAACTTCGGTATCGATTATGGCTTCCTGAACAATCGTATTTCCGGTACTTTAGACTTATATTGGAATACAACCAGGGATTTGCTAATGCAAACAGTAATCCCGTCAAATACAGGCTATGACAATCAATTCCAGAATTTTGGACAGACATCGAACAAGGGCGTCGAACTAGCAATGAATACCATATTAGTAGATCAAAAGAATTTTAATCTGAACTTTAACTTCAACATATCTTACAACAGGAGTAAAATTGACAAGCTACCTATAGAAAGTTCGTGGCAAAGCAGTAGCTGGGCAGGTAGTACTCTTTACAAATACGAAGATTTCCGTGTGGAAGAAGGCGGACGCCTCGGTGAAATCTGGGGTTATAAGACCAATGGATACTTTACGGCATACGACCCGAATACTAATCCCAACGGCGAATTGGTATTGAATGGTACAAACTGGGTATTGAGAGATGGTATTGTTGACAACAGTAAAACCATTACCGGAGGTAACTACTATCCGGGCGCATTAAAAGTCGAATGTGACGAAAACGGAGAACCTCTCAAACAGAGATTAGGCAACACTATAGCTCCTGTTACAGGTGGTTTTGGGTTCAATGGTAATATAGGTAATTTTGATTTCAATGTATTCTGTAACTATTCCATTGGAAACAAAATCATAAACGGGAATAAACTGGCATTGGCTTTCAACACAGGATCTGCAAAAGGTTATAACCTTAATAACGATTTTGCGATAAGCAACCGTTATACATGGATTGACCCCGCAACAGGAATGAATCTTGGTAAAATAAGCAATTCTACGATATCTTATTATGGAAGTGCCGATGCTGTAGCTGCACGCCTGAATGAAATAAATGCAGGAGCCAATATATACAACCCGGCTGCTGTCAGCAATATGCAATTGATAGATTATGCCGTAGAGAATGCCTCATTCTTGCGTATAAACAATGTGACTATAGGCTATAACTTTCCTAAGACGTGGGTAAGAAAAGCCTTTATACAAGATGTAAGAATCTACTTAACAGGCTACAATCTGCTGTGTATCACAGATTATTCAGGATCTGACCCTGAAGTGGACACAAGTAGCAAGAGAAACCCGATGACTCCGGGTGTTGACTATGCATCATATCCGAAAAGCCGTTCTTTTGTAGCCGGTATAAATGTATCATTCTAATTTCTAAAGAAGAAAAACGATTATGAAAAATATAATTAAAACAATAGCATTGTCTGCCGGTATACTCGGCTTATCTGCCTGCTCCGATTTTTTAGACCAGAGTTCACCGTCAGAACTAACAAAAGACCTTGTTTTTGAATCGACATATTACACCGGGTTAACAATAAACAAACTCTATGGAGAGATGACCCTGGACCAAACTTACTCACAATATATCCCTATCGTATGGGGAACAAACACCGATTGTGAACTGATAGACGGATTGGGCGGGGATGCCACCAATACTGCCAATGAACGTGGTAATATGAATTACAATGCCAGCCCGGGTTGGGGGAATATTGCCAAACTATGGGACGCTATGTATGGTATGATCGAAAATGCCAACCTTACTGTTGAAGGCATCAATAGCAGCACCCTGGCCCAATCGGGAGGCAGTGATGGCACCACAATGCTTCGTTTCAAAGGTGAAGCATTAACCATTCGTGCTATGCTATATTTTGACCTGATTCGTTTCTTTGGAGACGTACCGTTGAAACTTGAATCTTCGAAATCCGATTTAAGTAATGCCTATCTCGAAAAAACAGACCGGGATGAGATTATGGATCGGTTAATTACAGATTTGGAGGAAGCCATCGGGCTTCTCCCCTGGGCCGGAGAGGTTTCTTCTTACACTACTGAACGTGTAACCAAAGGTTATGCGCATACATTATTAGCTAATATCGCCCTGACCCGTGGCGGGTGGGCTATCCGTGAGAAATCGAAAAGTGGTTATATCACCGCCACTGAAAATAGCGATGGGACCTACCCCACTCAGCGCTGCGACGATGCTACCCGTAAATCCATGTATGAGTTGGCTTTGACTCATTTATCTGCTGTTATTACCAATAATACCCATAAATTGAACCCTTCGGTCGAAGACCAATGGTACTTACTCAACCAGAGCCGACTGGACCAGACTTATCGTGAGAATATATTCGAAATTCCAATGGGATTAGGTGTAAGCAGTGAACTTGGCTATACGATAGGGGTGCGTATCAATGGAGCCAGTGCTCAATACGGAGAAAAAGGCAACTCTTCCGGAAAACAAAAAGTTACCGCTCCTTTCTTCTGGTCATTTGACAAAAACGACCTGCGCCGTGATATTACATGTGCCCATGTACAATTGAAAGAAACCAACGGAGTTTTGGAAGAATCTACGATAGGAAATACTCCGTTTGGTATTTACGTCGGGAAGTGGGATATCCGCAAAATGAGCGAAGCATGGCGTAATGTGGCAATCGCGACGGGCAATGCAAAATGGATGAGTGGTATCAATGTAGTAAGGATGCGTTATCCGCAAGTATTGCTGATGTATGCGGAAGTAATGAACGAGCTGGCCGGCCCCGATGGAGGTTATACCAATTCGGCCGGGTTGACAGCCCGTCAGGCATTAAGCGAAGTGCATTCCCGTGCGTTTGATGATACACATAAAAGTGTCGCGGAAGAATATGTTGCAAAAATCCCTGCTGACAAAGATTCTTTCTTCAATGCAATAGTTGATGAAAATGCCTGGGAGCTGGCTGGTGAAGGTTTCCGCAAATTTGATTTGATCCGCTGGAATCTGTTAAGCAAAAAGATTGATAAATTCAAAACTGATTACGAAGAGCAGTTGGCAAATAAATATCCTGAAAAAATTTATTTCAACTATACCGATGCATCAAAAACAGTCATCGACATGTCCAGTGTAACATGGTATGAAACGCCGGCCAACACAAGTAACTATGATGCTAATGCATCATTCTTCGGAGCCGAAAGGACTGCTGCTACCCAAACGCAGTTAAAAACCAATCTGCCGTCTATTTCATCCGGATTGAATTCAACGGTAAGGAACCGTTACTTATTGCCGTTGGCTTCGACAACGATTTCGGCATCTAACGGAAAATTGCAAAATTCATATGGATACAGCAATTAATAGTGTACAAAAAAATAAAATGAGCAAGATGAAAAAAATAAAATATATAATCGGTCGGGGAGCATTCACGCTTCTGACCATATTTGCCACTGTGTCTTGTACAGATGGAAATGACTGGGATGTAGACAACTCATACAATCGTTTGTTCAGCGTCACTTCTTCATCACTGAGCATTTCTCCCGAAGCTACAACAGCAGAATTCAAGTGGACGAAAACTCCGGGCACCGAATATTATATAATAGAAGTCAGCAAGGATACTTTATATAACGAGGTACCCATGAATAACACTAATAGCGTTGTTTTCGGCGAAGACAAAACGATCACTCAATCTCCTTATGTATTGACAGACCTGGATAGTGACAGTAAGTACTTTATCCGTATTAAAGCCATGTCTTCGGTAAAAACCGAATCAAAATGGGCTTATCCTGAGAAATTTTCGTTTAAGACTAAATCGGAGCAGATAATGAACTCTGTATCAAACAGTGACAAGACATCGAGCAGTATAAGGCTATCATGGACTGCCGGAGCAGCCGTTACTAAAATAGAATTGCTGAAAAACAATCTGGTAGTTCAGGAAAAAACTTTGACTGCTGACGAAATCGCCGCCGGAGAAACTACTTTGACCGGTCTTGAACCGAATACTTCTTATCAGGCCAATCTGTATAATAACATTATCAGAAGAGGCTATGCTCTTTTTATTACTTTCCCGGAAGCACCTAACGCCGACATTATACTATATCTGGCCACTGACGATATCATCGACCAGACATATCTGGATGGTCTGGCAACACAGTACCCGGGTAAATCGATAACTCTGGCACTAGCTGCAGACGCAACCTACACCGTAGCTGAAAAAATAACAATACCGGATGGAATGTCAATCAACTTCTTCGGTATTCCCGGGAGTAATAAAACTGCACTAAGAATTCAGGGAACTGTAGATTATGCCGGAAGTCATGATTTCATCACATTCCAGAATTTAAATCTTGATTGCCTGAATAAAGGCTATATAATGAATCAGAGTAGCGCGGGACAGGTAAATAAGATTGAGTTTGATGACTGTCTTATTCAGAATATAGCGACAAGTTTTTTCCGTATGCAGAGTACGCCGATAAAAGTTGTCAACTCACTCATTCTTAACAATTGTATCTTCCGTAATATCGGTAGCGGTTACTTCTTTATTCATATCGATGCTAATTCAGGAAGTGGCGTATTAAAGAATCTGACTATAAGCAATTCTACTTTCGATAAAGTATGTGCATCAGGGAAAGGATTTATTTACAGTAACAAGACTAATATGGAGAGCCTGACTATAAGCAATTGCACCTTGTATAAAGTAGCAGGAGCCAGCCAGCGTTTTATTGATTTTAACACTGGTTATGGAGCTACGGCCTTCAGTATCAGCAATACTATATTAGGTATGACTGGTGATGCGACAACCTTAGGTATCCGTTCCGCATCTGCTCCATCTATAAACTCTACATATGCGACAAGTAATTGGGCTCAAACTAATGACGCCGTTACTTATTCTACATATAGCGGTACTGCAGCCGACTTATTTACAGATCCTGAGAATGGCGATTTCTCAATTAAAGACGGCTCGTTCAACAATAATGTCGGAGATCCCAGATGGCGTTAATAAAGAATTAATATATTAACATAGAGGAGGATATAACATCCTCCTTTATCTAAAAAAAGTAATGATATGAATTTTTTGACAAAAATGTCTTTTGTCCTTCTATATATTTTGCTTTCTGTAAGCACGGCAAAGGCTGAAAACAGATATAACCATCTTTACAAAAACCTGCCATTCGAAATGCCGGCCATTCAACGTCCGGTATTCCCTGACAATAAAGTATCAATTACCGATTTTGGCGGAATACCCGATGGGATTACCCTGAATACAGACGCGTTTGCAAAAGCAATGGACGCCCTGTCTAATAAAGGAGGCGGAACTCTTTTCGTACCTTCCGGAGTATGGTATACAGGTCCCATTGTTTTCAAATCAAATATAAATCTGCATTTAGAAAAAGGCGCTTTAATATTATTTTCCGCCGATTTCAACCTGTATCCGCTTGTCAACACTGTATTTGAAGGACTTGACACACGCCGTTGCCAATCACCTATATCAGGACGTAACCTTGAAAATATAGCTATAACCGGAGAAGGATCCATTAATGGTTCGGGTGAAGCATGGCGACCTCTGAAAAAAAGTAAAGTGACAGAAATCCATTGGAAAAAAGTAATTAACTCCGGAGGTGTAGTCAAAGATGGTAATTACTGGTTCCCATCAAAAGGCTCTCTGAAAGGACTTGAAATAAGTGACATGAACGTCCCCCGTCATGATCTGACCGAAGCCGAATGGATGGAGATCAAAGACTTTCTTCGTCCGGTAATGGTGAGCTTCATCGAGTGCAAAAATGTATTACTGGAAGGTGTTCTGTTCGAAAATTCACCAAGTTGGAACATACACCCTCTAATGTGCGAGAATGTGATCTTAGACAATGTAATGGTACGCAACCCGGGATATGCGCAAAATGGAGATGGCCTGGATCTGGAATCATGTAAGAATTCCATTATAGTAAACAGTATCTTCGATGTTGGTGACGATGCTATCTGCATCAAATCGGGCAAAGATGAAGACGGTCGCCGACGCAATCGTCCTACTGAAAACGTATTGATAGATAATTGTAAAGTTTTTCAGGGACATGGAGGATTTGTTGTAGGTAGTGAGATGTCGGGTAGTGTCAGGAATATATTGGTATCCAACTGCCAGTTTCTGGGTACAGACGTAGGCCTGAGATTTAAAAGTTGCCGTGGCCGTGGCGGTGTGGTGGAAAATATTTATATTAGAGACATAAATATGTTTGACATTGCAACCGAGTCGTTCCTTTTCGACCTTTATTATGGCGGTAAATCGGCGGTAGAATCGCTTGAAGATGGCGATACCATACCTGTAACATCTACTATTCTGGCAGTGGACGAAACAACTCCTGCATTCAAAAATATTTATGTAAAAAACCTTGTGTCGCGAAATGCGCGCCGGGCTATGTTTTTTAACGGCTTGCCGGAAATGAAGATTGAAAATATAAACGTTGAAGATGTTACTATCACTTCAATAATCGGTGCAGAGCTTGTAGAATCGAAAGGTATTCATTTCAAAAATGTAAGGATCAATCCGAAAGAAGGAGCTGCATTGATTCTAAAAAATGTAGAAGATGTATATATATCCGGATTTGAATATCCGTCGACATTGAAAGAGGTAGTAAATATCAGCGGAAGCAATAAAGATATACATTTACCAAAAACGATAGATAAAACTCTTATCAACGAAACAAAATAAAAGGACGGTATGAAGGCTAAACTACTTATTTCTTTATTGTCTATAGCTTCCATCATATCAATGGAAGCCCAGACAAAATATTATGTCCGCCTGACCGATTCGGAAATCAAGCGAAACCCCGAATCGTGGATGCTCGATTTTTCCAAAGCTCCCAAATGGAACTATTGCCACGGACTTGAGTTGCAAGCCATATTTCAAACATGGCAAAAGACTTTCGATCAAACATATTACGACTATGTATATAGTTTTGCCGACCTCATGGTAGAACCTGACGGACAGATAAAAACCTACAAACCTCTGGAATACAATATAGACCGTGTAAACTCCGGTAAATTTCTCTTTCCTATGTATGCGCTTACCAAACAGGAGCGTTTCAAAAAAGCTCTCGACCTGATGCGCGACCAGATGCGGACACATCCGCGTACTGCCGACGGTAGTTTCTGGCATAAGAAGATATACCCCCATCAGGTATGGCTGGATGGGCTATACATGGCAGGACCTTTTCTTGCAGAATATGCTAAGACGTTCAATGAACCCGAGTTATTTGATGATGTTGTTGTTCAAATACTGGATGTACATAAATACATGTATGATGCCAAAACAGGCCTTTACTATCATGGCTGGGACGAAAGCAAGGAGCAACGATGGGCTGACAAAAAAACAGGACTGTCTCCTAATTTCTGGTCGAGAAGTATAGGTTGGTATATGATGGCAATGGTGGATATACTTGATTACCTACCTGAAAACCACGAAAAACGTGGGGATATAATCAAATTACTGCAAAATCTGTCGTCCGCTATCGAAAAATACAGGGATGAAAAAACCGGAATGTGGTATCAGGTAACCGACCAGATGGGGCGCAAAGGTAACTATATAGAATCGAGTGCATCGGCTATGTTTATCTATACATGGGTGAAAGGTGCTCAGAAAGGATATCTGGATAAAAGTTATCTCGAAAAAGGAGGAATAGCTTATGACCAGTTTGTAAAAAGATTTATAAAAGATAACGGAGACGGTACTATATCACTCATTGACGGTTGTAGCGTTGCCGGACTTGGCGGAGATAAAAGCTATCGCGACGGAAGTTACGAATACTATATAAATGAGCCCGTAAGGGATAACGACCCTAAAGCAGTAGGGCCATTTATTATGCTTAGTATCTTACTCAATAAATAAACTTCAAATGAAAATATTATTACTGTATCTAACCGGAATATTATGCACCATATCATTAATTTCTCAAACTCCCGCATTCCCCGGTGCAGAAGGTGGAGGTATGTATACATCAGGAGGCAGGGGTGGAAAAGTATATTACGTTAACTCCCTCGAAGATACAATAACTGGTAATAAAAAAACGCAGGAAGGTACACTTCGCTGGTGCCTGAAAAGGCCGGGGGCAAAAACAATTCTTTTTAAAGTCGCAGGTATTATTCATCTGAAATCGAAACTGCAAATATCCGACAGCACCACTATTGCCGGGCAGAGTGCGCCCGGTGACGGTATCTGCATCGCAGATTACCCGGTAAGAGTAGAAGGCAATAATATTATAATACGCTATATGCGTTTCCGGCTTGGAGATTTACAAAAAGTACAGGATGATGCGCTATATGGTTTCCGCAACAAGGATATTATCATAGACCACTGTTCTATGAGCTGGAGTACGGATGAATGCTCTTCCTTTTATGATAATGAGAATTTCACCATGCAATGGTGTATCATTTCCGAAAGCCTGCGGGGGTCTGTTCATCAGAAAGGAAATCATGGCTATGGAGCAATATGGGGAGGAAAAAAAGCTTCATTCCATCACAATCTTCTGGCTCATCACGACAGCCGCAATCCGCGCATGTGCGGAAGCCGCTACAGCAACCAGTCAGAGTTGGAACTCGTAGATTTCAGGAACAATGTAATATATAACTGGGGAAGTAACAGCGGATATGCAGGAGAAGGCGGCAGGTATAATTTTGTCAACAACTACTACAAACCTTCTCCCACTTCCTCAAACCCCGACAGGATATTTTCACCGAATGCCGATGACGGAACAAACAAACAGGTCAAAGGAATATGGGGTAAATTCTTCTTGGATGGAAATTATTTCCCCGGAAATAAAAAAGTAAACAAAAATAATCTGATAGGTTTACAACCTAACCCTTCATCTAAGGACATTAAGGATATCGTGGTTGACAAACCATTCGATGTACCATATATATCAACGGATGATGCAAAGGATGCTTATAAAAAAGTATTGGCAAATGCCGGAGCCAGTTATAAACGGGATAAAACAGATACAAGAGTAGTGAACGAGACTGTCAGAGGACTAACTCCTGTCAGAGCCTCGGGTAGACTTGGAACCAAGCCGGGCCTGATTGATTCGCAAAATGATGTGGGCGGATGGGAAATATATACCTATGACCCTAAAACCGTACCCGTCGATTCAAATATAGATGGTATTCCGGACGGATGGCTGGAAAAACATTATCCGGGCAAATTGGCAAATGATATAGACAAAGAAGGCTATACCTATCTGGAAGTTTACCTGAATAGCCTTTTAATAAAATAAAGAATAAGAATGAAAAATATAATTTTAACCTGTTTATTATTATTTTCCACCGTCTTTTATGCTCAGGAGAAGACCGAAATGACCGTCGACCGCAACGGAACCGGCGATTTCAGGAACATACAGGAAGCAATTAATTCTGTCCGCACAGCCGATCCCAGAGGGACAATAACCATATTCATAAAGAACGGAGTGTATAAAGAGAAGTTGATCATACCTCCGCATATCACTAATATACGCTTGATCGGAGAAGATAGGAATACAACTATCATCAACTATGATGATCATGCGAATATCAATAAAATGGGTACATTCAAGACATATACTTTCCTTCTGAGCGGGAACGATATTACATTAGAAAACCTCACGATAGAAAACTCTTCCGCAGAACTCGGGCAGGCCGTTGCCCTGCATATCGAAGGTGACCGTGTCATACTCCGCAATTGCCGCCTGCTCGGTCATCAGGATACGCTCTACGCGGGTAGAGACGGAGCAAGGCAATATTTTGAGAATTGCTACATTGAAGGTACTACCGATTTTATTTTCGGCCCGTCTACTGCCTGGTTCGAAAAGTGTACTATTCATTGCAAAAGGAACTCATATATTACAGCAGCCAATACACCGGAAAATATCAGATACGGATATATATTCAACAATTGTACAATCACGATGGCCAACGGCGTTAATGCTGTCTATCTTGGCCGTCCCTGGAGGGCTTATTCCATGACTTTATTTATGAACTGTACCCTCCCAAAAGAAATAAATACGACCGGATGGGACAATTGGCGCAATGCCGACAATGAAAAGACGGTCCGCTATATGGAATATAACAACAAAGGCGAGGGAGCAAATACATCAAGCCGTGTAAAATGGGCTAAAATATTATCTTCCAACGAAGCAAAAGAATACACTATTGAAAATGTACTGAATGGCTGTGACAACTGGAATCCATTAACTAATACGGATCAGTAATTAAAGGATAAGTGTTACTTTATCCATATAACTTTATCTGTATATAAGGATAACAAGCGTGTTATACGACAAAAAGTGACAGAATGAAAAACGTTGAAAAGGTTGTTACCTTTGTTACTTTTTAACAGTTACAGGTTACTTCGCCCTTAGGGCAGTTACGAGGAAAAAAATTTAGCTCCGCTGACCGTTGGTTCTTAATTTTTCATTCTTAATTCTTAATTGTTTTCCGTGTTACCTTTGTTACCTTTTTTGAATTGACATAATTAAAATAACCATGAATAAGACATCTGTACTTCTGATAATTACCCTTTGCCTGTTAAGCCTTTCGGCGATTGCACAAAAACGTATTTTTATGATCGGTGATTCCACCATGGCTGACAAGGTTTTATTCAAAACAGTTACCGACAGTATATCGGGCGATTCCATCTGTGAACCATTTCCCGAAAAGGGATGGGGACAGCTTCTTCCTACTTTCTTCAATGATAATGTTGAAATAAAGAATTATGCAAAGAATGGCCGTAGTTCACGTTCTTTTATTGCAGAAGGTCTTTGGCAGCAAGTAATAGACAACATTAGTAAAGATGATTATCTAATTATACAGTTCGGACATAATGATGCTGCTATAGAGAAAAAAGACCGTTATACGACTCCGGAAGAATATGAAAAAAACTTTACCATGTTTGTAGAGAAAGCCAAGGCCAAAGGAGCAAAGCCCATCATATGTACTTCGGTAGTAAGACGTCGGTTCGATAAGAATGGAGTATTTCAGGACTCGCATGGCAAATATCTCGATTTGGCACGGGGTGTAGCCAAAAAGGAGAAGATACCGATGATAGATATGTATGAAAAGAGTAAAGCATTGATCACCGGACTGGGAGATGAAGATTCCAAGCCACTGTTCCTGCACCTGAAGCCGGGAGAAAACAAAAACTTCCCGAAAGGGAACACAGACAATACGCACTTCAATGAAAAAGGGGCCATAGCAATAGCGACCTTATTTGTGGAAGGGCTTAAAGAACAAAATATAGAGGATTTAGTTAAAGAGTTAAAGTAATGGATATAACAAAAAAAACAATTATAGGCTTTTTGTTTTGTATTATACCTCTCGGTATCTTGGCGCAAGACTATGTGTCTAAGGTATGGGTATCGGACTTAGGAAACGGCAACTACAAGAATCCGGTTTTATATGCCGATTACTCCGACCCTGATGCCTGCCGTGTAGGGGACGATTATTATATGACTGCATCCAGCTTCAACTGTATACCGGGTCTACCGGTTCTGCACTCAAAGGATTTGGTAAACTGGACTATTATAGGCTATGCTATAAATAGGATGCCAAAAGATGCTTCGCTCGGAGAAGGTGTAAATCACGGTGGCAGCGTATGGGCTCCGGCTATCCGTTATCATAAAGGTGAATTTTACATTTACTACGGCGATCCTGATTTAGGGATATTTATGACTAAAGCGAAAGACCCTGCGGGAGAATGGGAGCCTTTAACCCTAGTCAAAAAGGGTAAAGGACTTATAGATTCCTGTCCGCTTTTCGATGATGACGGCAATGTTTATCTGGCTCATGGCTATGCAGGCAGTCGTGCAGGAATAAAAAGTTTGCTGGCTGTTACACGCCTGACTCCCGATGGTAAAAAAGCCGTAGGCGAATCGAAGATAATATACGACGGACACGATATAGACCCTACTATAGAAGGCCCTAAATTCTATAAACGGAATGGTTATTATTATATATTCGCTCCTGCGGGAGGTGTTGCTACCGGATGGCAGGTAGCTATGCGCTCGAAAGATATCTTCGGCCCATATGAACGGAAAGTAGTAATGGAACAGGGAAACACTCTTATAAACGGACCTCATCAGGGTGCATGGGTAGATACACAGACCGGAGAAGACTGGTTCCTGCACTTTCAGGATGTAGGCGCTTTGGGACGTATTATGCACTTACAGCCAATGGTATGGAAAAACGACTGGCCGGTAATTGGCGAAGACAGAGATGGTGACGGTTGTGGCAATCCGGTACTGACATATAAAAAACCAGATGTAGGAAAGACATATCCGATAGTCACTCCTGTAGAAAGCGATGAATTCAATACGAATGAATTGGGTCTGCAATGGCAATGGCATGCCAATCCTCAGTCGTGGTGGTACTTTACCAATCAGGAAAAAGGCTGTCTGAGCCTGTATTCGGTTCCGGTAGTTGATGATTACAAAAGCCTTTGGGATGTGCCGAACCTATTATTACAGAAAACTCCGGCTCCTTCTTTTACAGCAACGATGAAACTTACATTCAGGCCAGATGCGCGCTTCTATGGTGAACGTACAGGGCTCGTAGTGATGGGAATAGACTATGCCCTGCTTTCTTTCGAAAATACAAAAGAAGGGTTTCTATTGTCCCAGAATGAATGCATCAATGCTGAAAAAGGTAATACAGAATCTACAAATGAATCGGTGACTTTGAAAGACGGAACCATCTTCCTTCGGGTTAAACTATCCCGGGACGGAACTTGCTCGTTCAGCTATAGCGCCGATGATAAGAAATATGCCAGATTAGGCAAAGACTTTAAAGCCAAAGAAGGAAAATGGATAGGAGCCAAAATAGGTACATTTTGTACCCGCCCTATCCAGAAAAACGATGGCGGAAGGGTGGATATAGATTGGTTCAGGGTTACTGAGTAATACTTTCAGTTTAGATTGTTTTTAGGTTTTATTGGGAGGTGGGGCAACTACTACTCATTGCCTCTCCCTCCTGATATAAATGAAGTAGTTATGAGATTTTACTGTACACTTATATTCTTTCTGTGTATATCTGCTATTACGCAAGCGCAGACGGTTATGATAGATGGAATCCCCAGAGATACATCGTTCACGCTGCATAGTGCATATACAAAGGCTCTTAAACAATATCCTCAAATAAAAAAAGCCTTGCCCAGTCTACCAGAATCCGTGCAGGTAATAGAACATCTGGTATATTCCAACCCCACAGAAAGCAGGAAGCTACATTTCAACGTATATCGCCCGAAAGGTAACAACAAGTACCCTGCCCTACTTATGGTACATGGTGGCGGATGGAGTTCAGGAGACTTGTCTCTCCAAATACCTATGGCACAACAGATAGCAGCAAAAGGCTATGTAACCATCCCGGTTGAATACAGGTTATCTCCTGAAGCGATCTATCCGGCGGCTCTATTTGACCTGAAAACAGCTATCAGGTGGATACGTGCAAACGCAGACACATACGGCATAGATACTTGCAGGATAGCTATCTCGGGTTGCTCGGCCGGAGGACATCTGGCCATGCTTACAGGAATAACCAATGGGCAGACCGCATTTGAGAATCCGAAGGAATATCCCCAATATTCAAGTAAAGTCCATGCGATCATAAACATAGACGGCATATCCGACTTCTCGGGTGATGAACTGAAAGCATCTCGCATATCCCTGTCTAAAAACAAGATCCCCGCATCGGTCAAATGGCTGGGAAGCACTTATGAGGAAGATAAAGAGGTATGGGAAACGGCCTCTCCTATTCACCATGTAACGGATCAATCTCCTCCTGTATGCTTTATCAACAGCTCCATTCCACGCTTTCATGGCGGCCGGGACGAGATTATAGAGAAGCTGTCTACCTTTAATATTTATACCGAAGTACATACCTTGGAAGATACCCCACACCCTTTCTGGCTGTTTCATCCATGGGTCAACACAACTGTTAGCTATATGGTTAACTTTCTGGATCATACATTCAAGAGTAAAATCAATGACTTTTAAAACTCGGAAATCTCACTCAATTCAACTTTGAATCCCTTTACTTCCGACAATACATAAGGCTCTACGTCCTTTGCCACTTTTGCCCGGTAGTTAATCAAACGACAACCGTCCACATCCTTCAACCAAAGAGAAGGACGATAATCCGGAGTCATAAAATCTACCTGCACATTATTGAGTTCTATATTATGTGCATGGCGGATAAAGAATCCCGATGCGGGTATGGTGCCGAACATCCACGGCTCCGGATATAAGCTCTCATTTTCGGGAGGAGTAAGTTTTGCGTCCTCTGCCGTGCCGCCGCCCTTATATAATATGCGGATATCCGACAGGGTCACATCATCAATATGGTAATCGGGCACACCGCTAATAATAGAAGCATAGCGCGAATCGGCATTATACACATTGACATTACTGATCGTTATCCTCGACATGCGTCCCATCGGCGTGCCTTTAGGACTTCTCATGCGCGAACCCAGACGAAGAAAGATAGGAGCATTTACTATATCCCGCATTGTAATATTGTTGATAACTATATCTTCCAAGAAGCCTCCGTCCACCGTTTCGAGGGCAAGACCACGGCAACGCTCGAATACACAATTAGATATGCTGATATTCCTGAATCCTCCACTCGACTCCGTGCCCAGCTTTATACGTCCGGTTACATAACCCTGATCAGGGGCTTGCGGCTCATTCCGGCGGAATGTACCGTCTATTACCGAGCCTTTGTCGTATCCGCTTACATAGCAGTTCGTTATAGTTATATTCTCCGTATCCCGAAAGAATCCTAAACCATAGCTGCTTTTCAGTACGATAGCATCGTCCCATGGTGAATTTACTGAGCAATCCGATATACGGACATTGCGGCAGCAATCTATATCGAAGCCATCCCTGTTTGTATCTACTTTTACATTGTGGATAGTCATATTATCCACACCTGTAGCCAATAGTGCAAAATGTCCGCAGTTGACCATCGTCACTTCTTTAAGGATTACATTGCGGCATAGTTTCAGGCTCAACGCCTTATTCCCCACTCCGGGCAGCCGGCTTTCTTCGCGGGTAAGTCCGCGACCGTCTATCATACCCTGACCGCAAACCGTTATATTCTCAAGTTCTATCCCCCATATCAGGCTATTCTTCCAGTGGCTATGGCCAAAATCCTGAAAGCGGTTATGTTCATTATCCTCTGCCAGATCATATCCTGATGCTTCTCCGGGATAAGCAGCCAATAATACAGACCCTGCATCCAGATAAAGCGTTATATTGCTTTGCAGACGAACCGAATAGCTCAGGTATGTACCTGCCGGAAAGAATATTGTCCCTCCCCCGTTCTTTGCGGCATCTTCAATAGCCCGGTTTATAGCCGGCGAATCTATTTGTGTGCCATCGCCCTTTGCCCCGTAATCTTTTACATTATAAAAAACGGATGCATTCAAGCTCAAAGAACTGATAACCAACAACATTAAATATATATTTTTCATAACATTCATTCTAACGGCATTAAACGGAATGTCCGCAATTCGGAAGCATTCCCGTACATTGTATGATGTCTCGACAGATTCCAGAATCCGTCTTTCTCTTTTCCCTGACTATTATCATAATCAATAACAGCCCAGCAAAGGCCGATCAGTTTATTCTCCCACAATTCGGAAGCGATTGAATGATCCGCTCCTTTGGGTGAAGCATAATCGAACGGACTTATATAAAACTCAAGTATAAGCTTACCGCTTTCGCCCTCTTTGAAATTATAGTTGTATGCATAATCGGAATATGGTTTCTCTTTGAGCCACTGCTGCGGCCCCCAATACATACACCAATCACCGTTTTTGGCCGGGGTGTATATATGATAATTCTGAGCATGCCGCCCGTGAAACAACTGCCAGGCATCTTCTTTACTTACATCCCTGAACGGATAAAACTTATCTATAAAAGGACCACCCGATCGGTCACCATCAACTACAACTTCGAATATATCTACCATAAGATCGTCACGCGTAAAAGACCAGTAATCGTCATAAGCTTCGTAGAAGAAGTATAATCTGTTCAGCCCTTGTACCCATCCTACTTTCACTTTTATATCCAGATTCGCCTTATCGGGGCGGCGGTGCTTCCCTTCGTCCTCGGTCATAGATTCCATGCCTATAATATAGCTATCGGGCACAATATCCCAGTCATCGGTGTTCCCATCAATTTGGGGGATTTTATCTGAAGGAAAACAAAATACACTGAACACTGTATCAGTCTGCCCCCATAGAGGACCGACAAACATATATTGTAATAAGAGTATAAATATTGTAATACTCTTTTTCATTCTATTTATTTTTAACTATATCGCCCTTCTCTTTTTGAAAGAGCATAGGTAACATATAATGGTTATAATCAGCCTTTTCGTTTTGCCGGTATATACAGAAGTATTCTTTCTGTCCGCTTTTCAGAGGCAAAACAGCCGCTAAAGCCGGAGCATCCGTCTTTTTCCCCGATTCGAAGAAAGAGAGTGGAGACTGTTGCATATAGGCATCCGACAAACGGATTTCGGAAGAAACCGGCATAACAGCATTGATCGTTTTCAGTTTCATACTTTGCCCGTAATACAAAGTAAAGGCTGTCCACTCCACGCTGAACACATTGTATTTACAGTAAACAGGCTTTAAACTACCATTATCTGTCTTTTCCAACACTTTTCCATAAGCTCCTCCGTACGACCAGAACAAGGAAATATCAGCCGGTATTTTTACAGCGGAGACCTCTATAATAAGTCCATCCGAAGAGCTCAACGCAACCGCATTTACAGTAATTTCTCCTCCTTTCAATACCGGATCGGAAAGCCTGTATATCAATTGCCTGCCGGATTGCTTTACATTTTTTACTTTGAAATCCCTCAGCCATTTGCTGCTCTGCCCTTGTATAATCCCGAACTTTAAATTTCCGGCCATTTCAGGTAAAGGGAAGGAAAATTCGGGATGTGCGGCGCCTTTTATTTTCGCCTCTTTACTTACTCCATTTAGGGCATAAGGAAAATCCGTTTCTATAGCCACAACACCTGACGGGAAATGAACATTCTCACTGTTTTCGATTACAACAGGCTCCCGGTTCTTCGCTTTTATATTTATATTGTCAAATTTCCAGTCTCTTGCATATCTGACATCGCCTATCCTGTCTACATTGGCATCTATATCACTGAAGTTGAAATTCTTCATCTGGGAAGTTTCACTCCCTTCCACACTCATAAACGTTTTCGAATTCCGCACCTTAAAACCGGATAAATATATATCATTGAAGTAGGGCATCCCTTTGTCCGGTTCCACTTCTTCAAGCATTTTCCTCCAGTGTTCAGGTATTTCTTTGTTTGCATATTCTTTGGGCAAAGTAGAATAACTATATGATGGGTTCCAGTTCATTGTCGCTTCAAACACTGTTCTCACATTATCCATTTCTACATCCCTGATATAGATATGTTCGGTAGTGCCACCCCTGTTCATCGCTGATTTAAGGCGGATACCTACCGTTGTCCCCTTCGCTTTCAACCCTTCGGCAAGCACATGACGGATACCGCCCGAGGTCTCACTGCCGCATGTGAGTAATCCTCCGCCTGCACGCGATATACAATTACGTATCACGATATATTCGGTAGGACGGTTTACCCGTAAACCATCGGCATCACGCCCCGATTTGAGACAAAAATTATCATCGTTACAATCTATATCGCAGTTTTCTACTAATATATAGGATGATGAATCTATATCCACCCCATCCGTACTCGGCCCATGCCCTCCCACGTTGTTTTGGATAATAACCCCGTCCACAGTGCAATAAGACGAATAGAGAATCTGTATAGTCCAGAATCCCGCCTGACGAAAAGTAAGTCCCTTTACCGTTACATCCGACGATTCGGAAACCAAAAGTGTACGCGGGCGTTTACAATCGTAATCCACAATCCACCTTAACCCTTTAGCTTCGTAATCCTTACGCATTGCCCAGTAGGAATCCCAGAATACTTTACCTTGTGCATGCACCACTCCTTCGCCGCTCACCATCACGTTTTTTTGTCCCAGAACATTGATTAACGCCGATGGCCACTGCATCTCTATCCCTGCAACCCGTGTATTCATCTCGGGGTAATCTTTCAGATCGGTACTGCCGAGCAAAGTGGTGTGCTTAGGAATAATAAAATGAACCCCTTCTTTCAGATAAACGGAGCCTGTAAGGTATTTTCCCGGAGAAAAGGTAACAGTTCCGCCACCATTCCGGGCACATTCGTCGATGGCCTTCTGAATAGCTTTTGTATTCATTGTAACACCATCGGCCACCGCGCCATAGTCCGCTACGTTATACGACCTGTTACTTTTCGGTATATTTCTCGCACCCGTTTTCTCTACCCAGCTCAATTCGGGGATGCGGCTCGCATAAGCCATGCAAGTCACATATAAACAGATTATTAAAATAAAAAAACGGATACTATTTATCATAATTATATTATTTATTAGTCCCCTAAATACAGTGAACAGTTAGCAGTTAACAATAAAATCTTGTTCTTACAACCAGTCATTATTAACTGTCCATTGTCAACTCTCAATTCAAAAAAGGTAACACATGTAACACTTTTTTTATTATTTTTCTACTGTTACCTTTGTTATTCTCGTAGGGTCAGGTCTTGTGCCTGCCCATTATGTAACAGGCGGGCAACCACAAGGGATTGCCCCTACATAAATTCTCAAAAAGTAACAAAAGTAACAGCTTCTTTCAGTTAATAGTAAATACCTCTTTTTACTTTATACTCAATACTTACTACTTTGAAAAAGTAACAAAGGTAACACATATTACATATTTTAAAACCTGCAACCTTTCACTCATTATCAACACTTTGACAACAATATATAGATAAAATTATTACTTTCCGATCACATTATTTCTTCCGGCTCTGAGACTTTGCCAGTTTCATCATTTCTATACCCGTATCAATGATAAGCCCCAACCCGTGCTTTTCATTCTCGCCTACCGGACGGTTGTAATAGAAAGGCAGATCGTCGGTGATTCCTGTTCCTACACATACATTTTTGAAATGTCCGTCTTCTGTTATCTGTGTTTCCTTCAAGGCCTTCCATGCAATCTGGGCCATAGCAGTATAAGCCGGATCTATCCATTTATTGTTCACAGCCTTAGCAATGCCATAGATATACATGGATGTAACAGATGACTCGTCATACGATTCAGGCTTATCCAGTAACTGATTCCACATGCCATTGGCATTCTGGTATCGGGATGCACCGACAATCTGTTTTTCAAGCAGGGCTATAAGTTCCCCACGCCTCGGGTGAGTCTCCGGCATTACATCCAGAAGCATTACTAAAGAGACAGTTATCCAACCGTTCGCCCGTCCCCAGAATGCCACACCATTGCGTTTCATATCAGTATAATAGCAATGGTAAAACAGTTGCTTTTCGGGGCACCACAGGTAACCGGCAATATTGATAATCTGGCGCGCTGCCTCGTCATAGTATTTAGCGTCCCCTGTCATCTTTGCCATTTGCGATAAAAAGGAGACACTCATATAAACGTCGTCGGCCCAGACCGTCATCTTACGGGGAAATGTCCGGCAAAGCGTACCGTCCGATAAGCGTACCTGCCCGTTCATTATATGATTGGCTGCCGTTTCTATATATGTCTTATATTCCGCTCTCTTATCCAGCATATATACATCAATCACTGCCGCTCCCATTGCCCCGCAATCGTCCAGTTCCTTCGTATTCCATAATTGCCCGAAAGGCCAGTGCCAATGTTTGCGGTCGTTACGGAATGTATTTTTGAAATACCCGTAATTGGCAAAGCCAAAAGCGACGTGATTTTTCGCATAGTCCGTATATTTTGGCTCATTGAGGTATTCACCCAGATGCATCATACTCATATCCAGCACTCCATTGGAATAATGCCACTCTGTAAGCGGACTTTTAAACCTGACGTCTTCACCTTTTAGTATTTCCTTTGTGCTGTTGTATGTAGCTCCGGTAGTGACTCCTACAAACTGTGTCACGGGTTGTTTCAATATATTGTCGGCTACAGCCCTTATACATTCTTCATCGGTACGCTGTTGTCCGAATACCGAAATGGATAATAAAGAGAATACTCCGAGAATGATTGATGCAGTTCGTTTCATATAATTATAAAAGTTTTTATTTCAAGATTTTATGTATCTGTCAATTTTAGTCTATTCCATATCAGTTACCGTCCGGTTTTACCATCGAGGAGAATGGAGTGGCCGGAATATCGAATTTATCAGGGTCATCGGGATGAGCCGGATCGAAAGGCCTGACATCTTTTCTGATGTATTTTTTTACAGGCAGGTTATTATCGATCATGCCTTTTAGTATGCACCTGGCTATTTCGGTTCCTCCATAAGGATTGAAATGTGTATTATCAGCCAGCGGTTCTTTCTGATTCGGGAAAGTACCTGCGGGATAATAGACAAAAGCTCGTTTTGAACCTTCCACACCCCAAGCTTCATATAATGTCGCACTCATATTATTGAGGTCGATGAGTGTAATATTTTCTTCTTTTGCCAATTGCCTTACAGCGTCGGGATAATCGCCATGCGTGTTTTTCACTTTCCCGTTATCATCAAAGAAGCGACGGTGCATAGATGTTACCAGTACCGGAATCGCTCCTTTTTCTCGAGTTTTATCGGCCAGATATTTCAAATCGCTTTTATAGCTTGTATAGGGACCTTTCCCCTCTCCTTTCTGTTTCTGGTCGTTATGTCCGAACTCGATGAACAGGTAATCGCCTTTTCTCATTTTAGAAAGGAGTTTGGCAAATCTTTTTGAGGCAACGAATGTATTGGCCGCTTCACCCGATTCCGCATAATTGGCTATCGCAATATCAGAGGTAAAGAATCTCGGAAAAATCTGTCCCCAGCCGCACCACGGCTCTTCAGCTTCATCCACCACTGTAGAATTTCCCGCAAGGAATATGGTCGGAATATTATCGGCCTTTTCTATTTCTATCTTTGCTACCACCGGATTCTTCCCGTTAAACTCCAACGTAAGTTTATCGTCCCAAATAAGTTTTCCTGTTTCGCGCTTCTTTATCCGTACCGAATCCGTATCTCCGATTTTTGTATTACGAATATTCACGGCAAAAGTATGAGTCGAATATTTACCCTTTGAGGTTTTGATATTGGCAAGCATGAGCCTGCGCGATTCGGCTTTCACGGTTGTGTTGCTTTCACCTTTATCACTGCCCAGTACAACCGTCACTTTATAATTGCCTTCGGGTACATCTACAGAAAAGAAAAAGGAATTTCCATTTGTCGGATTTGTATTCAAATCGTATCCGTATACCGAATTTTCGCCATAGATAGTATTCGACGGCACAGAAACGTAACCTTTTACAGGTTTATCCGTAAAGTTGAATTTATAAATCGTCTGCTGTCCGAGAACAGTTATCGAGCTTAAAAGAAACAGAAAGATGTAACAGGTTTTTCTCATTTGATATACTGTTTAATCCATATGAAAAACTTCCTGCAATGGAATGGATACGGGCGAGTTATCCGGATTCGTATCCATAATATCAGCCATATAAGCCCACCATTTCTGCACAATCGGATTACCGCCTAAGTCCTGAGAGGAACTATCGCCATCAATAACCTGATAACCAAACAATAGATTCGTTTCCTTATCCCAGAAAATCGTATAATCGGATACGCTTGTATCTTTGAGTAATTGCTTCAATTCCGGCCAGATAGCGTTGTGTCTTTTCTCATACTCTGCTTCGAATCCCGGTTTCAAATACATTTTAAAAGCTTGTCTTTTCATGATATGTTATTATTTCAATATATACTGGTTCAAAGAAAAACCATTCAGACTTTGTAAGCCTTCTATTACCGACTGCCCGTTTATGATAGCCCCGTCGTATGTTGTATGCACACTGTCAACGAACAGCTGCTTTCCTTTTTCTTCACCCATTGTATCGCATTTATCAGCCGTGCGGTCATTAAGATCGATAAATTCTACGCCTTCTTGTTGAGCCACTTCTTTTGCCCATCTGGTATATGTTTCGGTCATACGGTTCATTTTTCCGTTTGTCCATCTGTTGCCGGGTGTAGGGGACAGCACAACCGGTATGGCTCCGACCGCTTTCGCCTGACGGATATAGATACGCAGATAGTGACCAAAAGTGAACACTTCTTCGGGGCCGCCGTTACGTTCCATTATTACCACCTGAGACTCATCCCCCGTACCATTGAGTGAAGCACGCGCACGCCCTGTATTCAGAGGGCCGCCATCGTTATGTCCGAACTGTATAAACAGATAGTCGCCTTTGCGGATACCCGGCAATACCTTATTCCAGAGATCTTCGGTAAAGAATGTCCGGCTACTGCGTCCGCCTAATGCATGGTTTTCCACTGATATACGTGTGGTATCGAAAAATTGCTGAAAGAAGCTTCCCCAGCCCCACTGACCGCCGTCACCTTTCCCCCGGCCGTTCTTCACGGTAGAGTCGCCGATAAGGAATATCACAGGAGCTTTATCGTTTACCCGTGAACTGCCTGAGGCTATCGCATCGGGGCGCGTAGAGTCTTCAATACCGAATATAGGAGATTTGGTTGTCTGCGGAGATGTGTAATATTGTATGGCACTGTCATTCATACGCGGATAGAATTTTTTCAACAGATTTATCATTTCCGCTCCTGCCAGTAATACCGGCCCGTAACCATGCGCCGCATATACATTCACCGGACGGTAGTAATAGAATGCCGGATCAAATGCCATGCCTGTACCTACACAAGTACCTTCTACCTCTCCGGCACTGTTTATCTTGGTAGAAACCGCGTTCCAGCCCAATTGCGCTACCGGACCGTAAGCCAGGGGATCTATCCAGCCTTTGTTTATAGCACGGGCGATACAATATACATATATCGCTGTAGCCGACGTTTCCAGATACGAATCGTTTCTGTCCAGCAACTGATGCCAGAATCCTTCTCCCGACTGATACGAAACTATTCCTTTGATATGTGCACGCAGCTGTTCCAGTATGCGTTGCCGTTCAGGGTGGTTTTCGGGTAATACATCCAGTACTTCGGTCATAGTCAGCACTGCCCATCCGTTGGCACGTCCCCAGAAAAACGCAGGATGCTCTGTCATAGACTCTACCCAGCCATGCATATACAATCCTTTTTCTTTCACAAACATACGTTCCGAGAATTGTTTGATTTGCTTCGCCGCTTCATTATAATATTTGGCGTCTCCTGTCAGTTTTCCCATTTGTACTATCGCAGGGATACTCATATACATGTCGTCGAGCCAGAGCGTGTTCATTTGCGGGCGCTTACGGGCAAACGTACCGTCGCTCAGGCGATATTCCTTATACATGATGTAGTTCATATAATTGTCTATAATACTTCTCAGCTCATAGTCAGGTTTATCCTGCTGCAGCTTTATCATCGCGGCACACATAGCGCCTGCGTCATCGAGCGCATGAGGGGTCAGCATCTGTTTCATCTGCGGGTCGATAACCCCGTAATCGTTCATCAGTCTTTTGAAATGAGGGGCGGCATCCGACAGGAATCTGAATCTGTCGTCCACATATTTATAATACGCTTTATCGCCGGTAGCCTTCGCCACTTCAAGCATTCCGGAATAGGTTACCCCCCATTCATAACTTGCAAGGCGGAAATTGCCACGTTCCAGAATCGCATTTTTATCCACTTTGGATAAGTCGGTAATTGCCTTATGGCTATCTTTATCTACAACCCGTGCCGGAGTAGCTTCATCCAGATATTTCAGGACCCTGTCCAAGGATGCTTTTATATCCTTTTCGGTCAGTTCCCTGTATGGAGTATTATAATCGGGAGTCAAAAGATGTAATGGCGTATTGAAATCATTTACTTTTTCCTGCTTCTTTTGAGCGAAGAGATTAAAATTATTGATTAAAAAGATTAAACTTAAAGTGAGTAGAATTCCCTGTTTCTTCATGGTATTTTTTTATTACAAATAAAGGTTTTCTTATGGGATTAATATATGTAAAATCATTCAAATAGATAGAAATTTAGGTCTAAGTTCCCTATTTCATGGCTTGTGCTATATTAATCACCATCAGGCTTAATTTATTGCCATCAGACAAATATCCCGACTGTATAAGTACGCGCGTATTGTCCGGACTGAACGAAGGATGTGTATGATCCGGCTTCATCCGGTGATTTGCCGTTAACAACTTCCGTTCTCCGGTCATACTGTTTATAAGATAAACTTCCCCTTCGAAATTATCCGATGCTCCCCACTTTCCATCCGAAGTGCCTCCGCAATGCCAGAACCCTGAACCATAATCCAATTGTCCGAGTAGTTGTACTTCATCAGTTCTCACATTAATGCGGAATAAGCCGGTCGGTCTCTTTCGCAAACGGGGTAGATGCCCCATCACATTGAAATATACATGATCTCTGTCTACCCATGTTTCGTGAGTTACCCAATCATTGGCGTCTTCTGCAAATAAGGGACGGTTATCCGAGCCATCCGCTTTTGTTATCCACATGCGTTGCGGGGCATCACCTCCTGTTTCCTGACAATACAGGATTTCTCCTGCAAAAAAAGGATTTGCCTGTACATGTCCCATTGTAAAAGGTACATCTACGACAGTAGATATATCTCCTGTTCTGAGGTCAATAGCCCTTATGCCTGAAGGTACCTGCGCTATACGGAATTCATTATCACCTTCTGTTTTTTCTACTTTTGCCCCAACAAGCCGTACACCAACATATGCTTTCGATTCATCGGCGTCGAGAGTAAAACCACCCGACTCTGCCAGGTGGGAAGGTAATATTGTAATAGCTCGCTCGTATGCTTCTTTTTGCTTTATGGTATTTCTGTAACTATCATTAAGTAATGAATCGAGATTTAGCTCTATCAGTGTTTTTACATTATTCTCCGTTCTGAAATAATATAATTTATTGGAAAGGCGCGCCACATTCAGACTGCCTGTACCAGTACCCTCACCGTCTGTCAATTGTATAATCTCCCCGGTCGCCTCCGACACGGCAAATGCCTGTGAATGCTTATCTGCCGAACGGTCGGAAGACCTGAAAACGATATACCTCCCATCCGAAGTCCATTGCGGATGCGTCGGATATAATTTGGCATCGCTATACGTGCCGTTTGTAAGTGCCGTTATCGTATATCCGGTACGGGTATCTACCATCACAAATTTCTCAGAAGGAAAACGCTTGCCGATATCCGAAGCCCGGGTAAAAAGGGACAGGCAAAGGAGTACTATTAAGATTACAGTATATCTATTCATCATTTAAATGTTATATAAACATAGTCCTTAAACTCGTATCCACGGTAAGTCACAGTCAGTTCAACTTTTGTTTTCTTACCTACGGGAATATCTTTCGTTGTTATTTTTCTTATTCTTTCATTTCCTCCTACCGACCAGCTATATGTGTCATAATCCATTCCGGCATTGAGTTCTATATAATCCTTATCTACAATAATATCCTTTACGGGAAAACATTTACCCAGATCGGCCCCGAAATAAAATCCGGGTTGGGTAGGCTGATTATAAGCTACATTCTGAGTGGCGATACTAATCCTGTAAACAGGGTCTTCGAGAAACGTATGAAATCGGTAATCGGTATCATGTGTAGATACATATAATCTCAGGTTCCGATTGTCTTTTGTCCTGAAAAGCACCTCTTCGCGCCAATCGCCGATAATATCGCCTTGCAGGCACGGAGTAGCCTTTGTTCCACTGATGGAAAGACATTCATCGGCAGAAAATAAAACATTCGATGTCTTATTCTTATAATCATATTTTGTAATACTTACTTTATCCAACAACTCTCTCAGCAAGTCGCCATCCCACCAGCAAGCCATATTTACCGATACATTTTCTATAGAAGGATTAATACACTGCCCATCCACATTGTAAATACCATTGCTGAAATGCGACCACATCTCCACTCCGGTATGCTCAGGGTCAATATCGGCAGCCATACAACGTCCGACATCTTCGGTTGATTTTATCTGAAAAAGGACTTCCCCTGTCGCGGCATCACGGTAACTGGAGCCATCGCGCCTGTTTTCGTGACAATCCCAGACCTGCATTCCTTTTTTGCGAGGATCGAACACTGTCATATGCATCGCATCGCCATGCCCCATCTGTGTGCTGTACAGACCTGTTCCATCGTGATCTATTGCACACGAACCGTATATAATCTCATCGCATCCGTCCCCGTCCACATCTCCTACCCTGAGGTTGTGATTGCCTTGCCCGGCATATTTCCCGTTTCCGGGCTGATCGGAATCAAATATCCAGCGGTTCGTAAGTTTACCGTTCCGCCAATCGAAGGCAGCGAGAACAGTGCGTGTATAATATCCGCGACACATAACCACACTCGGGTACTCTCCGTCGAGATAAGCGACACAAGCAAGAAAACGGTCTACCCTATTGCCTCTGGCATCGCCCCATGCGCTAACATCGCCGCGTTGCGGTATATAGTCGATTGTAGACATTGCTTCGCCGGTTTGCCCGTTGAAGACTGTAAGATATTCAGGTCCTTCTATTATAAACCCATATTTATTTCGGTAGTCGGCATCAGCCTCACCTATGATATTTCCTTTTCCGTCGGTAGTCCCGTCTGCTGTTTTCATAACAATCTCGGCTTTGCCGTCATTGTCCAGATCGTAGACCATAAATTGTGTATAATGCGCGCCTGCACGGATATTCCGTCCGAGGTCTATACGCCATAATTTTTCACCGCTCAATTTGTAGCAGTCTATATATACATTTCCGGTATAACCGTTATGTGAGTTGTCATGGGCATTTGAAGGGTCCCACTTCAATATTATTTCATATTCTCCGTCACCATCGACATCTCCTACCGAAGCGTCGTTGGGTGCATAGGTATATGTTTGTCCGTCGGGAGTTATACCTGACGAAGGTATGTCTAATGGAATATTTAAGTTGCCAATAGGTGCATCGGCGGGTAATACGTAAGATTGTTCATCAACCTCTTTCCCTTTTCGTATTTGTTTTAACTGGTAGATAACGGCTGCATCTGATTGTATTTTGTCTTCAAAGTACGTTTTCCCTGAAACAGGTTCTGCATTTATCTTTTCCCCGTTTCTGTATATATTAAAAGATGCATCTAAAGCATCAGATGAAAGATAACGCCAGCTTATAGAATTTGTGCTGTTATTCTTCTTTACCGCAACGAGTCCTCGTCCTAGCTTTTCCCTTTTGAGCTTAGAGTAGTCATAATTGGGTTGGGAGACAAGATGTGTTGTAATAAGTAACAACAAGGTAAGTAATATATAATATTTCATAAACAGCAATTATTTACAGGATGGCTAAATAAGTCCGGCTAATAAAGCTATTAACCGGACTTGGCTTTTCATTATTGAATCTATGCTATAATTAATAGCCCGGATTTTGTATTTGTTGTTTCTCTTCTGATGTTAAAGCTGCTCCGCTCTCATTTGTTATACCGTCCAGAAAAGATTGAGGTATCGGGCGGTAATAGTGTGTCGTAGCTTTAAAGGCAGTATTACCTCTGACATATCCGTCATTAAATGCTTTCCAGCGGGCCTCCAGAGTCTTGGTGCGGGCAAGATCCTCCCATCTGTATGTTTCGCCACAAAGTTCACGAGTACGTTCATTCAATAAGAAACACATCATCTTATCCGCATTGGAAGTACAACCCAATTTTTCATAAATAGGAGTGTCTACTGTCGAATTATATACATCGCTGACAGAGTTTATAAGCATGGATGTTTTTGTTTCCGCTGTAGTTGACGCAATATTGTTAGATTCGTAATATGTATTTTTATCCCAATAAATTGCGCCATCGGCAGAATAACCTCCACCTTTACCATTACAATAAGAGTTATTTTTATAAGATTGACCACCATCAACATGTTTTGTACGGTCTTCCCCATTCTTATATGCTGCACGGTCGCGTAGTTTATTTATCCAGGTTATTGCATTCGAATAATTTGATTCACCCTTACGGATATATGCTTCTGCTATCATTAGTACATCTTCTGCCGAACGAGCCATAATGGCATCGCGTGTTCCAAACTGTGATGCAATGCTGATGCGGTATCCGTCACGATATTTAGACAAGGCCACCGATCGTTTTTGCACTCCATAATAGCCATTATTACCATGAATTCCAACCCATTGCTGAGGCTCCCCTTTAAAGTAACGAACAAAAGTATGTGTATTTTCCATTACTCCATTTTTCAATACCCCTGTTGCATCGTTAGCTACCGCTTGGTAACGGGTATCACCGGCATTATTTACAATATATTTAATTGCTAATTCGCCTCCTACAAAACGTTTAGCACCGGCTACTGTACCGGCGGGACCCAGTTTAGCATTTTCTTCAGTCCATGTTGGCGCTGCTGCTGTAGTGTTACAGCCATAATTAGTGATAAAAGATTTCCAGAAACGGGAATCGTTTACTCGGTCAAATACATCCAATGCATAGTTTGTTGCCCGCGCATACGAGAATTCACGTCCTCCGGAAATATCACGTGCAGTACCTGCAATATCCTGATACACCGATGGATAATACAGATGCATCTGATTTCCATAACGTCCCCATGTAGCCTGATCATCAGAGAACTGTGCAGCCAGGACTACCTCTGTAGCTTTCTCGTTTGCACTGTTTGCTTTCTGATAATCCCACAATTCGACAAAATCATTACACAAAGGATGAGCAGCTACTACTTCGCCTCCATATTTTATTACAGCGTCGAGATCCGCAGAGACCAAAGAAGAATTCCATGAAGAATACAATTCACTGGCACGTGTCAGGTGAGCTTTTGCCAGATAGTGCGCAGCAGCCCATTTTGTAATGCGTCCTGTTTCTGACGGGGTTGTAGGTAATATATCATACGCAGCTTTAAGATCGGAAATAACCTGAGCAAAACAATCTGCTTCAGAGGCACGAGTAAAATAAGTCTCAACAGATGTAGACGGAGCCAACTTCAGTGGCACGCCTCCAAACTGAACTACTAATTGTAAATAAAAATAACCCCGCATAAAATATCCTTCGCCCAGACGGGTATTGTAAGTTGCGCTGCTCTGATTGTAATAAAGAGGCATATTCTGTATAATCGTATTGGCTGATTCTATGCCACCATACATATTATCCCATAATGGGGAAAGAGATTCACCTTCCGAGGAACTCAGGTCTAAACTATAACAATTGTAACTAGGAATAGAGTTATTCGCATCTGTAAATTCGTCCACACCTAAATTGAACATGTTAATTCCCCAAACGTAATTGAATTTGAATTTCAACTTAGAATAAGCGCCGGTAACCAATGCATCAAGTCCTTCCTGTGTCTTGAAATAGTCGGTACTATACTGCGTCGTTAATTCTTCATCCAAAAAACTTTCACTACATGAAGGCAGGCTTGACAGGCCTAATGTACCTACTATAGCTGAAGCCATTAATATCTTATTTATTTTCATTTTATTCTTCTTTTTTTATTAAAAACCAATATTAACACCGAATACAAGCCCTTTTATCGTCGTTGCCGAACCTGTAGAAGTCGTATTATTGTCATAGCTGGAAAGGTCTGTATCCAGATAATCGCATTTAGAATATATCGTAAATGGATTCATGAGTTGTCCATAAACTTTCAGATTATTTATTCCCAGCTTCTTCAGATGTTTTGGAGCAAAGTTGTATCCGAAACTTATATTTCTCATTTTTATAAATGAACCATCTTCATAATTCATTGAAGAATTATAAACATCAGCGGCTTCACCATTTGATCCCGGAGAGTAATACCTTGCATTCTCATTTGTATCTTTCACCCAATAATCTATTTTACGCATCTGGTAACGGCCATCAAGAGTTACGGCTCCGCTTCTGAATGTAAAACCCCAACGTGAATAAATGAAGAAAGACAATTCGAAGTTTTTATAATTAAATGTATTCATTATACCTCCCGACCATTCCGGACGTGTAGTACCTACAATCTGCCTGTCGTTATTAGCATCGATAGCACCATCGTCATTCAGATCCTTCACCTTTATTTGCCCGGGTTTGCGACCATATTTAGCAGCTTCCTCGGCTTCCGATGTTTTCCATATACCATCATATACGTAGTCATAATAGACTCCGATTTCTTCTCCTACAAACCATGCATTGCTCAAATCCTGAATTCTACCGTTTGCAAGCGCTTTAATCTTACTTTTGTCTTTCGACCATGTAATATTAGTCGCCCATGTAAAATCCTTAGTCTGAACATTTATAGTATTCAATTGAAGATCAATACCCCATCCTTCAGTTTCTCCTACATTTGCATAAGTTGATGTATAACCGGTAAGAGAAGGGATAGACATCGCCATCAACAAGTCTTTTGTCTTTGTAGAGTAAATATCAATACTACCATTAATCCTGCTATTCAGGAAACTATAATCCAACCCCCAGTTGTACTGAGTAGTTCTTTCCCAGCCCAGTTCTGAATTGGCCATTTTTGATGGATCTTTGAGAGATGGGTCTGACGCCACATAGCCCGGAGAAGAAGTAGTAGTACCCCAATTATAATATAACTGATTTATAGCTCCTTTGGTAGCATAAGCTCCTATTGCCGAGTTACCGGTAGTTCCTACACCAAAACGAAGTTTCAATGCATTGATAAAATCCAGATTCTGCATAAACTTCTCTTGTTCCATACGCCAGCCTAAAGCCATAGAAGGGAAAGAGGCCCACTTATGTCCTTCTGCTAATTGAGATGCACCGTCCCAACGGACAGAAGCTGTCAGCAAATATTTATCTTTAAGGCTATAATTTCCACGCACCATATAAGAAGTCATCTGAGTCTCAGTAAGACCTGTGCCAAAAGAGCTTAATGCACCACCAGAATAAAGATTGTACCATAGTTCGGAAGAGGATGCTACATCTGTAGCTTTCATTGTACCATATTCGTAATGATAGGCAGATGCCGATTGCATCAATGTAAGTCCCAATTTATGATCTATACCGATATTGCGATCATAATAAACAAGATTATCAAGTGTCCATGCACGTGTCTGATAGTTATTGTATGAGGCTGTATTGTTTCCATCACCATTTATACCTTCTGCATCATAAAAAGAGCCTGTACGATAGTACTTAAATTCAGGTCCAAATTGAATGCGATATTTTAAACCTTTCAATGGGTCGAACATTTCGCCAAAGTCAAGTTGTCCGTAAAAACTTCCGTTTGCAATAAAGGTTTGTCTATTATTTACTGTATATTTTAGCTCATTTATCGGATTAATAATATTCACATCACCTGCAGCAGGATTTCGTATATAGCTGCCATTCTCGTCGTAAGGTGTTGTCCATGCCAACATACCGCGTAATGCCGAATAAAAATCTCCGGCTCCGGTTACTGATTTTGCGAAATTATAGCCATAATCCTGATCACCCCATGAAGCGTTAATTGATGTCCCCATTTTAAACCATTTTGTAGGTGAAGCGTCAAAATTTACTTTTGCTGTGAAGCGTTCATATTTTTGCCCCGGCTGAGTCCCTTCCTGGCCCAAATAACCAAAAGATCCATAACCCTGCGACTTCTCACCACCACCGGATATACTGATTGTATGTTCTGTAGAAACAGCATTTTGTTTGCCATGGCTAGCCCAGTCGTAACTACCGACTTTACTTCCATCCCAAACGGTATTATTGTTTGTCCAACCGGCAGCAATATTAGCCCATGAAGCAGCAACCGAACCCCATGTTGCATAATCGGCTTCATAAGATGGTGTAGCCGACTTATATGTACCCATATTGTATTTTGCCAGACGGGCATAATCGAGCCATTCTGATGCACTCATATTTTCTGTTACATCATACATTTTCTCAAATGTTACAGAACCCGAATAGTTTACAGATAGAGACCCACTCTTTCCTCGTTTAGTAGAAACCAATATCACCCCGTTTGCTCCACGAGAACCATAAATAGCCGTAGCTGAAGCATCTTTCAATATATCAATAGCCTCAATATCACTTGGATTTATATTATCTATTCCTCCGGATTGAATGACCATACCATCTACTACATATAAAGGACCCTGATCTGCATTCAAAGAACGAACTCCCCGCACCCTGATACTTCCTGTTTGTCCGGGACGCTGATTTGATGTAATATCCACACCGGCTGTCTTTCCCTGCATAGCCTGTAGTGCATCTTTGACAGGCATCGCTTTCATTTCCTTTTCTCCTACACGGGCCATTGCTCCGGTCACATCACTTTTTTTCATTGTGCCATATCCGACTACAACTACTTCATCCAGCATTTGTGTATCTTCCTGAAGTACAATTTTAATGTGAGTTTGTGATCCTACCGTAATATTCTGCTCAATATAGCCGATGAGCTTTACATTGAGTACGTCCTGAGCACCTGCCACAACAGTAAAATTCCCATCATGATCAGTTACAGTTCCTTTTGTTGATCCTTTTACTGTTATTACAGCACCGATTACACCGTCTCCCAGATCATCGATAACTGTACCGGTCACTGTCTTCGTCTGTGCAAAAACTAATGTTGACATAAAAACGAGAATCAATGTCAACATACCTCTGGCTCTTAAGAGCCGTTTTCCATGGTAATTCCTCATAAATATTAATTTAAAATGGTAATTGAGTTTCGTGTGTTTAATTCTTCTACTTTAATTTCCAGAACTAATGTTTTTCATATTCGATTTATCAACGGCAAAACTAAGATTAACATATTTTCAGGAAAATGTATTTTTGTTCATAGTTATGGAAATTCATTTTTGCTGCAATAAAACAAGAAATAATACGACAAAAACGGACTTCACAAACTGGCTACAGAAAACGATTTAACAGAAGAAATCCTCATTACGCAGAACAAGCAGATGCAACGACTGTAAAATCGTTCAATCTTATAGATTATTAGTCACCCGATTTCGAATAAACATTAGTTTTCGTACTTTTGAAAAGAGTTTCAAATATTGTTAGCCATATGAATCTATTGAAATCCATAACCTTTATTATTCTCCTCGTTATTTTACCGGTAAAATTGTTCCCGGTAAAAGACAACAACTTGCAGTTTACACAAATCAGCACAAAAGACGGACTGTCGCAAAATACTGTCCGGGCAATTCTTGAAGATAAAAAAGGTTTTATTTGGGCAGGAACTTTAGATGGTCTGAATAGATATGATGGCTATAACCTTATTGCTTATAAACCTCAGCTAGACAATCCTAATTCACTGATCGATCATCGTATAAAAGATGTCTTCCAGGACAAAGACGGATACCTATGGATCAAGACATATAAGAACGAGTTTAGCTGTTATAATCCTGTCTCCGACTCCTTCATAAATTACCATTCGGAGCAAAACCACACCCATGAAAACAACGCATATTATATAAACTACTATGAAGCTACGGATGGCACTATCTGGCTATGGGGTAATACTAATGGTTGCTTGCGAATACGCAAAACTGGAAGCAGATTCTCAACAAAACCATTTCTTACCGAGAAAAGTGCAGAAAATAAGAAAGACTGCAAGTTCCTCTTCGAAGACTCCAAAGCCACCATATGGGTTGGCGGAGAGTCCGGCCTGTTCATGATATCGAGAGATAGGACTGATGTTCTCTTTTCCAACAAACATTCTTTTACTAAAGCAATAGAACTTAATAATAAAATATACTTCATATCTGAAAAGTCGGGTATCATCGAATATGATATTAAACGAAAGTCTTTTCAGGAAACGACCAATTCAACACTTAATGACGTTTATTCCGATGTGACCAGACTCTCCGATAATGAACTATTAATATCAACAAAATCCTCGGGTCTTATTTCATATAACATAAGTACCAACCTATTTGACAAGCCTGCGTGGGCAAAAGACCCGCAACTTGCAGGTAACATCGAGTTTATAATCGATAAGAATCAGGGTATCTGGATGTATAATCATTCAGGTATAGTCTGGTATTATAATCAAAATAGCCGAAAAGTAAAAAAGATGGAACTAATACCGCCGGCTATTGCTCAAATCATCGACTTGGAAAGATATAATGTATTCATAGATTCTAAAGGTTTTATCTGGATTACGACATACGGGAATGGACTATTTTACTATAATCCTGAAACTGACTCTCTACACAACTATAAGTATAGCGCCGACAAGAACAGTCCGGCATCTGATTATCTCCTTTCCATCACAGAAGACAGGTATGGTAATATATGGATTGGAAGTGAATATGCCGGTATCATTAAGGTTACCAAACCCAATTACGATATACAGGTTGTCCGTCCTGAGATAGAGACTTCGATTGGTAAAAACAACAATGTGCGCACAATATATGCAGATGCATTCGACAAAACATGGGTAGGAACTAAGAATGGCAGCTTATATGTATATGAAGACATCCTGGAAGCCGGAAGATGTATATATAAAGATATGAATCCTTATACTTTGACCGAAGACTCCAAGAAAAGAATGTGGGTAGGGACTAAAGGAAAAGGCTTATACATCATAGACCTGGCTACATACAAAGAAATAGCTCACTACACGAATATAGAAACAGATACCAATTCGCTAAGCTACAATACCATTTTCAATATTTGCAAAGACAATAAAAACCGTATGTGGATAGGTACTTTCGGAGGAGGAATAAACCTCGCAGAAGATACACCCGCCGGTATTAAATTCAAACGCTTCTTCTTCGACGATGGCAACCGTAGTTATATACGATATATATATCAGGATAGTAAAGACCGTATATGGGCGGGAAGTAGTGACGGCATCATTTTATTCAATCCGGAAGAGTTGATAAAGAATCCCAAAGCCTATAAAACGTACCGTATGAATCTGAATAAGAAAAACGGTATTAACTGCAATGATATAAAGACGATATTTGAAGACGGAGAGGGCATCATCTGGATAGGTACTGCCGGAGGCGGACTAAATAAGTTTGTTCCAGCTACCGCAGAATATGATGAACATTTTATAGCCTATACTACTGCAAACGGTTTGTCCGGAGATTTCGTATCAGGTATACAAGAAGACAAAGAGCATAATCTGTGGATCAGCACAGAAAGTGGGATAACCAAGTTTAATAAGCATACAAACACATTCATAATCTATCAGTTTTCTGAGAAAACATACGGCAATCATTTCAATGAGAATGCAAATATCCACTATAAAAACGGTAATATGCTATGGGGTAGCCTCGATGGACTAATCGTTTTCAATCCCGAATCGTTCGTGCCCGACCAAAATACCCCGCCTGTTACGTTGACGGACTTTTTTATTTATGATGTCAAAGTTGAGGCCGGAAAGAAAGGCTCCCCCCTGAAACAATCGATAAGCTATTCCGATGAAATAAACCTAAACTATAAGCAGAATACATTCACCATCGAATTTGCCTCCTTAGTATTAAAAGACCCGGCAAAGAATAGGTACGTCTATATGCTGGAAAACTATGATAAGCAATGGAGCGCAATAAGCCATTATAATACAGCTACCTACAAGAACCTTTCACCGGGAAAATATATATTCAAAGTAAGAGGGACAAACAGTGACGGAATCTGGAATGAAGAAGTCACCCGGCTTGAAATCATTATTGCACCTCCTTTCTGGAAATCGTGGTACGCCTATATTATTTATGGCCTGTTAGTAATGCTCCTCTTATACATCGCGTTCAAGCTTATCTATAAATTTAATATGCTTAATAATAACGTAAAGTTAGAAAAAGAGCTGACAAACCATAAACTACGTTTCTTTACCAACATATCCCACGAGTTCAGAACCCCGCTGACGCTGATCAGGGGGGCTGTAGAAAATCTGAATGAACAAACAGGTGTATCTCCGCATGCGATGAAACAGATAAACATTCTGGGTAGAAACTCCGTCATACTCACCCGGCTTATTGATCAGCTATTAGAATTCCGAAAACTTCAGAACAATGTATTGACACTCGATTTGGAGGATACCGATATCATTGAGTTCTCCAAAGACATATATTTCAATTTTCAGGAA
The DNA here is from genome assembly GCF_000213555.1 of Dysgonomonas gadei ATCC BAA-286. Taxonomy (GTDB): domain Bacteria; phylum Bacteroidota; class Bacteroidia; order Bacteroidales; family Dysgonomonadaceae; genus Dysgonomonas; species Dysgonomonas gadei. The sequence goes on from NZ_GL891983.1 coordinate 382,757, forward strand.
GCCGCCAATCAGAAGAAAATAGAATACTCATTTATCAGTGATACCCACTCATATCAGATGTTTATCGACCGCCGCAAGGTAGATAAGATCTTGTATAACCTGCTATCCAACGCATTCAAGTTTACTCCTAACGGGGGACAAATAGACCTTATAATTTCTATCGACCGGCAAAAGCAAGTATGTCTTTTCAAGGTGAAAGATAACGGTATAGGTGTAGACAAAGACAAACAGCATATGCTCTTCAGCCGTTTTATGCAAATCAACTTTTCATCATCCGGAACGGGTGTAGGCCTGTCTCTGGTAAAAGAGTTTGTCGATGTGCATAAGGGCAAAATCTGGTACGAGAATAATGAAGAGCAAGGCTCCATATTCAATGTCGAGATATCTGCAAACAAGGATACTTACAAAGGCGAGAATTTCATCACACCAACTCATTCCGGTATTCTCCCTACAGATAGTAACAGCAAGATTCTATATCCATCAGACAATACCGAAAACATCCAGTTACCGGATATAGACGATTCCACACTCTCCAATTATAAGATGCTGATAATTGACGACAACGATGATATCCGCAATTTCCTGATCGATGAATTCAGCAAATACTTTATGGTAGAAGTTGCCGAAGACGGACAAAAAGGTTTACAGAAAGCAATCGAAATAAACCCTGACCTTATTATCTGCGATGTAATGATGCCCGCCATGGATGGATTTGAAGTGACACGAAGACTGAAAGAGGATTTCCAGACCTGCCATATTCCTATCATTCTGTTAACGGCGCATTCGTCGATAGAACATCAACTGGAAGGTATCCAGAGCGGGGCCGATGCATATATAATGAAGCCATTCAGTCTGAAATATCTTGTAACCAGAGTGTTTAAACTCATTGAACAACGGGAACAACTGAAAAAACGTTTTTCGAATGAGTATGTTCTCGATGGTAACCTGATTACATCTACAGACAAGGATAAAGAATTCTTCAACCTGATAGATAAAATACTGGAAGAACATCTTGCCGACACAGAGTTTTCTGTAGATAAGTTCGCCGAATTAGCGAAACAAAGACGTACCATTTTCTATAAAAAGGTGAAAGGCATAACCGGACTTTCGCCCAACGAACTCATAAAGATAAAGCGGTTGAAACGGGCTGCCGAACTCCTCTTACAGGGAGACCTTACTGTATCCGAAATATCTTACAAGGTAGGCTTTGATGATCCGTTCTATTTCAGCAAATGTTTCAAAGCCCAGTATAAATGTTCTCCATCGAAATATGGTCAACCGATAAATCAGAAAGAGTAAATCTACGAATGCTAAAAGGTAACAAAAGTAACACTTTTTATACTATATTACCTCTGTCACTTCCAGCACAAAAAGTAACAAAGGTAACACATTTATGTGCTTTTGTAGGGGTGAATTGAAAATCGGCGGAGCCAAACATCTTTCGCCCGTTATGTGACAAATGGGCAACCACAAGGGATTACCCCTACAACTTTTCGTAAAAGGTAACAAAGGTTACACATATTTCAGCTTTTAGCTGATAGCCGCTAGCTTAAGTTATCACATAAGTGACTTTACCGTAAACAGAAATACAGTTCTTTCAACTTAGTACTTAAAACTCATTACTTGTTAAAAGGTAACAAAGGTTACACCTTTCCTCTCATTTGCTAATTAATTTTTTCAAAGAACTAATAGCTATTAGCTAACGGCTAAAAGCTATATATAGATAAAGTTTTATAATATAATTACTCTAATAAGCCACTCAATATGTCTTCAGAAACGGTAAAAGCTGTACCATGCCGTACTCCTGCAGGAAAAACAATCGAATCGGAAACATCCGCCCATACTTTCATATCTTTCGACCTTACCGCCCCATATTTATGATCCCTGTATTTATCAAAATACACATACACATATTCTCCAACTTGTAGCGGCGCAGGCCCTTCCGCCCAATAATCGCCTGTAATAGGTTCCGACACCGTAGCAGGAAAACCGAAAGGTTCATCATTGGATACTACACGGATATTCTTTTCTGCCGGACTTGAATTTTCATTCTTTACAAAAAGATAATAAATCCCGTCCTTATCCAGTATCGCTCCGTCAATTACACTGAACCTGGGTTCAAAAAACAGCTTGGTATCACTGAACGTTTTGAAATCCTTAGTGGTTACATAATATTGCCTGTGATTCAATCCCTTCTCGCTTTCGGAAGTAGGCAGATCCGGAAACGCACCGGGTATAGTCGAGGCCCAAAAGATATAGAAAGTCTTGTCTTTCTTATCATAGAATAGTTCCGGTGCCCATGTATTCTTCGTTCCTTCAAACTTTTCCATAACCGGAATATTCATTTGTCGCGACCATGTTTTCAAATCTTTGGACGATGCATAACCGATACCCTGATCCCACCAGCCCGATGTCCATACCATATGGAAGGTACCTTCTTCATCCTCAACTATACTTGGGTCACGCATCAGCTTGTCTTTCCCAATTTCAGGTTTCAGGTAAATGGAGTCGTTATTCAATATTTCCCACTTCATCCCGTCTTTGCTATATGCCAGATGCAAGCCGTCTCCATTTCCTTTGAAATAAGAGAATAAATATACAGGTTTTGCGACTTCGACTTCTATCGTTTGTTGCTTTCCTACACAGGAGAAAAGAAGTAGTGGTAATAGAATAAGGTTAATTAATTTCTTCATTTTTCTCTGTTCTTTTTAGTTCTATAATAGAGTTATTATTGTATAAAAATGTTCTATTTTTAGTTACAAGTTACTACGCCCCGTGGGCAGTTACGAGTTACGAGTCGGCTGACGCACGTGGGGCTAAAGCCTGAAGAGACTCTGTCCTGTCGCCGCATCGCGATTCCGGCCTCGTCCCTCAGGCGGGGTACCCAATCCGCAAAGCGGAGGTGTAGGGCAAAATACGGTAGTTGCTATACACGGCTGATAATCCGGCTATAAATGATTCCGTATTATTTTGCCCCACCGAAACTGCGGTTTTGGGTCGCCGAGGGGATGCAGCCTTGATTTTTTGTTTCGTTTTGCATCAAGGCAAAATGAATTGGAGCGAAGCGGAATTGAAAATCGGCGTTAGCCAAATCGGCGGAGCCAAATACAAGCCGGCTGGCGCGTTAGAAAAAATAGAACATTAAATATATCAATCATTATTTAATCTCACATATTCACTCAATCCCTGCAAATTCAATTCCTTTATACCCTCTGCCACAAAACAGGCAATCTGCTTCGCTCCCTTTTCCATCATATGCGTATCATCTTTCAACCCTTCAGGCTTCGCATGATCTATTCCAGGCTCCACCCAACGATAATAAGGTTTGGAGTCCTCATCTCCCAGCATCGTAACAAAATCACGTGTCTTGAGATTTATATCTATCATCGGCACATCATATTCTTTAGCTATCCGGCGAGTGATTACAGGATATCCTTTCAAACGGTCATCGATAAGCGAGCCATCCCTAAAAGTGCGCATTACAACGGATGTCAGCAATACAGGATTACCACCCTTAGCTTTTACATCCTCAACCATCCTAACGAGATTCTTCCGATAGTCATCATACGATGCATGCCGGTCCGGACGGGTAGATGCATCATTATGTCCAAACTGGATAAAAACGTAATCCCCGGCTTTTACCTCCGACAATAACCTGTCCCAGCGGCCTTCACTTATAAATGTCTTGGTGCTGCGGCCTCCCATAGCATGATTTACAACCTTTACATTGTCAGAGAAAAGCAAAGGTAACATCTGCCCCCATCCTTTTATCAGGCCATCTTTCTCTTCATTATAAGTCTGTGCAGTAGAATCTCCCGCTATAAATATAGTTATTGGTCTGTCCACAGTTTTAAAACCTAAAACTGAAACTATGATGAAGAAGACTAATAGATATTTTTTCATATTTCCGTTTTATATTCTGAGTAGATTATTGTATCATTTCTTCCATACTGATACTCCCGCCGTAGGAATATCCTTACTGCCAATCACATATTTTGTGTTTGCAGGCAAAGGCAGCGAGTATGTCTTGTCCGCATAGTTCACTGCAATTCCAAAACCGTCACGATATTCGATATGCAATCCCTCAGGCAAATCCGCTAATGTAATATTTAAAATGCCATACAGTTTTTTCAAAACAGCTTTTTCCATCTGCTCATTTTGAGAATCCACACCTACATAAGTGACTGTGCCTTTACCCAAACGATGAAAGATGATTGCAGGACTTCCTTCATAAAAATCGCCCTCATATGTAGCCCATGTTTCTGTATTTACTTCGGGAACCAATATTTCGCCCCAACTTGTCCAGTCATATTTCCGGCCGTCGAATGCTATCTGGTCGGGAGTGCGGGGTTGCAGCAAATCATAAAAGTCTATCTTTGCTCCTATCAAAGAATAGATAGGTTCACCAAAAGGAGCCTCAAACAATTGTCCGTTGCGTGATTTATGACCAGTGCGACTCGTTAAGACCAGATTTCCACCTTGCTCCACATAGTTCCGCCAACGTAGCACCAGTTCCCGGTCCACCATCTCATATGCGGGAGCGATCATTACATTATATTCTGAAAAGTCATTTCGTTCATCTATAAAATCCACAGGTGCCCCGAAATTCTTCAATGCATTGTAATACTTGTCTATATGCTTTTCAGTGTCCCATTCGGTTGTCTGTCTGTTTCGCTGCATCTCCCATGCATTCTCATGGTTATAAAGAATAGCGGTACGGCGTTTTTCATAACTATCAGGATTTTTCGTATCTCCTTTATATTCTTTGCGCAACTGTGCGATCTCTTTTATAAACCGGGAATATTCCAATCCGCTTTTGGTAGGTGTCACGCCATCCGGGCCCACAATACCATAGTGGTAAAGTTCTGTCCCGTATATCGGCTGACGGTAACGGTAAGTACATGTAAACTTGCTTCCCCCTGCGAATACATGCCACAGCCACAGCCTGATAGCACCGGGTAATGGTTGCGAGTTTATCTTGCCCCAGTTCACCTGTCCGGGTTGCAGTTCCATCACGCCATACACCTCGTCTATAGTGCGGAAAAAGTCATTAGCCTTTGCTATTCTTTCCACCGGCCCTAAACGATAACCTTTGCGCCCGATACCATAATCTTCACCGAATACCATATAGCGGGTATAGGAGTGGAAGTCCAGCCCATTGCTTTTCCTCAAATGTCCATCACTATATTCGGGGATGTAATTAGTAGTAATCCATTGTTGGGGACTCGCATATTTACGTATAAGTACCGCCTGCTCATCCAGAAAACCAGCCATTTCGTCTGTTGTAAAACGATGGTAGTCGAGTATTTGATGAGAATTCATAAACATCTGTGATAAACGGGGAATATTTATCTCCGAAAAACCGGAATATACCTGACTCCAGAATGCGGTACCCCAAGCCTTATTTACGGCTTCTATAGTCTGATATTTAGCCTTCACATAATCACGAAACCGTTGCTGTGCATCTTTTCCGTAATCCTGTGCCGGACGTGGTTCGTTGTCGAGTTGCCAACCCATTATACGTTTGTCATTCCCGTAATGCTGCGCCAGTTTCTCTATCATCTTCATTGAATATTCCCGATAGAAATTATTGGAAACCGAGGGGTGCTGACGTGCACCGTGATCCATCTTCGTACCGTCTTCATGTTCTATCAGCACATCGGGATGCTGGCGTACAAGCCATACGGGAGGGGTAGCCGTGGATGTACACATAATCACTTTCAATCCGTTTTTATCGGCAATATCTACAGCCTTGTCGAGCCATGCAAAATCATATACACCTTCTTCCGGTTCGAGCTGCGCCCATGCAAATTCGGCATAATGCACAAAATCGAAGCCGAGCTCCTTTATTTGTTTCAGGTCACGCTCCCATTGCGATTCGTCCCAATGTTCGGGATAATAATAAGTCCCCACTATCGTAAGGTCTTTCGGATTAAACCTATCCGGATTTTGGGCTGTGAGGCCAAGCCTTAAAAGCAAAAGGAAGGTCAATAAAAACGTCTTCTTCATGGTTGTATTTTTCTTAATTCTTTTATTACTACCGGACCTAATAATCCTGACGGAACAGGATTCCACGTATCGAAACGCACATCTTTATAAGTGATGCTTACAAAGTTTATTTCCTGAAATATGCGCCATTCAACACCCCGCTTATCATAGTCGGAAATACGGTTGGCAGGCAGGTTGGTAACTTCAATCTCCAAAGTATTCTCCCCGTTGATAAGCAATTGCCCGATATTTGTTTCGAATGGTACGGCGAACAGCGTGCCTGCATCTTTCCCATTCACGCATACCCTTGCACTTTCACGGACATCGCCCAAACACAAACGGTAATCTTGGTTTATAGATTTCTTAAAATTGAATTTTATTGTGTATCGGGCAGTCCCCATATTCTTTTTAAGTTCGTCATTATCCAGTTCTGTCCATGAGCCTAATGTTTGTAATTTGAAGGTTTCATCAATGGCAGGCTCACTTTCTACGAAGTTCATCTCCCATCCGTCTTTCAGTTCCGTTTGATTCCCTGTCTGTTGGTAATAATCCCAATTATCCGTTGTTATTTTGGCGTTAGTAAATGTTTTCAGGATAATGGATTCCCCGGGTTGCAACTGCATGTAAACTTCTGTTTTTCCATTCCGCTTTCTTATAGCCGCCTTGCCCCTTTGGCCTGTCATCGGATCAAAGAACATAGCACTTTCTGCATCTACACCCAAAGTTACCCAGTCGTCTACACGTTTATTTTTCAGCATAGTAAAGAAATAGTGATATCCGGTAACGTTCTTGCGGCGAATAAGTTGCCCGCCAAGTTCAGACACAAACATTTCTTTGTTGATATGGCATTCCAATAATATTTTCCCATAATCATTTCCTGTAATGATTTTTCCTTTCCCTAAGGCATTCACAGAAACTTTATCGAATGAACTTATAACCGGGAACGACTTCAATACCGAAGAGAACTTTGCTCTCCTTTCTTCCAGATTGGATAATCCCGGAACATCGGAAGGATATTGTTCGGCAAAAATTACCGTAGCGCCTTGTTCCGCCAGTTTCTGAATCCGGGTCAGTGTTTCAAGCGGGATCAGTTTTGCTGCCGGAAGTATTAGGGCTTTATATGTTGCCCCACCCACAGTCTTCAGCAATCCGTTTTCTATGGTGGTTGTTTGTATAAAACGATCCGAAATATAGTCCAGATCATAGCCATTAGCCATTATTTGTTCCACAGCCCCGCAAAAATCAGGAAGACGGTCGCGCATTCCATGTATGGCAAAGGTGGTAAAATAATTTCCGCGTTGCCCTTTCCAAATATCATACATTGGCAAATACAATAAGAAGTCGTTATCCGGAGTCCCTTCCTGTAAGAACGACTGTATCCTTGTTATATAGCTGAAAAACGCAGGAGCATCGCACCAGATAGAATTCGTCGGAGACATATCCACCGAAGCGTAAAATTTCCAGCCCGGCCATGCCGCATCTTTCGGCGAATAGGTAGAGCCATGAAAGTATACATGGTTTACACCTGATGTAAACATCTGGTCGATCTCCGGCTTACACTGCGATAAGGATGTGCGAAAATGCTCTGTCAGCCAGGTAAATGTTTCGGAAGAAGTGTATTTCTTTCCTGTTATATGAGCAGCCGAAGACGCGTACTTCAGTGTGGTAGGATCTCCATCGTTCTGTTTACGTATGGAATCTTTTCGCAGATAAGGAATATCAAAATCGGTGATACCGAAAGATTCACATTCGGGAATATCCACCGCGGCATACAAATCCAGCAAGTTCGCAGGTGACCCGTGAGCCTGATTCTTAGTAGTCGTATTGCGTGAATGTGCCCAGGTAGTCCATGCCTGAGTAAAGTTTTCCCGCAACATGTCGCCTACAGTTTCACGGTAATCGCAAATGACACGTGCAGAGATATCTGTCGCTCCATCTGCCAGCAATTCGGGAAAATAATCCTGTAGTTTATATCCACGCCTTCGCTCGAACTGATCAAGTAGATCCGGTGTCCAATCCCCGCCATATACTTCATACGAATCGTTGAAAAAGCTATGCGGAAATGATACCTTATTATCAGTAAAAGCCTTGTCAAACTTACCTAAATAGCGTTGTACCGCATCTGCATCAAAGTGGTTAAGAACGTATCCCTGTCCGCCGGGGGCAGCACGTTTTACCTGCTGGAATGTTTTCCCTATAAACAAAGCAACCAGTTTGCAATTATCACCTGCAGGTGCTATCCACATCAGTTTTCCGTCAGAGCCTACTTTGTCGGTTATATCCAGTTTTTCTCCTTTTGAAGAATAAGCGATCAGTTTGCTCAGATAAGCAACTTCCTTTTGCTTATCATCCTTTATCTGAACAGATTTTTTCAGTTCCTGTCCTCCTTTCAGCTCATATTGCTGAAAGATTGCTTTGGTAGCAGCATCCTCCATTGTAATATCAGGCCCTCCGAACGGCCATCCCGTGCCCATATTCATATCTGCCGCCATCCCCAAACGGTTGGCTTCCGATTCGGTAAAAGCTAACATTTGCATCCATTTTGGAGTCAGATAATCGATGTAATGGCTTTCACGGGCTTTGACTCCATAGATAGGGGTAATTTCCACACCCCCGATTCCGGCCCTACCCATCTCCTCTAGATTGTAAGTTAGATTCACAGAATCTACATCGCTCCCCATCCACCACCAACGGGTCCACGGCTTTGCTTCTTTTGTTACTTCGGGCCAGTCGGTTATGACTTTATCCTGAGTACAATTTATGAATGTTGTCAACAGTAAAACGACTGCTAATATTTTCTTCATGCTATTATCTTATAATATTTTTCAACTCATCCGGAGCATCTGTTGTATGTGTATTGATACGCTCGCCTTCATTCCTCAACAAGTCCTCTATAATTGACAGTTGTACTGAATTTTCGGGTACAAAATGAATTGTATTCATATAGTTTATTATCGAATAATACAACTGCCTTGCTACAATACGCTTATCCGGTTCGGTCGTAATATCGGCACTGCATACCATTATTTTACCATTACCTACGTTGGCTTCAAACAATGTACCTAATTTACGGTTGACAAACCAGGTATCGATCGGCTGAATGATCGGCTGGAAACCGGCAGGGAAATTATTCATCTCCATTACCTGCCCTTTTTGCACCAGCTCCCACCACTGCAATCCGGTATAGAAGTCTGTAGGAAAATCTTTAAATACAGGATGATAATTATTTATCAATGAACCCTCTGTATGCGGCGGGCGCATTTTGAACCATGAAGTATTCCAGAACGAAGGGGTCATATATTGTACGACGTCTTTGCCCTGTTCTACTTTTCCGGCTAAAAGCAGGAGGACTTTACCTCCTTTATCCAATACGCTTTTTGTTTGTCCGTCTATCAGGTTGGTTATGTATATATCCGAAGTATCCGCTTCCGGTAACTGTGCCGGATATACCCAGAAATCCCAATTATTGGAAACATCCGTACAATCGAACGATATCTCAAGATTTAGTTTCTGTGCTTTATCGATTGATTGAAGTGCAAAAGAGACTGTGCCCAACTGCTGACAGTTGCCTATCTGAACATCTTTGGGCGGAAGTTTCCCTTTCGCCAGTGTTTTCCCGTAAGTATCCGTTATACGCCATTTGACCGATTGTTGTCTCAATACATTTTCTCCAAAATGAGCGACCTCGATACGGGCGGTCATTGTCTCGTCATTTTTAAATGTAAATTTATCCATGCGGGACAATAAGACGGTAGGCGCACAAAACTTACGGAATTCGCCGGCATCGATATATCCTTTTTCTTCCCAGAAAGCATTTAATACACCAACCAGAGCGGTACCCTGCCCCGAGTAATCATTCAGGCTTAATAACTGAAATCCTGCATATTCGGGAGTACGCAATGTCTTTTCTATTTCGTGTTTATAACATAATGCCTGTAATTTACCCGAAGCCATCAGGAAATCATGGGCTAAATCTCCCATGTGCCTGTCGGACAAATCTTCACGGAACAGTTCAAAGTTACGGGCACGCATTACCCCTGTATATTTCTTTATCTCCGAAAAGTCGGGAAATACGCACCATTGCCCTGTTTCATGCGACACATAGGGCTGTTTTACAGTGTCTATACGCGATAAGTAATCCGAATTCGATTCCGGTTGATTATCCCATGCAAGCCCTCTGGCCCCTGCTTTCACATGAAACTGATTGCGAGGCTGCCATGCCCAGCTATTCCCCACCGAAGCACCTGTGTAAACACGTCTCGTATCCGTTTCTTTCCAATAATCGACAAACTTACTTACCCATGGCACCCAACGCCCTCGGGGTTCATTGCCTATAGCAAACATGCAGAATGAAGGGTAATTGCCATATTGTTTCACTATACGCTCGGCCTCTTTCCACAGATAATCATCTACTGGACGACCGTCGCCTAAAGACGAGCCATGATTAGGCCAGCTAGGGCCTTCGGGTTGCAAATAAAAGCCGGTTAAATCGGCAGCTTCCATTGCTGCTTCGGGGGGACAGAATGAATGGAAACGCATATGATTAAGCCCGAAACTACGGCAAATACGGAAAACCCTTTCCCAAGACTCCACATCCATAGGAGCATAGCCTGTAAGGGGAAAAACACAATTTTCGACAGTCCCGCGAAGCATGGTCTTCCGGCCATTTACATAGAAATATTTCCCTTCTACCGTAAACTCACGCATACCAAAGCGGACTTCTTTTGTATCTGTTCCTTTCGACGTTTTTAACGAAACGGATAATTTATACAAATTGGGATGAAACTCGTTCCAGCTAAGCATATCATCGCCCATCGACAGTTCAAGTTCCATCTTTGTAGATTTACTTCTAGCTGTATAATTTTGTAAAACCGGCTCTACCGTATGTACTTTCTCTCCGTTGTAACTTTGCGCTTTAAGTGTTATCTGACCTGATGACTGACCTATGATGGTGAGTTTTACCAATACTTTCTTATTTTTCAGGTCGGGATATATTTGTATATCGTCTATATAAGTCACAGGTGTGGATTGCAGTTCCAGTTTGCCTACTATTCCGTTCCAATTTCCTTGTGTCTGGTCGGTTATACTGTGTGAATCTTTGCCGACATCTATATCTTTTGTACGATTGTCGATGCGTAAAGTAATAGTATTACTTCCTGTTTTAAGAAATTTGCTGATATCAAAAATATGAGGAACGGAAAGAGAGTTATCCATACCGACTTCTTTTTCATTGATCCATAGGCGGGATTCCGTATGTGGACGCTCCAAAAACAAAGTAATCCGTTCTCCCTTCCAATCTGCCGGAATAATCATATCTTTCTGATACCATGCCGCACCCACATAATATTTTACAGGAGTAAGCCAAAACGGAAGTTTAAGGTTGTCCGGTTTACGGAATTTTTCCAACCGCGGATTGAAGAAAAACGAACTGTCGTATATACTGGCTGTCCATTGCGTTGTGAGCGTGACATCGTCTCCTTTGTGATTTTCGGTCATGGAGCCCGGCAAATAGATATTATCGTTTAGTTTTTTACTAAACCATTTCTCTTTCTCCCCTATATCAGACCTGTCTATCTGAAACCGCCACTGCCCTTTTAAATCTATCGTTTTATTTTGCGCGTGAGATATCTGGCAAATTAATAAAAATAGCGTGCTGAGTAATATGGAAACGTATTTCATGGTTTTTCCCCTGTTTTATATTTTAAGGTAAATTCAGACTATTACATGATACAAAAATACCGTTTAAGGGCATAAACAGGTATGTAATTTCATTCAAATACCTATATATTTTGACAAAACCGGGATAAAATAATCCATATGAAGAATATTTTTTAGAGATTAATTTCCTTAAAAAGAATAATTATTATACTTTTGCACCTACCAAAAAGACTCCGTAGCTCAGTTGGTAGAGCAATTGACTCTTAATCAATGGGTCGAGGGTTCGAGCCCCTCCGGGGTCACCTGTAGGGACAAGTCTAAAAAAGAAAGACTTGTCCCATTTTTTTTGCTCTGTAACTTGCTGTTATTCTGATAGATAAGAGCAATCGCAGAATTTAGTCTCGGAGTTCGATGTTGTGTTCCGTCAAATTCCAAAAAATCGGGGAACATCGAACTCACTATAAGCCTTTTTTCTTCAATATCGCCGTTTTCATAGCGTCTATCAATGTTTGCGACCTTTTTTAAGGCAGAAGCTACCAAGTCTTTTATCTCCGTTCCCACTACTGCCAAGTTGTTCAATCTCTTTTCTAAAACCTCAATCTTTCCTTTGGTCAATTTCTTTACTTCTTGGAAATCATCGTCTGCCATTTCTCCATCGGCATTCTTTAAAAGTGCGTTTTGATAGCGTTTGTTCAAAGCATCAATCTCACCTATGATATTTGCCCGTTCCGTGTTTTGGGCTTTGGTTTTATTATTGAAGTCTTTTATAAAGGCTTCGATAAAAACCTCGACCATGCCCTCTTTTGGCGACATATACCGTAATTGCTTTAGGAAAGCCTCATTGGCGGTTTCGGCTTTGAACCGTACTCCGCAGGCGGAAGTGCAATGATAGTAATTGTAGTAGACCCCCATCTTGCCCTTTGATGCACTCCCTGTAAGCATCCTATTACAATTAGGGTTAGGACATTTAATAAACCCTCTAAGCGGTAGGTTTTCCATAGCCACTATTTTAGGCTTTATTTCCCTTTTTCTACCATCGAGAATTTCCTGTATATCGTCAAACAGCTTTTCACTGATTAACGGCTCGTGTTGCCCTTGCACTAAATATCCCTTTTCCTCTTTGTAGGGAGGAATGACTATTTTACCACAGTACAACGGGTTTCGTACAGCTATCCAAAAACTGTTTTTGTTGAACCGACCTTTGCCATTGGCTTTTTCCCGTACCATCTTCCAAATCTGTTCGGTATTGAAATTACTGGATGCGATTTGTTCAAATGCCCATTTCAAAAGCGGTGCTTCAAATTCGTGTGGGGCTATATATTTCTTTTTGTTCTCGCCTGTATAATATAATTGAAAAGTAGTCCACTAAAATAATTTAAAAGTATACCACCAGTTAAGTAAAATGTGTGAGAGCATCTAATAAAGCTCTACATTTTACTAACAAATATTAACATTATAAATTCCTTTGTGTATTAACCAACACAGAGGCTAAAATGATAACAATGGTGGAAAAACAAACAATTATTCACATGTACCGCACGGTTGGGTACAGTAAACGGGCTATAGCCAGGGAGTTGGATGTCAGCCGTAAGACCGTTCATAAAGTCATAGCCGAGTATGAAGCCGCATTAAACTGTGATGATCCTGAATCCTCTCTGGAATCGGTATTAACAATCCCCCCCCATTATAACAGTTCCCGGCGAGGCCGCCGTGTTATTGTCGGTAGCCTGAAAGATTTAATAGACGACTGTTTAGAGAAGAACGCTCGTAAACGTGCTATGGGCCTGAAGAAGCAGTGTATGCGGGGTAAGGATATCTACGAACTGTTAATAGATAAAGGCTTCCAGGTCAGCTATACGGGTAGTTTGTAAATACATCGCTTCTGTTAC
>NZ_GL891984.1:0-25457 GCF_000213555.1 Dysgonomonas gadei ATCC BAA-286
AGAGAGAGAGAGAGAATATAATAAAAATAAACCAATTTATAGTCCGGAGAAAGAATTCTTCTCAGGATTATTACATCTTATTATATTATTTGATACAGGAAACTCTTATTCCGGATCGGGAAAAATATCCGGGATAGGGGTTTTCTGTATTTTTTTTAGTCATACTGGTTTCATATGAATACTATAGCAGATCAATTGTAAGAGAAAAAACTAACCTATTACTTATTTAATTACTTAATTACTATGGGAAAATATACTTATTTAAAAAAGCAAAGTGAGGTATGCGGAAAGGCAGTACCAAAATCTTTCTTCTCATTTTTCTTGTTGTTTGCATTAATAACCTTTTCACCCGGAATATTTGCTCAAAATAGAACGGTGCAAGGTACAGTATCTGATGCAAATACAGGTGAAGCCCTTATCGGCGTATCTGTCGTGGTGAAAGGCTCGACCGTAGGTACTGTAACCGATATCGACGGGAAATTTACACTGCCGGCTGCGGCTAATTCTACACTTGTGATATCTTATGTAGGGTACATCAAACAGGAAGTAAATGTTGAAAACCAAACGAGTTTTCTAATAAAGTTGGAAGAAGATTCCAAGATGTTGGATGAGGTCGTAGTTATCGGTTACGGGACAATGCGAAAGAAAGACCTGACAGGATCTATCGTACAGGTTCGTCCCGACAGGTTGGCGAACGAAAATCCAAAGACAGTTCAGGACATTCTTCGTGGAACCCCAGGTCTGTCAGTCGGCTATAGTGCCGATGCCAAAGGTGGAGGTTCTATGCAGATACGTGGTCAGCGTTCGGTAAGTACCGGAGGTGGGCACAATGACCCATTGATTATCCTCGACGGAATGATGTTCTACGGTGAATTGTCGGAAATCAACCCTGATGATATAGGACAGATCGATGTATTGAAAGATGCTTCGGCGGCTTCCGTATATGGAGCGAGAGCTGCAAGTGGAGTTATTATCATTACTACCAAAAAAGGGCAGATGGGTAAGCCCGTCGTAAATGTTAGTGCAAACTTCGGTGTCACTACCAAGAGCGATTATCGTAAAGTGTTTAGCCCTGATGGTTATATGCAATATCGTGAAGACTGGTACAAAACCGGTACCTACGGAGTGAACTCCGAAACGGGTAAATACGAAGCCTATCAGACAGGTACTACTAAAGGCAAATATGGATATTATGACAATCCGAACAATTTATCTCAATACGGAGTTTCGCCTGATACCTGGCGGGGATATACGACCAATGCAACGGGTGAATCCGATGCCAGTATATACGGCAGACGCTTAAACCTGAGTGACATTGTGCTTCAGAACTATATTGATGGAAATTCCTTCGACTGGTACGACCATACTTTCCGTACGGGTATCAATCAGGATTATAATGCGAGTGTGTCGGGAGCCAGTGAACGGATGAACTATTATATGTCTCTTGGTTACCTTAAAAACGAAGGTGCCGTTGTTGGTAATGAGTATCAATCTGTCCGCGCCAATCTGAAACTTACAGGAACAGTAACTAAATGGTTAGAGATAAGTGCTAATGTAAACTTCCAGGATCGTAGCGATGGCGATATCCAACCCGGATTAGGTCATAACTACTGGGATGCCAATCAGGTACGGCTTAGCCCATATGCATCTTACCGCGATAGTGATGGTAACTTAGTATATCGTCCGATGGGAGCCAGTCAGAATTATGGATGGAACTATGATTACAACCGTCAGTATATGGAATTGGAAAAAGGCTATCAGGTATTGAACAGTATTTTTACTGCAAAAGTGAAATTACCTTTCAATATTACTTATTCCTTTAATGGTTCACCTCGTTATCAATATTTCTTCGATCGCTACTTCGAATCCTCTCAACATCCCGACTGGGTAAGTACCGGTGGTCTGGTAAATCGTGAGCAGGCAAAACGCTTCGACTGGTCTATTAACAATACAATCAATTGGGATTATACTTTTGCTCAAAAACATAAAGTAAATGTAACTTTAGTTCAGGAGGCTGAAGAACAAAGATATTGGAAAGACAGAATAGAAGCTCGCAATATTTTACCATCAGATGCATTGGGCTTCCATAATACAAAGGACGGAGATAAAACAAAAAGTTCTTATTCGTCAGAAGATACGCATTATACGGCTGATGCTCTCTTAGCTCGTTTATTTTATTCGTATGATGACAAGTATATGCTGACAACTTCGGTTCGCCGTGATGGATACTCTGCATTCGGACAAAATAATCCTCATGCTACTTTCCCGTCGGTAGCACTTGCCTGGTCATTTGTAAATGAAGATTTTTTCAAATGGAAACCAATGAGCTCAGGGAAATTACGTGTGTCGTGGGGTAAAAACGGTAACCGTTCACTTGAAAATCCATATGTGTCAATAGCCAATCTTGTGACAGACAAAAAACAAGGATACCTGGATGCTTCCGGTAATTTGGTTAACATGAACTATTTGCGTATCGACCGTATGGCGAATCCCGGCTTGCAATGGGAAAAGACAGAGGCTTGGAACTTCGGATGGGACTATGGTTTCCTAAACGATCGTATCACTGGTAACCTTGAGTATTATACAATTACTACACACGATATGATAATGACTCAGCGTTTGCCTGGATTTACAGGTTTTTCAGGCATAGGTACCAATCTGGGTGAGGTGCAGAACAGAGGTGTGGAGTTTGCGATTAACTCCCTCAACATGAAGACTGACAATTTTGAATGGAGAACAACTTTTGGTTTTTCTTATAACAAGAATGAAATCAAACATCTCTATTATCAATATGAAGATGTCCTTGATGCTTCAGGAAAAGTTGTAGGTACAAAAGAAATGGACGATAAAACAAACGGTTGGTTTATCGGGCAGGCTATCGGTACAATCTGGGATTATAAAGTAACCGGAATCTGGCAGGCAGATGAAGTTGAAGAAGCAGCCAGATATGGACAGAAACCCGGCGATCCTAAAGTGGAAAATTCCTATACTGCCGATGATAAGGTAAATGCCGATGGTTCTACTTCACCGGTATATAATGATAACGATAAGCAATTCTTAGGAAAAACATCTCCTCCTATTCATTGGTCGATCCGTAATGATTTTACTTTATGGAAGAACCTGAGCCTGTCGTTTAGCATATATTCTTATATGGGCCATAAATCGCTTGAAACATATTATTTGAATCAGGATAATGCCGGTTCGTTAATCACTAATGGATTGAATACATATGCAAAAGAATACTGGACAATAGATAATCCGACTAATAAATATGGACGCTTAAATGCACAAGGGCCTACAGGTGCAGTTACTGCCGGTAGACTTCACGATCGCTCGTTTATCCGCCTTGAAAATATATCGGTAGGCTATACCTTACCTAAAGCGTGGCTGCAAAGGTTCGATGTGCAGAATGTGAAAATTTTTGGTTCGGTTCGCAATGTAGCCGTATGGAAAAAAGACTGGGAATATGGTGATCCTGAAACAGGAGCCAACAACAATGGAGGTTTGGCATCCCGCATTTATTCGCTTGGTTTAAACTTAACCTTCTAAATTGTAATAAAACATGAAAAAGATATATAAGAATATGAAGAACAGATTATCGGCAATAGGGCTGGTAACCGCAATGTGTAGTTCATTATTTTTCGGCAGTTGTTCCGATGACTTTTTGGAGCCTGATCCTCTGTCGTTTTACGAGCCGGGGATTACATTTACTACTGAATCGGGTATGCAGGCTGTGTTGGCTCAGGCCGATCGTCACCTTCGTTCCTACTGGACAAGCTATGAAAACAGAAATATTTCCGTGCCTATCGGTACCGAGTATCTATTTTCTGAACTATCCGTAGCAAGTAAGACCGATGATTCAGCCTTGTTTAGCGATGTGGCAAACCAGATGACACCCACAAGTGGTGCCGGATATGATGCGGGAGACTGGAGAAGCTACTTTTGGGATGAAACTTATAATGGTATAAAATATGCAAATACTATTACCACCTTTATCAATAATGTGGAAGGTTTGGATGAGGCAACCAAAAATGCTTATCTGGGTAGAGCGTATTTCCATCGTTCGTTTCGTTATCTTTCGTTAGTTTTCCAATTTGGTGACGTACCATTGGTAACTAAAATTCTCTCAGTTCCTAAACAAAATTATCGTTCTACCAAAAAAGAAGCAATTCTGGACATGATAACCAAAGATATGGAATTTGCCGTAGAATGGGTGCCGGACCAAAAAGATATAAAATATACAGGAATGGTAAATAAAGGTGCTTGCCGTATGTTACTTATCAAATGCTATATGGCTACAGGTCAGTTTCAGAAAGCAAAAGACCAGGCGGATATCTTGATTAACAGCTCCGGCTATTCATTGATGCAGGATAATTTCGGATCTTTTGTAGATACTTATTCTCCTCAAACATGGAAAGTGACCCGCAATGTAATATGGGATCTGCACCGCCCTGAAAATAAACTTGCCGGTACTAACAAAGAAGTAATAATGGGTATGGTAAATCGTGGCGCGACTGCCGAGTCGATGATCGAGTTCCTTACAATGCGTATTTTCGGACCTAGCTATACAAGTGGTTCAGACCTGAAAACGCCTGACGGAAAACAAGCAGTTGTGAATTATGCCCGCAATAATACAAATTACCGGGCTAATTATGATTATATCAGATCTATCGGACGTGGTATTGCTACATGGCGTCTGACTTGGTTTGCTTCTAACGGAGTGTGGAAAGTAAATGGTGTAGATGATAAAGGTGATTTGCGTCATAACAGTACGGTTGGTAACTGGGGTAGAATGGACTCAATTAAATATAACGATCCGTCATCTACATGGTTTGGTAAAAATCTTATGTTCAAGCATCCGGATACTGGTGCTCTATTGTGTACAGACTCCCTTCGCGTTTGGTTCGACTGGCCTCAATACAAAATTTATTTGAACGATGTACTGGCAGAAGCTAGCCAGAGTTCCAACCAATTCAATGGAGCTACTAACGGAGGTATTGCCGACTGGTATCTTTACCGCCTGGCAGAGGCGTATCTTCTCCGTGCCGAAGCTAAATTTTATCTGGGAGACCCGGCAGGGGCAGCTTCAGATGTAAACGAAGTGAGGAAGAGAGCGAAATGTACGGAACTATACACTACTGTGACTATCGGCGATATTATGGACGAACGCGCTCGTGAACTATACCTGGAAGAGTGGCGCAATGTGGAATTGAAACGTGTATCGTATTGCCTTGCCCTGAGCGGGAAACCAGATGAGTGGGGTGGTACCTATGATGTAAATACATTGTATAAAGAATCCGGTACAGACTTGAATGGTGGTAGCTACTGGTATAAGCGGGTAACACGCTATGGTATGTACAATCAGGGACCAAGAAGTGTTCGCCCTAATACATTCAATTACCAGATGGACAAATGTAACTTCTTGTGGCCTATTCCAAATGCTGCGATTACTGCTAATAATAAAGGAGAGCTTAGCCAGAACTACGGTTATGATGGTTATGACGCTGCAACTCCTAAATGGGATTCATGGCAGGATGCTGTGGCTGACCAAGATAAGGTAAATTAAGATTCATTGTAAATAAATAGATTGCCAGGATAGGAGCTCTGTGGAAGGATCTCCTATCTTGGTGTTTTAAGACGATAATAATGAAAAATATACATAGAAGTATTTATAGCCTTTTATTGACAGGCTTATTAATGTTATCGGGTCTTCCCTGTTTTTCGCAACAAAACAGAGAACAGATTATCCGCCCCGGCCAGCTTTGGCCCGATGATAAAGGTGTTCATATCAACGCGCATGGAGGAGGTATTCTCTATCACAATGGAAAGTACTATTGGTTTGGAGAGCATAAAGGAGGAAAGTCCAACTCTGCGTTCGTTGGCGTCACATGCTATTCATCCGATGATTTGTATAACTGGAAGAACGAGGGTGTAGCTCTGCCTGTTTCGGAGGATAGGAGTAGCCCTATCGTAAAAGGCTGCATAATAGAACGTCCCAAAGTTATATACAATGAGAATACTAAAAAGTTTGTGATGTATTTCCATCTCGAACTCAAAGGCAAAGGTTATGCGGCAGCCAATGTCGGCATCGCTGTGAGTGATAATGCGGTAGGCCCCTACCGGTTTATAAAGAATAGCAGGGTGAATGCCGGTAAATGGCCTGTGAATATGACCACAGAGCAGCAAACTTCAACAATAAAATCTACCGATTTTAAAGACTGGTGGACTCCCGAATGGCATAAAGCTGTGGATGACGGATTATTCACCCGTCGCGATTTTGCAGTAGGGCAGATGTCCCGCGATATGACTTTATATGTAGATGATGATAGAAAGGCCTATCATATCTATGCATCAGAAGAAAACCTTACACTTCAGATAGCTGAACTGACGGACGATTACTTAGGTTATACGGGAAAATACATCCGTATAGAACCGGGGGGGCATAACGAAGCCCCTGCTGTGTTCAAGAAAGATGGACGCTACTTTATGATAACATCAGGATGTACGGGTTGGGCGCCGAATGCTGCTCGTTTGCTCACTGCCGGTAATATCTGGGGGCCGTGGACGTTGCATTCGAATCCTTGTGTAGGGAAAGATGCGGAACTTACATTCCATTCGCAGAGTACCTATATATTGCCGGTCGCCGGAAAGAAAGACGCCTTTGTTTTTATGGGAGACAGATGGACACCTAAGGACCCTATCGACGGGCGATATATCTGGCTTCCGATACTCTTCGAGAATGGTATGCCTGTATTGAAATGGATGGACGGATGGAATCTGGATATCTTCGATCATATAAATGCAGACAATGCTATTCCTAAAGATATACAAGGCTGGGATCTTGTCTGGAACGATGAGTTTGACAAAGACGGTAAGCCTGATTCCAATGTATGGAGCTATGAAAATGGCTTTGTAAGGAATCAGGAGCTGCAATGGTATCAGCCCGACAACGCGGTATGCAAGAACGGAGTACTCAATATACAGGGCAGGAGGGAGCAGGTAAAGAACCCTGCTTATGAACCGGGAAGTTCCGATTGGAGGAGGAACCGTGAATATGCCGGTTATACGTCATCTTCCATAAAAACGGTAGAAAAAAAAGAATTCCGGTATGGCCGTTTCGAAATCAGGGCGAAGATACCTACCGCAACAGGTTCATGGCCTGCCATCTGGACACTGGGGACTTCTATGGAATGGCCGTCGAACGGGGAGATAGACCTGATGGAATATTATCTGGTAGGAGGGAAGCCTCACATATTGGCCAATACAGCATGGGGAACAGACAAAAGATACGATGCCAAATGGGACTCGGAGATAATACCATTTACCAACTTTACAGATAAAGACCCCTTTTGGGCCGATAAGTTCCACGTATGGCGTATGGACTGGGATGCGGATGCCATTCGTTTATATATAGATGATGTGATGGTAAACGAAACTTTACTCAAAGATACTCAGAATGGTTCGATAGGTAAAAATATGAATCCTTTTAGGCAGCCTCATTATATTTTATTAAATTTGGCTATCGGGGGAAATGGTGGCACACCGGATGATAATGCATTTCCTTTGACCTACGAAATCGACTATGTACGTGTTTATCAAAAAGCCGAATAGTCCGGACTGAAAATTATAACCATGAAAATAAAAAAGTACCTATTAATAAGTATTATACTATTCTCCTTATCAGCTCATGCTCAGAAGCTGATCCCTGTGGCGCCGGGCTGGTCAAACAATTCTGTGAATGTGACTGTATTTCGCAAAAATTCACTCGTTACCCATAACAATGTCCAGTTTATAGCCTATTACGATCCCGACGGTTTCCTTACGTTAGGTAAACGCAATATTGGAGAGGATAGCTGGACTATAAGTAAAACCCAATATAAAGGTAATGTATCCGATGCTCACAATTCTATCAGTATCATGACCGACGGAGATGGTTATCTGCATGTTTCATGGGACCATCACGGGCATCCGTTGCGTTATGCAAAAGGGATAGCGCCTTATTCCCTCGAACTCGGTGATAAGCAGCCTATGACCGGAAGCCTGGAAACGAATGTTACCTATCCCGAGTTTCTGAAAATGCCCGATGGAGACTTGATATTCATGTATCGTGACGGGCAGTCGGGTAGGGGGAACCTCGTTATGAACAGGTATAACCAGAAATCAAAGACTTGGACTCAAATACAGAAAAACTTTATTGATGGTGAAAACCAGCGCAATGCCTATTGGCAATCATGCATAGACGACAAAGGGATTATTCATTTGTCGTGGGTATGGCGTGAAACAGCCGATGTTGCCACCAATCACGACTTGTGTTATGCGAGGTCTTCCGATGGCGGTGTGTCATGGGAAAACTCGAAAGGCGAAAAGTACAGTTTGCCGATTACCGTGGCAAAATCGGAAATAGCCTGTCCTATACCCCAAAATAGCGAGCTGATCAATCAGACGTCGATGGTTACCGATGCTAAAGGGAATCCCTATATAGCGACTTACTGGAGAGAACAGGATTCGGATATCCCACAATACCATATCGTTTACTATACAGGTAAGAAATGGAATGACTTAAATCTGGGTTTTCGCAAAACGCCATTCTCCCTGAAAGGAATGGGGACGAAACGTATCCCGATATCCCGCCCGCAAGTAGTAGCAAAGGTGAAGGGCAAATCGACAGAATTATACCTACTGTTCCGGGATGAAGAGAGGGGAGAGAAAGCCTCGGTTGCCATTTGTAAAGACATAAAGAAAAACAAATGGGAGATCAGTGACTTGACCGATGTTTCCCTCGGTTCATGGGAACCGTCCTTCGATACCGAGCTATGGCGGGAAAAAGGACTCTTACATGTATTCATCCAGAAAGTAGAGCAGGTGGACGGAGAAGGTAAAGCTGATGTAGAACCTCAGATGGTAAATGTGCTGGAAGTTGAATAAGCACATAAGCTATTAATGAATATAAAAGAGTTGCAGTTACCTATTGTAGCTCTTTTTTGTATGTTCATTTGTTTGTTTCAGATTGCCATTATTTTGTTCTTGTACCGTAGGCTTACAGAATCCAATACCCGACCGGAGATAAACCTTTGCTACCAACGAATCATTCTTTCTTGATTTTTTTGAATTAATTCCTATTAAAAATTACTACTTTTGTACCTGAAAGGCTTTCGCCTGTCCGTGTAGCTTAGGAACAACCACGTAAAAAACAAAGAATTAATGAATAAAAAAGAACCAGCATTGGTCTTGTTCTCAGGTGGACAGGACTCTACAACATGCCTTTACTGGGCTATTGAAAACTTTTCTTCCGTTCGCACTCTATGCTTTACTTATGGTCAACGCCACTCTAAAGAGGTAGAGGTGGCACAGTCAATTGCCGGACATGCAGGTGTACCCTTCCAGTTGTTGGATGCATCTATTATAAGCCAGTTGTCTGTAAACTCTTTGACAAGTGATATTGTAATGGATCAGGAAAAACCAGCCGATTCGTACCCGAATACATTTGTTCCGGGGCGGAATCTGTTGTTTCTGACTTTCGCGGCTGTCATAGCCCGCTCGCATGGTATCCGTCACATTGTGACAGGTGTATCCGAAGCCGATTACAGCGGTTATCCCGATTGCAGGGATACGTTTATACTATCGGCAAATGCTTCGATCAATCTGGCGATGGATGAGCACTTCCAGATTCATACACCGTTGATGTGGCGCGATAAGACTGCTGTATGGCAGTTAGCCGACCAATTGGGCGTTTTCGATGTTGTGCGCACTCAAACCCTGACCTGTTACAATGGCATTATAGCTGATGGTTGTGGACATTGCCCCGCCTGTAAGCTGCGTAAACAAGGTTTGGAGAATTATTTAAAAATAAAAGGACAATGGGAATAGAAGGATTGAGCCATCTTGGCGCTAAAACAGAGTATAAAGATGATTATGCTCCCGAAGTATTGGAAGCATTCGAAAACAAGCATCAGGGTAACGACTACTGGGTAACATTCAATTGTCCCGAATTTACAAGTTTATGCCCGATTACCGGACAACCCGATTTTGCTACTATCCACATCAATTATATCCCTGATGTAAAGATGGTGGAAAGTAAAAGTCTTAAACTATATATGTTTAGTTTCCGCAATCATGGCGCTTTTCACGAAGATTGTGTAAACATCATAATGAAGGACCTTGTAAATCTGATGAACCCGAAATATATTGAAGTAGTAGGTATCTTTACTCCACGTGGAGGAATCAGTATCTATCCTTTTTGTAATTACGGACGTCCCGGTACTAAATATGAAATGGCTGCCAAAGAGCGCTTGTTGAAACATAACCCTCAACAAATATATAGATAAGGTGCAAGTGAAAAACAAAGAATGAAGAATCGGAAGCTGTCTGACTGTTAACTGATTACTGTTGACTGCTAACTGACCTTAGGCTTCTTTTTCTTTATCCTTCTGTAAACAATTGCAAACCATGTCGGCAATATAACCCCTTTACAGATAGTTGAAATCGCAATTGCCCACCAGACACCTGTTATACCCATTTGCGCCGCCAGATAGTAAGCAAGCGGGATGCGTAGTGCATTGAATGTAATGCTGATAATGGCGGGCTCTATGGTGCGCCCTATTCCGTTGAACATTCCCTGTGTGGTAAGCTCAAACATCATAAATATCTGAACCAGTCCCATTACGAACAGATATTGTGCTCCTGCTTCCATTGCATTTTCTTCGGGTACGATGATACCGAATATCTGTGCCCCAAACAGCATAAAGCAGATGCTGACGACAATACCCAATGTAAGCATTACCCGTATGGTATAGTAATAGGCTTTCTTTCCTCTTTCCAGTTTATTGGCAGCATAGTTCTGAGCTACAAAAGCACTGAGAGCCGTGGAAAATCCCTGCGATGTGTTCCAGGTCACAGCTTCTATCTGCCCGCCTGTGGTCTGAGTCATCAGCCCTAGGTGCCCGCCATGAATAGATGCTACCCTCGCCAGATTCATATTGATGATGGCATAGAGCGAATTCATTACCGACACGGGAGTTCCAAGGAAGAATATACGTTTCAGGTAAATCGCTTTAGGTCTGATAAAGAATGAGAAGTTGCCCAATATCCGGTTCCCGAATTTTATCTGATAGAAGAATAGTGAGAATACGAATAATTGCGCGGCAACCGTCCCTATTGCTGCTCCATGCAGTCCCAATCCCATCCCAAACATAAGAATTGGATCGAGAATCATATTGAGCACAAGCCCTGCGGCATTGTTGCGGAAAGGTACGATGCTGCGTCCGGCTCCGTTGTATATACCCGTGAAATTGTAGGACAGGAACTGAAACGGCAGGCTGACGGTGAGTATGCGGAGATAAAGTACGGCATCTTCCGTAATGTCGGCTTCCAGCTTGAAAAACGATAGTATCTGATTGGCAAATATAAAGAGAATGGCGATCCATATCACACCCAGTATTATCGAGGTAGTGGTGGAATGGGAAGCATAGATGGCAGCACGTTTCATCTTCTTCGCACCTATGGATTGGCCGACAGCCACTTCCGAACCTATCATGGCCAGATAAGCGACCGATGCAGTCAGCCACAAGAGCATGCCGATGGCGCCTATCGCAGCCTCCGACTTAGTTGCAATTTCGGGATGTGATACAGTCCCCAGTCGTCCCACCCACGACATAGCCATGAGTGTATATGCCATTTGCAGGAAACTTGTACCCATCAGAGGGAGTGCAAGACGTATCAGGGTAGAAAATATTTTCCCTTCCGTTAGATTTTGTATGCCTGATTTCATTTAGTTGCTGTGTTCTGATACATTATTTACAAATCTTTCAACAATTTATCACTGCAACTATTGCTTTCTGCTGCTTCCCGTATGGAGAGGATAGTCTCCCATTCGCTGCGGAATAATATATCGGTATCGATAACGAAGTCTTCCGAGCCATGCAGGTCTATTTTTTCGAAGAGGTAGCACACTGTTATATGATTGATGTCCATAGCGGGGATATAAGCGGGGACAAGAGTGTCTGCCGACGGGGTTTCTACGATAAGGCCTATTTCCTGCAGATAGAAAAGGCTATCGTTGGTCAGCTTGGTCGGTATTTTATAATATTCCGACAGCTCGTCCGCGGTGTAAGGCGTATGGCCTTTTTCGAAACGTTTAACTATAAGTGTCATTATCAGTAGCAGGACAAAATCTTTGTACCTGCGGCTTATACTGGATGTTTCGTGTTCGAAACTGAATTTATTCACATTCTGATAGGCAAAGGATAGCTGTACTCCGAACAAGACGAAGAACCATGTTAGCTGTAACCACAACAACAGTAATGGTAATGCGGCAAAACTACCATAAATGGCATTGTACTTCGATATCCATATCTGCCCGCTGATATACAACATCTGGAATACCTGAAAGGCAATACCTGTGAAAATACCACCGAACAAAGCGCTGGTAAACTTCACTTTCGTATTAGGTATATAAATATATAATATCGTAAATAACAGGATTGTAATCAGAAACGGAATCACCTTCATCATCGGACTTATTACCAGTCCCAGCAGATATTGTTGTTCGGCCGTGGAATTCAGCAAAATCGTGATGCCTGCATTACAGATCAGGAATACAGGGGCGATTATTATCAGGGCAAGATAGTCGGTAAACATACGGAAATATGACCGTCCTGTTTTTACCTGCCACATCTTGTTGAAGTTATCTTCGATGTTAGACAACAGGTTGATAACCGTATATAGCAACAATATTACACCAATGCCCAGAAATACGCCACCCTGAGCATATTCGATAGACTTATCGATAAAGGCGGTAGCCTTATTCAATAATTCTTCCTGTCCGGCAAAGTAGCTGAACAATTGGCTCTTCACTATATTCTGAAACCCGAACCCGCGGGCTATGGCAAACAATACGGCCAGCAATGGCACTATAGATAATAGTGTGCTGTAAGTAAGAGCCGATGCACGCGTGAAAAGTTGCGCCCCGTCGATATTACGGATAGCAAGAATAAAGGATTTGATTATATTATAGAATCCTATTTTCCGCGACGACCTGTCTTTCTTATTGATTCGCCAGATGTCGTAGGAAAGAAAACGGATTATCCTCTTTACAAAATTCGTTATTTTTTCAATCATATAATATCCAAAATATTGACAAAGATAGTTTGTTCTTTTAATAGGGAACGTATTAATGCCGTATATTGTTGTGAAAAAGTAACAAAGGTGACACTTGTTTCAGTGAACAGTTAACAGTCATCAGTAAACAATGTTGCGCTTGGTTATACTGAAGTGAATTTCATAGCTCATTGCCTTATTTATATTTATTAACTGTATTTCGTTAAAACCTGACACATCTGAGAGTTTTCCACTACTTTCATCTTGCGTATTTTACATTCGTTAACCATGAGTAGTTAAAAGGTAACACATTTTTAGCTATTAGCTGTTAGCTGTTAGCTGTTAGCTTATATACAAAACCTGACAAACCTGACGACTTTTCACACAATTTTTATTATCACTTTTTCTTCTAAAAACTCCGTAACTTCATCTTAATCAGGGATGAGAGATAAGGCTCGCAAAGATGCAAAGACGCAAAAAGGTAACACTTGTAACACTCTGTACAATTAGTAGTAAAGAACAACCAACTTTGTCATGCTGAGTGAAGCGAAGCATCCGTAAATAAAAAGACTCCGTGCTACTCCGTTTACTCTGTGGTTAAAAATAAAAGGTAACAAAGGTTACACATTAATAGCCTCGCAAAAGATTCCGGTATCGCAGAGGCCTTTCTTTCAGGGTGGCAGATGATTGTGCGACAGGCATCTGTTTCATAACTTGCTCTTGCTCATTTTCTACTTTTAATTCTTCACTTTTCACTTTTAGTTCTTCGTTTTCCACTTTTAATTCTTCACTTTTCACTTTCCGTTCTTCTTCCATTTTTCTGTCTACGGCCGCCACTACCTCCGGATCGAGCGAACCGCCCGGACGGAAGCCGTTCTCCTGTAAGATCATCAGTTGCCGTTTGGTTTCCTCGTCCTGTACTTCGATAACCAGCGGACGGCGTTCCGAGGCCTGTAGTTGGTCTTTATCTTTCTTCCTTTCTTCGCGGTCGAGTACATACTTTATAGCACAGATGCTTGGCGGACAGAATTTCTTTTCCACCACACGGCATTTCTCCACATCTTCCACCGGATTGTTCTTATCGGGGACATAGGTGATCTTTTCTTTCTTCTGCACATAGCCTTCCAGCAATTGCTTCAAACCTATGCGAGCCGAGGCTATCATCACCTCTTCACGATGCTCTACGGCTTCTTCTACTGCTTCGCCAAACTCGGGTTTTGCCTTTTTCCATTCATAAAATGTCTTACGGCTGATCTTAAATGATTTGCATATTTCGGAAATGCTGCACAAGTCCTGTTCTATCATTTCCACGATGCGTACGGCTAATTTGTTCGTGTATTTCATACTGTAATTTTGTTTTTGTGATGGATTATTAAAATTTATATATTGTTATTTATTCATTGTAAATTATTAATTAACTTGCGGTGGCTTTCTTGTATAGATAAATAAAAACTAATATCATCACAATCCCGTGAAAGAATTTAAGTTTTGGGCAATACCATATTCGATAAAGCAGATTCTTCTTATGGCCGCTCCTATCTGGATACTCTATATTCCTGCTTTTTTCTATTTCAGGATAGAACATATCCATTATTTTATCTTTGCCACATGGGCATTATCTATATGCTTTGTTTTCATATTTGTGAGGCGGGTGAAAATAACCTTTAGTCCGGCTAATGAAATAAATATCTTTTTTAACGGTAATCTCAAGTATTCCGGGAGTTCTGTCAATCTGGAATATGTGCGGGGAGCAAATATCGTAAACGGGCGGTCTAATACTGTACTACACTTTTCATTCAATGATAAAAAGTTTATATTTAATATCTTAGAAAATACAAACTCATTTGCTTCCGCTACTACCAAACAGGTTGAGCTATTGAGATATATGGTAACGGTATTCAATCTTAGAACAGAATATTATAAGGATAGCATGCAGGGCAGGATATTTACATATTGGAATCCCGTATATAAAGAATCCCTTCGACCGAAAGAGTATAATAAAAGTGAGCGCTGACACTATATATAATTAAACTTTAACACTATGGTTTATCAAAAACAGACAGACAATTATGACAAAAACGGAAGTAGCGGTAAAAAATCAAACAATAACTCATTTGTAATAAAAGCTCTGACCGTACTTTTTATTGCTGTTGCAGCTTTTGCTGTATTTTATTTCTATAATGATAAACCCGAAAAATCTACGGAGACCAGGCAGAAGAGAAAAAGCGAAGTTATCCGGGAAAGTAAAGCTGTAGACTCTGAAGCGGAAGCAGTTGAACAAATAGCAGAGAGTACACCCACAGAGGAGTTTACCCCACCTGTAATTGAAGAAGATACAAATTCTTCAAAACCGTTTATTACAGTAGAGCAGATGCCCCGGTTTCCGGGAGGCGAAGCTGCCATGCATAAATTTATAAATGAAAATCTGAAAATTCCGGCTTCGGTATATGAGCCGGGTATACAGGGACGTGTTACGATTCGTTTTGTGGTATCAAAAACCGGAGAGGTGACTGATGTGACAGTGATAAGAGGCGTGGAACCTGCATATGATAAAGAAGTTGCACGCGTGATAAGATCCATGCCTAAATGGATTCCGGGTAAGCAAAACGGTGTGACTGTACCTGTATATTTTACATTACCGATTCTCATCCATTTCAAACAATAAAAATACAGCAGGCCTGTAAGCCGGGTTCTGTTCCTTGCCAGGCAAGGTGTTTGCCATTTATCTACGCCAGCCGTCACCGGCAGGCTCTAGCGACCTACCCCCCGGCATCGGGCGAGCAGCCCTACATGCGCCGGTATACATGGTCTTACAACTCGCAAGTGGTACGGCCCCGATACATTGCTGCACGGGCGGTGGGCTCTTACCCCGCCTTTTCACCCTTACCCCCGAAGGGGCGGTTATTCTCTGTTACCTTCAACTCTGCCCTCACAAGCAGCTTCCCATTAAGAAGTACGATGCTCTGTGTTGCCCGGACTTTCCTCTTTCCGCCTTACGGCAGCCAGCGGCAAACCGGCCTACTGTACAGGGTGCAAAGATAGGCGTTTTATTTGTGATGTCGTGTATTTAGGCGACTACTTAAATACTGGAAAATATTTTATGCTACAGAATCTCTACAGATTCGTTATGTATGTTTGTTAAAGAAGCCGGAAGCAAATAGTATTTACAAAATTTACAGAGATGAAAAAAATAGCGCTTTTAGTATTTATGATAATCAGTATTGGTTCTGTTTCTGCAATCGGTGCGAATATGAAGGGGTATGGCAGCGGATATCCGCATAAGACATATTATAAAGGAAATATTTCGCCGGAGCAGCTACCCGAAACGATAAAGAAATATCTTGATAAGAATTATCCCGACCATATGATTATGGTATCAAAAAGAAAAGGCAACGGTAAATATTTTATAAAAATCAGATTTGGAGGGAATGGTTATCATTCATACTACAGAAGTTTGGTTTTTGACCATAAGGGAAGTCTGATAAAAGGGTGATACAACTATTTTTTCCATGGGAATGCCTGTACATTATTTGTACAGGCATTCTGTTTAGAGATAGACTTAAAATATAATTTAGTAGATTTGTAATTCTAAGAACCTGTTCCTTATTGAGGGAAGTAAAACGGTAGTAATTAACTATTGATAGTATATCTTTAAATTTTTCTGCTACTTAAATATTGATAACCGTATGAATCTATTGATTATAGAAGATGAAATAGACCTATTGGAATCGATTACCGAATTTCTTGTTTCGGAATCTTTTTCGGTCCAATCCGTAACTACTTACTCTATGGCTGAGGAGAAGGTCGCGTTATATGATTATGACTGTGTGGTAGTAGATATAAACCTGCCCGGAGGAAGCGGACTGGACATTATAAGGAAACTGAAAAGTAAGAATAAAGATGCGGGGGTGATTATCATTTCGGCAAAAAACTCTCTGGACGATAAACTGACAGGACTGGATATCGGGGCCGATGATTATCTGACAAAGCCTTTCCATCTGTCGGAACTGAATGCTCGTATCAAATCCATTATTCGCCGCAGAGGTTTTAAAGGGAGTAATGAAAAGAAATTCAATGAACTGACCGTTCAGTTCGACAACCGCCGGCTCTTTGTGAATGAGAAGGAAGTAGTGCTTACCCGAAAAGAATACGATTTGCTTCTCTACTTTATAATGAATGAGGATAAGGTATTGAGTAAAGAAGATATAGCCGAACACTTGTGGGGTGATGATATGAGCCTGACAGCCGATTCGTTCGATTTCATATACAATCATATCAAAAATCTGAGAAAGAAACTGATCGACAACGGGTGTAAAGATTATATAAAGACGGTTTACGGTATCGGATATAAATTCTCGGAAGAATGACTCTGATAAAATTGATCCGGAAATATCTTTTTATCTCCATACTTGTAGTACTGGTTATAGGAGCGGTATCTCATTTCTTTATCTTCCGTTTTTTTATTCATTACTCCAGCGATCAGATGCTGAATGATCAAAAAAAAAGGATAGAGCAGTTTGTCGCGCGGAACGATACATTGCCTCTGGCGGCGACACTCGTTCTTAAACCCGCCAGAATAGAAGAGAAACGGATTGCAGACCCGGACATATTCTCCAAAGAAGTTTTCAAAGATACAATTATGTACAGCGA
Source organism: Dysgonomonas gadei ATCC BAA-286 (assembly GCF_000213555.1). Lineage (GTDB taxonomy): Bacteria > Bacteroidota > Bacteroidia > Bacteroidales > Dysgonomonadaceae > Dysgonomonas > Dysgonomonas gadei. The sequence continues at coordinate 17,746 of NZ_GL891984.1, forward strand.
GGAGACGGGCACATTCACGCCCTACCGCCAGCTCTACTTCACAGTATCGTACAAGGATGAACACCACCTGATCAATATCAACCAGCCTACAATGATATCGAACGATTTGTTCTATGCTATCGTATCATCACTTCTGATATTGTTTATCCTGCTTATATCATTTACATATGTGGTAGAACATCTGCTGAAAAGAAATATATGGAAACCGCTTGATGACAATCTCCGGAAACTGCACGAATACGACCTGAAGGCAAATACTGTTCTCGAACTAAAGAATCCGGGCATCAAGGAGTTTGACGAGATCAATGATGTTATTATGCGGATGGTGGATAAAATCAATGAAGATTACGAAAACTCCCGCATCTTTACCGAAGATGCTTCGCATGAAATGCAAACGCCGCTGTCTATCATAAAATCGAAGCTGGATCTATTGATGCAGAACACAGGTTTGATGGAGAATGAAGAACAGGCCAAGTCCGTAAGGGCTATATCGAGGGCTGTATCCCGGTTGTCGAAATTAAATAAATCGCTCCTGCTGATTACCAAAATAAATAATAATCAGTATGAGGAAAAGAAAGAAGTGGATATGAAGAAACTCCTTTCTCTCTACCTCTCCGATTTGGAAGAGTTGTTTGAAGCAAAGAGTCTTATTCTCACCACCAAGATAGAACCGTGTGCACTTTTTATAAATCCCACATTGGCGGAAATATTATTATCCAACCTGCTAAGCAATGCTGTAAGGCATAATATCGCAGATGGGCGGATAGATATACATCTCGATCAAACGCAACTGGTCATAAGTAATAGTTGCGCAGAAGGGGACATATCAGCTAATCTGTTCAACAGGATGGCTTTTCACCACAAGGCTGAAGATTCATCGGGGCTTGGACTTAATATCGTGAAATCTATCTGTGATAAGAATAACTTCGAAGCCCGATATGATTATACTGAGAAAAATACTTTTCGTATAAAGGTTATTTTTAATGTTTAATGAATATACTACATTGTTAGTATTAAGCAGTTAATAAAGATTAGTGATGTATTTATAAGTTCTATTATTTTCTGCTTCACTTCGTTGCGCTTAAATGTTCATTTTGGCATTGCCCAAAACGAACCAAAAGGCTAGCGCTTCGTTCCTCGGCGACCCAAAACCGTTTCGTCGGCTGAATCAAACACACGGGCTATCGCCCCGTTTGATTCTACGCCGCCTGCAACGGATTGGGTACCCCGCCTGCGTCGCTAATGCGCAAGGGCTGACGCACGTGGGGCTAAAGCATGAGAAGCCTCTGTTCTGTCGCCGCATCGCGGTAACGGCCTCGTCCCGCAGGCGGGGTACCCAATCCGTAAAGCGGAGGTGTAGGGCAAAATATGGTAGCTGCTATACACGGTTGATAATCCAACTGAAGATGAATCCGTATTATTTTGCGCCACCGAAGCTGCGGTTTTGGGTCGCCGAGGGTCGCCGCCTTGATTTTTTGTTTCGTTTTGCATCAAGGCAAAATGAAAAACAAGCTGACAGGCGCGTTAGAAAAATCCAACATTAAACTTAAATAATAAGCTTTTTACAAAATCTAATTATCTAAATACCAATCATAATACCTATAGTATATGTCTTCAGATCAGGTCCTTTATCTTTGCTAAACATCGAGAACGGGGCATAGTAACCATAGACGCCTACATTATTTATCCCCATCTGAAGTCTGAATCTCATATCTATAGGGCGGATATTCAGGTCCTGTCCCATACTTACCTTATGTGTACCTTCGTCATCTTTGAATTTCACCTGAGATTTGGAATAGTATTTTAGGAAGCCTACTACACCTCCCGATATATGAAAATTGGAAGTCTGATATTCCAGTAAGAGAGGGATGGTAACATAATAAGCAATTAATTGAGTTGCTTTATAATTAACTCCTTCCGGTGCAGGCTCAAAAACTGTGATCCCATCTTTCTTTGTGAGTGCGGAATTATCATCGAAATGATACCGTGACCATTCGCTTCCGATACCGCTAACCAATAACCAATTGGAGTTTTTTATCTGTTTGTGAAAATCGATTATGTTGACTGTGAAATTATGCGATGTACTCATTTTCAAATTTCCATTAGGAATATCGTCGTAATTCATGAAACCCATCCCTATGCCGGTCCAGTGCGGACTGAGGTGTTTCTTCTTTTTCCACGAAAAGATGAAATTGTAAGACGATCCGTCATACATCACCGAACTTTCGGGTTCGACGACTGTCGGTATTATCTTTTCTGTTTCGGTGCGGGTTGTGGTTACTAGTCCGGTAACGGTATCTGTAACGGTCTCGGTTACCACCGTTCTGATGATTGTATCTTGCGGTTGCTTTATATCGTCGGCAAAGACAGATATTGTGAATAAGGAAAATGCAAGTATAATTATTAGTTGTCTCATAATATATTGGTTTTATTGTAACTTAATACGTTTGTTATTGACATAGATAAAGAGGTCTTTCAACTTTTTCAGTTCGGCATCCAGATGTCCCGACGGGAAATTACCTTTCAGATAAACAAGGGTGATTTTCCTGCCTTTATTCTTATACAGGATAAATTCACTATTATTCGTTTTATCCTTTCCCAGATAATAAGAACCCGATTCTATTAGGCCGTCTTTCTTCACTTCCGAAATTGTTAACTTTCCGCGTGTGTCGGACTTCAGTGCTTCTGCTATATCCATCCTGTTTTGGGTATTTTCGTCCAGAATGAGACTTTTGTAAGAAGTGATGTTACTTCCCTGTGAAAGAACATCGGACGACAATTGCAGTAATACCGAACCTTCGCGTTTGCCATATTTGTCGAATATGTCTTTAATTTTCAGTCCGTCCTGAGCCAAAGCTGTGATTGTGGCTGTCAGTAGCATGAGGGTTAATATAAATAGTCTATGTTTCATAATCTGTTGTTTTATTCTGTGAAAGAATCCAGTATTCCTATCTGCGAATCGATGACATCGGCCTCTACTTCCGATACATTTTCTATCGATATCAGCGCTTCGGAATTGATTGTTTGCATATTCGTTATTTTCTTACCGTCGATATACAGCATCGATTTGACTGCTTCGCTTTCCATGTCTGTATGGACGGATTTTATCGTAAGAAGTATCAGTATACTGGCGGCTATGCTCACCCATGCATATACAGGTATTTTCTTTTTTTTCTTTTCAATGACGGCTTCCTTTCGTTCCTCCGAAAAGAAATTGAAAATAGGAGCATACATTTTGTGCCGTTCTTCAATCTCCGGTTGCCGGAAATATTGCCGTAGTATCTTTTCTTCTTCGAGAGATGTTTCCCCGTCGAAGTATTTTTCTAATATTTTATCAATATCATTCATCATATTGTCATATTGCTTTATTGATACTTATAAATTTATCCCGGACCGTCTTCCGGGCTCTGGAGAGATTGACTCTCACCGTGGCGGCTTCGGCTCCCATAATTTCCGCTATCTCGTCCAATTCATAACCTTCCACATCGCGCATCAGCATTATTCTCCGCTGGGTTTCGGGCAACGTGTCTATAATTTTTCGAATGACAGTCACACTATCGTTTTGCTCGGTATATGTATATGGAGTAACGGCAGTAGTACTTACAGCCACATTGTCGATAGCGACATCGTAGCGTTCACTTCTTAATCTGTCGATACATATATTTTTCAATGTTTGCATTGCGAATCCTCCGATGTTGGGATGCGTATTGAGCTGACTGCGTACATTCCATAGCCTCAAGAATGTTTCCTGAACAGCATCTTCCGCGTCAATATCATTCTTTAGTATACCCTTTGCAAAAATCTGCAGTTTTTCACGTAAGGGTATCACTGTCGATTTAAATCTCTCTAATTCCATTTTAAGGTCGCAGACCTATTTGTTATTTATATAGATAACGTAGGTCTCCAAAATTTGTAACATCGGATATAATCTTTTTTATAAAAATAGTAAAGTCTTATGTAGATTGCGGTATAGGCGTGTTTATTTTTTACAGATATTTATGTGGTCGAAAGCTGTATATAATGATAAAAGGAATGAGATGGAGGTAGTTGTAGATAAAAGGATGGAAAAAACGAAATTCAATTGTTAACTATAGAGCAACTCGTCATACAGGTCTTTTAATCGCTCGCGCAGATGCAGCACTGCATAGCGTTTACGGGAGATAAGCGTATTGACTCCTATACCGGTTGCTTCAGATATTTCTTTGAAAGAATAGCCTTCCAACTCTGTCAGTTCGAATATTTCGCGCTGCTCTTCCGGTAGTTCGGCCAGCGCCGCTTCCAGTTCTATCCAAACCAGAGAACGTAGATATTCTGTTTCGGGAGATGAGTCTTCGTCGAGTAATAACCCTGTAACCTCGGCAAGGAAAAGTTCCTCACCGTTGTCGGAGATAACGGTCTTCATCTCCTCTTCCCTGTGTTTACGGCTACGGTCTATTATCTGGTTGTTGGCAACCGAATAGAGCCATGCCGAAACCTGTTCGATAGGCTTTTCTATCAGGTCGATCTTCGAAAGCTGGTAGAAGACATTCTGCAAGATGTCTTCCCCGTCTTCTTTAGAGAATACCCGTTTGGAGATATAATTCCTGAGTTGTGTCCGGTATTTTTTGAAAATACCGGAAGCGTCCTGCTCCTGTGGCAAATCTGTTGTCATATTTGCTTATTCTGGCTTATTGCCGGATTGAGAATTTTCTCTGTTTTCTTTGAATCGTTCTCCGAAGGAATGTGCTGCTCTCATATGTTCTCGGATATAGTCACGGCGTTCGTCCCGTGACATACCTTTCATACGTTCTCTCAGATCGTGAAAGTGGCGATGATCGTGATGGCCCCGTCCTCTGAAAAAATGACCTTTTCCAAACCGTCCGAATCCTCCGAGCAAGAGGCGACACAGTATCATTAAGCCTGCGGCCTGCCAGTAATTTATTGCAGTCCAGCCTACGATGGATGGTATCAGAGCATTCCAGAGTAACATAACTATGGCTATGGACGCGGCAAACACTGCTATAAATATCAATATACCTAAAAACTTCTTTTTCTTATTCATCTTATTATTTATTATCCGTTATTATGCTGTTATTAATTCTATTGCATCCGAAGGGCATACAAATTCACACTTCCCGCATCCGGCACATCTTTCGGGATATTCCACTGTTGCATAACTGCGTCCGTCTTTGTATGTCATGCCGATAACTTTACGACGGCATTTTTCCACACAATTTTCGCAGCCGGTGCATTTTCGTTCGAATATTTGTAAAGATATGACTTCACGGCTTCTTCTGTTAAACATTTTATACTTGTTTTTATTTTCATACTCATTTTTATAAGTAAGATGCATCCCTATAAACTATGACGAACAAGGCGAAAAAATATTTTAAATTATTTCTTTTTTTGTTATAGTACCGAATACTTATTGGTTCGGCAAGTTTTACCTCACCCTCGCTTTGGCGGTTGAAAATTCAAAAAGGTAACAAAAGTAACACTTGTTTCAGTAAACAACTTGTATCTCGTACTTCTTTATTTATTACTCAATACATACTACTTTGAAAAGGCAATAAAGGTTACACTTTTTCTATCCATTACTTTTTAGTCTCTCTGTAAGTCCCTTGGAGGATTGAGGGAGTCATTCAATACTTCAAAGAGCTACCGGCTGAAAGCCATATATACATAGATAAATTATTTTCCAAAGATTGAACAATCACGTTTAATCTTTGATTTTTCAGAAAAAAAATCTGTAGGCCTGCTCCGGCTGGGGTATTTGATTGATATTGCAGATAAGGGACGTTTCTCAACGTCCCTCGTTTGTTTTGGAGTATAAAGGGGGGGTAAACAAAGCTATTTTATTTCCATATCAGTTTACATTTATTATATCTATATCATCTCAATGGAGCTATTGCGCTGTTACCTGGCTAAACTTAATATAGCATTTTATCAATGTCGGGTGTACTGCTGTTGCCGGGGTAGTTGTATCCAGCGCCACCATAATGGTAGCCTCATAAGATACTTTATTATTTGCTCCTAGCGGAATCCATGTATAACGCCTATATTCAGGCCCATAGTTTTCAGCATCATAAATGCCGATTTGTCCCCAGTAGGCACCATAGCTGGTGTTGCTTCCCGTGGCATTAGTCCAGGTACTGCCGCTATCCTGGTCGCCACCCCATCTCTGAGCCGGAATAGTTAAAACACCGGAAGTACTGAGGGAGCCTCCATAGTCGGTATTGAAGTTCCATATTACAGGTGCAGCGGAGCTCTGATTATTTCTCACCTGTACGTTAAGATACTGGTTCCCATATGCTACAGATGTTTGGGTAACAGGTACCTCGGCCCTTATCGAAAACTTGCCGTCGGGAGAGTTACACTGCAAGGCATAATATCGTGTGCCCGTGTCATTCCCCGTATTATCCGTAACGAGCATAAAATTGCCCATCACTGCGGTTTCTTCTATCGAGGCAGTCAGCGTGTTACCTACGGTTACCTGATTGCAGCCGGAAATGTCGGTATTAGCATTGAGAAAAGGTGTAAGATCGAAAGTAATACCGTTAGGCGCCTGCTGGTCTAATGTAGGTATGCCTGATAGCGAGAAGTTAAGCACACCGTTGCCTACCGACAACATGCTGCCTGCGATGGTAGCGGTTACGCCTGGGTTGCCGGTGGAAACAAGCGTGGCGCCGTTAAAGCTACCGCCGTTACCACCCGTATATGGAATTTGTAATACGGTACCTGCTATAATACTCGTTCCGCCAATGATCTGTTGGGCAGGACTCATTTGAGCTCCTGCGCAATTCAAAATAGCTCTTGCAGATTCCGAAGAAGCATTGGCGAATAGTCTCCATTGTGAACCGTCCCAGAACATATAGCCTATAGTGGTGAAACTCGCGCTGGCTCCTGTATTATATACCAGTAAGCCGGTCGTTGGATTGGGTATCGTTACATTGTCGGTAGAACTTGTTAACGCCACTCTTGGAAGTAATACTCCTTTATTCGTTGAAACTACATTTAAAGCTGCAGTAGGATCGGCAGCCCCGCTTATTCCGACAGATACACTTCCCATCTGGTAAATATTATCGGTATTTGATGTGGCTGCATTCGAGGTTCCGGAAATATTCCATGGGGAAGCGCCGCCTCCACCGACTGCTGTCCATTGCGTACCGTCCCAAATATGCAGACCTGCATGAGTTCCGGTATTGTAGACCACAAGGCCTATGTGTTTCTGCCTGTCCCAACTGTCTGTAGCTCCTATCGAAGCTGCAAAATCGTTATCTGTAGTCGGGGTAAAGTTCGTGATGAGCACCCGAGGAAAATTAATTCCTCCATTAGCATTAACGGTATTGTCATTGTTTTTGACGTCGAGTATCGCCCCGTTGTTCGGTTCGGTACTTGATCCGATAGTCACCTGCGCCTGCATGAAGGAATGTACTCCCATGACAAGCATCATGATTGCGAATAGTTTTTTTAATTTCTGCATAGTTTTTTGTTTTTATTCAGGTTGGAAAAATGTAATTTCAAAAGAAGTTCCATATCCGTACAGGGTATGGCACATGTGTTTAAATATTTTTGCAGGGAGGCAAAAATATCAGGTTGTTGTAAATGTGAAAGGAATAAATAGATTGTCACGCACTCATATACACATGCGCGATATATTCTTGTGTAGAATTTATTATATGGAATTTTATAAAGAAGAAGCTTACGGCAGGTTATTCTCTCTCTCTCTCTCT
>NZ_GL891984.1:25903-264271 GCF_000213555.1 Dysgonomonas gadei ATCC BAA-286
TTCTCTCTCTCTCTCTCTCTCTCTCTCTCTCTCTCTCTCTAATAAAATAGAGCTAACTTCCAAATATTCAGAAGGAAAATGAGAACAGGTAGATGTGTATTTTAGGAAAGAAAAACTCATTAAAATAGAATTATACGTTCTGTTTTGCTGCAACAAATGTAAAAAATTAGTTTTCAATAAACAAATTAAAATCTTTTCTTTTACGGTAATTAGTGTTATTTATATATCAAATAGTTCAATTTTTAGTTACAAGTTACTACGCCCTATGGGCAGTTGTAAGTTACGAGTTAGCGGATGTACAATGGCTAAGCCTGAAGAGATTTTGTCTTATCGTCGCATCGCGATTCCGGCCTCGTCCCGCAGGCGGGATACCCAATCCGTAAAGCGGAGGTGTAGGGCAAAATATGGTAGTTGCTATACCCTGCTGATAATTGGCTAAAGATAAATTTGCATTATTTGTTAATTCTTTCGCGCAAGCATGACAATTCCTGTTATTTTTTTGTCTCAAATCATCTTTATTCTCACACTTTTATTTTAACTTAGAACAAAAAAATAATACAGTTAATACTTAATGCGCTAATGGAAAAAATCACATCTACAGAAGTCCTCGAATGGGCAAAACAATTTCTCGACAAAGCAGAAAAAGAGTTAACTCCACAGGAAGTAAAAGAGCAGAAGAAATATGCTTCGCTTATTCAAACACCTGCCAATAAAACATTGTTGTCCAAAATGTTGGACGAATCTTCTCAGGTAAGAGACAATAAGAAGCTGGCAAAGCGGATGAAGCTCTTGATTGAGGAATACGGTGTGCCTGATTTTTTTAGTCCGTTCGACCGTTTTCAGCTAAGGCTGTTTACAAGCATAGGATATCTGTTCGATGGTATTTCTATTCCCCTGTTTAAAGAAAGATTGCGTAAAGAAACTGACAAGATAATCATTTCGGAAGAACGCCCCGCTCTTACCGGTCACCTGTCGGGAAGATGGAAAAGTAAGATAGGGCAGAATGTGAATCTGCTGGGCGAAGTTGTACTTGGAGATGGGGAAGCCAATCACCGCTACCTGCATTATCTGGAAGCACTGAAAGAACCGGATATCAATTATATTTCCATTAAGCTGTCAGGTATTTATGCGCAGATACATCCGTTAAGCTACGAACAGAATAAAAAAGAACTCTGTAAACTGGTAGCCACAATATATCAGCAGGCAATAGATTATCCGTATACAGATCAGGACGGGGTTACCAAACCGAAGTTTGTAAATCTGGATATGGAAGAATATAAAGATACCGAGCTTACCCTTGATGTATTCGAAGAAGTATTGAGCATGCCGCAGTTCAAAAATTACAATGCGGGTATTGTTGTACAGGCCTATCTTCCCGATGCGGGGCTGTTTCAGGAACGTTTGTTGAAGTTTGCCAGGAAACGTTATGCCGAAGGAGGCGCTCCGCTAAAAATGCGTCTGGTGAAAGGTGCGAACCTGCAAATGGAAAGCATTATTTCATCATTGAAAGGATGGACAAACCCTGTATTACCTACCAAAGTAGATGTGGATGCGAATTATATGCATATTCTCGATATTGCTTTACAGCCCGAAAATGCAGAAGCGATGCATGTGGGCGTAGCTTCCCACAACTTTTTCAGTATTGCCTACGCTTATTTGCTGAGCGAAAAATATGGAACATCCGAATATGTGACTTTCGAAATGCTGGAAGGTATGGCAAACAACCTGCCGCGTGTGATGCGCAATTTCGGAAAACAGATCATACTATATACACCGGTTGTGAAAAAGGAACATTTCCTTAATGCTGTGTCTTATCTGGTGCGCCGGTTGGATGAAAATACAGGAAAGGATAATTTCCTTAGCTATTCCTTCAATCTGAAACTGGATAGCCCGCAATGGAACTTTCTTGCTAACCAGTTTGCAGAAGCGTATAACCAGAAAGACAGTGTGCAACCTAAATCTTTCCGTTCACAAAACCGGAAAGAAAAGCCCGTTCCCGTAAAAGATATCAATGTATTCCATAATGAGCCCGATACCGATCTCGACTTGCATGAAAATCGTGAATGGGCTTTGGAATCGCTTCGCAAATGGGGAACGCTGGTAAATGACAAGAATTTTATTGTGCCTGTGCAAATAGGAGATAGGGAAGTGATAACCGCACATAAGAAAAAATATTACGATCGCAGCCGAAATGATGAGGTCTGCTTCTGTGAAGCCAACCTTTCCTCATTGGAACAGATAAAGGAAATAATCGCTATTGCCGAAGAAGATAAGCCGCAGTGGAGAAAGACAGATATAAACAAACGCAACGAGATACTCCATCAGGTAGCCGATAACCTGAGCGCCAAACGTGGCGACCTTATAGGCTGTATGTCTGCTATTACTGGCAAGACCTTTATGGAAGGAGATGTGGAGGTGTCGGAAGCTATCGATTTCTGTCGCTTCTATCCCATCACAATGAAGCATTTCGATGAACTGAAAACAGTAGAAAATACACCAAAAGGTATAATCCTTGTTATCCCGCCTTGGAATTTCCCTCTGGCTATCCCTGTCGGGGGAGTAGCTGCTGCACTGGCAGGGGGTAATACGGTGATACTGAAACCTGCGACTGTCGCTTTGCCTGTCGCTTGGGAATTTGCTAAATGTTTCTGGGACGCAGGTGTGCCAAAAGAGACATTGCAGGTGGTATGCAGCGCCGACCGTTCATCATTGAACTATCTCACAGCACATCCATCTATCAAGCATGTAATACTTACAGGTGGGACGGATACCGCATTCCGCTTATTGGAAAACAGTCCGAAGACACCGCTTTCAGCTGAAACAGGGGGGAAGAATGCTATCATACTTACAGGCAACGGCGATCAGGATCATGCGATATTAAATGTTGTGTCTTCAGCATTTAGCAATGCAGGGCAAAAATGTTCGGCATGTTCGCTCTTATTGCTTGATAAGAAGACATACAATGATGAAAATTTCAAATCGAAGTTGAGGGATGCGGTGACCAGTATGCGTACTGGTAGTGTTTGGGACACAATGAATATGGTGGGGCCGATGATAACCAACGACAACGATAAACTCTTGCATGCAATAGAAAACCTTGAAGAAGGAGAATCGTGGCTTGTGGCACCGGAATTCCTCGATGAAAAGAAGTATATGCTCAAACCTACTGTAAAATGGGGGGTGAAGCCGACGAGCTTTACATTCAGAAACGAGTTGTTCGCCCCACTTTTGTCTGTTGTCTGTATAGATGATTTGGAGCAGGGTATCGAATTTGCCAATTCGTCTGAATATGGGCTTACGGCAGGATTACAAAGTCTGGATGAAGAAGAGCAATTGCTGTGGAAGAACAGTATCGAGGCCGGTAACCTGTATATAAACAGGGGGATTACAGGCGCAATCGTCAATCGTCAACCGTTTGGCGGAATGAAACGTTCTGCATTTGGCGGAGGGATCAAAGCCGGAGGGCCTAATTATGTGTCCTGCTTTGTGGAATTTGCTGAAAATGAAGTTCCTGTAACCTCTGTTAAATCTCAGTTGAGCGATCTGGTAGATACCGATAAAGATAAAAACCGCTTGAACTATGCCGCGGAAAGCTATAAGAACGCTTGGGGTACGGAGTTCTCTTTAGAAAGAGATGTAAACCATATCTATGGCGAAGAAAATATATTCCGCTACCTGCCGTTGAAGAGTATAGGCGTGCGTGTTCAGGAAGATGATGACCTGTGTGATATTTTGCTGATCCTTTTGGCTGCAACAATAGCTAAGACTCCTGTTACTGTAAGTATTTCCGGTTCGGACAGTAAATTGCAGGCTATAGAGAAAGCAGCTTTGACTTTATTGGGGATCGTTATCAAAATGCAGGACGAAGACAGGTTTGTGGAAGAGATAGAGAACTATGAACGTATCCGCATTTGTTCTCCGGCTGCATCCGATGATATATATCTGAAAGCAGCAAAACTTGGCAAACATATCGCAAATAACAAACCCCTTATGGAAGGACGTCTCGAAATGCTTCATTATCTGAAGGAGCAAAGCATTGCTTACGAATATCACCGATACGGAAGTATATTCGGAGATGATAAATAATATGGCGGCTTTGATAAATTTTAGCTATATTTGTGGTTACCTCTTTTTGTGAGGACAATTCCGGATTACTGTAATCCGACAGAAAAACAAAATCCAAATATAACATTCAAATAAAGGAAAAGATGAAACCTACATTGTTTATTTTGGCGGCCGGAATGGGTAGCCGCTACGGAGGCCTCAAACAGCTTGACGGACTTGGCCCTCATGGGGAGACCATCATGGATTACTCTGTGTATGATGCTATACAGGCAGGTTTTGGCAAAATAGTATTTGTTATCAGACACTCTTTTGAGAAAGAATTCAGAGAAAAAGTGATTTCTAAATATGAGGACAAAATATCTGTAGAGGTCGTTTTTCAGGAATTAGACTATATTCCAGCAGGTTTTGTACCGAATCCCGATAGAGAAAAACCGTGGGGTACAAACCATGCCTTGCTGATGGGGAAAGATGTTATCAATGAACCTTTTGGCATTATCAACGCTGATGATTTCTATGGTCGTTCCAGTTTTCAGATTTTAGCAGGCATGCTCAAGACTATGGGCGATAAGACCCGTAGCTATTGTATGATAGGCTATCTGTTAGGTAATACCCTTTCCGAAAGCGGAACAGTGGCGCGTGGTGTATGTCAGCTCGACGATGAAAATTATCTGACCAAAGTCGTAGAACGGACGCAGATAGAACGTATCGATGGTGTTCCCTGCTACAAAGACGAAGATGGTACATGGAAAAAACTGACCGATACAACTCCTGTATCGATGAATATGTGGGGGTTCACACCCGACTATTTCGACTTGTCGGAAAAAAGTTTTGAAAACTTCCTGAAAGAAAACCAGAACAACCTCAAGGCTGAATTTCTGATTCCTACGGTGGTTAACGATTTGGTAGAGAAGAAAGAAGTAAGAGTGAAACTGATAAATACACCATCGGTCTGGTTTGGTATTACATACGCCACCGATCGTCCTGAAGTAGCCCTACGCATACAGGAATTAGTAGATGAGAGAATTTATCCGGAAAAGCTCTTCGGATAATCTTATACTTTATACATAAAAAAGGGAAAGTCTTCTTTATCGATGCTTTCCCTTTTTGCGTATATAGTAAGGTCTGGAAGATTCCTTTTAGTGAGATACCTTGATTAAATTACCTGTCTGATTGAAATTCAATTCGGCCGCATCTGCTAATTTTACCCTATAGCCGTACGATTTATGTTTCACCTTTACAATAGCTTTCTGTGGGTAGTTTTTCGCTATATAGGCAATTGCAGGCTTAGGTAATATATCTATAATGCTTTTGGGTAGGGGGGTATAGTCACTTTCTATTTCTTCCCAGTCGCCGTTCCCGTCAAACTGTACCTTAATACCATTTTTGTATTTTACCTTACACTCTCCGTCTTTTGCATCATACTTTAGTTTATCTATCTCGTATTTACTGAAATGCCTGTCCAGAAATACCTGCACCTTTTCAGGTATATTATTTCTGTATTGCAAAGAAGGGAAAGTATTAACCTTTGTAGCACAGCTCAATAATAATATGGACAGTACCAAATATATTCTCATAACAATCTTTATTTATTTTGTATAAAGCAGAGTACCCTATACAGACGGTACCCTGCTATTATTGTGGTTTTGTAAAGACTATAAAAGTTTGGTTTGATCTATAATAATTTAGTATTTCTCATTGTTCTCGTACCACCGGAAAACTATAACGCCCATGCCTGATGCTGAGTTTATCTGAAAACCTCCTCCATTCAGTTTACCTTGTACTTTCGTCTTCGAAGTCGTTCCTTTGAAATTAGAACTATTGAGTATATATGCATTGATATTTGTAGAGGACTGCAAGTCTAAAGTGGCTTTAGTATCTTTCGGTAATACCAGTTGAATATTCCCCTTGGATAGTTTTGTATTCATGGATTCCGAAGCACTCGTATTAATCATTCCTATATATCCGGATTCGGATTCTACTGTAAAGTTCCTACCCGACGAATCAATATATTTGATTGATCCGGATATGGACTTAGCAGTATGATTGTTTCCACTTATGTTTTTCACCATGATACTACCTTTGGCTATACTTAGAGCTGTGGATACGCTTTCAGGTGTGAAAATCTTGATAGAGACCCTTAGCTTACGGTAGTCTGTACCTTGTATTACGTCACTCTTTTCAGAAACATTGGCTACTATTTCAGTATCGTTGGCATATGACTCTATATTATAGTACTTTTCCAATATTGTTTTTATCTGTTCATCGGTTAAGTCTATACTTTCGTTGTCTGCCTTTGCATAAATATATATGGCTGTTTGTTCTTTATAACCACCGAATACAGCTATATGTCCATTTTGAGTAGTAGAAGCGGATACCTTTTTTATCGGGTGAGTGCTTAGTGCATATGTCCGTGTATATCTGATCGAATCTCCCAAATAAGCCGCATCGGTAGGAATGTTTAAGACATCATTCTTAGACGGACCTTCCTGTACATCTACAATATTATAATCTATTATATCGTCTCGGTCAGAGCTGCAAGCTGGTGTAATCAGAAGAAGTAGCCCTGTGATTAAGCTAGCTGCAAGATTGAAATACTGTTTCATAATGTTGTCTTTTATTAATAATGGTTTGTGTATAGCTTATATTATAATTACAGATGCAAAGCTAAATGAAGAACCTGTAGAAAATCTGTAGAGGGGGTAGAACAGGCTTAAGCTTTCTGCCAGATGTGATCCTTTGTCTGTTTGAGCATTCATATCAATGCAAAAAAAAGCCCTGTGATTTTATATATCACAGGGCTTTAATCATTATGGAAGGCGCTTCACTAAACTACTATATCTTTATTCTATATCGATTTCTTTACCTTGATAGAAATCCAGAATCTTTGCTCTGAATATGAAATCGTATTTCGCTTGTATACGTTCCGATTTGCTGGTCAGTAATTTTGTTTGGGCTTCGTTAAATTCAAATACAGTCGATTTACCAATGTCGTAACGTTCACGGGCATATTTGAACGATTCGTCAGCGGCTTCATAAGCCTTACTTGCCGAATTATACTTGGCCTGGGACGAAACTGCACTCTGGTATGCTTGCTGAATCTCTTTATATAATGCAAGTTTCACATTGTCAAGCGCTAAATTCTGGTTCTCGATGCTTAGGCGTGCACTTCGTACTCTGTTTCTTGTTTCGAAACGGTTAAAGATAGGAATACTTAAGCTAAAACTCAAATATTCGGAGCCGAAATCTCTGATCTGTTTACTAAAACTTACATTGTCTTGTCCCGATACACTCTGGTATGAAGTGCTATAACCTGCGCTGAATCCAAGAGTAGGCCAATAACCAGCCTGAGCCACTTTCAAAGTCTTCTTGCTGCTCTCAAGTTTATATTCAGCTTCCTTTATATGAGGTTTAATACCCAGAGCCATCTGATAGACCTGATTCGGCGGAAGTACGCTCCCCAGATTATTATCTACTATATTGTCAACTTTCGGCTCTTCAATATCGAAAGCGTCGTTCGATGCAAGGTTCAGGGCCTGAGACAAATTCAGGAGCGACAGAGCCAGGTCATTGTCGGCCATTGTCACGTTCGATTCATCTTTTGCCAGCTGGGCTTTTATATCATACAATTGCGATGTCGGTACTTTGCCTGATTCGACCAGCATACTGGTGCGCTCTACCTGCTGTTTGCTCAATCCTGCCTGTTCCTGATACGCCTTGAGTATTTCTTTTTTGAACAATACATCGAGGTATAAGGATACCACCTGTAATTCCAGGTTCTCCTGAGCTTTTTTCAAACCCTCCATTGCTGCCTGTAAAGTCAGTTCATCGGCCTTTATCTGGTTAGGAATCCTGAAACCAGTGAATATAGGGACAGAGGTCGATACACTGAATGACGAACGGGATGAGTTTACTGCTTCGGAGACGTTTGTACCCAAAGTAGACCGCCCGAAGTTGAAACTTTGTCCCATACTGGCATTCAGGTCGGGCAGACGGCTGTTTTTACTGGTGCTCAGGTTTATTTCCGAGTTTTTTACATCCAGCGATTGCTGTTTCAGTTCTATATTATTCTCGACGGCATAATCGACACATTGTCTTAGTGTCCATTTGTTCTGAGCCTGAGAACATAGACAAACAAGTAATAAACTGCACGATATTATATATTTTTTCATATGCGTCTGTTAATTTTTAGGAGCTTCTTTTGGCTTGTCCGAAACTTCATTGCCTCTGACTTTCTGGCCTTTGCTGAGTCCCTCTTTTACTTCTACTTTTATTCCGTCCGACAATCCTACTTTTACCAGCTTTTTGTCAAATACCTGCTTGTGGTTGGTAGTGTCTGTCAGTATATAAACGAAAGATGAGTCGTTGCTGAATGTGATTGTACTTTCGGGTATGGTCAATACCTTTTCCACTTTAGCCAATACGATCTCGGCGTTGGCGCTATATCCGGCTCTCACCATCACTGTATCGGGGATGCGGGCGGCAGCCTTTATTTCAAACAGGATGGCTCCGTTTTCCTCTACTCCTTTAGGTGCGATATACTCTAATATTGCATCAAATTTTTTACCTTCAATAGCCCCTACCGACAATTTGATCGGCATACCTGTATGTACGCGGCCTACTTCAGTTTCGTCTATCTTTCCGATGAATATCATATCATTCATGTTTGCTACAGTGGCGATAGTGGTACCGTCGTTGAATGTGTTGGCCTGTATCACCGAGTTACCGGCTTTTACCGGTACATCCAATATCATACCTGTGATGGTAGAACGGATTTGTGTGTTGCTATATTGTGCCGTTTTTTTAGATATACCGGTTTTTACGATATCCAGATTGTCTTTCGAATTTTCCAGTTCCTCGATAGCCTTTTTGTAATCGGCATCCGATTTGTCCATTTCTTCTTTGGCTATCACTCCCTTCGAAAACAGGTCTTTTTGTCGTTCATGTTCAGCTCTTACCTGTGTAAGGTTAATCTGTGCTACATTTACACGTGATTCGGCAGAGTTCAACTGGGCAACTTCGGGTATAACCTTTACGGTGGCAATAATATCTCCCTGTTTTACAAAGTCACCTGCTTCTTTAAGAACCTCCGATATAATACCGGATATCTGCGGCTTGATTAAAATTTCATCACGGGGCGATACTTTACCTGTTGCTACTGAAGTATTTTCCACATTTCCTTCTTCAACGGTAGTGATTTCGTATCTGACTTCTTTAGGCTGCGATTTTTTCCAAAGGAAAAAGAATGTGCCAAGGACCACTAATCCTATAATCACAAACAGTGCTATTCTGAGAACCTTTTTCATATAATATATAGTTTACAATTTTTTTTCTGTTATATTATTAATCATCATCCAAAAAGTAACAAAGGTTACACTATTTACAGTTAACAGTAAACAGTTAGCAGTCAACAATTAGAACTCCTTTATACTTACTACTTGTTAAAAGGTAACAAAGGTTACAACTTTATCATACTTTTTGATGTGTCACATTTTTTATTTTACCGTCTCTGACTCTACAGAGGCTTGTATGTTTACGGCAATGAGCCGGCTATTTATATATAGATAAATTTATTCGTCCCTGATAGCATCTATCGCTTTCACACTGAGTGCCCGCATGGCAGGCATGAGGCCTGCAAAAATTCCCGATGCGATGAGTATTCCCATGGCAGCCATTGCTGTACCAAAGGAAACTAACGGAGGTAAGAAAATCATATCTTCGTTATTCATACTACTCATTCCCTGACTTATCATACTTAAAATAAGCACACCAAAGAAAAATCCCGAAAATCCAGCGATTGCTGTCAATACGAAACTCTCACTCATTATTTGCAACATAACGGAAAGCGGTTTGGCTCCTATCGCCCTGCGCACGCCGATTTCCCGGGTACGTTCCCGTACGGTGACCAGCATGATATTACTTATCCCTATGATACCGGACATAAGGGCTCCTATTCCAACAAACCAAATCAATATATCAATTCCGCTGAACAGGTTGTTGAATATCTGGAACTCTTTCTCTATATTGAAACTGCCTATTGCCTTTTCGTCCGAGGGGGATATGCTGTGTGCGGCCTTTAAGATGCTTTTTACCTCTTGTTCTACGACTGATGCCGGATAGCCGGGCTTGGCGGTGCATGCCATGAAATAAATATCCTGTCCCTGATTGAAAGCTCTCTGGGTGGTGGAGAATGGTAAGAATACAGACGATTCCACATCTCCTCCAATGGATATTTTCGATTTTGGCCGGATGACTCCTATCACTTGAAAGTAAATCCCATTTACTCTGATATACTTTCCTATAGGGTCTTCGCTTTTGGCAAATAATGTTTCGTAAACCTCCCGGCCAATAATACAGACTTTGCGGCTCTTATCTATATCTATCTCATTAAACAGGCGTCCTTGCAGAACGTGCTGGCCTTCTATCTTAAAGTGTTCAGTATATATGCCTCTGACGCCATAGCTTCCCGATTTATTCCCGTTAACTACATTTTTGTCACCGCCGCCAATAAACAGTACCGGAGATACATATTCTACCGATTTGGCTTTATCTCTTATTGCTTGCACATCTTTTGTCTTCATCGTCCACTGACGGCCTTTCCGGAACCCATCATAAGGTTCACTTGTACGTTGTGTCCAGAAGAAGCAGGAATTGGAGGCAAAAGCCTCGAAGTTTTTATATATTCCTCCTTGCAAGGAACCTCCCAGTCCGATGAGCAGAATAAGCATGAAAAGCCCCCAAAATACTCCAAAGCCTGTAAGAAAGCTCCGAAGCTTGTTTCGCTTGATGGTAATCCATATCTCCTGCCAGTTATCTAAATCAAACATATTGCGCTAATTTTATTTTTTATTCTGCCCGCATAGCTTCTATCGGACTTATCTTTGTCGCTTTCAGCGCAGGCATAAATCCCGATACGACACCCGCTATTATCATGACGATAGTTGCTTTAAAGATAGTTGATAAATCGACCGAAGGATCTTTGAATATCGGAGGTCCGTCGGTAGGCATGCTAAATATCAGATCGGTCATCAGCCCGAATTCATTTATGGCTATTCCCCCCATCATTCCTATATAGCCGGCGATGGTAGTTATAAGAATGGATTCAAATATGATCAATCTCAATATCGAGCCTGATTTTGCACCTATTGCTTTTCGTATCCCTATTTCCCTGGTACGTTCTTTTACTGTTATCAACATTATATTGCCTACGCCTACTATTCCTGCCATGAGCGAAGCCCCGCCTATTATCCATAAAAATATATTGATACCTGAAAAAATCATGTTTGCTTCAATCATGTCTTCAGCGGTATTACGGATGTAGAGGGCAGATCTATCGGCGGGATCGAACTCGTGCAGTTTTCCGAGTTTTTGACGCAATCTTTCTGTGAAATCCTGATTCTGTTTCAATGTATTTAACCCGACTATGGTGAAATCGATTTGCCGGAATCCAAAGCCTTTACTATAGAGCATCTGAGCAGTTGTGAAAGGAATGTACGCCGGAGGGCTGTTACGGAATTCATTTTCATCATCATAAATCCCGATCACCTGATATGCCATATTGTTATCAGCGATCACATATTTTCCTAAAGGGTCCTGATCTTTAAATAATATCTTTTTTATTTCCTGATTGATAACTATTACTTTTCTGCGATTATCCACATCAATTTTGTTCAGAAAACGACCTTCCCCACTTCTTATCTTAATATTATTTATATATGCTGCATCCTGGGAAACCCCGTCGAGCGACCATGAACCATATTCCTGCAGATAAGACAGGTTGACGGTCTTACTTATCCGTGCGGAAACATATTGTACTTCCGGAATCTTATTTTTTATCAGATCATAATCCCGTCCGTCAAATTTGATCTCTCTGTTGGTGGGAAATCCTTTATACGGCATCGAGGTCCATCCCGGCCATAAGGTGACTGAATTCTGGGCTCTACGGGAAAAGTTTGAAGTTACTCCGTTTTTCAGGCCATTTCCGGTCCCTAGCAGGACTATCAGCATAAATATTCCCCAAGCCACAGCAAAGCCTGTAAGCGCAGTGCGCAGCTTATTTTTACTGATGGTTGAGAGTATTTCCCGTAGCGAGTCAAAATCAAACATAGAAAAAGGTGTTATTTAAGGAATGGGCAGATTTTATATATATTTCAATAGTTCTTACTCATTCCTATTGTTTTACTTACCGGATAATAAAGGGCCTGCAGCCTTACATCTCTATTACAGGATTCTCGTTTATCTCAATCGAACCTATTATACCGTCTTTTATATGTATTACGCGGTCGGTCGCATTGGCTACAGCCTGTTCGTGTGTAACAATAAGCATTGTGATGCCGTCATTCGTATTTATCTCTCTCAACAATTGCATTACGTCTCTTGACGTTGTACTATCTAATGCACCGGTCGGTTCGTCGGCCAGTATTACCTGAGGCTGTGCTATGAGTGCACGCGCTATGGCAACACGCTGCTTCTGTCCTCCCGATAATTCGTTGGGCAAATGGTCGGCATGACTTGCCAGTCCCATTTTGTCTAGGTATTCCATTGCCAGCTTATTCCGTTTCTTACGGTTCATCCCCTGATAATAGAGGGGCAATGCGACATTTTCCATTGCATTTTTGAATGAAATAAGGTTGAAAGACTGGAAAATAAAACCTATCTTCTTGTTTCTCAATTCGGCTGCATATGTCTCGCTCGGTTTATTTATCAAAACATTGTCGAGATAATACTGACCCGTATCGTAATTGTCGAGTATACCGAGAATATTCAATAGAGTGGATTTACCCGAACCGGAAGCTCCCATGATGGAAACCAGCTCTCCTTTCTCAACTTCCAGATTGATCCCCTTCAAAACGTGCAAAGGAGCGCCGTTATAGTAGGTCTTGTTCAAGTTATTAATTCTTATCACGCTTATTAACTGTTAGATATGAAAATTATGAACACACAAATATAGATTTTATTATAAAGTGTTAGCGCTCGAGCCAGAACTTTTATACTTATATGTCGCAAAAAAAATAAAAAGGTTACAATCTTTTTGTTTTTTAACATTTTTGTATTCACATTGCCACATTACTTTATAAAAAATGTGGCTTTTGTGTATTATATGAGTTATTTCTGAATAACGAATCTTATATAACTACTGATTCGCATTAAGTATTAGGGCAAACGCATCAAAATTCCTAAAGTTGTTTTCAGCCTCATGTAGGGGCGTATTGCATACGCCCAATTGTGATATTTTGCTATGCGGGCGTATGCAATACGCCCCTACGGGCCTTCGATAGAAGTTGAACAATTTGATGCGTTTGCCCTGATTAAGTATTAAAGGCTGGCTTCCAATAAGGAACCAACCTTTGTTCTTTATCTGTAGATGTTATGTTTACTTCAATTTCCCCAACGTCTCTTTCACCCGTCTCATAGCCTCTACAATATTCTCGTCAGAAGTAGCATATGAAAAACGGATATAGTCAGGTGCTTCGAATGCAAGCCCGCCCACACAAGCCACATGGCCTTCTTCGAGCAGGAACATTGCGAGGTCTGCCGATGTATTTATCTGCCGTCCATTGTACGACTTACCTATATAATAACTGCATTCCGGAAACAGATAGAAAGCCCCTTCCGGCTTATTCACCTTAAATCCTTCTATCTCAGACGCCAGCTTCACAATCAGGTCGCGACGGCGTTGGAATGCCAGTCGCATATCTTCCACACATTGCTGCTCTCCCAGATAAGCCGCTTCAGCAGCCTTCTGAGCAATAGATGAAGCCCCTGAAGTATATTGCCCCTGCAACTTGTTACAGGCCGAAGCGAGCCACTGAGGTGCGGCTACCCATCCCAGACGCCAGCCTGTCATGGCATATGCTTTGGATACTCCGTTGATAATGGCCACACGGTCTTTAATATTATCGAACTGGGCAATGCTCTCATGTTTTCCCAGATAGTTGATATGCTCGTATATCTCGTCCGCAATGATGATGATGTTCGGATGCTTGGCCAATACATTTGCTATTGCCTCCAGTTCGGCTTTAGAGTAGATACTGCCTGTAGGATTCGAAGGCGAACATAATATAATAGCCCTTGTCTTTGGCGTAATAGCTGCTTCCAGTTGCGCGGGAGTCATCTTAAAATCCTGTTCGATGCCTGTGCGGATTACCACACTTTTCCCCTCAGCCAGTTTCACCATTTCTACATAACTAACCCAGCATGGAGCAGGGATAATTACTTCGTCACCCGGATTGACAACACAAAGTACCACATTGCAAACATCCTGCTTTGCTCCATTAGAACAAACAATCTGCTCAGGCTTATAGCTAAGTCCGTTTTCTGTTTCCAGCTTTTTGCATATTGCCTGCCGGAGCGACAGATAGCCGGGCACGGGTGTATAGAAAGAAAAGTTATCGTCGATAGCTTTTTTTGCAGCTTCTTTTACATGGGCGGGGGTGAAGAAATCGGGTTCCCCTACACTCAGGTTGATGACATTGATGCCCTGAGCTTTTAGCTCATTGCTTTTCTGAGACATAGCCAAAGTCTCCGATACTGCAAGACTTGCTATACGTGCTGATACTTGTGACATAGTTGTTTATTATATTTAGGTTATTGACCTTTTCTTGATTAATCTACATTATGTAAATCGTGCCCCATACGCTCTTTTTTTGTATGCATATAGAACTCGTTATATTTGTTAGGTGTAACTTCGATAGGCACATTGCCTACTACAGTCAGTCCGAAAGATTCTAATCCCTTTCGCTTGACAGGGTTATTGGTTAATAATCGCATCTTACTGACACCTAATTCTCTTAGGATGGCTGCTCCTACGCCATAGTCGCGTTCGTCGGCACGGTAACCAAGATGAAGGTTTGCATCTACTGTAT
This sequence comes from Dysgonomonas gadei ATCC BAA-286, assembly GCF_000213555.1. Lineage (GTDB taxonomy): Bacteria > Bacteroidota > Bacteroidia > Bacteroidales > Dysgonomonadaceae > Dysgonomonas > Dysgonomonas gadei. The sequence continues at coordinate 40,831 of NZ_GL891984.1, forward strand.
CGTATCCTTCTTCCTGAAGTTTGTAGGCTTCCATCTTTGCCATTAGCCCGATTCCGCGTCCTTCCTGATTAAGATATACGATTACACCTTTTCCTTCTTTCTGGATCATCTCCATTGACTTGTGCAGCTGTTCGCCACACTCGCAACGCTTAGAGCCGAATATGTCGCCTGTAACGCATGATGAGTGTACACGGACAAGGATAGGTTCATCTTTCTCCCATGTTCCTTTTATAAGTGCTACATGTTCCAGTCCAGTCGATTTTTGTTTGAAAGGAATCAGATGAAAATGCCCGTATTCGGTAGGCATATTCACTTCCGCCCCTTTTTCGATCAGTGATTCTCTTTCCAGTCTGTATTTTATAAGATCGGCTACCGAAATTAATTTCAGATTATATTTATCGGCCATTTCGCGTAATTCGGGTAGGCGCGCCATTTCTCCGTCTTCTTTCTTTATCTCTATCAGAACTCCTGCGGGGTATAATCCGGCAAGGCGGGCAAGGTCTACGGCTGCTTCTGTATGCCCGATGCGGCTAAGTACACCTTTGTCTTTGGCACGTAGAGGGAAAATATGTCCGGGACGCCCAAAATCTTCAGGCTTGGTGTCTTTACGGGTCAGTGCAAGTATTGTTTGCGCCCTGTCGTAGGCTGATATTCCGGTGGTTACACCATTCTTGAGTAAATCTATAGATACTGTAAAAGGTGTGGCATGAGTTGCAGTGTTGTGAGTAACCATCATTGGTAAATCAAGTTCTTCACAACGTTCTGCTGTAATGGGTGCACAAATAAGGCCTCTGGCATGTGTTTCCATAAAATTTACCTTTTCCGGAGTGATGGCTTCCGCGGCAATGATGAGGTCTCCTTCATTTTCGCGGTCTTCATCATCGACAACAATAACGAAGTTGCCATTCCTTATTTCTTCTATGGCTTCTTCTACTGTATCCAGTTTTATTTTTTCCATATTATATATCTTTCCTTAAAAACTTAAGAGTATGAAATGATTTCAACTTCTTTTTTATCCTTGCCTATCTGTCTGGTAACATAGAAATATAGGAGAGGATAGAACATAAATGAGAATATTACAATAAAGAAATGGTATAGTTTAGACCGCTTCTTAATATTGGTGTAAAAAGCAAAATAGTAAAACATCGACCGTATAAACAAGAATAGATACGAAACGTCGATGATCCATGAAAACCCTGTCAGATTGGTTATCAGGAGGAAGATGCATAAGATATAACCTGCCATAGTCCATTTAGAACTATAGTCATACAGGAATTCGGCATTATCCATATATTGTGCGTCTTGTTTATCTATGATCCCGCCTATTTCAGCTCCTCTTTCTTTCAGGATACTCAGGGCGGCCAGCTGCATATCCTTTTCGTAATTATATTTCTTATAATTCTGTATCAAATCCCGTAGTTTGTCGGTATCCATAGCGCGTAGACCATTAAGGATTTCGGGTTGAAGATCGAGCTCCGATACATCAGGTATTTTCTTGACAATAATATTGCGCCTTTCATCGCTGATCTTTGGAGGAGTCTTTATAAAGAAGATCTTCCGTATAAATTTACCATATGCTTCAGGATTGAATAAGGCGGAATCATTCATCGCTTTATAAGTGAGGAATACGCCTAACGGGAATAATGCGAATGAACTGAGCCACATACCCTGCCACGCTTCCCAGACGCCGTCGCGAGCCATTTTATAGCCAATGTTGTCTATAATATAGTAGACTATAAATAACGCGACAGACACAACTACAGGCATCCCTAATCCACCTTTGCGTATAATCGCGCCCAAAGGAGCGCCTATGAAGAAGAAGATAAGACAGGCAAAAGATAGGGTGAATTTGCGATGCCTTTCTACTTCGTGAAACCTGATGTTTTTTTGAAGTCCTGCTTTTTGGGTAGACTCCAGCATGTTGTAACGGCTATTCTCGGCTTCGCTGGCAGCAGACATTAAATGTTGCGCCATTTCGTCTCTGCTGTATGAATTCAGTAAGGAATCGAAATCAATTTTTGCCGGTTGTTCCTTTTTTTGTAGGGCTTTAGGTTTCTCTACTTTGAGCGAATCGGCTTCTTTAAGTCTGTTTTGGTAGGCTTCAGTATTCCGGTATGAGAAATATGTGTGTTGGCCGATTATTTTCCGGTCCCTGATATTTACACTATCCAGTCGCGCACTCATAGAGTCGATGGAGTGGGAGAGCTGAACGATATTTTTGGATATCTGTGTTCCTTCCAGATTGGATTCATCCATGCGGTCAAATCCTGTATTGAACGGAATAATAACTTCTTTTTCCTTGAAATTCTCCCGGCTATAAGGCGCAAATTGATTATTGTTTCTACTACTTGTGCTATTAACATCGGCTTGCCGGAAATTAGCGAACTGCTGCCCGTGGTACAGGTTTAATAAAAGAAAGGTTTTGTCTTCCGAACCTCTCATCAGAGCCGAATCGCAAACTATAACAGCCATGTTGTCGAAACCTTTGGATGTATCGTATATCATCACTTCGTGCAACATCTTGGTTTCGCGATTTTTTTTCTTCACATACAGGTTATAGTTTGGAATGTCGCTATAAAAAGAGCCTTCAGGGATATCCAGTTCGGGCGATTTCTGCTTGATTGACCATAACAACGCCCTTAATTTAACCTGAATACGAGGCATGGCCTCATTCTGAAAAAAGAATGCGCCAATGGAAATGAATGCGACAAGTATTATCAGAGGCTTCATCGCTTTAAGTAGCGAGACTCCGGATGCTTTGATGGAAAGTAATTCGAGCCGCTCGCCCAGATTACCGAAAGCCATAAGCGAAGCCAATAGCAGAGACAAAGGCAGCGCCATTGGTATTAGCTGGAAGGCGGCATATAGAAAGAGTTCGGCTAAGACCGAAATGTCGAGCCCTTTACCAACAAGGTCTTCGACATAACGCCACAAGAATTGCATCAGTACAATGAACAAACATATCACAAATGTCATAGCAAAGACAGGTAGGAATGTTTGGATGACGAATGTATATAGTCGTTTAATTTTTAGCATTAACTACAGATACTCAAATTGAGTACAAAAGTAGTAAAAAGAAAAATGTTAAGGCAAATATTATGATGAAAGATATTGTTCTTAATCTTTATTAGTGAATTTATATAGGCTTATAAGCTTCATTTAATGAGAGGATGGAAATATTTTTGTTATTTTCCAGTCGGAAGTTTGTATTATATAAAATAATCTTCTATTTTTGCACCCGCTAACATAAAGTTGGCGGGATAGCTCAGATGGTTAGAGCGCATGATTCATAATCATGAGGTCCCGAGTTCAATTCTCGGTCCCGCTACGAAGAAAAGAGAGTTTTACACAGCGTGTAAAACTCTCTTTTGCTTTAATTATATTATAATGTGGATAATGGGAGGTGAATCCTGTAAGGAATAAGTCAAAAATTATCTTTGCTACAATGATAATACGAGTACCTAAACTCTTTCAAAAATCAGGATTCGATATTAACCCTTGAGGTTTTCAATAACAGATAGTCCATTCATCATTTTCTTATACCTTATCAAGGCTTCGATATAGTAATAGTCTGCATAATTGATCGCAGCGTCCACTTCTGAGCCATTAGGCCAATGTCCAACACTATGCAATAAGAATGACGGTTTACACGCTCCACTCTGGAATTTATCCGAAGAAAGTTCAATGAGCATGTTTATTGCAGCAGTTTTATATTCTTGTGCTTTTTGTGGATTATCTTCCAATTGAGATAGTTCCAAAAGTCCCGAAGCAACGATTGCCGCCGCCGAAGCATCACGTGGCTCGTTTGGAATATTAGGTGCATCGAAGTCCCAGAAAGGTACATATTCGTCTTTTGGTAACCTGTTTAAATAAAGATCTGTTACTTTTTCTGCAAAGCGTAAGAAGGTTTTATCCTGTGTTTCACGGTAAACCATCGCGTAACCATAAATAGCCCAAGCCTGTCCCCTTGCCCAAAGAGTGCTGTCGGCATATCCCTGGTGGGTGACCCCTTTGATAAAATCTCCTGTAATGGTGTCATAAACTGCTACGTGATAATTCCCACCATCCTCACGGAAATGATGTTTCATAGTGGTCTCTGCATGCTTTGTAGCAATTTCGTAAAGTTTTTTGTCACCGCCATTTTTGGCTGCCCAAAACAGCATTTCCAGATTAATCATATTATCCATGATTGTATTATGCGGCCAATTATTAGGTTCTACTTCGCGTGGCCATGACAGGATTGTTCCTACTTTCGGATTGAACAGGGTAGCAAGTGTATCGGCTGCATTCAGGATGATCTGCTTATATTTCTCATTTCCGGTTAAACGATAAGCATTTCCATAGCTACAAAATATCTGAAAGCCGAGGTCATGATCATAAGCCGGAAGTTTGGTGAGTGGTTCCAGCAAGTCGGTATAATAAGTTGCTACATCCGCATCTGTGGGGTTCTTTGTGTTTTCGTAATTATACCAAAGTATGCCGGGCCAGAAGCCAATGGTCCATTCACTAATTTCTATAGGGACAAGTTTCCAATGGGTCAGGCTGTCCATGATATTGCGTGGCATCATCTGCTTGCCGGATATTTCAGATAATGTCCTTTGTATTTGTGTATTACAATAGATCAGGTTTTTATCTACATCAAAGTCTTCTGATGTGTTTTTCTGCGTGCAGGAGAACAGTAATAAAGAGGTACTGATTCCTAAAATGACATTTCTTAGTTTCATATATGTTTTATACTTTATATTTTCACCTTTTTTCTATCCTGAACCAATCTATATCAATCCATGAACGTTGTGTCTTTTCTGTTTTATTTAAAATGAACATACCTGTTTTTGCTCCAATCCATTTTCCTTGTCTGGCAGTAAACTGTTCACTTAGCTTTTGAAATTTCTTTCCATCTGTACTGTAAGAGAAAGAGCACAGACCACCCTCTTTTACTGATGCCCGAAAATAGAATTCTGTATTTTCCAGTTTTGTATGGTAATTATATTTTATTTCAGTTTTCAGATTTCTCAGTGTAACTCTTGCGATTTCCTTTTCTTTGTTTTTTTGTTCAGCATCCTTACATTCTATTTGTTCCAGGTCATAACCATCTCTTGTTTTTACCAGAGCTATGTATGCATAATCCCAACCCATCATGATAAGGCCTGCTTTGTCTCCTTCATTTTGCAGTACTGCTGTTACTTTCATAGTAACAGTAAATTCCGGTGCTGTGATTTTTTGCATCAACAGGTTCGGGATATCCCAGAAGTTATTATAAAATATCGGGTAATATTGCCCGTACATTCTGTAATACCCCAAATTGGAAGCATATCCCCAGGTCTGTTGAGGATTGGCATGCCACGACCATTGTAAGCCCAACTTCGGAGTATTGAATTCATCACTTTCCTGAGGTGTTTGTATCGGATAAGTTTTTCCTACATTAGGTTTTTTATAAGACAATACAGGTTCACCACAATAATTTTTATCGTTAACACCCATTACAGGCCAGTTATCTTTCCATGTTACAGGTTGCAGATGTATTATACGCCCGTATGCCCCCTTATCCTGAAAATGCATAAACCACCATTCACCAGTCTGTGTATCCACTAACCCTCCCTGATGAGGACCATTGATATCCGTATTACCTTGATAGAGTACTTTTTTCATTTCGTAAGGTCCGTATATATTTTTCGAACGGAGAGCTATCTGCCAGCCCATTTCTACCCCTCCGGCAGGAGCCAGCAGGTAATAATATCCATCCTTTTTATAAAATTTGCCACCTTCGGTTGTATGGTTACCATGAAGTAATCCGTCATAAATAAGACTTTCCTCACTGATAGCCTTTGTTCCATCCTCATTTAATTCACAAAGGGTCATTACACTATTCATATTAGCGCGGCTCCCTGCCCAGGCATGAGTAAGGTATACTTTACCATCATCGTCGAAGAGCGGACTAGGGTCTATTCTCCCTTTTCCGGGAAGCACGAGTATCGGTTTATCCCATCTCCCGGATATATCCTTTGTCTTGACTACATAGATGCCAAAGTCAGGATCGCCCCAATAGATCATATATTCGCCTTTATGGTAGCGGATACATGGAGCCCATACACCTTTGCCATGCTGTGCTTTATCAAAGAAATTTTGAGGTTCTACACCTTCCATGTATAAGTCCTGAAGAGCATAGTTAATAATTCTCCAATTGATCAGATCTTTCGAATGTAATATCGGTAAGCCCGGCACACAGTTGAAACTGGAGGCTGTCATATAATAATCATCCCCTACACGGATAACGTCCGGATCGGAATAGTCGGCATAAAGTATAGGGTTCTTGTATGTCCCGTTACCCTGATCTGCTACCCAGACTTGCGATTTGTATGTTTGGGCATTGGATATCAGGCAAACCAACAGGTTTAATATGATGGCTATTCTTTTCATAGTTTATTTCAGATATTTTATAGTATTATTTTGCCCTTCGTCTTCTCCAATAGCGCCTATTGTTTCAATAATACAATCGCTTACCATAGGGCCGACAATGACCGGCATACCGGTTGTATTTTTAAATTGGAGTTTTGTGCATTTTCCCTCTCCATATGGAGACATTGCTTCTCCATGTTCGGGATGGGTATATCCTATCAGTATAGATAAAGGCTTTGTCCTATTCTTGCCTTTTGAAGATTTTAATATTATCTTATTATTATTTCCTTGAATGGTTGCCAGGGCATGGACAATTCTGTCCGACTCATCGGGTAATACTTCTATTTCAACATTCGCATTACTACCTTCCATAAATAGTAGAGGGCCATAGTTGGCATCACCTTTGCAATTCTTAGCCACAGCATTGTTTCCAAACCAAAAGCCTCTTTCTACGCCGATTACAGAACAATTTTCCAAAGTGACGCCTCCATTTGTGCGTAATTCGAATCCTCCGCGCGTGTTTTTTGCAACGCAGTTTTTGAAATGGATACTCTTATTTTGCCCGTATGTGCGGAAACCGTCTTCACAAAGGGACTTCATATAACCGGGAGTCACAATATATTTTCCTTCCCTGTTAGGAGTCCATGTCCGGAATTTAACATCGAAAGCAGGACCTGATGTTTCCTTTATTATTTCGTCTGTCGGACGGACTTCTCCCTCTACATAACAATCTTCAAAATATATATTACCCGCTTCTTTCTGGATGTAAAAGCCGTGTCCGAACGAACGCATAAAAAGTTTGCACCTGATTATTCGCGTATAACTGCCTGTGATAAGGAATCCGCTTTGCTTCTTATGCCTTATGACATCGGGACCTCCCTTACCGAACAAATCACCATAGCCATACGGAAAAGAACCCCGGACTGTAATATTAAAATCTTCTATCTTATTATTTTCTCCTGCTACTTCAAACGTGGCTCCCCCGGGAGAAAGGCCATTTCCTATGCAGGTTATTTTCAGCCCTTTTAGTATATTTCCATTTCCGGATACTATTATTTCATTTGTATGAATGGGGAACTTTAGCAGTTCCCGTAGTTTGGTATCTATTTCTATATGGACACCTTCAAGATTGAATGTATTATTATTCCCTTTGAAAGTAATATATTGAAAATCATTCCTTTTTAACTTGGCTTCTATCGAATCGGGGGTCAAATAGTCGGTTAATCTATATACACCCGGTTTCAGTTTGACATTATTATTACTTTCGTGAGCGTAATAAACTAATTCCTTCAGGCTGGAAATATGTACAGAGGCTGCTTGTACCCGGTTCAAGCAGAAGAAACCAACTGCCAGGATAGTTATCGATATAAATATGCTTTTCTTCATAGCTTTATCTTTTGATAAGTTGTCTTATCCTTATTGATTTGCTTACCTTTTTCTGTTTTTATTGTAACAGGCTTATCGCAGGTGAAGTAATATTCCCCGTTTTTATATTCGAGTACAGCATTTACTTTTTCAGCCGCTTCTATTTTAAAGCCTTTACCTTCTACCAATGTTCCATTGCCTAAGAATAAGGTAAAATCATTACCTTTCTCACTTATTACTGCATATGTTCCGTTAACTGCCATATTGTTATAAACAACCATTTCGTCCTTTACCGAAGAAAAGATATAATCTGTCCTGCCTGATTTACTATTTACCACTAAGCCTACAAAATCGGGGGAAGCATTGTTTACATTAAATGATTCTATCGACCGGATGTATTTACCTTCTTTCTCGGTAGCCGGCTCAAATACCGATACAAACGGACGATTCCAGGCCTCGCCATATTGACGGGCTGCAATCGTCAGATATGGCGATTTATTTACTTCATACGGAAAGTTATTATTATTACGGAATGCTTTGCATGCCGGCGCTTTGATAGAGAATATTTCTCTGTTAGGATATCCCTTCATCCATAAATTCATATATATATGGTTGCCATCTGGAAAGCTCATTTTCCATACAGCCTGATAGTCCTCGTTTGTCTTTGCCGACTTCTTATCCCACATATAATCGAGGGCAAAAAGATGTCCTCCTGCAAAAGCCATTTCTTCGCTTGGTTGCAGGTTTAAATTTTCCCCTTTTATATTTTGGATAAAAAGTTCTTGTCCGAGATTATGATAGAAATAGTCATGGAACTTATCTCCATTACGTTGTTTCTTCGAGCGGAAGATATCGACATAATATCCTGTTGCCTCTCCTGTGCTGACAATGCTTAACAGGCGGTTCTGGTCGCTGCGGCTTTCGGGTTCTAAGAAGTATACATCCGAAAAGGTTATATTTTTGTAATAACCTTCTTTCTGATTGGATTCGGGATAACAGCTAAGTAAGTCGAAGGGGTGGTTGCTCAGCATTTCCGGATATTTGGATATACCGTCTACCATCACCGTATTGTGCGCAGGGAACTGTGAGTAGTATTCCAGATAGGGCTTTTCAAAATAGGTTGAACCGATACCTGATTCTGCTCCCAGTATATGGCCTTTGCCATACAGTTCCATGGCAACACCGTTGCTATGGGCATGGTTTCCATACGAAGCGTATTGGGATATCATCAGACCATTTTGCTTGTCATCGTATTTATTGCGCTGCACAAACCAGCTTACATTCGGGGCGTAAAAGGTCTGTGTAATATAATCACCAGGTTTGCCTTTCTCTATGTTTTTATCTAAAGCAAGTGGCTTGCTTGTAAAGAATGATGCTACCTGCGGAACTAACTTTTCCGGGGTACCCTGTTGTATTGCATTTGGTTCGAACAGCTTATACATTTTAGTAAATAATACTTCATTCTCTTTGTCACCATACTTTTGAGCAATGCGCACCATATCGCTCATTGCTTCAGTATGCAATCCTCCATAATAGGTGTCGCCGAATGCCGTAATCTGGTTGTTTGGAAACAGGTATTGAGGGAGCACTTTTACCGCTTCTACCATTACAGGGATATAGGGTAGTAAATTCTGATTGAAGGTATTATCGTAATCGCGGATAAAATTGGTCAGATCTTTAGTTACGCCCTGTGCATATCCGGGACATTCGTTCCATATACCTGTATCATAATCGTAGCCGTATTTCATAAAGTCAGTTAGTGACCATTGGCGGGCAGAGGTTTTATTCAGTATATAGTCTATATAATACTCTCGTCCTTTACCGTCTGCATAGGTTCTATTATCCTCTAGTACCATTGCCGCTTTAAGAATAAACTTAGACTTATGCAGGTTCCAGTTGTTATGGGGAACACCGTTTTTGATCGATATATCTATCCACTTTTTGAATGTTATGGCATATATATCTGTTTTATCACTATGTTTTGCTTGTATGTAAGGGTAGATGAAATCGTATAAATAAGCCAGTTCGTTAAGTATACGTTCCTGTATTACTTCGAATGTGGACATCCCTGCTAATGTCTGCGCATGTCCGTTACCTAAATCGACAGGCTCGGTACGGTAATGCATTCCCATCATATAAGTGTTGAACAGATCGAACGCAAATTTTGCATATTTTTCATCGCCGGTTATCCAATATACAAAAGCTGCATCTTTAGCAATCCGCATTATCTCTTCGTTTACACTTTCGATACTTCCTCCCGATACGTTTGATTGGTCAACCCATTCCAGAGGGCTGCTTTCTTTTGAGGTATTACGGAAATAAACTCCTTTCGTATCGTCCATATAAGGGACAATATCTTCTATCTTGGGCCGGCTGAAAGGTGAACTCACCCCGCGTGTGCTGCCGAAACGAACAGTAGGAACGGGGGCTTCGCCGTCGGCATGGGAATAAACTCCTCCATTGATATATACTTGTGTCGCTTTACTTTTCCAGTACATCATCAGGCGGGAATAAAGCCAGTCGGGTTCTGTCTGTGTCCTCTCTACATAGGGGTTTATTCTGTCCAGTATACCTTGCATCACTTCTTTTGCCCATATATCTTCCTTTAGCTGCTTTTCCAATGTAGGTTTATAGCCGGGTGTGGTCATTAACCGGGGATGTGCCTGCGGCAGATTTGAGGGTAATGGTATTTGCTGTGCCGATAAATACGGATAAGTGATTAAGAGAAATATGGTGATAACTATATATTTCATTTTCCTGATTTTTATTTAAAGCGAATATTCTTAACAAACTCATTCTGACGGAAATAATCCAGATTGTTAATCCTTTTACCGTTTATGGTTATATTCTCAAAGGTTATGTCTTTTATTATCTGATCTTTACTTAGCCCCTCGAGTACACATAAACTCTCATTCGTGCCATTATAGGATATATTGCGGAACGTAACGTTTTCAATACCGCGTCCGGGTTGTTTATCATATTTCTCATTGAAACGAACCTTTATATACAGTAATCTTCCTTCCTGTATACTTTCCACCCTGATATCTTCACATAATACATTGCGTACCAGATTACGATCTCCTGCATCAATAGAGATACATCCCTGATAAGGAGGATCGTCCTCATCATGCTCTAAAATATCGACATTGCGGATCGTTATATTTTCCATCACCTCACCGGGATTATTGTTTGGGTCTCCATGGCCACCCATATTTATGGGATGAGCGATATCTGCCCATAGAGTGGAATTCTGCACAGTTATGTTGCTGCTTCCTCCGTAAAATTCCCATCTGTGGTTGTATAAGGCAATACAATCATCACTATTGCGCATAAAGACGTTATCTATCAGCACATCACGGCAGCACATCATATCAATACCGTCACTCCACCCCTGATTGCTGAATGATCTGAAATTGCGGATCGTTATTCCCGATGACTGTCCTCCGGCAATTGAGTAGTGACGCGGATTGATGGCTATTATATCTTGAACCTGCACATTTTTGGAGAAGTTGATGGCAATACCTTGCGTTGGTTCCAAGATGAAACCTCGTCCACATATTTTCACATTTTCTACATTCTCACATAGTAGTTTTCCATTCAATACAGCCCCGCCTTCCAAATAAACAGTCGTATTCGATGGGATTTTGAAGACACCTTCATCACCGGTCGGTTTATGTAATCCCGCTTCAAAATACATAATTCCTTCCGTATCTTTTTGGGGCTTATCTGTCTCAATGGGGTTTGTGAAAATATGCAGATTGCGGAGGCGGTCTCCGTTAAATTCTACCGATAAGTTCTTGGGTGAATCAAGCATGAAAGTTATAACATTATCATTGATCTGTGGTATTACACCTTTCGATAGCGGACGAATTACGGCCTTATTTATATCTCCGTTGTTCTTCTGTACTTTGATCTCGACTGTACCGTTAAAATCAAAATAAACCATCGATGCATCGGATTTCGTATCCATATCCACTTTCACGTTATACTCATACAGGTCTGTCCATTCCCGGTCTCCCGGAACCCGTACCTGCACGGTATAATCGTCATTATGCATCTTGTAATAAAGTTCTTTCGGTACAGAATGGGTTACAATCTGTGTGAAAGCGAGGTTATTTACGAATACCATTAAGAGTAATGTTGCAAACAATGATGTCTTTTTCATACTTTTATTTTAATAAGTCCCAATAAACTACATAACGCTGATGATGAATCCTATAGATAGGTTCTAAACGAACATTTTCTTTTTCTACATAAAAAGTCAAAGGATTTCCGGAAACTGATTTGATATATTGTTCCAGATTCTTTTTATCAAGTTTTAATCCTGTTTTCATACTGTCTGGCACATTATAGTCGTAAGTATAATAATCATTATACAACTCTGGGTTAGAGAAGGGTGCAGGCGCTTTCATCCCCTCTGTTCCCATTGTACCTGCCAGTACGAGAGGGCCGTACATAATTGCAGCCTTATCAGGATTATCATTTGTTTCAGTCAAATACAGGTGCATCGGGTAATGTACTTCAATTTTATCCCCATTCTTCCAGGTTCTGTCTATAGTGATATAGCCTGATGGAGATTGTTTTATCTTCGTTTTTTTACCATTTACTTTTACCTCTACATTACTGGTCCATGACGGATAACGCAGGTAAACAGGCATTTTTATATCTTTATCAGTAGTGACTGTCAAACATATGTTTCCCTCTTCGGGAAAAGCTGTTTCTTGTTTTATTTTTATTCCTTTTTCTTTCCACGTCAGTTCCGATGGAATAAAGAGATTTACATATAACCCGTTATTATCGTGATAGTAAATGGCTTCTCCGTATTTCGCATGGTTCTCAAAGCCTGTTCCTACACAGCACCAGAATGAGTTTTCGGGAGTGCTGTATACTTTATGCGCACCGGGAAGCATTGGCAGGAAATAAGCGACCATACCCGACTGAGGGTCTTGCTGTCCGAGAATATGATTGTATAAAGCCCTTTCGTAATAATCTGCATATTTCGCGTTTGCATCCCAACAGAAAAGATGCCGGGTAAGTTTCAGCATATTATTGGTATTACAGGTTTCCTGTGTGTAGCCTGTCAGGTTTTTAGAAATGCTGTCAGAGTGTATGAATTTTTCTTTATGGCTGTTTCCTCCTGTGCAATAGGTCTGATGATCTATTACTGTATTCCAGAAAAAGTTAGCTATGTCTTTTGAGCGTTCACTGTTATGCAGTTCGTAATTACGGGCTTCTCCTATTACTTTCGGTATAAATGTATTAGCATGTTTAAAATAAAGGTCGGCTTTATGTTCTGCCAAAGGATCTATTACATCTGCATGATAAAAGAATTCGGCTGATTTTTTATGCTCGGGATTTCCTGTTATCGCATACAGGTTATAAAAAGCTTCATTTACTCCTCCGAACTCGTTGCGAAGCATGAGGGCACGTTGTTCTTCACTAAGTGGCATTAGTTTCTGATATGCCCATGAAGCCGCTTCCTTCATTATATCGAGTGCTTCTTTGTTATCACAATAAAGGTATTGGTCGATGAGTCCTGCATATACTTTGTGCAACGTATACCATGGTGCCCAAACGCTTTTTCCTGCTATATTACGATTGATAAGGTTTTCGGGATAAGCGCTGATATATCCTTTCTGTCCGTTCTCTATTAATATATCCTGTACTTCTGCTAATCCTGCCACAAGGCTATCCGCTTTTATCTTATATCGTTCATCTCCTGTGGATGCATAGAGATAAGCCAAACCAGACATAATATGCCCTATGGAATGTCCACGGAGTTCACAATCAAGAGATTCCCATCCGCCAAGTTTCTTTATGGTCATATAGCCCCCTTCGCGCCCGGCATAAACTCCTGCTGTATTGCGGAAACTATGAAGAAGCCTGTCTACACCGAGCGATAATATCCATTTGGATTCACGTTCCATGTTTTGCCTGAACGGAGAATCTAGTAAACGGACATCTTTCAGATCAAAACTAAAGGCTTTGACCTCTCCATTCAGTGGTTGTTTTATTTTGTCTAAATGTTGCCCCGGATAAACAGATTGAGCATTTATCGAGAGTTGACAAAAAAGTGATAATATTATTATATATATTTTCTTCATATTATTTATAGTATCTGATCCTTTTTATATGCCTTGTATTTCTTGATATCCTCTTTCGTTGCGGGAGTAAAATGTATGGCACAACCACCGCTTGCTTTTAGCCGGAATTGCAGACTGAAGGTATTGTCTACTATCAGCCGGGTTACCCTTACTTTTGTTTTTGTTTCTATCTTATCGTCATCCGTGTAGATGTTGGCTATGTATTTTTGTCCTTTGTCTAGGAAAGAGAGGGGAGTAGTAATATTGCGAGCCTCGTTATTTCCTAGTGTACCTAAAGACCAATCTTCGCCACTACGGCGCGCAATCGTAACAAATTCCCCTATATCTCCATCTATTGCTTTCGTATCGTCCCAGACTGTTTTTACTTTGTCAAAGAACTCTATTTCGGGTTCTCCGGTGTATGCCGATGGCTGATCGTACCAGTACAGGAACTGTAACGGGCTGTAATAAACGGCAGCCATTGCCAGTTGATGGGCATGAGTTGTTTTTATCCTGTTGTTGTAATAACAAATTGTATAATCCCCCGCGCCTGCAAGAAAACGTGTAAACGGCAATATCGTATTATGTGTTGCATCCGGCATTTCCTCATTCCCCCGAATTCCTTCCTGAGTCATAAGATTGGGATAGGTACGGCTGAAGCCAGTGGGACGGTATTCATCGTGAATATCAACCAGCATTTCATATTCGGCACATTTTCTTACGGCATCATGCAGCCATGTACTCCAATGCTGATTGCCAATTTGTACAAAACCGAATTTAATACCCTTAATACCCCATTTTTTATAAAGAGGGAGTATTTCATCTAACTGCTGTACAAGTGCACGCTGATTGACATATACCATCAGGCCGATGCCTTTCGATGAAGCATAAGCAGCCAATGCCGGGATATCAAAATCTCTGTTTTCGGCAACTGTTGTGGCATCTGAACTCATACTCATTTCAGGTCCATACCAGCCTGCATCGATGTGAATATATTGAAGACCACGTTCGGCAGCAAAGTCAACACATTTTTTAGCGTCTTCCTGTGTCAGTTTAGCAACACGCATTACTTTTCCGGGTTTTATCCATGAGGTATCTTTTATCTTATTTTCGGGATTAAGATTTAATATTATATCGTTGTTAGCTATCAGGTCGGTTGCCTTTTCTGCTGCCATAATTACACGCCAGGGAGTGCTATATGGAGTGATAACGTCCACTGAACTATATAATGATGCCTGTAATGTATTTGCTTTTTTATCATTCAGTCGGAATTTCATACGGGCATAATCGATCATTTCTGCTTCGGCAAGAGCAACTGTTAATCCATTTTGCAGTTTCATCGTTAAAGGGCGCTCGCACTCGTCTGTCCAGTCTTTCAAAGGCAAAAGCGAATATGGCCCTTGTGCCCAGCGCTCATAATATGCCATTGTACCTTCGGGTAATGTGAACTGTGTTTGTTCTCCGGTTATATGAAGGAATAATCCGTTTGTTGCTTCAGGGAAGTGATAACGGAACGCAATTCCGTCGTTATAGGCACGGATAATAAAGTTCATCATATAGTACCGGCGTTTGTCGTACCCCCCTTCATGTTCTCCTGTATTTTCACCGGATTTGAAGAATTTGAGAGTTAATTCATTGTAATGGTCTCGAATAGTAGCATGTTCTCCGTATACAGGTTTCCATACAGTATTTACATTATTTTCAGTTTTTCCTGTGAGGGTAAGGTTTTCTCCCCATATTTTAAAAGTATCGTTTGGGATAGCTAATGCTGATTCAAATAGTTGATTTTCTATTAATACACCTAGCTCTGATTCCTCGATAACGGTTTTGTTATTATATGAGAGGGTATAATAGAGCTGTTTTTTCCCTTTCGGAAATTCTTTCTGATAAGTATCGAAGATATACTTACCGTCCGGAGATGTTACCTGTGACCGGGTAGACTCTATAATGATTTGAGCTTGCAGCCCAATTGTGAATAAACAAAACAACATTAAAATATTCAGACCTTTTTTCATGGTTTTTATTATTCCTTTATATTATTAATATTCTATATTAAACGATCTTTCAACGGGTTCAGCTGTTTGTACCTTAGCTCCTGTGTTGCGTCCATATTGCCATGCCACGACCGTAACTTTTACAGGATACTTGGCACGAGGAGGGATCTTGTTTATAATCAGTTTATTGTATTCAATTTTTACAGGGCCTTCTTTTACATAATAATAGACAGGAAGTCCACTGTCAGAGACCGCATTAAGTTTTACCGGTTTACTATCTCTATGTATATTCTTTATCGGTTCGAATTCAATAACTTGCTTTTTACCATCTTTATTCGGATATGGTATTTTTATATTGATTTGTTGTACAGCACTTTTATACTCTTTATCTCCAGAGTTAGAAGCTAATAACCAGATGTCGTTTGTTCTTCTCTGATTATTCAGGCCCATATGATAGAAACGGACCGTAAATGTCGTATCATTTATTTTTTCAACAGGGCCGCAAATGCGGTCTACTCTAATGTTCCCATTTGCAGAACGATTGGTTGATGGGCGTATTCTTGATGAATCCACAAATAATGGTGATATATGGAAAGTCAGACCGTCATTTTCAGGTTCGAATTCCATGCTATATCCCGCATGCGTATTTTGATAATTAATAAATTTTCCCTTCTGCGTAAATCCTATATATTGATTCTTTTTGTTCCTTTCATTTGCGTAATATTCTTCTGTCTGGTCAGCCATCTCTTTATCGAAATACCAAAACGCATCATGGCTATCTCCCTTATATTCTGAAAAAGGAGTTGTTTGTTCACGTTTTTTATGATCAGGGTGCCAACGTTCGGCAAGCCATCCTTTTTTTATATCGACTTTCCTTAGTTGAGAGGGTCTATCTAATGGTTGTTTTTCAGGTAAACGATATTGTGCTGCTTTTCTTAAAAACAGGGAGATGTAATTTACAACCTCATCAGATACATCGAAATGTCCGTGCCCGGCATCGCAAAGAAAAGAGATACAGCTTTCGGGATACATCATTCTGAAAGCCAGTGCCGGATTTACCCTGGCTTCCCACCATTCATATTCTCCTTCAATCATCAATCCCGGAATGCCATCGATATTGCGGGTTCTCCCCCACTCAAGGTTCTCCCCTCCGTAACCCGTCAGATTTGTGCGTGGGGCATCTCCTTTATACGAAACAACGGCTAATGTACGATCAGGATTCCACGCGGCGAAATTCCACGGGAATGTGGCCATAGCAGAGTGTCCGAGAGGAACGATTGGTGCATTACTCAATTCGGAATAGCCACTAACATCAGCCAGATTATTTAGCATGACATCAAAATATTTCTGACAGCCATTTGCTACATCCCAGGACTGATCTATCCCAGGAGTTATCCATATGATTGCAAATCCCAGATCAGCCATCGTTTTTCTGAAAGTTGGGTGCTCGAATATTGGTTCTTCGCACATATTATGCTGTCCGACTACGATGGTTCGTACTTGTTTGCAATCGGACGGTATCCATAAAAAAGCTTCGGGGCAGGCATTCGTTTCCGGGGATACATAATCCCTGATCTTTACAGACCATTGCCATTCAGACGCCTGCATGTTACCAATAATTGATATAAAGATTATAAAAATTAGCTTTCTCATGTTTTCCGGTACGATAAAATTTAAATTCAGAAGCCTCTCTTATAAAAAGAGGCTTCCGGTCAATGCTTATTTATTCCTGAGTATACATTAGTGTACCAAAGCCCATTTGGTCATATCCTCCACTATTTGGGCCATAGTTGCCTCCACCACCTTCAGGTCTCACTTTTTCTGCAAATTTCTGAGACCATGGAGCAGAAATCTTTTTCACCTTTGCGTAGTGGTTGTATATGAGTTCCCATGCAGGACGTAGTGTTCCTCTTCCTACATTTGAAATAATTGTATGCGTTTCACCTTCACAATTTGTATATTTGGTAAAAGGCATATCCGTATCTGCAATAGTTGTATCTACATTATACATGGCTGTATATTCGCATAGAGCCAATAACTTATTATTATCATATGCAAACAAGTCTACCCCGATATTGTAAGCCATCTGGCAGAATGCTCCATACAACGAAATCACCAATGTTGCGTGTCCCTGGTCACGTCCCGATTCCTGTCCTTGCCCCAATACCTGTCCATTAAGTGTATGTAGTGATGTTACAGCCTGATTGATACCGCCGTTTCCTGCACCTTTTTTAAAATAATTGAGATTATAATTTATCTTCTCCTTATCGTCACACAGGATACCTATTGCAAGGCCTGATGCCATGTTACAAACATCCCAGTTGGTCCAGTAGTGCGAAATACATGTTCCATTATGCCTTTCCAGGAAATCTTTGTTTAAAGGATAGAACAGATCTGATAACCATGTCTTGTATGCATTGAAATCGGCAGCAGCCCAACCTGAATAATCTCGAAGAATTTCAGCAGCATTGGCAAATTGATAACCATATATACCCGCAGCCAGGTATTTGTTAGAGTCGCCATTGATAGATTTACAAGTGGTAGCCCATGCGTTTAGGATTTTAACAGCAGCGTCTGCATACTTATCGTCTCCGGAAATTTTCCATCTTAAACCGAGTTGGTATGCAGCTGCAACATCATACATTGCTTTACTGTAATTGTCGGCTTCAGGTTCTTCTTTTGATCCTCCGCCTCTGATCAATTTTGCAACAGGATTAGCTGTATAGGTCTCCTGTGCTTTATCATTTGCAATTAATATGTTCCATCCGTCAGTCCAAGGTTGTGCATTCGCATTAACTTTTTCTTTTACACGTTTGAAATCGGCAGCAGTGTGAAGCATGCAGGGGTGCGATAGTTTCACATCGAACTCTTCAACCGGATCGGGCCAGCTGTCAATATCAGTAGTTCCGTCTTTTATTTCACTGCTACATGCTCCAAAGGTTGTAGTGGCGATAAACATTAATGAATATATAAATATTTTTTTCATGATTACTTTATTTTTTGTAATGGTCGGTTATACGTAACCGGCCGTCAATAGACCGGTTACATATTTTATCTGGATTTATTCGGCAGCAAGAAATGCATTCAAGTCCGCTTCATCTTTAAATGTCCTGATCCAGTATATGTCGTATGTACCGTTAGAATCTTCCAGAGGGAAGTCAGCCATTTTGAACTGGAAAGTAGAGAATGGGAATAAGCCTGTAGCTAATGCCGGTATTTTTGCGGTCATATCATAATAGTAAACAGGTGTTTTATCTTTCGCTGTTTTTATTCCTGTCTGATTAGGTCCTCCACTATTGACATTCCCTTCGGATGTGACGGCTACGGCATCCCATTTACGGCTGCCTGATGATGGCATAGTTCCTTTTATAGCAAGAATAGGACGGCTGCCTCCAAAAGAAATTGGCGACTCACTATATTTAATATCTGCACGCCATTTTGTCCCTTTAGACATAGTTACAGTCATCTTTCCGTTCGCTATTACCGAACTTGCTCCTGAAGTAACAACTGACCAACCTTTAAATCCATCCGTAGCATCCCATTTATACCATCCCGGATCTACTGTTACGGATACACTCGATTGATAACCGGTTTCTATACATTTGGCTGTAATCTCAACAGGACCAAACCCAACCGGGGTGAGTAATCCTTTATCTACCTTAAGTATACTTTCATTACTAGATGTCCACTCAACTGAACCCAGAGTTGCATCAGCCGGGGTGTAAGTCACATTCAGCATAACAGGAGCATTAATACATAGCAGATCATTATATGGTTGTATCTCAACTTTCTCCGCGGAAATATAAGCAATAATTGTAAGATCATAACTGGCCGATACTTTACTTCCATCATGTGTGCGGGCTGTGATTGTAACATTTCCCGCCTTAACACCTGTAACTATTCCTTTGTCAGAAACTGTTGCAACAGAAGGATTGCTGCTTTCCCATGTGAGGTAGTCATAAGTATGATCTGCGGGGGAAATCGTATATTTCAAAGGAAGATCATCTGTTTCATAGATGGAAGTCTCTGTATTTGAAAATGTAATATCGGTGGCTTTTATAATTGACGATACAATTTTTACAGGAATAGACTTTACTGCATTTGTTGCACCAAATCCAATACCGGGAGCAATAGTTATCACAGCTTCACCAACTGATACTCCTGTAATTTTCCCATCTTGCGATACTGTAGCCACAGATTCATCCGAAGATTTCCAGATGATACTTTTATCTTCCAGTTTGGCAGGACTGACAGTCCATTTCAAAACAGAGTCCATATTAACTGCCAGGAATAAAGTCTCTGATTTAAAATTGTCAATAGATATTTCATCAATCAGTTTTGCTTCAGGCATTCCTGTTGTGTAATCTTTATCCTCGCAAGATGTAAGTAGTATACATCCTGTAAATAGCAGCATTAACGCTGTATATAATTTAAGCTTTTTCATAACTTGCATTTTTGTTAATTAATTTCCCCAACCCGGATTTTGTCCCAAATTTGGATTCAAACGTTTTTGATCGGCCGGAATAGGGTATAAGTAATTCTTTTCTGCCCATTTACGTCCATTTTCAATAATCAGGCATCCTTCTGCATTCCTGCTATAACCTGGATTTGAATATACAGTCTGAAATTCTGTTCCTTCCCATTTAATACCTATGAAGTCCATCGGCATTTCAGTTTCTGCTGTTTTCCAGCGCTTCAGGTCATCTATACGGAAACCTTCATTATATAACTCTATAGTACGTTCGCGACGGATCTCTGTACGCATGTTTAATCCGTTTGCACTCACCAGATCATTTGACAGTTTTGGCATTGATGAATTTACACGCAGACGTACCAGATTGAGAGATATATCCAGATCCTGATCTGAAATAGCATCGTCTCGTTCAAACAGAGCTTCGGCGTAGTTCAAAAGGACCTCGGCATACCGTATGATCGGGTAGTCATATCCTTCATAATTTGTATTTACCTTTCTTTCCGTACTCCATTTCTGGTTTGCATAACCGCTTCCGCTACCGGGTTTAAAGTCTTTGATACTGGCAGAAGCAAGATCGGCTTCATCTCCCGACCAGGTAACACGAGGGTTTTCATTGCTCCAAAAAGTATCGTGGGGCCTGGCTAATGTATAACGCATGCGGTTATCCCGGTTTTGGAATTCAGAATCGATCTTTGTATATCCCTGGAAACGAGGATTTGTCGTGCTATTGTATTCAATAGGTAAACCATTATCGCATAAATACATATTTACAAATTTACGGGAAACTTGCTGAACATTGATGAGGCATTCTTTTGTTATATTCTTTCCGATAGGAGATAATGTCTCATCATGACGACGAGCGAAAATGTACTCTTTATTCGCACTTTTCTGTAATCCGGCCGGATTTGATTTAACATCTTCCAGTATGAACATATATTTCTGCACACTATCACCTAATATAGCCGGCTTGAATAATTCGAAGTTCCTGCTGTCGATAACCTGTTTAGCTGCCTTTGCTGCAATGTCGAGCAATTCTTTACCACGAGCAGTATTTCCACGCGACTTTTGCCATGTGCCTTCATATAGTGCCACTCTGGACAAGAAGGATAATGCTCCTTCACTTCCTATCCTGCCGTTTTCAACAGAAGCGGTAGCGGGTAGTTTTAAAGCTGCATCCTGCAAATCCGCAATCATAAAATCCACAACTTCGCTGCGATTGTTGCGTGCAACATAAAGTTCAGGATCAGTAATATCCAATGGTTTATCTGTGACGATCACATCTCCGAATAGCTGTAAGAGATCGTAGTAGCAATAAGCCCGGAAAAATCTGGCTTCGCCAATATACTGGGCAATGTCTACTTGTTTAGCATAAGTCTCCGCATTTTTCAACAATAGATTGGTCCGGCGGATTCTCTTATAAGCATCATTGTAATTATTATCCGTTTCTGTCAGGCCGTTTGTACCCAGTCTGTATACATTGTTCTTATCGTTACTGTCCAGTATGATATCTGAACGTTTGTCGGAATGGGGAGCATCATATACACTGCTGGAGAAGTCTCTTGTCCAACCATAGAACTGATTTGCAAATAGTTTGAAATCGTTTGGCCTTTGCCACAGATTTGTTTCTGCTAACTGATCTTTAGGATCCAGGTCCAGGCACGAATGAGATACCAGTCCTATAATGATAGTAAGTAAAAATATATAATATTTTCTCATTGTTTCAAATTTTAAAATGTGATGTTAGTTCCGAAAGTTAAGCTTCTTGTAAACGGATAACGCTTCAAACCATTACTGTTCTCACCGGTTTTACTGATTGCTTCAGGGTCCCAGCCATCATTAATTTTGGAATGTTCCCACAAATCGGTACCTGTAACATAGACACGGACTTTACTTAAAACTTTTGTTTTTGCTATCAGCGAAGCAGGAAGAGTGTATCCCAGCGTAATATTCTTCAAGCGTAAATAGGATCCATCTTCAGCAGACCATGATGAAGGAAAATAGTTGTAATCATTAAGTGAGCCGTTATTGGTATATTGCGGATAGCGGCCATTCGGATTTTCCTGACTCCAAACCTTTCCTATAGAATGAGTGGATGAATTCATGTATACTGCACGCATAGGTATGCGTAAAGGACTATCACGCATTATAGTACGTTTTCCTACACCCTGTAATATAGCAGATAGGTCAAATCCATTCCATTCTATTCCCATATTAAATGAGAATGATATTTTAGGATCGTCTGTACCGAGATATACAAGGTCTTCGACAGTTATAGCTCCATCGCCATTCACATCCTCAAACATATTGTCTCCCAGGCGCAGACTACCCAATGCATTTGCAATCAGAGGACTATTCGATTTATATTTGGCTACATATTTATCCAATTGTTCCAATGTCTGAATTTTGCCACAATAGCGTAATCCGAAAACTGAATTCAGGGAATAACCTTCTCTATCCGATTTTATTCCTTGGCCAAGAGCGGCGTCTCCTCCATTGTCTGTCAGCTTGGTATTAGCATAAGTATATGTTGCACCCAGATTGTAGCGTACATTGCCAATCTTGTCTGACCAGGTAAAACTGCCCTCGAATCCATTCCCCTTAAATTTACCCGCATTATGTTGAGGCGCTTCGTCTCCTAATATTGAAGGATAAGCATTTCTAACAAGCATATTGTTATTCTTTTTCCAGAAATATTCAACAGTACCGTTTAATCTTCCTCCGAAAAAGCCAAAGTCTAACCCTATATTATAATTGTGTATTCTTTCCCATGTACGGTCCTGGCTAACTAACTTACCATTAGTGTCTATGTAAGTAACCTTCCCATTCCCGATTAATGCTCCGGAACCCGAATATGCATTATATAGCTGTACTCCGTCATAAAGATCGATTCCACTTTGATTTCCTACGTTTCCGTATGAAGCTCTCAATTTCAAATTACTAACATAATTGCTTAGATCTTGCATGAATGCTTCCTCCGATATACGCCATCCGGCAGAGGCTCCCCAAAATGCAGCCCAACGGTTATCCGATTGAAATTTGGAAGAACCGTCGTAACGGAACTGACCTTCCAGCATATATTTACTTTGAAAAGTATAATTGATCCTTCCAAAATATGACATGATGGCCTCCTGATTCTTTTTGGCCCTGTCATCCTTATTATCGGGATTTATTATCCATGATGTTCCTTCTCCATTTGGAATTTCCAACCCCGGCATTACATTATCAGTACGGCTGTATGAATATTCATACTCTTTCATATTGTATTGTGCACCACCCATAACTTTTATGTCATGATCTTTTGCAAAAATACGGCTCCATTCCAGATATCCCGACAGAGAGTAAAAATCTGTTCTGGAATTTGTTTTTGTATAGAAGCTTTTATCTTGAGTGGGGGCAGTTCTAATAACACGTGTCCCGGCATAATTATACCAATCAATTGATTTTGATACAATATCGCGTGTGGATGTTGATGTATTATAACCCAGTGTTGCGACTGCTTTTAAATCTTTTGTTAAAGAATAGTTGAACGATTCGCTTATATTAATAGCTGAAACTTTCAGTTTGTTTTCTCCTCCAAGTTCAGCATACCAGTTAGGAGCACCCCATGTACCCCATGCATATGGTTTTCCATCGACAGTAGATGACGGGAATCCCGGCTGCTGGATGGAAGTGGCTAAAACGGAACCAACTTGAGAAGGAGCCACCTGGTCCTGGCGATTATATGCTATAACCGATTCGAGCGAGAGGGCATTCGTCAATTTGAACGAGTTGCTCAAGCGGAAATTGTAGCGATTGTTATTGTTTTCTCCCCATTTCAGGTTACTGTCGTCGTACATATAACCCAAAGACGCGCGATATGTGGCTTTATCTCCTCCGCCTGATATGCTCAGTTCATGTTGTGTAGAAGCTGCTGTCCCCCACATAATATCGTTCCAATTGGTATCGAAAAATACATAATCGGCTACATCGGTGAAAGCACCGGATATAGGGTTACTTGCATGATCGAGGTTGATATAGCTTCCTTTATTGGCTAAAGCCAGTTTTGCATATCGCATCCATACATCATCGTTATTATAGCCATCATTGGTACGTGCTTGTATTACAGCGTCAGCCCATTGGGAGAGACTCATCATTTCCGGCATTAATCCTACAAATTTTGCAGAGACTGAGCCGTTATATTCTACCCGGGTTTTACCGCCTTTGGCTTTTTTTGTTTGAACCAATACAACACCTCCGGCAGCCTTACTACCATATATAGATGCAGACGCGTCTTTAAGGAAGTTGATAGATTCTATATCCGATGGATTTAACAGGCGAAGTTCATTGGCACTCTCATATTCTATTCCATCGATGATGATCAAAGGCGATGTCGCATTCCTGGATACAGCTCCACGAAGGCTCATGCTCCAGCTTTCGTCACCGGGAGCCGATGAGGAGCGAGTAATAATAACACCGGGAACTTGTCCTTGCAAAGCCTGTAAAGGACTTGACAGGGTTCCTTTGTTTTCCATGGCTTTTCCGTCTACCACGGCAACAGAACCTGTTAGTGTCTCTTTCTTCTGAGTGCCATAACCAACTACCACTACTTCGTCCAAGAGTTGATTATCTTCTTCTAACACGATGTCAATATTTGTTTTGTTTTGGATATCGACGATTTGTTCTTTGAAGCCAATAAAGCTAAATCTTAGCTGTGTAGCTCCCTGAGGCATATTTATTGTGTATGCTCCGTCGATGTCAGTCATCGCGCCCACGGTGGTTCCTGTGACAGTTACAGAGACACCGATAAGAGGGTCACCAACTTTATCGGTAACTTTTCCTTTGATCGTCCGGTTTGTCTGATTTACGGACAGATTCTCATTAGAATAATTTGCATGCAGGAAAGAATTGCATATACTGCATAGCATAAAGGCAGCGGTGAGTAATGCAATTTTGTTTTTCCGGAATTTAGAATTAGGTTTTACATTCATATTTCCATGTATTTATTATTTAATTATTATGATTTATCAGATTACTATATCAAGATAGTAAATAGGGAGTCAATTTCTAAGGTATCATTCAGGTTAACTTTTTATATTTATTATATTCATATTTTTCGTTAGGGATCTTTCATGATAGTTTATGGTTTATTCTGTTTTGAGTATTTGTTAACGAAACAAAAATACTTAGAGTAAATCTTATTTTATCCTTTTTAAGAGGCTTAATAAGTCCTGAAAAAATATTTCGGATTTGATTGCCTGAGTGCAAAATTATTTATGGACTCCTTTTTGCATGCTGTTTACGTTATAATCTAAGAAGCTGTTTGAGTTATAACGGAGTAATTTGACTATTATAAGCGTAGTGTTTCGGTGTAGCCGACAGAAGGAGGCCGACGCGACGCGAAGCTTTTGCCACTTACCTCTAAAATGTTAAAATTTTGTATGGGTAGGAATTCCGTTTATCTATAAAGAAACTGATTAGCAAATTAGCAGATTAGCAGATTTGTAAATAGCGCAAAGCGATATACCCGGAATTCATTTGCTAATATGCTAATATTCAAATTAAAAAATTTATTATGGCAAAGTACAGTACGGAATTGACAGAAAAGATTGTAAACCTGCTTGAAGACGAATTTTTCACCGTATCGCAGGTATGTAAGGCAACAGGCATCAGCCGTGAGACATATTATTGCTGGATGAATACCAGAAGCGATTTCCGCAGCGAAGTGGAACAGGCGGTAGCGCGCCGCGAAGCCGAACTAATGACGATGGTGCATGCTTCGCTGAAAAAGAAACTTGAAGGCTATTACACCACGGTAGAAAAAGACATCTATGTCCCCGATGGGCATACAGGCGAACTAGTCTTCAAGCAAAAAACAGTTACGAAGAAGGAATGCCCGCCTGACCTGCGTACGATAAAGATGCTGCTTGACAGACAGGATAAGAGCCGGCAAGGAGAGGAGAAGTCCGCTAAAGAATGCGTAATGAAAAGTAAACCCGAAACTCTGAAGAAAAGAGTAGAACCTGAAGAAGAAATTATCCTGAATCCGGCGGAAGAAATATTGGAAGCCTGCGCGGAGGCCATCACAGAGTTCCCCCCGAAAAACGAACATACAAAAAAGGATATGCAGGTACTTACATCTTCACAGAAAAGAAAAGCCGAACACAAAAAGAAGAAAAATATGACAACCGAAAAAATTAAGAAAACTGTCAGATGTGTCAGGTTTTAACAAAAACAGATAAGTGATATAATTCAAACAGCTTCTTAAAAACCGACCGCAAATATTGTAATCAGTGAAATATTTCTTACTTTAGATTTTTATTTTACAACGAGAGTATTATTCTTTTTAAGAAGAAATAATAAAGAAGGTAAGTCTGAAAAACAAAATTTAGTCTGCTGTATCTGCTATTTATTATTAATAACTTTGATAAAGTCTAATAAAATTTGATGTTAATTTCCCGCTAATTTGAGAATGAAGAATTTATTTCTTATAGTTTTTGTATTTTTATCTGGTTTGTCCTTATTTGCTACAGATGGTTATTCTTTCAGAAACCTTACTGTAGAACAAGGATTAACAAGTAATACAATTAATTGTATACACCGGGATTATAAGAACTTCATATGGTTGGGGACTGCAAACGGACTTAATAGGTTTGACGGTACTGCAATCTTATTTTTTGACGAATTCAAAGATAAATCGATAGTCTCAATTATTGAACCTGATACTACAAGTCTGTATATACTCTCCGAAAGAGAATTGTATAAATATGATCGGAGATTGAGAAAGAACATACGTTTATCTTTTGCAAACGATGATAATGTTTCTTTTAAAAAACTTGCTTTTGATAAGAATAAGAATGTATATATATTGAGTGATAGGGGATTATATCTTTTGAAGAAGAATAGCCTTACAGCTTCTCTTGTAAAAAAAACTTCATTCGAAAAAAAAATAATAACGGATATATATGTAGATGACAAAAATAACTGTTGGCTTACATGTTTGGGCGCCCTTATCAAATATAATCCGGATTCGAACCAAACACTAAATTTTGAAAATCCCTCCGATAGCAAGTTATCATGTTTGATTGGTGTGAACAATAAATTGTATATCGGTACTCAAAGCAGTAAGGTCATATCCTTCGATACAAATTCTGATACATTTACAGATGTGGCCTCTATAGAGACGTCTTATATACAGACTATAGCCTATCATAGTGATAAGCTATATATAGGTACGAACGGAAATGGCCTGAAGGTGTTAAGTCTTAAGGATAAAAATATATCGACAATAGCACAAAATACTTCACAAAAGAATACATTAAGTTCCAATGCCATATATTCGTTGTTGATTGAAGATAATATGTTTTGGGTAGGGACTTTCTCCGGTGGACTGAATTATATGCCTTCTCATGAGAATAATTTTAAGACGTTAGATAACCGGTATTTCAACTCATCTTTTCTGAATATCAGATCTTTCCATATTGATAATGACGGATTGGGTGTTTATGGCGCCCGCAACGGATTTATTTATAACCAAAACGGAGAATTTCAATGGTTTACTATTGATAATACCCCGGATCTAAAATCAAATATAATTTTATCGATTTTACCTTTCAATGGCGACTATCTTATAGGCACTTACGGAGGTGGTCTTAATTTCTTCGAAACAAAGACAAAATCGATAAAAAGATTCGATAACAGTCCTGTTTTTTCAGAGGCATCGTTCTATTCTATTATTAAAGGAGACGATAGTACTTTATGGTTTGGCACCTTATCAGGTCTGATAAAATATGAATTTGATAATAAGAAATATACTGTCTATAATACTCAGAATTCGGATATCATATCCAACGATATATATAGTTTATTGAAAGACTCTTCGGGGAGAATCTGGATCGCGACAAGAGCAGGGATATGCTATTTTCAGGATGGCGTTTTTAAACAACCTGCCTCTATCGATCTGTCTTTTATTGGGATAGTTCGTACTTTATTTCAGGATTCTGGTGGTAATATATGGTTAGGGTGTGAAAATCAGGGGGCTATTAAAATATCTCCTGATTTAAGTGCTTATAAGAACTACACAATACATGATATTTTACCGGATAATTATGTTTCTTCTATCATAGAAGGGGCGCGTGGTAAGATATGGATGTCTACCCCGAAAGGAATAGTCTTATATGATAACAATTCGTCCGGTTATAGAATATATTCTTTACATGACGGCATTTCCAGTTATGCTTTCAACGATGGAGCAGTGCAAAAAACAGAGAACGATATATTATGGTGGGGTAATGAAAAAGGGCTTCTGTATTTAGATTCTATTAATGTAAAAGATGATTATAAAAATAACATCCTCATCACTAAAGTTGTAATTGATGGTTTCCCCGAAGATTATGAAATACGGAAATTATCCGAAGCTCCGGAATATAGTAGAACAATCGAATTACCTTCTTCGCAAAAGAATCTCATATTCAAATTTTCTGACTTCAAATATGATTACCCTTCCTCAATTGTTTATGAATATAAGTTGGAAAACTTAAAGGATAGTGCATGGCATAAAACCCTGGCCGGTAATGAGATTTTGATACCGGATATTCCGAGTGGCTCTTATATTCTGAAAATCAGAAAAGCCGGAGATCATTCATCAGAAAAGATGTTTGTGGTTTATAAGGATAAATCATATCTGATTTATTGGGCTTTGTTTATAATAGTAATTATAGCTATCTTATTTATTTACACCTATAAATGGTTTATACGAAGACTAAGGAATTATAAAAATGCGGCAAAAAACCAAGAAGACACAACTAAAGCAAAATACCAGAACCAGAAAATAGAAAAAGATGAGTTGGAGAATATAAAATTGCAGCTCATACAGTATATGGAAGATGAAAAACCATATCTTAATCCGGAACTTAAACTTGACGATATTGCGCAAGCTATCAATTGTCCGAAAACAAAGATATCGCAGGTTTTAAATCAATACCTGGATACTAATTTTTCTAATTTCATATCTAAATACAGGATCGAAATGTTTAAGAAAAAGGCTGCGGAGGGACTGCTCCATCAATATACACTTAGTGCTTTAGCAAAGGAATGCGGATTTAGTTCGAGGAGTTCATTTTTTCATACGATGAAGAAACTTACAGGACAGACTCCTTCTGAGTTTTTGAAGGATACCGGAATAAATATCAAAGATTAATATAATCTCAGGTTACAGATACTCTTAATATTTGGAGTTATCGGGGCTATTCCATAAGGTGTAAATATTAATAGATCTACTTTTGGGTCTATCAAATATTTTATATTGGAGTTATACATGCTTAAACGAATTATTTAATACTAAAATATACCAGATGAAACCACTAGCATTAAAGGCATTGATCCCAAGCCTTTTTATTTTTATGAGTCTTTCCATGTCAGCCGGAGAAATCAAGATTAAAGTCAATAAAAAATATCTGAATTTTCCTGTATCGCACAAACAAGACAGGGCAAGAATGATATTCACGACAGATGGCAAGGAAGACTTGTCCGTTGTTATCCGCTTAGCGCCCGAAGAAGCTGATTACTGGGTGTTTAAGGATGTCTCCGACCTGAAAGGTAAAACTATCACAATAAAGTATGATGGCAGTGATAAGGCTTTAACCAAAATATATCAGGATGATATCATTGCGGGGCAGGATAGTCTCTATAAAGAGAAGAACCGCCCGCAATTTCATTTCACAACCCGTCGCGGATGGATTAATGATCCGAACGGACTGATATATTATGACGGAGAATATCACCTTTTCTATCAGCATAACCCATATGAAAGGGAATGGGAAAATATGCACTGGGGACATGCCGTAAGTAAAGACCTTATACATTGGGAAGAACTTCCCGATGCTTTGTATCCGGATCATCTCGGAGGGATGTTTTCAGGATCGGCAGTTATAGATTACGATAATACAGCAGGTTATAATAAAGGGCAGGCCCCGGCTATGATCGCCGCTTATACTGCTGCTAGTTCTGAAAAACAGGTGCAGTGTATTGCCTACAGTCTGGATAAGGGACGTACATTTACCAAATATGCAGGCAATCCGGTTATCGACTCCAAACATATATGGAATAGTCAGGATACCCGTGACCCGAAAGTATTCCGGTACGCACCGGGCAACCATTGGGTAATGGTGCTCAACGAACGTGACGGACATTCAATATATACTTCTGAAAACCTTAAGGATTGGAAATATGAAAGCCATGTTACCGGATTCTGGGAATGTCCCGAGCTCTTCGAACTGGCTATAGATGATAATCCTGACAATACCAAATGGGTTATGTACGGAGCATCGGGAACATATATGCTGGGCTCGTTTGACGGAAAAATATTTACTCCCGAAAAAGGGAAATATTTATATTGCAGCGGATCGATATATGCAGCTCAGACTATTACCAATATGACAGACGGACGGCGCGTACAGATCGGTTGGGGGCGCATAAGCCATGCGGGTATGCCTTTTAATGGGATGATGCTTTTGCCTACTGAACTGAAATTAAAGAATACAAAAGATGGTCCCAGATTATTCAATATTCCTGTAAGGGAAGCCGAACAACTTTTTGTCCCGGCCCGTAAATGGAATAACCTGACATCAGATAAAGCAAACGAGTTACTCAAAGAGTTCTATTCGGCAGATTGTCTGAGAGTAAAGACCAGAATAAAGCTGTCTCATGCAACCAGCGCGGGTTTCAACCTCTTCGGACAGAGGATTCTCGATTATGACCTGAACTCTACCAGGATCAACGGAATATTCTATTCTCCCGAAGATATGACAAGTATGGAGTTGTCGGCTGACATATATATTGATAAGACATCTATAGAGGTATTTATCGATGGGGGCGCATATTCTTACTCTATGGAAAGAAGACCTGATATAAACAATAAGGAAGGGCTTCATTTCTGGGGTAATAATATTGAAATAAAAGATCTGGAGGTATTTAATGTAAAATCTATCTGGATGTAATAAATTAATTAAAAGGAATAACTAGTTAGTGAAAAATGAATTTATAAATTTCTCAGGTTCAGTGATTAAGAACTATCTTGTTTGATTTATTTTTCTATAAAGTGATAATTGCGAGCTGGTTGGCTCTGCAGGTTTAGCAATTAAGGATAATGAAAAAGTAAGATTCGACAAAAAGAAACCAAAAAGAAACCAAAAAGAAACGTCAAAAGGTGGATAATAGAATACTTTTGCAGAGTCAAAAACAGAGACAAAGTAGATAAACCGAACGTGCAGTATCAGCCTCTTTTGTAAAAAAACTATAACTAAGACAAGCTAAGCACAAAAGATATTTTTGCATCATGGATAAGGAGCAAGATCTGATAAAAGACTTAATTGCAGGAAAAGAGGACGCCTATAAGTATATATATGATCATCACTATCAGGCTTTATGTACATATGCTTATCAGTATGTGAAAGACATTTATATAGCGGAAATGATTGTAGGAGATGTTATTTTCTCGATTTGGTCTAAACATGATAATTTGATAATCAATAGTTCTTTGCGTGGTTATCTGATGAGTGCGGTTAGAAACACATCGATAAACTATCTGATCAGAGAGAAAAAAATGGAGGCTATAAAATCAGAACTTCAGGCATCTATGGAGAAAAATACAGATGTACTGATTTATCTGGAGAATACCCCATTGACAAAGCTGATAGAAAGAGAGCTTGACTTGAAAATTAAGGATACTCTTGCAAATATGCCCGACTTAACTCGCAGGGTATTTGAGTTGAGCCGGTTTTCTGATATGAAGTATCACGAAATTGCCGAGACTCTCGATGTTTCGGTAGATACTGTAAAATATCATATGAAGGTTGCATTGTCCCGTTTGAGAAACGATCTGAAAGACTATATAAATGTATTAATTCCCTTCTTATTAATTTTATTGAAAAAAGATCTGTTTTGATTTACCCTTTTTTCCTTTTGGCTTGTCTTTAATTATATAAGCAACATATAAATGGAAGAATACCGCAATATAGACGAGCATAAACTTACTCTTATTATAGATTTTCTTGAAGGAGCTCTTTCTGGAAAAGATAATGATGATCTGCAACTTTGGTTGTCAGAGGCTGAACTTCATGTGTCCTACTTTGAAGAAATAAAAAATATATATTATTCTTTTGAATATATTAAGGAGAGTCAAAAATATGATAAAGACAAGGCTTTCGATCTTTTTAAAGAGCGTATAGAATCATCTTCAAATAACATCAGTGAAGAGGGTACAAAGGTAAATGATATTACAGAGAAATCATATGGTCGGAAAACACTTTTTCAAATAGCCGGTATTGCAGCAACTATTGCTTTACTTATAGGTTTATCTTTCTCTTTTCTTCAGACAAGGTCAACAAAATCCTTACAAAAAGATGTTACTGTAGAATCACCTCCGGGACAAAAGACAAAACTCTTTTTGCCTGATGGTACATTAGTATGGTTGAATTCGGGTACAAGATTAACATATAATACCGATTATGGAGTTGATAACCGGAATATTAAGATGGATGGGGAAGCATATTTTGATGTGGCAAGGAATGAAAAATTAAACTTTAAGATTTCGATTAATGATATACAGGTAAGTGTATTAGGTACTTCATTCGATGTTGAGGCTTATCAACGGGACAAGGAGATGTCAGTCTCCGTTATGACCGGGAAAGTCTCTGTGGGAAAGATAAATGACAAGATATTCGGAGTATTGAAGCCTAATGAAAAAATAGTTATAAATAAAGATAATAACAACTTTAAAATTGAAGCCTGTGATCCGGATATAGATGGTATATGGCGGCATGGACAGCTCAAGATTATAAACGATCCTATGCCTGTCGTCATCACTAAAATGGAGCGTTGGTATGGTGTCAATATTACGGTAGAAGGTAAAATATCGCATGAACACTATTGGATGACTATAAAAACAGAATCGCTGACAGAAATACTCGAGTTAATAAATAAGATAACACCAATTAATTATAAAATAAAGGGAGAGGAGGTGACCATCAGATATAGATAGAGCCGGAAAAAAACGGGCTAAGAAACCCCAAATTTCTTAACCCGATTTAAGCAACAATTCGATTATAATACCGCGCATAAATTGCTAAGAATAAATTCTTGGCAAAAGGTTATTATTCCGATTGTCTGTTGCAAAGATAATAGTTTATTCAAAAATTTAACAATCTAAACTATGATAAAAACGACTAGATTTATCGCAATTTTGTCTTTTTTCGTGTTTTCTCTTTGTTCATTATCTTCAGTAGCAAATACAAATCAAACATTGTCGAAAATCAGCCTTGCCGGAGAGATGACGCTTAAAGAGTTGACAAGCCAGATAGAAAAGAAAACGAATTACACATTTGTTTTTAATTCGTCGATTGATATGAACCAGCAAATTGCTGCAAATTTCAAAAATGAAACAGTGCCGGCCATTCTGCAAAAAGCATTTGATGGCAAAGGTATTACTTTCGAAATATTGAACAGACAAATAATCCTGAAACCGGCATCACAGCAGGTTCCTACAAATAAAAAAACGATAAGAGGGACAGTGACAGATAGTGAAGGGGAACCTCTGATTGGGGCTACGGTGAAAATAGTAGGAACAACTATTGCCACCTTGACGGATATAGATGGGAAGTTCTCTATCGAAGCATCTGTAGGAGCAGTTTTGGAAGTTTCTTATGTGAGTTACCAGACAGAGTCGGTAAAAATCAGGAATGAGGGCGAATTTAATGTTGTTTTACAGCCCTTGGATAAGCTGTTGGATGAAATAGTGGTAGTCGGATATGGTACACAAAAGAAAATTAATCTGACGGGTTCTGTCGGAGTGGTCACTCCCGAAGAACTGAATAAACGCCCGATCACCAATGTATCTACAGGTTTGCAGGGCTTGGTGCCGGGGATGACCGTTACAGCCAGTGCAAATGGGGGGCTGCCGGGACAGTCTAATGCATCGATACAGATCAGGGGTATCGGTTCTGTATCCAATAATAGTCCATTGATACTGATCGATGGAGCTGAAGGCGATATGAATATTATCAATCCGAACGATATAGAAAGTATTTCTGTATTGAAGGATGCTGCTTCGGCGGCGATATATGGAAACCGTGCCGCAAACGGGGTAATATTAATTACTACCAAGAGTGTAAAAGGCGGTGAACGGGCCCCTCATATCAACATCAATTCCTATATAGGAATACAGCAGCCAACCAAAATGCCTAAAATGGCAGACAGCCCGACCTTTATGGCTTGGGAAAATGAGGCTCAGGCAAATATTGGAGGTAATCAGAACTATACAGCTGCGGATATACAAAAAGTTCTTGACGGTTCAGACCCGAATTATTATGCTAACACCGATTGGATAGATGCTGTATTCAAATCTTCAGCGCCGCAATATAACTTTAATGCAAGTGTAGACGGCAAAGCGAAAAATATGGGGTATCTGATATCTTACGGTTATCTTGATCAGAAGGGCTTGACTGTAGGGAAGTCTACCAGTTCACAAAGGCACAATGTCCGTTTAAAACTGAATACAAAAGTAGCTGATATATTTAATATTACGGCAAATATGGGATATATCGAGAGAAACTTTACTGCACCTAATGCATCTTTTGATCTCACAGCAGGATCTTTGTATAATGCAATGAGAACCCGTCCGTTAGTCCCGGTTCGTTTTACCGACGGTAAATGGGGATACGGAGGAGGACAAAGTAACCAGGTTGCCTATCTTACCGACGGCGGCGGTCAGAACTTCAGATCGAATGAATTTACCGGAAACTTTACGGTGGAAGCAGCTATAATGAAAGGCTGGACGGCTTCTGCAAATTATATCACCCGTCAATCCAACAGTTTCAGGAATCTTTTTAGCAAAACGATCAACTTCTACTATCCGGATACGGACGAAGTATGGTATACAACCAATACACCAAACTCTATAGAGAACCGTGATTACAGGACTCTTAGCCAAAACTTATTTATTCAGACAGACTATAACCTGAAAATCAAGGACCATAGTTTCCAGGTAATGTTGGGCTATCAGCAGGAATGGCAAAGAAGCGACCAGTTTAATGCTTCGAGAAAAAATCTGATCACGGAAAAAGATCCTGTCCTTGAATTCGGATCTGCCGATACTCAGGCAAACTCGTCTGCTGCCAGCCATTGGTCTATGCGTTCAGGCTTCGGGCGTTTAAACTATGATTATAAGAGCAAGTATCTATTGGAAGCGAATCTTCGTTATGACTTAACATCTCGCTTCGATAAAAGTTATCGTGGAGAATGGTTCCCTTCTTTCTCTGCCGGATGGCGCATTTCCGAAGAGAATTTTATGGAAAATTTCAGGAGCTTCCTTGATCAGTTAAAATTACGCGGATCATGGGGTATACTTGGTAATCAATATTCTACAGGTTCGGATCTCTACCCTTATCTTTCCCGTATAGGTTATGTGTCTGTGCCGGCATTGGGAGCAGTCCCAAATGACGGATATGCTGAGACTTATATCGGTAATCCTATGTTGCTGTGGGAAATGGTGCATACTACCAATATTGGTTTGGATATAAATGTGTTGAACAGTAAACTGTCTTTCTCCGGTGATTATTATCTTCGGAAAACAAAAAGGATAATGTATACTCGTGAGCAGCCTGCAGTCGGCGGATTCCTCAAAGATATGGATGAAAATGGCGGCGAAATGGAAAATAAGGGATGGGAAATACAAGTAGACTGGAGAGATAAGGTCGGTTCAGATATCAACTACGGATTAAGGTTTACTTTGGCTGACGTAAAAAATAAAATAACGAAATGGGAGTCGGAAAAAATAGGAACATATACTATAACCAGGCAAGGAGATACCTATGATGCATTTTATGGTTTAGTAGCCGATGGTATAGCCATGCCTACCGATTTTGAATATTATGATGCGGCAAGGGGTAAGTATATGAATCCGAAGTTCCCTATTATGTCGGGTGACGCAGGACTGGTACAACCCGGAGATATAAAGTATAAAGATTTTAATGGAGACGGTGCCATTGATTTGGATAATGACAGAAAAGTTGTCGGAAGCTCTTTGCCTCGTTATACATTTAGCTTGAAAGGTGATATAGAATATAAAGGTATTGATTTCAGTTTCTTGCTTCAGGGAGTGGGTAAAGTAGACGGATACATTTACGGGCCTGCACGCCATGCCTTTACCGATCAGTCTACATATCCTCAGACTTTCCACCAGGATCGTTATCAGGCGTCTAATCCGAATCCGAATGCAAAATACCCTCGTTTCACATATAATCAAAGTTATAACCAACGTTTTTCTACATTCTGGATTGAGGATGCATCGTATCTGAGAATGAAAAATATACAGATCGGTTATACATTACCTGCGAAGTGGACAAAGCATGTGAGAATAGACAAGTGCCGTTTCTATGTGTCGGCAGATAATCTGTTTACAATTTCCGACTATTTCTCTTCCAGCGATCCGGAAACTCCTATTCAGGGTGGAGGTAATTATCCTCAGATAAAAACTTTCGTATTTGGTGTAAATATAAGTCTTCATTAAAAACACATTTGATTATGAAAAAGAATATTACATACATCTTTATATTCGTATTTTCAGCTATACTCTTTTCCTGTAATGATGACTTTCTGGAAAAGGCTCCATTAGACGAACTTACCGATGCAAATTTTTGGGAATCGGAGTTACAGGTCAAAAACGCGGCGAATGGCTGTTACTGGACTTTGATAGGAAAAGATATGATGATCAATATCTCGGAAGGGTTGAGCGATAATGCTTTATGGTATACTCTCAGCGGCTGGAGGCAGGTAGGAAGCGGACTGTACGGTTCGGACTTTTCCACATTAGATAGTCGCTATAAAGATGCATACAAGCAATTGAGGCGCTGTAATTATTTTCTGGCGAATTATAAACGGGCCGAAGGTATTGTAGACTCTAAAAAGCTGGAACAATATGCCGGAGAAGTACGATTTCTGAGAGTATTTATTTACTATTATCTTACATGTTTCTGGGGCGATGTACCATTCATTACAGAACCGTTACCTCCGGGTGATGACAGGTTGTTTGATGCCCGTACTTCCCGCAGTGAAATTGTAGATTTTATGCTGGAAGAACTGGATGCCGCTGCAAAAACTTTACCCCGGTATATAGAACCCGCAACTACCAGCTTTGGACGAATTTCAGGTGCTGCTGCAAAAGCCATGGAATCGCGTGTTGCATTACAAAATGAAAGATGGACCGTTGCTAAAGCAGCTTGCGAAGCCCTTATGCCGGGCGGAGAATATGCTTACCACGAACTATATACAACCGGACGTCCGAACCAGGACTATTTCGACCTGTTCACATTTGAAGGAAGGGCATCCCGTAAAGCCGGTAATAAAGAAGCAATTTTGTCCTATGTTTATAATTTTGATTTGCCATCTCCGACAAGACATAATTTGAGCCGTGAATTACAGGTTCCCGACCAGATTATAAGATTTAACGCGACCAAATCTATGGTAGATAGTTACCTGTGTACTGATGGTTTGCCTATCGAAAAATCAAAACTGTACAAAGGTGATGGAACATATACTCCGGCTTATAGTGCATATGATAGTGTATTCGTTAACAGGGACCCCCGGTTGAAACAGTCTTTTGTTTATCCGGGATACGACAAATGGTACGGGAAAGTAGACGGCAGAGGCACGGCAAATGCTGCCGAAGACGCATCTAAAACAAATATTTTCCGTTCACCTAAGTTCAACAATGACGGAAAAGGAGCTGTGACTTATACAGGTTACTATATCCGTAAATATTGTGAGCCATCTAAAGTTCCACTTTACAATCAGGATGACAATGATATAATCTTTATCCGTTACGGAGAAGTGCTTCTTAACTATGCCGAAGCCATGTTCAACTTGAATTCTTTGGATCAGGATATTATTGATAAAACGATCAATAAATTGAGAGACAGGGTAGGGATGAAGAAAATGATCCTGACAGAATTGCAGAGCAACGGACTGGATATGAAAACGGAACTTCAGCGCGAGCGCCGTGTGGAACTATTTATGGAAGGGCATCGCTGGTACGACCTTATGAGATGGAAACAAGGATACGAATTGGGAGTAGATAAATCGGAAACGCCCGAACGTCAGGAAAAAGGAATTATGAAAGGTATCCGTAAGGATTACGCTTACGATCCTGCGGTGTTTACGGCAACTACCAAGTTTGACGACAAGGGATTCCTGATATTTGACGATTCCCGTGTTTTCTCAAGTCCTAAAAATTATCTGTTCTCACTTCCATACCGGCAGATGGAGTTAAATCCGAATCTGAAACCGAACAATCCGGGATGGGAATGACAATTATCAAAATAAATGATTATGACGAACAAGATTAGATATTTAATTATTTGTGCTTTGTTAGGATTGCTGACCAATGGTGTACTTATGGCGCAGACATCATTCAGGCTGATGAATTTCAATACCCGTATGTCGGGACAGATGGTTAATTATTCAGCCAAACCGTTTGCTACTTTGATAAAGAATTATAATCCCGACTTTGTCATCTTGCAGGAAGTGGATTACTTTACTGTGAGAAATGGAGGGAAAGATTTTACGACAGAGTTAGCTGCGGAGATGGGGATGTTTTCCGCTTTTGGCCCGGCCATAGTTTATCAACAGGGGGAATATGGGGTTGCTATTCTGTCAAAATATCCGATACAGAAAATATCCAATAACCCTTTGACTAGCAGTTCTGCCGATATGAAAGAAAAGCGGACTGTTCTCTATATTGATGTAATATTACCCGGAAGCAACGAAAAAGTGCGGGTGGCGGCTACTCATCTCGACCATTCAACGGATAATGTGCGTTTAGATATGGCGCGCCAGTTGGACTCATATATCGGAAATTCATTTCCTACTATATTGGCCGGGGATTTTAATGCCAAACCCGGAGAAAATGCTATTGTGCAGGGAATGTCTAACTGGCAACGGATTTGTAATAATTTTCCGACTTTCCCTGCAATCCCTACAAGTAAGATCGATTATATTTTTGCTAAACCTACAGGGAAATGGACTGTAAAATCCTATGAGATACTGAAAGAAACAGGGATTTCTGATCATTGCGCCTTGGTAACAGATGTTGAATATAATAAATAACCGGATATGAAAGATTTAATAAAACTGATGGGAATACTGTTATCTGTACTATTGTTTGCTTGTTCTTCCGATAGTGGTGATGACGGAGGCGATGGAGGTGGAGGCGGAAAGGACGATGTATGGGATAAGAACAGGACTGCCAAGGTTCTGGTGATATCCGATTTATCTGCCGGAAACCTCTTCCCAAATGCGAATTATAGTTCCGTGGTAAATAAGATAAAGGCAACAGAGCAAAATGCAATCTTGCTGACTAATACAAATGTTTCTTTTTCGGCTACCGAGATGCTGAATCCGGCTGCAAAAGTTGCACATCAGTCCCTTTATATGCCTTATTTTGTCCCTCGGGGAAAAACCGGTAACGAGTATCTGGGAAATACAATACTTCTTGGTCAGGCATTAAGTGATATGCAACAAACGGTTTTGACCACTGATTGTTGGATGTTTCAGGCAGAAATTCCATTTACTTCGTCATTGAAGATGAGGTTCTCTTCTGCTACTTTCGGTTCAGATGATCAGATCGCAGCAGCCGTCAGTTCCATAAAGAATAATCTGTTTGTTTCCACATTAGTTGTCGGTACTGTCAAGAGATCTCTCTCATCTAAATTAGAGTCGTCGCTAAGTACTGCTTTAACAAAAGATTCTTATATGCTGAATATTATAGACAATGCGAATAAATCGAGCGAATATTGTATATATATTCTTGGATCATCAAAATGGAAACTGAGAGACATGAGTGAAACTGCCATATCAGGAGATATTAAAAGCTTTCTTATTCAGATTGAATTACTCAAATAAAAATATAGATGAAGAAGATATTTAACTTTCGTGTATATATACTGATAATCCTTTCTTTTTCAGCAGTAAACTTACTGGCACAGGATAAAGTTCAGCTTAAAGTATTGTGCTATAACCTTCGTTTTGGAGAATTGGCTTCATTAGAAGAATTTGCTGAATTTATAAAGAAAGAAAACCCTGATATTGTTGCTTTGCAGGAGGTAGATGTAAATACTTTGAGAACAAGGGCGCCGCACCAGAATGGTAAGAATTTCATATCGGAACTGGCTTTTCGTACAGGAATGCTATCTCTTTACGGTAGAACAATAGATTACGCCGGCGGATATTATG
The DNA here is from genome assembly GCF_000213555.1 of Dysgonomonas gadei ATCC BAA-286. Lineage (GTDB taxonomy): Bacteria > Bacteroidota > Bacteroidia > Bacteroidales > Dysgonomonadaceae > Dysgonomonas > Dysgonomonas gadei. The sequence continues at coordinate 81,402 of NZ_GL891984.1, forward strand.
GTATTGGCATACTTAGTAAATATCCTATCAGTCAGTCGCAGCGTATATTCTTGCCAATGCCGGAAGGGGCAAAAGAGCGGCGGGCGCTTTTAACGGGAGTAGTAGAATTATCTGAAGGAAAATCAATCACTTTTGCCTGTACCCATCTCGATTATACAACCTCGGCAGTGAGAAGGGCACAAGTGGATTTCATTAATCAACAATTGATGAAGATTGAAACACCGGTCATACTATGCGGTGATTTTAATGCCAGACCCGATTCGGATGAAATTGCCAATGGTATGAAAAACTGGATGCAGGTGAGTACAATGGATTTTACGATTCCGGCCAAGAGCCCAAAATCTAAGATCGATTACATATTTTGTTATCCGGCATCTAATGTCTGGAAAACTGTAGACTCCTACACCCCGGTTACCCAGTTATCAGATCATTTACCGATTATCACGACGTTAACTTTAGAGACTAATTAATGACTAAAAATGAATTAATATGAAAAAAAATCTATTATATATCAGATATAAGTTATTGTGCGTTTCGTTTATAGTAGCTGCCCTTTTTATGGCTTGCAGCGATGACGATAAAACAACCAATTATCTGGATGATAATGCTTTTCCTCCTCCTACAGTAAGCCTGACTACTGAAACATCATATGGTGAAGTGGATATAAATACCAACAAAGTAGTAGAAGGTACTGTTACTGCTCCTAATGGATTACGGAATATTTATGGGACTCTTTTGCGTAAAACGGCAGACGGATATGAGGAAATAGATGCCAACAAAAGAGTGCATGTGAAGCTGGCTGAATTTCCTAACACTTATAGTTTCTCTATCGAAGTTCCTGTAAGTGCTGAAGATGCGGGTGGTATTGCGATTGTAGCCAATGATATTTATGTAAAACAAGTAATACAGAATATTCCTATTGAAAAGATAACAGGAATACCTCCGAAAATCACAACAGATCCGGCCGAGATCGAATCTGTAGAGTTAAATGGTACTGTTTCGTTGGAGGGGGTAGTATCTTCCATTGAGGGACTTAAATCTTTGAGCTATGGTTTGGTTCAGAAATCACCATATCTTGAACTTCAGGATGTAAAGAATATTGCTGTATCGAACGATAAAGAGAAATCATTCCAATTCTCTATTACAGTAGACGATGAAAGGGCTGACGCGATTATGATTAAGGCAGTCGATATCAGGAATGTGGAGAAAGTACATTTCGTGAATATAAAAGAGATAACAGGAATACCTCCGGGCAGAGCTTATATATTTGATAATGTAGAGATGGCTCCGGAATGGGAATGCTACTCTGGAGCAAGTCTTCTACCTGCCGCATCTCAGCCATATCTATTCTCAATAGAGGGAATAAACGTGGGAGGTTCGGTAAAAAATATTTTGTCTCTTTCTGATGTCATATCTGTTTCTTCCGGAAGTGTGGATTTTGCTTTTGTGAATATTTGGAGAAATACTAATATTACTGATGCTAGTGGATTTCTTAATCGGGTAGGCAATAGAGGCTTTGCATATGTATCTGCTGATCGTCTTGACGGAGGTCCGGTAGGACGTCAATTAGATAAAGATTGGTTTACTACTGTAAATAGAAATAGAACTCAACTCAAGATCATAACAACAGATCTTGTCACATCGATGAATTTGGATGATTTTTTTGAAACAACTACCGGGAATTGGGAGGCATATGAATTATTAAACCTACTTGCTGGTTATGTTCCGGTTTACAGTACTACTACAGATTTACGTTCTCTTCCACAGAGAACGAATTCTGGTACATCTGCCAGCCCTGCTGTTTTACAAATAACGAATGGAACTTATATTGCTTTTCGAACGGCAGAAAATAAATTCGGAGTTATGAAAGTAGTACAAGCAGGTGATGATTCGGATGTTTTATCTTCAAATAATAAGATAGAAGATGTAACGACGGGTCTGGGCGCCGGTATAGCAAATAAATCTCCGGAAGCATTCTACTCTGCTCCGGGACTGGCCGGATTCGATTATTCAGGGGTAACAAAACTCTATGGAAGAAAATGTAAACTGAAAATTATCGTTCAACGGTAACGGAAATAATCTTATCTTTGAGGAAGTACAGATATAGAATCTGTACTTCCCTCTTTTCTCAATGATCATTACTATCTGATTAATGCAAGCAGTATTGAGAAACGGCTTATATTAAAAATCTTGAAATCCTGGACCATGAAACACTAGACCATGAAATAAAATTAGCAGATATTATGAAAACTAACCGACGAAATTTTTTAAAGACTTTAGGGGCATTCACAGCTCTTACAATTATTCCCCGGCAAGTACTGGGAAATGGCTATATAGCTCCCAGCGACCAGTTGACCAAGGGCATAATTGGTACAGGAAACATGGGACGTGGACATCTTAAATATGCTGGTACACGTTTAGTCGCAGTTTGCGATGTAGATAAGAAACACCTGGAATTAGGTAAAAACCTTGTCACAGACAAAATAGCGGCATATCATGATTTCAGGGATCTCATTATGGACAAAAATGTCGATATTGTCCATATAGCGACACCTCCGCACTGGCATGGTATCATGTCGGTAGAAGCAGCCAAAGCCGGAAAAGATATTTGGTGCGAAAAACCCATGACCCGTACTATAGGCGAGGGTAAAAGGGTGATGGAAGCTGTAAAACAATATGGAAACATGTTCCGGCTGAATACATGGTTTCGTTTCAAGGATAATTTTTATGGATTGGGAACTCCTGTTCAGCCATTAAAGAAGTTGGTACAGAGCGGTATGTTAGGCTGGCCGTTGAAAGTAACGATAAGTAAACATACCGGATTCGACTGGAAATTCTTTTGGGTAGGAAAAGAGTATCTCGAACCGCAACCAATTCCTGAAGAACTGGATTATGATATGTGGCTCGGACCTGCGCCGTACAAACCATATAACTCTCACCGTGTTCATAGTACATTCCGTGGTTATTGGGATTATGATGGCGGAGGATTAGGTGATATGGGACAGCATTACATAGACCCCGTTCAGTATCTTTTGGGTAAAGACCATACAAGCCCTGTGAAAGTGGAAGTAGATGCACCTCAGCAGCACCCCGATGCCATTGGAGTTTGGCGCTCTATAACTTATACCTACGATGATGGTTGCCAGATAGTATTGTGGGGAGGCGATTATGGAAACCCTGATACTCCGTATATATCAGGCCCTAAGGGAAATGTATATAAGAACTTCGTATGCGATATCCCTGATTGGGAGAAAAAACTGGCCGACTATCCCGAACCGGAAGCTCAGGTTACAGACTTTATAGAAAGTGTGAAAACCCGTAAAACATTTGCCCTCAACGAGCAAAACGGATTCAGGTCTGCAACTATTGTGAATATGGGACTTGTAGCATTAAGGTTAAACCGCACATTGCATTTCGATCCGGTGAAACTTGAGTTTATCAATGATGAAGCGGCAAACTGTCTGGTGGATCAGCCAATGCGCTCACCTTGGAATATATAATGGTTTAATCTTAAAGTGATTTTTATGAAAAAGATATATTTATTCTGTTTAGCTTATATATATTGTCTCATGGCTGTTTGCCAGACTCCGGTGGGGAGAACGGTTGAGACTATCGTTGCTGATGTTCTGGCACAGATGCCGGTTCAGAATGCGGAACAATACAATCTGCTGTTAAATGATCTGGCTTCGACAAAAGAAGAAGGTGTTTTTCAGCTGATAAAAATGATGAATCCTCCCGGTAAAGGAAGCAATGCTCAGGTGGAGTATGCCCTCAACGGGCTGTCCTGTTATGTTTCTGCTGAGGGACAGGACGCAAATCGTATAACTGTTTCTAATGCTTATATAAAAGCATTGGATATGACTGATAATAAGGATGTCAAAGCCTTTATTATCCGTCAGCTCCAAATCGTAGGAAAAGATGAATCTGTGGAAAAACTGTCGTCGTTTATCAGTGATGAATCTTTAAGTGGCCCGGCCTGTCGTGCATTGGTTTCGATCAAATCCGATAATGCCGCCAAGGCACTGTTGGATGCTCTTGCTACGGCGGCTAATCAAAAGGCGAAAAAAGATATTATCGAAGCTATCGCTGAAATGCAGGTAGCAGACGCGGAAGGGAAACTGCTTGCTATATTGGGCAATGATAAGGACGACGATACCCGGAAAGCCACATTATATGCTTTAAGCCGATGCGGATCAAAGGCTTCTTTAAAAGATTTGTCCTTAGCCGCGGAGAAGGCGGGTTATGCGGTGGATAAATCAGGAGCGACAGAGGCTTACATCGCACTGCTGAAAAGATTACTTGATAAGGGTGACGCAAAAGATGTGGCGAAGTTGGCGAATGATTTGATGAAAAAAGCCGAAAAAGCAGGTCAGGGACATACGCGTGAATCCGCTTTGCAAATACTGATGAGCGCCAATCCCGGCGATGCGTTAAAGTTATTACAGGCTGCACTCAAAGAAGATAACAGGAATTATAGGTTTGCTGCTCTGAATTTTGCATCGGAATTTGCTTCCGGAAATATGTATAAGGAACTGTTAAAGACAATGCAAAAGGCGCAGCCGGCAGTAAAGACGGATATTACCAACTGGTTTTTACAGGAGTGCGCAGATGAAAAGAAGAAAGCATTAATAGGTTCCTTCGCTACAGATATATTCATTGAGCAATTAGGAAACAATGATATGATCCTGAAAAAAGCGACCATAGATGTTTTGGTCAGAATCGGAGGGCATAAGTCTATACTGGCTCTGGCGGATTTGCTGGCATCTGATAATAAAGAAGTTGTGTCGATGGCTAAAAATGGCCTGTTATCTATGAATGGAAATATATCTGCTGCTATTGTTCCCGTAATGGATAAGGCGACCAATGACGGGAAAGTTGCCGCCTTGGAATTACTGGCAGCCCGAAAAGCGTCGAAATATGGTGATGTAGTATTCGGCTTATTGACATCGGACTCACAAGAAGTAAAGACGGCAGCCTATGCAGCGCTGAAAGATGTCAGTACCTCCGGTAATTTATCCGGTCTGTATGGGTTGCTGGAAAAATCCGATGCTTCTTTCGTATTTCCGGTGCAGCAAGCTATAATAAATTCATTATCGGAATATCCTGCAGATAAGCAGGTGACTTTGGTTATTAACCAGATGGATAAAACTTCTTCAGATAAAAAATACCTGTATTATCCTGTCTTAGCGGTAACCGGAGACAAACAGGCATTAAAAATAATATCCGAAGGTTTCAAAAATTCTACTGGCGAAGCTCAGGAAGTCGCTTTTCGCTCCTTGCTTGACTGGAAAGGTATGGAGGCAGCTAAAGACTTGTTGGCTATCTGTAAAGATGCCGGCTTGTCCGCCTATTTTGACCGCTCCTTATCAGGATATATAGGGCTTGTCTCTAACCCTCAGGTCAAGGCGGAAGAACGGTTCGGGTATCTTAACACTGCCTTGTCGCTGGCCAGAACTACCGCGCAAAAGAAATCTATATTGACCCAGCTTGGTAAGACCAACGTATATCCCGCAATGCTGGCGGCAGGAAAATATCTTGATGACACGTCTGTGCAACAGGAGGCTGCCCAGGCTGTAATGACGATAGCTCTGGCCAATAAAGATTTTGCAGGAAAAAATGTGGAAGATTTATTAAATAAGGTCATCCTTGTGCTTGATAATCCGGATGCTGAATATCAGAAACAAGCTATTCGTGATCATCTGAGTAGCTTAGTTCCTCCTAAACCTTTCCAGCTCCCGGATGAAGAAAAAAAGGAGGGGTATTATATTCTCTTTGACGGTACCAATATGGATCAGTGGACAGGAAATGTAACTGACTATATTTTGGAGAATGGTTGTATATCTCTGCATCCGAGCAGCGCCCACGGAGGAAATTTATATACGAAAGAAGAATTCTCTAACTTTATTTTCCGTTTCGAGTTTCAGTTGACCTCCGGCGCAAACAATGGTTTGGGTATCCGTACCCCGATGGAAGGTGATGCCGCTTATGTTGGTATGGAACTGCAGATTCTGGACAATGAAGCTCCTGTATACAGCAATCTAGCCGTGTATCAGTACCACGGTTCGGTCTATGGTATTATTCCGGCCAAGAGAGGATATCTGAAGCCTGTCGGAGAATGGAATTATCAGGAAGTTGTCGCTAATGGCGATAACATAAAGATAACTCTTAACGGAACTGTTATCCTTGACGGAAATATAAGAGAAGCGACTAAAAACGGGATGCCTGATAAGAAAAACCATCCGGGACTATTCAACAAAAAGGGACATATCGGTTTCCTGGGGCATGGTTCGCCTGTTAAGTTTAAAAACATAAGGATCAAGAACCTGAAATAAACTATATATGGAAGCAGCAACCATTGACTGGTATGGAGCCTTGATCGGTCTGGCGATAGCGATCATCCTGATTTTAAAAAAGCTGAATCCTGTTTATTCTTTATTCCTGGGCGCGATAACAGGCTCCCTGATCGGCGGAGCGGATTTCCTGCAAACGACCACCATTATCATTAATGGAACGCAAAGCATTATCGGTATTGTAGTCAGGGTATTGGCAGCCGGGGTACTGGCCGGGGTCATGATGGACTCGGGTGCTGCGGAAACCCTCGCGCAGACTATCGTCAGGAAGCTCGGAGGCAGTAAAGCCATTCTTGCCCTTGCCTTGGCGACTATGATAATCACGGCTGTAGGAGTATTCATCCCGGTAGCAGTGCTTATTGTTGCCCCGATTGGTTTGTCTGTGGCTAAAACAATGGGTTTTTCCAAGATAGCCCTTCTTTTGGCTCTTTCGGGTGGCGGGAAGGCTGGTAATGTAATATCTCCCAATCCGAATTCTATTGCTGTTGCCAATGGCTTCGGGGTGGAGTTGAGTGATGTCATGCTCTATGGCTTTATCCCTGCGGTTTTCGGATTGCTTGTGACTGTTTTTGTGGCTACGATGATTAAGAATAAAGGATCGGAGATAAAGGACAACGATATAAAAATGCCTGCCGATACCTCGGATTATCCCCCTTTTCGGAAAGCGATTGTTGCACCGGCTGTTGCGATATTACTGTTAATGATTAATCCTATTGGTTCTATCTTAGGTATTCCTGCATTGCAAAGTCTGAAACTGGATGCGATGTATGTACTCCCTGTAGCCGGGATAATAGGGTTGATGGCAATGGGAAAGGCAAAGAAAATACTCGATTATACAGCAAGTGGTATGAACCGTATGACGGCAACTGTGCTTATACTGATAGGTGCGGGAGCGATAGCCGGATTGATATCCGCATCGGATTTATCTGTAAGGATTGTGGCTCTTATCAATGAATCCGGAATTTCCGGGACGTTTCTTGCCCCTATCGCAGGAGTATTGATGGCGGCAGCAACAGCTTCGACATCCACAGGGGTGATATTAGCTTCGGGTTCTTTCGGTAAAGCTATTCTTGATATAGGGACGGCACCTATTGCGGCGGCGGTGATGGTGCACACAGGGGCAACGGTGATAGACCAGCTTCCTCAGGGGAATTACTTTCATGTAACGGCAGGTTCGATGTATATGTCGATTAAGGAGCGTATGGAAGTTGTTCCGTATGAAGCCATTATAGGTGGGGTTATGACAATTGTTTCTACAGTTCTGTATGGGTTTATATTTTGAGGAATGAATAATGTTTATTGTTATATAGAATAGTTCTTTTTTTCTAACGCGCCGGCCAGCTTGTTTTTCATTTTGCCTTGATGCAAAACGAAACAAAAAATCAAGGCTGCATCCCCCGGCGACCCAAAACCGTAGCTTCGGTGGAGCAAAATAATACGGGGTCATTTTTCGCTGGATTATCAGCCATGTATAACAGCTACCGTATTTTGCTCTACACCTTCGCTTTACGGATTGGGTACCCCGCCTGCGGGACGAGGCCGTGACCGCAATGCGACGACAGGTCGCCGAGGAACGAAGCGCTAGCTTTTTGCTTACTTTTGGGCAATGCCAAAAGTGAGGACAAGCCCGGGAGGGCGCGGCAGGATTGAGCTAAAATTCCCAATATAAATTAAGAATAGAACTATGTCGAGAAGATTAGAACATTTAATACCCCAATACAATCGCATACTTTATATAATTTAGTTTAAACAAATATTTATCATATATGAAAAATACCGTTTTTGTTCTGGCTCCCGATTCATTTAAAGGCTCGATGACTGCGAAGCAGGTTTGTGATGCCATGGAACGCGGGATAAAGAAAGTTTTACCCGACGCGGAATGTATAAAAGTACCGATGGCCGATGGCGGAGAAGGTACAATGCAGTCGCTGGTAGATGCAACAAACGGGACTATCTATGAACTGGACGTTGCAGGTCCTTTGGGTAAACAAGTAAAAGCCCGGTATGGAATTATGGGTACTGGCAAAACTGCTGCTATCGAGATGGCTTCTGCCAGCGGAATACACTTTGTGGATGAGAATACAAAAAATCCACTCATTACCACGACTTATGGTACGGGGCAATTAGTCAAAGCATGTCTCGATAGGGGTGTTCATAAAATTATTCTTGGAATAGGAGGGAGTGCTACCAATGATGGTGGTGCGGGTTTTGCCCGGGCGCTCGGAGCGAAATTCCTGGATAAAGAAGGGCGGGAGCTTCCCCCGGGAGGGGCTGCACTAGCCGGATTGGACAGGATAGATATTTCTTCACTCGACCCGAGGTTGAAAGATGTGGATATTGAAGTGGCCTGTGATGTTACAAATCCGCTTTGCGGCAAGACCGGAGCGTCTTTTGTCTTTGGCCCGCAAAAAGGCGCAACTGCTGAAATGGTAACGATTCTGGATAATGCGCTTGATCATTATGCAGGGATTATCTCCAGGGACTTGAAAAAAGAAGTGAAAGATGTACCCGGCGCCGGCGCCGCAGGTGGTTTGGGAGCCGGATTGTTAGCCTTTACCAATGCCCGTTTGGAAAAAGGGGTTGATATTATAATCAATTATACCAATCTGAAAGAAATCGTACAAAAAGCGGATATAGTATTCACGGGTGAAGGTGGTATCGATTTTCAGACACAATACGGGAAAACACCTTTTGGGGTGGCACGGACTGCTAAAGCGGCAGATAAAACAGTGATAGCTATTGCCGGATATATAGGAGAGGGAATCGAACAGTTGTACAGTATCGGGTTTGATGCTATCTTGGGGATTGTACCCGGTGCAATGACTATCGGGGAAGCAATGAGGAAAGGAGCAGAAAATGTGGAGAGAACGGTTGAGAATATAGTGAGGTTATTAAATAGTCGCAGCAAGATATAGACAACCCGGAAACAATTATAAAATATTTATATATATGATTTTTATACTTTGAATTTTGTAATAAATAATGAATTTAATTATCTGTATGTAAATTATTTGATGTGATATGCGAAAGATAAAAAGCTACTATCGGAAATTGAGCGAAAACTGTAACCTTTGTTACTTTTTAACAAGTAGTAAGTTTTAAGTTATATGAGATACGAGTAGACAAGGCACGAGATGCAAGTTATTAACTGATGACTGTTCGCTGCTAACTGATATTTCTGTTACCTTTGTTACCTTTTGAATATATGTGCTTGATAAATAAACGATTAGTGAAAAGAGGAAATATAGGGTTGAAAAAGTTTGAAATATATCATTAATTGCAATCAATTACTTAATTCAACTTGTTTTCCAAATAATTATTTATAAATAAGAATACAATAAACCAATGAGAAATAATACTTTTTTGATTCTATTGATAAGCTTAGTTTTTTGTCAGGTGGATATCCTGGCACAAAAGCAATTTACTCTGAAATCACCTGATAGCAAGATTGAAGTTAATATATCTATAGGTAAAACCATAGAGTATTCTGTGTTTCATCAAGGAGATCTGATGCTTGACAGATCTGCTGCCTCCATGACTCTAGGCGACGGATTTAATTATGGCGTCAATGCTGAATTGGAAAAATCATCGACACGGACAATAAATCAAACTATCGACGCCCTTATTTATAAGAAGAACAAGATTGAAGATCGTTACAATGAGCTTTCCTTAAAATTCAGGGGAGACTACAGCGTGATATTCAGGGCATATAATGATGGTATCGCTTATCGTTTTGTGTCTACGTCGAAGAAACCTTTTGTGGTTGTAAATGAACAAGCCGATTTTAATTTCCCCGGCGATACCAAGGCTTTTATCCCTTATGTGAGGGATAACCAGTCGAAAAGGGCTAAGACCGGTTATCAGAACACAACTTTTGAAATGCAGTTTTATAATTCGTTCGAAAATATATATGAACATAGTATCTTATCTGAATGGACAAAAGGGCGTTTGGCTTTTTCACCATTGATTGTTGAAGGCGCTAACGGAAAAAAGGTATGTCTGCTAGAGGCCGATTTAATGAATTATCCGGGCATGTACCTGTACAATATGACAGGAGGTAATACTCTCTCCGGGGTATTTGCTCCTTATCCGGATGAAATTAAGCAAGGCGGCCATAATATGTTACAGGGTGAGGTGCAATCTGTAGAGCCTTATATTGCTAAATTTGAGGGGGCTACGGAATTTCCGTGGCGTGCGTTAATCATCTCATCGGAAGATTATGAACTGACTAATAACGATATGGTTTATAAACTTGCTAGCCCTGCCCATGGAGATTATTCGTGGGTGAAGCCGGGAAAAGTAGCCTGGGACTGGTGGAATAGCTGGAATCTGTATGGTGTGGACTTTAAGACAGGGGTGAATAACGAAACTTACAAGTATTATATTGATTTCGCTTCAAAATCCGGTATTGAATATGTTATTCTGGATGAAGGATGGGCTGTGAACTTGCAAGCCGATCTAATGCAGGTTGTACCGGAAATAAACCTGAAAGAACTGATAGATTATGCCGGTAAGAAAAATGTAGGGCTTATTTTATGGGCAGGATACTGGGCGCTTAATCGTGATATGGAGGGTATCTGTAAACATTATTCCGAAATGGGAATAAGAGGATTCAAGGTGGATTTTATGGATAGAGACGATCAACTGATGGTGGACTTCCATCGCAAAGGGGCTCAGATTGCCGCGAAGTACAAAATGCTGATGGACTATCATGGTACATATAAACCGACGGGATTGCAACGCACTTACCCCAATGTTATCAATTTTGAGGGTGTATTCGGGCTGGAGCAGATGAAATGGGATGCAGATACCGATCAGGTAACTTATGATGTTACAATGCCGTTTATCCGTCAGGTCGCCGGCCCGGTAGACTATACCCAGGGTGCGATGCGTAACGCGACTAAGAGCAATTACAGGTCTGTATATAGTGAAGCCATGAGTCAGGGTACGCGCTGCCGCCAACTCGCACAATATATCATATTCGAATCTCCTCTGAATATGCTTTGCGATAATCCTTCCAATTATATGCGAGAGAAAGAATGTACAGAATATATCGCCTCAGTACCAACTATTTGGGATAACACAATCTCATTGAACGGGGAAATAGGGAAATATATAAGTATTGCCCGTAAGAAAGGAGATGTGTGGTATGTCGGCTCCATGACTAACTGGGATGCACGAAGCCTTGAACTGGATCTGTCTTTTCTGGGTGAAGGCAGGTTCAAAGGTGAAGTATTTAAGGATGGAGTGAATGCCGGTAAAGCCGCCCGCGATTACAGGAAAGAGGTTATTGACATTCCGGTAAGCCGTAAATTGCCTGTTTCGATGGCTCCCGGCGGAGGATATGTTATAAAGATATATCCTGTATTTAATTGATTAATAGTATAAGATTTGTTTAAGGCATATGGCGGTCTGAAGGGTAGGTTTATGGAGTATTTGTCTTTTTAGAGAGCTTTTTTATCTATTTCTCTTATTTATACCATTCATATCGCCTATATGGTTTTAAATCGAGTATGCAAATATTATTCTGTAGTGAAAAGTTTGTTTTTCTTAACTAAATCATACCTAGATGTAGGTATGATTTTATCAAAATATAATAAAAAATAGTGATTGTTAGATAAAATTAACACCTGTACATTTGTCGTCTATTATAAATAGATAAAATTTATGAAGACCCAGATTACGTTATTAATACTACTATCAATCCTCTTCTGTAATAAAATTTTAGCCCAGCAAGAGGCTATCCCTGAAAAAAGCGATACAATCGCAGCAGATACTCCTCCCGAATGGAATTACAATAAATATCGTTTTGGCGGATACGGAGAAATTCTCTTTCAGCAAATGGATTATGGTCCCGACAGGTATAAAGATCCGGCAGGGGCACCAAGCGACAAACGCTCTTATATCTCAATACCCAGAGCCGTATTTTCGTTCGAATATAAATTCAGGCCTGATATTGTATTTTCCACAGAGCTTGAGATAGAATATGGAGGTACAGGTTCTGCGATGGAACTTGAATATGAAGAAGGTGGAGAATATGAAACGGAGATAGAGAAAGGTGGTGAAATAGAACTGGAGCAGTTCCATATAACCAAACGGTTTAGTAATGCCTTTAATATCAGGGCAGGGCATATGATAGTTCCTGTCGGCATTACGAATGCGCATCACGAACCCATATTCTTTTTCGGAACAACCAGACCGGAGGGAGAATCTACGATATTACCTTGCACATGGCATGAAACGGGGATATCGGTACTCGGTTATTTTTCCGGGTTCAGATATGAACTGATGCTTGTTAACGGGCTTGATCCCAATGGTTTTTCATCTGCCAATTGGATAAAAGGCGGGCGTCAAAGCATATTTGAAAGTTCTACGATGACCAATCCCGCAGTTGCCGGAAGGGTAGAATATAAAGGGATCAGGAATTTGAGATTGAGTGCATCGGGATATTATGGGAATACGGCAAAAAATGCAAGTAAACCTCAAAAGATGACCGGAATAAAAGCTCCTGTCAGCATCATTTCGGCGGATGCCCAATACCTGTCAAAGAATCTGGCTGTGAGGGGTAATTTTGTATATGGAAACCTCGGCGCATCGAAGAGAGTATCTCAAATAAACAAAAGTGTATCGAAGAATACAGGTTTTCCCCGCACACCTGTGGCTAAAAATGCTGTAACATATTCCATTGAGGCCGGATATAATATACTCTCGTTCTTCAAGACAAAAGAGAGGTTGATGCCTTTCGTAAGATATGAGTACTACAATAGTGCTGAGGATGTAGAGGAAGGTATGGCCGAAATGCCTATAAACAAAAGGAATATATTCACATTTGGTGTAAACTATAACCTGTTGCCTAATATGGTGCTGAAAGCCGATTATTCGAACAGAAGGCTTGACGGGGGCAACTATAATGATGAGAATACATTCGGATTGGCTTTGGTGTATACCGGGTGGTTCTTCAAAAAATAAGAATATAAATTAATCCGAATCCTTTTAATATCAATTTTACATAATAACCAAAAATAATGAAAAAATTAAGCGTTTATTTTTTACTGTTGTTCTCTGCTTTATATTTCTTTTCTTCATGCGGTGAAGACAGTCCTGAAGGTGAATTTACAGATGACGGGTATGGATATGATTTTACCCAGGTGCTAAAGGTGTATACAGACGATGTTATACTTCCTACCTATGCAGATATGAAAAATAAGGCATGGACCCTTTACGATGCGGTGCAAACATTCAGTACCAGTACAGGAAGAACACAAGCAAATCTGAATGCAGTCTGTGCAGCCTGGCGTGCCACACGTATCCCCTGGGAGCAAAGTGAAAGTTGTTTGTACGGACCGGCAGACAGGCTGGGTCTCGACCCTTCTTTGGACTCATGGCCTCTGAAGAAAGGAGATATAGATAAAATAATCAATTCCGGAAGTATTACTATCGATAAGATTATGGACCCGGGCGTTCACGGTTTTCACACAATCGAATATCTGATATTCTCGGATGGAAATCCTAAAGTGCTTTCCACTACACCTCTTTCCGAAGCAGAAATCCAATATTTAGTAATCGCGACCGAATACCTTAGAAACGACTGCATCATGTTGTGGGCTGCATGGAATGGAACTCAAAATATCAGTGCAAAGGATCAGGCTGTGATCAATACATTTGACGAAGATCCTACCCAATACAATTTTGCTTATAATTTCAAGAATGCAATAACAAGCAGTGGTGTTGACCTTGCCACAATGGATGATGCCATTGATAATATAATTGAAGGATGTGCCGGAATCGCAGATGAGGTAGCCGCCCAGAAAATAGGAGCTCCGAGAGATTTGGCTCTGGATGGAAGAACCGACGAAGCGGTTCTCGAAGTGGAGTCATGGTATAGCTGGAACTCAATCGATGACTATGCAAACAATATCATCAGTATTCGCAACTCGTATTTCGGGGGATTGAATAAAACTACATCCAACAGAAGCCAACACAGCATGTCTGTTTTTGTAGAGTCTAAGAATGCAGTTTTAGATGCAGAGATTACTGCGGCAATCGATAAAGCTTATAAAGCGATTAATGAAGGGATGCAACGCCCTTTCCGTAACAATCTGACCGGAGCTAAAGTGGATGCGGCAATAGATGCTTGTACCGATTTACAATTGAGTTTCGAGAAAATTAAACAGCTGAAAGATTAATAATCTCTTTTCTCTATACTAAGTAATCAACAAATAGGAGAATCAGGGAATAACAATATTACTTAGATTCTGACAGATTTATGAAAAACTATTTATGTTAAGATATAAATTCTTAAAAGTTGGTGTCGTGATGTGTCTTTGCATCACGGCATTTACTGCTTGTAGCGACAACGACGATGATATCATTTACAAGCCCAATGGAAAAGTTGCACATCCGGACGAATTATCGGCCGGAACATCTACCGTATTTATGTCCGGGATCAGGGCATATGATACTCCTGCGCCGTGGGTGAAGGGTGATATGTTGACCCGATTCAATCTGGGAGATCAACTTTATGATGATCCCCGGACAACAGACCAGTCCGATCCGAACAAAGGAGGGCTTGGGCCTCTCTATGCAGGTTATTCGTGCGGAAGTTGCCATAAGAATGCAGGGCGGACTTATCCCACTCTTTTTTCGGAAGGAGGTTCCGGTAAATATGGCTTCTCTTCTATGCTTGCTTATATTACACGAAAGAATGGAGCCTTTTTTCGTCAATATGGACGAGTCTTGCATGATCAATCTATTGTAGGGGTTGAACCGGAGGGAAAGCTTAAGGTAACTTATGAAGAGAAAGAGTATTCTTTTCCTGATGGTGAAAAGTATTCCCTTATCACTCCTCATTATTCTATTTCGGAATGGTATGCCGATGAAATAAAACCCGAAGATCTGATTATTGATGTACGTATCCCTCTCCGGCATGTAGGTATGGGGCAGATAATGGCACTCGATCCCGATGAATTGAGAAGCTTGGCTGCACAAAGCAACTATCCCGAATACGGAATTTCGGGACGGCTTGCCGTCATACAGGAGCGCAACAAAACTATGATAGGAGTGGGCGGGAATAAAGCACATCATGCAGACCTGACTGTAGAATTAGGTTTCTCGTCCGACCTCGGAGTTACAAACGACCGCTACCCGCTTGAAGTGAGTGAAGGGCAGTCTCAGAACGTTGGTTACTCACATTACGGTATCCAGATATCAACGCATGATATGGAGAATGTCGATCTGTATCTGAGCACATTGGGTGTTCCCGCACGGCGGAATGTTACGCATGAACTGGTGAAAAAAGGCGAAGAGAACTTCTATAAAGCCAAATGTCATCTGTGCCATACCCCGACTTTACACACCCGGCAGGATGCCCCTGTTTTGTTGAACGGGACACGCCTTCCGTGGCTGTGCAACCAGACGATACATCCGTACAGCGATTTTCTCTTGCATGATATGGGACGTGAGCTGGACAGCGGTTATAAATCGGGAGCCGCCTATACCTATGAGTGGCGTACAACTCCGTTGTGGGGTATTGGTTTGCAGGAAACTGTAAACGGACATACGCACTTTCTGCACGACGGGCGTGCCCGGAACCTTCTTGAGGCTATCATGTGGCATGGAGGCGAGGGTAGTGTGTCGCGGGAGTTGTTCAGCCGCATGTCGAAAGAAGACAGGGACGCTTTGCAGATATTCCTCAATTCACTTTAAACTAAATAGAAAAGAATACATTAATATGAAATTCAGATTTTTATTATTCGCAGGATTACTTCTATCCGTAAATTTATTAGCACAGGAGAGTGATAATAATGATAAATATATCGAAAGCGATGTTATCCCTCTTGCCGGAAAGAAAGGATTCAGCTTCGAAAGTAAGGCCGGGGACTTTGTTTTTAAGCCCTTTGCTCTTGTACAGGCGTCGGCCAAGATGAATTACTACGATGATGAGCAGATTGGCGCCGACGATCAGGACAATGTAGCCAATAGCGGCTTTGAGATAGGAAACGCATTGATCGGCTTTGCCGGAAAGGCTTTCGGGAAAGTAACGTTTAATCTTACATTGAATGCGGCTCAGTCGGGAGATGCTTTGCTTCAGCAGGCATGGGCAGACCTCAATCTGAAAGATGAATTGCGCTTCCGAGTGGGGAAATTTAAAACTCCCTTTAATCAGGCTTATCTGGTGACATTGGGGGAAACGCTTTTCCCATCGTTACCTGTTTCGCTCACTGCTCCGGTTAATATTCCATATTCTATAAATTCAGTCAATCCTAATTTTGCGACCGGATTCGATCTTGGTGTACAGGTACATGGCTTGATCAAGAATAAATGGGAATACAGGGTCGGCATTTTTAATGGAACAGGCATAACAGTGAATAGCGCGAAGAAGACTATCAGCGACGATCTGCACATCCCATCACTGCTATACTCGGGGCGTATTGCTTATATGCCTAAAGGTGTGATGCCTACCCATCAGGGAAGCCCCGATGATTTGAATAATAATAAATTTTTAGTTGCGCTTTCTTCTTCTTACAATGTGGAAGCCAACTGGCAGGCAAGTAATGATTTTCGTGCAGGTCTGGAGTTTTCCTATTTATATAATCGCTGGTATATTTCGGCAGAAGCCTATTATTTAAATATGGATTTTGTAGAAAGGCAGCAGGTTTCTCATTCTTACGATTTTGTCGGCGGCTATATTCAGGGAGGTTATTTTGTGAATCCGAAAATGCAATTGGCGGCGCGATATGATTTCTTCGACCGCAACTCATCCAGGACCGATGGTATCCTGAATGCCCCGGCAGTAGGGTTCAATTATTATATCGTCGGTTATAACCTGAAATTACAGGCTATGTACCAGTATCTGGGTAAATGGGGACACGAAAACCAACTCGAGAGGGATAATGATGATTTAGGCCTTGCACAACATTTTGCACAGGTAATGTTCCAATTTTCTTTCTGATAAATAAAATCATGGGAAAGAATAATTTGATAAAATTTTGGATATTGTTTGTCGTCTCATTGCCTGTCATTACTTCAGGTTGCGATAGTGGGGATATATATCCTAAAGATAAGAGTTCGGGCGGAACGGATGTAGATGTTTCTGTCAGTTTCCATTTTACACACATCGAGGCCTTTCCTGAAAGCTATAAGATAGTATTCGGATCTTTCAACGATGATCTGGCGTATCCAATATCATCGAAAGTAATATCTAAACCCTCAGATAATGGAGTGGTTACGGTCTCGTTGGCTAATATTCCGGAGAATACAACATATCTGGCATTATACCTCGTACAAGAGCATAGTAACTATAAGATTTATCCTTTTTATACCTATCCGATAATCAGTATGCCAAAGGAAGATTTTGAGATTCCACTTCAAAATATCGATTTGGCAATGTTTGGGCGGGTGCAGAAACAGGTGTTTTCTCAATGCCTCCAGTGTCACGGGGGAAGCGGATTTGCCGCAGCAGGCCTGCATTTAACCGAAGGGAAGAGCCATGAAGACTTGGTAGGCATAACCGCATTGCACAATACGGATAAAAAGCGGATAAGCCCGGGGAATATTCAGAATAGTTATCTGATGGATATATTGAAAGGCGAAGCCTTGCCCAATCAGCATTCGAGCCTGTCGTCACTTAAAGATGATGATATTGTGCTGGTCGAGCAGTGGATAAAAGGCGGGGCTAAAAGTGAATAATCATAAACAGAAATGGAATATATAAATATAGGATGGGACGACTTGTCCGTCAATATAAATTTAAGTTGCTTCTTACCCGAAGGCGGGGTGGCAGAATATCATGCCATTATTGAGCTGAATAATAACTATAGAAATGCTGAAATTCAGTACAGAGATATAGAAGCCGCACTGGAACGTTTACAACAGTCGGACATATTAGATAGTTCCGCATTGGTATTGAAACGGTACTTTGTGAGTGATGCTGTCAATCAATCCCAATTTTTGAACCGGAAGAACGAGGACGCTGCCGTTTCTGTTGTACAACAGCCTCCTCTGAATGGAACAAAAGTATCTGTATGGGCATACTTTGTCGCTGATAGTGGAATATATACAGACGGTTATGGTACAACAGTTTTGTCGCGCCCTCATTTCAAGCATATCTATAATACTCAATTGCAAAAATCATTGAAGGATGAGTATGCCGAGACGGAATGTATTTTTAATACATATCTGGAATCATTGTATCTGCATGGCTGCACGTTGAAGGATAATTGTATCCGCACCTGGATATATGTGCAGGGAGTAGATGTTCATTACTCAGATATGGTAAAGGCCCGTATTGCCTGCTTCAACAGGGAAGACCTGAATAAAGAGACTCACTATATTGCAAGTACGGGTATAGAAGGGCGGTATACTGACGCTCAGACATTGGTATTGATGGACGCTTATGCTGTTAAAGGTATTTCTCAGGAACAAATCAAATATCTCCATGCCTCTACTCACCTGAATCCTACCCATGAATACGGGGTGACTTTCGAGCGGGGAACTACGGTCGATTATGGTGATCGCAGGCATATTTTCATATCAGGTACGGCCAGCATAGATAATAAAGGGGAAATTGTACATCTTACCAACATTGAAAAACAGGTAGAGCGGACAATAGAGAACATAGAAGTTCTGCTCGCAGAGGCGGATGCGGTGATGAATGATATTTCGAAAATGATTGTATATCTGCGCGATACGGCGGATTATCAGATAGTTTCCGATTATCTTGATAAATATTATAAAGAACTGCCTAAAGTAATCGTCTGGGCTCCTGTCTGCCGTCCGGGATGGCTGATAGAAATAGAATGTATTGCAATCAAAAAAAATAGAAGCGAACTGGTTTGAAAAATTCTGATCTTGACAGATGAAAAATAGATTGCTGGCATTGTTCTCATTGCAGAAGCTTCCTTTTTGGGGTGTTTTTGTCCTTTCCGTTATTATGGCTTTGGCAACCTTTGTGGAAAAGAGTCATGGCTCGGAATATACCTATTCTCATATATACGGCTCATGGTGGTTTTCCGGTTTGTGGGGATTATTGGTTGTACTTAGTCTTATGGGAATCGTAAAAGGTCAGATATATAAGAATTTACCGTTACTATTCGTCCATATTTCCTTTATACTGATACTAGCCGGGGCTTTTTGTACAAAACTGTTTGCCGAACATGGCTATGTTATTCTCAATAAAGATACGGATTGTAGCAAAATGCAGGCTGACGCGGATACCGTTGAGCTACCTTTCCGGATGCGGCTGGATACTTTCTATGTTTCATACTATGCAGGGACGAATGCTCCGGCCGACTATATTTCGCATTTCTCTATAATGGATAAACTTTCGGGTAAAACCACGATAGGGGAGGTGTCTATGAATAATATATTCAGTTACAATGGCTACCGCTTCTATCAGTCGTCTTTCGAAGACGATTGGCGAACAAGTATATTGAGTGTCAACCATGATAGTTGGGGGATCCCTCTTACCTATGCCGGTTATGTCTTATTCGTTTTAGCGATGATCTGGTATTTATTCTCGCCCCAAAATGCTTTCCGGAAGTTACTGGATCATCCCCTCCTGAAAAAAGCATTGATAATCATATTATTTATTATTCCGGTATCCTGTTTTTCTCAGATTCTTACTAAGGATAGCTTGTCCGTAAACAAAAAGCAAGCAAAGGAATTCTGTAAATTATGGATGCTGTACGATGGAAGAATAAGCCCTGTAACAACCTTTGCCCATGATTTTACTTTGAAAATTACAGGAAAGACATCATTCAGTTATCTCGATGCAAATCAGTTCCTGATGGGATTTCTCTTTTTTCCTGACAAATGGCAGCAGGTAGCCTTGTTCGAGGTAAAGGATGGTATGCTGAAAGAAGAATTAAATGCCGAGACCGAAAAAGCTGCATTGATAGATTTCTATGATCCGGAAGGTAACTATAAGCTAAGTAAGTATTGGAAAGATTTGACCGGTAATTCGCCAAAAACGTCTTTACTCAAAGAGGTGGAAAAGCTGGACGAGAAGATACAATTAATCAATATTCTTCATAACGGGAGCCTTTTGCAGATATATCCGCAAAAGATTGATAATGATGTAAAGTGGTTTTACCCTACGCAAAATCTCAGGACTAAAGATGAACAGAAAAATATAAAACTGATAAGGAATTCTCTTTTGTCTTATTATCAGGCAATTTCGGTCAATAGCGAAGAGAATGCGAAGCTTGCTCTTGAAACGATAAGTGATTATCAGAAAGCGAATGCAGCGGAAGTGCTTCCTTCAGACCTGCATCGTGATATAGAGATCTTTTATACCAATGTAAATTTTACCTCGATCTTGTTTAAAATAAATCTTACTCTGGGATTATTGTCTCTCTTATGTGTCTTTTTTCTGGCGGATAAGAGGGTTAAGCATGCAGATAAGATATTCTTCCTTCTGCTTATTTTATCTTTTATCGTGCATACCTTTTCTATTGGTGTCAGGACGTACATAGGAGGACGATTGCCGTTCAGTAACGGATTTGAAACGATGCTTCTTATTGCATGGTCAGCCATGTTGATCGCTGTTTTAGCAGGACACAAAATGCCTCTGATAGTATCATTCGGCTACTTAATCTCGGGCTGTTCTCTTTTGGTCGCTCATTTGGGTATGATGAATCCCCGGATAACGCCATTGGTACCCGTCCTTTCTTCCCCACTGTTAAGCATTCACGTATCAGTGATTATGCTTGCCTATACACTATTGGCTTTTATTATGCTTAATAGTCTTATTTCATTGATACAAATAGCTCTATGTAGGAATAAAGATGTTGGGGATACTCTGAAAAAGTTGGAGCAGAATAAAATCTACAGTCTGATCTGTCTCTATCCCGGTCTTTTATTCTTGGGCGCCGGTATTTTTATTGGCGCTGTATGGGCAAATATATCGTGGGGACGTTATTGGGGATGGGACCCGAAAGAGGTATGGGCGCTGATAACATTTCTTGTGTACAGTCTGGTTATTCACCAGAAAAATCTGAAGCTATTTACAGATCTGTTTTTCTTTCATGCCTTTGGCCTACTGTCATTCTCCACAGTGTTGATGACATATTTTGGTGTGAACTACTTTCTTGGGGGAATGCATAGTTATGCGGGGGAGATGCAATTCGATTTTACCATTATTCTCACTACATTGATAGGTCTGGTGATAGCCGGATTGCTATGCATCTCTTATAGAAAATATAAAAAGATTATAGACAGTTATTTACGGAAATCTCAAGAATAGGTTTTGGCAGGGAGTTCTCGAGTAAATAGAATTCCAAAGAGCTCCTTATAAGTGTTGACGCCAAAGAAGTAGGGGTATCAAAAGATCATATGTACGGATATAGATATTCTTTAACTTGTTATGTATCTCAAAAAGAATTATCTTTGTAGCAGATATTGTATTAATAAACATTACTCGATATCTTAGATTGATATTAAAATGTTGTATATCAATTGTAAATAAACCAATGGGGCTGACTGGCTTTGACAGCGAGATGAAATGGTTTGTAAGCATGCAGTGCATAGTCGGCTGGCACTATAATCTTAGACGTCACAAATTTAACTGGCAATAACAATTACGCTCTTGCTGCTTAATCGAAGTATAGTAGATATAGCTTAATCCTTGCACAGGTGTAAGGACAAGACATCACCCGGAAGCTGTGGCTTCGAAGCGTACCGATAAGGTGGTGCAGGCAAATCGGAGATAGGATAGGAGAGGCTTCGGCTTTTATCTGAAATAAAGAAGCTAAGGTTTAGATTGGTGGCTTCGGTCTTGTCTACTCCCTACAATTTAAGCGAAGATAAGCATGTAGAAAGCAAATTAGTTCCTTGTTTGGACGAGGGTTCAATTCCCTCCAGCTCCACAAAGAAAAACCGCTATTTTAGCGGTTTTTTTAATTTAAAATATGACGAACAATCGTCTATTTCAGAAAAAGGCAGATTAAAAGCTTCCGGATAAATAGGACATACATATATTCTTATTATCTTTATGTCTAATTCATATAAAATCATAGACCATAAAGAAAAATGACTATAGCTTAGAGTAAGTTATACTGGTAAATACAAATTTAAGATAAGGCTTTATATTGTTTTTTCGATTCAGTAAAGGTGAATCCGCTACGTTTAATTGGGAAAAGAAAGAGTTTCTTAAAGAATCCCTAAAGTAGGATTCTGCATATTGCGGGTTTATATATTAGTACTGATAAATATTATTACAGAGGAATTTATACAATCCAATACTGGATTAAGTATAAACAATCCAGGATTTACGGTTTGCTTCACTCATTGGGTTTGCTTCCTAACGAAACAAAGGTTACTATTAAAGAGAGATGAGGCCAAAAGACGACAGACAAAAGAAGATATAAAATTTTTTTTAAGAATGTGAAGACTACGGTAAGAGACACTATCCTCTTTACGATGATTTCGGTTTGTTTGGTATCGCTATATGATTCTCCATATAGCTTTTAGATCATAATTGCTTACAAACAGATTTCTGAGGAAGGATTATAGGCTTTAAATATGTAAATCTTATAGGATAGCCTATGCAAAAGAGTATTTCTTATCCGTCTAAAAACATTAAAAAAAGCTTTTAAACATACGAAGGTAGAGACCAGGGCATTCCCTATATTGACAATGTCAGGCATTTATATATCCGAATATGGAGATTCATCATCTCCCTGCTTAAGTTGAGTCGAGGGAGGCTGATTTTATAATTATATAGGGAAAGTAATTCCCATACATATATTTTGTCTTATCATAGAATATGTCTCAAGAGTGTGACTATTAATACCACATGAATCTATTTAAAATATTTAAGTAATTAATTTTTTAGTATTTATATAAAGAGCTTAATAATGGCGACTATGTCTTTTATCTACCGTTCCTCATCTCGAGGAGCGGATTATGTTGGGAGTTTGAATATGAGATTCATCCATCATCGAAAAATTAAACAGTTAAGTATTCCGTTCAAATTATATCCTGAAGAATGGGATGCTGTTCAGCAACGAATAGTGCATAAATATCCTGATAGAGAATCGTATGTGCTTCAAGCAGAAAAGTATTTGAAACAAAGTAAAAGTCTGTTTGAACAGACTGTGTGTGCATTGGAGAAAGATGGACATTATGATGTGGAGGATATTGCCCTCCATTTTAGAGACGATTCCTCTGATATAAGTCTTCAGCAACTGGTTAGGCAATTATCTTGTGAATTAATCCGCCTCGGACAAGAGCGTACGGCCCGGGCTTACCGAACTGCGGCTTATGGACTTATAGAATTCAATAAAGGGAAAGATATTCCTATGATTCAAATTGACAACTTTCTTATTCGAAACTATGAGCGCTCTATGAAAGAAAAAGGACGTAGTTTGAATACTATTTCTTTTTACATGCGAAATCTACGAGCTATTTATAATAAAGCCGTTCGCAAAGGATTTGTAGAGAATAAGAACGAAAACCCATTTTGGGAAGTTTATACAGGAGTAGATAAAACACGGAAACGAGCGCTTGATCAGGATGAAATTCTGCGACTGCATAACCTGAAATTCTCTCAATTTCCCGACAGTGAAAAAGCAGTTAATTCAGTAAATGATGAGAGTCTGTATAAAGCCTGGCGTTTATTTTTCTTTTGTTTTCATACCCGCGGTATGAGTTTTGTAGATATGGCATATTTGCGCAAAGATAATATTCAAGGTGAGCTCATCCGTTATTATCGAAAAAAAACAGGCCAATTGATTGAAATTAAGATCACACCCCGATTACAATTACTGATAGACAGCTTTGCTAACGATGTGAAGAACTCTCCTTATTTATTTCCTATTATTCACGATGATAATAAGTCCAAACGATTGTACTATGAGAGTGGGTTGCGCCAACAAAATCGGTATCTCAAGATATTAGCAGCTAAAGCCAATATTGATAAATCCTTATCCACACATGTATCCCGTCATAGTTGGGCGACAATGGCTAAAAAGGAGAATTTGCCTATATGGGTAATAAGTGAAAGTTTAGGTCACAATAATGAAAAAACGACTTATACTTACTTAGCATCTTTAGACCGTTCCGTATTAGACAATGCAAATGATATTGTTTCTGCTTCTATAGATATAAATGCACGAAAACAGTTGTTTGCGACAGACTGAGTACTTATCAATCTTATAACCTTGCAGAACTCATAAGATATTAACTCCTGTTTTTTCTTGCCTTCTACAAGGGCAGGCCGGGATTTGTTGTAATTCTAAGAAAAATCATCTTTTAGTAAATAGTATATATGCATAATTAATCAAAAAACTGTTAAAATATTTATAAATATGTCAATTCATAAATGTTAAATGTGTATCTTTACAACCAGTAGATTATTTACCATCAACTCCGTCACTTTAGAAGTGACAGGCAGAAGCCTAAAAATGGATACACAAATTTATTTAAATTTTAATATTAAACCTTATCAATAGCTACCCACTTATTCTGATTTTCCGCCAAACTTATTATTTTTCTCTTATATTGCCCGGCGGCTTTCCAAAATTAGCTTTACAAAAATCATTAAAACTCGGCAGTGATGCAAATCCGAAATCAGAGCTTATCTGTTTAAAGGTTTGATTGGTATTTCTTATCTCATGAAAGATTCTTTTAGCTTTCTGATCTTTCATCCATTTATATGGAGACAATCCAAATATACGTTTAAATCGTTTTTCGAAGCCGGAAGTTGTATAATTCATGGCATTAGCGAGCTCTCCTACCGACTTGTATTTATACCAGGTATCCATGATAGATGCTGCAAACTCATTTCCGCTTTTCAGGTCATATTGAAAGAACTCCCACAAGACATTTTTAGGATAAAACCATCGGAAGATATGAAATAACTCTTTTATTTTCAGTTGATAGAAAGATCTGCATTTTACGCCAATATGTATGTAATCAAGTAAATTATTAAGATATTTCTCTAAGCATTCATTCATCTCCAATGTAAATATACTATTTCCGGTAGAGGCTGAGCGTTTAACCTTATATAAGACGTCTTTCTCAAGATCTTTGAAATGATAGTTATCACAAAAACATGTATGCCCTTGTATACATATTACAAAGAAATTACTTTTTTCCAAAGCCTTACAAGTAAACTTATAGCCTGTAGGAAGATATAATATCTGCTTACATTTGATTTGACAATCAGAATATTCTCCAAACGAAAAAATAAGTCTTCCATCTAACAAGAATATTAGTTTATTGCCTAAAGACTGATTTTCCCATGATTCTCCCACTTCAATAGAGACAAATTCTATTGCGGGGTTTTTATCATGGTCATAGTTTATACATCTTAAATGCTCTTCTAAATATAAAATTCCCATAACACCCAAGTTTTCAATATGTTTAACAAATGTTTGTAAAAAAAATCATTCCTGTCTTTATTTATATATATAGCATCAAGTTCAAGTAGCTATTATTCAAATTAATAGCTATGAATTTACATACTATATATCCTTTCGGATAAATAATTTGTTTGACAGTTTGTAAAACTATTTGAAGGTTGGGTTAGTATTTTATATACTATATGTCAGCTATTTATATATCAGTGTCTATCTTCTGCCTGTCACTTCTAAAGTGACAGACAAATTAATAGAATGATAATATTATTACAAACTGGTAATAATAATATTATCAATAATATAACATGAGGCAAAATGAATTATTCAATGTTAAGGCTATTTGATTGAATTGTATATTAACAAATGTTGTTTGACATTGATAGAAACTGGATTGAGAGAGATTATTCGTTTTTTAATCAACTATATTATCTAAAATCTATTTTAAATTAAAAATTAGAAAAATGAAAAAAGTATTATTTAGCCTGGCCTCTGCCATTTTGCTATTGTCGTCTTGTGGTAGCGATGAAAATGTACCGGGTGGCAATGAAAATGTACCGGTGCCTTCAAATACGGGAAATTTAGTTACTGAAGTCATCTTTGATGGTATTACCACCAAAGATGCATCTTCAACAGCTATCCCCGTTACAAGTTGGAGCAACGTGAACAAAATACAATTGTTTTTATATAACTCAGTGAGTGGGGCTGTTGCTTTCTCAGATGTTATAGATCCATCAACATCTTCAACCAAGATTTTTAAATGGACAAATGTACCTCAGGGTACTTATGATCTGGCAATCGTGGCTAATATCAAGAGCGATGTCGACAATGTAGCTACTTCACTCGATGGCGGAACAACTTGGGCAAAATTTGATGCATACAATGTTTTGAATAAAAAACTTAATTCTGAATTGTTTATCGACCTGAAAGAATCTATCCTGCCTGCCGGACATACTTTCTCTCAAACGGCTGCATACTCGCCTGCTTCAGAAATATTCACAGCATATTCTTCAAATATAAAAATAGAAGAAGGAAAAACGACAGACCTTTCTTCTTCCCCATTAATGCTGAAAAGAGAAATATCATTGATGCGTGTACGCGTAGATAAAACTGACAAGAAAGACTCGGCGCCAAAATTGAGCACCGTAGACTTTGCTAATGCCAGCAATTTTATCGCTATAGGAAACATGCCTGTTGGTATAGGCCTCAAGTTGGGATCATTTGCCGGTGGTATTTATGAGACTGCTTCCGATGCTAACAGAATTATGATAGGTTCCAGTGGAACAAGTACTTATAATGATACCGATCCAACAACAGGCTATGATCCAAAAGTTATTGTAGATAGTAAATTTACACTATGGAAAGATATTCACGTATTGCCAAATGCTACCAAGGCAGAGGGAAAAGCTACTAATGCTAACGCAGATCCGGCAAGAGTGTATTTTATTATCCTTACAGGATGGGCTCCAACCGGATATGAGTATGCTGATGGAACAATAGCATCAAAACCTCAACCGGTATATTGGGCAGGTACAATCAAAGGTGTTTTCTCTCCGAATGTGATACGGGAAGTAAATATGACCATCAAATCGAAGGGATATCCCGAAATACCTGAACCTCAAAACGAAGGCACACTGATTATAGAAGTTGGCGCTCCTGAAAACTGGAACTCAAAAATAGAAAGCGAACAAGTCGAAGTCTAAATATTTGTGCCGGGTTTTTCATTAACAATCAAGATCTGAATAACTAATTGAACATTATTATCTTGCTCTTTTACTGGGACAATACTTGAATAAAGTATTGTTCCGGCAGAGCGGATAGTAGCTGGATGTTATCTTATTATCTAAAAAAATGAATAAAAGATATTACTTACAGTTTTTATATCTGCTTACTTTATTGTATTTATCATCATGTACATATGACTATTTCGAGGATGAAACCAATTATGAAATTTATGTACCCAAAGCTGATAAGAATATAAGAACAGAGACATATAGTATCGAGGATCTTAGCATCTTTATCTATAACGATGAACTTAAAAAGGAAAGATATTCCGGTAATCCATTTTCGGAAAATGCGCGAAGCAGGCTGGGGAATTTTAATTTCAGGCTTTATCCCGGTAGTTACAATGTATACTGCTTCACAAATGCCCAGGGAACACATTTTCAGGACTTAAACATATATGGTCAAGCCAGATTCGATCTGCAACAATCTACGGATGGAACTTATAAAGAACCTTCTGCTATCTATCTGGAGTATAGAACTCCAACAATAAACTTTCCTGGTCCGGTAGTTTCCGATACAGCTCTTTTCGAGCGGAAATATGTGGGACGTATTTGCATAGCTTTTAAGAATCTTTTCAAATTAGATGCTTCATTAACATATACCAATATAAAGAAAATAGATATTGAGGCTTCAGGTGTAGGTACCACCCAATATCTGTTGGCACTGAAAGACAGTACCAGTACCCGATCTTCGCGGAATAGTACATCTGATATAATGCGATTGAGCGGTAAAACATTCGATGTTGAATATAAAGATTTCGAATTCGGGGTTCAGAATTATTATTTTCCTTCGCCCGACTTATCCGGAGAAGGACGCGAGCAAGAACCTATTGTTTTAAAACTGAGCTTTATCGGGCAATCTGATAATACCTTATCAACTCTGACCATTCCTTTTACAGACAAAATGGGAACTCCAATCATCTTGCATATGAATGAGACTCACATAATAGAAGTTGATGGTGATAATATACAGATAATGAGATTGGAAGATCCCGAGAAATGGAATCCTCAGATAGAGTCGGAAGAAAACTCCGGACCCGGCGGTGGCGGAATAGGCGTATAAACAGATATTTATTAATTTATGAATCAATGAAACATTATTTTAAATACATTTTTACCGGTGCTATACTACTGATGTTCTTTTGTTATACTCCGGTAGTAAAATCTCAGGCACTGAAAACAAATATTCCTTTTATTTTGACCGGGAATCCCAATTTTGGTATTGAGTGGACTGTAGGACGGCAGCTTACAATAAACACAGACATCATGTGGATGCCTTATTTATTCAAAAAAAATGAAGAAGTATTTAGGGTACTTGTCGGCAGCCTCGATTTCAGATATTACCTCAATCCTAAGTATTATTATACAAATGACCTTTGGGACGGCTTTTATGTAGGCCCCTATGCAATGGCCGGAAATTTCAATATCGGACTAAAAAACAAGGACGAAGAGAAAACCAGTTACCGGCGTAAAGGATGGGGGATGTCGGCCGGAATCACAGCCGGATATAAATTCTATCTGTCGAGTCGTTTTCGCATAGACGTTAATCTTGGAGTAGGATATGCCTTATTGGAATATGATAAATATCAGCTAGGGGGTGAATATGCAAATTTCGCAGAGGAGATCAAAAAGACAAAAAATTATGTAGGACCCACTAAAATCGGAGTATCATTCGTGTATAATATATTCAGATAAAAGACTCTTATGATTAACAATATAATACGATCTACTTTCCTTATACTCTTGTTTTTTACTTCATTATCTGCAATAGGTGATGATATCAAAAATGAAATGGAAGGAGACAGGAGAGCTAAAGGGATTGAGGCCCGAGCCGACCGGAAATTCATTCGTCAGGATTTCGACGAGGCAATGACTATTTACGAGACAGCTTTTAGTCATGCTTTAAGTTCTGGATATGGGGCAGCCTTACATCTGAAGGTAGCGCGTTTATACCTTACCCTGTTGGATTATACAAAGGCTGTACCTCATTATGAGTCAGCCATGAATATCTCCGGCAATTTATTCACTACAGCGGATATTTGTAATTATCTGGATGCCCTGCGTTTTTCCGGACAGCGAATGAAAGCCATTAGTCTGGCCCGCCGATACGCTTTTCGCGACACTTATCATTCAGATCAGCGTTACCAGAATATCCTACATGCTCTTAATTACGAAGATGGCTTTTTACCAATAGGGATGCCCGAATTTACAGTTCGATCATTGGATAAAGTAAATACATCCAATTCTGAATTTTGGGTAGGCGTGAAGGCGGGCGAATTTATCTATGCCAGTAGTAAAAGCCGTTTCCATGATCCGAATAAGAAATTTTACCACCGCAGCAATTACTTTTCTCTGGCTGAAAATTCCGGATATTCCATTAAGAGTGGGGAAGATGTAAAGAATCGGATGTTGGATATGATTCCTTCCGGTTTGCAAAATGGCCCTATGTCGTTTTCGCGTAATATGACCAGAATGGTAGTAACCCAGGTTTATTATGGAAAAAGCGAAGGAATAGGAATGACAGCTCAGGGGCTAAATACTTTTCAGACCAGATTATATTATTCAAATTATGACCAGAAACGGAAAGGCTGGTCTTCCTTCAAAGAAATTTTCCCTCAAATAGAAGGTAGTTCTTATTCTCATCCCTATTTATTCAATAACGACCGTTCGTTGCTTTTTGCATCGGATATGCCCGGTGGTTTTGGAGGGTACGATATTTATGTCACTCACTGGGACGACCGGACGGGAGCATGGGGCGAATCTGTAAACCTTGGCTCTCAGGTCAATACCGAAGGAGATGAAATCTCACCGAGCTTGTTTGATGATATGCTGATCTTTTCCTCCAATGGTCATATTGGTTTTGGCGGTTATGATGTATACGGCATAACTTATGAAAACGGACATACCGTAGATGGAAGTTTAGTGCATTTTGATTATCCGATAAATACAGTTCACAATGATTTTAGCCTGCTTCATATCGACGAAGACCGAGGATACATTGTTTCGGACAGAAAAACAGCAAATAAAGATGATATATTCTACTTCGAGCGGAATATATCGGACAAACGAAAAAATAACATGCTTTTTGGCATATCAGAAGCTAAAGCTGTAAGCAATGGATCTATAAATCTAATAAGGGACGAAAATAAAAGTTATACAGGCATCCCTTTAAAGGAGGCTCTGCCCAGTAGCGGATTTGTAGAACATGTGTTGAGCCTCTACTTCGATTTTAACTCTTATATGTTGGGTGTAGAATCATTGAAAGCCCTTGAGGCATGGCAAAAAGAATCTGATTTCAGCAAAATAGATACGCTCGTCATGGAAGGCTATGCTGATGAAATCGGGGGAGAACAATATAATCAGACGCTTTCGGAAAAAAGAGCTGTCGAAGTCGGAAACTGGATGAAAGATAACGGTATAACGGCTAAGCTGTTAATGCAAGGTAAAGGACAGATTGCGGCCGATATTGATTTTGCCTCTTTATTATCGCAATTCAATCAGGAATTATCCGGTAAATCCCTTTACCAATATCTTCCATTAGAGAATAAAATACGACTCAACCGGGATGTACGGCGAGTAGATATAAAAGCAATAACAAAATAAATATTATTACAATGCAGTTAAGAAGGAAATTGTATGCCATTTTGGTCGTTTTGGTTTTGTCATCGACATATCCACTAATCAATATTCATGCCCAATACATGCCTGTCGTTTATGACAGGACATATGGCGAAGACATCACATACCAGTATACCTGCCCTGTCACAAACGGGGAAGTAGCCCTGATAGGAAGTAATGACGGTGTTACTACGGTCACATGGATCAGCAGGGATGGGTCGGCTGTGGCTTCACGCACTTTGACGAAAGGGTTTGAGTCTGTAAACAACGCTTACCACATAGGTAATAGTAAACTATTGATACTGGGGCAATCCCGGGATTGGCTTTCGAAGAAAAAAGACAAGGGTGTTTACGGCAGATTTATTATAACTGATAAAACAGGAGAAATACTTAAAGATATTAATGTCGGAGAAGCCGGTAGTGAGTTGTTTTGTGGACAGCAGCTTCGGGACGGCAATTTCGTGTTAGGAGGATATGAGCCACGTTCCGGAAGTATTCGGGCAGGTATGCTTGCCAAAGTGGATTCTACCGGCAAGGTGGTTTATAAATATGTTTCCGACGAAGGTGGTCCATGTATGGGGTTTGATGTACTCGGTAGTTCCAGAGAATATATACACGCGGCTTTTACGGCCGAAGAAGGCACTGTGTCTGCTGTAGTCAGGCTCGACAGTAATGGGAAACCTGTATTCGTTACAAAATTACCGGAACCGGAATTTCATCTTTTTAAAATGATAACAGCCGAGGATGATCACATATTCCTTATTGGAAACAGTCAAATAGCCGGTGGACGAATAATGAAGATACGTCCGGAAGGAGATATTATATTCAGTAAAGAGATTGTGCCGGCTTCGAGCGAGGTATCATTACAATATTTATCTCTTGCAAAGAACGGGAATGTTCTTGTTGGTGGAAATTCAGCGGATAAGAGCTACTATTCCCTGTTGCGCAACGATGGTACGGATTTACAGAAGTATATAATGCCGGGAACTATTTCGGGTATGGAAATGAATCCTGTTTCGGGAGAATCTGTTATTGTAGGCTATGATACAGAACGTGGCCGTGGTACAATGATCGGATTGTCTAAAGACGGACGCCAGATATACCAGAAAGCTACTGATGGTAATTTCGATCAGGTACATATGACAACAAACGGTATATTCTTGACCAGCAGGTCGAGTGGACGGGTATGTATGCTGTCTGCGTCAGGTGAACTCCTGTTCGATCGTTATGCTATAGAGGATGACAAAAAGATGTTTGAAGAAATACTGTTCACACCAAACGGGGACATCCTGTTTAAAGATATGAAAAACCGCCTGATAAAATTAGGACATGGACTATATGTGTCGGATGTAAAGATAAACAAACCGGTAAGTGGCTTCACAACTGCTATTTTCACCATCACACTTACCGGTTATCCGACAACGGACCAGGGAGCTCCTATTCCTGTAAGGGTAGAATATCTGACTACAGACGGTACGGCTAACAAAAGCGATAACTATATTCCTGTAAAGGGGAGCCTGTCTTTTGTCCCTTCCAACGATGGTACAGCACGATATATGATAAAGCAGGATGTCGAAGTTCCGGTGAAGGCAAATAATTTGATGGAAGGGCGTAAAATGTTCGAACTGCGTCTGGCAAATGTGGAGCAAAGCTATATGGTGAAGCCTGTCGGTGTCGGAGATATAGAAGATCAGGAAGTATTGGTTAAGTTGATGGGTACACGTGAAGGACTGGAAGGGACACAGGATATTATATACGAACTCGGAATCTTCAAAACAAATGGTGAAGCATTGATCAATGCTACAGGATCGGATATTATAGTGGAAGGTATTTATGGAAAAGGTACTGCAGATAATTTGGACTTTGACATGGGAGTCAGCCCGCGCATAGTTATAGGAAGGGGTGCCAGTTCCGGTAAGTTTAATGTGAAAACATTAGAAGACACCCGTTATGAATTACCTAAGTCTGTGGTTGTAGACTTCAGAAAGATATATGCGATCAATGATGCGAATATCAATTTCGAAAGCTCTAATTTAAGCTGTACCGGTACAATTATAGATCAACCGGCACATATTGCGATAAACTCGCTGGGCGACCATGGCAGAATGAATAGTATTGTTTCCGGCTTTTTCAAATTTGCTCTTTTAAGAGCTTCGGATGGTGCCTTGCTTACAAATGCCACAGGAGGCGATATCGCTATTTCCTGTTCAGTAGATACTCAGACAACAGCAGAAGAAGGGAAAGACTTCGTATTCACAAACCGTCATGATTTACGTATCTGGGGCGATGGCAATCGTAGTGCTATCAATCTGAGCGGTATTATTCTGCATAATCCGGATAACAAGGGAATTAAAAAATTGGCAGTAGCCATAGATTCTGTGAAAAAACCGGACAATGCACCTGAAATACAGATTTCCCCAAAAGAATCTATAGCCGGATTTTCAGTTGTCGAATAACAAGTAAAGTATGATGGAAAGCCGGGGTCGTTAGTAGTTAAAAATTTAATGAAAAGTAAGACATGAAACACATAAATATTCCTTTGATTTTATCATTCAGACATTCACAGATAAAAGAGTTTGTAATGTACACAGGTTCTCGTAAAGGGGCCATTACCTGCGACATTACGGAGGTAAGACCATCCGACTTGTGGAAAGATGAGATAGAAGAAAAAGAAAATCTATATAAAGAGATGAGAGTGATTTTTATAGATGATTCCCGGCTAAAAATCATGCCTTACGGCTATTTCTACAGATATAGGATGAGAAACGGAGTTGTGGAAATTCTGGTTTCCGGAAAAGATAAATGGATACCGTTTGCCTATGGAAACAGGGATAAGCTGACAATAAGACTGGGGCTGACAGGCATAGTGGATATCCGCGGTGTGGAAAAGAAACGCTCATTGAACTACAACGAGACATGCTGGAGTGCATTCAACTATGCAGGCCTGTCCACCTTATCCTTACTGAAAAACGAAAAGAGAAAAATAGCCTGGTGCAACATCCACTATGTTTTTCAATAATTAAGATGCTGACTCAAATGCAAAGAAGAAAATTGATAATGGAAAAAATGAATATAAAGAAACATACTTATCTGCTAATGTGCATACTGGCAGGGGCACTTATGTATTCATGTTCCGGAGATGAATCACCAACTCTTGAAGGCCTCAAACAGGAAACCTCTCTTTCTATTTTACTTAATGCCCCTCAGCAAGGGAAAGAGAAATCTTCCGGTAATCCGGATCTAAGCGCTGAAAGTAAGATATACAGTCTCGAAGTGCTTGTGTTCAAATCGGAAGGTGAGTCGGAAGAAGGAAAACTGGATGGATATGGATATGTTGCCCGTCAGACAAAAAATGTAACCGGACAAATTTACGATAAAGAATATATAGAGATAAATGAAATAAAAGATATAACCGTTACAGCGGGGAAACGGGATATTTATGTGATTGCAAATGCTCCCGATAAATATTTCAGCTCAGTAACCAATAGCCAGGATTTCCTGAAGAAATACGAAGATTTATCAACACAGGGACGTTATCCTTACCCGGGTACTACAACCCCGAATGCGGATGAAGATATACCTATTGGAGGTATAAATCCTTCCAATCTGAAAATGAATCTTACCATGTGTAATTATAAAAAAAATGTATCCCTTAACAATTTATATGATCACCAGTATCTGGGATATACAACAAATAATGGCCGTCCCGATGGTGTCGACCCAGGTCAGGGTTGGTTGCTGGATGGCTCTAACCCTTTTTACATAGAGCGCTTGGTAGCAAGAATTGCCATACGAAAAATTGAATTTGACCTACCTGCCAGTCTGCCTTTTGAAGGGGTTAGTTATCCTTCAAATGATTACACCTTTCAGATAGATTCTGTGTTCATGCTGAATACAAAGACAACTTCAAAATTTGCAGTTGATTCTCAGATTGGATTTGCCGAAAAGTTTGGTCATGGATGTCAAACAGGTTATTCTTTTTTGAATAATTCAGCCCGGATTTACAATCTGAATCAGGATAGTGAGCCGGCATCTTATCTTTTAGAAGCCATTACGGCAACTAGTTATGATATTAGTACAAATGCGACGCCTCTATGGTTCTATGCATTTGAGAATGAGAGCGGCAGCTATCCCACTTATCTGGTAATAGGTGTCAGATACAATTTTAAAAGTTCTAAAGACAATAGTCTCAATACTCTCAAGTGCTACTATCCGGTAATAGTAAATCAGCCTAAAGCAGGAAAATCAGCAGATCATGACTATGTTAAGCGTAATTATCAATACCAGATCGCAGCTACTATAAAAGGATTGGGAAGTCTGTACGGAAATCCTGCAGCCTTGAAGAATGGGCTGGCAACGGATTCGGAAGTTGAAATAACAGAAACAGTGGGACGGAATCTCTTTCCTTGGACAGGGGATGTATACAAGTAAAAAGAACTGATTATGAATAAGAATATCATTATAAGCTTATCCTTTAATTGCATGGATTTATTTGCGAAAGCGTTCGGGTTATTTGTCACATTTGCCTTAATAGCGCTTTTGTCCGGATGCGACGGAGATAAAATCGTGGGGGAAGAAGAACCTCTTGAAACAAATATTACGATGACTTTAAAGTCAGGTACCGACCCTGTATTCCTGAATAACGCTTTAATATATGTGTTTACCAACACTGATAAGTTTGTAGAAAAGAAATTGAATGTAGTCAGAAATGACAATAAGCTTTCTACTTATATGCCTGTGGGTATATCTAATCTTGTGCTTTTGACTTGTAATACGGATATAGCCGGAACAGTAACCCTTCCACCTTATGGGGGAGCAAA
Organism: Dysgonomonas gadei ATCC BAA-286; assembly: GCF_000213555.1. Taxonomy (GTDB): domain Bacteria; phylum Bacteroidota; class Bacteroidia; order Bacteroidales; family Dysgonomonadaceae; genus Dysgonomonas; species Dysgonomonas gadei. Next base: position 117,332 of record NZ_GL891984.1, read on the forward strand.
TACCTATCCTATGTGGAAAACGGGCTTTACGACTTCAGCAAATGAGTTTTTAGCACAAACTCCGGCAGAACTCAGATACGCGTCGTTACCAAATACGGTTATAACCGAAAATATGAAGACGGAAAAGCAAGCTACGATGAACCGGAATGTGGCAAAAATACAGGTTATATTAAAGGATTATACCGGCTTTGACCAGATACATACCGGAAGAAATGATTATGCATTTGTCGATCTACTGGATGTGCCTACAACGCTGGATTGGACAGGCGGATATTATCCCGGTAAAGACAATCCGGACCACTCGGGAGATATACCGGTCAGGGAGTATTTCAACTTTAATGCCCAATTAAAAGCCGACACCGTAAATTTTATCGTTCCGGCGCACAGGGGGGCGGATGCTTTCGAAACACAGCATATAGATACCACAACTCACAAATTGCGATTGCGTACCAGTATGCCGCTGAAAGGACAGAGCTACTTCGGGAAGACTCCCATCGAGATATCTTTTGTGCCTAAAATTAACCGGATCATACAACTCATAGTCACTTTCAGGGGGGAACCGGAAACAAATCTGAGTATAAATATAACTGTTAAGGATTGGGCTGATCCCATCGATCAGGAGATAATATTTGAATAAATTAAAAGTGCAAGTCTATGGAATCTAAAAATATATGTTCAAAGGCACATTTACTGATTATTTTCTTCAGTATCTCACTGTTCGCAGTTGGGCAGACAAAAGAAAATAATAAGGATTTACTGCAAGGGAAATGGGTACTGGAGAATGTTTGTATCGAGGAGGCAGGACGTACGCTATATATTGATAGCTCCAGTAGTTACGGCGAATTTTACTCCGGTATAGAGATCAAAGAAAGTACAATATGTCTTGACAAAGATGAGATAAAAAATCAGGAAGTGAAATACGAAGTCGATGGAAACTTTCTGGGATTTGACCTTTCATCCGGACAATCGTTCATTGCTGAATGGGCTGTACTCGACGACAAGTTATACCTGGAGTTCAGCAGTTCGCATCCCTATAAAACATCAAAGGAAATTAAGATTTTACTGATTTATACAAAAAATAAGTAACATATTTTTCATCCTAGTAGTGAAGTAATAAATGTAAAGAAATATGCAACATTTTACTGTTTTACATAAAATATTTTCTAACGGTTCTTTTCTTCAGAAAGGCATAAGAAAACGTTTGGTACAGGTACTTTCAATTCTGTGGTTAGGGTTTATAACGACAGCCGTGCAGGCGCAGACTGTGGTTCCACATAATATAAGTTCAGGAAGTCTGACTATACCGGGTAATTCTTCCAGTAATTATATTATTACCGGGACAACCACGGCTAATACTATCACAATTCAATCAGGTTATCATGGTACTGTCACATTGGATAATGTATCCATTACATCATCAAAGACAGGATCAACTTCCGGGGCAAACAGAGGAACAAGTACAGATGTCTCGTGTATCACTGTTCTGGGAGAAAATAACCGATCTAATCTCAATCCTGTTACTAAAGTCAATTTTATACTGAAAGGAGCCAATACCCTCACATATACGCAAAATCACTATTGTGCCATTCAGGTAAATCAGGGTGCGCAGATACATATCAGTGCTGATAATCCTGATGATAATTCTTCCGGAAAGTTAACTGCTGGGTGTACAGTCGGTGCAAGCGGTAGCGGAGGAGGTGGAGCTGCTATTGGCGCACCCAATTTTACTCAGGGAAATGGACAAGGCACTTCTTCTTCAATAACCTGTAATTCAGGAAGTAATAATAGTGGGTCGTATAAAAATACAGCCGGAGGAAATATTATTATTTCCAGTGGAACGGTAATAGCTAATGGTGGACATGCTGCCGGTATTGGCGGTGGATGGTACACATATTATAACGGGATAATCCTGATATATGGAGGTGATGTGACAGCCAGCTCAAGACGCCATGCGGCGGGTATCGGAAGCGGATGTCCGACCGGGAGCGGAGTTATTGGATGTTATGCGGATAATAGCGCAATAATATCATTGCCACCTGCAATTATAGAAGGTTATGGAGCAGGGGAAACAAATACGGTAGTTCCTGATCTGGCACTGGCAGGAGCAAAAAACATAACCTATATAAACGATCCGAACAAAACAAAAATCACAGTGCATACTGAAGATTATCAGCCTGATGCGAATATTTATCTCGATCTGACGCAAACCACAGGTCTGGCAAATATATTTACCCAGCTGGGGATTGACTATGATTTGAAAAAGGTAAGGGTTGGGAGAACCGGTGCGGACGGTAAATTTGTTTTTAATGCACATTTTGAACAGCTTACAACATTCTTTACCGATGCATCCAGTAATAGTAACGGGCGTCCTTATATGCCGGTAGTGACCACTGTTATAGGAAATCAGGGTAGTACAAGAGACATAGAGCTACCTCTTTTGAAAACAGATATTGCCTTTACTGATTATGCGTCAACTCCTCTTGAGGTTGGTTATACGGCTCAACAAGCATGGAACAATGCTTATAGGATAAAGATGGAATATAAAGACAATGAGTCTATGAGTAATCTTACGTTTAAACTTCAGGCCGGGACGGCAAGTAATTTTACAGGGATTAAATTTCTGGCGGCAGACGGAATTACGGTAGTTTCTGCGCCCACTACCTTAATCAAAGGCGATGTTTATTATATAGTTTTACCTATAGTGACAGGTAAGCAGATAGGTGTGTATTCTGATGTCCTTCTTATTAACGGGAACTGGAAAGGTATCGCCTTACCCGGCTATATCCGCAGGATAGGTATGCAAAGAGTTGTAAGTAATGATACGGGTATAAATGAACATATTAAAGTAACCGCTTCACCCAATAAGTCTATATTCCTGACATCGGCAGCAACTAAAAATGTCGAGTTGGCCTTGAATATAAATCATACAGGTACAGGGGTTAACTATGACCCGCTTGATGTAAAAGCCAAATATATAGTAACAACAGAAAAGAATTATAATGCAATCACTACTTCCGTCAATGACTGGACGAATCTGAATATACCTGATGGTATTAATACGGATAAGAAAACGACTGTCTCTTTTAACGGAGCAAACATAAATAAAAGGACAGGTTATTATATTCACTGGTATGTAGAATCGGGTGTGGTATATGCACATAGTCAGGACGTAACTAATCCTCCGCTTACATACGGCGGTTTTGGGCCCTATATAATTGCTGATGCTGTGACAGCCGGCACATTGGCTGGTAATCCGTATGTATGCAGTGGACAGATCCCAACCGAAATAAAAGGAGAAGCCTCCTCGGGTGGCAGTGGTGATTTTAGCTACAAATGGCAGGTAAGTACCGACAATGTAACCTGGACCGATGCTCCCGGCACGAATAATGCGCTTAACTATACTCCGGCTATATTAACTGTATCCCCGGCTTATTATCGTCGGGCAACTACAGACAATCAGTATGGAGGAACCTATTGTAGTAATGTTTTCTCTATCCATATAGTAGCAGGTGGTCAGACACTATATTGGAAAAAAAGTGCTGCCAACAATAATTGGAACGATCCGTCCAACTGGGTAGATGTATCGGGAACAGCACTGAATATGGTACCTGTTTCTTGTTCCAACGTATATATTCCGGGAGGTTTAACTGTTTATCCATCGCTGGATGCCAATAGCACGCCGGTTGATGTGTACGGTATGCCTATGTGCTGCAACATAACATTCGAATATGGAGCGGAGCTGGCATATCAGCACAGACTGACCTATGAGAAAGCGTATATCCAATATAACTGGGGTTATTATGGAAATATGGCCGGGGTAAATTATGGAAATCAGCCGGTTGGTAATAGTAGTATCTCGGGTACAGCAATGATGCGGGATAAGTGGTATGCACTATCGGCTCCACTGAAAGGAATGGCCACAGGAGATTTTGCTTTTGCGGGATATCCTCTGACATGGCAGGCCGGATTTGCTTTATCAGATCCCCAAACCGGAATAAAAGGAAGAGAGATTGAAGTTGGTGATTTCAGCAAAAAGTTCTCAGCTAATGATGTGCCGTTAAATGAAACAAACAATGCTATTGCTGTAAAAGTTGCTTTATATCAGAACTCTGTCGGTTATGCAGACCATCGCAATCTAGAAGGTCTAAAAGGAATAATAGAAATCCCGTATTTTGAGAGTGCTGAAAAACTTCCTTATTATCCGGGACACAGCTACGACAGGTTTACGAAAGAGAGTAAGTTCTTCTACTTCAACACGCAGACATTACAACTGTTGTATTCCCCTCTCGGGCGGATGAAGCGTGGTAGCGAAGCTTACAGATTTATTTATGAAGAAAACGGAACAGCTCCCAATATTACTGTCCCGGGCACTCCTGCAACAGTCCCTGGTTATGAACAAAAGGTAAAAAGGAATAGTCGCACATCATTGAAGGCCATGATTGGTAATCCGTTCCTGGCACAAATAAATTCCGGTCATTTTTTAGATATAAACAATTCGGATGCTGCCAGGAAAAAAATAAATGAAACGGCAGGATACCAGTTGTTTAATAGTTTGGATGGTACATGGAAACATTACTCTTTCTCAAACTCCAACTATATTCCAGCATACCAGTCGTTTATAATCACCCTTATGGATGAAGAGGTAAACCTGTTTTTTCCTCTCGAAGGTACTTATGCTCTTACAAGCCCAATTGTAGCCGACAGTCCTTCTTCAGTTTTAAGTGCGGGAAGCTTATATCTGAAGTCTACTGCTGGTAGTGGGGCCGAAGGTGATTGTTCTGTTCTTATATCTTCCGGGCCTAAAGTTGATTCGAATACATCTAATGTTAAGAAAATGATTAGTTCGCAAGGGTATGCTATACCGGAAACATTCTTTATTGCTACTGATAACAAAAGTTATAATCTAATTCAGGCATATGAAAAAGGAATTAGTGAAATAGAAATAGGAGTAAAATGCTCTGATACTAAAAATACGCTTTCGCTTAAATTCGAGAATGTAGACCGGTTTTTATCTGCCAATGATTTATACCCGGTACTTGTTGATAAATATTTAGGAGTTAAGCAAAATCTGTTTCTTAATAATACATATGCTTTTACTCAACGTACGGTAGATTCTAAAAATGAATATATCGATGCCGATAGGTTTGCTTTACAATTAATATCGTCCGATCTGTTAGAATCGGAACCGGGATCCGACATTAGTATCATATACAATAATAAACAGTTGGTAGTGAATGCAAACCGGAATATAGAACAGATCCGGATATATGATGTACTTGGGCGCCGTATATTTTCTGATGTGAAAATAAATACCAGCCTTTATGTAAAATTCATCCCTCTAAACCAGGGAGTCTATATTGTGAAAGTGTATACTAAGGAGGGAGGAATAAAAGTTGGCAAAATTATAGCACCTTAAAAATAGAAAAATATGAGCAACATTCAGCAAATATTGGAAAAGGAAAAGTCAAACGACAAACATATCCGCCTATACCGGATCGATGGGTACTGGCTCGCCTTTGAGCGTTCAGCTTTCAATTTATTCTCGGTCTGCAATGTAGATGTGATTTTCAAGATCAAAGACGTTAGGGAAGAAGGAAACAGTATCCTGATTGTCATCGTAAAGGACGGGGAGCCTTGCTTATTCAATCCGCATTTCACGGTTCTCGACAGTTCAGAGAATGAAGTATTGATCGTCAGTCGTACGATCTGTAAAGGATTTGCATTTTGGAAAGACAGTTTGATTCCGAGATTTAGGAAAAATATTCATCCGGTTTCAGAAGATGATATTCCTCATATGTTCCAATATTTGAATCTAGAGATGTTGCTATGTTAACAAGAAACGCAAAGGCCGGTATCAAATCCGGTATCTTAAATTATAATTTATCAATAAAAATAAAATGGTAATGATTTCCGAAAATTTATCAGATTATATACATATTGTGCGAAGAGATAGAAAAAGAGCGTTGCCTGTGCTCAGGAAACGTTGCAATAATCCGGTAATAGATATAAGACCTGTACTGATTGGAGGATGTGGTACTATTGTGGTATTTATATTTAGTCTGATAACTTTTATGCTGCTATGAAGACACTCTTTATTTCTATATTGCTTCTTGCAGGTGCATATACGGTAAGTTCTCAAAATATCGGAATACAAGCCGGGATTAGACTCAATACATCTACAGTAAAATATACCGGAGTTGATATAAGCCGTAAAGCGGGCTTTGAAGGAGGTCTATCTTACCAACATTCTATCGGTTTACCTAGCCTGAGTCTTCGTGCTGCGCTACTTTATTTCAATCAGGAATTCAGTCTGGAAAATGATATGGGAAACAATATTGGAATTACTTATCATTTTATGGAGGATAATCTGAAGTTGCCGCTGATAGCCGAATGGACGCCGTTTCCGACGAAAATAAAACCTTTTGTACAAACGGGTTTGTATACTTCTTATGCTATCTCAGGCAACATAAAGGACAGCGACTCCGGGAATAGAATAAAATATGAAAAAGCAGGACACCGGATCGATTATGGAATCGTCATAGGCGCCGGAGTTTATCTGACTCGGCATATTATTCTGGATACCAGATATGAACACGGGTTCTCCGGCCGGAATTTAATGCTTGGCGATCAGATTGTCTATGTCTGTAACAAAGGGTATTCAGTCTCATTACGTTATCTTTTTTAATATATTGATATGTTTAATAAATACAGAATAAATAAGGGTTCTAATGGTCAGAATCCGGATTCACGGTCACTAAGTATTCTTTCCGGTTCTGCAGAACTGAAAGGTGAAATCAAAATAGAAGATGACTTTAGAATAGATGGCAATGTGCATGGAGATATCTATAGCGGCGGTAAAGTAGTTATAGGCATTGATGGCTGTGTCAAGGGGAAAATAGTAGGAAAATCAGTTGAAGTTATTGGTAAAATCCTGGGAGATGTGATAGTCTCGGACGTTGTTGTTTTGCGTGCTTCATCTTATTACGAAGGACAGATAACAGCGCGTAACATAGAGATCGAAGCCGGGGCTAGTTTTTTTGGCAATTGCAGAATGGAAGAAGATGAGATTCTTAAAGATGCCAAGACTGGTATATTACCAATGGTCGAAAGTGAGTAATAAAAATAGAATAGATACCGCAATGTAGTTTTGTAAAGTCTGTTGTGATTATGTGAGCTGGGAAGCCAATGTAATCAACCCTGTAACTAACCTTCCCTCCCTCTTGGGAAGGTTAGCAGAAGGGTAAATAAAATAGCAATAAATGGAGTTAGTAAATTTTATTCTAACCGGAATAACTATTTAAGATTGTGGAATTTGTAAATTCCTGTATTTCCCATTTAATCAAGATTCAGTTAAGCAGAAATTAAAGATAGAACAGGATGATAAAGAACAGAATTATTTTAACATTAATGAGTGGGCTGCTAGTTGCCATTTCATTACAGGCAGATGGCGGTAAAAGCCGTGATAGAGAAAAGCCGGAGTCAGAGAGAAAAATTCTCAAGGAAGAGTTTAAGGATAGGATTACCGGATGTGTGATCACTTATGAGTACTATAAAGATCCGGAGGGAAAAAAGATACTTCACGGCAAATACAAGCGGCAATGGTCTCTTCCCAGAGAAGACAAGGGTAATTGGTCGGGGCGTGAAGTCATAACGGCAACATTTACAAATAATAGGTTAAATGGTGTTGTAACCATTAACTGTGAAAAATATAAATGGCAGAGAAAGAGTGAGTTTGTAAAAGGGAAAGGTAGAAAAGTATCGTTAATTCCGGTGGAATCTTATATCGTTAATAATTTAAAGTTAACTGTAAAGAATGATACACTGGCCGGAACATTCAATTTCGAACTTGGAAACTTGAAATATGAAGCGTTGGGAAAAGTGAATGAAGCCGGTGAAATGCAGGGAAAGTATACCCTTTATAGAAAAAATATTACCGAACATACAGCCAACCCCCGAAATATAGAATACGACTGGGTGGTCGAAGAGCAATATATATGCGACCCCGATTATACGTATAAAGACGCTGCACCCAAAGTGGCAGAAGTGGTTCTGGGTTATCCGGGAACTTCCAGAAGTGAGCAAATACGTATCAAAATACCTAGGCTGCGGTTGAGTATATCTCCAAAGTAAAAATATATCAAGGATTAAATTATTAATATGAAAAAAAGTAATAAATCAAATATATCGTCATCCATATTATTATTGCTGCTCTTGTTGCTAGCTATATTTGTTATGCTTGTTTCCTGTTCTTCGAATAAGATGCGAGGTCAAATAGAAATAGAACGGCTTTTCATGCAAACTACAAAGCCTGAAATAGATTTTGTAAATAGCGGAGGACTACAAGGACAAGGCGGACCCCGGACAATATCGGAAGAAGTATCATTTACAAATCTCGAAGACCAATCTCTGGAAGAGAATGAAGTCTTCGCCAGTCAAGCAACCAAACTAGATACCAGTAAAGTTTATAAGTTATCGGAAGTAGTTATAAAAGTAAAATCATATTTTGCACCAGAGCGTGATGGGAAGGTTAATCTTGACTTTAATATCATTGCACCTGTTGATGTATTAGATCCAAATTGGCGGCTCGTGCTTGTGCCCAAGCTTATAGACGGGGATTCTATTTGTCGGCTAGATACGGTCATTCTTGTCGGAGAAGGCTTCAAAGATAAGCAAACAGGAGATTATGAGGCCTATGAAGACTTTCTTTCTACCATCGTCGATCCTTCAGCCTACGATTCTTTGTTTGTAAACTGGAAAAGTCTGTATAAAGAAATCAATAAAGTACAGCGGCGCAACTATGAAGATTATCGGAATCAATATGAGCTGGTAAGGAACTATGAGAATTGGAAAAAGATGAACGAAATGGAATTCCTGAGCATGGAGGCCTTGGCTATGCGCCACAAAAAACATATGTATAGCAAATATTGGCGTAAAGCAGAGAATCAGGTAATAAAGAGTAGAGAGAGTGGGAAAATCTCGGAAGGTATACATGAAAAATATGATCAGAAATATAAGAAAGACTATGTAAATTTTCTGAAAGATGTGTTCTCTTTACAGTGGCTCGATAGTGTTACGATTGATCTTAATCTGCATGCACAAAAAGATAGTATCTTAAAGAGAAGTCATGTACCGCGCAAATATCGTGAGATACATGCAAAAAAGCTAACCTTAAATGATATGAAGGCAAAAGCTTTTACCCGCGAAGATTCTGCCAGGATAGCAAAGCATCATTATCTGATAGATGAGATTGTATTGAATGAGCTTAATATAAACCGTAAAGATGACATTTTTAAAGAAACTGTTGAATTTCCTTACCGGTCCGGTCTGGAAGGATTGAAAATAGATACGACGATTACAGCAGAGAATGATGTTATTTACCATTATCGACAGCCGTGGGTAGTAAGGCCGGGTATGAAGAATTTGAAGATAGTCCTGGAATCGAAAGCAGAGGCTATAGATCGTTCTGTATTTGTATTTCCTACTTCCGATACTCTAACCTATTTTATAGCTTCATTATCACAATTAGCGGATGGAGATCTCGCCACAGACCGCAGGAAATTGCATAAATTCCTTTTTGACAAAGGAAGTGCACAACCGGATTATAAGACGCGCAAATCATATCAGTTTGATGAGAGTATAAATCAGGGCGTTTTCGATAAATTGGTGGAAGCGTATAATACTTATGCAGCTAAACCTGAATATTCAGTGGATAGTATAATTATACAATGCAGTGTCGATTTGCAAGGTGATTGGGAGTCTAACTATGAACAATCCCTGCGTCGGGGAAATGCAATTTCCGCTTTTTTGAAAAATAAGATTGCGGCACCTATAGTCGTTAAACCTAAAGGGGAAGATTGGAGTTCTTTAGTCAAAGAAATTCAACTGCGAAATGATTTACCTAATAGAGCAGCCATACTGGATACATTAACAAATGCCGTCTATCCGGACAAATCGGAAGAGGCTATCAAAAAAATGTATCCTGAAGATTACAGAATTATCCGGGATGAAATATACCCGAATTTAAATCGTATCGATTATTTTATCGAGCTGTGCAGGACTGATATTGAAAAAGATACGATCAGGGTTACTTATCGTGAAGATTATGCAGATGCAATCCGTTTATTGAAAAACGGAGAATACATGGATGCTCTTGAAATCTTGGCGGCTTATGGCGACTATAATACGGCCTTATGCCTGGTATGTCTGGGATATAACGATAAAGCCTTAACTGTTTTGGATGGATTGCCGGAATCTCCGCAAAATGAGTATTTATCGGCTATTATATTTTCCCGTAAAAAAGATGATAAAGAGGCTGCCAAAAGGCTTATAAATGCTTGTAAATTAAATCCTGATCTGTACAATAGAATAAGATTGGATTCGGAAGTTAGCGAACTGGCAGACAGAGTCAACTTATGGCCACGGCTAAGTAAATATTAACAAAATACAAATATAAGACAATATGAATTATATCAGAACTATATTGACACTCGGATTCATGGTTGCAGCCTTGACTGCTTTTTCACAAGCGGATTCCAAAAATTCGATAACCTCGGAGTGGGAAAATATATCGCTAGGTAAGTTGCAAAAGAAACCCCGGTTTAAAGAGCCTATGATTGCTGTTCGTTTTATTTCGGAAGAAGGAGCCCGTTTCCTGCACCTTTCTCTTAAATACATGTTTACAGATGCTGTGTTTGAAGAGGCAGTCCCAGTGGAATATTACAAAAATGAAAAGCTGGAATGCGTTACAGACAAAGGTAAATTTGAACTTCGGGCAGTACGATATGCCAAAGCCAGAAGGATGAATACTGTTGCTCAGAAAACAGCAGATATAAGGGTTATCTTTGGCGGAGATTTGTCTTTTCTTAGTAATAATCTGATAAAAAATTTCACAGTCCATTATGCTCAAGGTTATCAAAATATTGACCTGAATGCAGAAGAAGCGACACACTTACTGGAGGCGTATAATAAATTCTTGTCAACCTTACCTAAGCCTAAAGAAACACCTCATGTAAAGATCGAAGGCGTAGCGCCAAAGATTGTAAGGCCTGATACGATACAATCCAGTCAAAGCTCGCTCGACAGGCTCCGTAAGCAGGCAAGAAACTGGCGGAAATAATCAATCTGGGAGCTTGCAGGAATCTGAATATCAATAAACAAGAAATCTCTCCGCCATCTGTTTTCTTTAGGTTCCTGCTTACTCTTATATGGCAAACCGGTATAAATCACCCTTTAGTCAAGTTCCGTCTCAATATTTTGAAACAATAAAATAATAAGATCCGGATGGAACAGTTATTTGATTCGGATTCTTCTTATCTACCGTAATCCCACTTACTTCCTCGAGGGGAATTTCCGATTCGAAAACAATATTTTTCCCCCATCGCGGAAAGCGTATTGTAGCTGTCGTATTCACAGGAATAAGCACCTTGAGGCAGAAGTTCTCTTCTTTATCGACACTCCAATCCGAGATGATTTTTCCGTACAAACTATTGTAGGATGCTTTGCAATACCGTAAATCCTGAACCGGTTTAGGCTCTATATAAAAATGCTTCATTCCCGGATTTAATTTATCGGGTTTTATTCCGGCAAGCGAGTTGTAAAACCATGCGACCACACTGCCAAACATCGGATGGCAATGTCCGCTTCCATTGGGGTCGTCACCGCCCCCATCCCATGTTTCCCAAAGAGTGCTGTTCTTGTCATCCATCAGATAGCCATATCCTGTAAAGTCTTTTTGATTCATCAGCTTATACGCGGTATCCTCTCTTCCGTTCTCGGTTAACGCTTTCAATGTGAGAGGTGTGCCGAATATTCCCGTGTCGAAATGATAGTTGATACTTTCCAGATGTTTTAGCATGGCAGCCAAAACATTATCCCGTTTATCTTCGGGTACCAGCCCGAATGCAAGAGCATAAGCGTCGGCTCCTTGCTTTCCTTTCCAATAATGACTGGTTGACGGATCATAAAAAGCCTTATTGAAATTGCACTTTATAGTTTCCGCCAGAGAGGCAAAGGCTGCTTCATCATCACTCTTGCCCAATACTTTTGCTACATTGGCCATTGTGCTGGCTGTATGATAGAAGAAGGCCGTGTTGACAAATTCAGTGGGGATTTCTATCCTGTTGTAAGGTGTACACCAATCGCCCAGACACCATCCCATGGGTTCTTCCCTTACCACAAGCCCTCTTTCGTCCGTTCTTGTTTGCAGATATCCTACCCATTGCTTCATTCCACTATAATGTTTTTGCAATATAGAAATATCCCCGTAATGGCAAAAATAAGCCCATGGTATTATCACATAAGCCGATCCCCATGCGGGACCACCGCCACCGCCGCTGAATGGCGCGGTATGCGGTACATAGCCGGTATTTTTATTTTGGGCGTCATCCATATCGTCAATGAATTTGCTGAGAAAACGGGTCATATCGAACGAATATAGCAGGCTCTCCGATATTACCTGTCCGTCGCCTGTATACGCCAGCCTTTCTCTGTGCGGATCGCTGCTTATAATCCCTTTAAAGTTTGCATGCATAGTGCGGACCCAGGCTCTGTGTATGCGATTGAAGAGTTCATTCGAGCACTCGAAACTGCCTGTATTGTCGACATCTGTATAGATAGATTTGACCGTTACGCTGCGTTCCGATATAGAAATGTCTTTTGCTGCTATTTCTATTCTTCTGAAAGTATGCCATGTGAATTTCGGCTCCCAGGTCTCACTATTTCCTCCTTTCAGTATATAGGTATCTATTTGCCCGTAATCGTAACCCTCTTCGGTGATGAACCGGAGTTTCAAGGTATCTCCTTTATTTCCTTTAACATTGATGCTACACCATCCCGAAATCGTTTCCGGGAGAGTGAATGTATAAATACTGTCACCGGAATTTTTTAACGTAGTGTCTACCGTGCGCATTACCTTTGTGTAAGGTACGGTTTGCGCCATTAATTTGCCGCTCGGAGGGCGAACTTCGAGTGCCGGTTGCCATGTCTTGTCTTCATATGCTTTACGATTCCACGCCCCCAGATCCAGACGGGCATCATATACTTCCCCCGTAAATATGGCATCGTGTACCAATGGACCGGTTGTTACTCTCCACGATTTGTCCGAAACGATCGTTTCCCGGGTTCCATCCTTATATTCTATCTCCAGTTGCAGTATCATTTTGGGCACATCATACCACATATATCCTTCGACAATCCGGTCGCGCTGGTTGTACCAGCCATTACCCAGTATTACTCCTATGGCGTTGTTTTCTGTTTTTAAGTTTTTAGTAACATCGAATGTATTATAAAACACACGTTGGGTGGATTGGTCGTCGTAATGATACAAAAGGTTTTTGAGTGAACGTCGGTCATAATTGGTAACGGCAGGGGACAATACCTGATCTCCTATTTTCTCTCCATTAATATACATTTCGTAAAAACCCAGGCCACTGATATAAGCGATTGCTTTTTTTACGGCTTTGGCGACGGCAAACTCTTTCCGGAGATAAGGTGCCGGAAAAATCTGTGTGGAGTCAGCAAACTGATCCACTCTTTGTCCTATCCATTTGGCCTTCCAATCGGAGGGCTGAAGCAGCCCCATAGTCCAGGTGGCTATATCGCTCCAACCGGAAGGTATACCGGTTTCGTCCCATACCATTACCTTCCAGTACACTTGCGCCTTCGAATTCAGAGGTATTCCTTTATATCTGATGATCGACCCGGACGATTGTACCTTCCCCGAATCCCAATAGTCACTCTGATCTTTTTCCAGTAAAGAAATATCGCTTGAAACCAGAATGCGGTATGCTGACTGACTCTTAGCCCTTTTATCTGACGAGAGTTGCCACTTGAGGAGAGGGGTAACACTCTCTATGGACAAAGGTTCTTCCATGTAGTCACATAATAGGTTTTCAACAAAAATATCTTTCTTTTCGCAGGCGGTAAAAATGACTACAAAAAGTATGATAAGAATATTTTTCTGATTTTTTTTCATGGATAAAATATATTTAAAGTTTGTTTTTAATTATCAACATCCAACTCAAAAAAGGTGACAAAAATAACAGTTTTTTTAATGGCGTTTGTAGGGGCGAAACATCTTACGCTCCTACAGTTTCACCAAAAAGTAACAAAGGTAACACGGAAAGCAATTAATAATTAAGAATGAAAAATTAAGAACTAACGGTCAGCAGAGCCAATTAGCTTTTATTAATTAGGAGACTAATGACTTACTACCTAAACCCCATTACTTGTTAAAAGGTAACAAAGGTTACACTTATCACTCATTTGCTAATATGCTAATTTTAACTACACTTCGTTCCGTTGAACGATGTTTCAAATCTGCTAATTATTCTTTCAAAGAGCTATAAGCTAACAGCTATGGGCTAACAGCTACTATATAGATAAAGCATTTTCCAAAAATCAAACAATTATTTTCAAAACAGTTCCATTGAAAATCATGTCTTTAATTTGTTAGATAAAGATTAAGGATGTTGATTATACGGCATCCTTAATCTTTCCTGCAAGCTGCTTTGCCCTTCGGACAGCCACAAGCTTTCAGTCACTTTGCAAAATTTATGTTCCCGCCAGCCTGCAACTCGTTACTAATTACCCAATAAGATTTCGAGAGAATAAGATCCGTTATTAATTGCGACACTGTTATTTTTGGCCTTAACCGCCTTTCCGTTCAGTTTGCAGCCCGTCGCATTCCGGGGCAGAATAACAGAGCCTGTGCTACCTACTGGTAATACGGCATTGATAGTCAGTTTACCGTCTGTCAGTTTCCAGTCTACCGAAATAGTACCGTAAGGCGATTCTTTCGTCGTCTTTGCCCATGATACCCCTTCAGGGATTTGCGGTTCTATTATCACATGCTGATAGCCGGGTTTGTCTTCATCGGTACGAATACCTCCCACAGCCTGATAGAACCACATTCCTATACCATTGTAGCAGTTATGCACCCTGCTGCGTTCACCGCTCCAATATTCCCAGGTTGTAGTCGCTCCATTGTCTATCATATGTAAATAACCCGGATAATCGTGTTTCTTCAGCATAGTGTACATAAAATCGGCGGCTTTATTCTCGATTGCCCATTTGGTAAGGATAGGTACTCCGACCAGTCCCACAGCTATATGGTTGTTGTGCCGTTCGGCTGTCAGGGAGAGCAGCCGCTCCTTAACCTCGTCGTATAGGGTAGGAGGGGTGACCCCGACCAGCATAGGATAAGACATATCCAGTTGTGAACCTGTCGAATACATCTTTTCATCTTTATTGTAATACGTCTTCTGCAACAACTGGTTGAGCTTATCCCTGCGTGAGGCAAATTCTTTTGCTTCATCGGGCTTACCCAGTATTCCCGCGATCTTTTCCATTTTGGAAAAGCAATCGCTTACAAAGCAATTATTAACCAGATTTATAGACCGCTCATTGCCCGAGTCTACGCCTATCGGTGCCAGCCAGTCTCCCAGAAACCAGTCACGATACGGAGTATCGGGCCATCGTTTCAGCAATCCGTCCACGGTGTACTTTTCCACATAGCCGAGCCACTCCTTCATGGCCGGGTAATGCTTCTCTATCAATCTTGGATCGTTATAATTCAGATACGTCTGCCATGGAGCCATAATGATGAAGCCACACCAGTACGGGCCACCACCGCCTGCTCCCGGGTTGGGGGCGACATGAGGCAGGCTGCCGCCTTCACGCATCGAATCGTCCCATGCCTGCATCCAGTTGGTAAACAAGGGAGCAACATTATACATGGTCTGGAGGCTTTCCGTCGAAGAATTACCGTCGCCTCCGTATCCGGCACGTTCGAGATGAGGACAATCTACCATATATCCGCTGTACGCCAGGCATTTCATGGTATATTGAATCATGTTGTGTATGGCATTTAGTTCAGGATCAGAACATTCGAATGTCGATGCCTGATGGTAATCGGTATGGATGAGATATGCTTTTATATCTTCCTTATTTGGTTTGGCAGCCAGATTGGATATCCGGATATAACGGAAAGCATGACTATGGAATTTATTGCAAAATACATCCGTGCCGTTACCTACCCCGACATAAATATCGCTTTGTCCCTGATCATCGAATTTACCTTCCTTCATAAAATCGGTATATTCCATCAAAACCTCCTGGCCTTCGTTCAGCTGAGGCAGGCGGATCTTAAACCAGCCGTTCAGCACTTTACCCATATCCACGAGCCATGTGCTGTCGCCAAGTTGTGTGATATTCTGAGGCATTAAGGTTTCCTGTATTTTGTCAGGCTCCGTCATTACGGGAGTGGCTTTATGTTCCGGAACACCGATTTCCGCAACCGGATACCAGCTCATTTGATCGAGAGTAGTGGGGTTCAAATCTTTAGGAAGTACTCTTCCGTCCAGTTTTTCACCTGCAAACCGGAGCGCCTGCCATATGCCTGTCTCTATATATCCTCCGTGCCTGCCTTTCCATGAACTGTCGGTAGCAACAAGGGTATTCCATCCGTTGCTTTCTTTTATGTCCAACTGAGCCTTCACCAAAGGCCCGTCATATACGGCATCGAATGTATTCTTACGGTACCATCCTTTGGCAAGCCACAAGACCAGATCGTTTTTGCCTTCTTTCAGGTAGGGGGTTACATCGTATGTAACGATCAAGGATCTTTTATTCAACTGCGATACCGCAGGAGAGAGTACATCATCGCTTACCTTCCGGCCATTGATATATACTTCGCAGTATCCCAATGCATTGACATGCAAAAATGATGTATTAATACCAGTTACATTGAAACTCTTTCTTAGTATCGGGCTTTGTATATTTCCCGCTGCCGGGGATAAGCCGATATAACTGCCCTGCGCATCTTCCTTATCGATTATACCTACTCCGAATCTGTTGATTTCGCTCCATCCCGAAACTTCATTCTTGCTGTTCCATACACGAACCCGCCAGTAGCACAGCGAACGCGAGGCCAATCCTTTACCTTTGTACGGGACCATTACGGAAGCGGCTGATTTTTGTTTGCCGGAGTTCCATAAGTCAGCCTTGTTGCCGAGCAAAGACATACTGTCGGAGGCAACCTGTATTTCGTAATACTGTTGTTGCATAGCTCCTTTGGTATATTTTATTTTCCAACTCAAATGCGGCGATGTATTGTCTATCGCATTAGGGTTGGTAAGGTTTTCACACTTCAGGTCATATACTGTTATAGAGGCATTCAGACTACAGCTGATTGCAATAAACAGGAAAGATATGATTGTGAAAATTAAACATTTTTTCTTTTGCATAATTCTTCTTGTTTTTTAAGGGTTATAATATAGTGTGCGATAATAGACTTATTTGTATTTATTAACTATGTAGTGTTAAAATCTGACATATCTGACACTTCTTTTACTATATTTTATTTGTTGTTTTTGTATTCGTTAACTATGTTTGGTTAAAAAGTAACAAAGGTAACACATATTTCAGCCATTAACTGATAGCTTTTAGCCGTTGGCTCAGGCTATCGCACAAGTGACTTTAGGGTAAAAAGAAATACAGTTCTTTCAACTTTATACTCATTACTTAAAACTTATTCTTGTTAAAAGGTAACAAAGGTTACACTTATCACTCATTTGCTAATATGCTAATTTTAACTATACTTCGCTCCGCTGAACGATGTTTCAAATCTGCTAATTATTTTTTCAAAGAGCTATCTGCCAACAGTTAAAGGTTACCAGCCAAATATATAGACAAACTTTTTTTAAAAAGATTAAATTTCGGGGTTTGTCCTGAATGTAAATAAAAATAACGCTGGTTAGGATACTCAATACGCTGTTCCTCATTTATTATTATAAGGCACTACCTCCAGTTTATAGTTGTTATCCGGTAGAACAGACGCATCGAATTCTATTTCCAGTTCTTTACTTTCCCCCTGCATCAGGGTAAAATAGTTATCATTCATAATAGCCGGAAGAATACGTTCTCCGTCGGATATCCTATATGACTGTACATGCACGGCGAATGCGACGGATGAACCTATGTTCTTAACCTTTGCTTTTATAAACTTCTTATTATCGCGTGTTTCTATTTTCGAAGTCGTGCTGAGTTTAGCCTTCCCCATCTTGTTTAAAGCTGTGTAGTCTCCCAAAACAGTAGACCGCCAGTAGAAATTATCGGATACAATATTGCCGTCGTTATCAGTCAGTTCGAAGCGCAGGAAATGAACGGGAGTTAAATCGGGCTTAGCCTTATTCCGTCCGTAAACCTCAAATTCATATAATGAATAACCCCATTCTGTGGCCCGTTTCAGTCCCAGCATCTTTACATATCGTGCCATAACGGGTTTGATCTTTATCTCTTCGTTCTTGCCTTTGGAATTATTGTTTTGATACACATCTTTCCACTCTGCAGCATCATCCGAAACCTGCAACTTATACGCCTGGGCATGCGCGTCTTCCCATTTAAGGGTTATATTGCCAATTTCCTGCCGTTCGCCCAAATCTACGTATATCCATTCATTATCGTTGTAATTGCTGACCCAACGGCTTCCATCGCTGCCGTCTGTTACTGCCCCGGCTTCTTCTGCATCGATAGATCGGGAAGAGGCCATCACCTTTTTCTGATAGGCGATATTATCGGTGACGAAGTTCATAAAAAACAGATCAGTAACGCTATTGGCCTTTGCATCTGCATCAACGCGCTGTTCATATTTCTTCATTTCTTTTCCGTTGAGATTATAAACTGTCGCTTTAGCGGTCAGGCCTTTAACATCGTTGAGTGTAGTATTGATTACTTTCACTGAATTATCTGCATAGCTCCACTGGATGTGAACATGTTCGCAAGCCTTCTTTACTCCCCAGTATGCTCCGGTCAGGTCATAATAATAATCGTAGGTTTGCCAGACAAATGACGGGTATGCGGACTGACTCATCCACGTCATTATCCCGCTGGCGTCATTCCACATATGATGCTGCCATCCTTCATACATGGCTTTGTTAGACTCTATATTCAGAAGCTGTGCTTTACGGCAGAAATCTTCGATTCCTTCAGGTTTGCCATAATTTTCAGTGATCATGCCAACATATTTGTCGGGGGAAGCATTTGCTGCCTGCGGGCCGAAGAAGTGCTTATCCCACATATCGTTGCGAGGCCACCACGATTCTTTCGGCATGAATTTTCTGAAACTTTCAAAGGTAGTGAATACGGCAGTGCCTATTTCAGTACGGAATCCCCAACCCGGCTTGCCTTTGAAACCGTACATCATCGGATACTTCGAGAAATACCAGTTCGGGTGGAAATTTCCCCAGGGGCCGCTGCCTGACAACCCGTCATTATTGGAAATGTCCTGATACCAACGGTCGCCGGCATCGAAATGTTCCACATTGCCCCTCAGCCAGTCATTGAGCGGAGCAAGCGGATAGCCTTCGTTCTCTCCGCACCATACAGCTATACAGGGATGGTTACGCAAACGCTTGATCTTTTCTATTGCATTGTTATTGAATGCCTGCACATCGTCCGGCAGGTTCTTATGGGAATTCAACCAGAAGTCGTCCCATACCATAATACCGTATTTATCGCAGGCGTCGTAAAATTCATCATCAGTTGTGGAACCTATCCAGTTACGGATAATGTTATAGTTCATCTCTTTATGCAACCTTACTTTCAGGTCATATTCCTCACCGCGGCAACGAAGCATATATTCGCTCATGCCCCAGTTACCGCCTTTGGCGTAAACAGGTACTCCGTTTACTTTGATACGGAATACATCATCCACTCTTTCGTAGCTGTACTCTTTTATCCCGAATGTGATTTTTTTAGAATCGGATATTTTGCCATTCACTATATAAGTGAGATCGCATGTATACAGATTAGGGTCGCCGTAGCCATTAGGCCACCACAGTTTTGGATTATCTATTTCCAGTTGTTTAAAGTCTTTCGGTTCTATTCTGAAAGGTTTCTGTATGCCTCCGCCGA
Organism: Dysgonomonas gadei ATCC BAA-286; assembly: GCF_000213555.1. Classification (GTDB taxonomy): domain Bacteria; phylum Bacteroidota; class Bacteroidia; order Bacteroidales; family Dysgonomonadaceae; genus Dysgonomonas; species Dysgonomonas gadei. The sequence continues at coordinate 137,243 of NZ_GL891984.1, forward strand.
TTTTTATTTCTTTGGAAAATTCGATATTTCCGGGCCGGATAATTCCCTTCAGTACGCCCGTTTGTTCTGTTGGGGTGTTATTTCTCAGTTCTACTTGTAATTCGATTAAGCCTTTATCCTTGTTTGGTACTTTTGTCCTTATCCACGGATCGACCATAGATACTTCCCGTGAAGTGCTGAGATACACATCATCGGTTATACCACTCAACAAGCCCGGGACATAAGGCATCCAGTCCCAGCTGGCGCTGGAAATGTAAGTCGGGCTTGCATGGTTAGGGACGGGAAGCCCTACCCAATACGCCAATACCACTAATACATTCCTGCCGTTTTTGTTTACCAGTCCGGTGATGTCGAATTTGCCCCTATCCATAAAACCATCGAGAAGTCCCAGCCTGTTTCCGTTAAGGTAAATTTCACCTTTTCTGTTTATTCCTTCAAAGTTGAGCCAGAGTAATTCTCCGTCTGATAAAGCAGGTGTATCAAATTCGCCGCGATACCAGAAATTCTTATCATATTTCGATCTATCTACTTTATAGGCATTATCTCCAAAGTTCGGGTCTTCTTCAAGTCCGGTTTCTACATACGATCCGAAAACGGTACCCGGAACTACTGCCGCTATCCAATCGGATATATTATATCCGGAGGACATTATTTGCCGGCCATTCCCGCCTACTTCATCCTGCGCTCTGACCTTCCAGTGTATATTACCGGCATCGCTGTTCAGTGAAATTTTAGTGTTTTGGGCATTTATATAATGAACCGCCCAAACAGCCAGCATACAAGTCAATATCAATATCTTTTTACTCATAACTTCAAGTCGTATCTGTTTTTATTTTTTTGAAAGAGAGAATGGTGCTGCATCTTTACCTGTACCCCTGCTTTTGTTCGGCTGACTACCCATCTCATATTTGATTATTCCTCCGTTTACGATGTCTTTGTAAGTGATATAGTTCTTATTCCACGGGCTGCCATTCAGTGTCGCAGACTGTACATATACATTGTCTTTACTGTTGTTGCTTGCCTCGATTGTAAATTTCTTACCGTCTTCCATCGTAATAGTCGCCTTTTTGAATAACGGACTACCCAATACATATTCATTCGTTCCAGGGCAAACGGCATAAATTCCCAAAGCACTGAGTACATACCAAGATGCCATACCTCCCTGATCTTCGTCGCCCGGATAGCCTCTCTCGGTATAATTATACAGATCATCCATTATCCGGCGTGCCCGGTATTGGGTTTTCCATGGTTGCCCCGCATACGAATACATATAAATCATGTGTTGGATAGGCTGGTTGCCCTGTGCATATTGTCCCATGCCGGCCAGTTCCATCTCTCTCATTTCGTGGATTACACCGCCATAAGTGCCGGGTTTGATAATATTAGGCACGGTGAATACGGAGTCCATCTTCGCCGTCATTTTATCGGGACCTCCAAACATATCGATCAGGCCTTGTACATCATGGAAAACAGACCAAGTATAATGCCAGGCGTTGCCTTCACAATAAGGGCCTCCCCAGACAAACGGATCGAATGGTTCCTGCCATTTACCGTCTTTATCTTTTCCTCTCATGAATCCTACGGTCGGGTCAAATACATTGCGATAATTATATACCTGTCTTTCAAAAACATCCATATAGAAACGGTTTCCTGTCATTCTTGCCAGTTCATAGCCACACCAGTCATCATAAGCATATTCTAGTGTCTGTGCAGTAGAGCCGGACGATTCCGGATATGGAACATAACCCAGCTGGAAATATTCTTTCCAGAAAATACGTCCGTTAGCGCCGCCCCACGGGCCTTTGTTCATCGCTTCATGCGCATAGGCTTTCAAAGCCCGTCCGGGATCGAATGTGCGGATACCTTTTGCCCATGCATCGGCAAGAAGCGAGATCGCATGATTGCCGATCATACCGCCTGTTTCGCCCGGTTGCGACCATGAAGGCAGCCAGCCGCATTGGTCGTGCGCATCGAGTAAGGCATTCATATATTGTCCCTGCATAGTAGGGTGGAGAATATTAGTCAGAGGGAATTGTGTACGGAATGTATCCCAGAATCCGTTATCGGTGTACATATAACCGCTATAAATCTTTCCGTCGTAAGGACTATAATAATAGGGTTCGTTATTCTCGTTGCGTTCGTAAAACTTACGAGAGAAAAGATTCGCACGGAACAGGCACGAATAGAAAGTTCTTATTTGCTCATCCGTTCCTCCTTCTACAATTACCCTGTTCAGTAATTTGTTCCATGTTTCTGCTCCTCTGGCCTTTGTCGCTTCCAGGTTCTTATCGTTGCCTAATTCCCTGTTTAATGTGAGCAATGCCTGTTCGGGGCTTATATAAGATGAAGCAGCTTTTAGCTGTACCGTAGACCCTTTTTTGAATTTAATGTACGCACCCGCGCCTTTGCCGTCGCGATGCAATTCGTCAGGAAAAATTCCGTCTTTCTCATTCTCCCATGTACCATATGCCTCAAAAGGCTTATCGAATTGTATTATAAAATAATTACGGAAGTTTTCCGGATGATTTACAAAACGCTGGTTATTTACCCAGCCTTTGATCTGTCTTTTCTGCGGATTTATTTCTACTTCACTCATATTGGTATATCCATCGAGTACGAGATAAGCATCCCCGTTATTAGGAAACGAGAAGCGGATATGTACTCCGCGCGTTGTAGGTGCCATTTCGGTAGTAATACCATTGTCGAATGTAACTTTATAATAATGCGGTTTGCCGGTTTCGTTATCGTGGCTGAACTTAGCAGCTCTCTTGTCCTGATTTACAACCAACTCTCCGATCATCGGCATGAAGGAATAAACAGCATAGTCACTCACCCACGGACTACATTGATGAGCCTGCTGGAATCCCCGGATTTTATTATCGGCATACATATATTTGAACCCTTCTCCATTCCTGTTTGTCTGAGCTGCCCATGTGTGCATCCCGAAAGGCATAGCTGTTGTAGGATATGTATTACCGTAACTAAGCCCGAAATTGGAATCGGTTCCCTGAAGCGTATTTACATATTGCACCAAATCTTTTATCTGGGCTTGGGTAAACGTTGCCAGCAATAATGCTATGGCCGTAAATATGGCTATTCGTACTGTCATTATTATATATATTATTATTTCAAACTATTATCATTTTATTATCTGTAAGTACAGTTTATACTATTGGGATTTGAAAACATCTATAAGCAAAACTCCTGTAAATAATGTATAATATAATTAGAAGAATACACTTAAATGATTATAAATCGAATAAAAAAGTTATATTGAGAACGTGTTGTAAATCATTGAAATCAGCGAAGCTGCATCAATGCCCAATTGTTACATTAACGGTATTATTGCTATAGGACATACGGCAGGTAAAACTCAATTGAGAACTCCCCTGTGTCCATATTCCGGTGTCTATGGTATGAGATCCGAATGAACCCATAGATACTCCGGTAAAATCACCATACCAATTACTAAATATTGCCGGTTTAAGGCGAACTACAATACCTTCTAACGAATAACAGTTTAATTGCCCTGATACGGAAGACCATGCAGACACAGTCGGCTCATTGACTCCTGTTAGATCATAGGTGTTGGCATCGATGGCCGGGGTACTACTACTCATTTTAAGTCTTGCATAAACCTCAAATTGACAGGAAATATTCAGTTCATTGTTAATAACTAACCGATAGGTTGTTTGTGCTGTAGCAGAAACAGATATTAACACACATGCAAAAAATGCTAATAATAAAATTTTCTTTTTCATAATTTCTTAATTTTAAGATATAAGCACATTCTCCTAATTATATTATACATTATTTATGTGTGCAGCACTAAAGTTTATCCTCCGGCAATTATTGACCTACTTTTTTATTCATTTTTTACGATTCATTTTTTTGACTTCTTCGAATCCGCAAAATCCGGATATAAAACATCCTCATACCCGGACTTTGTGGATAATAACAACTATAAACCCAGAGCCAGTCTGGCCTTAAACCCGATACTTACAGGTATTACCCTGTCACTCAACGTTTGGGTTAGTGTATTACTGCTATACCCGATCGATGAATTAAGGACGCTGTTATTTAGCGGAACCAATCCTTCGGTTGTATTCCCGAACTTGATAAAGTTCTGATTGCGGCTGTCTTTTACAATATCATTCAATCCATAATCGAGATATGCGCCCGTATACAGAAACAACTTATCCGATAAAGCCCACTTCATACCAAGATCGGCACTGAAAAAGCAAACTACTTTAAGGCTGATATCTTCATTACCCGAATAGCCTGAAAATGTTCCGAATCCCATAAATTCCTGACTTTCACCCCAGTTTTCAGTATCATGAAAGAATCCTTTATTTACCATTTCAGAAGCCGAAGATTTGTATTTACCTTTCACGGGAATACCCAATTTAACCCCTGCCTGCGCATACAGCTTATTCTTTTCCCCGGACTGGAACTGCACCATGAGCGGAATATTCAGATATGCCACATTTTGTTTCTCCTTATAATCCTTCACCGAGGAATAAAAATCATACAATTCTCCATCCGACGCGTCCACCAGAGACCGGGACACATTATTAAACTTATCTTTAGTCAACTCCGCCTGATATAGGGAGAATTCTGCTCCTGTGTTCAAGCCGAAATTTTCGGAAATGAAATAGGTATAGCCTATCCCAAAGTTACCTCCGGCACCATTCTTATGGTTGCCAAAAGCGGCTTCATAATCCAACGTCGACAATCCTCCCGCTACAGATACCGAAAGTTCAGACTTCTTTTGCTGAGCCGAAACAAGAGTAGCCGAAGCGAATAAAATGAAAATAGCTATAAAGACTTTTATTTTCGTTTTTCTCATAATTGTTTCATTACTATATATTTAACTAAAGCATTTCTATTTAACAACAACCTTCAGTGTTTTTTCAAAATCATTTTTTGCTTTGAACCGGATCATATATATACCCGATGTGAACGGCATACTTACCATAGTGGAACGCCCCTGGGCTTTAACAGCATTGAGTTTGTTGCCATAAATGTTGTAGACCTCAATCGTTGCATTTTGGAGTAAATCTTCGTCAATATCCGCATCCACAGTTACTTGTTCACCCGATTTTACAGGGTTCGGATGAGTAAGTATATCCATGCTTTTCAGTGTTATCCGTTCAGCTTCGGAGCGTAAATCTCCATCAGGGGTTTTCAATACAATGTGATAGGCAGATGTCTGGCTCAGCAGGTCGTTCTTCTTCGAACCGGCCACGTAGCTGGTTCCTGTTGCACCGGCAATCGGGCTTTCGTCGAGGCACCACTGGTAACCCGTTATATCGTAATCTTTCAATTTGTTAAGATACAACATAAGGGTATTATTCCATTTCACCTTAATAAGGTCGTTAAAGGCAAAACGCTTGTTGAAGATTAATATATATTCTTTTTCGGCTTTTCCGTCTTCCGATATAACTTTTATATTATATTTCTTGATGTCAGGCCTGTCCAGTCCGGCAGAAAATGTATATTCACCGGCGTTACCGTTTATAGTCCCTTTGTCAACCGTTACCAGATTCACCGTAAAATTATTTCCGCTTGAAGCCGGCAAATCTATAGTCATAACATCCTGTACAGCCACAGGCTTACCATCTACGCTCACGCTTTCCAATTCGGCGACAGAGCCGGTCTCATATTTGAATTTCCCCAGAAGCTGCCATTCGGCTATTTGTAATTCCCCTCCCTCCTTCGATGCCAGAACATCGAGGCGGAAATGAGTATAATTACCATCGATAGGCACATTGTAGTTCACAGTCTGCGAACGGTGCTCAAACTCGGCGTAATAACGCTCGTCGAGTACAGTCCATGATGTTCCGTCATTCGAACCCAATAGCTTCCAGTGCAGAGGGTCTTTGCCGGGAGAATCCGGCGCAGAAGTAATCGTATAGCGCCTTAAATTAACCGGAGATGGAGATTCGTATTGAATCCATGCTTTTCCTGCACTGACCGAATAGATAGTCGCGGCATCATTATCAGTCGCACTTTCCGTATCATTTTCGTATTGGGCGGTAAGAATGCCCTTATTGTCTGTAGCATCTTGGTCTGCAATACTTAACTTGTCGCGCCAGTCTTTCACCCGGAAGAAGTACGGCAGATATGTGTCAGCATTTCCGGTCGCATACCATGGCTTGTCGTCCTGAAAGTTTTTGGAAACAGAAAAGAATATTTCTCCGTTTTTGGAATATTGCGGATGAACGGCTAATAATGAACAGAAAAATGAGTTCTCCGTGCTTATTTCGGCCGGTAATTTCGCTATTGTTCTCCTATTCGTGAATGGCCCGTAGGGAGTTTCAGCTTCATAAAGTATGATTTCATCGCTAAAGCATTTTCCCGGCTGGGCAATTCCATAATATTTCCCGGCATCTTTAAATACAAACACAGGGTCCTGCACTATAGTCGCTCCTTCCCAATTGGTAAGATCATTCTGCCATGACGTATCGGTAGACCATTCTTTTGTTCTGGCATTATAAAATTCCCAGTTACCCGTAAGGTCTCCATTAGTAACACGGGCTACAAGGCCGTACCGTGTACAGATACCTTCAATATCAGCATAACCGTATATATACACAGTTCCGTCATCATCTTTAAATACGTATCCTCCGAAATCCAGCCCGAATTTGCTATCACCTTTTGCGAGGCTCCGGGTCATATGCTTATATTTTTTTATCTCCTTCAACTTTAGATCGGGCAGGGAGAATACAGCCACATCCGCCGACACGCCGTTCATACCCCACATCCCTCCTGAGCCATCGTTTTGCACACGGCTGAGGATCATCTGAAGTTCGGGAACTCCATTGCGATAATAAACCGAACTTCCCGCAGGCCAGTACCATACACTATTCTTGTTCAAAGGATTTCCATTATCATCGGTAGGTATCAGTACCTCCTTTACCGGAGGATTGCCACCCGGCGAACCTTCATTCAACAGCCTGAAAGCGCTAAAGTCCTCACCGTCCTGCACCATGACGAAGTTGCGTTCGAATTGGTTATCTCCTGTTCCCACTCTGGTACGGCCGGAAAGCACAGTACCTGTATGGGAGTCGCCCCATACCCAGATACTCCGCCCGTCGCCCAGCGGCTCAGACCGGCCAATATCTCCGCCTGTCCATCCGTGCCAGCGGGTGAAAAATCCGTCGTAATCCTTATCGGAATAGACCTGTACATTGGCATCTTCGCCTCTGTTTGGCAAAAGTACCCAGTTCGGAGTCTTCTGCATCGGATATTCGCTGCCTTGTGTAACAGATATTGTACGCGTTTCATCGATATACTTTCCGTTTCCGACCGGATTTTCGTCATTCCCATCGGTACTTACCACGTATCTAAGGCTAAAATCCCCGGTCTGATTATCGGTAAAGATGCGGAACGTAAAAGTAAAATCATCGCTTTTATTATTGTCGCTATGCAAAAGCTCAAGTATATCGATCGAACGGCCACCCCACCAATAATAACCTGCAGGAGCGGGAAAAGCAACATTTAAAGCGTCCGTATAATATTGGTCGAAAGCGAGGCGCCCATAAATATTTTCATCGGGATTAGGAAAATGTACTGTATATTCGGTGTAATCCTGCGCCCTCCATCCTTTAGGCAAAAGCGCGCCGAAATACCCCCTTCCTTCTGTTTTGGTAGGATTGGTATGTTCGCATACAAATGTCACGTCGAAATAACTATTAGTCTCAGCCGTTGTGGGATGGTTCAGCGATCTCAATCTGAAACAACCATATAATATAAAACTGATAACAAATAATGACAGGGCGAATATATATAATCTGTGCGAAGCTTTAATAAACTCATAAAATCTTCTCATATGCATTATAAATTAAGGTTATGAATGTGTATCGCAAAAATGTACAGGGTTATCATTCATATACACAATAGATAACCCTGTTACAGTAGTTTTTTAGAACGACATCTGCACACCAAAGTTTACCACTCGCTGGTTCATATATGCATCACCTGCCGAGTTTGTCTTTATTTCAGGGTCCTGCTGATATTTATCATAGTTTGTTTTAGTAAACAGGTTATAAGCATTCATATAGAAGCGTGTGCTATATATCCCTTTAGGCAATACACTCTTAGGAAGCTCATAGCCCAAGTCAATCGTTTTCAGACGGATATACCATGCGTTTACCAGCCAGAAGTCCGACATGTATGCTTCGCTGCTGCTTACGGTAGAAGGGTTCGTTGTCAGGCGTGGGAAGTCGATTACCTCACCGTTATCATACCTCTCCTGTGTCCAGCGTTTCAAGTGGATAGGTTGAAACTGGCTTTTGAAAGATTCTATGCCCGTTCCTACGACACTGAAACTATAATCGAATGATCCCTGGAACAACAGGTTCAGTGAAAAACCTTTATACGATCCGCCTATCGTAAATCCAAGCGTGGTGGTCGGCAGGTTAGGTTTACCGATAGCACTTTTGTCGAAGTCATCGATGGCGCCGTCTCCGTTCAGGTCCATATATTTCAGGTCGCCTGCCGATACAGGAACTGAAGGTACGGGAATCTTATTCGGATTGCCTGCGTTGATTTCATCTATATCCTGCTGGGTGTAATATCCAAGCCATGTGTAACCGAATGGCTGACCGATAGGTTTGCCGGTTTCGGCCAGCCAAGGGTATCTTTGTTGAGCCTCGGCTTTGTACTTCACTTTATTCTTTGCATAGGAGAATACAAGGTTGGTGTTGAAATTAAAATCCCCGAATTTATCAGTATAGCCGATTTGCCCGTCGAAACCCTGATTAGAAGTTTCTCCTATGTTTTTGCGGGCCGAACCCAGGCCAAAAACCAGGGATACGTCACTTCTCTCTACCAGCTGGTCGTAGCGGAAATCATAGAAATAGTCTAAAGTAAAGGATATCTTATTATTTAACAAGCTGGCATCTATACCGACGTCGAATTTACGGGCTTTTTCCCATGTAACCGATTCGTCGGCCAACGAGCCTTCCTTATATGAAGACATCGTATTGTTATAATTTTCGCCGAAACTATACCCGCCTCCTTGCTCATAATACTGCTTGTAGAGGTAACGGCCGCCCGATGCTGCATCTGATCCCACCAAACCATATGAGGCCCTGATTTTCAGCATATCGATCTTGCTGCCGAATTTTTCCTGAAAAAATGGTTCTTCTCCAATATTCCATCCTGCTGCGGCAGAGGGGAACCAGCCGAAACGCTTGCTTCTGCTAAATCGGTCGGTACCGTTATAGGCAGTGTTCAGGTCGAACAGATACCGGTTCTTGTAGTTATATTTGATTTGGCCTGTATATCCGACAAATTTTGCAGGAACGTCAGGCTGAACGAAACCAAGCACGTTTTCCCAGTCCCTTGTACGGCTTTGCCTGTTGTATAACAACATTCCACTGAAATTATGGTCTTCGTTAAAGGTACGTTCGTAATTGATGAATGTCTGTATATTCAAATCCCTGATAGCTTTGTTGATACCGGCGCCCGATACATACTTTTCATAAGCATAGGAGTTCACCGTAGGGTTGATTGTATATGTACCTCCATCCTCAGAAGGGGTATAGTGATAGGTAGGATACATATCTTTGGCACGCCACATTCTTCTGGAATTTTCATCTATACTGGAATACGCTACACGTAACATACCGGAAAGCCCTTTAGTAACAAAGTCCATATTCTGGGATACATCGAATAGTATATTGGAATCGAATCTCCTTGTACGGCTGTAACCTTCATTTGCCAGACGTGCATTCAAAGTAGGGTCTTTACTGTCGGGAAAGAAGTAATTATGATAGGCGTAGGTTCCGTTCGGGTTTTTCAATGGAGCCGAGAATGGGGTCATATTCTTGAAATTATAGATCTCCCCTACGGCATTTAAACCGTTTGGCTCATTGATATTCATAAAACGGGACGACATATCGAGACGGACTTTTGTGGTAGAAGTGACATCGAAATCCAGATTGGAACGGAAGTTAAATCTGCGGTAGAAGTAATCGGTGTTCACTTCGCCGTATGGGTCTTCGAAATTGCGTGTCAGACCGTTTTGTGAGAAGAATCCGCCCGTAACGAAATATCTTAGCCTTTTGGTACCGCCCGAAATATCCACATTTGCGTTCTGCTGGCTCGCTACGTCTTTAAAAATCTCTTTATACCAGTTTACATCAGGATGGCCGTAAGGGTCGTCTCCAAGCCTGAAATGTTCAAGATCAGTATCGTTAAACGGCTTGCTGCTTTCCAACCCATCATTTACAAAAGCCTCATTTGTGAGTGATGCTGCTTCGTAAGCATTCAGGAACTTAGGTGTACGGATAGGCATGGTCAAACCACCTTCGAGCCGTACATTTATACGGGGGCGGCCTTCTTCGCCACGGCGGGTTTTTACTACCAAAACGCCGTTAGCACCCTTAATACCATAGATAGCTGTAGTAGAAGCATCTTTCAGGATCGAAATGCTTTCGATTTCGTTCACATTGATCTGTTGCAACTGGTCATATGTATATTGCACATCGTCTACAATGATCAGCGGTTGATTGCCCTCCTCGTTCAGGGAAGAGACTCCCCTGATAAAGAAGTCGGAAGCGTCTTTACCCGGCTGTCCCGAACGCTGTTGAGAAAAGAATCCGGGCAGCTTTCCAGCCAATGCATTTTGTACACTGGATGTGGGAACTGTTCGTATATCTTCGGCCGACATAGCGCTTACAGCTCCGGTCAATGTGATTTTTTTTACTTTACCATAGCCGACAACCACAACTTCGTCTAAAGCTGTCTGATCGGGTCGGAGTATAATGTCCAGAATCTTCTGATTGGTTATTTTGACAGATTGCTTTGTGAAACTGATAAAAGAGAATGTTACCTGATCGCCGGATTTTACTGTTAATGTATAGTTCCCGTCGGAATCTGTCATTGTGCCATTCGTTGTTCCATCAATAGTGACGCTCACTCCGGCGAGAAGTTCCCCGTCAGTTGATGACACCTTGCCTTTCAGTTGGAACTGTTGTTGCCCGAAAGCAAAGGCAAAGAGTTGTATGCTTATAAATAATAAAGTTAGTCTTTTCATATCAATCGATTATTAAAGAATTGATAAACATAGCTTTGTTACCAGCCTGGGTTTTGAACCATGTTACTGTTTTTGTTTACTTCGCTGTATGGTATAGGATATAGGTATCTTTTCGGATCGAATTTTGCATTCAGAACATCAATATGTTCAATCTGTATATTCCCTGTCCTCATCACCAGTGCTAATCCTCTTAGTGGGCTGTTGAAAATCTCTTCAGCGGTTTTCCAACGCCGTATATCCCAGAAGCGTTGCTCCTCAAATGCCATTTCAATTCTTCTTTCGTTGCGGATGAGTTCCCTCATTGCTACGCAGGTTGTGTTACCGGCTATGCCGTAAGTACCGTCGTCACCGTCAATACCGGCTCTTTTCCTTATTTCCCTGATATATTCGATCACTTTGGCGTCGGCTGTTGTTTTCGAAGAAGCAAGGTCATATTCGTTTTTGGCTTCTGCATAATTTAGTAATATTTCTGCATAGCGGAATAGAACCCAGTTGCGGAGAGTCTCTTCATATTTCTCCTTATCTTCGTATTTACCCATAAACTTGCGCAGGTAATAACTCGTTTTTGTGGTGGTTTCGGTAGTTCCGCTCGGATTGTTTCGTCCGCCGATGTATGTGGCCAGTACCGAACTAAGCCAGCGTGAACCGTTATGTAATACTGTGTAATCGAGGCGGGGATCGCGGTTGTCGTACATCGATTGTTCCGAATATGTATATTTCGAACTCATGTCACTTATCGGTTTTCCGTCCTTCATCGGGAAAGCATCTACCAGATTCTGTGTAGGGCTGGTGCGTCCGTTGCCTTTGGCTTCACTGGAGAATCCTATCGGCCCGTTGTTTACTTCCACGTCTCTTTTTTTCTGGCCGTCCTGTACTTGTACATGGAATATGACTTCATTTGTAGACGGCCCGTAATAATAGAGGAATACATCCCTGAAATCATTCATTAAAGCATATCCGCCATAATTTCCTCCAGGGCCCCAGTCTTTGATGAAATTCTCTGCTGCATCGGCTGCCCTTTTCCAGCGGGCAGGATCGTATTTATCATAGCCTACATACGGATTTCCGGCTTCGATAGGGGATTCGTTAAATAATGGGCTTGCGGCATATAGCAATACCCTTGTTTTGAGAGCCATAGCCGCTCCTGATGTCACCACATGGCCGTCAGCTCCTACATTGGCGATAGGAACCGAGCGCAGGCTGTCTTTGATATTGTCGAGCTCATTTACGATATACTCTATACATTCGTCGAACGTATTACGTGGAAATTCCATCGGTTCGCCCAATTCGTAAGGAATATCGCCTACCAAAGGCACACCGCCGTAGCGCTTTACAAGTTCGAAATAATAAAGAGCTTTGAAGAAACGAGCCTCGGCCTTTAATGCTCTGTTGAGAGGTATTTTTGTACCGGCGTGATTGTTATATGTCTGCATGAATGGAACCACGTCTATATTATTAATGAACGTATTCGACCAGCGAATGCCCCTGTAATAATTAGCCCATCCCATGTCGGTAAGGCGTACAAAAGGTGAATAACGGCCTACCTGCAATTGATAGATTTGATTTTCCGAATTGACCGATGTGACAGCATCGTCCGAAGCTGCATCCAGATAGTCTCCGTCAATGCCATTGTGTCCGTATCGCAAAACACTATAAATGTTGTTTAAATACCTTTTTGCGTCTACACCCAGTGAATCTGTAGTTGAGAACACATACTCAAGCGTATGCTTTTCCACAGGAACATCTTCATAGTCATTGCATGACCACAACGTGCAGAACAGGCCTATCAGTATGATATATAATTTATTTTTCATGTCTTTCATTTTTTAGAGAATGCTAAAATTTGATGTTGATCCCTGTGTTGAAGCCACGTAGCGCCGGATAGTTCCTGAAATCTACAACTTCAGGGTCAACCAGATCAAAAGCAGCTTGTGTCCATAAATTCTGACCGCCGACAAATACTTTTACTTTCACTCCGCCAAGATAATTTCGCGAAAATGAATCGGGGAGGGTATAGGCTATATTCAGGTTTTTCAACCGTATGTAATTTCCTGATTTCAACCAGAATGAATTATTCATGCCATTAGGAGCAACATTGTAATTCGGACTTGTGGAAAGTCTTGGGAAGAGAGCTGTTTCAGCTGTTTCCGGAGTCCAACGGTTCAGCACATGTTCATATGCCTGACTGTAAGTATTGCCCCATGCTATGAACCCTGTTGCATATTCCCAGCCTGCATCCGGGAAGTAAATTTCACGGTTGTAAGCGCCTTGAAATAAGGCTGACAGTTCAAATCCCTTGTATTCAAATCCTAAGTTCAGACCAAAAAAACAGAGAGGTTTATTGCCGCCTATTGCAGTCTGGTCATATTCGTTGATTACTCCGTCACCATTCATATCCTTATATTTAAGGTCGCCCGGGACGATATTATAGCCGGAAATAACCGGGCTGTTTGCTACCTCTTCCCTTGTCTGGAAAAATCCTTCGGCAATGAGTCCGTAGCGGGTTCCGGCGGGATTACCAGTCCTACGCATGTATTCTTCGGGAACATTCTGTTCGTCTATGAATAAAATCTTCGATTGATTTATGCTCCAGTTTCCGGTCACGTAATAATTGAAATCTCCAATGTTATCCTGATAAGTTACTGAGAGGTCGGCACCCTGATACCGGACCTTCCCAATATTTTCAGCAGGATAGTTCAACCCGATGAGTTCTATGCTTTTCCCCCTGGTCATTAAAAGATCGAAATGTTTGTCGCTGTATAAATCAGCTGTAATCCAAAGTTTGTTATCGAACAAGTTGGCATCGAGTCCCATATTCAGTTTATTGGCTCTTTCCCATGTCAGGTTCGGATTCGACAAGCTGAGATTTGTTTCGATAAGTCCGACTGCTACATTTTCATACAAGCCCGTATAGTTCGATCCCTGGGGATAATAAGCTCCTGTACCCGCAACATTCACAGCGTTACTTTCATATTGTTGCCGCCATGTGTAATAATTGTCGCGGCCGATACTGTTTCCCGTTTGTCCGAACACCGCACGTAGCTTTAGTTTGTTTACCCAGTCTATGGATTGCATAAATGCTTCCTTACTGATATCCCATCCTAAGCCGAAAGCGTAAAACGTCCCCCATCTTTTACCCGGCGCATACCTGTTCAGGTAGCTTCTGGATACGGCCGCTTGGGCGAAATATTTCTGCTGATAGTCGTATTTGGCTTCTGCATTAAGATTTGCAGGTTTTTCAGGCAATTGATAATTGTCCAAAACCTCTTTTACGTCAGCAAATACATTTCCTTCTATAGTATGCGATTTATTTATCACTTTTTTATAGTCCAGTGCAACCTGCCCATACATATACTGGAAGTTTGATACACCGATGAAGCCATTCCTTTGCGGAACTATACTCCCAAAGCGTTCATAGCCTCTCAACGACCCATCGGGATTCAGAGTACGAAGATAGACAGGTTCCTGCTTGCTGCGGTCCAAGGCACTGCGGCTTTGCGAAACAACGCTTCCTACCATACGCGCCGATAAGCCTTCGGCAAGCCATGCCATGTCGTGGTCGATAACAATATTACCGTATCCGTCGCGCATAATATCTTTTATATAACCCGAACCAATAGTTTTCGCCATCAGGTTATTCTGGTAGCTGTTGCTTCCGCCATAAGAACCATCTGGATTGTAAACCGGATATACGCTTCCGGGAAGCGTGTATATATCGCTCATAATACTGCTTGTGCCTGCTCCCGGCTGATTCCCCTCCTCGATACGCCCTATAACGGTAGCTCCCATTTTGAGCCCCGGTAACACATTTACGTTAATCTTGGAAGTTACCATGTACCGGTCGTATGAGAGGTTGGTATTATAGGTATTCTGCGCGTTTTCGCGTAGCAGCCCGTTTTCGGTGAAATATCCCAAACTAACGAAGTATTGGGCTGTTTTATTTCCTCCGGTTGCGTTTAAGTTATAGGATTGTATATCGGAGTTGTTTTTTAGTATCTGATCGTACCAGTTTACATCAGGGTATGCTATCGGATCTTTCCCGTAGCGGAACGACTCTATGTTATTGGCTGTATATACTCCACTTTTGCCGTCGTTGACCAGAGCCTCATTCAGCAGGTAAGCCCATTGGTAAGATGGGAGCGGCTTAGGTGTCTTTATTGGTTCCTGTATGCCATACCTGCCGGTGAATGATATTTTAAATCCTTCTGCTATCGGTTTTTTAGTAGTAATATACATTACGCCACGCGAACTTCTTCCTCCCAGAAACATGGAAGACAAGGCGTCTTTCTGTACCGAAACCGATTCGATGCTTTCCACATCGAGGTTGAAGAGTTCGCTCTGAAATCCATCGACAACCACTACCGGAGAAAAAGCTCCCCGCAATGAGAAACCATACTGCGTATTGTCGTTATATCCTACTCTGGAATCGTCGGCCTGACCGCCCAGAAAAGCATTGCTAACTGTACTCTGGTTGGTGAAAGTATTCCTGTATCCTCTGCCTTGGGAAACATACAAGCCCGGTAACCTGCCCGATAATGCACCCAGTATATTAGCTGATAATGCAGGAGCTATTTCGTCCGTATAGATAGTGGATGCCGCACCCAGATAAGTTTCTTTGTCTATTGTTTTTCCGTAAGGGACATCCAGATTGGCCGGATTTTTTAGTTTCTTGTCTTTTATATCTACCTTGAATACCGTTCCCTTTTTGATGTCTTTGGGAATCTTGATCTCTTTTATCAGATAATCAGGGTGTGTGAGAACAAGTGTATTTCCAATGACGGCATCGATTCCGAATGTTCCTGTTTCATCGCTTACCGCCTTGTACCCGCTCGTTTTTATGGCTATTTCCACGCCCTGTACAGGTCTCCCATACTGGTCGACAACTACACCCGAAAAGCCGGATGCGTCGTTAGCCGCCTTTTCCTGGGCATAAGCGGTTCCGTACCCTGACAACAACCACCATACGATCATAAGCAAGAAGTAGCAGCTCTTACTCATCTTTTTATATATTGAATTATACATAAATTCCGGTTTTAATTATAAAAAAATTATACATTGATCTCATTTACAAATGAAATTGTAGACAAACGGTTTTTTCTCTCTTGTCGAATGATCGTCGTCTCCGGCCGGATCGTCTTTTCCTGCTTGTTCGTCATCATATTTGTCGACATATCGGGAACCGTCCGCATTTGTAAAATAATATTCGATATGAGTGATAGTCTCGTTTGCTGGTACGCCGAAAAAGCCTTCAGGCCACAGTGTCGCACTCCACATTACTCCCCATCTGGAATCTTTCAGCAACTTTGTTTTGTCTGATATTTCGTCTACTGTATATGTATTACCATTAGCGGTGTGGGCTTTGGCATTCAGGTAGATATTACTTTCATTAATCAATTGGTTATTGTAATAATCACCAATATACCTGAATGTAAGAATATCATTTTGAGTAGCATTGCCCGGAGTCACCTGATAGAAATGATACTGGCAGAAGTCTATCGGTTCGGCGCCTTCGCCATCCGTCACTTCAAAGCAATCGGGGCTCCACATCGCTTTCCAGTGGTCTGGCCCTACTTCATTGCTATTTGGATCATACTCACTTAATCCGTCGTTTTCATAGTTTGCGAAGAATCCGATTTTCGCCCTCAGGTTGTCCGGACCGGTTTTCATTTTTATTTTTATTTTTACGTATACATCATACGCACCGCCTCCGTTATCGATTGTGGCTGCGTCATCAGACACAAATGCCACCCATTGGGTATCGTCCAGTACATTCGGGTTTTCCCCTCCGAATTTGTTGAGGAGCGCTTGATCCCAAGTCAGGCCCGGCTTTCTCGCAGGGGAGGTTCCATCAGGGATCGGCGACATCTTATGTTCTCCCTCCAGATTTTTACCATTGCCGGTACCTTCCCATGTTACTATCGCGTTTTTGGCGTCTGTCCATACTTTTGGAACATTAACGGCTATGATCAATTTATTTATTTGACCGTCTTTATTCGACCCGCATTTTATATACATGACAAATTCGGCGTATTCGCCTGCCTTCACGGAATTTGTCTTATAAATGACCGGCGAGTTGTTGTCCTTATATTCATCATCGAATTTACTCCCATGGTCTGTGAACCATTCTATGCCGCAGGAGATAAATACAATAAGACACATTATACATCCCAATATTCTATATATCAATGTTTTATCTTTGCATTTTGTTTTCATAGCATTCTGTTTTAATTATTAGACGCGCGTTCCAATACATAGGAATATACATTATTCTGACATCCCGGTGAGAACGAGAGGGTTATCTGGCGTTCTCCTTTCACTGTCCGATATTCGAAAAGGGAAATGTTGGATTCGGTAGAAGTTCCTTCCTTAAACAGTAGTTGTGTGGGATACTGGGGGTCGTTTACATTCCATGTCCCGTCCTGACGGACCAGAAATGGAAGGTAATTATCGATGGTATAAGTATTATCGTCATTGAAGGTAATTCTGAAGGCACTGAAATCGACAGCTTTGGTGATTTCTATTCCATTCCTGGCCGCCTTGGTAATATACCATGAACCGGCAAGATTTTTCGCAGGTTCTTCGATGTCGTACCCATTCGAATCTTTAAATTTATCACAGGAAAGGAAAGAGCATACCATAATACAAAGCATAAACATCATTTTTATATTTAATCTTCTCATAATGAATCTTTGTTTACAGAGTTAGAAAAAAGGTTTAATCTTAATAATTAGGATTTTGGATCAGGTTGGGAGACTTGGAGGTTTCCTTATATGGGATAGGCCAGAAATACATTGCCTTCCTGAACACACGTTGACGTACATTGAAACGTGTATACGACTTACCTCCATCAGCTGTCAGCCGGACTTCCATACCTGTCATCATCTGGCTGTCTGTTTGTTCAGCTATTTTCCAACGTCTTACATCAAAAAAGCGATGGCCTTCTATAGCAAATTCGATCCGTCTTTCGTCACGGATGGCCTGACGCATTTCCAGCCGTGTCATATCCGGTTTTAACCCATACATTCCGTCAGCGCCGGCTTCTATTCCAGCTCGTGCCCTGATCGCTTTCAGTACCTCGTATGTCTTATCAGTTGGCGATACTAGTTGAGATCCGTTGCCATCACCCATCTCATATTCGTTCATAGCTTCGGCATAGGCCATGTAAATTTCGGCATAGCGTAAGATAGGAGTTGCCTCATTTTCACCATGCACAGCATTGGCTGCCAAATGACGGCTGACCATTTTGTTGATATAATAGCCAGTAGGCGTACCCTGATGCACGGCGTCTTTTCCACTGGATGAACCATCGGCTTTGCGATAAACATTTATCGGGTCGGGGTTATTGTTAGGTGCTAATGCGATCATTGTCTGGTCGTGGGCCACGGTATTATTGAACCTCGGGTCGCGGTTTGCATATGGATTATTTGGATCATATCCTGAAGCCGGATCGCTGATTGGCTTTCCGTTTTTCATCGGGAACGCATCTACCAGATTCTGATAGATAAATCCACTCTTTGCAGCGCCACGGGATGGAGGCTGAAACCAGCTTTCTCTTGCTACCCGGCCAAGGCTGCGGTCATCGAGTATTGATTCAACGAGGGATGAGGGCTTATATTCGTCTTTTAATGATTGGAACAGAGCATAGAAACCATGTCCCGAATCGGGATTATTGTTGTTGAAAGGATCCATGTGCAATACATACAAACCGTATTGCCCTAAAGAGATTACGTTGTTTGCAGCATCCATAGCTTCTTTCCATCGCATCTTACTATACTCGGGATATCCGACCAATTCGGCAGGAACGTTTGTTCCGGCAACTATATCGCTGTTCCCGTTATAAAGAGGACTGGCGGCCAATAGTTTTATGCGGGCGATCAAAGCCCTGCAGGCGCCTCTTCCCACATGCCCATAGTATGATCCCGTAGGTTTTACGGGCAGATTGGTTTCAGTAGCGGCGGTCTCACATTCTTTAACAATATAATTTACGCAGTCTTCGAATGTATCGCGGGTATCTTTCGGTTTATCTCCGTCAGCGTAGATGGTGTCGCCGATTAAAGGCACGCCCCCGTAATGCCTGACCATAATATGATAGTACCATGCTCTCAAAAAACGGGCTTCGGCTTTGAGGCGAGCCTTACGGGAACCTAGCAGGGGAGCCTGCTCAATCCCTTTAAAGAAGATATTTACCCTCCTGATATTCTGGTAAGGTATCTTCCACGCGTCATCGGTTATAATTACCGGATTGACAGTCCCTGAAGCAAACTGCACATCGGCTATACCGTCCGAAGACATCCTGAATTCGGCTTCGTCGCATGCAGTCTGAAGACCGCCCAATTGATCCGATACAGTACTGAAACGATTACCTTTCACGTCAAAACCCACATCCCGATAGATTTCGGCCAGAAAGCCCTCGGTAAGCGCACTGTCGGAAAAAACCCTATTGTAATTAAGGTCTGTCGTTACGGTTTCGTCGAGAAACCCTTTGTCGTTACAGGAGGAAAAACATCCCCATACGACTGTTAACGTTAATAATAAATATAAAATGTTTTTCATACATATTAATGTATTAGGTTAATAAAAACTTTCTATTTAAATACCCGGAAAACTCTAGCTGTCGATCAATCAACATTGTTTGGATATATCAAATTATGATCCCCTTATAGCCGCTATTTTCATTCCATAAGAAAGTGTATTTGTGATTTACTCCGCATTATATTTCTAAACTTCTTCAAATTTCATATACCCCAGTCTTTGTTTGGTTTGTTACTCATGAATAATTCTAATGTGGCTCCGTCTGCAATAATTGAAAAATCTATATAACAGTTTCTGTATTCTTTTCCATTCAGCAAAGCTTTTTGTATGTATATATTTTCAGGTGAATTATTGTGTGCTATTATGGTAAACTTCCCTCCCTTAAAGTATTTCGAATCCAGCTTATATTCTATCTTGTCGAATACGGGGCTTGTTATCTCCATACGTGTGTCTCCCGGGCACACAGGATGTATTCCGGAAGCGGCAAGCACATACCAGGCCGACATTTGGCCCACATCTTCATTACCCACTATGCCTTCCACTTTGTTGGCATAGGCTTTATCGCATATGTGACGGGTCCATTTTTGTGTAAGCCAGGGTCGTCTCAGGCGGTTGAACAGGAAAGGAATATGATGTACGGGTTCGTTGGCGTGATTATAATAATCGTTCCACAAAAAATTGTCGGGAGTCTTTTCAAAGAGATTGGTAAGATTGGTAACGACCTTATCCTCCCCTCCCATCAATTCTACCATACCCGGAATATCGTGAGGCACAAACCACCCCTGCTGGTAAGAATTAGATTCTATGCAACCGTACCATTCTTTAAACAGCGCATTCTCAGGCCATTCTTCCCAAGAGCCGTCTGCCTTCCGCGGGCGGAACCAACCCTTTTCCTTATCGAAGATATTCCTGTAAGCCTGACCTTTTTCCAAAAACAGTTTTTCATCGTCGCTATTACCCATTTTGCTGGCAATACGGGATATACACCAATCGGCATAAGCATACTCGAGTGTATGGGATATGCTGAGTGACGAAGCTGTATAGCCGAGGGTGTCATTGCCATATTTTTTCGATGTATTCACTGCATACTTGTAGGCTTTGTCTATATCATAATTGCGGATACCCTTCACATAAGCATCTGCCAGAACCGATAAGGCAGGATTCCCGATCATACAGCCCGAGTATGCGTTCATGATTTCCCAGCGCTCGTAATATTCGCGTCCGCTTTGTTCGGCAAGGGTGATAAGTGAGTTCAACTGATCGTTTACCACTTCGGGGTTAATAATGGTTTGCAAAGGGAACTGGCTGCGGAATACATCCCATCCGCTGAATATGGTGCGTTTCGTGAATGTAGAATCGCTGTATATCCGGTTATCACCACCGGTGTAACGTCCGTCTACATCGGTATATATGCGCGGATCTATCATTGTGTGATAAAGGGATGTGTAGAAAATTGTTTTCTGATCGTCGGTTCCTCCCGTAATATTTATTTTGCCCAATTCCCTATCCCAGCTTGCTTTTGCCTCGTTGCGGACAAGGTCGAAATTCTTATCTGCTATTTCCGCTTCGAAGTTCTTGCCGGCACCATCCATATTGACAAAAGATATTCCCACTTTCAGAGTCACCTCCTCATCTCTTTTCGTATCGAACTCGGTAAAGAATCCCAGATGTTTGCCTTCCAGCTCCTTAACGTCTTTGATAATTTTAGCTTCCGATACCCTTTTCAGATAAGGGATGCTTGTAACATCTTTGAGTTTACGTTTCCAGTTGTCGGGTATATCGGCGCTCCAGAAGCCGTACTTGTTCAACGGACGGCTGAATTGCGCATAGAAAAACACAGTATAATCAGTATTGCCTTCTCCATCACCCCATCCGCCGCCATCCGGCGTACACTTCATCCATCCTTGTATAGTGCTGTCGTTGACTACTTTTACATATTGATATGTAGATGTCCCGCCAACTCTTCGAGCCAGGTCTATTTGTATGCGCGACCGTTTATGTTCGGGGAATGTAAATCGTAACATTCCGCTATGCGGTGCAGCCGTGGCTTCTACCCGGATATTATAATCGGTCAGGTTTACCGAATAGTATCCTGCTTTGGCGGTTTCGGTCTTCTTATCGTACAGCGAACGGTATCCCCTTATGCTCCCGTCTTCTTTACCCGCAATTATCTTCAAGTCACCGGTGGTAGGCATTACAAGGAAATTTCCCAGATCGCCGAACCAACCCACACCGCTCATTTGTGTGAACGCAAAACCTTCGATAGTTTTATGTTCGTAACTGTAACCCGGCGAATTGTCTCCTCCTGTTATCGTATTGGGGTTAACCTGAACCATTCCATATGGTGTGGCCGCGCCGGGAAATGTTTTTCCCAGTCCGTGGTAAACTCCGGCAGCACCGACACTGGTACTGGCTCCGATAAACGGATTGACATAATCGGAAGGGGCAGAACTTTTTGTTTTGACTTCCGTGGTGCATCCCGTTATCGTCAGGCAAAGAACCGTTATAAGTGCTGTTGTCATCTTTAGCATAGTATCAATCATTTCAATTATTTTCCTATCTTATCTTTTTATTAATAATGTCTTAATCCCGAAATGGGGTATTGACAGCGATATACTGTTTTTGTCAATTGCATTTTCTGTGATTATATTCCCTCTTAAATCAACTTCTTCCACTGATGATACGGGAAATCCGAACTTCAGTTTCTGTACGGAAGTATTTCCTTCGGCATTGAACAGCCTGATGATAAGATCGTCCCCGTGAGCCTTAAATGCAGTTACCTCATAGCCTGAGTTACCTATGTCGAAATAGGATTTGTCCTCTGTCGCAGTTTTATCAAGAAGCGAAACTACTAACGGTTCATTCCACTTGTTGCTTTCGGTCGATACATGAGATTCTTCCCATTTTCCCGTATGCGGAATGATAGCATATTTCATTTTCAGTGGCGCGGTTATTTTATAATCCATCCCCCATAGTCCGATGCCTGAGTACTGTGCGGTGAGGCTTAACGGATAATTCTCTCCAAAGGCATAAGAGGTTGTATGGTCTGATAAAAGGGTAAAGCCGTATGTTTCGTCCTTATCGACGAGGTCTACCCAGTTAAGTATTATATTGTGCTTTATGCTGTCCCATGTATTGAAGAATGTATTTTTTAGATTGCTTTCACATACATCGAAAGGAGCGTTTTTATACAATTTGGGTGAAGATAAGCCGACAGGGAACATTATATTCAATTTGAACCTGTCGTCTACATATGCCCTCCTGTTATCGCGCCAGTTACTACCTTGTTTGTATTCACCTATGCCAACATTGCTCTTCCAATCTACCGTCAGATCGAAATCGATACGTTTCTGCCCACTATTCAGTGTAATAATCTGCGTGAAAGGGTGGGAAGAAATACTCCCTTCTATTTTCACGATGGTTCTGAGACCATTGTCTTCCAATACAGTTACTTTTGCCCGAGAGTCGGCAGTGGAGTAATATTTTCCTTCCTCATAGAAATGACCTCTCAATTCCCCGAAGCAATATTGGTTGGCAGCATCGATATATTCCTTGTTCTTCTCTTTTTTTGCTATCAGGCTTTTTATTGTTCCTCCCTTTGCAGCGTCGATAACGATTTTATACATATCGTTTTCCAATATATAATCGCCTTTCGGATTATTTTTTACAGAAGAATATGTTTCCTTATTTGGTTTCTCATCCTGTAAACTGTATGTTGCATAACCAAAAGAAGGCACCTCAGCTGTGAAAGTGAGACAGATAGAATCTCCCTCATAGCGGAAGCTGGAAGAAATTCTTTTTTTCTTCGAATCATATACCGCTAATCCCTGCCTGACACGGGTAGCGGGCAGACTTACGGTTACTAACTCCGACCTTTTTGTAGCCAGTGTATTGTATACTTTTACAAAAGACAAGTTACGGGAAAGTGATCCGTTTTCGGAATCATATGTTTTGACAGCCTCTTTGATGATATTATCCGAAATCTTATTTGTTTTGCTTGTCCACAGGGTGATTTCCTGCGCCCATGTGCGATTTTTATGCAGACGGTTGTAAGGCACTATCCATGAGTCGTGATGTTGCGCCAACATCAGGGTACGCCATGCTTCATCCAACGATGTTTCCAACGGGGTATAATTATTCTCGATAGTTGCCATAGCTGCTATTTTTTCGGACATCACAATTTTATTTTCGGATATGCGTACTTCCTGTGCAATCTTCTGAAGAACCTGACTTCCCCACATCAGATTAATATGCATATTTTCCTGTGAAAAGTGTAGATTATCAGAGGTACTACCCACCGACTTACCTTCTATATACTCTTTCCATGTCACGTATACGGAGTTGTTCCTTATCTTATTTCCGTGACCGATCCACGGCCCGTTCTTCCATCCTGCATCCTGATAACACATCCCGACAGGATTTTCTATTCCATAGTCGAAGCATGCCTTGAGATAGGCTTCAGAGTTACCCCATGCCGTGGTTTGCCATGTGGAGTTTTCTTCCAATTCTTCGCAGGCATAGCGCGGCACAGTAAGGATTGCAGTCCCGTCAGGCCCTACCCAGTTAATCAGTTCACCGCCATAGGCTGCCGTATATCCGCCCCAGCAGGTATTCGGACATTTAAGTACGGCATATTTGAATCCGAACGATTTCAGGATTTGTGGCAAACTGCTTGTAAAACAGGGTTCCTCTACAGAATATGTTGTAAAAGTCACATCCGGGAAATGTTGATGTATCTTCTTAATTCCATATTCGAACTGACGTATGATACTTTCCCCTGATATGTTGTATAAATAGGGTTGGGCATAGCTAGGATTCGTAAACTCGATTCTTTTATCCGTTACGATATTTCTGAAATTGTTATATGCAACAGGCTCTTTTACTTTCACTGTATCCCACGTCTCAGGTTCTATTTCGAGCCCGATGCGCCACTCGGGGTATTGGGACAGTTTATCTGTCATAAACTGGGTTACCCACATCGGGTAATGCCCGTAGACACCGCCATGGTAGCCGTCGACAAAGTATGCCTGCTGCTGGGAAGATACTCTTCCGAGTATAGATACAGATATCAGTACAAAAGCAAAAATCCGCTTCATATATCAATTTTGGGTTTATTTTTCGAATACGTTGGTTTATGAAATTGTCGAAGTCCTTTACTCCGGGTGTTCTTCACCCTCCGCTTGAATTTAGATTATAGTTCTCATTCAAGCGTAAGTGAAGTGGTTTTAATATAATTACTCTCTGATTTTTTTTCTTACTTACAATTAATATTCAATTCACAGTCTTAGTTTACGCGTACAAGATTTATCTTTCTTTTCACAGGCGTATTTACTTCATAAATGGCTGAAAGAAGTAAATCCATTTCATCCTGCCATGCCTGTCTTACTTCGGGATACATTGCCTTCGAATAAAGATCGCGCCTGCCGTTAAGCCAGCCATCGCTACCTTTATATTTATCCAGTACCTTGATAGCTTCCCTGGTATTCGGATCGGTTATGCCTTTGTTCAGGAAAAAATTGAACCGCACCCATGCGTATTCACGAAAACGGCACTCTATCTCCCAGCGTTCTTCATTCAGAAACATAACCTTGAGAGCCTGTTGGTACTGTGGCGTATTGGTAAGTGTGGCAAGGTTGATGCCCTCTGCCAGTTCTTTCGCCGACCATGTTCCTATATTTTCCTCATCTATCATTAGTTTATAATTTCCTTTCAGTCCTTTTACAGACAGCATTTCTCTGTTCATTTCATCAATAAACGGAACTGATTTTACCACTTCGGCCTGGCTTTTCTTATATCCCCATCCGCGGGATATTGTATCCATCGGGTATGGCAATGATTTTGCGAGATAGTCGAATGTAATTCCTGTCGATGTTTTTTTCAGGTTGGTAATTTCGCAGTTCGAAGAAGATACGACGTTCATCTTTGAGCCATCTATATTTATGTCAGCAACATCCTTACCTGCAAATCCCTGCTCTTTGAGGAACAGGTAGGCCATTACCATATGCCCGTCATTATCGGGATGGATGCGGTCGGTCCCGCAAAGGGTAAACTTAGGGTCTTTTTGTTGGAATTGCTGATTGATGGCAGTCATAGGCCCGTTGAGATCGAAGAATTCCCATCCGTTATTTTTTGCCGATTCGCGTTGGAAATCGACTATCCTGAGCATTGCCTTATTCTTATTCTTGAAAGGAGTGTTCCCTTCTATAACAGCAGTTTCGTCGTAAGGAGAACTGCCCATGAGTACAACCTTCGCGGTTTCCAGATTTTTGAACCTGGCTTCCATCTGTTTATAAGCGTCATAAGATTCTTTGACCTTTTCGTCCGCAAATTTTTCGGGTTGATCTCCATTGTATTCGAAGTAACCCGAGTCGTTCATGCCGAAAGTAGCTATTATGACTGTAGGATTCTTACTGAAGACATCACCGTCCAGCCGTTTTACCATGTCAATGGCCCTGTCGCCTCCGATTCCGGAATTCATTATCTTAATCCTCATTTCAGGAAAATGAGTCATATAATAAAGCCATATGTATGAGTGATAGTGGCCGGCGTGAGTGATACTGTTTCCCAGAAATACTACTCTTTCTCCATCTTTGAAAGGAGTGACGTTCTGTGCACTTGAGATTGTGCAAAAACATAGTGAAGTGAAAAAGATTACGATGGCAAGTATATTTTTCATCCGTATTAAATTTTAGTTTTTAAGTTATACTTATATGGTTAACATAATACCGCTTCGTGAAGCTATATACAAATATATTTACAAAAAAAGCTCACCCCTGTTCGAAGTAAGCCTTTAAGTAAGTTATTTTTAGATTAAAATATGATGAAAGTATTGTGTGTCAATAATTTATCAATTTAATTTTTATTTGTTTTGGTAAATCAGATAGAACCTTCTTTGAGAGAAAAAGCTCCTATTTTCTTCACTTCTTCTTCAAAACTTTCGCTTTCTACTATAGCCTTTCCTTTTATTTTACTTTTATAATTATAGATCGTCTGAATGGAATAACGTAAGAAGACGGCTATCTGGTTGACATCCGTTATGCCCAATCTTATCAGGGCAAAAATCCGGAGCTCGGTATTTAATTGTTCTTTCTCCAGTTTGTAACGCTCTTCTTTTCTGAGTAAGGCATTGAATTCTTCCACAAAGTTGGGATATATCTTAAAGAATGCTTTATCGAAGGTGGTGTAAAGTTCCTCCACGTCTTTTTCAAAACTGCGGGTGGAAGCAGTCATATTGTACAATTCGTCTATCTGGCCTGCTTTTATCTTACGGTTTACATTTTTCCTGTAATCATCCAGTTTGTCAATATATACGGCACATTGATTCATAAAGTAACCGATATATTTCTCTTTTATAAGGCTTGCTTCGTCCAGTTTCTGGTTGATACTGGCCAACTTTTCATTCATAGCCTTCAGGTTTTTCCTTGCCCGGGATACTATTTTTATCTGCTTGTATATGAAGAATAAAGCGATTGCCAGTACAATAACAAACAAGCTGATAATAACAGCATACGCTTTCAGGTTTTTCTTCTGCTGTTCTATTTTGTTCAGGTATGTATCTTCTATAATAGGCTGTACGCGTGCAATCATCGTATTCCTGAAACGGGAGTTATAGAAGTTTGCATCATCGAGAGCCGCTCTTATATAATTATATGCTCTATTTACATCACCTTTGTTATATAGGTTTATAGCCAATGCCAAAAGCGCCTCGTTTTCTTTCACGGCAAGCTGAGTATCTGTTATTGCAGCCAGAATAAGATACTTTTCTTCCAGTTCGCTATTTTTCAGATATTTATTAACCAATGCCAGACTCATTGCAGACATTGCATAGTTGTGTGTCCGAAGTTCCTGTTTGGAAAATATATCGGATAGTATCTGCTGAGCCTCATTGTAGCGACCTTCATCCTGAAGCTTAAACGCTTCCTCCTTTACATACATATCTGTCCCTACCCCAAGATAGGACATGACTGTATCCCTGTAATGCATTTTCTCTGTCTGATACTTTTTCTCATATTGAGGATCGTCGGTATATTTTATAAGGTTTTCGTAGTATCGTATATATGTCCAGCAATACATGGATTTCAGATGCGTAGGCAGTTCTTTATAATCTATGCTGTTTAATTCTTCCAGAGCCTGAGTGAATGAACCGGACAAGGACAGTACAAAAGAAAGCTTCAGTTTGCTTTGAGATAAAAAATCTTTATTGTTTAATTTTTTAGCTATTTCTATATTTTTATCAATGTATGCAATAGCGGAATCACAAGCAAAAGATTCGTATTCGGCGATAATATCTTCATTTATGCTAAATGTTTTATTCAGAGGAAGACTATTGTTTAATTTTAATTTAAGACGCTCTATTCTTAGTATCTTTTCCTTCATATATGTAGGGCGTTCGGAGATAGTTTTATCCAGAACTCTAAGAAGAGAGTCTATTTCATTTTTGGAATATATGTACCCTGTTGTATTGTATATAATACAAAGTAGGATGAGAAGTGTCTTTTTCATTTAGTTATAAGATTCTTATGTCACGGATAAAAGTACATATAAATCTGATATAATAATCATATGGCAGCGTGATATTTCTTTTGGGTACTGCTTATTCAGGTAAGAGAAAGGAAACCTGCCGTCATAGAGAAAACCATCATGTAAGCCTGATTGGTTAATGACAATAACAGTCTTGGTTAATAACATACTCATGCAAAACAATGCTTATACCACACGGTTTATCCGCAAGGGGAAAAAACTCCAGTTATTGCGTAGAGAGCGTATACGCACGATGGAAAGAAACAGGGAGAGAGATTAATTTTTTTGTCCCAATAATGGTGGACTTTTATTGAGATACCTATGAACATGAATATGCTGATGGTTATGATATACTGAATGGGGTATTGAAGATTCCAAATACGATTAATTGTCCTCGCGTACTTTTTTAATAAAGTCCAAAGGAGATTCAGGTGTAATACCAAATATATATCGGTTTCCATTTTTGAAAGGCTCCTTTATTTCAAAATTTTCAAATGAAATTCCTCCCGGAATTGGTGATTTACTTGCCCAGTACGTATAGCGCCCATTGACAATTCCTTGTGTTTCTTTACTCGGATTTGTACTTATCCAATATTGTGTAGCTACTTTTCCGGTATATTTCCAATGTTGATGTGTGCCTTCTGCATAAATAGCAGTAGAGGGGTCCTTCTCGTTTGGAGCTGCTATAAAGTAGGCAAATCCTTTAGCATCTTGTATCATGTCCTTTAATGGAAAGAAGGTGTGTGGAGTAAAAGCATCATCTGTGTAATAAGGCCATATGTCGGCAGAACTCTTTTCATATTTGTCGAGATACAGTGTCCTCAGGCGGGCCTTATTTCCCATAGTGGCGGTGAGAATAAAGTTATTCAGCTCAATTGAGTTTTCATAAGTATAGCTTGTCAGCTCAAATTCATAGGGGCGATTCTGAAAAAAACGCAACCGGACATATACTTTTGCCCCATTATCGAATGGCTCTGAAAAAATGTAGACGCTTAACGTTTCTATGCCATTCTCTTTTTCAATAATTCCTCTTGCCGGAAATATTTCATTACTGCCGGAGGTTTGATTTGCATTATCTGAACTCCAGAAGCGTTTACCTCTGATGTCGGGATCCCAACTACTCATCTCCAGTTCCGAGAGTCCCCGTTGTTCTTGTCCTGAAGGTACAGGCTCCATTGCTATAAAGTTTGTGACTACGTGTCGGTCATGGTTTAAATAGGGCGTGAAGATTCTAATTAGTCCTCTGGGCATAATGTTTAATTGGGGAATCGCGACAGAAAGGCCATTTGTGTGTCCCCATATTGCCATTGCCGGCCTTCCTTGACATGGTTGTATCCATATTTTGCCAGTATCGGGAGTTGCCAGATTTTCGAATTTAAGATTTGCAGGCTGTGTTTTTGATAATAATGGTAATAGGCAGAATAAAGCAATGTTAATTATATTCTTCATAATATTTCTAGTTTTAATAAAACGATTAACTTGAACAAATGTATAAAATAATTGAAAATAAATACGGGGGTGAGTATAATATTTTCGTTATAGACTATATGTAATTCAGGTTTAGAGTGATAGTTATTCTTATTTTTGGGATTTATTTTGTTGTTATATTGCTTGTATATAGTTGTTTGCGTGTTTATCGCGAGAGATATTTATTTCTTCTGTTTAATATTTAATGTATAGAAGTTATGGATTAAGCTACATGTTTATTTATTTTATAATTATGTTAAATGTTAAAATTTATAGTCCGTTAAAAAAAACAATAAATAAATTTGCTAAAACGATTTAATAATATTACGTTTGCATCATGGGTTGTTGTAATTAGTCTATTTAAGAGTGTAAAACCCGGTGGAATTGATTAGGATAATATACTATGGCTAGAGTTTCTATAAAAGATATTGCAGAAAAATTAGGAGTGTCCAGTGCTACGGTCTCTTTGGTCTTGAATGAAAAAGATAAAGACTCCCGTATTGGGAAAGAAGTCGCTGAGAAAGTTCGACAGACTGCAATTGAAATGAACTATAGGCCTAATATGGCTGCAAGAAGTTTGCGGACTGGGAAAACAAAAACCCTTGGTCTGATAGTTGCCGATATATCCAATCCTTTCTTTGCGAAACTGGCCAGGCATATTGAAAATATTGCGGAGGTAAAGGGGTATCAGGTTATGTTTGGTAGCTCTGATGAGTCAAGTGCTAAATTTGAGGGCCTTATTCATCTTTTTATAGAGAAAAATGTCGATGGTATAATTGTTGTGCCGCCTCAAGATAGTGAAAAAGCTATGATGGAACTTGTGAAGCGTAAGGTGCCGGTAGTTTCAGTGGACAGAGGTATCGAAGGTTTGCCCGTAAGTTCTATTCAGATTGATAATATAGGGGCTTCTTTTCAGTTGACTAATATTCTATTAGAGCAAGGTTGCAAGCGTATTGGTTTTATGGCTTATAATATTAACCTGCCAAATATAAAGAAGAGATATGAAGGCTATGCGAAAGCTTTAGAGATGAATGGTGTTCTTGTCGATAATGATCTTGTTCGTTCTGTTTCATTCGAGAATTTTGAAGAAAATGTAAAGCAGGCTATAGCTGCGCTAATGGCCAAAAAGGTTGATTCTGTTGTTTTTGCGACGAACAGGGTAGGGGTACAGTCGTTAATTGCCTTGAGGGAGTTTAAAAATTATCGCGATTTGAAGTATGTAAGTATAGATAATCCTGATGAGTATATTTTTGCAGATATAGATATTACTTGTATAGAGCAGCCTGTGAAGGAATTGGGGGAAAGGACTCTGGATATATTATTCAAATATATAGAGAATCCAAAATATAAGATTGTTGAAAGCGTGACACTACAAACAAATATCGTAGTCCCCGGGGAAAATTAATGAAAATAAAAAAAAAGATAATTTTTTTTTATTTTTAGTTAAACGTATAAGCACTTTTTATTAATAATACTATAATGGAAAAACACAAAAAAAAGAAATTATCATTGTTTGCCTCACCTGGCGGAGGGAGTTATTTAATCCCTTTTATTCTGGTTAGTAGTCTGTTTTTAATGTGGGGAATTGCTCATGGACTACTTGATGTTTTGAATAAGCATTTTCAGGAAGCGTTTACTATGACTAAGGCCCAATCGGGGTTTGTCCAATTTTCTACCTATATAGCATATGGTCTTATGAGTGTTCCCGCAGGGATGTTCATGCGTCGTTTTGGATATAAAAAGGGGATTATATTTGGCTTGTTGATTTACGCCGTGGGGTCCTTTTCTTTTCTTCCGGCGGCCTATCTTCATTCGGCTAATCCATTTTTTATAGCCCTGTTTGTCGTTGCATGCGGGTTGTGTTTTCTTGAAACAGCGGCAAATCCTTATTCAACAGTTTTAGGTCCTAAAGAGCGAGGTGCACAGCGGCTCAACTTGTCCCAGTCGCTAAATGGATTAGGCTGGATTCTTGGCCCACTTATTGGAGGTGCTCTTATTTTCGGTGCAGAAGAAGGGGATACCTTAGCTTTAACAAAGCCTTATATTCTGCTTGGTATTTGTACGCTCGTTATTACAGTATTGTTCTTTTTTGTCAAACTTCCGGATATACAGGAGTCCGACGACGAAGCTGTTCAGAAAGTTTCCGAAACCGGACATGATAAAACTCTGCCTTTGTTTCAACATCGGCATTTTGTGCTGGCGATAGCGGCCTTGGTCGCATATATGATGGCGCAATCGGGAATATTTGGTTTTTTTATCAATTATGTGATGGAGCAGGATCATAGCATAACAAAAATAGAGGCTACCCAATTGTTGTCATTCGGAGGCATGCTTTTATTTATGATTGGCAGACTGTCGGGGAGTTTTATTATGGCAAAATTCAAACCTCAGCATATTTTGTCTCTTTATGCATTAATGTGTACTATATCAATGGTTCTGGTTATTCTTTCTTTAGGAAAAATATCTTTATATGCCCTTTATATAAATTTCTTCTTCATGTCTATTATGTTTCCTACGATTTATGCATTGGGGCTTGTGAAAATGGGTGAGTACACAAAACGTGCTGCGTCATTCTTAACTATGGCCGTAGCAGGAGGAGCGTTTTCTCCGATTATAATGGGTGCGCTAGGTGAAGAAAATATGGCTATCGGTTTCTTTATCCCGCTCGCATGCTTCTTATTTATTTTATATTTTGGTCTGCATGGCTATAAACCGGTGAAAAATTAGACCGAACTTTCAATTATTATCTAAAAATAAAATACCATGAAAAAAATTTGTTTTCTAATTAGTCTTTTTTTTATAACGCAGCTTTTATTCTCGCAAGAAGGGTTTAACGGTCTTGGTGTGGATATGAGTAATCTGCATCGGCTATCTAATGCAAAAACACGTTCTATCAGTCCGGAAAATTTTACAGGAGAGAAGGGTAAAGGAGGAATGGCCGATCCGGCTATGCAGGGAGATAAACGAAATGTAGCGAATGCACACCATGCTGCCCGAGACCTCGGGCAAACATGGAAAGTTAATCCGTATGTCCATATAGCACCCGGCGAAACATTTACATTAGCTGAGATTGAAGGCCCTGGAGCAATCCAGCATATTTGGATGACACCTACAGGCAACTGGCGTTTTTCTATCCTGCGCTTTTATTGGGACGATGAAAAAGAACCATCGGTAGAATGTCCTGTCGGAGACTTTTTTGGCATGGGATGGGGTGTTTATGCTCCTCTAAATTCATTGGCCATATGCGTTAATCCGGGAAGTGCATTCAATTGTTACTGGACAATGCCTTTCCGTAAGAAATGTAAGATCACAATGGAAAATGTCAATCCGGAAGATGCAATGGTACTTTATTATCAAGTCGACTATACACTGACTGATGTTCCGGCTGATGCAGGATATTTCCACGCACAATTCCGTCGCACACATTATAATGAAACCTCAGATTATACAATGATTGACGGGGTTAAGGGAAAAGGACATTACGTGGGTACATATATGGCCCAGGGAGTACATAATAATGGATGGTGGGGTGAAGGAGAAATCAAATTCTTTATGGATGGAGATACTAAATATCCTACTATTTGTGGTACCGGCGCAGAAGATTATTTCTGTGGATCTTACAACTTTGACCGTGAAGGACAGTATAAAGAGTTTTGTACAGCTTATGCAGGATTACATCAGGTTATTCGTCCCGATGGGACTTACCGTTCGCAACAACGCTTCGGTATGTACAGATGGCATATAGCGGATCCTGTGCGTTTCGAAAAAGATCTCAAAATAACAATTCAAGATTTGGGTTGGAGAGTAGGCGGACGTTATTTGCCTCAAAAATCGGATATATCTTCAGTCGTTTTTTGGTATCAAGGTGAACCACATGCTAAATTCCCGAAATTCCCGGGTTGGCAGGATTTAGAGGTTAATTAATAATTTAGGTTATTTATCTAAAGGGGGATATCGGTCTTATTCTCCCCCTTTAGATTCTGTTCGGGAATATATTTATAAGATATTTCTTTGTCTCTCTTAAGATAATAAGTAAGAAAACGAAAACGTATAAGCCCTGAAGGCTTATTATAAACTACTCTCAATGTCTTTTGATACCTTATTATTATAAAGGTGTATTCGTCATCCTTAATTTAACGAGACTGTATCTATGAAAAAAGTACACCATAGCCTGTTATGTATGGCTGTGATTGGGCTGACATCTCTTATTTGCTGTACTCATAAAAGCAATAGGGAACAACCCCGGATCTATAATGAAAAATATACAGGAGATTATACAAACCGGATTGCCTTCCCGATAGGGGGAATGGGAACAGGGATGTTCTGTATCGAAGGAAGTGGCGCGATATCAAATATGTCGCTGCGGCACCGTCCAGAGGTTTTTCATGAACCTGCAATGTTTGCGGCGCTTCATATAAAAGATGTCAACAATACAACCAAAATCTTAGAAGGCCAGGTTCCTGACTGGAAAAAGTTCGGGATGCCACTCTCTGCTTTAGGAGGGGGTGGGACATGGGGACTGCCCCGTTATAAGGAAAATACTTTTACCGCTCGTTTCCCATTTGCCGAAATAGAGTTGAAAGACGATCAAATGCCTGTGGATATAAAGATAAACGCGTGGAATCCGTTTATCCCCACAGATGCTGATAACTCAAGTCTGCCGGTAGGGGGATTGGAATATGAATTCAAAAATACAGGAGATACTGTCATTGAAGCGATCTTTTCCTACAATACACGCAATTTTATGTATATAAACGGGAAAGGTACCTCTTGCATAAAATCACACGAGAATGGTTTCATTCTATATCAGTCCGGAACGGGGGATGAGTCTTTTCATCAGGGTGAGTTTGCTATATTTACTGATAATCCTGAAACTAAGGTAAATCATAACTGGTTCAGAGGAGGCTGGTTTGACCCACTGACTATTTGTTGGAATAATTTAGCTACAGGAATAATAGAAAGCAATCCGCCCGAATTAGAGGGAGCTACCGGAGCATCATTATTTGTTCCCGTGAAACTAGAACCCGGAGAAGTTAAAACAGTGAGACTCTATATGGCCTGGTATGTACCTTACTCTAATCTGCGCATAGGTGGAGATCCTAAATTCGGATCGGACTATCCAAATATCCCTGAATGCACAGATAGTACAACGAAATGCTATCCTTGTGATAATAAAGGGGATGGGAATTACCG
Organism: Dysgonomonas gadei ATCC BAA-286; assembly: GCF_000213555.1. Taxonomy (GTDB): domain Bacteria; phylum Bacteroidota; class Bacteroidia; order Bacteroidales; family Dysgonomonadaceae; genus Dysgonomonas; species Dysgonomonas gadei. Next base: position 172,002 of record NZ_GL891984.1, read on the forward strand.
TCCATGGTATAGTAATAAATTTGAAAACATAAAAGAAGTTTCTGCCTACTGGCTTAAAAACTATAATGATCTAAAATCAAAGACCAAACTATTTACAGAAGCTTTTTATAATAGTACGCTTCCTGCGGAAGTGATTGAAGCCGTCGCTGCTAATCTTACAATATTAAAATCTCCGACAGTCTTCCGTCAGTACGATGGACGTATGTGGAACTGGGAAGGGTGCGGAGATACCTGGGGTTCGTGTCATGGTTCCTGTACACATGTTTGGAATTATGCGCAGGCAGTGCCACATTTGTTTCCGGCAATGGAGCGTACATTGCGGGAAACGGAATATTACGTAGGCCAAAATAAGGAAGGCCATCAGGTATTCCGCAACAATTTGCCTATACGTCCTGTTATTCACGATTTCCATTCGGCAGCGGACGGACAGCTCGGTGGTATCATGAAGATCTATCGTGAATGGCGTATATCCGGCGATAATAACTGGCTCAAAGAAATATACCCTTTCGTAAAAGCAAGCATGGACTACTGTATCAAGACATGGGACTCTCGTGAAGTAGGGGCGATAGAAGAGCCTCATCATAATACCTATGATATCGAATTCTGGGGAGCTGATGGTATGATTACGAGTTTCTATACCGGAGCATTACAGGCGATGTGTTTGATGGGGGAATATTTGGGAGAAGATATTTCACGTTACGAAGCGCTGATGGACAAGAGTAAAATATATATGGAAACAAAGCTTTTCGATGGCGAATATTTTATTCAGAATATACAATGGAAAGGTTTGAATGCGGACGATCCGACCAAAGTACAGGCATTTAATTCGGGCTATTCGGATGAAGCCCTTAAAATATTAGAAGCAGAAGGCCCTAAATATCAATACGGCAAGGGCTGTTTGTCGGATGGTATATTAGGTTCATGGATGTCTCTTGTATGCGGAATGCCTGAGATAATAGATAAAACGAAAGTTACGAGTCACTTGAATGCTGTGCATAAATATAACCTGAAACATGATTTGCGCGAACATGCCAATCCTCAACGCCCAACATTTGCATTGGGCAACGAAGGTGGCCTGCTTCTCTGCTCCTGGCCAAAAGGAGGTAAACTTCAACTCCCGTTTGTATATAGTGATGAGGTATGGACAGGTATTGAATATCAGGTTGCTGCACATCTGATGTTCGAGGGCGAAGTAGAGAAAGGTTTGGAAATAGTGCGTACATGCCGTGACCGTTATAATGGAAAAATACGTAATCCTTTCAATGAGTATGAATGCGGAGCGTGGTATGCCCGTGCAATGGCGAGTTATGCTCTATTGGAAGGACTGACCGGTGTCCGCTACGATGCAGTAGATAAGACAATTTATTTCGACTCCCGCATTGGGAATGATTTTGTGTCTTTTCTCTCTACTAATACCGGATTTGCAAATGTGGGATTGAAAAATGGGAAGCCATTTGTAGAGGTTAAATACGGAGAAATCGATATTCAAGAGTGTCTGGTTTCGGGAAAACATCACCAAATAGATATAAAAAAATAATAATATGATTAAAATCAGTCAATTTATAGCCCTGATTTTGGCTTTAGGCCTATTGTTCAGTTGTGCTAATTCTAACAAGAAGGGAAAAGAAACCGTTATGGAAAATTATGAAAAAGGAACATTCGGATACGATCTGAATTATTTGTCTGGAAAAGACAGTTTGGTAATACTGAAAGGGGATAATGATGCTCAGGTAATCATCTCTCCCAAATATCAGGCAAAAGTATTTACCAGTACTGTTGATGGGCCAAATGGCAGGAGTATGGGTTTTATTGGTTATAAAGCTTTCGAACTGGCTGTTCCTGATGAACATATGAATGGCTATGGAGGCGAAAATCGTTTTTGGCTTGGGCCTGAAGGTGGAAAATACTCTGTCTATTTCGAAAAGGGAAAGGAGCAGATCTATGATAACTGGCATACACCTAAGCCTATTGATACAGAACCATGGGAATTGATTTCGGCTACAGAAAAGAAAGTTGTAATGAAGAAAGGGTTGGAGGTAAAGAACTTTCTTGGCACGCAATTTAAATTAGATGTAGACCGTACTGTCGAATTATTAGATGGAGAGCAAATAAAGTCCCTGCTGGGTATCCGGTTAACTGAGGAAGTAAAATATGTTGCATATAGTACCCGGAATATTATTACTAATAAGAATGATTTTGAATGGACTGAAGCTACAGGTACAATTTCTACATGGATATTGGATATGTTTATTCCGGCGCCAAAAGCTGTAACTATTATACCATTTAATAAGGGTGATGAAAAAACAATGGGTAAAATCGTGACCAGTGATTATTTCGGAGAAATTCCCACTGACAGATTAACTGTAAAAGAAGAGACTATCTACCTGAAGACAGATGGCGCTCAGCGGGGAAAATTGGGCTTGAATTCATTCAGGACGAAAGGTATTGCCGGGAATTATGATCCTGAATTGAATAGGTTGACTATCACTACTTTCGATGTGGAAAAAGGTGCTACTTATCTTAATCAGGAATGGAATCCTTCGAAAGATCCGCTTGTTGGGGATGCTATGAATGCATATAACGATGGGCCTCTTGAAGATGGCAGTATCATGGGGCCTTTCCTGGAAGTGGAGAGTTGCTCTCCGGCCGCTTTCCTCAAGCCAAATCAGTCTCAGACACATAATCATAATGTATTCCATTTTGTGGGAGATCCTGCTCTTTTAACAGAAATTGCAGAAAAGCTGCTTGGAGTTTCTATAGATGATATTACCAATGCATTTTCAATGAAATAATTATAAAAGGGGCACAATATATTAGGTATGAATAAACGAATATATTATTTGTTAGTAATTAGTTTCCTGTCTCTCTTTTCAAGTCTTCTTTTTCCGGTTAGGGTATTAGGTGAAGAGCTGTTAGAGATAAGAAAACTACCAAAAGAATTTCAGGCCGTAATTCACAGTATCAGGTTTGATCGTTTAGGTTCGATTAAACCGCAGCAGGAAATAAAGAACATAGACAAAGGCTTGGTTCATGTCAGGCTTATATTTGATTTGCCTGCCGAAATCAAGCAAGATGACTGGCAACTAACGATACAGCCTGCGTTTATCCCAGACTTTAATTGGGCCCCTCATATTACTCCCGGAGATATGAATATTATCGATCAGCATGTTTTTCGTAGTCCTGCTATGATAGTGACCGATAACAAGCAAGGATTGGCTGTAATACCGGATATCAATATTATGAAAAATGGCACTCCTACACGATGGTATATGGATATGATCGCTCCGGAAAATAAGCTTGTATTAGGTATGAGTGAAACACTTGTATCAGGACATGTTATCTATGAGCGCAAAGAAGGAGCTGTATATCCTAAAGGGAGGGTTGAATTCGGCTTTTATCTGATGAAATATGCGGATAAAGAAGATCTGGAAAATCCTTTTCGCAGACCGTTAAAGTTTTTCTGGACAAATTGGGGAGAGAAGCTGTATGAAGAAGGAAATCCTATAAAAGGAGATTTGGAGCCTTATGTTGATTACACTTATAACTGGGCATTTAATACATGGAAAGATGCCGTTTGGCAAGAATTTATGTTAGGTGATAAGAAAGTGGGTGCTCCGGTGTTTATCGTAAATACAACTCAAAGTCCTAATTACCCCGGCAAGGTAAACGAAAGGGAGTTTCTGTCGATATGGAATCAGGCATGGTTTAGTTCTTTGCGTTCGGCAAGTGGATTGTACCGTTATGCCCGTCGCAAAGGCAATAAGGGATTATTGAATAAGGCGTTACTCTCAAAAGAATTAGCTTTGGCCGCTCCTATGAAGGAAGGTTTTTTCTATGGTCTGATCGGTACAGAGATGGAAACAGTAGAAACTGAAGGGAAACAATATAACCGTTCGAAGGGCTGGGATACTTATTATTGGGGAAACTCCAATAGAAATCCATACACCTGGGATGCCCGGAAATCTCCTTTTCATATTCTGGATATGAGTTGGACTGCTATCCTGATGCTGCGTTGGTATGAAGAATTAGAAAAAGATGAACGGTTACTGGAATATGCCCGGAAATACGCAGACGCCTTATTACAAAAACAGGATGCAAAAGGCTTCTTCCCAGGATGGCTCGATCTGGATACTTTGGAACCGATGGAATATCTTAACGATTCGCCAGAGACATCGATGAGCGTTACTTTCTTGCTCAAGCTGTACGAGTTAACTAAAAATGAAAAATACCGTTCATCTGCATTAAGAGCGATAGATGCTGTATGTAAGGAAATTGTGCCTGTCGGACGTTGGGAGGATTTTGAGACTTACTGGTCATGTTGCCGTCTGGGAACACCGGAGTGGATAGGAAAGAAAATAGAGAGGAACAATATGTACAAACAATGTAACTTTTCTATTTTCTGGACAGCGGAAGCTCTTCTCGATAGCTATAGAATAACTAAGAATAAGGAATATCTCAAACTGGGTCAGCGTACACTAGATGAAATGCTTATGACACAAACCGTATGGCAACCTCCCTATATTTATGTAAATGCAGTAGGTGGATTTGGTGTAATGAATGCTGACGGGGAATGGAATGATTCTCGTCAAAGCCTTTTTGCCGAAACGATTCTTCAATATGGAAAACTGCTGAATAAAAAAGAATACAATGAGCGGGGTTTATCCGCAATCCGGGCTTCATTCTCAATGATGTATTGTCCTGAGAATCCTTTAGCCAAAGAGCAGTGGGAAAGAGTCTGGCCATTCTTCAATGAAAAAGACTATGGCTTTACGATGGAGAATTATGGGCATGACGGCCGGACAAGTAAGGATGGAATAGGCATAGGAGAATTCACTATTTATGATTGGGGTAATGGGGCTGCTGCTGAGGCATATAATCGCATTCGTGATAAATTTGGCATTGAGATATTCAGATAATATATACTAAATATGAAAAAATTAATTTTTATTATTTTCGGATTTTTACTTGTTTTTTCTGCTTATTCGCAAAATAAGAAAAATGCAGGTGGCATTACCTTGATCAGTGAATTGGAGCAGTTATACAATCTTGCATTATTGCCACAATACCGGACCGGTATAATTGAACAAGAATCAAGTTATGACCGTACGGGGAATAATGATGATGGTTTTTCGGGAAAATATTCCTATCTACGCAAGGAAAACGGGAATCTGGTTTTAGCCGATTACAAGGGACCCGGCGTTATAAATCGTATTTGGACGCCCACACCGACTACAGATACAATACAATTCTATATTGATGGCGAAAAAACGCCACGTATCAGTATTCCTTTTATAGACTTATTTTCAGGAAAGATCTTTCCTTTTGTTAATCCTGTTTGCGGAAATGAAATAGGAGGGTACTATTGTTATGTACCTATTCAATTTACAAAATCATGTAAAATAGTATTTTGCGGTGAAAAGATCATGTTTCATCAGATACAATACCGTCCTTATCCGGAGAATACGCAAACAGAGTCTTTCAATATGATATGGAATACAGAGCAAAAAGAGGCTCTGAACACGGCTTGTAATTCTTGGCTCCGTCAAGTTAAACCTTTAACTAACTTGGACAAAGCAGAGCAGTTGGTAGAGACAAAGGAATTTTTTATTGCTCCGGGAGAAACTTTTCCTTTTTTCTCAGCCAATGAAGGAGGACGTATATCTGGTATTGAATTGGATTTTGGCCCGGCTCTGGAAGGTAAATATAAAGATATTATATTGAAGGCGCAGTGGGATGATGATGAGTCCCCTGCCATTTACAGTCCCGCCGCCGATTTCTTTGGCTACGCATACGGAAAGCCAGCCATGCAAAGTCTTTTACTGGGCTCTTTTCAGTCAATCAACTATTCATATATCCCTATGCCGTACAGTAAAAAAGCGAGGCTGAGCCTTGTATATGAAAAAAGGCAGGATATAAATCAATCGAAGGTAGAAGTAAAAGCCAGGGTATTTTATACAAAGGACGCGCAGAACCCCGAAAAAGAAGGTCGCCTGTATAGTATCTGGCGCCGGGAGATCAACCCAAAGGAATTCGAACCCTATTTATTCGCAGACATCAAAGATCGGGGGCATTATATAGGGATCATACATATTGCTCAGGCCTTACGCCCGGGTATGACTCTGTTTTTCGAAGGAGATGATTCTACTGTGGTCGATAGTAAATTGAGGATGCATGGTACAGGGTCGGAAGATTACTACAATGGAGGGTGGTATGCTTTACTCGATAGATGGGATCGGGGTGTGAGTTTGCCTATACATGGCTCTCTCGATTATTCCTTGCCAATGTCACGCACCGGAGGATATCGCTTTTTTATAACGGATAAGGTTACATTCGATAAGAACCTTCTGGTTACGATCGAACATGGACCTGAGCAAAACAGATTTCCTGTCGATTATACATCTCTGGCATTCTATTACGGATCAAAACCTGTTGAGTGTAGTATGTTACCGACCGAAGAACTGCGTACAGTCTATGAGCCTTCTACACATATTTTTTATCCACAGTTAATGAATCTGTCGATTGGTCATGGACTGAAAGTTGAAAACAAAGATCGTTTGATTGCCGATACAGAAAATGAAGGTATGGTGCGCATTATGCTCGATGAAGTGCCAGAAGGTGTCTATAAAATTAAGCTGACCTATTATAAAACTCCCGATGGAGGGGCTTTTGAAGTCTGGAACAGGCAAAAGCAGATAAAATCGTGGGAAGATGTGTACAGTAAGACTGAAGAAAAAATGGAGAATGCAGAGTTAGGGATATTCACCCTCACCAGACATACAAATTCTATTTCAATTAAAGTGAAAAAAACAGAGAAGGGATCGAAATTTCACTTCGATATTCTGACCCTTGAGAAACAATAAAGAAAAAGTAATATTAAAAAAGTAAAAAATGAAAAAAACGAACTATCCAAAAATTGGGATTCGCCCTATTATTGATGGGCGCAGGAGAGGTATCCGTGAGTCTTTAGAAGATACAGTGATGAATATGGCAAAAAGGGTTGCTGAATTTTATAGCACGAATCTTCGCTATCCAGATGGATCACCTGTGCAATGCATTATCGCGGATACATGTATCGGCGGTGTTAAAGAAGCGGCTGACTGTGCAGAGAAATTTGAAAGGGAAAATGTTGGAGTTTCCCTCTCCGTAACAGCATGCTGGTGTTATGGATCAGAAACAATAGATATGAACCCTTTGATACCAAAAGCAATATGGGGCTTTAACGGCACTGAGCGTCCGGGTGCCGTATATCTGGCTGCTGCTCTTGCCGCACATACGCAAAAAGGCCTCCCTACTTTCGGAATTTACGGACGCGATGTTCAGGATATGGGTGATCCAGTAATACCTGAAGATGTTCAGGAAAAATTGTTACGTTTTGCCAAAGCAGGCCTTGCAGTAGCCATCATGCGGGGGAAATCTTATTTGGCTATCGGATCTGTCTCGATGGGGATAGGTGGATCTATCGTAAACCCTGATTTTCTTCAGGAATATCTGGGTATGCGTACCGAATATGTAGATTGTTCCGAAGTGCTTCGGAGGATTCAGCAGGAGATATATGATAAAGATGAATTTGAAAAAGCACTGGCCTGGACCAAGAAAAACTGTGTTGTGAATGAATTACCGGATCATAATCCTGAAACAATCCGGCGTTCACGTGAGCAGAAAGACCAAGACTGGGAATTTGTAGTGAAGATGACTTTAATCATGCGCGATCTGATGATAGGCAATGATAAGTTATGGGATATGGGATTTGGAGAAGAAGCAATGGGGCACAACGCTATTGCCGGAGGATTCCAGGGACAGCGCCAGTGGACAGATTTTCTTCCGAACGGTGATTTTTCTGAAGCAATTCTTAATACATCTTTTGACTGGAATGGCATACGGGAACCTTTTACATTTGCGACAGAGGATGATCATCTGAACGGGATATCAATGTTATTTGGTAAATTATTAACAAATACGGCTCAGATATTTGCAGATGTAAGAACATATTGGAGTCCTGCAGCTCTGGAAAGGGTTACAGGCTGGAAACCGGACGGCCTGTTGGAGAATGGGGCTATCCACCTCATCAATTCCGGAGCATGTACTTTGGATGCTACAGGAGAGCAAACCAAATATGGTAAACCTGTAATGAAACCTTTCTGGGAAATAGACGAAGAGGAAGTAAACGCTATGCTTAAAGCGACAAAGTGGGGGCCTTCTTCCTTAGAATATTTCCGTGGAGGTGGTTATTCTTCCAAGCTTTTGTCAAAAGCCGGAATGCCTGTTACAATGTGCCGCATTAATCTGGTGAAAGGACAAGGGCCTGTTATTCAGATAGCAGAAGGATGGACAGCTACATTCCCGGAAGAAATATTTAATGTTATTGATCAGCGTACAGATAAAACCTGGCCGTCTACATTCTTTGTGCCCAGACTTACCGGACAAGGCCATTTTAAAGATGTGTACTCTGTTATGAATTATTGGGGAGCCAATCATGGAGCTATCAGTTACGGGCATATCGGAGCAGATCTGATTTCACTTGCTTCCATGTGTTCTATCCCTGTCTGTATGCATAATGTGGATGAGGATAAGATATTCCGTCCATCGGCATGGAGTGCCTTTGGTTCTGATCCCGAGGGTTCTGATTATAGGGCATGTAATACATATGGCCCGATCTATAAATAGAAGGTTGATATAAAAACAGGAAGAGTTTTGTCCTAAACTCTTCCTGTTTATAATCTTTAAAATCAATAATAAGATTTTTTACACTGTTTCACCTTAAACTAAAAATTATGAAAAAGGAACTGCTATGTAATCTCAGAATTATATTGTTTCTAAAACTATGGAAAAACATGTATCGAAAGACACTTATTCTAATGCTTATGATTTTCGCATCAGTTGGCCTGTTTGCGGTAAATGGTACTGATGAAACATCCCCAAAAAGAATAGTTACAGGTACAGTATTTGAAATTGAAACCGGAGAGACTCTCCCCGGAGTGAGTGTCTTTATTAAGAACACACAAAAAGGTACAATGACTGATACTAATGGAAAGTATACATTGGAAGTAGATTCAGAAAGTGCTATTCTTGTTTTTAACTTTATTGGAAAAAAAACGATTGAAGTTGTAGTCGGGAATCAGAGCACGATTAATGTAAATATGGAAAACGATGCTACCATGTTACAAGAAGTGATTTATACCGGTTATATGACCCAGAAGAAGGCCGATCTGACGGGATCACTATCTATTGCCAATGCTGCCGATTTAGCAAAAAATCCGTCAGCAAATGCAATGAAATCACTGCAAGGGAAGCTTTCAGGAGTATATATTACTACTAACGGAGGTGACCCGGCAGAGGGAGTTAATATACAAATCAGGGGGCTTTCGTCTTTGTCGGGAGGGATTAAACCGTTGATAGTATTAGATGGAATGCCTACCGAAAACCTGAATCTTCGTGATATAAATTCAGGGGACATTGAGTCTATTCAAGTCCTGAAGGATGCGGCTTCTGCAAGTATATACGGAGCCAGGGCTTCGGGAGGAGTCGTGTTGGTTCAGACTAAAAAGGGAGTAGCCGGAACAACCAAGGTTGAATATAATGGAAGTGTTTCTTTTAATACCGTATTGAATAAGCCGAAACTGATGAATGCTGAACAATACGGGATTGCGACTTTCAGAGCACAGGCATATGACGAAGAGATATATGGGATGGCGATGTCATTACCATCTACCTACGATTTCACGTGGCATAGAGATGCTAACGGAAGAGCTATACTGGATGCGGCACGACCGGCTGAATGGCTTAACGCCGACAAAACGGTAAGAGGCTCTGATACGAATTGGATGGATGAGGTTCTCAGGACAGCAATAATGACTAATCATCAATTAACGGTTTCCAGTGGATCGGATAAATCGAGAAGTTTATTCTCGTTAGGTTATTATGATAATCAGGGAACACAAATTCATACATATTTCAGGCAATACTCGATACGTGTCAATACTGAATATAACCTGATAAATAACCGGTTGAAGCTGGGAGAAAATCTTGCTGTATCCTATTTGCAGTACAGAGATGGCAACGAGATGCGCTGGGCTATGATTATGCCTCCGGCGGTTCCTGTTTATGACGTCAATGGAGGATGGGCAGGAGCAGCTGGTTTTGATGACTTTACAAACCCTGTACGTGTATTGACAAATAATAAAGACAATACTAATAATTATGTAAAAGTGATAGGGAATGTTTTTCTGGACCTTGATATTTGGAAGGGGATATCTGCCCGCACACAGTTTGGTGTCGATTACGGGAATGCATATAACAGGACTCTGGATCGTGCCTGGTCCGAAAACGGAGGCCGGAATAGTGACGGCGAAAACTATGTAGGAAGCAGCCAGTCTCATCCGCTTAGTTATGTTTGGACTAATACTATGTCATATAATATGAATAAAGGGAAACATAGTCTTGATGCCGTATTTGGAGTAGAGTTGACAAGGTTTGTACAAGAAGGGTTTTCGGCGAGAAGAGAAGGGGTTTATCTTGAAGACCGTGACTTCGCTCACTTAGGAATAACTACCGGCTCAAAATATTCTCTTGGAAGTTCTGCCGATGAGTATACATATTTCTCCGTATTTGGAAAAGCCAATTACGTTTATGACACAAAGTATCTGTTTTCAGCCACATTGCGTCGGGATGGTTCTTCACTTTTCGGTGCAAATAATCGATATGCTACATTCCCGGCATTCTCGGCAGGATGGCGAATCAATAACGAACCTTTTATGGCGGACTTTAACTTTATATCTGATCTTAAGTTGCGTGCCAGCTGGGGTGCAAACGGTAGTGTACAAGGTTTACCCAGAGGTTATACATCCACTCCGTTCACAACCGATTATTTCGGGACATCTTATCCTATAGAAGGAAACGAGACCGGACCTTTATATTCGGGTTATAGGAGAACCTGGTTGGGTAATCCCAATCTTAAATGGGAAACGACAACACAAACCGATTTGGCTGTGGATTTCGGATTCCTTGATCAACGGATAAACGGCTCGTTAGGATATTATTATAAGAGGACATCAGATATATTAGTTCAAACACCTTACATTGCAGCCATGGGTGAAGGTGGCGAACCTTGGATTAATGGTGCTGATATGAATAATAAAGGGATAGAATTTTCCATTAGTTACAGCAATGATCCTAAATCTGCATTTCAGTACACTATCTCGGCCAATATAGGAACCTATAAAACAAAGATCATAGATCTTCCGCAAGATGTAATTAATAAATATCCTGGCGATGGAGTTCTTGACCTTGTTACCGGAAGAACACCTAATATCCTTTACGGCTTAGTTGCTGATGGTATATTTAAGACACAGGAGGAAGTCGATAACCATGCCGAACAGAAAGGAAAGGCTGTAGGTCGTATTCGCTACAAAGATCTCGATGGAAATGGAGTAGTAGACGAAGTATATGACAGAACATATATCGGAGTTACAGATCCCGATTTCTTCGGAGGGATTACATTTGACCTTAAGTACCGCAATTTTGATATGAATATATTCTTCCAGGGCGTTTATGGCAATAAAGTAAATAATATCTGGAAACAAGAATCCGACTTATGGAATATAACTGTACCGGCTCATAAAAATCATCCTGAGAGAATCTTAGGTGCCTGGTCTTTCGATAACCCTAATTCAGATATCCCTGCTATATCTAATTCGACACAAAATGCAGAACACCGTTTCTCGAGCTATTTTGTAGAGGATGGGTCTTACCTCAAACTAAGGAATATAGAACTAGGGTATACGCTCCCAAAGAAAATATCAGGTAAGATGTTGATGCAGAACCTAAGAATATATACTTCGGCACGAAATGTCTTAACCCTTAAGAAAGGGTGGGGTAAAGATAAATATACAAGTTTCGATCCGGAGATGCCTGGTTATGGTTATTTGACTCCATTCTCATTAACATTTGGACTTAATGTTACATTCTAAATCTTAGTATCTATGAAAAAGTTTAAATTAATAATATTCGTTTTGGCCTTCTTTTTTACGGCAAATAGTTGTTCCGATTTTTTAGATGTCGCTCCTAAACAAGTATTAGATGAATCGTTGCTTACGAAACCTGAAGATATGGAAGGCTTTGTAACGGCAGCATATGCAAGAATGACAGATATACCGTCGTGGGATTCACCTTTTGCCCCCTGGTGGTCGGGTTCATTACGTTCCGACGATTCTTATAAAGGTGGAGGAGGTACATGGGATGGAGATGGCTGGCATTTTATGGAAACCTTTGTCGGCCTAACTCCAAATGGATGGCCTCTCGATTATCCATGGTATGTATCATATCAGGTAATACAGAGATGTAATACTGCTTTGCAAAGACTGGAAACAATCACAGAAGATGAATTTCCCGCCAAGAATGCCAGAATGGGAGAAATGAAGTTTATACGGACTTTTACGCTTTATCGTATTAAGCTGTTTTGGAAATATGTGCCTTATATTGATGAAACGGTTGTTGGAACTTCCTCTGCTTTTGAATCGGTACCGAACAGGGAAAAAGATATGCCAAACGATCTGTACTTGTGGGAAAAACTGTTGAACGATTTTAAAGACGCGGAAAACCTTCTGCCCGAAAGCCAGATGGATAAAGGGCGCATAACAAAGAATGCAGCAACGGCAATGGTTGCCCGGGTATTGCTTTCTATGGCTTATGAGCAGGATGAAAGACACCGTGTAACAACCATCAATAAAGACAGATTAACAGAAGCTCTGGTGTATCTCAATAAGTTGACCGAGCAGGAAGGTAAAGCCGTTGGATTGTGCAATGATTTTGGCGATAATTTTGATATCGCTTTTGATAATAATACGAAAGAATCTATATGGGAAATACAATATTCGATCGATGACGGTAGCTCTACCGGAGGCAAAATAAACAGAAGCGAAGGATTGAATCATCCATGGCAATGGGCCGGATTTCAGTGCTGTGGTTTTCACCATGTGAGTTATACAATGGGAAATGCTTTCAAAACCGGAGCAGACGGATTGCCAATGTTCGATACTTACAATGTCGGTAGCTATGCTGATGGGGATAGCGAATTTTTCGGTAAAAATACATTCGACCCTCGTTTTAGTCATACAGCGGCTGTTCCCGGACAACCCTATAAATATGACCCATTTTTGATCTTCGAACAAAAAGCGATTCGTAACCCGGCTGAATATGGATATCTGAAATCAATAAAGGAACTGGTACATCCTAATTGTAATTGCTTGTTGTATGACGGCTGGCAGTTCAATTCGATGAATAAACGGATGATTCGTTACGATGAAGTATTGCTATGGAAAGCCGAAGCTCTCATACAGTTGGATAGATGGGATGAAGCCTTGCCATTAATCAACAAAATTCGGGAGCGTGCGGCAAAAAGTACTATCCGTTTGAGGAAAGCAGATGGCTCACCCATATTGAATTACAAATGTGAAACATATAAGCCCGGAACCAATTGTACTTGGACAAAAGATTTTGCGATGAAAGCATTACAATGGGAGAACCGTTTGGAAATGGCTTGTGAAGGGCGCCGGTTCTTCGATTTGCAGCGGTGGGGGATTTTGGAAAAAACGATGAATGATTATTTTGCTGTTGAGAAAAATAGATTTTCCTGGATGGATAATGCGCGCTTTACAGCGGGTAGAGATGAGTATTTCCCAATTCCATTACCTCAAATGAAATGGGCGAAAGGTAATTATACACAGAATCCGGGGTATTAATATTGAATATAAAGATATAATTATGAAAAATATAGCTAGAATGCTGATCATAGCACTTACCATTGTTTCATTTACAAGTTGTTATGATAGAGATGTCATTGATTATAAAGAATTCGATCATTCTTTACCTGAGATTGAAAATTTGAGTTATACAAAGCAGAATAATCTTGTCAAATTATCATGGCAGATTCCTGCAAATATATCGGATGATTTCAGACGGCCATTGGAAGTCAGTATCCAGGTAGTAGAGAATAATATTTACAGAGAAATAGTTATAGTCGAAAATGAAGGAACATCTCGTGATATAACAATCGATACAAGCAAAAAATATCGGTTTGTTGTGAAACTACTGGGTTATCTGACCAACGAAGCAAAAGAAGAGGGTAAAACAGACAGGGTTTATTCGGAAGGGCAGGTTATTCATATTGAATGAGTGTATAGGAATACCTGAGGATTTGATGATTCTATCGGGTATTGGTCTTTTTCTGTGTAAGACTTGCTTATAGAATATGAATTCTAGTCTGAGACCTGAAAAGCAAAATCTAAGAAACGAAATTTACCAATATCCGGTACGATAAAAAATGATCTTATTAAATATTATATATGAGACACTTATGCTAAAATTAACATTATTATGAGACACATAAAACGAAAAAAAAATGGAAAATATTTCCTGCTGTCGATGTGTTGTTTCCTAAACCTAGTTTTTGCTTTTGCTCAGTCAGGGAGAGTAATAACAGGACGTGTGAGCGATTCTAAAGGAGAGTTGTTGGCCGGAGTAGTAGTTACGGAAGTTGGCACTACAAATGGAGTGATCACAGATGAGAATGGAACTTATTCCATTGGTACAAAATCAAGCAGTGCTGTACTGAGATTTACATGTATTGGTTTTAAAGAGAAAGTAGAAGAAATAGGGAACAGAAAGGTTATTGATGTTGCCTTAGATGAAGATGTCGCTTTCTTGGATGAAGTAGTAGTAGTCGGATTCGGTTCTCAGAAGAAAGCGTCAGTTGTTGGAGCTATTAGTACTGTTGAGCCTCAGTCGTTACTTACAGCTCCTGTTCGTTCGGTCAGTAATAATCTTGCAGGGAAGCTAGCCGGGGTAATTGCTGTACAAAGAAGTGGCAATCCTTGGTTTAACGATTCTGATTTTTGGATTAGAGGTATGAGTTCCTTTGGAAATTCTAAGCCTTTAGTATTGATAGATGGAATTGAGCGCTCCTTACATGATATGGATCCGAATGAAATCGAATCATTTTCTGTATTAAAAGATGCTGCGGCCAGTGCCGTATATGGAGTAAGAGGTGCTAATGGTGTGATAATGATTACCACAAAACGAGGTAAAATAGGGGCCCCGAAAGTAAGCGCCCGCATAGAACAGGCATATACTAAACCAACGAAACTTCCGAAATATATAGGTTCTGTGAAGTATCTGGAATTGATGAACGATGTCTATCTGGACGCATATCCTAATCAGTCTCCGCTCTTCAACAACGCAACAATCGAGAATTACAGGAATCAAACAGATCCCGAGCTATATCCCGATATCAACTGGTGGGATGTTGTAGCAAAGGACTTTGCAAGTAGTACTACTGCCAATTTAGATATCAACGGGGGGAGTGATATATTACGTTATGCTCTAACATTAGGACTTTATGATGAGAGTGGAATTATAGAGAGAGATAAAAATCAGGCATGGGACTCTTCTCTGAAGGTTCGACGCTATAATGTCCGTTCAAATGTAGATGTTAACCTGACTAAAACAACATTATTTCGTTTCAATCTGGGAGGGCATCTGATCGCCCGTAACTCTCCTCCGGGATGGAATGAAACAGATGTGGGTATTTTCTACCAGGCTTCGAGGATTCCTCCATATGTTCACCCACCCGTTTATTCAACTGGGGAAATACCTCGGGTATACGCAAGGGAAAATCCGTGGGCTTGGGCTACACAACGAGGATATGAAACTTTGAACCGCCATAAAATTGAATCTTTGGCATCCGTTGAGCAAGATCTGAAATTTATCACTCCCGGCTTAAGCGCAAAATTGAGCTTTTCTTTCGACAGATATTCGGGCTCTTATAAGGTTAGGGGGAAAAATCCTGATTATTATACACCTGCTACGGAAAGAGATGCTAATGGAAATTTAGCGTTGTCTATATATACTTATGGCCAGCAATTTCTGGGTTATGATGTCGGTTCCGAATGGGGTGAACAAAGTATCTATATGGAAGGTGCAATCAACTATGAAAGAACTTTTGACAAAAAACATGCGGTGAATTCCATGCTTCTATATAATCAGAGGGAACTCGAAAGAGGAACTGAATATTGGGACCGTTTGCCTTACCGTACTCAGGGATTTGCCGGAAGATTCTCATATACTTACGATACACGCTATATTGCAGAGTTCAACTTTGGATACAATGGCTCGGAAAACTTTGCCAAAGGTAATCGTTTCGGATTTTTTCCATCGGTTTCTTTAGGCTGGATCATTTCTCAGGAGAGCTTTATGGAAGGTCTGGTAAACACTATTTCCAATCTGAAACTTAGAGGGTCTTGGGGTGAAGTAGGTAATAGCATACTTGGTGTAAATATCTGGGATAACAGGTTTGCGTATCTTTCAACAATCAACGAAAGTTACGGATGGTATACTTTTGGCACAGATAGTAATTTCCATCGTGTCGGGAAAGCAGAAGGGAATGCCGAAAATACTGCGCTAACATGGGAAACATCGACCAAGACGAACTTAGGCTTAGAGGTGGGCTTATGGGGCAATTCAGTAAACCTGACTGCGGATGTTTTCATGGATAAGCGCAGGGATATCTTTATGCAAAGGCGGACAGTTCCGGGTTCGGCCGGATTTATGCAAACTCCTTATGCCAATTTTGGCAAAGTAGAAAATAAAGGGTTTGAACTGTCTCTGAATGCAAATAAAAAATTGTCTGACGACTGGCATATTTCGGCAATGGCAAATTATACTTTTGCCAGAAACAAAATTATTGAGAAAGATGAACCTGCTGCTGTAATAGGAACTAACAGGGCTGAAACGGGACATCCTATCAACCAGATATTCGGACTTGTCTCAGAGGGGCTTTTTACTGAAGATGATTTTGACACCAATGGCAATTTAAAGCCGGAAATACCTGCTCATACGTTTGGTACAGTCCGCCCGGGTGATATCAAGTATAAAGATGTAAACGGTGATAATTCGATCGATGCAAGAGACCGGACAGCCATTGGGGGAACCTTTAATCCGGAAATTGTATACGGCTTTGGTGTCAATATAAAATATAAGGCTATAGATTTTGGCTTTTTTTTCCAGGGTACAGCTAATACATACCAAATGCTTGGCGGAGAGAACTGGTTACCCGGAACCGCTTTAGGTGCAACAGGGAATATCTTCACTAATATCGATGATCGCTGGACAAAGGAGAATCCGAATCAGAACGTATTCTGGCCAAGATTGACTTATGGTGCGAATACTAATAATGAACAGGCATCTACTTGGTGGTTAAGAGATATGAGCTTCTTGCGTTTGAGGACTTTGGAGGTTGGTTATACACTGCCTCAGGTATGGACGAGATCGGTAGGTGTAGAAAATTTGCGTTTTTTTGCGAGAGGGTCTAATATCCTTACTTTCTCTAAATTTAAACTATGGGATCCGGAACTGGCCACAACCGATGGGCTTAAGTATCCTATGACTCAGTCAATATCATTTGGATTAAGTGTTAATTTCCAATAAATAATGATGAATATGAAAAATATAAAATATTTAATACTGGTCCTTATTTCTTCATTACTAATAATTGGTACAACAGGATGCTCCGATTTTCTGGATAAGAAACCTGATGACTATCTGACGATGGAGATGATTTTTTCTGATAAGATCAGAACTGAAGACTGGTTGGCGGGTGTATATTCAGGTGTTCCTAATCCAATGTGGGGATACTTTAAAGAGCAGGGGTGGAATATAATGTCAGATGATATGACTATTCCTTCAGAGTGGCAGCCTTTTGGATGGAAGAATGTATATGCATATACTGTCGGGGATTGGAATCCGGAATCGGCCTGGAATCCCTATTATTGGGTAACTTTTCCTCAGAAGATACGCAGTGCATTGATATTTATAGAAAATGCTCGGCCAAATCAGGCGCAGGGTATGAGCGAAGAATATGTTACTAGAATGAAATATGAAGCCCGCTTTCTGATTGCGTATTACTATGCGTTAATGTTGGAGATATACGGTCCGATCCCGTTCAAGCCCGGAGTTATAGAATCAGTGGATGCACCTGAGTCGGAACTGATGATCACTCAGACTCCATATGATGATATTGTAAACTGGATAGATAATGAATTGATAGAGGTGGCCAAACATCTGCCTGCAGTTTATCCTCAAGAAACTGATTGGGGTAGAGCAACTTCCGTAATGTGCCATGCAGTGAGAGCACGTATGCTTCTTTTTGCAGCAAGCCCTTTATTTAACGGAAATCCGGACCTTAAAGACTGGAAGAATAATGATGGTGTCAATTTATTTAAACCTACAGCAGAGACTGGTAAGTGGGCACGTGCTGCAACAGCCCATAAAGAGTTGATCGACCTGGCGCATGCAAACGCCTATCAGTTATATAAGGAATATAATAACGATGGTACGATAGATCCTTTTATGTCATATTATAATATGTCTCTGAAAAAGTTTTCGGAAGGTAACAAAGAGATTATATTTGGTAGGACATGGGATCCGGGCCGAGATTATTATGAAGGTTTGGGCAGTTGGCAGGCACATCATCTGCCAAAAGGAATAAACGGAAATGCAGGGATGGGTGTTACTCAGGAACTGGTAGATGCTTTTTATATGAAAAACGGCACGAGCCCTATACTGGGATACGATGCAAATAATATGCCAATTATTAATACTGCATCCGGATATTCCGAAAATGGATTTTCTACGGTAGGAGAAATAAGAAATACAAATTGGATAGGAGCATCAGGTCCGGACAATGTACACGGACAGGTGACACTCCCAGGTACATTTAACATGTATTGTAATAGAGAAGCGCGTTTCTATGTATCGGTTATATATAATGAGGCGTGGCTTGGAGTAGATAACAGACGCGTTGAGTTTTACCAGAATGGAGGACGGGATACAGGAAATACCTTCGATGCTCCGCAAAATGGTTATAATGTAAGGAAGAGGATTAGTCTCGAAGTTTTCCCCAGGACTCCGACCCATCCGTATCAGCCTGGTATTCTTTACCGTTTGGCAGAAGCATACCTGGGTTATGCCGAAGCCCTGAATGAATCCGACCCGGGTAATGCGGATATTTTAAAATACATTAATTATGTGAGGCAGAGAGCCGGGATTCCGGATGTAACATCTGGTTCTCAGGATGAAATCCGTAAGCTGATTCAAAAAGAAAGGCGGGTTGAGTTTAACTGTGAAGGTATCCGCTTCCACGATGTACGCCGATGGAAACTTGCAGAAACCGAGCTTAATCGCCCGTATTACGGGATGAACTTTAAAGGATCTGCGAAAAGTGATGATATCAATAATCCGGATGCATTTTATAAACGTACTTTTTACAAAAATCGTAAATTTTACAAGAAGATGTATCTATGGCCTGTGCCGCAAGCCCAAATTGATATTAATCCTAAACTGATTCAGGCTCCCGGTTATTAATTTCAAACAGGAGAACAGGAACGGAAACGACTGACTCCTGTTCTCCTTACTGATACAAGTAATAGTGAATATAAAATATTATCTTATGAAATCTTTTAAATATATTTTCTATATTCTTTTAATAGTTTTGGGAATCAGTTCTTGCAAGAGTGATAATGATATGCCTGAATTTCCAACTAAATATGCAAGAATTATTCAAAAAACGATAACTGTAAAAACTGCAGAAAGATATAATGTAACGATACATCCGATTTTTGACAGTGAAGAAACGGCGAAAGAGAAATTTGTGTGGAGTGTATCTGATGAGAGCCTTGTCTCTCTTCATACTCATTCGGATAATTCTCTCACAATCAAAGGTCTTGTTCCTGGGCAAACAACCCTCAAGCTAGAATCTGAAGATGGGAAATTACAATATTATTCAACCGTGAATGTGATGAAATCGCCTGATTTTGAGCCTATATTTATAGACTTTGGTCCTATAATATCTCCTTCGCCATTTAATAATTTTCAAAAGCCATCCGATAAAAAACTTGAGAATTTAATAAATAAATATGGAGAGGATACCGGGTATTCAATTGAAATTGCAGGCTCTTTCAACGATTTTGAAATAATTCGCAATATCCCTAATACTTTGGGATTTCCATCAGAGGCTTCCAATGACATGTTTTTCAATGATGGAATAAATGTATCTTCTGCTGGTTTTACTCTATCGGCCTTGAATAAAGACTTTAAGTATTCATTCATATTTTATTCGGCGATCGACGATAATAATACTGAAAATGAATATATCGTTGAAGGTTTGAACCGCAGTTCGGCAACGCTTAGTACGGCTCATAATCAATCGGGAGTAGCAACCGTTAAGAATATTATTCCGGATGATGATGGCAAAATACATATAACCTTACAAGCCGGACCTAATAATACTCAATGGGCAAGATTCTATAACATTAATGCAATGATCATTATTTCAGAGTACGATGAACTTGCTTTTCCTCTGAAATTTGAATGATCGTGTATTGTGAGTATTAATATCTTGGTCTGCCTCTTTTTGGGGGGCAGATCTTGAGAAGTTTTAGATAAATAATTTATTATTATGAAAAAGAAACCATTAAAACTGGTCTTGATTTGTTTATTACTTACGTTATTTTGTATACCGGATCTAGTAGCGCAGAATCCCGTTCCCGGAACTATGTATGAGCTATCGCAAATGAAAAACGGTATGCGAAACCGGCGCATTAGCAGTAATGATCCCGCAGGAGGAGTTCTGGATCATCTTTCAGATATACGTCCGGGGGAAAAACGTATAATCGCCGATATACCCGGCTCCGGTATTATAAACCATATATGGATAACAATGGCTCCCGAGCCTCATGTTTTGAACCGTAGCGATGTTATAATCCGTATGTACTGGGATGGCAATGCTTATCCTTCTGTTGAATCTCCTATCGGGCCGTTCTTTGGTCAGGGATGGAATGAACGGTACAATTACTCGGCGTTGCCTATTACTGCAGGTCCTGCAAATGGTACCTCGATGGTATCGTATTTCTCCATGCCTTTTGCTCAGGGGGCCAGGATCGAAATTGAAAACCAGTCGGATGTAAATCTTGAAAAATTTTATTTCTATGTAGATTATTATGAGACTAAAAAATTACCGACCGATTTGGGCCGATTCCATGCCTGGTACAATCAGGAGCTGACAGAGGCTGCGCCGGAAGGGGAAACAGAATGGGCTGTAATCGGAAAACAAGACAACAATACAACAGGCGACCGCAATTATGTATTTGCTGATATCAAAGGTAAAGGACATTTTGTAGGGCTTAATTATTATGTCCATTGTCCTTCTCCAATCTGGTATGGTGAAGGGGACGACTTTTGGTTTATTGATGGTGAAGAAGAAGCTTCATTGTTGGGGACGGGTACGGAAGACCTTTTCAATACATCATGGTGTCCAAAGGAGGCTTATTCGCATCCATACTTCGGATATCCTCGTGTAAACAATGATGTTGGCTGGCTGGGACGTACACATATATATCGCTTCTTTATAGAAGATCCTGTTTTCTTCCAAAAAAGCCTGAAAGCAAGTATAGAACACGGACATGCAAATAATCTTACATTGGATTTGGCTACCGTCGCATACTGGTATCAGTCGGAAGCCTGCCCTTTACCTCCTGCTCCATCGAAAGAAGTGCGTAAATTGAAGCCGTTTATCAATGTGCCGGATATGCATCGCTGGCGTCATGAGTGGAGAAAAAACAGGGGAGAAGATTCTAAACTTTGGGGTAATGAAATGCCTAAACAATAATTGTAAATAAGCCATAATACCCCTTCCTAAAGTCAGAGAGGGGGTATTGTCTTTCATCAGAAGAATTTACGAATGATATTGATATGAAATTATCACGCGCAATTAAACATATATTTCTCTTAGGTGGATTTCTTTCACCTTTAGTCGTAATGAGCGACGATGTGAAAGAAGATTCCGGCACTTCAAAAAACAGAAAGCATCTAAAGGTAAAAAAAGTAGAGCGGGTTGCCCGTATAACGGGAACTCCGGTAGATGGTGAAAATCTGCTCTCTTCTAACAACACAACTACCATGTATGATGTGGGAGGTACGGACCTCGGTATTGTTTGGGAAATGAATCAGGGAAAATATGGGATTTTTCTTGGCGATACTTTTGGTAAAGGATTCATCCCCGACCAAAATGACCCGGCAGACTTCGGTGATAATTGGCGATGCAACGTTTTAGCCTTTTCTAATGACTGTAATCTTGAAGACGGATTGAGCATTGACAGCATGGCCTCAGATGAAAATGACAACGCCAGAGAACTTATTCCCGGAGGAAAAGATAAGTCGGGTAATGGAGACTGGACATCTATCCCGACAGCAGCTATTCGGGCAAATAATAAGGATTATGTACACTATTTCAATATGAGGAATTGGACGGGATGGATAACCAACTATTCAGGCCTTTACAAATCGGAAGACGATGGGAAAACATGGGGGAAATGTACAACAGTCCATTTTACTTCAGATAGTAATTTTGGACAAGCCGGATATTATAAGAAGGATGGCTATGTGTATATGGTAGGAACGGAAACTGGCCGGCATAGCAATCCCCGCCTGGCAAGGTTCAACGAAAAAGATATAGAAAATCAATCCTTGTATGAATACTGGAATAAGGATCACAATGAGTGGATCAGAGGTGATGAATCTCAAGCTACTAACCTGTTTGAAGACACAGTGGGTGAACTGTCTATTGCATATCACAACAAGTATAAATGTTGGATTATAACATATTTCTGTGCAGCCAGGTATAATATATCGATACGCTATGCAGAAGAATTGACGGGTCAGTGGAGTAAACCTCAGATATTGGCTACAGGGGAAGAATACCCTCAGTTATATGGTTCATATATACACCCTGTGTCGCTGGATGGCGATGACCTGTATTTTTTAATGTCGATGTGGAGGCCGTATAATGTGTTCCTGATGAGGGCAGAATTGGAATAATAAATATTGATATGAAGACTCGATTATTTAAATATATAGTTAATATATGGGCGTTAGCCTTTTTTACAGGATTCTATTCATGTAGTAAAGATGGTGAGGATGAACCCTATATCCCTATTGACGAAATTACGGTCTCAATAGCGGAACTGGTACCCGATAAGGAAACAAAAGCAGTTTCTACGACACTTACTTTTAAAAATATAGGAGAGATAGATTATCTGTTGATTACAAAAAGCGGAGGTGAGAGTTATTCTGCGAAGATAGAAAAACCGGAATTGTCTGCCTCTTATCCATTCAGATATATGGTAAAAAAAACAGACCCGGAATCCTTTCGGCTGTTATTGACTGCTTATTACAAGGACGGAAATAAATCGAAAGAAAAAGTTCTGACTATAGATAATCGTTGGGGATTTTTTATTCGTAAGGTTTCCCGTACGGCACGTATAACTGGAAACCCTATGTCTGGCGAACAATTCCCTACCCCGAATAATACAGCACAGAAATGGAATGTGGGAGGAACCGATCTGGGTATTATCTGGGAAATGAATCCGGGAAAATATGGGATTTTCTTTGGGGATACATTCGGACGCGACTTTTCGCCTAACTCTGCCGCTCCCGGTCCTAACGGCGGGAGTTGGCGCAGTAATGTTCTTGCCTTTTCGGATGATAATGATCTTGAAGATGGATTGACATTCAATAGTATGGCTGTAGACGTGTCGGGTAATGCCCGTGAAATTATATATGGAGGAAAAGATGCGTCGGGTAATGGAGACTGGACATCTATTCCGACAGCAGCTATCCGCGCAAATAATATAGATTATGTACATTATTTTAATATGAAAAACTGGACGGGATGGATTACCAATTATTCAGGTATGTATAAATCTATAGATAACGGTCAAACATGGGCAAAATGTGAAAACGTACGTTTTTCGTCCAATAGTAATTTTGGCCAGGGAGGATATTTTAAGAAAGATGGATATGTGTATATGATTGGAACTCAAACAGGACGTGACAGTAATGCTCGCCTGGCCCGGTTCAAAGAACAGCATATAGAGGATCAGGCTAATTATGAATTCTGGAATAGCTTAACCAAACAATGGCTTAAAGGTGATGAAGAACAGGCTACGAACATCTTTAACGATAAAGTGGGAGAACTGTCATTTATATATAACCAGAAGCATAATAAATGGATCATATCCTATTTTAATGCCGATAGATATAACATAACCATGCGTACGGCAACAGAAATAACCGGACCTTGGAGTGAACCTTATGAATTGGCCTCGGGAGTGGAATATGCGCAGTTGTACGGTTCTTATTTTCATCCGTTGTCGGTTGATGGCGACAACCTGTATTTTTTGATGTCGATGTGGTTGCCATACAATGTATTCCTGATGAAAGCGGAATTGGCAGATATGGGCAGTTTCGACTAACATCCCGAAATATAAAAGAACTTATTTAATAATAAAAAGATATATGATGAATAGAAAATATGTAATAGGAGTAGACTTCGGGACAGATTCGTGCCGTGCCGTGATAATCGATGTAGAGAATGGAGAAGAAATGGCTTCGTCAGTAAAGTACTATCCTCGCTGGAAGAAAGGATTATACTGCGATCCGCAAGTAAACCAATATAGGCAACATCCGCAAGATTACATTGATACGCTCGAAGCTGCAGTCAAGGATTCTTTATCGAACGCACCGGGGAATATTGCCGAAGATATAATAGGTCTCTCATTCGATATGACCGCAAGTACGCCGGTACTTGTGGATAAACAGGGAACACCTTTAGCTTTACTGGATGAGTATAAGGATAATCCCAATGCTATGTTTGTTTTATGGAAAGATCATACGGCCATAAAGGAGTCCATAGAGATTAATGAACTGGCGAAAGAGTGGGTTGTCGATTTCACTGCTTATGAAGGAGGTATTTACTCCGCCGAATGGGTATGGTCTAAAGTATTACATGTGCTTCGTGTAGATGAAAAAGTCCGCGAAAAGGCCTATTCATGGATAGAACATACCGATTGGATACCGGCATTACTGACCGGTAATACAAGACCGGAGAGTGTTCTCCGCAGCCGTTGTGCTGCAGGCCATAAAGCGATGTGGCATGAGCAATGGAATGGTCTTCCCTCCGAAGAGTTTCTCACAGAACTTTCTCCATTATTGTCAGGATTCCGTTCTCATCTGTTTGAGAAAACATATCCTTCGGATACCTGTGCCGGGACTCTTACTTCCGAATGGGCTTCACGTCTGGGACTGACAACGAAAGTTAAGGTGGGGATAGGAGCTATAGATTGCCATATGGGAGCGGTCGGTGCCGGTATAACACCCGGAGCATTTGTTCGTGTTATGGGAACATCTACCTGCGATATAATGGTTGTGCCCTATGATGAGATGAAGGGTAAGCTTATTCCCGGTATTTGCGGACAGGTAGATGGTTCGGTTTTTCCCGGATATATAGGCCTTGAGGCGGGACAGTCGGCTTTTGGAGATTTGTATGCATGGTTCCGGAAATTATTGGAATGGCCGCTAACCAATATTCTATCCAGATCAGAATTACTCAACGACGAATTGAAATCTAAACTGGTAGAAGAAGTGAGTGATACTATTATTCCCCTCCTTTCGGAAGAGGCGATGAAAGTTCCCGTGGAAAAAAGTACGATTGTAGCTACCGATTGGATGCATGGACGCCGTACGCCGGATGCAAATCAGCTGCTTACAGGAACAATTGCAGGTTTGACTCTCGGAAGTTCTGCCCCATTGATTTTCAGGGCATTGGTTGAGGCTACTGCATTTGGGTCTAAGGCGATTATAGAACGTTTTATAGAATCTGGTATTGAAATAAAAGAAGTAATCGGCATTGGAGGTATTTCGTTGAAAGCACCTTTTGTAATGCAGACGTTATCAGATGTAATAGGTTTACCGATAAAAGTCGCCCGTTCGCAGCAGACCTGCGCATTGGGTGCGGCAATGTTCGCGGCTGTCGTTGCAGGAAAGTATAATACAGTGCAGGAAGCACAGCTGAAAATGGGACAAGGTTATATCTATGAGTACAAACCTAACCGGGGAAATTTTGAGCGATATAAAGAATTGTATGGGAAGTATTTGTCTTTGGGAAAATTTACTGAATCCGGTCATATACTAAATTCATAAATATTATATTCTTAGGGTAAATGTACGAAAATCGGCAACATTTCAGTCTACAATATTCTCACACAGAGACGCTAAGATACAAAAAGGTAACAAAGGTAACAGATATATAAGTAAACAGTAAACAATTAGAAGCTCTTTATACTTATTACTCAGTACTTACTACTTTGAAAAGGTAACAAAAGTAACACTTTTATAATTCTTGTAGGGGCAGGTCTTGTGCCTGCCCGTTATGCGACAAGTAGTCAACCACAAGGGATTGCCTCTACATGAATCCTCAAAAAGTAACAAAGGTTACACATTTTCACTCATTTGCTAATATGCTAATTTTAACTACACTTCGTTCCGTTGAACGATGTTTCCAATCTGCTAATTAATTTTTCAAAGAACTCTCAGCTAACAGTTAAAAGCTATCAGCTTACTGTATAGATAAACTTCTTTAAAAAAAAATTTGGGTTTGCACTGATTATATTCTTCCAACAGAACGGAATTTTGGATATTTTACAATAAATATTTACATAAATCATTTTTATAAACTTCAGATATATACAATCTTGAAATGTAAATTGCAAATCGGCGAACCCAAATCTTGAAAGATACTTCTGAAAGTATATTTGTGGAAAATTTAAATAGGCTCCAAATAAAATTAACCTTAAAAAAGAGAAAGATCTCAATAAAATTTATAGTTTCGTACAATTTGATCTTTATAGACTTATTGGATGCGAAAAGATCCTGAACACAAAGGAATTATTATAGATGAATCTACATTGAAAGAACTTTTTAATGTATATTCCGATAACTTGTGTACTTTTCTCAACTATTACACCCATGATAAACAGTTAATAGAAGACATTATACAGGATGTCTTTATCAGTCTTTGGGAAGAACGGGATACAATAAATATCTTTTACATAAAAACATACCTCTACAATGCCGCCCGCAACAAAGTATTAAATTCCCTGCGCGACGAACAAAACAGATCTCTTTTGCTCGAAAGGTGGGCCAGTCGGGAACTGGAAAAGCAAAAGGCCCGGGATTGTATAAATATGGAAGAGTTTAGCTCTGTATATCAGCAGGCTATTAATAGTTTACCTGAAAAATGCAGAGAAATATTCACTCTGAGCAGAGAGCAAAACAAAACATACAGGGAAATTGCCGGAGAGAAAGACTTATCTGTAAAAACAGTGGAGGCTCAAATGTCTATTGCAATAAAAAAGGTGAGAGAGTATATTCTTAATTATTACAATGGAAAAAATATTCTACCTACAATAATAATAACCCTGGCTATACAATTTCTGTCTTTATTTGATTGATAATGATAGAAATATGGTGATCCTTTCAATTTGGTTCAAAAAAAATGAAAATAGTTTAGGGGTATTTGGATAGCTTACGTGTCTAATAATAAAACAAAGCAGAAATATGAATCATGCACATATTCCATATGATGAAATAGCCGGATATATTCGTCAGGAATTATCTGAACAGGAAAGGCATAAAGTAGATATGTGGATTAATAGTTCTGCCGAAAACCGTAAACTATTCGAGCAATTATTAAATGAGTGGGAAAATATCTACGACAGTCCGGAACAGTCGGTTCGCGCAGACAAGGACAAAATATGGTCGGGCATATCTTCGCACATAAGGACATCGCTTCCGGTAAAATCATATACAAGGAAGATTCTTATCAAAGTTGCGGGTATTGCAGCTATGCTTGCGATTATCGTTGGTGTTGCAGCTACTGTTTTTGTGAAATCTACCATAGATTCGGCTTTTCTATCCCAATCGGTCACAACGATAGAAACCAGGCAGGGACAGAAAATGCAAATGACTCTTCCCGATGGTACAAAAGTATGGCTCAATTCCGGCTCGAAGCTGACATATGCAGGAGACTTCAATCGTTCCGAACGTATTGTAAACCTTGAAGGAGAAGCTTTTTTTAATGTGACAAAAAATCAAAGTAAAAAATTCAAGGTAAGAACATCGGGTGTCGATATAGAGGTAAAGGGGACTTCCTTTGATGTATCGGCTTATAACGACGACCGAGAAATAAGCGTGTCCCTCCTGGAAGGAAAGGTGGTCATTACCGATAAAACGGGAAAATATATGACAGACCTTAATCCCGACGAACTGGCTATCATTTCGCGACAAAATCTGAAGTACACCCTGTTTAAGGATGATGCGAATACTTATCGCTCATGGACAGAGGATCAACTGATATTCTATAATGAGGATATATATGAAGTGGCCAAGAAACTGGAACGCTGGTATGGTATTAATATTAAACTGGTAAACCCTAATGAAAAACAGAAATATACATTCTCGGTAAAAACCGAATCTTTGCGCGAATTGCTCGAATTATTTAATAAGTTAACCCCAATCGATTATAAAATAAATGGAAAGGAGGTGACCATTATCAATAAGTGACCTTAGATATCAATACT
Organism: Dysgonomonas gadei ATCC BAA-286; assembly: GCF_000213555.1. Classification (GTDB taxonomy): domain Bacteria; phylum Bacteroidota; class Bacteroidia; order Bacteroidales; family Dysgonomonadaceae; genus Dysgonomonas; species Dysgonomonas gadei. The sequence goes on from NZ_GL891984.1 coordinate 200,525, forward strand.
ATTGAAACAGATTAATTAACCTTTCTTTATGATTCCGGAATAGACATCAACTCTATTTCTTAATATATTAATTATTAACAATATAAATAAGTTTTGCTATGCAAAGAAAAACACTTTCACTTTGCGTTCTGTTCTTTGTTTGCTTTTCACTGGCGGTTTTTCCTCAGAGCAAAGAAAAAATAGACCTTACCCTGAACAATATAACCTTAAAGGAGTTTTTTTCTACGATAGAGAAAAAGCTGGGGTATTCATTCATGTATAGTAATGTCGACATAGATGACAGCAAACGTATATCTGTAAACGAAAAAAATGCAGACATAAATTCGCTGCTCGTCAGCGCCCTCAAAAATCAGGCTATCAGTTACGAAATATCGTCAAATAAAATAATTCTGACTAAAGCCGGAAGTATAACACCTCAACAAACGCAGCCTCAGAAAAAGATAAGGGGAAATATTGTCGATGATCTTAATGAACCTGTAATCGGAGTAAGCGTTGTTATCAAAGGCACAACCAGAGGTACTACCACCGATGTAGACGGTAATTTCGATATCGACGCATCATCCGGCGAAACATTGCTCATATCATATGTAGGCTTCGAAAAACAAGAAATCAGAATAGGAAACCAGACTTCATTTGATATCCGGCTGAAAGAAGATAATAAAATTCTGGACGAAGTAGTTGTTATCGGTTATGGTACATTGAAAAAGAGCGATTTGACAGGGTCTCTGGCTTCTGTCGACACAAAAGATATAGCAACAAAGGCGACAAGCAATCCTGTAGAAGCATTGCAAGGAGTCGTTGCCGGTGTTAATATCCAGAAAAACAGCGGACTGGCCGGAGCGGGAGCTGCTGTGAAAATCAGAGGGGTCAATACATTCGGAAGCAATGAGCCTCTTTATGTTATCGACGGATTTCCGGGCGATATATCCACTGTTAATCCAAACGATATAGCATCGATGGAAATCCTCAAAGATGCGGCCGCTGCGGCTATCTATGGCTCCGTAGCAGCCAATGGGGTAGTCATAGTGACGACCAAAAACGGTAAGCAGGGAAAAATTCAGGTGGATATAAATTCTTATGTAAGTATTACGGAAACAGCCAAGAGACTAAAAATGCTTGATGCAAACGGCTACCTTACTGTGCACAAGCGAATGTATGATGAATATAACAAACATGCTTCAGCACCTGTTGACCTTCCGGCTTATCTTACAAATCCGGGTGCAAACAATACCAATTGGCAGGATGAGGTTTTCAGAACTGGTCTTTCCTCTACTCAGAGTATCGCTGTGCGCGGTGGACAGGGAGACACACGTTACGCATTATCAGGTAATCTCACAGAAGAAAAAGGGATCGTTCTATCCAATAACCTTATGCAGCAGAATGCCAGAATGAAAATCAGCACTAAGAAAAATATATTCACCATTGATGGCAATCTGGCTTTTACCGGAAAGAAGAGGAAAACCCCGAATTTCAGTTTGAAGGAAGTGTATATGATTTCGCCTCTGGTGGGTGTATATGACGAGAATGAAAAAGACGGTTTTGCCCTTACAAACTGGGGTGATATTCCAAACAATGTGAATGTAATGGCAAATGATCACTATATCAGAAGCTGGACGAAGAGCCAGGAGGTTGCCGGGAATATTGCTGTAGGAGTGGATATAATGAAAGGCTTGACCTTCAAAACCAGCTATTCATACAGGGGTAATAATACTCAGTCATATTATCATAACCCGCCTTTCACTTCCGATTTTAAAAATCCTTATGAATATACATATTATGAGGAAAACAGAAGTTATTGGGAGGAACAGGTGTTTGATAACCTGTTGAACTATAATGCTACCTTTAATAAGCACTCGGTAAATGCGATGCTGGGAACATCTCTGGATTTGCAGTCGTACAACTGGAACAGTGTCGGCGCAGAAGGTAAAAATACAGTTTATTCTATAGAAAACGGGACTATTAAAACCAGTGCGCTACCGGGAGGCTTTCTTGATCCGTTCTTTATGACTATAGGAGCCGGAAAAGGTGGTACATACAGTGCTGATGGCTCCAAATACAAATATAATCGCATGTCTTACTTCGGACGTGTAAACTATTCATTCGATAATCGTTATCTGTTGCAGTTTACATTCCGTCGCGACGGTTCATCCAAGTTCGGAGAAGACAGTCGTTTCGGCAATTTCCCGTCACTGGCTTTAGGATGGCGAATCACCGAGGAAGCATTCTTCCCTGAAAATACTCCGGTTTCGAACCTGAAACTGAGAGCAAGTTGGGGTAAACTGGGAAATGAGGTAGCTCTGGGATATTATGCCCATCAGGCATTGATAAGCACTTATAACAGTCTCTATATGGGATATGTACAGGGTGATGGCAATAACCCTTGGCCCGGAAGTATAGCAATGGGACTGGAGAACAAAAAACTGCAATGGGAAACCACAGTATCCAAAAATATCGGACTGGATTACGGATTTCTGAACAATAAAATTACGGGTACGATAAATTATTTCAACAATACTACAGAGGATTTGCTGATAACTAAAAGACTTGCACCTTCTGCCGGATTGGAGAATCCGACACTCAATGTAGGAAAAATGCGTAATACCGGACTGGAATTTGAATTTACCTATGCGGAAAATTCAGGAGATTTTAAATATAATGTAGGATTTAATGTTTCCCTGCTGAAAAACAAAATGGTTGCACTGGCCGATGAAGACCAGATACTATTGGGAACCGGACTGAAATTTGATACGGAGCATTTCCCGAATCAGACGAGGGTGGGATATCCTATTGGGGCATTCTTCCTCTACAAGACAGACGGTATTTTCCAGACAGAAGCTGAAGTTAATGCTCACAGAAACGATAAGGGAGAATTGTTGCAGGAAAATGCAAAACCCGGTGATATCCGCTTTGCAGATACAAACGGCGACGGTGTAATTGACGATAACGACAAGGTATATTCCGGAACAGGTCTTCCGAAAGCAGAAATAAACCTAACTTTAGGGGCATCGTTCAAAGGTTTTGATTTCAGTGCTCTTATCGGTAGCGGTTGGGGACACAAGTTATACAATGCCAACAGATATTTTTACGAGGGCATGAACTCAGGATCAAATTTCCTTGCATCCACTCTGGATTCATGGACACCGGAAAATACGAATACCAGCGTACCTCGCGCAGTCTTACAGGACCCTAACGGAAATACCCGTGAATCGGATCGTTTTCTTGAGTCCGGCGATTTTATCCGCTTGCGTCAGATACAGATCGGATACTCATTGCCTAAGTCATTACTTGCGAAGATGAAATCCGAAAATCTGAGGATATATATCAGTGGCGAAAACCTGTTTACATGGACTAAGTATAAAGGGATTGATCCTGAATTCGCACCTTCAGGTGTATTAAATACAGGGGTAGACCGTTATATATTCCCTTTCACACGTTCATATGTACTGGGTATCCAGTATACATTTTAAATGAGGCTTGTTGAATTTATAAATTTTATCGACATGAAAAAAAATCTATATATTATACTTTGTCTGGTACTTACAGGACTTTTTGTATCGTCTTGTGATGACAGGCTCGATGTGGTCTCTCCGGATGAACTTACTTCAGGTAACTTCTGGCGCAGCCAAACTGATGCGGAAGCAGGGCTTGCGGCAGTTTATTCAAAACTGGAATGTGCGACTGAAACTTGGGAATTTGCTGAAGTAAAATTTCCCGTAGAGGCTTACAGGGAGGACGTGTGCAATATCGGAAGTGATGCACTCAATTATCCTACCTGGGTAGAGTTATTCAATTTCACTTATACGAATGGCAACAGCCAGTTTTACAAATATTGGGAAATTCACTATCAGGGGATATCTTATGCTAATCAGGTGCTGGAAAAAGTTCCTTCTATCAATATGGATGAAACGTATAAAAAACAAATCCTGGCCGAAGCTCACTTCTTAAGAGGATATTACCACATGAAACTTTTGCTTAACTGGGAGAGAATAATTATCCGTAACGAATATATTACGAGTGAAGGGCAGATCAGCAAGCCATTGTCAGACAGGGGCGCTGCATGGGATTTTATAATCGCTGAATTCGAAGCGGCTACGGGTTTGCCTCAGAAACAAACACCTGAACGTACCGGACGTGCCACACAGGGAGCAGCCTATGCGTACATGGGATATTCGCTCCTTACCCGGGCTTATGAAGACACAGGTAAGAAAGTTGAATATCTGGCTAAGGCCGAAGCTGCCTTTAAAAAGGTGAAAGGCTATGAATTGGAAAAGAATTTCCTGTCTATGTTTAATGGGACAAATAAAAATTCCAAAGAATCAATTTTTGAATTACAGTTTACAGAAAATACTGCTAATGGTGCGGCATACAGGACTGCATTGCACAAATGGATATCGACCGGGGAACTGGGAGGATGGGACGAAATATTTCCTAACCAGATACTTATCGATGAATATAAAAAAGAAGGAAAGACAGCCACTACAGGCCTGTACGACTCCCGGCTATACCAAACCGTCTTTTTTAACGATTCATATTTCAATGATGTGACAGACAAGAAGGTGTACGGTTATACCTATAATGAATTATTCGGGGCTACTTCACAAAAAGCCTGTTTTAGAAAATATCTTCCTGCGACTCTGGAAGACCTGAATAAATCGAGGACAGCGGTCAATCTGCCTCTGATGCGTTATGCGGATGTATTGCTGCTGCTTGCCGAAAGCCTGAACGAACAGGGAAAAACGCCGGAAGCCATACCGCTTATCAATCAGGTAAGGGACAGGGCGGATATGCCGGAGATTCCTGCTGACTCGAATCAGGACTTTGTGAAGAAACAGATCGAGCATGAACGGATACTGGAATTTGCTCTCGAAAACACACGTTTCTATGATATGCGCCGTTGGGGTAAGGCTAAGGAAGCTTTGACCGCTGTTGGCCGGACGGGTTTTTCTTCCGACAAAAATAATTTTTACCCTATACCTTTGTTGGAAATAAAATCGAACGACCAAATAAATTAATAAACTCTTTTCAATTCATTACTTAATTATGCTTACAGTCTTTGCCATTATGCTTTTAGGAATAGGTGCCGGATACTTTCTGCGCCGCATCCCGGATATAAAAATAATCGGGAAACTGATAACCTGTTTCATATTCCTGCTCCTTTTTTTTCTGGGGATATCGGTAGGACATAATGAAAAGATAGTAAACAATCTGACAACAATTGGCTTGCAGGCTCTCATCATCACGATGGGAGCCATTGCAGGCAGCATCTTGCTGGCATGGTTTGTCTATAAAAAATTCTTTGTAAAAGGGAAAGAATAAATATGAAAGGTAGTCTGATAATCCTTGCGTTTTTTATAGCCGGAGCCCTTGCTTCATATATGGGTATATTGCCTCAGGTCGTTCTTGATAACGATTTAAGCGTGTATATCCTTTATGGCCTTATGTTTCTGGTTGGTATTAATATAGGATATGATAAGAAAGCATTATCCGCTCTCAAAAATAATAAGCATAAGGTGATACTCGTACCAGCGGCTACACTGGTCGGCACTTTGGCGGGATGTGCAATCGTCGGTATGTTTATTCCCCGCTGGAGCATTTTCGAATGTATGGCAGTAGGTTCGGGATTCGGGTATTACTCGTTATCCAGTATTTTTATTACTCAATATAAGGGGGCTGAATTAGGTACAATCGCTTTAGTCTCAAATATTATAAGGGAACTGTTTACACTGCTCGCGGCGCCGTTGCTTGTTACTTATTTCGGAAAATTGGCGCCTATCTCATCCGGCGGAGCGACGACAATGGATACTACACTTCCCATCATTACTAAATATTCCGGGCCGGAATTTGTAATAATCGCCATATTTCATGGAATTACACTCGATCTTACCGTCCCGTTCCTTGTTACTTTCTTTTGCTATTTGTAAATAAGTATAATAGGGATTTAATGATATGCTGTTTCAGTTTAACTTCTTGTTGTATTTGAATTTAACAACGTAATAAATAGGTCTGCGACCTAAATCATTATGAAAAAAATAAATCTTTTAATCGGGCTGTTTCTATTTTTACAATACAGTCTGGCTCAACAACAACCCAAAGAGTGGGAAAATCCATTGGTCAATCAGGTCAACCGTTTGCCTATGCATGCTTTTTTCAGGCCACATTCGACTAAAGAAGCTGCAATAAAACAACAGGTAAGCGACAGAGAATTATCCCTCGATGGCACATGGGATTTCCATTATGCAAAAAATCCGGCTTCGCGTCCGGCCGCTTTCTATCAAAAGGATTTTGATGTAAGGGAATGGAGTAAAATTACGGTGCCCGGAAGTTGGGAACTACAGGGCTTCGATTCGCCCATCTATACGGATGTGGCTTATCCGTTCCCCGCAAATCCTCCTTATGTTCCGCACGATTACAATCCGGTAGGTTCGTACAAACACACATTTACACTCCCTGCGCATTGGAAAGGAATGGATATAATCCTGCACTTTGGAGGGGTTGAATCCGCTTTTTACTGCTGGATAAACGGACATTATGTAGGATACAGTGAAGATAGCCGGCTCCCGGCCGAATTCCTTGTCAATGATTATCTGCAGGCCGGAACTAACGACATCGCGGTAGAAGTGTACAGATACAGCGACGGGTCTTATCTCGAAGGGCAGGATTACTGGCGGTATAGCGGTATAGAACGTAGCGTGTCTCTTCTTGCCCGTCCTAAAGTAAGAATTCAGGACTTTGAGTTGAAAGCCGATTTGGTCAATGGCTATAAAGACGGCTTATTCAGACTCAATATAGAGATGGATAAGAATACTTCTTTTATCAATTCTTCGCTGCAAATAGAAGTTGCTGAAAACGGAAAAATCATTTATTCTACAACTAAAAAATTGTCGGATAAAACGGGTAACGCGATCAGCATGGAGAATATATTTACAGCAGTGAAACCATGGAGTGCGGAGGCTCCTGACCTCTATACCCTGACTGTTTCCACATTGGACAAAGGAGGAAAAGTTTCAGAAGCTTTTTCCCATCGTTTCGGCTTCCGTACAGTGGAAATGAAGAACGGACTCTTTATGGTCAATGGTGTACCTGTTACGATTAAGGGGGTAAACCGCCATGAGTTCGAGCCGAAAACAGGCCGTACCATCACGGAGAGCAGCATGATAGAAGATATCAGGTTAATGAAGCAATTCAATATCAATGCCGTGCGTTGTAGCCATTATCCGAATATAGAGCGCTGGTACGAATTATGCGACGAATATGGCTTATATCTTGTAGATGAGGCTAATATAGAGTCTCATGGTATGGAAGCAACGGAAGCCCGGACGCTGGCAAACTTTCCTGACTGGATCGTACCGTTTCAGGAACGGGTGGAACGAATGGCGCTGCGCGATCGTAATTATACCAGTATCGTCACATGGTCGCTGGGAAATGAATCCGGATACGGTGAACATTTCGAAACGGTATATCACTGGCTGAAAAAGTTCGATGCTTCGCGTCCTGTACAATACGAAGGTGCGCGTAAGACAGGCCTTTCGGATATTTATTGTCCGATGTATGCACGCATCTGGCAATTGAGAGAGCATGTTAATCAACGTCAGAGCCGCCCGTTGATACTCTGCGAATATGCACATGCAATGGGAAACAGTGTCGGTAATCTGAAGGATTACTGGGATCTTATAGATGAGCACGACCAGTTGCAAGGCGGATTTATCTGGGATTGGGTAGACCAGACTTTCCCTATCAAAGACAAGGCCGGTAATGATATCTGGGGATATGGAGGAGATATGGGATTCGTCGGCATCCCCAACGACTCCAACTTCTGTGCCAATGGATTGGTCTTGGCGGATAGGAAGCTTCGCCCGCATATATGGGAAGTGAAAAAAGTATATCAACCTGTACGTTTCGAATCTGTTCCGTTTACAAATAATGTAGTCCGTATTACCAATAAATTCGATTTTATAAATCTGGATGACTTCGATTTCGAATGGCAGGTGAAAGCAGACGGAGAAATTATAGCCCGTAAAAATTTTGATGTACAAGGATTAAATGCGCATCAATCGAGAAATATTACACTCGATATTCCCGATTTTTCCGTCAGGGATAACACTGAATATTTTCTGCATCTTAATGCTTACTATAGGGGTAGCCATCCATTTATACCTAAAGGACACTTACAGGCATATGAACAGTTTCCTCTGTCTGTGGGTAATAAAGATATTGTAAAGAATAGGGTACAGGGTAATACCCAATCAACTGAATATGCCGACCATATTGTTGTGTCGGGTAATGCTTTCGAGGTCTCATTCTCAAAGGAAAACGGACAATTGTATTCACTCAGGAGAAATGGTAAAGAGCTGCTGCAAACGGGTATTACTCCGAATTTCTGGCGACCGCTGACCGATAATGACGTTGCTAACGGATTGGGTACACGTAGCCTGACATGGAAGGAAGCAACCGGGGAAATGACATTAGAAAACCTGACAAGTGAGAAGTCAGGTAATAATACACTCATAAAGGTTGCCTATAATCTGGGAAAACAAAATTGTAAGATTGGCATCAGTTATATGATTTGCCCGGATGGTACTATCGAAACGGATTACAAGCTGACGACAGGAGATATCGCTTTGCCCGAAATACCGAAAGTAGGCTTATATATGGTACTGCAAGGTGAATATGACCAGATGACATGGTTCGGCCGCGGACCTCATGAAAATTATTGGGACAGGAAAACATCAGCTATGGTCGATTTGTATAAAAGTGATGTTTGGAGCCAGTCCCACCCGTATATACGTCCGCAGGAAACTGCAAATAAATCCGATGTCCGGTGGTTTAGCCTGCAAAATGCAACCGGAGACGGGCTATTGATAAAAGGTAAACAGCCTCTGAGTATAAGTGCATGGAATTTTCCGATGAAAGACCTAATGTATATACCTTTCAATGTAGAGCGCAAGCATGGCGGCAGTGTAAGAAAGCAGGATATGGTATGGGTGAATATAGACTATATGCAGATGGGCGTAGGCGGGGATAATACTTGGGGAGCCCAGACTCACCCTGAATATACGATTACCCCGGAAAACATGTCGTACGGATTCACTATTATTCCGGTAGATAAAGACACAAACCTTGTAGAGACCGGTAAACAATATTAAAAGAGCGAAATGAACAGATCAAAAATATTTATGCTTCTGGCTGTTGTTACAGGAATGCTTTTATGTTCCTGTAAGGCCGGAGACAAAGCGGAACTTCAGAAAGAAGATTTAACCCTCAACTTTCCCAATCTACTTAATGTGGTTCATACCCCACAGGGAAAAGTCCGGCAGGGACAGGGCTATTTTACTGACCAAGGCTCATGGATGGGTTTCTCTATACCTGATAAAGAAGCTGGTAGCAGTGGATTTTGCGGCCCTGTCGATTTAGACCATCGCAAGTGGATCAGTAATTCTATTTGTGAAGTTTCGGTTCTGGATGAAAAAAGCACATCTATTGCATTAAGGCAAGATACGGCAATCTATTATCCGGGCAAATTGACTCTGAACCTGTCAGGCGATAAGCAAAGCATCCGGCAGGAGCTGGTTTTCATAACAGCTAATCATGCTCTCCTGAGGTGTAAATCGGATAATGAAGTTTATTTCGTGACAGAGGGATACCTGAATGACAGTCTGATATGGAATAAAGAATCGCACGGGATTACGGCGTCTTTAAAAAACGGAGAAATAATAATGATTAGTTTTCCTGAAGATATTCTGTTGGAACTATCGGCTGGCCGTTATATTGCTACATCGAAAGATATGGGTAAGCAATTCGATATTGTGATTTCATATTTCAATACAAAAGAGGATTTCTTAAAAAAGAACGGGGAAATAGTTGATATTTTAGCTAATTCCGATACTAGAGCCGAAGAACGCAATATATGCTGGAATCATTATATCGGGCAGAATCTTCGAGAAGATATGCCGGATAAGAATAACCGGATAATGGTAAAAAGCATCATGACGCTTATGAGTAACTGGCGCAGTCCCAAAGGGGCATTGCTGCACGCAGGTATTGTACCCTCGCATGCGATGAACTACTTTGTCGGATTCTGGGCATGGGATTCATGGAAGCATGCTGTTGCCCTGTCGTATCTCGATCCGGCTCTGGCAAAAGACCAGATACGGGCGATGTTCGATTATCAGGACGATGCCGGGATGATTGCAGATTGTATCTATACTGATCCTGCGGAGAATAATTACCGTGATACGAAACCTCCTTTAGCTGCCTGGGCTGTAAATGCAATATTCCAAGCCGATAAGGACACTTCTTTTGTGGCTGAAATGTACCCGAAACTACTCAGGTATCATCAATGGTGGTATAAATTCAGGGATCACGACCGGAACGGTATCTGTGAATATGGAGCAACCGACGGAACCTTAGAAGCTGCCAAGTGGGAGAGCGGCATGGATAACGCCATACGTTTCGATGATGCAAAAATGGTGAAAAACGGAGAGAAAGCATGGAGTATGGATCAGGAATCCATCGACCTGAATGCTTATCTGCAATACGAATATTCGCTGTTGAAAGAGTTCGCCGCAATCTTGAATATTCCTTTTAACGAGCCGGACAGTAAAAGCCTTATTCAGGATTATTTTTTCGATAAAGAAACAGGGTACTTTTTTGATAAGAAACTGAATAAACCGTTCATAAAAGTATTCGGTCCCGAAGGGTGGACTCCGCTATGGACAGGACTGGCAACTAAAGAGCAGGCGGATGAAGCCATTAAAATCATGTTCGATGCGAAAAAGTTCTCCACATACATTCCTTTTCCTACTGCTGCCGCAGACAATCCTGAATTTGCGCCGAGGGGATACTGGCGGGGACCTATCTGGATCGATCAGGTTTATTTTGCCATATCCGGCATACGGAAGTATGGATATGCAAAAGAGGCGGATATGTATACACAGCAGGTTTTTGACCGTTTGCAAGGTTTGGAAGACGATGCGCCGATACATGAAAACTATGACGTGTATACAGGAGAACGGCTAAAAGCTTCGCATTTCAGCTGGTCGGCGGCACATCTGTTTTTATTGTATAAGGAATATAAAAAGGGATATAAATAAACTTACCCGCTATATATGGTTCTTAGAATAGCACTAAGAACCATATATGAGGGTACGAATAAGATACTCTCTATTTAGTCTATTTGAGAAGATCGTATATTATATTAGTAAGTAGTTTGCCCGCAACAGGATCGGTTACGGCTTTTTCCAGAGACATGGTTGATATGGTTGCCTCACCTTTGTTGTCATGTATTTTCAGCAATGGATACCCTTTTATGGTTTTTACATACTCGGAGCGCTGTGTCATGTCACCGTTTATGTATCCGTGTATCTTGGTCTGATTGGCTAATTCCTCTATATTCGCGTTTCTGTTTACTTTCAGCACGGTATTGCAGATGGTAGGAATCTCGCGTTTATTGTTGTTGAAATATCTCAGTTCGAGTAGGTCAATGTCATCGAATACAGGTGATTCGGGTATCTCCATATTTGCAATATCTCCTTCGGTAGGTTTCATATTACCTGATATGTATTCCGGATATATTTGTTGTGCGGTTTCGGGTGAATTTGAGATAAATATTTTCCCGCCTTTGGCAACATACTCCCTGATCTGCCTGATCTCATTCATACTGCATTTATTATCTATCCCCGAAAATATGTACAGGTCGGCTTTGGTTTTCAAGGCAGCGTCTACAGACGTAGCTGTGTTATAATTTATTTCCGCAAGATCTAATGCCGGTTTTATATCACTAAAATCTACCAGTATAATCTTTTTATCACCCGTTTGTATTGTATTCCACTTTTTCTCGGCGAGCAATATTTTATATTCGTTTTCAGAAACCTGTACGCCTCTCTCAGTTAATCTTAGCTTTAGTCTGGCTTTTATTTTTTGCGCAGGCAAGATGTCCGGTATTTTTATGGAAGGAGTAATTATCTGCCGTCCGTAGTGTGCTACCCCAACTACCTTTTCCTGTCCTTTTGCCAACACTTTCCCGGTTTCAGACTCTAATGACCAGTATAATAAGGATGGTTCCAGATCTTTGCCGTTTTCTCTGTCATTCACAATATATATCTGGGAAGGAATCTTTTCTCCTGCATAAAAGTTGCGTCCCCATAATTCGGCACTTACCAATACCGGCTGCAAGGCTCTTTTCATTGCATAATAAGTAGGGTAAGGCTCTATTGTTTCTGCGTTGTATACATTGCGGAACCATGTGAGCAAGGCAAAATGCAGTATGCCTGCCGCTTTATCATTAGAGCGGCGCAGCGCTTCTGCCAGTTCGCCTGTAATAAACGATTGTACTTCGAGAAATGCCTCCGGATTACCATAGGCATAAGCCTGATATCCTACTAATGTTTGTGGATTTTGATGTACAAGTGTATAGAAACGAGTAGGGTGCCCTGTTTCGTTGTTCGGATATCCGGTAGACATTTCCTGACTGATTAGCGGGCGGCCTTCATTCCGGTTCCTCTTTTGAAACTCGCCATTAAATTCTTTGAATATCGTGTGATCATACCAGTTGATGTATGAGTGTATGTCGTCTATGTCCCCGTCGTCTATCCCTTCATAAAAAGCGTTACCTTGTTTGGTTATGTTTCTTCGGTAATTGGAGTCGAAACAGATCGGGCGTGTAGGGTCTATTTTCCTCATTTGTTTTACAACATCTGAAATGATCTTCATTTTTTCTTTTCGTATTGTGAGATCAGGTTCATTGTCATAAAACTTCATTTCGTTATTTACTGTCCAAAACAGGATGGAAGGATGATTCCTGTACTTCTTGATCAAGCCGAGATATTCTTTAGCCCACATATCTATGAGTACTCTGTCGGGCATAGACTGCTGTATCATCAGCCATGGCCATGTGCCTTCGTGGCTAATGCCGATGCCGTTTATATCCGCTGCCTCTATCCAGAGTTTATTATAGGGAGTAGTATGAGTACGGGTTACGTCTATATTTCCGGCTTTCATTATCTGATAAAAGCTGTTTGCCAACTTCAGGTCGTTAGGGGCCAGTGCAAACGGCGTGTGATTGCCTCCCCGCAGCCAGTACGGTTTGTCGTTGAGGTACAATAATCCGTTCTTGGACTCGAATGTGCGGAATCCTGACAAGACAGTGGTATTGTCTATTGTCTGGTTATTAGCCGTCAGTCTGAATGTGAAATCGTAAAGATTCGGAGACTGTGGTGTCCATAACCGTGGCTTCAGGTTACTGATAGAATAGCTGACTACTCTTTCTTCGCCCGAATTGAGTTCTATCTTATTTAAAGATTCCTGACCATAGAAAAGATTTGCTGTATTATGATCTGTAATATCTGTTGATAAACTAAATATTGCTTTCTTACCCGAGTAGTTTTTTAATGTAATCTCGAACGTTGCTCCATTGAGGTTGGATTTGATGAATACATCTTCTATTCTCACCGGATTGGAAATAACGAGCGAAACAGGTTGCCATATTCCGGCCGGATCATCTCCGTAAAAGCCGTGAGCGATGTCTTTCAGCATCTTGTTGGTAACAGGGACTGTAACCGCGACATCCACTATCTTATCGGCATCCTCTATATCTTTTATATAGTCGCGTGTAACATATACCGCTACGAGATTTTTCCCGGGTTTTAGCAACGAAGAAACATCGGCTTTGATTTCTCCGAACATACCTACATTTGATGTGACCTTAGTTCCGTTTACATATACATCGGCCATTTTAGAAATGGCATCGAATACCAGTTCCATATTCTTACCATTCACATCGGCCGGCAATTCTATCCATTGACGATACCATGCGGCTTTGGTCTTCCTGTAATCGAAAGTATAGTTTTCGCAACGTGCTGTTTCCTGTTGATAATATGTATCTGATACACCTTTCGGAAATTTACCCATAGTTTCGCCATGTAGCCATATGCGGATAGGATTCCAGAAATCAGGTACATTCATCGTGTGCCATTGATTGTCCGAGATATTCGGATCAGCTTCTTTTTCTGCATTTTTTGATTCATATCCGGGTAGAAAAAGCCAATTGCCGTTTAGTGCTATTTCTGTGCGTGTTGTATTGATCTTATCTATTTTGACAGACTGATAAGTAGCCCGTAAATTTTTTCTTTCAGTTTCCTTATCCTGAATATTAGCTTTTACTTCATATATTGTGGCCGGTATCTTGTCCAGGCTATTAGCAGGAAGTTCAGATATTGATAAATCGTCAAATTCGGTCTCGATCCATCCGCCACCTAGTGTAACAGGCCCTGCCGGAGCCAGATTTCCGTTCTTGTCTGTTACGTCTATTCGCGGAAGGGTTTCATTGTTGATGAATACACGCATACGGTTTCCGCATACTTCTATTTTGAAATCGTACCATTGACCTACAACCGGGTGGAAGTCCAATGGCCGTATGTCAAGTAATTCATCTGTACCCATATAGCCCATTCGGCTCAGGTATATGTCGTCTTGCAGCCCACCTTTTACGCCCAATATATAACGATCGAAGCGGTTATATGCCCTGAATCCGGCCCATATTTGGACCTGTTCGGCATCTTTCGGCGCACGTGCCCTGAATGTAAACGTATAGTTTTTCATCTCTTGATCTCCAAAGCAGGCATATGCGTCTTTAGACAGGAATACACCGTTCTCTATACGGCAATTCCCTCTGCCAATTATCGTCAGTTTCGACTGTGGATCACTGAATGTTTCTTTTGTCTGAGCTTCCATTCCCAGATTGCAGATAATTGTAAGCAGGCATAAAATACTCGTTAGTTTTCTGTTTCTCATTATTCTACCAGGTTTGATAAATTGAATTACAAGGGGTCGTAACAGACCCCTTGTTTAATAATAAGTAATTGATAATTATGGAACCTTTACGGTCTTGATATCCGTATAATTATATTTCTTGTACGTGTCGTCACAGCAAATACCTATTCTCACCCAATAAGTAGTGTTTGTATATTTTACAGCCATCGAGGTTTTGAAATCTATAACGGTTCCTTCCTGATCGTTAGTGATTTTCTTTGTGCCGTTGAACAATTGCCCGTCTTTGTTATTGTTGCCGCAATATTGGGTTGTAGCAACACATAGTATGGCATTGTTGAGATTAGGCATATTTACACCTTCTTTGGCGTTACGTTTGAAACGGACAGAGGCCTCTATAAAATTATCCGATGTCAGTACCGGCTCTTTTACCCATTCTATGTCGAGGTAAGGTATCACAGTGAAATCCTGCGTAGAGATTCCTTTGACCTGTACATTCTTGCCTTCTGTTTTGTATGGGTAGAAAGCTCCTTCTACGGGAGTCATGCGATACTCTCCGGCAAACCATTTCGTATTAATATAAGTGCCGTCCTGTCTCATGTTCAGATACTGAGGAGTAATGGCTATGCTTTCATTATCGCCGGCCCAACTCAGTTCTTCCATCTTGATCCTCATATTTCCATTACCCTGTTCTGTTTGTAACAGGTTTCCGTTATGATCTAATATTTTACCCTGTATCGTCGCTTCGGGTGCGTCATAGTTGTCTTTTTCGCATGAAACGAAAATGCACAATGCAAATATCAGGGGAATTATATAAGTAATTGACTTTTTCATATCTGTCTGATTTTTACAATTAATATTGGTTGTTTTGTTTCAATAGCGGATTCGTTTTGATCTGCCCATCAGGTATTTTTTCATAATAATACTTGGTAGCAAATGTGAGATTGTTATTGGCCCTTTCAGATACACGTGCATCATATATATATTTACCTTCCGGATTACCGTTTTCGTTTACAGTTGCCCCTTTAGCGAACAAGAACGGATTCAGCATTCTCCTGCGATAGTTATATATCTGAGTATCGAATGTGAACCAGCGACGTAAATCCCAATATATCTTGTGTTCGAATGCAAGCTCTTTGTAACGTTCCACACGGAGTATCTGTAACGCACGGTTAGGAGCCTGAACGAATCCCCCTTTACCGGCGCCTTTTTCATAGGCAGGGGCAGTAGAAAGTTCACCACTACTGCTCAGCAGGTCTGCTCCGGCTCTTGTCCTTATTTTATTTATAGATTCGTAGGCATCATCTATCATATTTTTACCTCCGTAAGTAGCTACTCCGTTCTGTGACAGTTCTATGGCGGCTTCCGCCCGGTTCAGCAATACTTCCGCATAGCGGATATCTATCCAGGTCTGATGCGATTCGTGCAGTTTGGTGGCGCCTACAGTCAAATCCATACTCAGCCATTTTCTTCCGTGAAAACCGGTAATGGTATTATTTGAGCCTCCGTTTGCAGGTCCATCCATGCCATTTTTATTAAGTTTTACGCCATTTGCCAGTTCGTATGGTTTTTGTTGTGTAATATTCTCTGTGGTTTCCAGAATATTATCTTTCCAGAAACTTCCGCCGGTAGTAGAGTACGATTGGGTATTTTGTCCATCATCTATACTCATTTTCTGGATCTTTTCGGATGGGTCTACTGTTTCTTTGATGATGCCCCTGCGTATATCCAGCTCTATGCCTTTGTATGTATTTCCCGGTAAAAGGATAGATGCCCTCAGGCGAGGTTCGGCATTTTGGAATAGTTCGCGTGAAGTATTGAATACAATGTAATTGTTATCGTCATCTGTTGTCCTTATTTTGCCTGTAGCAGGATTTATAGGTAATCCATCGAATAATTCCACCCAGTCTAAAGTAACATTGTAGCGGTCGCCATATGTAGTGGTCATGCGTGGTGGACAATATACGGCGTCGAAGCTGTGACGATAATTTATATAATCGTATTGTCTTATAAATATCGATTCGGGGCTATCGTCAGCCTTTTGCCATATATTAGCAAAATTGTCTTCGGTAGGGCCACCCTCTGCTTGTAGCAGTTTATATCCACCTTTTTCTACAATAACAGATGCATCCCATGCTTGCTGGAAGTAATTGTTAGCTCTTGCTTCGGGTATTCCGCATAACATTACACCTTCCACAGAATAATTGTATTTTTGTCCATAGCGGGCTATAGAGCCGGCAAAGTTCGCAACGCGGCTTTTCAGGGCGGTAGCTACATATTTATTGGCTCTTCCCGCCGCACTTTTTGCTGTCATATTTTCGATAGCATAGTCCAGATCGGCTAAAATAAAATCATAACTTTCTTCATGGCTGTTACGTGCCACCCACAGAGAACTTTCGCTGTTTTCGCCCTGAGGTAATGGCTGAGGTTTTTCAATCAGAGGTATACCTCCATAACGTTTGGTTAACTGAAAGTACACATAAGCGCGGATAAAACGAGCTTCTGCTATCCATGATTCGGCTCCATCCAGTTGACCGATGTAGGCTGGCAGATTCTGGATAAGAGTGTTTGCCTGACGGATAATCTGATATCCCTGGCTCCAATATCCTTTTTCGGGGATGTATATACCCGTATTGTTTCTATTGCCTGTTTCTCCGGTACTGAGCATAGGCCATACGATATTGTTCCAGTTGTAATAACCGCCTTTGTCTCCTTCTTGGCTTACATTAAAATCATCCATTGGCAAATGGTTGTATAAACCCACCATATATGCTTTTATCCCAGCTTCATTGTATATATCCTCGTCGGTGAGTATGTTTGTCGGAGGAATATCCAAGTCTTGACATGCTCCCATAAACAGGAAGGAGAAGACCAGTAATATATATTTATAATTTTTCATATTGTTTTCTTATTATAATAACTAGAAAGTAATGCTTGCTCCAAAATTAATAGTTCTATTAAGTGGATACATATATCCGTATAGTTCGGTAGGCCTTTCAGGATCGACACCTTTTACCGATGTTATGGTGAACAGGTTATATGCGTTTGTATATATACGCATACGTTTGATTCCCACTTTTGAGATCAGAGATGCAGGCAGGGTATAGCCGATCTCGGCACTTTTCAGACGCAGATAAGCTCCGTTCTGGATTGCAAACCTTGAGTTTGTGTCATAACCGATAGCACCATATGCGTAGTAGCCGCTTACCCATTGGTTACTCGGGTCGAATGGATCTTTATTCGGGTCTGACGGATGCCAACGATCCATCATCATGTCTAATGCATTGCCTTCCCACAGTAGAGGCAT
Source organism: Dysgonomonas gadei ATCC BAA-286 (assembly GCF_000213555.1). Lineage (GTDB taxonomy): Bacteria > Bacteroidota > Bacteroidia > Bacteroidales > Dysgonomonadaceae > Dysgonomonas > Dysgonomonas gadei. Next base: position 218,595 of record NZ_GL891984.1, read on the forward strand.
AGATAATTGTTCGCCATAGGCGACATAGGACATGGCCGACCCCTGGAACATGAGATTCAGATCGAAGCCTTTGTAGTCTGCAGAAATATTCATACTGAAGTTCATCAGAGGGTAATTGCGCTTGTCCTGAAGGTCTGCTTTACTTGCATCGGTGGTAGTGGCTATAGGATATTCGTCCATACCGTCGATAATACCGTCACCATTCCAGTCTTCATATATATAGTCGCCCGGAAGGGTTCCATTGCCTGTGAATATAGGTGAGTTTGCTATCTGATCATAAGAAGTGTAACGTCCGTTGTCACCTTTTCCGAACCAAATGTCATTGTAGCGATAAGCTAGGTTATTCCTCCAGTAATCGTATGAGTTGCCACGTGTTGCCGATTCCACATAGCGGTTCATAGATCTTGTTATAGAGGCTATGCCGGTAACATTGTAGTTTACCTGTCCTATCTTGTTACGGTGTCTGAGTTCCAGTTCAAATCCTTTTGTCCTGTCACTGTTGATATTTTCCTGGGGCATAGTAGAACCGAATGTTCCGGGAAGAGATATCAGACGGTCGGCAAGCAAGCCGTCACGATTTCGCTGAAACAGGTCGATGGAAAAGCCGAACAAACCTTTCTGGAAATCTGCATCAAATCCGATATTCAGGGTTTTTACAGTGTACCATGTAATGTATGGATTGGCTACAGAGCGGAATCCTAATCCATTGATAAAGTCTCCGCCAAAAACATATCCTTTAGGATAATTATCCTGAGTGTTGCCATCTGTATTCGGATAGTTGTAACCGCTCAGGAACTGATATTTGGCGGCACTGTCATCTCCCATTTTCCCGTATGAAGCCCTGACCTTCAGATTGTCGGCAAAAGGAATAGCACTTTTTATGAACTCCTCTTCCGATAAGCGCCAGCCTACTGACGCACTGGGGAAAAATCCCCAGCGGGAATCTTTTGGGAACTTGGATGAACCGTCGTAGCGAAAGCTAAATTCGGCGAGGTACTTACCTTTATAATCATAGTTGAATTTTCCGACCAGACCGGTAGAAGCATATTCGCTTATGCCGTCGCCATTTCCGATCTGGTTTGTAGAGTTACCTGCAAACAGATATGGGATAGGTATCTCAAGATCGCGCTGCGCCCATATATTGTCGCCCTGATTGTATGACTCTTCCCATAAGAGCAATCCGCTAACGCTATGCGCTTGTGCAAACAACCTGTTGTAGTTTAATGACAGCTGCCATAGTCTGCTATACGAGGTGTTGTATCTGCGATATAATCTGGAGGGTACATTTTTAGGTACAGCTGTGTATATGCCTGTGGCTTCGTCATAATTATATTCATTATATTCTTTCGTATATTCTGTGTTGTCGTCTATAGTCGTATCATAACTGAACAAGCCTTTGGCAGACAACCCTGTAATGAACGGGATATCATAAGTCAGATCCATTGTTGACTGAAAGAGCCTTTTCTTATTGTTCACATAACCCGATACATCTGCATCTGCCATAGCTACCACATTCTGTATATCTCCGTTCGGTTTGTCATAATATCCGGCACGATTGTTGGCATATACAGATTCTGAAGGGATCGAACGCCATAGAGTTTTGTATATTTCCCATGTAGAAGCACGCGGGCGATCTCTTTGATCTATGATCCCGTTTAGTCTCAAAGAGGCTTTCAGGTTTTTGATAATCTGGGCATTCAGGTTCGAACGCAGGTTGTAACGGTCATAGTTCAGGGAATTACTCTTGAAGAATCCGCCTTGTTCGGTATAACCGAAGTTTACATAGTAATCGACCTTGTCGCCGCCACCACTTACAGATACATTGTGCTGCTGTTGGGTCGCTGTGCTTTTCATTACCTCGTCATACCAGTCGGTACTTACTTTTTGGCCGGTAAGGTATTCATTAATCTGGTCCTGACTGAATGTAAGCTTTGGGTCGGTAGTGCTGCGCATGCTTCTCTCATTAAACAGTGTCATACGGTTTACGGCTCCTACAGGCTTTAGTTTCTCTATCGGGTTTTGAATGCCATAATACATCGAATATTCGATCTTGGCTGTTCCTTTTTCCCCTTTCTTTGTCGTTATCAAAACCACACCATTTGCCGCACGTACGCCATATACGGCCGCAGATGCATCTTTGAGGACAGAGATACTTTCTATATCATTCGGATCCATACGGGAAAAATCTCCACGGGGTACACCATCCACAACTACCAACGGATTACCGAAACCACGAATGTCGAACTGGTTATTGAATTCTCCCGGTTCCGATGTTTTCTGAATCACACGTACCCCGGCTATTTTTCCTGTTAACATGTTCTGTACATTCGAGTTTTTTGTTGCCATCAGTTCCTCGCTGTTGATAGCTGCTACTGATCCTGTCAGAGTCGCCTTTTTCTGGGTACCGTATCCTACTACTACAATTTCGTCCAGCATCTTCTGATCTTCTTTTAACACGATATTGAAACTCACTTTGTTTGTAATATCTATATTCTGTGAAATAAATCCGACATACGATATTTTCAATCTTTGTGTGTTGGCAGGGACATTAAGGCTGAAGTTCCCGTCACTATTGGTAACAGTTCCCACAGAAGTGTTTTCTACGGTTATACTGGCACCGATAATAGGTTCGCTGGATTCATCTGTTATCGTACCTGTAATAGTTTTGATGTTTTGCGTATATCCTAAATGGATAGAACTGATAAATATCAGTAAAACCGCAAACATCCTTAAGTGAACTTTTCTTTGATAAAAGGGGATGTATTCCTTTCCTTTCTTAAAAAAATAATTTTTCATAGGCATGAATTTAAAGATTAATAAAATATAACCGGGCAGAGTTATTTATTGCAAAAGTGCATGTTTAGGCCTAATGAGACGGTTAATGATTTGGTTAATGGATCGCGAAATTTTGACTTTCCTTTAGTTTTTAGTCAATCGGGATGTTTGATCTTAAATATAACAGTCAGACAGATGTTTTCGAAAGCACTTCCGATTATAGAGGAACACGCCAAGGACAAATGAGATATGTATTTTTATGCCGAAAGTTTATCTATGTATGTAGCTGTTAGCCATTAGCTGATAGCTGATAGTTCTTTGAAAAATTAATTAGCAGATTGGTAAATTAGCATATTAGCAAATGAGTGAAAAGGTGTTACGTTTGTTACTTTTTAACAAGTAATGTTAATCAGTAGTTGAGTTTTAATATTCTATTTTATCTAACGCGCCGTCCGGCTTGTTTTTGGCTCCGCCGATTTCCGCTTCGCTCCAATTCATTTTGCCTTGATGCAAAACGAAACAAAAAATCAAGGCTGCATCCCTCCGGCGACCCAAAACCGCAGCTCTGGTGGGGCAAAATAATACGGAGTTATCTTTAACCGGATTATCAACCGTGTATAGTAGCTACCCTATTTTGCCCTACACCTCCGCTTTACGGATTGGGTACCCCGCCTGTGGAACGAGGCCGGGATCGCGATGCGGCGACAAGACAGTGTATTTTCATGCTTTAGCCCCACGTGCGTCAGCCCTTGCGCATTAGTGACGCAGGCGGGGCACCCACACGGTGCAAAGGGACGGGGCGATAGTCCGTTTGTCACTTTCAGCCGGCAAATCGGTTGTGGGTCGCCGAGGAACGGAGCGCTAGCCTTTTGGTTCGTTTTGGGCAATGCCAAAATGAACATTTAAGCGAAACTTAGTGGAGCTGAAAAAAATAGAACATTAAAACTCAACTACTGATTCGCATAAGTAATGAGTTTTAAGTACTAAGTTGAAAGTTATACGAGATACGAGTAGACAAGACACGAGATACAAGTTGTTGACTGATGACTGTAAAGCCACTTATGCGATAGCCAAAGCTAACGGCTAATAGCTATCAGCTAAAAGCTGAAACATGTGTTACCTTTGTTACCTTTTAACTATACATAGTTAACGGATGCAAAAATGACAGGGTAAAAACAATGAAAAAACTGTCAGATGTGTCAGGTTTTAACGATATATGGTTAATAAATGTGAGTAAGGCGATGGTTGAAATTCCCGATTTTCGTGCGTTTTCCTTAGAACATCCCGGGTTCGGAAAGAGATGCTTAAATTCCCTAAAACTTTTACAGAACTGGTTACAGGTGGGAACTTTTTCGTAGGTAAAGTAGTGTGATTTTAACTATTACCGTTGATAATCTGATCAAAAGAATATTCAAACTCTGTTCCAAACAGAATATTATATTCTTTGGTAAATGCTGCATATGCTTTTTGGGCAAGCCTATTTCTTCCCATTTTTACTAAAAGAGAACATTTTAGCCGAAGTGCGTCTTCATTTAGTGAATCATGGATGAAAATGGTATCAGCGAGATTGATAGCTATTTGGGGGTTTAATCTTATTTCAGTCTTTTTTGATATATCAAGTAAAAGATCGACAAGTGTATTCGAAAAATCAGCTTTGAACGGGTCTACCCACTCTACTTGGAGGCTGGGTAATAGTTCACCTGAGACTATCGACAAGAGTTTTACTATATCATTGGTATCTGTTTTTTTATTTTTAGATAGTTTATCTATGAGATATAGTGCCTGTGAATAATCACAATAAACATCGTCTCCGAATTCGACAGTCCAGTATGAGTTATTACTTTTTATGTTTATTTGTCCTACCAGATCAAATATCATTCTCAGCTTGTTAAGAGATACACCTCTATTATTTTTCGCACTCTCTTCGGTTTTGTCAAACCATAATGTGTCTTTTAGTTTTACAGACGATATTCCCTTTCCACCTTTGAATGTATGCAGCAAAATAAGGGTGAACAACTGCTTGAGCATAGGGGAAAACTCTTTTGTGATATCATTCCCATCTTTGTCTATAACACAGAATCCTCCGAATAAGGATATCGACTTGTTCCGTTTCTGGGGACTGATAGGTTTTACTGCAATATTGCTGTAATCTTGCAGTTGGTCATTATTTTCTGCATATACCTGTTTTTCCCTGTTATAATGAGTATAGATAAATATTACAATACATATTAGTAGAATAGCAAACAGGAATGCACCTATGATAAACGGCCGGTAACCGGATTCGGCGCGATCTTCCTGGTATAACTCTTCTCTGGATTCAGGTGGGAATGATAGTGTGTAGATAGATACGGTATTGAGGGTGTCCCCGATGCTACTAGGACCCGAGGTTACTGCCACCAGTCTGTTTTTTTGTTTGTCTAGATACAAATCTGCATATGATTTATTATCTTCGAAATTAACGGGAATGCTGTCTCCAAGTACTTCATATTCGGGTTTGTCTATCGAAAATCTTAATAGTGTCATTTTTGTATGAAACTGCTGCAACGGATGGCTTAATGCATAGAATGATCTGTTGGCGATATCTACTACAATAGAATTTGCTACTACAAAGTTATTCGCCGGAGGCTGTAGCGTCCATAGTTTTTTCGATTGCAGAGTTTGTGCATCCACTTCATACAGGTCGTAAAAATACTGAGGTGATAATTCCTGATTCCCTGTTTGGTTACCATATCCTCCGAAAATTAAGAAATGATCATCATCAAGTTTACCCAAGCCACTCAGATAGCGGGGCTGAGGATTATCTCCTTCCAATTGATTTTTTTTCCACGTATGGGTTTCGAAGTCATATATTCGCAAGTCATTCTTGTATTTGTGATGCCCGTATCCGCCGAAAAGATAGAGGGAGTTATCCTTGTTGGAGATAAAACGATTGTGATGCCAAAAGTCGGGTGGCAACTTTATATCCGGTATTATGTCCCATTGGTTCTTAAGGGTATCGTATAGCAAGACATCTTTTTCTTGTTCCAATTCGAAAGTATAGCTGACATATTTTCTTATGACGGGGTTGTATATGAGGTTGTTGGATTGTACGATATACGGTACGGAATTATTTACCTTTTTTCGGTCTATTGTATTGGATTTTAGATTATACTTATAGAAATATGTCTGGTCATATACAGCTATTTCATTATTATCAGGATTATAATTGATCATAGGTCTCAGCTTGGTAGTAAAGGAAGTCTGCATTTGCCAGAATATATGCTGATTTATGATCCAGTCAGGGTTCTCACATACAGCTTTATGATGTTTTATTTCATCGTAAACTCCGTTTGATGTGTATTTGTTTAATACCCACTGATATAATGTTTTCTTATTTTCAGTTGTGATCTTTATATTTTTCAGAGAGATAGCGGGGATGTCGGTCACCTGAAATCCCTGATAGTTATTCTTTCCAAATACTATAGAAACATGGCGAAACTCATGTAATGATTCTATCTGTTGTGTGTATGATTTATCTCCTATTCTGGCAGTCAGTGTATTAGTTTTAGTATCTATGTGAATATCAACAAATATCCATTTGCTATAGTTTATTCGTGCCTCTTTAAATACTTCACTGAAAATCTCACCGGATGAATGAGCCATTAAGAATTTAGGTTCTCCTGTATTCTTTTTTTCGTTGAGCAAGAAATCTATATGTTGCCCGTTTTTATTGATCATCCGGAATACATAGCCAAATGGATATAGCGCAGCAGAATCTATTTTCAGATCAAACGAAAAATGATAGTTTTCTGGCAGGGATAGTGGTGTGTCAGGCGTAAGATTCAGGCCTGTACGTTTTTCTTTTTCTACTTCGTATGATCTGAATTTTAACCCGTATTCCACATCCTGTGCAATTACACAGGGTATAATATGTAGTATCAGGCAGTATAGTAAGATGATTTTTCTTAAAGGAAACTTCACTATATTATATATAAGGTGTCTAAATACTTAACAAATATATTCTTTCTTGCTGTTTGAATACCATTTTCAGAGTTAATTATTTAAAGAAAAGTCAATATTTATCAAGAGTGCGCTATTGCCCACACCCATCCGATTCTTGATTTTTATATAGTATTAGATAAATTTTCCTTAGTCTTTTTTCGAAATCATTAAATCCTGACTCCATCATATTATGGATGATATTGAATCAGAATAGCATAGTGATTCATAACTGCAAATTTTAAGTTTTATCAAAATTAAATCAAAGGAGAATCTTAACAGAAAATATATAGTTAAAGAATGTAAATATTTTGTTTGTATTATATAAACCGCCTTAAAGTCTTATGAAGCTCTTCGCTAATCTATTCAGTAGAAATGCTCTATGTTATAAACATTGATCCGGGCTCTTAATCACAAAATCCAATAAGTATTAAGGGAATAAGTATATCATGGAATTAATATATCAAGAGTAGGGAGTTTCGTTATAAATAGTTAACGGCTATTTGAAAGCATGTATTCATTATCCGTTACATCCCATAAATGGATAACTAGTCCTTTTCAATAGGTCCTACCTTCCTTATATGCCCGAACAGAAGGTTATAATAAAAACAGGATAAAGAATAACGCTCTTGTATGCATCTCCAATAGTTTTTATCTTTTCTTCATTGATTCTTTCTATAAATATGTTTTATAACATATTTTTGTTCTATCTTTGTACTGTGTTTTTCATGGTATTAGATTTAAGGTTAACAATGAAGATTGGCTGTCGGGATGACAGTCTTTTCTTATTTTAGGGGATAATGACCCCTGTTCTTGCCGGATTACCAAAGCTTTACTTTTTAACTTCGAAAGTAATAAGAACACCTTTATGATCGCTCGGCCAATGATTATTGAACGGTAAAATAATCGGATCTTTAGCCACTTCTTTATCCCTTTTTCCTTTTACAATACAACCTTTTGGGCCGAATAATTCCGCCTTCTTTACTACCAAATGCTTATCGGGATAATAATATACGAAGTCGATACGTTCCCTTTCATCCGCATCGGGAACCCATGTTATCGCATCGGGTTCAATATCTTTATTGTTGGCCGGGAATGTGAAGCCCGGATAATTTATGACATCCGGATGTATCTCCCGGTAAGCGTCCTTAAATCCGTTCCTGTACAACAAAGAAGAGACACCCCAGTTTACGATGCAGCCGTTGTGACCGAACATATTCGCTGTTCCGGCCTGCCAGTCGAGATGGGACGGTTCATTGAAATCTCCGGCATAAATAACCAGAGCCCCTTTCGAGATTTCGGTCCTGGCATCATTGATAAAATCCTGAGCCGACTCGATACGTCCCGATAGATTACAGACTTCCAGCATTGTATCCACATCCGTGATCGGCGCTTTCAGCTTGTTCCAGTTCTTACTGCCGTCGTTATAACCTCTCGGATAATAACACGTGTAGTATCTGTATTCGGAATGTGCCGGATAAACCGCGACGCGCCTTCCATCCACATTGAGTACAGCCTTGAATTGCCACTTGTTGACCCGTTGCTGCTCGATGATAGGATATTTGCTTATAATAGCCCGTCCGTCGATGCGTGCACTATAATAATGAATATTGTTTTTTTTTAATTCAGCTATCAGTTTGGGCATTACAGGGTCGTCTGCATCTCCTTTGTATAGTTCGCAAAATGTGGCTACATCAGGCTTCAAACCTATGATTTGATCTGTCAATGCCTGAACAGCATTGGGTACTTTAGTACACTCGACCCAAATATTAAGTTGCAAGACGGTGAGTTCTGTCACGTTTTCCTTATCATCTGTATCTGGATCCGGCTTAGATGTTTTTGAACAGTAAGTATTGGATAAGAAGAGGATAAGTAGAGAAAATGTCAATACTATCTTATATATTAGAGAAAATATTCTGGACATGGTTGTGTTGTTTTAAATAGTAAAAAAGATAGTACCATTCCCGGTTATTATCAAAAATGGCCATTCCTGATACTATCTTTTGCAATAAATATTAAGGCTTAATTTCAAACTTGATTAAAAGGCTCGAACGCGGTTGATCCAAAGAAAGCTCCAACCCTTCGGATAGTTCACTGCCCTTTTTTATGAGGACAGCACCGGTATCTTTATTCGTCAGCTGATAGCTTTTATCTGCGTTTAGCCCCTGTAACTTTATCATATAGGTTTTGTCAGGAGAGTCTGGTCTGCGAAAACCTACAATATATCCGCTGTCGTCCGATGGGCGGTGCAACTGGTATACCATCCAGATAGTGCCGGCAGTGATATCGACGTCGCCTGATCCGCTCAACGGATAATAATCTTCATAAAAGTAAGGACGTATTTCATTGAATTCGGCCTGTTTGTTGCGCATATCCACTACATTGTAGCTTCCTTCTGTCACTTTCCAGTTGTAGATAACAGATGTGCCTAAACTGGAGCGGAAGGTATATGAGTCGGCTTGTTGTACGCCTGTGCCATGCAACGGCAAATAAAGTTCGAGTCCGTAAGTGTGGCATTGCGATCCGGTCGGTTCACCGTAGTTATAATCAGTCCGCCATAGGGCGGCGCTTCTGGATATACTTTCCAGGTCGATCCGCCGCCCGCCGCTGGCACAATTATCAATTATCGTATTCGGAAATCTGTTTAATAGGTATTCCCAGAATTTGTAAAGGCCTTCGATATAACGTATCTCGCAAATTCCACGGCGTCCTTCTTCATCATTGTTGTACCAGAAACCGGCCGGTTCTATGTTAAAGTCCTGACGGTAATAATCGATTCCGTTCGTTTCCATAAAGTCACCTATAAATTCCCCCAGCCATTCACAAGCCTCCGGATTTCCCAGATTGAACAGAACGGCGTCATGCTCTCCATCTTTTTGCCATTCTTCCTGCTTTACAGAGCCTTTTGCATCCAGCATCCACTGAGGATGTTGATTTGCCCAGTCCGAATTTTTCATCACGCGCTCGGGTTCGAACCACACCATGAATTTTGCCCCTTGCTTGTGCACTTCATCTGCGATGGGACGGAATCCGCGCGGGAATCGTTCGGGGTCGATAGTCCAGTTCCCGACAGTATTAGCCCAGTTTTTCTTACCTGCAACATCGGCCGCTTTGATATACCATCCTGCATCTAGCCAAAATACGTCAGGGATCAGTTTATATTGCGCATAGCGTTTAATCAGGGCGATAGCATAATCTTCGGTCATACATGTGTATTCGTTGCACGGGGCGGGGTCGCCGTAATTGAAACTGGTCGATACCGGATAAACCGTCGGCTTGCCATCCTGCTTCCATGTATAATGTTCGAGAACAAGCCGCCGGAAGGCATTGTGCCCTACAAAACGGTTGTCGCCCGACCAGAATAACAGGCATACCTTCGGGGTACGGATTTCCTCTTTCGGATAAAGGTATGTTTTTAAGTTTACCATACCCGTTTTTAGGTTTGTCCTGTTGTCTGCCTCAGCCTTTACTTTGGCAAACCATGTGCCTGTCCAGCCGATAGCAGCTAAGACGCCTCCCTGTCCTTTGGGAGCCTGTATGTTGAAGAACGGGAATGCGTTCTGGGAGGAACGTCCTCCGTATGGTTCCATACAGACACTGTCGTTCGGTTGCATGACTTTCAGCCTTTGATGAAAGTCCTCTTTCGATACGTGGCTTCCATCGGCATAATGCAGTTTGAATTCTCCGTTCTCTTTGTATGCAAATGTGACGTCGGAGGCGTTGACCGATGATATTTCGGCGGTGTTTTTATTGCCTGTGTTTATAAAACGAAGCACCCATTCCACCGCATTGTAATCTGTGAAGCCTTTCACTTCGCATTCTACTGTGAGTCCCGATGCAGGGTCCCTGTATGAATAAATACGTCTGATGATGGACGGATCATTCTCCTTGATAGTTTTTACGCTGTAACTCCAATGTTTTATGAAAGTACCGGAATGTTTTCCTCCATAAACAAACGAGAAAGGCGGAGCGGCTCCTTTCCTGAAATTGGAGGAAATCCATTTATTTATATCATTCTTATTATCTGTTATTTGTGTTGTCGATTGTCCTGTGACAAAAGACGAGACAAATAATAATAAAATCAGATAAACTATGTTTTTTTTCATTATATATTTTATTTTTCAATTTACAACTCAATATATCAGTAAACAGTTGACAATATTTTCACGTAAAGATGCAAAACCACAAAGTCCGACTCATAATTCATAACTTATTACCGTATTTGTGTTTATTAACTAGATAGTGTTAAAATCTGACACATCTGACAGTTTTTCCATTATTTCTATCTTGTAATTTTCATATTCATTAACTGTATATAGTTAAAAAGTAACAGTTGTTTAGCTATTAGCTAACAGCTTTTAGCCGTTAACCCTTTCTTATATGTCGCAACTTAAAAACTCCGTGTTACTTCTTATACTCCGTGGTTAAAAATAAAAAGGTAACAAAGGTAACACCTTTCCTCTTGTTACTTTTTCCGGCTTTTTAGCTATCAGCCAACAAATAATCTTTTCAAGGATCGCTTTTATATATAGATAAAGTATTCTGCTCTTTCTTACACGCTTTTCTAGCAGTTCCCTATTCTATACACTTATATTTTATCAACAGCGATTGGTTGGGTTTATCCAATGTCAAAACAAATTCGTTGGCAAGCTTATGCCCGTCTATGATGACTGATTCGTTTTTATCCAAATCTGTCAATTCATACTTCTTATCTGGATTAATACCGGAAAGTTTCACCGTGATATTGTTTCTTTCCGAGGCTTTGCGGCGAAAAGCGACTATGACGCCGCTGTTATCTGACGGACGGTTCAGTTGATATGCCAGCCAGATATTATCGAGGGTGGTGTCTTCTATTCCCGTTAACGGATAATAGTCTTCGTAATAATAGGGGCGGATATCCCGAAACTCATTTAAGCGGGCTTGCATCTCATATATCGAAAAGCTCTTATCCGTTATTTTCCAGTTGCAGGTCAGACAGGTGCTCATACTCGAACGGAATGCATAGGGGTCGGTTTGTAAAATACCCGTTCCATGTAGGGGAAGGAAAAAGTTCAGTCCGTAAGTATGACATTGATAACCATCGGGGTCGTCGTAATGGTAATAATCGCTTCGCCACAGAGGCGCGCTTCTTGGAATAGTCTCCATGTCGATACGTTTTCCTCCACTGGCACAATTATCTATAAACAGGTTCGGGAAACGCTTGAGCAGATAGTCCCAGAATTTATACAGATTTTCGATATGACGTATTTCTTTCATCCCGGTTCGCCCTTCTTCCTCATTTGCCGCCCAATAAATATCGGGATGCATATTAAAATCCTGACGGTAATGATCCACCCCGTTCTCTTCTATCATATCGCCGATATATCTGCATAGCCAGTCGCAGGCTTCGGCGTTGCCTAAGTCAAACATCAGGTAAGTATCATCATTGTGTCCGGGGATATCCAGCATCCATTCGGGATGCTCCACTGCCCATTGCGTACCCCTAATCACACGTTCAGGTTCGAACCATACCATGAATTTTGCGCCTAACTTATGAGCTTCTTCCGAAATAGGCTTTAACCCTTTAGGAAAGCGTGTGCTATCTACTGTCCAGTTGCCTACTGTGTTAGCCCAGCTTTTTCCGTGTTCCCAATCCGCGGCTCCGGTATTCCATCCGGCGTCGAGCCAGAATACTTCGGGCATTATATTGAATTGTTTATAACGCTTCATCATGGCTGTCGCGTATTCTTCGGTCAGACCTGAATATTCGGTATAAGGGGCAGGGTCTTTGTAGTTGAATCCTGTAGCCAGAGGGTAGGGGGCATTCTTTCCATCTATCTTGTGTGTCTTGTGACTCAACACAAAACGGCGAAACTGATTGTGCCCGTCCATCCTGTCGTCGCTGTTCCAATACATGAGTGTAATGCCCGGCGTGCGTATGCTTTCTTTTCCATACAAATAGAGGTCCATTGTTTTCATCCCCGATTCTATGGATATTCTTTTTTCTTTTTCGCAGCGGATATCTGCATACCAGCTACCGCTCCATCCTATACCCACAAATACGCCCTGCGAGGAGGCCGACTCTATATTGAATATAGGCAGATAGTCTCCTTCGGATGAACGGCCGTTGATCGGCTCCATCGATTTGCTATCACCGGGTTTTATCGTCAGTGTACGGGGATGGAAGTCATATTTGGATATATGGTTCCCATCCGCGTAATGCAGGTTGAAATCCCCTCCGGCCGGATATTCCATCTCCATATCTATGGCTTTCACCTGTTTGATATTTTTTGAATTGGCGGCACCCATATTTGTGAAATGGATTGTCCATTCCAGCGCCTTAAAGGCCGGATATCCTTTAATTTCACATTCAATCTTCAATCCGGTTCCCGATTCTGTATAAGTCGCCAGATACCGGACAACCCCCGGTTCATTGCCGGGTTGTTTCTCTATGGAGTGCTTCCATTTGCGGATAAACTCTTTCGATGAGATTCCGCCGTATACGAAGGAGAAAGGAGGAGTCTTCCCTTTGGCAAACAGAGCTGATACCAGATTCTCCACATTGACGGGAGCCTTTGTTATCTTAGCCGTAGTTTGTCCTCTCGAACTGATTGTTGCGCAGATAAAAATGAGGAATATAATGATTGTTTTACTGCAAATATTTTTTATCATGAAACGTTTATTTTGTACAACAGATTTGTAATGTTTTTTATTGATTCCAATGTTTCTATTTACTGGTTTTTCTGACGATGCTGATCAGCCACAACATATAGCACCATATGGCAGCTATGAGAATGATCGCCGATACCTGAGTTTTGAACGCGTCTGTGACAACGCCTAGTACAGGAGGCAGGATAGCTCCCCCCGAGACTCCGACAATCAGCAGGGCCGATATTTCATTTGCCTTTTCGGGAATGCGCTTCAATGCCAGCGAGAATATGATCGAGAACAGATTGGCGTAGCCCAGACCGAAAACCGCGACACAGGCCAGCGTTACCCACAGGTTGGCGTTGATGCATAGAAGGATTAATCCTGCCAACGCTATCCACACACTGTAGATAAAGAACTTCGATTCGGAACTTTTCATCAGCAATATCCCGCCTAAGAAAGCGCCCACTGTGCGGGAAAGAAAATATACGCTATTGCCCATACCTGCGTCTTCGACCGAAAGCCCGGCTTTTTCCATCAACAGCTTAGGGAAAGTCATATTCATTCCTACATCGACACCGACCAGTACGAGTATCCCAATAAAAAAGGCTACGATATATTTGTCCTTGAACAGCTCGAGTGTGTCTTTTATCGAAATATTCGATTTTTCACTTCGCCTGTCTTCTATCGGGGTGAAGCTCAGCCATATGAAAGCAACGAGAGATAGCCCGGCGTATATAGGGAATATCATTCTCCATCCCAGAGTGGAACCTACTACGGATGCTGCCAGAATAGGGCCGATAAAGGAACTTACCGCTTTCACAAACTGCCCCAGAGTAAGGGTGCCGGTCAGCTTATCGGAGTTTACAACATCGGCTACAAGAGGGTTGAGCGATACCTGTAGCAATGTGTTGCCGATTCCGATCAGCCCGAACATAATAAGTACAGTAGTAAAATCGTAAGCGGCCAGTGGCAGGCACATAGCCAGTACATGAAATGCAAAACTTATCAGCACTGTTTTTTTTCGGCCTATCTTGTTCATCAGCATCCCGGTAGGGATAGATAAGATCAGAAACCAGAAAAAACAGGATAGTGATATAAGGTTCACCATGGAATCGGTGAGATGACTGAAGTCATTCTTTACGTAATTTGTAGAAATCCCGATGATATCTACAAATCCCATAATGAAAAAACCGAACATCACGGATAGAATTCTTATGGCGGAAGTATTATTTTTCATCCTTTACAAATTCGTTTGATTAAAGCTATCCCGGACTAATTCCGGGATAGCTTGGAATGTTTTGATTATACTTTTAGTTGACCGTTTTTAAAAGCTCTCCATAGTTGCCCGTAGCTGCATTTGTCCAGTTATAGTATTCGACACGCACGCCGGCTTCGATTGCTTTCTGTACAGGGTTTACTCCTGAGTTCCATGTACTGCTCCAACCTCCGTTGTCGGCGGTTTCTACTTTCAGTATGCGCGATTTGGACGTATTCGTTGTAAAATCGAAAGCCAGTTTATCGCCACTCTGTCCCCATGTAGACCAGGCATATCCATTGCGTATATCGAGATACTCTATCGGGCATCCTGTGGCTATGAACCGGATATCATAGTTGCTAAGCAATGAAATACCACGCATATCTATATGTGTCAATGCAGTATTGTTGCTTAGGTCTATATCTCTCAGCCACGGCTGGTCTTTTGTTACGAACGAAGTCAGTCCTGCATTTTTCGCCGATATGGTTGTCAGGTTGAACCATCCGGCCATGTCTATCTCGCTTATATTGTTGTTGTCACATATCAGATGCCATACGTCGTCAAAATATTTCAAACCGTCCAGCGATGTTATATTTTTGTTCGATATATCCAGCTTGTTAGCCAGATTTGTAGGCAATTTGGCATTTCTGGCTTCACTGATTATAATATCATTCCCACTGAAAGCCTGAGGACAATAACCTTTCATTATAGTACGCAGATTGGCGTCAGGCATTGCTGCCGTACCTGTATTCCCCCAATTGATTTTGTCGAATACAACTTCCCGGTCAAGGCCTATTGTCGTTACCTTCACTCCCGACAAGCCGGCAGTTCTTACAGATGTAGATCTGTTGAACATATCCATGTGCCAGAACCAGATGTTGCTCACCAGTAATTGACATTCCTGACTGGTATCGAAGTCAAACTTGAAATTGTCGAATGAGCCAAAACACATACAGCTGCTTATATCCAATTTTCGAAACTTGATGTTGTCCAATACAATACTAAGCAATGCCGGGCATTTACTCAGGTCAAGCTCCGTAAGGGGATTGTTACCCATGTATAATGTCTGTAATGTTTTAGACTGTATATTCATGCTGGTAATATTGCTGCTCCATGCAAAGATGCTGACAATACCATTCATTCCAATTAATTCGATATTACCAAGGTTATTGTCGGTAGCCCAGAGTGTTTTCAATTTAGGGAAGTTTTCCAAACCGCTTAAGTTGGTAATTCCTTTACCCGAAACATTCAGTGTTCCACCTTCGAATTCGAAGTCAGCCGCTACGGAAAGTTTTAGACTGTCCTGAGCGTCGAAAAGCTGCGGCCCTATTACTTTCAAAGAATTTCGCAGATTTACATCCGCTACCCATCCTTTAGGCAACCATTGCTGCATGCTACCCAGCGATATCTCTTTATCTCCTCTGATGAGCACTAATGAATATCCGCTTTCCTGTGCATTGAGAGGGAATAAGAACTTCAGATGGGAAGATGTCACTTCTTTTATTTCCACATCTATGTCGAAAGAATTATCAAGCGGTTTGAGTAACGGACGCAAATGCAGGCGGTCACCGGACTGAAAACCACGTCCTTCGATTGTCACTTCCGTGCCTTGAATACCATCTTCATATTCGGGAATAACAACGCCGGATATACCGAACGATAAATCATATTCGGTTACATCATCGCAACTCCAAAAACAAGTTAGCGAAACCAATAATATTAATAATCTAAACTTATGCATCTTATTCGGTTTTAATTATTGTTTATTTTTGAACTAATATTAATACACTGGAGCGCGGAATGCTGAATGAAGCCTTGTCTTTAATATTGATAGTTTCCGAAGATTGTATGAGATCATCCCCGGCAGGAAGACTTCCTTCAACATATTTGTAAACGGCATATTCCCCGTTTGCCTGAGATTTACTATTGATAATTTCTACAGGCTTATTGTGTTCCGAACCATTGGCAAAAATATACACCCATTTATTATTCTCGTTCAAAATGGCCGTTCCGGCAACAAGGTCTTCATTCAGATCCAACGGGAACACTTCCGCGTTCTTTTTGATAAAGCGGGTCAACATGCCATATGCATAATAATGCGGTCTGACCTCATAGTCTTCTTTTATAGCGTTATAAATTTCCGGGTCGGGTTCATAAGCTTTTTTTACATATTTCCACAGGCCGAGCTGCTGCATTTCCGAGTAACTGCCATTTCTGCTGTAATATTGATCTATCAGCGACCAGTAGCTTACGCCTGCTGCGCTTCCGTTAAGCAGGTTGACCGCAATACGGGTCAACAATACTCCCCGTTCGTATTTATCAATATCCAATTGACGGGAAGACCCCGAAGTCTGATTGGAGCCGAACTCACCGATAAAGTGTTTTTTCCCGTTCGACATGGCTACATTGTTTTTTTCCCAGTTAACGATGTCTGCATTCGGCGTTGTGTATCCGAATATATAAGTATGGGTATTAAACAAATCTGCTTCTGCCTGTAGAGTTTCACCACATGATTTTAGATAATTCGGACTGCCGTCCGTATTATCCGACAGATTGAACCGGACTTTGTCCCGAACACCCATAGCCTTAAATTTTGCATCCAAAGCCTTTGCCATAGGAGCGTATTGGTCAGGATGGCTGTCCGGCTCTCCTTGCCACATTGTTCTCCCGTAATTGGCTGTATGGCTGTCCGGTTCGTTGAAGGGAGTTATCGCTTTCACACATGTAAAACCTTTCGTTTCGATCAGGTATTTGACCAATACCGAAAAGTTTTCTGCAAATTCTTCATATTTGTCGGTTCCGCAGACCCAAGGCGCATTCGGCCTGCTGTCGCAAAGAAAATGCTTTCCGGTCGGTGTCCCTGCTATCAGGTCCATGTTCACAGGGCAACCCCATAAGACAAGTGTTACTTCTCCATCGTTCTCCTGTGCCAGTTCCAGCACTTTATACAATGACTGCATCTCCTGAGAGTCGAATGTGAATTTACTCATATCCGCAACATTGGGATCATCGTTGTCGTTCAGCGGCTCCCACCAATGAGGCTGTACCATTACGCGGAAGTTCTGGATACTCATTTTCTTTACTCGTTCTTTCACTATATTCCAATCCTCAGCTTTTGATCCGTCCTGTGGACGGGTTAAGTTCTGAGAGAAGAAATGCGGATCCAGTTCGACTCCCATTCCTACCAGTTTTACTCCTGTCGATTCTTTCACTTCCACCGGATAAAAATTGGATGGAATACTATTATAACCTTCATCTATATTCGAGCAGGCACTTGAAATGGTTACCATGCTTAAAGTCAAACCTATAAGGAAGGTCTGTTTAAAATATTTCAGTGTTTTCATTGATTATCTTTTTATAAATTCAGTTATTCAAAACCCAGTTGTTTTTCTATCGCTTGAATCAAAATATGTATTACCTGAATATGTATCTCCTGTACCCGGTCGGAATAATCGGCCTTCGGCGCGGCCACCACAACATCTCCCAAAGAAGAAAGACGATTATTGCCGGTAGAGGTCAGAACCAAAACTTTCATCTTTTTCAACCGGGCGCTTTCTGCGGCTTTTACGATATTACCCGAGTTACCACTGGTACTGATGGCCAATAACACATCTCCTTCGTTCCCGACTCCTTCCACATAGCGGGAATATATTTCATCAAACGAAAAATCATTCCCTACACATGTTATGTATGCAGGATCATTTATTGCAATGGCAGGCAGGGATGTTCTGTTTTTGCGGTAGCGTCCGGTCAGTTCTTCTGCGAAATGCATGGCATCGCATAGCGACCCTCCGTTTCCGCAACTGATTATCTTATTTCCGTTCGCCAACGCTTCGGACAATAGTGCGGCAGCCCGTTCGATTGTATCTATTGTTCCCGGATTATTCCAGAATATATCAGCTTCTTTCAGTATAGCTTCAGAGCTTTCTATTATCAAATCTTTCATAAAATTGTTTTTAATCGATTAAATTGGCAGCTATGGAAAGGGCTGCATAATCTCCGATATTTTCCCCAAGGGCAGACGGAACTATCTTACAAACTTCTCTTGCACCTTCCAGCGCTTCCTTTGATATTTGTTCCAATGCGTAAGGCTCCATCATATCCTTGTTGCGGGCATATATGCTGCCGATGGCAATAAGCTCGGGATTTAGAATGTCTATTAAAATGGCCAGCCCTTTTCCCAAATAAGACGCAGATGTTCCATACACTTTCAGGGCGAGTTTGTCGCCTGCGTCGGCGGCTTCGGCAACCAGCTTGGCAGTTATCATATCTAAATCTTCACGGGACGGGCACCATGAAACATGGCCTCCCCGGTTCATTTCATCTTCCGCTATGCTACGGGCCAATTGAGCAATTCCTCCTCCGCTGGCATATCCTTCAAGCGAGCCTTCTTTGCCATATCCTATAGGCCCGTTTTCCGTCAAACGGATATGCCCTACTTCTCCTGCGTTGTCGTTTGTCCCCGAATATAAAGAGCCATTAAGAATGATTCCCGCTCCAAGTCCTGTCCCGCATGTAAGAAAGATCATGTTTTCTGTTCCTTTGCCGGCTCCAAACTTCCATTCGGCTAATGCACATGCATTGGCGTCGTTTTGTAATCCGGCTTTTATGCCAAGCTGATCTTCTATGATTTTCACGATAGGTATATTGTCCCATCCCGGCAGATTGGGCGGAGACATAACTGTCCCCGATTTGCTGTCGAGTGGTCCGCCGCAGCTAATACCTATGGCGCGGACTGTATCGGCGGTGAGATTATAGCGTGCCATCATTTTTTTTGCTTCGCTTATTATATTGCTGATAGTCTCTGTAACTACAGTAGTTTCTATTCTTATTTTATCTACTATCTGTAAATCAGAACCTATTCTTTTTCCGTAGACGATAGCACATTTAGTGCCTCCTATATCAATTCCTAATAAATTATCTTCCATATAACTACTTAATGCTAGGGTACAATCCTGTCTTTTTTAATAACTTTTTATATTCTTGCAAATTGAAAGGAGCTTCTCCGTATAAATAATGATTGCTGAATTCTTTCTGCCCCACTTTATATTTGATGAGAAGTATTCCTTGTCCTTTTTGCTGAGGCAATGAAGCTATTTTGTTCATACTATTTGCCGATACCTCGAAGTCTCCCTTATATACTTCTTTGTTCGATGCGACGTCAATTACTACTACCTGCCCTTTTTGAGCGTTGCGGGTATCATTGGTAACAATCAGGGGATAAGCGTTATCGACAGGGTCGTTTATGAGTACACAAAGGTCTGTCTGTGCGTTTTTGATGAAATAGTACGCCATTTTTTTCGAATTGTAGTAATCTACAATGGCATCCGAAATTATTGGCCATCCGTCACGCAGATTCCACCAGATTATCCCGGTTTTGGGGCTGAACTTTTGCCCGCGCCACAGCTCTACAAAAAATTTCATGGCTTCGGCCTGTACGGCCTGTGATGCGAAAGCGAAATCTTCGAGCTTGGCTGGTACTTCGCCAAAAATCAGGTTCACCTGGTTGAGCATTAAATTGTTACGGTCGAAAGTTTTTCCCTGGGATGGAAAGCGGCGTGTCGATTTTGTAACCCATTCGTCATTCCATTCTTTATCTTTAGTCCAGGGATACACAGCATCTTTGGTCATCATTTTATTCAGGCTTTCTACGTTAGGACATCCATGATACCCTATTTCGCTGACGAAGCGACAGTTGGCCTTCGTGTAATACGGCTCTTTATAATAACCTCGTGGCCCCCATAGATGGTTTTCCGGCAAGAGTTCATCACCTCCTCCGTGTTCCCATACAGCTTCGCTATAATAGGGAGAACTTGGCAGGTAGGGGCGTGTCGGGTCAAATTCGTAGAGAACGCGGGCGATAACTTTACGGGTTATGACATCCTTATTCGGATTGATATTCAGTGGTTGCAGTGTCCAGCGCATCGCAAGGTCATTTTCGTTGTTGCCTGACCAAAGAATCAGAGATGCGTGATTGCGGAATTTGAGTACGACAGAAGTAACCTCCTGCTCGATCATTTTAGCGAAATCGTCCCGTTGCGGATAGAATGTACAACCCATCCCAAAATCCTGCCATACGAGAATTCCGTTTTCATCGCAAAGGTTAAAGAAGGCGGTATCTTCGTAAACATTGCCTCCCCAACAGCGGATCATATTGCAATTGATATCCACAGCCATATCGATCATGGTATTCAAATGTGATTTGTCCCTGCTATGCAACGCGTCCATCGGTACCCAGTTGGTTCCGTGAATGAATATCGGTTCATTATTCACTATGAAACGGAATTGTCCGGGTTTACCGGGAAGATTGATGTCATCCATGTCCAGTTTTACGGTGCGGATTCCGATTTTGCAATTATTAGTATCCAACTCTTTACCATCCGAATCTATTAACTGTACACTGGCATCGTAGAGGGCTGCTTCGCCATAACCTCTCGGCCACCAGAAATCGACATTATCCAGTTCGAATATATGGCGGAAAGCCGGAGTACTTACTGGCTGCGAATTTTGATATACGACTTTCCCTTTACGGCGGAGAGTGAATTGAACTTTGACTTTGTCGAATTTGTCGAAAGGCATGATTAGTTGCACATCAGTGAAAATACGTGCAGTGTGGGCTGCCGTATCTATGCTGATGGTCATCCAGTTCACATCTTTCAGGCGGGTAGGATTCAGTACCCGAAGCTCAACATCGCGCCACAATCCGGCACTGACCAGACGGGGCATAATATCCCATCCGTACATGTGCGGAGCCTTCCGGATATAAACAGCCTCCTCGGCAGGAAAATTGCCGATGCTGAATGTGCCTAGTGTATGTTTCTGGGCTTCCATAACCGCCGACCTGATTATAACCTGCAGGGTGTTTTCTCCGCTTTTCAGATGGTCGGTTATATCGAATTTGTGTTCGATCAGCATATTTGCGGCTTCTCCCACTTTCTCCCCGTTCAGCCATATATCGGCCAGACAGTCTATTCCTCCGAAGAACAGTTCGAGCCGTTGACCATTTTGTGTCGATGGCGTCTCGAATGTTTTTGTGTAACACCACTGATAATTTTCATATTTTCGCAGGGCGTTCACATTACTTCCTGTCATCGGGTCGGGAATCAATCCGGCAACCATCAGGTCCAGCTCTACATTTCCCGGAACAGTCGCTTCTATTGTTTCCACCTGCATATCATTGATAGCTTGCGGGGTAACAATTGCTTCAGCCGGCTGTTTCCAGTACGAAAGCTGCCATCTTCCATTCAAGGGAATATTGCCTGGTGAGGCTGCCATATTCCCCATATATAGGATTGCGGTTAATAGGGTTAATAATATGTATTTAATTATAGTCATAATTATTCTTTTTCTTATTCACCCGGCTGTAGCATGGCATCGTTGCTGTTCCACCCCGGTGTTTGAGTCAAGACTCCATTCGACAATGTTATTTCGGCTTCCGGAATAGGCAGGAATCCTCCTGTTTCCGGACGGAATTTTATTTTATATGTGGCATTCTGGCTATTATTTTTCAAGGTTATATCATTCATATCGTTAACAATGGTTTCCGCGTCTCCCCATCGTAATATATCGAGCCAGCGTATGCCTTCGAATGCAAGTTCGTATTTACGTTCGTTTTTGATATTTTCCAATGTTGCCGGAACAGTTGGCAGGTCTACACGCCCACGCACACGGTCCATATATCCCTGCGCTTTGGGACCACCAAGTTCCGCGCCCATTAACAGGAGGTCGGCAAAACGGATCAGGACAATATCCTGAGTGCTGTTGAACTGCGGGTCGTTTGGCATATTCCACAGGATAGAACTGTAGGATACGATATTTCCTTTATCGTCGTATACATTGACCGGCATATATTTTTTTGACCAATAGCCCGTTTCATTCCATTGATAGGCTTGCCCCCATTTGTACTTGGTGGTGGAGCCTTCGCCTTCGTGTGTTGCATCCGAAACATCAAGTACCGAGCCTCTTTTCCGCACATCGCCATTAGGCCATTCATTGTAGAATTTGCTGTTGACAGGCCCTTTACCCCAACCTGAGCCAAAAGGCACCAAGTCTTGGTTTCCCCTGAACCCGAAGTGCAGGTTTACAGTGTTCCGGCGGTCGTAATTATTGCCCTGAGCTGCGGTTGAGCATTTGATAGCAAAAATAGTTTCATAATTGTCCCCGTTCTCGCCTATCCATTTCAGGTTATTGTCCGCCGCATATTTGTAATCGGATCTTGTTTTGCCGGACATTACTATCGAATATGGCCATAAGTTTCTAAAGTCGGGAAGCAGGTCATGCCCACTGTTGGCAATACAATCATCCACCCAGCCTATTACCTGATCTTTTGTAATATCTCCCATCCGGGGTTGTTTGTAGTAATTGGTGTAGAACAAGAAGACACGGGCCATCAGAGCCTGAGCGGCCCAGCGTGTGGCCAGCCCGTTTTCAGTTTTCGGTATATCCTGAAATTTAGTGGCAGGTAATATTTCGATTGCACGTTTCAAATCAGCTCCCATCTGCGCATATATATCTTCGGCCGATGCCCGTGGAAAGTTTACCGGCTCGGGGCTTGTTACTAATTGTACCGGCCCGAACATGGAACACAGACGGAAGTAGGTGAAAGCGCGTAAGAAGAGTACCTGACCCTCTATCTTGTTCCTGGATTCGGGGGTTGGCCATTCTATATTGTCCAGAGAACCGAGTAGTAAATTTGCCCTGTAAACCGAACGCCATGTGCATTCCCAGAGGTCGGTATACATTGTTCTCGATGTCAATTTGAAAAGGTCGATAGCATGAGCCGTAAGGTCGTCTTTTCCTCCTCCACCCAGCATATCGTCAGCCATGAGGTTTAGAACGATGAAGGAATGTTCGGTTTCACCACCCCCCACACGGGACCCGAAAGCATTGTAGACGCCCATCAGCGCGGTATATGCCTCGTCCGGGGTTTGGGGGTAGTTCGATGAGTCTTTCTGTGTTAATTGATCTGTGTCCAGGAAATCGGAACAGCTAACTATAAAGACAGAAATTAATATTATGATTATCTTTTTCATTTTGCCTTAGATTTTAAAATTTGAGATTAAGACCAAATAAGAATGTACGGGAGTTCGGGTAGAATCCATGATCTATACCGCTCATCCATCCTGTAGGGCCGGCGCCTATTTCGGGGTCGAGTCCGGTATATTTTGTCCATGTAAACAGGTTTTGCCCTGTAAGATAAAGCCGTACTTGAGAAAAGATATTTTGTTTCTTTAGTAAGGTTGCGAAATCATAACCGATGGTAAGGTCATTCAACCGGATATAATCCCCATCGTATAAATGAAGGTCGGAAACGATATTGGTATATGCCGATTGTCCCAGCCTTGGCCACTTGTTGGAAGTGCCTTCTCCATGCCAGCGATCCAGCGGGTCATGCTGGCCTCCGTATATCTGGTTGCCGTACACACCCGAGAATGATGCCCGGAAATCGAATCCTCTCCATGCTCCTCCGAATGAGAACGAAAATATTCCGTCGGGGTTAGGGTCACCGATCAATACACGGTCTTCTTCATTGATTTCGCCATCGTCATTCTGATTCACATATCTGACGTCGCCCGGTACCGCATTCGGCATAACCAGCTCTCCTTTCGAATTGCGATAAGCGTCGATCTCATCCTGATTCTGGAATATACCATCAGTTTTCAGACCCCAGAAGTAGCCGATAGGATAGCCTACCTGCGCGCGATAGAATTCGGGACTCCACGTGCCGACAGTCCGCGCGCTGCCGTGAATGATTCCTTCCTCGTTAGCGATGCGGGTTACCCGGTTTTTGTTATACGCCCAGTTGACGTTTATATCATAGCTGAAATCACTGATCTGGTCTCTCCATACTACAGCTAATTCTACACCTGTATTTCTTATATCCCCTCCGTTTATATCGGGTGCATTAGCTCCGTATGAACCAAGTACAGGCGCAGCTACCAACCAGTCTTTTGTTGTCTTGCGATACCAATCGAAATTGAATGATAATCTGTTTTTCAGCAATAAGGCATCAAAGCCGAGATTTAGCTGTTCCGAGGTTTCCCACGTAATGTTAGGATTGGGCAGGTTGATCGGATATGAAGCAATCGTATAACTGTTTTTATCCACTCCCGGATAATAATAGCTGTACTCTACACTTGAATAATCACCTGTGTTTTGTCCGCCTACCCGCATTTTTGCTACATATTGGAATGGGGAGATTGCTTGATTTCCGTTCTGCCCCCAACTTGCTCTGAGCTTGAACATATTAAGATGCTTTTTGAATGGCTCCATGAACTTCTCGTTGCTTATAACCCAACCGGCTGAAACAGAAGGGAAGAACCCCCAGCGTTTTCCCGGAGCGAAGTTTGAAGAGCCATCGGAACGTGCAATAAGGGATAGCATATAGGTTTCCTTGAAGTCGTAATTGATACGTCCGAAATATGAAAGCAATGCCGACCTGCTCCAAGGCGAACCACCCAGGCGTGTCGAGGTTTCGCTTACTTTAGGTGTGTTTATAAGATAGGCATATTTGAATCCTTCAAAAATAGAGTTGGTATTAAATCCGGAAACACTTGTTCCCAATCCTCCTTTTTCGG
This sequence comes from Dysgonomonas gadei ATCC BAA-286, assembly GCF_000213555.1. GTDB lineage: Bacteria > Bacteroidota > Bacteroidia > Bacteroidales > Dysgonomonadaceae > Dysgonomonas > Dysgonomonas gadei. Next base: position 243,810 of record NZ_GL891984.1, read on the forward strand.
CGCTCGTACCAGCTAATACATCAAAGTTATGTTTGTTTTCATCCAGTGAGAATTTATAGTTCAGGGTATTCTCGAATGTCATTCGGCTGAATCCCAGTGATATATCCTGGCTTACTTTTGTTTCCTGGCTTGTGTATTCGGGTGCCAGATTATATCGAGGTATATAAGACCTGCTTTCTTCCCCATCCATCGTTAAACCGAAATTTGAGCGGAATACTAGATTCTTAACAGGCTCGATTGTTATGAATGCATTTGTATTTAACTGGTAATTCTTTTTGGTATTGTTACTGTTATACACCAGATATGCAATCGGGTTAGGAGCATATGGGGCATATGCGATAGGTCCATGATAATTTCCATTGTCGTCATATATAGGCATAAAGGGGCTTCCTCCCATTATCATACCCAACGCGCCCAATCCTTCGGTAGATCTTCCGCTTAATGACCCGTCTTTGTTGGCATACACAAAATTGATTGTTTCTCCCATGCGTACGATGTCCCGTCCGTTTGCGGAAAATAGAGTCTGGTCTGCATTCAGGCGAAAAGTATATCTATCCTGTTTTGTTTGTACGGGCTTGCCGAGAGTCCCTTCCTGTGATGAATATGAGAAGCTGGTAAAATAGGACGATTTTTTACTTCCTCCCGATATTGTTATAGAGTGGTTTTGCGAGAACGCATTTTTGTTCTTTATTTCTTTGTACCAGTTGGTACCTTTCCATTCCCCCGATAGTATTTTATCCCAGTGAGGGACCATCTGGGAAAAATTGATTCCGTACCCGTAAGTGTTTTTCGAATACTCATCATCCAGCATTGCCTGTGTGGTAGCATCACTGTACCATTTATAGTCGGGAGCATTCGAAAAACCCAGATATGTATCGTAAGCGATACGCACCTTGTCTTCGCCTTCTCCGCGGTGTGTGGTTATCAGTACCACGCCATTGGCTGCACGTGCTCCATAGATTGCAGCGGATGCCGCATCTTTCAATACATCTATAGATTTGATATCCGCAGGATTTATATTCGATATATTTCCGGGTACACCATCCACGATGTAGAGCGGATCGGCATTTCCGATAGTTCCCATCCCCCGGATATAAACTTTGTATGAAGATCCGGGTTCTCCGGACGTCTTGGTTATCTGCATACCCGGAGACATACTTTGTAAGGCTGTCAGTGGATTAGGCGTATGCAATTCTTTTATTCTGTTCCCGTCTACCTGTAATGTCGCGCCTGTTACCAGTTTCTTCTTTTGAGTCGCATATCCGATAACAACGACTTCATCCAGCAGCGAGGTATTTTCTTCTAAAACTATTTGATATTCTTTTTCAGTTCCAATCCGTACTGTCTTGGAATTGAAACCTATATAAGATATAGTGAGCGTTTCACCCGGTTGTGCGGCAATAGTAAACAGTCCATCAAGGTCTGTAACGGTCCCTGCCTTTGTTATACTGTTTATTATTGTTGCACCAATAATAGGTTCCTCTTTTTTGTCAAAAACGGATCCTTTTATATTGCCATTTGTCGATATATTTTGAGCATGTACAATGTTTATAAACAAAAGGGACATAAACATTACCAAAAATACCTTTCGATAACAATTAAGCTTGTTTTTCATTGATGAAGATTATTTAATTTATTTTTTACTGATGTAAATTGCCTTTAATATTTTTGCATTCAGGTTACTTATACTTTCATATCCTTACCTCCTTTCATTTGTTTATTTCTTAAAATTTGAATGTATGTTTACCTCCTTCAACAGGAATCTTCTTGTCCATGACTTCGATTGTGGCGGTAGTATTGATGGGAATCTCTACTTCAAGCCGGATTTTACTCCCCTCGCGTTTCCATTCGGACCGGATAAGTCCTTTGATTGAATTATATTCTCCTTTCACCCAATCCAGACCTTCTACAAAGTGAGGCCGGATAAGTATGTGTTTAAATCCGGGAATCTCGGGGTCATAGTTTATGCCTGCCAACACATTGTACATCCAGGCATTGATATCTCCCAAAAACATATGGTTGATAGACGCGTCCCTGAATTCGGGGGATAGCGTCCATGTTTCGGGCATTGTATTGAATCCTTTTTTTATCCAGGCTCCCCATGATGGTTCATCTTCTTTAGAAGCCATCTGGTAGGCCATATCCGCATAGCCGTATTTTGATAGCATTCTCAGTACGGTTTTGCTTCCTAATACGCCAAAATCGAGATATCCGTTGTTTTCTTTTACTATCCTGTACAAATTGTCTGCTACGTCTTGTTCCTGTCCATCGGGTACTATTCCCAGATAAAGGGCTAATGCTTGTGAAGTCTGCGATCCATTGGCATAGGTGTTTTTCTGCGAATCGAAATATTTATTGTTTATCAATTGTTTCAGCCTGTCAGCTTTTTCTTTATAGGCTGCCCCGTCACGTCCCAGTATATCAGCAAATTTGGACATATAAAGATTATCCAGATAATAGTAACACGATGTCGTATATTCAGTCGGCGTTTGGGTCTTGTATGGTACCCAATCTCCGATTCCATAGGTGACACAGCCGTCTTTGTCTTCACGTGCTGCCAGATATGCCAGATACTTCTGGCAAGTATCATATACTCTGCTTATGCTTTGTTTGTCTCCGTAATAGTCGTATAGAGCCATTGGGACAATAAACATGGCTGCGTCCCACACCGGGCCGATCCAATCGTCATATCCCCAACCGGAGCTTGGGATAATGCCGGAGATGCGTCCTTCCGGAGTTTGATTATCGATTAAATCTTCGATCCATTTTTCGTAAAAACGAATACCGTCGAAATTCAATAATCCGAGATCCATTGTGATATGGGCATCTGCTGTCCATCCGTTTTTCTCACGTTGAGGGCAATCTGTCGGGATACTCATTATATTTGATAAATATGACCTGTTTGCGGCTTCCCATATCCGGTTCAGCAAGTCGTTGGAACAGCTGAAATGCCCGTTTTTTTTCAGATCGGAATGGAAGTTAAGCGCTGTTATATTTGTTTTATCGAGTTTTACCGGACGGTCTGAACGTACCTCCACATACTGAAATCCTTTGTATGAGAATTTAGGAGTGAAAACATGCTCTTTGCTGTTAAGAATGAGGACATCTGTCTGGAAAGCCAGTCCCGGAAGCGGTTTGTAATAGATGTCGAGATTCCGCATTTCTATACGCCCGTCAGGTCTCAGGAGTTCACCATATTGCATTTCAATTCTTGTGTTTTTCTCGCCCTTTACTTTCAGCTGGCACGTACCTGTCATATTCATTCCAAAATCATACACAAACACAGTGTCGCCAAAAGACTTTACCGCTACTGGTTGTATATTCTTTACTTTTCTTATTACGGGTTCTGTTTCAGCAACCAGGTGCTCTGACGGAGCCTTCATTATTTTTGCCTGTGGCCATGCAGAGTCGTCGAATGCAGGTTTGTCCCATCCTTCGATCTCTTTATTTGCGTCGTACGTGTCTCCGCTATAAATATTGTTTTGCGTATAAGGCCCTGATGGGGAAACCTTCCATGTAGAGTCAGATACTATGACATCTTTTGTATTATCTGTATAAGTAATATGTAATTCACAGATCATCAACGCGCGATTGCGCCAGCGTGCCTGTTCGAAACTCCATGTTGCAACCGGAGCAAATGCATTGTAGAATCCATTTCCGAGAAGGGATGTTATGACATTCTTACCGGATTGTAAATGTGAGGTTACATCATAAGTGTTGTACAGGTTGCGCTTGTCGTAATGCGTGTATCCCGGTGCCAGAAATACGGATGTGTCGACAGGGTTTCCATTAATTGATACATCGTAATATCCTGCTGCACTGATATATAATCTGGCCTTTTCTATTTGTTTATAACTGCTTGTTTCGAAAGATTTCCGCAACATGGGTGATTGCGGGTTATCTATAGCTTCACTGTCCGATATCCATTTTGCCTGCCAGTCTGAAGACTGCATAAAGGCTGTTTCAAACTGAGCTATGGATGATGTTATTTCCTGTTTGTTTTCTTTGTCCCATGCTATGATTTGCCAGTAATAAGTGGTGTTTGGTTCGAGTTTATAGCCGGAGCCTGTGGTGATGAAAGATTCTTCTGTGCTCATTATTTCAGAACGCCATACATTATCGGAAACTTTGCCGGAAAGAGCGTCCGGGCTTTTAGATACAAGGAGTTGGACACTTCCCTGCTTGAAATCGTGACCGGAAGCTGTTTCGTAATTCCATGTAAAACGTGGGCTGGACACATCGATCCCCATGGGGTTATGCATATATTCACACCTTAAATTGTCTATTTTTACGCTTTTGGTGCGACATGATTGCACTACAAGAACTAAAAGAAGGCTTGCCGACAATAAAACAGCTAGGATTGATTTAGATTTAGGCATAATCTTATTATTATATGGTGAATTAACTTTAACGGTTTAGTATGATATTCAAAAAAATAAAATCTCATTTTATACTTGTCCGCAAAAGTGAGGATTCTTCGCTAATAAATTGTTTCAAAGTTATTAAATTATGGTTTTATTGTATTTTTCATATATTATGATGGCTTTTAATATAGGCATTCATAACTTCTTATATATACTGTGTGATACACACAAAAGTACTTTTCCTAATCTCAAGTAAATAAAATCTCCTGCATAAATAGGTCATGGTACCTCTAATGGCTTATTTTGATAAACTTACAATTAACTTAATCGGTTAAGTAATGCAAATTTAATGCTTATTTTAATAATTCCAACAATAAGATCGAATTTCTTTCGTGATTAACATTTGTTAAAAATGAAGGAACATATATTTAAAAAATAATATTGTATTTAATTTTATGATATATAGATATTTAAGTTATATGTAAATAATATATGAATCATATTGTCAGGTTGTATTTTTTAATATGACTTATCTCTTATAAATAAAAAAGGAATTTTAATTTTACCGTGAAAGTAAAATAGTCTATTTTTGTAGAAATCTAAATTGAATGTTATATTTGTATAGCGGAATAATATTGATAATCACTTCTAGGCTTTTAATGCACAGGATGATATCGGTAATCATATACAAGATGAATCTTTGATAAAACAAATTGGACCTGCTCCTATATGAATACTATGAACAGGATTCAGATAAGAGAAATGTGACGAACAATAATGATAAATTAATTATTTAATTTAAATATCTAATCTTCTTGTATATGTTTTGTTATTATTCGATATTTAACCGTTCAATAGAATAAACAATCTTATTTGCGTATTGAAAATGAAAAAAAGAACATCACTCAAGGATATTGCAGAAAAACTGAACTTGTCAAAAACTACAGTATCATGGGTGCTGAATGGACAAGCAGAAAAAAAAGGTATCAGTAAGAATACGCAGGAGATTGTACTGAACTGTGCTAAGGAGTTGCATTATCAGCCTAACTTAATAGCCCGGAGCCTTAATATAGGCCAGACTAAGACTATCGGCCTTATTTTGCCTTCCATATCCGATTTCTTCTATTCTTCCATAGCCAGAGAAATAGAAAATCAAGCCAATCTGCATGGTTATTCTCTTATGATAGCAAGTTCGGAATCCGATTTTAATAAAGAAGAGCTTGTCATACAGATGTTTAAATCTAAAGGGGTGGATGGGATTATTATAGCTCCGACAAAGCGGTCTAAAGTAGAGATAGAGCGGCTTATGCTGGAGAAATTTCCCTTGGTTACCTTTGACCGTTATTTTCCTGAATTAGAGACGAGCTATATTATTATTGATAATAAAGAAAGCAGTTACAAATTAACAAAACATCTTGTGAGTAGAGGCTGTAAAAATATAGCACTTATTACAACTAACTCATATCTGACGACAATGGGTGAGAGAAATGAGGGATACAAACAAGCGTTATTAGATTCGGGAATCAAGTTTAATCCCACGCTGGTAGGAAATGTAGAATATGAAGATTACGAGACCAAAATAGTGAAGATATTGGATAATATATTTGAAAAGGTGCCGGATGTAGATGGTTTCTTTTTCACCACGCACATACTTGCTTTGGAGGCTTTCCTTTATTTTAATAATAGAGGAATAGATTTTAACAGGCAATTTCAACTGGCATGTATACATGGAGTCTCTTTGTTTAAAATATTAGCTCCAAAAATAAATATAGCAAGAATGCCGGTTGCCGATATAGGCAAGAACGCTATAGATATTTTACTTGGAGAGATTCGGGAAAAGAATGAGCAATCGGGAGAAAAAGGACAATACAAAGTTGTTTTACCTTGTACTCTTTATTTAAATAATTAGTTTTATTAAAACTGGAATAAAAATAATCCGTATAAACGGTGTTTGTGAGGGCTATTTTTTTTCTCAATTTTGAAATAAATCGCCTATATATCTGTTTAAAACAGGTATATAGGCGATGTCAATAAAATGTAAAGCCGATGTGATATATAAAAGCTGTGATCAAAGAATTAGAACAACTCGCTGAATTAAATTTATTTCTGATTTTTTATATCCTTCTCATAATTTTCTAACAACTTTACTTTCTCTAAATTTCCAGAGGCTTCAGATGAACCGTTGATCTGAGCTTTTAGAAAAAGTTCTTTGGCTTTATCCATATTTCCTTCAAGCGCATATAGGATACCCAAATTATTCCACGAATCAGGAATGTCCTGATATTTATCAAGGTAACGGTGAGCGGCAGCCGTGTCTCCTTTTTCCAGTTCAATAGCCGCAGCGTTTATGTTGGCAATAATATCTTTAGGGAACACCCGGACGGCTATATCGAATATTTCTTTAAATTCGTCACTCCCTTTTTCATAACTGTTTGCTACAAGAAACATTTCATTGAGACTCATTTGTCCGGGTTTCGTTTTCACAATATCCTTACCTTCTTCAATACTGAATGCCCGCACTATATAGTTAAGTTTGTAATCTACTCTGCGTAATGTGGGGAAATGTTCGTTGAGAAGTGTTCTGTAAGAAGCCTGAACTTTTAATTTTTGCTCTTTAGCATCTTCAGCTAAGGATGAATTAATTATTTCCATTAGTTTGTCCTTATCCGGAAGATATAATTCTTCAACAATTTTCTTCAGGCCAACCCAGTCTTCAGCTACCGAGTTGGTATTAAATAAACTATTGTCAAAGCTATATCTGTTTTGAAGATAATTTTTCAAGGCTTGGGTTCTTGAGGCCGACAGACGGCTGTTTAGTTCATAGCCTCCTTCCGGAGAAGCATATCCGCATAAATTAATGGATGTTATAGTGGCATTTTTATCATTTTTCAATTGACCTAGAATGTCTTCAATTTTACTTAGTTCTTTAAAGTTATTTCGAAAATCCGGAATTACCACCGATTTTCCAACTTGAAAATCGAGAAAAGCAGAACCCTCATAATCACGGTTCTTTACTGCTTCGGTTTTGGGTGTTATGTAAGAAATAGTAAATCTGATTTCAGGCTTGCTTATGTTTACTTTCTCCACTATAATTCCATCACCGATATTATCCCAATCTTCATTTTTCTTACACTCTGCACAGCCAGTAACCTCTTGTTTGATAGTTAATGACGCTGTTCTCATCCATTCTTCAAAAGAGACGTTTTGGGTATAGCTAACTTTAGATGACTCTGATTTCTTTAGTAAGATTGTATTATTGTCTGTATTTTTTTTATGAAAGAATCGGACCCTGTTGTCGGCCTTATATCTGGTATTTCCTTTGATTATAATCTTGGGCAATTCCATTATATTGTTATCAGCTTTGATCGCAGGAGTCAGTATGATTGCTTCGTTTGGTTGTAAGTTGGCCTTGCTTGCATCTACAGTCATTTCTATAACCAATCTGTTTCCGGTTTGCCGGGCTTTGGCATCACTCACATGTATATTATTGTGAATTTGTTGGGCTATAATAATATTATTGGTGAAAAATAATATCGCCAGCATGTAGAGGAAAATATTTTTCTTTTTCATAGACAATATATAATTAAAATATGAAATAAATAAAGCTGATGCTAGCCTTTGTCGGACCCCAATAATCTTTAGTATCACTTTTGATTATCGTACCACATTCGGCACACGGGTATTTGTCGTATTTGAAATGTGTATATCCAAGGCCAATGGCAGTTTCGAGCCCCCACCGGTTATTTAATATCCATTGGTAACCATAGCTTATTCCTCCTCCATAAAAGTTACCCTGATAGTTCCCGTTTTTCATCTTTTCCGAGAAATTTATACCACTGAAGTTATACTGCCCGGCGTGTGCATGCAGCCCAAGAAAGTGCCCATTTAGTCTTTCACAAAACCAATACCGGAATTCGGGTTGGACCAACCACAGCTTCATTCTTTTCACATCCGAAAATTCCCATGGATTATATGCCCCGGATATATCGAGAGATGTTTTTTTGCTTAATCCGATCTCAGCGCCCAGACTAAATGTAGTTGTAACATCATACAGCACATTTGTTTTTAAGCCAAAGTTTTGTCCGTGTAATGGGGGTAAAATCAAGATGAAAAGGGATATAAATATTATCTTTCTCATATTCTCTGTTTTAATTTAGTATGAATTGACTGTACTCCAGCTTCCGCTTATAGTTAGATTGTCAACGCCAAGTAATGGTAGATTGACCGGCACAGAAACAGTTAAGGCCTTGATATCACCTAAAATTAAATTAACGATGCCATTGGTTAGAAGGCCTATTATAGCTCCAAGTACCGGTAAACTTTTAACAGTGCTGATTGTATTTGCCAGGATTCCGTCGATATTTGCGATATCACCGATTTTTACAGTTAATGTAAGTCTGTGATTGCCGTCTGTTTGCTGAGTGTATGATTTGAGGCGTAAATCCAAGAATGAATAATCAGCTCTATATCTCAGATTGGTTTTAGAACCTGTTGCCGAAACCGGATCCGATATATCCATGAATGCTCCCGGCAGAAGCAGATTACTGTCAATAACCTGATCTATTACCAGTCCGGCTACTAATCCTTGTGCCAGTATGTCTATCTTCTTAACATCGTAATTTCCATTAAGACCTTTGATGGCTACGAATCTGTCATTTACAGTACCACCTGTATCGGTCTTTAGTCCGTATTTGAATCTTTGCCCTACAGGGTAATAGTCTTTGACGTTAAGATCAAAGTCTGTTGTCTTGGGGAAATTATCTATAGTAACAATAGCTTCGGCTCCATATGCCCAGGGATTCAATATCCGGCCCAGATAGGCAAGCCCTGTTTCGTTTCCTGTGGCGTTCGCAGCCAGTGCCAGTTCTATCTGATTGATAAGCGACTGTGCTAATTGATCGTATAAAGCATTCGCTATAGGGTCGGCTAAATCCAAAATAAGTTGATTTAGCAGGGGGTCGATGACTGCAGTCAGCAGTCCGGTCAGTTGGTTTACCAGTATGGGGCGTAGCAAAGGATACAAGATACCATCTGAATGATTCGCTAACGACCCGGTTAAAGCTGTTTTTATTATATTTCTGTAACCTACTTGTGTAAGTATATTCTGAACCAGTTTGTTTACGGCATCATTCGTGTCAACGAAATTCCGGTGCAGTCTCAACATCCCTATTATCCGTTGTAATAAAATATTAGGGTTGGGTGCTGCATCGGAGAAAGATGCTCTGGCCCAATAGTATTCTGCATTATTGGAGAATTCAACCGGAGGAAGTGCAATGCGGGCATCTGCATATGTTGTTTTATAATTTAACAAAATATCCGCATAATTTTGAGATGAGCCGCTTGTTGCATAAGGAAACAAAGTCTTTTCCACATTTCCGAGGAATATCACTTTGTAACTGCCTTTGGGCAAAGTATCTCTTACTACAGCAAGAGGCCACGTAGGAGTACCCTGAGCCGGTAATAGTACTGTTTTTTCTTTTACATATTCTCCGGTCGATTTGTAGATTACATAACGGATATGTTGTACCCTTGTGTCGGGACCGGTTACGGCTGCTTTTGTCTGTATATCAAAAGTTGAAGTCGCGAAGTTGACTACAAAATGTCCCTCAGGAACCTGACTGTTCGAAGTTGGGGTTTCTTTTTCATCTATATCGATTAAGTCATCCGTTTCCCGGTTTTCGCAGCTAGTCAAGAAAAGCGATGTTAATATGCTGAATAGTAATATCTTTGTTTTCATATGCAACTTTGTTTTATCCGAATTATTGTATGCCGTCCCAGTTGTCGTCGTCCAGGTTTATACTATAGCTTAGGACAAACCCGATATTTATGTTCGAATAATTTCCGGATATTTTTACAACATGATTAGGCGAAAAGGTTATGCTGTTTCCGGACGATACTCCGTCCGTATCGGGTACTTTAATGATATATCTCTCTGTGAAAATACCATATTTTACATCCAGGTAAAGTTTAGTTTTATTTAGATCCAGTGTTGGCAGAAGATAATGATTGAAACTCACTTTTGCCGATGCCGGAATTTGTGTCGAAAATGTTTTGAGATTGTCAGCATCGCTAGCCGATTGGACAACGGTTGCGATAGTGCTGACTGGTTGTATGCCTTTTACAAGTTTTTCTGCAACTAGAGTGATAGAAGTAATATAGGTAGGAATATTTGTTATTTCTATGTTAAGGCCACTAACAAGACGAGTTAAGTTGCCCTTTAATGTTTTTATTTGTGAGGGTTTAAAATATTCTCCGATAACATTTGTGTTGTTGTAGGATTGGCATGTCGCAATGAAAAATTCAGGTACAGATGCTGCTGATTTTGTAAGTAATTGTATATTGTTCAATAGGGTAGGGTTACTTACTGAACCTAGACTGAATTTATTGTTTACGTTGCTCTGGTCGTTAAAGTTATAATCGTTCTGATTGTATCCTATTACCAGTATTTTATAAGTAGAGTTGGCTGAAAGATTCAACATTGTCATATATGAAGTCAGTGCGTTTACATTTACCTGTCTGGCTGCTGTATAGTCAGGAGCAAAATTGCTTTCGTTGTTGGCAGAGATACCTTCATCTATTTTTTTGAAAGGGAGCAGTAATACTCTATTGACTGTATATGGCTGTGTTTCTATCGATTTTTCCTTATTAGTTTGCAAGCCGGTTATTTCGACAGGTACAGATATTATCTGTCGGTCTGGTTCTTCAGCAATTTCATTCTGAGAGCATCCTGAGAGCATTAAAATTGCAATGCTCCATAGTAAGCACTGCCATTTTGCGTATTTGAAACAGATATTATTATTCATAACGGCTTTGTCGTTTTATGGGGCTGCCCAAAAGCAGATGTTCCTTTCAGGCAGCCTCATTTATTTATTGTTTATTGTATTGTTAACGGATGTATTGTATTCCAGGCCGGGTCTATAGTGATTGTTATAGCTTGGTCTTGTAATAAGTCAATAGCATCGTCGTCATCTCCCGGATCGCCAGGGTCTGATCCTGTTGTTGTTCCCGGTTTATGTTTTACTCCTAATGAATAGAAGTGATTAGCTGTAATATTAAATGTACTGGAAGCACCATCTCTTACTGACCATGTTTTGATCACGGCATTGGCAGCATCGTACAAACCAAGGGTTAGTGTAATTCCGCTTACCGGTATCATATATGCTCCGCTTAATTGAGAATTTGGCAATTTTACAATTCCTGCAGAAGATAAGTCATTGCCGGAATACATCTCATTTGCAACGCTTTGTGTGCTTAGGTCAATGTTGATTATATTGTAGGTAGTTGCAGATGTAGAACCGATTCCAGATCCCAGGTTTACGACTTTATTGCCTGCACTGGCAGACAGCCGGAGATATCTTACTGTTTTACCATCCAGCATCTGTGGTACATTTTTGAAGTATCCCAGAATACCCGCTATTTTGCGGGTCATAGTGAGGCTGACGCGTGTACCTTGCGATAATACTTGTGCCTGAACTGTTCCTGCAAATATTTCGGATTCGTCGCCTGATGCTGTGATAGTTGCTGTTACATCTTCTATTTTGGTGGTGGAGCCCAATGTTGGTAACTGGTATAAATCTGATGCATCACGTCCTATTGCAAGGAATTTGTAATCGCCGGCGTCTAATTTGTCTCCAATTGGTACAGCATAGCGTTTGAATGTAGAGCCTGCAGTCCAGTCTGAAATATCATATGTTTTTACATAGAGATAGTCTGTACCATTACTTTTGAAGGCGTGAACAGATACACGTGTAACACTTTGTGATGCATCCTGGCTATATACAGGGGTTCCGGCTTTGGTTGTAGAAAGCTGTGTTTTTGCAGCAATTTCAAATACTAAGCCTTCGGGGTCTTGCCCATTGTCTATAGTTTGTTCGTCACTAGAGCAAGCAAAAAAGGCGACACTTGCAAAAAGCAGAAAAAAAGTCTTTTTCATAACAATAAAAAATTAAAATTAAACCTGATAAATAACTAATTGTTTGTAATCTTATATTTCGATTTCACTTATATTCAGTTTTTTTACAAGAGTCCATTCACTATCAATGTAGACCCATATTTCGATTTCATCCTGTGTGGAATTATAATTGACTGTGACTTCTGTTATGTCGTTCCTGTTGATTTCCAAATCTATAGAAGGCAGAGTCAGTGTTGGGGAAGAATTGTCTGTTGTATAAAAAGAGATGGTTAATTTAGATATTTCGTTGTTGAGTGTAGGAGCCAGATATGTAGATGTTTTATCTAATACTTGTGTGCTTTTTCGGAATGTGGTTTTTACATTTGCCATATCCCTATACAATCGCTGTGCATTTACATATTTGTAGATATTTGATATGTTTTGATCTATTTTAACAATAGACTCAGGAAGATTATTCATCTTTACTGATAGCTTGCCCTTTGTCCGGTCCATTCCTAAAATAGTATCTTGTGCTAATCCGTTTATGATATTCAATGTGGCAGAGCCAAGGTATATATCAGTACTTTCTGTATTATCAGTATGTAAAGCAAGAGTTTCTATCACAGACTCATTTACATTTCCCCATACAGTCAGCAGGTATTGTCCGTCGGGCATATGGTCCAGAATTATATTTGTGCTTTTCTCTTCTCCCAATATTTTATTTATAGGTGACTTTATATTTGTATTACCTGTTTTGATATTCTCTAATGTATAGTATATATTAGAGATATATTGGTTGAAAGGCAGATTTTCGTCAACAATATTTCCTTCTGTTCCCGAATTATTGAGGTAGTTCTTGTCTTTTACAACTAGCTGTATGTTATACTGATAAGGGCATTCTGGTAGGGATTCTCTGACACATGAAGCAAGGAGTGAAATAGAAAATAGCAAGCATATGGTTACTCTCATCGTACAAGTTTTTAGGTCGTGAATATCTTATACTTTTTATTAGCTATTAACATCAATTGTATTTAATTTGTTTATTCATGAATATATAAAAAATAGTAGTTTTTTATGATTCATATTATGAATAACTATAATTGCGTATATGTGATATTATCTACAGATATCTGTGGGACTATTTTGTTGATATAATATGTTATATAACAGATGTTTGTTTTTTTTATATAAAATATTTATTTTACAAATAGATATTGGTTTTGTAAGCTTGTTTAATATATTGTATATTATATATAATTTGTTTTATTATTCCGGAATAAATAGATGAATTTAGTTAAATAGATCCTTTTCTAAAATATATAATCTTTAGCCATTAGTGTTAATAGCTCTATGGAAGTGAATATAGCACCTATTGTGGAAAGTTTATTCTTGAATTTTATACAGTCGACGAAACTGATCTGATATATAGTTTTTGTGATATGTAGTTTCTATATGGGGAAAGGTAGTCTAATAATTCTTATATAGTTTTTCTAATATATTATCACCTAATCCTGTCGATATTTTTATAATATCATATTCAACATTATTTTTTATTAGTTTTTTTTGCAATGCTTACAGCTTGTTGTTTTGATGGAGGAACATCAGCAGAGGGTGCCTCTTCTTCATAATCATCAAATATTTTGAGTATTATTTTTTCTATACTGGATTTTAGCTCTGTAATATTTTTTTGTTCAGTATAATCTATGGAGTTAAATGTGCCTGCTCCCCGATGTAAAATCAGGAATATTATCCCACCTATTATAAGTGAGGATGCATGTGAAAAATTGATATCGCAATTCTTGAACTTTTCGTCAAAAAAGTTCATTATATACTTAGAACTAATATCTCTGTTTTGTGCAGTTCGTTGGGTAATATAATTTTTTTCATTTATCTCCCATGCTATTAGCCTTTGCATACAAATATCATTCAATAGCGATTCTGCAATAGCATTTATGGTAGTATAGGCGTTTACTACCGGATGAAGATTGTCCTGATTGAATTTTATATTATCATTTAGCCAATAATCATAATTACGAACAAATTTTTCCAGAAAATCGTTCATATCTTTATACCTGTTGTAGAATACAGGCGGATCTATTTTGGCTTCCTGGCTAAGTGCTTTGACCGTGAGATTGTTAAATCCGATATTTTCGATTAATGTAATAGCAGCATCGAACAGGGATTGTTCAATGTCTTTTTTAGTCCTACGGTACCTTTTCTTTGCAGAGTCAGCTACATTCTCTCTTGCCTTATTGCTCATACGTGCAGTATTATGACAATCTAAATTAATATAACATTAAATTGTAAATGCTACGGAAACAGTATTGCTGCATTTGTTCTTAGTGCAAATGCCAAAAGGTAAATTATTTAATGGGTCGTCTTATTTACAATATACAGTTGCAAAAATAGTATTAATTTTGATAAGTCAATAATTACACAATGATAGATTTCCGTAATAATATGTATACTAACTATTATTTTGTTAAATTATTGGTTAAGGCCTTCATACGGTAAGAATCTGGCATACTTCTGGTATCTGTTATCTTTTCTGTTTTAGGTGATATTAAATTATAGAGATTATGTCTTTGTGATAAAGTTGGTTACATTTTATCCTTTCCTTCGTTTAAATGCTTGTTTACGAATTCTTTAGGTAACATGTTGTAATTTTTCTGAAAGACTTTCGTAAAATAAGATGGAGAATTGAATCCTATACTGTAAGCAACCTCATTGATTCGCATATCAGTTTCTATCAGTAACTTGCAAGCCTTCCTTAGACGGTAGTTTCGCAGATAATCACCCGGGGTTACTCCGCTTATTGTTTTCAGTTTTCGTTGCAGGTTGGAACGGCTGATATTGAGTATACCGGTCAGCGATTCCACGGAAAAGTTTTCTTCCGATATGTGTTTTTCTATCTCTTCATTTAGTTTGTTGAGGAATATTTCGTCATTTTTGTTGGAGACAAGAACTGAATAGGATGTTAATGGAGAACGATTGAACGCTTCCAGCATTGCTTTGCGATTCTCGAGCAGGCTTAGGATTTGGGCCTTGAGAAAAGAGGTGGAGAAGGGTTTCTCTATAAATACGTCGGCTCCGGAAAGCAATCCTTCTATTTTGACAGCATTCTCTGTTTTGGCAGATAATAATATCAGAGGAATATGGCTATAATTAATATCTGACTTTAGTTTCTTTGTAAAAGAAATGCCATCTATACCCGGCATCATTATGTCCGATATAATGACATCGTAACTCTTTTCTTCAAGTAGAGATAATGCTATTGTGGCATCTGGAGCAGAATCAACTATATAATCGCTAAGTAAAGTCTTTTTTATAAATAGAGCCATCTCGGAATTATCTTCAATAATCAGGATTGAAAATTGGTATCCTGCTTCTGTGTGGGGTGCATTTTCGGTTGTAAGAGCTATAGATTGATCAGGTAATACAGATGGTGTCTTCTCAAATGATGGTTCTATATCGGAAAATTGGAAAATGAATACCGTTCCTCCATCCTTCCTGTCCGCTACATCGATAGTTCCTCCCAGGATATCGGTCAGATTTTTTACTAGTGCCAATCCCAAGCCTGTTCCTATATTACGATCCTCAGTCTGGACCTGAAAAAACGGATCGAATATCAGCGATTTATGGTCGTCGGATATCCCTCTTCCATTATCTTCGACAGTTATGGTGTATGATTTATCACTGTTACAGGCTAAAGATAATATAATTTGGTTTTTAGTGTATTTCAACGCATTTGTCAATAAATTGCCGATTATTTTTGTCAAAGCATCGGCATCGGCATTTATCCTGATTTCTTTATCCTGAGGTAAATTTAATATAAAGTCTATTTGTTTTCGTTGAGCAGTTTTTTTGAAACGCTCATATAGCTCATAAATAAATTCTTTCAGGTTAATGTCCCCGGGATTTACAACATATACAGTGGAATCCATCTTTCTGAAATCGAGTAATTGATTGATCAGTACGGTTAAGCGATTACAGTTTTTTTCTATTATGAGAAGGTTTTGTTTAGTCTCACTATTATCTTCGTTTGTATTAATAACCTCTTCCAATGGTGCTGTAATAAGGCTTAACGGGGTTCTTACTTCGTGAGCTATGGTTGTAAAGAAATCTATTTTCGACTTGAATGCCAAGGTTTCCTGTTCGGTTTTGTATGCTTCCAGTTGTTGTAGCCGTTTCTTCCTATCCTTAGCCCAATAATAAGACATGACAATATACACTAAAGATATAAGTATTATGAAGTATAATGCCTTTGCCGGTAGAGAAAGCCAGAATGGAGGAAGTATTTCTATTTCTATTTTGGCTCCGGTCTCGTTCCATAAACCATCATTATTTGTTGCTTTTATCCAGAAACAATATTTTCCATAAGGCAGATTGACATATGTCACGCTTTTATTATTCCCTGTGTAATTCCAATCTGTATCAGCTCCTTCCAGTTTATAGGCATATTGATTTTTTGTCTGAGTAACATAGCTCAGGCTGACGTATGATATTGTAAAGGATGATTTATTGTATGGCAGTGTTATTTTTTGTCCCTTGTTTAATTTAATTTGTATTTCGTCTTCCATTTCAGAATCAGAATTGCTGAATAGACTTATTCCGGTAATCTCTACAGGAGGCACTACTATATTCTTGTTTGCATTGAGATCTTGAGGATAAAAGGAATTAAAGCCGTTTATACCACCAAAATAAAATTTTCCGTTCTTGGTCTTATAGCTTGACTTGTAATTAAACTGATTGCTTTGTAGTCCATCTTCTTTATTGTACAATATGGAATTCTGAGGTGCTGACAAGTTAAAACATGCTAACCCTTTATTACAACTGATCCATAGGTTTCCAAAAGGGTCATCGAGAATGCCATAAACGACATTGTTAGGCAAACCATCCGATTCGGATATATTTGAGAAATTATCTCTTTTTGCATCATAAATAAAAATACCCTTTCCTTCGCTAGAGAAAAGAATTCTTCTCTGACTATCTATATACACACTGGTTAGTTTACTTTTTACGATGGGATTCTCACTATCTAGAATAGCATCATAATATATCCATTTATTCGTTTTAATATCCAGTTTTATAACACCACCGCCATATGTTGCCAGCCACAGGTTTCCGTAATGATCTTCTTTTATATCGTAGATAAAACCGTCAATGGATTCTATGGGGGTAAAACTATTGGTGGCCTTGTTATATTTATTTAATCCTACCGGAGTGCCGGCATAAATATCTCCGTTACTGGTTTTATATAATGAAAAAACACAATTATCATTTAATGTATTTTTGTTTCCACTTATACTATTATAGTTAGTCAAAGACCTGGTTTTGGTATTATATACATCTATACCTCTCGAAAATGTCCCGATCCATAAATTATCTCCATCTAATAGCAACGCATGCGTGTTATGATAAGATGTTGTTATTGGCTGACTGATACTTTTGGTTACAGAGTTGAAATAATTTATCCCTCCGTCTTCGGTTGCAATCCATAAATTGCCGAACTGATCTTCACAAAACTGACTGATCGCTTTTCCCGACAATGTTCCGGGGCGGCGGTCCGGATAATAAGTCTCAATATTTAATTGAGATGGGTTCAGATAGTTAACTCCTCCAAAATAAGTTCCTATCCATATCCCGTTTTCCTTATCCTTATAGATAGAATATACATTTTGGTCGCTAAGGCTATGCTGTAATTGAGGCATATCTATTCTCTTGGCTTTTTTTGTCTCCAAATCGAATAGATACAATCCGTCATCCGAACCAATATATAAGGATCTGTCATCATATTGAAAAATAGCTCTGATATGTGTTACATACTGAAATATATCGTTGCGCCCAAGGTACGATATATGACTATTCGATTGCTTGTCGTACAGGCAGAGCCCATTGGACCAGGTGCCCAGCCACAAATTGCCTTTGTTATCTTCCAGGATGGATAAAGTTTCGTAAGAAAAATTCTCAGAGAAACCAAACATAGACTCTATAGGGTCTAGTTTGTTTGTCTCCTTATTGTATCTAAGTAAGCCGAGCCGAGTCCCTACCCAAATGTTTCCGGATAAGTCTCCATATATCACCCAACTGGCATTGTTATCCAAATTGTGTCTCGAAAGCTCTACTCTCGAAAGTTTTTTTTGTTTAGGATTATATTTGAATATACCCTGATTCATAGATGCTATCCAGATATCACCGGCCTGGTCCTGGTAAAGGGCATTGACAGCAGACGTCAAATAATTCTTTTCATTATTTGACGCTCCGGAAACTTTTTTAAATGTTTCTTCCACCGGATCCATTATGTATAATCCTGCATCGGTGCCGATATAAAGATTCCGGTCATTTCCTTCTATGAGGCATCGTATAAAATTATTTCCTATTGAATTCGTTTTTTCTACACTATGCCGAAAAACACGAAAGTTATTTCCATCAAACCGGTTTAGCCCGTCTTTTGTCCCGAACCACATGAATCCTTTCGAATCTTGTAGTATACAATAAACTGCATTCTCGGACAAACCTTCATCAACTTGTATTTTTTTGAAATGAAAATCTGATTCAATTTGGGAGAACAGAGACAAATTAGTTGCGAGAAATAGTAATAGGATGATATATTTAACGACGCTCATATCTATACAAACATTTTTTGATAAGGTAAAATTACTTTATATATGAATCGGTAATGTAAGCAACCGGGCATATTTGTGATAAAAAATAACCAATGTATGATAATTTTTGGTCAAACGGGCTTTGTTGACCGATTTTTACTCTTTTTATTTTAAAAGTGTTCTCAGGCATATTTTGCTCCTGCTAAATTTGTGCATAGTTTTTTTCTCCCTGAATTTTAATTGTATCCAGTATATAAAGAGATCAGAAAAAGAGAAAATTATCAAACAATATTGAAAAACGAAAAAAGATCTGATAAAATGAAAATACTCAACGTCCTGATAGCCGTATTGTTTAGTTTTGGCTTTGCATCCTGTCAGAATAATGGAACAATCAAACAAGAGAAGGTCGAGGCTATCTCTCTTGGAGACCCCTTTATTATGCTTTATGAAAATGTTTACTATGTATATGGTACACATGCCAAAGAAGGTATAGAAGTATATACGTCTGCCGATTTGGTACATTGGAAAAAAGCTGAGTCGCTGGCCTTACATCAGAATGATTCATGGGGTGAGCGCTGGTTTTGGGCTCCCGAAGTATATTATATAAAAGAAAAAAATAAATTTTTCATGTATTATTCGGCAGATGAACATATTTGTGTGGCTGTCTCCGATTCTCCTTTGGGCCCTTTTGTACAGGATGAGAAACAACCAATGATTGCAGATGAAAAATGTATAGATAATTCATTGTTTATCGACGATGATGGAAAACCGTATTTGTACTTCGACCGCTTTAACGACGGACTTAATATATGGGTGGCCGAACTGGAGGAGGATCTTAAAACTATCAAGCTCCCAACTTTAGCAAAATGTATCAATGTATCCCAGTCATGGGAAGAGGTACATCCACGTGTCAACGAAGGCGCTTTTGTTACTAAACATGATGGTATATATTATATGACTTATTCAGGAAACAGCTACGAAAGTCCTTTTTATGGAGTAGGTTATGCTACAGCTACTTCTCCTATGGGCCCTTGGACAAAATATGACAAAAACCCGATTCTCCAAAAGCCGGACACTCTTGTTGGTGTAGGACATAGTGCTATGTTTAAAGATAAAGAAGGGCAGTTGAGAATTGTATTCCATGCTCATAACAATCAGGAAAAGATCCATCCGAGACATATGTATATTTCTTCTGTTCGGTTTACGAATGAAGAAGTGCCCGTTATGCAGGTACACGGTGATATTTTGAAGCCTGTAGTAGTAACCATTGAATGATATTTATCTGTACGGGAATGTAAAAAATAGAATAAAAAATGGTGTTTTTTAGTCAACGAGGTAGTGTTGACCGGAATTTTTCTTTTAATGCACAGGTTGTTTTACCTGTTTCATTCATAATTATTTTCCTTTGAAACTTCATTTAAAGAATACCAGAAAGAAGAACCTTTATACTTATAATATATGCTCCATATAATACAAAATACAACAATTATGAATGACATTTTTTTGCTTGAAAATTTGTCGGTTAACTGTATTTTGTTAGAGAGAGAGAGAGAGAGAGAGAGAGAGAGAGAGAGAGAGAGAGAGAGAGAGAGAGAGAGAGAG
>NZ_GL891984.1:264699-310672 GCF_000213555.1 Dysgonomonas gadei ATCC BAA-286
GAGAGAGAGAGAGAGAGAGAATAATCTTACTAAAAAAAGGGCGAAAAAACAACAGTCTGGATGTCGTAAATACAATCCGGCCAGTTATTTCTGTTTTAAGAAAACCTTCTTCCGTGGAACGAATCTGTTCGCGGAAGAAGGTTTTTGTGTTTACCGGTAATCATAGCATCCTGAAATAAAGATGAAGATCATCTATTTATATACTTAAAAATTAATTAGATAACCCCAAAGTTTATGCCTATGGAAAAACAATGAAGTGACAGGGGATTAATGAATTCGTTCGATTAATCTTACTGATAATTTGAGGATTAATAATTAGAGATAAATCTATTATACCTAACGAAACCCAATTATTTATACCTATGAAATATATCAATTGTAAATAGTTAAACCATAAATCTGTATTGTATGATTTCAAAAATTAGATTTTGTATGCTGATTCTATACAGCATGTTTTTATGCATTCACCTGAATGCGCAAACAAGTAATAAAAATATTACAGGAACGGTCTTGGATACCCAGCGAGAGCCTGTAATTGGAGCCACAGTTGCGGTAAAAGGCACTACTCTGGGGACTATGACGGATGTGGATGGTAAGTTTAAGCTGAGTGTTCCATCGAAAGGCACGCTTGTCGTTTCTTATATTGGATATACTACTCAGGAACTGGAAATAACCGAGAAATCCAATTATGAAATAGTAATGAGTGAAGGCGCTCTTAATCTTGAAGAAGTTGTAGTCGTAGGATATGGTACTATGAGGAAAAAAGATCTGACTGGTTCCGTAATTCAAATCCGTCCCGACGACCTCGCAAATGAAAATCCGAAAACTGTTCAGGATATCCTGAGAGGTACACCCGGTTTGCAGGTGGGTTACAGTGCAACTGCTAAAGGTGGTGGTAACATGGAAATACGCGGACAGCGTTCGGTATATACCGACGGTGGTCATAATAACCCTTTGCTCATTCTTGACGGAATGCAGTTTTATGGAGAACTATCGGAAATTAATCCGGATGATATTGCCCAGATAGACGTTCTTAAGGATGCTTCAGCCGCCGCTGTTTATGGGGCGAAAGCAGCAAGTGGTGTTATTATCATTACTACTAAAAAAGGAAAGCAGGGTAAACCCGTTATAAATGTTACTACCAGTATCGGGCTTACACAACGGAGCAACTATCGTGAAAGGTTCGGCCCGGAAGACTATTTGCAACACCGTCAGGATTGGTTCGAACAGAGAACTTATGGCGTGAATCCGGAAACCGGCGCTTATGAAGCATATCAGGCAAGAAAAACAGATGGCAGCCTGCAATTTCCGACCGGATATTTTGCAAGGGTAGACGGTCTTGACCGTTATGGCGTATCTCAGGATACATGGCGTGGCTATACTGTTAACGGAACTGATGATTCAGACCTGAGCGTCTGGGCCAGGCGTTTGGAATTTCAAGGGAATGCTCTCGATAACCTTCTTGCGGGAAGGACTGTCGATTGGGCAGATAAGACTTATCGCACAGGATTCAATCAGGACTATAATGCAAGTATAAGTGGTGCCGGAGAAAATGTAAATTATTATTTCTCGCTAGGCTATCTGAAAAATCAAGGAGCTGCAAAAAGTGATGAATATGAAGCTATACGCGCTAATATGAAACTGGATGCTAATGTCACCAAATGGCTACAGATAGGCGCCAACGTAAACTTTCAGAACCGTTCGGATGGTGAAGTCGGTATAGATTTGGATTATCAGATGCGCAACAGCCCTTATGCCGATTATGCGGATGAGAACGGCAACCCGGTACAATATCCTCTCGACGGAAGCTATAGCCAACGAGGCTATAACTATGATTTCCAGAAACAATATCTGGAACTGGAAAAAGGTTATACAACATTGAATACTATACTCAATGCCAAAATAACACTGCCATACAATGTTACTTATACATTCAATGCTTCGCCACGCTACCAGTTTTTCTACGACCGTTATTTTATGTCGGCCGAATTGCCGGGTTCCGATCCTGCATCACGTGGAGTAAACCGCGAGCAGACAAAGCGCTTCGATTGGTCACATAACAATACCCTTGCCTGGGATTACACTTTCAATCAAAAGCATCACGCAATGTTGACACTTGTGCAGGAAGCCGAGATACTGCAATCATGGAAGGACCGCATCGAAGCCCGTAATATCCAGCCATCAGATGCATTAGGATTCCACAATACCAAGAATGGCACGAAAGAAAACAGTACGTTCGAATCTTATGATACATACCAAACGGCAGACGCATTGTTAGCCCGTTTATTTTATTCCTACGACGACCGCTATATGATAACCGGGTCTATCCGCCGGGACGGATATTCCGGATTCGGTGCATCCAATAAATATGCGACTTTCCCTTCCGCAGGAACTGCATGGACGTTTACAAACGAAGAATTCTTCAAATGGGGCAATATAATGAATAACGGTAAGCTGCGTGTATCATACGGAAAGAATGGAAACAGAGGATTGTCAGATCCTTACCAGGCGCTCTCCAATCTTTATGCGGGAGCCGGTAAAATGCATGGCTATATCGATTCGAAGGGAGAGTTGAACCTGTACCGTTACTTAATGGCGGAACGGATGGCAAATCCTAATCTTCAGTGGGAAAAAACCGCATCGTGGAACTTTGGACTTGACTTTGGATTCCTCAACGACCGGATATCAGGTACTATCGAATATTATAACATGAAAACCCATGATATGATTATGAGACAAAGCCTGCTGACCTTTACGGCATTTAATAATATTACGACCAACTTGGGACAGGTGGATAACCGTGGAATTGAGATTTCATTAAATACGCAGAATATCGATACCAAGGATTTTAAATGGACTACCAGATTCGGGTTTTCATACAACAAGAACGAAATAAAGCATTTGTATTACCAGTATGAAGACGTGCTGGACGCCAATGGCAATGTAACGGGTAGCAAAGAGATGGATGACCTGACAAACGGTTGGTTTATCGGAAAACCTGTTAGCCAGATATGGAACTATCGTGTTACCGGAATATGGCAGAAAGATGAAGTGGAAGAAGCTGCAAGACACGGACAAGTTCCGGGCGACCCTAAAGTAGAAAACAGCTACACTGCTGATGATATCGTAAATGCAGATGGTTCTATTACGCCTGTGTATAACGACAAGGACAGACAATTTCTTGGACAAACATCGCCTCCTATCCATTGGTCTGTGCGTAATGAGTTTACATTGTGGAAAGACCTGACTTTCTCGTTTAATATCTATTCTTATATGGGACATAAGAGTCTGGCAGGTTACTATCTGAACTTTGATGACGATGGAGGACGCATGACTTATGCTTTGCAGAATGTGCCGGAAAAAGAATACTGGAGTATCGATAACCCTTCAGATAAGTATGGACGGATCAATGCCCAGGGACCTAGTAAGATAGGGGGGCCTGCCAGTCCGGGTAGATTATACGATCGTTCATTTATTCGTCTTGAGAATATTTCTGTAGGATATACATTACCAAAAAAATGGGTTTCAAAATTCGATATACAGAATGTTAAAGTTTATGCTTCTGTTCGCAATGTTGCCACATGGGCAAAAGACTGGGAATATGGTGATCCTGAAGTAGATCCGGCTTTCGATTCAGGTAATGGGAAATATGGTGGATTAGCTACACGTGTCTATACGCTGGGATTGAATTTAACCTTTTAACCTCTAATAGTAACAGATATGAAAAAGATAATAAAGAAAATAAACTATATATGCCTCAGCTTGCTGATGGGAGGCACAATTTTATTTAGCGGATGTTCGGAGGATTTTCTGAGTCCTGATCCGTTATCCATTTACGAACCAGGGGCTACGTTCACTACCGAATCGGGCCTGATGGCGGCAATGGCTATATGCGACCGTCATCTCAGAGGATATTACTCGACCGACCATAACGAGATGCTTACGCTGGGGACGGAATATATCTTCTCCGACCTGATGGTTGGCTCAGCCACTGACAAGAGTGGAATGCTCGACAATATAGCAAGTATGCTAACGCCGACAAGCGATCAATCGACCCAGAACAATCTGGACAGGACAAACAGCATGTGGTATTTCTATGAGGAAACTTATAAAGGAGTTATGTACGCCAATACCATTATCCAATATGTGGATGGAGTTGAAGGAATGAATGAAGCCTCCAAAAACGCCTTCAAAGGCAGAGCATACTTCCATCGTGCATTCCGTTATTATGCTTTGGTTTTTCAATATGGAGATGTGCCGCTTACAGCCAAAGTGGTAGAAGTGCCTAAACAAAACTACCGCAGGACCAAACGCGATGCCATTTTGCAAATGCTTGTCAAAGATTTGGAATTTGCTGTGCAATGGGTGCCTGACCAGAAAGATATGTCCGTGATAGGTATGATAAATAAAGGAGCCTGCCGCATGTTGCTGGCAAAATGTTATCTGGCATTAGGCGAGTATACTAAAGCTAAAGACCTGATGGATATAGTGATCGACCAATCGGGCTACTCGCTAATGACTGAAAATTTCGGAACATTCAACGACGGCGGCGAACCTGCTACCTGGCCTATTACACGTAATGTAATCTGGGATATGCACCGTGCTGAAAATAAACTTATTTCTGCAAACAAAGAGGTTATTATGGGGATGCCAAATCGTGGGGCAGAAGCTGAATCTTTTGTTAAGATGTTAACAATGCGTATCTTATATCCTTTTGTCTTTGACGGAAAGGTACAGACAAAAGACAGCAAACAGGCACTGATGAACATAAAACGCAATAGCGCTGATTACAATTCCAAGTATGATTATATGCGTGCATTCGGACGTGGTATCGCTACATTCCGTCCGTCTTACTTCCAGACTCATAAAGTATGGGAAGTAAACGGGAAAATGGATGCCACCGACTTGCGTCACAGTTCAGCCACCGGTAACTGGATACGGATGGAAGATTACCGCGTAAATAATAAGGCGTCTTCAGAATTCGGAAATCCTGTAACACTTTTCGATGACAAAGGAAAGCTGTTATGCAGTGATACTATCCGTCGCTGGTTCGATGTTCCTCATTACAAATTCTATCTGGACGATCCTGTCAATGAAGCTAATATAAGCGGTTCTGACGGAAACAGGGGTGCTACAAATGGAGGTATAGCCGACTGGTATCTTTATCGTCTGGCAGAAGCATATCTGATAAGGGCAGAGGCGAAATTTTACCTGGGTGATGCCACAGCAAAGGATGATGTGAATGAAGTGAGAAAGAGGGCGAAATGTACCGAACTTTATTCTACCGTAACCATCGGGGATATTATGGATGAGCGTGCCCGTGAATTGTATTGGGAAGAATGGCGTAATGTAGAGTTGACCCGTGTATCGTTGTGTCTAGCCCGTAGCGGTAAACCTGACGAATGGGGAAATACTTATAAACTGGATACCTTCGACAAACAGAGTGGTACGGATGCTGCCGGCGGAAGCTACTGGTATCAGCGTGTTACCAAAAAAGGTATGTATAATAAAGGTCCTATAAGCGTTAATGCGACCAAAGGCTCCATTAACTATATGATGGATAAAAAGAATATTTATTGGCCGATTCCTAACAAGGAGATCAGAGCGAACAACAAAGGTGACTTAGGTCAAAATTACGGTTATGATGGCTATAATCCTAATACCCCGGTATGGGATAACTGGGAGGATGCTGTAGCAGACGAATATAAAACAGAGTAAATTAGAGTCTGTGTACCTAAATGCTATTAACCGGTGAAACTACAATTTAGCCGGTTAATAGTGTTAGTTTATTTAATGAACAAAAAAGAACTTTATGTATAAAAAAATATTTATATTATTATTTGTTTTCTCTACTCAATTATCATTTGCCCAGAGTTATGATCTGAAAAATTTTCCTGAAGGATGTGAACCTGAATTTATCGGCAAAAAACTTACAGAAAGATATCTACAGACTCCGCATTCACACTGGGGTAATATCAACTCTGAACATAAAGTAACGTTTGTTACCTATCCTGATGTGTGCGCGTGGCTGGGTGCTTTATGGTTTACCCAATCTGTAAAAGATGAGAATCTGTACAACAAACTGGTCGACAGATTCGATCCGTTGTTCACCACCGAAAAGGATTTTTTACCCACTCTGCGTCCTACTGCACATAATGTTGTAGACTGGTATGTATTTGGGGCTGTACCGCTAGAGATATATAAGAAGAAAAAAGAACAAAAATACCTCGATCTTGGGATGAAATATGCAGACGGTCAATGGATATTGCCGGAGAATCCTAAAGATTATGAAAAAGAATGGCATGATAAAGGTTACTCTTGGCAAACCCGTCTCTGGATCGATGACATGTTTATGATAACAGCAGTTCAGGATCAGGCGTATCTGGTTACAGGAGATAAGAAATATATAGATAGGTCGGCCAATGAGATGGCTCTTTACCTTGACCGTATACAACGCGAAAACGGATTGTTTTATCATGCACCGGAAGCTCCTTTCTTCTGGGGACGGGGAAATGGCTGGATGGCTGTGGGAATGGCCGAACTGTTAAGAATACTTCCCAAGGATAATCCTCATAATGAGAAAATAAAAGAAGCCTATAAAAAGATGATGAAAACCCTACTGCGATATCAGGGATATGATGGTATGTGGGGACAACTTATCGACGATCCTAACTCGTGGAGAGAAACATCCGGTACGGCAATGTTTACATACGCAATGATTGTTGGAGTAAAGAATGGCTGGCTGGATAAGAAAACATATGGGGCCGCCGCGCGTAAAGGCTGGCTTGCATTACTTACATACCTGAATGAAGATTATAATCTGAGGAATGTATGTGAAGGTACCGGTACGAAAAATGACTATAACCATTATATCAATCGCAAACGCCTGATCGGAGATATGCATGGACAAGCCGCACTTATGTGGTGTGCATATGGCTTAGCAAGTGATGATGTAAAAAGAAAATGATTTAGTTAAATTGGAGGTCTGTAGTTTAGATACATCATGTTCAACTACCGGCATGAATTGTTGATATAAAATTATTAACAGTAATAGGCAGGCATCAGAATATTGCCTGTCTATTGCTGCTTAAAATAAATCTTATGGAAGATATTTCTTTAGACAGGCGATATTTCTTAAAAAAGACGGTATTGGCAGGAGCAGCAGCTTTGTTCGTATCCAGTCCCCGGCTCTCTGTATCCTCCGAGGTTAAATATACTTTGCTGCATAATCCGGGGAAAGACATGATATTTTGAAACATTTTGAAGCAACAATATATACTTTCTGATAATATTATTCAGAAAAATGTAAGAAAATAAGATAAAAATGGTAACACGAAGAAATTTTCTAAAGAAGGCAGGAATTGCAACCGCAGGACTTGCTATAAGCAGTATCGGTTCTGTGAGCGCTTTGAGCGAGGAGAGCCTGAAACGGGTGAATGGCGCGAACGGGAAAATCAACCTTGCCTGCGTTGGTATCGGATATCGTGGCAGCGATATTATCAAGGAATTTGAGAAAACAGGTTTAGCAAATGTTGTCGCTCTGTGTGATGTGGATATGGGGGCTAAACATACTCAGGAAATCATGGGTAAGTTTCCTAAAGCGAAACGGTTCAAAGATTTCCGGGAAATGTTCGACAAGATGGGTAATGAAATAGAGGCTGTATCGGTAGGTACTCCGGACCATTCTCATTTCCCTATTTGTATGATGGCTATGGCCTACGGGAAGCATGTATATGTAGAGAAACCCATGGGACGTACTTTCTACGAAGCTGAATTGATGATGCAGGCCGCCAAGAAATATCCGAATGTAGTTACGCAGGTAGGTAATCAGGGGCATTCCGAAGCAAACTATTTTCAGTTTAAGGCATGGAAAGAAGCCGGTATCATAAAGGATGTGACAGAAGTGGTGGCTCATATGAATTCTCCCCGCAGATGGCATGGCTGGGATACCAATATTTATAAATTACCCGAAGGGCAGCCGATACCGCAAGGTATGGACTGGAATACATGGCTGATGGCCATCCCTTATCACGACTACAGCGATAAGTATCATTATGGGAACTGGCGTTGCTGGTACGATTTCGGTATGGGAGCTTTAGGGGATTGGGGTGCACATATCTTAGATACAGTACATGAATTTCTTGACCTCGGATTACCTTATGAAATCAATCCGGTGATGCTGGAAGGACATAACGATTATTTCTTCCCGATGTCTTCTACCATACAGTTCCGTTTCCCTCGGCGTGGCGATATGCCGCCGTTGGATATTACCTGGTACGATGGCGTGAATAATCAACCAAAATTGCCGAATGGATATGGGACCTCTGAATTAGACCCTAATATACCGACAGTAGCCGGTGGTAAAATGGAAGCAAGAAAATTGAATCCCGGAAAAATAATCTATTCGAAAGATTTGATTTTCAAAGGAGGATCGCACGGTAGTACATTATCTATCATACCCGAAGAGAAGGCTAAAGAAATGGCTTCGAGATTACCCGAAGTACCTGAGAGTACATCGAACCACTTTGCTAATTTCCTTTTGGCCTGTCAGGGTAAAGAGAAAACTCGCTCACCATTCGAAGTATTCGGTCCGCTTAGCCAGGTATTCTCATTAGGGGTGATGGCTCAGAGGCTGAATGTTCCGATCAAATTTGACCGGAATACAAAAGTTGTAACCAATAATGCGTTCGCAAATGATATGCTGGCCGGAGTGCCGCCTCGTAAGGGTTGGGAGGACTTTTATAAAGTATAATCAGGGTTTCAGACTTGTTTATTACTTAAGTATAGGACAAACGTATCAAAGACTTACCCTCTATTAGGGTTGCTGTAGGGGCGAATTATCATTCGCCCGAAATAAAAAGATCAGCGGGCGAATGATAATTCGCCCCTACAAGTGCCAGAAACACACTATGAAAATTTGAAACGTTCGCCCTAGTTAAGTAAGCAAAACAACAAGAATTAATTATAATACGAATACATCATTAAATTCTATCTATTATTTAAAATATTAAAGACATGAAAAAATTATTATTACTGATATCAGTCTCTTTATTTACTATCAGCCTGTTGGCTCAGAATGAAAAACCGAATGTACTGACCGAAACAGAAATACGCGAAGGATGGAAATTGCTATGGGACGGAAAAACCACCGATGGCTGGAGAGGAGCTAAACTCGATGCTTTTCCTCAAAAAGGATGGAGTATAAAAGACGGCGTACTCCGGGTTCATAAGAGTGGCGGTGCTGAGGCTGCTAACGGTGGGGATATTGTTACTGTAAGAAAATATAAGAATTTTATACTGAAAGTTGATTTCAAGATTACCAAAGGGGCAAACAGCGGCGTAAAATATTTTGTTGATTCTGACCTGAATAAAGGTGAAGGGTCTGCTATTGGCTGTGAATTCCAGATATTGGATGATGAAAACCATCCGGATGCCAAATTAGGAGTAAAAGGTAACAGAACACTGGGGTCTTTGTATGACCTTATACCATCGCAAAGAGGCGCTTCATTTAAGTTTGATATAAATGATTTTAATACTGCAACAGTAATTGTTAAAGGTAATAAAGTCGAACATTGGTTAAACGGGGTGAAGGTTGTGGAATATGAGCGTAATAACCAAATGTTTAATGCCCTTGTTGCTTATAGCAAATATAAGAACTGGCCGAATTTCGGAAATCTTACCGAAGGCAATATCTTATTGCAGGATCATGGTGATGAGGTATTCTTTAAGAACATAAAAATAAAAGAACTGGAATAAGAAGTTAAAAGTTGAGAAGTATTTAATGTGAATCAATAGTTGAGAATAGCTGTAACTTTTTTATCTGATTTTATCTATATAGGGCAGATAACAAGCGTGTTGTCGGATGAAAAGGTAACAACGAAGACAACATGCAAAAGGTGTTACCTTTGTTACTTTTTAACAAGTAGTAAGTTTTAAGTAATAAGTAAAGAGGTACAAGTAGACGAGGTACGAGATACAAGTTGTTAACTGACGACTATTCACTGACGGGATATTTCGCTCTGCTCTGTATGGCAAGTTAATTATTAATTGCTTTCCGTGTTACTTTTGTTACCTTTTTTACTTGACGGTCCAAAACAGGCGGTAATAAGGTTATGAAATTTCGTTGTTGACTAATAACTGCTAGCTGTTGACCAATAATTGCTAATTGCTAACTGAAATAACTGTTACATTTACATACTCAAGCTGGCGCAGGCTTTCAACCTGTGTGGTGCGTAGTAAGGTTTTTAGTTCTATTGAGCAAAGCACTGACTAGAAGTTCGCGCCAGTGGGTTGAAAGCTGAGATAACTGTTACTTTTGTTACTTTTTTGAAAAAGTTACAACTAAACGAGGTTTTATTATTAGCTGAAAACTGCTAACTGCTTTAACTCCAGATTCACATTACAAATAAATTTTACTAAAATATGAAGAAGAAAGTATTATTGTTTATTACTGTTATAGCATCTGTTCTTTGCGTAAATGCAAACTCCATAGACAAACAGCTATCAAGTAATATTTCGATAAAGGTTCCCGGCAATAAATCAGTAACATACAAGCTGACAGCCGATAAAGATGGTAATTTGGAGTCAGAGTCGGATTTGCCTTTGCAGATAAGCAGAAAGCTAACATCAGATGGCGATATAGTCCGTATCACAGTTAGTATTAAAGCAAAAGAAAAGGCTTATTACAATTTTAGCCAGGCATATCTGCTCCCTGAAATGAAACATAGCGATTGCCAGTTCTATATGCCGGGATTCTGGTATCACCGCAATATGCGTTCCCCTAAGGAAGCTCCGTCTTTCCATACGAGCGATAGCTGGCAGGTAAGAGAGGACCGGCTGAGCACACCTCTTACAGGAATATATAATGAAAAATCAGGCGATTACTATACTATATTAAGGATCGATGAGTTTGCGGACGAGACTATTGCTCAACATGCTTCGGGTGAGGTCATCTTGTCAGGGAAAACTTCAATTGGTTATACTGGTTTCCGGAATATTGACGAGAATTCGACTTTGGTATTTGGCTTTCCTTACCACGAAGCTCCAAAAGCATATGTCCGCAAACTCACATTGATCCCACCTGTACAGGCTTTCGAAAAATTAGAAAAAGGTGAAACACGCGATCTTGTATGGGAGGTAAGAAAAGGAAATGTAAAAGACTATTCTGCTTTCGTCTCTGATGTATGGACGTATTCATACGACAGATTTAAGCCTCAGACCGTTGAGACGGGTTATAATGCGGAGTCGGCTAAAAAGGTAATGACCAATTTCTTTACAGAAAGTTTCGTGGATAAGTATGACCTGAAATATTTTTCCGGTGTACATCTACGTACTGATGATTGTAAAAGCACAGGATCAGCCGAAGTCGGATTTGTGGGACGTGTTCTGATTAATGCATTCAATGCATTGGAATATGGAGAACAAAATAATCGCCCCGATTTAGTCCGGAAGGCCAATGCAGTACTTGATAGTTATTTGACAAACGGTTTTACTACCAACGGCTTCTTCCGCGAGTTTGTTGACTATTCTCATAATGCCGAGCCTAATGTTTACAGTATTCGCCGCCAGTCGGAAGGGGTATTCTCCATCCTGAACTATCTTCAATACGAGAAGAAAAAAGGACGCTCGCATCCGGAGTGGGAGAGCCGGATTAAAAATATACTGGGGAATTTCCTTAAACTGCAAGGAACAGACGGGAGTTTTCCGCGCAAGTTCAATGATAATTTTAATATTACAGATGCATCGGGGGGCAGTACTCCATCGGCAACACTGCCACTGACTATGGCTTATAGCTATTTTAAGGATAAAAACTATCTGGAAAGTGCACGAAAAACTGCTGTTTATCTCGAAAAAGAGTTAATATCCAAATCGGATTATTTTTCATCCACACTCGATGCTAACTGCGAAGATAAAGAAGCCTCGCTTTATGCGTCTACAGCTATGTATTACCTATCTTTTGTAACCCAGGGGAAAGAACGCGAACACTATATCGACCTGTGTAAGGAGTCGGCTTACTTCTGTCTTTCGTGGTATTATATGTGGGACGTACCGTTTGCCCAGGGACAAATGCTGGGTGATGTAGGCTTTAAGTCGAGAGGCTGGGGTAATGTATCGGTTGAAAATAATCATATTGATGTATTTATCTTCGAATTTGCCACTATTCTCGATTGGCTGGCAGTGGAAAGAAAAGAGCCTCGATTCTCTGAGTTTTCGTCTGTAATAAAAAGCTCGATGCTTCAATTGATGCCTGTGGAGGGACATATGTTCGATATAGGTAAGGTTGG
This sequence comes from Dysgonomonas gadei ATCC BAA-286, assembly GCF_000213555.1. GTDB lineage: Bacteria > Bacteroidota > Bacteroidia > Bacteroidales > Dysgonomonadaceae > Dysgonomonas > Dysgonomonas gadei. The sequence continues at coordinate 276,984 of NZ_GL891984.1, forward strand.
GTACTATCCAGAAGTAGTACAGCACACTCATTGGGATTACGGGAAAAATGGCAAAGGTTTCTATAATGACATTTTTGCTCCCGGCTGGACTGTTGCATCTCTTTGGCAAATGCTGAGTCCGGAGAGAGTTTCGGGTTATTTTGATAAGAAATAATAGTATATAAAGGGTATTAGGAGGTAACTGACAGTTTGTTTTATTTACCTCCTAATATTCGTTTAGGCCTTTTCTGAAGGAATTGCCTGAATTTCTAGTCTAGGTATTCTTCAGATTTATTAATGAATAATGTTGTTTGATTATTAATAAGTTATATTGTTTTATCTCAAATGTTCATAACTCTATTAGCTACAATTTGATAAACAATTACAATAGTCTTATTTTTGCGTATTGTAAGTTTATAGCATAATGACCCCAAAACATTTTACAAAAGATCACTGGTATTCAGCCCGGTATGAAAGCGGCTTTAGTATAATATTTCAAGTTGTTGATCCCGATGGTGAGAACTTCACTTTATGTCGTAAAGATGGAGTGATTGTAAATTCCATACCAAGCGGCTATGAAGAAATTATTTCATATGGCATTGTTGAACCGGAATACGAATATCTATGAATTATATAATAATTAATGGCTATTAATTATTTTTAGAGTAGCAACATAATTATACTAATTTTCTCAATATATAATTCATATAACATAAAAAATATGATCTTTTCATTTTCTATTTTATAACATATACCTAATGCATGGTATAAAAATACCATGATCATGGTATTTTATATAATGCTAGCGAATCATAATTTTGTTTCATGAAAATCAAATAACAAAAAGATTTTAAATTTCTAAAAAATAGCAAAATGAAAAGATTTACTAAACGACAGAAAGAACGGCGATATGATCCTTCCGGGATACATGGCCTTCTGAATATCACTTCTGCTTCCACTTATCTTACACCTTCTACAATCTCCGGCATGCGAATGTCGATGTGTTGCTTCTAATTCCTTATTATAGCTTCCGCTATATCTTTCGCTTTTTCTTTATTCTCAAAAAATAAAATCTTCCTATTTCCCCATAGGTAACCCAATAATAATATAACCTAGATTAAGGTCTGGAATTTTATATATTCTGATATAAAAGCATATAAAACAATAATATACAATAAATATGAAAACAATGAAGCTTTTCAAATCAATATTGGTCACTCTTCTTATTTCCTCTCCAATATTTGCTCAAAATAATGTAAACGAAACCATATATATCAAAAGCTCACGCTTTGCATCTCCCCTGATTGAAAAATGGATAAATGAATATACTAAAGTGAATCCTCAGGCACAGATCAAGCTGGCTGATAATAGTGTAAAGGCAGAAAATATTGCCTTAAAAGTAGTGGTGTCAGACAATAGTAAAAACGGATTGCAGATTGGCGAACAAATCCTGTTCTTCGGTCGATATGCGATCTTGCCTGTCATTGGTAAGGACAATCCGTTACTCGCTGAGTTTTCTAAGAAAAAGTTAAATGATAAAAGAATTAAAGATCTATTCTTTGAAAAGGATATACTTAGCGAAGACACAAATTCGTCAAAACCGGATTATGATGTAACTGTATATTCCGGAAATAACAACGAATCAGTAGCACATAGCTTTGCTTCGTATTTCGGATATACTTCCTCAAGCCTGAAGGGTAAAAAGATCTCGGGTGATGATGCATTTCTCATAAATGCCATACAGAAAGATAAAACGGGTGTCACATTCAACGCTTTGGGCAATATATTCGATATTAATACCCGGGGGTTGAAAGACAATATCACCATTCTTCCGTTGGATGTAAAGAAAGAATACCGCAATTATTTTACGGAATCGGTCAATATAGACAACGTGATTGAGTTATTGGAGTCGGAGCCTGTCGATTTAATCCCTGTAGATAATATCGGGTTTGCATATTCTCCCGGAAATAAGGCGGTGAAGGAGTTTCTTGTATGGGTTCTGACCGAAGGCAAGACATTCAACCATAGTTATGGTATTCTAAACCCGGATGAAAAAGTACTTACATACCAGATAAAAGAACTGGAAAAAGTACTTTATACAATGAATCTGAAATAATAGTTAAATGTAAGAGAAAGTGCTTCTCCTTCCAATTGCAGCCGGATAAAGAAGCACTTAATATTCTAAAATAGGTATTAGAACATGACAAATATACAATTTAATAAGGGTAAAAAAATACTCTTACAGGAGAAAAAATATCTCTTTCTATCCCTGCTTTTTCTATTTTTCTTTGTTTTTTCGGCAAAAGGACAAACAGTGATCAGAGGAAAAGTATTGGATGAGCGCAGCGGAATACCTGTATCCGGAGCTCTGATAAAAGTAAAGTCTACAAACAACGCTGTTCAGGCAGATTATGATGGTAAATTCCGGTTGTCGGAGAACAAACCCTTCCCAATCACTCTTCTTGTTTCATTTCTTGGTTTTAAAACACAGGAAATAGATGTTTATGAATCCGGCGAAGAAATTACAATTTCACTTTCGGAAAATCTGAATGTACTTGATGAAGTTGTAGTTGTGGGTTACGGCACAAAGACAAAACGGGAGTTTACGGGAGCTATATCCTCACTCAACGGAGATTTGATAAAAGATGTTCCGGTTCAGAGTTTTGAACAGGCTCTGCAAGGTAAGGCTGCCGGAGTAAGCATTGCTTTACCTAATGGACAGCTCAACTCGCAGCCAGTCATCAGGATCAGAGGTGTAAACTCAATATCCTTAAGTTCCTATCCCTTAGTAGTCGTTGACGGTATCCCTGTAAGTACAGGGAATATTTCATCGAATCGTGCGTCAAACAATCCTTTAGGTGATATCAATCCGGCTGATATAGCTTCAATTGATATACTGAAAGATGCAGCATCAACGGCGATCTATGGATCGAGAGCTGCCGGTGGGGTTATTCTTATTACCACTAAGCGTGGTAAAACAGGGCGTATTACCACTACTTATGAAGGGTGGCTTGGAATCACAAACGCTACCCGCTTACCCGACGTGCTGAATGCTCAGCAATATACAGATATTAAGAATGAAGCAATATCTAATGCAACATCTATAGATGGCGTAGCCCGTGATGCGGCCTACGCCTTGTCTTACAACCCTGATGGCTCCGTAGTTGATACCAATTGGAAAGACTATGTGTATAGAACTGCGGTTTCACATAATCATTCACTGAATATTTCGGGAGGAACCGAAAAAGTAAATTATTACCTGTCCCTTAACTATTCCGATCAGCAAGGCTTTCTCATAGGCAATAATTTTAAGAGGAAAGGTATACGCTTCAATCTTGACAATGAGGTTACAAGTTGGCTCAAAGTGTCGGGAGGTGCGGTCTATAATATAAGTAACAATGAATCTTTCGATTCGGGAAGTTTACCCGGTGCATCCATGACAACAACAGGGGCTACCCGGCTTGCTCTCGTGTTGCCTCCAAATGTAGGTGCCTATAATGCCGACGGAAGTTTCAACCTCAATCCAAGTAGCGGGACACTTGGTTCCGGAAACAACAAAGCAACTATACCATTATATAATCCGGCTGCCTTGTTCGAGTTGTCGAGATATACATCAGAGAACGACCATTTGGTAGGAAATGTAAATGCCGTCATCAAACCTGTTAAACAACTGGAACTAACGGTGCGATATGCAATCGACAGAATAAGGAGTGAAGATGTAGCATATCAAAGCCCGGAACTAGGATCAAGCGCCTATACAAGTGGTGGGTCCGTGTCCAATATCTCGACAACACGACAAACAGAAGCCTGGACGAACACGCTCGGTTTCGATGAAACTTTTTTTAAGGACCACCATGTTTCCCTGCTGATAGGAACGGATATACAGAACTATAAGGTCTCGGCATGGGGAGCAAATGCGACTAAAGCCTCCGACGATTTTTTCGAATATTATCAGGGTGGATGGGCTAATGTGGTAGCTGCCGGCAATCAGAAAGGCGAGAGAGTTTTTGCCTCTTTCTTCTCCCGTCTTAGCTATGAACTGAAAAATAGATATTTCATTACCGGGAATTTCAGGAGGGATGGTAACTCTGCTCTTGCAGTGGGACGTAAGTATGGTAATTTTGGCGGTGTGTCTGCCGGTTGGTTGTTGTCGGAAGAAAACTTCTTTAAATCATCGTCACTGTCAAAGGTATTCAGTGATGTAAAGCTTAATGCCAGTTGGGGACGGGTGGGTAATGGTAATCTGTCAAACGATTATAGTTCCTATGACTTATACTCGGCCTCTTTGTACGGAGGTGCAGCCACATGGGCCATTACTCAGCAGGGAAACCCTGATCTGACATGGGAAACCAGTGAGCAAACGAACCTAGGGCTTGAACTGAACGCTTTGAAAAACAGGCTTCATTTCGAATTTGCATATTTCAATAACGATGTGGACGGGCTGATTCTGAGCGTGGCTCAGTCACCATCTAAGGGTATTCCCGGTAACTCTATCCTCGCTAATGTAGGTTCAATGTATAATCGTGGTATTGAAGTTAGTGCCGGTTATGAGATCATTAGCCGTAAAGACCTGTCATGGAATGTAACGCTTAATTATTCTGCTATACGAAACAAAGTGACAGCCCTGGCCAATAATGATCAGGATATTATCGGTGCTACCGGTTCAGGTAATACGAATATTACACGGGTGGGTGAGTCGATAGGAAGTTTGTATGGTCTTAAAACATTATATGTGAATCCTGAAAACGGTCAACGAGTGTTTCTTAACGGAGAAGGAGAGGAAGTACAATACAATGGTCTTGGTAAATGGACATATTTAGATGGTAGAACAGCTCAGGCGTTATCCGGTGATGATTTTTATGTATTGGGGAATACGCTTCCCAAATGGTATGGCGGCCTGACCAGTAATTTAAGATACAAACAGTTCGACCTTAATCTGAACTTTACCTATGCAGGTGGTAACTATATAATGAACAGAACAAAGTCTACTTTAACCGATCAGATATTTTTCAACAATTCTACAGATATTCTGAGAAGATGGACAGAACAGGGACAGGTTACAGATATGCCAAGAGTCGTAAATGGCGATAGAATTTCTTTCGGTGGTTCTACTCCTATATCCGAACATGTGGAAAAAGGAGATTTTCTTCGTCTACAAAACGTATCCCTTGCATATAATATACCTAAAAAGGCATTAGCATTTAGTAGATTAAATGCAGTGAGGGTTTATGGTCAGATAACGAATGCTTTATTGTTCACTAATTATTCGGGTATCGACCCTGAGGTTTCAGCCAACGGAAACTCAAATACGGCACCCGGGGTTGAGTACAATACTACGGGACTTGGGCGGACCTTTACTTTCGGTCTAAATGTCACATTTTAAATAAAAATCTCTACAAATATGAATATTCCAATTTATAAACATATAAGACAGAAGATTACAATAGTGTTAGGATTGGTGGCATTGAGCACCCTGAGTGCGTGCGACGACCTCTTGGACAAAACTTCAGAAACTTCTGTCAGTTCCGCCACAATCTTCGATACCCCTAAAAGAATTGAAGGACTTGTCAATGGAAATTATAACTCTCTTAAAAGTGCGAATTTATATAGCGGCCGTATCCTTCTGTATGGAGATGTCAGAGGCGAAGATTTTGTATGCCGCACCGAGAATGCCCTGACAGGAGGATATGTATGGGCTAATAACTTCTCCAATATAACAGGTGATGTCAATGAGGTTTGGGGGCAATTATATATTGTGATAAATAATGCTAATGTACTGATTGCAGGCTTGAGCAAGTCGCAGGGAGTAATCAGTGATGAACTCAAAAATAATTATCTGGGCGAAGCCCGTTTCCTAAGAGCCCTTGCTTATTTCAATCTGGTTACTTATTACGGAAGGCCATATATTGAAAAAAACGGGGAGGCCAAAGCCGTTCCTTTGAGACTGCAAGCCGAATCGTCATCAGCCAATAATGATCTGGCAAGAAGTTCAGTCTTTTCTGTATACGAGCAAATTATTTCAGATCTCGATTTTGCAGAGCAGAATCTCCCCGATAGTTATTCTACAAATTTGCTGAATACAACGAGAGCCCATAAAAATACAGCCATTGCGTTGAAAACAAGAGTATATCTGAGCAAAAGGGAATTTGGAAAAGTTATAGAAGAAGCTAAAAAAATTGCTCCTCAGACACAGGCTCCTTTTGCCGCAACATCGGGGGTTAAAAATGCATTGCAATCGAATATTGTTAATATATTCTCATCCGATTATACATCTGTAGAGTCGATCTTTTCAATGCCGATGACCGCAGCCAACCCACCTTCGGGTACAGCTTTGGCTAATATTTATTATACAGCACCGGACTTTGTCCTTAATTCCGATACCAAAGGGATAATTGCAGATACAGAGTGGAAAAGTACAGATGCACGCCGGTCTTTTGTGACATATAATGGAACGCTTGGTCTGTATTTGCTGTCGAAGTATGCAAAGACAAACCCTGCTATAGATTATATACCTGTAATCCGCTATGCAGAAGTATTGCTGAATTATGCAGAGGCAGAGGCCAGAGCCGGAAGTCTTAGCAAAGCTGTTGCATTGCTGGAAACTGTGAGAAAACGTTCCGACCCTTCTTATATTTTTCCTCCGGCATCTTTAGCTCAGGGAGAGATACTGAATACAATCAGGACAGAAAGACGTATTGAGTTATTGGGCGAGGGATTCAGAGCTACGGATATTTTGCGTGATCTGTTGACATTCCCGACTAAACCTTCGCTGAGTAGTTTGACTCCGCGTGAAGTGAAACCTACTGACGATGGGTATATATTTCCAATACCCAATACTGAAATCTTAACGAATAAGGCTATAAACGATTAAAAAAACAGAAATACAATGAAAACAAATAAATTTTATAAATATACTCTTGCGGCTATCTTCCTGATTACTATTATTACAGCTTGCAGCAAGAATCCGAATAAACTGGATTTATCCGGAACGGTAAATAATGTGACTACAGGTAAGATATATCTGCAACAGTATATAAATAAATCATTCGTCACCATTGATTCCACTAATATTATAAGTGGAAGATTCAAATTCAATACAGAGACCAAGCTACCGGAGATATACGGTTTATCCCTATATGGTTCCGGTGAGAATCCATTCGATTCATATATTTTGTTTCTGGATAATAATCCGATCAAAGTAGAATTCGACACCATCAACGAGTTTGAAAAAACGATAGTGACCGGTTCGAAAGAACATGACTTATATCTGGAACTCAGGGCTCAGAAAAAAGCAAATGTTAATGATATAATAAAAGAGCATCCATCATCTATTGCGGCCTTGTACATACTATACAGATACTACTCTTACCGGTTGTCACCGGAAGAAATCAATGCGAATATAGAATTACTGGACCCTTCTCTTAAAAACAGCGATTATGTGAAGGTGCTTACAGAGCTTGCAAATACGTTAAGCAAAGTTTCCATTGGTCATAAAGCTCCGGATTTTAGCGCTACTGATCCGGAGGGAAAAAATGTAAAACTTTCGGATTATTTGGGAACACGCTATGTCTTGATTGATTTCTGGGCCTCATGGTGTGCGCCTTGCCGCAAAGAAAATCCTAATCTGGTAAAAGTATATGAAAAATACGGGGCTAAAGATCTTGAAATAATAGGTGTTTCTTTAGATAACGCGACCGCTCCGTGGAAAAAAGCCATAGCGGCTGATGGTCTTACCTGGCCTCAATTGATAGATGAGAATGCATGGGCCGGAGAAGGAGTGAAGAATTATGGGGTAAGGCTTATTCCTGCAAATTTCCTAATAGACAAAGAAGGAAATATTGTTGCCAAAAATTTAAAAGGCGAGGAATTAGAGAAAACATTAGCCAATTTATTCAATCACTAAGCTCAAATAAAAAGATGAAAAATATTTCTGTTTATATTTTACTTTTCCTGCTTTTCTTTTCTTTTTCGGTAAAGGGGCAAACAGTTATCAGAGGAAAAGTATTGGATGAGCGTAGCGGAATTCCCGTATCGGGAGCTCTGGTAAAAGTAAAGTCGACCAATAATGCCGTTCAGGCAGATTATGATGGTAAATTCCAGCTGTCGGAGAATAAGCCGTTCCCGATTACACTTCTTGTTTCATTTCTGGGCTTTAAAACGCAGGAAATAGATGTCTATGAATCTGGAGAAGAAATTACAATCTCGCTTTCGGAAAATAGGAATGTGCTGGATGAAGTTGTAGTTGTCGGTTACGGAACAGCTAAAAAATCCAGCTACACCGGGGCTATTGCTGTTATAGGTAATAAAGATATAGGGAAATTACAAATAACGAATATCAGCAAAGCATTGCAAGGGTCTATTCCCGGGCTTCAATCCGTATCGTCGGCCGGACAGCCCGGAAGCGATGCAGCCATCTTTTTGCGGGGAGTGGGATCAGTAAATGCTTCCAGTACTCCTTTGTATGTAGTGGACGGGGCGCCATTTGCAGGTAGCATAAGTGCCATTAATGCAAATGATATACAGTCGATATCCGTACTGAAAGATGCTACAGCGAGTGCGTTATATGGTTCCCGTGGGGCAAATGGTGTCATTATCATTAGTACCAAACAAGGTGCATCTAACCAGAAGCCGACGGTTGCATTCTCATCCTCTATCGGTTTTACCTCAAGGGCGATTAAGGATTACAAAACGCTTACAACTAAAGAATACTATGAACTGCAATGGGAGGCTATTCGCAATAACCAGTTGGATCAGGGCAAGTCGGCGGAAAACGCTGCTTTGTACGCATCGGCCGAACTGGTGGGTTCATTAAAGATAAACCCCTTCGGCTCACAATATCCGCAACCGGTAGGTACTGATGGGAAAATAGTGGCCGGGGCTGAATCATTGTGGAACGATAGCTGGGCTGACGCTTTGTCCCGTACAGGTATACGTCAGCAATATGATTTGAGTGTGAACGGTGGAAGCGATAATTCCAAATACTTCATTTCAGGAGGCTATCTGAATGAAAAAGGTTTTATAATAGGCTCCGATTTCGAGCGGTTCAACACCCGTGCGAATGTAACTTCTACAGTGAACAAATGGTTGGAAACCGGCTTCGGAATCTCTGCTTCTACCAGTAAACAGAGCGCTCCACCGCAAACAGACAGCAGTCAGGGTAACTTTGCCAATTTTCAACGCTTAGTAGCAGATATATATCCAATCTATGAACGCAATGCAGATGGGTCGTATGTCCTTGATGCGAATGGCGACAAAATCTACGATTATGGTAATTACCGTCCAAGTTCCGCTGCGACAGGGAACAATCTTTTAGGCAGCTCCAAATATAATAAATATGACAACAAACAGGATATAGTTTCAGTCAGGGCAAACGCAACTATTACATTTCTGGAAGGTTTAAAGTGGAAAAATAGTGTTAATGCTGATTACAATGCACGTACCAATCATTCATATACCAATCCCGCTTATGGCTCCGGCATCAGTAACGGAGGTTCTGTAAGCAAAGGTTCCAGCAGGGCTATCGGCTATACGGTGAATAGCTTTCTGGATTATACATTCAATGTCAAAGACAAACATTTTATAAATATACTTGCCGGCCCCGAAGTATATGTTTATAACGTATCCTCTTTGTCGGGAAGCCGTAGTAACTTCGGTTTTCTCGATAAGGAAGAACCGGCAGCCGCTTCATTATTGAATAGTTTTACCGGAGCTGCGGATAATTATAAATTAGCAAGTTATTTAGGTAAAATAGATTATGATTATCTGCATCGTTACTATTTATCGGCTAGCTTTCGCCGCGATGGTTCATCCCGGTTCAGCAAAGATTCGCGCTGGGGTAACTTCTGGTCGGTCGGTGCTTCGTGGAATGCAAAATCAGAAGATTTTCTGGCTCCTGTAAAATGGATAGACAATCTGACCGTCCGCACAAGTTATGGTGCGCAGGGAAATGATAATCTCGGTACTTATTACGCCTATCAGGATTTATACTCTATTTACAATAGTTTAGGACAAGCGGGATTGATCAGTTCGAGACTTCCAACCCCGGATTTGAAATGGGAAACAAACCTTAACCTCAATTTCGGTGTTGATTTTGCAGCCTTTGATAACAGGCTGGTGGCATCGGTAGATATATATGAACGCAAATCAAAGGATCTTTTATTTAGCCGGCCGCTTGCTCCATCGCAGGGATTCGGGCAAATAGATGCAAATATCGGAGCATTACGCAACAGGGGAATCGAAGGGCAAATACAGGTTGTACCTGTACGAAACAAAGATCTCAGATGGGATGTGAGCCTTAATTTTGGACATTATAAGAATAAAATAACAGAACTTCCGCAAAAAGAGATTATCGCAGGGACTGTCGGACAACTGGGGTCTACAAAAAAGATGGTTGTTGGAGGGTCTGTCTATGATTTCTTTATCCGCGAATGGGCAGGTGTAAATCCCGAAAATGGCGATGCCCTGTGGTATAAAAATGAATATACGACGGATGCAAATGGAAATAAGGTGATATCGGGACGTACTACAACGAATGTGTATGCAGATGCCGATCAATATTTTCAGGGAAGTTCATTACCTGATGTATATGGAGGTATAACAAATACATTTACATACAAACAATTTGAGTTGTCTTTCCTTCTTTCATACAGCATTGGAGGTAAAGTCCTCGATCTCGACGAAGTGATGATTGCCCATACCGGGAACAATCAGGGCCGGACATGGACACAGGAAGCTTTGACCAGATGGACGCCTGAGAACCGAAATACCAATTACCCCCGTCTTACGACTACAACTACAAACTGGAACTCGATTTCCTCACGTTTCTTATATGATGCCACATATGCACGTCTGAAGAATCTGAATCTTACTTACAGTCTTCCTGCATCCGTATTGTCACATGCAAAGTTGAAACAGGTGAAACTGAGAGCTAATGCAGAGAATCTTCTGACATTTTTCGGACATAAAGGAATGGACCCGGAACAGGCCGTAGATGGTGTTACATTTTACCGTTATCCTGCTCAAAAATCATTTTCGTTCGGGATAGATATAACGTTTTAATGCATAACAATAATAATAGGTTTGAGACCTTAATCAGTAAAATAAAGGGACAATTATGAAATCAAAATTGATTATATATATACTATCTGTTTCATCGGTATTATTTGTTTCCTGCAGCGACAGTTTTTTTGAGACCTCGCCATCGGGAGATCTGACCGGAAGTGAAACATATTCTACGACATCTAATATAAATGCAGTCGTCAACGGGACTTTGCGTTATCTGATGGAAAATGCCACATCGCAGGATAATCCGGGGTATGGCGCAATTCTACTCACACAGGAAGTAATGGGTGAAGATGCTATAGCCCGCGACGGAGTTTATGGATACAGGGATTCTTATCCTTATCGTGATCCGTATGATAATACGACACGCCGCGCTCTTTTTTTCTGGACATTGCAATATAAAATAATTGATAATGCAAACAATATCATTGCAAAAGTAGATGCAGCACAAGGTACGGATGAAGAGAAGAAGTATTTGAAAGGACAAGCTTATGCGCTGCGTGCTTTCGTTTACCTGAACCTCGTCCGTCAGTATCAGTTCACATACTTGAAGGATAAGAACGCTAAAGCAGTCCCTATATATACAGAGCCGACTGTGCCAAGCTCCGTTCCTAACCCGAAAGCTACGGTAGAGCAAGTCTACGAACGTGTAATTTCCGATCTCACAGAAGCAGAGAAATTACTCATCGGATTCAAGCGTTCGGTAAAAAACCGCCCTGATATAAATGTAGTAAAAGGTCTTTTTGCAAGAACCTATCTCACTACAGGGCAATGGGAGCTGGCCGCAAAATATGCGGCTGAAGCCCGAAACGGCTATCCGGTAATGGAAGCGAGCCAATATATACTGGGATTCAATGATGTAAGTAATGTGGAATGGATATGGGGACATCCTCAAACAGCTGATCAGAACTTGGGAGGAGCCTCATATTTCGCATATCTCGATGTAACGCCTACTACCGGTTACCGGAGTATTATGCCTGATCCGAATTTCAGAAAATTGTTTAGTACTCAAGATATACGATTCTCGTTGTTTGAACTGGTTACAAAAGAAACAGATCCGATGTATCGCTGGTATAAATACAAGAAGTTTGTCAATAAATCGGATCAATCCGGTCATATTCCGTTAATGCGTTCATCAGAAATGGTACTTATAGAAGCAGAAGGAAAAGCCCGTAACCATGATCTTACCGGAGCGGCAAAGGCATTGAGCGAATTACGCGTGAAAAGGAATCTGGAAGAGATTTCCGCATCGGATTATACAGAGAATCAATTGATAGACGAGATTCTGGTCGAACGTCGCCGCGAACTTTGGGGCGAAGGATTTCGTCTACCCGATATTCTACGCTTGCAGATAGCCCCCGATAGAAAAGAATCAACAGAAACATACACGTTGCCGTCAGGACAAACAATAACCATAAAGGGACACTACGTGTGGACATTCCCTGATAAGACGGCATTGGTTCCGAATAGTCTGTATTATCTGTTTCCTGTTCCCGTAAATGAAATAAACAATAATCCCAACTTAAATAATTGAAAATGAAGAAGTATATTCTATTAATATTAATATCTCTGGCCACATTCTCCTGTGGAACCCGAGAGCTAGAGGGACTATCCTTGAACGGTAGTGTAGAAGGGATTTCGGAGGGAAAAGTATATTTGCAGAAGTTTGAAAATAAAATGTATCGCGTAATAGATTCTGCTAAAGTTATAAATGGACAATTCAGCTTTTCTAAAAATGTACAATTACCGGAAATATATGGATTGACATTAGATACGACTAAAGGCTCATTACTCCTGTTTCTCGATAAAAATCCTGTGGTTGTAAAATTGGATTCATCATCCTATTACCGTAATAGTGTAGTCACAGGTTCTGCACTTCAGGACTTGTTTGTCGCTTATAAAAAAGAGAGAGGAGTCAAGATAGATGAATTTATTAAAGCGAATCCTAAATCGCTGGTTTCAGCATATGCTCTGTATAGGGATTTTTCGTATAGATTATCTCCTGATGAAATCAAGGCAAATATCCAGTTGCTCGATTCTTCATTGTGGAAAACTCCGTATGTGCAGGTACTCGAAGAATTGACAAAAACATTGGAGACAGTTTCTGTCGGAAAACAAGCTCCGGACTTTACAGCTAAAGATCCTGGCGGGAATCCGGTAAAACTATCCGATCATTTGGGAAAAGGATATCTTCTTATCGATTTTTGGGCATCGTGGTGTGGCCCTTGCCGCAGAGAAAATCCCAATGTTGTGAAAGTGTATAATGAATATAAAGGAAAAGGCTTTGATGTTTTTGCGGTCTCGCTGGATAAAAGTAAAGAAGCCTGGGTGGCAGCTATAAAAAAAGATAACCTGACATGGACACATGTTTCAGACCTTCTGTATTGGGATAGTGAGCCAGCTAAGTTGTACGGGGTAAGGGCAATCCCATCCAATCTGCTTGTAGATAAGGATGGGGTGATAGTCGCTAAAAATATAAGAGGTGAAGAATTGGGTAAGACACTGAAGGATTTACTGAACTAATCAGAATAAAAGGGCGTTATGAAGACCATTATAATCAGTTTTTTTTCTTTATTTTTATTGGTGGCGACAGGTGTCAAAGCTGAAAAAATCACATATTTTTTCGATCCGTCCATCCAGTTCGATAGCAAAATACCTTCTCCTGAAGAATTTCTCGGGTATGAAATAGGTAGTCGTATAACAGAGCATTATAAGATAAATGCTTATTTTGAGAAACTCGCTTCCCTCTCTGACCGCGTTTCGTTGGTGGAGATAGGCCGGACATACGAAAACCGTAAGCTGTATGTGCTGATTGTTTCTTCCCCTGAGAATATCCGGAATATAGACAAATACAAAGAGACGCGCCAGCAAGCCCGAAAAGGGGAGAAGCCGGATACTCCGTTAATTGTTTTTCTGGGAAGTACCGTTCATGGGAATGAGGCTTCGGGTTCGGAGGCAGCTTTGTTGTCTGCATATTACTATGTGGCTGCTCAAAACGATTTTGTAAAAGAACAACTCGAAAATGGAATTTACTTTATTGATCCGGTGCGTAATCCTGACGGACAGGAGCGTTTTGTATCATGGGTAAATTCGAATACAAGTATAACCAACTATAATACATCGCAGTACGACAGGGAACATACTGAAGGATGGCCGCGCGGAAGAGGGAACCACTATTGGTTCGACCTGAACCGCGACTGGGTTAATATTGTCCATCCCGAGAGTAAAGCCCGGGTTGCACATTATCAGGATTGGTTACCGCATGTACAGGCCGATCATCATGAGATGGGTACAAACAGTACATTCTTTTTCGAACCCACCGATCCGGACGGAAATGAGAGCCGCTTTGTTCCGCAGACCACTTATAAGTTGAACCGTTTGTTTGCAGATTATTACTCAAAGGCTTTGGATAAAATCGGTTCGTTTTACTATACGAAAGAGTCTTACGATAATAAGAACCCAACCTTCGGGTCTACATACCCTGATTACAACGGGGCTGTGGGCATTTTATTCGAACAAGGTTCTTCGAGGGGTATACATCAGGAATCTGAAAATGGGATCGTTACATTTGCTTTTACTGTACGCAACCAGCTGGTATCGAGTATTGCTACAGTGGATGCTGCTAATGCTAACAAAAACGGCTTATTCGACTTGCAGAAAGAATTCTTCAATGCATCACGTACAGGAAAAGACAGTTCCAAATCATTTATAGTAGGAGACAGTTATGATATTTCACGTTTGCGTAAGTTTGTTCAGTTGTTACTTGACCATCGTATCGAAGTATATGAAAATCAGGAGGACATAACGGTGGATAAGGTAAAATACGAAAAAGGGAAATCATACATTGTTCCTCTCGGGCAACCCAACAGTGCGTTGGTCAATATCATATTTGATGAAACCAAAGATTATACCGATCCGTCCAAACTGGGTTATGGCGCGGGATTTTCGGTCGCTTACTCATCTGGTCTGTCGCATGCTTCCATAACAAAAGCTGTTCGTGGAGTCAGGGTTGAGAAACTGGAGAAATCAGCAAATACATCATTCTCTATATCACAGTATGCCTATATAGTAGATTACAGGGATTCGCATAGCCAGCATCTGCTTTTCCAATTATTAGCAAAAAACATTCTCGTAAAGACATCATTCAGCCCTTTTTCCGTACAAACAGAGAATGGAACCAAAGATTTCTCCTATGGAAGTCTTCTTATTCCTGTCAGCAACCAGACTATAAGCCCGGATGAATTATATGCCACATTACAGAAATTGGCGGTCGCTTCAGACGTGGAGATAATACCCGTCTCTACAGGCTATAGTGTAAAAGGAGTGGATCTGGGCAGTAGCGCTTTCCGCACAGTGGAACGGCCGAAGGTGCTGGTTGTCACCGGGGGCAATATATCTTCCACCGAGGCCGGAGAAGTCTGGCATCTCTTCGACCAGAAACTGAATTATCAGTTAACCCGTGCTGATTACAACGTATTTCCCAGAATTCCATTGAACAGCTTTAACCGGATTGTATTGGCAGGTGGCGATTATTCATTTCTCGGGAAACAGGGAATTCAGGATTTGCAAAACTGGGTGCGCAACGGAGGAACATTGATTACAATCAACTCTGCTTCGAGATGGGCTCTAAATAATGGAATAAGTGCAACACAGTTACAGAAACTGAAGACCGATTCTCTCCAGCAAAAACAATCAGAACAACAATTCTCACAGGAGAGAGACAGAATTCCGACATCGGTATTCGAAACAAAGATAAACCTGAAGCATCCTTTAGCGTTTGGGTTAACGAATGAGTCTTTGCCTGTTACCCGCGAGAGCAGCCTCTTTCTGGCTCCGTCGAAGAATCCGCTGGCTACGGTATCAGTTTATTCAGATACCCCGCTCCTGAATGGATATATCTCCGCTTCACAGTTAAGCAACCTGAAAGGATCGGCTTCGATAATAGCGGAAAGACAAGGCTCCGGAAATATTGTATTATTCGCTGAAGACCCGCTTTTCAGAGGTATTTGGGATGCCACTACCCGCACTTTTGTTAACGCTGTTGTTTTCGGGAATAATATAAACGCATACAATAGCTTCAGATAAAACAGATCAGACCTATATTGATATAAAACGAAAGAAATAAAATGAAAAAAGTATTGTTGGTAATAGCACTGACAACATTAGCTGTCACTGTATTTGCACAGAAAATTAAAAAGAATACCCCATTAAACAATGTGTCCATCAACTATTTGGACAAGTCTTTCTCTGTATATGATAAACTACAGAAAACGATATGGCGTAATCCTGAACTGGGCTTTCTCGAGACGGAAAGTTCTGCTTTGCTCCAAAACCATCTCAAAGAAAATGAATTTGCAGTTGAGTCCGGAGTTGCCGGCATGCCTACCGCATTTGTCGCCACTTACGGATCAGGGCAGCCTGTGATAGCTGTGTTGGCCGAATTCGATGCTTTGCCCGGTTTATCGCAGGATACAGTCCCCTATCGTAAACCTTTGGTTGAAGGAGGGAGCGGTCACGGTTGCGGTCACAATACATTCGGAGTAGGAGCGGTGGCGGGGGCTGTCGCTATAAAACAATGGCTCGATACGGAAAAACACACAGGTACAATCAAAGTATTCGGTACACCTGCCGAAGAAGGAGGCGGCGGTAAAGTTTATATGGTACGGGACGGATTGTTTAATGACGTAGATGTCGTCCTTGACTGGCATCCTTCTACCGGGAATGGAGTTACAACCGATACGGGAACAGCCATACAAATGATAGACTATAGCTTCTTTGGAGTGGCGGCCCATGCCGCGGCAAGTCCTGATAAGGGCCGGTCTGCCTTAGACGGCGTAGAAGCACTCAATTATATGGTCAATCTTTTGCGCGAGCATGTACCGATGTCGTCCCGGATACATTACGTTATAGCCGATGGTGGTGAAGCACCCAATGTAGTACCCGATTATGCCAGGGTTTCCTATTACATACGGAGTCCGAAAAGAGAGATTCTCAAAGACCTTGTGGAATGGATAGGGCAGGCAGCCGAAGGTGCAGCCTTAGGGACACAGACAAAAGTTAAGTCTGAGATTGTATCCGGTTTTTATGAGCGTCTGAATAACCGCAAACTGTCGGAACTGGTACAGCGTAAACTCGAAATAGTGGGTGGCGTGCATTATGACGGACGTGAAAAGGCCTTCGCCGAGGAAATAGTAAAGGGACTGAATAAAGATATCAGCATACTGAAATATGCCGGATCGGTGAAGCCTCTGGAAGAAGAAAAACCTTCGCTGGGAGGTGGCTCGTCGGATGTGGGTGACGTTAGCTGGGTAGTTCCTACCGTAAGTTTCAATACGGCGACCTTTGTACCGGGAAGTGCCGGGCATAGCTGGCAAAATGTAGCGGCGGGAGGTTCTACTATAGGAACAAAATCGCTGATAAATACAGCTAAAGTATTCAGCCTTTCAGCTATAGAATTATACACAAATCCGGAATTGGTAAAGGAGATAAAAGACGAATTCGATACCCGCAGGGGAGCTGGCTTCAAGTATGTACCACTACTTGGAGACCGGAAACCGGCACTCGATTACAGAGTGAAGAAATAATTGTGATCTGTAATATTTTAAAAGAATAAATTATTCAAACTGTATCTGCATGAGAAAATTATTATCAAACACCACCCTGAGACTTTTGCTGGGTGTTCTGGGAGGTGTGGTACTCGGACTTTTTGCTTCTGAATCTTTAATCGCGGTTGTATTACCAATCAAACATATTCTTGGGCAAGTTATCTTTTTCCTTATACCTCTTATCATTTTCGGATTTATTACTCCATCTATAACTCGTCTCAAGAAGAACGCGTCGAGGTTACTCGGGAGTTCTTTATTACTGGCCTATGTGTCGTGTATCGGAAGTGCTTCACTGGCTGCCTTTGTGGGCTATAAGATAATTCCGCTACTTGATATAGTTCCGGTCAAAGAAGCGACAAATAGCCTTCCCGAGATGCTTTTTCGTCTGGATATACCTCCTTTGATGCCCGTGTTAAGCGCTTTGGTATTTGCTTTTTTATTGGGGTTGTCTGTCATATGGACCAAAGCTGTGAAAATAGAAGCGGCCTTATATGAATTTCAGGATCTGATCTTTGCGATGGTAAAGAAAATCCTGATTCCGATACTTCCTTTCTTTATTGCCGCTAATTTCAGTATTCTGGCATACGAAGGTGCATTGGCATCCAGACTGCCTGTATTTCTAGCTATATTGGTGATAACTGTGCTTTGTCACCTTATATGGATAAGTTTTCTTTATATTTCTTCGGGTTTGTATGCCCGTGTAAATCCCTGGAAAGTACTCAAATACTACGGACCGGTGGCATTGACTGCATTGGGAACACAGTCATCGGCCGCCAGTCTGGGAGTCGCCATAGAGCAAACAAAGAAATGTCCTGAGTTGAAACCGGAGATAAGGGATTTTGCCATACCCCTGTTTGGTAATATCCACTTTCCGGGTTCTATACTGGATGTTGTATTCCTGTCCCTTGCTGTTTCTCAATTATTATACGGAACTATGCCGGATATAACTCAGATACTCATTTTTATTCCGTTACTTGGCATTTTCGCGATAGCTGCTCCGGGGTTGCCCGGAGGAACACTTATCACTTCTTTAGGTCTGATACATGCAGTCTTAGGGATAGATGATGCCGGAGCCGCTCTGATGATAACGATTTTTGCTCTTCTCGATAGTTTCGGGACTACTCATAATATAACCAGCGACGGAGCTCTTACTCTTGCCTTATCAACTTACACCGATAAAAAGAATCTTAGTGCAGATTTGCCGGAATAAGCACTTATATACGAAAATGAGGTTATTCAAGTATTAACTAATATAAAAAGACTCTATGAAAAATTTTATTACCATTAAGGCTTCCTCCATATCCGGAGGAGAACATGAGGAACAAAGGAATTTGTCCCGGTTTTATTCTCTACACATATCATCATCCATCGATCAATGCCCAACTTCTTGTTTTCACATGCGAATGTGTTGTTAACCTATATTTTACTATTCCGAAAATAAACCCGTCGGTTTATTTCCCCTGATTGATATCCGCATATATTCCGGAGTAGTCCGAACTGTACTATAAAGGTTCTGAACCCCTGAACTAATAAATGTGCAAGATATTATCCTTCAATTAAGCAATCTATAAACAAACACTTCTTGTAGCCTTCTATGCATGGCTATAATAGATATTCATTAAAAAATTATGGCAAAAACAATTAGCTCTTTTAGCGATAAAAGAGACAGGTATCGTGTAAATAAGTATTATTACATTTTCATATTCTTTCTATTGTTGTCCGGTAATATGATAGGGCAAACAGTAATAAAAGGTACAGTTGTAGATGAAAAAACCGGGGAGCCTCTGGTCGGGGCATCGGTCGCATTGGTTTCTACCACACAGGGTAGTCTCACTGATATAGACGGGTCATTTTCTTTCCCTGTTTCGGGTCAGCTACCTGTTACTATCAGGGTGGCTCTTGTGGGTTTCAAATCGCAGGAACTGGATGTATATGAAAATAACGGGCCGATCATTATTCCCTTGACGGAAGATTTAAATTATCTGAACGAAGTAATCGTGGTCGGATATGGTACCCAAAAGCGTAAAGAACTTACCGGGGCTATTTCTTCGGTTTCAAAAGATGCGTTATCGCAATTATCTACTTCATTCGATGGATTACTGGGGGGAGCCGTTTCCGGCTTGAATGTATCCCAAAACTCCGGTCAGCCCGGAACTACTTCCAACATTCGCATACGTGGAGGAAACTCTATAAACGGAGGGAATGAGCCTTTGTATGTGATAGACGGGGTTATAATATATAACGACAATTCGTCGGCCAATATCGGGATAAGCCGTGCTGCCGGGGCATTGAATCCGTTAGCTGCATTGAATCCCGGTGATATTGAATCCATAGAGGTGCTGAAAGATGTGTCCGCTTCGGCCATCTATGGTTCGCGTGGAGCAAACGGTGTAATTATTATTACTACCAAGAGCGGGAAAAAAGGGAAGACGAATATTGAATATCAATATTCTATCGGCTGGCAGCAAGCCCGTAAAAAGCTCGATCTGATGAACGCTCGGGAATGGGGCGAACTTTATCTGGAAATCGCATCGGCTGAGAATATCAGCGAAACCGGACTTACCGCTGAAAAAGTAGCACAATTGGGTGAAGGTACAAACTGGCAGGATGCGGCCCTGCGCACAGCGACAACCCAGAATCATCAGCTTTCGATAAGCGGCGGAGATGATAAGACAAGGTTTCTCTTATCTGGTAATTACAGCGATCAGGATGGAATCTTGCTGAACACGGGCTTTAAGCGTTATAGCGGACGGTTCAACTTTGAAAGGGACTTATTCCCGAACCTGACTGTAGGTTTGAATGTTACAGCCAGTAAAATGGATCAAAGCGGATTGAGCAGCTATAACGGACTGTATGTGAACGGTGTTTCAAACTCGCTCGATTATGTATTGAGGATACCGCAGGTGGTTTCTATATACAATCAGGATGGAAGCTATAATTACAATAACCTTTTCGAAAAAGGGGATTTGCGATTTGGCGACCGTACCGTAAATGCCATATCGGATCTGGTTAATACAACATCGCAGACAAAAAATAATACTGTCATCGGAAACTTTTTCGCTAAATATACTATCATCCCCTCGTTGGTGGCTAAGGTCAGTGCAGGAACCAATCTGAGTAATACGACTCTCAATTTTTTCGCGCCTTCCAGCGCTGCGGCAGGTTTTCTGGCTAAAGGGTATGGAAGTATCGGAAACAAGCGGTTTGATTCGTGGCAATATGAATATACGCTCAATTACACAAAGAAGCTGAATAAAGACCATTATGTGGATATATTGGCCGGTTATACGACCCAGACCACCGATATAGAATACTCGATAGCATCGGCCAGTAATTTCGCTAACGAACAATTATCTTACCATAACCTGCAGGGAGGCGCCACTCTCTTATCTCCAAGTTCGGGCGGTTCGGAATCTATCCTCAATTCGGTACTGGGAAGGGTCAACTATTCTTTCCTCGGCAGGTACAATCTTACCGGAACATTCAGGGCGGATGGTTCCTCCCGGTTTGCAAAAAATCATAAATGGGGTTATTTCCCGTCCATCGGTTTGTCATGGAACGTCAGCGAGGAACCTTTCCTGAAAAATAATAAGGTCATCAATGATCTTAAACTGAGGGGAAGTTTCGGGGTTGTCGGCAATCAGGAGATAGGCGACTACCGGTATGAAGCGACATACGCTACAAAGGTATATTCTTTCAATAACCAGCTCGTTACGGCTTACGGCAGGGCTAATGCTGAAAACCCCGACCTGAAATGGGAAGAAACATCGCAATATAATCTGGGTTTTGATCTGAATCTGCTTAACCGCAGACTAGGCATTATAGCCGATGTTTATTATAAAAAGACAAGCGACCTGCTGCTGGATGTGCCTGTGGAAATAACAACAGGATTCAGTACCATGCTTATGAATGTGGGCAATGTTACAAATAAAGGAGTGGAATTCGCATTGACAGGCAGCATTATAGATCAGAAAGACCTGCAATGGAATCTGTCTGCCAATATTGCTAAAAATGTGAATGAAGTCACCAATATCGGTAATCTGGATTATTTCCTGTCCGGTAATACGATCATAAAGAAAGGGGAATCTTTGGGCTCTTTCTATGGTGTTGCCTTCGATGGAATAGTACAAACCGGAACAGATATTTCGAAAGTGCCTGCGCCGAGCTGGAAAACGAATGTTGAGCCCGGTGATGTAAAATATGTCGATCAAAACAACGATGGCAAAATTACTCAGGATGAGGACAGAGTTGTCTTAGGTTCTATTCAGCCTGATTTCACATACGGATTTTCGACCACACTGAGATATAAATCATTGAGCTTATTTGCAGCCTTTCAGGGTAGTAAAGGCAATCAGCTATACAATCAGCTCCGGCAGGAACTGGAATCACCATCCACCAGCTACAATGTATTAGCCACACTCCGTGACAGATGGACGCCGCAGAATCCGTCAAACACAATTGCTAAAGCCTCTGTCACATCGGCCACATGGCTCGATAGCCGCTATATCGAAGATGCCTCTTTTCTACGTCTGAAAAATATAACTCTGAGTTATGTCCTTCCTGTGAAAATAACAAAGGCTCCTCAGACAAAATTCAGAATTTTTGCAACGGGGCAAAACTTATTGACCTTTACCAAATATAAAGGATACGACCCTGAAGTGTCCAGCGGTATAGATTCCGGAGCATACCCCACAGCGAAAACAATATCTTTTGGCGTGAATATATCTTATTAAACAGCTTACTATAAAATAATTAAATCAGAAAGAGATGAAGAAGTTATTATATACCTTAATATTATCGGTGACAATTCTTTCATGCAGCGATAGTCTTGATGTGACGCCCATAGGCAAACTGATGGGCGGAAACTTTCCCGTAACGGATGAGGACGCTATAGCCCTCACCAACGGGATTTATACGCCGAATGTCGGCATAAGTACCTCGCTGGCGTACATGATAGATCTGACCACCGAAACCACTGTTTCGGGGGAGAATCCGAATAGTGGAGGAGGATTATTGGGTTTGATACAGTGGGAGCCGACCAATAGTTATGTGACATCGGTATGGACTGCTTTTTATGTAGGCATTACAAGCGCAAACGATGCCATAGATAAATTGTCGGAATCCAAAACCGTTTCAGAATCCGTTAAGAAACGCTCTATCGGCGAAGCCCGGTTCCTGAGGGCATACTACTATTATTATGCAGTGCAGTTTTGGGGAGAAGTGCCGCTTGTCTTACATAATGTTGATGGAAAAAATACGACCCGTGCGTCAATAGATGAGGTGTATGCACAGATTGAAGACGACCTGAAAAGTGCTGCGGATAATCTGCCGGACGTAAGCAGTTATGCAGACAGCGATAAAGGCAGGGCGAGCAAAGGCGCCGCTTATGCATTATTATCAAAAGTATATCTGGTATGGGCACAAACATCTGAAAGCGGGGGCGACACAGCCCGCAAAGACAGATTCCGGAAATCTGTAGACGCAGCCAATAGTGTAACAGGATACGAACTGGAAGAAGATTTTCTGGACAACTGGAATGTAAATAATAAGAACGGGAAAGAAAGTATTTTCTCAACTCAGCATGCTTCCGGTACTGCTACCGACGGTAGCGGAGGAAACCATTTGGCCCATTGTGCCTTTTCCAGTGGTTTCAGTAATTCTACTCCTCACGTACTTATTTCGGATAATAAATACTATGACGCTTTCGACGACCGTGATCAACGGAAGAGCGGGACATATGCCAAAGAGTTATATAATCCTTCTACAAATTCGGTCTTTACATTCACCCGTCCCCGCTATCGTAAATATATCGACGCCAGCGACCCGTTGGGATCGGCCAGTAACCGCAATATCAACAGGTCTATTATACGCTATGCCGATATTTTGCTGGTAAAAGCAGAAGCAATCAATGAACTGAATAACGGACCGACAACAGATGCTTATGACGCAATAAACCAGGTGCGGAGAAGAGCTTTCGAACATTTTCCTCTAAATCAGACATCTCCGGACGATTTGCCGGCAGGACTTGATTACAACGGCTTCAAAAAAGCGGTTCAGCAGGAAAGGATGTTTGAACTTACCTATGAGCAAAGCCACTGGCTCGATCTGGTAAGATGGAGAATTTACGTCAAGACCTTAAAGGAATCGGGATTAGACGAGAGTTACAAGAAAAGTTCCGTAAGCCTCAAAAACTACCGTTTTCCTATACCTCAATCCCAACGGAATATAAATCCCGAAGGTTTATGGCAGAACTGGGGATACGACGGTTATAATGAATCGAAGACCGGTGCAAATCCTTATGCCGGATTCGAATAAATAAATTATATAATAGAAACCCATTAAAAAGAACAGTATGAAAATCTATTCACAGGATACAAAAAAACGGATAAGTGTATTGGCTATTATTATACTTTCCGTATTTGGAACAACGTCAGTTGATGCACAGACCGATAATGCTAATACAGGTCCCAATTCTGTATTTGTAAAAGATGCGGTTAAAAAGACATTTGAACAGAATGCCAGTCCATTGCGCAACTATCTTTTCAGCAGGCGGGAAGCACTCATTAAATTGCAAAGCCTGCCAAGTGAGGAATTACAGGCTGTGACATTAGAAGCCCGTACCACAGCAGAGCAGAGGTCGGGCTTACGGAGAATGCGTATCCGCGGCTTCCAGATCATAAGCGATAGCGGGACGGACTTTGCGGGTTACAATGTAGGGCCGGGTTCACCTGAATCGCAGGTTGCGATCATAGCCAGTGATTTAGCGGATAGCTACCTTAATCAGGCAGCCCTGAGAAACATACCTGTCGATTCATTAAGACTCGAAATTATAAATCGCCCCGATGCCGCCCCTACAAATAAAGTAAACTATCCTCGTAACTTCCTCTACACTGCATACATAAAATCATCAGCGGATGATAAGCAACTGGAAGAATTACGGAAGGCCGCGGAAGCAAATTCTCCGATATTCAATTTTATCCTTAAACCGCAGGTAGTGACCGGGGAAATTGATTATACCCGGACTCCCGATAAGCTGGTAATACCGGAAGGAGGGCAGCCCGGACTCCGTGAATATCTGAAATATAAGCGTGCCGCGTACTTACATCTTCAGGAAGAAGGTAAGAAACGGGAAGAAGAGAGAAAGAAGAATCCATCGTTGGCGAATAATGAGAACCGTAATCCTCTGGTGGTTACAGTAAACAATAACGGTGTCCGCCAGCTTCAGATCCGCCAGTTCCGTATATTGCACGACAATCCTGCATATCTGGGAGGAAGCGATCTCGGACCTACCTCTCAGGAACATCAGTTAGGCGTGTTGACAAGCTGCCTTACTCATATTTTCCTGATTCAGGCTGCTGCCCGCCAAGTTCCGCTCGATTCGCTGGAAGTGAATGTAAAAGCCACTTCCGATATTCGTGCCGGGCGCAGTGGTTTTGAGAATGTCCCCGGCTATCCGTATGGGATTCATTATACTGTGCATGTGAAATCTCCGGCAACATACGAACAAATCAAAGTGTTGCGGGATGCCGTAGAAGCAGTTTGTCCGATATACAACTTATTGAAGGATGAACAAACAATAGAAGGCCGTATAGTTAAAATAGGTGATTAGGTAAATCCAGATCGTGGATTTGTTGGAAGTGCTTCTTGCAGGCACTTCCAATTTTTATAATTAATTCGAAAAATATGAAGAGAATTTATACCATTATATTGCTGACTATCTTTCTTTTTCCTATTTATACAGGTTACGGATATTCGGCCTATGGCAAAGAACCGGTCGGTATCGACTTTTTTACGAAAGTTAGGAGCATTTCTAATCTGAAAGAAAATAAAGGGGATATATTCTTTATCCTTCGACAGCCCGATTTAGAGGGAGACACATACCGAAGTGACTTATATCAGCTGGTGGATGGAAGGGAGTTAAGACTGACATCTTCAGAAAATGTCTCCGATTACTTTTTTCTTAACGATACTATTATTTTCAAAAGTGTACGTGATGAAAAGGACAAAGAAAGACTAAAGAAAGGAGAGCGGCTTACAATATTTCAGAAATTGACCAAAGGTTATCAGGAAGCAACAGAATGGTTACGGTTGCCTTATGCTGTAAAAGATATCCGGCTAATAGACGGAAACCGTTTCTTTTTTACAGCTTCTTATCGGTTGGTTCCGAAAGAAGAATCCCAGACGGAGGTGCTGAAAGACATAAACGAAAACGGAAGGTATCGTATCTTCGATGAATTACCCTTTTGGTCGAATGGCCAGGGTGATATCAGTGGAACCCGTAACCATCTTTATTATTATGATAAAGGAAAAATTACCGGCTTGTCAGATTCTCTGGAAACGGTTTCCGACATAGAACTTAGTCCCGATAAGAAGCATCTGGCTTATATCCGTAAAACATACCGGAGGAAGGCTTCACAAGATAACAGTCTGGTATCATTGAATACCGGAACATTGGAGAAAAAAGAATGGAATTTGTTCAATAAAGCCGTTTACTCCCAAATCCAGTTTGCGGACAATAATGAATTTGTCGTTCTGGTCAATCGCAGTTTAGAACGTAACAAACAGGAGAATCCTGAGTTTTATCGTCTGAATTTGTCATCAGGGAATATTAAAGGAATATATGACGGCGATTTGTATGCGATAGGCAATAGCATAGGCTCTGATATCAAGTCGGGGGGCCGTAGCAAAATCACATTTGATAAAGACGGGTTTAATTTTGTTTCAACGGTGATAGATCAGGCTCCACTTATCCACATAAATTACAAGGACACCTCTATATCCGTTCGTTCGCCGGAAAATGTCTCTATAAACGATTATGTACCCTATAAGGATGGCTTTCTGATTGTAGCCATGGCAGAGCAACAGGGTGAAGAAGTGTATTTTCTCAACAGTAAAGGAGAGATTTCCCTTTTGAGTTCCATTAATACGGCCCTGTTTGAGAACCATAATGTTGTGAAACCTATAGAAATAAAATTCAGAAATGAAGATGGACGGGAACTAAACGGCTATATCCTGCCTCCGGCCAATTATAAGAAGAACGAAAAATACCCGGCTATATTAAATATACATGGAGGCCCGAAAGCAACTTATGGGACAGTATTCTTTCACGAGATGCAGTATTGGGCAAATCAGGGTTATGCCGTTCTATATACCAATCCCACAGGCAGTAATGGGAGGGGAAACGCATTTACTGATCTGCGGGGTAAATTCGGCTCTGTAGATTATAACGATCTCATGGCTTTTGTGGATGCAGCGATAGAAGAGGTTCCGTTTATCGACAGAGAACGTTTGGGGGTTACCGGCGGATCTTACGGCGGATATATGACCAACTGGATAATCGGACATACCAATCGATTTAAAGCGGCGGCTTCGCAACGGAGCATCTCTTCATGGATTTCCTTCAGCAACACGAGTGATATCGGACATACTTTTACCGAATCGTATATCGGTCATAATCTATGGACAAACAGTGAGCTACTGTGGGACCAGTCTCCCCTGAAATATGCAAATCAGGTAAATACACCAACGTTGTTCCTCCATAGCGATCAGGATTACAGATGCTGGTTGGTTGAAGGTGTGCAGATGTATTACGCCCTTCAATATTTTGAAGTCCCGACCCGCCTGATAATATTCAACAATGAAAACCATGAATTATCCCGGTCAGGGAAACCTACAAACCGGATCAAACGCCTGGATGAAATTACCCGATGGTTTCAGAAATATTTATAGACGGAGATTTTTGTTCTCATTTGGAAAATACCATGTTAGTGGTATTTTTCTTTTTTTATAAAGGATATAACTTCGCTGGTATTAAAGTCATCCGGAAAATAGAGTACGGAGTAACATAAAAGAGAAGAATATGTCTAAAGAATCTGATTTTTTACTGAATGCGGGAGAGCAAACCAAAGCAATTCATGGAGGGGAATTTCCCGATCCTGTGACTAAAGCTTCTTCCCCGAATCTAATAATGTCCACAACTTTTATTACAGATGCCGACGCCGGATTTTCCGTTGAAGGTCTTGACGAAAATGACTCATGGCTTTATTCCCGTTGGGGTAATCCTACCGTTCATCAACTGGAGGAAAAACTGGCTATTTGCGAGGGGGCCGAAACGGCTGTTGCCTTTGCGAGCGGGATGGGTGCCATCGTCGCATTACTTTTCCATTTGCTGAAGGCCGGAGACCATGCGATTGTAAGTGATGTAGCCTATGCAGCCCTTGCTGAATTGACGAATGAAATGATTCCCGGGTTGGACATCGAAATCACAAAAGTGAATACCTCCGACCTGAAGTCTCTGAAAGAGGCTGTCAAATCAAATACCCGCCTGATATATATAGAGACACCCTGCAATCCCCTGCTACGCCTTACAGATATCGCCGCCGTGGCGGAAATTGCACGGGAAGCGGGTGCGAAGTTGGCTGTAGATTCAACATTCGCGACACCTGCCGCTACGAAACCTTTGGCATTAGGTGCCGATTTTGTGATACATTCACTTACCAAGTATTTAGGCGGACATGGTGATGCTTTGGGCGGAGTCATTCTGGGTAGTAAAGAAAATCTGGTTCCTTTAAGGAAAAAGACAGCCATCCGTTTTGGCGGAGTATTGAGCCCGTTTAACGCATGGCTGATATTAAGAGGTTTAGCTACATTTCCTCTTCGTATGCGGGTTCATCAGGAGAATGCTCTCAAAATTGCAGCATATCTGGAGAAACATCCGAAAGTTAAGCGTGTATTTTATCCGGGTTTGCCGTCACATCCTCAGTATGAACTGGCAAAGCGGCAAATGAAAAATTTCTCGGGAATTATTACGTTCCAGATAGATAACGGAAGGTCACAGGCCCGCAAATTTGTGGAGAGATTACAAATAATTCATTATGCAGTTTCGCTCGGTCATCATCGTTCTTTGATCTTCTATCTGGATAGCAATGAATTATTAAAAACTTCGTTTAAATTCTCAACTCCTCAGCAACTGGAATCATGGAATGATTTTGCAGGAGACGGACTTTTTAGATTATCTGTAGGTCTGGAAGATGCCGAAGACTTAATTAGCGATCTGGAGAGGGCGCTTGTCTGAAAAATATTGCCAAAGCGAATCAGATATTAAAAACTTTATCTATGTATTTAGCTGATAGCCTTTAGCCGCCAGCTGATAGTTCTTTGACAGATTGGAATGGCCCCTCCATTGACTACACTTCGTTCCGTCGAACGTTGTTTCTCTCCAAAGGGAGGCTACAGAGAGGCTAAAAAGTAATAGGTAGAAAAAGTGTTACCTTTGTTACCTTTTCAAAGTAGTAAGTATTGAGTAATAAGTATAAAGGGCTTCTAACTGTTAACTGATGACTGATACATGTGTAACCTTTTAACAGTTACGAGTTACTTGGCCCTTTGGACAGTTACAAGTTACGGGTTGGCTGGCGCCTTGTTTTGTTTCACGCAAAGGCGCAAAGGCGCAAAGTTTTTATATCTTACCAGTTGTTAACTGATGACTGCTAACTGTTAACTGAAAATAGTGTTACCTTTGTTACTTTTTTTAATTGGAAAGGTAACAATGAAAAACATTGCAAAAGTGTCAACTTTGTCAGGTTTTTGAAAAAGTAACAAAAACACAATTCTTAATTATTCATTCTTAATTTTTAATTGTTTCCGTTACTTTTGTTACCTTTTAACTATATATAGTTAATTAATATAAATTATTGTTGGTTTCGAGGTTCAAAAGCAGGCGGATAAAAGTTGATTAAGAGTGATAATCTCACACTCGTCGCTTTAATAGTCCGTATCTTCAGAGAGCGGGCTATGGGTAGCCGGATGTACTTCGGCCTCTTCCTGTTTTAATTGCTCTTTAAAGAATGCCTTAACTGTCTCCCATGAATAGTAGGGGGCGGTATGGCTCTTTAACGGTAAATTTACTTCATTTTCATTTAAAAGAAGTTTTACCAATATCTCATTCTTCTTATTACGGAAGAAGATAAGTTGCAGATTAGCTCCCATAGGAGAAACACGATAATCCTGCCAGGCGAGATGGAATTTTTCCATATCGGTCTCCTTATTACTACATCCTTCGACCTGCATCAGTGCAAGCAAGCGGATAAGGTGCGTATCATGTCCGAAACGGAGATCGGCCGCGGGAGTTCCTTCTTTTATAGCGATTTCCGCACTTTCCACTATATTGCGTAGTAAAGGTATGGCGCAACGGGGCATCAAACCACCATTAAGCGGAGCATTGGCATTGCAGACATACATGCGTGCATTTACCGTTTTCCAAATGCCGACTAGTTCTTCGTATTGGAAGATGTCATAGAAAGTAACATCTATGTCTACATTCTGCATATCGGCTGCAATCCAGTAGATTCCACGCATAAGGGCATCCTGATTTGTTATTGCATCGGGATTTACAAATAGTGAAGCCATCAGGCGTTCCGGTCGAACGTTTTTCTTCTCAAAATCACGGAAACTGCGTCTCCATGGAGCTGGTCTTTTTTCAGAAGAAAACTTTTCTCCTTCCGGTGAGGTGTAGGCGATATAATCCATATATCGCTGGTAAGGCCTCCGGTCTACGTGCAATGCAGGGTTCAGTTCTTTCAGACGTTCTGTGAAATAACTCATACTCATGGCACAGCGTAGCGAGGTGGACGAACGGGCGTCAATATATGCATCTCCGCGGAATACCTGAGGAAAATTATGGTACATCCGCCCGGCTATTTCACGTTGTTGCCGTTCACCCAGAGGGGTTATATTACCGCTCTTGCCCCGGGCGTCTTCCCATACTTGTTGCAGGCGTTTACGGACATCTATGCCCAGCGGAGTCAATTCGGAACGCTGATAAAGCGAATCGAAAACGTGCAGGACTTCTATATAACGTTCGTCCGATGTCATCCAGCGGGAACCATGACGGCCATAGTGACTGATGTAGAACGGTTCGTATCCTTCCGGTGCAGGAGTATAAACCTCAGGAGGAGAGGGATAAGCGTAATAAATACTTCCGGTTTGTTCTAGCGTCGGTTGAGAGTGGACTGAAAGTCCGCATAGTAAAAGTATAGTGAATATAATGTATTGTCTCATAAGCCTTATCTTAAGGTCACAGACCTGTTTGCTACTTAATTGTTGATCTTTAAATTGCGGACATTCTTTTGTTTGATGCCTTCAGCCGCGTGATCGGGGCGAATGTCACCCCACGTAATGTTACAGTCATTGAGTCTGATATCAGATGCCGTATCTATGTAGAAGCTGTAAGTCTTATCACGGATAAAGCCTTCGCCGTCGCACGGGCGCTTATCGTATATGCCGCCTTCGTATGCAGTACGTTTCTGTAATAGCAGGTCTACATCCTTGAAATAAATATGGTTGACTTTGTCGGGAGTATCTCCGCCTATAAAGATACCGTTCTCACTGGTACATTTGATATTCGAGAAATAGATACGGCTTACTTCTCCGCAACGGCCTTCGGTAGCTCCTTTCGGGAAACGCCAGCCTGCATCTTTATGATTGCCTATGGCACGTGGGTAAGAGGTGATGTAAATCGGTTCGGCTTTTCCCCACCATACATCGGAGAAGAACATGCAGTCCACGATCATATTTGAGAATATTACGTTGGTGACAGTTCCTTCGTCGCGGTTCTGGATGCCTATGCCACGGTTGCTGTTCTTGATAATGCAGTTATTGAACAGTACATTATTGATTTTATCCATATTCTCCGACCCTATCTTGATGGCGCACGAACGGGAGATCATAGTGCAGTTTGTTACAACAATGTCCTCGCAAGAACCGTATTCTTCGAACTCCCGCCGGTTTTTCAGGCATATACAATCATCACCGGACTCGATATGGCAGTTGGCAATGCGTACGTTCTTGGAATGGTCTATATCGATGCCGTCGCCGTTGCGTATCTTCAGGTCGTTCAGTATGGTGATGCCATCGATGGAAGCATCGTTGCAGCCGATAAGGTGAACAGTCCAATAGGCACTGTTGCGGATGGTAATATCTCTTATCACGGTTTTCTCCACATTGATGAGAGTCAATACATGCGGGCGGGGATCGAAGTCGGTCACAGGCTTCAGTTCATAAGAGTCTTCCAACTCTTTTCCCATGAATGCGATGCCGTTCCCGTCAATCGTACCCGTTCCGGTAATGGAGACTTCTTTCAGATCTTTCCCGTGTATCCACATCATGCCTTCGCCCCGGTTGTCGCGGAAAGCACTTTGTGTATATACCGTCTCATCAGGATTGGCGAGCAGGCGGGAATTGGATTCCAACCGGAGTTCGACATATGAAGCCAGCTCAAAGGGACTGCACATAAAAGTATGTCCTGCGGGGATAAGTACTGTGCCGCCACCCGATTGAGAACATGCGTTAATAGCTGCCTGTATTGCTGTGGCATCATCGGTCTTTCCGTCTCCCTTAGCACCATAATCTATAATGTTATAGGTGCTCTCGCCTGTTTTCGGACTATTGCAGGCACCTAACAGGGAGATGGCGCATAAGATAAACAAAAGTGCTTTAATTTTCATAAATATAGCTTTTCTGATTGATTACTTGTCTATAGTTAGCTTTTCACAGCCTTCGTATCTGAAAGTCTCATATTGACTATCCGGCGCTTTCTCTCCTTTCACCCTTATCAGGGTCAAATCGTTGATTTCCCTGAAAAGGTAAGCGCTTTCCCAGAGCTTCTCCGGTTTGTCTTTGTTCCAGCGTACAAGACAATCGACAAGGGATAGTTCATCTACGCCATGAAACAGGAATCCGTTACGTGATCTTTTATCAATAGCGTCTTCCGGTTCCATAAATAGCTGTATGTCGCGGAGGCGGATATTTTTCATCCGGTTACTGAAGCTTTCCATCCGGATACCGCTCTGTCCGTAGGCAATGATGTTACTAAGCGTAATGTTCTCTATGTTTCCGGCTGAGGGAATGTTCCCGCGCTTCTGTATCGTGAACCAGACAGGATCGCCATTTCCCCACCAGAATGTTTCTTTGCGTACAGTATTGATAGTCATATTAGAGAAGATCACATTGCGCACAGTGCCTCCGTCGCGGACGATGATGTTTAGCCCCCGGTTGGCCCGGTTGATTACACAGTTGGATACGGTTATATATTCGAAATCACTGTGTGATTCTGTCCCTATCTTCAAGGCTGCTGAAGAGGAAGTCAGAATGCAATTACTGATGGTAATATATTGGCAGGGTTGAGTTTTCCCGTTCTGGCGGGTTGTTTTCAGGCACAGGGCATCATCTCCGGTATCAATCCGGCAATTACTGACCGTCACATTGCTGCAACCGTCAATATCCAGACCATCCGCGTTAACGCCATTGTGAGGATCGGATATGATATATATACCGTCAACAGATACTCTGTTGCACCATTGCAGGTGTACCGACCAGAAAGAAGATTCAACAACCTGTATGTCCCGGATACGAATATTAGTACATCCAGTGAAGTTGATCGCTCCCGGACAAGGCGGTACTTTCTTGAACTTGCTCTGATAGTCTATACCATATAATCCGGCATTGACGATCTCCCGCGCGGTTATAGAGTCTGTAACTTCAGTCTTTGGCTCTCTACGGTATCCAACACGCTCTGCCTGGCAATGTAATGTACCTTGTTGTATAATATAATTGAAAAGTAGTCCACTTAGTAATTGAAAAGTATACCACTAAGTGTCTCGGACGAGATTGGTTAAAGATATTTATTCCTCATTAGATTGTAACATTTTTTTAGTTTCTTTAACTCTGTAAGATTGTCCATTCATATTGATAAGATATGCTTTATGCGTGAGTCTGTCTACCATGGCAGCCACGAGAACTTTATCCTTTACTATTTCCCCCCATCTGTCAAAAGCAAGATTTGTTGTAATGATTGTAGACCTCTTACCGGCTCTTAGGGACAGATGGTTAAAGAGCAGTTCTCCTCCTTCCTTATCACAAGAGACATATCCAAACTCGTCACAGATGACCATATCGTATCTCTGGAAGCGCATTTCAAGCTGCCTGAGACTTTTTTGAGACCTGCATTCCCTGATTTGTGTAAGCAGTCGCGGTACGGAAGTAAAA
>NZ_GL891985.1:0-120532 GCF_000213555.1 Dysgonomonas gadei ATCC BAA-286
TTCCCCTGTTATAGGTAGGTTGCATACGCGTTACTCACCCGTGCGCCGGTCGCCATCAAAGTATTGCTACCCTATGCTGCCCCTCGACTTGCATGTGTTAGGCCTATCGCTAGCGTTCATCCTGAGCCAGGATCAAACTCTTCTTTGTATATTCTTTTTTTAAACCTTTTGATCCTGTTCAAGCTTTCTTTACTATTGGGTAATAGTAATTGACGGTAGCACCTTTTTTAACTATCTCTAGCTTTTTTCCGGATATTTAATTTAATAAAAACCCAAATTGTGTACTACACTCTATAATGTTGTTATTTCAGTTCCTTCAAAGATCGCTCTTCCGCCCTACGCAAAACACCCTTCTTTAAACGTGCCCTTTAGTGGTAAAGCGGGTGCAAAAGTAGAAAACAATTCCTTACACTCCAAACTTTATGAAACCTTTTTTTGAAATATTTTTTAGACAAACATTGTAAAATCAAAGTATACACCTAGAATACAACATGTTGTTAAACATAAAAAAGTTTATATAAAATGACAAAATAGTTTTGAAAGCGACCTTCCATAAACAAGTTCAACTATTTTTATGTTTTATATTATATATATGGTAGCTTTAGATGTCATATAAATCACTACTTTTACACAAAATAACACCTAAATAACCGATTTATGATCTATGAACAGCTAATCAACCCCAAAAGCATCGTAGTAGTGGGCGCATCTGATAACATTTTGAAACCTGGAGGCAGTGTTTTACACAATTTAACCACAGGAACGTTTGACAAGGATTTATATGTTGTTAATGCCAGAGGCGGCTCGATACAGAACACAAAAGCGTATGTAAGCATTGAGGATATCCCACAAACCGACCTGGCTATCATCTCAGTTCCGGCAAACCAATGCCTGCAGACTGTGGAATATCTGGCCAAGAAAAAAGGAGTAAAAGCCTTTATTGTTTTCTCGGCAGGATTTAGTGAGGAGTCTGAAGATGGGGCTAAATTGGAAAAAGATTTGGTAGACATAGTCAACAAAGCCGGGGCAATCATGATAGGCCCTAACTGCTCGGGCTACTTCAACACTAAGCATCAGAGCATTTTTACCCGTCCGATCCCAAACCTGGATCCTCAAGGTGTAGATATCATATCCAGTTCGGGGGGTACTATTACATATATTATAGAATCAGCCATGCGGATTGGCCTAAGATTCAATTCTGCGTGGTCGATAGGAAATGCGGCACAAGTAGGCGTTGAAGACATTCTGGAATTCTTAGATAACGAATTCGACCCAGAATCCAGCCCTAAGATCAAACTATTATATCTGGAAAAAATAGCAGATCCAGACCGCTTCCTCAACCACTCAGCATCTCTCATCCGAAAAGGCTGCAAAATCGCCGCCATAAAATCAGGCAGCTCCAGTTCCGGCAGCCGGGCAGCCTCATCTCATACCGGAGCCATAGCAAGTTCAGACTCTGCCGTGGAAGCACTCTTCAGAAAAGCAGGGATCATTCGCTGCTATTCCAGAGAAGAACTGGCCAATGTAGCCGCCGTACTCACCCTTAAAGAAATAAAAGGGCGGAACCTGGCTATCATCACTCAAGCGGGAGGACCCGCAGTAATCCTAACCGATGCCTTATCAAAAGGAAACATTGACGTTCCGGAAATGAATAAAGAACTTGCAGCTGAGTTAAAAAAACACCTTCTCCCCGGAGCAGCTGTATCCAACCCCATAGATATTATCGGAACAGGAACAGGGGAACACATGGCTACCTGCATTGATTTTTGCGAAAAACGCTTCAAGGAAATTGATGGCATTGCCGTTATATATGGTAATCCGGGAGTAAGTAATGTGGCTGAAGCCTATGAAATATTAGACCAAAAAATAAAAACATGCAAGTTACCTATTTATCCTATCCTGCCTTCAGTCATTGCAGCTTCACAAGAAATGGACAACTTCGTCAAAAAAGGACATGTAAACTTTACTGATGAATACGCCCTGGCAAATGCCCTATCAAAAGTAGTATCATGGACTCCCCCATCGGTAGGAAAAATGGAGGATATAAAAATAGACATACCACGTATCAGAAATATTATAGACAATGCTTCGGACGGATATATAGACAGTGATACAATAAGGAAATTATTTGACGCAGCCGGAATACCTCAAGTACAAGAATTGGTTACCAATAACAAAGAGGAAGCCATCAGCTTTGCAAATAAAATAGATTATCCAATTGTAGCGAAGTGTGTCGGACCGGTACACAAGTCGGATGTTGGAGGTGTAGTCCTGAACATAAGATCTGACGACCATCTTGCCCTTGAGTTTGACAGACTGATGAAAATACCGGAAACCACCGAAGTAATGATACAACCTATGCTTTCGGGACAGGAATTATTTATAGGGGCAAAATACGAGTCAAAATATGGACACATTGTTTTGTGCGGTCTGGGCGGAATCTTCGTAGAGATATTGAAAGATGTAGCATCGGGGCTCGCCCCTTTAAGTTTCAACGAAGCATCATCCATGATACGCTCCCTCAGGGCTTACAAAATAATTCAGGGAACCAGGGGGCAAAAGGGACTAAACGAAAGATTATTCACAGAGATAATTGTCCGGCTGTCCATCCTACTAAGATTTGCTACCGAGATAAAAGAAATGGATATCAATCCGCTACTGGCAAATGAAGATAAAGTAATAGCTGTAGATGCCAGAATAAGAATAGAAAAATAAAAATCTATTCCACTCAGCACATAATAAACAGCGTTTATTCTTAGATAAACGCTGTTTGTTTTACACAAAAGCTCGAAATAATAAAGAAGCCATAGGCTTAAGTAATCCAGCCTCTACCCTTAACACTTTAAAAAGCGGCGCAATTATCAACAAAAATCAACTAACCGAACAATCTTTCGTTTTTAGATGTTAATTAACAATTGATTTGCTGTTTTTCCTCTTTAGAAGTATATATTTGTAATATTATTATGGAAAACAAGGAGATGGTCTGATTAAATATCATTCACAGCTAAAGACAATACTTTAAGATAGGCTATAATGTTTAGTTAGTCATCTCAAATTAACGCACTACATTCTTAACATT
Source organism: Dysgonomonas gadei ATCC BAA-286 (assembly GCF_000213555.1). Classification (GTDB taxonomy): domain Bacteria; phylum Bacteroidota; class Bacteroidia; order Bacteroidales; family Dysgonomonadaceae; genus Dysgonomonas; species Dysgonomonas gadei. The sequence goes on from NZ_GL891985.1 coordinate 3,080, forward strand.
ATGAGAATTGGAATAGACATAGATGGCACGAGCATGCGGTTAGGAATTGTTGATGGAGGTCAAATATTCCGCAAACTAGTGGTTCCCACAAAGGCTGACGAATCAGAGGGCGTCATTATAGATCATCTGATAGAAACGATCGGAACAATAATAAATTCTAATATTCGCGGGATAGGAATAGGTGTCTCGGGCATTGTCAAAACCAGTAAAGGAATCATACAAGATGCTATCAACATCCCGTCTTGGAAGAAAGTCCCTTTAAAAGATATCCTCGAAAAAGAATTCAGGATTCCGGTATTTGTAAACAATGACTCTAACTGCTTCGCTTTTGGAGAGCGCTACTACGGGGAAGGCACCCTCTATCGTGATATTGTCTGCGTAACATTAAGTATCGGGGTTGGAGCAGGCATCATTATAAACAATGAATTATATAACGGATACAATACAGGAGCGGGAGAAATAGGAAGCCTCCCTTATCTGTACTCCGATTATGAACGTTATTGCGGACAGAAATTTTTTGTACGCAATAATACAACGGCTCAAGAGGCTTACGAACTCGCCTTGCAAGGAGATGACAAAATGCTGGCCCTTTGGAACGAACTCGGCGAGCATATAGGCAATCTTATGAAAACTATCCTTTTCACCTATGATCCCCAAGCTATTATATTAGGAGGAAATATTGTAAAAGGATATGAACTTTTTGCAGATAATATGTATGAAAGCGTATATAAATTTCCTTTCAAGGAAACTGTTGAGCGGGTAAAAATACTTTTATCCAAGAAGGAAGATATCAATCTGCTCGGAGCCGCAGCCCTGGTTGTTTAAGCCATTTAATAAGAATGTTTATTCATAAATAATTATATATAAAACCTTTGATATGAGATTAGATTTAAGTTCGCAAATTGTATTGGACAGAGTACCCCTGCGTTACTACCGTCCTGAAAATGAATTTGAGCTATCTGCCCTGACCCGCTACGAAAAAGTGCCTACCGAGATTTATGAGTCCTCTGTAGAGGCATCTTTGCATATAGCGAGAGAAATAGCGCGAAAAATAAAAGAAAAACAAGCTACGGGGTCACCATTCGTACTTGCCCTCCCGGGAGGACATTCCCCTCAAACGATCTATCAGGAACTTATCCGCTTACATAAAGAAGAGAATTTAAGTTTTAAAAACGTCATTCTATTTAATATATACGAGTTTTATCCTATAGCACCTCAATCCAACAGCAATCTGAAACTATTAAAAGAATCTTTGTTAGATTATGTTGATATAGACCCTAAAAACGTATATTCACCTGATGGGTCCGTTTCGAAAGAGGAAATACTGAACTACTGTAAGACATATGAGCAAACCATCCACAATGTAGGAGGAATAGATTATCTTCTGCTAGGCTTGGGACGTGCGGGCAACATTGGCATCAATATTGCCGGATCAAGTATGAATTCACAAACCCGTCTGATTCTATTGGATGTACAGTCTAAGAAAGAGGCTGTCAACACGTTCGGGACTATAGACAAAGTGCCTGTCAGCGCCGTCACAATGGGTGTAGCTACAATCATGAAAGCGAAAGAGATAGCCCTGATCGCATGGGGTGAGGACAAAGCCGGAAGCGTTAAAGATGTGGTAGAAGGAACCATGTCGGATGCCATACCTGCTTCGTGCCTGCAAGCCCATGAAAATGCGAAAGTACACATAGACCTGAATGCGGCTTTTGAACTCACACGCATCAACCACCCATGGCTGGTAACAAACTGCGATTGGAGCAATAAACTCATCCGCAGAGCAATTGTGTGGTTATGTTTCAAAGTGAATAAGCCGATACTGAAGCTGACGAACAAGGACTATCAAGACAACGGACTGGAAGAACTTTTGGCTCTATATGGCTCTGCATATAATGTAAACATTAAGATATTCAATGACCTGCAACACACAATAACAGGTTGGCCAGGTGGAAAACCGAATGCCGATGATACCAATCGTCCGGAAAGAGCAAAACCATATCCGAAACGTGTTATAATTTTCAGCCCACACCCCGACGATGATGTTATCTCTATGGGAGGAACTTTCAAAAGACTGGTGGATCAAAAACACGATGTGCACGTTGCTTATCAGACATCGGGCAACATTGCCGTAGGCGATGAAGAGGTTATCCGCTATGTATCTTTTCTCGAGGATGTAAGACGAAAATATGATGCAGGTAATGAAGCTCTGAAGAAAAAGTATGCAGAAATACTTCAGTATCTGCTACACGACAAGGACGAAGAGGATATAGACACTCCGGATATTTTGTTCCTTAAAGGACATATCCGTCGCCAGGAAGCAACTACTGCCTGCCGTTATGTGGGTATGGATACACACAAAACGACCTTTCTCGATCTTCCGTTCTACGAAACAGGACGTATCAAGAAAAACCCTATATCAGAGGCCGATGTAGAAATAGTGAAGAAATATCTGGAATCGGTTCAACCCCATGAAGTATTTGTTGCAGGAGACCTCGCCGACCCGCACGGGACACATAAAGTATGTCTCGATGCCATCCTCGCAGCAGTAGATGAACTAAAAGGTGCGGAATGGCTCAAAGACTGCCGCTTCTGGATGTACCGTGGTGCATGGGCCGAATGGGAAATTGACCATATCGAAATGGCCGTACCTATCTCTCCTGAAGAACTCCGTTCTAAGCGGAATGCGATTCTAAAACATCAATCGCAGATGGAAAGCGCTCCGTTCTTAGGGAATGACGAACGTTTGTTCTGGCAGCGTTCCGAAGACAGGAACAAGGCTACAGCAGAGCTCTACCGCCAGTTAGGGCTTGCCTCGTATGAAGCAATTGAAGCCTTTGTAGAATATCATCCTCTATAAATTATAGTAAAAGGCAAACCTTTCAGGATATAAGAGTTATCTTTGGAAGGTTTGTCTTATTTTTTACCATAATATTAAAAACACTGATATATCATGAGACTAATTATCCAGCCCGATTACAGTTCCTTATCCCAATGGGCAGCTAACTATGTTGTAAACAAAATCAATGCCGCTAATCCTACATCTGATAAGCCATTTGTTTTAGGATTACCCACAGGGTCTTCTCCTTTAGGCATGTACAACGGTTTGATCAAGCACTATCAGGAAAAGCGGGTATCATTCAAGCATGTAGTCACATTCAACATGGACGAATATGTCGGCCTGCCGAAAGACCATCCCCAAAGCTACCATACCTTTATGTGGAGCAACTTCTTCAATCATGTGGATATAGATCCCGCTAATGTAAACATACTGAATGGGAACGCATCTGACCTGGATGAAGAGTGTGCTTCTTACGAGGCTAAAATGAAAGCTGTTGGGGGCGTAGATTTATTCCTGGGAGGAATAGGCCCGGACGGGCACATCGCATTCAACGAACCAGGTTCATCCCTATCATCCCGCACACGTATCAAAACATTGACCCATGATACAATCATAGCTAACTCCCGCTTCTTCAGCAATGATGTAAACAAGGTACCTAAGACATCTGTGACAGTCGGGGTAGGTACTATCCTCGATGCAAAAGAAGTCCTGATCATGGTAAACGGGCACAATAAAGCCAGAGCTTTGGCCCAAGCTGTGGAAGGTGCCGTTAATCAGATGTGGACTATCACAGCCCTGCAACTGCATCCGAAAGGAATCATCGTATGTGATGAAGCTGCCACGGATGAACTGAAAGTGGGTACGTATAAGTACTTTAAAGATATTGAAAAAGAGAATCTTTAAATATTCAGATTGTCTGTAAATATATCCGGGGAGGTTATAATAGCCTCCCTTAATTTTCATCCTTCTTTTTCCTTAACAATTGATTCTTCAACAAATAATTCGTCACCTGAACTGTCGCGGATGCATATACTCGCATGCTATCAAAAGCCTCTTTATGAACCGAGGCTACATTCTGCGAATTATTAGCCTTGTAATCATAAAGATACTCCTGCTTTGACAAGGTATTATAACAATAGAGGAAGTTATCGTCTATACAGCCCAGTTTGTCATCGGATGAAAACACCGCATACGGACGTGTTTCCTTCATCAGATCTATACCCAGAGAGTTGTTCTCATAATCCATATTCAGCAGCCCCATTACAGTAGGAAATATGTCTATCTGTCCTCCATATGTATCGATAACCTTCGGCGCATCTTCGAACAGAGGCGAATAGATGATAAGCGGAACATGATTGAACGACAGAGGCATCTCATACAAGGCCTGCCCTTCGAGGCGCCCGTGGTCAGCAACAAATACAAATATGGTATTATCAAACCAATCATGTTTAGCCGCATCATCCATAAACTGTTTTATGCACTGGTCGGAATAAAAGACAGCCTGCTCCGAATCGTTCTTGCTTACATACTTGAATTCATCCGGTATTATATAGTCGGGATGATTAGATATAGTCAGTATTCCTCCAAAGAAAGGTTGCCCACCGTTATTACCTAAAGTATTCGCAGCATATTTAAATAAATATCCGTCATTAACGCCCCAGGGGCTAACGTATTCCGACGGCGGATAATTCTCCCGCGAATGAAGGTTCTTCATCTCGTATCCATTCAGGCTAAAGAACATATCCATATTATTATATGCTTTTTCATGAGCCAGATAAAATGACGACACGTATCCTTTCTTGTTCAGATTATACGGTAGGCCTTCACATAATGGGAGCGGTACGGCATTAGAACCGCCTGTAGCAACCCTGTTATCCATAATCACCCTGTCGAAAAGCGAAGGAATGCCGTACAATGAACTGAATGTACCCTGATTTGTATGTATCGCTTGAGAATAAATATTCCTGAAATAATATGACTTGTTTATCAGTTCATTCAAGGTAGGCGTAAGGTGTGGAGTTTCTGTAATGAAATAAGAAGACATCGCCTCCATTATAACAAGTACGATATTGGGCCTGATCTCTTCTTTATCACTCGTTACCCGACGGCGGATACGGGAATCATCTTCTATAAAATACTGATATCCAAAATCCTTTTTTATCAGCTCGAACGAATCGTCCAGTGATATCAGATGATTCACCTCACGGTCTTTATACTGAGGAACAATCATACTCAACCAGAAATTGTATACAGGACTCACGGTCAACTCATTTGTAAAAGAACTTGAGCCCAGATAAGGTGTCCATAGAGTAATCGGATAAACAAAGCGTTGTTTCTTCGTTACACCTGTATAGCAGACTGCGAGCAAAGCAATAGGGATAAGAATATATTTCGCTAGCTTCAATTTACTGTTTACTGAGTCATCTGCATTGTAGTTCTTCCATTTCTTAGAGAAATATACAACACACAAACCAAATAAAAGAATGGTTATAAAAAACAAAGCGAAATATTTATAATAACTGGACTCCGCAAGAATCATCTGATACCCCTCTGTATCGTTACTCAACCAGGCCAGAATGGATACATCAAGATGTTTGAAAAAGAAATTAAAATACGGTATATCAGCTATTGCAAACCCAAATATAACAGTATAAATACTTATATAGTATATATTAAGACTATGCCGGAATATTTTCCGGTCCGATCCCCAAAAAGAGATAAGACAGGCAAAAATCACAGCAAGGGCGCTAATACAAGCTACCGGAATATTATCTATATAAAGGCCTAAACGGAAAGCTCCGGTAATAGATTCATTATCTACATATTCCACATTATGCCAGTTTGTAAACAACAGAATCAATCTGATTATAAAAAAGATAAGCAGCGCCAGCAAATGTATCTTGAAGATATATGCTATTACAGGATATAAGTTTGTAAGATATTTTTTTAAATCCATCTTATTTGTAAAGAATTTTGTGTTAAAGGCCTCTATTGTTCAAATAGATTGCAAAGATAAAAATTTGTCTGCAATTATAAATTATGAGTAATCTATTTTATATCCTTTTCGTTCGTAATTAACATAAGACTGATATCCCTACCGCAATTTTGAAAAAGTTACAAATGATACAATAAACAATATTCTCAAGCAGAGACGCAAATTCCAGCTCATCACCATATTTACGTTTATTAACCGTATTTTGTTAAAACCTGACACATCTGACAGCTTTTCCTTTGTTTTTATCTTGTCATCTTTGCATCCGTTAACTATACATAGTTAAAAAGTAACAAAGGTAACAGCTTTTAGCTATTAGCTGATAGCTGTTAGCCGATAGCTTATGTACAAAACCTGACAAACCTGACGACTTTTCACATAATTTTTATTGTCACTTTTTCTTCTAAAAACTCCGTGCTACTCCGTTTACTCTGTGGTTAAAAATAAAAGGTAACACGGAAAGCAATTAATAATTAAGAACCAACGGCCAGCGAAGCTAATTAACTTTCTACTCTCTCTGTAAGTCCCCCTTGGGGGATTGAGGGGGCCTTTCAATACATCAAAGAACCATAAGCCAACAGTAATCAATCATCAGCCATTACATATAGATAAATATCTTTCATATTCCTTATGCTATACCTCACAAATTCTTGTAACTTTACATGTTAATATGTTTCTTGACTGGTAAAATGACTGATTTTTCACAGACCGATATAAAGTTTTTAGCAGGAGTAGGGCCTAAAAAGGCTGAGATACTAAATAAAGAACTTAATGTGTTCTCGGTAGAAGACCTCCTCTATTATTTTCCCTATAAGTATATCGACCGTAGCCGCATCTATTTCATCCACGAAATAGACGGAAACATGCCTTATATACAACTCAGGGGTAGAATAACAGGCTTTGAAACACATGGCGAAAGACATAAAAAACGGCTTGTGGGACACTTTACCGACGGCACAGGATACATAGATCTGGTTTGGTTTCAGGGCGCAAGATTCATAGAAGAAAAGTATAAACTGAATTTGCCCTATATAGTTTTCGGCAAACCCACCATGTTCGGCGATAAGTTCAATATCGCGCATCCCGATATAGATCCTTATATAAACGAAGAAGAGCGGCCAACCGGCCTGATGCCGTACTACAACACTACGGAGAAAATGAAAAACCATTATCTGAATTCCAAAGCGATTCAGAAAATGATGGCTGCTGCCTTTACTTCCATTATAAGGAACCTACAGGAAACGTTACCCGAAAAAGTGATACAGAATGCCCGCCTGATGGACCTGAAGCAGGCAATGCGTAATGTGCATTTTCCCGAAAATGCGACTTTGCTGCGGGAAGCCCAGTACAGGCTCAAATTTGAAGAATTGTTTTATATACAACTAAATATACTGAGATATACTGCCGACCGTAAGTCAAAACTGAAAGGCTTTGTATTTACAAAAGTGGGTGGCTACCTCAATACATTCTACGAACAGAACCTCCCGTTCCCGTTGACCAATGCCCAGAAACGCATTATCAAGGAAATACGGCAGGATATGGCTACGGGCGAACAAATGAACCGCCTCTTACAAGGTGATGTCGGTAGTGGAAAAACTCTTGTTGCACTGATGCTGATGTTGATAGCCTTGGACAATGGTTTTCAGGCAGCACTGATGGCTCCTACCGAAATACTGGCAACACAACACTATTACACAATCAAAGAATTTCTTGCGGGAATGGATGTGAATGTAGAACTACTGACAGGCTCTACAAAAAAGAAGGACAGGGAGCGTATACATAGTGGCCTATTGACTAATGACGTACAAATCCTCATAGGTACACATGCCCTGATAGAAGACACTGTACAGTTCGGCAATCTGGGGCTGGTAGTGATAGATGAACAACACCGCTTCGGTGTAGCCCAACGGGCAAAACTATGGACAAAAAACACCAATCCTCCACATATATTGGTAATGACAGCCACACCGATCCCGCGCACACTGGCGATGACTGTATATGGCGACCTCGATGTCTCTGTAATAGATGAGTTGCCTCCGGGACGAAAACCAATACAGACCATTCATCAGTATGATAAAAAGCGGGGGGCATTATATAACTCCATCCGCAAACAATTACAGGAAGGACGACAAGTGTATATGGTGTATCCGCTCATAGAGGAAAGTGAAAAACTGGACTTAAAGAATCTGGAAGAAGGCTTCGAACATATAAAAGAAATATTCCCTGAATACACGGTGTGCAAGGTACATGGCAAAATGAAACCGAAAGAGAAAGATGCCGAAATGCAGCGCTTTGTTACCAACGAAGCCCAGATAATGGTTGCCACTACAGTTATTGAAGTAGGTGTAAATGTACCTAACGCCTCGGTTATGGTGATAGAATCGGCACAGCGGTTCGGGCTTTCCCAATTGCACCAGTTGCGAGGGCGTGTAGGTCGTGGTGCAGACCAGTCTTATTGTATTCTGGTCACACCTTACGAACTTTCGGCAGATACTCGCAAGCGTATCAACATTATGGTAGAAAGCAACGACGGGTTCGAGATAGCCGAAGCCGACCTTAAACTGCGTGGTCCGGGTGACCTTGAGGGTACGCAACAGAGCGGTATCCCCTTCAATCTGCGGATAGCCAATCTGGTACGTGACGGTGAAATAGTACAGTATGCACGGGAAATCGCACAAAACGTATTAGATGAAGACCCGTTGATGGAAAAGCCGGATAACCTCATCCTGCGAAAACAGTTGCGAAAACTGGGAGGAAACAGGTACAACTGGGGGCAGATCAGCTAAATGCCGAAGCCGATCCTTCATTATAGAGATACAACATCAAATCCGGAAGAATAGTTCTATTCAACAGTCTACGAAACAATAGAATAGTTTTTTATGATCTACAAGTTTGTTTGAAATCACAACAAAGCAATACAGCACATTATTTGTTGCATCTTGCTGAAAAATCCCTGCTTTATAGTTTTCTTTCAGCGATTGATAAAAAAGGTTATGGAATTTTAAAGTTAATCGGTAAAACGTACCTCACTGCTACTTTTTTCCCTTTATTTTCGCCCGGAATCCAATGAGGCATCAATCCTACTATCCGTTCTGCTTCTTTTGCCAGGACTAAGGAAGTAGAAGGACATTGTTCATTAAACCGGCAACGGACAACCCCGAATATATCAGAGATTTCTCCTGTTGGGGATATAATAAATTGCACCATTACCTTTCCTTCATCCTTATATTCTAATGCCTCAGAAGGATATTGCATATTGTCGGTGATAAACTTTTGCATCTTATTTATTCCGCCAGGGAACTGTGGATTCTTTTCGGCAAAAGCAAAAACTTCACCCTGGTATTGTTCTTTTTGAGGTGGTGGCAAAGGATACAATTTTAGTTTGCCATTTTCCGAATAATAGACGCCACCAAGCAAATAAGTAGTGCGCACTATTTTTCCATTTAGTTTACCGGGACGCCATTTTGTCATTGTTTTTGCCACGCGCAACACTTCGGCATCCAGAGCCGGATAACTTCCGGCATAAAGACTAAAACTATTCAAAGAGCCGTCTTTCTCTACCATAAAATGCACAATAACACTATTATCGCTCCTGTTTAAGGTTGTTCCTGGCGGAAAACGGACATTGTCATTCATATATTGCCATACATCGCCTCCCGAATACTCCGGTAAAATACCGTCTTCTCTGAAAATACGAACATCTTTTACAGGTTCTTCTTGCGAAACATCAGTTATCCCGCTTTCGCCCTCTATATGAACAGAGTCCGGCAATGTATTGGCATTACCCGTTAAGTCTTGTTCTTCGTTGTGTCTTCCGGGTTCGGAATTTTGTTGTTCTTTCGAAGTGTGACCACTGCACGCAGTAACTACCACAATCCACAAAAGAATGATTGTGTATTTGAAATTTACTTTTTTCATCATTTTAGTTATAATTCGTCAGACATTATCTATTTTCTCTCTTCAACAAATAAAGTTTTTATTAAATAAAACATAGCAGCATTGCAGCCAGCCATTTAATCGACCATGACTTTTAGGTCGTGGATAATAGATGAAAAGGGATGCAACATTGAAAGTACTTATACTAAGTAATTAAAAAAGAGAGGCAGAAAGTACTGCTGTCTGCCTCTTTAGAATAGTAGTAATTAGTGATTAGCCTTTATTTATTTTTTATCACTTTTGTTCAGCTTATAAACGATAGGTAAGGTGTAATATACATCCACAGCCTGCCCGTTCTGCTTACCGGGCAGCCACTTCGGCATGGAACCAACCATACGGGCAGCCTCTTTGTCCATGCCCGGATCTATTCCTCGGATAACCGAAACATCACTTACCTCGCCTGAGCTCCTCACAATGAAGCGGACAGTGACACGTCCCTGGATACCATTCTTTTGAGCGTCTTCCGGGTATTTCAGGTTATTGCTGATATACTCATGCATCGCCGACTCGCCCCCGGGGAAAGAAGGCATCTGCTCCACTGTTATAAAAGGCTTCATTTTATCATCCGGAGAACCCTCTTTCAAAGATGCAACTCCTACTTTTTTCTCCTGTGGTGCCCCATAACCGACTGCGACAATTTCATTCGGATCACCGCCGGGCTCCACTTTTTTAGTAGTACCCGCAAGCCTGAATACAACAGGCAATGTGTAGTATACATCCACCGCTTTTCCTCCCTGCTTGCCGGGTTCCCATTTAGGCATGGATTTTACAATGCGGATTGCCTCATTATCCAACAGAGGATCGATACCTCTTATTACTTCTATATCGGATATTTCACCGGTGCTCTTTACCACATAGCGGATAGTCACTCTCCCCTGAATACCTTTAGTCTGTGCCTCCACAGGATATTTCAGGCCATTAGCGATAAAGCGCTGTTGAGCATCTAATCCTCCGGGAAACGAAGGCATCTGCTCTACTGTCACATATACATCCCCTTTCTTTTGAGGAGCCTGGTCTCCATCCATCACTCCGGATATTTCATCTATCGAGAATTTATCTAAAGATGTAGTTGCCTGTACTGCGTTGCCTAAAAGCAATGTTGCGCATACCGGAACAACCAGCAGGTATTTTACGGATGTAAATACTGAGCTTTTCTTTTTATTCATCATCATAATGCGTTGTTTAAGTTGTGAAACGTTGAAATTATTAATAAGTGGTATACCGGTACTTCTATTTGAAACTTGTAATAATATATATTGATATTCTTTCGAATCGAATCCTGATTCCAACACCCCTTTATCTGCCAGATACTCCAGGTTCAGCTTTATCTCTTTCTTCAGTAACCATGCGAACGGGTTCCACCAGAAACAGATACATAAGATTTCGGATAATACGACATCAATAGAGTGATACTGCTTCACATGCATCTGCTCATGCGCAATTATCTCTGCCAGTTCGACCGGATTGTGAGCATCGGAGTTAATAAAAATCCAGTTGAAGAAAGAAAATGGGGATGTCCGTCTGTCTTTCATTTTCACAATACGGTAAGTGGACAATTTTTCAGTCTCATTCGCAATCCTCAATTTAACCAAACTGAATAGTTGCACAAAAAACTTAATCGCACAAAAAAACGATACGGCGGCAAGTATAGCTAAAACAACAACCCACATGCTCACAGTCGCCTCCGTCGAAGCCTCCGCATCAACCGCGCTCCCGACTTCAATATCCGATAGCCAGTATGTAGGAATCTGTACGGGAGCATCACCGGACGCAGATAATTCTATCGTAACGGCAGGGAATAACAGAGAAAATAATAAGGCTGATAAGAAGTAAATTCTCCTCAGTTTCAGAAATGTGTCCCTCTTCAGACAAAGAATGTATAGTCCGTAAAACAGTGCCAGAGCAACTGACACCTTGACCAGGTATATTAAAATTGTGTGATCCATGGTAGCTTCATATTGATTATTAACCTTTGCCCTTTTCTATCATCTTCATTATTTCCTGTAATTCCTCCGGAGATATTTTTTCCTCCTTCACAAAGAAAGAGACGAGCTCTTTGTATGAATTCTCAAAATAACTTTTTACGACATTCGACATAAACGCCTTCTTATACTCGTCTTCTTTGATTTTCGGAGTATACACCCATACATTGCCATATTTCTTGGAATTCAGGTAACCTTTCTGCTCCAGGTTGCGGACAACGGAGGCCACCGTCGTATAGGGAGGCTTAGGATCATCCATCTCATTTATAATATCTTTTACTACACACTCCTTTAGCTGCCAGATGTGCAGCATAATCGATTCTTCCTGATGAGTAAGCTTTTCCATATTTTACAAATTCAACGTAATTCTACTATTTTTTCGTAAATATACGGATATTTTTTTATTTGCAAAATATATAAGACTTTTTTAAAGGTCGAAAATGTTAAAAATCAACAGTAAAGATTCTCAAAAAAGGATTATTCAAAAGGACAAATCACATACCAGCTTTGTCAAAAGTAGCAAAAGCACTACTAACAGCATCGGCCTGACAATCTTTTGCCCGTTCCTGATAGCCAATCCGCTACCAATATAGTGTCCGGCGATGGCGCATAACGCCGCAGGTATTCCTACAACAAAAAGAACCTTTCCCTCTATTAGAAATACAATCAACGATGCTAAATTCGATGTCAGGTTAACCAGTTTCGCATTCCCCATACTTGTCAGCAAATCCAATCCCAGAACCGAAGTATAGGCTAATATAAGAAAAGTACCTGTTCCCGGGCCGAAAAAGCCATCATACCCACCAATAACAAAGCCGATCAGAGATGACAGGGTGATTATTTTGACTTTCGATAACTTTTTCGGAACTATGTTCGAAAAATTCTTTTTCTTAAAAACAACGATGGCAATAACCGGAATACCGGCAATAAGGATATATCGCAGAATTCCAGCGTCGAGACAAACCGCGATTTTAGACCCTATGGCGGAGCCTATAAATGCAAACAAGATGGATGGTATTGCACTCGTCAGGTCATAACTTTTATTCCTGACAAAACGCATTGTACTGAAAAATGTTCCTATACAGCTGCTGAACTTATTCGTTCCCAAAGCAAAGTGAGGAGACAGACCCGCAACATTATAGGCCGGCAGAGAGATCAGGCCTCCCCCACCCGCAATGCTGTCAATAAATCCACTGATAAATATTAAAGGACAGATTATTAGCAATTGCTCCGTATAATCCATTATCCCGGCGTATAGTTTGCAGTCATTCGCATATAAGATGATCAGCTAATAATTAGTAATTATCGAAAATATTACTTTACTACTTCATATCGGTCAACACCTTATTTTTAGGAGTAGTAGCCACGAATTCCTTCAGATAGAAAGGTTCGAAGTAGGCCACATCTTCAAAATCTCCGGCAGCATAGGCTTCCTCTGCCAGACTGATCATATCCAAAGCGCGCGGATAGACATTGTCTAAGAACAAAGCCGTTTCACTTTTCAATACAGTCTTACATTTTTCCGCCCCATTACCAAAGAAAAGAATCCTGCCTTTATTCAGATAATCAGCAAAGGAGTCTTCGTCAATAATATCGGCGCTAACAGGACGAACTTCCTGTAATTCTTTATTTAACAATACATCGTACACTTCCATTCTGCGGGCATCTATCATCGGGCAAAGCAACGTGTAATCCTGTAAATCTTTCATTTTAGATACGCCGTTTGCCATTATTTTTAAAGAATTAAGGGCAATCAACGGAATATTCAGCCCAAAGCAAAGCCCCTTCGCCTCCGATACACCAATACGAAGCCCTGTATATGAACCTGGCCCACAACTAACTGCCACGGCATCCGGTTGCAGATTCTGCGCGCGAAGGATTTTCACGGCTTCATCTACAAATGTTCCTAACAAAACGGCATGGGAAGGTCCCTTTGTTTCTTCCTTTTGAAAAATTACTCGTCCATCTCTGGACACCACTACTGAACACACTTCTGTAGCTGTTTCTATATTTAATATGCAAGGCATAATCTTATATTTCAGTTAATTCAAAAACAAAATTACATAAATTCTGACAAAAGTATTTCATTCACAAAGAATCAGATGTACAATTTAATTCTTTTTTGTACATTTGGTATTTAGTATGACAACCGGGGAATAACATTCTCAACCCGTTAATGTTTGCCCGATAATAGAAATTAATGAAATAAATCACATATGAGTAAGAACAAAGCTCCTCACAAAACTGATAAAAGAAAAACAAAAACAGATATCGTAAATAGCGTCGTAAACTTTTTCAATAGAAATTCAACAGAATCATTCAGCCCGAAGCAAATCACAGAAAAGCTGGGATTCAAAAAGCCTGCTGAAAAACAATTAATTAACAATATCCTCTACAACCTGCTCGAAGATGACTTCATCGTAGAACCTGTACGTGGAAAATATAAATCGAATAATCGCGGACTTTTTCTTGAAGGCACATTTGAAAGAAGAAGTAACGGAAAGAACTTTTTCAAACCGGATGACGAAAGCAATAATATCTTTATAGCTGAACGAAACTCGGCGCATGCCATGAACGGCGACCGTGTAAAAATACAAATATTGGCCAAACGCAAAGGACGTGATACGGAAGGCGAAGTACTGGAAATACTCGAACGTAAGCAAACAACCTTTGTAGGCACACTGGATGTTCAGAAACAATTCGCATTTCTGGTGATGGACAGTAAAATACTGGCTAATGACATATTTATACCCAAAGACAAACTGAATGGAGGTAAAGACGGGGACAAGGCACTGGTAGAAATCGTGGAATGGCCTCAGAAAGCAAAGAATCCGATAGGGAAGGTATTGGACATACTGGGCCAGGCCGGAGAGAATAATACGGAAATGAATGCTATCTTAGCCGAATTTGGCCTGCCATACAAATACCCTGAAAAGATAGAGGCTTTTGCCAACAAAATACCGGATGAAATCACTCCGGAAGAAATCGCGAAGCGTGAAGATTTCAGAAATACGCTTACATTTACAATAGACCCGCGCGATGCAAAAGACTTTGATGACGCCCTTTCGATCAAACAGATAAAAAATGGTCGTTGGGAAGTCGGAGTACACATTGCCGATGTGACACACTATGTTCAGGAAGGCGACATTATAGATAAAGAAGGCGAAAGCCGGGCCACCTCTATTTACCTGGTAGACAGAACCATCCCTATGCTCCCCGAACGGCTCAGCAACGGGCTGTGTTCGCTTCGTCCGCATGAGGATAAGTTATGCTATTCCGCTATATTCGAACTTGATGACGATGCGAATATAAAGAAAAGCAGAATTGCCCGCACAGTCATACATTCCGACAGACGCTTCACATATGAAGAAGCACAAGACATTATCGAAACAGGTGAAGGAGACTACAAAGATGAAATACTCAAGTTGAATGACCTTGCAAAAAAATTAAGGGGTAAACGTTTCGATAACGGAGCAATAGCATTTGACCGCCATGAAGTAAGATTTGAAATAGACGAAAAAGGAAAACCAATCAGTGTATACTTCAAGTATGCCAAGGATTCAAATAAACTGATCGAGGAGTTCATGCTTTTGGCCAATCGTACTGTTGCCGAATTTATCGGGAATGTACCGAAAAATAAGAACGCAAAAACATTTGTTTACCGTATCCACGACCTGCCGAATGCGGAGAAGATGGAGAACCTTTCTGAATTTATCCGCCGGTTTGGCTATAAAATAAAGGTGGACGGATCGAAAACAAACGTTTCAAAATCCATCAATCATTTATTGGATGAGGTAAGCGGCAAGCCGGAAGAAAACCTGATTTCTACCATTGCCATACGCGCCATGGCCAAAGCGATATACTCTACGGTAAATATCGGACATTACGGGCTGGCATTTGAGTATTACACTCATTTCACCTCCCCTATCCGCCGTTATCCCGATATGATGGTTCACCGTTTACTTACCCGCTATATGGATGGCGGGCGCAGTGTGAGCAAACAACTTTATGAAAGTAAATGCGAACACAGTTCGGAGATGGAACAACTGGCTGCCAATGCTGAAAGAGCATCTATAAAATACAAACAAGTGGAATACATGTCCGACAAACTGGGACAAGTATTCGATGCGGTTATCTCAGGAATTACAGAATGGGGCTTATATGCCGAAATCAATGAGAATAAATGTGAGGGTATGATTCCTATCCGTGACCTGGATGATGATTTCTACGAATTCGACGAAAAGAATTATTGTTTGCGCGGACGCCGCAACAAACGCACTTACAGTCTGGGCGATCCTCTGAAAATAAAAGTAGCCCGGGCAAATCTTGAACGTAAACAACTGGATTTTGCCTTAGTGGAAGAGTAAACATATAAAACAGCACGCCGGTTTGATGTTAAAACCGGCGTGCTGTTTTGCAGAAATACTTAAAACAACTACTTTCGTATTCTGCATACCGTTAACATTATTTCTAACAGATACATAAGAAAATGACACAAAAACCTTCAGGAAGACTATTGTCTCTCGATGTACTCCGTGGCATCACAATTGCCGGAATGATAATGGTGAATAATTCGGGATCAGGAGAGTATACCTATGCTCCGCTAAAACACGTTGCCTGGGATGGACTGACACCTACCGACCTCGTATTTCCGTTTTTCATGTTCATCATGGGAATATCCACTTATATTTCCTTGCGGAAATTTAATTTCGAGTTTAACACGCCAACTCTTTTAAAGATTCTTAAACGAACGATTGTCATATTCTTAATCGGACTCGGTCTTTCATGGCTCGGATTATCATTCCGTACGTATCACATGCTGGAGCCTGACAATCTGGGATTCTGGGAACGCTTTTTCAGGGCTATAACGGACTTCGGGCATCTCCGCACGTTAGGTGTTATGCAGCGACTGGCATTGACTTACGGTGCAGCATCCATCATTGCCATTACCGTAAAGCACAAATACATCCCATATATAATAGGTACGACATTACTGGCTTACTTTCTGCTGCTTGCCTTCGGAAACGGGTTCGAGAAAAGCGAAGACAGCATTGTATCCATAGTAGACCAGGCTATATTGGGCATAAATCACATGTACAAAGATTCGGGACTGGCTATAGATCCTGAAGGATTATTAAGCACCATTCCTGCCATAGCCCACGTTCTCATCGGATTCTGTTGCGGTGCACTTATTATGAATACAAAAGACAATGACAAACGGATATCCCAGCTATTCATTGTCGGCACGATACTCACTTTTGCGGGATTTCTGCTCAGTTACGGATGTCCTATCAACAAGAAGATATGGACACCTACATTTGTCTTGGCTACATGTGGTCTGGCCTCTCTGCTTCTTGCTTTATTGATATGGATAATCGACATAAAAGGACATCGAAAATGGAGTGTATTCTTTGAATCGTTCGGGGTTAATCCTCTCTTTATATATGTTATGGCCGGAGTGCTTGGCACCTTAGCCTATCAGGCAGTATTCCCTTACAATGGGGAATATATCTCGGCCAAAGGGTATATATATTCCGTTCTGTTACAGCCATATCTGGGCGATTATTTCGGCGCCTTGATATATGCTCTTATTTTTGTAGGTATCTGCTGGGTGGTAGGAAATATTCTTTATAAGAAAAATATCTATATAAAGATATAATTAATTCCAATTAGTAGTTAAAGTAATTATTGTAGTATAAAATTGTTGGATTTTTTTCTGCTGCACTTCGTTCCGCTTAAACATTCATTTTGGCATTGCCCAAAACGAACCAAAAGGCTAGCGCTCCGCTCCTCGGCGACCCAAAACCGTTTCGTCGGCTGAATCAAACAAACGGGCTATCGCCCCGTTTGATTCTACGCCGTCAGCAACGGATTGGGTACCCCGCCTGCGTCACTAATGCGCAAGGGCTGACGCACGTGGGGCTAAAGCCTGAAAAGACACAGTTCTGTCGCCGCATCGCGGTAACGGCCTCGGCCCTCAGGCGGGGTACCCAATCCGTAAAGCGGAGGTGTAGGGCAAAATAGGATAGCTGCTATACACGGCTGATAATCCGGCTATGGATGATTCCGTATTATTTTGCCCCACCGCAGCTGCGGTTTTGGGTCGCCGAAGGGATGCAGCCTTGATTTTTGTAACTTTTTATCAAGAAAAAGTTAAGAAAAACAAGCCGGCAGGCGCGTTAGATAAAATAGAACATTAAATCTCAACTACTGATTCGCATAATTAAGTTATTGCAAAAAACTACCCTGACAGGATAATATTATTTTCATGTTCAGGATAATTTCTCTACTTTTAGAACTTTAAAAAGTAACATATACAAACAAATCAGTTTAATCTATTAATTTTTAAAACCTTACACTATGAACAAGTATTCCATTAAGGCTTTCATTGAAGAAACAGCACAAGACGAGTCGAAAAATGACTTTTTCCAATTAGAAAGTCCCCATATGCTCGAGCTTAACATCAACAACCAGACTGTAATGTTGAAAAAAGGAGCAATGGTAGCTTATACCGGAAACGTGAAATTTGAAAGAGAAGGCATGCTGAGCAAAGGTATCGGCAACCTGCTTAAAAAAACCATGTCGGGAGAAGGTACTACAATGATGAAAACAACAGGTACAGGACGCGTTTATGCAGCCGATGTAGAGAAAAGAGTGCGTATCTTGTATCTGGAAAATGAATCGATCAATGTGAACGGCAACGATATCCTTGCACACGAAGAAGGAGTTAAATCGGAAGTGAAAATGATGAAAAGTGTTGCCGGTATCATGGGTGGAGGATTATTCCAGGCACGTCTGAGCGGAACCGGACATATTGCCATCACAACTCACGGCAACCCGATGACATTGATCGTGAAACCGGGACAACCAGTCTTTACAGACCCTAATGCAACAGTTGCATGGTCGGGCAATCTTGCCCCTCAGATGAAAACTGACATTTCTCTTAAAACATTTATAGGAAGAGGTAGCGGCGAAAGTTTCCAGATGATGTTCGAAGGTGATGGATGGGTTATTATCCAACCATGCGAAGAAGTATATGGAGCTCCTCAGTAAACATTTATTTCAGATACTTATAGAAACGGGACAACGGAAGTTTTCCCGTTTTTTCTTTTTTAGACATTTAAAATACCATCATTATGATAGACAATTAACTGATTTATGCTACTTTTGCAGTTTAATAACAATTTAGAGTAAAATCATCTATGAAAACGGTGACTATTAAGGATAAAGAATTTGATCTTTTTCTCACAGAAGAAGTTATAGAAAAAGCAATTGACAATGTAGCTGCCAGATTAAATAAAGATTTGGCCGGCAAAGACCCTTTATTCATTTGCGTGCTAAACGGTTCGTTTATGTACGCCTCTGAATTGATGAAGCGTGTATCTATCCCTTGTGAAGTATCTTTTGTAAAGATGTCGTCTTATAAAGGGACTTCTTCAACCGGAAAAATAAAAGAAATATACGGACTGGAAGAAGACATTAAAGGACGGACAGTTGTCATTGTGGAAGACATAGTAGATACAGGCTATACAATGTCATTGATGCTGGAGCAGTTGGTTTGTGACGAACCCGAAAGCATACTGGTAACCACACTTTTACTTAAGCCTGACGCATTAAAACATGATATAAAACTGGATTATGTGGCCTTGGAGATACCCAGCGATTTTATCGTTGGCTTTGGCCTGGATTACGACGGATACGGACGTAATCTTCCGGATATATATAAAATAAAAAACTCTTAAATATAAATCTTACAGGCCTGCCCTTACAATTGTGTAATCCGAGCCTGTAACATGTAACTTAATTAATATGTTGAATATTATAATTTTTGGAGCCCCAGGCTCAGGAAAAGGCACTCAAAGCGAGAACCTCATCAAGAAATATAATCTGGCACACATCTCTACAGGCGATGTTTTACGCGCTGAAATGAAGAACGGAACAGAACTGGGTAAGCTGGCTGAAGGATACATCTCGAAGGGGCAACTTGTACCCGACGACGTAGTTATCGGTATGCTGGCAAATGTGCTGGACAGCAAGAAAGATGCTTCCGGAGTTATCTTCGATGGGTTCCCACGCACTATTGCCCAAGGCGAAGCATTGGAAAAGATGCTCAAAGAAAGAGGACAGGATGTATCTGTTGTTGTCAGCCTCGAAGTGGACGAACCGGAACTGATAGACCGCCTTATCAAACGCGGACAACAATCGGGACGGTCAGATGACAATCTGGAAACAATCAAATCCCGCCTCGATGTTTACAAAAATCAAACATCTCCGCTAAAAGAACATTATAAAAACACAGGAAAACTTGCATCTATAAAGGGAGTAGGTACTGTGGAAGAAATCTTCGGTCTTATAGCTGAGGCTGTAGACAAAGTGAAATAATATTCCCCAATATAAAAGGAAGTTATAGGAACTATCTTATAACTTCCTTTGTTATCTAAATACAAATCAAAAGTTTCCCTTACAATACAAGCAGGAGACAACCAAAACAGTATGGCAGATTCAAATTTTATAGATTACGTCAAAATTTATTGCCGTTCGGGCAAGGGTGGTAGAGGATCGACTCACTTCCGTCGTGAAAAGTACATACCTAAAGGAGGCCCTGATGGTGGAGATGGCGGCGATGGTGGTCATGTGATATTACGGGGCAACCGGAACTTATGGACATTACTCCACCTGAAGTTTCAACGCCATATTCTTGCAGGACACGGAGAAAGTGGTTCCGGCAGGTTAAGTTCCGGCAAAAAAGGTGAAACCAAGATAATCGATGTCCCTTGTGGAACAGTGGCTTATGATGCCGAAACGGGAGAATATCTATGTGATGTAACCGAAGACGGCCAGGAGGTTATCATGCTGAGAGGTGGTAAGGGCGGCCGTGGAAACAACCACTTCAAAACGCCAACTAATCAGGCACCACGGTATGCTCAACCGGGAGAACCATATCAGGAACGCAGAGTGATATTAGAGCTTAAAGTATTGGCCGATGTGGGGCTGGTCGGATTCCCGAATGCAGGCAAGTCTACCTTACTATCGGTAATGACTGCTGCGAAACCCAAAATAGCTAATTATCCGTTTACTACGCTCGAACCGAAGATAGGAATTGTCAGCTACCGTGACTACAAATCGTTCGTCATGGCCGACATTCCGGGTATTATAGAGGGAGCAAGTGAGGGTAAAGGCCTGGGATTACGCTTCCTGCGTCATATCGAGCGGAATTCATTATTATTGTTCATTATAGCTGCCGATGCGGACGACATTCATCAGGAATATAGGGTTCTCCTCAACGAACTGGCTCAGTTCAATCCCGAATTACTGGATAAACGGCGGGTACTGGCCATATCTAAATCCGACATGCTGGACGAAGAACTGATGGAAGCACTGGAAGCCGATCTGCCGGAGATACCTCATATCTTTATTTCATCCATAACAGGCTATAACCTGGTAGCACTGAAAGATTTATTGTGGCGTGAACTGAATGCAGACGGAGAATATCAGAAATCATTCAATATAACACATCGCAATCTGGATATAAAGACCGTAGAGTTTGATGAAGAAGATGACTCTATACCGGAAGATGACTACGAGGAAGAAGACTGGGACGAGGAAGAGGAAGTGGACGGATTCTTCTACGAAGAGGATGAAACAGAATAAGGGTATGGACTTTTGATCCGTCTGCCTCATAATAAAATAAGGCCTGCCGAAAACATCTGGCAGGCCTTAACTTTTAATTCATCATCAGGAAAAAGCGTTTTTCGCAGACTTTCTTTCTCTTTTCAATGATTCTTTCTGCGATTTATAAGTATCTTTCAAAGACTCCAATCTTGCTTTTTTCTCTGATTTACTCAAATTATCATTATCTCCTATGGCATCCTTTTCTGCTTCATAGCGTTTTTCAAGAGCGTCCAGTTTATGCTCATATGTATCTCCGATGATATCTTTCAGTCCATCATTTTTTGACATTTTCCCGTATTTATTCTCAAATACGTTAACCTGCTTTTTAGTCAGTATTTTCTCTATATCCGATTTATGCTTTAGGGCCAAAGCACGTTTACGTTGCCCTTTTTCATAACCCGAAATGATTCTGTCTCGGCCAATTGCCTGAAACTGTTTCTTTACCTCTCTTTTCAATTCCTTGATTTGTGCTGCTTGAGCAGATGAAAGCTGCAAATCTTTATAGACCTCTATATTGTTATAATACAAAGATTCATCTCCCGTTTGCGCATATGTCGCAGACGAAGAGGCAAGAATAAATAATAATAACAAAATCTTTTTCATAACTTTATGTAGTTTAATAAATTCATTATAAGTAAAAAAGCTAATTATGGAATATTTCTCTCTAAATAATATCGGACTCTTCCGCTTCTCTATATTTCCCAACTCTAATCTGTTTCATTTTTCATCCAGCATAAAAGGAGGAGTTAGCACAGATACATACAGTTCCCTCAATCTTAGCCTGTACTCAGGAGATAATCCTGATCATGTGAAAGAGAACAGAGAACGTATTGCAAATGTAGCGGGCATTTCTGTAGAAAATCTGTATATCCCTTACCAAACCCATCATGACAGAATATTCATTGTAGACGAACAGTTTTTAAACCTTAATGATGAGGAAAAAGAAAAAAAGTTACACGGTATAGATGCCCTTATCACTAACCGGAAAAATATATGCATAGGAGTTACTACTGCCGACTGTGTGCCGGTATTGATATACGACCCGCACAAAGAAGTATTGGCTGCCATTCATGCGGGATGGAAAGGTACTGTTGAGCGGATTGCAGAAAAGACCGTGATAAAAATGACTGAACATTTTGGCTGTAATCCCAAAGACCTACTTGCAGGCATAGCGCCATGCATATCTCAGGAACGCTTCGAAGTGGGTGAAGAAGTAGTAGAAATCTTTCAGGAAGCAGGTTTTCAAATGGAGGATATTGGTTACCGGAACACCGCGACCGGAAAAATGCATCTGAATCTGCAGCAGGCAAATAAACTTATTTTGAATGATGCAGACATACCTGTTCAGAATATTGAAATTGCAAATCTCTGTACCTATTCGAATCCTCAGCTATTTTTCTCTGCCCGACGTCAGACTATTCACTCAGGACGAATGGTTACAGGTGGTATATTAAGATAATTATTTTGTATTTTTGTTATCTGATAAACTTTTTAGAATAAAAAACGAATGGCTCACCCTATACTTTTACCACCCGAATGGTATCCCCAAAGCGCAATACAACTCACATGGCCTCACATTGGTACCGATTGGGAATATATGATCGAAGAAGTAACCGCCTGTTATGTAAACATAGCGACAGAAATACTAAAAAGGCAAAAGCTTATCATAGTATGCTATAATGCCGAAAGCGTAAAGTTTGAATTGAGAGGGCACAAAGAATTATTTAGCAATCTCACGCTGGTTGAATTACCTACAAACGACACCTGGGCACGTGACCATAGTGGCATATCGGTTATTAAGGATGGTAAAAAACACGTATGTGATTTTACGTTCAATGGATGGGGATTGAAATTTGCATCTAATTTCGACAATCAGATAACCAGAGGATTATTTTCAAAAAGGATATTCGCCTCCGATGTAGAACTGATAAACAAAAAAGATTTTGTACTCGAAGGCGGAGCAATCGAATCGGACGGAAAAGGGACTCTGCTCACCACATCAGAATGTTTGTTATCTCCAAACCGAAATTCATACCTTTCCAAAGAAAGCATAGAAGAATATCTGAAAGAAGCCTTTGGACTCGACAGAGTATTATGGCTCGACCATGGCTACTTTGCGGGGGATGATACCGATAGCCACATCGATACACTCGCCCGTTTTTGTGACGAACACACGATAGCTTATGTAAAATGTGAAGATAAATCGGATGAACATTACGACGCTCTTTCTAAAATGGAAGAACAACTCAAAACATTTACCGATTATATGGGAAACCCATACAAACTGGTAACTCTACCTATGGCAAAGCCTGTGTATGACGAGGATAATCAAAGATTACCTGCGACATATGCCAATTTCCTTATTATGAATAATGTGGTATTGCTACCGTTCTATGACGATAAGGAAAGAGACGAAGAAGCTCGGAAGCAACTGCAAAAGGCTTTTCCGGCAAGAGAGATTATTGGGGTGGATTGCTCGCCGCTGATAAGGCAGCATGGCTCCTTACATTGTATTACAATGCAGTATCCCGAGGGTTTTATCTAAATATTATTCAGATGAAAGATCAGAAAGCATTATTGTTCAGATGCATAAAGAATGACATACCTGCAATGGTTTTTTCGGGGAATGATATACTGTTCCTGCCTCTACTGAAAAGATATTACGAAGACGCTAAGAAAGGTGGCTGTACACAGGAATTTCTGGATGATATACAACTGCGAATAGAAGAATTCGAAAAACATATAGAAATGTCGCCCGATACAATTAAGTTGCCGGATTAAGTAATTAATGTGCCAATGGGGCGAAGCGCTAAAAACTTGTAACTAAAATAATATGAAAATAGGAATTATACAGCAGGCCAATACGCCGGATATAAAACAAAATATAAATAACCTGAAAGATAAAGTCAGGGAAGCTGCAAAACAAGGGGCACAACTTATCGTTTTGCAAGAGTTACATAATTCACTGTATTTCTGTCAGGTAGAAGATACTAATATTTTCGACCTTGCCGAAACAATTCCCGGCCCGTCGACTGACGAGTTTGGAGCACTGGCAAAAGAACTCGGAGTCGTTATTGTCCTCTCCCTCTTCGAGCGCCGTGCACCGGGCTTGTATCACAATACGGCTGTGGTAATGGAAAAGGACGGGACCATTGCCGGAAAATACCGCAAGATGCACATTCCCGATGATCCTGCCTATTATGAAAAATTCTATTTCACTCCGGGAGACCTGGGATTCAAACCCATTGAAACATCTCTGGGGAAACTGGGTGTACTGGTTTGCTGGGATCAGTGGTACCCTGAGGCTGCCCGCCTGATGGCAATGGCAGGAGCCGATTTACTCATCTATCCTACAGCCATAGGCTGGGAATCGACCGACTCGCAGGAAGAAAAAGACCGCCAGCTAGGGGCATGGGTAATCTCCCAACGGGGACATGCCGTAGCAAATGGACTGCATGTGGTATCTGTCAACCGTACAGGTTATGAACCAGACCCGTCGGGACAAACAAATGGTATAACATTCTGGGGAAACAGCTTTGTGGCTGGCCCTCAGGGAGAAATACTATGGCAGGCTACGAACGACAAAGAAGAAGTCCGGATGGTGGAAATAGATATAAAACGCTCCGAACAGGTAAGACGCTGGTGGCCATTCTTTCGGGACAGACGTATCGATTATTTCGGGGATATAACAAAACGGTTTATAGATTAATCAATGTTACGAAACTTCGCAATACTTACACTCTCCCTTTTGTTTTCCTGTTCCTCAAAGGCAAACAAGCAGGAAGATAATGTGGAGATTAAAGAAGTAACAGAAGTTCAACAGCCTTCGAAATCTTATTCCGAACTGAAAAAAGAAATCCTCGAAACAAGGGATCTTTTCAGAAAGGAATACGAAATGAACAAAAGCAATAAAGAAAGCCAGGATAGCATTGTGAGTAAAGCACAAAAATATTTGTTAGCTATCTCTGATGATTTCTTCCTGTCGTGGTACGGTACGCCGTGGACATTTCACGGACATAGCCAGACTCCGAAAGAAGGGAGTATTGCCTGCGGTTATTTTATTACCACTACCCTGCGCGATATGGGTTTTAATATCCCCCGTATAAAGTGGGCGCAACAGGCATCGGAATATTTGATAAAAAAAGTATCAACAGATATCAGGCGTTTTCAACAAAAGCCGATGAAAGATGTTATAGCCTATATGGAATCGAAGGGCGAAGGATTATACATTGTCGGGCTGGATTCTCATGTAGGTTATATTTATTATATAAATGATAAAATGTCTTTTGTACATGCCAACTATTATAAGCCTAAAATCGGGGTAATGTCAGAGCCCCTGATAGGGCGTAATCCTTTAAATGATTCGAAATACAAGGTTATCGGAAAGGTTTTTGACAAGGATATGGTCAGAAACTGGATACTGAATATTCCTTATTCCGATTAAATTAACTGTAGCCAGAGACGGCCCCCTGATCAGCTTTTCGGAACAATATTTCTCGGAATGAAAATTTATCAAGGAGGTATAAAGTGACAGATAAGAATATATGCGAAAGATACAAAACCGGCCAGGTTTTAAGATAATAATTGAATAAGTTGTAAATACTAAAATAATGGCTATTATTTACTTCCGGTTGCCCATATTAAAATCTTTTTACGCATTTATTCCTACTCGTTTTTTTAGTATATTTTGCATTTAAAACGATTATTCCTACGCAAAAATGCAATCTCTAGTTTGCATTTTTAGTATATTTGCGCACGCGTAAAAAAATCACGTGATATCCCGTTTGCACAAGAACACAAGTAAAAACATCTATTATATGGACTTAATTAAACAAATTGTAGAAAGGGCCAAGGCAAACAAACAACGTATTGTCCTTCCCGAAGGAACAGAGGTAAGAACTATAACAGCTGCCGATCAGTTATTAGCAGACGGAGTTGCTGAAATTATTCTTATAGGGAATACAAAAGAGGTAAAGGAACTGGCAGCAAGTTTGAACCTGAAAAATATAGACAAAGCAACAATTCTTGACCCTCAGAACTATGAAAAGAAGGAAACTTATACCAATCTCCTTTTCGAATTGAGAAAAGCCAAGGGCATGACAATTGAGCAAGCCTCTAAACTGGCCGAAGACCCATTGTACATCGGTTGCCTGATGATAAAGAACGGAGACGCCGACGGAGAGATAGCCGGCGCACAAAATACGACAGGCGATGTGCTTCGTCCTGCGCTTCAGATTATAAAAACAGCACCCGGAATCAGTGTGGTCTCAGGTGCTTTTTTAATGTTTACAACTCAGAAACAGTACGGTAAAGACGGGTTGCTTGTTGTAGCCGATTGCGCTGTTACACCTGACCCTACCTCATCTCAATTGGCTGAGATCGCAGTCGCAACAGGCCAGACAGCCCGTGCATTGGTCGGGGAAGAGCCTCAGGTAGCCATATTGAGTTTTTCGACAAAAGGAAGCGCAAAACATCCGATGGTAGACAAAGTAATAGAAGCAACCCAGCTTGCACAGAAAATTGACCCGACAATGAATATCGACGGGGAATTGCAGGCCGATGCAGCTTTAGTGCCGTCTGTAGGTCAGCAAAAAGCACCCGGCAGTAAAGTCGCAGGACATGCCAATGTACTTGTTTTCCCTTCACTCGAAGTGGGAAATATTGCATATAAACTAGTTCAGCGTTTGGGTAATGCAGAGGCTGTTGGCCCTATTCTGCAAGGAATGGCAGCTCCGGTAAACGACCTTTCGCGCGGATGTTCAGTGAGTGATGTTTATAACATGGTGGCTATAGCGGCAAATCAGGCCATAGCGGCAAAGAATAAGTAACAATCAATAAATTATATATGGCAGAAATCATAGAACCTATTGAAGAATACGGGTTAAGCAATAAACATAAGAAAAGGTCTCTTTTCTCCAAAATCGGAGTTGTAGGCTGTGGGCGTGATGGCAGACATATTGTTAGCCTTACGGCTTTATCGGGGATGGAGGTTGTTTTCATAGAAGTTTCGGAAGAAAGAATTCAGGAAGCACTCAAAGATATTGGCCACGGACTGGATACCAAGATTGAAAACTGGGGTTTGACCCAAAGTGAGAAACGAGCCACTATGGGGCGTATAAAAGGCTCTCTCAATTACAGTGACCTCAAAGGATGCGACTTTGTGATAGAATGTATCCGTTACGAAGCGAACGGAGAACGCAGCACCGAACTTCGTAAGGAGGTTTTCAGAAACCTGGAACTGGTACTAGCTCCCGATGCGATTATTGCCACGAACGCCACTACTGTCATTATAAGCGAGCTGGCAGCAGAACTGACGCATAAAGCGCGCTGCATAAGCCTTCATTTCCCTATTACACATACCGATGCCCGTCTACTGGAAGTAGTAAGAGGTACATTTACATCACAAGAGGCAGTAGATAAGATATATCTGTTTGCCAATATGATTAAATATACGCCGATTCCGGTACATGAAAGCAGTGGTCTTGTGAGTTTCCGCCTGATGATAATAATGCTGAACGAGGCATGTAATATCTGGATGGAAAATGTGGCATCGCTTGAAGATATAGACAAAGAATTCACTATTATTTACGGCCAGCGTTATGGTATCTTTCACCTAGCCGATATCGTAGGCATTGAGAAACTGGTTATGCTGATGGAAGACATGTTCCATGAATACGGGGACAAAAAATATAAGGCTGCTCCGATTTTGTGGCGCCTGTACCGTTCTAAGCAGTTAGGCGTATCTTCGGGAAGAGGATTCTATGTCTATGATGAAACAGGAAAACAACTTGGTCCAAACAATTTAATTTAACAGTATGAAGATATTAGTATTGAACTGTGGTAGTTCGTCTATAAAATATAAGCTTTTCGATATGGAAAGCAAGGAAGTTTTGGCTCAGGGAGGTGTAGAGAAGATAGGACTGAAAGGTTCCTTCCTTAAATTTCCTGCTGCTAACGGAGATAAAGTTGTACTTGAAGGAGAAATACTCGAGCATCAGGCCGGTATAGAATATATTCTCGGAGTCCTTCTTAGTGAAAAATATGGCTGTATAAAATCATTAAGTGAAATAGATGCTGTAGGCCACCGCGTAGTACATGGGGGAGAAGAATTCAACAGCAGTGTATTTATCACAGATGAGGTGATTAAAAAAATGGAGGAATGCATAGAGCTTGCCCCATTACACAATCCACCCAATCTGGCAGGTATCTATGCTGTAAAAGAGCTGATGGGAGATATTCCTCAGGTGGGTGTATTCGATACAGCTTTTCATCAGACAATGCCGCCAAAGGCATATATGTATGGTCTGCCATATTCACTATATCAGAAATATGCCATCCGTCGTTACGGATTCCATGGTACGAGTCATCGTTATGTTTCGCGTAAGGCTTGTGAATCGCTGGGTATTCCATACGAGGAGCAACGGATTATTTCAGCACATATCGGTAATGGCGGCTCTCTGGCTGCTATTAAAGGAGGTGTTTCTGTAGACACATCGATGGGTATGACCCCCGTCGAAGGTTTGTTGATGGGGACACGTTCGGGAGATGTGGATGCAGGTATAATCTCATTCATAATGGAAAAAGAAAATATTGGCACACAGGCAATTTCTACTCTCGTAAATAAACATAGCGGTTTGCTGGGAGTTTCAGGCGTTTCATCTGATATGCGCGAAATCAGAGCTGCCATTGCCGAAGGAAACGAAAAGGCCAAATTAGCCTATGATATGTTTCTCTACCGTATCAAGAAATATATAGGGGCATATACAGCAGCTTTGGGAGGTCTTGATATCTTACTTTTCACAGGAGGTATAGGAGAAAATGCCGTTTACCTTAGAGAAGAAATCTGTCTCGACTTAGAATTTTTGGGAATAAAACTTGATACAGAGAAAAATGTGAAGATTTATGGGGAAGAGGCGGTAATTACCACACCGGATTCTAAAATAAAAGTGATGGTTGTACCAACTGATGAAGAATTTATGATTGCTTCGGATACTATGGATATCGTAAACAGATAACCATAATACTTAATAATCAATGAAATATATAAAAAGGTCTGGCTTCAGGCCTTTTTTATTTGTTTATAATACGCAAGGATATTTAACATTTGGGCAGATATTCCCAAGGTCTCCGTTAAACAAATTTAAACTGTTAAAATAACATTTGTGATTATTTGGAATATTCCCGGACACCCCTTATCTTTGTAATGTGTTTTTCATAGTATTAGATTTAAGGTTAACAATGAAGATTGGTTGTCGGGATGACAACCTTTTCTTTTTTATAGCAGTTTGATTAAATAAATACCATTACTCCGAAAACACATAAATCCCATAAATTACGATATAAAAACATTTTCAAGACTTTATAAATAAGGTTTACTCATCGCTATATGACTGGTATGATCATGCGGAAAGACTTGTTTCGGATAATAACCTCTTATAACCATTTAATAGCTCCGGATAGCTATATAATAATAACAACATTCCAGAATAATATTAAATCATAGATTTGACTTGAGATTTAAGTTATTAATTAAATTTGTTATTATGAAAACAAAACTATTGATTGTATTGCTGGTGTTAATCTCCATGTTTGCTCAGGCCAAAGAGGTGCGAACCTTCGACAAACTGAGGCAAGGCGACTCATTCAGGCTTAAAGTAACTGTGTCAGACGGAGTGGTCGGACATAATTCGATATGGGATTTCGATCAAGCGCAAAAGTTAGAAGTACAGTTCGATGTACTTTCTGTGGATAAAGATTCTGTCAGATTTGGAATCAAACCTACCAATTGGTTTGCACATTTCCAAGATAAGGATCAACATGATCCAAACCCATATAGCCTGTTTAAAGTATATAATTATTACGACTCTTATTTCTTTAGCCGTTATGCAAATGGTGAAAGCATATTCTATTTATTTAGAGATAATAATGTTATCCTTTCTGCAAGTATAAAGGATGGAAAAGTAAGTACTAACTTCCTCCCCATTCCCGAAGAAAGCGGAATATTCACACGTGACAGAAAAAGATGGTACAGCGATTTACTTCAGATAACAACAGGGGTAAAAATAATAGGAGGAGGTGGCATTCCGAAAGATTTGACATTAGACTTTGAGGCAGTCCTGAGAACTGCGGCTCAAGGCTTCTTTCACAATTGGATCGAAAAGAGCAGAAAAGGCAATCTGATGCCGTGGTTTGTCGATTTAAGAGACCCTGTCACTACCCAGAATACCCAAACTCCTACTTTTGTGCAAATAGTTTCGGCTTCATTTGATCTTCAGCCGAATGTACGTTTGATATATACGCCCTCAAAAGATATACCCGAGGATCGTGTCTTTATAACTAATAATGGCGAAAGAATCAGGCCTGCAAAAAAGTCATCTGATGGTTCATATACCTTTGAATTCTTCCTGTCATCACCAAAAAGAATGGAAATTAATGGCATTTTACTGGACCTCACACCTGATGATTCAATAAAGATAGAATATAATACTGTAGAAAATGACTATTTATTTACAGGCAGGGGCAGTGCCAATTCAGCCTATACTAACCAAATCGTAAAGTTTTATAAGGAGGAAAAAGAATTACAAAACTCTGGCGAACTCTGGAAAATTACACAGCAACAGATAGACGACTTCTTCGACAAAGGTAAAGCCAAACATCAGACCCTGCTGCAAACTTATGGCAAAGAAATGAATGCTTATTGGGTAAGATCGGCAGAACTATCATACAACTATTGGTATTTGTCCGAAAAAGTTAACATGCATAATGCCATAACGCAGCAGAATATTGGGGACTTAATGAAACCAATGCCTCTACAGTATCAAATAGACTGGACGAGTAAAGAATTTGGGTGTATATTTCCGACGACCGACTATTTGTACCAGCCTTATACATACGGAGAGTTCCTTGATAGCTATTATAGCTACAAAGCATGGCAGACAAATGATGATGTGCTTACCGGAATGAGGTATCTTCAAGAACATATTCCCAAATATTACTTTGCTGATGCCATATTCTGGGGATATCCGCGGTTCTATCTGACCTCTGAGACACTAAAATATCTGATGACAGGCTTTCATCTGGAGGATAGCCAAAGAGAATACGACGACTTCCTGAGAAAATGCGCTGAACCCGGATTACGTACAAGCATAACTTCTATGCATGAACAGGTGGAAAAAGTAGAACCCGGAGCGAATATTAAAGATCTTAATCTGGCAATTCAGAACTATATACCATTAAAAAATGCATCTGATAGTTATATCGTATTGCTTGTAGATGAAGGATTAACAGAATCCTTTAACCTTCAACTGAAGAATCCGTATAAAGAATCAGATAAGGAAAATGATTATCTCCGGGATAAAATAACGCCCTGCGTAATAACTTCCGCATCAAGGAAATCCCTTTTTGAAAAAAATAACAATGCGCAGGAGTATATTACTTTTGTATCCGATGATAAATTACGCGATTATTATGATAAAGTTATCACCCGAAAAGGATGTTATATCATAATGAGAAGTGATGGGACTATTCTGGATAGGGTACTGGGTAACTATAACGACTCAGGCATTCTTATCTTATCGGTAATAGAAGAAGATATTCAAAAACAAAAGAATCAGAGTACCGCTTCGGGCGGTATTCTGGTGCCTATTATTTTATCTTCACTTTTCTCTGTGATACTCACATTCTTCATAGTACGGCTGGTAATCCAACGGCGAGAGCGTACCAAAAGACATATTTCAGAACTTGAGCTAAAAGCTATCCGTGCTCAGATGAATCCACACTTTACTTTCAATGCTCTAGGTTCCATTCAGAATCTTATAAATCAGAAAAAGGATAAAGAAGCGAATGACTATTTGGTTAACTTTGCAAAACTGCTTCGTCTGGTATTATCAACATCGGAGAAGAGACTGATTACTCTGTCGGAAGAAATAGAGCAACTGGAATTATACCTTCGCCTCGAACAGTTGCGTGTACCTTTCAGGTATACTATTGATATAGATGAAAGTATCGACGTGGAGAACGAGGAAATACCCGGGATGTTGATTCAGCCGATTGTTGAAAATGCCGTAAAACACGGAGTTGTTCCCAAGGGAGGTGGACATATAAAGTTGACTTTTACAATGACCGGACAAGTGTTGTATGTAACCGTAACAGATACAGGCAATGGCTATGTTGTACCGGAAGACACCACAAAAACAGGATTTGGATTACAGGCAATCCGTGAACGGTTGAAGCTGTTAAACAAGGAGCTGAAACTCGAGATCGGTTTGCAAATAGAGAATATTGAAACAGATCGCAAAATCACCGGGTGCATGGTTACAATATCGATACCCGTTTAAAACTTAAGATATAAATGACAAATATTCCTATACGAGCAATTATTGTAGAAGACGAGCAAAATAATCGTGAAAACCTTCAGCAGCTTCTCTCTGAATACTGTCCTGCGGTTGAGATAGTTGCTTTATGTTCGTCGGCGCTTGAAGGCCGGCAGAATATCGTAGAATTAAAACCCGACCTGGTCTTTCTTGATGTGGAAATGCCGGGCGGTGATGGTTTCTCTATGCTGGAGAGTCTTTCCAAATTTGATTTCGAAGTGATTTTTGTGACTGCATTCACCAATTATGCAGTTAAAGCAATAAAAATATCGGCACTAGATTACATTGTAAAACCAATAGATACTATGGAGTTATTGAAAGCAGTGGATAAGGCTATAGAAACAATACACAGCAAACAAAATAACACACGAATGCTTAATCTACTGAATAACAGAAGTAAACAGGATAATAAGAAAACAATTGCCCTACCCCTGTCCAATAAAATTGAATTCGTAGAGATTATGAATATTATCCGGTGCGAATCGGATGGGAATTATACATTCTTCTATCTCAAGAGTGGCGAGAAATTATTGATATCAAAGACTCTTAAGGAATACGACGAATTACTCTCTCCTATAAATTTCCTTCGGGTACACCAGTCCCATCTGATAAATCTGAATGAAGTAAAAAGTTTTGTGAAAACCGACGGAGGGTATATATTGATGAAAGATGGGTCGAGTATCACGATATCCCGTCAGCGACGAGAGATGGTATTACGTGTTTTACATAAAAACGACTTCAAAGAACGCTAGGGTTTCGTTAGATTATATAACCGTTCGAAAAA
Source organism: Dysgonomonas gadei ATCC BAA-286 (assembly GCF_000213555.1). GTDB lineage: Bacteria > Bacteroidota > Bacteroidia > Bacteroidales > Dysgonomonadaceae > Dysgonomonas > Dysgonomonas gadei. The sequence continues at coordinate 36,660 of NZ_GL891985.1, forward strand.
AACATTCTAACCCAAAATATCCTGAGTTTAAAGCGGCACAAAATTTAATTTTAAATACAAACTAAAAATTTAAGATATAAAATATATCATTAGAATATACCCCTTTCTTATCTTCCTTTTTCTTATTTTTGTGCAACCATATCTTATCTAACAAATGGAATTCAGGACAAAAATAGAAATACCAAAATCAGACCTGACAGTTTCTCATAGAAGCAGCATATTAATGATTGGTTCCTGCTTTATTGAGAATATGGGAAGATTGCTTACCGATAATAAATTCAATGTAAATCTCAATCCGTTTGGCGTACTTTACAATCCTAAATCGATCAACCAGGCTTTAAAGCTACTCATCGAAAAAAAGAAATTCACCGAAAACGATGTTTTCGAATACAAAGGGCTTTATCATAGCTTTTTCCATCATAGTATATTCTCTAATATAGATATAGATAAATGTATTGAAGGAATAAACACAAAAATCGAAAAATCTTCTGCTGATTTACGGCAGGCAGATATTCTGTTCATCACATTCGGTACGGCATATGTCTTCCGGTCGAAAAAAAGCAATATGGTCGTAGGCAATTGCCATAAACTGCCCGCATCGGATTTTGACAGATACCGGCTTTCTGTCGATGATATTGTGAATGATTGGAAATCCTTGATAGACGAACTAAGACTGATAAACCCGACTCTCCAAATCCTGTTTACTGTAAGTCCTATCCGCCACATGAAAGATGGCGCCCACGAAAATCAGCTTAGCAAATCGACATTGCTCCTCGCTATTGATAAATTAAGGGAGAAAGCAACCGGGTTGCACTACTTTCCCTCCTATGAAATTGTTCTAGATGAACTGCGTGACTACCGATTCTATAATGATGATATGACGCATCCGAATACAATGGCGATCAACTATATATGGGAACGATTTTCCGATACGTATTTTAGAGCCGAAACTCATCCGGTAATAGAAGAATGGAACAAGATATACCTTGCTCTCAATCATCGGCCTTTCAATGCTGAAACCGATGAGTATAAGCATTTTTTAAGGCAAACTTTGTTAAAGATTAAAGCCTTCAACGAGAAATATCCATACATTTGCTGTAGTGACGAAGTCTCTGAATTAGAGAGCCGTCTATAAAAAGAAAGAAGAGACTGACATGAAATATTCCATTCATAAAATAGCCAAAATACTTGATGCTATTGTATCCGACCTGAACGATGCAGACATAAGTATATTGCTTACCGATAGCCGTCAAGTGTTTTATCCGGCTGAAACATTATTCTTTGCCTTATCCACGAAGAATAACGATGGACATAAATATATCAACGAACTATATGAACTGGGAGTCCGTAACTTTGTTGTTTCGCAGATACTTCCCGATTGGGAGAATTATAACGATGCGAACTTCCTTGTAGTAACAAATACCCTGGCTGCATTGCAGCGTATCGCGGCATATCATCGCAATCAGTTCGATATTCCTGTTATTGGTATAACAGGCAGCAATGGAAAAACAGTAGTTAAAGAATGGTTATATCAGATACTTCATCAGGACTTTAATATAACCCACTCGCCCCGCAGTTACAATTCCCAGATAGGAGTACCGCTGTCGGTGTGGCAAATGAATGATCATACGCAACTCGGCATCTTCGAAGCAGGGATCTCCCAACCGGAAGAGATGTCGAAGCTGGAGGCGATTATCCGTCCTACTATAGGCATTCTCACCAATATCGGACAGGCTCATCAGGAAGGCTTTAAATCCATGAAGCAGAAATGCCTGGAGAAACTGGAACTGTTTATCAATTGCGATGTCATCATTTGCGAAGAAGAAAATGAACTGATAGATGAATGTATGGAAATTGCGTGTCTGTCGCATAAACGTCTGACATGGTCACGCAGGGGTTCAAGTAAGAGCCCGTTATACATAATGAAAATAGAGAAGCAGGAAAAATCTACGACTATTCATTATTCTGTTTTGGGTATGGCATCTAAGCTGGTGATTCCATTCTCTGACGATGCTTCTATCGAAGATGCGATCCATGTACTGGCTACAGCGTTCTATCTTCATATGTCGCTTCCTGACATAAATGAGCGTATGTCGACTCTCGAGCCTGTAGCTATGCGGCTCGATGTACGTCAGGGGAAGAATAATTCTACTCTCATCAATGACTCGTACAACTCAGATATCAATTCTCTGAATATAGCATTGGACTTTCTTGCACAGCGTGCTACCACCAGCGAACAGAAAAAGGTACTTATCATATCCGACATTCCGCAATCGGGACTTATTCCGCGCGAGTTGTACTATCTGGCCGCCAATCTGGTGTTAAATAAGAAAATAGACCTTCTGATAGGTATAGGGCAGGAAATATCGGCTCACAAGGAGATGTTTAAAGATACCGAAAGCTTGTTCTTTAATACTACCGAAGACTTTATACACTCCAACATCTGGCACGATTTCCATGATATGTTCATCCTGTTGAAGGGGGCGAGAAGCTTCTCTTTCGAGAGTATAAATAAACTGCTGGAGGTAAAGACCCATGAGACCGTACTGGATGTGGACTTGGATGCTATTGTCCATAACTTTAAGTTTTACCGTTCCAAGCTGAATCCGAAAACAAAGATGATCTGTATGGTTAAGGCTGATGGATATGGTACAGGCTCGTCCGAGGTTGCTAAGACGCTCCAGTACCATAAATGCGATTATCTTGCTGTGGCTGTTGCCGAAGAAGGCGTAATTCTGCGTAAACAAGGGATAAAAGTTCCTATTATAGTTCTCAATTCGGAAGTCGGAGGCTTTGAGGAACTCGCCACGTATTCTTTAGAGCCTGAAGTTTATAATTTCAGAATATTGGACGCCTTCATTAAAGAAGCTAAATTGCAGGGTATAACCAACTACCCGATACATATAAAGATAGATACGGGTATGCACCGCCTTGGATTTACAGAAGAGGATATACCTGAATTAATGGATCGCGTCAAAGGGCAGACCGGTGTACGTATACAGTCCGTATTCTCCCATCTGGCTGCCAGCGAAAGCTGGAACTTTGATGATTTCACCCTCCAACAGATCAAGACATTTAAGAAGATAGCCGGAGAAGTTGAAGACAGCTGCCATTATCCGGTGATGAAGCATATTCTCAATTCAGCAGGAATAGAACGTTTCCCTGAAGAACAATTGGATATGGTACGCCTGGGGATAAGCCTCTATGGTGTCAGTGCCAGTGGCTTGAACGGGCTTCGCAATGTATGTACGCTGAAAACAACTATTTTGCAGATAAAGCACATCAAGGCCGGAGAAACCGTTGGTTACGGACGTAAGGGGCATTTCGACCACGATGCTACAATAGCCACTATCCGGATCGGTTATGCCGATGGTATCAGCCGTCAGTTTGGGAACGGTGTAGGGGTTGTCCTTGTCAACGGATACCAGGTCTCTATTGTAGGTAACATATGTATGGACCTGACAATGATAGATGTTACAGGTATAGAAGTCAAAGAAGGGGATATTGTTACTATCTTCGGAGAAAATCTTCCGGTAACCGATTTGGCAAAAAAAATAAATACGATCCCTTACGAAATATTTACATCGATATCCAACAGGGTTAAGCATATATATTATAAAGAATAATCAGTTCTTCTGTTGAAGGGCAGGATAGCGAAAAACTGACAAAGTTGACTACTTTTGTATACTTTTTATTTATCAATTTTAAATACAATTACAATTTTTCAAAGAGCTATAAGCTAACAGCTAAAGGCTATCAGCTCTATTTATAGATAAACTTGTATAGAAGAAATACGTCATAAGTATGTTTCTGCTAAAACTTCTTAAAAACTTATCTGTTATATAAAAATAATTACCTTTGTAGTTGAAATGAAAAAGTTTGGTCAGACACTTATATTATTGATTGCCGCCGCAACTGTATTTTTCACAGGTGCAGGGGTGACAATTATAAACTACTGCTGTACTACTTGCAGTGGCCAGACACTTTTTATGACCGAACAACATGTATGCTGCGCACAGGCTGGTCAAACTGAAGAAGCTTCAGGCTGCTGTTCTGTTAAAGATACAGCACATCACGATACATGTGAAACTTCGTTTAAAAGTGAGACGCACTGTTCGGCATCCCGCTTGTCTATAGATATAGATGCCTCATCATTCCGTCCTCAGGTGGCAACTCCTTTTGTGTGGATATCGGATGCTTCATTGGCTGTTACTTCGAATATTTTACCCGAAAAGGTAGAATATACCGATGAATATACTCAGTTTGAATCACCTCCCGAAAGTCCTCCGAGGGATTACCTGTCCCTTATCAGAGTACTTATCATTTGATTTCTCTACCTTAGTTATGTTATACAGGATATTCAGATAATCCTGTACTTAATGCTTTGTACTTACTACTAAGTGCTTATTAACTCATTACTAATAAAGAGAATCAAATGAAAACGATAAAACTATTTATAATATTACTACTTCTTCCCACACTGGCTTTCAGTAAAGACATATTGAAAGGATATATTTACGACGCTCAGAAGCAGCCTTTGATAGGCGCCAGCGTACATTGGGAAAATTCCAAAACGAGTGTGCTCACTGACGAAAAAGGCTACTTTGAGATAAACGGTACGCCTCACAAGGATCATATGCTCGAAGTGAACTATATCGGCTTTAAAAATAAGGTCGTTCACATCCACGATTTTGCGGATATGCAGAATATAACACTGGATGAAGATAATGAATTGGGTGAGGTCATTATAGAAAAGACCCCTCCGGGAACGATTAAGTCCCGTACCAGCCTCTTGAATACCGAAAAGATAACAACCAAAGAACTGCATCGCGCCGCATGTTGTAATCTGTCCGAAAGTTTTGAAACCAACCCTTCGGTAGACGTATCGTTCAGTGATGCTGTGACAGGGGCAAAACAAATCCAGCTTTTAGGTTTGGCAGGAACATATGTGCAGACTCTAACTGAAAATTATCCGAACTTTCGCGGGCCGGCTTCTATTTATGGTTTGGACTATATTCCCGGCCCGTGGATGGAAAGCATACAAATATCCAAAGGAGCAGCATCGGTGAAAAACGGCTATGAATCTATCACCGGGCAAATGAATGTGGAATACAAGAAACCGAATAGCGCCGATCCCCTCAGTCTGAATCTGTTTGCGAGTGATGCAGGCCGGTATGAAGGAAATGCCGACGCAGCCTTTATATTGAATGATAAGCTGAATACAGGCCTATTCCTCCATTATTCGAATGAGTCGGCTTCACATGACGATAATGACGATAGCTTCCTGGATGCGCCGAAGAAGCATCAGTTCAATATGATGAACCGCTGGCATTATATGTCGGGACGCTATGCTTCCCAATTTGGTGTCCGTTTTGTGCAGGATTACCGTACCAGCGGACAGACAATGCATACCTTGACTCCGTCATCCCTGAATAAGGATAACCCTTATGAAATAACGGTGAATGCAAACCGTGGAGAGTTCTATACAAAGAATTCTTATATTGTCGATGAAGAAAGAAATGGCAATGTGGCGCTGATATTCACAGGCTCATATCACGACCAGAAATCACAGTATGCAGCCAATAAATATAATGTGTACGGTAAAAATCTGTATGCCTCATTGATGTATGAAACCGGGCTTGGAAAGGCGCATCAACTAAGTGCAGGACTCAGTATGAACTGGGATAAATACAACCAGTCCATATATCTGGCACAGCCGATTACCAACCAGCCGGATCAGGAAACAACAACAGGCGGTTATCTCCAGTACACATTCAACAAGGATGACAAGTTTATCGCGCTGGCAGGTCTGCGTACCGATTACAGCTCCCTGCACGACAAAATGTTTGTAACTCCACGCCTACATCTGAAATATATGCCTGTAGAATGGCTGAACATGAGAGCCTCGGCAGGCAAAGGCTACCGGACTGTATTTGTTATGCCGGAGAATAGTTTCTATCTGGCCAGCAGCAGGAAGATAGAGATAGCCGATAATCTGAAGCAGGAATCGGCATGGAACTACGGTACAAGCATATCTTTCCATATCCCGGTCAAAGGCGAAGAGCTTACTATCTCCGGAGAATGGTACCGTACCGACTTCGATAATCAGGTAGTAACAGACGTGGACAGCAACCCTCATGCAGTACAATTCTATAACCTGCAAGGAAAGTCATACGCCAATAGCTTCCAGATAGAGGCATCTTATCCTTTATTCAAAGGCTTCAATATACTGGGAGCTTACCGTTGGACGGACGCGAAGACGAATTATGGCGGCAAGCTGATGAAGAAGCCTCTTGTCAGTGATTACAAGGCACTGGTTACAGCTTCATATGAAACCCCTTTAAGAAAATGGGTATTCGACCTCACATCTCAATTTAACGGTGGAGGGCGTATGCCTACTCCCTATGCAGCAAATCCGCTGTGGGATACCAGATTCGATTCGTTTACTATCCTGAATGCTCAGGTGACCAAGAACTTCCGAAACTGGAGTGTATATGTAGGTGCGGAAAATATAACTGACTTCAGGCAGAAGAATCCTATCATATCTTCCGAGAATCCATTCGGAGATGATTTTGACGCTACAATGGTCTGGGGCCCTACAATGGGACGTAAGTTCTATGCCGGCCTGAGATATACTATAGGGAAGTAAACGAGCCCCCTCCCGGCCTCCCCCTTGGGGAGGTGTCCGGTATAGAGTCTCTCATGAAGCCCCTCCTTCGGAGGGGTTGGGGAGGCTATAATACTCAAATTCGAATAGCAGACTATTATATGCTTCTTGCTTTATCAAGTTGTTATCATCCTTATATATAGATAACTTGTCCAGTATTATATCAGCTTCACTCTTTGATTGACGTCCTATGTGCTTCAATGCCAACGAGGCTGCATTGCGAAGAAACATATTATCTGAAATAACATCATCCCATATAAAGGTATAATCATTTGCAGACTGTTTATCTGCTTTCTTTATTAGAAACAGGCGGGCCAGAAGCCAATAGCCTGTTGTGCGGATACTCTCGTCTTTGCTGTTACTCCATCCCAAAGCCAGTTTACCGGCAAAAGGAAGGATTTGTAACAGATTAAGGGATAGTTGCTCCCTTATCTCCTGATTCGGAATCTCTGTAACCCATTTATTGGCGACGACCTCTGTAAAGTCATCGGCAGGATAGAGGAGAGTCGCCAGTATTTTTAGTTCTCGGGTATCTTCTTTCCAGAGTATTTCAGCTAGCTCTGCATCAGGTTTGTAACGACCGGACAACTCTTTTATCTGCTGGATATTCAGTCCGAAATTCACTTTGTAAGATATGCCCCGCTGCCGCATACTGGTAGATGCGATACCGTTCATGGCTTTGCGACAACGCTGACGGATATCTCTTATTATTTCTTCCTGTTGCATTTTATCCCTCGTAATCTACCGCTTTTCTATCCATAACCGCTTCTCTGATAAACGGAAGCACTGCCTGATGCAAAGGATGATTCTGATAGGTATCCAGCGCTTCTTTGCTTGATAACTCGGAATAGAGTACTACATCGAAATTTCCTCCTCCCAGAAAATCAATACCGACTTCTATTTTTAATAAGCCGTCGATTTTTCCGCTGAGGGCTTCCAGTTTTTCTTTTACCAGTCCGGCATTAGTTGCCTTGTTGTTTCCGTGGGCCTCGTCTTTGAGCTTCCACATTACAATATGCTTGATCATTATAGTTGAATTTAGTTTTACTTTTGTTTAATATAATCTTCCGGCATCAGTTTTACTTCCGCGAAAAGCTTTCCGTCCATTGTGTAATATGCATAATAAACAATCATTTTGTTGTCTTTAAACATATCTATATCCTTCCCTGTTGTACTCTGCAAAGCATAGGTGAGCATGGATTTTACATTTCTGGTAAATTCTTCTGCAGAAACAGTCGGAGCCTGAGTAAAAGTATAAGAATATTTATATTCTCTTTTAGACATGGCCTCCGCTTTATCCAATCTGATACCTCCCGGCATGGGCATAGGTGTTGTTTTATTGGTTTCTTCTGCCAGTTTTACGAACTTAGCATCAGGTGCATCGGCTTTATTTATTACTTTCTCAGTTTCGGAAGACGTTTCAGACTTAGTCTTCGATCCGCAACTTGTCGATACTCCTGTTATAAGAGTAGAGCAAAGGATAAATAATATAATCTTTTTCATATGCTTCTATTTTATAAAATGGGATAGGATTACGGCCTTAAAGATAGGTATTTGGTAATAAAGTAACAATCTTATCCTATAATTTGATGTCTGTAAAAAAACTTGCAAGTAAAAGTATATTCAGGAATGTCACAATAGATGCTATACCGTAGAGCCATATCTTAGTCCGCAGCGAATTCGCGTATTTACCCATTACCTTTTTCGATGACGTAAGCCGGACTTGCAGAAAGACTGTTACAGGTAGCTGCATACTCAATATTGCCTGCGATATAATCAGCCCTTTGAACGGGTCGCCTATCATAAATATAATGATTAAAGCCACACCTAAGGAAATAAGTATTCCTATGCGGGAGTGTATGTCCTTTATATTGTATGGCTCATTATACATTCCCGCAAAGATAGAACCGGCTGCGATACCCGATGTCATGGATGACGATATTCCGGCCAGCAACAGCGCGACAGCAAATATAACAACGGCATTACTGCCCAATAACGGTTGCAGAAGAGAATGTGCCTGTTGCAAATCGTCGACAATTACTCCCTGTTTGAAAAACGTAGATGCAGCCAGTAGTATCATGGCACTGTTTATCGCCCAGCCGATAAGCATCGAGAAGAACGTATCGAAAAACTCGTATTTCAGTTGTTTTTCCATCACTTTTTCGTCTTGCAGGTTCCATTGTCGGCTTTGTATAACTTCCGAGTGCAGGAACAGGTTGTGTGGCATCACTACGGCTCCGAGTACACTCATGATTATCAGCATGCTGCCTTCCGGCACAGACGGTACGACCCATGCTTTTGCCGCCTCACCCCATTCAATATCAACAAGGAACAGTTCGTATATAAAGGAAAGCCCAATCATGGAAACAAAGAAAATGATATAGCGTTCTATCTTCTTGTAGGGATTGGAGAACATCATTATAAATACAAAGACCGCGACAAATACTGCCCCTACTTTAATCGGCACATCTAACAACATATTCAAGGCTATTGCCCCTCCCAGAATTTCGGCCAGTGATGTGGAAATGGATGCGCCTATCGCAGACCAGAGTACAATGCGTGAACCGGTCTTCGGCAAATATTTATTTGCGGCTTCCGATAGGCACAATCCTGTAACAATCCCCAGATGGGCAACATTATGCTGTAAAATAATCAGCATTATGGTGGATAGTGTAACCACCCACAACAGAGCGTAGCCGAATTCTGACCCTGCCGCAAAATTTGACGCCCAGTTACCGGGATCGATAAAACCGACGGTAACCAAAAGTCCGGGTCCGATATATTTCAATACCTCAAGAAGTCCCGATTTTTGTTTGGGATTGATTGTATTATAATCTTTCTTTATCTTCTTAAACAGGCTTTTCATATTCTTTCTTCACCAATTACTTTTTTATTCCTTTTATTCTGTGTTCAAAAATCCTTTGTAAATATGCAGAAGGTAACAAAGGTAACACATGTAACACTTTTTACTCATTTGCTAATATGCTAATTTACAAATCTGCTAATTCATTTTTTCAAAGAGATATAAGCTAACAGCTAAAGGCTAAGAGCTATATACATAGATAAACTTTCCGGAATACCTTTACACATCTTTCTTCTTCCTGTCCCTTGCCGATGAAGCGTATACTCCGAATAAACATAATACAAGACAAATAACAAATGTTATCCGCATACTACCGATAAATTGAGACGACAAGGCAGGCGACATCCTCACATTTCCTATCATTATCGAAATAGCCATAATAGCGATACCCATACTGAATGCCTGCCCCGTGAGACGCATTGTTCCCATAGTGGCCGAGGCCAGCCCGTAATGTTTCTTCTCTACCGAACTCATAATGATATTGGTATTGGGTGAGGAAAAAATACCGAATCCCAGTCCTAATAATATAAGTATGCCTCCCAGATAATATAAGTTGGTAGTTTCGGTTATAAAGCATAATCCTACTAATCCTACAGCTATAATTCCCATACCGAGCGTTGCCAGAAATGTCGCGGACATTTTGTCCGACAGACTTCCCGATTTAAGAGAAGCTACCGCCTGTACCACCGATTGCACGATAAGTATCAGTCCGGCATCGCGGGGCGACAGGCCACGCACATATTGCAGATAAAGACTGAGCATAAAGGATATGGCAAAAGTTGCCGAATAGTTAATCAGTGCCGAGAGGGAAGATAAGCGGAATACCCTGTTACCGAGAAATACCCTGATATTGAATACGGGGAATTCCTGTTTTTTCTCATATACAGCAAAGTAAAGGATAACAACGATACCGATACCGATAAAAATGAATCCGCTGACATGAGGAAGTTCCGAAAAGCCATAGATCAAAGATGAAAGAGCCACGGCAAACAATATAGCCCCGACAGTATCGAACGTACTCTTTCCTTCCTCCTTCCAGTCGTCTTTAATTATCACTATGCCGCCGACAGCCACAATCAGGCTGAGTGCCGCCGATACAAAGAATATACTGTGCCAGTTGAAATACTGGGTAAGTATTCCTCCGATAAAAGGACCTGCAGCAAGGGAAAAATATACGGCCGCGGCAACCATACCCAGCGCTTTTCCCCGTTTTTCGGCAGGAACGGATGAGGTCAGTATAGCTGTACTTGTACCGAACATCATCGCACTGCCCACCCCGGCCAGAAAGCGGTATATGATAAGGCTTGTTCCCGTAGAGGCAAAGCCGCTTAAAACAGAAAATACAGTAAGTACAATGACGCCCCATACAAAAACCTTTCTGCGCCCTATCATATCGGCGATACGCGCGCAGGGTATCTGAAGTATAGCGGTGGACAACATATAGGAAGTCGGAACCCATCCCGACATGACCGCATCGAGTGATAAGTCGCTGTTTATGTACGGTAAAGCAAGGTTCAGAGCCGAACCCATGAATGGAACCAGAGAGGCCGACAGGCAGATAATGAATATCAGCGCGCCTGTACCTGTGTTATATGTTTTCTGTGTCATATATTTTCTATAAACTTGTCCATCGCGGATTTTATCATCCGGTTGCATTCCTCTATATAATGAGTATTATTTCGTATATAATTTTCTGTCTGAATGTATTTTCCGTCCGTTAGTTCGTCTAATCCGTTGTCCAGCATTTCCGCATAACTTTTTTCTGTCACTTCGAGATGAAATTGCAAAGCCAGAACATTGTCTTTGTACAAAAATGCCTGGTTCTTACACGCTTCACTCGAGGCCAGCAAGCTTGCGTTAGTAGGAAGGTCGAAGGTATCTCCATGCCATTGGAAAACAATAGGTGATGTGTCCTCACAACCGAATAAGGCTTGCGCCCTGATATCGGAAAAAGTAACAGGCAGCCAGCCTATTTCTTTTTCCTTATTCGGATATACTTTCGCCCCTAAGGCTCCGGCTATGATTTGTGAACCCAGGCAAATACCCATAACAGCCTTGTCTGCATTTATAGCCTCTTTCACAAATGCTATTTCTTCTTTCAGCCACGGATATTTATCCTCTTCATATGTGCCCATAGGGCCTCCCATAATGATGAGAAGATCGAATTCCGACAAATCAGGAAATTCGTAGTCTTCGTACATTTTGGTTGTGGAAAGGGTAAAATTGTTTTCATCTATCCATGTTCCAATATATCCAAGCCCTTCGAAGGGAACATGTTGTATGAAATGGATTCTGTAATTACTTTTATTTGCCATAGAGATAGTATATGTCATTTTATATGAATGCATCTAAGCTGCGGGAGCAAAAGCAAAATCTGTTCGGTTTATCCCGGATCACGAAAACGCTTAATGTTATTGAACTCATAAAATTATCAAATTGTTTATACTTAAAAGAAATTTAATCGGACATTCTTCATTTCATGCTGTAAATCTTTACCATACCTCACGGTAATCCCTTATCTTTGCAATCTTAACGTTTCAGGAGAATAATGACCGAACAGAATATACTACTTGCATTTATACTTACAGCTATTGCCGGGCTATCAACTGGTATAGGCAGCCTTATAGCGCTAATTGCCAAACATACGAATACAAAATTCCTGTGTGCGTCTCTGGGCTTTTCGGCAGGTATAATGTTGTACGTCTCATTTATGGAGATGATGCCACAAGGCAAACTGGAACTGGTATCGGTCTATGGCGAGAAAATGGGGACACTCTATCTTATACTTGCTTTCTTCGCGGGTATTGCCCTCATAAATATGATTGACTTTGCAATTCCCAAGTCATTAAATCCGCATGAGATTCAAGGTGTGGAAGATATGGATAAAAAACGTTCGCTAAAGCGTACAGGCATAGTAGTCGCCCTTTCCATTGCCATACATAATTTCCCTGAAGGTATCGCTACTTTTACGTCTGCGCTCGGCTCCCTTGATGTTGCCATCCCCATAACTATCGCTATTGCCATACATAATATCCCCGAAGGAATAGCTGTCGCCGTGCCTATCTATCACGCTACGGGCAGCCGCAAAAAAGCATTCTGGCTATCGTTCGCTTCCGGTCTGGCCGAACCTTTCGGTGCGTTGATCGCATATTTCTTCCTCATGCAGTTCTGGACTCCAGCTATGAACGGGATTATTCTGGCTGCCGTGTCGGGAATTATGGTGTTCATCTCCCTCGACGAATTGCTGCCCAGTGCCGAGAAGTACGGAAAACACCATATTTCTATCATGGGATTGGTAGCAGGTATGTTGGTAATGGCTTTTAGTTTATATCTGTTTGTTTAAAATTCCTTATTCAGCTTTTCCTGTTTCCAATCAGTATAGGACAATATTTTTGAATTAGTATGATAGGGTAATATAATAACAACATGATAATAATTGACATTACTACATTAGATAAGACATCCGGAGATAATGCGAATACATGAAAATATAAACAATTTAAAAGTGTTATAAGAGGAAAATGATATGCTAATATTACCAATGATCCTGATGATATCTTTTTGATAATATTAGATTCTATATTATTAAGCAGATTACAAGTACAGATAACCATAATACAACCAATAAATGCATTAATGTAAAATAAAATCGGATATTTACCAAAATAGCAAGAATACATGCCAATTCTCCCATTAATGTAATTCCCAATAAGTAGAGGAATAAATGTTATTACAATTAATATCAGCCCAGTATAGTTATTTTTTATTTTCTCTACTATCTGATACTTTTTCAAATAATAGCCAGCAATATAAAACGGAATAGCCATCAAAGCTGAATCAATAGAGAAATATACGTTTATCTTTAATTTCTGCGATATGTAAAAACAAGATGCGGATAAAAATACAATAATTAAGACTTGTAAAAAATGTTTTAGCTTTAAGATGAAGAAAGATATGACTTTAACAAAGAACAGACTTATCAGAAACCAACAAGCCGAGGCCGGAATGAACTTTTCACAGATTATAAAATTGAACGAGAGACTCTTAATATCGATATTGGAATGAAGATAATATGGGAACATAATAAGAAATACCGACAGGTTTAGAAGAACATATGGCACAACCAAAGTCTTGATATTCTTTGACAAAAAAACTTTAAAGTCATTCGATTGTTTATATAGATATCCAGATAATAAGAAGAATAAAGGCATATGAAAACTATAAATAAAATTTTGCAAAATAACTCCCCTATCCTCATATTCAAAATGTCCGAGAACAACTAGTCCCATTGTCAGTGCTTTAGCCCAGTCTATCCAATTTATCCGAACATCCATAGTGTGTTAAGTTTTTTTTGATATCCAAAGATAAATAAATGTTTTCGGGCAACAATAAACGATTTTATAGAATTATAAAATTACATGAAGCTGTATAGCCATTTCATCACCGGAAATGGACACTTCCTACAATTAGCCCTTTTTACCTACCCTTAATCGCAAATATTCTTTTATATTTGTGAATTAGTATATAATTAAATGGCAACGGACACAAATAATATAGCTATGAAAAAAAATCTTTTCCTCATCCCTGTTTTTCTTTTATCGTGTCTTTTTATTGTGAATTCATGTAAGAAGGGCGGTACCCGTGAAATTAATTCCGAGTTTGCAAAATATATTGCAGCATTTACATACGGAAAGGTTTCCTCATCCTCTGAAATACAAATAGAACTTACTCAGGATATTCCGACTGTGGAATTGAATAAGGAGATCGATCAGGAATTATTCAAATTTTCCCCATCAATAAAAGGAAAGGCTTACTGGTCAAGCTCCCGTACCATAAAGTTCATCCCCGATGCCGGAGAACTGAAGCAGGGACAAGAATACGAAGCCTGGTTCAAGCTTGATAAGGTATTGAAAGTAGAAAGCGAGTTTAAAGAGTTTTATTTTCACTTCCATATTCCGGAACAGAATTATAGTGTCAGCCTGATGCCGTATTCTCCGATCAAAGAGACCGACCTTAAATGGAACGCTGTTCAAGGAACCGTATTGCTGGCCGATGATGCCCAACTTGATAATGTCACCAAAATGTTTTCACTTTCGGGCGGAGATAAGGCCGGAGATGCGAAGATAAAGATTACGCCGACTGAAACAAAAGGACGCTTCAGCCTTTTAGTTGATAGCCTTTACCGGGGCAATTCAGATAATGAATATACCCTACATGTAAAAGGAGACGCTATCGGATTGAAAAAAGATGAAGATATAAAGATAGTGATACCCAAAATATCACAGTTTGAAGTAATAGATGTAGCTATGGAATACGATCCGCAGGAGTGTATCCGTGTTACCTTTAGCGATCCGCTCTCTCTCAGCCAGAATATACAAGGTCTGGTAAAACCCGGTACTATCGAAAGTTTTTCTTTCGATATAGACAGAAATGTGTTGAGACTGTATCTGGACAAAACTACGAGAGGCACGAGTGTCGAACTCAAGATATTCAAGGAGATAAAAAGTGTTGCCAACATATCACTCAAAGACGATTATACCTATAGTGTCAATTTTCAGAAGAACAGTCCGGAGATAAAACTGTTGAGCACAGGAAATATCCTTCCTAATTCCGACAACCTGATAATCCCATTTCAGGCAGTTAATCTGTGGGCAGTAGATGTAAAGGTGATTAAGATATTCGAAAATAATATATTGGGTTATCTGCAAGCTAATGACTTTGGTGAGAGTGACGAATTGAAACGTTTCGGACGCCTTATCCTCAAGAAACGTATCCGGCTGGACGAAGACCCTACAATGAAACTTGAAGAGTGGAACAACTTCTCCCTCGATCTGGCTACAATGATAAAGCAGGATCCGGGGGCTGTCTACAAAGTTGAGTTCTCCATGAAGAAAGAGTATTCTCTCTACCCATGTGGCGGTACAACTCCCCAGATACCCGAAGAAGCAACCCTCGAACGCTTCGACAACCAACTCTCGGAAGAGGACGAAGCTAAATGGGACAGGCCGGGATATTACTATTCGGATGATTGGGATTGGGATAATTATAACTGGGAAGAAAGAGAAAACCCATGTGATCCTACATTCTACATGAATAAGTCATATAGTTGTGTTGTACTTTCTTCCAATATCGGAATAACCACCAAACTGGGTGCTGAAAAGAAAATGTTCGTGGCTCTTACAGATATCCTTACCACCAAGCCTATATCGGGCGGCGTAGTAGACATCTATAACTATCAGATGCAACGTATCGGTAGTGGAAAGACAGATGGAAACGGATTCGCCGATATAGACTACAAAGGTGGCGTGCCATTTGTTGTAATTGCATCCCGCGAAAAAGAAAAAGGCTATTTGAAAGTAACTTCAAATCTTTCCCTTTTATTAAGCAACTTTGATGTGAGTGGAAAAGAAATAAAGAAAGGACTGAAAGGCTATATTTATGGCGAACGTGGCGTGTGGCGTCCGGGCGATTCCATATTCGTAACTTTCATTCTGGAAGATAAAGCCAAAACCCTGCCAAAAGAACATCCTGTTTCACTCGAGCTTTACACCCCTCGCGGGCAAATGGCTCAGCGATATACTTCCACTACGGGTAAAAATGGCTTCTATCCGTTCCGTATGGCAACAGATGCCAATGCCATTACAGGTAACTGGCAGGCACGGGTAAAAGTAGGAGGCGTTACATTCTATAAGACATTAAAGATAGAAACGGTGAAACCGAACCGCCTGAAAATCCGTCTCGAAGTAGGTGATATGATCGATGCGGGTTCAGGTTCATTCTCCGGTTCATTATCGTCGCAATGGCTACACGGTGCTCCGGCTGTAAATCTGGCGGCTAAAGTAGAGATGACATTGAGTCAGGTGCGCACACCTTTCAAAGGGTATGAACAATATGCATTTAATAATCCGGCGTCAAACTTTACTTCGGATACATACACTGTCTTCGATGGCAGGCTGGATGCTTCCGGCAATGCGACCGTAAGGGCGAATCTGCCTCAGGCGGCAAGTGCTCCGGGTATGCTTCGGGCAAATATTGTTTCGCGTGTATTCGAATCGGGAGGCGATGCCAGCATCTATACACAAACTGCGGCTTATTCTCCATTCCCGGCTTACATTGGTATAAAATCTCCGACAGAGAGTCAGTACGGGTGGCTGGAAACCGATAAGGATAACATGATAGACATTGTTACCCTTACACCGGCAGGCAAGCCTGTCAACCGTTCGGGACTGGAAGTTAAAATATACAAACTGAACTGGTCATGGTGGTGGAATTCGAATGATAATCTGGCCTCATATGTCAACAATACATCTACCAAGGTCATTCTAGACCAAAAGATTTCCACTTCGGGTGGAGGCAAGGCGAAAGTAAAGTTCCGTGTCGACTATCCTGAATGGGGTCGCTATCTGATAATGGTTACTGACGGGGGAGGACATACCTCAGGACGCTTGTTATATGCCGACTGGCCGTCGTGGCGTGGGCGTTCCGACAAGGAAGACCCTAGCGGACTGACTATGCTTTCGTTCACAACGGATAAGCAATCGTATAAAGTAGGGGAAACAGTTACGGTTATCCTCCCTAAAAGTTCCGATGGACGGGCGTTAATAAGCCTTGAGGACGGTTCCCGCATCATTTCACGTGAATGGGTGACTACAACGGCAAAAGAAGACACAAAACATACATTCAAGGTAACAGAAGACATGGCGCCTAACTTCTATATCTTTGCCAGCCTGTTTCAGCCACATGCGCAGACTGATAACGACCTGCCTATCCGCATGTATGGCGTATTGAATATAAATGTAGAGAATAGTGAGACCAAACTGACTCCTGTGATAACCATGCCGGATGAACTCCGTCCGGAGAAAGAGTTTTCTGTATCCGTATCCGAAAAGAACGGTAAAGAGATGACTTATACCCTTGCTATTGTAGATGAAGGATTACTTGACCTGACCTCGTTCCGTACCCCGAACGCATGGGACGAATTCTATACACGTCAGGCATTGGGCGTCCGCACATGGGATATGTTCGACATGGTGGTAGGCGCACAGACAGGAAAACTCGGACCATTGCTAAGCATCGGAGGTGACGAAGCGTTAAAGCCGGGCAATAATACAATGAGCCGTTTCAAACCGGTGGTGAAATACTTAGGACCGTTTACTCTTAGCGGAGGAAAGACCGATACACATAAGATTACCTTGCCGCCATATTTCGGTTCGGTACGTGTAATGGTTGTTGCCGGAAATCCGAATGGAGCATATGGCAGTGCCGAAAAGGCTGTGCCTGTACGCAACCCGTTGATGATATTATCTACCCTACCGCGCGTAGCAGGGCCGGATGAAGAGATTTTGCTTCCTGTCAATGTATTTGCTATGGACAAGAAGATAAAGAATGTAAGCCTGACAGCCCAGTCGAAAGGATTGTTCCAGTTCACAGAGGGAACTACCAAATCGGTGGCCTTTACCCAGACGGGCGATAAGATGGTTTACTTCAAAGTGAAGGTGGGTAAGAAAATCGGATTTGAAAAGATAATAATCAAGGCTACTGGCAACGGAGAAGCGGCGACAGAGACCATCGATATAGAAGTGCGCAACCCTAATCCACCTCTACTATTGTCGTCGCAGGCTTTAGTACCAGTCGATGGAACCTCTGAATTGAACATAGCTTTCGATGCTATCGGAGACGAGGATTGGGCTAAGTTGGAGATATCCCGTATGCCGGGTATAGACCTCAACAAGAACCTGTCATACTTGCACGATTATCCGCACGGATGCTCCGAACAAGTTACATCAAAGGTGTTCCCATTATTGTATGTACAGGCATTCCGTCCGTTCTCCAATAAAGAGAAAGATGTGATGGATAATAACATTCGTGAGGGTATAAGAATGATTACTTCGCGCCAACTGATAGACGGAGGCATCGCCTACTGGCCGGGTAATACTGTACCTAACGAATGGGTAACCACTTATGCAGGGCATTTCCTTGTAGAAGCCCAGCGGGCAGGGCGTGACGTGCCGGCGTCGGTGATAAACAAATGGAAGCAATTCCAGAAGAAAGCCGCTCAGTCATGGAACAGAGGCGACCTCTATACTTCATATTACAGTAATTCGATGGCCGACCTGCAACAGGCATACCGTCTATATACACTTGCCCTTTCCGGAGAACCGGAACTGGGGGCTATGAACCGTCTGAAGGAGATGAGCGGGTTGTCGGCACAGGCTCGTTGGCGATTGGCTGCGGCTTATGCCCTCGCAGGAAAGAAAGATGCGGCAAATCAACTGATAACCAATCTAAGCGATCAGGTAAGCCCTTATTCTTTCAACAACAATACGTATGGTAGTTCATCACGTGATATGTCGATGATAATGGAAACTTATCTGTTGTTAGGAAAAACAGAAAGGGCGCTGGCCTTGTCGTTTAAGGTATCGGAAAGCCTGAGTGACAAATATATTACGACACAGTCAGCAGCTTTTGGATTGATTGCTATGTCGAAACTTGCCGAGAAGATGGGTAAAGGTGTTATCTCCTACGATTGGGAACTGAACGGCGTGAAACAGAAGACCGGTAATTCGGGAGACGTGTTCCAGGAAATAGCCCTGAAACCACAGGAGAAAGTTCATGTTTCTATAAAGAACAAAGGACAGGGACAAATCTTCGTCCGCTTACTTGGACGTACTCAGCCGATTGTGGATAATACTCCGGCTCAAAGCAACGGAACGAACCTGTATGTGAAATATGTGGATGAAAACGGTAAGGAGCTGGATGTTACTTCCCTGAAACAAGGAACGGAATTCTTTGCCAATGTAATCGTACAGAACATTTCGGGGCAATACCTGACCGACATGACGCTAAGTCAGATATTCCCTTCGGGATGGGAGATATTCAATACCCGCCTGTTCAACGAAGCGGATAGCAGGACGGCAGGTTCGTTCAACTATCAGGATATAAGAGACGATAGGGTATATACTTATTATAATATCGGTTCCGGTTATTCATCTTCGTTCCGCATCAGGTTACAGGCTGCATATTGCGGCAGGTTCTACCTCCCTGCCATAAGCAATGAACCTATGTACAACCCGTCGGAGCAAAGCCGTACCACAGGCCGCTGGGTGGACGTGAAACAATAAGCCTGATATACAAGATAGAAAGTAGGGTATTTATCAAATAAATACCCTACTTTTGTACCCTATAATAACACAACATCAATGAAGAGAGCAGTCTGTACATTCGGCAGCTATTACTTAACTGAAGGTTTCCCCCGTTTCAGGAAGATGTGCGAAAGCATGGGTATATTTGATGATATCCATACCGTTTGCGAAAAGGATCTGGACAAAGACTTCTATAAACGTTGGGGAAGGTACCTTATCCCTTACTCCCGTGGATTCGGTTACTGGTGTTGGAAACCTTATTTCATTCTCAAAATTCTGGAAGGAATGCAGGATGGCGATGTGCTTCTCTATTCTGATATCGGTTGCTATTTCAATCCTAAAGGATGCGAACGTCTGCTGGAATACTATGATCTGGTGGAGAAGACGCCCACAGGGATTCTCGGTGTTAAGAGTCAGGAAGTATCTTATAACGGTATGCCTGAAACGCTCTATCATGAATATGAGTGGACGAAAGGGGATGTCTTTGCTTACTACAATGTATATGACGACAAGGCGTACACCCATACACCCCAGTTCGAATCCACAATCATTTTCTTTAAGAAAAGCCCTTTGGTGATGCAGTTCGTAAAAGACTGGTATCAGGCTTATCTGGACGATTATAGTCTGGCCACAGATTCCCCTTCACGTGTGCCGAACTTGCCGGGCTTTAAAGAGAACCGGCACGACCAGAGCATCTATTCCATTCTGGGAAAGAAATACGGCATAGCCGAGATTTCTACGAACGAGATTTTCCAGCGTGACTGGTCTCTGTTGGATACCTATCCCATACAGGCACGCCGCGATAAGTATTATACTAGCAAGTACCACTATAAGCACCGTTTCAGGTTGAGGAAGCTCTACCGCAGATTGTGGGCGGTGAAATACTGGTTCAAAGACTTATTCAACAATTAACACGACTTAGTAACTGTTTAGATTTTATTGGTATTCTGTTATGAGTTATTTTGAGATAGATTTTTTGATTTTTTCTTGCAGGTTTAGCGGGCTAAACCAAAAGGAAAAAGTAGAAAATATGCTCAAAAGAACCATAAAGAGAATGCCAAAGAATGAAAGTGGTTATGTAAGAAATAATTTCGGTAAAATTTAAACAGTTACTTAGATGAAGAGAGTTTTATGCACATTTGGCAATTACCCCATGTTTAAGGGAGCGGAACGATACCGGAAATCCGCTGAGAGCCTGAATGTTTTCGATGAAATATATACCTATAACGATAAAGACCTCGATGCCGACTTCAAAAAGAAGTGGGGACGCTATCTGATTCCTTATTCCCGCGGATTCGGCTATTGGTGCTGGAAGCCCTATCTGGTATTGCAGACACTGGAAAGAATGAATGACGGGGACGTGCTGCTGTATGCCGATTTGGGTTGCTTCTATAATCCGGACGGGCGCAAGCGTATGCTGGAATACTACGACATATTGGATAAGTCGGAAACAGGTATCCTTGGCTTCAGAGGGCAGGTTATCCCTACAAACGATATGCCCGAAATGATACGCTGCGACAATGAATGGACGAAAGGCGATATATTCGACTATTACGGTGTACGCAACGATAAGACTTTCACCCATACACCCCAATTCGAATCCACGGCTATATTCCTTAAGAAAAGCCCTTTGGTAATGCAATTTGTAAAGGATTGGTACCAGCCGTATCTGGACAATTATAGCATTATCACAGACGAACCTTCTCGCTCGCCAAACCTTGAAGGCTTCGTAGAGAACCGGCACGACCAGAGTATATATTCCATGCTGGCAAAGAAATACAAGATAGCTGAGGTTTCCCTGAATGAGATTTGCCCTTTCGATGAACATTACGACTGGGGTTTACTAAAGGATTATCCGATATGGGCCACCCGCAATCTGTATTATGAATCGACTTTCCATTACAGGCACCGTTACCGTTACAGGCAGCTTTATACCAATTGGTGGAAGGTAAAGTATTTCTTCAAAGACCTTTTAGGGAAATCATAAGTAGGCTATGAATATTAACAAGGCCGGAAAGGCTCGTCTGCTCTTCTTTGGTATCGCATTCCTACTGCTTACCTTCAGCTTTTATAGCAACCTTTTCAAGGTGGCCGTCCCTGTTCATTACAAGGAGTACGAAACCTTTGAAGAAGGGCTGGTTATAGGGCGGATGGTAAAGGCAGAGAAAGACGGACTCTTCGCTTCATCCGGATTCATGGGTGTGAATTACATTAAACCCGATAGCGTAAAGGATGAACTGCGTGTTAATGACTTGGGCTTGCGAGATTCCATTGTATCCGAAAACCAGTTCGATCAGATTAAATATTATCTTGGCGAGAAGGATGCTCCTAACGGCTATTGTGTCTATGTCAGCCATTCCGGAGGGCAGGCTTCCCTCTATTACCTGATACAGAAAGCGCTCCCTTTCAGCAATGAGACTAGCTATCAGATGCTCCGCTTTCTGAATGCCATGTTGATGGCAATAGGTTTCCTCGTATTTATCGGGTGGGTGTTACGCAACTTCGGGATTACTCCTGCCATAATCACTTTCCTGTTTACATTCCTTTCTCCTAAGATTGTTATGTTTGGCGGGAACGGACTATGGTGGTCGCTGTGGAACTTTTATGTTCCCTTCCTCGCCCTGCTTCTGGTTTTGGAGAAAAGGCACTCATTTCCGGGGAGTATATCCGATAAACGGATTTTTGTCACGTTGTTCCTTGCCGTCCTTGTCAAATTCTTCTTCTCTGGACTTGAGTTCAGTTCTACAACAATGCTGTCTATCTTCATCCCGATAGTGTATTACTCCTATCTGGAAAGGCAACGATTCTCAGAGTTCTTCATGTTTTCTTTCAAAGCCGGATTAGCCGCTTTAGGTGCAGTATTGGTACAATTCCTTGTCCTGATCCTTCAATTATGGACTTATCTGGGCAGTCTAGGAGGAGCCCTTGGCTACCTGCAAACGGCCTTTGTCCGTCGTTCATCGTTTGTCCAGTTCTCCGATCTGGAGGGAACGGATAACGACCCTTCATCACTTTCGTTTGTATGGAACAATGTCATTAAATACTATCTTCGCGAAAATAGCTGGGATTGGGGCTTTACTCCTGTTTTCATCCGTTTCCGCTTTGCCTATCTCATATTCATTATCATCGTATGTGCAGGCATTGTCTGGTTTCTTACCCGTAAATTACATGACCGAAAATATATCGCTTTGATACTTGCTACATTTACCTCGGTAGTGTGTCCTTTATCGTGGTTCATTATCTTCAAAGAGCATGCGTTCTGGCACATCCAACTCGATATAATCGTATGGTACATGCCATTCCTTTTACTTGGCTTTGCCGTGACAGGTACTGCAATATCCTTGTTGATATCCAAGATGAAAAGGGCAGAAAAACTCTAACTGCTTACATCTTGTATTTGGCTTTACTGCATAACAGCATATGTACGGATAAGCAAAGCAGGACAAGCAGACCACCGACACCTACAACACCATTCCATCCGTAGTATTGCCATGCTATACCTCCGAGGAATGTACCTAAAGAGCCTCCTATGAAATAGGATACCATATATACCGTATTTAATCTGTTAGAAGCTTCCGGATGTGTAGAAAAAACGATGGTCTGGTTGGTGACATGCATTCCCTGTAGCCCCATATCGAGAAGGATAATACCTGCAATCAGTCCTATATAAGTATTTCCGGAGAATCCGAATATCCCCCACGACAGAAGCATCAGGAGGCAGGCTATAAGAATTATCTTATTCTTATTTACTTTCCCCGACACAGAGCCGGTTACCGATGCTGCCAATGCGCCGACTATGCCGACAATACCCAGCGAACCCGCGACATCGCTTCCCTGAAAGAACGGCGCCTGTTCGAGCCTGAAAGTTAGGGTGGTCCAGAATATGGAAAAAGAACCAAAGCCTAATGCACCCCGTAAGGAAGCTAATCTGAGGGTGGGTATTTCTTTCGTATAACGGAATATAGATCCCATCAATTGACTATAAGTCCCCTTAAAGGTCGGTTGCATATCCGGCAACAGCCATGCGATAAGAACGCCCAGTACAACCATCATTCCGGCTGCAATGTAAAATACCTCACGCCAGCCGAGATATTCTCCCAGCAGGCCGCTAAAGACGCGTGAGGCCAATATACCGATAAGCAGGCCACTCATTACTATTCCTACATTTCTGCCTTTCTCTTCAGGTGCAGATAACTGGGCGGCTATGGGCACGAAGATTTGTGGTACTACAGATGTAAGCCCTATGAAAAAACTGGCGGTAATCATTACTGAAAGTGATTTGCTAAAAGCAAAGATCAGCAATGAAAGGATAATAAAGATAAAGTCTGTCAGTACTATCTTTTTCCGTTTAAACATGTCACCTAACGGGATTATGAGCAGAAGTCCTGCCGCATAA
This sequence comes from Dysgonomonas gadei ATCC BAA-286, assembly GCF_000213555.1. Taxonomy (GTDB): domain Bacteria; phylum Bacteroidota; class Bacteroidia; order Bacteroidales; family Dysgonomonadaceae; genus Dysgonomonas; species Dysgonomonas gadei. Next base: position 60,728 of record NZ_GL891985.1, read on the forward strand.
CCTATCTGGGTAAACATGGCCACCCTGCTGACAGCGGCTTCGGACTCACCAAACTCTTTGGCTATCATCCCCAACAAAGGCTGGTTATAATAGTTATTTGCGACAACCAGTCCGGCTCCGACTGCCATCAGCCAAAGCGTACTTTTTGCCAGATACTGTTTATTTTCGTTGTTAGATAAAACCATTTTCTACTATTAATGTATTCTTAAAAGGAGACAAAGGTAACACAGAAAGCAATGAATAATTAATAATTAGCTTTTATTGATTAACAGAAACCAACGACTTATTACTTAAACTTACTACTTGTTAAAAGGTAACATTTGTCTCAGTAAATAGTCGGCAGTTAACAATGTTGCGCTTCGTTATAGTGAAGTGAGATTCATAACTCATCGTCTGATTTTCATTTATTAACCATATTTCGTTAAAACCTGACACATCTGACAGTTTTTCCACTGCTTTTATCTTGCCGTTTTCACATCTGTTGACTATATATAGTTGAAAAGCAACAAAGGTAACAGTTTTTATAATTTTTGTAGGGGCGAAAGATGTTTCGCCCCTACAGTTCCACAAAAAGTAACAAAGGTTACACTATTTCACTCATTTGCTAATTTACAAATTTGCTAATTTATCAATTCAAAGAGCTATCGGCTAACAGCTAAATGCTATTGGCTATATACATAGATAAAGTTGCAGGATAAGTATAACAATGTAAGTAACTATAATCTATTATAAAATATTTGAAACAGGCTTAACTCCCCTATTTCCATTTCCAATCCATATCTTCAACAAAAGAGACCTGATTATTCTCTTTGTATCGTAACAATCGCATCTTTACCTCCTCAGCATTATTCATCCGGTGCTTCGGTACTATAATACTTACCTGACGGCTCGTCACAATAAAGAAATGATGCTCCGTTTCAATTATAGTATCCATCTCTTTTACATCATAATGCCGATAGCCTTTCTTTGTTTCAATTTCGATAAATTCGCTTCCCAATAAGAGCTTTGTATTATAAGGAAATTCTGCCCGCATACTTTCTGATATATGTTTTCTATACATCCGCTTATAGAACCAGACCGACCACCATGGATAAATAATAAAAAAGAGAACTGATGAGCCTAGAAAAAAGTAGGAGAGCAGGCGATAGCCTTCATCGAAAAACAACAGAAGTCCGCACAGGAGCGACAGGCCTATCATTCTGTATTTTTCTTTTCTACGTTGTTTTATTTGCATCTCGTCCTTCGATGCAAAATACAATTGAAGTTGAAGTAAATCTTCTTCTTCGAGTTCATAATTCAATTCTAACATTGATAAGCTATATAGAAAAACTCCCATTGTTTTAAAATTGACAATGGGAGTTTTATATTTTTATATTATTGCTGTTTCTTCTCCTTTTCTTGTGCCTGAACAATAAAGTCCTTCAATTTCTCCACCATATTAGAACTTCCGCAATAGAACGGTGTGCGCTGATGAAGTTCGGTAGGCTGCAACTCCAAAATACGGTTTACGCCATCTGTGGCACTACCTCCAGCCTGCTCGGTAATGAAAGCCATCGGGTTACACTCATAGAGCAGCCTCAGTTTTCCTTTTGGCGACTTATGTGTAGACGGATAAAAATAGATACCTCCGGTGATCAGATTACGGTGACAATCGGAAACCAGACTACCTATATACCGGGCAGAGTAAGGACGATCTTCCTTCTCTTCCTGACAATATTTGATATAATCTTTTACACCTTGCGGAAAATGCACGTAGTTGCCCTCATTCACTGAATATATCTTCGCATTTTTGGGACATCTCATATTGGGATGCGACAGATAGAAGCTGCCTATAGCCGGATTCAGCGTAAACCCGTTTACCCCACGTCCGGTTGTATATACTATCATGGTAGATGTGCCGTACAGGATATATCCTGCTGCTACCTGATTGACTCCCGGCTGGAGAAAATCTTCCATTGTCACAGGAGATCCTATTGGCGAAATGCGCCGATAGATGGAAAAGATAGTCCCCACAGATACATTTACTTCAATATTCGAAGAGCCATCCAATGGGTCCATCAATACCACATATTTATTGTTATGTCCCTCATCCAGCCCCTGTATGGTTATAAAATTGTCATTCTCCTCGGAAGCAATACCACAAACAATTTCACGGTTAACCAACGTTTGTATAAATACATCATTGGCATATACGTCCAGCTTTTTCTGTTCTTCGCCTTGTACATTCACATTACCGGCTGCACCAAGTATATCTACTAGTCCGGCTTTATTCACCTTATAGCTTACCACTCTGGCAGCAAGCAATATAGAATTTAAAAGACGGGAAAGTTCACCTGTAGAGTACCTGAAATCCTCTTGTCTCTCAATAATAAACTCGTCGAGAGTTTTTCTTGTGATATTCTTCATACTATTAAATGCGTTAGTTATGTTATTAATGTTTCAAAGATAGTGATTATTTATATTGTTTAGCGGCTTCTTACATAAGGTTTATTTATTATCAGATAAATACCGTCTATAGTGTCTGTAGTCGGATTCGTATTGCTTTTCCCGATATTTTCTTGCTCCTGATTTTATTATGATTTACCTTTGTAAAATCATTTCTCTAATCAAAAATCGGTTATGGCGATAATATATCAGGCGGAAGAGGTAAAACTACCCTCTATAAAAAAGCGTGAGACCACAAGCTGGATAAAATCCGTAGCGGCTTCTTATAAAAAAAGAGTCGGGGATATTTCCTTTATTTTTTGCTCCGACAAGAAAATCCTGGAAATAAATAATCAATATTTACAGCACGATTATTATACAGATATAATTACCTTCGATTACACTGAAGGTGAGACTATTTCCGGAGATATATTCATAAGCCTGGATACAGTAAAGAGTAATGCTGAAAAATTTGAGACAAATTACAACGAAGAAATTCACCGGATTATAATACATGGAATCCTTCACCTGTGCGGGATCAATGACAAAGGCCCCGGAGAACGTGAATTTATGACCGGGTGCGAAAACAAAGCACTTAAAATGCTGGAGGAATAAAATCATGCAAAAATATCTGGGTAAATTATATTACATCATTCCTATCTGCTGTCTTTTCCCGTTCTTCTCCGCTCCTTTGGCCCTGTTTATCGGTATATTGCTTGCTATCTTCTATAAAGGGGAAGAGGTCGTAAAGACAGGAAAACTAACAAAATATCTACTACAGGCATCAATTGTATGCATGGGATTTTCCATGTCGGTACACGATGTTGTGCAAACGGGAAAAACAGGATTTATGATCACCGTTGTCTCTGTCGCCGTCACCATGGTTTGCGGTATTATTCTCGGAAGATTTCTTCAGGTACAGAAAAATACGACTATGCTTATTTCGGGAGGGACCGCTATCTGCGGAGGAAGCGCCATAGCAGCGATAGCACCTGTATTAGGGGCAAAAAACAACGAAATAAGTTTTTCTCTGGCTGTGATATTCGTATTAAATGCCGTGGGACTATTTATATTTCCCGTGATCGGACATTTACTGGAAATGGATCAGACGCATTTCGGTTATTGGGCCGCCATTGCCATTCACGACACCAGTTCTGTAGTCGGTGCCTGCTCTGCATATGGGGAACAAGCCTTACAGGTAGGTACTACCGTAAAACTTACCCGTACGTTATGGATTATCCCTTTAGCTTTGTGTATCGCATTCTTCAATAAAAACAAAGCATCTAAAATAAATATCCCCTGGTTCATCTTCCTATTCGTCGTTGCTATCATTATAGGTAATTATATACCGGGAATGGCCGAGACTAACGATCATTTGAGCTGGCTCGGGAAGAAAGGGATGATGGTTTCTTTATTTTTCATAGGCACATCCATAAATATGAAAGAGGTAAAGGAAACAGGTGTGAACACATTCCTGTTGGGTATAATCTTATGGATCATAATCGCCGTTCTTTCGTATTGCTGGATCCGCTTTGTTTTCTAAGAAACTGTTTTGAGTTATATCTATATCGCCAGTCTGTTTTGAACCGTTTTTAAGATAGATTTTAGCGTTTATTCCGGAATAATTCAATAGTCTCTAAAATGCAAAAGGGCAAATCTGTCCAGATTCACCCTTTCCATAGCTATTTGCAAGTAGCTGTTGCAAAAGACTTCCCCAATAATAAATTGTAATTGTAAGTAAGCTAAGTCTTGCGGGAAAAGTATCTTTGCCTAATAAACCTAACGTATATCGAATTCTCCGACAGCAATATTTGTTCCTGTTGCATCTGATAGAGTAATAGTATAACTACCACTATTCCACCCGGAGGTATTTATCTCAACTTTAGTATTAACACCATCGGGTGTAAATTGCCGTAAATAAACCGGCATACCTGCGTTATCAACAATTTTGATATTTATCTTTCCGTAAATGAACAGATTGACCTTTAAACCAAAATTACTTTGATAAATCTGTACAGGCTTAAACAGAGATACAGTCTTGCCGGCATCTGCCATCCTTGGTCTATTGGATCCTGTGAGGATCTTTACTGTAATTTCCCAGTCAACATCATCATCATTCACACTTAGGATGTAATAACTATTCTTACTATTGAACGAATACATATACGTGTTTATAATAAATGAAACAACCAAAACCAAAAAACACAGATAAATCTTTCTCATAGCCACAAGTAATTGCAAGGTTGTCTTTCTCTGTAAGTCTGATACAAAACTAATGGATGAAATAAACAAATGCAATGTTTTTTTGAATGATATAGATTTTTAAAAGTCCTATTTTACTTATATATTTAATAATAAAATGATTATAGTTTAAAATATATTATTTTATATAGATTTTTTCTTAGAATAATTATGTCATATTCCTTGTTTTGAAACCTTTTTTTGATTAACTATGAAGTCATTTTCAACAATTATCCTTCGAATGATTAAAATTATGTATAGAAATATTGGGTTTATATTCATGTTATGCGCTGCATTTTCATCATGTGATCCGAATGGAAATAAAGCAGAAGAAATATTAAGCAGGGCGGAGGTACTTTTAGAGCAAGACCCCAATGAGGCACTACAGATACTCAACAATGAGATCGATCCTAAGCATCTGGATAAAGAACTCTGCAACAAATATATACTTCTGAATATACAAGCCAAAGACAAAGCATTGGAAGATATAACGAATGACACTATAATCTTTGAAACAAAGAAATATTACGAAGATAAAGGCGATATGGAAAATACAGCCATAGCTTCCCTATACAGTGGATATGTTCTGGCCGCACGAGGAGACACTCAAATGGCTATGAGTACATACTTAAATGCTGAAACTTACGCAAAGGAGAGCGACAACAACGCCCTTAAGGGACTGATAGAAGTTTACATAGGAGACCTTTATCAGGATCAACTTTTGAATGACGAAGCAATTCTCAAATATAGACAAGCGATTCCACATTTCAATAAAGCGGGAAACTATAAGAATGAAATCATAGTCTATGACAAGATAGGTTCCAACCTGCTTATGAAAGGAGATATGGATAGCAGCTTCTACTATTATAATAAAGGTCTATCTCTGGCCAAGGCACACAACGACTCTATAGAACAAGCCTTTATTATTCGCAACATGGGTTTCGCTCTCGGCAGCGTTGGCAAACGGGACCAAGCCAGAGCATATTTCAGGCATTCGATACCTTACTTAAATGATAATGAAGAGGTAGCAAGAAACTATCTCAACATAGCTTATTCATTCGACGATGAACAGAACAAGGACTCCACATTATTCTATATCAATAAATCACTGACGTTGATAGAAGGGTATGATAACCACCCGTTAAAATTAATAATCTATCAACTACTGGCCAAGACAGCGGAAAAAGACAAAAACTATCAACAGGCATTGAGCGATTATAAAGAATATACCGCACTCCTGAAAAAGATGCTCAAAGACACAAATAATCATATAGCTCTTGATGTACAGAAAAAGTATGACATCGAGCTGTTACAGAACGAAAACAACCGGCTTCTTATTCAGAGACAAACAGCATTTCTCATTATATTGCTGATGTTTATACTTATTCTGGCTATGAACTTTGTTTTTTACCGGAAGAGAATTAAAGACAAAGCGGCACTGGCTGTTGCTCAGGAAAAAATATTCCAAATGCAGGAGATGGCCGATAACATTGATGAGAAAGAAAACTCCTTCCGAAAAGTTTTATTCCAGCACTTCGATATCTTCAAAAAGGTCGCTTTACTTAAAACAGAATTGAAAGGAGAGGAAAAGAAACATGGTCAGAAACTATTGAAAAAGGTAAACGAAATCGTTTACAATCAGGAGAATCTTGACTGGAATAAATTATTTGATATAATGAACCAGCTATATAAAGGCGTTCCGGATACAATTCGAAAAAAGTATCCTCAACTCGACGAAATTGAAATCCGCATATGTTGCCTTGAATATGCAGGGCTCAGCAACAATGAAATAGCTATCATACTGGAATTCAGCATCAACACTATTCAGATGAAAAAATCTGTTATCCGTAAGAAATTGGAAATAGAAGGTTATGGAAACATTGTCGAATTTTTTCACAAAAACTTAAACTAACAAATTATATGATATTTTATAGCAGATAATGACTTAGTAAATAAACTTTGTCGTAACTTTGCACGTCAGGCTTGAAAAATATCTTGACAAAAGAATTATTTTAAACCCTAATCACATATTTTTTCGATGAAAAGGCTGCATTTTGATATTTTAATAGCCCAATCTCTATTTTTTTAATATAACACGTAAAGAGGTAAATTGTTTATAACACTAAAAAAACTAATCATAAAATCTAAATAGTCTCTTAAACTAATATTCTGGAATGAATAAAATTGTAGACAAAGAGTATTTCTCTGAAAATGTAGTAAAGTTTGAGGTAGAAGCACCTCTGATAGCACGAAGTCGTAAAGCCGGGCACTTTGTAATTGTACGGGTAGGCGAAAAAGGAGAGCGTATTCCTCTCACAATTGCCGCTTCTGATGTGGCCAAGGGTACGATAACGATAGTTATACAGGCTGTAGGCGCATCATCTAAAAAGATTTGCGACCTCAACACAGGTGATTATATCACAGATGTTGTAGGACCTTTGGGACAAGCTACCCACATCGAGAATTACGGCACCGTAATATGTGCTGGCGGTGGTGTTGGTATTGCACCTATGCTGCCTATTATAGAAGCCATGAAGAAGGCCGGAAATAAAGTAATTTCAGTTTTGGCTGCACGTACAAAGGATCTGGTGATCCTCGAAAAGCAGGTTGCCGAGTATTCCGATGAGGTAATTGTTATGACAGACGACGGTTCGTATGGATACAAGGGTTTGATTACAAACGGAATCGAGATGGTAGTAAATAGGGAGAAGGTAGACCTGTGTGTAACCATAGGACCTGCCATTATGATGAAATTCGTATCCCTTCTTACCCAGAAGTATAATATACCTACAATGGCCTCCCTGAATACTATAATGGTAGACGGAACAGGAATGTGTGGTGCATGCCGTATCACCGTTGGAGGTAAAACCAAGTTTGTATGCGTAGATGGTCCGGAATTCAATGCTCACGAAGTTGATTTCGATGAAATGTTGATGAGATTGAAAGCATACAATTAATCAGAGGACTAAAAACAAACCATAAGACTAACAACCATAAGCCAATAGCGATCAGCGAAATATAAGTTATGACAGAACAAGAGAACATACAGGCAAGACGTAGTGAACCTTGGAGAGACGAACTACGCAGAGGCATGAAAGCCAAAGAGCGTGGCGACAGGCCTCGTGTGCATATGCCGGAACTGGATGCCGAATACAGAAGCCATTCATTGAAGGAGGAAGTTAATCTGGGATTAACAAAGGAGCAGGCAATGTTTGAAGCTGCACGCTGCCTCGATTGTGCCAACCCTACATGTATGGAGGGTTGTCCGGTAAACATACAGATACCTTCATTTATTAAGAATATTGAGCGGGGAGAATTCCTCGAAGCTGCAAAAGTACTGAAAGAGACCAGCGCCTTGCCTGCCGTTTGCGGACGTGTATGTCCACAGGAAAAACAGTGCGAAGCAAAATGTATCTATATACAAAAAATGAAAAAAGAACCTGTTGCTATCGGTTATCTTGAACGATTCGCAGCAGATTACGAACGCGAAAGCGGGCAAATGTCCTTACCTGAACTAGCTCCTGCCAACGGTATTAAAATCGCAGCAGTAGGGTCAGGACCTGCCGGTCTGGCTTTTGCCGGAGATATGGCGAAGCTGGGATATGACGTCACTGTATTTGAAGCATTACACGAGATCGGTGGTGTATTGAAATATGGCATACCCGAGTTCCGTCTCCCTAATGAGATAGTGGATGTTGAAATAAATGTCCTTCGCGAAATGGGTGTGAAGTTCATCAACAATTGTATAGTAGGTAAAACTATTTCGCGTGAGGATTTACTGAACGACGGATTTAAAGGAATATTCGCTGCCAGTGGCGCCGGATTACCTAATTTTATGAATATTCCGGGAGAGAACCTTATCGGCGTGATGTCATGCAACGAGTTCCTTACCCGTGTAAACCTTATGGATGCATCAAATCCGGAAAGTGACACTCCTGTGCAGATGGGTAAAAAAGTTGCTGTCATAGGAGCAGGGAACACAGCCATGGACGCCGTACGTACAGCGAAACGCTTAGGCGCAGAAAAGGCATATATTGTATATCGTCGTTCGGAAGAGGAAATGCCGGCACGTATCGAAGAAGTGAAACATGCCAAAGAAGAAGGTATAATATTCCATACTCTACACAATCCGCTCAGATACGAAGGGGACGAAAATGGACGTGTACAGCGTATGCTTCTTCAAAAAATGGAACTGGGTGAGCCTGATGCTTCGGGACGCCGTAAACCGGTTGCTATCGAAGGTGCAACCGAGTGGTTCGATGTAGACCAGGTAATTGTGAGTGTGGGAGTTTCTCCTAACCCATTGATTCCATCTACATTCAAAGGACTAGAGGTCACTAAATGGGGCACAATCGTTGTAAATCAGGAAACCATGCAATCCGCCCTGCCGGAAGTATATGCCGGAGGAGATATTGTACGTGGAGGAGCAACCGTAATCCTTGCCATGGGTGATGGAAGAAAAGCCGCCGCAGCAATGGATAAAGCGCTGAAAGGATAAGAGATCTAATTACATATAAAGAGTCCCTGGTGATAAGAATCAATAGGGACTCTTTTTATTTAAAAGTATATTCTAATACAGATCCGTGACTATTCAGGGTTCTGCGACATCGGGCAATACGATGAAATGACCATTCAGGTGGTCAATTGTCATTTCTACCTTCTCAGGCTGATTGCTCAGCACCGGAATGATGGCTACTCCGAGAAGCCCTCCTACTATCCCGGCAGCAATTCCCGCGCCAACATATGCTCCCATATCTATTCTTATATTACCGTCATTCAAAAACTTAAATTCATCTTTCACCTTATACACAGGGATATAGCTTTTATTACTGGTGATATAAGGCTGCCCATCAACCACTACAGCATAAAAATCCTTAGGATTGAGCTTTTTAAGTTTGTTTTGCTCATTGAGTTTTTTTATTTCCTTTAAGTTATTACTACTATCAAATTTAGGAGTAAGTTCATCTGCTATCGGAGTCTGATTTGCAAAAGAGGTGAAATCCGGATAAATGCCATCTATATACGTATCGGCACTGTAAAGCTTCATATTATTTTTCTCAAAAAAATCAATATTATGAATATCTGCCAGCAAAAAGGGAGCTTCATCTGTTCTTTTGCTAACTAGGTTATCCGAAATAAATGTAGTAATAATACCGGATGAACTTTTTATCAGTTTACCGGTAACATCCATTGCTTTAACTGTAAGTAATGTATCGAGGGTGGCTATGAGATAATAATCCGGGTATTCTTTTTCATATAAACTCATACGGACATGACAATATCCGGTTTCACTCATCGCCTTGGTTATTTCACTAAAATTCAGGTTGCGCAATTGCAGCAACAATGTTTTGTGTTGTGCCGTTTCATTTGTAATACTATTTATGAGGGAGTCGAATTGGTGCGCAAAAGGAATCTGGTCTACCAAATATGCATAATTATTGAGCATTCCCGTTTGTACATATCCAAGATCTTCTTTGTATAATCTTGAGTCGAGGAATTCTATGTTGTTATATAAACTGTTCTCTACAACATTTTCAGGCATTACAAGATTAAAAGCTTTAGTGCGCTTGTCTTGTGCCATAATGCCGATGATAAATACATAGGCTAACAAAGTCAGTATAAATAGTTTTTTCATGGTAGTTATTAATTACTTACCAAAGATAATATAATACTCAAAATACACAAGAGCCTGTTTGAATTTTCCAGGGTAGAGAGATTTAATCTTTTTGAAAAAGTTTATCTATGTATTTTGAAGTATACTAGTTATCACTTTACTAGTTTACAAGAAAAAGAGTTCTTTGAAATAATTAATTAGCAAATAAGTGAAATAGTGTAACCTTTGTTACCTTTTATTTTTAACCACAGAGTAAACGGAGTAGCACGGAGTTTTTAGAAGAAAAAGAGACAATAAAAATTGTGTGAAAAGTCGTCAGGTTTGTCAGGTTTTGTACATAAGCTATCGGCTAACAGCTATCAGCTAATAGCTAAAAGCTGTTACCTTTGTTACTTTTTAACCACATATGGTTAACAGATGCAAAAACAACAAGATAAAAACAATAAAAAACTGTCAGATGTGTCAGATTTTAACCAAATATAGTTAATAAACGTAAATAAAATGATGAGCGATGAATTTTAAGTAGTGGGTAATGAGTTGAAAGTTATATGAGATACGGGTAGACAAGACACGAGATACAAGTTGTTAACTGATGACTGTTAACTGAAAAAAGTGTTACTTTTGTTACCTTTTGAAGGAAGATACGAGATGCTCTGTTCAGCAAGCTAATTATTAATTTTTCATTCTTAATTATTAATTACTTTCTGTGTTACCTTTGTTATCTTTATTGTGCTTTAGCATCTCCGGGTGAGAATACCGGCATATAAATGCTGCGTTATTATGAAAGTAAAGGCAGTATAATAATTAGTTTGAATGATCCTGTTATGTCAATAGAAATAAAGTACTTTGAAAATAGAAAAGATTGGCGAAAGTGGCTAACCGACAACTTTGAGACTGCCAATGAAATCTGGTTTGTATTCCCCACGATATCATCGGGCAAAAAAAGTATTATATACAACGATGCCGTTGAAGAAGCACTTTGTTTCGAATGGATTGACAGTACGATAAAGTCGCTTGATAAAGAACATAAAATTCAGCGTTTCACGCCCAGAAATTCTAAAAGTACATACTCACAAGCCAACAAAGAAAGACTTAAATGGTTATTGGAAAATAAAATGGTACACCAAAAATTTGAGGATAAAATACGAAATCTCTTGTCTTACCCTTTTATTTTTCCAAATGATATCACCGACAAATTGAAAGGAGATGATATAGTATGGAAAAACTATCAACATTTTTCCGACACATATAAACGTATCCGGATTGCATACATTGAGGCAGCAAGGAAACGACCGGAAGAATTTGAAAAGCGATTAAACAACTTTATCAATAAAACAAAAGAGAATAAAATAATAACAGGATTTGGTGGAATTGAAAAATACTATTAATCTGAATAAAGTGCTAAAAGTGTTACATGTGTTACTTTTTCAAACTGTAGATATACTATAAGCTGAAATAAAACCAAATAGCAATTATTCTTCCATTCATTACAAAACCCTTATTGATCAAAAAATAAGATTTATCAAACAAAAAGACTGCTCACTTTTACCTTCTTTGTGCAAGCCTTACAGATAGGGGATGAAAAACGGAAATATTACGCTTTTTTTATGACAAATTGATAATTTTAATAATTATTTTATTCTTTTATTCAGATATAAAAACTTAAATTTGTGAGGCAATCAATAGATTGATATACAGTTGGTGAATTAACAGATTTTAGAGTCTGCATAAGCCGTTTTATGCTACTCTTTTTCAATATAACTCTAAAAACAGTCATGGGAAAAGAAATTAAATTTAGCCTCGTTTATCGTGACATGTGGCAGTCATCCGGAAAGTACCAGCCGCGTGTTGACCAATTAACACAAATTGCACCTGTAATCATCGATATGGGCTGTTTTGCCCGTGTTGAAACAAACGGTGGTGCTTTCGAACAAGTAAACCTGCTTTATGGTGAAAACCCCAATAGAGCGGTTCGCGAATGGACAGCGCCGTTCAACAAGGTCGGTATACAGACTCATATGCTCGAACGCGGACTGAATGCTCTGCGCATGTATCCTGTTCCGAAAGACGTGCGTCGCCTGATGTTCAAGGTAAAACATGCTCAGGGAACAAACATCTCCCGTTCTTTTGACGGGTTGAACGATCCCCGCAATCTGGAGTTATCGGTAAAATATGCAAAAGAAGCAGGTATGATTTCCCAGACTGCTCTTTGTATCACACATTCCCCGATACACACTGTTGATTACTATGTAAATTTCGCTGATAAACTGATTGATTTCGGAGCAGACGAAATCTGCTTAAAAGATATGGCCGGAGTAGGCCGCCCCGCTTTCCTCGGTAAACTTGTAAAAGCATTAAAGGACAGACATCCGAATATCCCTATCGAATATCACGGACATACAGGCCCCGGATTCTCCGTTGCGTCTATGCTCGAAGTTGCAAGAGCTGGGGCTGATTATCTGGATACTGCTATCGAACCATTAGCTTGGGGAATGGTACATCCTGACGTTATCACAATACAGGCCATGCTGAAAGATGCCGGCTTCTCTGTTCCTGATATCAATATGAATGCATATATGGAAGCTCGTGCTCTGACACAGTCTTTCATCGATGACTTCTTAGGCTACTGGATCGACCCATCCAATAAGTTCCTGAACTCTCTGCTTGTAGGCTGTGGACTTCCGGGTGGTATGATGGGCTCTATGATGGCTGACCTTCGCGGTATGCATTCTGCTATCAATATGGCACTTCGCAACAATGGAAAAGCCGAAGTAACACTGAACGACCTTGTGGTTCAGCTATTCGAGGAAGTAGAGTATATATGGCCTAAACTTGGTTATCCGCCATTGGTAACACCATTCAGCCAGTATGTGAAGAATATCGCACTGATGAACATCTTTGCTATGGCTCAGGGACAACCTCGTTTCTCAAATATAGACAAAGACAGTTGGAACATGATTCTGGGTAAAACCGGTACTCTTCCGGGCAAACTGGATGATGAAATCATTGAACTGGCCAAGTCTAAAAATCTTGAATTCTATACCGGCAACCCTCAGGACGAATATCCTGATGCGTTGGATACATACCGCAAGGAAATGGACGACAACGGATGGGATTATGGCCAGGATGATGAAGAACTGTTCGAACTCGCAATGCACGACCGTCAATACCGTGACTATAAGTCCGGTCTGGCTAAAGAACGTTTCAATGAAGATTTGGAGAAACAGAAGGAAAAAGCCGGAGCTCCTATTATCGTTACACGTCAGGTAATTGAAGTACCTGCATTCGACGCAGAAGCTATTCAGGCAAAATACCCTGATGCAAAACCTATTCAAGCTACAGTAAGCGGCCAGGTGATCTGGCAGGTGGATGTAGATGATGTATCTACTGCTCCTGTAATAGGTACAGAGGTAAAAGAAGGCGATGTTATCTGCTTCGTTCAGACTTACTATGGCATAGAAGAAGTGAAGGCTCTTTCTTCCGGTAAGGTCATCCAGATAGAGACTAAACAAGGTGCAAAGGTTCAGAAGAACCAAGTACTGGCATACGTTAACTAATATTCCACAAGTATACTTGGGAAGGAGTTTTATAACAATAGAGCTCCTTTCTCTTTTTATGTCATTTACATAATTAAAATAAGCAGCAGTGAAGAAAGTAGTACTTTGTCTATCGCTGATCCTTATGATATTCTCAAACGCACAGTGCAAGGATAGAAAAGGAGAAGCAGGAAAAGGAGAATATAATAATAAATACACTATCCTATTGACCGGAGCATCTTTTGCCTCATCGAACAACGGCTGGTTCGAACTGGCCTGCAAACAACTGAACGCGAAACCGATCAATACTGCCATAGGCGGCACAGCGATCTCCGATGCCGCAAACCGGATGGCTAAAGGGGAACTATATACCCAAGAAGAACTTGAGGACATAGACGCATTCGTTATCATGCATGTTCACGACGAGAATGTTGCCGATACAGCCGGACTAAAGCAGAATTACAAAGATTATCCTGTCCCATTCGACCGTTCTAACTATGCGGCAGCATACGATTATGTGATCAAACGCTACATTACCGAATGCTATAATCTGAAGTTCGACAAAGACTCTAAATACTATGGTACAGAAAACGGCAAGCCTGTCGTAATCGTTATGTGTACCCACTGGCACGATGCCCGTACCATTTTCAATCCGGCTATTCGCAAACTAGGGGAAAGATGGGGATTCCCCATCGTGGAATTCGATAAATACACCGGTTTTTCACGAAACCATTTGCACCCTGTTACCGGAAAGCAATACAGCATATTATACGCCCATAATAATGAGACAATTAACGGAGAAGAATTTGGCTGGCATCCCGACGAAGGACAGGATAAATATATTCAGCAACGTATGGCTGCCATCTTTGCTGAGTTGATGGAAAAAGTTTTACCTTTGAAACCGTAATGCTTTACTACAAGGAATATATAACCGCAGCTACACTGATAGGTGTATGGAAAATAGGAGAGACCAGGGAAGAACTTCTCTCGGCCTTATCTCATCATAACTGGGTTGAGAACATATATTCCATCAAGTCCGAATCCCGTGTTTTGGAAATACTCTCTGCCCGGCTATTGATCAAAGAACTGGCAGGTGAAGAAAAGCAGGTATATTACAACCTGTCGGGAAAACCTTACCTGACAGACAAGTCGTTCCATATAAGTGTATCACATACCAAAAAATTCGTTGCTGTAGCCATTAACAGAGAAAAGCCAATAGGACTCGATATAGAACAGATATCCGATAAGATAAAGCGGGTACAAAGCCGCGTCATAGGGAAAGATGAATACATAGATAAGGATAACGAACTGGTGCATCTCCTCCTGCATTGGTCAGCCAAAGAAGCTATGTTCAAATTTCTGGATGCGGACAGTATTGATTTCAGGGAACATCTGTTTGTCGGAAATTTTATCCCCGGACAGAAAGGTATATTCGAAGCATCGGAGTACCGTACAGGTTCAGGGCATCAGTTCACAGCTTATTACAAAGTGGAACCAGACTTTGTGATGGTTTGTCTGGAGGAGCAGAACTGACCCCCCAGACCAATACCTTTATTTCATCAAGAAGTTAAAATCATCTTTATCAGTCAGCTCCTTTGGTTCCTGACCATATTTAAATATGCGGCCAGATCTTTTCCCTATCAGCTTCAATACATCTCCTTCCAGATTGAGCATCGTTGCTTCACGCAAACCGACTACATATACATCTTGATTTTCGGTGATAAACTCGTTAATACGCACTTCTCTGGTCTCTCCCCCATGATTGGAAGGATGATCATCCAGATAATGAGGATTGATCTGGAAAGGAACTAAATTAGCTACATCAAAACCTTTAGGGTCGATAATAGGCATATCATTCGTCGTACGCAATGTAGGACAAGCTACATTTGAACCCGCACTCCATCCAATATATGGTGTTCCGCCCTTTACCTTTTTATGGATAATATCAATCAACCCATTATCACGCATCATACGTACGAGCTTCCATGTATTTCCACCGCCAACTATAATAGCTTCAGCTTCTTCCACAGCTTTCTTCGGATCATCGTAATGATGGATACCAACCACACTGTGTCCTATCTCTTTGAAGCGGTTATTTACTTTTTCTTCGTACTCATCATAAGAGAAAGTCACCGCCGCATAGGGAATAAACAGTGCCTTAACCGATTTCTCTCCTAAAAATTCTTTGATATTGTACTTCGGATAGTCCAGATAAGCTTCTCCGGGATTGGTCGAATTGCTGATTAATAGTAATCTCATAATAATAACGTTTTTCACAAATATACGAAACTATTTAAACTTACAGAAGACGTACGCTGTTTTTCAAGTCCCATACTCCCCTTGGAGCTTGGAGATAATAAAAAGTTGAATAACTGATAGAATAAAAGCAAGATTACTTCCCCTTCTTCCAGTTCTCATAATCCGTAATGAATCCTCGGCACATCCAGTTTGCCAGAGCCTGACGATTATTTGGATCTAAAAATCTACGCTGATCGAAACTGTTTTGAATATTACCGAGTTCGGCATAAATACCCACAGGTGTAGTCTTATCCAGCATAAAAAGGCTGCGCTCGCCAATCGTCCCCGTAAAACCCCGGCTTGGCTGATGCTTATCGTAATGGCTTTCGAAAGTGGTTCTCATTGTATTCGCCAGCTTTTTACCACCACTGCTTTTAGGCGCCCAGTAAAAAAAGACATCCAGTTGCTGTTTCTGACTACGACTATCCACATGGATAAAAACAGCCCTTTTATATTTCTCTTTCGTCCTTTTCGCCAGACTGTTTATCTTATCACTCCGTTGCTGCAATCTTTTTACCTGATTGAGTGGAATCACGTCACCCATACAGGTCTCACGGTCACTGTTCGAAAGATACCTGTCGTCCCGGATACCATCCACCGCATCCTGTATAATCATATGCACCGTCGCTCCCTCTTCGAGCAGGGCTCGGGCAAGCCGCAGGGTTATATCATAGGCATATTCATCTTCGTGAAGTTCATAACCGTCAACCTTGCCGATAGCCCCCGGATCAGGGCCGCCATGTCCACTCGAAAGATAGAAACACGTACCTTTCAGCTTATTCGATTTAACTGTATATTCCTGATACTTGCTTCCGAACAGCTTGTTCACACGTGTTTGCCCTGATTGAGTGCTGACAGAAGAGTTTGTCTCCTGAGATGCAGAACTATTATCGCCCGACAAAGGAGGCAAAGTATATGTAACTCCCATCAATAAAGAGTTCTTGCGCCCGAATTTACCTTTATTCAGCTCCAGAAACTGCTCATATTGAACGCTGTTCCGGTTGTTCCTTTTTAGGAATGCCTTCACTCCTTCACCGCTTCGCGGGGTAGCCTTATCGTTCTGGGAGAAAACGCTGATATATGAAATAGAGAAGAAAAGTAATAAAATATAAATCTGATTCATAAGCTTGAACTGTCTGTCTGAGGAAGAAACAATAGCCTTCCCGCATAGGCTTACACAAATATATGCAGATTCATATAAAAATCAAAAACCGATGTCTTTTCAGACACCGGTTTTCTATAATATTAAGAATTGACTTCTTATTTTTTGCGTTGAACGCGTTTCCAGCCATAAACAGCTTTGTCGCCAAGTTCTTCTTCGATACGGAGAAGCTGGTTGTATTTAGCCATACGGTCTGTGCGGCTAAGAGAACCTGTTTTGATCTGTCCTGAGTTAGTAGCAACGGCGATGTCAGCGATGGTAGCATCTTCTGTTTCACCCGAACGGTGAGATGTTACGCTTGTATATCCTGCACGGTGAGCCATTTCGATAGCATCCAATGTTTCGGAAAGTGTACCGATTTGGTTTACTTTGATAAGGATAGAGTTAGCACATCCGCTTTCGATACCTTTTTGAAGGAAGTCAACGTTAGTTACGAACAAGTCGTCTCCTACAAGCTGAACTTTGTCACCGATAGCATCTGTAAGTTTTTTCCAGCCATCCCAGTCGCTTTCGTCCATACCGTCTTCGATAGAGTCGATAGGATATTTTTCAGTCAGTTCTTTAAGGAATTTAACCTGGTCAGCGATTTTGCGTTTTGCACCGCCTTTTCCTTCAAATTTACTATAGTCATACACTTTAGTTTCTCTGTTGAAGAATTCAGAAGCAGCACAGTCAAGAGCAATAGTGATGTCTTTTCCGGCTTTGTAACCTGCATCTTTGATTGCTTTAAGGATAGAATCCAAAGCATCTTCAGTTCCGTTAAGAGCAGGAGCGAAGCCACCTTCATCACCTACCGCAGTGCTAAGGCCACGGTCGTGAAGCACTTTTTTTAATGAATGGAAAACTTCAGCACCCATTCTCAAACCTTCTTTGAATGATTTTGCACCTACAGGGCGGATCATAAATTCCTGGAATGCGATAGGAGCATCAGAGTGAGAACCACCATTGATGATGTTCATCATCGGCACAGGCAGCGTATAAGTGTTAGTACCGCCGATATAGCGATACAAAGGAAGTTCAAGATAATTAGCAGCAGCTTTAGCTACAGCAAGAGAAACACCAAGAATAGCATTAGCACCAAGTTTAGATTTGGTTTTAGTTCCGTCCAGTTTAAGCATTTTACTGTCGATTCCTCTTTGGTCAAGAGAAGATTCACCTAGTAAGGCAGGAGCTATTATTTTGTTTACATTATCTACGGCTTTAGTTACACCTTTACCTCCATAACGTTTTTTGTCACCATCGCGAAGTTCCAAAGCTTCGTTTTCTCCTGTTGAAGCACCTGACGGTACAGCAGCGCGGCCAAGTATACCGCATTCAAGGGTTACATCAACTTCAATTGTAGGATTTCCTCTTGAATCCAAGATTTCACGTGCGAAAATTTTCTCGATTCTCATTGTTTTTATTTGTTTAAAAATGAATAATGTATTTCGTTTTTTCGTTTGTTAGAGTCTGTTTAAATTTTATAGCTGAACTTTTTTATAATTATTTCGAGATGAATTTTTTGATTTTCACTTGCAGAACCAACGGTCAGCGGAGCTAATTAGCAGGCTAAATCAAAAGAAAAAAGTAAAAAAGACGCTCAAAAGAATACAAAAAAGTAGCTAAGATTTAGTTAAAAGAGCCAACGGAAAAATTTTCGCTAAAATTTAAACAGGCTCTTAAATTTGACCCACAAAATTAGTCTTTTTTCTTGTATTTAAAGAACTAATAAGATGGAATTTATAGGTTTTGTATTTTTTTAAACAGCCATTCATCATTTACTATACCTATAAAGTAAGATACCACATCATGCCTGCAACTCCCATTTAACGATTTTTGATAGAGACCTTATTATCCACCTGCTATTAGCACTGATTTCTCGAATATGTTTTATAACTTGCATCTGTTTTATTTCAAACTGTTTATTTTCAATCAACTAAAAGAAGTATGCTATGCTACCTGCTAATTATCAGCAATTAAGAGACGAATTATCAAAGACAATCCCTGTCAAACGCATTATTACAAATCCGTTGCAATTGTTAGCTTACGGGACAGACGCCAGTTTTTACCGCCTGATTCCGAAAATAGTAGTACAAGTACATACCGAAGAGGAAGCCGTAGAGGTAATCCGCCAAACCGGACGTTTGAATCTTCCCGTAACATACCGGGCGGCAGGCACAAGCCTTTCCGGACAGGCAATTTCCGATTCCGTGCTTATGGTAGCGACTCACGAATGGCGCAAATATACCATCCTGGATGATGACGGTATGAAGATCAGGCTGCAACCGGGAATCACCGGTGCAAGAGCCAATATCTACCTGCAACCGTTCGGTCGGAAAATCGGTCCCGACCCTGCCTCAATAAATGCAGCCATGATTGGTGGAATAGCCGCCAACAATGCCAGTGGAATGTGTTGCGGCACGGCCCAGAACTCATATAAAACAATTGCCGACATCCGTATCGTTCTTTACGATGGCACCGTCCTCGATACATCGGACGAGGAAAATAAAAAAGCATTCAAAGCAAAGCATCCCGGCATAATAAAGGAGATAGAACAGTTAAGGGACGACATTAAGTCTGATACTGTTTTGAATGAACGCATCAGGCGTAAATTCAAGATTAAAAATACAACCGGCTACAGCATTAACGCTCTGGTAGACTATCAAGACCCTTTCGATATCGTCAAACACCTCATGATAGGCTCGGAAGGGACACTTGCCTTTATTTCCGATATCACCTATCATACCGTTACCGACGAGAAATACAAGGCTTGTGCCCTGATGATATTCGAAACCATCGAACTGGCATGTGAAGCTGTTCCGCTTTTGCGTGAAAGCCCTGTTTCAGCTGTAGAATTACTGGATAGGGATTCTATCCGTTCGGTGGAAGATGATCCAGATGCTCCGGAATATTTCCGTACTATGCCCGAAACCGCTTGCGTGCTGCTGGTAGAAATACAGGCGAACGAAAAAGCGGATATGGATGCCCGAGAAACCGCTGTGCGAAAGGCTGTACAAACGATCCCTACCATACAACCATACAGATTTACTTCGGACCCGAAAGAATATAATTTCAACTGGAAAGCCCGTAAAGGACTGCTTTCCTCAGTAGGAGGTCTTCGAAAGACAGGAACTACATGTATTATCGAAGATGTGGCTTTTCCTGTTCCCCGTCTGGCGGAAGCATGTATTGCCCTGAAGGCCCTGTTCAAAAAATATGAATACCATGACGCGGTACTTTTCGGACATGCGCTGGAAGGCAACCTGCACCTGAATTTCTCGCAGGATTTCAGTACCCCGAGCGAAGTGCAACGCTATGCCGACATGATGGATGAACTCGCGGATATTGTTGTCAACAAGTTTGACGGCTCACTCAAAGCCGAACATGGAACAGGCCGTAATATGGCGCCTTTTGTGGAGAAAGAATGGGGCGAAGCCGCCTACAAGATAATGCTCCGCATAAAGAAAATATTCGATCCTTACCACCTCATCAACCCGGGTGTGGTGATCAATGAGAATCCGAAGATACATCTCGAGAACCTGAAACCGTTACCTGCCGTAAATGAAATTGTAGACAAATGTATGGAATGCGGTTTCTGCGAACCTAACTGCGTCTCCGAAGGCCTGACCTTATCGCCCCGTCAGCGTATTGTCATAGCCCGGGAGATTTCAAGGCTGAAAACACAGGGAGAAAACCCGGCACGGCTGAAACAGATGTTGCACGACGCGAAATATTATTCGGACGAAACCTGTGCAACCGATGGCCTTTGCGGGCTGATATGCCCTGTAAAGATAGATACGGGCAAATTTATAAAGGACCTGCGGCACAATGAGACATCAGATACAGCCAAAAGTATCGCTTCATATATAGGTAATCGTATGGCAGGAACCACTTCTCTGATGCGGGGCGGACTCAACTTCGTACATGCTTTCCATACTATATTGGGAGATACGCTGATGGGAGGCATTGCATCCGCAATGAGAACCGCATCATTCAAGACCATTCCAAAATGGAACAGTGATATGCCGAAGGGCGCGCACAAGATAAAGGACAGTGTAGTTAACAAGGGGCAGACCGATAAAGTGGTTTATTTTCCATCCTGTATCAATCGATCGATGGGTAAATCGAACGGCTATGAGAAAGGGGATGTGGAACTTACTCAAAAGACCAAAGAGCTACTCCAGCGTGCAGGCTTTACCATCATCTATCCCGAAGGCATCAACCATCTGTGCTGCGGTATGGCATTTAGCAGTAAAGGGTTGAAAGAGGAAGGCGCACGTAAATCGAAGGAACTCGAAGACGCATTATACAAAGCGTCTGAAGGAGGTAAATACCCGGTGCTGTTCGATATGAGCCCGTGTTTCTATACTTTCCATGAAGCCTATACGAATAAAGACCTTCAGCTATACGACCCCATAGAGTTTATGATCGACTTTGTAATGCCTAAGCTACAAGTTAATAACCCACGGGAGGTAGTAACTGTATTTCCGGTCTGCTCTGTTAAGAAAATCGGCATGGAACAAAAGTTGCTGCAACTTGCTAAAATGTGTTCGAAAGAGGTTGCCTTTGTAGAAAGTAACTGCTGTGGATTTGCCGGAGACAGAGGGTTTACTTATCCCGAACTGAACAAGCACGGGTTAAGGCATCTGTCCGAACAGGTTCCTGCCGACTGTAAAGACGGGTATTCTACCAGCCGCACCTGCGAAATAGGAATGAGTGAATACAGCGACATCAATTTCAAATCTATTTTTTATCTGATAGATGAAGTGACACGCTGAAAAGCGTTTTCAAATGTCTCAATATTAATTACCGCAATCTAAATACCTAGATCATGGAACGAAAAATAAGAATGGGAATGATTGGTGGAGGAGAAGGTTCCTTCATCGGTCCTGTACATCGTATCGCCGCCTTTCTCGATGGACAAATCGAGTTGGTATGCGGATGCTTTAGCTCATCCTTCGAAAACACGAAAACTACGGCCCGTGCTTTATTTATTCCTGAGAACCGGGCATACCGGACATTTACTGAGATGATAGAGAAAGAGGCTTTACTTCCCGAAGGAGAGCGGATGGATTTTGTGGCTATCGTAACACCTAACGACTTACATTTCGAACCTGCGATGCTCGCTCTCAACAATGGATTCCATGTAGTATTGGATAAGCCTATGACTTTCACTTTAGAAGAGGCGTATCAGCTGCGAGACAAGGTTAAGGAAACAGGACTTTTATTCGCACTTACACACACATACACCGGGTATCCGATGATAAAAGAATCACGTCACCGTGTACGTAGAGGAGATTTAGGAAAGATACGCAGGATATATGTGGAGTACCCGCAAGGATGGTTGTCTAACGATATTGCCGGAGAAAATAAACAGGCTGCATGGAGAGTAGACCCCCGGCGGGCCGGTAAGGGTGGTTGTATGGGGGATATAGGAGTACATGCTTACAATCTGGCCGAATATATTTCAGGCCTGGAAGTAGATGAATTATGTGCCGAGCTAAACTCATTCGTTCCTAATCGTATATTAGATGACGACGGGGTTGTTATGATCCGCTACAAAGGCGGAGCTAAAGGTATGCTGGCTGCCTCCCAAATAGCTATAGGAGAAGAGAACGACCTTACAATCCGTATTTACGGAGAAAAAGGCGGCTTATCGTGGCGACAGGAAGAGCCGAATACCATAATCCTTAAATGGGCCGATAAGCCGAATGAAATAATCCGTACGGGATCGGGCTATATGTCATCCCTCTCACAACATAATACACGTGTTCCCGGAGGTCATCCCGAAGGCTATATAGAAGCATTCGCTAATATTTACCGGAACTTTGCGCTGGCTTTAGACTGTATTCTGAAAGGGAATGAGCCAAAACCTGAATATCTTGATTTTCCCACCGTAAAAGACGGGGTGAGAGGTATGCAGTTTATAGAAACCGTTGTAGCATCATCAGAAAGTGAAGATAAGTGGATAAAGATGATTGAGTAGACCTGACCTTTGATTAACATATAAATGACTATTTAATGTACTCCTACATGAACCTTTCTTTTTTCTAAATGTTAAATTATTAGTAAAAAGTGATTGTAATTATCATAATTTAGAAAATGTATATAATTTTGCAAATAGTTGCATAGACAATCAATAATTGATTTATTAGAATAACCAATATGATTAAAAAAAGTTGTGGGGCGATTCTCCTTATTATATTCGTTTTCAACACAAACGTTGCTGCACAGCAACTTCTTAGTCTGGAGCAATGCCGCCAATTGGCAATAGAAAACAATAAGGCATTGAAAATAGCATCGGAGCAGGAAAAGATTGCATATTACAATAAGAAAGACGCATTAACCAAATTCTTTCCGGAAATACAATTTCTGGGAGGGTACATGCATAACCAGAAAAATCTGCATCTGATCTCATCTTCTGCTATACCCAGCGCAATCCCTTTACCTGTACCTATTGGAGAAATATCTTCCATCCCTATTCCTGATAACATAAGGGATGGCATCTGGAAGATGGGAGAAGTAGATATAAAAAACATTTGGGCAGGAGGCTTCAACCTTACCCAACCGATATTTATGGGTGGAAAAATAATCGCTTATAACGATTTGCGCTCCTACGCCGAAGAACTTGCCAAAACAATGAAAGAAACCCAGATGACAGATGTAATCGTAGAGGTGGATAATGCATACTGGCAGGTAGTATCGGTTGCAAATAAAAGAAATTTAGCCGGGGCCTATGTGGAACTGATGAAAAAAATGGACTCAGATATCTCAGCTATGGAGCAAGAGGGTGTTGTTACCAAGGCCGACCGCTTATCCGTAAATGTAAAACTGAACGAGGCAGAAATGACGCTCACCAAAGCGGAAAATGGGCTTAGCCTGGCCAAAATGCTGCTAACCCAAATATGCGGATTGGAAATCAGCGATGAAATCACGCTGCAAGATGAAAATCTCGATAATCTGATTATCAATGGAGAGAATGAGATGATGCCTAACGTAGATGAAGCATTAACCAACAGGACTGAAATAAGAAGTCTGGAACTGGCCACAAAAATATATGGCAAACAGGAAAAGATAGCGCAGGCCGACTTTATGCCGAACCTGGCTTTTACAGCCAATTACCTCTGGACAAATCCGAATTTATTTGATGGTTTTGAGAAAAAATTCGGGGGTATGTGGAATGTCGGAGTAGTACTAAAAGTGCCTCTGAATTTTGTTTCCAGTTCAGCAAAATTAAATGCAGCAAAAGCTGAAACCCGCATTAAACGATTTGAACTGGCTGAAGCAAAAGAGAAAATCACATTACAGATAAACCAGTCCGTATATAAGCTAAACGAAGCAAATAAGAAACTGGCATCTACACAAAAAAACACTGAAAAAGCCGATGAAAACCTGCGATATGCTAATGTAGGGTTCGAAGAAGGTGTTATTGCGGCATCCGATGTAATGGCAGCGCATACAGCGTGGCTCGCGGCCCATTCCGATAAGATAGATGCACAAATAGATATAATTCTCTGCAAAATATATCTGAATAAAGCATTAGGCCGTAAGTTCTAAATAAAGAATTAAAAAATCTCCAACTATTAAAAAATATGGATACAGAAAACAAAAAATCAGGATCGAAACTTATACCTATACTGGTTTTCGCAACAATAATCATTGTAGTGGGCCTTTATGGCTTCTTTTTCCTGAATCAGGAAGATAATATCATACAAGGAGAGGCCGATGTTACAGAGGTCCGTATATCCAGCAAAGTACCCGGACGTATCTCCCGATACCTCGTAGACGAAGGTAGCTTCGTAAAAAAAGGAGATACACTGGCTATACTTAGCATCCCGGATATAGATGCCAAACTGGCTCAGGCCAGCGCAGCCGAACAGGGTGCGGCCGCGCAGAACCAGAAAGCCATAAAAGGCGCACGTGTGGAGCAGATTCAAGGTGCATACGAAATGTGGCAAAAAGCCAAAGTGGGTGTAGACATAGCCCAGAAGTCGTTCACGAGAGTACAAAATCTATATAACAAAGGAGTAGTAACGGCACAGAAACGCGACGAAGTAGAAGCTCAGCTAAATGCTGCCATCGCTACGGAAAAAGCTGCGAAATCACAGTATGACATGGCTGTGAATGGAGCTGAAAGAGAAGACAAAGAAGCAGCTCTGGCTTTATTAGAGAGGGCAAAAGGTGCAGTTGCAGAAGTAGCTTCATACATATCGGAAAGCTTCCTTATATCACCGACTGACGGAAAAGTAACTGAGAAATTCCCTAATGAAGGCGAACTTGTAGGTACAGGAGCCCCAATAATGAATGTAGCCAAACTGGATGACAAATGGGGTTCATTTAATATCCGCGAAGACCGTCTAAAAGATTATAAAGACTTGGGTAAAACATTTAAAGCGTATGTACCGGCACTGGATCAGGAAGTAGAGATGACCGTCTACTACGTTAAAGACCTCGGCTCATATGCTGCGTGGAAGGCTACAAAGACAACGGGACAATACGACCGTAAAACGTTTGAAGTAAAGGCCCGTTTCAATGACAAATCGATAGATGTGCTTCCTGGAATGTCCCTGATCATAAAAGAATAAGAATAATAAACAATCTGCAACCCGTAACTAGATAGATGACCAAAGAAACCGGCATATTCGCAATATTCAAAAGGGAATGGTTGCGCATCTCCTCTTCCAAAATATGTATCTGGGGGATATTTGTCGCACCCTTACTATCCATGATTATACTGCTGTGGATGATGAGCAGCGGACTGCCGTCACGCATTCCCATTGCGGTTGTAGATCTCGACAACACAACCACCACACGTACACTGATTCGCCAGCTCGACGCTTTCGAGAAAACAGATATCAAGTACAAAAGTCTTTCTTTCAGGGAAGCAAGACAGCAGATGGAGCGGATGGAAATATATGCAATATTGACCATCCCAAAAGATTTTACAAAAGACGCCATATCGGGGAACCGCCCTAAACTTGTTTATTATACGAACAATGCATTCCTTATATCCGGCTCTCTCCTGTTTCAGGACTTAAAGACGATATCCACACTGGCCTCAGCAGCCGTAGGACTGCAAACCGCCGAAGCAAAGGGCTTTACGGAAAACCAGATAATGCCGATACTACAACCGATAACAATAGATGCGCACCCCTTGGGTAACCCTTGGCTCAACTATTCGGTTTATCTGAATAATATATTGATGCCCGGAATACTACAACTTATTATACTGATGTTTACAGTATCCTGTTTCGGTTCGGAAATAAAAGCGGGTAGCGGACGTAATCTGATGGCAATGGGAGACAACTCGATATTAAAGGTAATCGTTGGAAAATTATTGCCATATACCATTATCTATACGGGCATTGCGTTCTTTTTCATATCGATATTCTATTATATCAATAAGTTCCCACTGCATAGCGGATTCTGGCCAATGTTCCTGGATTATCTCTGCCTTATTCTGGCAGCGCAGGGAATGGGCGTTATCCTGCTGGGTATATTCCGCAACTATCGCTTGTCTTTAAGCATTGCAAGCCTTATAGGAATGGTATCGTTCTCTATCACCGGATTTTCATTTTCCACGTTGGCGATGGATGGTAGTTTAAGTGCGTTGAGTAACTTTTTCCCTCTGCGTCATTTCTTCCTCATATATGTAGACCAGGCACTCAATGGTATCCCTGTAGGATATTCTATGTATCAGTATGCAGCCTTACTCGCATTTGTACTGCTTGCAACCTTTTTCTTCGGTGTGATCAGAAAAATGCTGACGGATAATATTTATGAAGAATAAATCAGAAACAGCATGAAGAAATTACTGCTCGATATATATTATGTTTGGATCAATGAACTAAAGGTTGTCTTCAAAGACGGAGCCGTCATACTCCTGTTCTTCATTGTGCCTCTCGCCTACCCTGTTTTATATAGTTTTATATATAATAATGAGACTGTGCATGAAGTCAAAGTGGTAGTCGTAGACAATTCCAACTCTGCCCTATCCCGCGAATTCAAACGAAAAGTAGATGCTACAGCCGACGTGAAGATTATCGGATATGCAACAGATATGGAAGAAGCCCGTGAAGCCATGAGAAAGAAAGAGGCATACGGTATCATGTATATCCCGAGAGATTTCAGCAAAAACATAAACACACAGCAACAAACACAGATCAGTGTATTCTCCGATATGAGCAGCCTGCTGTTTTATAAGGCTATGCTTTTAAGTGCAACAGAGGTATCCCTCGATATGGGAGCCGATATACGGGTTGCAGAAACAGGCGGAGGAAGCCAGGAAGAAGATGCCGCAACACGTCAGACAGTAGAAAACCAGTGGGTAACGATGTATAATCCTCAAAATGGCTTTGCCAGTTTCCTTGTTCCGGCGATCTTAATATTGATTATACAACAGACACTTATATTAGGCATAGCTACACTAGTTGGTACACACAACGACAGGAAGCGTTTTACGATTGCCTCTCATACAGCGCAAGGCAAAAGCGTTCACCCGGTAAAACTTACCATAGGGAAAGCTTTCTGCTATGCATCACTTTATATGCTTATATCTGTATGGGTACTGAGAGTCATACCTTATATTTTCAAATTCCCTCAGATAGGTGATCCCCTTACTATTGCAGCTTTTCTGATGCCTTTCCTGCTGGCTGCTACATTCTTTGCAATGACATTGTCATACTTCTGTTCTCAACGGGAGTTCGGTATGATGCTGTTTGTTTTCACCAGCGTACTTTTCATATTCATTTCGGGCATATCATGGCCCTGGACAGCTATCCCCGCACCTATAAAGGCAATTGCCTATATAGCTCCATCTACACCGGGTATTCACGGTTTTATAAAGATAAATACAATGGGGGCGACATTAAGCGACGTCTGGTTCGAATATATCGCGTTGTGGATACAGGCCGGAATATATTGCATCACCGCAGTATTCATGTATAAGTGGTGGATACAAAATTACGACCCGGAATATAGGGGAATGGTTAGAAAATAATTTTTTGATTCCTCACTACCCGGTAGGAGTAAAATAGCATTCCTATTTCTTCCCAAACCATGAGGCTATTTTCTCATACCATTTTACCAAAAACAAGGTGGATTCGGGTATTTCATAATCTTCTTTCCGGGTAAAGCCGCCTTCAAGCAAAAGTTTGATTGCCTCTTCCGCATCCTCCTCTCTCACTTGTAGCTTTATCCCGCCTACGGCATAGGGATGAACCTGATTTATCAGCTCATCCTTCAGAAAACAATAAATATCATTATCTTCTAAATATGATTTCGCGACAGCCAGTTCCCCCGGAATATTAGAAGTCTTTACAGTTATCATTTCGCCCATAGTATCATACGATTAGTTATTTTTAAAGATACATATAACCTATAATTTATCCAAGCCATCATCCGCCTTTCTTAAGCTCTGATCTGAAAATAGTACAACATCACCAAAACAAAACACCGCTCTGATTGTTTTAATAATTAAGACTATCTATACACATCCGGATCAAACAGTTATTTGAACTTATATACCACTTTAAACACACTACATTATGGAAGAAAACAAAAAGATTCTAACTACAAATCAGGGAAATCCCGTAGACAATGACCAGGCCTCTATCACCACCCAAAAACACACGATGACTTTGCTATCCGATGTACATACCGTAGAAAAACTGGCTCATTTCGACAGGGAACGTATTCCTGAAAGAGTTGTACATGCCAAAGGTTCCGGTGCATTCGGTTATTTTGAAGTAACACACGATGTGACAAAGTACACTTGTGCGGACTTCCTTTCACAGGTAGGCAAAAGGACAGAGATGCTCGCGCGCTTTTCCACAGTAGGAGGAGAAAAAGGCTCTGCCGACACTGCCCGTGACCCTCGCGGTTTTGCTTTGAAGTTTTATACCAATCAGGGGAATTATGATATGGTAGGTAATAATACCCCCACATTCTTTATCAGAGACGGTATAAAGTTTCCCGATTTTATCCATACACAAAAAAGAAATCCGCTTTCCAACCTGAAAGATGCGGATGCATTCTGGGACTTCCTGTCACTCACTCCGGAAAGTATCCATCAGGTTACCATTCTTTTCTCTGACAGAGGGACACCTGACGGTTATCGTCATATGCATGGTTTTTCGAGCCATACATATATGTGGTACAATGAAAAAGGAGAGCATGTTTGGGTAAAATGGCATTTCAAAACAGATCAGGGAATAAAGAACCTGACAGACCAGCAAGCTACCGAGCTGGCCGGCACTGACCCTGATTACGCGACACGTGATCTGTTTAACAGTATTGAGAAAGGTGATTTTCCTTCCTGGACCGCCTATGTGCAGATTATGAAACCGGAAGAAGCCGATAACTATAAATTCGATCCTTTCGATATTACCAAGGTATGGTTCCACAGCGACTATCCACTCATCCCTGTAGGTAAATTCATATTGAACAGAAATCCCCAAAATTACTTTAACGAAATAGAACAAGCGGCTTTCTCACCAAGTAATTTCATACCGGGCATAGCTTCATCGCCCGACAAGATGCTTCAGGTTCGGCTTTTCAGCTATCCGGATACGCAGAGGCACCGGTTGGGCACAAACTTCGACCAGCTCCCCGTAAATGCGCCTAAATGCCCTATGCACAATTATCAACGTGACGGACATATGAATATCGGGAGCCAGGAAAGTGCGCCTAATTATTATCCAAATTCCTTCAACGGGCCTGCGCCGGATGCAAAATTCACACCTCCCGCAATTGATGTGCAGGGAATGGCCGCTCGTCACGAATACCCATTGGGAGATATAGACTTTGTACAAGCCGGAGCTTTATATTCACGCGCCATGTCAGACTACGACAGAAGCAATCTCATAAGCAATATAGTAGGGCATATCAAAAATGCGCAACAACGCATTCAATACCGACAATGCGCGATATTCTATAAGGCGCACCCGGAATACGGGACACGTGTTGCCGAAGGATTGAAACTGGATATTGCGAAGGTAAAAAATCTGGCTGCAATGAGTCAGGAAGAGAGGGTGAAAGCTACTACCAATTAACTATATTATCAGCAAAGCAAGGCGGCCATTTAATATAAATGGCCGCCTTACTTTATATATTAAAATAACTCATTCGCGGAAATCATAATCCTCACGCTTTGCAAAGCCCCCTTTAATGAGTAATTCTATTGCGCGGTTATAATCACCGGACATCACCTGCAACCTTGCTCCTCCCCCCTCGGGTAAGGAAATTGTAATATACTCCCCATTAACGACACAATCAATGCCATTATCTATCAAATATGATTTTGCGATAGCCAAATCAGCCTCAAAATCAGACGTTTTTACAGTTACCAGCTCATCCATAATGTTATTCTTTAGTGAATACGGTTTATAAATATACATAAAATTAGCAAGTAATACTATATAAACAAAAAGATAGGGGACGACTTTTACAGTCGTCCCCTATTCTATAGATAGAATATCAGTTCTTATTTAGCGTCGCTTCCGCCTGAAAGTTTTTCTTTAAGAGCTGCCAGTTCTTCGATATCACCTAATGTGGTTTTTTCCATATTAGAAGATTGACTTACTGTTTCGTCTTTTTCTTTCTTCGCAGTTTTTCTAGCTTTCTTTTCAGCTGCTGCTTCCTTAGCTTCCGGTTTTTCGTCTTCGAATACACGGCTGTGAGAAACGATAATACGTTTAGAGTCCTTGTTGAATTCGATTACTTTAAAGTCAAGTTTCTCATCTACTTTCGCTTGAGAACCATCTTCTTTCACCAAGTGTTTTGGAGTTGCAAAACCTTCTACTCCATAAGGAAGAGAAATCACAGCACCTTTGTCAACCATTTCAACAACTGTTCCTTCGTGTACAGAACCTACAGTAAAGATAGTTTCAAATACATCCCACGGATTTTCTTCAAGTTGTTTGTGGCCAAGGCTCAAACGACGGTTTTCTTTGTCGATTTCAAGCACCTGTACTTCGATATCAGCACCTATAGAAGTTACTTCGCTAGGGTGTTTGATTTTCTTAGTCCAGGAAAGGTCTGAAATATGGATCAGTCCGTCTACACCTTCTTCTATTTCAGCAAATACACCGAAATTAGTGAAGTTGCGAACTTTAGCTGTATGTTTGCTTCCCACAGGATATTTTTCTTCGATATTTTCCCATGGATCCGGCTTCAATTGTTTGATACCAAGAGACATTTTACGCTCGTCGCGATCAAGAGTAAGCACTACTGCTTCTACTTCATCACCAACTTTCATAAAGTCCTGTGCGCTGCGAAGGTGTTGTGCCCAGCTCATTTCTGAAACGTGGATCAAACCTTCTACACCCGGAGCAATTTCAATAAATGCACCGTAATCAGCCATAACAACAACTTTACCTTTCACCTTATCACCAACTTTAAGTTCAGCGCTAAGAGCATCCCAAGGATGAGGAGTAAGCTGTTTCAAGCCGAGAGCGATACGTTTTTTATCATCGTCGAAGTCAAGGATAACAACGTTGATTTTCTCGTCCAGTTTAACCACTTCTTCCGGATGTTGAACACGTCCCCAAGAAAGGTCTGTAATGTGGATAAGTCCGTCTACGCCGCCAAGGTCGATAAATACACCATATGATGTGATGTTCTTAACTGTACCTTCAAGTACCTGACCTTTTTCAAGTTTCGAAATAATATCTTTCTTCTGTTGTTCAAGTTCAGCTTCGATAAGAGCTTTGTGTGAAACAACAACATTTTTGAATTCGTGGTTGATCTTAACAACTTTGAATTCCATTGTCTTACCAACGAACACATCGTAGTCGCGGATAGGCTTCACATCGATCTGAGAACCCGGTAAAAATGCCTCGATACCGAATACGTCAACGATCATACCGCCCTTAGTACGACATTTGATGTAACCTTTGATGATTTCATCTTTTTCCAGAGCTTCGTTAACACGATCCCAAGAACGTGTCGCACGCGCTTTCTTGTGAGAAAGGATAAGTTGTCCTTTTTTATCTTCCTGGCTTTCGATGTATACTTCTACTTCGTCACCAATTTTCAGATCAGGATTGTAACGGAATTCATTCATTGATACAACACCGTCTGATTTGTAACCGATATTAACTACGACTTCGCGTTTGTTCATAGCAGTTACTTTACCCATTACCACTTCTTTGTCGTTTACTTTATTCAGCGACTGGTCATAGGTTTCTACAAGTTCTTCTTTGCTCTTACCTGTATAAGAGTCTCCTTTTTCGTACGCATCCCAGTCGAAATCTACAACCGGCTGTACATTTTTTAAATTATCAATCATTCAAAATTCGATCTGGCGCCTGTCCTGATCAGTATCATTAAAAAGTTAAACATTATTTGCTTCGAAAAGCGGTGCAAAGATATTGTTTTTCAGAATATAAAGCAATTCTGAAGTATATTTTAATAATCTTTTTCTCATTTATGAACATTATCCCCGCTCAATATCTTAGAGAACTTTCCTTTCATCTGTATAAAGCGTTGTTCGAAACCATAATACGACAGAGTCGAAATCAGTACAGTTATACCCAGAGAAAAGCAGGTCTGAACACCCCACGCATAAACGCCAAATCCATCTAATAACCTAACAGACAGCACAATACCTAAAATATGATACATATATAATCCATATGAGATCTTCCCTAAAAAACTGAACACCTTGTTTTCGAGGTTGAGAATAGGGTTGGGATTCGTTGCCAGATTCAGGATCAAAACACCAAAAAGTATAGCAAAGAATTCATTATTAAGATTTGGCAAGCGAAAGGTAGAGAAGAATACTGCACACAAGAAAAGGACTATAGACCAGTTCAGTATGGGGCTATATAAGTAGCGGATAATGGCCTTTTTTTTATAATGCCATATTGCAAACAGTCCTCCTATAGCCATACAATCGATACTGAATTTGTCCCAGATCTTGGAAAAGACATATACATGATAACTCCCTGTCATATCTTGAATATATGGAATGGTAAATTTTATTAAAAGATATGTTACTATCACACCAATCAATAGCCGTTCTTTCTTCTTTACGAACTTCATCAATACAGGCCAGATGATATAAAACTGCTCCTCCACCCCAATTGACCATGAATGGCCAATATAGGGTACAACTACTTCCATACCATGAAGGATCACATTTGGCAAAATGAGTAGATATAATATTAAGCTCCGTGGCGAATAAGCATTTTCTATATCAATATATGGCCATTCAAAAAATGGAATATATCTAAGGACGAAAAAAGAAAGTAATACAAGGAAGTAATATAAAGGCCAGATGCGCAATATACGCCTGACATAAAAATACTTGATGGAAATAGTCTTGGTCTTGGCCTCTTCCATCAATAACAGATAGGTAATAAGAAATCCGCTCAGTACAAAGAACAGAATAACCCCCAGTTGTCCCGAATCGGGATTCTTGAGCAAAAAATACGGTTCTACCCCCAGATAATATTCTTTCATCAATTCCTGATGTCCCAATATCACCAGAAAAGCAGCGAAAAAGCGCAATCCGTTCAGATTCGGAAAGTAAACTTTATCGCCTTTCATCAGAGCACCGGAGTGCTCTATTTGTTCTTTTGTCATAAAAAATACGTTTGTGTCAATAAGGGGGGAACAGCGAACTATGCAATAAACAGACCTAGTCCGTAATAAAAAAGCATAGCCATAACTGCACTCACAGGAATAGTCAGAATCCAGGCAACAAGCAAATCTTTTGTTACACCCCAGCGTACCGCTGAAAGACGCTTTATAGAACCTACTCCAATAATACTTCCGGTGATCACATGCGTTGTACTTACCGGCACATGCAACACTTCGGTAATAAATAAAGTCAATGCACCGGCCGACTGGGCACAGAAGCCTTCTATAGGTGTGATTTTAGTAATACGGTTACCCATTGTTTTCATTATCTTCCATCCTCCACACATCGTACCCACTGCTATTGCAGTAAAACACGCCAACGGAACCCAGTCGTGCATATCTGCCATTGAGTCCATCTGCAACCATGGATGTACATCAACATTGGTTTGGGAGAAGGCGATCAATGCAGCAGCTATGATACCCATTACTTTCTGTGAGTCATTAAGACCATGACCTATACTAAGTAATGCGGATGATATAAGTTGTAATCGTTTGAACCATCGGTCTGCTTTATTCGGCTTAACCTTTTTCACGAGATGAAGCGTCAGCAGTGTAATAAAATTACCGCCAACCATACCTATCAGTGGAGCAACAACAATAAACAATGCTATAACGCCTATCACCCCTGCATGCACAGCCTGAAAGCCCGAAGCGGCAATACCGGCTCCGGCAAATCCGCCGATAAGCGTATGTGATGAAGACGAAGGTATACCCAGCCACCATGTAATCAGATTCCATGTGATAGCAGCTACCAACCCAGCAATAATAACATGCGAAGGATTGGCTATAAAACTCATATCCACGGTTTTCGAAACAGTGTCGGCAATACCGAAACCTCCGATAATAAATTTGGCGATAAAATAAGCGACAAAGTTGAAAAATGCAGCCCAGATAACGGCCTGGGTAGGGGTAAGAACTTTTGTGGATACGAC
Organism: Dysgonomonas gadei ATCC BAA-286; assembly: GCF_000213555.1. Classification (GTDB taxonomy): domain Bacteria; phylum Bacteroidota; class Bacteroidia; order Bacteroidales; family Dysgonomonadaceae; genus Dysgonomonas; species Dysgonomonas gadei. The sequence goes on from NZ_GL891985.1 coordinate 95,558, forward strand.
TGTGGCTATCGAGTTAGCCGCATCGTGAAATCCATTGATAAAATCGAAAATAATGGCTAAAACAATAATTATTATCAGTAATGTCATTTCTACGTTTGATTATGAGTACTTAACAATCATTGTCTTTATAATCTTCCCGACTGCTTCGGAGGCGTCAGTAGCCCGCTCGAGCTCATGGAGGATATCTTTAAGTTTTATAACTTCGATGGCGTCTGTTTCATTCTCAAACAGGTCGATAAGGAAATGCTCATACACATCGTCGGCCTTCTTTTCTATAACGCCTAATTGTTCACAATATTCTTTGATCTTCGTAGTGCTTTTCTTCAGGATATCAAGCTCATCAATTGCCTGAACAAGAAAACCTGCAGATTCGCGCACAAACATAGCAAGACGTGTTGCAGCCTCTGGCATCACTTTCGGACTGTAAAGCATAATACGCTTTGCACAACTGTTGATCAAATCAGTCACGTCGTCCATCGTAGCAGAAAGATGGTTGATATCTTCCCTGTCGAATGGAGTAATAAACGTTTCGTTCAACTCTTCAAAAATTTTGTTTTGGATAGCATCCGCTTTGCGTTCCTGTTCTTTGATTTTCTTGTAGTATTCTACAGCATCATTGTGGTTAGTAACTTGGACGCACTCGATGATCAGGTCAGATGCAACCAAAATTATCTGAGCCATCTCGCTCATTAGCGGAAAGAACTTGTTTTCTTTAGGTTTAAACCTATCGAAGAAATTATTTTTCATAAAAATTTAAATATATCCATATTTGAAAAGGAGTACAAGAAGAATGCAACTCCAAACGCATGCAAAGATAAAAAAAAATCTATTCTATGAAAGCTTTTTTAACATAAAAATAAAAACGATATCTTCCTCTAAATTTGACTATTAGCTTCAATTCTGCATTTTTATTCAAAGTATATATCCCCGAAGTATAAAGGCATGTGAAAATTTGGCGTTTTTGTCTCAACCGGATTCCATGAAAGATAGTGCGGAATAGTCAAATTATCTCCGCATTTATAAAAATTCCCTCGTGCTTTAACTCCACGAAATGTCTCCAATCCGGATTGCCAATAAGCAGAAACCGGGACAACGATTAACACATTCCATTTAAAATCGCCCTGTCTTCTTCCAATAGGCTCTGTACCCAGGCTTGGATATCGTTTTATAGAAGACAAAAGAGCCGGAGATGCATGCTCCGAATTCGCCTTATTCTCTCTGTAACCCAAGAGTACCTTAGCGATACAAGATACTTCCAGATTATAATAATGGAGAGAGTCCCCGAATGACATAAAAAACTCAACACATGAATCTTTCCAGACAGGGCCGTTATCTTCACTCGCTTCTGCCAGAATTTCATTTTCTTCCACAAAGAATTGAAGGAACAAATGTGTTCCGTTATGGGCTATTTTGAAGGCCACTTCGGGCCGGGAAGGATAAAGTTCCGGCCAGTTTACACAGGCAACTTCATTCTTCTGCACTTCATGCATATACTCTATTACACTTGTGTAATTATTGGCATCAGCTACATCGATCATGGGAACTAACAGCATGCTATATTCAATTTAGGTTTTTAAATATCGGACTTTTTATAAACTTTTATTTATCTGCTCAATATAGCCTAATATTTCATCTGCCCCCAATCTATGCTCAGCAGATGAATAAAATATAGGAGGAATTTCTTCCCATGTTTCTTTCAGGGTATCGGTATATGCTTCCATATTCTTTTTCAATGCGCCTTTACTCAACTTATCTATCTTGGTGAACACAATCACAAATGGCACACCTTCTTCACCCAGCCAGTTCATAAATTCAATATCTATCTGTTGCGGCTCATGGCGGCAATCCAACAATAGGAACAAACAGGTTAGCTCTGCCCTGTTTATAATATAGCTGTCAATAATCTTCCTTATTTGGTCACGTCCTTCCTTTCCTCGTTGAGCATAACCATATCCTGGCAAATCGACCAGATACCATTCATCATTGATTATAAAATGATTTATCAATTGTGTTTTCCCCGGCTTGGAGGAAGTCATGGCCAGTCCCTTTCTGTTTGTCAGCATATTAATAAGTGAAGATTTGCCGACATTAGACCTTCCGATAAATGCATATTCGGGCTTTCCGTCCTGCGGACATTTACGGTAATCGGTATTACTTACTACAAACTGAGCGTCTCTTATAATCATTTTCAATTTCTTCGTTTACGAATTTAAATACTCTTCTCTTTTCTTTTTAGAAAGCTTGCTTATCACTTCATCTACGGAATGTCTTATCTGTTCTTTTATGACCTCATCAGGCACATCGCTATCCAGAGTGACCAGATTCCATGTAAGCGTTTTAAAATCAGTTTCGCCAACTCCCGCATACCTTTCTCTGAGCCTGGCTGACTTTTCCGGATCGCATTTCAAGTTTACCCTGAACACTCCATCCTTCGGTTCCAACGGAATATAAGCAAACATCTTTTCCATTACTTTAAAAACTAAAACATTGTGTTTCAGAAAAGGCAATGACTCCGTGCTACCTTTCACAGACATGCAATAGTTTCTAAGTTCTTCAATATTCATAGGCTTACTTTTTGAACCCTTATGCAAAAATAGTCTAAAAATATGAATATCTTTGTTTTCTGAACATAACATCTTATATATTATTTTAACATAAAACATAAAGGATTATGACGGCAAAAAAAGTCATTATAACAATCGTGGCCATCATTATAGCTGGCTTTCTCATATTCGGATATGTCTGGTATTTTGTTCCATTCAGCGATTCAGGCGTTAAGGCCGGCATATTGAATAATGTAAAACACAAAGGGGTTATCTTCAAAACCTATGAAGGAGAACTTATCCAGTCCGGATTCGGCCAGGGCATGCAAGGTCTCCAGTCAAATGAATTTAAATTTTCGATAGACGATAAAGATTTGGCTATAAAACTGATGGGCATGAGTGGCCAGAACGTAAAACTCCACTATAAAGAATATTACGGCAGACTGCCCTGGCGCGGCTACTCTAAATTTGTTGTCGACAGCATCGTCTCAGTAGACCCTGTAATACCCAATAAGACAGATGAAATTCCTCCACTTGTAGCACAGTAATTTATGATCAGAGACGTGACCCCGGAGGATGCAAAGAGAATTGCAGAAATATATAATTACTATATAAAAGAAACCATCATAACATTCGAATACGATCCGGTAAGTGAAGAGGATATAAAGGAACGCATAAAAAAGGTAACAGGTAAAAATTTCCCGTATTTCGTTTATGAGCAAGACGGCATCGTTATCGGCTATGCATATCTTAACAACTGGAGGGAGCGGGTCGCATATGATATAACTCTGGAAACCAGCGTATATCTCGATCACAAAGCAACCGGAAGCGGAATTGGAAGTATTCTTTATCAGGAATTGATAATCAGGGCGCAGAAGATAAACATCCATTCTCTGATAGGCGTCATATCCCTGCCAAACCCCGAGAGTCAGAAACTGCACCGTAAATTCGACTTCGAGCTTATAGGTAATTTTAAGGAATCGGGAGTAAAATTTGACAGGCTAATCGATGTGGAATTCTGGCAACTGATGCTATAAGCGTTTGCGCAGATTATTTACAGGATAAATAACAGCAAGAAGGCCAATCATACTTACAGTGACAAATATGAGCAAAACATCCAACAGCTCCACGACTACCGGATAAGCATCCATAACAAATGTCCCCGGCGTAGAGCCAAGTTGTAACAATCCGAAATACTCCTGCAACAGACATATTATAAGACCCAATACTATCCCTGCAATAGTACCCACGAAAGTTATCAGACCGCCTTCGAACAGAAAAACTTTCAATATAAGTTTATTATCAGCTCCTAAATTTTTAAGAATCCTGATATCTTCATTCTTTTCTATTATAAGTATCGTCAACGAACCTACGATATTAAAAACCGCAATTACCAGTGTTATAGCCAGAATAAGGAAAGTGACCCATTTTTCTATACTCACCATACGAAACAGATCTTCCTGCTGTTCAAAACGGTTTTTAACAAGGTAATTCTCGCCTAAAACAGACTTTATCTTCGCCTGAACCCTATCTACTTCCGCTGCATCTTTCAGCTTTATATCGATAGAAGACACTTCGGTTTCATATCTTAACAGTTCGCGCGCAAGATCTATGGATACAATCATCATCTGATCGTCATATTTTGCCTGATTCAGGGCAAACACTCCGCTTATAAATACATCGGAACGGTCGAAGGCTGTAGATGGATTAGCCGGATTAACCCTTACATTTCTTTTAGGCACATAAACCTCTACCGGATTGACAAAGTTGGCACGCACACCGAGAAACATTGCCAGACCTGCTCCGACAACCCCATTGTCTATATGCCATTCCTGCAATGAATCAGCACCGGAAGCCTCAACGGCACCGGAAGTATCCTCCCTTAATAGAAAACGGCCGTCTATAATCAGCTTATCGATATCGGCAAGGTTTTCAAATTTCTTCGATACCCCCTTTAGTATGATAGGCTCCTGACGATCGCCATTTTTCAACAGGGCGTTCTCTTCAAGTGATTCGGATATAAATGCTATTTCAGCTATCTTTTTTACTTCCTCCATTTGAGGATTGTTAGGATCAAACACCTTTCCACTTGCAGGTGTTATCTGTAATTCGGGATCAAATGCGCTGAATGTTTGGGAAACAACTCCGGTGAACCCGTTAAATACAGAAAGCACACAAACCAAAGCAGCTGTAGCCAAAGCTATCCCAAACACCGATATCATGGATATGACATTGATGGCATTATGCGACTTCTTGGCAAAAAGATAGCGCCGGGCTATATGGAGCGAAAGGTTCAAGGTTTATTCTTCTGTCTTATTATCTTTTCCAAGCAGTTTATCTATATTATCCAGATAATCGAGCGAATCGTCAAGATAAAAGCTCAATTCGGGAATCACGCGCAACTGTTTGCCAACCTTCTGGCCTAAATCGAAACGCAAAGCCTTTACATTGGTTTTGATATTATCGAGGAGTTCCTTCCCTTGCTCGGACGGAAAAATACTCAAATACACCTTTGCCAATCCCAAATCGGGACTAACACGCACGGTACTCACAGAAACGAGCACACCTCGCATCTGCTGTGTCTGTTTCCTAAATATTTCACTTAATTCCTTTTGGATAAGGCGGTTTATTTTTTGTTGTCTGGTAGTATCCATATTATATATTTTGGGTACAAAGGTAATACTTTTCAGTTAACAGTAATCAGTTAACAATGGTTATCCTTTATGCTGTAAAGATAAAATACCAACCTGCTATTTTTTCCATATCAGAGTCAATCCGTCCCTTACAGGCAATATCACTTTCTCCACCCTGTCATCTTTAGCAAGCATATCATTAAAAGCCTGTATTCCGATAGTCTGTTTATCTGAGGGTTTCGGAGTATCCAACACATGTCCGTCCCACAAAGTATTGTCCGCGATAATCAGCCCTCCGGGACGTACTTTATCGTAGATGAGATTGTAATATTCTATATAGTGACGCTTATTGGCATCGATAAATACCATATCGAATATGCGGTCTATTTTAGGTATAATCTCCATAGCATCGCCTATATGCAGATGTATTTTATCTTTCAGTTTCGTTTTATGAAGATATTTCATGATGAAATCTTCCAGTTCGTCGTTTACCTCTATGGTATGAATCTCTGCATCATCGGCTGCGCCCTCAGCCAGACAAAGAGTCGCATAAGCTGTGTATGTTCCTATTTCCAGTATATATTTCGGCTGCATCATCCGGCAAAACATATTCAACATCCTGCCTTGCAAATGCCCCGACAGCATACGTGGCTTCAGTAGGTTTACATGTGCATCCCGGTTGAGTTGCTTTAACAAATCCCCTTCATCATCTATGTGGGAAAGAATATAATTTTCTATGGCTTCGTTTTTGTCTAATGACATTGTTTATTACGATAAATTGAATAAGCTAAGTAACAGAAAGTATTTAATGCAACATCACTTAACCGTAATCGGCTCTTGTTGTTGCAGATAAAAAGTATTAAACAGGTCTGCGACCTTAACACAGGTTAAAGATAATCATTTCGCAATTATTTTTAGAAAACAACGATATTTTCCGATATATTTCTTAATTTTAAGACATTGCACCTTAAAATTTATAGAATTATGAGCAGAGTGATAGATAAAAAATCGGCGCCTCATTATTTCTGGGGCGACAAATGTAGTAGTTGGATTCTCATGAACAGAGATTCCTTATCAGTGAAAATCGAAACCATGCCGGCCGGAACACGGGAGACCTTACACTTCCATACCTCCTCACGGCAATTCTTCTTTGTACTGAAAGGTCCGGCAATATTTTATGTAGAAGGTAAAAAAGTAACCGTAAAAGATCAGCAAGGTATACTGATAGAACCTATGATGAAACATTATATTGCAAATGAAACATCCGAGCCTATCGACTTCCTGTTAGTGTCTCAGCCAGACAATGACACAACGAACGACCGAACCGATCTCGAATAAAAACATAAAAAAGGATGCCTCATTAAGCATCCTTTTTTATTCCGGATACTCCATTCATAATCAGAAAACTACCTCTGGTACAAACCGCCTCATACCCCTTCCTGATAATAGCATGTATATCATGAAAATAACTTACTGACTATTGAACTTATCATCCACGGCATTTGTTAATTTTATATATATTATTTGTTAATCATAAAAACAACTAACATGAAATCAAAACTATCTGCTACACTGCTGGCGATTGCCATTTCATTTATTTATCCACTTCCAACAGAATCATGTACCGGTATAACTTTGAAAAGCAAGGGAGGAACCACCATTGTTGCACGCACTATAGAATGGGGTGGAAGTAATCTGAACAGCCAGTATGTTATTGTACCCAGAGGGTATACCAAACAATCATATATCCCCGGAGGAATTGGCGGCATGTCTTTTACGTCCCGTTATGGATATGTGGGACTGGCTGTGGAACAAAAGGATTTTGTAGCCGAAGGCTTAAATGAAATGGGACTTTCGGCCGGACTATTCTATTTTCCAAATTACGGAAAGTATGAAAACTATGATACTGCAAAAAAAGAAAAGAGCATAGCTGACCTACAACTCGTATCCTGGCTACTAGGTGAATGTAAAACAGTAGACGAAGTAAAAGAAGCGGTAAAAAAAGTATGCATTATGAGTATTGACCCACGAGCCTCAACTATCCACTGGAGATTTACCGATACATCGGGGCGTCAACTTGTACTTGAAGTTATAAATGGTACCCCCCTGTTTTACGAGAATAAGCTGGGAGTCCTTACAAATTCTCCGGGTTTCGAATGGCATATGACGAATCTCAATAATTATGTTAACCTATTTACGGGTACAGCACCTACAAAACAACTGGGGAACACAGAATTAGTATCTTTTGGTGCAGGAAGCGGCTTTCTGGGTATACCCGGAGATATAACGTCTCCATCCCGGTTTGTCCGTGCGGCTTTTTATCAGACTTCAGCACCACAACAAGAGAGCCCTCTGGCAACTGTTCTTCAGTGTTTTCAGATATTAAATAATTTTGATATACCGATAGGAATAGAGTTTCCAATAGGAGAAGTGCCCTCCGATATACCTAGCGCTACACAATGGACTTCAGCTACCGACATGGAGCACCGCATTATTTACTTCCGCACTATGTATAACAGTGCTATCAGAAGTATCGACCTGAACACTATTGATTTTTCCAATATCCAATATAAAACAGTGCCAATGGATATCATAATGCAACAACCTGTAGATGTAATAAATATAAATTAGAAAACGAATATAAAATAAAAAAGGATGCTTATCTAAGCATCCTTTTTCTATTTTCGTAAAGTGATAAATCAAAACTTATTTTCATAACGTATCACTTACAACTCTTACACCTTAGTCTACAGGTACCTCAAAAGCATCACCTGCATCTACTACACGGCCAACGCCATTGATTTCAAGGAAAGATGTTCCTTTGCCTTCTCCGAATGAACCACTAAGGTAAGCAACCTGATCGTCTTTCTTAACCAGCCCTTTGTCTAGCATAGAGTTAAGAGCCTTCAGGAAATATTGCTTATGCTGGTGAGTTGTAAATCCTGTCGATTCCTGATAACTTGCCTGTATTCCGTAGCATACTGAAAGTTGACGGGCAACTTCGTTACTACAGCAAACAGCATAAACAGGACACTTACTGCGGAATGCTGCAATTGTACGAGCTGTACGGCCAGTATAGCTATCTGTGATAATAGCAGCCAGACCCAGTTGAGTTGCAGCTTTCACAGCTTGTTTTGCAAGGAATGATGTAGTATCATATTCCTCATCTTTAAACGGAACAGGAATAACTTTCTCGTCCAGTTTAGATTGCTCTGTAGTAGCACAAATCTGTGCCATTGTACGAACAGCTTCCAATGGATATTTACCGTAAGCTGTTTCACCACTCAACATCACAGCATCAGTTCCGTAGTATACCGCATTCGCGATATCTGTTACTTCGGCGCGTGTAGGACGTGGATTCTCGATCATTGTGTGCAACATCTGAGTTGCTACGATAACCGGTTTCTTGTATTCGATAGACTTACGGATAAGCAAACGCTGGATTGCCGGAATTTTTTCCTGTGGTACTTCAATACCAAGGTCTCCACGCGCAACCATCACACCGTATGCTGTTTCGAAAATTTCGTCGATATTGTCAACACCTTCCTGATTTTCGATTTTAGCGATAATCTTGATAGGGCTGTTATATTCGTCAAGGATTTTCTGTACATCCAAAACGTCTTGTTTGTTTCTTACGAATGAGTGAGCGATGAAATCCGCTTTATTTTCGATCGCGATCTCGATACTTCTTTTATCTTTTGCTGTGATAGAAGGAAGATTTACGCTAACACCCGGTATGTTTACACTCTTACGGTTACCGATAGTTCCATCATTCTGGATTTCGCATAGCAGGTAATCAGCTGTTTTGTCAATAACTTTCATTGCAGTTTCACCATCATCAACGAGAAGCGTGCTACCTACAGGCACATCCTGTACGATACTTGGATAAGAAACACCAATTTGCTCTTGTGTGGAAAGGAAATTCAAATCTCCGACAACTTTAACTTTATCGCCTGTTTTTACAATGATTTTTTCTCCTGACGCATTTTTAGCTGTACGTATTTCCGGACCTTTAGTATCCATCATGATACCAATGTAAGGAGATACTGCGCGTACATTTGTCATTACTTGAATAAAGCCTTCTTCTGTCATGTGGGCTGAATTCATTCTAACAACGTTGATTCCTGCGTCATACAACGACTTGATGAAATCAACATCACAACGCATGTCTGAAATTGTAGCTACAATTTTCGTTTTCTTCTGAGTCATAAATGCAATTTAATTAATGTATATAGTTCTTTTTTTATTCTAATCTTCTCAGGCCTTTTTTGTCTTTCGAAAAAAGTCTATTGCAAGTTCGTATGAAAATAGCCCCAAGCCGACTACTGATCCTTTGCATGCTGCCGCAATCATTGATTTGTGCCGGAATTCTTCCCGTGTGTGGATATTGGATATATGCACCTCCACGACTGGCGTATTCACAGCTTTGATAGCATCATGAAGGGCAACAGATGTATGCGTATAGGCTCCTGCATTTAAGACGATTCCATCAAATGAAAAACCCATCTCATGTATTTTATCAATCAGCGCTCCTTCGTGATTAGATTGGAAATATGATAGTTCGCAGTCCGTATAGGTTTGTTGCAACTGGGAGAAGTATGTTTCGAAAGAAGTATTCCCGTAAACATCCGGTTCCCTTTTACCCAACAAATTCAAATTTGGCCCGTTTATTATCAGTATCTTCATTTTTATCAGCTATTTAGCGCCGAATTCAGCTATTTTGTTTGTTTAGAGGACAAAAGTACTACTTTTCTTTGAAAGAAGTAACTAATATTTTACAATTAATGTAAATTAATGAACGTTTTTAATAGTGGAAGCAGTAGTAAAATTTATTTTGATTATACTGCCTCACCCAAAACATCTGATACGATTGGATATTAATTCAAATCATTCAGTGCCTGTATTATATCAGCCTGCAAATCTGAGATATCTTCCAATCCGACAGACAGACGCATCAGATTATCTTCTATTCCCATCACTACTTTCAGTTCAGGCGAAAATGTCCCATAGATTGTGGACTCGGGATGAATTATCAATGTTTTATTATCAAACAAGTTTGTTGCACGACGGATAACCTGTAGCCTGTCCATAAATTTATAGCACGCCTTTTTGCTCTCCAGGCTGAAAGTGAGCATAGCGCCGGGATTACCACGAAATAGCGTATCTGATATTTTTTTATAAGGAGAGCTTTCCAATTTTGGATAACCCACTTTTACAACTTCTTTCCGGCTAGCAAGGAATTGTGCCAGTTCGTATGCCGAAGCAGACATTCTTTCGTAACGCAACTGCAACGATTCCATTCCCAACGCCTGCAAGTAAGAAGCCTCGGGATCCATAGCCGCACCTATATTACGTGCAATCTCACGTTTCAGTTTGAATGAGAACTGCGATGTTCCGTCTTGACGGGCTACTGTAGCCAATCGCTTATTCTCTGCCCAATTGAAAGTACCATAGTCGAGAATAGCACCACCAATTGTAGTTGCACCGCCTGATATATATTTCGTAGTCGATACCACTTCGATATCCACTCCGGCTTTGCGGGCATCGAAACCACACCACGGAATGATAGTAGTATCTACAATCATCGGCACATTACCCACCTTCAACACCTTCGATATTTCGGGCAGATTGGCTATTTCCAAATGGGGATTTGTTATCAATTCACAGAAGAAAGCACAGGTATTTTCATCAATCGCCGAGGCTATTTCTTCAATATTATCTGTATTCACAAAACGCACTTCAACTCCGAAAGCCGCAAGCGTAAACTTAAACAACGAAAAAGTATTTCCAAACAGGTGTGGAGAAGTCACAATATTGCTTCCCGCATAAGCTATTGTAAGAAATGTATTGGATATAGCTGCCATACCGGAAGCTACCACCATTACATTTTCAGCACCCGATGCTGCCTTTATTTTACGTTCAAAATTCTCAACCGAAGGGTTCGTTATCCGGGTATAGGTATGGGATGCCACCTCCTCTTTATACTGGAATGCGGCGGCAATACTTTCCGAATCGGAAAATTCGAAGGCTGCATTACGGTATATAGGCATCGCTATAGCACCGTGTACATCCTGTTTATTAAACTTTTCGCTGATAATGCGGGTAGAAAATTTCTTGTTTTGAGAGTCGTTTTGAGCCATCAGTTTATGACATTTGAAAATTAAAGTTCAAAGGTAAAAAAGACTTATGGAATATTCATTACAATGTGATGAAATATAATCCTAAATACCATAAATATGGCAGACACTTTCTACTTCCAGAAATCGAAGAAATGATGTACAGGGCCGTGCCCCTTCCCTATTTCATATCCGGCACCGATAGTGATAGCTTTATTCATATAATCTTTAGCCTGTCTTATAGCATCATTAAGAGACAGTCCATGTGTGAGATATGCAGCAATGGCTGAAGAGAATGTACAGCCTGTCCCATGTGTATTTTTTGTATGGATGCGTTGCGAACTCAGTTCTATTATTTCATCGGTTTCGGCGTTATAGAATACATCGGTCAGTTTGTCTTCGGTCAGATGGCCTGCTTTCAGTAATACGGACACTTTGCTCCCAAACGAAAGATCTTTAATAACTTTTGGCAACTCCTCCTGACTTCGGATCTTTTTGCCCAACAATATCTCGGCTTCGGGAATATTCGGAGTTATCACCCTGACAAAAGGGATGAGCTCGCTTTTCAATGTTTCAATCGCCTCATCCTGCAAAAGCTTATCGCCGGATGTAGCAACCATTACCGGGTCGAGAACGATATTCTTTATATTGTACCGCGACAATGTTTCCTTTACAGCGAAGATGAGCTCCGAAGAATGAAGCATCCCGATCTTTATCGCATCAGCGCCGATATCATCCAACACCGATTTTATCTGTCCCGATACAAACGGGACGGGGATAGGATGCACATCCGTTACACCTATTGTATTTTCATCTACTACGGCCACAACGACCGTTGCTCCGTAGCAACCGCAGGCCGAAAAAGTTTTCAGGTCGGCCTGTATCCCTGCTCCCCCGCTGGGATCACTTCCCGCAATGGTAAGTGCAATTTTATAGTGTTTCATATTTTTAATTGAAAGTTGAAAGCTCAGAAGTGAAAACGAATATAATAATCTTCAATTTTCCATCCTCAACTTTCCATTATACATTATACAGGCCATTTTTCCAATCGCCATGCGCTATCCCAGAATATCCATTCCATTCTGGAACACATGACATATGCATCGGTCATCGCCTGCTGTTGTTGCAGGGTACATTTATCTGCAAGTTCGTCACAAATGGAAATTGCAGTTTTTACCGACAGTTCGAATTCTTCCCCGCCATATGTATTTATCCATTCCTGATAAGGGTTTTCACCTGTTACCTGATGTTCGAGAATATAATCTCCCACCTCTTTGTAAATCCAGAAGCAAGGCAATACAGCCGCAGCAATTACCTCCACAGGAGCGCTTGCCAGTTGCCTCAAAAGAAATGAAGTATATAATAAACAACCCGGAGATGGTTCAGGTTTGGATGTGGAAGATATTTTACTCACAAAAGTTTCGTGCAATGCTTTTTCTACCGCTATACTATCTCCGGCAAAGTGGATAAAAGCCTCTATATGCTCGGGGTTACTGAGCTTTGAAGCTATTCCGGTCAATACCTTGCCATATTCGGCAAGATATAGGGCATCCTGCTGAATGTAGAAGATGAATTTTTCCCTGTCGAGCGTACCATCTATCAATCCCTGAATAAAGGGTTGTTCCAGTATTTTATTATATATCGGTTTTGCTGCGTTCCATGCCTGTTCACTCCATTTCATAGCTATTTATTTTTTGATTTGTTTATGATTTCTTTTAGCTGACGGGCAGATTGCTGCGGATCAGGAGCCGACATAATGGCCGATACCACCGATATTCCATCTGCACCTGCCTGTATTATATCCTGCGCATTCGTCAGGTTGATACCTCCTATTCCCACACTGGGATGTCCGGATATGCGGGTTATTTCACCTATTCCCTCCAAACCTAAGGCTGGCGCTGTGTCTGTTTTAGTCTGTGTACCGAATACAGGCGAAATGCCTATATAGTCTACATCGAGATTATTAGCATCTATCGCATCTTGAATACTTTCAACAGAAAGGCCAATAATCTTATCTTTACCAAGTAGCTTGCGGGCAACTGAGTAGGGCATATCACTTTGTCCGATGTGTAGCCCTCCGGCATCGCAGGCCAATGCAATATCGAGCCTGTCGTTTATAATAAGTGGTACATTGTAAGATTTCAGTATGGATTTCAACTTCATTGCCAGATTATAAAAATCCAGCGTAGAAGCATCCTTTTCCCTCAGTTGTACCATCGTCACCCCACCTCTCACAGCTTCCTCTACAACCGTTTCCAATGGTCGTCCAAGCGAAAGCGAACGGTCTGTAACCAGATACAGGCTCAAATCGAATGCCGCCATCTTATTTTATTTGCTTTATAGTATCCTTTATTACCGCTTCATCCAGATTGTAAAGTTCGTCCAGAAAATTAACTTGTAAACTTCCGTTTCCAGAAGACTTGTGGGCGGCAATTTCTCCGGCAATACCCATAACAGCCATACCATGCGTAGCCGCTTCCAGCATATCACCATTGACTGCAGCAAAGGCTGCAACAACTGCCGTAGCCGTGCACCCCATACCCGTCACACGTGCCATCATCAGATGGCCATTCTCTACGGTGCAGGTATTCTCTCCATTGGTAATATAATCAGTCTGCCCACTGACAACTACCACTGCGCCTGTTTGCCTTGCCAGTGCCTTAGCAGGATCGAGAGCCGAATCAGAAGAATCGGTGCTATCGACACCTTTAGTCTGTACATTCGCATTCCATAAGGCCATTATTTCGGATGCATTCCCCCTTATAATGGAAGGCTTACACTCTTCAATTATCTGTTTGCACACTTTTGTCCTGTAAGTGGTTGCCCCTGCCCCTACCGGATCGAAAACGATCGGAGTATTTTTAGCCAGAGCGGTTTTACCCGCTATTAGCATAGCTTCCACCCACTGAGGTTCAAGAGTTCCGATATTTATTACTAATGCAGATGCTATACTCGCCATTTCGGCGACTTCTTCGAGCGAATGCGCCATAACAGGGGATGCCCCAACAGCCAGCAGCCCATTGGCAGTATTGTTCATCACCACATAATTTGTGATGTTATGAATTAAAGGGGACTTGCTTCTGACAATATTTAAATCCCTCACTAAATTTTGAATATCAATCATACCCAGATAATATTAAAAATAAAAAGCCGCTTCGAATAGTACGAAACGGCTTATAGATGTATGTTTATTATAACTAAAAATCTAAAACACGACCGTTTTCCTACGATGCCCATTACAGCACATCAGGTTCAAGGGTTTAATCTCAGCTCTTTCAGGAAAAGAACACCCCTAACAGTGACATGCAAACTTAACGAAAATTATTGGAGAAACAAGTCGTATTTTGAAAGAAGTTTATCTATGTATTTTGAAGTATACTAGTTATCGGTTTACTAGTTTACAAGAAAAAGAGTTCTTTGAAATAATTAATTAGCAAATTTGAAACATCGTTCAACGAAACAAAGTGTAGTTAAAATTAGCATATTAGCAAATAAGTGAAATAGTGTAACCTTTGTTACCTTTTAACAAGTAATAAGTTTTAAGTAATGAGTACAAAGTTGAAAGAACTGTATTTATGTTTACCCTAAAGTCTCTTGTGCGATAGCCTAAGCTAACGGCTGATAGCTATCAGCTAAAAGCTGAAATATGTGTTACCTTTGTTACCTTTTATTTTTAAACACGGAGAACCAGCGGTCGGCGGAGCCAAAAAGGAGTAGCACGGAGTTTTCAGAAGAGTGACAGGATGAAAAACATGTAAAAAGTGTCAAGTTTGTCAAGTTTTAGAGTCCCATTCGTGTTAGACTAAAAATGACGAATAAACTGACATTTTGTCAAAAATATCAGATTGGCAAATATTTTGAACAAGTGTAAACAGACAATAGTTATATAAAATACAAGCAAACAGAAAAACTAAACATATGAATTTCAATAATTTTACAATCAAATCTCAGGAGGCGATACAAAAAGCCATTGAGATAACAAAAGAAAAAGGCCAACAGTCTATAGAACCGGCACACATACTTATGGGAGTAATCATGACCGGGGAGAATGTCGTGAATTTCCTCTTTCAGAAACTGGGAGCAAATCCCGGTCATTTGACGAATATATTAAGCAAGGAGATCGATTCCCTTCCGAAGGTTTCGGGAGGAGGTGAAGCGTTCCTCAGCCGCGAAAGTAATGTTGCACTGGAAAAAGCTGCCGAATATGCAAAAAAGATGGGTGATCAGTATGTTTCCCTCGAGCATATATTGTTAGGTGTATTATCAGGCAAAAGCACGGCGGCGCAGATGCTCAAAGATGCAGGTATATCCGAAAAGGAACTGCAACCGGCCATCAATGAACTACGTAAAGGCACGAATGTAACCAGCCAGACTGCCGAA
Organism: Dysgonomonas gadei ATCC BAA-286; assembly: GCF_000213555.1. Lineage (GTDB taxonomy): Bacteria > Bacteroidota > Bacteroidia > Bacteroidales > Dysgonomonadaceae > Dysgonomonas > Dysgonomonas gadei. The sequence continues at coordinate 111,230 of NZ_GL891985.1, forward strand.
GATACTTATCAGTCACTGGAAAAATATGCTATAAACCTGACTCAAAGAGCCAAGGACGGAAAGCTGGACCCCGTTATCGGCCGCGATGATGAGATACGCCGTGTGTTGCAGATACTTAGCCGCCGCACCAAGAACAATCCTATACTGATAGGCGAACCGGGTACGGGTAAAACTGCTATTGCCGAGGGGCTTGCGCATCGTATTGTACGGGGTGATGTTCCTGAAAACCTGAAAAGCAAACAGATTTATTCTCTGGATATGGGCGCGCTGATTGCAGGGGCAAAATATAAAGGCGAATTTGAAGAACGGCTGAAATCTGTAGTGAATGAAGTTACCAAGTCGGAAGGAGAGATTATCTTATTTATCGACGAGATACATACATTGGTAGGCGCAGGTAAAAGTGAGGGAGCGATGGATGCAGCTAATATCCTTAAGCCGGCATTGGCAAGAGGAGAGTTACGTTCGATAGGCGCGACTACACTTGACGAATATCAGAAATATTTTGAAAAGGACAAGGCTTTGGAGCGCCGTTTTCAGACTGTAATGGTGGATGAACCGAGCGAGGCCGATGCAATCTCCATCCTGCGGGGACTGAAAGAAAAATATGAAAATCACCATAAGGTGCGTATCAAAGACGAAGCTATTATTGCTGCTGTGCAACTGTCGAGCCGCTATATATCCGACCGCTTTTTGCCCGATAAGGCTATCGACCTGATGGACGAGGCTGCGGCAAAATTGCGTATGGAAGTGGATTCCGTACCGGAAGAACTGGACGAAAAGAGCCGTCGTATCAAACAACTCGAAATCGAACGTGAAGCTATACGCCGCGAGAATGACAAGCTGAAGGAACAAGAGCTATCTAAAGAAATAAGCAGGCTGAAAGATGAAGAAAAAGACCTGAAAGCCAAATGGCAATCGGAAAGAGAAGTTATCAATAAGATCCAGCAGAATAAGATAGAGATAGAAAATACCAAATTCGAAGCGGAAAAGGCCGAGCGCGAAGGCGATTACGGAAAGGTTGCCGAACTCCGTTACGGTAAATTGAAAGAATTGGAAGATGGTATAGGCAAACTGCAAGGACAACTGCATGAAATGCAGGGAAATCAGGCAATGATAAAAGAGGAAGTCGATTCATACGATATTGCTGATGTGGTTTCCCGCTGGACAGGCATCCCTGTCAACAAGATGCTGCAAAGCGAACGGGAGAAATTGCTGAACCTCGAAGTGGAATTGCACAGGCGTGTCGTGGGGCAGGATGAAGCTATTTCTGCCGTATCGAATGCGATACGCCGTAGCCGTGCAGGACTGCAAGACCCCAAACGTCCCATAGGCTCGTTTATATTTCTGGGTACGACAGGTGTCGGTAAGACCGAGCTGGCGAAAGCCCTCGCCGAATTCCTGTTCGATGACGAGAATATGATGACCCGTATCGACATGAGCGAGTATCAGGAAAAATTCAGTGCTACCCGGCTTATCGGGGCACCTCCGGGATATGTCGGTTATGACGAAGGGGGACAATTGACAGAAGCTATCCGCCGTAAGCCGTATTCGGTAGTCTTATTCGATGAAATAGAAAAGGCGCATCCCGATGTTTTCAATATCTTATTGCAGGTATTGGACGACGGACGCCTGACCGATAATAAAGGGCGTGTGGTAAACTTCAAAAATACAATCATCATTATGACGTCCAATATGGGTTCTCCATTGATCCGGGAAAACTTTGCGGGAATAACACCAAAGAACCACAACGAAGTGGTGGAGAAAACCAAACGCGAAGTGTTGGATATGCTGAAAGTGAATATGCGTCCCGAATTCCTGAACCGTATCGATGAGACAGTTATGTTCGAACCATTAAATCTGGCACAGATAGAACAGGTTGTCCGCATACAGCTCGAAGGCATAGTAAAAATGCTGAAAGGCAACGGGGTGAAACTGGAATTTACAGAAGAAGCTATTGCCGGGATAGCGCAAATGGGTTATGATCCTGAATTCGGGGCACGTCCGGTGAAACGTGTTATACAGCGTACTGTACTGGATACACTATCGAGACAACTGCTCGCCGGAACAGTAGATAAGGAGAATCCCATCATAATAGATATGAAGGACGGGGAGTTGAGTTTCAATAACTAAAGATGTGGATATAAGAAATCCGGTTGATTTGCTAATCGACTGGATTTCTCCCATTTATGAGGAAATATATTGATTGCCTAAAAATCTAACGGAGCAACTTTTTTTAATAAAAAAAGTATTCTTGTGATTTTTTAATACATTTGTACGACAAGTACTTATAGTAGTAATAAAACCATTTAAACTATGAAAAGGAAATCATTCACATTAAGCATTATCACTTTATTTTGTTTAACACTTGGGCTGGCAACATCATGCAACAAGGCTCCGGTACCCGCTCCAATATTACCCTTAGAAGATTTTTTCAGAAACCCTGAAAAGGCTTCATATCAGATTTCTCCTGATGGAAAATACTTTTCTTATACCGCACCTTACGAAAAAAGGATGAATATCTATGTGCAGAAAATAGGGCAAGATTCAGCCGTAAGAATTACCTCGGAAACAGAGAGGGATATTGCCGGATATTTGTGGGGTAATAATAATCGCATCCTATTTCTGAAAGATACCGGAGGTGACGAAAATTATCAGCTTTATGGCGTTAATATAGACGGCAGTAATCCACTGCCACTTACTGCATTCGAAAAAGTGCGTACTCAAATCATTGACGACCTGCCTGAGATAGACAGTGAAGTCATTATCGGGCTGAATAAAAGAAATCCTCAGATATTCGATCCTTACCGTTTGAATATTGAGACCGGAGAGTTGACAATGCTCGCTGAAAATCCGGGAAATATTCAGGGATGGATGACAGACCATGACGGCAAACTGCGTGTCGCCACTGCTATTGATGGAGTAAATCAGAGCCTTCTGTACAGAGATAAAGAAGAGGACGCTTTCAAAGTCCTTATAACCACGAGTTTTAAAGAAACCCTCAATCCTTATTTCTTTACATCTGATAATCAGAAACTGTATGCAACATCGAATATAGGCAGGGACAAAGATGCATTGATCATATTCGATCCTCAGACAATGAAAGAAGATGAAAAGCTCTATGAAAATGATAAATACGATATATCCGGAGCATCATATTCTCTAAAGGACAAAAAATTGCAGTTGGTTGCATATCAGGGACATGATGGCATAAAACGTCATTTCTTTGATGATAAATTGAAGGGCATATACGATAAGATTTCCTCTAAGGTAGCAAACAGGCCGTTTGGCATTAATAGTCAGAACAAAGAAGAAAATATGCTGATTGTCCGCACGTACAATGACAAGACACCGGGAGCTTATTATGTCTATGATGTGGAAAAAGACGTGTTGACACATATCGCCGATATTTACCCGTGGCTGGATGAAAACAACATGGCGACAATGAACTGTGTCACATATAAAACACGTGATGGTCTGGAAATAGAAGGATACCTGACACTCCCGAAAGGATATACCATGGAGACTGCGAAAAACCTGCCTGTAGTGGTTAACCCGCATGGAGGCCCTTGGGCCCGTGACGGATGGGGATTCAATCCTGAGATACAGTTTCTGGCAAACAGGGGTTATGCCGTGTTCCAGATGAATTTCCGGGGTTCTACCGGATTCGGCAAGAAGTTCTGGGAAATATCATTTAAGCAATGGGGAAAAACAATGCAGGACGACATTACAGACGGTGTGGAATGGCTGAAGGCAAAAGGGATAGCCAATCCTGATAAAATAGCCATATACGGAGGAAGCTATGGAGGATACGCTACTTTAGCCGGCCTTACATTCACCCCCGATCTCTACACTTGCGGAGTGGACTATGTAGGTGTATCGAACCTATTCACATTCCTAAATACGATACCTCCATACTGGAAACCGATGTTGGATATGATGTATGAAATGGTAGGTGATCCGAAAAAGGACAGCCTTCTGTTAGCCGGTTCTTCTCCGGTATTTCATGTAGATAAGATAAAAGCTCCACTATTTATAGCGCAGGGTGCAAACGATCCGCGTGTAAATAAAGATGAATCGGACCAGATGGTGGCAGCTCTGAAAAAACGAGGAATAGAAACCGAATACATGGTAAAGGATAATGAAGGTCACGGATTTCATAACGAGGAAAACAGATTCGATTTCTATCGTGCTATGGAGAAATTCTTAGGAGAACACTTGAAAGAGAAACAGGAGGCAGAGATGAAATAACATCCTCTAGATATAATAAGAATGGGTAACGACTAAGCTACCCATTCTTATATTTTCTTATCTGTATATTATTTACTCTCTTTTCCGTTATTCAACTCATATTCAACACGGTCTTTGATGTATTCTACCTGATTCTTGCCTACATCGGCTACATTTTTCAGGTTGCGTTTTGCTTTGCTGGCAAATTTATTCATATCGTCACAAAAACCGTCTAATTTACCTTGCTTATACAGTCTGCTGACTGCGTAAATTGCTACAGCCCCCAAGGCTGCTCCTATCAATACTTTCTTCATAATTATTCTATTTTATCAATTAGTAATTCTATTCTTTCTTACGGCTAAACAGGGATATTATCCAAAGCAGCACAACGGCACCAATTGTGGACATAACCAGATTACCTATAATACCATTTACACCCAGACCGAGTAACGTAAATATCCATCCGCCGAGTAAACCTCCGACTACTCCGACTATGAGGTTAAGGATAAGACCAAAACCACTACCCTTCATTATTTTACCGGCGATAAATCCGGCTAATATACCTATTATGATTGACCATATAAATCCCATAATTTCTTATATTTACTTGTTAATATTGTGATATTTGAAATCTCCTGTAGTCTACTGCTTTTACCAAAGCGATCATTTATATAACATCCGGAATGTTAAAAAAGTTCGCCAATTCTTCTGCGCATATGAAATTCATCTATACAAAAAAGAAGACTGTTCGTCAAGAACAGCCTTCATTTCTATTGTTATTTACAAAGCTATTATTTACCTTGTTCAGCGTCTTTAATCATCTTCTCATTAGGAAGAATATAGATTTCAACACGGCGATTTTGGCTTCTTCCTGCAACAGTACTATTATCAGCAACAGGCTGGGTAGAACCGAAACCTTGAGATACCATACGGCTACCAGACACTCCTTTAGTTTGAAGGAAGTTATAAACCGATTGCGCACGTTTTTCAGACAATGGATTATTGATAGCATCAGAGCCTGTATTGTCTGTATGCCCATATATCTGAACATCTGTATCAGGATTATTATTCAAAGAAGTAGCAAAGCTTGTCAGTGCACTTTGGGAAGCAGAATTCAGTGTGCTTGAGTTAGTAGCAAACAAGATACCTGATTCGAAAGTAACTTTGATAGCTTGCCCGTCATTGATAGACTCAACCTGAGCACCATTGATCTGTTCCAATTCTTTCTTTTGTTTATCCATTTTGTTTCCGATAACAGCACCTGCAGTACCTCCGACTACAGCTCCGATACCGGCACCCCATGCAGCTCCTTTACCACCACCGATAATGGCTCCGATACCTGCGCCAAGAGCACCGCCTGCTCCTGCTCCTATACCACCGCCTTTTACTGTATCACTAGCTCCACAGCTAGAAAATATAACTGCGCAACTCATAAATATTGCTGCAAGAATTGAAAATTGTTTCATAATTGATAAAATTTTAATTATTATTTGTATACTTTTTGTTTGTGATATTTTCTCTATTCAAATATTCCTATTGAGTCGCAATAAGCAAGTTCACCCTGTATGATAAAGGCGATTTCATCTTCTGAGAAATTATTCACTTTGTCCTTCTTTGTATATTTCAGTACATAGGCGACAATTTCATCTTCATCGATATCTACAACCGATTCTTCATCGGTTTCATCATTCATAAATCCTTTTTCATCATAGAAGTCATACACAATATCGATGATATAATTTATCTCATCGTTCGTATACTTTCCTTTCATTTCCTGGGGAAGATAGTTCTGTATAAACTTTACCGCATCATCCTCGTCGTACTGTATAAGGTCTTTCTCGTTGCTCATTATTATTGCTTTTTACTTACAAAATATATGTATAATTTAATAACAAAGTAATAAGTGCTATGTTCAATGAACGAAATAGTTTTTACAGACCAAGACATTTCGATTTGCCATTCCGTTTGTGTTAAAATACATAGCAAATGTACAATTATTTCTTTCTTAAAACAAGATATGCCAAAACAATCAACGGAATTATCATTATTCCGATATATAATGTATGGATCTGAAGTATTACCGGCGCAAAAACTACTGCAAGGATAAGTCCTATGGCAGCGCCTCCGAGATGGGCGTCATGTCCGATATTTCCTTGTCTTGTATGCATCCCGTATATGGAATAACCCAGATAGAGGATACCGAAAAGCCATCCTTTCATGGGAAGAATAAACATCACCCCAAGCGTCATATCCGGATATAAAGCTATGGCGGCAAACAAGATACCGACAACGCCGCCCGAAGCACCGATAGCACTATAATAATATTCTTTACGGTGAACCCACAAGGACAATAAGCCCCCTCCTATGATGGATAAGAAATAAATTGTCAGATACTGCCAGATACCCAGAGATTGTATGATCACACTGGAGAAAAAATACAAGGTCATCATATTAAAAATGAGATGCATATAATCGCCATGCAATGTTGCCGAAGTCAAGAGCCTGTCCCACTGCTTCGATTTTCCCAATATAGCCCCCACCTGAAATTTATACCGGTCGAAGAAGGCCATATCATTAAACCCCTTTATACTGGTAAGCACCGTAAGCACTATGATAATGATAGGTAGTATATCCGCAATATTGAATGCCATATATCGTCAATTTTAATAATCAGGGCAAAGGTATAAAAAAGAGCATTTAGTTGTTGATTTTGATTCCGAAAGATATAAATTTGATTTTTGTCATATAATATCTCAATAAATATTGCTTAGCGACGTTTATCAGATAACAGCCTAAATTGCGAAATCGATGAAAAGAGTAATTATATTCCCTCTCTTATTTCTATGTATATATATTCTGCCCCAAACTCCTATCAATGGTATCGTTTTGGATAAGGATACAAAGAAGCCTGTCCCTGACGTTATAGTCCAATACGGAGCCTCATCGAAAGAATATGCATATACCAATGCAAGCGGACAGTTTTCTATACCCGGAAACAGCGAGGATATCATCTACTTTCAATGCATTGGATATAAATCCAGATCGGTATCGAAGTCTGCTCTGCGGCAACAGCCAACCGTTGTCATGGAACTGAATCCGGTCTCCCTCAGTCCGGTTGTTATCAGCCCCTATGATGCCGATATGCTGCTGGAAGAAGTAATGCTCAATACCAAAAAGAACCTGGTCACAGACCACTCCATCGGATACCTGTTACATTTCCTGCAAACAAAAACTACCGACACGCTGCAAAACGAGATATACCTCAAATACACAACCACTCTGGATGAAAAAGTATTGAAGAAATCCTTAAAAAAGGAACGGATACCTTATACATACAATATAGTAGACATCAGACGGCTGCAAAAATCCGTAACTCCTACGTCAGAACTGTACGGGGCTGAATATCATGCCTCACACCTCCTCTCATTTGGCAAAAGTATTAATAATGAAACAACAAGAACGTATACATCGGACAGTTCCCTTATAATATTGAATATAGAACCTCTGGCCGGAAAAGAAGGCTGGGCAAATGGAGAAGTGCGGATCAACAAAAGTGACATGACCATTAAATCGATGGAGATAGAATCAGTCGATTCTATTCTGGCATCGCAACCTGCAAAAAGATACCTGGGAAAGATGGTTCGGGTACTGAGGAAAGTAGGGCGGTTCGAGTTTGCAAAAGCCAGTAATGGTAAATACTATATGAAAGACTGCTATACTTATTATAAATTCAGAGCGGTGAATGAGTTTGGGCATGAAGAAGAAATAGTTTACCACTGTGATGTTAACTGTGTAGGTACTGTCGACCAGATAAAAATAAAGAAACGGAAATTAAGCGGATACTGTCAGGAACTGTTTTATTTCCCTGATTCTACTCAGGAGGATTTCTGGTCTTTCAATCACGAGTCCAATTCCGGTTGGAATAATTATAGTTTTACCGGAGAACTCTCTTTAGGAGACAACTCTAAAAAGAAAGCCAGAGGGATACCATATTACCTTGGCAAGTATGCTTTAGTTATTCCATTAGCGGCTTTACTGATCTTCATATAAGCCGGTAGATAAAAGGAGAAGAACGAAAAGGTAACACAGAAAACAATTAATAATTAAGAATGAAAAATTAATAATTAGCTTGTCAGTCATCAGTCAGCAACTTGTATCTCGTGTCTTGTTTACTTGTATCTCATATAACTTTCAACTTAGTACTCAATACTTACTACTTTGATAAGGTAACAAAGGTAACACATGTTTCAGCTTTTAGCTGATAGCTTAGGCTATCGCACAAGAGACTTTAGGGTAAACATAAATACAGTTCTTTCAACTTTGTACTCATTACTTAAAACTTATTACTTGTTAAAAGGTTACAAAGGTTACACTATTTCACTTATTTGCTAATTAATTCTTTCAAAGAACTCTTTTTCTTCTAAACTAGTAAACCGATAACTAGTATACTTCAAAATACATAGATAAACTTTTTTCAAAAAACGACCAATCCGTACTGTTACGTATACCTTTAAATCTTTAATTAAAGAAAAATATACGCGATTTTTAATCAAAATCAGCATTTCGATTGTTTCTATAAAATAAACCATTTAAATTAACATCTGATTTATAAAAACTTGAGGATTATGGAAGATTTTGAACTGAATGATAAAGAAACGAAAGAACTAAAAGCTTTGAAACGAAAAAACAGAAGGCAGAATGCCTTTTGGGTATTAGTTGCCTTGCAGGCAGGGTCGCTGCTGTTATCTTATTATTTGGGTCGATCTCATAAATAACAGCACTTGAAAAACAATATGGAGTAAGGCATTGTATACTTTTGCCTTACTCCATATTGTTTGTATCAATCGGCTATTTGAATTTATTGTTGAATTAAATGTTGGATTTCTCTAACGCGCCGTCCGGCTTGTTTTTCATTTTGCCTTGATGCAAAACGAAACAAAAAATCAAGGCTGCATCCCCCGGCGACCCAAAACCGCAGCTGCGGTGGGGCAAAATAATACGGAATCATCTTTTACCGGATTATCAGCCGTGTATAGCAGCTACCCTATTTTGCCCTACACCTCCGCTTTACGGATT
>NZ_GL891985.1:120617-296346 GCF_000213555.1 Dysgonomonas gadei ATCC BAA-286
TTACTGTTACGTATACCTTTAAATCTTTAATTAAAGAAAAATATACGCGATTTTTAATCAAAATCAGCATTTCGATTGTTTCTATAAAATAAACCATTTAAATTAACATCTGATTTATAAAAACTTGAGGATTATGGAAGATTTTGAACTGAATGATAAAGAAACGAAAGAACTAAAAGCTTTGAAACGAAAAAACAGAAGGCAGAATGCCTTTTGGGTATTAGTTGCCTTGCAGGCAGGGTCGCTGCTGTTATCTTATTATTTGGGTCGATCTCATAAATAACAGCACTTGAAAAACAATATGGAGTAAGGCATTGTATACTTTTGCCTTACTCCATATTGTTTGTATCAATCGGCTATTTGAATTTATTGTTGAATTAAATGTTGGATTTCTCTAACGCGCCGTCCGGCTTGTTTTTCATTTTGCCTTGATGCAAAACGAAACAAAAAATCAAGGCTGCATCCCCCGGCGACCCAAAACCGCAGCTGCGGTGGGGCAAAATAATACGGAATCATCTTTTACCGGATTATCAGCCGTGTATAGCAGCTACCCTATTTTGCCCTACACCTCCGCTTTACGGATTGGGTGCCCCGCCTGTGGGACGAGGCCGTTACCGCGATGCGGCGACAGGACAGAGGCTCTTCATGCTTTAGCTCCGCGTGCGTCAGCCCCTGCGCATTAGCGACGCAGGCGGGGTACCCAATCCGTTGCAGGCGGCGTAGAATCAAACGGGGCGATAGCCCGTGTGTTTGATTCAGCCGTCAAAACGGTTTTGGGTCGCCGAGGAGCGGAGCGCTAGCCTTTTGGTTCGTTTTGGGCAATGCCAAAATGAACATTTAAGCGGAACGAAGTGGAGCATAAAAAATCCAACATTAAATCTCAACTACTGATTCGCATGAATAATTGATATTATTGTAAACTCTAATAATTGCAACTAAAATAAACGACTAACAACTATTATCTTTACTTTTGTATAAAACAAATAACAATATGAAAAAGGTAACATTACTTTGCGCCCTGCTCATCTCGGTTTCGGCCCTGCTTGCTCAGGATTACAACTACAAATTCCGACTGACACTCAAAGATAAAGGACAGACACCCTACACAATAGATAAGCCCGAAGAATTTCTTTCTTCCAAAGCGATCGAACGCCGTCATAGACAAGGGTTTGCGATAGACACTTCCGACCTTCCAATTTCATCGGAATATCTCAAAGCTATAGAAAATGTGGGAGGAGTTATCGTCGCTAAAAGTAAGTGGATGAAAACGGTAGCCGTCCATTGCAGCGACAGTATGCTGGTAGATAAATATAAAGAACTCCCCTTCGTATCCGATGCTCTCTTTGTCTGGAAAGGAAAGCCGAAGAGTGAAACAAAAACGGACAGTATTGTGAACTATCCGTCCACAGAAACAGTAGCATTTGGCAACTACTATTCAAAATCGGGTACAAATATCGAGCTGAACAACGGGCAGAGTTTGCATCATGCCGGATTCAAAGGCAAAGGCATGACTATAGCAGTTATCGACGCCGGGTTTAATCACTTACCTCAGATAGAAATGCTCAACAATCTGGATATAAAAGGATACAAAGGCTTTGTGTATGAAAACGAAGACCTGTTCAACAATGCTAATCAGCATGGATTGAACGTATTATCCTGTATAGGCACAAACAAGCCGATGCAGTTTGTAGGCACTGCGCCCGAAGCCAGCTTTTGGTTGTTTGGCTCGGAAGATTCCCGCAGTGAATTTCCAATAGAGGAAGACTATTGGGCTACAGCAATAGAATATGCCGATAGCGTGGGAGTAGATGTGGTAAATACATCGTTAGGATATAACAACTTTGATAAGCCTGCAAAAAGCTATACCCATAAAGATCTAGACGGTAAAACGGCTCTTATTTCACGGGCGGCAGACAAGGCGTCTCAGAAAGGGATGCTGGTAGTAATCAGTGCAGGCAACTCCGGCGATTCGGAATGGAAAAAGATAACCCCTCCGTCTGATGCAGTGAATGTACTGACTGTGGGTGCTATACAACAGGATTCAAGCATTGTCGGTTTCAGTTCGCGTGGTCTGACCGCCGACCTGCGGATAAAGCCTGATGTGATGGCATTAGGACTAGGAGCGGCAACTATCGATGACAAGGGACATGTAAGTTTCAAGGCCGGGACTTCATTTTCATCTCCTATCATGTGCGGGATGGTCGCATGCCTGTGGCAGGCATTTCCGACATTGACTAACCGGGAAATAGTAAATATTGTACGCCAATCGTCCAATAATTTCGAAACTCCCGACCAGGACTACGGGTACGGTTTGCCCGACATGGAAAAGGCAATGTCTCTGGCCCAATCTTTAGTGGAAAAGAAAGAAAAAGCAGCAAGTCAGGTTAAAGAAGCTTCAAAGAAAAAGAAATGAACAATCAGGCTATCTCTCTGTATGAACTGAACAACCTTATAAAAGGAGTGCTTAACGACACTCTCCCCGAAATGGTCTGGATCAGGGCGGAGATGAGCGACGTACGGGTCAATCAGAACGGCCATTGCTATTTGGAATTTATAGAAAAAGACCGTGCAGGCAAAACGCTTGTGGCCAAAGCCCGGGGCATGATATGGGCAAATACCTTCCATCTGTTAAGGGCTTATTTCGAAAATTCTACTAAACAGACTTTTTCTTCGGGCCTCAAAGTATTGGTGCAGGTGAGTATAGAATTTCATGAGTTATATGGTTTCAGTCTCACGGTTCACGATATCGACCCCAGCTATACGTTAGGAGACCAGGCCTTGAACCGGGCTGCCATTCTCAAGCAGCTCGAAGAAGACGGAGTCCTTTATCTTAACAAAGAACTGGAATTGCCTGTTCCATTGAATCGCATCGCCATTATTTCTTCTCCTACAGCAGCGGGTTATGAAGATTTTCTCGATCAGCTGCATAAGAATGCTTTCGGATTTGTATTCTATACAAAACTTTTTCCGGCCATCATGCAAGGTGACAGGTCTGAAGATTCTATTATTTCAGCTCTGGAGCATATATATGAATATCAGGATTGCTTCGATGCAGTCGTCATTATAAGGGGAGGGGGAGCCACATCCGATCTTAGCAGTTTCGATTCTTATCTCTTAGCTGCCAGTTGCGCTCAATTTCCACTGCCTATTATCACGGGGATAGGACACGAACGGGACGAAACCGTGCTGGATATTGTAGCGCACACCCGGGCAAAAACACCCACGGCTGTGGCTGAATTTCTCGTTGATAACCTCACAGAAACAGCAACAGAGTTGACTGAAATATCTCAGGATATAGTATCTTTGGTTTCGCAACGGCTACAGGATGAAACCGTGCGCCTGAGCGTATTCGAAACTAAAAATTCATTTGCCCTGAAAGGCTGGTACAAAGAACAGCTTACCGTCCTTTCATCTGCGAGAAACGTATTGGCAAAAGGAATGATACGGATACAGCGCGAAAATCAGAATAAGTTTGCATTCCTCGAAGACAATTTGAAGAGGAAATCTTTACAGTTATTGAAAGATAACCAAAGCAAATTTTCCCTGCTGGAGGATAGTTTGAAAAGAAGTATACAACAGCAATACAAAGAAGAAACAAATAGGTTGGAAACGTTGGATAAACAGTTACATTTATCCTCACCCGAAAATATATTAAAAAAGGGTTACACCCTGACTATAAAAGACGGAAAAGTAGTAAAACAAAGCGGGATGCTAAGAAAGGGTGATGAAATCACCACTTTTTTCCCGGATGGAAAAGTAGAGTCTATTATAAAATGAGGTTATACTCTCTTAAAATAACACTATGAACACAGATAAAAAACCGATTTCTTATTCATATGCTTTCAGTTTTATGGACGGAATGGCACATATAATACGCAAATCGGGTACAGGATTCATAAACAAATACGGAGAACTTGCCGTCCCGTGCATATATGAAATGGCGTATAGTTACTTTGACGGTCTGGCAATGGTACAGAAGAGCAAAAAAAGCGGCTTTATAGATAAAATGGGAAATGTAGTTATTCCTATCGAATATGAAAATGCCGATGCCTTTGCCGACGGTTTGGCAGGAGTTTCCAAAGATGGCAAATGGGGCTTTATAGATAAGCAGGGAAAGCAGGTCATCCCATATTTGTACGATGGCGTAAACTGGTTTTCGGAAGGCCTTTGTGGTGTATTTAAGGAAGGCAAAGCGGGGGTCATAGACAAGCAGGGTAATGAAGTTATCCCTTTTGGCGTTTATGAAGAAGTGATGGATTTCAACAATGGCCTTGCCTATGCCTGTAAAGACGGGCATGGTGGATATATCGACCGATCAGGCAATGAGGTTATCCCTTTTATATATGATTGTAAAGGCAGCGGCCTGTTTAAAGAAGATCTTATCTGCATTTCGAAAGAGAATAAATGGGGAGTATTGGACAGTTCAGGTAACGAAGTTATCCCTTTCATCTATGATGATATGGCAATCGAATTTTCCGAAGAACTCCTTGCTGTAGGAAAAAATGGGAAATACGGCTGTATAGATAAACAAGGACGTGAAATTGTTCCTTTTGCATATGACGACCTGCGTAATTTCTCGGAAGGGCGCGCGGCTGCACGTATGGGAAATGTCTGGGGATTTATAAATAGGGAGAATAAAGCAGTCATACCTTTTGCTTTCGAAACGGTTTACAGCTATTCCGAAGGGCTGGCTCTGGTAATGCCAAAAGGACGTAATGCTTATTTTATAGATAAAAACGGTGAAGTAAATATTGCTTTGAGGAGGAGTTATAATATTCTCGATTATGCAAAGCTAGGATTTCTGGGGCTTGCTGCGGCAGCCTTGATATTTATGCTGATCAGAGCATTGGTATAGAGTAAAATAAATAAAAGGATATGGCAAAGAAAGAACAAACATACGGAGAAGCGATGCAGGAACTACAAGATATTATGTACCGCATCGAAAATGAAGAGCTTGATGTGGATGTGCTTCTCGAGGAGGTGAGAAAAGCAGCTACACTTATCAAGTTTTGCAAAGATAAATTGCAAAAGACCAACATTGAAATACAAAAAATACTCGATAAAATAGAATGAGCAATAGAAGTGTCATTATCGTTGCGGGCGGTAAAGGCCTGCGTATGGGAAGCGATCTGCCCAAACAGTTTATCCCGGTTTCGGGTAAACCTGTTTTGATGCGTACTATCGAGGCTTTTCACTCTTACGATAGCAATATTGATATTATCCTTGTGCTACCATACTCTCATCAGGTATATTGGAAAGAACTATGTGCCAATTATCACTTCGGGATACCTCATACAATCGCGATGGGTGGAGAAACCCGCTTTCATTCGGTAAAAAACGGATTAGGATTGATTAATGGAGGAATAGTGGCCATACAGGATGGAGTGAGACCCTTTGCCTCAAAAGAAATGATTGAGCGATGCTTCGATGCTGCTGAAAGATATCATGCCGTTATACCGGTGATAGACTCTACAGATAGCCTTCGGGAGATGACCGATGGCACAAAGAGCAGGATAATAGACCGCTCTAAAATCCGGTTGGTACAGACCCCGCAGGTTTTCCATACGGATATATTGAAAAAAGCGTATGAAACAGAATTCAAAGATACATTTACCGACGACGCATCAGTAGTAGAGGCCATGGGTATAGATGTACATCTGGTAAAAGGTGAAGTGACGAATATAAAGATTACAACTCCGCTGGATCTGAAAATAGGGGAGTTGATAGTGAGAGGTGAATAGTTTTGTTTTTAAAATTTAAATAAACAGGCTGTGAATTTAGACAAGATACCGGAAGACCGTATTTTTCAGAATAATACACGTGAAGAAATCAAGCGGTGGGGCAACCGGCTGCAATACTTCCACTACATGCGTTCGAGAGGAGGGCATAACTGCGAAGGTGATTCTTTTTGCGCCTATTTCAAATATGCCGATAGAAAAGACCTTGAGGTAAAGCTTGCGGAATTGGGGGTAACACTTAATAAGATTGAAGAAGGTTGTATCCCTTTCGACCCTACAGTCTCTTATTCTTTCGACGATCTGGACAAACTGAGAATCACGATCAATCATTTTCCCGATCTGGAACAACCTCAGCATGTTTCTATTTTAGATAATAAGGTGCATGTATGGGTATTGCCCAACAGCTTCGAATTGTCGGTATCGGGAACAAAAGCAGGATTAGCATACAAGGTGTCGGAAGATGATTTTCAGGTTTGCATGGCATTGGAGGAAATTTTTGAGTCACTTAATTGGAGTAGATTTATAGATGATGATATCAGTCATCAGGTACATTGTATATCCAAGCAACTGTACCCCGAACTATTCGAATAGAAAATGGCATGATAGATATACTTTCAAATTATTACCTGAATAAGGAAGAACCTCCGAAAAGCAGCTTATTAGCCTTGCGTAGCATTATCCTGAATATGGACAAAGATGTTTCGGAGACTGTAAAATACGAGATGCCCTGTTTTTGTTACAAGAAAAAAATGTTTTGTTATTTATGGACAGATAAGAAGACCGGTGAGCCATATATCCTGATGGTTGAAGGCAAGCTCCTCAACCATCCTGAATTGGAGCAGGGTAGCCGTTCACGGATGAAGATATTGAGAATCGATCCGAATGAAGATCTGCCAATCGAAACCATTAAACTTATATTGAATGATGCATTGAATTTGTACAGAAACGGAATAATAAAAATCAAGAAATAAAACCATTTATGGAATACGATATCGACGCGCTATACTACAATGCTGTAGACCTGCTGAAAGATATGATAAAAACACCTTCTTTCAGCAGAGAAGAGCATAATGTGGCAGAGATCATAGCAACATGCATGCATAAGGCTGGTTACGAACCGCAACGAAAAGGGAATAATCTTTGGATACAGTCGAAAGACTTTGATGAAACCAGGCCTACCATCCTCCTCAATTCTCACATGGATACCGTACGCCCTGTATCGGGATGGACTAAAGACCCTTTTACACCTGAGGTGGATGATGGCACATTGTTTGGATTGGGGAGTAACGATGCCGGAGCTAGCTTGGTCTCTCTACTTCATACTTTCTTTATCCTGACAGCAAAGAAACAGGATTATAACCTTATATTCCTGGCCTCGTGTGAAGAAGAGGTTTCGGGAAAAGATGGAGCAGAGGCCGTTGTCCCTCTCCTTCCCAAAATAGAATTCGGTATTGTGGGAGAACCTACGCAAATGAATCCGGCCATTGCCGAAAAAGGACTTCTGGTGCTTGATTGCACTGCATACGGAAAAGCAGGTCATGCTGCCCGTAACGAAGGAGAAAATGCGATATACAAAGCGTTGAAAGATGTAGAGTGGTTTAGAACATACCAATTTCCCGAGGTCAGTGATCTGCTGGGTCCTGTAAAAATGACAGTATCGATGATCAATGCCGGAACACAACACAACGTAGTTCCCGACAAGTGTGATTTTGTCGTAGATGTCCGCAGCAATGAATTATATAGTAACGAAGAACTGTTCAACCTGATAGACAGGCACACCGGATGCGAAGTGAAACCTCGTTCGTTCCGTCTCAATTCATCCCGTATAGCTCTGGAAAATCCTTTTGTCCAGCGTGCTATAATGATAGGTAAAGAACCTTATGGTTCACCTACCCTATCAGACCAAACATTTATGCCGTTTCCTACATTGAAGATGGGGCCGGGAGATTCGGCCCGTTCACACACAGCAAACGAATATATCCTGCTTAGCGAGATACGGGAAAGCATAGAACTATATGTAAAACTGCTGGACGGTTTACGACTCTGATTCATCCGCTGATTGCTTCAACAACTCTTTTAGCTGCTCCTCGGTATGATCGATCTGCCTTAGCGGAACTGTTTCCACTACGGCCAGTGACGGGTCTATATCATACATCTGAGTATCGGAAGTGGTGAGTTTCTTTACCAGATTATAGCAGGCGAGTACGATCTGACGCGATGGATTCATGTGTACATTGCGAAATATACGGTCCACTACCATATACTTGAAATCGCCTCTCTTATCATTTCCTTCCTGCATAGAAGGATAGCGCGTGGTGAGGTCGACAAGTCCGTGACGCTCCAGTTCATTTGCGATTAGTGTTACATACTTATCGGTATGGATACCCAGCTTAAATCCTGCTCTGATATTGATACGGAATACCTTTTTCGGCACATACACCGTCGTTTCATAGCTGAATTCGTATGGTTCATCCGTCCTTTTGATACGGACAAACCAATAAGTGTCGGCGCGCTTAGGAGTCCCTTTAAATAAAGAGTATGCTATTTTACTTTCAAGGAAGTTCTTGTTGTTGGCTTTTACTATATACACCAGATGAGTTGCCGCTTTAGGTACGGTTTCATCCTTACTGATACGGATAATCTGATTGATATATTGCTCGTCTACCTGATCGTAGACAGTATAATGGCGTTTTATCCTCCGTCCGTTATACCATGAGTACATGAATAGCAGTAGTATACTAGCTATAACGATAGGTACAAAACCTCCGTGGGCAAACTTCTGCATATTGGCAAGGAAGAAACTGAATTCAATAACCACAAAGAATAAAGTCAACGGAATACTAAACCATAAGGGCCTGTTATTCTTCATAAAATAAAGGAACAACAGCACACTTGTCATCAGCATGCTCAGGGTAATAGCAAGCCCGTAAGCTGCTTCCAGTTTCATAGAGGACTGCATGGTAAGAATGATAATGATACATAGGACCATCATCATATGGTTGATGGAAGGGATATAGAGTTGTCCTTTTATATTAGTCGGATATTGAATTTTTACATTTGGCCAGATATTAAGGGATATAGCCTCACTGATGACTGTGAACGAACCGCTGATAAGTGCCTGACTGGCTATAATGGCGGCAAGTGTAGCCATTAGCACCCCGATAAGGCTAAACCATTCGGGCATCATGGCAAAAAACGGGTTGATGTCGTGGGTTACTTTGCCGTGACTGTTAATTATCCATGCTGCCTGTCCCAGGTAGTTAACAATAAGTGCTATCTTCACATATATCCATGATACGCGGATATTCTTCAGACCGCAATGTCCTAAGTCGGAATAAAGAGCTTCCGCTCCTGTGGTACAAAGAAATACTGCACCCAGTATAATCATTGTTTGTGGAACAGCAATGAGAAAGTTAATCGCATACATCGGATTGAACGCCCTCAATACAGTGACATCAGTGACTAGCTGGCTCATACCCATAACTGCCATCATAGTAAACCATGCTATCATCAACGGACCAAAGTATTTCCCCAGGGAACCTGTACCAAATGGCTGGACGAGAAACAGTATGAGAACTATAGCTATAGTGACGGGTATAACAGGAATATGGGGGGCAATTGTATTCAGCCCTTCCACTGCCGACATTACGGTCATTGCAGGAGTAATGATACCGTCGGCAAGCAGTGTGGCTGCTCCCAGCCCTGCCAGAACATATGCCCAACGGTATTTCTGACGCACGAGAGCATATAGTGAGAGTATTCCACCTTCCCCTTTATTATCGGCGCGAAGGGTAATGATAACATATTTAAGAGTGGTCTGGATCGTCAGCGTCCAGATAACACAAGACACAGCACCCAAAATATAGTCGGGACGTGTAAGTTGTCCGGCAGGCAGGGCATTCAGAATAGCCCTCATCACATACAAAGGGGATGTACCTATGTCGCCGAATACGATACCGATAGCAAGCGTTACACCGAGAGCGCTAAACGGGACTTTATGATTTTCTTTCATGCATTCTCATATTGAAAATTGCCCCAAAAGTACAAGATTATTCCATATAAAAGTACTATCTACGGTTAATTTTTCTTACAGTCTATAGATTGTTTATTCTTCTCTTTTCAACTGACTTAAGAACCTCATACTATTTTACGGAGAAATAAACTTCAGAGTTATTAACAACTCTAAAGTCCGAAAGTTTTAATCTTGCACAGGAGTTTTTAATGTTTAATAGAAGGTTGGTTTAGCAGTAGAGTGTACGACTAGCAATTCCTATTTATGTACCCTTGTATTAGCAACACGAACCCCCCGCCAACCGAAGCACCTCGTAAAGCCGAACCTATTATTCCTCCTTCCTCTATAAAGGGCGCCGCCGCTATCCCTATAAAGATAAGTGCAGCTCCAATAATGAGATAACGCAATCCCATACTTTTCCGGTAACTTTTCAGTCTTTCCAAGGCATCGTCAATTGCGACCAGATTATCAGGATATTCCTGACTCAGAAACTCCTGGATTTTATTCATATTAGTAATCCTTTTCTTTTTGAACAGGTGAAGTGCATCAGGGTACAGATCTCCCTTGTAATGTGTATTTTCCATAGTTTTGAAAATATTGTATTGGTTTCTAAAAATAATGCTTGTGTAAGTTAAATGTTTTGATCATAATAGCCAAATAACAACTAATCAAAAATAAGTTTTACCTTTTTCCGAAAACTTTATCTATATTATAAAAGAAGGCATGAATTATAGAAAATTTAAAATTCTTCGAATTGTTCCTGATATAAAGAATAATATTTGCCTTTCATCTCCAGCAATTCTTTATGGCTGCCTTGCTCTATGATTTGTCCATGATCCATTACCAGAATCCTATCCGCATTCATGACTGTAGACAGGCGATGGGCTATAATCAGGCTGGTACGGCCTTCCATCAGTTGGTCGAGTCCTTTCTGTATAAGCAGTTCGCTGCGTGTATCGATATTACTTGTAGCTTCGTCGAGCAGTAGTATCGGAGGGTCGGCTACAGCCGCACGTGCGATATTGAGCAACTGACGTTGCCCCTGACTAAGGTTTGCCCCATCATTTTCGAGTATAGTATCATAACCTTGCGGCAAACGTTTGATAAAAGAATGTGCGGCTGTCAGCTTTGCGGCCTGTACTACCTCTTCGTCAGTTGCGTCGAGTCGTCCGAAGCGGATATTCTCGCGCACAGTCCCCGTGAATAAATGAGTATCCTGCAAAACGATGGCCATTGACCTGCGAAGATCTTCTCGTCTGATATTCCGGGTAGAAATACCATCTATAGTTATTTCCCCCGATTTGATATCAAAGAAGCGGGGCAGCATATTGAGTATCGTGGTTTTGCCCGCTCCGGTTTCACCGACCAGTGCAATCTTAGTTCCGGGAGTAGCATGCAGGGATACCCCTTTCAGAATGAGTTTCTCAGGTTTGTAGCCGAAGTAGACGTCTTTCATTTCCAGATCGCCCTTTACATTACGGAGGCTGACGGCATCGAGTGCATCACCTTGTTCAGGATCTTCATCTATCACCTGAAAGATACGTTCAGCCCCTGCTATCGCAGCCTGGATGCTATTGTACAGGCTCGCAAGCTCGTTTATCGGCCGCCCGAACTGGCGTGAATATTGCAGAAAAGCAGCAAGTCCACCGACATCAAAACCTCTGAATATAGCAAGCAATGCTCCCACAATGGTGATAATGACATAGTTCAACGTGTTCAGGTTCTGCATTACGGGCATCATCATACCTGAATAGAACTGTGCTTTCTCGGATTTTCCTTTCAGATTCTGATTGATTACATCAAAGTCGGCTTCTACCTTCCTTTCGTGTCCGAATACCTTGATGACCTTTTGCCCGCTTATCATTTCTTCGATGTATCCGTTTACCTCTCCCAGTGTTTCCTGCTGAGCCTTAAAATACTTACGGCTGCGTTTTACGATCAGTTTAGCACTAATAAACATAAGCGGAACGGTAATCAGGGTTACCAGCGTTAATATCGGGCTGATGTATATCATCAGTGCAAAGATGCCTACCAGCATCAGCGCGCTGGAAAGCATATCGGACAGGCTGTCGGTGAGCGCTGTACTTATCTGGTCTATATCGTTCGTATAGCGGCTCATCAGGTCGCCATGCTGATGGGTGTCGAAATATTTGATAGGTAACTGTTCCATCTTTTTGAACAGGTCGGTACGCATGCGGGTCACTGTATTCTGCCCTATTTTATTCAGAAGAATGTACTGGATATAAGTAGCTACGACTCCGGCCAGATAAATACCTGCCAATACGAGAAGTATTTTTACAAGCCCGTTGAAATCACCCGGCAGAATATAGTCGTTGATAATAGGACGAAGCATATATGAACCCAGCAAACTGGATACTATGCTGACAATAATAAGAAAGCCGATCACCGAGAGCAGCTTCTTATCGCAGGTAAGATATGACATTAGCCGCAGGAATGTTTTCCTTCCCTCCGTTGGTTTTCCTGTATGCTTGTAGTGGTCTCCGTGTGCCATGTCTCAGAATGCTATTTGCTGTGAGTTATATATTTCCTTATACACTTCCGAATTTTCAATCAATTCAGATGGCTTGCCGATGGCATCTATCTCTCCGTCTTCGAGTACAATAACTCTGTCGGCAGACTGCATCGTGTTTATCCGTTGTGTGATGATAAACACAGTTGTGTCGTGAAGCAGGTTGTCGAGGTTGTGGCGGATCTTTTGCTCGGTTTCCGAGTCCACAGCACTGGTACTATCGTCGAGAATGAGTATCTTAGGCTTGCGTAACAGGGCGCGGGCTATACAAATCCGTTGTTTTTGCCCACCTGACACGTTTATGCCACCCCTCCCTAGCAGTGTATTGTATCCGTCAGTGAAGGACATAATGAAGTCATGTGCTTGTGCTGCTTTAGCTGCTTCCTCTACCTCTTCTGTCGTAGCATCGGGTTTTCCCCAACGGAGATTATCTATAATAGTACCTGTAAACAATTCGTTCTTTTGCAATACCATGCCTATCTCCGAGTGAAGTTCATCCAAACTATAATCTTTCACGTTTATCCCGTCTATCAAAACTTCGCCCCCTGTAGTATCATACAGTCGGGGAATAAGCTGGAGCATTGAACTCTTTGCCGCGCCTGTTGCTCCTACCACCGCTATGGTTTCTCCCTGGCGGGCATGGAAGCTGATATCTTTAAGGACATCGTTCTCTCCTCCGCTATAACGGAAATAGACATTGCGGAATGTGACCTCTCCTTTAACCATCTTGTGTTTATTCAGCAAGCCTTCTTTAGTATCGGCCAATGAAGGCTCTGTATCGAGTACCTCCAGTATGCGTTCCGATGAAGCCGAGGCTCGAGCAATTCCCATTATTACCATCGAAAGCAGCATCAGAGCCATCAATATTTGCACCAGATAATTCACGAATGAGATCAGTTCTCCTACTTTCAGTTCACCGGATATAACCTTTCCCCCGCCTGCCCAAAGGATGGCGATGGTAGATACGTTCATTATCAGCTGCATGACAGGAAACATCGTAACAACTATATTGGATGCCCTGACAACCATGTCGCGCAGGTCTTCGCTACTACGGGTGAACTTTTTACTCTCAAAATCTTCTCTGACAAAGGATTTCACCACCCGGATATTAATCAGGTTCTCCCTTACTACGGCATTCAGGTTATCGACTTTTTGCTGTACCTTCATAAATAATGGAAAACCTTTACGAAGGATGAGGAATACACTGATTCCCAGAACAGGCACAGCTCCGATAAGTATCAGGGCTAAATCGGTATTGATCTTGATTACAAAGAATATAGCCATAACCAGCATCAGCGGGGAGCGCAGCATCAGCCGCATTCCCATCAGTATTACCTGCTGGATGCGTGATATATCGTTTGTAAGCCGGGTGATTAATGACGCCGAATTGAAACGGTCTATTTCGGTAAATGAAAGCTGCTGTATTTTGTTGAAAAGGCCCGACCTCAGGTCCGTGCCAAATCCGATGGATGCGCGGGACGATACATATACGTTAATGATACTGACTATCAATCCTATCAGAGACACTGCAACCATCTTGATGCCGACACCGGTTATTACCGACAAATCCTTCGGCATTACACCATTGTCAATTATGTCAGCCATATACAGAGGCTGTATGGTTTCGCTCATTACCGTTATCAGTACAAGAAAAGGGCTGATAATAAGACTAAGCGAATATTTTTTCAGTATTTGCCAGTATTTCTTCATTTATATTCTATTGGCTCGGTTCAGTTTTGTATAAATGCGTACAAAGATAAATGTATTTGCCGATAAGTTTTTAACTTTTGAAACATACATTTAAGGTCGCGGACCTATTTATTACTTTTGCATCTACAGCAACAAAGTAGGTCACTATTAGATAATGTTGCATTAAATACTATTCTTCACTTAATTAAACGATAAACATTAATGATTGTTTTTGATATTTTTTAGAAATATAATTATATATATTTTATTATAGTATTTGAGATAGCCGGCTTTATAGTTATTATCAATATCCTGTTAACAAATATCTATATTTTTTGATGAGTTAATATTATATTTGTAATATTGTATCTAAATTGTTCAGAACAATAACTATCATCAAAAATATCATTATTATGTTAAGTAAAAAATTAGAAGCCGCATTAAATGCGCAAATCAATGCAGAATTCTGGTCTGCATATCTTTATCTATCAATGTCTGCTCACTTTGCTGCAGATGGTAAACCCGGTTTCGCTCATTGGTTCAAAAACCAGTTTGACGAAGAACAGCAACATGCAATGAAACTTTTCAATTATGTAATTGAAAGAGGTGGTAAAGTGGATTTAAAACCAATAGCAAAAGTTGCTCAGTCATGGCAATCTCCGTTGGCAGCCTTTGAAGACACGCTGGTACATGAGCAAAAAGTAACCGCTATGATTAACAATCTGGTTACTATAGCCCGTGAAGAAAAGGACTATGCTACAGAAAGCATGCTGCAATGGTTTGTAAACGAGCAGGTAGAAGAAGAATCTACAGCACAGGGATATATCGATGCGCTGAAAATGATCAAGGATAACGGATTCGGTATCTATACTCTTGACAAGGAGCTGAAAGCAAGATCATAACGATTTTGAATACGAATAAGGCAAGTCTCCCTGATTAATGTCAGGGAGATTTGTTATTTTTATACCCTTAATTATTAAAACAGAAGTATTTGATACAGATAGAACATATATCGAAGAGCTATGGCAATCAGGTCGCATTATCGGATGTGAGTTTCTCTATGAATAAAGGGGAGATTATCGGACTGCTGGGTGTCAACGGAGCAGGAAAGTCTACCCTGATGAAAATTCTGGCGGGAATTATCCGGCCGGATAGCGGGCATATAAGTTTTTCAGGGAAAGACCTTTTTGAGAATGCTCTGGAAATAAAGCGGCAAACAGGCTATCTTTCCGAGGATAACCCTTTATATGAAGATATGTATGTAAAGGAATACCTTAGTTATGTCGCCGGAATATACGATGCAGGTAAAGAACGTATATCAGAAGTGATGGAGCAAACAGGCCTGCAAAAAGAGTATAAGAAGAAGATAAAGGACTTGTCGAAAGGAAACAGGCAACGGGTAGGAATTGCACAGGCTTTGGTTAACGACCCTTTATTCCTGATTCTGGACGAGGCAACCAGTGGACTGGACCCTAACCAACGCGAAAGTCTGAATGATCTGCTTATAGATTTATCTATAAATAAGGTGGTGCTGTTTTCGACACATATCCTGCATGAGGTAAAAGATATCTGTTCAAGATTTATCCTGTTGGATAAAGGTCAGCTTATCGCAGACCACGAAATAGCGGAAATAGACTCGATAGAAAATATGTTTCATAAATTGACTAATGAAAATAATAGCAGATAAAAATATACCCTATCTGAAAGGAATAGCTGAGCATTTTGGAGATGTAACTTATCTCGATGGTTCAGCTTTTACACAGGATACGATAAAAAATGCGGACACATTGATTGTTCGTACAGTGACCCATTTTGGCGAAAGCATATTGAAGGAAAGTAATGTAAAGCTAATTTGTTCCGCTACCATTGGTTATGACCATATAGATACTGCATATTGTGATGCGCATGGTATTATCTGGAAAAATGCTCCTGGGTGTAATTCCGGTTCAGTAATGCAGTATGTGGTGTCTTCCCTTATTACCATTGCCCGGAAAAAAGGTTTTGACTTAAGAGATAAAACAATAGGCATTGTCGGGGTGGGTAATGTAGGTAAGAAGGTAGCAAAAGCCTGTGAAATATTAGGAATGAAAATTCTTCTGAACGATCCGCCAAGACAAGCGCAGGAAAAAGATAATAGCTTTGTCAGCCTGCAAACGATAATGGATGAGGCGGATATAATTACATTCCATACTCCTCTGATAAAAGAAGGTGAATATAAAACGTATCATCTGGCGGATGAAGAATTCTTCTCTTTACTGAAGAAAAAGCCTGTTATCATTAACTCTGCACGTGGAGGGATAATAGACACCGGAGCTATTAAAGACGCAATTAAGGAGAATAAGATATCGGGTGCCATTATCGACTGCTGGGAGAATGAACCCCGGATCGATTTGGAATATCTCAATATGGTGGATATCGCCACTCCTCATATCGCAGGTTATTCTGCCGACGGCAAAGCAAATGCAACGCGTATGTCGCTGGGATCGATTGCAGACCTTTACGGATTTAATAAACAGCCTGTTTCGTTGGTTAAAGAACCTGCCCCTGTCAATCCGGTAATAGACATGGAACAGTATTCTGGAATGGACGACCGGATTCACGAAGCAATACTGAATACTTATAATCCGCTGAATGATTTTAGCCGTTTAAAGGCTTCTCCTGATGCTTTCAAAAAGTTGAGGAATGAATACCCGTTACGACGGGAATACTTTGCCTATACAGTTATAAATGCTTTGGAAGATGAGAAAGTCATCCTGAGTGATTTAGGTTTCAAACATGAATAAAGAAATACCAGATTTCATTCTCTCAAAACGAGTTTTACTTAGACCCATAGCCATAACTGACGTTGAGGATATTTTCTCTTATCGTTCACTAACGGAGGTTGCCAAATACTAATATTGGGAACCATTCACAAAAGAACACACTCTGGACTTTGTAAATAGAAACAGTAATCCCGACTTTAGAAAAAGAGGAGAATGGATTGGGCTGGCTATTATCAGTAAGAATACCGGAAAACTTATTGGTGACTGTGCTCTAAAGATAGAAGACAATAGTACTGAAATCGGATGCAACATTTCTCCCAAATATCAGAACTGCGGCTTTGCAAAAGAGATATTGAGACTGCTCATAGATTATTCTTTTAAGATAACCAGAGTAAATGAAGTTTATGGAATAACCGACTCGGAAAACACGGCTTCCATCAGATTGATGGAATCGGTGGGAATGGTCAGGACTCCAGTTTTCGAAGAACGGATTATATGCAAGGGTATCCTAAGCGTAGAACATAAATACTCTATACAAAGATAATAAAAAGGGGTGAAAGAGACTGGCTTGAGGTAAGCTATCAGTCCCTTCCAAGATTGATACATCACTGCATTATAGTGTTTGTATGATGCCCGTTCTTTTGAAGTTGAGGGATGACACGGACATAATTCCCCCCTTTTAGTATAAAGCCCGAGGCAATAAGAACTCCGGGCTTTTGATTTTACAATTTATTATTGATCAGCAATTTTTAGTCTTCAGCCCAACCAGTGAAACGATAGCCTTCTGCTTTATAAGTCTTTCCTGGGAACCGTGAATTTGTAAAAGTGAAAGATATAGCATCCGCCACAGTACCTGACGGCGCAGTTGCACCTTTTAGCGTGACCTTTCCACCTGTAAGGGTAAATGTGGTGGTAGAGGTGGCTACATTCCCGGCTAAGTTCTCAATATTAGTTCCTGAAAAAGCAAGAGAACCTAAATCACAATTGATTTTTCCATTAATTGAATAAGCATTTGATCCACTAAGAGCATAACCTCCGATGCGCAACCAGCACTGAGTAGTGGAACCATCTATTGTATTGGAAATTTCACAATAGTTTTTATACACCTGTGTCCCCGCTTCATCTGTTACTATCACTCTGTATTTACCACCTAAGGGATGAATGGAAGAATATTCAATTTCATAATCTCCATATGTATCGCAGGAAAAGAATCCCAGAAGTAGCAAGAATAAGAATGGAATATATTTTATTTGTTTCATATTTTATTTTATTAAGTACTGAATACTAAAATTGGAATTGATGTTTCATATTACTTGTCTTTAGCGACCTGCCACCATAGAGGTTCTTGTGTAGGTTGAGTCGCCGGAGCATTAGGATTGTACAGAGCCGACACGTTTGGTACAGGCAATCGCCGAGGGATCTCTCTTGGCTGAAGGACTGTTTCACCTGGAGCGATCAAAGTTCCCAACTCATAATCTGCCTCTAATCCCGGAGTAACATTGCTTACACGCACTTTTTGAGCATCGCTAATTGCAGGAATACCTGTACGGTTACGATCCATCCATGAATCCCACGAATTGGCTTTTACTCCTGCTATCCATTTTTGAGTTAAAATGCTCTTCAACATAGTATCTAGAGATGAGCTATTGAAAGCATACGCCCCCCCTGTTTTTATGAAATCAGCCGCATTATATCCCCAACGTGCAAATGCCTGACGCACACCTTCTTCATAAGCAGTTTTAGCCTCTGCAGTTTTACCTAGTCTTGCCTGCGCTTCAGCTACCTGAAAATATGATTCTGCAGTATTCATCAAATACACAGCATCGGAGAAAGCTTGCTTGTACGCTGACGATTTGGTAAGAGGCACAGGATCTTCTCCTTTAGGATCTGAAGATGGTTTGGTACCACATGGTAGTCCTCCGTACATTTCTCTTGTTGTAAGTGTTTGTCCTTTAGCAATAGAGTCTGTCGCAGCAGAAGTTATTTCATATACTTGTTCGATGCGTGGATCATTTGAGGCTAACAAAAATTCAAGAAACGTATGACAAGCTCTTATATTTACCCGTGTATTTAATTGACGGATATTATACTCATATAAAGGATTTCCTTTGTTGGTTGCATCCTCAAAAGCCGTAAAGGCACAATCTTCTGTAAGCAACCCTCCAGCGTTAATCAAAGAAGCTATCTGTGTTTTATTTGCCTCAAAATCGCGCATATAAAGTTTCAGTTTCAAACTTTTAGCAAAAGCAATCCATTTGTCAATATTTCCTCCAAAGAAATAATCTCCTGTAGTAATAACAGGATTCGATCCTCCTTTAGCATCTGGAGCCTTTGCAATTGCTTCATCTAAGAGATTAATAATTCCTGGATATACAACAGTCTTACTATCATCATATTTTGGGGATCTATATTCATTCGCATTGAGAGTTTCTGTAAATGGTATATCACCATAAAAGTCTGTAAGCATATGATAGTTGTACGCTGTCAATATCTTACCAATTACCCAATAGTTCCAAGCACTCTTTTCTTCTGCAAGGGAAACCATTATTTTTAAGTCAGGCAATGTATTAGCATAAGCATTGGTCCAAAATGCATTGTATGAATCCTGATTTAGGGTATAATTTACAGTTGTATTATACTGATTAGTAGTATTTCCCTGAGTCACATACTGATTCCATAAATCACCTAGTAACTGCCCGTTTAATCCCCATTGAGCTACAGTAGTGGCTCCCGTAGAAGGCAGTAAGGTTCCCAGTGTCGCTTCTGTAGGATAATTCGGGTTATTGTTGATATCTAAATACTCATCACATGAAATAAGTGATATACTTGACAAAAACACCAACAAGGTTTTATATAAAAATTTCTTCTTTTTCATATTTTTTTCTTCGTTAGATTGATTAAAATTCTACCTTAATAGCTCCTCCTAAACTTCTGTAAGAAGCAGCACTGGATATTTCTCCGAATTCGGAAGTCAGGTCGTTACCCATATTTGCAACCTCAGGGTCTACATAGTTATTTTTCTTAGGAGTAAATAAGAAAAGGTTTCGGCCAATGAAACTTATTACAACCTTACTTAAAGGTGTAGAGTTTAGAAACTTCTTCGGCACATCATAAGATAGTGTTATTTCACGGATCTTAAAGAAATCTTTAGGTATAACCATATCATCCCTAACCAAAGGGTTGCTCGAATAATTACCAAAAGAACTGAATGAACTGCTTGATACAGGAATATTGTTTTCCACATACTCGCCATTTACTATTTTAACAGAATGTGGATAAATAAAGGTATTACGTTCATTAAACACTGTTTGAGTTGAATTACCATTGAAATGCGTAATATACGATGTATTGGATGCCATCCATCCTCCTTTATGCCAGTCTCCCACAATTGTTAATCCCCAGTTTTTGTATTTAAGAGCAGTATTTAATCCCAAAATAAAATCTGGTTGTGATGAGCCGATCACTTTTTTCTTAGTGGTTGACGGGGTAGGCAATCCATTGCTGGAGGTAATGATTGTATAACCATAATAAGGGCTATTTTCATCCTCTACGCGGGCAACGTCCGGTATCTGAAACGTTCCTATTTCTTCGCCTAGTCTCATCTTATATTCTACACCGCGCCAAGAGTAGATATTGTATTCTTTTATTTCATCCCAAAGTTTAAGTACCTTACCTGTGTTTTTGGTAAATGTACCATTCACTGTCCATTCCCAGTCTTTTGTGCGGATCGGAGTCACACCGGCAGCGATTTCTACCCCTTTGTTTTCCAAAAGACCTATGTTTTTAGTTTCGGTTGTATAGCCTAATTCAGGAGCAAGTGTAGCCGGTATGATCTGGTTTTTGGTACGTTTGTTATAATAAGAAAAGTCTACATGAACCCGGTTATCGAAAAAGTTACCTTGCAATCCCAATTCATATTCTGTAGTTATTTCAGGTTTCAAATCCGAGTTTGGCAGTCTGTTATTTTCACTAAGTCCCGATACACCACCAATAGGTAAACGTGTGTAATAGAAGGTGGAAGAAGTTAATGGTGTATACCATGACGAAGTCCGGTAAACATCTGTATCATTACCTGTTTGTCCTAAAGCTGCACGTATTTTCAAGAAGTCTACTTTACTATTTTTCAGTGTAGGAAGCAGCTCTGTAAGAATAAGGGAAACATTGGCCCCTCCATAGAAATAGCTATTTTTATCTTTTGGCAATGTAGACGATAAATCGTTACGGGCCGATAGATTCAGATACACGAAGTTTTTGTAGCCTATTTCAGCTTGTCCAAATACTCCGATTAAGCGCCTTCTTTCGGAATACTGTTCGGAAATGGCGGCCGATGTTGTATTTTGCAAATTGTACCATCCAGGAACATCTAATCCATTTACATATCCTCCTGTATATTGATATGTACGTTGATTCAGGTTCCACCCCGCTGTACCGCCAATAGTGAAGTCTGCTATTTTATAATCTGCAGAGAGGAATGCTGTCGCATCTAACTGATCTCTGTTATATCTGTAATTTGAATAGTATCCATTTTGTGGAGTCGCACCTCCCAAATCGCTATAAGATCCTGGGGAAAAAGACGTTTTAGCATTTATATTTTCTCTGTCATAATTAAGAAAGTCTCCACCTAGCCGTGCAGTGGCTTTAAGTCCTCCAAACAATTGATAAGAAGCTTCAATCTTACCGTATGTATGGTTATCCTGATATAAATAATAGTTATTGTCAACCATCCAGTAAGGGTTAGTGGCATAGAAAGTATAATAGTTATCAAGATTATAACGTTCATCATTATAGTTCTTCATTTCTGAATAGTTTACATCCACTGCATGCTGTAAAAGTTCCATCTCCATTTGTTCTGTACGACGGATATCTTTACGAGCAAAGTTGACAGATACATCAAGTGAGAACTTATCCCATTTCGCATTTCCGCGCAAAGAAATTGTATTACGTGAATATTTATCACCATCATTAGGCAAGGTTCCATTACTGCTTACATTTCCATAAGAGGCATAAATTCCGAGTTTATCTGTTCCATAGCGTACCGATAGAACATTATTTAATTCGGAACCGGTCTTGTAAAAGTTACGGATATTATCTTTCACATACGAAAAAGGCTTTGTCATTACTGGATCCAGTTGATCTGACCCCCACTCATGGATAGTTCCATCGAGGCGTGGCCCCCACGAACCATTCTCTGCCCTGTCCCAAGCACCCCAGCCTTGTCCATACAGGTCTTGGGTCTGCATAACACGGAGAACATTTGATGCAGTAAACGCACCGTCATAAGATATAGTGAGCTTTTCATTTTTTGCTCTTTTAGTTGTTATCATTATAACACCATTAGCTGCACGCGAACCGTAAAGTGCAGTTGCTGACGCACCTTTCAATACAGTTACGGATTCCACGTCTTCAGAGTTTATGTCATTGGCACTATTGCCAAAGTCTACATAATCAGTCCCTAAACGCTCATTCGTAATTGGTACACCATCAACAATATACAGAGGATTATTATTATTAAAAGAAGATATACCACGGATCAGTACCTTTTGTGAGGTTCCGGTAGGTCCTGCTGTCGAAATATTAACTCCGGCTACCTTACCGTTCAAGCCACTCATTACAGATCCGGATTTCGCTGCTGATATTTCATCTGATTTGATTTGAGTAGCAGCATATCCTAATATCTTCTGATCGCGTTGTATGCCCATTGCTGTTACCACAACTTCATTCATTACTTTGGCATCTTGTTCCAATACCACCCTCATCTCTGCTCTGGCAGTTTCTTCTTTCGATTTCATCCCTATCAGGGAGAATACCAATGTTGATTTTCCTTCGGGAAGATTAATAGAGAACACTCCCTCAACATCAGTTACAGTACCGATAGTAGTACCTTTCACTACCACAGATACGCCTATGGCGGGCTCTCCCAGATCATCAACAACAGTCCCCGTGATCTTTGTTGTTTGTGCCGCAATGTATCCGATACTTAGAAATAAGCAGGATAGAATCAATAACAACCTTTTTTTCATATTACACACACTCTTTTTAGATTAGTACTACATATTCGACTGTTTCAATATGATTTTATATTTGCCATGTTATTTTCATTATGAAATAATAAAACTCAGAAATGACTCAAAATGATTATTAATCGACAAATAAACGTTCATAGTGATAGATCTCATTTTTATAGTCGACAAATGTACAACAATTTTTCAATTATGTACAAAAATTTATAAAAAAGTGCAATATTTAACAATTATGACTATTTTATATACTAAAAGAATCTTTATGTCATTTTTGAGCATTATTTGTGTCATTTTTATAAAGATTCACTTGAGCTTAGATAGTAGAAAAGAGGAATGTTTTTTAGATAGCTTTTTTTTTAGAAATTGATAATCAACGGTTACAGGAACATAGCGTATTTAAATTGAAGCATTTATACACTTTTTATCCTGTCACTTTCCTAAACAATGGAAACAAAGGCTTAACAGGAGGGATAGCCTATCAATTCTTAACTAACTTCCAAGAAAATACAAAAACAAAATAATTGATATTCCGATATAGTACTTTACAGTCCCGTTACAAGGCGACTTGCAATCACCGGCTTGATATTATCACAACATAGAGTACGGCAAATGGGATGCTTAAAATTTGTACAATAAAAAAAGAGGAGTGACATTACATCACCCCTCCTTCTAACTATATAAAAGAATAATTAATTATTCTACGGCGTCAAAATCTACAACAGTCTTTCTCGTAGCAGCAATTCTGTCAAAGTCTTCTTTGGTACCAACTACAAGTTTTTCGAATTCACGCTGACCTGTACCTGCAGGAAGCAAGTGTCCACAGATTACGTTCTCTTTCAAACCTTCCAGCCTGTCCACTTTCGCGTTGATAGCAGCGTCGTTCAGTACTTTTGTAGTTTCCTGGAACG
The DNA here is from genome assembly GCF_000213555.1 of Dysgonomonas gadei ATCC BAA-286. GTDB lineage: Bacteria > Bacteroidota > Bacteroidia > Bacteroidales > Dysgonomonadaceae > Dysgonomonas > Dysgonomonas gadei. The sequence continues at coordinate 144,277 of NZ_GL891985.1, forward strand.
AAGCGGCCGACATAAAGCTTTGAGTTTGAAGGGCTGCACGTGTGATACCCTGAAGTATTTGGTTAGCTGTAGCAGGAATTGCATCACGCACTTCTACCGGGCGAAGGTCTCTACGTTTGAGCATAGAGTTCTCATCTCTCAGTTTACGTGCGGTTACAATCTGTCCCGGCTCGAATGTTGCAGAATCACCACCATCAAGGACTACTTTTTTGCCCCAGATTCGGTCATTCTCTTCCATTACATCGTATTTATCGATAACCTGTTGTTCAAGGAAGCGTGTATCTCCCGGATCAATCACTTCTACCTTGCGCATCATCTGACGCACAATTACTTCGAAGTGTTTATCGTTGATCTTCACACCTTGCAGACGATATACATCCTGTACTTCGTTTACAATGTATTCCTGAACAGCTGTTGGTCCCATGATAGCCAGAATATCCGAAGGAGTGGTTGCTCCGTCCGATAATGGCATACCTGCTCTTACGAAGTCATTCTCCTGCACAAGGATCTGTTTCGAAAGAGGAACAAGGTACTTCTTCACTTCTCCAAGTTTAGACGTAACTATAACCTCTCTGTTACCACGTTTGATCTTACCAAATGAGATTTCTCCGTCGATTTCAGATACCACAGCAGGGTTGGAAGGATTACGAGCCTCGAACAACTCGGTCACACGAGGCAAACCTCCCGTGATATCACCCGCTTTACCTACGGCACGAGGAATCTTAACAAGTACATCTCCGGCTTTGATAGTGTCATTATCATCTTTTACTATGTGAGCACCTAATGGTAAGCTGTACATTTTCATCATATTCCCTTTTTCGTCAAGGATATGAGCCTCCGGTGCTTTGGTTTTATCACGTGATTCAACGATAATCTTTTCTTTCAAACCGGTTTGTTCGTCCGACTCAACTTTGTATGTTACATTCTCAATAACATTTTCAAATTTGATACGTCCGGTTGCTTCAGAAATAATAACTGCGTTAAACGGATCCCATTCGCAGATAAGGTCATCTTTCTTCACTTTGGCCCCATCTTTGAAATAAAGTTTGGAACCATAAGGTATATTGTGAGTAAGAAGGACAATTTTAGTATTCGGGTCAACCAAACGAAGTTCAACCAAACGGCTAACTACGATTTGTGTCTTTTTACCGGTTTCATCAATTGCTTCTACGATACGCAGATCGTCGATTTCCAATACTCCGTCATATTTTGCAACGATACTACTTTCGGTAGCAATGTTAGAGGCGATACCCCCAACGTGGAATGTACGAAGTGTCAGCTGTGTACCCGGCTCACCGATTGACTGTGCTGCGATTACGCCGACAGCCTCACCACGCTGAACCATTCGCCCTGTGGCAAGGTTACGTCCATAACATTTTCCACAAACACCTTTTTTTGATTCACAGGTAAGCACCGAGCGTATTTCAACACTTTCGATAGGAGAGTTTTGAATTTTGGCTGCGGTATCTTCTTTGATTTCTTCACCCGATTTAACGATTAGTTCGCCTGTCAACGGATGTTGTATATCGTGAACAGATACACGGCCTAAGATACGTTCGTAAAGAGAAGCCACAACTTCTTCGTTGTTCTTCAACTCTGTACAAACAAGTCCGCGAAGTGTTCCACAATCTTCTTCATTGATGATAACATCTTGAGAAACGTCAACCAGACGACGGGTTAAGTAACCGGCATCGGCTGTTTTCAAAGCTGTATCCGCAAGACCTTTACGCGCACCGTGGGTAGAGATAAAGTACTCTAACACCGACAGACCTTCTTTAAAGTTGGAAAGGATCGGGTTCTCAATAATCTGAGCACCTTCAGCTCCACTCTTCTGGGGTTTTGCCATCAAACCACGCATACCTGACAACTGACGGATCTGCTCTTTCGAACCACGGGCTCCTGAATCCAACATCATATATACAGAGTTGAATCCCTGATTGTCTTCCGATAATTGTTTCATCAGGATATTTGACAATCTGGAGTTAACGTGAGTCCATGTATCAATAATCTGATTGTAACGTTCGTTGTAGGTAATGAATCCCATGTTGTAGTTATTCATTATCTGCTCAACCTCGTCATAACCCTGAAGTACCAATTCATCTTTTTCTTCCGGTATGATTACATCCTCAAGATTGAACGATAATCCTCCACGGAATGCCATTGTATATCCTAAGTCTTTTATATCGTCGAGGAACTGGGCTGTTTTAGCAACTCCGGCTACTTTGATCACGTTACCGATGATATCACGAAGTGATTTCTTAGAAAGTACTTCATTGATAAAACCTACTTCTACCGGTGTCTTCTCGTTAACAAGAACACGTCCGACAGTAGTTTCACGCATCAGTTTAGCAACGTTTCCTGTTTCATCCAGATCATTTACATATACTTTAATAAGGGCATGAATATCTACTTTTCCTTCATTATAAGCGATGATCGCTTCTTCGGGTCCGTAGAATATAAGGCCTTCGCCTTTAGCTCCCTTGCGTATCTTAGTAATATAATATAATCCGAGAACCATGTCCTGAGATGGTACAGTAATAGGTGCGCCATTCGCAGGGTTAAGGATATTGTGAGATGCAAGCATCAACATCTGCGCTTCGAGGATAGCTTCATTACCTAGTGGTAAGTGAACGGCCATCTGGTCACCGTCGAAGTCGGCATTGAACGCCGTACACGATAGTGGGTGCAACTGGATTGCCTTACCTCCGATCATTTTCGGCTGGAATGCCTGTATACCTAAACGGTGAAGTGTAGGGGCACGGTTGAGCAAAACAGGATGTCCCTTCATTACGTGTTCGAGGATGTCCCAAACAACAGGTTCCTTGCGATCTACTATTTTCTTCGCTGATTTTACGGTCTTAACGATACCGCGCTCGATCAGCTTACGGATGATAAACGGTTTGTACAACTCGGCTGCCATATCCTGAGGGATACCGCACTCGTGCATCTTCAATTCAGGACCGACGACGATTACCGAACGGGCCGAATAGTCTACACGTTTACCCAACAAGTTTTGACGGAAACGTCCTTGTTTGCCTTTCAAACTGTCGGAAAGCGACTTCAACGGACGGTTAGCATCTGTTTTAACCGCACTTGATTTACGTGAGTTATCGAACAATGAATCGACAGCTTCCTGAAGCATACGTTTTTCATTACGCAAGATCACTTCCGGTGCTTTGATATCGATAAGTCTTTTCAGACGGTTGTTACGGATAATAACGCGACGATACAAGTCATTCAGGTCGGATGTAGCAAAACGGCCACCATCCAACGGAACAAGCGGACGAAGTTCCGGCGGAATAACAGGAACGATCTTAACGATCATCCATTCAGGTTTATTCTTGCCCTTCGATCCACGGAACGCTTCTACAACCTGAAGTTGTTTCAACGCTTCGTTCTTACGTTGTTGAGATGTATCTGTACTGGCTTTGTGACGCAGATTGTTTGCCAACGAATCAAGATTGATACGTGACAACAAATCGTAAACGGCCTCGGCTCCCATTTTAGCAATAAATTTGTTAGGATCGGTATCGTCTAACAATTGATTTTCTTTAGGAAGTTTATCCAGTATATTCAAGTATTCATCTTCTGTAAGAAGGTCTTTTTCTGCTACTCCTTCTTCTACCGCGATACCTGATTGGATCACTACATAACGTTCGTAGTAAATGATAGAGTCCAGTTTCTTTGTAGGGATACCCAGAAGATAACCCATTTTGTTAGGTAGAGAACGGAAATACCAGATATGAGCTACCGGAACTACCAGGTGGATATGACCTGTGCGTTCGCGGCGAACTTTCTTTTCTGTTACTTCAACACCGCAACGGTCGCAGACAATACCTTTGTAGCGGATTCTTTTGTATTTACCGCAATGACATTCGTAATCCTTTACAGGGCCGAATATACGTTCGCAGAAAAGCCCGTCACGTTCCGGTTTGTATGTACGGTAGTTGATAGTTTCGGGTTTCAAAACTTCCCCGCTCGATGCTTCCAGAATTTCTTCGGGAGAGGCAAGACTCACGGTTATTTTTGAAAAGCTACTCTTTACTTTATTTTCTTTTCTAAAAGCCATATTACTTTTTTCCTTTAAAAGCTGTTAGCTGTTAGCTATTAGCCAATAGCTGTTTGTTAGAGTATTTAGAATCCGTCAGCTAAAGGCTCAAAGCCAAAAGCTAACGGCTAATATTGTTTAGTCAAGCGATACGCTTAATCCCAGACCACGCATTTCATGAAGCAATACGTTCAGGGATTCAGGTATTCCCGGCTGTGGCATTGGCTCACCTTTCACAATAGCTTCGTAAGCCTTGGAACGGCCGACAACGTCATCGGACTTGATAGTCAGGATTTCTCTCAGGATATAAGCCGCACCGAATGCTTCAAGTGCCCAAACCTCCATCTCTCCGAAACGCTGGCCCCCGAATTGAGCTTTACCTCCAAGAGGCTGTTGCGTAATAAGGGAGTAAGGTCCGATAGAACGGGCGTGCATCTTGTCTTCAACCATATGGCCCAGTTTTAGCATGTAGATGATACCTACTGTTGCATGCTGGTCGAAACGATCTCCTGTACCACCATCAAATAAGCGAACTTTACCATAACGAGGAACTCCGGCTTTGTCTGTCCATGCATTCATATCGTCAAGGCTTGCTCCGTCGAAAATAGGAGTGGCAAATTTCACACCCAACTCTTTTCCGGCCCAACCTAATACAGTTTCGAATATCTGACCAAGGTTCATACGTGAAGGCACCCCTAACGGATTCAATACGATATCAACCGGTGTTCCGTCCGGTAAGAATGGCATATCCTCCTGACGAACGATACGCGACACGATACCTTTGTTACCGTGGCGTCCTGCCATCTTATCCCCTACCTGAACTTTACGCTTTTTAGCCACATAAACTTTTGCGATCTGAACAATACCGGAAGGAAGTTCATCCCCGATAGTCAGGTCGAATCGTTTACGTTTCAATTCCGCATCCAGTTCTTTATATTTGCGCAGGAAGTTAACGATTACATCTTTTATCAATTCATTCTTGTGCTCATCTGCTGTCCAGTTGCTCACCTGTATTGACTCATAATCGATATTGTCCAGTGCACTCTTCGTAAATTTGGAACCTTTGGCAATGATATCCACATTAAGATAATCTTTCACACCCTGAGATGTTTTACCATCGGTTAAGATCAATAGCTTGTCTACCAATACTGATTTTACTTTAGCTATCTTTTCTTCATACTCTTCATCCAACTTAGGAAGCAAGGCTTTGCTCGAAAGTTTCGTTTTACCTTTCTTGGATGCCTTAGAGAATAGGTTTGTACCTACAACAACTCCTTTCAGGGATGGAGAAGCTTTCAATGACGCGTCTTTCACATCACCGGCTTTATCACCAAAGATGGCGCGGAGCAGTTTCTCTTCAGGTGAAGGATCGGATTCTCCTTTCGGAGTGATCTTACCTATCAGGATATCCCCGGGACTCACGCGGGCACCGATACGGATAATTCCTCTTTCGTCCAGGTCTTTTGTAGCCTCTTCGCTCACGTTAGGAATATCAGAAGTCAATTCTTCTACACCACGCTTGGTATCACGTACTTCGAGTACGAATTCCTCTACGTGTACAGAAGTAAATATATCTTCGCGCACGATACGTTCGTTAAGTACGATAGCATCCTCAAAGTTATACCCCTTCCATGGCATAAATGCCACTTTCAGGTTCTTTCCGATAGCCAATTCCCCCTGTTCGGTAGAATACCCTTCTGTCAGGATTTGTCCCAGAACAACTCTGTCTCCCTTACGGCAGATAGGACGAAGGTCGATCGTTGTATTCTGGTTTGTTTTCCTGAATTTAGGTATATTATATGTTTTTACGGCATCGTCGAAGTTTACGAAATCTTCGTCAGCAGTACGGTCATATTTAATTTTAATGGTACTTGCATCCACATATACTACTTCTCCTGCACCCTCTGCCACAATCTGTGTACGAGAGTCACGGATAAGCTGTCCTTCGATACCTGTTCCCACAATAGGGGCTTCGGTACGCATTAATGGTACAGCCTGGCGCATCATGTTCGATCCCATCAGTGCACGGTTGGCATCGTCATGCTCTAGGAACGGAATCAAAGAAGCGGCGATAGATGCAATCTGAGTAGGAGATACGTCCATTAACTCAACTTCTTCCGGTGCAATAACCGGATAGTCGGCATCCTGACGAGCTTTCACACGTTTAAGGATAAACGTTCCATCGTCATTCAACGGAGCATTACCCTGTGCAATAAGCTTATCTTCTTCCTCTTCGGCAGCAAGATAAACAATACCGTTTGATGAAAGGTCTACTTTGCTGTCCGCAACTTTACGATATGGGGTTTCTATGAAACCAAGGTCGTTAATTTTGGCATACACGCAAAGAGATGAAATCAGACCGATATTCGGACCTTCAGGAGTCTCGATAGGACAAAGGCGTCCGTAGTGAGTATAGTGAACGTCACGCACCTCGAAACCTGCTCTTTCACGGGAAAGACCGCCCGGTCCCAGTGCAGACATACGACGTTTATGGGTAATCTCGGCCAATGGATTGGTTTGGTCCATAAACTGAGACAATGCATTCGTACCGAAGAATGTATTTACTACGGATGAGATTGTTTTCGCATTGATCAGATCGATAGGCGTAAACACTTCATTGTCGCGTACATTCATTCTTTCACGAATGATACGTGCCATACGGTTAAGACCAACTCCAAACTGGTTGAAAAGTTGCTCGCCAACTGTACGGACACGACGGTTGCTCAAGTGGTCGATATCATCAACGATAGCTTTTGAATTAATCAGCTCGATAAGGAACTTGATTATTTCAATAATATCTTCTTTCGTTAATACACGGATATCGGTACTTGTCGCCAAGCCCAATTTCTTGTTAAGTCTGTAACGGCCTACTTCACCTAAGTCATAGCGTTTTTCAGAGAAGAACAAGTTGTTTATAACCTCGCGTGCGCTGGTATCGTCAGCCGGTTCAGCACTACGAAGCTGTCTGTATATATGACGGACCGCGTCTATTTCCGAGTTACTCGGGTCCTTTTGCAATGTATTGTAGATAATGGCAAAATCTGAAATATTTTGCGTATCCTTATGCAATAAAATAGAAGCAATGTTCGAATCTATAATCAGATCAAGATGGTCTTTATCCAGAACTGTTTCACGTTCAAGAATAACTTCGTTACGCTCGATTGAAGTCACCTCACCGGTATCTTCATCCACGAAGTCTTCCATCCATGTTCTTAAAAGTCTGGCTGCAAGCTTACGACCTAATACTTTCTTAATATTTTGTTTTGTAACTTTAATTTCTTCGGCCAGATCGAAAATCTCAAGGATATCTCTATCGCTTTCGAATCCGATAGCACGAAGCAATGTAGTTACGGGTAATTTTTTCTTCCGGTCGATGTATGCATACATGACATTGTTGATGTCGGTAGCAAATTCGATCCAAGAACCTTTGAACGGAATGATACGGGCTGAATAAAGCTTTGTACCATTGGCGTGCATCGTTTGTCCGAAGAACACACCGGGTGAACGGTGCAACTGAGACACTACTACACGTTCTGCTCCGTTGATGACAAAGGTACCTTTCTCAGTCATATATGGAATCAGTCCCAGGTATACATCCTGGATAACTGTATCAAAATCTTCGTGGTCAGGGTCTGTACAATAAAGTTTTAGCTTTGCTTTCAAAGGAACACTATATGTCAGTCCTCTGTCGATACACTCATCAATAGTATAGCGCGGAGGGTCGATGAAGTAGTCCAAAAACTCTAATACAAAGTTGTTTCGTGTATCGGCTATAGGAAAGTTTTCAGCAAAAACTTTGTATAGGCCTTCGTTTTTCCTTCTTTCAGGAGGGGTATCAAGTTGCAGAAAGTCGCGGAATGACTTTAACTGTACTTCAAGAAAATCCGGGTAAGGAAGCGGATTTTTGATTGAAGCGAAATTGACTCTTTGATTTGTTGTTGAAGACATGGATAACCTATTTTATTGAACTTATTACTTTTGACGCAAAAAGGTTAAGAACCTTCTTCGAGGAAGGTTCCTAACCAAATATCCTTTCTCAGGACTTATCTTTACTTAAGTTCAACTTCGGCTCCAGCTTCTTCTAATTGTTTTTTCAATGCGTCAGCTTCATCTTTAGTTACTCCTTTTTTAAGTTCACCAGGAGCACCATCTACTAGATCTTTAGCCTCTTTCAAACCAAGTCCTGTAAGTTCTTTTACAGCTTTAACAACTTGTAGTTTGTTAGCTCCTGCTGATTTCAAGATTACATCGAAAGATGTTTTTTCTTCTACTACTTCAGCAGCAGCAGCTGGTCCTGCAGCAACTGCAACAGCAGCAGCGGCCGGTTCAATACCATATTCAGTTTTTAGAATTTCAGCTAATTCGCTTACTTCTTTTACTGTCAAATTTACTAGTTGTTCTGCAATAGCTTTGATATCTGCCATTTTTGTATAAATTAAAATTGTTTATTATTCTTTTGTTTAAAATTTATCTCTTAGATAATGTTTCTAAGACGCCATGGATAGTATTTCCACCCGATTGAAGGGCTGAGATAACATTCTTGGCAGGGGATTGAAGGGCTGCAATAACATCGCCGATAAGTTCATTTTTGCTCTTGATATTTTCCAGTGCGCTCAGATTTCCTGAACCGATATAGAAGCTTTCTTGAACATAAGCTGCCTTAAGCGAAGGTATTCCTTCTTTTTTATATTTAGCAATCAGCTTAGCCGGAGCATTAGCCGAATTAGAAAACATGATAGCAGTATTTCCTTTCAATGCAGCATCCAACTCAGCGTAATCACCTTCAAGGCTTTCCAGAGCTTTTTGCAACAATGTATTCTTTACAACCATCAGTTTGATCTCCTGCTTAGCACATTCTCTTCTCAACTCGCTCGTTTTAGCAGAATTTAGAGAAGCAATATCGGTAAGGTAGAAATGATCATATCCTTTGATTGTTGCTGCTATAGTTTCTATGATAGTGCTTTTATCTTCCTTTCTCATAATTTTCAGTCAATTTTTTATTAATTTTCTACTGATTTAGGGTCTATTTTTACACCCGGGCTCATAGTACTTGAAAGACAAACACTCTTCACATAAGTTCCTTTTGCTGCAGTTGGTTTCAATTTGATAAGCGTAGCAATAAATTCTTTCGCGTTATCTTTGATTTGCTCAGGAGTAAAAGATACTTTACCAATAGAAGCATGGATAATACCAGCTTTGTCTACTTTAAAGTCAATTTTACCTGATTTAACCTCTGTCACAGCTTTAGCAACATCTACAGTCACGGTTCCGCTCTTAGGGTTAGGCATTAGACCACGAGGTCCTAAAACACGTCCCAGAGCACCAACTTTACCCATGATAGCAGGCTGAGTGATGATAACATCAATATCAGTCCAGCCACCTTTTATTTTTTCGATATACTCGTCCAATCCAACATAGTCGGCACCTGCTTCTTTAGCAGCAGCCTCAGCGTCCGGAGAACATAATACCAAAACTCTAACTTGTTTTCCTGTTCCATGAGGAAGAGACACAACGCCTCTCACCATCTGGTTAGCTTTACGTGGGTCTACACCTAGGCGTACATCCAAATCGACAGAAGCGTCGAATTTAGTTGTCGTAACCTCTTTTACAAGAGCTGATGCTTCGGTTAATGTATATAGTTTCCCTGCTTCAATCTTGCTGAAAGCTAACTTTTGATTTTTAGTAAGTTTACCCATTTCTCAATTGAAGTTTAATTATTGAACATCAGGGAAAGCCCCTTTTACAGTAATACCCATACTTCTTGCTGTACCAGCAACCATTCTCATGGCTGATTCGACTGTAAAACAGTTAAGGTCGACCATCTTATCTTCAGCAATAGCTTTTACCTGATCCCAGGTAATTTCAGCTACTTTCTTACGATTTGGTTCTGCCGATCCGCTCTTCACCTTAGATGCTTCCAATAGTTGGATTGCTACAGGTGGTTGTTTTACAACAAAATCGAAAGACTTGTCAACATAGTAAGTAATTACCACTGGTAATATTTTACCTGCCTTGTCTTGAGTTCTGGCATTAAATTGCTTACAGAAATCCATGATGTTGATACCTTTAGAACCTAGAGCAGGTCCTACAGGAGGAGATGGATTTGCTGCACCGCCTTTAATTTGTAATTTTAATTGTCCAGCAATTTCTTTAGCCATTTTTGTTTCTAATTTTTAGTTTTGTTAAAACTTAAGATTAAAGCATTCAGAGTTGCGTAACCAATCTTACTGCTCTTTTTCGACTTGCATGTAATTCAACTCGAGAGGAGTTTTCCGCCCGAATATCTTTACCATTACTTTCAGTTTCTTTTTCTCTGTGTTCACTTCTTCAATGATTCCCGAAAATCCTGAGAAAGGACCATTAGTCACTTTTACATTTTCTCCGACAATGTATTGAACATCCATGCCTACTTCCTGCTCATCCAGTTCGTCCATAGTACCCAGTATCCTGTTTACTTCTGACTGGCTCAAAGGCTGAGGGTTGGTTGTATTCGGTAAAAAACCGGCTACGTAATTTATGTTACGCAATTCATGGATAACTTCCCCTATAAGGGCAGCTTCGATCAAGATGTAGCCGGGAAGATAAGCTCTTTCTTTCAGAACTTTCTTTCCGTTACGCATGATATAAGTCTTCTCTGTAGGGATAAGAACTTGAGAGATATACTTTCCTAAGTCTGATTTCTTTATCTCAGCTTCAAGATACTCTTTGACTTTATTTTCTTTTCCACTAACAGCACGCAGAACGTACCATTTTTTTTCGATTTCAGTCATAGCTTTTGATAAGGATTAAAGACTATAGAAAAACTTGACAATTGACTCAAATGCAGAATCAATACCCCATACGATCAGTGCCATTATAATGGAAGCAATCATGACAATCACCGCACTGTTGGTCAGTTCTGCACGAGTAGGCCAAGAAACCTTGTATACAAGCTCGTTATAAGAATCTTTAATGTAATTAATTATTTTTTTCATTACTCTTCTTGAGTTTTTTAGCACGGGCGGAGAGATTCGAACTCCCGACATTTGGTTTTGGAGACCAACGCTCTACCACTGAACTACGCCCGTAAATTAAAGTCGGTTATATCGCAAACCGACTTTATTATATAGATTGAAATTTCTTATGCAGTAATTTCAGTAATCTGACCAGCACCTACTGTACGACCTCCTTCACGGATAGCGAAGCGAAGACCTACGTTACAAGCAACCGGATAGATAAGTTCTACGTTGATAGTCACGTTGTCACCAGGCATAACCATGTCTGTTCCTTCAGGAAGAGTGATTTCACCAGTAACGTCAAGAGTACGCAGGTAGAACTGAGGACGATATTTGTTGTGGAATGGAGTGTGACGTCCACCTTCTTCTTTCTTAAGGATATAAACCTCAGCTTTGAAGTTAGTGTGAGGAGTAATCTTACCTGGGTGGCAAATTACCATACCACGTTTGATTTCTTCTTTGTCGATACCACGAAGCAATAAACCTACGTTGTCACCGGCTTGTCCGTCGTCAAGAATCTTACGGAACATTTCTACTCCTGTAACAACTGATTTCTTGTTTTCTGAACCAAGTCCGATGATCTGAACTTCTTCACCAGTTTTGATTTTACCAGTTTCGATACGACCTGTTGCCACTGTACCACGACCTGTGATAGAGAACACGTCTTCAACCGGCATCAAGAATGGTTTATCAACGTCACGTGGAGGAAGTGGAATCCAAGTATCCACAGCGTTCATAAGTTCCATTACCTGGCTAACCCAAGGCTCAACACCATTAAGTGCACCTAGAGCAGATCCGCGGATAACTGGAGTATTGTCGCCGTCGAACTCATAGAATGAAAGAAGTTCTCTCATTTCAAGTTCAACTAGTTCTAGCATTTCTTCGTCTTCAACGATATCGCATTTGTTCATGAAAACAACCAGTCTTGGTACGTTTACCTGACGTGCAAGAAGGATATGTTCGCGAGTTTGAGGCATCGGACCATCAGTAGCAGCAACTACGATGATAGCACCGTCCATCTGAGCAGCACCAGTAACCATGTTCTTTACGTAGTCGGCGTGTCCAGGACAGTCAACGTGAGCGTAGTGACGGTTAGCTGTTTCATATTCAACGTGAGAAGTGTTGATAGTAATACCACGTTCTTTTTCTTCAGGAGCGTTGTCGATTGAATCGAACGAACGAGCTTGAGAAAGACCTTTGTCAGCCAATACTTTAGTGATAGCAGCAGTCAAAGTAGTTTTACCGTGGTCAACGTGACCGATTGTACCGATATTTACGTGCGGTTTCGCCCGGTTAAAATGTTCTTTTGCCATAATTAATCTTCTATTATTTAGTTAAATGTATATATTTAATTCTATTGAATAAATTCACTAAAATAAACCAGAGCCCATGACGGGACTTGAACCCGTGACCTCTTCCTTACCAAGGAAGTGCTCTACCACTGAGCTACATTGGCATAAACAGTAAAGAACTTTCTCTTCAATTTACCTTATATCATTATAAGGAGTTGACCTTTTTATTGAAGAGAACCGGGAAGCTTTATCAATAAACTCTTAAGTTATTTCAAGTTTACAAGAACTTCTTTTTCCATACCTTGAGCCTCTTGTCGGATTCGAACCAACGACCCCGAGATTACAAATCACGTGCTCTGGCCAACTGAGCTAAAGAGGCATAACAACAAATTTTGCCGCCATTACGACTTTTAATAGCGAAACGGCGACAAAATTAGAAATTATTTTTTAGAATAACAATACTTTATGTATTTATTTTTCCGGAGTTCTTTCTTTTGGTACATATTCCTCTATCCGTTGAATAGAAAGCGGATGCATAAATGTTTGTTATTATTTGGCTTGCGTTTTCTCCTTTACTTTGAGTATCTGTTTTTCGAGGGCTTCTACGTTCAGCATAACAGCCTCTTCGAACGAGTCGGCAGTCTTATTGGCAAAGAGCTCTCCGCTTTTGATATTTAATTTTACTGATGCTTCTTTATTGTTCGCAACTTCGGGTTTTACTACTTTAAGTATTACTTCGGCATCTACAATCAGGTCAGAAAATTTATCCAGTTTAGATAATTTCTTTTCTATAAACTCTTTTAACTGAGTGCTTGCATCAAAGTGCACTGACTGAATTGCAATATTCATAATGTTTCCTCCTTTACTTTTAGGCTCTCGGATGAGCCTTGTTATAAATTTTCTTTAATTCTTCGAATGAAGTGTGTGTGTATATTTCTGTAGCCGCAAGGCTTGAATGTCCTAATAATTCTTTTACCGCATTTATATCCGCTCCATTATTTAGCATGCCGGTTGCAAATGAATGGCGAAGCACATGGGGACTCGTTTTTGAAAGAGTCGGTATTTGCTTCAGATTTTCCGTCACAATCCTGTGCACAAGCATCGGGTAGAGCTGCTGCCCATCATTCTTAACAAATAAGTAACCGGATAAGTTTCCTATCTCCTCGTTCCTTGCATTCAGATATTCTTCGAGCATGGCTTTCATCCCATCGCTGAAGGGGATAAGGCGTTGTTTGTTCCGCTTACCTGTCACTTGTATTGTTTCGGCACTGAAATCCACATCGACATCTTTCAATCCGATCAGCTCTGCCCGGCGAATACCTGTAACATAGAACAATTCGATCATTATATGATTGCGGAGCGATTCGAATGTGTTGTCGAAGTTTGATTCCTCCAATACTTTCTCCATATCTCCATTGTTCACAAACGAGGGAATGGGTTTTGGCGTTTTGGGCCCTGTAATTTTCTTTACCGGGTTTACTGAGACTTCGCCTATCCGCAACAAATATTTGTAGAACGATTTAAGGGTGCTCAGCTTACGGTTTACTGACCGCGCGGCGATCTTTGCTTCCATAAGTGATACAATCCACATGCGAATGATGTCGCTGTCTACGTTTTTCACATCTATTTCCGGAAAATGTTCTTGCAGGAATCCGACAAACTGGTGAAGGTCTGTAGAATAAGAAATCTCCGTATGTAAAGAGAAGTTCTTTTCATAACGGAGATATCTGCTATATTTGTCAATTAGTAACATCATCTATCCGAATTTCAATCCTGAATGACGAAGTTAATAATTTTATGCGAAAAAGACAATAGTATTTTATTCTTCCGAACGGTGCATCGCCTGAACGTATACGGCGTGCAATCTTTGTTCTCTTTTCACCACTGATGGCTTACGGAACTCCTGACGTCTTCTAAGTTCTTTTACTACACCTGTTTTTTCGTATTTTCTTTTAAATTTCTTCAAGGCTTTTTCAATATTTTCGCCTTCTTTTAATGGTACAATGATCATAATTGTCGTTTTATTTTTTATTTATTTTTTGTTTTGTTTAATGCAATTTAATTAGTGAGGAGAGCTTTCCTCATTCGTTTTTATAATAGGCGGCTTATGTATAACAATCTTCTGAACACTGCTCTGCAAGCAGCATCTGACTATAAACTAATTATGTTCTGTTCAAAAGATCATTAAACCTCCTTTCTATTTTCGGGCTGCAAATTTAGGGATAAAATATTAAATTCCAATATTTTTCGTAAGGATTTTATTGTTTCTTCATTTCTATATGCGGTATGCCATCTTCGAGATACATCTCGCTCGTTTGCCTGAAACCATGACTCTCGTAGAACTTTTTCAGATACAATTGCCCGGATATCGTGATCTTTGTTTCACCGAATACGGACTCCTCCAGTTCGATAGCCTTTTTCATCAGATCTTTTCCATAACCGTATTTCCTGTATTCCTCTGCTACAATTACCCGCCCTATACTGGCCTCGTCGAAATAATCACCGGCTTTGAATATGCGACAATAGGCAACCAGTGTATTATCGACGTAACCATGCAGGTGCAGCGCCTTCTGGTCTTTATAGTCCAGATCGAGGTAAGGAGCATCCTGCTCTACAACGAATATCTTGCACCGAAGATGTAATATGTCATATAATTCGTTTATCGTAAACTCGTCGAAACTGTTTACTTTCCAAAGTATATCTTTTTTCATAGATTTTTAATTTGGGTGCAAATATAATTCCTTTTTAGGGTAAACCCTCGAAATTTAATTTTTTTGAAATAGTTTATCTATGTATGTAGCTGATAGCCTTTAGCTGTTAGCTTATAGCTCTTTGATGTATTGATAGCCCCTCCAACCTCCCCCAAGGGCAGGGCTATTAAGTTCTATTTTTTTATACCCTCTGTGTCATGTTGAATGGAGTGAAACATCTCGTTTTTAAGGGTCGGGACTCTTCGTTCCACTCAGGATGACAGCAGAAAATAACAGAACAAAGTAGAGAACTTAACAGCCCTACCCCCAAGGGGAGGCTACAGAGAGAGTGAAAAGCTAATTAGCTTCGACCGTTGGTTCTTGATCTTTCATTCTTAATTATTAATTGTTTTCCGTGTTACCTTTGTTACCTTTTGGGAAACCGTAGGGGCGGAATATCTTCCGCCCGAAATAGAAAAGGTCTGCGGGCGGAAGATATTCCGCCCCTACAAAAGAATGCAAAACACTGTTACTTTTGTTACCTTTTAACTACATACAGTTAATGAATGTAAAATAAATAAGATAAAAACGGTAAAAAAACTGTCAGATGTGTCAGGTTTTAACGAAATACGGTTAATAAATATAAATAAGATAATGAGTTATGAATCTCACTTCAGTATAACCAAGCGCAACATTATTAACTGCTGACTGTTAACTGATATATCTGTTACCTTTGTTACCTTTTTTGAGTGGACAACTGAACGTGACAAAACAAAAAAACGAAAAAGTGTCAGATGTGTCAGATTTTAACACTATACGGCTAAAGAATACAATTCCCTGTTTTCACATTTTTGACCTTATTCCTTTTTTAAAGAAACCGCTTTCTAAAAAATAACTTATTAACTTAGAGGCTGTATTTTCACCAGTCTAAGTTTCTCTATTTATGGATAATATAAAAAAAATAAAAAGAACTGCGCAGGTAGCAGCCATCCTTTCAAAATACGGGTTCGAGACGCTTGTCACACAAACCGATATTAAAAAGCTGATCCCTGATGCATATATAGAGCACAGCGAAAAGCGAAAGGAGACTTTTTCGCTTAGCATCTATGAACGGATAAGGATGGTACTGGAGGAATTAGGTCCGGCCTATATAAAATTGGGACAGTTAATGAGCAATCGTGACGACCTGTTACCCGAAGAATTGACTATAGAATTACAGAAACTGCAAGATCAGGTACAGGTGAAAGATATAGACATATATGAAACATTAAAAGAAGAATTATCTTTAGAACCTGACGGGATATTTGAATTTATCGATACCGATCCCATTGCCGCGGCCTCACTTTCGCAGGTATATACCGCAGGACTTAAAGAAGGGCAGAAAAAAGTGGTGATCAAGGTAAAGAGAAAAGGAATCAGGGAAAAGATAGAGGCCGATATCCTTATAATGAAAGATCTGGCACGCATCTTTGAAAAGTATTATGATGCCGCACGCAAAGTCGGTTTATACAATATTGTGTGTACATTCGAGAAATCCGTGATCGCCGAATTGTCTTTTACTCAGGAGTTGGCTAATATAGAAAAGTTCAGGAATAATTTTAAGGGAAATGATGCTATCTATATACCCCTTACTTATAAGGAACTTTCCAACAGCAATATCTTGTGTATGGAATTTATTGAGGGGATAAAAATATCGGACAAGGAGACAATTCTGCAGAGCGGACTGGATATGAGACTAATAGCAGAAACGGTTGTAGATTTATATCTGAAGCAAATTATCGACTATGGTTTCTTTCATGCCGACCCTCATTCCGGAAATATCTTCGTTTTGCCTACAGGGCAGATAGCCTTTATAGATTACGGTTCGGTCGGTAAGATGTTGCCGAAGGATAAAGAATATCTGGGCGATTTCGTCATTTATGCCTTGCACAAAGACGTAAAACGGCTTATAAGGGTAATAAAGAAAGTCGCTGTAAAGTATAGTATAAAGAACGAGGCGCAGCTGGAGCGGGATTTGTATGAGCTACTCTATATTATGGATAACGTTTCCGTAAAAGAACTCAATCTGGCGGAACTGGCAAAAACCGTCTCAAAACTACTAAATGAGAACCAGACGATCCTGCCCGAATATATTTATTTGCTGGTAAGGGGAATTATTCTTCTCGAAGGTATTGGCCGCGAGCTTGGCATAGATACCAATATTATAGAAAACGTAAAGCCTTATGGCATAAAGCTGATGAAACAAAGGCTTACACCTAAGCACCTGACAAATAAAGTACTGGATAAGCTGTATGATATGGGCGACAGGCTGGAAGAGTTACCCGAAGATATCCACACACTGGTGCAAAAAGTGAATAATAATGAACTGGAGATTACGCACAAGCTACGGGGCCTTAATGATATACGGAATACAATCAGTCATCTGGTAGTGGCCATGATTATATCGGCATCGACAATCGGATCGGCCATACTGGTGCTGGCAGATATGCCGCCCACTGCATGGGGAGTATCAATACTGGGATTTCTCGGGTTCGTTGTCTCCGGTATTATGGGTGTTGTGGTTGTACTGTCTATCCTGCGTAATAAGAGATCGGATTGAATCTATTTCTTAAAAACAAGATATACCGCCGCAATAAGGAAGACAAAAGCCAGTATATGGTTCCATCTGAAAGTTTCGGTCTTAAACGCCAGTGTGCTGAAAAGAACGAAAACGGTAAGGGTAATAACTTCCTGTATAATTTTGAGCTGCATCAGTGAAAAAGGCCCTCCGTTGCCCTGGAAGCCCAAACGGTTTGCCGGAACCTGAAAACAGTATTCGAAAAATGCGATACCCCAACTGATAAGTATCACACCTAAAAGCGGGAGTGCGGCAAACCAAGAATATTCTTTCATTTTCAGATGCCCGTACCAGGCGAAGGTCATAAACACATTAGATACGATCAATAATAATATTGTATATAAGCCGGCAAGATTCATAATTGTATAGCGTTAATATTTTGCGACGCAAAAATAACTCAAATTTTGATAACAAAGACCGCGGACTCATTTTATTATTTTGATAGCTAAAAACATGAGAATATCATTAAAATTTAAACAGGCTCTAAGAATGTGTTGTTAAATTCTATTCGCCACTTATAATATCTTATAATTTTAAATGCTTATCTTTGAAACCATTAATAATCAGTAGTCAATTTATGAAATCGGTATTTATTTATATAGTGCTTTCCTTCTGTTGCTTACCTGTTGTATTTTCCCAAACATTGGCGGAAGCAAAAGACCTCTACCTGAAAGGAGAATACGCAAAGGCTCTGCCGGTATTCGAAACGGAATATGCGGCTAAGCCCAACGACGCTAATATCAACCACTGGTATGGAGTATGCCTGTTCGAAACAGGAGGCGACCGTGTACAGGCAGAAAAAAGCCTGTTGCTTGCATCACAAAAAAGGATACAGGATTCGTTCTATTATCTTGGACAACTGTACACTGACGAGTTCCGGTTTGCCGAAGCTGGCGAAGCTTTCAATAAGTATGAATCTATGTTGAAAAAGAAAGATGATGAAGCGCGTGCCCGCCTCGAAGAGAAGCGCAAAGAGATGTCGCGTCTGAACCGTGTGGTTTCCAACACTGAAGATATACAGATAATAGACAGTGTAGTAGTGGATAAAGCTAGTTTCCTGTCAGCCTACAGGCTGAGTCACAGCTCGGGACGCCTCGATTATTTTGATAAGGTTTTCACTTCCAATAAACGGGTAGAATCTACTGTCTATTTTAATGAAAAGGAAACGAAGATATATTATGCGCAACCTGAGAAGAACGGTTCGTATACTTTATATTCGATGGAGAAATTATTGGACAAGTACGGCAATGAGAAGAAACTCTCGGCTACCAACTTCAACCTGACAGGCGACCTTAATTATCCTTACGTAATGGCTGACGGGGTTACTATTTATTTCGCAGCAAAGGATTATGACAGCCTGGGAGGATACGATCTGTTTGTTTCGCGATACAATATGAATAACGATACCTATCTTGCACCCGAACGCCTGAATATGCCATTCAACTCTCTTTACAATGATTATATGATGGTTGTGGATGAAGAGAAAGGGATAGGATGGTTTGCTTCCGACAGGTTCCAACCCGAAGGTAGGGTATGTATCTATACCTTTATTCCGAACAAGACCGTGAAAATCGTAGAAAGCGACGATGAAAAATATATGGCCGGCAGGGCTCGTATCACATCTATAAAAGATACATGGCTGAAAGGACAAAATTATTCGCAACTAATCGCTCTTGCCCGTAAAGCGCCTAAAGAAGAGGTGAAAGTGATACGCGACTTTGAATTCGTAATCAATGACGAAAATACATATTACAAACTTGCCGACTTTAAAAATAAAACCGCCCGCGATACATATTTCCGGGTAGTGCAGATGAAATCAGATTTGAGGTCTGTATCCGAGAAGCTGGATAATCTGAGAAGTACCTACAGTAAGTCTTCGCAGGAAGCAAAACGCACGATGGCTACGGAAATCACCGATTTGGAAAAGAAACAGGAGCAATTGCAACGACAAATCCCTCCGCTGGAAATACAGGCCCGCAATCAGGAAATACAGGGCTTGCAATGATGATGTAATCTGTATACTAATTTCAGAAAATCTTCAACATCCATTACAGAACGTCACAATCTATAAATACAGGTTATACTTTATCCAACCGACAGACAGACCGAAGAATAAAGTGTCTTTGTTCTTTTGATTTATATATCAAAAGGATAAAAATAATCTTTGAATATCATAGTAACTCAATCACTAATTCGCATCAATATATTATTTGCCTGCAATAAGGCCTCTCCCCTATTTTTCACTGGCGACTTACCGAATGTTTAAGGTTAAAACAAAACACAAAATACAATTCACTAACTATCAGATCTTTGAGGGATATTTTTCATTTTAAATAAAAAAAGTTATTAAAAAGTTTTGTCAGTTCAAAAATACAACTTAGATTTGCAGTGTACTAGTAATCTAATACACTAATAAAATAATAAACAAATAACTTAAAGCATACAATTATGAAAGCAACAATCCTAACTTCAGTATTTGCGGTATTAGTTTCAACAATGAATCTCAGCGCAAGGAATGTAATGACTTACAGCAATGTAGAAAGCGGAGAGTTTGGAGTAAAGAAAGAATATGTTTCTATCAATAAAGAAACTTCAAAACCCGAAAGCAAAGAATACTACCACTACGACCAAAACGGCAACATCGTAGAAAAGACAATAAGCATATGGAATGATAATACCGGATGGGAAAATTTCGCGACATACTCTTATCAATACGGAGAAGCAAACAAGGTGGCTTATGTGGCATATACAAAATGGGACAAAGACAATGAAAGATGGTCCGATAAATCCGACATTACCGTTCATATATATAACGATAAAGACGAATTTCTGACTACAAAGCAGATCCAAGTAGAGAATAAGACCACCTTCAACTTAATTTCTCAAAAGTAAATACGACGGATTATATATCCGGATAAATATAGTAATCACAACAACCAATAAATAATACAATTATGAAAACAACTATTATAACTTCAGTATTTGCAGTGTTAGTTTCAACAATGAACCTAAGTGCTAAAAATGTAATAACTTACAGCAATGTAGAGAATAATGAATCCGGGGTAAAGAAAGAATATGTTACTATAAACAAAGAAACTTCGAAACCCGAAAGCAAAGGATGCTACCTCTATGACAGAAAAGGCAACATAACTGAAAAAACCATAAGTGTATGGAACGACGGAAAAGGATGGGTAAACACTGCTAAATATGAGTATCAATACACAAGTGCAAACAAAATATCAGGTCTGACTTACACTGAATGGAATAAAGAAACGAGCAACTGGGCAGACAAATCATCTTTCATTGCCCACATATATGATGAAAATGATGAACTTCTCTCTATAGAACAAATCAATATACAAAACATGGCGAATAACGATAATAACTTCATTACCCAAAAATAAGTTAGGATTAAAACAACAACAAAATAAGGCTGCCTGAGAAGGTGGCCTTATTTATTTCATTTATTTCCCGGACAGAAAAAATGTTGAATTGTATCAAAAATGGACACTTATGTAAAAAATATTTACAGTACAAAACACACGCATTTGCGTAAAGCGTTGAATATAAGAAAATAAATTCTTTTGGCACAGAATTGGCATATTATATTGTAAATAAGAGATACAAATTATAACTATAAAAACATACAATTATGAAAACAACTATTTTAACTTCACTATTCGCAGTATTAGTTTCAATAATGAATCTTAGTGCTAAAGACGTAATAACTTACAGCAATGTGGAAAATAATGGATCCGGGGTAAAGAAAGAATATGTTACGCTTGATGACAAGACTTCCATCCCTTTAAGAAAAACCTCCTATTTCTACGACGAAAAAGGTAGACTTCTTGATAGAACAATACAAAAATGGAATGATAAAGGCGGATGGGTAAATCTTGCTAAATTTGAATATAGATATAACAAAGCGGGCAGAGCCAGTATGATAACTTTCACACAATGGAATAACAAGAAAAAAGACTGGGCTAATAAATCGGATATTTACACATACATATATAACGATAGCAATGAGTTCCTGTCAATAAAACGAGAAATAGTAGATAACAAAATCAAAAACGAACTACTTACTCAGAAATAAGGTTGTTCGAAAATAAAAAGATAAGGTTGCCCATATGGAGCAACCTTATTTTCATTTAAATATATACTGGTTATAGTAAATTACCGATTTTAAATCCAAGAAACACAGTACGAGGCAAACTTGGTCCGTAAATATAAGAAGGGTCCCGGTCAATACCTTTATCAAAATCCTTTTGATAAGAATTGAATATATTCTTCATGCCGGCAAACCATTCAACTGTCACACCACCTGTTATCTTCATATCGTAATGAAACTTAAGACCGGCATCGAAAAATGTTTTTGATTTGCGCAGTTCCCCGGCATCGCGGGCATCTCCCTCCGGCAAACCAACTCCAAAATAGGGAACCAGCATCCTGCCTGTATAATTACCTGTTGCAGACACGCCGAAGTTGCGGGCAAACTCCCAGTCCACAGTAAAGAAACCATATGTATCCGGAGTCCTGAAAAAGTTCTTTTCTCCAAAAGTCTCCTCAGCTGTCTTATATTTACTTGATTGAATCGTAAATCCGGCACTCGCACTCAGCTTATCTGACGGCATTACTTTCAATTCCAGATTCAAACCTTGTACCGACGCCCCGTCTTTTGAATTGATACGGGTATAGATCACTGTACCATTCTCATCCGGCTCACCTATTTCATTCCTGAAAGGATTATGCAATTTATTGTAAAAGCCTTCTATCAGGATATTGGTATTGACGCTTCCCAGTTTCTTATTGAAATCAAAAGACAAAGTCAAACTGGAACTGTTTTCCTGTTTCAGGTCCGGATCATTCTTATTTATAACCTGACGCGAACCCGATGTCTCTATATGAAGATCCTCATCGAATATTTGCGGAGCACGGTAGCCTCTCGAGAAACCAAGGCGCGTTTGCAGATAATCTGTAAGATCATACATCACACTTGCCCTGGGTACAAGGACAGTTCCCGATTTGTCGCTATCAGTCTGTTTATCGTTGATAGAATAATGCTCTACACGTGCGCCGGCAAGAAATTTTGCCTTTCCCACCTTTATCTCATATTGAGCAAAAGCACCGGTGGTAGTAAGCGACTGGTCGGATACGATACGATTGGGAACATGCGTTGTTTCTATTTCACCATCATCATTCACCTTGTATTCAGGATACCCCAGCTTCTTGTCTGTCAGATGTGATCCGGTATGTTCAACACCCCCTATAATAGTCGAAATATCATTTATCGAAGCCTTATATTGAGCGCCTATATTAAATGTTTTATCTTTTGTGTTGCCATAGTCGCTTAACGACTGGTTAGCCCCGTAATATGAGTCTCTGTCCAGATACTGTCCCGAAGCAAATACGGTAAGCAGGTCGCTCTCACGCAGATATTGTTCATAAGTCAATGCTCCTGTCACCATATCATGTTTTACCGATTCCGAGATATCCCGTTCATGGTCCGGATAGTCCTGCTTATTACCCCCTTTGCGTTGTTCTCGGATATTAAAGAAGTCGAGGCTTATTTTGCTCCTGTATCCGGGACGGTGAAATATACGGGTACCGATAACGGTATTCTTCATTGGTGCTATTTCTGAAAAACTATCATCATTAGCATCAAACATTTTACGGTCACGCATATTGCCGAATACCGAAATTCCGGTCTTATGGTCTTCTGTAACCAGAGTAGCGTTCATGGTTGCATTATAATCGGCTGCCGGGCCATTGGAACCACTTAACCCCGTACCTATCAATGAAGTATTAAATCCGGCTTCGAATGAATTCGTTTTCGGGTCTTTCAGTATCAGATTGATTGTTCCGGCAATGGCATTCGACCCGTAAAGTACCGAACCTCCGCCACGTACAACTTCTATACGTTCCAGCATATTAGCCGGAATCAGTTCCAAACCATAAACTCCGGCAAGCCCGCTAAATATAGGGCGGCTATTTATCAGTATCTGAGAATAAGGGCCTTCCATACCATTCATACGTATTTGAGAAAAGCCACAATTCTGACAGTCGTTTTCATAACGTAAGCCGGTACAGTAATTCAAACCTTCTCCTAATACGACTGACTGGGTTGTTTCCAGCATTTTGGTACTGATGGTATTTACTATCACAGGGGCTTCGGCCCTTTTTTGAGAAGTACGGCCTGCAGTGACAACAACTTCGTTAAGATTCAGTGCGTCTTCTTCTATTTCAAAGTTCACTTCTAACGATTTCCCACGCTTTAGTTCTATTTCTTTTTCCTGTGGCTTGAAGCCGATACCTTCAGCAACAACAGTAAACGTTCCTTCGGGTAAGTTCTTTAGTGCATAATGCCCGCTTGCATCTGTAGCAACTCCTATGGTTGTATTTTTAAGGATAATATTGATATACGAAATATGTTGTCCCGTCTTACTATTAACCACATGTCCGAAAATATTGGCGTCGGTACGCACCAGATTAGCCTGCATTACTCCTGCAGACAGTATTAGTATAAATAATACTATTATATGTTTTTTCATCTTTTATTTTTAATTAATCAGTATCTGTAAAAGTAAAGTCTGGTTCCGGATGCCGGATTATAAGAAAGGTGGAGGACGCAGCAGAAAACATCCTCGTTGATACTGAAAATGGAGTACGGCACCCGAATTTGCAAGAAGTATGACCGGTTTAACAAAAGGAATACTTAAATCAATAATAGATGCGGATAAGTCTATTATTTCAAATGCCGATAAATGTTGTATTAATTGTAATTCTGTTTTTGTATGGGTATGCGCCGGTTTTCCATCACACCCTTTTTTATAGGGATGCGAATGGAGGATCATCGTATCATCAATCTTATGGATATGATGAAAGAAATTGATAGACCCCAGATATAAAACGGTTACAATCAATAAACCAAACTTACTGACTGTTAACGAATAACTGTTACGCATTAATTTGCGGTGTAATGATAAATAGCTTTTTAGTTGAGGTGCAAAGCTAAAGAAATCGGACTTTCCGGACAATCACCATTATTAGGTATATAAAAAAGCATCAATACCTAGATATAGGTATTATATATGCAAGATAGAAAAATATTATAACTAAAAAATCCGCAACATTTGTTACGGATTCAATTATATTGTTAGAACATCGGACCACCGGGTCCCCTGCCTCCTCCACCGGGACCAAATCGTCGTCCACCTCCGGGACCTTCCATATCACTGCTCTTCGCCCCGCCTTTAAAGGATTGGAAACGAATAGTAAGCCCAACCATGAAATAACTGCTGATTGTATTATAAGTACTATAAGTTATATTGTTGGCATTCGAACTACGGGAGATGTTGCTCTGATCCTGAAGTATATCATATATCTTAAAGCGTAGAGTAGCCGGAAGGTTGACTGTCCCTGACTCTTTCTTTATTTTTATATTAAATTCTTTAGCCAGAGAAGCATTCCATATCCATGAATTTTCCTGATAACCTCCGGTATATCCCGAATTGGATGAATAGTTCAAATCGCTTTCAAGGACAAAATTGTATGGCAGATACCAGGAAAAATCACCACCACCGCCATAGTTGTAAATCTCCTGATTATTAAGCGATTCATTCTCAGTGGATGCTAAGGAGTTTCTGGTATTCTCATAAGCAATATTACCCCTGATATTAAACTGGAATTTATCAGAGTTGAACTTTAATCCAAGGCCTTCACTGATGCTATATGTATTAGCTGTATTCTTCTGAGGGTCACCTCCGTTACGGTCCGAAATAAATGTATTATCACGGTTATAGTTACCGAATGTACGTGTATTGATAGAAAAACGCTTGTTTCTCAGTGGTGTATTATACATGACCATAAGCCGTCCTGTCATATTGCCATCGATATTCTCATATGTGGTATTCCGGCTATTACCCGCCCCGATACGTGTAATGCTGGCAATGGCATTCATTGTGTACCTGACATCGGCAAAACTCATTATGGACGATGCTTTTTCCTGTATATACTTCTGGTAACGTATATTTAACCGGTGTTCAAAGCTCGGTTTCAAATTAGGGTTACCCCGGGTGGTATCGGTCGCACTCTGAGAAAGAATACCATCGAACAACTGGTCGGTAGAAGCCTGTCCTGTTTGTCCGTTATACCTGATCCGGAGGTTATGGCGTCTATCCCAAAGGTAATTAAATTCCAGCCTTGGGGCAAAGTTCACAAAATTCCGGGCCCTGTCTTTATTTTCTTTCTCACCCGGCTCCACTACCGAAGTCTGTGAACGGGATGGTTCCAATCCTACACCTACTGTATAATTATACTTTTGTCTGTGAGCCTGAAAGTTTAATGATATATTCTGATTCAGAAAGTCATTCTTTGTATTGCGTGTATAGTCTTCTGCTATAACTGTATATTTCCCCGAAGCATCTTTTTCGTAAGTCTTCTTGTCTGTCTCGGAATGAGTATTCCTTATGTTATAGGCCAGTTCAAGGAAATTATTCCGTCCCACAGGTTCCAGGTATGACATACGGGCACGCCAATTGTTACTATTATTTTTTTGATTGTATACCTGATCCTGTATCCTGGACCTGGTTGGATCATTAGAATAATCGGTTTTCGAATATGTTATACCATCGGTATCTCCGTCCGATAACCCTCCTGATAGTTCTACGGTAACAGAGCGTCCTTTACTGTTCAACTTTCTGTTTATTAACAGATTTCCATCCAGCCGGAGCG
Organism: Dysgonomonas gadei ATCC BAA-286; assembly: GCF_000213555.1. GTDB lineage: Bacteria > Bacteroidota > Bacteroidia > Bacteroidales > Dysgonomonadaceae > Dysgonomonas > Dysgonomonas gadei. Next base: position 170,652 of record NZ_GL891985.1, read on the forward strand.
TATGGCCATCCGATGACGATTCAGAACTAGTGGAAAAGTTATCTATTTCATTAGAAGCGCTCGTACGCTCCGACTTACTCATAGAAAACTGATTTGATTTGGAATAAGAAATATTGGGGCGGAATATAATATTAGTAAGGCTGTCGGGTGTCCATTCGAATTTGAAGCGGGTATTCATATTTTTATTAACGCTATTCCGCGAAGACACTCCATTTTCAATCATATCACTACCCGTATACGTTGTATTACTGGTTGTTTCCACTGTATTATCCGTACCCCGGTACTGGGCATCACCATCATACTTAAATTTCTTGGAAGGCTCCATAGCAACATTGACCCCACCCATTGTGGTCTCAGTGAGTCCTCTGTTATTACCCCAGCCACGTCCGCCACCACCGCCACCGCCGGCATTGTTATTATTATTGAAATTGCCCAACGCCGAGAGACGATTGTCCCCCCTGGCTACATTGACAAATCCGTTTGCTTCATAGCGGTCTTTGTTTCCGTATCCTCCCGATACACTACCCATAACTCCTTCTTTCATTCCTTGTTTTACTACCAGATTTATCACAGTTTGTTCTTCTCCGTCATCAAAACCTGTAATCTGAGCCATATCCGACTTTTGATCCAATACCTGCAACTTCTCTACCATCTTGGCCGGTAAATTCTCTGATGCGGTCTTAGGATCTTCACTGAAAAATTCTTTTCCATCTACAAGGATTTTGGTTATATCTTTTCCGTTTATGGTTATTTTGCCATCCGAGTCGATTTCTGCTCCGGGTATTTTCTTTATAAGGTCTCCCAATACTGCACTTTCCTGCACCTTATATGCTGCTGCATTATATTCTGCCGTATCCCCTTTTATAATTATTTCAGGAGCTTTAGCTTCTACTGTGGCTTCACTCAGCAAAATGCCATCCTCTTTCAGATATACATTTCCTATTGCAGTTTTTGTTTTTGTACTCACCTGAAAATATTGCTCAAGATACCCTAAGAACGAAACATGAACCAGATAGTTCCCCGGTTTTACAGCAACACTGAATTTTCCTGTTGCATTCGTAGCGGCACCTGTCACATAAGCACTATCTTTAGCGTTCAGAACACGGATGCTCGCCAATTCAATTTCCTCTTTGGTACCGTCATCAAATACGGTCCCTGTTATATTTACCGTCTGAGATTGTGCATTTAACTGAAAAAGCATGCACAAAAATAGAAGCAGGGGAATATTCCTTTTCATTATTTCCTTATATCTAATTTTTATTTACCTGACAAGTCTGACTTGATTAATTAGAAAAGGTTTAATTTCAATTCGCTTTTTTAATAAAAAAGTAGGGAATATTATAATTTTTGTATTATTCCTTTTTAAATTCTTTTACAAAAGATAAAAAAAGCCTGCGACGTTCCTTTCTAAAAAAGCGTTATATTTGTGTTTTATATCATTACAAAAATTAAAGAGATAAAGAGTATTCGTCTCACTTCACCATATGGCTAAAAAGACAGTCCAGAAAAAGAAAGCCCCAAGTAAAGGCTCTCGATTTTTAGAGTTTATAAAAAAAGAACGTACCAGGTTCCTGTTAGGCGTGTGCCTTGCATTTATCGGAGCATATATATTACTGGGGCAGGTGTCATTCTTCGTCACCGGAGCTGCAGACCAGAGCAAGGTTGTAAACAGATATTTCTTCGACCTTATATCCCATAAACAGCAGATTGCTAACTGGACGGGTGTTGCGGGTGCTTTTGTTGCAGAGAAATTTATAAACCAGTGGTTCGGCATTTTTTCATTACTTATCCCTGTCTATTTTATACTGATGGGACTTAAACTGATGCGGGTAATAAACATCTCCGCCATCCGTACATTCCTGCTTCTGGCCTTTGCGATGATCTGGGGTTCTATAACAAGCGCCTTTACCTTATCACGTATTTTCCCCGACAGTCATATTATATGGGGCGGCGCACACGGGCAATACATTGAACAAACCCTGGAAGCCGCACTGGGAATACCCGGAGTATTGATGATCATCGTCTTACTCCTGATTATATTTCTTATTATCACGAAAAAGGCGTCCATGGAGTTCTTCCGCGGATTGTTTAGAAATCCATTGAAAAATAATTCGGCACAGGATATAGATCCCGAACTTGAGAATTTCTATGACGAAGAAATAGAGGAAGAAGAACCCGCCAAAGAAAAGAAAAGCTGGTTTAGCTTCTTTAAAAGGAAAAAAGAAGACAAGGCTATAGAAGAAGAGGCTAATAAAGATATCCTTGAAGAAGATACAGAAATACTTCCGATAGAAAATACAAAGCCGAAAAAGACTTCGACAACTGTAAAAGTAGATCAGGACTTTGAAATTGTTGTACCAAAGGATGAAGAGTTTATTCAACCTGTTAGAAATGCGGATTCGCAACCTCCAAAACCAGCTGAACCTATTTTACCGGCCCTCGATGGAGAAACCGACATATTACCTGAAGGTGAAGAAATGGAGGATTATGACCCGACAAAAGACCTGTCTAACTTTCATTTCCCGTCCACGGAACTATTGAAAATATATGATACCACAGGTAAAGGGGTGGATATGGAAGAACAGAATGCCAATAAGAGCAAGATTATAACTACCCTGCAAAATTATGGCATAGAGATCACCTCTATCAAAGCAACCGTAGGCCCTACAATCACATTATATGAGATAGTGCCGAAAGCCGGAGTGCGAATTTCGAAAATCCGTAATCTGGAAGATGATATAGCTTTGAGTTTATCAGCACTAGGTATCCGTATCATAGCTCCAATGCCGGGTAAAGGCACAATCGGGATAGAAGTACCAAACAAAGACGCACAAATCGTATCCATGCAGTCGGTGATTGCCTCCCGCAGATTTCAGGAATGCACTTACGACCTGCCTGTTGCTCTGGGAAAGACCATCACAAACGAAATATTCATGTTCGACCTCTGCAAAATGCCACACTTACTGGTTGCGGGAGCTACAGGACAAGGAAAATCGGTAGGGCTGAATGCGATTATCACATCCCTGCTGTACAAAAAGCATCCGGCCGAAATGAAGATGGTACTCGTAGACCCTAAGATGGTGGAGTTCAACATCTATTCTACAATAGAAAAGCATTATCTGGCAAAGTTGCCCGATGCGGAAAAGGCCATTATCACGGATGTAACCAAAGTAACCCAGACTCTCAACTCACTGACAAAGGAGATGGACGACCGTTACGAATTGCTGATGAATGCCGGAGTACGTAACATAAAAGAATATAACGAAAAATTTCGTAAGCGCCGTTTGAACCCGTTGAAAGGCCACCGCTTCCTGCCATATCTCGTTATCATCATAGACGAGTTTGGAGACCTGATAATGACCGCCGGAAAAGAAATAGAAATGCCTATCGCCCGTATTGCACAGAAAGCACGTGCAGTAGGTATGCATATGGTCATTGCCACTCAACGCCCGACTACAAACATCATCACGGGTACAATAAAGGCTAACTTCCCTGCACGTATGGCATTCCGTGTAACATCGCAGATAGACTCACGTACTATTCTGGATATGTCGGGTGCAAACCAACTGATAGGACGGGGAGACTTACTATTCTCACAGGGGAGTGATCTGGTCCGCATTCAATGTGCCTTTGTAGACACTCCGGAGGTAGAAGGAATAGCTCAGTACATTGGTAATCAACAGGGATATTCACACGCATTCGAATTACCTGAGTATGTGGGTGAAGGCGGGGATGATAAGATTGGAAATATAGACCTTAACGACCGCGACCCGTTGTTTGACGAGGCGGCGCGTCTGATAGTCGTACACCAACAAGGTTCAACCTCACTTATACAACGGAAATTCTCTATCGGATACAACCGTGCCGGACGCCTTATGGACCAGCTTGAAGCTGCAGGTATCGTAGGCCCTACACAAGGCAGTAAGGCCCGTGATGTACTGATTGCTGATGAATATAGTCTGGAGCAGAAATTAAATGCATTTAATTAGAGGATAATGCTAGTCAGTAGTTGAGATTTAATGTTCCTTTTTGTATAGCTACTATCCCTATTTATTATTTGATACCTTAGTCTATTACTGCCGCGCCCTCCCGGGCTTGGCTTTCATTTTGCCTTGATGCAAAACGAAACAAAAAATCAAGGCTGCATCCCTCCGGCGACCCAAAACCGTAGCTGCGGTGGAGCAAAATAATACGGAGTCATCTTTAGCCTAATTATCATCTTAGCATAACAGCTACCCTATTTTGCTCTCCACCTCCGCTTTACGGATTGGGTACCCCGCCTGTGGGACGAGGCCGGAATCGCGATGCGACGACAGGACAAAGGTTCTTCAGGCGTTAGCCCCACGTGCGTCAGCCCTCGCGCATTAGTGACGCAGGCGGGGTACCCACACGGTGCAGACGGCGTAGAAAGGGACTGGGCGATAGCCCGTTCGTCACTTTCAGCCGGCAAAACGGTTGTGGGTCGCCGAGGGACGAAGCGCTAGCTTTTTGCTTACTTTTGGGCAATGCCAAAAGTAAGGACAAGCCCGGGAGGGCGCGGCAGTAATAGACTAAGGTATCAAATAATAAATAGGGATAGTAGCTATACAAAAAGGAACATTAAATCTCAACTACCGATTCGCATTAATAGTTATGCAAAATATCACTTACATAAAGACAAAAAATATGGTCGAAAATAAGAACAACATTATTTAACTTAATTTATTCCATTATTTTCTTTACCGATTATCTATACTGAAAGCTATATTAATAACTATTTAAATATTTCAGTATCATGGCAAAGTATAATCAGGAATTGGCGGAAAGAATTACTTCATTGATGGCGGAAGAACTGTGCAGTGTGTCCGATATCTGTAAAGCGACAGGAATCAGCAGAAATACCTTCTACAAATGGAAACGTGAAAATCCCGACTTCGATAAAGATGTTGAAGATGCAATGAGTTATCGTAACGAAGTATTGCTATCTATGGCATATTCGTCTATCAAGCAACGGCTCGAACGCCATACCCTTGTTGAAGAAAAAGACACATATACCCCTAACGAAGCCGACCCCGAGGAAATGGTGTTTAAATCGAAAACCGTGCACAAAAAAGAATACCTGCCCGACCTGAGGACTATAAAAATGATTCTCGACAGAGCCGATAAAAGTATAAAAGATAAGGTTTGCAAACGGGAATCTGCAATAAAGGATGTTGAAATAGTAGAACCACAAGTCGCTGCACACAACGCCTCCATAGCTGCCGACAAGCCCTTGCCCGAAGAAACAGATAATATGCAAGAGCCGCAACCATTCATTACTTCGGAAAATAGTCTGTCTCAAAAGAAGAAAAACAGTGTGGAAAATATGAAGAAGAATATGAAAATATTGAGTGGTGGCAAATCGCAAAGAAATGCACAGTACAGGAAACAATTTTTGAAAACAGCTTCTTAGAAATTTATGTAAAAGTGTAACTTTTGTAACTTTTTATATGAGATGTAAGTGAAACATTCTTAGAGCCTGTTTAAATTTTACCAAAACATTTTAATTACAGTTCCTAATTTGCTTTCACCATTTTTTAAACTTTTCTGTTTATTAATTGTCTATATTTGTATACTAAACAAAACAAGAAATGAAAATCAAATTATTCGCATTATTTATCCTTATCACATTCACAGCCGGATTATCAGCACAAAATGCCCGTGAGATTTTAGACAAAGCATCCGAGACATATAATAAATCAGGTGCTGTTACAGCGAATTTCACACTGGATTCGAAAGATACAAAAGCCCGGTCGGTTCACAGCTACGATGGTAAAGCCTTTATGAAGGGTAATAAATTCAAGATAGAAATTCCTGATGCCATCACGTGGTTTGATGGAACAACTCAATGGGTATATATAAAAGATACCGAGGAGGTAAACATAAGCAATCCTACAGGAGAAGAGTTACAGGCAATCAGCCCTTCGGTGTTATTCAATATATATAAGAAAGGATTCAACCTGTCATATAAAGGAGAAAAAAGGATAAACGGCAAATCATTATATGAAGTAGAGCTAATACCTCAGAAAAAGGGTGGAGATTTTACTAAAATAGCCGTATTGATAGATAAAGCAAGCAATATCTTCTCAAAGATCACAGTAACCGATAAAGCAGGGATAGAAAACATACTCACGATTAAGAGTTATCAGGCCGGGAGCAACCTGACCGACGATGTATTTCATTTCAATAAAAAGGACTTTCCCAGGGCCGAGGTAGTTGATCTACGATAGATAGATTCTGTTTATCATACTATAAAAAATATGAAATAGATAAGCTTTGGACCAATAAATATTTTCTATATATTTGCACTAAATATAAACAAAACATATAAATCTCACAACATGAACGAAAAAGTACGTTGCCTGATTATCGGTTCAGGTCCTGCAGGATATACTGCTGCTATTTATGCATCAAGAGCAAACCTATCACCTGTACTTTACGAAGGAATACAACCCGGAGGACAGTTGACAACAACTACCGAGGTTGAGAATTTTCCCGGTTATCCGGAAGGCATCACAGGCCCCGAACTGATGGAAGATTTGAAAAAGCAGGCTACACGTTTTGGCGCTGACATACGTTTTGGTATTGCCACATCTGTAGATTTCACCAGTTATCCCCGTAAAGTAACTATCGATGGAGAGAAAGTGATAGAAACCGATACTGTAATTATCGCTACCGGAGCCAGTGCTAAATATCTCGGATTACCTGATGAAACAAAATATGCAGGAATGGGAGTTTCAGCGTGCGCAACATGCGACGGATTCTTCTACCGCAAAAAAGTGGTAGCCGTAGTAGGTGGTGGCGACACAGCTTGCGAAGAAGCTATATATCTGGCCGGACTGGCGGAAAAAGTTTATCTGGTTGTACGCAAACCTTATCTCCGCGCATCGAAAGTAATGCAGGACAGGGCAATGCAGAATCCTAAGATAGAGGTTCTGTTTGAGTGTAATGCAGTAGGACTATTCGGTGAGAACGGCGTTGAAGGAGCCCATATCGTGAAACATCAGGGAGAAGCTAACGAAGAAAAATTCGATATCAAGATCGACGGATTCTTCCTTGCCATTGGTCACAAACCCAATACAGACATATTTAAAGACCAACTTAACCTCGACTCAGTAGGCTATATCCTCACGGAACCCGGTACACCAAAAACATGCATAGAAGGAGTATTTGCAGCGGGTGATGTTGCCGATCCTCACTATCGTCAGGCTATTACTGCCGCAGGCACAGGATGTCAGGCAGCGATAGAAGCTGAAAGATATCTGAGCGAAAAAGGATTATAATATATCCAACATATAAAGTTTAAGGAAAGTCTACGGTATCCATATCCGTAGACTTTTTTTATTATTTTTGGTATTCTAAATTAAAAAATAACCTTGATGAACTGGAAAGACTACTTATACTTTCAGAAACGGGACAGAGTTGCAATTATATTACTACTCGTCCTTATCACACTCACCGGAGGGATATATATCTTTACCAGACCACAACAAAAGGCAAATAAAGAAGAAGCTGAACCTTCCAGTGTGCGAGTAACTACAAATACTAATACTCCATATAGCAATACAATTCCTACTTTTTCTAAGCAAAATAAGGATAAAGCATCGGACTATCCCTATCAGAAGAAACTAGAGACAGGGGGAACCGTGGAACTCAATACTGCCGACACCGCATCGCTGAAAAAGATACCCGGGATAGGGACCGGATTCGCAAAACGGATAGTCAAGTATCGTAATCTGTTAGGTGGCTTTGCGGATATCACTCAACTGAAAGAGGTCTGGGGACTGGATAATGAATTATATGACAAGATCACGCCGTATATTGTGCTTGTTCCACAGATAGAGAAAATAAAAGTCAACTCGGCTGACTTCAACGAATTGAACAGGCATCCCTATATAGATTACAAGCAAGCCAGAGTCATTGCAGATATCAGAGAGCGGAAAGGCAGGATAGAATCACTAAAACGCCTGCGTTTGCTCGAAGAATTTACCGACGATGACATCAAAAGGCTTACACCTTATCTTTCCTTCGACTAGATATAATATTCGGCGAGGTCTACCAGTCCGGCACGCATAGCATACTTAATAGCCTCGTGCACATTGTTTACTTCCAACTTACGGAAGATATTTTTACGGTGAGTGATGATCGTATGAAAGCTAAGATTACGGTTCGATGCTATTTCTTTCGTCGTCCGTCCCAATGCTATCTCCTTGAGAATCTCTTTCTCTGTAACAGTAAGAATATGATCCAGTGATTCGATCACAGGCTTCTGGCTTTGCAAAAGCTGGTTTGTAACACGTCCGCAGATAAAACGTTCGCCACGGAATATATGCAGCAAACCCATATTTATCTCATCCAGTTCGCATGACTTCAGGACAATACTAAACGACTCACTGCTCATAATCAGGCGACGGAGAAAGTCATAACTCAACTCTTCGGAAAACAATAGCCAACGGGACTGTGAAAATCTATACCCTACATTTAGCAGTTCGTCTACACTCCCAAAATCGGAGAGGGTATAATCCAGTATCACAACTGCATCGGGGGTAGCTGTAAGCATCTTCACCAGATCGCCCTTACTGTCGGCGACCTGAACAGATGATGCCTTGTTGGTATCACTTATAAGGGTTTCTATCCCCACACGTGTGATATCCTGCCTGTCGACTATAATTACATCTTTCATCCCAATCTTTTGCGATTTGATATGATTAAAGCTCAAAGATAGTTATTTCCGTCCAAAGAACTTTGAAAAAAACATCATTTGATAATCTACGGCATTGTTCCAGTAGTCATGTGTATGTGCTCCCGGACGTATAATATAATCGTGAGGAATATTCATATATAACATTTTCTTATGCAGTTCTTCATTTACATTATAAAAAAAGTCATTCACCCCACAGTCTATTATTATGGCCAGTGAGTTCGGCTCTATCTTATACAATTGGTCTATAACAGTATGTTCATTCCATTGCCCTTCATTCTCTTTATATTTTCCAAGCCAGCTTTTCATTTCCCAATTGTTGGGAAAAGGACGGATATCTACCCCTCCGCTCATAGAACCGCATGCACCAAACATATCACTATGATTGATCCCAAGCCACAAGCCGCCATGACCACCCATACTGAAACCCGTTACAGCACGCCCTTTTGGGGAAGCTACAGTATTGTAATGTTCATCTATATACTTAATCAACTCGGAGCTTACATATGTTTCAAATTGCATTGACGGATCAACAGGGCTATCCCAGTACCAACTATTCTGCCCGTCGGGACAAACCACGATCATCTGCCAACGCGTAGCATCCTGAGGCAAACTCTTTTTAGTACCGTTTACCCACGTGTCATATTGTCCTCCATAGCCATGCAAAAGGTAAAGAACCGGGTACTTCGCGGGATTACTCTTGTCATATCCTTCCGGCAGAACAACTACATTTTTGATAGTCTTATTCATTTTAGGGCTGAATACCTGAATGGTATCTACTGTTTGCGAAAACAATGGCAGGCATGTTATAGCCACCAGCAAAGTCAAAGTTGTAAATAGTTTTTTCATTTTGTCAGATCATTTAGTTATTAGGTTTATAAGTTGCTCTTATTAAAAAAGTCGGAGAAAAACTGTAGCTGTTTTACAATAGCTTTATTCCAGTATTTACGGTCATGTCCTCCGGATTCTACAATATATTGGTGCTCTATCCCTTTATGTAGCATTGCCTGATGAAGTTGTTCGTTTACTTTCAGAAATCCATCTTCAGATCCGCAATTTATGATTACAGATAAAACATCCGGCTTTAGTTTTCCCAGCATATTAATAATCACACATTCATCCCATCGTTTTTTATTTGTGGCATAACCACCCAACTGGCTACTCAGTTTATACACCTTTGGGAAGGGACGGAAATCCACAGCGCCACTCATAGACCCACATACACCGAAAACACCGGGATGAAGGATAGCCAGACGCAAAGCCCCGTAACCGCCCATACTGAATCCCGATATAGCACGAGCCGGGGATGAAGGTATTGTTTTGTATTTATTGTCTATCGACTCTACCAGTTCCTCTGTTATGTATGTTTCGAATTGTGAAGCAGGATTTACCGGGCTATCGAGATACCAGCTATTTTCCCCGTTGGGGCATACGATTATCATATTATATTTGGTTGCGTCGTCAGGCAATTCTTTCCTTATTACCTTTGTCCATGAGATATGATCGGCCTGTACACCATGAAGAAGATACAGTACCGGATATTTTATGGTGTCCTGCCTGTTATATCCGGCAGGAAGAATGACAAGATTCTTTATGTCCCTTCCCATCTTTTTACTGAATACCTCAATAGTATCAACAGTCTGCGCATTGAGACTACCGATAAAGCAAAGCAAGGAAAATAATATATAAAGACTCCTTTTCATATCATCTGAATATACCCCAGTTGTCATTCAGTTTCTTTAAGGCCAGACCTTCTTTATTTTCTGATTCTTTAAGGCCTTTTACACAATACCAATATTCGAATGGAGCAATATAATTCTCGAAATCGACATTCAGATGAATTATTGCAGTGTCATCCGTATCATATGTTATCCAATATCTTCGCACCGACAATTTCTTTTTCAACGAGTCTATTATACTGAGATCTTCATCTTCACTCGATGTCGATATCTTATCTTTTAGCAATTCGAAAGAGAATCTGTTATCTTCATAAAACATCGTTATCTTTTCTTCCTCCGTATACCAGAATCGCTGGTAAGATATATAAAGCAATGCGGCAATTAAACATAGTGTGAATATTCCTCTGGTCGATCTGTTCCTTCTGTTGCTCATATAGTTAATCCTCTTTCTTTCCAAACGATTTCTTCACCCATCCCGGTACAATTACGGCACCTACAAACAGGTAATTGTAATAAGTAAGTAGCCGCCACAGCAGGATTATAACAGGTACTACACCTGCCAACGGAATAAATTCGCTCAGGTACTGTTTGAATATAAATTCCGTAAACCCGCTTCCTCCAGGAGTGGGACTGACCACCATAACAACCCACATAACAAACTGGCGGGCAAAAATCAACAGATTATCATGTACCTGAAAGAATGCCATAAAAATAGCATTCACTACCAGATAACGTGAACTCCACGACAAGATGGTAGCCATTATCAGCGGAAACCAATACGACAGCGTCTTACCTCTAATCTCCCTTGAACTTATAATAAGGTCATCTCCGGCTTTAGCCGCACTTTTGTGCCAACGACGAAGGAATGGTAGCCTGAATATCTTTATTATCAGCCAGCGGATAGCCTGAGGCCTGAAAAACAGCCCCACTATCAACAGTGTACACAGAAGCATCTTGATAATATAGGCAACAATGAAAAGCACCAACACCCCCGAACCCAATGCCGTATTGTCGGCAAACAGGTTATGGAAAGGGATAAATATAAGAAGTATAGGAAAGGTGACTACGAAAAACATCTCATCGAGCAGCAAAGTCACAAATACCATTGCCGTACTGCGCCCGACGGGAATTTTCTCTTTTGCCAGAAATAATACAGCCATACTCGAACCCCCTACTACGGAAGGGGTGACAGCTGTTCCAAACTCAGCCAACAGGGTAACTTTGATGCATTGTTTCCACGACAATTGCTTTTCTGTAAGGTAACGGTAACGGATTACAAAGCCCGTATCGCGCCCCAGCATAAAACAGAAAGCAACAAAAATCCAGAAAACAGTATGTTCCGTAATTGTGATTTGCCTGAGATCTTCCAGATTAAATTCACGGCTGAACATATAGATGATAACCCCCATACCTATAAATGTAGGCACAAGTATTTTCCAAATACTAAAACTTGAAGACTCCTTTCCCATCCGCAAAATCTGATGAATATACAAAAGTAAGAAAACATTTTATCTTTTTCTTTTCTTTTGTACATTTACAGTAAAGTATAATATTACACGAGATAATTTACAGAATATCACAAAAGAAATAAGGTAATTTCAGCATAGGATATGACATTCTTATTATAACTTTATCTATATATTATAACCGGCTTATATTAAAGCCGGAAGAGAAAAAGTTACAATAGTAAAAATATGCAATATGTGTCAAGTTTGTCAGGTTTTGGATTTCATGTAAGCGCAATTCCGTGTTGTTATGCATTACTTACAAATATTTCGGTTCATCGGATTTACAATGCAAATGGACGAGAATAAAGTAAAAACAACAAATAAAAAATTATTAAAAAGTGTAACTTTTGTTACCTTTTTGAATTTTCAATTCACTCCCTACAAAGGAAATAATGAAAACAATGCAAAAGTTGTCAAGTTTGTCAAGTTTTAACAAGTAAGTAGAAAAGAAAAATGGTAACACAATACCTACGAATTATAAAATCTTTCCTTATTCGCCAATGGGAAGGATACAAGGGAGCAAAGAAGAAATACCAAATCGGTATTCCTCTGTGCCTTGTCTTACTTGTATGGTATATATTCTGTCTGCCATCACCACTATTCCATGTACCATACAGCACAGTAGTTTCCGACAGACACGGAGAGTTGCTAGGCGCGCGTATCGCCAACGATCAGCAATGGCGCTTCCCCACTTCCGACTCCATACCTGATAAATACAAGACCTGTCTGATAGAATTTGAAGACAGACATTTCAACCGCCACTGGGGCGTAAATCCATTAGCTCTGGCCCGTGCTATAAAACAAAACATCAGTAGCGGACGGATTGTAAGCGGAGCCAGTACTATTACCATGCAAACTATCCGCCTCTCGCGTAAAGAAAGCCGAACCTTCGGCGAAAAATTCATTGAGATGATCCTGGCCACCCGCCTCGAATTCTCTTATTCGAAAGACGAAATACTTAACCTGTACGCCTCACATGCTCCTATGGGTGGAAATGTAGTAGGTATAGAAGCTGCGTCGTGGCGATACTTCGGACATCAGGCGGCGACTTTGTCCTGGGCAGAAGCAGCCACCCTTGCAGTACTGCCCAACTCTCCTACCCTGATGCACTTTGGTAAGAACAGAGACAAATTGCTTACTAAAAGAAACAGGCTGTTGGAGCTATTGTACCAACGGGAGATACTGGATAAGGTGGATTACGAGCTGGCGGCATCCGAACCCCTGCCCTTCCAGCCACATCCCCTGCCACAGGTAGCGCCGCACCTTGTTACCCGCCTGTATAAAGAACAGGGAGGGAAGCATATAACTGCCACTATAGATAAATCGCAGCAGGAACGTATGGAGTCTGTTCTCAGCCGATGGAATGCCGAATTTTCACAAAACGGGATAAAGAATATAGCTGCCATAGTCTTCGACGTAGAAAAGAATGAGGTGGTGGCCTATTGCGGCAATGTAGACTTCGAAAAAAGCACGTCGGCTAATCAGGTAGATGTGATACAGGCGCCACGCAGTACAGGAAGTATACTGAAACCATTTCTATATTGTGCGATGCTACAGGAAGGCGAATTACTACCCGACCAGCTACTACCCGATGTACCTATCAACCTGAATGGCTTTGCTCCGAAGAATTTCAGCCTGCAATACGACGGAGCTACACATGCTTCTGAAGCGCTTGCCCGCTCGCTCAATGTACCGTTTGTTGTTTCGCTGCGCAAATATAGTGTCCCTAAATTCTACAACCTCCTAAAACGGGCAGGAATGACTACACTCAACCGCACTGCCGACAACTATGGCCTGTCGCTTATTTTAGGGGGTGCAGAAGGCAAGTTATGGGACATCAGTACCATATATCTTCAAATGGCTCAACAACTCAATACATACAATCAAGAGGGCCGGTATTATGATATGAAGCAGCCCTCATATATTTTTAATGAGAATAATAACGAAAAGGGAGATCGAATCCCTGCTCCATTATTCTCGGCAGGAGCTATCTGGCAAACCTTCGAAGCTCTGACAAACGTAAATCGCCCCGAGGAGATAGACTGGCGCTCTATCCCTTCTATACAGAAAATAGCATGGAAAACGGGAACCAGTTTTGGTTTCCGCGATGGATGGGCAGTAGGTATCAGCCCCAAATACGTTGTAGGGGTATGGGTGGGAAACTCTGACGGAGAAGGCCGTCCGGGACTTACAGGTGCGCGCACAGCAGGTATGGTGATGTTCGACATATTCAATGTCCTGCCGCAAAGCCGTTGGTTTGCCAGACCGGAGAATGATCTTGTAAGAGTCGAAATATGCCACGAAAGCGGCTGCCTGAAAAGTGTGAACTGTCCCGATACAGAGACTGATACGGTATGGGTAAGCAAAAAAGGGCTGAACGGCGCGGTTTGCCCTTATCACAAGCTAGTACATTTATCCGAAGATATGAAGTATCAGGTATATGACGAATGCGCAGGTAAAAGGGGCATTATCCATACTTCATGGTTTATACTGCCTCCGTCGTGGGAATGGTATTACAAAGAGCAACACCCGGCATACCGTCCGTTGCCTCCGTATTCACCCGAGTGCAGAGAAGATTCTGACATAAGGCTGATGGAGTTTATCTATCCTTTCCCGAATGCAATCATTAGCTTACCGAAGCAATTGGATGGCACTCCCGGCCAGTTGGTTTTCGAACTGGCTCACCGTTCTCCGCAAAACCGGGTATTCTGGCATCTGGATGGACAATATATCGGAGAAACTAAAGGGTTCCATAAAATGGAGTATAGTCCGGCTAAGGGAGAGCACCATTTGATAGCTGTTGATGAAAGCGGAGAAAGTATTTCGGTAAAATTTTCAATAAAATGATTATTTTTTATAATGCACAATTATTTGATTATAAACACATTATATGGTTATCATTGAAAAATTGCAATATTTATTCATTTTTTTAAAATTCGTTATGCAACGTTTTACATATTTAGCCATCTTATAATTGTAGAGTAGTAAAAATACCTACTAGCGAATAGACAGACTTCCCAACCTTACACAGAGTTTTTTTACAAACTACATGGCTTCACATTCACATTCGCTACTGATGTGATGTTCTGAAAACAATAGTTCGACAGAAGAGCTAGCTTTTATTAAGCAAAAAAAAGTATCCTGAATCCAGGATACTTTTTTTATTATATTAAACAAGAGTATAACCTCTTATTCTTCAGTCTTTGGCTTCTCTTCTGCAGCAGGAGCCTCAGGAGCCACTTCATCTACTACAGGCAAAGATCCCGGAGCAGCTTCTAATGCTTCCACTTCTTCCACAACCGGTGCTTCAGGAGCAACTACATCTTTAGCTTTCGCTTTAGGAGCCGCAGCGCCTTTAGCAGCAGTTTCAGGTTGGTCCGCAGCCTTCTTAGATCTACGGGTTCTACCTTTCGATGCAGCTTTCTTCTCCTTCAACATATTTTCGTTATAGTCTACCAATTCGATAAAACACATAGATGCATTATCACCCAAACGGTTACCTGTTTTGATGATACGGGTGTATCCTCCCGGGCGATCAGCTACTTTCTGAGATATGTTCTGGAACAACTCAGTTATGGCAGCCTTAGTCTGATTGCTGTTTATCTTAAGATCCTGGAAAACCAGACGTCTCGAATGTGTTGTATCTTCTTTCGATTTTGTAATCATCGGCTCTATAACCTTCTTCAAAGCCTTCGCTTTGGCCACGGTCGTAAAGATACGTTTATTAGGGCTCATGATCAAAGATACACACATATTAGCCAGCATGGCATTTCTGTGTGAGCTGGTACGCCCTAAATGATTAAATTTTTTATTATGTCTCATGTCGCTTACTAATCTTTATCTAATTTATATTTAGAAATATCCATACCGAAAGACAGGCTCAGGCTATCCAATAGTTCATCAAGCTCGGTAAGTGATTTCTTACCAAAGTTTCTGAATTTAAGAAGGTCATTCTTATTGAATTGCACTAATTCACCCAGTGTTTCTACCTCTGCCGACTTCAAACAGTTAAGAGCACGAACCGAAAGGTTCATATCAGATAACTTAGTCTTAAGCAGCTGACGCATATGCAGAATTTCTTCATCGAATTCTTCGTTTCCATCTACTTCGCTTTGTTCAAGGAGAATCTTCTCATCAGAGAACAACATAAAGTGGTGGATAAGAATCTTTGCAGCTTCTTTCAATGCATCCTTTGGATGAATAGATCCGTCGGTTGCTATTTCTATAACAAGTTTCTCATAGTCCGTTTTTTGTTCTACACGATAGTTTTCTATCGAATATTTTACATTACGGATGGGAGTATAAATAGAATCAATAGCTATAACATTAACATCGTCGGACAGATTGCGATTTTCATCAGCAGGTACGTATCCACGGCCTTTGTTAATATTCAATTCGATTTGGAAGCTTGCGTTCTTGTCTAAATGACAGATTTCCAAGTCAGGGTTCAATACTTCAAATCCTGACAGATGCTTTCCAATATCTCCAGCTTTGAATACTTCGGCACCTGAGACTGTAATACTCACCTTCTCGTTTTCGATCTCTTCTACTATCTGCTTGAAACGTACTTGTTTCAGATTCAGAATGATATTTGTAACATCTTCTATAACACCCGGTACGGTGGCAAATTCATGTTCAACACCGTCGATTTTTATAGAAGTGATAGCAAAACCTTCAAGAGATGAAAGCAGAATACGGCGTAAAGCATTACCAACGGTAATACCATATCCGGGTTCTAAGGGACGAAATTCGAATTTTCCGAAGAAATCGTCCGCTTCTAACATCAATACTTTATCCGGTTTTTGAAATGCTAATATAGCCATGAATTTAATTAATTTTTAGAATACAACTCTACGATCAACTGCTCTTTAATGTTTTCAGGGATATCTGCTCTTTCAGGCAGGTGAAGAAACTTACCTGTCATAGATGCTGCATCCCATTCGATCCAAGGGTATTTGCTATGGTTAAACCCAGACAATGCTTCACTTACTACTTCGAGAGATTTTGATTTCTCACGAACTGCGATCAATTGTCCCGGCTTGATTGTATAAGACGGAATATTCACGACTGAGCCATCCACTGTAATGTGGCGGTGAGATACAAGCTGACGGGCAGCTGCTCTCGTAGGTGCTATTCCAAGACGGAAAACGATGTTATCCAATCTTGATTCCAACATTTGAAGCAACACTTCACCTGTGATACCACGTGATGAAAGCGCTTTGTCAAACATATTACGGAATTGTCTTTCAAGCACACCATATGTGTATTTTGCTTTTTGCTTTTCACGCAATTGAATACCGTACTCCGACGATTTTTTCTTCCTTCCGTTCCCGTGTTGTCCGGGAGGATAGTTCTTTTTAGAAAGAACTTTGTCAGGTCCGAATATTGGCTCTCCGAATTTACGGGCGATTTTTGATTTTGGTCCAGTATATCTTGCCATTTCTTTTCTAATTAATAATTGATGAAAGCTGAAATTGTGCAGCCGCGATTACAGAGAGGGTAAACTTGCAATCAAAATCACAATTTAAGTTCCAAATTTAAAATTTTGATTAAACTCTTCTGTGTTTTGGAGGACGGCATCCGTTGTGAGGAAGCGGAGTAACGTCAACGATTTCTGTTACTTCTATTCCTGCTGCATGGATAGTACGGATAGCAGACTCACGTCCGTTGCCCGGTCCTTTTACATACACTTTTACTTTTCTCAATCCTAAGTCAAATGCAACTTTAGCACAATCTGATGCTGCCATTTGAGCTGCGTACGGGGTGTTCTTCTTTGAACTTCTGAAACCCATTTTCCCTGCCGAAGACCAGCTGATTACCTGGCCATCGCTGTTTGTAATCGAAATAATGATATTGTTGAAAGAAGAATGCACATGAGCTTGTCCTGTAGCATCCACTTTAACGTTTCTCTTTTTCGCTGCGACTGTTTTCTTTGCCATATCAAATTAATTATTTTGTAGCTTTTTTCTTGTTAGCAACAGTTTTCTTTCTACCCTTACGTGTACGGGCATTATTTTTAGTACTCTGACCTCTCAAAGGTAGACCGATACGGTGACGGATACCTCTGTAACAGCCTATATCCATCAATCGCTTGATATTGAGCTGTACTTCCGAACGCAAGTCCCCTTCTACTTTAAACTGGGCAGCGATAATTTCACGCACTTTACCTGCCTGATCATCATTCCAGTCTTTTACTTTGACATCTTTGTCTATTCCTGCTTCAGCAAGGATTTTGTTAGCAGAACTACGTCCGATACCATAAATGTATGTCAAGGCTATCTCGCCTCTTTTATTTTGTGGTAAATCGACACCAACTATTCTTATTGCCATATATTTTTTCGATTAATTTGCAAAATTAATAAATTATCCCTGACGTTGTTTGTACTTAGGATTTTTTTTGTTAATAACGTATAAGCGTCCTTTTCTTCTGACAATTTTGCAATCAGCAGTACGCTTCTTCAATGATGCTCTTACTTTCATATGTTTGTTTTTTATTTGTATCTGAATGAAATCCGTCCTTTTGATAAATCATAGGGTGACATTTCCACACGTACTCTATCTCCCGGAAGTATTTTGATATAGTGCATACGCATCTTTCCTGAGATGTGCGCTGTTATTTCATGTCCGTTTTCAAGTTCGACACGAAACATTGCGTTCGATAGTGCTTCTACGATCACTCCGTCTTGTTCTATTGCTGCCTGTTTAGCCATATATATAATAAAAGGTTTTTAAATTGCGTTATTTCCTAAAACAGCTTCTACAAATTCAAATGTAGATAAAATATCAGCTTTACCCTGACGAATAGCCACAGTATGCTCGAAGTGGGCCGAGGGTTTACGATCACGGGTTCTGATAGTCCAACCATCGCTTTCGAAAACAACATTTTTGCTTCCCATGTTAATCATCGGCTCTATTGCTATACACATCCCTTTTTTGAGTAAGGGACCTGTACCCCGTCTGCCATAGTTAGGAACTTCAGGCGCTTCATGCATCTTACGTCCTATACCATGTCCTACCAGTTCGCGAACGACCGAATAACCACGCTTCTCACAATATGTCTGAACGGCATCACCGATATCGCCTATGCGATTACCATCTACAGCCTTTTCTATTCCTTTATAAAGAGCCTCTTTCGTTGCCCTAAGCAAAGCCTTCACGTCTTCTGCTACTTCTCCTACACAAAATGTATAGGCTGAATCACCGCAAAATCCGTTTTTCTCTGTACCACAATCGACAGAAATAATATCACCGTCTTTAAGAACATAGTCTGTTGGAAATCCATGCACAACCTGTTCATTAACTGAAGCACAAATTGCACCCGGAAAATCCACAGCGCCCGGAGCACCCTTATATCCCAAGAAAGAAGGTCTGGCTCCATGATCCTGTATAAATTCTTTTGCAATTTTATCTAATTGAGCCGGAGTAACCCCCGGTTTTATATGCTTTGCCATTTCGCCCAAGGTCATACCTACAAGGCGATTGGCTTCGCGCATCAATTCGATCTCTTCGTCTGTTTTCAGAAATATCATTTATAACCTCCTTAATATGCTGCAATTGAACCAGAACGACCTTTGATTCTTCCCGATTTCAATAAACCGTCATAATGTCTCATCAACAAGTGACTTTCGATCTGCTGTAATGTATCCAACACAACCCCAACAAGAATCAACAATGATGTTCCTCCAAAGAATTGTGAGAATTCACGGCTCACACCAAAGTAGCTGGCAAACGCAGGAAGAATAGCAACCATAGCCAGGAACAATGATCCCGGGAATGTTATACGAGACATGATAGAATCGATATAATCTGCTGTTTTCTTCCCAGGCTTGATACCGGGTATAAATCCGTTATTACGTTTCAGTTCGTCAGCCATCTGCACAGGGTTTATAGTCACAGCTGTGTAGAACCATGTGAAAGCAATAATAAGAAATGCAAACACAACATTGTATGCTACACTGGTATGATCCATAAAAGAACCCCAGAATCCGCCTTTTTCGGTAGAGAATCCCGCAATAGAGATCGGTACAAACATAATTGCCTGAGCAAAGATGATCGGCATCACGTTAGCAGCATTAACCTTCAATGGTATATACTGACGTGCACCACCATATTGTTTGTTTCCTACAACTCTTTTTGCATATTGTACCGGTATACGGCGTGTACCTTGTACCAACAGAATTGCACCGCAAATAATAAGCAATAAGAATACAATCTCTGCAAGGAACATTACCAATCCACCTCCCTGGCTTGCCAGACGTGAAGAAAATTCACCGATAAGCGCATGTGGCAGACGGGCTATAATACCCACCAAAATGATGAAAGAGACTCCGTTTCCGATACCTTTATCTGTGATACGCTCTCCTAACCAAAGAACAAACATACTACCTCCGGCCAAAATAATGGTTGAAGGAATAAGAAATTCCCATGAAGTAGGAGCTGCCGCACCCAGCGCACCTAACAGGTATGCCGGTCCTTGAAATAGAAGTATGGCTACTGTCAGATAACGTGTGTACTGGTTCATTTTGGTACGCCCGCTTTCTCCTTCGCGCTGTAGCTTTTGGAAATATGGCACAGCCATACCCAACAACTGCATAACGATAGAAGCGGAGATATAAGGCATAATACCCAACGCAAAAATTGATGCATTAGCAAATGCACCTCCCGAGAACATGTTCAATATGTCCAGAATACCCCCTGAAGTCTTAGCCTGAAGGGCATTAAGAGCTTCCGGGTCTACTCCTGGCAGAACGATATGAACTCCGAAGCGATAGATCACCACGAAAAAGAAGGTAATCATGAGTCTTTTTCTAAGATCCTCAATCTTCCATATATTTTCCAGTGTTTTTACTAATCCCATCTTACTTCAGTTTAGTTACTGTTCCACCTATTGCTTGAATTGCAGCCTCTGCTGTTTTTGAGAAAGCGTGAGCTTCAACATCTACCTTTGTAGTGATGGCTCCGTTTCCTAATATTTTCACTAATTGATTGGAAGAAATAAAACCTGCATCGATCAATGTCTGAATATCGATTTTAGCAAGCTTCTTAGTTTCTGCCAAACGTTGCAATACATCCAGGTTGATGGCTTTGTATTCTACTCGGTTTATGTTTTTAAATCCGAATTTAGGCAAACGGCGTTGGATAGGCATCTGCCCTCCTTCAAATCCGATCTTCTTAGAATAACCTGATCTGGACTTAGCTCCTTTATGACCTCTTGTGGAAGTGCCACCTAATCCTGAACCCGTACCACGTCCGATTCTTTTTCCGGTTTTAGTTGATCCTTCAGCAGGTCTCAAATTTGATAAACTCATATTTTTATATTTTTTATCTTATAAACTAAATTACTCTACAATAGTAACCAAATGGTGTACTTTGTTGATCATTCCTCTGATAGCAGGTGTATCTTCGTGTTCTACTACACGGTTCAACTTTTTCAGCCCAAGAGCGTCTAAAGTTAACTTTTGGTCTTTCGGACACTTGATTCTGCTCTTAACTTGTTTAACTTTAATCTTTGCCATAATAAGTTTCTTTGCAAATTAACCTTTAAACACTTTTTCCATAGAAATACCTCTGTTCTGAGCTACAGTGTATGCATCTCTCAGCTCTCCTAAAGCTTCGATAGTAGCCTTCACAAGGTTGTGAGGGTTTGACGAACCTTTCGATTTAGCCAATACGTCTGTTACACCTACGCTCTCAAGTACGGCGCGCATCGCACCTCCTGCTTTCACCCCTGTACCGGGAGCAGCCGGGCGAATAAGTACTTCAGAACCTCCAAAACGGGCAACTTGCTCGTGAGGTACTGTTCCTTTAAGTACCGGAACTTTGATAAGGTTTTTCTTAGCAGCTTCAACTCCTTTAGCTATAGCTGTCGTTACTTCACCAGCTTTACCAAGACCCCAGCCTACTATACCATCTTCATTTCCTACCACTACGATAGCAGCGAAACTGAATGTACGTCCCCCTTTTGTTACTTTAGTAACACGGTTGATCGCAACTAGCCTGTCTTTTAATTCGATATCGTTGGTCGATTTTACTCTATTGTTAACTCCTGCCATGTCTATTAAAATTTAAGTCCACCGTTACGGGCAGCATCTGCCAATTCTTTAATTCTACCATGGTACAGGTAACCGTTACGGTCAAATACCACAGTTGTTACACCAGCTTCCTGAGCATTCTTAGCAATTAGTTCGCCAACTTTCGCAGCTATTTCTTTTTTAGGAGCTTTGTCTGTTATTTTGAGAGACGAAGCCGCTGCCAAAGTCTTACCTGTAAGATCGTCGATAACTTGCGCATATATTTGCTTGTTGCTTCTGAACACTGTCAGACGCGGACGTTCGGTAGTTCCTGAGATCTTTCCGCGTACGCGTAATTTTATTTTATTTCTTTTATCTGTCTTTGTTACCATGATTACTACAGTTTATGATTTATTTACCTGCGGTTTTACCAGACTTGCGACGGATAACTTCACCGACAAAGCGTATACCTTTACCTTTATAAGGTTCCGGTTTACGGAATGAGCGAATTTTCGAGCAAACCTGACCGATCAGTTGTTTATCACAAGATTCTAAAATGATTAGCGGATTCTTGTTTCTCTCAGATTTTGTTTCAAGGTTTACTTCTTTTGGCAACATCAAAAAGATATTGTGAGTATAACCTAATGAAAGTTCCAAGATCTGACCGTTGTTTGAAGCACGGTAACCAACCCCTACTAATTCCAATTCTTTGCGATATCCTTCAGAAACTCCAACAATCATGTTGTTGATCAACGATCTGTACAATCCATGTAAAGAACGGTGAGCTTTTTCATCAGATGGACGTGTTACTGACAACACACCATTTTCAACAGAGACTTTGATATCCGGATTAACTTCTTGCGATAGTTCTCCTTTTGGTCCTTTTACTGTAACTAAATTATCCTTGCCAACAGTAATATTTACTCCGGCCGGAAGATTTATGGGTAATTTTCCTATTCTTGACATAACTTTACTATCCTCCCCTTAATTAATAAACATAACACATTACTTCGCCGCCAACTTTCAGCTCGCGAGCTTCTTTGTCTGTCATCACTCCTTTTGAGGTAGATACTACAGCTATACCCAGTCCGTTAAGGACACGAGGCAAATCTTTATACCCTACATATTTACGAAGACCTGGAGACGAAACACGGATTAATTTCTTAATCGCGTTCACTTTATTTACAGGATCGTATTTCAAAGCTATTTTGATAGAGCCTTGAGGTCCTTCTTCTACAAACTTATAGTTAAGAATGTAGCCTTTTTCCAAGAGAATTTTTGTAATCTCTTTTTTCAAATTTGACGCCGGAATTTCTACAACTCTGTGTCCAGCCATGATGGCGTTTCTTACACGCGTCAAATAATCTGCTATTGGATCTGTCATGATTAAATTGATTTAAATTAATCCCGACTGTCGGGACAATATTTAAAAACTGTTTTTATAATAAAAGAGTGAAAAATGAAGAATGAACGCATCAATTCATAATTCTTCATTTATCATTCTTTGTCTTTTTACCAACTTGCTTTTTTCACTCCCGGTATCAAACCTTTAGAAGCCATTTCCCTGAATTGGATACGGGAAATTCCGAACTGGCGGATAAAGCCTTTCGGACGACCTGTAAGGCTGCAACGGTTATGCAGGCGTACTGGTGAAGCATTCTTAGGTAGAGCTTGCAGCGCTTCGTAATCGCCTTCGGCTTTGAGTTGCGCTCTCTTAGCTGCATATTTAGCAACCATCTTAGCTCTTTTTACCTCACGAGCTTTCATTGATTCTTTTGCCATCTTATATCAATTCTTTTTTTGCGTTCTTAAATGGTAATCCGAACTCTCTCAGCAGGGCATACCCTTCTTCATCCGTTTTCGCGGAAGTTACAAAGGTAATATTCATTCCCAAAATACGACTAATATTGTCGATATTAATTTCAGGGAAGATGATTTGCTCCTGGATACCTAATGTATAATTTCCTCTTCCGTCAAGCTTGCTTTCGATACCTTTGAAGTCGCGGATACGAGGCAATGCTACACGTACAAGTCTTTCAAGAAACTCATACATTCTGTCGTGGCGCAGTGTAACCATCACACCGATAGGCATTTTCTTACGCAACTTGAAGTTTGAGATATCTTTCTTAGAGTATGTCGCTACTGCTTTTTGTCCGGTGATAGTTGTAATTTCGTTAATCGCTGTTTCGATTATTTTCTTATCGGCAACTGCTATACCAAGACCTTGGTTGATTACTATTTTCTTCAATACAGGAACCTGCATCGATGATTTATAACCGAATTCTTTCATCAAAGAAGCTACAATACGGTCTTTATAATCTGTTCTAAGAGTTGTTGTATTGCTCATTATTTAATTTCCTCCCCTGATTTTTTAGCGTAACGTACTAGCTTTCCATTCACTTCTTTACGACCAATACGTGTAGGTTTTCCCGATTTAGGGTCTACTACGTTAAGGTTTGAGATATGAATAGCAGCTTCTTTTTTCTCTATTCCTCCCTGAGGACTTTTAGCGTTAGGCTTAGTAGATTTGGATACCATGTTCAGGCCTTCAACGATAGCGCGGTTCTTTTCAACCAACACTTTCAGTACGCGGCCGGTTTTACCTTTGTCGACACCGGTATTCACATAAACTATATCGCCTTTTTTGATATGTAATTTACTCATTGCTTTTTTAGTTTTATGGATTATAGTACCTCTGGTGCCAACGAAACGATTTTCATATTAGTTGCGCGAAGTTCGCGGGCAACTGGTCCGAAAATACGGCTTCCTCTGATTTCACCTGCTGCGTTTAGCAATACACAAGCATTGTCATCGAAGCGGATATAAGAACCGTCTACACGGCGGATTTCTTTTTTAGTACGCACGATGATAGCTTTTGTTACAGCACCTTTCTTAATATCACTCGAAGGGATTACATTCTTGATAGCAACCACAATCACATCCCCTACAGACGCATAACGTCTTCTTGTACCGCCTAATACGCGGATACATAAGCATTCTCTAGCTCCACTGTTATCAGTAACTACTAGTCTTGATTCTTGTTGTATCATAATTATTTAGCCCTTTCGATTATTTCGATTAATCTCCATCTTTTAGTTTTACTCAACGGACGAGTTTCCATAATGCGTACTGTGTCGCCGATGTTACACTCGTTCTTTTCGTCGTGAGCATGATATTTCTTCGTTTTGTTAACGAATTTTCCATAAATAGGGTGTTTTTCTTTCCATTTTACAGCTACTGTGATGGTTTTATCCATCTTGTTGCTGAAAACGACCCCGAATCTTTCTTTTCTTAAATTTCTCGTTTCCATCAGCTCTTATTTATTTTTTAGTTCTCTGTGGCGGATCTCTGTTAAGAAACGTGCGATATCGCGACGTTTTTCTTTAATCTTAGTCGGAGCATCCAATGGAGATACACTGTGGTTTAACACCAATTGGTTTAATGCTATTTTTTCAGCATCTAATCTTTCTTTCAATTCTTTGTCCGAAAGTTCTCTTACTTCTGCAATTTTCATACTTCTTAAGCGTTTTGAGTTAAGTCATAATCTCTGCGAACTATAAATTTAGTAGTCACAGGAAGCTTTTGTGCTGCAAGGCGCAATGCTTCTTTTGCCACATCATAAGATACTCCTTCGATTTCGAATAGTATTCTACCAGGTGTAACCGGTGCAACGAACCCTTCAGGAGATCCCTTACCTTTACCCATACGGACTTCGGCAGGTTTCTTAGTGATTGGTTTGTCAGGGAAAATTCTAACCCAAACTTGTCCTTGACGCTGCATGTAACGAGTTACTGCAATACGGGCCGCTTCTATCTGGCGCCCTGTGATCCATTTGTTCTCCAGGGTTTTGATGCCAAACGAACCGAAAGCCAGTTCATGCCCTCTCTGAGCATTACCTTTCATACGACCTTTTTGCTGTCTTCTGAATTTTGTTTTCTTCGGTTGTAACATTTTACTTCAAACGTTTTTTTAATTACTTTCTCTTATTTCTCTTGAAACCTTTTCCCTGTTCTCTGTCGCCTCTGTCGTTACGACGGTCACCACCACCTCTGTTGTTAGAGTGGCCACCATCTTTAGACGCAACAAATGAAGGTGCAAGGTCTTTCTTGCCGTAAACTTCTCCACGGCAAATCCATACTTTGATACCTATCAAACCAACTTTTGTCAATGCTTCGGCATGTGCATAGTCAATATCGGCACGGAATGTATGAAGTGGAGTACGTCCTTCTTTATACATTTCTGAACGAGCCATTTCCGCTCCGTTCAAACGGCCCGATATCTGTATTTTGATACCTTCGGCACCCATTCTGATTGTAGAAGCGATAGCCATCTTGATAGCACGGCGGTAAGCGATTTTGCCTTCCACCTGACGTGCTACATTGTTAGCTACGATAACTGCATCCAGTTCAGGTTTTTTGATTTCGAAAATATTGATTTGAATATCTTTATCTGTAATTTTCTTCAACTCTTCTTTCAGTTTGTCTACTTCCTGTCCACCTTTACCGATAATGATACCCGGACGTGCTGTACAAACTGTAATAGTTACAAGTTTTAGTGTTCTTTCGATAACGATACGCGATACACTGGCTTTAGCTAGACGGGCATTCAGATATTTACGGATTTTGCTGTCTTCCAACAGTGTGTTGCCGTAATTTTTGCCTCCATACCAGTTAGAGTCCCATCCTCTGATGATTCCTAAACGATTTGCTATTGGATTTACTTTTTGTCCCATCTGCTATTAATTTTGATTTTCTTTATTTAGTGTATCTACGTGAAGGGTCACATGGTTTGAACGCTTACGTATTCTGTAACCTCTTCCCTGTGGAGCAGGACGCATTCTTTTCAGCATTGCGCCACCATCTACGTTTATCAATGATACAAATAGCTCACCATTTTCTGCTTTACGTTCATTTTTAGCTTCCCAGTTTGCGATAGCTGAACGCAATAGTTTTTCTAATCTGGCAGCAGCTTCTTTATTTGAGTATTTCAATACACCAAGCGCTCTGAATGCCTCCATTCCACGGATCATGTCAGCCACAAGGCGCATTTTGCGTGGTGAAGTCGGTACATCGTTCAACTTGGCAAAAGAAATGGTTTTTTGAGCTTCCTTTCTTTTTTCAGCTGTTATTCTTTTTCTAGCACCCATTATTTTTAATGTTTTCTTTTAATTAATTTATTGGCTTCTGCTCCAATTATTTTTTCTTGTTACCTCCGTGTCCACGGAATGTACGTGTGAGGGAGAATTCTCCTAATTTATGTCCTACCATATTTTCTGTCACATATACCGGAATGAATTTGTTTCCGTTATGAACAGCAATAGTGTGACCTACAAAGTCAGGAGAGATCATTGAAGCCCTTGCCCATGTCTTAACTACAGCTTTTTTACCTGACTCATTCATGGCCAAGACTTTTTTCTCAAGCTTAACATTAATATACGGGCCTTTTTTTAACGAACGACTCATAATTTCTTAATTAATCAGGTTATTATTTCTTTCTTCTTTCGATTATGTACTTAGAAGAATGTTTCTTAGGAGCTCTAGTCTTAAGACCCTTAGAATACAATCCTTTACGTGATCTTGGGTGTCCTCCCGAAGCGCGACCTTCACCACCACCCATTGGGTGATCGACTGGGTTCATTACAACACCACGGTTGCGAGGGCGACGTCCAAGCCAGCGAGAGCGTCCGGCTTTACCTGATTTTTCAAGAGCATGATCTGAATTACCTACACTACCTACAGTAGCTTTACAAGCCAATAGGATTTTGCGTGTTTCGCCCGAAGGCATTCTTATGATAGCATAGTCTCCTTCGCGGGAAGTCAACTGTGCAAATCCACCTGCCGAACGAACCATTTTAGCTCCTTGTCCGGGACGTAATTCAATGTTATGAATAACTGTACCAATTGGAATCTTTGCCAGTGGCAATGTATTTCCAACTTCAGGAGCAGCTTCGGCTCCTGACATCACTGTCTGACCTACTACCAATCCCTGAGGAGCCAGAATATATGTTTTTGCTCCGTCAGCGTAATATAACAATGCGATACGAGCCGAACGGTTCGGATCGTATTCTATCGATTTTACAGTGGCTGGTATTCCGTCTTTTGTTCTCTTGAAGTCGATTAGCCTCAATTGTCTTTTGTGACCACCACCAAGATAACGCATTGTCATCTTTCCTTGGTTGTTACGGCCACCTGACGCTTTTTTACCGACTACAAGGGATTTTTCTGGTACACTTGCAGTGATTTCTTCGAATGTACCAATAATTTTGTGTCTTTGCCCCGGTGTTGTGGGCTTTAATTTACGTACTGCCATTTTTTATTTAGATATTACTAAAAAAGTCTATACTCTCACCTTGTTTAAGGGTGATTATCGCTTTCTTGAAAGCTGAAGTTTTACCACTGATTACACCAGCTTTAGTGTAGCGGCTTTTACGTTTTCCGTCGTATTTGATTGTGTTCACTGACTCAACCGTTACGCCGTAAAGTTCTTCTATCGCTTTCTTAATCTCCACTTTGTTTGCATCTGGAGCAACACGAAAACCATAACGATTCGGGAATTTTTCCGAAATCGCAGTTTGTTTTTCTGTTAATATTGGTTTAATTATAATTCCCATAGTATCCTCCTTATGCTTTTAAAAGGTTATCTATAACAGCAACCGATGACTCAGCCAATACCAGACTTGAACAGTTAAGTATTGAGTAAGTATTTAAATCAGAAGCTTTTACAACTTTTACTCTTTCTAAATTACGAGCCGACAAATATACATTTTTATTTTGGTCTGGCAAAACTAGAAGTATCTTTTTATCAGCCACTTGCAAATTTTTAGTCAATGCTACGAAATCCTTTGTTTTCGGTGCATCGAAAGAGAAGTCTTCAACTATTACGATCTGGTTTCCTTTTGCTTTGGTAGCAAGAGCAGATTTACGTGCAAGCTGCTTTACTTTCTTATTTAATTTGAAGCTGTAATCTCTTGGTTTTGGACCGAATACACGGGCACCTCCAACCAATACCGGAGAGTTGATATCACCACGACGTGCACCACCTCCACCTTTCTGGCGGATCAATTTGCGTGTACTTCCCGACATTTCACTTCTTTCTTTAGATTTGTGAGTTCCCTGACGTTGGTTTGCCAGGTATTGTTTCACATCTAACCAAAGAACGTGTTCGTTAGGTTCAATTCCATAAATAGCATCATTCAACGCTACTTTTTTACCGGTATCTTTACCGTTTTTATCTAATACACTCAGTTCCATTATTTCTCAATTATTACGATTGAACCTTTACTTCCCGGTACAGAGCCTTTAATCAACAAAAGATTGTGTTCCGGAATCACTTTAATTACTTCAAGGTTTTGGACAGTTGTGCGTACATTACCCATTTGTCCGCCCATTCTTGTTCCCTTAAATACCTTCGCAGGGTAAGAACAAGCACCGATAGAACCCGGAGCACGAAGACGGTTGTGTTGTCCCAAAGTAGCTTGTCCTACCCCACCGAAATTGTGGCGTTTAACAACCCCCTGGAACCCTTTACCTTTCGATGTTCCGATAACATCTACATACTGTGCATCTTCTAAGAAGTCTACAGTAAGTACATCGCCTAGTTTGCGACCTTCAATTCCTTTGAACTCGGCCAAGTGTCTTTGAGGTGCTACTCCAGCTTTTTTGAAATGTCCGGCTTGTGGCTTAGCTGTGTGCTTGTCTTTCTTTTCAACAAACCCTAGCTGTAAAGCTTCGTAACCGTCTTTCTCAACTGTTTTTACCTGAGTAACAACACAAGGACCCACTTCGATAACAGTGCATGGAATATTTTTTCCCTCGGCACTGAAAACGGATGTCATTCCGATTTTTTTTCCTAATAATCCTGGCATTTCTCTTAATTATTTATTTAAACTAGTATAAAAATTCATCAAACTTTGATTTCAACTTCAACACCACTTGGCAACTCAAGTTTCATTAGCGCATCTACTGTTTTAGCTGTAGAGCTGTAGATGTCGATCAATCTTTTATAAGAAGATAGTTCGAATTGCTCGCGAGACTTCTTGTTAACGAAAGTTGAACGGTTTACAGTAAAGATACGTTTGTGTGTTGGCAACGGAATTGGACCGCTTACTACTGCACCTGTTGCTTTTACTGTTTTAACGATTTTCTCGGCAGACTTGTCTACCAGCATGTAATCGTAAGATTTTAGTTTAATTCTAATTTTTTGACTCATTGTCTGTTTTTAATTAGTTATTCAAAAATTTATTATATAAAATAGATTCAGACTGCGATTAAGAGTCATTTACTAACCGCAGCCTGTATTTTATTATTTAATTAGATCGACACGTCCTTTAACATCGGTTAATACCTGGCGTGCAATCGATGGAGATACTACCTCGTAGTGAGAGAATGTCATTGCTGATGTTGCTCTACCTGATGTAATTGTTCTCAACGATGTTACATAACCAAACATTTCTGCCAAAGGCACTTTTGCTTTCACAATACGCGCACCCGAACGGCTCGATTCCATACCTTCCACTTGTCCGCGACGTTTGTTCAGGTCGGAAATTACATCACCCATGCTTTCTTCCGGAGTAACAACTTCCAGTTTCATAATAGGCTCCTGCAATACCGGACTTGCTTTCTCACAAGCATTTTTGAATGCAAACTTAGCAGCAAGTTCGAATGACAACTGGTCAGAGTCCACTGTATGGTATGAACCATCTACAAGCACCACTTTCAGTTTATCAAGCGCATATCCTGCAAGTACACCATTCTTCATTGCAGCAGCAAATCCTTTCTGTACAGAAGGGATAAATTCTTTAGGAACGTTACCACCCTTCACTTCATCGATGAATTGTAGTTCACCTTCGAATCCTGCATCTGTAGGACCAACTTTAACAATAATATCGGCAAACTTACCACGACCTCCCGATTGTTTCTTATAAACTTCGCGAAGTTCCACTGTCTGGGAGATTGCTTCTTTATAGGATACCTGTGGACGTCCCTGGTTACATTCCACCTTGAACTCACGTTTCAGACGGTCAATGATAATTTCCAAGTGAAGCTCACCCATACCTTCGATGATTGTCTGACCTGAGTCTTCATCTGTATGCACACGGAATGTCGGATCCTCTTCTGACAGCTTAGCAAGACCATTAGAAAGCTTATCCACATCTTTTTGAGTGATAGGTTCGATTGCGATTCCGATAACCGGTTCAGGGAAGTCCATAGACTCCAGAACAATCGGATTATTTTCATCACACAATGTATCACCTGTACGGATATCTTTAAATCCTACACCTGCGCCTATATCACCACAACCAATCACATCCTTAGGATTTTGTTTGTTTGAGTGCATCTGGAACAGACGGGAAATACGTTCTTTCTTCTCAGAACGGGTATTATATACATAAGAACCGGCAGCCAACTCTCCTGAATATACACGGAAGAAACACAAACGTCCTACAAACGGGTCAGTAGCGATCTTAAACGCTAAGGCACACATAGGTTCGTCCGGACTAGGGTGACGTACGATTGTATTTCCGTTTCTAGGATCTGTTCCTTCGATAGCTAATGTATCGATAGGGCTAGGAAGGAATTTACATACGCCGTCCAATAATGGTTGTACACCTTTGTTCTTAAATGAAGAACCGCAAAACATCGGGTTGATCTGCATAGAAAGAGTTCCGATACGAAGCGCTGCAAGTATTTCGTCTTCAGTAATAGAAGAAGGATCATCGAAGAATTTCTCCATCAATGTTTCATCACATTCAGCAGCTTTTTCCAGCATTTTTTCTCTCCACTCCTGAGCTTCAGCCAAGTACTCTGCCGGAATTTCATCCAGTTCGTAGTCAGCACCCATAGTTTCGTCGTGCCAGTACATCGCCTTCATTTTCACTAAGTCGACGATTCCTTTGAAGTTTTCTTCTGCACCGATAGGTATCTGTACCGGACATGGATTTCCGTTCAGCATTTCTTTTATCTGGCGAACTACTTCAAAAAAGTCTGCACCTGAACGGTCCATCTTGTTCACATAACACATACGAGGCACATCGTATTTGTCAGCCTGACGCCACACTGTTTCCGATTGAGGCTCTACCCCACTTACTGCATCGTAAGCAGCGATAGCTCCGTCAAGGATACGAAGCGAGCGTTCTACCTCTACTGTAAAGTCAACGTGTCCGGGAGTATCTATAAGGTTAATTTTAAATACCTCATTATTATATTTCCAGCTCGCTGTAGTAGCAGCAGATGTGATAGTGATACCACGCTCCTGTTCTTGCTCCATCCAGTCCATAGTGGCAGCGCCATCATGTACCTCACCGATCTTATGAGTAAGACCTGTGTAGAACAAAATACGTTCGGAGGTAGTGGTTTTACCGGCATCAATGTGAGCCATGATGCCTATATTTCTTGTATTTCTTAAATTGTCGATAATTTTTGCCATCGGTTTATAGCTCTTTCCTTTTTGTTAAAATCTGAAATGAGCGAAAGCACGGTTAGCCTCAGCCATTTTGTGCATATCCTCTTTTCTTTTATATGCGCCTCCTTGGCCATTGAATGCATCTGTAATTTCAGCGCCTAATTTATCGGCCATAGTCTTCCCGCCTCTCTTGCGAGCATACAGGATAAGATTTTTCATACAGATTGATTCTTTGCGGTCAGGGCGAATTTCGGTAGGAACCTGAAATGTTGCACCACCTACACGGCGAGACTTCACTTCTACTTGCGGAGTTACATTATCTAATGCTGCTTTCCATATCTCAAGAGCAGACTTTTCTTCGTTTGGTAATTTTTTCTTTACAATTTCTAATGCTGTATAGAAAATATCGAACGCAGTCGATTTTTTACCATCGTACATCAAGTGGTTAACAAACTTTGTAACCTTTACATCACCGAAAACAGGATCCGGAAGGATCTGTCTTTTCTTTGGTTTTGCCTTTCTCATTGTTTACTTAAAAAATTTTGTTTTTGTTTTTGGTTGCCAATTTTCTGATGTCTTCAACGGTTCCGCCGAACCATTTACTCAACCCATGTATAGCCTATCCAATAAACTTAAACCGTTTTAATACTTAATTAAAAATCTCGGTTAAAGGGATTGCCTCAAGGGATTATTTTTTCTTACCCCCTTTAGCTGGTGCACCTTTAGCTGGCGCTGCTCCCGGTTTAGGACGTTTTGCTCCGTACTTAGAGCGACGTTGTGTACGACCGTTAACACCGGCTGTATCCAATGTTCCGCGAACAATGTGATAACGAACACCCGGAAGGTCTTTCACACGGCCACCTCTAACAAGTACAATCGAGTGCTCCTGCAAGTTATGTCCTTCTCCAGGAATATAAGCATTCACCTCTTTTGTGTTTGTTAAGCGCACACGTGCCACTTTACGCATCGCTGAGTTAGGTTTCTTAGGAGTAGTTGTGTACACGCGAATACAAACACCTCTGCGTTGAGGGCAAGAATCCAATGCACGGGATTTACTCTTTTCAACCAAAACAGTACGTCCTTTTCTTACTAATTGTTGAATCGTAGGCATCTTGTTTTAATCTTTAGAACTTTAAATTCAATTTTTATTATACATTTTACTTTATCGAACAACACAATAAACAGAAGCTATTTCAATGACAATCAAATATTTGCCACCAAAACAAGCCTCTTTTCATGCTTTATTCGGGTTGCAAATGTAGACATAATCAGCAAGATACACAAATAATTACAAAAAAAAATAAGAAAAAGCGAATGAATAAACTTATTAGGTTCAGCGGATTAGTTATTACCTGCTTAATTCATTTCCGTTCCGATTATTTAATCAAATTCATTCATCAAAAAGAGCAGGAAAGATTTTGATCTTTCCTGCTCCTATACTATTAATTATATAATTTGTATACGGTCTACCTTAAAACGAAATATCCACTCCCGCAGCAAACACCTTATTGGTACGAGAGAATATATCTTTACCCGGAACCGGAGTCTGGTCTGCAGGGATTACATTGTTATAATTATCCCAATTTTTCTCATAATCAGAGTATGTAGTCCAGAAATAACCGACATTAATCTTTACGTTTTTAGCTACATTTACCGCACCACCTAAACCAATAGAATAGGAGTTACAAGAAAAGCTCAGGTCTGTCTGGTATCCGTCAGTTACACCATAACGGGTTATTTGTCCTCCGGCACTAACAAGAAACATGCGATCTATCTGATACTCAATACCAGCAAGATATTCATTTGTCCCTCCATTAATAAAGTTTTGCTTTTCAATTTTTTCCGACGTATTTGCAGGATTTGTAACTGTTGCCATGCCTGCATCCGAATCGAAGAAATGGTGATAACCCACACTCGCCAACAACTTCGGTGTTATCTGATACGAAACCCCTACTGTATATAGCGCAGGTATGTCATGAGCTGTATTTACCCCATCCTTAAACTGTCCGGTATCATCACGTTTTGTTTTATTCTCTACATTAAGCGCAGTTTTGAACTCATACTTCATACCAATATTCAGATTCTTATAGTTGAAGTTAAATCCTAATATCGGGGATATTCCCCAACCCGACTGAGAAGATTCAAGATACATATCGGAAGTCTTCGTAGCAAGACCTTCCAACGTTGGTTTATACTGCGCCGGAAGGGCAGGATTCTGTGCCAGTCCTTCAAAATAATCGGGAGCAGAAACCATTGTACCTGTACCCAAAGCCGGAACATTAGACGTAGGATTTATCATGATATTCCTCAAATGTCCTTCATATTTATTATTCACAATATTAAGGCGGAAACCTGCATATGCAGAAAACATATCGTTTATTTCGTAAGAGCCTCCGATTTGCGCGCCATATATAAATGACGAACCTCTCATATATGCATCCACGGAATACTGATTTGCTGTCAATGTAGCACCTGGCATTGCCTGTCCTACCAATGCCCCTAACTTAGTAACCGTTCCGGGCAGTACGGCCAGCTGCGCTTCGAAAGAAGGAAGGCCTCTATCGAATGTAGCCTTACCACCGCCTCCTGTAACCGCGATATTTCCGGAAAGCACCCATTTACCTGTTTTATAGGCGGCCTGCAAACTTGGAATGATAGGCGCTGATGCTGTTCCTTCAAATTCTTTTGTTGCGCTGCCGCCAAAACCGGCGAAAGGTGCAAAAGTAGAAGTGATAGTTCTGGTCTGAAAAGCACTTTGATTAGTAAATGAAAAATGGAATCCGTCATTTAGTTTCACCAAACCAGCAGGATTTGTATATGCAGCATCAATCTGAAGTGATGCATCACGGGCAACCATTCTGATAAAGTGGGCACTTTGATTGGTATTAGTCAATATACCTCCTGCAAAAATAAAAGAGGCCTGACATAGAGATAAAATGGTTATCAGTAGAGATTTCTTATTCATTATTAATAAAATTAGTTAAATGAGGGGACAAAGATATGAGTATTATATTAGTTTCAAAAGAAACTACGTTAAAAATACGACTTTATCTTACTGATAATCAAATATTTGTTGTCTATGCAACTATATTGAATATCTAATATCTTGACTCAATAACATTTACATTCAAGAAAAAAATGTACCTTTGCAACACTAAAAAAATACTACAATGAGACTCATACGTCTTTTCACCATTCTCTATCACTGAGGGACTCCTCATTCCTCGCAATCCTTAATTTTAATTAAGGCAAAATCCATTTTCACATACATTTGTTTAATATACAACAAATCACAGACACACACTGGTTTGTTTAACACACAGCTCTTTCTATCAGAGTAAATTACATTTATGAATAATTGGAAAAGAACATTCATTATCATATGGTCGGGACAATTTTTCTCTACACTGACCAGTTCTATAGTAGGCTTCGCAGTCGTATTCTGGCTTAGTATAAAAACAGGTTCGCCCGAAGTCCTGGCCTCTGCCATGATTGCCGTGCTGCTCCCTTTCATTATCCTCGGCTTGTTCACAGGGGTATATGTAGACCGCTGGGACAGAAAACGCACAATGATACTAGCAGATAGCTTCGTCGCTCTCTGTTCGGCAGCATTAGGTCTCCTTTTTTATTTGGAAATGACCCCGTTGTGGCTCATCTATCTTCTGCTGGCATTACGCTCGGCAGGAAGCGCATTCCACATGCCTGCCATGCAGGCATCCGTTCCGTTGTTGGCTCCCGAAAGCGAGTTGATGCGCATTGCTGGGATAAATCAGATGATACAGTCTATCAGCAATATTGCAGGCCCGGCACTGGGGGCTGTACTTATATCATTCCTTAGCATGACTTATGTAATGATGTTCGACGTCTTGGGCGCAGCAATAGCCTGTATATCGCTTCTATTCGTAAAGATACCGAATCCTGAAAAGAAAGAAGACATCGATCCTAATGTATGGCTGGAAGTGAAAGAGGGAATCAGACACCTGTTCATGAACAGGGGAATCACCTATCTTATGGTTTCGGTAATAGGAATTACATTCTTTATAGTACCTATCGCCGCTCTTTATCCATTAATGACAACGAGTTACTTCGGTGGAAATGCCTACCAGATGGGACTGGTAGAAACAGCATGGGGTATCGGCATGCTGATAGGGGGAGCAGTTCTCAGCCTCAAATTTATGAAGACCGCAAATAAGGTTTTAAGTATGAACATTGTAGCTATGGGGCTGGGTATAACATACTGGGCTATGGGTATATTGCCTACATCAGGCTTTGCCTTATTTGTCGTACTAACTGCCCTCAGCGGGATAGCAGGCTCCATATACTGGAGTTCCTTTACGGTAATCCTGCAAACTAAAATAGATCCGGCCGCACTGGGTCGTGTATTTTCCATATACGATAGCATAAGCCTGCTGCCAACGATACCGGGATTACTTGCCACCGGATTTATTGCTGAAAGAATAGGGTTACTCAATGCGTTTATCATAGCAGGAGTGGCAACACTTGCCATAGGTGCAATTGCCAGCTTCGTTCCGGCGATAAAAAGGTTAGGCTACACCACAAGGGGAGTAAAAGAATGAATCCGTTAAATTAACGTAATTAAATAGCCCCTTTAACCGAATCATAAAACTAATAGCCGAAAGTAAATGTTGTAATTGAATACAAAGGTTTACTTCACATAATTAACCCCTTAATTATATTGGCTATGAGTAATGATATAAAAAAGCCTCTAAATTACCTGGAGGACCCGCATCTTAGTAAGAAAACCAAAGCTTTTCTTAAAGTATTGAATGCCGCCGGCAAGCCGGTAGAATCGCTGCCTGTACCCGATGCCCGCAATGTACTGGTAGAAGCACAAGCATCTGTAAAGGTAGACTTGTCGGGAATCGACGAATCGGAAAAAACAATCACAGCGGACGGATATACAATCAAGTTGAACATCGTACGTCCGAAAGGAGTAAAGGACAAACTACCCGTGTTCATCTTTATTCATGGCGGAGGATGGGTACTGGGCGATTATCCGACACACCAGCGCCTGGTACGCGATTTGGTGGTAGAATCAGGATATGCTTCCGTCTTTGTAAACTATTCATTATCACCCGAAGCCAAATTTCCGCAGGCAGTCAACGAAGTGTATGCTGCAACAAAGTGGGTTGCAACCCACGGAGATGAAATCAATGTAGACGGTAAACGGCTCGCCGTGGTAGGGAATAGCGCCGGAGGGAACATGGCTACTGTTACCAGCATCAAGGCTAAAGAAAATAACGGGCCCCACATCAAGGTACAAATACTTCTATGGCCTGTCACCGATGCAAGCACCGATTATGAATCATTCAAATTGTATGGTAAAGAGAGGTTTCTCACAACATCTCTTCTCGACTGGATGGCAGGACAATACATCTCAAAACCTGAAGATACCAAGAGTATTTATATGTCCCCGTTATTAGCGTCCATAGAACAACTCAAAGACTTGCCACCTACTCTTATCGAAGTAGCCGAAAACGACATATTAAGAGATGAAGGTGAAGCCTACGGACGGAAACTTGATGAAGCCGGTGTGGACGTAACTACAGTACGGTTCAATAGTGCGATCCATGACTGGGGTATGCTCAACGGGCTAGCCGATACACCGGAAACAAAAGCCCTGATCTTGTTATCCGCCGCGACACTGAAAAAATATCTGAAATAAAGATTCGTATATTATATATAAACGGCTGTTCAGATTGAATAGCCGTTTATATTATCAGATCACCAGATCTCCTGCGAGGTCTGTATAAATTGATTCACGATAGTCTTATATTGCTCTACTCCAATCGAAATATTCTTAGCAGAGTTAGGCGTACCTATTCCATATACAACCAGAGGCGTCTTCCATACCATGCCTGCATATGTAGCTCCAGCTTGATAGGGACGTAGTAATTCATCGACGGAAAAACCTATCTTGCCTCCGCTCCTGTATGCCTCCTGATTCCATCCGGTCGTTGTAACTACCATAAACGGTTTACCCGCAATTGCAGGAGTCTTTGCTAAAGAATTCATCACCTCGTCCTGCCACTCTTTTAGTTTTGCAGGTGCAGACATCCAGTAGAAAGGGAATTGAAAAATGACAAATGATGCTTTGGCCATAATATTCGCCCAATCCGTAACTGTATATTCCTTATCGCCATATAAGTTGTACAA
This sequence comes from Dysgonomonas gadei ATCC BAA-286, assembly GCF_000213555.1. Classification (GTDB taxonomy): domain Bacteria; phylum Bacteroidota; class Bacteroidia; order Bacteroidales; family Dysgonomonadaceae; genus Dysgonomonas; species Dysgonomonas gadei. The sequence continues at coordinate 209,146 of NZ_GL891985.1, forward strand.
ATCTACATCGACAGGATTATATACGGCATCCAGCAAGGCTTTATTAGCTTCCGATTCGTTCCAGTCAGGGTGTGCCAATAGAATGACAACCTTATTCTTTTCATTTCTGTTTTCCAGTTCCATGTGTGATTTTTTTAGAATTAGAATGCGAAGTTCTCCTTCTACAAATATACATTTTTTTTCAATAGTGTTATCTTCAATGTAATATTTGATTAAAAATTTTGCTTTATCTGGTAAAGTCACCTATATTACTCACAGGCAAACCATTACAGACATTACACAGAAGCAAATCAATGCAATGTATCCAACTGCTTCATCCACAAAGCCACCGCTGCATCGCTCGGCATACGCCAGTCACCCCGTGGCGACAGGTTCACTGAACCCACCTTCGGACCATCCGGCAGACACGAGCGTTTGAATTGTTGGGAAAAGAACCGCCAGAAAAATGTCCGCAGCCATTTCAGTATCATTTCATTCTCATACTGCCCACTAAAAGCATGTTTTGCCAGATAATAGATCTTAGCAGGAGAGAAACCGAAACGAAGTACATAATATAAAAAGAAATCGTGTAGAATATAAGGTCCCACCACATCCTCAGTTCTCTGTGCTATTGTCCCGTCCTCTGCCGCAGGGAGCAATTCGGGGCTGACAGGTGTATCCACCACATCTTCCAGAATTATTTTTGACTCCTGATCCATCTGTGTTTCAGCAACCCACGACACCAGGGTACGCACCAGTGTTTTCGGAACACCTGTATTCACAGCATACATAGACATATGGTCACCATTGTAAGTACACCAGCCCAAAGCCAACTCTGAAAGGTCTCCTGTACCGATAACCAAACCATTCACCTTATTGGCATAATCCATCAGTATCTGTGTACGTTCGCGCGCCTGTGAATTTTCGTATGTTATATCATGTGTACCTGCATCATGCTCTATATCTTTGAAATGCTGAACAACCGCATCTTTTATCGATATCTCCTTAATAGTAACGCCCAATGACCGCATCAGCTTTATGGCATTGGTATAGGTACGGTCGGTAGTTCCGAATCCCGGCATTGTAATACCATAGATGCCTTCGCGAGACAAGTTCAGTTTATCAAATGTCTTCACCAATACCAGTAATGCAAGGGTTGAATCGAGTCCGCCCGACACACCTATCACAGCAGTCTTGCCATTCACATGCAGCATCCTCTTTGCCAAACCGCCCACCTGCATGGAAAAGATCTCATCGCAGCGTTCATCCAGTGTAGCATCTTGTGCCGGAACAAAGGGGGTGGACGAAACATAGCGATTGAGTGCAAATTCTTTTTCCTCCTTATTTATATCTATGTCTATCTCTTCGAATTGTATATTATCCAATACCCTGTACTCTGATAATGAGAACGATTTATTTCTCAGCCTGTCATTCCTCAACCGTTCTATATCTATATCTGCCGCTATCAGCTGACTGTCGAATGAGAAACGTTCCGCTTCGGCCAGTACAGACCCGTTTTCGGCTATCAGACTGCTGCCTGCAAAAATAATATCGGTAGTAGATTCTCCAGCTCCGGCGGCCGCATAGACATACCCGGCGATACAACGGGCCGATTGCTGGCTTACCAATGCTTTGCGATAGGCATGCTTTCCTGTGGTCTCATTACTTGCCGACAGGTTGAATATAACTTCAGCCCCGCTCAACGCTGCCGCGCATGATGGAGGAATCGGTGTCCACAAGTCTTCACATATTTCTATTGCAAAGCTGAATCCGGGCGTTCTGAATATCAGATTAATTCCTACAGGTACACACTGTCCGCAGAGGGATGCCGACTGCGCTTTCAATTCCTCCGAGGACGAGAACCAACGTTTTTCGTAAAACTCATTATAATTGGGAAGGAAAGTTTTCGGTACTGCTCCATGAATATACCCGGCGGCAACAACTACCGCCATATTATAAAGCCTGCCTGATATTTCGACCGGCACACCGACAATGACTGTCACCGACAAGTCGCGTGTAGCATCACATATTCGTTGCAGCGATTTCTCCGCTTCCTCGAGGAGCAGCCGTTGCAGGAACAGGTCGCCGCAAGTGTACGCCGTAATACCCAGTTCGGGAAATACAATGACTGAAACGCCCTTGCTCTGCGCTTCGTGTATTTGCTTAAGTATCTCATCTGTATTATAATCACAATCAGCCACCTTTAGCGAAGGACTGGCTGCCGCAACGCGGACAAATCCGTAGTTATTCATATGAGCAATATATTTTTACAATGACAAACTTACAAAAGTTTTTTATGTTGTTTATCTGTTTCTTTTGGACAAACCCATGAAAATTTGAAACTTCTATAATTATCAGTTATTTTTTACATTAATTAACCATAAAATGTTAAAACCTGACACTTCTGACATATTTTTCATTATTTTTTATTCTGTCATTTTTGCATTCATTAACCATTCATGGTTAAATCTCTTTACCTCAAGGGTCACAAAGATTTACACAACCATCGGTCACAGGAGCGTAGCGTATGTAAAGAACACTTTTTTCAGTAAACAGTTAGCAGTAAACCAACTTGTAACTCGTAACTGCCCGCAGGGCGAAGAAATAACATTCGCCGAAGCGAAGGCGAGGCAAACTTGTAACTTTTTCCAAAAAGTAACAAAGGTAACACATATATCAGTAAACAGTCAACAGTTAGCAGTCAACAATAGAACTCCTTTTATCCTCATTGTAAGTCCCCCAAGGGCCAGGGCTGTTAAGTTCTCCACTTTATTCTGTTATTTTCTGCTGTCATTCTGAACGAAGTGAAGAATCCCGACACTGAGAAACGAGATGTTTCACTTCGTTCAACATGACAAAGAGGATATAAGAATTCAGAACTTAACAGCCCTGCCCAAGGGGGATTGAGGGGGTTCTTGTTTATATTTCAAAGAGCTATCGGCTAACAGCTAAACACTATCGGCTATATACATAGATAAACTTCTACAAAAAGAATAAAATTTCATGCATTTGAACCAAAAATATATACCTTTGTTATATCTTAAAAAAAGTAAATATTATGGGATTCGATATCAGTTTAACGCAAATCTTAAGCGCATTTGTAGTCTTGTTCGTTTTAATCGACGTATCAGGCTCCATCCCTATATTTCTAAGTTTCAAAGGGGAAGGTCGGGACGTTAATCCATTACAGGCAGCTATCTATTCATTTATCATAATGACAGCTTTTCTGTTTATCGGAAACTGGGTACTGAAATTATTCAATGTCGATGTTTCATCCTTTGCCGTTGCCGGAGCGCTGGTCATCTTCATCATATCTATAGAGATGATATTCGGCGTGGAAGTCTTCAAAAATGATGCTCCCGGCGGCTCAAAAACACTTGTTCCTATTGTTTTCCCCTTGATAGCCGGACCCGGTACATTTACCGTATTGTTGTCTATGCGCGCAGAATATGATGTCTCGAATATTATTATTGCATTGTTCCTGAATATGATAATCGTATTCCTTGTACTTAGATACCTCAATGTAGTGGAAAAGATACTGGGTATAGGCGGAGTATACGTCTTGCGCAAATTTTTCGGGGTCATAGTTATGGCAATCGCCGTAAGATTATTTACTGCAAATATCAATGCGCTGCTGGACAGCTTGCAGCAATAAAATAAAAGATCCAGTACTTCATTCGAAATACGGGATCTTCTCTTTATTAATTCGAATAAGTTGTTGAATTAAATTATTCAATTACTAATTTCCCAAATACATCATTTCTTCAACAACACCTTATCAATCGCCTCTTTCAATGCAGGCTTAGGCAATGCGCCCTGTGCCATCTGAGGTTGTTCCTCACCCATAGGCACAAACAGCAGGCTCGGGATACTTCTGATTCCGAACAAAGCGGCAAGCTCCTGTTCTTCCTCCGTATTTATCTTATAGATATAAATTTCGCCGTCATATTCAGCAGCCAGTTCTTCCAGTACGGGAGCAATGGCTTTACATGGGCCACACCAGTCGGCATAAAAATCTATCAGTGCGGGTTTGTCGCCCAGATATTTGAATTCACCCGGATTAGCCTCATAGTTAGCTACTTTTTTCAAAAAGTCTATTTTATTTAAATGTATCGTTTTCATCTTAGTCTCCTTTTTTGTTGATTCTTTTGTTTGATTGTTTTTTGTTTGTCCGTTGCAGGAACTGAATGTCAGTCCGGCTATAAACAGCATCAATAAAATATGTTTCATAACTTCCTCTGTTATTTTGGGTTTGTTTCTTCTGTTGTCTGTTCATAATCCGCAGTACCCGTCTGGCAGTATCCTGTAACACAACACGATGATAATATATATATTATAAGCACCGCAAATACCATGCCCTTAATATAGACAGGCAGCATGCTCCATTTATTCACTATCTTGCTCATTCTTTGTTTCTTTTTTGAAAAGGCTGAACAATAAGCTCCCCATCACTGCTCCCCAGATCATACTGTTTACTGGCGAAGCCGTAATAGGACATGTTCCGCTGCTGCATCCGATAAAGTACCAGTACAGATAACCGGTAACGGCTCCGGAAGCTGCACCAGCGACATATGTCCAGTTTCGTTTCAATATGGTTATTAATTTGTCCATTGGTCAAAGATAATTTAATATTTTTCAAATAAACAGATTCACATTAGCATTCTCAGCCCTGTCGAGATAGGCAGCCACACCACCGATGGTAATATCGTCCATCAGTTCCTCTTTCTTTATTCCCATTACATCCATCGACATGGAACAAGCAATAAACTCCACTCCATTATCTTTGGCTTGCTGAATAAGGCTTTCGAGGCTGTCGATACGCTTATCTTTCATTATCATACGCATCATTTTACTGCCCATTCCGCCCATATTCATTTTTGAAAGGCTTAATTTTTTACTGCTCGACGGCAACATTAAACCGAACATCTTACCCATAAAGTCTTTCTTTACAGTTGGTTTTTCCTGCTTCTTTATCACATTCAGCCCCCAGAATGTAAAGAATATACTTACCTTCTTACCCGAAGCCGCCGCTCCGTTAGCTATAACAAAAGATGCTAGCGCACGGTCAAGATCATCACTGAAAACAATGAGCGTTTTATTGTCTCCACGGACAACAGACTTTTCGCCTACAGACTGTTTCTCCACAACAGCAGTAATCACTCCTCCTGAATTCTCCATGCCGAGAACTTTAGCGCCCACCATACGGCTCCATCCATTAAGGTCTTCACCGAAAGCCTGGTCGGTCACTTTTATTTCGAGGCGGTCGCCCGCTTCTATCTGGTCATAGTTTTTTTTCAGTTGCATTATCGGGCCGGGGCATTGCAGCCCACAGGCATCTATCGCGATCGTTTTCATATTGGTGAACTGTTGTATTGCTGGTTTATTTTCTTCTTTACCGGATACATTAGCTGTGTCTAAAGCTGAATAATCTTCTGTGGCGCAGGAATAGGTCTTATACCCTCCCGACAGGTTGAAAATGTCTTTATATCCATGTTGCGCCAAAATGCGATAAGCAATATATCCACGCAATCCGACAGCGCAGTATAATATTATCTTCTTATCTTCCGGTATTTCCTGCAGGCGGCTGCGTATTTCGTCCACAGGGATATTTACCGAGCCGGCGATGTGTCCGAACTGATGTTCTTCCGCAGTACGGGTATCGATAATAAATACATCCCGTTTATCCTGCTTTTTCAGTTCATCCCACTGAATGATATTTACTTTCTTCTTCAGAATATTATCCGCTACAAAGCCTGCCATATTAACAGGATCTTTTGCCGATGAATAAGGTGGAGCATAAGCATGTTCCACTTCCTGCAGATCGTAAATAGTACCTTCCTTTTTTATTACTTGCGCAAACAGGTCGATGCGCTTATCCACACCGTCGAAGCCTACGACCTGAGCGCCTAACAACTTACCATCGGCAGGTGAAAAATTGATTTTCACGGACAGAGGCAATGCATCGGGATAATAGCCTGCATGGGAGCTGCCATGTGTATAGGAAGTAATATGAGGGATATTTTCCCTGTCCAGCAATTTGGACGAAGCCCCTGTGGCGGCAACCGTAAGGTCAAATACCTTGGCTATAGATGTACCTATTGTGCCCGCATACTTATATTTATTATTTTCGAGAATATTGTCTGCTACTATACGTGCTTGCTTATTGGCTGGGCCTGCAAGGGGAATAAGAGCATGCTTGCCGATCACGGGATTGAATACTTCTACTGCATCCCCTAAGGCATACACATCCTCTTCCGACGTCTGCATATAGTCGTTTACCTTAATCCCGCCGAGCGAACCGAGTTCGAGTCCGGCTTCCCTTGCTAGCTTCGTTTCAGGACGGACACCAATACTAAGGATAGCCATACCGGCATCCAACGCAACTCCCTTTTCCAATAAGACTTTCAGGTTATCTCCTTCCGGTTCAAAACCTGTCACCCCTTCTTCGAGATAGAGCGATACGCCTTTTTGCTTCAGGTGCTGATGCACGATAGCAGCCATTGCATAGTCGAGAGGTGCCATCACCTGATTGCCTTTTTCGACCACAGACACCTTTATCCCTGCATCATGCAGGTTTTCCACCATCTCCAGGCCGATAAAACCGCCACCGATAACAACAGCTGTTTTAGGTTTATGCCGATCTATATAACCCTTTATCTTATCCATATCGGGCACATTACGCAAAGAGAATATACGGCTGTCATGCAAACCTGTCAGAGGCGGTTTTATCGGTTCTGCCCCGGTGGATACAATCAGCTTATCGTAACTTTCGATATAACTGTCTCCGGTAGCCAGATTATGTACCAACACAGTTTTGCTTTTAATATCGATACCTGTAACTTCCGACTTTACCCGTATATCTATGTTGAACCGGCTGGTAAAGCCATCTACAGTTTGCACAAACAACCTGTCGCGCTCGCTTATCGTCCCGCCGATATGATATGGCAGACCGCAATTGGCATAGGATACATACTCTCCCCGTTCGAATAATATAATTTCAGCGTTTTCATCTACACGTCTGAGCCTTGCTGCTGCTGTTGCCCCTCCGGCAACTCCTCCGATTATTAGTACTTTCATAATTTATAATATAAATATTTGCTATTAGCAATCAATTGATTAAATTTTTTATTCCTGCAACTTTGAAATTAAAGAAGTCAGTTCGGAAAAATCCATTCCCTGCGCCTGCATTTCTTTTGTTTTCTGTTTCCCCGAGTCCGTCAATGTAAAAATCATCTGACGTTTATCGGTAGTTCCCATTTCACGGACTATATACCCCTTGTCCTCCACGGTGGTAATGACACGAGAGACACGCGAATTAGATAAGCCTACAAAGTCACACAACTCATTAGCCGACCTCGGCTTACCGTCTTTCAGACAGCAAAGCAACATCCCTTCGTTGATAGTGATACCATTAGCTTCAGAAAAACGCTTTTCGAAGTTGTAAAGGGCTTTATATATATCTTTTAATTTACAAATTGGTTCCATTTTATTTATTTGCTAGTACGAAATATTTACAAAGGAAATATTTTTATTTGAATATACAAAATATTTTAGTGCTTTTTATATAGAACAAAAAGGTTTAAAAAGGTTTAAAAAGATTCTCATAAAAAAAGAGGATGAATATATACCCATCCTCCTCAAACTATATTATATATAACAACTGATTATTTGACAGCTACAAAATCCGCCTCAAGAAAATTTGTGACCTCGGTATCCCAACGTTCTTTTACAAATTTTACATGCTCAGGATGATCATTATAGGCCTTATAGGCTTCCTGATTATCGAAAACCATTGAAAAATAGAACTTATATTCATTCTTACTGCTTACCTGACGCGAAACTTCGAAGTTTTTCACCATAGGAAGAGCACTTAAAATACGTTGTCCGTCTTGTAAGAACTTATCGGTTTCGGGGGCATTCACATCGTATTTCAGATTGAACATGACTGTATGCCGTATATTCCCTTTTTCAAGTTTTGCCGAAGTACCGGATTGTTCAACGACAACGTTTTCACTTACCTCTTTCTCCTGCTTAGACCCGTTACATGCGCTAAACAAAGAAGATATAAACAGAAGTCCTACTATTCTTATTATCATATTATTTGAGAGTAAGTTTCTTGGCTATTCCTTTTGGTAAAGCATCTTTGTGTATCATTACACTCATTGTCTTATACTTTACAAACGCTTCCGAAGCATACCAGATACCTTTATATGCGCCAGCCTCACCCCAGGAGTTTTTCACCAGATAATACTTATTTCCATTCTGGTCTTTAGCGATGCCATATATCTGCATACCATGATCGTCGGTAGTTTCCTGATTATCGTATGCTATCTGACGCATCTCCTGTGTAATTGTTTTTTCTTTCACAGGTCCCTCTTCTATCTTAGCTTTTATACGATTGTTTTTCTCTGTTTGAGAAAGACCTAGCCAATGTGCCTGGTCCGAACCTACATTTTCAGGAGCCTCGTCGTCAGGAATAACAGCTAAGCCGTTACGGGTAAAACCGATCTCGCTCACATCGGTAGCCCATGCTACTGTATAGCCGTTATTCAAGGCATCATCGATAGTTTGCATCAATTCATCTATTGGCAGGTTATATGAAAGCGACCAACGCCAGTTGTCCGGTATCTCAAGGGCAAACGGAGCATAGAACGGATGATGAGTAAACGAGGTAAGAGATATATAATTACTTGCCTCCAATCCTAAAGATTGACGCAGCGACCCCGCAGTATATGATTTTCCCTGATATTGGAAATTTTGAGGAACAGATCCGAAGTAAGCATCAAGAATACCATTCAAACCTTGTTTCCATACCGGGGAGATACGCTTATTCTTATTTTCGTTAACACCTTTTACATATCCGGAAAGGCCGGCTTCAACTTCTCCGTGTTTGTGCATAGTTTCACCATAGTTAAGACCGGTATAAGCCTCATTCGGAAGTACACCATACTCATTTAATGTTTCTACCACATCGGCAAAAGAGCCTCCCTGAGCAAAATTCAGGTTACCTCCCACCCTTACAAACTTATCCGCCTTATCTGCATAATTGCGGCGCACAATGTACATTTCCGACAGGTCGTGCTCACCTTTACCCATACGGATAATTTCCGATTCGAGAAAGCCCAGTCCTGAGAAACTCCAGCAAGTACCACTATTCCCCTGATTCTTGATAGAGGTGATTGGATTTTCTTTCACAACCGAAAACTGATAACCGCTTCCGGCACTCTGGGCACTTATACCCAATGTCAGCAAAATAAATGCTGATAACACTACTAATTTTTTCATCTATGTTTTAGTTTTTACAGTATTAAAATCCTTATTGTTCTATCAATGTCTCGTCATTCTGCTTCTTCAATTCGGGATAGGCTACACGCATATGACGCATACTTACCAGTTTTTCGGAAAACACTTCTTTTGCTAATTCTATATCTTTAAAAGTAATCGGCGCATTCTTGAAAAGCCCATCGGCCACCTGCGAATCTACAAGCCTGTTGACTAGTTCACTTATTGCTTCTTTACTGTTATCTTTCAGGCTACGAGATGCGGCCTCTATAGTATCTGCCATCATCAACAAAGCGGTTTCACGGGTAAACGGATTAGGACCCGGATAAGTAAAATCGGCCTCATCCACCACTTCATCGGGATGACTATTTACATATGAATTATAGAAATACTTTGCTTTCCCTTTTCCGTGGTGTGTCTGTATAAAATCGATAATCTGTTGCGGCAGATTATATTTTCTGGCAATCTTCACCCCTTCTGCGACATGTCCGATAATAATGCGGGCACTTTCCTTCTCTGTAAGCCCGGCATGCGGATCGATACCTTCAACCTGATTTTCGGTAAAGAAAATAGGGTTTACCATTTTACCTATATCATGATAAAGAGCCCCTGTACGGACAAGAGTCGCATTCGCCCCTATACGGTGTGCCGCCGACACCACCAGTGTGGATACCTGCATCGAGTGCTGGAATGTTCCGGGCGCGACTTCGGACAACTCCTGTAACAATGGCCTGTTGGTATTCGATAATTCTATCATGCTCACTTCGGAGATGAAACCGAAAACCCGTTCGCACATATAGACCAGCAAATAAGCAAATGATACAAATACAAAGTTGATGCAGAAATAAATATACATTCTTCCGTTCTCTATCAGGAGAGAGGGGTCTCCTTCTGTACATAGAATCCAGGCCGTGTATGTAATCACATACGTCAGCAAAATGAGAATGGAGCAATACACGAGCTGAGAACGCTCCGAAAGATTTCTCAGACTGAATATACACATATATCCTATCATCACCTGAATAACTATAAATTGTGCCATCTGAGCCAATGGAAGCATCAGGGCACAAATGAGCACGGTAATCATATGTGTGGTCATAGCTGTCCGCGAATCGATAAATGTACGGATCAGTATAGTAGGTATGGCAAAGGGAACCAAATACATCAGGCTGAACATCTTGGTGTCGGCCATCAGCCCGGTGATAATGGGAAATATCCCGACCATTATAAGTATGAAAATGATATTCTTCCGGTTGTTATACTCATGCAACCTGTAAAACTTAAGATACACCATCAGCGACATCAACAGCAAAGAGAGCATGACAAGCTCTCCGAACATCAGCCAGCCGGGCTTGGACTTTGTACCTACTTTGCTTTCTACTTCACGGTTGTAAGAATCAAGTATATTCTTTGTACGGGCATCGACGATCTCGCCCCGGTCTATTATTTTTTCTCCCGATTGGACTTCTCCCTCGTATAATGCTACCTGCTTGAGCAGTTCTTCCTTCTCGTTAGACGACATCTTTTCGTCATACAGCACGTTTACATTCAGGTAGTCATTCAAGTTGATAGCTCGCAAATGACTTATATCTACACTGGATGGCGCATCACTTATTATTTTCTCATAAGCCTGCTTAGGGGTATAGAAAGATGCCAGATGGCGGGTACTGGCAACATTATTATCATTTACCAGTTGCAGTTGTTTTTTGTTCAGTTGCTGAACTTTATCATAATCCTCAGCGGATATTATACCGGCCTTATATACTTCGTTGAGTTTACGGTTCACATAACTTATATATTCTGAGGGGATACTCTTCGCTAAAGCATCCTGCGAAAACTGAGATACTGTCTTCTTTGATATGGTAAGATCGGTATAATAATATGGCTGATAAGACCGCATTATGCTGTCTTTTTCTGCTTGTACCTGCTTATCGGATTTATGGATATGAAAATTGAACGGAGCAGTCAGCAAACCATATTGCCAGGGCCTGTTCTCGGTATATGAATACTTATATTTGCCTTCACGGGGCAAAAAATACCAAATGACCAGAATAGTCACTATAAAAAAAACCGGGGTAGGTATCTTAATCTTGGAATTGAATATCTTATTAATTTGCGCCATAACACTATGGTTTAGAATACAAATCTACAAGAATATTTTTTATTAGAAGAAAAATATACCTGAAAACGAAGAGTTCACAGTTTCAGTACATTCATTACCCTGTCTACGACTCCACTATTGGAACGGACATAATCTCCCGCATGTTTTCCGGCAGCGCTGAGGGTTTCGTCATATTGGAGAAATTCGTCCATCAACCCTCTGAATGATTCGGTATCAGCGATAGAATATCCTCCCCCCTGTTCGCGAAGCCCCTGGGCTTCACGGAATTTCTTGAAGTTGGGTCCAAATATCACAGGAATTTCATATACAGCAGCCTCAAGTACGTTATGTATGCCGACACCAAAGCCACCTCCCACATATGCGACCTGCCCATACCGGTAAATGGACGACAAAAGGCCTATACAGTCGATGATAAGGCAATCATAATCGGCCATCATCTCAGGTATGGCATTCGAATAACGGATGTAAGGTCGTTGAAGATTGCCCTCTATATATTTCAGGTGAGCTTCATTTATTTCGTGCGGCGCAATTATCATCTTCAGGTCGGTAGTCATATTGAAGTATGACATAATCACATCTTCATCTTTTGGCCACGAACTGCCTGCTACCAATATTTTTTCACTTTCGGCGGCGGCCTTCTTAGCAAATGCCTCGACAATATTTAACTGTTTAGCCTGTTGCTTTATATCGAGTACCCTGTCGAAACGGGTATCGCCACATACTTCTACATTTGTCACTTTTATATCCCGCAACAATTCGGACGAATTGGTATCCTGCACACAGATGCATGTATATTTTTTCAGCAATTTGCGCATATCCATTCCATACCATTTGAAGAAGATCTGTGAAGAACGGAAGATAGCCGAAACCATATAGATAGGTATTCCCTGCTTGTGAAGGGTATTCACAAAATTATACCAGAACTCGTATTTGATAAATATTGCCATTTCGGGCTTTACCAGTTTCAAGAACTTCTTTACATTGCGTCTCTTATCGAATGGCAGGTAACAAACAATATCGGCCAGTGGATAATCTTTACGGACTTCATATCCCGACGGGGAAAAGAATGTAAGTAATATCTTATATTCAGGATTCTTACGTTTTACTTCTTCTATTATCGGACGACCCTGTTCAAACTCACCGAGCGAAGCAGCATGAAACCATATATATTTTGCATTAGGGTCAACTTTTTCCTTGAGTACCTTATATGTTTGCTTATGCCCTACTATCATCTTTCTCGCCTTCTTGTGGAAAGGGGAAATGATGCGAACGATAAATGCATACAGATATATGGCGAAATTATAAAAAAACATGTTTACGAATTTTAAAGGTCCTGAATCGCTTTTTGCAGACGAACGATAGTCTCGTCCTTACCAATAGCAGCCGTTATATCGAACATATGCGGACCTTTCGATTCGCCCACAACAGCCAGACGGAAAGCATTCATAATATTCCCCAGATGGTAACCTTTCGATTCTATCCATGCTTTTACAATTTCTTCCTGACTGTGCGCAGAGAAATCGTCTATATCCTTCAATATATCGATCAATTCGGCCATTTGCGCAGGAGAGTCTTCTTTCCAGCGTTTTTTCACCACCTTTTCATCGTATGAAACAGGTGCAACGAAAAAGAAGAAGGATTGGTCCCATAATTCTTTCACAAAGCTCACCCGCTCTTTAACCAGTCCCACGACTGTTTCTACATAGCCGAGAGTAACATCAACTCCTTTTTCCTCCAGAATGGGATAATATATATTAGCTATTTCGGCATTCGGGCGCAATTGTATATACTGATGGTTGAACCACTTGCCTTTTTCATAATCGAATTTAGCTCCGCTCTTGCTACATTTTTCAAGAGAGAAAAGCTGTACAAGTTCATCCATAGACATAATCTCCTGATCGTTGCCCGGATTCCAGCCTAAGAGTGCAAGAAAGTTGATAACGGCTTCGGGCAAATAACCGCTTTCGCGGTAGCCGGATGAAATCTCTCCTGTTTTCGGGTCTTTCCACTCCAACGGGAATACGGGGAATCCCAGACGGTCTCCGTCACGCTTGCTCAATTTACCGTTTCCTTCGGGTTTAAGCAATAATGGCAGATGGGCAAATTGCGGCATAGTAGCCTCCCATCCGAAAGCTTTATATAAAAGCACATGCAAAGGGGCCGACGGCAACCATTCTTCACCACGGATAACGTGGGTGATTTCCATCAGATGGTCATCGACAATATTTGCCAGATGATATGTAGGCAGGTTATCGGCCGACTTAAATAATACTTTGTCGTCGAGCACCGAAGAATTGTATTTTACTTCGCCACGGATAATGTCATTTACAAGCACTTCCTGATTAGCTTCTATTTTGAAGCGAACAACATACTGATTACCTCCATCGATCAGAGCCTGTACTTCTTCGCTGCTTAGTGTCAAGGAATTCCGCATTTCGCCACGTGTAGATGCATCGTACTGAAAATTGGCTACGGCAGCGCGCTTTAACTCAAGTTCTTCCGGTGTATCGAAAGCAATATACGCTGCACCTTTGTCCAATAATACATCGACATATTTACGGTATACCTCTTTCCTGTCCGACTGGCGGTATGGAGCATAAGCCCCGCCAACATGCGTCCCTTCATCAAACTTTAGCCCGAGCCATGTAAGAGCCTCTATTATATACTCTTCGGCTCCGGGAACAAAACGTTGCGAATCGGTATCTTCGATACGGAGAACAAAGTCTCCACCGTGCTTTTTAGCAAACAGGTAATTGTATAATGCCGTGCGTACACCTCCAATATGCAATGGGCCTGTAGGGCTGGGTGCAAAGCGTACCCGTACTTTCTGAGACATATCTTATAGTTTAAATCAAGGCTACAAAAGTATATAAAATAAGTGAAAAACGAATTAGCTGTATCTGATTTATGATTTTGAAACCAATTTATCTATGCTAAAAAGCTATTAGTGATTAGCCTTCAGTTTTTATAAACTGTATATAAACAAATAATACCCCCTTTGCCACCGCCCCTATAGAGAAGACGCGAGGATGACTAGCTTTTAACAAAAACAGACGGAACACATAATACTGAAATAGTGGCGGCGGATAAGGAACTGGAAGAAGAACAAATCAAAAGATTCACACGGCTGAGAGAGGTAGAAAAAAAATAATTTAAACAGGTTCTAAATATAAATCGAATTTTCATAACTTCGTGCGATACAATTGTGATACGATATGGAAAACAGCAATATAAGCCTTTATAAGAAAGACAGGAATATTATCATCTTATCCCCTTTCATTATTATTCTTATAAATATAATCGTTGCTCTTTCTTTCGGAAAACTGATCGGAAAATGGGCTTTTATTCCTGTTATCCTTATAGAATGGTGTATATTTTCTTTCCTTATATTCAGATATGGAGGAATAAATTCGGTGAAAAACTGGCTAAAAAAACCACAGGGAGGTATTGGCTGGACTATACTTGCACTTTCAACAGGACTTATATGCCTGCCTATATTTATATTCAATAAACATTTACTGACAGTATGGACAATATGGCTTCCCTGGATAGCACTGGCAGTAATAAACCCATGGCTGGAAGAATTTTATTGGAGAGGCCTTTTGTCAGATTACACAAACAATTGGAATAAATGGCTATCTATATTCTATACCAGTGTTGTTTTCTCTGCTAACCATGCTGTATTCGGGTTAAACTCCAACATGCTCAGAGGACCGGAACTCGTTACATCCACACTTATAATGGGTATAATATGGGCAATAGTTTACAAAAAGACAGGGAGCCTGAGATGGGCTATTTTTGCTCATTTCATGGTTGATTTTCTCAGTTTATCAGCGCCTGCATTCTTAGATTTACTGAATATGGGAAGAAGGTAGAACTCTATACTGACAATGGCACAATATTATGGAAAAGTAAAAACGAAAAAAGGTTAGGCTTGTTAGATTTTAACCGGCAATAAATATTATCCTTAAATAAGAATAAATAAAACACTACAAATCAATTGATTACAAAACAATATAAGTTTTACTGAAAAATATCTTCAAAAATTTGTAACCGAATGCAACAGCACGTAGTCATATATTCGGAAACAGATTAATTAACCATATAAAAATTAGAAATTATGGACTTTATGCACAACATTATACCAATTGTAGCTATCCTTTCTTCAGTAGCACTCCCTATTGGTTTCGGTATGTTCCTTGGACTAAAATCAATTGCATCGAAACACAAAGAACGCATGGAATTGATAAAACAAGGTATTATCCCACCGGATCAGACAAAGCCGACTCCAAACAAATACAGATCATTACGGAACGGCATCCTTTGCGTAGGCATTGCACTGGGACTTATTATAGCCCTTATCATATCGCGGGTTATGGAACTTGGAGAAGACGAGGCTTTCTGGGTAGTTGCCTCCGGAATACTATTGTTCCTCGGATTAGCCTATGTAACATTTTACATACTGGTGAAAGATAAAAAAGAATTTGACGACGACGCTGAATAAATGAATGAAAAGCAACAGATACACAAAGTGCTGAAGGGGGATACTGCCGCCTTCGGCTACTTTGTAGATACCTATCAGGACATGGCTATCACCATAGCTTTCCGTGTCTGCGGAAACAAGCAGGACGCGGAAGATATAGTGCAGAATGCCTTTGTCAAAGCTTTTCACAATTTGCATACATTCAGGGCCGACAGTAAATTCTCTACATGGTTTTACCGTATTGTTTACAACACCGCCGTCACGGAGACGAGAGGCAATATATACAACACCGAATTTGTGGATTATAAACAAATCGACATGAACGACTCTTATTCCGATATGGACACCATGGCTCAGGTAGAAGAAAATGAGCGGAAAGAGCTTATCAATAAAGCGATGGACCGCATACCTAAAGATGAAGCTGTGATACTAACCCTATACTATCTTGAAGACAACTCGGTAAAGGACATTGTACAGATAACGGGGCTGACTGATGCAAATATTAAAGTAAAGCTGCACCGGGCAAGAAAACGATTTGCCGACACCATAAACCTACTAATGAGGCATGAATGTGCCTAAGAAAATTTTTTATATATTTGAATAAATAAAAACAACGATATGCAAGATGATAAGATAAAGGAACTTCTGTCGGGCACTAAGATGAAAGCCGGAGAGAGTCTGAAATACAGAATCATGCAACAGATAGAAACGGAGAAGGCTCTGGTTCCCAAAAAGAAAGTGAACACACGCCCCGTTATAAAAAACATGCTCACCACTTTCGGTGTTATGTATGCACTCATCGCCATTGTAGGGATGGCTGTGTATTCGACATCGGGACAGAGCGGGTTAAGCTCGGCTACTTTCCTTGTTCCGGTAGTACTTATATCCTCTGTTTGCAGCATGTTTTGGATGATCTCGGTTTACGACGACCGCAGACGCAGCAAACATAAGGCTAAATAATAGCGAAAAATAAAAACGGCCTCAATCAATCGAGGCCGTTTCCTTACGTATACTAGTGAGGTATTTTATAATATGTAAGTATTCTTTCGTTTATTTTTTTACTTCACTTTTTACTTTTTTTGCTTCAGATTTTACTTCAGATTTAACAGTCTTTGCATCTGATTTCACATCAGCTTTTGCAGCCTTTGCATCGCTTTTTAGAACTTTAGTTTCTTTCTTTGCAGTTTTTTCTGCAGCCTTTACATCAGCCTTAGCTTCTTTTTTCACTTTAGATGCTTCTGATTTTGGAGTAACATTTTGAGCCATAACACTAGTAGACGCAATTAATGCAATTGCCATAACACTTGAAAGAATAATCTTTTTCATAATTTTTTGTCAATTAAAAAAGTTAAACATGTTGTTTAAATACGGAGCAAATGTATATCTGATTTCAGATTAGCCGCTGTTAATCCGCGTTAAAAAAAATGGCTCTATGTGTAAGGATTATTAAGGATTATTTACTTCGTTTAAATAGTGTCTCAGCGCTTGTTTTAGAACAAAAAATATATCCGGATTTTACACTTTTATTTACACTTTCACTAATTTAAGGTTTATTAGCATCAAATTGTCAGCAATAAAAAAAGGATCCGAAAATTATCGAATCCTTTCCTAATATATATCTATAAACTATCTCCAAAATCCTCCTTAAATTTCTCCAATAGTTTTTGTGGCCAATCGCTCACCGGTTCAAGCCCGCCCATAAAGAAACGGAGGACAGGCGGTTCATACACAAATCTAAGCCCTCCTATCAGATGGCGGTTCTCATAGAGCCAGGTCATACGGTCTTCCACATATTTGATCTGAGAAAGGGTGAATACACGGCGGGGAACGGCCAGACGCAGCAACTCCATATCGGCATATGTCTCATTGCCATATTCATCGCGCTGATTAGAAACTGAACCCCGTTCCATACCACGAATTCCCGAAATAAGGAAGAATGCGGCGGCAAGCGATCCTGCCGGATACTCCGTCTGAGGAATGTGAGAGCAGATTTCCATCGCGTTCACGTGGCAGCCCAGTACTCCCGCAGGAGTCACCACAGGGATACCCTTGGCATCGAGCGCATTCACTAAATAGGCGATAAATTGAGGGCTTTGGCAAATCATACTTTCATCCAGTGTCTCGTACAAACCCACCGCTATCGCTTCTATTTCCCGGACCGACATACCTCCATAGGTAAGGAATCCTTCGAACAGAGGGACCAGAGGCTCCAGTTCTTTGAATATCGCATGATTGTTGGTACAGATACCACCTCCACGGGATGAGCTTAATTTACGGGCCGAGAAGTAAACAAGATCAGCAAGGCCTGTCATACAAAGTATAATTTCAGCCATCGAACTATTCTTAAATTCTTCCTCCCGCTGTTTTACCAACCAGGCGTTTTCGCCAAGTAAGCTGGCATCCAATACAAGTTTGATTCCGTATTTATCGGCGATAGCGCGAACTCCCCGCAGATTCTCTATAGAAAAAGGTTGACCACCAATCAGGTTTGTGGAGGCCTCCATACGGATGTACGGTATATTTGCCGCCCCATGCTTTGTAATGCATTTCTCCAGCTTTTCCAGATTCATATTCCCTTTGAAAGGGTGTTTACTGTTTATCACATAGGCTTCGTCATACAACAGCTCTTCTATCTTACCGCCATATTGGGTTATGTGCGCCATCGCCGTTGTGAAGTGGTAATTCATAGGCACAATACTGCCCTTACGGATAAAAGCATTGGAGATAATATTTTCGGCAGCACGTCCCTGATGTACCGGTAAAAGGTACTTCTTGCCGAGAACATCTTCAACGGCTTTTTGATAACGTACAAAACTCTGCGAACCCGCATAGGCATCGTCGGCAATCATCATGGCCCCCATTTGGCGGTCGCTCATAGCGTTTGTTCCGCTATCGGTAAGCATATCAAGGAATACATCCTTCGTATCGAGTCTGAATGTATTGAACCCGGCTTCGCATAACGCTTCCAAGCGGCGTTCGATGGGAACTAAATGTAATTTTTGCACTACACGTACCTTGTGCAGCTCCAGTGGAATATCTTCTCCACCATAGAATTTAATTTTAGTTGAATTGTCTGACATGATATTAGTTTATATAGTATGTTAAAATAGATAACGCAAGATATAAATAATTATTCAATAAGCAACAGAATTGCACATTAGATAATGAAAATTCACAAAACAAGAAACTTTAGCTGTCCTTTTGTTAATATTTAACTCATAATAAATCATCTTGTGAAGGCTATAGAATCAGAAAGATAGTACCTCTACTGTTAAAAACCGGCAGCATGCCTACCTGTGTGCTTATTGTTTATTCCAAGACATCAAAGGACTAAAGATCAATCTGCATATATAAAAATTATCTAAACTTAATAACAGCTTTAATTGTTAAATTAGCAGCATAATCAATAATCTCAAAATATATAAACAATGGAAAAAGTAAAACTGAATAATGGAGTGGAAATGCCATGTATTGGTTTAGGTGTTTTTCGTATCGAGGATAACACCGAGGCACAAAGAGTAGTAGAAACCGCGCTAAAGGTCGGATACAGGCATATTGACACGGCTATGTATTATCACAACGAAGAAGCAGTAGGCAAAGCAATCAAAAATTCAGGTATTCCACGAGAAGAAATTTTCGTCACCACCAAAATGTGGAATGCCGACCAACGGAATGGAAAAGTAAAGGAAGCATTCGAAGCCAGCCTGAAAAGGCTCAATCTGGACTATCTGGATTTGTACCTGATACACTGGCCGGTAGAGGGTAAATTTGTTGAAACATGGAAGAAATTCGAAGAAATTTACCAGAGCGGAAAAGTAAAAGCTATCGGGGTAAGTAATTTCAAGCAACATCATCTCGAAACATTGCTAAAGGAGGCAACAATAGTACCTGCAGTAAATCAGATAGAACTACATCCCTACCTGACACAGCAAAACGATCTGGATTTCTGCAAAAAAGCAGGCATTCAGACAGAGGCATGGAGTCAGTTTGCCGCAAATCAGACAGGTTTATTCGAAGAAAAAATACTGACGGATTTAGCTGTAAAATATTCAAAATCTCCAGCCCAGATCATCCTTCGCTGGGACTATCAAAGAGGGGTGGTAACGATACCAAAATCTGCCAACGAAAAGAGAATGGCTCAGAACCTCCATATATTCGACTTTAAACTGACAGAAGAGGAGATTGGAAAAATCAATTCATTAAATAAGAATAAACGTGTCGGTCCAGATCCGGATCATGTTGATTTTTGAAAAATCTATTATAAGAAGCCTCCTCGAATTCCTTTAAATTTGAGGAGGCTTTTGTCTACACATTACTTTTATTAGTCCTAATAATATCCACCCTCATATACTTCGTCTGCTTCATCTACCCCCTTCTTCCCCTTAATTATATTGAATTTATAAGAGAAAGTCAGCAGGAAATACTGGTTTATTGTATTCGAGCGTGAATCGGACATATAGTTGCCACTTACATAACGGGTAATATTATTCCTGTCGTTCAGTATATCGAAAACCTGTGCTTTTATCGTACCCCTTTTCTTTTTCAGGAATTGTTTTGCAATGGATGCATTCCATAACATCTCACTATTTTTGAAGTCATCTTCGTATCCCGAATAATAAGAATAATTAATACTACTGGTAAGAATAAAGTCATACGGAAGCCTCCACATGGCAAAATGATTGAGCGTATAATTCGTCGTATTCCTATCTTGCAAATCGGTCAGATTATTCCTTGTCATATTATACGATACACCCGCCCGCAGATTGGTTTCAAACTTATCGTTCTTAAATCTGACAGATACTTGTTCTGCAAGTACTACATTATGGGTTATAGCTTTTTCACCATTGGTGTACCCTATATTCTTATAATAATTCCCCGTCGAATTATTGGTAACAGTGAATTTCTTGTTTTTCAGGGGTGTATTATACATAAAGTTTATGTTTGCTCCCATATTTCCACTTACATTCCTGTATGTATTAATGCTATTCCCCTGTTCATCTATCAATGTATAATCTACAATATTGTTGAATGTATAATTAAATCCGCCCATAAGCATCAGGAAACGGCTTGTCTCATAGTCCGATTTCTGATAAAAGACATTTAAATTATTACTGTAACTGGGTTTCAGGTTCGGATTCCCGTAATATTTCGACAAGGCGTTTACAATTACCGTATCGGCCGAAAGCTGACTGATTCCCGGCTGACCTGTAGAACCCGAATAATTGAAATCTATATTTGTCCTTTCATTCGGAGTATAGGAAAAATTGAGGCTGGGAGAAAAGTTTACTACACTCTGCCTCAAATTTTCGATAATAGAATCGCCAAGGCTGATTTTACTGCGGGAACGTGAAGGATCTACACTAAAACCAATAGTATACCTGTATTTTTCTTTTGTAGCCTGAAAATTGAGGCTGATGTTCTGATTGATATATGTATTCTCCGTATTTCGTGCATAAGCCGAATCTATAAGAGTATAGTTACCTTCAGCATCTCTTTTTCGCACATCCCGCATCCGCTCCGAGTCATTCAATCCGTAAGAGTATGATAATTGTAAACGGTAATCCTTTCCAAGCGGCTCTACATAAGACATAGATATAT
The DNA here is from genome assembly GCF_000213555.1 of Dysgonomonas gadei ATCC BAA-286. Taxonomy (GTDB): domain Bacteria; phylum Bacteroidota; class Bacteroidia; order Bacteroidales; family Dysgonomonadaceae; genus Dysgonomonas; species Dysgonomonas gadei. Next base: position 230,610 of record NZ_GL891985.1, read on the forward strand.
TGTAGCTATTGGAGTTATTGTCGGTATTGGTGCGTTGGTCTATTACCTTATCTTCCACATCTCCCGTATAAGTTGTATAGGAATAATTGGTCCCTTTACTATTCTCTTTTCGTAGTGAGTTGTTAAAGGACAAACTGACAGTCCGCCCTTTATTGTTCAGTTTACGGCCAACGGTAAAGTAATTATTTATACTGTATCCGTCTCCTTTCGACCGATTGGTGGATTGTCCGGAGGTTGTATCCTTTTCTGCCACATAAGAGAAGTTTGTCGACGTTTGATCACTCTCTGTATTATTGAAGTTGATGTACGAACGGGCAAAAATAGTAGTAAGAGTATCAGGTTTCCATTGTATATTCATTCCCACATTCATATTATCCCGCTTGTTGGTCGATGACATATCCTGTTTTGCCAAACGGTCGCCAGTAGAGAGGAACGTCTGGGTATTCGTTTTGGTTTCCATCAGGTTCTCGTTGTCAGAGTACCTTACATTTCCCCCTATTTTAAATTTCTCCGACACTTGCACATAAGCATTCACTCCCACATTCTTATTCTTATCTATGCCATTGTCCATCCCCGACATATACTCATCATCACTCACATTATTCATATCACCCACAAAGGAAAGCTGATTATCGCCCCGCATGTGATTTACCAGTACCTTATTGGCGTATTTATCGTCACTACCGTATCCGCCTTTGACATCGCCGAAAGTACTTTGCTTCAGTTCTTCTTTTACAACCAGATTAAGTACCTGTTCGGGGTCTTTATCCCTGAATCCTGTCACTTTCGCCGTTTCGGATTGTTCCTTGTATAGCTGTAGTTTTTTTATCATATTGGCAGGCAGATTGGCGAGAGCCATTGGTATATCATTCCCGAAAAACTCTTTGCCATCCACCAATATTTTACTTATAGCCTTCCCGTTAGCTGTAATATTCCCATTAGCATCCACCTCTACTCCGGGGATATTCTTTAACATATCCTGCAACATATCACTTTCCTGCGATGAGTATGAACCTGCATTGTATTCGATAGTGTCGCCTCTCACCAGGATACCGGGAACTTGGGCTTCCACTACAGCAGCGCCTAATTCGATCGTATTCTCTTCCAAATAAATATCTCCTGTCGAATAATCCGGATTTTTAACAGTAGTATTAAAATTTTGTAAAAAAGTCTTATATCCTATAAATGAGACTTCAAGTATATATTTACGTGGAGGAGCCGAAAGTCTGAACTCGCCTTTATCATTCGACGCAACACCCTGTATATAAGAGCTATCACTCTTATTTAACAAACGAATGGTTGCGGATGCGATCGGCTCTTTCGTTTTCTCGTCAAATATGGCACCTTGTATATAGCCCCTGACCTCCGTCTTTCCTGTCTGAGCAAGGGAAGAGAGACTTATCATAAATAAAATAAACAGATACAGATGCCTCATTAAATATCTTATTTTATATAAAAAACGAAGGTAACGCTTTTTTTAGTATTTCTTTATAGAGTGATAAAGAGAGCAAATTCGTTAAAGGGATATGAAGAAAATTCTATAAAAAGAGATGAAGGGAATAACCATTGTGCCGGATTTCAGTTACAGCTGTATATTATAAAACTTAAAGACTTCGAAAACAACGGTTATTATGATAACGAGCAGGATATAAGTAAAAACAAAGCTCAACAATACTTTTCCCACAACTTTAAGCCATGAAGACGATTTGAAAAACTGACTCAGCCCCCATATAACATATATAGAGGCTAGTATATGCACAATATGATAAATCTCAGCTGATTTTGTAAAACATATTAAAGGATAGAATAATAGCAAAATAACAGTTTTTGCTCCATTAATATATGAGAATATCACCAGATGCTCCGTGTAATTATACCCGCTCTTATAAAAAAGAAAATAGGTAGACAGAGCAAAAAAAGGCAATGTCACCAACACGGCCAGTGAATAATGGGCCGAATACAAATCATAAAGCGGTATATATCCAAGAACCTCATTACCGGGGTTATTCATCTCTTTCATGGGAAAGAAACGGAAGAAATGGAAAACAATACTATAAATCAACCCCCATACAATAAGGAAGAGGAATGGCTTCATATATTTAACTCTCTTCCCTGCCAGATAATTCTTCATTGTGTTTCCCGGTCTGACAAGAAGTTCTTTCACCGTATAAAGCAATCCCTTATTTATATGTAGCAATCCATATTGCAGTTCTTCGACAAGATGAAGAAGTGTAATTCGTGATGTATGCACCGATTGTCCGCAGATACCGCAATAATTATCTGTTACCTCATTCCCGCAATTGAGGCATTTTTTCTTTTCTCCTCGCATATTTCTATATTTCATGGTGATTAAACATCGTAAGAAACAGATTAGTTTAAAAATACGGATTCTTTATTTATATTATCGCCTCTGCATATTTAGGCCTTCTCCTCTCACAAAAATTAGAGTATGGAGAAGTATGCTTAATAAAAAATCATAATATTCAATCTTTAATTATTCTATAAGTGATATGCCACGCCCTTCTATATCAAAAAAAAGTGTTTACTTTGTGCAACTTATTCAATTACATATAAAACAAACATAAAACGAGTTGAAGGGATATGTCAGAAGATGTTTTTAAGAAGATAGTTTCACACTGCAAAGAGTATGGTTTTGTATTTCAGTCCAGCGAAATATATGATGGTTTAAGCGCCGTGTACGATTACGGGCAAATGGGTGTGGAGCTGAAAAACAATATTAAGAAATACTGGTGGGACAGCATGGTCTTGCTACACGAAAATGTAGTAGGTATCGACTCCGCCATCTTTATGCACCCTACCATCTGGAAAGCTTCGGGACATGTGGATGCTTTCAACGATCCTTTGATCGACAACAAAGACAGTAAAAAACGTTATCGTGCCGATGTATTGATAGAAGAGTACATGGCAAAGATCGACGATAAGATAAACAAAGAAGTAGAGAAGGCAGCAAAAAGATTCGGCGACAGCTTCGATGAAGCCATGTTTCGCCAGACAAATCCTCGCATACTCGAAAATCAGGCGAAACGCGACGAGGTACATACCCGCTTTGCAAAAGCATTAAACGATAGTAATCTGGAGGAACTTCGCCAGATTATCATCGATTGCGAAATAGTAGATCCTATCAGCGGAACACGTAACTGGACCGATGTACGTCAGTTTAACCTGATGTTTGCTACCGAAATGGGTTCTACTGCCGATGGTGCAATGAAAGTATACCTGCGCCCCGAAACGGCACAGGGTATCTTTGTAAACTTCCTGAATGTACAGAAAACAGGGCGGATGAAGATACCGTTTGGTATAGCGCAAATAGGTAAAGCTTTCCGCAATGAAATCGTTGCACGCCAGTTTATTTTCCGTATGCGCGAGTTCGAACAGATGGAAATGCAGTTCTTTGTTCGCCCGGGAGAAGAACTGGAATGGTTTGCCAAATGGAAAGAAACCCGTATGAAATGGCACAAGGCTCTTGGATATGGAGATCACAAATACCGTTTCCATGACCACGATAAGTTGGCACACTATGCAAATGCAGCTACCGACATTGAATTTGAGATGCCGTTCGGGTTCAAGGAAGTAGAGGGTATTCATTCCCGTACCGACTTCGACCTGAGCAGCCACGAACAATATTCAGGTAAAAAATTACAATATTTCGACCCTGAACTCAATAAATCGTACACTCCTTACGTTATTGAAACGTCAATCGGTGTCGACCGTATGTTCTTATCCACTATGTCAGCAGCATATTGCGAAGAAGAACTCGAAGGAGGTGAAAGCCGTGTGGTATTAAAACTGCCGGCAGCGTTGGCTCCGATCAAGCTGGCTGTATTGCCTTTGATAAAGAAAGACGGACTACCGGAAAAGGCTCAGGAGATAATCGATAATTTGAAATTCGATTTCAAATGCCAGTATGACGAAAAAGACAGCATCGGTAAACGTTACCGTCGTCAGGATGCTATTGGCACTCCTTATTGCGTAACGGTAGACCACCAATCACTGGAGGACAATACAGTTACAATCCGCTACCGCGACACAATGGAGCAGGAGCGCGTAGCCATAGACAGACTGGCTGATATAATAGCCGACAAGGTAAGTATGAAGAACTTATTGAAAACAATATAAATATGAATAAAAAACTATTTGCTTTAATCGCCATATTTTGCTCACTGGCATTTTTTATCTCATGTAGTACTGATAATGATAACACAGTGATAGATGAAGAATGGAAGGCGTATAATGAAAAGCAGATCGCGGATATCGATAAATCGGTATATCAGTCCCGTGAATCGGAAAGTAAAAATGGCACTATATACTTTAAATATATAGATGATTATGATGCAGAAATAACCAAGACTGCCTCAACTAAAGTCACAGATACAGGAACTCCATATTTTACCGATAGTGTAGCTTATCGCTGCGAAGGTAATTTTCTCTTACAAGATGGAACAAAATATGTTTTTCAGAGTGACAACAATGGTTACATTATGCGTGGCCGGGTAGCTAATCATATCGATGGATTCAGAACAATGCTGCAACATATGCATAAAGGTGAGCAGGTTGAAGTAATTATTCCTTACCAGCTTGGGTATGGTACAACTGCTCAGTATGACTCAAACGGCAATGTGAAAATTCCGGCTTATACTACACTAAGATTTAAGATCTATCTGATAGATATAATTCCTGATAATCCGGGAGAGTTCGATTAGAAATAATAAATCCAGAAAAAAATATAAGGCGTAAAAGTGGGTACTTTTACGCCCTTTTATTTTAGTCCTATTATTAAACTTAACTTCCTGTCATTTTTGTTTTTTTCTTCTTGCGCATACTTCCAATAAGGAGTTCCTGCAACTTCTCAGGAGTTATATTTGCTTCAATCTTACCTTGGCTGACAAATGAAATCTTACCGCGTTCTTCCGATACCACAATTACTTTAGCATCGGTTTCCTGCGATATACCTATAGCCGCCCTGTGCCTTAATCCGAAAGATTTTGGAATATCATGATTCTGGGCTACCGGAAGAATACATCCTGCCGCCTTAATCCTGTTACCTCCTATAATCATCGCGCCGTCGTGCAAAGGAGTATTTTTGAAGAAAATATTCTCAATAAGGCGGGTACTTATATCAGCATCCATCGCTTCCCCGGTATCGGCAAAATTACCGAGTTTTATCTCCTGCTCTATCACAATCAGAGCTCCGGTATAGGTCTTAGCCATATTCATACAGGCCAGCACCAGAGAGGTTACAACAGAATCGTTTAACTCCCCCATATCTTTTGATCTGAATATCTTCGTTATAAAACGGAATGTACGGTTCGATCCCAGAGATATAAGGAACCGCTTTATTTCATCCTGAAAAATAATGATAAGAACAAACAGCCCGAAGTCGGTAAACTTATCGAGGATAGCCCCCATCAGCCGCATCTGCAATACCTGCGAAATAAGTACCCACAGGATTATAAACGCCAAAACACCTTTAAAGATAGCGCCTGTACCGGACCTCGATACAATTCGATACAATTGATACATCACTGTTGCAACCAACAGGATATCAATAATATCTTTTATTGTAAAATTTTCCATTAGCAGGATACAGCATTAAAAATCAAGTACCAAAGATAGTAGATTTCTTTCAGAATCAGCCTAAAAAATCATTCCGGTGTTCTTAAAAAATCTTTTATTCAAGCATCTGGTTCATTACAGGATGATGCAATGGGAATAGACTCCTGAAGGGTTTATCCAGTTCATCTGTTTTATAACCGAACAACAGGCGACAAAGAAAACGGATGTCTTTTATCTCCATATCGGTATGAGAATTCTTTTGTGAATACAAACCATATAGATAATCTGCATCCATTATCCGTGCCATTCCCGCAATGTCGTACTTCTCGGGAAATCCGTCGATAATTTGCTCTTCTACTATGGCTTTGAAATCCGTAAATGTTTTTTGCACACAAAAATCTTTATTGCGAAACAATGCGTCATACGCTTTATATGCCCCGGTTATATCAGGATTATCTTCCAGTATTTTCTTTAACGGATATAACGGAACAGTTCCCTTTTCAAATACTTTCTCATAACCATATTTTTCATAAAAACCATATAGCCAGTCCTCTGCCGGCACAAGAACAGATAGGGGTATTCCTCTCTCTCCGATCACATAATGTGCCCTGTGTATCAACTGGTCCATATAACCCCTTCTGCGATATTCGGGAAGAGTGCACAGTCCTGCTAAATAGGCAAAAGGAATTTCCTCTCCGTAAAATGTCATTGTATAGGGCAGCATTTGCAAAGAAGCGACAGCTTTATCTCCGTCAAAGTATATCAGCGTATTTTCATTCCTATACTTATACTTGAAAAGGATATCCAGAAAATCGTCAGCATCGCCAAAGCACGTTTTCCACATCTGGCGAACCAACGGCATTGTATGTTCATTTGCAAATTGTATCATCTGGGCCCCCTAACCCCCGGAGGGGGTATTTTAACTATATCACATAAACAAATCATTACCTATCACTTAAAGTTTATTATTTATCAAAAGTTGACAACTTTTCTCAAATTCATAATTTCTTACCTACCCTCTCTGCGAGTCCCCCTCCGGGGGATTAGGGGGCTAACTTATATTTTCGGTATCAACATCCCTTCCTCAAGAAGAATATCCGGATAGTAAGACATCTTGGCTTTGCGCAGATTGTCCAGCCCCATATCTTCCTCTCTGTTGATATACATAAATTCCGAGGCTTCGTGCTCAATAAACTGCTGATTGATGATAGTATAAGCACCATTCATATCACCAAATGCTTTTTCCACATGTACCACAAATGAATCTTCAGTCAGCGGTTCTCCTATTGTAAAAGCCACAATCCTGCCATTTACACGCACGGCGCCTCCACGCAGTTGTAAGTATTCGAAATGCTCGAGCATTAGCCTTGTGGCTATATAATCGTAACGCTGGGTTATATTAATCGCAGAGGTCGACTTCTCTTCCCACTCATCAAGCATTCGCACACACTCGTCCAACTCTTTCTTAGAGGTCAATGGAAAGTATTCCCAATCAGGATTGTCCGCTTTGAACCGGTTGATATGATTTCGTTTACTTTGCAGCTTTTTACCAGACAATTTTATCAGCTTTTCTGACAAGTAGATATACTCATCGTTATTCCTGTCGGGAAGGTAACGGAACTTATCAGGCATCTCCTTCTGTATATTCTCCCACATCCGGAGCGTGATTCCTTTCATCTGGAACGGAATTCTATTGTCCTCCGCATCTCTCATTATTAATTCGAAAGCGTCTCTCAGAGGCATTTTGCCTATCGGCATCATATAATAAAGTTGCCCGTCGGAATCCTGAAAGCGAAGAAATATCGTACGATGTTCTATAGCATACATCGTTTTAAACTTGGCATTCCATGCAAACAAGTTAGCAAAGCTGAAGTCACAGGCACGATAAATATTTCCGAAAAAACAGGCATCTATTTCTTTTTTATCGGATAGTGTAATTTGTTTAAAGTTGATCATAAATAACAGGTTACAAGTTTTAAATACAAGTAGTTGTGTAAACAGGCTGACGAGGTCTTTTTCAATTCAAGAATTGTTATATTAGCATATTATCCCATTTATCACTATTCTACTTATTTTCCATTTGCTAAACAAAGCTAGTACAAATATTGTTCTCAAACACATAGATAAAGATATTATCTTTTATTGACATTCTTTATGTCCAATAACATTTGTTAATAACATAATTTATAACGTAATTTGCACTTTATAAAGAATGATTCTATATAAGAAACTGTCATAAAAGATGTCGAATACAAAGAAAGTATTAGCAGTAGCCGAAACATCATATATTATACGAAAAGGGTTGGTCTATGTTCTCTCCCAATTATCCAGTGTGGGAAAGGTCGTAGAACTAAAAGAGATGGAGGATATCAATTATCAGCTCGATATACTCCGCCCCGATGCGGTACTCATCAATCCGATGCTTTTGGGACATACCTCAAAGCAGGATATACGCCAACAACTCAACTTAAATAAAAATATCGCAATCATAGCTCTGGTATATAATATTATTGATGAGCAGTTTTACAAATCGTATGATGCAGTTATCAAAATAAACGATTCGGAATCAAGGATTGAGGAAACATTGCTCAATTGCCTGAATAAAGAACAAGCCGGACAAAGTGACCAGGAAGAACTCAGCGACAGGGAAAAAGAGATCCTTATCAGCGTAGTAAAAGGGATGAGTAATAAAGAAATTGCCGAGCATCACAATATATCCATACACACAGCAATAACTCATCGCCGGAACATTACCCGCAAACTTAAAGTGCACAGTATATCCGGACTAACCATATATGCTATAATAAACAAACTTGTGGATATATCCGAAATAAAGTATCAGGACGAATAAAAATTCAACATCATGCAAAATATCACTATTATATTTAAGAAATCAATGAAGATGTCGGAACTGATAGATGCCGACTACCGGCTTCTTCTGTTGCTCAACCGTCTGAATATATCTTTGGGGTTTGGCGAGAAGAGTGTAGATGCTGTCTGTAAAGAAAACGGATTCGATACCGATTGCTTCCTGTTCCTTGCCAGCTATCAATCCAATAAATCCATCATCAATATAGAAGAGACTTTCAGGGCCCTTCCCCTGGAACCATTTCTCCGTTACCTGAAAAGCTCACATAGCTATTTTCTGGAAAAAAGACTGCCGAATATACGCCGTAAACTGGAGCTTGTTTTCGACACTTCCGAAAAAGGGTTGAAAGATGTTGTGCTTAACTTCTTCGACAACTATACCAAGGAAGTGGAAGAACATATGCTGTATGAAGATGAAGTTGTTTTCCCGTATGTATATTCCCTTATTAACGATTCGGGAGAAAAGAAATATTCCATTAATATATTCGAACAAAGGCACAACGACATAGAGGGTAAGATGAACGATCTGAAACAGATACTGATGAAATATCTGCCCGGAACCATAGACCAGATGCTTATGGTAAACATCCTTACCGAACTGTATATGTCAGAGGAAGAACTTGAAGCCCATACTTTCATCGAAGACAGCCTGGTAATACCAAGGGTAAAAGAAATAGAAAAAGGTAAAATCTAATTCCGCTTATTTCTTTCCGAACCAATCACGCAATTCCGCTATACTGAATACCTTTTTCAGTTTAATATACGCATATACAAGCGATATGGCTAAGATTCCTGTACCCAGTAGCAAACCATATCCTCCGGCATAATATTGCGCTATATAAAAAGCTATTCCTATAAACAACATGTTTATAACTGTCATCTTTATAATATTGCTATCCCATGTAAAGCCCGAAATAGTCTTACCCACGATGAAAACTACCGGAAGATAAACAATATAAGCTATCAGATAGCCCATACCCGTAGCCTCAAGCCCGTATTTCGGGAATAGTAAATAACCGGACAGCAGGTAAACCAGATAAAATATAATCTCTGTGGCTAAAAAAGCGGTCCCTTTGTTCTTTGCCAGCATAATAAAAGCTACAGGCCAGCACAGCACCTTAAAAAAGGTTCCCAGCACCTGCCATCTTAACACGGCATCTGCATGCCCGAATTCCGAGCTGTAGAGCACAGACAGGGCAAAGCCGGCAAACAGCAACATTCCCACAATGATGGGTGAAGCTACTACCAGAATAATATAACTCTGCTCATTCACCAGCTTCTTCACTTTTTCCCCTTCTCCCGCAATAGCCGATAGTCGTGGGAAGAAATCTGATCCCATAGACCGCAGAATAAGGCTCAGATAAACATTTGTAATCACCCATGCCGACTGAAACAGCCCGGCTGCATCGATATCTATACTCCGCGAAACAAAGGTTCTTACGAGGAACATACTTGCTGTACCTATAAATCCGGCGACAACGATGAAAAGGCCTAATTTCAGAGTTTTCAATCCCGATTCGAAAGCCTCTTTATTTGATATATCACTTTTCTTGAAATACAGTTTACGGTAATAGAATTCTACGCATAGAAATGAAAATAGTGATGAAAATACAAAAGCAGGAAGAATCCCATCCAGACCAAAAAGCAGATAAGCAGGTATGGATATAAGCAACCCGAAGAAGCTTCCCAGAAAAGCAGATTTTGCCATTTCGGGAATTCTACGCATCCCCTGCAATATGGAAGACCTGCCCATAGTCAGTATCGCAAGGAATACACAAACCGATAAGCAAGCGATGTAAAAGGTAAAACGACCGTCTTCAAAGGCCCAGACACTAATCGGATAAGAGAAAATGAGACAGGCCAATGCTCCGCAAAGTGCCATTACTCTGAACCATTTATTGAACCGGGTAACAGTTTTGAAAAGTATCTCCTTATCTCCGGAACTATCCGCTTCCGCAATCTCCTTCACACCTGTGGTATCCATACCCAGTCCTCCGGCAGAGCGTATCATCTCTATAACAGAATTATATATACCGATAATACCCACGCCGACCGGCCCCAGCAGAACAGCTATCATCTTATTGCGGATAACGCCGATCAGGATAATGAGTATCTGCGATCCTCCAAAAATAGATGTAGACTTTAGAATCTGATTATATGACGAGTTTTTCTTTTCCAATGCAAAGGCTTATACTGTTGTTATACATGCAAATGTAACAAATAACGTGAATCAGTAGTTGAAATTTAACGTTCTATTTTTTCTAACGCGCCAGCCGGCTTGTTTTTCTTAACTTTTTCTTGATAAAAAGTTACAAAAATCAAGGCTGCATCCCTTTGGCGACCCAAAACCGCAGCTGCGGTGGAGCAAAATAATACGGAATCATTTTCAGTTGGCTTATCAGCCGTGTATAGCAGCTACCCTATTTTGCCCTACACCTCCGCTTTACGGATTGGGTGCCCCGCCTGCGGGATGAGGCCGTTACCGCGATGCGGCGACAGGACAGAGGCTCTTCATGCTTTAGCCCCGCGTGCGTCAGCCCTTGCGCATTAGTGACGCAGGCAGGGTACCCAATCCGTTGCAGACGGCGTAGAATCAAACGGGGCGATAGCCCGTGTGTTTGATTCAGACGGCAAAACGGTTTTGGGTCGCCGAGGAATTGAAAATCGAGGAGCGTAGGCGACTCAACAGGAGTGCTAGCCTTTTGGTTCGTTTTGGGCAATGCCAAAATGAACATTCTGGCGGAACGAAGTGCAGCAGAAAAAAATAGAACGTTTCTATCCTACAATAATCACTTCAACTACTGATTGGCATGAATAACAGTCCGAAATATTTGTCAATCAAAAGAGTGAGATTCGAATATAATGTTTATTCGTTTGTCTCTTCTCTTTCATTTTATTATTTTTGTCTCTCAAATTAATGTAAAATGAAGTATTACAGTACAAATAAGAATGCACCGGAAGTCAGTCTGCAAGAAGCGGTAGTCAAAGGGCTGGCTCCTGATAACGGGCTATATATGCCCGAAACGATTAAAGAATTGCCTCAATCTTTTTTTGAAAATATAGGCAATATGAGCTTTCAGGAGATAGCATATACGGTTGCCGATGCTTTCTTTGGAGAAGATATAGAGCCGGATACGCTCAAGAGTATCGTATATGATACCCTCAGCTTCGATACACCTGTAGTACATGTAAAAGATAATATATACAGCCTTGAACTTTTTCATGGCCCTACTCTTGCTTTTAAAGATGTGGGAGGGCGTTTCATGGCCCGTCTGCTAGGCTATTTCATTAAGAAGCAAGGGCAGAAAGACGTGAAAGTCCTGGTGGCCACATCGGGAGATACAGGCAGTGCTGTTGCAAACGGATTCCTGGGAGTGGAAGGTATCCATGTATATGTTCTCTATCCGAAAGGGAAGGTAAGCCAGATACAGGAATGCCAGTTTACCACATTAGGCCGGAATATAACAGCCATAGAAATAGACGGGACATTTGATGACTGTCAGGCGTTGGTTAAAACCGCCTTTCTGGATGAAGAACTAAACCGGAAGCTGAATCTGACTTCTGCTAATTCCATAAATGTAGCCAGATTTCTCCCTCAGGCATTTTATTACTTCCATGCTTATGCTCAACTTGCTAAGCAGGGAAAGGCCGGAAATGTAGTATTTTCGGTACCTAGCGGCAACTTCGGGAATATTACTGCCGGATTGATAGCTAAACGCATGGGACTGCCTGTAACGCGTTTTATTGCGGCAAATAACAGCAATGATATTTTCTATAAGTATTTGCAAACCGGAGAGTATAATCCCCGTCCGTCTGTACAGACGATTGCGAATGCCATGGATGTGGGGAATCCCAGCAATTTTGTCCGCGTGCTCGACCTTTACGGTAAGTCATTGAACGAGATAAAGAGAGACATATCGGGAGAATGGTACAATGATGATTGTATAAAGAAGATCGTAAAAGCGACTTATGATGAGACCGGATATTTGCTCGATCCCCATGGTGCATGCGGTTATCAGGCATTAAAAGATGAATTGCAGCCGGGTGAGAAAGGTGTTTTCCTTGAAACAGCACACCCTGCCAAATTTCTTGAAACAGTAGAAAGCATCATAGGCAGGCAGGTGGCTATTCCTGAAAAGTTGCAGGCTTTTATGAAAGGGGAAAAACAAAGCGTAGATATGAGTAAAGAATTTGCTGATTTCAAGCAGTACTTACTGAAATAAAAATAATAAAGCCCGGAATTTCCGGGCTTTATTATTATATCAGAGAATGATCAGAATTTATATCCTAAAGTGACATAAGCATTCCTGTTTTTCACTTTTCCATCTCCTCGTGATATATCATATAATCCAAAGTCATACTTAAAGGAGATATTCACATGTTCATACTCTACTCCCAGGCCAATACCAATACCCCAGTCAAATTCACGGAAATGCGTATCGCTGAAGGTCTCTTCTCCCCTTCTCCAACCGTCAATCATTTTTATATAATCATTTAAGCCCATCGAGATAGTTCCTTCCGGTGTTTTTAAAACAACTTCGTCTCCGAGTTCTGTTTGTCCGCCAATTCCATAGGCTATATAAGGGCCTCCTTGTACCATCAGTCTTGTTTTTTGGGATAAGTCAAACTTATACCCTACATGCACCGGTACCTGAAGATAATTAGCCGCCACAGTCGATTTTTTAATACTTAAACTCGTGCCTGCGTTTTCATCTTTATTCAGGAGATCGTATTTAGTTCCCTTGTTTACAAATTCGATAGCAGAAGAAAGGTACAGGTCGCGATTCAGAAAATAGTCAAATGTTAGCCCACCCGTAAATGAATGTTTTATTTTAGTATCGTAAGAATACTCACTAAGATCGGAAAAAGCGAATCCGGCTTTGACTCCGAATAAGAATTTTTTCTCTTGGGCGTTAGCAGACAAGCCAACAATCAAAAATATTGAAGCTAAGGTAATTTTGATAATTTGTCTCATAAAAATGTTTTGGTTAAGATGATGTAGTTTATATTAAGCTGCTTAGAGAAGACAAAGATATATAAATTATTTGTACCCATATACATATAAAACAATTTTTATAATTTCAGAAAATAAAAAAGCCCGGAAATTCCGGGCCTCTTTATATAGTTTCAGAGTGTTTCTTAGAATAAGAATTTGACACCGATAGTCAAATCACCTATTTCGGTTCCATGTGTATCGCCATTGAATCTGAAAGAATTGCTGCTATCACCGCCTTTAGGCTTAGAGCTATTGTAACGGGCGCTCAATACAGTGAAAGATGTTTCTACCGAGATCCAATCGTTGATTATATAATCGAAACCAGGAGCTAATGCTACAGCTATGTTAGTGTCGTTTACTTTCAGTTTGGTATCTCCGCTTCCATATTCAGTACTTCCGAAAGAAACAGGAAGGGCTGCTTGTCCGAAGAAATAGAGTCCGCCACTGATGTTCCAGTATTTTCTGGCAAAAGGCATGATGGCGATATCTGTAGTTTTCTCAGTTTGTACGCCGGCTATTTTTACTTTTCCCGATTCGAATCCTAAAGCTGCACCTACAGCTACGGAAGGAGAAATAAAAGTTCCGACAAGAGGAGCTACAGCGAAGTCATTAACTTTTCTTTCAACAATTTGATCGGAAGAAGTTGTATACGACTTATCGCTTCCGAAGCCTACCTGACCTCCGACAAACCAAGTTCCTTTAAGACCATCTTGTGCATTTGCAAACAGGCATGACAATGCCAAAGCGCTGACTAGTAATATTTTTTTCATTATTTTCTAATTAATGTGATCGTTTTTAAGTCTGTTTGACGGTGCAAATATATATGTATATTTTTTAATTTTAAAACTTATTATGAAAAATTCTGCAGTATATCACACATCTGCTTTGTTTACAATAAGATAGATCAGGAGGAAAATAATTGCATGAAAGAGGAAAAAATAATCATAAAGAAAGTTTAATGGCCTGTATTCTGATAGTTTAGTATCATCCATTATATTCGTCAAATGATAAATTTATATAAAAGACCGGGGCTAAAGGTTATAAACTCTTCAATCCCGGTCTTTGTAAAATATCGTCTTATAAAAGTCAATACGACCTTTTGTCTATTCCTTCTATATAGTTCAGGAATGCTGTATTCACCATCCTGTTGCCACCCGGAGTGGGGTAATTTCCCGAAAAATACCAATCCCCCTTGTGATTCGGGCTAGCCTTGTGAAGATCTTCAATGGTCTGGAACACAATTTCTATCTTAGCCTGTGTTCCCTTTGGCGTAAGCATTTCGGCCATTTTGGTCGATATTTCCTCATTAGAGAATGGCGCGTAAATTTCTTTTACATAATTCACTATCTCTTCTTTCGGCTTGTTCTTTTGCGCAAGAGATTTACGGTATACATCGTCTATAACCGATTGCATTCCTCTCTCTTTCAGTAATTCGATAGCAGCTCTGAATGCTGCGAATTCACTCATACGCGACATATCTATACCATAGCAGTCCGGATACCGGATCTGTGGAGATGAGGATACGATAACTATCTTTTTAGGGTGCAGGCGGTCGAGTATTTTTATGATACTTTGTTTGAGGGTTGTTCCCCGCACTATACTATCATCTATCACTACCAGGTTATCTTCATATGGGCGGACCGAATCGTATGTTATATCATAGACGTGTGCCGCCAGATCATCGCGGCTGCCGTCCTGTGCGATAAAAGTCCGTAACTTGATGTCTTTGATAACGACCTTTTCGGTACGCACCCGCATAGATAATATCCTTTGCAGTTCTTCTTCGGAAATGGATGAACCTTTCTCTGTAATTTTCTTTAGCTTTACATCATTCATATGCTTGTTAAGAGCCTCTGTCATTCCGAAAAATGCAACTTCAGCCGTATTGGGTATGAATGAGAACACCGTATGTTGTATATCGTTATCTATCGCTTTCAGGATAGGTGGCAGAAGTAGCTTTCCCAGATCTTTGCGTTCGTTGTATATATCGGCATCCGAACCCCGGGAAAAATAAATCCGTTCGAACGAACAAGGAGATACATTTCGTGGTTCCTGTATTTGTGAAAACAATACCTGCCCACTCTTTTTAACTATGATCGCCTGTCCCGGGTCAAGTTCTTTTACCTCGGCCACATCGAGATTAAGCGCCGTCTGAATTACGGGACGCTCCGATGCTACCACTACAATCTCATCATCATGGTAGTAGAAAGCCGGACGTATACCGGAAGGGTCTCTGTATACAAATCCGTCGCCACAACCGATAATTCCGCCGATGGTATATCCTCCGTCCCAGTTTTCACTGGCTTTGTTGAGCATGAAATGTATATCGAGATTCTTTTCTATCAGGTCGTTCAGGTCTTCTCCTTTTACTTTGCGGTCTTTACCGAATTTGTCATATTGGAACTGCACTTCCCTGTCGAGATGATGCCCCAGAGATTCGAGAAGAACGAAGGTGTCGGCGTAATCACGCGGGTGTTGCCCTTCAGCTACCAGCGCTTCGAACAGCTCATCAACATTGGTCATATTGAAGTTTCCCGCTAGCGCAAGGTTCCTCGACCGCCAGTTGCTGCGACGCAGAAATGGATGTACATATGAGATGCCACTCTTGCCGGTTGTACTGTAACGCAGATGTCCTAAAAATAATTCACCTGCAAATGGCAGATATTGGCTGGCATATGCAGGATCACTTAATTTTTCCCTGGATGTTTTTTCATAATTCTTGTATACATTAGAGAAGATTTCCGATATGGCGCCCGAACCTGTGGCTCTTTCCCTGAATATAAACTCGCTACCCGGAGGTGAGTCTAATTTTACTACAGCAAGCCCCGCACCTTCTTGTCCACGGTTGTGCTGTTTTTCCATCAGCAGGTATAATTTATTCAATCCATACTGCCATGTACCGTACTTCTTTTGATAGTAGTCAAGCGGCTTTAGCAAGCGTATCATTACGATACCGCATTCATGCTTCAAAGGCTCCGTCATATAAAGATCTCCTTCTATTGAGAATTTGTTGAGAATAGTTATTTTTGAGGCTACAAAGATAATATGATTTTTTCTGTAATCCTAAAAATATTATAGCTGCAATACGGGTATTTTTTCCATAAAGGTTTATCTGTGTATAGATAGCTTTTAGTTCTTTGAAGTAATGAACACCCCCTCAATCCCCAAGGAACTTACAGAGAGAATAAAAAGCTAATTATTAATTCCAATCAGTAGTTGGGTTTTAACGTTCTATTATTTTTTGCTGCACTTCGTTCCGCTTAAATGTTCATTTTGGCATTGCCCAAAACGAACCAAAAGGCTAGCGCTTCGCTCCTCGGCGACCCAAAACCGTTTTGTTGGCTGAATCAAACACACGGGCTATCGCCCCGTTTGATTCTACGCCGCCTGCAACGGATTGGGTACCCCGCCTGCGTCACTAATGCGCAAGGGCTGACGCACGTGGGGCTAAAGCATGAAGATACACTGTCCTGTCGCCGCATCGCGGTAACGGCCTCGTCCCGCAGGCGGGGTACCCAATCCGTAAAGCGGAGGTGTAGGGCAAAATAGGGTAGATGCTATACACGACTGATAATCCGGCTATGGATAATTCCGTATTATTTTGCCCCACCGGAGTTGCGGTTTTGGGTCGCCAAAGGGATGCAGCCTTGATTTTTGTAACTTTTTATCAAGAAAAAGTTAAGAAAAACAAGCCGGCTGGCGCGTTAGAAAAAATAGAACAATTTTATACTACAATATACTGTCTCTACTAATTGGCATTAACAAATAAAAGAAAGTATTATCCATTACTTAAAAGTCGTGACAACTAATCCATAAGAGAATGTTAAAATCTGACAAATCTGACACTTTTCTTAATCTTTTCGGTTGTCATATTTTTCTTCTTTTTGTATTCGGCTTTTCTTTTTTGCGAAGAAGTCAGCTTTTTCATACTCCTTTCTATATACTCCTTTTTCGGAGGGAAATCTGTAATAGATTCAACACAGGTTTCTAATATTTCTTCTGCCGATTCTTCTTTTTCCTCTAAAGTTTCGGGTTCATCTTTAATTATGTATCCTCCGGCGAATTTCTCCTTCCCTTGGGGAGGCCGGGAGGGGCTATCCTTCTTATCCTGCCTTTCCAGCAACATCTTTATTGCTTTCAGGTCGGGAGGGCATTCTTTCTTCGTAATCGTCTTTTGTTTAAAGACAACTTCCCCGGTATATTCATCAGGAACATAAATATCCTTTTCTACTGTTGTATAATAGCCTTCGAGTTTCTTTTTCAGTGAAGCCTGCACCATTGTTATCATTTCAGCTTCGCGGTGTGCCATCGCCTCTTCTATCTCCCGGCGAAATTCCTCTTTTGTATCCATCCAGTAGTAAAAAGTCTGACGGCTGATGCCTGTTGCCTTACATACCTGCGATACTGTGAAAAACTCGTCTTCTATCAGGCTTACAATTTTTTCTGTTAATTCTGCTCCATACTTTGCCATAATGTTTTTTATGGTATAGATAAACGGGATTTCTATTCATGCAAAATTTTAACAGTTGTTGAATATCGAATATCCCGAACGGGAGATACCCCTGCTCGCACAAAGTTGTGAATATAAAGAGTACAAACAGAAAATGATATTTTTGTCATGTACGATGAGCCTTTACGGCATCAATAAAAACCTGCCACTTTTCAATCTTTTCGGCAAGTGTCATCCGTGCATTGGCGGGGCTGGGAGAAGGCAGTGTAATAAATATCCTGTTTTCATCGAAGCCGACATATCTTCTATAAAATTCTTCAGCCTTCTTGCTTGTAAAAAAGATGTGTTTGATCTGAGGATATTTTCTGAAAAACTTTTTGAAATCGTTCGGCTTTTCATTCTTAATACTGCTATCGAGGCTTCCTGTTCCTTCGCATGATTCAAGAACATCCCAGATAGCGATATTATTCTCTTCAAGCAAAGCATTTTTTTCTGCATAGCTGTCCGGCAACGGCTTGTCAAATAAAGTGAAAATAATCTTCCAAAACTGGTTGCTTTTATGTCCGTAACGTTCCTGTTTACGCAAAGACTCTTCGCTGGGCATCGTCCCCAGAATCAATATTCGCGATTTTTCGTTGGCTATTGGTTCAAAAGCTATTTTTCTCATCCTTTTAGCTGCAAGTTAACTGAATAAAATGTAATTTTTCAATCTCTTGTTAACCGAATCGTCATTTTATCCCATGCATCATTTTCATCAAACGCTTTGACAAAAAGAACAGAATCACAGACGCTGCCCCGGCCATAAATACGAAGAGCATAAAGAAATCATAGAGATTGGAGATTCTGTATCCCATAAATACTTTCGGATTCTCCAACTGTTGTTTCTCCAGTGAATTTTGTATTTCAGCTTTCAAGGTTTTATCCTCTACTTTATAGAACATTATCCGGTCGAAAGGAATGACTTTTGCCCCGTCTTTTTCGGTAATATCCTTCTCAAACTCTTCGGGTAACAAAGTTAAGGTATTTTCTTTTTCCACCGATTGCACTGCTGCCAGTTCGATAAGCGGCTCTGGATAATAGCTGCTCAATGTGCCCGAAAATTTATTGGCAGCCGATGTACTCATATACCAGATTGCCATCAGCAGAGAGGCAAACCGTATTGGAGCCAGTTTATTCACCATCGACAATCCTATCGGGGATAAACAGAGTTCACCGAATGTATGTATGGTGTAAAGGCTTATCAGCCAGAGCATGCTTACTTTTATACCCGGCGCAAGGCCTTTCACGCCAAAAGCGATGATCAGGTAACCGATTGCCAGCAGGAATAAACCTATCGATTGTTTATAAGGGGAGGCAGGCTCTTTTCCTTTTTTGCTCAGCTTTGTCCAGATGGCGACAAAGACAGGTGCGAAGATGATAATGGCAACAGCATTTACCGACTGGAAATAAGATGTCGGTATAGTCCAGTCAAACAACCCCACATACCTGTCGGTTTGTTCTTCTGCAAAATAGGTCAACGATGCCCCGGCCTGTTCGAATGCCGACCAGAAGAATATCACGAAAAAAGCGATAATATAAATTACCCAGATACGCGACCTCTCTATTTTAGTCAGTGACGGGTCCGATATTACATATCCGGGCGCCGCAATAGCGAGAGAAAATATAATAGACCCTATGATATCAGTCCTCAACACGATATAAAGCAAAATGAATAAGCCAATCCAGACAGCGCTCCATATAACGGCCAGTTTGATCGTTGATTTATTCTTTGCTACAGCCGGAGTGTCCCCTTCGGGTTTCTTCTCTGCTTCCATCCGCCGTGTGTCCCGGCTATTAGGAATGATACCTATCGCCTCTCCCTCCGGAGTTCGGAGGTATTTATCTTTTAAGAGGATAAAAACAACAACACCGAGCAACATACCGATGCAGGCGGCAAGAAACCCCCACTTAAAGTCGGCCGGATGTCCTGTATCTCCCAAGACACCACAAACAATAGGGGCAAAGAACGATCCGGTATTCACTCCCATATAGAAGATCGTATAGGCTGAGTCCTTCCGTTTATCTTCCGGCTTGTACAATTGCCCCACCATGGTAGAAATATTAGGCTTGAAGAAGCCATTGCCGAATATAAGGAATCCCAACCCCGAAAACATCAGCGTGGTAGCCAACTCCACATTCTCGAAATAACAGCCGGAAAGAAACATAAGGAATTGTCCCATTGCCATGAGCAAAGCACCTGCAATGATGGAGCGGCGGTTCCCCCAATAGCGATCGGCGATGTATCCGCCAATCAGCGGAGTGAGGTACACAAGGCCTGTATAGCTGCCGTATATCTGCGCGCCATACGCCTTATCGAAGAGCAGCGCCTTTGTCATATACAGTACAAAGAGAGCCCTCATTCCATAATAGCTGAACCGTTCCCACATCTCGGTGGCGAAGATCAGGTATAGTCCATTGGGATGTCCTTTTGGAGTTGTTTCTATTTCGGGAGTCATTTATATAAAGTATATCTATTTAAAATCGGTAAAATAAAAAATCCGGTTGTTTTGAGGAACCGGATTTTCAGTTTTATTTTTTTATGTTTGGTAATTCCAGCCCATAACCTTTTTTCTTGTCCTCGCGTTTCAGCAGGAAAGCGACTATGAGGGCGAGTACGCCAAAACAGGTGAAGATAATCATGGGGAGAGTGTAGTCATACAGATTTACTGTTTTTCCATCAACTATACGCTGACCTGTAATGCAATATTTTTCCAACACAATGCCTATCACATACGGAACACCCATCAACCCCCAGTTCTGAACCCAGAAAATAAGAGCATACGCTGTTCCTAATTTATTTTCAGGGATAATTTTCGGTACAGAAGGCCACATCGCCGAAGGAACCAAAGAAAAACCAATTCCCAGAAGCACCATCAGGGCCGTAGCAAACCACCATACATTAAGGATGGGAGCAGCAAATAAAGAATGCACCACAATCAATAATAATGCCCCGATAATCATAATAGTAGCACCCTTACCTTTTTTATCATATATCCCACCAAAAAGCGGAGTAAGAAGTATTGCTCCGAAAGGAAGTATTGCTGGAATATTACCAGCAAATTCAGGTTCTACATTATATTTATTAATCATTAAATCCACTGCATATTTCAAAAATGGAAATACAGCTGAATAGAACAATACACATAAAAAGGCAATCAACCAGAAACCTTTATTTTTGACGATGAAGAGAATATCCGATACTTTAAATGGTTCTGACGGCTCTTCATTTGTCTCAGTGAGAGATTTATCAAGTTTCTTATCCATAACACAGAACACAAGATAAGAAATCAGCCCTACGCAAAGCAAAACCAATCCGAATAATATAGGAGCAGAGATATTACCAAAGTATTTTGCCATTGGAAATGCAGCCGACAAAGCCAGTGTTGTACCAATACGGGCAACCGAGACTTGCAACCCCATAGCCAGAGCCATTTCATGTCCTTTAAACCATCTTACAATAACTTTCGTTACTGTAATGCCGGCAATTTCAACACCCATACCAAAAATAGCGAATCCGATACTGGCGAGCATAACCTGTGAGTTTACACCTAAAAGAGTTCCCTCGAAAGTAGAGCCGTAAGCAACGGAGTAATATTTCAACGAGCATCCTGCAACCATCAGAATACATGCACCTAAGCCTGTAAAACGAACACCCATTTTATCGAGAATAATCCCTCCAAAAATAAGCATAAGAAGAAATACATTGAACCAGCCATAAGCACTGGTAAAAAATCCGTAATCGGAACTTTGCCATCCAAATTCACTTTCCAGTAAAGGTTTCAACGGAGCCATAACATCTGTTATGAAGTAGCCGCAAAACATGGTTAGCGCTACAACACCCAGAACGGCAAATCGGGCTGCCTTCGAGTCGCTTAGTTTTTGTCTTAGTATTTCGGTCATTTTTTGCTTGATTAAGTGATTGTTTTAAATTTTTGCTAGGCAAAAGTATGTAAAAGAATTAGAAAAGTATAGTTTGACACCCTAAAACATAGACATTTGATACGTTAAATACATTAAAGAAATATTTCATGCGATATTATTTAATCGTAATCAGCTATTTTTATTGAAGCGACAAAAGTAATAAGTAGGCCGGTGACTCTAAGATTTAAATAAATTTTATATCCATTTGAACACTCATATTTCTATTAACCGTATCTTTGCTCTCAAAATGTATCGGAAATATGACACTGAAAGATAAACATATCGTATTAGGTATTACAGGCAGCATCGCGGCATACAAAGCAGCATCACTGGCCCGTCTTTTGATTAAGGCCGGCGCGGAAGTGCAGATCGTAATTACCCCGTCCGGGAAAGAGTTTATTACTCCCGTCACATTGTCGGCACTTACAGGAAAACCTGTCGTCAGCGAATTTTTTACCGCTAACGACGGTACCTGGCACAGCCATGTCGATCTCGGCCAATGGGCAGACCTCATGCTTATTGCTCCTGCAACAGCCTCCACCTTGGGTAAAATGGCGAATGGAGTAGCCGACAATATGCTCATTACTACATATATGTCGATGAAAGCGCCTGTGATGATTGCGCCCGCCATGGACTTGGATATGTTTGCCCATCCCGCAACATCCCGCAACCTCGAAATACTGCGCTCGTACGGAAACATTATTATCGAACCTGCTTCCGGAGAACTCGCAAGCCATCTGATAGGCAAGGGAAGAATGGAAGAACCGGAAAAAATTCTTGCGGCTGTCGAGGATTTCTTTACGAAGCAGGAAACCCTTTCAAAAAAAAAAATACTGATAACAGCCGGACCCACTTATGAACGGATAGACCCGGTTCGCTTTATCGGCAACTATTCATCGGGAAAGATGGGTTTTGCCCTTGCCGAAGAATGCGCAGGCCGGGGAGCTGAAGTTACCTTAATTGCAGGCCCTGTATCACTAAAGGTAAATCACCCTAACATTACACGTATAGATGTAGAATCTGCGGAAGAAATGTATAATGCTTCCGTAAAGGCTTTTCCTGCAATGGATGCGGCTATATTATGCGCGGCTGTTGCCGATTTCCGGCCCGAAGAGCAGTATGCGGAAAAAGTAAAGAGGAGCGGTGATATACTTAATATCTCACTTGTACCGAACAAAGATATCGCGGCATCACTGGGTAAAATGAAAAAGGCAAACCAGCTTCTTGTCGGGTTTGCTTTGGAGACGAATGATGAGGAGAACAATGCACTGAAAAAGATTGTGAAGAAAAACCTCGATTTCATCGTACTTAACTCTTTAAATGATGCAGGGGCAGGATTCAAATACGATACAAACAAAATAGCAATACTCAACCGTAACGGAGAACGAAAAGACTTTGGCTTGAAATCGAAAAAAGACGTCGCTTCCGATATTATAGACGAAACCTTCCTCTAAACTCTTTTATCCGGCTGATAACCGGAAAACAAATCCTCCCTGTATTTGTTGATAATAAGATAACTAAACAAAACGACATTGTTTAATGACTAAAAAAGGGAAGAAGAGACTAAGGATCATACTTATCACACTTGCATTACTCATTGCAGGCGGATTTGGCCTTAACTGGTATCTGACCTATCAGTTGGAAGACAGCCTGAGGCAAAAATTCAGGGAAGAAGTTTCGAAAGCGACAAATGGCTTCTACAGTTTTTCATACGATCACCTTTCTGTCGGATTCTTTAGCGGGGAACTGATAATCAATGGGGTTGAACTCATTCCCGACTCGGTCGTTTTCGAAAAATGGAAAAACGGAGACAGTCTACCCGACCTCTACTACAAAGTAAAAATAGATAAGATTCACTTCAAAGGAATAAACCTTACATGGCGCAGGAATTATAAGAATCTGGATTTTAGCCTGTTCGAACTTAAATCTCCTGATATAAAAGTCTTTCAACCACAATTACATTCTTCTCTGAAATCATCATTAGATGGGCAACAAAATAAAGAGCGGGAAACATTATACCAGATGATCTCGACATATATAGATGTCCTGACCGTGAAGCAAATAAATCTGGGGAGCGCTAATATCTATTATATCGTCGAAGACTCTATTTCTCCGGTTCAATACGCACTTAGCGATGCAAACTTCAACGCCTACGGATTCAGGCTGGATAAGGATTCGTATTCATCGGGGAAATTACTCTATTGTGATAACTTTGAATTTACGGCAGACAAACCTCAGCAATTATTATACAGCAACCAGCTTATCCTGAATACAAGAAACATTAAGTTGAGTACAATTGACGAACTGGTACAGATAGAAGGCGTGCACCTGCATCCGACCGATGACTTCTGGGCGGGCAGGACGGAGAAAGCCGGCGCGTATCTGGATGCGACTATAAAATCAGTATTTATTAAAGGAGTTAAATTTAAACGGGAAAACGCTTTGAATTATCTGAATGCCGACTCTTTCGATATTTCTTCCACCGATATTCAATATTATAGTGTGAAAGATAAATCTAACGCTCAGGATGGAGATTCTTTGAAGCAAAATAATGTGAACAATGATCAGACATGGTCCCTGTACAGTATTACATCACCGATTCTCCAAAGTGTATCCATTGGAAAAATCGGTATTGAAAAAACCAAGTTCCACTATACGTTTACTCAAGACGGCAGGTCTGACAAATATTCTTTAGAGCAATTTGATTTCCACGCAAAGAATTTCGTTATCGATTCCTTATCTGAAAAGCAAAAAAGATTCTGGTATGTCGATAATTTTGCCATGGAGGCAACCAATATAAAGGGACTCATTGCCAGCAATAATTCAAATGTAAATATAGCTGCCCTAACGCTCAACACAGAAAGTAAACACTTCAATATCTCTGATATAAGAGTTAATCCGATATCAACCGTAAATGCGCGAAAAGATTATTTTTCGGGTAATATAAAATCAATTCAAATCGACAGTCTGAATTACGACACAGGCGTTTCGGCAGAGAGGCTTAAAATAGAATCGCCCAATATCAGGTATTTCAAAGTAAAAAAGAAGAATAAGCCGGATTCATCGAAAAAAGACGAAATAGAAATATCCGATGACGCTTTGGATATATTCAATCCTTATGCAAACTATTTATCTGTGAAAAACATAAATCTGACAAATGCGAATATTATTATACATGACTTAGGCTCTAAAGATAATTTCCGCTTGCAGAAACTGAATTTCTATGCGGTAAAATTCCTGATTGATGAAGGGACCCGAAAGACAGAAAAATACTTATTCACCTGCGACGATATCGGACTTTCATTTAAAGATTTCGACAACATTCTGCCGGGAAAGCATTACAGATTAAAGATAAAGGATACCAATATTTCGACCTTAACGGGACTGTTACTATTGCGGGATGTAAAACTGATCCCTCAGGAAAATACATGGGATAAAGCTCCGGCAACTTATTACGATATCGATATCCCACTGATAAGGGTGAAAGGGTTCGACAACGACAGCTATCTGAATAAAGAAAAAGCGAAGATAAAATCCCTTGAAATTAATTCGCCGCGGATACAAATCATTAAAACCGCCAACTCAGCGATAAATAAGGATAATGAAACTTCTTCCTATAAAACAACTTCTGTTATAAAAAGTCTGGTTGCCGATAATATAGACCTAAAGAATGTGCAAGTATCTTATATCAACCGGGTATCCCGCGATAGCCTGCAAACAACATTACAGGCTTTACAGCTACATTCGTTACAATGGGATTTAAACAAGGATTTCAGAATAGATAAGTTTGTTCTAGAGTCTCCCAAAGTAGACTATATTGCGAAACAGATAGGTCCTCCCTCAGAGAACAATCTGCAAACGAAAGGTAATCGCGGGGATATAGACGAATTATTAAAAATCTTTGGAAAAAAAGTAACTATAGGAACGTTCACCCTCTCCAATGGAGCATTTAATATCCAAAAGCCGGAAATCAATTTCAAAGCCGAATTGGAGGATTTTAATTTATCCGGTATTGATTGGAATCACCTGACTGGAAAATCATTCCTGGACATGGCTTCTGTCAACATAACAAAACCGACTCTGGATATAAGAAAGAGTAATTCCGGCGATAGTATTCCGGTACAGAAAAAAGAATCTTCGGATACCGACCTGTATTCTTCATTGCGCCCGTATATAAATAAATTATCAATTAAGAAATTCAATCTGGCAGACGCACATATAAACTACGAGCATTCTCCGGATGGAAAGCAACAAAACCAACAAACAGTAAATACGACTAATCTTGTCCTGTCGGGATTCTTCATCGATGCCGATGCCCGGAAAGTAGACATGGAAGATATCCGCTTTAATACTAATAACCTGCACTTCCCGATTATGGATGGCTTCTATACAATTGATATAGGAGAGATAGATATAAACAAGAGAAATGCGAGTTTGGCTCTTTCGGGTATAAAAATGACATCTGCTTACCCCAAAATGGACTTTGCTTATAAGCATCCGACACACATGGATTGGTTCGATGTCACCACAGGGAATATCAGCCTTTCGGGCGTCGATTACCAACGCTATTTCTCAGATAATATACTGGAAGCTAAGCAACTTGTAGTAAAAGACGTTATGCTTCAGAATTTGAAAAATAAAAAGATATATACACCGCCTAAACTCCAACCTCTTATTTATACAAAATTATATGATCTTCCGTTCCGGATATCTATAGATACGACCGATGTTTCCAATTTCTCTGTTATATATGAAGAATTGCCTAAGAATGGAACTGTACCGGGGCAAATTTCATTCATGGGGATGAACGCCCGTATAGACGGACTGACCAACATAGCCTTACATCCTCAGCAATACATGCATCTCAATGCAAACGGCAACCTTATGGGGACAGGTTATTTTACTGCAAAATGGGATATGTCTGTCAGCCCCGATTATGACTGCTTTGTTTTGGATGCACATTTGCATCGCTTCGATTTACGTGACCTGAACCGGATTATAACCCCATTGGCTAAAGCGGAAATAACGAGTGGGATACTCAAAGATTTGACTTTCAGGACAGAAGCATCAAGCATGAATGCATCTGTAGGGATGAAATTCCTCTACAATGATTTAAGGATAAATATACTGAAAGGCGATGACCCGGAGTCTTCAAATAAATTTGTCACTAATATAGCAAATGCATTCCTGCGGTCAAACAATCCGAACAAAGAGAGTTCAAAACCACGTGAACCCTATCTCTATATAGAAAGAGACCCATATCATTCAACATTTAATTATTTCTGGCAGATATTGCAACCTGCCGTTGTGGAATCCGTCGGTGTATCCCAGAAAAAACAGAATTTTGCGAAAAAAGTTACCGGTTTCTTCTCTAAAGTAAAAAACTTCTTCACAGGTAAAAAAGATAACAAGCCTTCTATATCGCAGGAAGATATAAGACCGGAAGTACTTAAATAAGATCATTTATAAAAAAGCCGTCCCTGCCATGTCTCCCTTTCTGCAAATCTCTTCAGAACTTTAGCGGTGAATTCGAAATTTTTCAAGCCCCAATCGGGAGCGATAAGTAGCTGTTTAGGTGACTGCGAAATAAAACGCTCGATAATAAAATCAGGATTTAGCCTTTCCGAAAAATCAATGATTAAGTCGATATAATCATCTACATCAAACAGGTTGAACCATTCGGGATACTCACGATATTGCTTTGCCATAACCGTTCCCTTTATCAGCTGTAACTGATGTAATTTTAGCGTAGTCAGGGGAAGTTTAGATACTTCATCGGCGTGTGCCAATATCTGATCTCGACTCTCGTTGGGCAGTCCCAATATGAGATGGGCACCTGTATAAATACCTTTCGCGGCTGTTTTATGGATAGCGTCCACACTTTCGGCATGCGTATGCCCGCGGTTGATAAATTCGAGAGTAGAATCGAGTGTCGACTCCAATCCATATTCTATTACAAGGAATGTTCGCTTATTCAGTTCTGCGAAATAATCGAGTAATTCGTCAGGCATACAATCGGGGCGGGTACCTATTATCAGCCCCACGACGCCGGAATATGAAAGGGCTTCCTCATATAACGAAATCAGCTTATCGATACTGTCATATGTATTTGTGTAGGACTGAAAATAAGCAAGGTATTTCATTTCGGGATACTTGTAGGAGAAGAAAGCGATGCCATCCCTCAACTGGTCGCTTACGCTACGCTGTTTTCCTCCATATCCGGGACTAAAACTCTGATTGTTGCAGTATGTGCACCCGCCTACAGCTTTCGAGCCATCACGGTTTGGGCATGTAAACCCCGCATTAATCGAGATTTTCTGAACTTTAAAAGGGAAATGTTTGGACAGAAGAGTTCCAAATTCTTTATAATATCTATTATCCATTAGTCGTATTCGAATCTGTGTGCAAAGGTAACAATAAGGTCCGACGTTTTGTTTCTTAGCATGTTATTTATATTTAAGGAAGGAGTAAGAGAGTACATATTTCTTTTACAGAATACTTAGTCAGACAATGTCAAAAATCTCTTCTAATAATTTCATCCGTTATACCCTCCGAACAAAAATTTCCCTTTTGTAATTCGCTGCTTTTTCCGTAACTTGTCACCAATTTTTAATTTATCCCGATGAAATTATTTCTATTAGACGCTTACGCATTAATATACCGTTCATATTATGCTTTTATCAAAAGTCCCAGAGTAAACTCGAAAGGGCAGAATACATCCGCGGTATTCGGATTTGTGAATACACTGGAAGAATTGCTTCGTAAGGAAAACCCGACGCATATAGCCGTTGCATTCGACCCGCCCGGCGGTACCTTCCGGCACGATGCCTACGAACTCTACAAAGCTCAACGACAGGAAACACCCGAAGATATACGAGCAGCAGTACCTCTTATTAAGGAAATTATAGCCGCTTATAATATCAAGGAACTGGAAGTCGCCCGCTATGAGGCGGATGATGTAATCGGTACAATCGCAAAGAAAGCCGAGAAGGAAAACTTCGATGTGTATATGATGACCCCCGACAAAGATTACGGGCAGCTAACCAGCGACCATATATTCATGTATAAGCCGAAGTTTGCAGGAACAGGATTTGACACGCTCGATGCCAAGGCAATCATGGAAAAGTATGAACTGTCATCTCCCGGACAGATGATAGATCTACTCGGGCTAATGGGCGATGCCTCCGATAACATACCCGGATGTCCGGGTGTGGGGCCAAAAACCGCGCAGAAATTACTGGAGGAATATGGTACCATTGAAAATCTGCTCGAGCATACAGCCGATCTGAAAGGCACACTGAAGTTAAGATTGGAAGAAAACAAAGAACAAATTATTTTCTCTAAATTCCTGGCAACCATCAAAACGGATGTTCCTATCGAATTCAATAAGAATGAGTTTAAACGTCAGGAAATCAACGCTGAGAAGCTCTCTAACTTGTTTGAAGAACTGGAGTTCAGAACACTTATAAACCGTGTATTGAAAAAAGACGGCACTCCGGCAAATCCTGTACGGATAACAACCACGCACGAAGCTATACAAGGCGATCTATTCGCGGAATTACTGCCACCAAAAGCCGAGTCGGCGGATACAGTCAACTATTCAGGATTGCAGGAACTGAAGGATATCCCACATACTTATCATTTAGTAGAAAAAGACGATGAAATCGCCAATTTAGCAAAAACAATAGCCTCACAACAATCTTGTTGCTTCGATACGGAAACCACAGGACTTGATCCGAATGTGAGCGAACTGGTGGGTATGTCATTCGCTTTCAGGGAAGGAGAAGCCTACTATGTGCCTGTACCTGCGGATTTTGAAAAGGCCAAAGCCATTGTAGAGCAATTCAGGCCGTTTTTCGAGAATGGGGAAACAGAGAAAATAGGACAGAATATAAAATACGACATCATTGTATTGAAGAAGTATGGCATCCATGTGCGGGGCAGGCTCTTCGATACCATGATTGCACACTACCTCATCAATCCGGAGTTGCGTCATAATATGGATTATATGGCAGAGACTTATCTGAAATATAAAACCATCCATATCGACGAACTTATAGGATCGAGGGGTAAAAACCAGCTCAATATGCGGAGCCTGCGTCCCGACCAGATAAAGGACTATGCCTGCGAGGATGCCGATATTACACTGAAGCTTAAAGCAATACTTGAAAAGGCTATAGAAAAACAGGATTTAGGTAAATTGCTATATGATATAGAATTACCATTGATCTATGTGCTTGCCGATATGGAATATACCGGTGTACGCCTCGATAAAACGGCGTTAGCCGAATATTCAAAAACGCTGACACTAGAGTTGCAAGGGATAGAATCGGAAATATATAAAGCTGCTGAACAGGAGTTCAATATCAATTCTGCTAAGCAGGTAGGTGAAGTTCTTTTCGATAAACTCAAGATTGTAGAGAAACCGAAAAAAACCAAAACAGGCCAGTATGTGACCAGTGAAGAAACACTGGAAAGCATGAAAGATGCTCATTCCATTGTAGGTAAGATCCTCGAATACCGTGGACTGAAAAAATTGTTGAGCACCTATATCGATGCATTGCCTCTGCTTGTAAGTCCGCTCGATGATAAACTGCATACATCTTATAACCAAACGGTAACTGCAACAGGGCGGTTAAGTTCGAGCAATCCGAATCTGCAAAATATACCGATCCGCGACGCGCAGGGGAAAGAAATACGCAAGGCATTCATTGCAGATGAGGCGTGTATCTTCTTCTCGGCCGACTATTCACAGATTGAACTCCGCATAATGGCACACCTGAGCCAGGACCCTACAATGATCGATGCGTTCAACAGCGGAGAGGATATTCACGCCGCTACTGCTGCCAAAATATATAAGATCCCGATCAGTGAAGTAACAGGCGATATGCGCCGTAAGGCTAAGACTGCAAACTTCGGTATCATTTATGGCATATCGGTTTTCGGATTAGCGGAACGCTTATCTATCCCTCGCGGAGAGGCCAAAGAATTGATAGACGGCTATTTTGCCACTTATCCGAAGGTAAAGGAATATATGGATAAGAGTATATCCGTAGCCCGTACCAATAATTATGTGGAAACTGTTTTCGGCCGTAAACGCTATCTGCCGGACATCAATTCGCGGAATACTACCGTGCGCGGATATGCCGAACGAAACGCGATAAATGCGCCAATACAAGGAAGTGCCGCCGATATTATCAAAGTGGCGATGAATCGTATATTCGACCGTTTTGAACGGGAAAATATCAAATCGAAAATGATCCTGCAAGTACATGACGAATTGAACTTCAATGTGGAAAGCAATGAACTGGATAAAGTGCAGAAGATAGTGATAGAGGAAATGGAAAATGCCTATAAGCTGGTCGTTCCATTGAAAGCTGATTGTGGAAAAGGGAAAAACTGGCTGGAGGCGCATTAATTACAAATAGTGTCTGATGCATGAATATCGATAACCTATTGAGGGAAATACAATCGAATAAGAAAAGCCAATATTGCATATTCTTTGCGGTTTTGGTTTTTCTCACATTGTTCATGATGTTTTGCTTCGGTTCGTCGTCTTCCTATTCCGGTTTCGATTTCAGTTTTCATTACAGACGGTTGTACACATTGATTGACGCATTAGAACATGAAGTTTACCCTTCGTTTTATGTCGATTTCGGCAATGTGGACGGATATGGTTATTTCACCAAAGGATTCTATTCCGATATCATCATGGTTCCCTTTGCCCTTATAGGCACTTTTACAAGTGTGTATTTCGCTTACGATCTGATGGTGTTTACTATGACCATCCTGTGCGGCGTATTTATGTATCACACAGTCAATGTCATTTACAAAAGTTCATATGCAGCAGCCATCGCAGCTATACTCTATACCTTTGCCGTTTACCGCCTGTACGATTTTTATCAACGGGGGGCGCTGGCCGAAGCCTTGTCTTTTACATTCCTGCCCATCGTATTCCTCGGAGTTTACTATATCATAAAAGGAGATTACAGGAAGTGGTACGTGCTTGCTATCGGCTACAGCCTGCTTATATATACGCATGCCATTGCATCGGTGCTGATGTTTGTCACACTGTTTATCCTGCTGATAATCTATTCCAAATCATTAATAAAAGAGCCTAAACGCCTTCTCTATCTTATTTTAGCGGGTGTAGCAACTATCGCTATCACATCTTACTATACTTTCCCGATGCTGGAACAATTGTCGTCCGATTCCTTCTATCTGAATACGCATAGTCCGGGAGGGGGAGCAGGATATGGAAAGGTAGGGTTTGACTATATATTATGGGGATTTATTAGTGGAATAGCCTATCCGGAAAAAGAACTGTGGACGGGGGTTGGCATTGTGCTTACACTGCTTCTGTTTTTTCGCTTTTTCATTAAAAGAAAAAAAGATGATAAGCTGAAAAGTGTGGATATTGGCGTAATAATCGGAATATGCTTTATCATAGCCATTTCTCGTATTTTTCCCTGGGGACGGTTTCCGTTCAGCTTACTCTCTTTTATACAATATCCGTGGCGGCTATATGAATTTGTATCTTATTTCTTTGCCATAGCCGGAGCCTATTATTTATCTTTGGTAATTATAAAGAATAAGCAGCGGTTGATAGCTTCTGTAATAATTATTCTTGTAACAATGGCAACGATATATGTGCAAAGTGAGAACTATAAATCTCATGATTCATCGAAGGATTTGCCGGCCGATGTAAGAACTTTAGCATTAGAACCGACATACGAAAACGGATATAGGCTCATCGGACGCGAATATTTGCCGTCTGCATTGGAAGACA
This sequence comes from Dysgonomonas gadei ATCC BAA-286, assembly GCF_000213555.1. GTDB lineage: Bacteria > Bacteroidota > Bacteroidia > Bacteroidales > Dysgonomonadaceae > Dysgonomonas > Dysgonomonas gadei. Next base: position 263,247 of record NZ_GL891985.1, read on the forward strand.
TTCATTATTCCCACACCAGAGGAGAGAAAGTAGAAGGAAAGGACGAAAGTACTATAATCAGCAATCTGAGGCGCGAATATAATACAGTCGTATTTAATGTATCGTTAAATAAACCGGATACCCTGACACTGCCTCTACTTTATTACCTCGGGTACACAGCTACCCTCAACGGGGAAGAGTTGCATGTGATGCAAGGTCACATGGCCTTTGTAAATATACCTGTAAATGAATCGGGAGAAGTAAGAACCTGGTATGGAGGAACAACGATTCAAAGAATAAGTATATACATATCTCTGATAAGTATATTATCTTTGTGTGTTTATATAACTTTACTAAACAGAAAAAAGAAAAATGGACTGGTTCAGCCGCATCCCCGATAAGATAGCAACAAATAAGAAAAGCCACTTCTGGTTGTTCTTTGCTTTACTATTGTTTCTTTCGGCGGTGATGATGTATCTATACCAGCCGCTTTGCCCGGGGCAGGATTTTTTCTTTCATTACAGACGGTTACAGGCCTTAATGGATGGAATGAAAACAAGCCCTATGCTTATCTATCTTGACTATAATGCCATCGATGGATACGGGTATTTCACAAAAGCATTCTATCCCGACTTTGTGCTTATTCCTTTCGCGTTTATCGGCAATCTGACAAACCTTGAATTTGCTTATCAGTTTATGGTATTTACAATGACGGTACTGTGTGGCGTATTTACATATATTGCTGTAATTTCTATTTATAAGAACTCGTTTGCCGCCGCAATAGCAGCTTTGCTATATACCTTCTGCGTATACCGCTTACTGGATTTGTATCACCGGGCGGCGCTGGGCGAAACGCTTACATTCACATTTATCCCGATTGTCTTCCTTGGGCTTTATCACATTATCAAAGGAGATTATAAAAAATGGTATATTCTGGCAATAGGCTTCAGCCTGATGATTTTCACTCACCTGATATCTTCCGTGCTGATGTTCTTCACCATGCTTATATTTCTTATCATCTATTATAAACCGCTGGTAAAAGAACCAAAACGATTTCTATACCTCGTAGTGGCAGGCATCACGGCCTTGATAATCACAGCCTATTATCTTTTTCCGATGCTGGAACAGGCAATAACCACTACATTCTATTACGAAAGTCGCGAACTAATGGCCAAAACGCAGGACTCGGCACTGCCGTTCCATTGGATTATCTGGGGCATGTTTACAGGAATTGTTACACCTGCACAAGCCTTTATTCCGGGAGTAGGATTTCTGCTTACAGGTGCTGCCGCGCTACGGTTGTTCGTTTATAAGAAATCACCTGAATTACGAAGTGCCGATATAGGGGTTATCATCGGATTGGTATATATTGTAGCCTCTTCCCCATTGTTCCCGTGGTCTGTTTTCCCGTTCAATAAGCTGAACTTTATACAGATGGCGTGGCGGCTCTTCGAATTCACAAGTTTCTTTTTTGCAGTTGCCGGAGGATATTATTTATCACTGATACTAAAATCGAGCAAACGAAAACTTGCAACAGCATTTACGGTTGTTATACTTTTAGTATTGATTATGACTAACGATGCCAAATCGTATGAAATGTATCGCTGCGGTCGTCCTATTACCCAAGTAGCTGCATTCAATAATGACTACCATCTGGGCGGATTGGAATATATTCCTTCGGCAGTACCTTCGATTGAATATTTATATCAGCGTAGGGATAGTATCAGCGCTCTTTATGAAAGGACAAACATTACAAATTTCGAAAGAAAAAACGGTATCACGTCTTTTGATATAGACATGACAGGCGTTGAAACATTAGAACTTCCGTTAATATATTACAAAGGCTATACAGGTAAATTGAATAATCAACAGCTAGATATTGCTGCCAAAAGCAGGAATATTGCCGAGAGCAAAAACGGGTTGGTGCAAATCACCGTTGATGAACCCGGACATATAACTGTTTACTATGGAGGCACGCCGATTCAGAAAATAAGTTATTTTATAACACTTGCAGGTATCTTCGCAACCTGTATTTATATATTTTTGCAAAGGCGAAAACCGACAAAAGGAATTAACACGGACAATAAATGAATCTTCTAAGAGATATACCCGATAAAATAGCTGCAAAAAAGAAAAGCCACTTTTGGATATTCTTTTTTGTACTGATACTCTTATCACTGGCTATGGTATATTTCTATCTTCCGTTCATCCCGGGTCACGATTCTTATTTTCACTTCAGAAGGTTGCAGGCACTTATGGATGGTATAAAAGAAAGTCCGTTCCTTATCTATACAGACTATACGGCTATTGAAGGTTACGGCTATTTCACCAAAGGCTTTTATCCCGATTTTGTACTTATCCCATTTGCAATAATAGGAAATCTGACAAATCTGGATTTCGCTTACCATTTCACAATATTTACAATGACGGTATTGTGCGGGGTATTTACATATATCGCGGTCAATCGTATTTATAAAAGTTCGTATGCAGCAGCTATATCAGCCGTTTTATATACATTCGCCCTGTATCGCCTGCTCGATGTATTTCACCGGGGAGCATTGGGAGAGGCTATCTCTTTCACATTCGTACCTCTGGCTATATTGGGTATCTATGAAATTATAGAAGGCGATTATAAAAAATGGTATATCCTTACCATTGCTTTCAGCCTGCTATTTTTCAATCATGCCCTGTCTACCCTGCTTATGTTCATAACTGTAGTAATATTAGTATTGATATATTACAAGTCTATTCTCAAAGAGCCGAAACGGATTAAATATCTGATCATAGCGGGTATTGTTACTATACCGGTAATCAGCTATGCATTATTTCCGATGATAGAACAGCTGAATTCAAACTCTTTCTATTATGAAATGAACCCGCTGATGTCGATGGAGGACTCACTATTAGGAACTTCAGCCATTATTTCAGGCTTATTTATGGGTATTATATACCCTTTGCGGACGTTCACCCCGGCCATCGGCTTATTACTGACATGTGGTATTTTATTACGGTTATTTGTATCCGGAAAATCCGCACGCTTAAAGAGTGTAGATACAGGCGTAATTATCGGGCTTGTATATGTGTGCATGTCCTCCTATTGGTTTCCGTGGTCTATGTTCCCTTTTAATAAGCTGGGCATAATTCAGATACCATGGCGGCTATACGAATTTGCATCGTATTTCTTTGCTGTTGCGGGTGGCTATTATCTGGCGTTGCTTCTGAAATCGAATCCGCGTAGATTGATAGCCGGTGGATTAGTCGTTATCTGTACTTTGTTTGTCCTGATGAATGATGCGAAACTGTATCATGACACAAGGATTACCGAAGATATAAAAAGAGAAGCATTACCGGAGAACCGTTATCACCTTATCGGCTTGGAGTACCTGCCTGTAAAGGTTCCATCGATAGAATACCTTATTGAAAGGAGTGATTCTGTAAAGAGCGGTCACAGCAATATTTCTAATCTGAAAAGAGATAAAGCCGTAATAACTTTCCATACTGAAACAAACCGTACAGATAATCTGGAATTACCCCTGATATACTACAAAGGATACACGGCGAAACTGAACGGTGAAAACATCTCTGTAAGCGAAAGTGACAACGGGCTGGTACAAATACCTGTAAATAAATCAGGCGACATAAAAGTGTATTACGGGGGAACAACAATCCAGAAACTGAGCTGGATAATAACCTTACTCAGTATCCTCAGCTTGTGTGTCTATATTTTCTTTTCTAAAAGAAAAATAAGTAGGGGCGAATAAATATTCGCCCGAAACAATCGATGGGCAAATATTTATTTGCCCCTACAAGCTAAAAAGAAAAATAGAAATAGTGAATGAATAGTGTAAACGACATAAAAACAGACAGTAAATATTCATTTTGGACATTCCTGTCATTATTATTTGCCTTATCCCTGTTTATGGTATGTTGGTTCGGGCCTGTATTGGCATACGCGGGACACGACTATTTCTTCAACATAGGGAGGTTCAATGTGCTGATTGATGCGTTGAAATTGGGTAATTACCCTATTTACTTAGACTACAACGCTCTTGAAGGCTACGGCTATTTCACCAAAGGATTTTATCCCGACCTAATAATATTGCCGTTTGCGGCATTGGGTATCCTCACAGGGACAATCGCAGCATATAATGTGATGATTTTTACCATGACATTCCTCTGCGGATTGTTCACATATATTGCAGTGAATACAGTATTCAGGAATACATTCGTAGCATCGGTAAGCGCAATTCTATATACATTTTCGGCTTATCATCTGTTCGACTGGTATAACCGTGCAGCTCTGGGCGAATCGCTTTCATTCACGTTCCTGCCTATTATATTCCTCGGGCTTTACCACATCATAAAGGGTGATTACAGAAAATGGTATTTGCTGACAATCGGATATAGCCTGCTTATTTATACACATCTGCTATCATCTTTCCTTACCTTTATTACCCTTGCCCTTATTGTCATCATCTGCTATAAACCACTGATAAAAGAGCCCAAGCGGATAGGCTACTTAGCACTGGCTGCAATAATTACCCTACCTATCGTAAGCAGCTATATACTGACACTGCTGGAACAAATGACATCCAATACATTCTATTACAGCACAAAAGAAAACATAACCGGACAAACCAAACTCGGTTTGCAAGACCTCGGCTGGGGATTTCTTAGCGGAATATTATATCCCAAAACTGAAAATATGGCCGGCACAGGCCCGTTGCTTATCTTACTTGTACTATTAAGGTTGTTTGTAAAAGAGAAGAATTCATCTGTCAAGGTCGCTGATTTTTGCCTTTTAACCGGGATTATTCTGCTTGTCATTGCTTCCGCTGTTTTCCCTTGGGGACGGCTGCCACTCGGATTCATCCAGTTCCCGTGGCGGTTGTATGAATTTATTATATTTTTCTTTGCTATCGGCGGAGCATATTACTTATCTGTGATAGTAAGAAACAGAAAACAGCAGATTGTTGCGGGAAGTGTGATTGTCCTTTTTACTCTTATTACTTTCATTGTAAACAATAACAATTATAAATACTGGCAATCACTGGCCATAAGTGAAGCTCCGCATTGGTTCACAGGAGTTGCCTCGGTAGACAATGAATATTATCTGGGCGGACTGGAATATCTTCCTGTAAATGTGCCGTCACACCATTATATACATGAGCGGGGAGATATAGTGATATCGAAAAATGAAGAAACTGTCATCTCTAATTTTACAAGAAAAGAAGGTGTAACTTCATTTGATATAGATATAAAGAATCCGAGTAAATTGGAACTGCCATTGGTATATTACAAAGGATACGAAGCCTCATATTTAGATAAAAAGAATGGAATGCCCGTTACTGAAAGTGAAAACGGATTGGTACAGATTGAAGCCGGTAAATCGGGGCAAATAGAGGTCGTTTACAGATGGACAGCCACACAGCAATATAGCTGGTATATTTCCATATTGAGCACTATTGGGCTGATAATATATATCTTTGTCTCTAATCGCAAACGGAGTGATGTAAACAAATGATGAATAAAATAAATAGTCTTATAGCAACCATAGCTGCGAATAAGAAATCCCATTTCTGGGTTTTCTTTACCACATTGATACTTCTTTCATTTTATATGACAGAAGTCTTCGGCGCGGTGTACGAGCATCCGGGCTATGACTATTACTTTCACCTGAAACGTTTCGAGGCACTGATTACCGCGCTTCGGGAAGGAACTTTTCCTCATTATATAGACTATGCTGCGGCACTCAATTACGGCTATCTGAGCAAGGTATTCTACTCCGATGTAATATTGATCCCTTTTGCTACACTGGGTATCCTTATAGGTTCGTACAATTCCTTTGAAGTGATGCTGTTTACCATGACCATTCTTTGCGGAATATTCATGTATTCGGCGGTGAAAACAATATATAAGAGTTCGTTTGCAGCTTTTGTTGCAGGGATACTCTATACATTCTCCGTCTATCGCTTCTATGATATTTACAACCGTGGTGCCATGGGCGAAGTCTTTGCCTTTACATTTATTCCCCTGGTATTTCTGGGACTTTACCATATAATTAAAGGCGATTATAAGAAATGGTATATTATTGCCATTGGTTTCAGTCTGCTTATTTTTTCACATGTTATCTCTACGGTTCTCACATTTATTACAGTGGTGATAGTACTTATTTTCTACTGTAAACCATTGATAAAAGAACCCAAAAGATTCGCTTACCTCATTCTCGCGGGAATTGTCACCTTAGCCATTACAGCAGTCTATATATTTCCGCTATGGGAGCAGATGCAGGCAAACACATACCGCTATGAGACCAACAATTGGACGCTGCCTGCCAATGCCAAGATACCCCTCGATTATGTTTTCTGGGGATTGGTGAGCGGATTCTATTACCGGGACGATATATCGATAGTAGGTATCGGTGTTTTGCTGACTTCGGTTATTCTGCTTCGTTTCTTTATCAGGGGTAAATCGGAAATGCTGAAAAGTGTGGATATCGGGCTGCTTATCGGGTTGTTCTATATTTTTGCATCTTCGCAGTTATTCCCGTGGGGACGGTTTCCGTTCACCCTGTTGTCTTTTATCCAGTATCCGGGACGGTTGTATCTGTTGGTGACCTTTTTCTTTGCTGTGGCAGGGGGATATTATCTGTCGAGGATATTTGTGAAAGAAAAAGCCCGTTTCATCGTGGTTTTAGCTGTTATCCTATGTACTGCCATAGTAATATATATGCACAACGATAATTACAGGATTATGCATACCCATATCGGGCAAACAAATGAAAGGCCTGAAGCAAGCAATTTTTTCTACCTGAACGGAGCAGAATATGTTCCCGATAAAGTAGAATCTGCCTACCACATTCTTCTCAGAGGCGACAATATTGCTTCCATAAATGGAAATACGGCGATTGAAAGCCACAGCCGGGACAAGCATATACTGAATATCAGGATAAATACGCAAAGCACAGACTCGCTGGAACTCCCACTCTTCTATTACAAAGGTTACACAGCTCTACTGAATGACAAGGAATTACCAATCACACAAAGTACACACGGACTTATACAGATACCTGTAAATGAAACAGGTGATGTGAAAGTATATTACGAAGGTACAATTATTCAGAAAGTGAGCTTCTATCTGAGTATTCTTAGCATTCTATGCCTCATTATATACATTTGGATCACAAAAAAACGTAAGAATGACAATAAAGCACATAGATAGAAAGACAAAATTCAGGATATTTTTAGTATTCTTTTTCCTCATCTCGTTACTAGCAACACTCTACTACACCCTTGCATCCGATTATCCGGGCGTAGATTACTATTTTCATCTCAGACGCTTCAATGTTTTGATACAAGCTCTATCTGATGGTCAATATCCTTTTTATATCGACACTACGCTCATAGAAAGTTATGGTTATAATGTAAAATCGTTTTACCCCGATCTTATCTTATTGCCTTTCGCATTTATTGGAATATTTACAGGTGCATTGTTTGCTTATAATCTGATGTTATTTACAGCTACATTTCTATGCGGAGTTTTCACATATAAGTTAGCAGAAAGAATCTACAATAGTCCTTTTACAGCCGTAATCAGTGCTATCTTATTTACTTTTTGCCTGTACCGGATGTTCGACATATATCATCGCGCTGCATTGGGTGAAATCCTTTCTTTTACTTTTGTCCCTATCGTATTTTTGGGCTTATATGAGATACTGAAAGGAGATTACAAGAAATGGTATATTCTTACAATCGGAATTTCTCTGATGATATATACTCATTTGATATCTTCCGTACTCATCTTTATCCTCATTTTATTATTCTGTGTTATTTCTTATAAATCTTTTTTGGATAACCCTAAAAGACTACTGTTCCTCATCCTGTCAGGACTGATTAGTTTGCCTATTGTTGCTTCTTACATAATCCCGATGTTAGAGCAAATCAGTTCAAATAGTTTCAAGTTCAATTCTCATGTGGGCGAACTATGGAGGGGACAGTTAGCAATCAGCGCATTGATAAAAGGTCTGCTTGGAGGAATTGTATTTCAAAACAGAATGGTAATTTATGGAAGCGGTATTGGAGTTCTTCTCTTTGCCCCCATTTTGTTACGCTTCTTTGTTAAAGAGAAATCCGAGAAACTGTACATGACAGATATTATCGTTATCATCGGTATATTTCTTATTTTTACTACTACCTACCTGTTTCCGTGGAGTTCACCCTATCTGCAATTCTTCCAATTCATCCAGTTCCCTTGGAGATGGCTCGAATTTTCAAGTTTTTCCTTTGCTATTGCCGGAGGATTTTATTTATCTCAAATTGTCACATCTCAGCGAAATCGCATAGTAACCTGTACTGTTGTTATTATCCTTTCTTTTCTATCAACTATAAATTATATAAATCACTTCGAACGGGAATATACAGAGGGAAAAGTGTCCCCATGGGAGGAAGAGTATTTAACAGAAGAACCGACTATTCATAATTCTTATTATATCATAGGAGGAGAATACCTCCCGGCAAAAGTCCCGTCCATTTTCTATATCCATGACAGAGGAGATAGTATCAGTGTAAACAATGCAGACTCCAAAATTTCCAGATTTAAAAGGGAAGACACAATATTAAAGTTTACTGTAAATATTGCAGAAGCTGATAGCCTGACCCTTCCCCTAATTTATTATAAAGGCTACACAGCATTACTGAACAACAAAGACTTACCCATCACACAAAGCACACACGGGCTTATACAGATACCTGTGAATGAAACGGGTAATGTGAAAGTATATTACGAAGGTACAATTATTCAAAAAGTGAGCTTCGGTATTTCCATTCTCGCTATATTTGCATTATGTATTTATATTCTTATACAAAGAAGAAAGAAACCATTTAAAACGTAATGCAATGCAATATTCTAACTGGGATTACATATACGCCATATTCATGCTCATTTTCGGCATCTTTATGATTATCAGCCCCCGCTCGCTCATGCGCAAGGCCAAATATGACGAAGAAAGCCTGAAAACTGAATCGTGGGTAAAAAAAGCAGGCATAGGCCTGTGTATAATAGCACCCCTTTTCGCCCTCTTCATATACTACAAGATGCATGCTTGACGGCTTCGTCGAATATGGTTATATCGGCCTTTTTCTGGCATCTTTCCTGGCGGCAACTATTCTGCCGTTCGGGTCGGAATTTGTCTTTGCCGGACTGTTGGCTATAGGGATGAATGCCTGGGGATGTGTCATTGTAGCCTCAGTAGGTAACTGGCTGGGAGGTATGACCAACTATTATCTCGGTCGTCTGGGAAAAATAGAATGGATAGAAAAATACCTGAAAGTAGACCGGGGCAAGATAGAAAAGATGCAGCAATGGCTGGAAGGGAAAGGTGCGATAATGGCCTTTTTCAGTTTCATGCCTGTTGTGGGTGATATCATCGCACTGGCTTTGGGTTATATGCGGGCAAATATATATATTGTCAATGTAGCAATGTTCTCGGGTAAATTGTTGCGGTATATATTGATTATGTATGGTGTGAGTTGGATTATATGATGATGTATATTTATTGGGGAAGTTTATCTATACTTAAATCGGTGAACAGTGAACAGTCGGAGAAAGGAAAGCTAGTAATGAAAAATAGTGTAAAAAATGTAACTTTTGTAACTTTTTCTAGAGATAGGCCACTGATGCGTCAGCTACTGTTAACTGATTCAAAAATGTCAGATATGTCAGATTTTAACAAAAATAGTACACTCCAATAACTAACTCTTTTAACGCAAAGGGCGCAAAAGTTGACAATTGGAAAATAGTGTAAAAAGTGTCAACTTTGTCAGGTTTTTTGAACATTGATAATGCTAAATTATTTTTTTAATAGAACAAACTAATGTCAACTATATTATTCCACGAAATAGTTTTCGGACCTATACACAGCCGGCGTCTCGGCAGTTCGCTGGGGATGAACCTCCTCCCCTACGACGGTAAGCTGTGTTCATTCGACTGCATCTACTGTGAATGCGGGTACAACAAAGACTTCAGGACGAGAACAAAACTTCCCGACCGGGAAAATGTAAAGGCTGCGCTTGAAGATAAACTTATCCGGCTCCGCGAAGAAAATGCCGATATTGACGTTATCACCTTCGCAGGAAACGGCGAGCCGACTATGCATCCTCAATTTGCCGGAATCATAGACGATACGATAGAATTACGGGACAAATATTTCCCCAAAGCAAAGATCAGCGTGCTGTCCAATGCCATGCATGCAGGAAAGCAGAAGGTTTTTGACGCGCTGGAAAAGGTAGACAATAATATACTTAAGCTCGACTCAGGTATACTGGAAACTATACGCCTGATAGATCGCCCCAACTCACCGGAATACAGCGTCGAAAAACAAAAGGAGCTATTTAAGCGTTTCAAAGGCAATTTTATTATGCAAACAATGTTTGTAACAGGGAGTCACAATGGAAAAACTGTGGACAATACCACAGAAGAGGAAATCTCGGCATGGCTGCAAATAGTAAAAGAAACAAATCCTCGCGAAGTGATGATATATACGATCGACAGGGAAACACCCGAAAAGAATCTTGAGAAAGTTTCTGTGGAGAAGTTAAAGGAAATCGCAAAACGTATCGAAGAATTAGGAATAAAGGTCAATGTTGCAGGTTAAGTAATATTGATAATCAACAACTCTATAAATAAATTAAACATAATAATGGTAACAATCGTATTCAGCCACCCATGGCATGGTAGCTTTAACAAAGCTATTTTAGACACAATTACAGCAAAATTCGAACAACAAAACAAGGCTTATCAGGTTATCGACCTCCCTAAAGATAAATTCAACCCCTCATTTTCAGAAGCGGAACTTGCAGTATATAATCAGGGAAAGGCTATCGACCCGCTCGTTCTGAAATATCAGGAGATGCTGAATAAATCTGATGAGGCTATATTCATATATCCAATCTGGTGGGGAACAATGCCTGCTATACTGAAAGGCTTTTTTGATAAAGTACTTCTTCAAGGTTTTGCTTTCAGCTATGAAAATGGATGGACTCCATTGCTCAAAATCGGACGGGCTACAGTAATCACAACATCGGAGAGTGCCGGCGAAATATTCAAGCCTTTCGTTCAGGATTATTTTATTCCTAACATGCTCTATTCGGTAGGTATCAACAATGCCACATGGCTCAATTGCGAACACACCTCCACAGGTACCGACGAGATGCGCAAAGACTTCCTCAAGAAAGTGGAAGCTACGGTGTGATATAGAAAACTTAAAATACAAAGGGACAGACTATACAGCCTGTCCCTTCTTATCTTCTTTTAAAGAACCTGAACACTAGGCACCAACTACTACACTTCTACTGCCATCTTCCAAGACTTTGATACTGACATTCACTGTATCGGCCGGCAGGAGGTTCTCAATCAGTTCGGGCCACTCGATAAAACAGAGGCTACCGCTGTAGAAATAATCTTCGTAGCCGAAATCGAAAGCCTCTTCCACTTTGTTGATCCGGTAGAAGTCGAAATGGTAAATCAACTCTCCACTATCGGAACGGTATTCGTTGACGATGGCGAATGTAGGGCTGTTTATAGTATCTGACACACCCAATTTCTCGCAGATGGCTTTGATAAAGGTAGTCTTACCCGCACCCATTTCGCCACGGAATGCAAAGACGGTATTATCTCCCATCGATTTTACGAATTCGATAGCGGCCTGATCCATGTCCTCTAGTGATTTTATTGTAATATTCATATCTAATCATCATTAATTTGATTACAAAGATATATTTTGTCTTGCATTCTTTATGCTTTTTTACGCCTACCTCCTTATTTTATTTGATGAAGTTTAAATAAAATTATCTATATGGAAAGAAGGGGTTATTAAGAATGAAAAAAGCGACAAAAAGAAAAAATCTTCAATTTGTCGCTCTCTGTGCGATAAGGTATCAGATTATCGAACACTTATAGAGGATTTTGTGAAAGTTATTGAGTTTATGAAGTATATTAATTTTATGGATATGGTGAGATGATGCATAAAAGAATTATCCTACCCTTAGGCGTTCTATTCTCGATGATTTAGATTTAATTTATGAGTTGAAAGAGTGGATTCCAAAGCCATAATTAACTTATTGTTATTATAGCTATATTTGAAAAGGAATCTAAAACACACAAATGTATGACTAATAATGATTATGACACAATTTTGATAACAGGGAATGGATTTGATTTAAATTTAGGTTTAAAAACAGGTTATCAGGATTTTATAGTAAGTGATGCTTTCAGTAACTTACTAAAGGCAAACAATCAGCTTTGTATATATCTAAAAAATCAACATGAACTAAATAATTGGATAGATATTGAAAATGAACTGAAAGAATACTCGAAGTCAATATATAAAGATTCTAATAGAAATATATTTAGACAAGAATATCAATCTTTGTGTAAATCTTTATGCGATTATTTGAATAACATAGATATGTCATATGTAGATAATATAGATGAAACATCCCAAGCTTATGAAATTCTCACAGAGAAATTTGAAAGACTATTAATTTTCAATTTTAATTATACATTAAGTATTGAATATCTTTTATATAAGAAAAATTTAAATCATAAAGTTATCAAGGTGCATGGTACTGCTAAAGAGAACAGAATTGTTTTTGGTGTAGAAGATAATGCAAGAATTAATGCAAGTGATGTTTTTTTGAAAAAATCGACTTGCATATGGAACAAAATATATGATATTGATAAAATTTTATCTAATGCAAAAGATATTATATTCTTAGGATATTCTTTAGGAGAAACTGACCATCATTATTTCGAACAGTTTTTTAAGGCTGCTGCTATAAATAATTTCATGGATAGAAGTCGAAAGAATATTTTTATATCATATTATAAAGAAGATAGCATGTATGATATCCTCAAACAGATAGATTACATGACAAGCAATCGAATCCAAGGTCTTAGGACTCATCAAAATTTTGAAATGTTTGATTTAGCAAAATAGTATTGCTTTAATTATTAAAAGAATATATAATCGAAGGTTGCAGTCCAGTAACGTTTTTTCTTTTTTATAAAAATAATTTCAATAACTATTTACAATTTACTTTTTCAAATTTATATATCTGTATGAGATATATAAAATAGAATGTTTTTTCCACTTATATAAAAGAAAAAAGAGACAAAATGGAAAAATTACCAAATTGTCTCTTTGAGTGCGGATGAAGGGACTCGAACCCCCACGCCTCACGGCACCAGATCCTAAGTCTGGCGCGGCTACCAATTACGCCACATCCGCGTAGCTAATTGCGTTAGCGGGTACAAAGGTATAATTATTTTTCTAATAACAATGCTTTATATGCAAAAAATGGAATTTTTGACAAAAATAAGATCATATAAGTCTGAAAAAGACCCGGAAATTCGGAACAGACATACAATTTTTAAGTTAATGCTTTCGGGTAAACTTTAGCTTTTTTCTTTCCGTTTTTTTTCATAGCTTTGTCCTGCTAAAGAAGAAATTGAGATGGATAACTATATAGTTTCAGCACGCAAATACCGCCCTATGACGTTCAACTCGGTTGTCGGGCAACGCGCATTGACCACTACTCTCAAAAATGCGATTGCTTCAGGGAAACTGGCACATGCCTACCTGTTCTGCGGTCCGCGTGGAGTAGGAAAAACAACCTGTGCCCGTATCTTCGCTAAAACTATCAATTGCCTTTCACCGGCAGCAGACGGCGAAGCATGCAATCAATGCGAATCTTGTGTGGCGTTCAACGAACAGCGTTCTTTTAACATCCACGAACTCGATGCCGCATCCAACAACTCGGTAGACGATATCCGTTCATTGATAGAACAGGTGCGTATACCTCCGCAAATCGGAAAATACAAAGTATATATCATCGACGAGGTACACATGCTTTCGCAAGCAGCATTCAATGCTTTCCTTAAAACGTTGGAAGAGCCTCCGCATCATGCTATCTTTATCCTTGCAACAACGGAGAAGCATAAAATACTGCCTACTATTTTGTCACGTTGCCAAATATATGACTTCAGCCGCATTACAATTAAAGATACTGTAGAGCATCTCCAATATGTAGCGTCTCAGGAAAATGTACAGACAGAGCCGGAAGCCTTGAATGTACTGGCCCAAAAAGCCGATGGGGGAATGCGTGATGCATTATCCATTTTTGATCAGGTAGTTAGTTTCACAGGAGGAAATGTAACATACAAGGCAGTCATAGAAAACCTGAATGTACTGGATTATGAATACTATTTCAGGCTTACTGACTGTATCCTTGCCAACAATGTTGTGGACGGGCTGCTCATATTAAATGAAATATTGAGTAAAGGCTTTGACGGCAATAATGTCATAACTGGCATTGCCTCTCATTTCAGAGACCTGCTTCTATGCAAAGACCCGAAAACGGCTGAGTTGTTTGAAGTCGGTGCTTCTATCCGGGACAGATACATTGAGACCGCCAGAAAATGCAACAACGAATTTCTCTACAAGGCAATAGATATAGTCAATGAAAGTGACCTCAATTACAGGCTAAGCCGAAACAAGCGGTTACTATCCGATCTGACCGTCATACGACTATGTCAACTATCTTCCCCTCAGACAGGTTTGGAAGATCAAAAAAAAAAGCAGGTAATTGATCCTATATTTTCGAAACAGGAGGCCAAACAGACTCCTCCAACAAATCAGACAGTTCCGCAGTCCCAAAACAGCCGGCCTGCACCAGCACCTGTTACAAGAAATATTCCAAGTACGCCTCAGCCTGCAAGCAGTACCCCAACCACAAGTACCCCAAAGCCGATGTCAGCCGGGGGATTAGGTATCTCCATATCAGCTTTTGGACAGAAAAAGGAAGAAGAAGCTAAAGTGGAAGTGAAAGTCGAATCTTTAAATGAAAGATTCACCCCTCTCCAACTTATCAATGAATGGAAAGCATTTGCAGAAGCCCTTACTGAGGAACATCATCTAAAGAACACAATGCTCAACTGCCTGCCAAATCTTATAGAAAATACATTATTTGAGGTTGTGGTAAATAATCCCGTACAGGAGCAACGGTTGTTAGAACACAGAATGGATATTCTGATAAAATTGAGAACCCAGCTTCGCAATACTCACATAAAAATGCAAGTTCGTATAAGTGAGGATAATGAGAAGAAACTTGCCTTTACACCAGCAGAGAAATTCAATCTGATGATGGAAGAGAATGAAAGCCTACGCCGGTTGAAAGACGAATTCGGTTTGGAGCTTTCATAAAACAATTACTTTTCTTTCCGATACACCGCCCGGATTTGCTTCTCTCCGTTCAGCTCTATATTGAAGGCATGCTCTGAGATTTCTTTCTTCTTTTTCCTATCGGTAAATGTAGTTTCTGTCTTTATAAGGAGCGATGTAAAGTAAACCCCTTTGTTATCCTTTATGACTTCAGGAAAATCAGATGGCAATTTATACGAAACACTTTTTATTTTCTTGAGTTTAAGAGCTGCCTTTATAGAATCTGCAATAACGGTATTAGGTTGGTTTTGCATATCAAAGAACTTAAGCAACACCGATGCGGAACTCTTTTGTATATCTTTATTATTCACGGACGAAAGAGCTTTAAAGAAGTCGGACAATACTTTCTCTACATTTTTTAGTTCGTCCGCTTCAATGACCTTGAGCTGGCTGAGATATTCATACTTCTGTTTTGCTACATCCTCATATTCTCCTGCATAACGACCTATTTTTACATTATCGAGATAAGCCTGATAAGCATCAGGCGTATTTTGTTCTATTGCCTGAAGCCAACTAAGAGAATCCACTACATGTTTTATTCGCCTTTCATATGGCGTTTGCGGATGGTCTGCCAAAAAAGAAAAAAGAGCATCTACATTCCCCGATTTGCGAAGAGACTCCCATTCATTTCGTTCCTGCTCCCGTAGTTGCATGATTTTATTCTGAGCTTCGTTACTGTATCTCCCTTCGGGATAATGAACCAGATATTTGGAATAACTTAAAGGTGTGTTTTCCTCAATGCATTTATTCCAGTATCGAGATTCCGTTGCCTCCTCGTCTTTATTCTTCACAAAAAGCCCCCCTATACCTAACAAGAGCATAAACACTAATCCTATAGCAACAAAAACAAATAATTTCTTATTGCTTTTCGAAAGGGAAACCCGCTTCAAATTTTCCTCTACACTGTTCTCTATTGGCTTTTCGTTATAAGACGTATCCTCTTCCTCCTCCGGTGCAGCCTTCTCCTCTTCTATAAACATAGATTCAGAATCGTCTTTATTATATAGTAATTCCTCCGGATATGCATTTTGAGCAATTTCCTGACAGTCGCCACAGAAGGTTTCTCCTTCGTTTGTGCTTTTTCCGCAAAGCGGACATCTATTATCGTTATCTGCCATATCCCTTATTTTGTGATGTAGTTAATAATCTGCATACAACAAATATTTCTCCCGCATTGTTCTATATTTAATCAGGTCTTTTTCCCATGTTCTATAAATATCTTCTGCCGACACACCTTTAATAATCTGCAATCTTAGGGCATTCGTACCGGCCAATAGATCCATAAATCTAGGATTTGTAAAAAATGCAGCACCCAGTTCAGATTTTTTATAAAAGTCTATCAGGAATCTCAAATCAAGTCCGGGCTGATATTTATACTTCCTTAAATCAAGTCCGTAACAAGTCTTATTGACATTCAACGGGCTTTTATTTCCCTCATTGGGCCGTGGAGTAAAGGAAAACTTTCCATATTTCGGATTAGGGGTTCCCACTACCTGAAAAGGGAAATCGGTACCACGTCCGATACTCACATTTGTAGCTTCAAAAAAACAGAGGGAGGGGTATAAACCTACTGCCCAGTCATTTGGTAAATTAGGTGATGGTTTTACAGGAAGAAAGTAATAAGCCCCATGATTCCATCCGGTCATTGGGATCACTTTCAGATCAGATTTTATTCCACCTTTCAGCCAGCCTTCACCGTTTATCATCCGGGCTAATTCACCCACAGTAAGTCCGTGCAGAACGGGAATCGGATGCATACCCACGAATGACTTATATTTTAAGTCCAAAACAGGCCCGTCAATACGATCATTGGGATTGGGACGATCCAGGACAATACATTCTTTCCCGTTCTCGGCACATGCCTCCATTACATAATGCATTGTACTAATGTATGTATAAAAACGTGCTCCGACATCCTGTATGTCGAAAATAAGTATATCCGTATCCTTCAACTGATCTGCCGTCGGTTTATAATTTTTCCCATACAGGGAAATGACAGGAGTTCCGGTCTTGGTATCTTTACCATCCACTATCTTCTCTCCCGCATCTGCATTTCCCCGGAAACCATGTTCGGGAGCAAAAATCTTGGTTATATGTATCTTGTGAGATAAAAGTGTATCTAACAGGTGTGTCCCATTAGATAATACGGAAGTTTGATTAACTATTAAAGCAATTTTTTTATCTTTGATTGCAGGTAATAAAACATCAAGCCTGTCTGCACCTAACGACAAGGATTGAGCAAAAACCGTTATATTTGAGATGAGACATATAAGTGTAAGGGAAAATATATAAAACTTTTTCATTTATCTGACTGTTTTGAAAGTGAAAAGCCGTTTTACAAACTTACTTATTTTTATACGAAAAAAGACCGAATGCTATATGAATACGCTAGCTATAATCGAAAAATATTATAAAAAAGACTCGGATCTGTACAATATCTTGGTACAGCACAGTACCGATGTTACCAACAAGGCTTTATCCATAGCTGCAAATCATCCGGAACTGAATATTGACAGCAAGTTTGTAAGCGAAGCCGGCATGCTCCACGACATCGGCATCTTTATGACAAATGCACCTTCTATAAAATGCTTCGGCATAGAGCCTTATGTAGCACATGGCTATCTCGGACGTGTAATTGTAGAGAATGCCGGATACCCTATGCACGCACTTGTGTGCGAAAGACATACCGGTACAGGAATATCACTTGAGGAAATTATTGAGAATAATATGCCCGTGCCTCACAGAGATATGCGTCCTGTGAGCATCGAAGAGAAGCTAATATGCTTTGCAGATTGTTTCTTCTCCAAAACCCGGCTGGGAGAGGAACGGCCGATAGACAAAGTGCGGCAAAGCCTGTCCAAATTCGGAGAAACTTCCGTCCGGCAATTCGACAGATGGTGCGCTATATTCCTATGACAAGAAACAAAACCGAGCCTCCCTTCTTTTAAAAATTCATATCTTTGCTTACGAAACCAATTAATAATACACACAAATAGAATGCCTATGAAGAAAATCCTAATTATCTTAACTATTTGTTTATCTGCAATAACTACGGCTTCAGCTCAAGATCAGACCGGAAAGCTTTCATTTGCCGGAAGCCTCAATTACGGCTCGAAAGTAGAATCATTAGGAATAGGCCTCCGGGCACAATATGGTTTTACCAGCCACCTGAGAGGAACTGCCGAATATAAATACTATATAGACAGGCACAACCTCAGTGCATTCGGGATCAACGCCGACGGACATTATGTTTTCAGTGCCTCAGAAACCGTATCTCTATACCCTCTCGCCGGACTGAATTTAACTCGTTGGACTTACGATCCGGGCAGATCTAATTCCGATGACCCTAAATATTCAAATAACCGCATAGGATTAAATTTAGGTCTCGGAGGACAAGTCTCCCTGGACGACAATACATTTATCCAGATTGAAGCAAAAGAAGCCCTTATCAAGAACTACTCACAATTTGTGGTATCTGTCGGCTTCATGTATCAGTTCTGACGACATAAAAGAGGGATGAAATATATAAAAGGGTGATCTCAACGGGTCATCCTTTTTCTATACATCTACAAACAAATGCCATCCGGGTATTGTTATCTTAGTATGAGTATCTGTAATTGAAACCTTTTTATCATTATGATCAAATCAATCATACCCATAATCGTAATCTGTTTACTTTCCTATGCATGTTCCTTCTCAACAAAGAAAGACAGTCTGCAAACCAGTACCGATAAACCGGCAGAAAAGATAGAGAACATTCCGGCAATGATTCCATCCGGTAACGGAATTATCCGCCTGAATGTAGTCAACGGAAAGGGCAAGGTAGCTATACACAAGAAAAAGAACCAGATCATTTATGTCGAATTCGAATCCAAAGGCTACAAAAAGATTACCGCTCAACTATATTCCACAGACTCACTCGCGAACATCAGATTCTCTCAGATAACACTTCCTAATGGCAGCATGGATGGACCTTTCGACCGGAATCTAAGTTACAGTATACCTTCCGATGGAATCTGCAAACTATCCATCCATGAAAATATGATGGCAGGTGATCCCTGGGGAGGCATTATGGAAGTGGAGGTATCTCTCACTAAATAGGCTGTGACCCAATGAATAAAAAAGCCACTCTTCCGAATGGCTCTCCTATTATATTGTAATCTTTTATTATCTGACAACTATCTTCTGTGCTACTTTTCCCGCCTTTATTATATAAAGTCCTTTAGGTAACTCGAGAGGACAAGTTCCGATACACGTCTTCAGATTGACACTGGTGACCTTTACACCCAGAATACTATATACTTCAAGATAGCCCGATGTAGGAACATTCTCCAACGGAATCCTGACCGTACCACCATTAACTTCAACAATCAGATTCATTGTTTTATCTGTAGTCTGCTGAGGTTCGGACACAAAAATATTTGACGGAAAGTCCGTCTCTCCCGCATGTGCAGAGAAAGTGGCTCCACCAAACAATACAAGGAATAGTATGTTTCTCAAATTTACCATGTATCTATTATTCCTAATATTCACAAATATAGGCATTAAACCTTATAAAAGAATAAAAAGACTAAAAAAAATAAGGGCTTTCACAATTTTTCACGAAGTCCTTCGTTAGCAAGTACAGTGTTTGCAAATACCGCCCTGGCCTCTTCCAGTAAAATATTATTATCAGGATAGCGGGCCGAAAAATGACCCAGCATCAACTTCTTCACATTTGCCATCTTTGCTATTTGTGCGGCTTGCCCGGCGGTCGAATGGCCTGTCTCTTTAGCACGGGACTTATCCGTATCAGCGAATGTAGCTTCGTGATAAAGCAGATCCACACCCTCAATGACAGGTATAATCTTCTCACTATAAGCCGTATCGGAGCAGTAAGCATAGCAACGCGCAGGTTCGGCGGGAGTTGTTAGTCTTTCATGAGGTACAACTTTACCATCTTCGGTAACAAAATCAGCTCCCTGTTTTATTTTCGCCAACTCCCTTATCGGTATATTGTAGAATTTAATCATATCAGGTAGCAGATGCGCCTCTTTTTGCTTCTCCTCAAAGAGGAATCCCGCACAAGGCACTCTGTGCACGAGTGGTATCGTTTTCACTGAAACGGACCTGTCTTCGTAAATAACTTCGCTTACTTTCGGATTGAATACTTCTATTTTAACCTCAAAAGGGTTGTCCTTACAGAAGAAGTCGATTTCGGGGCGAAGTGTATTTTCAAGTCCGGCAACAGTATGTATTACAAGAGCACCCGTTCGTCCCAGAAGCCCCAATGTAGATATCAGTCCGATAAGACCAAAACAATGGTCTCCGTGCAGATGTGAGATAAATATATGGTTAAGACGCCCAAAACGCAGTTTGCTACGCCTGAATTGCAGCTGAGTTCCCTCCCCGCAATCTATCATATATAATTTCTCCCTGATATTCAGCACCTGAGATGATGGATTGTGTAAAGTTGTAGGTGTGGCAGAGCCACAACCCAATATATCCAATTCAAATCTTTCCATTCTTACTACTCGATATGTATCAGTTTGTGCGTTTGCAGGCTGAGCCGCCACTGAGGGTGCAGTTTTATAAGCTCCACACAATAGGCGACATTCTCCAGATTGATTTTATCTGCATCGAATACAGGACTCAGAAAGTAATTATCGGCTTTTGGAAATACCGAGATATCCGGCACCGGATCTCCTGCCTGTATAGGCATACGGATCTCATGGACAAAAGGAATCCGGTTCTTTATTGTTTCATAGTCCTGCTTAGGGCTACAGGTGATATAATCTATCAATGAAGGTACCCTTCGCGTACCATTTGTCTCTATTGCCTGCCTATATCCGTGTTCGCGGAATACAGCCAGATGAGCATCCCTTAACTGGATGGTAGGCTCACCGCCGGTCCATATGATCCACTTGCATGGATAGACACTGATAGCTTCCAGTATTTCGTCCACGCTCATTTCGTCACCATCAGCAAAATCAGTATCGCAGAAACTGCATGCCAGGTTGCACTTTGTAAGCCTGATAAATACAGACGCTTCACCCGTACGCCCCCCTTCACCTTGCAGCGAATAGAAAATCTCATTCACTATCAGCTTCATAGATGGCTGTTGTTTTAGGGGTTTCGGATACTTCTATCGCATATAGCTCGGGAATGTCCTTTTTGAAAATATCATACAGGTACTTTGCCATATTCTCGGCTGTCGGATTGAATGGTAATATATCATTCAGGTGCCTGTGGTCGAGTGTATTGTCAATATACTGCTTCACGCTATCGAGCTCTCTGTAGTCTTTTATAAATCCTACGGTATTCAACTGCTTTGCCTGCAGGTGTACCGTGATCACATAATTGTGCCCGTGCAGTCGCGAACAGGGATGCTCGAGAGGCAAACCCTCGAGTATATGTGAAGCGGAAAACGAAAATTGTTTACTTATTTTATACATGTTATTATTCTATTCCAATCCGGATATATATTTTTCTAATAAAAACATTTCTATCAATGGTACATTTACAACTTTCAACCATTAAAAGGTAACAAAGGTAACACATTTTTTACAGTAGATGGCAAACAGTATTCTCACGCAAAAACGTAAGTCGCAATGTTCAATTTATAACCCATTGCAATATTTGCATTTATTAACTACATTCTATTAAAACCTGACACATCTGACAACTTTTCTTCTATTTTTTTACTTGTCATTTTTATATTCGTTAACAGTGTATGGTTAAAAAGTAACAAAGGTAACACAGAAAACAATTAATAATTAAGAATGAAAAATTAATAATTAGCTTGTCAGACAGAGCGAAGCATCTCTTTCATAAAAAAGTGACAAACTTAACAGGTTTTGCATTCTCTTTGTAGGGGCGAATAAACATTCGCCCGATATTGATTGCGGACGAATGTTTATTCGCCCCTACAGTTTACTCAAAAGGTAACAAAGGTTACACCTTTTTCAATTAATAACTTGTATCTATAATTTTTTGTTCTTCATTTAATACTTACTACTTATCCCAATACTTCAAAGAACTACAAGCTAACGGCTAACGGCTAATAGCTTATTATATAGATAAAGTTTCCTGCTTCTGATTCACGGGTATACGAAAAAACCTTGCTGGCATGGATATTTTGTTCGTATCTTGCTCAAAAAGTAATCGTTCTTTTTGCTTCGCAACACACAGATGGGATGTCTGTGTGAGCCACAGTTAAAAAGCTACAGTAACTTTAATACAATGAATGCAAATAAAAATATAGAGAGAAAGCCAAATACTATACTTGTTATCTGCTGTTCATCTTCTTTACCTGTAAGATATTTCATAGTTACATTCTTTCTACCAATAGTTCGATAGAATAACATTCTTACAGCAGCTCCAATAAAACATATAAACGGAAATCCATACATAATATCGTCAACTATCCTTTTACTACCTTCGTTCCGGACAACCTGTCATGAAATCCGTTTTTTGTAAAAAGAAATGAAACGATGTCGAACGGAGCAATAATCCTCAAAAGAGTCCTTACTATTATATCGGCATTGCTCGGCGCTTCCCCGTTATACGTTACAACTTTTGTTTTGGTAATCATTTTACCCAATGTTTTTTGGAACTTGATCTCCAAACCTGCATAATATAAAATATAAGAAGCGAGTGTGATCAAATAACCGATCAGCATCTGGCTGCCTCTGTGTGCATTTAACGGGAGTGTCAATACGAAGACGGCAATCAACCATATGAATGAATCGATCAGGAAATTAAGAAATCTTATTCCGGAACCGACGGTACTATTCTCTATCTCTATAGCTTTTCCCTCAGCCTCTATTATTCTTTTTATTATATCTTCAATTTCCTGATCCGGAATTTCCCTCTTTGCCAACTCACTATCAGCTGCTTCTAAAGCTTCAGACTGATAATCGTCCCTGCTTATTCGAGTGATCTTTATTAATTCCTCGGCTGTTTTCGAAGACATTATTTGATTAAAATCATTCCCCATAATACCCATAAGCGATTCGTTTCCTATTTCAAAAAATCCTCAAAATAACGGGTTATGTGTTCATGCAAATGCACACGGTCGCGCCCTGTCATATTATGTCCGTGCCCCGGATATATAAAGAAATCGGGATGTGTACCCTTTTTAATGGCAGAATGCAGGAATTGCAAGCTCTGTTGCATCACTACGGTAGGGTCTTCATCACCATGTATAAGCATCAGGCGGCCTTTAAGGTCTCCGGCACGTTCTACCATGCTGGAATTCTTATATCCTTCCTGATTTTCCTGAGGACTATCCATATAACGTTCGCCATACATCACTTCATAATACTTCCAATCTGTAACAGGCCCGCCTGCTACACCGACTTTAAATGTTTCGGGATGGCGAAGCATCAGGTTCAGCGTCATAAACCCGCCATAACTCCACCCATGTACTCCTATACGGTCGGCATCTACATAGGCTAACGATTTCAGGTATTCCACACCTGTCATCTGATCGTCTGTCTCCACCACTCCAAGCCGGCGATGTGTTATATTTTCGAAATCTATTCCCCTGTTCGACGTGCCCCTGTTGTCCATCGTAAATACTACATAGCCCTTTTCAGCCATGTATATATCCCATCCTCTTACCTGTCCCATCCATGAATTATCTACCATTTGGGAATGAGGCCCTCCATATACATAAACAATGACCGGATATTTCTTGTTCGGGTCAAAATTCAGCGGTTTCACCAGACGATAATACAGGTCTGTCACATTATCATTCGCTTTCAACTTACCCAGTGTTATCTCGGGCAACTGCACATTCCTATAAGGATTCTTTGCTGAATAATAAATATATGACTTATTCGATTTGGTTTCAGTAATTGTCACCTTTCCGGGGTTATTCTGTGAAGTGTATCTGTCGCAGATGAATTTTCCCGAAGCGCTAAGCATGCCGTCATGGACACCTTCTTCCTTCGACAGTTGCTCTCTCTTTCCTGTTTTCAGATTCAGTTTATAGATATGCTTTTCTATCGGACTTACTTCGGTAGATACATAAAAGAGATTCTCTCCTTTTTCGTCGAATCCCAGAACAGATGTAACATCCCATTTGCCGGAAGTAATCTGCTTCAACAACTTTCCGGTTGTATCATACAGATATAAATGATTAAATCCATCGCGCTCACTTTGCCACAAGAACTTCGACGGCTCATTCTTCAGAAATAATACGGGATTTTCAGGCTCTACATACTTCGGATGAATTTCAGTAAATAAAGTCGTTTGCAGTTTCCCGCTCGCAGCATCGTAACTCCTTACAATGCAAGTATCTTGCCCCCTGTTAACTTCGGCAATATAGATATTTTTTTCATCGGGACTCCATGCTATATTCGTCAGGTATTTTTCTTTAGGAGTACCTGTTTTCAGATATACTGTTTGCTGTGTAGCAGGATTGTACACTCCCACTGTTACATGATGGCTTTTCATTCCGGCCATCGGATACTTTATATTTTTCAGTTTGGCGATACGCGCCGAAATATCTACTAACGGATAATCGGTAACCATCGTTTCGTCCATACGGTAGAATGCAAGAAGATTTCCTGCCGGCGACCAGAATATACCTTTGTTAATACCGAACTCGTTCCTATGAACAGATTGCCCGGAGACAATGCCCGTATTTGTTTCGTTGGTTACGGCCGTTTCTTTCCCTTCCGAATCCTGTATATACAGGTTATTATCTTTTGTATATGCGAGCATTCTGCTTTTTTCAGACCATTCGTGGTTATCTATCCCGTCTAATGACAGAAACGCAGCCATTATCTTTTTTGTCACAAAGTCATATAAATATATTTTGTCAGGAGTGGCAATCAGTATATTATTCGACTGTGGAGATATAAACTGAATCGTATTTAAACTTTTCAGCGCTTCATCTTTATCAAATCCCATACCTGAATTAATATCCTGAAGGCTAAGCAATACTTGAGGTTTCTCTTTATCTGTATTGGGAGCAATCATTACGGAATCACCTTTTATGTAAGTCAGTTTATCTCCATACCATCCCAATTGGCGAGGCATTTCGGCACGATACTTGCTGAATGTTTTACCTCCGGGCGTCAGGTCTTCTAATGTCAGGGGTATTTCTTGGCTGTATGATTTCATTGGAAGCAAAATGCTTATGGCTAAAAAAAAGGAATTAATAAATTTCATACTATAATTTTATTTTTAAAGGATGGATGGAAACTCGCATGACAAAATTATCCTGTACTTTGGTGAATTGCGATCCATGTTCGTTTTCATACCCATAGCTGATTTTTTAGTGAACAAAGATAGTGAATTTCTATGTCGCAGATTTATCTGACAGGTACAGATTTACACCTCAATAGTTTATTATCATCAAAAGTGGCAATAGGTCAGTCAGTGAATTAGTTTTTTTTTAGAACAATTTATTTTTTTAAACGTTTTAGAAATAAAAGTTATACTTTTGCGTTACTAAGTATAAGAAAGGGAAATTTACACATAGCATAAGAACGTATTTAATGATATATTTTTCAATCTAACTACTTGTGGTATTTTAAATTTAAAAACAACAAATAGGTCCACGACCTTATCTAAAGAACGACAATATGTTAAAAAACAATATATTATACTACACCGGACTTATTCTATTGTTTGTTTCAATAGTCACGTCATGTAGTAAAAATCCAAAAGAATTTGAAATAAGCGGAAAACTCGACAATGTAACAGGTGATCATTTTTTCATGTCGCATGAGATCGGAGACTCCGTATTTATAGACACTGTCGCCATCAGTGCAAAAGGTGAATTTTCTTTCCGTAGCGAAATTGATACACTGACAGAATATTCATTGTACTTTAATAAAAATACAAAAAGCACTTTCGTTCTTGCCAACAAAGGATGGAAGGTAGAGCTTAAAGGCGACGTACTATATCCCGACCTGATAGATGTAAAGGGTGGTGACGTAAATGATGATTTAACGAACTTCAAGGAAAAAAATAAAACTTTGCTCAAATCGCGCGCCGACATATTGAATACTGCCGAAAAGAACATTAAAAACGAAGACAGCCTGGTAGTGAAAGATTATGTGGTGGAACTAAAAAACATTAATTTCGAGTTATCCAATATAGCAGCCGCATATGTAAAAGCAAATCCGGACAAGATAGCCAGCGTAATGTTGATAAATACATTTTTTAAGGATGAGACTTCCATCCCGCGGCTTGACGAAAACCTGTCTTTGTTGAAAGGCAAAGCCATTGACTTTCCACTGACAGCAGAACTTAAAAGTTTTAGGGATAAAATTAAGTTGTCGGCAGTAAATGCTTATGCTCCGGGATTTTCAATAAAAAATATACAGGATAAGACGGTGCAATTATCTGACTTTAGAGGCAAGTATGTACTTCTTCTATTTGCTGCTACCACATGTGATGTATGCCGCGACGAGAAACAAGATGCAATCGATGTCTACAATGAATTGAAAAAGCAAAAAAAGAATATCGAATTCATTTCCATTGTAAAAGATTCAGAACAGGTACCTCTTAGTGAAAATATAGCCGATTCTGTAAAATGGAATATATTACCTGTGAAGGGAGGATGGGCCGCAAAACCTTTCGACACCTATTACATCCGTGAAATACCTTACAACATACTGATTTCACCGACCGGTATCATTCTGGAAAGAGATTTGCCTATCCGTGCAGTTATAAGCAAGATGGAAGAACTCACAGGCGAAAAGAAAAAGTGAGATAAGCAATCAATAATATGAAGTAGGGGCAAATAAATATTCGCCCCTATATTTTTTTTAAATTATCCAATATTTTTCTTACTCCCTCAAAACATCGAGAGCAACAACTTATCTATAGCCTGCACTATCCGGCTACGTGAACCCGTAAAATTATTGACCATTATGGTAAAAGCATATTTCTTATCCCCGTCAATATAGTATCCCGCAAAGCATTGCACGCCATAGATACTGCCGCTTTTCATCGAAATCTTCCCTGCAAGGCGTGTTCCTTTGAGCCGGCTGCCTACAGTTCCGTCCTTCCCTGCTTTGGGCAACGACTCCAGAAATGCATCGGCATACTTGCTTTTTGCCTGCATATACACCAGCAGATCGCACATGAATGCAGGACTCACGGCGTTGGACGGGGCAAGCCCGCTTCCATCGAACATAGTAAGCGCATCGGTATTCAATCCCCGGGCCTTCCATAACTCTTTCGTTTTGTCAATCCCTGCATCCAGGGCAGAGGAGTATATATCTGTCGTTTTTGTACGGCCTACGGTACGTATAAGATGTTCCGCATAGTGATTGTTGCTCCTTACATTGGTATCCTTTATGATATCTTTCAATGGAAAAGACTCGTGGCGATAGAATATATCTTCGTTAAAAGTCTTTCGATTCTTCGAATACATCTGATTGAAATACCTGTCATACGTGCTTTCTACCGTACCCAACTTAAAGCCCTTATCAGTCAACTGCTTTGCCAATACTTCGCCGAGATATAAGCCCGGATCTGGAATATCGCCTTTTATACTGAACGACGGCCTTCCACCGGGGATATCTCCCGAAAGAAGTCTGTTTACAGAGAAAGGTTCCCCGTGAATATATCCGTTGTCCTGCCCTGTAGCATTCATCGTAAGGGTATTGCGGAACGATAGGTTCATTTCAGGCCGGGTCTTTATTATAATGGGACATGTATCGAGACGCATTGTATTGAAAAACAATTCATAGGTATTATCATAAATACTGATACCATAACTTGCCGCAGCATAATAATTACCCATATCCTGATATGTCCATCGTTGCGATACGCCTTCATATCCAAAATAATCATCGACAATGGTAATATCCAGTTTTTTTGTTGAATCGAATTTCTGTCCTATCTGTTCTGTCCATCGGGAAAGGAACTCGTCAGGCGTATTATCCAGATGTTCGGTGCCCAGCGTAGGATCGCCATATCCATGCACCAGCAGCCTGTCCGATTTATCTTTGTCTATAGCCAGAGTCGTCTGATATTTATAATCGGGACCCAATATTTCCAGTGCGGTGGCGGTAGTTACTACCTTTAGTATGGATGCGGGGGTGTATGCCCTGTCTTCATTATGTCCGGCTAGTTTCGTCCCTGACAAGTCCTTTACACAAATACCAACGGAGGCATGTTTGAGCCCCTGATGATTAAGAAAAATTTGTATTCCGGCTTGTTTTACCTGTGCATTCAGTATATAAGGAACTAATACCAAGAATGTTAATAAATATCGGCTCTTTGCTTTCATCATAGACAGATTGTTACGGGAAATAAGAAAAAATAAAATATCTTTGTAAAGATATATCAAATAATTTAAAACAGCATCCGCATATGACAATGGGACAACCATTCGACAAGCCTTTTACTTTCGATCGCACTATCCGACTGCTGATAAGCGTATTGGCTATAGGAGCCGCCCTCTACTTTCTGTATTTACTGAAAGATGTATTGCTCCCTTTTTTCATAGCATGGCTTTTAGCTTATATGCTCAATCCATTGGTACGCTTTTACAAAAGGAAATTAAAGCTCCCTCATTCTATAGCTGTTATACTTACACTACTATCAGTGGCGGGGATATTCACACTACTCGGATTTATACTGGTTCCTCTTATCGAAAATGAAATATGGCAAATCAACAACCTTATTGCAACTTACGATCTGTCGGTAATAAGCCAAAACGGGATTCCGGTAAGTGTGGCTGATATTATAGGTCGGTATGTTGACTACAAAGAACTTCAAAGCACATTGTCGAAAGACAATCTTGCAGAAATTATCCAATATGTAAGCCCTGCCGTAGAATCCCTTTTTTCGGGTACAATATCCTTCCTCTTCGGCCTTACAGTAGTCTTTATTGTTATCTTATACCTGATATTTATATTGCTCGATTATGATAAGATAAATGAACTCTGGAGATTCCTTATTCCACCTAAATACCGCCCGATAGTAGGGCGTATAACACTGGACGTGGAAACCAGCATGAACAAATATTTCCGCCATCAGGCATTTATCTGCTGCATTCTGGCAGTGCTGTATGCTACCGGATTTCAGATCATAGGTTTGCCGATGGCAATTATGTTTGGCCTTTTTGTAGGTCTTGTACATATGATACCATATCTTCAGGTCATCACATTCCCGCCGGCAATATTGCTTTGCTGGTTGCGGGCATCGCAAACAGACGATAGTTTTTGGGTTATGCTGGGATTAGTGGCTCTTATATACGTAATTGTGCAATGTATTATGGATCTGTTCTTAGTACCGAAAATAATGGGAAAAGCAATGGGCCTGAACCCGGCAATCATTCTCTTATCTCTTTCGGTATGGGGTTCGCTATTAGGCATAGTGGGTATGATAATCGCTATCCCCTTAACTACCATGCTACTGTCATATTATAAAGAATTTATCACCTCAGCCGAAAAACTGCAAGCCATAGAACAAGCGCAACAGGAGATACCTTTCGATGAAAGTTGAGATTAATTGATTTTTTTGTATCTTTATGCCTCGTTTTTGAAAATCAACAAAATAATATAATAATGCAGTTAACAGCAAAATTAATTCAAGTACTTCCTGTACAGACAGGTATGGGTAAAAACGGAGAGTGGAGGAAACAGAGCATCATTCTTGAAACCGATGGCATGTATCCTAAAAAAGTATGCATGACCTTCTGGGGTGATAAAATAAATGAATCTATACTTCAAATAGGAAATATTCTGGATGTGTCTTTCGATGTAGAAAGCCGTGAATATAACGGAAACTGGTACACAGACCTCAGAGCTTGGAAAGTAGAACCTGCAGGCACAAGTCAACCTGCTCCGGCGCAATCATACGGACAAGCAAGTCAACCTACACAAGCCGCTACCCCGGTGGACTTTAGTGGAGACAGTGGCGACGACCTTCCATTTTGATGGATTTTCGGGCTAAATATTTGTCTGTCAAAAAATAAGTTTTATCTTTGCACCTCGTTAAATAATATAAATAACAACTTATGTATTTAGATTCAGCTAAAAAGCAAGAAATCTTCGCAAAACACGGAAAGTCTAACACTGATACTGGCTCACCTGAAGCTCAGATAGCATTGTTTTCATACCGTATTTCGCATTTAACTGAGCATTTGAAGTTAAATAAGAAGGATTATAACACTGAAAGAT
The DNA here is from genome assembly GCF_000213555.1 of Dysgonomonas gadei ATCC BAA-286. Lineage (GTDB taxonomy): Bacteria > Bacteroidota > Bacteroidia > Bacteroidales > Dysgonomonadaceae > Dysgonomonas > Dysgonomonas gadei. Next base: position 293,640 of record NZ_GL891985.1, read on the forward strand.
CTCTAAGACGCCTTGTAGGTAAACGTCGCCGTTTGCTTGATTACCTGATAGATAATGATATTGAAAGATATCGTGCTATCATCAAAGAACTAGGTATCAGAAAGTAATCTTTCGGAGAAAAGATTTATTAAGGGATTGTTTCTATTGGAACAATCTCTTTTTGTTTTATCTTTATACACACTCATTCAGCAAACATATGGAGAAGCTAACTATAATAAAAGTAGGCGGAAAAATTGTAGAAGAAGAACAATCGCTGAAACAACTTCTAAAAGATTTTGCCCGTATAGAAGGATATAAAATACTAGTTCATGGCGGAGGACGATCGGCAACAAAACTGGCAGAGCGTCTGGGCATCGAAAGCCGTATGATAAACGGCCGCCGCATCACCGATTTAGAGACACTGCAAATAGTAACAATGGTTTATGGAGGCCTTGTTAATAAGAATATTGTGGCAGGACTACAAGCCCTGAACGTGAATGCTCTTGGACTTACAGGCGCAGATATGAATTTGATACGTTCCGAAAAAAGACCCGTAAGAGAAATAGATTATGGATTTGCAGGAGATGTAAAGGAGGTAAACACGGCGATACTGTCTTCTCTGATATCTCAGGGCATAGTACCCATATTAGCCCCTCTCACACATGACAAACTTGGCAATATACTAAACACCAATGCCGACACGATAGCAGGAGAAACGGCAAAAGCCTTAGCCAACGTTTTCGAGGTGAGCCTTGTGTATTGTTTTGAAAAGAAAGGCGTGTTAATGGATGAAAATGATGATGATAGCGTAATTCCATCACTAAACAAAGCAGCATTTAAGGATCTGGTTCAGAAAGGTGTTATACAAGGAGGCATGATACCTAAACTTGACAATGCGTTCGAATCTATCGAAGCAGGTGTAAAAGAAGTGGTGATAACCAGTGCAGACGAGATAGGAAAAACCTCAGGCACACATATTTATCTCCCTTGATAAAAATATTCCGTTAAGTGGTTATTAAAATATAATCGATAAGATATCTTTTCTTTATTATTTCTTACGAGTTGTTAAAGAATATCAGCAAAAGAATATATATTTGCCTACGACAAGTTTTAATTTAACCTAATAAGACAATTATGAGAACAATTCTAAAATTTAGCTTAGTTATTGCTGCATTACTATTAGTAGTAAATGTTAATGCACAGGAAAAGCCTCTTACTTTCGGCGTAAAGGCAGGAATAAATCTTTCGAATATGACTGAAGACCTAAAAGGAGATGCTAAAGTCGGATTCAATGTAGGAGTAACATTGGATTATGCTTTGCCATCGGACCTGTATTTATTGACAGGACTGGACTATTCTCTTGAAGGAACAAAAGAAGGCGATTCAAAGATAAATTTATCATACTTGAAATTGCCTGTACATATAGGATATAAGTTCCAGGTAGCAGAAAATACTAAATTGGTATTGCATGCCGGTCCGTATGTAGCATATGCTGTAAGTGGTAAATACAAAGCTGGCGCAATAAGTATTGATGCATTCAATAAAGACATAGAAGATGCGTTAGGTTTCAAATATAACAGATTCGATTTTGGTGTCGGTCTTGGTGTTGGGGCTGAGTTTAACAAGATTGTCGTAGGATTAGGTTATGATTTAGGTTTAAGTAATCTGATTAATGTAAAAAACAGTGCAACTGTTGAAGATATTACAGGAATATCTAATCCGAGCGGTAAAAATATGAACGCTTACCTGACGGTAGGATATAAGTTCTAAACAACAGGTCAGAATATAAGCAAGCTCCGAAATCCGGGGCTTGCTTTTTTATATACAATACCTTACTACCCGCTTAAACACTTTAAGAAAACTTTATCTATATAATAAGCTATTAGCCTTTAGCTGTTAGCTGACAGTTCTTTGAAGTATTGGGATAAGTAGTAAGTATTAAGTGAAGAACGAAAAATTATACGAGATACAGGTTATTAATTGAAAAAGGTGTAACCTTTGTTACCTTTTGAGAAAACTGTAGGGGCGAATAAACATTCGTCCGCAATCAATATCGGGCGAATGTTTATTCGCCCCTACAAAGAGAATGCAAAACATTACAATGAATTATAAATTGAACTTTGCGATTTAGCGTCTTTGCGTGAGAATACTGTTAACTGGATGACTGTTCACTGTAAAGTCACTTATGCGATAGCCAAAGCTAACGGCTAAAAGCTATCCAGGGCAAACGCATCAAATTGTTCAACTTCTATCGAAGGCCTGTAGGGGCGTATTGCATACGCCCGCATAGCAAAATATCACAATTGGGCGTATGCAATACACTAGTGTCCACTAAAAAACATTAACAAGCGATGTAATTATTTGATATGCAATTAATAATATTCGTTTTTTTTACGTGTACATTTCAAATCTCTATTTTTGTTAGAAGTAACAAAATGATAGTAGGAATGCACAATGGACATTACGTTTTTACTCAATTATGTAGATTTCTGCCCAAGAGAGCTTTTGATTGTTTAGTCGATAAATACGAAGGCAATAAATATGTAAAATCATTTACTTGTTGGAATCACCTTTTAGTTCTGATTTTTGGTCAGTTATCTAATCGGGAAAGCCTTCGGGATTTGATAGGGATACTTGATGCGCATAAGAAAAAGTTTTATCATCTTGGATTTGGAAAAAGCGTAACACGTAGTAATTTATCTAAAGCCAATGAAGTACGTAGTATAGA
>NZ_GL891986.1:0-10448 GCF_000213555.1 Dysgonomonas gadei ATCC BAA-286
ATCTATACTACGTACTTCATTGGCTTTAGATAAATTACTACGTGTTACGCTTTTTCCAAATCCAAGATGATAAAACTTTTTCTTATGCGCATCAAGTATCCCTATCAAATCCCGAAGGCTTTCCCGATTAGATAACTGACCAAAAATCAGAACTAAAAGGTGATTCCAACAAGTAAATGATTTTACATATTTATTGCCTTCGTATTTATCGACTAAACAATCAAAAGCTCTCTTGGGCAGAAATCTACATAATTGAGTAAAAACGTAATGTCCATTGTGCATTCCTACTATCATTTTGTTACTTCTAACAAAAATAGAGATTTGAAATGTACACGTAAAAAAAACGAATATTATTAATTGCATATCAAATAATTACATCGCTTGTTAATGTTTTTTAGTGGACACTAGTGTATTGCATACGCCCGCATAGCAAAATATCACAATTGGGCGTATGCAATACGCCACTACATAAGGCTGAAAAACAGCTTTATGAATTTTGATGCGTTTGCCCTATTCCTCGTATCTTGTCTACTCGTATCTCATATAACTTTCAACTTATTACTTATTACTTATTACTCATTACTCATCACTTACTTATCCCAATACTTCAAAGAGCTATAAGCTGACAGCTAAAGGCTATCAGCTATATACATAGATAAAGTTTTCAATATATTATATACGCAAATTTCAGCTACACCACTCTATATAAGAAGTAGATAATCTTTCCGGGATTATTTTCAAAAATTTTTATACCCTTTTATGGAATTTAAGGCTTTTAAATATCTATTAGGTACAAAAGGGGAATAATTAATAACATATAAAACTTACAGTTATGAAAAACTTAGTTAACTTAAATTCCGCAGAATGGTGTGATATTATTTTTGAAGGTAAAAATAAATCATACGGTGCATTTGAATTACGCCAATCCTCTACCAAGAGACACCTGATCGCATTCGGCGTAGTGGTATTATTTGCGGCTTTTGTCTCCTGTCTGCCGGCAATCATCAGCACAATCAGTGCTGCAACTGCAAAAAATCATACAGGTGGTGTAGATGACATATACACTACGTCGGTGATTGAGGTGGATAACAAATTACCGGAGCCTGAGGTGATTAAACCTGAAATTCCGGAACCTCCTAAATTCCTTCCGATGCAAAAATTTGCCCCGCCTACAATTGTAAAGAACGAAGATGCCCCCGATGACACTGAGATGGCCAATATGAGTGACCTGACTACAGATAAAAGGGAGATTGGTAACTTTAATGTAGAAGACGATGGTTCTGACCACAAAGACGCTGTACGCAAAGAATTTGAAACCAATGTAGTAGGTGACGGACAAGGAGGAGCCGCCTCTAAAGAACCCGAAGTATTCATAAGCGCTCAATTTATGCCTCAGTTCCCCGGTGGACAAACCGATATGTATAAATATATATACGATAATATCAAATATCCGGTTGTGGATCAGGAAATGGGAATACAAGGAACAGTTACTCTAAGATTCGTGGTAAGCAAAACCGGAGATATCACTGATATCCAACTACTGAAAGGAATCAGCCCGACTTGCGACAAGGAAGCCATAAGGGTACTGAAAGGCATGCCCAGATGGATACCGGGCAAGAATAACGGAGTTGCCGTTCCGGTTTACTTTACAATGCCAATCGTATTCAAGCTGAAATAGTAATTTATTATAAAAAATAAAACATCGCGTTAATGACCGGAAGAAAAATCTTCCGGTCATTAACGCGTAAAAATGCTTTTTACAGATAAATATATTTTTCAGTCCAAAAATTATTTATTATCAATTTTTCATATATATTTGTGTAGAATTTCTTACAAAGAATTAGAAATTGTTTAAACCTTATAACACTAAACATACAAAATTGACAATACACATGGAAACAATCCGTACTATTGAAATTTAAGACTGTATCATCCTTAAAATCTAATGATTTTAAGTAATCCCTAACATAAACAAAATCTATTCAAATTCAATACTACAATACAGAAGCGATACCAAATTAATAATAATTCGAAATTCACATTATTAATCATCTAATTTTTTACACAAATGAAAAATGTTCTATTCAAAAGAATGGTGATGCTAATCATCATGACGGTAGCGGTAAGCGCAGTAACAATAGCGCAAGAAAAAGGGGACAAAGCTATCGGTGCCAACCTGGTAATAGGAAGTGGAGACAGTTTCACCAATTATGGTCTCGGTGCCAAATTCCTCTACAATGTAACCGATCCGGTCCGCTTGGCTGCGGAATTCGATTATTTCTTAAAAAAAGATGGCATCACCATGTGGGATGCCAGCGTATACGGACATTACCTGATTCCTCTAACAGAAAAGTTTACCCTGTATCCTTCAGCAGGTTTGGGGCTCATTAACACCAAAGCTTCTAATGGACAGGCTATCAACGAGAGTTTAGGCGAATTGGGTAATATTTTAGGCATCGCTGTATCGGAAGATGGATCAACATCGAGCAGTGACTTTGTTTTTTCACTGGGCGGTGGCGCCGAATATGAATTAACCGATAATCTGGCGCTGAACGGCGAATTCCGTTACAAAATCAAAGATGGCAGTCGTATCAATATAGCTTTAGGCATTGCATACAAGTTTTAATAATACAAGCCGGAAAAAGGAATGAAAAGGAGTTACGCTGATTGTAACTCCTTTTTTAGTCAACCAGATTCTTATTTTTTCATCGATAATTGCACCCGTTTCCGTGCCGTATCAACAGACAATACTTTTACCTCCACATGTTGATGGAGAGACACCACTTCGGTAGGGTCGGAAACGAAACGGTCTGCTATTTCCGAAATATGTACCAGTCCGTTCTCTTTGATACCCACATCCACAAAGCAACCAAAGTTTGTGATATTGGTAACGATTCCGGGAAGAATCATACCTTCACGCAGGTCATCGATAGTACGGATATTAGGATCGAATTCAAACATCTTAATTCCTTTACGCGGGTCACGTCCCGGTTTATCCAGTTCTTCCATTATATCGTTCAGCGTAGGCAATCCGACCGTGTCCGTTATATACGACTTGAGGTCGAGCGATTTTTTCAATTCTTTATTCCGGATCAATTCTGAAACAGTACACTTCAGATCTTTAGCCATTTTCTCTACTACATGATAACTTTCGGGATGTACGGCAGAATTATCCAACGGGTTCACAGCTTCGGCAATGCGAAGAAAACCTGCACATTGTTCAAACGCCTTTTCGCCCATACGTGCTACTTTCATCAGTTCTTTTCGGGACTTGAATGCGCCGTGTGCCGCACGATAATCAACTATATTCTGTGCTAATACAGGCCCTAAGCCTGACACGTAAGTCAACAGGTGTTTACTTGCAGTATTTACATTTACACCAACGAGATTCACGCAACTTTCGACGGTAAGATCAAGGGAATTTTTCAATTTTGTCTGATCTACATCATGCTGGTACTGCCCTACCCCGATCGATTTCGGATCTATCTTCACCAATTCGGCCAACGGGTCCATCAGACGACGACCAATAGACACCGCCCCCCTGACTGTCACATCATAATCAGGAAATTCTTCACGGGCAATCTTGGACGCAGAATAGATCGATGCCCCATTCTCACTCACAACGAATACTTTCACTTCCTTTTCGTAGCGGAGGTTGGTAATAAAACGCTCCGTTTCGCGGCTGGCAGTACCATTCCCGATAGCAATAGCGTCTATATTATATGTAGACACCAACTTCACCACTTTATTGCCGGCCTTGGACGTCTCATTTTGCGGTGGATGCGGATAAATAGTCTCATTATGCAACAAGTTTCCTTCCGCGTCGAGACACACAAGTTTGCATCCTGTACGGTATCCGGGATCGATACCCAATACTCTCTTCTGGCCCAATGGTGGAGCTAACAGAAGTTGACGAAGATTCTCGATGAATACACGTATGGCCTCCTCATCCGCCTTTTGTTTCGACAAAGCCGAAAACTCCGTTTCTATGGATGGTTTCAATAATCGTTTGTATGAGTCTTCTATAGCATCAGCCACATAGTTAGTGGCTTCATTGTCATTATCTCCTTTAATAAAGCGCTTGTCCAATCTTTCCAGCGCCGTGTCTTCATCCGGTGCAATATTTACACGGAGAAAACCTTCCGATTCCCCGCGGCGTATTGCCAGTATGCGGTGGGATGAAGCCTTACTCAATTTTTCAGAGAAGTCGAAGTAATCACGGTATTTATCCCCTTCCTCTTCTTTCCCCTTCACTACCTTGGCGGTAATAACAGCCTCCCTTTCAAAAAGATTGCGAATAGTATTACGGGCATATTCATCTTCATTTATCCATTCGGCAATAATATCGCATGCTCCGGCAATAGCGTCTTTCGTATCTTTTACATCATCTTTTACGAATGAGAGGGCTTTCCCTTCCACATCCATCGGGTGTTGCGCCATAATCAATTTTGCAAGCGGCTCCAATCCCTTTTTACGGGCTATTTCGGCACGCGTCTGACGTTTGGGTTTATAAGGAAGATAGATATCTTCGAGTTCCGAACTGTTCCAACAGTTTTCGATACGCGTTTTCAGTTCAGGCGTCAGTTTCTCCTGCTCTTCTATCGATTTCAGGATTGTCTCACGGCGCTTTACGAGTTCATTGAGCTTGTCATTTTGCTCTTTTATAGCTCCTATCTGAACCTCATCCAATCCCCCTGTGACTTCTTTACGGTAACGGCTGATAAAAGGAATAGTAGCACCCGAATCCAGTAAACCTATTGTTTTTTCGATTTGTGAAGCTTTTATGCTTAACGCTGACGATATTAGATCAATTATAGTCATAACAAAATTAAAATTTGAGCAAAGATAATATATTCTATTTCACAATAGCCTCCAAAGCCTGCCACAAATTATCTTCCGGAACAGGCGCAGTAACCTCTATTAATTCTTTCGATACCGGATGAATAAAGGATATCTTACGTGCATGCAGACTGATACCGCCATCGGGATTGGAACGCTCCGCACCATACTTCAAATCCCCTTTTATCGGGCTGCCGATTTTTGCCAGCTGGCAACGTATCTGATGATGGCGACCTGTCTCCAGGTCTATTTCGAGTAAGCTGTATTTATCTGAACGGGCAATAAGTTTATAATGTAATATGGCCAACTTCGAATTCGGCTTCTCCGTATCATAAGCGTATGATTTATTTTGTTTTTCATTCCGCACCAGATAATGCTTCAATGTCCCCTCCGGCTGTTTGGGAGCATTCTTTACAACGGCCCAGTATGTCTTACTTATTTCCTTATTCTTAAACATGTCATTTAAGCGGGGTAAAGCCTTGCTTGTTTTGGAAAAAACCACGATACCGCTCGTTGGGCGATCCAGGCGGTGGGTAACGCCACAAAAAACATTTCCCGGCTTATTGTACTTCTCTTTCAGGTATTCTTTTACAATTTCCGAAAGTGGCTTATCGCCCGTCTTATCCCCCTGTACGATTTCCGATACAGTCTTATTGACAATTATAATATGGTTATCTTCGTAGAGAACAGTCATTCTATTTCATTTTTTTACTAAAAGAATGATGCAAAGATAATGAAGTAAGTTTAGTTTTTATAAGGGATTGAAAAATGAAATACATAAACTCATTTGAATATTGATTTGTTCAAAACAGACAATACATAAGCCGGTACTGTATCTGTTTGTTTACGGTAAAGCTGTAATACACCTTCTTTCCCCTTCAAATAATAATGTTCAACATCTGAATAAACAGCATATTCATAAAAATCGTTCCGCTTATCTATATATATTTTCTCAAAGAATATAGTATCACTATTGATTCTATATTTTCCTAAAGTCGTATAAACACCAAAACAGATATCAGTAAAGGTAAATATATTATTAGAATACAGGTCTAAATTTGTTGTGCAGTTTGCTGCACCTTCGTTAAAAGCATACATCACTCTCTTGCCATTAAGAAGCTCATAACTCAACAGGCCTTCGGGCTTATATACTGTCAGGCCTAATACTATGACAAGCGTGACAACTAGTATATTTCTGTATTTATCCTGAAATCTCTCTTTTATCATCAACACTACATAATAACAGCAATAACCAAAAAGAACCAAGAAAAGTACAAACATCAATACCGCACAAGGTAGCGCAAGAAAACCCAATAAACCACTGATAAAGAAAGATGTATTTATTAAGATAAAAAAGATAATAGATGTAAAAAAAAGTTTCGCGTATTTCATAAATTACTTAATTAAGGAAATAATGAATAGTTGAAATGTAGCTAATATATAATACAAAGAAAAACCTTTCGATTGACAATCGAAAGGTTTTCTCAGTTATAATGTTTAATATATATGTGTTAAGCGTTCTTTGGTTTTCTCCAGGTAACGTTTTTCATATTGCCTGTTTCCTGGAATGCTTCGTGAAAAGCAAAGGCATTATACATATCGAATCTTGTTTGTCCCTTAGGTGCATTCTTAATATATTCCTGCAATAGAGGACGGTAATCCGGATGTACACAGTTATTAATGATTTCCTGCGCACGTTCTTCAGGGCATTTGCCACGAAGATCGGCCACACCATATTCAGATATGATTACTTTCACCGAATGCTCACTATGATCCTGATGTGCAACCATCGGCACAAAAGAACTTATCTTTCCGTCTTTTGCCACAGATGGCGTTACAAATATAGACACGTATGCGCTACGGGTAAAGTCTCCAGAACCTCCGATACCATTCATCATCTTGGTACCCATCACATGGGTTGAGTTAATATTACCGTAAATATCCGCTTCAATAGCTGTATTGATGGCAATAACACCCAGACGGCGAACTACTTCGGGATTATTTGAATATTCGGATGGACGCAACACGATCCTTTCTTTGAAGAAGTCCAGATTCTGATATATATGCTCGATGCAAGGATTACTTACTGTTAATGAACAGCCGCTTGCAAATTTTACACGTCCCGATTCCATAAGGCCGATAACAGCGTCCTGAATCACCTCTGTGTAAACATCAAAATCAGGAATTTCCTTACTTTCTCCCATAGCAGCAAGTACGGCATTTGCTATATTACCCACACCTGACTGTACAGGCAGGAAGGTTTTCGGCATACGGCCTTCAGCCATTTCCTTAATAAAGAAATTAGCTACATTTTCTCCGATTTTTGCAGTTACTTCATCTACCGGAGCAAAGCCGCTACCTTCATTCGGTTCGTTGGTTCTTACAACGATTATTTTATCAGGATCTACTTTTATATGGTCTTTACCTACGCGGTCATGTACTCCGTATACCGGAATATCTTCACGTGTAGGCGGGTCCTGAGGCTCGGGAATATCATGCATCCCACGCATAGCCTTCGGATTCCATTCATTTAATTCTACAATGACTTTTTTTGCCAAACGGCTAACTGTAGGAGAGATGCCAACACCGCATGTAGGAACTATTTCACCATTCTCTGTAACTTCACATGCTTCTACGATAGCATAGTCTATCTTTCCATAATACCCGTAACGGATATCCTGAGCCATCGTTGAAAGGTGTAAATCACAATATTTGATTTCCCCGTTGTTGATAGCTTCACGCATGCTCTTGTTTGTTTGATAAGGTGCGCGGAAATTGATAGCTTTCGCCCTGGTTAAGACCCCGTCTAACTTATCTCCTGTGGATGCTCCGGTGAACACATTTATTTTGAAAGGATTGCCCTTTGCATGTTCCTCTTCGGCGCGTTTTGCGATAAATCCGGGTACTACTTTGGGACATCCTGCATGCGTAAAACCGCTAAATCCCACATTGTCGTTGTTGTTGATAAGTGCGGCTGCCTCTTCAGCAGTCATAAATTTTAAAGCCATTGTTTTTTAAAATGTATGATTTATATAAGTTATTAAGTTGATTTTCATATGCGTTTCGCTTTCGCGCTGCAAAAGTACAAAATAAATATCTGATGTGCTATTTTAAATCATTAAAAATTCAAAGACTGCAATTTACCATAGTTATTCAGGGAATAAAGACTTTCGTTTCTGAAGAAAAAATAATTAGTAATATAAATATTTACTGACACATCATAGATTGTAGCGACGAATCGTATTGCCCCTGCATCAGCTTCAAAAAAAATACAACATTGGTTTTTAATCAGATACTTTCCAAAAAACGGCACAAAGCTTTTACGGCCAATGCCCGATGACTTATATTATTTTTAACATCACTTCCCAACTGGGCAAACGTTTCGGTATACCCAACAGGCATAAAAATGGGATCATATCCAAATCCTGCCGATCCTTTTTCTTCTGAAATTATTTCCCCATCAATTTTCCCGTCAAAAAGATATTCCTTTCCATCCAGAATCAACGCTATAACAGACCTGAAACGGGCCCTACGGTTTGTAATGCCGTCCAGATTAGCCAGTAACTTCTTCATATTGGCTTTAGCATCATGCCCATCTCCGGCATAACGGGCCGAATAGACGCCCGGCGCACCATTCAAGGCTTCTACTTCAAGCCCCGTGTCATCACCGAAACTGTCGTAACCGTATTTCTCTTTCACATAGCGGGCTTTTATCAAAGCATTTTCTTCCAGGGTTTCACCCGGTTCGGCTATATCTTCATGGCAACCAATCTCTTTAAGACTGAGTATTTCAAATTTATCTTTTACAACTTCTCTGACTTCCTCCAGTTTATGAGCGTTATTGGTAGCAAAAACAAGTTTTCTTTTCATTTCTTTTTCAACGCATTATAAGTCTCCAATGCCTTCTCCAATACCGTAAGGGCATTTCCCAGATCTTCCTTATTAAGAACATAGGCTATACGAACTTCATTTTTCCCCAATCCGGGCGTTGTATAAAATCCTGAAGCCGGAGCCATAAACACTGTCTGCCCTTCATATTCAAAATCGGACAGACACCATGCGCAAAACTCATCGGCATCATCGACGGGCAAACGTGCGACCGTATAAAAAGCACCCATAGGGATAGGCGAATAAACTCCCGGTATACGGTTCAGGCGGTCGATAAGAAATTTCCGTCTTTCCACATATTCATCGTAAGTATCGCGGAGATAATCGGGACTGGCGTCCAGCGAAGCCTCTGCTGCAATCTGCCCGATAAGCGGCGGACTTAGACGCGCCTGACAGAATTTCATCAGAGTCTTCCGTAATTCCTTATTTTTAGTGATCAATGCACCTATACGGATACCACATTCACTATATCTTTTCGAGACCGAGTCTATCAGCACCACATTATCCTCGATACCGACAAGATGACAAGCCGAAATATATGGTGAATTGGTATAAATAAACTCCCGGTATACCTCATCCGAAAACAGATAAAGATCATGCTTCTGTACCAGATGTTTTATCTGATTCATTTCGGCACGGGAATATAAATAGCCCGTCGGGTTGTTCGGATTACAAATCATAATCCCTTTTGTGCGTTCATTTATGAGTTCTTCAAACTTTTCAACCGGGGGCAAAGCAAACCCTTCTTCAATAGAAGAAGATACCGTACGGATAATCGCTCCGGCAGATACGGCAAAGGCCATATAGTTGGCATAAGCAGGCTCGGGAACAATAATTTCATCTCCCGGGTTGAGGCAGGCCAGAAATGCAAACAACACAGCTTCGGAGCCTCCGGTAGTAATAATTATATCGTCAGCCGATACATTTATATTATACTTTGCATAATAACCAACCAGTTTTTCACGATAAGAGCGGTATCCATCGCTGGGACTATACTCTAGTATAGTGCGGTCGATATTGCGTATCGCCTCAAGCGCTTCTTCGGGAGTAGGCAAATCGGGCTGTCCGATATTCAGATGATATACTTTCAAGCCCCTGGCTTTAGCCGAGTCGGACAATGGAGCCAATTTCCTGATGGGAGAATTCGGCATTTCTATTCCTCGTTGCGAAATATGTGGCATAATACTATTTTAATATATATTTTATTTTCAACAAGGCGCAAATATACGAATTTTACTTATGAGTCATAAGTTATAAATGACGAATTATGAGGACTTCCATATATTTATCTTTTACCTGTTTCCTCAATAGAATTACCAATCTAATTTAACATTAACATTTGAGTGTAAAGCTATACAGTATAAAGGCGGAAAGTTGCATAAACAAATAATTATTTAAATCTATGTGTCTATTACAAAATATGAAAAAACGAACTATATATAGCCCTACAGAACACAGGAAAGGCTTTCCCCCTTTTTTAATATTCTTAAAATATATTTGTTAAATCAAATTTTTATCTTTTACTTTGCAATTGATACACAAGACAATTTATACTAAGATAAATAAAAAATAATGCACGTTTTCCTGCCAAATAATACAATTATGGGCTCTCTTTTTCCATCTGGAAATTTGGGAGTTAGTATTATTTTGCTAGAGAGAGAGAGAGAGAGAGAGAGAGAGAGAGAGAGAGAGAGAGAGAGAGAGAGAGAGAGAGAGAGAGA
>NZ_GL891986.1:10492-64289 GCF_000213555.1 Dysgonomonas gadei ATCC BAA-286
AGAGAGAGAGAGAGAGCTTTCCGGCTTAACCCTTAATACAGAAAAACTCACATTTCTTGTTTCCCATTTTAAGCAAGCGGTATTATCATGCGCGTACAACACCAGCATGTGTATGTATACGCATATTCTAACTTATTTCTCATATAAAAACAAACATTTTATATTTTATTTTACTTCTAAATTTTCTTTTTTAGTCGCAAAAAGGAGAACCAGCCAACCTGTAACCATCAATATATTTAAAATCCGATGCATGGTCAAAGATCAAGATAGATTTTCAAGAAAAATCTTCGATAAGTCTTTGTCTTTATTCTTATTGTCTTCAACCTATATTAAATCGCTTGGGAAAGTAATTTATATACCCCTTATCGCTTTATCAAGATCGTACATCGGATTTTTAACACACATTACATACTCAAAACAATATTATCACACAAATATCGATGAAACAACAATTTCAAATAATAGAAACGACAGATGAAAACAAATTTTACAACAAAACTAATATTACTATGCACCTCTGCTCTTCTATGTGTAAAATCACATGCTCAGGTTACAATTGGTTCAAATACATATCCTGAACCATATGAAATATTGAGAATAGATGGCAACGATGACAAAGGACTACGTCTATCACGACTAACCCAAACAGAACGGGACGACTTAACGAATACAACAATAAGCATTTCTTCTCAAAAGAAAGATGCAGCTAAAGGGCTTACCATATACAACATCACATATAACAGGATCGAGTTCTGGGATGGAAATGAATGGCGTATACTATCCGGTTCTTTCTCATTTTCCAATGGATTAAATCTTTTAGATACGGCCAATCCCCAAAAAGCCCGATTGGGCGGAACTCTTATCGAAGAAACCCTTATCAACCAACAAAGCCACACTCTGACATTCAAAACCGAAAAAGGAGCGTTATCTATAAACACAGATGCTTTTTTTGTAGATAGCCTAAGTGTAAAAGCTAACAACATCGACAGATTCTATATAGATACCGTATTAACGGTAGATAACAGAAATGAAATATCCATAAATACGGGGAAATCGGGACTATATGTAAACAACAGTGTATTGAATATAATAAACGATCAAACAAAAATAAACGGGCACTTACAATATAAAGACGGTAACGAAAACTTAGCCATAGCCGGAAAAGATATAATACTGAGGGCGAAAGATAATACAGGGAAAGCCAATTGGGAGCAGATGGAGCCATCCGTTTTAAATAAACCTTTTACTATAAACAGGGTATCCGGAAGCCCGAATGGCCCATCCGGCACAAAGTTTACAGTTGACACATGGACTGAGATTACCGACAACCAAATTTTACCTGCAGGAAAATGGCTTATATTCGGTCGTTTTGCAGCATATTCCAACAGGAGGACGGATGCTAGTAGTGGTGATAACGCAAATTATATGAGTTTTCTTCGTTTGGTCCGAGAAGATTCCGGTGGAGATGTAGTTTTGTACTCTTCTATGACCTTGCCGGAACGAAAGACTACTGGCGGCAATGAAAACTACGGGTCATACAGTGTACCTCAAATGGTTTATTTTCTGGATGCGGCAAATGCGGCTTCTTATCGTATAGATTTTAAAACAAAGAAACCTGACACATGGCACTCAACCCATTCAATGTTAGGCGATCAGTACTTTTATGCAATAAGATTAAATGATTAAAACAAACTATCATTATGAAACTACAGATATACACATCTTTTTTACTATCACTCTTTTTTGTAACAATAACATGCCAGGGACAAGTTACCGTTGGTTCAACAGCAAAGCCTGAAGATTTCTCATCTCTTCAACTTAACAGCAGCAATGGAGGTCTGCGCTTACCCCAATTATCGGTAGGGCAGAGAGACGCTCTTGTTATAGATGGAACTAGCGCCGGCCTGATAATATATAATGAGACAAGCAAAGCCATTGAATATTGGGATGGCCTAAAATGGTCGATGCTGGGAGATACGATACGAGTATATAATGGAATTCATAAAGATGGAGACATTGTGAAACTCGGCGGAAACCTAGAGAAAGCCACGATGGTAAATCTGAACAGGAAAAATCTGGAATTTGCTACCGGCGCGGGTAACCCCGGAGGATTCTCCGTAAATGATACGGTTTTTGTTGTAAATGGTAGGATTGTCGGGTCCAAACCATCTTCATATACAATAAACAAATCAGCTCTAAAGGTCAAGGAGACAGGCAGCAAAGTATCGATAGAAAATCAATTGAAAGTAAAAGTAAAAAATGATAGTATGCTTGTCCGAAACGACAGTGTAAATATACATGGCCAGCTATATTATGATAACAACAAAAGCGACATCAACGGAAAGGTACTTATTTCCAAAGCATCCGGTGTTGCTTTTTGGGGTAAGCTAAAACCGGATCTGATATTGGGTAAAACTTATCTTAAAGGCAAAATTAAAAAGGCGGGAACAGGTACAAGCACTGTCTGGGTCCAAAATACAAGTCAAAATATAAGTGGCCCATGCATTTCCGACACACTGACACTCACTCCGGGAAAATGGCTTATATTCTCTAAATTTGCAACAAAGACGAACTATGCATCTCAGAAGATGTTTACCTGGTCCCATATATTTATTCCGGGCCAAACAGTGCCGACAGCAACTATCGGCGCCGATGTAGAAGACGCAACGTCAACATCGTCACCTGAACTAACTTATCTGATCGATGTATCTGCTAATACAAAAATCTGTGTTGTAGCCAGTTCATCCAACAATCAGACATGGCTGGTAGAAGAAGATGGTACCGGAGCAGCCAAGGTAGAGTTCGGAGAACCTTATTTTTTTGCTATTATGATAGAAGATTATAATGAAGACGAATAACACCTTATTATATATAATAGAAAATAAAATCTTTTAAAGAAGATATACATATATAAAATGAATATATATGATCTTTGAAAAATAAGCCATAGTATTTTGATATAATTTACAAACACAAAACTATTTACATTATGAAACATAGATATATCCTTATTCCCATTTTTACAATATTAGCCATAGGTTCTACCAAAGGACAAATAGTTATAGGGACGGATAAAGAACCCGAGAAATTCTGTATTGTAGAAGTAGAAAGTAAAAAAGGAGGTATACGTCTACCGAGAATACCAGATACCAATAAAAATAATATGATAACAACACACTCATTAACGAGTAATCCTGAGTCTGCGGGGCTGGTTATCTATAATTCAACGAATAATATTATCGAATTCTGGGACGGTAACAAATGGGTAGCTTTGTCAAATAAGATATCAGGGGCAAACGGCTTAACAGATACCAATGGCAAAGAGCTATGGCTAGGAGGTAAGCTCGATGATAACACAACTGTACAACTGAATAACAACGAATTGAAGATACAGCATAATCCTGCTGCAAAATTTATTATCAATGATACAATGGTTGTAGTAAACAATAAGATTGTGGACATACGCGTCGCCCGGGAATTTATGGTTAACGATACGGTTATAAGTATAAAAGGAAAGTATGTAGATATGCGACCGGCCATCTTATCTATTAATAACAATACATTCAGTATGAATGAAAGCGGAAGAACCAGAATGACCGGAACGTTCCAGTATACAGATGGCACCCAGGATCAAGGACATCTGCTTACAGCCAATAATAAAGGTGATGCATACTGGGGAGCATTAAGGCCTTTAGGGACTGTAAAGTCAACTTCAATTAACAACAACAAAGGTTTTGCCAGTAGCACAGTACAGGTATCTGACGGTATGCTTGAATTGCCTGCCGGACAATGGCTGATATTTGCTAAATTCAATTCGAACATGAATGCCTCACTTACAGGAATGTATCATTGGATATTATTATCTTCAAAAACACCGAGTCAAAGCAGTTACACCACCATATCCAGAGCCGGAGCCAATCCAGAGAAGAAGACTGCCGGAACGGGTATAAAGTCATATGCCACTCCATTTATATTACATTATGTAAACATAAAGGAGAAAACTCAATATATTATACAGGCTGGCACCAGTAACGCAGGCAATTCGGCTACTGTATCCGAAACATGGATAGGTAATTCTTATTTTTATGCACTGCGAATTGATATTCCGACCGACTAATAAACAGAAGTTGAAATATAGATAAAAAAACATTTCAATTTTAGTTTTGCTTTTTCAAAACAATCTTCCATCTCAAATATAAGAGAGGTTGCCTTTCTTATGTTTGAGATTTTTATGAGTTCTTCCTCTATATCACATTCTCTCTTATTCCTGATAAGCTCTATAATACTCCTCACAAATAATTATCGCAAAAAAGTAAATCTTCTATAATATTGTGTATCTTTGCACTACTTTGTTCCATTAAGGATGAAAAGGGAATCAGGTGCAAATCCTGAACAGACCCGCTGCTGTAAGCTCTGGGAATGTTTGTATCAAAATACCACTGTTGCAAAATGGGAAGGTGATATAAGCAAGAGTAAGTCAGAAGACCTGCAAAGTAAATATTTTCGACAGCTTTCGAGGAATAAGGCTTAAGAAACATGCGTAAAAGAATTCAATTACCCTTCTTTTTCTTTGTTCTTATCGGATGCTGCAATTATACTAAAAGATATATTTTGCATAGATGAGAATTTTATTTTCTGCCTTTTTATTTTTTTGTTCTTTCGCTTGTACATCCTTACTGGCCCAAACAAATGATAGTATCAAGACACAAAAACTATCGGAGGTAGAAGTATCTGCACATATAAAGCCATCGGCTGCCCGTTCAACCACACCGCTGCAAGTGATAGACAACGCCGAAATGGAACGGATCGGCATACTATCCGTATCGGATGCTGTACGCAGATTCTCGGGCGTCAGCATAAAAGATTATGGAGGTATAGGTGGCATGAAAACGGTATCTATCAGAGGTATGGGGGCACAGCATACAGCAGTAAGTTATGATGGAATAACAATGAGTAATGTACAATCCGGACAAATAGACATAAGCCGTTTTTCTCTGGATAATGTCTCTATGATTTCTTTATCGATAGGACAATCCGATGATATTTTTCAATCCGCAAGGTCTTATGCTTCCGCCGGAGTACTCCAGATAACAACATTACAACCTACTTTCGACACTAAGCGGAATACATTAAACACAGGGGTCAAAACGGGATCATTCGGACTATTAAATCCAATGGTTTACTATGCCCATAAAATTAACGAACAATTTTCTATTTCCGTTAACAGCGGATGGGAACGGGCAGACGGCAGATATAAATTCACATATAAAAATGCAGAACAGACCGAGGAACGAAAAAGAAGAAATTCTGACGTAAGTATCTGGCGTACGGAGCTTAATTTATATGGCAATTTGGGTAAAGGTGGAAATTTAAATTTCAAGGTGAATTATCTGGATTCGGAAAGAGGCCTGCCAGGATCGGTAATTTTTTACAAAGACGATAATGATGAACGAGTATGGAATAAGGATCTTTTTGCCCAGGCCTATTACAAGAATACGCTTTCGCATAAGATGGAACTAAAGGCACAGGTCAGATTTAGCCGTACATATTACAAATATTTTGCTCTAAATAACAATATATCAGGCAGCAAACAAGAAGACCGCATTACCCAGTTTGAATATTATGCCTCTGCAGGGATTTTATATAAGCCAATAGAGGATATCTCCATAAGCCTTTTCGAAGATGTATTTCAAAACCGTCTTAACAGTAATTTTACTGATATAGACAGTCCCTCCCGAAATTCATCCCTAACCGCATTAGCCGCACAATATAATAATAAACATATCACTATTACCGGTAGCCTGTTGGCTACATATGTAAAAGAGAATGCCAAATCAGGAGACGTCCCTGATAATAAGAAGAAAATAACTCCATCTATCAGCCTCTCTTATTTACCTTTCTTAAAGACAAACATAAGATTACGTGCATCTTATAAAAAAATATTCAGAGTGCCTACATTCGACGATATGTATTATATCAGAATGGGAAATATCAACCTAAAACCAGAATATGCTACTCAATACAATGCCGGATTGACATGGGTTGGGAAAATATCAAACAAAGTTGATCTTATAAGTATATCTGCTGATGGATATAAAAACAAGGTAGACGATAAGATTGTACCCTTCCCGACTATGAATATTTTCAAAATGCGTAATTATGGAAAAGTAGACATGACCGGATTAGATATTAATACACGCCTGCATAGTGAGCTTTGCAGAAAGTTATCTATCGAATTAACCGGAAATTACAGCTACCAGAAAGTTATCGACATTACTGACCAAGAAAGTAAAAATTATAGAGACCAGATACCGTATACTCCGCGACACTATGGTTCAGGTGCTATAAGCCTGGAGAACCCATGGATAAATATAGCTTATACTTTAATCGTATCGGGCAAGAGATATGCATTGGATCAGAATATACCTGATAATGAGATAGAATCATATACAGATCATAGTATTTCTTTAAATAAGTCTTTTGATATAAATAAAAGTAGATTACGGGTGCAGCTCAATCTGATTAATTTATCTAATAAAAACTATCAGATCATTAAGTATTACCCTATGCCGGGACGTTCATTCACTTTATCAGCTAACTATCGTTTTTAAATTATATAGAACAGTAGCATACTGTTAAGTTGTAATAACATATTATTAAATACATTCTTTTACTTAATAAAATATTATCTATTATGAAAATGAATAAATTATTCAATGTTCTCTGTTTAATCTCGCTACTAACTTTTTCTTTTATATCATGTAGTGATGATGACAATGATTTTTTTAATTCTGTTGAAACTCTCCCTACGGATATAGCTTTTCTGGACGTAAATTTGAAAGGTGGCGAAATTAGTGGTGATTTAACATGGAAAAAGCCAATCAATACATCTGAACTTTCGTCCATTGTTATTTATGCCTCAAATGACGGCACTACAAAAGAAGCAAGAATAGATGAAGTATCGATTGATAAAGAGAAATATACTATAGAAGCAAGAAACTATACTAAATATCTCCTGCTCGTCCCTAAAAACAAAAAAGATGTAGAAGGATCTACCTTTGCCAAGGTAGAAATAAAGGACGAAACCGGTAATAACGTTGTCACTGATCTGACATTTGAGGATACAGATTATACAAAAGACAAAATAGCAGGAAAGTTATCATGGACCAAGGCTTCCGGACACATTAATCTTTCAAAACTGATAATCTATACCTCCGAAGATGGCACTATCAAAAAAGATAAACTGGCTGAAGTAAATCCGGATATTGAAGAATATACTATAGCAAGCCGTGATTTGAGCAAATACTTCATAGTCGTTGCTACTGATGCAGCAAATACAGAAGTTGAAGACTTTGCCAAAATTGAAGTAAAAGATGCTTATGAAGTTTCGGGAGTATATATTCTAAACAGCGGAAAGATGGGAAATAACAACTCAAACATCTCATTCTACAATTTCCTTACAACAGAATTTAAAACTAAAGTATTCGAAAGCGCAAACGGAACAAGTCTGGGAGATACAGGCCAGGATATGGTAGTATACGGATCTAAAATGTATATCGCCGTTTATGGCTCCGGAGTTATCTACGTAACAGATAAGCAAGGAAAGAAACTGGCGGCTATCGAATCTGTAAAAGGAGACAAAAAGCAGCAACCTCGCGGACTAACCTCATATGAAGGGAAAGTATATGCGACTCTCTATGATGGTTATCTTGCAAAAATAGACACCACTAAACTGGAAATTGAAAGCCAAGTAGCTGTAGGACGTAATCCCGAATATGTACGTGCGGCAAATAATAAACTATATGTCGCCAATTCAGGAGGCTTGGATTATAATACTCCTTTAGGGTACGACAAAACAGTTTCGGTTGTAGATGTTGCTACATTCAGAGAGACTGACCAAATTCCTGTAGTTATTAATCCTGATAAAATGGCGGTTGATAGCGAAGGAGATATATATGTAATTTCGAACGGAAATTATAGTAATGTACCTAATACTCTGCAAAGAATTGATGCAACCACGCATAAAGTAACCAGTGTTGGTAATGCAACATGGATGAGTATGAATAACGATAAGTTATATATCATTTATTCGCAATACGATGCCAATTGGAATCAGGTAGTGAGCTACCATGTTTTTGATGCCAAGACAGAGAAGATGCTGACAGATAAATTCATAACAGACGGAACACCAGTAAATAAGCCGTTTTCTATCAACACCGACCCTGTTAATAACTATATATATATCGGTACATCGGACTATACCAATAATGGAGACATGTACATCTTCACCACTGATGGTAAATTAGTTAAAAAATTAGATACCGGAGGTCTTAATCCGGCAGGTGCATATTTTGCAAGCTGGATAATCAGATAATATATGAAACTCTTAAATATCACACTACTCTTTTCTATTATCCTCATTCTGGCGGGCTGCAATAAACCCAAGCCTGCCGGACAGGATAATATTAAGCCGCAAACGGGATACACTGTCTATTATGCCAAAGGCTTTCAGGTAAAAAAGTATGATGAATATACTACCGTGTCGGTGCGTGATCCCTGGGATACCACGCGCATGCTGCAAACATATGTGCTGGTGGCAAAGAATAAAGATTTACCCGCAAATCTTCCTAAAGGCACAATTGTAAGAATACCTTTGGAAACTGTGGCAACATATTCCACCATCCATTGCTCTACGCTGAACGAACTGGATGCAGTGAACCTGATAAAAGGTGTATGTGAACCTCAGTATATAAAGCTATCCAATATACAGGACGGTGTAAAGAGGGGGGCAATAGTAGATTTGGGGATGGCCAGCAAACCCGATACCGAAAGATTGATCATGCTCAGCCCTGATGCTATCTTTGCCACTCCCATACAAGGCTGGACATACGGTAGCATAGAAAAAGCAGGAATTCCCATTTTGGAAACGACCGATTATACCGAATCGCATCCGCTTGGACGTGCCGAATGGATACGCTACTATTCTTTATTTATCGGGAAGGAGCAATTGGCTGATTCGCTGTTCGCCATTACCGAAAAGAATTATAATGCCGTTAAAGACGCTGTGGCCGGAACGGCAAACCGACCTTCCGTATTTACGGATATGCGTTATCAGAACAAATGGAACATGCCCGGAGGAAAAAGTTTTATGGCAAATATGTTATCCGATTCGGGGGCATCGTATTGCTGGTCTGATGATAACTCGACAACTTACATGCCTTTGGCATTCGAATCGGTGTTAGACAAGGCGGGTGAAGCAGATTTCTGGATAATCAAATATAACTGGCCTAAAGATATGACATATCAAAGCCTGGAAAAAGAATATAAACCTTATTCCCATTTCAAGGCATTCAAAGGAAAAAATATATACGGATGCAATACGGCATATTCAAGTTATTATGAAGATTTACCTATCCATCCGGATTATATATTAAAAGATATGGCGTATATATTCCATCCGGAACTCTTCGCCGGATATACGCCGAAATATTATAAGAAAATCGGAGAGTAAATGTATATAGGTTTGTAAAAAGACTGTGGTCAGAAATTCTGCCACAGTCTTTTTCTTTATGTATCAATAATAATGAACGATATCGATCACATATGAGCTTGACATAGCCCCCGGATTAATACCCGGTTCACCCTCGGGAATTGATAAGTTGTACTTCCCGAAATACTCCTTCCAGCCGTCCGTCACCTCTTCGGTATCAGCAGATTTGAAAGTCATCGTATTCAATGGGAATACAGGAATACCGTGATTTGCCCTGAGCAGAATTTCATAAATAAGCTCCGAACAATAATACTTATCATTACCCAGGATAAATCCATCATCATAATCTTTGCCTATAAGGGCTAACCCTTCACTTAATGCATCAGGAATACTGTGCCTGTATTCTTCTTTCAGCCGCCCCACGACCGATTTGGGATAACAGCCTTTTCCCTTAGGATACAGATAATCATTCAGAGGTGTCTTAGCTACCTTAGGACGGGTCGCCTCCAGCACATAAATACTATCATTATCATCGATATAGACAATACCTACATGCGTAAACTGATAATCTCCAATACTGGCAGTTACAGCTTTAATCGTACTGTCAGTCCCACTTGCGCAATCTTCCTGAAAAATCAGGTCTCCACTCTGGAGCTTGAAATCTTCGGCACACAGGGTCATGCCTGATAAAAAGAGAACCATTAATAATATTGCTTTCATATAATTATATAGAAGAAAGTTCTAACTATTCTTTGGCATTACTATCTGAAAGTATAACTGATACCTCCCATTAGCCAGAAACCTGCCTGAGGTATATTTCCCCTATCGAAGTAATGCGTATCATAGAGATTATTCAAATTCAGATTGAATACCACATCTTTGTATTCATAGTTCAATTTTAGGTCAAGAGTTGAAAATGCAGGATAATGCTCATCACCCACTTTTACCAAATTTTCATATTTTTCGTAAGTGCCCATCCGCTTTTGGAAGCGAAAATACCAGCCGGCCGAAAGCCCTTTATATATCTGATGATTGAATTTTGCCGTAAACTTATCCCGCAAATAGTTCAGCGAATAGATGGATATGAGGCCTTTCGTGTCTCCATCCTGATGCATACGGGTGTAATCCAAAGCAAGGGACGATTCTTCTCCCAATGCGGGAAGTATATCTCCGATACGGAATTTAGCTCCCATTTCCACACCTTTAGTATCTATCTTACTCAAATTCCAGGAAGTCCATTTTTCGTCTGTTGGCTTCTCCTTCACCCAGTCTATAACATCACGTCCCCACAAAAGAAATCCTGTGACATAAACGCTAAAGAAAGATTCATTATACTTCACGCCAAGCTCCAATGATTCAGATTTTTCAGGTCTCAGGTCGTTACTTACATCATGTGTCTCGGTTTCATAATATAGATCTGTAAATGTGGGCATACGTGTTGACTTACTCCACGACGACGATACATTTATCTTATCCGAAGGACGATAAGTAACGCTCACCGATGGATAGAACTTATATTGATTGTCTCGTAATGTATTATGATTCATCAGTGCCCCGGCAGATAACACAAACCGTTCTATACTATATGTGTGTTCCAGTGATACACTGGTATTAGTCCGGTCATCATATTTCGTATACTTGCGGTGTGGCTCAACCATAAGTGTCCCTAGCTTAGTACTCATAATATCTTCCCTGCGTATTTCACCCCCAAGGCTGGTATTCCCAAACTTCGACTTGTATGAGAAGATAAGGTTAGCCCCGTAAGTATCGCTGCGGTGATAATTCCGCCCGTAATCTGTATCTTTCACCAGATCGAATTGGTCGTGATGCCTGTTCCAATAAATTATAGGAACTATTTTTAACTTGGAACCGAACTCTCCTTTCAACGAGCCCATATATGTACTGGTGCGTTCGTACTGATTTGGAAACTTAGGAGAATAGAATGTATTGGCCCCATACTTTTTATCATTATAACCCAGCTGCAGATCCAGTTTAGATTCATTTTTCAGTCTGAAGCGTGTTTGCCACAATACATTGTATATATCATAATCACTATTCGTAATATAGCCGTCCGAAGAATTATAACCTACCGACAGGCTATTGGTTGCCATCCCCGTTTTTGCCGTACCACGCACTTCCATTCCCCGAAGTTTGTGCATACCCGATTCCACACCGGCATAAGCTTTATAATCTGCATTCTTTTTGGTAATGATGTTGATTCCTCCTGAGAAGGCACTTGAACCGTAAATGAGAGCCGATGGACCATGAATGATCTCAATACGTTCAATGTCGGAGAGGTTGATGGGAATATCGAAACTGTAGTGCCCTGTCTGGGCGTTTGAAAGGTTTACTCCATTGAGGAGTACTGCATTTTGGTCAAATGATCCGCCACGGATCGAAATATCGGCTTGTACACCGTGCCCGCCTCTTTGAATTACGTCTATGTTAGCGGCGTAAACTAACAGATCCTGAATACTTCGGACGGGTGACTGCTCAATTTGCTCTTTTGTGATTACTGTAACAAGTTTAGCAGTCTGGTTGACTGGAGTCTCTACCCGGGATGCCGTGACCATTACTTCATCGAGTTCCTTTTCCAATACTTTTTGCTGCTGCTCACCATCAGAGGTAGTTTGCGCGGTAATTGTAGATACAGTGAGGAATGAAATAGCACAGCCTCTCACCACTCCGATGTTTACAATCCGGTGCATACTATTAAATGCACTGTAGGCCTTCCGGACAAAGCGTTTGAAACGGTAGACCGGTCTTTCCTTAAAATGTTTTCGATTCATTTTTTTAGAATTTGTTAATAAAATAAATTGTCGCCGCAAAAGTACGGATTATAGATAAAGTTACCGAGCATAAATGCATAAAAAAAGCATGAATCTGAATAAGATTCATGCTTTCAATCATTTAATATATTGTTATTCCTGTCCTACTCTTACATCATACAATGTCTTCCGGTTCATCAGTACAACTTTGTAATCCATAATAGAATCTCCATTCCCAGCTTTATCTATCACTGCCACTTTCAGATCATAAATCTTTTGAGTTAAGACCAGCGTGTCCATTACCAGCTTATCTCCATCTTTACGGGTTCGGGTAATGGTATCGGGTATCTGAACCAACCTGTTACGATATACTGTTATATCTTTTTGATTAAATATCATTTGTCCCAGTCTGACTACCGGCATAATGGAGTCCTTTACACTTTCCCGTCCTCTCTTATCTTTATATTCAGGATTTATTTCCACTTTAAAGGTAGATAATAGGCTCCCCCCCTTATCCGTAAATCGGGCATATATATACATCCATTTAGTGGCTATTACCGTATCCATTCTATTTGGATTCTCATTGAGGCTATCATTTATCCTGACTACCAGATTACCGTACATCAGCGTATCATTCTTATTAATCCGTACATCTGATATTGCAGGTGGTTCTGTCTCATCATCTTCAACCTTTGCACATGATGAAAAATACAGACCGGTCAGCAGAATAAGCGAAACGATAAACAAGCAAAAATTTCTCATTATATATTAAGTGAATTTGTAACCACGAAAATACGATAAAGTTACGAGTTACAGGTCACCGTCAACCGTTTTTTTAGATTATTGACAATCCGGGATTATCAGCCATTGAAGGGAATACGTAAAAAGACTTGTATGTTCCTGCCCGGCTCGGGTATATTCAACCGGCGATAAAGGCTCATATGATTGAGATAACGGGTATTGAATATATTTTGTACCTGCAAATTGAAATTGACCGCAAACTTAGGAGTAAAACGATAATCGAATCCCGCGCCTGCATTGAATAAACTGGCACCCTCTGTTTTTGCTTCATCAAAACCTACCCGGCTTTGCTTCGCATACCATTGATGGGACGCCGATAATTGATAATATGTCAGCCCTTTCCTTTTACCTGTATCCTTTAAGTATTTTATCTCATTAGTCATGCTTAAAGGCGGAGTGAAAGGCAGGGGATTATGGTCATCCAGATTCTTATTCAGCACAAAACTGCCTGCTGACGATAATTCCAATTGCCTCAACAATAACCATGTGACCTTATACTCTGCTCCTGTGAATATTGCTTTTGCCTGTGAATATTGAAAAGGCTTATCATCATAAAGCGATACAGGCGTTTCCTCCACAGGCTGTAAAAAGATAAAATTGGAGTAATAATTTACAAAGGGACTAAATTCAACGGAGAAGTCCGCCTTATTATCATAGCTTAAACCTAAATCCAAAGTATAACCATTCTCTGCTTTCAGATCAGGATTGCCTATCTCGTAACGGAATGCGGCGTGGTGCACACCATTTGCTGCAAGCTCATTCGCCGCAGGAAACCTGAAAGTTTTGGAAATATTTGCCTTATATGTAAAACCTTCTGATGAACGTGGTGTATATACCAGCCCTGCACTTGCCGACCAGCTACCAAAGTTACGGTCTACATCGTAAGCCCGTTGGGCATATTGTTTCACTATATCTTCGCCGTATCCCTGTTCTTCAAGGTAGGTAGCTAAGGTATTATCATAAAATCCTGTGACGTCCATGTTTCCGTAATCGTATCTGGCTCCGGCCGAGAGCAGCCATTCATTTGTAAAACGGAATGTATTTATGAAAGATAATCCGCCTGATATCTGATTGTAACGCGGCAGGAAATACTCAAAGCCCCCTACCCTGTTTTGTTGATATTCTACGCTCGCGCCGACTGTTTTTGTCCAATTCTCCTTTTCATCCAGGAAAAGACGGGCATTGGACGAACATGTTCTCAATTTGAAATCTACTGCAATATCATCATCTGCCTCCGGTTCGGCCTGCCCTTCATAATGCTCGTGAAAATGTTCGTACTCACGCCGATGATTATATTGATAGCCTGTATTTACAGACAAGCGGAATGCCGATGTTTTCCACTCTGTGTTATTCGTTACCGCAAAATGATTTGCAGTAGCATATGGCAATGCTATATTCCGGTGCGAATTATCTATATCGTGATCATGGTCGTGGTCGTGGTCGTCATGGTCACCGTCTTCGTGATCATGATCAGAATGATCTTCCTCCAATTCAAAAAGTCCGGTCTTTTGGTAGTTGTTACTTACATTCATATAAGTGGTCACATTCTTTTTCCTGAAACCGACCGTTCCCGAAAGAGAATATTCCTTTCCTGCAGAATTGGGTAAACGCTTGTCCGGAAAAGCAATTTCCTGCGATTCATAGTCCGCTTTTTCGGCGGGCAGCCTGTAGTCTGCATAATCTTTATAATTGTAAGCACCTTGCAAAAACCAGTTGCCTTTCTGCCACCTGACAGTAAGCCCTGCACCATACAAATCATTGTTTGAAGCACCATACAATTGAGCTTCACCTTTGAAGAAATCAGTATTCTCAAATCCATAAGGCTGGATTTCGATTGCTGTTGTAGTACCCGAGCCTAACAATAATGAGCTTGGCCCCTTATAAATAGTTGCATTATACATATCCAACTGACTCACATCTATGCCATGGTCGGCACCCCATTGCTGATTCTGTAGTCCGATACCTCTGTTTATTACAGTTACCCTATTGCCACTCAGCCCTCTTATCACAGGTTTTGACAAACCTCCGCCTATATTCATCGTAGTCACACCCGGTAAAATACTTAGCATCTTATTGAACGACGTAGATGGTTTATCGTAATCTGTACGCCTGGCTATGACTCGACTTCTTACCCCGGCAAATACCTCTATTTCGCTCAATTCTACGACCAAAGGTCTTAAGCGAATATTGAGAAGTGTATCATTATGCAATGCTACATATACCGTATCTGTTTTATATCCTATATAGTTTACAAGGAGGGTATATTCATCACCTCTTAAATGACAGAAATTGAAAATACCGAGACTATCGGTCAGCTCGCCTACAGGCGTATTTATTATCGAAACGGCAGCTCCTTCTATAGGGTTTCCTGTATTTCGGTTTGTCACCTTTCCTGATATTGCACAGGTTGATTGAGCTGAAAGCTGAAGATAAACGATAGAGAAGAATAGTATAAATAAAATCTTTTTCATGAGAGTCATTCGACTTTTTTATTACTGTGTAAATATTTTTTTTGATTCCCTTATAATTTAATTGCCGGCTAAAGCCTTACCTTTTACAATCGGGACATGTGCCTTCAAGCAAGACCCCTACAGAATCTACAGAAAATCCTTTTGGCATAGTAACAGGTGCCTGAACCTCTGCCTCGAGACATGTTACCGCATCACATTTTATACAATGAAAGTGAGCATGCTCTCCTTTGGGCAAAGCCTCATTATTAAGAGCATATTTAACCGTAGAATCGTGTAAGACAATACGATGGATAATACTTTTCTCCTCCAGTGTCTTCAATGAACGGTAAAATGTAACCCTATCGAATAAATCCGGTAAAGCTTTTTTAATTTCATTCTCCGACAAAGCAGAATCATTATTAAGTAACTCACTGATTATAAATTTACGGCAACCTGTATTCTTCAGATTGTGAAGTTTTAATATTTGTTCGGCATCCATATATGCAATATTTTTACAAATGAAACAACGTTGCAAATATAACACTATTTCATTTAAAAACATTCGAAAGAATAGAAAAAATTCAAAAAATCTCAATCCGAACCACTAACTACTTCACATAGATAGATAAAAATATTTCACGGAAATAAACAATTTCTTATAAAAAATCCGCCTTCGGGTTTTGATACTGCAAAAAAACATTATCTTTGCAGCCGCATTTCGCAAGCGGAAAATGACGTTGCTGATAATATCAATAATACTACAGCTTGTGAAAACCAATTCATCCCAAAAACAGAATCGTTGACAGAACTGTTTTTGTATTATCCACCTTATAATTTATCTTATGGATGAAGGAGAATATCGAACAACTAACAGAACAAACCAAGCTTCTGATTGAAGCAGGTGATGTAGCCATGCTGCGCATCTATCTTGACGATCTGAACATCTCGGATGTAGAAGATCTGATTGATGAACTACCTGAGTATGCTCCATTGATTATTACGACTTTAAGTATCAACAGAGCAGTAAATGTATTCAGAATATTAGATGTCCCCACCCAGGAACGTATTATCATAAAACTTCCGGGACAGAAAATATCAGAAATTATTAACGGCCTCCCGCCGGATGACCGCACGGCATTCTTTGGAGAACTAAAAGATCAGGAATTACAGCACCGCCTGATATCTCTACTCCCTCCCGAAGATAGAAAAGAAGTATTTACGCTCCTTTCATATCCGGAGGACAGTATAGGGCGTATGATGACACCTGACTTTCTTGCGATATCCAAAGATTATACGGTAGAAGAGGCATTGCAGTATATTCGTAAGAATGGAAAAAACTCTGAAACAATTGATGTAATCTATATCCTCGATGATAAGGGTGTATTGATTGATGACTTACGGATAAAAGAACTACTTATCAGCGATCCCAAAACACCGATTACCGACCTTATGGATGGGCGGCTTATTTCGCTGAATGCCCCCGACCCAGTGGAAGAAGGTATTAAGATATTTAAGATGAACAACCGCGTAGCCCTTCCGGTAATAGATTCGGGTGGTATTTTACTAGGTATTGTCACCATCGATGATATCCTCTGGGTTGCTGATGAAGAATATTCAGAAGACATGCAGCGAATGGGGGGTATATCGGCTCTGGACGAACCTTATCTGGATTTACCCGTCCACAAACTGGTATGGAAGCGCGCCGGCTGGTTGGTTATATTATTCATAGGGGAGTTACTCACAGCCTCGGTAATGCAATATTATGAAGAGCAATTGGCACAAATGATTGTACTGGCATTGTTCCTTCCATTGATGATTTCGAGCGGCGGTAATAGCGGCTCTCAGGCTTCTACCCTCGTTATACAGGCTATGGCTACCGGAGAAGTAAAAGTCCGGGACTGGTGGAGAGTGTTCCGTCGCGAAGTAGTATCGGGCCTCAGCTTGGGTATTATACTGGGCGTTATAGGCTTTTGCCGTATCTATATCTGGCATCTTATATTCCCAAATCTTTACGGAGAGCACTGGATTATGGTAGGTTCTACTGTATCTCTCGCTCTGATAGGCATTGTACTTTGGGGCTCGCTGATAGGCTCTATGCTGCCATTTATCCTCCGGCGTCTTGGCGCCGATCCGGCAACATCATCCGCTCCATTTGTGGCCACAATAGTGGATGTAACGGGGCTGATGATATATCTGACCATCGCCAGCTGGATATTTGGCCCATTAATGAATGGTTAGACTAAGCGTGTCATAGTTTAAAAACATACCTATACCATTAAGAGTCTGCTTAAATTTTATAACTCGCAGCATGAAAATAGCTGCGAGTTATAAATTTATATGGTTTAGTTATATCTTCAGGCAGGGTTATTACCTCCGTTCATTTTCTCGGCTAATGCCTCTGCGCAACGTTCCCCATCCATAGCTGCGGAGACAATGCCCCCTGCATAACCAGCCCCTTCACCACAAGGATAAAGGCCCTCTATTCCCACATGCTGCATTGTCTCTCTATCACGCAGAATACGGACAGGCGAAGAAGTCCGGCTCTCTACTCCTAAAAGTATAGCTTCATTTGTCAGATAACCTTTGTAACTATTCCCCACTTTCCTAAATGCTTCTTGCAAACGCACAGAGACAAATTTTGGCATCCATTCGTGCATCGGTGATGATACTACTCCGGGAGCATAAGATGTATCGGGCAGAGATTCGCTTTTCTTGCCATTCACAAAATCATATAGTCTTTGTGCTGGAGCTACCTGCGTTTTTCCACCATGCAACCATGCCAGTTCTTCCAAATCTTCTACAAATTTCAATAAGGACAACTCATCGTATTTTGCATATTCCGGAAAATCTTCGGGATGAATTTCAACCACAACACCTGAATTAGACCAGCGGGAGCCGCGGTTAGATGGCGACATACCATTTACAACCACTTGTTTAGGACCACTAGCCGATGGAACTACAGTCCCCCCAGGACACATACAGAAAGAATATACACCACGGCCTCCGGCCTGAACAACAAAACTATATTCGGCCGCAGGTAAAAACTCTCCTCTTCCCTCCTGACAATGATATTGTATCTGATCTATCAGATGTGACGAATGTTCGACACGGAATCCAACGGCCAAACCCTTAGCCTCTATTTTTATTTTTTGGTCATACAACATATAATATACATCGCGTGCCGAATGACCTGTGGCAAGAATAACTTGCCCAAAAAATGCTTTTCCATTATTCGTTTCTACTCCTTTTACCGTATTATTATCAATTATGAGTTTATCCATACGGGTTTCGAAGTGCACTTCGCCTCCAGATAATATAATCTGTACACGCATTTTTTCTATAATACCCGGTAATCTATCTGTTCCTATATGCGGATGTGCATCAACAAGTATAGACGGCTCTGCACCATGCTGACAAAAAACATTTAAAATCTTTTCTACACTACCCCTTTTTTTACTACGGGTATATAATTTTCCATCAGAGTATGCTCCTGCTCCGCCTTCTCCAAAACAGTAGTTAGACTCGGGATTTACGACATGCTCTCTATTCATTAATGCCGTATCTCGTTTCCGGTCCCGGACATTCTTTCCTCTCTCGATTACAACAGGACGCACCCCCAATTCGATCAACCTCAGTGCAGCAAACAAACCGGCAGGCCCTGCCCCAACAACGATAGCCTGCGGACAGTCCTTTACATTCGGATAATATGTACTTACAAAAGCCGGATCATTTTGCACTTCATCCACATATCCCCTAACCCTGAGATTTACAAAAATACTCCGCTGCCGGGCATCTATCGAACGGCGGAGAATACGTACCGAGTTTATATCTTTAAGAGGAATACCGGATTGAGAAGAAAAAATGCGTCTTACTTTTTCAATATCTGACGCCTGTTCTGGCGTAATGCGTAAGTCTATATCTTTTTGCATGAATCATTTATTAATTTGAGAGTACAAAGGTATATTTTTTAATGATGAGTTATAAACTCTAATTTATTAATTATATCAAGTAATTATAAAAGAATCGGCAGCAAACATTTCTGCCTGCTGCCGCTCTATATTTTAGTAAGTCTTCCTGAAATATTATTCTACAGGAATATCTTTATTTACATTCTTACTTCCGATAGCTGAATAATACAACATATAAGCCAATCCGGCGAATACAACCCAGTAACTGGTCATGTATCCTGCACCGTCAGCAATTGCATTTTGAAGAAGTGGCAAGAAACCTCCACCACAAACCAGCATCATAAAGATACCTGATGCCTTGGCAACATATTTGCCCAATCCTTCTACTGCCAGGTTGAAGATACCACCCCACATCACAGATGTACAAAGTCCGCACAATACTAAGAACATAGCATTGATAGGCACCTGAGTCATACCAAATGAAAGAGCTCCTGTGGCAGGGTCTGTCATAAATACAGGCATGGAAATATTTTGAGTTGTAGGTAAAATGATTGCTGATAGCACCAATACTAAGCCCACTGCCGAAGCAATAGTAAGCATCACTTTACTGGACACTTTCCCTCCGATAACGCCACCTAAGAAACGACCAATCAACATCAGGAACCAGTAAGTACCAGTCACAAATCCGGCTGTAGTTCCATCAAGACCACCACCCTGAGTAGCATCAGCTAAGAATAAATTCAATGTTCCCGGAATACCAACTTCGATACCTACATAAACAAAAATCGCTATAGCACCTAATTTGAAGTGACGAAACGATAATGCACTATATTGATCCTTAACTCCTTTGTTCTCTTCTTTTGCCATGTGAGGCTCAGGTATCTGAACCATAGACAATACGATGAATGCAAGAGCAAAAATAGCCATTGCCACATACATCACAGGATACACATCTGTGATATTAGCTTTTGCTACTTCACCGACTAAAGCACCTACCAATATAGGTACCAATGTAGCACTTAACGAATTGAATGTCCCACCGATCTGTATCAACTGGTTACCTTTCTTTCCACCGCCACCGAGCGTATTCAACATCGGGTTTACAACAGTATTCAGCATACACATTGAAAATCCGGCAACGAATGCACCTAACAGATACACAACGAAACTTCCGGCACCACCTGAAAGATATTGGATTCCGACTCCTACAAAGCCAACAGCGACAGCAATCAGGGCAGTTTTCTTATATCCGATTTTTGATAACAAAATACCGGCAGGAATACCCATAAAGGCATATGCTATAAAGTTTGCGAAGTTACCCAACATACCCATGGCATTAGAAACTCCGAATTGATTTTTCAATACAACCCCCATCGGTGCTGCAAGATTCGTTACAAATGAGATCATCGCAAACAGGAAGATCATCATAATAATAGGTAACAAATAATTCTTTTTCTCAGTACTACTCATAATATCACTTTAGTTATTAATTTAAATTATTCTTTATTAAATCGCTTTTAGTGTTCAGACCTCACTTCAGGAGTTGTCAGGGAGTAATTAAATCATAAAAAATCAATTACCCCCTGATTAACTCCAAGATACAATTTCGGAATGTATCTCAATTCATGGTTATAAAGGCTAAGTGAAGATTGTTTTCGCAAAAACGTTGTAAAAATACTTATACATTTTGAGCTTCTGTTGTCAAAAAACGTGTTGTACAACATAGAAATTTATATTTAGATATCACTTCTTTTTATTAGCAAACATTTTCTTTTTTTATTAAGGTAAATTTGACTATTTTTATTACTTCAAATGGATAAAAAATAATCATTTGGATATTAATGAATTAATACATTTTTACTATCAAATAATCATAGATAAAAAATATTAAAAATAATAAATCATAGAATTCATTAAAGTTTGTATTAAATTGGTAGTACTTTATTTATAAAGAAACCAGCCGGAATATGTTTAACAATATTTAATACGACACTTTCTCTATCAGGAATTCAGTTTGACAATATGAGTACGATCAACTAAAATATATTATACAAAATAAAGTAAACCAATGGAATCTATTCGCAATTTGTACAAGATCGGTCACGGCCCTTCGAGTAGTCACACAATGGCTCCTCAAAAAGCAGCTCAGAAATTTAGAGACGAAAACCAATATGCCGACTCATTCAGGGTCACATTATACGGAAGCCTTGCTGCAACTGGTAAAGGACATATGACAGATATTGCGATAATAAATACACTACTACCTTTTTCGACCGAAATAGTATGGAAGCCCGAAATAGTTCTGCCTTACCATACAAACGGAATGAAATTCGAAGCTATCGTTAAAAAGCAGCCGGTAAAGGAATGGATAGTATATAGTATAGGCGGCGGAGACTTATCAGACGGCACATCCGAAACCAAGAAAGAGATTTTGTACGACAAAAGCACCATGAAAACAATATTGGAATGGTGTCAGCAAACCGGCAAAACATTCTGGGAATATGTCGAAGATACTGAAGGTAAAAACATTTACGACTACTTGCTGACTGTATGGAAAACGATGGAAGCTGCTATACACCGAGGAATGGATGCCGAAGGCCTTCTTCCCGGAGGTTTAGGACTGCAACGCAAATCGTCCATGTACAGCATAAAAGCGAAAGGCTATCAGGGCTCTATGAGAAGCCGCGCCTTAATATACTCCTATGCACTTGCCGTATCGGAAGAGAATGCCGGTGGCAATATCATTGTGACAGCGCCTACATGCGGTTCCTGCGGTGTACTCCCTTCTGTTTTATACCATCTGAAAATGAATCACGACTTCAGTGATCAAAAGATAATCAGAGCACTGGCTACAGCCGGATTGATAGGTAACATCGTAAAAACAAACGCCTCTGTGTCAGGAGCCGAAGTCGGTTGCCAGGGAGAGGTGGGCGTCGCTTGCGCTATGGCCGCCGGAGCAGCTTGCCAACTATTCGGAGGCTCTCCGCAACAAGTCGAGTATGCTGCTGAGATGGGACTGGAACATCACCTGGGACTTACCTGCGACCCTATATGCGGACTAGTTCAGGTACCTTGTATCGAACGTAATGCCTTTGCTGCTGCACGGGCTTTGGACTCTTGTTCATTTGCCATGCTATCGGACGGAAAGCATCTTATCAGTTTCGATAAGGTTGTTCGCACGATGCAGCAGACCGGGCATGATTTACCTAGTCTTTACAAGGAAACGTCCACAGGCGGTCTTGCTGTAAATCTGGAGTAACTAAATAGCAGAACCAGTAGTTGTGTATATCTTCAATAAAACTGATTAATAGCATTTTACAGAAGATAAAAACCGTAATCTCCTTTATATCTTATTGTAGACCGGGCACAATATAAATATCTGTATAGCTTATATTTATATAACATTTCATATACTTTAGTTTCAATATACAGGCTTATTTCCTACTTTTGTACATATGTAAATTAATTACCTTATATAACCAATGACACCAATCAAATTATTAAACAAAGCAGCGGACAATATCCGCATCCTATCGGCCTCTATGGTCGAGAAAGCTAAATCGGGCCATCCCGGAGGCGCCATGGGCGGCGCCGATTTTATCAATGTGCTTTTTTCTGAGTTTCTGGTCTATGACCCGAAGAATCCGCAGTGGGAAGGCCGTGACCGCTTCTTTTTAGACCCCGGGCATATGTCCCCGATGCTGTACTCCACCCTTGCCCTGGCCGGTAAGTTCAGCATGGAAGACCTCCAGGGCTTCCGCCAGTGGGGCAGCGTAACACCGGGCCATCCCGAAAGAGATATCCTGCGTGGCATCGAGAATACCTCCGGCCCGCTCGGACAAGGCCATACCTTTGCCGTGGGAGCAGCCATCGCCGCCAAGTTCCTCAAACAACGCTTCGGTGAATGTATGGACCAGACCATCTACGCCTTTATCTCCGACGGAGGCGTACAGGAAGAGATCTCACAGGGAGCAGGCCGTACAGCGGGCCACCTCGGACTCGACAACCTGATCATGTTCTACGACTCCAACGGCATCCAGCTCTCTACCAAGACCCGCGAAGTGACCGAAGAAGATGTAGCCGCCAAATATACGGCATGGGGCTGGCGTGTGATCACCATCACAGGCAACGACGCCACCGAGATCCGTGCCGCCCTGACAGAAGCCAAACTCGAGAAAGAACGCCCTACCCTGATCATCGGTAAGACCATCATGGGAAAAGGAGCCGTAAAAGCAGACGGCAGCAGCTTCGAAGACGAAACAGAAACGCACGGACAACCGTTAAGTGCAGCCGGAGCCTCTTATGAGAAGACCATCGGGAACTTAGGCGGTGACCCTGCTAATCCGTTCGTTATCTTCCCTGAAGTCAAAGAACTTTACGAAAAACGTGCTGCCGAACTGGCAGAGATCGTAGCTAAGAAATACGCAGCCAAAGAAGCCTGGGCAAAACAAAACCCTGAACTGGCACAAAAGATGCAGCAGTGGTTCGACGGTTATGTACCGGCTATCGACTGGGCAGCCATCGAACAGAAGCCGAATCAGGCCACCCGTGCCGCCTCGGCTACCGTACTGGGAGTATTGGCCAAACAGGTAGAGAATATGATCGTATCCTCGGCCGACCTGTCCAACTCGGACAAGACTGACGGCTTCCTCAAGCATACCCACAGCATGAAGAAAGGCGACTTCTCCGGAGCCTTCCTGCAGGCAGGCGTATCGGAGCTTACCATGGCCTGCCTGTGTATCGGTATGACCCTGCATGGAGGAGTCACAGCAGCCTGTGCCACCTTCTTCGTATTCTCCGACTATATGAAACCTGCCATCCGCCTTGCGGCGCTGATGGAACTGCCCGTTAAGTTTATCTGGACACACGACGCCTTCCGGGTAGGTGAAGACGGCCCTACCCACGAGCCTGTGGAACAGGAAGCCCAGATACGCCTGATGGAGAAACTACAGAACCACCACAGACATAACTCGATGCTGGTGCTTCGTCCTGCCGACGTGCAGGAAGCTACCGTAGCCTGGAAGATGGCCATGGAGAACAAGACCACCCCGACAGGCCTTATCTTCTCACGGCAGAATATCAACGACCTGCCTGCCAGGACAAGCCGCTACACGGAAGCCTTACAGGCCGAAAAGGGGGCTTACATTGTAGAAGAAGACGAGAACTATGACATTATCCTGTTGGCTTCGGGCTCGGAAGTATCGACTCTTGTAGAGGGAGCTAAGCTGCTGAAAGCAGAAGGAATAAAAACAAGGATCGTTAGTGTACCATCCGAAGGATTGTTCCGTGCGCAAAGCGAAGCCTACCAGCAAAGTGTACTGCCAAGAGATAAAAGGAAGTTCGGCCTTACCGCAGGCCTTCCTGTTACCCTTCAGGGTCTTGTAGGCGATACAGGTAAGATCTGGGGTATGAACTCCTTCGGATTCTCTGCCCCTTACAAGGTGTTGGATGAGAAGCTGGGCTTTACTCCTGAGAATGTATATAACCAGGTGAAGGAATACCTGAAATAACAGTAGACAGTTAGCAGTTAACAGTTAACAATAAACAAAGAATAAACAGTTGCAGGTTGTGGAAGGAAAGCAGCCTGCAACTTATCATTCATCATTCATAACTCATCACTATCCCATGAGCTTATTTCCCATCCCCTCAAAACCCATCGGCCTTGCCAGCGACCATGCCGGCTACCCGGTGAAAGAATATATCATCAGCCTGTTTAAGGAACAGGGCATCCCTTATACCGACTTTGGTACTTATGGTACACAGAGTGTCGATTATCCCGACTTCGGCCATAAGCTCGGAGAAGCCATCGACAGTGGAGACTGCGACAAGGGCATTGCCATTTGCGGTACGGGCAACGGTATCAATATGACTTTAAATCATCATAAGCATGTAAGAAGTGCTCTTTGCTGGAACACAGAAATTGCCAAACTGGTCAGGATGCATAACGATGCCAATGTATTGACTCTGCCGGGCAGGTTTATCACAGAGAAAGAAGCATATGATATGATCGAAGTCTTCTTTAATACCGATTTTGAAGGGGGGAGGCATCAGGGAAGGATTGATAAGATTAACTGCTGAATAAAGAAATATCAAAGAGCTTGTTATATTTTTAATAACAAGCTCTTTTTATTTTCCTACAATCTTATTATCTAAAGTTAGTTTCTTTATTCTTCAACTATTTAAAGGACATTGAAGTTTTACCTTTAACTATTTAGAAGTTTAAATAGCCCTTCAAAATTTAGAAATAATGCAGATTCGCTGTATTTTCTTCAAAAGAAATTACACAGAAGGCAGACTCATACCCGTCAACTTACGATATAGATCAAGTGCATATACGTCTGTCATTCCTGAAATAAAATCCAATATAGCCAAAATACGCCCATAGAGAGTAGGTGCATCGGTTTCGAATTGTTCCGATACGCGACTCAATACTAACTCCGAATATTTACCTTTTGGATTATCATCAGTAGCAGCCGTAATGAACGTATCGAGCAGAAACCCGATGATACGGTGCCCTGCAAGTTCTATATCTACAACATCCTTTGCTTTATATATCTTTCTATAGCTAATATCATTCGCTACTTGATTTGCCTCCTTTGGCAAAGCTGATATATGATCGATCAACGCGCCGTCAAACTGCCCCTCCAATATTATATCTTCATTATTCAGAAACACGGTTGTACATTCATCTACCAACAATCCGATAAGAGTTGAACGTAAGTAAGCTATCTGCTCGTTAATATCACTTACACGCTCCATTGTACGGAGCATCTTTCCCTGTTTCTCTTCGGAAAAGAAGTTCATAAAAAGACTCTTTGTCTGTTCGGTAGAAAGCAGCCCTAACTTATGAGCATCCTCAATATCCATAGTCCTGTAACAAATGTCATCGGCAGCCTCGACAAGATATACAAGCGGATGACGAGCATACTTCAACGGGGACTCTTGCAAGCAAAGCATTCCCAATCCATCGGCAATCTTTCTGAAATCGTCTTCCTCGGCCTGGAAAAAGCCGAATTTTCCCTTCTTGCCGGCAGCAAGTGCAGAGTAAGGATATTTAGCAATGGATGCCAATGTAGAATATGTCATTACAAACCCGCCGGGACGACGTCCTTTGAACTGATGTATCAGCATTCTGATCGAATTGGCATTCCCTTCAAAGTTGGTGAAATCTTCCCATCGTCCTTCTTCTTCCCGCACTTTCTGTTCGAGATGCCTGCCGTTCCCTTCTCTAAAATAGCTGGTAATAGCCCTTTCTCCGGAATGTCCGAACGGAGGGTTCCCTAAATCGTGCGCCAGACATGCAGCAGCCACGATGGAGCTTATCTCTTCGAAATGAGCCGGAGAATCAGGATATTTTTTTCTCTGTTCCCTGCCTATTATTTCTCCTAACGAACGCCCCACACACGATACCTCAATACTATGTGTCAGACGGTTGTGTACGAAAACGCTGCCCGGAAGGGGGAAAACCTGCGTCTTATTTTGCAAGCGCCGAAATGGTGACGAGAATATAAGCCTGTCGTAATCACGCTGAAAATCAGTACGGTCATGATGCTTGTCATCATGATATTTTTCCATTCCAAAACGTTTTGCAGAGAGGAGTTGTTGCCAGTTCATAGAGTTTCCTTTTTTATCGTAGCCAAAGATAACGAATTTAGTCAGGATAACATATTCTGCTTATGTCAATTATAAATATTATCAGTTAGGTTACCCTCCTGTTTTTCATTTATTAACCTTATATTGTTAAAATGTAAGGAAAACCGGAAATTAATTAAGAATGCGAATAAGTAATTGAAGCTACTAATTCACATTATCAAAAACTAAATCATTTATCTATATATTTAGCCGGTAGCCTTTAGCTGTTAGCTGATAGCTCTTTGAAATTTTGATAGGCCCCCGATCCCCAAAGGGGACTTACAGAGAGGAAAAAAGTGACAGATAAAAAATAGTGGAAAATGTGTCTAGTTTGTCAAGTTTTGTACATAAGCTATTGACTGACAACTATCAACTAATAGCTAAAAAGGTGTTACTTTTGTTACTTTTTAACAAGTAATGAGTTTTAAGTAATAAGTAAAAAGGTACGAGTAGACAAGATACGAGATACAAGTTGTTAATTGTAAAAGGTGTAACCTTTGTTACCTTTTTGAGTCTTTGCGTCTTTGCGAGAGAATATTGTTAACTGTTTACTGATGACTGTTTACTGATATATCTGTTACCTCTGTTACCTTTGTTACCTTTTGGGGAAGTTACGAGTAGACAAGACACGAGACACAAGTTGTTAACTGATGACTGCTAACTGTTCACTGATTTCTTGTTACCTTTTAACCATATATAGTTAACGGATGTAAAAGATGTAAGATAAAAATAATGAAAAACGTGTCAGATGTGTCAGATTTTAACTAAACATGGTTAATAAAAACTAAAAAATCATTCTCCATTGATTAGAATCGATAATTTCTTTGCATTTATCCTGTCCATTATACCTCCGTATAGAAAAAGAAACTATCTTTAATAAGTCATTTGTATTTTATCCAAACTAAAAACCCAGGAACCATGAAACCTCTAAAAGCCCTCTTTGTCATAAGTTTACTACTTATAATCTGTACATCCTGCAATAAATATGGATCTATAGAAGGATTTATTTACTACCCCAGCGATTATGTGCCGGCAATGAATGTTTGCCTGAAAAACATAGAAACAGGCAGCACTATAACCTTATTGACTGATGAGTCGGAAGAAGGGGAAACAGTAAAATACAAGTTTGAGAATGTGATTCCGGGAAAATACATTGTATATGCTATACCGCAGGATGATATCGACGGCGAATCGGCAGGAGGTTATACATATGCTGTTCCCTGCGGATTGGATATTACATGTACCGACCATAATTTCATCCAATTAGATATAGAAGGAGGCGCTGTACTTACAGGGATAGATATAGCCGACTGGTATGATGAAGATATCAGGTATAATGCCGAAAATTTAGGAAAATATAACAACAGAAACTTGTTTAATATAGAGGTTTAACCAAAGCTTTCTCCCTGAAAAGTAGTACCTTTGCACCCGAATTTTAAGATTCGGTATTCACAAATGAAGATTTTAAACAAGTCCTACACAGTTTCCCTCATTGTTGCTATTGCCT
The DNA here is from genome assembly GCF_000213555.1 of Dysgonomonas gadei ATCC BAA-286. Taxonomy (GTDB): domain Bacteria; phylum Bacteroidota; class Bacteroidia; order Bacteroidales; family Dysgonomonadaceae; genus Dysgonomonas; species Dysgonomonas gadei. Next base: position 39,049 of record NZ_GL891986.1, read on the forward strand.
TCTTTATGCAAGGGCTTGATACTACTGCTGTGAATACGGCTGTGCCTGCCATGGCCAAGTCGTTTGGGACGGATGTCGTGCACCTGAGTGCCGGAGTAACATCTTACCTGATTGCATTGGCCATATTCATCCCTGTCAGCGGATGGATTGCCGACCGTTTCGGAACACGCAAGGTATTCTGCTTGTCTATAATTCTTTTTATACTGGCTTCTACCCTTTGCGGTACATCGCAGAACCTGACTCAGTTCGTTATCTTTCGCATATTTCAAGGGATGGCCGGGGCTATGATGACGCCCGTAGGCCGTTTGGCTGTACTGAAAACCACACCCAAGGAGAACCTGGTGACCGCTATGGCTTATATCACATGGCCTGCACTGGTTGCCCCTATACTCGGACCGCTGGTGGGAGGTTACCTTACTACATACTGGCACTGGCACTGGATATTTTACCTGAATATACCAATCAGTATTGTCTGTGTTGTTCTTGCATGGCATCATATCCCCGAAGAAAAAGACGACACTCCTGTAAAACGGCATTTCGACTTTGTGGGATTCGTCCTCAGCGGGCTTGCCTTAGCCGGATTTATGTATGGAGTGGAATTACTAAGCCGCACCGAAGTGCCATACTACGTTTCGGGGATAGTCATTTTGTTCAGTATTGGTCTGCTGGCTTTTAATATCCGGTATTCACGGCATATATCCAACCCATTGATAGACTATTCGGTAATCAGGATACCAACATACAGGGTTACGATATTCACGGGATCAATATCACGCATGGTAATCGGGGTAGCACCTTACCTTGTTCCTTTGATGTTTCAGGAAGGATTTGGCCTAAGCCCTTTCGAATCGGGAACGCTGTTTCTTGCCACCATGGCCGGAAACCTTGTTATGAAGCCTGCTACGATATGGATCATGCGCCATTATAATTTCCGCACAGTACTTATCAGCAACGGATTTATGGTTGCCGTATTTACATTCTTCACGGCACTCCTGCTACCGACTACGCCAGTCGTATTAATCGTGGTGGTCATGTTCCTGTCGGGGATGTTCCGTTCCATGCAGTTCAGCGCCATTACCACACTTGCCTTCGCAGACATACCACAACCACGGATGACAGCCGCCAATACGCTATACAGCACAGTACAGCAAATGTCGACCGGTATGGGTATAGCTATGGGCGCAGTATTCCTCCGGTTCTCAAATATGATAAACGGCAGTACCGGCCATTATTCGGTTGCGGATTTTCGTCTGGCATTCATCTTTGTTGCCATATTAGGTATAGTCTCCCTATATGGATATACGAAATTAACCCCTGATGCCGGAGATGTGGTGAGAGTGAAGAAAAGGGATAGAAATGAGTAAACAGTATATCATCTTCTCGTAATTTACTTCACATAAGGTTTCGGATCAACTTTACCATCTATAATATCTTTTACAACCGATTGCAGTGTAGTATAAGCCAGATTGCCGTCATACACGACATTAAAGCCATATTTATCCGCTCCTTTCTGCATCACAGGATCGAAACGTCCGGACTTACCTTCCTCTTCGGCAGGAGTGAACTCGAGAGTAATCGTGGAATCGATGCGGCCATCTTTGTCCGCTACGTAGAATATATATTTGGTAATAGTACGGCATGGTGATACTTCGAAGCGTTCATATGCCGATACGTCTCTATCAGCTACGGTAAAATGGTCGACACAGAACATATCCGCAATGCTGGTATTCCAAAGTTCGCCCTGCTCGTACGCAGTATATAATCTCGCCTTCGACACATCTGCACGGCTGTAATAACCTAAAGCATTGTAACATTCAACCAGTTTTTCGAGAGAATAGTAATCATCGGGAAAGTATTCGGTCAGTTCCCTGTATGCCTCAGATGCATCCTTGTAATTTTTATTATCGAACTCAATCTTTCCGATATTATTCAGTACAGTAACGTATAATTCTTTGTCTTTCTCTATTTTCGACTTAGCCACATAAAAAGTATCCAATGCCTGTTTTACATTGTCCTGATTAGCATATACTGCACCTATCATATAAAAGGCTTTCTCCGATGGATTAGGCAGATTTACCGCCTTTCTGTAATTAGTCAAAGCTTTTGTATAATCATCCTGAGCAAAATAAATATCACCAAGGCCGGTATAGTATTCAGCCTGTTTCGGAGCGAGACTTATAGCCTTTTGTATATCAGTTATACCCTGTGTATGATTTCCATTTGCACTGCTGATAGAGCCTTTTACATAGAGTGCACGTGCAGATTTCGCATCTTTTTGGATTGCCATATCAGCATACCGGGAAGCATTGGGGAAGTCGTTCAGCCTTATATAAGATTCTGCAACGTACGATAATTCTTCAGCCGATGATGTACGGGGCGTATTTCCATATTCTTCTATTATTTCGGTATAGAGTCCCTTCTCAAACATTTTCTTTATGTCGTCTTTTGGCTTTACAACCTGACTTTCATGTGAAAACAGAGTATTACCTGAATGGCTTAAAGGAAGTATAAATAATGAAATTAATAATATACAAGCTGTTTTTTTCATCGTTATTTATATATTAGTTACGAGTTTTTTAGTTTACGAATATTTTACTGCTAACTGTTAGCAGGCTTTTAAAACCATTTTTGTTTCCTCATCCACAGATAGGTACACAAGGCAACCAAAGCCAAAACTATCCACGAAAAGAAATAACCGTACTCCCACTCTATCTCAGGCATAAACTTAAAATTCATCCCCCATACGCCGACCATAAAGGTGAGAGGGATAAATATAGTAGATACAATCGTCAGACGCTTTATTATTTCATTCATCTTCAGATTATTATTGTTATAATATAAATCCAGCAACGAAGTCAGGGATTCATGGAATGAAGCCAGATCGCCCAATGTCGTACGCATACGGTCGTCAAAGTCATTGAAGTAGACGATATTCTCTTCTTTTATCAACTTATTGGTATTATGCAGCAGGTTGCTATATTCTTCCCTGAGTGCTATCACCGTACGCTTGATATGCATATAATTGACCCTGCACCGGTGCATAAACTGGAGGATATCGACAGAATCTTTCCTCATTATCAGCTGGTCTTCGATATCGGCCAGTTTATCCTCCACTGTCATCAGAGTGTTGATATTGGACAAGTTTACGGCATTCAGAAGGATATAAAGCAAAAAGTCCGTACTCTTCTGGCGTATCATTCCATTATTTTCTTCAATATCCTGTTTTACCTCTTCAAAGATAGGAACAAGAGCTTCCTGAAAACTAATGACAAAGTTTTCACCAAAAATAAATGCAACCTGCATATCATCTATATTGGAAGTATCGCTTTCCAGATAAAAAGAGGACATCAGTATAAAGGTTACCTTATCATAAGCTACGATTTTCACAACCCTTTGGTCGGCCAGTAAATCTTTCACATCGAATCCATGAAGATCAAATTCCCGGCAGATACGGTTCACTTCTGCCGCATCAGAAATACCCTGGACCCTGAACCAATTTACTTTTGAGTTGTCAATGCTACTTTTCAAAGGGGTCTGTAAAGATATATTCTTTACTTCCATCCTCATAGAATCGTATTGCAACAACTCTACCGACATAGGAATATCTTTATCTCCCAGATATGCAGGTTTTGTTAACAGATAGTTATTCCTGGGTAACTTATTTTTGAGTCTTTTTGGTGTTCGTTTACTCATATTTATTTATACGATATTACCAATTTTTAGCTGTATCAAAAGTAAGAATAAAATACTATATTTGTACTCTTTGAAGAGGTATTTAAGGTCGTAAGCGTACTTATTGTATATACAAGTACAACAATGACTGACTGTTATATTTTCGGATACATATAAATGCTCTTTCATATATAGAACTATAACTAACTATTAAAAGATTTAAACCTAATAAACTGTACAATTAATGGGGGAGGTATTAAATATACTGAAACGAAAGAAAATACAATTCTTTTTCTTGTTTTACATCTTGCTTCTGGTGCCAATATTATGTCCTCTTGCTCAAAACTTTACCTTCATAGACAAAGTGGCTGTATTTGTGGTTTGCGGATTACTATTTGCAGCGATATGGGTATTATCACTCTTTCTAAGTTCCAAATCGGAGAAGATTGTATATTCGGTAATGCTGGCTATATCGGTTATTCCGGGTTCTATCTTTCTGGCATACCTTCTTTTTGCCCGGGTGATGCTGGAACAAAACAGTGTAACCAGCCTGTTCGAAACCAATCCCGAAGAAAGTAAAGAATTTGTCGCTCATTATTTAAGTATATGGGTCATTGCCGGCGTATTGATTTATGCAGCAATCCCAATTGTGATGATTTGTACGATGAAATCGTTCAAAAAATTAAAAATAGCAGATAATAAACTGCTTTTCTCTTTAAGCATTGTCATTATCTTATGTATTGTCGGCATCAACAGGGTTTCCCGTTCGGTTTACTTTGTCAACTTCTATAAAACATTTGTCAGTTACAAACTAAGGACCAGCTATGAAATAAAAACAATAAAAGAGCGGCAGAAGGAAGATTATATAGTAGAGACTCTTCGGAAAGATACTGTTCCGCTTACAATTGTGGTTGTGATAGGCGAGTCGCTGAACAAACATCATATGTCGCTGTATGGCTACCCGCGTAATACCAATCCGTTGCTATCCCAGCTTGGTGACAGCCTCATCGTATATCAGGACGTTGTTGCGCCACAAGTACACACCATTCCGGTCATGCGTTCCGTGTTGTCTATGTCCGAACTGAAGCATCCGGAATACTTCACAGAAAAACCATCTCTTTACGAGTTGTTTAACCGCAGCGGATACGATACCTATCTGGTAAGCAATCAGGAATTCAGTGAAGACTGCAAATCCAGCTACGATATTCTGCTAACTCTGGCGAAAAAGAAATACAATGTAGCTACATATAAGCAACATGACGATATTGTGTTGCCTGTATTGGACAAAATATTCGATGAAAGTGCTAATAACAGAAATAACAAGCTGATACTCATACACCTGATAGGCAATCATATGGCCTACGAATTCAGATACCCTAAAGAATATATTGTATACAATAATAAAAAGGACAATCTGGTTGCGGATGCACCCTACAGAGATGACAAAGCTAAAAAGACAATTGACAAATTCGACAATTCTGTTCTATACAACGATTACATAATAAGCAGCATCATAAATACACTGAAAGGCCGCCAGAAAGAAGATGCAGTGATGATATACTTCTCCGACCACGGGGAAGAATTATACGACTATCGTGAATTTGCCGGGCACGCATATGAGAAGGTATCACCAACCATGAGCGAAATACCTTTTATGATATGGATGTCGCCATCGTACAGAAAAAAACATGCTGATCTTATATTTGACGATAAACGCCCCTATTCTACCGAAGATTTCATCTATTCCCTTTCAGATCTGGCGGGCTTAGACTATAAGGACTATAACGATTCCAGAAGTTTATTTTCCAAAGAATTTAAAGCTAAAGAACGCTATGTGGGTGAAAAAAGATACGAGGAAATAATGGAGAAATTTAAAGAGTATAAAGAATAAAAAATGAGCTACGAGTACGAGACTCATAACTCATCATTTATAACTTATAATTTAAAGACTTTATCTGTCTTGTTTCAGCCTGTCAGCCATTGCTTTCCCTAACGAAATACAGGCATCATAGGTATCGTGGCGCATTGCCTGACGCATCTCTACAGGTTCGCCAATCACTTCGAACTTAGTATCCAAAGCAAACTGAGCCAAACGTTTCACGGCAGCCCCGGCCCATGTGAATGAGCCGAAATATCCGAAATAACGATGTTTCATATCGCGTCCTTCTACTTTCGACAACAGGTATTCCACTTCGGGAAACAGCTTATTGTTATATGTAGGTGAACCTACAATCAGCCCTTTATACTTAAAGATATCACGGATGATATAAGAATGCGAACGTTTGGATACATTGTGCAGGATAATTTCCTTTATACCCTGCTGAGCCAGCTCATAAGCAACCGTTTCGGCCATTTGCTCGGTGTTTCCGTACATACTTCCATAAGCTATCACTACACCTTCGTCTCCGTCATAACGGCTGAGTTTATCATAGATAGAGATCACTTTTTTAATCTGCTCATCGATAGTCCATACTGGCCCGTGAGTAGAACAAATCATTTTTATATCCAGTGATCCCAGTTTTTCCAAAGCTTTCTGCACCGGAGAACCGAACTTACCTACCACATTAGAGTAGTAACGTATCATTTCGTCATAATAGCGTTCCGGATGCAGTTGTGTATCGGTTATCCCCCCGTCCAGCGTACCGAATGTACCGAAAGCATCTCCTGAGAAGATAATCTTGTCGGTAGTATCGTATGTCATCATTGTTTCCGGCCAGTGTACCATGGGGGTGAGATTAAAGACCAGGTTATGTTTACCCAAAGATAACTGGTCTCCATCGTCAATCACCATCACACCGTCAGTTATACCGTAAAAGCCTTGCACCATGTCGGCCGTACGCTTGTTACCTACAACCTTTACATTGGGATATCTGTTTCTCAGCAGACCGAGAGAACCGGAATGATCCGGCTCCATATGATTGATAATCACATAGTCGAGCGACTTTCCGTTCAAAGCTATTTCCAGTTTATGAAAGAAAATATCGGAATAGCAAATATCAACAGTATCGAACAATGCTGTTTTTTCATCCGAAATAAGATAGGAGTTGTAAGAAACTCCTTTAGGCAGTGGCCAGAGATTTTCAAAAAGATGCTTTGTCCGGTCATTTACACCGATATAGAATAAGTCATCTTTTATTGGAATTGGTTTTAACATACTATCTTGATTAAGTAGTGTAGTGTATTATAATTAAACTATTTTCTTGTAAATACCTGTTGTTCCGAAACCCCTCTATGCTATTTCTTTTTCACATTACTGTTTTTGGGTATAGCGCCCGCCTCCGGTTCTTTCTTTGTCAGAGCACTATACAATAGCCATATACCCCAGATTACAAACGGAATACTGAGCAGCTGCCCCATATTAATACCGAATGTATCTATCATTTCCATCTCAAACGGTTCCTGAATATTTTTAATAAACTCTATACAGAACCTTGAAAAGAAAATACCGATAAGCGATATCCCCAGAATAAGTCCTGTTCTGTTTCTTGCATTGGTCTTATAATACAAATACAAACCTAACCCGAATAAAAACAAATAAAAAAGTGCTTCGTATATTTGTGTAGGATGGCAAGGCAATTCACCCGATCCTCCCATATTGAGAGGCTGATGCCATTTAGGATCCCTGATAAAATTGAAACCCCAAGGCAAAGTCGTAGGTCCCCCGTATATTTCGGAATTCATGAGATTGCCCAGACGGATCGACGTTGCCCCTATGGCTACCCCAACCACAAGACGGTCCAGAGTCTTTACAGTCATTTCTCTTGTTGTATACACCATAGATACACAAATCCCGATAAGGAAGCCCATAAAAGCGGACTCACCAAAACCCAGAGAAGGAGAAGAACTGGCTGTCAGCCCATAGATATATTGGCATAGACCACCTAAAACCAGACCGATGAGAGCAAATACACCCAGATGTTTCCAGTTCATCTTTTGCCCGGTTATCTTGAGCGAATACAAGCATACACCAATAGTCATACCTATCGCCCCGCCATGGCTTGCCAGTCCGCCTTCCCACACCATCAGTATCTTAAGGGGATTGGACAGGTAATACACCGGATCATAAAACAGGCAATGTCCCAGCCGGGCACCTATAACCAGGCCTGTAAGCACATACAAGAACAGTGAATCGAACCATTTCTCCGGAAGTTTTTCCGACTTATACATCCTTTGCACCACTATCGTTGTGCAAAGAACTCCCGCTGCCCATAAAATGCCATACCAACGAATTTCCCTACCAAAGAGAGAAAAAGCTTCAGGGTTTACATCCCATGTTATAAATGAAAGCATGTCCAGCATAAAAAATTATATTAGGATTCTATATATATAAATACAAGAATATATTTAATGACACATTGTTTCAATTCTGCTACCTCTTGTATATAAACTTAACAAAGCAACAATTAATTCCGCCACCTTAAGCTACCTTGTTTTTTCGGATTACAAAGATATAAAAATACTATTCATTTAAAACCTGTTTAAATAATAAGTTGCACTAAACACCTCAATTCTGCTTTATTAAAAAACTGAAAGTTAATATCTTTTGTTATAAATAAAAATACGCATCTAATATAAAATAATTCTAAATAAGTACAACTAAGTAACGTACATTTTCGTATTTGTTTTTATGTTAATAAACATTATGCGCAATTTGGAATATTCATTAACATTTTTGCTATCTTTAAGATCAGAAATAGGTTCTGGATAAAGTATCCTGACTTATTCAGTTATGTATAAACAGTATAACTGTTAAAAAATTATGGATTATAGCAAAACTAATACTTATCTCAAATTCGACAAGTCACGGATGGTCAACCTTGAATATTCTCTGCGCAGGGAAATACTCAGGACAAACCGCCGTGGAGCTTATCATTGTACTACACTGGTAGAATGCAACACACGCAAACAGCACGGATTACTCGTTATGCCGGTACCCAAACTGGACAATTCGAATCATGTATTACTTTCCTCTTTTGATGAAACAGTCATACAACACGGAGCCGATTTCAATCTGGGAATACATAAATACGACGGGGATAATTACAGCCCTATGGGACACAAATATATCCGCGAGTTTAGTTGCGACTCATTGCCGCGTACCATATACAGGGTTGGCGGAGTAATCCTGTCGAAGGAGAAAATGTTTTCACTCGAAGACAATACTATTTTCATCCGGTATACTCTCCTTGATGCACATTCTCCTACAACCATACGTTTCAAACCATTTCTTGCATTCCGTGAGATCAACACCCTAACGGTAGAAAACACGGTGGCCGAGCATGGCTATAAAGAAGTAGAAAACGGCATCAGTATGTGTATGTATAGCGGTTATCCAGAATTGTACATGCAATTTAACAAAGAGGTGAACTTTGTTTTCGATCCCAATTGGTATAAAGGTATAGAATATGATAGAGATAAGGAAGAAGGCCTGCCGTATAAAGAAGATTTATACGTTCCGGGGTATTTCGAACTACCTATAACAAAAGGTGAATCCATTATTTTTTCAGCTAGTGACGTCCATGCCGATACAGGCAGATTATCAGCATTATTCGATGAGGGTGTAAAAGAACGTACTCCACGTTCTTCCTTCTACAATTGCCTCAAGAATTCCGGCCACCAATTCTATTTCCGTCCGTCTAAAGACGAATTATATCTACTGAATGGATATCCTTGGGGTAACGTTACCGCACGAGAACAATTTATGTCTCTCCCAGGTCTTACTCTCGGTCTTGGCAAGCTCGATGCATTCGAAGAAGTGATGGATACTGCCATACCTACCATAGAGGCATTTATGCAAGGGAAACCTCTGACGGGTTTTCTCAAAGATATAAATAATGCAGATGTACTGCTTTGGGTACTTTGGGGATTGAAACGGTTTTCGGATACAGAAAAAGAACGTTTTTATAGCAAATACGCATCTCTAGTCAACAAAATCGTAGCTTTTATACAAGAAGGGAAACACCCTAATCTTACCCCGTTGACAAACGGATTGCTAAGCGTAGACAATCGCGTAGGGTTCCCGAGCTGGATGAACAATGCTGCAGGAGCAGGCAACTATGCCCTACCCCGTACCGGCTGTCTGGTGGAAGTCAATGCTTTCTGGTATAACGCCTTAATGTTTAATCAGGATATCGCCCGTCATCAGGAAGACGCCAAACTAGAAAAGAAGATGGGCTTATTAGCCGAAATAGTAAAAACTTCATTTGTGGAAGTATTTTATAACGATGGCGGTTACCTGTACGACTATGTAGTAGGCAATTATGTAGACTGGAGTGTAAGACCCAATATGCTTCTGGCTATATCACAGGATTACCCGCTTCTGGACAAACGGCAAAGTAAATCCATAATAGACATTGTCACCAAAGAGTTGCTGACAGCTAAAGGCATACGATCGCTCAGTCCAAAGAGTATCGGGTTCAGACCGCGCTGTGAAGGTTCCATAACCGACAAACTTCATAGTGCCTACAACGGAGCCTCATGGCCTTGGCTGCTTGGTCCCTATATGGAAGCATACCTGAAAATATTCCAACGGAGCGGCTATTCATTTCTCGACCGTCTGCTCATCGGGATAGAAGATGAGATGTCGAACGATTGTATCGCCTCACTCTCGGCTCTCTATGATGGCAGTATCCCATATTTTGGGCACGGACCTATATCGTACTCCATCAGTGTGGCAGGGGTTATCAGGGCATTAAACCTACAAAAAGCGTTTGCAGATGAATATTAAGAAAAGTATTAACCGTATAAAAAATATTAATGAGAGAAGGAAAATTGACACTTGCTATTTTCTCTGTTTCATTAATGCTTAATTTTGAAACTATATGAAAGCATTAATGTTTGGATGGGAGTTTCCTCCTCATATATTAGGAGGGCTCGGAACTGCAAGCTATGGCCTTACCAAAGGTATGGCTATGCAGCCTGATATGGATATCACATTTGTAATACCCAAGCCAAGGGGGGATGAAGACCAGAGTTTTCTGAAAATCATCGGGGCATGCAATACCCCTGTTGTATGGAAAGATGTTTATTGGGATTATGTAAGCGAAAGGCTTTCAAAATATATGGATCCTCAGGAATATTATAACATGCGGGATCACATTTATGCCGATTTCAGTTATATGTACACCAATGATCTGGGTTGTATCGAATTCTCGGGACGTTATCCCGACAATCTCCTTGAAGAGATAAATAACTATTCGATTATGGCCGGAGTTATAGCCCGCACCCACGATTATGACATTATTCATTCTCACGACTGGCTTACATATCCAGCAGGCATACATGCCAAAAACATCTTGGGCAAACCATTGGTTATACATGTACATGCGACAGACTTCGACCGTAGTCGCGGGAATGTAAATCCACAGGTATACCAAATGGAGAAAAACGGGATGGATCATGCCGACCATATTATTTGTGTAAGTAATCTTACCCGGCAGACGGTAATTGAAAAATACTATCAGGACCCGGCAAAAGTAACCACAGTACACAATGCCGTAGAACCTTTAAGTCCTGAAATACTCGCCATTAACACCGAAAAAGGGATAAAAGACAAAGTCGTTACTTTCCTCGGACGCATAACCATGCAAAAAGGTCCGGAATACTTTGTGGAAGCAGCTGCCCGCGTACTGGAAAGAGCCAAGCACATACAGTTTGTTATGGCAGGCAGTGGCGACATGATGGAACGCATGCTGTATCTGGCTGCCGAAAAGGGTATATCGGACCGGTTCCATTTCACAGGATTCCTAAAAGGAAAACAAGTATATGAAATGTTGAAACGCAGCGATGTATATGTAATGCCATCAGTGTCCGAGCCTTTCGGTATTTCCCCGCTGGAGGCCATGCAGTGCGGCATTCCTACCATTATATCCAAACAGTCAGGTTGTGCCGAAATACTGGACAAAGCCATAAAAACAGATTATTGGGATGTAGATGCCATGGCTGACGCCATATATTCTATTTGTACATATGATGCCATGGCTGATTTCCTCAGCAAAGAGGGGAAAGCCGAGGTGGATAATATCAAATGGGAATATGCCGGACAGAAAGTACGGGATATATATAATAACTTGTGTAAATAAAACAACAATATAAATTATGAAAAATATTTGTTTCTACTTCCAGATACATCAACCGCACCGCCTGAAAAGGTACAGGTTTTTCAATATCGGAGGCGACCACTATTATTATGACGATTTCGCCAATGAAGATTTCATTCAACGGGTAGCTGAAGTTTCCTTTGTTCCGGCCAACAGATTGCTACTGGAAATGATAAAGGAATATAATGGCAAATTTAAGGCTTCATTCTCAATTTCGGGCGTGGCATTAGACCAAATGGAAATATATGCACCGGAAGTAATCGACGGATTCAAAGAACTGGCCGATACCGGATGTGTCGAATTCTTATCCGAAACACAAGGACATTCACTGGCTTCCCTTATCGACCCCGAAGGGTTTAAAAAGCAAGTAAAAGAACACGACGATAAAATTGAAAGCCTGTTCGGGCAACGTCCAAGAATATTCCGTAATACGGAACTGATTTACTCGGACGACATTGCTGAACTTGTCTACGATATGGGGTTCGCAGGGATGATAACTCCCGGCGCAAAAAGGACATTGGGTTGGAAAAGCCCTAACTATGTATATAAATCGGCAGTGCAACCGAAACTGAAACTGTTGATGCGTAATCCTCGATTCAGTGACGATATCGCGACCCGCTTCTCTAACTACAATTGGAGTGAATACCCGCTTACCGCCGATAAATTTATCAACTGGATTGCCGCCACTCCTAAGGAAGAGCAGATAGTTAACCTGTTTATGAATTACGAGGCACTGGGTAATTTCCAGAAGAAAAGCTCGGGTATATTCGATTTTATGAGAGCATTACCTCGATTTGCAGCAGAAAAGAATATCGGATTTGCCACCCCTTCCGAAGTGCTTAATATGCTGAAACCCGTAGACAGCATCTCGTCTATGCACCCGATATCATGGGTAGGTGAAGAAAGGGATATATCGGCATGGTTGGGTAATACATTGCAACAGGAAGCTTTTCATAAGCTATACGAAGTAGCTGAACGTGTGGGTATGAGTCAATCCAGAAGGTTGCTACAAGACTGGAATTATCTACAATCGAGTGACCACTTCTACTATATGGGAACAAAACATGACCTTCCGTTCAGCCCTTATGGCTCTCCATACGAAGCATTTAACACCTATATGAATGTACTGAGTGACTTCAAGGAAAGAGTCGATGCTGAATTCCCTAGCTCGATCGAAAACGAAGAATTGAACGCCCTGCTGACAACTATTCACAATCAGGCAGACGAAATAGACAGGCTGGAAGATAAAATAAAGAAACTGGAAGCAAAGAAAAAAGTTTTAGCACCCGAAGCTACAGATAAACCTCCTCTAAAACCTGCACCTGCGAAAAAAGAAGCGAAAGTAAAAACTACTGTTGCAGACGTCAAAGCAGAGGATAAGGCTGAACAGGCAACCAACGTGAATACTGAACCTGATAAAGCTATGCCTATAGCTAAAAAAACGACAGAAAAACCTGCAGTAAAGGCAAAAACGGAAGCTAAGCCAAAAGCCGCAGAAAAGAAACCTGCACCAGCGACTAAAGTGAAAACGAAAAAATAAATAAATAATATTTCATACCCTTGCAACTTTTGGAAACCAGAATGCATCTTTATAAATAGGAACGTATTAGTCACAGTAACAAACTATTCCAGCTATGAAAACAAAGATGCATTCTGTTTATTCAATGGTACGCTTTTCTGTACTATCTCTAGCCGACGAATTTTCAGGCACAACAGTCAATTCAGAAGAAAAAGGTTGGATGAAAAGGGTTGTTTCAGGGTTAAAGCCTGAAGAACATATAGTAAAGAATAATATAATAATAGCGAAAATTCCAAAGATCGACGCTTTATAAATAGATCCAGAAACGGGATAAGGTATGTTTGCCCACTCTGCCTACATCATACAGTCTTATCTTTTACATTTCCTGCACCGCCAGATAATTGTAATCACTTACCACTTTACGAAGAAATACCCTGTCGGGGCCATTATAAGTATATCCTGTAATGGACTTTATGCGTTCGGCCAACCGTTGGTTGAAGTAATCACTGTCGCGCATGCGCTGATCTTCTATTATAGAACTGATAGTCTGAATATCCTTATCGGATAGTCTATCCAGAACGTCTATATAAGTCACTTTATAATCTTCATGGAAATCGAGATCAGTAATAGATAATTCTCTGTTACGGTTATTCAATTTCAGGTCTATCACAGTAGTTCCGGCCAAGAGGTCGCCCAAACGTTGCGATTTTTTAGTCACAGCTACCATGATTACCGCCAGAAAACCTTCTGTCATGGAAAAGTCTATCAAACGAAAAAGCCACCTTATGAGGAAAGAACTCGAAGTAGGAGCTGTACCATCAACATTGACAACCCTTATTTTCATGACCATTTTACCGGGGCTCTGTCCGTTATTTAACGTTTCGAAAAGTAAATCGTAAAATATTACAGGAAAAAAGATAATGATAACAAAAAAAACGGCAAAAATATCCCCGTTGAAAGCCTGATTTATACCAAAAGAAGCCACCGTTCCCAAAATCCAAAACCAACCGATGACCCACACAACAATAGCAATAAGATCGAGTAGATAAGCCAGTATACGCTGTCCTACGCCAGCAGTTTCATAATCTATAGTTACATTTTGTGTTGTTTGAACTTCAATAATCATCTCGATAAATAAAATAAAGTGTCAAGCTGTTGGTACCAGTATCTATTTTGTGTTCTATTTATAACAGCCAGAAACCATAACACCAGATACCCTCTATCATTTATAATTGACAAATTTAATTTTTTTGTATGATTATTACGGTATTTCTTTCTTTCTTTTTAGGCAAAGACTTATATTTGCGATAATAATTCAAAATACGAACTACAAACTAATGAGAGAAGCCGCCTTTGTTAAGGAAAACAGGAATAAGTGGCAGCAGATAGACAGTCAGACCAAAAATAAAGATATTCCGGCTGAAACACTTGCTGACAATTTTATAGAACTTACAGACGACCTCTCGTATGCACGCACTTTCTATCCCAAATCGCAGACGGTAAGATATCTCAATCAGCTAGCCGGCCGATATTTTATTAATATATACCAATACCGCAAAAAAGAGAACGGCCGTTTCCTTCGTTTTTGGAAAACCGAATTGCCGCTTATCATGTACAGGTACAGAAAGAATATGCTCTATGCGTTCTTGTTCATGTTCGCAGGTGTACTGCTAGGAATCTTCTCCCTGCAACAGGAATCTAACTTTGCAAGCGTAGTACTCGGGCAGGGATACGTGAACATGACTCTCGAAAACATAGAAAACGGTGATCCGATGGCCGTATATAAAGATGATGCTAAAGGGTGGATGTTTTTTGGCATAGGAACCAATAATATCAGAGTAGCATTCTATGCTTTCATTTTCGGCATACTTTGTTCGGTGGGTACAGTTTACATAATGTTTTCTAATGGAGTAATGCTGGGTGTTTTTCAGTACTTCTTCTACCAATACGGGTTACTTGGCGAATCAGCGTCTATCATATGGTTGCATGGCACGTTGGAAATATCGGCTATTATTATCGCCGGAGGCGCAGGTATGGTTTTGGGAAACAGTATCCTGTTCCCCGGCACCTACAAACGGATAGATGCCGTGCAGAAAGCAGTAAAAGATGCAGTAAAAATAGTTGTAGGTTTAGTTCCTGTCTTTGTAGTAGCTGCCTTTATAGAAAGCTATATTACCCGCTTGACAGATATGCCTGTATATCTTAAACTGACAATAATATGCCTGTCGGCTTTATTTATTATATGGTATTTTATTTATTATCCTTACCTCGTAAACAAAAAAGTGAATGGAGACACATGAAAAAATCAGATTGAACGGAAACCGCGATTTTAGCGGCAATTTCGATATGGCAATAAAATTTATTAAGCAGAATTTTGGGCCTATTGCCAGAGGGCTGGTCTATCTGATACCAGTATTGCTAATAGCGGTATTTATGCTTCCGAACCTGTTCAAAATATATTATGCGATGGGAGCCGGTAGTTATAATACGAGAGCGATGGATATGCTCTTCGATGAATATTCTTTCCTCTCTGTCGTTGGCGGAATAATAGCCTATATATTATTACTAGTTACTATGTTCCTCATGGGACTATTTACCATAACCTATATAGCATACTATGTAAAGTCGGAAGACGGGGTGGTCAACAACGCAGAAGTATGGAGACAGGTAGCCAAAACAGCACTGCCTGCTTTCGGCGCTTCAATTCTTTTTGGGCTGGCGTTCTTGATAGGTTTCGTTCTGTGCATTATACCATGTATTATTGTTATGGTTTATCTGGGATTTTATCTATATGCATATATCAACGAAGAACTAGGTATTATGGATAGTTTCCAACGAAGCATCGAATTAGTAAGGAATAATTTCTGGATAACATTAGGTTATGGCTTGGTGTTTGTCATTATACTCTCTTTAATTAGTTCTGTATTTGCCATACCCTATTATATAGGGTTGATAGCAAGTACGTTTCAGGTTCAATTTTTTGCCAACGATTTTTTCTTCATCTTATCCATGATGATTCTCTTTGTGGGATCTATATTCTCATATATAATCATGTATACAGCTATGGGGGTGATGTATTACAGCCATCGCAATAAAATAGAAGGTAATGATCTGGAATTTGAGATAGACAGTATAGGAAACCAGAACGATACACCTCCAAGCATCCCATATTAATCCGGTCTCTGTGTTGAATAATAAGATAGATATGACATTAATAAAGAGTATATTATTTATATTCTTCGTATGCCTGTTCTCATATCTTCCGGCGCAGACCGACACTATACAAGCCTTTACAGCATCACCTCCTGCACAGGAAGCTGTAGATTTCAGAATCCCCGATGAAGCTAAAATAAAAGAATACCAGAACGATAATCGCTTCCAGTACAAAAGAATAGAAAAAGCTCCATCATGGTGGGATAAAGTTAAAAATTGGTTTTTCAACCTCTTTGCCGATATATTCTCAGCTGTAGCAAGATCTGGCTTTCCGGGAGTTATAGTCCTGATAGCGCTGATTGTTATCATATGCCTGATTATATTGAAGCTTGCCGGCGTGGATTTCAGAACAGTGTTTGGGAAGAAAAAGATGGATACGCCCGAAATCGACATTTATACTGAGAATGTACACAACATGGATTTCGATTCGCTGATAGCGAATGCGTTGAAAAATAAAGATTACCGTCTTGTTATACGCTTCCTATATCTGAAAAATCTGAAACTTCTGACAGATAAGGAAATTATAGAGTGGAAACCAAATAAGACCAATTATAGTTACCAGTATGAGATAGAAAATCAGACTGTACGTTCCCTCTTTATCGAAACAACACTCATTTTCGACTATATATGGTACGGCGAATTTATTCCTGATGAAAGAAACTTTCCTGTAATATATAACCGGATGGAGTCTTTCTCTAAAACGATAGCCAATGAAAGATAAGAAGATGATAACACTTATTGTGGTGATTGTCCTCTTACTATTCGGACTCTCATTCGCAAGGTCTAAGGCTCCGAAGCCTGTAGATTGGTCTCCTACTTTCATTAATTCTAAAACAGGACCTTACGGCACATATATTACATACCAGTTACTGAGTGATATCTTCGATAAAAAGAATATACGTGTCACCCGTATGCCAGTTTATAACAATCTGAATAAAAATGTGGGAGAATACCTTACTTATGATGATTCATACTCATACGAAGACAATGATTATTCTGACACATACGAGGAATCAACAGTCTCGGATTATCCGGACTATGAGACCGACTCCACAACAGGTCATATAGAAGAGCAAGTGGGAATCAACAGTACACCCGAGGTAGAATATGACCCCACTTCATGGTATGCCGATCTGGATAATATATCTGACACCACTTCATATATATTCATAAATACAAGTTTTACGCTTGATAAACTTGACATGGAGTATATGCTGGACTTTGTAGGATTGGGTAATAATGTCTTTATTTCTGCCGAAACAATAGACAGAAAGCTAATGGATACATTGAAAATAAAGACGGATGCTAAATATTTCCAGACAGATACAGTCTACAACCTTACCGATCACTCCGCAAAAAAATACAGTTTCGGCAGTATTCAGGGACAGGTAAAATTCAATACAGATAGCTGTAAACTCTCTGTCAGACCTTTGGCCTTTAACAATAAGAAAGATACCGTATTCATCGATGTTAAGTATGGCAAAGGCCATATTTATCTGCATTCCGTGCCTTCAGCTTTTGCAAATGTGAACATGCTTCAAACCGGAAAGTACGATTTTGGGTTCCGGTGTTTATCGTACCTGCCCAAAAACAGCAAGATAATCTGGGACGAATACCAGAAGCAGGGTTCACTGGGTGAAGGAAGCGATTTTAAGGTAATGTTAAATAATCCGCCTTTACGTGTGGCATTGTATGTTATCCTTATCGGATTTCTGCTGTTCATGTTATTCCGGTCGAAGCGCATCCAACGAGCTATTCCAATTATTAAGCCCCCGGTAAATTCATCCTTAGAGTTTTTGGGTACAATAAGTAATCTATATTACCGAAAGAAGGATTTCAATACAATATTGGCGAAGCGGCATGCATATTTTCTCGATTACATCAGGAAACACTATTACATGCCAACCGAAAATATCGATAACGAATTTGTAAATGTATTAAGCGCGAAATCGGGAATGAATAAAGACAAACTTAGTGAATTATTCCATATCTATAAGGATCTATCCACTTTAGCCTTTATTGAAACGCAGCCCTTCCTGAGATACAATAACTTGTTGGAAGAGTTTTACAGAACCGTAAAAAACAAATAAACAGAAATATATGTCAGATTTAGAATTCCAGTCGAGAATAGATTTCTCCGAATTGAGCCAAAGCGTTCAAAGCATAAAAAACGAAATCGGGCGGGTTGTTGTCGGCCAGCATCAGTTGATAGAACAAATGATTGTTGCTATTCTGGCTAACGGCCATGTGCTGGTAGAAGGCGTGCCCGGTGTTGCAAAAACATTATCGGCAAAGCTTTTAGCCAAGACAATCGATGTAGGATTCAGCCGTATCCAGTTTACCCCCGACCTGATGCCGTCAGATGTATTGGGCACGAGTATTTTCATGCCGGGAGCCGCTAAGTTCGAATTCAAGAAAGGGCCTATATTCTCCAATATAGTCCTGATAGACGAGATTAACCGTTCTCCTGCCAAGACTCAGGCCGCTTTGTTCGAAGTGATGGAAGAACGTCAGGTTACAAATGACGGTACCACATATAAGATGGATTATCCGTTCCTCGTAATAGCCACACAAAACCCTATCGAACAAGAAGGTACTTATCGCCTGCCGGAAGCACAGCTAGACCGTTTCCTCTTCAAGATAGTAGTGGATTATCCGAACATCGTCGATGAAATCGCTATTCTAGACCGCCAGAACAAAGGTGAACTAACTATAGATGTAGGTATAAACGCCGTGTTAGATGCTGCAAAGCTCAACCGCTTGCGTCAGGCTGTGGAAAAAGTATTGGTTGAACATCATTTACTCGAATACATCGCACAAATAGTGTCTGCCACCCGTCAGAGTCCATGGATAACATTAGGTGCTTCGCCTCGTGCTTCCCTGGCCATACTGAATGCGTCAAAAGCATTGGCTGCGATCAGAGGCCGTGATTTTATTACGCCTGACGATATAAAAGAAATGGCAGTGCCTGTGCTTCGTCACAGAGTATTATTAACACCCGAAAAAGAAATGGACGGTACATCTACCGATACAATCATATGGCAATTGATAGACAAAGCGGAGGTTCCCCGGTAATACGGTTTATTAAGAGTCTCTATCTTACAAACCTGCTCTTTATTACACTGGCATTATGTGTGATAGGACTTTTCGCATGCTTTATTTTCGATGAATATTTCTACCTGATGCAGCTCGTATTGGGTGTATTCTGCGTATTCATCCTGCTGGATATATTCACCGTCTTTCGTCAAAAGAAAGGAATAATAGGTTCGCGTAATTGTCCCGACAGGCTATCAAATGGTGACCAAAATACAATATCTTTCTCTATTACAAACAGATATCCGTTCAAAGTCAGGATAAAAATAGTAGAGGAAGTACCTTTCCAATTTCAGAAAAGAGATCTGATATTCAGAACTTCCCTGGGAGTAGACAAAGCAGAGGTCTTTTATTACGACTTACGCCCTACCCGGCGGGGAGTATATCAATTTGGCGCTCTGAATGTTTATGTGTCAGGTTTGTTCGGCTTCGTCAGCAGACGTTATATCTTCGACAACCATAAGGATGTGGCGGTATATCCTTCGTTTATCGAGATGCATAAATATGAATTGCTGGCTGCATCGCACCGCCTTACCGATTACGGGGTGAAAAGGATCAGGCGGATAGGACATGCTACGGAGTTCGACCATATAAAACATTATACACTCGGAGACGACCCCCGCACAATCAACTATAAAGCTACAGCCCGTATGAACCAACTCATGGTGAATACATATCAGGAAGAGAAGTCTCAGCCTGTATATTGCCTTATAGATAAAGGGCGTACAATGAAAATGCCGTTTAATGGGCTTACATTGCTCGATTATGCTATCAATTCGACCTTAATGGTATGCAGTACAGCACTTAACAAAGGCGATAAAGCAGGGCTGATAACATTCTCGAAAGGAATAGACGAAATACTGCCTGCCGATAAGCATCGCCGTCAACGAAACAAGATACTGGAAACACTGTACGCACAGCAAACCGACTTCAAGGAAGCCGACTATGAACGCCTGTATGTCACCGTACGCCGTAAACTGACACAGCGAAGCCTGATAATCCTATATACCAACTTCGAAACAGTAAACAGCATGCGCCGCCAATTGAAATACCTGAGCAGTATGGCCAAAGATCACCTGGTACTGGTTGCTTTCTTCCTCAACTCGGAGTTTAACGAAGTTTTGGATACCTCACCTTCCAATCTGGAAGAAACTTTCCGCAAAGGGATGGCTGAAAAACTGTCGTATGACAAACTGCTTATTGTAAAAGAACTGAACAGGTACGGGATTTATACAATATTGTCAAAGCCCGAGAATCTGACAATCGACTCCATCAATAAATATCTGGAGTTCAAATCGAGAGGCCTGATATGAGTAGTAAGTATTGAGTAATAAGTCGTAAGTCATTACCCAATACTTAGTACCTACTACTTCTACTCCTGCAATTCTCCGCCCTGAGACGCAATCGCATCCACCACAGCAATAGTGGTAAGATTTATAATATCCCGTACAGAACTTTCAATATCGGTGAAATGTACAGGTTTGCGCAGTCCCATCTGGATAGGCCCGATACTTTCGCCGGCAATACCGAGTTCCATAAGCAGCTTACTGGATATATTCGCAGAGCTCAGATTCGGGAATATCAATGTATTTACATCCTTACCTCTTAGTGCATTGAAAGGGAAAGTCCTGTCCCTTAGCTCCTTGTTCATTGCAAAGTTCAGTTGCATTTCGCCGTCAATCTTGAATTCAGGATAATTCTCATGGAAGTACCGTACAGCATTTGCAATACTCTTAGGGCTACCATTATCATCAGCACCATAATTTGAGAATGACAACATGGCCATTACCGGCTCTGTAGCAAAATATTTTACAGCGTCGTGAGTCAGTTTCACTATTTCGATCAGAGTATCCTCTTCCGGCCAGCGATTAATCAATGTATCGGCCAGAAAATAAGGGCCTCTCTTTGTTTGTACAATATGCATTGCTCCAAAGTGCTTATAATTCGGCCGCAATCCGATAACTTCCAGAGCAGTACGGGCAAATTCACGATAATGGCTGTAAATTCCTGTTATCACAGCATCAGCGTCACCTGTTTCCACCATCATCATACCAAAGTAGTTACGGTCGCTCATTTTCTCAAAGGCTTCCTGATAACGGATACCTTCTCTCGACTTCTTTTCACTTAATATCTTTGCATAACGGCTACGCCTCACATCTTCCGATATATTACGATGATCTATAATCTGTATTCCATTCAGTTCAAGTCCGTTTTCACCGGCAATATTCCTGATACGATCTTCACTTCCCAACAGGATAGGATGGCACAAACCATCTTTATGTGCGAAAATTGCAGCCTTTATCATATTGATATGGTTACCCTCGCAATATACAACCCGTTTAGGATCACTCTTAGCCAAATGAGTAAGACGGTGTATAAGCTTATTGCTGTAACCCAGCATCTCCGATAGCTTATTCGCATATGTATCCCAGTCGGTAATCTGTTTACGTGCAACACCGCTTTCGATAGCCGCTTTGGCTACTGCAACAGAGACGGTAGTCAGCAAACGCGGATCAAGGGGCTTAGGTATAATGTATTCTTTGCCGAAAGACAGACGCTTCAACTCATAGGCTGTATTAATAACATCCGGAACAGGTTCCTTTGCCAGATCGGCAATAGCACGTGCCGCAGCTAATTTCATTTCTTCATTGATACCTGTAGCCCTCACATCAAGTGCTCCACGGAATATATAAGGAAATCCCAGCACATTGTTTACCTGATTAGGATAATCTGAACGGCCTGTGGCAAAAACAATATCATCGCGGGAAGCCATTGCTTCTTCGTATGAAATCTCGGGATTAGGATTCGCCAGAGCAAATACAATCGAATCGGGACCCATTTTGCGAATCATCTCCTTTGTCAATACATCAGCTTTAGATAAACCTAAAAACACATCGGCACCTTCTAAGGCTTCAGTCAGCGTTGTTATATCTCTATCGGTCGCAAAACATTTCTTTATATCACTCAGATCATTACGTCTTGTAGTAAGTACCCCCTTACTATCGCACATAATTATATTTTCCTTCCTTACTCCGAATTTCATATAGAGGTTGGTACAGGCAACTGCCGAAGCTCCTGCTCCGTTCACAACCAGCTTTATTTTCGAAATGTCCTTATTTGTTACATCCAGTGCATTCAGCAACGCCGCCGCCGATATAATAGCCGTGCCATGCTGATCGTCATGCATTACCGGAATATCGAGCTCTTCGCGCAGGCGTCGCTCTATCTCGAAGCATTCCGGAGCTTTTATGTCTTCCAGATTGATTCCTCCGAATGTAGGGGAAATTGCTTTTACTGTCTGTATAAATTTTTCCGGATCTTTTTCATCCACCTCAATATCAAAGACATCGATTCCTCCATATATCTTAAATAGCAATCCCTTACCTTCCATTACCGGCTTGCCCGCCAGAGCACCGATATCTCCCAATCCCAGAACGGCCGTACCATTAGATATAACAGCTACGAGATTCCCTTTAGCTGTGTAATCATAAGCTGTCTGAGGATATTTTTCTATCTCCAGACATGGCTCGGCTACACCGGGCGAATATGCCAAAGCTAAATCGGTTTGAGTACTGTGGGGTTTTGAGGGAATAACTTCAATTTTTCCCGGTCTGCCTGATGAGTGATACTTTAAAGCAGCTTCTCTTGTAACTTTAGGCATAATCTTAAGATTTTTATAAGTTTTACTAATTATATCAACTAGCATGATTTAGAAACAAAGTTACAAAAAAGGAATCTGATACAGGCAGATTTTAGGTTAATCGTTATGACAATAAAAAGTGTTTTTCAACATAAAAATGACATAAAATACAGTCTAAGAACAAACCTTTTCAACTTCGTTAACATCATAAAGTCAAAACACAATATAATAAAATTAGATATTTAGCTTTAATACAATAATTTGACACAGGATGATGAAGAAAGTATAATAATAGGTAACAGCTCAATTTTTACACAGTTTTCATTTTAACGATAAAAGCATTATAAGCGACACTCAACATTTACAGTTAGCAGTCATCAGTTAACAGAAACACAGGTCTTTCAACTTATTATTTAAAACTTATAATCCATCACCTCTCACCACATTTAAGTTTATTAACTATGTTTAGTTAAAACCTGACACATCTGACAGCTTTTTCATTATTTTCACCTTGTGTATTTCACACTTATTAACTATATATAGTTAAAAGGTAACAATGAAAACAATTAATAATTAAGAATGAAAAATTAATAATTAATAATTATCTTGTCATGCTGAGCAGAGCGAAGCATTCCGTTAACAAAAAAACTCCGTGTTACTCCTTTTACTTCGTGGTTAAAAAACTCAACAAAGACACTAAGGAGCAAAAAGGTAACAAAAGTAACACCTTTTTAGCTATTAGCTGATAGTTGCCAGTCAATAACTTATGTACAAAACTTGACAAACTAGACACATTTTCCACTATTTTTTATCTGTCACTTTTTCCCTCTCTGTAAGTCCCCTTTGGGGATCGGGGGGCCTATCAAAATTTCAAAGAACTATAAGTTATCAGCTAACTACATAGATAAAGTATTTTGCAAAAAGTGATTTTTGATTCAAGATTATTTCAATCTTTAATTCATGCTATTTATTAGCCTTCAGTAATTCTCTGGCCTTTTCTATCATTGTATCTAATCCCTTGGCCATATCTTCATCTGTCATGTCCTGAGATATATCGGGGTCGATACCAAATTCTATATGGTTCTTCTCTGCATCCAGAATGGGTGATGCTGAAAATCGTACCGACCAGCCATTCGGCAATTCGGAAGAGAAAGGCAATCCGGAGCCTCCTCCCGTCTTGTCCCCCATAAGTATGGCATTAGGTGCATAGCGCATCATATTCACAAAGTCATTAGCTGCACTATAACATCTGCGGTTGGTCAGCACAACGACTTTTTTCTGAAAACGCAATCCATTAGCCGGCTCTACATATATTTCGTACGGTTTCGAAAAATCGTCATGTCCCTTGCCTGTTTTGTGTAGCATATAAGCCACCAGCGTTTTATCATTAAAGAAATATGATGCCAGTTTTTCACTGTTTGTCAACTCTCCGCCTCCATTATTCCTTACATCGAGGATGACACCATCACATACCGCAAATCGGTCGAATACCTGCGACAAGTTGCCATCACCTATCCCACTCGAAAAACTGCCATAATAAATATAACCAATATTATCGTCCAGTATTTCCCATTTTAAATCCAAATTTTTTAATGATTAATTTTTATTTTTTATCTTTATGTCAGGATGTTAAGAGGAAACAGGCACTGCTGGGGAGCAACCTGTCAGCAATAAACATCCTGACGATATGCAGTAATGCTATTGGGGGAGATGGATTTTCTATCTCCCTTTTCAGTATTACTGATATTGTCTATATGGCTCGAAAAACCCAATCTTTAATCCTATAGTAAACAGACTTCCCACAGCAGACTTCCAATAGTTTGGGAGCTGCAAATCCCTGTATTAGTTTACATAGGCGAGAGTCACAGATTTTGCAAAGCAGACTTTAAAGCTGCACGAGGACGATAGTGTTATCTCTCATGTGAAAAGCTGTTTACATTATAGGATCGTATATTTTCAGACGACGCAGTTGACATATTCTTGTTTACGTTTAAGAACGAAAAAT
>NZ_GL891986.1:65122-291086 GCF_000213555.1 Dysgonomonas gadei ATCC BAA-286
CCGCATCGGTCTTTCGCAGTTTCTCTCTACTCATTGTCGGTACATCAGCCGGATTAACCACAATATTGTTAATCCCTAATTCCGTAAGTTTGTGGTGTGTCCAGAACCCACTGAATCCAGCTTCATATACTGAATAATAAGTCGCTCCCGGATAATTGGTCACCAAAAATCTATGTAAAGCTTCCGGCTGTGGATCTTGACTAAACTTCTTCAGAACCGAACTCTCTGAGAGTATCGCCACCGCCCAACTTTTCAAATGAACATCTATACCCACATAGATATTTTGTCCTTTGAAGTCTAATCCTTTACTTTGTCTCATAAGCTATATCATTTAGGTTAAATTGATTAAGTCGAAATTATCCGAAATTAACCATAAAACGGATAGCTTATGCTTCACTCCTCACTCAGATTTCAAACATAGGGATTTTGTATTTCAAGCCGCTGGCTATGCCATAATCTGTACCCAGATAATTATCCTGTATTTTTGTATCAAAATTATAAGGATAGTCGTCGTACCATTTAGTATAACGGGCTACATCATGGCTTGCCACCAGATTCACATGCCCATCCTTTACCTCAGCCAGCATTTCGCCGAGTACGGTAAACAAGGCATCATTCGTCATATTCTCACTGATACGTGCAGCGTATCGGGTATGAACTTCGTTCCAGTCCACATCCTTATAACTGAAAAAGCAATAATGCTCATCCATTATTTTCCACAAAGCCTCAAAGTTCCCTTGTCTGGTATTCTCGAATTTATCTTCATCAAAACATGATGAAAAGCTGAAAACGAATGCAAGAGATATAATAAGTATATATTTCATACTTTAATTTTGTTTTTAATGGATGTATGTAAACTCGCATGACAAAATTATCATGCACTTGGATAAATTGTGGTTGACTCCGCCAATTTTGCAATTCATGCTTGTTTTCATCCAGTATTTTTTTTAAGCCCTCAAGGTAATAATAATTCTTTAAACTCCTGAAATGAATAACGGTAGTAGTTCAAATCAACATCGCCATCTACCCCGGGTAATTCCCCTTTATGCGAGAACTGCCATATACGCCAGTTCTTCACATCATCGGACGGCTCATTATGCAGGTCACACATCCAGATCAGGTTATCAGGGAAATTATCTTTGATATATAATTTATAGCAATCTTTGTTGGTATAAATGACCGGATGAATTCCGAAATGCTCATACAATTCCTTTTCCAGCACTTTCAATTCGCTCACAACAACTTCAATATAGTCTTTATCCTTACTGTAAGGATTGGCCGGTGAATGTTCCACATCGATAGCCGGAAGCATATCTCCGGTGTTAAACCTCGCTATTTTCAGAAAGTGCTGTGCCTGTTCCTTCCCAGACAAGCCGAATGTATAGAAATGGTAAGAACCCACCTTTATATTTGTTTCCCTTGCCAAATCATAATTGTAGGGATAATTCCTGTCTTCGTGGGAAGTGCCTTCTGTTGCTTTAAGGTAAGCGAAAGTAATATTTTGTTCCAGAACGCTCTCCCAGTTAAGAATCGGGTTGTGGTGGGATACATCTACCCCCTTTACAAAATACTTACTGGAATCGAAAGATTCGGATTCTCCAAAATAATCCTTTATAATGAAGAATGCGGCGACACACAGGCACGCAGCTATCACAAATGGCAGAATAAGCCTTTTCGGTTCAAATTTCGCCGTTTTCTTCCTGCCTGTTTTTTTCCGGGTTCGCTTTCTTATTACTCTCTTAGCCATTGGCTTACCCTTAATCGAAAACAACAGTTTCGGTAAAAAGCTTACCGGCTTTATCTTTTGCCGACAGAATCAACTCTTCTTCTTTTATGCCCCAATTTATATTTATTGTCGGGTCGTTCCACAAAAGCGAGGCTTCATATCCCGGGGCATACATGTTATCGACTTTATAAGAAAAAATGGCTTCGGGGCTAAGCACAAGAAATCCATGGGCAAAACCTCTGGGTACGAATAATTGCTTTTTATTATCTTCGGTAAGTTCTACCGCTAAAGATTTGCCGAAGGTGGGTGAGGATTTACGTAAATCCACCACTACATCGAGGACACTCCCCTTCAGCACTCTGACTAACTTAGCCTGCGCATACTTACCCGTCTGATAATGCAATCCACGCAACACGCCACGGGTCGACTTCGATTCATTATCCTGAATAAACTCAACTCTGCCGATATGCTCTTCAAATGCATCTTTCCGGTACGATTCCATAAAATAGCCCCTTTCGTCGGTAAATACACGGGGCTCTATTATCCAGACTCCTTTTATGTTCTGCTCTGTAAATTTCATACGATAAAAAAACTTTAGTCTAGTAAGCTAAGTATATATTGTCCATATGCTGTTTTATCAAGGCGTTTGCCTAAAACCCGCAACTGCTCATTATCAATCCACTTGTTACGCCATGCAATTTCTTCTATGCATGATATATAAAAGCCTTGCCTGTTCTGTATTGTCTCAACATAGTTCCCGGCTTCGAGCAAGCTATCGCAATTTCCGGTATCGAGCCAAGCAAAGCCACGTCCGAATAGTTGCACCTTCAAGGTCCCTTCGTTCAGATAACACTTGTTGAGATCGGTGATTTCAAATTCTCCTCTGGCCGATGGCTCCAATGCTTTTGCCTTTGCCGAGACGGTCTTGTCATAAAAATAAAGTCCGGGCACAGCGTAATTGGACTTAGGATTTTCAGGTTTTTCCTCCAATGACATCACCTTGCCATCTTCGTCAAACTCAACAACCCCGTATGCCCGGGGATCTTTCACATAATAGCCGAAAATGCATGCACCTTTTTCTATTGTCGCAGCTTCTTTCAGCATTTTGGAAAAGCCTTGCCCGTAAAACATATTATCTCCGAGAATGAGACACCCGGCATCTCCTTCGAGAAATTTTTCGCCCAGTACAAAGGCTTGAGCCAAACCGTTAGGAACTTCCTGTATTACATATTCAAACTTCATCCCAAACTCTTCGCCCGTACCCAGCAACACCTCAAACATCGGTAAATCGCGCGGCGTGGAAATAACCAATACTTCGCGGATACCGGCCAGCATCAGTGTGGATAAAGGATAGTAAATCATTGGCTTATCATATACCGGCATTATCTGCTTCGATATTGCTTTGGATAAAGGGTAAAGTCGTGTGGCACTCCCGCCTGCGAGGATAATTCCTTTCATTTCTGCTCTGTTTATTTATTCAGTTGCAAATATAAGATAATAATTTAGGAGTAATGAATTATGAAACATGTGTTTTTCATCGCTTCGCTCCGTTTATATATGTTGCCTGCTTGCAACTTACAGCCCAAGTTATCCTTTTATGTTTTTTTGTTAAAAATAAGACATATATAACCCTGTCAAATTTCGCTATTTATAAAAAAAAGTATTCCTTTGTGTTGTTTTTTAGAATAATGAGTAACGGATAGGATTCAATGATGTATCATCGAATCACGATTTATGCTTGTTGTTCCACTTAATAGAGTAGTAAATAAGTCTGAGACTATAACAGATAGAATTAATGAAATACAGATTCATCACATTTTCAGCAATCTCCATCCTCGCCGGAGTTTCTTTTATTCAAGCGCAAAACGTTCCTGATAAGAATCAGCAGCAACGCTATTTCGATATAAATAAAAATATAGAAATATTCAATTCCATAGTACGGGAAGTAGACATGTTCTATGTAGACACTCTGGACCTGAATAAAACTATCCGCAGCGGAATTGACAATATGCTCAACACCCTCGATCCGTATACGACTTATTTCAACAAGGACGACATGAAGGAGTTCAGCACCCAGATTTCGGGCGAATATGCGGGCATAGGTTCCAGCATTGCTTTCAAGGACGGGAAAGTTGCCATAACAGAACCTTTTGAAGGAAAACCGGCCGACAAAGCAGGCTTAAAAGCAGGTGACTACATACTCGAAATAGACGGTAAAGACATGACTACCTGTGATCAGGTAGAAGGAGAAGCTTTTGGCCGTACACTGAGTAACTTTGTAAGCTCTAACCTGAAAGGCCAGCCGGGCACATCGATACAAATAAAAGTAGAGCGTCCCGGCGAGAAAAAGCCGATTACAGTAAAGGTGGTACGTGAAAAAATCACTATCGATCCTATACCGTATTATGGCCAGATAACTCCATCGACAGGATATATTAATTTCAGCCCTACTTTTACCGATAAAAGTGCGATGGATGTGAAAAAGGCATTCCTCGATCTGAAAAAGCAAGGAGTAACATCGTTAATTTTCGACCTTCGCCAGAATGGAGGCGGAATACTTGAAGAAGCCGTACAGATTGTAAACCTTTTTGTACCAAAGGGAAAAGTCGTTCTGTCGACCAAAGGAAAACTGAAACAACTGGACAGGACATACCGTACCACACTCGAACCTATCGATACTGAAATACCGATTGTCGTACTTATAGACAGAGGCTCGGCTTCTGCGGCAGAGATCGTTGCCGGATCGTTACAGGATATGGATAGAGCTGTACTTATAGGGGAACGTACTTTTGGTAAAGGATTGGTACAGTCGACAAGGGAAATTCCTTACGGAGGCGGTGTAAAGGTTACCAATTCCAAGTATTATATCCCGAGCGGAAGATGTATACAAGCCATAGATTACACCCATCGCAACGCCGATGGTAGTGTAGGACGCATTCCCGATAGCCTGACAACTGTATTCAAAACCGAAATCGGCCGTCCGGTAAGAGATGGTGGTGGTGTTTCGCCGGATATTGCATTCGAGGAAGAGAAAACTCCTACCATCACATACTATCTTGCCAATCAGTTCATCGTTTTCGACTGGGTTACAGACTGGGCTGCAAAACACAAATCAATTGCTTCTCCCGAAACATTCTCTATTTCGGACGAAGACTATGAAAGCTTCAAAGCATTTGTTAAGTCAAAAGATTTCCAGTATGACCGTATGAGTGAAAAATCGATGGCTTCGCTCAAAGAAGTAATGGAGTTTGAAGGATATATGAAATATGCGGATGCAGAATTCAAGGCCTTGGAGGCAATGCTTGTACCGAACCTAGACCGTGACCTGGAAACATTTAAAGATGATATCACACGCCAGATAAACACTGAAATCATCAGGCGCTATCATTATCAGAAAGGAGAATACCTCTATACTCTGAAAAATGATAAAGAGCTGGCTAAAGCCGTGGAAGTATTAAATGATCTCGAATTATACAAAAAGACATTGTCTGCCCCGGTTGAAGAAAGCGAAGTAGCTATGAATTAATATAAAACAAACAATAAAGCATCCGTCCGACAACGGGTGCTTTGTTGTTTTAAGACCGTTGTAAAATTAGGCTTAATCTACTTAAAATTACATTCTTATTTAATATTTTTAAAGACAGTATCAACGAGTTCAACTAAAAAGATTATCTTTGCAGTCCTGTTAGGGCTGAAATCGCCAATGCGATAGAAAAACCAAGGGCGCAGACCTATTTATTGTCCACCCGAGTATAACAATAATTGATAGTTATAGCTTTAAACACGACACTAAATACTTATTTTAAATTATAAGGCCTACAAACTGATTTCAGCACATTATCAAATTAAGAATAATAACCCAATACAAAAAATGGAATATAATACTCAACTGAAAAAACTAGCTCTTCCCGAGTATGGAAGGAATATACAGAATATGGTCGACTACTGCCTTACAGTACCTGACCGGAATGAACGCAAACGCTGTGCCAATACTATTATCAATATAATGGGAAATATGTTCCCTCACCTGCGCGATGTGAATGATTTTAAACACATCTTGTGGGATCACCTTGCTATCATGGCCGATTTCAAACTGGATATCGACTACCCTTATGAAATAGTAAAGAAGGAAGACCTTTATTCCAAGCCCGGCAAAATTGAATACAGCCGCCCCGATATGGAGTATCGCCACTATGGTAAAACTCTTGAAAAAATGGTGAAACTGGCTACCGAATTAGAAGACCCGAAAGAAAAAGAGCAATTCATATTGCTTGTTGCCACTCACATGAAAAAATCATATATACAGTGGAATAAGGAAGTGGATGATATGAAAATATTTATCGACCTCTATGATTTGTCGAATCATAAAATAGACATACGCAGTTCCAACATAAAACTTCCCGAAATGAAAGACCTCGGACAGAGGAACAATAATAACAATAATAGCGGAGGAAAGAAAAACCAACAGCAAAAGAAGAAATAAGGCTAACTCTTCATTTTTATATTAAGGCATTATAAAATATGATAAAAGAAAATGAAGTTTTCAAAATAGGGAAATTTATCAAACCTCACGGAATAAAAGGGGAGATGAATTTTTCTTTCGAGAATGATGTATTCGACCGGGTAGACTGTCCGTATCTTATTTGCCGTATAGACAACATCCTTGTTCCTTTCTTTATTGAAGAGTATCGGTTTAAGGGCAAAGAAACAGCTCTCATAAAATTTGAAGATATAGACAATGAGGAAAAAGCCAGACGAATGTCCGGCCTGGAAGTGTATTTTCCACGCAAATATTATGAAGAAGAGAGCAATGACGATATTGAATACTCATGGAATTTCTTTATAGGCTTTTCAGTTATAGATAAAACAGCCGGCAAGCTGGGTATAATTGAAGATATAGACGATAAAACTATAAACACTCTCTTTCTGATAAAAGATGGAGAGGACGAACTTATAATTCCTGCCACAGAAGATTTTATAGAAAAAGTAGATGCCAGGAAAAAGATGTTGTACCTTGCTCTTCCCGAAGGGTTGATTTAAGCGCCGATACCACATTGATGTATTATTCTGATCTTTGAATCCATTTTTCCATCCATTTTCACTACAAACGAACATTTTACTTTAAAATAAAATTATAACTTTGCTTTTTAGGTAAGGTCATCGGCCTGTTTATTACTTTTATATCTGCAATAACAATAGCCGGTTAAAATTAACGAATGTTGCATTAAATACTTTCTTTTACTTATATTTCGATGAAAGAACGCATAGTTGTAAAAATAGGTAGCCAAATACTGAGCCGTAAAGACGGGATGCTGGACCTCACCCGTATGTCGGCATTGGTAGATCAGATAGCCGAATTGCATAAAAACAATATAGAGGTTATTCTGGTTTCATCGGGCGCCGTAGCATCCGGAAAATCTGAAATCAAGGCAAAAGCAAAGTTAGACACTATTTCGGCACGTCAGTTATACTCTTCTATCGGTCAGGTGAAGTTAATCAACCGTTATTATGATTTGTTTCAGCAGCAGGGTATTATCTGCGGACAGATACTCGTTACCAAGGAAGACTTTGCCACACGCCGCCATTACCTCAATCAGAGGAATTGTATGTCCGTAATGCTCGACAATAAGGTCATCCCTATTGTAAACGAAAATGATGCCATTTCGGTTAATGAACTCATGTTTACAGACAATGATGAATTATCGGGGCTTGTAGCAGCCATGATGGGAGCAAAAAAGCTAATAATACTCAGCAACATAGACGGGATTTATAGTGACAATCCGAGTAAACCTGAAGCATACATATTCCGGGAAATAGACATAAAGAAAGACGACATCGAAAACTGTATCCAGTCATCCAAATCGGCAACAGGACGCGGAGGGATGACCACAAAATACAATGTGGCCCGCAGAGCAGCCGAAGAAGGGATCGAGGTCATTATTGCCAATGGACGCAGGGATAATATACTGGTAGACCTTATAAAAGGAAAGGACGTTGTATCTACCCGTTTCAAACCATCGGGTAAAGGAACAAACAGTATAAAAAAATGGATAGCTCACTCCGACGGTTTTACCAAAGGGGAGATACACATCAACAAATGTGCGGCAGAAGTTCTTCTGAGCGATAAGGCTGTGAGCCTGCTGCCTGTGGGTGTAACAAAAATTTCCGGCAATTTTGAAGCTGACGACATTGTACGTATTATCGACGAAAAAGGAAAACAGGTCGGCATCGGCCGCACCTCGTACAGCAGTGAAAAAGCTAAAGAAACGATAGGAAAAAATAATAAAAAAGCAATTGTGCATTACGACTATTTATATATTGAAAAATAAAAATGGACGATTATCACCAGAATACGTTCCAGTTGGTTATGGAAGCAGGTAAAAGCCTGAATTTGCTGGAAGAAAAGGAAATAAACGCAATATTGGAAGCTATTGCCAAAGAAACCGAGTCGAAAATGTATTACATCCTTGCCGAAAACCAGAAGGATTTACAACGGATGGATACAAGTAATCCTAAATACGACCGCTTGTTATTAAATGAACAGCGGATAATGGATATTGTGAAAGATATCCGCAATGTAGCCTCCCTACCCTCCCCCGTTGGGAAAACACTCATGCAAAAAACGTTACAGAATGGACTGAGTCTATCCAAAATAACCGTTCCGTTCGGAGTTATCGGTATTATATACGAAGCCCGTCCAAATGTGAGTTTCGATGTATTTTCCCTATGCCTGAAATCGGGTAATGCCTGTATACTGAAAGGTGGCTCGGACGCACGTTTTTCGAACGAAGCCATTATAGATATCATTCGCAATGTATTGGATGAAAACGGGGTAAATCCAAATGTATGTACACTATTGCCTAACGACCGGGGAGCAACAGAGGAACTGCTTAATGCCCGTGACTATGTAGACCTTATCATTCCGCGCGGAGGACAGGAGCTGATTAATTATGTACGCGAAAACTCCCGTATTCCGGTCATAGAAACAGGCGCAGGTGTATGTCACACCTATTTTCATAAAGAAGGAGATGTAAAGAAAGGTAAGGATATTGTTACCAATGCTAAAACTCGCAAAGTAAGTGTCTGTAATTCGCTGGACTGCCTGATAATAGACAAAGACCGTTTAGACGATTTGCATTATCTTTGCGAAGATCTGGAAAAAAAGGATGTTATAATATATGCCGATAAACACGCTTATGAGGCTTTGTTTCAATACTACTCCTACGATTTACTGAAGAAAGCAAATGAAGACAGTTTCGGCACGGAATTTCTTGATTATAAGATGGCTATCAAAACAGTCTCGGGTATAGATGAAGCCATTCGGCATATAACTGCTTATAGTTCAAAACATAGTGAAGCCATCATAAGCGAAGACCGTGAAGCGATCAAACTATTCGAGAAAATGGTCGATGCAGCCTGCGTTTATTCTAATGCATCCACCGCATTTACCGATGGTGCGCAGTTCGGGCTTGGAGCAGAAATAGGCATCAGCACCCAAAAAATGCATGCACGAGGTCCCATGGCTTTGGATGAATTATGCACCTACAAGTGGATAATAGAAGGCAATGGGCAAATCAGATAATGAAGAAAAAAAAGAAAAAGACAGCAGGAAAAATAACTGTCGAAGATTATATAAAAGCGATTAAAAAGGCCGACAGGGATGAGGAACTCTCCCTGTCGGCAGGATGGAAATGCATTACATCAGTACATAAAAATAAGAAACTATATAATCGCAAAACACAAAGAAAGAACTTTACAGAAGAATAATGGAACGCAACGTCTTTCTCGACTATTTCAAAATAATCCTTTCTATATTGGTTATCTGCATACATATGCTGCCACTATTCGGAAACGGGGAATTTACAGGCTGGATAATTTCCCATGGATTGGCGCGAATTGCAGTCCCTATATTTTTCATTATTTGCGGATATTATATAGGGCCTAAACTTAATGACCCGAAAAAGATTAGGAAGTATCTGATACATCTGATTATTGTTTATGTCACTTGGATGGTGATATATCTCCCTTTTTATTATGGCGCCTTTTATAATATAAAAAATACCATACGTATTGTAGTTATAGGGTACCACCATCTGTGGTATATACCGGCACTGATTAGCGGAATCGTATTTTTTTTCATCATCAACAAATATGTTAAGAACCATATCTGCATACTAGTTATCGCCCTGTCCTTATTTCTGTTTGGATTTTATTGCAGTCTGGATTATGCAAGAGTCTATTATTACCGGAACGGGATTATTATGGGCTTTCCTTTTATAGCTCTCGGATATTATCTGCAAAAATATAACTATGCGGAAAAAGTGAAAAACAGCTATTTATTGATTGGTATCTTTATTGGTTTAGTTCTACTTGTTGGGGAGTCTTATTTTCAGTATATAAATTCCGGAGGTTTCAATCCATATCAGGATTTCAGACTCGCGTTGTTGATTATCTGCCCTGCCATATTCCTATATATCCAAAAACACGCGGTAATATCATCTGGAAAAGAGTTTGTGGCTATTTTATTTTCCGGTATCTATTTTATACATCCACTGGCTATGAATATCATAGGAATGCCATAGACTTATATGATATATAAATTACCTCTGGTAGTCATACTTTCTATAGCATTATCTTACATTGTTTATTTGATAAACAAACGGGTAAAAATATTCTTTTAACCATGGAACGTAATCTAAGACTCGATTATTTCAGAATTATACTCAGCCTGTTGGTTATCACGGTACACACACAGTCTCTTTTTAGCAATGATTCATTAACCGGATGGCTCATTTCTAACGGGATAGCGCGGATAGCTGTACCATGTTTTTTCGTTATTAGCGGATATTATCTCCATTCTAAAATAGATAACAATAAGGCCATAAAAAAATATTTATTACATATTTTCATTGTCTACGTCGTATGGTTGATCATTTATCTGCCCACCTATTATAATACGGTAGAAGCGCATTCACTGGTTACATTTGCCATTATGGGATATTATCACCTGTGGTTTCTGCCTGCACTCCTCTTGGGCATACTGATGCTGTTGGCATTAAAGAAGTTTATAAAGAATAATAACCTACTACTGCTTTCCGGCATTATTCTCTTCATTACCGGATATATACTGGAGAATTGCGGATTGCCTTACAGAGCATTCTGTAATGGTATTTTCTTTGGTTTCCCATTTATCGTACTAGGATATTATATTCAAAAGAAGGGATATGTAAATATAAGGCCTTTATATCTATATATGATTCTATTTATAAGTCTTATCACATTATTAATAGAATCATACCAAGGATATAAAACGAATATTTACCATAATTTATTTCTGTCTCTATACATCCTTTGCCCCGTATTAATTATCTGCATACAGAAAGGAGTAAATCACTCTGTTGAAAAATACGATATATCAAAACTGGCCGGAGGAATTTATTTTGTCCACATCCTCGTTGCAGGGCAAATAATCCCGATAGCGGAAACAAATAATATTTACAGGTTGCCGTTCATTATGATAGTCTCCGTACTATTAGCTATCTTTATAGTCTTAATCAATAAACGCATTAAAATACTTTTGTAATGAGAACATATACCAATGTCAAAGACCTCGGCGATCTTAATGCCGCAGTAAAAGAAGCTCTTGAAGTAAAGAAAAACCGCTTCGGGTATAAAAGCCTCGGTGAGAACAAAACGCTGCTGATGGTATTTTTCAATTCCAGCCTGCGCACCCGCCTGAGTACACAGAAAGCCGGGATGAACCTGGGTATGAACACAATGGTACTCGACATCAATCAGGGAGCTTGGAAACTGGAAACCGAACCTGGAGTAATAATGGACGGCGACAAATCGGAACATATACTAGAAGCCATCCCTGTGATGGGCAGTTATTGCGACATTATCGGAGTACGCGCGTTTGCTCAATTCGAAAATAAGGAAGACGATTACCAGGAAAAGATACTCAATCAGTTTATTAAGTATTCGGGACGTCCCGTATTTAGCATGGAGGCTGCAACAGGACATCCTTTACAGGCTTTTGCCGATCTCATCACAATAGAAGAATATAAGAAAACTGCTCGCCCAAAAGTTGTCCTTACATGGGCACCACATCCGAAAGCCCTGCCACAGGCAGTACCAAATTCATTTGCTGACTTTATGAACGAGGCTGATGTAGATTTTGTTATCACACACCCGCAAGGTTATGACCTCGATCCTAAATTTGTACGCGGAGCAAAAGTAGAGTATGATCAGGATAAAGCACTCGCAGAGGCGGACTTTGTTTATGCAAAAAACTGGGCTGCATACAATGATCCTAATTATGGCAAAATATTAAGCAAAGATATGTCGTGGACTGTAACAACTCAAAAGATGGCGCTGACAAATAACGCTTACTTTATGCATTGTCTGCCTGTACGCCGCAATATGATTGTAAGCGACGATGTGATAGAAAGTCCACAATCGATTGTTATACAGGAAGCAGCCAATCGTGAGATATCAGCTCAAACAGTTATAAAGAGAATGCTGGAAAATCTTTAAAATACAATCCGTTTATAACCAAGAGCAGCGCATTCCGAAAGAGATGCGCTGCTTCTTTATTTTGTTACTATGCCTTATTAGAATCTATATCCCAATGTCAGCAGCCCTTGAAAATTATTTGTCTTGAATGTAGTTTTATCTGCTCCTGTAAAGGCATACAAATCATCTTTCTGCGATTTCATTACAAATGCGATATCTGTATAGAAATGACGTGAAAATCTGTATCCCATACCATAAGTGAAATAGTTTGTAGTTCCATCCAATACATACTGAGTAGCTGCACGGCTATCGGTAACAACTTCATGGTCGCCCGGGAAATCTATTACTTCATTTTTGAATGGGCTTTGCATCCATGAATAACCTACACGAGCCGAAAACTGGTCTGTAATACGATATTCAGCCCCAACGCGAACAGTAGATGCATTTCTGAAATCATTCTTTATATAAGCGTTAGGATCGCCTGTACCTGTAGCAAGAGCATTACCCCGGTCATCGAACAATTTCATATTATTGGCATAGTTAGTCAATTCATAATCGGCGCTGATAATTGCTTTACCGCCGATAACGCCTGCAAGGCTCAATGTCCACTTGTCAGGAGTGCGCATCTTATAATCATATATGGCATCTTCACTCCGATCTGAATTGGGATCACTGAAGCTAGCTATATAGGAACTTGTTCCATCGGCAAAATCGGAAGACAGATCCGCAGCGAAATAATCGGTCATATTATACCATGTAGGAGAATGGTATGAAACTCCAATTCGTAATTCTTGTACAGGCTTTACAATTACACCGGCAGTAACCTGCCACCCTGTACCATCTGTTCTCATCCAGTTTTGTAATTCCTGACCACCCCAAAATGAACCGCTATTCTGATAGTCTTCAATATAACTAGAATACATACGATAATTTATATCGGTAAGGGACAATGTTGCCCCAACACTAACAATATCCGAAAAAGTTGTTCCTATATTAAAATCATATGTACTGACAGAACCTTTTTCTTCTACAAATAAGTCACTATAAGCCGCATACTCGGGGGAAGCCGGGACATATTGCCCTGAACCCACAGGAGTTTTCTCATCTATAATATGTCCATTAAAAGCTAGTACGCTCAGCCAATCCTGATTGCGCCAGATATCTCTCCAGTCATTCCCTCCATCACCTAATGCAATAGCCGAGGCAGGACGTCCATTATTTGTTGCTCTATCAGCCATATAAGCCGACAAATCATACGACAGGTTATTGCCAATCGCATTATATTTCCTGTCAAAATTTTTCAATCTGTTGTACGAAAACCCGATATTGATACTACGAACCACATCATTATCAAATATAGGGAATACACTCACAAACGCCAGATTATCAAAGTTCACTTTAAATTTACTTTCATCAACTTTTCCGGCATTCATTTCTGTCTGAACCTTCGAATTCTGAAAATTAAGTGTAGTAACTATTTCGGATGTTTGATAAACTCCTATACCTGCCGGATTTATGGATACGCCGGATATATCACCTCCCAAAGCGCCAAAAGCTCCCCCCATAGAAACGGAACGGGCAGTACCGGTAAGATCGTTCTTTGAATATCTGTATGCATCCATTTCATTTTGGGCCTGGGCAGCCCCAAACGTCAATGCAGCTGTTAACAGTAGTAATGATACATGTTTCATAATGT
Organism: Dysgonomonas gadei ATCC BAA-286; assembly: GCF_000213555.1. Classification (GTDB taxonomy): domain Bacteria; phylum Bacteroidota; class Bacteroidia; order Bacteroidales; family Dysgonomonadaceae; genus Dysgonomonas; species Dysgonomonas gadei. The sequence goes on from NZ_GL891986.1 coordinate 79,060, forward strand.
AATTTTTAATATTTCTATATCTTTTCAAAAAAGCTGCCTCAAAAATTAATATTGAAACAGCTTTTATTTAGTTGTCCTTATTTTGCCTTTTTATCTGCGTCCGCCTCCGCTTCTTCCGCTACTGCTTCCTCCACCTCCGGAAGAACGGCTACTGGATGATGAGCCTGAGCTATATGAACCTCTGGAAGAAGAACTGCTGGATGAACCACTGCTATAACTTGGTCGTGAGCTCGAACTGCTACTTGATGACCCGCTATAGCTAGGGCGTGAACTAGAACTTGAGCTTGATGAACCACTATAGCTAGGACGTGAACTTGAACTACTGGATGATCCGCTGTAACTAGGACGTGAACTGCTTGATGAGCCACTACCATAACTAGGACGTGAACTTGAACTGCTACCAGCTGAAGTGTTGTAACTTGGACGAGTTGTTGGTCTTGTAGTAACACTACCGGATGAACCGCGACCTGTACTTGAACCGCTGCTATTATAACTTGGACGGGTAGTAGGACGAGTTGTTACTCCGCCAGAAGAACCTCTGTCTGTTGATGTACCATAACTCGGACGAGTTGATGGTCTTGTGCCTACACTACCTGATGAAGAACCACGACCTGTAGACGTACCGTAACTAGGACGGGTAGATGGTCTCGTTCCTACACTTCCGGTAGATGAGCCTCTGCCACCATAACTAGGACGGGAACTACCTACACTTGATTCACGGCCGCTGTATCCGTACGAACCGCGACCCGAATTATAGCCATAACCTGACCGACCGGATCCGTAACTAGCCCGAGGGCGTCCGGAATAGTTGTAACGTGAACTACTACCGTAGTATCCGTGATGATGATGTCCTCCATACCAGCCTCCGGCATACCAACCGCCACCGTACCAGCCTCCCCAGCCATAGCCATACCAAGGTCTGCTCCAACCCCAGCCCCAGCTGCTGCCGTAATACCAAGGGTCGTAATATCCGCCCCAGTAACCGCTATAATACCATGGATCGTAAAACGGATAATAGCTACCGTAATATCCACCCCAGCCCCAGCCAAGATTTACGTTAAAGTTCCAGCCACGATTGCGATAATAATTGCTGTACAAGTCATTGGTAACATACACATTTATCTCGTTGTCACTGGATATCTTAACACTGTTTTCTGGCTCATGGAATTTCACTATACGATCTGTATACTGATAATCCTGATATTCATCGGTATAGGCTACCGAATCTTCAGGGTATTGTTCATTCTGGTATACAGACACATCTCCTCCCCTACGGTTATAGGCATCCACATCTACGTTTACGTTACCTTCTGTCTCCAGAGTAACGTCTCCGTTGTCACGAACTACCAACACCTGAGTTGGTTTCTGTTGTTGTTTCTGAGAAACTGTATTTTTGACTTTTACCTCTTTCTTCTTATTATCTTTTGATTTAGAAGTAGCATAAATGTCATCCCAGTCATCTTGCGCAAAAGCGATAAACGGCAATACAGACATCAGAAACATCAGTACTAAATTTTTTACTTTCATAATCTGCTCTCCTATTGTTTATTGTTTATAATCTACAATGCTTTGTGTTTATTGACAGCGTTTTAGTTATCTTTATAAATCTTAGACTGACTAACCTGTAAAAGGTTTAATACAAACATTGATAAAATATTAATAGAGAATAAACAAATATACGATATTTATCTTTTCGATTCAATATTTTATATATGAAAGATGCAACGAAAGACCTTTTTGCTGCTCTATATTATGTTAAAAAAAATATAAAAAACGAGTGTACTCATAGCCCATAAATCGAATAAAACATAAGAATTGCAATTTTTTCAGTTTAATTACGCTCTTGTCCATGTTAAAATGGGTCTGAACAACGCTGTTTTTCCTATTTTTATTTAGATTTGTAATGCCCATATAATTAAATAGTAACCGAAGATTAACACGATTCATTCATCGATAATGGATGGCATATTAGAAATAGCAATCCGGATTGCAGTAAATGCACATTACGGACAAACAGATAAAGGTGGTAAGCCATACATATTCCATCCCTTGAGAGTGATGAATAGTGTAAATACAATAGAAGCAAAAATTGTAGCCGTTCTGCACGATATTTTGGAAGATACTGATATTACTGTTGATGATCTGATGGCTGAAGCTATTCCCGAAGAATTAATAAATCAACTTCTTATACTGGCTCATTCTCCCGATATTGAATATAATACATACATAGAGCATATAGCCAAATTTCCAATAGCCACAACTGTTAAGCTTGCCGACTTGAAGGATAATATGGATACGTCAAGATTACCTGAAATCACAGACAAGGATATACAAAGGCTAAAGAAATATCAAGCAAGTTATTCATTTTTGACAAAGAAACTTAACGACAATAAATATTAGTCCAATGAACGACAACAAACTGATACAACACGAATTGCAACTCAATAATTTTCTGGCTGAGACTTTCCGCAGGCACAATATTGAATGCAATATAGAGAAAGACCTGATTATATTTCCTCATCAGTACATGACTGCATGGGCACACATATTCAATCGCTCATCTTCGTCTATGGCTGTGATTTTACAATTAGATATACATCTCGAAATAGGTCTGGGTAAAACCATTATCGAATCGTGCGCAGGAATGGGAGTGGACGAAAATACTGCAATAAAAGACGCATGGAAAAACTTCCTTACAAATTCTTTTCACACCTTACTTTCCGCATTTTTCACTAAAGAATTTGACCATCAGGTCAATAATCAGCAATGGGTAGTTGACGGACGCACCTATAATGTTACCATAAGCAATGTAACCACCAGAGGAAGTCATCCTGATCCGCTTCCTTTACGTTGGCTCGAACAGCTTGAAGAGACTATAAAAGTCCAACCCTTGACAGAAGGTACTCATTGGGTAAGATTCTACTATGCACAATCGGAAAGCGAATTGATCTCAGGTGAAATACTTCTAGATAACGAAGTTTGGACCGGTATAGAGAAATTCGTCCGCACATTTGATTTCCCCACCTACAAAGACTTCTTCTCGATGCGGGTCTTCATGGTACTGAAAGATCATTTCGACATAAGCCGCATGGCTGCTACTATGGCCTGGATGGTAGGTGAAGATGACGATGCAATAGAACAACAACTGATGGCAGAAGGCCTGTCTCTATCCGATGCCGAGAAAGCAAATACATTTATCCCTTTAGCTTTCGGGCGTGTATTTCTGAAAGGAATTACAACGGCCAAATTTTCAGATGAAGCCATTGTTACAGACGAAACTGAAAAGGAAGCGACTATAAAGCTTAGCGACGAACCCATCTATACATCCGCATATCAGTTGGCTGAGAAAATAATAAAGGAGGGATGCGTGAATCAAGAGCACTTTCAAAACTTATTCATACAAAGTGCGGAATTCAATGCTTACAACAATGCGCTGAAAGACGGTGCTAAAGCCGAAGATATGAACAATGCCAGATTTGGAGAACCGGTAATATACATGCCACACTATCAGCCTGCCGAAAAAAAGGAAGAAACTACAGAAAATATTATTCCTGAAAAGACCGGTAAAGAAAAGAAAAAGCCATCATGGAAATTCTGGAAAAAATAATTTTTCTCCAAGTGGACTAAAAAATAAATTTTCATATTCTGCTTTCATCATCACAACAGTTATGTTTCACTTCCTATCCCAGAACCTCAAACCGGGCAAACTTCAGCAACAATTGCTTCACTCCCGAGTTTTCAAATTCTACGGTAGCTTTCCGGCTATCAGGATCACCTGTTACAGCAGTCACCTTACCTATACCGAAACGCTCGTGTTTTATTATCGCCCCTACTTGTACTTCTCCTGAATTCACTCCTGCGGAAGCTTTCGGCGTAGCGTTGCGCGCATTCACAAAATTGGAACGGGGAGATGCGGATGGAAGACTGGCTTCCTGCCGCTGAGCAGTTGGTTGCCGCTGAGTTAGCGGGCGTTCCGGGTATGTTCTACGGGGTGTATTGGTGTAATCATACAAATCGTTTGTATACGTTTCGGGTCGATTGAGCACTCCGAATCCGCCACCACCGAGCACTCCACCGTTTACATTCAGATAGCAAGTATCTATATCACGAAGGAAACGGCTTGGATTGGAAGCATTTATCTGCCCATTCCGGAAACGGCTTTTAGCATATGTAATCATACAGTATTCCTTTGCGCGGGTAATAGCGACATAGAACAAGCGACGCTCTTCTTCTAAGCCTCGGAATTCATTCTTTGCCATTGACGACGGAAAGAGGTCTTCTTCCATACCTACAACAAATACATTTTTGAATTCCAATCCTTTAGATGCATGAACGGTCATCATTGTCACTTTTTCCTGATCGGCCTCTTTATCTGTATCCTGATCACTAAGTAGCGACACTTCGGATAAGAAATCCATCAATCCTATCCCCCCCAGACCTTCTTCTTTGCGGCTTTCGCAAAATTCATGGATACCGCCTAACAGTTCCTGTAAATTTTCCTGACGACTCATGCCTTCGGGCGTCTGATCCTGATAAGCTTCAGTAGCAATACCGCTTTGTTTTACAATCCGGGATGCCAGTTCATAAGCTGATAATTCGCGTAATTGCGCAATAAAACTTTCGATAAGTTCCCGGAACTCACTTAACTTTTTAGCTGTACCTGTGTTCACATTCAGATTATATCCTAACGAGTCACCAATTACCTCCCACAAGCTCACATTATGCAAACGGGCTGCATCTGCAATTTTATTTAATGTCGTATTCCCGATTCCCCGCGCAGGAAAATTAATGATACGCCGGAAAGCTTCTTCGTCGAAGGGATTCACCACCATCCGGAAATACGCGATAACATCTTTGATTTCCTTACGCTGGTAGAACGACAAACCGCCATAGATACGGTACGGGATATTTTTTTTCCGCAAAGCCTCTTCGAAGATACGCGACTGGGCATTGGTACGGTACAGAATTACAAAATCACTATATGCCGCTTTCTTATCGCGGCGGATGTCCCATATCTTATTCGATACAATGACCCCTTCTTCAAAATCGGAGAAAGCACTGGATATTTCGATACGTTCTCCTTCGTCGTTCTCTGAATATATTGTTTTCTTTATCTGTTCACGGTTTTGCTGAATAAGGCTGTTAGCCGCATTAACAATATTTTGTGTGGAACGGTAATTCTGCTCCAGCTTAAACAACTTCGATTCGGAGTAAACTTCCTTAAATTTAAGTATATTATCTATATTCGCTCCCCGAAACGAGTAGATACTCTGTGCATCGTCACCCACTACACATACGCGGTGGTGCGCATCGGCAAGCTGCTTTACAACAAGGTATTGTGCAAAGTTCGTATCCTGATATTCGTCTACGAGGATAAACTGATAACGTTCCTGATAACTTTTCAACACATCGGGATGGTCACGAAACAGGACATTGGTGTAGAACAACAAATCATCGAAATCCATTGTATTGGAAGCTTTTAGCCTATTGTTGTAATCCCTGTAAATATCTTTCAATACAGGCATCTTTGACCGTTGGTCATACTCCAGCAGTTCTTTGTTCTGAGCATACATCTGGGGTGAAATCAGCGCATTCTTAGCATTTGATATTGTAGCTTGTACTCTGGCCGGCTTATAGACTTTATCATCCAGTTGATACTGTTTGATAATGGTCTTTATCATATTCCGGGAGTCGGCCGAGTCGAAAATGGTAAAATTGGAGGTAAATCCTATTTTTTCGGCTTCGGTACGCAAAATACGGGAAAACACCGAGTGAAAAGTCCCCATCCATAAATAGCGGGCATACTTCCATCCGATTATCTCCGCAATACGCTCTTTCATTTCACGCGCCGCCTTATTAGTAAATGTAAGTGCAAGTATGCTGTGAGGCATATAGCCTTGTTGGAGAAGGTATGCTATTTTATAAGTAAGTACCCGTGTCTTGCCCGAACCGGCCCCTGCAATAATCAGGGAAGGCCCGCTTATGTATTCAACAGCTTCACGCTGCTGTTTATTTAGATGATCCAGCAAATTGTCCATAAAAATCAGTGATAGGGTAACAAAGATAAGTCTTTTTTAGGAATGTGAGGTTATAACTTCGGGCAAACAAAAAAGCCGGAAGAAAGAGTTTCGTCCGGCTTTATTTATTTGATGTATGTGATAATCAAATATCGAGAAATTCAACTTCTCCCGACTCGATATGATAAATGGCTCCAACAATTTGTACATCACCATCTTCATGCATTTCTTTGAGGAATGGTTCTGATTTTCTCAGTTGCTTTACTCCGTGTATCACATTAGCTATGATGGCCCGGTTGTAAACATCGCCTTCGGTCTTGAAAACTTCATCTTCCTCTTCTTCGCTATCCAGTTTTTTGATAATGGACTCGATATGCCCAAGTTTCCCGGTATGATGGGCATCGTGGTTTTCATGGCTGTGTTTTATATCCATGAATGCTTTTACAGCCCCGCAGCTTGTATGTCCCATCACTACAATCAGCTTTGTACCGAGATGTTCGGCTGCATATTCGATGCTACCTTCTTCATAATCGGCCATTACATTCCCGGCTGTTCGGATAGAGAATATATCTCCCAACCCTTGATCAAAAACAATTTCGGGTGTCACACGCGAATCAGAGCAACTAACTACGATCGCGAAAGGCTTCTGTCCCGTTTTGAGTTCGTCTATTCTGCTTAAATCCTGATGAGTGTGCAATAACTGACCTGAGCAAAAGCGTTTATTCCCGTCTTTGAGCGCATTCAAAGATTCCTCCGGCTTTTGATCTTGTGCATAAGAAATAGCTGCAGATAAGCTAAGAATAGCCATCAGCAGAAAGTGCTTAGATAAGTAGCTTGTTTTCATTATAGTTGTTATTAAAAAAAAATCGGACAAAAGTAGAGAAAGAATCAGTTTCAGGTTCTTTCTTGAATATATTTTATAGTACAATAATGTTAAATAATGCAAAGGGAATATTACTGTAAATAATAATATGATTTCCTATTTATGTTAAACAAAATTTCAATTAACTTTATCAGCAACAAATTAACGATTTATCATGAAATACAATTTTTGTGGAAACAGCGGGTTACAATTACCCGAAATTTCATTAGGCTTGTGGCATAACTTCGGGGATGTGGATAGCTTCGAAATGGCTACATCCATGATTTTACACGCTTTCGAGAGTGGCATTACACATTTCGACTTGGCTAATAACTACGGACCACCTCCGGGTAGTGCCGAAACTAACTTTGGCAAGATACTGGCTAAAGAATTGAAAGGTCATCGCGACGAACTCATTATTTCATCCAAGGCAGGTCATCTTATGTGGGACGGGCCTTACGGAGATGGTGGTTCCCGCAAATACATCATGGCCAGTATAGACCAAAGCCTGAAACGTACAGGTCTGGAATATTTCGATATATTCTATTCGCACCGCTATGATCCTCAAACCCCTGTGGAAGAGACCATGCAGGCTCTGGTGGATATTGTACGTCAGGGGAAGGCATTATATGTAGGCATATCAAAGTATCCTCCCGAAAAACTGATTCAGGCATACAATATTCTGAAATCGCAACATGTGCCCTGCCTTATCTATCAGGACAAATACAGCATGCTCGTGCGCGAACCTGAAATTGAACATATGGACATCAACGAGAAATACGGGGTGGGCTTCATTGCTTTCTCTCCACTGGCTCAGGGCGTACTCACGAATAAATACCTGAACGGCATTCCTGAAGATTCTCGTGCTCACAAAAGTCATGGCTTCCTGCAAGAGAGTGAAATTACACCTGAGGTGATAAAGAAAGTGAAGGCGCTGAACGACCTTGCCGGTCAACGTGGTCAAACACTTGCCGAAATGGCTCTGGCATGGCTGCTGCACAACAAGCATGTAACATCTGTCATAATAGGTACAAGTTCATTGAATCAGCTGAAAGACAATCTGAAAGCAAAGGATAATTCACATTTCACAGGTGAAGAACTGGCTCTGATAGAAATGATTCTGGCATAAAAAATAAGCATCCCAACCACAGGGATGCTTATCCACTTTCAATCCTTATAACTTAAAAACTACAATAAGGTCTCGGACCTATTTACTATTCTATTAAGAATCAATACAATTATCAGTTATATTTACATCGTCAGCACGATGTTATTTTCATCTGCCATGCGGCGTATATTGAGTATAGCATAACGCATACGTCCCAGGGCTGTATTGATACTGACGCCTGTATGGTCTGCTATTTCCTTAAAACTCAAATCCTGATAATAGCGCATTTCCAATACTTCGCGCTGGCTATCGGGCAGGTACGAGATTAGCTTACGGATATCCGATGTAATCTGCATACGGATTATCTCGTCCTCTATCGTACCATCACACAGCAACGGATTGTTCAACAAATCGACCGGGGCCTCGTCATTAGAAATTGTATTCTCATTCTTTTCCTGACGAAAATGGTCTATAATAAGATTGTGGGCGATGCGGGATATCCAGGCACGAAATTTTCCTGTCTCGGTATAGCGGCCTTGTTTAATCGTTACAATAGCCTTGATAAAAGTTTCCTGAAAGATATCTTCTGCCAGTTCCCTGTTGCGCACAGTGAAATAGATATAGTTGAAGACACTGATTTTGTGTCGTGACAGTAGGATATCAAATGCCTGATTGTTACCATTAGAATAATCGGTGACCAATTGTTCGTCGGTCATGGTTATTAATGTATCCATTATCTCTTATATTTTAAAGTTATAAAAAGAGTAATGTTTATTCTATAGGCAAAAAGTTTTTAGAGGTTTTTTTTAATAATCTTGCGTTAATGATGCAAATAAAAGACAAATTTATGGAATTGACAATATCTAAAAGATTATTTAACAGTGTAATGCGATTTTGCTTAATTTTATATATAAACCTATTGATTTACTAAAAGATATAAAATCGTTTAAAGCAATAGAGCTTCCGGGTTTTCGGAAGCTCTATGCTATATATAATAATATATGCTTATTCTTGTTCTGTATCGATAACTTTCCATACTACAGCCGAAATTGCAGCACCTAAGAACGGAGCAACAATAAATAGCCATAGTTGCGATAAAGCTTCTCCTCCCTGAAAAATAGCAGGACCGATACTACGTGCCGGATTAACTGATGTACCAGTAATAGGGATACATACGATATGCACCAAAACCAAAGCCAAACCGATAGCAACACCGGCAAACTGATTGTTGGCACCTTTAGATGTAACACCCAAAACAACCAATACGAAGATAAAGGTAAAGACTGTTTCAGCTACAAATGCAGGTAGCAAATCGGTATAGCCGTTAGCTCCGGTAAAAGTGGTTGTTGAACCGGAATCCTTTGCCAGTACATATAATATTGCTGAACCGATAATAGCGCCTATTACCTGAAAGATCATATACAAGCCCGCATCTTTAGCCGATATTTTTTTAGATAACAACAGGCCCAGAGTGATTGCCGGATTGATATGACAACCCGAAATTTTACCGATGGTATAAACCATAGCCAATACTGCCAATCCGAATGCAAATGCTACACCAAGTGTACCGACCGAAGCAAACGGTTGTCCGGCTCCTGCAAATACTGCAGCACCACAACCCATAAGCACCAGAACCATAGTTCCGATCATTTCTGCTAAATACTTTTTCATTGAATTTCTATTTTAATTAAACATTTGTGCTACTTGTGTAATTTTGTGTTAACTATATAGGATATGGCGAAGTTAAATATAAAATCGGATAAAAGATAAAAAGGCCAACACTTTTTTAGTTCTTCCATTTCCATTATTGCTATCATTCCCTATATTTGTAACACTCAATTAATAAACATTAAATCTAACACATATGAAGAAGTTATTGTTTTCATCTTTGGCCTTTTTTATCTGTATATATGTATCCGGGCAGGACTATAATGTCCCAAAGAACTATAAACTTGAAAACAAGGAGTCTTATAAGACTTATGAGCCTCAGATAAAAGAGACGATAGACTGGCTCCTGCAAACACCTTTGGGTAAAGATGCAAACAAACGGCAGGAAGCAAATGCGTTTCTTATGGCATGGCTCACCGGAACACCGGATGTACATTTAAAAATAGATGCCGACTTTATGATGAATTTCATCAAAATCAATCCTGAGTTGGTAATGCCTTTCACTGCCGGATGGACTAAATATTCGCTGGATAATGACTATTCGGAAGATGTGGTGCAAGGAACAAAGGCGGGAGTAGAAACAGTTATCACCTTTTACAGAAAGAACAGGGGTTATCTCAAAAAAGATGGTAATATAGAGAAATATGAGAAATTGATGGAAAAAGGGAAACTCGAAACCGAAATAAATAAAAAACTAAATAAGAAATAATTATACAAAAAAAGGAAATCATGAAAAAAATTGTATTCGCCGTATTATTCGGGTTACTATGCATCGTTAGTTGCAGCAAAAAAGCAGAAACGGCACAGGATGACACCATCATTATAAAAACAGGCTTGGAGGCCGAAGAAAGAACCGGCGACGAACTAAAGATAGCTGCTATCATAACTGTTAAGCCTGAGGCTATAAAAGATATACTTCCTATATTCCAGGCTGTAGTACAAGGCAGTCAGGAAGAGGACGGTTGTATTTCCTACAACGTACACCAGGACACCAGCGACTCTACACGGTTTATTATTCTCGAAGAATGGGAATCACAGGCAGCAATCGACTTTCACGGTAATACCGACCACTTCAAAACATACCAGAAAGCATCGAAAGATATGGTTGTAAAGAAAGAAGTAATAAAAATGAAACTCGTATATTAGAATATACATCCTATCAAAAAAGGTAAAAGTCCCTGCATTATTTGTCCGGGACTTTTATCTTTAAAGAATGATGTTTTTATATACGAGCAATCTGTAAAACACAAATAAAATACATACTTTTGTAACCTCAAATAATATAAAACGATAAGGTTATGATGGAACTGAAAATTGTTGCCGTTATTGTAGTAAAAGCTGCATATCAGGAAGAGTTGGAAAAGGTATTCCATACCGTAGTAGATGAAACCCGTAAAGAAACAGGAAATGTATCTTACGATTTGCATCAGGATTGCCAAAACCCATTGAAATACACAATCCTCGAAGTATGGAAATCGCAGGCAGCCATCGACGAACACAACGCAAGTGCGCATTTTAAAGCATTTGTAACTGCAATAGAAGGTAAAGTGGATAGCCTGACTGTGGACGTAATAAAGAAAATATATTAAAATACTATTTCAAAATCTCATGAGTTCAAAATCTCAAGATAACGTTAGTATCTTGAAACCTGAAATCTTGAAACCTGAAATCAAATATTAAAAAAATGTACAGAAATCATACTTGCGGAGAACTGACTCTTGCTGATGTAAATAAAGAAGTAACCCTTGCGGGATGGGTACAAAAAGTGCGTAAACTTGGTGGCGGAATGACCTTTGTCGATCTCCGCGACCGCTATGGAATTACCCAGTTGGCATTCAGCAAAGATGTAAACGCAGATTTGTATGAACAATCGAATAAGTTCGGGCGCGAATATGTATTACAGGTAACAGGTACAGTACAGGAACGTTCGAGCAAGAATATGAATATACCGACCGGCGAGATAGAAATCATAGTCAACAAGCTGGTTATATTGAATACATCGGAAGTTCCGCCTTTCACTATCGAAGACGAAACCGACGGAGGTGAAGACCTGCGCATGAAATACCGCTATCTGGACTTACGCCGTACTCCTGTACGCAAAAATCTGGAACTGCGCCACAAAATTGCTTTCGAAACACGCCGTTTTTTGGATGAACGCCAGTTCATAGAAGTGGAAACTCCGGTATTGATCGGTTCTACGCCAGAAGGAGCGCGCGACTTTGTTGTGCCATCACGTATGAATCCGGGAGAATTTTATGCCCTGCCACAATCCCCTCAGCTATTCAAGCAATTGCTGATGGTATCTGGATTTGACCGTTATTTCCAGATTGTGAAATGTTTCCGCGACGAAGACCTTCGCGCCGACCGTCAGCCGGAATTCACCCAGATAGACTGTGAAATGTCGTATGTCAGTCAGGAAGACGTGTTGAATATGTTTGAAGGGCTGACCAAGCACCTGTTCAAGAAGGTAAAAGGTATAGACATACCCGACTTTCCGCGTATGACCTATGCCCACGCGATGAAATATTACGGTTCGGATAAGCCGGATACTCGTTTCGGGATGGAATTCGTGGAAATTAAAGACCTGACTACAGGTAAAGATTTCGTTGTATTCGATTCATGCGAATATGTAGGAGCTATCTGTGCCAAAGGTGCGGTATCATACACCCGCAAACAACTGGATGCGCTTACCGACTATGTAAAACGCCCGCAAATCGGTGCAAAGGGACTTGTATATGTACGTTATGAAGCCGATGGCTCTCTGAAATCGTCTGTAGACAAATTCTATACAGCCGAAGACCTGAAAAAATGGGCGGAACGTTGTCAGGCAGAACCGGGAGACCTTATCCTTATCATATGCGGTGAAACAGAAAAGGCGCAGAAACAGCTATGCGAACTCCGTCTTGAAGTCGGAGATCAATTGGGACTCCGCGATAAAAATAAATTCAATTGCCTTTGGGTTATCGATTTCCCTTTGTTGGAAAAGGACGAAGAACTGGGACGCTTCTTTGCGAAGCACCATCCGTTTACGAGTCCGAAGGAAGAGGATATTCCCATGCTGGAATCAGATCCGGGAGCTGTACGTGCCAATGCATACGACATGGTGATCAACGGTGTTGAAGTTGGTGGTGGTTCGGTTCGTATCCACAACAGCCAGTTGCAGAATAAGATGTTCCATGTACTCGGGTTTACCGAAGAAAAGGCGCAAGCTCAGTTCGGCTTCCTGATGAATGCATTTAAATACGGAGCGCCTCCGCATGCAGGTCTGGCATTTGGCCTTGATCGTTTAGTATCCCTTTTCGCAGGTCTGGACAGTATCCGCGACTGTATTGCATTCCCTAAAAACAATTCGGGGCGTGATGTTATGATCGACGCACCAGCTGTCCTTGAACAGGAACAATTGGATGAATTGAATCTGAAGGTGGAGATAAAGAAATAATATCAAATAGATAATAAAAGATATAACGCCTTAACTTTTCCGGTTAAGGCGTTATTTTTAGAGAAAAACTTTATCTTTGATAACAAATAGTTTAATGAAATGGTGAAAGAAAAACTCATTATAAAAAACTTTGCAGGATTTGAGCATATCGAATTCGATTTTAAACCTATAAATATTTTTATAGGGCCACAGGCGGCGGGAAAAAGTGTGGTGGTGAAGTTGGCATATTATTTTAAGTCGTATTTGAATGATTTATATAAATTTGATAGAATACATATGCCAAGTGAACTCATAGATAGGTATAATGATCTTTTTTATAGTTACTTTCCCGTAGAATCATGGAGTAATAAAAACTTTACAATAAAATATATTTTAGACAAATCATTTATTATTATTTCTAGCTCCAGAAAAGCAAAAGATTGGTATATTGAAGTGAAATTTTCGAAAGACATAAGAGAAATAATAGAATCTCTAACTGAGATATTGGAAAATAATTTGGATCCACAAATGATAAATTTCTCAACTGCTAGAAACCTTAGAGAACTAAAAGAAAAAGTAAAATATAAATCAGTATTACAAAGCAAACAGTACTTTATACCAGCAGGAAGAAGTTTCTTTTCTAACATACAATCTAATATTTTTGCTCTTTTGCAAAGTAATAATACAATTGATCCATTTATTATCGAATTTGGAGCTAATTATGAACAAGCAAAAGTAGTATTTAATAAATCAAGTGATATTTTCAGGACTCACAATAAGCTAAGTAAACTTTGTTCAGAAATATTAAAAGGCATTTACATTAGAGATAATCAAATTGACTATCTAGTTCAGAAAGACAAAAGGAAAATCTCACTATTAAACGCTTCTTCTGGACAACAAGAAACGTTTCCTTTATTGATGTTTATCCAAACACTATTTTTTCCTTCAAATAAAGAACCTAAGGATCCTGTATTATATATAGAAGAACCGGAAACACATTTATATCCAGTGGCACAAAAACAAATTGTTCAAGTATTGTCTCGACTTTTTAATATACTCATAAACAAACAACTATTCATCACTACTCATTCGCCTTATATCCTTGCAGCTTTCAATAACCTGCTGGAAGCAGGCAATATCATCAAGGAAAAACCTGAATTAGCAGAAAAAGTATATAAAATTATACCGAAAGAAGAAGTTCTGGATATAGAAAACTTTATTGCTTATTCCATCAAAGATGGGAAGAAGGAAGTATTGATAAATGAAGAAACCAACCTTGTTTCTCAGAATATGCTGGATGATGCATCCAACGAAATAGCAGAGGAATTTGGAAAACTTGTTGATTTAGAGTTTGGTGAAGAATAAAAGGCTGTCAGAATGGAAGATATAAAATGTGAGTGTTCTGAATTAATAAGCTATCCTTTGATTGTACTGGAAGAGCAGAAAAGCAAAATAGTATTCGAAAATAAAAACAGGATAGAAATAAATAAAATAACTGTTGATGGTTGTCAAATTACAGATGAGAGACCCCGATGTGACTATCTTTTGATAAAAGTCGATGAAAATACGGAGTATTTCGTAGAATTGAAAGGACATGATATAAACAGAGCGTTGGAACAAATAGAAGCGACTATTCCAAGATTAAGCAAAGATATGAGACAACAGAAGAAATATTGTTTCATCATATCTGTCCGTACTCCAATGTCTTCCACTCAAATTCAAAATATAGCGAAAAGTTATAAGAAAAAATACAATGCTGAACTTATTATGAAAAGCTCACCAGGCTCTCATACTTTATAAAACATCTATGAAAAAGCTCGTCAAGATCTTACTAGCTCTCGTAATCGGAATAATCATCCTTCTGACTGCTGTTTATGCTTATTATGGTGGATTCAGAACTGTAAACTTTGAAGAAAAAGAAACAGGCGGGGAAGTATTCGTCTATGAAAATGTTACAGGAGATTACAGTCAAAGCCCGGTAGTAATGGACAGCATTTATTATGCGTTGCTCAACGATTATAAAATAGAAACAACAAAGGGTGCAGGCATGTATTATGACAATCCTCAACAAGTAGAAAAGAGTAAACTACGCTCGGAAATAGGTTGTATACTCGATACACCTCTTGACAGTATGCAGATGGTGGTACTCTCAAGCAGATTTAAAGTTAAAACGCTACCTAAAAGCGACTATATAGTCGGAGAATTCCCCAATAAAGGAATGATATCGACAATGGTAGGAATAATGAAAGTATATCCGGCAATGACCAAATACATCGAAACGACCGATTATAAAGCAGATGGACCTGTGATAGAAATATATGATGTACCGGCTAAAGTAATTATATACAGGCAATCTGTATCGAAATAGAAGTGAAAAGAGGAGTACACGCAAGTACTCCTCTTTTTATATTCGATCAATTTTTCTTGTCCAACTCCCGGGCTACCCTGCTCTTCATATAATCGCCCCGCAGGTCACGGGCCAATATCGTTCCGTCGGGACCGATAAGTATTATATGAGGTATACCTCTTACACCATACATTTTGGTCGGTATCTCCTGCGCATTTATTATCTGCGGCCATTCTACTTTATCTTCTACAATAGCCTTTTGCGTATCTTCCGGCTTATCCCATACGGCAACACCTACGATCTCGAATTTATCCCCTTTATATTTTTTGTATATTTCTTTCATATTCGGAGTTTCTCCCCTACAAGGGCCACACCAACTCGCCCAGAAGTCTACCAATATACATTTGCCTTTTCCTGCATAATCCGACAGTGATACTTTTGTGCCATCAGGCTGCACTATTGTAAAGTCACTAAATTTCTGACCTTCAGCAGTCTTTTTCAGAGCATCATTTGTTCCTACAATTTTCTTCACCATTTCCAAGGAAGCAATATCTTTACTTAATTTGGCAACAGCAGTATCTATCTGACCTGTACGCATCCACATCGACATCTCGTCCAATACAACAGACCCGATAACATTATTTGTGTTAGCATCGAATGTATTTTCCATCAGGTCCATATATTTAGGAGTCCATACTTTAATAAATATACTATCGAACTCCGCCTTGAACTTATCTTTATCCTTAATTTTATTTTTTAGCTCCGTATAGATATTTTCCCTTTCTTTATATAGTTCTCCCGTTTTCTTATTATAATCTGTCAAAGCATCATTCAATGGAGTATTTGACGCTATGCCATCTTTTAAATTAATAATTATTCGTCCTGTATCCAGTATTAACGGTACATATGCACCATCTTCAATAAATACTCCGGCATACCGGATAGTATCTGCGATCCCTTTAAATACAAATTTGTTGCTATCTATCAAAACACTATCTATCTTTTTATTTCCCAACCTATTATGGTCGATAAGATAGATTTTCTGCCCATTATAGGTCGAATCGGCTATACCCTCAATCACGTACCCGGGTATTACAGGCTGTTTCTTTTCACAGGAAACCATAATGGCCATACTTGTTACCATTATTAATAAAGCATGGATTGTTCTTATTTTCATATTATTAGGTATTAGAATCGATAAATTTAAAATTTTTAAAATATCTTTCTCCAATAATACTGTTAAATAAATAAAAGAGTCTGTTCGTCGGAACTCGCCGTCGACACAGATTTTGTAAAACGTGATTTGTGCCTGATATAAAAGATTCCGGTTGTAATGGATAAAGATTTTTAAAGAAAATTATCTATATAGGCAGAAGGCTGATAGCATATAATATCAGTTCATCATTCTTTGAAAATTTGAAATTACAAAACAGGAAGAAACAGACTAAAGAGAAAAATAAAACTGTCAGGTTTGTCAGGTTTTCACTAAATAGTTATGAGTTATAAGTTTTGTCGCTTCTTATTACTAATGGCTAATAGCCAGAAAAAATTGACAGATAATAAAAAGGGGAAAAAGTGTCAGGTTTGTCAGGTTTTTACTCCTACCCTATCAAATACAGATATATTTATCCAAGGATTCAAAAAACAGGGTCGCTCAATGAACAACCCTGTGATATTTAAGCCTTGACTATGATCTAAGGGTATTGACAGCCGGAATGCTTTCGATCTTTAATCCAATGAACAGCAATATCAACAGGTTCCGTAAAATCCGAAAACGCCGTGTTATGACCTAATGTTGAAAACAGACAGTAGTCGTAATATTTCCCCTGCGCTTTGAGTGAGTTAAGACTATCCATCGATAACCTTACGGGGACTTGTACATCCTTGTCGCCAAAAAGCCAAAGGCCCGGAATTGAAAGTTTACTAAGGGCGTCGCAAGGATCAGTACTTATAAATTGATCCAATTGATAACGATCTGGCTCATTACCTATACGTTCGCGTGCCTCCGGGATGTATCTACGTACATCTGCTTCGGTGTGAATATCCCAAAAATCGGATTTTCCTTCTGTATAATGCTGAAAAATAAGCTGATCAAGAGTTGGAATAACAGCACCGCTAAACAACACTATAAAATCCGCAATAGGATTGTTATTTGCGGCAATAGGAATTATCCACCCTGCCTGACTGATACCTACAAAACCAATGGGAACATTTTTATCCAACTGATGAAGTACATTTAAGGCGGTGCTTGCATCTTCAGCCAATAGAGTGAGATTAGCCGAATCAACGTTGTTAGTTCCTACTTCCGGACCGGCATAAACCCCTTCCGATTCGCCTACTCCACGCTTGTCATAGGTTAACACCGAGATACCTTTTTCGGCCAAAAGTGATGCAAATTCTCTCATTCGGGGTGCCTGGCCAGAACCGTGTACAAGGACTACCGCTGCATGCGAATGGCGTGGCGTGTAAATTGTGCCGGCCAAAGTGATTCCTGCACTCTCAAATCTGATATCCTCAGCGGTCACGTCCGGCAACTGAGCTTTTACTTGATTCAAGGATACTAAGAGTAAGAGTGTAAAAAGACATCCCCTATAAAAAACAGCCATATTTATTAATCTATCAATACTTTTAATATAACTTATAGTACAATCTTTTTTTGTCATATTTACAGATTTAAATTAGTTTGATTTACTTTAATAATAAGACATAACAGACAAAAAAAGGTTACACATTTCTTAATAAAACACAAACATTCTTTTCAAAAAAGAGAGCATCTCTCTTTTGAGATGCCTTCTAACATTATATAAAAAAGTGTTACAGTTTATATTCCTGCCAGCTCTTAATCGGGATATCCGTTTCCTTCATTTCACAGAAAGCCTGAATAAATGCACTCGCCAAGCGGGCGTTTGTGATTAGCGGAATATTATGGTCGATAGCCCCACGACGGATTTTGTAGCCGTTGGTTAGTTCACGGCGTGTATGATTTTTAGGAATATTGACAATTAATTCGAACGTGTGATTCGACATCATATCCATCACATTATGTTCTTTCTCTTCATCCGGCCAACTGACTACCATCGCTTTAACTCCATTATCCGCTAAGAACCGGGCGGTTCCGGCTGTTGCGTAGATATCATAATTATTTTCCTGTAACATGACACAGGCATCCAGCAGATCAACTTTAGATTTACTGTCACCGGACGAAACCATTACGCTCTTCTTCGGAATATTATATCCGACTGAGATCATCGACACCAGCAACGCTTCGCTGAAATCATCTCCCAAACAACCTACTTCGCCGGTCGAAGACATATCCACTCCGAGAACAGGGTCGGTATTATGCAGACGGGAGAATGAGAACTGGGAAGCTTTTACACCTATCCAGTCGATATCGAAATTTGAGTTATCCGGTTTTTCGTAAGATGCATCCAGCATAATGCGGGTAGCCGTCTCAATGAAGTTACGTTTCAATACTTTGGATACAAAAGGGAAACTACGTGAAGCACGAAGATTACATTCGATTACTTTCACCTCATTATTTCTTGCCAAAAACTGCATATTGAAAGGTCCGCTTATGTTTAGCTCTTTCGCTATCTTACGGCTTATGCGTTTGATACGCCGCGCTGTTTCGAAATATATTTTCTGAGCTGGGAAAACAAGTGTTGCATCACCAGAGTGTACCCCGGCAAACTCCACATGTTCCGAAATAGCATATTCCACGATCTCGCCATTTTTAGCTACGGCATCGAATTCTATTTCCTTTGCATTTTGCAAAAACTGGGAAACCACTACCGGATATTCTTTCGAAACCTTTGCAGCCAACGTCAGGAATGTTTCCAGTTCCTCAGCATCGTGACATACATTCATCGCTGCACCTGAAAGCACGTAAGACGGGCGTACCAGCACGGGATAACCCACTTTCTGTACAAAACCCTGAATTTCGCTCAGGCTGGTCAGTTCTTTCCATGCAGGCTGGTCTACACCGAGCTGATCCAGCATACTGGAAAACTTATGACGGTTTTCAGCCCTGTCGATAGACAACGGTGATGTACCCAAAATCGGAATATCCTGACGGTGCAGCCTTATAGCAAGATTATTCGGTATCTGTCCACCCATCGAAACAATTACTCCCTTAGGCATTTCCAGGTCGAGGACATCGAGTACGCGTTCGAATGATAATTCATCGAAATAAAGACGGTCGCACATGTCATAGTCCGTGGATACGGTCTCAGGATTATAATTGATCATGATAGATTTATACCCCAGTTTACGGGCTGTCTGTACGGCATTTACCGAACACCAGTCGAATTCTACCGAGCTACCGATACGGTAAGCCCCCGAACCAAGTACTACAACCGATTTATCATTCTTGAAATACGGTACATCATGTTCACTCCTGTCGTATGTCATATACAGGTAGTTCGTCAAGTCGGGATTTTCGGAAGCAATCGTATTGATACGTTTCACAGACGGTAATACATTCATCTTCTTGCGAAGATTGCGTACACGAAGCGATTCTTTCTCTATGTTGCCATCAGGATCTTCTACAAAGCGCGCAATCTGGAAATCGGAAAATCCAAGATGTTTTGCTTTCAGCAATACATTTTCCGGAACATCTTCTATACTGCTATAACCTTTCAGTATTAATGAATAGTCGTGTATATTTTTCAGCTTTTCGAGGAACCACGGGTCAATCTTGGTCAGGTCGTGTATTTTTTCTACGGTATATCCTTCTTCGAATGCTTTGGCAATGGCGAATACACGCAGGTCGGTCGGATTCGAAAGTTCTTCATCTAGATTGTTAAATTCCAACTCGCGGTTGCCTACAAAACCGTGCATTCCTTGTCCGATCATACGAAGTCCTTTCTGGATTATCTCTTCGAAGGTTTTTCCGATAGACATTATTTCACCTACCGACTTCATACTGGAACCGATAAGGCGTGAGACTCCGACAAATTTACTCAGATCCCAGCGCGGTATCTTACAGATCAGGTAATCGAGCGAAGGAGCTGCATATGCTGAATTAGGCGTCCCTATTTCTCCAATCTGGTCGAGGGTATAACCTAATGCAAGCTTCGCCGCAACAAAGGCCAACGGATAGCCTGTTGCTTTCGATGCCAATGCCGAGGAACGGCTCAGGCGGGCGTTCACCTCGATAACACGGTAGTCGTCAGTTTCGGAATTGAAAGCATATTGGATATTACACTCCCCTACTATACCGATATGGCGAATGGCTTTTTTAGAAAGCTCTTGCAACATGGTCAGTTCCTTTTCATCCAATGAACATGTAGGTGCAACAACTATACTCTCCCCTGTGTGAATGCCGAGAGGATCGAAATTCTCCATACTGGCAACGGTGAAACAGTGGTCGTTCTTATCTCTTATAACCTCAAATTCTATTTCTTTCCAGCCTTTGAGCGATTCTTCTACCAGTATCTGTCTGGAATAAGCAAACGAGCTTTCACACAATGTCTTGAACTCTTCCAGATTATTACTGATACCGCTGCCCAAACCACCTAAGGCATAAGCAGAACGTACCATCACAGGGAAACCTATACGGTTAGCAGCAGCAATGGCGTCTTCCATTGTTTCCACTGCCTGGCTGACAGGTGTTTTCACATCTATCTCATTCAGTTTCTCTACAAACAGATGGCGGTCTTCGGTAGCCATAATCGCTTCTACGGAAGTACCCATAACTTCTACGCCATACTTTTGCAGTGTGCCGTTCAGATACAGTTCCGTACCACAGTTCAGGGCTGTTTGTCCTCCAAAAGCGAGCAAGATACTATCTACGTTCTCTTTCTTTATTATTTCTTCAACGAAATAAGGAGTTACAGGCAGAAAATAAACCTTATCGGCAATACCTTCCGAAGTCTGGATTGTTGCAATATTGGGATTAATCAATACGGTGTAAATCCCTTCTTCTTTTAATGCTTTTAACGCTTGCGACCCGGAATAGTCGAATTCTCCGGCCTGCCCGATTTTGAGTGCGCCCGAGCCTAGCACGATGGCTTTCTTGATTTTGTTAATTGACATAGAATTTATGGCTATATGTGTTAGATTATCTAATGATTGCGTAAAGATAAGGCATTTTTATGAATAAACCCTATAAACATATTATGGTGCTACATCGACAAATAATGGTCTATGATCTGATGCTATGCTGTCGTCCAAAACTTTAGCATGATATACAGGATATGTGCTTCCGGTTTCCGTATATCCCATAATGTAGTCAATAACCCTATCGGGATTAGCTGACGGAAAAGTCATGTCTTCTACATTATTAAGGATTTTCCATCCGGCCGATAAGAGTTTTATCTCTTCCGAATCAGGCTCTGCATTCAAATCTCCGATCAGAAAAACAGGCTTGCCATATGCTTTTGCTTGTTGGTTTATAATTTCAATTGAAGACTTGCGGTCTTCTTTGGTTAAAGAGAGATGTGTGGCAAAGATAATGTGATCTTCAAACTCGACTACAAGGAGAGTACGTTGTTCTTCCTTTCCCGGCAGTGGTATATTTCTTGACGATAAGGGACTCATTTTAGATAATATTCCTACGCCATATTTCCCTCCCTGAAATGAGATGGCAGCTCCATAAACGGCATACATCCCGGTGAGATTACTTAATTTACCGAGAACATCAATCCCATTACTGCGTCGGGTTACACTGTCGAGTTCCTGAATAGCCAGTACATCAGGAGATACAGACTCTATTATGTCTGCTATCCGTTGATAGTTGGTTATATTATCCATACCACGGGCATTCCGAATATTGTAGCTCATAACCCTGAATGTATCCTTCTTTTGAGGATACTGCTCTTTTTGAGCAAATAAGGAGAACGTAAAAGCCATAAAAAAACAGGCTAGAAATAGTTTCTTCATTGTGTTGATATATAATTGTGTTAAAGATACCAATATTTAATATAGTGTCAGGCGTATTTATATAAAAACAGGGCAAACGCATCAAATTGTTCAACTTCTATCGAAGGCCTGTAGGGGCGTATTGCATACGCCCGCATAGCAAAATATCACAATTGGGCGTATGCAATACGCCCCTACATGAGGCTGAAAAACAGCTTTATGAATTTTGATGCGTTTGCCCTATATAAAAATCAGTCTTCAATCAGCAACTCCGGCCTGTATTCGAAGTGCATTGTATCGTAATGATACCACTTCCCACCCCATATAAAACCATGCTTTTCGAAGATATCTACAATCTGCTGTGGTATACGGTTCTTATATTTCACAGCTATGTCTTCTGATGTACAACGGCAGTCCCATTGCCAATAGTTAGAATATTTGACGTTCAGGTCAATTGCTGTACCGAAACTATGTGAACTCAGACGATCAGTTCCCCGTACTTTCCTCCAGTTGAAAGTCCCGGCACTAAGAAGATAGTCTTTAAGTTCGGGGTATTTGTCCAACTCATCCGAAATTTTCTGAAGTTGCTTATCTACTCCGTTTATATTTGTTACCCTCAACTTCTGATTTATAAGATCGGGGCACCATGTGATTGTGACAAGATTCTGTTGTACTTCGGATGGAGTAGATCCATACATTTTCTTTAGTAATTCCTCGTTGCGTATCCGCCCCGGATCATGGTTCTTTGGTATATTCTTCAGCTCTCCTTGTTTGTAATCATAAGTAAAGATATCCCCTAAATCGGAGCTGTTCATCAGTTCGCTATGGCTTTTTTGTCCTCCTTCATCGTATCTGATTTTAGAACCGTCATACATGATAAGAGACGATCCGTCATAGCCTTTAACCCGTGAGGGATAAGCCTGCATTAACTTTCGCACCCCTGAGGGATATGTCATATCCTGTGCTCCGGCATAAAGCGTGCTAAATAAGAGAGATAAGACTAAAGATAGATAGCTTTTCATGTATTTCCTATAAATAAAAAAGGATATACCCCACACAGGATATATCCTCTTCTTATATTCTATCTCTGATTATTTGCGAATAACTTCACCTTTGATATTCAATCTGTAGATTGAATCCGGAACATTTGAAAATACCGTAACGTCTTTACTGAATGTTCCCGGACGACCGGTAGTAGAATAAGTAACTTTAATCTTACCTTCTTTACCCGGCAACACAGGTTCGTTTGTATAATCCGGCGTTGTACAACCGCAACTAGCCTGCACTCTTTGGATAAGGAAAGGCGCTGTGCCTGTATTTTTAAAAGTGAATTCGCAACTTACCGAACCGGCGCTCTCTGCAACTTTTCCAAAATCGTGTACTGCTTTTTGGAAAGTAACCTTAGGCGCTTTTTTACCGTCCTGAGCTGCGATAAAGCCTGTCGATAACACTAATGCAAACAGGATAAGTCCAATTTTTTTCATATTTCCAATTCTAAAATTTACTAATTAATTCTAATGTAGTTTCTAAGTTCATTTAATCTAAATAATTCACAAATGTAATAATAATATTAACTAGATGTTTAACTTTTTAGATTATTTTGCATTAGCCCTGATCTCTCTTATTTGGGTTCTTCCTAATTATATATCCACATCAATACAGGCTTTTTAGATATTTTGAGCATCTCATCCACTTTACGCATCATCTCGTTGCTAACAACAGGGCATCCCTGGCTCCAGCCCAAAGGTAGATGTTTGGGATGAATATTGTGATCAGCAACGGGAGTATGTGAATGCAATACAACCCAGCGCTTGAAAGCATTGCTATTCGTCTTATCGAGACCATGCATCTTATAATGTACATTGATGCCCCAACTGCTATAGGCACGTGCTCCTATCTTATACTTTCCCAACGAAGAACAATAACTACCTTCCACGTTACTGAATACAGGCTTTGCCTGTGTACTTTCCATCCCATAGCCGTGGCAGCAAAGTCCCGAATACCTGATCGTATCTTTAGCGAAATCCCAGACAAAGAAGCGCTTCTTCCCGGAATGGATACTAAAATCGATGAGATAGCAGTATTCAGTATTGAAACCTTTCGATTTGCAATAGATCAAAGCCGAATCTGCTTTCGATTTAAGACGGGTAAAAGCTGCCTGACTTTCGTCTTCTGTATTTCTATGCTCCGTCTGATTTATCCCACTGTTGCAAGACTTGTATCTAATAAAAGATACAAGTCCAACCAGTAGAAGTATGGCTAATATGATAGAGCCAAATATTTTCATATGTATGTAGTTTTAGGTGTAAAAGGTATTTTATATCAATATCACTATTCTTTCACCGTCACCTTTATTCCCTGCGTATGCGATACAAATTCCGGTGCATACATACATTGAATCGTGGTGATTCCATTTGCATATTCCCCTGTACGATTTACATACACAGGATATTCCAATACATAAGTGCCTTTAGGCAGATGGTCGAAGTAGAAATTAGTGGATGCGTCTTTCGCCATCTGATAGTATATCAGACCGCCTGCCCATCTTGTACCCGAAATAGTCTGCTGCGGTTCGAAACACGGCGCACGCATATCTTTCAGTTGAACGAAATCCATATCCCGGTCGGTGCGTACTGTAAGACGGACAATCACTTTATCGCCGACTGTCAGCGGATTCGACTCAGTTATCAGGGTCAAACCTTTTCCTGCTACCGATACATTTTCTTTAAATAACTCCTTACTTACATTCAAATCGCCTTTTTGTACTGTTATCTTGTCCAGATTTTCGTAATACTGCCAGTACATAGCGCCATAAGCAGGTTGAGAGGTGGAGGTCGTTACTTCCACTTTCCCCATATCATTTGTTATTTCCGACTTATTCCATGTTTGTTTGAAATAGCCTGTTCCCAGTTCTTTATTCTCCGGTTGCACAGTCTGGCTTCCTACCTTAATTGATGTTGGAGCGGGTTCTGTTGCAAACCAGTCCGTACCTGAGCTTAACAAGGCACTAATGGCATCAATAGACGCATGAGTAGATTCCCATACCTGTGTACGCTTCTGATTCAGTAGCCAACGTTTCATCATATCCATTTCCTCTTTAGATGTGCCGTTTTGTTCCAAAGCGTCCATCAGGAACGTATGTACACTGATGGCGGAGAGAGACATAAATACATTGCTGCGGTTGTTTGGCCAGTGCATACCTAGTTTGACGTTTTTAACCGCATGTTCTTTAATGGATTTTACAACCTTATTTGCCTGCTCTTTTTCTCCGTTTTGTTTCAGCACAACAGACAGGATAGAACGTTCATACATGTTCAATTTAGTCCAGTTCTTAGTTGCCACGTCTGTATAGAAACGTTCGGCAACACGTGCTTCCTGCGAAATAGGTATATCACGATAGAATGAGCGTACATAAGCAAATTCGAGCTGATTGGTAGAAATAGTCGTAACCTTTTCCCAGTCTTTATTATACTTTTTCAGGTTTTTGAAATCTTCCGCAATCTGATTATCAATATATTTCAGTGCCTTAATTTGCATTTCTTTTATCTCCTGCGGATACTCCACCTGTCCTGTTTTTTGCAAATTAGCATATCCGTAAAGTATATACTGAGTTACCGAACGGCTCGGATAAAGTCCTTTGTACCACGACCAGCCTCCGTCATTTGTAATTAGTTCTGCTAATTTCCTTGTGGCCGCATCGGTTTGTTGTTTAGTATTATTCAGATCGAATAATAATGATAAGCGTTGCATTTGCTCTGTTTCGTCTTTGGCATCAAGTACCCAAGGGGTTTCTTCCAATAGAACGGCTTTCAGTTCTTCATCTTTTTGAAGTTTGGAAACGAGCGTTTGCTTATCTGCTCCCTGTTTTTGCCAAGCTTGTATCATAGAAGCTACTTTCGGATACTGGCGAACGATTGAAGATCCCAATGTATTCACATAATAACTCGCAAACCAGTTCACGGCGTTTTCATTCGACGGATTGCTCATAGCAGGCAATGCCTGTACCGCATACCATGCCGGATTGGATGCGTATTCCAATGTCAGGCGATAGTTGCTCGCTGTGTTTGATGTATTGTTATATAGTTTATCGAATGTGAACGTACTTGTACCCTGCTTCGTCATATCTATCGGCATGCTTTCGGTTACCAGCATACGATTGGATAATACAGCCAATACATGCTGCTCACCGTCACTGAACGATTCGTTCTGCGCCACAATACGACAACCGATTAATTCTATACCGGCAGGAACATCGAATATCCAGTTAACTGATGTAGAGGCATCTTTCTCTAGGGAGAATGTTTGTTTTTGGCTTTTAAGGCCTAAATCAATTACTTTATCAGTTGCAGGGTCAAAGAATTCGATATATACATCTCCGGATAAAGTTTTATCCGAAAGATTTGAAATCTTAGTGGAAATACTTGTCTTATCTCCCTGACGAACAAAGCGCGGCATATTAGGCGTCACCATTAGTTCTTTACGGGTAACCACCATCTGCTCTAATGTACCTACACGTGCATCTTTATCGTGAGCCAATGCCCTAAATCGCCATGTAGTATTGCTTTCGGGCACAGTGAACGATATAAGAGTCTCTCCCTTTTCGTTAGTCCTCAACTGAGGGAAGAAGAATGCTGTTTCATTGAAGTTCTGGCGGATTTGAGGAGTTGGAGTATCAGTATCCTTTTTAAAGCCAATATCTAACAGATCTTCTACGCCTCCTGCCGAATCGGCGAGGACAACAGATTCGTTAAGCATTCCCTGTGGTGCAGCAACAGATGCTACGCCTCTAATCATTATTCCATTTTTAGCCCTCACTCTAGAAACCGAACCGGTCATCAGCTTTTTCTCTTGTATAGCATATGCAGTAACAACAACTCCATCATCAGAATAATTTAAATATTGCCGAGGTATATCCCCCAATGCATTCTTCCGTCCGTATGAATATATATAATCAAACCAGTTGATAATATCTTTTGTCCTTTCAGGAATCGATGTATCATATTGAGCCTTATAATAGAAATTGAACCATCGGGTATAATCGTTACTATACCCTGGGAAACTGTAACTTACAGGCGTTACATATTCCCTGCTTATGTAGGGACGATTAAACGACCATGCCGTATATGGATATAGCTTATCCAGAGAAGTATCGTACATCGAAGCGATCAATTCAGCCAAAATAGGTTGGCTTGTTGTATCCTTCACGCTTATAGTCCATGTTTCGGCCTGTCCCGGACGAAGCTTATCGCGGAATACTTCCAATTTAATGTTCAACTGCGTATCCGGCAAATCTGTTTTCTTGTATAATGAAGCCTCTTTGTTATAAAGTTTACCATCCCTCACGGATGTGAATGTCATTTTCAGTTCATCACCATACTCATCTTTGTAAGGCACGGTGAATGTCTGGTTCGCATCGCTGAGCTTTACGAAACGTTTTTCAAATACCTTCTTATTATTATACAACTGATAAAGGATATATGAATCTTTTTCCGATGAACCGAATATCACTTCGGCCGGCTTGTCTTTCTCAAATAACAGATTCTTTGTTACCAGCCATTCATTTGTCTTTACAGGCGGTTTCTTATCAGCATAAGAATAAAGTACGAAATTCTGCTTTTCACCCACTTCATTGCTTTTGCTATCTAATGCTTTCACCTGTAACTGATATTTACCCGACGCCAATGATTTCAATCTGGCTTTCAGTTCGGTTTGCTCTCCCGTTTTGAATGAGCCGGACAATACATTGCCTTGTATCAGTATCGAATCGTTGTCATCCAGCGCATATATTTCATAAGTCCCCGAAGCTTCTATATCCTGCGCCTGCAAATTACGGGCAGCGATTTTGAGCTCGTAATCACTCGCTTTCTCCATCTGTTGCGGTATATCAATATTGATAACCATAGACACATTCCCAACTGTCAGGGTATAAGTGTTCGACTGTGTTTCGCCGTTCACATCCGTAACTGTAGCTGTAATGTTGAATGTATATATCTGCTTGTCATTGATAGAACGCAGAAGCGCCCTGTTACCGTCTCCGGCTTCGGGGGTAAATGTAATTTCGAACGAACCGTCATCATTTGTTTTCACCGTGCCATCGGTAAAAGGTGTGGTGTTACCTGAACGCCAATACCAAAAGCTAAATTGCTCACGGCTTATATTGTATTTCACATCGGCGCCCTGTAAACTGATGCCAGAGAAGTTTTTGGCATAACCTTTCAGCGTTACCTCTTCCCCGAATGTATAAGTTTTATCTACTTTGTCGAAGGTGATTTCAAAGGTAGGGCGTTTGTATTCTTCTACATTAAAATAGGCAGAAGCATCATCTATCTCGATATGATATCCTCCCAAAAGGCCTGTTTGAGGCAAAATAAATTCGCCGGATATAGAGCCGAATTCATTTGTTATTATTTCCTTTTCAGCAATAGATTCACCGTTTGCATTGTATAGTTCTACGGTGTATTCTTCGTTTGCCAGCAATTTAGAACCATTATCTATGGCTATAGCTTTGAAATAAACAGTCTGCCCCGGACGGTAAATATTCCTGTCCGTAAATATACTGATGGCCTCTTCATCTCCGTCTTGCAGAATCTGGTTCCATCTGTAATTCTGAGCTGATAGGGTTTCTGCCCGCAAGCAGGAATCAGCTCCTAATTCAACCTTATATGTAGCTATATTATAACGGTACTGATCTGTACTGATCGTCTTATCATTGTAAACGGCAAGCCCCAAAGCATCTGTTTTAAGTATTGTTATTAACTTCTGAGCAGTTTTACTATTGGGATATTCATAGGTATATATTTTAACTGTGGCATCTTTTACAGGCTTGCCTGTGATTCGGTCTACTACAAGTATTTCGTATTCATCTTTAGCGCTGTTACGGGATAAGGCGATTAAAGAAGATACGGTAAAATCGAATGTATTATTGATTTGTAAATTTAAGTTATCATTCGCATTATCATTTTCCAAACTATCTTTCGAACGACTACTAAAAGAATATTTTCCGACAGGTAAAACACCTAAATCTACAGACAATGTATCCTGCTGATAGGCAACTTTTGAAATCAAATTCAATTGAAGATCTTTCACCGGATTATACTTTCCGTTTTCTACCTTATATAATTTGAAGTCCGGCTTTTCCGCCAAAGCTTGTAAATTCTTATGTATCAATGTCAGCTGAAACGGTTGTTTCGGATACTGTAACTGATTTCCTTTTATTGTGAGAGACGGATATTCCATTTCATTTAATCTGGCTTGAAGCACTTTTGCCCCGTATGATGCCGGATATTTATCTATTCCTTTCTTTATCCATGTGTAAATCTTTTCGTTTATATCAGCTGACTGCAAATCGAGTATTTGCATATTTGGATATGAATCTACTATCTTGTTTATAATTTCAGTAGATGCTTCACTGTTCTCATATTTCTTTTCCAATGCGATGAAAATATCTAATACTTTATCACCGGACAATGTGCGGGAATTCCGGCTAAGATAGTTTGCTTTATCAATCTCGGTGAAAACAAGTGTCGGTATCATATTACGACTCAACAAATCTTTCATATATTGCTGATAATACAGATAGATGACTTGCCGCTTATCCGCTCCGGCGCTAATATTGAGTTTGATATATTCATCCGCCGGGGCTGCCAGTTGCTCCAGACTTGCCCCCGTAAGCGTTACATCATATTCCCGGTAACCCATCGCCTCAATACCCTTAGCTATCTGAATAGCGCGTTCCATCAGGAAGTCGTACAGAGTAGGATAGTATTTCTGACCGTCGGTACCTAATAGTATTATATCGTCATAAGCCTTGGTTGTGGATTGTTTAAGCGCCATAATATCTTTCACCGATAAATCCAGGTTCGCGATAATCTTATTCATAAAGATATTACTACTCCACTCTTTCATATCTTCAGGGACAACATCCTGTAGATTGGTTCGCTGGTTTATCTGCCACTGGTTGCTGTTATAATAATCGGAATATAACTCAGCTAACATAGAATGCAACAAAGCTTTTTCGTCGGCATTGGTAGTCTGAGCCAATAAAGCCTGTAAGTCTGTGAAGATGGCCTCACTATCGTTCCTGTCTATTTGTTTCTTATATTTATTTTTATAGATCAGGGCTTTGATCACTTGAGTAGTATTCTTATCAGAAATAGCCTTTTGCAGAATTTCATCTACAGATTTTGCTGCTGATTGTGGAAGACTTTGTTGCTCATAATCTTCTACTTGTTTCCACTCATTTTCATATTTCTTATTTGATATTTGTGCTATCATGCTGATGCTCAATAAAAAGAACAGACTAATCAATAATTGCTTCTTCATATTATTACGTTTTGTATTTTCTCTCAATATATTATAGACGGATTTTAGGTGTATTATTCACAAGGAAAAGCGTTAAAATTAGTTATGAGTGTAAATCATGAGTTATATACTTTCAACTCATCACTTACATCTTATCATTTACTAACATACATGCCCAACCATACGGCACCGATGCCCAATACACAACTGGATAAGGTATAAACAAATGCCAGCGTCATCTGGTTGTTGTTAGCCAGCGTTAAAGTTTCGCTGGCAAATGTGGAAAAAGTTGTAAAGCCTCCGCAAAATCCTGTTATAAGCAGAAACCGGAGATTATTGGAAGGTAAAAGGTTTGCGAATAACCCGATACAAAAGCAGCCCAGAATATTGACTGCAAATGTCCCGACAGGAAACGGGAACGGTTCTGATCGCGTTACCAGTACTGAGGCAAGGAAACGCATAACGCTGCCTACTGCTCCTCCTACACTGACTAAAAGAATCTGCTTTAACATAGTTCAAATTTACATGTTTATTTTTAAATAATAGATAAGCTGTTAAAAATACATTTAACAGGATCTGCTATTTATAACATTTTATGTTCAAGATCGTTTCAGGCAATATCAAATTCTATTAACTTTACTGACTAATCTTTTATACTCAAACTGATCATTACTATGAAAAAATATCTGTTTTTATTTATCTGTATTATTTTTACATCCGGAATATATGCACAAAATCTGAGAAAGGGACTGGTTGCACATTTTCCGATGGATGGAAATGCCCTGGATATGAGTAAATATAAAAACAACGGAATAGCCGAAGGCGTAATCCCAGCCAAAGACCGTTTAGGAAATGAGAACTCGGCCTACCAATTCGGTGGTGATGCCCTAATAAAAATACCGCATTCGAAATCCCTGAATATTAAAAAAGCGATAAGTATTGCCATTTGGATAAAAATGGACAGATATAAATATGGGGGTATGCGT
This sequence comes from Dysgonomonas gadei ATCC BAA-286, assembly GCF_000213555.1. Taxonomy (GTDB): domain Bacteria; phylum Bacteroidota; class Bacteroidia; order Bacteroidales; family Dysgonomonadaceae; genus Dysgonomonas; species Dysgonomonas gadei. The sequence continues at coordinate 110,628 of NZ_GL891986.1, forward strand.
ATAATAGATAAAAATACCGCAGGAGGTATAGACGGTTATATGTTCGATACTTATAACTCATATACGAATGAGGGTACCGGATTACGTTTCGGAATGACAAACTTCGGCGCTAATTATTTTGACCGTATTCCTGTTAACGAATGGGTACATATAGCTTTTGTTTGCGGGAAAGGTAAATTCCAGTATTATATAAATGGCGAATTGAAGAAAACATCGAAAGCTCCCCTGAACTATTTCGGACAAAATACCCTTCCATTGATTATAGGTATGAGCCAGGGACAGTATGCCCGAGACGAATATTTCGAAGGGTGCATGGATAATTTGAGGTTATATAACCGTGTACTGTCGGAAGAAGAAGTTAGGCTCATCTATAACGAAAAGTGACACGTAAAAAGAATAAACATTTATTAATCAATCAGTTAAAAATGGAAACCCTTCATCAAAACATTCCGATTGCAGGATATGGGTGACGATACTATATTTGAAAATTATCAGCGCTACGATTTCTATCAGTTGCTATGGTTTACCAAAGCGGACGGTGATAATATTTACTTTCTGGACTTCAATGAATATAAGATAAAAGAAGACCAGATTGTGCTTATCTTTCCCGGACAGATAGATAAACTGGATGTGGAAGGCAAAGAAGGCTACCTGTTCACTATACATAATGATATCTTTTATAATATAAGCCAATAACTAAATTCCGACTACCTGAACAGGTATTTTCCCAATACCTTTATTTCATTAGACAACAATACAAAGATGGTACTGGAAAAATCTATGCAATACTTGTAGTCTTATTCCTGTATATCTTCGCTATCGGCAGATTATTCCCGACAACAGCCGAATTAGCTATTACTCCTTTTGATGAAGCCAATAATAGTGATACCGCATCGGCCCTGTTCGGTTCCATCCAGTTGCTGATCTATCTTTAAATTAGCTACTTATAACCTCCTCTCATATATCCCCCAGTTTTTAAATAAAAATCGGGGATTTTATTTAACCACCGTTAAATAAAAATGCATATATTTGCATATGCCAAAAATTCAAACAAACAAAGAAGAGCTGATAAAAAAATCGATGCTGGTATTCATTAAAACGGGATACTTCCACACCACATTGTCCAGTCTGGCAAAGGCCTGTAATATAGAAAAACCTCATTTTTACTATTATTTTAAGGATAAGAAAGATTTAATGAATCAGGTCCTCATTTATGCGAGTGATCAAATACAGAAGTTTGTATTCGATATAGCATATAAAAAAGATATGGAACCTTCTGCACGCTTACATGCAATACTCGATAACGTGCTGAAAATTCATACAAAAAATAAGTACGGGTGCCTGATGGGAAATACACTTCTCGAAACTGTTGGGAGGGAATCGTTTTTTAAGCCTGTACTATGCACCTATTTCAATAAATGGAGGGAAACTCTGATACATCTGTATCTGACCGCTTATGAAGAAGAGCTGGCAAAAGATATGGCAAACGAGGATGTTGCTAAATTGCAGGGAGGAATCATGCTGATGAGGCTCTACGATGATAAAGATGTTCTGAGGAAAGTAACTGATAATATCAAAACCAGACTATAATTTTTTGTAAATTATTATAATTAGCGTATAACAAATGAATGCAATCATTAATTCAATAGGGATTTATGTCCCTGAAAAACCGATAGACAACCATTATTTTGAAAGTATAATAGATACTACTGACGAATGGATAACCACCCGCACAGGTATCAGCCAGCGATTTTATGCTGCAGAGAACGAATATACCAGCGACCTGTGTGTAAAAGCAGTGCAAAACCTTGCGTCCAAATACAATAAGGATTTATCCGACATTGATTTTATCATTGTGGCTACCACGAGTGGTGAACAGGTTATGCCCAACATGGCAAGTCAGGTGCAAACCCGTTTGAATATTCCGAATGCGGGATGTATAGATGTTTATGCTGCATGCGCAGGGTTCGTATACGGCATTATTCTCGCCAAAGGGCTGATAGCCGCGGGCACACACAAGAAGGTACTGGTAATAGGTGCGGAAACACTTTCGAAAATCACCGATTTTACCGACCGGACTTCCTGTATACTGTTCGGAGACGGTGCAGGGGCTGTTATAGTAGAAGCCAGTGGCGAAAACCATATATTCGATGCACTGACCGAAACAGATGGCTCGCATGGGAAAGACCTGTATCTCGCGCATCAGAATGTACCGATAAACGGAGAGCCTGTTATTCCCGACCGCAACTTGCACCAAAATGGCAAAGTTGTTTTCAAATGGGCGGTAAGTACTTTAGTCGGAAAAATACAAGAACTGACATCCAGGAACCACCTGAAACTGGAGGATATAGACTGGCTTATACCGCACAGTGCAAATATCCGGATACTCGAATCGGTATGTTCTGGCTTGAATGTCCCTATGGATAAGTGTCTGGAAAGTATCAGAAACTATGGAAATACTTCGGCCGCATCCATTCCTATCGCCTGGTATAACGGCATAGAATCGGGTAAGGTAAAGCTGGATGACAACTTATTGCTGATCGGCTTTGGTGGAGGATTGACCTGTGCCGGAATATGCCTGCAAAATAAGATTGAAAAAAAATAAGGATATCTATTTGATTCACAAGAGGAAATGCATTCAGTTTTATTTCCTCTTTTTTATTCTTCCTCTTTTGTCTAAAAAAATAGACAAAATATTTTTATGTCTAATTTTTTAGACTACATTTGTGGTATAACTAAATTAATATCGCAATATGAAAAAGACAATCTTATTATTAGTATCATCAGTCCTTTCAGCAACTGTATGTTCACAACAGGTAATATCTGTCCGGAAAATAGATAAAGGAGACATAAAACAGGAAAAACTCGATGCTGCTACAATCCGCTGTTATTACAAATTCACTCAACCCGTCACAGCAGATAAGGAGACTCGTCAGCAAACAGATACGATGACTCTGGATATCGGCCAGAAAGTTTCCCGGTATTATGATGCTGCGCGTATGAAACGGGATTCTCTATTTGGCGACTTTATGAGCAATAAGTTAAATCCATCTACAATACAAAGCATATCAGTGATGAAAGACGGAGACATGTCCGTGTTGGATAACAAAGGTGGAACAACTTTCGATTCTACGACAAAAGGGGAGACCGCTCAATTATTCAAAAAACGCCCGACGGGAGAAATAATTACAATTGACAGGGCAGATAATGCTCCCCAAAAATACAAATGCACCGAAACTATCCCTGCACAGCGATGGAATATCTCGGCCGATACACTGACCATACTAGGCTATATCTGCCAGAAAGCGAATACGGAATTTCGCGGACGGAATTATGAAGCATGGTTCTCACCTGATATTCCGGTAAATGACGGACCGTGGAAGTTTTATGGATTACCGGGATTGATAATGAAAGTATCAGATTCGGAAAACCTGTTTTCATTTGAGATTATAGGCTTGGAAAATCTTGATAATCCGGTTGATATTACTATGGCTCAGGAAGATTATATGAAAGCCAGTATAAAAGATCTCGAAAAATTAAAGAAAAAACAATCGGGAGGTACTGCCGTAAATGTTAACGGAGGGAATGTAATAATGGTACAGAAAAAGAATAATAAAGAATACCTGTCCTTAGAAATTGATTAAACTCCAAGTCCATAAATATAAATGATGAAAAAATATCTCCTCACTCTCTTTATCCTTATATCCGGTTTCACACATGCGCAAACCGTCATCAAAGGGATTGTACTTGATGAGGGCAATAACCCTGTACCGGATATCAATGTTACTTTACAGGAAAAGGGGCGCTCCCTGATGCTCGGCTATGTATTGACTGATGAGACCGGAAAATATAAGATAGAGTATAAGGGTAAGAGTGACAGTATTGTTATCATTGTTTCGGGCTTTAATATCGGCAAACAATCTAAAACAGTTAGTAACCGGAGTCAGGATGTAAACTTTTCCATTATACAGGAGTCTATCGTTTTGAATGAAGTGAAGATAAAGCCGCCGAAAATAAGGCAGGCGGGAGATACGTTGAATTATATGGTGGAAAGTTTCAGCGACGCCAATGACCGTACAATAGGTGATGTATTGAAAAAAATGCCCGGCATACAGGTTAAAGACGACGGAGCAATACTTTACCAAGACAGGCCAATAAATAAATTTTATATCGAAAATGCGGATTTATTACAGGGCCGTTACGGCATAGCCACAAACAATATAGAAGCCAAAGATGTATCCACTGTACAGGTAATGGAAAACCACCAACCGGTGAAGGCACTGAAAGACCGCGAATTTTCAGAAGATGCCGCTATAAACCTCAAGTTGAAAGATTCAGCCAAAGGCACTCTTATCGCAAATGCACAGGCAGGTGTAGGCGCCGCACCCCTGCTTTGGAACAATGAGTTGACAGGAATGTATATTGCAAAAAAATTGCAGAATATAACTACCTATAAAGGTAATAACTCCGGCGATGATGCCGGGCGGGAGCTGAATTCGTTCTATTCGGGCGACGCTTCACGAATGAAAAGTAGCAGCCTGCTGAATGTACAGGCCCCGTCTTCCCCATCGATCAGTGAGAAGCGATATCTGGACAATCAGGCGAATATGGCTTCATTTAATAATCTGTGGAGTCTGAAAACGGATTACCAACTGACTGCAAATGTCAACTACCTAAACGATTACCAGCAAAAGAGCAGCTATGCATATACAGAAAACTACCTGCCAAACGACGAAACAATAAAGATAGAAGAACTGCTAAATTCGAGATTGAGAAAAGAAAGAATGGGGGCTGATATACAGTTGAATGCCAACAAAGAAAAATATTATTTCAACAACCTGCTGAAATTCGAAGGAATATGGGACAGGGAGCGGGGCGATGCCATTTCCACGGATAGCGTTTATCAGCGCTTGAAAAAGCCAAGCTATGGCATCAGTAATACGTTCAACCTGGTAAAAACGAACGAAAAACATACATGGACTTTCTATTCCTTCAACGGGTACAATACTTCGACTCAGACATTACGTGTACAGCCTGTATTGTATCAGCAATTGTTCGACCCTGTGCCTTCGCCGGAAGCCATGGTGCAAGAGGCCGAACGGAACGACTTCGCTTCATACAACAGAGTTACATGGGGGCTCGGCAAGGGTACTATAAAACAGAATTATACATTCGGATTCGACGCGGACTTACAGCAGCTCAAATCGGCATTACAAGCCGATACAAAAAGTGGATCCGGTAATTTGCCCGACACTCTTAGAAATGACATAAAGCAAAATAAGTTTGTATGGAAATTCTCACCCAATTATACATATTCAAAAGGATATAAACTGAACATATCATTGTCGTTACCGCTCAGTTATACAATATTGGACACGGACAACAATGTATCGGATAAAAAAGAGAATAAGGGCTATTTGTTTTTCAATCCCTCTCTGTTTGCCAGTTACAAATTATCGGCTTATTGGGATAGCTATCTGAATGCCGGTTATAGCAATTCGACGGGAAGCCTTAATAATATGTACACAGGATATATTATGTCTTCATACCGGAACTTATTGCGCAACGACGGGGAATTATTCAGACAACAATCCCAGAATTACAGCCTTGTGCTAAATTACAGGAATCCGATAACAACCTTGTTTGGGATGGCAAATATATCATATTACCGGAATAAGGTCAATCTGCTCTACGACTATTATTACAGTGGCATATTAAAACTGCAATCGACCATAGATATGCCGAATACAACAAGCGGAATAAATGCAAGTGTGCACGGCAGCAAAGAAATTGAATCCATAAACACTACTGTTTTTATAGGCGGTGGCTACAACAACAGCCAGTCTTCACAAATAAATCAGGGAGAACTTATAGATTATTCCAGTCAAAGCTTTTCGGTCTCGCCTCGCTTCCTGACAAAGTTTAGTTCGAGTGTAAGTTTCGAATATTCAATAAGGTATACGCAAAGCCAGAGCAGGATAAAAGATAGTAGCAGAAGCTTCGACCCTATACGCATAACATCACAAAATGCGCAATTGAATATTTTCCCGCTGAAAGGGCTGGTAATAAACCTGAGATATGAAAATTTCTATAATAATACAATTACTTCGGGCAGCAGATCTATGTCATTCGGCGATATAGGGGCAAAATATAAATGGAAAAAAGCTGAAATAATCCTCGATTGCACCAATATTTTCAATTCCGGACAATATATATCCACATCATACAGTGATGTGAGCAGATATTATTATTCTTACAATTTACGTCCGGCAGAAGTATTGTTGAAAGTGCGGTTCAAACTGAAATAGATTATTCAATGAATAGCTTTATTCCATATTTTAGAGTCTGTTTAACTTTTCGTTGTTGAATAATAAACGACTAAAATTGAATGATTATTCGACTCTTGTTCCTTCATTAATCCCTACATTTATCGTAAAAAAAATTGTATTATGAATAGAACAAGACTGATTCTTTTGGTGTGCTTATTTCTCTCTTCGTTTACGATGACTTCTTATAGTCAGGAAAAGATCCGCACGAATATTCCTCTGGACTCGATTGTATTGAGTGACCCGTGTATTTTAGCCGATCCGGCTACAGCTATGTATTATATGACCGGAACCGGAGGCAAGCTTTGGAAGAGTAAAGACCTGAGGCTCTGGGATGGCCCTTACACGGTAGCGCAAACCGATCCGGACTCATGGATGGGACCACGGCCTATGATCTGGGCGGCGGAGATCCATGCCTATAAAGATAAGTTCTATTATTTTGCCACTTTTACCAACCGTGCCGTAAAAATAGACACTGTAGCGGGAAATATAATCGAACGCAGGGCTTCACATGTATTGGTCAGCGACAAGCCTGACGGCCCTTATGTCCCGATGCAGGATAAAACATACCTGCCTGCGCACATGCCTACATTAGACGGTACCTTCTGGGTAGACAAGGATGGTAAGCCTTATATGATATATTGTTACGAATGGCTGCAAAACCAGAATGGGACAATGGAAAAAATAGAACTCAAACCCGATTTGAGCGGCTCTGTGGGTGAAGGCAAACTGCTTTTTCGTGCCAGCGACTCACCTTGGAGCAGAGAGAAAGATAAGGATGGGAACGACCGCCGCAATAAGGTCACAGATGGTCCCTATCTGTTCGAAACAGGTACCGGACGATTGGGTATGATCTGGACAAGCTGGATATATGATGTATATACGCAAGGGGTTGTTTACTCAGAAAGTGGAACCCTCGATGGCCCGTGGATACACGAACCGGAACCGATCACACCTCCCAATTTCGGGCATGGTATGCTCTTTCGCACACTCGACGGTAAGCTATTGATGTCTGTACACAGCCACAAAGAGATGCAGGATAGACACTACCACCGTGTACCTCATTTGTTTGAAGTGGATATTACGGGTGACAATCTGGTTGTAGGCAGGCAGTATATTCCTTAATCCTGATTAATTTTTTTCCAAAGAAAAGCTATATTAAAATATCAGTACATAGTATAAAATTAATATCTGAAAATATATAAACAGATTAAATAATAATTATCTATATGGCAGAACTTATAATTATAAATATTATAGGTTCTGCGCTCTTTGAAATAATCCTTTAGTGTATTGACCTCCTGAAAAATCGATAAATAAAAAATGAGTAAAAGTTGTAACTTTTGTTACCTTTTTGCTCCTTAGTGTCTTTGTTGAGTTTTTAACCACGAAGTAAAAGGAGTAACACGGAGTTTTTTGTTAACAGAATACTTCGCTTGGCTCAGTATGACAAGATAATTATTAATTTTTCATTCTTAATTATTAATTGTTTTTCGTGTTACCTTTGTTACCTTTTAACTATATATAGTTAGCGAATGTAAAAAATGCAAGATAAAATAATGAAAAAAGTGTCAGATGTGTCAGGTTTTAACGAAATATAGTTAATTAATGTAAATTATATAATAAGTAATGAGTTAGAGTTTTCGTCTTTACGAGAGAAACTTTTTAGGGAAGAAACGCTTCGCTTCGCTCATTATGACAAACAAATTATTAATTTTTCATTTTTAATTATTAATTGATTTCCGTTACTTTTCCTACAGAGAAAAGAAGTTACTACTTTACACTCCATTTACTAAACTTTTTAACATTATTATTGTTGAATCTTTAATTATCTTATCTTTGCATTCTTAAAATGATTTAAATATCAGACATACATTTATGTATAAAAGACTTCTCACAACCTCCGGTATATTCATTATCACTGCAATATCCGTATATTCCCAGTTTGCCATACACAAAACAGTAGTTCCTGCCCAACCTGCCGACTCTATAGATATCGCTTTCTATTCCAAAAAGAAAGGGCTTGGAGCTGCGACCCAGATATTTTCATTCAATATGGGTTTATGGGCTTTTAACAGATATGTCGCCAAACAGGACTATGCGTATATCGATATCCATACCATCAGAAAAAACATCAAGCATAAGTGGGTATGGGATAATGATGATATGGGCAATAATATGTTTCTCCACCCCTACCATGGCAATCTTTACTTCAATTCGGCCCGTTCGCGGGGATATAACTTCTGGGAGTCTGGAGCCTTTGCCCTTGGGGGAAGCGCTATGTGGGAGTTGTTCATGGAAAATGAATATCCATCGGTTAATGATATTATAGCCACACCTATCGGAGGACTTGCCTTAGGTGAAGTATTTTACCGTACATCCGATCTGGTTCTCGACGACAGGAGGGATGGCATGAACCGTTTCGGACGCGAATTAGCAGGGTTCATTATAGCACCTACACGAGGCCTTACCCGTGTACTGAATGGTGATGCTTGGCGTAGGCGTGCCACCACAGGTAAGCAATTCGGGATACCTGATGTATCTGTAGAAATAGCTTCGGGCGTACGTATACTTGAGCTGAAAGGTGAAATACTGGACAAAGGGGTCGGTGCTGCCGTCGATATCAATATCGAATATGGTGACCGTTTCGCTACAGAAAACGAAAAGCCTTACGACTACTTCTCGTTCCGTAGCAACCTGAATGTTCAGGGCTCACAACCGCTGCTCAGCCAATTGAACATCCTGGGACGCCTTTATGTAACAGAAGTGATCGATAATGAAAAAGACTTTCTTAGCTTCGGATTTTATCAACATTTCGATTATTACGACTCTGATACGATATCCGATGTATCGGGCAAAATCCCGTATAAATTCTGTACTCCTGCTTCTGCAGGTTCGGGATTCATATATGAAAATAAGCGATGGAAGGATTTAAGATTCACAGCCTTTATGCACGGCACACTTGTCCTATTGGGTGGTACACTCAGCGACCATTATGTAGTGGACAAACGAAATTACAATCTGGCAAGCGGATTCAGCTCCAAAATAGGAGGAAGCCTTACCTATAAAAACAAAATAAGCGTGTCTACCTCTTACGAGATGTATCGTATGTTTACATGGAAAGGCTATCCGGAAAATGTAGACTGGGAAAACATAAATGTACACGAGTTTGATTATCAGGGTGACAAGTCGCAGGCAATACTCCATGCTTTTACTCTAAGAGCCGATCTGAAAATGACCGATCATCTCTATCTGACCGGGATATATAGTAATTATACCAGAGATACGAATTACAAGTACTTTGAAGACGTTTTCTCCAAAACATCCGAAGGCCGTTTACTGTTAAGCTATAAATTCTAAAAATATGATAATAACCGAAGTACCATACCATGATGTGCTCACCATGCGCCAACAAGTGATGTATCCCGATAAAGATACGGAATTCGTAAAATTATCTGATGATGACCGGGGTTTACACATCGGAGTGTACGAGAAGGACGAACTGGTATCTGTTATGTCTATTTTCCTTCATGGAAGAGACGTACAATTCCGTAAACTCGCGACACGTAACGACATGCAGGGTAAAGGCTTTGCCTCGGCCCTTATGCAGTGGCTTATCGATTATGCCAACGATATGAAGCTAAACCGGCTATGGTGCAACGCCCGTATAAATGCAACCGGCTTTTACTCGAAATTCGGATATGAGGAAACGGATGAGCGCTTCTCAAAAAACGGATATGAATATGTAGTTATGGAACGAAAATTCTAATTTGAAAATTAGCTTATTTTAAATTAGCAAATATGTGAATAAAATTATTCTTAACACTAATTCTAATATCAAACTTTTCCTACACCCCATTTGTTTTAACATCATTATTAACTAGTTATACACTAAAATGGAAAAAAGAAAAATAGGAAAATCAGATCTGGAAGTCTACCCTTTCTGCTTGGGAGGAAATGTTTTCGGCTGGACAGCCAATGAGAAAGCATCATTTGAAATTCTTGATGCATACACCGATGCAGGGTTTAATTTCATAGATACGGCAAATGTATATTCAGCATGGGTGCCCGGTAATGAAGGAGGAGAATCGGAAACTATTATTGGTAATTGGCTGAAGAAATCAGGAAAAAGAAAAGACCTTATTATTGCTACTAAAGTAGGAGCCGCATTTTCTCCGGATAATAAAGGCTTGAAAAAAGATTATATATTAAGACAGGTAGAAGATTCTCTACAACGCCTGCAAACAGATTATATAGACCTCTACTTTTCTCATTACGACGACCTGTTTACTCCACAGGAGGAAACCCTGGAAGCTTATTCCCAGCTGATAAAAGATGGTAAAGTCCGTTATATAGGGGCTTCGAATATGAGTGCAGAAAGACTTGTAGAATCTATTCATAAAAGTAAGGATAACGGATATGCCGAATATATCTGCCTCCAACCTGAGTATAATCTCTATGACAGATATAAGTATGAAACAGAGTACGAGCGCATAGTAGAAAGATACGGACTGGGTGTAGTCAGCTATTATTCTTTGGCTAGCGGTTTTCTTACAGGAAAATACAAATTTGATGAAGAGGTTAAAGGAAATAGATCCGATGCCGTAAATGAGTATATGAACGATAGAGGAAGACGTATTCTGGATGCATTGACTCTGGTCGCGGAACAGTTAAATGCCACACCAGCCCAGGTCGCTCTTGCCTGGCTTATAGCGCATCCATCTATTACTGCACCTATAGCCAGCGTTTCCAAAGCTACCCAGCTCGATATACTGAAAGCTGTTGATCTGAAATTAGATGAAGAGACTGTTGACAGGCTGAGCAATGCCAGCGAATAAGAAAAACATTCAAAGGTCATATATAGAAACAAAAAGGACAGGCCTTCAGACCTGTCCTCTTCTATATAATCAAAATCTTATTTTAGTGTCCGCCACAACCACAGCCTGAACCGCAACCGCCGGCCATTTCTTTCTCATCATGGCTACCGCATCCGCAAGAGTCTTCTTCGCCATCTCCGCAACCACAACCGGAACCACATCCACAACCTCCCTGAGGAGCAAATAATGCCGCTATTTCTTCAGGAGAAGATTCTCTGACATTAAGAACCTTGCCCGAGAAGTTCAAAGTTTCACCTGCTAACGGGTGGTTGAAGTCCATCTTGATAACATCGTCCTTAACTTCTACTACAGAACCGTTCAGGCGGTTACCATTCGAGTCCATCATCGGTACCATATTACCTTCGAAGATCACTTCCTCATTTAATTTGCCGTCTTGCTCAAATATATGGCGGGGTAAATCTACCAATGCGTCATCGTCGTATTCACCGTATGCTTCGTCCGGAGTAAGTACGAAATCGAAAGAATCGCCTTCTGTCAATCCGTCCAGGTTCTTTTCAAAAGCCTCAAGCATCGAGTTTGTTCCGTAGATAAATTCAAGTGGAGTCTCAGCTGTAGCTCTTTCCATTAGTTCACGTTCTTCACCTTCACCTACATTCAGATCATAAGATAAAGAAACAAACTTATTTGTTGAAATTTTCATTTTAAGTATTTGTTTGTTTAATTAATAACCAAAGTCCGTTGAGACTCTTTTGTTTATTCTTTGATGACAACAATCGTGCCTGATTTCGCTTTAAAACAACTTTCTTAGCCTATTTGTTTGGAATCTATCGCCTTTTTAAGATTATCCAACGCTTTCCGGATATTAGCCAAAGGTGTGCCCACATTTAGGCGCATATATCCTTCTCCTCCCTGTCCGAACATGGTTCCATCGTTAAGTGCCAATTTGGCATCCTTTACAAATAGCGAAACCAATTCTTTTTGCCGAAGCCCGAGCCCTTTACAATCGAGCCAGACAAGGAAAGAAGCCTGTGGCAACATAACCTTTATCTGAGGTATATTCTCTTTCAGGTATTCATCTACAAAAGTAATGTTTTTCCAGATATAGTCCTTAGCCTCTGCAAGCCACTCATCGCCATGTTCATAAACAGCCTGTGCGGCAATATAGGCAAAGATATGCCCTTCTTCGAGTTCACTGCTCGAAAGATAGGCATTGAACCGGTCCCGTAGATCCTTATTTGGTATAATAGAATAGGAACTTACTATACCTGCTATATTGAATGTCTTACTTGGTGCCATAAATGTTATGCTGTTTTGAGCAGCTTTTTCTGACACACTGGCAAAAGGAATATGTTTATATGGAGTAAATGCCAAATCGGAATGAATCTCATCTGAGATAATAAGGATATTATTATCATAACAGATTTCAGCTATATCAAACAATTCCTGCCGTGTCCATACCCGTCCGCCGGGATTATGAGGATTGCAAAGAATAAGGACCTTACATGACGGATCGATCATTTTTTTCAATCCCTCCAAATCCATTCTATATTGCCCGGACTCCAATATCAACGGGTTATCCGCTACCGGACGGTGGTGCAATGTGGGAATTATACGAAAAGGGTGATAAACAGGCGGCTGAATGATCACTTTATCCTCTTTGGTTGTAAAGCAGTCGATAACAAAAGCAATTCCTTTGACAATACCGGGAATGAATGTTAACCATTCCTGTGCTATCTTCCAGTCATGTTTTTTGTTCACCCAGTTGATTATAGAATCATAATATGCCTGAGATGGACATGTATATCCAAATATACCATGTTTTGCCCGCTCTATAATAGCCTCTCTAACTGCCGGAGGTGACAAAAAGTCCATATCGGCTACCCATAGGGGTATCAGATCAGGATTTCCATAGCGCGGCTCCAGTGCGTCAGTTTTAAGGGCATTTGTTCCTTTGCGGTCGATTATCTGGTCGAAATTATATTTCACAATTCGGTTATATTAAATTAGCAACCGCAAAGGTACAGAATAGTTAGCAGAATAAAGTCTTAATAAAAGATAGAAATTATTTATTTGTATGGATCATCAGATAATATTCATTCATTTCAACGGCTTTGCGATAACCGGAATAATAGGTTATGAGATATACATTCTTTTCAAATCAGTACCTATCGATAAAACAGAAAGCCGTAATCTCCCGATTACAGCTTTCTGAACTAAATTAACCTAAAAATATTCCACTAAGGTCTCAGGCCTTTTTATTAGTTCTGTATCTGCAACAACAATAGTTATACTTGAAATATGTTGCATTAATACATTCTATCGCTTATATAAGATTGATCCTTAATGTTTGTGGGATAAATAATCGGATATCCCCTCTTGTGTTGCCTTTAGTGCTTTATCTCCTTTTTTCCAGTTAGCAGGGCAAACTTCGCCATATTCTTCAGTAAACTGAAGGGCATCGATTACACGAAGAATTTCATCCACGCTACGGCCTAATGGCATATCATTTACCACCTGATGGCGCACTACACCTTCCTTATCGATAAGGAAAAGACCGCGATAAGCCTGAGGAGCACCGTTAAATACGTCTTCGCCCTCATCGTTATAATCGAATGCTCCGGCCAATACATCATATGCCGAAGATATCATTAAACTCTGATCCGCCACCAATGGATATTTAACCCCTTTGATGCCACCATCGTTTTGTTCTGTTTGCAGCCACTTCCAGTGTGAAAAAGCTGAATCGGTTGAAGCTCCGACCACTGCAACATTACGGGATTCGAATTCTGCTATTTTTTCCTGAAAAGCGATGATCTCAGTTGGACAAACAAATGTAAAATCGGCCGGATAGAAAAAGAATACGACATATTTCTTACCTTTGAATTGTTCCAAAGAAAAACCTTCTACTATTTCGTTACCGTTTACCACTGCATTAGCCTTGAATACAGGCGCTTTTTTTCCTACTAATACTGACATAATTTATTATTTTTTGAGTTAGTTATTTTCAATTGTGACACAAATATAAACCCTTATTTTCAATAAGTCAAATAGATAATTATTATGTTAATATTGATATCGTTTATACTATTTTTATAAATCGGAGATTCAAAAGATATTCACTATTTTTGCAAGCGTTAAGTTTAGATAGAATTTAATGATATGATCTAAAGCGATAAGCTGATACCCGTTGTTTCGCTTACTTGAATAATAAAATAGGTCTATGACCTTAAATAATTGAAAATGCTTCTCTTCTTCAATCCCGGACATGAAACTGCTGTAAAAAACAGTTCTCCATATTATACAGCGCCGTCAAATATTGCATCGATGCAAAAGGAACTGTCTTTCCTTCCGGCATGGTATGGCGCAGCCTGCGATTCAGTCTTGATTGACGAAAATAATGATACCGGATTTTATCGATTTCTATTAGAATATTTTCCGTCACTATCTAAGCATATAATTGCCGAAAACTTACATCATTACCCGGAACTGGAGGTGTCATTATGGGGAATATCACCACAAGCCATATATTACTTCTGCGAACTGAATAAAAAATATGATACAAGCCTGAAGATACCGGAATGGAATGAGGCATACACCTACCTTAATAGCAGGCAGGCTGCAAACGATTGTTTAAAAGACATTATTGCAAACATACCCGAAATATCAGAAAATATCGCCACACATTTTTATAAAAAGCTGGAAGATATTGAAGAAGCTGTAAATAGTTCTCCTCAACAATTATTGGCAAAAGCGCCTTATTCTTCATCAGGCCGGGGCTTACTGTGGCTTCCATCAACTGGACTGACACGAACAGAACGACAAATATTGCATGGCATACTAAAAAAGCAAGGCAGTGTATCCATCGAAAGGGTTTTAGATAAACAAGTTGATTTCGCTATGGAATTTATTTGTGATGGACAAGGAGGAATCGACTTTGCGGGATACTCTTTATTCTATACCACCAATAAAGGTGCATATCAGGGAAATTATCTGGGTTCGCAAGAGAATATCGTAAATGAGCTAATGACGAATATCCCGCTATCCCTTCTGGATAAAATCAAGTTAGAACTCATCGCTATTTTAAAAGAGAGATACGCATTTGTTTACAAAGGTTGTATCGGAGTGGATATGCTTATATATAAAGAAGAGGGTGGGTATAAGATACACCCTTGCCTGGAGATAAATATGCGCTACAATATGGGATATCTGGCAATCCGTCTGTTCGAGAATTATATATCGCCCCTGTCGGACGGCAGATATCACCTTGAGTTCAGTTCCGGAGAAGGAGAAATCTTTAATCGCCACAAATTGATGGAAGAGCAATATCCTGCTGTATTTAAAGACAACAGGCTGATCGAAGGTTATCTTCCTCTTTGCCCTGTGAACAAAAACAGCAAATATTGGGCTTATATAATCGTTAAGTCGTTATCAAAAGAATAGAACATTAAATCTCAACTACCGATTCATATAACTTGTAACTTTTTCCGTACCTTTGCACTACTAAATATAATTCAACTAACTAAAATAAAGATATCATGTTTTCAGGTATAGTAGAAGAGGCAGCAAAAGTGGTTTCGTTGCGTAAAGAGGCAGAGAATCTGCATATAACAATGGAGTGTTCATTTACCCATGAGTTGAAGATTGACCAAAGTGTCTCACACAACGGAGTATGTCTTACAGTAGTGAATATCGATGATAATAAATATACCGTTACCGCTATTAAAGAAACATTGGAATGTTCAAATCTCGGTTTGTTGAAGGTAGGAGATAAGGTCAACCTGGAACGCAGTATGTTGATGAACGGCCGCCTCGACGGACATATTGTTCAGGGACATGTAGACCAGACTGCAAAATGCGCTGAAATAAGGGAAGCCGATGGCAGCTGGTACTTCAAATTTGAATACGAGTTCGATCGTGAAATGGCAAAGAAAGGCTATCTGACAGTCGATAAAGGCTCAGTAACAGTAAACGGCGTCAGCCTGACCGTAGTTGACCCTACCAATAATACATTCGAAGTGGCTATAATACCTTACACATACGAACATACTAACTTCCACCAGTTTAAAGTAGGTAGTGTGGTAAATCTGGAATTTGATATTATAGGTAAATACATCAGTCGTATTACACAATTGTAATATGGATAAAGATTTTTTTTACAATCTTGTAAAACAACGCCAGAGCACCCGTGCTTATGATATTGCCCGCATGGTAGACCGTGAAATCATAAGCCGCATACTGGAAGCTGCCCGTCTGGCTCCTTCGGCCTGCAATGCGCAGCCGTGGCATTTTATCGTGGTAGATGACCCCGAACTGAAAAATAAGGTGGCAGATGCGGCCTCGGCCCGGTTGCTGGGTATGAATCATTTCACCAAACAAGCCCCTGTGCATATTATAGTAATAGAGGAGAAGGTGAATATAAGTTCAGGTATTGGCGGTATTGTGAAAGATAAACATTTCGCCTTTCTGGATATCGGTATTGCTGCTTCTCATATTTGCCTTGCGGCTGAAGCCGAAGGGCTGGGCAGTTGCATCCTTGGTTGGTTCGCCGAGTCAAAAATGAAAAAACTGCTGAATATCCCTGATAACAGACGTGTGGTACTCGATATTGTTATCGGCTATCCCGCACAGCCGTTGAGAGAAAAGAAACGCAAGCCTACAGAAGAAGTTATTTCCTATAATACTTACACTTAACCTAAAAAAAAATGAAAAAAAACCTCTTACTGGTACTTTTTATTATGGCAGTATGTTCTGCGAATGCCCAATTTCGTTTTGGTGTAACAGCCGGTGGAAATGTATCTAAAATTACAATGGAAGATGGCTTGGGTAACAATAACGGACTCTATAAATCCCGTATTGGATTTCAAGGAGGAGCAGTTGCCGAATACATGTTTTCCGATGTATTCGGACTGCAAACACGTTTGCTTTATACACAAAATGGCTCTAATATGGATAAAGAGAGGTTGAGCGAAGGCATGCGTATGACTAACGAAGAAGAAATACCTGAGGGTATGACTATGGGAGGACGTACAATTTACAACCAGATTCAGCTGCCTCTTTACGCAAAAGTAAAGTATCCGATCGCTCCGGGGCTGGACATATATGGACTGTTTGGCGGTTTTGCCGGATATATTTTTGATGGGAAGGCTAAGATGGAAGCAAAATTGAATGGTGTGACCCAATCCTTTACCTGGGATTTGTTTGATGTGCAGATTTTCGATGGCCAGTCGACAGAAATAAATCCTTATTATACAAAGAGATGGAATGCAGGTCTAGCTGTAGAACTGGGTTTTGAACTTTCAGATAAAATGTTTCTGGGAGTAGGATACAAGCGTATTCTGACAGAAATGTCAGCATATAGCATAGCCGGATACAGATTGAAAACGCATTTAGACGATTTTTCCCTGTCGGCAGGCTATTTCTTTTAAGCAATTACTAAATTATACAAATAAAAAAACTACATACGATTAATGGAAAAGAAGCATTGGATATTCCTTATCATATTCTTTATAGTAGGTATATGGTCGGGTATTAATCCTTACGAAACGGGACTGTGGTTTCTCGAAGCGGGAATGTGCATTGTCGGTGTGGCTATACTAGCCTTTACCTTTAAGCGGTTCAGGTTTACGGATATGACCTATGTTTTTATCCTCATCCATCTTATCATCCTTTTTGTAGGGGCGCATTATTCCTATGCTAAGGTTCCTTTATTCGACTGGATAAAAGAAGCATTTGACCAAAGCCGCAACAATTATGATAAAGTAGGGCATTTTGCGCAGGGCTTTATTCCGGCAATGATTACCCGCGAATTGCTTATTCGTCTCAATGTGCTCAAAAAACGTTCATGGCTGCCATTTATCGTTATTTGTATCTGCCTTGCCATCAGCGCTTTTTACGAATTGATCGAGTGGTGGGTAGGTGCATTGTCTGACGACGAGGCTGACGATTTTCTCGGTACTCAGGGATATGTCTGGGATACACAGTCGGATATGTTTTGCGCCATGTTTGGGGCCATCTGTATGCTGATATTCTTTTCGAAATTACAGGATAAGCAAATTAGCAGGCAGGCAAATTAACAAATGAATTCATCATTATTAATTCTTAATTAACACAATGACTCTTTCTCAGAAACAACAGGGACATCTTATTATGCTTGTTGTGATGACAGTTTTCGGACTGAATATTCCCATCAATAAGTATCTGTATAGTACCGGACTTCTTACTCCTATGGCTATGACAATGCTGCGTATGGGTTTTGCTGCCATTGCCTTTTGGGTAGTGTCGTTATTCACGAAAAAAGAAAAAGTAGACAGACGGGATTTACTCATACTGTGTATAGGTGGTATTTCGGGCATGCTCATCAATCAGAGTCTCTTTGCATACGGTCTTGGGCAAACATCATCTGTGGATGCATCTATAATAACTACCAGTGGCCCTTTGTTTGCCATGATACTGGCGGCTGTATTACTCAAAGAACCCATTACATTCAAAAAAGCAGGCGGTGTGCTGCTCGGTGGACTTGGAGCGATATTTCTGGTTTATACGTCCAATCAGGTGGTTACTCCCGGGCAGGGATCAGCCCTTGCAGGGGATATCGCCGTGCTTAGCGCGCAACTGTTTTATGCATTTTATCTGGTAATTACACGTCCGTTGTCGACTAAGTACTCTCCCATAACGATGATGAAATGGATGTTTTTCTTTGCCGCCCTGATCAATCTGCCTGTCAGCTATAATGCTGTATTTACCGCGCAGCTGTTCCGTCAGCCCGATATAATGCCGTATCTGATGCTATCATTTACATTGCTGGGCGCTACATTTTTTACTTATATGATGATTCCCTTAGCTCAGAGGCGTATAAGGCCTACAACTATTTCCATGTATAATAATATGCAGCCACTCATTGCTTCCGGCGTAGCCATATATATGGGAATGGACCGGTTTACATTCGAAAAACTGCTGGCCGCCATATTAATCTTCGGAGGAGTATATCTGGTGACGGCCAGTAAATCAAGAGCCGATGTAGAACGGGAGTCCAAAATAGAACAACAATAGGCTTGTATTCTGGTTTTCTGAAAAATAAGCTGTATTTTTGCACAGATTTTAAGGTCGCAGACCTATTTATTGCTTTAGTAGGCATGCCAACAACTGGAAGGCTATGTTTGAATAAAGGTGAATAAATACTTACTCTTACTTAATACATACACAATGGACAAAGTTAGCAACCGCATAAAGTATTGCTGTTTCGGCCTTATATTCCTGGGGCTGGTAATCAGGCTGCTTTTATTCAAATATCATTCTACTGACTATGGCGGATTCCTTATTCACTGGATAGATCATATAAAGACATATGGCTTTGCCGGATTTAAGGACGATTTCTATAATTATGCACCTACATATATCTATATGCTTGCTATTGTGGCAAAAACAGATATATACCCCTTGTACGGAATCAAGATATTGTCGGTCATATTCGACTTTATAGCCGCGTATTTTCTTTCGCAGATTGTTTTCCATGTAACAAAGAAAGAGTCTTTCAAGTGGATTGCATTTGCTTTGGTATCAGTACTTCCTACTATTATACTCGATGGCTCATTCATGGCGCAATGTGATTCTATTTACGTATCGGTAATACTGGCTAGTGTTTATTTTTTACTGAAACGGAACAATCCGGCCTCTGTGATCCTTCTCGGGCTGGCATTTGCCCTGAAAGCTCAAACGGCAATTGTGCTGCCATTCTTCTTCGTATATATGCTTAGGGGAGGTATAAAATGGTATTATTTTTTGCTTGTACCCGTTGTGTTTGTCATTATGATTATCCCTGCATGGCTTGCCGGTAGGCCGTTTCTCGATCTATTGCTGGTTTATAAGATGCAATCGGAATATTATGAAGGTATAGTAGGATTCTTTCCTAATATCTATGTGTGGATACAGCAACTTATCAATTACGATAAGAATATTGGTATGATATTCACTATGCTGCTTACTCTTACAGGAGGGTTTATCCTCTGCCGGAAGAAGTATATATTTTCACTCGAATCGTGGATACAATTACTCTTTATCAGTGCGATTGTTTGTCCGTTTTTCTTGCCGGGTATGCGCGAGCGTTACATGTTTTTGGGCGATGTAGTGGCGGTTGCCTATATCCTTATGTTCCCTAAAAAGATGTATTTACCGATAGGGATAATATTCATATCGTTCTTCTCCTACATCAGGTGTTTTTACTACTTCGCGCCTTTTGCCGATTATCCGCAGGCTGTGTTTTCTTTCTTCGAGTTTATTCCGTGGAGGCTGATGGCGTTGGTATATTTTACAATAATTGTGCTGACAGTGATAGACTTTATAAGGACTTTGCAGAATAACAAGCCGGAAGATGAATTTGTGATGGGAGACAAAGCAAACCCAAATTAATTGTCATCTGCAAAATAAAGCGTATTTTTGTACCTTGATTGAAAATGTTAAAGTAAATTATAGTAATTCAAACTTATAACAGCCAGTCGTTGTTATACTTGGGTGGCTAATAAATAGGGTCGGTGACCATTGTTGATAAAAATGAAAAAGATACAAATTATATGCTTGTTCCTGCTATTGCCTTTTGCCTGTTCAGCTCAGTTTATAGGTGTCGGGGCGCAGTATGCAGATGCCAAGGGTAAAGGAAACGATTTCCAGTTTGCAGCTAATGCATCCTTTCCGGTATGGCATAAGAAAAATCCGCTGAATTCGTTCGTGTCCAGTGGTGTGGATTATACAGGAGGAAGTTCTCCGGTCGCAGGGTTGAACTTGAAGCCTATACAATTGACTTCTTTCCTGAGCGAATCTTTATTTAATAATAACAAAGCGACAATTCTGGTTGGCTGTGATGCCGGGTATATCTTCAATTTCAGGCATGGAAAGGACGGAATTGTGATTACTCCGAATGTATATGCCGATTATAAATTCTTTTTTGTAAAGGCAGGTTATGATTTTAATGTGACGGGGAATGAGCAGCAATTTTTTGTCAGAGCTGGATTTTGCTTTGGCATGGGAACATTTAAAAATTTTGTGAAGACAGAAATCTGGTAGATAGATAATAATGAAAATAGCAGCATTGGTATCGGGCGGGGTAGACAGTTCCGTAGTTGTACATCAGCTAAAGGAACAAGGTTACGACCCTACCATATTTTATATACGCATAGGAATGGAAGATGAGCAGGGTTATATCGATTGCCCTGCCGAAGAAGATATTGAAATTACAACCTATATAGCAAAGAAGTATGGTTGTAAGATGGAGGTTGTGTCCCTGCATGAGGAGTATTGGGAAAATGTGGTGAGTTATACAGTCGATGCGGTAAAGCGTGGACTGACTCCCAATCCGGATATGATGTGCAACAAAATGATTAAGTTTGGATGCTTTGAGCAAAAATGGGGGCACGAATTTGATAAGATTGCAACAGGACATTATGCAACAACTACTGAACTGAACGGCAAGACATGGCTCTCTACTGCAAAAGATCATGTGAAAGACCAAACCTACTTTCTCGGGCAGATAGATTATTTACAAGTGTCGAAATTGATGTTTCCTATAGGTGATCTGCTCAAGAGTGAGGTACGCGCTATTGCCGCTCAACAGGGATTGCCATCGGCCCAGCGTAAAGATAGTCAGGGTATTTGTTTCCTAGGCAAAGTAAATTATAATGACTTTATTCGCCGCTATCTGGGAGAACGCAAAGGTAAGATTGTGGAATTGGAAACAGGGAATGTTCTAGGCAAGCATGATGGTTATTGGTTTCACACTATCGGCCAACGTCGGGGTTTGAAGCTGAGTGGTGGCCCGTGGTTTGTGATAAAGAAGGATACGAAACGCAATGTCGTTTATGTTTCTAATGGCTATGATCCTGAAACACAATATGGGAAAGTGGTAAATCTTGCAGGCTTTTCATTTATCACAGAAGATATCTGGGGAGATTTTGAAGGTAGGAAAGACATCACTTTCAAAATACGGCATACCCCTGAGTTTACCCATGGCTATATAGAAAAAATAGGAGATCTGTATCGCATCCACTCCGATGAAAAGATACAGGGTATTGCCGCCGGACAGTTTGGCGTAGTCTATGATGCCGATTCCAAATTGTGTATTGGCAGCGGGATGATAGCCAATGACGAGACTTAAGATAAGTATATCAGCAAAGAACTTATAACCATAATCCATAAACATCCATGTTTCTCTTTGATGACCTAGCTAAAATCCAGCTTGTCGATGTAATCGAATTTCTGGGGACGATTGCGTTTGCTATCAGTGGTATCCGTCTGGCTTCGGCTAAACGGTTCGACTGGTTCGGAGCAATAGTAATCGGTTTTGTTACCGCTACCGGAGGTGGTACATTGCGCGACCTGTTGCTGGATGTGCCTATATTCTGGACACAGGCCAGCCGGTATATCTGGTGTACACTGTTTGCCTTTCTTATTGTACTGTGTTTCCGTAAATTTCTGGTACATCTCAATAATACCATTTTCTGGTTCGACTGTATCGGGCTGGGACTATTTGTTGTAGTAGGTTACGAAAAAGCTCTGGCTCTCGATTATCCGGTTTGGGTATGTGTGTCTATGGCTACTATAACAGGTATAGTCGGAGGTATGATACGGGATATTCTGATAAATGAAGTCCCTATTATTTTTACGCAGGAGCTTTATGCTGTAGCCTGTATCTTGGGCGGAATTTTGTTTAGCATCCTTCATTATCTCAATGTGGATTTGGCGGTAATAGAAATCTCTACGGCTGTATTTGTTGTAGTGATAAGAGTATTAGCTACAAAATATCGGCTGAAACTACCTATATTAAAAGGAGAGGATTAGTTAATAAACATGATGATTCTCACTGTTGTAGACAATATTAGACGGATAAATGAGTTATATTTGTGTATTAATTAATGATTGTTAAGTAACAGGTGACAACATCTTGAAAAGATATATTTACTATACATTAGGTTCGATAATATTACTCTCATATTTAGCTTCGTGCAAATCGGTTAAACTGGAAGATGCCGATAAGAAATTTGCACAGGGCGAGTATTTTGTTGCTGCCGATATGTACCGTAAAATATACCGTAAAACACCGGCAAAAAAACGTGAATTGCGTGGTGAAGTAGCTCTTCGTATGGCTGAAAGCTACCGTCTCATAAATTACCCGATGAGAGCAAATGCGGCATATGCAAATGCTATACGCTACAAGGTGAACGACAGTACGGTAACCCTTCAGTATGCACGTTCTCTTCACAAGGCAGGCGATTATAAGCAGGCGGCAAAATATTATCAGGAATTTCTTCAATTATATCCGGGAAATCAATTTGCCCTGAATGGTCTGGAAGGTACGCGACTGGCTCCGCTATGGAAAGCCAAGCCCACGCTACATCCCGTCAAACGTATGGACTTGTTTAACTCCAACAGAGGCGAATTCAGCCCCATGCTTCTGCCTCCCGATTACGATCAGGTTTATTTCTCATCCAATCGCAAAGAAGCTACAGGTGATACTATCAGCGGGATAACAGGGGCAAAACTGAATGATATTTTCATGTCCCGGAAAGATGAAAATGGTAACTGGATGAAGGTCGAGCATGTCGAATCAACAATTAATACAGAATCGGATGAAGGAACGCCATCTTTTACCACAACAGGGACAACAATGTACTATACACATACTCCGGTTCCCGATTCGGTAGGAATATTCTTCCCGGGTATTTATGTGTCGCAACGTTCGGGCGGATCGTGGAGTGCAGGTACTAAACTGGATATAGGCAGAAAGGATACACTCAGTGTGTATGCCCACCCTACAATAAATTCGACGGGAGATGTGCTCTATTTTGTATCCGACAGGGCAGGCGGGTATGGAGGAAAAGATATATGGAAAGCTACTTTAGTTGGTGATCTTGTCGAATCTGTTCAAAATCTTGGGCCGGATATAAATACGGCAGGAGACGAAATGTTCCCTTATCTGCGCAATGATTCCACCCTTTACTTTTCATCGGACGGACACCCGGGGATGGGAGGTCTGGATATATTCAGGGCATCTTATAATTCTGTAACCGGACGATGGACTCCGGAGAATATGCAGTTTCCTGTCAATTCGCAGGCTGATGATTTCGGCATAACCTTTGAAGGAGAGAGGGAAAGCGGGTTCTTTAGTTCCAACCGTGGCGACGGGAAAGGCTTCGACCATCTCTATTCGTTCGAATATCCTGTAATCAAGACGCTTGTTGAGGGCTATATAGTAGATACCGATGATGAGTTTGTCACCAATTCCACTATCCGCATCGTAGGCCGCGACGGAACGAATAAAAAGTTTCCTGGTAAGAATGACGGGACTTATACTCTCAATGTCGCGCAGGGTGTTGATTATGTATTCCTTGCCAGTGGCACAAATTATCTGAATACCCGCATGTCATTGAAGACAGTGGAGATGGAAAAGGATTCCACTTATCTGGTCGATTTTATTCTGACTCCGATAAATAAGCCTGTGGTGTTGGAGAATATATTCTATGATTTTGATAAAGCTACTTTACGTCCCGAATCGAAAGAGGAACTGGATGGGTTGATAGATTTACTCAATCTGAATCCGAATGTAACCATAGAATTATCGGCGCATACCGACCGTAAAGGTTCGGATGAATATAATAACAGATTGTCGCAACGTAGAGCTGAGTCAGTGGTCAATTATCTGATTACACATGGCATAGCCAAAGATCGCCTGACTGCAGTAGGTAAAGGAAAGGCCCAGCCAAAAAACGTAACCAAAGCGGTTGTCAAGAAATATGATTTTCTGAAAGAAGGAGAGGTCTTGACTGAGCAATTTATACAGGAGTTGCCGCCTGAACAGCAGGATATGGCCGATCAGGTAAACCGTCGTACAGAGTTCAGAGTATTGAGTATAACTTATAATTTGGAATAGATGAAAAGATTTATCCTGTCTTTTTTACTCTTTGCTGTATCTTTTGTCTTTTTGCAGGCGCAGGAACTGAATGCCAAACTGACTATAAATACACAACAGGTCCCATCTGCCGATAAGCAGTTGTTCTCTTCTCTGGAGTCTGAGCTCAATAAGTTATTAAACGAACAGAAATGGACAGATGCCAATTTTAGCAGGGATGAACGTATAAGCTGCAATGTAAATATAACTGTAACTGGTTTTTCGCCTTCAGATAATAATTATACCGCCGAAATACAGATTACATCCCAGCGTCCGGTTTATAATTCGTCCTATGTAACTTCTCTGATAAATTACAGGGATACTCAATTTGATTTTAACTATTCATCCGGTTTGTCGCTGGATTTTAATAACACGGCAGTTAGCAATAATCTCGTTGCTGTGATCTCGTTTTATGCTTATATTATTATTGGTTTCGATTTCGATTCCTTTTCTCTGAATGGAGGCAGGCCCTATTTTAGTAAGGCCATGGAGATAGCCAATATGTCGCAATCTTTAGGTGTGAGAGGGTGGGAGCCATTCTCCGGAAAGAATAATAACAGATATGATTTAGCACTAGCGCTTACAGAAGAGAGTTCCTCTTCTTTCCATAGTTTCTGGTATAACTATCATCGCATGGGATTGGACGAGATGGCCGCAAATCCGTCGCGTGGAAGGATACGTATTATAGAATCTGTCAGTGATGTACGTAAGTTATATGATGCCCGCCCGTCCTCGATATTACTTAGTATTATCGCTGAAACGAAGATAGATGAAATCGTCCGTGTATCTTCTCAGGCTACAACGGAGGAAAAGCAAAGTATGAAAAAAACATTGAGCCAGATGTTCCCTACCAAGAGCTACAATATAAATATGCTGAAGTAATATAAAGTAACGGCGTAAAAAATGGTTGGTGCTTTTTTGCACCGTTACTTCTTATATTTAGAACTTACAGCCAATACGTACCAACAGATTTCCATAAGGTTCGTAAGCATCGAATCCAGTTACCGAGGAGGACTCCTTATCACTTATTAATGATATATTATGGCGATAACCTGCTCCTATAAAAAAGATTTCGCCGCGTTTGAGTCTGAAACCCAGATCCAACGTTCCCATCGGTCCGTAGTAAAGCGTATTGTATCCACTCCCGACCATACCTCCAAGAACTATATGAGCGGCAGGTATTACATATATTTTACCGAAACAGAAAGGTAACTGCCCGCCTGCAAAAGCATTGACGCGGAATAAGGTACTTTTGGAAAAATCGGCATCTGTAGCAGGAGTTTCCGGTTTACCCGTGATTACCGGATGATTTTCAAGCCATTTTACCTGATCGATATATTTCGCGGAGGCAAAACCGAGATCGGCACCATAAGTAAGAAATTTGTACTTGGAAGTCCTGATCCCCAAGCCGAACTGAGTACCATATATGTCTTCCGTAGGAATGGCCGCTTCAAGGGAAAGAATCATTTCACCATCAAAGTCATTTGTCAGTAAACTTCTTTTTTTCGATTTTATTACCTTTCCATCTATAACCAGTTCATTATTACCTCTATGCGGATCGTAATTCGTTATAATAGTACCGATATTGTCAAAATCCCACTTTTCCTGGCGCATGTGTTCGCAAAGCGTAGGATCATCGAACAAATAATGTGATACGCCACTCCTGAAAGCTGAGCCTTCGAACTTGATACCTTCTTTCAGAGCAACGTTTACTAAGGCTTTACCTCCTTCTTTGAGCATATATACAGGAAAACTTGGCTGTATGATAGCTCTGCTTGTCCCGGTGTTTATCACTTGTCGTGTTCCTTCCAGCTTAACAGTACCGTCCGGATTGAGGCTATAACGCTCAGCGCCGATATAAGCCGAAGCATACCGGCCCTCTGCGACCTGTAATACCCATATAGTGCTTGTCCTTCCAAACACTTTTTTTATCGGCATATACCTTACAACTTGGTGGTTGCCGGCATATTCAAACACTATTTTGTCTACATCCGTAGCATTGATAGAGAGTTCGGTGGTATTATCCTGTCCTTTGAACAGTACTGATTTACTTGATGGCCGGGGCATTGTAATATAACCTGTCTTTTTCTCCCCGTTTGAGAGAAAAACAGTTCCTTGATACGTATTGCTTATACCATCCAATGATAGTTTGTTGGTTCCACAACTGTAAAATAAGAGAACAAGGCTAATAAACAGAGGTAGTTTGTGTAATTTGCTAGTTTTCATGTAATAATAGTTTTGTTTAGTGTCAATTTCTGCGCAAGAATAAGGTTACAATATTATAAATAAAAAGTAAATTATAAATATAAATAACTAAGTTATTTTTATTATTTAATGATTCAACTCTTATTACTTCTCCTCCTGAACTCCGCACATACTATGGCTGTCGCTATCGCTACATTCAGCGACTCGGAAGTTGTATTTCCTTCAGGATAATTGGGTATGTAAAGTTTCTTTGTAATCCGTTTCTCTATCTCGGGACGGATACCATTGCCTTCATTACCCATTACAATAATGCCGTGAGGGGTAATATCCTGTTCATACATATTTTTGCCGTCCAATAGCGTTCCGTAAACCGGGATGTGTTTATTATTATCCAGAAAGCCGGCTAAATCGACATGATGGATAGTAACTCGTGCGAGTGCTCCCATTGTGGCCTGCACTACTTTCGGATTGTAAATATCGGCTGTATCGTGTGTACAAAATATATGTTTTATTCCGTACCAGTCGGCCAAACGGACTATCGTTCCCAGGTTACCGGGGTCTTGTATGCCATCGAGAGCAAGTACGAGCTGATTATTAATATCAATAGCTTCCGGATGTTTAGGTTGATAGAAAACGGCAAGCACCTGTTGCGGATTTTGGAGAAAACTGGCTTGTGCGAGCTGGCTTTCATTCACTTCTATAACTTCTTCAATGTCTGTAATATTCAATTCAGATAAGAAGCCGGGTAGTGCGACCAGTAGCTGACACTTCATATAGGGGAGTAAATCGCTCACCAGTTTATTACCTTCTGCGATGAAAGTTCCATATTCAGACCTGAATTTTTTCTCTTTCAGCGAACGGATATATTTTAATTTATTTTTGCTTAGACTCATTTGTTTACATGTAATTCATAGACTGCCGACTGAAGCAATTGATACAATATGTTTTTATATCAGTCACCCAAATAGTTGAATGATACGCCTTCATATCCGACTCTTTTTCTTAAATTAAACAGTTTCTTGCAACAAAACTACAAAAAGAAACAATTAAAACCCTAAATTTGTCGTTCATTTGATAAATGCTAAGGTCACAGACCTGTTTATTACTATTGTATCTACAACAGTAATAGTTGATTACGACTAGATTACGTTGCTTTGAATACAGTCTTTTACTTATATTTGTTAGGTTGCCAATGAGGTATAAAATAATAGTTTTTGCGCTTGTAATTAGTTTTTGCGCCATTTTTATTCAATCCTGTAGTTCCACGAAATTTGTTCCTGACGGAGAATATTTGCTGGAGAGCGCTACCGTAAAGAGCGATAAGAAGGTTATACCAACCTACGAAATGGAGACGTATATAAAGCAGAAGCCGAACTATAAGACTTTTTCCATCTTTAAATTACCCCTTTTTATATACAATCTTGCCGGGACGGATACCACCAAATGGATAAGCCGCACATTGATACATGCGGGTGACCCGCCGGTGCTTTATGATAGTTCGATGGTACATCTGACCGTGAATAATCTGGAGAGGATAATGACGAACAAAGGGTATTTGAATGCCGAAGTAGCACCAATTATCGATTTGGATAAAAAGAAGGCGAAGATAACATATGATATAAAAGCCGGAGAACCTTACCGAATCAGTGATTATAGAATAGATGTCAATGACAGTATCATATCCAACCCGCTACTGATAACGCCTCCATCACGTAAAAATGAGAATAAGGATGGTATGATACGGCCTCCTCTGGGTATAGATTCTATACTGAAAAGAAATACCCTGGTAAAGAAAAATTCGATTTTCGACCTCGATATGCTTGATCAGGAAAGGGATCGTATCTCCTCCATTTTCAGGAGAGCGGGTTATTTTGCCTTTAATAAGGAATATATAGGTTTCGAAGCTGATACTACAATGGGTAAAAACAATGTAGAGTTGGATCTTGCTATATATCCTTTTGTTCAGGGAGGAAATGGCGGTAACCAGACTAATCCTGTGCCACATCGTCAATACAGGGTAAAGGCAGTAGAATTCTATGTTGATTATAATCCTCTGGAGGATGGGAATCTGTCCCAATATAAGGAGACAACGGTATATGAAAGAGGTGGATATAAAATAAAATACGGGCCCAGAGGGGAATATATCAAGCCTAACGCGATCCTTAATAATTGCTATATTACACCGGGAAGCTTGTATAATGAAACCCTGACAACGATGACATACAGTGCCTTGTCGCAGTTGAAAATTCTCAAAAATGTCAATATTGCCTGGGAAAATGATTCTACGGACTTACGTTGTATAATCACATGTGTACCGGATAAAAAGCAAGGGATCTCGGCAGAGATAGAAGGTACCAATTCAGGAGGCTTCTTCGGTCTGGGCGCAGGAGTGGGTTATCTGCACCGGAACGCATTTAAAGGTTCGGAGTTATTTAGTGCCCGTTTGCGTGGTTCTTATGAAGCTATTACACCTAATTTTTCCAGTTTTTATAAAAATTATTTTGAGATCGGCGGAGAAACTTCTCTTACATTTCCCCGTTTTATGTTCCCGTTTCTTAAGCGTGATTTCCGGCGTAGTATACACGCTTCTACACAATTCAATACGAGTTATACCTTTCAGCGGAGACCGAATTTTTTCACTCGCACTGTTTTGTCGGGAGGAGTAAAATATATATGGCAAGATAGGCGATTATCCTTGAACAGGCATGTATTCGATCTGATAGATATCAGTTATGTGCATTTGCCTAAAAGTTCATTAGATACTACATTTTACAATGAGCTGTCTGCAGCAGCGCAGCAATATAGCTTCAATGACCATTTTATTATGAGTATGGGGTATACATTTTCCCGCTCAAATGTAGCTAGTCCTACCAGACGAAACCAGCCTGTCTATTCATTGCGTGCATCCATAGAGACGGCGGGTAATGCGCTGGCCCTTGCCGCGGCTATTGCCAATGCGGAACCTAACGAGATGGGTTCCAAACAGGTATTTGGAACTAATTTTGCCCAGTATGTCAAAGGAACAGTTGATTATAGTAAAACATATCAGGTGGATGAGAAGAATTCTTTTGCATGGCATGTGGGAGGAGGTATCGCCTATCCGTATGGAAACAGTGAACAGATACCTATACAGAAACGGTTCTTCTCCGGCGGTGCCAACAGTGTAAGAGGATGGTCGATCAGAGAACTGGGGCCGGGTTCGTACTATTTTAAGCCATCGGAAACCGGAAACGAGAAAGACAACTTTTATTACCATTCGGGAGATATTCGTTTCGATGCCAGTCTGGAATATCGTAGTAAACTCTTCTGGGTACTGGAGTTGGGAGCCTTTGTAGATGCCGGGAATATATGGACGGTAAAAGAGTATGAGAAACAAGAAGGAGGAGTCTTTAAAGTGGATAGGTTTTACAAAGAAATAGCTGTTGCATGGGGGCTTGGACTTCGCTTCGACTTCGATTATGTCCTGATTCGTCTCGATTGCGGTTGGAAGGCATACGACCCATCCGGTGATCCTAAAACAAAGAGATGGCCAATCTCGGAACCTTTCAAAATCAGGAAGAATACTGCCTGGCATATCGCAGTGGGGTATCCATTCTGATGCTTTCCTGCAAATGAGTAAAAGAAAGTATAACTGCCTCACCGCTTCTTTTAATTCTTTTTAGGCAATATGTTTTAACAAAGTTAGTTTATAAGACGTACATTTGTTGATGAATAACTAAATGAATATCTGTTGATGAAAAAGATACTCCTGCCCTTATTTATTATTGGTCTTACGCTCAATCTGACAGCTCAGACATACGAAGATATGGTGAGTCGTGCAATGGACTATGTAGAGCAGAATGATTATGCAGCTGCGGAACAGGCAATGAAGGCCGCTTTGCGAAAAGAACCGACCAATCCTAATAACCCCATGCTAATGGTAAATCTGGGAACTATACAACGTAATCTGGGAGAGCTCGATGAGGCTCTGATCTCATATAATGTCGCTATAGAGAAATATCCTGATGCACCTTTCATCAGGCACAACAGGGCTGCACTTTATTGTGAGATGAACAAGTTCGACGATGCACTGAAAGATTACAACACAATACTTGCAACCGATCCGAAAGATTTAGAAGCATTGTATCGTAGAGGATTGATTTATATCAGCAATAGAAATCTTTTCGCGGCAGAAGAGGATTTTGAAAAAATTATAGAATTATACCCCGAAAATCTGAATGGCAAAATGGGGATAGCAGCTATAAAAAAACGCAGATCGGAATGGAAAGAAGCTGAAGAAATGTATGCCGACCTGATTTATAAACATAAATCGAATGCTGATCTGTATTATAACCGTGCCGAATGCTATTTGAGACTTAATAAACTGGCCAGTACAGAGAACGACATAAAGAAAGCGTTGGAACTTGGCTATGATGGCGCGCCTATCTATATTCTGAGGGGACAACTAAGGTTGGCTCAATATGAGAAACGTTTAGCCCGGGAAGATTTTCTTAAGGCTAAAGAACTGGGTGCAGATGAAAGTATTATAGAGGATTTTTTACGGCTTTGTAAATAAGTATGGTTCAATTACATTGGTTATTTTTGAGTCGTCTACACTCCTATATTGTTAATTCGTGACTCGGCATAATCAAAATAAATTTTGCTTCTGCTCTCGCTACTTAAAACGTTCGTTTTTTTTTACACATAACGCCTATCCCTGTTTACAACTTGCAACCTTATCTCATTACTGCCGCGCCCTTCCGGGCTTGTCCTTACTTTTGGCATTGCCCAAAAGTAAGCAAAAAGCTAGCGCTTCGATCCTCAGCGACCCACAACCGATTTGCCGGCTGAAAGTGACAAACGGGCTATCGCCCAGTCCCTTTCTACGCCGTCTGCACCGTGTGGGTGCCCCGCCTGCGTCACTAATGCGCGAGGGCTGACGCACGTGGGGCTAACGCCTGAAGAACCTTTGTCCTGTCGTCGCATCGCGATTCCGGCCTCGTCCCGCAGGCGGGGTACCCAATCCGTAAAGCAGAGGTGTAGGATAAAATACGGTAGCTGCTATACCCTGCTGATAATTCGGCTAAAGATGACTCCGTATTATTTTGACCCACCGAAGCTGCGGCTTTGGGTCGCCGGGGGATGCAGCCTTGATTTTTTGTTTCGTTTTGCATCAAGGCTAAATGAATTGGAGCGAAGCGGAATTGAAAATCGGCGTTAGCCAAATACAAGACGGCAGGCGCGTTAGAGAAAACGAACGATTTTATATTTCAAATCATCATTAAATCCAAAATCATTTATCTATACTATAAAAACCTTATGGCAAAGTATAATGAAGAATCAGTAGAAAAAATCGTATCATTGATAGAAGATGATTTTTGTTCGGTGGCTGAAATATGCAGGGTAATGGGTATCAGCCGTAAAACATTTTACACGTGGAAAGACACCAAGCCCGAACTGGCGCGGGAAATATCCAAAGCCGAGAATCATCGGGAGGAAAGAACACGCCAGATGTTGTATTCGTCCCTGAAAAAACGGCTCGACGGCTATATCATGATTGAAGAAAAAGAAATTTACCTGCCTGATCCGGGTAATCCGGAGGGAGTATCCTTACAATCGAAAACGATAAAACGGAAGAATTGCCTGCCCGATCTGCGTACCATAAAGCTGCTGTTGGACAGGCAGGATAAGCGAAGTCTTTCCCGCCCTCCACAAGAGGAGGGGAAAGACGGTTCATGGAAAAGTGTGGAAAACAGTAGAATTGGAACATTCGAAAAAAACGAAGAGCCGGAGGTTGAATCCGCCCTTGCGCCATCTGAGATACCGGAGGTGGAAGATGATATGGAACAGGCCATAGCAGGGAATAATGATGAAGATAGCAGTGAGATTGACGAAGCAGAAATGAATGAATATTTTGAGCGAATGGATAATGCCTTTGCCGTCCGTCAGGAAATAAAGCGGAGACTGATTACCAATAATAATCGAAAGGCTGTAAGCCAACAGAATAAAAGGAAAAAGAGACGTAGAAAATGAAATATGTAACAGGTGAAAAAAGTGGAAAAAGTGTTACTTTTGTTACCTTTTAATAAGTAGTAAGTATTGAGTAATAAGTTGAAAGTTATATGAGATACGAGTAGACAAGATACGAGATACAAGTTGTTAACTGTTAACTGATGACTGTTAACTGTTGGCTGCTATCTGAAATAGCACCAATTTTCATCGGTTTATCCTAACCTCATAGAGTTATAAATGAGAATATTCACAAAAAAATCATATATTTGCGTCTTAAAAAATTTTCAATTCTTATACCTAAAATGAAAAGATTACTTTTTACACTGTTACTTTTTATAATATTCACTCATTATACAAAATCGCAGGTATACGATAAAAACTGCTATTTCGGGTTTACTTTCGATGTAAGCGAAAATAAAAACTGGGGATACGGCGAGTTGATTATCACAGAGGTAGAACCTAACTCTCCGGCTGAGAGAGCAGGAATAAAGATAGATGACATCATAATGGAAATAAACGGAAAGGCTACTTATCTCCGCGACAATCAGACGATAGCCAATTGGCTGTTTGAAGATATGTATGCCCCAACTGTTACATTTACCATACGGAATATGAATGCATACTTCAAAGAGTATACTCTCTCGCGTAAATGCATCGCTACAAATTCGGTAAGTGAAATGGAATTATCTAAAATCTTTTCGTTTTACAGTCTCGAAAACACCAGCGAACGAATATTCACCCTCCCATTGTATGTGCAACCCGATAAAGATGTCGACTTCTACGATTATCATACCTACGATTTCTATAAAGACGGCAAACCCGTACCTGCTATCGATAGCCAGATAACTGCCCTGTTGGCAAAAGATCTGGAAGCGAAAGGCCTTGTCCGGGATACATCCGACCCTGACATAGTGGTGCAGGCTTATTATAATTATGAGCCGAATACAAAATTCACAGGATTGAATAACCCGAATTATGCACCGGGAACATGGCGGTTCGATGTAGACAAGCAACAAATGGTATTATTACCTATATTCGATACTAACGAACCTAATGTTGACAAAGCTGCCCAATACATAGTGGAATATGGATTCAGCTTCTACGACCGCAAATATATTAACCCATCAAAACTGACACAGATATGGGATTGCAATATAAAAGATTATCTATCTTCGAAATATACACTGGAGGAATATGTCAGGCTACACACTCCGCTTATGCTAAAGCAATTTCCATATTCGGCACCGAAAACAGAGGCACGATACAAAGTGGATTTTAACAGGTATAATTATACAGGGATGTACTTCGATGCGGATGATCTGGTTACTGTAAAAGACGTAGATATGGATTCTCCTGCTTACCAGGCAGGGATACGTCCCGGATATGTCATAAAAAAGATTAACAACAGGAAATTTGAGCATACTAAAGAAAGTCTGTCGGAAGCCTATAAACGCTTTATTGCCGAAACAATGGTATTCCGCGATCAGGCTACCCGGTTTACCAATGCAGGAGGATATACAGAATGTATGCTCTGGAATGTAGGATACTATCCCGAAATAGCTAAGGAACTGAACAAAACCCAATACCTTGCTCAATTTTCTTATCTGTACGATTTCGAGAAGTATGTGAATAGCAAATCGGACAACAGGATTACTGTAGAAGCTTGGGATGGAATGCAAAACAGGGTATTCAGTGTAACGCCTGAGATAAGGAAGTCTGTTGTTATAAAAGCATTGTAGATACAGACTCCGATCCCATCCGAACGACTAATGCTAAAACAGGAAGTTTTATATAAACTTTATTTTTAGTATAAGATGTGATTTAACCCACTATTAACACCTATCTATTATAAAATCAGGCTAAAAAGTTGTACCTTTGCGCCCGGTTTTCGGTTATGATTTCATAACTGATTTATCTATATATAAAGTATACAAAGAAAGAAAAGATGATAACAGTTTCAAATTTAGGTATTCAGTTTGGTAAACGTGTATTATTTCAAGATGTGAATCTGAAGTTTACAAGCGGTAATTGCTATGGCATAATAGGAGCCAATGGCGCAGGAAAATCCACTTTCCTGAAAATTCTGAGTGGAGAAAAAGATGCAACCAGCGGAACTTTTGCCCTGGGGCCAGGTGAACGGCTTTCTGTATTGGCGCAGGATCACTTTGCGTTCGACAGCCAGTCGGTGATGGATACCGTATTACAAGGGCATACAGTACTTTGGGATATAATGAAAGAAAAAGATGCATTGTATGCTAAAGAAGATTTTACAGATGCTGACGGTATCAAAGCCTCGGAACTGGAGGAAAAATTTGCGGAACTGGAAGGTTGGAATGCTGAAAGCGATGCTGCTATGCTGCTTAGCGGACTTGGAATTCCGGAAGAACTGCATTATCAGATAATGGGAGATATAAGCGGTAAACAGAAAGTGAGAATCCTTCTTGCCCGCGCGCTTTTCGGCAATCCGGACAATCTGTTGCTCGACGAGCCTACCAACGACCTCGATATAGAAACTGTGATGTGGCTGGAAAATTATCTTGCGAATGCAGAAAATACAATTCTGATCGTATCGCACGACCGTCACTTCCTCGACTCGGTATGTACTCATACTGTAGATATCGACTTTGGCAAGGTAACCATGTTTGCCGGTAACTACAGCTTCTGGTACGAATCGAGCCAGCTGGCACTACGCCAACAACAACAGCAAAACAAGAAAGCGGAAGAAAAGAAAAAGGAACTCGAAGAATTTATCCGCCGTTTCAGTGCCAATGTAGCGAAGTCCAAACAGACTACCAGCCGTAAGAAAATGATTGAGAAGCTGAATATCGAAGAAATTAAGCCATCGTCCCGTAAATATCCGGGTATTATCTTTAGCCCGGATCGTGAGCCGGGAAATAAGATACTGGAAGTAAACGGGCTAAGCAAGTCTATCGAAGGCAAGAAACTGTTTGATAATGTAAGTTTCAATATAGAGAAAGAAGATAAGGTAATTTTCCTGTCAAGAGATCCGCGTGCCATGACCGCTTTCTTCGAAATAATAAACGAATATGTACAACCTGACACAGGGACATTCAGCTGGGGACAGACTATAACTCCGGCCTACCTGCCACTGGATAACAGCGATTATTTTAAAGATGACCTGAACCTTATCGACTGGCTTGCCCAGTTCTCTGACGATACCAGTGAGATTTACATAAAGGGCTTCTTAGGCAGAATGTTATTCTCCGGAGAAGAAGTACTGAAGAATACCAAAGTGTTGTCGGGAGGAGAGAAGATGCGTTGTATGATTGCCCGTATGATGATGAAAAGCGCAAATTGCCTTGTACTGGATTCACCGACAAATCATCTGGATTTGGAATCTATACAAGCATTTAATAATACACTTATACAATTCAAAGGTAATGTACTGATGTCTTCGCATGACCATGAATTCATACAAACGGTTTGTAACAGGGTGATAGAACTTACTCCGAACGGCACTATCGATAAAATCATGGACTATGACGATTATATCACGTCTGATGAAATAAAGGCTTTGAGAGAGAAGATGTATAAATAAATCCAATTATAAAAGGATGAGAACGGGTGTAGCTAAAACGCCCGTTCTACTATATAACTTAATATCGGAAACGTTCTTTGAAATATTGGCTTACAGTCTTTTACACAATTTCGGTTCTAAGCCTATCAAACAATGCTTACTAAGGTACGAAAGTTATTTCAGGCAAAACATAAACGGGTTTATCAGGATGCTTTGAAAGTATAATGAAGATTTCGCTTATATTATTATTCACTCTTCGCCTACAAGCATCGAATCCCTGTATCCAAGGAAGTAAAGGATACCATCCAATCCAACAGTGGATAATGATTGCTTAGCATTCGCCTTTACTTTAGGCTTAGCATGGAAAGCAATGCCCAGTCCGGCAATACCAAGCATAGGTAGATCATTGGCTCCGTCTCCGACTGCTACAGTCTGGCGCATATCTACTTTCTCTACCTGGGCCAATAAACGCAGTAGCTCAGCTTTACGTTTGCCATCGACAATATCGCCTACATAGTTTCCGGTAAGTTTACCATCTTCTATCTCAAGCTCATTGGCATACACATAATCGAACCCGTATTTCTCTTTCAGATAGTTGCCAAAATAGGTAAATCCTCCGGAAAGAATAGCCAGCTTACAACCACTCTTTTTCAATATGCGGATAAGGCGGGTCATCCCTTCTGTTATAGGTAGATTCTCGGCAATATCTTTCATCACGGACTCATCCAGTCCTTTGAGAAGGCTCACTCTTTTCTTGAAGCTTTCGGAAAAGTCGATCTCACCACGCATAGCCGATTCGGTAATGGCTTTCACCTCCTCTCCTACTCCTGCACGTTCAGCCAGTTCGTCTATCACTTCTGTCTGAATCAGAGTAGAGTCCATATCGAAACAAACCAGACGGCGCATACGGCGATACATGCTTTCTACCTGAAATGCGATATCGATACCCTGATCATCGGCAAGTTTCATAAAGTCATGCTTCAACTGCTGAACATCATCTACGGTACCTCGTATTGCCAGTTCTATGCATGCACGGCTGGGGCGTTCTTCTGTCTCCAGCGGAACACGTCCTGTTAGTCGTATTATCTTTTCTATATTGAGTTTGTACTTCTGACTTATTTGCGCTACAGCCGATATCTGGCTGGGGCTAAGTGTACGCCCTAGCATGGTTACAATATAGCGATTCTTTGTACCTTGCATGCATACCCAGCGCATATACTCTTCTTTGCTAATAGGAGAAAAGCGGATGATAACACCTACTTCTGTTGCTTTAAAAAGGAGATCTTTGATTACCTCTCCCGCATTTTTTGCTTCAAACATAATCGCCAACGACAACGAATGATGTATATTGGCTTGACCTATATCAAGAATATTCGCGTTATGTTTTGCCAATACGGCAGTTAGAGCTGCTGTCACACCGGGTTTATCCTCTCCGGACAGACTAGCTAGTATTATTTCTGAATCTTCCATATCAAGAGAACTTCTTTCTTATAATATCGGGGTTAATTAATAGAGCCGAGTAATGCCTGCTCGGCTGACACCACTTTTCTGAAATTGAACTGACCAATGACTTGTTGCTTCAATAAGTCTATATGGTCGTTGTATAAATTACCTATACTGCCTTCGTGTGTATGGTTCACTTTCTTATTATGGCTGAAGTTTCCTTTTTCGATATCTAAACCTACCTGTTTATACGCATCTCGGAAAGGAACGCCCTCCAACACCAATCTATTCACCTCTTCTACACTGAATATGAGAAGATATTTACGATCATCAAGTATATCTTCATTTATCTTCACCTCATTCATCATACGTGCCACCATATGCAAACAATCATTCATTTCCTCAAATGATGGAATGAATAGTTCTTTGATAATCTGCAAATCGCGGAAATATCCTGAAGGAAGGTTATTTATTATCAAAGTTATATCATTAGGTAATGCCTGCAGCTTGTTGCATTTAGCACGTGTCAGCTCAAATACATCGGGGTTCTTCTTATGTGGCATAATGCTCGAGCCTGTTGTATATTCATCAGCTAATTTGATAAATCCAAAGTTCTGGCTATTATACAAACATGCATCATATGACAGCTTCGATAATGTGCCTGCTATACTTGCTATGGCAAATGACACTATACGCTCCATCTTGCCCCGCCCCATTTGAGCATAAACCACATTGTAGTCCATAGAATCAAAACCTAACAAGTCTGTGGTCATTTGCCTGTTCAGAGGGAATGACGAACCATATCCGGCGGCCGAGCCCAAAGGATTCCGGTTACATATTTTATATGCCGCCAGAAGCAATTGCAGGTCATCTACCAGACTTTCGGCATAGGCTCCAAACCATAATCCGAATGACGACGGCATCGCGATCTGCAAATGAGTATATCCCGGCATCAGGACATCTTTATATTTTTCGCTTTGGATAAGGAGAACATCAATCAGGGCTGTAACAGAGTCAACAAGTGTATGAATCTGATCCCGGGTAAAGAGCTTCAAGTCTACTAGTACCTGATCGTTGCGGGAACGTCCGCTATGTATCTTTTTGCCTATATCTCCCAATCTTCTGGTAAGCATCAATTCCACTTGCGAATGTACATCCTCTATTCCATCCTCTATCTCAAACTTGCCGGCAACTGCTATGCTATAAATTTCTTTCAGTTCCTTAAGAAGAACCGATAATTCATCTTTGGTAAGCAACCCGATAGACTCAAGCATTGTGATATGAGCCATAGACCCAAGTACATCATATGGAGCAAGATATATGTCCAACTCCCTGTCATGCCCTACTGTATAAGACTCTACATCTTTATTTACCTGAACACTCTTTTCCCAAAGTTTCATTCTTTATTCTATTGTTCCTTTATTCAATATATCGTTGTAGGGTAGTCCGGCCAAACCTTCGGCCACTTTGTCCAATCCTGCCTGCAATGGTTTACTAACCATTGGTTTCAAAAATGGATTCAAATCTGCTTTTATGGTTAGCTTCATTTTAGTTTCAGCGCTATTGATTGATACTAATTGTATCCACATAGTCACACCAAAAGGTAATTGCTCGGCCTGAAACTTAATAGTCTTATTAGGTTCACGCTCTACCACTACAAATCTGATCTTACCTACAGGATCGACAGATACAGTACATGAATCGGTATCGAAAGTAAAATCTTTGACTTTATCCTGAGGTATTATATTTTTGGCTAATTCCAGATTGTTCAGATCGGAAAGCACTGTATAGACATCCGCATCAGAATGCGGGATCGTCTTTATCTCACTAACAAATTCTGTCATGCAATTTTTACCAGTTTATTTCCAATCGGCGGGAGCCTTTCTCCATTCCTGCAAAGTTTCAAGATCAGATTCGGCAATATAGTCTATTCTCAAAGCTTCGTCTAAAACGGCATCATAGTTGGTCAATGTCAATAGCTGAACACCTGCAGCATTAAACTTCTCTGTAGCAATAGGGAAACCATAAGTGAAGTTAGCAACCATACCGATAACATCCGAGCTGTCGCGACGGATAGCTTCCACGGCCTTCAAGCTACTGGAGCCAGTAGATACAAGATCTTCTACAACAACAACTTTACTTCCGGGCTTCAATTCACCTTCTATCAGATTTTCTAATCCATGATCTTTCGGTGTTGAACGAATATATACAAAAGGCAATCCTAATGCATCGGCGACTAATGCTCCGGGAGCAATAGCACCTGTAGCCACTCCTGCAATCGCATCTACCTCCGGAAAGTTTTCTATAATCAAACGGCTAAGTTCGATTTTTATAAATGTGCGTATTCTGGGATACGATATCAATTTTCGATTATCACAATAGATCGGTGATTTCCAGCCCGAAGCCCATGTAAATGGATTGGATGGCTGTAGTTTGATGGCTCTGATACTAAGAAGCTTCTCAGCTGTCAGTTTTTCTAAAGTGTTCATATTTATCTTTTCTAAATAACAACAATCAACATTATCTGGCTACAAATATACAATTAATAGGTAGAATAAAAGAAAATATAACATAAAGAAAATGTGAATAAAATATAGACTCTCCCACTATTTTGGTGGATATAACGTCCAATACCAGGCATATGATTGGGAATATACCAGTAAATATTTTCTACTATTTAAGAGGGTAATTAATAATAAAATCAATGGGAATTACCCTTTTCGGATAACTCCCATTGTATATAAAAGTCGTATTGGTGGATATAGCCGAAACTCCGTAAAACAGGATTTGAGCGCTTCGATCCCTTTGTAATCCACCGTGCTAAGCAACCCGGAGGTGTGGCCCGCCATTAGAATCAAAAGCTTGTCTCGGATATTTTATTAATTGATGAGCTTCCCAATCGACCAACACGACTTAGACTAAGCTTTGTTTTATTTTCTATATCAAAAATAGATAGAATAATCCGGATACGCAAATAATATATCAATATTTAACTGACTTCTGCTTTGTACTGCATCCACAATTTGAACATCCGCAACTTCCTTTTTGTTCATTTTTTGAAAAGAAAAAGCCGTATACTTTATAGATTATCAATACAGCTACGCAAAATCCAATTATACCAACTATTATTTCTTGAAACATATCTTATATATCCTCCTTTTCTGTGTTCAAAGGTATATAAGAAATCTGGGTATTGGCGTTAATAGAGGGTTAAAAGAAATAAAAACATATAAACGTAAAACAGTAGCAAGGTATACCTTACTACTGCTTAAATATTTATGATTTTGCAATAAAATACAATAATCTCTCTATAACAATGAATTAATGAGCTGCATCTTCAGGATATCCTGTATAACGATAACCCTCGAGAGTCCATGTCTCATCCCAACCATCGCTATCAGCTGGTGTATTACTTCCATCTTTTAATTCCCACACGAATTCAGGCACACCGGGAACCTTCCAATCCTTCTCAGGCACCAGAACTCCTATAAATTGCACATAATCATGATGCATTATAGTTTTAATATAAACACCATCTGATATATTACCTCCGATAGTTGTAGCACTTTTGGGAGTAACTTTTCCCTCTACCAGCGTTATACGGGTATATAATTGAATACCACCAATTAACTGACCAACTGCAGTCGGTTTTGTATATGTCGCGGGATCATATACACTACCATCTACATATATATAAGACGTCAGGTCTCTTACGTTTTTAACTTCTGCATCTACTCCTTTAAAGCCTGAAGCATCTCCAGTTATTTTGAACTTACCTTTGACTGCTGTACCTGCAACTTTAGCATCAATCCAAATTTCATCTTTTACATTAGCTGCTGAATTATAGATCATAGCCTCTAGCCCATCTTCGATAGGAGTATCATCAGAAGAATATTCTGCACATTTTGTTGCTACAACATAGCGACCGTCCAACGCTGCAGTTTCTGTATACCAGTTATCTTTTTCTTCCAAGCACGATGTTAAAGCCATGCAAATGAAAGCACTTATTATATATCCTAAATTTCTCATATTATTTATACCTTATTATTGATTTTGAACTATGTTCAGGTGAAAAGTAAAGGATGAATAGTCAACCTGAAGCTCCAATGTTTTTGCTTCTGCATTATAAGTTCCTCTTACGGCTGTATGCTTATCCTTCCAAGGTGTCACATTACTGCTTACTAAAGAAAAATTGGTACCATCAAATGCAACAATACCGGATATATCATATGCTGCACCATAACCGCGTCCAATGCTATAGTAGCCGCCAAACAAATCTGATATATAAAATTTCCCAGGCGCTGTCTGATAAATTGTTATAGGCGGCTCTGTTTTAAATTCTGTAGCAGGTGATCCTGCCGCTCCCCCAAGCCCACTACGACTGCTTGAAGCATCTACATGATAGAAGCCCGTTTCTATAACAGAAGGTGTTGTATCATAAACGATTACCTTACGCTCTACCGATGTTGGATATCCATCCGAGTTATTTACCGAATAGACCAAACGATAAAGACCTGCTACTTGCGGATTTACCGTACCTGAGACAGCTACTTTATCTGTAATATCTTCATCATTTTCAGAAGCAATCCATCCCTGTTCGGTGTATGTACCTCCCAACGATACAAATTCTACAGTGCCGCCTTTGAGATCTAACTCACAATAATAGGTGATTCTAGAAATATCTTCTGTGTCTTTATCGCAGGATAAAAGAAAAAATAGAGAGGCGATTATCAGACTATATTTATATAATATTTTCATATTCTTCAATTTTTGCAATTACTTACCTTGTTTTTGATTCCACCATACCTTCTCTCCAACATTTGGCTTCTGTGAAGGTGCATTATTATTTCTGTCCCTATAAGATGAAGGATATAAAGGAGAAGCCGGCAAATTACCGCCCAACAAGGCTCTTCCTCTAACCGATATTGTCAGGTCGCCTACAGGAAAATTGATCCACGCCTTCTTCCTGTCGGCAGCGATATCAATTTCGTTTACTGAAGGATATTTAGTGCGGTTACGTTCCAAAAATGCTTCTATATGTTGATAGTTACAATTAGCCACCCACTTCTGCATGGCAATTTGTTTTATCTGGGTCTCTGCATTACCACCGGTCCATTTAGCATAGCCAGTTTCCAAAATAGAATAATCGGGATTTTTGTTCGCATCAACAATAACGTGCTGATTCAACGATGCTTTCACTCCGGCTTCATAATAATCCTTAGCTTTAGCATCCCCTGCACGGGCATACACTTCAGCAATGTAAAAATTCACCTCCCAATCCGTCATCAACATCAAATCCATATCCTCAGGTAAAACAACAGTAGCATATGCTTCTTTATCGTCTGTAGTGCCGTTTCCATCAGAGTCTTCTTTCGAGTTGAAATCACCGAAAAATGCAGCTTTTGTACCAGAGAACAGCTTAGCCAAACGAGGATCGTCATTTACGACCAAATAATCAAAAAATGATTTACAAGCAATTACATTTGTTGAAATATAGTTAGCCTCCCCCTGTTGAAATTCGCGCATAGGATGGCGTTTACCTTCCATATCATCGTTCCATATTTTGCCGGAGATTTTAGCGCTCAACGTTAACATATCCGTACTCTTAATATAGTTCAATGTTTTAGCATTATCATATTGAGAAGTTTCAGATAGACGTATCATCAATTTCAGTTTCAGCGCACAGGCAAATTTATGCCATTCTGCCATATCACCTTTATATATGTAATCGTAAGTTCCGTCAATGGAAGATCCGGTTAAATCAATTGCCAAAAGATCATCTATCCTCTTTAATAAATCAGCATATATATCTTCCTGCTTGTCCTGCTTGGGATGATAAACACCTTCTTTAGCCTTTAATGCTTCGAAATAAGGCATATCACCCCATACATCGGTAATGATTTGCCAAGTAAAAATAGATAAAGCTTCTGCAACGAAGTAATATCCGTTATTTCCGCTGTCTTTCGTATTGGCCTTAATATATTCCAAATCAAGCATTGGCTGACTTGTCAGAGACTGATAAGCTGTATTGAATTCCTGCGGCAGGTATTCACTTAATGATTTAAATTGAGATGCCGTATAAGACTGAGCCCAGTATTCTACCCAATAAGCTCCACCAAATCCGAAATCCCAGCCCATGAGGTTGTTGGCAACACCCATTTCTACAGCCGGCAGTAATACTTTTGGATCCGGCACTTCTGCTAATGCGTTTGGATCATGATTAATATCTAACCAATCGCTACATCCGGTTGTGAACAATAAGAAGATAGCGGATAATATAATTAATAATTTTCTTTTCATAATCTTTACTGTTTAATCGCTTTTAAAATGACAGTTGTACTCCAAACACATAGGATTGATACGGAGGTGTGGATGCAAACTCCCCGAATTTGGAAGAAATGTCGTTACCCCAGGTTGTTACTTCCGGATCAATATACATATTATCTTTCGGAGTCCACAGCAGTATATTGGACGCTGTAGCTGATACCCTTAAAGAAGAAACCCTAAGTTTTTCACAGATTTTTTTCGGTA
The DNA here is from genome assembly GCF_000213555.1 of Dysgonomonas gadei ATCC BAA-286. Classification (GTDB taxonomy): domain Bacteria; phylum Bacteroidota; class Bacteroidia; order Bacteroidales; family Dysgonomonadaceae; genus Dysgonomonas; species Dysgonomonas gadei. The sequence goes on from NZ_GL891986.1 coordinate 155,433, forward strand.
GTTGATAAGCCAGACTTACATTACGAAGTTTCAAGTATGAACGGTCGATAACATTATTATCCGAATATTCAAATCCACCATTGCTATAAAATGTATTTAAAGATGTTGGATCGACGGGAGTCGTATTTTCAACATACACAGGATTACCGTTAGTATCCGTACCATTTTGCACAACCGAATTTGGTATAAGAAATGGGTTTCGATCATTATATGCCGTTTCAGGGCCACTACCTACCCAGCCCAGATAGTCCTTGGAATAGGAGTAAATATATCCTCCATAGCGAAGATCTAATGTTGCCGACAATGAAATACCTTTATATGTAAAGGTATTGGTCAATCCCATCCGGTATTTTTCGTTAATATCTTTATCCAAGAAAACTTCATTAGGGGTTGGCTGAGGATTCCCGGCTCCATCGACCACGGTATGGTCCACACCATCAATATTCACAGTCAAAGCCTTTTGGGTTTTAAACTGACCGAGCGGCTTGCCTTCAACAGCGTAAATACCTATTCCTCCGTATCCACCCAAATAAACTTCAGGAACACCTAAAGTTTCCACTTTATTATTGTTTTTAGTAAAATTGTATGTGATATCCCATTGGAAATCCCGGGTTTTTACAGGAACTAAAGAAAGAGATAATTCTATTCCACTATTGCGTACATCCCCTAAATTAGCCCTTTGGGCTGTATAACCAGCTGTTGGGTCTATTGGCATTGTAGCAATCAATCCTTTTGTCAGTTTATTATAGTATGAAAATTCAAGACCGATACGCTGATCGAGAAAAGAACTTTCAAACCCAACTTCAAATTCATCGGTCAACTCAGGTTTCAAATTCTGATTTTCTAACGTATTGGAGATTGTATAACCATTGATACCTCCTAACGGGAATGATAGATCGTCAACATTCGGGAAACCCGGATTAAGTACTGATCCAACAACAAAGCGGTCGTAGACGAAATAAGGAGTTGTGTCTTTACCTGTCCGTCCGTAGGATAATCTTACTTTTGCATAATCAAGCGGGCCAGTATTAATATTTTTCAGTTTCATATAATCAGAAACAATGAAACTCAACATAGCTGCCGGATAAAAGAAAGAGTTATTCTTTTTAGGCAATGCTGAAGACCAGTCGTTACGCGCAGTAAGCGTAAGATAGAGGTAATCCTGATATCCTAAATCTGCATTAACATAAGCGCCCACTATCCGGTAACGGTCACTAGTTTGTTCGGCAACGGCCGGGGTAAGCGTATTGGATAAATGATAAAAACCAGGGATATCAATTGAAGAAATCGATCCATATAAACGAGTCATTTTCTGTTCATTGGCATTTCCTCCAACAATTGCATTCAAAGAAAAATCTCCAAATCGCTCATTGAATGTAGCAAAATAGTCATGGTTAACCTGCAGGTAATCTCTTTTATCCTGTGAGTAACTACCCGCATTGGATGGACCTTTTTGATTATAAGAACCAGGAGTAAAAGAAACTGCATCGAAATGCATATCGGCAGTAGACGTTTCATAGTCACCTCCAAATCGGTAAGTAAGTTTGAGATTACTTAGCAAATCATAGTCTAGTTGAACTTTTCCAAAGAATTTATATTTCCTCTGCAATGCTTCCTTAGCACTTAATACAAAATATGGATTTAAACCATATGGAGTAAAATAATTGTCCAAATTATTAAATTTATCATTGTAGTCTTTCAAGTCGACAATGGAAATATCTGTCGCAATTTCATTTAATGAACGATATACTGATTGGTCTTGTCCCGTTGTCGATACACGATTCTTTTCTACACTGACATTAAAAGAAGAACTTATTAATAACTTATTTGCTTTATGGGATGCGTTAGAAGCAACTGTAAAGCGATTGTAAGAATCGGTATTGGTCGGAATAGGCCCGTCCAGATAGTTATGTGATACCGACAGATGATATAAGGTCTTGTCTGTACCACCGCTCAATGAAAGTGCATTGTTGTACCCAAAGCCCAAATCATAGAAATCACGTATACGGTTTTTCAGATAATTATAAGGTTTTATTTTCTGGCTATTGTCCACCACATTACCCCAAACTCGGTCTTTACCATCGAAGCGGGCACCCCAGCTTCCGTTTTCATCCAAGGCACGATCTCCGCTCCAACCTTGACCGAACATCTGTTGCTCGTCCGGTAAACGTCCGATCTGCTGAATGGTTATACCACCATTATATTCTATTTTCAGCTTTCCGTTAGTATTTTTTCCCGACTTAGTAGTAATCATGATAACCCCTTGGGCAGCACGAGAACCATACAAAGCCGATGCAGCAGACCCCTTCAAGACAGTCATACTCTCAATATCATTCGGATTCAGAGCATTAATACCTGAACCAAAATCAGCCTGGCTATTCAGCGTATTTGTACCTCCGGAAATACTTCCCGACTGATTCTGTTTATTGGTAAGAGGAATACCATCTACCACATATAGAGGTTGGTTATTTCCAAAAGAGTTAAATCCACGAATAGTTACGTTTTGCGTTCCTCCCGGAGTTCCGGATGAAGAAACCTCTACCCCTGAAACTTTACCCTGAAGGGCAGACATCGGATTTAGTGCTCTCGAATTGGCAATATCATCACCCTTGATTGAGGATACTGAATATCCGAGCGTTTTTTTATCTCTTGCAACCCCTAAAGCTGTAACAACAACATCCTGCAACAGATGCTCATCATTCTCCATTACAACTCTCATATCCTGAGACATCCTCAGTTCTACAGTTTTCATTCCCACCAATGTAAACACCAAAGTATTTCTTCCTTCGGGTACATTTATGGAAAACTTACCGTCTACGTCTGTAACGGTACCAACAGTAGTCCCCTTCACTACTACCGAAGCACTGATAACAGGCTCAGCGTTACTGTCGACAACAGTACCGGAGATTTTTGTTGTTTGTGCTACGATAAATCCTATGCTTAGAAATAAGCAGGATAGAATTAACATCACTCTTTTCTTCATACAAACACTACTTTATTAAAAATTAAAACAACATACAAACCCAATTACATACAAACACTTGTCATTCAAAATAAAAGCAACCCTTCTAATCTTATATCAATTTAACAATTTAATACCATATTGGGCTTTTTAGCATCAGTTTGCTTTTTGATATGCAAATTTAGACAATTTTCACGAAAAAAAAAATTTTGGATTAATTTATATAAAATATAACAATATGAAAGCATTCAAAGTCAATCAAATATAAAATCAGAGATCAATTGTTATGTTTTAGTTAAAAATATGTTATTTTGAAAGAAATAAAAAGACAAGACGACAAGTACACTCTGAAAATGTGCTTCTTCACGATGAATGAAAAGTGCATTTTAACACTTTCCATTCGTATTCTCTCATAAATATGAAAGAGAAACTAATATTTACACTTCCTGGATACTATATCAATAAAATATAGGCATTAAGCATCAAATTAAAATAAAAAAAGTAAAAACTACAACATATTTCCAATCTGATAGACCAAAAATGATATTATCCAAGCCAGTAAAGTAGTGTAAATGATACTGAAAACACCCCATTTCCATGATCCTGATTCTTCCTTTATTGCAGCTATAGTAGCGACACATGGAAAGTAAATCAGTACAAAAAGTAACAAACTGACAATAACCAATGGTGTAAATGTCGGTGTACCGTCGGCCTGGGTATCACTCACAAGGCGGGTCTCCAGTGATTCCTGATTCTCGGAGTCTCCTGTATATAAAACACCCAGAGTACTCACGACAACCTCCTTAGCAGCCATACCGGAAAGCAAACTCACACTTATCTTCCAATCGAAACCTAAAGGACGCATCACGGGCTCTATAGTCTTCCCGATACGACCAATGTAAGACTCTTCCTGATGTGCAATATTACGTTGGTCTTCAACCTCCTCTATCAATTCAGTCTTTCGATTATCATCTATTTCATTGTTACCAAACTGTGTCTCTACTCTGGATATCTGATTATCAAACTGCAATTCACGTTCTTTATCCCGGGGAAAATACCCCAAAAACCAAATAATAATGGATGCAACCAAAATAACGCCTCCCATTTTTCTCAGATATTGCCTCGACTTATCCCACATATGTATAGATACAGCACGCAATGTAGGCATTCGATATGGGGGCAATTCCATTACAAACGGGGTATCTTCTTTCGGAAAGAGGAATTTCTTAAATAGCCGCGCCGATATCACAGCTATCAATATACCTATAAAATAAAGCCCGAAAAGAACAAAACTTGCGTAAGGCTTAAAAAATACTCCGACAAAAAGCAAATAGACAGGTAACCGGGCACTACAAGACATAAACGGATTGATAAGCATTGTTATCATACGGCTATTGCGGCTCTCAATGGTACGTGTAGCCAGAATAGCCGGCACATTACACCCAAAACCCATAACCAAAGGAATAAAAGATTTTCCATGCAATCCCATCTTATGCATCACCTTATCCATTATAAAAGCAGCCCTGGCCATATAACCCGAATCTTCCATAAAAGAGATGAAAGCATACAATATTAATATATTAGGCAGAAAGACGATTACTCCCCCTACTCCTCCTATAATACCATCTACAATCAAATCTTTGAGCATGCCCTCAGGCATAGTTCCGCGGATAAAATCCCCGAATGCCGCAACCCCATTCTCAATCCACTCCATAGGATATCCGCCCAAACGAAAAGTACATTCAAACATCACCCACATGAAGAAGAAAAATATAGGGAATCCCAGATATTTATTTGTAACGATAGAGTCAATAATACGTGTACGGTCCGACTCATTCGTTTTTTCCTTCAACGTTTCTTTCAACCCTCCGGCGATAAAACCATAACGGGCATTTGTGAGAGTCGACTCTGTATCTTCTTTTAGTGTTTCTTCAATATATTTTATTTCTGCATCCCTTGTCGCCAGTATATCCTTGCCATTCGAAAGAGTAGACACATAAGACTCAATGTCTTTATCTTTTTCAAGCAATTTTATTGAAATATAACGACGGGGAAAAATAAGCTGGGTAGATTTATCCTTTTCAAGTTTTATATTAAGTCTGCTTATTGAGTTCTCTGCTATATTACCATAAGATATATGTACCCGCCGCACGATCGGCTCCTTATCTTCATACATTCGTATGACCGTATCAAAAAGATCGTTTATCCCCATTCCGGTTTTGGCCACCGTCGGAACCATAGGAATACCGATCATCTTGGATAATTTCCCGTAGTTAAATTCACCTCCGCTCTCTTTCAGCTCATCATACATATTCAATGCGATAACCACTGGAGCTTCCATGTCTATCAACTCAGTTGTCAGATATAAATTCCTTTCCAGGTTGGAAGCAGCCACAATATTAATGATAACATCAGGTTTATCTTCCACAATATGGCGCCTCACAAAAAGCTCTTCCGGAGTATAAGCTGACAAAGAATATGTCCCGGGCAAATCGACTATCTTAAATGTATAACCTCCATGTTTAAATCGTCCCTCCTTCGAATCGACCGTTACTCCTCCATAATTACCCACATGCTCATGTGCCCCTGAAGCAATATTGAACAAGGATGTTTTTCCGGCATTGGGATTACCGACTAAAGCCACGGTTATAACTTTCTTGCTATTTGGGCTATTCTTAATTTTAGAAGAATACTCTTCTATTGAAGATTCTTCATGAGACAAATCGCCATTGAAAGACGATTCCGTCTTCAGAAACTCTTGTTTTTTATTTATTTCGGGATAAATTACTTCAATAAGTCCCGCTTCGCTACGGCGAAGAGAAACTTCATAATCCATAATTTTATATTTGATCGGATCTTTTAGGGGAGCATTCAGGATGACTTTAATGGTTTTTCCTTTGATGAAGCCCATCTCCATGATGCGCTTACGAAAGGCCCCGCTACCATTGACGCGTACAATAACACCTTTCTCTCCTGTCCTCAGGTCTGATAAAAGCATACCAACAATCTTTCATTTAATAATAGAGCTACAAAGATGGGTATTTTTTGTTAGATACAAAGAACTTTTATGCGCATTATTTAGAATGAATATAAAAAAGAACCATCTTTCATTCCTGAATATATTTTATTTGAGATACTTTTTTAGGAGTATTATAAGCAAATAAAAAAACCAATGCTTTAGAGGTTATACTTCAATGGTCGAATCTCACAAATCCACTTTCACAAGCAAAAGCATGAAACTATATTTTTTATAATAAAAACCATCGTCGGAGTAATAAATGCCCAATATATCCGATTGTGTCTCTGCCGCATTGGTTTTGTATATATGAATTATATCAAAATCATTCTAATGATACAAACAACTTAATTCAAATTTAATCATAATAATAATTGCTACTTACGTGGATAAATACTGTAGTAATCTTCTGTAATTTTGCAAAAAATAATATTTCTTTTATTGGGGCAAATTAATTGCTAAGGTTGTTTGTAAATTCAATAAACAAGTTAAGTAAAAAGTATTTCCGTAGGGATGAGGAATATAATAATCCAACGCCTCGCTCACCTTTCTTCCAGCGGTAAAATTACAATTTTGTTTTTATTTCGCAAATTTTACACGATATAATTTAATCTAAACGTAGGCAATTTAATTTTTTTGAGAAAGTTTATCTATATAATAAGCTGGTAGTCTTTAACTATTAACTTATAGCTCTTTGAAAAATTGATTCGTAAATCTGTAGATTAGCATATTAGCATATTAGCAAATGAGTGAAATAGTGTAACCTTTGTAACCTTTTAACAAGTAATAAGTTTTAAGTAATGAGTACAAAGTTGAAAGAACTGTATTTATGTTTACCCTAAAGTCTCTTGTGCGATAGCCAAAGCTAACGGCTAATAGCTATCAGCTAAAAGCTGAAATATGTGTTACCTCTGTTACTTTTTATTTAAACACAGAGTAAAAGGAGTAACACGGAGTTTTTTATAAACAGGATACTCGGCTCTGCTCAACACGATAAGCTAATTATTAATTTTTTATTCTTAATTCTTAATTATTAATGCCAATCAGTAGTTAAAGCAATTATTGTAGGATAAAATTGTTCTATTTTTTCTAACGCGCCTGCCGGCTTGTTTTTCTTAACTTTTTCTTGATAAAAAGTTACAAAAATCAAGGCTGCATCCCTCCGGCGACCCAAAACCGCAGCTCCGGTGGGGCAAAATAATACGGAATCATTTTTAGCCGGATTATCAGCCGTGTATAGCAGCTACCCTATTTTGCCCTACACCTCCGCTTTACGGATTGGGTGCCCCGCCTGCGGGACGAGGCCGTTACCGCGATGCGGCGACAGGACAGAGGCTCTTCATGCTTTAGCTCCACGTGCGTCAGCCCTCGCGCATTAGTGACGCAGGCGGGGTACCCAATCCGTTGCAGGCGGCGTAGAATCAAACGGGGCGATAGCCCGTTTGTTTGATTCAGCCGACGAAACGGTTTTGGGTCGCCGAGGAATTGAAAATCGAGGAGCGTAGGCGACTCAACAGAAGCGCTAGCCTTTTGGTTCGTTTTGGGCAATGCCAAAATGAACATTTAAGCGGAACGAAGTGGAGCAGAAAATAATGAACATTAAATCTCAACTACTGATTCGCATTATTAATTGTTTCCTATGTTACCTTTGTTACTTTTTAATCACATATAGTTAACAGATGTAAAAAACAACGGCATAAAATAGTAAAAAAGTTGTCAGATGTGTCAGATTTTAACCAAATATAGTTAAACAACACAAAAACGACCGATAATTATAATTGCCAATTTTCAAACCTTACAGCTAAAGCTTATAGTTTATAACTTATAACTAAAATTTTTATCTTTGCATCCTAAAATGAACACAACGTGATATATCCGGAGAATTTCGAATCGAAAATAGGATTTGACAAAATACGGCAATTACTCATGGCTAGATGCCTGAGTCCGCTAGGAGAGGAAAAAGTAGAGAATATGGCTTTTTCTTCCGATTATACATTTATTACTGAAAGCCTCTCCCAAACAGAGGAATTCATGCGCATCACACAGGAAGAAGATGATTTTCCAACGAATTATTTCCTTGATGTACGCCCGTCGCTACGGAACATCAAAGTAGAAGGTACGTGGATAGACGAAAATGCACTGTTCGATTTAAGACGCTCCTTGCAGACAATTCGTGACATTGTAAGTTTTCTGAAAAAAGAAGATGAAGAAAATACGCCCTACCCTCATCTATATACATTAGCAGGGGAAGTGGTTGTATTTCCTCAGCTGATAAGTAAAATAGACAATATCCTCGACAAGTTCGGGCGCATAAAAGACAATGCGTCATCCGAATTGCACCGTATACGGAAAGATATGGCCCATATATCGGGAGGCATATCTAAAAGTCTGAATGCCATATTACGTCTGGCGCAAAGCGAAGGCCTTGTAGAAAAGGATGTAACACCTACCATGCGTGATGGACGGCTGGTTATCCCCGTTGCTCCGGGATTTAAACGGAAGATTAAAGGGATAGTGCATGACGAATCTGCTTCAGGTAAGACAGTCTTTATAGAACCGGCCGAGGTAGTGGAAGCAAACAACCGGATACGTGAACTGGAAAGCGAAGAAAGACGCGAGATAATTAAAATACTCATTGCTTTTACTGACGTTCTACGCCCACTGGTTCCCGAGATACTACAATCGTATGAATTTCTGGCTATGATCGATTTCATCCGGGCAAAAGCTACATTCTCTATCGAGTTGAGTGCCATCAAGCCATCTATAGAAGATAAACAAATAATACGCTGGTACAGGGCGAAACATCCGCTGCTGTTTCTCTCGCACCGCAAGCAGAATAAACAAATAGTACCGCTCGATATAGAATTGGAAGAAGACAACCGGCTGCTGATAATTTCAGGACCGAATGCCGGAGGAAAATCTGTTTGCCTGAAAACAGTAGGACTGCTCCAATATATGGTACAATGCGGTTTGCCGATTCCTCTGGATGAGAATTCTAAGGTCGGGATATTCAACCATATATTCATAGACATAGGAGATGAACAATCGATCGAAAACGATCTGAGTACATATAGCTCCCATCTGACCAACATGAAGTTTTTTGTCAGGAACTGTGATAAAAAGACCATCCTGCTCATTGACGAATTTGGCGGAGGTACCGAACCCCAGATAGGCGGGGCAATTGCCGAATCTCTATTGAAACGTTTCAATGAAAAAAGCGCTTTCGGAGTAATCACCACCCACTATCAGAATCTGAAACACTTTGCCAATGAAAACAAAGGGGTGATAAATGGAGCCATGTTATACGACCGCCATCTGATGCAACCTCTGTTTACCTTATCCATAGGAAATCCGGGCAGTTCGTTTGCCATAGAGATTGCACGGAAGATAGGATTGCCTGAAGATGTTATTGCCGATGCTTCGGAAATAGTAGGCAGCGATTATATCAATATGGATAAATATCTACAGGATATTGTCCGCGACAAACGTTATTGGGAAACCAAACGCCAAAGCATCCGTCAAAAGGAAAAACGGCTCGAAGAAGTTACCGAGACCTACGAAACCGACTTGCTGGCTGTAGAAAAGCAGCGAAAAGAAATCATCCGTCAGGCAAAGGCTGATGCTGAACGCATTATGTCGGAGGCAAATGCCAAGATAGAGAATACTATCCGCACGATCCGTGAATCACAAGCCGATAAAGAGAAAACTAAGCAGGCGCGACAAGCGTTAAGTGAATTCAAATCGACACTGGATAATGAAGATAATTTCTCCGATGATAAGATTACCCGGAAAATACAGAAGCTAAAGGACAAGGAGAAAAATAAGAAACAAAAAGAAAAGGCTCCTGAAAAGCAAAAAACTCAAGCAATTACCATCGGTGATAATGTCCGCATAAAAGGGCAAACATCTATAGGGCAGGTACTCGATATACAAAGAGGTAATGCAACAGTGGCTTTCGGGATGATAAAATCGACAGCCAAGCTCGACACACTGGAATATGTAAGTAAGAATCAGGTCAAACGGGATTCGAAGAGTACATTGGTCAGCGCTGCCGTAAGCGACGATATGCGCGAGAAGAAACTCAACTTCAAACAGGATATAGACGTACGCGGCATGCGTGGAGACGAAGCCTTACAGGCCGTTATGTACTTCATTGACGACGCCATTCTTGTCGGGGTATCCCGTGTGCGTATCCTGCATGGAACAGGCACGGGCGCACTGCGGCAAATCATACGGGATTACTTACGTACAGTACCGGGTGTACATAATTATCAGGACGAACATGTCCAATTTGGTGGTACAGGTATTACGGTTGTAGACCTGAATTAAATAAGCTTTAAAACTATGGATATAAATATTGACCCTTCCGGCGGATTTTCTCTAGGCTTTGGCTCCGGCGCCATAATAGCCTTACTTGTCATTGCCATACCCGTATGGTTTATCTGTTGGCGCATATTCAAAAGAAGAGCTAAACCGGAGAAGCCTAAGAAGCTTCATATAGCGGCAGCCATAATTATTATTACGCCGATAATATACGCTATGTTAATTATTCTTTGCTATCTTGCAATAAAACTATTGTACTTAGAATAATTATCTATCAGAAAAAACAGTCATAACATTATGCAGTCACAACAAACCGAGCCATCCAAAGTTACCAGTATCCTTGAAATATACGATATTACGGCTGGCAGACGAACCATCGTGAAAGAGTTTCCTTATCTGATAGAAGCTCCCGATTGGACGCCTGACGGCAAACATCTGATATATAACAGTGAAGGGTTGATATATAAACTCCCGGCAGATTTTTTCGGAGAGCCGGAATTAATTGATACAGGCTTCGCCACCAGATGCAACAACGACCATCTGGTATCACCGGATGGAAGGTTAATGGCAATCAGCCACCGCTCATTACCGGACGGACGCCCCACAATATTCGTATTACCGGACGAGGGTGGGGAACCGAAACAGGTAACTCCTTCCCTGCCAAGCTATATGCACGGATGGAGTCCGGATGGAAAAATGCTTACCTATTGTGCCAACCGCAACGGGGAAATGGATGTATATACAATTTCCATTGACGGAACCAATGAAACCCGCCTGACAACATCCGAAGGTCTGAATGACGGACCCGAATATTCTCCCGATGGCAAATACATCTGGTTCAACTCCGTGCGTACGGGACTGATGCAGATATGGCGGATGAAAACCGACGGTAGTGAACAGACACAGATAACGTTTGATGACGATAGTAACTCCTGGTTTCCACACCTGTCTCCAGATGGCAAGAATGTCGTATATATCGCATACAGGAAAGGGGATCTCGAACCGCACGAACATCTCCGCTACAAACATGTAGAGATACGAATGATACCTGCGACAGGAGGTGAACCTCAGACTTTAGTCAAATTATTCGGCGGACAGGGTACTTTTAATGTAAACTCATGGGCGCCGGACAGCAAACGCTTTGCTTTTGTCAGTTTCAGTATAGAAGAATAAGATTTATAGAGAGAAGTAAAGCATGGATTCTATTGCCATGCTTTCTAACTCTATCTATTATCAAATCAAATGTACTTCCCTCTCTTTGAGTACACTTATCATATCAGCGGTCATCTTCTCCAGATCGTATTCAGGTTTCCAGTCCCATTCCTGACGGGCACAGGTATCATCCAGAGAGTTGGGCCATGAATCGGCAATAGCCTGCTTCAACGGGTCTACATCATATTCCATTACAAAATCGGGATAATGCTTTTTAATAGCCTTGTACAGCATCTCAGGGTCGAAACTCATTGCCGCTATATTGAACGAATTGCGATGTACCAGCCTATCAGGATCAGCTTCCATAATGTTGATAGCTGCGTTCAGTGCATCGGGCATATACATCATATCCATAAAAGTTCCAGCCTTAAGCGGACAGATAAACTTCTCCTCTTTCACCGCATTATAGTATATCTCTACGGCATAGTCGGTAGTTCCACCGCCCGGGTGGGTAAGGTTGGATATAATACCCGGAAAACGAACCGAACGGGTATCCACTCCCCAGCGGTCGTGGTAATAATCGCTAAGTAATTCCCCCATTACCTTGGTTATCCCATATACGGTTTTCGGACGCTGAACTGTATCCTGCGGCGTTTTATCCTTTGGAGTATTAGGGCCGAATGCGCCGATAGAACTTGGAGTAAATACTGCACAATTGAACTCTCTGGCCACATCGAGACAGTTCATCAGGCTGCCTACACCTACATCCCATCCCAATTTAGGATTTTTCTCGGCTGTAGCAGACAATATAGCTGCCAGATTGTAGATAGTATCTATCTTGTATTTTTTTACAACATCTGCAATTTGCTTTATATCGGTTGCATCTATCTCCACTGTCGGTCCCCAATCGAAGAAACCATCGGGATAAGGCGGCTTATAATATCCGCAGATTACATTACCGTCTCCATAAATCGAGCGCAACCTGATACTCAATTCCGAGCCGATCTGACCCGTACTACCTACTATAAGAATGTTCTTCATCGTTTATTTAATTACACCTAGTTCTTTTCCTGTTTTCGTGAAAGCTGTTATACATTTGTCGAGATGTTCTTTCTCATGTCCTGCCGATATTTGCACACGGATACGCGCTAAGTCTTTAGGTACTACCGGATAATAAAATCCTGTAACATAAATACCCTCATCCAATAACCGGGCGGCCATATCCTGTGATAACTTCGCATCGTACAGCATTACCGCACAGATGGAGGATTGCGTAGGCTTAATGTCAAAACCTGCCGCTTTCATTTTTTCCACGAAGTAGTCTGTATTGGCATGCAATTTATCCTGTAATTCATTCGTGCGTTCCATCATCTCGAACATCTTAATCCCTGCCGCAGTGATTGCCGGAGGTAAGGAATTTGAGAACAGATAAGGGCGTGAACGCTGGCGAAGCATATCTATTATCTCCTTCTTACCTGTTGTGAATCCACCGATGGCTCCCCCAAACGATTTACCTAAAGTACCCGTGATAATTTCAACCTTACCACGCAGATTAAATAATTCGGTAGTTCCACGGCCGGTTTTACCGACTACACCTGCCGAATGTGATTCGTCTATCATTATCATGGCATCGTATTTTTGTGCCAGTTCGTATATTTTATCCATCGGGGCCACATTGCCGTCCATAGAGAATACACCATCTGTCACTATCAGCCGGAAACGTTGCGACTGTGCCAGTTTCAACTGTTTCTCCAAATCTTCCATATCCGCATTTGCATAACGGTAACGAACAGCTTTACACAGGCGTACGCCATCTATTATGGAGGCATGGTTCAATGAATCGGAAATAATGGCGTCCTGATCGCTCAACAGCGGTTCGAATACGCCGCCATTAGCGTCGAAACAAGCTGCATACAAGATCGAATCTTCCATGCCGAAGAACTTGGCGATAGCTGCTTCCAACTGTTTATGTAAATCCTGAGTACCGCAGATAAACCTTACGGAAGACATACCAAACCCGCGGGAGTCCATAGCCTCTTTAGCGGCTTCGATTAGCTCCTTATTGTCTGATAATCCAAGATAATTATTGGCACAGAAATTCAGGACTTCTTGTCCGGTGTTTACACGTATAGATGCCCCCTGTGGAGATACTATTATACGCTCGTTTTTGTACAATCCTGCCGATTGTATATCGGTCAGTTCATTTTGAAGATACTTTTGAAAGCTAGAGTAGGTATTCATAGTCTTAATTTTTAACGTAAAGGTAATAAAATGTCAACTGATAGAATAAATATTAATTGGAAATATTTTTCAAAATAAGAGAAATAAAATCCTTCAAAAATGAAATGACAAAAGTATCCCAACTAAATCTAAAATACAGTATCGTAATAATCAAAAAAGGTAACAAAAGTAACACTTTTTACAAATTACACAGCCCTGTTACATTTCTTCGAAAAACCTATAATCACCTGATAAATAATCAATTTTCAATTTATTAATAAAAAAGGTAACAAAAGTAACAGATTATACACACTTTTTCATTTCTTACTTTTTATCTTTGACTATTCAAGATCATTATCTATTCCTGTATATAGATAAATTTTTATAGAAAGAATGCTAAGTTTGCCCGTTTTCAACTATAACGTATCTACTACTGCATATATTCATAGTATATAGTATAATATACGATTAATGTCTAAAAATATAATTATGAAAAAGTTATTGTTCTTATTTTTTATTTTATTCTCAAGCCAGACCATCATGTATTCACAATCGGCAACAGAACTGTTAGTATTAGATAATTACCTGATTAAAAACAATAAAAGGGGTGTAAAAGTTGGAAAATTTAATATTCCGGCCGGAGAAAAAATCTCCTTGATAAAAGATGAGGCTAACTTGTTTGTATTGAGCGAAGACGGGCATTTACTGATTAAAAAAAATGCTACAATCACAAAATCCACTCCGTGGCGATTCGAAATCACGGTAAAAACCAAAGACGGAGAGAAAACCTTCGAACTGGTCAGAGACAACTTTATCCGAAACAAGGTTATCGCACACCGTGGAGCGTGGAAAAACCATGACGCCAGCCAGAACTCATTAAAGTCATTGAAAAAAGCGATAGAAATAGGCTGCGAAGGCTCTGAATTCGATGTATGGCTATCATCCGATAATAAGGTTATCCTCTCACACGATCCCGAAATAGGAGGAAAAAAAGTGGAAGAAACCACAGCGGACGAATTATTCAAAATAGAATTGAAAGACGGAGACAAACTGCCAAGCCTCGAAGAATATATCAAATGTATTAAAGAACAAAACAAGACCCGCCTGGTACTGGAAGTCAAGGCCTCACAGAAAGGAAAAGAACGTTGCGAAGCCGTTGCCGATTCGGCTGTCCGTATAGTACATCGTATGAATGCGCAGGCATGGACCGATTATATAACATTTAGCTTCGATGCGGCAAAACGTATCCGGGAGCTGGACCCAACCGCTAAGATTCTTTATCTGGAAGCTGATAAAACGCTCGAAGAACTGAAAGCGGAAAGAATGTCGGGTATAGACTATCATTACGGTAATTTTATTAAAGATACGGATTTGGCAAAGAAAGCAAAATCCATAGGTTTGTTAACCAATGCATGGACTGTGAACAAGACTGAAGATATGCAGACAATGCTCAATCAGGATATCGATTACATTACCACTGACGAACCGGAAATTCTCCTTGAAATACTGGATGCTAAAAAATAGAAGATAGAATTAAACACAGGAAGCGCTGAAAATCAATCATTTCAGCGCTTTTTTATTTTCTATAAAGAAAAAACAGGAGTCTTATTATGGAATATATACTGTATATCCCTCTATATAACGTAACCGATAAAACTTAGATTATTATGAGTAAGACTGCAATATACCCTATCTGCCTGATATCGATGATAGCTTCCGCTATATTCTATCAATTTAAAGGTAATCCCAGAGATAAGTACAAAAATAACACTGAAGTATTAGCTCAATCCGAAGAACAACAGAAACACCAATCTTTTACATCGACAATCTGTAATAACGCTGTACCAACCATACTGTCGGCTATGGCGATAGCCAAACCGCTGCTAGCCGGACAGGAACCGTTTTCGGTAAGCCTGGATAACGGAATATGGTATATCAGTGGGACAAGAGGCGATATAGTAAAAGTCAGTAAAGCCACAGGAGAAGTATTATGATATATCCGCCCGTAGATAATATCTGAAAATATAAGGCTGCCCCCTTAGCCTCCCGGCTTGGTTAGGTAATGAATATCTCTCAATTCTTCGTTCATTATTTGTAACTAAGTCGGGATTAAACAAGAAAGTCCGGTTTAATGCCGGACTTTCTTATATTATTTCTTTTCTTTTCCGAAATGAGAGAACTTAGATACAAAATCATCCGGAATACGTTCTCCGTTAACCGTTCCGGAAAGTGTCGCCGTACTTAACATATTATTCTCATCAAGAACATATTTATACGCGATGTCAGCATAATCCGACTCACTTCCGTTTCTTTCTGTTTTCTTTATAATAGTTCGCGATACGTTGTTCACACTCGACTTTCCTAGATATTTAGCCGACAGAAAAGGCAGACTGGACATAAACCAGCATCCTCCCCTGCTCTTTATGCTTATTGTATTCAGAGGCATTTCATACACATAGCTTGCCGACTTAATATATGCAGTCTTGTCATATGTATATATATGACGATAACCCGCCGATGAGATTACTTCGGTTATATTGCCGTCTGTAATCACATATTCCTCGGCATATGACAGGGAGTTATTATTTCCACTGTAATCATAATGATCCATATTGGTCATGTAGCCTTCCGCATTATATTTACAAACGGTGGAATCGTTCCATGTTCTTCTGTTCGAAACCAACTCACCGTCCTTAAATGTCTCTGTATTGGTCACATGCAGGGCATAATCTATCTGCTTATTCTCATTCAGATAAATCAACAGGCTATCCGATGTCCGGCTTGTCGCGGAAGAACCCCTTACGCGGGAAAATGAGAAAAATTTGTCTTTATAATCAACCTGAATGTAGTCTCCCCCATCATTATCTATTACGATTATGGAATCAGCATCATTGTATGTCAGGGTAAAATCATCTCGGGACTGCATTTCCAACTTATTATATTCCGGATAATCCACACTTTCCAACAACCAATAATATTCCGGTTCGGGCTCTGGTTCCGGTTCGGGTTCCCTCTCATGATAAAGCATTATATCTTCGCCACACGAAGAAAATATGACAAGAACAGATAAGATACAGATAAGGTAGTATGTAAAGATCTTCATTTTTTAATATTAATGATACTATTTAATATAGGCGCTATAACATTAAGTACTTTTGCAAGATTTGGCAGGATCAAAATAAATTCTGCTCTGCCCCTGCTAGTTAAGACGTGCATTTTTAATGCTCAAAGATAATATATTATCCTCAATTAAAGATATCCCTGCTATAAAACATCATGGCAGACAAATGCTTTTCATTGCTATTATTCCGTTTGTCTATCGTATAATTCATATCTTTATTGCCTAAACTATAAAATATTATAAAATATATGAAATTACGATTGTCGGTTATCGCCCTATGCCTTACATCCGTTATAGGCATGTTTTCTCAGATCAAACAAAAATTACCCCAGATATATGCAGCTCCGCCCGTTGCTGTTATCAATCCGTTAATTGTAGACTCTACCAATCTGAAAGGAGATAAGTATTCGGAAAAGGATTTATTGAAAATGAATCTGACCATTCCTGAGCAAACCGCTTTTGTAAGACCTCTCAAATCCGACACTGCCGGATATTTTTATGCGGAAAAGCCAAGGGAAGGCTATACTTTCCAACTATTTTCATTCTATGTACAGGCCGACCGTTATGCGAAATTATCCTTAAAGATAACCTCTCCGAATATGTTCGAGCTATATGTGGATGGTAAACTCAGCACATCGAAAACCACCAGGGAAGAAAACTTCAGAAATGAAAAAGAGGTTACTGCTGCTTTCAACCCATATCCTTTATCCAGCCGTGTTGTAATAAAGTTATTGGCTTCAGCGGAAGATAAGTCCTCTCCTATTTTCAAAATTGTATTGGAAAACGAGAAGGGGGACGATAAAACGACCTTCTCAGTTCAAAATACGAGCAAAAGGTTCGTAAACTTTACCGATATGCTCTTAGGTAAAAGAGTAACCAATACCAGCATGTCGCCAAACGGTCAATACGCTTTGATCTCGTACAGAAATACATTCGGAGAGAAAAGTGTATCCACTACCGAATTATATAATGTCTCCACAGGCAAACAAATCCTTCTGGATACCGATGGCAGTAAAAAACAGTTAAGTTGGATGCCTGTAAGCGAAAAAATGTTCTACTTACTAAAAACCGAAGATGGTACAAATCTGATCTCCATCGATCCCGCGACATTACAGGAAACGATCCTAGCAAAGAACATTCCGGACGAGTATATGACCTTCTCCCCCGATGAAAGAACTCTTTTCTATACCAAACAGGAAAAGGGCGAAGAGACGAAAGGAGATTTAAAGCTTTTATTATCACCCGAAGACCGCCAACCGGGATACACTAACCGTTCGTTCATCTATAAATACGACATCAGATCGGGTCTAAGCCAGCAACTTACATATGGCTCGCATACGACATGGCTCAACGACATCAGCGCCGACTCAAAACAGCTTCTGGTTTCTTTTACCGATGAAACAGTGACCGAACGTCCGTTCCGTAAATATACAATGCTCAAGCTGGATTTGCCGACTATGAGTGTAGATACTTTATGGACAAACGAAGGTTTTGCATATGGCGCGACTTTTTCCCCCGACGGTAAAAAAGTCCTTATATCGGGTGCCGGCGAAGCCTTTGGCGGCATAGGACAAAATATAGATGCCGGACAAATAGCCAATAGCTATAATGGCCTCGCATTTATCATGGACTTAAGCACAAAACAGATTGACCCGATCACAAAGAATTTCGATCCGAGTATCGACAATAGTTTCTGGAACAAGAAAGACAATCTGATCTATTTCCGTACTACCGACAAGGACTATGTGAATATGTATGCATACAATCCTTCCGGCAAGACTTTCACTAAATTACCATTGAATGAAGAAGTCATCCGTTCATTCTCTACGGCTGACAATGCTCTGTCCGCAATCTATTTCGGCGTAAGCCAGTCGAACTCTACCCGTGCCTATCTGTATGATATAAAAAATCAAAAGTCGACAATGGTAGCCGACCCATACAACGACAGGCTATCTGAAATGACTCTCGGAAAAGCAGAAGACTGGAATTTTACCAATTCCGCAGGAACAGAGATTAAAGGCAGTTGTTACCTGCCGCCAAACTTCGACGCGTCCAAGAAATATCCGATGATCGTATATTACTACGGAGGTACCAGCCCTACTTCCCGTACATTTGAAGGACCGTATCCTGCCCATGTGTTTGCATCGCAAGGCTATGTGGTGTATATTATACAGCCGAGCGGCGCAACCGGCTTCGGACAGAAGTTTGCAGCCCTGCACGTCAATGCATGGGGTAAACGTACCGCCGAAGATATCATAGAAGGAGTAAAACAGTTTGTAAAAGAACACCCTTATGTAAACGAAAAGAAAATCGGCTGTGTAGGCGCGTCATACGGCGGATTTATGACCATGTACCTGCAAACCCGCACGGACATATTCGCTGCTGCCGTATCCCATGCGGGAATCAGTTCCATCAGCAGCTACTGGGGCGAAGGATACTGGGGATACACTTATAGTTCGGGCGCAAGTGCTCACAGCTACCCGTGGAACAACCCCGACCTGTATGTAAAGCAAAGTCCGTTGTTCAGCGCCGACAAAGTACACACACCTATTCTATTTACACACGGTACGATCGACACCAATGTGCCTATAGGCGAAAGTATCCAGATGTATACAGCCTTGAAGATATTGGGCCGCCCGGCGGAATTCATACAGGTGAAAGACGAAAACCACGGAGTAATGAATTACAAACGGCGTGTGGAATGGAACAATTCCATAATGGCCTGGTTTTCCAAATGGCTGAAGGACGATAATGGCTGGTGGAAAGGACTTTACCCCGACGCAAAATAAGTTTATGAATGATAATTAGTAAGTATTGAGTAATAAGTGGTTTGAAATTCTTTCAACTTAATACTTAATACTCAATACTTATTAATTATAATGAAAGAATCAGTCCCAAGCGTACGAAAAATTGATTGTTGCCACGCGACACATTCATATCATACCCTGTCTTTATATAAAACAAACTATAAGCACACATAATATTAGGAGTAAGCACAATCCCGCTCGCCCTTTTTTCATTAAAGTTCCGTAAATACCCCGCATCGCACGACAGCCACAAAACACTTCTATCGGCATAATCTCCAAAAACCATACTTGCAAAATCCAATGTGGGCGAAATAGCCTTCGTATTCAATCCTGAAAGTTTGGTACTGCCTCCTGTATAATCCAAGCCTCCAAACAGGAAGAAATTTACATCCCCCTTGTATGTGTAATATCTGGTATGTATATTGGCTGCGAACTCAACTTTCTCACTTTTTGCCGCTTGTATGCCTGCGCCGATCATCTGTGCAGATAAGGTAACGGACGCAAACATAAAAACAATAAAAAGCCCCAAAGATTTAAGCATATTCATTTTATACTAGATTATCCCCTAACTAATGGTAGTGTAGAGCAACGGAGCAACCCTCCCATTTTCGATATTTCGAAATAAGGGATAGCCTCTACTGTCAACCCCCATTCATCGGCCAAATGGCGATTAAGGCGTGTAAAACGTTCTTCACTTACAACAACTGTAGGAGATATGGAAAATACATTTGTATTCATATAATACATTTCCTCCTGCGTAACCTCGAAAATATTCTTCCTACCGAAAAAATCGACCAGAAGATTATAGTCTTTTTCGTTTTTGAAACCATCTTTATAGATAATGGCCTTACCATTACCTACCGGCATGAAAGTACAATCGAGATGCAGGATACCTTTACGGGGGTCGGTATCATCTTTCTCCAGTTCGAGTGCCACAAAATTTTTCTCAGGATATAATTCCCGAAGGAAAGCTATTGCATACGCATTTGTTCTGGCGGTTTTGTATTCAGGATAATCCCTTTCCATATAAGTACCGACAAAGACGGTATCACCATACAAGACCACGTCTCCACCTTCTACATGTGCTTTCTCGGGCAGGTTATATATTTTATTGAAAGCTATCTGACTATAGATAGGCGCATACGCTTCCTGCTCATCCGCACGATCGGGTATAATGTTTGATGTGATAATCTTATCATCAATTACAAATGCTACATCACGGGCATAGACCTGATTACAGTTGGGCAAAATAAGAGGACGAAGAACTTCCACATCATATTTTAAGAAAACTTTTTCAAATGCGGTCATTTCATCGGCGATATTCTCTTCCTTAGGATAAGTACCATTTTGGACAGATTCATAAGATTTCGCATCATATGTATCTTCCGGTGCAGGTTCTTTCCCTAACGAATAAGGCTGCCCCAACACAACGGTTTTCAGTGGTGCGGTTTCATTTTGTATATTTAGTATCATAACTTCTTATTTTGTGCAAAGATAGTGCTTTTATAAAAATAAGGGATAACTCTTTAAGTCTTTACAGGGCAAACGCACGAAAAGCGAAAATTTCAACCATTAATATTATTTACATTAATTAACTCTGTTTAGTTAAAACCTGACATATCTGACAATTTTCTCACTATTTTCATGTCAAAATTCTAACATTCTTTAATTGTATATAGTTAAAGAGTAACAAAGGTAACATAGAAAACAATTAATAATTAATGCGAATTAGTAGTTGGATTTTAATGTTCAATTCTTTTCAGCTCCACTTCGTTGCGCTTAAACGTTCATTTTGGCATTGCCCAAAACGAACCAAAAGGCTAGCGCTTCTGTTGAGTCGCCTACGCTCCTCGATTTTCAATTCCTCGGCGACCCAAAACCGTTTTGACGGCTGAATCAAACAAACGGGCTATCGCCCCGTTTGATTCTACGCCGCCTGCAACGGATTGGGTACCCCGCCTGCTTCACTAATGCGCAAGGGCTGACGCACGTGGAGCTAAAGCATGAAGAGCCTCTGTCCTGTCGCCGCATCGAGGTCACGGCCTCGGCCCTCAGGCGGGGTACCCAATCCGTAAAGCGGAGGTGTAGGGCAAAATAGGGTAGCTGCTATACACGGCTGATAATCCGGTAAAAGATGATTCCGTATTATTTTGCCCCACCGCAGCTGCGGTTTTGGGTCGCCGGAGGGATGCAGCCTTGATTTTTTGTTTCGTTTTGCATCAAGGCAAAATGAAAAACAAGCCGATAGGCGCGTTAGAAAAAATAGAACAATTTTATACTACAATAGTTACTTTAACTACTGATTGACATAATTAAGAATGGAAAATAATAATTAGCTTATCGTGTTGAGCAGAGCGGGGTATCCTGTTTATAAAAAAAAACTCCGTGCTACTCCTTTTATTCTGTGTTTAAATAAAAAGTAACAGAGGTAACACATATTTCAGCTTTTAGCTGATAGCTATTAGCCGTTAGCTTTAGCTATCGCACAAGAGACTTTATGGTAAAAGTAAATACAGTTCTTTCAACTTTGTACTCATTACTTAAAACTTATTACTTGTTAAAAGGTTACAAAGGTTACACTATTTCACTCATTTGCTAATATGCTAATCTACAGATTTACGAATCAATCTTTCAAAGAACTACAAGCTGACAGCTAAAGGCTATCGGCTAATATATAGATAAACTTTCTCAAAAAAAATAAATTCCGTGTCATTACCCTATTATGTCTTATATTCTTTATTATAGCTATCATTGAACAATACAAGTCTTACTATTGTTTTATTATACTAACTAGGCAAATTATAAAAAACAGTAGTATGGAAAAAATGTACACAGCAGTAGCTACCTCGGTAGGAGGAAGAAGCGGTAGTGTCAAGTCTTCGGACGGAGTACTGAACCTGGAAGTAAGACCTCCTAAAGAAATGGGCGGCCCGGGTGGTAATTACACTAATCCTGAACAACTTTTTGCGGCAGGTTATTCCGCTTGCTTCGGCAGCGCACTAAGCCACGTTTCACTAGCCAAAAAGATTCACATAAAACCGGAAGTGACCGCCAAGGTAAGTATTGGCACAAAAGAAGGTGGCGGCTTTCAACTGGCTGTGGAAATGGATGTACATATAAAAGGGATCAGCCAGCAAGAAGCTGAAGAACTGGTTAAAGAAGCACATCAGGTATGCCCTTACTCCAATGCTACACGAAACAATATAGAAGTAACTTTGAAAGTGACTACTGAGAATAAATAATTAAGCAGTTTTACTGCCCTGTATTTATTATTATATATGGATTGATTTTTTGGATAAAGGCGTGAGCGTATGTTCACGCTTTTTATTTGATAATAACTAGGTATGTCTTCAGCTGTAATTTGTTTTACATTTAGTGAGTTTCCATATAACAATCATATATCAAAAAAGTTCACAAAAACCCAATAGAAAATATATATGACATATAAATGCATATTTTTATGCCAAAAAGACATTAAATCAAAAATTATTCCTTACATTTGTATCGTGAATTAGGTTATCAATAATTTACAAGTATAACGAACAAAGAATACCATGAACAAGATGGGATTTCTTTGTTTTTTTTATGCCTGTAAGTCTATAAAGATTGTTTTTAAATTAAAATTTTTTGGTTATGAAAAGGTTATCAATTTTATTTGTAGCGGTACTGGCGTTCAGTATCAGTTCATTTGCGAGCAACGATTATGAGGTTTTGTGGGTATTGAATAACAAGAGCACATTCAATACAGTAACCGATTATGTACAGGCGACTCCTGCACAGAAAGAACAACTCGGAAATATATTCTACGATTCGGCGGAGAAGCTGAAAGATGCATTGCAGGATAACGACAAAGAGGGGGCATGGAAAGCCTTAGCCTTCAATTTGGCAAACACAAAATCTGTATTATCTGCACAGCAATACCGTAAATATCTGGCAATATTAAATGCTACATATCAGCAGACACAAGGTGTTCTTGTAGCTAATAAATAAGATGTGATGTTTATTAAACAAATTGGAGGGAAGGATTTATTCTTCCCTTTATTTTTTCAAAACAGTTCAATACCTTCTCTGTATGTCTTGAATTTCAGTTCGGGAAGCAGTTCTTTTCTCATACGCCTCGTATCTCCATAATAAGACACCATTCCTATTTTTACAAAATCAACAGTCAACGGGCTTTGCGTACCAAAAAAAACAGAGAACAACTCAAACCCGCGTGCAGCCGTCATTATCATCCACACGGGCATGCGCCACGGTTTGTGATTTCCTTTATAGATTGTTATATCGTCAAGAAACTGTTGCAAAGTCTGTACACCTTCATCCCCAATATGATAAATTCCCTTTACACCGGGGTTTAGAGTGGCCGCAATAGTTGCATCCACAAAATCTGATTTCGAGATAAGATGTATATCGGTTGGTTTCTTCCACACTCCCAGCAACCTGTGACGGGCAAACCATTGTGCTGCATCTATCATAAGAATTCCTTCACCATACACCATCCCTACCCGCAAAGAGACAGCTTCGAAACCACATTTTTCTCCATACCGGAACAAGAGTCTTTCTTCTTCAAGACGTGTTTTTGCATGCATGGATTCCGGTTTTCCGTCCAATACTCCGGTCGCCGGATTTTGCGGGCTGCATTCACCTTCTACATGAGGGAAACTGATAAGGATGATGCGTTTTACTTTTTGTCGGATAGCAACATCTAACAGGTTATTGAAGTATTGAGTATTCGTAGTAGGCAGGAATTTTTCGGGATTCGCTTTGAATAGTATTCCCGCAAAATGAACGATTACATCGACATTGTCGAGTGCATCGCACAATGTCTCCTTGCTTGCTAAATCTACTTTGAAAACGGATATATTTTCTTTTTCTTTCAGGTTCCCGGCAATATCTTTCTTATGTGTCAGCAGATTTAGATACACATCCATATCTTTCATCCCCTGAGCTAATAGTCCGCCAAGATTGCCTGCCGCTCCCGTTATTGCTATTCGTTTCATGTTAAGTTTATTTAAGCCGTAAAGATAAGTCTAGTTTATTATTATATAGTCATTTATTGAAACTATAATATCAAATTTTGTAATGCGGTATGCTCTTTTTTTTATAATTTTAGTTTCCGAATTTAGCTATATAATACCTGTATATTAATAATATAAACATTAAACACCATGAAAGAACTAAAAATGTTTATCGACGGCAAATTTGTAGAAAACGCATCCGGAAAATGGATAGACGTACTGAACCCGTCGACAGAAGAAGTAATCTCGCGGCAACCCGAAGGCACAATCGAAGACGCCCGCAAGGCAATAGATGCGGCCGAAAAAGCACAGGATAAATGGGCAGCTACTCCTGCCGTAGAAAGAGCAAGCTATCTGATCAAGATTGCAGCAGGCATCCGCAAACGGGAAAAAGAACTGACCGATATCATTGTCCGTGAAGGTGGTAAAACTCAGGGACTGGCAAACGTAGAAGTCCTTTTCACAGCCGATTATCTCGAATATATGGCAGGATGGGCACGCAGATATGAAGGTGAAATTATCCAGAGCGACCGTCCGCACGAAAACATTTTCCTGTTTAAGAAACCTATCGGTGTCACTACGGGTATTCTCCCGTGGAACTTCCCGTTCTTCCTCATTGCCCGTAAGGCTGCTCCTGCATTGGTGACGGGAAATACAATCGTGGTAAAGCCCAGCCAGATTACTCCTGAGAATGCATATGTATTCGCCCGGATAGTTGAAGAAGTGGGTATGCCTGCCGGTGTATTCAACCTTATAATGGGACGTGGTTCCGTTATCGGGCACGAACTGGCTGCTAACCCGAAAGTAGGAATGGTAAGCCTTACCGGAAGCGTTGGCGCAGGACAACAGACAATGGCTGCCGCAGCTCCGAATATCACAAAAGTATCCCTCGAACTGGGCGGAAAAGCTCCGGCTATCGTTATGGATGATGCTGATATAGATTTGGCGGTGAAATCGATAATCGCATCCCGTGTCATCAATACAGGGCAGGTTTGTAACTGTGCCGAACGGGTATATGTACACAAGAAAGTGAAAGACATATTCCTTGAAAAACTGGTTGCAGGCATGAAAGCCGTCAAAGCGGGTAATCCTTCCGAAATAGTAGATTTGGATATGGGACCTCTAGTAGAAGCCAACGCATTAAAATTAGTGGAAGAAAAAGTAGCGAAAGCCGTGAATCAGGGCTGTAAACTTCTTTGTGGCGGCAAGCGTATCGGAACGAAAGGCTATTTCTTCGAGCCTACTGTTCTCGCTGATGCCACTCAGAAAATGGATATTATACAAGAAGAAACATTTGGTCCGGTATTGCCTGTCGTTGAATTTTCCGATATAAACGATGCCATTGAATGGGCTAACGATTGTGAATATGGGCTGACATCTTCCGTTTATACTCAGAATCTGGATACTGCATTCAAATTGGTAAGAGCGCTTAAATTCGGAGAAACATACATCAACCGTGAAAACTTTGAAGCTATGCAGGGATTCCATGCCGGATGGCGCAAATCGGGAATCGGCGGCGCTGATGGTAAACACGGGCTTGAAGAATATCTTCAGACACATGTAGTGTATCTGGAAACAAAAGGCTGATAAGTCTAATAATAAAAAACTCAAAGTACTGCTGGCTTTGTAGTTTTTTATATTATTACCTTTATAGCGATCAACTAATTTAAGATAAAGATGAAAGTAGGATTATTTATCCCCTGCTATGTAAATGCCATATATCCCGAAGTGGGGGTAGCCTCATACAAGCTCCTCGATTATCTGGGTGTGGATGTGGATTATCCCATCGATCAGACCTGTTGCGGGCAACCGATGGCGAATGCAGGTTTTGAAGACAAAGCCATTCCTTTGGCAAAACAGTTCGAAAAACTTTTCGACAAATACGACTATATCGTCGCTCCGTCGGCCAGTTGCGCCGCTTTTGTAAAAGAAAATTATCCCCGCCTGCTGGAGAAAGAACAGCATCTGTGCCAGACAAGCGGAAAAATATATGACCTGTGCGAGTTCCTTCACGATATATTGAAAGTGGACAAACTTCCGGGTAACTTCCCTCATAAAGTGAGTGTACATAACAGTTGCCACGGCGTGCGGGAACTACATTTGTCTTCGGCAAGCGAACTGAATATTCCCCGTTACTCAAAGGTCAGGGATTTACTGTCCTTAGTAGAGGGAGTAGAAGTACTGGAACCTCAGAAAGTCGATGAATGCTGCGGCTTTGGAGGAATGTTTTCTATCGAAGAACCTTCCGTATCTGTATGTATGGGGCAGGATAAAGTAAGGAACCATATGGCTACCGGGGCAGAATATATAACCGGAGCCGATAGTTCATGCCTGATGCATATGCAGGGAGTGGTCAGCAGAGAGAACCTTCCTATTAAGTTTATTCATGTTATTCAAATTTTAGCTGCGGGACTATGAGTACAAAACATACGAAGGCGGCAGACCGCTTTATTGCTAATAAAGAGCAGGAGACATGGCATAATGAAACCCTTTGGATGGTACGCGAAAAACGCGACCGCATGGCAATGGCTATCCCCGAATGGGAGCACTTGCGTGAACTGGCTGCGAAGGTGAAGATGCATACCATTACCCATCTCGACCAATATCTCGAAAAATTTGTCAGTAATGCCGAATCCAACGGTGTTATTATTCATTGGGCAAAAGATGCGGCGGAGCATAACCAAATTGTTTATGATATCCTGTCGAAACATAATGTAAAGAAGCTGGTAAAAAGTAAATCTATGCTTACCGAAGAATGTCACCTGAACCCATACCTGATAGACAGGGGAATAGATGTGGTCGAGAGTGATTTGGGTGAGCGCATTCTCCAACTGATGAACGAGCCGCCGAGCCACATTGTAATGCCTGCGATTCACCTGAAGCGGCAGGAAGTAGGCAAGCTCTTCGAAGATAAGTTGCATACCGAAAAAGATAACAGTGATCCTACATACCTTACCCGCGCTGCCCGTCAGCATTTGCGCAATGAATTCCTGACAGCCGGTGCAAGTATGACGGGGGCCAACTTCGGTGTGGCGGAGACCGGTGACGTAGTAGTCTGCACCAACGAAGGGAATGCGGATATGGGTACGTCGCTACCCAAAGTACACATCGTATCGATGGGAATAGAGAAGATTATACCCGACCACCGTGCCTTGAGTGTATACACCCGTCTGCTCGCGCGTTCGGCCACGGGGCAGCCTGTAACGACTTATACTTCCCATTTCCGCAAGCCGCGCAAAGGTTGTGAAATGCACATTGTACTGGTCGATAACGGACGAAGTGGAATACTCGGAAATAAGGAACATATACAAACACTGAAATGTATCCGTTGCGGGGCATGCATGAATACATGTCCTGTTTATCGGAGAAGCGGCGGGTATTCCTATACTTATTTTATACCCGGTCCTATAGGTATTAATCTGGGAATGCTGAAATCGCCGGAAGAATACGCTGATAATGTTTCGGCCTGTTCGCTGTGCTATTCATGTAACAATGTTTGTCCGGTAAAAATAGATCTGGCAGATCAGATATACCGTTGGCGGCAGAATCTAGATTCGTTTCACAAGGCGGATAAGATGAAGAAGATAATGTCATGGGGTATGAAATTCCTGTTTATGCACCCGGCTTTATACAAGACAGGACTGAAATTTGCACCGGTTGTAAATCACCTGCCACGATTTATGCTGTATAACGGATTAAACGATTGGGGTAAAGGACGAGAACTGCCACAATTTGCCAGCGAATCGTTTACCGAGATGTGGAAAAAAGGGAAAGTACAAACGAATAAAGCAGGAAGCGATGAACAGTAAAAACAATATATTAGGAAATATAAGGCGGCATATAACAGACAGGTATGAGATGCCCGATATAGATATAGAAGGAATACAATATCCCGATAAAGTCGCCCAATTTATAGAAATAAGTAAGGCTGTAGGAGGAGATGCGATTGTCTTGAAAGAGGGGGAGGATATAAATGAAGTTATACGTTCGTTATACGCCGACGCTAAAGTGATAGCTTCCAATTTGCCCGACATCACTATCGCAACCATCAATCCGGATAATGCCGCGGATCCGCACGAATTGAATGGGATAGACCTGGCTATAATAGAAGGAGAAGTCGGTGTTGCCGAAAACGGATGTGTATGGATTCCACAGAATGTAAAGGAGAAAGTGGTTTACTTTATTTCAGAATACCTGGTTATCGTACTCAACAGGAAGGCTGTGGTAAATAATATGCATGAAGCCTATGATAGGCTAACCTTTAATGACTATGGTTTCGGTGTATTTATTTCCGGCCCGTCTAAAACGGCTGATATAGAACAGTCGCTGGTTGTAGGGGCACATGGTGCAAAAGGAGTGACGGTTATATTGAAGTAGAAAATATAGGGGTGAAAAATTTTTCACCCCTACTCTATTCAATATAAATACTTAAAACGCCTAAAGATTCAAACTTTGCTTACAAGCGCTTTTATATTAGATAAGACAGAAAAAATCATTCTGCCACTCCTTTTACAAATTCAAGTACGACATTTCCCTCTTTGGAGAATGTCAGTTTATCGCCATTCAATCCGGCTTGCAGTGGACTGGCAAGAAGTCCTGTAAATAAACCTTCTCCTTTCAGACTCGGACAAGCCATCTTTGTAGACATCACTGGGCCAAAAGTCACCGTGTTTTCCTGTAGTGTGTATGATGTACGATATGTGTTACAACCTCCATTACCGAATGCTTTTCCATCTGCTGTGAATTCCAACGTAGGAGTTTTTCCTGTAAACAATGTAGCCATATCGCCACCGGCTATAGACGTAAGGGTCCAAGCTCCGGCTAAGTTTTCTGCATTTACAATATCCGTAGCTGCTGCTACTTTAGGAGCTTCGCCTTTTTCGAACTGTAGTATCACTGTTTTATCTTCAGACAACGTCAGTAACCCTTCTTTGTCTAATGACAAGATGAGGTTAGGAGTAGAAAGGGCTGTGAAAAACTGGGGCTCTTTATTCGCTTGTACGCACATCATCATTGTTGCAGCCAGATTAGGTGCAGAAAATTCATTCTTATCTGTCAGTGTAAAAGCTCCCGTAAATCCATTACATCCGCCATTACCGGAGACCAGATTTTTAGCGAAATCGAATTGCAGATAGGGCAATGTTCCCGCAAATGCTGTTTTAGCATCTTCACCTTTCAGAGTTTTAAGTGTCCAATAACCTTCCAGTTGGGTTTTATCAACCGGTTTTGCTGAATTGCAACTTTGTAAGCCGAATGTAAGTGTTATAATTGCGATTACAAGAACCGCCGGATTTAAAATACGTTTCATAATTAATATTTTAATGATAATTCTATTACTTTAATTCAAATCTGTCGGCATCTTTCCATACTGGAAATTTAGCCCTGAATTGCTCCAACTCCAATTTTGATAAACAAACAGTTTCGACCTGCCCTAGGTTCAGGCCGAGAGAGAGTATTTCATCCCCTTTGGCATCGACAACCTTTGAGCCGCCTTCGTGTATCAGTCCGTTACCATCCTTTCCTATCCGGTTTACCCCACATACATAAGCCATATTCTCAAGAGCACGGGCCGTTAACAACGCGTTCCATACTTTTGCCCGTGAAGCCGGCCAGTTAGCCGTGTAAATGAGCAGATCATACTCATTATCAATATTTCTTGCCCATACGGGAAACCGTAAGTCGTAACAAATAAGTAAACAGATATTGAAGCCTTTATGTTCAAAGATCAAACGTTTACCTCCTGCTGAAAAAGACTGAGGTTCAGCTCCCATGCGGAAGAGATGGCGTTTGTCGTAATAGAATTCTTTATCAGGAGTAATGAAAAATCCCCGGTTATAAAAATCAGTATTTTCTTCGGCTATATAACTACCGCATACAGCAACATCATATTGCGCAGCCCACTGTTTCAATAAGGTTATAGTATTACCGCTAACCGGCTCTGCCAGATTATGGCTGTTCATGGAAAAACCTGTAGTGTACATTTCGGGTAGAATTACAACATCGGTTTTACCTTCGAGACCTGATACAACAGTATGTATATAATCGAGGTTCTTTTGTTTATTTTCCCATGCAATGTCGTATTGCACAAGACTAATCCTGAGTTTACAGTCTTGTAGCATAGCGCGTTATAGTTATGATTTTATACTATGGATAGTTGTAAGTTAAGGGTAGACGAGATACAAGTTAACTCTTTCTCTTTTACTCCCGTTTTATACTCTTTACTTCCTACAAAGAAAAATATTGAGGGTGCTTTGCAACCACTCCTTTATAGCAGGCTTTAATTATTTCCAGATCGGCATCCACATCTCCTGTAGGCATCAGAATCTTCTTAAAGTCAGCCTCTTTCTTACCATAATCGAGTGCTGCAACAACAATCGGTACATTAGCAGCCAAAGCGATGAAATAGAATCCTTTTTTCCATTCTGCATTCAGTTTACGGGTAGCTTCAGGAGTTATAGCCAGTTGAAAATTTTCTCTCTTTGCATATATTTCCGACATCTGCTCAGTCAGTGAAGTTTTTCGTGAACGGTCTACAGGAATACCGCCAAGTCCTTTGAAAATAAGATTCATAGGAAAAAAGAACCACTCTTTCTTGATCAGGAATGATGCTTTTCTGCCTAATGCACTATAAACAGTCAATCCTAAAGGTAAATCCCAGTTACTTGTATGCGGTGCAACACAGATAACACATTTTTCAGGCAGCTCGGTCTGCCCGGTTATTTTCCACCCGATAAGACGGAGAATAAAATTACTGAAACTTTTCATTAACCCAGAGCTGCTATTTCTTTGGCAATCGTATTTGTTTGTTCCTGGATATCAACTCTTAATTTTTTATAATAAGACTTAACTCTGCCTTTCACATCCTTGCCTTCATTTACATTCACACGCTTCAGCAATTCGTTTTGGACTTCTACTATATGGGTAATGACTTTGTCGGCAGCTTCCTTATCCGCATCGACTACGAATATCTTATAAAACAGACAGTCTACATACAGTAATTCCATCGTTGCAATTATACTTTTTTTTAGTTTTCGTCTGCTACTCATAAGAAAATATTTTTTATACGTTTATATCTTTATTATCTTTGTGCTCCTTTGAAGCGAAGAGGTATTTTATGTCTTATCTCCAAATCATAAACAACAAGCGTTGTTGTGTTTAGATAAGCAATAAATAGGTCTGAAGCCTTAAAGTGCGTGGCAAAGGTACTAAAAAAGATACTCATAAACTTACGCATTAGAAATTAATAAGTATTAAATAAAATAAACCGCAAAGCAATATTGTACAACTAAGGGAAAGAGTGTCTCTGATGATATACATCTCAATTTAGCTACTTATTGTCTTTATTAAGCTTAACAAAGTAATAAACAGGTCTGAGACCTTAATATAATATGGCAAAACAAAATAATAATCCGGATTATATCTTCGAAGCAAGTTGGGAGGTTTGTAACAAAGTAGGAGGAATATATACGGTATTATCTACCAGAGCCAAGTCGATGCAGGATGTATGCAAAGACAAGGTTGTATTTATAGGTCCGGATGTGTGGACAGAGAAAGAAAGTCCATGGTTTAAAGAAGATAAGGCACTTCTGGCAGACTGGAAAAAAACAGCAATAAAACAAGATAAATTAAATATCCGGATAGGTCGCTGGGATGTTCCGGGGCAACCTATTGTGGTGCTGGTTAATTTCAATCAGTTTTTCCCGGCAAAAGATGCGATATACGGCGATATGTGGCATAAGTTTGGTGTAGACTCGCTGAATGCTTATGGCGACTATGACGAATCATGTATGTTTGCATATGCTTCGGGTGCAGTTATCGAAAGTTTCTATAAATATCATAAACTTCAGAATAAAAATGTAGTCGCTCATTTCAATGAATGGATGTTGGGAATGGGTGCATTATACATAAAAGACCGTCTACCGAAAGTGGGGACGCTATTTACCACACATGCCACATCTATCGGACGTTCTATAGCCGGAAACGGTAAGCCTCTTTATAATTATCTGTCGGCCTATGATAGCGACCAGATGGCACGCGAACTGAACATGGAAGCAAAGCACTCAATAGAAAAGGCCGCAGCACGGCATGTAGATTGTTTTACGACTGTGAGCGATATTACAGCCCGGGAATGCCGCCAGTTGCTTCATCGCGACCCTATAGTTACGCCTAACGGATTCGAGAAAGATTTTATTCCGGTAGGACAGGAACACGAAGAAAAACGCCTGATAGCACGCAAGAAGCTCATTAATGTAGCCGAGAAATTATTGGGGTACGATATCCAGGAAGATGCTCTGCTGGTTGCTACCAGCGGGCGTTATGAGTACCGCAACAAAGGCATAGATGTGTTTATCGACGCTATGCACCGACTGGAGCAGATAAAACAGCTCGAAAAAGATGTGATCGCATTCATAATGGTGCCGGCATGGATTAGCGGTCCCCGTGCCGATCTGCAGGACAGATTAAAATTAAAAAAGACTCCGGGAACTGCTCTCAGTCATCCGCATATCACCCATTGGCTTCGTAATATGAATCACGATTCGGTACTGAACCAGATTAATTATCTGAAAATGGAGAACAAAGCCGAAGACCGGGTGAAAATTATCTTTGTTCCATCCTATCTCAATGGGAATGATGGTATCTTCAATATGCCGTATTACGATTTGCTAATAGGGCTGGATGTCACCGTATTTCCTTCTTACTATGAGCCTTGGGGATATACACCACACGAGAGTATTGCGTTCTCTGTACCTACTATTACGACATCTTTAGCCGGATTCGGATTATGGATGCGTAAAATGGGCGATGAAAAAGGTATGGACGACGGAGCTGAGGTTATAACCCGTGATGACTACAACTTTATTGAAGTGTCGGAAGATATCTGCAACCGCGTATTCGAAATGACGACAAAAAGTAATGAGCAGGAGAAGATCTTGCGTCAGGCAGCATTAGATAGGGCAGATATGGCCGATTGGGCACATTTCTATCAATATTACCAGGATGCCTACCGCATTGCTTTAGCTGAAGCGGCAAGCCGTACCTGAATTTCTTATTTCATTGCAAACGTTTGCAACAAGCAGGTAAGACTTAAACAAAATATATAACAATAGAACGTTCCAAATTCATTATATTTGTAGTTTCGAATAATAAACAAACAGCAAAACATATCCGTTATAATAAGGAATGAGAAAGGAATCTGAGGTCACAGACCTATTTATTATTCGGGCAAGCAGAAAAACAAAAGTACGTTATAATCTGAAAACATATCATCAAGTTCTATCAGTCACTTACAAAGTTTAAATAATATATTTATGAGAATTAAAGCAAGTTATTCTAACACTCCCTCTTGGAGGAGTGCGTATACACAAGTGAATCTGCCGAAAGAATTACTGCCACTGGAAAAAGTAGCACGTAATCTATGGTGGGTATGGAACAACGACGCAACAGACCTTTTCGCTGAATTTGATCCTGAACTTTGGAAAAAAAGCGAACACAATCCGGTTATCTTACTACAGAAAATTTCTTATGAAAGAATTGACGAAATTCTTAAAGACTCTATCCTGATGGATAAAGTGAAAAAAGTGATTAAGAATTTCGAATCATATATAGCCGAAAAATTTGATAAAGCAAAGCCATCCGTTGCATATTTCAGCATGGAGTATGGTTTTTCGCATGTATTGAAGATTTACTCAGGAGGTCTTGGAGTATTGGCGGGTGACTATCTGAAAGAAGCCAGTGATAGCCATGTAGACCTTACAGGCGTTGGATTCCTGTATCGTTATGGATATTTCACACAGTCTATTTCTCCTGACGGTCAGCAGGTAGCTAATTATGAGCCGCAGAACTTTGGCGAACTACCACTCGATCCGGTATTGAACGAAGACGGAAACCAGATGATTCTGGCTGTACCGTATCCGGATAGAGATATCTATGCAAACGTATGGAGAGTAAATGTAGGACGTATTAGTCTCTACTTACTTGATACTGATATTGACTTGAATAGTGAATATGACCGTCCTATTACTCACCAATTATATGGTGGCGACTGGGAGAACCGTCTGAAACAGGAATACCTGTTGGGTATCGGTGGTATTTTACTACTCAACAAACTGGGAATTAAGAAAGAAATATATCATTGTAATGAAGGCCATGCCGCATTGATTAATGTTCAGCGCCTACTTGACCTTATCGAAGGTGAAGGGCTTACATTCAATCAGGCATTGGAAGTTGTACGTGCTTCAGGTCTGTACACAGTGCATACTCCCGTTCCGGCAGGGCACGACTATTTCGATGAAGGTCTCCTTGGCAAATATCTTGGCAGCTATCCGGCCCGCCTGGGTATCTCATGGCAGGATTTCGTAGACATGGGACGTGAGCATCCGGGTAGCGGGGAAAAGTTCAGCATGAGTGTATTTGCACTAAACACCTGCCTTGAAGCCAATGGCGTAAGTTACCTGCATGGAATCGTTTCGCGTCATATGTTCCAGCCTGTATGGCCGGGATATTTCCCCGAAGAACTGCATGTAGGACATGTAACGAATGGTGTACATATGCCGACATGGACAGCGAAGGAAATGAAAGAACTATATGAGAGGACATTCGATAAGAATTTCTATAACGACCAGTCTAATCATGAAATATGGGATAATATATACAGTGTTCCCGATGCTGAAATCTGGAAACTGCGCCTGGCAATGAAGAAGCGTCTGGTATCTTATGTTCAGGAGCAAATGAAAGAAGGATGGATAAAGAACCAGAAAGCGCCGTCTGCAATATTCAACATTGTGGATAAGATCAATCCCGATGCGTTGCTTGTAGGTTTCGGCCGTCGTTTTGCGACATATAAGCGTGCTCACTTATTATTTACTGATCTCGACCGTTTATCGAAACTGGTAAATAACGAGAAATATCCGATACAGTTCCTGTATACAGGAAAGGCTCACCCTGCCGATGGAGCCGGACAAGGTTTGATCAAACAGATTGTAGAGATTTCGCGCCGTCCTGAATTTTTCGGAAAGATCATTTTTCTTGAAAACTATGACATGCGTCTTGCCAAACGCCTTATATCAGGTGTTGATATCTGGTTGAATACGCCGACACGCCCATTGGAGGCTTCCGGTACATCCGGTGAAAAAGCAGAAATGAACGGGGTGCTTAACTTCTCTGTCCTTGACGGATGGTGGTATGAAGGCTATCGCAAAGATGCAGGCTGGTGTCTGACAGAGAAACGCACTTATACCAATCAGGCATATCAGGATGAACTGGATGCTTCGGAAATATACTCTATGTTCGAGAACGAGATACTTCCATTGTATTATGCCCGCAATTCGAAAGGATATTCCCCTGAATGGATTCAGTATATCAAGAACTCTATCGCCAATATCGCTCCGGAATATACAACCAAGCGTATGATCGACGATTATATCAAGAACTTCTATAAACCGGAAGAAAGCCGTTCTAAGTTGGTTACAGCAAACAACTATGCCAAGGCTAAAGAATTGGCAGCATGGAAAGAAGATACTGCCGCTAACTGGGATAAATTCACCATAGAACAATTGACATTCAACGGGCAAGATTTAAGAGACGGCGCCGGACTGTCCTCCCCTAACCTTACTGAAGGTGAGAAATTGAAAGTGGAAGTAGTCCTTGACAAGAAGGATATGAAAGGTGATCTAGGCGTAGAATGTGTACTTACCGAATATGACGCGGAGAAGAAGGTTGACAAATTCATATCGACTCAGGAATTCAAGTTAGTAAAGCAGGAAGGATCGAAACTGTATTTCGAAATGAATGCCGAAGCTAAAATACCGGGCTTGTGTAATTTCGCATACCGTGTGTTCCCTAAACATCCGGACATGGCTCACCGTATGGACTTTGCTTATGTACGCTGGATTTGATAGTCTTTAAAGCAAAATAAGAGAATAACAGTTCTCGATAAAATGAACCCTAAAAGTTTGACAACTTTTAGGGTTTGTTTTTATGGTAAAAAGTTCGGGACACTTTTTACTATCTCACAGGGAGTTCCAATAGAAACGGGCAGTAAGATGATGGGGCATACTAATATCAAAACGACCCGGATTTACGCCAAGATAACAAAAGAGAAAACCAGTCAAGATATGGAAGCCCTTTCTCATAAATTGAAATCATTAGAAAAGCAAATGATAAAACAAATCCAAGATAATGTAATATTTTATGTGAATCATACGACTAACCTATAAAACGATTCAATATTTTAATTGTGGAAAAAGAATTTTTTAAACAAGTTAATGCATCTCAAGGTATATTACAAAAAATCTGTAATATTTACTTTTATGGAAACCCTTACAAAGAAGATTATTATCAAGAAATAATTATCAGACTTTGGAAAGCGTATCCAAATTTTAAAAATCAATCATCCTTTTCGACTTGGCTATATAAAATTGCTCTTAATACCGCCATTGACATACTCCGTAAACAAAGTATTCGTCCTATTCACGTTGAACTTACCGAATATGAATATAGGCAGCCGGATGATACTTATCACCTCGAATCTGAAAATAAGGATAAATTGTACCGGGCAATTCTCCATCTTACAGAAGTTGAAAAGGCGATAATTCTACTCTATTTGGAATCATATGAGTATAAAGAAATTTCTGTGATTATAGGCATTTCGGAAAGTAATATTGGCGTTAAAATTAATCGGATAAAAAACAAATTAAATAAAATACTTACAAATGGAAAAGGATGATATAAAACTGATGTGGCAGAAAATAAACCTTGCTGATGCATCATCAAGTGAGGTAGATGTCGAAGAAATTATTAAGAAAAGTCACAGCAACATAATTTTAAAAACTCTAAATCTGCAAAAAAAGAAAATGCTGGTATACTTTTCTTTTTTAACTGTTTATGCATCTCTTATGATATATGCTTTTGTTATTTTAAGATTGAATTTATCAATACAATCAGTCATACCACTTTCGTTGACAGGATTATTTCTTTTTGTAAAAACAATTTTCGAAATTAATGGGTTTCGACTATTACAAAGCATAAAAAGTGATATTGCTATTAAAGAATCTATTTTCTCTTTTAAACAAAAACTTAATCATGTAAAAATGGTTGAGTTTATATCTACCCTTATATACTGTTATGGTTGGGCAATTGGAATTGCCTGGGTTGTAATTAATGATTTTAACGAATTAATAAAGAACTTATTACCTCTTTTAATATTTCTTATCCTGATACTTCTTATTATTCCTTGGTACATAAAATATTTTCGTCCCCAATACAAAAATCTATACATTAGTTTAGATAAGGATATTGAGTTCCTTAAATCAAAATAGTTCGTATCATAATTGGATTTATATAAAAGTCATACAGCATAATAGAAAATTAACTCCAACATCAATATTCCGCTCACTCGTGCAGACGTCTCGTCTGTGTGTTACGAAGCAAAAGAAGGATCAATTGTTTTTCCTTGCTCTAAAATATTAAAATCCTGTATAAATATAAATCCCGTTTATCTATACCAATAAACGGTTATGACGAAGTATAATACAGAATTGACTGAAAAGATTGTAAACCTGATTGAAGACGAGTTTTTCACCGTATCGCAGGTATGTAAGGCAACGGGCATCAGCCGGGAGACATTTTATTGCTGGATGAATACCAAAGGCGATTTCCGTAGAGAAGTGGAACAGGCGGTAGCGCACCGTGAAGCCGAACTGATGACGATGGTACAGGCTTCGCTTAGAAAGAAACTTGAAGGATATTACACAACAGTAGAAAAAGATATTTATGTCTCCGATGAACATACAGGTAAAATTATTTTCAAGCAAAAGACAATTACGAAGAAAGAATGCCCGCCCGATCTTCGTACAATAAAGATGCTGCTGGACAGGCAGGATAAAAGCCCCTCACAGTCCCGAAGGGAAGAGAAAGCCGCTAAAGAATGCATTATGAAGAGTGAACCCGAAACTTTAGAGAAAAGAGAAGTACCGGAAGAAGAAATTATTCTGAATCCGGTGGAAGAAATATTGGAAACCTGTGCGGAGACCATCATAGAGTATCCCCCCAAAAACGAACATATAGAAAGGGATATGAAAGTACTGACTTCTTCACAAAAAAGAAAAGCCGAGCACAAAAAGAAGAAAAATATGACAACCGAAAAAATTAAAAAAAGTGTCAGATGTGTCAGATTTTAACAAGTGAAAAGTAGTAAGTAGTAAGTAGTAAGTAAAAAGTTATATGAGATACAAGTAAACCAAGTACAAGGTACAAGTTGTTAACTGATGACTGATGACATTTTTCTTACTTTTTATTGTAACAAATTTTCAACCTGTTCCGTCTTAGTATTTGAAAACAGATGAAAGCGCACATCTATCATTAATTTACTAACTTTTATATAGGAACTGTTATGAAAAAATATTTATTTTGTTTAGTATTACTTTTCGGTTTTATACTGGCTGCTCCGGCACAAAATATAGACCAGTTATTGAAAAAAGTATCTAAAACCGAGAATATAGAGAAAGTCAAAATCGGAAAGTTTATGATGTCTCTGGGCAAAGCGTTTGGTGGTGTAGGCGACATGCCGGTAGCAAGGGGGATACATTCTATGGAAATATATGATTTATCGTCTTGTGATAATGGCCTGAAAAAAGATTTAGCGAAACAATTCAATAAACTGAAAGACGGCGGAGGCTATGAAACCCTTATTTATGCCAAGGATAAAAGCGATGGGGTACGCATAATGGTGAAGAAAGACAAAGACACCATCAAAGAAATGATAATATTGTGTATGGACGAACAAGACCCTACCATAATCCGGTTTTCGGGAAAAATAAAAGATAATGACATTGCCGAACTGGTAAACAAGTACGACAAATAAATATAAAAAAGAAGGTATTTAATCCAATATTTTTGAATCATAACTAATTATTGCCGTTGCAGATATAAAAGTAACAAATAGGTCTGCGACCTTAGCAAAGTAAAACACAATCGATTTATGAAAAAGTTTATAGTATTTTTTATCCTAATATTAGCAGGAAGCCATATTGCAACAGCTCAGGATCTGGACGGACTGATGAA
This sequence comes from Dysgonomonas gadei ATCC BAA-286, assembly GCF_000213555.1. Lineage (GTDB taxonomy): Bacteria > Bacteroidota > Bacteroidia > Bacteroidales > Dysgonomonadaceae > Dysgonomonas > Dysgonomonas gadei. Next base: position 195,109 of record NZ_GL891986.1, read on the forward strand.
AGAAGTGGCAAAAAACGAAAAGGCACAACGTCAGGTAGTAGACAAAGCCATGCTAGGCACTTCCATGGCACAGGCTCAGGACCCGACAGGGGAATTGAAATCGAAAATGCCTTCGTTTATGCAGAAGATAGATTCCATACAGGTGGTCACATTGGAGGAGGATGCTCCCGATATAAGAAATATGGTACTGGACAATTTGAACTCATTTAGAGATGATGATATATATTCCACACTGGTAAGAGTCAAAGACGGTGAAGATAATGTACGCATCATCGCTAAAAGAAACGGGGAAACAGTATCCGATGTATATATCTTGGTCATGGATGAAGAAGATATCGTTTTGGTAAAAATGAGTGGCAGACTGGAGCAATCCGATTTGGAAGATATAGTTAAAGAACAGGCAAAGAACAAGAAATAGATGGATGCAGAAACTTTTAAAAAAGTATTTCTACCATATCATCAGAAATTGTATCGAATAGCTTATCGTATTGTACAGGATGCCGCAAATGCCGAAGACATAGTTCAGGAAACATTTATAAAACTCTGGAACAAACGCGGGGATATGCAGGATATAGAAAATACCGAAGCTTTCTCTATTATCATACTCCGGAACACATGCCTGGATCATCTACGGAAAACGAAAAACGATTATCATACCAATTATGACTCCGATATCCCCGAAACAGCTTCTTTGGTCAAACAGATAGAAATACAGGATGAAGCCGAACGGGTAAAAAAACTGATAAACAAGTTGCCTGAACAGCAACGCCAAGTTATGATAATGAAACATTGGGACGGGTATTCGGATGAAGAAATAGAACAGATAACGGGAATCAGTCCGGGAAACATTAGAGTGATACTCTCAAGGGCCAGGAAAACGATACGCGAACAATTCATAAAAATACAACAGTGATGAAAACGGACGAAATAAAAATAATGCTGGATGCTTTCTACAACGGTGAAACAACTGTCGCAGAAGAGCTGATATTGCTGAAATATTTTAGCAGTGAAGACATAGCCGAAGAATTACTGGATGAGAAAGAAGTTTTTCTCAGTATGTATCAGGCAGAGCCGATAGACGTACCTCCGGCTTTGGATTCGAAACTGGAGAATCTCATCGACGAACTTGCTTCGAAAGAAGAAAAGAATACTGAGATAAAAACCGTGGCTAAGAGAAAACATCTGCTGAGATGGGTCGGGAGTGCCGCAGCTTGTATAGCCTTGCTGATTTCCGTCACATTCTATTTCAACAATAAGCCGGATACAGGCCAACCGCCTACAACTCCTGAACAACAAACTGCCGATAACCTGAGTGAAGCGGACAAGAAAGCCCTGAAAGAAGCGGAAGACGCGCTTATATTGTTGTCTTCTAACTTTAACAAAGGAGTAGATCAACTGGCTGTAGTATCTTCAAGCCTTGACAAATCAAATGAAATATTAAACAAAACGCTTAATCGCAAAAAAGATAAAGAATCATGAAAATAAAAGTACTCATTACAGCAATATTACTCCTGACCGGTTTTGCTACTATGCATTCGCAGAACAATATGTTCGACAGGCTTTCGGATAACAAGGACATATCCACAGTCTATATATCCAAAGCATTGCTCAATATGATGCCGAAGATGGATGTTGGAGCGGGAGGTGCCGATATAAAATCATTGGCCGGCAAACTCGAACAACTGGAAATATACAGCAGCCAAAGCAAAGAGGCGGCAAAACTCATCAGAATGGAATTTGAAGGGCTTACAAAGAGTAAAACATACGAGACCCTGATGGCCATCAAAGATAAAGGCGATAATATAACTTTCTATGCCCGCAAGGAGAAGGATAACTTCAAAGACCTGATAATGTTCGTCAACGAACCCGAAGAATGTACGGTCATCCGTATCATGGGTACTTTCACGGCAGAAGACGTACAAAAAGTGATGAACAGCAGTAACAAAAAATAAACAATAAAAAGCCCCGGAGAGTAATTCTCCGGGACTTCTTTATCTAATAACTTATTGGTTTCGTTATTTTTTTGCCTGCAATGCTGCAAATATCAGGCCTTCGAGTTCTTCGGCAAGTTCCGGATTGTCTTTTACCATATCCTTTGCCGCTTCACGTCCTTGTCCCAGCTTTGTATCATTGTAGCTATACCACGATCCGCTCTTCTTGATGATCCCTAGTTCGGCACCGAGGTCGATAATCTCGCCGGAACGGGAGATTCCCTCTCCGTACATGATGTCGAATTCAGCTTTACGGAATGGTGGGGCAACCTTGTTCTTCGCTACCTTCACACGGGTCTGGCTACCTTTCACTTCATCTCCGTCTTTTAGCTGGCCGATACGACGGATATCGAGACGCACAGAAGCATAGTACTTCAAGGCATTACCTCCGGTTGTTGTTTCCGGCGAACCGAACATAACTCCGATTTTGTCACGCAACTGGTTGATAAATACACACGTGGTACTGGTTTTATTGATAGCTGCCGTTAACTTACGTAAGGCCTGAGACATCAGACGAGCCTGAAGTCCCATTTTAGAGTCACCCATTTCACCTTCGAGTTCAGCCTTCGGGGTCAGTGCTGCCACAGAGTCTATCACTACGATATCTATAGCCGACGAACGGATTAACTGTTCTGCGATCTCCAAGGCCTGCTCTCCACTATCGGGTTGGGATATATAGAGGTTCTCAATATCTACGCCCAATTTCTCTGCATAGAAACGATCGAAAGCATGCTCTGCATCAATAAATGCAGCTATACCTCCGGCTTTCTGAGCTTCGGCGATAGCATGTATAGCCAATGTTGTTTTACCGGAAGATTCAGGTCCGTATATTTCGATTACCCTGCCACGAGGATACCCTCCTACCCCAAGAGCCGCATTCAACGCGATAGAACCTGTAGGAATGACAGAAATTTCGTCCACCTTATCATCTCCCATTTTCATTATCGATCCTTTACCGTAGCTTTTCTCTATTTTATCCATTGCAGCCTGCAGAGCTTTAAGCTTCTCTGTATTCGGCGCCGCTTTCTTTTCTTTCTCTTCTGCCATTATTGGTTTCTTTCTTTTGGTTTGTTTATAATTGTTTTAATATTTGCTCCGCATGCTCTTTTGTCTTTATCTCTTTTGGGCCTATTATTTGCTCGATAACTCCCGATTCATCGATAAGGAATGTTGTACGGAAGGTTCCCATAAATTTACGTCCCATAAACGTTTTCTCGCCCCATACACCGAATGCCTCCACCAGCTTTTTATCAGTATCGGCAATAAGTGGAAACGGCAACTGTTGCTTCTCTATAAACTTTTTATGCGCCTTTTCATCATCTACACTTACTCCAAGTATCTGATATCCGGCCTTACGCAACTTCGAGAAATTATCCCTGAAACTACATGCCTCAGCAGTACACCCGGGTGTACTGTCTTTAGGATAAAAATAGAGTACTAATTTTTGTCCCGCATAGTCGCTGGATTTAACGGTTTCCCCATCCTGATTTATTCCTAATATATCCGGGATCTTATCCCCTATGTTTAATGCCATTATTCATATTATTAATTATTCAACATAGGCAGTGCGCTCATAAATCGTCTTCTGCCTTCTCACCTTATTCCGTTTATCTATAGTAACGTTGTCCGCCTCCTGAAATTTACGGCTCGTCTCGTAATATAATTGTATATCGGAATTGGCATCAGCCCCGAGGATACCAAATTTTTCCAATACCGCTATCTTTTGTTTTACTGCCTCCAGATAATCAAGTACAGAGTTACGGTATTCCAGCCCACCCTGATATATCGGCATATTTACTATTTCGGTACGGATATTATTTATTTCTTTAAGCGGAGTAACCGAGGTCTTTTGCAAATTCAGATTGACTTCATTATCCCATACCCTCTGTATCAGTTCCTCATACTCCGTATAAACTACATCCACATCTTTTACAACATCGAGCATAAAGTAGTTGTAGCCACTTTTGGTTTGTATATTCTTATTTCTTTCGATGCGCTGCCTGCCTGCCTTAGCTTCCTGTTTTTGAGCATACCCCATTGCTGCAACGAGCAATAAGAGTACAATAAAAAAAATTGTTCTCATACTATTTGTTTGTAAGTTGTGTTAATTAAATTGCGGTCGCTACCGTCCTATTTTACCTCGAACCATTTATCATTTTTGAGGGGCACGAATAATTCCATCTTATCTAATAATGTATCTACATTATCTTCCACTATCATAATACCCCTATATTCATCTTTCAGGAACCCTTTCTCTATCATCTTTTCGGACATAGCCACCAAAGGGTCATAATATCCTAATGTATTAAGTAATCCTACTGGTTTCTTATGTAGGGCTAATTGTGCCCATGTAAGCATCTCAAACAACTCCTCCATTGTACCGTAGCCTCCGGGCAATGCTATTACGGCATCACTGAGTTCGCTCATTAAAGCTTTACGCTCATGCATCGTCTCTACGATATGCATTTTGGTTATTCTTTTATGCTCTAATTCTTTTTGTTTAAGAAATTCTGGTATTACACCAATCACTTCTCCATTTTCCTCCAATGCACCATTGGCTACAGCACCCATCAGGCCTACATGTGCGCCTCCATAGATAACGCCGTATCCTCTGCGGGCTATTCTTTTTCCTAACAATATTGCCTGTTCTGCAAAAACGCTCTCGTTTCCTGATGACGAACCACAAAAAACCGATATATATTTCATTTCTATAAAATCTACTTTAAAGGAATACCCAGAGTTTATAAGTCTTTAATCCCTATATGTTAAGATGTACGCTAAATATTATGTAATTTATAACTCATTATCCAAACAAAGATAATAATAATCTTACAGAATATGATGGAATAAAAAACTCTGTTGAAAACTTTTGTTCCTTTATTATTTTACAGGTAAATGAAGCTCTTTTTACCATTCATATTCACCGATGAATGTGACCTTCGTACCACATTGGTCTCACCCATTACTTTTTAGTTGTGGATACTATAATAAATAGATACATCTCAAAATATTCATTATTATAGATAAAGATATATTGCAGAAAAATACTTTAAACAAAAGTTATGAGATAATTTTAGTTTATGAAATGAACCAAGAATAATAATTTGATTAATATATAAAAATGTAAAAAGTCCGCAAATTCCCTTCGCAGACTTTCCAACCTTAACACAAACTTTACAAAACTACACAATAATAGAGTTAAACTACAACCTATTCAGGTTTTCATTTAAATAAATATATTTTCCTCATATATTTACATTACAAATGTAAGGAATTATAGGCCTTTATCATTACATAAAAATACCCGCTTTTACAGAATTCGTGCCTTTTTGTTAAATCAGGCTTTTGTCGCAGCTTTTTTTCGACGGATTCTGCCTGGAGTGGTACCAAAATGGACTTTACAGAAGTCGTTAAAATGGGAAGGTGAAGAAAACCCATACTCATCACTTATTTCTTTAAATGATTTCTCGGTACTGTTTATCTGATGATATATAGATTTTGAGCGCACATCTTTCATCCAATGATATGCAGAAACGCCAAATACTTTCTTGAATCGTTTTTGAAAACCGGAAAGACTATAATGTGTCATATCTGCCAACTCCTGAACAGTCTTGGCTTTATAGTGGTTTTTTATAACCAGATCAGAGAATGAAATATCTTTGCTGAGCAGGGGATAGAAAAAAGCTAAAAGGGCAGGTTTCTCGTAATAGGCGCGCAAAAGGAAATAGAATTCTTTTGCTTTCAACTCGAAATAATATGTACACTTCAAGCCGTCAGTCATACAAATATCCAAAAACGAGAGGAAAGATTCCACTCTTTCATTTATATCTAAGTAATATAAATCCGGCTCAAAATCATCAGTTTTTTCCTGAAGTAAAACATCTAAAGAAAAACAATCGCACAGCTGCTTTGTATTATGTAAACGAATAATAATAAAAGTACAATCGTCCTCGGCATAGCAATCCATCTGGCTACCCGAAGGAATCAGCATTATTTTACCTCTGGTAATGGTTCTTTCCGTAAATTCTCCAAAAGAAAAACGTATACTTCCCAACTGCATAAAAAAGGCTTTATTATCAATAGAAAATATTTTCCATTTCTGCCCTTTTTTTACATTAATTTTTTCGATTGTAGGTCTTTCCCCTTTTTCGTAATTATAGCATGTGAGATGTTCCTGTGGATATAATAATTCCATTTGGATATTCCTCTAAAATTGTTTTGTTATAGCCTTGTTTCGCGATGTACCGAAAGATTTGTTCCTATTCTATTATAATTCAATATTGTGATGTTATCAAAACATAATGTCCCAGATTGCAAATATAAATAAAAAAAGTAACATTATCGCCTCCCCAAAGGATAATATACCATTATTTACCTATCCTCACACAGACCTCAACTACAAAATCAAGCCTGTATAGATAAAAGGATTTTAATTAATCCTATTCCGAAACAGAAGGCGGTTTAAAAGAACCCTTTACTATGGATTAAAAATTTTCGACAAACACTACATTTAATTGATACTTTTTCACTATCTTTTAGTCAGAATAAACACGATGCAACTCACGGCAAGATTTAAACATTAAGGCAATCTTATATGTTTAATATTATATAAGCAGGAATCTGATACTTAACCGAATAGCTGAAAAATATGAAAACAAATCATAAACCTACTGCAAATTCAGCCATATTGCTCCTGTTTCTCTTTTTTGCAATTCCATTATGGGCACAGGTCGGTATGGACTACACCTCTATAAGCGGGGTAGTGAAAGATAAACGCACTAAAAAGAAAATAGAGTATGTAAGCGTTTCCGTTCCAGGTACGAATATCGGAACTATCACGAATGCCGACGGAGAATTTACAATCAAAATAAAAGATAAAGCGCATGCAAAATCGATAGAGATATCCCATATCGGATATATAAATTACACATTGCCTATTGACGGCAGGAATATGAACAACGTGACAATATTGCTTACGGCAAATGAGAACAAGTTGTCGGAAGTAGTTGTACACCCGACAAATCCGCGTGAACTGGTAAAAGTAGCTATTCAAAAAATCGGGGATAACTATAGCCTTCAGCCGAATTTATTGACAGGATTTTACCGGGAAACAGTAAGAAAAGGAAGAAATTACATTAATATTTCCGAAGCGGTTATCGACATTTATAAATCTTCTTACAAAGAAGACATACGAAAAGACAAAGTACAAATATTCAAGGGCCGAAAGTTGATTAGCCCGAAACCCAGCGATACACTCGTGGTAAAACTTCTCGGAGGTCCTACCCTGGCTGTTTATCTGGATATTGTAAAAAATACAGATGATATTTTACTGGACACCGAGACTCTGGACTATTATAGCTATACAATGGAAGAGAGCGTGATGATAAATGAACGGCTTCATTATGTTATCAGTTTTAAACCCATCCTGATCCTCCCATACGCCTTATATTATGGAAAATATTATATAGACAAACAAACTCTTGCTTTTTCGAGGGCAGAATTCAGCCTGAATATGGATGACCGCGATAAAGCCACACAGGCAATACTGATAAAAAAACCGCCAAAACTACACTTCAAGCCGGAAGAGATATCATTCACAGTGACATACAGAGAGCGGGAAGGACGTAGTTATCTCAATTATATTCGTAATGATATCCGGTTTAAATGTGATTGGAAAAAGCGTTTCTTTTTCTTCTCAACCAACTACGAAGTGGTTTCCGAAATGGTAGTAACTGACCGCAAGGAGGAAGATGTAGCCAATATACCGAACAAACTGGCATTTAAACAAAATCAGTCCTTATCTGATAAAGTCAGTGATTTCTCCGATAAAAATTTCTGGGAGGATTTCAACATTATAGAACCTACCGAATCACTGGAATCAGCTGTAAACAAACTGAAAAAGAAGCATGAATAAAAACAGCCACCCAACCCCCTCTTAACCGGAGGAGTTCTTTTTATGAGCTATTGTGCCGATAAAAACACTATCTTTGCGTCTCATTCGTAAAGTACAAAGACATGAATTTTCTGGCACATGCATACCTGTCGTTCGGAGACCCTGATATATTGATCGGAAATATGATTGCCGATTTGGTAAAAGGTAAGCAAATAGAGCAATATCCCGAACGGATACGGCATGGAATACATATACACAGGCACATTGACGCATACACCGACAGCCATCCTGTTACTTTACGGGCAATGGAGGTATTCCGGTCATCGGCTCATAAATATGCAGGCCCTTTTCTGGATGTCTCGTACGACCATTTTCTGGCTTTAGATGAATTGAGTGAACCGGAAGAAGGCTGGAAAGAATTCGCTGCGAAATGCTATTCGCAAATTGAGCAATATGCTGAAATTCTGCCATCAAAATTCTGCAGTATGTTTATGTATATGAAAAGCGAGGACTGGTTTTTCAACTACCGTTACAACTGGATGATAGAGCGCAGCTTCGACCGGTTGCAACAACGGGCAGCTTATTTGCCCGATAATGCGCATATATTCACCGATTTTGAAAAACATTATAAGGAAATAGCTGACAGCTACAATGAGTTCTTCCCTGACTTAAAGGATTACACGAAAAAAATATCCCTATAGATATTCCTCTTTTTAAAAAGAGCTGGACATCCGCTGCACAATATTGCACAACTGGCAAACATCATCGAGCTTAAGCTCGAAATCGGTATATTCCGGTGATGGGTTCAGGGAATGACAGGCGATAGTACCCTTCTCCAAATCCTGGCTGATTATTTGCTTGCAGAGTATCGTGTTGTTAAGGACGATTACCCAGTTGGGGAAATCTTCGGTATGCAGTTTGTTGCGCCAATGTTCTTTGCCTAACTCCCGGGCGAGGACAATATCGCCATTACTGAGGCTGCGTTTCGAATCATTGTCCATACTATCGCCTTTTATCTCAAAAGCAAAGTAACGGCCATGCCCTATCTTGTCTACAATAAAGTCAAATTCTTCGAATTCATCGCTTACATACTCCACGTCGCGGCAATCGTCGATATATTTGGCATACGCTTTTACAGGAATAAAAGGTACCCGCATACGATACTTTCCGTTCGACATTTCGTAATACTTCAATCCTGACTTAGTGGTAAGGTATGGCTCTTCGCCCCGCACTTTTTCAGGACGGTTCATATAGCCTGTCCCATTGGCAAGCCACTCTTCATTCACTTTAAAATATGCAGCCAAGATGGCAATATTTGACTTATTGGGATTCGTCTTGCCTTCTATATAATTGGCGATTGTACCCTTAGTTATCGCTGTATCTTTCCAGATACGGTAAGCGGTGACGCCCTCTTTCTCCAATAAATGCTTCAACCTGTCTTTAAATTCCATACTATCCGCTTTTAAAATTTAACTTAGCAACTCTCTCATTCAGTATAAAAATCAATCACAGCAGCAAATATAGTAAAATATTGAATTATAAATATGTTTTTAGGTTAAAAATACACATTTCATCGGGAAATATATATTTTTAAGAGAATATTTGCTAGTTTTGTACAAAAAGCTACAGTAAGAATACAAATGAACGATAAAAAGGGTGAGAATGGCAATTGGGGTTTTATGCAGTGGGCGCTTCTTATTACTATTATATTGATGATAGGATTTGCCTTCGCTCATTTCTTTTTCGATATTCCTGTAAAATTTATTCCCATCATACTTATTTTCCCCCTATTTAGCGGTATTTTTAGTAAAAAGAAATAATAGATATTTTTCTAATGGATAACCTTAAAGACACAGTACAAGACTATTACAATCAATATCCGGTTATACTTCCTCTTTTTTGTATAGCAGTAGGCATATTCTTTCTTCTGACATGTATTTTCGACTGGAACTGGATGTTTGGAGACGTAAATACCACTACATACAATCTGAAAAAAATCGATGGATTGGTCAATATGTTCGGAAGGAAGACTGCCCGCATCCTGACCGGAATAGGAGCCATTTTCATCATAGTACTTGGTATAGGTCTGGCTATTATAATCATATAATAAAACCTTATTGATAAAAATTTATAGCCTAAATGTTTTTTTAACAATTTAGTTATTTAAGGATAAACAATAGCCTTTATTTGATTGTTATTTTAATAAATATCCTATATTTGTTAATAAGAAAATTACTAATTCATAAAATAGATATCATTATGAAAGGTTTTATATTGGGACTTGCTGTCGGTGCACTGGGAGTGTATGCAGCGCTTAAATTATCGGATGAAGAAACCCGCGAAGAATTGCGCACCAGAGTAAATAACGCTACAGGTAAAGCTAAAGCCGAATTGGATCATACTCTTGTCGTAGGTAAGAGCAAAGCCTTACGCGCCGGAGTACGCGCAAGACAGGAAGTAAGAAAAGGTACAAAAAAGATCAATGAAGTGACAGCCGATGTAGCAGGAAAATTAGCGAACGAACTATCTGACATTGAAGCTAAAGCTAAGGCAAAAGCTTAATATAGTATTAAGTTTAGATATATAAAATAAGGCTTGAGAATCTCAAGCCTTATTTTTTAGGTCACAGACCTATCGATCTCTACCCACACTATCTATTTAAATAGTTGCGGAATAAATTCTATCATATAATCACGCCAATTGCTCCATGTATGCCCGCCTTCACTCTCATGGTAAATATATTTGAATTTGAGGCTGTCCAGTTTAGCACGGTAATCGGTTACATCCTTATATAGGAAATCCGTTTTTCCTATAGCAATCCAATATAGCTTTACCCCATTCTTATTCTGAGTTTCCAGCGTAGTATCGATATCTTTATATACAGGAGAGTCTACATCCGGCCGCGGCTTAATCGCAGGAGAGAAAAGACCGATATAATCGAACGTATCGGGATAATATCGGGAAATATGCAGGGAATGAAAACCACCCATCGAAAGGCCCGCTATTGCCCTACCCGATTTATCGCTTACAACCCGGTAACTGTCTTCCACAAAACGTATCACATCTTTGAAGGTCTCCTCCATCTTTCCATCCATTGTGTGCGGAAGCATGAAAGACGGCTTGTAAAAGCCAAGGCTCGATTCTCCGGGTGCTGCTTCCTGAGCAACATTCCCGTTTGTCATTACCACTATCATCGGTTTTGCTTTACCTTGTGCGATCAGATTATCGAGTATCTGGGAAGTCCGACCGAGAGCCATCCATGCCTCTTCATCACCCCCCATGCCATGAAGCAGATACAGCACCGGATATTTTTCCTTACCGGTTTCGTATCCGGCAGGCGTATAGATTGTAATCCTGCGCTCCATATCATTTCCCGGAGAAGAATACCACCGGCGTGTCACGGAACCGTGAGGAACTTTATTTACCTTATATAGATCACCGTTTCCTCCACCAATTATAAATATATTGGAAAGGGTGGAGACATCCCTGTTGATATAAACATTGCTTGGATCATCCGTCTTCAAACTATCTACCCAGAAAGAATAACTGTAAAGATCGGAACGAAGCGGCCCGGTCGTATATGACCAAAGGCCTTTTTCATCTTTATTCATAGCCACAGGCTGTTGCAGCCAATCTCCTGATATTTTTACTTCCTTTGCATTAGGCGCATGCAACCTGAAAGTTACGGTATTGTTCCCATGTGCCTCCGGAGAAACAACTTCGGAACCTCCCCATAAAGCCTGCTGGGAAAATACGCTTGTGCAGAATATGATGCTTACAATAAGCAGAAATAGTGTTTTTTTCATGACTGGTTATATTAAAATGTATATGTCTCAAGAAAAATCCCTACTTACCACTGTCGAGATAGCCACGTTTGAAGATATCGACCAACAGTATAAACATTGACAGGAACAACGGGCCAAAGATAACACCCCAGAACCCAAAGACGGGCAATCCTATCACAACACCAAATACGGTAATCAGCGGATGCGTATTTGCAATCTTCTTTTGAAGGATAAAGCGCAGCAGATTATCGACATTAGAAATAACAATCAATGAGTAAGCCGTCAGGCCGATCGCATTCAACCAATCCCCGGTAATAGCCATATAAATAACAAGTGGCAACCAGATAAACATAGTTCCCACGATAGGAATAATAGTGGCAAAGCATGTAAGAAACCCGAAAAGAATAGGATCGGGAACTCCAAAGATGATATAACCGAGCGTCGCAAAAATACCTTGTATGGATGCCAGCAAAGGAATACCTATGGCATTCGATTTTACCATTACATCTATTTCGCGCAACACATCCTTCTTATTTTCATTATTGAATGGTAATAAGTCATTCAGGTAAGCCTCCATTTGCGGACCTCCGATCAACATAAAATAGAGAACAAATAACATTACTACCGAATTGACGGCAAAACTGCTCACACTACCGATAAGTATCTGTCCGATCTTAGGCAGATAGGCGGCAGCGCTCACCAGGTTATCTGTACTCAATATATTGTAACCCGTGCGCTCCTTCACCATGGCTATTACTTCCTGGACAGATTCTATAGACGAGGTAAGATTTAAGTTTATCCCCTGCAATTCCTGAATCAGCAACCACACGGCAATGGCCAGAGGTATAAGAAAACACATAACCACCTCAACCAATATGAGCGAAGCCGCTAAATTCTTCCCGAATTTCTTCTTCCCGGTCAGGTAAAACATTTGTTTCCTCACCAAAATATATACGGTAGATGCTCCTAATATCCCGCTAAAAAGCGGTGAAAAATAATGAAAGAGAATCACTCCCATAAAAAGGATAATAATAATCAGGGAATATTGCCAGTATTTTTCTTTTATAGTCATAAATACAGAAATTTGATCGGTTACAAGTTATGTGATTCTATTTTCAATATATTTAACACGAAAGATGCAATTATGTTTAACATTTTACTTTTTCCTTCTTATAGAAGGCATTTATTGTATCTTTTATCGGGGTCCGTGTTTTATATTCTTACAATAATATGATTATTTACCCATAGTGGTTATCACCAATAATCCGAATCCAAATTTAAGTAAATAATGTCTATTTTAAGCTATTATAAGATACAAAAACGGCCGACACCTCATGTATCAGCCGTAATATATCAAAGACTACAAATTTTAATCCCAAAGTTTCTTGTTGCTAAGTGCATATTTACCACCACCGGTAAAAATCAAAGCTACTGCACCAAAGAAATATAAAGCCTGCAACTCGATAGTCCAGCCACCCGCTTCATTAACTGTAAAGATATCTGCACTATGCGCCATTCCCACAGCTACAAGCATATTAAACGCAAATATAGCTGCTGCTATACGCGTGCCAAAACCGAATATAATAAATAACGGAGCTATTACCTCCCCTACATATACCCCATAAACGATAAAAGCCGGCAGCCCGCTGGCTTCGAGCATCTGTTCTATACCACCTGCGCCGTGCATCAATTTGGCTATTCCATGCATCAGCATCAATACACCGACACTCAACCTGAGGATAAGTAATCCTAAATCTATATTTCTTTCTAATACTTTCATATACTGTTATTATAATAGTTACAGTACATAGAACAAAGAAACATCCGGAAAGTTCGTTCTTTCCGGGAAAAAAATTACTTCGGTAATACAAAAGGAATAGGCAGCATTACTTCCATCGGTGCAGGCTTACCATCTTTAAGACCTGGAATCCATTTAGGCATCTTCTTTATAAGGTAAAATGCCTCTTCGTTACAGTCACGGAATATACCTTTGAATAGGGCTATCCGGGATATCTCCCCTTGTTCCGAGATTAATATATTAAATATAACCCGCCCTTCTATCCCCATCTGAATAGCCCGCTTAGGATATTTCAGGTTAGACTTCAGATATGCCTCCAAAGCATCCTTTCCACCGGGAAACTGAGGCGACCGGTTTAACAAGGTATCTGATTGGCTAATTACACCAGGGGCAACCTCTCCGGAATCGATTCCGGATAGATCCGTCTCATTTATTATGAGAGAACCAATATAAAAATTATCATTCGGTTCTTTTTCACGTTGTTCTTTTGCTCTCTTCTTCAAATTGTCATCGGCTTTGAAGCTAATAGTCAATTTCTGATCCATTTTTACAGGCTGGCCCGAATGGGTGGCAGGAATCCATCTGGGCATAGCTTTTACCATACGTATTACTTCATCGTCGGCAACAGGATCAAATCCCCTCGTTATTTCAACATCTTGTACAACTCCGTTCTTATCTACATTGAATTTTATATCGAGATCGCCTTCCATATCTATTTTTAACAGAAGATAAGGGTATCTGGTATTACTTTCGATAAACTTATATAATCCGGCCTCTCCTCCCGGAAATTGTGGGGCTATGATATCAGCCGATTCGACTTCTACCGGAATAAGTTTTGCCGACACTCCGTTTTGTGCCGAAAGTGAAGAAATGCTGATCATTAAAGTTATTGTAAAGATCAAGTATTTGTGTATCATTATATATTTGTTTTACCTATTGACTAACGTGTTAACTTCTGAAAGATTACTTAATACAAGAAAAATAATAGAAGAGCCTTATTCTCCATCGCTTATTGATTAGTAAATATTACTCATAAAATATATTCTCTCTTTCAAAAATAACAGGATAACAGGATTAAGCAAATATATCGGTATATTTTTTAAGAAAGTTTATCTATATAATTAGAGCTGATAGCCTTTGGTGGTTAGCTTATAGCTCTTTGAAATATTGACAGGCCCCCTGAGAAAAGCAGACAAGATACGAGAAATAAGTTGCTTACTATTTACTGAAATAAGTGTTACCTTTGTTACTTTTTATTTAAACACAGAGTAAAAGGAGTAACACGGAGTTTTTTATAAACAGGATGCCCCGCTCTTCTCAACATGATAAGCTAATTATTAATTTATCATTCTTAAATATTAATTGTTTTCTCTGTTACTTTTGTTACCTTTTAACTATATATAGTGAATAAATATTAAATACAAATGGCTTCCCGACTGTATTAAGTTAAAATAACAGGCAGAATGTAACAGGTGCAATAGGTTGTAAGTTAAATGTTTATTTTTGTCTTGTATCGTACAGAAAGTAACAGGATCAATATTGATAAATAGTGTTACTTTTGTTACTTTTTTGAGAGTAAGATTATAATATACAATTATATATGAAAAAGAATAAGAAAAATACCGTTTACACGGTGATTATATCTGCGGTAATCGTTATTATACTGCTTTTTTTCCTGAAGGGCAGTGTTTACCGGATGGTTGTAAAATATGAAGATGCGGGAGGACGAAAATCATATGATATAAAGGATGAGAAGCTGGCTTCCTATATCAATCAGAGCCTGCCAAACGATGAGTCGCTGGATGCAAATATAGATATAGAAACCATCATTGATTTATCGTTGGATATAACGGGTGATGCTCTTGATTTTTCGGCAATGTATAATGACAGCGAGCCTCATAAAGCTTTTGAGAATGGCGGTGCTAATTATGTTGGCTATGCTTCATTTACTGCTGCTGTGGGTAATTATCTGATAAAGCGTTTCGGAATGGATAAGGAATGGGAAGCTAAACCCAAAAAAGGGAAACTATATCTCTTTGGAAACAATATGCATAAGGATGCCAAGGATGGCTGGTTTAAAGATCATGACTTTGTCGTCTTCAGGAACAAGAATACTAAGGAAGAAATATATGTAGATCCCACTGCATTCGATTATTTTGGGACAAGGCGGGTTGATAAACGTGAAAAATGACAGGAAGGTTTGATAACTTCTGCTCAAATAAAAGAATATGCCCTGACGCTTGGCTTCGATGCCTGCGGTATCTGCCGTGCCGAAGAAGTAGACTTGGAAAATCAGGAAGGTTATAAAAACTGGATTGATAATTCATTTTATGCAGGAATGGACTATATGGCTCGTAATGAGGACAAACGATGCAATCCAGCTTTGTTAGTCGAAGATGCCCGTTCGATAGTATGTGTGGCATTAAATTACTACCCGGGAACAAAGTCGCCGGAAGAAAATCCACAGTTTGCATACTATGCTTACGGGAAAGATTATCACGATGTGGTAAAAGCTAAGTTGCAACAGCTTTTTGATTTCATTAAGTCATTAAACCCATCAGCCGAAGGACGCTCCTTTGTTGATACCGCTCCGGTGCTGGAGCGCTATTGGGCAGCAAAGGCCGGATTAGGATTTATTGGTAAGAATTCATTGCTTATTATTCCCAAAAGAGGATCGTATTTCTTTTTGGGAGAATTAATCCTTAATTTGGATTTAGAGTATGACAAGCCTTTGTCCCTCTCTTGCGGTAACTGTACACGGTGTCTTGATGCCTGTCCTACAAAAGCAATTGTTGCACCCAGGGTCGTAGATGCCAACAAATGTATTTCGTATCAGACTATAGAAAATAAGGGAGAGATAGATGAGACCATTGTACCTAATCTGAACAACCGTTTTTACGGATGTGATATTTGTCAGCAGGTTTGCCCCTGGAACCGTTATTCGAGGCCACATAAGACTGAGGAATTTAATCCGTCACAGGCTTTTCTGGATTTGTCTTTGGAGAGGCTCGATAATCTGAATGTTGAAGAATATCAGATTATTTTTAAAGGTTCGGCAGTGAAACGGGCAAAGTATAGCGGACTGAAACGGAATCTGGAAGCGTTAAAACGGAGTAAGAAGTAATATTGATTGTATGATTTACGTTATATATAGATGAAAAAGATTAAAGATATATTAATAATAGGTTTGTTGATGTTTATCGCTTCTTCTTGTGGAAAAGAGGAGGAAAGAAATGTTATTCCGGTGGAACAGGTAAACTTTAAGCTAAATTTAGCCTATGCAGATCAGATATTACGAACACCTGGGAATAGCAAGGAATATATAAATGGGAAATACCCTGTACTAGTGGGTGAATATTTAGGATATGGCGGTCTGTTGATTGTCAATAGTTTTTATGCGACAGACAGGCCGGATCTACTGGCTTACGATCTTAGTTGCCCATATGAGGCATTGAGGTCTGTATTGGTAAAAGCATCGGATGATGGAAATGCTAAATGTTCAAAATGTGGCAGAATTTATAACTTAATGGAAAAAGGAAGGGTGATTTCGGAGTCATCGGATCTGCATTTACAAAGATATTCAGTCAGTCCGACATCGAATCCGGATGTTTTTTATGTCACACGTTAATTTTGCTTGAATAAACCTTGCAGAAAGCAAAAACATTTTTTACATTTGCACTCGCTAAATGAGAATGGGTGCCATAGAGTTGGTTTAACAGAATTTCTCAGGCAGTAAAAATGCGAAAGTAGCTCAGTTGGTAGAGCACGACCTTGCCAAGGTCGGGGTCGCGGGTTCGAATCCCGTCTTTCGCTCTTAGGCTGCTCGGATGGTGGAATGGTAGACACGCAAGACTTAAAATCTTGTGACCATTAGGTTGTGCGGGTTCAAGTCCCGCTCCGAGTACTAACTCTTTAGCAAAGCGGTGTAATCTTGTGATTACACCGCTTTGCTTTTATACCACATTTAAAATAGATTAAATTATGAATATTTCCGTCATCTTATTCAGATATATTTATCTATATCTAAAGTTCAAATTGATATAGTTCTTTGACATATTTATATAATTATCTATTATTTAAAAAAAACATGCAATATCAGATACGATTGAGATTAACCGCATTAAAATTTAATTAAAATACATAAACTGTTCGTTTTTTTATATATATTCGCAAAACACACAAAATTATATGGAGTTCAGAGACCATACACAAACGAGGCGGACCCGAAAAGCCATATGAGTAGGAACTTAACGTAACAAACAGAATTATATGGAGTGGTTTTTAAAAGTTGTAAAAGGACATTATGCAGATTTTAACGGAAGAGCAAGACGCAAAGAGTATTGGATGTTTGCTTTGGTAGCAACAATCCCAATTATAGTCCTTTATATTCTTGGAATAATCTTTGCATTTATTTCCGGCATCTTAAGTGCCATTATTTTTATTGTTATAGGATTGTTTGCCTTAGCAATAGCAATTCCGGGTTTAGCAGTCGGCATCAGACGCATGCATGATGTAGGTAAAAGCGGCTGGTATCTGCTTATCCCAGTTTACAGCTTTATATTAGCTATCACCGAAGGAGAAAAAGGAGACAATCAATATGGTCCCGATCCTAAAGCAGGTGAGCGTTAATTGTATATATAAGTACATAAAAAATGAGCCGGATTTTATTTTGGCTCATTTTTTATCATTTATCTTATTATCCCTTATTTACCGATACTTAGTACGCTGATTTGCCTGATATTCTGTAAATCGCTATAATCATATTGATACAAACCGTTTTCAGCAATCATCATCAATGTATTGCCATGCGGTATTACATCGTATCCGTTCATGCCTTTATGGTGAGCCAGTTGATTTGACATCAGCTTCTGAGGGTCGTCCGATTTATAAACTTTCAGACCGTCATCACAAAGGAATAATGTACCATTATCTATTCCCAAACCCTTAGGGCCGGTCATTGTATAAGATACTATCTGTTTTGGCATTTTTACATCACTTACATCTACTATAAACAATTCATTTGCATTTTGTCCGCACATATTTCCCGAATGAATGGTGACATAGGCCAGATCATTTTCCACAACCACAGGGTCACAACCATAGACATGTTGCAAAGATGATTGATAATCGGGTTTTAGAGGATCTTTTACCGAATATATCAACATTCCGGTAGGTGTGCCCATAAACAAGTTATCCTTGTAACTGAAGATTGTTTCTACATTTCCTCCAATATAAATATTATCTGCAGCTTTTACAGGTTTCTCCCCGGACAGGTTAAATATACTCATGCTATTATTAATTACAGTATATAGGTAGCCCTGGTATAATCCGAAGCGGGACATGGAACCATTCAAACCGCTTGCACTGTTACCACTACTACTATTATCCATATATGCATAATCGTAATACCAACCCGGATTCCGTTTAACAGTTTCGGTTCTTTCTACCAGCGTCCAGCCTACTATGATATCTTTATTATCATTGTTTGGATAGCACATTGCATAGTCATATCCAAACTGGAAATCTTCCATTGGAGGTAAAGCTTTTTCAAAGACATTTTCTAACCGACCTTTGAGTTCCGGTTGTGCAGGATTGCTTATATCAAACCATACAAGGTCTATATAGGAATCTGCATAGAGCATATTGTTACGGATGCTCAGGTCTGCATTTCCCATAAGTTCTATGTAACCCACATTTTTGGGAGCAGAAGGAAAGCGGTTGTCAATGATGTGGATACCTTTGTCCGGCTCAGATATATAGAGATAATTCTCATAGAAGCAGATTTTGCCTTTTTGCGAAATCTCTTGAGGTGTGACTGATACCTTTACGGAATTGCGAAAAGCGGTGGCATTCATAAATACCGGTTCGTGGATTTTGTAGGTGATGGTTTCAGTATTGTCATTGTCGCTACAGCTATACAATACACAGAATGTGCTAATGTATAATAAATACAATAGTTTTCTCATTGTTTAAAGATTTAAGTTATTAAAATTTCCGTGTTGCTTTTAAAACTTGTATCTGAGTCCGGCACCAAGACCAAATACTGAAGGTTTTTCTGTTCTAATGCTAATTGGTTGTTTATTATCAAAATAGTAAGAGAATCGAGGTTCGAAATATATACTCCAGTCATTATAGAACATATAGGATGCACCCAATGATGCATTCAATGACCATTGCAGCCCACTTATACTACCCTTGTCATGAACAACAGCAGCACTATTATTCTTGTCATATATATCTTCTGTATATTTGTAGGTTAATCCTTTTTCCACCATACCTCCGGCAGACAGGTAGATATTCCAGTTTGAACTGTTCCACAAATACAGGACTACATTGACAGGAATACCCAGATAATGCAATTCCTGACGGGCTTCTAGCGATTTAATCGCTTTCTTCTGGAATTTTGATGACAAGTAGGTATATGTCAATCCGGTTTCAACACCGATATACCTGTTAATATCCTTGCGAACATTCACGCCGAATGACAGCGGCAAAGAGTGATCTATTTCTGAAAAATCATTAACATTCAATTCTCTATTTAACAAGGATGGAGCCGCATCAGAGAATGATTCTGAAACGTTTGCCGACGTAGCATAGTCATACATAAGACCCTTATGCATATTTCCGTTGGATGAGGAACCTCCTCCTGATGACACCGATGCAGACATGAGCCATTTGTTGTTATTATTCTCAGCCTTTGCAATTAATAGCCTGGCAGGTTCTTTTGATGTCTTCTCTATGGGTTTCTTCTCCTGTATAGTCGAAGCACCAGAAATAGTATCAGTAATATTGACGTTATTCTCAGCCAGATTATTGTTTTCAGCAGCTACTTCCTGTACAATCTCTTCTACATGCGCCAGATTAATGGTATCGGTAATCGTTACAGGCAATGACTCATTCAAAGTGTTGCTTTCCTCAGCTAACAGTTTCCCTTTATCTGTCTTGCCGGAGATAGATACCGGATATCTTTTAGCTTGTAGTTGTAATACATCGTTGTTAGTTGTGCTAGTAACTGTGGCTGTTTGTTTCTCCGGTTTTGATATTCTAATATCAGTAGCATTGAAATTATTTATTCCTGCTACCGGATTGAAAGGGGGCTCGTCATTTTTGGGTATAGAGAGTAGTAAAATCACGATGACAGCTATTGCTGCAACAGAGCCCCCAATCCACCAGACAGACTTCCTCTGTTTGGGCTTCATCTGAAGCTCAATCTCGTCCCAGCAGCCTGCTTCTACAGGCATCCGGTAATCTTCCAGTTTTTGCCTTATCAGTCTGCTGAACTCGTCAGGTTGTTCGTTATGGTTTTTCTTGTCTGGCATTTTCATGCATTAATAGAGATTCCACTTTATTTTGTAAAACTTTTCGCGCCCTGATAAATTGAGAACGCGAGGTACTTTCTTTGATATTCAGCATATTTGCTATTTCGCTATGTGTGTATCCTTCTATAGCAAAAAGGTTGAAAACTGTCCGGTAACCTTCCGGTAATGCAGCTACACATGCCATCAGCTCATCTGCCGAAATCTGATCCAAAGCCGAAACATCAACATTTTCCATCGCTTCATTGTAATCGTCGATGCTTACACTTAGTTTCAGAGCGTCGTTTCGCCGGAGATATTCGAGTGCTGTAGTTACAAAAACCCGGCGCATCCAACCGCCTAGCGAACCTGTTTCGGAATAGGTGTCTATTTTGGTAAATACCTTGATAAACCCATCCTGAAGTATATCTTTAGCCGTCTCCCTATCGTTAGTATAGCGCATGCAAACTCCCATCATGACCGGTGCATGTAACTCGTATAATTGCTTACGAGCCCATGATTCGCCACGTTTACATCCCGCTATTAATAACTGTTCGTTCATCGGCTAACTATACTCTCTACTTACATTGATGCAATATTATTTCCAAAAGTTGCATTTATATAAAAATAAAGGATTTTTTTGTCGGACATTTTATAACTTGTAGTTTAACAGGTTATAAAAGTACGATAATTTTTATAATACATAATAAAAAAACTCCCTGAGGGAGCTTTCTGTTAACTGGGGAAAATCTTTTCGATTCTTTATATTCTCTATTCTTTTATCTTTCGCAGCCTCATCACTATCTTCTCCGGATCGTCTTTATCCATAACAATAAGAATGTTGTCTTTCAGTACAAATTTACACTCCCGATGTTTTCCGTAGCTATCTGTTATTATTACGCTGTCTCCTTTAATGGTGTAGATACCTATGCACTGGCTTCTGACAGAGCCTTCGCTTGTCCGCACATCCATGTATACGGTATCATATTCGAAACGGAGTTCCGGTGACACAATGGTATCATCAGGCATTTTGATAGATGTCTCATCTGTACCGTCTATCTCCATTGCCCATCTTCCTATGATGGCATTTCGTTCACCACAAGCCATCAAGGCAAAAATACACAGACAACAAAATACTAATTTTTTCATTATTTTTTCTTTCAGAGAAAAGCAGTGCAATATATAAAAATATTCGCTATCTTATGATATTTTTTCTTAGATTTGTATAGTATCTAATCTACATATCATGAGAGCGAAAAATACCATTTTATTACTTGTGTTCTTATTATCAAGCATATATATGTGCGTCTGTCAGAAGATGCTTTTGGATGTTGAATAATTAAATCACCGGATATGAAAAAGCTATTGTTTCTTATATTGTCAATAACGATGTTCGTCTCTGTACTGGGGCAGGAGGGACATAAGTTGAATATAGATATAGATGCATCTTTTAATCTCAACTATGCATTTGATAGCAAAGACGGGATTAAAGACCCTGCCGCTCTTGGGGCGAGTTTCGGTTACGAATATGATGTGAATATGTTCTTTGGCATAGAAGCCGGATTCAGAGCCGGAGGTTTTAATCAGGGTATCCGTTATTATGATCCTAATATAGGGGTTGATGGTTTTGATAATCCTTACAGCTATACCGAAACATCCTATAAAGGAACGTATTGGGCTCCATATATAGCTCCAAAACTTTATCTTCCGATAGCATATGACGATAAAAAAGACAGGGCTAAATATATTTTTATTGAAAACAGGTTTTCATATACCCGTATCAATCTGAATAAAGCAAAAGGAATGGATGCCGCTGCGCATAAATACCGCCTGGTATACGAAATAAGGTTAGGATATCAGTTTCCGATAGATGACAGATGGGCTATGAGTTGCTGGCTGGGATATAACACATTTGATTTTTCGAAAGTGAAGCCGGAAGTTATTGAATACAAAAACGCAACACCTATACAGATAGGGATAGGTTTTAATTACATTATCAAACAATAGAGGTTAGCAGCTCAGATATTCACATTATCATGTAATTGGAGCAATTAAGTTTAATTAGGAGTCGGGAGACATGAATATTCCGTTTTTTTGATTATCTATACATAGTCAAAGCAGGTAAGTAAGCATAAATAGGATAAGAAAACTCGGATTTATTATAATAATGTTATCTTTGCCGCATTTTAAACCCAAAATATTGTAGATGACCAAGACAGCAATTATAATAGGAAGTTCTGGACTCACAGGCTCACAACTACTGAAAGCATTACTAACCAGTAATGTATATGAGAAAGTTATCAGTTTTGTGCGTAAGGGATCGAAAATATCACATCCTAAGCTGATACAGCATGTTGTAGATTTTGATAATCCTGAATCATATCAGGATTTGATAGAGGGGAATGATATGTTTTGCTGTATGGGCACAACAATAAAGAAGGCCGGAACCGAAGAGGCTTTTGAAAAAGTAGACCTGCATTATCCTGTCCAATTCGCTAAAGCCGCAGTGAATAGAGGGATAAAACAATATTCGATTATTTCTTCGATTGGTGCAAATGCCAAATCCAACAATTTCTATTTGCGGACAAAAGGCAGGTGTGAAGAGGAATTAAGAAAACTGCCATTCCAATCTATTTCAATATTCCGTCCGTCGTTGCTATTAGGCAACAGAAAAGAATTCAGACTTGGGGAAAAACTGGGTGAATATGCCATGAAGATATTCGGAATTTTCTTTGTTGGCAAACTGAAAAGATATAAACCGGTAGACGTAAAGAAAGTGGCATATGCCATGTACAATATTGCACAAAAAAACACAGTAGGCTATCACATTTACGAATCTGAAGAGATTGCCGAAATATATGTAGAGAGCCATAGATAAAAGTAACGTTATTCCCCCACTGTGGAAATAATTGTGAAAACTTAGCCGAATAAAATTTAAACAAGGTCCAATAGTTATTTTTATATAACTACTTTCCTATTCATTATTAATTCATTATCTTTATGGGGTACTTAATTTCTTGTTACCATGGAAGATAAAGACATGAAGGTCGAAATAAGACAGGAAGAAGCATGTGACTTTCCGGCGGTTTACGATATCAATCTAAAAGCATTCAACAGAAAAGAAGAGGCACGGTTGGCAGACCGTTTACGCCTGAGTGACGGATTTATACCCGAACTATCGCTTGTCGCGATAGTCGAGAATAAGATTGTGGGGCATATTATGTTTACTAAAATCAGTATTGTAGACGAGGGCAGATCTCAGGATAGTCTGGCGCTTGCCCCCATGGCAGTTAGCCCCGGCCTGCAACGTAAAGGTGTCGGCCAGCAATTGATCCGCTACGGATTGGACAAGGCGCGTGAACTTGGGTATAAATCTGTTGTCGTTTTGGGGCACACCGAGTATTATCCGCGTTTTGGCTTTGTACCTACCAGCAAATGGGGAATAAAGCCTCCGTTCAATGTTCCGTCCAATGTATTTATGGCAAAAGAGTTAATTGACGGTGGTTTGTCGGATATTAAAGGTACGGTAAAGTATGCCAGAGAATTTGGAGAACTGTAAAAATCTATAGTTCTTTCTCTATTATTTTTTTCAACTTATCGGGAGTCAATATTTCATTTGTAAAGAATTTCCCGTTGATAAAAACACAGTAGCTTGTCACCGGGGCCGAGTGGTTTTGCGCCATTTCTTTTGTCGTGATCTGGTGTAACCGCACCGGATAGTCAGAGGCTAAAATAACAGGTTCTAATAATTTTGTATATGGTATGGTGAACGGGCATTGAGCCGTATAAAAGATATCGATACCTTTTATGTCCTGTCCCATCCCTAACCGTACGGAATCTTTAAAACGGGGCAAGGAAGCTGACTTGTCGAAGCACTTTACTGCCAGTTCGAAGAAAGGAGGACAACTATCGCTTATTTCATATCCATGGCGCATCATAAACGCCTTGTCGGAAAGGAATGGCTTTTTCTTTTGACCTACAATCAATACTACGCCTTTACATCCGTCTTTGAGTGCATCGGCTTCACATTCGGCGAGTAATTGTTTACCATAGCCCTTCCCTTTAAACGAACCAGATACCCAGAAACAGTTAATGTATAAGTATCCGTCTGCTATTATTGGCACCCATGCATTTTCTGCGGGCAAATATTCTATAAATACTTTACCCCGGGCATCGAGTTTCTTAAACTTCAAACCTTCCAGCATACGGCAACTAAGCCATTCTTTTTTAGCGGCAACACCAGTTTCGGTTGATTTGCTGCTTATCGAGCAGCAGATATGTTCGGTCGCGATATTTTCGGGAGATAGTGTAATTATATCCATTTTATACTAAGTAACTGTTTAAATTTTAGAATAACGTTAATTGCTGTTCTTTTTGCGGTTTGTAAAACTGCATCTGAGACGGGATTCCCACCCGGTTGCTTTCGTATGTAAATTCATTAAGGAGTGAGTAATAATTGCTGTTGTGACAGATATATTGTTCTCCGAAAGTCTTTTCATACAGGCCTCGCATCCCCGGAAAATCCTTGTCAAATGTGTTATACAGGTAGTCACGTGAGCCTTTTCGCAATGTTACGCCAAGCATAGGGATAATATAAGATGCTCCGGCGTCTTTGGCTTTTTGTATTATTGTTTTTACATTCTCTTTTGTATCATTGATGAAGGGCAGTAAGGGCATAAGGGTAATGCCCGTATATATTCCTTTCTCTGCCAGAAATTCGATAGCTCTGAATCTGTCGGATGATGATGGGGCATTGGGTTCCAACTTTTTTGCCAGAGCGTCATCGGATGTCGTTATTGTAATGCTTACGGCAGCGTATATTTTACTTATATCCTGCAAAATATCATAATCGCGTGTTACCAGATCACTTTTGGTGATAACATGAACGGGGAACCTGTAATTGGAAATTATTTCCATTGCTTTCCGTGTTATATTCTGTTTAGCCTCTACAGGCATATAGGGATCGTTCATAGACCCTGTACCGATAGTTCCCTTTGTGCGTTTGCTTTTCAATTCCCCGGAGAGTAATCCGAGAGCATTCTTTTTCACAGAAATCCGTGCTATATTGCCTACTCTATAGCATTCACTGCGGGTATCACAATAGATACAACCGTGCTGACACCCCCTATACAGATTCATGTTGTAGGTGAGTCCGAACATCGGGTCGCTTCCCTGTAATTTCGACAGGATGCTTTTGGCTTCGGTATATTGTATGGCATTCACTGTACGGAATTTTGTTGTTTATAGCGTTTCGATACAGGGATATATATCTCTGTCAGAATATCTTCTTCCTTCACATGGTCGGGATTATTGAGATATCTTTCGAATGAGCCACCGCCCCTCAATTTATAACCACTTTGAGGTAGCCATATCATATAGATATTATAGTACATATCCAACAATTTATTGTAAGAGCCTTTAAGAGTAAAAACAGCATATAAGCCTCCGCTTAAATGCTGTACTCCAAAAGCGCCTGAGGGTTTTACCTCTTCTCCTACCGTAAAGCAGGCGTAGAAACGGCAATTTTCCGGAGGGGTTATCGTGGGATTATCAAAACTGAGTCCGATAAATTCTGTCGAATGATTCAACAGATTGTTCTTCTTTCCGAATTGCCCCAGTTTTTTCCATGCGGTACGATACGATTCGGGAGAGCCGTACGAATCTATAATACGAATGTAAACCAGCTTCTTGGGTTCGACTTCCCTCATATCTACCGATAATTGTATAACTTTTCGTTCACCTCTTCCGAAGAAATTGAAAGGGTCTCTGTCTTGTGCCCGGAAAGCTGAAGGTGATATGCCGAAATGCTTTTTGAAGGCCTTAGATAATGCATGTTTTGTTCCATAGCCTGTTTTGGCGGCTATTTCGTCGAGACTGCAATGGGTCATTTGTAAGCATTCGGCAATGTACTCGAGACGGATACGTTTGATGTAGCCCCTGATATTTTCTCCGATGGTAGTTTTGAATATCCGGTGAAAATGATATCCGGATATGTTGGCTATCTCCGATAGTTGTTTTATATCAGGGGTTTCGAATAAATGACGGTTGATATAATCTATCACCCGGTTTACAGCTTTATCGTACCCGTTTTGAGTCGTCTCCTTCATTCTTTTATGCAGATGCCCAGCGCTTTAATGTTGGGAAATACTCTTTCATTTGGGAAACAGCCTGCTCTTTCGTTAGTTTTTGCTCCGTGTCTTTGTTAAAATCGTCCAGATATTGCACACAATGCTCTATCATTTCGTCCATTGTGATATCTTCGGTGAACTCACCGTTTTTGAAACAATAAGTGCAGTATTCGTCATTCCTGCTTTGATCTGCATTCGTTCCGAAATCTTCACTCGCATTCAGTGGCATTCCACAGCTTTGGCAAAATTTTTGGTTCATAATGTTCTGTTTTAATGGTTAATAATCTTAATGCAAATAAAAGGATTTATATGGTATGTCAGGTTATCCATTCTTGCTAAATTAGTATATCTTCTGCCTGAAGGTTAATTAAAGTTAAGCAAGGGTGTTTCAATTAATCCTTTTTGCCGTTATTATATCAAAGATACAAAGAGATGAAATTCAGTATTCACCTTTTAATATTTAAAGTTATGAAAAAGTTTTTATTGGCATTTGCGTTATTCATAGGTGTTACATCATTTTATAGCACAGTTGAAGCCCAAAATATAAATATAAGTATCAATATAGGCCGTCAACCGGCATGGGGTCCCGTAGGATATGATTACGTGGGATATTATTATTTCCCTGATATAGACTGTTACTATGATGTAAATGTGGGGTTATTCTATTATTTTGACAGAGGACGGTGGATTTCGGCACGTTACTTACCATACGGATACCGTAACTATGACTTATACGGGCTATATAAAGTGGTGCTGAACGTACGTGATCCGTGGAGATATCATCATATTCACTACCGGGACTATGCCCGTTACAGAGGCCACCGTAACCAGATAGTGATTCGGGACAGCCGTGACCATCGTTATCATGATAGCCGCAACAATAGAGTGACTTGGTATTCCAACAATAGAAAAGACCATAAATACAATAGCGGTCGTCCTAATAATAGTTATAATAATAACCGCAAGGATGGTTACGACAATAACCGTAATAAGGACAAGAATTACAACAATAGCCAAAGGAAGAATGACAACAAGCGTTCCGAATATGGCAGCCGGGATAACCGCTCCAACAGGAATGACAATGTAAAGAGCCGCCCGTCTACAAGCCGTGGTGATAACCGCAACAGTAAGGCCACGCAGTCTTCTTCGGGTAGAAGCGACTTAAGAATGGTGTCGAATACAGGCTCGGAAAGAAGTAACAAGAGGTAATTAAATATAGGTTTAGGTGAATGGTTTTTGAATGAAAGTGACAGGTGTATATCTATCAGGATATACACCTTAATCTTTATAAAATTGAAATGCTTATTATATCTTTGCATATATAAATACAATTAACACAAACCACAATAATGAGAAAATATCTATTGGTCATAGCCCTTTTTCTCAGCTTTACGCAGCTGATAAAATCACAGGACAGTCTATTTGTACAATCTTTCCGGAAAGAAAATATTGTAGGCAGGTGGGTTGAGGCAGAGCGTACAGAAGGTGAGAAGACAAAACCTGCCGGAGAATTTCCCGATACATATATATTCCGCGATAATATGGTGTTTCACAAAGGTGAAGCCGCAGAAGGAGTCATAGTATTCAATATAACCGGAAAATATGAGATGGAAGGTGATTTTATAACCATCTACTATAATAATTACCTGCTGAATAAGGCAAACAGGTTGAAACCAAAGAAAATTCAGTTTAAAATACTCTCTGTTTCCGACGATGAGATGTATGTTATGGTAAAAGATTATGATTACGAATATACAATGCTATTGAACAAGCAGTCTCAATGATGCAATATATTAAGTATTCCATCGTTGATGTCTATGTAAAGCTGTTAAAAATAGAGGCTTAAGTATTTCAATAATATAAAAAAACTATAGACAGACTAATCTTGTAGCAGAATTATATATCTTTGCTCTCTAATATTACACAATGGTCCATTATTACAAAACGATGAAAAAAATCTTCTATATACTGTTTCTCTCTTTTCTGGGATTATCAAGTTGCGTCAGTAACAGCGATCAGCCTGACGAGCCCGTGATACCAGATCCGGAACCTCCGGTAAGTGCGACAGCAGATGATCTGATCGGGTTTTGGGAAACATATTATTACCAGAAGGATATAATTTATATTTATCCGTCAGGCGAACAGCAGATATTTCCCGGTTTAAGGCTTATCGAGTATGATGGTTTCAGAACACGATTTTATATCGATCCGGAAGATAATGAATATAAGTTTAAGAGTTATAATGTCATAGATCAAGTAATTGATGAGGGGACATACACAGCAAGTAGCGATACTGTTCATTTTAATTTTACCTATCTGGCAGGAGAACCAAAAGATACTATAACAAAGCAGATCATCCGTCGATTAGACCCATCGAAGGGGATATTTAAAACTGAAGATATTTATCCGGGAACTATTGGGAACACAGGTATGAAATTTAAAGTATTCGACATGAAAGCCAACCGGAATGTTGATATTGCTCCGGCATATACAGATGTGTCGAAAGTGATGGTTGAGTCTCATTTCGAGGAATTGTCAAAAGCCCCATGGGATATCACCGGATGCGCTTATTATTACAATAGTTTGTATCAACCTGATGAGACGAAGATAATGGAAGATGCCCTGTTGAAGACCAAGACTTCGTATCGATTTTACAAAAATGAGCAGGGAAAGAAATATTGTATTGTGAGTTCTCTCAATCCGAAGACAAATGAAATAGAAGATAGTGAACCCTATCCCATAGTAATAGTAGATGATGTTATTTACCGCTTTTATACAGAAGCAGAAACCGGAAAAACAGAGAGCATTTACATATGGGTGACAGATTGGAAGACGAAAAATGGATCGCTTACTTTTATAGATAAAAAAAACGAAAGACTTGGGAATGATATATCTGTGATAATAACAACAGATCAATATCTTGTTCAGAGAAAAGAATAAAAAATATATTAAAGATAGGACGGAGCAATAATAGCGGTATTATTGCTCTGTTTTTTTATATACCCATTTGTTATCGGCAAGCGAAAGTACCAGCGAATCTTTTGACAGGGCATCGATATCCAGGCTTCGGAAGGGGGTATCGTCTTTATATAAATTCAATTGGTAATTGTGTATTGTAAATCTGAAGGTTAAGGTGTCTTCCCAGTCTGACATATGCTGAGCGCATTTGTCATCCTCGAAAATCAGGTATGTACGTTCTTTATTATAATCAACATTTATGCTGTCGTAGATAGCTCTGTTTACATCTGTTAATATCCATTTTCCCTGTATCAGTGAAGTATTTACCCTATCTGCATTGTAGGGGGTACAACCGCAAAAAAGGTATCCTGTAAGGGATAAAGTGATAATGTAAACGTATTTGATCATAAATAATAAGTATCAGCCACAAATTAACGAATAAATTCTTATTATATACGCTAATCTGCGTTTGAATTAATAATCACAGGAACAAAGTGCGTACAAATTAAACGCTCAGTTCTTCTCTACTACACTCAATCACAGATTGCTTGTGTTCCTTTTGGGCAATATCAAAAGGAAGGGCATGGCAGAGATAGGCTAAGAACTAATATATAAGTAAGGAATTGCGTAGAAAAGAACTGAACGTTGAAACTCAACAACAGATTCACATAAGTAATATTTGCCAGTAAAACACGTGTCGGAATGCAATAGAAAAGTAGCAGCTAAATAATCTTTCCCTATTTATAATATCTCGTTAACCAAGGAGATAAAAGACCTTGCAAATTTTAAATTAAGGCTTATACATATAAAAGTCACAAAAAGGTCTGCGACCATATCCAAGTATTTCGTACATTTGTCTCTCAATTTAATATTTAACAGATGTCGTTTTCAGGAGTAATTTTCGATTTTAACGGGACATTGTTTTGGGATACCAAATTGCATAACAAAGCATGGGATATTTTCCTGACAAAACATGACTTATATCTTTCCGATGATGATAAATTTTCCAAAATGCATGGAAAAAATAACCGCGATATATTTATCTCTATCTTTGGAGGGCAACTTTCCGACCAGCAGATAATCGATTATACAATGGAAAAAGAGTTGCTTTATCAGGAATTATGCTTAAATACAGACATGCAGCTGGCTCCCGGAGTCACCGGTTTTCTCGATTTCCTGAAAGATGAGAATATTCCTTTTACAATAGCGACGGCATCAGGTAAAGAAAATCTTGATTTTTACTTCGAGCATCTGCCACTCTCCAGCTGGTTCGAGTATGATAAGGTAGTTTACAATAATGGTAAGATAAAAGGCAAGCCCGATCCACAGATATACCAGACAGCATTGTCTGTAATAAATAAAAAGCCCGGAGAAGTAATTATCTTCGAAGATGCAGTAGCCGGTTTGCAGGCTGCAAGAAATGCCGGAGCCGGAAAAATTATCGTGGTCGATTCCAATGATGACGACTATACTGATTGGGCGGATTGCCAGATTATCAAAAGTTTCGATGAAGTGGACAGGACACAATTTAAGCGTTGATGAAGAAAATACACACCGATATATGTCCTGTTTGCGGAAGTATAGAACTGGTTCCGTATCTATCCTGTAAAGATTATCTGACAACACAGGAAATATTTGATATTTGCCAGTGTAAATCATGTGGTTTTGCGCTTACACAAGATTTTCCTGCCGAAAATGAGATTGGCCCTTATTACGACGCTCCGGAATACATTTCCCATTCCGACACACATAGAGGTATTATAAATACCTTGTACCATTTGGCAAGGAAGATCGCATTGAAATCCAAATCGAAAATAGTGAGCCGCTATGCTTCTAAAAAAACGGGAATGCTGCTTGATATCGGTTCGGGCACAGGCTATTTTCTGAATAAGATGAAAGAAGAAAAATGGATCGTTACAGGCATTGAAAAATCTGAATCTGCACGCAAGTATGCAAAACAGAAATTTGATATTGATTGCCAATGTTCCGAGTATCTTTATAACGTATGTGAAAAAACAAAGGATGTCATAACTATGTGGCATGTACTTGAACATATGGAACATCTGAACCATGTGATGGGACATCTTTCGGCCATATTGAAAAATGACGGAACAGTTATTATCGCATTGCCTAATAAAAGCTCACTCGATGCCGTTCATTATAAAGAATACTGGGCAGCTTATGACGTACCCCGTCACTTATGGCATTTTTCTCTTCCCGATTTTGAGCGTCTGGCAGAGAAGCACCACTTCGAAGTGATAGATGTGAAGCCAATGTACTTCGATGCCTTTTATATTTCCATGCTTAGCGAGAAAAACAAAGGTACTTTAATGGCTACTATAGTAGGGTTAGCAAAAGGCGGAATATTCTTCCTGCGTACACTGGCCGATAAGGAGAAAAGCAGCTCGCTGATTTATATACTCAAGAAAAACAAAAAATAATAAAATAGGATGATAAAAAAGGAACAATCATTAGTTGGGAAAATATTGCCGCATATTATTGCTATTATAGCTTTTTTGGCAATAACGATGATTTATTTCAGCCCGTTGATGGAAGGAAAGATATTGTCTCAGAACGATGTGATGCACTATACCGGAGGATCGCAGGAATTACGAGAATATTATAATAATGAAGGAGAATCTTCTGCCTGGACAGGAGCTATGTTTTCGGGTATGCCTGCCTACCAGATAGGTATATGGGGTGGTAGCCCCAATTTTCTCGATTATATAGAATATCCGTTGAAGGCCTTGGGTGGAAGCTCAGCCGGGCCTGTTTTTGCCGGTATGCTGATGGCTTATATATTATTCTGCCTGATGGGTTTCAAGCCCGGATTCTCCATACTTGGGGCAATCGCCTATTCGCTGTCATCCTATAATATCGTTATACTCGAAGCCGGACATGTGACCAAAGCGTGGGCACTCGCTTATATGCCACTGATTGTGGCGGGGATAATGGTGCTGTTCCGGAAGAAAATACTTCTCGGCGGTTTTCTCGTCGCTTTAGGTTTGGCCTTACAAATTAAAAGCAATCACTTGCAGATAACTTATTATACAGGAATCCTTTGTGCTATTCTGTTTATCGCGTTTGCCGTGCAGATGATTTCGGAGAAAGATATAAAATCCTTGCTTAAAGCATCAGGAGCGATGGCTGTCGCGCTGGTACTCGCTGCTTTGTGTAATATGGGGAGTATCTATGCCAATATGGAAATGGCAAGGGAAAGTACACGGGGAAAATCGGAGCTTACCGCTGCTGCGGCTTCTGCCGGAGAAAAACAATCGACGGGGCTCGACAAAGATTATGTCTTTGCCTGGAGTTACGGGAAAGCAGAGACTTTCACCCTGATGATACCGAATATACATGGAGGTGTATCCGGCGGTACATTGGACCAGTCTTCGAATTTGTATAAAGAAATGGTGAAACAGGGAGCACAAGTAGACCCTAAAGGAGTACAGGCGTATACATACTGGGGTGCTCAGCCATTTACTCAAGGCTCTGTTTATTTCGGGGCGATTATATGTTTCCTTTTTGTATTGGGGATGATTGTAATCCGTAGCAAAGTAAAGTGGGGACTGCTGATTGCGACCATATTCTTTATTTTTCTTGCATGGGGTAAGAATATGGAGTGGTTCAACGATCTGTTTTTCTACCACTTCCCCCTGTATAGCAAGTTCAGGGCGGTATCTACAGCCTTAGTTATCCCGGCGCTCACGATGGTGATAATTGCCGTATGGGGACTGAAAGAGTTCTTTACGGCAGATATAGATAAAGAAAAACTGAAAAAGGCACTTTATATCTCTCTCGGCATAATAGGTGGATTGTGCCTGTTCTTTTGGATTGCACCGGGCTTCTTCTTCAATTTTATGGCTGAAGCCGATGCCGCTTGGCGCACGCAGGTTCCTGATTGGTATTACAATGCCTTGCTTGCCGACCGTAAAGATCTGTTATCGTCCGACGCGCTGCGTTCATTGATATTTGTATTGCTGGCAGGTGCAGTGCTGTTTTTCTCACTCCGGACCAAAATGGAAAAACAAAAACTGGCATTATATGGTTCTATAGCTATTATATTGTTGGTATTGGTTGATCTTTGGGGTGTAGACAAGCGCTATCTGAATGACTCTAAATTTGTAAATAAGAATACATACGAAACTCAAAGTTTCCCACAAGCGACAGTTGATAAGATTATCCTGCAAGATAAATATCCATCGTACAGGGTATTGAATCTTGCAAATACATTCGAAGATGCAAATACGTCTTATTATCATAAATCTATAGGTGGCTATCATGCCGCCAAATTGAAGCGTTATCAGGAGTTGATAGACCACCGTTTGTTTAACGAAGTCGGATTTATACGGCAAAAAGCGAATACGTTATTGCAGCAGGAAGTCGCTAAACTTCAACAAGGGCAGGGAAGTCCCGAGACTATCAATCAGGCTATGCAAGATAGTATTTCTCCGATGTTCGGAGCCACTACAGCTTTGAATATGCTGAATGCCAAATATGTGATTTATCATCCGGAACTGGCACCGATAGTGAATCCGTATGCTTTGGGTGAAGCATGGTTTGTGCCGGCGTATAAGTTTGTGAATAATGCCGATGAAGAAATTGCGGCTGTTAATACCCTTAACCCGCTTGAAATGGCGGTTGTAGATAAACGCTTCGAACAGGAGTTGTCGGGGCTGAATATCGTTACGGATTCGACAGCCACAATTAAAATGACAGAATACAAGCCGAATATACTTAAATATAAGTCGAAAGCCGCAACAGAGCAACTAGCCGTATTATCGGAGGTTTATTTCTCTGACGGCTGGCAGGCATATATTGACGGAAAGGAAGCGCCGCATTTCCGTGCCGACTGGACACTGAGGGCAATGCGTGTTCCTGCGGGCGAGCATGAAATTGTATTCAAGTTCGAACCTAAAGACTATTATCTGAGCCGCACAGTTGCTACTGCTTCATCCGCTGCCCTGGTATTGTTACTGATCGGTATGGTAGTAGTGCCTTTTGTCAGGAAAAAACAAGAATAAAACAAGATGAAATTTTCCGTCATATTTTGTACTTACAACAGGGAAAAATATATCTACAATGCCATGAAAAGCATTGCAGAACAGGATTTTCCATACACGGACTATGAGATAGTGCTTATAAATAATAACAGTACAGACAGTACGGAAAGTATCTGCAACCGATTCAGGGAAGATTATCCACAGGTCGGATTCCGCTATTTTATGGAAACAAATCAGGGGTTGTCGTATGCCCGCAACAGAGGTGTGAAGGAGAGCAGGGGGGATATTCTTGTCTTTGTGGACGATGACGCAACTGTATTCGAATCATATTTATCCTCAATAAATAACTTTTTTAATACCTATCCGGAGGTGAATGCCTGCGGAGGCCCTATTGTCCCCGTCTATGAGGTGGAAAAACCAAAATGGTTATCCCATTATACCGAGCAGCTTCTTGGAGGTGCATTGTATGAAGGAGATAAAGTGAAACCGTTCAGGAACGGAAAATATCCCGGAGGAGGAAATTCTGCATTCAGAAAAGAAGTCTTTGAAAAATACGGGCTTTTTAATGTCGAACTCGGACGGAAAGGCACAGGGCTGATAGGGGCGGAAGAAAAAGACCTTTACGACAGGTTTACACGTGGTAATGAGCAATTCTATTATCTGCCTCAGATGGGTATTCATCACTATATACCCGAAAAGAAACTGACTATAGCACATTTCAAAGAGTTGACATATTCCATAGGAAAAAGCGAGCGGATTCGCACAAAAGGTGTCTCTCCGAAGGCATATAGGAACAGGGTATTGGCGGAATGCAAGAAATGGATGGCATCTCTTGTCCTGTTTGCCGGATACACGCTGATATTTTCTCCGGGCAAGGGCTGGAAATTGGTGCAATTCAGATGGTATGTAAGTAAGGGGTTGATGGGTAAATGATTTAGAAGTTGTTTGAGTTATAACGGAATAAAAACAATAAAGTAAAAATACGCCACACACGGGACGTCTGCGCGGGCGGGGACATTATTTATATTCAACAGGAATATCTAGCATCTGTTCTTCAAAATTCCAGTTCTCAGGTTTCTTTTTTGAGTTAAACCACAGACAACCTTTCTTTATCCACTGCTTACGATATTCTTTAGTAGATTCAATGGTATAATCCTCGTTTCCAAATTCCACCCCACAACATAAGCAAACTTCATAAGTAGGACACTTCTCATCTTCACCCCAAGGTTTATCTTCGATATCTAAACCGCATACTCTGCAATTATGTTCTTTCATGTAATTTATTTTTGATTATTCCCCTCCTCCCGCCAGCGCGGAGATCTTGTCTGTGTCTTACTTGCAGGGCAAACCTTTTACTACCAACACACAGATACGATATCAGCACGAACTTCAAATTTATCAAAAAAACTTTATCTATATAAGAAACTAATTATTAACATTAATATTTAAGTATCTTATGAAGTATAAAGAAAAAATTGCAACAGAGATTATCCGGATGATAGAGCAGGACTTGTGCAGCATATCAGAAATCTGCAAATCATTTAAAATCAGCCGGAAGACATTTTACGAATGGAAAAAGGTAAAGCCTGAATTCGGAGAAGCGGTAGAAGAGGCCATCGACCACCGCGAAGATGTGATGATAGCCTCGGCACGGATAGGACTGAAACAATTACTGGAAGGGTATGTACAGAAAAAAGAGAAGATCACCTATGTCCCCGATAAAAACGATCCGCTGAACGATGTGGAGAAATGCCGTGTAGTGGAAAAGAAATTCTGCCCGCCGAGTATCCGTGCTATAAAGTACGTCCTCGACCGGGAGGAAAGGAAGAAAGACAAAGACCGATTATTGGCATCGGAGCGCCGTCCGCTGGTCATCGAAGTACAGGATGAAGAAACCAAACGGCAACTGATGATCTTACAGGAGAACGGCTTCCGTCCGGGCGGCTCGCTCAATGCGGAGGTAGTGGCGGCCGTGGACAGGAAACTGGAGGAAGAACTAAAAGTGAAAAGTGAAGAATTAAAAGTGAAAAATGGGCAAGAGCAAACTGAACAAGGGCAAGTTATGGAACAGATGACTGTCGCTCAACCATCCGCCGCTCCGGTGGAGAAGCCCAAGGTGAATCTTTATCCGTTTCTGCCGCCGGGATATACATCGAGAACGGATTGAGGGAGTAGTAAGTAATGAGTAATAAGTTAAAAGTTATATGAGATACGAGTTGTTCACTGTTTACTGATACATGTGTTACCTTTGTTACCTTTTTAATTGGAAAGGTAACAATGAAAAACATTGCAAAAGTGTCAACTTTGTCAGGTTTTTGAAAAAGTAACAGAAACACAATTCTTAATTATTCATTCTTAATTTTTAATTGTTTCCATTACTTTTGTTACTTTTTATTTAAACACAGAGTAAAAGGAGTAGCACGGAGTTTTTTTATAAACAGGATACTCCGCTCTGCTCAACACGATAAGCTAATTATTAATTTTTCATTCTTAATTATTAATTGTTTTCTGTGTTACCTTTGTTACCTTTTAGCAATAAATTGCAAACGCAGGTTAAAATAAAAAGTATCCGGACTATCCGGCATTGGTTGGCTGGCAAATATAATAAGACAATGTATAAAGACTAATGTATTAAGTTATAAACTTAGTCTGTATAAATCACATCAAATAACACAAAGATAAAAAAACGGTGAAAAAATAGAATAAAGTTGTTAAAGACCCAATTTAACGTTAAAAAAAAGTCTTTCTGTTTATCTTTGCATAAAAAAATATTAAATATATGTGCGGAATAGTAGGTTATATTGGTTTTCGGGAAGCCTATCCAATTTTAATTAAGGGATTACACAGGCTTGAATACAGAGGTTACGATAGTGCGGGAGTTGCCATCATCAACGAAGAAAATAAACTATCGGTATATAAAGCCAAAGGACGGGTACAAGACCTTGAAGAATACGCCCGCGACAAAGACACAACAGGCACAATCGGTATTGCACACACACGTTGGGCTACACATGGTGAACCCAGTAATGCCAATGCACACCCCCATTACTCCCAATCGGAATCACTGGCCCTTATCCATAACGGGATCATCGAAAATTATGCTGTTCTAAAAGCCGAACTGATAAATAACGGATATTCATTCCATAGCAGCACCGATACTGAAGTATTGGTGCAATTGATCGAATATATAAAACAGATAAATCACTGTGACCTCTTCTCTGCCGTACAGATTGCGCTAAATCAGATAGTTGGAGCTTACGCTATCGCTGTAATAGAAAAAGGAAATCCCGACCAGATCATCGCCGCCCGTAAAAGCAGTCCTCTGGTAATAGGAATAGGTGAAGGAGAATTCTTTATAGGTTCCGATGCATCACCGATTATCGAATTTACAAAAAAAGTTGTATATCTCGACGATGAAGAAATAGCCATTATCAAAAGGGACGAAGAACCCAAAATAGTCACGATATCGAATATCGAGCATACTCCGAAAGTTAAAGAATTGGAAATGAACCTCAGCCAGCTGGAAAGAGGAGGTTATCCACACTTTATGCTGAAAGAAATATTCGAACAACCCGAAACATTAAAAAGCTGCATGAGTGGACGTATCAATGTCGAAGGTACACACGTGACTCTGTCGGGTATTATAGACCATAAAGAGAGATTCGTTAATGCGCGGCGCATTATAATAATAGCATGTGGTACATCCTGGCATGCAGGATTGATAGGCGAATATCTGTTCGAAGAATTTTGCCGTATTCCGGTGGAAGTGGAATATGCATCGGAATTCAGATACCGTAATCCGGTAATCTGCCCCGATGATATTGTTATAGCTATTTCGCAATCGGGAGAAACCGCCGATTCACTTGCAGCTATCGATCTGGCCCGTAAGGCTGGTGCATTTGTTTATGGGGTTTGCAATGTGGTAGGCTCTTCCATTCCCCGCAATACCGACTCCGGTTCATATACACATTGCGGGCACGAAATCGGGGTTGCTTCCACAAAGGCATTTACAGCACAAGTTACCGTCCTGACAATGATGGCGCTTGCTATTGCTAAGGAGAAAGGAACTATACCTGACTATAAATATCTGAAAGTAATAAAAGAACTTCAAAGTATTCCGGCAAAGATAGAACGTGTTCTTACGTTGAACGATAAGATAAAAGAACTCTCGTTAATCTTCACCTACGCACAGAACTTTATCTATTTAGGCCGTGGTTACAATTACCCGATTGCCTTGGAGGGAGCTTTAAAGTTGAAGGAAATATCATATATCCACGCCGAAGGTTATCCTGCGGCTGAAATGAAGCATGGCCCTATTGCTCTAATTGATAACGAAATGCCGATAGTAACAATTGCCACGCATAGTGCTATCTACGAAAAAGTAGTCAGCAATATACAAGAAATAAAAGCCCGTAAAGGCCGTGTCATAGCCATCATCAATGAAGGTGACGAAACAATGAAAGCATTGGCTGATCATTATATCGAGATCCCGGCTACAGAAGAGTGCCTTGATCCGCTATTAACTTCGATCCCACTGCAATTACTTGCATATCATATAGCTGTGAATAAAAACAGAGATGTGGATATGCCGCGCAATCTTGCAAAATCTGTTACTGTAGAGTGATTGTTTTGATATATTATAATTATATTTATCGATATATATTATCAGCCAGAGGCATTTTGCAAAATATTTCTATCTTTGCATAAAACTTTACATAGAAAAACGAAATTAATATGAAAATCAGATTCTTCCTTTTCACACTGGCCTGCTTTTTTATCCTCAGCGTGAGTATGGTTGCACAAAGCACTAGTCTGGCTGCCGGCACAAAAATAACGATGTTCGACGATAAGAAAAAGAATATTGAAACCTTAGAAGTTGGTGATGTTGTTTTATCTTTCAATACCAAAGATAAAGTGTATGAAGAAAAGAAGGTAAAAAGCATAAACAAAAGAATGTACAGCCGGCTTGTCCGTGTGACCCTTAATAGCGGAATACAACTTACCATGACCAGCGATTGTCCGTTCCTTGCCGAAAAAGGCTGGGTATCTGTCGATCCGGAGTTGACTAAGTCAAATAAAAAATATACTGATGTAAAACGTTGTCAGATAGGTGAATTTGCTCTTTTCTACAATGTGACAAGTACAGACTATGTAGAAATCTCCGTTATACAAGGCATAATGGATCCAACCCAGACCTATATAGTAGAACTGGAAGGAGACGGAGCTATTGTAGCTAACGGTTTTCTTGTAGGACAGAATTAATAAAGAATGAAGCTTGATACAAATAATATACGAGAGCGAATAAAGAATACCTTCCTGGAGACATTGAACATCACATTCATAGAATCTGATGATCCAATGTCTCTTGAAGCGATTATGCCCGTTACCCAACAGATGACTCAAACTATGGGCATATTGCATGGCGGGGCAACCATCTCCCTTGCCGAATCGTTGGCAGGAGCAGGTTCGAATAACATATGTGCAAGTGATGAACGATGCTTTGGTATGCAGATAAGCGCAAGTCATATATCGAGTGCTAATGTAGGCGACACAGTCCGGGCAAAAGGGATAATCCAACATAAAGGACGCTCTACACACGTGTGGAATGTGGATGTATTCTCAGAAAATACAGGCCGGCTAATATCGTCTATACGTATAACAAATGCTGTTGTGAAACAGGTCGTATATTTCGGAAAAGGAAAATAGTATATCCCTTAATTTATGTAAACCAGATTAAACCTTTCACCACTTTCTATGTTCTAATAGGAAAACAAACTACTAAAAGGAACTGTTATGAAAAAGTTGATATTCATCACCATATTTACAATTCTGCTATTCTCAGCCTGTGGTACTATGCGGCTCGCGGATGTTTCAAATCTGGCTATAGGGATGACTCAAAATGAGGTAAACCAAATAATGGGACAACCAATACGAGTGTTATCTTCCACTTATACACAAGACGGACGACAGGACGTATATGAGTATTATACCTACAGAAATGAAGCCTATGCGATAGAGTTTTGGGACGGAAGGTTATCCCGATACGACTTTATGTATGAAGACATCCCCCCTGCCGGAATTGCTCCACGGCCACCTTACACCACTTATCCTAACCGGCCGTCTCAGCCCGTTCGTCCATCACAACCGAACAGACCGGAAAGCAGTAGGCCGTCAAATACAAACCGGCCAGGAAATAGCACTTCCAATTCAGGTCGGCCTACAACTAGACCGTCGGAGGATAATAAACCCGGTAATAGTGGCAGACCTTCATCCGGCGGCACAGAGCGACCGTCTTATGGCACCGGTAACAGACCATCGTCAAGAAGCAACACCCAGACGACAGAGCAAAGTAAACAAACCGAAGAAAATAAAGACAAAAAATAAAAATCAATACCCATTCTTACCTGTTAAGAATGGGTATTTTATAGTATTGAGTCTCATCACTTCCTCTTATTATTTCCTATCACAAAGACGCTGTCAGTATATCAATAAGTTTGTATACTATAACAACTATACATACTACAACGATTGCTATCATACCTGCTAAAATTTTATTTGCATATTTTTTCATAATATCTCTATCCTTTTGACTTATTATACCTATCAACCACCTCATCTATACTGATATCCAGCAATTCCATAGTCTTGAAAGTTTCAGGAAGCATTTCCTCGAAGAAATCTTTCTTCTGAAGATTCAGTATTTGTTTACGGGCATTTTCTGCTACATAATATCCCATACCACGTTTTGAATAGATTATATTTTCTGCCTGCATATATTCAAAAGCCCGCATGGCTGTATTGGGATTGACCTGCAATATTGTACCCAACTCTCTGACAGAGGGAACGCGCTCCTCTTCGGCCCATTCATTGGTCAGCATTTTCTGAAAACAGAAGTCCACTATTTGCAGATATATCGGCTTATTTGATTTAAAATCCATAATATTAAATTTCTGTTTCTCTCAGTTTAAAAAAGGATACAGTCCACATACCTATAGGTACCACAATATCTATAATAACACTACAAGCCCTGATTATAGCATCGGAGGTAAAAGCCATGAGCCCCATAGAGTGTCCTGCTTCATAACCTATATTAAAAGCTTGCTGTTGATCACTATTCAGGTTAAATGTCATATTACCATGTTCCATGGATAGATGCACCATCAATATTGCTCCAAATATGAGTATTATAAACAATATCAATAAGATTACCGAGGTTTTAGCAAAAGAATACCTTTTGAAATAATAATATCCACACATGAATATAGATTGGAAAAACAGCATCACAAACAGAACTTTTGGCTTATAAAGATTATCTGTCAATACCATTTCTTTAGCATGTACCTGTACTCCTTCGACCGGAATAAAGCCTGTTATAATGTTCAACAGTGACAATAATATGAATATCATTACTGGTAGTACAATCACATATTTAATCCAGACACTTATAAATTTTTCAAAAGTTGATGACGGTAATGTAAAATCGAAAATACTCGAATGCCTTCCCCTCGATTTCTCAAAAAAACAAGGTCCGCCAATTATAATTGTACCAGCTATCAAATATATCAATGCAATCAAATTGCTATCGGTTGTTAACACGTTCAAAAGCATGGACAAAAAGTAAAGCCCGACGAGTCCGCCTGCAATGTACAAGTACTGCATCCTTGACAAGAAGAAGTTACGCTTTTCCAGTTCCCAAAAACGATTTATATTAAATATTGCATTCATCCTATCACTTATTAGAGTTAAATAATTCCTTGATCTTCCCCTTATTACTCACAACCGTATTGAATAGAGTCTCTATATTTAAGGTACTCTCTTCCTTATATTCGTTTACCTGTACCGACGCATAGCCTTGCATCGTCTGCTCGCAATAAAGCGCCTCTTGCGGTTTGGTTGATGTATATGAGAACAAAAGTTTTCGGGTAATCTCTTCCACCGAGTTATTCAACAATATCTGATTACGGTCCAATATAATGATAGGATCTATCAGG
Source organism: Dysgonomonas gadei ATCC BAA-286 (assembly GCF_000213555.1). Classification (GTDB taxonomy): domain Bacteria; phylum Bacteroidota; class Bacteroidia; order Bacteroidales; family Dysgonomonadaceae; genus Dysgonomonas; species Dysgonomonas gadei. Next base: position 237,951 of record NZ_GL891986.1, read on the forward strand.
CTTTCCAGATCCCGTACCTGATGGGTGGAAATCAGGATACATCTGCTATCCTCAAAAGCCGAAGCTACGATCTTTCTGAACTGCGCCTTTGATGGAATATCCAGGCCATTGGTAGGTTCGTCGAGCAAAGTAATTGGTGTATTAAGAGCAAGAGCGAATGCTATCATTACCTTCTTTTTTTGCCCAAAAGATAATTCTGCCATCTTTCTGTCCTTATCCACATGAAAGTCGTTCAGATAAACATCGAACTGCGTCTCACTGAAATTGGGATAGAATGAAGAATTATACTTTATAAAATCTTTTATAAGCATATTCTGTACATGAAACTCCTCCGGCAAGAAGAAAAGCTGTTTCAACATCTCCGGGTTCCTGTATGCAGACTCATACTCAAAAACTTTACAACTACCATTCTTTGGAAAACACAATCCGCTGATTAAATGCAGCAAAGTAGTTTTACCCACCCCATTTTCACCTAACAGACCATATATCCCTCCTTGCATATCAAAAGAAACATGCTCGAATACAGGCCGTTTCTTATTATAATAGAAGCTTAAGTCATTTATCTTTATCATACATTTTAGTGTATTAGTTTATTAGTACACTGCAAATATATTGCATATTTTTATATATCCAATAGAAAATGAAAACTTTTTTTGAAAAATCTATATAGACTTTCAATAAATACGGATAAACAATTGATAAACAGAAATATGATTAACACAAACTTATTAGACACGCCTAAAAAGGTAACAAAAGTAACAGAGAAAACAATTAATAATTAAGAATGAAAAATTAATAATTAGCTTATCGTGTTGAGAAGAGCGGGGTATCCTGTTTATAAAAAACTCCGTGTTACTCCTTTTACTCTGTGTTTAAATAAAAAGTAACAAAGGTAACACATGTATCAGCTTTTAGCTGATAGCTATTAGCCGTTAGCTTAGGCTATCACACAAGAGACTTTAGGGTAAACATAAATATAGTTCTTTCAACTTTGTACTCATTACTTAAAACTTATTACTTGTTAAAAGGTTACAAAGGTTACATTATTTCACTCATTTGCTAATATGCTAATCTACAGGTTTACGAATCAATCTTTCAAAGAGCCATAAGCTAACAGCTAAAGGCTATCAGCTACATACATAGATAAACTTCCTGAAAAATATCACGACTTTAACCTATATATAATCTTTTGATAGCTTATCTTTGTTTTTAACTATAAACAATAATAGAATATATGAAACATATCTTTTTCCTCTCAAGCCTTATCCTCCTTCTATCAGGGTGTAAATCAACTACAAGTAGTGTACAAGCAAAGCCTGAAGGATGGTTCAACATCGCAGTAGCCGAAGATGTGGAAATATATACGGATACAGCCAGTATAAAACACGAAGGGGCGGTAGCCTATGCCCGTGAGAAAAGGGTCTATATAACACCTGAAAGCAAAAAGCTGTATGTAGACAAAATCAGAGCAGAATATACTAAAATGGGAAAAGCAGAGAAAGCCGATAAATGGAACGATTTCAGTTACTGTATCTACAATTGCCTGTATGAGTGTACCAACAAAAGATTCAGAATATTATCGGTCGAGGACTATGACTCTGCAGGAAAACGAATAGCCAAAACTACTCCGGCCAAAAATAATATCAGATGGCTGAACGTAGACAGTGAAACTGTTGGGGACTATACCTTCTTCTTTGTCTGTGATTATCAGCAATAAAGAATATGTGAGAGAAAATTCGTATCTTTGTAGTCAAATTTAGTCGAAGATGCTCGCTATAACCATATCATGGATTGCTATTTCGGTAGTATTCCTTTCCATGGGAGACATTCTTGTCTCCTTATACAACAGACTTTGCAAACAAAATGAACAATATGGACTTACAGATACATTCCTGCTCGGGATGTGCTTTACTCTGATCCCTCTATCCATTACTTCATTCTGGTTGCCTTCCAATCATTACGTATTATTGGCGCTTCTTGTAACATGTGTTGTATATTGGATTATAAGGAAAAACCATTTTCTGGTTATCATCCGGAAAGTCAGATCGAGCTTTACTCACCTATCCCCCTTACAATCAGCAATTTTTATTATACCTATAATCAGCCTGATGATAGCAATCATTTGGCAGGTAGGCGTATTCGACTCTTTGCTTTATCATCAACAGAATATACGATGGAATGAGGAATTCGCAGTCGTACCCGGACTCGGGAATATAGAACACAGGTATAGTTTCAATTCCAATTACCTTCTGCTATCAGCTATTTTCAGTCTGAGAGCCATATTCGGCGAAGGTGTGTATAGTTTGCAGGTACTGGTATTGATAGCTGTAATATGCTGGACAATAAAAGAGATCATACAATCGGGCTATGAGATAAAGCGCATATTACTGTTATTGATAATAACAGGATATATCTTTACATTCGGATATTCATTAGCTGCCACCTCTACTGATGCCATACCCAATATAGTATCTTTATACCTGATAGCAAAACTGCTATTATATCCGGATTCTCCGGGATACAAGAAATTATTTTTTGTTATTATCCCCATAGCCTTATTTACATTCAAACTTACCATAATTCCGCTTGGCCTTATCTCCTTATATATACTTGTCCGGTTGGTTCGAAACAAAGAATACAGGACAGCTTTATTGCTTGCTTTCATCCCTGCGGTAATACTGGGGCTTTGGTTTATCAGGAATGTTATTACTTCGGGCTATCTGATTTTCCCAGTTCACGAAATAGATATTTTTACTGTCGACTGGAAACTTCCTGCCTTTGTAGCCATAGAAGAAAAAGATTTCATTTTTTCGTGCGGAATACGTGCTCTGAATGATGTTATCTGGCAAATTGTCCATCCTGAATTAAACAGCTTCGATGGGATATACCGGTGGGGTATGAATCTTATTTTCATTGCTCCTACCCTACTTTCTCCTCTTGTAGTCGTTTATTCCCTGATAAAGAAGAAGTATTTACATAAGAACATATACTTCGTGTATATCATATTGTTAGCAGTGATAGGGTTATGGTATTGGGGAGGCCCTGATCCCCGTTTTATAGGAGGGATATTGTTTGCTGTTATATACTATATCTGCTATCTTTTATTCTCTACCAGAGAAGAAAAGATATATCCTAAAACGGGTACGATACTTACTGCCGCCTTTGCCCTTCTTATGGGATACTGGGCTGTAAGCCGTTCCATTAAGTTTTACAATATGTTTGATTTAAAAACGCCAAAAACAAATAGCAGACCTGTATCCGACATCCTCATAAGACAATACCCTTACAGGGAGTTGCTCAAATCACTCACTCTATATACTGATGAATTTCTTCCTTACAAATTGGATAATGGGGCAACCATTTACATAAGTAAGTCTCCGGAAATACCTGACGGACGCTTTGTATGCTTCGAAAGTCCTTTTCCGTGCACAGTATTACAGGCCGATGCTCCGGGAAAGTATCAGGATATAAGCTCTGTTACCACACGGGGGAAAAGTTTACAAGACGGATTCAGACCGAAATAAGAGTAAACTGATTTTTGATCAAGTCTTTTAGATACCTATTCTATCTTTTTCCCGAAAGGAAACAGTGCCAGATGAATCAGCTTGAAGTGTTGTTTTCCAAAAGGAATTCCGATTATTGTAATACAGAATATAATTCCCCAAAACAAATGGGTAAGGGCAATCCAGAACCCTCCGATAATAATCCAGATAATATTCATTACCAAACTAAGGCAACCGATAGAACTTTCATCATCTACAACTTTGCTGCCAAAAGGCCATAGGGCAAGAATCCCCAACTTGAAAGACTGTATGCCGAATGGGATGCCTATAATTGTAATCATCATCAGAAAGCTCGCAATAAAGTATTCGAGAGCTATCATAAAACCGCCAAATAATACCCAGATAATATTTCCTATCGTTTTCATATCAATTATACATTATGTTTTAAGCAAATATAGCAGGAAAAATGACATGTTATTCATTACCCGTTTTTTTTCTATCAGATATATATAATATTAATGCCAATCAGTAGTTAAAGTAATTATTGTAGTATAATATTGTTCTATTTTTTTATGCTCCACTTCGTTCCACCTAAACGTTCATTTTGGCATTGCCCAAAACGAACCAAAAGGCTAGCGCTCCGCTCCTCGGCGACCCAAAACCGTTTTGCCGGCTGAATCAAACACACGGGCTATCGCCCCGTTTGATTCTACGCCGTCTGCAACGGATTGGGTACCCCGCCTGCGTCACTAATGCGCAAGGGCTGACGCACATGGGGCTAAAGCATGAAGAGCCTCTGTCCTGTCGCCGCATCGCGGTAACGGCCTCGTCCCACAGGCGGGGTACCCAATCCGTAAAGCGGAGGTGTAGGGCAAAATAGGGTAGCTGCTATACACGACTGATAATCCGGCTATGGATGATTCCGTATTATTTTGCCCCACCGAAGCTGCGGTTTTGGGTCGCCAAAGGGATGCAGCCTTGATTTTTTGTTTCGTTTTGCATCAAGGCAAAATGAAAAACAAGCCGATAGGCGCGTTAGATAAAATAGAATATATAAATTCAACTACTGATTCGAATTATTAATTAATAGTTGAAATCTTTCCAGTTGTATGAAAAATGACTAATAGAATAGAGTGTTTCATTTACAAACACTTCATTACCGTGATTACTGATTCTAATACAGGCTTGCATTAATTATATAAATATATATAAGAATATCTATTATTATTTTTATACTTTTAATTAAAACTTTTACGCTTACTTCAATGTTAAATAGTGAAATAAACTATAATAGTAATACACAAAAACAGACACATTATGAAAAATCTGAAAAAAGCAATCGAAGGACGCCGGACTTATTACAGTATCAGTGACAAAAGCCCTGTATCGAATGAAAAAATAAAAGAAATTATCGATTTTGCTGTATTAAATGTTCCGTCAGCATTCAACTCCCAATCGACAAGAGTAGTTCTTTTACTGAATGACAATCATAAAAAACTGTGGAATATCGTAAAGGAAGTATTGAAAAAAATGGTTCCTGCCGATGCATTTCCATCGACAGAAGCAAAAATAGACAATGCTTTTGCTGCTGGTTACGGCACAGTGCTATTCTATGAAGACCAACGTGTAGTAGAAGGCTTGCAAAAGGCATTCCCTTCATATAGCGATAACTTCCCTGTATGGTCGCAACATACATCGGCTATGCATCAGTTCACCATCTGGACAATGCTTGAAGAGGTGGGATTCGGAGCATCGCTGCAACATTACAACCCTATAATAGATGAAGAAGTAGCTAAGTCTTTTTCTATCGATGCTAAATGGAAATTGATCGCTCAAATGCCATTCGGCACTCCTACCAGCGAACCTGCACCAAAAGAATTTCAACCGCTCGAAGAAAGGGTTGTGGTTTTTAAATAAGCAGGTGATTACATATAATTCAAAAGCGGATGAATATTGATTTCATCCGCTTTTTCTGTTTAATCTCTCACTACTAATCTACAAGTAAGGTCGCAGACCTTTTGTTTGTTATAATCAAATACTATTACGTCAAATCCTTTCTGAGTCTCATAGTTCTTCGAAACGTGCCTGGAAGAAACGAAGATATTTCGGTTCATACACCATTTTCAAGCCTCTTGCTTTCTCCCTGTTTTTATACATTTCTATAATACTCCATGCTGCCACGTCGAAATGCGCCTGCGTATATACACGCCGGGGAATAGTAAGGCGTACCAGTTCCAACGCAGGATAATAATGGTCGCCTGTATCCTTATTCCTTCCAGCAGAAACGATTCCGCGTTCCATACCTCTCACTCCTGATTCTACAAATAGATCGGCCGCTAATTTCTGCGCAGGAAACTGGTCCTGTGGAATATGTGAATAAAACTTTTTAGCATCCAAAAATACCCCATGACCACCTATTGGTAAAACAATAGGAATCCCCGCATCTTTAAGCAAATTACCGAAATATTCTACCTGCCTTACACGTGAAGCGATCATATCATCCTGAACGGCTTCTATCAAACCCTGTGCCATTGCTTCCATATCGCGACCTGCTAATCCACCATAGGTAGGCATACCTTCGTAGACCACAATCAGGCTGCGGAGTTCATCAAACAGATCGGGGTCATTGCACATTACCAGCCCTCCTATATTCACATACAGGTCTTTCTTGGCACTTACTGTCGCCGCATCGCTATACGAACAAAATTCATGGTTAATATCCTCTACCGTTCTATTTTTGTATCCCTCTTCACGCTGCTGGATAAAGTAAGCATTTTCAATATTACGGGTTGCATCCAGCACAACCTTAATGCCGTGTTTATGTGCAAGTTCAGACACAGCTTTCATATTGGCCATACTTACAGGCTGCCCTCCGGCCATATTTACGGGAGCGCCTACTGTGATATACGCTATATTTTTTGCCCCTTTATCATTTATCAGTTTTTCGAACTTATCCAGATCTATATTCCCTTTGAACGGATGATCGGACTGGCTTTTGTGAGCTTCGTCTATGATCACATCCACGAATGTACCTCCGGCAATTTCCTGATGTTGACGTGTAGTGGTAAAATACATATTTCCGGCAACAAACTGTCCGGGTGTGATGGTACATTTACTCAACAGGTTTTCGGCTCCCCGTCCCTGATGGGTAGGTAAGATATATTTATATCCGTAATATTTCCGGCAAACTTCTTCCAGGTAATAATAGCTGCGGCTACCCGCATACGCTTCGTCACCTATCATCATACGCGACCATTGCATATCGCTCATAGCATTTGTACCACTGTCGGTGAGCAAGTCGATATATACGTCATCGGCATGGAGCAGAAACGTATTCCATCCGGCCTCTTTCATTGCTTTTAAACGATGTTCACGTGTTGTTGTTTTCAATGGTTCTACAACCTTGATGCGGTAGGGCTCTGCCCATGGTTTCTTAGAGAATGCCATACTGTAGTATTTTAGGGTTAAACTTCTATGTTGAGAATATACTAACCAAGGCTAACAGCTATCTATTTGACTACAAAGACAGCGACATTCAACAAATATAAGACATTTAGATGAGAAAAGAAGCGATAAATATATTTATTTTTCTATCATTTTATCACAAAGCAATTCACTTAATATATAAACTCTCCATGTTTATTTATCTTTATTCTTTTTGTTCTTTCTGAATTCGTGAGGATGAACCGGATTTTTCATACTCCATATATTTAACCTCTGACGACGGGCGAATTGCTCCAAAGCCTCAAGTTTCGGATCATTGGCATAATGGCTGTAATACCACGCCAGACCGTTGCGTACCATTTCTTCATTCAGATTCACGCCATCCGCAAATGCAATGCCCAGGGTACGGCCATATTGGTCTGTATCCTTTTTTTCTATAGTAACCATCTTCCCGTAACATAAATCATTCAGGAATTCGCGCGATTTGGTTCCGAAATCCTGTCCTCGCTCGGGCGCATCTATGGCGTATAAGCGAATTTTAACCCGTTCATTATTGTTCGTCAGCAGGGTAAACGTATCTCCATCGGCAACGCTCACAACTTTACCTGTCAATGATCCCGTTGAAGCATCACTCTCACCCTCTCCTGTATAGGCTGTATAAATAATCAGTGCTGTGCTTAGCAGAAGAGATAATATAGATAGTATTTTTTTCATCAGAAGAGTATTGTTTAAAAAGAAAAAGGACCAAAATAGGGTAATACCCCGTTTTACTCCTTTTATTTTTCCTATGCGGAGAGGAAGAGATTCGAACTCTCGATACCCTTTAGGGGTATACACGCTTTCCAGGCGTGCCTCTTCAACCACTCGAGCACCTCTCCTTTTGATTGTGGGACAAAGATACAAGATATTTTTGAATATGCAAGAGGCAGGATAAAACAGGTTAGGTAACATAAAAGAGAACACTTGGTGTTACCTAAAATGTTACCCAAAATGAGAACCTCAATCAATGTAATGTTGTACACCTACAAAGTATTATCAAATGGAGAAAGTCCTCTTGTAATAAGGCTTACACAGAACAAAAAGAGAAAATATGTAAGATTAAATATAACTCTTAGTCCAGAATATTGGGATAGTAAAAGGGATAAATTAAAATCTAGTTGCCCCAATAAAGAATATGTGGAAAACATTATCACAGAAAAGCTATCCAAATATCAAAAACAAGTCTTAGAATATCAATCTATAGGAAAAGAATACTCATTGAATCAACTTATAGAAGCAGTCGAAGGTAAACCTCAAAAAAACATTACAGTTTGTGATTACCTAAATTCAGTCATAGAGAACCTAACAAAAGAAAATAGAATAGGCAATGCAACCCATTATCAAGCATTGTATAATTCTTTAGAAAGATTTACAAAAATTAATCAACTACAATTTGTAGATATAGATGTACCCTTCCTGAATAAATATGAAACTCATTTGAGAAGCATAGGAAATAAAAACAATAGTATCAGCATAAAAATGAGGACTCTTAAAGCAGTCTATAATAAGGCTGTGAAGGATAACATTGTAAAGAAAGACTATTATCCATTTAATGAATATAATGTATCTAAACTGAAAGATTCTACGCCAAAGAGGTCTATTCTTAAAGAAGATATTCAGAAAATTATATCTCTGGATGTACAGATAATCAGCAAAAGACCTCAATCTTTATTACAGTTCAGTAAAGACTTGTTCCTATTCAGTTATTTAGGATGTGGTATAAATATGGTGGATATGGCACATTTAAAAAGGAGTAATATAGTTTCAACCAGAATAGTCTATAAAAGGCACAAGACTGGAAAGCAAATAAGTTTCTTATTACAACCTTATGCTTTAGAAATTATACAGAGATATGAGAATGGTAATAATGACTATATATTTCCTATTCTGGATGATTCTATACATACTACAGCAGAACAGCAGTTCAGAAGGATAAAGAAAGTAACTTATGTAGCTAATAAGAATCTAAAGAAGATTGGGGAAAGTATTAATCTTTCTATACCTCTGACTACATATTGTGCAAGACAGAATCTATTTTATTACAGTCTGGAATACAGTCTATTATAAGATGTTCTCATCTCATAGGTAACGATTTAGAAACGAGCGAACTTCTGTTTTTCTCTCCTTTTTGCTTATAATAAAAGAGCTACTTATTTTTTTAACGAAAATACAAAAAAATATTTATATCGAGGTAATCGCTATTGTTTATTTTATGAGTTTATCAACTATTATATTAAGATTATACTTTGTATTTCTTAAATTGTAAGTTCATAATAATAGACTATTGTAGGATCAATTTATACCCAATATCTCTTATGTTCAACATTTTAATCCGAATATCCATTGATATCCGTTTCCTTAGCTAATATATAAATACATGTAAACTATTCCTGTTATAGTAGCTATCATCATTCCACAAATTATATAATATATCTTTAATTCCAACAGCCTGATTTTGATTAATACACAAGTGTTTGAGTATTTCATTTTCCAAATAGGACAATTCTTGACTTTGTTTTTCATGAATCAGAGTTTGCGTTGTAATATTTGCATCCAATATTTCAAATGATTGATGTTCGTTCAAAGTGCCCATCCAAATACGTTTCCGCCTAAGTTGATGCGGCTTACTTTTAAATATGTGTTTTTTATTTTTATACGGTTCTTTATAAAATTTATCCATTATGCTGTAGTCATATTTATATGCTGGAATAAATAAATAGAATGCGTATATCTTAGGCATCATCAAAGGTTTTTGAACGAAGAAAGTTATATCACTTTTCTTTCCCGAAAACAAATATCGAACAAACCGCCGCCACCAACATACCAACCCCAAATAGCAGGAATGCCCTGTCCAGACCGATATTGACAATCAGGCTCAATACCAGGCTTCCGAGGCCATAGCCTGAGTAAAGGAAAAAAGCGAGAAGCCCTGTAGCAGCGCCTTTTTTGGAACTGAATGTGGAGGCAATAGCAGCAAACAAAGGATGGGACAAGTCAAACCCAAAAGACAGCAATGCTACCAAAATACAGGAAGCGGCAAGACTGAAATTTTGGCTTAACAGCAGCACGGTGATTGCGCCCAGGGATAGGCCTATAGGTATGATCTTGTTTCGTCCGTAGCGGTCGGCGAGCCTACCTAACAATGGCCCAAACAATAGCCCCGGAATACCATAACCTAATAAGGCAAGTCCGATATGAAGTTGGTTCAACCCGTAGTTACTGTAGAAGAAATAACCGAGCCAAGCGAAAATGCCACTATGGAACATACTGTTGAGCATTACATAAAAATAGGTACGCCTCGCCCGTCCGGTCGACAGGATACTACGGAAAGACACAAAAATATTATCCCCGGTTTTTGCCACAGCCTCCCTTTCTCCGAAGATTTTCTTCTGCTGCATCCATATCAGGGCAAAAATCACCAACCCGATAATGGCAACTCCTACAAATAGCCACTGCCAGCCTATCACAGAAGTAACTAATGACCCGGTGCTGGCTCCCAACGCCGTACCACCTGCCACGTTGCCGAAAAAAATACCAAGGGCGTGACCCCGCTTTTCGTAAGGATACGTATCACCGATCCAACTAATGGTTGTAGGGGCAATACCGGCAGCACCGATGCCTGTCAATAATCTTAGTAAAATCATCTGGTTAATACCGTTAACAAAAGCTGTCAACAGCGTCAACAGGGAAAACATAACGAGGCAAAAAGCAACAATCCGAAACCGCCCGATGCGGTCGCTAAGTGGTGCGTATACCAATGTGAACAACCCATACCCGAGCAGGTAGGCAGGTTCGATAAAACTGACGTGCCGGACAGTAGTACCGAATTGCTCGGAAAGCGTTGGCAGCAAGGGTGCTACCATGAATGCCTGGAACATCATAATGAAAGTCGCCAGTGATACGATATAGACTGGCCACATAGATAGTTGTACGGCCATTCCGCCGTCCTTATTTAATTTGTTCATAATGTCACAAATTTCGGGAAGGTGAAAAGAATACGGCTTATACCTATTCAGGTATTGATTGGACTTTTTATCGATTTTGGGTATCGAGCGGCCTTCGCATGAGTTGAAGCGCATCATTGCGGTAAGCTGTGGGGGTCATACTAGTCATTTTTTTAAAGAATCGGTTGAAATAAGCTGTTTCATTGAATTGCAACAGGTCAGCTATTTCATACACCTGTAGATCAGTATGTGTCAACAAGCTTTTTGCCTCCAGCAATACCTGTTCATGGATGTGGTACAAAGCAGTGTGCCCGGTATATTTCTTGACAAGAAAGTTAAAATGACTGGGCGTAAGGTGCAATTCATTTGCAATATTTTTTACAGTTGGCTTTCGTTCTTTTCTTTTGTTTGGGGCATCGATTGAATAAGTATCCAACACTTTCCTGAATCTGATCATAAGGGATGCCTGTTTTAACTGAAAATTGGTTTTAGCGTTTTTATCTTGATCATACAGGCGTCTGATTTTAATCAGCAACACCTTTAATAAAGATTGTATCATTTCAAAACTATCTGTATGACCCGATTTCATTTCGCTAAGCAATGTTTCGGCCGTATCCGCTATGGTATCCATACCATCCTGAGACAGTCGCAAAACTGGGTTTGCGCCATTAATAAAGAATGGAAAATCTTTTTCAAAATTTGGTTTCAGCGGATCTATTCCCGCAAATTCAGGTGTAAAACAAACGAGATAGCCATGTAAAGTTTCCACACGTTGCCAACTTTCGATTTTTCCTGGAAAGGTAAAGTAAATACAATTTGAACCCGTACTGACGGTTTCGCTAGGCAATAGAAGCCGAACGCCTGCTGTTTTGCAAATGACAAGTCGGAAAAAATTCCCACGAAAGAGTGGCATGAACAACTCCTTTCCCTTGGGCTGGTCTTCCAGCCTCATAGTCGTAAAAAAATCATTCTCTGCCTTTCCGATGCGGAAGGTATCGTAGAAGTCGCTGATTTTATCAAACCAAGGAATATAGACTTTCGATTTTGTCATCATATTAATAATAAGATACCGTAAATTTAAGCAATAATGTTTCTAAACATTAAATACGTTTTACCTTATTGATGTAGGATATAAATTTTTGCTACCTATCGTGTTAGGATAGTTGAATTATATTTATTAGCCCCGTTGCACCAAATGTTGCAAATTCGGATCGTTCTTAATCCGCTCCATTTTGCTTAACGTTGTTTTGCAAAAGAGCGGGTTAAGTGCATAATTCAACATTAGTAATTCTATTTCCGCTCCTTCGCAAAGCCGTTTTCCGTTGTACTTTTTTTGCCGCAAAAGCTGTTTGCATTGGCTTTTTTATTAACAAAAGCATTAGCGGTAACCCTATTTGAAAACTCGTCAAAGATTGAAAAAGTTTTCAAAACCGAAACTAAAAGCCAGACTGTTTACTAAACAAAGCGGAGTGGCTATCAAAACCACAAACCGCAATGTAACTCTAAAAACTTTATTCATAAGACTAATTCGTCGTCAACCCTCCATCAACAGCAAGTATAGTTCCGGTTATCCAATCTGCCTGATCAGATGCTAAAAATACTGAGGCTTTACCAATGCTTTCCGGACTTCCAATTTTTCCTAAAGGATAGATGTTTTTTACCATTTCGTGAAATGCCGCTTGGTTGTCATCGGTCATATTCGCCAGGTTTCTTTTGAACTGGGGAGTAATGATGCTACCCGGTGCAATTGCGTTTACCCTCACGCCTAAATGCCCGATTTCAAAAGCTAAAGATTTTGTAAAGGAATTTATAGCTCCTTTGGTGATGGAATACGCCGTAGAATCACGTCCCGACAACATTCTGTGAGCGAAATACGATGAAATATTGATAATATTCCCTTTATTTTCAATGAGGGAAGGCAACAGTTGCTGCGTTAAAAGATAAGGTGTTTTTACATTGAGGTTGAGGTGTAAATCAAACAATGCAACATCCGTTTCAGAAAAAGGACAAAACTTTCCGATCCCGGCATTATTAACCAAAACATCAATAAAGGGAAAAATGCTTAAAACTTTTCTGGACAAATCTGCAATTCTATCCGTATCTGATAAGTCTTCAGAAATAACATGGATTTGAGTTTCATACTTCGAAAGCTCAGCCTTAACCTGTTCGAGCTTTTCTAATTCACGTCCAACTAAGATAAGATTGGCCCCGTTTTCAGCAAAAGACTTTGCTATTCCCAATCCAATTCCATCACTTCCTCCGGTGATGACAGCGTTCTTGTTTACTAATAATTTCATTTTGAAAATGTTTATTTTCTTCTTTTTATGAATATAAAATATATTTATTGTAGATAAACTACAAGTTGTAAAGTAAATATATTAATTATATATTTGCAACATAAAATGTAGATAAAGTACAAAAAAATGGACGATACAAATAAAGATAAGGAACTACTGTTTGATTTTGAATTCTTGAATAAACTCGTTGTAGGCATAGGTGAAGTAGCACAGATAACAGGTATTCCCGTACGTCAAATACGCTACTGGGAAGAGAAAGGAATTATAGTAAGTCTGACCGAAGAAGAAGGTAAGAACAGACGGTACGACTACAAGAATATCAAAAAAATCTTACTTATAAAAGAACTCTTGGACGAAGGCTATACTTTAGATGCCTCTGCCAAAAAAGTTAAAACCCGTCATGAAATGATTGAGAATACTTTGAATAAATTAAAAAAGGACAACGGCTAATTTGATATTCCAATGTGCAGATGAAATTCTGAACTGCAAAGCAGAAAAATGCTTTTCAATTCTGCGAAAAGTTGTTAACTATCATAATCCCTTAATGTTCGGGCGAGAATTTAAATGATGGTCATTGAACTTTTTATCAGAACGACAAATATCTCAGAAACAACTATTTTATCTTTGTTAAGATGAACCAATTTATTAAATTTTTATTGCAATTTGGAAATCTAAGTACACAACAAACTGACCTGATTCTAAGTAAAGCAATAGATTTAGAACTTCACAAAGGAGAGTGTTTTTGGGAAGTGGGGAAAAAATCGAAATATGTTGGTTTTCTAACCAACGGAATTCTTCGTGTTTATTATTACAATGATAAGGGAGAAGAAACTACAAATTACTTTGTTGAAGAAAAGCATTGGCTTTCGGACTGGGATAATCCTGATAAAAGTGTCGTTCCGATTGCAAATTTACAGGCAATTACCGATTGTTCATTTATTGCTTTTTCCAAAAAAGATTGGAATGAATTATCGAAATCTATTGCTGGTCTAAATGACATCATTCAAAAAGTAATCATAAAACACAAATCGAAAAAACTCGAAAGAAGAAGCCCGTTAATTTCAGAAGATGCAACTGAACGGTATTTGTCTTTTCTGGAACAATATCCGAACATTGTCAATCGAATTCCTTTGTCTTATGTTGCGTCATATTTGGGTATGAAACAACAATCATTAAGCAGAGTGAGAAAAACTATTCGCTAATCACTTTTTCACAAATGTGAAAAGATTTCATTTTTTGTTGATGCAACTTTGCAACGTTAAAATTCAAATCAATAAAAAATGAAGACAGCATTAATTACAGGAGCCAATAAAGGCATTGGCTTTGAGACAGCCAAACTGCTTTTGCAAAACGGATTATTTGTTTATATCGGAAGTCGTGACCTTGAAAAAGGGAATAAAGCCGTAGAAGAATTAAATAACAAAGGTTTTCAAAATGTAAAAGCAATTGTATTGGATGTTACCAATTCAGAAACAATTTCGAGTGCGAAAAGCATCATTGAAAAAGAACAAGGTAAATTAGACATACTGATAAACAACGCAGGAATTTTAGGAAATTTTCCGCAATCGGCAACAGAAGTAGCGATCGAAACTTTCAGGGAAGTATATGAAACAAATGTTTATGGCGTAATAAGGGTTACCCACACTTTTCTTGATTTGCTGAAAAAATCTGATGAACCACGCATTGTAAACGTTAGTTCAAGTTTAGGCTCTTTGACATTGCATAGCGATCCCGCATACCAATTTTATGATGTAAAGGCCGTCGCGTACAACTCTTCAAAAACGGCATTGAATATGTTCACAATCCATTTAGCTTACGAACTACGAGAAACAGCATTCAAAGTAAATGCAGTTTGTCCCGGCTACACCAATACTGATTTTGGTAATCACATCGGAACAGGCAAAGTTGAAGATGCAGGAAAAAGAATAGTGAAATACGCTTTGATTGATAACAACAAACCCACAGGAAAATTTTTCAGCGAAGAAATCAATCCTGATACAGAAGAAATCTCTTGGTAACATACGCCATTGACAGCCAGTTTTCACCAAATAGAATATTCCATTACTGATTTCTTTTAAGTCATGTTTTCATTTACGGTTTTCAAATAATAAAGTTTTTTCTATATATTGGCATTGGTGTCGATGGTGAACGTTGGATCTTTATTAACCGTACCAAAACCGACACCAGGTCCAATATACCGATACTGCCGATTGCTTCGGCAATTTTGGAAAGATACGCCGACCACCCGCAGGTCGTCAATCGGGAGAAACTATTGCCAATATTGAGTAATCAAAAGATGAATGGATATTTGAAGGAAACAGCAGTCATTTAGAAAAGGGAGAGCAAATGACGGTAATTAAAACTTAATCAGCGGATTAAGCAAAACGGTTCTTTTGACCAAAAGAGAATAAATGCACAAAAAAGCAAAGTTGGCGGTGAGTTCAGTTACCAAATCGTTACCTGAGTAACTTTGTTGAATTGGAGTTTATTCGTCACTTATTCAATAGTTTGCGTAATTTTGCATAGCACTGGATAACTCTAAGTAAACTAAATTTGTAATTAAAAAATTAGAGTTATGGCAAGAAGTACATTTAAGGTTTTGTTCTATCTTAAAAAGAACAATTTAAAAGATGGTAAAGCCCCTGTGATGGGAAGAATCACTGTAAACAGTACCATCTCACAGTTTAGCTGTAAGCTAAACATCAAGCCCGAGCTTTGGGATACCAAAGCAAACCGAGCATCAGGCAAAAGTCTTGAAGCACAGAAAATCAATCAGAAGCTAGACAACATCAAAACCCAAATCGGCAAGCAATACCAAAGTATCTGTGACAAGGATAATTTTGTTTCTGCTGAAAAAGTTAAAAACGCATATTTGGGTTTCGGTGATGAGTTCCGAACATTCTTTTCCATTGCTGATGAGTTCTACGAAAGCTATGCTAAACGTGTAGGCAAAGATCGCACCGAAGGCTCTTACGAACAGCTGATTATCAATCGCAGGAGAGTAGAGATGTTTCTTCGGGACAGATATAATCTTTCCGATATTCCAATCAAGGAAATAGAGCCTCAATTTATTGAGGACTATTATGCCTATTTGTTGGAAGAACGCAAGCTGGCAGGCAGTACTTTGCTTACTGCTGTAACCAAGCTGAAACAAATCATGTTGATTGCTCAACGCAAGGGCTATATCCATGTCAATCCTTTTGCCAGCTTTCGATTCAAAGCCCAGACTCGGGATAGAGGTTATTTGACCGAAGATGAACTTCGAAGGTTTATGACTGTGGAACTCAGAAGATACAAGCAACGTCAGATTCGAGATATTTTCGTCTTTCAGTCATTTACGGGTTTGGCTTACGCAGATGTCAAGAAATTGACCTTTGATGATATTCAAACCTCTTTCGATGGCGAATTGTGGCTGATAGCTAAACGCAAGAAAACTAACGCTACGTTCTATGTCAAATTATTGCCAATAGCCAAACAACTCATTGAACAATATCGCCTTGTAGCTAAAAATAATTTTGTATTTCCTGTACCAAGCCACAGCGATAATATGAATCGTTGCCTTCAACGTATAGCCAAATTATGCGGTGTAAATAAGCGAGTTACGTCACATATGGGGCGCCATACAATGGCTACAACAGTGTGCCTCTCGCAAGGTGTACCCATCGAAACAGTCTCTCAGATGCTTGGGCACAGCTGCATAACTACGACTCAAATTTATGCCAAAATCACCAACGACAAGATAAGTAAAGATATGGCGGTATTGACAGATAAAATCGGGGATAAGTATAAATTGGAAACAGATCGACCTCAATCCGATTTCAGAAACATCAAACGAATCACTAAAAAGCAAAAAGAAATGTTGCCCCGAAAAAAGAGAGAAAATAACCCCGTTAATCCATCAACTTATATCATCCCCAAATGGGCTAAGGTGGAATAGAATAAGAACAATGATGGTCAGCTCAGCCCTTTTGTTGCAGGAGAAGGTCACTTCTTACAAGGCAAACAAGTCAAGCCCGAAGCCCTACGGGTCGAAAACGAAAATCTCCATCCTCTGGGATAGTATTTTCGCCCCGAGGCTTGCTTGTTTCCTTGCTCGAAGTGTATAGAAATATCCTGCAACGAAAATGACTGACCCGACGATGACGCATATCTTCAAACTAAAACAAGCATCCCTGATTAACATCAAGAATGCTTGTTTTCATTTTATGCGTAAGTGGCAACTCAACTCCCTCTCCTTAGAATCTGCATATCAAAAGGGCAATTCTGGCGATTGGTAGTTATTATGCAATACCTCTTGAAGTTCTTTCTCGGGATAAAGTATTTTCCCACCAATCGTTGTATAACAGATCATTCGCTTATCTCGCAGAGTTTGAAGCGTTCGAGGTGAGATATGGAGATACTCCATTACTTCCTCTCCACTCAGATACCGTTCGTCTGCCAATGTTGGGCGATGCTTGTCTCTAACATCCTGCACATCTTCAATGGATTGCTCTATCTGCTCCAAAAGTTCCTTGAACTCTTCAGACTCGTAATTGATAAATTTATCCATAAGTTACTTTTTGGCTGGTTTAATTTCTGTTTGGAGTAGGCAATGAGTATCCTCTTCCTTGTAATAGACCTTACCACCTAACATTGCAAATGGTATCTTACCATTATTCCGCCAAGTCTGCAAAGTACGTTTCGAGATTCCCAAAGCACGGCAGACATCTGCCGAATCCATTCATCCGTCTCTGGGATTGGAACAATAGACGGCTCTTAATGCAGCCATATCAGAGGTTAATCTACTAATCTGTCGTTTTAACAGTTCCCATGTATGTAAATCGATACAAACAATCTCCATAATGATTCTATTTAGTTGTTATTTTTTCGTTTTACTCTTTATCATTATTAAATGTACTTGCCAAAGAACGTTTTAACCCTTCATTAGCAGCACGAGTTATCAACTCTTTGTTTTGCAACAAGTGATCCGCAAGAATATTCGATAACAGCATAGTCGGAGTGATCTCGGGTACAATATGTTGCAGCGAGGCAACAAGCATCTGGAGTTTCTCTTTCATCCGAACATCTATATAGACCGGAGTATAATCCTTGATCTTTCGTGTTGTCAAAAATCGGTTGGTATATTCTTCCTCGTCTTTTTTACGAGAGGGTTTTGCCTTGGTGGAATTTGGCATTCATGTGCTATTGCCAAACATATCGGATATATTTGGTTTCTCATCTACTGTTTTATCTTTTTCAATATCTTCACTCATAAGTTATTTGTTTTAAATGTTATAACTATTCCTGATAATACTTATATCTGTATTAGGCTTGTTTGTTTAGAATAATCAAATAACTCAAACATCTCTGATACGATTGGTCTTGCCCATGATTCTACATTTTCCGAAAGAATAAGCAGTATACAACTTTGTATATCGCTGTTTCCGAACTCAGGTGCAAGTATAGCACATTCCGGGGCTCTGCGCTGTGAGCATAACAGCATTACCTAACAGGTTATGTTTGTATGGCATTGATTATAAGAATGATTCAATTAGAGTCTATACTCAGAAAGGAGTAATTTGGGAATAGTGGTCAATCGACTGTTTTATGTTAATGTTCTCTATATAAGCAGATAGTGTAAGTTTGGGGAGAAGCGTAAATATTTATAGGAAATATAGCCTGATAATGTTTTTTAACTATTCGAGGTTAGATTTGTTTAGCTCATCTATCAGGGTATCTATATTTTCAAGCCCAAATATCTGTTCCCGTTTGTTACGGTTACGGCAGTTGAGTAGTTGTTGCATACCGATATAGTGTTTATTATCACCATACCGCTCTTTGTTACCCTCTGTACGAAAAGATATAAAGTCTTTATTGCCATCGCCAACCGATACCCATTTATCTTTGATGTATTTGTGCTCACTTAGTTGGTCAAGGAGATAGACCAATGTCTTTTGGTTGGTTACCTGTAGCGGTTCGGGGAGTTTCCCCGAAAGAAGTTTCTTCAGTTCAGATATTTTTATTTTTGAGCGAAACAATTTGAGAGCTTCTATGCAATCGGCTAATAATAGATATTGTTTTTTGCTAAGTTTGGGTTGGTAAGAACGCTTGGTAGATTTAGGCTTAACAATTGCTTTGGTCTCTTTGGCAATAGTAGTTTCCTGTATAGGTGTCTTTTCTTGAATAGCCTCTACTTTAGGCTTTGGAAGAAGCTTCTCATATTTGATGCACAAGCATTCCAAACTTACGAGGTCTACCAATTCTTGGAAATAGGGCAAATCAATTTTACTTAACTCTGTAGTATAGTTGCTTGGAGTTATCGTAGCTATTGGTTTGACAAACGTGCGATACCGATGATAAACATCTTTGCTTGTCTCATCATAAAAGTCACTATACCAGAGATAATCCTCTCTGCCATTACGAAGATATTTGGGTAAGCTCGCCAAAGGAGGATTGTTGCGGATGATATCCAGCACTTTGCTTTTATAATGGAGTATCTCTGCCTCTGTGAGTTGTGGCTGTGAGACCAAGCCAAGTGCTGTTTCATAGTTGATTGCCACAAAGTCATTGAGACTCTGCTGTACAACCCGAAATACTTCGGGAACATTGCTATCATAATCTATGTCTTGCTCTCCATTATACATGTACTAAAGATAGTAATATTACCAATAGGAGCAACAAGAGTGACTCTTTTTTGTCAGGCAACATGGCAAATAAAAGCATCCCCAAGCAAAGCTATACACATCATATTGTCAGTGATATAACTATCAAATATACGTTTTATATTTGCCAAAGTATCCATGTCGGATACATCTAATTTATACAACGATATGAGAAATTTAATCCACTTTCTACCATTTATTTGCTCCGGCTACCCTTGAAGAGCAATAGGCAATACATTGACAGTATTGCAACATCGGAAGTATCCGATAATACACTCCCTTCGGAGTGAAAATGTTGCCACCGATTCAAAAAACAAAGAGACCATCGCCTCTTTATTTTTTTCTCGTTGTCAAAGGAGCAAGGTAATCTTTCGGGTAACCCAAAAAGCTCTCCGAGACTTTTTGAATTACTACCGAAAAAACCTTGCTCTGCGAGGCAGTGACCACGCGAAACATAAATCCGGCGTTCCTTGAATTTATCCTCCGCTTGAAAATACGCTCACGTTGGTCGCCTATTTTAAGGTCACTTTACAGCCCTTTCGTTTCTCTCCCGATGGTCGCAAAACTGTCGGACTGTCCTGTACTTTGAGGTACAGGGAAGTTCATAACCTCAAATATAATGGTTATGGAGAATAGGAAGAAAAAGGGAAGACCGTCTAAAGGAGAAAACAAATTGACAGTCTCAATCAATCTGAAATTGACCCAAAAAGAATATAATTCCGTGAAAGGAAAATCAGATATATTGGGAATAAAACCGACACAATATGCTCGGGAGATGACTATTAATGGAGGTATCAAATCTCGCTTTACGTTGGAGGAACTCGACCTGATGCGGAAGCTGGCTGGTATGGCAAATAACCTGAACCAAGTAGCTAAGCGAGTGAACAGAAATGAGTTTCTGCAAGTAGGTTTAGACTTGGTTATACTGGCAGGTAAGATTAAAGAATTAGTAGATGATCGCTAAAAATATTAAAGGGAAATCGTTCAAGGGCTGTGTCAATTATGTGATAAATGACACAGCGGAATTACTCGAAGTCGAAGGTGTATTTGCGGATAGTACCAAAAGTATGATCCGCAGTTTTGCTATGCAACGCTCCGGCAGAAAGGAGATAAAACAGCCTGTCGGGCATATTCCGATATCCTTTGCTCCCGAAGATAGAGCAAGAATGACCAACGGTTTTATGCTCCAATTAGCCAAAGGATATATGCAAGAAATGGGAATCAAGAATACGCAATATATTATAGTCCGGCATCACAATACCGATAATGAGCACCTGCATATTGTATATAATCGAATCGATAATAACCTGAAGTTGATCTCTGTTAATCAGGATTATAAACGGAATATCAAGGTCTGTAAGAAACTAAAGGATAAGTATAATCTGACTTACGGTAAGGGAAGAGAAAATGTAAAACGAGAGAAATTAGATAATCCCGATAGGGTAAAGTATTATATTTACGATGCGATAAAATCAGTTTTACCGACTTGTAAGAATCCGGCTGCTCTACGATTTGCCCTTCAAGATTTGGGTATTGAGCTTATCTATAAACATAAAAGGACAACTGAAAATCAGGGGATTGGAATGGGCATAAATGAGATCGAGGGTGTATCGTTCAAATACGATAATGTCTGTTTCAAAGGCTCGGAGATTGATCGAAAATTTAGCTTTGGAAATCTGCGAAAGGAATTTGATAAGAATGTTTTGGAGGCAAGAAAACGAGGTCGGGAAGAACTTCTGCAACAACAAGCAGAGCAAAAAGCGAAACAGGAAGCAGAACTGAAAGCCCAAAAAGAGGCTGAATATAAAGCAAGAAAAGAAGCCGAAGCCACTCCGAAAAACACAAAGATTGGAGGGGTCGAGCTAACTACTGAACAGTGGAAAATATTGAAAGAGGGTGGATTTATCTATCTCGAAAACATGAAAAGTTCGAACGGACAAGTAGTATCGGCTTATGTTTTTACGGATGATAAACAGGAAAAAGTCTTTGTCTCCAAAGAACAGCCCGACAGTTTCGTTAAATATGGAAAGTACGAAATGCGTGTTCAGGATAAGATTTTGGTGGAAAATGGCTATATGACAAAGGCTAAAGTTAAGTGGTATGGCATCGGAACTTTTGCATATCCGTATTTGTGGAAAGAGAATAAAGATGACGTTGAATATAAGGAGTCATTTGGTGATCCGAGAGTGCCGAAGGAGAAAAAAGAAGAAGCGAAAAGACAGATTGTGATTCCGAAAGTGAAGAAAAATAGGGGCCCGAAATGGTAAGAAAGTCCTCTTGCAATTTTATTTGATATTTTTAATATCCTATACTCTCGTAGTTAGAATAGCATATTTTAAGAGAATAGAATCAACTGTATTCTAATGATAAAGCCTACAATGGCTAATAAAGCTATCAGCCTACTAAAGAAGAAAATATATTTGGCACTGTCCATTTATATAATTAACTTATGTCTTTTTTCTTCCATCCTAATCCTTTCATCATCAATGAAAATCGGGTAGTAATATGAATCAATATAAATACTATCATTACAAGACCAAGCCTATAATGCCACATCCCGATAGAGGAATTTCCACCTTCAAGAAATAAAATAAGAATAATCCCCGTAATCGTCTCCATTAAAAATAATACAGACAAGACTATTGTAACTTTGCTTTTTTTCCCTATCCCACTTTTTATAAAGTTTCTATACCATGCCCAATGTGCCTTTATGTGGAATCCTCCGACAGTAAGCGATAAAAATCCTGTAATAATGCCCAATACTCCCAGAGATCGTGATTGCTGGTATGTCCTGCTACATGTAGTTTCACCCCACTGTATATCAAGAGTAGAAATACAGGTATTAGAATTAAATCAATAATAAATATAGATTTTCCTTTTGTTAATGATATTTTTCTCATTCAGCCGATCTTTAAGTATTATAAATACAAAGGTCGGTAAGTGAAAAGGATTAAGACGATAACAATTGTAAAGAAATGAATTAAGTTCGCCTGTTTCTGATTCTGCTTAACGAAACGGGAGTTATGCCAAGATAGGATGCAATGTAATGTTGAGGAACTCTTTGCAATATATGTGGGTATTCTTTTAACAATTCCTCATATCTCTGTTGGGGAGTATTCTTTATACGTGACAGAAAGAGTTTTTGATAGGTGTGAAATCTATCTATTATTTTGTGTTCGTACTCTTGTTTGGCTTCCGGTCTTTTATTTACCAGGTCATAGAAATCTTTCTTACTGACAGTCCGAATTGTAGTAGGTTCTATACTCTCAAGAGAAAATAAACTAGGTTGTCCTGCGTACATACTATCAAATGAAGCAACGATACTTTCTTCAAAAAAGAATTGAAAAGTAATGTCTTTTCCCTCATTATAGAAGTATAGTCGTAAGCAACCTTTCTCAATATAATAGAGATTCTTGGCAACCTCTCCTTCGTTTAATAAAACCGTTTTTGAAGGTATTGTCCGTTGCTCGAAAGAATCTTTTATTCCGCTCCAAAATGATAACGTTATATGAGGCATAGATTTATATACATCTTTAAATCAAAAGATATAAAGTTAGTAAATATTTTTGTAATTCATGCTAAAACAGGGAATTGCCTCCCTGTCTTCAATTTATGTTACAGTCACTCAAAATAAGTTTCGTCTAATCTGCCAATACTTTACAATTAAAGAAGAACTCAAAATAAAAATCTCATACACTATAAATAGCGATATGCCTCTCTAAGATATCTTACCTAAGCTCTTCTACGAGCTTTATTTATAAGCTTTCTCTATCTTCCCAACCCTTTTTGTTGTTTTGGCTCTTTGATCTTTACCCCAATACTCTGTAAAAACTTCTTTTTCTGCTCCCTGAACCAATCCACATAATATATATCGTCAATCGCCAAACACTGCTTTTTCTCCTTATCCCGAGCAATAGAAACTACCGCCTCTTTCGCTTCAACGTTTTGCTTATGTTCTGGTGAATACAACTCTCCCGAATATGCGGCTTTCTGTCCCGACAATATCTGTTTCACAATTTGAAGTGGAATTTTTATTGTTTCGCATAGGCGTACAATAAACTCAAAATCCTTTAGAGCAGGCATACTTTCAAATAATCTATCCATTTTAGTTCGCTGGCTATCATTCATTCATCATCTTCTACCGATGCTTCAGTTACTATAAGACTTCCTTCTATTTACATCACATCATACACCCCCTTAACCAAAACTTTACTGTCAGAACTTATTTTATTGTCAGAAGTAATTTCGATCCAATCCCCATTCCGTTCGCCTATTTGAACTAAGGTCTTTCGGAAAGTATAATTTCCCTCTTTTTCTGATTCCAACATTAACAAGAAATGACTCCCCTCTTCTATTGCAACCGCATCGAATGGAACGCTCAAAGCATTTCGAGAATCGGCTACAATTCGGGCTTCTACAAACATTCCCGTCATCAGCTTTTCTTTTGCGTTATCATCTAATGTGGCATATACATTTATAATCCGGTCTTTTCCTTCTATCGATTTACCTATCTGAGATATACGGGCTTCAAACTCATCTGTCGAAACCTGTGGTATTACAAACTTTATCCTTTGTCCTGTTTTCAGATTGAATATATCTTTCTCAAATACAGCCAATTCTAAGTGCATTGCTTTTGTATCCACAATTTCCATCAGTACATCGGTAGGAGATATTGCCATGCCAACATTGATATTAATCAGTGTTACATCGCCCGAAACAGGAGCATATACCGTGATTGAGGAAGCTAACTTTCCTTGCTCTACCTGTGAAGGATTGATACGGAGCATATTCAATTTCTGCCGAAGGCTTTCGTGGGTCGCTTTGGCACGTTTATATTCACTCTCTGCTTCCAGATATTTCTTTTGAGACGATATTTTTTCTTCAAACAAGGTCTTCTGCCTTTCGTATTCCGATTTTAGATAGCTCAATCGGCTGCTTATTTCCATATACGATTGCTGCATATCGATATACTCAGGACTTTCTAAGGTCAGCAGAGCTTGCCCTTTCGTTACTTTACTACCTACTAATAATGAGGTAGATTTAACGAAGCCAGCTACGAACGAAGTCACCTTTGCTCGTTTCTGAGGAGGAACATCTATTTTCCCCGATGCTCGTACTACAGCATCAAACTCATGTTCTTGCAATGGGGCTATTTCCATATTCATAGAGCTAAACTGCTCTTTTGTAATCTCTATTAAAGAATTATCTTCCGACGAAACAGACTCTTCTCCAGTCGATTTCTTTTCTCCTTCGCACGAACCTAAAATGCCAATTGCCAACGCAAATAATATATAGGAATATTTTTTCATCATTCATTAAAATTAAAATAGTGTAACTCCAGATAAGATGTATTGTAAGCAAGGACATTATTCAGATAATCGACCTCTATACTAATCGCATTTTCCATACTTTGAATGTACTGAAAAAAGTCAATCTCGCCATTTTTGTAGCTCATATTAGCGGTCTTGATGATTTCTTTCGATAGCGATTGTCCATTCTCGGTATAATATTTAATCATTTCTCGGTGTTGGTTCAATTCGGCTTGCTTTTGCATATAAAAACTCTCCATCTTTATTTCACGGTTGTTACGCATGGCTTCCCAACTTTGTTGCTCCAACTTGGCCGTTTTACGTTTCGATAGGTTTCCATTGAAAAATAAAGGGATGGCTATGCCAATCTGGAAACCATTTTGTCGGTATCCCAAATTCTTATTTGTTCCTGTAAATAATTCAATGCTCAGGTCGGGTAGCCAATTCTGGTTCTGCAACTTCAATTGTGACGAATAGGTATTGCTTGTCGTTTCCAAATATTTCTTAT
The DNA here is from genome assembly GCF_000213555.1 of Dysgonomonas gadei ATCC BAA-286. GTDB lineage: Bacteria > Bacteroidota > Bacteroidia > Bacteroidales > Dysgonomonadaceae > Dysgonomonas > Dysgonomonas gadei. The sequence goes on from NZ_GL891986.1 coordinate 263,636, forward strand.
GCAACTCTTTCCCAATGCTTGCATTTTCGAGATACAATAAACTCAGCCGGTCGTTAACTACCTGAAAATTCTCTTCACTTTGTACCAACGATTTCAGTTGTTCATAAAATGCCTGTTTCTGGCTTTTCAACTGAATCAGAGTCGTATATATTTGCTTCGACTTAGCTTCTGCCGTAATCTTTTCCAGATAATTACTCTCTCCCAATTCGAATTTTCGGCTGCCTGCTTTCGAGAAGGCTGAATACAAACTGTCGAGTTCCGTATACATCTTTTCCTTATTCTGCGTATAAACAATTTGCTCATATACAAGAGAAATATCCAATATCAGTTTATTCTTTTGTATTTCGTACAAAGCCTTATTCTGTTCCCATTGCGATTTGTAGACGCTACGTTTTGCTCCATATACTGTAGGGAAAGAAAAGGTTTGCTCAACGCCGAATACCTTCAATGCTTTATCATTCGGAGCCATATTATTTTCATCGTATCCATAATAAACAGTCGTCTTATCTATATCGAAAGCCGTTCCGATATTGGCCTTTGACGATTCGGACTGCAACTGATACGAACTTAATTCTTTATTATTGGCAAGTGCCGTTTCAATCAGCTTATTCAACTCGGAATTATTATCTTGCGAATAAACCATTGAGCTAAATGCCAATAAGCAACCAAGCACTATATTTTTAAATATCTTCTTCATCTTTCGTCAGATTTTTGTCAAACATTTTGAAAAGAATAGGCAGGACTATCATTGTAAGTAGCGTAGCCGTAAACAATCCGCCAATAACTACCGTTGCTAACGGACGCTGTACTTCTGCCCCTGCTGAAGATGAAATAGCCATCGGGAGAAAGCCAAGTGCTGCCGCTGCTGCTGTGAGGGTAACAGGGCGAAGCCTGTCGACAGTTCCTTTTAGTATCAATTCGTCTACATTTTTCATCCCTTTGTGTTTCAGATCTTTTAAGTGTTCTACCAATACAATTCCATTGAGTACAGCTATACCGAATAGGGCAATAAAGCCAACTCCTGCCGAAATGCTGAATGGCATTCCCCTTATCCATAACAATAATATACCACCTACTACCGACAGGGGTATGGCAGTAAAGACAAGCATGGTTTCCCGCATCGATCCAAAAGCAAAATACAAAAGAACAAAGATGAGACACAAAGCCACAGGCACGGCTATCTTCAGTCGGGTAAGGGCATTCTGCATATTTTCGAACTGTCCGCCATAGGTCACGGTATATCCGGGAGGAAGATTAATCTCAGTATCAATAATTGCCGAAATATCCTTTACTACACTTTCCATATCACGATTACGCACATTGACGCCAATTACCACACGGCGTTTGGTATCGTCACGCGATATTTTGGCAGGACCTTCGGTATATTCCACTTTCGCCAGCTCTCGCAATGGAATCTGTCCACCATCAGGGAGCGGTACATACAAGTTTTTTAAGTCTTCAATATCATTACGCAGATTTTCTTCCAAACGTATTACCAAGTCGAAACGGCGTTCTCCTTCAAATACATTCCCTACGGTTGTTCCGGCAAAAGACAGGGATACAATATTGTTTATGTCCGAAATATTTAAGCCGTATTGGGCTATGCGTGTGCGGTTGTATTCTACTGTCATTTGTGGCAGACCGTCTATCTTTTCCACAATAATATCGGCAGCACCTTCTACGTTGGATATAGCTTGTTTTATCTGTTCTGCTTTTTCAGCTAGTATTCCTAAATCCTCTCCGAAAATCTTAATCGCTACATCGGAGCGTGTACCCGAAATAAGTTCATTGAAACGCATCTCGATAGGCTGTGTAAATTCGATTTCCATATTTGGGATGGTAGCTTCCAGCTCGTCTTTTATTTTATCGGCCAATTCATCTTTCGATTTGGCTGATACCCATTCGCTTTTTGGCTTCATTTTCACTATAATGTCGCTTTCTTCCATCGACATCGGGTCGGTAGGCACTTCGGCAGCACCGATACGGCTTACTATTTGGTCTACTTCGGGGAATTTATTCAGTATTGTTTTTTCTATTAAGGTAGTGGTTTCGATGGTTTTGGCAAGGGATGTCCCTGTTTTCAAGACAGGCTGAATTACAAAATCGCCCTCGTCCAACTGTGGTATAAATTCGCCACCCATGCGAGTGAATATTACAATAGCCAAAACAAGCAAGGCAACTGCTCCGGCTAACGTTTTTTTTGTATGCCTCAATGCCCAAGTAATGACGGGCAAGTAGCATCTTGTTAATAGTCTGATAATGCTAACAGATATTCCGTTTCTCTTTTGTTGTTGTGGTTTTATAAGCAGAGAAGAAGCTACCGGAACATAGGTCAAACATAACAACATAGCTCCCACAAGGGCAAAGCTAAATGTTAAAGCCATCGGTCTGAACATTTTCCCCTCTACTCCCGATAGCGAAAGAATAGGAATGAAAACAATAAGGATTATCAATTGCCCGAAGATGGCGGAATTCATCATGGTAGACGAACTCCCTAAGGTGATTCTGTCTATTTCTTTTTTTCTATCAGCTGCAGACAGATGAGCTAATTTGGAAGCGTTTGCCGTCATTTGTGCCGACACAAATTCGACTATAATAACAGCTCCATCTATGATGATACCGAAGTCGATTGCTCCCAGACTCATCAGATTAGCATCAATGCCGAATATTCGCATCAGTGAAATAGCAAATAACAGAGAGAGAGGTATAACAGATGCAACAACAAGCCCTGAACGGAAATTGCCTAATAACAGAACGACTACAAATATTACAATCAGACATCCCAAAATTAGATTTTCGGCAACTGTGAAAGTAGTTTTGGCAACAAGTTCGCTTCGTTCTAAAAAAGCATTGATGTACACGCCTTCGGGCAAGGCTTTCTGCACTTCATCCACCCGTTCTTTTATAGCATTGATGGTTTCTTTGGAGTCCGCTCCTTTGAGCATCATTATCTGACCAAGCACTTTTTCGCCCTCTCCGTTACCGGTAATAGCTCCGAAACGATTGGCACTACCAAATTGTACAGTTGCAATATCTTTTACGAGAACAGAGATTCCGTCTACATTCTTCACAACGATGTTTTCGATGTCCTCTATGGAGTTTATTTTTCCCTCTCCACGAATGAAATAACTTTGATTGACTTTTTCGATATAAGCCCCTCCCGCCACACTATTGTTTTTTTCCAATGCGGTTACTATTTCTCCTGTGGTAATATTCATTGCCTTCAATCGGGATGGATTGATAGCTACTTCGTATTGTTTGAGATAACCTCCCCATGTATTGATTTCGACTACTCCGGGAATGCCCGATAGTTGCCGCTTTACAATCCAATCCTGTATGGTACGCAAATCGGCAACCGAATATCTGTCCTTAAATTCAGGTTTTACGTCTAATACATATTGATAGACCTCTCCCAAGCCGGTGGATATGGGTCCCATTTCGGGAGAGCCAAAGCCTTCGGGAATAAGTTCGGATGCTGTCTTTATCTTTTCGGCTATCAATTGGCGGGGAAGATAAGTCCCCATGTCTTCGTTGAAAACAATAGTTACAACAGACAGACCAAACTTAGATATAGAACGTATTTCCTGCACTCCGGGCAGATTAGCCATTTCCATCTCGATGGGATAGGTAATAAACTGCTCAATATCTTCAGTCGACAGATTGGTAGAGGTGGTAATGACCTGTACCTGATTGTTTGTAATATCGGGAACGGCTCCGATGGGTATATGGAATACGGAATAAATGCCATATAGAAATATGACTGCCGTAAAAAGTAAAACAATAAGTTTGCGGTTAAGACTAAACCGTATAATTTTTTCTAACATCTACCTTTATTTTTTAAGGTCTCAGACCTATTTATTATCCACCTAAGCATAACATTCACTGCTTGTTATGACTTAAAATATGATATTAAATCCTTTCTTTTACTTATAACAAGCAAAGGTAGAGATATGTTAAAGGAGTTTCCTTAAGATTTGCTTAAGATTGAGGTATTTGTAGTTTGACAGTAGTTCCTACACCTTCTTTACTATTTATTTGGATCTTGATATTTAACAGAGAACAGAATCTTTTTACGATAGGTAATCCCAAACCAAAACCCTTGATATCGGCATGGTCTGTAGAACGATAGAATTTATCAAAAACCTTCTCCAAATCTTCTTCGGAAATACCTATTCCCTTATCTGCTATTTCGAGGAGTATGGTATTGTCTTCCGCTTGCACATTTATGTCTATCTCGCTGTCCCGGTGCGAATATTTGATGGCATTGGAAAGGATATTATGGATGATGGTAGAAAGTAAATATATATCCGTTCTGAAAGGAATATCTGTGGATGAAATATTTGTTAGAATACGCATGTTTTTTTGCTGCATATTTCTTTCAAGGTATTTCAGGCTTTCATCAACAATCATTTTAATGTCAGTGTTCTCCCATTTCAGCGATTGTTTCAGATTCTCATATCGGGTAAGGATAAGAAGTTCATCGACCAAATGGTTCAAACGATCTACTTCCTTAATGCAATAGTTCACTTTCTCTTCGTATTCTTCTTGTTGGCGTGGCTTCCTGATAAGGACTTCGAGTGTTCCTTTCAGCACAGCCAAAGGTGTCCGAAATTCGTGAGAAGCATAGGATGTAAAAGACTTTTCCCGTTCGATGGTCTTTTCTATACGGTCGAGGAGTTGGTTTATCGTATCGGAAAGGACATAAAGTTCGTCTTTGTTATGGGGTAAAGGAATACGGGAAGTGAGATTATCTTTGGTAATACGGTTCGATGTGTCAATAATTTCATTGATGGGTTTGATACTCCTACCTGCTATAAATCGAGCGACAAAGAACAAGATTATCAAAATAAAGGGATAGGTAGTGAGTAGTATACGACCTAATGTCTCCAATACAACTTCAGAGCCTTCCCGTGCCACTGCAACTAACAGATGCCCGACTCTTTCTCCTCTTTCATTCAGAATAGGAACTTGCACCTGCCTGATTCTTTTTTCAGCAAGTTCGCCATCGAAAAAAACATTATCATTTTGCTTCAGATCGTATAAGAGATGGCTTTCTTTCAGATTGGGAGATTTGTCGATCAGGTTTCCATCAATATCGAGAAACTCGATAAACACCGGATCAACGCCCACCGTATTGTGTTCGCGTTCCATCCACTCTTTGTGTCTTTTCAGAGCAATCGTTCCATTTTTCACTTCTACTTCCTGCGAGTGGCGATCGACTTCTGTTTGCAGGTCATCATTCAGATGATTGGATACACCGATTTCTACCACTATAAATATAGTAACAAATACAATCCCAATCAGTAGTGCTGTTGTGATTATATAATTGAGTGCTATCCTGTTTCTGAAAGAAAAATTCTTCATATTTATTCGTTGGCAATGTATCCTACACCTCTCACCGTCTTGATATATCCGTTGTCCTTATCCAAATTTAGTTTTTTGCGTATAGCGTTGATAAACACGTCAATTACCCCTGTGTCGTACTCGAAGTTTATTCCCCATACTTTTTCTATTATTTCATCTCTCTTGCAAACATTTCCTTTGTTCTTTATCAGAAATTCGAGTAGTTCGAACTCACGATGAGTAAGAGCAATATCAGATGCTTCTATTTGTACTTCGTAGGTTTGTGAGTTTAGAGAAATATTACCCAATGTAAGAATGCCTTGCTCTATTGAGTTACGAAAATGGATTTTTATGCGTTCCAACAGTTCTTCGAAACTAAAAGGCTTTTTGATATAATCATTTGCTCCGCATTGTAGTCCCTCGATAGTATCTTGCACCGTATCCCTTGCTGTTAAAAACAGAATAGGGATGTTTATATCTTCCTGCCGAATAGCCTTGCAAACATCTATACCATCCATCTTGGGCAATACCCAATCGAGCAGAATCAGGTCGGGCTTTTCCGTTCGGAAAAGCTCTACTCCCTGTTCTCCATCAACGGCAATGGAGATACTATACCCTTCCTCTTCTAATCCTTGTTTGAGAAAGGTATAGATTCCGGGCTCGTCTTCTATGATGAGGATATGTTGCATAATGACGTAAAGATAGAAAAAAATAGACTAAAATGACTCCATTGTATTATCTCTGGTATTGCTTGGTTATTTTAGACTCAAATACCTGCTTGTTATTTTTTATAAAATCCGAAGTAGAGACAACGAGATATTCGTTTAGAGCAATACTATCTATTGGTTATGAATTTGATACAATCTTTGGGAGCCCCCAATATTATACTATTTCATTGCGAAGAATTAATATGTAGTTATTTGTAGTACAGTTGTTAAATTCACGATGTTTGAACCCCGAAAATATAACCCACTAAAGCGGTCATAAACATTGCTACAGTTCCCCAAAAACAAATTCTCCAAATTGACTTATAGATGCTGGAACCTCCCATTTTTGCAGCTATTGCACCCGATAAAGCCAAGAACATTATAGCAAATCCATACTGATAAAAAACCATTCCTTGTATTGGGGCTAAGGCAGCAACAAGAAAAGGAAGTATCCCTCCCGAAATAAAAGAAGCTGCAGAAGCCACTGCAGCTTGCAGTGGATTTGGCTTAGTCATATCATTAATGCCCAATTCATCCCGTGCATGGGCTTCCAATGCATTATACTTCATTAATTGCTTAGCAACATCGAATGCTAAATCTTTATCTAACCCTCGTTTTTCATAAATGCCTGCCAATTCTTGCAACTCTTGTTTTGGCGTGGCTTCCAACTCCATCCTCTCCCTATTGAGATCAGCTGTCTCCACATCAGTTTGCGAACTTACGGATACATATTCTCCGGCAGCCATAGAGCAGGCTCCTGCAACCAATCCAGCTAAAGCGGCCAAAATAACAGAATGTCTCGAAGCATTAGCTGCAGCAACCCCGATAACAAGACTAGTAGTGGATAAAATGCCATCGTTTGCCCCCAGAACAGCAGCTCTTAACCAGTTGGTGCGGTTTGTATAATGACCTTCGTGATGCATTAGATTTTATTTGAATCAACATCTATAATAAACAGTTCAAATACAGATATTGTTTTGCTTAATGATTAAATCTATATATCATGTCTATAATCTCTGATATTAACTATCATAGGGAAAAGGCGGCAGATATCAGAAGAACTTAACTTTCCCAACCCCTCGTTTTTCAGACGGTTCTTCAAACAGTATGTGGGCATGACTCCTCTACAATATAAGAATAGCTGAGTTTCGGCTCAGCTATTTTCTTTTTAGTCTTTCAACAATAATGCCTGAATATGGAATGATCCAATATTCTCAGTCCCTATTTTTTGCATGAAAGATCAATTAGATATTTTTTTATACAAAAGTCTTTATTACTTTTGCAATATGAGTTATCTGACTAGTAAATGATCGCAAACCTCAGTCAGAAGAACCGTTACTAAATCGTTACCTCTATAAATTTTGCTATTTGTAATTGATTGATAAAGAGTAGATAAAATCAATAAAACTGCTATTTGAAAGAAATTACCGATTTATGAGGCATTAACAGTGAGCTGACATTTCCGTAGCAAGACATAAGGAAGTATTTTATCAGCTACTAATCAGTAGATTACATACTGAAAGTTTTGGGATGGGTAACGATTTAGAAACGAGCTTGCCTCTTCGATTTGCTTAATTTCCTAACTATATTAAAGAGCAACTTATCTTTTGTAAAGATATAAAATTTTCGTTTTAGAGAACTGAATTTCTTAGATTTTCATCTTCAAATAGAATTTATGTAGTAGTAAAAAAATGATACTATATAGTCAAAGTTAAGATACTAAAAAACTTTTCCTCTTTCGTTACTCTTTGAAAACTTTAGATTAATATCTGGATATTTCTCTCTAAGATAATTTACAAAATAAACATTCGCAATATTACGAATTTAAATTATATTCGTATATTTACGAACAATAAATATCGAGTCTATGTCAAAGAAAGAATTAACAGCGGATCAGGAACAATTAGCCCGTTTTGCGAAAGCATTGGGACATCCCATTCGTATTGCCATACTTGAAATGCTTGCCAATCAATCATGCTGCTATCATGGTGATATGTCAGAGGTGTTACCGATTGCTAAAAGCACGTTGTCACAGCATTTGAACGAATTGAAAGATGCAGGATTAATTCAGGGGACAATTACATTGCCTACTGTAAAATATTGTATCAACAGCGAAAACTGGAATAAGGCCAAAGAACTGTTTGGTGGCTTTTTTACTCAATTACAGAAAACAGACGATATTTTCTGATATGATGAACATCAGGTTTGCAACAAAAAAAGATATTCCTGCCATTAAGGAATTATTTCGTTCAACTATCCTTTCAGTCAATTTAAAAGACTATACACCTGAACAGGTCGAATGCTGGGCTGCAAGAGGAAAAGACACTAGTGTATGGGAAGAACGGATAAATGAGCAATACTTTATACTTGCTGAGGAAAACGATACAATATTAGGGTTTGCAGCCTTAAAATTGTCAGGGTATTTAAATTCTATGTTTGTTCATAAGGACTATCAGGGCAAAGGTGTTGCATCATTCTTACTTAAAAAGGTTGAAGAATATGCACGGATGAAAGATATTTCAGAAATAACTGCTGATGTCAGTATTACGGCCCAACCTTTCTTCTCAAAAAAAGGCTATGTTATTCTGGAACAACAGACCGTTTGCATTGGTATTTCCATGACAAACTATAAAATGTCAAAAGTTTTATCCTGATATTTTTTTTAAGACACATATTCGTTATTCGACGAAATAGGAACTGTTAGTGTAAATACGAAATCATGAACAATATGAGAATTTTAATTCTATGTACAGGAAATAGTTGCCGCAGCCAGATGGCTCATGGATTTTTACAATCATTCGATCCTTCATTGTCTGTTTATTCCGCAGGGACAAAAGCAAGCGGAAAAGTAAATCCAAAGGCAATAGAAGTCATGCAGGATGCAGGCGTAGATATTTCACATCATACATCCGATAGTGTAGAGCAATATATGAATGACGAATGGGATTATGTGATTACTGTTTGCGGAGGTGCAAATGAAAGCTGTCCTGCATTCTCGGGAAAAGTAAGGAACCGTCTGCATATAGGCTTTGACGACCCTTCCGGAGCTACGGGAACAGCCGAATTTATTCAATCCGAGTATATCAGGGTAAGGGATGAAATCAAAACAGCATTTTACGAACTATATACAAGCAAGATAAAAGGTCATGAGTAAAAAGAAGATGAGTTTCTTAGATAAGAACTTAACCCTTTGGATATTCCTTGCAATGGCTATCGGTATAGGGTTGGGATATTTTATACCGTCTTTCAGTGGTTATATAGATTCCATGTCGAGAGGGACAACAAATATTCCTCTGGCAATCGGACTTATTCTGATGATGTACCCGCCATTGGCAAAAGTAGATTACAAACAACTACCTAAAGTTTTCAAGAATGTCAGAATACTGACTGTCTCATTAGTCCTGAATTGGATTATCGGACCTACCCTAATGTTCTTACTTGCCATTCTCTTTTTGCATGACTATCCCGAATACATGGTTGGGGTTATTCTGATAGGTCTTGCACGGTGTATTGCAATGGTGCTTGTTTGGAACGATTTGGCAGAAGGCAATACGGAATACGGTGCGGGATTAGTTGCCCTGAATAGTATTTTTCAGGTATTTTTTTACAGTTTTTATGCGTGGATATTTGTAACTAAGTTACCGCCGTTATTTGGCTTTGAGGGTGCAATTGTGGATATCTCCATAGGAACAATTGCCGAAACAGTTGCTATCTATTTGGGAATACCTTTCCTGATGGGTATTTTAAGCCGTTTGATATTGGTAAAATTAAAAGGGGAACAATGGTATAAGGATAAGTTTATCCCTGCAATTTCACCAATTACCCTGATAGCGTTATTATTTACCATAGTGTTAATGTTTAGCTTCAAAGGGGAACTGATTGTACAAATACCGTTGGATGTCGTGCGTATAGCCATACCGTTACTAATCTATTTTGTAGTCATGTTCTTCCTCTGCTTCTTTGCAGGTAAAATGATGGGTGCATCTTATGATAAAAATGCTTCAATCGCATTTACAGCCACAGGCAATAACTTTGAACTGGCTATTGCAGTTGCAATAGGAGTCTTCGGCTTGCATAGTGGACAGGCTTTTGCAGGCGTAGTAGGCCCATTGGTTGAAGTGCCTGTACTTATCCTGTTGGTAAACATTGCCTTTTGGTCCAAAAAGAAATATTATAAATAAAATAACACTTTTAATATGAACTCGAACGAAGAAAAGAAAGCTTTAGTAAAGCAGAGATATAGCGAACTAGCATTGAATAGCGATGCTCTAAAGTCAGGTTGCTGTTGTGGAACGAGTCCTGCTACTCCTTCAAAAAAGGTCTTTACGATCATGAGCGAAGATTACAGCGGGCTTAAAGGATATGAAGCCGATGCTGATTTGGGTGTAGGCTGTGGATTGCCTACTAAGTATGCAGGTATTAAAGAAGGTAATACAGTTTTAGACTTAGGCTCAGGTGCGGGTAACGACTGTTTTATAGCCAGGGCAGAAGTCGGAGAAACAGGAAGAGTAATCGGCATCGACTTTTCGCTACAAATGATAGAAAAGGCACGAAAGAATGCGACTAAAAGAGGATATACCAATGTCGAATTTATCGAAGGAGATATTGAGAATATGCCTTTGCCCGATAGTTCCATAGATGTTGTAGTAAGTAATTGTGTGTTGAATTTATTACCCGAAAAAAATAAAATCTTTAAAGAAATATATCGGGTACTGAAAGAAGGCGGCCATTTCTGTATTTCTGATGTTGTCCTGAATGGTGTATTTCCAAAAGAATTTACGGATAATGCTTCCATGTATGCGGGTTGTATAGCCAGTGCCATACAAAGAGAGGATTATTTGGGTGAGATAGAGAAAGCTGATTTTTCCGATATTAAGATTGAACGGACAAAAACTATTGTCATTCCTGATGAAGTCTTACAGGAGCATTTGGATGAATCGACAATAGCCAAATACAAAGCAGGTAATGTCGGCATTTATTCGATTACTGTGACAGGAATAAAATAGCAAAGTTTAAAGAAAGAGATTGCAAATAAATAGATTCAGGACGATCATTCCTTCCTGAATCTATCAATTTATTCACAGCCTTCTTTTTCAGGTTTATCTACTTGTCAATAATAAGCAATTCGTTTTTATCATCAGAGATGAGACTTATAAATCTTTCATATTCTCTGAGGACATCAGCTATCACTTCCTCTTTTGTCATATACTGTATATCATTTCCTTTACGCCCATCATTAAAATAGGTAATCGGGATATAAGGCGTTTCCATATCAACATTCGGAGTATTCTCTTCTTCTATCATATACTCCGAGATCGTTTGAGGTTCAGCAACGACACCATATCGGAAATTTCGTATTTTATCATGCCTTATGAATAACTCTATGGATAGAGGAGTGTTTTTACCAGTTATTATTTCAGCTTCAATATCATTTTCGGATAACTCTTGCTGAAGTTCGCCGAATGCTTCTTTTACCGTACCATTCAAAAAGTCCTTGACATCCCTCTTATGGGAAAATGTAAGAATTCTGTTCAGCCGATCCTTCCATCTGCTCCCGTCCCATGCAATACTACCATAGGGCAGTTTGGTATTATGAAATAAATGATCGATTTGCAAAGCTTTCCATAAAGAAAAACATAAGAGTAGCATACTCAAACCAAAGGGTAATGCGGAAATGAGAGTCATCGTCTGCAGTGAGGCCAGACCTCCTGCCCGAAGCAGTGTAAGAGAGAGAATGATGAGCAGTACACCCCAAAATATATTTTGCCACTTCGGCGAGTTCTTTTTATCACCGGATGCTATACTGTTCATAACCAATATACCGGAGTCTGCCGAAGTAACAAAGAAAACCCCAATCATCAAGATTGCTATTATATTCAATAAGCCTGTAAATGGAAAATATTCAAAAAAGCGAAACAGGAGAGTATCCGGATCGTTCGCCAATAGGCTCAATTCTCCATTTGCTACGAATTTATCCAGCCAAACACCACTACTGCCAAATATAGTCATCCATAAGAAATTGAATAAGGAAGGAATCAGTAGTACAGCTATAATAAACTCACGTATGGTACGCCCTTTCGATATACGTGCAATAAACAACCCAACAAACGGAGACCATGATATCCACCAGGCCCAATACATAATTGTCCAGCCCGAGAACCAGCCCTGAGCTTCTGTTTCATAGGCAAAAGTATTGAAGGTCAGATTTGTTAAATTACTGATATAATAACCGATACCTTCACTAAAGGTGCTAAGTATATATATTGTTGGTCCTGCAATCAAAATAAATACCATCAGAATAAAAGCGAGAGACAGATTCAGTTCACTTAATCGCTTCACACCTTTATCTACGCCTGTAAAAGCTGAAAAGATAGCGATACCCATGACTACAATAACGATAATAGCCTGAAATGTAAAACTGTTCTCTGACACCAATCCTATACTTTGCAATCCTGCATTTAGCTGTACAACACCAAATCCCAAAGTTGTCGCAATTCCGAAAAATGTACTGCACAGCGCAAAAGTATCTACAATATTTCCGATTGGACCATATATTTTATCTTTCAACAAAGGATATAAACCGCTTCGTATTGCCAACGGCAATTTATAACGATAGGCAAAATAAGCCAGTACTAATCCCACCACAGCATATATGGCCCAGGCATGTATTCCCCAATGGAAAAAAGTGTATAATTGGGCTTCTTTTGCTCGTTGAAGCGTATCGTCTATAGCCGGATTTGCATAATGAGACATTGTTTCTGCCACACCGAAATACATAAGCCCGATTCCCATACCGGCTGCAAACAGCATTGCTATCCATGAAAAGAAGCTATACTTAGGCCGGGAATTATCCGAACCTAAGCGAATATTGCCAAGTTTACTTAAAGCTATAATAATAAGAAACAGAACGAACAAAGTTACCATCAATACATAAACCCAACTCAGGTTGTTAAAAAAATAGGTTTTCACAACCGACAGAGATTTATTGGCTTGTTCAGGGAAGAAGCCACAATAAAGGGATACAAAAAGTATAACAATTAGCCCTGGTAGAGCAACTGATTTGGTTAATGTCGTTCGAAAAGGTAATTTGCTTTTTATCATATTATATATTGTTTTATTTTTACTTGTTGTAATGTGTTGATTTTAAAAATAATATCCGATATTTATATTAAAACGGCTATTCCATCTGGCATTATCGCTACCTTGTGCAAGTCCTTCTCCAAAGTTGCTCGTAAGCCATGGGTGATTCTTTCCTATAGCCATATCTATGTATGTGTAAATAGGTCCCGAAGCAATGGATACTCCGGGTATTAAATGATGAGTATTGTTATATCCGGCTCTACTTTTGTCAGCTATTGAGTAATCTACATATGCTTCTATACTTTTTATGAATTTCCTTTTTATAGGAATAGTATATGATATTCCTGCCAGGTATACAAATCCTTTGCTTGCCACATCATAAGGAGAGCCATAAGCAGCCATTTGTACGGCATCTAAAAGTTCTCCTTTGTCATTTTGAGATTTATAATTATACCCAATAATTTCAGCCTTTAAATTCCATCTTCGATAATTGAATACTGAGTGTATCGCCCAGGACAAGTTCCATTTCCTTTTATTCAAGGTCTCATTATAGATACTACCCAACTGTCCGGATAAGCCAACTTCTGCGATCTCTGTCAATTGATAACATATACGCATGTTAAATTGGTCTAGTTCGCGGATGGAAGCTTTACTTCTGTTAGCTCCAGTAAGCCCTGTTGTGGGAACAACAGCATATGAAAAACGGCTGTTTCCTACAGTATTATCTTCATACTCTGAACTTAAGAAACCTTTTGGTGCAGCCTGTCTGAAATATGCCATATCAACAGATAGCTTCTCGATCTTGTATTCAGCACCTATGCCGGTTGCGTAAGTATCTTCCAGTCCCATATAATATGGAAGTTGGAACCACCAAGAATGAGATGCAGACGGCGCTATCCCAAATGGTTTTTGAAAAACTCCTAATTTTGCATACCAACTATCATTTAACCTGTATCCAACATAGGCATGATGTATAAAATGTGCTTTTGATCCGGGATAAAGCCTATATTGAAAACTTAAATCAAAATCCTCATATCCTGCATCTACTGACAAAAACCATGTATCTAATTTAATATAAGAATCTAAAGGCCTAGCAGCAGATTCATAGTTTTCTGAAGCAATATTAAACCGTACAGCTCCACCTATTTTTATAGTTTTTTTTTTGAGGCTCCCCATCCGATGCCCCAATATTAAGATTGGAAGAAAAAAAGATATAAATAATAACGGGAACAAATCTTGACATGTTTTTCTAAATAAGACTATTTAATTCATTATGGTAGAGAAATAAAAATATATGCTAAATAAAGCATCTAAAATATACCTCAATAGCAGAACTCATCATTACAAATGATATAAATAGTTCCTCGGTCATATAAGATTAAAAAAAGAGTTCAGGATATAGAAAGAAAGGTAATAGACTAATAATAAAACCACTCCTGAACAGTACCGGATTTTCCGGTATTAGGAACAAAAGTAGTAAAATTAGAGCTTGGTTAAAAGTTAATTTATGTTTAATGGCTCATTATAAGTATGCTATGCCTATTAAAATAGAGTTAATCGGTAATATTTTTTCTAGTCGAAAAAAATAAATTATTTTTGATGTTTATTAAAATATTCAACATTTCCATAAAATCCAGATAGATGACAGGAGAAAAAAAAGAAGCTATCGATAAGGTGGTTCAACCCATTCAGCGATTTATATTACAGGAAAAGGCCGGAGGTATAGTCCTCGGGCTGAGTGTTATCATTGCTATGATCTTAGCTAATTCCCCATGGTCGGAAGACTATTTTCATGTATTGGAGCATAAACTGGGATTTATATTTGATGGCATTCCATTCTTTGAATATAGCATTCATCACTGGATCAATGATGGGCTGATGGCTGTTTTCTTCTTTGTAGTGGGCTTAGAACTCAAAAGGGAGATTGTAGGAGGAGAATTATCCAATCCGCGTAAAGCCCTTTTGCCTATCGGTGCAGCAATCGGCGGTATGCTCGTACCCGCACTTATCTATATTATCCTGAATCCATCCGGAGAAGTTCATCACGGATGGGGAATACCGATGGCAACCGATATTGCTTTTGCTTTAGGTGTTTTGTACCTATTGGGGAGCAAGATACCATTATCGCTGAAAGTATTTCTTACAGCACTGGCTATTGTTGATGATCTGGGAGCTGTCTTGGTTATTGCATTTTTCTATACATCCGATATTTCATTCATGAGCCTTGCTATTGGTTTTGGCTTTGTTCTTATTATGTTCGTTGGCAATAAAATGGGTGTGCGGAGTATTGTGTTCTACGCCATATTTGGTATTCTCGGAGTGTGGACATCTTTTCTCTTATCAGGAGTACATGCTACAATAGCTTCTGTTATTGCCGCCTTTATGATTCCTGCGGATGTGAAAATAAGAGAGAATCTATTTGTGGAACGGATAAAGAACTATCTGAATAAATTCAGGGAGGTTGATCCTAAAAACGAAATTCCGACACTTACAAATGACCAGTTGCATTTGTTGGAAGAAATAAAAATAGATACCAATAAGGCGATCCCGCCATTGCAACGTTTAGAACACCGAATGCACCCTTTAGTCACATTTGTTATCATACCGATATTTGCTTTGGCTAATGCTGGAGTCTCTCTTAATATTGATTTTGATCAACTATTCAGTACGAATATAGCTTTAGGAGTAGCTTTGGGATTACTGCTAGGTAAAGTGTTAGGTGTCGTTGGTTTCACTCTTTTATTGATAAAGCTGAAAGTAGCACCCTTCCCTCAGGGAATGAATGTACGTAACCTGTTTGGTTTAGGTTTGCTGGCATCTATCGGCTTTACTATGTCGTTATTTATCACATCGCTGGCCTTTTCTCATCCCGAATATATGGTACAGGCTAAGATCGGTATTTTTGCAGCTTCTATCATTGGCGGAGTATTAGGATATATCACATTAAGCCGTTCCGTAAAGCATAAATAATGTTATCCCGAATAAAATATATAGGATTAAACCCGGCTCGCTTATTTGTTCTCAGTTTTTTAGGACTGATTCTTATCGGGACAATTCTACTGTTATTACCGGTATCCACAACAGGGAGCATCAGCCTGATAGATGCTCTTTTTACAACAACGAGTGCAGTTTGTGTAACAGGTCTGGTAGCAGTGGATACAAGTAAAGATTTTACATTGTTCGGACAAACAGTCATCATGGTCATGATTCAGGCCGGCGGTTTAGGTATATTGACTTTTGCCAGTTATTTCAGCTACTTCTTTAAGGGAGGCTCGTCTTATGAGGATCAATTAACGATGGGTAATATCTCTAACATAGAGAAGATTGATGAAATTTTTAAGACGTTAAAGCGGATATTAATTATAACAGTTGGTATTGAAGCTGTCGGGGCTTTCTTTATTTTTACTAGTTTAAACCCTGATTTAATTCCATTATTAGGTGACCGGATTTATTTTTCAGTATTCCACTCCATATCTGCTTTTTGTAATGCAGGATTTTCCACATTGCCGCATGGTATCATGGAAAACGGATATGTGGATAATTACAGATTACAATTGAGCCTGATATTTCTTTTCGTTCTCGGAGGATTAGGATTCCCTATTGTAATCAATTTGTTGAAATACCTGAAACATTTAATCCGCAGAACATTCTTACAGATTTTCAATCATAAAAAAGATGTTTACAAGCCTTGGGTGATGAAACTGGGAAGTAAGATAAATCTGGTTACAACTATCTCTTTAATTGTTATCGGAACCATCCTTATTTTTATCAACGAGTATAATAATATACTGGCTTCTCATCAAGGAATCGGAAAATTCGTTACGGCATTGTTTACAGCGACAACACCTCGTACAGCCGGATTTAATTCAATCGACTTTAATCAGTTGCATTTATCCTCCTTGATTATTATAATCATCTTGATGTGGATCGGTGCTTCTCCTGCATCAACGGGGGGAGGTATAAAAACCAGTACATTTGCAATAGCCGTTCTGAACTTTATCAGTTTAGCCAAAGGGCGAAAGAATATTGAGGTATATAGTCGGGAGGTTTCCGAAACATCCATAAGACGTGCTTTTGCGGTGATGACACTTTCTGTTGTTGTTTTAGGGATAGGCTCATTACTTATTTCATATTTTGATGAAGGCTTACGGTTATTAGATATTATATTTGAATCGGTTTCGGCGTATAGTACAGTCGGGCTGAGTCTGGGGATAACTCCCGGTTTAAGTTCTGCCAGTAAACTGGTGCTGATAATACTGATGTTTATAGGACGTGTAACAACACTCACGCTGCTTATTGCTTTCTTTAAGCAAGTGAGGATGTCTAATTATACTTATCCATCGGAGGAGATACTGATTAATTAAAAAGAAGAAAGAATGAAATATATTATTGTCGGACTCGGTGTATTCGGTTCTTCACTTGCTGAGAAGTTAGCATCACAGGGCAATGAGGTAATCGGAGTAGATACAAAGATGCAACGGGTAAATGAACTGAAAGATAAAATAACGCATGTTGCATGTTTGAATGTAACAGATGCTGCTGCAGTAGAAACATTACCCTTGAAGAATACAGATGTGGTCATTGTCTGTATAGGAGAAGATCAGGGTGCTAATATAATGGCGACAGCCATGTTTAAAAACCTGAATGTAAAACGGCTTATAGGAAGATCCCTGAATCCTTTGCAAGAGAATGTGTTACAGGCAATCGGCGTACATGAGATTGTCCGGCCGGAAGAAGAAACCGCAGAAAGATGGGCGAAGAAACTAACGCTTCGGGGCATGGTAGATTCTTTTGAGTTGAATGAGAATTACAGCATGGTAGAAATTGTAGTTCCGGATATTCTTATTGGAAAGACAATCGAAGAAATCGGTTTTCGTAAGGAATATAATATGCTCGTGTTGACTGTTATCAAAAATGTAGAAAAGAAGAGCATAATAGGGAAAACCAGAGTTGTTGCCGACGTTCAAGGTATACCAACACCCGATACCATGTTAGAAAAGAATGACATTTTAGTTGTTTATGGATCTAACAAAGATATTAAACAGTTTATAAGCAAGAACAAAAATCATAAATAGAAAAAGTGTGATTGGTAAATATATAATTGATAAAAAAGAAGTATCTTTTCCATGGTTATTCAAATCAGGTGTATAGTCTGAATACTAATAATATATAGCATGTATAACTTCATACGAAAAGTAGTCACTTACGTTAGTCTGCAAAAGCAAACCGAAGACTTTGAAGAAATCCATAATTCGATAACACAGGGTATTTCGTTCAAGGGGACGAATATATGGATATTAGTTTGCGCGATAATCATAGCATCCGTAGGGCTTAATACCAATTCAACCGCTGTGATAATAGGAGCCATGCTTATTTCTCCACTGATGGGGCCAATCAATGGAATGGGTTATAGTATTGCTATTCATGATTTTGGATTGCTTCGTCAGTCATTAAAGAACTTTGGTTTTGCGGTGCTGGCCAGCCTTATAGCATCCACTGTTTATTTTTCGATAACCCCCCTTCATACAGCCCATTCAGAGCTTTTAGCCCGAACCAGTCCGACGATTTATGATGTTTTAATTGCTCTATTTGGTGGATTTGCAGGTATTATAGCAATCAGCAGTAAGCAGAAAGGAAATGTTATTCCCGGTGTTGCTATTGCTACAGCCTTGATGCCACCTCTCTGTACAGCCGGCTACGGTTTAGCTACGCTCCAATTTTCTTTTTTCTATGGAGCATTCTATCTGTTTACCATCAACACTGTTTGTATTGCTTATGCTTCGGTTTTAATTTCTCAAATGTTGAAGTTTCCGATCAGAGATGCTAACATAAGTGAGACAAGAAAAAAACGTATCAATCAGGGGTTGTCCATCGTGCTTATTATAATCATATTGCCCAGTATATATTTGGGTTACCGGATGTCCCAGAATGAGAAATTCAGAGTAAATGCCGAAAAATATACACGTTATGTAGGCATATATAAAGGGAATTATTTATTAAACAATGAGGTTGCTGCAAACAGGAAAGAAATTAATTTGGTATACGGCGGATCTTCGCTGACAGAAGAAGACAAAGATGCAATTGTCGGTCAGGCAAGCTTATTCTCTTTAGATGATGCGAAGATAACAATAGAACAAGGGTTGGCCATAGATAATGATATAGCTAAGGATAGACTAAAAGCTCAGTCTGAAGAAGAGAAGTCTCGGCAACAAATAGCCCGCTTAAATGTAGAGGTTGCGGGTTATAAACAAAAAATAGACAGTATACAGAGCCAATACCAGATAGGGAAGCAATTACTGTCAGAGTTGACTCCTTTATACCCTCATATAGAGAGTTGTTCGTATGCTCAATCATATATCTATACCCAGAATGATACTTTGCATAGAGAGAAAACTGGTGTATTTATGATCACATCTAAACGCATTCTGCCAAAGAACGATCAGGAGAAAATAAAGAATTGGCTAATGAAAAGATTAAATGAAAAAGAAATTAGGGTCTATTTTGACAGAATTAATTGATTGATCAAGACCGAACTTGTAGAAATATTTTAATGGAATAATCAAGGGTCTTTTAAATTATTCCTCTACCTGTGTTAAATTATATTGTAGAAATGCCAAATATCAGAACGTGCTATTTCTTTTGATGCATTAGTTTTACTCCATTTATCTTATCTGAAATAAATCTCCCCCGGCTGTCTAAATAACTGTTTTAGAAATAAAGGGTGTATACTTCGTCATAATCATAGAAATTACTCTGATTAGATAAGCTCCCGAACTTCTATCCTCTGGTATTTGAGTAGTGTCTATTAGTAGTCTATATAGACGAACTAATAGAATGGTATAACCTATGTTGTAAATTTCTATTTTTCACAAAACGTATATGATCAAACATTTCATGAAAGAAAGTTTGCTAATCTTAAAATATTTATTTCCTTTGTTTATTATTTCCATTGGAATTATAATATATGTGCATAATTACAAAAATAAAGAATATACAGAAAATACTTTATAGACTCGAAAAAGTGTTTTTAGAAAACAATGGCATCACATTAAATGAAGCTATTATTATATATTCTTTGCCCGAAACAAGAAGCTCCTGTGCGGGTTATCTGTCCGGCCAGCTTGACGTATCGAACTCCCGGACATCTAAAATTCTGAGTAGCTTAGAGCAGCAGGAATATATTATAAGGACAATGGGACAAGCCGATAAAAGGCAGATGCTTTTTTCATTAACGGAAAAGGGACTGGAGAAAAAGAAAGAAATACAGAGATCTGAAGGTGAATATAGAGAACTTATTAAGTCATTGGCTAAGTTTATAGATTAACCAAAATTTTAGACAGATCTTATAAACCATTTTATTAAAAAAATAAATATATGAAAATATTAATTGTAGGAGGAGTTGCGGGGGGAGCATCTGTTGCAGCCCGTTTAAGGAGAATGGATGAACAGGCTGAAATTATTTTATTTGAAAGAGGCGAATATATTTCTTATGCCAATTGTGGATTACCATATTATATCGGAGGTACAATATCGGACAGAGATAATCTTTTCATTCAAACTGTAGATGGATTTTCTAAGCGATTCAAGATAGACATCAGGGTATTGCAGGAAGTAATCTGTATCAATAGGGAAAATAAAAGTATAACCATACAAAACCTTATCACAAATAAAGAATATACTGAATCTTATGACAAACTTATTCTATCTACCGGATCAGAACCGGTGAAACCTCCAATCAAAGGCATCGATAGCAGAAAGATATTTACACTTCGTAATGTACCTGATACCGATAAAATCAAAAACTTTCTTATAACTCATAAACCCCAAAAAGCAGTTGTCATCGGCGGAGGATTTATCGGACTGGAAATGGTAGAAAATTTACATGATGCAGGACTTGAAGTACAGTTAGTGGAGAAGGCGGATCAGGTTATGGCTCCAATTGATTTTTCCATGGCCGCAATAGTTCATCAGCAACTTAGGCAGAAAGGAGTAGAGCTTTATCTGAAAGAAGGAGTGACTTCTTTCCTCGAAGAAGAAAACGGCGTTAGAATAGTATTGGAAAGCGGTAGAGAACTTATCTCCGATATGGTTATTTTCAGTATTGGTGTTCGGCCCGATATTAAAATTGTAAAAGATGCAGGGCTGGAACTTGGAACGACAGGAGGGATTAAAGTTAATAGTTATATGCAGACGAGTGATAACAATATCTATGCCTTAGGTGATGCTGTGGAAGTACTGAATCCCATAATAACTAAGCAGATGTTGATTCCTTTGGCGGGTCCGGCCAATAAACAAGCACGTATTGTTGCAGATAACATACTGGAGGATAACAAATATATCTACCCGGGAACTATCGGCACATCTATAGCTAAGGTATTTGACCTAACCGTTGCGGCGACAGGCCTTTCATCCAAAGTGCTGAACAGGGAGTGTATCGAGCATATATCATCTTTTACTCATGGAAGTTCACACGCGGGATACTATCCCGGAGCATCTCAATTGTCAGTAAAGGTTAATTTCTCTCCTTTGACTGGAAAGCTTTTGGGAGCTCAGGTTGTAGGAAAAGAAGGAGCCGACAAAAGAATTGAGTTGTTTTCTGAGGTTATAAAAAAAGGAGGTACAATTTACGATCTGATGGATCTTGAGCATGCATATGCCCCGCCTTATTCATCGGCTAAAGACCCTGTCAATATGGCTGGTTTTGTAGCTGATAATATTCTTAAAGGAAAGATGAAAATAGCCCAATGGCGGGATATTGAAAAAATAAGTCTCGCCAAAACGACCCTTTTAGATGTCCGTACTTCAGAAGAATGCAGCGAAGGATATATCAAGGGTGCGATGAACATCCCCCTAGATGAACTGCGTTCCCGGATTAAAGAAATACCAAAAGAGAAGGACGTTTTAATCTATTGTGCTGTTGGCTTACGCGGGTATATTGCTTCCCGGATATTAGCACAATATGGATTTTCTAATGTTCTAAATCTGTCAGGAGGTTATATAACCTATGCAACAGCAATAGCAGAGTGCTCTTTATAATAGAAAAATTCAGCTATCACTCCGTATTTAAGCAAAATTAGAGTTTTAAATATATTGTTTCTCATAGAATTATATTCCTATAGAAATAATGTGTTATCTTTGTAAGAAATATAAACGCAAATAAATATGCAAATTATAAAAAACAATTGGACATATCTCTTAGGAGCACTTATCGGAGCAATAGGCGGATATATGTATTGGAGGTACATCGGATGCAGTACCGGTACTTGCCCCATAACTTCATCTCCTACAGTTAGTACTCTATACGGAGTATTGCTGGGCGGCTTATTCGGAGGTATTTTTAAAAGGAGTAAAGTTAATAAACAGTAATAAAATAAATAATATGGCGGGATTTTTTAGCAGATTATTCGGATTGGAGGATAAAATTGATTTTAAAGCTCTTTTAGAAAATGGGGCTATACTCCTGGATGTCCGCACAAAGGAGGAGTACAGGCAGGGAGCGACAACAAACTCAATCAATATTCCTTTGGATAGCTTGAATAGTAATTTATCGAAATTGAAAAAAGATAAACCGATTATTGCTGTATGCGCCAGTGGTATGCGTAGTCGCAGTGCGGTGACTCTCTTAAAGAATAAAGGTTTTCAGAAAGTATATAATGGCGGAAGCTGGTTTAATTTTAATGAGTAACAGAATGAAACGCATATTAAAGAAATGGGATGCAGCCCGGATAATTCGTTTATTGTTGGGAGTGTTGATAGCTATCTATTCAATATCTACGAAGGATTATATGTTTTTAGTTTTAGGTGGATTGCTACTTTCTCAGGCAATTATGAATATTTCCTGTTGTGGCTCCGCAGGGTGCTATACAGACAATAAGTACAAAGAAAATATTTATGGAGATCAGATAAAAAAATATAAACCGGATTAAAAATGAAGTATACAATACTATTTCCACTTGTGGCATTATTGCTTATTTCTTGTAATAACACAGCTGAGACAAAAAGTCAAACAAAAGAAACAATTAAAAAAGAAGATAAAATGACAACAATACATTTAACAAAAGCAGAATTCTTGTCAAAAGTTGCTAATTTTGAAACAAATCCTACTGAATGGAAATATTTAGGGGATAAACCGGCATTGATTGATTTCTATGCTGATTGGTGTGGCCCTTGTAAAGCTATAGCTCCGGTGCTGGATGAATTGGCCGCAGAATACGGAGGTCGTATATATATTTATAAGATAAATACGGAAACTGAACCTGAACTAGCGTCTGCGTTTGGGATAAGAAGCATACCTTCTTTACTGTTTGTTCCGATGACCGGACAACCTCAAATGGCTGCAGGAGCATTACCAAAACAGCAACTGAAGGAGGCTATTGATAATCTTTTATTAAAAGAGTAACAGTAAATATAAATTTAGACTAAAATGGCAGACAATACAAATAATTCGCAAGTAAGAACATTATGCCAGATCAGAGATGTGTATCGGGCTATTTATGACTTTGAGTTAAACTTTCAGCAATTATATGATCTTGGACTGAACGAAGGGATGCTGCTATGTTCGCTGAATGCTCAGAAATATTCATCCAATGAATTGGCTAGTGTATTGGGATTGAGCAATTCGAATACATCGAAAGTGATAAAATCGGTCGAAAAGAAAGGGCTTATCAGACGTATTGTAGGTAAGGAGGATAAGCGCCAGATGTATTTTGCTTTGACTGATCTGGGCAAGAAGAAACTTGAATCGATAAAATGTGCTGAGTTTGATATACCTCAAACACTAGAATCTATTATAAAAAGATAAAATTTTTATCTATTGACGATTTGTTCTCTCTTTTTTCTACTATAAAACAAGTTGCAAATACGCAACAAGAACCACTACGTATTAGTAAGTTAGATTTTGGATAAAAGATCTAACTTCCGTGTAATTTCATAGGTTAGGCAAATTTTATTATCTTTGTAAAAGTCTTGAATACATTGAAAACAATATTGTTTTTTCTTCTTTAAAATCTACTTATTCGGTAGATACCTTATTTAAGCGGAGTTGATCCGAAATATAGCCAATATATAATTCAGTTTTCTTAAAGGAATTTAGGTTACTCTTTTGGGCTTCATATGATAATTAATCTGAGGATAATAAAGTTTCTATAGATTCACTACATCCTTCTGTGTTCAAGCGAATTATTCTATTTTTAATAATCGGACTGCCCTGCCCGATACAAAATACGTATTATGAAGTTGATTATTATATCCAATAGATTACCACTGAAAGTAGTGGAGGAGGGAAATGAGTACAAGGTTGTTCCTAGCATAGGTGGCCTTTCAACCGGACTGAACTCATTAGAGACAAATATGGAAATGCATTGGATCGGTTGGACAGGAATGTATCTTGATGATTTGCAAAAACAAGAAAAAATAGACAGACAGCTGGCTGATCTAAACTTTCATTCGGTAAATCTGACCCCTTCACAAATAGAAAATTATTATGAAGGGTACAGTAACAGCGTCATCTGGCCGCTTTCTCATTATTTTTTTAGCAATGTAAGATACAATAATGACTACTGGTCTGTATATAAGGAAGTGAATGCTTTATTCTGTGAAAAAGCAGTGCAAATAATAGAACCGAATGATATTGTTTGGATTCAGGACTATCAATTGATGCTTTTACCTCGAATGATAAGAGACCGAATACCTGGAGTCAGTATTGGTTATTTCCATCATATACCATTTCCTTCTTATGAATTATTTAGGTGCTTGCCCGAAAGAAGTGATATTTTAAACGGTCTGTTAGGAGCCGATCTTGTTGCTTTCCATACGCATGGATATATGAGACATTTCATTAGTGCTGTTTACCGGGTACTGAAATTAGATTGTAACCTCGATGAAATTCATTTAGATGACAGAATCGTAGATGTGGATGCTTTTCCTATGGGAATAAACTATGATATGTATCACAATGCTTTACTAAATCCGGATATAAAGAAGCAAGCTGATAAACTACGAGGTGAGTTTGGTAACAGCAAGCTTATATTATCTGTAGATAGGCTCGACTATAGTAAAGGTATTCTTATGCGTTTAAGGTGTTTTGAAGACTTTCTGGCGAACCAACCCCAATACAGGGGAAAGGTTAGCCTCATTATGATTGTCGCTCCATCAAGAAACAATGTTGATATTTATGCAAAACTGAAAGAAGATATAGACCAGAAGGTGGGAGCTATCAATGGTAAGTATGCGACAGCAGCATGGCAACCAATCAATTATTTTTATAGGTCATTCGTCTTCGAAGAGATCGCCGCTTTATATCATATATCGGATATCTGTTTAGTTAACCCTTTTAGGGATGGAATGAATCTTGTTGCGAAAGAGTATATTGCAACAAAACGAGATGGGAAAGGAGTGCTCATTTTAAGTGAAATGGCCGGAGCATCTATTGAGCTATCCGATGCACTGATAGTGAATCCAACTAATATAAAGGAAATAGAAAATGCTCTTCTTCAAGCACTGGAAATGCCGGAAGAGGAACAAAAAACAATCATATCAAATATGCAAGAGATTATTTCTTCTCAACATGTTGGACAATGGGCCAAAGATTTTATAGATGAATTGGTCTTAGTAAAAAAGAAAAATAAAGAATTACAAAAGAAAATAATTGTACAAAAAAACTTCAATGAAATAAAAGATGCATATCAAAAAGCACAAAAACGTCTGGTTATTTTAGACTATGATGGCACATTGGTTTCATTTCACCGCAATCCGATGAAAGCATCACCAACGATTGAAGTTTTTGATCTTTTAGAAAAAATGTGTGCCGATAGCCATAATAGAATGATAATAAGTAGTGGTAGGGATAAACAGACACTTGAAGATTGGTTAGGACATTTACCTTTGGACATGGCTGCCGAACATGGTATGTTTTATAAAGAACATGGTATATGGAAAAGTAAAGTGCAGAAAATTGAATGGGATCAAGAGATAATAGACATAATTAAACATACAGTTAAAAAGACTCCTCGTTCGAAACTGGAAATAAAAGAGACAGCCTTGGTCTTTCATTATAGGGATGTTGATGTCTGGCTAGCAGATCTACGTGTAACACAACTGATAAATGCCTTGATAAATCCAACCTCGAGACAGAACTTGCAGATAATGAAAGGAAATAAAATAGTAGAAGTTAAGTCTGGTGAATTTAATAAAGGTTCAGAAGCTTTAAGGTTAATGAGTCAAAGTGAATACGATTTTGTAATGGCTATAGGAGATGATACAACTGATGAAGAAATGTTTATGGCATTGCCGGATACGGCTATTACTATAAAAGTAGGAGACCCCTCAAATGCAGCGCGGTATAATATTCCAAAACAAGCTTTAAACATTGATTTTTTGAAAAAACTAATAAAATAATTTGATTGCTTATGGATAATCTAGATTACGGTGTAGTTGGAAATTGTAAAACGGCTGCTTTAATATCAAAAGAGGGAAGCATCGATTGGCTTTGTTTTCCGGTATTCGATTCTCCATCTGTATTTTCTAAATTGTTAGATAATGATAAAGGTGGGAGTTTTTCATTCATTGTTTCTGATGGCTATCGTATTACACAAAATTACTTTAAAGAAACAAATATACTTGGTACTCGCTTTGCTTCTGATGAGGGTGTATTTGAAGTACTTGATTTTATGCCAAGATATAAGACTCGTGAAGACGAGTATTATATACCTTCCGAGATCTATCGTTATGTAAGGCTTATTGAAGGTAAACCGCGTTTCAGGATAAATTATACTCCTGTAATGTGTATAATATAATTGAAAAGTAGTCCACTAAAATAATTTAAAAGTATACCACCAGTTAAGTAAAATGTGTGAGAGCATCTAATAAAGCTCTACATTTTACTAACAAATATTAACATTATAAATTCCTTTGTGTATTAACCAACACAGAGGCTAAAATGATAACAATGGTGGAAAAACAAACAATTATTCACATGTACCGCACGGTTGGGTACAGTAAACGGGCTATAGCCAGGGAGTTGGATGTCAGCCGTAAGACCGTTCATAAAGTCATAGCCGAGTATGAAGCCGCATTAAACTGTGATGATCCTGAATCCTCTCTGGAATCGGTATTAACAATCCCCCCCCATTATAACAGTTCCCGGCGAGGCCGCCGTGTTATTGTCGGTAGCCTGAAAGATTTAATAGACGACTGTTTAGAGAAGAACGCTCGTAAACGTGCTATGGGCCTGAAGAAGCAGTGTATGCGGGGTAAGGATATCTACGAACTGTTAATAGATAAAGGCTTCCAGGTCAGCTATACGGGAGTTTGTAAATACATCG
>NZ_GL891987.1:0-150659 GCF_000213555.1 Dysgonomonas gadei ATCC BAA-286
TCAGTCTAATCAAAGAACGTATTTCCAATATCTCTGCACGGGGGACGTAAATACCTCTCAAATCTCCCGCACGCAGACCTCTGGCGAGTTTTCCGCAATCGACCGCATCGGTCTTTCGCAGTTTCTCTCTACTCATTGTCGGTACATCAGCCGGATTAACCACAATATTGTTAATCCCTAATTCCGTAAGTTTGTGGTGTGTCCAGAACCCACTGAATCCAGCTTCATATACTGAATAATAAGTCGCTCCCGGATAATTGGTCACCAAAAATCTATGTAAAGCTTCCGGCTGTGGATCTTGACTAAACTTCTTCAGAACCGAACTCTCTGAGAGTATCGCCACCGCCCAACTTTTCAAATGAACATCTATACCCACATAGATATTTTGTCCTTTGAAGTCTAATCCTTTACTTTGTCTCATAAGCTATATCATTTAGGTTAAATTGATTAAGTCGAAATTATCCGAAATTAACCATAAAACGGATAGCTTATGCTTCACTCCTCACTCAGATTTCAAACATAGGGATTTTGTAGAAACAATTAAGAATATAACATCAGATGAAGCTAAAATTATAAATTATCTTGCTGTAAATAGCCCAATATCATTAAAAATGCTATTTATTCTACATGAATCATCATCGAAATTCTCTCAAGGATTTGTTGTAGTAAACAACATCCCACTTATTGATATATTATCACTAGAATTTCCTGAAAATATTGGTGTATATATAGATAATCTCACTCATTTTGGAGTTATATCTTCTTTTGAGATGAATCTCCAAAATTCCATGCAAAAGATAACAAAAGATAATCTAATAACATCATATCCTTTTTTAGAAAATAGAATAACAAATTTTCCTAATACGGATGGACTATATACAGCTCATACAAATATATATTGCACGGATTTTGGAGTCAATTTTTTTGCTTCAATTCGATAATGTTATTATAAAACATGTCCTTTACCAGCCCGCAAATGCGGGCTTTTTTTGTATCTGTAAATTCAGATACTTATGCTCGAACACTTACATCGATTGCCTATTGAAGTAGTCCAGGGCTTCCTGGAAAGTAAAGATGCCAAAGCCTCCGGTATAAAGCCGGCACTGGCAGAATACATCCTTCAGATAAACGATGCTTACAATCTCAGTAGGAAGTATCGAAATGTAAGTGAATGTGCCAGGCAGCTCCGGATACAACATCCGGAGCTTAAAACATTGCCGGCTGCAAAAAGCCGGGTATATGATGCCATAGAGTTCTTCAATGCAGACTGTACGGTGACAGCTCCAGCCTGGAACAGTTACTATGCAGATGTAATGAAAAACCTTGCAGACGTTAACCTCACAGCTCAAGACCTGAAAGAAGCCCGGAGATGTTTCGAACGTGCCAGGGAATATGACCTCGCAGCTTCCGCTAACCGGATAGATCCACGACTGATCCAGTTTAAACATCAGCTTGTATCTCCGGACGTTCATCTTCCGCGTATGGGAATCACTCAGATAGGAGTCCTTCGAGCCTGGGAAGAAGCCAAAGCAATTATCAGAAACACAAAAAATGTCTCCCAAAGTGAAATGAAACGGCTCGAGACAGAAGTCGGACGGGAATTGGACACTTTAAAATATACAGATTATGAAGAAGTCGAAGATTAACGAAAGTGTTTTTTCTCAAGAATATTTGTCGGTTGTACAGATTCAGGCAAAATTACTTGATCCTACCTTTTTATTCGGGGAACTTGGACGTGGATCCGGTAAGACCACTCATATACTCGCTCCCAGAGTAGACCGTGTTCAGAACGATATGCCCGGAGCATTAGTTGTCCTGGCAGCAGCAACTTACAAAAGTATTCTCGATAACATCGTACCGGGTATATTGGAATACTTTCTGGAAAAATATCAGCGAGGCGTTTATTTTGAGTTTGGGAAGAAACCTCCCGAACATTTTGGCGTGGCTACACATCAGCATCCCAACTGGAGCCGGAACGAAATAGAAAAAATAACCGACTTCAAGCATACGATTACATTCGTCAATGGTACTGTTATCAAATTTGTATCGTGTGACCGTCCCGAATCGATGCTCGGACTCAATGCCGCTCACCTGTTCATCGACGAGATGATCAGGATCCCGGAAGAAAAGTTCCTGGAAAGGATCATGCCGGCATTACGTGCCGACCGTTCTAAATTCGGACATTCACATTATTACATGGGCATTACAGGTTTCAGCTCCACACCTAATTTCGAGACCGATGAAGATTGGTGGACAAAGAACGAAAAGGATCACAACCAGCCGTTAATGGACTGTATATTGGAAATCGCTTACGAAGCCGATCTTCGAATGGGTAAACTTCTCGTTGCCCGGGCTGAAGCTGATATGGAAGAAGTAAATAAACTCCAACGTTTTGTGGATCGCTGGACTGAACGCTTAAATAAACGCTCGGACGATCCTGAACAATGCGGACTGCGTGTTGACCAGACAGCCTATCTCCGGGCTTCTTCTTTCTCCAACATCAAAATCCTGGGAATGGACTATATCCGGAACCAGAAAAAGACGATAAAGGATCCTGACAAGTTTAACACCTCCATCCTTGCCGTGCGTAAATACAAGGTAAAGGATATGTTCTTCGGGAAATTCAGGAAGCAACATCTGTTCGATGATAGCTATGAGTACAAATATATAGATAGGGTTGCTGTAGGAGAAGAAAGAAAATCTTCCAGCCGTGACCTGAAGCATTGCAATCCTAACCTTCCGCTGGTAGCCGGCTATGATCCCGGACCATTCCAAAGTATTGTATTCGCTCAGGAGGAAAAGCAAAAAAAGATATTCCGGATTATTAAGGATATGCATGTGTTCCATCCCGAACAGCATGAAGATCTTGCAGAAAAAATAGATACATTCTTCAAGCATCATAAAAATAAGGTGATTTACATCTACTATGACCGTGCCGGTAACCAGAAGGATCCGGCATACCGGAAATGGTATCCGCTGACAGGTACGATGAAAGACTCGGATGCTAACTTACTGGCAATAGCCCTAACCAAGAAAAGATGGACAGTACACCTGATGAGTAAAGGTCAGGCAACGATCTACTACAGCCAACACTACAGGCTTTTAAATAAATTGTTTGGGAATCCGGAAGGCAAGCAATACAGCATCCTGATAGACCGTAATGAATGCGAAGCCCTAGTAAGCTCCATTAACCATTCACCATTGAAGAAAGGAACGAAGGAAATAGAGTTGGATAAAAGTAGTGAGAAGTTAGACTTCGAGGATCAGGCGATGTATTCTACACAGATCTCGTCGGCACTTATGTATCTGCTCTGGGGAAAGTTCAACCATTTAGCTCCGGCCTCTGACCGGGCGCAAATCTCGCCTCAAGGTGCAGGAACATACACTAGTAATTAAAAATAAATTAGCCTTGGGAGGGCTTTGTAAAACCCATTTATAAGAAATGAAAACATTAGATGAAAAAGCAGCTGAATATTCAGCCAAACTATGTAACCAAAGTGGAAATTACTCTAAAGGAGAACTTGAAACAGCCTACGTATTGGGTGCTAATGAGAGTAAATACTTGCAATATGGTGAATGTGGTACATTTGGTCAGGCTTTGGAGGAGTTAAAGCAAGGAAGACTTGTTACCAGAAAAGGATGGAACGGAAAAGGGATGTTCATTTTTATGCGACCGGCAGATGAATTGCATGTCGGCTTTGTTGCCAAAGATATCAAGTCTTTACCTCAAGGTGTAAAGGATTATTATCATCAGGATTGTGTAGATGAGAATGGAAAACTGCTTGATCTGGCAAAGGAAGATGTTGTTAAATTCACAGCATACCTTTGCATGAAAGCTGCCGATGGTACTATTGTAAACGGTTGGCTTGCTTCGCAAACAGATATGCTATCCGAAGATTGGATGATATTTAAATAAAAAATAAAAAGCTCCCGATCCTAAGACCGGGAGCTTCAGCTGTCAAGCTAATCGTTAACCATTAAGAATGGAAAGCGACTTTTCTTTAAACTTCTTGGACATATCGTCCAGAGCCTTTGCCAAAGTCTGACGTTCTTCCGGAGTGAATGTGGCCGGCTTACCATGCACCATATTACCATTCAATCGTTGGTATAACCAAGAACGTGATTTACTAAAATATTTTTTTGCAATATACGACATCGATGCCATGTCTGCGATATCCTCCAGATCAATACTCTCTTCAATCTCAGACACACGATTGTCGACAGCCTGTAATGTTGCCATCGCTTCCTCCGGAGTCTGAACTGCGATCATTTCCTGTATTTTCTTCTTGAACTCCTCCTTTGCCTTTGGATCAGTTGCTTTTTTATATTCTGCTCTAAGATCACTTAAACTTAATACTGCCATAATTTTTCAGGGTTATACCCCCTCACTTGGAGGGGGTGTTGTTTAACTTACTGTTTAACTCATTGATTCGATCCAGTATGCTATCGATATACTCCGAAGCTCCCGGGCGATTCATTAATTCCGATTTTGAATTGTAAGCGTCTAAAATCATTTCGAGCATTTCCAATTCTTCCAGAATCTCATCTCTTTCGGTTTGTTCCATCATTTCAATTTTTTTGGTTAATACTACGCTTAGCTTGACAATACAAATATACGTAATTCCTTTATGATAACCAAATGGTTACCGAGGTATTTTAAAAAAAGAGTTAAAAAAAAGAGGAACAAGTTGTAAGAATGAATATAAATTATAGTACATTTGTAATGAAATGGCCCTTAAACTCTTATAGCCTTAACAAAAGGTCTCATCTTTATATAATCGATTAATCTTACTCTTTACTTCATCTAATAAATACACCCTTTATTAACCCAAATAAACTTCTATGTTATGAAAAAAAAAGTATTATTTATTGTTTGTATTTGTAGTTTGATATCATTAAGTATTGGATGCTCAGACGATGATGGTTGGAAAAAAGTCGCTTTTCAAGATTTCATTCTTGATAAAACCTGCCAGTGGACTGAATTTGAAAAGCAAAAAATATATAGGATTGATTCTCAAACTGATTTATTAAACTACATAGAATGTGAAGATAATAAGATACCTCAAATAGATTTTGAGAAATACACTTTGTTAATGGTAAGTTTTGATCTGCCAAATCCCGGTTATAGTATTACTAAGAAATTAACAAGAAACCAAAATAACTATTTGTTTGAAATAAGATACAAAAGTTCGGGTACCACACAACCAGCAGAGGTGATTTTGACCCATGTTGCAGTGCTTATTGAAAAGATAGAAGCAACATCATCAATTGAATTATCAATTTCGAAACAATAACAAGTAATATTATAACAATATGAAAAAAATACAGTTGATAGTAATCCTATTCTTCACTTTTAGCTTGTTTTTGTCAGCACAAACAAATTATTTTTATAATGGGGATGGGAAAAAAATAGTTTTGAAACTACGGAATGATTTATTGTTTTTGGAGAAGAACAATGCAAATTCACAAACTCGGCTTAACCAAAAAGTAGTGCATAATTTTGAAAAGTATATCATTGTAGAAAATATTGATTCTAAATTACAAAAAACAATATCAGATGAAAACCTAATGTTTGAGGCTGAAGATGGAACATTACAAGCATTGTCTAATACCGTTTTGATGAAACCTAGTGAAACTCCCATAAGAATTGTATTGAATAAACTTAATTTAACAAATTCTGTAGTTAAGTTGGATTCCATATATGATATGTACATCATTGAATTCAACACAACTAAAACAATGGATATAGCCAATAAAATATGGGATAGTGGTCTTGTCTCTTTTGCCGAGCCTTCATTTTACAAAATAATCAAATTACAGAACCCCCTTTATTCTTTGCAGTGGGGATTTAGAAATACTGGACAAACAGGAGGTACAATAGGAATAGACGTAAATGTAGAACCAGCTTGGAATTTAACAAGGGGTAATTCTAATATAAAAGTTGCAGTTTTAGATGAAGGAGTCAGACTTGACCATCCTGATCTTCAGGGAAATCTATTATCTGGCTATGATGCGACAGGCAATAATAGTAATGGAGCACCAAATCAATCAGACTATCATGGAACCGCATGTGCAGGTATTATTGCTGCCGTAGATAATAATATAGGGGTTGTAGGAATTGCTCCTAATTGTAAAATGATTCCGGTTCGAATAGCTTATAAAGGTTCAGATGGAAGATCTTGGATAACGCAGGATTCTTGGATAACGCAAGGAATAAATTATGCATGGAACACAGCTAAAGCAGATGTCCTGAGTAATTCATGGGGAGGGGGATCAAATTCAACAGCTATCAACAATACTATACTGAACGCTATGTCTCTAGGAAGAAATGGGCTAGGGGCAGTCGTTATTTTTGCATCGGGAAATGACTCTGCTCCAACAGTTTCTTATCCAGCTTCTTTAACCGACGTAATTGCAGTAGGAGCACTTACTCCTACTGGACTGCGTGCAGATTTTTCTAACTATGGAGATGCATTAGATGTGGTAGCTCCAGGTGCTCATATTCCAACAACGACTATTAATGGCTATACAGAATCTTTTGGCGGGACATCGGCTGCATGCCCCCATGTAGCTGGTATTGCGGCATTAATATTATCTATAAATCCGGAACTGACATCGCGAGAGGTGCGTAATACTATAGAGTCAACATGTAGAAAAGTCGGAGACTATTCTTATTCTGTCAATAAAATGAATGGCACTTGGAATAATGAAATGGGCTTTGGTCTTGTAGATGCTTATGCCGCTGTAAGAAGAGCTCTTGGCTACAAAGAAATTGTCAGTCCCAATGACCTATACCGCAGAAGTAAATTCTGGTTCAAACTCAAGGATGGCTCCAATGCCACATGGAGTTGTACTAACATTCCTGGTATAACAATCAATTCGTCAACAGGTTTATTGAATAACACGAACTTTGATTACACAGGGAACATTACTATAACAGCTGCGACGTCAACCATAGCATATACTAAAGTTATATATATAAGTCCAGAGTATATAGATGGTAAATTCATATTTAATAATACGACAAAGACCTTCTCCGAAATACATTCGGCTTATCCTCTGTATGAAAATGGATTTGATTTGAATGCAGGTTCTACAGCTGTTTCGAATTTGGCAATTGAAATCACTTATCCCGGATTGGCTATTATCGAGGGTAAAACACCTGTTTATAGCTGGGTAAACTATTCAATGACTCCGCGTTTCACAATAGAAAATAATGGTTCCAGAATTAAATTTTCACGTCTTATGGTCGATGAATCTGCCGAGATAGGATTAGAGATCGAAACAGGAAAAGGAACTATATCACAAATGTTTTATCTTAATACAGGACGTTTTTCTCCAATCCTCTATCCATTCAGCTCTTATAGGCTTTCATCACTTGAAGTTAAATTGACAGACAACACTATTACTGTTTCAGAAAGTACAGGACAGGAGATAGGTATATCATATACTAATCTAGCAAATAATAATTCTTATGTATATGAGATATTGGATATATTGGGAACGTATAAAATGCAAAAAGGAAATTTCAAGTTATATATTGGTGGCACTCAAGATATAGATATATCAACCTTACCCAAAGGTTTCTACGCTTTAACTATTTACAAAAACGGAGAAAGAGTTCATTCGGGTAAATTTAAAAAGTAGATAATCGACTATAATATGTTTATTTTCCAGATTAAAATGTATGCAAAAACTTATAACAACATACGTAGACGGAACTAACGTAAAAGAGATAAATCTCTGGTCTCATAAGACTAAACGGGACAAGATCGTAGCCGTATGCCAGGACGACGACTTGGTAACCGTGCTTCAGGTAGATGGAGACTACTCGAAGGTAAGGACCAGCGACGGAAAAGAAGGATGGTGTATGTCCGGCTTCCTGATATGAACCCAGCAAAGAATAAATAATTGAGCAGTCGTACAACGGTTGCTCTTTTTTTTGTAGCTTTGCATTGCGACCAGATAATTCCAAGGCATCCGCTGATCAGGATCATAAAAGAATCCTCATATCAGCGGTTGTCTTTTCGTATCATTCTTTTTTGACGGATGTCTTGGAAGTCTGTGTCGCAGCGGAATTGGCAGCCGCTGTACTTTTGCCATAAACTGAATGATTATGAGCGAAGCAGAGAATCCAGTACCAAAGACCTCTCCGGATCCGATATTCCTTATTACGAAAGCCGGCAAACTGAACTATTCCATCGAGCAGACGGTCTCCATCGTCCGTTCACATCATCCCGCATTAAGTAAAAATACATTGAAAGATCTTCTCTCTGATCCTGAATCAGCCGAATATGAAGCATACTATACCGGGAAAGATGCCGGCATGTTCGATGTAGAGTCCGGGCTTCACGACGCTGCAGCCGGAGGCGATGGCGATGCTCAGAAAGCCCTCCAGAATCTTCGGGCAGAAAGGGCTGTCGGAAAAGCGATAAAGGATAAGTTTTTTCCGGATACAGAATAACCCCGGCGAAAGCCGAGATTATAAATTGAAGCTAATTTTATGATGGGAGGCCCTGCAGTAATGCGGGGCTTTTTTTGTCCTTTAACGCCTTATTCGGTTAGGCTTCTTTTGTGCTATGGAATTGAAAACAATCACCGGACCTGAAGCCATTGACCTGATGCGCAAAACGAAACTTATTCCGGGTGCTACATTTGGAATTAGATTTATAACCTGCGACTTGAATCGTATGGAGTACGGCCATATCCGTGTATATGAAGAATGCCTGGTGCGATCGGCCAGACGAAACGAGGGCCTTGCTGTGGATCCGGATCATTATTTATTTTTCACCGATACATCTACGGACGAACCAAGGCAATGCTTCAAGAAACTCATTCGTGCTGTTTGTTTTCCTCCATCAAATCAATGGCTAACAGTTAAATGGTTCACATGAGTAAAAAGACAAGACAGCCTGTAGGCTATATTAAACCGGATTCATCGACAACGGTTGAGATATATAATGGTAACCGGGGGATAGCCTCCAAGCCCGGAGTTGCTGTTCTTACATTCGAGATCCAGGGTGTTGAAGACCGGGAAGATATCCGTTTTTCGGAATCGCGTTCTACTTATCAACGCTATGTCAATGACCGGCTGGCGCTTAATCTCGGGGGCTATTCTGTTCCCATCTGGGGGCATTACAACCTCTATCCCCAGGAAATATTCTCCATGGTAAGCGAAAACAAACTACTGCCGGAGGTTATCGAGAAACAAGTAAAGTTTATGTTCGGTAAAGGTCCCCGATTGTATCGGGAAATCATCACGGGAGAAGGAGAGAAGCAAAAGAGAGTCCGTATACCGGTAGAAGACCAGCGCATTCAGGACTGGCTTGACAGCTGGGAAGAGATGGGATACCAACATTTGTGGGAGTACCTGAAAAACATTATCACCGACTTTTACCATGTAAAGACCTGTGTATCGAAATACAATTTCAATGTATCCAGGCGAATAAACGGGCCGTTACCGATAGCAGCTCTCACCTATGTCGGATCGGACGAAGCACGGTTGGCAATGAAAGGAGCAAAGCCAAACCGTTCTATCAAAAACGAAGACTGCAAGTATGTCATTGTGGGCGACTGGCTGAACATCACGGCATCGGAATATGATGTATGGCATCGCTTCGATCCCCGGACGCCCCTGAAGTATTCGCCGGCTATTTCCTTTACTCACGATAAAACCTTCACCAAATGGGTATATGCCCTCAATAGCTGCTTTAAGGGTCTGAAGGAATACTTGAAGGCTTCGGAACTCGCTCCTAAATACCTGAATTCCTACCTGAGAAACGCCCTGAATGCGCATATTCACGTACAAATACCGGGAAGCTGGTATGAGCAGCATAAAATTATACTGCAGCAGATCTGCTCCGATAATTTAATGAGAACGGACGTCCCTCTCCAGACGGAGTACCGGGGAGTAAAACTCGTAGGAGATGACGGTAAAGCGTTACCGTTCTACGAAAGCATGATGGACGAACTTATATCCTGTGAACTCCGCCGGATCACATCGCTTATGTCCGGGGAAGGAAAGAACCAAGGTAAGTTATATGCAACGACTAAATGGGGCGAAGAAGGATGGAAGTTCGAAGAATTTCCCGGAAAGTTTAAAGAGTTTTTCGACACAGTACTGAAATACGAAGAATACGCTAACAAAGCTATTCTGACAGGGAAAGGAGTCCCTTCTTCCATCTCAAATGTGGACGGATCCGGAATCATCAGTAAGTCCGGAAGTGAAGCATATTATAATTACCTTCTCTATGTGATGACGCTGACGCTCGATGAATACTTTGTCCTGAAGGACCTGAACCGGGCCATTCACATAAATTTTCCACATGCGAAGAAAGAAGGTATTAAAGCTGGCTTCTGGATAGATATCCCGGCTAAATTACAGGAAACGACTCCCGATGAGCGTCCGGAAAAGACAGCTACAGCCGACCAGGATTAATACAAAAAAATAATAATATGTCTGCAATTATAACCCCATTCAACAAAGAGAACTTCGCCGATGAGATGAAGCCCAAAATATCCGGAGCAGATCTTACGCTCGAATACGAGAATATCGAGAGCTCCGTCTGTAAGGTTGCTGAAGACTGTATCGAGGTACTGTCAGAACCATTGTATGAAGCCATCTGCCAGGATAAAGGCACTACAGACAAAAAGCTGCAAGCCAAGGCGCTGGATTATCTGCAGCGTTCAATGCTACACTTCTGTCTGTACGAACATCTGATATTCTTAATGGCCAGGATAAAAGATGACGGGGTCACTGTGGTCAAAAGCGACACAGAGACAACAGTATATAAATACCTCCAGGATGGGCTGGAAAATAAGTTTATAACCCTCGGATGGTTTTGGATGAATAAGCTGCTGCAACTGATGGACAAGAACGTCAACGAATTTCCATTGTGGAAAGACAGTGAACCCCGGAAGGATCTTGCAGGCACTCCTATTACACGGGATGACTTCTACAGATGGGTGGGTGTTAAAGATGACTACTTTGTTATTGTGGCCCGATGGCTTATCCGGGAAGCCTGGACCGACTGTGTCACCTCCCGGATAAAGGAACCGGAAAAGACAGATGCCATTGCCCGGGCAATGTGTTATGAGGTGATGGGCCGGGCCTGTTCGCGCCTCGCATTCCTCCAGCTTCCGGAACCGGTACGCCTGGACATCAGCAATGAGATGTCGAAAGCCAATAAGGACAAAGAAGAATCCAATGTCCGGAAACGTGTGGCCAATTCATTCACTAATCAGGCCGCTGCATACTGGGCAGCCCTCGAGGTACAGCTGAAGAATGATGAACTAAAGGAAAATCCCCGGAGTAGGCCTATATATACACCTCCGAGAATATCGGAAAATGATCCGTTTGTTTATTAGCCTATGAAAACAATTATATTAAATAAAGGCGCGCTGGAGCTTCCCGAATCGTGGGATGAACTTACTTTCAGACAAAAGATATTCGCTTTTGCCAGGCTGAAGGAGGTCGCTGAAAAGAAAATTTCGCCTCCGATGTTCAGGATCCTGTTGCTGCAACACTTAACCGGCTACAAACCGTCGTCCGGTTTTTACATATGGTTTTTGAAATGGATAATATATTGTATCCGGGTTCCCTTCGTTTTTGTGTTCTATGTGTTTAGGTTAGGTTTAGTCAGATTGCCGGGTTATTGGTCGGTGTGGAAAGATTATCACCGGCCGAAACGAAGGGACCGGGATATAATTAATTACAATCTGTATATGCTTTCCGAACAGCTGGACTTTGCATTCAGTATAGAAGACCATAAGGTGACCTGGAACCGGCACTTCTACCGGAACCCTATCCCGTACATTAAGATTAAGGGGAAGAAATTCACCGGTAGAAAATTCATCCGGGACGTAGCTCCATTCACAAATATAACGACGAAGGAATATTGTGACTGTTGTGAGTTGTACTCAGGATATCATAGTTCACAGGATCCTGAGTATAGAGAGAAATGCATAGATAAGCTGATCTCTATCCTTTATCCGGCTACCGGCGAATACAATGAGAACCTTGTAGGAGATCAGATGGAACTGATAGCATCGATATATCCGGAGATTAAGTTTGGCATTCTTTATTGGTTTGCCGGCATTGTGGAATTCTATACTACACATCCGGTCTATTCTATATTATTTCCGAAAGACTCCAGACAGGAAGATAGTGAAAACAAGATCTCGGTCGGGATGAATGAAACAATCCTGATGATCAAAAAGAAAGGTTATCCATCTATCACTACAGACACAGTGAACGACTTTTTCGATGCTCAGGTAAAAATAATAAAAGACGACCTGGCCGAAGCGATTGCCAAGGGTGCTAAGATAGAAGACCTGGTTAAGATGACAGGACTAAGTATTGATTTAATTAATAGGTTAACATGAATCCGGAGATATTAATCACATTATTCAAGTACTATGCCAAATTCGTACCTAAACCGGTATTGAGGAACATGTTCAGGAAATCAAGCGGACAGATTCCCGGATACAATGAAATAGCCCAGGAGATACTGGATGCTCCGGATACTTATGTTATTCCGGATATCGATGCTTTTATCTTCTCTGCCAATGAAGGATTCCTCTCCAAGAAAATAAAGAATTCCAAAAAAACCGTCCTATATGTGGAATACGGTGCATTCTCCTATAGCCCGAACCAGACGTATGGTGTAAAGGAAAAGCTGGGCCTCCATATTGCGCAACCTTATTCAGCATCAAACAATGATAACCTGAATGAGATGCTGATCATGGACAAAATGTATAAGATATTAACTTCTATTCTCGACCAAATGGAGAAGGACCAGAAATCATATGATTTTTGTGGAAACTCTAAATTAATCGAATTCCCTGCGGAAGTTGTGGCGATAGATCCTCCATTGTTTCACGACCGAACCGGATGGATGGCTATCTTCGACTATTCCACTACAAATATAGTATTATGACATTGCAGGAAAAACAAACAGAATTTATAGAGTTATTCAACTCCCTCGAGTCCTGGACTGATCGCTTCCAGTTCCTGATCGATATAGGTTCCGGTCTGGACGGACTCCCGGAGGTTATGAAATGTACATTAACACAAATAACATCATGTAATTCCCGGACATTCTTCTATCCTTCCGTATTTGACGGCATTGTACATATTCGGGGCTGGAGCAATTCCGCAATAATGTCCGGACTTATTGCTATGCTACAAATGATATTCAATGGATGCCAGGTGGATGAAATATGGGAAGCAAAAATATTAAACACAATCGACTTCCATCTCAGAACCGATCTGATCAATAATTTAACAGAGCAGCGTAAATCCGGGCTCTTGGAAATGATAAACCGTGTGATACGGCTGTAATTCCTTCCTATATTCTCTTTTCGTTTGTCCTTTAGAAGCTCGCTTTGGCGGGCTTCTTTTGTATCATCAGATTATAATCGCTATGTATATTCAAAGTAATACGATGTCTCAGGCCGAATTTATCCGGGCCGTACTGGAAAGAGATGCCAGAAATATATACCGGGCACAGCAGCTCATTGTATCCCAGCGCATCTATCTGGCCGGAAAAGACCTAAAAGCAACCCGGCGAAAGGTAGGAATACAAAAACAGTCCGGAACATTGGAGAACGCCCTCTCGAACCCGGAGTTCTACATGAAATCGGAAGATGAACGATTTGTCCTGGCAGCAAATTACCCTCTTTATATCCGGTTCCTGGACATGAAGCACAAAGGAAACTGGAGAATATTCAACCGGCAGGTGTGGGGTATTCTATATAATAACGCACTCCCTGATATCAAAAATAAATTCGGACAATTCATCAGCGACACTATTGGCGCCGCTCTTCGTGCTGCATTCCAACGATTTAATAAAAAATAGATATGGCTAAATTAAAAGATGATCATATAAAGTGGATACTGGAACTGGATGCCAAAGGTGTTCAATCCGAAATAACGACTTTATCTTCCCTCAGTAAAGAGTTGGAAGCCGATAATAAACGCCTACAGGCTGAATACGCTGCCGCCGCAAAACAGATGAAGGAAACCCGGAAAGAGCTGGAGCGCCTGACAAAAGCCGGCAAAGAAGATTCTGACGAATTTAAAGAGTTAGAGGCCACTCTCGAGTCTGTATCGTCCGATATGACTGACTATAAACGAAAGATGGTCGAGAACACCAAAGCCATTGAACAAAACAGAAAGACTGTAGAAGAAATGGTCAAAACTCTTCGTATCGAAGACATGACTATGGATCAATTGAAAAAACGGGCCAAAGAACTACAAACCCAATTAGATAAAACAGCCGAAGCCACACATCCCGAACAATACAACGCCCTGGATAAAGAACTCAAAGCTGTTAAAAGCCGGATGAGCGAACTCGACTCCGGATCAAAATCCATGTTCTCTGTATTCAAAGGAGGCCTCATGGTCCTGACCGGTAATCTGATGACCAAGGCTATAGATAAAGTAGGAGAATTGATATCTACAGGGTTAGAATGGGTGAAGGTAGGAATGGATATGGCCAAAAGCTCGGAGGGTACAATTGCTTTCTTCAAAGAATTAAGTGATAGCAAAAGGATACTGAAAGAAGTAAAAGAAGCTACGGACGGAACCATCAGCAGCCTCGATATAATGAAAAAAACGATACGGGCCAAGGAGATGGGAATCCCGATCGAAGACATGGCTAATCTGATGAAGTATGCCAGGATACAGGCTCAAAAGTTAGGTAAGGATATGGATTATATGTCAAATTCCATCGTAGACGGTATCGGTCGGAAATCGACGCTGGTACTCGATAACCTTGGTATATCTGCAACCAAAGTACAGGCTGAAGTAAAGAAGTCCGGAGATTTTACTCAAGGCGTTCTGAAGATCGTAAACGAAGAACTGGAAAAACAAGGTACTATTGCTCTGACCGGAGCCGACAAAGCTGCCATAGCTGCAGCGAAATGGGAAGATGCCCAGCTCAAGATCGGACAAAAGGCAAAATGGCTTAGTGAACTCTGGGATAAAGTATCCGGAAATATTGCCGATAAGATATCCGGGCTTATAGGAGATACACGTTCTCTCTCCGAACAGTACAAGGACCAGGTAGAAAAGGTGGCCGACCTGGAAGCAAATTCTGTCACTTTGGCCAAACGCTATGATGAACTAAAATCAAAATCTACCTTAACCAAAGATGAATCTGCCGAACTAAACCGGATTATGAATACATTATCCCAGACAATCCCCGGAGTGGTTACTGAATGGGATAAATATGGAAATATTCTATCCATCAACACTCAGAAAGTATATGATTTTATAGACGCAGAAAAGGCCAAACTTAAATATATGAACCGGGATGCGATCAAGCAGGCTGGAGAAGATATTGAGGGCTATACCGAAAAGTTAGAGAAGGTGAAGGCTAAATATAACAAAGGCTTCTGGGAAGAAACAATTACCAATAGATCGACCGGTGGTGATAGCTATACTATAAAACACATGTATACCCCCGAACAAATGGCACAGTTCGAAAAAGAGATTCTCGAATATGGACAAATGGTAAAAGGTGCCGAAGAAACAGTAAATGAACTAACCGGAAAATCGATAGAGGACCAGATTAATCAGCAAAAAAATCTCATTGCAGCCCGGAGTAAGTTTACTGCAATGAATAAAAAGGAGCTGGATGCCTGGATCAAGGATGAGAAGAATGCTGCGAACGAATATATGCAAATAGCTAAACAGATATATGATCAACGGTTCGGTACGAATCCGGACAAAGAAACTAAGAAGCCAAAAGGAGATCCGGAACTACAACGTCAAAAGAAAGCATTGAATTCTATGCTGGAGACACTGGAGACAAGCCATCAGACAAAGATGGCCGATATCCGCAAAAAATATCTAGATGGCGGAATTAAATCAGAATCTGACTTCAACCGGAAGAAATTCTCCCAGGAACAGGCATATTATATTCTTCAGGAAGAATCTCTCAAACGGCATCTGGACAAAGTTACCAAGACCGAAGTCCGAGAAGATATCCTGAATAAGATTGCCGCAATACAGAACAAACGACTGGAACAGCAAATTAATTACCAGGCCAAACTGGAACAAATT
Organism: Dysgonomonas gadei ATCC BAA-286; assembly: GCF_000213555.1. Taxonomy (GTDB): domain Bacteria; phylum Bacteroidota; class Bacteroidia; order Bacteroidales; family Dysgonomonadaceae; genus Dysgonomonas; species Dysgonomonas gadei. The sequence continues at coordinate 16,070 of NZ_GL891987.1, forward strand.
ATTCTGAATGCCAACCCGGAAGAAAAAGAGAGGCAAGAGTATGCCAACCGGCTTCGTGACCTTGGCATATTCGGCAAATCACGCCAGGAACTGCAGATGCTGCAGATGTCTGCGGAAACTGAAGAAGAAAAGAACCTCCTGCAGAAAAAGATCGACGCACTTGAGATACTGGAAAAGCAACATCAGGATAATCTTTTCAATATCCGGCAGCAGGCTAAGAACAAAGAAAAGGCCCAGTCAGAGGAAGAATTTGAAAATAGTTTCAAAGCCCGGAAAGATGAAATGCAGCTGGAGCTGAATGACCTGATGGCACAAGCTCAAACGCTGCGAGGTGGGGAGTCTTTTGATGCTGAAATGGCTGTACATATGCAACGGCTTCAAATGATCAATGAAGAAATACAGGCCCGGAAGAATGCCGGTCTTGAAACAAGTAAGCAAATAGCTCAGATAGGCAGAGTCGAGGCCCAGATGACAGCTACAATAAAAAAAGAAAACGATAAGCGGGTATCAGTATACAATCAATATGCTAATACACTTGGTACTGCATTCGGTAATTTCTTTGCCGGCCAGACATCTGCACTCGAAGCATTCGGCGGTGCAGTGGTTGACATACTCTTCGATACACTTGGTAAAATAGTAGAAACAAAAATAATGGAGGCTACTGCCGTAGCTATTGCAGAACAGGCTAAGGCTGCTGCTATTGCAGCTGCATCCCCGGACAGTGTGATGTCATTTGGTGCCACATCGGCCATTCGTATTGCTGCCATTGGAGCAATAATCACCGGTGCATTGGTTGCTGCCAAGACCGCTCTGAAAGGTATGATAAGCAAGAAGAAAGGTAGTTCCTCCGGCTCTTCATCATCAGAAACTACCACTACCAGCAGAAGGGTTGTCTCCGGCTATGCCGATGGCGGATACCATGAAGGTTATACAGGCCCGGGAGATAAGTACGACGTGAAAGGTTACTTTCCCGATGGGGAACCATACCATGCCGGAGAATATATCATCCCTCAGGAAAAACTCAGAATACCCCGGGTTGTGCGGATGGTACGTGAAATAGAATCAATCCCATCATCGGGAGGTAACAAGAATCCATTGCCTGAAGGATTTGCCGATGGCGGGTATCACGAGGATACATCCGGAGAATCGTATCAATCTCCGAACTTCTCGGAATTAAACCTGACCATCAAGGAACTCAATACACTAATTGCTTTTTGGAAAGCCAATGGCGGCATACCGGCAACTATAAATATTTATGACCTGGCCAAGGCTCAGGAACTTGTAGATGATTTTGAAAATTTCGGCAAAAAAGTATAAACGATGGATATAAAACTCAAAAACGGAGAAACACTTGATTTCAAACCGGACTTTAAATTAAGCCTGACTTTGAATAATCCCATGCTGACAGAACAGGGATCGATGTCACTGCCGGTAGTGCTGCCGGAGTCGAACCGCCGTAAGCTGGGTTTTCCCGACAGGCTAGACCATGCCTACAAAATCAAGCAGGTATTCAATGCTATGATCGGAGCAGGTTCTTACCAGAAGCCGGCACTGCTCAGGACAACATCACATAATAAAGGTACAATCGGAGCCTTCTACCTGAATGAGTCGGAAATGTACGCAAAGATGAAAGATGTAGACCTTTCGCAAGCATTCAATATCATTCGCCCGGCCAGTGACTTCCATGTAGCCGGCACATTCGCCGAGCCTCTCGATATGGTGATAAAATATATGGAGCTGGTGATGGTCGATAATATTAAAGAAGACTTTCATCTGTTCCCTGTAGCGACAGATTACTATACGGAAACTGTTCATACCGGATTCGGAGACAAAGAATATACCTTTTACCAGGTACTTAACGAACAGATGTCGGGTCAAAACCGAAATGACAATTTAACCGATATTGATTTGAATGGAGAAGAATACTACATGTTGGCCGGACGTAACGCCCGGCAGTATAATGAAGGTGGTAGCCTTGTGGATGTTCCAAAAGGCTACGGCATCACTCCGTTCCTGAAGCAGTCATATGTTTTGCATCGTATTTTCGAATATTTCGGTTACCGTTTGGAAGAATCTATTTTCGATACTGATCCTGAATTTCAGAAAATGGTCCTTGTCAACAATACCGCCGATGCTATAGTCAGAGGTGAATTGAACTATGCCCAGCTGGTCCCTTCAGGTACAATCAAAGATTATCTCGATTCCGTCCGTACAGACTATGGTTGCGAGTTCTTTATTTCACCCGATCACAAATACGTTGAAGTAAAGTTCTGGAATGATCTTATAAAAAATAAGAAATTCATTCCGCTCGATAGCAAGGCTACAGGCAAAGAAACACCTAACCTTGCCGAACCCAAATTACTAAAGCTGACCGGGAACCGGTCTGTCGAATATACTGATGTGAATTTCGACACGCAGGAAAAGTTTGAAAAAAACTACGGTCAACTCCAATATGCTAAAGATACCATTTACCAGGGGCGTCCTGATTATCCGGCCGGTTATTATCTGATACAGTCTTTAGGTGATATTTACGAACGTTACCCTTATGTAAATGACTCCGGCAATACTGTCCGGGGCTGGCGTTATCATTCCAAATACCTGTTCGATAGCTACGAAGAAAAAACGGACACAGACTATGAAGATAAAGCCAGCAAACGGGATTATATAGCTTCCATCTCTGCATTTGTTCATTATACCGGTACACTTGTAGGCGTTAATATACCGGGCGAATACCACCGGATGCTATTCATCGGCAATCGCCGCCACTTAAATACCTTTGTAAAAAAACTACATACGGACGAAAACGGAAACCAGACAGTCGCGGACGAAAAAGAAGATACCGTCTCATGCCCCATAATGACAGCATTCTACAGAGGCCAGACTTCTCCTGCAGGACGGCCGAGACCGGTAATCTACGGTAATATAATGATGTATGATGACCAGGGCGAACCGTTCGAGGGTGGATTTAACCTTATTTTCGGCGGGGAAAATGGCTTATACAATAAGTTTTGGAAACTCTATGCCGATGTTATCCGGCATTCATTCCTTCAGGTAGAGATCCCTTTGAAATTCGATATCAGAGATATACTTACTTTCAGGTTTGATAATATCTATATATATAAAGGACAGCCGTTGATACCTGAAAAACTGGAGTTTGAGATTGAGAAAGATAATAAGATAAAGGTGATTAGTGCATTATTTCGGACAATACGGCTGTATTTGGATGGGTAATGTTAAAAAATATTGTATCTTGCAGGATATTTTTAACTAAAATGTGGTATGAAAAAGATATTGATATTTATATTGAGTGTCTTCCCTTCTTTAATTTTTTCTCAAAGTAGCCCTTTTACAGATGTTTTTCCTATTGTAAATGGAAAAGTTGTATATTCAGAGGTAATACAAGTTGAAGGAAAAAGCGTCTTGGATCTATATAAAAATGCTAAAATATGGTTAGTCGAGGCCTTCAAATCATCAAAAGATGTGATCCAAAATGATGATAAAGATAACCATATCATAATAGGAAAAGGTTATTTTGAAGGTGTAGGACATAACAAAAATATAGTTAATGCAAAATACTGGTTTACGATAAGAATTGATTGTCGAGAAGGGCGATATAAATACACCATTACTGATTTTATTTATGACTTTGATGTTATTGTAATGGGTACTAAGACACATTTTAATGAGGATTTCAGCAAATGGGGAAATGTAGCTTTTGATACAAAATATAAAGAATTATTAGATAAGAAATATCCGCCTAATAATGAACGTAATGCAAAACAGCAGGAAAAATATGAAAAATATAAGGAGGAATTAGATAATGAGTTAGAAGGAAAATACAAAGAAACAATAGGTCGTTATTCCTTGTTGGACAAACAAATTAAATCTATGATCGAATCCTTGAATATAGCCATGAAACAATCTGAAGATAATTGGTAAATAAAAAGCGAGAAATTCTTGCTTTTCTTTTTCTACCACAAAAGAATAAGAAAGAATATTTTTTTTAAAGCCGTTTAGTCATAGGATTGGACGGCTTTTTTTGTCCTTTACCTTCCCATCATAATGCCTGACTTTTGAATAAAAATCAAAAGTTATGCATCGAATAGTTCTCTTCATTGACAAGTTACTGGAAGCAATATCTTCTTTGCTTAAAGGTTTTTGGGTGTTCCTTATCACCCTGATTACAAACTTTTTCAGCCCGATTCACGATTTCCTGATCGTTGTATTTATTCTTTTTATACTAAACTTCCTGTATGGGCTTATTTCTGATATCGCTGATGGTGGCGAATTCAGTTTCAAAAAAGCCTTCCAGTCCATCTGGTATGTTGTCGGGTTTATGCTCCTATTATTCTTGACTTTCGGCATTGGTAAAAAAATGCACCTTGACGATCAGTCCGTCCTTGATTTTACTTCCTGGATTACATGGGTAGTCATTTACTTCTACGGAACTAATATTCTGCGTAACTGGAAAAATATACAACCTAAAAATCAGGTGATCTCCGTCCTGTATTGGATTGCTTCAGTAAAGTTTGTAGAGAAAATCAAATATCTAAGTGAATATTTTAAAAACAATTCCAATGAAAAAAAGACTACTGATAATCCTTGATCCGGCACACGGAGAAGAAACACCCGGTAAACGTTCCCCCGATGGACGCCATCGCGAATATAAATGGTCCCGCGAACGCCTGAAAGTAATAGAACACTTACTACAGGCGCATGGCTATACTGTTGTCTGGACAAGTGAACTTGAAACAGAACTAGGCCTTACCAAAAGAAAGAATGTCGCAAATGCTTATTCTAAAAGGCATCCCGACCTTATACCGTTGCTTGTTTCACTGCACAACGACGCATCAGGCGTTACTCCCGAATGGAGGCAAGCCCGTGGCGCCAGTGTATGGACGTCCAAAGGCCGTACTACTTCAGATATATTTGCTGACTTCTTTATTCAGCGAATGACAGAATGGATGCCAAATATTAACCGGCGAATCTATTCACCCGCATATTTGGATCGTGACTTTGAAAATGACTTCACCGTCCTGATGGGCGACTACTCGGCCTTACTCATTGAGTGTGGCTTCCAGGACAACAAAGAAGATGTAGCCCTATTGGAAAGCCCCCGGTTCTGCAAACAGGTAGAAGACTGGATCGTAGATTCAATCGAAGATTGCAACAATTATGTAATTGAAAAAATGACAAAATGAAATTCTATGCTTTTATACTTGTTTGCCTTTTATTTGCTCTTACTGCGTGCCGGAGCAATAAGGACCTGCACAAAGTTTCTGAGTCAGTCTCTGAGGCGCAAAGCAGCGCATCCACACATTCAAAAGACAGCACAGCGACCGCCACCAGCACCCGCGACAGTACGTCGAATGTCACCTCCGAAAAACAATATATTCGAACAACCTGGTATCGACCTGACGGAACAATACGAAAAATACAGGAACAAGGGCGGGAGGTTGAGCGAACTGAGCTGGCTGTTCATGATACAGGATCATCTGCTGTTTCCGTAAGCAAACAGAAGGCCGACATCACCCGCAAGATCAACCTGAAGAAGCTAGATACAGAGCAGCTTAAAGCCTTCACCGATTCACGGCCCATCCAGGGCGCCGAATGGATAGCGGTCATAGCCGTAATCATAGTGGCCATCTGCCTGATGGTCATTTATTACTTACCCAAAAAGAAGAAAGAATGAAAAAGGTATTTGCAATCTTATTCTCTGCGCTACTATTTGGCTGTGCAACGAAGAAAGAAGTTTATCTGATTATAATTGGCCAGGATCAGGTATATGTTGAGCCGAAGCGCGAAAAAGAAACAATTTATACAAATCGTTTTGAGAAACAGTTCATTGGAGCTGATAGCGTATTTATGGACAAACTCCGTAAAGCATCGAAAGGAGCGCGCGAGGCTGCCAATAAACAACTAAAGTCGAGATTATGAAAGATATCGTAAGCGCCGAAGACATATCCGGCATGGATATGCTCTTCGAAATTTATAAGTCATTGCCAGGAAATGAATCAGCATCACAATCCGGGTTTCAGGATTTCCTGAGCGTCAATTCTGCCGAAAGAACTGTTTTTCTGGAGACGTATTGCGATTATTTCTTTATGCAGGTAGATCGTACCGCTATTCTTAAAGTCAAACCAAAAGCAGGCCAATGATAACTGATGTTACATATCCCAATAAGCATTGCTTCACCGGAAATCCGATCCTTGTAAAAGTCCAGGCTAATACGACCGATGATATCAACCTGAAGTTAAAGGTTGACACCGAGCCGGAAATAGTATTGACAATCACTCCCTATACACCCGTTTATACACCTTTATCGGAAGGTACATTCGATATCTCCGATATCCTGGATACCTACTTTAAGAAAGTATCCATTACAGAAGGATCGTTAATCACTTTGGCTCACGACTTCAGGATACAATACACCGTAACAGTAGAAGGCTATTCCGGAATCACCTTTGAGGGCTATGCCTACAGAGGCGGTATAAATAATAAAAATTATTCCATGCTCGAATCCTGGGGCTGGGATATGTTCCGTTACAGACTCGATAGCCCCGACCGGAGACAATTCCTGTTTTCTACACGTACAAATTCGAATCAGATAAGGCTCCGGGAAAGAGAACTGTATCCTTTTGTATTCATCCATCCAGGTACTCCCATATCCTTTGTTACATCCAACGGACGGATTATCACTTATCCCGCATTGGTTAAAGGGAATGCCTGCACGATGGATTTTGAGACATTAAGGAATATGTTTGTCAGTCTTTATAACGAACTGCCATCTTTCATTTCGGTACTTATCGATGGCAAATCCTTCTTTAACGTTACCATCACACCGGCTCAGATAGCTGAAGAACATTTGATACTCCGGTTCAAAAATTCACTGGGCGCTTATGAGCAGATCGAGGTAACCGGCGCTGCTGTCAGGACCTCGCAGTTTTCGGAAGAAAACACCTGGCTTAGTCCCCATCGCGACGGTTACTATGAAGAATTACGTGACAGGCTGACCACAAAAGAAGGCGTAACCGTGCAGACCGGTTATAAATCGAAAGACGAACTGGCGTTTATCAAAGACCTTCTCAAAAGTGATGAAATCTATTACATAGATCCGGAAGCGATTTATAACCAAAAAAGCAACAGATGTCACGTCACTACCGAGAAATACGAATATACAAAGCGGAATGTATCCCCTGAATCCATTTCTTTAAAAATCCGCTTTGTCACGGAAGAAACATTCGAATCGCCGGATATAATATTGGATTATACTAAATCCGTATTTGAAAATATCACGGCTCAGGGTAAACCGGAAATAAATGGCGAAGGCTTTATCTATGATGATGACTATATGTTCTATGCAGAATAAAATAAAATAATAATATGGCAAAGAAATTTACAAGTAAGATTGGACTACAACCAATCTATTCTACTAAAGATCCTGATGGGAATCCAGCTACCCTAGGTGAAGCTGGTTGTCAGATAATGCGGGATAATCTTGAGATAATAGAAGAAATCCTTGAAGAAAAAGCCGAAGAAACAGATGCTGATGGAAATAAGGTTGTACGTTCTCCCGACGGCAAGATTCTTTCTTCAGAAAAAGGACAGGATAGGACAAAGGCTCCTGACTTAAAATTGTTTACAGAGGAAATTGACAGTATAAAAACCTTTCTTCCGACAAGTGAATCGGGTGGTGAAAGTGAACCTGTAAATCTAGGTACATGGGTTATGGGGACAGTATCGGCAGGTATAGAATCGGATTCCACAACTAGAATAAGAACCTCGTACGTTGTTATAAAAGGTATTATTGAAATAATATTGAATGCCGGATATGCTTGTTTTTTAATAGAGTATAGAACACTCGATGTATCTGGTTATATAAAAACAACTACCCTTGCAGAAAGCGGAGAAATAGAACTCGATGCAAATACAAAATACATGAGGGTCGTATTAAGGCATACAGATAATAGTACGATCACCGTAACGCAAAACGGTAATATAACTGTAAAAGTAAAGACCAGTGCATATGTCAAAGCTGCATCAGAGCAAAGTGTAACAGAATTAGCAGAGACGACGAGTAAGACGAATGTTCAGCTCGACGAAAAAATAGATGGTATAATACCGTATTTAGCAACTACAGGAGATGGTAAACCGGAAGAAGTAACAGTTGATACAGTGTGGGAATTAGGAGGTATAAATACCGCGAATTCGGAAGAGCAAGATACTAATACCCGGATAAGAACACCATATACCGTAATACCAACCCTCAGAGCAATAACAATTAAAGCAAATACTGGGTATTCGTGTAACTTTATGGAGTTCAGTAGTCAGGGTACAGCAGGATACATTAAGTTTACTAATATAGATGGTCGTATCTCCGAGGCACAAGCAACTATCACACCCACCGCTTCCACTGCTTATTTTCGTATTACTGTTGCAAAGTCTGGAAACGCTGTAATGATTCCGTCTGAGGGGTCTAATATGACAGTTACCTATATGACAGAAGGTGAAGTATTGGCTAAAGCAGCTTCAGAAATAAGCGTGACCGAACTAAAAGAGAATCTTGACACACTAATCAATTCGGACAGATTTAAAAGTAAAATCTATCAATATACAATCGGAACGCTAAAGAAAGAGGCGTTGGACTGGTCGGATAGGTTTACACGCAGGGTGTTGACGCAGGGTAATATCGATAGGTCATTTCCTTACGTTGTATCAAAAGGCGCAAAATTATTACTAATGCACTTTTCACGGGCAGACCATAACGTTAACTCATGGTCGGGTCAAAGAGTTATGAGAACGAGCAGTGATTTCGGCCAGACATTTTCAGACGAAGTTGTGATTCCTGACGGTGTAAACATTACAGGAGGTTATCGAGTTAGGCAGGGAGCAAATCAGGATACAGTATATGCAGCAGAAGTATTTTTAGATAGATCACAGGTTAGCGGGTATTTTGAAAGAGCTAGACCTGTAAAGGGTAAATTTGATGACATCTTTAATTCAGGAGGTCTGTCCGGCATGACAGCGAATGCTTTTCTTGTAATACCTCCAGTTGCCGGAGTAACCCAATCACAACCCAATGTCAGTTCAAAAATATTAGAACACAAAGGTGTGTTATATATGTGCGGGTATGATAACCAGCAAAATGCAACTATAGCTAATAGTCGTTCATTCCTTGTTAAATCAATTGATTACGGTGTAACATGGCAGTATGTTTCGTCTATTAATGTGCCGAATGCCGGGGAATGCTCTATTGTATTTAAAGGAGAGCGATTAATAATGGTTAGTAGATTTGGTTCTTTCGCTAATAACCCCACCAATAATGAATACAACTATATCACCTATTCGGATGATTACGGTATTACATGGACTACCAAGCAAATGAGCGGATATATGGTGCATAACCCGCAATTGTTTATATGGGATGATTCTATTTACCTGATGGGTAGGTTATTTCTTCCTGATAGAAATTGCTTGGGTATTTTAGTAATAAATGATGATTTAGAAGTGATTAATATACTTGTATTAGAACATGATATGAATAGTTCACCCTCTTATCATCAAGACTTTATAATCATCGGTGAATATCTGCGAATATTCTCCCATAAATACACTGATGCTGCAAGAAGTAAGTCGTATATTTTTTCTATTGATCTGCCTTTGGTCGAGTTGAGCAGATTAAAAGAGAAGTTATAGTGAATTAAGAAATTTAGAATCTAGAATTTTTATATAATATTTAAGTGAAAAACCTAATGTTATTGATAAAATAATTATAAATAGCCCCATGATAATAGGCAATAAAAATGAATTTGACAAGAAAGGGAAAATGGTTATTACAAATTTTGAAATATGTTCTCTAAACCCAAAACAAAACATCTGCATTAAAAATACTTCATAAGAACATTTCCCTATATAACAAATGGGCAAAGTAAAACCGTTTTTGAGCTTATTATATATAAATATCAAAACAGAAACGAAAGAAATGGTATAAAAATACATTATCCAATGATATCCGTTCCAACCATTATAGAATATTCTAAAACAACTTAGGAAATTCACACTATCAAAATAGATAAATATGATGCTAATAACGGATAGTATATAGAATATAGGGCGCATTTTGTACTTAAAAAAGTAACAGCCTAAGAACAGCAGAAAAACATATCTAATAACTGAAAGACGATAGAAATATATTGGAATGCTAGAAACTATACAAATAATCTCAAACAAGAGGCTTATAAAAATACCTATTGCAAGGACCTTTAGAGGTGTATATTTTTGTATAACCGAGCAAATAAGAGGTAATATCAACCAAGCTTGAATATAAATATATGGATAATAAGAACCCGGGCCGTAACCTCCTCCTTTAATTATTGATATTATATCTAAATCATTTATGAAAGCGAGTAACAAAATAGATATTATTTGTATAAACACAAACGGCAAGATAATCCTCATTAATAGACGCTTTGTGGATTCGAAATAATAAGACTTCCATTGAAATTTATCAAATTTTCTCATGGAATGAAATCCTTGTATCAAAATGAATATGGGCACTGCTTGCCCAATGTGATAAAGAAAACCAACTTGATAGAGTATATCTTTTGGTATGGCGTGCAATAATAAAACAAACAATATTGCTATCCCTTTTAAAAAATCAAATGTAGGATTATAATTTGTTGTTTGTGTCATATCGTTAAATCAGCTAAACAATTTTTATCATTTCGCAAAATTAACAGAAATAATAGAATAAAAATAGGTTCTTATCTACTCTTTTATAATTGCTTTGATTTTACCACAATATATTGTAATGCTCTTGGATCAGGCGCGTGAGTATAAGTTTCAATTTCATCAGAGTTTAAGCAGATGGCGATATTATTGGTAGATATGACAATAGAATGATGTATGCTTCCTGACTGTTCATGTTAACATATCATACTTTTCTATTCAATCAATTAACTTCATTTTTTATGAACGATGTTTATTTATCTACCAAAAAAATAAAACTCCTAAAAAAATAGAATGTTAAAATTTTGCTCCTATATTTGTTAAATTATCAATTAATTACTGCATGATAATACACTCACAAGTCTTGCTGACAGGCTCATTTTGTCCTGTCAGGATTTACCCATATCTTCAGCCGAGTGTTCCAGTTTGCTTAATGCCGTTTTGTTCAAGCAGAGTTTTTAGTTTACCTATTTCTTGATTCAATTCAGCTATAACAGCGTCTTTATATTTTATCTGCCTATCGTGCTCAGAGCAATACATTACCTTCCCTTCCTTAATTAAATTTGATATTAGCTTTTCTTCGCTAATGTTAACCGTGTTTTCGGAGTCAATTTTTAGCATTGGCCCCTTACCGATAAGGAGCCACTCAGTGTTTATTTGAGGAAATCTATCTACAATAATGCTGATCCATTTACTCTGGATATCACTTTTATTTGTTATAGCCTTTCGTATAAGCCCATTACTTGCACCTATTTTTTGCTCAAACGCTCTCACACTAATACCCAAATATTCAACAAATTGCTCAATACGTTCAATCATAAGTATAATTATTGCGGATTTTTATCTACAAACGTTTTGATGTTTGAGAAAATTATCTATATATTTGCATAGGTTTCAAATTGAAACTCTATAAAAGTATATATTTTTTTTCAAAATATGGATATAATAAAAGTAGAACATGGGGTTAGCGGCAAGCTGCAGAAGCTATTTGGAGTAAGCGCGCCGACTATACGACGGGCGCTCAGGGGAAATCTGGAGGGCCGGCTTTCGGAAGATAAGGCTCTGCGTATCCGAAAAGCCGCATTAGAAAACGGAGGTCAGATATTATATACTGAAAAATAGAATCCATGAAACCGTCTGATTTGGTAAAAGGAAAGCGGTACAGATATACCGCCAACTGCGAAAGCATCGAAATAACATACCTGTACGAAATTATTAACGGGTATCTCTTCGAGCATGATGGCGTAAAAAGGCCTCTCAGTATAATAGAAGTGAAACTGTACATTGAAGATATATAACCTATGGATATATTCACATTGAAGAAGGCGATAATAGAGGCCAGCGACGTATCGGTACTCGGCGTAATGAAGCAGCTATACCCAGCTTTCGATGAAGTAAAATTCGAAGAAGCTGTGCGTATCGCAGGTAGTGAGCGCTGGCTGAAATACCATATCAAAAAAGGCAATATCACCAAAATCAGGCGTGGTACGGCAAAAAATTCACCCATCTTCTACAGCCGTCGTGAAATCGCAGCCGTGAAGATGGCAGAAGCAGAACTGGCAAAATTTAAATAAACCTATGAGTTATATAAACCTCATTAATGACTTCTGGGACCAAAACGAAATACAGATATTCAAACCTGGAGAACAACGCCTGTATTTTTATCTACTAAAGGTATTTAATAAGAGCGGTTGGAAAAGACAGGTAAACAGGACCAATGCCTTTATCCAGGGTGAGTTGGGAATGTCGTACAGTTCCTTAAAAAGAGCGCGGGACGGACTGAAAGAAAGAGGACTGGTCGATTTCAGATCGCAACAGGGGAAAAAGGATGTTACTTATAGTCTGCAGCCACTGCCGGAAGAAAATGTCCCATCCAATGAGACCACTTTTAGAACTGGTAATCAGTCGGGTACCGCGCCACAGCCTACCGGAAGGGGAAGGCAGAGCAACAGAGCCGGAGCCAGGACATCCCGAACTGGCTCCTCCCCTCCTCCTTCCAGATCTCAATCCGGCGCATACGATCCTGATGGGGATCATCCACCGGATGACGGAGTAAGCCGGAACTGGAATGACCTGAAACGAAACCTAAATGAACTGGGCGTTCCACTTAGCGATTATCAGAAGATTGTACAGCTATCGGATTACGGACGTGTGGGACACCCCGTTTGGAAAGCGTTCCACGAAATAAGCAGGAAGAAAGGCACGAGAGGCGCAATCGAAAGGCCGGGACCATGGATACAGTGGTATATAAACCAAGCTCCACCGACGGCTGCCGAACCGGCCCCGTCGCCTCCACCGGAGGTACCTGATATCCCAGCGGATCGCCCACCTGATGACGGTGCAGAGCGCAACTGGAATGAACTAAAAAACCGGCTGAAAGAATTGAGATGTCCTCCGGCTGCAATAAACCAGATAGCAGCATTATCCGGTTACGGAAAAATCGGAAATCCGGTATGGGATGCACTGGAAGAACTCCGGAATAATGGCAATGATGTTATTGCACCTGGTATGTGGATTATTTCTTATATAAGAGAAAACACCTAGCCAGTCAGGTCATATTTAGTAATATATTATCAATACGTATCCGTTCCCGTACTGGGAGCGAATAGTAGAAAGTATACCCATATGCGAACTGTCACATTTATACATAATATTTTTAATATCAATACAATATGAAAACAATTATCAAAACGGCATCCGTAAAAGTGATGCTAAGTTACGACTACTCGCACTTCGAGGCATCGATGTCCCTGGAGAACGAAAGCGGTCTCACCATGGAGGAGATTGACGACGCCCGGAAGAAATGCCAGCGCCTGGCAGATAAGGCAGTCGGTCAATACAAAAAAGCCAAGGAGATGGCCTCGCAGCGTTCACACGGGGAGTACAGGATGAGAAACTTTGAGGACCAATGTAAATACATCCAGTCCAAAGATGAACAGGATCGCACGGTGGAAGAGATCGCCATGCTGAAGCAATACGAGGACGAGAACTGGCAGGCTCAATTTGAATACCCTTACGACTATGACGATGATGACGACTACGGGTTATAACCGAACCGCAAATTTACGGAGTGACAAAAATAAGAGAATTATGGAATTTGAAGAATTTATCCGGAAAATGACTAAGTCAGCTAAAGACAGCAATGTACACATTATGGCCATAGCATCTGATGGGAAAAGGGTAGTATTCACATATCTGGGAGAACCACCTGTGATAACAGAGGCCGTCGCTATTGCCATGGCTGATTCCCCGAATGCCTGGAACACGATCAAGGATGCCGTGGACCTTATCGACAAACAGAGCATGAAAGTCATGGAGATTAATACTGAAGACGAGGCTAACGATTACCTGATCGACATACACCTGAAAAGTAAAAATCTGAACAATGGCGAGGAAGGCCTATGAGAACACATGAGGTACAACTATTCTTTGCCTTGGCCATGTTTGCCGGCATAGCTGCAGCACTCGGATGGTGCTCAAAGGAGGTTGCTTTGCTGATTGTAATCATCCAGCTACTGGTATTGATTGTGACATTGTTATCGCGGATATATACGGCTATTAATAACCACTCCGCAAATTTGCGGTGTGACAAAAAGGAACAAATATGAAAGGAATAAAAGTTATATGGACAGCGGAAATGCTCGAAATATTAAGGCGTGAATTTCCATCTTCATTCAACAGGGATCTGGCGGCAAAATTAGAGGTATCCATGCGGACGCTGATAAGAAAGGCCCGGGAACTTAATCTGGAAAAAGAGGAGTTCTTCTTAGAATCGAGAAGAGCGGAAATAACCGAAATGGCCCGCAAAGCACATCCGCCCCAATCGACAAAAGGGCTGAAAGGCTGGAGCGTACCGGGAGGGGAGAAATTCAGGTTCAAAAAAGGTCATATCCCGGCAATGAAAACAAATCCGGATGTTGCTGCCAAAGTGCGGGATAAACGGAACGCTACTATCCGTCTTGAAAAATTAAGGCTAAAATATGGCCTGAGAACGATGACTAAACTAAATATTAAGAACTATTGGTAACCATACCGCAGAATTGCGGAATGAAAAAAACAATAATAAGAATATGAAAAAGAAACTAATAAAAGCTCTCGTGTCATTTAAGATTAATAACAAATGGTATAAGCAAGACGAAGAATTCATTATTACTCTGTTAAATACCGGATTTAGCGGAGGGTATGAAAGAAGCTCGACTGATGGAGCTGTTTTAGGTGATGTGATACCACAAGCTATAGTAGAATTCGAAGATGGGGCAATAGCCGTTTTCGAAATCGGTACTGAAATAAGTATTCTCAAAAATGCTGGAATATGTTAACCAAACCGCAAATCTGCGGTGTGACAAAAACAAAGAAAAAAATGAAACAAACGGAAAATGAAATCGCCTTGGTATCTATACCCGGAACAAAAGAGAATATCTTCCGTACCAATGACGACGGACTATTCAATGCATCATCACTGGCCAAAGAGTATGGCAAGGATGTATACGGTTATCTCCGTGGCCAGAAGGTGAAAGACTTTGTGCTCGGTGTCAGCATCGAATATGAACTGGATCCGGAACTGGAATTTACGGACAAAGGCAACATCGTGCGTGTGATCTCCGGAGGTACCGCTCCCGGCACATGGATGCACCTGGATATCTTTATCAAGTTCCTGGGCTGGCTGGATCCGAAACTCGAGCGAGACTTTCTGAAGGGCGCCTTCGCTGCGAACAGGAAGCCGGACGATCCGCTCCAACGACAACTGGCCGAAACGGAAGCTAGGATAAAAACACTCCGGAAGAAACTCTCACGCAATTCCCTCTATAAAGACCTTCTCCGCAAAGAGAAGGAAGCGCAGCAGCTGCAGAAGGAGATCGACAAAGGCCAGAAATCCTGGCGGCAGAATATGCTGAAAAAAGTAAAAAAAGCATTAGATAACCCACACCGCAGAATTGCGGAATGATAAAAAAGGAAAAACAATGACACTAAAAGAAGCACAAAAAAAATGGGATGATGCAATCCAGATGAAGGTAACCCATAAAGCTAATTCCGTATCGGCGGAAGAATTAACTAAAATGGCATCAGGTTCCTGGAATGTACCGATAAAAGTATTATTTGTCAAAATGGGAGTAACCTCCAGCCGGCTAATATATTCCCGCCAGGCAGCCAAAGAAGAAAAACGGCAGTTATCTATGGTTCCCGGGATCAAAGTTATTATGACAGGTGCAGAAGCGGAAATAGAGAACCTTAAGGATAAAGTTTTCGAAGTTACAGCAGGACCGCAAATGATGTGCGGCGATTTGGTCGTATGGCTGGACGGATATTCGGGAGCATATTGTTGTGAATATTTAAAAATTGCAGAACCTAAACATGAAAAAGATCATTAACCGCCTTAAATCTTTCCGGGGCGTATCGTTTTGCCCGTTCAGTCTGAACCTGAATACATTCAACGGTTTCAGTATTTCCATCCTGAAATTCGGTTGGGATTACATGGGTAAAATTTGCATGATCGGCAATACCTGGAGTCTGCTCCATATCGGCTTTCACAACAGCATCGATGATTCCTTTATCTTTTGTATAAATATATTCGGCTGCCGTTGGAAAGTATTCCTGAAACCCAGGATTGTACATGTATGTCCGAATTGCAAATCTAAAATGAACAAATCGACTCCTATCGATGGAGAAGTGCTCTGTGATGAATGTAGCGCATGGATTCCCCTAGAGGAAATTATAGTAACTAAACTTTATAAAGAATAAATCAATTTAAAAATCATGGAAGAAAAAGAATTTACAGGAATTAATATTCCAAGTGACATTACCGATCCTGAGGTAATAGAATACTTCAGACTCATAAATGAAGTTTTTAAAAAGGCTTTTGATAAAAAGCTGCCCATTTTATTATTAGCAGAACTTGATTCAAGCAACGGCATTACTTCAGCTATGGGTTGCCCTCACTGTATTTCCAAATGTATTACTCGTTTTCTGGATTCATACCCAAAAGCTATGGATATTATGATGAATGGTCTGGTCGAGCATATGATAAATAAATATAAGGAATCGAACCCATTGTCTGTAATCGAACAACTAGTCAGAGATGCCAAAAAGAACACTGCAGCAGGTAATTGACGCCGCTAAAGCCGGCGAAGCCGTATCTCCGGAGGAATGCCGGGAAGCTATGCTGGCTTTGCATTCGATGTATACAAAATCACATATGGAGCTCGAAATTATTGCCGATGCAATGATTGATCCCGAAGGCTTATATTATACAGCAAATATGGTTCTCGGTAGTGGCGAACTATTAAGACAGAAACGGGATGTGTACATGAACAGAACGCCGGCAATCTACCTAAAGGAAATGGATATCCGGCAACAGAAAATAACAACGTTTTACGAAAATTTACAGCCATGAAAAAGCCTGATTTATCCTTTAATCACTACTTCCCGTTCTATACCCGGAAGATTACAGGGGTGAAGAAATATTATTATTGCGTTGAAACGGTCATGCATATTTCTGCAGAATTCGGTATACTTATCTCCATCGGTTATAAGCAAAAGAATATGGATAGTATTTGCATAATGCGGATAACTGATAGAACCAATCTGTTCGATATCGCGATAAACGCTATCCATATATCATATACTGACTTTGCCGAAGATGTGAAAACGGCCTACCGGTATATTTCTGCGGCTCTCAGAACCTTATCACCGGAGCCAGCTTACCGTGAAACATTGATGTTATCCACTTACTTTAAATTCAATCCTGTTTTAAAACTGGAAGTTAATCATTGGCACGGGGAAATAAAACTGTCATACGGCAGCTTCGAATATAAGATAATGGATGGGAAAAAGGTTGAAAATAATGAGCCTGTCGATGACGGTTCGGAGGAATATACCCTGCTGAAAAGAGTTTCTGCAGCTGTACGTGTAATCGAAAGCCATCGGACATACCAGGAGATCGCGTCTGACTATTTCGAAAAGCAGCTGGATGACGAATGGGATTGTTACGCCGGATATTTCGCGGCGCCGAAGTGTATACGAAAAAATGAGTACAGGGTATGATTAAAATGGAATTGGATAAAGAGGATTTGATATGCCTTGTTAATGGAGTTGATCTTGGCTATGTTATACCTCCTTTAGCCCGAAAGTGCGGAACATGGACCGGCGGGTTTGTCGATGAATGGAACTGGGATAAAGATAAGCTCAGGAAACTTACTGAAGAACAACTATTGGAAGTATATAACGAATGTAAAAATTTAAAGAAATAATGGAAAAAATTAAATGCATCACGTTCGACCCGGAAGCTCAGGATGCTCTTCCGGAAGAAGTAAAAGCCAGAATGAAGGCCGACCGGGAAAAGGCTATGGCCGAGAGGGATAAAAACCGTATTGAAATCGGTAAATATACTATTACATATAACCGCAAAAACATACCAAAGTTTGTACAACGATTGACGGACAGGGCCATGTCTATGATCGCCGGAGGCGACAGCCTGGAAGAAGTGGATCTGGCACTACGTTCCCATCTGAAGGAAATAGAATACCATGGCAGTATCTATATCAGCTACATGGGAATATGCGAATGGAACGACAGGGAGTCCCTGTATATCCGGAACAGCTCGGGTGATTATACACTAGTGTCGATAAGACCGATAAAGGAAGACCAGGAATGATAAATAACCAAACCGCAGATTTGCGGTGTGAATATGAAAAGGTATGAAAGGCAAAAAATTATATACTGGAGATGTACCTTGCCCTGGATGTGGAAGATCAACAAAGGAGTGCCGGAGACATTATAGGGAATCCATTTGTTTCGATTGTGAAAACGACCTTAGGAAGTATGCTGAAATAAAACGCCGGACAAAAGAACAAAAAGACACCTATGCTGAATTCTCAGTCAAAAACAGCGAATTCGTATATCTTAGCCTTGATCCCGATTATGCAAATTTAATCAGTGCATTAAGATTCTTATTTGAACTTCTTGATACACCTGGTCCGGAAATCGTTAATAGTAATCCAATGGTTAAAGTAGAGCATGGAAAATACTGGAATGCCTCATTTGCCATAATGAGAAGGGTTAATGGCTATGGAGGCTCAACGCAGCATCCCTTTGTTATCCGCGAAGATATTGCCCTGGCATTAGACGCCCTATTGACATGTATAGAAGAATATTCAAAAAAAACATATCAAGCCGGCAAAAAAGATGGAGCTAACCTTCTAAAAAGATTAGGTACTCAGGAGATTACAACGTTTGAGTTTTTGGAAGAAATAAAAAAAAGGTAAAAGGTATTATTATCAAATTTAAATAAACCAAAGAATATGGAAAAAATAACTACCTACGGACCATTCGACCTGACACACGGCAAATGCAAATGCTGCGGGGAGACCTCCTTCGAGATCGTGATCGGGGAGGATATGTGTGCTGACTGCGTACAGATGATCGAATTCGAGGAAATGTGTATGAAAATGATGGAAGGAGGAAAATATGAAATATGAAAAGCCTAAATACCTGGCAGGCAATACAAACACCACACCGCAAAATTGCGGAATGAGTACAAATACACTAAAATCCAACCAACCGACGCCTGTAACATTTACCAAGGTAACGCCCAGACAAGAGAAGTCCTGTGTCTATAATCCAAAGCGCCGGACACAGGAAGAGATCGAGAGCGATATCGCTGCAGTAGAAGCCCGGATAGCCAAGGGCATAGACATCGGTCCGGAATGGAACCAGTTAATAAACCGGTACAACAGCCTGCAGGTAGAATATGATAGAGTATCGGCGGCCAACAATGAGGACTCGGACAGAAAGAAGTATTTGAAAAAGCAACGGGAAAGGACCAGGTTAAGGTAATGCTGAAAAATGGAATTATTATGGAAAAAACAGGTGTTGAATTAATTGCGGAAGAGAGGGAACGGCAAATCGAGATCGAAGGATGGACGGCAGAGCATGATGCAGAATATGTTTGTGGAGAGTTAACAGACGCAGCCGTATGTTATGCCATACGTGGATATTGGAGAACCAGGTATGATAGCTTTTTTAAAATTGTATGGCCTTGGGATCCTAAATGGTGGAAACCTTCGCAAGACGATAGAATAAGAGAACTCGCAAAGGCAGGAGCACTAATTGCTGCTGAAATTGACAGATTGCAAAATAGTATATAATCACCAAAATAATATACCATGAGTACAAACCACACACCGCAAAATTGCGGAATGGATATGGAGAAGGAGCCTGAAGCCGGAATATGCAAAGTTTGCGGCTGTATCGATGATCACGCCTGCTATGATCCGGACTACGGTCCATGCTGGTGGACGGATGAAACATATACTCTTTGCTCACATTGTGCCGGCCCAGAAGATCCCGACAGTCTGGCAGCATTACGATTAATAGAAAAAGAAGAAGATGTCTGGTAAACTTTATTAAAATATGAAGAAATTTAATACAGAAATAACAATTGATGCCACGGCTGCCGAACTGCAGCAGATTGGCATCACCATACCTGATTATTGCGGACAGGCCATGCGCGCCTGGGACTTTAATACGATGACTCCTAACGGGCCATGCGCCAAGGTATATCCGTATTATAGTGAAAATGATTACTTCGAAATCCCTATGCGCTATGTCCGGTTTGTCGACCTTACTATCGAAGAAGCGAGCTTTATTTATCCGGATGCCGTGGAAGCAAATATAACGATGATCTCCGGCCTGAGTGTTGAGAACCATATCCACCGCCTGGAGCGAACACACCTTCTATCAGGCCATTCAAAAACAGTTTGCCACGAAGTATTCGGCTTTCAGCTCCGGGCGATCCTGTCACAACAGGCGCACCGGTACCGGCTGATTGAAAACTTTGTCCAGGAACTTCAGGCTATGAATCTTCAACCTGTATGTGAAAACGAAGGCATCAGGCTGGAATACATTTTTAACGACAGTCTTCAGCCATGGGCCAGCAAACTACTGAATACATACATCGGATTTTGGCGGAGCATAGCGATCAAGGTGGACCATGACCGGCAGACCCGTATTGCCCGGTATTATATCAAGTATCAGCTGATCACCGGCAAGGACCTGACGGATGACGAGCTAATAAGGGCGGTGGAGTATGTGCAAAAGAGGATATAAGGGGCAAACCGAAAATTTGCGGAATGAGGAATAGCGAGTATTTGGATAATAAACAACCAGAAGACGATTTAATATCGGAACTGATGATAGATGATGACGGTAGGCCATACAGAATTGTAGATGGTAAAAAAATCTTTCAGATAGAGGAAAACACACAGCACGATATTGATTTAAATTTAATCCTAAACAGATATAGGATTACAGGAAGATAATAAGTTTTCTCAAGCAATTATGATCTCCCGACTTAACCAGTCGGGAGTTTTTTTATAGTACAATCAAAAATTTATATCATATGAACTTCGTTCATAAAAAACGATGTTTTATGAACGAAGTTTAAACCATAAAAAAGACATATCTGAATAATCTCTGCGCGATGTTTTCCGACGGGGATGAATGAAGTTTGAACGAAGTTTTTTAATAAAGCTGAACGAAGTTTGAGCGATATTTTGTATAAAAAACATCACTCAAAAAGAACGAAGTAAGGATAAGTCAATAATTTTTTAAAATTGATAATATAATATATTATATTTGCAGAAATAAAAAATATATCTAAATATGAAAGTATTTGTTTTCATACAGCAACGTCCATTAAAGGTTAGCACATACACATCTCTTACCGCGCTCTATGAAGCTAACAAATCAATTCTCAGCATCTCAAAATCCACACTGGACAAATGGCAATTCGATTCTTATAACTATGTCAGTAGCCGCTACATAATTGCAAAAACAGAATCACAATCAACCGGGAGTGTACGTAATATCCGGACTTAAATAAAATACTTCGCTTTTTTTGAACGAAGCCAGCAGTAATAATCACATCAGGTATTTATCCAACCGAGCAAAGCAAAATTAAAGGGCTATTTCCGCTCTTTTACACATCATCCGAACAACTCTACCGAACCTGACATGTAAATCAACAGAGCAAGCCGGAAACGGGCAAAAACGCAACACTTATACAAAGTCATTATCCCACTAAATATTTCTTTCAAAAATAATCTAAAAAATAATACCCCCCATCTCTCCTCTTTCGACTTGAAAAGGAGGATAGAGGAGGTATGTCTTAGTCTTATTCTATATAATAATGTGTAAAAACCATAACCTAAACCTTGTGTACAACCAAAAGGTCATCCCCAATATAAATTATAACATCGATTATTTTGAACGAAGTTTAAAAAAGCAATTTATCTTGAAAATACCAGCTATTTTCCAGCGTATTATAATGCTTGAAAACTTACAGTTTTAAGTAAAGTGAACGAAGTTGTACGGGTAAATTATAACTTTAATCAAGGGATGCCGAGTTAACCAGCCGACATAGTTAGGCTAGGGTATACTTGGTATTATTTAAAACCATATTTGACAATATAATAGCATATATTATCAAAAATAATTATTATAAATAATACTGATGATTCTGAGAATTATCTTCAAAGTTAAACTTCGTTTTTTTTGAACGAAGTTACTGAACGAAGTTTTAAAGTCTACACATCGATTTCACAATCAACGCAATTAACACGTAATCAGTATTATTACGAAATTTATTAATTCACCATTATTTTATAATGACGGAAGTTGTTGAATGAAGTTGAACGAAGTTTTTCAACCGAATTAGGTGACGTCTGAACGAAGTTTAATTATCAATCAAAAAACTCCCAGTTGAACTGTGCCAGTACTTTTACATTAGCATTCCATATCACTGACCAATCACGGTCGATGTATATATCTGTTACCTTCATATCTTTATCCGGTGCATGGTTCAATCCCTCATGTACTGTATATTTATCGATGCCTACAGCTGATGAACGAGCAATGGTCGCCCAGGAATGCCGGGCCGCATAAAACTCCAGATCATCGACACCGATCTGTTTGCCTATTCTTTTCAGGCCTCTATTGATTGCTGCATTGAAAATCATATGATTTGTGTAATGTCTGTAGAAGCGGAATAGTTTTTTATCATCGTTATATTTATTGATCAACTTTGTAATACAATCCTCGATTCTCACCCGCATCTCTGCCCCGTCATCGCGACGCCCCTCTGTTTTCTCTCGGTTATAAGTTATTATATTTTTTTTAGGTAATCCGCAATAAAACATATCAGCGCTATTCATTCCTATCAAGGCAAAAGAAAGTAAAAAGCAATCCTTTGCCAGATTGAATCGGTTTGTCCTACCGCCTATTATTTCCTTTTCATATGGAAGATCTATTATCTGCTGTATCAATGTAACCGGTAAGGCCCGCTTACGTGTTTTCGGTTGTGATTTTAACTTATAATTTTTGAAAGGTGAAAATGGAATATTTATTAAGCCTCGATCTTCGTCATTATATTCTTCCTTTGCTTTATTATGTATCGCACGCACACAAGCTAGGTATTTAGATACAGCCCGGCCTCCTTTAGCCTCCAGATCCTTCTTGGTTTTCTTCCTATTATTTCCGCGCTGCGAAGGTTCTGTAGCAATAAACTGTTCGAATTCCCGAAGGAAGTTTGTATTTATTTCGGATATATCCAGACTGTCTCGTTTTATAAACCTTAATAGAGCAGATAACATATTCAGGTAAGTATCACCTGTACCCTTTTTCATTTTTGCTGCTTTTTCTTTTGTATACTGTATAAAGTCCAGATAAAACTTATCGCCACCCTGAAGATGTTTTTTTATTTTAGCGACTAGTTCATCTATAGGTATGTCGAACAATTCAAACCCCAGATTATTACAAGCTTCACGACACTTCTTTATGAGGTCATCACATTTTTCTACTATATTTACATTTTTAATTTTTAAACTCCGGGTGAGATCGTCATCAGTTATATACAGATTCGTAGATATCCGACGTACCTCGCGGTTATGGGTAACACGTATTCTTATATTGTATGTTCCGTCTGCTCGTTTATTTTGAACTTCTGCTTTAAATGTAGCCATAATCACGTAAATTATATGTCAACAATTGCAAACAAATGTAGTTAAAAGTAGATACAAGTAAGCCAATTTTATGATTATAATTTTTTATATGAGAACTCGTAAAATAACAAAACGCCTAAAAACTAATGTCTTAGACGTTCTTTTAAAAGTGGTGCCACCAGGAATCGAACCGGGGACACAAGGATTTTCAGTCCTTTGCTCTACCAACTGAGCTATGGCACCAATGTTTGTAGTTTTGTAGTCTTGCGTTTGCGTGTGCAAAGATAGGATATATTTTACATTTACCAAAAATATCGTATAAAATATTTCAATATAAAGAATCAGAACAAACAAAGCAGAACATAACAATTTTATTATAAGATCTTTATGTAAAGACAATTAGTTCATATCATGTTATCCTCTCCCCGATTTATTGTTTCCTTAACTAATATTATCCCTCAATTTCTTAAGAAAAAGTAACAAAAGTAACAGTTTCTACTATACTCATGGAAGTATTATTTCTACTTCCCTATCGAGTCCCAACCTTGAGCCTTTAGTTCAATTTCGGTTCCGTCACGGGTTTCCATTACAAGGCCTAAACCCTTTTTTGTTATATGTCCGATGATATGGACACCTTTTATCTTCGATACCTTATCATGCAAATACAAAGGTACCGTAAAGAGTAATTCATAATCCTCCCCCCCATTCAGAGCCACTGTCGTTACATTCATATTAAATTGCTCCGCCATCATGGCCGTTTGATAATCTATCGGAACACGTTCTTCATAAATATGGCACCCAACCTTACTTTGTTTACATATATGCTTCAGTTCGGAAGACAAGCCATCCGATATATCAATCATCGATGTCGGCACGATACCTTCTTCTGCCAGAAACTTTACAATATCTTTACGGGCTTCCGGTTTCAACTGGCGCTCGAGTAAATACTCTTTCCCTGTAAAATCAGGCTGAAAGTCTTTTTCTCCACCACCATACACAGCCTTTTCCCGCTCTAATAACTGAAGCCCCATAAAAGCAGCGCCTAAATCACCGGAAACACAGATCAAATCTGTCTCTTTCGCACCATTGCGATAGGATATTCTACTCTCTTCCCCTTCACCAATGCAAGTAATACTGATCGCCAGACCGGTAAGTGATGCGGATGTATCCCCTCCTACTAAGTCTACGCCATACTCTTCACAAGCTAAACTAAGTCCTTCGTAGAATGTTTCCATATCTTCTACCGAAAAACGTTTTGATAAACCTAACGAAACTGTCATCTGTTTTGGCTGACCGTTCATAGCATAAATATCAGAAAAATTGACAACAGCCGACTTGTATCCAAGATGTTTCAATGGCACATACATCAGGTCGAAATGAATACCTTCAAGTAAGAGATCAGTAGTTACCAATGTCTTTTTATTGCCATAAGACAAAACTGCGGCGTCATCCCCTACCCCTTTCTCAGAACTGGTATTCTTAAGTTCAATATTTTTTGTCAGGTGATCGATAAGACCGAATTCACCCAAGCTTGCTATTTCTGTTCGTTTCATTCCTTCAGATTTTGAATAATATACAAAGGTAGATATATAAAAGGTAACAAAGGTAACAACATTTTCGTTTTTTATATTCTGTTACTTTTGAGTCTTCAATCTATTATCTGAAAGACAAGATATCTTCATATATCCAATGCTCAGATCCACCTCAGATATTTCTAAAAAAGTAACAAAAGTAACACTTTTTACATGTTTGCTTCATTGCAATTTTTTATAACTCCTGACATTAACCTTTAAAATTAAAAAAGTAATTAATCAGACATTATATTATATAGATAAAATATCTTACTCATTATCAATATTTTTTTGAATTATATATAAAAAAATAATAGCATTATAAGCAAATGATATTGTTTATAATACTATCTTTGTATAAAATATACAGTAACCGAAGAATGCCTTAAGATGCCTAAAAGTCTGTCTCTATTTATTATTTTTACCTGCTTACTTGCAGGATTTTCGTCATGCAGCGATAACGAAAACACCGAAGAACTTAAAGTTAGCCTGACCTCAGCCAAACTGAAGCTCGCCGAAAACCAGGTTATTGAAATTATCAGTGGGAATGGTGAATACACGATTGTATCTGATAATAAAGATATTGTTGATGCTACAATCGAAACTAGCACTATATACTTATCTCCTAAAAAACTAGGTTCTGCAAAACTAACCTTAAAAGATAAGCTCAATAAGGAAATAGTAATTGATATCACAGTCATAGACCGTTATCTTATCCTTTCCACAAATATGCGGGAAGCTATTGTTGTCGCTAACAGTGACAGAAAAGAAGAGATAGCAGACGATATATTGAAAAATGCTTTTCTGCCTAAAGCTTATGCATACAAATTGATTGCTAATGAGAAGAAGGTGTTTTCCGTCCATCAAAATAGCAGCACTTCAACTGTAGCAAAAGGTACCTATTCGTTCAATACCGATGATGGCATCTATTATATGAAACTCTATTATGATAATAATGAGTTTATATATGAGATATCTTCTGAGGGCGACGCAGCAATGTTCTATCAATATTTCAATAGAGGAATAGGATACAACAAAACATCTGTTCCTGTGCAAAGACACATAAAACTGACTGAAGACCTGACTCAAAAATATAAAGAAAAATACCCTGATGCCGGAATAGAGTCTGCTAAAATAGAAATAATAACAACAATACACGAAAGGATATCTGCACTGGAGTAATAACTTCATTTTTTCCACATACTTCTTCAAGGGTTGTCATAGTTTTTATGGCAGCCCTCTTTTTTGATAAAAAACATCTATATTTACCATCGCAAAATAGTATTCACACATGGAAAGGGATAAAAAAGAAAGGAGATCGCGACGCACCAACATCGTTTTGGAGAAAGATATTATGGAGGCTGCAAAGTCAGTAATAGAAGAAGAAGGTTTTGCAAAAACTACACTTTCGGCTATAATACAGAAAGCAAATATAGAGCCGAATGTCTTTTACAAGCGGTTCGAAAACCTGGAAGACCTGTTCGAACAGTTCACCCGGAAATATGACTACTGGATAAGTGATATTATGGATATGCAGTCCGAAAAAGACGATTATATGGAGTATTCATATAACCTCATGGCCGGAGTTGTAGAATCGCTATACGACAACAAGAGCATGCAACAAATACTTATCTGGGATATCTCGGCAGATAACCCCATCACACGGGAGTCTGCTATGGCCAGAGAAACAGCCTCGCAGAAACTCATAGACAAATACAACGATATATTTAAAAATTCAGGTTTCAACTTTGATGTATTCAGTGCACTTGTTATCGGAGGTATTTATTACCTTGTTCTCCGGCGTCACCGGGGTTCCTTTTGCGGAGTGGATTTTTCTACCGTGGAAGGACGGGAGAAGCTGCTGAATACAATAAAAAGCCTTATTATAAAAATATACAACTCCCTGGAAGAAGATATGAAGGTAGCTAAGATAGTCTTCAATATGAAGAAGGAAGGACTAGACAATCAGACAATTGCGAAATATACAGGCTTAACTGCTGATGAAATATCAAGAATCGCTAAGTAACTCCTAAATATTAATCTTACCTTTGGCGACTTAATTCAATTCGGTTTATAATGAAAACAACTACCCAGACCGGAACGGCCTTCACCATCCTTTCGCTTTTGGCAGTATGTCACATGCTCAACGATATGCTCCAGTCTATCATTTCAGCGGTATACCCTTTACTGAAAGATTCACTGTTGCTGAATTTTACACAGATAGGACTGATAACATTAGTATTTCAGCTATCATCATCTTTGTTTCAGCCCGTTGTTGGCCTCATCACTGATAAGAAACCACAGCCCTATTCCCTGCCCATCGGTATGACATTTACCATGATAGGAATACTGTCCCTGTCGCTTGCCAACGATTTCATACATGTACTGATTGCCGTATTCCTCACCGGATTGGGCTCTTCTATATTCCATCCTGAAGCTTCCCGGCTCGCCTATATGGCTTCGGGTGGAAAACACGGGCTGGCACAATCCCTGTTTCAGGTAGGGGGAAATTTCGGTTCGTCTGTAGGCCCTTTACTGGCATTGTGGATAATAACTCCATACGGACAACGGAATATCGGGTGGCTATCGATCATCGCTCTTGTTTCTATCGGGGTAATGCTTGTTATCAGCAAATGGTACAAAGCCAACCTGTACAGGCTGAAACCCACACCTAAAACAGATGGAAGCACTCCGGAAAAAACTTCGGGCTATTCTACCCGGAAAGTAGCTTTTGCCATCTCTATACTGCTCATACTTATCTTCTCCAAATATGTATATATGGCAAGCCTCAGCAGCTATTATATGTTTTACCTGATAGACAAATTCAGTGTATCGGTTCACGATGCGCAGCTATACCTGTTTGCATTCCTGTTTGCCGTGGCACTGGGTACTATCATAGGAGGGCCTGTAGGCGACCGCATCGGACGTAAATATGTAATCTGGGCGTCTATCCTCGGCACTGCGCCGTTCGCCCTTATTATGCCGCATGTAGGCCTTATGTGGACATGTATATTAAGTATCTTTATCGGATTGATATTATCCTCGGCCTTCTCGGCTATTCTGGTCTATGCACAGGAACTTGTTCCAGGTAAAGTGGGCCTGATAGGCGGCCTATTCTTTGGGCTGGCATTCGGTATTGCGGGAGTAGCGTCTGCCATACTGGGCAAGGTAGCTGACGAAACAAGCATACAGCATGTGTACGATATCTGCGCTTACCTGCCGCTAATAGGATTGGTAGCAGCTTTTTTGCCAAATACAAAAAAGACGGAAAAAGCCTAGAGCGAGTTTAAATTTTATAGCTTATACAAGCAGACCTCTTAATACTTGAGATTCTTGAACAGAGTCCGCGCTTCCCTTGCTTTATTCAGATAAGCAAGCAACATATCACGGTCGAAATAAGCCGACGACTGAGGAGTATAAATAAGCTCAAATAATGAAAGTAGTTCCTTGTCCGTAAACTGATCTAATATAACATTGAATTCCACCTCATCTCCCAGTTCGAAATAAAGCAGAGCCAAACGCTGCTTCACCGCCAGATTGGTAGGATCGAGTTCGAGCAGCTTCTCTGTATAAAAAGCAGCCTGCTGGTAATCTTCTTCCTTTATATATACCATCGCCAGCCTGTCCAACAGTTGGAAGTTTTCTTTATTCTGAGAGTAGATACTCAGGTAATAAAGTTCGGCTTCCTTATACTCCTCACGCAGAAACTCAACCTCTCCGGCAACCATATTCAGATCCAGTGAATAAGGATTATCCTTTAATCCCTTCTCTACTATTGCCAATGTCTTCTGATAGTCTCCCTTTCCCAGATAAAGGTAAGCACGCTTAGATAGCAATTCGGTGGTTTCTCCTTCTATATCTTCATATTTCTGTAAGCAGGACAACGCCTCATCATACATTTCCAACGATTCATAGCATTCTGCAAGCAGGAAATGGATGGAAGTATCATCCGGATCGGAAAGCAACAAGTCGTTGAATATCTCGATAGCCTCCCCTACCCTGTCTACCAGAGACAAACAGTGAGCCTTCAATTTCAACACATTGCCATCTGCATCATTAATAGTAAGCGCAAAATCGAAAGCATCGATAGCCTTTTCGAATTGCTCCTTCAGAGAGTATAATTTTCCGAGGCTTACCCAGGCTTCGTAGGTGTATGGTTCTATATCGAGTATCTTATTTGTGGCATCTATGGCTGCCTCAAAGTCTCCAAGCATCTCATGGGCATAAGCCAGGTCAGACAGTACTTCTATATTTTCGGGATTGTACTTCAGGCTTTCCTGCAGATATAACACGGCTTCTTTAAAACAATCGGCCTCTACGTGAAGAAATCCGAGTTCGGCAAGCATATTATCCAGAGGTTCGTCTTCTTCTTTCTCAAGCAACTCCTCCGACAGCGCAAAGGCATCCTGATACTGCTCCAGTTGCAAATAACACTCGATCTTTAACAGGTAAAGGTCAAAATCATATTCGGATGAAGAATCCAGAAGCTCCAGAGCCAGCTCGTATTCCCCATCATAAACAGCCAGTTTTGCCTTCTTTATAAGCAAAGGAGTATTACCCGGATGGATAGCCAGTCCGGCATTTATTATTTCGCGGGCGGTATCCAGTTCGTCTATAGAATCGAAGTATTCGGCCAGATCGCTGAATTCGTCGGCATCGAAATAGGGGTTCTTACCCGATTCATGGGCTTGCTGATATCGTTTTACAAGTGATGATATATCTTTATCCGGCATTCGGTGTTGTTTTAATCTTAAAAGGTTACAAAGGTAACACTTTTTCAGTGAACAGTTAACAGTCGGCAGTTAACACAAAATCCCTCTTATCTTTATCGCCGGCAATTTTTAACTTTCCTCTCAAAAAAGTTACAAAAGTGACACTTCTGTAGTATTTTCTATCTATCTTTTTACCCTCATTGTAAGTCCTCCTTTGGGGGAAACAACTATTGACTACATTACATTCCGTCGATTTTCAATTCAAGAGAGCGAAGTCAATGAAGGGGTCAGCCAATCTTTCAAAGAACTATAAGCTATCGGCTAAATACATAGATAAAGATTTTTATTTATCTTTTGCTTTTGCCCACGAATCTTTAAGCGATACCGTACGGTTGAATACCATATTACTATCGGTAGTATCTTTGTCTACACAGAAATAGCCTGTACGCTGAAACTGGAATTTATCCCCCACTTTGGCCTCTTTCAAATATGATTCCATCTTGCACCCTGTAAGGACACGAAGTGAATCGGGGTTCAGCAGTTCGGTCAAATCCCTCCCGTCGTCGGCCGGATTCTCTACTATGAACAAACGGTCGTAAAGGCGTACTTCTGCATCGAAACAATCTTCGGTAGATACCCAGTGGATAGTACCTTTCACCTTGCGGCCGCTTTCAGGCATACCGCTCCTGGTCTGGGGATCGTATTCGGCATATACCTCCGTTACATTTCCGTCTTCATCTTTCTTACAGCCTGTGCATTTTACTATATATGCATTTTTGAGACGAACCTCATTGCCCGGTGTCAGGCGGAAATACTTTTTAGGAGCATCTTCCATAAAATCGTCCCTTTCGATAAACAATTCACGGGAGAAGAGTATATTATGGCTTCCTGCCGTTTCATCCTCCGGATTGTTTTGAGCATCCATTACTTCGGTCTGCCCTTCTGGATAATTTGTTATAACCAGTTTCACAGGGTCTAGCACAGCCGATACGCGGGTCGACTTCTTATTCAGGTCTTCACGTACCGCATATTCCAAAAGGCTTATATCGTTTATTCCGTCGTATTTGGTATAGCCTATACGGTCTATCAGGTTGTGAATAGACTCGGGAGTATATCCCCTGCGACGAAATCCGACAAGAGTAGGCATGCGCGGGTCGTCCCAGCCGGTAAGTATTTTTTCTTCTACCATACGTCTCAGATTACGTTTGCTGAGCAGGGTATAGGTAAACTGCAACTTGTTGAATTCATACTGACGCGGGCGGTATGTATCGGTAGCAAGCTGATCGATAAACCAGTCGTATAGGGGACGGTGTACCTCAAACTCAAGGGTACATATAGAATGTGTCACCCCTTCGAAATAGTCACATTGCCCATGTGCGAAATCATACATCGGATAGGCCTGCCATGTGGTTCCCGTACGGTGATGCGGGTGTTTGATGATACGATATATGATGGGGTCGCGAAAATGCATATTCGACGAGGCCATATCTATCTTGGCACGAAGCACCATACTACCTTCCTCGAACACTCCTTCATTCATCTTGTGGAACAAATCGAGGCTTTCTTCGATAGGGCGGTCACGATAAGGACTGTTAACTCCCGGTTGTGTAGGGGTACCCTTCTGTCTGGCTATTTCTTCCGCCGATTGTTCGTCAATATAGGCTTTACCTTCTTTTATCAGCTGTACGGCAAAATCCCATAATTTACCAAAATAGTCGGATGCATAGTAAACATTAGGCCAATCGTAACCCAGCCATTTTATATCCTCCATAATGGAATCTACATACTCCACATCTTCCTTTACAGGATTGGTATCATCGAAACGAAGGTTGCAAACACCTCCATATTCTTTTGCAATGCCGAAATCTATACAGATGGCTTTTGCATGACCAATATGCAGATAACCGTTCGGTTCGGGCGGGAAACGGGTCTGGACACGGCCGTCGTTTTTACCTGTTGCCAGGTCGTTTTCCACTGCCGCCTCTATAAAATTGAGGCTCTTTTTCGGCTCTTCTGCATTTAATATATTCTCAGACATATGGCTAAAATAAGTAATGGATAGAATCTAATGATGTGCTATCGAATTATAATTTGTTCTTGTTTCTTTGTAATAAACAGGTCTATGACCTTACGTTAGTTTTTTATTATCAGTTATTTGGAGACTCCCCGTGCATATAAGTATTGTATGCCGTCTGAAACTCATCATATTTTTCTGTCCCTTTATAACGGGATAAAATCTCCTGCGCTTCTTTATATGCCCTTTCGGCTTCCTCTAAATCACCTTCTTTTACATATTCTATCGATTCTTTATTCAATTGAGCCGCTTTCCTGGCATCGCTGTCCACAGAGGAGCAGGCTGTGAATAAAATAACGAGAAGGATAAAAGTCAGTAAAAATGCAAGTTTCATATAAAAAATAAATTAGGGTACAAAGATAATTCTTTAGTAATAAGTTAGAAGTAATAAACAGTAAGTTTTTTAGACTTTACGTAAGGATGAAGGAAAAATGAACAATATTTAATAAATTAATGCGAATCAAGAGTTGAGATTACTCATTACCATAACTATCTATTTTTTTACAGCCTATTCATTCTTTTTATTATACGGCGAAATGTAGATAATGGAAGAAGCCAAGTAAGGAAAACAGCCATTTTTGTTGTAGTATCAGTCGGATATCTCAATTTGGAACTTTTACTATTAACTGCTTTGTAGACTGTTTTTGCATCCAATTTAGGAGAATATCCGTTTTTTAAAGTTTTAAGCTGCGAATCATATCCTTTTACAAAACTCTCCTGATATTCTTTAGGGTACTCTTCGAAATTAAGGTTTGAAAGCGATTCGTAGAGGTTCGTCTTTACTACGCCGGGCTCAACAACTTTAACCCGTATGCCCATAGGCTCTAGTTCATAATAAAGGCTTTCACTAAAGCCCTCAACTGCCCATTTGGATGCATGATATACAGATTGGAAAGGAAATGTTGCACGCCCGGCAACCGAAGATATATTGACTATCGTTCCGGATCTATTCTCTCTGAAATGTTTCAGTACTATTTTGGTTGTGTATAAAACTCCTTTAATGTTTGTTTCTATTATATCCTCAATAACCTCATCGGGAATAATTTCTAAAGGGTTGGTGGTATAGATACCTGCATTATTTACAATCATATCGATTCTCCTATAATCTTCTATGACCTGATCAATACAAGACTTCACGGAATCTCTATATTTTACGTCTAATAAATAGGTACTTATATTTTTATTATCGCCAAATATTGACAGGCTTTCCCGGCTTCTCATTGTTGCTGCTACATTCCAACCTTTATCTGCAAATAAAAGAGCTGTTTCTTTACCTATTCCGTTCGAAGCTCCTGTAATTAAAATTGTTTTCATATTTATCTTGTTTTTTGACAAAGGTAAATATGACGTTGTTCCCAACACCTTAACAAATGTTAGTTAATTCATTGTCCTTCTATAATTTTCACATGAATTGTCCGGTAATAGATACGATACCTCAAATTATAATTTCACTTCTTATTCTACTTAAAGATTCGGGTTGTACTCCTATAAATGACGCAATGTATTTTACGGGTACATTTTGAATTACATCCGGTTGTTTCCGGAGTAGTTTCTTATACTTATCTTGTGCTGTCAAGGTTAGCTGATCAATAACTCTTTCTTCTTTTTCTATTAATGCATCTTCTAATAATTTCCGCCCGAAACTATGCCACTTATAGCTTACGGAATATAGGTTTTCCAAATCTTTTTCTGTAATCCACAGATATTCACAGTCAGTAATAGCCTGTAAGGATTCTTCCGCTTTTGCTCCCAGAAAGAAACTTTTTAAAGACAATACGAAACTTTTTGGAGTATATAAATGTATTATTAGTTCGTTACCAGATTCGAGTATTTTGAAATATTTCAGATAGCCTGAGAGTATGAAATATGCTTTATCTGCTAATTCTCCTTCTTTAATAAGAGATTTTCCTTTCTCTGCGTATTCGTATTTAAAAAAGGATTGGATTAACTTCTTTTCCTCTTCCTCAAGGTTGATATAACTCGAAATCGCATCATATAGTTTGGAATATTTCATTTGCCTAGCTTCTTTTAATATTTTCAATAATTATACGGGTCATTTAAATCGAATTTTATCATAATTATACGGAATGCTTGTCCCTACAACAACATCTTCTATTTTGTCCATCATCAACCAGTCATCCATAGTTGACTGATGATCGAAATCAAGAGCGGGTTCTATCTCCCGAACATCGGAAAATTCGATAAGTATGAGGCATTTTTTATGCCAGCGTTCTTTCTGTTTATCTGTCAGATTGAGTTTTGATTGATTATGCTTAAGTATATTGATAGCTTGATCATCCGTAAGCTTCACATAATTCTCCACATGGGTAACAATCGCTTCGGCAGAAATCTTCTTTGTACCCTTTTGTATGAAGTAAAGAATTTCTCCTTCATTAACACGGCTATGAGGAAACTTGCGACCGGCTGCTCCCCGCACCACCATTGTTTTACTACCTTCAAGTATCTTATTCAATACTTTTGCTTTATCATCACAATATACTAAATGTACCATGTATTTATTTTATGAGTATTAACTTTAATATGGCAAATGAATCACTTCTTCCAAATTATCGGAAAAATCTGAGATGCTAATATATAGAAATTTGAGATACAGGAATTACTTTTGCGACAAAATACCATTTTTTAGTGACGAAACCATGTATTTAAGAGGTATCAAATAGGATAAAGAACGTTTTTTTACTTCCATTTCAGCTACATTTCCGATTATTATAATGTAAAGGGAATACCAGCTTATATATTGATAGATAAACAAAGAAAAATTATTGCCAAATGAGAGCATATAGGAGAAGAACAGTTGAGGGAGTTGGATAAAATACTAAAAAACAAATAATAAAGAGAAAGAAATATCTATTCTATCTATACATTCTTATAAACTTTCTCTCTTCGTTTTTACTTTATTCTCGATTTTGTATCTTTACCTCCTAATTAAAATACACTAAGAATGAAAGGGAAAATACTTGTAACAGGCGGAGCCGGATATATTGGTTCACATACTGTTGTAGAACTGCAAAACGCAGGGTATTCGGTTGTTATAATCGACGACTTATCCAATTCTACAGCCGACTCTATTGACGGAATAGAACGCATCACAGGCATCAGGCCTGTTTTCGAAAAACTGGATTGCAACGACTTCGAAGGGCTGAGAAAACTATTTACTGCTCATCTCGACATCAAAGGAATCATACACTTTGCTGCGAGTAAGGCCGTAGGCGAATCGGTACAAAAACCATTACTTTATTACAGGAATAACCTGAATTCCCTTATCAATCTGCTCGATCTTATGCCGCAGTTTGGCGTTAAGAATATTGTTTTCTCATCGTCTTGTACTGTATACGGTGAACCGGATGTGAACCCTATCGATGAAACTGCCCCTGTAAAACCGGCAGAATCACCATACGGAAATACAAAACAAATCAATGAGGAAATAATTAAGGATTTTGTACGTTCAGGAGCCGATATCAAAAGTATCATCCTGCGCTACTTCAACCCGATTGGCGCACACCCTTCTGCCGAAATAGGTGAATTACCGAATGGCGTTCCTCAAAACCTTGTTCCTTATATCACGCAGACAGCTATCGGTGTACGGGAGCAAATGAGCGTATTCGGAGACGATTACAATACACCTGACGGTTCTTGTATCCGCGATTTTATCAATGTGGTGGACCTTGCCAAAGCTCATGTAATAGCTATCGACCGTATGCTGGAGGATAAATCGGAAGAGAAAGTAGAAGTTTTCAATCTGGGAACAGGCCGTGGAGTTTCTGTTCTGGAACTTATCAATGTATTTGAAAAGGTGTCGGGAGTAAAACTAAATTATAAAATTGTAGCTCGCCGTGTAGGTGATATTGAAAAGATATGGGCCGAACCTAAACATGCTAATACGGTACTTGGATGGACTGCTAAGGAAAACATTGAGAATACAATGGATTCGGCGTGGAAATGGCAGTTAAAGCTGAGAGAGAAAGGGATTATGTAATTCTATTTTTGAAGATAAAAGAGGGTTGGATTCAAATAAAATCCAACCCTCTTTCTTTATTCTACCGGAATATATATTTCCGTCTTCAATTTATCAGGTGTAGTACTCTCCGGATCATTTACATATTTCTCAAATAAAGGGGCATTTCGTATCTGATATCCACTTTCCGGAAACCATTTTCCGTAAATAGTATCATAAACACTGCCTAACTGGTCGTAAGGTCCCTGATAATGGAATACCGCATACTTGCCTCCCTCTATTTCTTTAACACCTATTTCTCCTTTTGCTACAGCCGGTTTATGTATTACAAGGCATATATCTGTCCGTAGTTTATGTGATTCGGTCACTTTAGGATCATCATAATAAAAACAAATATGTTCTATGCCTGCCGAAAACAGTTTGTTCTCTTTTACAAACTGCCAGAGACGTTTCCATGTACCGGGAAAATCAAGGGAAGAATACTCCCCGAATAACCGGATATAAATGGCTTGTTTAGCTTCTACCTCCTGTATTTTCGGAGCTTTCAGATTCAGGTTCTCATTAATTAGTAATGGTTTCATAATCGTGTAACTTTTATTGTTTCTATAATCTGTAGGTGAAATATTATAGAACTGCCGGAAAACCTTGGTCAGCGAAGACGGTGTAGCATATCCCACATTGTATGCAATATCCTGTACAGGAAGTTCTGTGTACCTCAACAGCCGGGCTGCAGTCTCGACCCGTATCCGTACAACGAAAGCCCCTATCGGTTCACCTACAATAGCCCTGAATATCCGATGGAAATGATATACTGAAAAGTTGGAAACTTCGGCCAGTTTATTCAAATCCATTTCTTCATCCAGATTGCTACCTATATACTCGATAACGGTATTGATACGTTTGGCATATTCTTCTCTGGTGATTGTTTTCTGTTCCATAGTCTATAAATGTTTCGATACAAAATTATGCACCATTCATTTCATTATCTTTTCCAATCTTGCTAACTTGCAGAATGAGTGTATTCCGGTGAATCAGTAATCAGAGCTGTTGACAAATATATTTAGTTAAAGTATAATTGCCAAAACTCCGTTCCACCCATACCTGCCAAGCGCTCTTTTTAATCTTTTTTGTTAAACAGAATTATTTATTTAATTTTAAAACGTCTTAGAACATACATTAATTTATTAAATCAATTAATATTATGAGAATTATTAGAAATTCTATTGTGTTGCTTATCGGTATGGTAAGTAGTATAAGCATGTTCGCACAACTCCCTGTATCGTTTGGTGTAAAAGCCGGAATGAATCTATCGGAGATACAAAAAATAGATGATAACGTTAAAGTAGGCTTCAATATCGGATTAACTGCAGAGCTTGCATTACCAAGTAACTTTTACCTGATGTCAGGTCTGGAATTTACAACCAAAGGAGCCAAAAGTAAAGAAATAAATGTTGTCTCCCCTGCCGGAAGTAATCCTATCAAAAGTAAAATTACATATAATGCTATGTACCTTCA
This sequence comes from Dysgonomonas gadei ATCC BAA-286, assembly GCF_000213555.1. GTDB lineage: Bacteria > Bacteroidota > Bacteroidia > Bacteroidales > Dysgonomonadaceae > Dysgonomonas > Dysgonomonas gadei. The sequence continues at coordinate 53,641 of NZ_GL891987.1, forward strand.
GCTACCTATACATGCGGGGTATAAACTGGACTTAGTACCCGGTACTAAACTCATATTCCGTGCAGGACCATATCTGGCTTACGGTGTAGGAGGAAAAATAAAATGGGGTGTAGAAGGTATTGAAGATCAGGATATCTTTAGTAATGATAGTAATCGCTTCGATTTTGGAATTGGAGGTGCTGTGGGTGTCGAATTCCTGAATAAAATAAGCGTTAGCCTGGGTGCTGACCAGGGTTTAACAAAAATATTTAAAGACACCAGTACAAAGAACCGGTGCGCGCATATCAGTGTAGGATATAAATTCTGATAGAATTCTGTAAACTTATATAAAAAATAACAGGATGTTTAGATCGAACACCCTGTTATTTTTTAATTTATCTTTTTTATTACTTCCTGCATAATATATGCCATCTTCGGCTGTGCTATTTTAGCGGCTTCCTGCACATCCTCGTGCGTTACCTCGACTATCTTCCCTATCACACCCAGATCGGTGATTATAGAGAATGCCAGCACCTTCATTTTGGCATGATTGGCTACTATAACCTCAGGTACTGTGGACATGCCCACAGCATCGCCGCCTATAATACGGAACCAGTTATATTCGGCCGGCGTCTCGAATGTCGGCCCCTGAGTCCCTACATAAACCCCATGTTGCAGTTTTATATTGTTTTCCTTAGCTATCTGCATAGCCAATAAACGAAGTTCCTTGTTATATGCATCGCTCATATCGGGAAAGCGTACTCCGAGTTCCTTATAATTCTTCCCACGCAACGGATGTTCGGGGAAAGTATTGATATGATCGTCGATAAGCATAATATCGCCTATATCGAAACTGCCGTTCATTCCACCGGCCGCATTCGACACAAAAAGGTATTTAATGCCCAATGCCTGAAATACCCGGATAGGAAATGTTACTTCCTGCATGGTATAGCCTTCGTAATAATGAAAGCGCCCCTGCATGGCTATTACATCTTTACCTCCGAGTTTCCCGAAAATAAGTTTTCCACTGTGCCCTTCTACTGTGGAAACAGGGAAATTTGGTATATTTTCGTATGGGATATCTTTTTTGTCGCTTATCTCATGTACCAGTTCGCCAAGTCCTGTACCCAGTATGATGGCAATATTGGGAATAGTCTGTACTCTACTTTTTATAAAGCCTGCGGTTTCCTGAATTTTCTCTAACATGTTTATATATTTTTTCTTTAAAATCGTCCTCTTTATCCAAGAATGTGACCTCGATAGGCAAATAGTACATATGCATTTTTATTTCTTCATCTATATTTTCGTTCAAAATAAGACGGGTAGCATCTTTTTCCGTCACCAGAATAATCTTATTTTCGGACGGTATTCCCGCAAATTTGTTTACAATATGTTGAATGTCTTTTGCCTTGAAACTATAATGATCGGGATAGGTTAATGTATCTACTTTATCTGTATATTCCTCCAGTTTCTTTAATATCATCTTTGGCGATGCTATTCCGGTAGTCAGTAAGATATGTTTGCCTTTCAGGATATCTAACGGCTGTTCGAGGGCAGAATCCTTAAATACCGGCTGTAACTGTTTATAAGTAAATTGCGTAAAATATAATCCCTGATACGGAAAAGCATTTATATCGTGCGAAATAATACGATAATCGATTGGCTGCATATCATCGGGACATTTGGTTACGATTATCATATTCGCATTTACAAGAGCCGATGCAGGCTCTCTCAATCGTCCGGCAGGAAGCAATTCATCTTCATAGACAGGACGGTTGAAATCGGATAAAATAATGGTATAAGAAGGTTTCACATACCTATGCTGAAATGCATCATCCAATAAGATCACTTCGGGAGGGTTTTCTAATGCCAGCATTTCTTTAATACCTCTTCTCCTGTTGCCATCGACGGCAACTATAGCATCCGGAAATTTTTGTTTCATCTGGAACGATTCATCACCCAAATCACGACTGTCAGAATCTTCCGTAGCCAGCACGAAGCCTTTCGATTTTCGTTTATATCCGCGACTGAGTACCCCTACCCTGTATTTTTGCTGCAACAGGCGCACAAGATATTCGGTATGGGGAGTTTTCCCAGTTCCTCCTACTGTGACATTGCCTATGCAGATAACAGGAATATCAAATTCTTCGTGTTTGAGTATTCCCCAGTCAAAGAATTTGTTGCGTATAAATACAATCAGCCTGTACAACCATGAAAACGGCAGCAACCATTTGTTGATATATACAGGCTGATTCTTTATCATTTTTTCCTAAAAAGAACTTATCTGATATTAATATCGTAAGGCATACGTGCCTGGATAAAGTCCTGCTCTTTTATTTCCTTGATTGTTTTGAACAGTTGATAGTCACTACCAAGATATTCTTTCATGGCCCGTGTGGTCAGTTCTTCTTTCTGATCGCTAAGGAAGGATTCGAAGAAGTCCCTTTTCTTAGGGAAACTGTTTAAAGAATAATCTTCGAGATTTGCCAGTTTAGCTGCTTCTTCAATAGCTTTGTCTATACCTCCCAATTCGTCTACCAAACCTATTTTTAAAGCCTGGTTACCGGTCCATACACGGCCCTGTGCGATAGAATCAAGGGAATTTTTATCAATGCCGCGTCCATCCGAACAACGGGTAAGGAATAAATCGTATCCGCGCTCTATATAATTTTGAAGTATAGCCTTTTCATCATCACGCATAGGACGTGTCAGATCGCCGAAATCGGCAAGCTTATTCGTCTTCACATTATCGAATGTAAGACCTACTTTCTTTGTAAGGCCCTCCACATTCGGGAACATTCCGAATATACCGATAGAACCTGTCAATGTATTTGGCTGAGCTATAATTTTGGAAGCATTACAAGATATATAATATCCACCAGAAGCTGCATAGTCTCCCATGGATACTACTACAGGTTTCTTTTCTTTCAGATCAGTAACAGCTTTCCAAATCTGCTCGGAAGCATAAGCGCTGCCTCCGGGAGAATTTACACGGAATACAACGGCTTTTACCTTGTCGTTGTCTTTCAATTTTTCCAGTTCTTTTACAAAGCGTTTGCTTGTGATACCATCCGTACCCGAACCATCGGTTATAGAACCTTCAGCATACAATATAGCTATGATATCTTTCGATTTGCTTTTGTTTTCGAATGGGACGGTGGTCATATCTTTTACCGAAGCCAGACGTACATCTTTGGCCTTTTCTACTCCTGTGAGCAGTGTTTTCAGATATTCTCTTACTCCCGTTTCATACATCAGTGTATCCACCAGGCCATCCTGTACACATACTTCAGATTTTTTGAAAAGGGCAAGTGAATCAGTGATTACGTTTAATTTTTCCACAGAGATATTCCTCGAAGCTGATATTTCACTCGTGATAGTCGACCACATATCACCTATATAAGAAGATACCTGCTCACGGTTCGCATCACTCATTTTGTCGAGCATAAAGGGTTCTACCGCGGATTTGAATGTACCCACTTTGAATATCTGCATCTCTATACCTATTTTATCCAGCAGCCCTTTGTAAAACATAGGTGAAGCTGAAAGCCCGTGCAGGTCGAGATGGCCTTCCGGATTCATTATTAACTTATCAGCTACAGACGAAAGATAGTAACAACCCTGCGTGTATACATCACTGTACGCAACAATAAATTTTCCGCTTTCTTTGAAATCTACCAACTGATCTCTCATCTCTTTAAGAGAAGCACCGGATGCGGAAAAAGCTCCTGCATTTATGTATATACCTTTTATCTTATCATTCTCCTTTGCCTTTTTTATAGACGAAACAATATCATCAAGTCCGATCTGTGGTTCGCTATTTTGATTCAGCATAGCGAGTAAAGGATTTTCTTCTTCTACCCTTTCGGACAATATACCTTCAAGTTTTAATGTCAATACTGTATTATCTTTCAATGTATAACTCTCTTTGGCCGACATTGCTGCCAAAACAATAAAAAATATAAGGAAACAAATTCCTAATACTATCGAACAGCCTAAAATAGAGGCTAATAAACTTTTAAAAAACTCTTTCATCTCGTAGTTTTTATATTTAAATAAGTAACAAAATTATATATTTATCTGGTAATATGCTATTTAAAATCTATAAATCATTAAAATTTATAATTATTGATTGTATGTTCATAACCTGTTGATAACTGTTGATATATTTTTTAAATAAAAATCATGGTTTATCGGAACTAATCATCATATATGAAATAAGTCGCAAATAACAATTAAAAATCACATCAATTTATCAGGACACATTTCAAAGGATTATCAACAGTGATAATCAAAACAGAAACAAGTTATTTTTCAACAAATATAGTTATCAACATTGTTTTAATAAAGTTCACAATACCTTATATACAAATAATTTGCCTAATTTTATACCGGTTAATAACTCACAATCTTATGCAAACAGATTTTTAATAATGAAATATGCAAGCTTTTTCCAAAAAAACAATGAACACAATTAACAGCCTATAATGATCAACATGATTTTTTTTTAAAGTTTTAAACAAAAAGAATAATATTAATATAATTTGGTAATAACTCCGTAATCCGAAAAAGATAGAGATACAATAAGAATATATGAATAAAGGAAAATTTTTCAGAATTATTTTAGTCTTGTCTATAATATTGAATATTGCGACAGTAGCTTATATAGGTATCAACTATTATATAAACAGAAAAAACGGCAATATTTTTAAACTAAATGCCTATGCATGGGCCAACAGCCAGTTGGAAGCTCCCGAACCGGGTGAAAACCGGGTAGTATTTATAGGTAATTCCATTACTGAAAACTGGGTACATCTGAGATATAAGTTTTTTAAGGACAACAATTATACCTGCCGTGGCATTGGCGGGCAGACCAGTCCTCTGCTTTTGCTTCGTTTCCGTCGGGATGTCATAGAGCTTAAACCCAACATAGTGGTTATAAATGCAGGCATAAACGATATAGCCGAGAATACAGGTGAATATGATCCTGTATTCACGATGGATAATATCAAATCCATGGCTCAACTAGCACAAATAAACGGGATAAAGGTTATACTGACATCTGTACTGCCTTCGAGCGGATATGGATGGAAAGGGCATATAAGGAATATTACGCAGAAAATAAAAGACCTCAATGTAGAAATAAAGGCTTATGCCGAAGAAAACGGCTATGAGTATGTGGATTATTACACAGCTATGGTTAATGATCAGGACAGAGGAATGAAAGAAGGATATAGTTTCGATAGCCAACATCCAAGTGAAAAAGGCTATTCGGTTATGGAACCTCTGATACAGAAAGCTATAAATAATGTATTGAATCAAAATTGAAAACGATATGAAAAGAGCATTTTTATTATTTTCCTTATTGGCGAGTATGACGGTTGCCGGATTTTCTCAACAGTTCGATCCGTCGAAACTGTCCGTTGGAGGTAACTTCAGTTTACAGTTTGGAGACTATACTGTTGTGGGTATTTCGCCGCAGATAGGATATGATTTTTCCAAATATCTTACTGCAGGGGCAGGTTTCGGATATACTTATTTTAAAGATAAGCATTACGATTATAAATGGAATAACAGTTATCTGAGTTTCGATGTATTCGGACGTTTTTATCCTGTCGAATATCTGGTTATCAGTGTACAGCCCGAAATGAGCCGTATGTGGCAGAATATAAAATATAATGACGGTATGGAATTCAGTGAAAGTAAATTTGTACCTTCGTTTCTTATTGGTGGAGGTGTGCGCCTTGGCGGTATGATGGCCATGATACAATACGATGTGGTGCAGGATAAAAATTCACCTTATGGAGATAATATATTTTATAGTGTGGGATATACATTCAGATTTTAAGCTCATATTTAGTAAGTAAAACACCTAAATATAGATATATCATTAAATCCTTTTAATCTCTTATATATTATAAAAACTTTAATTAATCATGAAGAAACTTATTTTAATGGCTTCGTTTTTTTCTCTGTTCAGTTTGTTTTCCAACGCCCAGAATTTTAATGAATTGATAAATTTGAAAAGGTATGCTAAAGCTAACAGCGAATTACCTGCACCTGCTAAAGGTGAAAACAGAGTTGTATTCATAGGTAATTCTATTACCGACGGGTGGGCATCTCAGCGTCCCGATTTCTTCAAATCCAATAATTATGTGGGTAGGGGGATAGGTGGTCAGACCAGTCCGCAGCTTTTATCCCGTTTCCGTCAGGATGTTATTAACCTGAAGCCTGCGGCTGTTGTAATTAATATAGGTACAAATGATGTGGCTGAAAATACGGGACCTTACGATGCTGATTTTACACTCGGTAATATAAAATCAATGGCAGAACTGGCGAATGCCAATGGTATAAAGGTTATCCTGTCATCAGTAACTCCGGCAGGAGAATATCCATGGAGAAAAGAGATTAAGGAAGTACCTCTTAAAATTGCTGCATTGAATGCCGGTATTAAGGAATATGCCTCATCTAATGGATTTGCTTATATAGATTACTATACCCTTCTGAAAGATGAAAACAGAGCTATGATCGCCGCATACACTACCGATGGCGTACACCTTACAAAAGAAGGTTATGCTGTAATGGAAAAGGCAGCAAAGGCTGTGATAGATGAAGTATTGAAATAGTAGAAATATAGATTATAAGTGAGCCTTTTAATAATAATATTAAGAGGCTTTTTTATGTAATAAGAAAAGTTTAAGATTGCCAATATTAAAAGCGATAAATAAAAAAATAGTAACTTTGTACCCAAAATAATTTAAAACTGAATAATGGCATTACAATGTGGTATAGTAGGCCTTCCGAATGTAGGAAAATCTACTCTTTTCAATTGCTTGTCGAATGCGAAGGCACAATCGGCAAATTTTCCGTTCTGTACTATCGAACCGAATGTAGGGGTTATTACTGTACCTGATGAAAGGTTGAATAAACTTTCGGAACTGGTAAAACCTAATCGTATAGTGCCTACTACTGTCGAAATAGTAGATATAGCAGGCCTTGTAAAAGGTGCAAGCAAAGGAGAAGGATTAGGGAATAAGTTCCTTGCCAATATCCGTGAAACAGATGCCATATTGCATGTTCTTCGTTGCTTCGACGATGATAATATCACACATGTCGATGGCAGTGTAAATCCTGTACGCGATAAAGAGATTATAGATATAGAGTTGCAATTGAAGGATTTGGAAACTATCCAATCCCGTATACAAAAAGTAGAAAAGCAGGCTAAAACAGGAGGCGATAAGGATGCCAAACGTGCTTATGATATTTTGTTACAGTTTAAAGAAGCATTGGAACAAGGCAAGTCTGCCCGTACAGTCAAATTCGATAACAAAGAAGATGAGAAAATAGCCAGAGAAGTTTATCTGCTGACCTATAAACCTGTACTCTATGTATGTAATGTAGATGAAGCCAGTGCTGTATCGGGTAATAAATATGTGGAACAGGTACGTGAATCGGTGAAAGAAGAAGATGCTGAAATACTGGTTGTAGCCGCAAAGATAGAATCGGAAATAGCTGAATTCGAATCGTACGAAGAGCGTGAAATGTTCCTTTCCGAAATAGGATTGCAAGAATCCGGAGTGGCACGTCTGATTAAGTCAGCTTATAAATTACTAGGCCTGCAGACATATTTCACAGCCGGAGTTCAGGAAGTACGTGCATGGACATTTACAGCAGGATGGAAAGCTCCTCAATGTGCAGGCGTGATACATACCGATTTTGAAAAAGGCTTTATCCGTGCAGAGGTAATTAAGTATAATGATTTTATTACTCTGGGTTCCGAAGCTGCAGTAAAAGAAGCCGGGAAGATGAACGTGGAAGGTAAAGAATACATCGTTCAGGACGGAGATATAATGCATTTCCGATTTAATGTGTAAAAGATAACCTTAAGGTTATGATAATAAACTATGATTCTCCAGGTCAGTTATGCAACAGAATATGGTCATTGTTACCGTCTATTGCTTACGGGCTCGAATATAAAGAGAAAGTCCTTGCGATAAATCTTGATAAGTATTCGGTAGACTTTGAGAATCTGAATAGTAATAAATATATCCGGTTTGCTTCCCGGAAACTTGTCCAAAGATTCCTCTTATCTATGAAAGCGAGAGGATATATACAAAACGGAAAGCCTAATATTTTTTCGAAGTTGTTTAAGCTCAATCTGATAGAAGGCTGGTCGAACCGCTTGGGCAATGAAGAATTGGTAATAAAACATTCCGGTGAAATAAGGAAGATATTCACATTCAGGAGTGAAGTGACAAGTGCAGTAGACACTGTATTCTCAAAGTTCGATAATACTATTATCATTGGTGTGCATATTCGCAGGGGCGATTACGCTGAATGGAATAATGGTATTTATTATTATACTGATCAGGAATATCTTCATGTGATGAAGGACATAGAAAAGCAATTTGATGATAAGGGACAAAATATAAAGTTCCTGCTGTGTTCGAATGAAAATCTGGATATTGAGTATTTCAAAGAATTGGATTGTTTTATAATACCAGATTCGTCAGGGCCTAAAGATTTGTATGCTTTGTCGAAGTGTTCGTATATAACAGGGCCGCCGAGTTCATATTCGCAGTGGGCTTCCTATTTAGGAAAGAAGCCTCTCAGGCTGATACTAAAAGCTAATGAGAACGTCTTATTATCGGAGTTTTCGCAGATTATAGCATTGAATAAATTTGAAAACGGAGACGTTATTAATATAGATTAAATAAACCTTAAAATAACACTGATATGATTAGTCCAGCAGACAAAAAAGATTACCCGGTACTGATAGCTGTATGGGAAAGCGCTGTAAAAGCTACTCATGATTTTCTGTCAGACGAAGATTTTGAATTTTATAAAAAACATATACCCATTTATTTTGAGCATGTGTCGTTATACAAATATAAAGATGAAAAAGGTGTTGTTAAAGCATTTCTTGGAGTAGCGGACAATAGCATCGAAATGTTATTTGTAGATAATGAAAGCCGGGGATCAGGTGTAGGTAAGATACTACTCGACTATGCCGTAAATAAGCTGAATGCCAGAAATGTGGATGTCAATGAACAGAATAAGCAGGCGTTGGATTTCTATTATCATTTTGGTTTTAAAGAAGTAAGCCGCGACGAATATGATGGTGAAGGAAAAGGTTATCCTATCTTACATTTAGTTAAGCCGGAAGAATAATAAAGAGAAAAAATTAGTTTACTTTGTACATCATTTGTTTACTTATAAATGGATGTTGTATATATAAAAAATAATAAAAAGGTCTCAGACCTTAATATTTTAAATACCTGAGATATGGCTCAAAAAAATAAAATCACTACGGTATTGTTCGGTTTAGATGGAGTTGTTGTAGACACAGAACATGATTATGACAATTTTTGGAGTAAAATAGCACAAGATAATGAACTGAAAATAAATAACTTTCCTGATATAATAAAAGGAATGACCCTAAACTCGATCATAGAGCTTTATTTTGCTATCTCCAGTCCTGAAGAAAAACAGGCTATAAGACAGGCATGCTATGATATGGAACAATCTATCGATTACAGAAAGATAGTGATTCCGGGTGTACTCGATTTTATCAGATATATCAAAAAAGAAGGCTATAAAGTAGGTTTGGTAACCAGTTCTCCTGCCAGCAAAGTAAAAGTTGCACTTGCTCAACTATCGTTGGAAGATGCGTTTGATACGGTTATTACATCCGATAGTATAAAGAAAGGTAAACCCGATCCTATGGGATATGTTTTGGCTAAGAACAATTTGGGTGTTTTGTCTTCCGAATGTGCCGTATTTGAAGATTCATTTACCGGTATTAAGGCTGCTACATATGCATTTATGCGTGTGATAGGGATCTCCACTACATTATCGGCCGATTATCTGAAAGATTATACTTATGCGGTTGTATCTGATTTTTCGGATACAGATAAGTTGAAAACACTTTTAGTATAAAAATAATAGTTAGATATATGATGAAAGAGTACCTGTGTGTACTCTTTTTTCGTTTCTTTCCGGCGGTTTAAAGTAAATATTTAGATTTTTATTATTTCAAAGAACGATAAGCTGACAACTCATTATATTGATAAAATTTTTCTGACAAAATACAAAATAGCTAGAATTTCTTATTCTCAGGGAAATAAATATCGAATCTTGTCCATCCATTCTCAGACTTCAGATCAAATTTACAGTTGTGATTTATCAGTACCTCACGCACGAACATCAGACCTATCCCCTGTCCCGACGACTTTGTAGTAAAAAATGGTGTAAAAAGCTTTTGCTTTACATCATCGGGTATTCCGGGACCATTATTTGCAATTTGGATGGATAAAGGGTTCGATCGTGTAACTATTCGTATCTCCCCGTTCTCCCCGATAGCTTCATAAGCGTTTTTAATCACATTTACGAGTACTTGCTCAAATTGGATACCATCCAATCGGATAACGTTATTATCTTCCGTTAAATCCAATTTAAGACCTATATTACGGTGTTTACATTCGAGCCGTGTAAGTGCATCTACCGAACGTGCCAGTTCATTGAGGTCTGTTTCTGCCAGGGAAGGCTCAGGTATTTTAACCACTTCGGCAAAGTTGCTGATAAAATAACCCAGATGCCTGCACCTGTCGAAAGATGCATCTACCGCAGGAAGCACATCTGACAGTTCGTTATTATCATTTTGCCGTAAGATATCCGATATTACATTCAAAGTAGAACTGACAGCGCCCACCGAATTATTTACTTCATGCGCCATCATGCGGATAATGTTTTCGTACGATTTCTTTTCTATTTCCAGCAGTTCATGCGTAAGTTCTTCTATCAGTATAAATGGATGGGAAAATCCCCTGTCGATAAATGAAGAGCGGATGCAGCGGTACATGGTGATACCCGAACTCCTGATAACTACATCTTCGCTTGCTTTAAGCATTTCCAACTGACTGCCTATACTGATACCCGAATCCGAGAGTTTCTTCCCTTTTACTTCGTTTATATTATTGATGTCGAGTAAACGCAGGCCTGAAGGATTGATCTCGGATATATGGTCATCAAAATCAAGGATAATTACTCCCTGTGGCGATGCCTGGATAAGCAGATCCAGAAAGTGGTTTTTTTCCCTTACTTGTAATCGTTCGTCTTTTAGCTGGTCCATCATTTTGTTGAAAATAGAGATCAGCTTATTGGCTTCACTATCGGAGATAAGGCGTAAGCGTGTCGAAAAATCCTGTTCTTTCAGCAGTTCCATCCCATCAGCTATTATCTGGTAGGGTTTTATGAGCCGGTAATATAAAATGATGAACAGGATAATAGCCAGAATAGCCACACCCTCTATTATCATAAATTTATATATATCCGTTTTATAAAAAAGGAATCCGATGGAAAGCAGTGCCCCAAATACCAATATAACCAATAGCCAAAAGAGAATTTTCGATTTCATACGATTATTGTTCGTTGCTGCTTATGCCATATTTTTCCATACGCCTGTATAGGGCCTGACGTGTCAGGCCCAGAGCCATTGCCACTTTAGAATGATTGTTTCCGTACAGTTCCATTGCTTTCAATATCATGTTTTTTTCCAGTTCTTCAAGAGGATAAACAGAATCGGTTAATCCCGTAGAAGGACCGGGTATCTCAGTATATTGTTCTTTAAAATCCTTATCAGTAATAAGATCCTTACCAGATACGAGGATAACACGGTCGACCAGGTTTTTTAGTTCACGGATGTTTCCCGGATATGGAAGCCTTTGCAGGTAATTCATTGCATCGGATGAAATTTCTATACTATTCAGTCCGTTCAGTTCTGCTTGTTTCTTTGCAAAATGATTGACCAGTAAAGGAATGTCTTCTATACGTTCACGCAACGAAGGCACACGAATAGTGATTAAGTTTATACGATAAAACAGGTCTTCGCGGAAAGTACCTTTCGATACCATTTCGGCCAGATTTCTGTTCGTAGCACTTATCACACGTATATCTACCTGCTTTTGTTTGCTATCGCCCAGCGATTCAAATGTTTTATCCTGTAATACCCGCAGCAGTTTTACCTGACAGGTGGCATCTAGTTCTCCTATCTCGTCCAGAAATATACTGCCCTTATTCGCCAGTTCGAAGCGCCCTACCCTATCATAATGCGCATCTGTAAAGGCTCCTTTCTTATGGCCGAACATCTCGCTTTCGAACAATGATTGGGAAATACCTCCCAGATTGACCTTTACAAATGGATTCTTGCTGCGGTTACTATTTTCATGTATTGCCTCGGCTATAAGTTCTTTTCCTGTCCCACTCTCGCCTGTTATCAGTACAGATGCATTGGTTTTTGCTATACGTGAAATGGTATTGAACACATTTTGTAAAAGGGGCGATTTTCCTATGATTTTGTCACTCCGGAAAGTCTTTATTGTTGAACTACTGCCAGTTTCCGTTTCTTTTTCTGTTTCTTCTTTCAGCTGTATGGCAGTTTGTATGGTATTCAGCAAAGCCAGATTATTCCAGGGTTTGGTTACAAAATCGAATGCGCCTGTTTGTATTCCCTTTACAGCCAAACTGATAGAACCCCATGCTGTAATCAGTATCACGGGTACACCGGGTGCGAATATTTTCACCTGACGAAGCAATGTAAGGCCTTCTTCACCACCGGTACCTTTTGTATAATTCATATCCATCAGGATGAGGTCGGGTAGGGTAGTGCGCACAAAGTCAATGGCTTCTTGTGGGGAAGCGACATTTGCTGTCTTATATCCTGCCCGGTTAAGAACCAGAGTCAGTGAGGAGCGTATGGCAGCATCATCGTCGCAGATTAATATCATAGATTATCTTTTTTGAATCAGTAAAAATAGTTATTTCCAGTATATTGAATCGAAAAAGGTAACAAAAGTAACACCTTTTACACATTTTCAATGGTTGTTACTTTTTGGTTTCCTTGGTCATTAACTCTGTATTTCTCATAAAAGGTAACAAAGGTTACACATTTTCATTCATTTGCTAACTAATTCATTCTTTCAAAGAGCTATAATAACAACTTACTGTATAGATAAACCTTATTTAATTTGTTGCACTTCCATAGTCAACAAAAATCTCCCTGTCGCTGATGAAGTCATATAGCGTCAGACTTCTTATCTGATAATAATAAGACCATAGCTGATACATCTGCTCTATATAATTCCTGCGTGCTTCATCTTTCGATGATTGTGAATCATTCAGGTTTAATACATCTATTTTTCCCAATACGAATGCTTCGATAGATGTATTGTAGCGCTGTTGGGCTATCTTGTCAGTTTCTTTGGCAAGTTCGAGTTGCTTCGACTGGCTGTTGAAATTCTGTACCCGCAGGAAAACGTTCTGATTAAAGTCCATTTGCTCTTTTTCTATTCGTGAGTTTTCTACATCACGTTCCGCTTCGGCGATTTTTACTTTCCCTTTTCCTTTTCCCCAGTCGAGGATAGGTATTTTTATACCTACATTTACTATCTGGTTATTGCGCCAGTTGTTACTGTTGAATGCACGGGAGAATGTATCTTCCTGCCCCGACATGCCGAAGGATACAAACAATTTTGCATTCCAGCGGTCGGCCTTTGCCTGACTTACGTCACGGTTAGCTTCGAGCATCCTTTTCTGTACATTCTGGGTAAATGAATTGTTTTCCCGGGCCAAAGCTATTACCTGCGCATACGAAAGGACAGGTAATTTATCTGCCAGTGATTGGGGTATTACAGGTTCCAATATAATATTTTCCCCATAATTCAGGAAAGAGCGCAGCTGAAACATACGCGCATTGAGTGAAGCCTGAGCATCGGTGAGGTACGATTCGGCTTTCAGTAGCGATACTTTCAGCTGTAATAAATCGTTTTCCGAGATCTGTCCTATTTTTCGCTTGGCTTCGGCAATCGTATATAGTTTCTCCGAGTTTTTAAGGTTTTGCTGTGCTATTTCCATATTTATCTGTCCCAGCAACAGATTGAAATAGTACTGTATGGCCGTGTTGGAAACTTCTTCCATATCTCCTATAAGTTTTTGTTGCGCTTCCTTATATTTCACAGGTTCTATACGTTGAAGCCATTTTACACGGTTGAATCCGAAAATAGGCTGTTCTAATGTAACGGATGCCGGTATGCCCATATAACGTGTAGAGCCTCCTTCCCCATATTGCTGTAAACGTTCGAAGCTGCTTTCTACAGATAGGATACCTCCTGTGAGAGGAATGTTCTGCGATATGGACAGGCCCCCGTCTATCCGGCTGTAATCATTGCTTACATAGGTGTATGTTCCGTCCGTATTCTGGAATTGGTTGTACGACTTTGAATAATAGGGTAGGGTAGAGTTGAGAGTTACTTCGGGTAACAACTCGGCTTTATAGGTACGGTAGCCCCAGTAACTGGACTTGTACTGGTTGCGTGCCACAACTGCATCTACCGAATTGGATACACTGCGGTTAATGGCATCCGTCAGGCTGATAGCAATAGTGTCTTGTGCAGTCAGCCCGGCAGAGAACCAAAGAGAAATTGCTATGGTAGAAAGAGTTTTTTTCATAATCCTTTATTTTTTATTCATCCCTTAGTGCTATTGCCGGTTGTATCTTCGATGCTCTCTTTGCCGGATACCATACGGCAGCGATAGCTATTACGGCCAGTATAATAAACGTGAGCCCGTAATTGATGAAATATTGCGATATGTGTATAGGATTCCATTCCCTGTTGATAGATGGTACTCCTATGTCTTTTAATACATCTACTAATGTCACATTTATGCAAATAACTGTGGCTATTATACTTGCCAGAAACAACAGAATCAACGTTTCGGTCATAAACAATCTTTTTACCCTACTGTGAGATGCACCCAGCGCGATCCGTAATCCTATCTCGCTCCTGCGGGATTGTATACGGAACCAGAATGTACCTACAACAGCGAGGAATATATTGATAAGCAGAAATGCACTGATAGAATAGATGCTTTTCAGGTTATTATCCCAACCATTCCATTTTATATAATTACTGCGTATATCTCTGAAAGATTGTACTGATGACAGGAAGTAGGGGCCTACAGCAATCTGTTCCTGCATATTTTTAGAAAATCTTTCTTCAAAACCCTTAGTTGTTCCGGGTTTTACACGGACACTGATTTCTATGGAAGGTGTATAAAGCAGGTCGCCTTCATCCCTTCTCAGAGGTATATATACCATCGTGTTGTATGCGTCGAACTGGCTTCTCTTCGATTTATTGGCGACCCCTGTTACCTTCAAACGTAAATAATCCTGACTGTTGTGATCTCCGTAATTTATTGTGTCTATCTGGAATACACTTTTTTTCAGGAGTATGTTATCCACATCTCCGGAAACAACAGCTTCGTTCATATTATCTCCGGAAAAACTCTTTCCTTTTTCCATATTGATTCCGAATACATCGAAAAATTCAGGAGTAACACTTTTTTTCTGAGGATAATCTATTACCGTATCTATAAAGAATTCCCGGCTCATCCATGAACCAGAATGAGGTACCGCCGCAGAGGATATACAGGCGTTCTCTATTTCGGGATATGCTTTTATACGATCGAAAATAGTCCATATATTTTCAAATAATTCAGCCTTTTTTTCTTCGTCATCGGAATTAATAACTGACTGTCCTTCATCCTTTATTCCCAGATTTATAGCATAGACTTGTTCTATACCGAACCCTTCCGGTTCTATATACTTCTTGGCGAGAAAATAGATGTAATCGACACAAAACCACATAATACAGAAGACCAGAATAAGCTCGATCAATATCCATATATTCACCTTTCTTTCTGTCCAGATTATTTTGAGAGTATGAAGTATCATATTTATACATTTTTTTGATTAAGAGAATCTACTATTTTCATTGTGGAGGCACGATATGCAGGTAGGCCGGCCGATAACAGGTTGAGAAGGAAACATGCTGCAAATACTCCCAGAAATACCGGAGCTGATACTAAAGCGCCTATTGGTATACTACTGTCTGTACCAATATCGAGCAACCATTGTTTGAGCCATATTACTACCAGATAGGAAAGGATCAGGCCGATGATACCTCCAATGAAAGAAGTAATCAGATTTTCATATATTACCTGAATGAGTATCACGTATTTTTTTGCACCGAATGCTTTTCGTATACCGATCTCTTCGGTGCGCCTTTTTATACGCGACATACTGAAGCTGGAAAGGTTGACGGCAGGTATAAGCAAGAGAATCAATATGATAAAAACCATTTTTCGTGTTGCTTTGCCGTCCTCCGGATCTTCATTCGAATACCGGGCCAGTTGCATTTGTTTATGGTCGTATGGCCCTCTCAGAGTCAGATCCCATTCATTATCCACGGCATTGAATTTCCGTTCGGCAGCCCTGAACTCTTTCCTTAGCAAATCAAAATCTGCCTTGTCTTTCATCAGAAAAAGTATAAGAACCTGCCTGCTTTCATATCCGCTTTTAGATGTATAAGGAATATAAATTTCGCCATATGCGTAGGTGAAGGCCTGTGATACATCTTGTATAATACCTATGACTTTATATTCTTTAAAATCTATTTCTATATTTTTCCCTATTGGATTTGTGTTACCGAATACTTTTGTCGCCATGCTTTCTGTAATTACAGCATTTCTTATACCCGAGTTAAATTCTTCCTGATTGAATGGTCTGCCTTCGATGAATGAGAAAGAAAGCACTTTCCAGAAGTCGGCATTTGTCAGTTTTGTTTTAGCCAGAAAGCGTTGGTTATTATTGTTCTCCTTCACCATATACTGGTCTCCACTCCATGTATTATCTATGACGGCAGTATATTCCGGACTTTTTACCTCCGACAGATAATTCTTATAGACATCATATGGGAGATTACCGCTCCACATACGGTCTTTCTTTTCTTTACCGTATTTAGTGAAATGTTTTATGTACATCGTCCTGTCTCTGTTAATTTCGGGAGCGATACTTATATTTTTTATAGAATCGGTTACTACGATCACCATTATCATCATAATAGCGAGGGCTGTACCTATAATGGTTATAATACTCACAAACTTGTTTAGTTTGAGTATCTCTATGGCTTGTTTGAAGTAGGTTTTATACACGGCTTCTATTTTTATGTTGTTTTTTACTCATCTCTCAGTGCTTCTGTTGGTTGTATATCCGATGCTTTCTTTGCAGGATACCATACGGCAACAATTGCTATCAGTGCAAGGAAAAGGAATGTAAATCCATAGTTTATAAAATATTGTAAAATACCTGCGCTTTCTCCTTCCCTGTTAGGTATAGGTACATTGATGTCCCTGATTACATCTGTTACCGATACATTTATACAGATTATGGTTGCTACGATACTTGCCAGAAACAGCAATAAGATAGTCTCCAATACAAACATATTTTTTACATTCGATTTTGATGCTCCCAATGCGATACGCAATCCTATTTCACTCCGGCGCGATTGTATGCGGAACCAGAATGTCCCTATAATGCCGAGGAATATATTTACAATAAGGAAAGCTGTGATAGAATATATGCTTTTGAAATTGTTTTCATAACCATTCCAGTTCATATATTGCTCCCTGTCTTCTTCTATCGATATTACTGATGAGAGGTAATAAGGGCCTACTTCCAGTTGGTTTCGCATATCTTTAGTAAATTTCTCTTCGAAATTCTTATCGGCTTCCGGTTTTACCCTCACACACACTTCCCTGTATTCGGCTACATAATGGTGGTCCTTTTTCATAGGCCTGTAGAGGACGGCACTATAATTCTCATATTCATTTCTTTTGGTTTTAACAGCTGTTCCTATAACAGTCTCTTCATGTTCTCCTCCGGGGTTTGTACATTTTACTTCTTGTGGAAGTTTATTGGCTATCAGTCCGTCCCGTCCGGGGCTTATTATGATAGGCCTGCCTACAATTACATTATCCCAACTGAAGGGAGTACCCGAAAGGATATCTATTTTGAATACATTAAAAAATTCGGGAGTTATGGTTTTAAATTGGAAATACGCGCTTACCGAATCTATCATCATGTCTCCATTCGACCAGGAACCGGAATAAGGATAGGCTGAACTGGAATAACTTAGATACTCTATTGCCGGATAGCTTTTTATGCGATCATAAATAGTCCATATATCGTCCCTCATTTCATTTTTCTTTTCTTCATCCGATGAGGCCAGTATTTCGCGTCCTTCATCTTTCAGATCTATTCCTATCCGGTATGTATGTTCTATATTGAATCCCCGGGGTTCAAGATATCGCTTTGTCATAAAGTATAAATAATCGGTACAAAACCACAATATGCAAAACACGAGAATCAGTTCCAGTAATATCCACGCATTTACCTTACGTTCTGTCCAAATCAGTTTTAAAATGTGCTTTATCATGGTTATAAGTTATTTCGGTTAAGAGAATCTACTATATTTACGTTAGAGGCTCTGTAAGCCGGAATACCAGCCGAAAGAAGGTTCAGGAGCAGGCATACGAGAAATACAGCGAGGAATACCGGGAACGACACTAACGTTTCCAGCGGGATAGAACTATCTTCTCCTACATCCAGGAGCCATTTCTTCAGCCACATTACCACAGCAAAAGAGAAGATAAGTCCTACGACACCCCCTATAAGGGATGTAATGAGGTTTTCGTATAGTACCTGCATCAGTATGACATATTTTTTTGCTCCGAATGCTTTTCTTATTCCTATTTCTTCTGTCCGTCTTTTTATTCGCGAAAGGCTAAAGCTGGACAGGTTTATGGCCGGTATGATCAATAAGATGGCCAAAACAAATATAATTTTCCTTATATTTCCTTTAATGTCCGGATCGCCGAGAGAGTTGGTCATTTTATGCACTGCGTGACTATACGGCCCTAAAAGTTTAAGTGTCCATTCTTCGTCTGTAGCATTGTACTTCCGCTCGGCTGCACGTACTTCTTCTACAATGGTGTCAAAGTCTTTTTTGCTTTTTGCCAAAAATAAAATCTGAAAAGATCCCTGTTCGTAAGCAGAGCGTGATGTATATGGAATATAAATATCTGTAGAGGCATATTTGAATATTTGTGATACATCTTTCACTATTCCCACTATGGTATACGGTTTAAAATCGATGTGAATGGTTTTACCTAAAGCATTTTGATTCCCGTAAAGTGTTTTTGCTGTTTTTTCTGTTACAACGGCCTTTTTCAGACCAGATTTAAAATCCTCTTCACTGAATGGGCTACCTTCGGTAAACGAAAAAGACATGATTTTCCAGAAATTTGCATCTGTCGATTTCAATTCAAAAGGCATTCGTTCCATCAGGTCTTCAGATGTTGTTACCTGACTTTTGTTCCATGCATTAGCTTGTATGCTGATTAATTCAGGAGACTTCATTTCCGACAGATAGTCCTTGTATACCTGGTAACTGGTATTACCATTGCTTTGCCTTCCTTTGTTGTTTTTCTGTTCTTTTATTTCGCCGCGGATGTACATCGTTCTGTCGCGGTTGACTTCGGGTGCTACACTTATATTTTTGATAGATTCGCTGACTATGAGAACCATAATCATCATAATAGCCAATGCCGTTCCCGCAATAGTTATTATACTGATAAACTTGTTCTGTTTCAGCATTGCAATGGCTTGTTTGAAGTAGATCTTATACATGATATGTGGTTTTCAATTGTCGGATAATCATATTAATACGAATTTGTTATTACCTGTATTTCTGTTGCCGGATAAAGGTCTATTCAACTCTTCTGCCATCAAAGAAGCGGATAATCCGTTTTGTGGTTTTGGCGATATGTTCATCATGCGTTACCATCACTATGGTTGTGCCTTCGTTGTTCAGTTCAAATAACAGGTCCATGATTTCAGCTCCCATTTTGCTGTCCAGATTTCCGGTAGGCTCATCGGCAAGTATGATCTGCGGGTCGCCGATGATAGCACGGGCGATAGCTACACGTTGACATTGCCCGCCCGATAGTTGTGACGGGAAGTGTTTCATACGGTGCGATAAACCAACTTTCTCCAATACTTTTTTAGCCATCTCACGCCGGCTGCTATCTCCCGATTTGCGATAAAGAAGGGGGAGTTCCACATTGTCGAGCACATTGAGCGAGTTTATCAGATGGAAACTTTGAAATACAAAACCCAGAGTTTTATTCCGGAACTCCGCCATCTCTTTATCTTTCATATTATGAGTTTCGGTATTACCGATAAGCACTTTACCCTCGCTGGGTACATCGAGCAGTCCCATGATGTTCAGCATTGTACTCTTTCCACAACCCGAAGGCCCCATTACGGAGAGGAAATCTCCTTTCTGCACTTCCAGATTTACATTTTCCAACGCTACTGTCTCGACCTCTTTTGTGCGGTAAATCTTTGTTATACCTTGTAAGTTGATGATTGACATAATTTTATGAATTATAGGTTATTGATTTCTTGTTTATTTTATCTTTATTGATTTCTTCCCCTTATATTGGCTCATATCAGAGACAATTACCTGTTCTCCCTGATTTAATCCATTGATCACTTCTACA
This sequence comes from Dysgonomonas gadei ATCC BAA-286, assembly GCF_000213555.1. Taxonomy (GTDB): domain Bacteria; phylum Bacteroidota; class Bacteroidia; order Bacteroidales; family Dysgonomonadaceae; genus Dysgonomonas; species Dysgonomonas gadei. The sequence goes on from NZ_GL891987.1 coordinate 74,080, forward strand.
TATTCGAAGCTGCTCTCTCCCAGTTTCACTTTACGAATCTCTGCCTGCCCGTCTTTTACTACCCATAGTTCATATTCTCCTGCACCGATGTAGTAGGATGCATTTGGTATGCGTAAGGCATCTTCCTGAATGCCATGCGATACAAATACGTCGGTTTTAAGCCCACTTCGCAGGCGTGAATTCCCTGCATCTTTCAGCATAACTATGAATTGGATAACCCCATTTTTTACAGATGGCGTAATGTTGACGACGGTCCCTTCCAGTTGCAATTGTCCGATTTTGATGATTGCTTTTGCTCCTGTGCTTAATTTTTCGGCGTAGCTGTCTGCTATATCGGCTTCTACCTTAAAGTGGCTTAAATCGGATATAATCGCTATTTGCGTGCCTGCTGATACCTGCGAACCAATCTGGTTGTTTACATAAGTCAGGGTTGCCTTTTGCGGCGACAGTATCCGTGCATCTTTTAGCAGGCGTGCACTTTCGGCTAACGATTTTTCAAAAATGCTTATTTCCAGTTCCTGTACTTTTGTTTCTGCAGAAGCGTTTTTCTTCTGATTCTCTATTTGTTGTTTCAGCTGTTGAAGCTCGAGTTTGGCTACTTCATAGTTCAATGCTGCCTGACGCACTTTATCTGTTGTGCTTGCTCCGATACTGTCGAGGTATTGCTCATTTTTGAGTTCGGTCTGCATCTGTTTCAGGTTCATGTCTTTCACCTGCATCTGCATTTGCAGTTCCGATATTCTATTTTCGAGGGTAATCTTCGATTGGATCAGCTTGCTGGCCTTCATCTCTTTCTCGTCCAGTTTTTGGTTATAGTCCGTTTCTACGGAAGCCAGTTCCAGTTTCAGGATGGGTTCACCGGAAAGTACCGAATCCCCTGCATTTTTATATACTTCGAGTATTCGGCTGTTGATGGGGGAAACGATAATTTCTTCGGTCAGAGGAATCACTTTGCCGGACGCATTTACTGTTACTTCTATTGTACCTTTATCCACTGTACCTATCGTTATACTTTTATAGGAGAGTGTGCTTTCCAGTATATTCATTAAGAAAATAATAACAATTATTATTGCCAATGCAATTATTCCATACCGGAGTATTAATTTCCGTTTTTCTTTTCGCTGTATACTGAGTGGTATTTCCCTGTCCATTTCTGAAATTATTTAGTATTCCATACTTTATTTATCAATGAATATGCCAATAAGTCAATATGTTTATTTTCAATGTTTTGATGATATCCAGATTGTCCGTTTTCGGACAGTTGTGTACGGAAAGTAATATTCGGGCCAGCATGTTTTATTGCTATTTTCTTTTATTGGATGCTTTATATTTAACTTTCCTCATTATATTTATGGAATTTATATCAAAACGCAATCTATCTTATAAACTACTTAGTCATTAATCTAATTATTTATACTATGGGACTACAAACAAAACGATACATCATCCTACTTTTAACATGCTGCTTTTTCATGTTCTCTTACGCTGTACATGCCATTACTGTAACAGGTACAGTGAGAGAAGATAATGGAGATGAACTGATAGGTGTATCGGTGATGGTGAAAGGCACCACAAAAGGAACGGTAACAGATGTTAATGGAGAGTATACCATCGAAGCTAATATAGGAGATCAGCTTCAGTTTAATTATGTGGGATTTATATCACAAACAATTAAGGTAACCAGATCAAAACATGATGTAGTGCTAAAAGAAGACAATAAATCGCTTGATGAGATGGTAGTAATAGGCTACGGGGTATCATCTTCAGATAGTTATTCTTCATATTCCTACAGCGAACCAGTACCTCCTGCCTATTTCGATAATACTGAAAGTTACAGGGCATTTACTGATAATAAGTTTGTCAAGGTTTCTGCTGAGCCTCTTTCTACTTTCTCCATAGATGTGGATAAGGCTTCGTATAGTAATATGCGCCGTTTCATCAATAAGGGTGAAGTGCCTCCTGCAGATGCTATCCGTGTAGAAGAGCTGGTAAATTACTTTAAATATGATTATCCGAAGCCTGAGGGGGATGACCCTGTAGCATTCGGGATAGAGGTAGGGAAATGTCCATGGGATGGTAAACACCGTTTGGTGAAGATAGGTCTGAAAGCTCGAGAGATAGATACGGATAACCTGCCTGCGACCAATTTTGTATTCCTGATTGATGTTTCGGGTTCGATGGATTGGGATGGCAAGCTCGATCTGGTAAAATCATCTATGAAGCTTCTGGTAAATAATCTTCGCCCTATCGACCGTGTTGCCATAGTGGTATATGCGGGTGCAGCAGGACAGGTATTGCCTTCTACTCCAGGCAGTGAGAAGTCTAAGATATTGGAGTCTCTCAACGGCTTGACAGCAGGTGGTTCTACAGCAGGTGGCGAAGGAATAGTACTTGCTTACAAAATTGCGAAAGAGAACCTTATTGAAGGAGGAAATAACCGTATAATCCTTTGTACAGACGGGGATTTTAATGTAGGTGTATCCAGTAACGACGGATTGGAGAAGCTGATTGAGAATGAACGTAAATCGGGTGTATTCTTATCAATACTCGGTTATGGAATGGGCAACTATAAGGATGATAAAATGCAGACACTTGCTCAGGCTGGGAATGGTAATCACGCTTATATAGATAATATGCAGGAAGCAAATAAAGTATTGGTTTCCGAGTTTGGAGGGACTATGTTTACTGTGGCTAAAGATGTCAAGTTACAGATAGAGTTTAACCCTCTGAAAGTTGATTCCTATAGGCTGATAGGTTATGAAACCCGTTTGCTGGAAAAAGAAGATTTTAATAATGACCAGAAAGATGCCGGAGATATGGGTATGGGACATACTGTGACAGCTTTCTACGAGGTAATACCTGCTAAAGAGAAGAAAGATAAGAAGAGTAAGGGAGAAGATACGTCTGTAGATCCGCTCAAATATCAGACAATGTCTCCTACAGGTTCGGATGAGTTGCTGACAGTTAAATTAAGATATAAACATCCCGAAAGTGAGGAGAGCAAGCTAATGTCTGTGCCTGTGATAGACGATGGCCTGGATAATGTCTCCGAGGACTTTAAATTCGGATCTGCGGTGGCTATGTTCGGTATCATGCTTCGTGATGATAAGCAACATGGTTCAGGTGACCTGTATAAGGTTATTTCACGGGCCAGATCGGGTTATGGAAAAGATGAGGATGGGTATCGAAGGGAGTTTGTTCGATTGGTACAGTCGCTAACCGGAGAGTGATAATTTAATCAATTAATATAAAGAGAGTTATCAGAATGATGGCTCTCTTTCTCTATGAGTTAGCTACAAAGAAAAAAGACACCCACATTTCTGTAAGTGTCTCTTCATCAGAGCGGAAGACGGGGCTCAAACCCGCGACCCTCAGCTTGGAAGGCTAATGCTCTATCAACTGAGCTACTTCCGCAAAGTATGTGGGCAGTGAAGGATTCGAACCTCCGAAGACGTAAGTCAGCTGAGTTACAGTCAGCCCCAGTTGGCCACTTTGGTAACTGCCCTTTTATCTTTAGCGAATGCAAAGGTAATATATTTATTTATTCCTCCAAATTTCTACGATAAAAATCTATCATTTTTAGTGCTGTAATAGCGCATTCATCCCCTTTGTTACCATGACGACCACCGGCACGTTCTTCAGCCTGCTGCATATTGTCAGTGGTCAACAGCCCGAATATGAACGGTATATCGTAACGGATATTCATATCGGCGATACCTTGCGTTACACCGCTGCAAACGTAGTCGAAATGCGGAGTATCTCCTCTGACTACACAGCCCAATGCGATTACTGCATCTATTCCTTTATTTTCTACCATATGCTTCGAGCCGAATATCAGTTCGAAACTACCCGGAACAAAATCAATCAGGATATTTTCTTTTTTTACTCCATGCTTTATCAGTGTATTGAAAGCGCCCTGGAGTAGGGGAGTGGTTACAGTTTCGTTCCATTCCGAAACTACAATCCCTATTTTCATATCTTCGCCGTTAGGAACTGTTTCGGGATTATAAGATGATAAGTTGTGATATGCTGTTGCCATAATTATTCTGTTTGTTTTTGAGCAAAGATAAGTTTTTTTTTAATACGTATGCTTCTTATTCCTTTATGCTATCTAGCAAATTATCGGCCAGACGGCTTGCCCCTATACGGAAATACTCATTATTCAAATATTCTTCGCCTAAGACCTCTTTTACAATCGTGTAATATTTGACAGCATCTGCGGTGGTAGAAATTCCTCCCGATGCTTTAAAACCTACTTTTCGGCCTGTTTTCACCGTGTATTCCCTGATAGCTGTACACATTACATATGCGGCCTCCGGAGTGGCCCCTTCATAACCTTTTCCTGTGGATGTTTTGATAAAGTCAGCTCCCGAGTATAGGGCCAGGAGGGATGCTTTCATTATGTTCTTAGCAGATTTCAGCGCCCCTGTTTCCAGTATGACCTTTAATTTTGCCTCGCGGCAGGCGTGTTTTATTTCGTCTATTTCCTCGCTCAGTTCCTCATAGTTTTCATCTAAGAAAAAGCCCAGATTGAGAACGATATCGATTTCGTCTGCACCACTGGCTATCGCGAGTGCCGTTTCTGCTATTTTCACTTCTGTAAATGTCTGTGACGAAGGGAATCCTCCGGCTACAGAAGCGATTTTTACATCGGCTGTAAGGGCTTCCTTTACAGTTTCGATGAAATTAGGATATACACAAATAGCTGCTACATTGGCTACATCGGATGCTCCGTCCCGCTCGTTCACCTTCTCGGTAAACTTCCAGATGTCTTCGCGTGTATCAGTTGCATTTAGCGAGGTCAGGTCTATGCACGAGTATAGTCTTTTATATACCTCTCTATTGTTATTCTGAGCGAATTTCTTGCTTATTATTTCCTCTACTTTTTCAGCTATATCAGCATCTTTGAGGTCTGTTTTATACTTCTTTAGTGTATCGGTATATTTATTTATTTCTGCCATATTAAGTAATTGATATAATTATTGTCGGGTTATAATTTGTTCTTGTTGTATCACTTATCAAAGTAACAAGCAGGCTTATGGGGTTATTTCAATTTTTCATTATTCTTATGCCTGTCTTTATCCCTGTTTGTTTTCTTTTCCAGATTTTTTTGAAAAGCTTCTGTAAGGTTTATTCCTGTCTGGTTTGCTAAGCATATCAGTACCCAAAGCACATCGGCCATTTCGTCTCCCAGGTTTTTGTCCAGATCAGATTTCTTGAAGGACTGATCTCCGTATGTGCGGGCCATAATACGTGCCAGTTCACCGACCTCTTCAGTGAGGATGGTCATATTGGTGAGTTCGCTGAAATAGCGTACTCCGATTGTTTTAATCCAGTTGTCAACCTCCAGTTGAGCTTCTTCTATTGTCATTATTCTTTTACTTTAGAGTCTATCCATATCGTTACAGGCCCGTCATTTATGAGTTCTACCTGCATATCTGCTCCAAACTCGCCTGTTCTTATATCTTTATTTAGTTTTCTTCTCAAAGTCTCGCAAAACGCCTCATAAAGAGGAATTGCTGTATCCGGCTTTGATGCACGGATATAAGACGGACGATTTCCTTTCTTAGTCGATGCATGCAGCGTGAATTGTGAGACTACCAGCATATCAGCCTCGGTATCCAATGCAGACAGATTCATCACACCGTCTTTGTCATTAAAGATACGAAGGTTTGTTATTTTATTGCAGAGCCATTCTATATCTTCTTTGTTGTCGTTATCTTCTATCCCGAGTAATATAAGGAATCCTTTTCCTATCTGCGATTTTATGTTGTTCTCTATTGTTACGGATGCTTTTGTAACACGTTGTATCAATACTCTCATTGTTATTCTTGTTTTAGCTTCGCTGGCAAGTGACTTTCCTGAAAAGGTAACAAAGGTAACACAGAAAACAATTAATAATTAAGAATGAAAAATTAATAATTAGCTTGTCTTGCTGAGCAAAGCATCCCGTCAGTGAACAGTCATCAGTCAACAACTTGTATCTTGTACCTCGCCTATTCGTATCTTATATAACTTTCAACTTACTACTTGTTAAAAGGTAACAAAGGTAACACTTTTGTATTATTTTTCTTAATATCACTTTTTCTATATTTTTTGATGTCATCTGTTTTCGGTTTTTCTTTCTCTATATTGATAAAGTTCCTTCCTCTTTATAATGGATAATATGTGTAAGTATTGGATTTTAGTGTCCGCTTATTTTATACTATACACAACTATAGATTGTTTGTGTTCCTTTTGGGCAATACTAAAATAAATATTCTGGAGAAACGATGCAGGTAAGAAGAATAGAATTTATGTAAAAATATGATTTAAATTTCAGATTTACAGAATAATAAAGCCGTATATCCTAAAAATATGCGGCTTTAATTAATTCTGGATTCCTGTTTGTTATTCTTTTAAATCTTTTTCTATTTCATCCATTTCTTTATGTAAAGATTTCAACTTAAATCCTAGATATATACGGAAGAAACCGTAGGAAATAAATGAAATGCTGACTAACGCTATGATGAAACCGGTGGTAAATGCAGGGCTCATAATGAAGATGAACGACATAATAACTCCGAGTACAGCTAATGCCATCAACCATCCCCATCCTTTTACACCGTTGCGTTGAAGTTCGGCTGCCGAGCCTATCGCCCATATAGACTGGAACATAACCCAGAATCCGACGAAATAAGTTAATACAAGTGCAATAACTTCTACAGGCATGGCGACAAGGATAAGCCCGAAAATAAGGTCTATAATACCGCTAATAAGCGTCCATCCCCATCCCTTTAGGACTTTTTTGTTGGATAGGGCAAAGGCGATTTCGAAGATGCCACTGACAAAGAATGTGATGGCAAAGACCAGAGTAAGAGCCACTAATGTAGTTAACGGTGTTATCAAAGACCATATACCAAGAGCTACGGCAAGCATTCCTACTAATATTGAAACCCACCAAAATTTTACTGCTTGTTTCGCAGAATAAAATAAATCATTTTTCATAATTCTGTAAGTTTAGATTGTTTATACTGAATGTTTTCTTAAAAACCCAGTTTTAATATAAACAATTAACATATCCAAAGAGTTCTAAATGAAGATTCGATATGGCAGTATATTCAGATATATGAATTATGCTCTCTGATCTCAAAAATGGAGTCATCAGATTGATGGATATATCAAATGTATCTTCTCTGGTTACAATAGAAATCTACGTATATAGTTATAGATTAGAAGATTATAATATTATTTATTTACGTCTCTGCTATTTTATTTTAGCTTATTCTTTATCTTTTTATGACTCTCTATTATTGATTTTAGAATATTCAAGTCTTCCTTTGATATTTTACTTTTCGGAATTACATATGCGATATATCTGCTAGGATATAATAGTATCCAACTCTTGGTTTCTGCAACCATATATACTTTATCCCACGTAAAGCTAGAATCAAATGACTCTCCTTTAGATTCTACGATCTCATTATCGAAAGTATAAGTAATGGTTTCTGTAATTCTGGAATCATTAAAATAGTTCCTTCTAAATAAATAATATGTTAAGGCAGGAAAAAAGATTATAAAAATAACACCAAAATAGAGGGCAGAGATATTTGCATATCCTAATATATAGAAGAAAATAGATAATAGACCTACAAAAGGAAGGAGCCACATACTCCATTTCTTAAAGAGTAGATAATAGTTCACTTTTAAATACTCGTTTAGACCTAATTGTGTTGTTACAATAATTTTATCCATGTTGTTTTCCATATTTATACAAATATAATATTGGGATATAAATTATTTAAGCTTTTTCGGGACAAAATGAGATTTTTATACCTTCTTAAATTATCAATTCAGATAATCCATTTGTTAAGTACAGGTATCTTTTTGATTATGAGAACAACCCCAAGAGATGCCATATATACGAGGATAGACAATACAGGAACGGATAGGATGGCCGGGAAGGTTCCTGTGTTTATATTCAGAATATTAAGTATTATATTGAAAAAATCATGTACAAGATATATGCCCAATCCACAGTTTGCAAGGGTAGTTATATACTTATTGTTCGTGTATTTCAGCAATTTAGGGCTATTGTTGACTAGGTCTTTAACAAAGACGAATATAAAGAATGCCGATAGCATGGTATTGGGGCCGGTCCTGTCGAAAAATTGGGTCGCGGGGCCTCCATTGGTGACTCCAACAATAGTAGAGACGGCATATGTTCCTACGAATGATGCAATTCCCAATGTGTATAAAACAATTTTCTCTCTTTTTGTAAGGTCGAATTTATAGAAAAAATATCCTGCAATAAAGTATCCTGTATATGAAAATAACTCACTTATGTTAAAGCTGATATGTATCTGAAAACGAGCGTCTATTGTCGGTATTACAGAACCGAATATAAAGTAGAGAATAAGGAAGTAAATGTAATGTTCCTTTTTTGCATTTGCAGTGAAAATGCGGAGTAGGGGGGTGAGTATATACATTGCCAGTAGCGGATATATGAACCATAGGTGGTGCCATGGTGTACCCAGGAATATTTCTTCATAGATACGGTGGAAATCGTCACCTGTAATGGGTTTTATATCCAGAAAAGAAGCTACCAAAGGCGAAAGCAGGCGATAAGCTATGCTCCAGAATATAAGAGCACATAATATACGTGGTATTGTCTTGCTATACAGCTTTTTAATTGTTGTATGATAAGTGGGATCCAGAAATATCATCCCGCTCAGCATAAAGAATACGGGGACGCACCATCTTAGGCAGGCAACGAATATATTTATTGTATGCCATTCGGCAGGGTTTTCCTGAAATGAAGTAAACCAGCGATTAGTCGTTATATGAAATACTATAATAGCGAATATTGTGAATACTCTTAGTATATCTGCAAACAAGATTCTATCCTTATATTTATTCTCTATCATAATTCGGGTAGTAGTGCTAAGTGGCCTACTGGCAAAGATAAAAAATATTTAATTGTTTTTTTCTTCGAAATACTTTCTTATCAAAGCAGTCTTGAACTTTCCTATAATTTTCTCAAGTTCTCTGTCTTCTGCCAGCTTTATTCTTTTTACACTCCTGAACTCCCTAAGAAGCAGTCTTTTAGTTTCATCTCCGATGCCTTTTATATTGTCTAGTTCGGATTTCACCTGACTTTTACTCCGTTGATTCCGGTGGAAGGTAATACCGAATCTATGTGCTTCATCTCTAAGGTGTTGAAGTACTTTGAGCGATTCTGAATTTTTATCAAGATAGAGAGGAATTGAATCTTCGGGATAGTAAATTTCTTCCAGCCGTTTGGCGATACCTACTATCGCGACCTTTCCATAGATATCCAGTGCTTTAAGTGATTCACAGGCAGCACTTAACTGTCCCTTACCTCCGTCTATAACAATGAGTTGGGGTAGGGGAGCTTCCTCTTCCAGCAATCGGCGATAGCGACGATAAACGACCTCACGCATGGTTGAAAAATCATCAGGGCCTTCAACTGTTTTTACATTGAAGTGTCGGTAGTCTCTTTTCGACGGTTTTCCCATTTTGAAGACAACGCAAGCTGAGACCGGATTCGTTCCCTGTATATTTGAGTTGTCAAAACACTCGATATGGGTAGGTAACTCTTTGAGGTTTAGGTCTTTTTGTATTTCTTTCAGAATTCTTACACTACGTTGTTCAGGGTTAAGACTTTCTGCTTTTTTTAATTTGTCTATTTTGTACTGTCTTACGTTTTGTGTCGAAAGAAGCAATAATTTTTTCTTATCTCCACGCTGTGGAATCATGAATTCTACACCTTCGAGTGTGAGGTCGGGATAAAAGGGAACAACAATTTCTTTGGCCTTCGATCCGAATCGTTCTCTTACTTCTATAATGCCCAAGCCAAGAAGCTCTTCTTTCTCTTCTTCCAGCCGTTTGCGATATTCAAATGTATAGGCTTGTATTATTGCTCCGTTGTGTACGTTCAGATAATTGATATATGCTGAGCTTTCATCTTCATCGTAGCTATACACATCTATATTATAATTTATATTGCTTACGACGGTCGATTTATTTTTGAAGTTTTCTACAAGCAAATATTTTTCTTTCAATTTATTCGCTTCTTCAAATTCCTGATTCTCGGCAAGCTCGAGCATTTTTGCATATATCTCATCACTTACGAGATTTGTATTTCCTTTCAGTATCTCTTTTATCGACTCTACATTTTTTATATAATTTTCAGACGTCTGTAATCCTACGCATGGGCCGAGGCATCTTTTTATATGATATTCCAGGCAAACCTTATATTTTCCCTCTGCGATTTTCTCAGGGGTTAGATTTAGTGAGCATGTGCGGATAGGATATAATTTATGGACAAATTCTAAAAGAGTTTTTACGCTTAATACATTTGTATAAGGCCCAAAGTATTGTGAGCCGTCTTTCGAGATTTTCCTGGTGAGTTCTACTCTCGGATAATATTCGTTACGGATAACAATTGACGGATAAGATTTGTCATCCTTGAGCATTACATTATAGCGCGGTTGAAATTCCTTTATCAGATTGTTCTCGAGTAGGAGAGTGTCTTCTTCTGTGTCTACAATGATATATTTTATGTCCCGTATTTTGCTGACAAGTATTCTTGTCTTTGGACTATCGTGATTTTTTGTAAAGTATTGTGAAACCCTTTTTTTTAGATTTTTAGCCTTACCTACATATATAATAATCCCCTTGTCATCAAAATATTGATAACAGCCGGGTTTGTCCGGAATGTTTTGTATTATATTTTTGAGGTATTCATTCATTTTTTATATAGAAAACTGTATCAAAGCCTTAATGTCTACATCTTTTGGGAATAGTGTCCGTCCTTTTAACTCTTCCAGCTCTATTATAAAATTCACATAAATATTTTTCACACCCATTCTTTTTACCAGATTATAGGCGGCAAACATGGTTCCTCCTGTTGCAAGCAGATCATCGTGTATGAGGACAACGTCATCTTCATATAACGAATCTTTATGGATTTGAATTTTATCCACGCCATATTCTTTCTCATATTCTTCTTCGAATACTTCTGCCGGAAGTTTGCCCGGTTTTCTGATCGGTACAAATCCTGCTCCAAGTTCGAGAGCCATTATCGGACCCATAATAAATCCTCTTGATTCTATACCTACTACTTTAGTGATACCTTTCCCTTTATATTCTTCCAGAAGAACATCTGTTAATATAGATAGAGATTCTTTAGTATTAAATAATGGTGTCACATCTTTAAACTGGATTCCGGGAATTGGAAAATCAGGGATGTTTCTTACTGTATTCCTTAAGAAAGTCAGCTTCTGCTCTTTTGTGAATTGCTTCATTTTTATTGTTAAATATTTATATGTTCCACGTGGAACATTCTTTTCTTGTTTTATAATTTCTCGTGTGTTCCACGTGGAACATCTTGTTTTATCTCCCCAAAATTACCAATAATATTGAGATATCATTCGGTGAAACTCCCGGAATTCGACTTGCCTGAGCAATTGTTTCAGGATCTATTTTTGCTAGTTTTTGACGAGCTTCGGTGGAAAGAGAGAGTATGGCCTCATAATTAAATTTTCCTTTTATCTGGATGTTTTCGAGGCGGGAGATCTTATCTGCGATTAATTGCTCTCTCTTGATGTAGCCGTCATACTTGATGATTATTTCGCAGGCCTCTTTGATCTCTTCTTTTCTGTTTGGGATCTTATCCAGCTCCGCTTTGAATGCAGGGACCAGCTCGGCTATGCTATCTATTGATACCTGCGGACGTGTAATTATATCTTTCAATTTCAACCCGTGCTTTAATGGGCTGGTGCCAAGTTTTTCCAATCCTTCGTTTATATATTCCGGCTTTAAGGAATAATTGGCGGTGAAATCGATGATCCTGTTCATCTCCTCTTTCTTCTGGTTCAGGAGATCAATTCTCTCTCTCTTTGCTAAGCCCATATTGTAACCCTTTTCGGTAAGGCGTGCATCTGCATCGTCTTGACGAAGTAGTATTCTATATTCCGCACGGGAGGTAAACATACGGTATGGTTCGTCAACGCCTTTGGTTACCAGATCGTCGATTAATACGCCGATGTATGCTTCGTCTCTTTTCAGGATGAATTCGTCTCCCCCTTGTGTTTTTATATGAGCGTTTATTCCCGCGATCAATCCCTGGCCGCCTGCTTCTTCATATCCGGTAGTGCCATTTATCTGTCCTGCGAAAAATAGGTTGTCGATTAGCTTCGTTTCCAACGTATGTTTTAGTTGTGTAGGATCGAAGAAGTCATATTCGATTGCATAACCGGGTCTGTAGATGTGTATATTTCTGAATGCCGGGATTCTTTGTAGTGCTTCAATTTGAGTATGGAGTGGGAGAGAGGACGAGAATCCATTTAAGTAATATTCTTGTGTGCTTTCTCCTTCCGGTTCCAGAAATAATTGATGCGAAGTTTTCTCCGCGAATGTTACAACTTTAGTTTCTATACTCGGGCAATAGCGTGGCCCTATACTTTTTATCTGTCCGTTGTAAAGGGGAGAATCATCCAATCTATCGCGTAAAGTGGAGTGTACTTCTTCGTTGGTGTAAGTAATCCAGCAACTAAGTTGTTTCAATGTGCGGGGTGCGAAGTCGAGATATGAGAACTTGTGGAAATCATCATCTCCTTTTTGTTCTTCCATTAAACTGAAATCTACACTTCTTCCGTCTATTCTGGCGGGAGTACCTGTTTTCATCCTGTCGGTAGTAAATCCAAATTCCCTCAATTGTTCGGTAATTCCGAACGATGCCGGTTCTGAAACACGTCCTCCTCCGAGCTGTGTTTTGCCTATATGCATTAGTCCGTTCAGGAATGTGCCGTTTGTGAGAACTACCGATTTTGCCGAGAAGTTTACACCCATCGCGGTCTTTACACCTGTTGCCGTTTTGTTTTCTATAATCAGGGATGTTACAGTGTCCTGCCATACAAAAAGGTTATCGGTGTTCTCGATGATCCCTCTCCATTTAAGTATGAATTGCGCGCGGTCGCTTTGTGCCCGTGGACTCCACATGGCAGGGCCTTTCGATTTGTTCAGCATGCGGAATTGGATGGCAGTAGTATCCGTGACAATTCCCATCTGTCCGCCGAGGGCATCTATCTCCCGTACGATTTGTCCTTTTGCAATGCCACCTACTGCGGGGTTGCAACTCATCTGGGCGATTTTGTTCATGTCCATTGTTATCAGCAGGGTTTTGGATCCCATGTTGGCCGCTGCGGCCGCAGCTTCGCAACCGGCATGACCTGCCCCGACAACAATTACGTCATATTTGAAGTTCATCTTTTTTTCTTTGGATAAAATTAATTAGGATGCAAAGTTAGTATTTTATTGTATTTTCTGCGATAATTACTTTATGCTTATGAATGTGCTGCTTTAGATATGATGGCGATTTAAATATTATTGGCATTTTCTATTGCCTGTTTAACTTTTTCGGGATCAGTCAGAAGCATGCTGTATTCTTCTTCGTTTGTAAAAAAAGGTGATTTGTATTGCATTCCTCCATTATACCTGCACCTGCTTCGGAACGAGCCGTGAAATTCTTTCAAATCGGTAGCTCTAACCAGCTCGGAAATATTGTTCTCCGTAATTCCTCCACCGGGCATAATTATTATTCTATCGTTGGCCTGACTGATTAATTTCTTTAATATTTCTTTTCCTTCCGGTGCGGATTCCATCCCGCCTGATGTAAGTATGCGGTCACACCCTAGTTCTATGATATCTTCTAACGAACTGAACAAATCGTTGCATCTGTCAAAAGCCCGATGAAAAGTAATAGTCATACGATATTTATGCGCAATTTTTACTAAATCCTGATTGCGTTCTTTATCGATACTGCCATCTGTGTTTAATATTCCGAATACAACACCGTCGCATCCTGCTTTTCCACAGTGGTGTATATCCTGTTTCATTATTTCAAATTCTAAATCGCTATATAGAAAGTCTCCCTCACGCGGACGTATGAGTACATTTAATTGAATATCAATATATTGTCTTGTTTTTTCTATCTGTGATAGGGAAGGGGTAGTCCCTCCTTCGCTCAGATTATCACATAGTTCGACTCTGATTGCTCCTCCTTTTTGTCCATTTATAGCGGATTGTGTTGAATTGGCACAAACTTCAAGTGTAATCATATAATTATATTTGAATTAAATATTTGATATTCAGGTAATTGTTGGATAAACTATTAATAAATTGATAGTTTTTTCAACAGATCCTCTCTTTTTAATTTCTTCAAAGACTTGATAATCTGAGGTCTATAATTTTTATCGTACCAGAAAAAGTATTGACGCTGAGCCAGTTTCTGCTCTTTGGTTCGTGCTGTATATACTTTTTCAAGCGTATAGGGATGATAGCCGGTATAATAAATTTCGGTGGCTACTGTCATTGGTGAAGGTGTAAAGTCCTGAACCTGTTCCAGTTTAAAGCCCAAAGGCTTTGTCTCGGAGGCTAATTCTGCCATATCTATCTCTGTACAAGCCGGATGGGATGATATAAAATAAGGGATAAGCTGCTGTTTTAATCCGTTTTCGGAATTGATCTTATCGAATATTCTTTTAAATGTATGGAACTGCGAGAAACTCGGTTTACGCATACAATTAAGTACCTTGTCCGATGTATGTTCCGGAGCCACTTTCAGTCTGCCGGATACATGGTTTAATATCAGTTCCTTTGTATACTTCTCGGATATTTTGTTTAACCGGTCATCGTCATTCCGGTGCAACAACATATCATAACGCACCCCACTGCCGATAAATGACTTCTTGATTTTGGGAAGTGCATCCACTGCTTTGTAAATATCCAAAAGGTGTGAGTGGTCTACATCGAGGTTTTTGCATATCTTCGGATGAATACACGAGGGCCGTTTGCATTTAGCGCAAATGTTTTCATCCCTGCCTTTCATTTTATACATGTTTGCCGAAGGGCCTCCCAGATCACTTAAATATCCCTTGAAATCCGGCATTTCCGTGATTTGTTTTACTTCGTTCAATATCGATTTTTTCGAACGGGAGGCAATGAATTTTCCCTGATGAGCCGAAATGGTACAAAAGGCGCATCCGCCGAAACACCCCCGGTGCATATTTACCGAGAATTTTATCATTTCAAAAGCCGGGATGGTTTTTCCTTTGTATTTCGGATGGGGCAGGCGGGTATATGGCAGATCGAACGAGGCATCTATCTCTTTCTCAGACATGGGAGGGTAGGGCGGATTGATTATTACCGCCTTTTCATCGTATATCTGTATAATGCGAGAAGCATTCATCATATTCGATTGCTCTTCTACAATGCGGAAATTACCCGCTTGTTTAAGTTTATCGGCAAGGCACTCTTCATGAGAAGCCAGATAAATATCCTTTCCATCCGGACGCTGTTTTAAAGCGTTTTTGGCGCATAGATGTGCTGTTTGTGGTATATCACTCAATTCATCGAGAGATTTGCCGTTTTTGAGCTCCGAAACTATCTTTTTCAATGGATTCTCACCCATGCCATATACCAGCAGATCCGCTTTTGAGTCGACAAGTATAGATTTATATAATTTATCATCCCAGTAATCGTAGTGCGTTACCCTGCGCAACGAGGCCTCTATCCCCCCTAATAATACAGGTACATCGGGGAAAAGCTCTTTTAGTATATTGCAATAGACAATGGAGGCTCTGTCGGGGCGCATTCCCGCCTTTCCATCAGGCGTATAAGCATCGTCGGAACGCAGTCGCTTGTTGGCCGTATAGTGGTTTATCATCGAGTCCATTGCTCCGGCTGTTACCCCGAAGAAAAGGCGGGGTTTACCCAATTTTTTGAAGTCGCGCAGATCGTCCCGCCAGTTCGGTTGCGGAACAATGGCTACCTTCAGCCCTTCGGCTTCAAGCATGCGTCCTATGACAGCCGCACCAAAAGACGGGTGGTCTATATATACGTCTCCCGAGAAAAGGATAACATCCAGTTCATCCCATCCTCTGAGTTCCACTTCTTTTTTTGTGGTCGGTTGCCAGTCGGTCAGTCGGTATTCTTTCATAATCAGCCACAAAGGTATTGCTTTTTCCAGATTTATGATTCAAATATGAGTATTCTTAACTTTTTAGTTCGTTGTTGAACATTTCCATTTATCTTTATCTCTTCCAAAATTAGTCATATAAAGCAAAGAAATGTACATTGAATATCAACCACATCCGTTTCTAAGTCAGTATATCGAAACCTACTGGTCTTCAATAGATTTTGCAGAGAAGGAGGTTTGTCGGCGTGTATTGCCTGATGGTTGCGTAGATATTATATTTTCATTTCACCGGCAGTCTCTTCCCCACATTGTGGGTACTATGACTACTTTTCTGGAAGTAGAATATCTGGGAGAGGTCAGGTTTATTGGGATTCGTTTCAAACCGGGAGGAATAACGGCTTTTATCCGTGTGCCTGTAAACGAATTTACTGATTCGCGGGTCGAACTTTTTTCTACGGAATCGGTATTTGATAAATCTTTCAGTGAAGATATTCCCTGGGAAAGGAGTACAACAGATATTATCTCTTTTGTGGATAACTATTTATTAAGCCGGCTTCCTAAACTGTCTCTGTTGGATGAAAGGGTTGATTATGCCGTATCGCTGATAAAACAAGGCAAGGGAAATATACCGATACCGCTTATTGCAGAACAGGCCTGTCTGAGTAAACGGCAATTTGAACGCAGGTTTCTGGCCGGTATAGGAATCTCTCCAAAAGCATTCAGCCGTATTATCAAATTCAAGAATACTCATCATCTTTTAAAATCGGGGGCGAATCAAAGCCTTTTTGATCTGGCGGTCGACTGCGGTTATTATGACCATGCCCATCTGATAAAAGAGTTTAAACGGCTTTCGGGTTCTTTACCTTCGGAACTTTAAGATTGTCGTTTTTTTACACAAATACTATGGTCTGTATTCTCTACTTTTGGAAGTGATTTTCAAATATATAAACTTAAATATAGAGATATGGTACTAAATGATTCTACTCCGAACCTGATGGTCAGGAATGTTCGTCAGACAGTTGATTTTTATACAACAATCCTCGGTTTCAAACTTGTTGGTGCTGTTCCCGAATCGGGAAACGATTTGGTCTTTGCAATCGTACAGTCCGGAAATGTTATGTTTATGTTTCAGGAAGAAAACAGCCTGAAAGAAGAATATCCACAGCTTGCAAAATTTCCGCAGGGTGGGGGATTAACCTTCTACATTCATGTATCCGATATTCATGGGCTGTACGAAAAACTCAATGAAAAAGTCACTATTGCAAAAGAAATGCATGAGACATTCTATGGATCTACCGATTTCGCAATTGAGGACTGTAACGGTTATATTCTGACTTTTTCTCAGGAAAATACAAAATAGGGTAGGTTTTTCTTAAATAATAGCCCAAGAAATTCGTTTTATCAAGAGTTAACAAAAACATTGTATATTTGTAAAACGTTAATATTCTTGATGAGAAAACTTGCACTTATATCTTTTGTCTTTATCCTGACGGCATGTAATACTACCAAGAACATACCGGAAGGGCGCTATCTGTTGGATAGTTATCAGATCAAGCATGATACTAAAAATGCTACGGCCGATTTGGAAGATTTCGTTCGTCAGCAGCCTAACACGAGTCTTCCTCTGCTTGGAAAAGTCCGTCTGGGTATATATAATATGGCCGGACAGGATACAAGTAAGTGGATAAACCGTACTATACAAAAGCTGGGACAAGCGCCGGTCTTGTATAGTGCATCGCAGACAATCATGTCGCAAAATCAGTTGAAGAAGCAACTGAATAACCAGGGCTATCTGAATGCTGAAGCCGATACTACCCTGAAAGTGAAAGGGAAGAAAATGTCTGTTACCTATAATCTGAAAGGCGGTATTCCATATCGTGTACGTAACTATACGCACCAGATAGGCGATACGACTATGGCCCGTATTATGGGAAAGATACCTATCGAGCCATTACTCAAAAAAGGTGATATGTTCGACATGGGCATGTTGGAAGAAGAACGCTTGCGGATAAATACCATTATGCGTAATGTAGGCTATTCTACTTTCTCCAAAGAGTATGTATATTTCCGGGCCGATACTACACTTAATTCGCATGAAGTGGATTTGTATCTCGATATTTATCCGAATAAGGATAGTTTGCCTTATCCCCGATATAAACTGAATAATATTACGATTATTTCAGGGGTCAATTCTGTTGATAATGTATCAGGTTCCGGAGGGCAGATAAATACTAACCGATGGTTTTACAGGAATGCAGATACAACGGATTATTATGGGACTAAGATAATACGTGGCAGAAATAAGTTCCTGCGAAATTCTGCCGTGTTGCGTAATAATTATCTGAAGAAAGGGGCATATTATTCCGATTACAATATAACCCGTACATACGAGGCCTACACGAATATGGAGGCTATTAAGCAGGTAAATATTACTACCCAGCCTTCGCGCGAAGACAGTACACACCTGCTGGACGCCACAATCATACTGCTTCCCGCCAATGCTCACTGGTTTAAGGCCGGGCTTGATGGGACCAATACCGCCGGAGATATAGGTATTGCTCCAAGTATTTCATACCAACATCAGAACTTATTTAACGGATCGGAACAATTGAGTATCAAACTAAAAGGTGCTTATGAGTTCATCGCCGGAGACAAAAGCGGGGATGTGATGAACAGCAACTTCTATGAGTACGGAATAGAGACAGGGCTTACCTTTCCTCAGTTTCTTTTCCCCTGGTTGAAGAAAAGCTGGAGGGAATTACCATCTTCCAGTACACGCTTTACTGTGGGATTGAATAATCAGCATAGGCAGGAATATACCCGTCAGTTTTTTAACTTAGGCGTAAATTATAGTTGGAATACATATAAAAACAGACTGCGTCACGGTCTGGACTTACTCGATGTAAACTATATCCGTATGCCATGGGTGTCAGATTATTTCCAGAAGAATTACCTTGACTCTACTAATAATGTCTTGTTGAGAGAGAGTTATAGCGACAAGCTGGTGGCACGTACCGCCTATACGGTTACGTTGGTCAACGGACGCCGATTTACGGGGCTGTATCCCACCTATTCATTGCGGATGTCGATAGAAGTCGCGGGAGCTTTACCACGTCTGGCAACAACAATAGGCGGGGCAAAAGAGAATGAATTCGGAGAAAAGATGATATTAGGCGTGGCATATGCGGAATATGTGAAAGGAAGCGTCGATTATGCCCATACCTTCTATTTCTCTAAGAAACATTCTGTAGCTTATCACTTGGGACTGGGACTTGCGCAGCCTTACGGTAATTCCGGGATTCTGCCTTTCGAACGGCGTTTTTTCTCGGGAGGAGCCAACAGTGTAAGGGGTTGGAGTACCCGTTCTCTGGGTCCCGGATCATATAAACGCCAGGGAAACAGTGACTTTGTAAACCAGGCCGGAGATATGAAGCTCGAACTTAGTATCGAAAACAGGATGAAGATAACCGATCTTTTCGAATTTGCCCAATTCATCGATGCCGGAAATATATGGACATTAATCGACTATGAGGAGCAGCCGGGAGGACAATTCAAATTCAAATCGTTCTATAAAGAAATAGGCCTGTCTTATGGGATCGGTTTACGAATGGATTTAAGTTTCCTGCTTCTTCGTTTCGATGCGGGGATGAAAGCCTATGACCCGGGGAGGGACCAGTCGGATCGTTTTATTCTTTTCAAGCCAAGGCTGAATAATATGGCATGGCACTTTGGGATAGGATATCCATTCTGATTTGTAGTAAACAGTCTTTAGTTAATATCTTGTATTTTATTACTCTCTTTGAATAGAAACATAAATTTTCAAAGAGATGATAGCTGTCTGTGCATAGATAGTTTATAAAGAAATTATATTTATTTCTGAGAATTTCGGATATTTTAGATTCCTTTAAATTAGCCAACTAAGATAATGCGCTTATTTTTTCGTAATTTTGTATCCATTTTTTGAAGAGATTATGTCAGAAGAGAAAAATATATTTATAAAAGGTGCACGGGTAAACAATCTGAAAAACATTGATGTAGAGATTCCCCGAAATAAATTTGTGGTAATTACAGGACTATCCGGTTCGGGTAAGTCTTCGCTTGCATTTGATACGCTCTATGCAGAAGGCCAACGCCGCTATGTGGAAAGTTTATCGTCGTATGCCCGTCAGTTCCTAGGCCGTATGAATAAGCCGGAAAGCGATTATATCAAAGGCATTCCGCCGGCTATTGCTATCGAGCAACGGGTAAGCGCTCGTAACCCGCGTTCCACAGTAGGTACCTCGACAGAGATATATGAATATTTGCGGTTGCTTTTTGCCCGTATAGGGAAGACTATTTCTCCCGTATCGGGGCAGGAGGTGAAGAAGCATCAGGTGAGCGATATTGTAGAAAAGATGCAATCATATCCGGAGGAAACGCGTCTAGCCATTCTGACTAAAATAATTCTCCGCGACGGTAGGTCTTTGAATGAACAACTCGAAATTTTACAGAAGGAAGGCTTCTCAAGAGTAGAGATAGCCGGTAAATTCGAACGGATTGAGGATGTTCTGGCATCCAAGACCAAATATAAAGCGGACGAATTGCTTCTGCTTATCGACCGCCTTACCTGCGATAAAGACGCGGCCAATATCAGCCGTTTCTCAGAATCCATAGAAACCGCTTTCTTCGAAGGAGAGGGTGATTGTGTGATCCGTTTCTATATAGGGGATAAAGTTGAGAGTTTCGACTTTTCGAGACATTTCGAGGCCGATGGCATTCAGTTTGAAGAACCGTCCGACCTGATGTTCAGTTTCAACAGCCCGGTAGGAGCCTGTCCCGTTTGTGAAGGCTTTGGCCGTGTGATGGGGATAGATGAAGACCTTGTGGTTCCCAATAAAAGCCTGTCGGTATATGAAGACGCCGTAGTCTGCTGGAAAGGAGAGAAAATGAGCGAATGGAAGATGGAGTTTATCCATGCCGCCTCTAAGCATAATTTCCCTGTTCACCGTCCTTATTTCGAATTATCGGATAGCGAACGTGATTTGCTCTGGCATGGTGCGAGAGGCTTGCACGGCATAGACGATTTCTTCAAAATGGTGGAAGAAAACCAGTATAAGATACAATACCGTGTAATGCTTGCCCGTTACCGGGGAAAAACGACTTGTCCGGCTTGCAAAGGTTCGCGGCTTAAACCTCAGGCATTGTACGTAAAAGTAGGCGGTAAAACCATTGCCGACCTCGTATTGATGCCTATATCCGAACTGAAAGTATTTTTCGATTCCCTTGATTTGAATGAAACAGATGCAGCTATCGCTAAGCGTCTGTTAACCGATATAAATATCCGTATCCTGTATCTTATGAATGTCGGGTTGGGATATCTTACTTTAAATCGTTTGTCGAATTCCCTCTCTGGAGGAGAGAGCCAGCGTATAAACCTGGCTACATCGCTGGGAAGCAGTCTTGTGGGGTCGCTCTATATATTGGATGAACCGAGTATCGGATTACACTCTCGTGATACCGATTTATTGATCAATGTCTTGCAGGAATTGAAAGCTATTGGTAATACTGTGGTTGTGGTAGAGCATGACGAAGAGATAATACGTGCCGCTGACTATATTATCGACATAGGTCCTAAAGCCGGACGATTAGGCGGTGAGATCGTATATCAGGGAGATGTGGCCGGCCTGCAGAAGCATACCGAAAGTTATACTGTCCGCTATCTGAATGGAGAAGAAAAGATAGATGTTCCCAAAGTAAGGCGCAAATGGAATAACTTCATAGAGATAAAAGGCGCACGGCAAAATAATCTGAAAAATATCGACGTGAAGTTCCCGCTAAATGTGATGACCGTGGTAACAGGTGTCAGCGGTTCCGGTAAATCATCATTGGTATGTGATGTTTTCTATACTGCCTTGGAGCGCCATTATAAAGGAAAGGGAGACCAGATAGTGCAATACAATGGACTGGAAGGTGACCTGAAGCTGATAAAGGATATAGAAATGGTAGATCAGAATGCCATTGGGCGTTCGTCTCGTTCCAATCCTGTGACCTATATAAAGGCTTATGATGAGATTCGCAAGTTATTTGCAGAGCAACCTCTGGCAAAACAATTGCATTTTACTCCGGCTTTCTTCTCCTTCAATGTAGAAGGCGGAAGATGTGAAGAATGTGCAGGAGAAGGTAAGATACTGGTAGAGATGCAGTTTATGGCCGATGTACTGCTCGAATGTGAGGTATGCAAAGGAAGACGTTTCAAGCAGGATGTTTTGGATGTACAATACAGAGGTGCAAGTATCCACGATGTGTTGGAAATGACAATAGATCAGGCTATCGAGTTCTTTGAAGAAGGAAAAGGCAACACGGAAAAGAAAATAGTAAAACGCTTGAAACCATTGCAGGATGTAGGTCTGGGATACGTAAAATTGGGACAGTCGTCATCATCTTTATCAGGAGGAGAAAACCAACGTGTAAAACTGGCGTTCCACCTTGTGGACGAGAAGCCTGAGCCTACTCTCTTTATATTCGATGAACCTACTACGGGATTGCATTTCCACGATATAAAAACCCTGTTGAAAGCGTTCGATTCTCTGATAAAAAGGGGACATACCATTGTTATCATCGAGCATAACATGGATGTTATCAAATGTGCCGATCATATTATCGATATAGGCCCCGAAGGGGGAAAAGAAGGCGGCTATGTGGTCTGTGAAGGTACTCCTGAGAAGATTGCCAAATGTGAGAAGTCGTATACTGGGAAGTTTTTAAAAGAGAAACTTTAAACACTTTCCAATAACAATTCATATAATCTGAACCATTTCAGATGTTCATATCCCAGTTGTAAATCGACCGTGGCTATATATGTATAGCCCAGTTTTTCATATAATGATATGGCTGCTGTATTGTTAACAGAGACATCCAACCGGATTGATCTCATTTTCAGCCGAATTGCATATTCCTTTGCAAAAGTCATAAGCTTAAACGCCACACCTTTTTGCATAAAATGCGGATGCACTACAAGAGTGTGTACTACAAATACATCTTTGTAATCCGCAGATACATTCCAGTCCGCTTCTTTATAGGCGGTTTCCTGCTTATGGTTCAGAATAATGCTGCCGGCTATCCTGCCGGCGGTTTTTAAAACAAACAGGCTCTCGTCTTCAATACCTTCAAGTGCTGTTTGCCGTATAGGGTAAATATGTTTGATCCAACCGGGATAATTAATGTTCGATTCCAGATAATCATTCAGATCATTGTATAGGTCTTCCAGTTCATCTATGTCGTTTATTGTCCCTTTTTCTATAATCATGCGCCTCTTCAACTTTAAAACCCACGTTGCCTCATGGCCTCAAAGGTGAGAACGGCAGTGGAAACGGAGACATTCAGCGAATCTATTTTTCCCCGCATCGGTATTTTTATCCTTGCGTCCGCGTTGGTGAGCCAGAAATCAGTCAGTCCGTCCGCTTCCGTACCCATTACTATCGCTGATGGAATAGAAAAATCCGTATCCTGATACCATTGCGAAGCCTGCAATTCGGCGGCAAACGATTTTATCTTCTTATGCCGGAGGAAATCCAACGCATCCCGTGATGAACATACAGCCGTTTTCACGGTGAAAAGGCAGCCTACACTGGAACGTATAGCATTGGGATTGTACAGGTCGGTGGCCGGGTCGCAGATGATGACGGCATCAGCCTGCGCCGCGTCGGCCGTGCGGAGTATTGCCCCCAGGTTACCGGGTTTTTCTACCGCTTCAAGTATGATGATAAATGGGTTTTCAGATAGTTGCAGATCTTTTAAAGTATGGTTTTTCGGTACGGCAAGAGTCAGTAGTCCGTCCGAACCTTCACGGTATGCAATTTTTTCGAACACTGCCTCCGATACTTCAAACAGTTTGTTTTCACCGATAGAATCGAGAACATCCGGATAATCTGTCTTCCGGAATAATTCCGGGCAGACATATACCGAATTTATCTCATAATCAGCCGTCATGGCTAGGCTCAGTTCCCTTGCTCCTTCTATCAGGAAGAGATTTTGTTCCTTGCGCTCTTTGTTTTTGGCGAGTTTTGTGATATTCTTTATTCTTGGGTTTTGCAGGCTGGTTATTTTTTCCATTTGTTTTTTACATCCTTTTCATTTTTAACCGGGTTGCCATAAAAGGCAAAGACAAAAATAACAACTAAGGCGGTTATTTTGTACCTTTGTGCCGGAAAAATCAAAATTAAGGAGATTTATGAGATATATGTGGATACTTTCAATCGGTATTCTATCTATGATAAGTTGTAGTTCGAAAGGGCAAAGCGACGAGGAGAAGCCAGCGGCCGAAGTAAGGAAATATAGTCGCTTTAACGGGAATTACAATAAAACGTTTGCCGATTTGCAGGATGTCCAGATTGAAGCCGCCATCGCAAACGGGGTAGGCCCCCTGGTTTCCAGAGCGGATACAGCCTTGTATGAAGGACAATTGGTACGCATACCGAACGAACTGGATATATACAAGGTGGATAAGCTGAAACACTCGATGCCTTTCCTTGTACCGAAAGCGGCTACCCTGCTGTCGGATATCTGCCTTAATTTCAGGGATTCGCTTATCAGCAAAAAAATGGTCTTATATAAGCCGATTGTTACCAGTATTACACGGACGGATGATGATGTAAAAGGGCTCTCAAGACGTAACAGGAATACGAGCGACAACTCGACACACCGCTATGCCACGACATTCGATATCGCCTGGACACGCTTCGAGAAGGTAAATCCATCAGATCCGCGTACTCTCGACGATGGCAGGCTAAAAGCTGTACTGGGGCAAGTCCTCCACGACCTGCGGCAACGTGACAGATGTTATGTGAAGCACGAAAGAAAACAGTCTTGTTTTCATATAACGGTAAGATAAAATCAATTAGAAAATTTGCCAATTAGCATATTAGCAAATGTTTAAAATCAAAATCCTTACAATTTGCTAATTTTCGAATCTGCTAATTCGCTAATTAATGAATAATGAAACGTTACTTCATATATTTATCATACAACGGGGAAAAGTATTGTGGATGGCAGATACAGCCTAATGGCGTATCGGTACAGGAAACAATAGAAAAAGCGTTGTCCACCTTGCTGCGTATGCCGGTATCTATTGTGGGTGCCGGGCGTACCGATGCGGGTGTACATGCCCGTATGATGACAGCGCATTTCGACAGCGAACAGGAAATTACGGATCTGTTATTGCTGGCAAATAAGCTGAACAGCCTGTTACCAAAAGATATTGCCATACAAAAAATAATAGAAGTAAAGCCGGATGCCCATGCCCGTTTCGATGCTGAATCGAGGCTGTACAGATATTATATTACAACCGATAAAGATCCCTTTCTGCATCATCTGAAATATAAGATATACGGAAATCCGGATATAGAAATAATGAATGCCTGCGCAAAGGTATTATTCGATTACGAGGATTTTACCAGCTTCAGCAAGTTGCATACCGATGTGAAAACGAATAACTGCACGATTATGCTTGCCCGGTGGGAACAGGCCGGGAACGATTATATATTCACCATCAAGGCGAACCGTTTTTTGCGTAATATGGTACGTTCCATCGTGGGAACACTGCTTGAAGCCGGACGGGGAAAGATAACCACAGATGATTTCCGGCGCATTATTGAAGCTAAAGACAGGTGTAAAGCCGGGACTTCTGTTCCGGGACATGCCCTCTTTCTGGAAGAAATAGAATATAATAACGATATATTTAACAACGATGAGGATATCTAACCTTTTAAGTGGCAGAACACTGCGTAGATTTATGGAAAGTGAGAAGTCGGGAGGACTTACTCTCATCGTATGCACATTAATATCGATACTGCTCGCCAACTCCAGTATTGGGGGAGGTTATCGTGGTATATGGGATTTTCATGCAGGTAGCCATACTGTCGCAGAATGGATAAACGACGGATTAATGGCTGTTTTCTTCCTTTTGGTAGGATTGGAACTTATTCAGGAAATTTATGAAGGTGAGTTGTCGAATATAAAAAGGGCCATGCTGCCTATTTCGGGAGCATTGGGAGGGATGTTGATCCCCGCAGCAATATATATGTCCTTCAACTTCGGAACCGATACACACGCCGGATTTGGGATACCTATGGCAACGGATATTGCTTTTGCTCTTGGCGTACTGTCTTTGCTTGGCAACCGCGTACCTGTTTCGCTGAAAGTATTTCTTACCGCTCTGGCGGTTATCGACGATTTGGGGGCTATCATTGTTATCGCCATATTTTACACTACGTCACTGGCATGGGTGTACCTGATTATCGCATTGGGTATGTTTGTATTATTGCTCACCCTGAATAAGAAATTCAAAGTAACCAATCTTATCCCTTATCTTATAGGCGGTGCCATTATGTGGTACTGTATGCTTCATTCGGGTGTGCATGCGACTATTGCTGGGGTATTGCTCGCCATAACAATCCCGTTCAGGAGAGGGGATGCGAAATGCCTGTCCAACAGGATGCAGCATGCTTTGCATTATCCGGTCGCATTCTTCGTATTACCGGTATTTGCTTTAGCAAATACAGCTATGGTAATAGAGGGTAACTGGGACCAGTCGGTTGGAGAGCCGTTCGCAATGGGTATTCTCCTAGGCCTGATTGTCGGTAAACCTTTAGGTATAACGTTATTCAGCTTTATCTCGGTGAAAACAGGCTTATGCGCACTTCCCAGAGGTGTGAACTGGAAAGCATTGCTCGGAGCAGGTATGCTGGGAGGTATAGGATTCACTATGTCTATATTTATTACTTTACTGGCATTCAAAGGAAATGTGCATTATATCAATGAGTCGAAATTGATGATATTATTGGCGTCTCTGGCATCGGGAATTATTGGTTATGCATGGTTGAGTAATGTGCTGAAGAAAGAAAATTCAAAATAAGCTGAAACAGATAAAAAATATCTGTAACTTCACAAACAATAAAAGTCTCAAAAGGTAATTGTATTAACAACCCTTTAAAGCTAATTAATAATAGAAAATGGGCTACATTATTCCAATACTACCGCTAGCTATCGAACTTGAGACAAAAGCCGTTCTCAAGCAATTAAATGCAGCTAACAGAAAACTTGCTGAATTAAAGGGTGTTGCATTGACAATTCCAAATGAGAATATTCTTATCAATACACTTTCTTTGCAAGAGGCAAAAGACAGTTCGGCAGTAGAAAATATTGTTACAACTAACGATGAGCTCTTTAGAGGAGAGTTGGATATAGAAAGGAAAGCATATATGGTATCAGCCGCAACCAAAGAGGTTTTAAATTATGCTCATGCCTTGAAGTCAGGATTTATTTTAGTAAGGGAAAGCAGATTATTAACTAATTCTCATATAAAACATATTCAGGAACTATTAGAGGAAAATAAGGCAGGTTTCCGTTCTGCTCCCGGGACTACACTTAAAAACCAATTTAACGAAATAATATATACTCCACCACAAGACAGGAATCAAATTGAGGAATATATGAAGAATCTGGAGGCATATATTAACGATGACACATTATCTGATGTAGATCCTCTTATCAAAATGGCAGTTATTCACCATCAGTTTGAGAGTATTCACCCATTTTATGATGGGAATGGTCGCACGGGTCGTATTATCAATATCTTGTATTTGGTAATAAAAGGTATGTTAGATTTGCCAATACTCTATTTAAGTCGTTATTTTATCCGTAATAAAGCAGAATATTATACTTTGTTACAAAGAGTAAGAGACAATAATCTGTGGGAAGAATGGATACTATATGTTCTGAAGGGTATTGAGCAAACGGCTACACAAACTATAGAGTTAGTGAAAGGTATCTCATTGCTGATGATACAATATAAACAAGATATGAGGCCATTGTTAGGGAAAGCATATAATCATGAACTTTTGAATAATTTGTTTAACCACCCATATACCAAAATTGAATTTGTTGTTAGAGATTTAAATGTTACCCGAATCACAGCAACGGGTTATTTAAACAAATTAGTAAAAGCTAAATTACTGACTAAAGTCAGATTAGGAAAATATAATTATTATCTAAACATGCCATTGATAGATTTGCTAATGAGTGTTAGTGGAGAGTTACCATATCGACAAACCGAACAGGTAGAATCAGTAAATAATTAAACAAAACTATACATGTAAACAATGACATATATAGAAAACCGCTAAAATCTATACATGTTAATTTGATATGTATAAGAATCGATCAAATTCTTTACATATAATAGAATACAACTTATCATAAACCAAGGGTATTTAATATATAATTTTCATTACTTTTGTGCCTTAATCTTATAGTCCTTGTTTAATAGAAACGCGCCTTTCGAATTATGTGGTTAGCGCTTGCTTTTGTTTCGGCATTCTTTCTCGGATGCTATGATATATGTAAAAAGAAGTCGGTTGACGGAAATGCTGTCATACCTGTATTGTTTCTCAATACGCTGTTTTGCTCCCTGCTGCTCTTGCCCCTTGTCCTTATATCCAAAGTTTCGCCCGATACGTTAAGCGGTACGATAGGATATGTACCATCCGTCTCTCTTGAAACCCACGGGTATATCTTTATAAAATCGGTCATTGTCCTCACCTCATGGATATTCGGATATTTTGCCATAAAACATCTGCCTCTGACCATCACAGGTCCGATAAATGCCACTCGCCCCGTAATGACACTGCTTGGCGCGCTGTTTATATTCGGTGAGCGTTTGAACTTATTCCAGTGGATAGGGGTAATTATAACTATTATCTCCTTCTTCCTGCTTTCTCTTTCGGGTAAAAAGGAAGGGATCAGCTTCCATAAGAATAAATGGATATTCTTCATGGTTCTGGCTTCTGTAGCAGGGGCTGTGAGCGGCCTCTACGATAAGTTCCTGATGCAGCAGTTCAGTTCTACGGCAGTTCAGTACTGGTTCAATACATACCAGTGCCTGCTGATGCTGATAGTTCTTCTTACGCTGTGGTATCCTAAACGGGAGAAAACGACTCCGTTCAAGTGGAAATGGAGTATAATCCTTGTGTCTGTATTCCTTACCATTGCCGACTTTGTCTATTTCTATGCATTGACAGACTCCGATGCCATGATCTCGATCGTATCCATGGTAAGGCGCAGTAGTGTACTGGTGTCATTTGCCGGAGGAGTACTGTTCTTCCATGAAAAAAACTTAAAAGGGAAAGCTATAGACCTCGTTTTAATAATTGTAGCGATGTTTTTCCTATATTTGGGGACGAAATAAGTCAGTTAGCAGTGAACAGTAAACAGTTCGCAATATACATCTAATGTAAATAAATAAGCAGAATGAAAAAAATAGTATTCACAATAGCCTTTATTATAACGAGCGTAATCTCTCTTCCGGCACAGGAAATAGGCAGTATATTCCTTACCATGCCTGAGAATATTATCTTCGGCCTGGAGGCTGCCCAGAAAGATTTGCTTATTTCTAATCCGGGCGATACAACAGAAATAAAAATTGACAGGGAAACATACGGAGAAGTAAAGAGACTGGCTATGTCGTCCGATTTTATTTCATTACAGACCTCGGAAGTGGGTACAACACAGATAAAGCTGCTACCGTTGATAAACGATTCCAAGATCGTATGTGTTGTAAAAACCGTATGCGGAAAGGATAGCCTTTGCGATAGCCAGATACAGTTCTATACAACGAAATGGCTACCGATCAATCAGGGAGACCTGTTTCCGAAAAGAGATAAAAACTGGTTTATAAAAGCCGATGCAGACCGGGATACACAGGATTTTAAGAATGCTTATGCGGCGCTGGATATGAATCCGATGAAGATAACCTTGTCTCCTGCCGATAATTCTTTGACACTGGTATATGAAATTAAAAAGTATCTGTCGGAAGAAGATTATAAGAAGATAGAGCCATATCTGACAGAGGAACCTAAGATATTTAATTGGGATAAGTCGTCGTATAAATAGGAAGCGGCTAACGAAGAAGCATTTAATAAAGAGGGCGGATATATCAAAATATCTGCCCTCTTTATTTGTAATCCGGAATACTTATCACTCATTTCCCGCCACGATATCCTCATACTCAGGATGACGTTGTATATATGCTTTTGTATAAGGGCAGATTGGACGTACCTTATAGCCGTTGTCCCGGATATAATCGAGTAATGTCCTGGTCAGAGCGCCTGCAATACCCCGCCCTTCCAGTTGAGGGGGAACTTCGGTATGCGTCACCAGAAAAACATTATCCCTCTTCCTGTAATCTACAAGAGACAAGAGGCCTTCCACTTCTGTTTCGAAGCGGCTTTTTTCTTCGTTATGTATGATGTTATATTCCATGACTATAATTTTTTATAATTACATATATTGCTGACCGATTGTAGCCAACAGATTAATTTCCTCCGAAGCTGAAGTTTACAGGTATATACATCGGTGATGCCACAGGAGTATTGCCGATCATAAATGTCGGTTTGAGCTGTAGTGATACATTCGATTTCTTAGAACCGATACCCAGAAAGTTTTTGGCAATCTCTGTTACAGCGTCTTTCGAGTTATTCTTCATCAATTTCGCCAGATCTACACCGATAGTAAGCGGCAATGTCTGGGTCTGTCCCGAGGCAATATTCAGGGTCTGGTTAATAGAACCGGTAGTAAACTCGATATCATCCACACTGACGATATATTGCAGGCCATGTAGCAACGCAGCCGATTCATTCGGGTTCTTCACATTTACGTTCAATGTAAAATTGAGCGGAATAGAGGTCGCAGTTCCCGATAGAATGGAGGTTATCTTAGGAATAGATGTTACGGATAAGCCATTGGAAAGATTCATTCCGGATATGGTTAACCCCGTAATCGACTTATAACTGTATTCACAGTTTATCAGGTTATAAGTACTTCTTAATCCCTGTTGAACGCTGTCGCAACCAACCAGTGTAGTTACAACCAATAATAATGCTAAAATTCTCTTTTTCATTCTGATAAATTATTTAGTTTGTGTGTAGTTGATGCTATTTTATTGTGACCATTGTAGCCCCGTATCCGTATTCCCGGAAAGAAGCATCCTGATAATAAACCGATTTATAGTTTGAGTTTAATTCCTTTAGTACCGCATTTTTGAGAATGCCATCCCCTTTGCCATGGATAAAGACTATTTTCTGACCTTTGTTCCGTTTGTTTTCATCCATTACTTCCCTGAACTTCTTCAACTGATATTCCAGAATATCACCTGATGATAAACCGTTTGTATTATCTAAAAGTTCATCGGCATGCAAATCTATTTCGAGTACCGTGTTTTTTTCTTTCTTCACTATCGGTTGTATGCGCGGACGGCCCTCTTTCTGTTTCATGGCCGTTTCTATTTCCGCGGCCGAAATGACAAGTTCTTTTTCCGCAAGGTCGTGGCGGGCTATCGGGTATATAATCGCTTCGTCTTCGAAATAGTCGTTTTCTCTGAAACTATGGAGTTTGTAGAACTTCACGGTATCTATATGTACTTCGACGGAATATGCGTTCTTTAGAGCGAAAGGCTTTTCCTTCTTATAGGCAAAGAACTGGAGGCAGATATGCTCGATATCGTTCAACTCCATTTTGTCGAATTCCTCGATGAACAGCTTTGTATTCGGCTCTATTACGTTTGCATTCCGGCTTACCCATCCGTTGTCGCTCCTGCTCATATAATTGAAAGACAGATAGTAGTTGCTGTCATTTATAAGGTAGCATTCAAAAGCCGTTGTACTCAGGTTTTTTATATCTACAGGCAGGTAAGCAAGGAAAACCGATAATTGCTCTCCCTCTTTCGTCTCCTCCGTTTTATAATCCTCATATTTTTCTTCAACCTTGCCTATTACGGCTTTTTGCTGAACTTCAGCCGTTGGTTTCGATGTTTGTCTTACCTGTGCATCGTTGGCAGGTTCTATGACCACGCATTCGCGTATCAGCACGGGAATGTCGAAGCCCTCGTCGTCTTCTACCAGGGCTATGTCTTTTCCCTGAAACCCTTTTACTACGCCGCCTCCTGTTGTGTTTAGAAA
This sequence comes from Dysgonomonas gadei ATCC BAA-286, assembly GCF_000213555.1. Taxonomy (GTDB): domain Bacteria; phylum Bacteroidota; class Bacteroidia; order Bacteroidales; family Dysgonomonadaceae; genus Dysgonomonas; species Dysgonomonas gadei. Next base: position 106,051 of record NZ_GL891987.1, read on the forward strand.
GCGGACCTTATCTCCTGTTTTCATAAATCTTAATTATTCAATTTCACTAGTCGTTTTACATAACCCGGCATAATCAAAATAAATTCTGTTTCTGCTCTCGCTATTTAAAACGTTCTTTTAAGCTCTCTTCCGGCTTTTTTATTCACACAAAGTTGCTTATTTTTGTCGGATAAAAAAAACGAAAGTGGAAGTATCAATTTTCTGGGATATACGAATTAACGATTACGATTATGGCTTACCCGACAGCCGCATTGCAAAGTACCCTCTGGTTAAACGGGACGAATCAAAACTTCTTGTATATAAGGAAGGAAAAATAACGGATGCCCGTTTCTGTAATTTAGCGGAGTATTTGCCGGACAATAGCCTGATGATTTTCAATAATACAAAAGTAATTCAGGCGCGGTTGCATTTTCAAAAAATAACGGGCGCGCAAATTGAGATTTTCTGTTTAGAGCCTCATAGCCCCAATGATTATCAATTAAATTTCCAGCAAACACAGCGATGTTCATGGGTTTGCCTGGTGGGTAATCTGAAAAAGTGGAAAGAAGGGGACCTTATAAAAGAACTGGTTGTAAATGGTGAACCTGTGATGTTCAAAGCTCGCAGGATACAGACCAACGGAGACTCCCATATCATAGAATTTGAGTGGGACAATACCGGTGTTACATTCTCCGAATTGCTCGAAGTAGCCGGGGAATTACCTATTCCACCCTATCTGAACAGGGATACGGAAGAACAGGATAAAGAGACATATCAGACCATTTATTCGAAAATAGACGGCTCGGTAGCTGCTCCTACAGCAGGATTGCATTTCACGCCGGAAGTCTTCGAATTATTAGGTAAGAGCGGAGTAAAGACGGCAGAGGTTACACTTCACGTGGGCGCAGGAACCTTCCGCCCTGTAAAAACTGAGGAGGTGAAAGACCATGTGATGCATTCCGAGTTTATCTCGGTGAAAAGGGATGTAATAGAGCAGCTGCTAAATCATAAAGGAAAGGTAATTGCTGTGGGAACAACCTCTGTACGTACACTCGAAAGCTTGTATTACATTGGTGAACTACTGGAAAAAGATAACTCGTCCGGAGAGTTGAAAGTAACACAATGGCAACCTTATAAAGCCTCTACTGAAAAAGAGCTTTCTGTAAAGGAATCCTTAACCAATATTCTTACATATCTGGATAAAAATAACCTGACATCGCTTATTGCCGAAACACAGATCATTATAGCACCGGGATATATTTATAAAATTGTCGATGGAATAATCACGAATTTCCATCAGCCAAAAAGCACGCTGCTTTTGCTGGTATCGGCATTTACGGGTGGAGATAACTGGAAGGCTATTTACAAACATGCACTGGATAATGACTACCGCTTTTTAAGTTATGGCGACAGTTCATTATTACTAAAAGAATAATTGATATGATGGAACTATCGATAATACAAAGCAAGATATACGAGATACGAGGCTGTAAAGTGATGCTCGATTTTGATTTGGCGGAGATGTACGGAACGGAAACAAAGCGCTTAAAAGAGGCTGTAAGGCGCAATATCAGAAGATTTCCATCTGACTTCATGTTCGAATTGTCAAAAGAAGAATATACCTCTTTGAGGTCGCAAATTGCGTCCTCAAATACAAGAGGGGGAACGCGATATATGCCGTTTGCATTTACGGAACAAGGAGTAGCAATGCTTTCTTCTGTACTTAACAGTAATGCCGCAATAGAAATAAACATCAATATCATGCGGGCCTTTGTCGCTGTACGCCAACTATTAACTAATCCTCCCATTAATGAAAGCAAGCAATTACAGGATGAAGTAAAAGAACTAAAAGCATATATTGAGGAAGTCTTTGCCGACTATAACGATATGCATGAAGATACACGGATGCAACTCGATCTTATCAATGAAACATTAGCAGAACTTCAGACCAAGCATGTAAACAAACCTCGTAAGCCTGTAGGGTATATCAAACCGGAAGAATAATTCCTCACATAAATTTGTTTTGCCTGCGAGTTGCTTATAGAGTTCAGATAAAACACGGTTTGCAAAATTGCGCTTGGGGTATTAATTAAAAGCTGAAATAACTGTTACTTTTTCTCCATCATTTTATCTATACGTTACAGATAATAAGCCTGCTATCTGATGAAAGGTTACAATATAAAAAATAAGAAAAAGGTGTTACCTTTGTTACCTTTTAACGACTGATGTGTTACTATTAAAAGAATAAAGCCGAAATGAAAAAGAAGATTTTATATACTTTTATTATAATTGTGGTTATAGTCATAGCAGCCGGTGCATACGGATATAGTATTATAAGCACAGGATTTAATATAGATAAGACCGTTTATCTCTATATAGATGAAAATAGAGATTACGATGCATTGCTGAAAGAGTTGAAAGATAGTGCGAAAGTAAAAAATATAAGTAATTTCGAGCTGTTGGCTTCCGTTATGGATTATAAAGGTAATTTAAAGACAGGGCGTTATGCTGTCAAACCGGATATGAATATCCTCGATCTTATGCGCCACCTGCGTAGCGGGCATCAGACACCTTTGAATCTGAAATTTAACAATATACGGACAAAAGAAGATTTTGCTGAACGTATTTCCAATCAGTTGATGTTGGGCAAGGATGATCTGTTAGCAGCTCTAAATAATCCCGAAAAATGTAAAGATCTGGGCTTTACTACAGAGACGGTAGTTGCCATGTTTATTCCCAATACATATCAATTTTACTGGGATGTTACTCTCGATGAATTTCTTCGGAGGATGAAGACTGAATATAGTGATTTTTGGAATAAGAAACGGATGGCGCAGGCAGAGGAATTAGGCCTGTCTCCGGTCGAAGTATCAACACTGGCTTCCATTGTTGAGGAAGAGTGTACTTTTGCCGATGAATATCCGGTTGTGGCAGGATTGTATCTTAACAGGCTCCGTTCGGGCCAGGCATTGCAGGCAGACCCTACGGTTAAGTTTGCAGTGGGTGATTTCAGCCTGCGCCGTATATTGAACAAGCACCTTGAAGTAGATTCTCCATACAATACGTATATGCATACGGGTCTGCCTCCCGGCCCGATCCGGATACCTTCGATCAAAGGGATTGACAGTGTGCTTGATTATACAAAGAGCGACTATCTGTATATGTGTGCAAAAGAAGATTTCTCAGGACGTCATAATTTTGCCCGTACCTATGCTGAACATCAGAGGAATGCGATTAAATACAGAAATGCATTGAATGCGAGAGGGATATATTGAACTGGGCGGTTGTTTTCTTTAGAGATTGCAGCTTATAACAGCTTTAAGATGAATTTCTAATACTATTTTTTCGCCTTCAATTCATCTTCCAGTTTAATCACCTGATCGCGAAACTGGGCCGCTTCCAAAAACTCGAGTTTCTTAGCGGCAGCAGACATCTGCTTGCGTGCTTTTTCGATCGCTTTTTTGAGTTCGTCTTTGGTCATATATTGTATTTTGTCTTCTGATGCTATCGCAATAGATGAATCCTGAGTATACGATTTCACCGAGAATTGTTCCTCTTTACGTAGGCTGAATACAGAGGTACGCGCCTTGCGTATTTGCTGCGGGGTGATGCCGTGTTCTTTATTGTAAGCCATCTGTATCTCACGACGGCGATTGGTCTCGTTTATGGTCTTCTCCATGCTTTCCGTAATCTTATCCGCATAGAAGATCACTTTCCCGTTTACGTTACGGGCAGCACGCCCCACGGTCTGCGTCAGAGAGCGGTGAGAACGCAGGAAACCTTCCTTATCCGCATCCAGGATTGCAACAAGCGAGACTTCGGGCAGGTCGAGTCCTTCACGCAACAGGTTTACCCCTACCAATACATCGAACTCCCCGCTGCGTAGGTCATCCATTATCTGCACACGGTCCAGCGTATCCACATCGGAATGGATATAGCTGCACTTCATCCCATTGTTTAGCAAATAGGCTGTTAATTCTTCTGCCATCCTCTTCGTCAACGTGGTGACAAGCGTACGCTCGTTCTTATCCACCCGTGTCTGTATTTCTTCCATCAGGTCGTCTATCTGGTTAAGACTTGGGCGAACGTCGATAGGAGGGTCGAGCAAGCCTGTAGGGCGTATCAATTGCTCAACGACTATACCTTCCGATTTCATCAGTTCATAATCGGCAGGAGTGGCGCTTACATATATCGTTTGAGGTACAAGCGATTCGAATTCTTCAAATTTCAGAGGCCTGTTATCCAGTGCCGCAGGCAAACGGAAACCATACTCTACTAGATTCTCTTTACGGGAGTGGTCTCCACCGTACATTGCCCGTATCTGGGGAATGGTCACATGGCTCTCGTCTATTACGAGCATAAAATCCTCAGGGAAGAAGTCTAGCAGGCAGAACGGACGTGTACCCGGTTTACGGTTGTCGAAATAGCGGGAATAGTTTTCTATACCGGAGCAATGTCCTACTTCACGGATCATCTCCAGATCGTATGTTACACGTTCATAAAGCCGTTTTGCCTCCAGCTGCTTACCTATCGACTGTAAAAAATCGACCTGACGTCCGAGGTCTATCTCTATTTCGGCAATAGCTCTCACCATACGGTCCTTAGTAGTTACGAAAAGGTTGGCAGGATAGATACGAAAATCGTCATACTTATCTATCTTGACTCCGCTCAGAGGATCGAGGCATTCTATACTCTCTATTTCATCCCCCCAGAATACTACCCTCACTATAGGGTCTCCATAGGCAAGAAACACATCGACCGTGTCGCCTTTCACCCTGAAATTTCCGGCTTTTGGCTCAATTTCATTACGGGAATACAGCGCACTCACCAACGCACGCAAAAACACGTCACGCACAAGTTTTTGACCGACATGTATAGAGATAGTCGAATTCTCAAAGTCCTCCGGATTTCCCATGCCATAAAGGCAGGAAACGGATGATACCACTATAACATCGCGCCGGCCCGACAGCAAAGATGTAGTCGTTGCCAGCCGGAGTTTTTCTATTTCTTCGTTTATCGAAAGGTCTTTTTCTATATATGTATTTGTGGAAGGAATATATGCCTCGGGCTGATAATAATCATAATAAGAGACAAAATATTCGACTGCATTGTCAGGGAAAAAAGTCTTAAACTCACTGTATAGCTGGGCTGCCAGAGTCTTGTTATGGCTAAGTACTAAAGTGGGCTTATTCACATTCTGGATAACATTGGCGACCGTAAAGGTTTTTCCGGAGCCTGTTACTCCAAGCAATGTTTGTGAAGGAAGATTCTGTAAAATGCCCTCCGACAGGGCCGCAATTGCAGCAGGCTGATCTCCGGTGGGGTTGTAGTAAGAAGTTAATTTGAAATCCATCGTTCTGTATCTTTCGGAATTCCAAAGGTAATAAGAATTATGCAGTTATATATTGAAATAGTGCCTATTAACTATTTGGTGAAAATATGTACAATTTTATGAAAAAGCAAAGCAGGGGGTAATAATGATTACCCCCTGCTTTTACAATTTGATTATTATTATCAAAAAAAGTATCCTATTGACAAAGAAATATTCCCCGACTTCATCTTACTGCCTTCTGCCTCATTGATATCGGCAAGGCCAATTTGATTATTCAGGCTCAACACAAGTTTATTTATCTCTATACCGACTCCTATACCCACTCCATAGTCCCAGCGTTTCATATCAGAACCTTTCGAAAATATTTCTGTATCCTCTGCCTTGCCATTTATTTCCCCTTTTGCTTTGCCATACATATTATAGCTCAGATAAGGTCCTCCATATACAAATATCTTTTTATCGCCCAATCCGAATGAAGCTTTCAGGTTTACAGGCAATTGCACGGAATTCAGCGTTATATGTCCATCCGACATCCCGAATGAATTCTCTTTTTTCAGGTTCGCTCCTCCGTTTGTATACATCAGTTCGGGCTGTATTGCAAATATATCTGATAATGAATACTCTATCATACCTCCGAAGTGATAACTTACCCTTGCCTTATACTGGTCCGCATTTATACCCTGATTATTCCCGCTTACATACAGATTCGAAAGGTTAGTTCCGGCTTTTACCCCGAAGCGGATTTGGGCACTCATAGTAATAGTTGCAAAACAAAGAACGATGGTAGTTAAAATTAGCTTTTTCATAATAATTGCTTTTATTGATTTAATATTTATTTGATTCCGATTATTTATACTGCGAAGATAAAGCGTGCCGGAAAGTGCTTTTGGAAAAAGAGACGAAATGCTTTATATCGCATACCAAATGCAATATCCGGTATATCAGAGTCAAATAAATATTTTTGAGAGACTGTTTGTATCAGGAACCACTTCGTAGGAAAAACTTAAATATACTCTTAATTAAAAAATGTATTTTTGCATATTGAACCAGAATATCATGATTATGAAGAAAGTTATTCTCTTTCTGTACCAGTTGTTCATCTTCGCCCCCCTATTTGTACTGGCGACTATTATCACAGCTGTCACAGTAATGATTGGCTGTCTTATAGGTGACCGGACGTTTTGGGGTTACTATCCGCCGCGCCTTTGGAGTAAACTGGCATGCCGACTGGCCTTATGCAGGATTAAGGTGGTACGCCACGGGAAACTCGACCCAGACCAATCGTATGTATTTGTACCTAATCATCAGGGTGCTTTCGATATTTTCCTTATATACGGGTATCTGAACCAGAATATAAAATGGGTTCAGAAACAGGAGTTACGCAAAATACCGTTTGTAGGCAAGGCTTCGGAGATTGCAGGCCATGTTTTTGTGGACCAGTCGAATTTGAAGTCGAGGAAAGAAACTATTATCAAAGCTGAAGAGCAGCTTGGAGAAGGTTCTTCGATGGTAATATTCCCCGAAGGAGCAAGAACAAATACAGGCAAAATGGGGCGGTTCAAACGCGGAGCATTCGTTATTGCAAAAGAAATGGGCCTGCCGGTTGTACCTGTAACAGTAAACGGACCATTCGACCTGATGAAGATAAACACATACCTCATCAATCCATGCAAACTCGAACTGATCGTCCATGAACCAATTTCGACGGACGACCTTACGGATGAGAATATGCAGCAGTTTATTGACAACTGCCGGGAAATCGTATATTCCGGATTATGGGAAAAATATAAATAACAAAGACTAATAAAAAACGTTATATCTGAATACGAAGCCATTTTTTTGTATTTTTGTGCCTTTACTTAACAACAATCAGCATGAAATCTAAATTTAAGAATATACTGTTCCTGTCATTGATTCTGTTAGCTGCATCTGCATTGAACTTGTCTGCTGAAGGATATAATGATTTGAATATAGCGGGTGTCTCCGCTACTGCGCAGGCACCGGATGCTGTTATCACACATACTGTAGTGAAAGGAGAGACTGCATACTCCATAGCCGCTGCGTATAACACCACTGTGCAATCTATTTACAAATTGAACCCGAAGGCCGAAAAGGGAATAAAGACGGGAGATAAGCTGAAAATAGAGAGAGTGAGGAAAGTGACAAACTACAGCAGCCATCTGATTGAATCGAAAGAAACTCTCTATTCCGTATCTCGGATGTATCATATATCTGTAGACGACCTCAAAGACGCGAACCCGGGGTTGGACGAAAAGACATTCAGTAAGGGTAAGACTATCCGGATACCTATGTTTACAGGTGAAGCCACAGTTATATCTTCAACTGCAACAAACGGAGGATATGCAAGCCCGAATATGGAATATAAAGTACAGAAAGGAGAAACGTTATACAGTATTGGCAGAAATCAAGGCATATCCGTAGAAGCTCTCCTGAACTCAAATCCTTCGTTGAAAGACGGTGGATTGAAAGAAGGAATGACATTGATCATACCCAAAAGACAGATACAGGAGCCGAGAATGACCGGCAATGGGCAAAAGGCTGTACGTGTAGAGACTCCTTATGCAACAAAAGGTGAAACAGTACGCGTAGGAGTATTGCTCCCTTTCCTGGACAAGAACGGCAGTATCCAGAAAGAAAAGCTGGCTGAATATTATGAAGGCTTCCTGCTGGCCGTTAAGGAGATGAAAAGCAAGGGGCTGAATGCCGAAATATATGCATTCGACATTGGTGCCGAAAAAAATACAAAGAAGCTCGAAAGTCTTTTGGGTACAAACGAAATGAAAAATCTCCATCTTGTGATCGGAGGTGTGTCTAAACAACAAATAGATGTATTGACCAAATTTTCTAAGAAAACAGGAATTAAATATGTTATACCTTTCGGTTCGACAAATGACATCGAAAATACACCTACCTTATTTCAGATGACCACATCCCACTCCAGCCTGTACTCTGAAATATCAGATGCATTCAAGGACAAGTTCAGGGATTATAATATAATCTTCGTATCCGAAGCCGGTTCCGATAATGATAAATCTGATTTTACGAACATCCTGAAAAAAAAACTGTCAAAGTCGAATATACCGTTCAAATCTACTGCAAGCTCCGACAACCTGATTACAGATATAAGGAATGTGATGGAAGGTACAAAAAAGAACATACTGATCCCTACCTCCTCATCAGAAATCACTTTGCGCAAAATGCTGGCTGCAATGAATTCGCTTACTACAGAAGCGGTAACCCTGTTCGGCTATCCCGAATGGCAGACATATTCGCAGCATACAAACGGGCTGCATAAATACGATTCTTATATTTACAGCATATTCTTCCTCGATGAGCAACAGAATGATGTCAAAGACTTTGCAGGTGAATACAAAAAATGGTACAACAAAAACCTTATAAATTCATACCCTAAATACGGCTATCTGGGATACGATGCAGGACTTTACTTCCTTACAGCCCTCAACAGATACGGCAGTGGCTTTGAGAACAGTATATCTAACCTTAAAGTTCCGACCCTGCAATCAGCCGCACACTTCCAACGCGTAAACGACAGAGGAGGATTTATCAATAACGGATTATACCTTATCCGGTATAAAACAGAGTCAGGCATTGAAAAAACAGATATCAGCAGATAAAAAATGACAAACAGATTCTTTATCCTATTATTGTTATCGTCACTCTTTACCGTTGTTGTAAACGGACAGAACAAAAAGTTCGAACCTGAGTGGAATATAGGTGTCGGGTTCGGTCCCACGCTTTCATCTGTTAGCTTCGACCCTAACAGGGCGCTCAATTACGGGGGAACTATAAGCACTAAAAACCTCCAGCAGTATGCCGGGGGACTTGCTATACGCTATATCACCGAAAAGAATCTGGGGCTTATAGCCGAACTGAACTATTCGCAACAAGGATGGGAACAATACTTTGAGCCGAGCGAAACGGGAGTACCATCCCCATACGAGCATTCCCATCAATTAAATTATCTGGAACTACCTATCCTTACCCATATCTACTTTGGTAATAAGGTACGTGTATTCTTTAATTTGGGGCCCAAGCTAAGCTTCCTCCTCAGTGACAGCGAAAAGATGAATCAGGCGCTCTCCGACGCACTGGCAGGTGGCGATCTGGGTACTTCTTTTATGACATATCAGTACTATCGTAAAGCCGAAAGAAAGATAGACTATGCCCTTATGGCAGGCATGGGGCTCGAATTCAGGTCGGGTATCGGCCATTTTGCATTAGAAGGCCGCTATACATTCGGCCTTGGAGATATTTACAAAAACAGTAAATCTGATTTTTTCAACCGCTCTGCCAACAGGGTTATTTCTGTTAAGTTGACCTACTACGTTAAGCTATTCTGATATGCCGCGCATATACAAACTTTCAAGGACAGGATTGAAATTATTATATAAAGTACGCCATCACCGGGGACATGGCATACATTCTCCCTTTGTATTCAATCTGGTGACAAAGGTAATAGAAGAAAAAGCGCCTTATCACGCTTATGATGATATAAAATTCGCGCTTGACAGCCTGACAGAAAAACATTTCAAGCTAAATAAACACAATAAGCTGATGTTTAAGCTGGCCAATCATTTCGAGGTGGAACGCGTTCTGGAAATAGGTTCCGGCTTTGGAGTCAACACCCTTTGTCTGACTGCGCCGTCTTCGAGTATAGAATGTACATGTGTCGAGATATCGGAACAAAAAGCAGCGTTGGCCCGGAAGTTGCATCATAACTGGCCAAGAAAGATAAATTTGTACACGAAAGAAGAATTGCCTGTTTTAGCCGATAAACAGGACTGTATATTGATCGATCTCAACAATTATAATCATCTGCCTGCGGATATAAATAAGTACCTGATGGAACTGTCACATGAAAAAACATTCATTATTGTGAAAGGTATCCGAACAAACAAACGCTATCAGATGTTATGGAGAAGTATTTTGAATATAGAGTCGCGGACAGCTGTACTCGATCTGTTTAATACCGGAATTCTGTTTTTCGACAAACAGCTGTACAAATGGAATTATCAGATCAGTTTTTAAATAGCTGTCAGGGATTTTCGTTTGGCAAGACAATAAAGCGGATCAGCATTCGTATTTACTATCTAAACATATCATTGATAAATGAAAAAAAGCTTGGTATATACAAAAACCGGAGATAAGGGAACGACTTCCCTTGTCGGGGGAAAACGGGTAGTTAAATCCCATGTCAGGCTCGAAGCCTATGGGACTGCCGATGAACTGAATTCTTTTGTCGGATTCCTGACAGAAGAGATAGACGATGAGCACGATTTGGAAACATTATCATATATTCAGCACAAATTGTTTACGGTAGGTTCATACCTTGCCACGGAAACCGAAGCAATACCTCCCAAAGCAGCAAGTATAATTACAGAAAAAGATATTGCGCTGCTGGAAAACGAAATGGACAGGATGGACAGCGAACTGCCACCCCTTCGCCAGTTTGTACTACCGGGAGGGAGTGAATCGGCATCACGGGCTCATATATGCCGGACAGTCTGCCGGAGGACCGAGCGTTGTATATACCGGGTGAAGGAAGAATTTCCGGTAGATGAACACGTGCTAATGTTTGTAAACCGGCTTTCAGACTACTTTTTCTTACTAGCCAGGAAGGAGAGTAATAAGAAAGGAAAAGAAATATTTTGGAATCAGACTTTGATATAAGAAATAAAGTTCTATTTTTGCGAAAAATATAACCAAACTGGCAAATAAATAAAACTAAGATATTATGTACTGGACTTTAGAACTTGCATCGAAATTAGAAGATGCGCCATGGCCTGCAACGAAGGAAGAGTTAATAGACTATGCTCAACGTTCAGGCGCACCCCTAGAAGTGATAGAAAACTTACAGGAGATCGAGGACGAGGATGAAATCTTTGATACTATCGAAGATATCTGGCCCGATTATCCGAGCAAGGAAGATTTCTTTTTCAACGAGGATGAGTATTAGCTTTAAGAAGCTGTAAAAGAATCTTAAAAAAGGTAACAAAAAGAGGTTGGGGTGAAAATTCACTCTAATCTCTTTTTGTGTTTTTTAGAACCGATTTTATGAACTTGTTCCTTTATTTTAGCCACAGAGTAAAATTGATTATACCTGGTTTCGCCGGATTTACATAGACGAAAGACAAAAGAAATACCTAAAAAGATGCTCCCTTTAATATTGGGGAGCATCTCTACAAAGTAATAGCTATACTATTACTTACAGGTTCAATTGAAAATTTGCGTACGGTTGGAAATTAATGTTTAATTATAATCGGTTTATTCAAGTTCTTTTCCCCATAGCTCAATATCGCTTGGGACGTCATATAATGAACAAGTTATACATAGCCAACATATTATAAATACTATTAAAATTATTAAGTATAGCATATCCCATTAAAATATCTGAGCTTCTCTATGAAATCTGTAAAGTATATCCCTATATTTACTGATTATGGTAAGGTTAAAACATTCAGTAAATAATTCTGAATTGCTGTAAATTCGCTTGTTATTTCCATAAGCAAGCTTTTTCTCAGACAAAAGTAAGTTTAACGTTTTGTATGTGAAATTATTATAGAACAATAGGATATTTGGCTGATAAACAGCCGAATGATTCTGGAATTTATAAAAAAAGCAAATGCTGCATGCAGTTTATTGATATAATATGTTATTTTTGAAGTATCATACTGTAAAAAAAAGTCTATGAGTGAAGTCGCCGGAAAAGAAAAAAAGATACATCAAGGTAAAAATGTTAGATTTGCCCGGGAGTTGAAAGGGCTATTTCAGCAAGATTTAGCTGATAAACTGAATAAACAGCAAAGTGATATATCCAGAATAGAGAATCAGGAGATTATTGATGACGAGTTACTGAATCAAATAGCCCTTGCATTAGAAATTCCTGTTGATTTTCTGAAAAACTTTAAGCCTGAAAGTTTGATTTCACAACTTACCATAAATGCTCAGACTGTTTCTTTTAAAGACAAGGCCGTTGCCTCGGTAGGACATGATGTCATTTATAATTTTCCGATTGAAGAAGTGGCAAAAATGAATAAGGAATTGCTTGAAATGCAAAAAGAACATTACGAAAAAGAAATGCAATTATTAGCGGAAAAATTCGAATTAGAAAAAGAAAATGCTTTGCTAAAACAGAAATTTGAATTCTTGAAAAATAAAAAATAAACACCTCTCTGTCTTTCAGACTTTACCCATCTAGCAGGGCAACATAATAAACTCATTATGTACTAAGTGGCTTAGGCCGGATTCCTATAAAAACAGTTGTATAGAAATATCCAAAACTTTATCTATATAATTTAGCCGATAGCCTTTAGCTATTAGCTTACAGTTCTTTGAAATAATTGATTCGCAGATTTGCAAATTAGCATATTAGCAAATGAGTGAAATAGTGTAACCTTTGTTACCTTTTGGAGAAAGTTACAAGTTTTGTCGCTTTGCGCCACTAACGGCTAAAAGCTGAAAAAGTGTTACCTTTGTTACTTTTTGTGCCTAAGACCTTTGTGAAAGATTCTTTAACCACGAGATCAAAGAAGTACACAGAGTTTTATTAAGAAAAGTAATAGTTCGAAAATAGTGTAAAAAGTGTCAGATTTGCCTCACCTTCGCTTCGGCGATTGCTAATTGTCAACTTTTATACAGAAGCTACAACCAAACGAATTATTAATTCTTCATTCTTAATTATTAATTATTTTCTATCTTTGCTTACTTGTAATTTAACAATAAAGAATACATCTAAATAAACATAATAACTGTGTCGAAGAAAGTAGCCGAAACCCCGTTGATGAAACAATATTTTGAAATCAAGAGTAAACATCCTGATGCAATATTGCTGTTTCGTGTGGGTGACTTTTACGAGACTTTTTCACAAGATGCCATCGATGCTGCCGAGATAACAGGAATTACACTTACCCGGCGTGCCAATGGATCGGCACAATTTGTAGAACTGGCCGGATTTCCTCATCATGCATTGGATACTTATCTTCCTAAACTGGTGCGGGCAGGCAAGCGCGTCGCTATCTGCGACCAGCTGGAAGACCCCAAGCTGACCAAGACAATTGTAAAGCGGGGAATTACGGAACTTGTCACTCCCGGGGTATCCATTAATGACAATATCCTCAATCACAAAGAGAACAATTTTCTCTGTGCAGTACATTTTGCAAAAAGCAGCTGTGGTATTTCCCTGCTCGATATCTCCACAGGTGAATATCTTGTAGCAGAAGGGACTAAAGAATATGTAGATAAACTGCTTACCAATTTCTCACCGAAAGAAGTTTTGGTGGAAAGGAGCAAAAAAAAGCTATTTGAAGAATATTTCGGAACACGTTTCTTTATCTTCGAACTCGATGACTGGGTATTTACGGAAGATACTGCCAGAGACAGGTTATTGAAGCACTTTGAAACAAAGAACCTGAAAGGATTCGGCGTGGAACATCTGACAAACGGGGTAATTGCAGCAGGAACGATCCTTCATTACCTCGATGTCACCCAACATACACAGATAGGGCATATCACTTCGCTTTCGCGGATAGAGGAAGATAAGTACGTTCGTTTGGATAAGTTTACTGTCCGCAGCCTTGAACTTATTTCTACCATGAATGAAGGAGGAAAAAGCCTCCTCGACATTCTGGACAGGACAACATCGCCGATGGGCGCCCGTATGCTTCGCCGCTGGATGGTATTTCCGCTGAAAGATGCGAAGCCTATAAACAGCCGGCTGTCTGTAGTCGAATACTTCTTCAAGGACCTGGAATTAAAAGGCCTGCTGGAAGAACAGCTTTCATTGATAGGAGACTTGGAGCGCATTATATCCAAAGTAGCCGTAAACAGAATTACCCCGCGTGAAGTAGTACAGTTGAAAGTAGCATTGAAAGCCATAGAACCTATACGCGAGGCATTTCTGGCATCGAGCGAGCCAAGCCTGAGAGAAATAGGGGAAAAGCTCAATCCATGCCCTATTATCCGCGAACGTATAGAAAAGGAAATACATCCCGATCCGCCTACAATGCTGAATCGCGGGAACGTGATCAATAAGGGAGTAAACGCAGAACTCGATGAGTTGAGGGATATATCGTATTCCGGAAAAGATTACCTGCTGAAAATACAACAACGTGAGACTGAAGCTACCGGAATCTCCTCTCTCAAGATAAGTTTCAATAGTGTATTCGGCTATTATATAGAAGTACGGAACGCGCACAAGGATAAGGTTCCGGCCGAATGGATCCGTAAGCAAACTCTGGTAAATGCAGAACGTTATATCACACAGGAACTGAAAGACTATGAAGAGAAAATTCTGGGTGCGGAAGAGAAAATCCTGTCCCTCGAAACTGCTCTTTTTAATGACCTTGTACTCAGCCTTGTAGAATACATCCCGACTATACAGGTAAACGCGAATCTGATTGCACAGACCGACTGCCTGCTGTCGTTTGCCAAAGTGGCCAAGGAGAACAAGTATATCCGTCCCGAAATCAATGATACAGATGCATTGAAGATAAAAAACGGACGCCATCCGGTCATTGAGAAGCAACTGCCATTAGGCGAATCGTATATAACAAATGATGTTTTTCTGGATAGTAATTCGCAACAGATAATCATTATAACCGGGCCGAATATGGCCGGTAAATCCGCCTTACTTCGCCAAACTGCTTTAATTACACTGATGGCGCAAGCCGGTAGCTTTGTCCCTGCCGAATCTGCCCAGATAGGGCTGGTGGACAAGATATTTACCCGTGTCGGGGCATCTGATAATATTTCGCTGGGTGAATCAACCTTTATGGTGGAAATGAATGAGGCTGCCGATATATTGAATAATCTCTCTCCGCGTAGTCTTGTCTTATTTGATGAGCTGGGCCGGGGAACCAGTACTTATGATGGTATTTCTATTGCATGGGCTATTGTGGAATACATTCACGAGCATCCGAAAGCGAAAGCAAAGACTCTGTTTGCCACACATTACCATGAACTGAATGAGATGGAGAAATCCTTTAAGCGGATTAAGAATTTCAATGTTTCGGTCAAAGAGATGGATAACAGGATTATCTTTCTTCGCAAACTGGTTCCCGGTGGCAGTGAGCACAGCTTCGGTATTCATGTAGCTAAGATGGCCGGTATGCCTCAAAGCATTGTGAAACGGGCAAACAACATACTCAAGCAATTGGAAACAGATAACCGCAAACAGGGGATATCTAAGCCTATCAAGGATATTAAAGAAAACAGGGAAGGTTATCAGCTTAGTTTCTTCCAGTTAGACGACCCTGTGCTTAGCCAGGTGAGAGATGAAATAAAATCGCTGGATGTCAATAATCTGACGCCAATGGAAGCCTTGAACAAGTTAAATGATATAAAGAAAATAGTTTCAGGTAAATAAAGTGTTAAAGAATTTCAGACACATTGTATTTTTTCATTCCTTTGTATCCCGAAACGAACTTACAAACAATAAGATAGACTAAAAGCTAATGACTCGAAAAAAAATACTTGTAACAGGAGGAGCCGGATTTATCGGGTCACACTTGTGCGAAAGACTTCTTAATGAAGGCAATGAAGTATTATGCTTAGACAATTATTTCACCGGCTCTAAAGAGAATGTCATACACTTACTTAGCAATCCTTACTTCGAATTGATCAGGCATGATGTTGTCCACCCGTTTCATGTCGATGTGGACCAGATATACAACCTTGCATGCCCTGCCTCTCCTGTTCATTATCAGTATAATGCCATTAAGACTATTAAGACTTCCGTCATGGGAGCCATCAATATGCTTGGACTGGCGAAACGCCTGAAAGCGAAAGTACTTCAGGCTTCGACAAGCGAAGTCTATGGCGATCCTCATGTACACCCTCAGCCCGAGTCATATTGGGGAAATGTAAACCCTATCGGGATACGTTCCTGTTATGATGAAGGGAAGCGCTGTGCCGAGACATTATTTATGGACTATCACCGCCAGAACGGGGTAAGGATTAAGATCGTCCGCATATTCAACACGTATGGTCCCCGGATGAATCCGGAAGACGGTCGCGTGGTTTCGAACTTTATAGTGCAGGCACTGAAAGGGGAGGATATCACCATATACGGGGATGGCACACAAACACGCAGCTTCCAATATGTGGATGATATGGTGGAAGCCATGATAAGAATGATGGCTACTGATGACTCGTTTGTAGGCCCTGTAAATACCGGTAATCCGGGTGAATTCACGATGCTTGAGCTAGCTAATCTTATACTGGAACTAACAGGTTCTAAATCGAAATTAGTATTTAAGCCTTTGCCAAGCGATGATCCTAAACAACGAAAACCGGATATTAGCCTGGCCAAAGAGAAACTGAACTGGGAGCCTAAAATCCAATTGAGAGAAGGACTTACCGAAACTATAGCGTATTTCGATAGTATCCTTAAATAAAGACTTTTACGAAGACATAAATATAACTAAACATGAAACTTTCAATTGTAATTCCTGCATACAACGAAGCCAGAACAATACATCTGATACTGAATAAGGTCTTAGCTGTGGAACTGATAGGTAATTTTGACAAAGAAATTATCATTGTTAATGACTGTTCAAAAGATGATACGGTAGAGGTCGTAAAAGCCTATATAGCTGAACATCCTCAAGCAGACATGAAACTATTCGAACAACCTGTGAATATGGGTAAAGGAGCTGCCCTACATAGGGGAATCAAAGAGGCTACAGGTGAATACCTTATAATACAGGATGCCGACCTTGAATATGATCCGGAAGAGTACAATATCTTATTAAAACCTGTCATAGACGGATTTGCAGATGTTGTATTCGGCTCAAGATTTATGGGAGGAAAACCTCATCGTATACTCTTCTTCTGGCATTCTATCGGAAATCAGCTATTGACATTCGTTTCCAATATGTTTACCAACCTCAATCTGTCGGACATGGAGACATGCTATAAGTTGTTCCGGTCAGATATTATCAAGTCCATCCCTTTGCAGGAGAGACGCTTCGGATTTGAGCCGGAAGTGACAGCCAAAGTAGCGAGATATCCCCATGTAAGGATCTATGAAGTGGGTATATCCTATTATGGACGGACTTACGAGGAAGGCAAGAAGATAGGCTGGAGAGACGGAGTAAGAGCTTTTATCTGTATGCTTAAATACGGATTATTCAAAATGAAGTGATCCGAATAATATAACTGAACTACAGTTTGGAGAAGAAAGATTCGATTGACCGGGTGAAATTATCCCACGACAACCGTCTCTTTTCTCTTTTGAGATTATCTTTATAGAGTTCTGTATCCGAACTGAAGAACTCCTCTATACCCTCGGCTATATCCCCAGGAGTAGGTTCAGGTACAACCAAACCTGTATTAGAATCCTTAACAGTACTTCCCAGTGCGCCTACATTCGTAGCTATCATAGGCAGCTCCATCTGATAAGCTAAAGCCACCACCCCGCTTTGTGTTGCAGACTTGTATGGCAAGACCAGCACATCTGCTGCAGAAAATAAGGTTGATACCATATCATCGGGGATATATTGTTCAAAGACAACTATATTATCTTTTAAAGGTGATTGATTAATCAGTTCAGTATATTTGCCAAAACTGCCATAACTCTCACCGGCTATGATCAGTTGATAGGAGTCGTCCAGCATTCCCATCGCTTCGATAAGAATATCCAATCCCTTATAATCGCGTATCAGCCCGAAGAAAAGAAGGTTCTTCTTATTTTCCCTAATCCTCAGCGTCTTACATGCCGAGGCTTTATCCGTACGTTCAGCATACTGATCGTATATAGGATGTGGCTGTAGTAGTATCTTCGCATCTTTTTTCAGGGAAAGTAAATCCTGCCGGACGGGTTCACTCATGACAATAAACGCATCACATCTATTGAAGAAAAAGCGGGCAAAAGACTTATCCACAAATCTTTTCTCATGTGGGATCGCATTGTGAACAAGGGCCACGACTTTGGTACTTTTATTAAGGAAAAGACATACTGAGCCATAGGCAGGTGCAAGGAAAGACATCCAGTAAGGTATAATAAGTAGATCGGGAGCATACTTATTAATATGCCTGGCTGTCCGGATATATGTAAAAGGGTTTATACTGTTCAATACACGATCACTGTCTATTACAGTAGCAGTATCGCCTTCAGCTACATACTGAGTCTTACCGGGAAATAGAAAATCGGGATAGAGGGTCGTAAACGTGAATGCTTTCACCTCATTTTGTCTGGAAAGTTCTGTATATAGCCGGGCATTAAGTTGGGCTAAACCTCCCCTGTAAGGATAAAATGGTGAAAGGATCGCAATTCTCATGGGTCTATCTTATCTAGTACTTTATATATTCTTGATACAACAGATTCCTCCGTAATTCTCTCCATACAGGCATATTCCTCATTCTCTCTCTGACAAGGTAACTCTCCAAAAACTGAACATGGCCTACATTCTAAATCGACTTGAATAGCATTAGCTATATCTTGTCTAAATCCATAAAAGCCCATTGCCGGATGAGTTGCTCCCCAAACAGATACCACAGGTATCTGCACCAATGAGGCAAGATGCATATTAGCCGAATCCATTGACAGCATGACGTCCAGATATGAGATAAGAAGCATTTCTTTCTGCAAGTTGAGTTTTCCCGTGAGGTTGACCGTATTCGGATACTTGGATGCCCAGTGGGACAATACCTTTTGTTCCTCCTTGCCCGAACCAAACAGAAATACAGTAACTCCCTCTTTCTTAGATAAGATATCAATTATATTCGACATTTTCTCTAAAGGATATATTTTACCCCTATGCTTAGAAAAAGGGGCTATACCAATCCATTTGCCGTTTTTTTCTTTAACAACGGATTTAAGATCTGAAAAATTCCGAGGTACGAAATCAAAGAAATTATTGAATACCATTGGCGCAGGAAAACCCAATTTATCAAAAACTTCCTGGTAGCGCAGCATTGTATGTTTAAGTGGGGGATCCAGTTGCTTATGAGCTATCGCATATTTCTTTTCGCTCTTTCCTTTATCGATGTGTGCAACTTTGTGCCCCATGAGAAACATGGAATGGCGTATACTTTTCGACCGCAAAACGTCGTGTACATCAGCCACATGAGAAAACCTCATGGCAAACAACCGTCTCATCACCCTGAAATAACCTATTAATCCCCGGTGCTTCTTCTTAATATCGAGTGGAATAACATTTACATTGAATCCCAGATTCTCGAATAGGGGGGCAAATGCTTTCCGTGTCATTACCGAAAAACGATCTTGAGGATATTTTGCGGCAACAGAATATACAACCGGAACGAGCATAGCCACATCTCCGAAGGAAGATATCCGTATTACCAGAACTTTAGACATAATCGTATAATTTGTGAACTTCTATCGAATTTATTGTGTTTTTGCATATAAAACAGGATTGAGACTAGGATCGTTATACATCTTCATCTGTTTATACACTTTCATATATTTTTTCCCTGTCTCTATATCCTCCAGTAATTCTTCTATCGCCGTAGAAAGATCTTTACGCTGAGTGAGTAGAACTTGGAGCTTCTTCGATGCTTGTTCATTATGATCTGCGGATGTGTTCTTTCTGTCCACTTCCTGTTGCATATGATATATCTTAAGAGCAAGGATAGACAAACGGTCTATCGCCCATGCAGGGCTTTCGGTATTAATACGGGCATCGGACAAAGGGCTTATATTTTTGTACTTATCCAGAAAATAACTGTCTATGAGTTCTACCAGATCTGTTCTGTCCTGATTTGATTTATCTATACGGCGCTTTATTAACAAGGCTTCTGCCGGATTAATATCCGGGTCGCGGATAATATCTTCCAGATGCCATTGAACCGTATCTATCCAGTTTTTAAGATACAGGAAATATTCTATCGATTTCTCAGTATAAGGATTACTGATAGGACTATCTACGTTGTCCGTTCTATGATAATCATTAATTGATTTTTCGAAAATAGCATTACTCAAATCGGTAAAAGTCATGGCTCGTTCTTTATCTTTATATTTATACTATTTGTCTGCCCAAGTTTCCCGGTCTAAATTACGATAGTTTATGGCTTCAGCCAAATGTTTCGGCTCTATTTTTTCGGAACTATCCAAATCTGCAATTGTCCGCGATACTTTCAATATCCTGTCATAGGCCCTGGCTGACAGATTGAATTTGTCCATCGCCGTTTTTAATAACTGCAAACCTGTCTCGTCCGCAGAAGCATACTTGGCAAGAAGCTTTGGAGTCATCTGCGCATTGCAGTATATTCCATCCTCATCTTTGAAGCGTTGAGCCTGTATATCTCTTGCCTTTATAACGCGATCTCTTATCGATTTGCTCGCTTCAGCCGGCGTTTTATCCGATATCTTTTCAAATGGTACGGGAACTATCTCGATGTGTATATCTATGCGGTCAAGGAGCGGACCCGATATCTTGTTCAGATATTTCTGGACAGCGCCGCCTGGACAAACACATTCCTTTTCAGGATGGTTGTAATATCCGCAAGGACATGGATTCATCGAGGATACCAGCATGAAGCTGGCCGGATATTCAACCGAAAACTTCGACCTCGATATAGATATTTTCCGGTCCTCGAGCGGCTGTCGCATAACCTCGAGTACACTACGGCTAAATTCGGGTAACTCGTCAAGAAAAAGAACCCCGTTATGCGCTAAACTGATCTCGCCGGGTTGAGGATAGGCTCCGCCGCCAACCAGTGCCACATCGGAGATGGTATGATGAGGGCTACGAAAAGGGCGTTGAGCCATCAGAGAAGTTTCATTCCCTATTTTGCCTGCAACGCTATGAATTTTGGTTGTTTCCAATGCTTCCTGCAAAATAAAGGGGGGAAGGATCGATGGCATTCGCTTCGCCATCATCGACTTTCCTGCTCCCGGAGGGCCTATCATAATCAGATTGTGTCCGCCCGAAGCTGCAACTTCCAGTGCCCGCTTTACATTTTCCTGTCCTTTTACATCTGCAAAATCAAATTCAAAAATCTGTTGCGCATTATAAAATTCGGCGCGGGTATCTATTATTGTTTTTTCCAGTTCTATTTCTTCATTAAAGAAGTCTACGACTTCGCTTATGTTGTCCACCCCATATACATCCAAATTGTTGACTACAGCCGCTTCACGTGCATTTTTGCGGGGTAGGACCAGACCTTTAAAACCGAGTTCCCTGGCTTTTATGGCTATGGGAAGAACTCCTTTTATGGGAAGTATACTACCATCGAGTGACAATTCTCCCATAATCATGTAGTTTTCAAGTCTATTCGATTTCAGGCCTTCCGAGGCAGCCAGTATCCCGATTGCCAAAGGTAAATCATATGCCGTACCCTCTTTCCTTATATCGGCGGGGGACATATTGATGACGATCTGTTGACGAGGGAATTTATAGCCGTTTATTTGTAGCGCCGAAACTATACGTTCGTGACTTTCCTTTACGGATGCATCAGGAAGTCCGACAAGCATAAACTTTATGCCTTTCGAACAGTTTACTTCTATTGTAACCAATGTTGCAAGTATGCCTTGTACAGCTGCGCCGAAAACCTTTACTAACATCTAAAGGAGTTAATTGAGTAACAAGAAACAAAGATAAAAAACAATTAATAATTAAGAATGAAAAAAATTAATAATTCGTATGATTGTAGCTTCTGTATAAAAGTTGACAAAGTTTACACTTTTACACTATTTTTGCTTGTGCCCTTTGTGTAAATCTGCACACCTTTTCAGTATCATCATTTTTTATTTCCACTTGCCTTATTTTACATACATTAACTATATATTGTTAAAATATGATACTTTTACACTATTTTTTTACTATCATTTTCATATTCGTTAACTATATTTAGCCAAAAAGTAACAAAGGTAACACGGAAAGCAATTAATAATACAAATCAGTAGTTGAGTTTTAATGTTCTATTTTTCTAACGTGCCATCCGGCTTGTTTTTCTTAACTTTTTCTTGATAAAAAGTTACAAAAATCAAGGCTGTATCCCTCCGGCGACCCAAAATCGCAGTTCCGGTGGGGCAAAATAATACGGAGTTATCTTTAGCCGGATTATCAGCCGTGTATAACAGCTATCCTATTTTGCCCTACACCTCCGCTTTACGGATTGGGTGCCCCACCTGCGGAATGAGGCCGTTATCGCGACGCGGCGACAGGACAGTGTATCTTCATGCTTTAGCCCTATGTGCGTCAGCCCTTGCGCATTAGTGAGGCAGGCGGGGTAGAATCAAACGGGGCGATAGCCCATTTGTTTGATTCAGCCGTCAAGACGGTTTTGGGTACCACGAGGAATTGAAAATCGAGGAGCGTAGGCGACTCAACAGGAGCGCTAGCCTTTTGGTTCGTTTTGGGCAATGCCAAAATGAACGTTTAAGCGGAACGAAGTGCAGCAGAAAATAATAGAACATTAAAACTCAACTACTGATTCGCATTATTCAGGAAAAAATATGGCTAGACTTGTCAATACCTTTTATTTTCTGAATATCTGGATGAAATATCTCTATTTTTACTACTTTTGTTACGTTATAATGAAAAAAGAAACGCCTTGAAATTACCTAATATTGTTGTCCGTATCCTCGCCGGAGCCGTATTCATCGGCTTGCTACTCGGTGGAATACTCATAAATGAGTACACTTTTCTTGTCATATTCTCATTACTTATTGTATTATGTCTGTATGAATTTTACGGATTGATAGAAAAAGCTGCAAAAGTTCCCGTTATCCGGACATGGAATATATTGGGCGGATTTTTCCTCTTTTTAGGCGGATTCTACTATTGTGTTTATTCAGCGTCAGTAGTTGCCTTTGTACCGTATATGGTTTACCTGATGGTCCTTTTCATCAGTGAATTGTATATGAAACGTGAAAATCCTATTCAGTCTTTATCCTATTCGCTGCTGGGACAGATTTTTATTGCAGGCCCTTTAGCGCTGACAAATTATCTTGTATTTGCTTATGAACCCGGAAGTTACCATTATGTATATATTCTGGCCCTGTTGGTAACCATATGGGTAAACGATACTTTTGCCTATCTTACAGGTATGGCTTTTGGAAAACATCGCTTATTTGAGCGTATATCTCCTAAGAAGTCATGGGAGGGATTCGTTGGCGGAGCAATGGTAGCTATAGCCTCTTCTCTTATTTTTGCACACTTTTTTACCAATCTCTCCACTATCGCATGGCTTGGTTTCGCAGCGGTAGTAGTCGTATTCGGAACCTGGGGCGACCTCTTCGAGTCACTTATAAAACGTACGTTGGGAGTAAAAGATTCGGGCAGTATGATACCCGGACACGGCGGCATTCTCGACCGTTTCGACAGTACGATACTGGCTATTCCGGCAGTGTGTGTCTATTTATTACTGATCAGTCTCTGAAAAGAGTTTTAATAAGCTCTTTCCACTATATATTCTACGGCGGCTTCCAACGCCTCGCGCACCTCAGTGTCTGAAACTGTCGCGATTATTTCCTCCGCTCTATTTTTATATTCTTCCATCTTGCGGTAAGCATATTCTATACCTCCATGCTCTTTGGCATAGCTGATAAGCTTATGTATGTTTTCGTCGGTATAGTTGTAAGAGAATATAACAGACAATAGTTCTTTTTTCTCATCTTCCGGAGCGTAACTTATAGCATATAATAAGGGAAGCGTAACTTTTCCTTCACGTATATCGTTTCCTGTAGGCTTGCCGATGGCATCGGTAAAGTAATCGAATATATCGTCCCGTAATTGGAAACAAACTCCGAGATATTCTCCCAATTTGGTAAATCTTTCAACTTCCTCACTTGATGCGTCCACTGACATTGCCCCTATACGCATGCACACTGACATTAGGGATGCTGTCTTTTTCCTGATTACCTGAAAATATTCATCTTCATCCAGAATCAGTTCTTTGACTAGCGAGAGCTGGTTTAATTCCCCTTCGGCAAGGTCGCGGCCCAGATCTGAAACGCGGGATATGATCTCAATATTTCCGGTCAATACACTTTTAATTAAGGCTGTAGATAGAAAATAGTCACCCGCAAGCACGGCCATTTTATTATCGTAAATAGCATTCAGCGAAGCCATTCCTCTCCTTATTTTGGATTCATCAACAACATCGTCATGTATCAGGGAAGCTGTATGCAGAAGTTCTACTGTAATGGCAGAGTTATAAGTCGTATTGTTTATTTCTCCACAGGCCTTTGCCGCTAATAGTAACAGAATGGGACGTATCCGTTTACCATCCGATTTCATTATATAATCTATAATCTCCTGAATCCTTACGTTATTACAAAAGACAGAATCTTTGTAATAGGTATTGAATTTTTTCAGCTCTTCCGTTACTGGTTTTGCTATTAAAAGCTTTTTATCCATACTAAGTTTTGTTGAGTTGCAAATTTAGGAATAATTCGGGTTATAGCATTATATATTTATAACTTTGAACATCATTGGGATATTTTTTAAGGAATAACAAGAACATACTTTACCTTATTGTGTTTTTCCTGTTATATATCAGAAAAACGGTCCCGCTATTTTCCTGTCAATGTAATAACAGGTACGATCATTTCCTCCATAGAAATACCTCCATGCTGGAATGTATCGGTATAATATGATACATAATGGTTGTAATTATTTGGATATGCAAAGAAATCATCCCCTGTGGCAAAGATATACTTTGTGCTTATATTGGGAGACGGCAATCCTGCTTTCTCCGGAGAATGGATGTCGTAGACTTTCTTACGGTCATATTCCAGATTCCGTCCGAATTTATAACGGATATTAGAGTTTACGCTTTTATCTCCTATGACCTTCACCGGACTTTTCACACGTATAGTACCATGGTCGGTAGTAAGTATAATCTTATAACCCATTCCTTTTGCCTTTCGCAAAATGTCCATCGTACTGGAATGCTTAAACCACGAACGGGTCAGCGAGCGATAAGCCGCTTCGTCCGAAGCCAGTTCACGTATCATCTTCGACTCGGTACGAGCATGGGACAACATATCTACAAAATTGATAACAATGACATTCAGCGACTTGTTGTTCAATGAATTCATATTCTGGACAAGTTTCTCTCCTGATGAAGACGACAGCAGCTTATTATAAGAGAAGGTATGTTTCCCTCCGTATTTTTCCAATTGCTTCTGTAAAAATATCTCTTCATTCAGATTCTTACCCTCGTCTTCATCCTCTTCCACCCACAAGTCGGGATAAGACTTCACAATCTGCGATGGCATCAGTCCGGAGAAAATAGCATTACGCGCGTATTGCGTAGCTGTGGGCAGGATGCTGAAATATTCTTCCTCCGAAATATTGAAATCGGCAGCCAGCAGGTCTTTTACTTCCCACCATTGGTCGAGACGGAAGTTATCGATCAGGATAAAAAATACTTTTTCTCCCTTCTCTAATAAGGGAAGTATTTTTTTTGGAAAAAGCTCGGGGCTAATTAGTGGCTTGTTCCTTTCATCTTGTATCCATGATTCGTAGTTCTTCTTTATATATTTGCAGAAGCTATTATTAGCCTCCTGTTTTTGTACACGTAAAAGGTCTGTCAGGGGGCTTTGTGAAGCATCCAATTCTATTTCCCAATATACCAGTTTCTTGTAGATATCTATCCAGTCGTTAAAATCGGTGGAATCATTGATGTGCGTACTTATCTGAGAAAACTCGTCCCGGTATCCTTCAAGCGTTATTTCGGAAACGATATCGTCTTTGTGCAGATTCTTTTTCAGGGACAGAAGTATCTGATTCGGGTTGACAGGCTTTATGAGGTAATCCGCTATTTTTTTACCTATAGCATGTGTCATTATGCCTTCGTCCTCACTCTTGGTAATCATGATCACCGGGATATTGGGGTCTATCTCCTTGATAAGGCTCAGAGTTTCCATACCTGCTAGTCCCGGCATGTTTTCATCGAGGAATATAATGTCGAAAGATTCGCTCTTTACGCTGTCCAGTGCATCTTGACCACTGTTTACAGGTGTTACCTCATATCCTTTCTCCTCAAGGAAAAGAATATGAGCGCGCAACACATCTATTTCGTCATCGGCCCAAAGTATCCGTTTTTTTCTCATTCAAAACCTATAATTACAAGGCAAGCCACATTTATATTTTATAAAGTGGCTTGCTATATTATTCTGCACTTTAGTTAATAATCAAAAGTACAAACAGAAGTTCAATCCTTAAAACGGAGAGGGTTAAAGTTTATTATTTCAGTACCTGGTTAATTGCATTCAACAGGTACTCTTTAGGGTCTGAACTGTATTCCCAGAACATAACCCCGGCCATTCTGTTGGTCTTCACGTACTCGCATTTTGCTTTTGCCGATTCTTCATCGTCATAGGTTACAAACTCGCCCTTATAAAAATTGAACAGGTAAGGAGCCTGCGCTGCTTCGTCCCAATATCTGTAATATTCATTCCGGTTTACCAGGCTATCTTTGATAAATGTGTATCCTTTTCCCTGTATTTGTTCGGTTATCGGGTCACCTACTCCTTTCGATGAATCTTTCTTCGTTTTATAGATGCGGCCATAGAAAGCGATGCCCATTACCAGTTTTTCCATAGGTACGCCTGCTGCATTGAAGGCTTTTACAGCTATATCGGCACTATTAGACTCGCTGTACTTATCCGACGCTAAAAGATTGGTGTGATGGATCGCTTTTTCCTTCGATTGGGAGTCATAGGTCATTATATTTACATAGTCGAGGTATTCCTGAGCCTTGCCCATCTCTGTATTGTTTATAAACTCCTGTGAGCCACCGACGGCTGTTGTGAGCAGATATTTCTTGTCCGATGTTTTTTCCAGTTCATCCAATTCGGCCCTGATGGCGGCGAACATCAGCGTATAGTTCTGCTTATCTTCGGGGCGGAATACATTACCTGTGTCCCCTTCCATGGCAGGGTATTCCCAATCTATATCCACTCCGTCGAGATTATATTTACTCATGATCTCAACGGCAGATTTGGCAAATGTCTTTTGTCCTTCGGGAGTCAATACGGCGTCTGAGAAATTCCTGCTCCATGCCCATCCCCCGATCGATATAAGTATTTTCAAATCCGGGTTTTGCTGTTTCAGTTCATTCAGTTTCCTGAAATTGACTGTGTCGGTCGCTTCATTTGTCAGGAAAGCTTTCCCTCCCTGTACATCTACAAAGGCGTAGTTGATATGAGTTATCTTATTAGGGGATATTTTACTCACATCTGTCAGTCCGTTGTATCCGCCTACATATGCAATTATTACAGGTTTGGACCTATCTTCCCCGCTTTTTTTGTTGCAGGAGGATAATATAACAAAGAGTAATAAAATGGAAATAATAATGTTCTTATTCATAATTATTAAATTAGAAATTAATAAAGAATTTCTATTGGGATGTTCCAACTATCTATCCACATTATTTGCCGGTATCCAATGCTGTTTCTATCTGTGCCAATAAGTCCAGCAAATGGCTGCGCTTGATTCCCGATGACGAGGTAGCGGCATTGCGTATGCTCTGGCGCAGATCGATTAATTGTGTACGGGCAATGCCTGTTGCATCCGAAGCTCTTGTTTGTGCCTGCGGAGCCGCATTCTTAGGGTCTACAATGCTGATGAGGGCATTGACATAGTTCTTTTGCAGGTTGCGGCGATAGATGTCGATTGCTTTTCCGTTTGTAAGCTCAGACCATACGCTCTTTTTCAGGTCGTTGAACATATTGATAGCTGTATAAGCACCGGCACCGTTATATGCCTCGTCACGCAACATCTTGTCTATTGTATATTTGCTAATCAGACGGTCCAATGTTCTTTTTTGAACACTTCCGATCGAATTTACCGGATCTACACTTGCTTTTGTTATCAATGTTTTGTCGATCAGCCACTCGGGAGTAGAAAATAACTGTTGGTCGAGAAACTGCATTGCTTCTTTTTGTATGCTTGCCGGAACAAACTCCTCCGAATTACCGGATTGCTCCACTACCAGAGGGGTACGGTAAATACCGGCTATATTTTTGGCAACATGTCCCATATAACGGCCATATTGTGTCACAACTTCTCCATATATGGAAGTTGCCATCGCATAATCTTTATTCGGTTCTTTAGTCCAATCCAGTATTTGCGGCACAATACGTTGCAGGTTTTTTATACCATAGCCGCTTGCCAGCATGGCATTGTCGCCAAGGTCTTCGCTTTGGTTGCGTGGATCGTCAGGATCGGTTTCCGTTCCGAAGGTAAAGCGTTTGTCGCTCCGGAGTTTTTCCATTATTGTCTTGTTTGAGAACGGAATTTCGTCCTCTGCAGTCGCATATTCGGGCAAGTATCTGTAACCCCATTCTATCGACCAGTCATCATATATACCGATACGAGGAAAGAGTCCTTTTTCCGAAATATTATCTTCGGGCTGGGCGATATAATTGAATCGTGCGTAGTCCATTATCGAAGGTGTATGTCCGTTAGCTTCCACCCACTCTTTGTTTCTGAGGTTTTCGACAGGTACGGTTGCCGAAGATCCGAAATTATGCCTCAGCCCTAATGTATGTCCTACCTCATGTGATGATACAAAGCGGATAAGTTCGCCCATCAGTTCGTCGTCGAATTTCAGTTTTTGGGCGCGTTTATCCACATTCCCCGCTTGTATCATATACCAGTTGCGCAATAAGAGCATCACATTGTGATACCAGTTGATATGTGTTTCTATAATTTCACCGCTGCGGGGGTCGTGTACATGCGGGCCGCTGGCATTCGGTATATCGGAAGGCTTGTAAACGATTGCGGAGTGACGTGCATCCTCGAGGCTCCATGTGGAATCTTTAGGTGCTTCCATTCCTATGATCGCATTCTTGAATCCTGCTTTTTCAAACGCTTTTTGCCAGTCGTTGACACCTTGTATGAGGTATGGTACCCATTTCTTTGGCGTGGCAGGGTCTATGTAGAAAACAATCGGCTTTTTAGGTTCTACCAGTTCTCCGTTCACATATTTCTGTAATTCTCCCTCTTTCGGTTCCAGTCTCCAGCGGGTAATTTTCGATTTATAATCTATCCCCTGCGAATTGGAATCGAAGTCGGTATACCTTACCGCAAAATATGCTACGCGGGGATCGAACAAGCGCGGTTTCATCGGTTCTTTCGGAAGCAAAACGAGGGAACTGTTGAGTTCGTATGTCATGGGGTCGTTAGGGAAATACTGTGCTGCCTGAGGCGGGTATCCCATTGGCGGTACCTGCGCATATGTCTTAACCGTTTTGATCTCTACATTTATAGGGTATGCTTTGATGGTGTCTATATAACTCCTGTCGGCAAAGTGGTTTCCGATGCCCCTGTATTTCTTCATGTTGGTGTCGAAGAAGAAAACGTTATTGTCACCATTCAGGAAATCGGTAATATCTATGACGGCGGCAGATGTTTTGCTTACAGAATCTTTATTCAGAGCCTGTATGGCAAATGTAGCCATAATGGGTTGTATATTCGAGTTCTTTACCGACTGGTACATACCCAATGTATCGTTTGCCTGCTCCAGATACGAAATACTGCGGATAAAGACTTTATTGTTAGGTGCTTTTTCGAAACGGATGACGTTTTCCCCTATCTGGTCGCCGGGATAGCCAACCATCGATTTGTACCTGTTCACAGGAGCTTTCGAGATTCTGTTCACTACAAGTATATCGCGTTCCATAATGGAATCGGGAAGTTCGAAGTAGAATTTATCCTTTACCTTATGTACTTTGAAGAAACCGGCATTGGTTTTTGCCTCTTTGGTTATCACTTCCCCGTATGGCTTGGGTGCTCCGGGAGGTGTGGCCGGCTTGGGCGCCGGAGCGGCTGCTTCTTTTTTTTCCTCTTTCTTTTTTCTTTTGAAGGGATTCCTTATTTGTGCGTTTCCGCCTAATATCCCTGCTGTAAGGAATAGAATAAGAATCAGGTTCTTCTTGTGCATAGTTGCGGTAATTAATTGTAAATAAAAATAGTTAATATACAAAACTAAAAAATTTAATATATTAAATCCTAAGTTTTGGATAAATAAGTAGGGTAAGCCCACGAAAATTCATATAATGGTTTTTTGCATTTGTAGGGGCGAATTGAATTGTAAAATCGGCCGAGCCTCAAATTTATCAAAAAAACTTTATCTATATAAGAAACTAATTATTAACCATTAATATTTAAGTATCTTATGAAGTATAAAGAAAAAATAGCCACAGAGATTATCCGGATGATAGAACAGGATTTGTGCAGCATATCAGAAATCTGCAAATCATTTAAAATCAGCCGTAAGACATTTTACGAATGGAAAAAAGAAAAGCCCGAATTTAAAGAAGCGGTAGAAGAAGCCATCGACCACCGCGAAGATGTGATGATAGCCTCGGCACGCATAGGGTTGAAACAGTTGCTGGAAGGCTACGTGCAGAAAAAAGAGAAGGTCACCTATGTCCCCGATAAAAACGATCCGCTGAACGATGTGGAGAAATGCCGTGTAGTGGAAAAGAAATTCTGTCCGCCGAGTATCCGTGCGATAAAGTACGTACTTGACCGGGAGGAAAGGAAGAAAGACAAAGACCGGTTACTTGCATCGGAGCGCCGTCCGCTGGTTATCGAAGTACAGGATGAGGAAACCAGGCGCCAACTGATGATATTGCAGGAGAATGGCTTCCGTTCGGGCGGTTCACTCAATGCGGAGGTAGTGGCGGCCGTGGATAGGAAACTGGAAGAAGAACGAACCAACGGTCACAGGAGCGAAGCGTATGTAAAAGTGAAAAGTGAAGAATTAGAAGTGGAAAATGGGCAAGAGCAGGCAGAGCAAGGGCAAGTTATGGAACAGCCGCCTGTTGCTCAACCATCCGCCGCTCCGGTAGAGAAACCCAAGGTGAATCTTTATCCGTTTCTGCCTCCGGGATACACATCGAGGACGGATTGAGGAAAGGGAAAGGGAAAAGGAGAAAGTAATAAGTAAAGAGATACGAGTAGACGAGGTACAAGATACAAGTTGTTGACTGATGACTGTTCACTGACGGGATGCTTTGCTCAGCAAGACAAGCTAATTATTAATTTTTCATTCTTAATTATTAATTCTTTTCTGTGTTACCTTTGTTACCTTTTTCGATTTTTCTATCCAACTCAACTGACTAGGGGCAATAGGGGTTTACCGGTTAATGCAGTAATATCTCTTTTAGCTTTTTCTTTTTGTCAGGGGTAATTTTCAATTGGTTAAGCATATAATCATCTACCGAGCCGCTCATTTCCCTGATGCACGATATTCCGTATTTCAGGTATGCAAGGTCTGTTTTGGTAAGCATAGTGAGTGCTTCCTGGCGGGATTCGGTGAGGCTATCGGCATCTTTTACCAGCTTGGTACGGTCTATCCCTATTCCTGACCACATATAGTCATCCTCTATTACATCCAGAGGGACGTCCAGCGCGCGGAGGAGAAAATAGGTAGCCAGACCACTTTGGTCCTTACCGAGGTAACAATTGTATGCTATCGGGTAATTATTCTCGTCGCAGAGATAATCGAAAAAGCGGGCGTAATCATCTGCAAAGTTTACAATCATATCCTTATATGTATCCTGTGTATAGATTACAGCATCGCCACGAAGAAATTTGCCTTCCAGTACTTTCTGTGAAATAGAGCTATAGCCTTTCTCTGAAATGGGGATACGCACATTATTCGCACCTTTGAAACGGTCTATAAAGGGCCTTTTCACATCTTCGGACCGGAGATCGATTATCGTCTTTATTCCCAGGCAGGATAATTCGGTACTATCATGGGGAGTCATGCGAAAGAAACTACCCGAACGGAATATTTTGCCCCAACGGATAACACGATTGTCATTTGTTACATATCCGCCTATATCCCGGAAGTTCTGTATACTGTCCATTTCGAAAAAGCGGTTTGTGATAATGTTGGACATTGTTCCTGCAATCTTTATCCGGAAGTATTTACGCTTTTCTACCGAGTCGGAGGTGCTGTTTATTATAGCGATATAGTCATTTGATTTTACAGTATAAGATGGAATGGATGGGAAAACGCTATCATTATCCGACACGAATATTTCGGCCGGAACATTATCTGTTTCCGGGTATAACTCCCATTTTAATGTATAATTACCTTTAGCATCTCTTTCACATAAGGCTATCACTGTAGGTTTGGAAGTACAGCTATACAAGGTAACTAATAATGTAACACAGGTAAATAGTTTTAATTTCATGTCACAAGCAATCATTTTAGTTGAGGCTTCCGACCTCTTTTATTACTTTGGTATCTCTTTAAAACATATGTCAGATAACGATATTATATAAGGTTTTCATCTCCGGATAAACGGAGGTCTTATAGCAAAGATACATTAGTCTGATGTGTTTGTCAATAGAATGCATTCTTTTTGCGAAGATTTACCTTTTTTTTACACTTGAATGTGATTTAACTCTATGATAGGAAATATTTCAACTAATTCCGTATATTTGCCATGTATTAACAATATGGTAAAAGAAGAGGTAAATAATTATCAGGAAAGGACATCTCTGTTAACAATGGATAAAGCCATTTGGAAAGCTCAAATAATACGGGAGAAATATTCAAAGGAAGCAAGCCTGAAGCTTGAAGCTAAAGGCAACTGGTCTTTGTATGCAGGAAGTTCTGTGGATACGATAAACAGAACTATGCCCATATTGACAGGCAATGGCAGTGGCAGTTTCTTCCTTAGTGTGAGTACCTATAGCCGCGTTTATTTTGAATTGGTCTGTGGTAACGAACGATTGATTCTCACTGAAAGACACCTTCCCATGGCCGGAGGCTATAACTTCCGCGATCTGGGCGGTTTCAGAACAATGGATGGACGATATACCAAATGGGGAAAGCTTTTCAGGGCAGACGAATTATCCAATCTTACAGCCGACGATCTGAAATACCTTTCAAGTATACCAATAACTTCTGTTATAGACTTCAGGGCACAAAGCGAATCCCGCCGTTCACCGGACAAACTGCCTCTAACCGTTCATTTTACCTATCCTATAGCTATCACTCCGGGCAATCTCAGTTCGGAAGGAATTCAGGCTAATATGCTGAAAACGAATATCGACTCTCATATGAAACATATGAACCGCTTGCTGGTAAGCAACCCGGCATGCGTGAGAGCCTTTCGTATATTCTTTGCAATCGTGCAGAACAATCTTAGTGCTCCTCTTATATTTCATTGCTCTGCAGGGAAAGACAGGGCGGGTATGGCTACAGCACTGGTACTCTTTGCCTTGGGAGTGGATGAAGCAACAGTTATGGATGATTACCTGATGTCGAAAATTTACCTGAGTGATAAATATGATGCTTTCATAGCAAAGTATCCGCGGGCAGAATCGATATTCACGGTAAAACGTATGTTTCTGCAGGCCGGCATAAATCAGATAAAGAGAGACCACGGCAGTATAATGAATTTCCTTGTCAAAGAACTAAAAGTAGATATAGTGAGAATGAGACGGTTGTATTTGGACTGATAAATACCGGATGAGTATCAGCTCATTATAAAATATCATGATTCACTGAAACAAAAGCGGTACTTTTATTGTTTACCTATTGTACATCGGACAGATCAGACTAAAAATCTATTATAGATAGAATCAATATTAACATTTACACATTCAATTGTTAATACTTGGATTTGAAAATCGCAATCATTATCTTTGTCTATATAGAAACAACATAAATAAATAAATTTTATAATTATGAGCACATCTACATTAAAAGAAAAGAAAGCTGCATCAGTAAATGCAGAAATCGGAACATTTTTAGGTAAAGTATTTGCTTTTAACAGCAGTCTGAAACTTCACCACTGGCATATAACCGGTAAAGGAAGCTATGCCGCACACATTGCACTTGATCAGGCCATCGGCGACCTATTGGATGTAACAGATCGTTTGGTAGAAACTTCTTATGCAGTAAAAGGAGATCTGGATATTGTAATTCCTGAAACAAAGAATCCTACAAACATTGTAAAACATGCCGAGGATTTCTTTAAATATACAGAAGGCCAAAGGGAATTGTTTGCCGAAGCTTTCACTCAGGCAATTATTGATGACTATCAGGAAGCAATCCAACAATTACTGTACCGTCTGAAAAGACTACAATAATTGGAAGAACTACTACAAGAAAATTAAGGAATAGTTGAACAGGGATTATCTATTGATCCCTGTTCTTATTTTGTATAGCTATACAATCATTCTTACAAGGTGAGGGCAGACGAAATATGTGTTTTTATGCAAGAAGTTTATCTATACATTTTTAAGCCGATAGCCATTAGCTGTTGGTTGATAGCTCTTTGAAGTATTGGAATAAGTTTTAAGTACTAAGTTGAAAGTTATATGGGATACGGGTAGACAAGACACGAGATACAAGTTGTTCACCGATGACTGACAAGCTAATTATTAATTTTTCATTCTTAATTATTAATTACTTTCTGTGTTACCTTTGTTACTTTTTAACTATATGCAGTTAAAAAATGTAGATAAGGGCAGTAGTTAAAATCCCCGATTTTTCGTTTACCCTGTTACAAGGTTATTAAAAGCGGCTTTGAACAATAAAAATTTATATCTTTGTGCTCCCAACGGAAAATACACAGTAACAAAGAATGAAAACAGATATTGAAATAGCCGGAAGTATCCAACTTGACAAGATTTCAGATGTGGCAAATAAAGCAGGAATCAATGCTGAAGAACTGCATCAGTATGGTAAACATATAGCAAAAATCCCTGTCTCTTTCATTGACGGCCAAAAAATGAAGAAGAGCAGTCTTATCCTTGTAACAGCCATCACACCCACAAAAGCGGGAATAGGAAAAACCACCACATCTATCGGCTTAGCTTTAGGCTTGAATAAGATAGGGAAAAAGACAATAGTCGCGCTTCGGGAGCCTTCACTCGGACCATGCTTCGGGATGAAAGGCGGAGCTGCCGGAGGAGGTTATGCCCAGGTACTCCCGATGGAAGACATCAATCTCCATTTTACCGGAGATTTCCATGCCATAACATCCGCGCATAATATGATTACAGCCCTGCTCGACAACTATCTTTACCGGAACAGGGGTACAGATAATTATCTCAAAGAGGTAGTATGGAAAAGGGTGCTCGATGTAAATGACAGAAACCTCAGATATATTGTATCAGGATTGAACGGTTCGGAAAATGGGGTTCCGGCTGAGACGGGATTCGAAATTACTCCTGCATCAGAGATTATGGCAATACTGTGCCTGTCTTCCGATTTGGAAGATCTTAAAAGGCGTATCGGGAATATTATTCTTGGTTATTCTGCTAATGGGAATGCTTTCACTGTGAAAGACCTTGGTGTAGCCGGTGCAATTACAGTACTCTTAAAGGATGCGATAAACCCGAATCTGGTGCAAACCACAGAGAAATCTCCTGCAATCATACATGGAGGCCCATTTGCTAATATAGCCCACGGATGCAATTCGTTGATAGCAACAAAGATGGCAATGAGTCATGCCGATTATGTAATCACTGAGGCGGGATTCGGAGCAGATCTTGGTGCAGAGAAATTCTTCAATATCAAATGCAGGAAGGGGCAAATATCACCCAAGCTCACCATCATCGTAGCCACCACCCAAGCTCTGAAAATGCATGGAAATGTACCGATTGAAAGTATTAAGGAGAGAAATACGGAAGGGTTAATAAAGGGATTTGCCAATCTTGACAAGCATATCGAGAACATGAAATCGTTCGGACAAAGCGTTATGGTTGCTCTAAACCGGTATGGTTTCGATTCCGAAGAAGAAATAGAATTGATAAAAGATCACTGTCATCAATTGGGCGTAAGTTTTGCCTTGAATGATTCTTTTACAAAGGGAGGCGAAGGAGCAATTGAATTTGCGGAAGAGGTAGTCAGACAAGTAGAGAACAGGCCATCCCGGAATCTTAGCTTTACATATAAAGATAGTGATTCTATAGAAGAGAAAATTAACAAGGTTGCCAAATCGATATATGGGGCGGCATCAGTCAGAATTGGAGATAAAGCCCGCAAAAAGTTGGCTCTGATTGAGAAACAGGGAATCAATCATTATCCTGTCTGTATTGCTAAAACCCAATACTCATTTTCAGACAATGCTCATGCTTATGGTACACCGACAGGCTTTACTCTTACTGTGAATGATATTGTAATTAACAATGGAGCTGAGTTTATAGTGGCTATTGCCGGAAGCATTATGCGCATGCCGGGCTTACCGGCTGTCCCTCAGGCTGAATATATTGATATCATAGATGGTAAGATTGTAGGACTGAGTTAAGGTGTCGGATCTATCTATTGCTTTGGTAGTTATATCATTAAATATCTTTGTTATTTAAATATGAAACCTGCAAGATTAGTTATACTCATACTCTCATTACTAGCTCTATCGAATGTAGCTAAAGGAGGAGATATAATCTCCACTCCGTCCGATGTGCGTATCTACGAAACCTATATAAAGCAGTTTGAAAAGCAGAGGGACAGATCTTTTGAAGAAGTATTGATCAATACCGCCAAATATTTTCTGGGAAAACCATATGTTGCGTCCACTCTTGAGGTATCGGATACAGAGAGAATGGTTGTCAACCTGAGAGAATTTGATTGTACTACTTTTGTCGAAAATTGTATTGCGTTGTCACAGGTTATCAAATCCGGTGATTTTTCTTACAACAATTATCTGCAAACACTAATAACAATGCGTTACCGGGACGGTGAGGTTGTCGGCTATACATCCCGTCTGCATTATACAAGTGATTGGATATATGAAAATGAAAAACATGGGTTGCTGAAAAATATCAGCTCAGAAATTGGAGGGGAGAAGGTTAAAAAGAATATCAACTTTATGACAACACATCCTCAACTATATAAGCATCTCAAAAACAACAAGCAAAACATCGAGAAGCTGGATAAAATAGAAAAAGGTATTTCTAAGAGAAATGCTTATGAAGTACTGCCTACAGTCGCAATCTATAATAATGAGCAAAAAATAAAAACCGGGGATATAATCGTATTTGCTACATCAATAGAGGGTTTAGATTATTCTCATATAGGAATTGCTTATTGGCAAGAAGAGAAGTTGCATTTCATCCATGCATCAAGCAAGGCTAAGCAGGTGATTATTGAACAAAAAACACTTTTAGAGTACTGCCAGGCTTCAAAGAATTGTACAGGCATAACTGTGCTCCGCATTAATCAAAAATAAAAAGTGACGGCTATGGACAACAAAGGTATATTATATAATATGGGAGGCTGGTCACAGTTTTTCTTCTTCTGTTTCCTTTCTTTTTCAGGACTAATTATGGCTACCTTGATTATTCTTCTAATGGTGCCTGCCGATAATCCATTACAATCAGTGCCCTCCATCCAGATTGCACAGGTAATACAAACTGTCTGTCTGTTTTTAATTCCCTCTCTGGTTTATGCTTTTTTGTATCAGGGCAGTATTAAGAATTATTTAAACACCAGGACGCAGATAGACGTATTATTCTTACTTGGTACAATCCTCTTGATTATTTTTATCCAACCGGCTATAAACTGCATAGGGTACTACAACCAGCAGATGATATTACCGGAGTTCTTCGATTGGATGAAGGAATATGAGGAATCGGCGGAGAAAACATTGAAACTGGTATTTGCAGACAGAACAATCATATCCCTTATCATCAATCTTTTGGTGATTGCGGTCTTGGCAGGTTTGACAGAAGAATTCTTTTTCAGAGGCTGCTTACAACAAATAATACTGAAGATTGTGAAAAACCGGCACCTTGCCATTTGGATCACCGCGATTACTTTCAGTGCTATTCACTTACAATTCTACGGATTTGTACCCCGGGTATTATTAGGAGCATTACTAGGTTATCTGTTTGTATGGTCAGGAAACATATGGGTTCCGGTCATTGTGCATATAATGCATAATGCTATAAACGTTGTACTCATTCATATGTGCTATGATACGCCAAAAGGAAGCCAGATAGAGAATTTCCCCTTCGAAGAAAATGCAGTTCTTATATCTGCAAGTTTTATCATATCTGCTTTAATAATATTTATGATATACAGAAGAGGGGTAAATAGGCTAGAATCTGAGAACTAAATATTATCTTTGCAATCTGTTTTTATTTACACTATGGATAGTACGGATAGAAAAGAGGGATATGGCTACCTGATTGATTGGATAGTTCGTTTTGGCGACTTGTTCCTTATTAATATATTTTTTTTACTGGCGTTTTTCATATTCCGCCAAGACGACGAAGTAACCGAAAGCCTTCATTACAGGGAGAAAATCATTGCATTTCTATTGATTAACCTGTGCTATTTTCTGACTTCTTCATTTATACGTTTTCACATTACATCAAACGTTGTATACCTTGATAAAATAGTCCAACGATCGTCAGCATTTATAACTCTTTATGCATTGTTGGTAACTGCAGGATTCTCTATATTCCACATTATAAGTATTCCTATAATTCCTTGGATTGTAGGCTTTTTTATCATGGGGACTATTTTTATAGGATGGCATGTATTATTCCGTCTCTTGTTAAAGTCGTATAGGAAGAAGGGATATAATTATCGGCAAGTCATTATTATAGGAGCAGGAAGTAGTGCTGTAAAAACATACGAATCGCTTATTTTCAGTGAGTTCGGCTACAAAATTTTAGGTTTCTTTGACAACGATGTTTCAAAGAAAGATATATTACCGAATTATCTGGGAAAAATTTCTGATATAGAAGAGTATGTTAAGAATGTTAAAGTAGACGAAATGTTTTGCACCCTGTCAGGAAATCAGGATGAATTAGTCTATGATTTAGTAAGATTTTGCGAAAAAAATATGATCCGGTTCCATCTTATACCTGAGTTTCACAAATATATGAGGAGGCGATTTTCTTTACATTTTATCGAATCTACTCCTGTATTGAGTCTTAGGTATGAGCCTTTACAACATTTTACAAACAGATTTATTAAGCGGACATTCGACCTCATTTTCTCCGGTCTCGTACTGACCCTTATTTTCCCATTTGTATATATCATCTTCGGAGCCATCATAAAATGGTCTTCTCCCGGACCTGTATTCTTTAAACAAAAAAGGACAGGAATAAAAGGAGAAGAATTTTACTGTTACAAGTTCCGGTCGATGCGATTGAATGACGAAGCAAACAAAAAACAAGCCACTGCAGGAGACCCACGTATAACCAAAGTGGGGGCATTTATGAGAAAAACAAGTATTGACGAACTACCCCAGTTTATCAATGTATTCAAGAATGATATGTCCGTTGTCGGTCCTCGTCCGCACATGCTCCAACATACCGACCTCTATAGTTCCCTTATAGATAAATTCATGGTCCGTCATCTGGTGAAACCAGGTATCACAGGATGGGCACAGGTAACCGGATGCAGAGGAGAGACCAAAACCGTAGAGGAAATGGAAGAACGTGTAAAAAGAGATGTATGGTATCTCGAACACTGGACTTTCTTCCTTGACCTGAAGATAATCTACCTCACAGTTGCCAATGTTTTCAAAGGAGACGAAAAAGCGTTTTAGTATATCGATTATTAGTATAATTTGTATTTACTAACCATATAATGTTAAAATCTGACACACTATTTACAGTCATCAGTTAGCAACTTGTATCTCGTATCTCATATAACTTACTACTTATTCCAATACATCAAAGAACTACAAGCTAACGGCTACAAGCTATTAGCTATATCCATAGATAAAGTTTTTCAAAAAGAATAGGAGCCTGTTTAAGTTTTAGCGAAAAATATTATTACAGCCTCTAAATTTCGTGTGGTTGCCCTAGCATTATATGACGTTTATTTATTTTATCCGGATGTTAATTGTATTTTTGTAAAAAAGAATGTCCCTTTTTATCAATCCATGGTTATGAAACATCTGCTTTCCTACATTTATGATAGAAAAAATATCAGGATTTTCAAGAAGTCTTACTTATTGGCTGTCTTTTTTCTGTCCAATGTCTTCCTGTCCTATGCCTCATATACACTACATAGAGCCGATAAACTCGATTTGTCGAACAATGCGATTCTTTGCATGTATCAGGACAAAGATGGTTATATGTGGTTCGGTACATACGATGGATTGAATCTGTATAACGGAAAAAACACTTTTGTTTACAGGTCCGAATTCGATAATGAGTTCTCCTTATGCAGTAATATTATTCACAATATCACACAAGCAGACGAAGGTAATCTGTGGATATCTACGTTCCTGGGGCTGAATAAGTTTTCGTTGAAAGAACGAAAAGTCATAGAATCGTACCCAGAATTGCCGGAGGCCAAGCTTCTGGCAGCGGATAGGAAAGGAAATACATGGGTTATAAGTAAAAAGAACTATATATCCCATTATAACCGGGAGAGTAAGAATTTTACCGATATTCATTTACCCGGGGCCGATATGGATAATGTGAAGGCGCTGTTCGTTGGTGGTGATGACGAACTCTATATGATTACTGCTGATGGGAAATTGAAAAATATAGAAATTGCCGCAGATTCGAAAAATAATGATATAAGGTTGCAGGTAAACGAATCATTACTACACGATAAAAGCATAATAAATGCTTACTATGAAGATAACAAGATTTATTACATAAGTGCCGAAAGAAAACTCTACCTGTACGATCTCTCAGATAATAAGAGAATATTGATCACGGACTTATCTTCGCTGATAGGAAAATATGGAGGGATATCCCGTGTGGTTTCTTTTAAATCCGATTTGTTTGTCTCCTTCAACGATAACGGGTTGATAAGGTTAGATGTAGAGAATGATTATAAACCGGAAACCGTATATCTCGGGATAAGGGTCTTCTGTCTGCTCAAAGATAAAAAACAGGACGTACTCTGGATTGGTACTGATGGGAGAGGAGTGCAAATGTACTATCAGGGACACGATCTGTTCGGAAACATAATATTCGACAATTTTTTTTCGGGTACTCAAAAGCCGGTCAGGTCTATTTATGCGGATGAATCACAGAACCTGTGGGTGGGCACGAAAGGTGATGGTATAATGCGAATCAGGAATTACGATGAACACAATCAGCGTGAAGTGTCTCAGTCACAGGTTTTAAATTACACAACTGCCAATGGGCTATCGAGTAATCTTGTATTTTGTTTCTTGAGAAGTAAATACCGGAATATACTCTGGATCGGGACCGAAGGGCCGGGTTTTTCCTATTATTCATATAAGGATAACACGATAAAATCTTTATCGGAAAAGGATGGAAGTACAATAGGGAAAGTTCATTCGATCTGTGAAGTGAATGATTCTACTCTATGGATGGCGACGGCCGGTAATGGTTTGCTCGAAGTTATCATTAAGGATGAAAATTCCCGTCTTTCAGTCAAATCTGTGAATGAATACATTCTGAAAAATGGAGATAAGACCTGTGTTGAATTCCATTCTATGTTTTACGACGGGGCATCTACCCTATTTGTTGGAAGCCGTGGAGGTTATGGGGTGGCACGTTATAATGTCAAAAGTAAACAGTATGATTTCATACAGATGAAAAATGCTGAAAATACAGCTATCGGAGATGTATTGTGTGTTTATCAGAGCAAAGATTCTACCTTCTATATCGGTGCTAGTTCAGGGATGACCCGCATTCAGTTTTTAAAAGATGGAAATACTGTGATAAAACAGTATGACAGACGGAATGGGATGATAAATGATATGATACACGGAATACTCGAAGATGCTGATGGCTGCATCTGGTTAAGCACAAATAAAGGTCTGATAAAATATAATCCACGCAACGACTTTTTCCATAATTACTCATACCCTGATTTAAAGGTAACAGAGTTTTCCGACGATGCCTATTGGAAGTGTCCACAGACCGGACGGCTTTTCTTTGGTGGTATAAACGGGCTGACATGGGTAGAACCTAAAGAGGTCAATCTGCAAAGTAATTATAAACCTGCCCTGTATTTCTTCGACTTACAGATAGCCGGTGAGAGCCGGTCGCTATACGATTATACAAATAAAAAAGACGGATACCTGGAGATCGGGGCTAATATCTCTTCTTTTACCATTTCGTTTGTCGCAACGGATTATATCAACGGCGAAAATTATGAATACTCGTACCTGCTGGATAACTATAATACAGCATGGACCGAACTCCAGAAAACAAATGAAGTCACCTTCACTAATCTTCCACATGGCGAGTATATACTGAAAGTAAGATACAAAAATGATGTGTTCGATTCGGATGAGAGATATTATTCTCTAAAAATAAGGAAGCTGCCGCCATGGTATCTGACCAGTTGGGCTTATTTGTCATATGTGGTAGCGTTTGCCCTTATATGTTCTTATATCATATACCTTATCCGTAAACGAATAATGGATAAACAAATGCAGATTGCACAGAAGATAAACGAAGAACAGAAAGAAAAGTTATTGGAAGCAAAACTGAATTTCTTTACGAACGTTACTCACGAATTCTGTACCCCTCTGACAGTAATAAAAGGAGTAACTGACTATATTGAAAAATCGGCCGAAGTAGATAAAAATATCCGTAAATATACAGGTATATTACGTGACAATGTAGCTAACCTGAGTGGTCTGATACAGGAGATTCTCGATTTCAGGAAGATGGAAGAAGGTAAGTTCGACTTTAGCTACGTCGAAGAGGCCTCGGTTTCAGATTTGGTGAGAAAGCAAATGGAGTGGTTCATTCCTATTGCAGAAGAAAACAGTATAGCATTTGAAGTTTCAATACCTGCCGATTTATATTGGAATACCAATGTATTCGGATTCAACCGGGTCTTGGTAAATCTGGTTTCCAATGCCTTTAAATATACTACAGAAAAAGGTAAGGTGAAAATATCGGCCGGAATAGATAACGAACAGCTTGTACTTAGTGTTTACAATACAGGACAGGGAATAGAAGATTCGAACATACCATCCATATTCGATCGTTACGGTGTGCTCGAAAATACGGAGGCGAATGACTCTTATCCGTTGATGGCATCACGGCATGGATTGGGACTATCCATTTGCCATGATATAGTGGAGTCTCTTGGCGGAAATATCTCGGTCAGGAGTGAAATCGGTAAATTTGCTGAATTTATAGTAGTATTGCCTGTGCTTCAGGTAACAGAGGAAGAACGTCTGGCAGATGAAGAGAGTAACCTGCCAATGGATGCCGATTCATTGAGACAATCCGCAGGAGAGAAGCAGACAATCCTGATTGTTGATGACAATAAGGATATAGTGTGGCTCATCTCTGATATTTTATCCGACAGTTATCATATCAGGAGTGCCTATAATGTTCCCGAAGCCCTCAAAATTATAGAATCGGAGACCCCTTCCCTTATTATCACCGATATCATGATGCCGGGTATGAATGGTCTGGAGTTTATAAATAACCTGAAGGATGATAAATTTACAAAGCATATACCGCTCGTAATTGTATCGGCTAAAATCAGTGAGAAAGAACAGGCGGAGGGCCTCGATATAGGAGCAGATGCTTATCTGACGAAACCTTTTTCGTCACTGGTGCTTCGTTCGGTCATAAACCGTTTATTAATGGTGAAAGATGAATTGAAGGACTACTTCTATTCACCCGAAAGTGCGTATAAATATTCAGATGGGCAGTTGATCCATCAGGAAGATAAAGCTTTCATGGATTCTGTTATCGATATTATATCGGATAATATGGAAGAAGAGAACCTACGGCCCGAATTCATCGCCGAAAAGTTGAATATGAGCACCCGTAGCCTTTATCGTAAATTCAAGAAAATAACAACACTTTCCCCTAACGATTTCATTAAAGATTATAGGTTTACACAAGTTGCCAAACTGCTTATCACAACCAACCTCACCATTCAGGAAATCATGTATAAGGTAGGTATTAACAATAAGTCATACTTCTATCGCGAATTCCTGAAAAAGCACAACATGACACCCAAAGAATACCGGCTACGTAAGTAATTAAGGCCTATTTCAGCCTTATTTAGCTTCAGTATCTTAATATACCAAATAAGTATTTCGGCCCG
The DNA here is from genome assembly GCF_000213555.1 of Dysgonomonas gadei ATCC BAA-286. Classification (GTDB taxonomy): domain Bacteria; phylum Bacteroidota; class Bacteroidia; order Bacteroidales; family Dysgonomonadaceae; genus Dysgonomonas; species Dysgonomonas gadei. The sequence continues at coordinate 150,329 of NZ_GL891987.1, forward strand.
CCACTGGCGATCTGGTATACTTATTTGGACGAATAGGATAGTCCCTTGTATTTTTATATTAATTAACATTGCTGTACGATTGCTCTGACACCAATAAGTGAAAGGCAAGAGAGATATTGAATAAGTAACAATATATGTTTTCTATAAAACAAACAGTATATATGTTCAATGTACTACAAAATACAGGAATGTTTAACTGCATTTTTTCTTTTGAAAATTTGGAGGTTAGCTGTATTTTGCTAGAGAGAGAGAGAGAGAGAGAGAGAGAGAGAGAGAGAGAGAGAGAGAGAGAGAGAGAGAGAGAGAGAAGTAAGTAAGTAAGTAAGTAAGT
>NZ_GL891987.1:150897-216764 GCF_000213555.1 Dysgonomonas gadei ATCC BAA-286
GAGAGAGAGAGAGACGTAATTTAATAAAAAATAGTCTAATCTTAGCAGAACAGGTACTTAAAGTATCCATTTGTTCTGGATTTTTATACGTTAAAGAATCATTGACCTTATTTCAGAAAGTTAAAAACCTTCTGGAATAAGGTTTTTTTGTGTCTAAATTTTCTGAAAAACCTTCTGATACCCATGTATTGATACATGGTGAACATATTTGATTATTAACTTTTTTAAAATCTTTATTTATGAAGAACCAGCTAATCCTTTATTTATGATGTTCAGGCACTGAGATATTCTTTATCTCTTAAATAAAGTGTGTATTTATTCCCAGTTAACTTAATTAAAATTATATTATGAGAAAATTTGTAGATAAAAATTCAACATGCTACTACAAAAGCTATGGTAGGCGGATACTTTTTTTACTACTCATGTTTATATGTGTTCAATACTCATTTGCCTCCGGATCCGCAAATGACGTGAGAGATATTAATGATGTTACACAAAATGCAGCTACAGTAAAAGGCACCGTAAAAGATCAGAGTGGAGAACCGTTGATCGGTGTTAGTGTTGTGCTTAAAGGAACTACTACCGGAGCTATAACAGATGTAGAAGGAGCATTCTCGCTGAGGGTTCCTGATGGAAATCACACATTGGTTATTTCTCTTGTCGGATTTCATACCCAGGAAATTGCTTTAAAAGGAAAAACCAACTTAGATATAGTGATGGTTGAAGACGCTAAGGTACTTGATGATGTTGTTGTTGTCGGTTACGGTACAATGAAGAGATCTGATGTTGCAACTGCTATTTCAACGATCAAACCGGAAGACTTTAACAGCGGAGGTGCAGCTAGCCGTGATGTTATGAGCTTGCTGGAAGGCAGGGTAGCAGGATTGTCTGTGACTCGCACAGGAGGTAGTTCTCCTACATCCGGGGTTGCCGTTCAGATGAGAGGTGTTGTCTCTATTAATGGAGATAAGAGTCCGCTGATCATTATTGATGGAGTTCCCGGAGGAAATCTTAATCTGTTGCAACCGGGTGATATCGAATCTATGGATATCTTAAAAGATGGTTCTGCTGCCGCAATATACGGTTCTCGCGCAAATGCGGGTGTTATCATTATTACTACTAAAAAAGGAACGAAAGGAACACCTCGATTCGAATATTCTACTTATTTCAGCAGGTATTATAAATTTAACACTCCTGAGTTTATGAATGCAGATGAGTTTAAGTCTGCAATGTCATCTCTAGGTAATGATCCTTCGAGCTATGACAGGGGTGGCAATACAAATATGTATGACGCGATAATTAATAAAAATAATTTATCCCAGAACCATAATTTCTCGGTGACCGGAGGTTCGGAATCCACATCATACAGAGCTTCCGTATTTTATGGCAACCTTAGCGGTATTGGTAAGGCCAACACAAGAGAGCAATGGGGTGGACGTTTTTCAGTAACATCAATAGGACTTGACGATAAGCTGACGTTTCAATCTAATATTTCCCTTATTCAGGAAAATATGAACCGATTGGGAAATGAGGGTTGGGAATCAGCTCTGAAAGCTAATCCTACTAATCCGATGTACAATGAGGATGGGTCATTCTATGAGGACCTTACTTCTGATGAAAATAAGTACGCGCGTTTATTCGAACAAAAAAACAGAAGATATGAAATCACATCGGGACTTGACGCAAAACTGATATTTGAACCGATAAAAGACCTCAAATTTTCTATGTTTGGTAGTTTAACGCGTAACAGTTATGATGATAATGTATATTATCAGCAAAATTCCAGAACATCTCTTAACAGTTACGAGGGTGGTGGATATGCAAGCAAATATCATTATGTAAGAAATAAAAGCGCAGTGGAACCTACGGCAGAATATTCCAAATTGTTCCTTGATAAGCATAATGTGTCTATTGTCGGTGGTTATAGCCATCAATATACAGTATGGGAAGAATTCTCAGCAAACAATTCCGGATTCCTTAATGATGCAACAGGAGAGAACGACCTTGGCGCAGGAAGTTACCTGACCACAGGGAAAGCGGGTATGGCTAGTAATAAAGAATCTGAAACTCTGATCGCATTCTTTGGTCGTGTTAATTACATTTTTGACAATAAGTATATCTTGCAGGCGTCACTACGTCGCGAAGGGTCTTCAAAATTTGGAAAGAATAACAAGTGGGGTAACTTCCCTTCAGTATCGGCAGCATGGAATGTATCGAATGAAAGTTTCATGGAGTCCGTTACTGCTCTTTCAAATTTAAAACTGAGAATCGGATATGGAGAAACAGGAAACTCCGGAATCGGCCCATATCAATCGTTAGCAACTTTGGGTACCGGTAATCCTTACTTGACAGATGATGGAACATGGCAGCAGACTTATGGACCTAACAAGAATCCGAATCCGAATCTTAAATGGGAAACCAAAAAGGAATGGAATATCGGTATCGACTTCGGGGTAGTAGGCAATCGTATCAAGGGAGCAATTGACTTATACAAAAGAGAAGCGGATGACTTGTTGCTTCAGAATGTATTAGCTCCGCAGCCTTCTAATATTCATGGAAGTTATACGACTAATATTGGATCTTTATCAAGCGATGGTATCGAACTTACATTGAACGCTACCGCCATATCGACTAAGGATTTGAATTGGAATGTCGCCTTTACAGGATCGAAGATATTTACCAATAAGCTGAAGAAATTCTCTGCAAATTCTGCTGATTATTACTCTACCGGAGGTATTGGAGGATATGGAGATTTGGGCGATGCTGTGCGTCTATATGAAGGAGACGAAATAGGTAATTTCTGGGGCAAGCGTTTTGCCGGATTCGATGCTGATGGCGATTGGCTATTCTATAATAAAGACGGCGAAGCAGTAAGCGCCAATAAAATAACAGATGTGGATAAAACCGTAATAGGTAATGGGGCTCCTAAATGGAGGCTGGGTTTGGTGAATACTGTTTATTATAAAAACTTTGATTTTACAGTCGGATTCATCGGAAAATTCGGTTTTGATATCCTCAACCGTCAGAAAATGGCATACGAAAATGTGGAAACTTTGAGGAGTGGTTATAATGTGTTGAAAACTGTCTTTACTGACGGCGTGGATGCATCCTATCAGTATTCTGATTATTATTTGGAAAATGGTAATTATGTAAAATTAGATAATCTGACAGTAGGATATACGCTGCCAAAGATTCCTTATGTTTCTTCAGCTCGTGTATATGTTACAGCCCGCGACTTGTTTTATATTACAAGTTATTCGGGAGAATCTCCTGAACTGGATGATACCGGATTATCTCCAAGTATGGCTCCTTATGTGAGTTCCCCTGTAACAAGAAGTTTTTCTATTGGTTGTAATATCCAATTCTGATTATAAATCATTTGAAAAAGTAATAATATGAAAAAGATAGTAAAATATATATCAATGGCGTTTATATCTTCTCTTGTTCTGGCATCCTGTACAGACCTTGATGAAACGGTATATCATAACCATACAACAACAAATTTCTATACATCTAAAGAAGAGGTAATATCAGCTGTGCTACGTCCTTATACGCATAGTGGTGCTACATTCGTCTGTCAATCCCGTGAAAATGTATGGAGACTGAATGAACTCTCTGCAGACCAATTAGCATGGCCTCAAAAAGGGATACATGGTTATGATAATGCAAAATGGATACAATTACATTATCATACATGGGCTACCACTCATGACCAGGTGAAAGGTTGTTGGAATCTTATATTTATGGGACTTGGTTTTTGTAACTCCGGTATCGAAAATCTTGAAGCCCGGGAGGCGTCATCTATGGGTATCACAGAAGCTGAGCGTTTGGCATATATTGCCGAATTGAAGGCTAATAGAGCATACTATTATCTGAATGCAATGAATATATGGGGAAATGTTCCTATCGTGACCTCGGTTGGTGAAGTTCAGTATCCTCCAACAAACTCAAGACAGGAAGTATTTAATTTTGTTGAATCCGAACTCCTGAGTGTTATCAATGATATTCCACTTATGACCAATAAAAATTCAGGTCGTTTGACTAAAGCTGCCGCTTATGCCCTTTTAGCTGATTTATATCTCAATGCAGAAGTCTATACAGGTACCCCGCGATGGGACGATTGTATAACATACTGTAATAAGATTATTGCAGGAGAGGGTGGCTCACAGCAGGGAACAATGAAATTGGATGAAGATATCCTTACTACATATTCAACAACTAATACAACATCCTCATATGAAAATATTTTCGTAATGTCATATGATTATCAGTTGACCACAACGCGTTGTGGATGGTCCGGCGATTTCTATCATTTCCGTCAAAGATATATTAACGGAGGAAACCGTGATGGTAATAATGGTGTTGTGGTTATTCCTACGGCTTATGACGCTTTCGATGACAGAGACCTTCGTAAGAAAGAATGGATGCTTATCGGGCCTCAGTACCAGTATGGAACTAGTATACCTCAAAATGGTACAGTTGAATATGCTAACGAGCCTTTAGTATTTGTGAATGAGATAAGAAAGAAAAAGGCTGGCGGAACAGAATCTAGTATGACTACCGGAGAGGAAAACAGTGGCGCCAGATTCCACAAATACCGTGAAGATATCTTTGGTTCAACTAACTTCTGTAGTAATGACTGGGTATTATACCGCTTAACAGAGATTTATTACATGAAGGCAGAGGCTTTGATGCGTAAAAACGGAGGAACTGCAACTCAGGAAGCAGTTGACCTGATAAATGAAACAAGAGAAAGAGCCTTTACTGCAGAAGATTGGCCGGCAATGAAATATACAACTACAACTCTTACAATGGATGAACTTCTGGCTGAAAGAGGACGTGAGTTTATATTCGAAGGAAAAAGAAGAACGGATCTTATTCGCTTTGGAAAATTCCTTACAGGAAGCTGGTGGGATCATACTCCTACAAATAGTTCTCATCTGTTGTTATTTCCGATTCCTTACGATCAGATGATGGTAAATCCTGGTTTGGTACAAAATCCTGGTTATACAAATTAACCTTAGATAGATATCATCAGCAGCTTTTCTTTTGAAGAGAGTTGCTGATGATTCTTTTTTTATTCAATGTCCTTGTCATAGTATCGTTATTCAAAATCATTACTATAATGAAATAATACAGTAATGATTGTATAAGTGCATCAGGATACCTTTATTGCCGAACAGGATAATTAACCTTTTTCCTATAATAATTATACTTGCATCAAATCTAACCCCTATAACGAAAACATAATGAAGAGAATCCTATTTCTGGCTTTTGCTATATCAATCCTGACTTGCCAAGGTCAGGAGATAAAGGCTGATTATCCGCAGCTTACAGATAACAACCCCACAACCTATTACACAGGTACGCCGGGTAAAAATAAATTGACATTTCAAACCTCATACAGCATGCCTGTATTGAGCTACAAAATATATTCTTCGGGAGAGACACCGGCTCACGATCCTGCTTCCTGGGTATTGAAGGGTTCCAACGACGGAAAGAAATGGACTGTTGTTGACGAACGGAAAGATCAGAAATACTGTTCGCGGTTTCAGGAAATTCTGTGTGTTGTCCAGAAACCCGGTGTGTACACCCAATATATGCTTGAAGCCATGGCTTCAGGTAAAAAAGAAAATGTAATCATTGCCGATGTCCTCTTATCCGATAAAAACATGAAAGCAGGATGGGAGAATTTCAAATACCCTAAAGTCGTATTCGAATCGCTGAACCCGGATACCGAAGGCAGTAAGATTTACCACGATTTGGTTCAAAACCCCGATGAATATGTGAAATATCATACCCAGAAGGTGGCTGAAATATTGTATTACACAGCAGGTGATCCGATGGTCGATGTACAGGAAATAGATTACACATTGAAAGATTATAACGGAGTTTCAGCAAAAGGCGGAAGCTCTCCGGCTATAAATATAGTATACAGCACACAACATATAGAAAAGTCAGCAAAGGAGTCTCTTTACAAACTTGATTTCGAAACACGTGGAGTTCTCTACCATGAATTGACCCATGGCTATCAGTTCGAACCGAAAGGAATTGGTAACTATGGAAACAATAAGACTTTTTGGGCATGTATAGAAGGTATTGCCGACGCCGTAAGGGCTGAGGCCGGTTTATTTGATATGAGTACACGCAAGCCGGGCGGTAATTGGATGGATGGTTACCGCACCACCGGCTTTTTTATCCAATGGCTTACAACAAAAGACCCCGATGCTATCCGCAAATTCCACATTACTGTAAGGGATTTGGATGTGTGGAGTTTCGATAAGGCTATAAAAGCAGTCTTTGGACAGGAAGCTAGTATTGAAGGTATGTGGAACGAATATCAGGAATTTTTGAAAAAACAATAATCAACATATACAAATGAAGTTAAGCACACTCACTCTTTCTTTCTTACTTATGAGCGGCGTAGTATCCGCACAGGAAAAAGTATCTTTTGTCAATCCGATGATAGGTACGGTGAAAATGGGACATACATTTCCGGGAGCCTGTGTTCCTCATGGTATTGTCCAATTAAGCCCGGATACGGATACTATCCCTCATAGTATAAATGGCGTATATCAGAAAGATACTTACAAGTATTGTGCAGGTTACCAGCACGACGACAATACCATTGTCGGATTCAGTCATACACATCTTAGCGGAACAGGACACTCCGACCTCGGCGATATACTTATTGTGCCTGTTACCGGCGAATATAAATTTAACCCGGGTGTAGCCGATAAACCACGTTCGGGCTACCGCTCACACTTTTCGCACGATACGGAAGTTTCCCGTCCGGGATATTACGAAGTCGTATTGGATGACTACAAGGTAAAAGCGCAACTGACAGCTACCGAAAGAGTAGGAGTGCATAAATATACTTATCCCGCAAACGAAGAACAAAAATTATTGCTCGACCTTACCCATGGAATATATAATTACGATGGAAAGGTATTATGGGCAAGCCTTCGTGTCGAAAACGACACCCTGATTACAGGATACCGCATTACGAATGGCTGGGCAAGGGAAAATTACACCTATTTCGCAATTTCCTTATCGAAGCCGATAAAGAACTATGGCTATGTAGACCGCGAAAAACCAAAATATACGGGATTCTGGCGTAAGTTCAATTTACAGAAGAATTTCCCTGAAATAGCAGGACGTAAGATTGTTTCCCACTTCGAATTCGGTTCGGATAACTCTCCGCTTATCATTAAGGTGGCTTTGTCGGGAGTAAGTACAGAGGGTGCATTAAAAAACCTTGAAGCTGAAACTAAAGGTAAATCTTTCGATAAAATCGTAGCAGAAGCATCTTCAAAGTGGGAAAAAGAGTTGAATGTAATAGATGTAGAGGGAGACAGCGATAAAAAGACTATGTTCTATACTTCCCTATACCATACCATGATAAATCCGTCGGTTTATCAGGATGTGGACGGACAATACCGTGGTATAGACCATAATATACATCAGGCGAAAGGATTTACCAACTACACTATATTTTCCGTATGGGATACCTACAGGGCGCTTCATCCGCTGTTCAATATTATCAACAGGGAAAGAAGCGTAGATATAGTGAACTCTATGATAGCCCATTACGAGCAGAGTGTACATAAGGCATTGCCTGTATGGTCGCATATGGGAAATGAAAACTGGTGTATGATTGGTTATCATTCCGTATCGGTATTAGCCGATGCTATCGATAAAGGGCTGAACATTGATAAGAAAAAAGCATTGGAAGCCATGATCAGTAGCTCGAATGTCGATTATTACGATGGAACAGGCGAATATAAGAAATTAGGTTATGTGCCTTTCGATAAAAACGGTAGCGGTTCGTCTATTACCCTCGAATATTCATATGACGACTGGACGATTTACAATACAGCCCTGAAAACAAATGATCAGGCCGTTACGGATACCTACAAGAAAAGAGCCTTGAATTATCATAATGTCTTTGATCCTGAACTGGAATTTGTTCGTGCCCGTTACAGCGACGGACACTGGAAGACTCCATTCAATCTGCTGAGTACACACGGAGAGGGTTTTATTGAAGGAAACTCCTGGAATTACTCATTCTATGTGCCGCACGATGTAAAAGGGCTTATTAAGCAAATGGGAGGAGATAAACAATTTGTACAACGTCTCGATTCTCTTTTCACCATGCATTTACCCGATGAATTCTTTGCCGATACGGAAGATGTTACCCGCGAAGGAGTGATGGGTAACTATGTACATGGCAACGAACCAAGCCACCATATCGCTTACCTGTATGCATGGACTTCGCAACCGTGGAGAACTCAGTATTGGGTACGCGAGATCATGAACCGCATGTATCGTAACTCTATCGACGGACTTTGCGGAAATGACGATTGCGGGCAGATGTCGGCATGGTATATATTCTCGGCTATGGGATTCTATCCTGTTTGTCCCGGTTCGAATGAATATGTGTTCGGCGCTCCGTATTTTCCTTATATGAAAGTCAAGGTAGGCGATGGAAAGTATCTGGAAATAAAAGCAGATAAGGTAAGTGACAAGATGTGTTATGTAAAATCGGTTAAGCTGAACGGAAAGCCTTATACAAAGGCGTATATCACCTATGACGACATAAAGAACGGTGCGGAACTTACATTCGAAATGGCTGCTACTCCTAATAAGAAAAGGACATTCAGCGAAGCAGATAAACCTTATTCATTGTCAAAATAGACAATCTAAAACGTATTATTATGAAGAAATTATACACTCTGATTCTCCTGGTGTCTCTGTCATTGTCTGTTATGGCTCAGGCAGGAAAATCGTTGATGCAACTTCAGCAGGAGTTTGTAGACCTTAGGTTCGGGATGTTTATCCATTTCAATATTCCTACATTTATGGAGGATGATTGGGCTGATCCCGACGCATCTCCGTCAATATTTAATCCTGCGAAACTTGATTGTAACCAGTGGGCTAAGACTGCCAAAGAGGCCAACATGACATACGGGTGCCTGACTACAAAACATCATAGCGGATTTTGTATATGGGACACGAAAACTACCGATTACAATGTGATGAACAGCCCTTTCAAGAGAGATGTGGTGAAAGAATATGCAGATGCTTTCAGAGCGCAGGGGTTAAATGTAATGCTTTATTATTCGATCCTCGATACGCATCATAAACTCCGTCCGGGATGGATTACGCCGAAGCATATAGATATGATAAAAGCCCAATTGACCGAGCTATTAACTAACTATGGAGAGATAAAAGCGTTGATTATCGACGGATGGGATGCTCCCTGGTCGCGTATTTCATATGATGAGGTTCCGTTTGAAGATATTTATTCCCTGATAAAGTCTTTACAGCCAAACTGTCTTGTTATGGATTTGAATGCTGCGAAGTATCCGGCAGAGGTCTTATATTATACGGATATTAAGTCGTATGAGCAGGGTGCAGGACAACATATTTCGAAGGAGAGTAATAAACTCCCCGCATTATCCTGCCTACCCATCAATTCGGCTTGGTTCTGGAAATCTGATTTCCCCACAACTCCGGTGAAATCCCCTGAAATGCTAGTCAATGACAATATCATTCCCATGAATGAGGTTTATTGTAATTTTATACTGAATGCGGCTCCTAACCGTGACGGGCTGATAGATGCCAATGCGGTCGAGGCTTTCAGAAAGATAGGAAAACTATGGCAAAATAAAGGGCCTGTCGCTAAACTGCCGGCTTATCCTGCCCCCGTTATTTCTAAGAATATTGCAAAGAATAAGAAGACGAATGCCAGCTGGAGCAACGATATGAATATTATGGATTTTGCCAATGACGATAGTTTCCGTTCTGCGTGGGAGTCTAACAGGGCAGTAAAAAAGCCCTGGCTCGAAATCATTCTGGATAACACAGAGCAGGACTTCAACCTGATTACCATTGCTCAGAGGGGGGAAAGTAACTTTAGTAAATACCGGATCGAGTATTTTCATAATAATAAATGGCTACCTCTTTTATCGGGTGAAAACAATGATATAATAAAAGTACATAGATTTGATAAAGTACGGGCCGATAAAGTTCGCATACAGATAGATGAATTTAGTAAACCTCCCGTTATTACGGAATTTGGAGTGTATAACGAAAGATAAAAACTGCACGTTAAAAAAAATAATATGAAAAGTAAATTGCCCTTAGGGCTTCTTCTCTCGGCCTTATTGCTGGTCTCGTCATGTAAGGAAAAAACTCAGATTGCGGATGAATCGGCAGACCTGTCCCTCAATGCTTATGTAAATCCTTTTGTAGGTACATCCGGATTTGGGAATGTTTATCCCGGTTCGCAGATACCTTTCGGGGGAATACAGATAAGTCCCGATACAGATAAAGATTATTATGATGCCGCTTCCGGTTATAAATATAATCATATGACCATTATGGGCTTCAGTCTTACCCATCTGAGCGGAACGGGGATTCCCGATCTCGGAGACTTCCTTTTCATTCCGGGCACAGGGGAAAAGAAGTTTATACCGGGAACACACGAAAATCCCGGTGAGGGTTACCGTTCACGTTATAGCCACGACAGGGAATGGGCTTCTCCAAACTACTACGGAGTCGACTTACTGGATTATGATGTGAAGGCGGAGATGACCTCCGGTATGCGTTCGGGGATATTCAAGTTCACTTTTCCTAAGACAGACAGCGCTTTTGTGATGCTGGACATGGACCATGTACAATGGTTCAAAACAGCATGGTCGCAACTCCGTATAGAAAACGATTCTACTATTTGCGGATTCAAACTGGTGAATGGCTGGGGGCCGGAACGTTATGTTTACTTCGTAGTCCGATTTTCCAAACCGTTTGTCCGTTCGGGTATCATGCAGGACGGGAACCCCGTGATATATGATACAAAACGTTTCCGCAGTGATCGTGTTGCCTATGGAAATAAGATCATGGGATGGCTCGATTTTGAAGCTGGCAATGGAGCCGAAGTTGAGGTAAAAGTAGCGATCTCTTCTACCGGGACATCAGGGGCATATACCAACCTGAAAGAGCTGGAAGGGCAAAATTTCGAAAGCCTTAAAAAGAAAGGAGAAATACTTTGGGCCAAAGAATTAGGAAAGTTCAAGGCCAAAGGAACAAAAGAACAATTGGAGACATTCTATACTTCGGTTTATCATGCGTCCCTGCATCCTTTTGTTTATCAGGATGCGGATAATAAGTACAGAGGACATGACTCGAATATACACCCGGCAGATAATTTTACGAATTATACTGTGTTCTCATTATGGGATACATACCGGGCACACCATCCATTACTTAACCTGATCAATCCGGAACGTAATGCCGATATGGTGAACTCCATGCTGGCGCATTACGACCAGAGTGTGGAACGCATGCTGCCTATATGGTCTTTCTATGGAAATGAAACATGGTGTATGATTGGCTATCATGCCGTATCGGTTATTGCAGACGCCATTGTGAAAGATGTGAAAGGATTCGACTACGAACGCGCTTATCAGGCGATGAAAAAGACGGCAATGAATCCTAACTACGATTGCCTGCCCGAATATACAGCGTTGGGATGGGTGCCATTCGATAAAGAACGGGAATCGGTATCCAAGACACTGGAATATGCCTATGATGATTATTGTATCGCTATGGCCGCAAAGAAATTAGGAAAAGAAGAAGACTACAAATACTTCCTGAACCGTTCGCTTGCTTATCAGAACCTTATAGATCCGGAATCCGGATTTATGCGGGGGCGCGACTCTCATGGAGAATGGCGTACACCTTTTGATGCGGTCGCTTACACCGGGCCGGGATCGGTACATGGTTGGGGAGATATTACCGAAGGGTTCACTTATCAGTATACATGGTATGTACCTCAGGATGTACAAGGATATATCAATGAAATGGGAGGGAATGAGATATTCGCCCAGCGTCTCGATTCCATGTTCACAATGGAACTGCCGGATGATATTCCGGGGGCGCACGATATACAAGGACGCATAGGGGCGTACTGGCATGGCAACGAGCCCTGCCATCAGATACTGTATCTCTACAATTATGTGAAACAACCATGGAAAGGACAGGAAAAGATACGTTATGTGCTGGATACCTTCTACGGGAACAAGCCTGATGCGTTAAGCGGGAATGATGATTGCGGACAGATGTCGGCATGGTATATCTTCAACTGTATAGGCTTCTATCCCACTTGTCCGTCGAGCAATATCTATGCTATCGGTTCTCCGGGACTCGAAGCCGTAGAGATGACTCTCGGTAATGGGAAGAAAATATCCATGGCTACAGAGAATTACAGCAAACAGAATGTCTATATCCAATCTATGACTCTCAACGGAAAGGAGTATAACAAAACTTATATTACCTATGACGATATAAAGAACGGGGCTGATATAAAATTCGTTTTGGGAAGTAATCCGAACAAAGACTGGGGTACCTCCGATGAGTCTGTTGCGCCGTCTATATCGAAACCGAATCAAACATTGCGTTATCAAAAGAGTAATTAAATAGTAAACAGGTGAGAGAAGTGGCAATCGCAGGTGGTTGTCACTTCTTTATTAAATTATGGCAGCAGGTTGGTCGGTTAAACAAAGATAATCTGAGATTTGACGCGATTTGAATATAAAAAATGCAAAAAAATGACTGGAATAATATTATTCTGACTACTTTAGTGAACTAATTATTTAATAAGTAAATATAATTGAGATAAACCAGATGAACACATTATTATTTCTAGGCAACCTTGGAACCGGGGAGATTATTATCATTGCCATCGTTGTTTTATTATTATTCGGAGGAAAGAAAATTCCTGAACTTATGAAAGGTATCGGAAAAGGCATCAAGAACTTCAAAGATGGGGTGAACGGCCTCGAAGATGATATAAAAGGTACTACTGAAAAGATAGATAACAAGTAAGTTTGTTCTGTCATGTTTAGAATATAGGAAACTCGGGCTTTAAAGTCTGGGTTTCTGTTTTTTATAAATTAACCGGGTAATGGGAAGCAGGCTTCTTCATTTGCCCGGATTATCATTCGATTATGGAAATTTCGGAGATCAGGGAGTTTACGCAGGACGGATTTAAGGCTGTACAGAAACTTGCCGGGACATTAATATCTTCCGGCACGATTCATTTGACAGAATCATATTATAGGGAGCTGCTGGCTTCCGCCAATAGTCATCTGTTCTTTATTACCGATGATGGGAATATTGCCGGAATGCTTACTGTCGGCATATATAAAAGTCCGACAGGGACAAAGGCATGGATTGAAGATGTAGTAGTTGATGGTTCGTATCGCGGGCAAGGTTTAGGCAGATTACTTGTAGAGCATGCGATAGCTTTTTCAAAATCGTTAGGCGCCGATTCATTAATGTTGACATCTAACCCTTCACGTATAGCGGCCAATAAGCTTTATCAGTCCTTGAATTTCACACAGAAGGAAACAAATGTGTACCGTATGACGTTTGAATAAAACTATCAAATAGTAACGCGCCCTGATATTTAAAGGCCGGGTGTTACTTTATTTGTATAATTTTATCTATACAATGCGGATAACAAGCGTGTTATCAGCCGGAATAATTACGATATGAGAAAAGGGCGAAAAGGTGTTACTTTTGTTACCTTTTTGAGAATTTGTAGGGGCGAATAAACATTCGCCCGATATTGACTGCGGGCGAATGTTTATTCGCCCCTACAGAGCAAAGTAGAACCTGTTACCTTTGTTACCTTTAGCAAGTAGTGAGTTTTAAGTGCTAAGTTGAAAAAATTGTATTTTTGTTTACTGTAAAGTCACTTGTGCGACAGCCTATGCTAACAGCTAAATATATGTCAGATATGTCAGATTTTAACAAAATAGTTACAAACTGCAACTCGTAATTTGAAAATGAATATAATTACATAACAATAAAAATACAATTATGGATATATGTCTCGATTTTGACGGTACATGCGTATCACATGAATTTCCCAAAATAGGGAAAGATATAGGAGCAGTGCCTGTCCTGAAAGAACTGACGGAAAAAGGTCACAAACTGATCCTTTTTTCGATGCGGAGCGACCGTAAGAAAAAAAAGAAAGTGGACGGACAGGAGGTCGTGGTAGAAGAAAATGTATTGACCGAAGCAGTACAATGGTTTGCCGATAACGATATCCCATTATATGGCATACAGAAAAATCCTACACAGCGATTTTGGACTTCTTCGCCTAAGGCATACGGGCATCTCTATATAGATGATGCCAATCTGGGCTGTCCCTTGATTACGGATGATCCTGAGTCCGACAGACCGTATGTGGATTGGGTAAAAGTACGGGAAATGCTTGAAGAAAAGGGAATATTATAGACAGATGGATGATCTGATTGACAGAAAAGAATTTGCGATATGGGGGAGTAATTACACGACTGCACAATGGATGATTATTACGATTAGTTTATCTGCCATTGTTATAGCTGTTATTTCGTTCTGTATCGAACCAAAATTTATATCTAAAGATATATGGAGAACAATCATAAATTGTGGAATTGTTTTTGCTGTTATCTGGAATATGCGTCTACTGACAATAAGGAAAATAAGGATTATTATACACGCACATCAAATTCAGATTTTTCGCAATAAAAAGCTTTATTACCAGGCACCTATAATGAATTTAAAATACATTATAGGAGTCGATATAGATAGCAAAGAATATAATACAGCCACAATGATATTGGTTTTTGAGGATAAAAGGGTTGTATTATCAGTACCCGACTCACGTCAGATAATGTCAAAGTCCAGTAGAAATCTATTAGCATTTACCATCTATATGAAAGATAAATACCATCTGGAAAAAAGAGACAAGGAAGATGTTATTTTTCATGATACCTGTTACTATATCAATAACCGAGAAAAACATTTAATAAACACATACGATAATGAAAAAAATACTAATGGGGCATAACTTTGTCCGTGAAGGTTTTCAAAGACTCGAAGGAAAGTATGAAGTTATATATCCCGAAAAACAATTGTTTACGAGGACAGAAATACTGGAGCGGATAACAGATGTAGATGCTTTCGTTCCTAATTTTTCCTTCCAAACCGATGAAGAAATGATAGATGCAGGTAAAAAACTGCAACTGATAGCCAATTACGGAGTGGGATATAACAACATAGATACCGCTTATGCAGCTACAAAAGGCATTACGGTGACCAACACTCCCCAATCGGTACTGGAACCAACTGCGGAACTATGTTTTGCTTTGATGATGGCAACAGCCCGTAAGGTAGCCTATTACAATCATAAGTTACATAATGGTGTGCGTCTCGACTGGAGTCTGTATGGCGATCTGGGTATGCCTGTCTATGGGCAAACGCTCGGCATATATGGTATGGGGCGTATCGGGCAGTCAATTGCACGTCGTGCGGTGGCCTCGGGAATGAAGATTATCTACTGCAACAGGCATGCATTACCTAAAGAGGTGGAAGAGAAATACGGCGCGGTATATGTAGATTTCGATACATTGCTCCGGGAAGCTGATGTAATATCACTGAATGCGCCTGCAACAGCCGAAACTTATCACCTGATGGGAGAGCAAGAATTTAAAAAGATGAAGCGTTCGGCTATTCTTATCAATACCGCCCGCGGGCAACTGGTAGATGTTCAGGCTCTGGCTAAGGCCTTACAGGAGGGGGAAATATATGCCGCCGGACTGGATGTGTATGAGAACGAGCCGAAAATTCCGCAGGAACTTATCGGATTGGACAACGTAGTCCTTTCCCCTCATGCCGGAACAAAGACGTATGCTGCCCGTCTGGATATGGAGCAGGAAGTAGCAATGAATATTATCAATTTTTTTGAAGGAGGGGAGATAGATAAGGTAAACTGATTACAGTTCGTTTTTCTTCAGCTTATCCAGTAATCCTTCACATGCGTCTTCCAGTAAATCGAGAACAAGCTCGAAGCCATCGGCACCCGAATAATAAGGGTCGGGGATATGGTCATGACCGAATCGTTTCGAGAAATCTACCATGCGGTACACTTTCTTTTCCGATTCCAGATCAGGAGCAAGGCGCATGATGTTATGGTAGTTGCTGTCGTCCATAGCCAGAATGATATCAAACCGATCAAAATCGAGGCTTGTAAATCTGCGCGACAGCGAATCGAACTTATAGCCCCTGCGTGCGCCATGTTGCCGCATCCGGTGGTCGGGCAGGTCTCCATCATGATAACCTGATGTTCCTGCCGAATCGACAGATATTTTATCATCCAGACCCTGTTCCCTGACCATTCTTTTTAGAATGCCTTCGGCGGCGGGAGAGCGGCAGATATTTCCGAGGCAGACAAAGAGGATTTTATATTCTTTCATAAGACTTTTTTAATTTGAGAATGGCAAAGATACAAAATCCTTATCTTAGTTACATCTTAAACTAACCGATTGATATAATGGACAAACACAAACAGGAAAAATCCGAGATAGTCACTCCAGAATATTATTCGGGCAGAGTTCCTGCCTGTGGCGTATTCTGCGGAGGGTGTCCTGTGTATGTAAGGGATAAAAAGCCCTGCCCGGGTGCCGGTATTAACAAAATCAGATGTGATAGATGTAAGACATTTCACCTTTGTTGCCAGTCGAGAGGAATAGTACATTGCTACGAATGCAGGACATTTCCCTGTTCTAAATTCAAAGGCTTTGCCAAACGCTGGCTGAAATACGGGCAGGACTTCATCGAAAATCAGAAGTTATTGAAAGAAGTAGGAGAACAAGCATTTCTGAATTATTTTAATAATAAGCTGGATGATAGTAAGTAAGCTGGTTATGATTTTCATCTTCGAAGGGTTGATCAGAATTTATATGCCAGTGCTAAAGATACATAAGGGGCGACTTTAAACTCCGGGTCATGCTCTCTGTCCATTGCCTTGAAAAAGGATTTGAGTGTCCTTTTTGTATAATATGCCGGACGAATAGCCGACACGCCGGCGGTTAGTGAAAGAGAGAATGATTTGCCAAGTGTAAATTCGGGGCGGAATCCGGCTACTATATATTGGTGCGTGAACATCATGTCTTCACCGTTCACTTCTTCCAGAGCCATCGAACCATTCATCTCGCCGATGATACCGAGTTTGATATTTTCATGGACCCGCATACCTGCCGAAATTTCCACAGCGTTCATCATGGAGACTTTGACTTCGTAGCGGCCTCCCAATCTCCAATCCAGATAGAGAGAAGGAAATGCCATAGGATAGCCAAACGAGTTGTTTACGGCCAACCCACCGCCTATATCCAGGTTATCTTTCAGATGGCAGATGAAGATGGCACCACCATGCGCCAGAACATTCTTCATCTTAATTCTTGATATATCGGCATGTGCTGTATATGAGCCCGCTCCCAGAGATGCCAGGAGCGACCAGTTTTTGCTGATAGGTCTCATATGGAGCAGGGATATCTGGACATTCAGTATTTCCGACGGGCAAAGCTCTGCAGGTATATTCTTGTTATTGAATGAAGTATATGAACCGCCTATAGCCAAACCCCATGTCGTGGGGCGGTTGTTTTCGTTCATCTTCACATAGAAGGGTATTTGTATACCTCCCGATATTACTTTTGCATCACCTTTGCCTCCGGTTTTGTTATTATCTATATCTTCATAGCTGGAGGAGCCGATGTATTCAGTCTTTAAGAATGCCTGTGCGTATGTCCCGGTATTTACAGTTGTTATTAGTAGAAGGATAAGTAGGAATCTCATAGATGGGTTGTTTTTAATATTATATGTCTAAGACGGATTTGTTTGTGCAAATATTATATATGGAAAGTCTTTGTTGATAATGTATTTGACGAATGGTATGTTGCTTATGATAAACGGTAAATTTCTTCTCTCCTAATGAGTTATATTTGTAATATGAAAAATTATCTCACAAAAGGCTATATATCCTTTGTTGCTCTCATCTGGCTGATGTTGGCTTCATTATTTCTTTTCCAATATATGAATCAGGTGTCTGTTATAGAGGCTGTCTTGTTTTGTTTTAGCCTGTTCCTGCCAACTTGTCTTATTACGTCCTATTTAAGTAATAGCCTATTGCCTAAAGCAATTAGAAGTAAAAAGATGCCCCGTTTTATTGTTCAGTTTATTATAGTTATGCTACTGACGGGAATAATTCATCTGGCGATTTTTATCACATTTGAGAAACTGGAAAAAGCAGGAGTTTTTGAACCTTCAGAACTGATGAGGACTCATTATTCTATTATCATTGAATATATAATGACTTTGCCTGCTATTTTCATCATTAATCTTGGATTTTGCGGAACCAGATTCTATTATGAGCATAGTAAGCTCCGGCAAATACATTTGAAAACCCAATTGCAGGTACTTCAGCAGCAGATAAACCCCCATTTTATGTTCAATGTGTTAAATCACATCTATATACTGATGCAAAAGGATGTGAACAGGGCTTCGGAACTTCTGGTAAAATACTCTGAAATATTGCGTTACCAGCTTTATAATGGCAAGGAAGAATTGGTACCATTGAGTCAGGAAATACAGTTTCTGAAAGATGTGATCGAAGTGGAGAAAACACGTTGGGGAAAAGAACTACACGTGGATTGTACATGGCAGATAGAGAATGGTGATAGAGACATACAGCCACTGCTCCTCATTACCTTTATAGAAAATGCATTTAAACATGTCTCCCGCTCTATATCGGAAACAGGATTTGTAAATGTTATGGTGGAGCAAAAAGGAGACTCATTATTGATGGAGGTGAAAAACTCGAAGCCGGTTCAGCAGATAAAAAAGAAGAATGCTTCGGGATTAGGCTTGATCAACGCAAAAGAGCGGCTTGAGATTCTATATCCTGACAGATACAGTTTATTTATAGAAGAAAATGAACAGGTTTATATTATCCGGCTAAATATTACGTTATAAGGTTATACAAATAAAACCTAAAAACTATTCGCTGATATGAAATGTCTGGTAGTGGACGACGAACCTATCGCACGGGACGGAATTATAGATTACATAGAGAAACTCGACTTTCTGGAGGTCTGCGGAGTATGCTCTTCTGCGATAGAAGCAGCAGACATATTGAAAAAGACAGATGTAGATCTTATTTTTCTGGATATTCAGATGCCCCATCTTACCGGAATTGAATTTTTAGAGGCCTTGGAAAATAAGCCGTTAACGATACTTACCACAGCATATTCTGAATATGCGCTGGAGGGGTTCCGCCTACAGGTAGTTGATTACCTCTTAAAACCAATCACCTTCAAGCGTTTCTTCCAGGCAGCGCAGAAAGCAAAGGAAGTATTTGAACTGAAGAGTCATGTGTATAACGGGAATGTCAATGTGTATGTGCGGCAGGGAGATTCTTTTGTAAAGATCGCTTGGACTGATATATTGTATGTAGAAAGTATGCAAAACTACCTGAAACTCCATTTCAACGATAAAACACTTATTATCCATCAGACAATGACTTCACTCGAAGACATGCTTCCGAAAGATTCTTTTTTCAGGATACACAAATCCTTTCTGGTAAATATTGCCCACATTGAGACGATAAATGGCGGGCGGATCTTTGTCGAAAACAGGGAATTGCCCATATCCAGACAGCGAAAAGAAGAACTTCTGAATACGGTTGTATATAAGAAGCTGATAAGTAAATAATAACAGGATAATATATATCTTTGCTATCCCTTATAGAGTACAAATGGATAGAATAATCAGATATTTAAAGCAGCCGTATCCGGTCAGCGAAAAACCCTGGCAGACTGTTGTCGTTGCATTCATCGCTGTTTTTCTGTTGCTCGTTCTGTTTCAGCCTTTTCAGCTGCAAGGTGAATTTAATAAATGGTTGATAATAGGAGGGTATTCTCTGGTGACGGCAGTATGTACCTCGATTGTTACTTATGCGTTTCCCACAATATTCAGGAAATTTTATAACCCTGCCTGTTGGACTACCTGGAAGAATACACTGAATAAACTGATTATAATCCTGACTATTAGTATTGGTAATTTTCTGTTTGATATTTCTATCAGGCATAGGGAACCAGAGGTTCTCCTATCTGTTTTTACCTTCTATGTGGTCGCTACATTTATAGTCGGGTTAGTCCCTGCTATTGTTATTTCATTCTTTATACAGAATAATGCGCTGAAACGGAACCTGCGCGAGGCAAAAGAGAGTAACGGCAGGCTGCTCGAACGTTTGACTGCCAGTCAACAGACTTTGCCAGCTAATTCCGGCATAATTACATTGAGTGGCACTACTAAAGACTCTATTAGTTTTAACCCCGAAACGCTCCTTTACATCGAGTCATCGGGAAACTATACTACATTTTATTATCAGGAAAATGATATTTTAAAACAAAAGCAACTCAGAGCTACCATCAGTCAGATAGAGACAAACCTGCAATCTTATCCTGACATTGTACGCTGCCACCGGGCTTTTATGGTGAATATAGCACAAGTTGTTTCAGTCACAGGAAATTCGTTAGGATTCCAGTTAAAACTAAAATATACAAAGGCCGAAGTTCCTGTATCGCGCACCTACACAAAACTCATCCGTACCTGTATTGCGGGTTAAATAAGTTCATTTTTTATTATAAGCGGCTTATGATGGGCAGACTTAGCTGTTTGTCACATTTATTGCTGTCTGTCACAGAACTTTTGCAGCAGCCTCTATACGATATATATTTGCTTCAAATTAAAAAACAATTATCGTATGAATAGTATTGCTTTTACTTTAGGCTTTGTCTCAGGATTATTGTTGACTCTATTAATCTATTAATAATTTAACGTATGAAATTCAAACATTTTGTTCCCTTACTTATCGGGCTTGTACTCGGATTCTCTTTAGGCTGGTGGGGCTTCCGCATCATTTTCCCCTGGATTGGCGGCTGGATTACGATCGGTTCGTTGGTCGCATCCCGGCTGAAAGGGAAGAATAAGGATCTGGGGCGTCGTATTACTATTTTAATGATTTCACCGGTGTTTCTTCTCTTTTTGGGAGTCATGCAACGGGAAAACCTGCAACTGGAAGAAACGGTGTTTTATATATTATTTTTCATCTCCACCGGAATGTTTACCCGCGTACTGGTGCATTATACCATTGCCAAGATTATCGGGCCGTTGATCTGGGGGCGCGGTTTCTGTGGATGGGCATGTTGGACAGCCGCTATTCTGGAATGGTTGCCGATAAAAGAAAACTCTAAGATTCCGGCTAAATATACCCGTATGCGCTATCTGGTATTTATTGTTTCTATATTGATACCTGTAATTTTTATTCTGCTGGGTTACGATTGGCAGACGAATCATATAAATGAAGATGGAGGTATTGTGCAAGGGGGAAAACCTGGGGCTCTCATCTGGTTCCTTGCAGGCAATGGCCTTTACTATCTTGTCGCTGTTATCCTGGCTTTTAAATTCAGGAAGAAACGCGCATTTTGCAAAATCGCCTGTCCGGTATCGCTGGTTATGAAGGCGCAGACAAGCATCGCTTTGATAAGGGTAAGCCCTTCCGGAAACGAGTGCACCTCTTGCGGTTCCTGCAACCGTAATTGTCCGATGGACGTAGATGTAGTAAATTATATCTCGAAAGGGAAAAAGATAAGTTCAGGTGAATGTATCCTATGCCGGAAATGCGCAGATATATGTCCGCAGGCGGCCATCAGATAAATTCACTGCTTTTCACGCCTATTTTGTAAGAGAGTCATATACAGCCCTCGATATTTCAGCTATCATCCGCATATTCGTGGCCTCGTCTTCCATGGAATCGGCGACAAAAACAGCAAGTGAATAATAACGGCCATCGGGTAACCGGATGATTGCAATATCATTCTCCGCGGCATTCAGCCCCTCGGCATTCCGGAAAGATGAGCCTGTCTTATGAGCGACAATCGTTCCCGGAGGCAGCAGGCCTTTGATCTTCTTCGGTCCGGTTGTAGTATCTACCATGGCATTCCACAGAAAGTCGTGGAAATGTTGAGGAAGTATATTACCTGTCCTGAATTTTTCTAATACCCGTGCGGCAGTAAGAGGGGTACTCCAGTTGGTATATTGTACCTCCCACGGGCCATGCATTTCTTCTTCAGTGGCGGCAATGGCAAAATCGGAGAATCCGAGGTCTCTTATATACCGGTCTACGGCGGAAGTACCGCCTACAAAGCGGAACAGGATATCACATCCGTTGTTATCGCTCTGGGAAACTGTATATTTTAAGATTTCGCTAACCGGTAATTCGATGTTTCCATCGGGATAATCGTCTCTAAGAGGGCTATGGGTATCGGGTAAGAGTTCGGCTTTACGAATAAATATTTTATGGTCGAGCGATAGGTTATTCTTATTCAGATAGTCGAGTACTGCCAGTGCCAAATGGAATTTGTAAGTGCTTTGTGTCGGATAATGGAATCCGTTATTAACAGTCAATGTGTCTTTTCCATCGACAATTAGTGCAACTCCGACAGTAGCCCGTTTGCCCCTGATAATCTTTTCTATATCATTTCTTAGTACATCATTTTGGGAAAAAGCATGAGTTGGGGTTGCAAACATGCTTACTTTCGTCGGTTCATGAATTAATTTATAATATTCCTGACTTTTTTGATGTGTGAAATGGCTGATATATTCGATAGGTATATTTTTCTTTTGAGCTACGATATTTTTAAACTGCATAGATACTAACTTACCATTGAAAGATAATATAATATCATATGTAATAATAACAGGATGTTTTTTGTATTCTTTTATAGTCAACATACCTTGCTTATGCTCAGCTTTAGCGTCGATCACAGATAATTCTTTAAATTCTATTCTATCAGGCCTGGTTATTCTGATAGAATCACCGTTTGAATGTATTGCCCATGCTCTCGATAGATTAAAAATTAATTGGGGACTTTTATTCTCAAAATGGAATTCTTTAGTTGAGATACGCGGATCAACATCTTTGTATATTGTAACATCCTTATCTTTATTTTGGCTGAATCCTGATACGGATATGATATACAGAATAATAATAATTTTAAGTGCTTTTATTTTATTCATATTTTGTTGTATGTTATGTATTACTGGTTAAGGATGAAATATTTAGTGTAACAAATATGACTCTCGACTTCACTTTGATTTTAGATGAAGTTTAACACTTAAGTAGACGCAGGGGTTTGATGATATTATTAGTCTATTAGTCTTAGCTGCTCTTTCAAGCGGTGCATCTCTTCCTGCATATCATCTATCTTATCCAACAGATTCCGGATAACATCTATACCCGCCACGTTGATGGAAAGGTCGTAATACCACCGCACATACTGGTCGAGGTATTTTAGCTGGGAGATATGTATGTAGCGCTCATCCCCGACAATACTGACTTGTATAAGGCCTTCGTTTTCCAATTGTACGATAAAGTCGGGTTCCACCTGATTTTGTATGCAATACTCCTGTATGATGATTAATTCTGATGTCATAACGTTGATTCTTTAGGGTTAAGACTTCGCTAGCTTTTCGAACAATTCCTTTTGTTCTTTATTCAGATTGACGGGTATCTCTATTGAGTATGTTATGATAAGGTCTCCAAACTGCCCGTCTTTTTTGTACACAGGAAATCCTTTGCCTTTCAATCTCACTTTTGTCCCATTCTGAGTTCCTGCCGCTACTTTCAGTTTTACCTTTCCGGTAAAGGTGTCTACAGTCTCTTCTCCTCCAAGAACGGCTGTGTACAGGTTCAGGTTGGCATTGGCGTACAAATCGTTTCCTACCCGTTTAAATTTAGGATCCTCTTCTACAACAAATGTAATATATAGGTCGCCATTAGGCCCGCCGTTTTTACCCGCTGCTCCTTGTCCGGCAAGTTTTATTACCTGCCCGTCGGAAACTCCGGCAGGAATGGTTATGCGCAGGTTCTTACCATCCAGGGTGAGTGTACGTTTATGGGTTTCAGATGCATCCCGCAAGCTTAAATGGAGTTCGGAGGTATAGTCTTGTCCTCTGTACCCTCTGCTTTGCCTGCTACCACCTGACGATCTTCTTCCCCCAAACAGCGATTCGAAGAAATCGGAAAATCCGCCTTCATCGTCTCCTCCGAAACTATATGAACCTCCTCCGAAACCGCCAAAGCTACCATAGTCGGCAAAACCTCCGTTTTGTGATTGTTGCTGACGGGCTTTTTCGTATTCTTCGGCGTGTTTCCAGTTTTCGCCGTATTCATCATATTTTTTTCGCTTTTCGGGATCGGAAAGCACTTCGTTAGCTTCGTTTATTTGTTGAAATTTTCTTTTTGCTTCCTCATCATTGGGGTTGATATCAGGGTGATACTTCCTTGCCAGTTTGCGGTACGATTTTTTGATGTCGTCAGCACTGGCTGCCTTGGATACGCCCAATATGCTATAATAATCTATAAATGCCATATGTGATTAATTTCAAGATTTAAAAATTTCATTATTCAAAGATTGGGAAAAGCAATCCTTGACTCTTCATTTTATATCTTAGTCTCTCTGTAAGTCCCTTCGTGAGATCAGGGGGCTGTTTTTTCCCTTACCTTTAATTCATTGTATATTTTAAGGCAAGCCCATGCATCAATAGCTGCGTACATTTTCTGTGCATCGGATAGCACATCTGCTTCCCAGTTTGACAGGCGCTGGCCTTTCGATATCCTTTTTTCAAAAAGTATGCCATAAATGCGTTGCAGACCATTATCTTCAATGCCATAATTTTTCACAAAAGACTGGAGTTCAATGAAATTGGATGGAACGAAAGCCGCATTTCGTTTATGAATGGCTGAAAAATCGTCTTTTAAAGAGAGCCCTATTTTTTTGATTGCCGGATTTACCAGAATTTCTGCCAAACAATCAGGTAATCCTATTATATTCAGACGGAAAAGGAAGCAGGTGTCGTCTGTGGATAATTGCATCAGTGCAATCTGATGGGATACACCTTTGCGGAAAGCCGGGCGGGTTTCAGTATCGAACCCGATAGCCGTTTGTTTTTTGAGATAAGCAGCGGCCTTCTCCGCTTCACTTTCGCTTTGTACAACAATTATCCGCCCATCGAATCTCTCCATTGGCATTACGGATAATTCCTCTTTTGAAATTGTTTTTACCATAATTCTTCGTTGTCAGTCTGTTCAAGGTCTTCGTCTTCGAGGGCATCCGGCTCTGTTGAGTATTTTAACGAATGCAGCGCCCGTAAAACGTTTACCAGCTTTTGCCCCCAGTATGCTTTGAAGTTCTCCATACACACATAGAGGGCGTCATTCATATTTTCGGTAATGCCCCGTTCGAATATGGTGATGAAGTTCTTTGTATCCTGATAGATATCCGCAAGGTCTTCACTGATGCTTGCCGATATAGGCGTTTCACTGTATTTCATATCCTGAAGGAATACTTCGAGGTATGTATCGTTGTTTACATATACATTGTATAGTTTGGAGGTGATGAAATTGTATATGTCTTCTGTAACTGTTATCTCCTGTTCTTCGTCATTTACGGTATCGGTTTCCGGAACAAGACTTGCTTTAAGGTATAGCAAGGGTAGGAGTTTGGTTAATTTATCCGTAAGCTCTGTTTCCGTGATTTCTTCGAAATTTTCCAGAAAGGCACAATACTGGACGGCTACAGTTACAAATTCAATCGCATCTTTTGAGTATACTATTTCTTTTAGTTGATCTGTCATTGTTGTTTCTTATTTTATCCGATGCATTTTAGTGTGGATTTTTCTCTATTTTTTATAAATAACAAATTTAGGCGATTATTTGTTAAGTAACGAAAGGATAAGATATTTTAAATATTTATCTTTTACCAATATACTTCTTATAATCTATACCCGCTTTCCTTGCCTGCGAATGCTGCATCCGGCGGGGTATCGTATACGATTTCCCATCTTTAATAAAATTCGTCCCTGTTTGTTTGAACCAAAAAGAGATATCGTTTTCTACACAGAGGTCGTGTATTTCCATTATCCAGTCAAAATCACATGCCCGTGTATCCTTTCCCGATTCTCCTCCGGCAGTGACATGCTCCACCCATGACCCTATATCATAAGGCCTTAGGTCGACTCTCTCTAAAAGAGGTTCACAGATGATTATCTTGTGCTTAATCGGGGATTTCTTATAGATAGGTAGACGGTAATCGACCCTGTCCTGATTTTCCACCGTGCAGGCTATAGTCACATTATCGTATCCTCCTCCCCAATCTTCGGGTAGGCCTATATGTAATCTGTCGATTCGCTTGGTTATCATCAAAAAGTTGAGGTCGCTGCGCTCACGCATCATACTCCATGCCTGGGGGCGCCATTCATCGGCATCAGCATGGAAAAAATCGGATGTGAAGCAGGTAAAGACATCCCCGCCGGGAGGAATTTTATATTCTCCGTTTCGTTTTTTCTTTACAGGCTTATCGAAATCCTTAGTCTGTTTAACAATAGTGCTGTCTACACCGCGTCTGGCATCGCCGCGATACATGTAGCAATTGAGACAGCCTGCGCTTATTTTGTGGCAACCGTGCCACGGATTCCAAAGTGATGACATCAGAAATGAAAATCTTTATCTATATAGTGAAATAGTTTTATAAAACATAAATATACAATGTTTGGCTAAGATAATGAAAAAGGATAAATATATAAATTCTGTTACTTTTGTTACTTTTTGGGAGATGTTGTGCACGGGAGCCCTTTAATTACATAAGTGCTGCTTATGAAAAGAGAGAAAAAGTAACAATCAAAAAAATTGTAAAAGGTGCCAGATTTTTGAAACAAGCCTTTTATAAAACACAATAATTATTGCAGATATATTAACGAATAAAGTTTACTTTAGCATAGCAAACAAATTACACAATGGATATCTTTTTGTATATATTATATTTCCTGATTGCATTGGCTGTTATATCAACCGATATAGCAAAGAAGTTATTCAATAATGCAGGTTTATCTTATTTTGTATTGTTTCTCGCAAATAATACACTCCTTTTTCTTTCAGTTACTGATAATTTAATGTCAAAGCAGGGCTTAAATTTCGCACCGGCAGGATATATTGCATTTTCTCTCTTACTGGTTTATTCATGGATACGTATTCAGTTGGTTCCTTGTAAAACAGATACTGATATTCCTGTGGCTGTAAAGATAGTTTATCAGGGGCGACGTCTTTTATTATTGTCTATGGGGCTTATAACAATTCAGTTGTTAGTTGTTTTCAGCTATGGCATTATCAGTGGTTATGTACCTATAGCCTCCGATAGCTTCAGATATAACAATATCATAGCCTTTTCTTTGTCGCTGCTTACCTTTCTGAACGGATGGTTCAGAGTATTTTTCTTTTCGTTAAGATTACGTATTGTACGGCGGATATTGGTCTCGATATTTATATGGGTGCCAATAGTCAATGTTTTCGTAATCCTTTATATATCAAGGATTGCTTTTAATGAGTATGATCATGCGTGCAATAAAGCTTTTAATGAAAGTATGAGGAGAGAGTCATTTGTATGTGAGACGAAATACCCTTTACTGATGTTGCATGGAGTAGGATTTCGGGACTTTAAATACCTTAATTACTGGGGACGTATTCCCAAGCACCTGATCAAAAACGGTGCTACGGTTTATTATGGACATCAGGAGGCATTAGGTACCATTGAGGGTAACGGATATCTGGTGAAAGATAAAATCCTTGAAATAATAAAGCAGACAGATTGCGGAAAAGTTAATATAATAGCTCATTCGAAAGGAGGACTCGATGCCAGATATACAATAACGACGCTGGGCATGGATGAGTTTGTAGCGTCGCTAACCACTATATCCACTCCGCACCGGGGGAGTGCACTCGCCGATTTCGGAAATAAGCATTTATCGGATGGGATGTATCGTTCGGTCGCAAATCTCTTTGATAAATATTTCCGCAAAATAGGCGATAAGAATCCGGACTTCTATACGGCAATGCATCAGTTTACAAAAGAATATGCCGAAAAGTTCAATGATGAAACTCCTGATATAGAAGGGATATATTATCAGAGCTATATGTCGCTTATGAAAAACTGCTTGAGTCATAGCCTGCTTTCTGTTCCTTATCTCATTATGTGTTTGCACAATAAACAGAATGACGGATTGGTTAGTCTGGAATCTGCCCGGTGGGGCGAATTCCGAGAAGTATATACAAACAGGCGAAGAAGGGGGATTTCTCATGGTGATATGATTGACCTGACAAGGGGTAATTATAAAAGTTTCGATGTGATAGAAACATATATCAGTATTGTTTCAGATTTGAAAAATAAAGGGTTTTGATATCGATTGGCATACACATATAATATACATGATGAGAAAAGCACAATCAGTTTTTCACTTTATAGCAAAAGTTTATATCTTTGTGCTCCCATATAACATTGATAATAAATAACAACAATAATATGTTTGAAAGTCTAAGTAATAGATTAGAACGCTCGTTTAAGATACTGAAAGGTGAAGGTAAAATCACCGAAATAAATGTAGCCGAAACGCTGAAAGATGTACGTCGTGCATTACTCGATGCCGACGTTAACTATAAGACAGCTAAGCAGTTTACCGAAACCGTTAAGGAAAAGGCATTAGGACAGAATGTACTTACAGCCGTGAAGCCTGAGCAGTTGATGGTGAAAATCGTTCATGACGAACTGGCTGCGTTGATGGGAGGTACGGCAACCGATATAAATCTGAAAGGTTCTCCGGCCGTTATACTTATGTCCGGTCTTCAAGGTTCGGGTAAAACTACTTTCTCGGGTAAGCTGGCGAAATTGCTGAAATCTAAGAAAGGCAAAAATCCATTACTAGTTGCCGGAGACGTTTACCGTCCTGCTGCCATCGAACAATTAAAGATACTGGGTACACAGATAGAAGTTCCTGTATATTCGGAAGAAGATAGCAAGAATCCGGTACAGATAGCGCAGAATGCGATCAAGTTCGCGAAACAGAACGGAAATGACCTTGTAATTATAGATACTGCCGGGCGTCTGGCTATAGACGAGGAGATGATGAAAGAGATCACAGCCGTAAAAGACGCTGTGAAACCTGACGAAATCCTCTTTGTAGTAGACTCCATGACAGGTCAGGATGCTGTAAATACTGCCAAGGAATTTAACGACAGGCTCAACTTCGACGGAGTTGTGCTTACCAAGCTCGATGGTGATACCCGTGGTGGTGCTGCGTTGTCTATCCGTTCGGTAGTGGATAAGCCGATCAAATTCGTGGGTACAGGCGAGAAGATGGATGCACTCGATGTATTCCACCCTGAACGTATGGCCGACCGTATTCTCGGTATGGGTGATATCGTTTCACTCGTGGAAAGGGCGCAGGAGCAATATGATGAAGAAGAAGCGCGCCGTCTGCAAAAGAAGATTGCCAAGAATCAGTTCGACTTCAACGACTTTATCGGACAGATACAGCAGATAAAGAAGATGGGTAACCTGAAAGATCTTGCTTCCATGATTCCGGGAGTGGGTAAAGCGATCAAAGATTTGGATATTGATGATGATGCCTTCAAAAGCATTGAGGCTATCATATACTCTATGACTCCAAACGAAAGGTCTCAGCCTGAAATTCTGAATGGAAGCCGCCGTCAGCGTATAGCTAAGGGTAGCGGTACCTCTATACAAGAGGTGAATAAACTGATTAAGCAGTTTGATGAAACCCGTAAGATGATGAAGATGATGACACAGATGAAGGGTGGCAAGATGCCTAAGATGAGAAGATAATGTCCTTACAAATAAGATAGTTAGACCCGGCCTGTGATACTACAAGCCGGGTTTTTGTTGTATATACACTATCGTTTAGCTTTTCCTTCCAGTTTAATGTCCTTCTCCAGTGCCTGTTTCTGTACAGCTCTGTAGATGACATCATCGAATGAACTTTCGACTTTGTCTTTATCCATTTTTAATAGTTCGGCTTCTATATGTTGCTGGCGTTGTTTGCTCAGGTCTTTTATTTCCTGTTCCAGCTTTTTACGTTTTTCTATCAGTTTATTCATATAGGTCTGGCGTTCTGTCACAGACATATTCTTCATATTGTCGGGCAAATCTGCAGCAGGAATTTCTGAAAGGGACTTGCCGGACATTACTTCATTGACCAGTTCTTCCGAGCCATAATAAGCGCCTTTATTCGCCGCCGATACGTTATATTCGGCCCGTCTCGCATTGATAGCCGCATCGCCCTTATTTACTTTTGCACTCTGCATTTGCTTTACTTCTGTCAACTCAGATGATTTACCGTAATAGAGCCGGGTCTTATCCAGTTCATATTGGAGGGGGTTGATGCGGTCATCATAAGGGGTTCTTACCTCTATGTTATTTACGCTCATATCCGTCTGGATATATTCTCCTTTCGTCTTGCCGGCTATCTCTTTCCATATGCGGGCGGCAGTAGGTTCATTCCCCATAAGGATGGTATTGATTACAATCCCTTTCTTTATACCTTCCGAACAGGTTTCTGGGTAATGTACGTCATTTCTGTAGTCCATATGCGGAGGATAATCACCCACAAGGAATATAGCTCTGTAAGTATTAGGCAAGTTGTCCCATTGCATCTTGTTCACACCTTCATACAGTGCCTGATTTACACTTTCGGGTCCGTCTCCGCCGCCCGATGCATCCATAGCCATCAGTTGTTCATACAGGTTGTCCATATCAGTGCCTAAAGGAATGATCCTGGTTATAAAATCATCTCCCCTGTCACGGTAAAACAGCATACCCACTTCGATATCGGGAACCGGTTCGCTTTGTGAAAGGCTGCTAGTAATGGACCATATCTTTTCCTTTGCTGCACCTATCAATCCCGACATGCTGCCGGTGGCATCTAGTAGAAATACTATCTGCATTTTTGGCCTGGTTGTACGGTCTGCTTTCTCTTGAAGTCCGTTTTCCGGTAATGCAGGAGTGATAGGACGCCCCGGATTTTTGAGGAAGGCCACGCATGTACAATAGATGAATATACTTACAGGAAGGATCAATAATAGAATGTAAAGTCGCTTTTTCATATGCTTTAGTATTATGTTAATTACCACTTATTTCTGAAGCAAATATAGACTACATTGGTAATACAAACAGGGCAAAACGGGTGAACAGGCTTTCTTAAATGGTAAAAAAGGATTATGACTGTTCTACCGAAGGAAAAGCAAGCCTGCAAAGTCATGCTTTGCAGGCTTGTATGTTTTCTGACAGCCGGGTCTTATTTAGAAGAGATAAGAGATGCGCGAAGTGAATTGTTCGAATTAACACCGATAAACTTAGAGGCAGCACTTAGTTCGGCTGTATCATCATCGGCAGCAGCTTGGTCGGCAGATTCCATTTCAGCAAATTTAGTCAATGCAGAAACTAAAGCATCAGCTGATACATTGTTTTTAGTCAACAAATTGTATGCATATTCATCTGCTTTTTTGTTTTGATCGTCAGTATAAGGAATCTGTATGAGTTCGTTGATTACGGTACCCATTTTGTCTCCTGAGAAAGAAAGCAGTTTTTCCAATTGTGCGGAACCTGCTTTAGTAGCATTATCTTCAGATGCGACTTTTAATAGTGAGTCACGGACATCCTTGTTTGCGATGTGGCCTATCTGAGTAGAAATAACAGCCAGAAGTTCTTCGTCAGATAGTATATCCATCATACCTGTATAAATACGGATGCTACCATCAGTAGTAGCCAGAATATTTACTTCAGGGTTTTCATATATCTTGTAGTTAAGGCTTAGTCCATCTACAGAGATGTAGTTTGTAGCTACCAGACCTGCCAGTCTTTTATAATAATCTGAATCCTCTCCGGCGATAGTATTATTGTTGTCCATAAACTCTACTATCTTCACAGATGCTTTGTTGGCGACTATATCCGAAGCCATATCTCCAGCAACGTCACCTACAGCTTTTGTTACAGACTTACTTGCTTTTTTCAGGGCTTTTCCAAATTGTGCGTTTGCGGGAAGGGATATCGCACACATAACAGCAACGAATACTGTTGCTAAAAATAATTTTTTAGTCATAGTTTTAATTGTTTGTTTAAAATAGGGTTAGTATGTAGTTTCTAATTTAAAAAATCTTCGCGTGTTTATTTGAAGCAATAATTTTTTGTCATGCGCTCTTTCAGGTCGCAAATATATCACATTATTCTTGAATTAAACAATTATAACTTAAAAAATGAAATTTTTAATATTCTCCATACTCTTTTTCAAGTATAGATAAATTTGTTGAGAAAAGATATGAAATATTAAACTGTAAATGTTACTCATTTAGTAGCCAGATACATAGAGCATGTACCCATTGTGTAAGTTTTATAAGATGCCTCCCTGAACCCGTTCTTTAGGAGTGTGTTCGTCATGTCTTTGCCTTGTATAAAGGCCTGTATGGATTTGGGAAGGTAAGAGTACGCCGTTTTATCCTTAGATATGATCCGGCCTATTGTGGGTATAAACAAGTTGGTATATAGCCAGTAACCCTGCTTCATAGGGAAACGTACAGGAACAGTCAGTTCCAGTATCATCAGCTGTCCTCCCGGTTTGAGTATACGCAATATTTCTTTGAGTCCCTTGTC
The DNA here is from genome assembly GCF_000213555.1 of Dysgonomonas gadei ATCC BAA-286. GTDB lineage: Bacteria > Bacteroidota > Bacteroidia > Bacteroidales > Dysgonomonadaceae > Dysgonomonas > Dysgonomonas gadei. The sequence goes on from NZ_GL891987.1 coordinate 183,345, forward strand.
GAGATCCTCAAAATTGCGTACTCCGAAAGCGACCATGGCAGCGTCAAAAGAATTATCGGGAAGAGACAGTGCCATACAATCTTCTTTAGCGAAGCTGATCTTGTCTGATAATCCTGCCTTAGCTACTTTTTTCCGGCCCACCTCCATCATTCCTTCCGATATGTCTATGCCAAGTATAGATTGCGGTTTCAGAATATCATAGGCCTGGATGGCCAGATCTCCGGTACCGGTGGCAATATCGAGTATTGTCTGAGGATTCAGCTTTTTTAGCATGGAAAGTCCCTTTTTACGCCAGCTGATATCGATTCCCATCGACATAGTACGGTTCAGCGTATCGTAATTTTCAGCAATAGAATCGAACATGCGCTCTACCTGAGCTCCTTTGTTTTCGGAACTGGAGTAGGGTACTATTTTTTCAGCGTCGTAGGTCATTTCCGTTAAGCGTTGTTGTATTTATATGTTCTTAAGATAATAGAATATATCTTCATCGTGAATATCGATGATTTTAGTCCTGTTTCCCTCTGCAATCATCTGGAAAGGATCTGTGGAATTATCTACCAAAAGCCAGTAATCGGCAATAGGGATAAACATGGAGAAAAGGTTTCTCATGCCGGCATAATAGCGTCTTACAACTACATCGTCGTCTACATGATGCCCTCCAAACCGTACGCGTTGTTCGACACGTTTGATCGCCAGTTCGGGCGATTCGAGCCAGAAGTAGATAAGGGTAACAAAATAACCCTCCTTTTGTGCCCTGCGTATAAAGTTGGCATAAGATTTGGTCGCCAGTGTGGTCTCTATTGCAAAATCCTCCTGCATACGCAGCATTTCGTTCATGCGCATAATCATAAGGCGGCCGGCATCGATAGCTACCGTCTCGGGTTGGAAAGGAGAGAGGCCTTTGGCTATTTCGTCGGCATTGATAAACTCCTTACAGTCGAGCATTTCCGGAAACATGGCATACGACGCGGTTGTTTTTCCCGCGCCGTTACAGCCTGATATGATATAGAGATTCGGCATCTAAACTAAGTAATAGATAAATTTAATGATATACTTTCGGGTCACAACTTGTTTTTGTCGTTTTACTTACCTTAATAGTAAAAAAAAGCCTGTGGCCTTAACTCCTTTGTTTCAAATATTCGTTTATATTTTTTTCGAGACGTACAGCCACATCAGCAGCTTCTGCCTTTACAAATTTCTCACCTACTATCTTTTCATATAGTTCGATATAGCGTTCAGATACGGAGTTACAGTATTCTTCTGTCATTTCGGGTACTTTCTGTCCGTCTTTACCCTGGAATCCGTTATCCATTAACCATTTGCGCACAAACTCTTTCGACAGCTGGCGTTGTTCTTCTCCTTTATCGAATAGTTCCTGATAGGTATCCGCATAGAAATAACGGGATGAATCAGGTGTATGGATTTCGTCGATCAGGTAAATCTTACCCTCTTTTTTTCCAAACTCGTATTTTGTATCTACAAGTATCAGGTTCTTCTGAGCTGCCATTTCAGTTCCACGCTGGAACAGAGCATAAGTATACTTTTCCAGTTGTTCGTATTCTTCTTTGCTCACCAATCCCTGAGCGATAATCTCCTCTTTCGAAATGTTTTCATCATGTCCTACATCTTCTTTGGTAGTAGGGGTAATAATGGGGGTAGGGAATTTCTCATTTTCTTTCATCCCTTCCGGTAGAGGTACACCGCAAAGCGTCCTTGCTCCGGCTTTGTATTCGCGCCATGCACTACCTGTAAGATATCCGCGTATAACCATCTCCACTTTATATTGTTCGCACCTCAGACCAACGGTTACCATAGGGTCCGGGGTATCCAGTTTCCAGTTAGGGACAATATCGGCGGTAGCATCCAAAAACTTGGCTGCAATCTGATTCAGGACTTGTCCTTTGTAAGGTATGCCCTGTGGTAATACAACATCGAATGCTGAAATACGGTCGGTAGCGATCATCACCAGTAAATCGTCACCTATCGAATATACGTCTCTCACTTTACCATGATAAACGTTTGTCTGTCCCGGAAAATTAAAATCTGTTCTTACTAAAGTATTCTTCATTTGTTTAAAAATCTAATTTGTTCAGTCTTATAACAAAAAAGTACGCTCAAAGTTACGCCAAAGTTGCTTAAAAAGCAATAAAGATGTTAATTAATAAACACAGTCCTCTGAGTAACTGATGGCACTGTGGGTGCAAATATTTAACTCCTTGGAAAACACGCTTTCTTGTATAAAAGGTAACAAAGGTAACACATGTTTCAGCTTTTAGCTGATAGCTATTAGCCGTTAGCTTTGGCTATCGCATAAGTGGCTTTACAGTGAACAGTCATCAGTTAGCAACTTGTATCTCGTGTTTTGTCTACCCATACCTCATATAACTTTCAACTTATTACTTGTTAAAAGGTAACAAAGGTTACACTTTTGCAGTATTTTTTTATTGTCATGTTTTTATTATAAAGTACTGAATTAATAATCATTATCTACAGTTTCCTGTATAGATAAATAAAATTGGAACGAATTACAGTTTTTACTTCTTTTCAAAGCTTAAGCAATAAAAAAGGTGAAAAATATTTTCCACCTTTTTCTATAAATCTAAATTCTTTCACCTTTTACGGTTTTTGTTTTCATCTCTTCCCGCTTTTCTCTTTTATCTTCTCTTTCGTATGCATCCACAATGCTCTGGACGAGTTTATGACGGACAATATCCGTCTTGTTAAATTCGATATAGCCTATCCCTTTCACATCTTTTAGTATGCGCAGGGCATGTTTCAGCCCCGACTGCTGGGACGGCGGAAGGTCTATCTGGGTAATATCGCCCGTGATAATCATTTTGGCATTCATTCCAAGGCGGGTGAGGAACATCTTTATCTGGTGCGTGGTTGTATTCTGCGCCTCATCGAGGATAATGATGGCGTCGCTGAGTGTGCGTCCTCGCATAAAGGCTAAAGGAGCTATCTGTATCGTCTTATTTTCGATATAGTCCTTTAGTTTGGCTGGAGCTATCATATCTTCGAGTGCATCATACAACGGTTGCAGATACGGGTCTATCTTATCCTTCATATCTCCGGGCAGGAAACCGAGTTTCTCTCCGGCTTCCACCGCAGGACGGCTGAGGATTATCTTCTTTACCTCTTTATTTTTGAGGGCTTTCACTGCCAGGGCAATAGCTGTATAGGTTTTTCCCGAACCCGCAGGCCCGATGCCGAATACCATATCATTTTTGTAAAAGCTGTTTACAAAATTCTGCTGGTTTGGTGTGCGTGCAAAAATCGGTTTGCCGTTCAGTCCGTAGATAATGAGGTTGTCCTGTTTGATTGTATTTGGAGATTTTCCTTTTACAATGTCTATTATATCTTCTTCTGTCAGTTTGTTTCGCTCATTCGCATATTTCTCGAGTTCCCTTATCTTTTCTTCAAAGAGAGGAACATCTTCTGCATTACCGATTACTTTTATGGCATTGCCACGAGCTACGATGCGCAGCTTAGGAAAAAGGTTTTTTAATAGTTGTATGTTGGCGTTGTTTATCCCGAAAAAGACAACAGGGTCTATGTGTTCTAAAATAATTATTTGTTCTATCATTCAATTCTGTATCAAGAATGTACCATGTGATTTATTCTGTTTTGTCGGGTAGTGGTATGTAATGGTATGCAAAGATAAGGATATTCGATAATATATTTCGTTATTCATCTATAATTATTCTTTCAGCCAATAATATGCAAGGAATCGATATTGTTGGCTGAGAGATCTGGAAGTTATTCAAAAAAACTATTTGCTCATCTCCCTTGATTTATCTCCCAGATATCCCCCATGATGACGTTTGGCGTAATCGGCGGGTGAGAAATTGATCCTTTTCATTGTACCCACTACAAGTATATCGCCTATTACGGTCATCACTGTGGTAGAGGTGGTCGGTGTCAGTCCAAGATTACAAACTTCTTCCGGCCGGCCGGTTAGGATGCATACATCAGCTTTCTGTGCCAGTAGGCTGTCCGGGTCGCTGGTGATAACAATAAACTTTATTCCCGGAATAAGATTTTTTGCAAGAGATATAAGTTCGATGATCTCCCGTGTCTTTCCCGAATTGGAGATTGCCAGAACGATATCGTTTTCCTGCAATATTCCCAGGTCGCCATGCTGTGCCTCACTCGGATGTAGGAATACAGACGGCGTTCCCGTGGAGCTGAATGTAGTTGCAATGTTTTGTGCAATCTGTCCTGCCTTTCCCATACCGCTGGTCACGAGTTTACCTTTTTTCTTGTTTACCTGTTCTACAATAAGGTCTATGGCTTTTGTATAAGCATCACTCACCGGGATATTTAGTATGGCACTCGCTTCGGCGCTCAATAGAGAGCGGATATCTTCAGTATTCATATATTTAATTTTTTGCTATGCCAAAGATATAACATTTATCTCATTTTATACAAAAAGGTTTCGGTCTCGGAATCCGAAGATATTACATTAACGAATATAATTCAAACAGCTTCTAAAATTCTTATTTGCTGCAAAACAACGTCTCCATAAATTCCTTCCCTTTTATCAGCCCGTATGCGCCCTTTGGTGATTCGAACTCATCATATAGCTGTACACCATCTGCTTCTCCGTTCGAACGGTAGATAAGGAAGGGTATAGGCTTGTTTGTATGTGTCTTAATAGCACATGGGGTAGGGTGATCGGGTAGAATGGCGATAGTAACCGGCTCATCCCAGTCTTTAGTAGCTTCATATATTGGCTTCACAACCCTGCTGTCCAGAAATTCGATGGTACGGGTTTTCAACTCATAATCGCCTTCATGTCCGGCCTCGTCACTGGCCTCGATGTGAAGATATACGAAATCGTCGTTCTTCAATGCTTCGATGGCCGCTTGCGCTTTTCCTTCATAGTTGGTGTTCCATAATCCGGTAGCACCTTCTACATGGATAAGTTTCAATCCCGCATATACGCCGATACCCATAATAAGGTCTACCGCAGAGATTACCGATCCGCTTTTTATTCCGAATAATTCCTGCAAAGTCTGCATCTGCGGGCGGTATCCCGGCGACCATGGCCAGATACTGTTTGCAGGGTCTTTGCCTTCGGCGATTCGCTTTTTGTTTACAGGATGATCTTTCAATAGTTCCTGTGATTTTAAGATCAGCTGATTCAGGTAATCGGCAGATTCTTTTGCTCCGGGTGTTTCCGGTTTTATCAGAACATCCTTGAATGGTGTTCCTGTAACGTCATGCGGGGCGGTGCAGTCGAGGTTTTTATTCCCTCCTTCAAGTTTCAGCAGGTGGCGATACGATACTCCCGGATAGAAGCTCACTTTTCCGTCGTTCAGCTCTTTATCCAGAAAATGGATAAGTTCGGCGGCTTCTTCATTCGAAATATGTCCTGCCGAATGGTTTTTTATCTTTCCGTTTTCGATGCAAATCAGGTTGCAGCGCATGGCCATTTCGCCCGGCAGAATATCCACCCCCATACTGGCGGCTTCGAGTGAACCCCTGCCTTCAAAAACCTTAGGCACATCGTACCCGAGTACCGACAAGTTGGCTATTTCACTGCCCGGTCTAAATCCCGGAGGGATGGTATCCAACTCACCGCTTTTGCCTTTGGCGGCAAGCATGTCTATATATGGCTTCTTGGCCACTTGTAATGGAGTTTTATTCCCTAATGCGGCGATAGGCTCATCGGCTGCGCCATCGGCCAGGATTATAATTGTTTTCATAAGACTATATTTAATAAAATTATAAACAGATTAATATTCTGTTTTTCATGGACAGTGAAGGTTATCTCACATTCGCAATACTGATAATATCCGAAAATACCCCCGCTGCCGTGACGCTTGCTCCTGCACCGTATCCTTTTATTATCATAGGGTATTCGTTGTATCGCTCTGTCGTTATCTGTATGATGTTATTACTACCTTCAAGATCATAGAAAGGATGGTTTTGCCCTACCTCCTGTAAACCTACTTCACATTTTCCGTTCTCGTATTTCGCTACAAAACGGAGATGCTTATGTTCGCTTTCCAGTTTCTTACGCCTTTCCTCAAATTCGGAGTCCAGTTGACGGATATTCGCCCAGAATTCTTCAATCGTGCCATTGAAATACTCTTGCGGGACAAACAGATTCTTTTCCACATCGGCCTGCTCTACTTGATATCCGGCCTCACGTGTAAGGATAACCAGTTTGCGGACAACATCCATCCCGCTGAGGTCGATGCGCGGGTCCGGTTCCGAATATCCGCTTTCCTTGGCCAGATAAATGGCTTTGCTGAAAGGAATATCTTTGCTTATGGTATTGAATATGAAATTGAGCGTACCCGAAAGTACCGCTTCTATTTTTACTATTTTGTCTCCCGAATTGATCAGGGAGTTCATTGTATTAATGATGGGAAGCCCGGCGCCCACATTTGTTTCGAACAGGAACTTTATGTTGCGTTCGCGTGCTGTATTCTTCAACTTTATATAATTGTCGTAGGCAGACGATGCCGCTACCTTATTGGCTGTGACCACCGAAATGTTTTGCGACATCAGGTCTCCATATATCTGTGATACAGGCTCACTGGCTGTACAATCCACAAATACGGCATTGAATATATTCATATTTATAATCCCGTCGCGCAATATCTCGGGTGAACTTGGTATACCTTTTTCGTCCAGTTCGGTTTTGTAATTATCCAGGTTAATACCTTCGCGGCAGAATAGGGCTTTGCGTCCTCTGGCTATACCCACAACATTTAACTTGAGCGCATACTGTTCCATCAGTTTCGGCTGTTGCTGGCGGATTTGCTCTATCAGGTTTCCTCCCACTGTACCGATGCCGACAATGAAAAGGTTCAATGCTTTATATTCCGATAGGAAGAACGAATCGTGAATAGAGTTCAACGCTTTACGCAGATACTTATTCTTGATAACGAACGAAATATTTACTTCCGAAGCTCCCTGTGCGCACGCAATGACGCTGATGCCGCTCTTACCGAGTGTTTCAAAAAGCTTTCCGGCAATACCCGGGGTATATTTCATATTTTCGCCAACGATGGCAACTGTGGCAAGTTCGCTTTCGAGCAATACACGGTTGATACTGCCTAATGATATTTCTTTCTCGAATTCTTCTTCAAGTACACTTACAGCGAGTGCCGCATCTGCCGAACGGACGCCTATGGATGTACTGTTCTCGGACGAAGCCTGTGAAACAAGGAACACACTGATGCCATTCTTTGCCAGCGCGCGGAATATACGGAAATTGACGCCGATAATACCTACCATACCAAGCCCCTGTACCGTGATCAGGCACGAGTCGGAGATGGAAGAAATTCCTTTTATCATGGCCTTGCTTTTCCTGATCTCTCCATCGTGCGAAATGTATGTCCCCGGTGCTTCAGGCTTGAACGTGTTCTTTATGCGAATAGGTATATTCTTATGATATACTGGGAATATTGTAGGCGGATAAATCACTTTTGCCCCGAAGTTACAAAGTTCGGTAGCTTCGGTAAAAGTAAGATTTTCGATTACATGCGCGTTATTTATCACTTTGGGATCGGCCGACATAAAGCCGTCGACATCCGACCATATTTCCAGAATATTGGCATCGAGAGCCGAAGCGAAGATTGCAGCAGTATAGTCTGATCCTCCCCGTCCCAGATTTGTAATCTCCCCTGTAGTTTTACAGGTGGATATAAATCCGGCAACCAATACCTTTTTTGATGAATTTTCGAAAGCGTTGCGTATCAGCTTATTTGACAGCTCCATATCGGGTGTATGTTTTCCGAATGCAGAGTCGGTCTTGATAAGCTGTGTTACATCAAGTACCTCATAGTCTGAGAATGAGTAACTGATTATCAGCGTAGAGAGCCGTTCGCCATAACTGACTATCTTGTCAGACGTTTTTGGCGAAAGGTCATTGATAAGAAATACTCCTTTGAAGATATTACTTAGTTCGTCCAGTAGTTTGTTGACTTCAACTGCCAGTTTCTCGCGTTGAGGTTCGGATATATCAAGTTTGCTGACAACCGTTACATGTTGCTCCACTATTTCCCTGAATTCCCGTTCGTATGAATAATCTCCGGCTGCGGCCAACCGGGAGGTCGTTAATAATTTGTCCGTTATACTTTTGAAAGCTGAAACTACTACGACTATGGGTTCGTTAACCCCGCTTATTATTTTCTTTACGTTTGCTATGTTTGCGGCGGAACCTACGGATGTGCCGCCAAATTTCATTACCTTCATTTAGTATATTGTTGATTTTGCTTTTATTGCTTTATTTGATATTTAAACTTTTGATGTCTTTATTTATCTAAAAGTATTTTAGCTCGTTTCTTATCCTGCTTAATAAAAGGAACTTTCTTGGCTACCCAATCGGTGTGTGTTATAGACTTCGTTGTTTTAACGCGTGCAACTCCCGTAATCTGTGCTATAGCTTCTGCTAATAAAGGTTCGGATGAATCTCCGAGTTCAGAGAATCCACCCTTCCAATCAGATAATAGGGGAAGTTGGGTTTTGATGTTGATACCATTTTCTTCGTAATAAGCATCAACCATCTGATATCCTTCCTCCCATTCCGAAATTTCGAAATCCGGAGTTAAACCATTAATGTAATTTCCTTCACCATTTGCATCGGTTATACGAGATACAAGCGGTTGTAATTGCCATTTGATACGATCACTTTCCGCTTTTATAGTAATTGAGCCTTTGTCTTTCCCTACAGTTGTTTTCCCGATATGGTATACTGGCATATATGGCCTCAAGCCGTGAATAAGTAATTCACTGGCCGAAGCCGAGTTTTCCGTCGCAATGATATATACACGGCTTATGTTTAATCGTGGAATTTCTATGTTTGTATTATATACTTTATCAAGGAAATATTCATTTAATCCATTTGAACCATATTTTGCAACCAATGAATCTGAGAAATATTTATTGTATGTTTCTTTTGCGAATATTTTACTGGTGGTTCTGTCCTTATACAAGGCGCTCGCCAAATCCATTGCAGAAGTGAGATATCCACCTAGATTATAACGCAGATCAAGGACAAACTCCGTGATTCCCTGATTATTCAAGGTTCGCATACTCTCTATAAGTTCTATGTCATAATCGTAGTTACTGCCATCTTCATCCGGACCTCTTTCGAATGTGTTATACATCAGATATCCAATACTGGTTCCTGAACTTTTGATAACCTTACTTATAAATACCGGAGATGTTTTAGTTGCAGAGGCCTGGATTGTTTCCAGTGTTTGCTTTATTCCGTCTTTATTATAAACAGATAGTTTGAACGAAGCTTTCCCTTCAAATATTTCAGAATAATTATCATATGTCACAGGTGTATCATCTATTGCATATATTATCTGCCCTCTTTTCAAACCTTTAGCTTCTGCATCACTTCCTTTATTTACAGATATTATAAAGAAGCCTATAGATGAATTTTGGTCGGTTTTTGTGGGGAAATAAGAGTATGGGATATAATCGAATCCAAGGCTGGTGTCTGCATAAAGGCTTTTTGTCTTTTTAGAGACATCTTCTTCTATCCAGGAAAACCTGTCCCCATTCACATCTTTATATTTATAAAGAATATTATAAAAGAATTTATCGGGATTCTGTGTATAATTGGGAGATGCCGGCAGTCCATCATTCCAGAGATAAACCCGTTCCATCCTGTCATATATCCATTTATTCGTATATTCTTCATCAGTCAGGTCAGAATTGGGATTTGAGTCCTCATTGTCCTTACACGCAATGAAAGATAATGCTATGATTAGTATAATAAATATCAGTTTTGCTTTCATAAATGTCAGCTATTTAGTGCGTATTATAATAAATTGCCTGCAAACCTCCATGTTTTATAGACGTTTGCAAATATATGGATTATATATCCTTTTACAAAATTAATTCACCTTTGCCCTGCCGCATTATTTCCGGTTCATCGCCCGTACAATCCACGATTGTAGACGCTTCTATACCACCATACCCACCATCGATGACAATGTCGACCAGGTCCTGATATCTTTCATAGATCAGTTCCGGATCTGTAGTGTATTCTATCACTTCATCATCATCTTTAACGGATGTTGTCATAATCGGATTGCCTAAAGTATGAACGAGTTCGCGTATAATATTATTGTCGGGAATACGAATACCTACGGTCTTTTTGTTCTTGTATATTTTTGGAAGGGATGAAGTCGTGTTCAGAATAAACGTAAAGGGACCCGGCAGGTTCTTTTTCATCAGCTTGAATGTATTGTTGTCCACTCTGGCATATTCACTGATATTGCTCAGGTCGTAGCAGATGATCGACAGATTACTCTTCTCGGGATTAATGTCTTTCATCCTGCATATTTTCTCTACCGCCCGTACATTGAGCGCATCACAGCCAATGGCATATACTGTGTCGGTAGGATAGACGATGAGCCCGCCGTCTTGCAAAACTTTTATAATCTTATCGATCTCTTTCGGATTAGGATTTTCTTCGTATAACTTTACAAGCATAGTATAAATTAAGACAATGGTATTTTCCCTGATAATCAATTATTACTTCTGTAATACAATCGAGCTCTGTGCCAGGTATCAATTGTATTATTGTCAAAGATATAGCAATAATCTTTAATCTTTCTTCACAAATTGAAAAAACTTACAGAATTAACATAGACTTAATACCCTTTGATTGTAAAGGATAATTGCTCTTTTGGGGGTTAATCTTTCTTGCAGCGGACCGAAAAGTGATTGTTTCGTGAGCTGGGAGACCAGTCTATGGAACTGGTACTATTGTCTACCCTCCGCTTCCAGGAATTGGCTCCATTGTAGGAGCTGCTGGCCCACCAGTGATTGCTTACACCATAGCCGGTTACCCTGTTTTGATTTGCGAAGCCCACCAGATAGCCTGCAAATCCTCCCTGGTCGGAAGGCTTGCTGGTTCCCAGATATGCCCCTGCTGCTTCTGTGGAGTTCTTCATTACATTTCCCACATTTGCATCAGTTGCTGTAGTCTGGGAACTGTACAGATCGGGGCGGAGTTTGAGAGCTTCGGTCAGTATGTACCATTCTGTGTCGGTTGGCAGATGCCATCCCGGAGGGCATACACCTTGACGCCTGACTTCTGTAGATGCTCCGGCTGTACCATATTTTTCGTCATTTGCTGCATAAGTAGGCGGATTGTCTACATTGCCCTGACCTGTTGTAGTATTGCCTTTCTGCGAAGAAGCAGCAGCCCAGTTATATAATTTGCCATTCTCCCGGATGCGGGCTGCGGTTGCACCTGTGTTGCTGGGGGTATAATATTGCATGGCAACATAAGTATCCGCCGGACTATTTGTTATCCCTTGTGTATAACGTAAATTCTGTGTCATCCATATTCCCGCGTCGATTATAACGACCTCGACAGGGGTGCAGCTATACGGACTGCCTGCCTTAACTGAATGGAAACGTGCCGTATGGTATGTCTCTCCGTCTCTGGAATCGACCAGGTCGGCTTCGGGGCCGGCTAAAGATGGAGGGATGGTATTTATAGGATATGCGACCAGCGGTTGCCATTTACTGCCTGTCCACACATGCACACCCGGACATAGGCGGTCGGCTTCACTGGTTTCTATTTTTTTTGTGTTATATACAACTGTACCTATATAGTCGGAATTACTCGTGGTTCCGCTGGCGATGGTCAGGGTATTGTTCGCGGTCAGTTCCACGCGTGGCAGCATCAGCCCTTTGTTGCTGGTGCCATTCGGATTTTCTTTCAAGTCTAGCAATGCTCCTTTCAGCGGTTCCTCGTTGGAACCGATCGTTACTTGTGAAAAAACTCCTCCGGGAGTTAAGGCAAGTATTGCAATGAATATGTGAAGGAATGGAAAACGGATTTTCATATTGACCGATATTATCATTATAAACAAATAAGGGAAAAAGTAGTTCTTAATGAATAAAAAAATCGTGATATCTAGGTTTAGCTTTATTCGATTGAGAAAGATGAGCCTCTGTGTATATTTCCGGGAAGATAGAGGTTATTATAAATAACGGCCCATAAATAGTATTTTATGAGCCGCAGATCAGGTATTATTTTGTTTATTTCTTTTCGATATAATCTTCAACAATTGCCTGAGTCAGACCCATATTGGAGAATCCTCCGTCATGGAACAGGTTCTGCATGGTTACCATGCGCGTCAGATCTGAGAACATAACGATACAGTAGTCGGCACAAGATTCTGCGCTGGCATTACCCAGTGGGGACATCTTCTCTGCAAAGTCGAAGAATGCGTTCATTCCGCCGATTCCTTGTCCGGCAGTAGTCAATGTAGGTGATTGGGATATTGTATTTACACGGACTTTTTTATCGCGGCCATACACATAACCGAAGCTGCGTCCAAAAGATTCAAGTAATGCTTTTGCATCAGCCATATCGTTATATCCGGTAAATGTACGTTGAGCAGCAATGTGGGTAAGTGCAAGTACAGAACCACCTTCGGCAATAGCATCCAGTTTTTTCGCAACCTGCATCATCTTATGGAAAGAGATAGCTGAGATGTCGAGTGTCTTGTCTAAGAATCCATAATCAAGGTTGTCATATGCTCTCTCTTTGCGAAGGTTCACCGACATACCGATTGAGTGGAGTACGAAATCGATCTTGCCACCAAGAGCTTCCATCGATTGTACGAATACTTGTTCAAGGTCTTCTACACTGGTAGCATCGGCAGCAATAACTTTTGCATTCAGTTTTTCTGACAGGGCTTTGGTCTCACCCATTCTTACGGCTACCGGAGTATTCGATAGTGTAATAGTTGCTCCTTGTTCCACGGCTTTTTCGGCCACTTTCCATGCAATTGATTTTTCGTTCAATGCACCGAAAACGATTCCTCTTTTACCTTTTAATAAATTGTTACTCATTTTTATCGTTATTTGATGATTATTAGCTACTTAAAAAAACTGTGATAGCTGTTCGTTAATTCTTTATCGCACAAAAATAGTAAAAATGTGCAATAATTGGTGCTAATAGATATAAAATTTACAGGATGTGCCCTTAACTTGCCGGAACTTCGGCTTTCTTCTTGCCTGTAAGAATTACCAATAATACCGCGCTTATGATAATCAATAAGCCAAACAGGCCGTTCCATCCGAATGGTTCGCCAAAATGGAGTATCCCCACTGCTGTAGCTACTACGGGTTCTAACGATCCGAGTATGGACGTAATGGTAGACCCTGCGTGCTTTACGGCTGCAACAAGCGCCAGATTGGATATAACTGTCGCAAATAATGCCAGGCCGATAAGATTGAAAACGGATGGTATATCCGGCAAAAGTTCGATGCCTGTAGTAGAATAGGAAAAGACAGCAAAGATAAATCCACCGAAGAGCATTACATAGAAAGTAATGGTTTCGGGCTCCAGTCTCTTTATTTCGGGGCTATTGAGCCATACGATATAGATGGAATAGGTGAAAACGGTCATCAATACAGCCAGTAACCCTGTTGTATTGATGAATCCGGAATCGCTCCAGCATAGCATAGCCACGCCAGCCAGAGATAAGACAGCTGCAAATAAGAGATTCCGTGACAATTTCTCCCTGTAGAATATAATCATCATACAAGAAACCGAGACAGGGTAGAGGAAGTGTATAGTAGTGGCAACCCCGCTCGAGATATAATTATAAGAGTAGAGCAGTCCCATAGCCGTCAGCGTATATAACAGGCCCAGACAGAGAAGTTGTGCGGCAGCCTTAGGTGATATCCGGAGATTCTTTTTCCTGATAAGGCATACTGCTCCTATTAGTAACACCGAAATCAGGCATCTGTAGAAAAGTATAGATGGCGCATGCATCCCCGTTTTTAGTAATGGAATGGAGAAGAATGCAATGAGCCCGAATGTTCCCGATGAGATGAGCGCAAGTATGATACCTTTTGTTTTATTCATGTTGTCTCTTTTAAACGGGTGCAAAGGTACCAATTATTTTACTAAACTATCTGTTTATTAGATACTGTCTTTTATAGGCTCCTCTACCTTGAAGCTGTCTTCCATCAATTTGTATTTTTCGTGCTTCAATTCGTATTCCCTGTTGCTCTGCTTGATGATTAGAATTGTCCTTTCCTCTGTGTCGAAAGCATAAATTATCCCATATGCTTTCTCTCTGTTTTTAGTCATTTTATACTTTACAGAAGAAGATTGGTATTGTCCGAACCTACCGGATGCGACAGGCTCTTTGGTAACATCAAAGTCTTGAGATAGTTTCGAAAAATAATTTTCCAGCATTTCTTCGTGATCGGTTTCAAAAGGAGATACAGATACAAAAAAGATTGTTTCACTACTGAACTTTTTTTCAGCATCAATGTAGGCTCCTCCCCCTGCGCTCTTCTCTGTTTTCACTTTCCAGTATGACGGATATTTGAATGATATGCCTTCGTAGGATAATTCTTTATCCGGTTGTTTTTTGCATGAGGCAAGAGGTAAAAGTAAGATGAGGATTAAGGTACTTAGTCTAAGCTGTATGGATTTTCTCATAGTAGTTCTGTTTTGTGCAAATCTAATAAATATAATTCAGACGCCTGATGCCTGTCGAATATTTGATTAATAAACCAAATGTTCGCAAAAATAAAAACCCTTCACTATCAGTAAGTAAAGGGTTTATATATTTTAATAGGGAAGTTTTATTATTCAGGTTGCCCTTCCGGGGTAATCATATCCGGGTTAACTGTACCTTTTTTAATCTCTATCTCCACATTCTTGGGCGGCTCTTCGGTTTCCTTTAATATCTCTTCGGAACGGGAAACCCACTGACGCTCACCAAATATCTTCTTCAGGTCCTCGGCAAATATAACCTCTTCCGTTACCAGCAGATTTGCCAGTTTTTCATGACCGTCGGAATGTTTACGAAGCAGGGCTTTAGCTCGTTCATATTGTTCGTTTATCATTGCCTGCACTTCCTTATCTATCAGCAGGGCAGTTTCTTCACTATAAGGTTTGGTGAAACCATAGGCCTCGCCTGATGAATCATAATAGCTTATATTAGGCAACTTGTCGCTCATACCTAAATATGAAATCATAGCATATGCCTGTTTGGTCACCCTTTCCAGATCATTGGCCGCACCGGACGATATGTGACCGACAAACACTTCCTCGGCAGCACGGCCTCCAAGGAGCGCACACATTTCATCCAGCATTTGCTCTTTGGTTGTAATCTGCCTTTCTTCGGGCAGGTACCATGCAGCACCCAGAGCCTTGCCCCGCGGAACAATGGTAACTTTCACCAAAGGATTAGCATATTGCAGGAACCAGCTTAATGTGGCATGTCCGGCCTCGTGTATGGCAATGGTCTTTCTCTCATCGAGAGTTGTCACTTTATTCTTCTTTTCCAGACCTCCCACAATACGGTCTACTGCATTGGTGAAGTCATCTTTCTGAACAACTTTCTTCCCTTTACGGGCTGCAATCAGCGCGGCTTCATTACATACATTGGCAATGTCTGCTCCAGAGAATCCAGGTGTCTGGCGGGCAAGGAATTCCACATCCACTGAGTCGTCGATCTTTACAGGACGAAGATGTACTTTAAATATTTCCTTACGGTCGTTCACATCCGGTAAATCAACGGTTATCTGGCGGTCGAAACGTCCTGCACGAAGTAACGCTTTATCCAGAATATCGGCACGGTTGGTTGCAGCAAGAATGATGATACCGCTATTTGTACCGAAACCGTCCATTTCCGTTAACAACTGATTCAATGTGTTTTCACGTTCATCGTTCGAACCCATATTCAGGTTGCGTCCACGGGCGCGTCCGATAGCATCTATCTCGTCGATAAAGATAATACACGGCGATTTCTCCTTAGCCTGCTTGAACAAATCCCTTACACGGGATGCTCCCACACCGACGAACATTTCCACAAAGTCGGAGCCCGACAGGGAGAAGAACGGAACATTCGCCTCTCCTGCAACGGCTTTTGCCAACAATGTCTTTCCTGTTCCCGGAGGGCCTACAAGCAATGCGCCTTTTGGTATTTTACCACCTATTTCTGTATATCGTGAAGGATTCTTAAGGAATTCCACGATTTCTTCTATTTCTTCTTTGGCTTCCGAAAGTCCGGCCACGTCTTTGAATGTAACGCGCAGATCGGAACCTTTGTCATATAGCTGGGCTTTTGACTTGCCCACGCTGAATACTCCGCCGCCACCGCCGGAACCACCGCCTGACATACGTCGCATCATATAAATAAAAAGTCCGAATATCAATACGATAGGCAGGAAGCTCAATAGTATGTCCCACGCACTGGTAGTATTTGGCTCATAGCTGACATCGATGTTGTAGTTATGTTCAGCCCTTACCTTGTCGTAAAAGTCAGAAAATTTATCGGCAGAAGGTATTTTTACCAGAATGGAGGGTTTATCACCCGCCTTATCCGCATCAGCCTTAAATACATGATTGACCGAATCTTTGCGGACAGTGGCCTTTAATGTATTGCTTTTATTGTCAACTACAATCTTGCTTATGCTATTATCTTTCACATAACCCTGAAATTCGGACCATGCTATCTCTTTCTGAATTCCGCCCGTATTCTCGGAGAAAAAGTACATTCCGATAATGGCAGCGAACACGATCAGGTATACCCAATAGAGATTAAAGGGCATCTTCGGGCCTTTCATCCCTGGCGTTTTCGGCTTGTTATTTTCTCCTTTATTATAATTATCCATATACTATTTTGATGATAATATCTTTTTAATTCGTTTTTGGTTTTACGGAATACAACAATCAATAAAGGCTATTTGTTGTCAGTCGATATCAGGGATACTTTCCAACTTGGCATCGGCCCATAAATGCTCGATATTATAGAATTCACGCAATTCCGGTAAGAACACGTGTACAATAACCGTACCATAATCTATTCCTACCCACCGGCCTTCACGCAGTCCGTCGATAGAAATAGGGCGTTCTTTCTTCTTTTTTTTCAGTGAATCTACGATCTCATCAGAGATAGCACCTACTTGGGTAGGCGTATTTCCTTCGCATATAACAAAGTATTGGCAGATAGTTCCTGGTAGTTCTGTCATATCTACTATGACAATATTCCTTGCTTTTTTATCCTGACATGCAGCTACGATGCTGTTTGCTAAACTTTTACCTTCTTTCATTCGTAATTATAAAGTGTTTGAATCTGTTTGAACCTACAAATATAAGGGGTTTTTTGAACAAATCGCTTATATATTATAGAAGAACAAAGATTTAAATGAAGAAAGATGAAGAGGTAAAATAAAATCAACCTACTTTTGTATCATGAAAATATATGACCTGATAACAATAGTAGGCCCAACCGCATCCGGCAAAACTAACTTTGCCTGTCATCTGGCTCATTCTCTCGATACTGAAATCATCAGCGGAGATTCACGGCAAGTATATAAGTCTATGGATATAGGCACAGGAAAGGATTTAGCAGATTACATCGTAGATGGGGAAAATATACCTTATCACCTCATAGATATCCGCGAGGCAGGCGATAAGTATAATATTTTCGAATATCAGTCAGATTTTCATCAGGCTTATACCGATATTAAAAGCAGAGGTAAATTCCCCATTTTGTGCGGAGGTTCGGGACTTTATATAGAGTCTGTTCTGAAAGGATATTCTCTAGTGAATGTTCCTGAAAATAAGGAATTAAGGAAGAAATACGAGAAATACAGTTTGCCGGAACTTACTGATATATTGGCAACATTCAAAAATCTCCATAACACCACCGATATAGATACAGCCCAACGTGCTATCCGGGCCATAGAGATAGAAGTATATAAAAGAGAGCATCCATTGGAGCAAAACGAATTCCCTCCGCTAAGCAGCCTTGTTGTCGGAGTAGATATTGACCGGGAACTTCGCCGCGAAAAAATATCGAAGCGCCTTAAGGCCCGTCTCGATGAAGGAATGATAGAAGAGGTGCAAAATATATTGAATAAGGGGGTAGAGCCTGATGACCTCATTTACTACGGACTGGAATACAAATATGTCACACTCTATCTGTTAGGGAAACTACCTTATCAGGAAATGTTCTCACAACTCGAAATCGCCATCCATCAGTTCGCCAAACGACAGATGACCTGGTTTAGGGGGATGGAAAAGAGGGGAACCCATATCCACTGGATAAATACATCATTACCCATGAACGAAAAGATAGAGAAAGTTCTGAGACTTCTTCAAAAATGATAAAAAGAAAAACACAACAATACTCTTCAAACTTGATGTAACTATTTCCGTTATATCGGAATAGAGCAAATGGAATGTTCTTTAAAAAGCTGTTCGAATAAGGTCTTCTGCCTGTTGTGAGTTGTTTTAAGCATCTTTTTTAACCGTTTTCCTCTTGGTTTTTGCCTTCTGGATCTGTGCTAAAATTACGTAAAAGATCCGAATAGAAGCCAGCAAAGGTAGTTGGATGCTTATTTTTATTTAATACTTCTAAAGTTTAACCATTACGTTTTGGGTTAATGCCGGGTTAAATCATAAAATTGGATATATATTCTTGTTTCTTGAATAGGATTTCAGTATTCATGTAAATTATATAGAATAGATTTACAGTGGATTAAACAGCCTCTTATTTAAGCATCATGAAAAAAATATTTTTTATCACTACCCTGATATTCTTATTTTCTGTCTGTCATGCTTCCGGAGAGGAAAAATGAGCAGAGGGGGAATCTCTCCGGTATAACCTCCGGAGACTATGAGAAAGGCCCATCCTTCGATTAGATGAAACTCGTTATAAACTCTGTTCAGATACAAGTTATACCCGTAAGAAATAAGTAATAACTAATTATAAAAAACCAATTTAATGAAAAAATTACTATTTTTTTGCCTCGGCATAAGTATTTTGCTGAGTTGTAAGACTGAGAAAGTGCACGATTATGAAATCGTCAAAAGTGATCTGCGAGCCCCGGCCTATCCTCTGATAACGATAGACCCTTATACTTCGGGCTGGTCGTTTACCGACAACCTCTATGATGGAAATGTAAAGCACTGGACAGGCAGCGATTTTCCTCTTATCGGTGTAGTGAAAGTGGATAATAAGGTCTATCGCTTTATGGGAATAGAAGAAACTCCCATGCAGACAGTCGTTCCCAATTCGGAACAAGGCGGCTGGACAGGAAAATATATAACCACTAAGCCTGTCGGGAACTGGTTCAATAAAGACTTCAATGATGCCGGATGGAAAGAAGCTCCTGCTGCTTTTGGTTCTATTCCACAGGAAATTACAGCTAAGACAGAGTGGAATACCGAGTACATATGGGTAAGGCGTGTTATCAATCTGGATGAAGACTTATCAGGGAAGAAGGTATATATCGAATACTCCCATGACGATGATGCGATTATCTATATCAACGGTATAGAAGTCGTTAATACAGGAAATGCCGCTAAGAAAAATATTCTGGCTCCATTGTCAGAGGAGGTCGTTGCTACACTGAAAAAGGGAGAGAATATCATTGCCGGTTACTGTCACGATCGCGGAGGATTGGCCCTGCTTGATTTTGGGCTGGTAATGGAAAAAGATCATAAGAGGTTATTCGAAACCACAGCTGTTCAGAAATCTGTAGATGTACAAGCAACACAGACTCATTATACATTCGCATGTGGTGAAGTAGATCTCAAACTGACTTTCACCGCACCTTTATTTATGGAAGGCCTGGCTCTTCTTTCGCGTCCCGTAAATTACATTTCATACAATGTTTCATCTAACGATGGCAAAGCACACGATGTAAGCCTGTACTTCGAAGCTTCACCTGTTTGGGCGCTAGACAAACCCTTGCAGCAATCGGTGAGTGAAGGATTCGAAGACGGAGATCTGATGTTCCTTAAGACCGGTAGTCTGGACCAGAAAATATTAGGAAAATCGGGCGATAACGTACGCATAGACTGGGGGCATTTTTATCTGGTAGCCGAAAAGAAGAATACGATATCAGGTATAGGAGACGCTGAAGAATTGAGAGCAAACTTTATAGAAGGCGTCAAAAAAGAATCTACCGATAAAAGGGAGAATACCGGTGATAAGCTGGCCCTGACCCGTTCATTGGGCTCTGTAAATAATGCTGTTGCCGGAAAAATAATGATCGGTTATGATGACATATACTCTATCCAGTACTTCGGAGAGAATCTGAGGCCGTATTGGAACAAGGGAGGAGACCAGACTATTACAGGTGTTTTCCATAAAGCAAATCAGGAATATGATAAGCTGATGGAAAAAGCATACCTTTTTGATAAAGAGTTAATAACAAAAACAGCACAGGCCGGAGGTAAAGAAT
The DNA here is from genome assembly GCF_000213555.1 of Dysgonomonas gadei ATCC BAA-286. Taxonomy (GTDB): domain Bacteria; phylum Bacteroidota; class Bacteroidia; order Bacteroidales; family Dysgonomonadaceae; genus Dysgonomonas; species Dysgonomonas gadei. The sequence continues at coordinate 203,568 of NZ_GL891987.1, forward strand.
ATGCCGAACTCTGCGCCCTTGCCTATCGTCAGGCTATTACGGCTCATAAATTGGTGGAAGCACCGAACGGGGATTTACTCTTTTTATCGAAAGAAAATTTCAGTAACGGTTCCATTGGTACGGTAGACGTAACATATCCGTCAGCGCCTCTTTTCCTTTACTACAATCCTGAACTGGCAAAAGGTCTGCTAAACCATATCTTCTATTACAGTGAAAGCAACAAATGGGTAAAACCTTTCCCTGCTCATGATGTAGGTACTTATCCTCTTGCAAACGGACAGACATATGGTGGAGATATGCCGGTAGAGGAAGCAGGAAATATGCTGGTTCTTACTGCTGCGGTTGCTCACATAGAGGGAAATGCCCAGTATGCTGAAAAACATTGGGATGTGCTGACTACATGGACTGATTATCTCGCTGAAAACGGGCTCGATCCCGAAAACCAATTATGTACAGATGACTTTGCCGGACATTTTGCACATAATGTTAATCTTTCTATAAAAGCTATAATGGGTGTTGCATCGTATGGTTATCTGGCCGATAAATTAGGTAAAAAAGATGTGGCAGAGAAATATACCTCCAAAGCAAAAGAAATGGCGAAGGAATGGGTGAAAATGGCAGATGACGGAGATCACTATCGTTTAACATTTGACAAGCCTGGAACATGGAGTCAGAAGTATAATCTGGTTTGGGATAAAATATTGGGTATGGGTATCTTCCCTGCGGAGGTTGCACAAAAAGAAATTGCTTATTATCTTCGCAAACAGAATAAATACGGGTTGCCTTTGGATAACCGTGAAACCTATACCAAAACAGATTGGATCATATGGACAGCTACTCTTACTCAAGATCAGGAAACGTTCCAGAAGTTTATCAGTCCGCTATATTTATTTATGAATGAAACTCCCGACAGGGTACCTATGTCAGACTGGGTATTTACTGATCGGCCAAATCAGCGCGGGTTTCAGGCAAGATCAGTAGTGGGAGGATATTATATAAAAATGTTAGATCGTTAATTAAAAACACAAAAAAAATGAGGAGAATAGGATTATTATTCTTAAGCATTGTCGGTTTGCTGGGCGCGGCAAAAGCACAGCAAGCAGAATTAGTTGACTATGTCAGTCCCTTAGTGGGCACTCAGTCAAAACATTCTCTCTCCACGGGCAATACCTATCCTGCGATAGCCATGCCCTGGGGAATGAACTTCTGGATGCCCCAGACCGGAAAAATGGGTGACGGCTGGGCCTATACCTACGATGCCGACAAGATTCGCGGTTTCAAGCAGACACACCAGCCCAGTCCCTGGATCAACGACTACGGCCAGTTCGCCATCATGCCGGTAACCGGAGAAGCCGTTTTCGACCAGGACAAACGGGCCAGTTGGTTTTCCCATAAGGCCGAAATTGCCAAACCATATTATTATAAAGTTTATCTTGCCGACCATGATGTGGTAACAGAGATGGCTCCAACAGAAAGAGCAGTCATGTTCCGCTTCACATTCCCCGAAAACGATAAGTCGTTTGTCGTAGTAGATGCCTTCGATAAAGGCTCATACATCAAAATCATACCCGGTGAAAACAAGATAGTCGGATATACCACCAAGAACAGCGGAGGAGTACCCGAAAACTTCAAGAACTATTTCGTTGTCGCATTCGACAAGCCGTTTACATACAAAGCATCCGTGGCAAGCGGCAGTATCACCGAAGGAGGACTCGAAGTATCAGATAACCATGCCGGAGGGATAATCGGCTTCTCCACTAAAAAAGGAGAAACCGTACATGCAAGAGTAGCATCCTCCTTCATCAGCCCCGAACAGGCCGAACTCAACCTGAAAGAACTCGGTAACGACTCATTCGACCAGATAGCCCAAAAAGGACGCGACCAATGGAACAAGGTACTGGGACGCATCGTAGTGGAAGATGATAACATAGACAACCTGCGCACATTCTACTCATGCCTCTACCGTTCGGTCCTCTTTCCCCGCAGCTTCTATGAAATAAATGCAGAAGGAAAGACCGTACACTACAGCCCCTACAACGGAGAAGTGTTGCCCGGCTATATGTTCACCGACACAGGCTTCTGGGATACCTTCCGCTGCCTGTTCCCGTTCCTTAACCTGATGTATCCCGAAATGAACACCAAAATGCAGGAAGGCCTGGCCAATACCTATAAAGAAAGCGGATTCCTGCCTGAATGGGCCAGCCCCGGCCACCGCGGCTGTATGGTAGGCAACAACTCGGCATCGGTCGTAGCCGACGCCTATCTCAAAGGACTCAGAGGATATGACATCGAAACACTCTGGCAGGCCGTTATACACGGAGCCAATGCCGTACACCCCAAAGTAAGCTCTACCGGGCGTCTGGGCTGGGAGTATTACAACAAGCTGGGATATGTCCCTTACGATGTGAAGATAAATGAAAATGCAGCCCGTACACTCGAATATGCATACGACGACTGGTGTATCTACCAGCTGGGTAAGAAACTGGGTAAACCCGCAAAAGAAATAGACATCTATGCCAAACGCGCGATGAACTACAAGAACCTGTACGACCCCGAGCATAAGCTGATGCGCGGTAAGAACCGGGACGGCAAATTCCAGTCTCCGTTCAACCCGTTGAAATGGGGGGATGCCTTTACCGAAGGCAACAGCTGGCACTATACCTGGTCGGTATTCCACGACCCGCAGGGCCTGATAGACCTGATGGGCGGCAAAGCAGGCTTCAACCGGATGATGGACTCCGTGTTCAGCGTACCGCCGTTATTCGACGACAGCTATTACGGGGGAGTCATACACGAGATACGCGAAATGCAGATAATGAACATGGGTAACTATGCACACGGCAACCAGCCGATACAGCACATGATCTACATGTACAACTATTCAGCCGAACCTTGGAAAGCCCAGTACTGGGTACGTGAGGTGATGGATAAGCTCTATACCCCTAACCCTGACGGTTATTGCGGGGATGAGGACAACGGGCAGACTTCGGCCTGGTATGTATTCTCGGCGGTAGGCTTCTATCCTGTATGTCCGGGCTCTGATGAGTATATCTTAGGCTCACCGTTGTTCAAAAAGGTGACACTCAACCTGGAGAACGGCAATAAAGTGGTTATCGATGCAGCAAACAACAATAAGGCCAACAGGTATGTACAGTCAATGACCGTAGACGGACAGGTGCACACCAAAAACTACCTGACCCATGACCAGCTGCTGAAAGGTACAACAGTTAAATATCAGATGGCATCGAGTCCGAACCAAAGCAGAGGGGTCAACGATAATGACCTGCCTTATTCTTTCTCTAAGGAACTCAATAGTATAAATAACAAGAATAAGAAAAAATAAAAACATATGGACAATAAGACTTATTTGAAAAAAGGAATATTGAGCCTCTGTGTTTTAAGCTCGACATTCTTTGTTAGTGAAGTGAAGGCATCCACGTCTTTGCCGGAAAGTAATCTGACTTTGGTACAGGATAATACGGTGATTAAAACTCCGGTAAATTATAAAAGTAATCGTCCTGAGAAATCGAAACGTTTATTTACATCCAAAGCTGTAGAAAATGAAATAGTACGTGTTAAAAAGCTATTGAAAAATGCTAAGCTGGCCTGGATGTTCGAGAATTGTTTCCCAAACACACTGGATACAACAGTCCGTTACCGCAAGACAGATGGCAAAGATGATACTGTAGTGTATACAGGAGATATTCATGCTATGTGGTTGCGTGACTCGGGAGCACAGGTTTGGCCATATGTGCAACTGGCGAATCAAGACCCTGAATTGAAAGCTATGCTGGCAGGTACAATTCGTCGCCAGTTCAAATGTATTATCATCGACCCGTATGCAAATGCGTTCCTTGATCCGTACGATCCTAATCCGGATCATCAATGGATGTCCGACTTAACGAATATGAAGCCGGAACTGCATGAACGCAAATGGGAAATAGATTCACTATGTTATCCGCTGCGTCTGGCATATCATTATTGGAAAACCACAGGGGATACTTCTGTATTTGACGAGGAATGGTTACAGGCAATCACTTTGATATTGCAGACCTTCAAGGAACAACAGCGTAAAGATGGTGTAGGTCCTTATAAATTCCAACGTAAGACAGAACGTCAGTTGGATACTCTGAACAATGACGGATATGGTAATCCTGTAAATCCTGTGGGGTTGATCGTTTCATGTTTCCGTCCGTCTGATGATGCTACTACTTTCCAGTTTCTGGTACCTTCCAATTTCTTTGCTGTTACTTCGTTAAGGAAAGCTGCGGAGATACTGGCTACTGTAAATAAGGAAACAGAACTGGCTAAAGAGTGTACAGACCTTGCTCAGGAAGTGGAAAGTGCATTGAAAAAGTATGCGGTTTATAATCATCCTAAGTATGGACAAATATATGCTTTTGAAGTAGATGGCTTTGGCAATCAGTATCTGATGGATGATTCCAATGCTCCAAGCTTGTTATCGTCCGCTTATCTGGGAGATGTGGATGTAAATGATCCTATTTATCAGAATACACGCAAGTTTGTGTGGAGTGAAGATAATCCTTATTTCTTTAGGGGGAGTGCCGGAGAAGGTATTGGCGGGCCTCATATTGGTTACGATATGGTTTGGCCGATGAGTATCATGATGAAAGCATTTACAAGTCACGACGATAAAGAAATTCAGGCGTGTGTGAAAATGCTTATAGATACGGATGCGGATACCGGATTTATGCACGAATCTTTCCATAAGGATGATCCGAAGAACTTTACCCGTTCATGGTTTGCATGGCAGAATACGCTGTTTGGCGAACTAATACTTAAACTGGTAAATGAAGGTAAAACTGATTTACTGAATGATATAAAATAAATATATCTATAATCTTTTATGAAAATCGTACAACTTTTGAAGTTGTACGATTTTTTTTGTCAAGAAATTCTTAATTTTTCATTCTTCATTATTTTCATGTTACCTTTGCATCAAACCATTTATTTTTTTTGATCATGATACTCATTCATAAAGCAACAATCATAAACGAAGGAACATCTTTCACCGGTTCGGTATTGATAGAAAACAATGTTATTGCAGAAATATTCAGGACGGAAGATATTCCCGACCGGTTACTGAACAATGCAACGGTTATCGACGGCAGGGAATTATGGCTGATGCCCGGAGTAATAGATGATCAGGTGCATTTTCGTGAACCGGGATTGACTCATAAGGGAGACATTGCAAGTGAAAGCCGTGCCGCTATTGCAGGAGGAGTTACATCTTTTATGGAAATGCCTAATACTAAACCACAAACGACAACGATAGAACTCCTTGAGCAGAAATTTGAATTGGCTGCCGAAAAGTCATTCGCCAACTATTCTTTCTATATGGGTGCCACAAATGATAATATTGCAGAGCTGAGAAAGGTGGATCCGAAAAAAGTATGTGGTGTAAAAGTATTTATGGGCTCTTCGACAGGGAATATGCTTGTGGATGACAAAATGGTCTTGCAATCCATATTTGCTGAAGTGGATATGCTCATTGCCACACATTGCGAAAAGGAAGAAATAATACGGGAAAATCTGGCCAAATATAAATCCGAGTTCGGAGAAGATATACCGATTCAGTATCACCCTCTTATCCGTAGTGCCGAAGCCTGCTATCGTTCGTCTGCCGAGGCTGTCGAGCTGGCTGACAAATATCAGACCCGTTTGCATATTTTGCACCTTTCCACCGAGAAAGAGATAAGTTTATTCGACATTAAGCCTCTTGCCGAAAAGAAAATCACAGGGGAGGTCTGTGTACATCATCTTTGGTTCTCAGATGAAGATTACTCTAAATACGGATCACGTATAAAATGGAATCCTGCAGTGAAAACCAGACAGGACAGGGGCGCTCTGATGCAGGGGCTTCTGAAGAATAAACTGGATGTAATCGCTACCGACCATGCCCCCCACCTGCTCGACGAAAAGCAGGGAGGTGCATTGAAGGCTGCATCGGGAGGTCCTTTGGTTCAGCACTCGTTGCAAATGATGCTTGAGTTGGCCAAGAAGGGAAAAATAACGAAAGAACAGGTGGTAAATAAAATGTGTCATGCACCTGCCATTATGTACAAGATAGAGAAAAGAGGTTATATCCGTAAAGGATACTTTGCCGATCTGGTATTGGTGAATCCGAATAAACCATATACGGTTACTCAGGATAATATTCTGTATAAATGCAAATGGGCACCATTGGAAGGTGAGACATTCTCCACCTCGGTAGAGAAAACATTCCTGAATGGAAAAATCGCCTTTGAAGATGGTGTGGTTTATGATATGAGAGGTGAAAGATTGCGCTTCGAAAGATAGATCCAGAGGCTTTTATTTCCTGAAATTATAAACTTTTAATCATCGGAGATTGTTTTCATATAAAATATAAACAATTCAGATTAAAAGATTTATGAAAAGAACTATTACAAAAATCACTTTATTACTAGCAGTTTTGCTACTTGCGCAATCCAGCGCAATAGAGGCCTGTACCAGAATCGTCTATCACGGGCTCAACAATACAGTACTGACAGCAAGGACTATGGACTGGAAAGAAGACAGCAGGAGTAACCTGTGGATATTTCCCAGAGGCATGGAACGAAACGGAGAAGTAGGCAGCAATCCTTTGAAGTGGAAGTCGAAGTACGGAAGTGTGATCACTTCCGCTTACGACATCTCCAGTACAGACGGTATGAACGAAAAAGGCCTTGTAGCCAATTTGCTCTGGCTGGCCGAGTCCGCATACCCGGAATGGGATCAGAAGAAACCGGGATTGTCGATAGCTGCATGGGTGCAATATATGCTTGATAATTTTGCTACTGTAAGCGAAGCTGTTACTTATATGGAAAAAGGAACTTTCGAAGTGGTTTCGGATATGATGCCCGACGGTTCCAGAATGGCTACCCTTCACTTATCATTGTCAGACTCCGACGGAGATAGTGCCATTTTCGAATATATAAACGGGAAACTGGTGATACACCATGATAAATCTTATCAGGTGATGACAAACTCGCCTGTATTCGATCAGCAGCTAGCATTGAATGAATACTGGAAAGGTATTGGCGGGTTGACTTTTCTTCCCGGAACTAACCGTGCTGCCGACAGGTTTGTCAGAGCTTCTTATTACATAAATGTAATCCCGAAAGTAGATGATACAAGACTGGCTGTAGCCAGTGTATTCAGCGTTATACGCAACACTTCGGTCCCTTTTGGGATAAGTACGCCTAATGAACCGAATATTTCATCTACGAGATGGAGAACAGTATCAGACCAAAAGAATAAAGTTTATTATTTCGAGTCTGCTTTATATCCGAATATTTTCTGGGTAGATTTCAAAGATGTCGATTTCTCCGAAAAAGCACCTGTAAAGACGCTGGATCTGGTAGGAGGTAAAACTTATGCAGGGAATACAGCCAATCTGTTTGTAACATCCGAACCTTTTAAGTTTCAGGGAATAAAGTAATACATTTTCATCATCGTAAAAATATGGAGAAAGTTTAAACAGGTTCTTAGAATTCGTCTACTTTAAGCTTCTTTCTGTAATTATCTAAAGTAGCCTGTAATTCCATGCTTATTTTTTCATATCCTTTTTTACCATAGAGATTATCCAGCTCATTCGGATCATTCTTAAGATCGAATAATTCGTTGCAATTGATATTCTCATCATTTTTGGTTTCGCCTTTACCATAAAAATGGATGAGTTTATATCTGTCTGTTCTGACACCATCGTGACGGCGGACATTGTGGATTGCCGGATAATCGTAATAGTGGTAGTATAAATCTTTTCTCCAATCTTTAGGTGTTTCTCCGCTAAACAAAGATTCAAGAGATACACCGCTCATCTCGGCAGGTTTCTCTATTCCTGCTAAAGACAGGTATGTAGGTGCAAAATCTATATTCTGAACCAGAGCATCAGTCTTTGTGCCTGCTTCAATAGCTTTGGGATAACGTATGATAAGCGGAGTTCTGAATGATTCCTCATACATGAAACGTTTGTCAAACCATCCATGTTCTCCCATATAGAAACCTTGATCCGAGGTATAGACGATAATGGTATTATCCATCAACCCTTCTTTTTCAAGGTAGTCTATCAGGCGTCCGACTTCATCGTCAATCGATTTTATGCAGCGAAGATAATCTTTCATATAACGCTGATATTTCCAGTTAAGCAGGTCGTCTCCGGATAGGTTACTGTCGATAAATTCCATATTTTTGGGATGGTAGGCATTTTCCCAGGCTTCGCGTTGTGCAGGAGTCATTTGATTCATCGCTTGTTGTAGGCCACCGTTATTCCACTCTTTATTATATGGGGTAGTATTTCTCAATTCATTCAGCTTAAGGTCATAAATGAATGTCATTGTCTTGTCGATTGTCATATCCTGGGTCTTAGCCGCAGAACAGCGAGTTTCGTAATCATCATAGAATGTTTCGGGCTTTGGAAACTCTACATCTTCATACAGATTATAATACTTGGCTTCCGGCATCCAGTTTCTGTGTGGAGCTTTATGATGCACTAAAAGGGCAAAAGGCTTGTTTTTATCTCTGTTCTCTATAAATTCTATGGAATGGGTAGTAATAAGGTTGGTTGCATAACCCTCTTCGCGCACATATTTACCTTGAGACTCCTTCGTCTTGAAACTCGGATTGTAATAATCTCCCTGATCGTTCAATACACAATAATAATTAAATCCTTTAGGTTCGCATTGCATATGCCATTTTCCGACAACTCCGGTTTGATAGCCTGCTTGAGTTAATAATTCGGAAAAGAAGATCTTGGTCGTATCAATACCTGCTCCCAATTGGCGTTGTCCGTTCTGATGACTGTATAGACCAGTCATAAGGCATGCCCGACTGGGGGTTGACAGCGAATTCTCCACAAAGGCTTGCCGGAATAGCATTCCTTCATTTGCCAGACGGTCTATATTGGGAGTAGTAGCTATTTTCGATAGCGGATGCCCATATGCGCTGATTGTCTGGAACGAATGATCGTCTGTCATTATATGTATAATATTGGGACGGGATGTATTTTGTTCCTTTTGTCCATAGCCATATGGATTGAGTATTGATACAGGTATAATTACCAGACTGATCCTCTTTAAATTTGTCATGGAATATCAAGGGTGTAGGTTAATACACTAAAATTAATAAGAAAAAATTGAATAATGAAACAAATATTAGGATTCCGGCCAAAACAAACAAGTGAAACACCGAATACATATATCAGGTTTTTTAAATGAATAAATATATAGCTCCGATCACATCCTCTTTCCGGATATTGTTTATCAGCCTTCTTATAGCTTTATATATAGCGACTTAGATTGTTTTAAACAACTTTTAGAACAGGATGTAAAATGATAAATATTATCTTTACAGATATGAAACAACAATGATATGCAACAGATAATAACAGATATTCGCAGGACATTGCTGGATAATGCCGATGAAAAAACATTAAGCCTGTCGAGCCATTTCTTCAAAGAAAATGAACGGGCAAAGACCTATGGTGTAAGAATGGCTTTAGTCAGCAAAATCGGTAAAGGGTTTTTTCTGAAAATCAAAAATATGGCGAAAGTTCAAATTTTCGGTTTATGTGAGGAACTGTGGCAATCGGGGTATTTGGAGGAATCGGTCATTGCCTGCGAATTGGCTTATTCTCTTCACAAGCAATATGAACCTGACGATTTTGAAATATTTGAAAGGTGGGTGGCAAACTACGTCGATAATTGGGCGGCATGCGACACGTTGTGTAATCACACTATCGGCGAATTTGTGAAAATGTATCCCGGTTATATTTCCCGCCTCAAAGGATGGGCTACGTCCGGTAATCGCTGGATGCGCCGTGCCGCTGCTGTTACGCTGATTATCCCTGCTCGTAAAGGATTGTTTTTAAATGATATCTTTGAAATCGCAACAATTTTGCTTCACGACAAGGATGATTTGGTTCAAAAAGGTTACGGTTGGATGCTTAAGGCTGCGAGTGAAGCGCATCAGGAAGAAGTGTTCGACTTTGTGGTGAGACATAAAGCTACTATGCCGAGAACATCACTAAGATATGCTATTGAAAAAATGCCGCAGGATATGAAAGCTGAGGCTATGAAAAAAGAGAAATGAAAATGAATTTCTAAATCTTCTGACCTCAATATATTAAAAAAAAGTGCCCCATACAGGAGGCACTTTCTCAGGAAAATATCTTATATTTTACTCCCACTCTATGGTAGCAGGAGGTTTCGACGAAATATCATAAACAACACGGTTTACACCTTTTACTTTGTTGATGATCTCATTAGACACCTTAGCCAGAAACTCGTATGGTAAGTGTGCCCAATCGGCGGTCATGGCGTCTGTAGAAGTTACGGCGCGCAATGCCACTGTATTTTCGTAAGTGCGCTCATCACCCATTACCCCAACTGATTTGATCGGCAACAGAATTGCTCCCGCCTGCCATACTTTATCATAGAACCCTTGTTCACGAAGCATACGGATAAAGATATCGTCGGCATTCTGTACTACTTCTACTTTTTCCGGAGTGATATCGCCCAATATACGGATACCTAGACCGGGACCCGGGAAAGGATGCCGTTTTATCAGGTTTTCTTTCATACCCAATTCCAAGCCTACGCGGCGTACTTCATCTTTGAATAGCAGACGTAGAGGTTCTACCAGTTTCAGATTCATTTTCTCCGGTAATCCTCCCACATTATGGTGCGATTTGATGACATGGCCTGTGATAGAAAGCGACTCTATAATATCGGGATAAATAGTTCCCTGGCCCAGCCACTTTATATCTTTAAGCTTATGCGCTTCTTCGTCGAATACATCAATAAAGCCTTTACCTATGATCTTACGTTTCTGTTCAGGGTCGGTCACGCCGGCCAGTTCTTTGTAGAATCGCTCTTTGGCATCTATACCTATTACATTCAGTCCGAGATGTTCATAATCTCTCAGTACATTTTCGAATTCGTTTTTGCGGAGCAAACCATGATCTACGAATACACAAGTCAGGTTCTTTCCTATGGCCTTGTTCAGCAGAACGGCAGTAACGGAAGAGTCTACACCTCCCGATAGGGCAAGGATAACCTTGTCGTCACCAAGCGTTGTTTTTAGTTCCTCAACAGTGGAATCGATGAAAGAAGCAGGACTCCATCCTCGTTTCGAATGGCATATATTAAGGAAGTTGCTTAAAAGTCGCGTACCGTCTGTAGTATGGTAAACTTCAGGATGAAACTGTACGGCCCATGTTTCCTCTCCCGCTATTTTATATGCTGCTGCTGATACATCAGCAGTGCTGGCTACTATTTCGAAATTCTCAGGAACCACAGTAATTGAGTCTCCATGTGACATCCACACCTGAGTACCTTCAGATATTCCGTCAAAGAGGGAAACGCCGGACTTTATTTTTGTCAAATGCGCCCGTCCGTATTCACGGGAATCACTTTTTTCAACTTTTCCTCCCGATGTATAGGCCAGATATTGCGCGCCATAACAAATACCCAATATCGGATATTTACCCCTTATCTGACTGATGTCGGGTTTGAAGGCAGTAGCGTCATTTACCGAAAAAGGGCTTCCCGATAGTATTACTCCTTTAACACTTTTGTCATCGAAAGGGAACTTGTTGTAAGGGACAATTTCGCAGTAGGTATTTAATTCTCTGATTCTGCGACCAATCAATTGGGTGGTTTGTGACCCGAAATCGAGGATAATGATTTTCTCTTGCATAAAAATAACAAGTATAAGTTATTGTTTTTAATGCGCACAAAGATACATTATTTTTCTGATATTTTGTTTATCGGTATATGTCATTTAACACGAATTTCTATGGGTTATCCTATCATAAGTATTGTAGACTGTTTAAATTTTTTGGTAAAGTTTAAGCAGGCTCTTAATCATTCGTCATCGTCATTCGCCACAGGAGGAGTGAACTGAACCCACTTTACCCTCGGAGGGCGTGTTATGTGTGTATAAGGCAGGCTTCTTTCGAATAGGGCAAAACGCTGTTTTAAAGAATCTGTATCTGTTATTTGAAGTCCCGTATATTTATTCCGGTACTTATTATATACTTTATCAACTATATATTGCCAGTCTTTATGTAATTTGTCGGGGAGGTAGAGGTCGATAAGCAATGGTTTGTTATAATCCCTTTCTGCCCAGATGAAATAATAATAGCCCTTGTATGCATCACGGTCTGTGTTCTCGTTTCCTGCGAACACAAACGAGGTATCGTGGGGATATTGCTCTATTGTTTCGGCAATTGTTCTTTTTATGCTGTCGGGCAATGTAAACATTAATGTATGATATCCATCTTCTGAAATGTTGGGTTGAGTAAGTGTTATATTACAGAATTTGTCTATTTCGCTTATTCCGTTTACGTAAAATATCCACGCTGTATCAGGAGGCGAGGGATGGTTGAAACGATATTCTACCAGATACATTTTATTTACAGGGAGTTGCTGTATCTTGTCCTTCTTACAGGATATAAAGACTACAATTAAAGAAGCTAATAGCAATAGTTTCTTCATGGTAAAGCTATGTTTTGTTTTAATTAGTAGATAAAACTAAGGTTTTTTGTCCATAAATATAAGTTTAATATTTTTTTGTGGAAAGTTTATCTGTACATTTTTTAGCCGATAGCCTTTAGCTGATAGCTCTTTGAAGTACTGATTGACCCCTACATTGACTACGCTTCGTTCCGTCGAACGTTATTTCTCCCCGAGGGGAGGCTGCAGAGAGTGTAAAAAGTAATAAGTAAACAAGTGTTACCTTTACATACGCTACGCTCCTGTGACCGTTGGTTGTTTTACCTCTTTGGAAAAGTTATGCGTTGTAATTGGACGATATGCAGACTGTTTATCTTTATTATCCGGATTTGTAATCCGATGAAACCGGAGATAAATTTGAGTAGAGAACTTATGTCGAAATAGTGCTAGTAAATTGTCGATAATTTGCTATTTTTAATTATATTTAACTTGTATATTTGTATTGATAAATAAACCTTAAAGATAAGAGTGAGGGATGGACAGTTTCATATTCTGTATTTCTCAATTAAAAATAACAGTTAATCGATTAGATGTCGATAATGTTAGGTCCTTAAAATTTAACGTTTTATATTTGTTTTTGTGCGCAAATAAATTAGAGAGAGAGAGAGAGAGAGAGAGAGAGAGAGAGAGAGAGAGAGAGAGAGAGAGAGAGAGAGAGAGA
>NZ_GL891987.1:216969-275405 GCF_000213555.1 Dysgonomonas gadei ATCC BAA-286
GAGAGAGAGAGAGAGAATAAGTAATCAAGTCTTACCTAAAAATATACAACTCGAATTATTATTATTCGGGTTTTTCAGCATGTATATATATGATAAAAAATATCTTATTTTCTGTACTCCATTCAGAAGGTAGAAGGTCTTGTTGCGTGTCATTATATTTAGGGCAGATACTGATTTTACATTTTACAAATTTAGAAACGATTCATCCGGTAATTTCTTCTTTATTATTAATGAGTAACCTCAAATTTTTTTATTATGAATGTTTACTTAAAAGAAAACAGAATTAGCAAGAGTATATTTAAAGTACTGCTATTGTGCGGTATTTTATTATGCTCTCATGTCTTTGCTCAGGCTCAAACAGTAAGAGGTGTCGTTAAAGACACAAATAATGAGCCTATTATTGGAGCAAGTGTCACCCTGAAAGGAACGACTAATGGTACCTTGACGGACGTAGATGGGAAGTATACTATATCGGCAGGTACAAATTCGGTATTGATCTTTTCCTTTGTTGGTTATAAGTCACAGGAAGTAACTGTAACTTCATCAGTAATTGATGTGGCCCTTCAGGAGGATGCCCTTCAATTGGATGAAGTTGTAGTGACAGCTTTGGGTATTAGAAAAGAATCGAAAGCGCTGGGTTATTCGGTTAGTACAATAAGTGCAGGTGATTTAACGAAAGCGGCAGCGCCGACTTTAGGCTCCGCTCTTTACGGAAAAGCATCAGGTGTGCGTATTCAGACAGCTCCGGGTGGCATCGCAGGTGCCATTTCTATCAATATACGCGGTCTGAATTCTCTAAACCTGACCAATATGCCTTTGGTCGTAGTGGATGGTGTACCTATCCATAATGGCGACGCTAACTTGAGCGGTTACTGGGATAATCAGCGTATATCGTCTAACGGCTTGGCGGATATTAATCCGGAGGATATTGAAAGCCTGTCTATTCTGAAAGGCGCTGCGGCTTCTGCCTTGTATGGTTCGGAGGCGACTAACGGCGTTGTGATGATTACGACCAAAACAGGTAAAGGTTCTACCGGTTTGGGTGTAGACTTCAATGCCAGCCTGACATGGGATCCGGTAGCTTATATGCCTAAATACCAGACTAAATACGGTCCGGGAGCTAATGGATATCAACGTACTGCGGCAAACGGGCTCGACGAAGAAGGATGGAGGATCAATGGATGGGATGACAGAAATGGAGTAAACCACAGAAGAGCGTCTTCAACGACAAGGTATTGGGGGCCGAAATACGATGGTAAAGATGTAATCTATTATGACGGAACAGTACGCAAGTACTCTCCGATAAACGATAATCCATGGTCGGAAATATTCCGAACAGGCGTCACTCAACAATATAACCTTGCTGTTACAAACGCTGGTGAAAAAGGCAATCTTCGCTTTTCTTATACCTATATAGATAATAAACCTACGCAGTATAACTCTACGTTTCAAAAGCATAACTTTAACCTGACAGGCAATTATAACGTAACAAAAAATATTTCGGTCGGTTACGGTGTTAATTATATACTGCAGGACCAAAAAAATCCACCTTATCGCCTCAGCCGTACATTGACTAACTTTAGCGGTATGGCAGGGCCTTTCGATGACGTTAAATACTTGCGCGAACATACAAGAACAAGTCTGGGATATTTGAACCGGATTTATACTGATGCTAATCAACTTACTCCGGATGAAGGATTCGAATGGACTCCGGCTCCTTATGCATTGGTGGAAGAATATTTTTGGAATATCCTGAGTAAAGAATATCTGAATAATACGAACCGCTTGTTGGCAAATGTTACTCCAAGCTGGCAAATCATAAAGGGTCTTACCCTGAAAGGGCGTATAGCAACGGATTATACTGCCGAAAAGATCGAGCAAAAAGAACAGGCAAACAACTCTCCCATGATCAACAAAAACGTAGGATACTATATGGCGCGTAACAATCGCTACGAGATTTTCTATGGCGACGTTATGTTGAATTATGATACCAACCTGACTGATAAGTTGGGTATGAACGCTATGGTCGGCTGGCAGGGACGTACGGAAAAGGAATTCAATACCTGGGCGAATACTAACGGCGGCCTCTCGGTAGAAAACTGGTTTCACCTGAATGCCAGCAACGAACCGAAGTCCTCTGAAATGCGTAAATTGAGTCTGTTGAAGACCGCGTATTTCGGAACATTGAACCTGTCGTACGATAGCTGGGCTTATCTGGAAGGAACACTCCGTCAGGAAAAAGTCTCCACGTTGGCACCCAACAAGAATGTATTCTATTTTCCATCTGTGAGTGGAAGTATCATTTATACCGAATTATTTAAAGATAAAATGCCTTCGTGGTACGATTATGGAAAGATCCGTGCGTCTTACGGCGTTGTAGGTAATCCTCCGCCGGCATATTACGCTACTCAGGCTTATACGCAGAAGTCAGTAGCCGGATGGATATATAATAGTGTCGACCCTAAAGTGGGCAATTACAACCTCCGCAACGAAAAGAAATTTGAATGGGAATTCGGACTGGAAAGTAAATTCTTCAACAACCGCTTAGGTTTCGAGCTTTCTTATTATACCAATAAAATACAGGATATGATTTTGGAGGCTACTATGCCTGCATCTTCCGGTGGTACAAGTATCACGATGAATATCGGCGACATGAAGAACAGAGGCGTTGAGCTTTCCCTGTACGGTACACCGGTTCTGACACGTGACCTGAGATGGGATGTGCGCGCCAATTTTGCATGGAACAAAAATACCGTGGTCAAGTTGGCGGAAGGTATCGATCAGATAACACATACAAACTGGGATAACGGGTCCGCATATCTTTATTCAAAATTAGGAGAACCGGCCGGAGATATATATGCTTTGGCACCTAAACAAGATGATAAAGGCAATTATATTATCCGCGAAGACGGTTTCTATCAACTGACCGATAAACCGGTTAAAGTGGGAAATGCCATGCCGAAGATGGTCGGAGGTTTCGCTACTACTTTCTCGTATAAGAATTTCGTACTCGATGCTTCGTTCGATTATCGCATAGGCGGCGCGGTAATGAATATGCCTTATCAGTATATGATGGGACAGGGAGCGATTAAAGAAAGCCTGGATTATCATGATGGAGAAGGTAAAGGACTGACCTATTACTTTGATGCTAATCGCAACGTAGTTCCTTTCACAGGTTCTGCAGGCCCTAACGGAGAGCGGATTTATGATAACGGCGTGATATTGCAAGGTGTTAAAGCGGATGGAAGCGCTAATACGACAATGATTCCGGGTGACCAGTTGGCATATTGGACTTACAACTGGGGCGGTTATGATCCTACGGATGTAACTTATTATTCTCATGGCATATTTGATAATACATATGTTAAATGTCGCGAACTGTCAATAGGATACAATCTTCCGAAATCTATACTTTCCAAAGTCAAGTGTAAGAGTTTGATGGTTTCCGTATTCGGACGTAACCTGTTCTATGTTTACAAGAACATGCCAATGCTGGATGCTGAAGCAGCAGACGGTACATCTTGGATAACGCAGGCCAGCCTGGGCGGTTCTACTACGACAACACGCTCGGTAGGTATTTCGTTACGTGCCAGCTTCTAATTCTTTAATCAATCAAAAAAGAACAATATGAAAAAGATATATTTATTTCTCATTATATTGGTTGTGGCGCTTACATTCTATTCCTGCGCCGACAGCGAGTATTCGGATAAATACCTTGATCCGTCAAAAACTACCAAGGCATACTGCGACAAACTGATGACGGGGGTGTTTTATACAGGACGCGTATATACGTTCAATTCTTATTGGCGGATGTACACATGGGATAATACCGTTACGGGAAAATATGCCCAGACACTCGGATTTATGAACTCGCAAGGTTCCCTTTATTCGGCTAACGACAGCTATGCTAACGACCGTTGGGTACATTTCTATAATACACTGACCCAGTTTCGTGTACTTCAGAATGTCTATGAAGGGTTAAGCGACAGCGAAAAAAATACATATAGAATATTTAAGAATTTGTCCGAAGTATTTGTTTACGATCATTTATCGCAGATAGTGGATACTTTCGGCGACGCGCCGTTCAAAGAGGCCGGCTTTCTTGCCATTACCGGTGATGTGGCCGGCAGTTATCCGGCATATGATAAGGCTACGGACATATATACTATGATGCTCGACCGTCTGGGTGAACTTTATGCAGATATACATAGTATAAAAGGCAGCCTGGACAAACAGGCGTCTGCATCTTTGCCTAAGCAGGATTTCGTCAATTACGGCGATCTGGATAAATGGGAAAGGTATTGTAATTCGCTTCGCCTGCGCCTTGCTGTACGAGTAGCTTCACAAGGAGATTTATCTGCCAAAGGAAAGCAAGTGATAGCTGAAATTCTGGGGGGTGGATATCCTCTCGTATCCAGTCTGGACGAAACTATTAAACTGGATTCCAATGATAAAGATACCGGAGCCTTTTTCAATCCGGATGATCTTCGTACAGGTTACATTAGCCAGAGCCGTGCATCGCAAGCCATGTTAGATGCATTGACTCGGACCGTTTCGGGAGAAAATGATCCGCGCCTGCCTATTATGTATTCTAAAAATGCGGCAGGAGAATATAAAGGGCTATCTACTCACGAAACGTATGCCGAACAAGAGGTAAACATCGCGAAGCCGGAATCAGAGCGCATATATTCGCGTATCGACTCTACTACAGTGATGTACAATACACAGTTTATAAGTCCGATTTTTACAGCGGCCGAAGTCGACTTCCTGAAAGCGGAAGCATATCAGAAAGGATGGGCTAGCGGCGATGCAAAAGCGGCTTTTGTTGACGGGATTCTACACTCTTCACAGTTCTATTTCGAAGAGAATGCGATTAGTCCGAGCAAAGATGGGACAAAGATGGACATGCCGGCAGAGTCGGTTATTAGGGCTTATGCAGAAAAGGCATGGAATGCCGCCTCTAACAAAGAAGAGGCTATCATTACTCAGAAATGGCTGAATTTCGGTTATATGCAGCCGTTCCAGGCTTGGAATGAAGTGCGTCGTACAGGATACCCTCAATTATATTATCCGGAGGATCAGTCGGCTCAATTATTGAAAACATTACCTTCCCGGGTTCGTTATCCGGATTCCGAGAGAAGTAATAACGCAAAAAATTATGATGCACAGATACAGGCTATGGGTGGAACAGATAATGCCTACATAAAATTGTTTTGGGCCAAATAATACGATAGATTACAAATGCTTTGAAATTTAGAAATAATCTTAAGTTATATAGTGGGTTCACACAAATATTAAATTTAAGACACTGAAAAATCCCAGACCTAATAAAGGTCTGGGATTTTTATTCTTTTCACACAGTCAATAATCATATAAATATCAGGTATTTAAGGGAAATTTGGAGTTGGCGGGTAACAGTAGTCAGTTAATAACTGATATCGTATCAGATTTTATATAAAAAGAATAAGATAGGGAACTTTTCTTTTTTCTTAAAAAAAAATCTGTTCTTTTGTAACACTTCTTTTTTTCTTGCGTACATATAAATAAAGAAAGGTGTTTATGTCATATTTCGCACGATTGACTGTCTCGGTTATTCTCTCAGGAAGTCAATAAACAAGTAATATGAGTCCTAAATAGAAAAGGTAACAGGATTAGTAGATGATAAGTTTCGACTCAGGTATAATCGAACAGTGCAGGAAAGGCGAACGCAGGGCGCAGATGCAGATGTATACGACCTTTTACAAAAGGGTTTACAACACATGCTTTCGTGTACTACGCGACTCTGCCGAAGCTGAAGATACGATGCAGGATGCTTTTCTCAAAGCCTTTTCAGGGTTGGATAGTTACAGCGATTCTGTCCCTTTCGAGGCATGGCTGGTGCGGATAGCTATTAACGCATCCATTGACAAACTGAGAAGAAGAAACATGGAGATGACAGAACTGCATGAAAATATGAATTATGATATTGCCGATACGGATGACAATGCCGATTGGGAGCAAATAATGGAAAAGGTAGGTCAGGTGAGATCAGCAATAGATAAATTGCCGGAATCGAGCCGTCTGATTATAAATTTATATCTGATAGAAGGTTATGACCATGAAGAGATAGCTGAAATACTAAGCATAGCGCCGGGTACAGCCCGCATACAATATATGAGAGCAAAACAAAGATTAATCGAACTTATCTGAAAGGAGGGCGAGAGATGAAAGATAGAAAAGAATACATAGAAAAGAACAGAGAACTGTTTGACGATAAAGAACCATCGGCAGGTCATATGGAGCGATTCGAAGCATTGCTTAACAAGCAGGCGGATATTCAGGAGCCTGAAAAGAGACCGGCTAAAAGGGTAAAACTGATAAGCTTTATCTCTGTTGCCGCGTCTATTGCGATACTGATAGGAGTAGCCGTCAAATTCTATGCTCCGCAAAGCATAGAAGTGACACCACCGACTGAGAGCTCCATAGCAACTGATGAATTTAAGGCGACAAACGATTATTACAACCAGCAAATGGAGGATCAGATCGCAGATATCATGTGCAAACTGGCCTATACTGACACTGAAAACCAGGCACAGCTGACTCGCGATATAGAGAAGATAATGAGCAGCAATACTGCTTTTGTGGATGAGATGTCAAAAAACGAAAATCAGGAAATGGCTATACGCTATCTGGTGAAACACTATAAAACAAACATTCAGAAACTGGAAAGTATAAATGAAAAATTAGGTAAATACACAAAATGCTAAAAATGTACACACGATGAAGAAGAATATATTATTAATGACTTTATGCTGCCTGACACTCTTTCAAGCATTTGCTGTTGAAAGTGCGGGCAATCAGCCACAGGATTCCGCCAGAGTATTCAAAAAGAAATTGAATCTCAATCTGGATAAAGTATTGGATGGAATAGACATAGATTCGAGCCAGTTTATGGAATTGAATGGGCTCAACCTTAATTTTAATATGGATTCTATCACGGCATTGAGTGACTTCAACATCAATATTAACACTGATTCTATCACTGCACTGGCAATGAATGCAGCAAAAGAAGGTATTAAGACAGCAAAGTCGAGCCTTAGAAATCTCAACATTGACGGAAAAGATTATACTGCATACGCTTTTAGCTATGATAGCAAAGGTACTAAGCAGCGTGCAGAGGGGACTCCTGACCGGATAGAAAAAAAGAGTTTTTCGAATATATCAGAAATAGAATTCTTTCATAAATACGGAAATATAATTGTGAAGGAATCAAATTCCAGCCAGATAGATCTTGAGATACAATATTTCGATAAGAGAAATCAATTCGGTTCATGTAACATAACAACAAGCAACAGGCTTCTTTCCATCACCACTAATAATACAGGTAGAAGCAGTTCGAAACCTCAGATCAATTATATAATAACTGTTCCTAAAAATATATCCCTGAATATTAACCTTGATTATGGAGATGTGAAAGTGGACAGGCTTAATAACAGCTTAAATGCGAATCTTTCTTATAGTGATTTTTCGGCACAATCACTGACTAAGGCTGCATCAGTAAAAGCAAGATATAGTGATGTGAAAATAGGGGATGCGCAGGATATTATTTTGTCAGGATCCTACTCTGATTTCAAAATAGAGAAAGCCGGGAAGATTGAGTCATCAGGTAACTATAACGATTGCCGGTTCAGTAACGTACAAACCCTTGTGATACCAAAATCCTCGTCATATGGCGATATGAGGATAGGGACTATCGGTAGCATGACAGGGCAGCTGATGTATGCAGATATAATCATAGATAATCTGCTGTCTGATATCGACATTCGCAGTTCTTATGGCGATGTCACGATAAGGGGAATGTCGCCTAAAGTGAAAACGATAAATATAAAAGGCAGTTATTGTGATGTTGCGATAGGACTCCCGCTGAACATGTCCGCAACATTTGATGCAAGCCTTATATATGGAGATCTCAATGTTTCGAAAAAATATACTGTGAAATATACCGAATCTATTGAAAAAGGTAATAAGGTAACTAAGAAAGGCCAGATAGGAAATGGCAAACCTACTGCAACTATAATAGTATCTAATAACTATGCCGATATTGATATAAGGTAATTGAAATAGAGTTTTTAACGCAATGTCATTAAACCATGACTAACTGTCGCGGTTTTAGATACGAAAGCAATAATTAATTAATGACGCGAAGAAGAGTCAAATAGGTCTGCGACCTTAAAAATAGAAAGAACTATGAAAGTAAAAAGTATTATCCTGTTAGTAGTATGTTGTGTGATATCTTTAGGCATATCGGCACAAGTGGTAAAAGAGAAGAAACCGGTAAGCTCATTTAACAAGATTGCCGTAAGTGGAGGTATAGATATTTATTTTACCCAAAGCAACTCGCACTCATTGGAGATAGAGACTGATGCGGAGAACATGCCGAAAATTGAAATAACAGTAAGTAATGGCAATCTCGAACTGAGACGGAAAGACGGCGAGCGCTTTAAAAGAAACTCCAGGATATACGCCTATGTTTCTGCCCCTGCATTAGATGCGATAGCCATATCGGGAGGTTCGGATTTCAATGCAAAAGAATTGAATAATAAAGGAGCATTGTCCATAGCAGCCTCAGGAGGTGCCGATATAGAAATAGACCGGTTGAATGTAAATGAGGCAAATTTTGCTTTCTCCGGAGGTTCCGATTGCGATATCAAGGACTTAAGGGCTAAGAAACTCAAGATAGCAGCATCAGGCGGGAGCGATTCAAATATAAACATCGGCAGTGCAGATGAAGTAAGCCTTTCTGTTAGTGGCGGAGCCGACGCAGAGTTATCTGGAAAGGTGAAGGTTATCTCTGTCAGTTGCAGTGGCGGAGCCGATGTTGATATCAAGAAACTGACATACGAAACTATCAATGCCCACAAGTCGGGTGGAGGTAGTATAAGTAAGTAATAGATTTGTGATAAGAGTAGAGGTGTACCCGAAAGTACACCTCTACTTTCTTTTACTTCAAACGAAACCGCTTCTTAATTCGTCTTGAACTTATACTGAACTTTGGCTAAATCTTCATTAGCCTTTTCAATTTTGCTCTTCAAGGTTTCTTTATAAGCGATCAGTTTCTTATGCAAGTTTTCATCTCCCGTAGCTATCATCTGCAGGGCAAGGATAGCCGCATTTTGGGAACCGTTGATGCCCACTGTGGCAACAGGTATTCCTGGAGGCATTTGTACGATAGCAAGCAATGCGTCCATTCCGTCGAGCGAAGCGTCGATAGGCACTCCGATAACCGGAATAGATGTCATGGAAGCTATAACACCCGGAAGATGGGCCGCCATACCGGCTGCCGCTATAATTACTTTGATTCCGCGGTCGTGTGCTCCTTTAGTAAAAGCCTCTACACGTTCGGGCGTACGGTGTGCCGACAAAGCGTTTATTTCGAATGGAATCTCCATTTCATCGAAGAACTTTGCAGCTTTTTCCATTACGGGAAGATCGGATGTACTTCCCATAATTATACTTACGATAGGTTTCATTTAATTATTTACCAATTAGTTTTTTGTAATCTGCTGCCGAAAGCAAGCTGTCCAACTGGGCGGCATCGCTTACAGCAATTTTAATAATCCAGCCTTTTCCGTATGGATCTTCGTTAATCAATTCAGGCTTGTCTTCCAGATCGGCATTTACTTCAAGCACTTCTCCGGATACAGGCATCAACAAGTCGGAAACTGTCTTTACAGCTTCTACGCTGCCGAATACTCCGTCTTTGTCGATTGTTTCCCCTTCGGTAGTAACATCTACATAAACGATTTCACCCAGTTCGCTTTGAGCAAATTCTGTAATACCAACTACTGCTTTATCGCCTTCAACTTTGATCCACTCGTGATCTTTTGAATACTTCAGATTTTCAGGAAAATTCATAATCTATTTATTTTATATTATTAATTATAAGTTATTTATAAACATGATAACACCCCAGTATGCCCCGATCAGTACACACAGGTATGAAACAATAAGGCCGACTAAAAAGCCCGTATATACCTGTCCCGGAGTATGCCGTTGAAGCATCAATCGGGATACGCCCAAACACCCTGCTAAGATAAACAAAATGATGAACAAAATGAATGGATTCAGTCCTTTAACGTTGTAACAAACCGACAAAGTGCAACCAATCAGTCCTCCAATCCCCATCATATGTGCGCTGATCTTCCAGAATTTGGTTGTGATGGCGGCTATTACGATCAGAACAATCGGAGCAACCAGTATCCCGATAAACCATGCATATAATCCGGCCGATACGAAGTAATAGATAAGTAAGCAGTAAGAACAGAACGCTGCGACAAAGGGGATAAACCTGTCATTTCTGTTTCTCAGGTCATAATCTTTTATCAGCCCTGCTTTTCTCAAAAAGAATATACTGCTCGCCGGAATCACGCATGTAAGGAAAAACACGGGAGTGATAAACCGCGTGAACTGTCCGGCAAAGATCAACCTGAAATCCGTATACAAAAACAAAAGCGAGACACCATATATTCCCATGAAAAAAGGGTGCAAGATAATAGATATTATCCGTGCAGGAAGCGGCTCTTTTTCTTTTGGTGGTTCATATGAGAACGGCGATTTACCGGAGCCGTACTCATCCCTGGTATCAGCGGGATTGTTTCTTATCTCCGGCACATTGTCTATTTCTTCTATCATATTTCCTTTCTTAATCGGGCAACAGGCAAGTTCATCTGTTCCCGGTATTTAGCTACAGTACGGCGGGCAATTATATACCCCTTCTCTTTCAGTATCTCTGAAAGCCTGTCGTCTGTAAGCGGTTTCTTCTTGTCTTCGTGTTCGATACATTCTTTTAATATGGCTTTCACTTCGCGGGAAGAGATTTCCTCGCCCGTGTCAGTCTGCATCGACTCTGAGAAGAAGTATTTAAGCGGGTAAATCCCGAAATTAGTCTGCACATATTTACTGTTGCTCACCCGTGATATGGTGGATATATCGTATCCTGTACGTTGAGCCACATCTTTCAGTATCATTGGTTTCAGCTGGGCTTCGTCTCCTGTAAGAAAGAAGTCGTATTGCATATCCATTATAGCCTGCATGGTACGCTGAAGCGTATCCTGCCTTTGCTTGATGGCATCGATAAACCAACGTGCGGAATCCAGCTTCTGCTTCACGAAGAGAACAGCATTCTTACTATCGGCCGACATGCTATCCCTATTGTCGGCGTATCCTCTGAGCAGGTCGGAATATTCGCGGCTTACCTTCAGGTCGGGAATGTTACGGTTATTCATGCTTAACAGGAGTTCACCGTTATATGTTTCTATAATAAAATCGGGAACAATGGTACTCAATGTGATGGACATGGAATCTCCCCAGTTATTTCCCGGTTTAGGATTCAGTGTGGTGATTTCTTGTATTGCACCTTTTAGCCCGGTCTCATCGATATCCAGTTGTCTTATGATTTTGTCATAATGCCTTTTAGAGAATTCCTCGAAGTAATTGGTGATTATCTTTATGGCTAATTCCGTATTGTCTGATTTTTCTTTTCGCGTCAATTGCAAAAGGAGGCATTCCTGTAGATTCCGAGCGCCTATACCTGCCGGCTCGAAATCCTGGATCGTCTTCAGTATTTCTTCAAGTTTAGAAACCGGAATATCCAGATTCTGCTGAAAAATAAGATCGTCCGAAATAGCAGAAAGAGACCTGTCCAGATAGCCGTTCTCGTCAATGTTACCAATGATGTATTCGGCTACTTTTTCGTCATTCTCTTCCAATTCACATTCACCCAATTGCTCTATCAGATATTCGTGAAGGGAGGCTGCTACCGAGAAGGGTATTTCGTCCTGTTTGCCGGAGGCTTGTCTATTACCGTCCCGTAATTGATAGTCAGGTATCTCTTCTTCATTCATATAGTCGCCTAAAGTCAAGTCTTCCTGTGATATATTTCCATCTTCTTCCGAATTGTAATCATCATCGAAATCCGATGTATCATCAACTGGTTCAAGACCTTCTTCTAATGCCGGATTGTCTTCCAGTTCCTGCTTTATACGTTCTTCTAACTCAATAACAGGTAACTCGGTTAATTTAATAACCTGCATCTGAAGAGGTGAAAGCTTCTGCTGCTGTTTGAGTTGTAAGGACTGTTTTAGAGCCATAAAGTACCTGATAAAATTCTATTAAGACAAAGATAATAATAAAAACAATATTTTAACGTAAAGGTTCAGCTATTGAATAACATAAGAATTGTAAAGTTTTTCCTTCAGTCTCCCGTCGGTCATGTCCACTGAGCTCTATAAGTTTTTGATTGTATAAAGGAATCCGGAGTGACTCGGATATTTTGTTAAAATCTGACATATCTGACATATATTTAGCTTTTAGTTGATAGCTGTTAGCCAATAGCTTATGCACAAAACCTGACAAACCTGACGACTTTTCACACAATTTTTATTGTCACTTTTTCTTCTAAAAACTCCGTGCTACTCCTTTTACTCCGTGTTTAAAAATAAAAGGTAACAAAGGTAACAGGTTCCGCTTTGCTCTGTAGGGGCGAAACATTTTTCGCCCGTTGGATTATTGTGAGGGTGTGTCAATAGTAATTTTTACTTTCATTTTGTCATGTTGAACGGAGTGAAACATCTCGTATCTGGAGGGTCGGGATTCTTCATTGCATTCAGAAACAACGTTCGGCAGAGCGAAGCGGAGCCAATGACAAAGAGGGTAATAATTTGATAGTGCAATTTGGCTTTTGACACACCCTCCTACGAATTCCCCAAAAGGTAACAAAAGTAACACCGAAAGCAATTAAGAATTAAGAATGAAAAATGAAAAATTAAGAACCACTGGTCAGTGGAGCTAATTCTTTCCCTCGTAACTCGTAACTGCCCAAAGGGCGAAGTAACTTGTAACTATAAAAAAGGTAACAAAGGTAACAGATATATCAGTTAACAGCCATCAACTCATAAGCAGGGGTAGCGAAGCATCCCGTAAATAAAAAGACTCCGTGCTACTCCGTTTACTCTGTGGTTAAAAATAAAAGGTAACAAAGGTTACACCTTTTTCAGTAAACAGTAAACAGTTAGCAGCACCTAAATCCGGCAATCCGGATTAAGATAATGAAAGAAACACGTTTGATTTTGATATATTTTGGAGCAAATGCAAAGCATTAAATATCAGCAAAATAAAAAAGTGTTTCTTAAGAGTAAACAATTTGTGTTTGTCTACTCGTATCTCATATAACTTTCAACTTAGTACTTAAAACTTATTACTTATACCAATACTTCAAAGATCTATAAGCCAACAGCTAAAGGCTATCGGCTATAATTATATAGATAAAGTTTTTTGAAATGCTTGCGGATTTGGATTATCAAAATTCTCTCAATCCCGAAACCTTATATCTGCTGAGGGTTTCCAGTTTTACATCCCTGTTTACAACAACGCCATTGGTGGCCAATGCCTGTTCTACGGTTTTGAATGCAATCTCGGGATGATTATTATCCTGGCTGAGATGACAGAGCCAGATATTCCGGAGATTTTCATTATAGATACTTGCAATAAATTCGGCCGAAAGACGGTTGCTTAAATGGCCCATACCGTTTTTTATGCGCTCTTTGAGGTAATACGGATATCTGCCGGTCTGAAGCATATATTCATCGTAGTTGGCTTCAATTACAAGGTGATTGGCTCTGCAGGCATAATCCCTTATCTTGTCGGTGATGCGGCCTATATCTGTAACAACGACAAGTGCCTGCCCTTCAAACTCAATATGATAGCCTACATTTTCGATACTATCGTGAGGGACGTCAAAGGCGGTTATATTAAAATCGGTGATCGTGAACGGTACTTCTTTTTCAATAACTCTTTTCGATTGATACAGATTGGCTTGTACCACTCTGTTACGTTGGATTCCTTCGTGTACGGTTTCGGTCGCGTAAACGGGAATATTGTACTTGTCGCCGAAGCATCCGACTGTCTTTATGTGATCGGCATGGTCGTGCGTGATAAGAATTGCTTTAATCTTTTCGAAAGCAACCCCATATTCACGTAATGATTTCGTTACATTGCGGATACCTATTCCGGCATCTATAAGGATACCGTTTTCTTTGGTTCCCAGATAGTAACAGTTTCCGCTACTGCCGCTGCCCAAGCTGAAGAACTTATATTTGTATTGTGAAAATAAATCATATTGCATAGCGTGCAAAGTTAAGGAGTATCCGGATAAAAAAAGGTGTTCGTAACGTTAAAGTTATGAACACCTCCGGATATAATTTCGAACGGGTTCTTATCCTTTTTTCAGGAAGCATGTTTTTAAAACAATGCTCGATCCGTCTATCTTGCAGTCTACTTCTGTCGGTTCTTCGGTCAGGCGGATACTTTTTACTTTTGTTCCGCGCTTGATAACCATCGACGAACCTTTTACTTTCAGGTCTTTAATAACTGTTACAGCGTCACCGTCAAATAATTCTGCACCATTGCTGTCTTTAGGGGTTGTGTCTTCTGTTTCTGTGTTTGCTTCGCCTGTCCATTCGTGAAAGCAATCGGGGCAAACATATGCCGTACCGTCAAAATAAGTATTTTCCATGCTGCACACCGGACAATTCGGAGTTCCTTCCATTTCTTTGCTAATTTTTAGTGTTAAAAATGCAAAGATAACGCTTTTAGGCTGTGAAGCCAAAACCACTGATTTATGTGTGGGGCAAACGCATCAAATTGTTCAACTTCTATCGAAAGCCTGTAGGGGCGTATTGCATACGCCCGCATAACAAAATATCACAATTAGGCGTATGCAATACGCCCCTACATGAGACTGAAAACAACTTTAGGAATTTTGATGCGTTTGCACTGATTTATGTGTGGGAAAAATGACTAAGTTCTATAATACAAAAGACAGAGTAAAAAGAATCGGAGAAACTCTATTTTCTTTACTCTGCCTTTCGCTATTTTATTTTTTCCGTTCGTCACTTATCACCGGCTGTTTATTTACAGTCGTTTGTGTCGAATCTGCCGGTAGGACAGGAGGGGTTTGTTGTTGTTCTGCCGGAGTTGTTGTATCTTGTTGAGGCTGATTTTGTGTCTGAGCCTGGTCTTGCCCCTGTTGGACTTCATTTCGTCTGAATCTCCTTGGCTTAAATGACTGGAACAGACGCTTCAATGTGGCGGCTTCTTTGTTGTAAATAATACCTACACCCTGAGTTGTGGGCGCCTGGCGATAATATTTATCATTGGTATGGCTATATGCTCTCAACGTCCACATTGTGTTCAATTTATATTCCAGGTCGAAATTTCCGATAAAGTTATTATCTACGCTCGTTTGATCTGTGCGGTATCCTAAGTCTGTTTTCAATATCAGCCTGTCATCCCAGAATGTACGGGAAACGTTTACCTGCATGTTCATGTCGGACAATGTGCCGTCGTTCGATTCCACAGTAGCGCCTACCTGCCATTTATCTCCCAGCATATTACCTACCAGAGACGACATGGCACCGGATAGGGCACTGCCGGCGATGCTGGTCCATATACCGTCGCCGAAGTTCGCTCCGCTGCTTCCCGAACTTGGATAGAATGTACCCATAGCGATCAGGGATGCAAATTGTTTTATCTTTTGTTCATCGGTGCTGATATAGGTGTTTACTTTTCTCTGCACATCATCGTTCGCATCAGGCAGGCTAATGTTATAGGTGAGATCCATATTATCCATATTTCCTACGATACCCAGTACACAGTCAACAGACACCTTGGACGATGAATTATCTATCGCAAAACTAGGGTCTAATGTTTCCAGTGCCGCCCTCACTCTTCTGTAAGCCGTGATTTCAAATCGGGTTTTCATAGGGTCTCCGATAAAATGCAATTTACTGCCGTTCTGTATTCTAAAGTCCAGTTTCTTTATATTCTGCAGGTTCAGTTTCACAGTCCCGTCCGTCAATGAGTAGTCGCCAAAGGCCGACATATTCTCATTAAGCATATTATAATTGAACGTGATAGATCCGTTTCCTTTTGCCTGCAATTCATCACCCGTGGATGGATCTATGATAATGCCGATTGCCAGATCGGGAGTTACATCGAGTTTTACCGTCAGTTGTATGGGTAATGGTTGATCCTGAGCTTTGGCAAGCATATCTTTAAGGGAATTTTTCAGTTTTTCTTCCGGTACATTTATAAATACTACACTTTTATAATCGGTAGCTTCGGAGTGTTGAGGCAAGAGAATATTCAAATTCGAGTTTTTGTCATTCTTTATCTGCAGGTTTATATTGATGCCGTCGTTGGTGCCGTCTACCCTGACATTGCCTGAGGCATAAACCCGCCCGTAGAAAAGGCTATCGGTTCTGTGCTCGGTATTCAGCACCATGAGTTTGTTCATCCGCATATTGAGCGAATATTTCATGTTGTCGAAATTTTTGTGAGTCACAGTAGCGCTTACGTTGGCCGTATTACCCTGGCTGTCTTTCAGGGTGAGGTTGTCGAACCCTATACGGTCGGGGCTTACCCTGATGGTATCCGATATGGTATAGGTTACATTGGTGTAGTCTACGCCTATCTGTGTATCGTTGAACCCGAGGAATCCCCTCACAAGCGGCGCTTTTGTGTTTCCTTCTATCATCAGGTTGGAGCTAATGGTTCCGTCTACCTTGTTGAGCATATCGGAGACGAATGGCTGTACCCAGCGCAGAGGCATCTTTTCCATTCTCAACTGGAGGTCGAGTGAGTCCTGATTCGTATATATTGTACCATCTATCTCGGCGAAGGTTTCCCCTGCTTTAACCAATGCTGCCTGCATAGCCACTCCTCCGTATTCGTTACTCCAGTGACTGTCGAGGTCCATTGTACCCAATGTGTCGCTGAAGAGGACGATGTCGGCGATCTGAAATCCTTCTGTGTACAGTTCGGGTTGGTCGAGTATATTGGTGAGCAGGACATCTCCGTGGATACATCCGCGAATGTTCTTCACATCGAATGCTTCCAGCAAATCTCCTATCTCGGCATGGGTGAAGTAAACCCTGAGGCTATCACTTTTTTCACTTGAGATCACCCCGTCTATATTGAAATACGGTTTTTTATTCACTCCCAATCCTACATTATGTATCTCGGTACGTGTTCCTTCGTTCAGTATTTCGGCGGGTAGCAGATTTAACGCCAGTTTGTCCACCATGATGTCTGACGGGGTTATCTTGAGGGAAGAAACAAGCTCTTTTTTCTCATTGCGGCTAAAACTGGCCAGAGCTTCTATATCTCCTTTTATATTTATATTGGTACTATCACTGGTTACGCTTACGAATGTATAGATTGTGTTTTTTTCTCCGTTGGTATTGAGGGCGATATTATACTTCCCTTTATCCATCATTACGCTGCTCGCTCCTGAAATGTTGAAGGCCGAGTCGAGGTTCATAACATCCAGAGTCGTATTTTTAATTTCAATTTCGCCATAACGGAGACGTGGAATATTCCCTTTCACCGACAATTGTTTGTCTATGGTATTGATGCGCCCGCTTATCGAAGCCGGATCTATGATATCGACAGGTAAGACGAATATTTCTCCCAGTTTCTCAGTATTGTTGGCTGTGATATTGAAAGTGAAATTGTTTTGCTCTTTCTTTGTCCGTTTTCTCATTTGGAATACATCGGGCAGATATCCGTTCATCAGGTTTGTAAATTCGTCTCCGATAGTAGTGAATGAATATTGTCCTGCTATATTGGCTGTCAATAGGGAAGAGGTGAGCGTGATAAATTTACTGCCATCCTCTTTTTTTCCCGATTCCAACGTAAATTTCCCCGGTTGGAATGCGAAATTGTCATCATGGAAGTCGAGGCTGTCCAAATCTGCCTTTCCTACAATATTGTCAATGTCCAATCCTTTGAACTGCCCTTTCAGAGCCATAGTCAGACGTGGATTTACCCAGTCGGGGTTCTTATAGAAAGGGTCTATTTGTAACGAATCCAGTCTGAGGCGTACATTAATATCCGGCACTTTGGCTTGAGACATATCTGCGTCAACGAATATTTTTCCTATCTTCCAGTCGGCACGGGCAGTCAATCCCATTTTTTGAGCATTGTAGAATCCGCTGAAAGGAACGTTTTTCATCGTTTCTTTTTCTATTTGCAAAGCATCTATATTTCCCTGCATTTGGGCAGAGAGAGGTTCTCTTTCAGTTTGCCTTGCTCTCAGGTCTATATGCGCAGATAGCGCGCCAAGCCCTGCTGTACCTCCGAGCAATCTGCCCAGATTAAAGTTGCGTGTTCTCAGCCCGGCGTTTACATTAAAGTTGGTAAATGTTGTATCCACACCACCGGTAGCCAGGAGTGAAACAAGCCCCTGCCTGCACCATGCTTCGGAATTGAGTTTGAACTTATTCAGTTGTCCTGTCAATGTCCCTTTCAGGAATATGTCTCCCATGTCCCTTAATATATCGGGAGTCACAAAGGTAGAATCGCCGAGTTTTGCAAAATCGGAAATTGCTCTGGTCGATGCTTTCAGTTTATTAATAGAAAGATTTATATCCGAGTTTCCGTATCGCTCATAATTCCCCAGGCTGGCCAGCCCCTCAAGTACAAAATCATCGCCATAGGTGAGGTTTATATTTTCGATATTCACAGCGGGTAATGTTCCCGAGATATCGGTTTTCAGCGAAAGTTTGTTTCGCAGGAATTTGAGATTCGGCAGAAATGCGATTAAGTCCCCGGCGGATAATTCCGTGTCGTTGGTGGCTATTTCAAAAGCGCTGTTCGATAAGTTATATCTTACTTTGGTGGTGGTCAGGTGAGAGTTCGGCAAGTTTAAGGAGAGATTTTCTACCCAGAGTTGCGACTTGTCGGAGTATAAATGCCCTTGTAAATTTTTGATTTCAACTCCCGACTTTTCTTTTGCCGACAGACTGTTGAGCGCGATGTCGAATTTGTCGGCATCTATCGAATTCAGGTCTACATTCGCGTTGACATCGTATAAGGATATATGCGATGCATTGAACATTTGCGGGGTTTGTGGCACAGACAACACATCATAATTCAATCGTCCGCGTTTCAGGCTGACGTCTTCGATAACCACTACCAGCGAACTTTTGGTTGTATCCACTTGGGTGGTGTCGGCACTCGAAAATGCATCTATTACAAACTGGAAGTTAAAGTCGCTTACGCTATCTTTCTGATTTACATTTATAAGGAAATTATCTACTGTGATTCCTGTGATAGCGAGCTTGTTGCTTTTGATAAATTCCCAAGGGCTGAGGCTTACACTCAGGTCCTGCGCATAAAGCAATGTGTCTTTGGCCTGATCTTCTATATAGATGCCTTTCAGGCTTACATTATTGAACAGGCTTAGGCGGACTTCGTCTATCGAAACCTCCGTATTCATCGTCTCTTTCAGTTTGCCTACGGCAAAATCCGCTACTTTTTGCTGCACATAGGGTATGGAAAGCAGTACATATAAAAGCACATTAAGCCCGATAAGTCCGAGGACTATATACAGGAATATCTTGAAAAGCTTCTTAATCAGGCTTTTCTTTTTCGGGGTTTCTTCCGGCGCTAATTTTACGTCTTCTTTTTCCTCCATGCAGAACTATTTATTATTTTAGTCTTTCAGACCATTCTTCTTCATTGAATCCTACCAGTACAAAGTCATTTCCTATCATCAGCGGCCGTTTTACAACCATTCCATTGGATGCGAGTATATCTATCAATTCGCTTTCGGATGCAGACTTGACCTTTTCTTTCAGATTTTCTTCCTTATAAATCCTGCCTGAAGTATTAAAGAACTTTGCGATAGGCAATCCGCTCTTCTTTATCCATGCAGCCAGTTCTGTCTTTGTAGGGTTATCGGTTGTTATATCACGGCTTTCTACGGAGACATTGTTTTGTTTTAGCCATTTGGTTGCCTTCTGGCAAGTGCTGCATTTTGGATATTGCAGGAATAGTTTTGTGCCCATTCTGATTTCTTTATTTTATATTTTAACTATTTACAAAAATAAGTAATTACTAATGATTAACGCAGATTGTGCATTTAAAGTTCTTATTTTTTAATCGGAACGTATAATATTTGTGTATTTTTGTGCCTAAATCTAAAATTAGCAGCATGATACAATCAATGACAGGTTTTGGAAAAGCCACAACCGAACTTGAAAAAAGAAAGGTTACAGTAGAAATAAAATCCCTTAACAGCAAACAATTGGACTTGTCGGTCCGTATGCCAAATCTATACAAAGAACATGAAATGGAAGTCCGCAATATGCTTTCCCGTGAATTGGAACGTGGAAAAGTAGACTTTCTTATATATGTGGAAAATATAGGTAATGAAACAGCTAACCAGATCAACCACAATCTGCTCGAAGGATATTATAATCAGATTAAAGAGTCGGCCCGTAAACTGGGAATAGATACTCCTGCCGATTGGTTTTCAACATTGCTTCGTTTGCCGGATGTATTGAAATACGAATCGCAGGAAGTGGATGAAGCCGAATGGGCTGCTGTTTCGAAAACAATAAGTGAAGCAAAGAAGCAATTGCTTGCCTTCCGCAAACAGGAAGGGGCTATGCTGGAAAAGCTTTTTGAAGAAAAAATAGGGAATATCTCACGGCTATTGACAGATATAGAGCCTCATGAAGCTGAACGGGTGGATAAGATAAAAGTACGGATAAGCGAAGCTCTACAGAAGATAGAAGACTTTGACTACGATAAGAACCGTTTCGAGCAGGAGATGATCTATTATATCGAAAAACTGGATATAAACGAAGAAAAGGCCCGTCTTACAAATCATCTCAGCTATTTTCTGGAAACAATGAAATCCGGTTCGGGACAAGGAAAGAAGCTGGGTTTCATTTCTCAGGAAATGGGACGTGAGATAAATACAATGGGTTCGAAGTCGAATCATGCCGAAATGCAGCAGATAGTTGTACGCATGAAGGATGAACTGGAGCAGATCAAAGAACAGGTGTTGAACGTATTATAAAGGTCACTTATAAAGTTAATGGGTAAATTAGTCATATTTTCGGCTCCTTCAGGTGCGGGTAAATCTACAATCGTCAATTACCTGCTTTCGCAGGATTTGAACCTTCAGTTTTCAATATCGGCTACCAGCCGTCCGCCAAGGGGAACAGAAAAGCATGGTGTGGAATACTATTTTCATAGCCCCGAAGAATTCAGGGAAAAAATCGCCCGTGGTGAGTTTCTCGAATATGAAGAGGTATACGCGGATAAATTTTACGGTACGCTGAAAGCAGAGGTGGAACGTATTATGAGCGGCGGAGGCAATGTGATTTTCGATGTGGATGTAGTAGGCGGCTGTAATATAAAGAAATATTACGGAGATAAAGCTTTATCTGTTTTCATAGAGCCACCTTCCATAAATGAACTGCGTTGCCGTCTGGAAAGAAGAGGAACGGATTCGCCCGAAGTGATCGAATCCCGTATTGCAAAAGCTGAATATGAAATGACATTCGCTCCTCAGTTTGATGTGGTTATACACAATGATAATCTGGAAGAGGCAAAAGCAAAAGCATTGAACGTAGTAACTGATTTTCTGAGGAAATGAATATCGGCATCTTTTCGGGGTCTTTCAACCCGATACATATCGGGCATCTGATTCTCGCGAACTACATAGTGGAGTTCACGGAAATAGAAGAGGTGTGGTTTCTGGTAAGCCCGCAAAATCCGTTGAAATCGGAGGATGAGCTTTCGGACGAACATATACGCCTGGAAATGACAGAACTTGCACTGGCTAAATACGCAAAGTTAAAAGCCAGTGATTTTGAATTCTCAATGCCCATCCCGTCTTATACGGTGAATACGCTGGACGCTTTACGAAATGAATATCCCGGACATAATTTCACGCTGATTATCGGCGCCGATAACTGGAATGTATTTGAGAGTTGGCGGGAATATGACAAGATACTCGAAAATTATAAAATCAGGGTATATCCGCGATTGGGTCACCGTATCACCATTCCTACGAAATTGAGGGATAAGGTGGAGGCACTGGATTCCCCTATTATCGAGATTTCATCGACATTTATCAGAGACAGCATTGCCGAAGGAAAAGATATAAGGGCTTTTTTGCCGGATGACATATATGATTATATTCTGAATAAAGGATTGTATAAATAAAGATTATGAACAACAGGGAAGCATTGACAAAAGATTTGGAGATTCGCTGTTCCCGCCTGCAGAAAGCAATGCAGGCGATGGAAGTAGAAGCTTGTATATTGAGTACATCAGTAAATGTATTTTATATGACAGGCATGGTTTACAATGGTTATTATTATCTGCCGGCCGGGGGTACCCCTATACATTTTATTAAGCGGCCTGAAGGTATCGCTTTTGAAAATACGATCTATATCCGGAAGCCGGAACAAATTACGGAAGAACTTCAAAGCAGAGGCATATCATTGCCCAGGACATTATTATTAGAGATAGATGTCCTTTCCTTCGGTGAATGCACCCGTTTGATGGGAACATTTAATATAACGAAAGCTGCTAATGCTTCAACTCTTATGCGTAAGATACGCAGTGTGAAAACGGATTTCGAACTGGAGCAGGTGAGGGCCTGCGCCCGGAAACATGAAGTTGTTTATAAGTTGATTCCGTCCGTTTACAAGCCGGGTATGACTGATATAGAATTACAGATAGAGATAGAGAAGTTGATGCGTCTGCACGGGTCTATGGGTATCTTTC
This sequence comes from Dysgonomonas gadei ATCC BAA-286, assembly GCF_000213555.1. Taxonomy (GTDB): domain Bacteria; phylum Bacteroidota; class Bacteroidia; order Bacteroidales; family Dysgonomonadaceae; genus Dysgonomonas; species Dysgonomonas gadei. The sequence goes on from NZ_GL891987.1 coordinate 239,599, forward strand.
GTAGTTATGGTGACAATATGGATATCTATATGGGTAGCCTGCTTGCAGGAGAGAATGCAGAAGCTCCCTCTCCTTACGATTATGCTTTAGGCGGGGCAGGCTCCAGTCCTACTTTACCGTTGGGTGCATCGGGGAAAAGGATAGAAAAAGGGCAAACTATTATGGTGGATATGGCAGGAAATTATTCGCCTTGGATGACCGATATGACACGTGTTTTTTCGGTAGGAAAGACATTAGATATCGCTTATCGTGCCCATCAGGTATCGATAGATATTCATAACCATATAATGGATATCGCTAAACCCGGAACCGGTTGTGCCGAACTGTATAATATCTCGATGGAAATGGTAGTAAAGAATAACCTTGAATCATACTTCATGGGAACGAAGCAGCAGGCTAAGTTTGTCGGACACGGACTCGGTCTTGAAATAAACGAGCCTCCGGTGTTGACTCCCCGTTCGAAAGAATTACTGGAAAAGAACATCGTTTTTGCGTTGGAACCGAAGTTTGTGATTCCGGAAGTAGGGGCCGTCGGAATAGAAAATACATATGTGGTGACTGAAACCGGCATAGAGAAACTGACTATATTGGAAGAGGAGATAATAGAGTTGTGATGGGTAGAGAAATAATCTAAAACAGCCGATGAAAACAATCAATATTAAAGGAGAACTGCTGGATCTGTTTTATCCTGTTGTAATGGGGATACTGAATATTACTCCCGATTCATTTTACTCCGGTAGTCGCAAAGAGACCGAGAGCCAGATTATAGACAGGGTTTCGGAGATACTTTCCCAGGGAGGAACAATTATAGATATAGGCGCCCAGTCAACCCGTCCTTCCTCAACCTTTCTGTCTTCGCTGGAAGAAATAGAGCGGCTGAAGTTTGCTTTGCCTGTTATCAACAGGGAATTTCCCGATGCTATCCTTTCCGTAGATACTTTCTATGGGGATGTAGCCCGTTTTTGCGTTGAGGAACATGGAGTAGCCATTATAAATGACATATCGGGCGGTGAGATAGACAAGACTATGTTCGATACGGTTGCCCGGCTTAATGTACCCTATATATTGATGCATATGCGCGGTACACCCCAAACGATGAAGGATTTGACCGACTATGAAGATCTGATCCAGAATATCTTCTATTATTTCTCTAAGAAGGTAGCAGAATTGCACTTACTCGGGGTGAATGATATTATTATCGATCCCGGATTCGGGTTTAGTAAAACGATGGATCAGAACTATGAATTAATGGCAGCGTTGCGGGGCTTCTCTGTGTTTGAATTACCTCTTTTAGCGGGGATTTCGAGAAAAAAGATGATCGCCGGTTTGTTAGACACAACTCCCGCCGGAAGCCTCAATGGAACTACTGTACTGAATACTTTCGCCTTGCAGAACGGAGCGGATATTTTACGTGTCCATGATGTAAAAGAAGCGGTGGAAACGGTGAAAATAGTGAAAAAACTGGAGGAATATAAGTTCTGATAATCAGCTCAGTACATGTAATGTATGGCAAGCGACCAACGCAGCCGTTTCGGTGCGCAAGCGGCTGTCTCCCAAAGAAATGGATTTGAATCCATGATCTATTGCCATCTTGACTTCCTCTTCCGAGAAATCGCCTTCCGGCCCGATAAGAATAAGGGCATTACCACCTTTTTTATAAATATCTTTCAACAGTACTTTCTCCTGCGGATAGCAATGGGCGATGAACTTTTGCCCGTCAAATTCCTGTTTGATGAATGCAGGGAAAGATTGCATCTCATCCAGTTGAGGCAATAATGCTTTTTGGGATTGTTTCATTGCCGAAACAAGTATTTTCTCTATCCGCTGAGCCTTTATCTCCTTTCGTTCGGAGTGCCGGCAAAGAATAGGGCTGAGACGGTCGATTCCTATTTCGGTGGCCTTTTCTGCAAACCATTCTATGCGGTCGATATTTTTTGTCGGGGCAAAAGCTATTTGCAGGTTGAAGTTCCAGCCTTTGGGCTGTTCTATTGTTTTGAGGATGTTTACCATACAATGTTTCGGGTTGGCCTGCATTATTTCAGCATCATAAAAAAAACCCTTTCCATCGGTAAGTAGTATTTCATCGCCTTCTTTTTTACGCAATACTTTTATGCAATGCAGGGCTTCCTCGGCAGGCAGTTCTACATTGGAGAGAATATCAGGGGTAAAAAAGATTGTTTTATCCATTGCTTAATCTTCGAAGATGATCTTGTTATCGCCTAGTTCCTTGATTTTAGCCAGCGACTCTATGTGGATACCGAGTTCGCGTAGACGTTGCCCTCCGTCCTGGAAGCTTTTCTCGATAATAAAGCCCATGCCGTAAAGTTCGGCCCCGGCTTCTTTGATAAGGTTGTATATGCCAATGGCCGCATTACCGTTAGCCAAAAAATCATCGATGAAAACCACTTTGTCGTTCGGGTTTAGAAAATCTTTGCTTACACAGATTGTATAGTCCTTATCTTTGGTAAAGGAATGAGCAATGGTAGACACCATATTTACCATTGTTTTGGGTACCGCTTTCTTTACAAATACGACAGGTAATTCGAGCAGGTAGCCAAGCATGATAGCAGGGGCAATGCCACTGGCTTCTATTGTTATAATTTTATTTATCGGCAGATTTCCGAACTTGCGGACAAATTCCACTCCTATCGACTTCATGAGAATAGGGTCCATCTGATGATTGATAAAGCTGTCTACTTTAAGGATTCCTCCGTCAAAGCTTTTTCCATCCTTAAGGATACGGTCTTTTAGTAATTTCATAACAATAAATATTTAGTCTTTGATACGGATAATCACATTAGCAAGGATGGCAACGACTCCTCCGGTAGTAATTCCCGAAGCAAAGATTCCTTTTATGGCTGTCGGCATTTGGGAAAGGATATCAGGAACCAGTTCCACGCCGAGCCCACAGGCAAAGCTGACCGCAAGTACCAGTATGGCTTTTCGGTCTATGTTTTGCGACGCAATGATGCGTACTCCCGATGCGGCAACAGTACCGAACATCAGCAATGTGGCACCTCCAAGTACAGGCTCTGGCATGATAGAGAATATACCCCCGATGAAAGGAAAAGCACTCAATATAATAAGGAATGCTGCGATATAGTAACCTACACGGCGGCTGGCTACTCCTGTCAACTGGATCAATCCGTTGTTCTGTGCAAATATAGAATTAGGGAAAGAGTTGAATACTCCGGCGATAGCTGAATTGATACCGTCGGCCAATACTCCGCCTTGTACACGTTTCATAAATTTAGGACCTTCAATCGGTTCTCCGCCAATCATCGAGTTTGCAGTGATGTCACCGTATGCTTCGATGGAAGTGATAAAGTAGATAAGAGCTACGGCAATGAAAGCAGAGAGATCAAAACTCAATCCGTATTTGAATGGTTGGGGAATGGTAAATGCGCCTATTTCACCCATGTTTGAAAAATCTATCCATCCCATGAAGTATGATACGACATAGCCGATCACAATACCGATGATAATGGAACTCATACGGATATACTTATTCTTTATGCTGTTCAATATAAGGATGGATACTAGGACAAGGGCTGCGATACCCAGATTCTGCGGGCTGCCGAATCCTCTTTCCCCTTCAAGGCCCATCGCTCCGAATCCGCCACCGCAGGATATAATCGCCACTTTGATAAGGGAGAGTCCTATCATTGTTACCACAATGCCCGAAACAAGCGGGGTGATGATCTTCTTTGTATATTTCAGCAAGCGGCTCACAATCATTTCCACAGGAGAGGCAGCGATACAAACGCCGAATATGGCGGCAAGAATGGCAGCTTCGGTCATATCGCCTTTAGCTGCGAAACTGGCAGTCAGCGCACCGATGAAAGAAAAGCTAGTTCCCTGTATACAGAGTAAGCCACAACCCACAGGGCCGAAACGGCGGCACTGTATAAATGTAGATATACCCGAAGCGAGTAACGCCATGGAAACAAGGAAGCCGGTTGTTTCGGCACTGAAATTTAATGCCCGGGATATAATTAACGGAGGGGTTATAATAGCCACAAAGATAGCCAGCAGGTGTTGAAATCCTGCGAACATGGCCTCGCTGAAAGGCGGTTTATCCTCAATCTGATAAATCAGGTCTGTTTTTCGTATCGGTTGGATAATTTCATCCGCTTCTTTTTCTGTGACTTGCATAAGTATTATTTGTTTTATTATATTATCCTAGTGTATTTTTCATTTCCATATTGAAGTTATAAACCTCTTCTACAGGTATAACTTTCTTCGTTATTTTATTTATATCTTTCCCCTCTTTAGTCCAGAGGAACGGGAAAAAGTTATAAGAATAATCGGGATTCAGTACTGCAATATCTTTCTCCCAGCCTTTCCAGCGCAGCCCTTCATAAAAGTCGTTCATATCCGTTTCGAAGCAAAACAGAAGGAATTGGCTATACCCGATTTCCATTGGCAGCCAGCGCAACAAGTCGGGTGCAAAATAATACATATTACCCGCGTCTTTTCCCAGAAATCCTGCGTTAATTGCATAAAACCCACCGATAGCATCATCTGCCACCAACAGATATGGTGCAGGTTCTCCGAATTCTTCAAATGTTTTGCCTTGGTTCCAGTCCGGCAGGGTTCTCTTCATTCGGTCGCTACCTGAGCCCAGGATTCGTATCCAACCGTTGTCGATGAGCAGGCCGCCTGTTTCGTAGATGATCGCTCCCATCAGGGAACGTGTGGTGACTTGAGTGTTTACCAGAGCATTTTCGGCTCGCTGGCGTTCGCAAGGCAGAATTTCCACCTTGTTTTTGGCCACGCTTATCCATTCCTTGATGACAGGCCAACCCGGATCTTCCGTATTTACAAGCTCTTGTAGTGTACGCATAGGTACAGGTTTTAGAATAAGCTGCAAAATTAGTATAATTATAGATATATGCTAAATAATGCAGTGAGAATAATGTAATAGCCAGCGTTAAATATGACATTTTGGAAAAGAAAGAGAGCTTCATCACGAATCAAGCTGCCAACAGTGATTGAAGTAAAAGTGGATAATTCAGTTTCACTTTCAACTTGCTACTTGTTAAAATCTGACACATCTGACACTATTTACAGTAAACAGTTAGCAGTAAACAGTAAACAACCCGTAACTGTTAAAAGGTAACAAAGGTAACAGATATGTCAGCTTTTAGCTATTAGCTTTTAGAAGACCTTTATACACTGTCATGCTGAGCGGAGCGAAGCATCTCTTTCATTAAAAAGGTAACAAAAGTAACAGGTTTTGCATTCACTTTGTAGGGGCGAATAAACATTCGCCCGAATCGACGCCCGCTGGCGCGGACTTCCAGTCCGTGTCTTGTTGACTGGGCAAAATGTTTGCTACGCAACACAGACACGGGACGTTTGCGCGAGCGTATGTAAAAGCTACCCCTTTTTAATTTTTAAATCTAAATCTTTCTGATATTTCAAAGATCGCTCTCATTGCCAAATTCGTTAACCGGCATATTAAAATAATATAGATAATTGTTTTCTGTTTTGTTGATGAATTTACCCACTTCAGATGTCATAGAGCTAGAAAGATTATCTCCTCAGTCAGACATTCATATTTTTAATTAATTGTTATATTTGACATCAATTTCTAATCGCATAATATAAGACTTATATGCTGATACAATTCCTCTTTGTTCTCACAGCCATTATTATCGGAGCCCGTATACAGGGCATCGGATTAGGAGTAATGGGAGGATTGGGACTTGCTGTCCTTGTCTTCGGTTTCGGACTGGAGCCGACCTCCCCGCCCATAGATGTCATGCTGATGATAGTCGCCGTTATCGCGGCGGCAGGTTGTATGCAGGCAGCAGGAGGACTCGACCTGATGGTATCGGTGGCAGAGAAATTTTTACGGAAGCATCCGCAACGTATTACATTATTGAGCCCGATAGTTACTTATCTGTTTACTTTTGTTGCCGGAACAGGGCATGTCGCTTATTCCGTATTACCTGTAATAGCGGAGGTTGCCCGTGAGACAAAGATACGTCCCGAGCGGCCCCTCGGCATTGCAGTAATTGCATCCCAGCAGGCTATAACTGCCAGTCCTATCTCGGCGGCTACAGTAGCTTTGCTAAGTATGTTGGCAGGATACGATATCTCCCTGCTTGACATCTTAATGATAAGTCTACCATCGACTCTGATCGGAGTATTATTGGGAGCCTTGTTCAGTATGCGAGTGGGAAAGGAATTGCACGAAGACCCTGAATACCTCCGGCGGGTAGAGAATGGCATGTTTGCTAAAAGTACCTCGATAGAAAAAATAGATTATAAGTTGAAGAGTAAAGCGGGATTGTCTGTCCTTATATTTATTCTGGCAACCGTCTTTATCATACTGTTCGGATCGGTAGAAAGTTTGCGTAAAATAGGAGGCAATACTTTGAATATGCCCATTATTATAGAAATATTGATGTTATCGGCCGCCGCTCTTATCCTGCTTACGACAAATACAAACGGGATAAAAGCCGCGCAGGGTTCTGTCTTTATTGCCGGGATGCAGGCCGTAGTTGCCATATTCGGAATAGCGTGGATGGGGGACACCTTTATCAATGGGAATATAGAGCAGTTACGCGCTTCCATCGAAGGGGTCGTAACTTCAATGCCCTGGATATTCGGAATCGCTCTGTTTGTAATGTCTATTCTCCTATATAGCCAGGCCGCTACTGTACGGGCGCTGATGCCTCTGGGGATTGCATTGGGAATATCTCCGTGGATGCTGATAGCTCTTTTCCCTACTGTAAACGGATATTTTTTCCTGCCGAACTATCCTACTGTTGTAGCGGCTATTAATTTCGACCGTACGGGAACTACCCGCATTGGTAAATGGGTTTTGAACCATTCCTTTATGTTGCCCGGACTGGTTGCGACTGTCGGAGCCGTGTGTACGGGCATACTGATGATTATGCTATTGGGAAAATAATACGGTTATCCTGTTATTTAATAGTAAAAGTGCTGAGTACAGCCCTGTGATCGGATGGATAATTATTGAACTTTATATTACTAAAAGGACTTTCTTCCCCTACAATCTGAGAATTCTCCAGTTTGATATTCTCCCCTGAGAAAAATACAAAATCGATACGGTCCGGCACTTCTGTATATGCCTTTGTCTCAGGCAGGGTTGTCCATGTATGTCCGGGATTTTTGGCTTCATCCGGATATTTCTCCCGATAAGAATCTTTTAGTCCGGAATCTATAAAGGCTTTCGTCGATGGCCATGCGACAGCTGTCTTGCACAGCTTTGCTTCTGCAGCCTTGTCTGTCCAGTCCAGACAGGATGGCTCGTTAAAGTCTCCCGTTAAGAATACCGGATACCCTTCTTTCTGAACGGTCAGGATATCTGCTATATTGGATTTAACCTCTTTTTCGCGGGAGTTTTTCGCAGATTCAATCGCTTCAGCTTCTGTGGAAAGAAACGGAGCTCCACAATATTCGATTCCGTTCAGCTGGTATGGTTCGTATGGGCAATGTATCAGATGCACATTGAACATCCACACAAAATGGCTGTCATCTATCTTTATTTTTACTCCTTGCTTATTCTCCGATGTGTCTACAATAGGGTATTTACTAATGATGGCTGTACTTCTTCCATATACATAAGAATGCCAGTTCAGACTGTCTGCTATCTGCTTTGCCGTGTTCTGGTCTTTACGCGTGGCTTCCTGTATGCCTACGATATCGGCACCGCTGTTTACGAGCACTTCGGCTGTGGCTTCGATGGATTTACCGCCACCCATCCATATATTAAAGCTCATTACGTTCAGAGATACAGGTTCGGAATTTTGCTTATTGCGACAGGATGCTGTTGTGGTAAGCAGGATAAACGATAATAAAATCAATCCGGATATGTTTTTCATATTATATTGGGACTACATGTTTTTTTGAGGATACAAGATACATCTTTACTTGAATACTGCAAAATAAGAAATGATTGAAAACTATTTCGTATTTTTGTTCCCTCTAAAAGTTTTAAGGTCACAGACCTGTTTATTATTTTGGTAAATGAAGCAACAATAGTAAATTATGATTCAAAAATGTATCATTAACTCTATCTGTTACTAAATGATTAATTATGGAAATTGCAAGTAAATACAATCCTGCAGAAGTAGAAGACAAGTGGTATAAATACTGGTTGGAAAACAGGTTCTTTCATTCGGAACCCGATAGTCGTGAACCTTATACGATTGTTATCCCTCCACCTAACGTCACAGGTGTGCTGCATATGGGGCACATGCTGAACAATACTATTCAGGATATACTTGTACGCCGAGCCCGCATGATGGGAAAGAACGCCTGCTGGGTGCCGGGAACCGACCATGCTTCCATTGCAACCGAAGCAAAAGTGGTGGCAAAACTTGCGTCTGAAGGTGTAAGTAAATATGATCTTACACGTGACGAATTTCTGAAACATGCATGGGACTGGACTCATAAGCACGGAGGAATCATCCTGGAACAGCTGAAAAAGTTGGGAGCATCGTGCGACTGGGATCGTACATGTTTTACTATGGATGAAAAACGGTCGGAAAGTGTAATAAAAGTATTCGTAGATTTATATAATAAAGGACTTATTTACCGCGGCATCCGTATGGTAAACTGGGACCCTGCCGCCAAAACCGCAATTTCGGATGAAGAAGTTATCCATAAGGAAGAGCATGGAAAGCTGTATTATATAAGGTATAAACTAGCCCCCCTGCCCCCCGAGGGGGGTGTGGCTGACGCACCAAAATACCAGACTGCAAAATGGGATAATTATAATTTGCTAAAGGAGCATGCGAAGGATATGCGGAAGTTTTCGACTGAGGCTGAAAGCGCTTTGTGGGAGATGTTAAAGAAAAAGCAATTAGGAGACAAATTCAGAAGACAACATGTTATAGAGAATTTTATAGTTGATTTTGTTTGTCTGGATAAGAAAATTATTATCGAAGTTGATGGGAAATACCATAATGAGCCGGAAATTGCGGCAGCTGATAAATTAAAAGATGAGATTCTAAACGATTTGGGATACAGTGTCCTCCGCTTTACAAACGAAGAAGTGATAGCAAATACTGAATCTGTCTTATCAAAAATACAAGCCTCTCTTAGTAGCTCCCCCTTTGGGGGAGTTGAGGGGGCCGATTTTGTGGTAATTGCTACCACCCGTCCCGAAACTATCTTTGGAGATATCGCTGTATGTATCAATCCGAATGACCCTAAAACAGCTTTTGCGAAGGGGAAGAAAGTTATTGTACCTATCGCCAATCGTGTTGTACCTGTTATAGAGGATGAATATGTGGATATGGAGTTCGGAACTGGATTTCTGAAAGTTACTCCTGCACATGATGTGAACGACTATATACTCGGTGAGAAATACAATCTTGAAGGACTCGATATTTTCAACGATGATGGTACATTGAATTCATACGGGCTTCAATATGAAGGCATGGATCGTTTCGATGTGCGCAAAAAGATAGAGAAGGATTTGCAGGAGTTGGGTCTGCTCGAAAAAGCGGAGGCATATACCAATAGTGTCGGATACTCGGAGCGTACGCATGTACCTATCGAACCGAAATTGTCGATGCAATGGTTCCTGAAAATGGAAAATCTGGCAAAGCCTGCACTCGATGCAGTTGAAAACGATACAATCAAATTCTATCCGGCCAAGTTTAAAAATACATACCGCCATTGGATGGAAAATATTAAGGACTGGAATATAAGCCGTCAATTATGGTGGGGACATCAGATTCCGGCTTATTATTTACCTGAGGGAGGTTTTGTTGTAGGAGAGACTCCTGAAAAAGCATTGGCTGAGGCTCAGAAGATAAATCCAAGTTTGCAAATGGAAGACCTGCGTCAGGATGAAGATTGCCTCGATACATGGTTCTCTTCATGGCTGTGGCCGATATCGGTATTCGATGGAATAAACCAACCGGACAATGAAGATATAAAATATTATTATCCGACGAATGACCTGGTAACAGGCCCGGATATCATATTCTTCTGGGTAGCCCGCATGATTATGTCCGGATATGAATATCGTAACAAGGCTTGTTTCGAGAATGTTTATTTCACAGGGATTGTACGCGATAAAGAGGGGCGTAAGATGTCGAAACAATTAGGGAACTCTCCTGATCCGCTCGATCTCATTTCGAAATACGGTGCTGACGGTGTGCGTATGGGATTGCTGCTCACTGCTCCCGCAGGGAATGATATTCCGTTCGATGAGGCTCTTTGCGAACAGGGGCGTAACTTCAATAATAAGATATGGAATGCTTTCCGTCTGGTAAAAGGATGGGAAGTGGACAAGAATATAGAACAACCTGAATCAGCTAAAATAGCGATAGACTGGTTTAAGAATATATTGGCTAAAACAACCGCGGAACTCGACGATTCTTTCGGTAAGTATCGTTTGTCAGAAGCTCTGATGGCAGTCTACAAACTATTCTGGGATGAATTCTCATCATGGTATCTGGAAATGGTGAAGCCTGCTTACCAGCAACCGATAGATGCTAAGACGTACGAAGCTACACTTGGCTTTTTCGATTCGTTGCTTCGTCTACTTCATCCGTTTATGCCGTTCATAACAGAAGAATTATGGCAGGCATTAACCGAAAGGAAAGAAGGAGAAAGTATTATGGTTTCCGATATGCCAAAAGAATCTTCATCTGATAACGAACTGCTCGAAGCCTTCGAAAAGGTAAAAGAAACTATTGCCGGAGTGCGTACCATCCGCCTGCAAAAGAATATACCGAATAAAGAAGAATTATCGCTTGAGGTTATCGGCGGATACAATACTGCTTTCGATAGTGTTATTTCCAAGATGGGAAATCTTACTTCAATAAAGACTGTCAGTGAAAAAAATGTTACGGCGGTATCTTTCTTAGTCGGTACAACTGAATTTTCCGTACCTCTGGGTAACAACATCGATATAGAAGCCGAATTGAAGAAACTCAACGAAGAACTTGTTTATCTCCAAGGTTTTCTCAAATCGGTAGCCAATAAACTCGGCAACGAAAAGTTTGTAGCTAATGCCAAGCCTGAAATTGTAGAAAATGAGCGCAAGAAACAGGCAGATGCGGAAAGTAAAATAAAAACGATAAAGGAAAGTATTGCTAATCTGAGCAAGTAATTTCCCCGATCGTATGAAAATAAAAGAAAGGAGCTGCACCGGTAGCAGTTCCTTTCTATTTAACCCTCCAAAAGATAAATAATATGGCTCGTATTTTATACTTTCCTTACCAGTGGTTAATATTTGTTCCATTACTGATTCTGTCCACCATTTGGTGTACACTGACTATTATAATAGGCTCTGTCATTGGCAACAATAAATTCTGGGGATATTATCCCGGAGTGATCTGGGGCAGGTTTGTATGCATGGCCGCATTATTAAGAATCAAAATCAACAGGAATAAGAATCTCGATAAAAATCAGTCGTACGTTTTTGTGGCTAATCACCAGAGCGCTTTTGATATTTTCCTAATATACGGGTATCTGGGACACAATTTCAAATGGCTGATGAAGCAAAGCCTGAAAAAGATGCCTTTAGTGGGTTTCGCATCCGACAAAGCCGGGCACGTATTTGTAGACTCCACTACCCGAAAGGGAATAGTGGATACAATGCGAAAAACAAAAGAGACGCTCAAAGATGGCATGTCTACCGTTGTTTTTCCTGAAGGTCACCGATCTCCGGACGGGAAGATGGCTGAATTCAAAAAAGGAGCATTCCAGACGGCGCTGAGTCTTAAACTGCCGATAGTTCCGCTTACCATCGATGGAGCGTATAAGGTATTGCCTATTCATTCGTGGATAATGAATCCTGTAAAGATAACCCTTACTTTCCACGACCCGATAGAAACTGCTAATCTTAAATCGGACGACCTGCCCGAACTGATAGACAAAGTATATGCCGTAGTAGAATCTGCGCTGCCTAAAGAGAGCAGGTGAACTATGGCTATTAAAGACTGATTATATCAAGACTTGTAATAATGGATGAAATACTAATCCGTCCCATAGAGGAAAAAGATAATAAGGAACTTGCCGCTTTAATCAGGGCTGTATTTGAAGAGTTTGGCTCTGAAAAGGTAGGTACGGTATATAGTGATCCTGAAACAGACGCTCTCTTCCAATATTTTTCCGAAGCAAGAGCCGAATACTGGGTTGCAGAAGAAAATGGGTTACTTATAGGGGGATGCGGTATATATCCGACAAAAGGATTGCCCGAAGGATGTGCCGAATTAGTAAAACTCTACTTATCACCTTCAGCAAGAGGAAAGAAACTCGGATTTCGCTTATTCGAAAAGTCTATTGATCGTGCTCTGGCATTAGGATATAAACAACTATACTTGGAATCGTTTCCCGAATTTTCTAAAGCCGTGTCCATGTATGAGTCTTTTGGCTTTAAACAGTTGGATCATCCTCTTGGCGACTCCGGACATTATGCATGTACCATTTATATGCTCAAAAACCTTTAGTTTCCACGATTATGCTTAATAAGATAAAATCGTATATGATGCCTATAGCCATGATTACAGGGATTATACTGCATCGGTATATGGGGGCGCTTTCTTTTCTTACGCCGTATCTTATTGTAGTGATGCTGCTGATCACTTATTGCAGTATTTCTTTCAGGGATATTCTGTTTACACGCCTTCATCTTTGGCTGATACTGATACAGATTGCCGGAAGTATTGCCGTTTATTTACTCCTATTACCCGTACATCCCATAATTGCGCAGGGAGCTATGATTTGCGTTCTTGCACCTACAGCTACATCGGCACCTGTCATTACAGGTATGTTGGGCGGCAATGTAGCCAGCCTGACGGCCTACAGCCTGCTTAGTAATATGACAATAGTTGTTGTCGCTCCTGTCATATTTGCTTTTACCGGAGAAGTAGATGCTACGTCTTTCACCGATTCGTTATGGGTTGTCTTTCAGAAAGTATTTATATTATTGTTCCTGCCGTTTTTTGGTGCTCTTCTCTTACAAAAGTTTCTGCCGAGAGTGCATTACGAGATACAGAAGGCCAAAAGCCTGTCTTTCTATATCTGGTCTGTCGCATTGGTAATTATTACGGGAAAAACTGTTCAGTTTATTTCAGATCAGGAGAGTCCGAATTACATTATGGAGGTAGGTGTCGCATTAGCGGCTTTGGTGGTTTGCGTTTCTCAATTTTTGGTTGGCCGCCGGTTAGGACGTATTTATGATGATACTGTTGCCGGAGGGCAGGGGCTTGGACAAAAAAATACCATCCTGGCTATTTGGATGGCACAAACATATCTGAATCCTATTTCGTCGATTGGGCCTGGAGCATATGTGCTCTGGCAAAATGTTGTAAATTCTTTTCAGGTATGGAAAAACCGGAAGAACTTATAGCGGATTTAATTTACACTAGCCTTGGGTTGTACGAAAATATCTGATGGAACCAGTACCATATTTTTCAGATATTCAAATTCCAGTTCGAAACATTCACTGAATATTTCATCAGCAAAGCCATCCTCGAGTTGTTTTATTGTCCAGAATTTTCCATTCATTTTTCCATTCCTCTTTATTAAGTCCTCGTCGTCAATATTTGCTGTGAATAAAAATATCAGGCGTCTTGTGTCTTCATTCTCGAAGACGTATTTCAGCAGGAACTTAATGGAAAAATCTATTTCATCACCTACCATCTTACGGATACTGTTGCGTGCAGCCAGATTGATCTCGTGGTTGAAGAGCATGTATTTTTCGAAAGGATAGTCAAGTTTTCCCGGATTCAATATATCATTCAGAGACCTTTCCTGTAAATACACTTTAGAGTTTGAAATCAATGCTACTCTAACCACAGGATGTAAAAATTTGTTTTTCATGTTTATGGATACGTTCTTTGCAATCTTACCTGTAACTTCACCTTTCTCTGTTACGATCGGGATCCATTCTTCTTTCCTTAGTTTGGCTACCAGATTGCTGATTTTGAGAACCTGATAGACCCCTATCAATAGGATGATAAGAATTGGTACGATAGAGAAGATTATAATTTCGGAGATATGAACATTCTGGCTACTTACGGTGAACTGGCGATACAGCATTATGCCGAATATATGGAGAGTGAGTCCGTACTGTATAAATGTAGCCGAATCGTAAAACTCATTTAACAGGGCTTTTTGTATCAGGTTTTTCTGACGGAAAAAGTGGGCGGCCATATATGTCTTACTAGCCCTGAGGAGCATGAAAAGACAGATTATGATGACTTCACAAATAACGATGTATGTATTTGGCTTTTCTACATACGGATGAATAATAAGCCATACAATAAGGCTGATCATAATGGAAATAGCTGAAATGTAGAACGTCGCACTAAAAGCCCGGCTTTTATAGTACATCCGGAAGAATAATTCTCCGAAAACAGCCAGAGCGAAGCCTGCGCATAATGCGAATTGCTCCTTTACGTTCATAGTATGTAATATTATGAACAGGATGAAGGGGAAAAGTCCTATTACAGGATTTGAAGCGTGCTTTCTTAAACCTTTACTTAGCATTTTTATTAATTCTATTATCAGAGAATGGTTATGTGAGTTTGTTTTTAAAGTAATAGTGCTTTATTCTTAATAAAGCTGGTTCATTAGGCGTAGTCTGGTCACAATTTATTATTCTCTTTAGTATTTAAACAAATTATGTGAAATTTTGTTTGATAAAAACCTTGAATTGTTACCAAAGAATATGATACTAAATTATTTTTTATGTTCTTTGAATGTGAAGAACTTATTTATGGCAAATTGTATAGCAGCAACAATGAAAATGGCGAATACTTTGGCCAGCATATCATCTATTTTCATTATACCTATGAATAATGTCAGTAACATAGAGCTTATGATCATACCTACTATGGCAATAGAGGCAAATGACATAAATCGTTTCAGTTTCTGATCGGTAACTTTAAATGTAAAATAACTATTCAGAATGAAGTTGTTTACGACGGCCAAAGTCTGGCTTATTATATTGGATATAAGTATATCCAGCATGCCTATAGACATGTTTCCCTTCAGCAATGAACTTATCGTTGCCGAAAACGGGTAATGTACTGAGAATTTATTTACCAACAGGTAAAATATTCCCATATCTATAACTAATCCTACAATACCGACCAGACCATATTTGATTAGTTGTCTGATGGCTTTTCGCTTAGCCAGTCCGGTTAACTGCTCTTTCATGTGTGCTTTTTAAGTTTGTCTAAAATATGCTAATTCTTCTTTTTTATCTTGAAGAAGAGTATTTCGTTTTTGTTTTCGTTCATCTTATCGCTCGATTCGAGCAGAGTAAATTGATACTCTTTATATTGCTCTTTTATTCTGTCTATATCCAGTTCTAAGGCGATAAAGTAGCCATAGTCAGGCTTTTCTTTCTCTATATTCTTAAAACTGTTGTGCATCGAGAAATTGAGAGAATACAGGTTCCTATAGCTCTTCAGATAGTTGGTCACATATACATTGTCTTTGAGCTCATACTTCCTTGCTAGGTGCTCGGCAAACGGACGGGTCGAATATGCGTTTTTATAACCGGGCAATAAATAAGAGTCCATAAATAAATTAATTGCCAGCATCAATCCGAATCCGGCCATTAATATTTTCAGATTCATCTTTTTTCTCAACAGATAGAAGCTGTTCACTATGGCCGCAAGCAGTACCATTATGCCCAATAGTCCAAGCCATCCCGGATGTAGGAACAGATTAAAGAATACATGAATATCCCGCAAGGTTCTTTCCCGTTTCGACAGGGATTGTGCCATATCTTCGGTTATTATACCTGTATATGCCAGTATAACAAGCAACAATGCCAGTATGCTTACAGTTAACAATATCGAGGTTGATATGCGTACAGCCAAAGGTTTAACATCTGTAAGATAAATAAAGAAGCGGGCGATAAAAATAGCAATAAACGGATAAGTGAGCATAATATATGTGCTCCGCTTCGAAGAGGGAACCGTAAAAAATATAATGGCTACAACTGCTACAAGCAGGCTGAACAGAAGTACCTTATCCATGGATATAATCTTAGAGATGAAAGATTTTATTGTACCCGATGGTTTTTTGTATTTGATGAAGAATAAAGATATAGCCAGTAATATGGTCCAGGGAAGAAATCCGGCAATAAGAGAAATAGAATAGTAATACCATGGATTTTTCACTCCCAGTTCATAGTCTATGTTGAGCATTGAAGAGTCTATACTCAGAAATCGTCCGAAATTCTCGGCAAAAACCTTATTTAGAAAAGCATCTCCCTGAATCTGATATGCTGCATAATACCAAATAAGCGGAACGATGAGAGCCGAAACTAATATGACTAGGCATTTTAGTATTGCTTTAAAGAAATTTTCGCGCTGGAAGAGGAGGTATATTCCAAAAATAAGACAAGGCAGGAGAACTCCTACAGGCCCTTTAGCTAAAGTCGCCAGGCTAAGGAAGGCCCACGCTGATATAAGCAACCCGAGTCGCCGTTTTTCATGCCACGTATATAATTGAATGAGTGCGGCAACCATCAGGAATGTGAGCAGCATATCTATTCGTGTAGTCATGCCCGCCCGATGTATTTCGAAACAGGTGATTATTATGAGGCAGGATACAAAGGCTTCAAGAACCGGACGGCGGCGGGCAAAAAACATGAAGCAAATGCCTATCATGGCAATGAATGCCAGAGCTGAGGGTAGACGGGAGGTGAATGGAGTCACTTCTCCTTTGTTTATAGCAAGGGAAAAACCGGAAATCAACCAATGGTTTAACGGAGGTTTGTATGCGAACTCATCGGCATAGCTGGAAGGAATAATCCATTCTCCCTTTTCGATCATAGATATAGCCAATGCTGCCTCGCGAGGCTCTCCCTTAGTATAGAATTCCCCGAGTCCAATCCACGGCAAAGTAGACAATGTAGCTATGAGGAGAATAAGTAGAAGAGGTTTTTGCAAGTATAGCGTTTGCAGAAAGTGGGATTTCTTCATATACCTATTGTTCGTTTTTTCTTTGCAAAGATAAGTTTTTATTCTATTGGTAATCATAATTCACAATTAAATATAGGCAGATGTCCGGGCACATTCCGAAATAGCAGAAAATGGTGTTTCCTAACCGGGATAGGCTATGTCCTGATCGGGGTAATAGTTTAAAATGTTTTAAAACAAGAATGATTCTCGCAGCGATACAAAATAAATCAGTATTTTTGACCTCATATTATATCGACAACATGGATGACAGAATAAAATTATCAGTTTTAGGTTTCTCTTTCAACCAGACACAATCAGGGGCATACGGTCTGGTTCTGGCTGAAGAAGATGGTGTACGCCGGCTGATGATTGTAGTGGGCACTCCCGAGGCTCAGTCTATAGCTTTCAAATTGCAAGGCTCTTATCCTCCGAGACCTCTTACCCATGATTTGTTTCGTTCGCTGTTACATCAATTTGGTATCATTCTGCGCGAAGTGGAAATTTATAAATATGAGAATGGAGTTTTCTTCTCCCGCATGATATTAAGTCAGGGAGATAAAAACATTCAGATAGAATCCAGAACATCCGATGCAGTGGGAATTGCATTGAGGACGAAATCTCCTATATTTACAACGGAAGCCATTATGCAGGAGCAAGCGATCGTATTTGATGAGAACTCTATTCAGGATGCAACTAGTCCGGAAGATGAAAGGGACCATCTGGCTCTGGATTATTCTCTCCTTAATCAGGATGAACTGGAAACTCTGCTGAAAGATGCAATTGACGGAGAGGATTACGAATTGGCATCTTTGCTTAGAGATGAATTGAAACGAAAAGGCAAGAAATAATATCACTTCTATTTACTATATCGAAAAACTACACTGCGAGAACATCTTTTAAGTTTTATAAACAGTACTTTACGCAACGAATCCGCATTTGTCCAGTCTTCTTATTAAGAGACAATCAGATTGGGTACATTTCTTTTTACTTTAATAAGTATTGCTTCTTCACAAATGAACTATCATATAGAATAGCATTTATCTAATTCTGGAACAGGATGGCTTCTGACCAAGCCTCTGTACATACTTGGAACTGCTAAAAGAAAAGATTATTGGAGACAAACATTCAATCAGCAAGGATAATAAATTATGAATAATACGAGAGCTGCGTAATGTCAGCTTTTGGAACAGACTGTATCCTGGTAAATTATACAATGTTTTTTATAGTTAAATGCTTGGGAATCGATGAGGCCGGGATTGCCAAAGCTATATGTACTAATATTTCCGGTCGTGCAAAACGGTAAGTCAATCTTCAGACCACCATGTTTAAACACTATGAAAAGGGCATCAAATTATTGATGCCCCTTTTTTATTGATCTCCGGGTCAATCAGCGCAAGATATCAGAAGTAAACAGCTCATTTGAAATACTTGCAGTATTGGGAAGGTATCTCAGTGATTTTCCGTATTTTGATATCTTTGAAAAATACTTCACCAGCTTCGCTTTGTAACTGTATTTTGCCTTCGTCCAAAGGATGAGTTATATTGTTTTCGTCTGTATATCTTAAATTAGACAAGGCCATTACAACCTCCCCATTCACAATATGAAGGCTTTTGCCCTCGAAGCAGATCAGATCAATGTCGTTCCATTCCCCCCTTGGCTTGCCATTAGGTTTGTTTACAGCACAATAATAACCATCAGGAATACCAGCTCCCATTGTGGTTAGCGGTGCTTGGGGATCGAAAACCATCTTTCCCGAATCGTTTCGCACATGTACATCCATTTGAGTTTTGCCGATGCACCAGTAATCGCCATTATTGCCTTCCGGACTGCTTTCTATCAGCTGGAATTCGTGGCTTAGCATCCAGCTCCTCCAGTAATCTATACCAGGTTCACCTTGCGAATGATAAAGTATACCCGAATCGTAGGCTTTATTCAGGCGGGGTTCCCATTTCATTTCTCCCCATCTCATTTTCAGTCTGAGATGATAATTCCGGTAGCTCTCTTTTGTGAAAACGCAGCCGTAAACTTCTCCGCTGATCCTCAGAACAGGATCATTGTTTTCGTCAGATACAACAGTAAAGACATCTTTATAGCTTGTATTATAGCCAATCGGTTGAATTGTATCACCATTGGCATTTTTGGGTATGCTACCATTATAGCTATTTTTCATTTCATAGCTCAGATATGATTCCCATTCAGACATGTTTTTGTCAAGAAGCGTTTCCCAGCCGTCTTCATTATTCGAAGGCTTATTGCCACAGGCCCAAAACAGAAGTGCTGTAAGCCCTAAAATTAGGATTTTAGAAGATGTAAGATTATTCATAGCTTTTAAATGAATTAAAGAAAGCCAAATATACACATTAATAAGAAATACTTCACTGATCAAAATTCAAACAGCTTCTAAGTATTTCGCAAAAAATAATTAGCTTTGTGAGATTAATATTTTTAAATGAAAGACTTATGAGATATTATATAAGTTTATTATTGTTCCTCCTTATCGGGGCCAACTACGGGACAGCCCAGAACACAGTGAAGATGAGTGCTGTGAAAGCAAATGATTACGGCGTTGCCTATTCGCTGCCCAAAACATCGCTGGTAATCACTGTAGATTATACAAAAAAAACACGTAAAGCCGGAGAGTTTTTTCAGTATGCCGAGCGCTATCTGAGTATTTCTAATCCTATAACAGAAGATGCGGTATCTTATACATTGGATAAAATAGATGCAACTGCAAAAGGTGTAGTTGATAAAGATAAATCATACCTTGTGGAGTTCAGGTCGAATACTACTGCTCCGTTTGTAACGCTTACAAAAGATGGCCTGATATGTGCTATCAACGATGATTATACATTTCCAAAAGAAGAAACTAAAGGAGACGCTTCTGTAACCTCGGCAAGCCTTCCAAATCCGCGCAGTTTCATGTCGGAAGAGATATTGAGAGCCGGTTCTACTGCGAAGCAGGCCGAACTGATAGCCAAACAGATTTACCGGTTGCGCGAAAGCCGTAACAATATACTTACCGGAGATGCCGATAATATGCCGCCTGATGGTAACGCATATAAACTGGTAATGACTCAATTGGAAGAACAGGAGAAAGCACTCACAGCCATGTTTGCAGGCACAGAAACAGTGGAAGCGGGAACAAAGGAGTTTGTTGTAATCCCTGATGAAAAGAATATAGACAACCGTATTATCTTCCGTTTCTCCTCTAAGTTGGGTGTTGTAGGTGCTGATGATCTTTCAGGTTCTCCTGTAGCCCTTACTCTAAAAAATAAAGAGCCAAGACAAGTACAGGTACTTACCCCTAAGGAAGAGAAAGATATGGAAAAGAAATTCTCGGCAGGAATAATTTATAATATTCTGGGGAAAGCTAGCCTGCAGATATCATATAACGGGCGAAACTATGTAGAGAAAGATTGCGACATTGTACAATACGGTGTACAGGATGTACTCGTACCAAAGATGTTTGATAACAATAAATTACCTATAAAGGTTATCTTCTATCCTGATATGGGAGCTATAAAGCAGATCATTCAATAATACAGTGAGTATATAACCAATATGCCAATGAGGTAAAGTATAAATACTCTATCCATTGGCATATTGTTTTTCGCAGTGTGGTCAGGATAATCTGCTGAAAACATTTAATTTATTTATCTTCAAATTTGCTGATTAGATTATGGCTTTAGAAATAGAACGGAAGTTTTTAGTCAGAGGCGACTTTAAGCAATATGCTTATGCACACGAGGAGATCGTGCAGGGCTACTTGTCTTCTGTGCCTGAACGTACCGTCCGTATCCGTATAAAAGGAGATAAAGCGTATATTACGATTAAAGGTGCAGGGGATGAGTCGGGCATGTCCCGTTACGAGTGGGAGAAAGAAATACCCGGAGAGGAAGCCCGTGAGTTGATAAAGCTATGCGAACCGGGCATTATTGATAAAGTGCGCTATTATATCAAGAATGGAATCCGTAAATTTGAGGTGGACGAATTTCATGGCGAAAACGAAGGACTTATAATGGCCGAGATAGAACTGGCCGATAAAGAAGAAGGGTTTGACAGGCCCGACTGGTTGGGAGCGGAAGTGACAGGAGACAGCCGTTACTATAATTCATCTTTAGTAAAATATCCTTACAGCGAATGGAAAAATAATGATTGATACCGAAGTAAAAGTACATGATAACTTTTCATTAGAGTTTAAGATTGGTTTTATTACCAGTAAAAACACGAAGGATGTGAATGATTTCAAGATCAACACCTGGCTGTTTTTACCCAACAGCCTCGATATAAATCGTTCTACCTATAAGAAAAATGATTTCTACAGAGATGTAAAGAATAATATCCGTCTCATTACCCCGATATACTCACTGGCCGAAATACTTAAAGCGGGGCGGGGACCTTTACCCCGTTTACAGAAAGCGCTGGACGATTTGGCGGTGAATCCTGCCGATGAGGTAAAGTCGGAGAGCTTCGTCTATCAGGTGAAAATGTTTGTTTGTATTCTCAAAAGTGCCTTGCGTCGCCATGTACAGATAATAAAGAATACGACGACAGATGAAAAAGTAGCTTTACATGTCGAAAATTATATACGTGATATCAGGGATATAGCATTGCAATACCGTGAAATGTGGGATGAGTTGACTAAACCTGATATTACCCAACAACAGAGGGAATTCTTCCTCTATGGAGACGACTTCCTTGGGAATATCACCGAGCAATACACGTTTCAGATCATGAGATTTCTGGAAGGGCGGCCTGTATATGCACGTTTGAAACCTGAATTACACCGATTGGTGGAAGACGAAATCGCTCATCGTAAAAAGCGTGGGTTCAGGCTGTTGGATAAGGGTGACGAAAAGCATAACAGCCTGGTCATTTCTCAGCGAAATATTTTGAAGAAGCTTGTGGAAAGCGATCTGTTCCTACAAATAGTGCGGAAAAAGGACGGATTGCTGGCCGAGCAGTTTTATTATAGTATAGCGGCGGGCATAGCTATGGTGTTTGCTACTGTCGTGTCTTTTTTTGCC
This sequence comes from Dysgonomonas gadei ATCC BAA-286, assembly GCF_000213555.1. Taxonomy (GTDB): domain Bacteria; phylum Bacteroidota; class Bacteroidia; order Bacteroidales; family Dysgonomonadaceae; genus Dysgonomonas; species Dysgonomonas gadei. The sequence continues at coordinate 261,552 of NZ_GL891987.1, forward strand.
ACATTGCGGTTTGGAAATTTTACCACCGACCTGTTTATTATACTGGTCTTCAGTTATATGTTCAAAGACCGGATAAAAGATATGATGCGCTACTATTTTTCGTCCAAACTGGGCAAAAAGTATTTCGATACCAAATTGAAACTGAGTATCCGCAAGCAGGAAATAGGATGGATAAAAGAAGCGTTTGACTATATCGAAGAAAGCAAGCTGCCCGAAGAAGTCCGTAATTTAAGGGCCCGTTCACCCCTTGTGGAAGCTGAAAATCAGTTTTATGACGAGAAAATTGTACTCTATCGTAAATGGGTAAGCCTGTCGAGGGAAGATATAGAAAAGTATAAGGAATACCGCTTATCGGGCATTAATGACATTACCCGTTTCAACCTGCTGAATTTTACACAGAAGATGGATAATCCTTCTATTCCGCTATATATGTCCGATGAGGAGAAAGGTATTGTGGAGATAGAAGGCAATAAAGTCTATTCATTGTACTTTATTGTGCAATGTATATCCGATAAAGACGAATACTACAGAAAATACCGTGTGTTGTTCAACCGCAATGGGATTGCAGATGTGAGCGAACTCAATTAGATAAAGGTTACAGGAAGATTTCTGCGTCTTTTCTTTTTTTGGTTCTGGATATAAGCATATACTGTAACACTGGCTATGGCAGCTACTAAAGTTACGGCTAATACTTTTTTTGTCATATCGTTAATTTTATATCAATATCTATTAGGATATAGTAAAGGTACTAACAAAAATCGGAATACAGATGTATTGAAAACAAGAATATTTAAGATAAAGACAGTCTCTTTATCCGGGTTTGAATTTCAACTTGAAGCCATTCTCTGCCACATAGACACCCAACAGGATAAATACGGAGCCAAACAGTGCGACAATCGTTATATGTTCATCGATAACAATTGCCGATGTGAGTAATGTGACAAGTGGAACGAAATAGATATAATTGGATGTTTGCACCACTCCCAATTCTTTCACGGCGCTGTTCCATGCGATAAAACACAGCAGCGACGCTATTAACCCGAGAAAGATGAGATTTGATGCTATTACGGGATTGATGAGCAAAGAGGGAGTGAATGTAGCCGAATCCATCAGGGAGAAAGGCAGCATGGTTATAATTCCGTAAAAGAAAACTTTCCGGGTAATAAACAAGGTGGAGTATTTTCCGTTCAGCTGTTTGAGTATAATGCCGTAGAAAGCCCAGGACAAGGCAGCCAATACTGTCAGCATGTCGCCAAGAGGATTGATCCGTAAAATAAAACTACCATTGAAAACAACCAAAGCCATACCTACAAGCGCGACCAGCGATCCGGTAATAAGACGGGGTCTTAATGGCTCTTTTTTGTAGAAAAGGAATGTCAGCAAGGCGGTGAAAATAGGTGAAGTACATACTATCAGTGAAACGTTGGAAGCCAGTGTTATACCCAAAGCTGTATTTTCAAATACAAAATATAATGCGCCTCCTGTCAGTCCGGCAGCAACGCACAACAGTTCATCTTTCTTACTGTTTGCAAAAAGAGTGCGTGGACAGAAAAACCATATTCCTATATAAGCCAGCACAAAGCGGTAAAGGAATATCTCGACAGGAGAAAGGCCATATCCGATCAGTATTTTTGTGGATACAAATGTCGTCCCCCATACTATCACCGTGAAGATGGCGATAATATGATACCAATATTTTTTGCGTGTAATCATAATGTGTTTGGAATATGACTACAAAAATAATGGATATGGCCCGTTTTTATAGTATAATAATCCAATAAATTTTAACAAAAATCTACAGTCCCGTCCATACCTTCAAGTGTAGCGTCAACCAGTTCGTATACCATCACATTCTCTTCAGTGAATTCCAGTATATGCCTGATCCCATATGCGGATGTAGGTTTAAATCCAAACCGGTGATAGTATGCAGGATCACCACAAAGGAAAACGGCCTTATAGCCCATCTCGCGCGCAATCCTGAAACCTTCTCGAATTAATGCAGAGCCGATACCTAAATTTCTGTATTCGGGAAGAACAGAAATGGGTGCAATGAGAAGGGCTTCTGTTTTGCTGTTGTCAGTTCTTGTTACATATGTTTTTGTGAACATGATTTGTCCGGCTATTTTATTATTCACTTCCGCAACCAAATCCATCTCCGGAATATAATTGTCACCATGTCGTAATTCTTGGGCGAAGTCCTGTTCATCTCCGTCCTTTACTTTTGCTGTTTCAAAGGCTGCCTTAATAAGATTGTATACTTCGGCTTGTTCTTCCTCTCTAATTTTTCTTATGTTCAGATTATTCATATTGCTGTTTTTTACTGAATCGAGTTTCCACCATAGGCTATTCTCTTTTTTTTGATAATTTACAAAGCCGCATTTCTGCAATACCCTTTGTGATACGATATTACCTTTTTCGGTCTCTGCTGTTACGGATTTTACTCCCGGCTGACTTAATGCCCATTCGCACATTGCCTGTACGGCTTCGGTCATGTAACCTTTATTGCGGTAACGGGTATTTGTACCATATCCTATTTCAACACATGTATTTTCCTGCGGTGAATTTTTAAAATTGGCACTGGCGATGGCTTTATTCTCCGATTTTAATATGATTTGCCTGTTGGTAAGCCAGATGAAGTTATCTGTGTCTGATAATGCTTTTTGGTACTGGTACTCCATTGCCTGTTGGACATGTTTATCGAGGCTCTCTCCGGACGGTATCAGTCCCATTTCTGCTTCCATTCTATCCACTCCGAGCAAGAGCAGACGGAATTGCTCCGCTGTTAGCGGAACAATTCTCAGTCGTGCTGTTTCTATAACCATCATTTATCCGATTTTTTGTCCGATATAGAATACATAGCTGTAGTAATGTTTGTATTTCTTATACAAATTGATTTCTGTCAGCTGGCTTTCTATAAACTGTTTGGCTTCTTCACTATTATTTTGCTGTTTCAGAAATGGATCTACTGCCACTTCTACTAAATCGTAGAAGTTTTCGAGCCAGCAATTTACAGGTAATACAAAATGAGCGATAGGTATATAGCCTGCATTCTGCATTGCAGCTACTTTATTAGGAATGGTGTCGATCCCGTCATAGTTCAACACCCAGAATTCTTCTATTTCCTGCGGGCGCTCTTTTGTAATCCAGGATACTTCCGACACTGCGATATATCCTCCCGGCTTAAGATACTGATGCCATTCGCGCAGTCCTTTTTCGAAACCTATATGGTAGATAGAGCCTTCGGCCCACATAAGATCGAGTTCATTGTCTGAAAAAGGAAGATCTTCCATAGAGCCGATAAGGTTAGTGAACCTGTCTTCAAATCCGGCCTGTTTGACATTCTTATCCAGTATTTCTATAAATTTTTCCGATAAGTCGATGGCCGTGATATGCCCTGAGGTATTTTCCGCTAGTGTGATAGTTTGTCCTCCTGTACCGCAACCAATGTCTGCGATCTTTGAGCTGACAGGGAGACCCGGTATAAAATTCAGAGCTAGCTTAGTTATCTCTATGCTTCCCGGCCCTTGCCTGTTTACTAACTTGTAAAAGTCGAATATCAGATCAAAATCTTCTACCAGTCTTATTTCTTTTTCTGTTGTTTTTATTTCTTTATCCATGATAATTGATGCTTTTAGTTTGTGCATATCGTGATATGAGGGTATAACAAACCTTCATAGATGATAGTCACAAAATGTTTTTAATAAAATATAAAAGAAAAATCACCCGAAAATGAAGTATTCGGGTAAAGAATGAAGGGATAGCCGGTAAAAGTAAGTTGTATTACAGATTACAGGCTATTTACAGCACCAATATATTCTTACGTGTAAGAGACATAAATTGTTTTAATGTTAACGCAAAGATATAATTAATATCAGACCGGACAAAACATATTGAAATTTAGCGGAATCGGTGTATCCGTATAAGGAAAGGTTTTATCTGAGAATGGCATATGCCTAAAAAACAATAGGCTCATTAGAGTTGTTTTTATTAAAATATATTCGGAACTTAGAGGTACAGATAATAACCCATTAAAAAATAACCTATTATGAAGTTTTTTATCGACACAGCCAATTTGGACCAGATCCGTGAAGCCAACGATCTCGGAGTATTAGACGGAGTAACAACAAATCCTTCCCTGATGGCAAAAGAAGGGATAAAAGGTGTGGAAAACCAGCGTAAGCATTATGTGGAAATCTGTAACATCGTGGATGGCGACGTCAGCGCCGAGGTAATAGCGACGGATTATGCGGGGATGATAAAAGAGGGGGAGGAGCTTGCTGCTCTTCACAAAAATATTGTGGTAAAAGTACCTTGCATAGAAGATGGAATTAAAGCTATAAAGTATTTCAGCAAAAAAGGTATCCGGACTAATTGTACACTGGTCTTCTCTGTGGGACAGGCGCTATTGGCCGCAAAAGCCGGAGCGACTTATGTGTCGCCGTTTGTTGGGCGTCTCGATGATATTTCCAGTGATGGTATAGACCTGGTAGGCAAGATAGTGGATATGTATTCCACATACGATATGGATACTCAGGTTCTCGCGGCTTCGATACGCAGCACGCAGCACATTATCCAATGTATCGAAGTGGGGTCGGATGTGGCCACATGCCCCTTGGCCGCCATCAAAGGGCTGCTGAAACACCCTCTCACCGATAGCGGATTGGCTACTTTCCTTGCCGACTATAAGAAAGTGAACGGATAACGGATAATCGGGGAAAATATATAATGAGTGCAGGTAGTGTTATATTGCCTGCACTTTTATTTTTATAACTTTATCCGGTTAAGGAATCCATTCCACAATGTATCCTACCGGATTTACTTTTCTCCATTTTATGAAATCCTCTACATTGTTTATTCCATCCCTGATAACAGCCTGATAATACTCTACCCCTATTATTCTCTCCATTCCACGGGTTTCATATTTCAACTTCAATATAGTTTGCCTCTGTGCAGGGGTCATAACTTCATTTATTCTTTTAGCCATTCGTTCAAAATATCCGTCGTATTTTGAGCCTTTCAATATATGAATGATATCGATTTTCCATGCCGATCCGTCTTCAGCCTGATATTGTACATGCCATTCGATACATTGTTCTTCCGTTTCAATACCGTTTATGTACTCCAGCCGGGTGATACCGGGTTTTGCTGCCAGTTTACTCATTGCGAGAAAACTGTCGGATACGAGCAATGGGGAAGAATATACATGAAAATCGATATCTTTGTTGGACATCAGTAATCCCGTTTTAAGAGAACCTACAAGGTTTACTTCTGCACCGACTGATTCCCAGATTCCGATAATTCCGGTTTTCTCTATTATTTCATGTGCTTTTTCCTGATTTTTTACTGCAATGTCGATGAAATTTTCCATAGTTGACGCTTATTTCCGGAGTCTAAGGTATTTAATTCTTTTGTATTTTCATACATTAAATGCCTGTTAATGTCATATATGAATTATTTTATCCAATCGATTTTCTCTGTAAAGAGTCTATCATCTCTATTTTTTTTGTAAGTTTGTTAGAGTCGTCATTTTATAAATTCTCAATAATTTACCCCAATGTCAATATTCGGTTATGCAATCCTTATCTTTATCATTATCCGGCTCGTAAATCATTTTATAAAGCAAAGCCGTGAGCAGAGCCAAACTCCATCGAGCGGATTTAATTGGGCCGATTCCTATTCTCAAAGGCTTCGCTCTATTCTTAAAACCTGCGAGGGGTTCGACGAGGATGAGATAATAGACAGTGCTGTCGGCTTCTATTTATTCAGCTATGATAGTGCGGCTAAAGAGTTCATTTTCATAGAAGAGGATGATGTAATTCATCGGTTGTCTTACCGTGATCTTATAGATTATAAAGTGAGGGAGAGTAAAGATTACAGGATAATAATTGATCTCAAAACCTCTTTTTCCGGCAAACCATATATTTCACTTGTATGCTTTGAGCGGGAAAAGCTTTTGCGAAAAATGCCTCAGCTGCAATATAAGATGCATGAAATAGATAATCTATATGAACTGGAACGGGATAAGATTGATGAAATTGAGGATGTCCTATCCGGGATTATTGAAGAAAACAAGGCGGTTGCTGATACTCCTCCTCCTTATAAGGAAGAACAAATCGTGAAAACTGAGGTGATAAAGGTTGAGATTCCTCCTGTTCCTGGTAATGTCGCAGATATAGTTGCAGCAATAAAAGAAGAGAAGGAAGAGGCTATTGCATTTTTATATGAAGGACTGGCAATAGAGACTGTAAGGGAAATCCCGGATGTATACGAGGTCGCTCCGGAAGCAGAAGAACAATCAGAGCCACTTATAGTGGAAGAAAAACCAATAGAAACTGATCCTGAGATGGAGGAAGAAACACCTGTAATTGAGGGGGAAATACAAATACCGCTTTCGGAAATAGAAGAATATTCGCGTGGAAAGTTTCTTGAATACGAAGTCCGGTCTGCGGTAAGTGATGCTAAGATGAGGGGACTGAAATACATCAGCCTTTCTAAAGAGCAGCTGGAGAGGTTAAAGTCATAACCCGATTCTAAAGTTGAACTTGTATTGAATTCTTCAGGAAAAACTTTATCTATGGAGAGAGAAGGTAAGTAGAGAACAGCAAAAAAGAAGAATATGATAGAAAAACTGACGAATGAAAATCGGGTAAAAGTGTCAGCTTTATATAGAAACTGTGTAAAAAACATTCTTAATTCTTCATTTTTAATTATTAATTGATTTCTGTTACCTTTGTAACCTTTTCCAATTTATGATTAATAAGTAAAAATCAAAATATAAACAATGACAAACAGAATAACATCTTTATTTGGAATAAAATATCCCATTATTTCGGGAGGAATGGTATGGTGCAGTGGCTGGAGGCTGGCTTCGGCTGTGAGTAATGCAGGCGGATTAGGACTTATCGGGGCCGGCTCGATGCATCCGGAAACACTTCGCGAACATATCCAAAAATGCAAAGCTGCAACAGATAAGCCTTTTGGGGTTAATGTGCCGCTGATGTACCCTGAGATAGACACGATAATGGATATAATTATTTCTGAAGGAGTGAAGATTGTATTCACATCGGCAGGTAATCCAAAGCTTTGGACTAAAAAGTTACAGGATAACGGCATTATAGTAACTCATGTTGTATCCAGTTCCAAGTTTGCGCTGAAATGTCAGGAAGCTGGTGTAGATGCAGTTGTTGCTGAAGGATTTGAAGCCGGAGGACACAACGGGCGAGAGGAAACATCCACTATAGTGCTTATACCCCAGGTGAGAAAGAGTATACATATTCCGCTCATTGCGGCCGGAGGAATCGGTACAGGTAATGGGATGCTGGCTGCTTTTGCATTAGGTGCGGAAGGGATACAGATGGGTACACGTTTTGCCCTTACACAAGAGAGTTCGGCTTCTCAGGAATTTAAGGAACTCTGTATTAACCTGAAAGAAGGAGATACTGTTCTCTCTCTGAAAAAGCTCAGCCCTACCCGCATGATAAAGAATGAGTTCTATAATGCAGTACAGTCTGCCGAAGACAGAGGGGCATCGGTAGAAGAGATGCGTGAGTTGCTCGGACGCGGCCGTTCTAAAAAGGGAATCTTTGAAGGTGATCTTGTTGAGGGTGAACTGGAAATAGGACAGGTAAGCTCCTTGATAGATAACCTGCCTACAGCCGCAGATGTGATAAATCATATCGTTGCGGAATATAATATCAAAGTGGAAGATATAATCACGGGCGATTTTAAATTATAAAATGCTGATAGGCTCCGATCTGTTAAAGGTCCAGGTTGCCAGAGGAAGAATCACAATGTATTAAAGACAGGAGCTGCACTATGAAATATAACCTTATCGTCTACCTGTTGTTACTTTCATCTTGCTTTTTTTTCTCATGTAAGAAGAAGCAGGAGCAGTCTGTTTACGACTTTGAACAAATAAAGGAGAAAGGTGAACTGACCATTATTACACTCAATAGTTCTACCTCATACTTTATTTACAGAGAAGAGCCGATGGGGTATGACTATGATCTTGCCCAGGACTTCTGCGATCATTACGGATTGAAGCTGAATGTAAAAGTGGCGGAGAATACCACCCGGCTGATAGAAATGCTAAAGAGGGGAGAGGGAGATCTTATCGCTTATGCAGTGCCTATACAAAATGAACTGAAAGATTCTATATCCTATTGCGGGCTGCAGCAGATAACTCATCAGGTTCTTGTTCAGAGGGCGAATAAAGGAGATACTATAATAAAGGATGTGACCGGCCTTATAGGTAAGGAAGTATATGTGGAGGCCGATACTAAATATCACCAACGCCTTCTCAATCTTGATTCGGAATTAGGCGGGGGCATCAGGATTCATACAGTCAGCGAAGATACTATTACCAGCGAGGACCTGATAGAGATGGTATCGTTGGGCAAGATAAGATATACAGCCTGTGATGAATATATTGCCAGGTTAAACCGCACTTATTTCAGGAATATTGACATCTCCTTGCCGATAAGTTTCGAACAACGGGCTTCATGGGCCGTGCGGAAAAATATGCCGAATCTGGCGAATGCTCTTAATGAGTGGTTTGCCGAGAATGACAATACACCTGTATACAAGAGTATCATAAAGAAGTATTTCGAGTTGAGCAAACAGCTTTTTGAGGGAGAGTATATAACTCCGAAAAATCTGCCTAGAGGTGCTGTTTCTGTCTATGACGACCTATTCAGGAAACATGCTAAGAATACAAAATACGAATGGCAGTTCCTTGCTGCTATTTGCTATCATGAGTCCCGCTTCCAGAACAATCTTACTTCATGGGCGGGCGCTGCCGGGATTATGGGACTGATGCCTCGTACGGCTGCTTCCTTGGGTCTGACCAGTGAAGACCGCATGAATCCTGACCTGAGTATCGGGGCAGCTGTCGAATTGCTGGACAGGCTGGACAAAATCTTCAGGAAAGTAGAGAATATCAGCGAGCGTGAAAAATTCATACTGGCTGCTTATAATGCAGGAAACGGGCACGTAAATGATGCGCAGGCTCTAGCTTCAAAATACGGAGCTAATCCTTATATATGGGAAGGAAATGTTCAAAAGTATCTCGAACTGAAAAGCAATCCGGAATACTATAACGACCCTGTATGTAAAAGCGGGTACTTCAGAGGTGGTGAAACGATGAAGTATGTGAATAATGTACTGGCTACAATGAACCGGTTTAAAAGGATAAGTGAGAATAAAAAGTGAGTTAATCTTTATTTCCCACTGCTACCTTTTTAAGGTATGGTATTTATCCCGTTATACTCTGCCATCTTGATGGCCCATGCCATTACATTTCCAAAAAAGATAGAGTTGGAAACGTTATATTTGATACCTCGTCCGTAGTTTGCCCTTTCTACAGGGATGTTATTATTGTCTAGTCCGAAAGGATATGCCGTTGGGACGGCTGAACCTTTTTGATATACGATAAACCCGCCATCTCCCACAAAAAGCAGATTCTTCGTTTTATGTCTGAATGAGTTTATATAGCCACTATTTGCAACACCCATAGAGTAGTCATAAGCGGTCGAATATTCGATAATCTGATCGGACGGCAATCCGGATACAAGACTTGTATATGAAGCATCTTCTCCCCAGTACTTTCCTCTGAGATCGCCAAACGGCCCATTTATTACTTCGTCATTTATTGTTGTTGAATACTGATAAACAGAACCGGAAAAGGCATCGGATGTAGTGTTCTTCTGGGTGATATTGGTGTTTCCAAAAACAGTTCTTAAAAATATCTGAGAAGATTTCTGAGTATCAGCAGATACGCCTCCCGGATCCTCCAGCAATAATATAAGAACCCCATTCTGATTCAAATAATTATTTAACTTATCAGCAGTGTTCTGATTTAATATCCTTGACGGATAACTGATAACGATTATATCCGGCTTTTCGGCTAATTTTGCATCGAGTGTACCTAAATAATCGATATCCACTAGAGACGGTATTCGGAGATAGTCCAGTGTATATCCCTTAAAACCCACTATACTATTTGAATCCTCACCAAAAGCAGCCTGATTCTGTAATAAAATGCTTCCGCCGGCATTTGGAGAAGTTGCTCCTACAGAATAATTATCCAGTCCTATTCCCAAAATCTTTTTTGTGTTGTAATATATCTTGGGGCAAGGTTCGGGCAGTCTTGTCCACTCTGTAGTCTGCCATACATAGAGGCCCGGACAAAGACCATATGGCGTATCATCGGTCAGATTATAGACCATCAGTCCGGTATGCTTCTTTTTGTCTTCTTCAGTTGCATTTTCTACACAGGGGTCGAGCTTCTCCAGTCTTTGTAATGATACACGGGGCATTCCCAGTCCTTTACCCGAATTTGCTAATTGGGCCGGATTATTATATTCTTTAAGATCCAACAAGCTACCCTTGTTAGGTGTTAAATCAGCTCCTACTGTTATCTGGGATTGCATATAATTACAAAAAATAATTGATACGCAAAGCAATACCGCCTTCAGCTTTGAAGTGCTAAATTTCATGTTGTTTACTCTTTTATATTTGTAGTTTTAATAAATGGAAAAATTGTCTTTAGTCTTTATCTCTGATGCAAATGTAAACATAAATTGTTATCATAATCTTATTTTAATAAAAATTACTGTTCTGAATATATTGAGTACCCAGGGTAATTTTATTCTCATACCATATAGATAAACTAATTATGGTTTTGTGCATAAAAGAGTCATTTATAACAAAAAAAAGAGGCTTTAATTAAAAGCCTCTTTTCTATCATAAACATGAAGATTAGTTATTCCCTTCGTTATTATTCTTCTGTACAGGTTTTTCCGGTCTTGGAGGACGTGGAAGAAGCACCTTGCGGGATAATTTGAATTTTCCGGTCTTAGGGTCGATGTCAATCAGTTTCACTTCTATTTCATCGCCTTCTTTCAGTCCGGCTTTTTCCATGTCTTCGATACGATCCCAAGAGATCTCAGAGATATGAAGCAAACCATCTTTGCCTGGAAGGAATTCGCAGAATGCACCATAAGGCATTACTGAACGAACTTTAGCAGTATATACTTCTCCTACTTCAGGAACGGCTACAATGCCTTTGATCTTCGCAACAGCGGCTTCGATAGAAGTTCTGCTTGTTGCTGATATCTCTACGCGGCCATAACCATCGATTTCCTCGATAGTAACAGTGGCACCGGTTTCTTCCTGAATACCTTGAATAATCTTACCTCCAGGGCCAATAACAGCACCGATAAATTCTTTGTTGATAATAATAACCTCGATACGCGGAGCATTCTCTTTGAAGTCTGCGCGCGGCTCAGGTAATGTTTCAAGGATTTTACCCATAATGTGTAAACGGCCTTCACGTGCCTGATTCAGGGCTTTTTCGAGTATCTCGTATGACAATCCGTCTACTTTAATATCCATCTGGGTAGCAGTGATACCGTCTTTTGTACCACATACCTTAAAGTCCATATCACCTAAGTGGTCTTCATCTCCGAGTATGTCGGAAAGCACAGCAAAGTTTGTACCTTTCTTCTCTGAGATAAGTCCCATTGCTATACCCGTTACCGGTTTCTTGATCTGCACACCGGCATCCATCAGAGCCAGCGTACCGGCACAAACGGTTGCCATAGAAGATGAACCATTCGATTCAAGAATATCCGATACTACACGGATAACATACGGATAGTTAGCCGGAATCATTGGTTTCAATGCTCTGTGAGCAAGATTTCCGTGTCCTATCTCGCGACGTCCTACTCCGCGTTGCGGACGGGCATCTCCGGTAGAGAACGGAGGGAAATTATAGTGTAAGAGGAATCTTTCTTTTCCGTTGTTAAGCACATCGTCGATGATTTTTTCATCCAGCTTGGTACCTAAAGTAACTGTAGTCAATGATTGAGTTTCACCACGGGTAAAGATAGCAGAGCCATGTGCTCCCGGCAGATAATCTACTTCGCTCCATATAGGGCGGATTTCTGTAGTGGAACGTCCATCGAGGCGTTTACCTTCGTCAAGGATAGAACGGCGCATTGCTTCTTTTTCCACATCGTGGTAATAGCGGGATATCAAAGAACCCTTTTCAGCCAGTTCTTCTTCTGTCAGGCCTGCTTTATATTCATCTACGATAGCTGCGAAGTTATCGCCACGCTCGTGCTTGTTTGTATTGGCTGATGCAGCTACAGCATAAGCTTTATCGTAGCATTTTGCCCATACATCTTTACGAAGCTCCTCATCGTTTACTTCGTGGCAGTATTCGCGTTTAACTGTTTTGCCCACAGCTTCCATCAGTTCTATCTGAGCCTGACATTGTATTTTGATAGCTTCGTGTGCTACTTTGATAGCTTCCAGCATTTCTGCTTCCGAAACTTCCTTGAACTCGCCTTCTACCATCATGATATTGTCTATAGTAGCGCCTACCATAATATCCATATCGGCTTGCTCCACTTGGGCAAAAGTCGGGTTAAGGATAAATTGTCCGTCTACACGTGCAACTCTCACTTCCGAGATTGGTCCATTGAAAGGTACATCGGATACTGCTAGGGCAGCCGAAGCTGCAAGCCCGGCCAGTGCATCCGGCATATCTATTCCATCTGAAGAGAAGAGTGTAACATTCACAAATACTTCTGCGTGATAATCGTCCGGGAATAACGGGCGAAGCGCACGGTCTACAAGGCGGCAAACCAATATTTCATAATCTGATGCACGCCCTTCCCTGCGAAGGAAACCTCCGGGAAAACGGCCGAATGCGGCAAATTTTTCTTTATACTCTACCTGTAAAGGCATAAAATCAACGTCCGGTTTAGCGTCTTTAGCAGCGCAAACTGTGGCCAGCATCATGGTATTTCCCATGCGTAGCATTACAGACCCATCTGCTTGTTTTGCTAATTTTCCGGTTTCAAGGGTGATAGTCCTTCCATCACCTAAATCGATACTCTTTGTAATCGGATTCATCATAAAATATTTTTTTCTAAACTTCTTAAAATCGGACAAAGGTACGCAAAGTTTTTGAGAATTAAGGGGATGGGGGCTGAAAAGACAATATACATGGGTCAAACCCCTTTCATTCTTAAATCTCAATTAGCTAATCAATCTAAAAAAGTAACTTATCCTGGCTATTAGATGATAGCTATTAGCCGTTACCCAGGCTATCGCATAAGTGGCTTTACAGTCAGTAGTCATCAGTTAACAACTTGTATTTCGTGTCTTGTCTACCCGTATCTCATCTGGCTGTAACCTGCAATTGTTAAAAAGTAACATATGTAACACTTTTTGCTACCTTTCGTAAGGGTGCCTCTTGTAGGTACGCGCCTTTTCCAATACCGGGCAACCACAAGGGATTGCCCCTACAGCTTTCGAAAAGGTAACAAAGGTAACACATGTTTCAGCTATTAGCTGATAGCTTTTAGGGCAAACGCATCAAAATTCATAAAGCTGTTTTTCAGCCTTATGTAGGGGTGTATTGCATACACTAGTGTCCACTAAAAAAAATTAAGACATAATTGAGTATCATTTTGATAGTTTATCTGCGTATCATTATTATTAAAAAGATTTTCTATTGGCATTCTTTCAAATAATGATAAACTAAGTATTCGTAATATTTCATAAGTGGACACTTTTATTTTTAATTCATGTTTCATGATTGTAACAAGACAATAGGTTATTATAGCAGAAAATATTTGAATTTTGACGGCATTTTCAGAAGTCCCATAAAACTCCTTTATTCTCAAATGTTGTTTTATCCATTTGAAAAAGATTTCTATATTCCAACGATATTTGTATAGAGTGGCAACTTCTTCAGCTGTTATATCCAGATTGTTTGTCAAAAAAAGAAAAAGTAGTTTTCAACTCCTTGCTATAATATACAACAGATCGTAATTTATCGGG
>NZ_GL891988.1 GCF_000213555.1 Dysgonomonas gadei ATCC BAA-286
CGTAGATATCCTTACCCCGCATACACTGCTTCTTCAGGCCCATAGCACGTTTACGAGCGTTCTTCTCTAAACAGTCGTCTATTAAATCTTTCAGGCTACCGACAATAACACGGCGGCCTCGCCGGGAACTGTTATAATGGGGGGGGATTGTTAATACCGATTCCAGAGAGGATTCAGGATCATCACAGTTTAATGCGGCTTCATACTCGGCTATGACTTTATGAACGGTCTTACGGCTGACATCCAACTCCCTGGCTATAGCCCGTTTACTGTACCCAACCGTGCGGTACATGTGAATAATTGTTTGTTTTTCCACCATTGTTATCATTTTAGCCTCTGTGTTGGTTAATACACAAAGGAATTTATAATGTTAATATTTGTTAGTAAAATGTAGAGCTTTATTAGATGCTCTCACACATTTTACTTAACTGGTGGTATACTTTTAAATTATTTTAGTGGACTACTTTTCAATTATATTATACATCCTGTGAGGTGCTTATTTGCGAATTGACCAATTCACAAAGTTCTTTTACTATTTTCTCGAATCGGGTGGCAATGGAATGGCTTGTCCGTACCATCGGGTTTAGCTTATCTTCTTCATAACTCCGAATGAAACGGATAATATCATCTTGGCGTTTGTTAATCTTGGCAAGCTCCGATTTTACAGATTCGGGAGCATCGGCAGGGTTGATGGAAGCCTTGTCAATATACCTAAAAGCCAATTTCACTACTTCACTCTTTTTCAGCGAATAGCGTTTACATATTTTCTCTACCAACTTTGCCGCTTCCTTGTCTATGGAAACAGTGGTAAAGACTATATTTCTACTCTGATTTTGCATAGTAATTACTATTTAATGGAAAATCATTTTATTAAAAGTCTGATAATTAGCTATAAATATGAGAGGCTAATTACCAGACTAATTACAACGGTTTAGTATAAACCGTTAAAGCCGAAGGCTTTGCCCCGAAGGGCAAGAGGAAGAACAGGACGCAGTCCAGTTCCCTCTTGCTTAACTCAGTGAAACAAACAGAGCCGGTAGGCGATGTTGTTTCAGCTGAATGCGGAGCCATTAACTGGAGGCATTAACTACAAACAGACCTCCTTCATTTGCTCTGTTTTGCTTAAATCGCAAAAAGCAGAATCATTCCTCGCTTTCCTTGGTTTTATTCTTGTCTTTTGCTTTCGGATGTTTCTTTTCAAAATCCTGATAGGTTTGAAAATCCATGTGAGAACGCACAAATTCCCGCACATCCGAAGTACGGTAATAAGTCTTATGACCCACCATAAAGAAAGGGAGTTTTTTACTTGTCCGATATCGTTGGAGGGTTCGATACGATACTTTCAACAGAAAGGCTAAATCTTGGTTGTCAAGCAATTTTTCATCAGGCTCAAATACTTCGTTGGTGTTAATCAGCGATTTTAAATCCTGACCGATTTCACTCAATTTTTTGGATAGTTTTTGCATCCAAGTTTCAAAATCATCGTTATTGATATACATATTACTTCATTTTTCAAATTAAACATTCTTGTTTTCAATCGATTGATGAAGCAAAGGACGGAAGAACGGAGAAAACAAAATAGGGGAATCCCTATGGACTCCCCTAAAACCATCTCTCATAATTCTAAAATTCAGCCACTTATAAATTCATCTTTTTTCATCTTGTTTTTTCGACTTTCACGCACGATAAGATTTTTCAGATAATCCAATGCTTTTGTCAGGTTATAAGGTTTCCTGTTAAATATTCTGCCTTTGGATTTATACGCATCTCCAAAAGTAAAATTGAAAGCACTTTCCAACATTTTAGTAATATGGATAAATGGGGCAGGATTCCCTTCTTCATTAACAAATTGCTCAGATAATTCAAAAGAACTAGCCAGTTCTCCCATACTATCAATCCCCAAGCCGTTTGACTTAGGGATAAAATAGACTTCCGGTTTATTTGTTGGGAAGTTATAAGAAGTTGGATTTGATTGAAAGAATTGAAGTTTAACTAATTCAATTTCTGATTCAAGAAGTAGAATTGTTTTTCTAAGATAGATTTTTTTAAGCGCATTTTTCCCCCCTGCCCGTAAAAAGATGATGATCCTAATGAATCAAACTCAATACGAGTAAGATTCAATATCCGAAAGATTTTTGAATAATCTGATTCGGATTGATTAAGCTTTTCAATCTCTGCTAAAAAACTGTCATAGGCACATTTCATTTCTTGTTTTTCAACTTTTAGTGAGGACTCACATAGTAAAGTGAATAATCTCAATTGTTTTAAATCATTCATAGGCACAATCTTTAGTTATTAATTAATAAGTCGGACTATATTTCAAGGTTATGACCTTGTTTGTTGAATGAATTCTTTGAATAATTGAGAAGCTTTTATAAAAAACGCTGTTATTTCAAATCAATCTTACTCAAATTATGTTTTAAATCTACTTCTGTATTTACTGATATTCCTTTTGTTGCCCAAGCCATATCCATATTCACAATGATCAACTCATTACCTCTCAACTCTACTTCGGCAGGTTGATCCAAGTTACCATCAGCCCCATCGGTATCTCCATTAATTTGCAGAGTTGTTACTTTGCCATTACGATCTATTTGGTGAACAGCATTATTCAAAAAATCCGCTACATAAAATGCATTTCTTTCCTTACTAAATATTAATCCGTCAGGCCCTTTCATATTCGGACTCTCAGCAAACAATTCGGTCTCTATTGCCTTATTGCGATTGTCTAACTTAGAACGATATATTTGACTTTTTTCTATTACGGTTGTGTACATAAAACCCTCATCATCGAAAGTGATACCATCTGCACCAAATCCCATATGATTATCCGATTGAAAAGTAACAACTAAGTGTTTATCACCGACACCATTGTCATAAGGAGTTAGTTTTAAAGGGCTTGGTCCTTGCAACTCATTTAGCGAGAAGGAATAAACACCACTAATCAGGGTGTTTTTATCTGCCTGCAATACGGATTCGGTTACAAATAATTGGTCTTCTTTCCAGTACATTCCATTCGAAGCAATAAATCCTTCTACTAAAACATCCACGTTTTGAGGCTTACCGTCAATTACATTGATTCTAAGGATTCGGGATTTATGCTCTTTGGAAAAAAAGACTTGCATATCGGCAATATACAAATTTCCATCAGGGCCAAAAGCACAATCCATCGGGCCTACCGTACCTGTTTCCGGATGCATATCCTCCGGTTTGAAATCATACCAATGAGAGATACGATTATCCTTATGTATAATTGCCATAAAAGGGTTGGAAGGCTCTTTTATCAATTCCTTTTCAAGTAAATACCGGTTGTTGAAATTCGGGACTGATAATATCAGATCTCCATTATCGGACTTTGCCAAACCATCAGGTGTATTATATTCTGGAGGGAGATTAATAAACCGTTCGGATTTTTTAGCAGGACTTTTCTGATTAGTAACATTTTGACTTGTAACAAGAGTGCTACATATTGTTAATTGACAAACAATTAAACACAGACTGAAATTTATTCTCTTCATTTTATCTCATTTTTTATTATAACAATGCAAAATTGAGGAAATTGTACTATAATTCGTTTGCTACAAAATTCAAGATGTTTGCACTATAGCTCCAAATTGAATGTGTCACATTAATATCTCATGCTAAAAAATAAGATGTCTAATAAAAGAACCCCATCTATCTGTTATCGAATTAGAGCAAACGATCTTCTTATGTCATCAACAAGTTGTTGAGGTTGTTCTAACGAACCAAAATGGGCCCCATTGTCCACTTCGTTCCAAAATATCAGGTTCGGATAAGACTGTTCAGCCCAATTTCGGGGATACTTGAATATATCATTTTTAAATATTGTTGCGGCAACAGGCAATTTCAGTTCTGCTCCATCAAACCTAAAATTCCGATTCTCCCAGAAAGTTCTTGCCGACATACTTTTTGTAAACCAATGAAGAGAAATATTATCAAGTATTTGATCAAGGCTAATAGCTTCGGTAGGATCTCCACTATGATCTGTCCAACGATAAAACTTCTCATAAATCCATGTTGCCTGGGCGATTGGAGAATCGATTAACCCATAAGCCAATGTCTGTGGACGTGTCCTTTGCATGTGAGAATAACCACCATCCTCACCCTGTGTCCAGACAAATGCATCAATAGCTGCCCGCTCTTCCTCAGTGAGGTTCTCTGGAAAAGGATTTGGCATAATATACAAGATGTTGAGATGGATACCTATAAGGCCATCAGGTGCAATTTGCCCCATTGAGGTGGCAATAGCCCCCCCTAAATCGCCTCCTTGTACTGCCCATCGAGAGTAACCCAATCTTTGCATAAGGATAATAAATGCTTGTGCACTTTTGGACATATCCCAGCCGACTTCTTTAGGAAGTTCGCTAAATCCCCAACCTGGAATTGAAGGAATAATCACATGGAAAGCATCTTCCGCTTTTCCTCCATGAGCAACCGGGTTTGTCAGAGGTTCGATAAGTTTAATAAATTCAACGATAGAACCTGGCCATCCGTGAAGCAGTATCAACGGAAGTGCATTTTCATATTTTGACTTGACATGAAAAAAATGAATATCGATACCGTCAATGTTTGTGATGAATTGAGAATATGTATTTGCCTGTTTTTCAAATCGTTTCCAGTCGTATTTGTTTCGCCAATAATCAGCCAGTTCCTGTGCCTTAGCTAATGGCACTCCTTGTTGCCAATCCGAAACGGTTTCCTTCTCCGGCCAACGAATAGTTGAAAGTCTCTGTTTCAGGTCGTCGATTTCTGCTTGTGAAACATTTATTCTGAAAGGGAGAAATGTTTCCTTATTTACTTCTATGCTCATTTTGTTTTTATTATTATTCTATCTCTAATTTCAGTCTTTGCAATTCTAAGGAATTGATCAGCCATTTTTCCGATCGATAATGGAATTTCACGTGATAATACCCGTATCCATGAAAAAACTCGAACTCATTACTCACATTCTTATCCATATACCATCGATCTTCCATTGCCCAGACGACCTCTGCTTTGTGTTTATCTATGTCAATAATTTCCAGATTATGGAGGTGATGGATTGTTACTGCATTTTGTATTGTGTTGACACAAGAGGCGACTAAATCCGATAAGCGGTTATACGAATTTGTTATTTGTCCATCAATATCCCGGAATATTATTTTGGCATCTGCATCCACAATTTCTTTTAAAGATTCCCATTGTTTCGTGTCTATATCGCGGCAATATGCTGCCATCGTATTTTGAATTACTATATAGTCATTGAAAATAATTGTTTTATCCATAATTGTTTTTTTAATTTATCAGTCTATCTGAATCACAATCTTTCCAAAGGCTCCTTTGCCCAAATGTTTAAAAGCCTCTGGAACTTCATCAAACTTGTATACTCTATCTATAACAGGTCTTATTTTTAGAATATCTATCTGGCGAATCATTTCTTCAAGACTTTTTCTAGAGCCGACACCGATTCCTATAAGAGTGGATCTGGTTGAAAATAACCTAAAAACAGATGCATTCAATTGTGGTGAATCGAGTAATCCGACAATTGCAATCTTGCCTTCCTGAGCTATTGAATTTAAAGATTTTTGGAAGTTCTCACCACCTGCCATTTCCAATATTAAGTTGGCTCCTTTTCCACCTGTTATTTGCATAACGTCTTTATCCCAATATGGATTGATCAATCTATTTATACCATATTTAGCCCCATTGCTCAATGCTTTTTGAATTTTATTATTGTCGGAACTCGTTATGATAACATTTGCGCCAAAGGCGTTTGCAAACTGGCTAGCAAATAAAGAAACACCACCAGTGCCCTGAACTACAACAAAATCTCCATTTTGAACTTTTCCCCGTTCAACTACAGCGATCCATGCCGTTAGGGCAGCACAAGGCAGCGTGCTTGATTCCAGCGTTGTAAGTGACAGTGGAGCTGATGAAAACCAGTCTTGTGAAAAAGAAACATATTCACTTAAAACTCCGGGGCCGGGGCCTCCTAACGATGGAGCAACTTTTGGATCAGGGGCTATGCCATTTATCCATCCGGCAATATTTGTAGAAATAACCCGGTCACCAATCTTAAACCTTGTAACATTTTCCCCAATGTCAACAATTATTCCTGATAGATCCGAGCATGGTACTATTGGTAAAGTCAAATCCATACCCATACCTGAGTTAACGACCAAATAGTCTCTATAATTAAGGGAAACAGCTTCAACTTTCACCAGAACCTCCCCAGGTTGTGGTATCGGTGTAGATACGGAATTAATTCTTAGATTCTCTACTCCATAATCTGCAATTATCCATTGTCTCATATTTACTTTTTAATATATTGATATTCAAATGAATGTTAGCTAATTATAAGGATATAATTATTTTCCCCTTTGTACTATTCTTCTCAATTTCCTTATGAGCCAATGGAATTTCTTCAAAAGTATATTCTTTTGAAATATAGGGTCGTAACTTTCCGGTTTCTAATAATTCAGCGATAAATCTCATATCATTTCCACTTGAGCGAACAGCATTGTAAAATGCATTAATCTGTTTTTCTTGAGCCTTCATCGCGTTTTCAGTTGTGATATGCGACCAAAGGCTTATTAATTTTCCGCCTGGCTTTATAACCTTAAGACTACGTGAAATATGTTGATCTGATCGAACAGCGTCAACTACAATATCAATATTCTGGACAATATCTTCAAAACGTTCTTTTCGATAGTCGATAAATTGATCAACTCCTAATCCCATGACAAATTCTTTTTTATTTTCCGAAGCCACAGCTATAACGTAGGCTCCGAAATATTTAGCAAGCTGAACTGCAAAATGACCAACTCCATCGCCGGCAGCAGTAATTAAAACTTTATCGCCGCTTTTTATACCGACTTTCCGGAAAGGCTGTAAAATAGTGAGTGCGGCAAGTGTTGAGGCCACAGCTTGTTGATGGGTAATATTGGCCGGTTTGATTGTTATCTGATCTTTTGGGGCAGCAACATATTCCGCATAAGCTTTACCGGAGGAATCCGGATGATGAATGGTTCCAAAAATCTCATCTCCAATATTGAATTCATTAACCTCACTACCCTTAGCTACTATAATACCTGAGATATCCCAACCTAATATTTTATATTTCTCATTGAGAAACAGCGAATCAAGTCTTTTGTTTGCCCGAACTATTGCATCTGCGGGATTAATGCCGATTGCTCTTGATCGTATCAGTATTTCATTCTTATTGACTGACGGAAGCGGAAGTTCTTCTAAATAGAAATTTTCAACACCTCCTTGTTCCTTCAGAACCATAGCTTTCATATTCTTCTTTTTATGTCTTAGAATTGATAGGATTGTTTCTCCCCGGTTTGCGCGGAAATCTCAATAGCTTGGATCATACGCTGTCTGACAACTGCATCATAAAAAGTCGCAGCAGTATGTGTATGGTGCTGCAAGTCCTGAAATATCCTTTCATAATTATATGCGACATTCGCAGCCGGAATACTTAATACATCCACTTGAGGTAAACGATATTCTTCAGGAATTTCAACTTCAGAAAGAGTCTCATCTCTCCCCAAAGACATTTTAAGCTTCACACCGAATGTTCCCGGATTTCCACCATCTCCTGTCACTATTATATATCCTTCTGAACCATTAATTTCCCACATGAAGTTATTATCCCTTAATGTACCTCCCCGATAGTGAATCGAAGCAACGGTTCCATCTGTTAACAGACCGTTTACGGCTATTTGGTCATATGCTGTAACAGGAACCTGTTCCCCTGTTTCAATAACGGTAGTTGTTTTGCGACGATTGATAGCCGTTGCATTCAGTTCCCGAAATTCACCAAGACAATGGCATAATACATCCACCGCATTTCCGAAAGTGGAATAGATCATGCCTGCTCCATTTTCTATAGCTGTGGAATATAGAAGAGATTGAGGCATCTGGGCTCCATATATGATACCGGAACCTAATAAGGTAGTTGATTGGATTTTTCCCAGTTTACCCTTTTTAATGATATCTTTTATGTATCTAAATACCGGTACTGATCTACTTTGTAACCCAACAAAACCATGAATTTCCTTATCTCTTGCTTTTTGGAGTAATTCTTCAGCCTCCTGTAATCCATTACCTAAAGGCCATTCGCAATAAATACTTTTTCCGGCATCTATTGCAAGTTCGACTAATTTTCGATGTTCAGTAACCCGGACTGTAATAGAGACT
The DNA here is from genome assembly GCF_000213555.1 of Dysgonomonas gadei ATCC BAA-286. Lineage (GTDB taxonomy): Bacteria > Bacteroidota > Bacteroidia > Bacteroidales > Dysgonomonadaceae > Dysgonomonas > Dysgonomonas gadei. The sequence goes on from NZ_GL891988.1 coordinate 8,206, forward strand.
AAATCTACTTCCGGGTTATCTATCAACTTTTTATTATCGTCAAATACGAGAGGAGCATTATATAGCTTTCCGGCTTCCTCTGCTACAGCTACCGATCTATTGCTTATTGCTTGTAGTTTGTACTGGGATAAACTTTTAATGGCAGGAATATGTGCCAGTGAGGCAAACCCTTTGTTTGCATTTACTCCGGTAATACCGACTCTGATCTTTTGCATATCTTTTTATTTTGGAATTATAATTCCACAAAAATATCGTTTTGGAATTTAAGTTCCAAATAAAATGATGATTAAATTCATTTCACTACATTTGTACTTCAAACTATAGATAGTCATGGGTAGAAATAAAAATTTTGATGAAAATGTAACGTTGGACAAAGCCGTTACTTTATTCAGGAAGCAAGGATATCAGGCGACAACACCTGCTCAGTTAGTGGAATATTTAGGCATTAGCAGATCCAGCATGTATGGAACTTATGGGGATAAAAGAAGCCTGTATATCAAATCTTTGTATCGCTACAATGAGCAAACGGATGAGAAATTTAATCAAATAGTTAATCATTGTACTGATGCGAAGGAGGGCATTAGAAATATTTTTCAGGTTGCCTTGGACGGGTGTTTCGGAAAAGATGTACAAAGTGGATGCCTTTTAGTAAATTCCGTAGCAGAACTCCCTGCTGCTGAAACAGAAATTATTAAAATTATTTCTGAGGCAAGGGAAAAAAACAAACAGTACATAATAAAACTGTTGAAAAAGGGTCAAGCTAGTGGTCAAATATTCCAAGACGTAGATACTCTCAGGATCTCGGAATATTTTATGAATGCAATTAATGGCCTTACAATATCCGCCAAATATAGAGTGAGCAGAGAAACCTGTGAACAAATAATTGACACAACTCTCTCGATATTAGATTAAAATTCTATTCTCCCTATTACTTTTCGGTAATGAACCTTCTGTGATCCTTCCCCCATTTGATCATCTCCAAGATAATGCTCCCAAAACTTTTACAATAATCTGTAGATTCATATTCTACCCTGACAGGATAGTCGTCATGTACGGTTCTTTTGATCAATTTATTTAATTCCATTTCTCGCAGTTCCCTCGATAACATTCGTGATGTTATGCCCGGAATGCTTCGTTGAATTTCCCGGAAACGCTTGTTTCCATTGCAAATAGAATTAATGATGGGAAGTCTCCATTTACCCCCGATAACATAAATAGTGTCTTGTAACGCCTGAATTTCTTCTGCCGGATTTCTTTCCATCTATACAAATATTGGTATACTATATGATACTGGTTACAAAGTTATATCATTCTATGCGTAAATTTGCATATCACAATTAAAATATGAATAAATGGCTAAAACAATTTTTATTACAGGAACAAGTTCGGGATTAGGAAAGGCAACGGCCAAATATTTCGCAAATAAAGGATGGAATGTTGTAGCAGCATTACGCCGGCCTGAAAAAGAAACCGAACTCACACAGTACGAAAATATCCGGTTAATCAGATTGGATGTTACCGATTTGCAACAGGTAAAGGATGCGACGGATGAAGCGATCAAGGCATTCGGAAAGATAGACGTGGTTGTAAATAATGCGGGTATCGGTGTTTACGGAGCATTGGAACTGGCAAAAGAAAAAGATATTGATTGGATCTTTGCTGTCAATGTCCGTGGAGTGATTAATGTTATCAGGGCGTTTCTTCCTCATTTCAGGGAAAATAACGGTGGCCGGTTTATTAATGTAAGTTCATACATGGGAATCACTACGGCACTTCCATTGGGCTCTTTGTATAATATGTCTAAATTTGCTCTGGAAGGACTGAGCGAAGGACTTTATTACGAATTGATGCCGCATAATATTTCATTACATTTGATTGAACCGGGTGGTTCGACCGATAATAATTTTATGAATAACACGATCTGGAACGAGAATAGCGAAATAACTGCTTACGATACAATTACTGCTAAACTTAAAAATATGTTTGGGCATATAGACTCTGCCGTATTAGATGATACCCTGATTCTCGTTAGGGAAGTTGAGAAGTTGGCTGAGGGTGAAAGTAACCAATTCAGAACCGTAATCGGTAAATCGGGTAATGATTTGATGAATTTGAGAAACAGTGTCCCTATTGAACAATATTTAGAAACCATATATGCTTCTTATAAATAAATACTTTCAATATTATTTACACCCAAACTGAACATCGCAAAAAATGTTTGTCTGGTAATTCAATGTATGCGTATTGACGAAGTATAGTTTTATTCAATCTAATCATGGCGGGCATGAAACTTCCAAAATCGGTTGTTATCTTGTCCGCCAAATAAAAATCCTATGACGATTGAACTATTTATCAACTTAGTATTTTATCGTCATTTTCCGATATTGATATATATCCTCAATAGAAACGACCGGCATATCGTATCTTTGAGCAAATTCAATAATTTCAGGAAGTTTTGCCATTGTCCCATCCTCATTTGTCAATTCACATAAAACGGCATATTCTCCTAAACCTGATATTTTCATCAAATCAATGCTCCCTTCGGTATGCCCTCTTCTGGCAAAAACACCATCAGGTTGGGATACCAACGGAAATACGTGCCCCGGATAAGCCAAACTCTCGGGTGTCGCTTTTTCGGAGATTGCTGTTTTTATCGTCGTTATCCTATCTTTAGCTGAAACACCTGTTGTTACACCGTTTTTAGCTTCAATGGATATAGTAAATGCTGTCTGATATTTACTTGTATTGTGCTCAACCATCTGTCTCAATCCGAGACTTTTGCATTTGGTTTCGGTTAAACACAAGCAAACAATCCCGCTACATTCCCGAATCATCAGAGCCATATCTTTTTCTGTCATTTTCTCGGCTGAAAAAATCATATCGCCTTCATTTTCTCTGTTTTCATCATCAACAAGCAAAATGCCCGAACCTTGTCGTAATTTTCCCACAGCATTCTCAACCCTTTCTTTGCTGTTTTTTCCAAAAATGTCTAAATTGATCATTTTATCCCCTTTTTATGCTTAATGAAATCTTCGGCACAAAGCGTATATCATAAACTGATTATTCCCAAATCAAAACAAGTAATTGGTGATTTTTTCACCCAGACTTAATTGTTGATTTTTACCATCAGTAAAAAAATGCACTTTGCTACCGGAAAAGATTTTTCTATTTAAATAAGATGTTATTATTTGACAATCAATATGTTTATGAGATAAGCTTAAAATTGTATCTATCCGTCATTGACATCAGTTTCTCGTATATAAAAATTCAATGTGAAATTGACGATTTGTATAAGGGGGCGGTTCTTTTTTCACTGGGATTATGCCCCCAGAAACTTTTAAACAACCTTGAAAAATGAGAAATATTTTCATAACCAATAGCATAGCAAATGTCTGCTATCGTCATCTCTGTAACAGAAAGCAATTCTTTTGCCTTCTCCATTCTCTTCTCCTGTATCCATTTTCCCGGCGATACATGGTATATTGCTTCAAAATCACGCCGAAAACTTGACAAACTCCGTCCTGACAAATAGGCCAATTCCCTTAAGGAAATAGGGTTAAGATAGTTTTCTTCTATCACTTTGGGAATGTCAGTCGGTTGTCGACTTTTCAATTGAATCAACTGCAGTAGCAGTTTTTTATCCGTTTGGGCAAGATCGTAGAGTAATTCCATCATTTTGATGCGATATAGATTGATATTAATTTCCTCTTTGTCATGAAAATAAGGCTTTATGGATTCTAAAAACTTCAACAATCGTTCTTTGAATGGACGGACAAAAACGGGGGCGGGTTCCCTGTCTTTAAAAAGCCTTAAATTTTCTGATTTTAAAAAGTCAAGCAGAAAATCATCTTTGATAAAAAACATCATACTTTCGAAGGCATAGTTGTTTTCAGGATTTCCAAACTTCCAGGCCTCAATGCTGCGAAATTTGGGCAGCAGGATCATTTCATTTTTGTTTACCTCAAAATGTTCTTCTCCCAGTTTTATCTTAAAAGTTCCTTCCAGTACAAAAAGAAGTAAGTGTCCCTGCAGAAACATCACTTTCTTAATATTATGCGCTTTAGTACAGGATTCCACGACGGAAACATCCTGCAATTCCAGGATGCTTTCATAATGCGGTGCTTTCGATAAATCACCCGGTATCTTGACGACTTTCATTTGTCTGTTTTTTATTGTAACACAAAATAATTAAGTTGAATATAATAGCTGTCAATCTTTGATATGATCTTCAAGTAAAGCCAAATCTGCTTTACCCAGTCGATTTTTCGCAAAATTAGCTTGATGCCAGTATGGGTAGATAAGTGGAAGTTGACTTATCTTGTTCAGTCTTTCGATCTCATCTGTTGTCAGTTGCAAATCTGCAGCAGAAATATTTATTTCCAATTGTTCCAATTTTCTTGCACCGATAACTAACGAGCTTACAGACGGACGTGTCAATATCCAAGCTAAAGCTACTTGAGCAGTTGGAACCTGTTTTTCCTCTGCGATGATATTAAGTAAGTCAACAATATTCCACAGCCTGTTAAAATCACGGATAGGCGGTTCGTTCCATCCATTGGCAAAACGACTTCCCGTTTGTGTTTTTTTATCTCGCGTATATTTACCTGATAGTAATCCACCTGCTAATGGACTCCAAATCAATGCACCTAATCCTTGGTCTGCCCCAATCGGAAGTAATTCGTATTCGGCTTCTCTTGCCTCCAAAGTATAATGGATTTGTTGTGTAATGAATTTCTGGTAGCCATTTTCTTTACTTGCATGCAAAGATTTCATTATATGCCAACCTGAAAAATTGGAACAACCGATATAACGGATTTTCCCTTGCTTAATCAATGTATCCAAAGTCTCTAACATTTCCTCAACCGGAGTAATGCCGTCCCATTCATGCATATAATAGATGTCTATTACATCAGTTCGAAGACGTTTGAGACTTTTCTCAACTTCTCTGATTAAATGATGCCGGGAAAAACCCTCGTCATTTATCCCGTTTCCGACAGGCATTCTTGCTTTAGACGAGATTAACAACCCGTTAGGACGTTTGCCGTTTAATATCTCGCCAATAATCTCTTCCGATCTTCCGGCAGAATACATATTGGCAGTATCCAATAAGTTTACTCCTTTGTCAAGAGCAAAATCTATAATCTCTTTGGCTTCTTTCACCCCTGCATTACCGATTTTGGCAAATTCACCTTCCCCTCCAAAAGTCATTGTTCCTAAGGTTATCGTAGATACCTTTAATCCTGAATTTCCTAATTGCCTGTATTCCATAAAATGATTTTTATTATTGTTGTTAATGCAAAATTAGTATATTCTGGGCCACACATATTTTTCTTAAAGTTCCAAATATATTGACTAAAAGTGTCAGATGTAATTTTTTTTATAGAATTTTCGCCTTCTACCATACATGGAGGAGTCTGTCAGTTAAAATCCTCTGAAAATAACAATAGCGTTATGCCCTCCAAATCCAAAAGCATTACTCATGTGATAATATCGCTCCTGTGGTACCGTCCATAGCGGTGTTATGGTACCGTAATTTATCGTATTGATTGGTCTTGTATCACTCGTTTGGTACTGCTGGTATTTGTTTTTTCATTTTCAATGTTCAACTACGATCACATCACCTTTTTGGTACTGTTATTTGTGAAATTAGCAATGGTATTATATTGTTGTTGGGCTTTGCCCTCAATTAATAATATTATTAACGTCTAAAAGTAAACCAAATGTTACGACTAAGACAGATTTTACAGATACTAAAGTGTCGCGCACGGTGCCAAGTGAGCGATATTATAGGCTAAAGTCTAATCCTTCGATTTAGAGAACAGAACTTGTTATTATCCAGCATCAAAAAATCATTTTTGTTGCTTATAATACTTCATCATATCATCAAATTCTCCACGAACTTTATTGACTTCCGTAAAGATTTTCTGATTTAAAACTTTTGCGTAAATCTGGGTCGTAGTGATATTTGTATGACCTAACATTTTAGAAACGCTTTCTATGGAAACCCCTTTGGTCAGCATAATCGTTCCGAAACTGTGCCTGGCTACGTGCGTGGTCAGTTTCTTTTTAATACCGCACAAGGCTGCAATTTCTTTCAAATAGTAGTTCAATTGATTTTCTCAACTCTTTATCAGCAGATTATAGAGGGCTTAATTTGGCGAGGTAACGATTTGGTAATGGTTCTTTTGACTTTAGTTTGCTTGGTTTTGCAAACTTCGGATAATCTCATGACACAAAGATAGAAATAATTTTGATTTTCTAAAAACAAGACAGTTATATTTGATGCTGTTTTACATAATATAAACAGCTAATTATATTGATTTTATATGCTTTTTCTTGTAAGAGAAATTTGGATGAATCATTACAGCCTATTTTGCTTTTTATACTCATTCGGAGTGCATCCATATCTTTTCGAGAAGGCCTTGAAAAAGCTTACCTTATTGGCAAAACCAGATTTGAAGGCAATTTCGCCAATTGTATACTTCGATCTCAATAAAAGGTCTTGCGCAATATGCAGTCGTTTTTCGCGAATAATATCGGCAATGCTAATATTATCGTTTATTTCATTTATCTTACGGTATAGATTGCGGTTGCTCATTCCCACTTTATCAGCTATAAATGGTACAGATAGGTCTTTGTTGTCTATATTTTTATCAATGATAGCCAGAATATCTTTCATAAACTTCTTGTGTTCTTTGTGTCTGAATTTACCCTGTGCAAGCTCAAAAGCACTCTGAGGAGAAGAAAAATAATCTTTCAGGGTTTCTTTTCGCGAGAGTAGTTGCTTTATAGACGTTTTCAGATAATCGGTATTGAAAGGTTTGGTTATATATAATTCTGCTCCAGCTTTCATCCCTTCTATTTGTTTTTCTATCTCATGCCCGGCCGATATCAGAACCAGAGGTATGTGAGCTGTTTGAGGATTGCTTTTTATTTGTTGCGTAAAACCTATCCCATCAGTACTGGGCATCAGTATATCGCACAATATTATATGTGGGTGCATCTCTTTAAGAATTTCAAATGCTTGGTTAGAATTTGCAGTCATAATGACATTAAATTCGTCATTGAAAGTATCTTTTATCAACCACAATATTTCAGGTTCATCATCTATTGCAAGCAAAATCGGTTTCAAGTCGTTGTATGTTGACGGCTCAATAATGGCTTCCTTATTTTCCAATACTGCGTTTTTGATTTCAGGATACCCTTGTTTTGCTACAATACCTTTCGGGTTTTCTATAAATGGCAGCTTCAGAATAAAGCATGTTAGCTGGTTGAGACTACTCTCAATATCTATTTTGCCACCCAACAAAGCCGCCATGCTGTTAGATATAGCTAATCCCAGTCCATTGCGCGAAAATGGCATTGCTTCGGTTTGATTTTCGAAGTCGTCAAGTATACTGTATCGGTCAAATATTTTAGATATATTTTCGGGTTTTATACCCTTACCTGAATTTGCAATGGTTATATGAAGAATACCTTCTATTATCTCTATCTCTATTTTTACATATCCCTCATTAGTCGTGTATTTAAAAGCATTGGATAAAAGATTTATGATTATTGTAATAAGAAACTCTTTGTCTGAATTCCATTCAATATTCAGAGGTACATCTCTTTCGAAGGTGACATTTTTAGATTCGGCTAAATCAGAGAAACTACTGCTGATATAATTTATTAGCGATGAAATGTTAATTCTTTCAATACAAATGTTTTTGTGTCCCGATTCTATTCTTCTAAAATCTATCAAATCTTGGATGAGCGAATTTAATCTTTCGGCATTTTGTTGTATGATTTTCGCATATTTTATAATTGTTGTGTCTGTATTCTCCTGATTAAGGATGCGGTTGCAAGGCCCATAAATAAGGGTAAGTGGTGTACAGAACTCATGGGCAATATTAGTAAAAAACTTCAGTTTCGATTCGTAAACATTTTCTTTATGTTTTTGTTTGAGAATGATAAGAGCTTTCTTCTTCCTTTTTTTGCTGCGTATTATTATTGATCTGACTATCAATCCGAAAAACATCAAGATTGTTATACTATATAAAATATAGGCCCAAAAAGTTTTGTACCAAGGAGGTAATATTATCAATTTCAATTGATAAACAGGACTTTCTTTTCCTATAATAGGGTTATTGTATTTTACAGAAAGTGTGTATTCGCCGGCAGCAAAGTTTGTAAGAGATATTGAATTTGAATTGCCATTGTCAACCCAGTCCGAATTGATATTTTCAAATTTATAATGGTAAGTGTAGTTGTTTCCGTTGATGTAATCTATGGCATTATATGATATGGAGAAAAAGTTTTGGTCATGGCTCAATGTCAGAATATTCTCCCCTTTCTTTTCTGACAGGTAATCAATTATATTACATGGTTTACCCATAATGCTTAGTCCGTCAAAATCCAAATCGGGCATATATTCATTCGGACTATAACTTTTGTTTTTACTAATTGAAACAAAGCCGTTTATCCCACCAAAAAAAAGGCATCCCGTCTTTTCATCAGCAAATGAAGCTCCATCACTGAACTCAATAACCTCAAGGCCATCATGGTAATTGAAACGACGAAAGAAATCATTCTGGCTGTCATAGTTGATAATTCCGTTGTTGGTGCTTAACCAAAAAGTTGTATCCTCCTCGGGTAATATGCAATGAATAACGTTGTTGGAGAGGCCTGAATTTTTATTCATCACCTTATATTCATCAGAGTTTTTATACTTTATCAAACCTGAGCCTGTACCTATAAGGTAATTATAATCTTTGGCTCTTGCAATTGAATATATCTCGTCCAACGTGTTGCTATTGAAGCTGATATTTTTCATCTGCCCTGTTTGAGTATTTATTTTAAATACCCCCGAACCTCTATTCGCAGCCCATAAGTTCTGACCATCGGCAAAAAAAGAGAAGAAATAGTTGGATGATATATCTCCGTTATTTATCAAATATTTATCTGCAATTTTCAAATTTACAACATCGCCATTTAGGTTTATCTCGGTCTTTATTATACCCATCCCTACGCTTGCAATCCATAATATCGAATCTTGTTCATATACATCATGTATGTATTTAATATTTATACCATTTTGCAAGAGATTTATTCGTTTTATTTTCTTGTCTTTAAATGAATAATAATTAAGCCCTTCCTCGGTTCCTATCCATAATATATTTTTTTTGCTCTTCCGGATACAATACACCGAGTTATCCCATAAAGAACTATTATCCATAGATATATATTCGATTTTACAATTCGCCAGATTTTTGTTCAGATCGTATTCATTAATTTTGACAATACCGTCTCCTTTGCTTCCCAACCATAACGTTCTCTCATTATCTATATACATGGCTCTGATGGGGCGTCTTACGCTGAACGTGAATTCGTTGAGTAGTGTTGAATGTATTGAATACAGATCACTGTTTGAATAAGAATATACACCTTGCCCATCGGTGCCTATCCATATAATATCCTGAAACCTATCTTTGAGCAGACAAAAAACACCACTATTTATGGGAAGTTTTTCTACGGTGTAGCTATATACATCATGTTTCAGCCTGAACAAACCTGTAGTTTTGAATCCGATGAAAAAATCATCCTGATATTTTAAAATGGATGAAATAAGACCATTCTTCAGGTATAAATCGCGGACGTTGATAATAAAACTCACTTTTTGTTTTTCCATATTGAACTCATACAGACCGTAGTTCTCATCGACGAAGGATAAATAGTTTCCAGATTGTGAGTTAAATATAATTTTATGCTGATGCTTGAATGACTTTCCCTCTTTCAACACAATTTTACCATCGATCTGGTAGTTTATGGTATAACTCATTATTGTGCCATTTTGGTCGATAATGTAAATTGTATTGTTGTTGTCGATAAAGAATGCTGCTATATTCTTAAATTTGATTTGGGGAAGGTTTATGGAGTCAAATTGATTGTTTTGTTTGTTGTAATGAAATATACAACTGTCTTTTTTTATAATGAAAAAGTTATTATGATTATCTTTAGCAGTATGCAATATTTTATTGAAGCCTTTAAAATTCTGTAAAGTTCTCTCATCCTCACTTAGTCGATCTATACCATAATACGTCTGTACCCATAACGATTTTTTTTCGACCTCTGTTATTTTGTCTATCAATGTACCAGACAATACCTGATTCTTGTCTACTGACTGAAACAAAGTTACTTTATTGCCATTGTAAATATTTAATCCATCACATGTTCCTATCCAGAGTATTCCTTTAGAGTCTTGGCACAAAGCTGTAACAGAACTGTTCGATAAATTTTCAGCATCATTTATCTTACGAATATTATAACTGTAAAGAATATTACAATGTGTAGTCAATAATAGTATGATTGTATATATAGCTCGTTTTTTCATGAAATACCATTTTCTTAATAATGCCAATCAGTAGTTGAATTGTATATATAAAGTGTTCTGTTATTTTGTCATCCCGAACGATTGTGAGGGATCATCTCTCTTGAATAGGCTGCGCGTAATCAAAGATTACTTGCCTCCTTTTAAGTCGCCTGTGCTCCTCGATTGTTAATTTCCCATAACTACAAAAAGAACCCAAAATGCATATTGCCACACTTTTTGGCAATGTAAAAAGGATGGAAGGCAAGCTTTCGCAGAAAGTATGGCCGCAACAATTTAATGAACATTTTTGATCAACAGTTTTAGTGCTGATTTGCATTAATAATATAATAAATTCAGCTACTAGCTCTTATATATTTGTAAAATTACAAGTTTTAATTCAGATAATTGTGCTTCCGAGGCAATGCAAATAGTTAAGATCTGCGACAATATGGTTAATATTTGTGACATACCCAAAATGAGTCAGCTTATGCTTTTTTATCTTCGTTACTAAATTGTAGTTTTGCCTCACAATGTCTTAATTTCGCTTAAATACACTATGAAAAACAAATATTATTTAACAATTTTACCAGTAGCATTTTTGTTAATGCTTTCCTGTAAGCAAAATAATGTCGTTGATACAGGTTGGGACTTAAATATGTATAGAGCAGAGACAACGCTGGACTCGTTATATAAATACTATGGTTGTCCCGATTCTTATTTGTTGCTCGAAACTTATCCATTCGATTCTGTACATAAAACGACCTATCAAGCGAGTGAAGAACAAGTCGGTCAATCGAATCAATATTCTTATTTGTGGCCTTATTCTGGGACATTTTCTGCCGTAAATGCACTATTAGAAGTGACAAAAGACGGGAAGTACAAACAACTTCTCGACTCTAAAATACTGAAAGGTCTTGACGAATATTTCGATATCCGCCACAAACCATATGCTTATGCATCTTATATCAACTCCGCAGCCCAATCCGATCGCTTCTATGATGATAATATCTGGATAGGAATAGATTTTACCGACACCTATCTGATGACTAACAATTCCGAGTATCTGGACAAAGCAAAACTTATTTGGGAATTCATTCTAAGTGGCATGGATGACAAGCTGGGTGGTGGAATATATTGGGTAGAACAGAACAAAGAATCAAAGCATGCCTGCTCCAATGCTCCGGGAACTGTGCTTGCTCTCAAACTATTTAAAGCCACACAAGACAGTAGTTACTTTTATGAGGCAGAAAAATTATATATATGGACAAAAGAACACCTGCAAGATACAACTGACTATCTAATCTTTGACAACATAAACCTGAATGGAAAAATAGATAAGACAAAATATAGCTATAACAGTGGACAAGTTATGCAAGCTGCCGTTTTACTCTATCAACTCACAGGAAACAAATCGTATTTGATTGATGCCCAGAATATCGCTCTATCGTCATATAGTTTCTTTTTCGAAGATTTCAAAACCGCAAATGGAGAGCAGTTTAAAATTCTCAAAAAAGGCGATATATGGTTTACCACAGTTATGTTGCGTGGCTACATAGAACTGTACCATGCTGACAATAATAAAACTTATATTGAAGCCTTCGAGAAGAATTTGAACTATGCATGGGAACATATGCGCGATAATAACGGCCTATTCAATACCGATTGGACCGGTATACAAAAAAATGATAAAAAATGGCTGCTTACACAAGCCGGTATGATAGAGATGTATGCACGAATATCAAATTTAACCAATAAATAATCGACCAACGAAAATGAATAATAAAAGAAAATTATTGACATTAGGTGTCTCCGTTATCGCATTTTGGGGGGCAACGCATTCAATTGCATCAGACACCCGATATGCAATGCCGATGGATAACACCCGGGTGGTTGGTAGCCCAAACTATGATAAAACAAATCGACCATTGAAAAAAGATCGACTGTTTCGATCACAAGCAGTAGATAATGAAATAATAAGGGTGAAAAATCTATTGAAGAACCCCAAATTGGCATGGATGTTCGAAAATTGTTTCCCTAACACCCTCGATACTACTGTACGTCATCGCAAGACTAATGGGAAAGATGATACAGTGGTTTACACGGGAGACATACATGCTATGTGGCTGCGCGACTCGGGTGCTCAAGTATGGCCTTATGTACAATTAGCAAATAGTGATCCTCAGCTTAAAGCGATGCTGGCAGGAGTAATCCGCCGTCAGTTTATGTGTATTAATATCGATCCGTATGCCAATGCATTTCTTGATCCGCATGATCCTAATCCAGATCATCAATGGATGAGTGATATGACTGACATGAAAAAGGAGTTGCACGAACGCAAGTGGGAAATAGATTCGTTATGTTATCCACTTCGTTTAGCTTATCACTATTGGAAAACCACCGGTGATGCCAGTATTTTCGATGAAGAATGGCTTCAGGCGATAGAAAATATACTAAAAACATTCAAAGAACAACAACGAAAAGAAAGCTCAGGACCCTATAAATTTCAACGGAAAACCGAACGCCAGTTAGATACCCTTAACAATAACGGATTGGGAAATCCTGTCAATCCGGTAGGTCTTATCGTTTCGGCTTTTCGCCCATCCGACGATGCCACAACGTATCAGTTCCTTGTTCCTTCAAACTTTTTTGCTGTTACCTCGTTGCGCAAAGCAGCCGAAATACTCGAACAAGTAAATGGTAATACTGCTCAAGCATTAGAGTGTCGCAACTTAGCGCAAGAAGTAGAAACAGCATTAAAAAAATATGCAACATACAATCATCCGAAATATGGAACTATCTACGCATTCGAAGTAGATGGTTTTGGTAACCAATATCTGATGGATGACTCTAATGCTCCTAGTCTGCTATCATTGGCTTACTTGGGCGATGTGGATGTAAACGATCTCATCTATCAAAATACCCGTCGCTTTGTATGGAGTAACGACAATCCCTATTTTTTCAAAGGAGTAGCAGGCGAAGGAATCGGCGGCCCACATATAGGATACGATATGGTATGGCCAATGAGTATTATGATGAAAGCATTCACCAGTCAGGATGATGAAGAAATAAAAACCTGCATAAAAATGTTGATGGACACCGATGCTGGAACCGGGTTTATTCACGAATCGTTTCACAAAGACGATCCATCTAATTTTACCCGTCCTTGGTTTGCATGGCAAAACACACTTTTTGGAGAATTAATACTCAAACTGATACACGAAAATAAAACAGAATTGCTGAATAGTATAAATTAATATAACTCACTCTTTTTAATTAAAAAAATCATGAGAAACAAAAGAAAAATTCTTTTGTTTGTGTTCTCTTTGTCTTTTCTGATATCGACAGCACAGACCAAATTTGACCCCGTAGATTATGTAAATCCTCTTACAGGTACGCTTTCCAAGTTTGAATTATCGACAGGGAATAACTATCCTGTAATAGCCCGTCCGTGGGGTATGAACTTTTGGTCGCCCCAAACAGGTGGTATGGGAGATGGATGGATGTACACATACACTGCCGACAAAATACGCGGTTTTAAACAAACCCATCAACCAAGCCCGTGGATGAACGACTATGGACAATTTTCCATTATGCCTATTACCGGTAAAGCAACTTTCGACCAGGACAAGCGCGCCAGTTGGTTTTCGCATAAGGCCGAAGTAGCTAAACCCTATTATTATTCCGTCTATCTGGCCGACTGGGATATAACCACCGAAATAGCCCCAACCTCACGCGCTGCCATGTTTCGATTTACGTTCCCCGACGACGATTCATATGTTGTAATCGATGCATTCGACAGAGGATCGTATGTGAAAATCATTTCTGAAGAAAACAAAATAATAGGCTACACAACCCGCAATAGCGGAGGTGTACCCGACAATTTCAAAAATTATTTTGTAATAACTTTCGACAAACCATTTAGCTACAAAGCCGTGGTGGGCAATAACGAGATTCGAAAAAACGAATACGAAGCCAAAGAAAATCATACAGGAGCCATTATCGGATTCAAAACTCGTAAAGGAGAGATTGTACATGCCAAGGTAGCCTCTTCATTTATTAGTCACGAACAAGCAGAAATAAATTTGAAAGAATTAGCCGGAGATAGTTTCGATCAAATAACTCAAAAAGGCAGGGATGAATGGAATCAGGTATTAGGAAAAATAGTGGTTGAAGATGAAAATATCGACAATCTACGGACATTCTATTCCTGCCTTTATCGTTCACTCCATTTTCCACGCACTTTTTACGAAATAGATGCACAGGGACAAACGGTTCATTACAGCCCGTTTAACGGACAAGTACAACTAGGATATATGTTTACAGATACAGGCTTTTGGGACACATTCCGTTGCCTCTTTCCTTTCCTCAATCTGGTTTATCCGTCGATGAACGAGAAGATGCAGGCCGGGTTGGTAAATGCTTACAAAGAAAGTGGTTACTTACCCGAATGGGGTAGCCCTGGACACAGAGATATTATGATTGGTCAAAATTCGGCATCGGTGGTTGCCGATGCATACATCAAAGGACTGAAAGAATATGAAACAGACCTATTATGGAAAGCTGTAACTAATGGGGCCAACAGCCATCTTCAGCATACCGCATCGGGTAGGGTTGGCTACGAGTACTATAATAAATATGGTTATATCCCTTACGATGTGAATATTGGGCAAAATGTAGCTCGCACACTTGAATATGCTTACAACGACTGGTGCATATATAAATTGGGTCAAGCAATGGGTAAACCCGAAAGCGATCTGAAACAATATAAGGAAAATGCATTCAATTACAAAAACGTGTATAATCCTAAAAACAAGCTAATGTGTGGTAAAGACAGCAAAGGAAATTTCAATCCAAACTTCAAGCCCGAAGACTGGAGTGGCGAGTTTTGTGAAGGAAACAGTTGGCACTGGAGCTTTTGTGTGTTTCATGATCCACAAGGTTTGATAGATGTGATGGGAGGTAAGAAAGAGTTCAACATAATGATGGATTCGGTGTTTAATGTACCCAGCCATCTAGGTATACGCAGCAGAGGTATAATACACGAAATGCGCGAAATGCAGGTAGTAGACATGGGGCAATATGCACACGGTAACCAACCCATCCAACACATGATTTATATGTATAATTGGTCGGGGCAACCTTGGAAGACTCAATATTGGGCTCGTGAAATTATGGATAAGCTATATAATCCGAATCCCGATGCTTACTGTGGAGATGAGGATAATGGCCAAACATCGGCATGGTATGTATTTTCGGCAATGGGATTTTATACTGTATGCCCGGGAACTGATGAATATATACTTGGATCACCTCTATTTGATAAAGTAACCGTAAAATTGGAAAACGGAAAAACCATAAATATAAAATCGGCTAATAATTCGAAGAAGAACCGCTATGTGAAAACGGTGAAACTGAATGGTAAAAATCACACTAAAAACTATTTCACACACAGTGATCTGAGAAAAGGAGCGAACATCATTTTCGATATGTCGTCAACACCAAATACCAACAGAGGAATTGATGAGACCGATTTTCCATATTCATTTTCAAATGAAAAGGTCAATAAAACATCACATTAATACCAAATAGACAAATGAAAACACGATTTTATATCTTGACTTTAATATTTCTTTTCTGTTACACTGAAGAAAATATGGCACAGAAAAGAATTGACCTCAAGTCTCCTAAAAATCAAATTAGAATAAGCATTGATATTGGTGACAAAATTTGTTACTCTGTATTTGCAGATAACGAATTGTTATTAGAAAATAATACAATGCAACTAAACCTGAATGGTATTTCATTAGGCGAAAAACCTCAGCTGAAAAACGAAAAACGAAAAACAGTTTCGAATGAATTAAAACCTGTTGTACCATTAAAATTTTCGACAGTTACAGATCATTACAATGAGCTAATTCTTGAATTTAAGGACAACTATTCAATAGAATTCAGAGCCTATGATAATGGTATAGCCTATCGATTTGTAAGTAAAATAAATAAAGATATAGAAGTTTTGAGTGAAGATTTTGAGCTGAACTTTCCTCAAGACTATCTTCTTCATCTACAAGAATCTGGCAGTTTCAAAACCGCATATGAGGAAGAATACTCACATAAATATGCAAAAGATTGGAATTCAAACGACAGAATGTCGACTCTTCCCGTATTGATAGAGGCGGCAAATCATCGAGTACTAATCTCTGAGTCCGACCTTACCGATTATCCATGTATGTTTCTGAAAGGCAATCGTAAAGGCATTTTTTCTACATTTCCAAAAGTGCCTTTAGAATTTGGCGAAAATGGTGATCGGAGTCTCAAAATACTGAGGGAAGCCGACTATATATGTAAAACATCAGGTACAAGAACTTTTCCTTGGCGTTTTTTTGTAATAACAAACGATGATAAGAAGATTCTCGAAAATACATTAGCTTATCAATTGGCTTCAAAATCAAAGGTAGAAGACACCTCTTGGATTAACCCCGGGCAAGTAAGTTGGGAGTGGTTTAATGGAGCTATAGCATATGGTCCGGATGTAAATTTTCAATCAGGATTTAATGAAAATACCTATAAATATTTTATCGACTTTGCGTCAAAAAATGGTATTGAATATATTATTATGGACGAAGGTTGGGCAAAATCTACCCGTGATCCCTACACCCCTAACCCTAATATTAATGTTCACAAAGTGATTAAATATGGTAAAGAAAGAAATGTAGGAGTTATTCTCTGGTTGACATGGTTGACAGTAGAAAACAACATGGAACTTTTCGCCAAATTTGAAGAATGGGGAGTTGCCGGAGTAAAAATAGATTTTATGGATCGCAGCGACCAGTGGATGGTAAACTATTACGAACGTGTAGCCCAGGAAGCAGCAAAACACAAAATACTGATATCTTACCATGGCTCATTCAAACCAGCCGGTCTTGAGTATAAATATCCCAACATTCTCACTTATGAGGGCGTGAGAGGCTTAGAACAAATGCATGGATGTCAGCCAAGAAACTCTATTTATTTACCTTTTATGAGAAATGCTGTTGGAGCTATGGACTTTACTCCCGGAGCTATGATTAATATGCAACCCGACACCTATTATGCAGAAAGGCCACATTCGGCCAGCGTGGGTACCCGATGTTTTCAATTAGCGGCATATATCGTTTTCGAATCAGGACTTCAAATGTTAAGTGATACGCCTTCTTTGTATTATCAAAATCAGGATTGTTGCGATTTTATTACTCGTGTACCAGTAACATGGGACGAGACGAAGGCTTTGGCGGCCGAAGTTGGAGAAGTTGCCATTGTGGCAAAGCGTAAAGGTTCAACATGGTTTATAGGTGGTATAACAAATGATAAGGAGCGCACAATAGACCTTGAGTTCGACTTCTTACCTTCCAACAGTAGTTACAAAATAACCTATTTTGAAGATGGTGTAAATGCAGGAAGATATGGGTCCGATTATAAGAAAACAATATCCGAGATTAACTCCGGAGGCAAGATTAAAATAAAAATGGCACGTAACGGAGGTTGGGCGGCTATCATAGAATAAATAACCTGTCTAATTTTTAACTGAATTATATTATGAAAAAGAAATTCTTTTTAAATGCGATCTTTTTATCGTTATTCCTATTTGGTTGTAGCGATAAAGAAAATGAAGATGAGGACATAGGAGTTTCCTCTATAACGATCGAAAATGTAGATTCCAATAATGCTATATCGGTAAAAAAAGGTACAACATTACAATTGGAGGTAACAACAAATCCGCCTGTAAACGATGCTGCTCTTGTTTACGAAAGCGGATATACCGATGTGTTTTCCGTAGACCATAACGGAGTTGTAACAGCATTGAAAGAAGGTGAAGCAACCTTGACTATTAAATCGGCAAAAGACTTTAGTGTATTTATTACAGCTACTGTTGTTGTACCCAATGTGCCGATAGAATCTATTCAGATTAATAACCTGGCCAATGACACCATCGAATTAGAAGCTAACACGAAATATCAGTTGAAGGTGGATGTGTTGCCCGAAAACGCCACAGTTAAAACGCTTAATTACCAAAGTGGAAACAGTACTATATTTTCGGTTAGCGATAATGGCTTGATATTGGGTCTCGCAAAAGGCTGTGCCACACTCACAGTTAGTACAACAGATGGTAGTTCTATCTCGCAAAACTATATAGTGAAGGTGAAGAGAGCAAAAGTAAATTATATTGGAGGTACCGATATGATTGTACTAAAAGGTTCGCAAGTAGACATATCGGCAGGTCTCTCGTTCACACCAAGCACAGCAAGTCTCGAAGGCGTTGTTTTCAGCTCTTCCGATACAAATGTTGCCACAATTGATACAAATGGCATAGTTACCGGAATTTCACCCGGAGAAGTTACAATAACCATTAAAGCAACAGACGGAAGCGATGTGAGTGGTACCTGTAAGATAGCTGTTGGTGATGGATTTACTCCAATAGACCGAACAAACTTTACCGTGGCATGTTCCAGCGAAAAGGAATCGGATGGCGGTGGAAAGAATATGATTCTCAACGATGACTATGCCAAATATTGGCATAGCGAATGGGGACCCGATGCCGGGTTGCCTCATTGGTTACTGATAACAATGGACGACAATAAAACAATATCTAAAATAAAAATAGGAAGACGTAATAGTGGAAGTGTGAACACAGACACCAAAGTTGTAGAAATAGAAGGTAGTTTGGATGGAATAAAATATACAGCATTGGGCACAATAAATTTTGGAGATAACAACAACCATGTGCAGGATATGTCTATAGAGTTCTACCCTCAAGTATTTAAATATATAAAGCTGACTATTACCGAAAGCAACCGTCCTCCTTTTGCTAATCTGGCTTTATTTCAGCCCTATGTATTAGAATAAACACCATGTATTACTAAATTATAATACGTATGAAAATAAATAAAATAATCCGATTATTCATAGCTATCTCAATTGCAGTAGCTATATTCTCATGTTCCAGCGATAGCAACAAAAAAGATGAATATGATCCAAACAAGCCTGTTACCGTCAGCAAGTTTTTCCCTCAAACCGGAGGGATGGCAAGCAAATTAGTAATAGAAGGTAATAACTTCGGCTCAGATCCTTCGTCGATAAAAGTGTTCTTCAATCAAAAAGAGGCTGCCGTTGTCAGCGTCGAAAATGAAAGAATCTACTTGCTTGTTCCCCGATTACCAGGAAAAGATTGTGTTATTAAAGTTCAGATTGGCACACAAGAAGTCGAATTTGAAGACACGTTCAGTTATATAGAAAAATACGCTGTGACAACTATTGCCGGCCAACCCGGAACCTCCGAATTTAAAGAAGGAACATTGGCAACAGCCCAATTCGGAGATTTACAATATGTATCTGTAGATAAAGAGAACAATGTGTTTTTGGCACAACGTAAAGATGCTGGTCCTGCTGTTTGCGCCGTACTTAACGAAGCTACGGGCTTAGTAACCTACCTTTTCACCGGAACAGATAACCTGAATGTACCTACCGTAAACACTCAAACACAAGTAGTGTATGTTCCTTTAGATGCCGGCGATACATTCTATGAACTAAATCCCGCCAACCAATGGATTGCTAAAAC
Source organism: Dysgonomonas gadei ATCC BAA-286 (assembly GCF_000213555.1). Lineage (GTDB taxonomy): Bacteria > Bacteroidota > Bacteroidia > Bacteroidales > Dysgonomonadaceae > Dysgonomonas > Dysgonomonas gadei. Next base: position 28,149 of record NZ_GL891988.1, read on the forward strand.
GCGTCTCATACAACACCCATCGTCAGAGCAACAGGCGGCAGGAATGGTAGACTTTAGAAGCATAGACTGGAAGCACTCTTTTGCATTCAGCGACTATGATAATATGATATATACCCGTGCATATAGGGGTGACTTGATAAAGATTGATCCCGAAACACGTGTAGGACAATTAGTCGCATCTAACCTCGAAAGTGGCGACAGCTATTTGGTTGCCCATCCACTACGCCCCGAAATATTATACATCGCATACACTCAACGTCACTGTATATATACCTATAATTTAGCAACGAACGAACATTTATTATTTGCTGGAGCACCGGGTCAACCCGGATGGAGTGATGGACGTGTGAGCGATGCCGAATTTAACCTTCCGCGCCAGATGACCTTAGACTTGGAGGGAAACTTATATATAGCCGATGAAGGTAATCATTGTATAAGAATGATTGACAAAGATGGTATTGTTACCACACCTATCGGTCAGCCCGGACAAGAAGGATATATGGATGGAAGTCCTGAAATAGCTCTATTTAAAAAACCGAGAGGAGTTGCAGTCGATAAAAATGGAGATGTTTATATTGCAGACTATGGCAACAGATGTCTACGCAAATTAACACTACAATAACTTAATCTTTAACCTAATACATCGGAAATGAAGAAAATATTAATAATCATGATGTCAATAATGCTATCATCGCTATTATCTGCTGTATGCGCTCAAAATACATTGGAAATAAAAGGAGTAGTATATGATGAGTTTGACGAAACGGTTCCGAGTGCAACTGTCTTCCTAAAGGATCGTCCCGGAATAGGCACAACAACTGATACAAATGGACAATTTTCAATAAAGGCATCAGTCGGTGATGTTCTCCAAATTTCATATATCGGATACAACATTTATGAACATTTGGTAACCAAAAGTGAAAAAAATCTTGTCGTAAAACTGAAAGTAAAATCTTCGGATCTGACCGAAGTTGTTGTTACAGGGATGGGGGCGTCGCAACGAAAAATAAGTATTGTTGGTGCTGTTACAAACGTAGACGTTGATCAGTTGAAAGCGCCTGCAACATCAATCAACAATATGCTGGGAGGACGTGTTGCCGGTATAATATCACAACAAACCAGTGGTGAACCGGGTAAAAATACATCAGAATTTTGGGTGCGTGGGATAGGTACATTCGGTGCCAGCAGCAGTGCGTTGGTACTAATTGATGGATTAGAAGGGAATCTTTCCAATATAGACCCGTCCGATATAGAAAGTTTCTCTATCCTTAAAGATGCATCAGCCACTGCAGTATACGGAGTTAGAGGTGCAAACGGAGTTATTCTGGTTACGACTAAACGAGGTACTGTTGATAAACTGAATATAACGGCACGAGCCAATTTTACTGTGTCTCGATTGACAAGAATGCCCAATTATTTGCCAGCTTATGAATATGCTCAACTTGCAAACGAGGCCAAAGTTGTAAGAGGAGACCTGCCTCTGTATGATGATATGGCCATGTATGCCATCAAGCACAACCTCGATCCGGATATCTACCCAAATGTAGACTGGCGAAAAGAAACATTGAACAATACATCATTTCAGCAAACATATTATATAAGCGCAAGAGGCGGTGGCAGTCTGGCTAAATATTTTCTTAGCCTTGGAATGTCCGACGAGTCGGCAGCATACAAAATTGATAAGAATAGTAAATACAATAATGGCCTGGGATACAATACTTACAACTACCGTGCTAATATAGATATGAATTTGACGTCAACTACCAGCCTTTACTTTGGCGTAGATGGTTGGTTTAGCAATAAGACCGAACCGGGAAACTCCGACAGTAATGCTACCGATGCAATATGGGATGCACAAGCATTACTCACTCCACTTACAATACCAACCAAATATTCGACAGGCCAATTGCCGGCATACGGTACAGGCAATGCCTACTCGCCGTATGTGATGATAAACCATACAGGGAAAAAAGAAACCGAAAATAGTAATAACCAAATTACTCTAGCTTTGAGTCAAGATCTATCATTTATAACCGATGGATTAAAAGCTCGGGCGCAGGGTGCTTATACCCGAAATACAGAATATTGGGAGCGCCGGCATGTACTTCCCGAAATGTATTATGCTACAGGACGGTATACTAATGGCCAGTTGCAGCTAGTAAAAAAACAAGAGGAAGTAAAAGCTCAATTCTCAAATTATCAGAATCAATATACAAAATATCATTTTGAGGCAAATCTGAATTATGAGAAACTGTTTGGAGAGAAGCATCGTACATCGGCTCTGATTTACTATTACATGAGCTCTGAAAAAAATCTTTACGATATTGGAGCTGCCGATGACAACTTCAAAACAATGGCATCTATACCAAAACGCTATCAAGGGATATCGAGCAGGTTGACCTATGGCTTTGAGGATACTTATATGGTAGACCTGAATTTTGGATACACCGGCTCCGAAAACTTTCAGCCGGGACGCCAATTCGGGTTCTTCCCTTCCATTGCCTTAGGATGGATTCCGACGAATTATTCACTCATAAAAGATAACCTTAAATGGTTAAACTTCCTCAAAATTAGAGGATCATATGGTCTTGTGGGGAATGACAGAATTTCCAACAAGAGATTTCCATATCTCACTATAATGAATAGTGGAGCCAATATTGGATGGAATTCAAGCTCGTGGGGAAATATAGTAGGGGGTGGAATTACGGAGTTTATTGTAGGTGCCGATAACCTGAAGTGGGAAAAATCAAAAAAAATGGATATAGGTATCGAAGGAAAATTATTCAATAATAAGATTGATTTCGTGATTGACTACTTTGTAGATAGACGTGATGGAATATTCCAACAAAGAAGTCAGATACCTGATTTTGTAGGTCTGGTAAATTTACCCTATGGAAATGTGGGAAAGATGAAAAGTTGGGGGTCTGATGGAAATATCTCTTTCACTCAAAAACTGAATGAAAATATGTCATTTGTTATCAGAGGTAATTATACCCTGTCCAAAAATAATATAAGCAATTGGGAACAGGTTGAACAGAAGTATCAATATCAAAATTATAGCGGATGGCCATATCAAATACAAAGAGGATATATAGCTTTGGGGTTATTCCGCGACCAAGACGATATTAATAACAGTCCCATACAAACCTTTGGAAATTATGAACCCGGAGATATAAAATATAAAGATGTGAATGGAGATGGACGAATAGATTCGGATGACGAGGTCCCTCTAGCGTATGATAATTATCCAAGATTGATGTACGGTTTTGGAGGCGAGTTCAGGTATAAAAATCTTACGTTCGGGTTCCTGTTTAAAGGAATTGGAAAAAAAGACTTTTTCTATACATCAGAGTCTGACGGATTTGGCTATTATCCATTTTTGTACGGCGAGACAGGAAATGTACTGTCTATTGTAGCAGATCAAAAAAACAGATGGACTCCTGCCTCATATTCAGGCGACCCATCAACAGAGAACCCTAATGCTAGATTTCCACGACTTAGTTATGGTGGAAGTGCCAACAATACAAAAAAATCTACGTTCTGGAAAGCCAACGGACAATATATCAGACTTCAGGAAATTAGTATCAATTATAACCTTAAACTGAAAGAATTAAGTAAAATAGGTGTAAGCTCAATCGATTTACAATTGGTAGGCCAAGACCTTTATGTTTGGGATAAGATAGGTGGATTGTGGGATCCTGAACAGACAACTAAAAATGGACGGGCATATCCAATTCCTGCCAGATATTCATTTCAGATGTATATAAACTTCTAAATATGGCAAACATGAAAAATAAGATAAAGATTTTAGCTGTAAATCTATTCATCATATCATTGATGAGCTCTTGCGATTTTCTTAATGTAGAAGACAACTTTAAAGATACGCTGTCTTACGATTCGGTATTTGTAAGCAAAAGGAACATAGAGCGTTATCTCTGGGCTACAGCCGCCGAGTTTCCCGACGAAGGAAAAATATTATTCTACGGATATACCCCCGGACCCGTTGCGACAGATGAAGCTTTCACAACATTTAAATCCGACCAGTTTAAAGGAATGGCCTTTGTATTGGGCGAGGTAACCCCCGACAATCTACAAGGCCTCGGAAAATGGTCTGAGATGTATAAGATAATTAGAAAGGCCAATATTATATTTAATCGCATTGATGAGGCTAAGGATATGAACACCACAGACAAGTTCGAGATATTGGCTTACAACCGTTTTATGAGAGCCTATGCCTATTACAATTTGTTGATGGATTACGGGCCTCTTGTCATACTTGGCGATAAGGTACTTGACAGCAACGAGTCAGCCGAGTATTACAATACACACCGTTCGACATACGATGAGTCGATTGAGTATGTTTGTAACGAACTTGAAGCAGCGGCAGTACATCTTCCTCCTACAGTTGCCATCAGTCAATTCGGAAGACCTACTAAAGGTGCTGCCTATGGACTTATAGCTAGGCTACGCCTGCAACATGCCAGCCCATTATATAATGGAGGTACTGCGGCTAAAACATATTTTGGATCTTGGACAAGAAAAGTCGATGGAGCGCACTACGTATCGCAAGAATATCATGAAGACCGATGGGCATTGGCTGCCGCTGCAACAGCACGAATAATAAAAATGACACATCCTAAGTACGAGTTATATACCATAAAGAAAGATGCCAATACACCTCAACTTCCGGCTAATGTTCCAAATGCCGAATTCCCTTTAGGAGCAGGAGGTATAGACCATTTTAAGTCATATTCGGACATGTTTACCGGGGAAGCTATTCCTCAAACGAATCCCGAGTTTATTTGGGGCAGAATGTCCGATGGGGTAAAAGAAGTTACTCGCCATTCCTTTAATATCGAAATTATGGGAGGATGGAATGGTATGTGTATTACTCAGAAGGTTGTAGATAAATACCGTATGGTAGACGGAAGAACAATATCAAACTCCAGTGCACAATATCCATATTCGGAAGATGGAATGACGAGTACCGGCCGCAAAACATTTTCGGGCTATATCCTCAACAACGGAATAAGTAATATGTATGCTAATAGAGAGATGAGATTTTATGCATCTGTTGGATTTTCGAGACGCTTTTGGACTGCCAATTCAACAAGTGAAAGCAACCGTAAAAATCTTACCATAACGTATGATAGAGCGGGAAATTCGGGACGATACAGTGGCGAAAATATAGCCAACGACTATCCAAGTACCGGATATGTAATTACAAAATTTATTCACGAGTCTGATGCATGGAAAGGAGATGGATCGCAGCGGGTAGATAAACCATTTCCGATTATCCGTTATGCCGAGATACTTTTGGCACATGCCGAAGCCTTAAATAATTTGCAAGGTACTTATAATATAACGTTACCTGATGGATTTGAATATATTGCTTCTCGGAATACAAACGAGATAGCCGAAGCTTTCAATCAAGTACGTTATAGAGCGGGGTTACCAGGACTGACTACCGGAGAGCTTTCTGACCGAAATACAATACAAAGCTTGATAGAAGATGAACTCATGGTTGAATTTCTTTTCGAAAACCGTAGATATTATGATGTTCGCCGATGGGGTATATATGAAGAAACCGAGCGCGAACCTATTACCGGCATGGATGTAGAATCTACCGAGCCGGGATATTATAACAAGGTAATCGTTAATCATTCGCGTGTAAGGACCCGCGTTGTAAATAAAAGATTAGTGTACCTGCCTATTCCGAGGACTGAAATAAGAAAGGTACGAGACTTAGATCAAAATCCCGGATGGCCAAATTAAAAAATAAATGAGAATGAGAACAACAATAAAATATATAATAATTTCCTTACTGATAGTTTCGGTTGGAAGCTGCGACAGTGACGAAAAATTCGAAAAAGAACTATATGAAAAATATTTTTACATAGTGAGTGATAATGATCAGATACACAACCTGTTGTTTGATTTGAATAAGCAAACAGATACATGCAGTGTTTCCATAGCTTGTAGCGGTACAAAGTACATAGATACTGACACTCGGATAACACTTGAAAAAGATCATGATATATTAACAAAATATAATTATAGTAATTTTGACATCAATGAGGATAAATATGCTAAAGACATGGATGGTAATTCTTTTACAATGCCATCAATGACCGCTTTTTTACATAAAAATGATATTGATCCTTATACAACATTGCCTATAATTATCAAACAAGAAGTGTTGGATAAACTTTCTCCCGATTCTATTTATTTCATTCCGCTCAAAATAAGGGATGTATCCCATTATCAAATAAACGAGGCTAAAAATAATGTTTTGTGTCGTATCTATAAATATAATAAATACGCCAATACGCAAGAGACGACATTGTACACAATGAAGGGTTATCAGGTGTTGAATAATGGTAATACGGCCAGCATTAGCGGATCAAAGAATGTAGAACCGCTAAACCATAACAAAGTGAGGATGCTTGTGTCAAATACCAAATTTGTTGCCGATCTTAAGACTATTGCAAGGTATGCAATGACGGTTGAAGTGCAAAGTGATAACACGGTACGGATTGAGCCATATATGCCTGATTTAGGGACACTGGAAGTTCAACTGTTGACACCACCAAACAGTACTCAGGACGATTTCTTGTATCAGAATATATACGAGAGCAAAACGAAGCGTTTTCTATTGTATTACAAATACAGAACACGCGACAACAACACTGCCGCATGGTCTGAATGGATTACAATAAAAGAGGCAACAAAACGTCTCAGTACTGAATCGTAAAATTGAATAAATATTCTATTCTGAAATTATTCTACAAGTAGTATGTATCTTGTAATATATACTACTTGTAAACATTCTCAACCTATAAATTTTATATAAAATGAAAAATATATTATTGGTTCTCACACTTATCTTCTTATATTCGTGCAATGATGATAATGATATACCCAAGATTGCAGACAGATACATTCCCGAAGAAGTAGTCAAAGACGAAATAAATCCTGTGATAAATTTATCAGCCCAATTTATAAACGTCAATAATGACGCTCTTGTCACATGGCTGAATCCTGAAGATAAACATTTGTCTAAAATAGAGATTTCTTATCGATTAAAAGATGCGCCCGAATCAAGCAACACTTCGATTCAGATTGATGCATTACCATCTGTCGTATGTCGCGATACAATAAAAATTCCCGCCGGAGATGATTACATAGTATCACTTGTGGCCATCAATGAGATAGGAGCCCGTTCCGAAGCACGAATCACAGACATTGGAGCCTTTTACGATCCAAAAGACATTCCTCTCTTCCTAAACATGGCAGATACTTTGATGACCTCTGTTATAAAACTCTATTTTGGCGGAAAGTACGATGCATGGAATAGCAGCTATCCAAACGTCAACGGTCCATATTGGGACGGAATAGCAGCTGTGTGGGGACAAGGATCCGCTTTCTCGGGTTATACGAATATAAGGGAGGCGTCATTAAACTCAGCTATAGAGCAAAAGTATACAAACTATGATGATAGGTTCCTCTATTCTATCAATAAATTCCGCAATAAAAAAGGAGGTCGTGCCGAAGCTTACGGGACTTATATAGGCGATAATGATGAACGTTTTTATGACGACAATGTTTGGATAGGTATAGATATGGTAAATTTATATGAACAAACCGGTAAAAAAGAATATCTAGACAATGCCGAAATGGTATGGCGTTTTTTACTACAAGGAACAGACAATATAATGGGTGGAGGAATATATTGGAAAGAAGATTCTCAATCCAAGCATACCTGCTCTACTGCTCCGGCAGCAGTAATGGCTGCAAGATTATATTTGCAGACAAATGACGAATCTTATCTGAAAAGCGCAAAAGAATTATATAGCTGGTGTAAAACGGTTTTACAAGATCCGTCTGACTATTTGTATTGGGATAATGCGAGGCTGAATGATCCGAATGATCCAAATTCGGGCTTGCAAGTCGAAACATCAAAATATTCATACAACTCCGGACAACCTATGCAAGCAGCAGCATTATTATATAAAATAACCAAAGATCCACAGTATCTTACAGATGCGCAGAACATAGCTGAAGCTTCTTACAATAGATTTTTCAAGGATTACTATTCGGCTGCGCTTGGTCAAAACTTTAAAATAGTAGAATCGTCTCATGTTTGGTTTAATGCAATACTATTTCGAGGTTTTGTTGAGTTATATAAAATAGATAATAATAACAAATATGTAACATCATATGCTAAGACAATGCAACACGTTTGGAAAACAAGCCGCAATACCAACACTAATTTGTTGAATGAGGACTATTGTGACGGAAATGGCCAATCGTCCTGGGATATATTACAACAAGGTGCTTTTGTTGAAATACTATCGGTATTAGGACAGTTAGAGCGTCAAGGACTATTATAAATATATTACACAATCAATCTTGTAACTTCTAACGGAATATAAATTATGACAAAAATAGCGAACCATTTTTCATTACTATTAATAATATTACTGATTTTTCCTGCAAAAATATTTTCTCAAAGTTTCAATCCTAAAAAACTGTATCAAATAATCAGTCCATCTGGATTGGCCGTAGACAATATGCAAAGTGACGAAAACGAGTCTCGTATCTATCTTTCCAAAAGACAAAAAGATAATAAGGGACAGCTATGGAGAATAGTGCGTCTACCCAATGGGAGCTATATAATAGAAAATCCGTTTGCAAAAAAGAGTATAGACAATTTTAACAATATAGCTACAGAACATGGCAATGAAGTCATACAATGGGAGACAGATATGGGCAATCCCAATCAACAATGGCAAATAACAGCTTCAGGAATGGGTAGTTTTACTATAACACAACACAAAAGTAAAATGAATCTGGCTTTGAATGGAGAAGAAAAATCTGCCGCTAAACTTTTCCAGATGCCTAATACATCTCAGCTGTGGACAATTGTAGAAACATCCGTAAATGCACCAAAAGAAAAAATAGTAAGAGGGAAAACAGAATGGGAGAACGAACTGATATTTGCCGTAAATAAAGAAAAAGGTCATAGCACGTACATTGTTTATCCGAATACTACAAGCCTGAAAGCCGATAAATATTACGAAACTCCGTGGCTAGAACCAACTTCGGAATACTATCAATCGTTAGACGGTTTGTGGAAATTTAACTGGGTTAAACAGCCTTCCGATAGGCCGATAAACTTTTATAAAACAAGTTATGATGTGTCATCGTGGAAAGAAATACAAGTTCCATCTTGTTGGGAAAGTCTTGGATACGGAACCATCTTATATACAAATTATACATACCCCTTTAAAAAGAATCCTCCACTTATTCAGACTGTAAAAGGATATACTATCGAAAAGGAGCCAAATCCTGTGGGATCGTATCGAAAAGAATTTATTATTCCCGACAATTGGAACAATAAAGAGGTAATACTCCATTTCGATGGTGTGTATAGTGGCATGTATGTGTGGATAAACGGGCAGAAAGTTGGATATAGCGAAGGTGCAAACAACGATGCCGAGTTTAATATTACTCCATATATAGCAAATGGTAAAAATACCCTTGCCGTGGAAGTATATAAATGGACAGACGGTAGCTATATCGAAGATCAAGATATGTTTCGTTTTGGAGGTATTCATCGCAGTGTATATTTATATGCTACTCCCAAAACGCATATAAGGGATTATTTCTTGAAATCGGAATTTAATGGAGACGATTTTAATACATCTATTTTTAAAGTAGAAGCTGTCATTCGCAACTATGATAATAAGACATCTATTCCGCTCACACTCGGTATAGACCTCCTTGACAATAAAGGTAAAATAGTGTCATCATTAACAAAGAAAATTCAGCCCATCAACAAAGTTCAGGAAGTAAAAATAGACCTTGCTACGGATATAAAGAAACCTGTCTTATGGTCGGCCGAAAAACCAAATCTTTATAGTGTTATATTATCGTTAAAAGACGAGACGGGCAAAGAACTGGAAGCCATGTCCTCTAAATTCGGATTCCGAAAAGTTGAAATCAAGAACAAACGTGTCTATATAAACGGAGAGCAGGTCTTCTTTAAAGGTGTTAACAGGCACGATACTCATCCAAAGTTTGGAAAGACCATTCCGGTAGAATTAATGGAGAAAGACGTTCTGATGATGAAGCAGAATAACATAAACACAATACGAACAAGTCATTACCCTAACAGTTCTAAGATGTATGCCATGTTCGATTTTTATGGTTTATACGTGATGGATGAAGCCGATCTCGAAAATCATGGTGATATGTCCATAAGCAACAAAGCTTCTTGGGTAGATGCATATGTAGATAGAATAGAGCGAGTTATAGAGCGAGACAAAAATCATCCTTCTGTCGTATTCTGGTCGTTGGGTAATGAAGCTGGAGGAGGCAACAATTTCTGGGCAATGCGTGAACGAGCAAAAGAACTAGATCCATCCAGACCTATTCATTATGAAGGAAAAAACGAGGTAGCAGATATTGATTCTCATATGTATCCGTCTATTGACAGGATGAGAACCTTTGATATGGAAAACTCGGAAAAGCCCTACTTTTTGTGCGAATATGTTCATTCGATGGGTAATGCAATGGGTAATCTGTCCGAGTATTGGGAATACATAGAAAACAACTCACAGCGTATGATTGGAGCTTGTGTATGGGACTGGGCCGATCAGGTCCATAACAAAATTGGTGAGCCCGATAATCGTTATTACTATGGAGGTGACTTTGGAGATAAACCGAACGATGGTGATTTCTCTTGTAATGGACTGACGACTGCCGATCGCCGGATAACAGCAAAGCTAATAGAGTTGAAAAGAATTTATCAATATATCAAATTTAAACCTATTGCCCTTGATGCGGGAAAGGTAGAGATTGAAAACAAATATGATTTCCTTGATCTTAACGAATTTGATGTTTTATGGGAAGTTTTAGAAGACGGAATTGTTATTGAATCGGCAGCTATGCCAACAATAAATCTTGCTCCTAATGCAAAAACAGTCATAGATATACCTTTCAAGCGAAACTATATCCCCGGTAAGGAATATTTTTTGAATATAAAAGCCGTTCTGAAAGACAAAACTTCATGGGCTGACAAGGGGCATTCCATAGCTTCAACACAGTTTGCATTAACCCAACGTCCCAATATATCGCTCGTTGCTGCGGAATCGCTGCCCGAATTGACGGCTACAATTTCGGTAGGAGAATTGACTATATCTGGCCGAGATTTCAATATCGTATTCGATACTTCAACGGGAAAGATGATTTTGATGAACTATAAAAACACAGAGTACATACATAATAAAAAAGGATTGGACTTAAATTGGTATCGAAGTGTGAATAATGACCAGTTTACGGACCAAAATTACTACCAAACAACTACTGATAAACCGATATTCAACTTTGCGGTTGCCGACAACAATAAATCGGTAACTATTATAAGTGACTATGTGACACAAATTGAGAGCCAAAATCCGATAAAGATGCCATATCTTATTAAATATATCGTTTATGGAAATGGAACAATAGATGTGGAATCCAGTTTCACAAAGCCGTCCGATGGTTCTATTATACGTCGTTTGGGACTCCAGATGCAATTGCCCGAAGGATTTGACCAAATTAAATATTACGGAAAAGGCCCTCATGAGAATTATACAGATCGAATTAAATCGGCCGATGTGGGATTGTATGCAACAACGGCATTGGATATGGAAAGCGAGCATTATATGAGAGCTCAAAGTATGGGTAATAGAGAAGGCATACGCTGGATTGAGATAAAGGATAATAATAACCATGGGTTAAAGATTACCTCGAAAGATAGGTTAGCCTTCAGTGCTTTACATTTTACGGACAAAGCCGTTTGGGAGGCTAAGCATGATTTTAATCTGGAGAAGATTCGTCAGCCGCAGATTTATCTAAATCTCGATTGCATACAACAAGGGCTGGGCAATGCTACTTGTGGCCCTAACCCATTGGATGAATATATGATCCCTATCAATGCACCGTTAAATTACTCTTTTAGAATTGAAGTAATAAAATAATATTGAGAAACTGCTTTCATTTGATAACCAAGGGGCTGTCCAAAATGTTGGACAAGCCCCTTTTTCTATGCTTTTTCTTTGGGTCTGTATCTGAGACTAGTTTCAAATATCAATTCTCAGGGAGATAAAAATATTTTTGAGACAGCTCCTTGGTTATTTGAATTATTTAAGCCCCCTCGCTTTCTTCACTTTCGGAATGATAATCTGCTTTTTGACTTCCGCTTTTTCCTCCTTTGGCAATCGCGGATCTCTAAATGACTCCTTATATTCTGTGTCCGTTTTATTGGTTTTCCAGAGAAACGGATATGCAAACCCACCACCATACCATTTAACTTTGGCTTTTGCTATAAAGCCACTTTCGACAAGAATTTTATCTCGGATACGCATTTCATACTTTCCATATTTGATAAACTCATCCGGATTTTTGCTGCTAAAAAAGACCTTATTCTTTTCATCGTTCAAAAATATATAAGCCGAGAATTGACTACTATTATCTTTCTGCATCATATTTTCGAGATAAATAAAGCCTCCTTCTTGCAATGTTTGCCATTGTTCCGATGACAATTCCACACCTCTGATAGATGGGTTTTTCAGTTTTTGTTCGACTTCCTGTCTCGCTTTATTGTCCGTTTCCAGTTTGGCTTTCTGCTCTTCCTGTTCTCTCAATTGTTCCTCTAATCCTCGTTTTTTTGCTTCTTCAACATTCCTGTCAAATGCTTTTTTTAGATTTCCGAAGCTGAATTTCCTATCAATCTCCGAGCCTTTAAAGCACACATTGTCGTATCGGAATGACACACCTTCAACCTCTCTGGTTGTCCGCTTTAGTTTATATTCGAGCTCAATCCCGAACTTTTGGAGGGCAAATCGCAAATCAGCCGGATGTTTGCAATCAGGCAAAACTGATTTTATCGCATCATAAATATAGTATTTTGCCCTGTCCGGATTGTTGAGCTTCTCCCGTTTGACATTCTCTTTTCCCTTGCCATAAGTCAGATCGTATTTGTCTTTTAGCTTCTTACAGGTCTTGATATTCCGCTTGTAATCGTGATTGACAGAAATTAATTTCAAGTCGTTATCGATACGGTTATACACAATATGCAAGTGGTCATTATCCGTATTGTGATGTCGGACAATGATATATTGGGTATTTTTGATTCCCATTTCCTGCATATATTCTTTGGCTAATTGCACCATAAAATCATCAGTCATCCTGTGTTTATCTTCGGGAGAAAAGGATATCGGAATATGCCCGACAGGCTGTTTTATCTCCTTTCTGCCTGAGCGTTGCATGGCAAAGCTTCGGATCATGCTTTGGGTACTATTCGCAAATACACCTTCGGCTTCGAGCAGTTCGGCTGTATCATTCATTACATAATTGACACAGCCTTTAAATGACTTTCCCTTAATGTTTTTAGCGATCATCTACCAATTGTTTAAAGTATTCAACCATTCCCATCGTTTCTGAATAGACATCTCTAAACCCTGCTATATTGGCTCGTCTTGCAATCTGATTCAGATTATTTGCCATACCTGCCAATTGTCGGATCAGGTCTAATTCTTCCAGAGTAAAACGAGATCTGATACTGCCATTTAATGTTAATTCACGGGCATATTGAGTCGGACTCATCCCCAATATCTCAGCTTTTTCCTTCACCGAATTATAATCCTTTGGGGTCAGTTTTAGATTGATCGGAACGCTCAATTTGTTTTCTCCCTTTACAGGTCTTCCGCCTTTCGGTTTATTCTTTCTCTTATTTTCCATAGCCTTTACATTTTGGGTTTGGAAAATTCGAGTGTATTTGGACACTCGGGCGAGACGAAACGAAAGCGACCATCGGGAGATGAAGTATAGTCTCGCTCCACAGCTCCATCAGTCATGTGACCATCGGGAGCATACTGTATGGGGCTGAGCCCCCTGCAAGGGCAAGGTAGTTTCGGAAGTAATTCAAAAGGATGCGCAGCGAGTTTTGGGTTACCCGAAAGATTACCTTGCTCCTTTGACAACGAGAAAAAAATAAAGAGGCGGTAGTCTCTTTGTTTTTTGATCCGGTGGCAACATTTTCACTCCGAAGTGAGTGCCTTATCGAAAGCTTCGAAACTTGCAATACTATCAATATATTGCCTATTGCTCTTCATGGGTAGGTAGAGCAGTTTGGTTGAATGGGTTTAATAAATATTCTCATTTTACTATATATTTAGGGGCATCCAACATGGATACAGACACAAATATATATTATAATTATTGTAGTTATATCATTGATAATTTGATAGGTATAACTTTGCTTTACCTTACATTTATTTGCTACCCACATTACCAATCTAAAGCAACTTTAGCTACTTCTGTTAGTAATATGGGTAATATTACTTCGGAAATAATTATCTTTAGACTATGTATGAGTTTGAAGAACAGTTGGATTATGACAGCAATATTCCCGAAGCATTTCGGGAGGTACAGATATGTTTAGATAGTTTTGTGGAAATAAACTATGAAACGGCTCTGGGTTTGGTCATAGGTATGAAGCCTACCAATGATGATATTATTCATTATCGGGGAAAGATATTGGACATTATCCGCAATAATCCTCCATTGGTAAGTATTCCAAGATATTTGCGTGACGGACGGGAAGACTATCTTTGGTACAGTGATTTCTATGATGATATTACAAAAGATGTCTATCGGAAGTACAGAGGATTTGTTAAACCTGCGAATAATATAACATCTGGCAACTATACCGAAGAACTAACAAAAATAGATTTACCTTACTTTAAAGAGTTGGTAGACCTTGTAAGTTTGGAACGCTTGTGTATAAAATATGAGAAATTATTTCCAACTCCCTCAAAAGATACTCCCAAAGAGAATATTACTCAGGAAAAGTTGCCAACCCCTAAAAGCAATATAGTCAAGGAGACTAAAGTTAAACCCAAAGTTACCAAACGTTCTTACCAACCCAAACTGAATAAAGAACAATATACATTATTAGCAGACTGCATAGAAAAGATTAGGTTGTTTCGCCTAAAAATAAAAGTTTCTGAATTAAAGAAGTTATTATCCGGTAAATTATCAGAGCCACTACAGGTTACCAACCAAAAATCATTAGTTTATCTTTTTGACCAGCTGATGGATTCCGGTTATATCAAATATACATGGGTATCTGTTGCCGATGGTAATAAAGACTTTATATCTTTCCGGACTGAGGGCAATAAAGAAAGATACGGAGATAATACACACTACATCAATATGCAACAACTGCTCAATTGTCGTAATCGAAATAAGAAAGAGCGTATTACCGGACTTGAAAATATAGACGACCTGATAGAAGAATTAAGGGAGTACAACCCTGAATAGTTAAAAAATATTATTTGCCATTTTTAACCATAAATATTCCTATTACTTACCAATCTTGCATGATTATCTGAATATCAGCTGATTGATATTTATATGCGATTTGATAATTTCAATCAAATTTGCCTTTCTTGATTATATACCTCAACCGATATGTATTGACAATCAATACCATACTGCCCTAACCTGTTAGGTAAAGCTGTTATGCAAACAGCGTGGGCATCAGTAAGTCGATAATTTTGTTCCTGATTTCGGAAGCATCGATATACTATGTCGTATATCTATTATTCTCCGGGAGTGCATAGTTATGTATAGAGCCAATAAATCCAATCGTATCAGGGATGTTTGAGTGAGTTTATGTTTGTAAGTGTTAGTATGCACTATTAACACACTTACATTTATTAAATCACTAAACATTATTATTCACATTTAAAAATAAACCCAGTATGAGTGACGGACTTGAAAATACTAAATCAGAAACAGAAAAAAATGATATATCCGAAATAATTGAAGATAGTACATGAATGCCAACTTCTGCCAAGGCAAAAGCTGGCCGTAAGAAAGATGAGGAAGACTATGCCCGACGTTTTCTGACAGCACAGAA
Organism: Dysgonomonas gadei ATCC BAA-286; assembly: GCF_000213555.1. Classification (GTDB taxonomy): domain Bacteria; phylum Bacteroidota; class Bacteroidia; order Bacteroidales; family Dysgonomonadaceae; genus Dysgonomonas; species Dysgonomonas gadei. The sequence goes on from NZ_GL891988.1 coordinate 44,125, forward strand.
AGTTAAGGACTATACCCCGGTATATATTGATGTGCGAATGAAAGAAAAGCTACAGACACTTGTTGCCTCCTTACAGCATATCGTTCCGGATATTACCCCGACTATCCTGTTGTCGAATATTCTTGCTGACCATCTATCGGTAAACAGAGAATTAATTACCCGTGCCGCCAATGAAGGCTTAAAGCGTTCGCTGGCAAGTACGTTTAACAGTGATAAGGAACAGAAGTAAAAAGTAAAACTTAAAAATGGCTAAAGCTTAAAACTATGGAGATTGTATGTATTGACCTGTTAGCATGGGAGAGGCTCAAGCAACAGATAGGCAGATTGAAATTTGAAGTAAGTGCATTGAAAGAACTATATTGTTCCAATCCCCGTGACGGCTGAATGGACTCGGCAGATGTCTGTCGTGCTCTGGGTATATCCAAACGTACCTTGCAAACATGGCGTAATAATGGAAAGATTCCGTATGCTATGTTGGGCGGCAAGGTGTATTTTAAAGAGTCGGATATTAATGACTTGCTTTTGGCAGAGATAAAACCTGCAAAGGAATAGCCTTATGGATAAGTATATCAATTTTGACTCCGAGGAGTTCAAGGAACTCCAAGGGCAGATAGAGCAGGCTTTGGAGGATGCGCAGAGTGTTCACGATAGGCATCGCCCGACATTGTCGGACAACCGTTATCTGAGTGGGGAAGAAGTGATGGAGTATCTCCATATCTCACCCCGGACACTTCAAACCCTGCGGGATAAGCGGATGATTTGTCATACAACTATCGGTGGTAAGATACTCTATCCCGAGAAGGAATTACAGCAAGTTTTGTATGATAACTACCGCTCACCCGAATTGCCATTCTAAGGCGGGAATGGAGGGAAACAAAACATTTTTTTCTTTTTTACCTGCTAAACATTCTTTTTACAGGAAGAAGGATAAATCAGACAAACCTTTTCCTGAAAGGAAAACCCGTCAGGGCATAGGGTTTGGCGTTTTATTCTCTTCCTGTTATTTTGTGGGCAGATAAATAAGAAACTATTAGTAAGGAATCATATTTTTATTTACACATTGCAGGACAAAACAATAGCAATCAATTTTTTTATATTTAAGTCGGTCAAAACCGGCAAATTGGATATAAATACTTATTTTTGTTATGTCATTGTGATATTCATATTTAAGATATACCTATGTGGTCCGATTGGAAAGAACGAATCAAACTTGAACCGAAAGTAAGGCACAGCCTGCTGTGGGAATATGATCTTACCGGTTTCGACTGGCAATATATGCGGGCTCTGGTTGTCGAACGTGTTATTGAAAGAGGCCGGGATGAGGATTATTATGCCATGTTTGCTCTTTATGGAGGCATAGAGGGAGTAAAACAGATCATACAGGATGAAGTATTGAACCTTTCCGATAAAGATATTGCTTTTGTTTGTACTGCTTTTAATTTAAAGAAGGAGGAACTCAAATGTTACATACGCAAACAGTCGAGGCAGGCACTTATGCACTCTTAAAATCAATAATGAATGACAGTACATTCAGTGGTTTTGCACTGGCCGGAGGTACAGCTTTATCTTTATTGATCGGGCACCGGAAAAGTATCGATCTGGATTTATTCACCACAAAAGAATTTAATCCGGTACAGCTGGAACAATATCTTCAGAAGAACTATACTTTTAAAGGTGATTTTCTGGAAGGCTATAGCCTGAAAGGAGAAGTTAATGGCATAAAGTTAGATTTCATTCGGCATGATTATCCGGATGTGGAGCCAAGAATACAGGAAGACGGCGTACGACTGTACGGCCTGAAAGATATTGCCGCCATGAAGTTATCCGCTATTGGCGATAACGGGACCCGGCTGAAAGATTTTATCGATGTGGCTTACCTGTCCGGCTATCTTTCGCTGAAAGAGATGCTGACGGCATTCGAAGCGAAATACCCGCAGACAAATCCGTACCGGGCACTTAAAGGGCTCAACTATTACGATGATATCCGTTTCTCGGAAAGGATCAATTTGTTGGGAAAAGACTTCCGTTGGGAAGACATAGCGGCTCGCTTGACAGACATGACCCGGGAGGAAAACAAACGTTTCCCGCATCTGAAAGAAGAAGCTGCAGGTAAAGAAAAGAAACTACAGCAACCGGTTATACAGCCCAGGAAAAGAGGGAGGAGAATGTAAATTGCACATTGCACATTGCACAAAGTATAATAATGAAACGGATTGATTTTTTATAGTCAATCCGTTTCATTTTACTATACATAAACAGTTTACTTATTTTCGTATGATGTATTTTGAGGGATCAACCGGATTGTTTTCCCTCTTTTTACGAATAAACATTGCTTTCTGCTTTTTACCGATACGCTTAATATTCCTATAGTCCGATTCATCTCTGTCGGTATCAAGCTGATATGTATCTCCAATCTTGTCTGTCAGCGCTGCCATATCCTTACTGATCTTTTCGTTGGTTATTTTGGCGTATATTTGTGTGGTGGTAATACAAGAATGCCCCAGCATCTGAGAGACGGTTTCAATCGGCACTCCCTTTGATAAACAGACGGTTGTAGCAAACGAGTGTCTGGCCATGTGCGTGGTAATCCGCTTAGTAATTCCACATAATTTAGCAATACGTTGCAGGCATCGGTTCATACTATCGCCAAAAGTGGGAACAGGAAATATATAATTACTCCTGGCTACAAGACGGTACTGTTCAATCAATTTTTTGGCTACAGGAAGTAGCTTTACATAGAAAGTGGCATTGGTTTTCTTGCGTTTGGCAATCAGCCATAATTCTCCGTCGAAAGAGGTTTGTATATCATCGAAAGTCAGTTTCTTGATATCGGAGTATGCCAATCCTGTAAAGGCTTGGAACACGAAAATATCCCGGACTTGCCGTTGCTTGTATCGGCGAAGTTCCACAGACATAAATCTTTTGAGTTCATCTTCTGTTAAATAACCTCTGTCACGGGTCTTGGCTTTGAACCGGAATCCGGCAAATGGATTAACGTGTATATATCCTTTACGTTGGGCAATGAGCATTATCTGCTTGAGCTTGGTTACAGCGGTAAGTAACGTACTTCCTGCCAGCTTGCGTTCTTCCAATAGGTAAGCATAATAATCTTCGATAAACTGGGGCTCTATTTCTTTGATTGGAATATCGGATAGATTGTACCTGTCACGAAGGAACATCTCTATGCGTCTGCGATTAATAATTAGCTGTTCGTATGAGCCCTCGGTACGGTCTTTACCGACACGCTTGGCATAGCTTTCGTAAAATTCATCTGCAATAGAGAAAAAGGTGCGGTAATCATCTCCGAAACCCAGATAAGCGTTCTTGACTTTTTCAGCGGAGACAAAATTATCTTTGTCACAGATATGTTGGTACTGCTTGCCGATCTGGGTTTTGATGTTGTCTAACTTCTGATTGATTTTTTGGGCTTCGAGGCTTTTGCCTGAGGCTTTGTTTGCTTTGGTATCCCACAACGAGGGTTTTATGTTTAGCTTACAGCTAAACTGGGATACACTTCCATTAACGGTAATTCTTCCCATAACGGGTGCTTTTCCTTCTTTCAGATTGTTCTTTTTCAGGTAGAACAGAACCTTGAATGTACTTCTTGCCATAACTCTAATTTTTTAATTACAAATTTAGTTTATTTAGAGTTATCCGGTGCTATGCAAAATTATGCAAACTGTTGTATAAAAGCACATTAAAGTCAATAATCAAAATTGTGCTCAGGTAACGATTTGGTAACTGAACTCGCCGTCATCTTTGCTTTTTTATGCGTTTATTCCCAAAATATCAAAAAGAACCGTTATTATAATCCGCTGATTAAGTTCTTGTTACCTTCTTTTGCTTTGCCTCTCTCAAATGTCTGCTGTTTCTTTCAAGTACTCGTTCATTTTTTGATTCGTATGGATAGGTAACAATTTTCCATTCTCTAATCCTTCATACTTTTTCAGAATGGATAAAGGAACATCCAGTAATGGAATATTTGCCTAAACAGAAGATTTCTGTCGAGTTAGTTGTATCCACTTCTGCCCGAAACCGTCTTCGATAATATTTTCTTCTATTAGATTTGCTGCATCAATGTAAGCCAATCCGGTAAAAATCTGGAATAAAAATACATCTCGAACTTCTTCCAGTCGTGGCACATCAAATTTCTTGTTCATCAATCTCTTTATTTCAGGTTCAATAAGAAATTCTTTTTTTACAGGTTTGTATCCCAACGTGTAATCATCAAAAGGGTCAACAGTAATATATCTGTTCTTAAGCGCGTTGGTGATAATCTGTTTAAGATAGCGTAAATGTTTGACAGTAGAATTATGTCCACACTTGCAAATGGATTTCAGATAAACCTCATAGTCCGTTACAAACTGGAAATCGACATCCCGGATCGGCATATCTTCTTTCTTATATTTATATACCATAAAATCCCCGACACGTTTTCTGGTTGCCAGATATTTGGAAAGGGTAGTATCCCGAATTGTCTTTCCGACAAGATTCCGTTTCTGTTCTACTTTAATATCATAGAGAGAAAGTACTGTGTTTTTGCGTATATCTTTACCAAGATATGTGTTACGAAGTTTATCCGGTGTAACATAACCGTCTTTTTCCAAAATTGCTTTATACTGATTATCCAAAGCGATCTTGATTTGATCTAAAGCATCATTGATCTTTTTTGCTTCTTTGGTTCTACCAATAGCCTTGCCCAACGGGCTCCACATTTCAGGATCAACAAACATCTTGGAACTAAACTCTGCAGTTTCTCTGCTAATAGTGATCCTAACCATAATATTGGCTAGTCCATCTTTGTTTAAGTCTCTCTTTCTGATTAAAAAAAGGATTCGATACGTACTCTTCATAACTCATTCTTTTAAATGATTTGACAAAATTATTCACTATCACTTAAAGAATGAAGCTCTCTAAAAAGCCAAGTTAGGTCATTGTAAGTCATTATATACCAGCGATTAATTTGCTTAATCGTGAGTAAAATTTGAGTCTTAGGTTTACTCACGTTTTACTCACTCAACCGCTGTCCTAAACTGGCTTTTACTGTCTGAGGGTAGAATAAAAAAAGTCTGCTAATCTACTGACTAACAGACTTTATGTCTTTAATTGGCATTTTGTGGCTTTTGACCTTTTTGCCATTTTGTGGGCGTTGACGGATTCGAACCGCCGACCCTCTGCTTGTAAGGCAGATGCTCTGAACCAGCTGAGCTAAACGCCCCTATTGGGGATGCATTTTCTCCCAAATGCGATGCAAAGATATAGCTTTTTTCAATATTACAAAACATTTGAAATCTTTTTTTGAAAAATATTTTGAAACGAAATGACTTCAAGCATTTTAAAATCTTAATTTTTATCAATTAGCTAAGTAGATTGCAAAGATTTAACTAATTTCGCAGCAACTATAAATATATGACTTTAAAACGATGAACGTAAAAATTATAAATAAATCACACCATCCGCTACCCGAATATGCAACACCTTATTCTGCCGGAGTAGATTTGAGAGCAAACATTACGGAACCTGTAACATTGAAGCCGTTGGAACGCACTCTTATTCCAACCGGCCTGTATTTGGAATTACCGCAAGGATACGAAGCTCAGATACGTCCCCGCAGCGGGCTGGCTTTCAAGCACGGACTCACGGTATTAAATTCCCCTGGCACTATCGATGCAGACTACCGTGGCGAGATTTGTGTCATCCTTGTCAACTTATCAAATGATGAGTTTGTTATAAACGATGGTGAGCGCATTTGCCAAATGGTTATAGCTTCGCATGAGCAAGTACTCTGGGAAGAGGTGGAGGCAATTAACGAAACGGAGCGCGGAGCCGGAGGCTTTGGCCATACAGGAAAACAGTAATATTCAGAAACGTCATTTTTGATATGCATAAAAAAGTACGTGTTTTTTATTTAATCTTACTTGTCATCGCAGGCAATCTTACCTCTTTTGCTCAAAACAGTCAAATACCCAGCCCGATTGCAGAGAAACTTTCTGTCGACAACAGTCGTAAATTCGACTATTTCTTTTATGAGGCAATGAATGCCAAAGCGACCAATCAATACGATGCGGTTTTTGACTATCTCAAATACTGTATGGCTATCGATTCTACAAATGCCAATGTATTGTATGAACTCGGCAATTACTATAATTCTATTGAAAGTAAGAATAAAGCTATCGATTATTATCGTAGGGCCACAGTATATGATAGCGACAACTATTACTACAATATGGCATATGGAAGCATGTGTCTCGAGTTTAAGCAATATAGCGATGCCATAGAACAATTCGAAAAATTAGTAGCCAAAGACCCCGACAATACGGATTTATATATCTACCTATCTGAGTCGTACCGTATGGACGGCAATTTGAAAAACGCCATATCGACACTGGACAAACTGGAGCAGATAGTAGGAATGAACGAAAAAATAAGCCTCCAGAAATATCAGCTATATACAATGATGAAGCAGGAAAAACAAGCTTTTGCTGAAATACAGAAGTATATAGACAAATATCCTCACGAAATCAAGTATCAAATACTTCTCGGAGATTTATATTTACAGGCAGGGAAAACGCAGGAAGCGTACATGGTATACAGCCGTGCCAAATCAATCGACCCTGACGACCCCTACCTCATTTCGTCTATGGCCGAATACTACCAGCAGATGGGCAACAAGGATGCTGCAGAAAACGAATTACATATAGCTCTTGTTAGTCCTAAAATGGACATCGATACTAAACTGTCAATCCTAGCGCAGTATGTAGGTACGCTGCAAAGGACGCAAAAAGATACGCAGGCAGCTAACGCCTTGTTCGATACACTGATGATACAGCATCCGCAAGAACCGAAACTCAACCTGATGTACGGCAATCTTTTGATGATGCAAAATAAAAAGGAGGAATCCCGTTTTCAATATCAGCTGTTTGCAGAAGCCAACCCGACCAACCCTGTTGGATGGGAACAGATGCTATATACCACTTTCCCTGACAGCATCGATTTATCCATAAAGGTATGCGAACAAGCACTCACCTATATCACCGACCAGCCACAGTTCTATTTCTATTTAGGAGTCTCCCAATATATGAAAGAGAATTATAAGGACGCGCTCGCGGCTCTGCAAAAAGGAGTAGTATATGTAGATGAGAACAATACAAAGCTTTTGGCTGATTTCTACGGACAGATAGGAGACCTTTATTATCAGATGGAAAAACGCGACAGTGCATTTGTTATCTACGATAAGGCTCTTTCCTACGATCCGAATAACCTGGGTGTGCTGAACAATTATAGTTATTATTTGTCTTTAGTAAAAAAAGATCTCGACAAAGCGGAACGAATGAGTAGTATCACTGTAAAAGCCGAACCTTCGAACCCAACATATCTGGATACATACGGCTGGGTATTATTTGAGCAGGGAGCTTATACCATCGCTAAAATTTATATCGAGAATGCCATAAAGTACAGCCAGGAAAAGAAGGAAGAGGTTAGCGCCGAAGTTCTGGAACACTATGGCGATGTATTATACAAAACGAATGAACCCGATAAAGCCTTGGAATATTGGGAAAAAGCAAAGGAAAAAGGGGATAGCAAGTCTAAAACCCTTGAGAAGAAAATAGAAACAAAAACTTTTATTGCTGAATAATGAGACTAAACGGATTAAATAAAATAGCTGTACTACTGTTCATCATATCCGCATTATTTGCAGGAAGCAGTTGTAAATCGAAAAAAATAATTACCACAGGTGGAACTCTGGAAGAAAAGTCGCATAACCGTATAATTGAAGACGCATTATTCTCGGAAGTTAAGTTCAAAACGCTAACCACCAAAGGAAATGTCGAATTCAAAGCCGGTAATTCTTCCCAAAAAGTACCTGCCGTATTCAAAATGGTAAAGGACAGTATATTACAGGTGTCGATCCGGATTCCTATACTCGGTGGAGAAGCCATGAGATTGACCATCACTCCTGATAGTATCTTTATGGTAGACAGGATGAAAAAACAATATATTGCAGAACGTTTCAAAGATTCGAAAGCTATAGCCGGTTTCGACTTCAACTTTTATAATTTACAGGCTTTATTCACCAACAAATTATTTATTCCGGGCAATCGGGAGGTAACTGAAAAAGACTTTCAGAAGTATGATATATCGTCGGCAAACGATGTATACATGCTGAAGACAAAAGGAAAAGGCGATTTGTTATACAACTTTGCTGTAGATGCCACCAACCATGTGGCTTCAACATTGATCTACAATGAAAAGAAAAAGATAACCCTGCAATGGTCTTACAATGATTTCATCAAAGACAACAATCTGGTATATCCGACTAACATGCAGGCTAAGGTCGATGTTGCAAAAAGGCGTGTCGACATTAATATCACATATGACAAATTGGAAATAGACAAGAGTTTCAGTATAGATAATTCCATATCGCCTAAATATACCAAAGTGGATTTCTCTGATCTTATAGGCACATATATCAAAAAGAAATGAGAGTAGCAGCTTTTCTCTTTATTCTCCTTATCAGCATTTGTTCTTTCGCTCAAAATTCGAAAATAAAAGAACTCGAGCAGCAAAGGAAGAACGCCCTGCGTGAAATATCGAACACCGACAAACTGCTGAAAGAGACTAAAAGAAGCACTACTACCTTACTGGACAGAATACAGCTTATATCCAACCAGATATTCTCACGGCAAAAAGTATTAGACCTTCTGGGGCAGGAAATAACAGGTATAAATGCAGAAGAAAAACGGATCGAATCCGAAATAACGATACTTGAAGCCGAGCTTAAAGACAAGCAGAAAAACTACTCGAAAGCTATTGATGGAATGCTTCAAAACCGCCAAAGCGAGAATAAAATGCTTTTTGTTCTTTCCGGAAAATCTTTGACAGAATCGTACCGGAGGCTCCGTTACCTGCGCGACTACTCGGAATGGAGAAAAGAACAGGCCACAGAAATTAAAGATAAAAGTGCAAAATTAAAAGAGCGAAAAGAAGCGCTAATAAAAACGAAACAGGAAAAAACAGCCTTATTAGGACAGCGCAATACGGAGCAGGAAAACTTAAAGAAGGAAGAAACAAACTACCAGACAGAAGTCAGTGAAGCACAGAAAAAGCAAAAAGACCTGCAAAAAATACTGACTCAAAAACGCCAGCAGGCAGAGGCCCTCGACAGGCAGATAGCTAAATTGATAGCCGAAGAGGTTGCCCGTCAGGAGCGGGAAGCAAAACGTATAGCCGCTGAAAAAGCCCGCGCTGAAGCTGCAAAAAGAACCTCGAAGAAAAGCGGATCTACCACAACCACTGTGACACCGCCTAAAGAGGATGCAGCTAAAGTCGTAGCAACACCCGAAAACATAGCTTTGTCAAACAACTTCGCTTCGAACAGGGGAAGACTCCCTTATCCGATAACAGGCAATTATACCATAACCACACGATTCGGTTCTCATCAGCACAGCCGTTTCGTTACCACATCGAGCAGCGGGATAGATATTCAGTCGCAATCGGGAGCCGAGGCCAAATCCGTCTTCAATGGCGAAGTGACTTATGTCGCGGCCATACCGGGATACAACACCTGTATTATTGTGCGTCACGGAAACTATTATACATTCTACGGAAATATACAAAGTATATATGTAAAGCAAGGTGACAAGGTAAAAACAGGCCAGTCGCTCGGCAAAGTATATACAGATGCGGATACAGGCTTTTCTCAGCTGCATTTCCAGTTGTGGCAGGGGACCAACAAGCTCAATCCTGAACCTTGGTTGAGATAACGTAACCGGACTGCTATGAAAAGAGAACAATTTATAGAATTACCGGGAGTCACGGATCAGAGGGGAAGTCTCTCTTTCATCCAAGCCGGAGATCATATTCCTTTTCCTATTGCATCTATCTGTTGGAAATATGGCAGTCAGCACAGTGACAGCGATATACACAAAGTCCAGGATAAGATAATAGTGGCTTTCTCGGGAAAGTTTACCATCTTGCTTGATAATGGAAACGATGAACGAAGTTACATCCTAAACAATCCATCTCAGGGCCTTTATATTCCAGCCCTAGTGAGTTGCAGGTTTGAAGGCTTTTCACCTGACTCGGTATATCTGGTTATTTCATCGGCGTCTTCTCCTGCCGGATTATCCGGTGAAACAGAGAAAAATCAGTTAAAGACGTTCTCTGTAGAAGATTGTACACTCGTTAAGCTCCCACTAGCACAAAATCGCGCCGAAAATATTTCGTTCAGTATAAACCGCATATTTTATATATACAATATTCCGCCGGGGCAGACAAGGGGTATGCATACCCATAAGTATTGTCACGAAGTACTGGTTGCTACAAACGGAAGTTTTCGGGTAGAACTGGATGACGGGACAACTAAAAAAAACGTAGTGCTCGACCGGCCAGACTATGGCCTGTATATACCACCCGGTATATGGGCAACGGAAACAGAATATTCGTCCGGAGTTGTTTGTCTTGTTCTGGCCTCTGATGTATATGACGCGGAAAATTATATACATACCTATTCGGAATTTAAAAAATACCGGCAGCATGAAAATTAAGCTTTATAGTTCGGAATATAAGGACGCATGGGATAAATTTGTACGCACCTCTAAAAATGGTACATTTCTTTTCTATCGCGACTTTATTGAATACCATGCCGACCGTTTTAGAGATTACTCCCTGATGTTTTATCTGAACGATGTTTTGGTGGCTTTAATGCCAGGACATATGGAGGATAGGATATTTTATTCGCACAAAGGACTTACCTACGGAGGTCTTATTATGGGTGATAAGACTACTGCTGCAAATGTACTTTCCATATTCGAGTATCTTACAACGACATTCCGCCATCAGGGAATCAGGAAGATTATATATAAGGCTGTTCCGCATATCTATCATATTCGTCCTGCCGAAGAGGATTTATACGCGTTGTTCAGATATAAGGCGACACTCACATCGTGTAATATATCTTCTACCCTATTACTTGCGGACAGAACAAAATTTTCGGACTTGCGTAAACGGGGTGTAAAAAAAGCCCAAAAGAACAATTTGGCCGTAAAAAAAACTACAGATTATTCCGGTTTCTGGCAAATACTTTCCCGGAATCTGAAAGATAAATACGAAACAGAGCCTGTTCATTCTTTAGCTGAAATAAATTATCTGAAAAGTAAATTTCCGCGTAACATACATCTGTTCACTATCGGGAATACAGATAGTAGCAGCATAATAGGCGGCTGCCTTGTCTTCGAGACAGAAAGAGTAGCACACGTCCAGTATGTAGCAGCAACAGAGGAAGGTAAAAGACTCGGAGCCATAGATTTGGTTATCGACCATATAATAAATACAGCATTCGCTCACAAAACATACTTCGATTATGGCACATCGACAGAAAACGGAGGCTGGCACCTGAACGAAAATCTGATACACCAAAAGGAAGGATTTGGGACACGGGGAACTGTATATAATATTTATACGATTGATTTATCTATATAGTGTAGCTATCGTTTTTAGCCGATAGCCGGCTCTTTGATATTTTGTATTTACATTTAAGATTCAATGTTTAAGGATTTAAAGATTGATTAGAAAAGTAAAGTAAAAGTGTAATCTTTGTTACTTTTTAAAGTAGTAAGTATTGAGTTAATAAGTAAAACTCTAATTGTTGACTGTTAACTGAATCATGTGTTACCTTTGTTACCTTTTTGTGTCTTTGCGTTTTGGGAGAGATTTTTAAACACACAAAAAAGAGTAATACAGAGTTTTCAGAAAAATAGTAATAATAAGAAATTATGTAAAAAGTGTCAAGTTTGTCAACTTTTATAATGAATAGAAAACTCTCTTTAGAATTATCACATAAACAGAATGAGTTTAAATTCTTTTTTTAGAAAGAAAAGTATCGATAGTATATCCGGAGATGGAGACTCTATCGGGTCAGGAATGAAAAGAGTATTGGGCGTAAGGGATCTTACTCTTTTCGGTATAGCCGCCATTGTTGGCGCAGGTATTTTCAGTACTATCGGGCGGGCGGCATTTCATGGAGGACCGGCGGTATCGCTTCTCTTTGTATTTGTAGCTATCGCCTGTGTTTTTACAGCCTTGTGTTACGCACAATTTGCGTCCATGATCTCGGTCAGCGGCAGTGCCTATACCTACACATATGTATCATTGGGAGAAATATTCGCATGGGTGATCGGGTGGGCGTTGATACTGGAATATGCCGTATCTAATATGGTAATTGCCATTTCCTGGTCGGAATATTTCACTACCCTGCTCGAAGGTTTTGGCATCATGTGGCCCGACTGGCTTGGTATTGGGTATTCCACAGCCTATAAAGCATATAATATAGTATCGCAAGGTGTAACAGATTTACCATATCACACCATCAAAGCAGCGCAGACATACCAGAATGCGCCCGAGCTTTTCGGCACAAAAATACTAATAAATTTACCTGCCGGATTAGTAGTTACAGCCCTCACATTCCTTGTTTTCATAGGCATTAAGGAATCCAGGTTTGTGAATAACCTGTTGGTGTACCTCAAAATCGGCATCATACTATTAGTCATTGGAGTAGGGGTTTTCTTCGTAAAGCCTGAAAACTGGTCGCCATTCGCACCTAACGGTCTGCAAGGAGTGCTGGGAGGAGTAGCTGCTGTATTCTTTGCCTTTATCGGATTCGATTCTATATCTACCACTGCCGAAGAAAGTAAAAATCCGCAACGAGATATGCCACGTGCCATGCTCTACTGCCTGGGTATCTGCACCATACTTTATGTAACAATAGCACTGGTACTGACCGGAATGGTCAACTACAAAGAGTTAGGGGTGGACGATCCTCTGGCATATGTATTTCAGGTAGTGAATATGGACTTTGTTGCAGGTGTAATTTCCGCTACTGCAATTATTGCGATCACAAGCGCTATCCTTGTCTTTCAGATAGGGCAACCGCGCATATGGATGAATATGAGCCGAGACGGGCTCCTTTGGCCTAAGTTTGGAAAAATTCATCCGAAATACAAGACTCCTGCTTTCTCTACTATTATTACAGGAATAGTTGTTTGTGTGCCGTCCCTATTTCTGGATATGCAGTTTGTTGTAGACCTTACCAGTGTGGGCACATTCTTTGCTTTCATCCTTGTATGCGCCGGAGTGTTGTTCCTCGATCATAAAGGGGACAGTAAAAAGGCGAAATTCAAGGTGCCTTATATAAATGGACAGTATATCATTTTCATATTACTCATAGTTGCAGTATATTTGTTCGTCAGTAAGACCGATTTCGGGACAGTCATAAGCGAAAAACCGCTATTGATCGTTTTCTGGGCTGTATGGCTGGGTTTATCGGTGGCGGCATTCAAGTATAAGTTTTCGCTACTGCCTGTAATGGGGATTCTTACCAACTTATACCTGATGACAGAGCTTGGCTGGTCCAACTGGGTCATGTTCATCATCTGGCTGGCAATAGGATTAGTCATATATCTGGGATACGGATATCATAAGAGTAAACTGGCCACTGTTAAAACAGAGGCAACACATATAAAAGAATAAGAAGAATGAAGGAAAAGGAAATGATTTTCGGCATACGTGCTGTAATAGAAGCGATCGAAGCCGGAAAAGAAATAGATAAAGTAATAATCAGGCGTGAACTACAAGGCGACTTGTCGAAAGAACTTCTTGCCCTGCTGAAATCGCATGATGTCGCCGTACAACGTGTACCGAACGAACGACTAGACAGATTTACACGCAAAAACCATCAGGGTGTTATCGCATTCCTTTCGGCTATCACTTACGAAAAGATTGAAGATATCGTTCCTTTCCTTTACGAAAACGGAAAAGATCCTTTCATTCTCGTACTGGACGGTATCACCGATGTCCGTAACTTCGGAGCCATTGCCCGCACCTGCGAAGTGGCAGGCGTTAATGCGATTGTTATTCCCGCAAAAGGGAGTGTGACCGTAAATGCGGATGCGGTGAAAACATCGGCAGGAGCCTTGCTCAAAATCCCGGTTTGCAAAGAACCAAATCTTACTTCAGCAATTCAATTCCTGAGAAACAGCGGAATAAAAGTTGTGGCAGCCAGCGAAAGAGGAGCAGATATCTACACCGAGATAGATTATACAGGCCCTATAGCATTTGTGATGGGTGCTGAGGATGTCGGTGTAGCGAACGAAAATCTTCGCATAGCCGATAATCTGGTAAAAATCCCTCAATTCGGCACTATCGGCTCACTGAATGTCTCGGTGGCTGCGGGAGTACTCATCTATGAAGTTATCCGCCAGAAAGGACTGAAATAAAAACAAAATCTTAAAATATAAAGTGATGAAAAAAGTAATAGCCACAGATAAGGCTCCTGCAGCAATAGGCCCATATAGCCAGGCGATAGAAACGAATGGTTTGATATTTATTTCGGGGCAGCTACCGATCAATCCGGCTACCGGGGATTTTCCATCCGAAGACATTAAAGAGCAGACAGCACAGTCCTTCGAGAATATCAAAGCTATACTTGCCGAAGCAGGGCTTACAACAGATAATATAGTAAAAACAACTGTATTGTTGAATGATATAGCAAACTTTGCCGGGATGAACGAGGTGTATAACGCACAGTTTACCGGAACATTTCCTGCCCGTTCGGCGTTTGCTGTAAAGGATCTGCCTAAAGGTGCTTTGGTAGAGATAGAAGTAATTGCTGCGCGGTGATCGTGGAATAAAAGATAGTTGAAATAAAATATACTTTTGATTATTGCGTTTCTCATTTTGTAGAAACTCAGAAAAATGACTGTTGAAGAGAAATATATGTACCGCTGCCTGCAATTGGCTCAGAACGGGAGAGGCTTTACAAGCCCCAATCCGATGGTAGGCGCGGTTATAGTCCATCAGGGCAAAATTATTGGCGAAGGTTATCATCGTCAGTATGGCAAGGCTCATGCTGAGGTAAATGCGGTAAACAGCGTTAAAGATAAGGCTTTGCTAAAAGATTCTACAATTTATGTCTCCCTTGAGCCATGCTCTCATCATGGAAAGACACCTCCCTGTG
This sequence comes from Dysgonomonas gadei ATCC BAA-286, assembly GCF_000213555.1. Classification (GTDB taxonomy): domain Bacteria; phylum Bacteroidota; class Bacteroidia; order Bacteroidales; family Dysgonomonadaceae; genus Dysgonomonas; species Dysgonomonas gadei. The sequence continues at coordinate 59,138 of NZ_GL891988.1, forward strand.
CCCAACTAATTATAGACAATCAGATACCTAAGGTTGTTGTTGCATGCCTCGATCCTTACCCTGCCGTATCGGGACGAGGGATAAAAATGCTGCAAGATAGAGGAATAGAGGTTTCTGTAGGAGTATTGGAGAAAGAAGCGCAGGCTCTCAATAGAGTGTTTTTTACCGCGCAAACCCGAAACCGCCCCTACATATACCTGAAATGGGCACAGACCCAGGACGGCTTTATAGATAAAGAACGATGTGATGGTGAAAAGCCACAGCCGACCCCTATTTCGAATGAATTTTCACGGATGCTTGTTCATAAGAAAAGAGCGGAGACAGCAGGTATTATGATAGGAACTAATACTGCAGTAAACGACAATCCATCTCTGACAACACGTTTCTGGTACGGGAAAAACCCTGTGCGGATCATCATAGACAGACAGGGCAGAATACCTTCCGGTTACCAATTATTTGATGGAAAAGTAAAAACAATCATATTTACAGAGAAGGATTTATACGAAAAACAATCCGACAGCGTTATTTATATCCGGACGGACTTTAACGAAAGCCTCTTTGAAAATATATTCTCCATATTGAAAAGTCACAAAATAGACTCGGTCCTTGTCGAAGGCGGACGTGAACTCTTGCAAAGCCTGATAGATATACAAATGTGGGACGAGGCATATATCGAGACCTCAAATGCCTGTTTTGGCAAAGGAGTAAAGGCGCCCGACATCAGGGGATATGTCTTAAACAAAGGGCATTGGGGGACGTCTGAATATGTGCATTTAAGCACTACAGATACTTATAAAATTATATAAATATTAGATTTATTGACGCGTAAGCCGAAATTCTTTCTATTTTTGCACATTGATACTGAATAAATCTGTTTAAACTAATGAGATTGAAGCAAATTACTAAATTATTATTCATCTTTTTATCTGTCTTTGCACTAAGTTCATGTAATGACAGTTCATCTGAATACGATACTTCCGCATTATCGGGAGACTCACAGATTTCGAGCTTCAAAATAGCGGCATTGCCCTATACTGCTATAGATACGGTAAACTATCCGTCACTGGCAACAACAAGGTTCTCTATAGACCAGTTCAGCCGGCTGATATACAATGCCGACTCACTACCCTACCAGACTACTTTGAGGAAATGTGCAGTTACTCTTTCGTATGCTGCCGGGGGTATTGGAAAAGTGGAGTTGGTATACCCTAAGGACTCCGTAGTTGATTGGAATACTACCGATTCGGTAGATTTCTCTACTTATCTCTATCCTAAATTCAGGATAACTCCTTATAATGGTCAAGATCCAAGAGAATATACAGTAAAAATATTGGTACATAAGGTTGATCCGGATACATTGGTTTGGAAAGAAAAAGTTGTAACTAACTACCCTGCTTCTTTCAATAAACAAAAAACGATACTTATAGGCGACACTGTTTTCTATACATTCACTACCGGCTCTGATAATAAAGTATATCTATCCAAAGCAGACAAGCCTGAAAAAGCAGAAGACGCCCTGTCTTATGGTAATAAAGAGGCTGTTTCTACACTCGATGCTTCTACGCTTGTTCTCGAAAGTATAACATTCTTCAACAATAAATTCTATGCTGTAGATCAGAACAAACAAGGCTATGTTGCTGATATAAACGGCAAGTCATGGAGCAAAGAGGGAATAAGCAATAATGTGACAAACATTGTTGGTGTAATACCTACATTGGATGCTGCAACTGACTTACTCCTTGTTGTCACCGGAGACCAGTTCGCGACAACTACGGATTTGAAAACATTGGTAGCTAAGGGTACGATAGATAGCGATTTCCCAACAACAGGATATTCATCACTGACTCATAACGATAGAAGTAATCTGAATAATTGCATATTAGCTGTTACGAAAAATATCAGTCCGGGCTATGTGAAGACATGGTCTATAAAGATAGCAAGTGGCAATAGCCTTCAGGTTGCATCTAATCAGTCTAATCCGGTAATCCCTAAAAAAGACGGAGTTGTAACTTTCTTATACAACGGGTATATGTATGCCCTGACAGGAAATAGTTTTTACAAAACGCTAAGCTATGGTTATAAATGGACTACAGCTCCTAACAAGGAGATCTTAGACACAAGGATACCTAAAGCTTCGGGACAATCGGTTATTGTAGATGACGAAAATTATATCTGGGTATTCGGCGGAGTACCGGATTCGGGAACAAGCCCTATACAAAAGGTTTGGATAGGCAGAATAAATAAACTTAGAACAAAACTCTAGATCTCTGAGATTTGAGTGATATACTTTTAGTCCTGCTTTCTGCGTTAGATAAATAAGAACAGATACAGATTAATAAATGGGTAAAAGAAAGATATTATTTACTTTACTATTGATTATTATCTATTCTTCCCTCTCATTCATCGAACTGAAAGCGCAAGATGATTATAAGTATGAGATAGGAGGAATGGCCGGTACATCCTTTTATATGGGGGATGCCAATAAGAGTAAATTGTATCAGAACCCGGGACTGTCGGCAGGAGTTGTCTTCAGATATAACAAAGATCTGAGATGGTCTGTAAAGAGTAATTTTGTAATTGGAAAAGTTTCGGGTGACACCCGTGATTCGGGGAATAAATATCCATTCGGGCAAGAAATATCTTTTAGCCGTATGTTTTATGAACTGGGCAGTCAGATAGAGTTCAACTTCTTCAATTACAGTGATAAATTCGGTTACTTGGGAGCTAAACGCATATCTCCTTATATATTTACGGGAATAGGGTTTACATTAGGCTCGGGTAGCAAAACTTTTTTTGACGCTAATATTCCAATCGGGATTGGAGTAAAATATAAATTGAAGGACAGACTGAATCTTGGATTTGAATTCTCTTTCAGAAAACTATTCAGTGATTCGTTCGATGTTACAAAGGATGGAGATGGACTGAGTCTGGATGCACCTTACAAAATAAATGGAGGTGCCTTTAAGAACAACGACTGGTATTCTCTTACTATGATAAGTTTAACATGGGATTTTGGAGCAAGAATATGTCCTTGCCTGAATATTGATTAATTATTAAACCAAAATACAGATGTCATATCTTGACCAAATAGATAAAACGCGGGTACCTAAGCACATTGCTGTCATAATGGACGGTAACGGGCGATGGGCTAAACGGCAGGACTTGGACCGTACATTCGGTCACAAGGAAGGAATTTCCGCCGTACGCAGAGCTATTGAAGGCGCATCAAGAGCAGAGGTCCGTTATCTTACGCTTTATACATTTTCTACCGAAAACTGGAAACGTCCGGAAGAAGAAGTGAAAGCACTGATGAGCCTGATGGTACAGGCTGTAGCAAATGAAACACCGGAGTTGGTTAAGAATAATGTCCGGGTAAAAGTTATCGGAGACATTGACCGGTTACCTGAAGATACTAAAAAAGCATTGGACTATTGCCTTGAGACCACATCTGTATGTACTGGCACAACCGTTATCTTAGCTTTAAGCTATTCTTCTAAATGGGAGTTGACCAGAGCAATGAAAAATATAGTGATTGACGTTAAGTCCGGAAAGATAGAACCAGATGCAATAACAGAAGACCTTGTCTCATCTTATCTGGAAACAAAAGGTATTCCAGATCCTGATATATTGGTAAGGACCGGAGGAGAGTTACGCATAAGTAATTTCCTTCTTTGGCAGATTGCTTATTCCGAGCTCTTTTTCTCCGATGAATTATGGCCTGATTTTAATGAAGAATCCTTATATAAAGCGATTGTTGATTTCCAGAACAGAGAAAGACGATTCGGAAAGACGAGTGAACAAATTTCAGGAAAATCATGATCATTTTATGTCAACTCTATACTATAGATAATAAAAACAGGTTTAAATATTAGAAAGTAACTACGAAACAAAATATGTTCAAAAAAAGTTTATTTTTTCTATTCATTATCTTCTTCTGCTCAATTTCAACAGCCGTAAAAGCTCAGGGAATTACAGACAGTGCAGAAATTAAAAATGTGAATAAAGCCCTTCAGGTGAATGTGGACAGCCTGCCCGTTATCTCATACAATACCAGTAAGAAATACGAAATAGCAGACATGAAGCTTTCCGGCATCGTAAATCCTATGTACGAAGACTTCACATTATTCGGATTTGCCCAGCTACAAGTTGGAGACAAGATTGAGATCCCGGGACCGGAAATAACAAATGCGGTAAAACGCTTCTGGAGACAAGGATTATTCTCTGATGTAAAAATTCTGGCTACAAAGATTGAAGGAAATAAGATATGGTTAGAGATAAACCTGAAAGAACGTCCTCGTATATCAGACATAGTATATACCGGAATGAAAAAAAGTGAGCGGCAGGATATTGAAGCCAAGATAGGTATGGTGAAGAACCTGCAAATCACACCAAACCAAATGGACCGGGCTAAAACTATCATAAAGAAATATTTCGATGAAAAAGGGTTTACCAAAGCCGAAATCACATTAAGTGACAAGCCTGACTTATCTAAAGAAAATCACGTTATCCTTAATATTGATGTAGTTAAGAAGAACAAGACAAAAGTCAACAAGATCACGATAGAAGGTAATACTGAAGTAAAGGCCAGAACGCTGGAGAAAGCAATGAAAAAGACTCGCCACAAGAGTAATTTTCAGGCTTGGATAGCAAACTTCCTTCGTTCTACCAAATTCGTATCCGAAAGCTATGAAGAAGATAAAGAACTCCTCATAGAAAAATATAACGAACTTGGTTACCGGGACGCTGTGATCACATGGGACACCGTCTATGCTGATGCCCAGAAACCGGACAAAGTGGATATAGAAATCAAGGTGGATGAAGGGAAACAATACTTCCTTAAAGATGTAAAATGGGTTGGAAACACTGTTTATCCTACATGGCAGTTACAGCAATTGCTAAATATGAAGCCGGGTGATGTATATAATCAAAAGAAATTGACAGAGCAATTATCTGCTAATGAAGAGTCTGTGATGAACTACTTCTATCAAAACCACGGTTATATATTCTCGAATGCCGATCCAGTGGAAGTAAATATAACCAATGACTCTATTGATTTGGAAATACGTATCTCTGAAGGCCCGAAAGCTTCGATTCGGAAAGTAACTATAGCTGGTAATGACCGTGTATATGAAGATGTTGTACGTCGCGAATTACGGGTTAAGCCGGGAGCACTTTATAGCCGCGACGACATTGTGCGTTCACTGCGTGAAATCGCGCAGACAGGGCACTTCGATCCTGAAAACTTAAATCCGGGTATTGTACCGGATCCCGAATCAGGAACAGTGGATATCAACCTGCCATTAGTATCTAAAGCAAATGACCAGGTAGAATTTTCTGCCGGATGGGGACAGACTGGTATTATAGGAAAATTAAGTTTGAAATTCTCGAACTTCTCATTAAAGAATATGTTAAATCCTAAATCATATAAAGGGATTATTCCTCAGGGAGAAGGTCAGACACTTACATTGAGTGCTCAGACAAATGCTAAATACTATCAATCATACTCCGCATCCTTTATGGATCCTTGGTTTGGTGGCAAGCGTCCAAACTCTTTATCGGTAGGAGTATATTATTCAAGACAAACGGACATCAATAGCCGCTATATCAACAATAGTTACGGCTCAGGTTACGGATATGGATATGGTTACGGATATGGGTATGGAAGCGGATACGGAAGCGGATATAGCGACTATAGTTTCGCAGCCGACCCTAATAAATCTATCCAGATGATCGGAGCCTCGGTAGGATATGGTAAACGCCTGAGCTGGCCGGATGACTACTTCTTTGTACAAGCCGAATTATCTTATCAGTTATATAGAATGAAAGACTGGGCATACTTTATTGTAAAAGATGGGGTTTGTAACAACCTAAGTGTGAATCTTTCATTGAACAGGCGCTCTATCGACAATCCGGTATATACCCGTCGTGGTACGGATATATCCCTTAGCTTGCAGATAACTCCTCCTTTCTCTGCTTTTGACGGTAAAGATTATGCTAACATGAAATCGGATGAATATGGCTATGAACCGGGTGAAAAATTCAAATGGATAGAATATCATAAGTGGAAATTTAAAGCTAAAACTTTCACCTCTTTATATGACACACAAAAGACACCGGTATTGATGACCCGCACAGAATATGGATTTGTCGGATATTTCAACAAAAATAAGAAATCTCCATTCGAAACATTCTATATGGGAGGTGATGGTATGTCAGGATATTCAAGCACATATGCTACAGAAACGATCGGACTACGTGGTTACGAAAACGGATCATTAGGTACACAGGCAAGTGCATACTCACGTTTAGCACTTGAATTAAGATACCCTCTTATTCTGGAACCATCATCAACAATCTATTTGCTGACATTTGTTGAAGCCGGTAATGCATGGAACGACCTGAAGAAATTCAATCCATTCGACCTTAAACGTTCTGCCGGTGTAGGAGCACGTATCATGCTCCCAATGATCGGACTTATGGGTATAGACTGGGCATATGGATTTGATGCACCCAACAATTCAACTGAGAAGAGTGGCAGCCAATTCCACTTTATTATCGGACAAGAGTTTTAATCAACCGGAAATTAACATTATTTATAGGAACCGGAATAAACAAATGCATAAACTGTGTGTCTAATATATATCATCAAAAATCAACAGTTATGAAAAGAATATTTTTACTATTAGCTTTATTTATAGGAATAACCGCAGGAAGCTATGCTCAAAAGTTTGCTCTTATAGATATGGAATATATATTGAAAAATATAAGTAGTTATGAGACCGCACAGGAACAACTTGACGTAATGTCTAAAAAATGGCAGGGCGAAGTAGAGAAAGTGCAACTCGACGTAAAGAACATGTACAAAAAATATCAGGCCGATCTTGTTTTCCTATCTGCAGAACAAAAGACAAAAAGGGAAAATGAAATCGTGGAGACAGAAAAAAGCCTGCAGGAACTGAACAAGAAATATTTTGGACCAGAGGGAGAACTTTTCAAGAAGAGGGAAGCCCTGGTGAAACCCATTCAGGATGATATATATAATGCTATAAAAGAAATATCCGAAGCCAAAGGCTATCAGCTTGTTCTCGACAGGGCATCGGCAGAAAGTGTTATTTTTGCTTCTCCCAGAATAGACATTAGCAATGAAGTTCTGGCAAAACTCGGATATTCAAAATAATTATTTATATTTGTCCTCAATAATATAGAATTAACCACTTAAAAGAACTTATAACTATGTTTAAAAAGCTAATCCTATTGCTTATAGTAATAGCTCCAATGTCAATGTTCGCTCAGGATAAAATTGCATATATCAATGCAAATGAGATCTTTTCCAAGATGCCTGAACTAAAAGACGTTGAAACTAAACTTGCAGCAAAAAGCGAAACAATTAAAAAGAATGCAGCAGCTATAGAAGCTGAATACACAAAGAAAGTAGAAGAGTTCCAAAAGGACACTACAAATTTAACAGAAAGCATTCTTCTCGACAGACAAACTCAATTGGATGGACTAAGAGATAGGTATCAAAACTTTGTTCAAACAAGCCAAGCGGAATTTGAGAAAGAACAACAAACGCTAATCACTCCTATTCAGCAAAAAATGAGACAAGCTATCAAAGATGTTGGCGATGAGAACAACTATGCATATATTTTAGATGCTGCAACGTTGTTACATATAGGCTCACATGCAACAGATGCGAGCAAAATGGTAAAAACTAAGTTAGGAATTACAGACTAGTAAGTCACATACATAAAATAAGAATAGGCTAACCCGATAAGGATTAGCCTATTCTTATTTTAGCTTGCTGACTATATTTATATCTTAGCCAAAGCTTGTTCCAAATCGGCCTTTATATCATTGACGTTCTCAATGCCGACCGAAATACGGAGTAACCCCGGTATGGCCCCCGTAGCCACTTTCTCTTCCTCTGATAACTGCTCATGGGTAGTCGTTGCAGGATGAATTATCAAAGATTTGGCATCCCCTACATTCGCTAAATGGCTTATCAGTTCAAGAGAGTTTATCACTTTGTCGGCATTTTCGCCTGAGCCCTTTACCTTAAAGGAAAGAACTCCGCCAAATCCGTTCTTGAAATACTTCTTAGCCAGACTATGATAAGGACTGCTTTCAAGTCCCGGATAGTTCACATATTCCACTTTAGGGTGCTGTTCCAACCACTTTGCAATAGCCAACGTATTTTCTACATGGCGCTCAACTCGCAAAGACAATGTTTCCAAACCTTGCAACAAGAGGAAGGAGTTGAACGGGCTGATTGTATTGCCCCAATCACGAAGCCCCTCTACACGGGCGCGGATAGTAAAGGCAATATTACCGAACGGGCCATTTGCCCCAAAGACATCCCAGAACACCAAACCATGATAGCTTTCGGAAGGTGCTGTAAATTCCGGGAACTTACCATTACCCCAGTTGAACTTTCCACTATCTACAATAACACCTCCCAGGGAAGTACCATGTCCGCCAATCCACTTGGTAGCACTTTCTACGACAATGGTTGCCCCATGTTCCAAAGGACGGAACAAGTAGCCTCCTGCCCCAAAAGTGTTATCTACAATCAATGGAATGTCGTGTTTATTAGCCACAGCTGCAATAGCCTCAAAATCGGGTATATTCAAATCGGGATTACCTATTGTTTCCAGATAGATCGCTTTTGTATTGCTGTCTACCAGCTTTTCGAAAGAAGCAGGTTCGTCATCCGGTGTAAAGCGTGCTTCTACTCCCAAACGTTTGAATTGCGATTTGAACTGGTTATATGTACCACCGTAAAGATGAGATGTAGTGACAAAATTATCTCCTGCCGACAATATATTATTTAACGCAATGAATTGTGCAGACTGACCGGAAGAAGTAGCCAGAGCCGAGGCTCCACCCTCAAGAGCAGCAATACGCTTTTCGAAAACATCTGTAGTCGGATTCATCAGACGGGTATAGATATTTCCAAACTTGCGCAGACCGAACAAATCGGCTCCATACTGTGCATCGTCGAATGTATATGAACTTGTCTGATATATAGGAACTGCACGCGAACGCGTCACCGGCTCTTTTTCCTGTCCGGCATGTACTTGAAGGGTTTCAAATTTATATTTACTCATCTCTATAATTTTTTATATGATATATATTATTAAAAAAGTAATAAAAGTAACACGGGATTGGCTGTTAGCTTTTGAGTCTGTAACCGATAACTATTAAAAAAGTAACACTTCTCACAATCAATGATCAACTATCAAAAAGCCTTGCACTAATAACTTAGATATAGATAAATATCTTATACAATGATAACAGTTACTATAATAAGTATGAGTAACCGGCAATAAGGCCAATTACTCAACTAAATCTAATAACCAAACAATTTAACTATATACATGATTAAAGGGGATACTCTTCAAAGGCATACAGCACTGTAGATAAGTAGCGCTCGCCTGTATCAGGTAAGATAACAACTATGTTCTTACCCTTATTTTCAGGTTTCCTTGCCAACAGAGTTGCTGCATAAGCTGCCGCTCCGGAAGATATTCCGACTAGCAGACCTTCCTCTCTGGCCAACTCACGGCTTGTGCGTATTGCATCATCATTACTAACCTGAATTATTCCATCGACAAAAGATGCATCATATGTTTTGGGTATAAAACCGGCTCCGATACCTTGTATCTTGTGTGGTCCCGGTGTGCCCCCCGACAGAACAGGAGAATCAGCAGGTTCAACTGCTATAATCTTTACATTCGGGTTGTATTTTTTCAATGTTTCTCCTACTCCGCTCACTGTACCTCCTGTACCTACTCCGGATACAAAAATATCGACCTTCCCGTCCGTATCCCGCCAAATTTCTTCAGCTGTAGTACGTTTGTGAATCGCGGGGTTAGCGGGGTTAGCAAATTGCTGCAAGATCACTGCTTTCGGATTTTCCTTCTGCAATTCTTCAGCTTTTGCAATAGCGCCTTTCATGCCTTCAGGACCAGGTGTTAAAACAATATTAGCACCTAATGCTTTCAGTAAATTGCGACGCTCGATACTCATCGTCTCCGGCATTGTCAATGTCAGCTTATACCCTTTAGCTGCGGCGACAAAAGCAAGCCCGATACCTGTATTGCCACTGGTTGGCTCTATTAGTTCGCTGTCAGATTTTAGAACACCCGATGCCTCAGCATCTTCTATCATCGCATTGGCAATACGGTCTTTTACACTCGAAGCAGGATTGAAATATTCCAGCTTTCCGATCACAGAGGCTTCAAGCCCGTGTTTTTTATTATAATTTGAAAGCTCCAGTAATGGAGTGTTACCAATAAGGTCTGTTAATTTTTTAGCAATTTTTCCCATAAGATTATAATTTTAATATCTGATTTTCAATAATACAAAGGTATATGGTATTCTGCATTTATGAAATCGCTAAAGTAAGGTATTTTCATACCATAAACATGGTATATTTCAAGTCAGAATAGTTGTATCGATCCATATTCGAATAAAAATTCGTCGGTTAATTTGCGGATTAAAAATACATTCGTATATTTACGAACAATAAATATCGAGTCTATGTCAAAGAAAGAATTAACAGCCGATCAGGAACAATTAGCCCGTTTTGCTAAAGCATTAGGACATCCTATTCGTATTGCCATACTTGAAATGCTTGCCAATCAATCATGCTGCTATCATGGCGATATGTCAGAGGTTTTGCCCATTGCCAAAAGCACGCTGTCTCAGCATTTGAATGAACTAAAAGATGCAGGATTAATTCAGGGGACAATTACATTACCCACCGTGAAATATTGTATCAATAACGAGAACTGGAATAAAGCTAAAGAACTATTTGGTGTTTTTTTTACTCAATTACAGAAAACAGACGATATTTGCTGATATTATGGACATCAGGTTTGCAACAAAAAAGGATATCCCTGCTATTAAAGAGTTATTCCGTTCAACTATCCTTGCGGTCAATTTGAAAGACTATACACCCGAACAGGTCGGATGCTGGGCTGCAAGGGGAGAAGACGTGAGTGTATGGGAGGAACGGATAAATGAGCAATACTTTATACTTGCCGAGGAAAACAATACAATATTAGGGTTTGCTGCCCTAAAATTGTCAGGGTATTTAAATTCTATGTTTGTCCATAAGGACTATCAGGGGAAGGGCATTGCAACATTCTTACTTAAAAAGATTGAAGAATATGCACGGTTAAAAGATATTTCAGAAATAACTGCTGATGTCAGTATTACAGCCCAACCTTTCTTCTCAAAAAAAGGCTATGTTATTTTGGAACAACAGACCGTTTGCATTGGTATTTCCATGACAAACTATAAAATGTCAAAAGTTTTATCCTGATATTTTTTTAAGATAAGCATTCGTTATTCGACGAAATAGAAACTGTTAGTATAAACACGAAATTATAAACAATATGAGAATTTTAATTCTGTGTACAGGAAATAGTTGCCGTAGCCAGATGGCACACGGATTTTTACAATCATTCGATCCTTCATTGTCTGTTTATTCGGCAGGGACAAAAGCAAGCGGAAAAGTAAATCCAAAGGCAATAGAAGTCATGCAGGATGCAGGGGTGGATATTTCGCACCATACATCCGATAGTGTAGAGCAATATATGAATGATGAATGGGATTATGTGATAACCGTTTGCGGTGGTGCAAATGAAAGCTGTCCTGCATTCTCGGGAAAAGTAAAGAACCGTCTGCATATCGGTTTTGATGATCCGTCCGAAGCTACGGGAACACCCGAGTTTATTCAATCCGAGTATATCAGGGTAAGGGATGAAATCAAAACAGCATTTTATAAATTATACACCGATAAGATAAAAGGTCATGAGTAAAAAGAAAATGAGTTTCTTAGATAAGAACTTAACACTTTGGATATTCCTTGCAATGGCTATCGGTGTAGGATTGGGGTATTTTATCCCGTCTTTCAGCAGCTACATAGATTCCATGTCGAGCGGGACAACAAATATTCCTCTGGCAATAGGTCTGATCCTGATGATGTATCCGCCATTGGCAAAAGTAGATTACAAACAACTGCCGAAAGTATTTTCTAACGTAAAGATATTATCTATTTCGTTAATCCTGAATTGGATTGTCGGACCTCTTTTAATGTTTTTACTTGCCATTCTCTTTTTACACGATTACCCCGAATACATGGTTGGGGTTATTCTTATAGGTCTTGCGCGGTGTATTGCAATGGTACTTGTATGGAACGATTTGGCAGAAGGTAATACAGAATACGGCGCAGGATTGGTTGCCCTGAATAGTATTTTTCAGGTATTTTTTTACAGTTTTTATGCGTGGATATTTGTAACAAAACTTCCTCCCTTGTTCGGTTTTGAGGGTACGATCGTGGATATATCCATAGGTACAATAGCCGAAACAGTCGCTATCTATTTGGGTATTCCTTTCCTGATGGGTATTCTAAGTCGATTGATATTGGTTAAAATCAAAGGTGAACAATGGTATAAAGAAAAATTTATTCCTACAATCTCTCCAATTACTTTAATCGCCTTACTATTTACCATAGTATTAATGTTTAGCCTCAAAGGGGAACTGATCGTACAAATACCGCTAGATGTGGTACATATTGCCATACCGCTACTTATCTATTTCGTAGTGATGTTCTTCCTCAGCTTCTTTGCAGGAAAATTAATGGGGGCGTCTTACGATAAAAATGCTTCGATAGCTTTTACAGCCACAGGTAATAACTTTGAACTGGCTATTGCAGTTGCAATAGGAGTCTTCGGCTTGCATAGCGGGCAGGCTTTTGCAGGCGTAGTCGGTCCGCTTGTCGAAGTGCCTGTACTTATACTGTTGGTAAATATTGCCTTTTGGTTGAAAAGAAAATATTATAAATAAGAAGAAATTAACGTCAATATTTATATATGGATTGTTGTTAATCTCCGATATTTACAAAAGTCTGCTGCTTATTATATTCAGCTCTATATTCGGTTGGAGTTTTACCTATATGCAGTTTAAACATCCGGTTGAAATATGAAATGTTATCCATTGCCAACTCGAGAGCAATATCCCTGATGGAGATATCAGTAGTAAGTAACAACAGTTGCGCCTTTTCTATCTTTTTCAGATTTATATATTTCAACGGAGTGCATTCCATTTCTTTCTTGAATATCCTGATAAAATGATCCTTGGTTATACAGGCTATATCAGCCAATTGGTCTATAGATATATCCTTATCCGTATTTTCATGGATATATTTTAATCCGCTGGTTATCCGGCTATCCTTATTATCCGATTTAACCTTGGCCGTCGCAAAAAACTTAGCTATCAGCTGGTATAATATACCTTGCGTTTCAATGATGGAATGACGGGGTATCTTATTATTATCGGCAATATATTGTGAAAAATTCGGAAGATTGTCATATAACTCGGGGTCGATGTTGCTTAAATGGCGTTCAGGATTAATTTTTAGCAACCTCTCTGTTAATAATAAATCTAAAGATTCAGCTTTTATCCCTACCGGAAAATCATATTTGTCGAATACCGATTCCTTATTCATCGCCCTTTCATAGAAATGGATATAGTACAGTGAGAAATAGCCGTCGCATTCATCATTATGCAGGGTAAAAGGCGGTGTCAGGTAGATATGACCGGGCTTTAGTGTATATAATTTGCCTCCAATCTTTGTACGTGCCTCTCCTTCTTTCACATAATATATTCTGGCGAAAGGGCTATAGATATTTTTCCAGTTCCAGTTTGCATTGAGCTCCGAATAGCCAATGTTCAGGAGTATAAAATCAAGGTTATCACCAATATCGTACATAAATATGTGTCGCTTTAATGTCATTCAAGTAAATCATAAATATACTTATTTATAATACATAACATATTATTTTAAATAAAATATGTCGATATAATACTATCCATCTATCGAAAAAGTGAAAGTCATTCTTATAATTTATTTATAAATTCGCATTATAACCTGAATCAGCCTTCTTAGCAAGAAGAAACCTAAGATATACCGGACAAATAATTTAAAATCTAAATCGATATCATGACAACAGAAAGATTTCAGGGCCAATGGCCAAAAATTGGTATCCGTCCCACTATCGACGGCCGTATGGGTGGTGTACGTGAATCACTCGAAACCCAGACAATGAATATGGCGAAAAGCGTAGTCTCCTTATTGACTTCAACGCTGAAATATCCCGATGGCTCTCCGGTAGAATGCACTATCGCAGATTCAACTATCGGGCGTGTCGCCGAAAGCGCTGCTTGTGCCGAAAAATTTCGGAAAGAAGGTGTAGGCGTTACCATTACCGTTACTCCGTGCTGGTGCTATGGTAGTGAAACGATGGATATGGAACAACACACCGTAAAAGCTGTTTGGGGATTCAATGGCACGGAACGCCCCGGAGCCGTATACCTTGCGGCGGTATTAGCCGGACACGCACAAAAAGGATTGCCCGCATTCGGAATCTACGGACGTGACGTCCAGGATGCAGGAACAACGGAAATCCCTGCTGATGTGAAAGAAAAATTGCTTCGCTTCGCTAAAGCAGGTCTGGCTGTGGCTACTATGCGTGGAAAATCATATTTATCTATCGGAGCGGTTTGTATGGGTATCGCAGGCTCTATTGTGAATACCGATTTCTTCGAAGATTATTTGGGTATGCGTTGCGAAGGGGTCGACGAAGTGGAAATTATCCGCCGTATGACCGAAGGTATATACGATAAAGAAGAATATGGAAAAGCATTAGTCTGGGCTAAAGCTAACTGCAAAGAAGGCGAAGATAATATCAACCGTACCGATCTGAAAAAAGATCAGGCCGGAAGGGATAAAGACTGGGAATTCATCGTAAAAATGACATTGATAGTCCGCGACCTGATGATAGGCAATCCGAAGTTGAAAGAAATGGGATTCGGCGAAGAGGCTCTGGGGCACAACGCGATTGCCGCAGGATTTCAGGGGCAACGCCAATGGACGGACTTTTATGCAAACGGTGATTTTACCGAAGCAATACTGAATTCATCTTTCGACTGGACTGGCATACGCTCCCCTTATATATTAGCTACCGAAAATGATGCACTGAACGGTACTGCTATGTTGTTCGGCTATTTACTGACCAATACGGCACAGATTTTTGCAGACGTACGCACATACTGGAGTCCTGAATCCGTGGAGCGTGTAACAGGTAAGAAATTAGACGGTTTAGCTTCCGGAGGAATGATCCACCTGATTAATTCGGGTGCGGCAACTCTCGATGGCAGCGGCCGCCAGAATGATAAGGATGGCAAACCTACGATGAAACCATTCTGGGATATTACAGAGGCGGAAGCAAAAGCCTGTCTGAATGCGACAACATGGATGCCGGCTAATCGTGAATATTTCAGAGGCGGAGGCTTCTCTTCCAAATTTCTGACATGTGGGGGAATGCCCTGTACAATGGTTCGCCTGAATCTGGTAAAGGGTCTGGGTCCTGTATTGCAAATTGCCGAAGGCTGGACGGTAGACCTCGATCCGGCAGTGCACAAAATACTCGATGAACGTACTGATAAGGGCTGGCCTACAACATGGTTTGTTCCTCGCCTGACAGATGATCCTAATTTTAAAGATGTATATTCGGTGATGAATAACTGGGGGGCTAATCATGGATCTATCAGCTGCGGGCATATCGGAGCCGACCTTATTACATTAGCTTCTATGCTTCGCATCCCTGTTTGCATGCATAATGTAAACGTTGATGATATTTACCGTCCGTCTTCATGGAACGCGTTTGGTATGGATAAAGAAAATGCAGATTACCGTGCATGCCAGACATACGGCCCTCTTTATAAAAAATAAAAGCAATGAAAGACCTGAAAGAAGGGTATAAAAAACAACCGGCAGGGGCGACAAAACGCTTCTGCCAGTTTCTCAAACTGAATCCTGACACTTTAGAACAATATAAATATTGGCATAACAGCCATAATATATGGAAGGAAATACCTTTGGGCATCCGTAAGGCCGGCATTCTGGATATGGAGATATATGTGATAAACGATATGGCTTTCATGCTAATAGAAGCAGCTCCCGACTTCGACTGGGATACTTCTTTCGGTAAACTGGCTACATACGAAAGACAGGCCGAATGGGAAGAATTTGTATCTCAGTTTCAGATCGTAGGAGAAGGACAACGTTCGGAAGAGAAATGGCAGCTTGTAGAGCGTATATTTTCCCTTACAGACGCCCTGAAGTAACTCATATATAAAACATAAAAATGATAACAAAAGAACATATTGCAAAATTTATAGAACAGGCTCATCGTGTCGGAAAAGAGCGATTGCAGCTTTGCAGCAGCGGTAATCTTTCGTGGCGTGTGGAAGGGAATACAGCACTGGTATCGGGTACAGGCTCGTGGCTTCCACGTCTGGCGGAAGAAAATGTGGCCGTATGTGATATATCGACAGGCCTGCGGATAGATGGCCCGAAACCCTCAATGGAAAGTGTTTTCCATCTTGGAGTATTGCGCGAGCGGAAAGATATGAATGTGGTGCTGCATTTCCAATCGGAATATGCCACAATTATTTCATGTATGAAAAACAAGCCTGAGAATTTCAATGTCGTAGCCGAAGTTCCCTGCTATTGCGGTCGTGAAATTCCGGTAATACCCTATTTCCGTCCCGGCTCTAAAGAATTGGCGGATGCTGTGACAAACGCTCTGAGAGAACATGATTGTGTATTGATGAGTAAGCATGGTCAGGCAGTTTGCGGAAAAGATTTTGATGATGCCTTCCAGAAAGCGGTCTTTTTTGAATTTGCCTGCGGTATAATTGTGCGTGCAGGTGAAGGCAATTATCAGACTTTGAGCGATGAAGAAATCCGTGATCTGGAGGTCTATATCCTGGGAAAATCCGGGAAATAATAGTTCTGAGTTATAAGTGTTATACTACTTGCTAATTAATTGGCATATTAATCAATTAGATCATTACCATGGCATATCTGGCTTTAGACCTCGGCGCAGGAAGCGGCAGGGCAATTGTCGGCTTCATTGAAAACGGAAAAGTCCGGTTAGATGAAGTCCATCGCTTCAGTAATCCTCCCATTCAGTTAGGCGATACGCTTTATTGGGATTTCCTGTCGCTGTTCTCGAATATAAAGGAGGGTATCCGGCTAGCGGTAAAAAAAGGCTATTCATTAAAAGGTATTGCAATAGATACATGGGGCGTCGATTTCGGATTGATAGACAAATCGGGACATTTACTATCCAATCCCGTTTGCTATCGTGATCGCCGTACCGAAGGTATGTCTGCCATGGCATCCATATCTATCTCTGTAGAAGAACTATATGCAATTACAGGAATTCAGCAGATGGAAATAAATACCGTTTTCCAGCTTTTAAGTCTTAAACAGAAAGAAGACCCGGTATTGTCAATCGCCGATAAATTGCTGTTTACGCCCGATCTTATCAATTATTTCCTTACGGGAGTCGCCTGTAATGAATATACTATCGCTTCTACATCCCAATTATTAGACGCGCAGACGCGACACTGGAGTAAAGTTGTCTTTGATAAACTGCAATTGCCATACCCCTTGATGCAAAATATCATATACCCCTGCAATCTCATTGGCAAATTAAAGAATGAAATTGCGGAAGAGACAGGGGCTGATAACATCAATGTGTTTTCTGTCGGCTCGCACGATACAGCCAGCGCTATAGCCGCTATTCCGGCAAATGGAAAAGATTGGGCATTCCTGAGTTCGGGGACATGGTCCCTGTTGGGTGTGACAACAGATAAACCTGTCCTTACAGAAGAAGCCCGAAAAAATGACTTTACCAATGAGGGAGGTGTAGATGATAAGATTCTCTTTATGCGAAATATTACTGGGCTTTGGCTTTTGCAAAGACTGATCGACGAATGGGAGAAGGCCGGGGAAGAATGTGGGTATGATCATTTGTTTTGCGAATGTGGCAAAGCTGCTTCTTTTCGCAGCATTGTAGACAGTGATAATCCTGCATTTACTCATCCTGCTTCTATGGAAAAAGCCATTCAGGAGTATTGCCAACACACCAATCAACCGATTCCCGTATCGAAAGGTGAATTAGTTCGCTGTGTACTGGAATCTCTTGCCATTAAATATTATTTTGTAATGGCCAAGTTGCAGGAAAGTACAGGTTTGGAACTAAAATATATTTTTGTGGTGGGCGGCGGTAGCCGTAATGAGTTGCTTAACCAATATATAGCTGACGCATTGGATATGGAGGTGGTAACAGGCCTTACCGAAGCAACAGCAGTAGGTAACATTATTCAGCAGGCTATTGCCGACAAACAAATACAGAACTTAGAAGAAGGACACAACATTGTAAAAAACAGTTTTGAACAAAAAATATATTATCCCGGAAACACAAAAAGATGGGCTGATACAATAGTTAAAGTAAAACATCTGTTCCAATAAATTTGGAATTTAAGTAATAGAAAGTATTTATGCAATGTTATTTGGTCGTAATGGTCTATTACTGTTGCAGATAAAAAAGTAATAAATAGGTCTGAGACCTTAACCTTTTAAATACCTATAGATACCATGCAAAATAACGTAAAAAATAATTCCTTGTTCACGGGGAAGGATGGACAAAACTATCTGTTTCCGTTTATACTTGTCACCAGTCTGTTTTTCTTATGGGGATTCGCTCATGCCTTACTGGATGTGCTGAATGCCCATTTTCAGGAAATATTGCAAATCTCTAAAGCCCGCTCTGCATTGGTACAATTTGCTCTCTATGGCGGTTATTTTGTGATGGGTATTCCCGCCGGACTGATAATAAAAAAATATGGGTATAAGAAAGGAATTGTTTTCGGGTTACTGGTCTTCGCTGTCGGAGCATTTCTCTTTTATCCGGCAACATTGATCAAGACATTCCTTCCTTTTCTTATAGCCCTGTTTGTCATTGCCTGTGGGCTGACCTGCCTTGAAACGGCAGCCAATCCTTATACAACGGTTTTAGGCCCTGCCCAATCGGGGGCAAGGCGTATCAATCTGGCTCAATCCTTTAATGGCCTGGGCTGGATATTAGGCCCTTTGGTGGGAGGATTACTTATCTTTTCGGATAAAGGCGACCCTTTTGCGGCATTGGCGACACCTTATATCGGTATCGGGGTGGTTGTATTGCTTATCGCCGTACTGTTTATACGCACTCCTTTGCCGCAAATAGCCGCAGGAGAAACGGAAATTTCTGAAAATACGGTGACAACAAAAGCCAAAAGCTGTTATAAAGACTTGTTGAAATATCCCCTTTTTATATTCGCTGTTGTGGCGCAGTTCTTTTATGTGGCCGGGCAGACCGGTATAGGCAGCTTCTTTATCAATTATGTAATTGAGGTACGTCCCGATATATCGCATCTGGAGGCTTCCCAGATACTCGCATTCGGAGGGATGGGTATGTTTATGGTCGGTCGAATATCGGGAAGTTATATGATGAAATTTTTTAATCCTAAGAAATTACTGGCTGTATATTCTGTAATGAATATCTTGCTGATGATTGTTGTGGTTATGGGATTGGGTATGATGTCGGTAGTATGCCTGTTTGCATCATATTTCTTTATGTCGATCATGTACCCTACAATATTTGCGATAGGCATAAGCGGATTGAAAGAGAATACAGAGAAGGGCTCTTCCCTTATCGTGATGGCTGTAGCCGGAGGTGCAGTTATCCCTATGCTGATGGGGCGTATAGCAGATTTATATTCTATGGCTGCCGGATTTATAATTCCGTTGGTTTGCTTTACGGTGATATTCGCTTTCGGGGTGAGTAAACTGAAGAATTAAAGATTTATTTCTTTCATCGGGTTCCAGAATACGGATTTCCAGTTCTTTATCCTGTCGTTGACTACAATGACACCTTCGGCTTCAAGCAGCTTTTGCATTTCCCCGGAATTACCGAAAGCTTCTTTTGCAGACAATATCCCGCTGCTATTGACTACACGGTGGGCAGGAATACTGCTTTTAACGGAATCGCATTCACCCATAACACGCCCTACCATCCTCGACATATTAGGATAGCTGATGGCTTTAGCTATGGCTCCATAACTGGTTGCCCGCCCGTAAGGTATCATTCTGACAATCTCATAGACGGCTTCGGTAAAATCTTCTTTATCGAGTTTAGACATGGTTTAATGTTTATACAAATATAAGATTAAATTCGGATGGATAAATGATGATGTTTTTATAAGAGGTTTATCTATACATAGAGTCAATAGCCTTTAGCTATTAGCTGACAGTTCTTTGAAATAATTAATTAGTAAATTAGCATATTAGCAAATGAGTGAAATAGTGTAACCTTTGTTACCTTTTATTTTTAAACACGGAGTAAAAGGAGTAGCACGGAGTTTTTTTATTTACGGGATGCTTCGCTTCACCTGCTTATGAGTTGATGACTGTTAACTGATATATCTGTAACCTTTGTTACCTTTTTGCGCCTTTGCATCTTTGCGAGCGTTATCTCTCATCCCTGATTAATATGAAGTTACAGAGTTTTTAGAAGAAAAAGTGACAATAAAAATTGAGTGAAAACTGTCAGGTTTGTCAGGTTTTGTACATTAGCTATCGGCTAACAGCTATCAGCTAATAGCTAAAAATGTGTTACTTTTGTTACCTTTTGAGGTATAAGATAACACGGCTTTTCGAAACATTTCTTGAGCCCTAATGAAAACAGGGGCGCCATATTATGACTACCCCTGCAACAAAGTATATTGTGTAATTATTTCCTTGTTATTTTGATTACATAACCTCCACCCGGAGCCATAGATACCGGCAGCTTTTTATTTGACGGAATATCTATTGTTTCTTTCTTGTAGTCGCGGGCGGCACGGTCGGCATTTATCCCGTCTTTGAATACTTCACCTTTGAAACTGCCTTCCCCTAAGAAAGAAAGGTCTAGTTCCATGTTGCGGGCATCCCAGTTAGTCATAACACCTACATACCAGGTGTCACCTTTTTGGCGGGCAATAGATAGATATTTTCCTATTTCCCCATTCAATGAGATGGTATTATCCCACACTGTGGGTACGGTGGCGATAAACTCTGTACATTCCGGTTCCGACATGTAGTTAGATGGACTATCACATAACATGTTCAGAGGGGATTCGAAGATGATGTATTCGGCCAGTTGACGGCAGCGCGTGCCCTGACTCATGGCTTCATTATACACATTTTTGTAATTTCCTTTTGTCGCATTACGCATTGCGCCTTGTGTATAGTCCATCGGACCTGCTACCTGACGTATAAATGGAATAGTAACATCATAGGTAACCTGATCGAGTTCGGGACCGGACCATTTCAATTGCTCCAGACCATTTACTCCTTCAAAGTTGATGACATTCGGATAGGTACGTTGCAATCCGGTTGGCTTGTATGTACCGTGGAAATCTATAAGTACTTTGTATTTAGCTCCCATTTCAGCTGCACGGCGGTGAAAGTCTACCATGATCTGGTCATCCCTATCCATGAAATCGACTTTAAATCCTTTGATACCCATCTCGCTATAATGCTTGCAAACCTTTTCCAAGTCCCTGTCGAAAGCATGATATCCGGCCCATAGGATAAGGTCTACATTTTTAGCTTTGGCATAACTTACCAGCTCTGGAAGATTGATCTCCGGTATTACCTGAAACAGATCGGCTTTTTTGTTGACAGCCCACCCCTCATCGAGGATTACATATTCAATGCCATATTCAGATGCAAAATCGATATAGTATTTATATGTCTCGTTGTTTATACCTGCACGGAAGTCAACACCATACAGATTCCAGTCGTTCCACCAGTCCCAGGCTACTTTTCCGGGTTTTACCCAGGAATAATCCCCTTGGGAGGGAGTCGCAAGTTTGTATACCATATCACTGTCGGCGAGTTCCGAATCTTTTTCAGCAACAATAACCGCTCTCCATGGGAAGTTCGTAGGACCATCGGATTTTGCTATAAATGATTCACGTGAATCGACCAATATCTGGAGTTCGTTATGTCCTCCCTGACGCGTATCTTTGGGGTAAGGGGCGAATACACCTTTCAGGCCGTTCGCTGTTTCAGCCGGATACAAAAACATTCCCGGATAATTCATCAGGTCAGCCTCTGTAATGCAAACCTTTTTTCCTTTCGCTCCTTCAACTACCAACGGTGAAATACCGAGGCGCTTCTTGTTCCATACAGATAGAGCTATATTGTGATATGGCTGCTCGAACGAGTTGGAGAACTGGCCCTCAAGAGGTGTGGTTTCCGGTTTGTTTGCATAAGCAACAAATACTTTCTGATCGGCAGGAAAGTTAAACTCAGCTTGTTCATTTTCTATAACAAACGGTTTCTTTGAGGTAGAGACAAAGCGATAAGCAATACCATCATTATAGGCGCGAAATATAATATTATAATCACCTTTGAACTTTAGAGTCAGTTCATTATAGTTATCCTCAATTTTATTTCGTTTATAAATAGAAGCGTCAATAATTTGATTTACAGTCTTTACGGATGAGCCGGATAGCTTGGTATTAATACCAAAGGTGCTGCCATCAGTTAAGGTCATAGACACCGGCGATTTAGCCAGCATTATATCTCCATCATGAGACACTGAATATCCGACTGTTTTGCCCACGCTGATACTGGCTTCCAGCTTGCCATCAGGAGATTTCAGGGCGAACTGCTTTTGGGCAGTGACTGTCATTGTATAACAGAATAAAAGACAGAATAAAGACAGGATTACCGGATTGTTTTTTCTCATTATTAGTTATATTTGAAGGTTTATTATCCAATTTACAAGCTATCTTTTCAGATTAGCAACAAGTCTATTCACGATTTCACACATCTTACCGTAGTTCTCGTCCATCGACCGCAGTAGTTTATATTGCGCATGTGTGCGTATCAGGTTATGAGTGTCGTTCTTCACTCTGTAATAGTTATCACCGTCAATGTAATCCATGAGGAAGCGGAGAACCTGCTCGAAGGTAATGTATTTAGCAGAAAAGGCTAAATTCTCTATTTCAGCCGGGGTAAGGAAGGTGATTGCCTCGGATAGGTAGCCTGCCGTGTATCCTTCAAAGATATCCATCTTGATATACACATTATCCGGATTTTCATCATCTTCTTTACCGGCATTGGTATATGAACGGATCGCATCACCATAGTCATTGAGGCACATACTGCTAAGTACTGTATCCAGGTCTATTACACATAATACATTACCTTGTTTGTCAAACAATATATTACTGATCTTGGTATCATTGTGCGTAACCCGTACCGGGAGTTCACCAGCTTCGAATTTGTTCCATAAAGCAAGCATTTCGTCGCGACGGCTCTCTATCCATCCAATCTCTTTTAGCACATGTTTTTTGCGCCCTACCGGGTCTTTTGCCAACACCTCATCCCATTGCTGAAAACGGAACTTCATATTGTGAAAACCAGGTAATATATCGACTAACGGATCCTTCATATCGGCCAGCATGGCTTGAAACTTACCGATTCCTCGTCCCCCTTGTGCAGCTAATGCCGGGGAATCTGCGTAGTCATAAGCAATTGTATTATCAATGAATAAACATGCAGCCCAATATTCTCCGTCTTCATCGAGATAGTATAGCTTATTATCCAGCGTAGGTATTATTGTAAGAGCCTCACGCAAGGGATTTCCACCTTGTTTGATAATCTTTTCTTTGAGGTGGTTGGTAACTTTATGTATGTTATCCATCATGGCAGGAATATCTTTGAAGATATTCTTGTTTTTCTTCTGCAGTATATAGTTAGGGCTATTTCCTATAGTTTCTACAAAAAAAGTATCGTTGATAAGTCCTTCGCCTATAGAGCGTATGTCCTGTACAACCCCGTCGAAAGCAAAGTGTTCTCCTACATTCATCGGCTAGTGGCGTTAATTTAAGATATATAATGCTGGATGCATTTTAAACTAAAGAACAGAACGAAGATAGAGGTTTCATTTATATTAACATCTATTTTTTTATATTTTTCTTAGGCCCTATTTAAAAATTAATTGAGAAAAAATTAAAGGGCTTCTATAAAATTTGACACTGTCTCAAAAAGAGTGTAGATACAACCTTTAAAGATAATGCAGAATATAAAGTAAAAGAAAACGGCAGGCTTCCATTTACATTTTCTTATTACTAATTGGATTATTGTCGATTACATCTTTCTCTAGATGTAACAACCAGGATGACAGAGG
The DNA here is from genome assembly GCF_000213555.1 of Dysgonomonas gadei ATCC BAA-286. GTDB lineage: Bacteria > Bacteroidota > Bacteroidia > Bacteroidales > Dysgonomonadaceae > Dysgonomonas > Dysgonomonas gadei. Next base: position 83,284 of record NZ_GL891988.1, read on the forward strand.
CAATAACAAAGAAATAGAAATATATTTACAACAGTCATTCCGGTCGGTTGTACCTCCTACATTTGGAAAATTATAGCAAAACATTACAAAGAGTTATACAAGCTTCTTTTAGAAGAAACTCGGCTTTGAAACTAGAATTTAAATTTTCATTCACGAATAATAGTACCATAGATTCAATTGTTGTTAAATTATTAATATCAAGCAATATCGGCGTTTTGAGTTCAGCCAAGTAAATATACATTGCTGATACACAAAAAAACTTAACATGATATTAGATATCAATTGCAAGTATGTCGAATCATTTAGCATAAACTATGTTTATATATACAACAAATAAGCGACTAAATATTAGTCGCTTATTCCGGATTAAATAGTGTTTTTTATTTAGGAAGCTCTTTTATCTGATAACTGCTGTTTTGAGTAAATACCCGTCCAAACATATCAGTTGCCCGAACCTCTATACGATGTTCTCCCACAGAAAGAGAGCTTGGGATATTAGCGCGCCATAAATGGCGGCATATCTGTGGATTCGATGGTCTTCTTACAGGTTTCACTTCATTTGAGTAGTCCCAGTCTTGCATATAACGATAATACGCCGGATCATAATCTTCTATTTTTGTCATTTTAGTCCAGGTCCCTTCATCAACACGATATTCGACGATATCATTATCTGATCCCATAAAGAAATTGGCATATATTCCCGATGTAATCCATCTACCTTTGTAAGGTACCACTTTAGGGTTATATATGGATATCTGGTAATCGTCAGATTGTCCGGCTACCTTATAATCTAATGTATATCTATCACCCTTTACATTTATAATTGCATATCCTTGGGGAGTTCCATCACGCATTGTGGATGTTGGCAGACCTTTAGCATTGAGTATCCCCGAATACCAATCGCCACAAGTGGTTCCTACATTATATTCGTGGATTGGTTTTACTCTATTCAGCCCATCTTCTTTTCCTATAAAATTATGAGACTGAATATGTGTATGGGCAGATAAAACCAATACATTTGGATAATTATTTAACAATGCGTAAAATCGTAGCCTGTCTGCTTCTCTAAAAGCATCTTTATCTTTCCTATCAAACAAAGGAATATGCATACTGATTATAATGAGATGATCCGGCTGTACAAATTTCAGATCATTTTCTACAAATTTCAGTTGATCCTCTCTTAATCCTCCAAGATATCCTTTGCCTGTGACAGGGTTAGGATAAAGAATATCATCCAGCACAATGTAATGCGCTTTCCCATAATTGAAAGAATAGTTCGCCGGGCCAAAATTAGATTCAAATGTTTCGTCAGAGAGTATATCTTCCTTGGCATCATAATTCATATCATGATTACCAATGACGTTATACCAAGGCAATCTCATTTGTTGTATGGCCTTTTTATATGACAGATGGAGGCTCAGATTGTCTCCGACAAGATCGCCTAATGTAATCCCAAAACTGAGTCCATTCCTGTTTTTAGCTTCGTCCACAATACCTTTTGTGAAATATTCAACTTCTTGTTCTGAGTAGGTCTGAGAATCCCCAAAGATAAATGAAGAATAGATTTCGGGCTCATCGTATTTGATAAGGCCGAAGTCTATTGATTTTGGCAGTTCTCCGGTTGGTTCTACTCCTTTATAAAATGAGGCGGGTGATCCTTTAGGTTTATGCATATAATAAGATTTCGGGAAATTATATTCATTGACAGGAATTTTATATCCGGTTGGCTTTATTACAAAGATGATATTATCATCGCCTACAGGTAAATTATACTGACCTTCGGAATCAGTTAACACGACATCAATTCCGTTTGACACGGCAACATTTGCAATCCCTTTTTCTTTTTTCTCTTTTTTTTCATTGTTATTTCCGTCTTCAAATACATAGCCTTTTGCTATTTGCTGTGCCGATAAATTTAATAAACTGGCTAGAGATAATGTAATAAGTAATATACTTTTCATAAAAAAACTATTTATTTTTATTATATTAATAATGATAGTAGTATTAAAAAGAACGTGAAAGATTCTAACTTATCTGGATTTTTATTATTGTCAGACTGTAGTACTTCTAACCTTTCACGGATGAGGGTAATCGTAAAAAAAATTACATCCTATCCTTATATTTAATAGTCATATTTAGGTTTTCATTTATTGTCCAGATGAAATTTCATTAAATAAGCCTGGATCTTTATTCTCATTTTTTTGTTGATACCTTATATTATATAGTTTACTAAGGCTCTTTTTTATAAATGAATTCGCTGCTTTAGATTTATAATTGACAGTTCTTTCATCAATATTCAAGCATTCGGAAATTTCTTTGATAGACAATTCTTCCTGCCAAATAAGGGTTATAACTTTCTGATCAATCTCGGGTAATACCTCAAGTATGTTGTTTATCAATTTATTGACCTCCTTAAAATCAAATTCTTCTTCCACGTGTGTATAATGTACGACGGTTTCTATTTCGTCCATATCTTTTCGGTTTTCACTTCCAGTTAGCTTAAAATAAGAAGATTTCAAATAGTCAAGCATTCTGTAAGTATAATGATGTAACAGAAAATTGCGGGCAGATCCCTTATCATTCGTTTTTATCAAAGCTGGCTCCGACCACACATTTATCCAAAAATTCTGTGTGATTTCATTTGTCAGATTAATATCCCCAGTACGGTTATATGCCCATTTATAAAGTAAATGCTCATACCTATCATAAAATATATTAAAGGCTTGCTCATCTTTTAAAGCGATAGCCTCTAACAATTCTCTATCAGACATAGTCATAATGATTTGGTATATTCCGGATGTAAATGTATTTCTTATATATTACGGGACTGTTAAGAAAACAAAAATTATAAATAAATATTTTTTTGATAAGAACGTGTTTGGTAAAATATTGTAATATAGTATGATATGCTGTTGTTGCAAATTTGAAACAATCACTTAACAGTTTTGTTGCCCGATCTGACAACGCTTGACTCGTTTATCTTTATAGAAGGGGGTGAATTCCTGCAAAGAAAATATAGCCCCACAAAATAAAGAAATGAATAAAATAGATCACAGAAAGAAGCAATCGCATCTGGAGTATTTAAAAAAACTGCTCCTGATATCTCGCATATTCGAACTTTTTACTCAGGGTAAATTGGACCGGGATAGTGAAAAGTTGGTCGAAGACTGGAATCCGGAAGATACCACCGAATATTATAAAGGAAACGAAGAATTGTTGGCAGAGGGGCGTAAACAAGCTAAAGAAAACATATTTTCAATACTTGGTATCCATAATCCGGATAAAAAGAAAAAAACACCAGTCTTTTTTATATACTTGCATAAATATGCAGTAGTTGCGGCTATTCTGATTATTGCTATCTTTTCAGGAATATATACAATTGATAAATTCTCAAATCAAAAGAGTAATCTCCTTTCAAATAATAACTTTAGTAGCCTGCTTTGCCAGACAGACAGCTATGAAATAAAACAAATAACATTACCTGACGGAACAATCCTGCATGCTAACCGCAACAGCAGGATATTATATATCGAACAAGAATATAACCTTAGCAAACGTGAAATATGGATTGAGGACGGAGAAGCCTTCTTTGAGGTCGCTAAGAACCCTGAAAAACCCTTTATTATACATTCCGGAGATATACAAACCACTGTTAAAGGCACATCTTTTAATGTAAAAGCATATAAGGGAATCAGGAAAAATGAGGTTTCGGTACGTTCCGGCAAGGTCGAAGTGATTTGCGGTGATAAAAAAATAGGGACATTGGTTGCCAATCAACAAATTACCTATGATACACAGACCGGAGAATACAATGAAAGCTCCGGTAACTGGCAGGACGCAGCTGCCTGGATGCAAAATCGGCTGGTACTGAAGCAGGCAAATGTAGATGAACTGAGACTGAGGCTGAAACAGGTTTATGGTATAGATCTGGTCATTACAGGAGGAATTCTGGAACAAAATCATTTTAATGCATCTTATCCAAGAGATGCACAGATTGGGAATGTTTTACAAAACATTTCTGAAGTATACGATGTGAAATATAAGTTCGAAAACCCACAAAGAGTTATCATTTACAAATAGTACACACAATAGGGATATAACAGTTGATAGTCCCCTTTTGATTATTGGATTTTTTTACAAACAGAGTTTTTCTAAGAAGAAGAACGGCCATTTCCTTGTCTTATTTTATACAAGAATGAATCAATTTGAATATCTAATATATAGCTAAGTAACAAAAAAAAGAAGAGAAAATAACAAATGAAAGAGTATCTAACAGTAAAAGTTTTCCGGTACATAATACTACTGGTCGTAGCAACGGGGTTACCAGTATGGCTGAACGCCCAGAATAATAAAATCCGGTTACCGGAAGAATCATTAAAAGCCCGTATAGAGAGGATTGCAGCGAATAGTGGTAAAAATATTATTTATGACGACAAATCATTCAGCAATATTCAGGTTCCGGCAATAGACGGAGACAGCAAGGATATTAATTTACTATTGACTAAAAGCCTGGTTTCAACCGGATTCACATTTAAAAATATGCCGGATAATTCGATTGTTATAAAAAAGCGACAGGATGCAACAACTGAGACTGCGACACCCAAGGCAAGAGGCAGCCTGCAAGGTACAGTCCTCGATGAAAAAGGCGCACCTGTTATCGGAGCCACAGTCGGCGTTCCGGGAACGACTATCGGTACGGCTACAGATGCTGACGGTAAGTATAAATTATCGAATATATCTTCCGGGACTACGGATATTCAGATCAGCTTTATGTCTTTTGAAACATTAGTGGTAAAAGACGTGAAGATAACAGCAAATAAAATAACTCCTTTGGACGTCGTACTCAAGGAAGCTACAACCCAACTGGGGGAGGTTGTGGTAACAGCAACATACAATGAAGCGTCAGCAACAGGACTGTATGCCAGACAAAAGAACATGGCAGCCATGAGCGATGGTGTCAGTGCCGATATGATTAAAAAGACCAGCGACAATAATGTGGCTCAGGTGCTCAAGCGTGTATCGGGAGTTACCATCGACAACGGAAAGTATGTGACTGTACGCGGTATGAGTGAGCGTTACAATAATGTGCAGCTCAACGGGGCTTCATTACCCAGTACCGAGCCTAACCGCCGCAACTTTGCTTTTGACGTAATCCCTTCAGGTTTGGTGGATAATGTGACTATCAGCAAAACTTTCAGTCCCGATATGCCGGGTGAATTTACCGGAGGATTGGTGGAAGTAAATACTTTGGCCGTTCCGGATGAGAAATTTCTGAACCTTGGTATCGGAACAGGGATGAATACGATCAGTACCGGAAAAGATTTTTACAGCAATAAACGTTTCGGAGCCGACTGGTTCCTGGGGGAAATCGATAAGCGGAAATGGTATTCCGGTAAAGATGAAGCGGCTACCGCACAGAATATCATCAATGCAGGACAGAAAAACACATATGGTTTGAGTAAATATACAGCGCAGCCGCTTCAGAACTATAGCCTGACGGCGGGGCTTCCTGTAGACCTGGGAAAAAGCTCTTTGGGCGTTGTGGCTGCTCTGACCTATCGTCACGAAGAAAACACGGAAGAAATCCTTGAAGCGCATATGATTACCCGCGACAGCATTTTTAAGCCATCGGGTAAAGGTTCATACCGCTATAAAGCAACCACAAGCATAGGGGCTGTGCTGAATACCGGCTGGCGAATGTCCGGACACAGTATTACTTGGCGCAACCTGTTCAATAACCGGTTTAATCATACCAACCAGCAACGGTTTATTTATAAATATTATGAAGGTCAAAAGCTTGTGGAACAATACAGCGTACCCTTGATAAGTAGCCTGTGGCAAACTCAGTTAGACGGTAAGCACGACCTCTTCGGAGGAAAGTTGGTTGCCTCATGGAATGCTTCTTATAATGACATCATCCGGACAAACCCCGACGACCGTATGGCTCAGGGCGCTATTGTCGGGGAATCGCATGAAGGAGCCAGTTTTGCCGATTGGAACTGGGCTACCGGTTATGGAAATAGCTTTAATGTGGGGAGTGGACACATTATGTACAGCAGGTTGCATGAGACTAAAAAGAATATCGGAGCCAATCTGGAATATCCTTTTACGATAGATGGCAACCGTCAGAGTATCAAAGCCGGATACCTGGGCGCATTCCGCAGAGCCGGTTTTGAGCAACAATACCTGAAAGCGATGATAGAAGACAATGCTCCCAGGGCGATAGGACTACCTATAGAAGAGTATTATGCTCCGGAGCGCTTCGGCGGCAATCCTTTAGTATATGAGCTTTCCGGTATGCAAGCGACAAGAGCGGATTATTATACAGGGAGCCAGGATATCCATGCCGGCTATCTGATGGGTGATCTCAGTTTCTTTAAAAAATTACGGTTGATCGGAGGTGTACGCATGGAGAAAACAGATATGACCGTAACTACCGAGATATTAGAAAAAATAGTAGGGGCGACCCCCAAAGACAGTACTGTAATCATCAAAAAAACAGACTGGCTGCCGGCTGCGACCCTCATATACAGCATAACACCCGAACTGAATGCCCGCGCCTCATACAGTAAAACCCTTGCCCGTCCGGATTTCAGGGAATTGTCCCAGTCAAAGTATTATAACGTGGATGACCGCGTATGGGTAATTAACGGTTCCGGCCTCGAACAAAGCCGCATCCATAATTACGATGTCCGGGTAGAATGGTATCCACGTCCGGGGGAAGTATTATCTGTCAGCTATTTCCGGAAGAAATTTATCAAGCCGGTGGAAATGGTTATGCGTATGCTAAGCGATGCGCAGAACTTTGAAATGTATAGTATGAACCTTGATAACTCTACGGCCAAAGGTTTTGAGCTCAACTGGCGTAAAGAATTAGGATTTATTTCCCCGTTGCTGCATGACCTCTATTTCACGGGAAACTATACATGGATGGAAGCCAATGTAAAGTATAATCAGGAGAAACTATTAAATCCGAATATAGAAGATTCTAATCCGGACTTCGACCGTGACCGCCCCTTACAGGGATTAAGTCCCTATACCCTCAATCTGGGAATTGCTTATGAGGGAAGCATAATCGGCGCTGCTGTCAACTACAACCGCAACGGGCGTAAACTGGTGTATGCAGGGGAAGAGACAAAGTATGACCAGTATGAAAATTCACGGGATGTATTAGACCTGCAACTTTCAGCACGTTTGATGAAAGATCAGCGTCTGGAATTAAAGTTCAATATATCCGACATCTTCAATCAGGATTTTATTGTGTACCGTAACACACGGGTAGTAGATTATACCGCAGAGAATCCCAATCCGGATACCGGAACCGCCGGTACTTACTACCTCGATCTGACAGGTGATATGGATTACAACAAAGGCGATTACATAATGAGCCGGATAAAGAAAGGTATAAATCTGTCAATAAGCGCAAGTTATAAATTTTAGTAAATAATAATCATCAGGTGAGACGTCACCGGTGTAAGAATAGATGGGTACTTATCGCGTGTGCAGGGAGAATAGATCAACCGTTTTGACGTTTGCCGAAACCTGGAATATACAATGGAAGAAATAAGAGGCTTTTACCTTTAAGAAGGAAAAGACCAATGCATAAAAAAGCATGTTCATCGTTTTCCGCAAAGCAACAAAACAACGTTTTCCAGAGGGTCGTTTTACGGACATTTTACACCGGAAATGAAAGCGTATCCGTTTTTCCCAGCTAGAAGTAAAAACCGAAAATGTTAATTAAAAGGGGAAATTTAAAACACTTAAAAGTAAAAAAAATGAAAAAGCTTATTTTTTTCTTGGCTGTAACAGTAGTATCTGTTTTATTTACAGGATGCTCTAATGAGATAACGGATGAAGGCCCTGCAAATGTGGCAACGAAAGCGACGGTAACCATCCCTCACAATACAATCATCACTTCAGATGTTACGTGGAGTAATACGAATGAGTATATCCTGAACGGGAAAGTCTATGTAAAGGCACCTGCCACACTGACTATTCAGGCAGGAACTACAGTGAAAGGTGTATATAATGCCGATCCGGAACTGGCCTCTGCCTTAGTCGTAACACGCGGAGCAAAAATCAGCGCTATCGGTACTTTAACCAGTCCGGTAATCCTGACTGCCCAAAATGGACAGGAAGGCGGTTGGGGAGGACTTGTTCTTCTTGGGAAAGCTCCTCTTAACAGAGTCGATCAGTTGATAGAAGGTATTAATCCTTCCGTTGTGCCTTCAGGCGTTGACGTGTATTACGGAGGAGGCGGAGCCGGACTAGGTGATGCTGACGACAATTCAGGAACATTACGCTATGTACGTGTGGAATACGCCGGGGCTAAAATCTCAGAAGCGAATGAATTAAATGCCTTTACTTTCGGAGGAGTAGGCCGCGGAACAACATTAGACCATTTACAAGCTTACCGCGGAGCTGATGATGCATTTGAATTTTTCGGAGGGACTGCAGATGCTAAATATCTGGTTTCTACCGCGACAGACGATGATGCTTTTGACTTCGATTTCGGTTACCGGGGGCGTATCCAGTTTGCCGTTTCCACTATTGATCCTTCATTGAGCTATTCCAGCGATCCTAATGGTATCGAGTGTGATAATGACGGAACCGGATCAGCGGCAGAACCTTTTACGCATCCTACATTAAGTAACCTTACAATCAGCGGTACACAATCAGGTTCGGCAGCCAATGCTTTAAAGTCTGCAGCTAACTTCCGTAGAAATGCACAGTTCACTTTAGTAAACAGTGTACTTTATGGATTCCCTTCAGGCGTGCTCAAAGAAACAACCAACTCGTTCACATTATTGAATAATGTGGTTTCTTCTACAGTTGCTAATCAGGAATTCAACGCGTTTACTCCTGATGTAAGCAATCTTGCCAGAGCCTGGAATAATCTGATTCTCTCTAGTCCATTTGGCGCATACAAATCAAGCGCTCTGCAACCTACCGGTGGCGCAGCAATAGATGGAAGTTACTATTCACATACAGATACCTGGTTTACCAATACACAATATAAAGGTGCTTTAGGTAGTAGCGGTGCTAACTGGTTAACACAAGGAAGCTGGGTGAGATAACGGATAATGAAAAGATCAAATTCTGATTAAATAAACAAATAAACAGGAGTACATACCGGTGGGTACCTATCGGTTATGTACCCTGTTTGAAAATAAATATAAACAAATGAGACAAAAAATATGGATGGGTATTATCTGCCTCTTCCTTCTTTCAATAACGAGTTGTAGTACAGATGAAGAATTAAATGACACAGTTGATGGATTTTATACATTAAATGCTGACTTTGTCTCCCCTTCCAATATCAGAAACAATTACGCTATATTGTTTAATAATGATACAATAAAGAATACATACTATGTAGGCAGGGCCAATCCCTCCGGAATATTGACGGTCTTTGAAAAAGGAAGCAAAGAGCCGGTTTATACGGAAGAGTTGAAGCTGGCAAGCAATATGAATGTTCAATTCATCAAACTTGGAGACAAAATAGATACCTATTCCGATGATAAATACACGAAATTCAGCCTGGATATAAAATGGGCTACAAATGAAGACCGGGACAAATATAAAGCAACTTTTAATGGTTCTGAATTAAATACAGAGCAGGGGAATATCAATTATGTATTGACAGAAGCGCTAACGGGCTCATTGCAACTGAAAAAGATAGATGACGGAAATTTAGTACTCGACAGGGAAATAACTGTGGAACCAAATGGAACGTTTACATTCTTACAGTTGTCATCTACTGAATTTTTAGCTATGCCTCCGGGAGATGAAGAAGACCCTGAGTCAAATGATTATAAAAAGATAAGAGTATACTACACCATAACAGACGACTTAAGGGAAGAATCTTATACAATTAAATTCTATACCTTCGATTCATGGTTATACGATAAAGAACAGGTGGTAGATATTGGCTATGAATTTGAAATTAAAGCAGGGGAATTATCTCCTTATATTTTAGTGTACGGACGTACTTTTGAAAACGAAAATGGTGATGGCGGGCCGGCTTTCCTTACATACGATCTGATTGCAAAAGACGGGACTGTAGTAAGGGAACATGATCCAAACCAAACAGGAATAACCTTTAATGATCCGGATTGGGGCGGAGGAGATTATTACAAATATTTAAATAAGTTTGAGACTTACAATATAAATTTTATTGGAGCTGGAACCTTAGTCTTAGAAGAAAAATGGGAATAATTATTTTTATTCTATCATTAATGTTGATTAACAGGATTTTAGAGCAAGTGAAGCTGAATTTTTCCGGAAAAGTTTATCTATGTAGGTAAGCTGGTAGCCTTTAGCTGGTAGCTGATAGCTCTTTGAAGGAATGAATAAGCCCCCTCAATCCCCCAAGGGGGACTTACAGAGAGGGAAAAAGTAGCAGGAGAAAAGAGAGGGAAAATATGTAACTTTTGTAACCTTTGTTACCTTTTTGGAATTGTAGGGGTGCCCCTTGTGGGTACCCGCTAATAGCAATAACGGGCGACCACAAGGGGGCACCTACAAAGAATGCAAAATGTGTTACCTTTGTTACCTTTTTCATTTTAACCACGGAGTCAAAGGAGTAACACGGAGTTTTTAATAAACGGGATGCTTCGCTTCACTCAGCATGACAGGGTATAAGAGTCCTCAAAAGGCTAACGGCTAAAAGCTATCCGCTAATAGCTAATTCTGTTACTGATGACTGCTAACTGTTCACTGATTTCGTGTTACTTCTGTTACTTTTTAACCATATATGGTTAATATATGTAAAAATAATAGTATAAAAACAGTAAATAAAGTGTCAGATGTGTCAGGTTTTAACGCTATATAGTTAATTAATGTAAAACTAATTAATAGTTATAACTATTGATTTTGTGCACTACCCTGATAGAACTAATGGCTTTGTAATACATTGTATAATCTCCTGTATATTATGAAAGATAAGAGTCTTTTACATATTTGGTTTCAAAAACGGGGAAGTTATCTTGTCATATCCCTTTTTGCATTATTGTTTATGACAGGATGCTCTTCTGACGATGATGATACTGTTCCTGTTGCGATTTCATACACGACATTGATTTATATGGCCGCAGATAATTCATTGGACAGTGATGTGGATTATACTATCGCGAAAATAAAAGAAGGAGCTAAGAAAAGTGCAGGAACAGCAGTGATATATGTAGACAGGAAAGACGCTTCCCCACGGCTTTTCAAAGTCAATAGGGACGGGACAGAAACCGTCCTGAAAAGCTATGAAGAAGAAAATTCCGCGGATGCTGAAACATTGGTACGTGTCATTCAGGAAACAAAGCAATTGGTGCCTTCCGAAACATTCGGGCTGGTAATCTGGTCGCATTCTATGGGCTGGTACCCTGCCACTTATATCGAAGAAGAGAGTAATGAAAATATCAGGTTGAAATATGTAGCCATCGATGAAAATCCCGATATACCGGAAAGCTCCATTTCTTTTATGGAAGTGGATGACATGGCAAAAGCATTGCCGGACAAAGTAGCCGAATATATCTGGTTCGATGTCTGCCTGATGGGGACAGTGGAGGGCTTGTATGAGTTTCGCAGTAAGGCGGATTACCTTGTGGCTTCACCGACAGAGGTATTGTTTGCAGCAGATTACGATGCCTCGGGTGTTCCTTATGCTAAGGTTCTGCCATTACTGTTTGGGGGTAAGAACGAATTGACGGATGCCTGTAAAATCTATTACAGGCATTATAACGAAATGAAATATGAAATTCTTCGTTCGGCAAGCATTACGTTGATAGATGCCAAAGAGTTGGATGGGTTATACGCGGAAACAGAGAAAATTCTTTCGGGGAAATTATTGGATATTGAAAATATGACAACCGAAGGTATTCAGACATATCATACTAAAAATATCCCGCAGATATTTTTCGATTTCGCAAACTTTATCAAAGTAAGCAGTACAACAGAGCAATACAGTTCATTCGAAAAACAGCTTTCCCGGGTTGTCCTTTATAAAGCGGCCACAGCTACTTTTATGGTCAGCGCGGATAATAAGTTTAGCATCGATCCGGCAAAATTTAGCGGGTTGAGTGTATATATCCCTTTGCTGAGGTGGAAAGGGACGAATGATTACCGGTATTATTTCTCACGGATGGAATGGAGTGAAGTATATGGAGAATAAGTAATCTTTAAATTGAAACTAAATTACTTCTTCCAGAGATGCATACGATAATATTTATCAGGATGTATCGGTAAAGTTGAGACTGCATTCTTTCATAAATTTGATCTGGCAGCAAATGAGAAAATAGTTTATATTTCATTCTTTCTAAAGACTTTCGGAGTAGCCTGCTCACTCTTTTTAAAGAACTTAATAAAATGTGACGGATCTTCGAATCCCAGACAGAAAGCTATCTCATTGATCGTCCAGTTGGTATGTTTCAGCAAGGCTCTTGCTTCTAAGGCTATCCGCTCTGAGATTAATAGCTTTGTAGTTTTTCCTGTGACTTCTTTCAGTACCTTGTTCAGGTGATTGACATGGATATTTAGCTGCTGTGCATAGTCACCGGGAGAATGAAGGCGAATACTTTGTATGGTCGACTCTATCGGAAACTGTCTTTCCAGTAGTTCGAGGAATAAAGATGTGATTCTGTCAGAGGCATGAGATTCTTTATGTCCAACAGGCTGCATTATAGCAGGACGCATCTTTAATGCGGTGTGAATAAGTTCTGTAACCAGATTTCGAAGGACATCGTATTTATAGACATAATCGGAATTAATCTCCGAAAACATCTTGTCATAAATTATACGTACCTGCCTGAATTCTTCATCATTCAGATCCAAGATAGGTATTCCATGAGGCTGAAACAAAGGATAGGCTTTAAAATCGCCATATCCTTTGAAAAAATCTTCCGTGAAAACACAAAATGCGCCTGTCTTATCCAGACTCAAAGGTTCCCAGTTATAGGGAACCTGAGGATTTGCAAACAACAGCATGTTATTTTCCACAACCAGCGTTTTGTCGGCATAATGAACGGTATTACTACCGGATATCAGGCTTATTTTATAGTAATCCTTACGGCTGTATGGGATCGTATGATCCGGTTGTATATAATCATCCAGAGAAAAGACATTGAACTGGCCTATCTTTCCGATAATCTCACTAGGTAAGATCCCTAATTTAATGCGATAAAAATCTGCTAATGACAATGCCTTTTCCATTATAATACAAGCTTAAATACTCTTTTCCTTTTTAAATATTTTGTCCTCCTGAAACCTCAATCCGCTGGGCATTCACCCATCGTGCGTCATCAGTACATAAAAATGCAACTACTCCGCCAATATCCTCGGGCAAACCGACTCTTCCTAATGGGATCGTACTGGCGGTTATTTTATTGACCTGTTCGTTATCTCTGACAATACCTCCGCCAAAATCAGTGGCTATAGCACCAGGAGCAACAGCGTTAGACCGAATACCTCTGGCTCCAAGTTCTTTTGCCTGATATCTTGTTAATACCTCAATAGCTCCTTTCATAGATGCATAAGCGGAATATCCGGGCCGGGAGAAACGTGCCAGACCTGTTGAGATATTGATGATACCACCTCCGTCTTCGAGTATGTTCAATGCTTTTTGGGTAAAGAAATAAACACCCTTGAAATGGATATTGAAAAGACTGTCGAAATCCTCTTCGGTTGTTTCGGCAAAAAGAGAATTAATTCCGATGCCTGCGTTATTTACCAGATAGTTTATTTTCTGAGTACCAAATTTCACAGACAACTCCTGCTTAAGTAATTCGAAAAAAGAATCGAAGCTTTTTACATCGGCAGTATTGAGTTGGAGAGCAATGGCTTTTTGTCCGAGTTGCTCTATCTCTGCGATTGTTCCTAAAGCACTTTCCTTTTTGCTGTTGTAGGTAAGGACTACATCCAGCCCTTTACGGGCTATATTTAAAGCCATATTTTTACCTAGCCCACGGCTGCCGCCTGTTACTAATGCGATTTTTGATTGTTGTGACATAATTCAATAGTTTTAATTACAACACAAAGATACTGGTATATAGCTCATTGATACTGTATGATTCAATCCGCTTATGGTAAAAATCAAATAATTGGCTAGCTTCTCTTCGAAAGACTTTAGTTGTATATCAGAATATAAGCATTTAGATATGTTGCTAAAAACAGCCAAAGAATATAGGGAATAAATAAGATCCCACTCACTTTTTGCGCCGGATAACATTTAAAAGCATAATATAATACACCCAGATCCAACAAGATAATATTGATAAAACCTAAAAGAGGGTTTTGCAGATAAAAGAATGAAATGCTCCATGTAAAATTAAGGAACAACTGAACCGCAAATAATGAGGTGAGAAATTTCTTGTTCCGTTCTTTTGAGTTCAATATCAGCCCAATAGAAATGCCCATACATAGGTATATTATACTCCAAGCAATAGGAAAAGCTATATTGGGCGGAGTTATTTCCGGTTTATTCAATGTCGGATACCATGTTTGTATAGATTCCGATTGAAAATAACTGGCTGTGAATCCGACTAAAAAACAAATTATTACAGGAAGTAATATGTATAAAAATTTTCTCATATGGATGAATGTTAGTTCTTGTTATCGCTGTTATGCTATGATCTCCCAATCCTCAATCCCTCCTTCTATTGTTTCAAATAAAGGATGCGGTTTTAACTCAGTCAATGCAGGTAGCTTTATAAAAAGTTCCGGGCTTCGTTTTTGAAGTTTTCGCCTCAGATGCTCATACTCATATTCCAATTGCCCTTTGGTTACAGGGATGGGAGAAATATACTCAATCATCCGGATCTTTTCTTTGCTATATGAAAAATTCCTTCTCATAGCTTCTTTGTATACTTCGGTAAGGAAAGCATCGATGTAGAGATTTGGATCAGGACTATTCTTAAAACGAATCAATTGAGGGTGATTCATATATCCCTTGGTCTTTCCTAAAAGCACATTCTTAGCCAATAACCCTTCACGCCACGAGGCATTAAGCCCTGCCGAGTCAAGATACTGAGGATGTAAAGACCATAACCGCATGTATTATTTTGCTAAGAGTTTTTCGATAGTCCCCGCAATCTTTGACGGATTAGTTATCGGAGCATATCGGTCAATGACATTTCCTTCTCTGTCGATCAGGAACTTAGTAAAGTTCCATTTTATAGAATCCCCTAGGATTCCTTTGCTATTTTGCTTCAGGTATTTATAAAGAGGATCTGCATTATCTCCGTTTACCTCAATCTTGCCAAATGTGGTAAATGTAGTTTTATACTTCATTTCGCAGAAAGAGGTAATTTCATCATTGGTTCCGGGGGCCTGTTTTCCAAACTGATTGCACGGAAAATCCAATATTTCAAAGCCCTGATCCTTATATTTAAGATATAAATCCTGTAAATCCTTATACTGTGGGGTGAAGCCACATGCCGTAGCTGTATTAACAATCAGCAGCACCTTTCCCTTATAGTTGGATAACGGGACATCATTGCCTTTGCTACTCTTTACGGTAAAATCATATATACTCATAATATACTTGTTTTACGATATACAACAATCTCAAACGATTTTAGATTAGACGGTGGTAATTTTTATTGAAATATCCTTTACTCGCTTTATAAATAGACATTGATTATTTCAATAGTAAGATGACAATTGCAATCAGAGCGGGCAAAGCCTGCTTGAAGAAGATTGATTTCTGAGCAGTGATAGCTCCATAAATTCCGGCAATAGCGACACAGCTAAGAAAGAATAATGCTATATTCTGGCTCCAGTCCGGACTGTCAATCAACAAAGACCAGATGAGTCCGGCTGCCAGAAATCCATTGTACAAACCTTGATTAGCAGCCAGTCCTTTGGTCTTCTCGAATAACTCATCCGGTATACTTTTGAATGTCTTACGTCCCTTTGTCGTCCATGCAAACATTTCAAGCCAAAGGATATAAATATGCTCAAGAGCTACAAGCCCTATTAATATTTTAGATAATATTTCCATCTGCCTAACCTTTATAATAGTATTTACTGTACGAAGTTATATATTTAAAGAATACAGTGTTTCCCCAAAAGATTTATTTTACAAGACGATTCTTACATTCTTTGTCTTTTTTCATTTCTTTTTTCTGATTTTTCTTTTCATTTTATGTTAAATAGTAAAAATGCCATCGATCGAATAACTATAAATAATGAGATTCTATATTATAAATCGCAATTTCTAGGTATTTATATAGATAAAAGAAAGAACGAATTTTGCATTGTATTTTAATTTTTGTGAAAATAACAATAAAAAAATGAATAAGATAAAGATTAAGAATATCCAAAATATTTGGATAAAATTAAACTCTCCATTCAAAATCATAGCTTCCATTCTCATCCTCTTTTTTTCTTGCATATCTTTTGCTAACGCTCAAAGTCCTAAATATAGTATTTCCGGAAAAATCCTTGAGGAAAGTGATCAAAAACAATTGGTAGGGATGGAATATGTAACGGTTTCTATTCCTGAATATGCGATGGGGACAGTAACTAATGAGGATGGATATTTTGCCATGCAAAATATTCCTTCCGGAAAAGTAAGATTTAAAGCCAAGTATGTAGGCATGCTTGAGATTGACACATTGCTTGAAGTCAATAAAGATATCTCATTATCATTTACATTGAAAAAAGAGAACTTCAGGCTATCGACAGTAGTTATTACAGCGACGAATAATAAGGCCGGACAATCTACGGCATCTTTCATATCCCGTAATGCGATTGATCACCTCCAGGCAACTAACTTATCAGATATTGCATCATTACTGCCGGGAGGTCTAACATCTAATCCTAACCTGACGAATGCTAAGCAGATTAAAATTAGAGAAGTCTCGGCCGATAACTTGGGAGTTTCAATGATGAATACTTTTGGTTTATCTATTATCAAAGATGGCTCACCTATCTCTAATAATGCTAATTTGCAGCTAATGAGTCCTTCTGTTGCCGGAGCAACAACAACTTTAGCGGGTGGTACTCCTCCAACCGGCGGAACAGATCTTCGGCTGATTTCTACTGATAATATAGAATCGGTAGAGATTATAAGAGGCATTCCTTCTGTACAATATGGGGACCTCACCTCTGGAGCTATTATTATAAACTCGAGAGCAGGTCAGCACCCTCTACGTGTCGCAGCCAAGACAAATTCAAATGTTTATCAGTTTTCAGCTGCATCAGGATTCAATCTGGGAGGTAATAAAGGTGCTTTAAATGTAAGTGGAGATTATGCGCATAATACCAATGATCCTACAGAGTCATATAAAACTTACGAACGTAGTAATATTAAGGTTCTTTATTCTAACCGGTTTTTTGATCGGTTATCTACAAATACATCGATTGATTTAGTTTATGGTGCTGATAGAAGAAGGCAGAATCCCGATGATGAAATAACCAAGCTGCATCAAAAAGGAGATAACATTGGCGGAACCCTTAATACGAATGGTATTTTACGGATCGCTACCCCGTGGTTGTCGAATATACGGTATGTTGCCTCTGCTTCTTATACATCCAAAAAGAGTTATATGTCTCAATTGTATACAAATGCGACATCTCCCTATTCGATGACGACAAATGATGGAACTGTTTTATCCAACAGACCCGGAGTCGATATTTTTGACAATAATGGTAATAAAATTACAAACTTCAGTGATGCAGATGCAAATTTATATGCAGTCCAACTGCCTGCTAGTTATGAAGGTAGATATGATATAGAAGGAAAAGAAGTGAATGTGTTTGCTAAACTGATGGGTACTCTGTTTAAGCGATTGGGAAATACAAACCATACTATTTTAGTCGGGGCTGATTTCAAAACTGACGGAAATGAAGGAGCTGGTAAAACTTTTAGCCAGACAGAACCTCCTTATAGAGATCTAAGTGCTCCAAACGCCTCTTTCCGACCAAGAAGCTATAAAGATATCCCCTATGTTAAGCAATTGGGATTATTTGCCGAAGAAAATTTTAGATACAGCTTTGGAGACCACAAACTTCAGATAACCGGAGGGCTTAGATATGATAAAATATCGGTAGTAAAAGATGTTTTCTCTCCCCGGGTAAATGCTTCTTTCGAAATAATTCCTCAAAAACTCTCTATCCGGGGAGGGTATGGGGTAACGGCAAAAGCCCCGAGCACCCTGTTTCTATATCCCGAATTAGCATATTTTGAATATGTAAATATAGATGAGTTAAGCAACGAGGCTATCCCTGAAAGTGAAAGATTGTATATTACAACTACGCGCGTATTCGATACGCAGAATAAAAACCTGAAAATAGCCAAAAGTAAAAAAGCTGAGGTAGGTTTTGACTTGAATATAAAGCAAGCTACCTTATCAGTAACCGGCTTCATTGACAGATTACAGGATGGTTACTCCATGTCTCCTACAATAAATAGTTTCAGGCCGGTCACCTATTATGCTTACCAAAGGATTAATGACGAGATTGTACAAACAGAGGCCTTACCTGTTTTAGCAAAATATTATACACCGACTAATAATATACAATCTAAAGCTAAAGGAGTTGAATTTGATCTCAACTTGGGACGTTTTGATGCTATCAGAACTGCATTTTCTATAAATGGGATGTGGATCAGGAATCAAAGTTATTCGAGCGATTATACCTTTTTTGATGGTAATAGCGGAACGGGTGAGAAAAACCGGACTCATATAGCATTGTATGAGAAAGGAATGGAAAAGAATAACTACCAGCGATTTACTACTACATTGAGAGCCACGCACAATATTCCTGAAATAGGTTTTGTTGTTACTCTGACAGCGCAGGCTATCTGGAACGAATCGCAATGGTACAATTACGGAAACGACTCTATTCCTGTAAAATATATATCGAAGAATGATGGATTAGTATATGATTTTGACCCGGGTAGGAAAGATGAAGCTGAATTTAAGCCATTAATCCGACAGGTTAATGATAAATACTATATCAGAGAGAATTATCCTCCTGCATATACATTTAATATAAATGTAACGAAGGAATTAGGCAATTATATGCGGGTTTCATTTTTTGCCAATAATATGTTTCGAACTTATTATAAAATTAGATCTAACCGGGAACCTAGTACTTACAGGAATAGGAAACAACAGCAACAGTTCTTTTTTGGGATGGAACTATCTCTGACATTGTAAAAGTAATATAAACCAGTAATAAGAAAATGAAAACAAAAAACATACTAGCATATATCCTGTTATTTAGCTCGCTCTTATTTATGGCTTGCAATTCTTTTGAAGAAGCATCCGATGCTGGGGAAGTTAGCGAAATAGATGTAAAAATTAGTGTACAGTCCTTAGTTCCCGGAGTAACTTCATACGAAGGTTTTACTATTACATTTAAAAATGTAAAATACGGTACTGTCTATACCTCCGAACTTAATGAAAGTTCAATAACGCAATTGAAAGTTATTCCGGGCATTTATCAGATTGACGTAAGCGGAGAGTTTATCGATGATTCTCATGATACTTATTTATTGAATGGAAATAAAGTAAACTTCCCGGTTGTTGAAGACGGAGCTACGATAGATATAACTGTAAATGGATTGCGTAAGAATGATTTAATGTTTAAGGAAATATTCTATGCAGGTACTGCGAATTTTTATTTTAGGAATCAATTTTACGAAATATATAACAACTCTGAAGATCAGATAATATATCTCGATGGAGTTCACTTTGCCAATTTAGCCCCGCTTACAGCTACAACAAAACTTCCCCTATGGCCGGAAGAAGATGGAGATAGATACGTGTATGCAGAACGTGTATGGAAATTTCCCGGAAATGGGACAGATTACCCTCTGGCACCGGGAGAATCGTGTGTTATTTCTCAGTTCGCTGCTAACCACCAATTACCTCAATATAATCCGAACTCCCCGATAAATGGATTTTCCTCTGAATTTGAGTTCAATATGGATAATGCTAATTATCCGGATCAGCCAGCCATAGATATGACGCATGTATTCTATGACGGATTAGAGACAAAAGGAAGTTTACCTCAATATTTGACATCTGTCTTTGGAGGAGCATACGTTATTTTTAAACCTCTTGCGGGGGATGTTTACGACCCTGTAAATGATCTGTCTATGCGAACCAAGGATTTATCTGTCACGGCGACCAAATTGTATGCCAAAATTCCGATAACCTATGTTATAGATGCAGTAGAAGCAGGGCATAATGAGAGTATGCTTACAGCTAAACGTGTTCCGGCAGCGTTAGACAAAGGTATGACATATGTTGGGGCTACGTATAATTCACAGGGAGTGGCTCGTAAAAAAATAGGAGAGCATAAAGATGGGACACCTATTTTGCAAGACCTCAATAATAGTACAGAGGACTTTGATAGAGGAGTTGTCCCTGAATTCAGACGTTATGGATCAAAGATGCCAAGTTGGAATCATACGTTGTCCAATAAATAAAGATTGAAGACTAAAAAAGAAAAAGATGAAGAATATTAAACAACTTGTTTCGGCAATTATCCTATTTGTATTCTCAATGGTTGCGTATGGACAAGATAAAATAAACACTCCTGCTGCATTTGAAACATTCAAAGATAGAAGCCAATGGATGTACACAAATAATGCTGCCGGTTTGTTACTGGATAAACCGATAGATTACGCGGAGGTAAAATTCTCATACGATTCTCATTCGGGTAGTTTCCATCGTCCACAAACAGGAGAGAAAATCAATGATCTCAAGTTTGATGTTGAAGGAGCTGTATTTGTGGGAAATGTATATGCTTGGGGTAAGTTTAACTATACTCGTTCTAATATTAAAGATACCCAATTTAATGCTTCTATTATTGATCCGTACCGGGATATGCCATATATGGTTGCAGATACCAATATGAGTAAGTGGAACAATCAGATCTACGATTTACAGTTCAAAGTGGTGACACCTAAAATATGGAATAAATTGTCCCTGGGGTTAGAAGGTAGCTACAATGCTGCTAGTGGAGCTAAGCAACGGGATATTCGCACCGAAAACTACTTCTATATATTACAGGTAAAACCGGGAATTGTATACTCTATCAATAATAACCATCACATAGGTGCAAATTTTGATTTCCAAACATTAAAGGAAGAATCGAATATGTCCAATGTGAATGTCTATGTAGATCAGAACTACTATGCTTTGTATGGATTGGGGACAGCTACCAGGGGACTGGGATCCGGGCGTACGACAAATTATGAAGGAAATGGTATTGGAGGAGGATTTCAGTATAATTATCAGGGATTCTTCAATTTGCTATTTTCATCAAATTATAATTATAAAGTAGAGGATGTAAAAATATCATTTACATCGCCTGAAGAAAATGCAACAGTCAAGAGTAAAATATGGAGTGGTAAGTTGCAATTGAATAAACGGCTCAATAAAACCACTCACTATTTAACCCTGAATTATGCAGATAAGAAAATAGACGGAATTGAAGCTATAACACAATATGATAATACAGAGAATCAGAGTGGATATGTAACTATATATAAAGATATACGCTCAAAGTATAAGTTTCAACAAGCATCACTCGATTATGATTTTACAATTGACAGAGACTTGGAATATAATTGGAAATTCGGAATTGGAGTGAAATATACAAACAAAGAAGATGTCTATCTTACTCCGCGATCTGAAAAAAATGCCGAAAATCTTATTGCTCAATTCAGAATAAAAAAGAATTTTATTCTTTCAGATGATGTATTAAAGAGAAGAGTGTTATTGGGAGCCGACTATAGTTATAATAACAATCTGTCGGGAGGATACAGTTACAATGGCAGCCATCCTGAATATATAGTTGTTACCCAATTTGAACAGACTGATACAGATTATCTTAATTCCAACTTTTATTCCTTGGGCGCAAATCTAACATATTCTCAAAAGATAAAAAAAGATATACTGGCCAATCTGTTTGCTAAGGCTGAGTTTAGATATACGAAAGCTACTTCTTATGAGTTTGGTAATCGAAATCGATTACAAATATCAATAGGATGTAATTTCTAAATAATTCAGTAAAGGAAATGAAGAAATCACTTCATTTCCTTTACTTCATTTATAAAGATCAAAAAAACTAAAATAGAGATGAAAAAAACTTATTTGTTATTGGCCATTAGTTTGCTATTATCCAGCATAGTATGCGGGCAAAGCATTGTGAAGCCATCAATTAATACGAAGACAACTTTTGCAATAATAATTGATAGTAAAAGCTATGCAGAAGCTAAAAAAGAAGTAGACGAATATAAGAAGATCATCGAGAATGATGGATTAGGTACATATATAATATCTCATACATGGACCAAGCCTGATGAGATACGCGAGATATTAATCAAACTATATAATGATAAAGAAGCACCACTGGAGGGTACTGTTCTCGTTGGGGATATTCCAATTCCGATGCTACGCGATGCCCAGCATTTAACCTCAGCATTCAAAATGGACCAGAAACGAAACTGGCAACAGTCAAGCGTGCCTTCTGACAGGTTTTACGATGATTTTGGTTTAAAATTCGATTATCTAAAACAAGACTCGATAAAATCTTTATACTTTTATTACTCACTTCGGCCAGACTCGGAACAAGTCCTTTCTTCTAATATTTATTCAGCACGAATAAGACCTCTTGAAAACGGTAAAACGGATAAATACAGCCAGCTGCGAGCCTATCTGCAAAAAGTAGTAGATATACGTTCTTCTGAAAAAAGTAATATTATCGATAATCTGACTGTAGCACGAGGACATGGATACAACTCAGAGTCGAGAGTAGCATGGTCGGGAGAACAACTTGCGTTAAAGGAGCAATTTCCTAATTTATTTGCTGCAAATAATTTTGTGAAATTTATGGAGTTCGATTCTTATTGGCCAATGAAAGCTTATTGGCTGAACGAGGTCCAACGCCCTGATTTGGATGTAATGCTATTCCATCATCATGGATCGAATGATTATCAGTATATAAACGGATATAAAGAGGGAAGCGATGTAAATACATCTAAAGAAAACATAAAGCTGTATCTACGAAGTAAAATCTCCGGTGCTGTAAAAAAAGGAAAGGATAAAGAAGAGACAATTGAGTATTATATGAAATCGTTAGATGTTCCCAGGTCTTGGTGCGAGGAGGCATTTGATCCGGCCATACTTGCCCAGGACTCCATATTGAATGATTCTCTGGATATTCTGGTAAGGGACATTTACACAATAACACCTAATGCGCGTTTTGTGATGTTTGATGCCTGCTACAACGGGTCGTTCTATGAAGATGAATACATTGCCGGCGCATATTTATTTAATAGTGGTAAAACCATCGTTACACAAGGAAATACAGTTAATACTATTCAGGATAAATGGCCTGATGAATTTTTGGGCTTACTAAACAGTGGTATTCGCATCGGATTATGGGGGAAATATGTCCATTTTCTTGAAACGCATATCATCGGAGATCCAACGTATCATTTTGCGAAGAATCTGAATTCGAATATCAATATTAATGAAGCGCTTACAATTCATAAGAATGATATCGCATACTGGAAGGAAGCATTATCGGAAGCAGATGCAGATATAAAAACAATAGCGCTACGTGTACTTTTTGATAACGATTATAAAAACATCTCAGATCTGTTGAAACAGACCTATTTCCAATCTCAGGATATGGTTATAAGACTTGAAGCCTTACAGTTATTGTCGAGAATGGATAATGATGATTTCATTGAGGTTTTAGCTGCAGCCATGTCAGACAGCTACGAACTAACCCGCCGCTATGCAGCAGAATATATTGTAAAGAACGGATCGGAAAAGCTAATTTCATCTCTTGCGAAGGCTATATTGAACGATAATACCTCAAAACGTATAAACTTTAAAATCTCATCGGGGCTAAGAATGGTCAATCTCGAGAAACTGAAAGCAGAATTAGAATTACAAGCTGCAGGAAGACCATTTTACAGCAGTGATATGCTGGACAAAACGCTGAAAGAGATAGAATCTGTTCAGAAAAGTAAGGATAGTAGCCTTTCATTGATTACCAACACGGAGGAAAAGGCGAAGAACAGAATATTTGATATAACAAGATTCCGTAACCAGCCCGCATCGGATGGTATAGATACGTTATTGTCAATTGCTGCTGATACTGCGAACGAAAAGGCAATCCGTTCTGTAACGATAGAAGCGCTGGGATGGTTCAACTATTCATATAGAAAAGGATATCTTATTGAAAAGTTAAACGAAATTTTGTCTATTGAAAAAGACAGCGATTTAATCAATGAAACAACTAAAAGTATAAACAGACTAAAATCTAAATAAAAATGAAATATATCACAATATCTTTATTGACATTGCTTATTGTCATATTTGTAGGATGTAGTTCACAAAGAGTAAAGCCATCTGCAAATATAGTTTTCGATTCTTACGAGCAACATTTTATAGATTCAGTCTTACAGATTGGTCTTGACAATGAGGCTTTGTTTACATTGTTAGGAGATCTAAAGCCAATGAGCTCGTTAGTTACATTCAATTATCCGATAGCGAATAATGATAGTACAAAGGTTTCAAGTTCTAAAATATTGGACAGATCTATTCATGGGAAATATCTGGATCGGTTGTACGCGATTGTGAAAGCTATAAACAAATCGAGCATTCCTGATCTTCAATTAGTGCTTATTCCATATCAAACCCCTCAAAAGAAAAACAGAATCTTACAATTAAGTGTTGTTAGAAAAAGTTCGCTGGACAGCTTATTGAAAGCTAAAGAAGAATTTTTTGGCCAGTTTGGATTAGTACCGGGGACCGATCCTAATGTAGTTGTCAGTACAATTGAATGTAGTGATAAATTTGAGAGGTGGAGAGGATACGGCTATCTTTTTGGCTATCCCGATTATGCTGTAGACTTCTTTATTAATGCATTTTTGGAAACTGAATCCACTGGTAAATTTGTGGAAAGAAACGCATTCAGAATACCTACATATTCTATGCCCGAAATGGGGAATTTTGTCTATACTTATCCCAAAGAACACACTCCTACAGCAGAAGTAGATTCGGCTATTTACTATAAAGGTGTGCATATTCTGGATAATTATAGGACATTGCGTAATAAATATATGAATGCAGACAGCACTGTACAATCTTACAAATTACTTCAGGATTTTTATAGATCATCAAAATAAATAGAAGTTTGATTTTTGATGAGCAAAGAAAAGATAACTAAGATCAGTGCTTATACTGGCATATCGATTGTTGTTGCGAATATGATTGGAACCGGGGCTTTCACAAGTCTCGGGTTTCAACTCGAAAGTATCACAAATACAGCCTCAATTATTACCCTATGGATACTTGGCGGCATATTGGCATTATGTGGAGCATTTAGCTATGCCGAGGTTGGAACTTTCTTTAAGAAATCGGGAGGTGAGTATACCTTTCTTTCCGGAATATATCATCCCGTAATAGGATATTTGTCCGGGTGGATATCGTTAACTGTAGGTTTTGCTGCTCCCATAGCATTGTCAGCTTTAGCTTTTACTGAATATTTTCCTGTCAAAACCGGGTATCCCCAAATAATCTGTATTGCTCTCATTGCAATAATAACATTAATACATAGTCGTAATCTGAATTCAAGTTCTAAGTTTCAGAATATAACTACTTTTTTTAAAGTATTCTTAATTCTGGTTATTATACTGGTAGGAGTAATAGTCCCAACCGAACCTAATAATGCAATTAGTTTTGAATCGTCATATGTGAATGAAATTACATCAGCGACATTTGCTGTTTCATTTATATATGTTACTTATTCTTATTCAGGGTGGAATGCTGCTGCATATATAACTGAAGAATTTAAAACCCCTCAAAGATCTCTACCTATTGCATTGATTGGAGGAACTTTAATTGTTACAATCTTATATACGTTGCTACAGATTACTTTCCTTAGTCATGTGCCCTTATCAGAATTAGTGGGGAAATTGAATATTGGAACCATTACCAGTGAATATATGCTAGGACCCGGATTTGCGAAAATATTCAGCACCGGAATTTCACTTTTGCTTATTTCCGGTATTAGTGCTATGGTATGGGTTGGCCCCAGAGTTACAGCAAGTATATCTGAAAGACATCATCTATGGCGGTATTTTAAAAATAACTCAAAAGGAATTCCTGTAAAAGCGCTATGGTTGCAGTTCACTATTAGTTCTATATTAATTATTACCGGAACATTTAATCAAATAATGATTTATTGCGGTATATTGCTCACCTTCTCTTCTTTATTGGTTATTGTGGGAGTGTTTATCTTAAGATATCGGAATAGAGGGAAGGTTATAGAAGGCTATAAGAGTCCATTTTTCCCTTTTTTTCAAATTATATTTGCAATAGTGGCTATCTGGATGATTGTATTCGCTTTCCTTAATAACACTTATGAGAGCTTAGCCGGATTAATAAATGTTATATTGGGATTGGCAACTTATTTTATTAAACCTAAGAAATGCCCGAATAAAATATAATCGGGAGTTCCTCCTAATAGTATTGTCGGATTGTAAGATTATGAGTTATAAAAAAGGAGGCCCAATACATTTGTATTGGGCCTCCTTCTGATATTGAAAAAATAATCTTATTCGAATACTCTGGTCTGTGAAATAGTCAAAGCCCAGGGTGCAACTGTAATCTGTACATTCAATGATGAAGGAGCTTCGGAACTGAATGGATTACTTGTACCTAAACCTTTTACTACAGTCTTGATGTTATATGTATTGTTTCGTTTTACATATTGGTGGCTGTTAGAACCTCCGCCTGATACAGAAGAGTTAGTTCCTTCCAGGTTTATAATTACAGGGAAGTATGTGTAGCCGTTAGCATCGACACGTCCGGGTACATTATTGATGTATTTGTTGCTTTGTTTAACTTTAGTTCTCAATACGATCATTGTAGGGTATATCTTACTTTCTACCGGCTGATTTTCGTAAAGATAGAAATATGTGTTATTATTCGACGCCGTTGAAGTTAAGAAGTTTTCAGCACCGGATAATATTGTGCTTGTTGAAGGATATAAGTCCCCGTTTCCTGAAAATCCCTGATAATAATCAACAGGTAAAGATGAAAGAGAAGGGCTGGTAACATTGGAGTTACGCACAGCATTCAGGATGAAAGCAGTTGGCTCTTCGAAAGTATATTCGGAACTTTGCCATTGCATATCTTCTATTTTTACTCTTGCAGCTAATCTGCTAAGGACAAATGTATGAGGCTCCAGAGAAGTACCATCGGACGGATTTGTAGAGTAACCTAAATAATTTTTACCCGGAACAACGGAGATTTCAGTCACATCTGTCGACATTGTCAGTTGGCCGTTTTCTTTTTCATTTTTAAGATCCGATGTTATTTTTTGCAGTTCGCTAAGAGTTTTTACAGATGATACATCTCCTGCGTAGTTAGCCAGGACGAATACTTTCTTAGACCCACTTGTTACAGCGATGTTGTCCAGCTTTGTTATACTGTTGTTTTGGCTTGTAAGGCTTTTTAGAGCTTCGAGTGTCCCGTCGGCATTAAAAACAAACGCATCTAATTTGAGCACTTTATCTTCCTGAGTAGGATTGCCTGAAGCTTTGGTTTGTGATGTTCCTGAAATTTGTAAACTTATGCTTGCTTTTTGTCCTGCTACTACAACAGGCGCATCGCTTTCTTCTATTTTATCGCATGACACAGAGAGAAGTGCAATAATAATTGCAAATAGAAATAGTTTTTTTGAATTCATTTTGAATAGGTTTAATAGATACTTTTTTGATTTTCCTTGTGAGTTTTGAGACAATGACTTTCCTGAGATGAATGGCCGGTTCTTCTCTGCTCCTTTTTTAACGGATTCGGAAAATATTCTCTTTTATAATTTGTAAAGAGGGTTACAGTTTGTCCGCAAAAATCAATGTGCTTATACTTACATTACAGCACAAAAGTAATGCGAATACTTATGCCACATAATAAGAAAAAGGGACAAAATATCTATTAAAAGGGACAAAGATAGAAACGTCTATTTGCTTAGTAATTTAGCCTTTAAGTTATGTTTGTCGCAAAACTGAAGAAGCTCTGCCATATTAGAGAAGTGGAATTCAGACAGGATAGTATCTATCGATACGGTTTGATGAGCCAGATAATATTCCAGCCCTTTTACTTTCTGAAGTACAATCCATTTATGAGGGGTGGTCCCGAATTCGGATTTAAATTTTCTCGTAAATGTTTTGGTAGTCATAAAGCAGTTCTCAGCCAGGCTTTTTACCGTGCTGTTATGTGTGTAATTAGTTAGTACACCTATCCTGAAATGATTCTGGCTAAGTAGTACTGGAGAGAAGAAAGCAGCAAGAGTCTGCTTGTCATATAATGTGCGCATCAGGAAGACAAACTCTTTTTTCTTGATATCATATACATATTTTGAGAATATCTTATTTCGTCTGTAATAGATAATTCCCGATAAGAAATAACGTAAGGTCTTTTTTATGAGTAATTTATTTAATTCTATAGGATCGGGGGCATATAGTGACACTATCTGATTCAGTAAAACCTGGTCGATAAACGGGAGAAGGTTGTCTGATTTTAACTCGATATATATGGTACTTTCTTTAGTGACACTTTTGTATGGACCGAATACTTTGGATATAAAAAACATACTGTTGTCATCGAATAACTTATGCTCAGAATCGTCTTTCTGAACCAGTATCTTGCCTTTCATCACAAAGATGATACTGTTTTCGCCGGGTATGCCTATTGTGAATTCTTTTTCATTATCTATATAATGTACCTTAAATGAATCATCTTTTTCTAAAGGTAAAATATAGTTTTGTTGAGTATTCTCATATTCGGTCAAGGCTTTTTCTAGATTAGGAGTTGGTATGGTCATATATGTAATTTGAACGTATTTACTTCTTTAACAATCGATAAATATGGAATGTTCTGGTTCAGGATTAGGTTCCTTGGCTATTTTTATCTTATTTGTGATCTGGCAGATTGCTTGTGTTCTGATTATCAGTTGTATATATTTTTGGAGGGAGTTTCGTTTTAGAATGTCTGCCATCCTTTATTCCTCTAATTTTGATACAGAATTTCTTTTTATCCTGGTAAGAGAATGTATACTAGAAAAAACAAAATCATCCGTATTCTTAATTTAAGAATACGGATGATTATCTAAATCGTATAATTTTATTGTCAGCTTTTTCTTATATCCGTGATATACTTAATATACATTCCTCGAGGCTCAATAAATCTTGCTCTCCGGTCACCATATTTTTAAGTGTTATTTTACCTTCGTTCATTTCGTTTTCCCCGATAATGGCTACATAAGGGATTTTATTGGAATCAGCGTATGACATTTGTTTTTTCATTTTAGACTGCTCCGGATAAATTTCGGTAGATATATTTGCCTGACGCATTTTGGTGATTAGAGGTAATATATAAGTTTCCTCCTTTTCTCCGAAGTTAACAAAAAGTACCTGTGTATTCTGGATTGAATCTTTCGGATACAAATCCAATTGGTTCAATACATCGAAGATACGGTCTGCTCCGAAAGAGAAACCCACCCCGGATACACCGGGCAAACCGAATATTCCGGTCAGGTTATCGTAACGTCCTCCGCCTGTGATGCTTCCCATTTGTACATCCAGCGCTTTTACTTCAATGATCGCTCCTGTATAATAGTTTAATCCGCGGGCAAGGGTTAAATCCAAATCCAGTTCGGAGCGAATGCCTATAATTTTTAGTCTGTTGAGAATAAAGCCTAGTTCATCAACACCCTTTATTCCTGTATCAGAGTCTTTAAGTACTGTTTTTAGTGTATCGAGCTTTTCCCCATTACTGCCCTGTAGCAAGATAATCGGCTGAAGCTGCTCAATAGCTTTCTGAGGAATACCCTTCGAAGCCAGTTCTTCATTTACCTTTTGCAGACCGATTTTGTCCAGTTTATCTATGGCAACTGTAATATCTGTGATCTTATCCGACTCACCTATAATTTCGGCTATGCCCGACAGTATTTTGCGGTTGTTCAGCTTTATGCATACCCTGATACCAAAGCGGTTGAATACTTCATCTATAATTTGTATCAGCTCCACTTCATTGATAAGCGAATCAGAACCGATAATGTCGGCATCGCACTGGAAAAATTCGCGATAGCGTCCTTTTTGCGGCCGGTCGGCGCGCCATACA
This sequence comes from Dysgonomonas gadei ATCC BAA-286, assembly GCF_000213555.1. Taxonomy (GTDB): domain Bacteria; phylum Bacteroidota; class Bacteroidia; order Bacteroidales; family Dysgonomonadaceae; genus Dysgonomonas; species Dysgonomonas gadei. The sequence goes on from NZ_GL891988.1 coordinate 113,433, forward strand.
GGCTGTATCTGATAACGCCTGAAAGGAAAAGTTATCTCGTTGCGGTGCATCACCACATAGCGGGCAAAGGGTACGGTGAGGTCGTAACGAAGTCCTTTCTCACTCAGTCTGGTTGCAAGACGGTTTACGTTTCTTTCCGACAGTTCTTCATCAGAAATATCTTTCAGGTAATCGCCTGAGTTCAGTATCTTAAACAGTAGTTTGTCGCCCTCTTCTCCATATTTGCCCAGTAATGTAGACAGGTTCTCCATGGCCGGGGTTTCTATCTGACGGAAACCATACAGTTTAAACACTTCACGGATGGTATTGAAGATATAGTTGCGTTTTGCCATTTCTTCCGGCGAAAAATCTCTTGTTCCTTTCGGGATAGACGGTTGTGACATAGTTTTACTGTTGATATGCATTATATTATTAAGTTGCAAAGATAGGATTTTTTTAGTAATCAGTCATGCATCAGGATAAGCGGGATTTTGTTTTTTCAAAAGAAGTTTATCTATACAATAAGCTGTTAGCCAAAAGTTCTTTGAAGTGTTGGATTTAGTATTTAAAATTTAATGTTTAAGAATTCAATAATTAAAATGCGTAAAAGTTGTCACCTTTGTTACTTTTTATATAGTGTTCTTTGTGTAAATCTTTGTGCCCCTTGTGGTAAAGAGTTTTCAACTACTAACTACACGAAGGGAATCACAAAGGGCACAAAGGCTGAAAAGACTGTTACTTTTGTTACCTTTTTTTGAAAGTTACAAGTTACTAGAAAGGCATTGTTAACTGATAACTGACGCAAGTGTTACCTTTTTTACTATTGAATGTCGATTTAGGATTTTTTTTTGTCAATCATTGTCCGGTAATATTCTACTTGTTAATCTATGTTTAATTAATGGGGCTAAATCTTTCCGTAAAGCATATTCGTTATATTTTTGCATATAGGTAGCAGACAACTGCACAATATCCTTAGACAAGAAATAGAATGAACATCAAATATATAACAGCACTGGCTGTATCATTTACAGTTCTTTGCTCATTCGGACCAGTCACCGAAAATAAAAAAAAGACCCCGACACTCTACAAAACAGCCGACCCTGTAAAGATGAACAGATGGGTAGACTCTGTATATAATCAAATGTCGACGGAGGAGCGTATAGGGCAATTGTTTATGCCTGTCGTAGCAGGCGATAATACAGATGCTAACAAAAGAAGGATGCTTTCATTGGTGAACGACCAACATGTAGGAGGTATCCTCTTTTCGAAAGGTACTCCCGTCAATCAGGCGGAACTGACCAATCAGGCACAAGGTAGCGCGAAAGTCCCTCTTATGATTTCTCTCGACGGAGAATGGGGATTATCCATGCGCTTGTCCAATACAATCCGTTTTCCCCGGAATATGATGCTGGGCGCAATACAAAACGATTCCCTGCTTTACTATTACGGGTTGGAGGTTGCCCGCCAGTGCAGATTGATGGGAATTCATGTGAATTTTGCTCCGGCTATGGATGTAAACAGTAATCCGGCAAACCCGGTTATAGGCAATCGCTCGTTTGGGGAAGATCCGGGCAATGTGTCCAAACTTGGAGTGATGTATGCAAAAGGATTGGAGGCGGGAGGAGTAATGGCCGTAGCGAAACACTTTCCCGGGCATGGTGATACATCTACTGATTCGCACAAAGTACTGCCCTTGATAACACATGACAAGGATCGGTTGGAAGATGTAGAATTTAAGCCGTTCAGGGAGTATATACAAAACGGCCTTTCGGGAATGATGATCGCTCATCTGAATATTCCGGCGTTGGACGATAAAAAACAGCCGAGTTCTTTGTCAGAATCAATAGTTACCGGCCTGCTTCAGGAGGAACTCGGTTTCTCCGGACTTATATTTACCGACGGGTTACAGATGAAAGGGGTTTCCGGCGAAGAAAATTACTGTGTAAGGGCATTGCAGGCAGGAAATGATATATTAGTAGGGCCGCTGAACCCGGTAAAGGATTATGAATCCGTAAAAAAAGCCGTGGAAGATAAAGTCCTCAGCGAAGACTTAATAGCTGTCAAGTGTAAAAAGATTCTGGCTTATAAATATATTTTAGGTGTGAAAGATACCAGACCTATAGATACAAACGGACTGATACAACATTTGAATACATCCCATGGCGAATGGATCAACCGGGAGTTGCACAAGGGTGCTGTAACATTATTGAAAGATGATCAGAAGATCATCCCCCTGAAAGAACTGGATAAGCGAAAGATTGTGGCTGTTTCGATCGGGGAACGGGCGGATAATACTTTTCATAATACATTGAAGTTATATGCGGATGTAACTTGTTTTAGTGTAGCCAATGGTGACGAGTTATTAAAGTTGAAAGATAAATTAGCACCGTTCAATACGATTATTGTTTCTGTTTATAATAACAGGGGGAACGCGAATACTGCGATTCAGTCTGTTGGCCAGGGAAAAGAGACAATTATGGCATTCTTTATTGTTCCCTACCGTATGTCTTCTTATGCTGCGTCTGCCAAAGCTGCCGATGGGGTTATCCTTGCCTATGAAAACTCTGATCTGGCGCAGGATTATGCCGCTCAGGCGATATTTGGCGGGAATAAGGTCGATGGTAAAATACCTGTAACGGTAAAAGGGCTGTTTAAAGAAGGAAAGGGTATCGATATAAAAAAGACCAGGCTTAGCTATGATATGCCTGAAGCTGCCGGGATCTCTTCCGGGCGGTTTAGCAAAATAGATACAATAGTACAGGAAGGGATAAAGGCGCAGGCTTACCCCGGTTGTCAGGTATTGATCGCCAAAGACGGTATCGTGGTATATAACCGCTCGTTCGGTTCGTTCGAATATAACGGAAACCGTAAAGTGACAAATGATGATATTTACGATTTGGCATCTATGACCAAGGCTACTGCTACAGTGCCCGCTATTATGAAGCTGTATGACGAATCGAAGATAAAACTGAGTACGCCGGTCAGCACCTATGTGCCTGTGTTGAAGGGGACGGATAAGTCACAGATAACCATTCGTCAGGCGTTGTTGCATGAGACAGGTCTTACATCTTTCATTCCGTACTATATGGATGCCATTGATAAATCGAGCTATGACGGGAAGCTGTTTAACCGGAACCGCACGAGCCTTTATTCTGCATTATTCGATTCCAATACATGGGCGCGTACAGATTATAAATATAAATCTAATTTAGTATCCACAACCGAAAAAGCAGGTTATGTCCCTCTGGCTGACGGATTGTTTGTAAATAAGGCTTATAACGATACGATTATAGCGGCTATAGCTAGTTCTAAGTTAAGGCCGAGGAAAACCTATTTGTATAGCTGCCTCAATTTTATGTTATTGAAAGAAGTGGTGGAAAAAGTGTCGAAGGAAGATTTGAATTCTTTTGTACAGGATAATTTCTTTAGCAAACTGGGATCTGTTACATCGACTTATACCCCTCTCAAGAAGTTTGATAAGAGCCGTATTGTACCTACCGAACAGGATGATTTTCTTCGTAAGCAGTTAATTCAGGGATATGTACATGACGAAGGAGCTGCTTTTATGGGTGGTATTTCAGGAAATGCAGGGCTGTTTTCCAATGCGAATGATTTGGCTAAGTTATATCAGATGTGGCTTAATAAAGGAGAATATGGAGGAGAAGAATATTTGTCGGAAAAAACCTGGCAGCTATTCACCAAAACGAAAAGCGCGACCTCACGCCGGGGATTAGGCTTTGATAAACCGGAAATGCGAACTAATAAGTCCGGCCCTACATCGGCAAGTGCGCCTGCAAGTGTGTATGGTCATACAGGATTCACAGGAACTTGCTTCTGGATAGACCCAGATAATGATTTAATTTTCATATTTTTGTCTAACAGAATAAACGACAAGCGTACACATAAGCAGCTTATGAGCATGAATATCCGCGAACGCATACAGGAGGAAATGTACAGGGCAACAAGAAAAGGTGGAGGTTTGTCTGAACTGACAGAATCAACTAATATAAATACTAATACTAATATCGACACTGATGACGACGACCAGACTGACGCTGAATGATGAGGTAAAACCTTTTTTCGAAACCGATGATAAAGAAATATGGGACTTAATTATTGAAAATAGAATTGATGATCTATTAACCGCCTTACCCCGTGAAGAGGACAATATATTGGACACGATAATAAAAGAACTGTTGTCGACAGGCAAAAGTGAGACATTCGAAACATATGACTTTATAAAGATAGAGGAAGGAAACAATGCACTTTTCAGGGATTTGGTACGTTTGGTGTTTTCCTTGGATATAAACGGGAATTTCGAAGAAGTCCGTCTTGGATTGGTTGACAGAATGTTTGATGTAATACCCGTTATGGTTGAGCAGATTCAGAAAGAGTCGGCCGGATACCCAATGAGAAGGGTCGATGAAACTATTTTGGTAGAAGGGTCTACGTTGCGGGCTGCGCTAATGAGTTTTGTTTACTATTATCGCCTGAAAGATGATACGGAAGCCTTACATTTTGTAATCGTAATGCGTTCTAAAATCACACTGGCCATTATGAGCAACTATAAGAATGTGCTGGGGCATGACATGATCGAATCGGCACAAATAAAGGAAAAGGTAGGAGAACGGGACGCGGCTCTGAGTTTCTATAATCTGGTGAAGGAGAATCTTAAAGGAGAATTACACTGGTTTGTAGAAAGTCCCGAAATGGGAGCGAATGAAGACGATACTGTTATGTTACGGGCTTTACGGGAAGCATATGCCTCTATCGACAGATTGAAAGATACATCTGAGTTTGAGAGAGTATGTGCGGTTATAGATGAGGTGTTAAGCCGGGAATATGAGGAATTTGATTTCGATGATGACGAAGAGGAGGATGACGAATAGGATAATATATTTCCTTTTATTTCTTTGCCCGCTATGGCTTTCTGTACAAGGGCAAAGGAGTGTTTCTGTTCTCGAAAGATATTTACAGGCAAAGGAACTTGTAAATATTCACACATTGGATACTTCAATCCGTGCAGACCTGAAGTATGCGACACCAGATAACTTTACCAAAACAATTCTTTACGATACCTTGTTTAATGTATATATGCATCCCGTTGCGGCAGCCAAATTGGTTAAAGCACAGAAGTATCTGAAGACGCTTTATCCCGGTTTAAGTCTATTGGTTTATGATGCCGTCCGCCCATTGAGCGTACAGAAGAAAATGTACAAAGTAGTACAAAATACGAAGTATGCTGCTTATGTGGCGAATCCCGCCCGCACAGGATTGCATAACTACGGTATGGCCGTAGACCTGACTATCTGTGACAAAAATGGCAAACCACTGGATATGGGAACTCCTTTCGACTTTTTCGGGCGTGCTGCCGGAATAAACAAGGAGGCCGAGTTGATAGAGCAGGGGGTATTAACCATGCAGCAGGTAGCAAACAGAAAATTGCTGCGCAAGGTAATGACACAAGCGGGTTTTCTGGCTATCAGGGGCGAGTGGTGGCATTTCAATGCCGTATCGCTGACGGAAGCTAAGCAATTGTACAACGTAATAGAATAGCGGTTATGAAAAAAACTTACACAATTTTACTCATGTTATTTTTCCTGAGTGCTTTTGCATATAATGCATCTGCACAATTTGTTGTAGCTCAGGATACGATCAGAGGGAGGATCGACTTCAGCCCTCGTTTGGGAGACTTGAATAATACAACAATTGTACCTAACGATTCGGTGTTCTACATGTTTCCTCCAGTTCCGGAGGCAGACCCATGGCGTTATGTAGATTATTACCTCCCATCGAGAGATACCAGAAGGGGGTATATACAGGGTACTAAACTGATGCGGATAGATGATTATGATATCGTAGAGGTAGAAAGACTGTCGTCTCATGGAACAATCTCTTTTAAGAACGATAACGTAAGGGTTCATATTGCTGTAGCGAATGTAACCTCAAAAGATACTTCTGTTAAGCTTGGCAACAATGGGGGCTATACAGTAAATGGTAAACCGGCAAAAGGAACTTCAAGATGGGCAGCTCCTAAATTACGCTACCAGTCTATATCGGTAACAATAAAAGGAAAAAATATTGTCTTCCCTAAAAAAGTTTATGAGCACCTGTTTGAGCCTGAAATTGATAACATGGTGGTATATTACAATGAGCCGAAAGATATTGTATATATCGTTGCAAATAATGGGAGTACAAATAATTATTATCAGGCTATGTGGCAAGTATCGCCGAGGGGTGTTGCTAATGTATATATATATGATCCCTCTTTAAAATAGATATCTGCCATATGTTGATGCATTTATACTAAAATAAAGGAAGTAAGACCTTTGCATATTTGCAAAATATATTTATCTTTGCATCCGCTTTGCGTAATCTCTGACGGGAGAGGCTCGTGTATATTGCGTATATTAACAAAAAACCATCATATAATCATGGATTTAATTAAAGTCGCTGAAGAAGCATTTGCTACAGGAAAAGAGCATCCTAAATTTAAAAGCGGGGATACAGTAACCGTTGCTTACCGCATTAAAGAGGGTAACAAAGAACGTGTTCAGCAGTATCGCGGTGTAGTTATCAAAATTTCGGGACATGGTGAGAAGAAACGTTTCACAGTTCGCAAAATGTCTGATAACATTGGTGTAGAAAGAATTTTCCCTCTCGAATCTCCATTTATTGACAGTATCACTGTAAATAAAGTTGGTAAAGTTCGTCGTGCTAAATTGTATTACCTACGTGGTCTTACAGGTAAAAAAGCCAGAATCAAAGAAAAAAGAGTTGCAAAGCAAGCTTAATTTCTTATTCTGTCGGTTGCACGGAAAAAGATATAGGAGAGTCTGTCTACAAACAGGCTCTTTTTTTATTTCGGAACAATATCCCGGAAATTAATTATGGTTACTATCCTGATTCCGATTCTGTACTTGTCCTAAAATATTTTTATCTTTAACCTTTTATATTCCATTTCCATAGGCATTGATTTATGAAAATAAGAGAGATTTATTATTTGATTATAATTCTGGTTGTTACATTTGTTGTCAATATCAATTTCATTCTCGCTCAAAAGAAAAGTGAATATGTAAACCTTTTTATTGGAACAGCAGGGGATAATGGTCAGGTTGATCCTGCCGCATGCGTTCCTTACGGTATGGTGCGTATCTGTCCCGATTCCGACCCAAGGACACATGTTGGTTATGATTATGATGTAACTAAAATATCAGGATTCTCTATCAATCGTATTTCGGGAATAGGATGCAGTGGAGCGGGTGGGAATTTAAGTGTACGGCCCGCCCTGAAAAAAGAAACATTGAATATAAATAAGAAGACAGAAACTGCTACGCCCGGTTATTATTCCGTGGTCTTGGATAATGGGGTGAAAACTGAATTCACAGCAACTAACAATGTCGCTTTCGAGCGGTTTTATTATCCATCAGACAAAGAGGCAAATCTGACATTGAATGTCGGAGCTTCTTTTACCAAGGTATTGGATGCGAAATATGAGATTATTTCAGATACCGAGATAGAAGGCTATATTCATGCCGGAAACACATGCGATCATGGCGCGTTTAAACTCTATTTTTATTTAACCACTAACAAGACATTTAGCTCAGTCTCAACAAGTGAATATGATACTGAATTACTATTTAAGAACACAGATGGGAAACCTGTTGAACTGCGAATAGCCATATCGCCGATAGATATTGCCACTGCAAAAGAAGAAAATGCCATAGCTTGTAAGCTCACTTTTGATATAGCAAAGAAGCAGGCTGCCGATAAATGGGAAGATATGTTGTCGCGAGTGGATGTGAAGGGAGGAAGTACTGAGGATAAGACCTTGTTCTATACTTCTATTTACAGGACATTTCTTAGTCCGGCTAACACTACCTCCTCCGATAACAGATTTTTGGGTACCGATGGCACTATATACCCGAAAGAAGATTTCATGTATTACAGTTCATGGTCTATGTGGGATACATACCGTACAAAATTCCCCTTAATAACATTACTGGATACAAAATCAATGCGTGATATTGCAAATTCTTTATGCAAACTTTATGTTTATGGCAAAAAAGACTGGGCCACAAAATTTGAATCAACACCTACTGTACGTACCGAACATACAATCGCAGTCTTATTGGATGCATACAAGAAAGGTATACCCAATATTCATTTGGAAGAAGCATATGAAGGGATGAAAAAGGAAATGGATAATCTTCCGGCCAATCGTCCCGATCAAACACTCGAAAGTTGCATCGACTGGTGGGCAATGGCTCAGATAGCCGGAATATTGAGAAGGACTGGTGATGCAGAATATTATAACGAAAAAGCAAAAAATACATTTATACAGACATGGAATAAAGAATTCAAAAATATTGACGATTCTTATGTGAAAATGCGCAATAGCGGTCTCTATCAGGGAACTCGCTGGCAATATCGCTGGGCACTACCTCAATATCTGGACGAAATGATAGAAAGTGTAGGAGGAAAAGAAAAGTTGGAAGAACAGCTCGATTATTTCTTTGCTAATAACCTTTTCAATCAGGGTAATGAAGTCGGGATACATACTCCTTATATCTTCAATAGATTAGGGCAATATGCAAAGTCTCAGAAAGCAGTCCGGCGGATAATAAAAGAAAACTTGAATCATCTTTACGGAGGGAATGCCGAATACCCTGTTCCATATTATGGCAAGCCATTCAAGGCTGAACCTAAAGGTTTTATGCCCGAGATGGATGAAGATGATGGAACAATGAGTGCATGGTATGTATTTTCATCTATCGGTCTTTTTCCTCTCGTAATAGGGGAGCCTTGGTATGAAATCACATCACCGTTCTATGAGTCGGTGGTTATCCATCTGGATAATGGTAAAAAATTGAACATCAAAGTAAAGAATCGTAAATCGCCTGCGGATATAATCAGACAGGTAACATTTAACGGGAATATTATACCGGATTTCAGAATCAGCCACAATGATATTGTCAAAGGTGGTACACTGGAACTGGAGTATTAAAAATTAATACAGAATAAATTTATATGAGAGATTTTATCATATCAGAATCAAAAAATAAAGAGGCCGTTCTTGTAGGCCTTATTACACAATACCAGACCGAAGAACAGGTAAATGAATACCTCGATGAACTGGCATTCCTCGCCGAAACAGCAGGCATTATCCCTGTAAAAAACTTCACTCAGAAACTGGAGCATTCCAACCCTGTTACGTTTGTGGGAACCGGAAAGCTACAGGAGATAAAACAGTATATGGAAGACAACGAAATAGACCTCGTAATCTTCGACGATGAACTGTCTCCGAAACAGATTCGCAATATAGAAAAGGAGTTACAGGTGAAGATTCTGGATCGTACCAGCCTTATTCTGGATATTTTTGCCATGCGTGCACAGACCGCTTATGCAAAGACTCAGGTAGAACTGGCGCAATATCAATACCTGTTGCCCCGGCTTACCCGTATGTGGACTCACCTCGACCGTCAGCGAGGCGGAGGTGTGATGATGCGTGGGGTAGGGGAAACCCAGCTGGAAACCGACCGCCGTATCATTCTCAACAAGATCGCTTTACTGAAAGAAGAGTTGAAGAATATAGACAAACAGATGGCGTCACAGCGTAAGAACAGAGGTAAAATGGTGCGCGTTGCCCTTGTGGGATATACCAATGTGGGTAAATCTACCTTGATGAACCTGTTGAGTAAGTCTGAAGTTTTTGCAGAGAATAAACTGTTCGCCACATTGGATACAACAGTGCGCAAAGTGATTATCGACAATCTTCCGTTTCTGTTATCGGATACGGTAGGATTTATCCGTAAGTTGCCGACTCATTTGGTAGAATCTTTCAAATCTACACTGGACGAGGTTCGTGAAGCGGATTTGCTGGTTCATGTAGTGGATATTTCCCATCCAAACTTTGAAGAACAGATTGAGGTGGTGAATAAAACGCTTTTGGAGATAGACAAGGAAGAGAAACCTACTATTCTGGTATTTAACAAGGTGGATGCTTTTACCTACACGCCGAAAGATGAGGATGATCTGACGCCTGCCACAAAAGAGAATATATCTCTGGAAGAACTGGAGAAATCGTGGATGCACAAGTTGCATGATGACTGCATCTTTATCTCGGCAAAACAAAAGATCAATATTGATGAATTGAAAAAGAAAGTTTACGAACGGGTAAAAGCCATTCATATAGAGCGCTATCCGTATAATGATTTTCTTTTTCAGAAGTATGATGATGAAGCTAACGATGCGTAAGGTAGTTTCGTACATAAAAGAGTCATTAAATGCGTATTATCCCGAAAGTGAAATTTCGGGATTTACGCGTATTATAATAGAATATATCACAAAGATGCCTTATCCGCAGGTGTTTATAGATCCGCCTGTTTCTACACCCGAATTACACAACCGGATAGATGTTATCCTGAAGCGGCTGAAGCAATACGAGCCTATACAGTATATCATAGGAGAAACTGAGTTTTTCGGATTGCCCTTTTCTGTGAACGAAAATGTACTTATTCCTCGCCCTGAAACAGAAGAGTTAGTTGAACTTATTCTCAAAGAAAATAAAAAATCAGAGTTAAGCTTATTAGATATCGGGACAGGTAGTGGAGCTATTGCGGTTGCTTTGGCGAAAAATATGGCTAGGACTTCGGTTTCGGCATGGGACATTTCGTATAAAGCATTGGATGTAGCCGCACTTAATTCAAAAGCAAACTCAACAGATATTTCGTTTGGCAGGGTAGATGTGCTGGGAGATTATCCCACAGATAAGAAGTATGATATTATTGTCAGCAATCCGCCATATGTATTGGAAAGTGAAAAGGAGCAAATGGAACGGAATGTGTTGGAATATGAACCTCATACGGCTCTCTTTGTAACCGACAATAACGCGCTCTTGTTCTATAAGCGGATAGCAGATATAGCGTTGAATTTATTAACTCCGGCCGGAAGGCTTTATTTTGAGATCAATCAGGCAAAAGGTGCAGAGACTGTAAAAATGCTTGAAGAAAAGGGCTTTACAGAGGTTGCCTTGTTTCAGGATTTAAGTAAGAAAGACCGTATGATAAGAGCTGAACTAAAACAATAAACCGAATGAAACTTTCCGAACCTCAAGCCCTCAATCGTGTAGCAGCCTATTGTTCCAAAGCGGAACGATGTGAGTTCGATGTGCGTAAGAAGCTTGTGGCATGGGAATTACCGGACGAAGCCATTAAACGGATACTTGACCGCCTAAAGAAGGAACGCTATCTTGATGATACCCGATTTGCAGGGAGTTTTATTAATGATAAGTTGAAATTCAATAAATGGGGAAAAACGAAAATCGTTTATGAACTAAGAAAACGGAATATCCCCGAATCGGTTTACAATCCGATATTGGAAGACCTGTCCGGCGATGAATTCGAAAAACAGCTGATGCATATCCTGACTATAAAAGCTAAATCGGTAAAAGCAAAGACAGAATATGAACGAAAGACAAAACTAATCCGTTTTGCTCTTGGCCGCGGGTTCTCTATGGATTTGGCAATCAGATGTGTGGACAAATTGCTCGGAGGTGATTATGAGGAATTTATTTCGTGATTTTCTTAATCTCTTTTTCCCTGACCTTTGTGTAGTCTGTAATCAAAGATTAAGCGAAGGTGAAGAGCATATATGTACCGATTGTTTACTATTATTACCCAGAACGAATTTTCATTTACAGCCTGATAACCGTCTTGAACAATTCTTTGCCGGACGGATACCATTCCAACAAATAGCGGCGTTCGCTTACTTTGTTAAAGGAGGAAGCATTCAAAGTATAATTCACGAACTGAAATATAAACGTAATCCGGAAATAGGGCGTTTTATCGGAGCGTTGTGCGGAGAGAATATCAAGGATAGTGCTTTCATTGCGGATATAGATTATCTGGTTCCCGTTCCCCTGCATCCCGGACGCCAGAAAGAAAGAGGGTACAATCAGTCTCTTGAGATTTGTAAAGGCATATCGGATATAACAGGCATTCCGATAGATGATAAAACTCTTATCCGGAAAGTAAATAATAAGTCTCAGACAAAGAATGCCCGCTTCGACAGATGGAAAAATGTAGAGGATATCTTCAGCCTGTCTGATACAGAAAATTTTGAAGGAAAACATATTTTGCTGGTAGATGATGTAATTACTACAGGTTCTACCCTCGAATCGTGTGCGAAAGAAGTACTGAAATGTAAAGATTGCAGGATCAGTATTTATGCTGTGGGAACAGCAGGCTGACCGTTTCTTTCTAATCCATTTCTAATGTACCTGTAACCTATATCTAATATACCTCAAAGATGCGTCTAATCTTTGAGATATATCTTTGCAGCAAAGAATATCAGTTCCACCTAATGAAAAAATATTTATATTTATTGCTGCTTTTTTTCAGTGAGTTATGTCTTTTTGCCCAAGAGGATAAATCAATAAAATTGACAGTTGGGGAGGTTGAGTCATTATTCCTGTCCAACAATCTTCAACTGATCGCAACCCGTTTCGATGTCGATATTGCAGATGCCGCTATAGCACAGGCAAAATTGTGGGACAATCCCAATTTATCTGTCAGTGACGTAAATTTATGGTCTACCAGATCGCAACGGGATGGAGAAAGTGAAGTTATCCCCCCGTTGTTCGGATCGTTTGCAAAAAATACGGAATTCAGCATCGAACTCAGCCAATTGATTCAAACGGCAAATAAAAGATGGAAACTCGTTAATAGAGAAAAGGTTTCGAAGGAAATAGCATTGCAGGAATTTGAAGAGGTATTGCGGGGACTTAAAGTCGAACTGCGCAACTCTGTTTACGAAATACAATATTCGCAAGCGTATCTGGCTATATTGACAAATCAGCGGGAATCATTATCCCGGCTTATCGAATCGCATAAGAAGCAGGTGTCCCAGGGAAATATTGCTAAAAACGAATTACTCCGGCTACAGTCTTCCTTCCTTGAACTGGAGAATGAAATAAACGAAGTCCTGTCTGACCTGAACGAACAGCAAAAAACACTTAAAGTATTATTGAATGTAGATCCGTTTACAAATCTTGAGATAGAAGAGGATGGGATTCCTCAAAAAAGCCCCGATTCTATTTTGTTAGCCCGCTTAATGGAATTAGCCGAAGAATCGCGCCCCGATATGAAATTGTACAAGCTGCAAACACAATACCACGAAAAATCACTTGCCTACGAAAAATCGTTAAGAGTGCCCGATTTGACAATCAGTGCGAACTATGACCGGTATGGCGGAGTCTGGAAGGATTTTATAGGTTTTGGTGTCAGTGTAGACCTGCCTTTCTTCAACCGTAATCAGGGGAATATCAGGGCTGCGCGTATAAGTAGGGACCAAAGCCTGTATCTGGCCCGGCAACAACAGAATGTTATACAGCACGAAGTCGCTGCATCCTACAACAACTATGTTTATACTTATGCCTTCTATAAAAAGATAAACGATGACAGTCTGCTCCCTGAACTGGACAATATGCTCGATACATACACAAAGAACTTGCAGAACCGAAATATTAATATGCTCGAATATATAGACTTTATGGATGCATACAGAGCGAATAAGCAAACGGTGCTTACAGCCAGGAAAAAAGTAAGTATACAGTTTGAGGAACTACAATATACCGTTGGTACAGAAATAAGATAAAACTATGATAAAGAAGCAAATTAAGAAAGGACTGGGGATATTTTGTATCGTCTTACTATTCTCTTGTTCAGGGAAAACCGAAAGCGCGACAACCCCGGATAAGATAAATAAGGCCTTTTTACAAAACGTAAGAACAGTAAGGGCCGGACTGGATAATCAGAACGAAGAACTGGTATTAACCGGAAAGGTAGAATATAATCCTGATAAAGTGATCAACTATGTATCGCTCGTGAATGGAATCGCAGACCGTACCTATTTTTCACTGGGTGATAAAGTACAGAGAGGACAGACACTGTTAGATATAAGAAGTTCCGACCTCAGTTCGTTACAGTCAGAATCCATAGTTTCGGAATCGGATGTGAAAATAGCCCAACGGGAACTCCAGACAGCCCAGTCGCTGTATGATGACAACATGCTGTCGGAAAAAGAATTACTGGAAGCGCAGGCACGGCTGAAACAGGCGCAGGCGGCGTACAACAAAAGCCAGAGTGATATCGCCGTACATGGCATAAATAAAGGAAATGGTACTTTTTCTATTAAGGCGCCGATGACCGGCTATATAGTAAATAAGAATGTATCCTCGGGCAGTACGGTGTCGACCGACAGCGAACCTTTGTTTACGGTAGCCGATCTCGGCACGGTATGGATAACGGCTAATGTATATGCCAGCAACCTCCTTTTTGTGAAAGAAGGGATGGAGGTAGCTATAACTACTCTTTCTTATCCGGGAGAGGTATTCTCCGGGAAGATAAATCAATTATCGCAGGTTTTTGACCCGGAAGAGAAAGTTCTGAAGGCAAGGATTATTATGCCTAATAAAGACATGAAGTTCAAACCTGAAATGTCGGTTGTAATTAAATTGAAAAATGAGGCGCATGAGCAGTTTGTGTCTGTACCCTCCGATGCTCTGGTTTTTGATGACGACCGCTACTTTGTGGTAGTGGAAGAGTCCCCGGATAGTTTTAAGATAAGAGAAGTAAACCTTCGCGGTCACAATAACAAGACAACATACATTGCATCCGGATTATCGGAAGGCGAGAATGTTGTCGTGAAAAATCAACTGCTGATATATTCAGGCCTTAAAGAGAATTAAATCATGCATAAGTTTGTAGAAAATATCATAGCATTTGCGCTTCGCAATCATATACTCATACTTTTCTTAACTACACTTTTATTTGTCGCGGGCATCGTTTGTTATATACATACCCCTATAGAAGCGTACCCAGATGTAACAAACACCCGCGTACGGATAATTACGCAATGGCCGGGAAGAAGCGCAGAAGAAGTAGAGAAGTTCGTAACCCTTCCTATTATGAAGGAAATGAACACCATTCCGCGTAAAACGGATGTACGCTCCACATCTTTATTCGGGTTGTCGGTAGTCACTGTTATTTTCGAAGACGGGGTGGATGATTTCTTTGCCCAGCAGTATTCATCCAACAGGATGCAGGATCTGGATCTGCCGGAGGGGACAGACCCTTCGATAGAACCGCCATCCGGTGCAACGGGTGAAATATACAGGTATGTGCTAAAAAGCGACCTGCCTATCCGGGAGGTAGCTGCCATAAACGAGTGGATAGTGGAGCGGGAGTTGCTCTCTGTGCCCGGAGTAGCCAGTATAGCCAGTTTTGGCGGGGAAGAAAAGATGTTTGAGATAAAGGTAAATCCGGCAGAGCTGAATAATTATAATTTATCTCCCCTTGAGGTTTACGAAGCCGTGTCGAAGAGTAACATCAATGTCGGCGGAGACATTATTCAAAAAGGGAGTCAGGCTTATGTAGTCAGGGGGATCGGTTTGCTGGAGAGTGTGGAAGATATTGAAAATATACTGATTGAGGTAAAGGGTGGGACTCCTATCCGGGTGAAGCAGGTGGCAACAGTAGATGTTTCCTCCAAGCCCAGACTCGGGCAGGTAGGTTTGGACGACGAAGATGATGTGGTGCAGGGTATTGTAATTATGCTCAGAGGGCAAAATCCAAGTGAAGTGATCGGGCATCTGAAAGAGAAGATTACCGAGTTGAATGACCGCATATTACCTGAAAATGTGAAGATAGAGCCTTTCCTCGACCGTACTACTTTAGTGGATTCTACAGTGCATACAGTTATGAGAAATTTGCTGGAAGGGATTATCTTAGTTTCCATAGTTGTATTTGTATTTCTTTTCAACTGGCGTACAACTGTAATTGTAGCCACTGTGATTCCGCTATCGTTTTTGTTTGCTATCATTGTGTTGCGGATACAGGGATTACCTGCTAACCTGATCTCGATGGGAGCGCTCGATTTTGGTTTATTGCTGGAGGGAACGCTCGTCATCGTAGAAATCATATTTGTAGCGATGGAGAAACGGTCGAAAGAGCTAGGGCAGCGCTTCACTAAAATATCGAAAAGCGGACTTATAAAGAAAAGCGCGGGGAGTGTGGCGTCCCACATCTTTTTTGCACAGGTTATCCTTGTAGTAGCATTATTCCCTATATTTTCATTTCAGAAAGTAGAAGGCAAGATGTTCTCTCCATTGGCTTTCACGCTCGGGTATGCTCTATTGGGCTCTTTGATTCTTTCGCTTACTTATGTGCCGGTCATGTGTAAGATATTATTGAATAAACCGGTTGAGGAGAAAACGAATTTTATCAGCAGGTTTTTCACATCTGCCTTACATAAAGTCTATTTGTTCAGTTCCCGGTACCGTAAAGGCGCAATTATAACTTTCTGCCTGCTGTTAACTGTTTGTGTCGTTCGCATGTGTTTTTGGGGTACTGAGTTTATACCCAGTATGAATGAAGGAGCAATTTATATCCGTGCAACATTGCCAAATAGTGTAAATCTTGACGAATCGGTGCGGACCACCAAAGAAATGAAGCAAAAACTCCGCCGGTTCGATGAAATAGAATTTATCTTGTCGCAGACCGGCCGGCCTAACGACGGAACAGATGCCACAGGTTTTTTTAATATAGAATTCCATGCGCAACTTAAACCAGAAAAAGAATGGAAGAGAAAAATCAAAAAGGATGAGCTGTTAGCCGAGATCAAGGATTCACTCGATATATATCCGGGTATTATACTCGCATTCAGTCAGCCTATTCAGGACAATGTAGAAGAATATGTGGCCGGAGTGAAAAGTTCTCTGGTGATTAAAATATTCGGTTCCGACCTTTCCCAGATGGAAGGTCTGGCCGACCAGACTGCCGCTGCCATAAAGAATGTGAGGGGAGTGGAGGATGTAAATGTTTTCAGGAGTGTAGGATTACCTGAGTTACAGATAAAGCTGGAAGAGTCGCGAATGGCCCGTTATGCGGTATCTATGGCTGATGCGCAGGCCGTAGTGGAAATGGCTATCGGGGGGAAAGCCGCCACAACGTTTTATGAGGGCGAGCGTACATTTGATGTCCAGATACGTTTTCAGAAAGAGTACAGGGACAATGAAGATAAAATAGGAAATATTCTGATCCCGACAATGGAAGGCAAGTATGTTCCGTTAAAAGAGATAGCCGATATCCGGTTTATTACAGGCCCGACGTTTATCTATCGTGAAGGCAGCAGCCGGTATGTGGGCATCGGATTCAGTATACGTGACCGTGATTTAGGGTCTACCATTGCCGAAGCTCAGAAAAAAGTGAGTGAAAGTGTAATGCTTAAGACTGAAAACAAAATGGTCTGGGCCGGAGAATTTGAAAGCCAGCAACGGGCTACGGCAAGGTTGGCGGTTATCATTCCTGCGGTGTTGCTTCTTATCCTTTTCTTGCTCTACCTTAACTTTGGGACGGTCAAGGATACGCTTATCGCAGCAAGCGCCATTCCTTACGCCTTTATCGGAGGATTTATTTCTTTGTGGGTTACAGGTACGGTATTCGGTATATCGGCAGGGATAGGGTTTATCATTCTGTTTGGTATTACGGCTATAGATAGTATATTATTGATCACCCTGATGAAAGCCCGTATGCAGCGTACCCGGAACCTACGGCTGGCAATCGACGATGCTGTGAAAAGCCGTATCAGGCCTGTACTGATGATTGCATTGATGGGTTCGATGGGATTATTCCCTGCGGCTTTGTCACAGGGTATGGGCTCGGAGATTCAAAGACCGTTGGCAATAATGATAGTAGGAGGGATTCTTATTTGTATGATTTTATCCTTTACAGTTCTGCCACAGGTGTTCTATTTCGCATACAGGAGAGATAAGCGGCTAAAGGATAAATAATGAACGTGAATAATGTCCGGAATCTTTATCTATATATAAAGTTCTTTGAAAATATAGTGTGTTAAGTTTTTTAGTGTTTTAATAAGGTTTGAGACGAAAAAGGTAACAACAAAAAGGTGACATAATGTGTTACTTTTGTTACCTTTTTTTAGTTGTAACTAATCGTGCCCTATCCTGTTCTCGAAAGAGAAAAAAGAAGCAATGAAAAAAGTATGTAAAGCCTGTTACTTTTGTTACCTTTTATATAGTGTTCTTGGTGTAAATCTTTGTGTCCCTTGTGGTAAATAGTTTTAACCACCAAATACACAAAGGGCACAAAGGCTAAAAAGACTGTTACCTTTGTTACCTTTTTGAAATAGTAACTTCGGGTAATTACGGATTACTAAACTAAATAGCTAACGGCTAAAAGCTATCAGCTAATAGCTGAAATATGTGTAACCTTTGTTACCTTTTAACAAGTAGTAAGTATTGAGTAATAAGTTGAAAGTAATATGAGATACGAGTAGACAAGACACGAGATACAAGTTGTTAACTGATAACTGATGACTGTTAACTGTTTACTACTTACCGGTCCGGATACAATAAGTAAGATATATCCGGCATTTTGCAGATTTTGACTATCTTTGCATATCAAAAACAGAATATAAACACATATGGAAACAGTTTTAAGCGGTATCCGCTCTACAGGGAATCTGCATCTTGGAAATTACTTCGGTGCACTGAGAAATTTTACAAGAATGCAGCATGAAAACAAATGCTTCTTTTTCATAGCAGATTATCATTCGCTGACCACACATCCCGATCCTAAGATATTGCACGGCAATGTAAAGGGTGTATTGACAGAATATCTTGCAGCCGGTATAGACCCCGAAATATCGACTATATATATACAGAGCGATGTAACCGAAGTGTGTGAATTGTACTTGCTTTTGAATATGCACGCGTATCTGGGCGAACTGTCCAAAACCGTTTCGTTCAAGGAAAAGGCAAGAAAACATCAGGATAATGTAAATGCAGGGCTATTGACTTATCCAACCCTCATGGCTGCCGATATATTACTGCACAATGCTGATAAAGTGCCTGTAGGTAAGGACCAGGAACAGCATCTGGAGATGACCCGTAAGTTTGCCCGTCGTTTCAATAACCTTTATGGCGTGGAATACTTCAAAGAGCCCGTAGCTTATAACTTCGGACAGGAACTGATAAAAATACCGGGTTTGGATGGCAGTGGCAAGATGGGGAAATCGGAAGGCAACTGTATCTATCTGGACGAGGACCCGAAAAGTATAGAGAAAAAAGTAAAACGTGCCCTGACCGATGAAGGCCCTAAAGCTCCGAACTCCGAAAAGCCGGAATATATAGAAAACCTGTTTACAATATTGAAAGTAGTTTCTACAGAAGATGTTGTTCAGCATTTCGAAGACAAGTGGAATACTTGCGAGATACGTTACGGAGACTTGAAAAAACAGCTGGCCGAAGACATCATAAAGGTCACGACTCCTATACGTGAACGTATTATCGATATTAAGAACGATGACGCGTATTTGCATAAAGTTGCCACCGAAGGAGCTGAGAAAGCACGTGAGAGCGCACGCAAAACGATAAACGAGGTAAGGGAAATAATGGGGATACATAAGTTCTGATTATCGGGACTTCCCTCCAATATACTCTGTGCCTCTAAGCATACAGAAATCGGTATATATTTAAGATTTCCTTATATAATATACCGATTTTTTTCATTACGTTTGTATATATAAAAATGCTAAGTAGATTATAAACAAATCTTTATAAACACATCTGATCAATCTCATATATGGATAACAACGAGAAATATGACTTGCTGGCTGAAGGCGAAACAGGGCTGGCTTCCGGAATGGGTATTTATCCCCGTAGCAAAAGCTTTAAGTTCGATGCTGCACAGATAGAAAAATCACTTTCTTCTCGAAAAGATTTCAAACTTATTTCTTTTAATAAGGCTGAAGTCGATATAGAGTTTTCAATTATGAGTTTTGCGGCAGAGATTGAATATCAGGAGACTGTGTTTAATGTGGACTTATATGTCTGTGAAGCCAAAAATATAAACCTTGGCGACTACGGTTTCGCAAATTCGATAGATGAAGAATCCCTGCAAATCGCAATGGAGCAGGAACATTACCTCGAAACATCCATGTACTTCGAGTTGGAGCCTCTGACTTCATTTCATTTGCAATTGAAAATAATGGATGCTATTGTCCCTGAAGCAAGCCTTGTAGTTGACTTCATGTCTTACAGGTTGTTGTCTGCCAAATGGCTGAGCATGACCGCTAAATCACCGACACCTCCTTCTCCCGATTATCTTTATACATTGCATTGTGTATATGACGAGAATGGGGAGAATGGTAATCGCAGATATTGGTTCCATACGCATGGGTTGCATCGCTGCGCATCTGTAGAACTGGAGATTCTTAATTTCAGTCAGGGAGCAGAGCAAATGAATACATTAATAAACATGACAGTAAAGAAATTTCTGTCGCATCCTGCAAAGGAGAAAGAACGGTTTACAATCGGTTATGACGGTATGGGAATCAACCTGTGCTGGCTCCGGTGGGAGGAAGCACTGAAAGATCTGCCCAAGGGTATACTCGGTAGTGTGGCGGATCGGGACGAAGTAGATAATGTACATGCCGAGCCTTCGGGTATTCTCTTTGCTGTGGAAGATGGCAATATGGTTTCTCCCGAGATATATGCGCCTACGTTGGCCGAAAATCCTATTTATTATATAACGAATGAGGAAACCGATAGAATGAGTGCGTTGGCTAAAGAGCGTTTTTCTGCATTCGAGAAAGTCTTCAGGAAGGAACATAAACAACCGGAGAAGAAATCGTTCCTCAAAAATATTTTCGGTTCGAAAAAAGAAGAGGAACAACCCGGATGGACTTTCCTTGTAAAGTTGGGGCTGACTGTAGATAATCCCGATTCGGGAAGTGAAAAAGAGCATCTGTGGTATGATGTCATATCTATAGAGAATGGAAAAATTGAAGGCAAGCTCCTCAATCAACCTTATTGGATATCGGGGCTGAACGAAGGAGATATAAAAACATATCCTTTCGACCTGCTTACCGACTGGATTATATATTCTCCGGACAATACATATACAAGTGATTCGATTTACCTGTTGGAAAACTGATATAAGGAAATTATGAAATCCGAATAACTTTATCTTTATATAAAATAAGAACGTTTTGAGTAGCGAGAGCAGAAGCGAAATTTATTTTGATTATGCCGAGTCACGAAAACAAATAATATAATTCAACCTTATCTTTACATAAGATCGAGAATAGAAATGATATTAAATAAAAAAGTCTCAATTGTAATCTGTTGTTATAACGAGGAATCTAATATTCCTACAGTGATAAAAGCAATCCATGACAGTATGGACACAACAGGCTACCAGTATGAGATTATAGCCGTTAATGATGGCAGTAATGACACAAGCCAAACTATACTGGAGAAAATGAGTGCGGAAGACCCGCAGCTTTTCTATATTGAATTTTCCCGTAATTTCGGGCATCAGAATGCTTTGAAAGCAGGACTGGATAATGCCACAGGCGATTGTATCATATCCATGGATGCCGATATGCAGCATCCGCCCCGAATGTTACCCGATTTTATCAAAAAATGGGAAGAGGGTTACGATATCGTATATACACGACGTATGGATGATCCGACACTATCGAAGAAGAAACGCGGAAGCTCGAGCCTTTTCTATAAATTTCTGAATATTGTATCCGATATACATCTGGAACAGGGGGTTGCCGATTTCCGGTTAATGGACCGGCGGGCGGCAAATGTCCTTATCAATATTAAAGGTAGTGACTTGTTTATAAGAGGTATCGTTCACTGGATAGGTTTTAAGCAATACGCAATGGACTATATGCCTGACAAGCGGCTGTCGGGGCAAACGAAGTATACTTTTAAGAAAATGCGTAACCTTGCTGTACAGGGAATACTCTCTTTCAGTACAAAGCCTCTCCACCTTGCTTTATATCTGGGCTTCGGCATAGCCGTATTATCCCTATTGCTGGTGCCATATGCTATTATCAGCCTATGGACGGGGCATGTAATGGCTGGTTGGGTGTCTTTGATAATTACAGTGGGTTTTTTGGGCGGATTGCAACTATTCATTCTTGGGATTATCGGATTGTATATAGGACGGATATTCTCCCAGACCAAAGGTTTCCCTCCATATATTATACGAAGTACAAATATTAGTAACAAATGAGTTCAAAGATATTATTAAGTTTCGATATAGAGGAATTCGAGATGCCCCGCGAATACGGAGACCCTATTCCTTTCGACCAACAGATGGATGTTTCCATACAAGGTACAACACGTATACTCGATTTGCTTGCAAAACACGGAGTAAAGGCGACCTTCTATACTACAGCCAATTTCGCAAGCCATGCTAAAGATATAGTAAGAAGGATAGTTAGCGAAGGACACGAACTGGCATCGCACGGATATGTACATGACCACTTCGAACCTCCGCATCTAAAAATGTCGAAAGATATATTGGAAGAAATCGGAGGTGTGACTGTACGAGGTTACCGCATGGCACGCATGGCGCCTGTGCCCGAAGAAGAAGTCTTCAAGGCCGGGTATATGTACAATTCATCAATCAACCCGACATATCTGCCCGGTAGATATAACAAACTAAGTGAGCCGCGTACATGCTTTATGCGTGAAGGGGTATGGCAACTGCCGGCATCGGTGACTCCGATATTCCGTTTTCCTTTATTCTGGATATCTTTTCATAATCTGCCTTTAGGTATCTATACAAGCCTGGCAAACCGGACATTAAAAAAAGACGGATATCTGAATGTCTATTTTCATCCCTGGGAATTTATGGATATAGGCCCTAAGGAGAAGTATAATTTTCCGTTCTATGTAACGAAAAATACGGATGCGAAGATGGTGGAAAGATTTGGAAAGCTTATCGAATGGGGAAAGAGCAAAGGTTATGAGTTTTCCCGCACATGGGATTTTGTGGAGAGTATTAAATAGGTCTTACTCATCATCTTTTACCTCTTCATAACTGATATATTCGCCTTCGTTCTCTGAAAATTTTTTCTGGGAGATATTCGATGTTTTCGAATTTTGAGACTTGCTGCCTGATCGTTTTTTATTGGGTCTGGTCTTTTCTTCAGGACCGAAAAAACGGATGACACGTCCCAAAAGGACGCCTATTACAAGAAAACCGAATAGGCCTAATATTAATAGAAAGCCGAGAAACTTAAACATATTACAATTGAATTTCAGATATTAAGGTCACAGACCCTTTTATTGCTTCATTAAATTAAAGTACAATAAGTAGCCAGATTGAAATAATGTATCATTTGCTATCTTTTACTTAATTGGATAAGCAAATATACAGATTATTCATCAGATTCTGAATATATGGCATCGGGACTTACGATAAAATCAGCAAAGCTTGTATTATATCCTTTAAAACAGCCTAATACATCTCCCGTGAAATTGGTTATCGGATTAGTTCCTCCATCGGCAGCAACAGAGAACAATGATTTATAGAATGTGTACATGCCTTTATCAAGAGTTTGCATCTCTATCCTGATTTGATCTCCTGTTTTCAGATCATTATCATTGTTGTCGTCTTTGTCGAAGTATAGTATGCGGTGAACTTTCAATCCGTTTCTGAATTCATCGTCATCCAGATATATGCTTTTCATGGCATTGCCGTTTACATAGAGGATTGTATAATAATAGTTCGTTTCATCTACAGGGTCGTGAAAGACGAAAGACGGCGAGTACCAGGAATCTTTTCCGGCCTTGATCTCATAGATATAGGTTTCTTCAATGGGTACAGAATTGGGTATTACTACACTGGCTTCATGCGTGTTTCCTTCTGCTGTCACTTGTATGTGATACCTTTTATTTACTGCCCCTAACATGTTGGAGAGATACAATCCGGACATATTTTGAGCTTCCCTCAATATTTCAGTATTCCCATCTTCATCGGTTAATATAATCTCCGCATCCGCAACCGTTTTGAAAGCGCTATTATCTTTGAACGCCTGCGATTTGGTCAGGTATACCGTACACGGCGAGCCTTCTGTAATAGCGGCATTTATCACTAGTCTGGGTGTTGCAGTGCGTAAATCCAAATCCACAATCTTCTCACAGGCAGTGAATAGACCAAGAACCGATATGGCTAATATGAGTTTATATATATTTTTCATATTGTTCAAAATTTGAAATTCCACGATATGGAAGGGATAACGCTGAATAGATAGATCATATATGATTCCGAGACCATCCGCTCGTCTTCATTTTGCCTGAAACCAAACATATAGGGATTCTTTCGCCCATATGCGTTATATACACTAAAGGCAAGTTCTGATGTATACTTCTTTGTTTTCTTCAGTGTGCATATTGCCCCAAGATCGAGCCGGTGAAATGATGGCGCCCTATAACTGTTCCGGCCTTCATAGTAATATATTGCATGGCCGTCCACAATGTATTTTCCTGATGGGTATGTCATTGGATTACCTGTTGCAAAAACCCATGTCGCAGACAATGTCCACTTCTTATTGAGATCATAGATGCCTACTACCGATATGTCATGTGTACGATCCTGATTTGCGACATACCATTTCCCGTCATTAATGCCGTTTATTTTCTTCTCACTGCGGGCAAGTGTATAGCCAACCCAGCCATTAAACTTTCCAAATCTTTTTTTGAGGAACAGTTCCAGACCATATGCCCGCCCCTTCCCAAATAGCAATTCAGTCTCTATTATCTCTTTTGCCCGGACATCTGCTCCATCCTTATAGTCTATCTGGTTCCGAAGGTCTTTGTAATAGAGTTCAGCGCTAAACTCAAACATGTTATTTGAGAAATTACGGAAATAACCGATCGAAACCTGATTGGCTATTTCCGGTTTTATATAGTTGGTATTCGCAATCCATCTGTCGGTAGGACTGGAAAGATTTGACGTAGAAAGCAAGTGTAAATGCTGGGTTGTGCGTGTATATGCCGCTTTGATAGAGGATACGTCGTTTAGCTGATAAGCAGCGGACAACCGAGGTTCTATATTCCAATATGTTTTAAGAAACTGGCCGTTCTTTGTAGATATAGTATCTGTAATAGTATGATTCTCGAATTCATAATAGTCTCCTCCGCCTAATACGCTGAAAGACGACACGCGCAGGCCGTAGCTCAACTCCATCTTATCATGCAGTTTCATACTGTTCGAGGCAAAGATGGCGTTCTCCCACGACTTACGGTGTTCGTATGGGGATATCTGTAATTGTGATGGATCTTTACTGCTCAGATCCCCCGGTACGACCTGATGGAATATAGATGTAAAACCAGCCTTTATTGCATTTTTATCGTTCGGATAAAAACTGAATTCCTGGTTCAGGTTAAAGTCTTTGATATGTGAAGCTACATTCAGGCCTGTAGTGAGGTCTACACTTACATTATAGGTATAGTCGGTATACGATAAGGTTGTAGCCGAGGCTGCTTTTGCATTGAATATATGATTCCATTTCAGACTGGCTATTGTATTTCCCCAATCTATCATAGCCACTTTATCCAATCCTAATTTATCCTTCCCCAAATACGCGGTTAAGGTAAGTTTATTCCTATCCGATAACACGTAACTCAATTTAGCATTTAGATCGTAAAAGTATAGTTTAGAGTCTTTTACTTGCTCCACTCCGATTGCCCGGGCCAAAGCATCTGCATAGGTACGTCGTGCCGAAACGATGAAAGACGACCGTTCTTTTTGAATAGGACCTTCGAAGGTCAGATTTGAAGAAATTAGGCCTATACCTCCGTTGGCATGGTAACCTTTCAGGTCTCCATCTTTCATGCTTACATCCAGTGTGGAGGATAATCTACCTCCGTATTGCGCAGGCATAGAGCCTTTGTAAATTGTCATATTATCTACTGCGCTGGAGTTAAACGTGGAAAAGAAGCCGAAAAGGTGCGATGGATTATACACCGTGGCATTATCCAGCATTATCAGATTTTGGTCGTTACTGCCACCGCGGACATAGAAGCCCGTATTGCCTTCTCCGGCACTCATTACCCCGGGTAGTAACTGTATAGTTTTCAATATATCGCGTTCTCCCAATAGGACAGGTATCTTATTAACCATCTCTATCTCCAGTTTATCCACTCCCGATTGAACACTCTTTACATTCTCATTGCTCCTTTGGGCCGAAATTTCCACTTCACCAAGTGAAACTACTTCCGGCTCCAAATCTACATTAAGAGTCTTGTTCTCGTTCAACTTGATCTTAATCTGTTTGGTGTTATAGCCGATAAGTTTAAAGATCAGGTTATATTCTCCTTGTGGAAGTGTAAGAGAATAACTTCCGGACTCATCGCCGAAGCTGCCTTGTTGTGGTAATTCCTTTATCCCAACAGAGACACCGACAAGAGTTTCTCCACTATCGGCATTATTTATCCGGCCTTTTACTGTATATCTGTTTTGGGCTAAAGCTATCAAAGTAAGAGTTAGCAGAAGCGCAATAAAGAGAAATCTCATATTCTATCTTTTAGGGCTAACAATAAGCCATACTCAATCTCAACGGAAAAACTGCCGTTTTATTTAGTGTTTCCTTTTTCAGGTTTTAGACAAAGATAATTGTTTATTTGTTAAAATAGTGATAAAAAAGGAACTACAATGTAAAATATTAGGCGAAAATTCTAGCATTTTTAAGAGATATAATTAATCCTTGATACAAATGTAACCGGGAGATATAAGACTGTTAAAAAAAGGTGGCACAAGTAACAGAAAATAATTATTTTCTCCGTTTCTTTCTCCTCTTTCCTGCCGGAACCCTCCCGTTTCGACCTAATAATTTTCATATGTTTACCCTAATTGTTTTTCTGTATCGATAAATGTAGATGAAAATGATTGTCTTTTTTAACATAAAGTCTTCTTTGCTAAGCTTGTATTAATTGTACTGATCGCGATCCGGTTATAAAAAATAACCGCATTTGTATGACACAAATGCGGTTGCAAATCTTTCTGTATAAAAATCTTTATACTTTACTTGCTTCTGGCATTATACCCTTCGGCTATAACCTTATAGTTACCCGTTAAATGCTGAGGCAATGTCAATTCTACGGTTCTCTTCTCTCCGGGCAATAAATTGATATAGCCATCTGAGAAATAGGCCGGAAGCAGTATCTCATTTGTTTTTTTATCCACTGCATTCAGTTTTAGGGCGACGACCAACACTTTTGACAGATTTGATACCTCTACCGATGTTTTGCCTTTAATATTTATAGCTTTTACAACTACATCTACAGAAGGTAGCGTGTTCATATCCTTATATGAATCATTATTGCCGTCAGTCATCCAATAGTCATTTGTCGACATCGTTTTTCCTTTTACATCTTTCAACTCTAAACGAGCCAGATATAACCTAGGCAAATTATTCACATTTTCAGGAACAAAACACTTAGCGGATGAGTTTGCTTTAGCATCCAACCTTATGTCTTTCTTATACAACTCTTTCCCTTGCAGGCTTATATACCTGATACCAGCTGTCACTGATTTATAGTCATGCAATGTTGTATTGATAATCATTACATCATTATCAGGCAGGTTCATCTGTATATGTACCGGTTCGCAAGCCTTCTTTGCCCCAAAATAGGAGCCCGGAGTTTCATAATCGTAAGTATATGTCTGCCAGATCATGCTCGGCCATGCCGGATGGCTCATCCATAGTATAAGGCCTGTCGTATTATTCCATATCTTACTGTTCCACGCTTCGAGCATATTGCGCCATGCATCGTATGTTATAAATTGTGATTTGCGGACAAAATCCTCCATACTTTCAGGTTTCCCATAACGGTTTACTGCATTCATAAAGTCTCCGAAATTCTGGGATGTGTGATGCAGGTCGTGGTATGCCCATACATCATTTATGGGCCACTGGTCTTCCGGGGCTATGAATTTGCGGATGGTATTCGCAGTAGGGATGGCATAACTACCCATCTCGGTATTGAAGCCTTTTGCGTTTTGGGTATAATAGAGTGACGGGTCTTTAAAGTATCCCCACGGACCGCTTGTCCCCATATTCAGGAAACGGGATTGACCGTGATAATGGCGCGTAGGGTCTTCTTTCGCTACCATTTTTGTAAGTGTTTCGCTCATTCCCTCCGGTGCAAAGCCCTCATTGCGCGGACACCAGATAGCTATAGACGGATGATTGCGGTAACGGCGTACTACATCCGCAGCATTCTTAACAAACAGGTCGAAGTCGCTTGGCTCTACAGTATCGTCAGTGGTAATCCAGAAGTCGTTCCAAACCAGCATACCGTATTCATCACAAAGGCTATAAAATACTTCTTCGGTCGATTCTCCTGTCCAGTTGCGGATAATATTGAAATTGGCATCACGATGCAAACGTACATATGGTTCTATACGCTCTCGGGATACCCGTTTCATGCCGTCGTCCATTCCCCAGTTGCCGCCACGACAGAATATCCTCACTCCGTTTACCCTGATTGCAAGGAAAGGTCCGATAGGATCGTCCGCTGACAATGTTTCCAATCCGGATACGTCTGCGCCTTTGGTAATTGTAGGCAGTTGATTATCTTTGGTGAAGAAAGCCCTTTTTTCATAATCGAATATAGGATTTCCTTTATTTATTGTTGAGTTTGGCGTATAAAGCACTCTTTTATTTTGGTCATTATCACTCACCATCAGTTCATATGACATCTCACGGATGCCGAAACGTACTTTCTTGGTGTCCGAGGTACTGCTATTTGTCCGGGCAGTTAGTTTCATATCATATAATTCCGGGTTGCCGTAGCCATTCGGCCACCACAGGCGGGGATTCTTTATATTCAGTTCCTTATACTCCTCCGGACTGAAAACCAATACTTTTTCCTCATTAGCTTTCAGCGAATAAGGGATGCTGATATTGATGTTTTCTATATCGGCAGAGAGCGTGCCGTTTATTGTTTTTGAACTTATATTACGGATATTGGTACGGATAGTTATTTTTGCCTGAGTAGTATCAGGTAGGAGAATATCCGTTGTCACCAACGGATCACCGATCAATACATCACCACTCGACCTGAGCCTTACATCCTGCCAGATGCCCGTATTACGGTCGCGAATACCCGGAATCCAGTCCCAGCCGATAGAAGATATGAACGTTGGCCCGTCTGTGCTGAGTACTCCTCCGTTCAAACCTTGTCCGGCAATCATCGATTGCTCGTGAGGTATTCCCGGATTATTGGGAGGAAGAATGTGAACGGCCAGTATATTTTCCGAATTAGGGTTTACGATATTTGTTACATCAAATTCGCCACGAATGAAAGCTCCTTTTATACTGCCCAGCCTTTTCCCGTTCAGATATACCTCTGCCCGGTAATTTATACCATTGAAGAGGAGTTGCAACTGCCTGTCAGCAATATCTTGCGGAATAGTAAATTTGCATCTGTACCACCAATCGGTGCGGCTCAGCGAATCGGGGATATTCATATTATTCAATCCGAAAAACGGATCGGGATAAACTCCCTGATTTACCAATGTGGTAAGTACTGTGCCGGGAACAGTGGCGTTGTACCATGTTGCCGTATTCAGTTGCGGATCGAAGATTGACTTTCCGGATTCAATTGCCGTTGCTCCGTCGGCCATTTCCCAGCCCTGAGTGATAATCCATTCTCCCTCTTGGGTTGGGATTAACTTAGTAGGTAAGTTCTCTTTTGCAATTCTTTTTGTTTCCTGAAATGAAGCATTGCCTTTGGGTAATTCCGATTGAGACTGAACTTGGCGGAGTCCCGTCCATAAATTAGTTAACTGTTGTGCTTTGAAGTTTGCAGATGATACCATAAATAGAAGTAGTATCACCGTACCTTTCAGATACAATTTTTGTTGTTCGTTAATCATGGGTTCTGACTTTATTGTTTTTGATTAATAGGTCAGACAAAGATACTGTTTTTTATCCGTGAGATAACGCTCAAACGTTAATTAACTTTTGCGTGTTTCTTTTCTTGCCCTTACTTTTGCTCTTCCCCTTCTCTTTGCAAAGAAGATGTAATAGCCTGTAATGGGTAGACTTGCGCCCACAAGAGAAAAGAAACAAGTGAATATTTTCGACCAGATGCCCCAGTAATTCCCTACATGCAGGCTATATACCCATGCCCACACTTTGGTTGTTCCTTCCTGATCTTTAAACAGAGTGATTTTTGTTATCTCTCCGGTGTTTTTATCAAAGTCATACTTATCAGTGGCACGCGATGTGACGGATGACTTCAGATGTACTGTTGCTGATTTGTCCTGTACTCGGATGTATTCATAATCCGGATTGGCTGCTTTTAATGTATTGAATACTGTTTGCCAGTTTGCTACATTTAGTTCTTCTTTTTTACCTTCCTTACCTCTTCCTCCGCCTCCGCGGTTGCCTCCTCCGTGTCCATGTTCCTGGGGCGCTTCCACTCCAAACAACTTAAATACTCCGTTTCTGTACCACTCGAAAGACCACACCATTCCTGTAAGGGCACATATCAGTAACACCAGACAGGCATACGCTCCCAGCACATTGTGCAGATCGTACCATAGACGCTTCCCTCCTTTACGAAACTGAATTTTGAAACGGCTCTTATTTAGTCGCCGGGGCATCCATACTATAAAACCGCTGATAAGAATAAATACGAATATTAAAGTAGAAATACCTACTGTATATTTTCCCCATGTGCGTCCGCCGTCCAATAACCAACGGTGAAGCGACATAATGGTAAAGAACGGGCTTTCCCTGAATTTATACATTCCGGTTACTTCACCTGTATATTGGTTTACAAACGCCGATATGCGGAAGCCTTCTTTGAGGGTCATTGTATAGGTACGCTCCGGATTGTCCGGTATCTGTACACTGGCCACAGTATTGCTGTCCAGTTGAGCATTTACCATCGGTATCAGTTCATCTAATGGTATAGGGTTGCCTTTTGCCTCTTTTACAAAATAATGAGAAGGATTTGAAAGTTGAAGTATTTCATCCTGAAATACAAGTATTGCTCCGGTAAGACAAACTATTGTAATGATGATTCCCACCGGAATCGAAAGCCACTTGTGTAGCTGTTTGAGAAATTTACGCATAAATGTATTTCTGTATTCTAAAAAAAAAGTTCCGATGGATTGACTATCAAACAATTCATCGGAACAACTATCATCAAAGTTAAGTAATTCTTTAATCTATATCTTTTTGAGAATTGAAGCAGATTAAATCAACTATCATCTCTGCAAATTTCGGACTAATTGTAACAACCTGCAATCCCAATAAATAATGATTTTCTTATTGTTCCGTAATCATAAATAGTGATTCGTTTTAGAAGCGGTATGATACTGTTGCTGCAAAATTACGCGGGTCGGTTTGATTTATGTAACCGCCACGGTAGTACGAGTTATAACCTATTTCATTAAATATATTATTAAAATATACACGCGTAGTAACACGCCCAACTGAATATGCCAACTGTGCATTTACTGTTGTATAGGCAGGCATATCGAACGGTTCCACTCCGGGTTTAGTGTCATGAATATTAGCATTGGTCCTTTCTGTCAGATATTCATTAACAGGACGTTCACCTACGTAGTAAACTCCGGCTCCTATAGATAAACCTTTAAGGGTTCCTTTATCTATTGTATAATATAACCATCCGTTTGCAGTATGTTCCGGTGCGTTCATTGGAGCTGAACCTTCTACATAAACAGGGCTGTTTGTATATCTGGCATTCAGATATGCATAGCCTAACATTACCTGCAAATTTGGTAATATTCTTCCTGATAATTCAGTCTCTATCCCCGTTCTTTTCAGATCGCCGGCCAAACCATAACGGTTAGTAGTCACACCATTTTCGTCCAGAATGGAGTATGAAAGATTCTCATTATTAATATCAAAAAATGTAAAGTTAAATCGGAGTCTGTTATCAAGCCAATCAGATTTAACACCGAATTCCCATTGCTTTGTCGTTGATGGACCTATCGGTCTACCATCTTCCTGCAGATTAGATGCTGAACGCAAACTTGTAGTTGTGGTATAAGAACCAAAAAGATTGATATTCTTGATAGGCGACACCATTAATCCGAATATAGGGTTCCATGAATCACCTGTAACTAGTCCTGTGCCGGTAGCGCTGCTACTTGTTCCGTAGCTATAGCGCAAACCGAGTATTGCTCTTAGATATTCGTTGATTGTCATTACTTCCTGAGCCATGATTCCGTATGCGGAAGAATTTGATTTGGCAGGATCCTGCGCCACCATAGCCTGATCTGTAACTGATGAAGGCAGAGTATTTGGTATTTCCTGGAAAATATCAATTTCATCAACTTTAATGGCATTATATCCTGTTGTTTCAAGATTGTTCGATTTGTAATCGAATCCGACTTGGAAAGTATGCTTAATTGGTCCGGTATATACATCCCGGCCAATCAGATCGAGCTGGAAAGTCCTGTTCTTATCATCCCTTAACGAGCGGGTGAGAGTACGGCTACGGATATTATAATCTTTATCTGTTACTGTTCTTAAAGCACCTACACCTGTATTATCAGTGTTATTACTAGATGCAAAATATGCAGCCCTCACGCTTACTTTATCTGCAAGCTGCCTTGTGATACGGGCAGCATATGTCAATGTCTTTGTTTCCACATTATCAGTCTCGAATCCCAAAAACTTATCATGCGGCATATCATAAAGAGCCTCTTCATTATCGGCTGCGAGATTTACAGTTCCTCTGTCAGGAGTAGTGTTATCATTCAGATAATCCATTTCCAATGTGACAGTAGTTTTGTCATCCGGACGCCATTCTAACGATGGGTTGATATATACTCTGTTTTTAGATATCTTGGTACGATAGCTGTCTGCTCTTTCATAAGCCCCGTTCAGGCGGAAGGCTACCGTTTTTTTATTGTCCAATACTGATTGGACATCAAATGTAGGACGTACTTGCCCCCAACTACCAACACGTAAGGCAGCTTCTCCTCCATTTACAAACTTCGGGGTTTTAGTTACGACATTAATAACTCCACCGGGAGATCCCAGATCATCACCGATACCTTGAGTTACAGCAGCCGAACCTTTTATTACCTGGATACTTTCCACACCCTGCATATCAGACGCGAGTGAAGCTGTACGAAAATCCGAGTCCACACGCACACCGTTTTTCAAAACGGGAACCCCACGATAACCACGGGTAGACATACTTTCGCGTACTCCTCCATAAGAACCGAAAAGCGTTACTCCGGGCACATTACGCACTGCATCCGTAATAGTCAACGCACCCTGTTCGGCTATCACTTTATCCGAAATAACCGATATACTTTGTATTTGCTCGCTTGGGCGAAGAGGCATACGTGTAATCGCATCTAGCTTTTCAGGTTGTTTATATCGTTCACCGAATACTTCCACTTCATTCAGATTGGTATTTGGTACCATGTTAAATTGAAGATGTATTTCCTGATCATCAGAAAGATTTACCTTTTTTTCATTATTGTTATAACCTACAAAACTCACCTCTACAGTAAGTTCTCTTTTAGGCAGGCGTACGAACCTGAATTTTCCTTCATTATCAGTGGAAACTCCTTTTTGCAATTCTTTAATAACAACAGTAGCCGAAGCTAAAGGTTGTCCATTATCATCAAGTACTCTTCCCTTTATTGTCTGTGCAACAACAAAAGATATATTGAGAATAAGTAATAGGCTTAGAAAAATAATTTTCCTCATAGTTTATTATATATTTTGTATATGTGTGAATAGATAAATATAATCGAGGGCAAAGGTCCTGATTATTGCTTAGGCTGGCAATCGCAAAAAATAATGATAATTTTATATAATTATCACAATAAATAGGGATTGATGGATATATTATTTTCCGTAGGGTTTATCTATTTGTAAAGATTGAATGGTTGATCGTGTTAATTTAATTAACAAATAATTTGCTTATCGAAGATTTATCTTTAAAATGCTCTGTCTGAAGCAATACTTTTCTTTCGGTATGTAAAAAGTGTCTGCCTCAACAGGTTAAATTGCATGCAACTTAACATATAAATGCTATTTGTTTTATATATTTGCCTGTTTATTATACCCATAAAAGGGTGGTTCTATATTTGAAGAAAACTATTATGAGTGAACAAAACGATATATCAATACTAGAGAAGATAAATTACCCCTCCGACATGAAAAACCTGAGCATCGAAGAGTTGGAAACTCTTTGCTCCGATTTGAGGAATTTTATTATCGACCAACTAAGCAATAATCCGGGGCACTTCGGTTCCAGTCTGGGTACAGTAGAGTTAACCGTAGCCCTCCACTATGTATATAACACCCCGTACGACCGTATCGTTTGGGATGTCGGACATCAGGCTTATAGCCATAAAATACTCACAGGGAGAAAAGATAGATTTCATACCAACCGCCAGTTTGGAGGCTTAGCCGGATTTCCCAATCCGAAAGAAAGCGAATACGATGCTTTTATAGCCGGACACGCATCCAATTCTATTTCAGCGGCATTAGGTATGGCTGTGGCTTCGGCCCTGAAAAAGGAGGACAGGCACGTGGTAGCAGTTATCGGTGATGGTTCCATGACCGGAGGATTGGCTTTCGAGGCATTGAATAATGCAAATTCCCAGCCTAACGATATACTTATTATCCTTAACGATAATGATATGGCTATCGATGATAATGTGGGCGGAATACGGGATTATCTGGTAAAGATGACAACCTCTCCGGCTTATAACCGCGTGAGGAATGATGTTTATCAGAAATTTAAGAAAGGGAACCTCATTACGGAAAAAGGCAAGAACTTTATCCTCCGTTTCAACAATAGCCTCAAGTCTCTACTGACTAAACAGCATAATCTTTTTGAAGGATTTAATATCCGTTATTTTGGCCCCGTGGACGGACATGATTTACGTGGTTTGGTGCGTATTTTACAGAACATTAAAGATCTGAAAGGCCCTAAAATGTTGCATATACATACTGTAAAAGGAAAGGGCTTCAAACCAGCGGAAGTATCCGCTACAGTATGGCATGCGCCCGGTAAGTTCGATAAAGAAACCGGAGAGCGGATTGTTGTAAAATCGAAAGACCAGCCGCAACTATTTCAGGATGTATTCGGCCATACACTTGTAGAACTGGCGCAGCAGGATGAAAAAATAGTAGGTATTACACCGGCTATGCCAACAGGTTGCTCCATGACGTATATGATGAAGGAGTTTCCCGACAGGGCTTTCGATGTCGGCATTGCCGAAGCCCATGCCGTAACTTATTCCGCCGGACTGGCAAAAGAAGGTCTTCTGCCATTTTGTAATATATACTCATCATTTATGCAGCGGGCTTATGATCAGGTGATACACGATGTTGCCTTGCAAAATCTGCATATGGTAATGTGTCTCGACAGAGCTGGGCTGGTAGGAGAGGACGGACCTACTCATCACGGGGCATTCGATCTTGCATATATGCGTTGTATTCCGAATCTTGTGATTGCCTCGCCATACAATGAGCATTATCTTCGCCATTTGATGTTTACGGCAGCTTATGGTTATGATGGGCCATTCGTCATACGTTACCCGAGAGGGCAGGGCGTATTATGCGATTGGGAATGCAAAATGGAGAAACTGGAAATAGGTAAAGGTCGAAAACTGAAAAACGGTAAAGATCTCGCAGTACTCACAATAGGACCTATCGGGAATGCAGCCAGAGAAGCTATAGCTGTGATAGAAGGTGAGGGATATTCCATTGCCCATTACGATATGATATTCCTGAAACCAATAGATAAAGCATTACTGAAAGAAGTAGCCGAGAACTATGAGAATGTTATGACCATTGAGAATGGCGTCGAAAACGGAGGCTTGGGCAGCGCTGTGCTTGAATATTTTTCGGAGAATAATTATCATAATATAAATGTTACGCGTGTAGGTTTGCCTGATGAGTTTGTAACTCATGGTTCAATAAAAGAGTTGAATAAGCTTTGTGAAATAGACGCTCCGGGATTGGCAAAACGTATGCACGAAACATTAATCCGGTATAATGTCGTACCTCAGCAACATGTGGATATATATAAGTAAGAGAAAGTATTTAATGCAATTTTATTATAACTAACTCTTGTTGTTATAAATAAAAAAGTAACAATTAACAATCGACGACGCGAAGGCGGGTCAAACAGGTCTGAGACTTTAAATAGATAATATGTCTATGAGAATTGTAATCGCAGGAGCAGGAGCAGTGGGCACACATTTGGCAAAACTACTATCGGTAGAAAATCAGGATATTGTACTGATGGATACCGATAAAGATAAGCTCAATTTCTCAAATACAAATTTGGAAATGATGACTATGGCCGGATCGTGCACATCACTAAAAGACCTCACAGAAGTGGATGTTGAAGAAGCCGATCTGTTCATAGCGGTTACACCCGATGAGTCTGTCAATATCACAGCGTGCATGTTGGCCTCGAATATGGGGGCAAAGAAAACGTTCGCCCGGATAGATAATTATGAATATCTTTTACCCAAAAATAAAGAGTTCTTTGGTAAACTGGGGGTGAATTCGATGGTCTATCCCGAAATGCTGGCTGCCAAAGAAATCGTTTCAGCTCTGAAGCGCCCGTGGGTGCGCCAGTGGATAGAGCTCTGCGATGGCAATATTATTCTGGCCGGAATTAAAGTCCGGGATAATTCCGAACTTGTAAACAAGCATCTGTATGAATTGGGACAGGAAGATAAGATATTTCATATCGTAGCCATCAAGCGAAAAAATATAACCATCATACCCAAAGGCAGTGACCAGGTGCTGTCCGGTGACATTGTCTTTTTCACCGTCACCAAAGACAATATAGGCGATTTGCCTAAAATTGCGGGTAAAGCTACCTTTGATGTAAAAAACGTGATGATAATGGGCGGTAGCCGCATCGCTATCCGTACCTGTCAATATTTACCCGACTCCACTAATATAAAGCTACTGGAATCAGATAAGGAAAAATCCTATCAGCTGCTGGAAAAACTGCCGAAGAATGTAACCGTCTACCATAACGACGGACGTAATGCCGAATTCCTTTTACAGGAAGGTATAAAAGATATAGATGCCTTTATTGCTGTTACAGGAAATTCAGAAGCCAATATT
Organism: Dysgonomonas gadei ATCC BAA-286; assembly: GCF_000213555.1. GTDB lineage: Bacteria > Bacteroidota > Bacteroidia > Bacteroidales > Dysgonomonadaceae > Dysgonomonas > Dysgonomonas gadei. The sequence goes on from NZ_GL891988.1 coordinate 150,408, forward strand.
CTGGCTTGTATGGCAGCAAAACGTTTTGGCGTGAGAAAGACAGTGGCAGAGATAGAGAACATGGATTATATCTCGATGGCTGAAAATCTGGATATCGGCAGTATTATCAACAAGAAGCTTATTACCGTGAGCAATATTTACCGTTTCCTGCTCAGCGCAGACGTATCCAATGTGAAATCTTTGACTGTAGCCAATGCCGATGTCGCTGAAATAATAGCCCGGCCAAATTCACGGATAACCAAGAAAGAAGTAAAAAAAATTATATTGCCCAAGAATGTGACTTTGGGAGGACTGATTCGCAATGGAGAACCAATGATGATTGACGGGGAGACCATGATCGAGCCTTACGACCATGTAGTGGTTTTCTGTCTCGAAGATTCGTTGCGCGAAGCAGAAAAGCTATTCCATTAATCAATATCTAATGAGCAATTTCAATTATCGTTTTGTATTAAAAACTATAGGTTTCTTACTCATCATAGAGTCTCTGTTTATGATGGCGGCAACTGTTGTTTCGTACTATTCGCATGAAATAGCAGGCGATGCGATTTTGATAAGTTCTACGATAACTTTCTTTGCAGGCGTATTCCTTCGCTTATCCGGGACCGAAGACTATGTTAAACCGATAGGAAAACGTGAGAGTTTTCTGATGGTAGCCATGTCGTGGATCGTCCTTTCAGCCTTTGGTATGCTACCATTCTACTTTAGTGGAGCAATACCGAGCATCAGCAATGCTTATTTTGAAACAATATCCGGTTTTACGGCAACGGGTGCGACGATACTTACCGATATAGAGAGCATGCCCAAAGGCCTGCTTTTTTGGAGGAGTATAACCCAATGGATGGGAGGGCTGGGTATTGTGGTCTTCGTTGCCACTATTTTACCCATGGGAGGCAATGCTTCAGTGTTGTACGATGCTGAGGTTACGGGGATCGGGTATGACCGTTTTCGCCCGCGTATCTCTCAGATAGCCAAGCGGCTATGGATGGTCTATATATTCCTTACAGGTATACTTGTCCTATTGCTGTGGTTGGGCCCGATGAATATATTTGACTCTGTCTGCCACGCTTTCACCACTATATCTACTGCCGGATTTTCTACTAAACAGGATAGTATCGCTTACTGGAATTCTGCTTACATAGAGTATGTTATTACCATATTTATGTTTATAGGCGGTATCAACTTCCCTCTCATTTACTTCTTTATGAAAGGCGATCCGAAAAAACTCCTCAGGAATGAGGAGTTTAAATGGTATGTTCTGATCATCCTTATCTTTGTATCCATAATCGCTGTCGGACTATATTCTTCGGGAAAGATAGAAGGTGTGGAAAGAACATTCCGCACATCTCTGTTTCAGGTCGTTTCTATACTTACAACTACCTGTTTTTCTACGGAGAACTTCATGAATTGGGGAGCATTCTATCAGTTTGTAGTAGTAATCTTTATGCTTTTCGGGGCATGTGCCGGTTCCACTGCGGGCGGTATCAAGATAGTGCGTATCATTATCCTTTTTAAGAACTCCATCAATGAATTTAAACGGCAAGTGCACCCGAATGCCATACTCCCCATCCGTCTCAACGACCGGGTGATATCCATCGATATTGTCACAAAAGTACTGGCCTTTATATTCCTTTATCTGGGGATACTCATCATCAGTTGCCTGCTCCTGTCTTTGTCAGGTATGGAATTCGAGAATTCACTGGGGGCTGCTATTTCCTGTATAGGGAATGTCGGTGGCGGATTGGCTGAGATAGGCCATAACGGGCATTTTTCAGATGTGCCTACGGCTTCGAAATGGTATCTTTGCTTTCTGATGCTAACAGGTCGTCTGGAATTGTTTACGGTACTTTCTTTATTTATGCCTGCTTTCTGGAGAAGATAATAACCGATTCTATATAAATGAAAAAACACTACACTCTTCTGGCCGTAATATTCTTTGCCTGCACCGCTATTGCGCAAGAACAAAAAGTCAGCTTCCTCTTTGCCGGAGATGCCATGCAGCATAAAGGGCAACTCGATGTGGCGAAGACAGGTGAAGGCTATGACTATTCTCCATATTTCCGGTATGTAACAGATGAGATCAGACACGCGGATATCGCGGTTGTCAATCTGGAAACCACGTTACCCGGTGAAAGATATACGGGTTATCCCCGGTTTGGCTCTCCCGACGAGTATGCGTACGCATTGAAAGATGCCGGATTCGATATATTTCTCTTGTCGAACAATCATATTCTGGATAAAGGCAAGAAGGGACTGGAACGTACTATCACAATGCTGGATTCGATAAAGGTGAAGCATACAGGGGTTTTTGCCAATGAAGAAAAACGGGACTTATACTACCCCCTGATGATGATTAAGAACGGTATCCGTATCGCTATGTTAAACTATACCTATGATACAAACGGATATACTGTAACAAAACCCAATATTGTCAATTATATCGATAAAAAACAGATACTGAAGGATATTGAACAGGCTAAGATAATGAAAGCGGATATCATCATAGCCAATATGCATTGGGGTATCGAATATGTACTGAAACACAATAAAGAGCAAAAAGAACTTGCCGATTTTCTTGTCAACAATGGGGTACGCCTCGTTATCGGCGGCCATCCACATGTGGTGCAACCTATAGATATACAAAAAGAAGGCGATGAGATAAAGAATGTTGTCGTGTATTCGATGGGGAATCTTATCTCTGCCATGAAACCTGTAAATACAACAGGTGGCATGATGGTAAAGATAGATATAAGCAAAGACGGGAATGATCCTGTCAGAATAAACTCCTGTTCGTACTCTCTTGTATGGGTCAATAAATTGATGAAAGACAAGGATACTCCATCCTTTTTCGAACTGCTCCCCGTAGCCTCTTTTGATAATGAGCTGGGGCGAGAGAAACTCGGAGAGGTGTCATTCCTTAAGATGAAGGCTTTTGCAACCAATGCGAAGAATGCAATTGAGAGCCTATGGAAGAAGGATTAGGATTTACGATATACTGTGCTGAATCTTAATCATTTTGAAAAAGTTTATCTATATAGGTAAGCTGATAGTCTTTAGCTGTTAGCTTGCGGCTCTTTGAAAAAATGAATCAGCAGATTTGTAAATTAGCAGATTAGCAAATGAATGAAAAGGTGTAACCTTTGTTACCTTTTATTTTTAACCACAGAGTAAACGGAGTAGCACGGAGTTTTTAGAAGAAAAAGTGACAATAAAAATTGTGTAAAAAGTCGTCAGGTTTGTCAGGTTTTGTACATAAGCTATCGGCTAACAGCTATCAGCTAATAACTAAAAATGCGTTACCTTTATTACCTTTTAACAAGTAGTAAGTTGAAAGTAATAAGTTGAAAGTTATATGAGATACGAGTCGACAAGACGCGAGATACAAGTTGCTAACTGTTTACTGACGAGATGCTTCGCTTTGCTCTGTAAGACAAGCTAATTATTAATTATTCATTCTTAATTCTTAATTCTTAATTGTTTTCCGTGTTACCTTTTAACTATATGTGGTTAACGAAAGTGAAAACGACAAGGTGAAACAAAGAAAAAGTTGTCAGATGTGTCAGGTTTTAATACTATGTAGTTAATAAATGTGAATTTTGATGGTGGTTATTGCTGCCAATTTTCGTGCGTTTACAATGCCAATTTGCTCTGAACATGATATTATTGGATAAAAAATTCGGATATTTGTATCTCAAAATACACAAAAATGAAGGAAAAACTATTTATTTACCAGGTACTTCCCAGACTATTCGGAAATAATAAAGACATAAACAAAGAAAACGGTACACTGGAAGAGAACGGAGCAGGCAAATTTTCCGCCTTCGACAACAAGGCACTGAAAGAGATAAAAAAAATGGGATTTACCCATATATGGTACACAGGGATATTGGAGCATGCTTCCAAAACAGATTATTCTGCACATGGCATATCTAAAGATAATCCGGACGTAATAAAAGGTAATGCAGGGTCTCCTTATGCAATACGCGACTATTATGATGTTTCGCCCGATCTGGCAGATGTGGTTGAAGACAGAATAGCTGAATTTGAAGATCTGGTAGACAGGACACACAAAAACGGTATGAAAGTGATAATAGATTTTGTGCCAAATCATGTTGCACGCCAATATCACTCGGATGCCAAACCCCCGAAAGTAAAAGACTTCGGAGAGAATGATAATCCCACAATTGCATTCGACCCTGATAATAATTTTTATTATATACCAAATCAAAAACTCGAATTGCAGTTTCCTGTTCAGCAGGGAGAGGACGCTTACGTGGAATATCCGGCAAAAGCGACAGGAAATGATTGTTTTACAAATAAACCCGGAATCAATGATTGGTATGAAACCGTAAAACTCAATTACGGTGTGGATTATAATCATGGTAAAACCAATTGTTTTATGCCTGTTCCTGATACATGGCTAAAGATGCAGGATATACTACTGTACTGGACGTCGAAAGGTGTTGACGGATTTCGCTGCGATATGGCAGAAATGGTTCCGGTAGAGTTCTGGAACTGGGTTATTCCTAAAGTCAAGGCAAAAAACAAATCACTGATTTTTATTGCAGAGGTGTATAATCCTGCGCAATATCACAATTATGTGCACTGGGGTTTATTCGACTATCTGTATGACAAAGTCGATCTGTATGACACACTTCGCGATGTTATCTGCGGATATAAGCCGGCCTCTGAAATTACTTTTTGCTGGCAACGTATCGGGGACTTACAACCAAAGATGCTAAATTTCCTTGAAAACCACGACGAACAGCGTATAGCATCCGATTTTTTTGCCGGAGATGCATTCAAAGCTATACCGGGTATGATTACGGCAGCTACTATGTACACCAATCCGGTGATGATATATTTTGGGCAGGAGTTGGGTGAGCGCGGTATGGACAAAGAAGGTTTCAGCGGGCTCGACGGGCGAACTACCATTTTCGATTACTGGTCGGTAGATTCTGTGCGGAAATGGAGGAATAACGGTTCCTTTGGCAACGGAAATCTGACACAGGGGCAAGTGAAATTGCGCAAATTCTATCTCCAGCTAATACAAATAGCGAGAGAAGAAGAAAGTATCAGTTCGGGTAAATTCTTCGACCTGATGTATCATAATTATGAAAATCCGGAATTTGATTCCACAAAACAATATGCGTTTCTTCGCTCATGTAAAAAAGAATTTATACTGGTGGTTGCTAATTTTGCGCCGTATGCATCGGAAATATCAGTGCATATTCCGTCAGAAGCATTCGGCTATATGGGTATTGAACCGCAGAGAATAAAGAGTGCAAAGGAATTATTTTCAAAGAAGAATATTCCACTAAGTTCGCGCTGGGATAAAGCCCTGTATATTAATGTGGAGGCCTGCTCGGGGATGATAATCAAATTTTCTGTCGGACAATAGACCGCTGTTAAGACTGTATGAATATCTTTCTGAACTCTGGTTTGAGATGGATTTTTGTATTTTTCTTATCGGATTAATGATTACCCAAAAGAATAAGTGCCTAAAAGTGGCGGGAAAAGGAAGAGGGAGAAGTATAAAGGTTTTATAAGATATAATTTCGGTAAAATTTAAGCAGTTACTACTCGTTAGAGTGATTTGTTTTTGCTAATTTTACGGCTTATTACAAAAACAATAACCTATATTTATTAAAAGATTAACGAAACAATGGAAAGTAGTGTACCTTTCAAAATTTTTTCGGGAACAAAATCCCGTTATTTAGCTGAAAAAATCTGTACAAGTTTAGGATGTCCTCTTGGTAAAATGAACATCGAGCGCTTCGCTGACGGCGAATTTTCTGTCTCTTATGAGGAGTCGATCAGGGGTTGTCAGGTATTTCTTGTACAATCTACATTTCCGTCTTCGGATAATCTTATGGAACTTTTATTGATGATAGATGCAGCCAAAAGAGCATCTGCACATTCTATTATCGCAGTCATCCCTTATTTTGGGTGGGCCAGACAGGATCGTAAAGACAAGCCCCGTGTATCTATAGGAGCCAAACTTATTGCAGACATGCTTGCTGCATCAGGTATAAGCCGACTGATAACTATGGATTTACATGCTGATCAGATACAGGGATTTTTCAATGTTCCGGTCGACCATTTATATGCCTCGGCAATATTTGTAGACTACATCAAAACATTGGATCGCGAAAACCTTGTTATTGCGACTCCCGATGTAGGAGGTACTAAGCGTGCCAGTTCATATGCCAAATATTTCGGCATGCCTATGGTTATTTGCTACAAACTGCGCAAAAAAGCGAATGAAATATCAGAAATGCAGATCATCGGAGATGTTGCAGGCATGGATGTCTTGCTTGTGGACGATATTGTGGATACTGCAGGAACAATAACCAAAGCTGCGGATATTATGATGGCCAGCGGAGCACGCTCGGTACGTGCTATTGCCAGTCATGCGGTGATGTCTGACCCTGCTTCGGAACGTGTGGATCAGTCAGGGCTTACCGAAATGGTATTTACCGATAGTATTCCTTATTCTAAGAAGTGCGAAAAAGTTGTTATTTTATCGGTAGCCGATGTCTTTGCTAATGCTATACGACGTGTACTGTCGAACGAATCTATCAGTTCCTTATACGTGTTATAATTACTTTAAGGCTGATTAATAAATCTTAAAAGAAAGGGAGATTAGCTAATCTCTCTTTTTGTTTGCCCTAAAATTCGGATAGCAAATTTGTATATATCATCAAATAAAGATACTTTTGCAACTTACAATAAAATTGTTTTACAAAATACAATAATGAAAGTTCATCACGAAGGACGCGGCGTTTTAACAACATACCTTATCATATTGGTTCTGCTAAATGGAGCTTTGTGGTATTTTTTTCATCATTCCGTTCTATCTTATCTTGTGGGAGGGGTATCTCTCGTTCTCTTCCTTATTGTGTTAAACTTTTATAGAAGTCCATATCGGCGATTCACCGGAAATACGGATGATATTATTGTTGCTTCGGCAGATGGGAAAATTGTAGCTATAGAAGAAGTATACGAAGGTGAGTATTTTAAAGATAAGCGAATAATTGTTTCCATTTTTATGTCACCGTTCAATGTTCATGCGAATTGGTATCCGATAAATGGAAAAGTACTGATGTCTAAGCATCATGACGGCCGCTTTATGGCTGCTTATCTGCCAAAATCGAGTACGGAAAATGAACGTTCGACCGTTGTTATGGAAACCGAGGACGGCCGCCACCAGATACTTTTGCGCCAGGTTGCAGGAGCCATGGCCCGCCGTATTGTTACATATGCGCAAGTAGGAGAAATCGCCCATATTGATGAGCATCTAGGTTTCATTAAATTAGGTTCCAGGGTGGATGTATACCTTCCTTTAGGGACCGAGATATTAGTAGAAATGGACCAGAAGGTAACAGGTAACCAAACTGTTATCGCTAAATTCAAATAACAAAATGAAAAGACATATCCCTAATGTATTTACTTCCTTTAATTTATTTTCCGGTTGTATTGCCACAGTGATGGCCTTTCAGGGAGAATATACATGGGTTGTTGTATGGGTTATAGTAGCTGCTTTCTTTGACTTCTGTGACGGTTTCTCGGCCCGCTTACTGAAAGCATACTCTCCTATGGGAAAGGAGTTGGATTCACTGGCCGATATGGTTAGCTTCGGTGTGGCGCCAAGCATGGCTGTATTTCACTTCTTATCGGAGAATACTATTCGCATTTCTCAAAATCCGGTTATTATAGAATATCTGCCATATATGGCTTTTTTACTGGCTGTCTTTTCCGGGTTGAGGTTAGCTAAGTTTAATATAGACAAACGCCAGTCAGACTCTTTTATAGGTCTGAATACACCCGCGAATGCCATGTTCTGGGTAAGTTTTTGTTATGGACTCACTCACGATGCTCCAATGATCACACCTTTGTTGATGTATACCGTTTTGGCAGCTATATTGGTTTTCTCATCACTGATGGTCTCCGAGATTCCTATGTTTTCTCTGAAAGTAAAAAGCATAAAGTTTAAAGGAAACGAATATCGGTACTTTCTGATCGTGTTTATGATCGCTTTGGTCGCTTATATTGGAATATTGGGGATTGCCGGAGGGATATTGCTATATATAGCTATGTCAATCATTAACAGCCGGAAACAAGCGGAATAAGGCTGTGGTATTTATTTTAGATGTATTTTTCATCGCATTTTTTGCTCAAAAGTTTGCTGGTTTCAGTAAAAAGCAGTAATATTGCAACCGATTTCGGGATAACCGCCGAAAATCAGGTCCTATAGCTCAGTTGGTTAGAGCATCTGACTCATAATCAGGGGGTCCCTGGTTCAAGCCCAGGTGGGACCACATAGAAAATGAAAGACTTGCAGTAAAATGTAAGTCTTTTTTATTGCCTGAATTTTGCTGAATTTACTAGGTTTTCAAGGGGCGAGGTAAACCATACTACAAACCCTTTCCTGACTCTATCAAACAATTCATTATCTCTCGCTAACCGTCTTTCAAAATCCCTGCGTTGCACTAAAAAACTAGCAGTAATTGTTATGCTTTTATTAGATTCATTTAGAAATAGAGCCTGATAAAAGAAAATATTATTAAAAAAGCAACAACTTTAAAATATTATCGGACGCTAAAACGTCTGTAATAATAAGCACGATTTAATAATTTACACAGGATATGATTAAGACTATTGCAATAATAACAGATAAAGGGACACCCGGGAAGGAAATAAAAGAGAATATGCAAGTAAATGTATTCAGGTTGGAAAACGATAAAGTATCCGGTTATGAGAGTATAAAGCTAAGGAGTAGCGACACCGGTAGCTTTTCGAAGCTGTTAAAGATAAAGGAGATCAGCCTGATTTATATAGATTCTATGGGCAATGAACTAAAACGCCTGCTGCAAATATTAGGTATACATGTAAAATGTAAGGAAGAATGGGAAGGAGACGAGTTTATCCGAAAATTTGTTTTTAATATATAATTCTATCGAAGGGAAAAGTCTGTATCAAAATAATCTGACTTCATTGGGGAAATAATATTCTGATATAGAATCATTCCCAATGAAGTCAGATTTATTATATTGGTTATTATTTACTTTAAGTTATAAACCACTGTTAGAACAGAGTTCGGTGTTACAAAAATAGAATTACCCGTATCTTTAACACTTTCTTCCTCCAAATCCTGAGTCTGACTGGTCGTATATGTTTTTATCGATTCTATTTCCGCATTAGCCAACTTGGCTCTCACGTCATACCGGTTTGCAGATAAATTAGTGTACACTGCCACCACTTTCTTTCCATCCGGCGAAACATATGCACTTCCGAATAATTCTTTTGATGTATTCTTCATCTCTAGTTCTACGCGTTTATAGTCAGGACGGATAAACAAACTATAGTTACCAAGCACCCATAATGTTTTAGTTGCGGCATGAGTCCCGCTTTGGGTAATATCGCCATAATCGCCTCCAGCAGGGGTCACTTTTATCAACAAAAATCTATTCTTATGGCTCCAACGCTCGAGGTCGATACTTGTCCAATAAGACCATGAGGAAACATTGGCATATACAAGGTCGCAATGTATAACCTTCGACATATACAAGGCTATATCCATATATGAAGCATTGTCGAAACCAACAAACTCACTGCTGCTGTATCCGTCGCCAAGCATGCTCCATTCAGTCTGGTAAACTTTCAGTCCGGCGGCACTGGCTTTCGTTCCAACGGTGGTTCTTACATTTACAAGGTTTTCCCAGTTACCATCGGTCCAATAACTATGACCGGCAACAATAGGAGCTACATGCTTCAAATCTCCTACATAGCTTGATGATGCATTGTCGAACAAATTATATATCACATTCTTTCTTCCGTTATCATTATCGGTTTCATATAAATAATTCCAGGCGGCAGCTTCTGCCAATAATATCTTTGTATTAAGCCCTTTGTTCTCTATGGCATTATTAAGTTCTACAGAAAGTTTCTTAATTTCACTGTTTTGCCAGCCTGAACCTTCCTGTCCGCTTTCCCAGTTGTATTGAGGCTCGTTTACCGGACTTATATAATCAAAGTCGATTCCCTTATTGGTCTTGAAATAATCTATTGCAGAAACAATATAATTGGCAAAGTCGTCATAAGCATCGTCTTTCAGATTGGAATATGCTCCCGATGCAGAAAAGCCTTTTCCATTACGGGTAAGATATACCGGAGGAGTATTACTGAACATTACAAACTGTTCGCAACCATAGCTCTTTGCTTTTTCGAGGAAGTATTGTTGCCCGGCTTGCTTTGTCCAGTCTAATGTTCCATCTGTCGGGTTCATAAACGATTCGGCCCGTCTGGTGGCATCTTCTATACCACTGGCTGCACCCTGTTGCGCAGTACCTCCTCCCAGATTGAAACGCCACCCGGACAATCCGATGCCATCCGGCTTACCTCCTGTTATATTATTCGAGAATAATAATTTTGCAATATCCTCTTTCTCTGTCTCCGTCCAATAGGTACCTATATAGTTAGGTGCCCAGCAATCGGAAGCCGCAAAACTTTCGATAGTCTGATATGTCGTACTGAGCGATATGGTAACATTTTCATTGCCTTCTTCCGTTTCTTCACCTGCTCCGGTGTCCGGCGCAATGGTTGGGGTTGGATCATCATTACATGAAATGCATGATAGAAACAGACACATAAATAAAAACAGCTTTATAATCTTCATGATGTCATTAATTAATAAATTAAAGATATAATAGTGTGCTCTTTATTTGAAATTATAAAGAATCAAGAGCACACTATTTTTGTCTGATATATAAATCAGAAATTAGGGTTTTGCGCAATACTTCCTTCCGACAAAAGAACTTCAGTATTAGGAATAGGAAATAATAAATCCCTGTTTTCCTGGAATGTTATTCCTTTATTACTATTCTCCGTCTGATTTGTCAACTCATACTCATCCGTAGATTCATATAGATTATATCTTACAAAAGTCCCGTTCTGACCAAATACATTGCAGATGGCCTTTTTACCGTTGTCGTCCGTCCAGCGGCGAAGATCATACAAACGATGATTTTCAAGAGCTAATTCCAGACGTCTCTCCAGTCTTATCGCATCTCTAAGGGCAGTACCCGATGATGTTACTTCCGGTAATTCTACACGGTCGCGTACTCTTTTCAGTGCTTTACGGGCGTTTTCATCATGTCCTTCTTCATTTGCTGCTTCAGCATACATTAATAAAACATCTGCAAAACGAAGCAATCTGTGATTTAAATTGTTATGATTAGCGTCATATGGGGTAGTGCGCTGAGCGTGAGGAATATAATACTTTCTGTTTATACGTGCCGATTTATGTTTAGATGGAGTTATCAAATAATCTTTAGCTTCATCGGAATCGTCTCCCGGTACATCGTCTCCATTCTTTACAATAGTCCAGCGAAGGCGCTCTGTATCTCCTGCGTCCAAAAATGCTTTTTCCAGATTACTGGTCGGTAATCCCCAAGACCATCCCGAATCGTCACGAGAACCGGTAAACACAGGCAGCCTGCCTCCTAAGTTGTAGCTGATATCGGAATTGAATTGTACTTCGAAAAGTGATTCCACGCTATTGTTATGATCGATAGACCATACATCCTTAAAGTTGGTACACAAATCATATTCCTGAGTATCTATCAAGTCTCCTAATATGCTTTCGGCTTCGCTATATTTGCCTTGGTATAAGTAAGCTTTACCCAGATATCCCATCGCTGCGCCTTTTGTAGCCCTGCCAAGGTCTGATGAGCTATACTCGCTTTTTTGAGGCAATCCGGCTATCGCATCTTTCAGATCCTGCTCTATCTGAGTATAAGTTTCATCGATACTTTTGCGTTGAATACCGTGTACTTGTTCGGGCATTAGCATATCCAACACTATAGGTACTCCTCCATAATTCTTCACCAAATCGAAATAGTAGAACGCACGGAGAAATTTAGCTTCAGCTATCATTCTTTTGCGGAGAGTCTCATTTTTAATAGGAGAATCTGCAACCCTGTTTATAACGATATTACATCTCAATATACCTTTATAACGGTATTGCCAGAAATTTGATATAGGCCCGTCAAATTTAGGGTTTCCGTAATGACCCATTCTAAGCCAGTCACTCTGCGACTGGGTTGTATTACCCAACCAAAGGTCGTCTGTACACATATCGAATCCTACATAAGGAGCCTGAACCTGCCACCAGTCGTCGAAGAATATGGCTTGGTAACATCCGGCTACCTCCTTCAGGCACTCTTCTTCCGTTTGGAAGTATGTATCGAGATTTTCCTGTCCTAATACAGGTCTGTCGAGAAAGTCGGAACAACTTCCCAATGAAAGTATTAGAGCCCCGCCAATAAATATTTTTAATATATTTTTCATTGTTTGCTACTGATTAAAAGTTAATATTAAGACCGAATAGGAATGTGCGAGGGTTAGGATAACCCAGATTATCAATACCGGCTTCCAATGCACTACCCAAAGCTGCGCGCTCCGGATCCATTCCTGAGTAGCTGGTAATAGTAAACAGGTTTTGAGCTGATGCTGAAAGGCGTATACCTAATCCTTTGGTCATTTTTGTTGGCAGGGTATAACCTATCTGCAGTAATTTGCAACGGAAGTATGATCCATCTTCAACGAAGAATGAAGAAACCCTGCGGTAATTCAGGTTAGCGTCAGTGTATGAAAGACGAGGGTAATAGTTGCTTGTACCTTCACCTCTCCATGCTTTATCGTATGCGTCTGCAAATACATTCTGTCCTTCGGTTCCCGCATAAAAACCACCCTTGGCACTGTTGTATATATCGTTTCCGATAGTACCGTAGAAGTTAGATACCAGATCAAAGTTTTTATATCCCAAACGGATGTTCAAACCAACCATCAGATCAGGGAAAGCGCTGCCTATATATGTTTTATCTTTTTCGTTGAATACACCATCATTATTCAAATCTTTGAAACGGATATCTCCCGGAACAGCATCCGGCTGAAGCAATTCTCCTGTGTTGCTGGTATGACTGTTAATCTCTGTCCAATTCTGGAAAATGCCATCTGCGACATAGCCGTAGAAGCGGCTGATCTCTCCTCCGACTTCGTTCTTTATAATGTATTCATTAAAGAACCCTCCCCTTAAGTATTCTGTAGTAAGACCGAAACCTTTAGCGATATTTTTTACACCGGAAAGGTTTACTCCAACTTCATAATTAAAGTCTCTCATCTGGTCTTTCCAATTCACCGATAATTCCCAACCTTTGGCTTCCATACTACCAATATTAGACCACATTTCGGCATTCCACATCGGATAACCTGTTACCATCAGATTTTGTTTCTGGATCAACATATCCTTCGATTTTTTCAGAAAAATATCAGCTGTAATATCCAGACGGTTATCTAAAAAGCCTGCGTCTATTCCCAGATTATAGTCTTCTACAATCTCCCATTTCAACATCGTATTGCCTACAGAGCTGACAGAGGTTCCTATATAGCGGTCGGAGCCGAAAACATAATCAGCTTTATCGATCAGGTTCAGGTAAGCATTTAGGTCTATAATATCATTTCCTACACGTCCCCATCCTGCACGGACTTTCAGATTTGATAGTACATTCTGGTTTTTCATGAATCCTTCTTCCGATACTCTCCATGCCACAGAAGCAGCAGGGAATGTGGCATATTTATTTCCTTTTGGGAATCTGGAAGATCCGTCGGTACGAACCGAAGCAGTAAGATAATAGCGGCTATCATAGTTATACATTACACGTCCTAAATAAGATATATAGGATTTGTATACATCAGTTCCGTCTGCCTGAGGGTTTAATGTTCCTGCCTTTACATACTGAAGATTCGGATGATTGTTTGGTACTGCTTCTCTAGAGCCTGTCAACCAATATTCTGCAGACTTCTCCATAGTGAAGCCACCCATCAGGGTTAGATTATGTTTTTCATTGAATGTACGCATGTAATTCAATGTATTGGTCCACGTCCAATCTACCCAATGATTTGAATTCCGTTCGATTTTGCTCTGTTGACTTTGTTCAAGATCATGAATATGGAACTGAGGAGTATAATTATCGGTCATTCTGAAGCGCGCATTTACACTGAATTGAGTGCGGGCAATCAATCCTTTTATCGGCTCAATACTCAGATACGGATTCATCATCAGCCCGTATTCATTGCTGTGCTTGTTCTGACGGGCAACGCTTCCTGCCGGATTCCAAACCTGATTGTGGTAAGAACGGGCATAATTGCTGTACTCATTTATACCCCAGTTTTCTCTGGCTCTATATACAGGTGTTGTCGGGTCCATGCGCATAACGGCATCGAACAGGTTAGGCGTATCTGTCCAGTTCTCGTAACGTGGGGCAAAATCTATTCCAGCCTTTACAACACTGTTGAATTTGTATTCTGTGTTGAATCTACCTGTAATACGTTCCCAGTAACCAACGTCGAACTGAGAATTCTGGCGGAAATATCCCAAACTACCACTGTAAACAAATTTATCTGTTCCTCCCTGAAAGCTAAAGTTATATGATTGGGTATATGCCACATCGTTAACTACCTGATCCCACCAATCCGTATCAGAGAATGAACCGATACCGGCAACATCCCAGGGTGCATTACTTCCGCCTTTAGCTTTGTCGTTTTCGAAACGTTCTTTAAATACTTTCTCATAAGTAGCGGCATTAGCCATATCGGGTTTGTTCAGGGTTTGCATTCCTAAAGATGCGCTGGCCTGGAATTTAGTTTTTCCTTCCGATCCTTTTTTTGTAGTAATCAAAATTACCCCATTAGAACCTCTGGTACCGTAGATTGCTGCGGCTGAGGCGTCTTTCAATACTTCTATACTTTCTATATCATTTTGGTTCAGGAAATTTATATTCGCTCCTTGCCCCAAAGGTACATTGTCTACTACATACAGCGGATCGGAACCGTTTATTGTAGTCACACCGCGGATTATCACGCGCGGGTTGTCTCCCGGGCCACCCGAACCGGTGATCTGCACACCGTTGGCTTTACCCTGCATGGAATATAAGGCATTTCCTGATGTCATGTTCTTTAATGCTTCTCCTTTTACGGTAGTTATTGAGCTGGTTAGGTCGCTTTTCTTCACCACGCCATAACCGATAACCACTACATCGTCGAGCATCTTTGTATTATCTTCCATCACAACATTTATAACCCCGCCTTTGTCCATCTTCACTTCCTTGGTTATAAGGCCGATCATGGAGTATACAATCGTAGCATTTTCCGGAACATTCAACAACGTATAATTACCATCTATGTCTGTCATTGTTCCATTGGTTGTGCCTTTTTCCATTACAGTGACGCCAATAAGAGGCTCATTGCCGGCAGCCGTAACTTTTCCCCTAAGTGTAACTCTGGTCTGTGCCATAAGACACAGAGGCAAGGTTAGTAATAGAATTATCAGATATTTTTTCATAAGTATTTGTTTATGTTTTTTTACTTCTGTTTATATTTACTCGCGGACAAGTTTAGCTCTTCCCAAATGAGCGTCAAAATATAATTTATAAGAACCTGTTTGTTTTACTGTCGGTTTCGCCCAGTTATCAGCACCGTTAGGCTTGGTCCATGCAGGGTTCTTATAGTCGCCATAATAATTGAATATTTCCGGTTCGTCCGAATTATCTACTCGCCATGAGCAATAGTTCCACCATCCATCAGAGTGCCAGTTGTGGAAAACAAAATTCATTTTCTGTCCTGCTTCCAAAGACAATGGATTAGCCAGGTAATAGAGGTGCGGATTGGTCGCATCCTGTGTAAACCGGCTTACTTCTCTCGGGTTGGAAGTCATATAACCAAAATAGAACTCCTGAAGCCAGCTTCCGCCATCACCCCAAGTATCCAGACTGATAGAACCGAATTTATGAGGGACAGGATCAACCGCATCAGCAATCGCATAGGTCTTGACTTTGTAAATAGCGGTTTTTACATTAAATGTAATTTCATAATATACATTCGCCTGAGTTAACACGATAGGTTCTGCAATATCGGGATCATCAGTCAATTTTGTGTTATCGGCAGGATCGATACCGAAACAAATCGGAGTGAAATCGCTTTTTTGAGGTAAGAAGAAAATCTCAGTACCTGCTTTCTGGCAATAATAATTCGCTTTATATTCATAAGCGGCAGTACGCTCTATACGCATAGGCACACCAAATACATCACTGTTCAACTCGGCTACAGTCGCTACATCCGCAAGGTACATCTTAGGGAAGTCCGGCATTTCCGATACAGTGATCACACTGGTCTTGCTAGTTTCCAGCCCTGCTTTGTCAACAGCTTTTAATGTCAGGTTATATGTGGCTACTGCCGAAGGTAATGTTATAGGGTCATTAAATTCAAGAGTCTTGCCTGAATTTGTGAAGGTTGTGATTTCTCTCGAATAATTGATTTCAGGTATGTTTATTGTTACCAGATCCAATGCCTTATCATCTTCTGCTGTAAATTTAACGTTCAATCGTGTTTCTGTTTTCAACAGAACAGTTATGGCTGCATCCGGAGATACGGTAAATACAGGATTTGTAAAATCCCCGTCCATGGTAACCAGTACAGTTTCTGTAGTGGTACGTCCGCCCCGGTCGGTAGCGGTAACATCCAATTGGAAATTGTCTCCTTCCAGGCCTTTTACTATCTTGTATTTATAGTTCAGGTCGAAAGAATATACAATACTGTCTAATGTAAGGTCTATAGTTTTATCCAGATTGAATGCCGCATTTTTCAGATTGATGGAGCGAAGCCCGTCTTTATCTTCTACTTTTGCTTTGATTGTAATTTCTCTGCCGGGTTCTGTCTTTATATTCGAAGAGCCCATAACAATTGTAGGAGGTAACCCATCTACATCGGAATAGCCATCATCATCGCTACATCCATTCAATAGAAATAGAAGGATCAACAGCAAGCTAATACACTTTTTTGTTTTCATGAAATCAGATTTTAGTTTATGAAATTTTTTAATTTAAGGTCTCAGACCTATTTGTTATTTCTGTATCTGCAATATCAATAGTCAGTTACAAATAAAATACGTTGTATTAAATATTTTCTATAGCTTATTTTTTGAAGAATACAATTAAAACCGCAGTTAGTGGTTGTTCTAATTGTACCAGCACCACATTCCCGTAGCAAATGTATATATTGATCGACTACAGATGTGAACGCAAACTAATCATTAATGAATGCTAAATCGGTCAATGCTTAATTAGGGTATCTATATTATCAGATTATTATTACATTTGGATATCAATAGTCAAAGTCTGATAAACCGTATGAGATCGTTTTTATTACTATTTCTTATTCTTTCGTCATTTTTATCATCTTATGCTCAGCTTTATACGATAAAAACGCTGGGGATAGAACATGGTGTTTCAAGCAATTATATTGTGAGCATTACACAGGACAAGAGGGGGTTTTTATGGTTTGCAACCGAATCCGGATTGAATAGGTTTGATGGAAATAGATGTAAAGTTTATAAGAAAAATAACATTGAAGGAAGTAACAGTATAAGCGGGAACGAACTGAATAAAGTGTATGCCGACAAATATGATGATATAGTCTGGATCGCAACACAACGGGAAGGGCTGAATGCGTTTGATTCTAATACTGAAACATTTACCCATTATAAACATGACGCCGTCAATCCATCGGGAATTATAACAAACGACATTACCGATATAACCAACTCTAAAGACGGAAACCTATGGCTGTCGACATATTACAGAGGTGTCGAATATTTTAACAAAAAGAATAAGACGTTCGAACACTATAATCAGTCTACGGTTCCCGGGATGGTCAATGATAATGTCTGGTCTGTAAATGAAGACAATAAGGGATTTTTATATATCGGACATGTATCGTCCGGGCTGAGCATACTATCATTGAAAGACAAGAAGATAAGGAATTTCAGACATAATCCGGATGATAAGGAAAGTTTGCCCGGCGATGAAGTAAAGACTATCTATGTAGATAAGAATGATAATGTATGGATAGGGACGAACAATGGACTGGCCCTTTTTAATACGGAGAAAGAATCGTTTATTGTATTCAGCCACGACCCCCAAAACAAGGCTTCCCTGATCTCGAACTACATATATACCATTAATCAGCTCAGCGACGGAAAATTATGGGTAGGAACAGAAAAAGGCGGGGTAAGTATCCTCGATATAAGGCAAAGCATGTTCCTGACACCTCAGCATGTTTCTTTCAGCAATATAACTTACCGGGACGATAGCAAAGGATTCTCGAATCCGACAATCCGGTGCATTTATCAGGACTCTTTCAATAATTCCTGGTTTGCGACATATGGAGGCGGGATAAACTTCATCAGCCATTACTCACCTTTTTTCGATACATGGTCATACTCACCTATACAAACCCTGAATAATTCTTTAAATAACCCGATAGCATGGGGGATATGCACTGACGAGAAAGACCGTGTATGGATAGGTACCGATGGCGGGGGAATCAATGTTTTTGAAAATGGAGAAAGAACCCATATTTTTGATAAAAAGACTAATAAAATAACTGATGATGCTATATTAGCCGCGATCAGGGATTCTAAAAATAACTTATGGTTCGGCACCTTCCGGGGAGGTGTGAATATATTTGATTCGCAAAGCAAGGCTGTTTCTGAATTTATGATAGATGGAAAGAATACAGATGTCAGGTGTTTTTATGAAGACAATGAAAAGAATATGTGGATCGGGTGCACGTATGGATTGTATCAATATAATATAGTCACACAAAAACGGCAATTGTTCTCTACCGAAAATTCCGAACTGCCCAATAATCTCGTACGTGCCATATCGAGAGACAACAAAGGGCAAATATGGATCGGCTTTTTCGGTGAAGGGCTGGCTATTCTTGACAAGAATCTGAAAGTCATCAAAACTCTGAAGACTGACCGGGGCTTTCCGTCCAATACTGTAGATCATATATATAAAGACGCAAAAGGGCAGATGTGGGTAGCAACGGGAGAAGGACTTGTCTATTTTAAATCTCCCGATAAAATGGATGAATATACCGTTTTTGACGAAAAGGACGGGCTGATAAACAGCCATATACGCGCCATTACCGAAGACAAGGATGGTAACATATGGATTAGTACCAATGGCGGAATCAGCCGTTTTATACACAGTAATAATAAATTTGACAATTACAATCATTACAATGGGGTTCCCCTCGGTGATTTTATGAGTGGTTCGGTAACAAAAGATTCTAAAGGAACAATTTTCTTCGGTTCACAAAACGGAGTTTGTTATTTCAAACCTGAGGCTGTGCCTACCCAAATAGATTTACCTCCTACAGCCATTACCAGTTTCAAGATATATAGCGACCAGTTGAAAATATCGGATAATGATACGGATATACCTGTTACATCCGAGATCGAATTAAACTATAATCAAAATACATTCAATATATCATTCAATGTATTGGATTATTCTCTCAATCATCTGGTAGACTATACTTATATGCTCAAAGGGTTGGAGGATTTGTGGTATAATACACAGGGAGAAAACTCCGTAACGTTCCGCAACATCCCTCCCGGTACATACGAACTGTTAATCAAATCGCGGGTTAAGAATCAGGAATGGTCGGAGAATATTACCTCTCTGACAATTAATATCAATCCGCCATTGTGGCTTACATGGTGGGCTAAAGCGCTGTATATTATAACGATATTTTGTATAGTAATTCTTATTCTCCGTTTCTATAAACGTAAACTTGATCTGGAAAATTCTCTCACTCTGGAAAAGAAAAACCATCTTCAAGAACAGGAATTAAATAATGAAAGACTTCGTTTTTTTACAAATATAACTCATGAACTGCGTACTCCTCTGACTCTCATACTAGGCCCTTTGGAAGACCTGCATGGTGATCCGGGCTTGCCGGAAAAGCACTCATCCAAAATATCAGCCATATACAGAAGTGCTACACGGCTGTTGAGCCTTATAAACCAGATACTGGAATTCCGAAAAACAGAAACCCAAAATAAAAGGCTAAGTGTCTACAAAAGCGATATTTCTCAATTGGTACATGAAGTGGGGCTGAAGTATAAAGAACTCAATACGAACAAACGGATCTCTTTCAATATCAGTATAGAAACGCTAAATGTAGATGTTTTCTTCGATTCCGATGTGATAACGACTATCCTGGAGAACCTGTTGTCCAACGCATTCAAATATACCCAAAAAGGTAGCATCTCCCTTATATTGAGATCCGTAGAGAATAGTGGTGTAAACTATACCGAAATAGAGGTCAGAGACACAGGCAGGGGTATTCCTCCGGAATCAATCCCTAAAATATTTGACAGGTATTATCAGGCCGAAAGGGAACAGCAAGTATCGGGTACAGGTATCGGTTTGGCTCTTGTGCATAATCTTGCTTTCATACATCAGGGAGAAATATCTGTCGAAAGCAAACCCGGTGAAGGGACGTCTTTCCGTTTCAGGATAGTAACGGATAATACTTATCCGGATGCTTTACATATGGACAAAACGACCAAAGATGTCATAGAAGAAAACGGAGAGATTGTAAAATCAGAGCCGACAGATACCAAGCAGGTGATTCTGGTTATCGAAGACAATGACGATATCAGGGATTATATCCATAACTCCTTATCAGAGCAATACAAAGTATATACTGCGTCGAACGGGAAGAAAGGCTTAAAAGAGGCATATACTCATATTCCGGATATTATTATCAGCGATATCATGATGCCTGAAATGGATGGATTCGAACTAAGCAGAATATTAAAGGAAGATGTGCGTACAAGTCATATACCAATCATACTGCTTACTGCCAAGGATTCTATTCAGGACCGGACGGAAGGATATAATATTGGAGTAGAGTCGTATATAACAAAACCGTTCAGTGCCAGCCTGCTGCATAGCCGTGTAACCAATCTGTTGGAAGCCAGACGAAAGGTCGCAGAATTGATAAATAATAATACAGCAAACAAGAATGCCATCATAATAGACTCTATAAGCAAAATAGATAATGAGTTTATAGAAAAAGTAACGTCCATTATTGAGCAGAATCTGGATTCGGACAATGTAGATGTTGCGTTTATAGCGGACAAAATGAACATGAGCCATTCCACTCTATACCGAAAAGTAAAAGCCCTGACGGGCATGTCTGCGAACGAATTTATAAGAAAAGTAAGAATACGAAATGCAGAACAACTTCTTCTCACAGGGAAATATACTATCTCCGAAATATCCTATATGGTAGGGATGAACAGTGTTACTTATTTCCGTCAATGCTTTAAAGAAGAATTTGGATTGGTACCCTCCGAGTATATAAAACAGATAATGAACAGAAAGTAATCGGGGGGTAAAGAAAGTTTTATCTTTTCGCGGAAAGTTTATCTATGTATGTAGCTGTTAGCCTTTAGGTGATAGCTTGTTGTTCTTTGAAGTATTGGTATAAGTAATAAGTTTTAAGTACTAAGTTGAAAGTTATATGAGATACGAGTAGACAAACACAAATTGTTTACTGCTAACTGTTTACTGTTTACTGAAAAAGGTGTAACCTTTGTTACCTTTTATTTTTAACCACAGAGTAAACGGAGTAGCACGGAGTTTTTAGAAGAAAAAGTGACAATAAAAATTGTGTAAAAAGTCGTCAGGTTTGTCAGGTTTTGTACATAAGCTATCGGCTAACAGCTATCAGCTAATAGCTAAAAATGCGTTACCTTTGTTACTTTTTAACAAGTAGTAAGTTGAAAGTTATATGAGATACGAGTAGACAAGAAACAAGTTGTTAACTGATGACTGCTTACTGTTAACTGTAAAGCCAATTATTAATTTTTCATTGTTTTCTGTATTTGCTTTTCGTCTATTTCTTATCCGAACAACCGGATTTATAATATATGACTCATTTACTATCCTATTTTGCCCTATCTATACCCCATTGCATTCTGTCATATATTGTATTTTTGTTAACGCAGAAATTAACAAATTTAATATATCATGAAATTATCAAGATTACTTTCGAGTGCCGTTCTATGCCTGCTGACGTTATCGCTAGCTGGTCAGGTAAGTTTCGGTGAACCGGAGAAGATTAACTCCAACTGGAAATTTACTTTAAATGATGTCAAAGACGGCCAGACTCCGTCGTTGGATGACAAAAGATGGAAAACTGTCGACTTACCCCATGACTGGAGTGTGAAAGGTCAGCTCAGTCCTACACTTGCCAGTGCCACGGGTTACTTGCCCGGAGGTATAGGCTGGTATCGCAAGACAATCAACGTACCCCAATCGAAACAAGGGGAAAAAGTATACTTGTACTTCGAAGGAGTGTACAATCGCAGCGAAGTGTTCATCAATGGACAGTCGTTAGGCAAACGTCCGAATGGTTATGTCTCTTTTATGTACGATGCCACTCCCTACATTAAATATGGGGAAGATAATGTAATAGCTGTTCGTGCAGATCATAGCCAGTCGGCAGACTCACGCTGGTACACCGGTTCGGGTATCTATCGTAATGTATGGATGGTATATGCCAATCCTCTGCATATTGCACAATGGGGTGTATTTGCATATCCTAAATCAGTGACTAAGAAACAAGCCGTTGTATCTGTGTCTGTGGAAATGGATAATTCTACAGTGAAAGATGCGAATCTGACTATTACAAACGAGTTGTTGTCGGCAGACGGTAAGGTTGTTGCAAAAGATTCAAAGAAGCTGCAAATGACAGCCGGAAATAATGAGGTGTCGGCAGACCTGAAAGTAAACAATCCTCAGTTATGGGACTTGAATAACCCGAATCTATACCAATTAAAGACGACGGTACTCAAAGATGGTAAAGTTATAGACCAAACCACTACTACTACAGGTATTCGCAACTATACATTCGATCCGAATAAAGGATTTGCCCTGAATGGAGACTGGATGAAGGTAAAAGGCGTATGTATCCACCACGATGCGGGCGTATTAGGGTCGGCTGTGCCAAAAGATGTGTGGAAACGCAGATTGCTTACACTGAAAGAGATAGGGGTGAATGCTATCCGTACCAGCCACAATCCTCAGGCACCGGATCTATATAGCTTGTGCGATGAACTAGGACTATTGGTACTCAATGAAGCCTATGACGAATGGGAATTTCCTAAACGCAAATGGCTCGAAGGCTGGAATGTGGGAACTCCCGGATTTCAAGGTAATTTCGATTATTTTGGAGAATGGGGAGAAAAAGACTTAGCAGACATTGTACGTCGCGACCGTAATCATATATCCGTATTTGCATGGAGTATCGGCAATGAAGTAGATTATCCGAACGATCCTTATTCTCATCCGGTATTGGATGGTGGAGCAGCAACAGGCTTTACTCAGGCAATGTTTGGAGGATATAAGAAAGATGCGCCTGATGCCATGCGCCTGGGTGATATAGCCAAACGACTGGTGGCAGTAGTTAAGAAATATGATACATCACGTCCTACAACAGCCGGATTGGCCGGAGTAGCCATGTCTAATCAGACTGCATATCCCGGAGCATTGGATATCGCAGGATACAACTATACTGAAGGGATGTATGCAAAAGATCACCAGGCATATCCTGAGAGGGTAATCTACGGCAGTGAAAACCGGCATGAACTAAGTGCTTGGAAAGCAGCAAGGGATAATGAATATATCTTCGGACAATTCTTGTGGACGGGTATAGATTATCTGGGAGAATCGGGACGCTGGCCGTCGAGAGGCTTTTATTCGGGACTGCTTGATTTCGGAGGCTTTATTAAACCAAGAGGCTATTTCCGTCAATCGCTTTGGTCGGATAAACCGATGGCTTATCTGGGAACTTATCCTACACCGGGCAAAGGTAGCAAAAGCCAGATGAAAGATGTATGGTCTCAGCTGGATGCTGAAAATGACGGTAACTACGAAGAGAAAACCCCATCGATGGATGCATGGCCTATCTGGAACTATCAGGAAGGACAATCTATCCGTGTAGTAAGCTATACCAATGCGGCGAAAGCCAGACTGGAACTGAATGGAAAAGAAGTAGGCCAGACAAAAGATTATGACGATAATACAGGTATTATCTATTGGGATATTCCTTATCAGGCAGGTAAACTGGAGGTTATAGGAATGGATAAAAATGGTAATGAAACAGCACGTTATGCCATACAATCTTCCGGACAGCCGTATGCACTGACTATCGTACAATCGGAGAAAGAAATCTGTAAAGACAAAGGCCTTGCTCAGATCGTTGTACAGGTAGTGGACGAGAATGGTGTGCCTGTGATGTTGTCTGATAATGAAGTTACCTGCCGTATAATCGGCCCTGCGAAACTGCTCGGACTGGAAGCCAGCAATAACGAAGATATGAGTGATTATACGGATAACAGACACCGTGTCTTCCATGGTCATATACTCGCTTATATACAGACAACAGGCGAGCAGGGAGAAATTAAAGTCCAGTTCACCTCGCCTTGGCTGAAGTCAGTGGAAGAGACAATCCGGGTTAAATAAGACAATATATAATCAATCTGTTTATAGTAAAAACGGCGTCGGTAATTCAATTACCGACGCCGTTTTCTATAGTACTTCTTATTACTGGCTTATTTAGGAATATCGATCAATTCCACTTCGAAGATAAGGTTGGAGAAAGGCTTTATAGAACCTTGTTCTCTCGCTCCATAAGCTAAATCGTAAGGGATATACAACATCCATTTTGAGCCTACAGGCATCAACATCAAAGCTTCTGTCCATCCCTTAATTACTTGTCCTACGCCAAATGTAGCAGGCTCTCCTCTTTCAATACTGCTGTCGAATACAGTTCCGTCGAGCAATGTACCTTTATAGTGAACTGTCACGCGATCTGCTGCTGTTGGTTTAGCTCCTGTTCCTTCAGTTATTATCTTATACTGTAAGCCGCTAGGCAATGTCACCACTCCGCTCGCAGTCTTATTTTCTGCCATAAATTTATCACCTTCGGCAATCTGGCTGGCATATTCGGATTTCATTTCCTCCGCTTTCTTTGCTTCGTTTACCTCCTGTGCTTTTTGAGCGGCATCCTGTATAATACCTTCTGATCCTTCTATGAGTAGTTTTTCATCTTTCAGGCTATTGGAGAAAGCAGAAACAAAGGCATCAATATTCAGTTTACCAGGTCCGCCTAATATTTCTTTCGAGAAATTATCGGTCATAGTCGAAAGCCGACTGCCGATAGCCACCCCTGAATTGAATGCCGATTTACTTTTATCTTGTTTTATCGTTTGCGCAAAACCGACCAAAAACTCTTCTAAATTGGCTGCATTGGCTTTCGTCAGGGAATCTAACTTGGAGGCCATTTCCACCTTCAGGTTGCTTTGTTTTGAGGCATCAGCCTCTTTTTCTATTTTGGATGTATAGTCGGCTCTCACCGCAGCGGTATCTGCTATAACTCCCATTTGTGACAGATAAGGTTTCAACCCGCTTTGTACCATGTTTACACCGAGGGCATAAGATATGGTATCAGCCTGAGTGCTGAGAACAGGCTCTACCGCCACGATTTTCTTAGGGGTTGTTTTTTTCTGCGCAAGCAGACCTTCCGGACTTAATACTGCGCATGCAACCAAAGAGAATAGTAATAATTTCTTCATATGACTAATTTTATTTGTTGATGTTCTATGTTTATAGTTTCTGAGAATGTGTATATTATATCGAGATGCAAAAGTAGTATTTTTTATCCGTCTATATCGTAACTTCAATAAACTTATTGTGAAATCTTGTAAAAACTTGAAAACTAATCACTACCTTTGCGCGTCCTTAACGGCTGACTCTCTTATGTCGAATATTCTTTGGGGTGGGAGTAGGCCTGTTGAAGGGTTAATTACCACATAAGAATATTTATAATTTTTAATGAAAACATTTGAAGAATTAGGGGTTGCAGCGAATATCCGCAAAGCGATCGAAGAAATGGGTTACGAGAATCCCATGCCCGTGCAAGAAGAAGTGATTCCATACCTGCTGGGCGAAACAAGCGACATAATTGCATTGGCGCAAACAGGAACCGGCAAAACAGCGGCTTTTGGGTTACCTGTCCTACAAAAAATCGAAGTAAAAGAAAACGTACCTCAGGCATTGATACTGTGTCCTACCCGTGAGTTGTGTTTACAGATAGCAGGTGATCTGGCAGATTATTCAAAGTATATTGATAATCTGAGAGTACTTCCTGTATATGGAGGGTCAAGCATCGAGAGCCAGATTAAATCTCTGAAAAGGGGAGTACAAATTATCGTTGCTACTCCGGGGCGTCTGATAGATCTTATCAACCGTAAAACGGTAGATTTGAAGAACATAAAATATGTTGTGCTCGATGAGGCAGATGAAATGCTGAATATGGGCTTTACGGAAAGTATCGATGAGATACTATCTAAAGTGCCTGACGAAAGAGTAATGCTCCTTTTCTCGGCAACAATGCCAAAGGAGATTGCTAAGATTACCAAAAAATACATGCAAAGCCCTAAAGAGATTACGATTGGCCGTAAGAATGAAGGCTCGAACAACGTAAAGCATGTATATTATATGGTACATGCAAAGGATAAATATCTGGCGCTAAAACGTATAGCCGACTATTATCCGAATATATACGGTATCATTTTCTGCCGTACCCGCCGCGAAACACAGGAGATTGCCGACAAACTGATACAGGACGGATACAATGCCGACTCCCTGCATGGTGATCTATCTCAGGCACAGCGCGACTATGTGATGCAGAAATTCCGCATTCATAATATTCAGTTACTGGTTGCGACCGATGTAGCTGCCCGCGGACTGGACGTTGACAGTCTTACGCATGTTATCAATTACGGATTGCCTGACGATATAGAATCATATACCCACCGTAGCGGACGTACTGGCCGTGCTGGTAAAACAGGGACATCAATCTCTATTGTCCATGTAAAGGAGAAGGGTAAAATCCGGGAAATTGAGAAAATCATCAATAAGAAATTCGAGCAGGGAGTAATTCCTTCGGGAGAAGCCATTTGCGAAAAGCAATTGTTCAGTCTTGTTGACAGAATAGAGAAAGTAAAGGTGAACGAAGATGAAATATCGAACCTTCTCCCATCTGTGTACAGGAAACTCGACTGGCTGGAAAAAGAAGATATTATAAAACGTGTTGTGGCTCTTGAATTTAACCGCTTGATCGACTATTATCGCGATGCGGATGAGATAGAGACTCCTTCCGACCGCTTCTCCAAAGGAGACGACAAGTCATATCCTCGGCGTAAAGACCGTGAACGTTCTGATCGTTCTTCGGGAGGTAGCCGCGGTGCGGAAAAGGGATACTCTCGTCTTTTCATTAATATCGGTCGTACAGACAGTGTAAATCCGGCAACACTTATGGGATTGGTAAACGATTTCGTTCCTGAGAAGGTGAATATCGGACGTATCGACATCATGCAAAATTTCTCCTTCTTTGAGGTACCGGAAAAGGATGCTCAGAAAGTGATAAGCGCAATGAGCCGTCAGGAACAAAACGGTCGTCGCATATCTGTAGAAGTTGCCCAAGGTGGCGGAGGTGGAGACCGGGGGAATTCCGGGGCTTCCCGTTTCGAAAGAGGTGGCGGCTATCGAGGAAACAGCGGTTCTTCACGTCCTGATAAGGGATCGAAAAGAAACTCGGATTTCAAATCTTCAAAACCGTCGGACAAAGGACATCGAAAAGGTGGACGCAAACCGAAGTTTTCCTGATAGAAAACTAAGTTAACATTAATATATACGTCAGTTGCCTTATCTATACAGGATAAGTGACTGACGTTTCTTTATATAGCGATTTCTTATTTGATAGTCTTATCCCTTAATACTGTCTGTAATAGAAACTCGACCATTCTTTTCTTATATCGAAGCATTGATTCCATATAAAAATAGATAAGCACTGATGCTAGAATAAGAGTGAGACTGTAGTCCCTGTATCGATCTCTGATTCTATCTTATATTCAATCCCGTTTTTGTCTAGTATGCGTAAGGCTATCGACAGTCCGATACCGCTACCTTGCACCTCGTTCGTATTATCAGCCCGATAAAAAGGTCTGCTGATATCTGCCAGTTGGTCCGATGGAATACCAATACCCTTGTCGGCAATGGACAAGCACAGTCTATCAGATTTCTTGTACATATGTATGGTGACATTTTCTTTAGAAGAATACTTCACCGCGTTCTCCACCAGATTGAATAAAGCAATCAGTAATTGGGTCCTATCCTTATCAATAGACATCAATTGCTCATCTTCCGGCTGTATATCCATATTGACCAGAATCTTAGAACTGGGATACAGGCTTTTCATCTTGCTTATAATCTCCCAGATCAATTCGTCTATTCGCATATAAGATGCTTCCTTTTCATCTTTCTTCAGATCGGAAATAATAATGAGAGTGTCCAGTATCTCTTCCATCTGTACTATCTGCTCGATAAGCTTTCCCGACAGTTGCCGGTATTCTTCCGGGCTACGGTCTTTTATCGAGAATAAGTCTATATTTCCCATCATAGATGCCAAAGGAGTCCTAAATTCATGGGAGACATATCTTACAAAATTCTTTTGGATGACTACTGTTTCCGATATCTTTGCCAGTAAATCGTTGAATGTTTCTATCAAATTCTGCAACTCATCTTTCGTGTCAGGCGACTGTATACGGACATTCAGATTATTAGTCGATATATTCTTTACCTGACCTATCACATCGCTAAACGGACGATATGCGATGCGGGATACCCAACGACTGAGAAGGACAATCGCTAAAAGTCCGATAATAAACGACGGAATCAATATCCACAACAATAAATTGACCTGTTCAGTCAGTCCGTTTTCAGGAACTTTGGCGATAACGACAAAGTCTCCCTGATTATCTTCATAGAATATGCCATAGCAAAGATATTCGTCTATAGTGAAAGACAAATGCCTGTTGAGCCGTATCTTATCCAGAATAGAAACAGGGATATCGGATACACCGACGCCATATGCTATATTATTGTGCATGTCATATACCTGATAATATGAGTCGGTTACCATTTCTTCAAACTGTGCCTTAATCTTTGCAAACTCTCTGTCGTTTAATTCGTCCTCCTCAAGGTAGAACAAAGCCGATATATGAGCCGTTTTTTCAAGATTACTATAAATGGACTTTTTTGTGTTGTTGTAGAACAAACCGTATATAAGCAGGGATATAATAGCGAAGATTATACCAAAGATAAGCGAACAATACAGGCTCAGGCGATTTTTTACTTTCATGTGATACCTCTAATCATAAGTTTCTATCATATACCCCCGTCCCTTTACTGTTTTGATAAGCTTTACATGTCCATCCGTGTCTATCTTATTCCGCAGGTACGAAATGTATACATCCACCACATTCGTATTCGTATCGTAGTTTACACCCCATACGGTATCCAGCAATTGGGCGCGGGATAATACTTTATCCTTATTTTCCATCAGTAATTTCAATAATTTGAATTCCTGCATTGTAAGTTTAATCTCTTCACCTCCTCTTTCTACCCGGTGCCTGTCTTTAAATAGCTTAAGATCGTCACATTCCAGTACATCGGATGCAACATCATACTTTAATCCTGCCCTACGGGTCAATGCATTGATATGAGCTATCAGTTCCCTGAGGAGAAACGGTTTGGTCAGGTAATCATCTGCTCCACAGTCTAGCGCCCTGATTTTGTCCTCTGCGTCACCTAAGGCACTGATGACAAGTATGGGGGTGTTGATCTTTTTATAACGCGTATATTGTAATAATTCGATACCATCTATATCCGGTAACATAATGTCCAACAAGATCAGGCTCCACTCTTTCTCGCTGATCAGGCTGCGTGCATCTACTCCGTTTTCGGCTAGAACAACAGAATATCCGGTTTCTTCCAGACCTTTCACCACAAATTCACTGATACGGTGATTGTCCTCTATTAATAAAATCTCCATAACACATAGTTTTAGAATTATAAAAGTAACGATTTTCAGTTAATGCAAATCTTATATTGAATTAAAACGTTCAATTGTTCTTCTGTGCAGTCAATTAGTTATGCTTATTGTTCAATAGTAAAAAAGGAGGCAAAGGTAACACTGAAAATAATTAATAATTAAGAATGAAAAATCACTAGTGTTGCGTTAAAATTAATTGAATAACAATAAGTTATCAATTTGCTCTTTGACATTTTTGTAATCAGATTTATTAATCAGTTGATTTATAGGAGTTTTATCCAGCAGGGACTTGCCGAAAATTTGTAATAATTCGTAGATTGTACGTTCTGTTTTGAGTTTTTTTGCAACTATCGCTATAAGGCAATAAGCAATAACAGCACAATTTACCTGTATTTTTACGGCATTTTCGGTCGTTCCCCAAAACTGTTTGATTTTCAGATGCTGTTTTATCCATTTGAAAAACAATTCAATAGACCAACGTTTGCGATATAATTCCGTAATCGTTTTAGCATCGGAAACCAAGTCATTTGTCAGAAAAACAAACTCTCTGTTTTGCACGGTATCGTAATAACGAATCTTGCGGATTTTTTCGGGGTAGCGTTTCGGTGAATTTCCGGTTGTAAAAACACCGATTTGGTCGGACTTTATACCTGTATACGGTTCTTTTTTTAAGGCTGTATATTCGCCTGAATTTGATT
>NZ_GL891989.1:0-50102 GCF_000213555.1 Dysgonomonas gadei ATCC BAA-286
AACTCCCGTATAGCTGACCTGGAAGCCTTTATCTATTAACAGTTCGTAGATATCCTTACCCCGCATACACTGCTTCTTCAGGCCCATAGCACGTTTACGAGCGTTCTTCTCTAAACAGTCGTCTATTAAATCTTTCAGGCTACCGACAATAACACGGCGGCCTCGCCGGGAACTGTTATAATGGGGGGGGATTGTTAATACCGATTCCAGAGAGGATTCAGGATCATCACAGTTTAATGCGGCTTCATACTCGGCTATGACTTTATGAACGGTCTTACGGCTGACATCCAACTCCCTGGCTATAGCCCGTTTACTGTACCCAACCGTGCGGTACATGTGAATAATTGTTTGTTTTTCCACCATTGTTATCATTTTAGCCTCTGTGTTGGTTAATACACAAAGGAATTTATAATGTTAATATTTGTTAGTAAAATGTAGAGCTTTATTAGATGCTCTCACACATTTTACTTAACTGGTGGTATACTTTTAAATTATTTTAGTGGACTACTTTTCAATTATATTATACAATATTAGGATTTTCTATTGCCGCTTTAATATAGTATATCAGATAAAAATCAAGAAGAGTCTGCTTTTCTATGTTTGATTCTATATTTAAGTCTTCAATCGTCTTTTTGAAATAATTATCAATAGTCCAAACATATTTAGCCTCTAGTCCTGCCAATATATACAAGTTCTCAGAATCGTATCCATTTTCCATAAGGAGTAAAGCCCAATCAATAATATCAGAACTATCGCTAAAGCCATTTATTATTTGCTTTGCTAATAACAAATTGGTTTCTGTTTGTAAATCTAAGTTTTTCATAATTCTACTTTTTGTACCCCTGATGAGATTCGAACTCACATTCTTCTTTCGAAGCAGTACGGCTCTAAATGCGCTTCCCTACTTATAAATTAATACTTTCGGTGCATCTGCAAAGTCTACCCGCAACAACGCGCAGTCAAGAAACGGGGATATCCGCACACTCTACGGCCAGTCTAATCTTTTTCCGTAGGCTTTTCCTTTTAAGCTACAAGGGCATAATGTTAATGATCTCTTTGTTTGATGATACAAAGAAACACTCCTGTTGCGCAGTTTATTTGCGTAATTGAAATTATTTTTATTATTTTTGAAGAAAGTCTAAGCATATGAATCTAATAAAAGCCGAATTAGATAAGAGTGATTATAATGATAGTTGGTTTTTCTTGAACTATCGTATTGATAGCTTTTGGCTAGATGAAGAATTGGACAATCTCTATCCTGGAAGTCTTTATAAAGGATTAATACCTACATTACTTTATGGGTTAATGGATAAAGAAGAAGAAATTGTCTGGAAAACAATTCTACCAAGTAAGGGCGAGATTTCAGTATGTCCAATATTAATGTGTCCTGATGATTATGATTTCTCTTGTACCTTAATTGTTGTTGAAATTGAAAATTATGGTTCTTTTATCCAATGGAAGCAATTAGGTATTGATAAGCGAACTAAATGGTTTGATGATGAAATAAGATACGACATTAATTGGCTCCCAGAGCTCCAATCTCTAAATTTTGAATTTAAAGATTATCAAAAAATGATACAGGATTTTCAAGAACAATATCGACTAGATAAATTAAAAGATAACGATAACCTATGCCAGTCAACCGTAATGCCCTCATCCGCTATAAAACAATAGATACCTGTCTGCGAAATAAATATAGACAGTGGACACTAGAAGACCTGATCGAGGCTTGTTCAGATGCCTTATATGAGTATGAAGGCATAGATAAAGGAATCAGTAAGCGTACCGTGCAGATGGATATTCAGATGATGCGCAGCGAAAAACTGGGCTATAATGCACCTATTATTGTTTATGATAATAAGTACTACAAATATGAAGATGAGGATTACAGCATAACCAATACGCCGTTGTCTGAACAAGACCTAAAAACCATGTCAGAGGCTGTTGAGGTTTTGCGTCAGTTCAAAGGATTCTCCTATTTCTCAGGTATGGGCGATATTGTCAGTCGCTTGGAGGATCATGTTACTTCGGCCAAACAAAAAACTATACCCGTTATAGACTTCGAGAAAAATGAAAGCCTAAAAGGGTTGGATTATCTTGATATTATTTATCACGCTATTGTTAACAAGCAAGTACTAAGCATAAAATACCGGTCATTCAAAGCCCGGTCAGCAAATACATTCTTATTCTATCCTTACTTATTAAAAGAATATCGTAACAGATGGTTTGTATTCGGTCGCAGGAGGGGAAATCTAATCAATCTGGCACTGGATCGGATACATAATATAGAGATAGCAGAAAAAGAAAAATTTGTAGAGAATGACTTATTCAACCCTCAGACTTTCTTTGAAGATTTAGTAGGAGTAACCAAGAATGTCGGCATGAAAACCGAAACCGTACGCTTTTGGGTAAATAAGGAAAATGCACCTTATGTGCAAACCAAGCCTTTTCATAAAAGCCAGAAAGTAGTTGAAGAATACGAAGACGGGTCTAAAGTATTCGAAATTAATGTAGTTATCAATCAGGAACTGCAACGCGAATTCTTTGGATACGTGGATACTATAAAAGTTTTATCTCCGCAATCTTTAGTTGAATTTATGGGATGGAAATTTAGGCTGGCAAAGGAACGATACGAAAGTGATATATAACTTCCCAAAGTTACTAATAAATAGCCATCTTATATAGTAGCTATAAGCTATATTTGTAAACATCTTAATGGACATTGAGGTGGAAATTTGTTTACAGTATTTTAGTCAAATTGTACAATGTTTGTTTGGTTATTTTTTACAATATTTTATAAAATTATAAAATAAATGTGATTGCAAAAAATCAATAGTTAACTTATATTTACATTTTACGTAGTCAGCATATAATATATCGACTCCAATAGTCTACAAATTTGCATTACATATTCGTTACACGTTTTTTTTAAATTCTTTCGCATGATGTATGTATGGCGGATTATAGACCCAAGGTTCGGAACCGTTATTAACCCACTGCTAGTTAAATAATTAAAAATGAGATAGATGTAAATTTATATAAAATTAAAATAGAAAGAATGCGACACTGTTATTTAGTTGAATAACAGTGTTTTATTTTTATAAGGACAGATAAAAGAGCGTAAGTTTGTTACAAAAAACGACTCTTTTTGTGATAGATTTTTGAGGTGCTTTTTTATGTATATATCTCACAGAATCAATGACAAAACACAAACTAAATAGAATGAACAATAGATACAGGGTTCTATTTTTTATAAAGAAAAATGAACCTAAAAAAAATGGACACTCTACTATAATGATTCGGATAACCTTTAATAAGGAAAGAGTACAATTCAGTAGCGGTTTAGATGTTAAGCCCGCAATATGGGATCAGAAGGCAGAGAAAGTTATTGGAAAGAAGCAGTTCGCTAATCAGATAAATAACCGTTTGGATATGATAAGGACAAAACTATTCACTTCTTATCTGGATGCATCGAATAAAGGGAAGGGCTTATCTGCCCAATACCTAAAGAATACTTTTCTGGGAATAGATAACTCTAGGGAATTAATGTTGGTTTATCAGTTTAGGAAACAACTGAAATTCTTTAAGACCAAGACCGGATTTAGACTTGATCAAAAAACTCTGAGTCGTTATGAATTGACATTAAATAGAGTTATTGAATTTATGCGGAGTGAACTTGGCACAGATGATATTCATATACAAAAGATAGACTTATATTTTATAGAGCGATTCTATTTCTTTATTCGAGAGAAATATAGCTGTATCAATAATACAGCTATAAAATATGTACAGCGTTTAGCATCCATTGTAAGCTATGCATGTAAAATAGGATTAATAGATAAAAATCCATTTTTACTGTTCAATTATCGATTAGATAAAACTAGTCCGATATATTTAAATGAAGATGAAATTAATAAAATCTGGCGTAAGAAATTTCTCAGCAAAAGGTTAGAACAAATCAGGGACTACTTCGTATTCAGCTGCTTTACAGGCTTGTCATTCATAGATATGTGTTCTTTAAAAAGTGACGATATAAAGGTTGGTCCAGATAAAAAATTATGGATTATGATATTGAGACAAAAGACAGGACTGGAGTCAAATATACCGTTACTGAAGATACCTCTTGAGATTATAAAAAAATATGAAGATGAAAATACCTCTGGTAAGAATTTATTTTCTATAAAAAGTAATCAAAAAACTAATGAATATTTGAAAGAAATTGCCGATTTGTGTAATATCAAGAAAAATGTAACTTTCCGAGTGTCCCGACACTCATTTGCCACTTTGGCAATCAGTAATGGTGTGTCCATTGAAGCAGTAAGCAAGATGCTAGGGCATACCAATGTAAAGACAACTCAGATATATGCTCAAATAACAAGCACTAAAATAAGCAAGGAAATGGCAATTTTGGAGACACAGCTGTCAGATTAAGCCTTAGTTATTATCTATTACAGATTGGATCTAAGCTTTTACACAAAAAGCAAGCAAGGTATTCATATATAAGAATACCTTGCCTAAACATTCGCATCAGATTTTATTCATTCGACCTCTTTTGAACATAATAATATCGAATCCTAAATAATAAGATTTCCCCTTTACTTTTGAATGGGGGAGTAGCTTTTGCTGTTTATATCTTTGCAGTGTCCGTTTGCTGACATTCAATAGTGATTGTGCTTCACTATCATCTAGCAAATCAGTATCTTTGATATTGTTAGTTTCATACAATTTTTCTAATTTGTTTTCCAGTTTATCAAACCTTTCCATAATTAGAATCATGCATTTATCTATTTTATCTTTAATCTGTTCCATATTTCAGCTGTTGGTTTTATTTTCTTCGGTATCTTATAATCTGATTATTGACTATCCTCTCAATTTCCTCTTGAGTATATAGACAAATATTACCAGGCCTAATATATGCAATATCACCTCGTTTACGCATTCTCCAGAGGGTCTGTTTAGAAATACGAAGCATTTTAATGACATCTTCTCCAGTAAGTAATCTACTATTGGCCTTTCTTCGCTTAATATCCTCTTTCTCTCGATTAATGACATAGCTTTCTATTTGCTCAAGTTTCATCATTATTGCCCTAAAGGCATCACTTTGAATGGTTATAAAATTCTGTTCCATAAGAAATTTTTTAATTGTTAAACTTTTGGTATATCAATAAAATCATTACAAATATAACGTGTTATTTAATTAATGTTTTGTTTTCTAGATGTTTGGCGTAATTTGTCTGGTTTTGGCATGATTTGTCACTTTTTTACGAAGAGACATTATTTATTTCCATATCTATAAATACTATTACTCATTTCTTCTCTGATTTGATCCAGGCTTTTCTTTTTACCTTTTTGAATCCAATTAATAAGTTCATCTTCAAAGAAGAATAATTTCTTACCTTTCTTATAGCATGGTATCAATCCTTTTCTAGTTAAAGAGTAGATCGTCGATTTAGCTTTTTGAATAATCCGACATGCTTCATCTATTCCTATTGGCATCCGTTTTTCAATGTTTTGGGGTTCCGTTTTGACAAGTAAGGTTTTAAGTTCATCTACAGTCTTGATTAGATACGCTATCGCTTCGGGTAACTTTTCGAAAGTAAGATCATTGTACATCATAGTTTAGTCATTTTAAATTAAACAAGCCCAAGTGTAGATGGTGATATTATGGTGAAAAATTTCACTGAAAAGGCTCTGTGGTTTTTGTTTTTTTTAACTATTTATGGTGGTTTGTGATATATTTTTTGAAAATATAGAAAATCTATGCTATCGGATTGTTTTAATATAAGTGTTTGATAAATATTTAGATTTCAGAAAATAGGTATTGTGCTTACATCTTTACTCATATTGCTCTTCATAAGGATCAATCGAGAAATGAGTGTTTTTATCTTTGATTGATATTTGATTAGATGAATGTATTGAATATTACTATGAATAGTCTAATCCGAAATTAGGAGCTGTCGAACTGCTAAGTGGAATTGTTAAAGAACCATGTTTCCCTGAAACATCACTTTGGCTTTTTGGATCAACTGCTAGTTTAGCTCTTGGTAAAGCTGTAAAAAAATGAAAAGAGGTAAGGTAAATGTGAGGTATTGGTATAAGGAAGGCTCTTTAAAGATTTTATAATTTTCTTCCACCCTCTATGAAAAATTAAATATCTTTACTATTTAATAGTAAAGATAGATTAAATATACTTTATGTTAATATGACAAAATACAATTCATCTATTATTGAAAATAAGTTACATCCTAAAATACGACTGAATTCAATTTGCCCGTATTTTACTATGTTTCCTTTGTCATTTCCCTATAAAGTTTTGCGTTATGCTAAAAAAACAGACTTGGTATATGATCCTTTTTGTGGAAGAGGAACTACAAATTTTGCAGCGAGATTACTCGGTATGTCTTCATATGGAGTTGATAGTAATCCAATAGCGCAAGCAATAGCACAAGCTAAATTAATCCACGCAAATCCTATTGATATTCAAGACCGATGTCAAACTATATTACAAGGTGATTATTATTTTGATATTCCAACTGGTGATTTTTGGGAGATCGCATATCATGCTGAAACACTAAATAGTATTTGTAAACTTAGAACATACTTTCTTAATCAAGAGAGTTTGGATGAAATCGACATCGCATTGAGAGCGATTGTTTTAGGAGTTCTTCATGGGCCAAAGATGAAAACAACTCAGTCTTATTTATCTAATCAGATGCCGCGTACTTATGCGACAAAGCCAGATTATTCGGTTAGATTCTGGGAAAAAAGACAACTAGTTCCCGAAAATATTCAGATAGCAAATCTCATAAAACGGAAATCTGAATATATTTTCAACGACGAAATACCCACCCAAACAGGCGGTAATATTATATTAGGAGATAGTCGGTTCATAAATGAAATTTCTTCTAGCAAATTCAACTGGGTTATTACCTCTCCTCCTTATTTTGGAATGTCTACATACAAACAAGATCAATGGCTTAGGAATTGGTTTCTAGGGGGAAGCAGTGATGTTGACTATTCGAATAAAACACAATTAAAACATGGGTCTGAAATAACTTTTATTGATGATTTATCAAAAGTTTGGATTAATACCTCTTTGAAATGTAATCCAAATGCAAGGATGATTATTCGTTTTGGAGCTCTTCCTAGCAAATCAGAAAAAACTCCATCTGAATTAATAAAAGAATCGCTAAAAAAGGCAAATTGTGGATGGAAATTGACTAAAATTTGTTCAGCTGGAGAACCTTCTGATTCGCAGAGACAAGCCAATCAGTTTAAGAAAGAAATGAAAAAATATATAGAAGAAATTGATGTATATGCAACATTAAAGATTTAAATATGTTTGATCCAGAAGAAATACCTCAGATAAAGGGCTCAATACAGGAATGTGCAAAAATTGATAAGAAGTTGTTAGATAGTTTGCGTGATGAAGTTTTAACAATGAAACCAAATGTCCGTGTGATAAAACCAAGAAATATTACAACGTTTTCATTAGTCGCAAGTGAGAGTACAAACAACAAACTAGTTTATAATCCTTTTTATTTTCAATTAATTAGGGTCGTAGATTCTAATGGGCAGAATCTTTGTTTAGATGTTATTACTCCAACAACGAATACAGATATGCTTAGCCAACGGCAATTTGATGATAAGGGAAATCCTAAAACATCTTTAGGTATATTAATGAAAGATTTGAATTGTTCTACATTAAGCGATTTAAGTCCAATGATTCCTTCTGGAGAAAGGATGATAAAAGATCCTAGTAAAGTATCAAAATCATGGGTGTTGACCTATCGAGATCTTTGTGAATGGGCTGTATTATACGAAATAATTTGTTATCAGAAGTTTACGAACCATACAGTTATAGTTAAAGATGGTTTGTTGAGAAGTAAAATATTTAAGTATGATTCTAAAAATAAAAGAGCTTTATTTATAGAAATGATGCAGCTGATTAATAATGCGATTGATAAGACTTATAAAGAACGTAAAATAAAAGTATATTTAGTTGGTCTAGCAAAACACAGCCAAGTTCTTTCCAGATATTCTTTGGCAATGCAATTGGAAAATATTTTTCCGGCAGGAGAGCCTTTATATGCAAAAGTTCCTAGTTCTATGGAAGAACAATCTTATGTATGGAAAGAATATATGGCAAAAACAGAAAGTGATGATGACGATACATCTAGTGAAATAAATAAATTTTCTGTAGGAAGCTTATATCTTGTCCGTTTTGGGAAAAAGAATGGAGATCCTGTATGGGCTATAGATCTTCTGAATACACAAACTTCTTCTGACTCTGAGATATTTGGATATCTATATATGGACACTTTAGACGGATTTCCTACACCACATTATCCGTCATGTCTTCAGAAAGCATTGGAGCATGCACAAATTGTTGACTTTGATTTGGATATACTTCAAGATGAAGTCGTAAAAGCAGTGAGACAACTTTTATCTGAAGACAAAAGAGAAATAGTCGATTATCAGAATTTAACAAATGTATCAGTTATAAATAGACAATAATGAAGTTATTTACAGAGGATAAAATAGTTGGAATTTTTAAAGGATTTAGTGAAGGTGGATTAGAGTTCCATGCTGATATTGTGTTGAAATATGACAATATTTTTCAAAATATTCCTATGCATGGACAGTTTCTACTTGTTGCATTAGAAGGAGAGAATGAAGCTATCTTAGGAAGAATCACATCTGTTTCAGCTTTAGGTAGGCTGGCTGGTGCGGCAGGAGAAGACTATGCAATCAGAGCTATATCTGAAGGTAGACAGGTTTCAGAAGACTTACGTGAAGGGTATTTAAAATATAAAGTTGACATAAGAGTGTTAGGTGTTATCCGGATAGATAGCAATAAGCTTGTTTTTGCACCTTCACATAGAAGACTTCCTCATGTGGGAAGTAAAGTTGCTTTTTTATCTGATCAAATACTAAAAGAGGTATCAGGACATAATCTGATGAATCAAGATGGAAAAACACCAGCATCATCTTTTGGATATTTAGCATATGGTGAATTTATATATAATGGAGGAGAAACAAAAAAAGGAGTAAAAATTGAGCCATGGATGCGTCCTAAAACTCCAGAGGTTATTACAAAATTCAGAATAGACCAATTAGTTTCTAGAAGATCTTTTGTTTTCGCCCGCGCAGGATTTGGAAAATCAAATTTGATAAAGTTATTATTTAGTAATTTGTATAAAAATCCTCCATGTATTACGAAAGGAAAGGTTGACAAACCCGTTGGCACGATAATATTTGATCCTGATGGAGAATATTTTTGGCCAGATGATAGCGGTAGACCAGGATTGTGTGATGTGCCAGAATTAGAAGATAAAATTGTCGTTTTTACTAATAGAGCATCCACAAGTCCTTTTTATCAGTCTTTTGTCGCAGGAACAATTCGTATCGATATACGTATGCTCCGCCCAGCTGAAGTTATATCTATCGCCCTTCCTTCGGAGAAACAACAACAACAAAATATTCAAAAATTAAAAGGACTAAACCCTGCTAATTGGATTAAATTAGTTGATCTCATCTATAAATCAGGAAATACTACTCCTCTTGAAGATATAAGAGAAATTATACTCGGAAGTCGTGAGGGGGAAAGACAAGATGCAGAGATAATTGCTATACGTTCTAACATTACAACGATTATTCGTCTCATTCATGACCCTAGCAGTCAGATGCTAGACAAACTATTTGAATCACTTCGTGAAGGGAAGCTATGTATAATTGATATATCTCAGATGAGAGGAAGTAATGCATTAATCTTATCGGGAATTATCTTACAAAGGATATTTGAGCATAATCAAGAGGAA
Organism: Dysgonomonas gadei ATCC BAA-286; assembly: GCF_000213555.1. GTDB lineage: Bacteria > Bacteroidota > Bacteroidia > Bacteroidales > Dysgonomonadaceae > Dysgonomonas > Dysgonomonas gadei. The sequence goes on from NZ_GL891989.1 coordinate 9,822, forward strand.
TTTACAAAAGCAGAACCTGATAGTATACCAACAATAGCTGTTGTAGAAGAAGCTCAATCAGTATTAGGTAATACTGGAGGGGCAGAAGGTCCCTATATATCATGGGTTAAAGAAGGTCGGAAATTTGGATTAGGCGCTGTACTCATAACCCAGCAACCCGGAAGTATTTCAAATGAAATATTGAGTCAAGGAGATAACTGGTTTATTTTTCATCTTTTATCAGCAGGTGATCTTAATGCATTAAAACATGCAAACTCTCATTTCAGTAATGATTTGCTTAGTTCTCTATTAAATGAGCCAATACCAGGTAATGGGATTTTTTGGAGTAGTTCAGGAGGGAAGCCATACCCTATTTCTATGAGAGTTTTGAGCTTTGAGCAATTAGTAGAAGTAAAAGATCCAGACTATAACCACCCGCAAGGAAAAACCTTTGCTTTGAGACTCTTAGAGAAATATAATCGAGAATTAGAACGTGTACAAAAAGAAGTTGGTTCTATTGAGATTGATATCGAAGATGAGGAAAGTTATAATCCAGAAAGATCTACACAAGATATATTAGAGATGAATATTAAAAGTGCTTTTAAGATAGTTGCCAGCGACAAAACCTTAATGGATAAAATTGAAAAAAATAATGCTCATTGGATGCTTTTAAAGACGGCTATAGAAGATGCTTTACCCACTAGTATACAAAACCGAAAAGATGTGGCCTATAATTGTGTTTCCCGATTCATGAATGAATATTTCGGAGAAAAAAAATGGAGTACAGAGAGGAGAGATAGTAAGAGTAAACCAGGGCAAACTACAACTTATTTTGTAATCAATAAATAGAAATAAGATATGCTTAATGTTAATATAGTACATAATGAAGTGTATAGTTTATTAATGAAGCACCGAACAAATAATCCAAATTTTTTCTTCACACTTCGAAGAAGTAATCGTGATGGCAAATTGGATAAAGGATATTGGTTTTATGGAAATGAGTGGTATTTGGCGGTATCATTTTGGTCGGGAACGGATTGGAAAAATAAAACACCAAATATATCTTTTGTTGTATCTCTAGATAGCGGGCAAACTTCATTAGAAATAAACACGTCAGACTCAGATATTAAAAGAGCATTTATAACAGCTTATTTGGTTGATCGTTTAGAGTTAAAGGCTGATGGAAGGCGGTATAAAAAATTATATAAAGGAGGTCATCTAGAATCTCTAGAGTCTTTTTTAAAAACAGATAAAATAATAATAGATAATATTATAGATGGGTATTCTCTGTCTTTTTTTGAAAAATCTGATAAAGGTATTTATTTTATTAAGCCTACAGATTTCATGGAGCAGCTAGAGAAGATTGGTAAGTATAAAAATGAATATATAAGAGGAAATAATAAACCTATAAAACTAAATAGTGTAAAAATCGAGAATTATGGGCCTATTCGAAAAATAGAAATACAAGATATACCCTTTTCGTCACAGTGGATTTTTCTTACAGGAGAGAATGGAACAGGAAAGACATCTATTTTAAGAGCGATAACAGCTTCTATATGCAATAGAAAAATTAATATAGATGAGTCCTGCTATGGTGATTTCAGAATAAATTTAGATTTATTTACATCCTCGATTAATAAAAATGCATATAATAGAATTCAAAATAGGATCTCTGAACAAATTAATATCCCTTTAACTAGTGGCTTCGCTGGTTATGGACAATCTAGGTTGAAAACGAATAATTCAGGATTAAGTGGAGATACATTAAATTCCATATCTGTAGATGATTTAACCTCTTCAATTTTTGATGAAAATTCATACTTAATGGATTTACAATATCAATTCGCAATATGGAAAAATGATAAAATAAACATTGATAAATACGAAAAGAGAATAATATACATTACAGAGATACTTATAGATATCCTCCCGAATTTATATGATATTAATTTTAATGATATGATAGGGGATATTCCAGCTACGACATATATTGAAAGAGATCACGATGGGGGAGAATTTAGAAAAGTTACTTTTAATAAATTAGCATCAGGTTTAAAAAGTATGATTGCTATGATTGGAGATATTCTTATTCGTTTATATAATCAACAGTCTGATATCGATGATCCTTCGGAGTTTACCGGGATTGTATTAATTGATGAAATTGATATTCATTTGCATCCGAAGTTACAGAAACAGATTATACAACAATTGACTAGAACCTTTCCTAAAATTCAATTTATAGCTACCACCCATAGTCCTATACCTTTCTTGGGCGCTCCTAAAAATAGCCAAATATTTAGAGTTGAAAGAACATCTGAAGAAGGGGTAAGAATCAAGCGTTTGGATGAAAAAATAGAACTTGGGGACTTATTGCCCAATACAATATTGACCTCACCTATATTTGGTTTAGATGATATTATACCAGAAAGCCATGATCAAAAAAGTTTTGTAAGAACAGAAACTATATATGAGCAGATTGAATTTAATGATAAATTGAAAATTATTATTGATAATTTCATCACTGATGCCAAAGAGCAAGAATTAATAAATCTATTTAAATCACGAAGAAAATGAGATTTGTTATAAAAAAAGATGAAGACAAAACTGCTAAATTGGCATCCAATGAGACATTACAAGTTCTAGAAAAGATCGTCAAAACGAAAAACAGAGGTTTGATAACAGATACAATCTATCGTGATAGTTATGATACTGAAGATGGTAAATGTTCACATGTAGAAGATAAATTAGCAATAGCATATAAAAATAAGTGCGCATATTGTGAAAGAATCTGTAAGGCAGATATAGAACATTATCGGCCTAAGAAAGGGGTAACAGAGGATAATACTCATCTAGGATATTATTGGTTATGTTACGAATGGACAAACTTAATTCCTTCATGTATTACATGCAATAGAGAAGGAGCAAAGCACAATAAATTCCCAATTCTAGGTAAAAGAGTAATAAGCCCCCCATTATTGCCTAATGGATCACTTAATCTGACATTATGCAAAGCTGGGACTACTCCTCTCCGAGATGAGACACCTTATTTATTGCATCCTGAAGTTGATGATCCTGTTGATTATTTCGTATTCGAATTAGATGTTGAAGGAAAAGGTATTCGAATTAAAGGCATTGATATACAAGGACGTGGGGCTGAAACAATCCGTATCTGCTTGTTAAACCGTAATGAGTTAAAGTTGGATAGAGTGAAATCTGTAATTGATGATTTTAAAGAGTCAATACATAGTCTTTTCGTCTTACTTGAAAGAGGTGATATTGATGCACCAGAACTGAAGAAGGATGTTATTCACCAATTGAGATTATTAAAAAATCATAGTCTCAATGATGAGAAAACATATACATTATTGCGGAAGTATATTGTAGCATCATCTACTAATTTTGAAAAAATAGTTATCCCATTCTTAGATAGCAAAATAAGAAGAATTGTTTTAGAGGCTTTTAAGTCTATAGAGCCTCTAAAACCAATACTTTAGCACAATTTGATTAAAAATTACATATGGCAAAAATTTATCATGTTCAAACTCCTAAAGAGGCCTTAGAGTTAGCTCTCAAGTTTAAGAAGACAAAAAAATATGATTTATTTAGGGGACAAAATGAAGATTGGCCATTAGTTGCATCAATAAACAGGCTTTCTTCTTCAAAAAGAAAAAAAGCTGTTGATAAACTTCTTTCTTTTAAATTATTTTTATCAGAATACAAGTTCTCTGAAGAATATGTTGATAGTCTCGATCATATCATGGCTATTGGACAACACTATGGAGTTCCTACCGATTTTATAGATTTTACATATTCTCCTGAAATAGCGACTTTCTTTGCTACTCACTCAAATAAAGATCTTGCAGGTAAAGAAGGTGTAATTTTTTGTGTTAATAAAGAAGACTTTAAATCTACAATTGAATTTTTTAATGTAATATTCGAAGAAAAGGGATTAATCTCTCCATATATATTTGAACCGAAAATAAATAACTTATGGCGATTACAAGCTCAATGTGGTTGTTTTCTTCAACTTATGTTTGGAGGAATTGAAAATTTATATGAATTTGATAAAATAATCTTTCCTCATAATAATGAAGTTCCAGGTAATATATGTGTTGCAGATATTTACCCTAAAAACAAAAGTGATCTTGAGATAATTCTAGATAATTACTTTGCAGCAATAAATATAAATGAAGGAGCAAAACGTCTAGAGAAATTTGCTAAGGATATGAATATTAGGATCACCAAGATTCCGAAGCAGAAAGTATATGAGTATGTAAAATCGAGGAAAATCCATAAGTCTTGGAAGATTCAGAATACGAAGTCTTGGAAATATGGAATTCAGGCACCATTATCCAGGCTTAAAAACATTGAATTTATACTTGAAGTTAAGTGCAAAGGAGATTTGGATAAAGATATCGAACATGTTGAGATACAATTATCTTCTATTTTCAAGGAGCTTATAATAACAAATAAACGTTCTATTGCTCCGACCATAAATTTTACGCCTGCATTACGAAGTTCAAAATTGTTATCTTTAATAAATAAAAATGTAAGACGAATGTGGGATGGGATGAGAACTCTACCATATACTAGAAAACAAATTCTGTATTCTATCTCTAAATATTTAGTATTAGAGTTTCATGATTCTGTAAAAAAAGTAGATATTGAAAGCTTATTCTATTCCCCTATATTAATATCAATGTCAGATTCATTTGGAACACATTGTAGATGTCTAACCTCGAGATTATATCTTCAGTCAGCAATCAGGGAAGATATATTGGATATTCAGAGCAATTCTTTACCAAAGTTTATCTCAACTGATCTGCTATTATATGTGCAAAAAGCAAATATTGTATTTGACTTTGATGAATTAGTATCTCTTTTTTATCATGAAATTATCCCATCTCAGATGGTTCGAAGTAAACATTCTTGTAAACCCACACTGTTTTTCTCTCCCATATATGTAGATCGTTTGGGATATGCTTAAAATGTTTATAATAAATATCAGATAATTCCTTCTTTTGGGGAAGAATTATGAATTTAGTTTTTAATTTATAGTAGCATGAAAAACTATAATATTGTAAACGGAATATCCGATATTGACAATTTAATTTCCCTGTCCAAATTACTTAACTTACTATGTAATATCATTTCAAGAGAGTTTTCACTCAAATCAGGAGCTGCAGTAGGACCTACACATATCGAATCTATTACAGAAAAAGGCAGTTCTAATTCTATGTAAGGAATTATTAATCCATTCCTCATTCTATATTTATACTCAACTGGATTATTAAGATATAGTCTCCATTCTTTTTCGTATTCATAAGCAGCATGCTTATATTTTTTTCGTCGCTCGAATAACAAGCCTGGTATCTTATCTCCTAAAGAAAATGTTCCATCTTCTTCGATCACTGCATCTTTAATTTCTTGCAGGTTTATTTCCTCAACTAATTGCTCAGAAGAACGATAAATACACTTTACAAATTCAGTATTTTCCCCAAAAGCCTCTTTTAAGATATCAGTCTTAAATCCAATGGAAACTCCTTGTCCATTATTACTATATCCTCTCCACATAGGAAGATTGTCCTGACTTTCAGATAATGATAATATAGCAGGATTAAAAATATCTAATGCTTCTATAAATTTTAAGATTTTATCTGGTAACAGTGGATCTGCTGGTTCTCCAAATAAATCTTGTTTAAGAGCATCACCTAAACATTCAAAATAAAAATCGTATTCGATAGGATCATTGCAATAGAGAATATGAGAAGCCCATAAAGTAAATTTATAATATGAAAGCTCATCCCTTTGGGCATCTTCCCGGGCTTCCTTTTTCAAATTTTGGAGAATTGAAAATAGTGTATCTGTTGTAGTATAATGATATAAAATTTCAGGTGGTTGTAATTCTTGCATGGTTATTAGATTTAATAAGTTTATTATTTTTTATTCTTCAATTACATTGCCATCTTCTTCAACCCAATAATGAATAATTTTGAAGTCTTTAAGTAATGGGGTGAGTTTCTCAATGACTTTCCGTATTGCAGGATCGTTAGGATGGGCAATAGCATAATCATGTTTTCTGTCATAATCCTGATTATCGCTTATTCTTCTTAAAATTTGATATATGGCCTTTCCAAAATGTGTGGTAATTTGAGAACTATTAAAAACAGTTTTACTAGCACCTTTATATCCGGGGCGTGCACCTTTTACTTCTATATACATTTTTTCACCGTTAGGCTTATTTGCTATAATATCACAACCTTTTGCCATACCATGGCAACATTTTTCAATTGTGTAACTTTTAGTCTTTTAAATTCTTTATCAGAATGTCGATTGATTCATCCTCAGTTAAATGGCATTCATTCATTTTCTTTTAATTTTTATAGTACCAATTCTTCAATTCTGATAAAAGAATAATTCTTCTTCATGCCTAAGTGATTGAGTACTTTCTCCATATTTATTCTTTCTTTATCAGTAAACCAACTGATATTCCAGAGAGCCCCATCTTTTACTTTTTGGACCATATAACTGTAATACGGTAAATCTATTTCATTTAGAGAATGGCCTAAAATAATTATTTCATTTATATCTTTCAGAGCAGCGAAAAAATGGTTATTCTCTTTAATTACTATGGTTGTGTCTTTGTAAAACTCATTGAAAATAATTTTGGAAGCATTTTCAGCATCTGTATATGGAGTTCGTGTAGATTCTCCATATTCATCAAAATCTGGTATAGGTTCAAGTATACGATTATGGCCAAAAATGAGAGTACCATTACTTTCTACTGAGCCATGAATATACAAGATATTCTCTGTTGGTATTCTATATAGGAAAGGCAAAATAGCCGTGTAATTAAACGATAGAAACAACGCATCTTTATCCAATTTTAGTCGTTTATAACCGCTTTTTGGAATATCGGTTTCAATTAGCCAATCTCTGAATGCTTTTCGAATATGTTCGCTTAAGTTCTCTCCCTGTTCCTGTAAATCATCCTCCACACCATAAATATGACTTAATTTGAACCCCTCTGAAGAAGGTTCGGTATTATCATTGTCACTAAAAAATAGCCCATAATCGAATGTTCCTAAATCCCTCTCGAATTGACACCACAGATTTTTATTATCTGTCTCCATATAAAAATAACCTTCCAGAAACTCATATACTTTAGAATTATTGGCTTTAATATAGCGACAGAAATTGGAATATGATGTTTTCATATCATGATACCTGTCGAAACCATTACCGAAGATATATAGTCTATTACTCATAATTTATGTCGGGGATAAATTGTCTCGAATATTATGCGAATATATATTATTTATGTCAGGTTAGAATAAGAAAGATTACGGATTAGTTCAATATATGGAAAAGGATTGATAATTTACTCCTATATCTTAAATTCTAAATTGTTAACTCTTTGTTATGTATAGTTAAAATCCTATATTTACAAAATTAAATTCAAATAAAATGGAAGATCAAGAAAATTTATTGGCAATGAAAGTAGAGATATTTGGAGAAAATTACAAACGTACAACTGCTGGTGTAACAGTACAAATAAGTAGAAATAAGGAAGGTGTATATAGCTTGGGGTTCTTCTCAAACGAAGAAGAAACACTGTTATTAAGTCCTGAATCAGCAATACTGAAAGAAATTAGTATTGATGAATTGAAAGAGTTGGGGAAAACTCTGAATGAATTGATAGAGTCGGTAATAAAAGCCGAAGAAAAAAGATCTGAAAATAGTTAATCTACCTAAATATTTTTTTGTACAACTTCTGCAGTATATTAAATTATTCATCTTTTTTTTCTCGGTATTAAAAGATATGCGGACTCTTTTTCTCTAAGCCCTAAACTTTTATACAGAACTTCTGATATTTCGTATACAGGAGTCTTTTTTTAATACAGAATAAAGCGCAACTAGTAGACTATAGTTGTGTAGACGTAGTTAAATATGAACCGATTGTTGAGAGACATCTGTATTTTCCTGAACTAGATCATCAAATGATTTCTCTTTTTGAAATGAAGAATTGAACTGTACTAGTGACTCTGGTAAGACATTATTGATTAGGGTTTTATCATTCACATAATCAAATATTACTTTTCATGAATTTTAAAAGTACCGATTTTTATTAACGTTTGTCATAGATATGATGAAGATATTTTGGACTGAGAGTCATTAAATGCCTCAGAAGAACAATAATTGACACCACAAATGTAATAAGCTCATTAAATTTTGTCATATTATACAATATAAAAATGGCAGTAATTGATATCACTATCACTAAGATTAGTACAATAATGAAAAGTCGTTATTTCAAGGATATAACTCCCTCTTCTAAATAGAGTATTATTCAACGAATGAGCTATGATTAATATAATAAATTTAATAAAAGAATTAATATCGTATTTTGTTGCTATGCAAAGGAACATAATATCTAATATACTCTCATTCGAGGGATTGCAAGCAACTAAGTCTTATGTCCTGTCGCTCTGTATGGCATATAACAAAGATAGAAATAACTCCAATTCAAGATAGTTAACTGGGTAGTCTGTTCAGGGTAGTACTACCCAGTAAAATTTAAAATAATATTTTCAGAACTTTCCATCAAATATTTCGTTTTTTCACCAATGTCACGTATATTAGCGTAAGTGATTGGTAGAAAACAGAATGCATACAGAACTTATTTATGAGTTTGTACCGAAAAAATCGATATTTCATTGATTAATAAATATCTATGCATTCTGTATCGGTAAATAAAATTAGTTTAAAGTAAAGAATATATGAAGATAAAGGACTTTGATTCAAATATATTAAATATGAGCATTGAATTAACTCTGGAATGGGGTGAACATTGGTTGGCTCCAATACAAGACCGAATAATGCTTAAGCTACCGAGTCTAAGTTTAAACCAAGCAGACTTTTTAGATTTATTCTCGAAAAAAGTACAGAAAGATATAAATTTATTTATCAAACAAACATTAGAGAAAAAAAGAATTGAGTCGGAGCAACTCAAGGAAATTGTACTGTCATATATAAATGAAAAATATTCTTGGATCAATGAACGTAATTCTGCTAGACTTTTCAGTCAAGGATGTTACTATGCATGGAAAGATGGACTATTATAAATTCAATATAAGAGAGTCAACAAATAAAATAAGTTTGAAATGAAAACTTATGAATATAGAAGAATTTATAAAAGGTTATATGAAAAAGAAAGTACTATATTCATATACTCTCGAGCGAAAATCAGATGTACTCAGGCTCACGATTAGCCCTAAAAATAGTAATGGATTACTGCTTTTAGGCTGTATCATATTATTTTCAGGACTTTTTCTTTTTCACATAGGTATGCTAATCTTAATCTTTCCCATACTTGATATTACGCTGGAATTTATTCTAATTAGTAGTGTTGTATTACTATTAGAGGTATTTGTAATTCTTTATTTTTTCTCTTCCTATTGGTGGAAACGAAAAGGGTTAGAGATATTTATACTTTACCCTAATAAGCTAGAATATGTGTTGGTCAATAAGCCTTTTAAAACGGAGAAGCATATTTTCGATTTTGAGAAATTGGAAATTGGATATCAATCAGGAGAATATTTTTCTACTGAAGAAGAGGCGAGCCTACTAGGTGTAGAGCTAGACTTAGATAAAGTTGTAGGTAATTATCCTATCCAGTTCTATATGGACGATGGGCTACAGGTCGTTGATTCAGAGCGAAAAATTCCTATTGAAGTAATCAGAAAAATAAAGGAAGAATATCTTTTAAATCAGAATAATTTATCGGATCAACAACAAGCCTAAAATCAGCCAACAAGATAAATTTAAAGTAAACACCCCACATATGAACATTACTATAAAAAACATACGGCTAAAGAGTCAACAGCTATCAGAACAGACATTTGATACTCCAAAAGAAGTGGTGTCATGGATGGGAGCTATGCAAGCTCAGGATTTCACTATGGCAAAATGGGCTATCGCTATCAGATCGAAACAATGTACAGAACAAGGTATTGAAGACGCTTTTAACCGGGGAGATTTTCTTCGAACCCATATCATGCGCCCAACCTGGCATTTTGTTTCTGCGGAAGATATCAGGTGGCTTCTGAAATTGACAGGAGAGCGAATTAAAGGCGCATGGAAATATGTAAAAGATTTGAAGGTTGATGAACACGAACTTACAAAATGTTATAACCTGTTAGAAAGGACACTTAGGGACAATAACCATCAAACCAAGGACGAGATTACAAAAATATTCGAGCAAGAAGGATTAGGGGCTACCGAGAGACATATATACCTCTTTACAATGTTGGCAGAAGCGGATGGCATTATATGCAGCGGTGTATTGAAAGAGAAAAAACAAACATATGCACTACTGGAAGAAAGAGCTCCCCAAAGCAAAGATATACATAAGGATGAAGCATTGGCAAAGCTAGCTCAAAGATATATGCAGAGCCATTCTCCTGCAAGTTTACAGGATTTTGTCTGGTGGTCGGGGTTGACGATCAAAGATTGCAGACACGCTTTTAGTCTCATCGACAATGAATTTATAAGAGATCACTTCGGTTCTACCGAATTATATATTCACAAAGATTATAAGGAATGTGCTTCTTTGGATACAGATATACTTCACTTTCTACCTGCTTATGATGAGTATATTATCAGCTACAAGGATAGGACAAATGTTCTAGACTTAGAGCATCATCCGAAAGCTTTTAATAACTATGGTATATTTCAATCAATTATACTATATAATGGTCATGGTATCGGTAATTGGAAAAAGATTAAGAAAGCGAAAGGGATTGACTTTGATATTTCTTTTTGGGATAGTAAGTTAAAAATAAGCAAGAAGTTACTTACTTTAGAAGGGAAGAAATTTCAGGATTATATTAAGAAATGAGAATAGCAATGAATTTCAAAGCTAAATTATCGGAGCGGATTGGTATGGATGATATCCATGAAATACTTCGTTTAACCCAACAAAGTGACAAGCGAAAGCAGGAATTATATGATTTAGTTATTGGAGAAGATGAAAAAATAGGATATCATGCGGCTTGGATCTTTACACATTTTTCTCCGGAAGCTAATAAATGGCTGTATGAAAAACATGATGAGCTTATTAACGAAGTGATGACGTGTGAGCATGGAGGTAAACGGAGGGTTATCCTCAATTTGCTTTATAAACAGCCTCAGGTAGACCCTCCGAGGGTTGATTTTCTGGATTTCTGTTTGGAGCGAATGCTCTCTGTTAAGGAATTACCGGGTGTGCAGTCACTCTGTATGAAAATAGCTTACGAGCTCTGTCGTACTATTCCTGAATTAACGCAAGAATTGAAAACTACTCTTGAGATGATGGAAGGGGAATTATGCCTGGCTATCAGGTCAGTGCGAAAGAATATTCTTAAAGCAATTCCGAAAGGGAAAAGCTTACAAAAATATTAGTATCTGAACTATAAGGATCCGGAGAATATCTTTTTAATCATCTGTGGGGCAATTGGGATTGGCTTAATAGCTCTCGTTTTTAGGTGTCTGTTGTTGGGGCGTATATTGGTGTAAATAAAAGATAAAAAACACGCTTATTCAGCGTGTTTTTCTTTTAATCAATCAGCAATTTAGTTACCGCTGCCGTATTCATCGCCCATTGCATAGTATAGATTTCATCAGCATTTTCAGTATCAACTATTTCGATGTTCTGAGCCTGAGCTTTTATTGCCAGCAAGTTACCTATGGTCGTTTTGCTTTTCAACTTAGCTATCAATGCTTCCACATTCTTAGCATCCATATTAGCTACTATCTGTCCTCCGAAAGGCATTTCCAGCCAGATGATTTCACGGGAAGCGACTTCAAGCACTCCGAATGCCAAACCTTTCGATAAACTTTTCGAGACTCTTACCTGATGCTGTACACAGGAAGGATCATAAGCTACGCCTGTCTTCTCAGATATCTTCATCGGATAAGCCGAGTTCATCCATCCGACCACCAGATTAGGTGAGATAGCCCCATTACTGTAGGCGTTGCAAGTAAAGACAACATATTGAGTACCTACACGGGTAAGTTCATTTATATCCAACTCGATATATTCAGCTGTTCCTATTTTGTTCGGGATACTTCTTATATCTCCACTATGTTTTGCTCCCGGAGCAGTCAGGTTATAATATGAGCAAACCGTAGTTGTATGAGGTAACGCTATATGACAACTCAAATCCATATCCAGATGTTGTGCAGGAAGGTCTTTACCCCATTGCATAAACAGTCTGACGGCATTTCCTTCTACAGGGAAACGGGTTCCCATCAATGCACAAGAGGTATCCTGTATAGTTTCACTTCTATCGCCTATTGCTAATGGTATATTAAACAGCATCGGATCTATATACATCGTTTTGCTTTCAGTCGGAATCTGTTTGAAACGATTTGAGACTGCTTTTACACACAAATCTTCCACTTTAGAAATCATTATTTTCAACTGATCGGCTGTATATATGCTGACTAATTTATTCGCTCTGATTCTCTTTGAGGTTCCACCCAACGGTTTTACCATACGCTGAGCATTCTGGTCAAAATAAGTCTGCGCATACATATTCAGTGTGAACAATAACCTCATCGGAATTTTATCCATCACCTCTTCAAAAGCAGACAACGTTTCATTATCCCCAAACCAAAGCATATTGGCGAACAATGAACGTGCAAATAATCCCGGTCTTTGTTTCAACAGGGTAAATGTCTTTTCTGCATCCACTTTTATATGTGATTGTTCAACTTCTCCCTGATATACAGTATATGTCTGATTGTAGAATACATCCATCAATTCTTTCAAATACTCAAATCCCGGTCTTTTTGCATACTCAGCCAGACGCAAAGCTCTGATAAAGCGTACCCACATTCCACGTTTCGGGTGCATTATTTCACAGGCCTTTTCGACATCCATATTTAGATTGTTGAGCCATGTTGCAATCATTTTGCATTGGGCACGGTTATATTTTAGTTTCAGGTCGGTCTTAGCATCTACCTTTACTTTCTTAGATTTATCCAGAACAAACGTCATATGTGAATTATTCTGCGCTATCCTTTTTATAATTGTTTTAGGCTCTACAATTTGCAGGAAACCTGTTTTCTTATACCACAGATAACGTAATATATCGGCAGGAGTAGAGATAAACTGTTGTCCTTTCTCATATTCCTCTTTTTCCACAAGTGCATCCAATACCACAATCTGGGTTTCTTTCATTGTTATGTCTACTTCAGGCAAAGGGAATTCACCTACCAATATCTTCAGACTGTCCACCTGAGTTGCGTCCAGAGCTGTACGCGACTCCAGCAAATCTTTGAAATACTTTGTAAGATCATCTTCAGTCCAAAGTTCCAGCACTTTCAGTTTACTTCCTTGTCCGAAATTCTCAATCTTAGCCAATTGGAACGGAGTACCACAGAATGGACATCCATTATATCTTTCCATAGGAAATGTATTTTCCGGAATCAGGTGACCGCACTGCAAGCGCATTCCCTTATCACTTTTGAAGATATTGGCAAACAAGGTTATAATATGATCGAGTCTTGTTTCTCCGGTAGGTGTATCCCAACCTTTTACCAGAGGAGCCCAGTTTAGATTCACACCCAATACTTCTTTCATTGTATCGAAGATAGTAATTGCCTGATTCGGAGCCATGCTGTTCATGGCATGCAATAAGTCTTCCGATACAGTATAGCCAAGTTTTCTCAGGTTGGCAATCAATACCATTGTTGTTTGTGTCAGGTTTTCTTTCGATGCAACTATCTTATCTGTTGGGATAAAAATAGCGTTCTGTCTGATCGAAACTTTCAGTAAATTAGTTTTCATAACAATTAGTGTTTTGAATTAATAAATACGGTAATTAAGAGACTGAGACATTAAAAGTGTTTTTGAAGTAAGCCTCTTTTGACCATTATCTAAGTGAAGCAGGCCGGATTCGAACCGGCGACCCAGGGATTAGGAATCCATGAAGTAAACCCAGATTGACCTTCTAACCGATAATTTCAAAGCGTGTGGATTCGAACCACTTCGCCATCTATTGAAGTATGCCTTAATTGACCGGTATTATAAAGGTAATTTCATGAGTTGCCTTGCTCTACCAACTGAGCTACTGCTTCATATAAAGACAGGTAATTGTATGAGTGGTCTACCTAAAAGAATTTGGAGTAACCCGTACTTGACCTGTTTCTTTTTATTGTTTCAAATATCGTTTCTATTAGTTTGATGTTACAAAGGAATATATCCGATATGCAATCTTTCTGCGTAGTGAAATTATTTATTGTTTTTTCTTTATTTCACTCATTTCTATTACCGTATTTATTCACAATCTCAAAACATTTAGATAAAATCCGGCTCTTGTGTAATACAATAATACGATCTAATTCTTTATCTTGCTTTTCCAAATATTCGAAATTATATCTGAGCCTTTCTGTACCTATGGCATATTGGTTTATTAAAGAGTGGACCTCATTAAAAATATTCAAATCAATATCTAACTCTATTTTTTTGTATTTCAAGTCAGATACTATACCATTCATAATTAAAACTCCTAACGAAAGAGCAACATGATTGGAGATAATAGCTCTTGCATTTGATACAAGTTTATTTAGCAGATTAATTTCTCTTTGGTTCATATTCTTTCAATTTGCTTTAATATTCAATATCGGCTTTACTGTATCTAAGATAACTGCTGTATCCTGAATCGCATTTATAATAACATCTTTGTCTTTATATGCCATTGGAGCTTCGTCGAGAGTTGATTTGCAGACAGATGTTGAGTAAACTCCTTCCATCTCTTTCTCAAACTCTTCCATATCCAATGTTTTGAAAGCCTGATTCCGAGCTAATATTCGTCCTGCACCATGAGGGGCTGAACAGTTCCAATCGGCATTACTCTTTCCTTCACAGATTAATAATCCGTCACGCATGTTGAACGGGATAATCATTCGTTCTCCTTCATAAGCCCGGATAGCACCTTTTCGGATAATCCAGTCTTGCGGATCGATAAAGTTATGCTTTGAATGTATCATATCAACGGCTTCCACATCTCGCAACCCGACAAAGATAGAGTGAGCCATAGCCCGATGATTAAACTCCGCATAAGTTTGAGCAATCACCATATCTACTAGATACTCGTACATATCGTCACCTTTCAATAGCAATTCTTTTTTACCGACACCGTATCGTTCGTTCAATTCCGCTAACTTGATAGGGATATCAGATGTCGGAACTGTATTTTGGGTGATATCTTTAAATTCGTCGTGATACTCTTGTGGTCTGAATTTGGCAGCTACTATTTTCTTCGCATGATAGTTACATACTTTCAGTCCGAAGTTTCGAGAGCCGGAATGAATAGTCAGGTAATGTGATCCGTCGTTTGCTGATTCTCCGATCTCAATAAAATGGTTTCCGCCACCCAAAGACCCAACAGAATTATAGAACATCTTTTCTCCTGTACCTATTTTCTTACATAGTTCGGCGATATATTCACGATCAATAGTTATTGCAAGTTTATCTTCCGAGAATCGTGTATTCCATTGATTAATAAATTGATTCAAATTATCAGTAACAGTCTGCATATATTCATCTACCCACCAATAATTAAAGTCCTTACCTTTTCGGATTTCATGTCCCATCGGTACAGCCTTACGGATTTTTTTATCTATTTGTGGAAGCTCAGTAGCATTGAATCGTTTATTTAATTTATAGCTTGTTACAGAACAACCTATATCTACCCCTATATAGTTTGGGTTAACCATTGTAGTCATTGGCATAGTGAATCCGATTACAATGCCTTTTCCCACATGTGTATCGGGCATGATACGTACTTGTACACCTTCCGATATTTCGTGATTCAAGATATTTTGAACTAATTCAATAGCCCCTTCTTCAACTTCATCTAAGAATATTTTACAGTCCTGGTTATATTTTCCTTTTAATTCTATCATAACTTTATACTTTTATTACTTTGATGATACAAAGTAAAATAGGCGATACGCAGTGTTTTTGCGTCATGAAAAATATTTTTATTATTTTTGAGAAAATAGATTATATGAAAGTATTTTTAATGATAATGTTTTTTTGGTTTCCTCTATTTTCATCCAGTCAGAATATAGCAGAAATTGAGGAATATCTGAAGAAAGAATATCCTTCTTCGGAAACAGTATCTAGTAATCAGCCTCAATATGTAAACAATAGTATAGTCCTTCTGAATGATTCTATTCTGTCTAAATATCTCGGTACTATAGATATATTTCAGATAAAGTATCGAGAATTGATAGGTTGGATGGTTGAGGAATATAAAGCAATCGTACTATCAGATAATAGCCGAGAAAAGTATTTTATAATTTTTCCTTTTGATCTAAGAAATCCAAAATCTGAAGCAATTTCATATTTTGAAGAAAAATATATTGAACAAGAAGATCTTGATAAATATTGCCACTCTATAGCAAATATGTTTCTTACTATGGGTATATTATCAAAACCTCGATTGGGTAAATTACAGAAGATTTCAAATAATCAATATCAAATATCATATATCGTAAACTTTGTAAATAGAGAGACGGTCTATCGGAATCTTATTTTCACTTTCGATAAGCTATATTTAAAACAAATACAGATAATAAATCCATTTTCAGGATTAAATGAAATAGAATATGCCAGTAAACCGTAACGCCCTAATCCGCTATAAAACAATAGATACTTGTCTACGTAATAAATATAGACAGTGGACACTTGAAGACCTTATAGATGCTTGTTCTGACGCTCTCTATGAATATGAAGGAATAGACAAAGGTATCAGCAAACGCACTGTGCAAATGGATATTCAGATGATGCGCAGCGAGAAACTAGGTTATAATGCACCTATTATTGTTTATGATAATAAATACTACAAATATGAAGATGAGGATTACAGCATAACTAATACGCCATTGTCAGAACAAGACTTGAAAACAATGTCTGAAGCTGTTGAGGTTTTGCGTCAATTCAAAGGGTTCTCTTACTTCTCAGGTATGGGCGATATCGTCAGCCGCTTGGAAGATCATGTTACTTCGGCAAAACAGAAAACTATACCTGTTATAGACTTTGAGAAGAATGAAAGCCTGAAAGGATTGGATTATCTGGATATTATTTATCATGCTATTGTGAACAAGCAGGTTCTAAACTTAAAATACCGTTCATTCAAAGCCCGGTCAGCAAATACATTTTTATTCTACCCTTACTTACTAAAAGAGTATCGCAACCGTTGGTTTGTATTCGGACGAAGAAAAGGAAATCTGATTAATCTGGCATTGGATAGAATACATAGTGTAGAGATCGCTGAAAAAGAAAGATTTGTAGAAAATAATTTATTCGATCCTCAGACTTTCTTCGATGATTTGGTTGGTGTCACCAAAAATGTAGGAATGAAGGCTCAATCTGTCCGTTTCTGGGTAAATAAAGAAAATGCACCTTATGTACAGACCAAACCTTTTCATAAAAGCCAGAAAATAGTTGAAGAGCATGAGGATGGTTCCAAAACATTCGAAATTAATGTGGTTATCAATCAGGAATTGCAACGGGAGTTCTTTGGATATGTCGATACTATAAAAATTTTATCCCCTCAGTCTTTAGTTGACTTTATGGCTTGGAAATTAAGATTGGCAAAGGAACAATACGAAAGTGATATATAATTATTCCAAAAGTATTTTTACAATACTCTACTTAGAGCTTTTATTCCTTTTTCTAAATCTGCTTCAGGCAAAGATGCGTAACCCAATCTAATTCCGGATATTGGTTCTCCAAAACTGAATCTGTCGGGAGTATAGAAATTTATAGATTTAATATTAGTTTTCTTTTGCACTTGAAATAAATCAATATTTTCAATTGGTTTAATCCAAAAAGCCAATCCTCCATCGGGTTTCTTGTAAGTCATTTTATTTTCTAAATAATTATCCAAGAGAGATGCGAAAAAATCTCTTTTCTGTTCATAATAGCTCAACATTCTTTTCTGATGCCTGCGAATAGGTACAGGATGCGAAACTCCAACTCTGCAAGCTGTCCGACAGCCCCGGCAAGCTATTCCTCTACCTCAACGGCAAGAACATCCTCGACTGGTTCCGGGAGCAGTTCCAAAAACTGCGGCAGATTATCCGACCCGTCATTCGACAGACGGTCATTCAACCCAGGCAGGGCAAAGGACAAAGCATTTAACGAAAAGGGCAAACGCACGAAATATGTGTTTTTATGCAGAAAGTTTATCTATACATTTTTTAGCCGATAGCCATTAGCTGTCAGCTTGTAGCTCTTTGAAAGATTGATTAAAGCAGTTACGGGTTACTTCGCCCTTCGGGCAGTTACAAGTTACGAGGGAAAAAATTAGCTCCGCTAAAGGACCGGTGGTTCTTAATTTTTCATTCTTAATTATTTTCCGTGTTACCTTTTAACTATATATGATTAACAAATGCAAAATAGACAGCATAAAAACAGTAAAAAACTGTCAGATGTGTCAGGTTTTAACTATATACGGTTAATAAATGTGAATGAGATCAATGGCTAAAATCCTCGATTTCGTTTGCCCTATTTAATGAACCAACACAGCCGTCATTCCAAGATTATTTCGTAAATTTGGCCGCGAGAGCAACCAAATGCGAATAACAGACACAAACCGATAACACGCTCCGCGAGAGGCATAAAAATGAAAAAATGAAAGAGGAATTTCAAAAGGAATTTGCGGCTATCTTAGCCGAGGCAATAGAACACTTCAATCCTGAAATTGAAGACGACACTTCAGTAATTACCATTGTCGCCGATGTGGACAACGAGCAACTGCTATTTGGCGGTCTAAAATTACGAGAAGACTTGGAAGGAGAGGGTATATGGGATGAAAACTCCCGGGTGTTTTATACCGCCGAATCAAAATATGTGCAAAGTTGTTACAAAGAACTCAATAAAGATTATGAAGAGTGGAGAACCGGCCGTAGTTACAATTATGACGGATTGATGTCAGCCGCCTATGACATGGGTTATGTCATGGGTGATGCAATTGTCGATGAGGGTCTTCGGGAGAAACTGTCCGGCGAACTTTTATATGGTTGGTGTCATGCGATGGGACAAAACGCCGACGGAGATAATTTTTATTGCGCTTAATGATATTGCTATGACAAAAGATTAGCGGTTCTGACGGCGGAACGACTGCATTACAAGAACGAAAAACACCCGTCCGACGGGTGTTTTTCACGAATAATGATTACCTTTGTTCCGAGAGTTATTAGGGTGCAATGCGCCGCATAAAGCAGAAATGAGAACGGTTGCCAAGTCATTACCCAAGCCCTCTCAAAATCCGACTAACTTACTATAAATACAGAAGTTAGTGTCAAGTTGTATATTTTCATAATGGAAAATGATATTCTCAAAGAACTGGAATCTCTTGCTGAAGAAAAATATAGTATATTCTCATCACGCCTTATTCCCTATGTTGATAATGTATTGGGTGTAAGGCTTCCTATACTTCGAAATTTTCTAGATATGGTGTAATACCCTCATGAGACATTAAATAAATACATATTTAATGTCTTTATAATAAAATATTGTAAAACAATAAATAAGTCGTTTTTCTTTCGTATCTTTAAAACTTGAGCAATCTGGTTTTTATTGTATCTATCTTCTCAATGTTTTGCTCCGCGCTGGTTAGCGGATCTTCCCATCGTCAAAATCGACAACAAAATTAACTTTCTTGTTTATGGTATTAATCAGTTACGAGAATATGTAATGCTTTTGTCGTAACACATTTTTGTAAATAAGATGAAATCATTTTTTATAGGGAATCTGGAAGTTAAACTTCCGGTTATCCAAGGTGGAATGGGAGTAGGCATATCTTTGTCCGGTTTAGCATCAGCGGTAGCCAATGAAGGAGGGATAGGAGTTATATCGTGTGCCGGTTTGGGGCTTATCCATAAAGGCCACGGAGATTTTATTAAGAGCAGTATTTGGGGGCTAAAAGAAGAGTTGCGTTTAGCCAGAGAAAAAACAACTGGCATAATTGGGGTCAATATAATGGTGGCTTTATCCAATTTTGCAGATATGGCGCGTACAGCCATCGAAGAAAAAGCGGATGTCATATTTGCCGGAGCAGGACTACCGTTGGACCTACCATCTTATCGGACTGTGGATAGTAAAACCAAGTTAGTCCCGATCGTTTCTTCCGCCCGGGCCTCAAAAATAATTTGTGAGAAATGGTATAATAATTACGGTTACCTACCTGATGCGATCGTTGTAGAAGGCCCGAAAGCAGGAGGGCATTTAGGATTCAAAAAAGAGCAAATTGATGATAACCTGTATTCTCTGGAACAGATAATTCCCGAGGTTATAGAAACAGTCGCATTATATAAAGAAATAAAAACAATATCAGTTATTGCCGCAGGTGGAATATCTTCAGGAGGGGATATATACCGTTTTATCGAAATGGGGGCATCAGCTGTACAGATGGGAACAATATTTGTTACTACAGACGAATGCGATGCTTCAGAAGCCTTCAAGCAGGTCTATCTTACTGCTAAAGAAGACGACTTAATGATAATCAACAGCCCCGTAGGGATGCCCGGGCGTGCTATTAAAGGAGAATTTCTCAAACGTGTTGCCGATGGATTAGAAGTTCCTAAAACCTGCCCTGTACATTGTATAAAAACCTGTGACTATACGAAGAGCCCCTACTGTATTATGAAAGCATTATTTAATGCTGCAAAAGGTGATATGAGAAAAGGGTATGCTTTTGCAGGAGTAAATGCACATCTGGCACAGAAAATAAGCAGTGTAAAAGAAGTTGTATGCAGGCTGAAAGAAGAATTTACCCTGGCGGAAAAAAGAACATTATTTACAATAGGGCTGTCTCATGAACTATAGTCTGGTAGAAGAAACAATAAGAAGATATATCCGTGAATACAGGAATGGCCTTGACATTCTGTGCTCAGGATGAACAAGGCTTGCTCAAGGGCATTCAGAAACTTACAGGAAAGTGTCTTACAGTATCGAGTCAATAATAAACATTCACTAAAACTACAATATATGGTAGCAAAACAGAATTCTTCAGCAAATAAGAAAGAAGGTGAAATAACCCGTTCTGAAAGAACTTCGGCAACACAACAAGCCGAGTCGGTGTTGAAAAATGCAAAGGAGCGTGCCGGAGATGTTATCCATGTCGTAATTAGTGACAGGACTACAATTGAACTTCCGGCTCATTTATCACAGGAAGAGATAGATGCCCGTGTGGAGAAATATATAGAATTGCATAAATCGAAGATATAGTTTCTAGAGAATTGCTGTGATAAAAATAATAAGTATTCATTATAAAAAAACAAAGATATTTTAAGAATAAGTATGGCTAAATCAAACTCATTTAACAAGAGAGAAATAGAAAAAAACAAACAACAAAAAAGAAAAGAAAAACAGCAAAAACGGGAAGAAAGAAAAAATAATCCAGCCGATTCTTTTGAGGATATGATTGCTTATGTAGATGAAAACGGAGTTATAACCAGTACTCCTCCCGATCTCACTAATAAACGAAAAATCAAGATCGAAAATATAGCTGTTTCTACGCCGAAAAAAGAAGATATGGAAGATCCTATATTGAATGGGCGTGTAGAATACTTTAACCCCGATAAGGGATATGGTTTTATAAAGCATACAGGAAGTACGGATAAATATTTTTTCCATATAAGTAGTGCTCCGGCTTCCATTACAGATGGAAATATGGTAACATTCGAATTGGAACGTGGTCAAAAAGGCATGAATGCCGTAAGGATTACTCTTGCCAATAAGGACGGCCAGTAATCAATAATAATTAATTTAAGAAAAAGAATGAACATTTATGTATCAAATCTAAACTTTAGCACAACAAGCGAGAGTTTACAGGAATTATTTGCAGCGTATGGTGAAGTTGAATCTGCAAAGATTATCACAGACAGGGAAAGCGGAAGGTCTCGCGGATTCGGTTTTGTAGAAATGCCAAATGATACCGAAGGGCAAAATGCCATATCGGGATTACACGACACCGATTTTGAAGGAAAGACTATTGGCGTAAGCGTAGCACGCCCAAAAACCGAAAGAAGCAGCGGCGGATATAACAACCGGGGCGGAAACGGTGGATATAATAGAAATCGCTATTAATCAAATAGTTTAGTTAACGGGTAGGAGACTTTTCTTACCCGTTTTCTGTTTTTGTAATCGGTACTCCGATTATTTTTTGTATATTTACAATCCGGAATCATTTATACAAACGCAATAGCATCCTTTTAGCTGTACCTGTGTTTGTTCCGGATATGATTAGTCAATATATCGTTGTGACATATTTTATTTACAGGTAAGATCAGCTTTTTTCTAAACCTTATCTGATATGACTTGAATTCTATTCAGGTTTGCCTTTTTGTTTATTTACTGATTATGAATATTCAGCTGATACCTTCTGTACGCTCGAAAACAACATAAAATAAATTCAATATGCCTGCACTTGGAATATAAGCAAGTGTAGCTTAATAATTTAACTGTAAATATGAATAAATCCCAGAATCAATTAAAAACGTACACATTACACAATTATCAATCAATACCTCAGATGGCTGGTATCCCCAAAGAGTTTGTCAGGGATATTGAAATCGTAGGAAGAGTATTACCCTTCAAAACCAATAATTATGTAATAGATGAACTGATAGATTGGGATAATATCGAAACTGATCCGATATTCACATTAAACTTTCCAAGAAGAGGGATGCTTGATAAAAAGCATTATGCGATAGTCGAAAAATTATTGGATGGAAATGCGGAAAAATCTTTTATTGACGCGAAGATACAGGAAATCCGTTTGTCATTGAATCCCAATCCGGCAGGGCAGGAGCATAATGTACCTTCGTTAGGAGAAATAAAACTGAAAGGTATCCAACATAAATATCCTGAAACGGTATTGTTCTTTCCCAGCCAGGGACAAACCTGTCATGCTTATTGCACTTTTTGTTTCCGGTGGCCTCAATTCTCAGGGATGAGCGGATTAAAATTTGCAATGAAAGAAGCAGACTTATTACTTAAGTACCTGCGGGTTCATAAAGAGGTAACAGATGTTCTCTTTACAGGCGGAGATCCGATGGTTATGAATGCAGCCATTCTTAGTAGTTATATTAACCCCTTGTTAACTTCTGATTTTGATCATATCCGTTCTATTCGTATCGGGACAAAGTCATTAGCCTACTGGCCATACAGATATCTTACCGATACAGATAGTGATGATATTATCCGCTTATTTGAAGAAATTAACAAATCGGGAAAGAACCTGTCGATTCAGGCACACTTTAATCATCCGAGAGAGCTGTCGACCGAGGCTGTCAAGCAAGCCATTATGCGTATCCGAAGTACCGGAGCACAAATACGGACTCAGTCTCCACTGCTAAAGCATATCAATGATAAGCCTGAAATATGGGCCCAGATGTGGCGTAAACAAGTTGATCTGGGCTGTATCCCTTATTATATGTTTATCGCACGGGATACCGGCTCAAAGCAATATTTTGAACTTCCATTGGAGAAATGCTGGAATATCTTTCGAAGGGCATATCAGCAGGTGAGCGGTCTATGCAGGACCGTAAGAGGACCGAGTATGAGTGATCATGCCGGAAAGATACAGGTGTTGGGTGTGCAGGAGATTAAAGGAGAAAAGATATTTATACTTCGTTTTATTCAGGGACGTAATCCCAAGTGGGTCGATATTCCTTTTTTTGCTGAATATGATCCTAAAGCCACTTGGTTCAATCAGCTTAAACCGGCATTCGGAGAAGAAAAATTCTTGTTTGAAGAAAACCGTTATAAACTTATCGATTCAAAACCTTTCTTGTTTGAATAATGAAGAAAATTATGCCAGGAGATTCTCTCTTTTGGGCTTTCAATTTTTTCTTTTACCTTAAGAAGATATGACCTGTAAACTATAAGTGCTTTCTTTGAAGCTGTATTATTTTTTCTTTTATGCTTAAATATTTATAGTATATACTGAGTCCAATGGTCTTATTTCACAGCAGGTTGTACCCATTTGAAAATATAAGAATCGACTGGAATAACCAACCGCTCTGATATTTTAGACATACGCACAGGAAGCTTCATCAGAAAATCGCGGGCACGTTCTGCTTCGTCCGTTAATCCCGTAATTTTATCTATCTGCCATTTGTCTATCAGCTTTTGTATAATATCCACATAATCGGCGGCTGTATATACCCCGATGCGCTGTGCGGCATTTGAAAATTGTTCGAAGGCAGTGCTTATTTTCTCTTTCGATTCTCTCAGGAAGTGAGCAGGCATAACTATCTTTTGTTTCATCATATACTGGAAAGCGAGCATCATTTCACTGGGGTCTACCTCAAATATACGCCTTACAAATTCGCTGTAAGCATGGTGATGCCTCATTTCGTCACTTGCGATACGTTTACACATCCTTGACAATTTTTCATTACTCATTTTTTTAGCTATTTCCGCTACACGATTGTGCGAAATGAAAGTTGCCAATTCCTGAAAACTGGTGTATACAAAGTTTTTGTACGGGTCTCTTCCCGTACCAATATCAAAGCCGTCATTGATGAGATGTTGCGTGGTTTGCTCAATCTCTCTCATATTCACTCTGCCGGATAAATATAGGTATTTATTTAATAAATCGCCGTGACGGTTTTCCTCACCCGTCCAGTGCCTGATCCATTTTGACCAGCCGTTGCGCTTTTCTCCGTCTACATTGTCTATACCTTCTACGTCCATTAACCACGATTCATAAGTGGGTAAAGCCTCTTCTGTGATGGTGTCCCCGACCAATACGACCCAGAAGTCGTAAGGGAGTTCTTTCGCCAGTTCGCGTAATTCTTTTACATCTTCAAAGAAAGTTTCTTTCTCTGAGTTAGGAAGATAATCAGTAGGTTGCCATATTTTTTCAACAGGAACCAGAAACTGGGTAATAAAATTCTCGACATTCTTTTCTAAGAAGTGCATGACTTCTAAACGGATATTTGTAATTGACATTATACTATATTAATTAATGCCTTCTACCACTGATCTTTTCTTCTTCTCAGAAACTTTCGAGAAGGGTGATCTTTTACAGTAAAAGGCTGGTGTGTTGTAAAGGTAAAATTATTTTCAAGTCCTAATAGTAAATTATTATATTTTGTCATTCTCTACAAGTTATTAATAGTTAAACGCCTATCATGTAAGCGGCTGAAATGAATTTCCATGAATTTTATTTTACTTGTTTCTTTATGAAAGATTTATAGTAAATTACTCTGTTGAATAAGATTATAAACTATTTGTACTTCAATCTAGAACTGATAAATATAGTCACTTAATTTGGTTATATGCAGCTAATTAGTTTCCGGACGAATATATAAATAAATTGCATCTTTTCCTTTGGTGTAACTCACTGCAAAACAGTGAATAATAAGCGTGGGCTATTTGCTCGTTCATAAAATATCAATGGTTTAACCAATTGATATACAATATAAAGATTTGAGGGCAAAGTTCCCTCTCTCCGCCAAGATAAGATGAAAGATGAATTAAAATACTGAAATTCAATGAGTTTTAGGTTTTTTTTGTTTAATCGTACTATTTGCTACTATAACTGTTATATTCTTCATCGGTTACAGGTTCCATCCAAATAACAGCGCCTTTATGAGATTGTGGGCTAATTGCTATATGCTCGAATTCACTATCTGGAGTTGCGCCATGCCAATGGACGACATCAGCATGAATTTCAACAACATCGCCTACATTAAGTAATTGAATCGGCTTGTCTTTTTGCTGATAATAGCCTTGTCCTTTAGTACATAGCAGAATTTGTCCGCCCGGATGTGAATGCCAGTTATTCCGTACTCCCGGTTCAAAAATTACATTACCTATCGTGAGGTCGAAATTTTCTTTATCTGTTACTAACATTTGCAGCCATGCTGTTCCGCTGAAATAGTCGTTATTTATCTTTTCTCCTTTCGGAAATATCTGATTTATTACTTTATTGTTGGATGTTTCCATTTCATTGTTATTTTTTGAATTATTACATGCTGTAAATAATAATGTTACAATAGTTAGCAAGGCGAAAGCATTTCTTTTTATTGTTCTCATATTCTACTGTTTTATTATTTCAGATATTGTTTAAAGAATGAATTCAATTTAGGTAATGAAATACCCATATATTCCGGTCTGTCATATAGATCCACATGCGATGCTCCCGGCACAACAAACAGTTCTTTCGGCTCGGCAGCTTTACTGTAAGCATCTTCACTGAAATAGGCTGATACGGCACGTTCACCAACTATAAATAACAATGGTCTTGGAGAGATAGTTTCTATCTGTGCAAACGGAAAGAAGTTCATCATCGGCGCAAGGCTCGTATAAGAATAACTCGTAGTCGAGTTTGGATGCCCTCCACGTGACGTACGATAATAGTCGAAAAATTCACGGGTATTTTCCGTATCGCTGTCGCTCAATTGAGTAGGAATAGCCGCAATGTCTTTTCTTGCTGCGCCATTAAACTCTTTTGTACGTTGTTCGCCTATATCATCCAATGTTTTCATGCGCTGTTCATACGTTATCACATCGCCTAATCCTTGACGGCGCGCGCGCCCCATATCATACATGCTAATGGTAGCTACCGCTTTTATCCTGTGGTCTATTTGCGCTGCACTGACCGAATAACCACCACCGCCACAAATACCGATTACTCCGATAGCATCTGCATTTACATTTTTATGATTACTAAGGAAATCAACCGCTGCACTGAAATCTTCCACACGGGCTTCGGGTGATTCAATATAGCGTGGATAACCACCGCTTTCGCCATAATGTGTAGCATCGAATGCAAGAGTGATATAGCCTAACTCTGCCATTTTTTGTGCATGAAGTCCTGAAGTTTGTTCTTTTACTCCACCAAACGGATGACCTACAACGATAGCTGCATACTTCTTGTTTGTATTATAGTTTGGAGGAAAGTACAGATTACCTACCACCGTATTAAGAAAACGGTTGGGGAATGACACTTTTTGGACGCTTATTCCATTTTCCGTTCCCATAGTCAGATCAGCGTCAGTTTCTATATTGCGATTTTGAAGTACACCGGTAAGGACCGATCTTGCCTGTGAGCCTTCTAACTGTCCGATAGTTGTAGTGATTATTTCTACAACCTGTTTTAGTTGAGTGGGAGTTATACCGGTATTGAGTGCCAGCCCCATGTGTGAAGTCAGCATGGGTTGCAAATCGCCCAATGCAGCTATTACCGATACCGTAACCAGTTCACGCTGAGCATAGGTCAGTACATCCCGCTCAAATATATCAGCAAAAAGATGTTCTTTCAGGAATGTTTCTATTTCGGGACTGAAACCTGCATAGCCTGCGGTTGCGCGTCCGGCCGGTGGAGTAATACCCTGAAGTTCGGAAAGGATTTCTTTTCCACGCTCGTATTTATCGCGGGTATCGGTAACGGGTGAGGCTTCACGTCCGGGGTTATCGTTTATACCGGCTGCTTTGCGTTCATCCAATACGCTCATAAAAGTTTGCAGTCCGCGCAGGCTTCTGGGAAAGCCGCTGTAAGCATACAGGTGTACTAATACTTCTTTAATTTCACTAACCGTCAATCCGGCTTCAAGCCCTGCTACTAATTCGAGTTTTAATTTGTCTAAATCACCCCTTGCCGTGAAAGCAGCGATGGTTACTATTTTTTCTTGTTTCTTATCTAACATATTGTTCTGTGCATTTACGTTGCCGGATATGCTGCCCAGCAACAAAATCATTATTGCTATATATAAATTTATGTTTTTCATCTTTCAATTGTTTAAATTAAGTTCATATTCATGCGCCTGGCGAGTGAAGGTCATCGCCATCAATTTCCATTCGTTGTCTTTCCTGATATATAT
The DNA here is from genome assembly GCF_000213555.1 of Dysgonomonas gadei ATCC BAA-286. Classification (GTDB taxonomy): domain Bacteria; phylum Bacteroidota; class Bacteroidia; order Bacteroidales; family Dysgonomonadaceae; genus Dysgonomonas; species Dysgonomonas gadei. The sequence continues at coordinate 37,698 of NZ_GL891989.1, forward strand.
TTCGGCTACGATAAACGGATTTACAACTTCATTGCCGCCTACAATGGATTCTAGGCGGATTCGGTTTAGAAGAATGGCAGTCGCTCCATCTACCTGTACAGATATTTCTTTTATATCAGCATGTTTGTAAATAATATTCTTTTATTAATTACATCTAATTCTTGCTCTTTTGTAAAGGTTGCACCCATATGTACAAATACAACCTTATCATGGAATAAGTTGGATAATGCCTCGGTATTAAACTCTGCCATCCATTGCCATTTAGTCTTTGACAGGTCGATTAATTCCTGCTTTGTTTTATCATCGTTTTTTACTTCTTGCTGCGCATATGCTTCTTGCATGCCGAATAATATGCTTAAAACAAGAACCAACACAATCACTTTTGTTTTCTTTTCCATATCTGTAATATTATTGATTTGAAATAATACCGATCTCTTTCAGCCACGGTGTTACATCAGCATTTCTGTTGGTAGTTCCAAAACCTTTAAGATGTTCGGAATCGGGAGTAAGTTCTACTATTTTAGCCAGTGTTTCATCCCTGTATGTGGCGGCAACTTGCTGCGTGCTTCCTCCCCAACTGAAATAGGCGATAAGAATCTTCCGGTCTGTTACTTCGGGAGGTGTCTGCTCTTTATCTTCCCAAATATTTTCGTTATTATCTGAATATGCCGACAGAGGGCATATTATTAGCATCATGAATAGGGTTAAAATTAAATTCTTCATGTTTCTATTTTTTATCTAAGTTTTTTTCTTTCAACCAACCGGAAAGCAAATCGGCTATTTCTACATTGTTGAGGTCAGACATCGGAAAATGGGTATTGCCAAATACGCCTATTTTGGGTAATTCAACTAAAGTAGCATCACCGCCGTGACGGTTTATAGCTTCAACGAATAATCGCCCTAATGCCAGACGTGTCCGCCAGTTTTCTCCTCCGAGTTCGTTGGTTACTTCATCGGGTATATAATCGCCGAAATACATCACGATAGGGATTTTAGTCAGTTTCATGAAATCTTCCATCGAAACTTCAACACCTGATAATATTCCTGTACGTCCGCTTATTGGTTGGGGTACTTCTCCTTTGGGGAATGGGTAGGTTCCTGGCTCATAGGCAACGATGGCTTTTACATGCTGATTTTTTATGCCTGTAAACCATCCCGGAAGGCCTCCTTGCGAATGTGTTACCAGAATACCTGAGCCTATTCTATCAAAAAGGGCAGACATGCTGTTGCTGATTACTTCGTTGTCGAATGCGCCTGTATTCGGCGTCATTTGGCGGAAGAAGTTTTCGAGGCTCTGGCTATCTTTCGGGAATTGTACTCCTTCGTGATAATCGGGCCATATACCTATACGGAATATTTCGTACCACATTTGCTCGTCGGCAATGGGTTCGATGGTAGATGCAACCGTGCTTCTTCCTGCTTTTCCCCGGCGGGGTTGGTCGATTAAGTATGTACTGAAACCTCTACGGAGAAAAATATTCTGGAAGCCTTCACGCCCGTCGGGTGTCGTTTCCCATGTTTTGGAGGATTGCCCTGCTCCATGCAGAAAAACAAGAGGTAATTGCCGGGCTTTGTCGGGTATCTGGTAAAATACATAGGCATGGTCGCCGTGATAGGTTTGCCCTTCGGGATAAGGTTTGAAGTTATCGAAGTTGTTGCCATTATATGTACCTTCATTTTGAATCACCGAGCCGCCAACGGCAAAACTGCCCTGTTCTTTTATTACAAGTAGTCCGTTCATATCTTTTTCCTTATTTTGATTACAAGCCGAGAAAATAAGGAGGATACTTATTATAAATACTATCTCTTTCACGCTATTCCTTTGCTTCATATTTTACGGATTATAAGTTTATAATTTTCATGTTACAAATTTACGGTGAATAATACCCCATGTAAATAGACAGATTACTGATTCTCCTACCATTATTACTGATTGCTACTTTATAGAATATCAATCATATACACAAATTACAGTTTCTTATACCATTATTACTGATTTACAGCATGGGATGGTAGATTTTAAACAAGAAGCCTTATTTTTACAAAATATAGGTTCGCCTCAGCAATTCAAATAAATTTGATTGCTTTCGGCTTTTTATATATTTGTTATACATAAAATCAGAAATTATGAGCGAAATATTGAATTTTGATACGATACACGATTATAACAGTTTTCTGGGAATAGAAACGCTGCACCCTTTGGTAAGTTCTATCGACTTTTCCACAGTCACAAAAGAATTTCATCATATCCGTAAAAGATATGGTTTCTATTTTATTTTCCTGAAAGATGTAAAATGCGGCGATTTGATTTATGGCCGCCATACATACGACTATCAGGAAGGTACGCTTGTTTTTATTGCTCCGGGACAAGTGGCCGGAAAAGATGATACGGGCGAAACTTTCAAAATGCAGGGCTGGGGGTTATGTTTTCATCCCGATTTGCTTCGGGGTACACTGCTCGGACAGAAAATGAATGATTATTCGTTTTTCTCTTACGAATCGAATGAATCGCTGCATATGTCGGAACGTGAACGGCAGATTATAGTGAATTGTTTTCAGGAAATAAAAGACGAATTGAGTCATTCTGTTGATAAACACAGTAAAGCCATCATTACGGCGAATATTGAGGTTTTTCTTAATCATTGCCTGCGCTTTTATGACCGCCAATTCATTACCCGTGAGAATATAAATAAAGATGTATTGTCCCGGTTCGAGGAACTGCTTAACGGTTACTTCGAATCGGATAAACCGCAAACAATCGGTTTACCTTCGGTGCAGTATTTTGCAGATGAACTTCATTTGTCAGCCAATTATTTCGGGGATTTAATCAAAAAAGAAACAAGTAAATCCGCTCAGGAGTATATCCAGATAAAGGTTATTGAAAAGGCAAAGGATAAACTGTACCACCCCGATAAGTCGGTAAATGAAATTGCTTATGAATTAGGGTTTAAATATCCGCATCATTTCAGCCGGATGTTTAAGAAGATTGTGGGTAGTTCGCCAAGTGATTATCGGTTGATGAATTAATAAAAATGAGAGAATCCGTAAAAATTCTCTCGTTATATATCGTATGTTTATATCCACTCTATTTCAAGTATTCCTTAAAGAAAGATTCCAGTTTGTCAAATGGTATATAGCTAACGACTAGATATGCAGAATTTTTCATTCAGGAATAGGATCGCACTCAATTACATAATTACAACGGCTTTGCTGATTGGTTTCAGGGCAAACGCATCAAATTGTTCAACTTCTATCGAAGGCCTGTAGGGGCGTATTGCATACGCCCGCATAGCAAAATGTCACAATTGGGCGTATGCAATACGCCCCTACATGAGGCTGAAAAACAGCTTTATGAATTTTGATGCGTTTGCCCTAATTATTTGTACAATATAAAACAAACATAAATAAAAACTACTACATTTATAGAATATCCTAATAGCTCTATAGATAAAAATATATGATGAAACTCAAATTGTACAAATCTATTTTTTATGTATTTTCCTTTCTGTCTGATAAGACGAATGGAGCGAGTTTTTTTGTTAAATACAAACTATTATTAGGCACTCTTATTATTGGATTGGCAGGGACATCTGCAAAAGCTCAAAAGAAAGAGGTCATAAATGATACGATCCCTCTTCGAATACCTCTTTATTCAGAGATGGCATCCTGCTATAAAGTCGCTGTTGATTCAACTGAAATACAACAGACCTCAGATACTTTAAATGTTAAAGAAGTAGTTGTTGTCGGTAGTAGATCAATAGTTAAAAACCGATCAGGTATTGCTTGTTATGCGGTTCAGGTCGTTGACGGGCCAGTAATAAAACCCAAAAGTTCTGTAAGCATAGATTCTATAACAAGCAAATCATTAAAGATGAATATTACAAATGAACTTACAGGTATCATGTGTTATGGTATTAGTGTTAATCCATATAATAATGATGACATATATGCTTCCAGACTCAAAGAAAGAGAATTCGATTATGACCAGGTAATAATAAAGCCCATATCTCCTGTCGGTAATCTTGAAGACTTTGAAAAATGGCTCCAACGTAATATTCGATATACAGAACAAATGCGCAGAGATGGAATAGAAGGAGTGGTAAAACTCAGCTTTATTATAAACAAAAAAGGGAAAGTAATAAATAAAAAGATTGTAAAAAGCCTATCGAAAGAAGCGGATAAGGAAGTCCTTAATGTTATATCGAAATCTAAAAGATGGAAACCCGGGCAGATTTATGGGGATCCGGTAAAAACAAGAATAACAATAACGGTTAATCTTAGTAGCGACATAGAATGAAACTCAAATCATATAATATATTATTTTGCCTATTCTCTTTTCTTGCGGACAAGACAAACGGATCGCCGATCTTTGTCAAGTATAAATTATTACTAGGTACATTGATTATTGGCATAGCAGGGACAACAGTTCAAGCACAGCGAAAAGTAGAGATAAGTTGTTATGATACGATACCTCCTCGTGTACCTCAAAATAAAGAAATAAAAACTAGGACTACCTCTTCTTTAGAAAAACAGAACAATAGGCGCGATAGTCTTATAGAAATAAAGGGAAGAGTAAAGGATGAGCATGGCGATTTTATAGCCGGAGTATCAATTGTTGCAAAAGGAACTACAAATGGGGTAGTTTCTGGTACAGACGGAACTTTTAGTATTGAGGTTAAATCTACTGACAGGTTAGTGTTTTCTTTTGTTGGTATGGAAAGCCGGGAAATCTCAGTTTCAACTATGATAGGAGGTGAAGCAATAATAACAATGAAAGATTCAGATATGATTCTCTGCTACGAAGTCATTGTTGTTAGTGATCCAAGATTCCGGGATGATATATATTCACCGGGAGTGAAGCCAATAACTAAGATTTCATATAATGAAATATCTAAAAAGCCGGTTTCTCCTGCCGGCGATCTTGAAAGCTTCCAAAAATGGATACAAGGTAATATCCGGTATAGCGAACAGATGAAGAATGATAACGTCAAAGGAGAGGTTATCCTTAGTTTTGCCGTTGATAAAAAAGGGAGACTGGTAGATAAAAAAGTGATCGGTAAGCTATCAAAAGATGCAGATAAAGAAGCCTTGAGAGCCTTATCGTTGTCCGGAGTATGGGAACCCGGAATTCATTATGATGGCAAGCCGGTTAAAACAACGATGACTATTAGTCTGGATTTCGGAGATGAAAAATAAGGAAAGATTACAGCTATATAATATTGCCTTTGAACTGACTGATAAATGCAATCTTGCTTGCCGTTATTGTTACAATATCTGGAAGATACCTGGTGCACAACATCAATCATTCAATTCATACAATAAAGCAATCAAAACCCTGAAACAAGTTTTTTCGCAGGTGGATATCCGTAATATTACCCTTACGGGAGGGGAACCTTTTGTCGCTCAACGTATCAAAGAGATTGCTCTTTTTTGCCGGATGGAAGGTAAAACGGTCACAGTTATCAGTAATGGGTATAAAGGCACAGCAGAGGACTATAACGATATGATAGCTATGGGAATTACTCTGTTTGAGTTTCCCATACATTCAGCGGACGAAACTGTACATGATTATATTACACAGGTACACGGAAGTTGGAAGAAATCTATTAACTCTATTCGGACAGTGCAAGGTATCGGTGGTTATCCGGTTCCTGTAATAGTATTGACAAGATATAATATAGAAGTCCTATCTGATACCTTGGGCTTTATATCCGATTTAGGTTTAAGACGAATTATGATGAACCGGTACAATATCGGTGGGTGCGGTGTTGCCAATCCGGCATCTGTTTCGGCTAATCATAATCAATTGAAAAAAGCATTTACAATAGCTAATGCCAAAGCTGAGGAATTGGGCTTGGTTATTTCTTCCAATGTGTGTTCTCCCGACTGTCTTATTGATCCAGAGATGTATCCAAATATCATGTTTGGCCATTGTTCCGATAACGTATTACAAAAGCCAATAACGATGGATATTAATGGGAATATTCGTCTGTGCAATCATTCTCCTGTAGTGGCTGGAAATATTTACAAACAAGATTTAAGACAAATCTTGTATTCCCCATACGCCAATTCGTGGAATGAGATTGTTCCTGAGTATTGCTGTAAATGTGACAAATGGGATATTTGTCGTGGTGGTTGCCGTGCAGCTTCTGAACAATGTGGATTAGGATTGGAACATGTAGATCCTATATTGACTAGTGAGGAATTAATTTGATTTGATCAATCAGGAGTAAAACGCCTTTAATTCAAGAAATAGTCTCATCTTATATTATTTTTTGAATTTAGATAGATATTCCGTATCTATTTAATCAGTATGTATATAAAAAAAGAGACCGGGCCCGGTCTCTTTTAGGGTTGATGCATCACTGCATTAAAAAGTGTTTGTATGAATTGGATGCAACATTATAAGGAGTGTATCCTGTCCCCTATTTCATTGTGTTTATTATTTCTACATTTACGGTTTTATCGTAAATGTGAAAGCAGCATAAGATCCAACTCCCACAATAGTTGGTGTTGCTGTAAATTTTATCTGCCGGGTACATGTGGAAACAGAAGCATCTTTAAATCTCCAGACAACCGGAGTCGCGGGATTTCCTTGGTAATCATCTCCTGTAGGCTGGTCTGTAGCCACAATCGAAAAATCTTCCGTATTTATCCAAATCAATGTATATTCACGAGCACCCTCCCAAATATTAGGAGAAATAGGCTCAATCCTTATACCATATAATTTTGCTGGATCTACACCAGCCGGAATCGTTTCAGGATTGCCAGTATGATGAGATAATGTCACTGCATAGGCATCATTACCATAAGAAGACGTTTCAGTACATTGAAAAGTTCCAACAAATGTTGTTTCCGGAACGAATGGACATACAACAGAATATTGTACACGATAAGAAAGGCCCCGGCCTTCAATTTGCCAGCCTGCAAAAGCCTGATTATTATAAACATTTGTATTTGGATTCCAGCCCGGAATTACTTCTCCGCTTTTTAATACAACATTCACAGTGAAATTTAATGTTTCACCCAAGGCCGGAGATGTTTTTCCAAACTTACCATACACATCAGCCATATTAATCGATATTGTCGACGGAAAGCTTGTAATGTCATCCACAACCACCTGAGCAGTCGTTTTGGTCCCATCATTTAACACAGCTAACAATTGTGCATGATCCATCATTGAATAGTCGCCTTGCTGAGTAGGGATAGTCAGTTTTACCTGATAGTTTCCGGTTGTTTGGCCATCTGAAAGGACACCATCAGTTCCGGGTACTCTCAAAATATCAATGACAACCCCTCTTTTTACTTCATCTATAGGGAACGGAAGATCCTTGTCGCAACTTGCTGTAATTAAGCATATCGTAATTGCCGCAAGAATATATAAATATATTTTTTTCATATTTCTTTTAACTTTAAATTGTCTATCAATCGCTCTGTTTTATTTATCCCAGAATATAAATTTAGCCGACAAGTTCGTCTTTTGCTCCAGATTTGGATTCAGATCCGTTTCGGTAGTTGTAGGATAATATAATGATCTAGGGAAAGATACTATTGGAGCAATAGGTACCCGTGCCGGAGAGAGTGCAGTAACGGTAGGATTTACTCCATATCCCGGATCTGCCGTATTAGCCGGATTGAACAACTCCGGATAGCCTGTCCTGCGGTAATCTGTATAGGCATCTTCCGGAGAGAAGATATTCCCGATCCATTTTTGTGTCATGATGATCTCCAGTTTACCTGCATCTGAAGCCGCGTCATATTTGGCTAGTACTGAAGTCGTGAATGCGTCTCTGTCGGCTGTCGCAATTGTAGGAATATTACTTTGTTTTGCCGCGACTGCATTTACATGTGCAATAGAAGCATTCATTCCTTCCTTAAATAAAGCCTTTGCATCGCCGTTTATCTCACCGGTAAGGGCCAATTCAGCCAGCATAAATTTGAGTGAATGAAATGTAACAAGTTTAAGTGGAGCCACACCATTACCAGTATTTGCGGATACAGCACCTCCATTACCATCATCATATTTTCCTCCGCAGAGATAGATGCCGACTTTACTCATGGAACTGGATTGATCGCCTGCATTATTTGAGCCGTTGTCGGCGAAGAAGATAGTTAGGAAATTACCTTCACGATAAGAATGATTGTTTTGTGCTGCCTGACCTGTTTTCAACTGATTGTAGAAATAATACGGTACCCGTGGATCTGTGATTCCTGCAAACGGATTTTTAGTATTGTTGTATGTGAGGCCTTTCATCATTTCATAGAAGTAAGGGCTGATATAGTGAGTTGTACCCTTATTGGCATATTCAGATACAAAGGTAGGATGACGTTCGTCCGGACTTAATTTTGCTGTATACCAGAATTGGAAATCTTCTCCCGAAGCGATAAAATTGTTTGCTGTGATTAAGTCGGACAGTCTTTTTTGCCAGTCAGTAATGTCAGATTTTGCTAACCGCGTCTGCAACAATAATTTCAGTTTGATTGTATTGTTCAGACGAATCCATTTGTCTTTATTTCCACTATAAAAAAAGTCGTCGTCTCCCGGTTTTAAAGGATTGGCTGCCGTACTATTTTGTAAATCAGCCAGTCCCTCTTCCAATAAAGCAATTACCGAATTATAGATCGAAGCGCTTTTGTCGGCTTTAGGTGCAGTTAATCCGGGTATATTGTACTCAGAGTAAGGAACATCTCCCCAAAGATCTACCATCATGGAAAACGTGTATGCTTTTAATGTTTTAGCAATTCCCGCATAAATTAGATTTCCATCCGGTTCGGCATTCTTGATAATAGCATCAAAATCAATGAGTGAATAAATATAAAAATAATTCCAAGAATTATAGATATTATTGGCAGTAGTGGTCATCCCATAATTTTGTACCTCGCGTGACACCAGATGGTGAGTATAAGAAGATAAATTATTTCCAATAAAGTTACCTTGTCCAAGTGCAGAAGTCATATATCTTTGGCTACCCGATAACAATTGGGAAAGTTCCGGAGTTGTAGGGGCATTCGGATCATCATTGATATCCAACCAATCTTTTGTACAAGATGTTGTAAAAAGAAAAGCTGATATTATAAAAAAGAATGTTAGTCTATTTTTCATTTTTCTATATATTTAGAATGTTAATCTTAGGTTCAACCCTATTCTTCGTGTCGTAGGTGCAGTCTCCCTGTCAATACCTTGTACATTTCCTGAACCGAAAGAGTTGGATCCTGGATCGTAGTTCAGATATTTCGGAAATCCAGGAGCGTAGTGCCATAAGTTTCTTGCGATTACAGAAAAACTAGCTGAGCCTATAAATGTTTTCTTTAACCATTTTTTTGGTATATCATAACCAAGAGAGATTTCACTCAGGTGGAATACCGTAGCATCGAAAGTCTGGAATTCATGTACGCCGTTCATTGCAAATGTCGGGTTGGTACTAGCTGATGCAAACCACAGATCGTTTTCACTGATTTGCACGGTATTTTGTATTTTATTACCGTTCGCATCCAATATTGGTTTATGTGTATTCGGATCGGCCAAAACTCCCGGAAGAATACGGGTTCCTAAGCGGTCTTCGTTATACTTGGTTACCCCCCTGCCCAACATATCGGATGCTGGACCTGAAACAATAACTCCACCTACACTCATATCGAACATAAAGCTGAATGTAACTCCTTTAAATGATAGTGTATTCGTAATGGCTGATTTGAAATCCGGATAAGGATTGCCCAATTCACCTAATTCAGAATCGACCATATAAGCTCCGGTAGATGGGTTTACTAGAGGGGTACCTTCTTCGTCGCGAGCGATCTTAGTTCCACGAAGAATACCATAAGGTGAGCCCGGTTGCATGGTAGGTTGTGGTTCACTGGTAGATCCGGTTGACAGAGTAAGGCGTTCAACCCCATTCGTTAGCGAAATAACTTTACTCTTATTCTGTGTAAATGTAGCGAATATATCCCATCTGAATGAGTTTTGCAGATTGAGAGGTGTCGCTGATAGCCCTATTTCAATTCCTTTGTTATTAATTTCTCCAAAGTTTGTATAATAACTGCTTGAGCCTGTCGAGCGAGGCAAACTGATAGGAGCGATCATATCCGTAATAGATCTGTTATACCAAGAAAAATCGATGCCTATACGATCCCGAAAGAACTTAAGCTCAGTTCCTATCTCAAATTCTGTAGTAAATTCAGGTTTTAGATTCGGATCATAGGTTGTTGTCGGTAACAACATAATCGGACGGCCGTCAAAAGGCGTATCCTGAAGATACGTTCCATTCTTATAATAGGGAGAAGCGTCATTACCTACTTGTCCCCAACCAAGACGAAGTTTACCAAAACTCAATATGTCAGGATTCACGCCTATAATTTCACTGAATATGAAAGAGCCTGTAAATGCAGGATAATAGTAACTGTTATTATCTTTCGGTAATGTAGACGAATGATCGTTACGCAGAGTCGCATTCAGGTAGAGATAATTTTTGTAGCCAAATGTTACGTCAGCGAACAGAGCCCATAATCGCCTTCTGCTGTATGACTCTGATGCTGTTTGGGTTTGGGTATTATCCACATTATAAATATCTTTGAATATCATTTCTGTTCCATCTTGCATAGCCCTTAAGGAAGTGCGTTGGTTCACATTGTGCCCCAGTGCAGCTTTCAGATTGTAATCCGGTCCGAAGTCTTTTTTGAACGTGAGCACAAAAATCGATTCCAGTTCTTGTACTTTATAATTATCATTCAATATATATCCTTTGCCTGAACTTGCCGCAGAACCGATATTTATAACCTGTTTACGCGCCATTTCATATTGATTCCATCCAAATGTATAGTCGAATGACAACCAATTGGTAAAATCATAACCGGTATTCATTGTCGTTACAGTACGGTCGGTTACTGTATTTATCGTATTGTTCTTCCATGACCATAGCGGATTATCCACCCCACTAAGCGGGAATAAATTTGCTCCGGTTACAGTTTCGTACGGTAATGCGCTGGAGGTATCGAAGTTGCGAGGTAAAAGTAGCGTACGTGCGAATGAACTTGCCGATCCCGTATAGCTGCCTGCTCCGAAAAATGGTCCGTCCTGAATAGTCCGGCTATATGATAAAGTTCCCCCTACCCGTATACCATTATCCAGTTTCTGGTTTCCTCCTGCGCTAAATGAACTCCGTTCAAATTCCGAATGAGGAATGTATCCGTCCTGATCTGCGCGGGATACTGTCAGATTAAAGTTTCCTTTGTCGTTGTAACTCACAATATTTGCAGAGAGATCTAATAAACCACCGGTACGAAATAAGTTTTTTACGTTATTAGGTTGAGCTTTATACTCTTGAGTCACGGGCATATTCGGATAGGCAGCAAGGTAATTAGGCCATGTCGGAAAGGTTTCCATGTCAGAGAAAGCCGGTCCCCACGAGCCATTGGCATTCGAATACACAAAATTCGATCCCGGGCCGTATGTATTTTGATAATCAGGTAAAGACGCAACGTTTTCCCATGCATAAGATGATGTTATTGTAACTTCAGTACCTTTTTGAGATGGACGTGTCTTTTTTGCACCCGATTTTGTCGTAATCAGGATAACACCATTTGCTGCGCGTGAACCATATAATGCCGCAGCTGCCGCACCTTTAAGAACGCTCATACTTTCAATATCATTCGGGTCTAAGGTCGAAATTCCCGTTCCGTAAGCACCTGCTGAAGTAAGCCTGCTGCCGGTAGTAACTTCCGGATTACTGTAAGGAATACCATCCACTACATACAATGGGTCATTACTTCCGTATATGGAAGAGTTCCCCCGGACAGATACTTTTGTAGCGCTACCTGCCACAGATGAAGAGGAACTTATTTGTACTCCGGGTATTTTTCCACTCAACGAACGAAACAAATCGGGTTCAGCTTTTTGCACCGCATTGCTCGGATCTACCTTGGCAACCGCATACCCCAAAGCTTTATCAGAGCGACTGATACCCATTGCCGTAACAACGACTTCGTCTAATATGTTTTCATCACTTTGCAGTACTACTTTCATGTTCTGAACGGGTTTAGTTTCCATTGTTTTCATTCCGATCAATGAAAATACCAGTACATTATTCCCTTCGGGCACATTAATAGAAAACTTACCGTCCAAATCAGTTATTGTACCCGTAGTAGTTCCTTTCACTACAACTGAAGCACTAATAACGGGCTCCCCATTACTGTCTACCACAGTACCGGAAATCCTCGTTGTTTGTGCTACTATAAATCCGATGCTTAGCAATAAGCAGGATAAAATTAACACCACTCTTTTCTTCATAATAATTGTAATTAATAGCTAAATATTGTTTTTTATATCAACTCGACATTATAATTTGAGAATATTTCTTTAGGCCCGATTCATTCGCTGGTACAAACGCAAAAAAACCTCTCTAGTAACGT
>NZ_GL891989.1:50508-85087 GCF_000213555.1 Dysgonomonas gadei ATCC BAA-286
TCTCTCTCTCTCTCTCTCTCTCTCTCTCTCTCTCTCTCTCTCTCTCTCTCTCTCTCTAACAAAATATGGCTAACCTCCAAATTTTCAACAGGAAGAATAAAGAGTAAAGTTGATATTTTTTCGTTGATTTGGTTTCTTAGGGCCATATTAACTGAGGGTTCATCTTGATTTTATAATTTGAGAAGAGAGATTAAGTACGGCTAATCATATAGTTAGTCTCTACTTCAGATAATTCTTCTATAGTTTGATACAGCAAAGATATTAAAATATTTTAATGCTAGTGTAAGGAGGTGTTAATTTTTTACAATTTAAACGGTGAATGTGAAATTCAGATGCAATAAAATTTCATTTAGTAAGTTTCTGTATAACTAAAAACTTATCATTAATCTTAACAGTCTGAATAGACTTTCCGCCCCCAGATATTCTATATTCAGTAAGTCTTTTACTTAGATTATAAGTTCTTTAATGCTTTGAGAACAAAGATAGGATAGGTGGTAGAATGTGTTCCTCCTTCAAAATAATGTGTGCTGACATTTACTCCTCTTTTTTGTAGACGGTCATATGCTAATTCTGTGTTGAAAGTCGGTACCCATGTGTCTTTTGTTCCATGAACAAGGACTACTGTTCCTTTTGCTTCGAAATTACTTACATCATTGTCTATTAAAGCTTTTATAAAAGCCTCATCAGTTTTTTCTGAAATACCTTTCACAAAAATAGGATTAAATGCTTTTGAAGGAACAGAAGGAATTTGCTGTTCCTGCATGATTTTGTCAGTTTCGGTATATTTTTTCACAACAGACTCTATCTCCGGTTGTACCAACTGATTTAAGTTTCGGTTTATATTATATACTTTGTTATATGTAAGCAATACCCATAGATAGGATGCTGTGAAATAGGGCGAGTCGCCGGATGTTTGCTGAATCACATGGGTTGCTGTTTCTACTTTATCATAAGCTCCTGCTCCGGCAACAGTTGTTATATCGGTAAAATTTCCGGGGTTTTCACTGAACGACTTCAGTGTCGACATTGTAGCAAAGCCGCCTTCGGAATAACCGAAAAGGAACAGCTTAGTAAGATTGATATGTAGAGACTTATCCTGTGCAAATGATGGGACAGCTTCGATTAGCTTCCGGGCGGCTTCTGCCAATGATGATCTTACTTCATAATAATGCATGTCCTTTTCGTTTGCACCATAACCGAAATAGTCGGGAACTACTACAATATACCCATTTTCGTGGGTAGCAGGGATAAGGCTTAAAGCATCTTTTACAGTAGTGGCATCTTTAAATTTATTAAGGGATGGGGCGTCGGACTCATCAAACAGTGTTCCATGCTGGATGGAGACAATGCTTAATTGTTTATCTTTATCTCCGGCAGGTAAAACCGGATAGCCAATAAGTCCCGACAATATCTTTGTTTTCCCGAACGGGTCTGTTGCCTCATATGTTACCTTTGTGAAAGTGATATCATATTTTATCTTTCGTAATTCATCCGTTAAAACAGAATCTGATAGTTTCAGGCTGTTTTTTAGGTATTGCCTGTAATTTTCTCTGATAACATCGGCCTTTATTGTCTTTATTGTGTTTTCACTTTTTATCAGTGATGATTGGCTATTGATATTACAGGATATTACCAATAATGGTAAAAGAAAACATGAAATGAGTTTGTTTATAAAGTTCTTCATCAGTGTATATTTTAGAATACAATTTGCATCTGCCCTAAAACAATATTCGAATTTGGAGCATTCCATTTAGATGAATAATCGGAATAGGTATAGTTGAGTTGGAAGCGGCACGATTTGTAAAAGTAATAATTTATACCCAGAGTATAATCCATCACTTCATTATTAATCTCCTTATTCTGATTCAGATAATCAATTTTTGCGAATGCATTTAACTTTTCGGGTATAAAGTACCATAGTCCCACACCGTGGATACCCTCTTTGGCAATACCTCCATCATTGGCTTTTATCCATTCGGCGCGTGCGTATAACCTGTCGTTTTTATAATCTGAACTGACAATCCAACGATTCCGGACATGGTCGTTTCTTTCACTATCTCCAGCCTTTATATACGTAGCTTCGCCAAAATATCCGCCACCACCTATGTGGAATCCCTTTACAGGTTGCAACATAATATTAGCTGTAAAATCTTTCGAATTGTTTGTTTCATTGGTAATAAGTCCTGTTCCTTGATATATACCAAGCCCATATTCGAGAAGGTCGTGAGTACCGGTATTGATGAGGCTGCCGGATGCTTTAATACCCATGTCGCGTCCGATGTTATTTCTGTTGTTTTGTAATTTTAAAACATCGTCACCCATGCCCGCAAATGCTGAGACGGAACGTGTATTGGTGATTGACTCAAGAGCGGTAAGAGAGAATTGATTTTCGAGAGAAAAAGGGGTTTTCATTTGTCCTATCCTAAGATTAAAACTGCTCGAAGGAGTCCAGTCTACATAATATTCAGTCAGTGTAGGGTTCACAAACTCCATCATTACAAAGTATTTGAGATCTTTGAAGATTTGCCCTTGCATATGCAGGAAAACGACTCTGGTACTCAGGTCATGCTTTACTTTGTTTACATCACTATACTTATACATCAACAAACCATATCCCCCGAATTGCATATATGGGGTATTGAATGCCTGTCTTATTTTATCTACGGATTGGGAAAGCGAACTATTCCCGGTATTCTTATTTGATGATACCTGTAAAGAATCGGCTTCATCTTGTGTGAGTATATTCTTCTCTACTAATTTTTTTAGAAGTTCACTGTTCGAATCTTGTGAGTAAGTCAAAGAGCATGCTGTAAATAAAGAGAGTACAAGTAGCAGTTTCTTCATAAAGTCTTTTGAATGGTTTATTATTTATATAAATTAATTGATATTTATAGGTTCACCAAGATATTTTGGCCCTTTGCCCGTAATGATGTCGACAAAGACTTTCACCCGCGCAAATAATTCTCTTATTTTAGTACGGTACGAAAAGCGGTTCAGATCAATATCTTTTGCATTGTATCCGTATGCCTCCAATCCGTAATATTGAGCAAGGAATATAGCTCTTTCGTTATGAAACTCCTGAGATACGATAATAAAAGATTTTTGTCCGAATATCTCACTCATTCTCACTACTGAGTCTAGTGTGCGCAGTCCTGCGTAATCCATGTATATAATGTCTCCGGGTACTCCGGCTTCTACTAAAGCATCATGCATATCCTGAGCTTCATTGTAGTCTTTTGTGCTGTTATCTCCACTCACAACAAAAGCCTTTACCTTTCCGGCATCGTATAGCTCTTTGGCTGCCCGGATGCGGTATGTAAAGTATAAATTCTGGCGGCCTCCTATATATCTGGCTGCTCCCAATACTAATGCAGCCTTTTGTGGCGGAATACTATCAGTGTGGTTAAAGACGTAATTCTTGGTGTCATGGGGGATCTTCCAGTTAGCAAAGAGGATTGCCAGTCCGATAATTATCAGAGGTATAAGTATTATCAACAAAACTTTAGTTAATTTCTTTTTCGTGTAAGGCTCCATTAAATGCGGTCTAGTACTTTTTTGATTAAATCTTCTATCGAACCTTTATAATTAGCGTTTGATTCGCCGGCAAGGCGGTTGGCGATAATTGTACATACAGTCATGGCGCGATGTCCCATCAGTCGCCCTAATCCTGCGAGCGGAGCACTTTCCATTTCATAATTGGTTATCATATCTTCCCCGAAGCGGAATGTTTCTATCTTGCTGTTCAGATCGGGATTGGCCAGAGGTATGCGCACATGCCGTCCCTGCGGGCCATAAAAACCGATAGCTGAAATAGTCACACCTTTTATCATATCGTGTCCCACTTGTTCCACAAGGCTTTCATCCGCTTTGATCACATAAGGCGCACAATGTTGAGGATTCCAGCCTACATGTTTTTTGAATGCCGCTTCAAAATCGTTCAAAGTGATACTGTTTCGTCCGTCATAATAATTCAGTACACCATCGAATCCGATCGATTTAGCCGCTACTACATATGATCCTATCGGACAGTATGGTTGTAATCCGCCTGATGTCCCGACCCGTACCATTGTCAGTTGTTTGAAGCCTTTCTTTACTTCACGGGTATTGAAGTCCACATTGGCTAAGGCGTCCAGCTCAGTGAGAACAATATCTATATTATCAGGCCCAATGCCATGTGATATGGCTGTTATGCGTTTGCCTTTGTAAGTTCCTGTAATGGTATGAAACTCGCGGCTTTGTATGTTACATTCTATAGTGTCGAAAAACGAAGCTGTGAGGGTAACTCTTTCAGGATCGCCCATCATTATTATCTTATCTGATAGTTGTTCCGGTTTTATGTGAAGATGGAATACGCTGCCGTCGCTATTGATAATCAATTCTGAATCAGGTATTATTCGCATAATTTATCCATTTAGTATTTTGAAATGCAAAGATATGCAATTTTGTTCATCAGGGAGATTGTAAATGATATAAAGTAAAGACTTAACAAATCTGATTTTATTTTTAACTTTGTGAGACACTCAAGAGCTATTCTTTCCTTATAGATAAATTGAATATATAAATGATAATAACCATGAAAAGAAAACTAAGCGTATTTTTATCAATCATTTGCAGTTGCATATTCCTTTCCGGTAGCAGCCTGTATGCAAAAGAACCGGAAAGAAACTTAAGGGATGACGGGGAACTGTTCAAAGTTGCCATTGCAGGTTATACCTTTGTTAACTTCAATCTGGATGAGACATTGAAGATGATGCAGGAAGTAGATGTCCATTATCTCTGCATTAAAGACTTTCATCTGCCTCTGGCCAGTACCGATGAGGAGATTGCAGCATTTCATGCAAAACTCGCGGCTCATAACGTCACCGGATATGCCGTAGGACCTATCTATATGAAAACAAAGGAGGAAGTAGACCGCGCTTTCGATTATGCTAAGAGGGTAGGGGTGAAGTTAATTGTCGGCGTACCTAATCATGAGGTATTGCCCTATGTTGACCAGAAAGTGAAAGAGTATGACTTCAAGTATGCCATTCATCTGCATGGGCCTGATATCAAGTTATATCCGAATGCTACCGATATTTACGAGAATGTAAAAGACTTGGATCCGCGTATTGGTATGTGTCTCGATATTGGCCATGATGCCCGTGACGGACAAGATCCCATCGCCGATCTGAAGAAGTACAAAGACCGTGTGTTTGATATTCATATGAAGAATACGACTGCTGCCAGTAAAGAAGGTAAAACCGGAGAAATAGGACGCGGCGTTATAGATATTCCCGCATTTGTGCGTATGCTTCGCGAGGTAAAGTACGATGGAGCTTGTAGCCTGGAGTATGAACGTAATATGAAAACTCCTCTGGCGGGGATAGCCGAATCTATCGGTTATTTTAGAGGGGTGATAGATGCTACGAAGTAAAATCCTTATTTTTGCAGGATAAAATTATTCAAATGAAAATTACCCTTCTTGTTATAGGCAAAACGGATGCCGGCTATTTTATCGATGCTGTCAGTGAGTATCAGAAACGGCTCGAGCATTATATTCCTTTCGAGATACAGGTTATACCTGATATAAAGAATACAAAGAGCCTTACTGCCGATCAGCAGAAAGAAAAAGAAGGAGAACTTATCCTCAGGAGCCTGCAAGCGGGTGATTATCTGGTCTTACTGGATGACAAGGGAAAAGAATATACATCCATGCAATTCGCCGCTTATATTGAAAAGAAGACACATACGGTAGCCAAACGACTTGTCTTTCTGATTGGCGGCCCTTACGGCTTTGCCCGAAGTGTGTATGATAAGGCGAATGAAAAGCTGACCCTTTCGCGTATGACTTTTTCGCATCAGATGGTGCGGCTGATATTTGTAGAGCAGCTATATAGGGCCATGACAATTTTGAATAATGAGCCCTATCATCACGAATAAAATAAGAACGGGTTCAGCTATAAGTTGAACCCGTTTCCTTATATAGATATAAATCTTACATATTCATACCGCCGCAAACAGGGATAGCCTGTCCGCTAACATACGAAGATAAATCAGAACCTAAGAATACAGCTACATTAGCCACATCTTCCGGAGTACCACCGCGACGCAATGGAATTTGTTCCGCCCACTTTTGTTTTACTTCGTCAGACAATACGCCAGTCATTTCTGTAATGATGAATCCCGGACAGATGCAATTGGCACGAATGCCTCTCGAACCTACCTCTTTAGCTATTGATTTAGCCAATCCGATCATGCCGGCTTTAGACGCAGAATAATTGGTTTGTCCTGCATTACCTGAAAGACCTACAACTGAGCTCATATTGATAATGCTGCCGCCTTTCTGTTTCATCATGATAGGAGTGACGGCATGGATGAAGTTGAATGCTGATTTCAGGTTGATATTGATAACCATATCCCATTGTTGTTCGCTCATACGCATCATCAAGCCGTCGCGGGTAATACCTGCGTTGTTTACAAGGATATCGATCTTCCCAAAGTCTTTCATTATTTCTTCTACTACTTTATGTGTATCGTCGAAGTTTGC
Source organism: Dysgonomonas gadei ATCC BAA-286 (assembly GCF_000213555.1). GTDB lineage: Bacteria > Bacteroidota > Bacteroidia > Bacteroidales > Dysgonomonadaceae > Dysgonomonas > Dysgonomonas gadei. The sequence continues at coordinate 57,035 of NZ_GL891989.1, forward strand.
AGCATTAGATGCGTATCCTTTAGCTTTCACTCCGAAAGCAGCAATTTCTGCTTCAGTAGCTTTTGCGTTATCATCTATCGCTAAATCGGTGAATGCAACATTTGCACCTTGTTCTGCATATTTTAGGGCAATGGCTTTACCTATGCCGCGGGCTGCACCTGTAATGACAGCAGTTTTACCTTCAAGTAATTTCATAATTTAAAATGTAAATTAAATATAAATTCAGTTGATTCTCATTTCTTCTTTTTGATTCCTTCGAATATCAGATAGGCTATATTTTCGCGCTGAGATTCTGTTTTCAGGCTCTCTGCTCTAATCTGCCCTCTTATGTATGGGACCTCTAAGCCTTTCAGTGCATGGTGAAGTATCTCGGCAGTGGCTTGTGTATCGGGCATCTCGAAAGTTCCCTCTTCTACACCTTTGGTCAATATATCATTAAGTACCTGGATTTCTTTTATGTCGAATGACTTGCGAACGTTCTGCACGCGCCATATGTCGCGGAAAAAGTCAGCTTTTAGCGTACCATTTCGCACTACAACATTTTTTACTGCATCGAACCGGGTATAAAAGAAAAGGAGAAGCTTTTCATCGGCAGGAAGTTTCTTGCTCGCTACCGATTGCAGGGCGTGATACATCTGGTCAAGCTCTGTTTCCAGTACTGCCTGGTAAACCTCATTCTTATTGTTGAAGTATGTATATAATGTACGGCGGCCTTTATGCGAAGCCACAGCAATATCATTCATGGTTGTGTTATCCACACCCAGTTTTGCGAATAGTTGACGAGCTACGTCAATTAATATATTTCGGGTTTTGTTTATGGCCATATATTAAAACTGCACACAAATATTCTAAGTGTGCAAATTTAGCATAAAAATATTGAATATATAAGATTTTAGATGTTTTTATCAGTTTTTCTTAGGAAATGTGAGAAAATGGAATCTGGTCGCTTCTATTGGAAAAGGTAACAGGAAAGCAATTAAAAATTAAGAATGAATAATTAAAAATTAACTTGTCAGTCATCAGTTAACAACTTGTATCTCGTGTCTTGTTTATTCGTATCTCATACAACTTCCAACTTACTACTTGTTAAAAGATAACAAATGTAACACATTTTTAGCTTTTAGCTGATAGCTTATGTACAAAACTTGACAAATCTGACGACTTTTCACACAATTTTTATTGTCACTTTTTCAACTTATTACTTAAAACTTACTACTTATTTCAATCTTTCAAAGAACTCCGGCTATTAAAGGCTCGTATATATAGATAAAGGGATCTCTGTATTATGCAAATAACCTCAAGCCAAAGACTTGAGGTTATCTGTTGTAAATAAAAAAGTTTATTGTCCTTTTGCCTTATAATCTTATTCTATAACGGCAGCAAAGCCCCCGTTTCTTGCCATGTTGATCTTTATTTTGTCCCCTGATTTCACACTTGATGATTTTTTTCGATAATCCATCGCCTGACGTCCCGCATTAATGCCATCCTCAAAAGACGTCATTGTATACGTTTTTCCATTGTTTAGAAAGTTCAGGTCCAGTTCAAATTCACGGGAGGTTTCTTTATTGTTAGTCATACCGCCGATATACCATTTATCACCCTTGCGTTTAGCTACTATCGCGTATTCTCCTGCCTGCGCCGCTAAAGCTTTAGTTTCGTCCCATGTGGTAGGCACTTGTGTGATGAACTTTGTGCAATCCTCATTGCGGTAGTATAAAGTAGGATTATCCGCTAACATTTGTAGCCCGCTTTCGAAGATTACAAATAGCGCCAGCTGATAAGCACGTGTTCCTATACTCGCAGAATTCGGCCTTTGTCCGCAATATACATTCGGTTGCATGCTGATCATGGCTCCCGGTGTATAATCCATAGGCCCTACGGCATTACGCATAAACGGAAAATAAACACTGTTGTCGGGAGTACAGCCGCCCATTTGCTCCATTCCTCTTACGCCCTCGTAAGAGAGTACGTTCGGATACTTATATTCCAGTCCGGCCGGTTTGAAAGAGCCGTGAAAATCAACAAGGATATTGTACTTCGCGGCTTCTTTTGCCACTCTTTCGTAATAGTTTACCATCCACTGGTCGCTTCTGTCCATGAAGTCGATTTTTACACCCTTTACACCCCATTCCTGAAACGTCTTGAATATCTCGAAATTGTTTTCTACAACCAGCCATGTAAGCCAGAGTACAATGCCTACATTCTTTTCTTTTCCGTAGCGGATCAGTTCATGTACATCTACTTTCGGATTCGGTGTGTAAGGATCGCGGGTACTCATTGCCCAGCCTTCATCCATAATAATATAAGGGATTCCGAACTTAGAAGCGAAATCTATATAGTACTTATATGTTTCCAGATTGTATCCCGCAACAAAATTTACATCCGGGCCGTAAGGCGATGCATCATTCCACCATTCCCAGCTTACCTGTCCGGGTTTTATCCATGATACGTCTTGCAGTTGGCTTTTAGTCGCAAGGTTGTATGTCATGGTGTTTTCTATCAGTTGTTTATCGTCTTTTGTTATCACAAAATAACGCCACGGATAATTCCTTTTTCCGGACGCCTTGGCGATATAATCGGCTTCTTTGAGCAGCTTTACACTGCGGTCACCGTCGTCACCAAATTCAAGGGGGACTTTGGGGAATACCGATTGCATACCGTTAGTGCCTGTGCCTTTAAGAAACAGGCATGGATAATCAGACAGGTCGGATTCCGAGATAAGTATTTTGTATTGCTTCTTTGTATCTATCAATACAGGGAGTACAGCCATCTTATCCGAGGCTTTCCAGTCTGTACTTTCTATGTGTGTATAGGGTTCCTCATATGCAGTTTTGAAACTGCCCGGCTGTTGCAGGTGCAGCAGATAGCCGGCTGGGAAGTTTACAACGAAGTCTTCACCTAATACTTCTACTTCCGTTTTCTTATTTGTAATAAAGCGGTAAGCAATTCCATCATTATAGGCACGGAATTCGATTGAATAATCGCCTTTGAATGTAAGCAGGAGTTGGTTATACTCATCTTTTACAGTTGAAAACTTCAATGGGACAACAGGTTTGCTTTCCGATTTTACCTGTGACCGTTTTTGTTTCGCTAATTTGGGCTTTTGCCCCAGAGTGTCGTTTCTAAGGTTTAGCTGTAAATAATTATTTGTTAATAATGTATCACTATTGTACGAAATATTATAATATATCTTATCGGATATATTTAATGATACCTTGAGTTCTCCGTTCGGAGACGACAGTTCTGTTTGTTTCTGCGCATGCAAGTATAATGCGAAGCAGTTTATCAATAAAACTGTGAGTAAGATTTTTTTCATTCCGGTCGTTAAATTTTAAGGGGTGTTATTGATTTATAAGTTATAAATTATAAATTAAGAATCATAAGTTACATGTCATTCACAGCACTCTTGATTCTTAATTATTCATTCTTAATTATTTTATAGCTCCTATCCGTGCATACATTTCAACCATAGCAGCCTGTGTCAATAACCATTTTTTGTCATCCTTCTTTTCTCCGCTCCAGTCGGTATTGAAGAGCCCGTTATTGTCGCGGGTGTGTGCCCATGCATAATCCAGATTCTTATCGAAGGCGTCTATATAGGTCTTGTTGTTGTCCAGATGATATAGTTCTATAAAACCTCTTAGCATAACAGCTATAAACCAGACGTCGCCTTTCTTCAGTAATCTGAACTGTTCGCCCTCCGGTGAGGTGAAATCGGTAAAGAAGTGATTGTAGCATGACCCGGCTATATTCTGAGCCTCGGAGAGATATGTTTCATCCTTTGTAAATTTATATAAGAGCGCCGCAGATTGCATCATCTGCCCACTGTTGTAAGCATATTTTGCTTCGCCTATTTTGCCGTCCAGCCTCACATTGTCATAGTAAAGATAGTCTGATGTATCCTGTAAATGCTTTTTGGTCCAGTCATACAGGTTTTTTCCAAAATGGAAGTATGTGCTGTCTTTTGTGGATTCGAAAAGTTTCAGTGCAAAGACAGAACCCGGGGCGTTCGAACAGGTATTTTTTGATTCTTTTTTCTGTTCGCACCAATAGATGCCACCGTCCAGTTTATCGTCGATACCGCTGGCTACGAAAGTCCAGATAAGCTTTGCCTTATCAAGATATTTAGGCTCGTTAGTCATCATATAAGTGTCAGTAAAGTCGATACCCAGCCATACATTATCATCGTAGAAACGGTCCGATCGTGGAGCGGTATTGATATAGGAGGCATATCCCGGAGGATTTCTTTTCAGATCGAAATACTCTTCCAGTCCCGGAAGTACTTTGGTGTCCAGTATTTGTTGGTATTTTTTGTCATTTGTTGCTTCAAACAATGCGTTTACAGCAGAGAATGTACCGGAATAGGGCCACAGGTAGGAATACTGGTTGGGGGTATTGGCCTGTTCTGAAGAAGCCAGATATGTGGCCATGTATGCTTCATCGAACGGATAATTTTCCCGTAGAAGATTCGTATTCGGAGCCGAATAATTCTGATAAAGGGAATCGAGTGTAAGCCGGGCTCTTTCTTTATTAGAGGGGATGTTTGATGCTTCTTTTTTATTACAATTGCTAAAGGCGCAGATACTGATGATTAAACTAAAAAAAATGGATGTCCTTTTCATTTACCTTATTTTTGTTTGTTGAAATATTTTGTTCCATAGGTTGCATATCTAAAGATATGATATTGGCTTGTTCCTATTTCTTATACAAAGGTGAAACAATGCTATAAAAACCGAAACCGGTCTAAGCACAGGTATTAAATGTTAATCGTTAATTTTCGGGTACTTATTTGCAAAATGATGCATACCGGCAAATATATTCTTTAAATATATGAACAGATAAGTATGATGATGACAAATAGCTTGCAATGATACTAAAATTATGTGATATCTGCAAAAGAATGTTTTTGTAAGATCTATCTTTGTTAAGTCCGTTGATATGGAGTTTGATAATCTATAAATGTCTTGTCACTAGATAGTTTGTTCTGTCGTATTATTCCCCTTGTAATCTTTTTCAGTCGGAGATCATGGCCTCTATATACTCTCTTTGGGAATTTAGGAACTCAGCCTGTAAGAGTTCGTTTGACTTTGTTATCAGAGTAGAATATTTCATTAACGATTCGAGCCATTTTTTCTGGATAGCGCAGGCTTCGTGATTGAATACCATTATCGGGTTTACTGTATATACCCAGAACTGTGAACATACATTCCCATCGTATTCAAGATAGGAATAATTAGATTCAATATTTAGCGCTGATAGATAAATAAGCATATTTACACCTGCCTTATTGGTTCCGGTTTGTAATATCTGCTCCAGTTCGTTGACTATTTGCCGCAACTCTTCCTGCATCGCTTTCAATTCCTCTTTGTCTATAAGGTTTCTTCTGTAATAATATAACATCTCGTCTATTAAAGATGAAAAAACATTTTTATCTATTATTAAGGTGATATTATTTAATCTCAGATAATTATACGCGTATTTTTTATAGTCTGCATTCAGTTGAGATGGGACCTCTAATTCCGAAAAGTAGAAATTGAGAGGTACATTATGGGTTTGATGAACCCATTTGAAATACCTGAATTTTTTAATGTATTCATAATTCGCTGTCAGAACGATAGATACTCTGTTATTTGCAATAATTACTTCAGACGACTTTGCTTTTCGTATCTTCTCATAAATGTTGTTGATATTGTTTATGATCTGTGAATAAGTTTCTGTGGCTTCCGGAGTCTTGCTTACATTCAAATCGAAAAAGGCACGTTCTTTACTGTTTTGTCCTACTAATTCGTCAAGGGACAGCCCAAGTTTGGCAGATATTATTGCCGCTTCCTCCAATGTGAGCGGTATGTCTCCTCTGACTCTGCGATAGGCCGATTCTCTGCTTATATCCAGTATGTCCATAAGGAACGGAACTGATTTTTGGTTCACAGGCATATAGTCTTGTATAGCAGCGATAAGTTTATCGCTCAATAATATATTCTTCATAATGTTTTCTTGTATGAGATAATAACCCCTTTTCGGATAAAATGTTTTGAAAATCGTTGAAATAAATGGATCGAGTAAAACTCTATTATATATTGTATGAACAAAGATGTAGAAAATTCATGAATTTATTTATACCGAAAACTATTTGTTTTCAAAAAAAATCATGCATGAAGAGTAGATGAATAAAAGGGGATTTTTTATTCATACTATTAAATCACTACATCTAGTGATTGTTGGAAATAAAGAGAATATATTACTTTGTGCATTCCAATAAATATAATTTATGAGACAACATTCTTATATGAAAAATACATTATTGATAATGTTACTATCTGTATCGACCATTCCTCTTTTTGCAAAAGGTGAATTGCCAAAAGATACATTATATACAGAGTTGAAAAATGATATAGTTATCCTTTCCACTACGAAAGAAACCAACAGCCTGAAATCTTTGCCGGCCGCAGTTTCAGTTTTCTCTCCAAAAAATCTGGATGCATTACAGGTACATTCCCTGAAAGACCTGAGCGCTATTGTGCCTAACTATTTCGCTGCGGATTATGGTTCTAAAATGACTGCACCTGTTTATATACGGGGGATAGGCGCACGGTCAGGCGACCAGACGGTGAGTATGTATGTGGACAATATTCCGTATTTTAATACGACATCTTTCGATACAGAATTATTCGATATACAGCGGATAGAGGTGTTGAGAGGTACACAGGGTACACTCTATGGCCGCAATGCAATGGGGGGTATTATGAATATTTACACTTATTCACCTTTGACATATGAAGGTACGAGTGTTAGGGTAGGTGGAGGAAATTATGGCTTGTTCACGGCCAATGCGTCCCATTATCAGAGGCTGAATAATAAAACGGGACTCTCTGTCGGAGCCTATTACCGCCAGGATAACGGATATTTCACCAATCTATATACAGGCAAAAAGGCCGATGACCTGAAGAATACAGGAGCCCGGGCTAAGTTCGTATGGGACATAACCTCACGTCTTTCATTGAATTACAGTCTGAGTTTCGATTATGTAGATCAGGGAGCTTTTCCTTATGCGAATGTAGCAACAGGGGATATAAATTATGATTCGGAAGGCTACTACAAGCGCAGGCTCGTAACAAACGGACTGGCCCTGAAATATACAGGTAACAACTACGAGATAAATTCCACAACCGGATATCAATATCTCAATGATGAAATGAATATGGATCAGGATTATACGCCTTTGTCCCTTTTTCAGATAAACCAGCGTCAGCGCCAGAATTCATTGAGTCAGGAAGTCACTGTAAAATCGGTGAGCGCTTCCGATTATCAATGGTCGTTCGGCGGATATGGTTTTTACGATTACCTGCACAACACGCCTCCTGTATATATGATGAAAGACGGGATAAAGCGTTTTCTGCAAGACCCGTTGACAAACGCAGGGGCACCCATTACTTTTACCGATAATCAGATTGATCTGAATGGTGAGTACAAGCGCCCTATTTACGGATTGGCAGCCTTTCATCAATCGACATTCAATAACCTGTTCGGACTAAAAGGCTTCTCTGCCACGTTGGGATTACGCCTCGATTATGAAAAGACAAAACTGGATTATAATGCCTATACCTCTGCCGGATTTGATATAAATACAGGGCCGGGCAGGCCTGTAATATCCGATAGGGTTGCCACAGAGCTTGTAGGCAGTTCATCTTCCGACTATCTGGAATTATTGCCGAAAGGTGTTCTGAAATACCAGTTCAACCCTGACTCATATGTATATGCGTCAGCATCTAAAGGGTATAAAGCCGGTGGACACAATATCCAGATATTTGCCGATTTATTACAGGAAGCCTTAGAGGAAGCGATGAAAAACAGTATGCCGGGAGCTCAGCCTTCAGAGGATAATACTCCGATAAATGAGCGTATTTCATATGACCCTGAATATAGCTGGAATTACGAATTGGGAGGACAGGCCGATATAATCAGTAATACTTTATCTGCCAATGTTGCGTTGTATTATATGGATGTACGCGATGTGCAGATTACCCAGTTTATAAAGACCGGGGGCGGACGTATGGTAAGCAATGCCGGCAAAGCAGAGAGCAAAGGCCTGGAAGTCGGGATAAAAGCCCGTCCCTGCAATGGCTTTTATCTTTATGCAAGCTACGGATTAGCCGATGCCACATTCAAGGATTATAAAATAAGGGATAAAGAAGGGACTGTTATCCACGATTATACAGGAAATCATATTCCTTTTGCTCCAAGTTCTACATTCAGTATAGGCGGCAGTATTTCTTACGATTTCAAACATAATACAATCCTTGATAAGATCACATTCGATACCAACTTTGCAGGAGTAGGCAAAGTATACTGGGCTGAGGATAATGATATGTCCCAAGGCTTTTACGGTACACTCAACGCTCATCTGGCATTGGATAAAAGTATATTTACACTCGAATTGTGGGGAAAGAATATCCTCGACAGGGATTATAATACGTTCCTGTTCGAATCTATGGGCGACTATTTTGCACAAAAAGGAAAGCCGATGCGCTGGGGGGCTTCGCTGAAAATTGCATTGTAGTTGATTGAATGTATTTTGATGTAGGGGCGAATAAATATTCGCCCGCAACAATCAACGGGCGAATATTTATTCGCCCCTACGAGCGATAATTCAATTTGTATTTCTTTTATTTTGGCAGGTTGAACGCGACTTTCAACGCTTCCATATCCTTCATGGACGTACCTTCCGGCTCGAATCCCATCGATTTGGCTGTCAGGTAAATCTGTGCGGATTTGGATAAGGTATCCACCATGTCGAAAGCCTCCATTATGTTTTCACTGACAGAGCAGACCCCGTGCTTTTCCCACATCACCACATCGTAGTCTTTCAGCATTTCCACCGTGGCATCTGCCAGTTCCATCGAGCTTGGCATTTTGTACGGGATGATACCCAGGCCTTTCGGACAGAACGCCCGTGTTTCGGGAATCATACTCCAGAGCAGGTAGGTAAGCTTGTCTTTTTCGAGGAAAGCGGGATTATGAGTCATTGCTATCAGGTCGATAGGATGCGTATGCAACGCCGCTTTATAACCCGAGCCTATTCCTATCTGGTAATTGTGCATCGATAAATGTGACGGAAGCTCAGAGGTCGGCTTCACCGGATTATCCGCTATTATCACATAGCTGGCACAGTCGTCGAGAATCCGAATAACGGATGCATTTTCCATCGGCCAGCGAGCAAGGTCGCGCATACGCCTGTTTGTACCTTTGCAGAAGAAATAGCAGCCTTTGAGATGCGGAAGAGGCTTTCCTATCTGCATCACTTCGCTTATGGGCTTCATATTCCGTATTTCATCGTCTACCACATCGGTAATATTGATCGTGATATTTCCACCGTTACGTTCAGCCCATCCTTTCTGCCACAGGTAGCCGGCTACTTCGGCAACTTCATTTACCCGTTTGGCGAGTTCGGGGCGATTTTCCAATATTGATTTCATTTTTATAATATTATAATTTCTGTAATTATCTTTTCAATAAGAGATAGTATAGACAGATACGGGACCCAGCAGGCCGGATGATTGTAATCCGCTGTCTTTATTATACGGATTGACAGGGCACCAGGTCTGACGCTGATCTTCCGGAAGCATACTGTCCCCGGTCAGACGGTTTACCCAGTTATTGACAACCGATATTTCTATACTGTTTTCTCCTTCATTTATATAGTTGCCGATTTCTACCCGCCACGGCGCTGTCCATACACCACCTGCATATTTGCCGTTTACGGAGACTTTAGCCATTACCATTGTTTTACCTAAATCGAGATAATAGGATTTGTCTTTCGCAATGTTTGCTAATGTCACATTATTCTTATAGACGGCTGTTCCGGAGTAATATTTTATACTGTCATTATCTGATAGCGTCCAGTCCTGAAGCGTATTCATTACTACGGGTTTTACTGGGCCTCTCATTTTTGAGTCGAAAGTAACAGTCCACGGAGAAACAACAGGTTGTACAGGTTCCGGCGCCGGGTAATTTATATTCACGTCTCCTCCCGGTGATTCCTTAGAAGGTTCACGGAATATAATGAAAGCGCTTTCGGTAGGTTCCAGTTTAAGGGGTAATATGGTTTTGCCGTCTTTTACTGTATATGCTTTCAGCTTCCGGACAGTAGCCGTCAAAGGGTCCCACAATTCCGGTATTTTCCCTTCTATCCTGAATTCAGGATTTATGGAGATCGTTTGTCCCGACTGGTTTGATAGAAAGTACATATCCCCGTCATTTTGTGTACGATGGATAAACAGTACAGGATCATCCTGTCCGGTTTTAAAATCCGGAATTATTTTCAGCATGTCAAATAACTCCTGCATCTCCATACCGGAGGCGATCATACCTTTTCCGGTTTTTGCATATCTGGTATTTATTCCATCTATACCATTCCATAGAGAAGCAGCAAGCTGTTTCACTTCATTGTCCGCCGCGGGATAATTCTCGTAACTTGGAGATCGTGTGGGTGCAGGGCCTATAACTACCGCGCCGTCATTCACTAGTTGGGATATTCTCTTTAAGAGTTCAGGTCGCATTGTTTCCTGCCGGGGCAATACGAGCACTTTATATTTCATTCCGTCCGGTAATACGATATAACCGTCTTTTACCTGAGCCCGTGTCATTAAAACTTCCGCGTTTATATAGTCAAAAGAATAACCTTTCGGTAAGGCAGGATCACAGACTCCGGTCATTTTAGGGGCGTCTTCACCTATAAAATAAGCCACATCGGCGACATAAGTGCCCTGCTGTAACATATAATTGCACCGTTTCAGGTACCGGAGAAATATATCCATATCATAGAACCATGTATTCTTACGGTTAAATTCATTTCCGAACCATGCGTTCATGCCCGGGTTTTTATCCTCATAAGGCTGGTGAACATACACATGCAACAGTGTACTATTTATGCCTTCTGTAAAAAAACGGTCGCCACGCTGCTTCAGCAACTCCGGGTAACGGGCAAAATGGGCGCCTCCCGCAGTAAAGGACTCCGCGAAGATCTTCTTTTTGCCATAAATATGCCCGCAGGAAGAAGCCGCCTTGTTTTCTATATCGCCAAGGGTGCCTTCGCTCCAGAATTCGCCACCTATCTCGTCCGACTGGCCGCCATACTGCAAAAATTCACCGGGGAATCCCCAATGACCATAATTTTCGAGCCATGTTTTTAAGCCATGTTTGCTACCTGCTTCACGGAATCCTCCCACAAAGTCATAGGCTACTTTATCTGCCACAAGCCGTCTTAAATCCCACAGGAAACGATCTGTGATGTCGCGGTTGCCGACTACATAGCCGCTGAATGCAGGAATAAAAGGAACGGGATCATAATTATATCTCTTTTTGAAGTCTTCAATAAAACCGTCGGTCCAGTTCTGCCCTCCTACTTCATAGCTATCCTGCACTATAACTTTCCAGGTCTTCCTGTCTTCGGCAGGAATGCGGCGTATTATCTCACCCATGAATGCGTCGAAATGAGCCGCAACATGCTTTTTACTCATTTTATCAATTTCCAGACCTTCACCTTCAGCCGATGCGGGGGAGTTGCGTGTGCCCGTCGGAACCATTCCCGCACGGATAATCTTCCAGTCGCCTTCCGGAACTTTCCACTCCAGATTACCATCTTTATCCATATACCGGGTAATATCAATGATTTTAGCCGGATCGACAAGAGATGATTTATTGCCGGTTTCGGGTTGTTTGTCCCACATATATTCATGCCAGTACGGAAGCGGGCTTTGGAACATTTTGCCTAACGTTTTTTCTACATAGCGCTCCTCTAATGTTTCTGCAGATAACGAAAGTTCCGCTATGCCACAGTTTTGGTTCGCGTTTGTAAATATTACCCTGAAATCTTTACTCTCTGTTTCCGGAACAGCCATTACTACGGGGCCATATGGGTTGAATCCGACCTGTACGCTTGCATTCGTGCGGTTGATATTGAATTTTCGGACAGCGTTGTATTGCCCGTTACTGTCTTTTACGGATAATTCAATATCCGCGTTTATGGGATGCCGGGTGGGCAAAACCGATATAGACCTTAATACATAAGGTTCCGGATTTTCAAAATCTACTGTAACGGTTCCGAACGATTCCAAATTGATTCCCGTATCGGGATTTCCGTCTGCAATGTAGGATATATCCCTGATCTGAGGAGTCGATTTTATTTTAGCAATTGCAGAGTTCAACGGTAGAAGTGATTTGTCGTAAGGAAAAGCCAGAACTTTTACATCCTGAAAATCGCCATCCGGCTTTTCCAGCTTCGTGCTTAATGCAAGCGGGCCTGTAACGGACAGTTCCGATACGGCAAGATAGCGCATCGACTGACCGGGTGTTACCCAGGGGCCTCCCGACTGGCTCCAGCCCGGGCCATTGAATATTCCTATTTCTATATCTAATTCTGTCGCCTTTTTCAGTGCAGTGTGCATTATGTCCCACCACTCGTCGGAGAGCAGTTTTACATTCCCGTATGGAATATCATTAGGGCCTAATCCTATATTTCCGATAAAAGCTCTGTTAATACCGACCTTCTTCATGGCTTCAAGGTCTTTTATAACACCTTCTTTTGAGATGTTGTCCGATATCCAATACCAATATACAGAGGTTTGCACCTCCCCGGGTATATCTTTAAAGTTTTTTTCTATTTCTGAAAAACTTACAACGGAATTTTCTTTATTTTCAGAAGACAAACAGCTTGTCAGAAAGAAACATATTAAAAATGTTCCGGTAATTAAATATAAAAACTTTATAATTTTCATACCTGTGATCTTTGATGCTGTTTATTTCAATATCTGAGGTAAAATTATAGAAATTATCAGTACAAGCAACCCTATAACCAGTATAGTGATCGTCTTCTGCCCCGAACCTTTCCATTCTTTCAATATAATACCCCACAGGTTACTGAACAATACGTTCAGCGACATCAGGATACTCCACGAGAATGCCATCATTACACTACCCGGCTCAAAGAAGCTCTGACCGATACCCAATCCGAAAAACTGGGAATACCAAAGCAAGCCGGCCAAAGCACAGAACATAAGGTTGTTTATCCAGTTCGCACCTGTGATGGACGTGTAATCTCTAAACGATTTATTCTTATAATTCTGATAAAGGCAATAGACTGCATTGGTGATGAAGCCGCCCGTAGTAACAAGTAATATAACCGGGTTGAGAGCCAGCAGGGTGCTTGCTCCGGCTTCCAGCAATTGAGCCTTGATCGGCGCACCGGCTTCCAGCCCGAGGTTGAAGCAGGCACTCATTACCCCTGCGAGAAGCGCGATAAGGATACCTTTTTTTAGGGCGAAATCCTTTACCGCCTTTTTCTTTTCCTCCTCCGACATATTACGGGATTTCAATGCTCCGGCATATCCGATTATAGCGATACCTGCAATAGCTATGGATACTCCGATAAGAAGAATAAGCCCGTTGCCTTCAAAAAGGTTCTCTCCTTTGAGCAGAGCCGGAATCAATGTCCCGAAGGCCGAGCAGGTACCCAGCGCCAGCGATTGCCCCAAAGCAATACCCAAATAACGCATACTAAGGCCGAATGTAAGTCCTCCTATTCCCCAGAGAACACCATATCCTATTGGTTTCAATATGGTGTCCCCTCCGGAAAACAATAGTTCGGTAAGTGAAAAACCGGAGGGGACAGCCAATAAGGCTCCTATTAAAGGAAAAATCAACCAAGCAAAAATTCCTTGTATGAGCCAAAAGCATTCCCACGACCAATTTTTGACTTTATTGATCGGTACATAAGAACTGGATTGCCCAAGGCTTCCTATTGCAATTATTATTAACCCTATGATTGTATTCATGTTTCTTAGTTATGAGTAATAAGTAATAAGTTATGAGTTGCTTACGCCTTATTACTCATAACTTACTACTCACTACTAATTTAACGTTTCGATGTTACGTCCTTTTCATACTGCTGTATTTCGCCGATATAATCTTCTCCGACAGCAATATTGTTTTTCAGGCAGAAGTAATCCCATACGGCATTCCAAGGCAAGCCCTTAGCTTCTTCGAGCAACGCGAGACGTTCAAAGTATTGTCCGTTGGCTTCGTATTCGCGAAGTTTGGCGATCGGCTCGAGCAATCCCTGTAGGAACGCTTTCTGAGTAGAGCGGATACCGATTGCATAGGCACCGATACGATTGATGGAAGCATCGAAAAAATCCAGTCCGATATGCACTTTGTCCAGTGCATCGGCACGTACGATTTCTTTTGCCAGGTCGATAGTCTCATCATTAAGCAATACGACATGGTCTGAATCCCAGCGCACAGCGCGGCTAACATGTAACATGATTTCAGGAGTGAAGATAAGTAAAGATGAAATCTTGTCGGCTACGCTTTCTGTCAGATGGAAGTGTCCCATATCCAGTGTAACCATCTTTTGTTTTTTAGCCCCATAACCCAAATAGAAGTCATGTGAGCCTACTGTATAACTCTCGAGAGCGATACCGAATAATTTAGACTCTATACAGTCTTTCATGTTTTTATATTCTTTCGCAAATATCTGGTCTAAAGAATTTTCCAGTAATGAACGATACAGATAACGGTTTACAGTTATATCTTTCGATCCGTCATGTACCCAGATATTCATAATGCATGGGTCGTTCTGGAATTTACCCATTTCTTCCGAAATGGCACGGCAACGTTTTGTGTGTTCGATCCAGAAATCACGGATAGACTTGTCGGGATTGGCCAGAGTGAGGTCGCCGCTCTTAGGATGTCCGAATGATGTGGAGTTGAAGTCCAGTTTCAGGTCTTTCTCTTTCGCCCATTGCATCCAGCTTGTAAAATGGGATGGTTCAACTTCATCACGGTCTACGACCTTTCCTCCGAAATCGCCATATATTTCGTGCAGGTTGAGACGGTGTTTGCCGCCTACCAGTGTCTGCACCTTTTCAATATCGGCACGCAGTTCATCGATGTTGCGGGCTTTTCCCGGATAGTTTCCCGTAGCTTGGATACCGCCTCCACCGAGATTACCCAGATTTTCAAATCCTGTGACATCATCCGCCTGCCAGCAGTGGATGGATATTTGTATCTTTTGCAGTTTTTCGAGTGTTGCGTCTACATCTACGCCAATTGCAGCATAACGTTCTTTTGCTATTTCGTACGATTTTTGTACCAGTTCATTTTTTTTCATGATTATATAATTTAATGTTTCAAGATTTCAAAATTGACTCTGAAGATGTCTCGACTATTTATTTTAACCACAGAGTAAAAGGAGTTTCACGGAGTTTTTTATCTTTATGAACAGAAACAAGCCTGTTTTTAATTCAGTTTTCAGAGTTTCAAGATTCTTCGTGGCTTTGCCCAACTCCCCTAAGGGGGATTTAGGGGGCTAATAAGGTGAGGAAATACTGATATTTTTCATCCCATTGCTCGCTATCTTGCGGGTCGAAGGTTTCGGGACTAACACTGTTGCGGATAACGTCTCTTATTTCCTGTAAAGAGCTGACTAATCCTAGTCCTTTCGCCTGCATCATAATATTGCCTATTGCTGTGGCTTCCCCGGGACCTGCTACTACGGGCATACCGATTGCATTGGCTGTCATCTGGTTCAGCAATTTGTTTTGTGAGCCGCCGCCAATCACATGCAGTTTCTCTATCGGGAAAGGCGCTACCTTTTGCAGGCAACCCAATACATATTTATATTTAAGCGCCAGGCTATCGAAGATGCAACGGATAAATTCCGCGTCGCTTTGGGGTGATTTCTGGTTCGTTTTCTTACAGAAGTCAACTATCGCCTTTGTCATACATTCGGGATTGGCAAATGAAGGATGATCAGGGTCTACCAACGATTGGAAGCCGTCTACTGAACCGGACAGGGCTACAATTTCAGGATAAGTGTATTGCCTGCCGGCTATCTCCCATTCTTTACGGCATTGCTCCAGAAGCCACATGCCTGTTATGTTTTTGAGAAAACGGACTGTGCCGTCTACACCACCTTCATTGGTGAAGTTCATTTCAAATGATTCTTCGGTCACTATGGGGTCATTGACTTCGATACCCATCAGCGACCATGTGCCGGAACTCAGGTATGCAAAATTTTCATTTTCGGCAGGTACGGATACCACGGCCGAGCCTGTATCGTGTCCTGCAATGGCAATGACGGGTGCGTCGGTTATTCCGCATTCATGCGCTAAAATACTGTTCAGATTACCGATTATCTGTCCCGGCATAACAACCGGAGGAATAATAGACGGATTAAGGCCTATTGCTTCCAACAGTTTATTTTCAATCTTTTTCGTAGTAGGGTTTAACAACTGTGCAGTGGATGCAATGGTGTATTCACATACTTTTTTCCCTGTGAGCAGATAGGACAATGCATCGGGCATAAATAATATTTCCTTAGCGGTTTTCAGTGCCGATGAGCCTTCTCTTTTAGCGGCATATAACTGGAACAGGCTGTTGAAATTCATTATTTGGATGCCTGTCAGTTCATATACTTCTTTGCGTGGTATGATCTTGAAATACTCGTCGGGTATGCCTACCGTATAAGGATCACGGTATGAGCGCGCTGTGCCTAAAACAGAACCGTCTTCGCCCAGATATACAAAGTCTACGCCCCATGTGTCGATACCGATGGCATCTACTTTTATATTTTGGGACGAGGCGACGCGCATGCCATCCTTCAATGCTTCATACAGGGCAAATACATCCCAGTAATATTTGTCGTGGATGTGTATTATCTTGTTCGGAAAGCGAGTGAGTTCTTTTAGCTCTACTTTGCCGTTACATAATGTGCCTATAATGCTGCGCCCGCTGGTGGCACCAATGTCGAATGCAAGAAAATTGTACGTGTTGCTCATGATTTCAGATTAGTTTTCATGATACAAATTTAGATTTTAACTAGACCTGCGAATTGCACAAAATGATATACAACCTTGAAAAAATGATAAATCTTATTTTCAGGAAACAAATATATTCTGTTAGTATTTTCTTATTACTTTATCTATAGTATAGCTGATAGCTTTTGACAGTTATCTGAAGTTCTTTGACAGATTTAGTTTAATATGCCAATTAGAAAATGTGCCTATGTGCCAATTGAATAAATGTGTAAAGTTTGTCAGGTTTTTGATTTATGTAGTGGTGTATCCTTGTGGTCTCCTGAAATGTAAAAATAAAAATTGACAGGAATAAAGGTGCGTAAAAGTTGTCAGATCTGTCAGGTTTTAACATTTCTGAATATGGTGATTGATATCGAAAGCGGGCAAGTACAAGGGATTGCCCTTACGAGAGGGAGGGGAAAGTGATAAAGAAAAATATCTGCAAAAGTGTAACTTTTGTAACTTTTTTATTTCTACGGTTTCGAAATTAATCTGTTATTCAGTATTATATCAAAAACCTTATCTCTTAGGTTGCGAGCGACAGGTACTTTGTGAGTGCCAATATTCAGCAGATTCCCTTCAATGGACTTTATGTGCTCGATATTTGCAATATAAGACCTGTGAACTTGTAAGAAATTTTCGCCGGGTAGGAAATTCAGCATATGTTTGAGGGTAGTATAAACAATTTCTTTAGAAGATGTAGTATATATAGTTATATAATTCTCCATGCTTTCTATAAACAGAATCTCTTTCAGCAGGATTTTCTTCAGTTGTTTATCGCTTTTGACAAAGACATATTTCTCTCCGGTATTTTTCGTTTCTTTTTCCAGCAAATCGTGAACTTTATTCACTGCTTTCAGAAAACGCTCGAAAGATACAGGCTTTAAGAGATAATCGACCACATCCAGTTCGTAACCTTTGAGCGCATACTGTTCGTAGGCAGAGATAATGATTACTTTAGGTGGATTGTGAATACTGGATAGTAATTCGATACCCGACATATGAGGCATTTCGATGTCGAGAAACAGCAGATCGGGTTGTGCTGTTTTCAGCATTGTATTCAGCTGGATAGCATCTTCGCATTCTCCGGTTAGAGTGAGAAAGTCTATCTTCTCTATATAGCTGCGCAAACCTTTTCTGGCTATCGGTTCGTCGTCTGTTATGATACATTTTATTTCCATGTCAGTTGGTTTCAATTATTAATTCGGCAAAGAAAGAGGTGTCTTTCTGTTCTGTTGTGAGGCTATGTTTATCAGGGTATAAGAGTTCGAGCCTTCTTTGCAGGTTATTGATACCTATGCCTTTGTCTTTTCTGCTGTCGGGTATAGGTTGAGGTATTGAGTTTTCTATCCGGAATATGATTTGATTTACTTCGGATCTGATGCTGATATTCAGATAATATTCTCCGCCTATATACTTGAACGCATTTTCTATTAATGGCTGGAAAAGCAGGGGCTGAATCTTCTGTGTATTCAGTTGAGGGTCGAAATCGGTCTTTATAACCAAACGCTCATTTGTGCGTAGCTGCTGGAATTTGATATATGTTTCCAGATATTCTATCTCTTGCTGCATGGTTACTTCATGTTTGATACCGTAGAGCTGGTAACGGAGCAAGTCGGATAGTAACTCCGTCGTTTTTTTTGCGGCTTCCTGTTCTTCATCTATTTGGAAATAGACTGTGTTTAGTGCATTGAACAGGAAATGAGGATGGTATTGGGCCTTCAGAAAATCGAGTTCGGCTTCAAGCTGTTTATTCCTGAGCTTTTCCAGTTGCAGAGCCTGCTCATTATAACTTTTGTGGATCTGAGTATTCCGGATCATAGCATAGTAGAATAACCCGATTGGAATAACCACGACATAGGCAATAATAAAGTCGACAAGATAATTGGGGTATTCGATAAAATAGTGTGCTACAACTAAAGAAATATTCGTACCGATGAAAATCAACAGGCCAATCCAGAGGTAATCTAAGAACGATTGACGGCCTTTTTGTATATCATTGTTCTTACGTCTGATATGGTACCTGAGACCAAAATCGAGGAGGTAGCAACCTGTAATTGAGATGATAAAATCCTTTAGATTGATTGCCGCGGCTCTGTTCCAGAACGGGCTGGATGTAGAGATGTCCGAAATCAGGCGGATACCTGTTGTGGTGACAAGTGCCAGTAAAAAGGGCGATATCCAGCGGAGTATAGAGTTCATTGCTTTTTAATATTTTGTCAGAGTTAGTCCGGAATAATAACCAGCGTAACCGAAAAGACGTTATCCATATTTGTTATATCCAGACTAAATTTGCCGGGGTACAGTATTTCA
Source organism: Dysgonomonas gadei ATCC BAA-286 (assembly GCF_000213555.1). Classification (GTDB taxonomy): domain Bacteria; phylum Bacteroidota; class Bacteroidia; order Bacteroidales; family Dysgonomonadaceae; genus Dysgonomonas; species Dysgonomonas gadei. The sequence continues at coordinate 76,201 of NZ_GL891989.1, forward strand.
AGCCTTCTTTTAAGGTTTTCTATGCCGATCCCTTCTCTCTGTCTATTGTTTGGTACTGTGACAGAAGCTACGGAGTTTTTCACAGTAAGCGATACTTTATTGTCGGATAGCAGTAAATCGATAGATATCCGGTATTCTCCCCCGACATGTTTGAATGCATTTTCCAAAAGTGGCTGAAAGAGTAAGGGGTGTATCTTCTGAGTGCTTAACAACGGATCGAAATAGTATTTCAACACCAGCCTGTCGCTCATTCGCAGTCGCTGAAACCTGATATACGAATCAAGATATTCGATTTCGTGGCTTATATCCACTTCTTGGTTCTTGTCGTATAATTGATATCGCAACAAGTCGGATAGAAGCTCTATGGTTTGTTTTGCCGTGTTATTTTCGTCGTGAACCTGAAAATATACAGTATTCAGTGCGTTGAACAGAAAGTGGGGATGGTACTGTGCCTTCAGGAATTTCAGTTCGGTTTCCAGTTGCATTGTTTTTACCTTTTCCAGTTGTGACTCCTGTTCCCGTTGATATTTGTATGTTACATCACTTCTTATTATAGCATAGTAAATAAGGAAGAGGGGTATATAAATCACGTTTGCTATGGCATAGTCTGCCAGTCCATTTCCCAGAAATACAAACCCCAGATGCGACCAGATATACATATGCAAATTGAGAAATATAAACATGCATAGGCAAACAATACCATATTCTTTGAGAATTGACCGGCTGTCCTGTGCAGGCTTCTTTTTCTTCTTGAAATAAAAGCGGCAGATAAGATCGAACAGGTAACAGGATATTATGGAAGAGAGTTGCGAAAAGATATGTGTACTACGCTGGTCTCCCCATAGACTTTCATCCTTAGGAATGTCGGTAATTATCCTTACAGCAGCAAACATGACTATGCCGTATAAGAAAGGAAAAATCCGGCGTAAAATTGTATTCATCTTCTACACTATATAGATTGTGCAATATAATACAAAGTTATGGATTTTTCGCTTTAGGTTTCATGCCAAATAAGGGTCTTATCAACGGATAGCGTCTTATCCCGAATTCGTAGATAATCCATGAGATACCGAATGTGCCGATTGACAAGATAGAGAATTTAGCGAAGAAGCCCATGTCTATATCTTTCAGATAATAGCATAAACCCATCATGACGGTTTGATGCAGGATAAAGAACGGATATACAGCCTCATTGGCATATGATAATATTTTGCTTGGTTTGTTGAAGTATATAGCTGAATAAGCAAACAAAGTAAGAATCCATGACCAACTGTTGAATACCCGCACCAGAGCGGTAATATATTCTTTTCCGGCAAAATCACCTGTAATGTACCACAGGCACATAAGTAACGGGAATGACATAATACCACTTACCAGATATTTCTGCCTGTTCTGAGTGACTGATGTCCAGAATGCATCCTTCAGGGATATAAGTAAATATCCGAAGAAAAAGAGAGTTCCGTAATTTATCAGATTATACCAGTCGTTTATCAGTCCATTTGTTTGCGGATAATAGGGTGCCAGTAATATCTGCCATAAAAAAAGAGGTACTGTGAAAATGTAGAGTCCCGTATATTTTAGGCTTATGGATTTGATTTTCCGGATTATCCATGTTTCCGGATGTTTTTGCAGATATAGGAATACGGGAACCAGTACGATCGAGAATATGAACAGGTAAAGGATAAACCAGAGATGATGCCACGAAATATTTCCTTCGGGATATACCCCACTTAATGCAACCCGGGGCCAGTAATCGAAGAAATAACTTCCGGCAAATTGTCCTTTATCCAGTCTCTCGAAATAGACCTGAGGAGGGATGATGAATACCATACCTACGATCAGAGGAACAAACAGCCTTTTTATACGCTCTTTGGTAAATTGGAATCCGCTTCTTCTGGTCAGGGCATAATATGTACCCATTCCCGAAATGACAAAAAGCAGGGGAAGCCGCCATTGGTTGAGAAATAGCATCGGATAAGTCAACCCTTCATAGGTAACCGGGTTTTTGATATGGAACCACCAGGGAACGAAGAACATCCCTACATGATAAAAAATAAGTAGTCCGAAAGCGATTACCCTGAGACTGTCGATGTCGTATCTGCGCATAACCATGAAGTTTTATTAGTTTAAATTCTTGATCCAAAACTAGTACTATGCACAAATGCGAGCAAATTAATATGACCAATGGCAGGCTTTTCTTGATGAAATGGAAAATATGCTATAATATTCATTTAAGGCTCTGCAAATAAAAACTATGTACAGAAAAAATATGACATAATAACTAATTACTTATCTTTGTACCCTTATTTATTATAAATAATTCATCTGATAAAAAAATGAGAATTGCTATTGTTGGCACAAGTGGTGCTGTAGGTCAGGAATTTCTTAGAGTTCTTGATGAGCGTAACTTTCCTATTGAGGAATTAGTATTGTTTGGTTCTGCCAGAAGTGCGGGAACTACTTATACCTTTCGCGATAAACAGTATACAGTCAAACAACTGGAGCATAATGACGATTTCAAAGATATAGATATTGCTTTTGTTTCGGCAGGAGGAAGCGTCTCTGTTGAGTTTGCTTCTACTATAACCAAGCACGGGGCGATAATGATAGATAATTCGAGTGCATTCCGCATGGATAAAGATGTGCCGCTCGTAGTGCCTGAAGTAAACGGAGAAGATGCAAAGGTGCGTCCTAAGGGAATTATCGCTAATCCTAATTGCTCTACAATACAAATGGTGGTGGCGATGAATGTGATAGAGAAAATCTCTCATATAAAGCGTGCTTATGTATCAACTTATCAGGCTGCATCGGGAGCAGGAGCCGCTGCTATGGATGAACTTATCAACCAATTTAAACAAATAGCATACAATACGGACGTCACTGTTGAGAAATTTGCCTATCAACTGGCATATAACCTGATTCCGCAGATAGATGTATTTACCGATAACGGTTATACCAAAGAGGAATTGAAGATGTATAACGAGACACGTAAGATAATGCATTCTGATATTGAAGTGAGTGCAACATGTATCCGTGTACCGGTTTTACGTTCTCATTCGGAAGTTATCTGGGTAGAGACAGAGAGACCTGTATCACCGAGCGAAGCCCGCGAAGCATTCTCCAAAGCGGAAGGTGTGATAGTACAGGACAATCCTTCGGAAAAAGAATATCCGATGCCTTTGTTTGTTGCAGGTAAAGACCCTGTGTATGTAGGCAGAATCCGTGAAGATATTGCCAATCCGAACGGGCTGACATTCTGGGTGGTGGCCGATCAGATAAAGAAAGGTGCTGCGCTGAATGCTGTACAGATAGCCGAGTATTTGATAAAAGAAAAAGCTATTTAAATAGGAAACTTGTTTGTATAATCAAAACAAACAATTATATTTGCATCGCAATTGAGCAAAATGATGCTTTTTGCGATTTCAGGAAGTGTGGGTGAGTGGCTGAAACCACCAGTTTGCTAAACTGACGTACGGGTAACTGTACCGGGGGTTCGAATCCCCCCGCTTCCGCTTTAAGAAAAGACAAAAAGCGACAAAGCTTGGATAAATCCTACAATATCAACGTATTGTAGGATTTTTTTATGTTTTCACCTTTCCTCCGAAAGACATAAAAAAGCCACTTTGAGACAACAATCTGTTGCCAAAGTGTTCACCCCTGCAATTTTATTCGTTCACCCTTGACGTGTCGCAAATTGGTAGTTTGTAGTCCAATATTGGCAGTGCTTATTTTCCTCAAAAACAACAGATTAAAATTAATTTTAACGCTTTAAAAAGAGGAATTATGAGAACATCAAAAAGCACGTTTGCTATCACTTTCTACCTAAGAAAGGACAAAATGAGGAAGGATTCGTTCACCCCTATCTTTTGCAGGATAACTATTGCGGGTGAGGCTGTAAGTTTTAATATCCACAAAGACATCAGAGCCGAGCTTTGGGATATGGAGAATCACAAAGCCAGGAGTAAATCGAGAGAAGCTATAGAGGTGAATCAAACCCTTGATGCTTGTCGTACTATCTTACACAATATGTATCGGGAGATATTCGAGAAAGACAATTATGTGACTGCTGAAAAATTGAAGAATTCTTATCTGGGTATATCAACTGATAACACAATGCTGCTCGTTTTGTTTAGAGACCTTATAAAAGATATAGAAGCTTTGGTAAATATCACTAAGGCAAAAGCAACCTTGCAAAAATATAAAGTGACTTATACAAGGATATCTGAGTTTATGAAATTCAAGTATAATATTTCTGATATCAATGTAAAAGAGATAAAGTATCAATTTATCTGCGATTTTGAAGTCTATCTGAGAACACAAGCAAGCTGTAGTCCTAATACAACAGCAAAGTTCATTCAATTCTTTAAACGAGTGATTCTCATCGCTCAGAATAATGGATGGATGCAACACAATCCTTTTGCAAACTATAAAATCCATTTTAAGAAAGTTGATAGAGGATATTTGACTGACCAAGAACTAGAGATTATTAAAAATAAGGAATTTGATATAGAACGGCTTGAAAAAGTGCGAGATATTTTTGTGTTTGCCTGTTGGACTGGTTTGGCTTACGTGGATACTTATAAACTTACCTATGACAATATAAAAATAGGGGTAGATGGAAAGCCATGGATTATGACTAAACGAGCAAAAACAGATACCATCGTGACTGTTCCATTACTTGATGTCCCTTTAGCAATAATTGAGAAATATAGAGGTAAGCAAGATGACAAAGTATTACCGACATTAAGCAATCAAAAGATGAATTCATACTTGAAAGAAATCGGTACTGTGTGCGGGATTGAGAAACGATTAAGCTTCCACCTAGCACGTCACACATTTGCGAGTACAACCACTTTAGCTAAAGGTGTTTCTATTGAAGCTGTGTCTAAAATGCTAGGGCACACGAATATTCGTACAACTCAAATTTATGCGCGAGTTACCGAAAACCTGATAAGTAACGAAATGAACACACTTTCGACCAAATTGAAAGCCAATAATATTCAATTATCAAAAGCTAAATAAATATAGAGGAATATAAAACCATCAAAAATAATCATATGGAAACAGGATATATAAAATTCACAGATATAGATACCAACAAACCGACCATTGAAGTGAAAATCGTTGATGGTACAGTTTGGATGACAGTAAACGAGATTGCTAATTTGTTTGGGGTATATTCCCCAACAATAAGTAAACATCTCAAAAATATTTTCAAGTATAATTTATTGAGAGAAAGTGATGTTACGAAAGAATATAGATATACGAAAGATGGCGGAGAGTATATTCGTACATATTACAACCTTGAAACAATTATATTTTTGAGTTTTCATATTCAATCACTTTATACCAACTGTTTTCGAAAATGGGTCTTGAATGCTTTTCAGGAATATCGTCAAAAACAGAAAAGCCATGAAGTTATTGTGATATTCAATACAAGTACAAAACAACATTCACTTAAAACATTGAATTAATATGGAATTAGAAGTAATACAGAATCGAATATATGAAATAAGGGGATATAAAGTTATCCTTGATAAGGATTTAGCTGAACTATATGAAGTAACAACTAGCAACTTGAATAAGGCTGTAAAACGGAATCTTGATCGTTTTCCCGAAGATTTTATGTTCCAATTGAATAATAAAGAATTTGACTTGATATTCCAAAATGGAACATCAAGTTGGGGAGGAACAAGAAAGCTACCTTATGCTTTTACAGAACATGGAATTGCAATGTTAGCAGGATTATTAAATAGTCAGAAAGCAATTTCTGTTAATATCCAAATAGTCAGAGCTTTTATTATGCTTCGTCAATATGCTTTGGGGTATGCTGAGCTAAATCAAAAATTAGAAAACTTCATGTTAGAAACGAATCTGCAATTCAATGATATTTACCAAGCATTAACAGAATTAGCCAGTCAGAAGGGACAAGATACAAAATCAAGGAAAAGGGTTGGTTATGTAAGAGATGAATAGACATTATAGTTTCGACTTAATTAATGGGGTAAAAGTATTCTTTTACCCTTTTTTATGCCGTCACTTTTTATCATCTGATAACAAAGGTCTATTTCAAGAATAAAACGCCAATATCAAGCCTTTCAGGTTTTATCGGCAATCTCCACCCGTTGGGTAGTATTCCCTCAAAAATATGGTCTATTTTATTCTTTTCACAGGGAAGGTGTTTATCAGTTGAAAAAAGAAATAATATTCAATGAAGTTGTAGATATATACTTCATTCAGCCACTCACCCATTACTGAACTATAATATTCAACCTGTAATTTATTTGTTCCTTTCTTGATGAGTTATGTCTTGACCTCATGACTTAGTGAAGTCATTCATTCATGAAGCCATGAAGTCAGTATTTATTGGTTGGGTATCAGTCAAGAGCTAACTTATTCACTACATACTTCATAGCTGAAGTAAATACATCAATAATTAGTGAATATTTTAATGAATAAATCCAGTTATGAATTCACAAAAAGGGATGTCAGGATAGCCAAGAAAATTAACTGTCATCCAATGACATCTGCTGTCACCATTTGTCTGAAAACCTCATCATAACCTTTCAATTAACAGACGCTACCTTTGTCGTGTAATGATAATCTCTCAAATAAACTTTAAGGCAATCCATCGGAGGATGGATTTTGGTATTCGTCAGAATACAGCAAGGTATGTTTTGAAGCACTTGAAATAAATTTCCGTGCTTCAAAACCCTTGCCCTTTCAGGGAGAGAAAATCACTCCGAAGTCGTAATTTTTATTTATTAAATCTTTATGTAGTTATGAAAACAAATAATCTTTCTGAAAGAAGAAAAGGAGGGCGGAATCCGAAGAATGATCCTGCAATACATCGTTATGTTATCTATTTGAATAACGTTGACAACGCACGTTTTCTCGCTTTATATGACAAGTCATGTATGAGTGTTAAGGCTCATTTTATTACTTCTTGCATATTTAATAAGCCAATAAAGGTTGTGAAAATCGACAAAGCTGTACAAGATTATTACATGAGGTTAACTACTTTCTTCGGACAATTTAGAATAGTTGGTACGAACTATAACCAAATAGTCAAAGCCCTAAAGTCGAATTTTTCCGAGAAAAAGGCCTTGGCTTTTCTTTATAAACTGGAAAAACAAACCATCGAAATGGTTGTTCTTCAGAAAAAAATTATGGAATTAACTGAGGAATTTGAGAAAAAGTATGGATATATGTGGTTACAGAAGTAAATAGCATTTTCAATTTAGGTATTATTATTCAATTAAAAAAAGTCTTTATAGTTGGTTATCCTTGAGAAATGCACTAACAGTTAAGCGATGAACGCCGAGAATACGGCTGATGGCACTTTTGGAAACTTTCTTATCTAATAGATTTTTTATCTCAATTTCCTTTCCTGTCAATTTTTTCACTTTTGATTTACTTCCTTTGGGACGACCAAGGATAACACCTTCAGCACGTTTTCGAGCTAATGCCTCTTTGGTACGTTGGGATATAAGGTTACGTTCAATTTCGGCTGAGAGACCAAAAGCAAAGGCTAGAACTTTAGAATTAATATCACTTCCCAAGCGGTAATTATCTTTGATTGTCCAAACCTGAATATCACGGTTCATACATTCATTAAGAACACCCATAATCATAAGAAGATTTCTACCGAGTCGAGACAATTCGGAGCATATAAGAATATCATCTTTTCTCATTCTCTTTAATAGCTTACCCAACTTCCTGTCCTGTACACTTTTTGCTCCGGAAATTGTTTCTTCGATCCATTTGTCAATTACCATTACATTTTTCTCACAAAATTGGTTGATTTCAAAACGCTGGTTTTCGACTGTTTGCCTGTCTGTGCTTACACGAATGTATCCATAAATCATCTGCTGTTTGTTTAAATTAAATATATATAAAATTAAAAACAGCAAAAATAGTATATTTTTATTATACTATATAATTATACTTTTTTCCAGCGTTTTTATTAGACAGAATAGTGTTAATTGTGAGTTCAAATCAAATGACAGTTGGATTATACTATCTCCTGTGGAACAGTCTATTAAAATGAAGGTTGAAGCAATTGGGGTACCATTAAAAGACTGGAGAGATATACAAATCAATTATGGAGTAAAAACAGGTTTTAATGAGGCTTTTGTTATTGATGGTCAAAAACGAGAAGAGCTGATTAAAGAAGATCCCAAAAGTGCCGAAATTATAAGACCTATTTTACGTGGCAGGGATATAAAACGTTATGGGTACGAGTTTGCCAATTTGTGGTTAATAAATACTCATAATGGAGTGAAGGAAAAGAATATAAAAGCCATAGATGTAGAGGATTATCCTGCTGTAAAGAAACATTTAGATAAATTTTACCCTGAGCTCGAGAAACGTCAAGACAAAGGTTATACTCCATATAATCTACGGAACTGTGCTTATATCGAGGATTTTTATAAACAAAAAATTATATGGGGAGAGATTTCAGATAAATCTAAATTTGCATTAGATAATGAAGCTTTCTTTCCTGAAGCCACGTCTTTTTTAATGGTAGGGGATAAATTGAAATATATACTAGCTATGCTAAACTCAAGGCTTGGAGAGTGGGTCTTTAATCAGATCGGAACAACAACAGGAGTAGGAACAAATCGATGGAAAAAATATACATTAGAAAAATTATCGGTCAAAATGCCTACAGAATTAGAACAAATACATGTAGAACAAATGATAGATAATATAATTGAAACTCATTCTATTGATGAAATAGAAAAATTAGATAAGTATATATGCCAACTATACAAGTTATCTCAAGAAGAAGTTGAATTTATTGAGAACTTATAAATTGTATTTCTTCTTCAGATAGTCCATACATTGCATATATAAGATTGTCTATTATAGTTTCAAGGACTGT
>NZ_GL891989.1:85107-122177 GCF_000213555.1 Dysgonomonas gadei ATCC BAA-286
TTCTATTGATGAAATAGAAAAATTAGATAAGTATATATGCCAACTATACAAGTTATCTCAAGAAGAAGTTGAATTTATTGAGAACTTATAAATTGTATTTCTTCTTCAGATAGTCCATACATTGCATATATAAGATTGTCTATTATAGTTTCAAGGACTGTTGTATTCTCATTCTTTTCTTTTTTTATTAGCATTTCTTCTACTAACTTAATGAATGGCTCTTGCTCAAAATCAGATAATAATGGGATTGGAAATAGATTGACATTTTGACCACCAACTTGAACATCTCCAACTCCTGTCTTGTTCATGTTGGTAATATAGCTATACCATTTTATTACATTAGAGTTCAAAACAGACAGTAGATATTCTAGGTATGATCCTGTCAATATATAACAGGCATTATTCACAACATACTCATTGGAATCAATAGAAAAAGCCATTTGATTTCCAATAATCTTCCATATAATTTTTTGTTTATAAAAATCCTCCCAATAACTTATACTATCCTGCGTCTCAAACCATTGATTATTAGTCTTTTTTCTTGATCCTGTTTCTCCTGTCTGTTTTAATCTATCATATCCAAAGTCCATAAGATGTTGTTTTACAGCAGGATATTGATCTATATTTATCTTTAGACTTGGAAATGTCGTAATTAGATATAGATCAGCGAATTGATATCCATACCTCTTAATATCTCTACCTCTGAGTAACGGTCGTATAATTTCAGCAGATTTTGAATCCTCTTTGATTAATTTTTCTTTCGTTTCGCTGTCAATTATAAACGCTTCGTTATATCCAGTTAAAACACCTCGATAAATATCGATATCCCAATCCTTCAAAGGTGTTCCAACTAACTCTATCTTAGACCTTATACTCTGTTCAAGAGAACTCAAAATTACCCAGCTTTCTACTCCAAACTCACAATTAACACTATTCTGTCTAATAAAAACGCTCAAATCTTTTATACCTTCCTTTTTGACAATACAAGCCTCTGTTTGTTGTCGGTTTTTATCCTTCTGGAACATTAAAATATTCACATCCACAGTGGCTTCATCAAATACATTAATACCTGCAAAGTCCACTAATAATACAGGATTTGTCTGCTCCACAAAATATCTGCGCATACTTTCTCCATATCCTGCACGCATCCATTTATTAGACGTAATGAATGATAAAAAGCAGTTTTTTCGAAGAATATTATTTCCTAATTCGTAGAACAAGCAATAGATATCTCCTGTACGTTCAAAGGTTTCAAATTCCATTTTTTGATAGATATCTGTTATCTCTCCCATCGACTGAAGCTGAATGTACGGTGGGTTGCCAATGATAGCGTCAAAACCAATAAAATCACCATCCTCATTTAATACTTCTGGAAATTCAATACGCCATTCAAATGCATTTTGAAATATTTTATTATTTTTGATTTCTTCAATAATAGCAGAATATTTTCCAACAGCATTTTGAGCTAAATCTATTTTCTTTTGTAAAGCTTTTTTTTCTTTGGGTGTTCGCTCAAATAAATCTGGTGCTGTTAAATCGGATAATTCTTTTTTTGCTTTAAACAAGGATTTACTATTCTTATCGTTTTTGCTAATTTCAGTTTTTAGATTAGTTTTAATCTCTTTAATAAATTGTTCTAAACGTTTTTTATCTTGCTTATTGTGGGCATTCCTATAATTATTAACAGCCTCTTTATATTCTAAAATCGATATATTCAGCCCTCGAAGAATCGGTTTTAAATTTTCGTCTAAGCCGAAACGACTAATTAATGAATTTCCACATTTGATATTAATATCAATATTAGGTAGAGTTTCTAATCTATTGGTCTTAGTTATGTAATAGGTATGTTTCAAAAGTTCGATCCATAGACGAAGTTGACAGATCTTTACAGAATTTGGATTAAGGTCAACACCAAATAGGCAGTTTTCAATTATGGTTTGCTTCTCATGAAATAATGTTTCTTGTACACGCTGACTCTCGTGATGGTGAGGGTTGTACTTGAATATACCATATTCATTATCGCTGACTATCAACTCATCATTCTCTACACTAATCTTATAGCCTCTTAATAATTTCCCTTCTCTATCCGTAAGAATACCGAGTTCTGATTTTAAATAGATCATTTCATTTAGACTTGAAACTAAAAAATGACCTGATCCGACAGCTGGATCACACAACCGAATAGAATTGAATATCTCATTCGCTTCTTTTATATCTGAGATTTTATTATGTAGATCTATGATTGTTTTGCATTCCCAACCTTTAGTCTCATTAAATTTTTGTATAACAGTGCGAGTTATAGTATCCCTACACATAAACATAGTAACAAAGCTTGGAGTAAAGAAAGAGCCATCTTTGTATCCGTTTATTTTTTCAAAGATCAATCCAAGAACAGACGCTGATATCAATGCTTTATCTTCCTCTTGTATATCTTCTGAACTTTCACTGCTAAAATCATAGGCATCAAGAAATTTCAATAAGTATTCTAAAGGAGTAAGCCTCTTATCAACTTGTCCTTTAATCTTCAATACAGATTTAGAGTATAATTCTATTTTTGCTTTATCTTGAAGTCCGCTAATCGCAATAGTATAACCCTCTAATTCCGTTGGTTCGAAAAGAGAGCTATTCAGATATGGAACATGAGAGAATTTTTCTTTTAAATTTCCATCTCGCCGCTCGTCTTCTTTGCGAGCTAATATTTGAAAGAATAAACTATTTAAATCATCATACCCTTCAATTTTATCAGTTGAAAGAAAAGAATATTTTTTATTCCCGTCGTGATATTTAATAATTTGAGCTTCTAGCAATTTTAAAAACAGGACTCGATTGACCCACGTAATGCTTAAGTCTAGAGCTACATTATATAATTGGTCCTCATAGGTGTTTCCATATTGTTTTATGTTAGATAGCATAGATAATTTATCCATCGCATCTAATTCGTTTATCGCATTTTCAATAATTGAACCATTATCCCTTTTTCCTTGAGACTTTCGAACAATAAATTTTTGAGACTTTTCTTTGACCTCTTCTAAGCCAAGTATATGTAAAAGCTCTGCATAAAACTCTTTGTTTAACTCATTATAATCTTTAGCAAAGGATAGTTTGAGTAAATGAATCGGAGATAAAAACTTATAAAGAGCAATTAGTTTTCTATCGTCCTCCTTATCCTTATTACGCATAATTTTATCATAATCCCTAATATCAAAATGAGTATATGGGATTTGATCTTTCACTTTCTCTATTTGAGGCGATGCGATCTCCTTGTAAAAGTGGTTTGTAGATGAATCATCCGAACGTTTATTTTGGAATTGTTCAAATAAGTCTACAAATTTCTTATCATCATAGAATAGTTTTTTGAAGTCTTGAGCATCAAAAATAAACCACTCGTTGATATTCGTAATAATTAAATATCGTAGTTCTAGATTCTTGTTTGCCTTACGTTCTCTGAGATAATAAAGAACCAATTCTTGAAATGCTTTAGCATTGAGGTTTTCTTTGCTGATCATTTCACTCTTGTTAGTTGGCTTCTTTACTTCTATCAAGACGCCAACAGGTGATTTAGTATCTTTCTCGTTATGAATAACTAAATCTGTTCTACCATATGTATTAATATAGTGATTGTTTTTATAGTAAACGGAATTTAGGAAATCTATAATTAGGTTTTTATGAAACTCCTCCGATTCAGTATCGTTTATTTTATCCAACAGAGAAATAAACTCTTGTTTAAACAATTCTATTTCTTTGCGATCCGGTTTTTGTTTTAAAAATGCTGGATTTAAAGCTTGTTTAGGAGTTTTCATAATATTGTATGATATATAGATACGTTTTTATTAAACACAAAAATATAACATATAAAATGTAAAGTATCCTTTTTGTTTAGAAATATGTAATGAGAGCATGTGAAGAATAAAGCCAGAAAGAGGAGGAGTTTTTTCAATAAAAGATATAACTTTATAAACTCTATATTATAAAATACTGCATTATGAACAGTCTTTTTGTAAATTTATTAGAAGAGCGGGATATAAAACCAACAGCTATTCGCATACTGGTACTAAAAGCTATGCTTGAATTTGACAGAGCATTTAGTTTGTCAGATTTAGAATCTCAACTTGACACGATAGATAAATCTACAATATCAAGAGCAATACATTTATTTCATGAGCATCAATTAATACATAGCTTCGATGATGGCTCAGGTTCTGTTAAGTATTCTGTATGTAGTCGAGATTGCCATTGCAGCATTGAAGATATGCACGCTCATTTTTATTGTAATTATTGCAAAAAGGCATTTTGCCTGGATAATATATCTATTCCCGGATTTCAATTATCACCCGTTATGCAAATAGAAAGTGTAAATCTTGTAATTAAAGGATATTGCGGCCAGTGTAATAAGCTCATTAATTCATGATATTTGTTATCTACAATCCTTTTTTCAATAAATATACAAACTTAAAACCTTTCTTTAACAAATAATAGAAGTCTGCAACTGAGTTGCATAAATTTATTTTTATATTTGTAGCATAAAGAAAAACAAAATGAGACCATTTGTCTTTATAATAAGTATTTATTTTCTGTGTCTTGCCTTGCTTCCATGCAATTGCAATATACAGACTATAGATTCTTTACAAGATAAGACAGAACAAGTTTCAACAGCTCATAGTGAAAGCGATACTGCTCAGGAAATATGTACTCCGTTTTGCGCATGTTCCAGCTTTCACAATCCCAATTTTATAGCAAAAAATAGCTTTGACCTGCGAAATATAGATAGTACTCCGGTCAAGAAGATTGCTATTTATAATGAAAACCAAACTTCATCTCATCTGGATAGTCTTTGGAGACCCCCTAAGGCTTAAAATATAACATTCTTGTATCCAATTTGATACGTCTAAAGGTAGATGTATCGTACAATCCTATTGTTATATTTTAATATTCAAATTATGTTTCAAAAACTGATTAAATTCTCGATAGAGAATAAATTGGTAATTGGAGTCATGACTGTAGCCCTCATTATTTGGGGGACTTATTCCCTGTCTCAATTACCATTCGACTCTACCCCTGATATCACCAATAATCAGGTGCAGGTCATTACTCAGGCTCCATCCTTAGGAGCACAGGAAGTGGAGCAGTTTATTACTACTCCCTTAGAAATGGCTTTAGCCAATATTCCCAAAGTTATAGAAAGAAGAAGTATCAGCCGAAGTGGCTTATCCGTTATAACCATTGTATTTAAAGAAGATGCTGACATTTATTGGGCACGTCAGCAGGTAGACCAGCAACTAAAAGAAGCGGAGGAAGTTATTCCTCAAGGAGTAGGTAAGATTAGTTTAGCTCCTATATCTACCGGATTAGGAGAGATCTATCACTATACAATACGGGCAAAAGAAGGCTATGAGGATAAATACAGTATATCTGACTTGCGTACCATGCAGGATTGGATCGTTAGAAAGCAACTCTCAGGCACAGAAGGTGTAGCAGAGATAAGTGGCTGGGGAGGTTTTGTAAAACAATACGAGATAGCCATTAATGCGGATAAACTCAATGCTGTAAATATAACAATCCCTGAATTGTATACTGCACTTGAAAACAATAACGAAAATACAGGAGGGAGCTACATTGAACAATACAGTAATCAGTATTTCATACGAGGGTTAGGTATTGTCAAGTCTTTGGAAGATATAGAAAAAATACCGATTAAAACAGTCAATGGTACTCCTATCCTTGTTCGGGATGTAGCAAAAGTACAGTATGGAAATGCAACACGCTATGGTGCTGTAACCCGAAATGGAGACGGAGAAGTTGTTGCAGGTATTACCCTGATGTTGAAGGGTGAAAACTTTCAAGAGGTAATAAAAAATGTAAAAGAGCGTATGGCTCAGGTACAAAAGAGCTTACCGGAGGGAGTCATTATTGAGCCGTTTATTGACAGGACACAATTGGTAGACAGAGTAACGAATACTATTACCAAAAACCTGATAGAGGGAGGATTGATCGTTATCTTCATTCTTGTACTTTTCTTAGGGAATTACAGAGCCGGATTGGTAGTAGCTTCCGTAATACCACTATCTATGCTGTTTGCATTTGGTATGATGCGTGTGTTTGGTGTAAGTGGAAACCTGATGAGCCTCGGAGCTATCGACTTCGGATTGATTGTGGATGGGGCGGTCATCATTGTCGAGGCCGTCTGTCATCATATAGGAGTCATGAAAGACCGATATAAAGGGAGGTTGCTGACACAGGCAGAAATGGATCAGGAAGTATTTGATTCAGCTTCTAAAATAAGGAATAGTGCCGCATTTGGAGAAATCATTATCATGATTGTTTATATTCCACTTTTCACTTTGGTCGGTATAGAAGGTAAGATGTTCAAGCCAATGGCTATGACAGTGTTCTTTGCCATATTGGGTGCATTTATTCTATCTCTAACTTATGTGCCTATGGCAAGTGCGTTGTTTTTAAGTAAGAAAACTGAGCACAAGCGGAATATCTCAGATAAGCTAATGGATAAGCTTAACAATTTCTATCGTCCTATTATAACCAAAAGCTTGAATTGGAGCAAAACTCTAATCATAAGTATGGTTGCACTGTTTGCAGTCAGTGTATTCATGTTTAATAGAATGGGTGGCGAATTTATACCTAATCTCGAAGAAGGCGACTTTGCGGCAGAAATAAGTATGGCTCAGGGAACATCCTTGTCACAGATGATTAAAAGCTGTTCTCAAGCTGAAAAAATACTCAAAGAACAGTTTCCTGAAGTAAAACAAGCCGTAAGCCGTATTGGTAGTGCCGAAATTCCAACTGATCCGATGCCTATTGAACGAGCGGATATGATGATTGCTTTAATTCCTAAAAAAGAATGGACATCAGCCAAAACCAAAGAGGAGCTGATGGAGAAGATGGAAAAAGCTATCGGAGAGATACCCGGATTAGGAGTGGAAATGACACAGCCGATACAGATGCGAACCAATGAGTTAGTGACAGGTATTAAACAGGATGTAGCCATTAAAATTTATGGGAATGACCTGGAAGTACTTAGCTCATCAGCCAATAAGATAGCCTCTTTGATAAAAAAAGTAGATGGAGTAAGTGATCCGTTTGTTGAAAAAGTTACCGGATTACCACAGGTTCAGGTTACTTATAATCGAGATCAATTAGCGAAATATGGTATATCAGTCAAAGATGCCAATATGGTACTTAAAACAGCATTTGCCGGAAATGAGGCTGGATATGTGTTTGAGGAAGACCGTAGATTTGATTTAGTATTAAGAATGGATAATGATCTGAGAAATAATATCTCTTCATTAGAAAATCTATATCTGCCCCTTTCATCAGGAGGAACAATCCCTCTTTCTCAAGTGGCTGAAATTAAATATGAAGATGCACCTGCACAGGTAACACGCGAAAATGGAGAGAGACGAATTTATGTCGGATTTAATGTCAGAGGACGTGATGTCCAAAGCACTGTGTTTGATATTCAGAATATATTAGACAAAGAATTCAAACTACCGGCAGGATATTATTATACATACGGAGGACAATTTCAAAATCTGAAAGAAGCAAAAGACAGATTGATGGTTGCCGTTCCATTAGCATTGTTATTAATACTCTTTCTTCTATATGCCACATTGAAAAGTGTAAAAGAGTCCTTGTTTGTATTCTCTGCCATACCACTTTCGGCTATTGGAGGTATCTGGGCTCTATGGTTACGTGACATGCCTTTCAGTATTTCGGCAGGTGTCGGGTTTATAGCTCTGTTCGGTGTTGCGGTATTAAATGGCATTGTTCTGATTGGGCAATTCAACATATTTGAAAAAGAAGGGATGACAAACATTCGTGAGAGAGTAATCGAAGGGTGTATGCTGCGCCTTCGTCCGGTAATTATGACTGCGCTTGTCGCATCATTAGGATTCTTACCAATGGCTTTATCTACAGGCGATGGAGCCGAAGTGCAAAGGCCTCTCGCAACAGTGGTAATAGGAGGATTATTAACTGCAACGGCTCTAACATTGGTTGTGTTACCTTCTATCTATAAAACATTTACTAAAAATAAACAGGAATGAAAACAAAAATAATAATATCGACTATTGTATTCATAACAATGACTGTTGTTTTAGCTCCGTCTTTATTTGGGCAAAATACAACAAAATCATTGGAGGAATGCATTCAATCGGCAATAGATAACAACCTGACCATGAAGTCGGGTCGTATCTCAATTGAAAGAGCAAAAGACTTGCAAGGCACAGCTTTTAATATTGATAAAACAAGCTTTTCGTTAAGTCAGGACCCAACATCAGGAGGAAGCCCTGATAATAGCATATCATTAAGCCAAAGTTTTGAGTTCCCTACAGTGTATGGTTCTCGCAGAGGCTTATTGAAAGCCGAAACGAATCTGGAACGAAGTAATTTGGACGTTACACGCAATGAACTTGTAAAAGAAATATCAGCAACATATTATCAATTGCTTTATGCAAAGGAAAATATCAAAATATTACAGGAACAGGACCGTATTTATGGTAAATTCTTATTCCTCGCCAATGCAAAGTTGAAATCAGGGGAAACAGGACGTTTGGAACAGATGAATGCTGAACGACTCTATAATGAAAACAGAATTGAGTTACAAAAGGCTGAAAAGAATTATCAGAGCATACAACTAATCTTACAACGCTGGATGAATACGGATGAGGCAGTCGAACCTGTTGAGCCGACTCTGACTGTTTTGGATGCAGTCTATCCTTTTAATGATTTCAATCCGGAGCAAACACCACTTGGAGAGGTTTATGCTAATAAAAAGATCATAAGCGAAAAGAACCTCAGTGTGATTAAACAAGGATATCTGCCCAGTTTCAATTTTGCATTG
The DNA here is from genome assembly GCF_000213555.1 of Dysgonomonas gadei ATCC BAA-286. GTDB lineage: Bacteria > Bacteroidota > Bacteroidia > Bacteroidales > Dysgonomonadaceae > Dysgonomonas > Dysgonomonas gadei. Next base: position 93,962 of record NZ_GL891989.1, read on the forward strand.
AAAAACCAGTTTCTTATAAAAGGTTTTAACCCGTATGATTTACAAAGAGAACGTTTTGACAAAGGTAATTTCATGGGATTTGAAGTAGGAATAAGTGTTCCTCTATTTTTTGGAGAACAAAGAGCCAAAACAAAAGCTGCTAAAAGAGAAGTCGAAATAGCAAGGGTTCAGCAGGAAGAGGTTATGCTTACTATGCGTAAGAATTATCAGACTTATCTGAATGAATATACCAAGGCTAAAAATGCTTTGGACTATTATTCACTTCGTGGCAGCAAACAAGCAGAAGATATAACACGGATATCACAGGTTTCATATGAAAAAGGAGAAATAGATTATGTCGAGTATATCCAGAATTTAAAGACCGCAGTAGAGATACATTTGCTATATGCAAATGCTATCAATGACTACAATCAAACAATCATTATGTTAAACTACCTGCAAGGAAATAAATAACAAAAAATTATGAAAACAATATATATAGCGATAATTGCTTTGTCTCTTATATTTTTAGGGTCATGTGGACAGAAGCCTAAAAATGAGGCTGAAAAAGAAAAAGAAGGTACAGAAGAATCTCATGGTGGCGAATCGGTAGAAGTAGAGCTAACCGAATCACAAATGAAAGCTGTGGATATTCAACTTGGCAAAATTGAACAGAGAGACTTAAATAGTATTATTCGAGTAAATGGCGAAATGGCCTTGGATCCACAGAAAAAAGCGGAGGTAACCTCTTTGTTAGGAGGGATCATCAAACAGGTAATGGTGATTGAAGGTCGAGCCGTGAGTGCCGGACAAGCTGTAGCCTATCTCGAAAATACGGAAATAGTGGAGTTGCAAAAGAATTATCTGACAACTAAAAAAGAGGCATTGATTGCCGATCAAGAATACAGAAGACAAAAAGATTTATCCACTCAAGGTGCAGGGGTTGAAAAAACTTTGCAGCAGGCAACAGCTAATTACGAGATAACTAAAGCGCAGCTAACAGGTTTGGAAAAGCAGCTAAGACAATTATCCATTAGCCCCGAACAGGTTTCTTCAGGTAATATGGTTACTCAAATTCCGATAAAAACGCCTATTTCAGGAACTGTCAGCAAAATCAATATCAGTACCGGAAGTTATGTCGATATGCAAACACCACTAATGAGTATTACCGATAATGCAGGTATACACTGCGATGTTAAAGTCTTTGAAAAAGATATTAATATGGTAAGAATCGGACAGGAAGTGGATATTACCCTCACCAACCAACCCGGTGTTAATCTGAAAGGTGAGATTTATGAAATCAACAAGTCTTTCGAAGGGGATACCAAGGCAATTATCGTTCATGCAAATATAAAAGGTAAGACAGATATCAAATTGATTCCGGGTATGTATGTTACCGGATTGATTAATGTTGGAAAACAAAAAACTGATGCTGTACCCAATGATGCCATTATCAGCAATGAAGGAAAGAAATACATATTTGTGTTAGAGAAAGAAGCTAATGAAGAAGGTGTAAAAACTTATCATTTTGAAAGGATTGAGGTATTGACAGGTATAAGCGAACTAGGATATACACAGATAACTCCGGTAAATAAACTGGAAGAGGGTGTGACTATCGTTAAAGCTAATGCATTTTATTTAGCATCTATGAGTACAGATCATGGTGAACATGGTCATTAATCTTTTTGAAACATTAAATAATAAAATCACATGAAAGAGATAAAAGCTTTTATTAAACCGTTTAAGGTTAATGATATTCTAAGAGAACTACTTTATGCAGGATTTCCAAATCTTACTGTTTCAATGGCTGAAGGCACAGGGCATTTAAAAAGTGAAGATGCTTCTTTATCCATGAATTTTGCACTTACCAATAGTAAAGTTGCGAAGATTGAGATAGTGTGTAACAATGATGATGTGGATAAAATAATTACGATAATATCAACATATGGTAAAACAGGTAATTCAGGAGACGGTATAATCTATGTCTCTGATGTTGAAAGAGCAATCAGAGTCAGAACCGGATTGCCTGATGACAGGTGGCTTCTTGATTAGTTATTAATTTTTAAAATAGAGTCAAGATGTTGAAAAATGATATTGGAATAAATGCCGGAGTAATATGGCAATTATTGTCTAATGAAGGAGCATTATCCGTAAGACAAATAGGGGAATTGACCGGATATAATGATAAAAACATATGTTTGGCATTAGGATGGTTATCTCGAGAGAATAAGATCCAGTTCATTTACAAAAATGAAATACTCTATCTTGAGTTGAATAGCTCTACGAGTGAAATGTATTATTAAATACTTATAGCAATGAATACAGAGAATAATTATAAATGCACATCTTGCGACTCTACCGAGTCGCAGATGTTTGAAAATAACTGGAAGCAGTATATCCCGGTTTCAATAAGTTTACTTATGCTACTTGTTGGTATTACGATGGATAATTTTATTCCAGATATATTTAACGGCTATCTTCGTTTAGGGTTGTATATTATAGCTTACATCCCTGTTGCCTTTCCCGTTTTTAGGGAAGCCGTTGAAACGATCAAGGAAAAGGATTTCTTTACTGAGTTTACACTTATGGGGATGGCTACACTTGGAGCTTTCATTATAGGCGAATATCCCGAAGGAGTAGCTGTAATGGTATTTTATACGATTGGTGAATTGTTTCAAGATTCGGCTGTGAATAGAGCCAAAAGAAACATTAAGGCATTGCTTGATGTACGTCCTGACACAGCAACTGTTTATAGAAATGATTCATATCAAACAATATCTCCTGAAGAAGTGGAAATTGACGAAGTTATTCAGGTAAAAGCCGGAGAGAAAGTCCCTTTGGATGGAATAATGCTTACATCATCAGCAAGCTTTAATACAGCAGCATTAACAGGGGAAAGCAAACCGAAAACTATTTCAGCCGGTGAAACTGTACTAGCAGGAATGTTGAATCTTGATAAAGTGATCGAAATAAAGGTTGCTAAAAAGTATCAGGATAGTTCTCTTGCCAGAATCCTAGAAATGGTGCAAGATGCAACTTCCCGAAAAGCAAAGACAGAGTTATTGATCCGTAAATTTGCCAAGATATATACTCCGATTGTATTCCTGTTAGCTCTCTTTATAACAGTCATTCCTTATTTTGTGGTGAGCGACTATATATTTAGCGAATGGTTATCCCGTGCATTGGTATTCTTGGTAATCTCCTGCCCATGTGCATTAGTTATTTCTATCCCATTAGGCTATTTCGGCGGAATCGGAGCAGCTTCTAAAGCAGGCATACTCTTCAAGGGAGCTAACTATCTCGATTTAATGACTAAGGTCAATACAGTCGTGATGGATAAAACAGGTACTTTGACCAAAGGTGTGTTCAATGTGCAGAAAGTTGCGTCGGTCGATGAAGATAAGCAAGAGGAATTTGTCGCTATTGTTGCTGCCATAGAGAAATTCTCAAATCATCCCATTGCTAGAGCAATTGTTCAATTTGCAAAGGATTCAGATAATTATACAGCTACAGATGTGGAAGAAATATCAGGGCATGGACTTAAAGGGATCGTAAATGGAGAAGAAGTATTGGTGGGCAATGCTAAGTTGATGCAGAAATTTAATATCTCTTATGACAGAACAATTGAATTTATAGTTGAGACTATTGTGATTGCAGCTATTAATGAAGAATATGCGGGCTATATAACAATAGCGGATGAGGTAAAAGATGATGCACAGGCTGCTATTTCAGATATGCATTTATCTGGAATCAAACAAGTTGTAATGTTGAGTGGGGATAAATCTTCCATAACGAATAATGTAGCATCCAGCCTTGGTATTGACAGTGCCTATGGGGACCTCTTACCTGAAGATAAGGTTCGTCATATAGAGGAACTGAAAACAGAAAAGAATAATGTCATTGCTTTTGTCGGAGATGGAATAAATGATGCTCCCTCACTGGCATTAAGTGATGTTGGAATAGCAATGGGAGGAATGGGGAGTGATGCTGCTATCGAAGTGGCCGATGTAATCATTCAGACAGATCAACCATCCAAAATAGCAACTTCGATTAAAATAGCTAAAGCTACAAGGCAAGTTGTCATACAGAATATAGTATTGGCATTCTCGGTTAAACTGATTGTACTTATTTTAGGTGGTTTTGGTTTGGCTACCATGTGGGAAGCGGTCTTTGCTGATGTTGGGGTCTCTCTGCTAGCAATACTAAATGCGGTCAGAATATTAAAAATGAGGTTCTGAAAGTCTTGTAACTAACACTATTATCGTCATGAGTAAAAAGAGACGTATAAGAAGATTAGCAGCAAGAAAAGAAACTCCATCAAAACTGAATCCCATTATAAAAAGATATCTTTCTCTGATAAGTATATCTATAGGTGCTTTGATGGGAATAATTGTATGGCTTATATTCTTCAGATGTAAGAGTGAACATTGTCCAAATCATTTTAATCCGATTCCATATATGGTAGTGTTTGGGTTTAACACATGGATTATAGCTAATTATATTTTCAGAAAGTAATTTTTCAAAATTTCGTTTGGCTGAACACAACTCTTTAGCTCAGCCAAGCGAATCTTATTTTTATAAAAAAACAATGAATAACATATCGGTTTGTATTGTCTTCTTCTTGCTCTTATTTCAATCGGTAAAAGCGGATACAGTAGATAATGATACACTACAAAGCAACTACCCAATCATCGATTTTTCGATTCAGGGCAGTGATATACCTTCTACTAATTTAATTTCTGTAGATACAGTCATTTCTGACAAGATAAAACCTGTAAAACAGCTTAAGTTTTCATATAAGCAATTAATTATTCCTTCGGCTTTAATTGCTTATGGTGTATTTGAAACAGCTATAGAGCATAATTATTTGCTTAACAGGCAGGTAAAGCATGAAGTAACAGAACATATTGATTCGAAGTTTACCATAGATGACATTTCTCAATATGTTCCGGCAGGAAGTGTATACGCACTGAATTTAATGGGGATAAAAGGTAAAAATAATTTTAAAGACAGAACCTTTATTCTAGGAATATCTACTCTTTTTATGGCAGCATCAGTAAATACGATAAAGTATTCAACAAAGATAGAGAGACCAGATAAATCAGCGAAAAACTCTTTTCCCTCAGGTCATACAGCGGTAGCTTTTATGGGTGCAGAATTTCTTTGGCAGGAATATAAAGATGTTTCAATATGGTATGGCATAACAGGCTACACCATTGCAACCGGAACAGGGATATTTCGTTTATATAATGACAAACATTGGTTTGCAGATGTTATTGTGGGAGCCGGACTCGGTATTCTAAGCACCAAGGCTGCTTACTGGCTTTATCCCTATTTGCAGAGGAAGTTTATGAACAAAGGTACATTTAGCAAACAAATCTCTTTTAGCCCTTTTTATAATGGAAAACAAGGAGGTCTGGCTATAGCCTTATCTCTGTAATAGCTATTGTTGGAGACATGTCCTATATGAACTAATTATAGGTTTGAGCGATTATTATGACTTATTCTTTCTTCGACTAGTCTAAAATAGGTATCTAATACATAAAAAACAGAATACAATAATACAATGGAGCAATTTATTCGCAATATAAAAGAAAATATCAATAAAGAAATTCAGCTTATTGATTCTGAGGAATGTAATATCTTTCAGAAATCTATTAGTATTATTTCATTATTGGAGTCTACATTTGATGAATTAAAAGAATTTGTTTCAAATTATACATTTAAAAGTCCGCTTGATGAAATCATCTTTTTTAAAGAGACGAAACCTCAACTTTTTAGCATTCTAATTTACCATAGAAAGATATATAATCTGGAAATGCGAATGCCCACCGGAAGTTGCATCGATCGCAAAAATTATTTAGAAGGAATTTTAGGACGCATAAAGTATTTTTTCGATAATAATGCTGACTTCTATCAATATTATCGTTCAGGAAGTACCCACCTTGATAAATATTACTTTCTAAGAGGTAAGCCAGATATTCAGTTAATACAGGATTGCTTCTACTTTGAAAGGGACTCTAAATTCTCTACGAGCTTTGATTTTAAGGTTTCGAAGATGATTGCCAATGAGAGATTAACGGTATATGTAAACAATAAACTCCTACATATTAGTAATCTCGAATCCAATATTCAAGACTCATTTAATTTGCCAAAGGCAAGACTGACATGGACTGCTAAAAAAGCAGAACTTGTTGAGCAGATTTACGCATGGGATAACGCAGGTTGTTTCAATAATGGCAATACGAATATAAAAGAGCTAGCGGAATATATTGAAACTGTTTTCAATATCAATTTGGGTGACTTCTATCACACGTTTCTGGAAATTCGAGAACGTAAAGGTAGCCGTACTTTATTTTTAGATAAATTGATAAAGCTTCTCGAAGAAAGAATGGATGGATTAGATAATAAATGAGCATGATTTTTATAAAAATACACTATATTTGTCGATAGGAAAATAACACTATTCAATAGCGGACAAAGAACAGCCAATAGCTGTCAATTAGCTTCTCCTAAAGTGTTCACCTCAAAGCGATCTGATCAAGTAAAGTATTGAATAATATATGGTTGATAGGTGTGGTTCACAAGCCCCCGCTTCCGCAATATCGTTTGACTATCAGATGATTATGAAATAAAGGGACTAAAACGAGGACTAAACGTCTGTTTTAGTCTCTTTTTTATTTAAAGTATTCTTTAAAATTGAATCATTCCGTTCCCCATGCTATGCTCTTCAAAAAAAGTTAATATCTCAGGTACTAATAATTTACTTTCATCTAATTTCTGATATAATGATTCAAAGTGATTGAAGTAATTCATTTTGGAAAACTTGTAATCCTTATATTTATAAAAGGTCATTTCTTGTCCCTTGGATACAGTGATTAGCATTGTATTATAACTTAAACCAACAAAATCACATATTTCTAAATTATTTTTATCATATCCACCCCATGATAATGAATACATAAATTCATCCATATCGTAATCCCATTTTGCAAATACTTGCTTTAATGGAATATCTTTTATCTTACCATCTAAATATCCAATATACATTCTCTTCTCATATTCTAATTCAACTTCAATTTGATAAGATGGTATGTATAAGATTCCATCTGGTCTTGATAGAGCTAAGTATATAGAGTAGATTATATTCATAGGGTTGTAAATAGAACATTTTGCATCTTTAATATTTTTGTTTTGAAGAATATCTAATATATTGAATATATGATTTTTCCAAACAATATTATCAGATAAACAATTTCCAATTTGACGTCTCAATCTATGAATGTTAGCTTTATTTGAGAAATCAATCTTAGATTTAAACCTTTCTCCAGTTGTTCCGTCTGCACCCAATATTTCTTCTTCAATCTGATTATCTGAAAGAATTATATTTTTAGATAATGACCCATATTTTTTTATCTCAATCAATTCCCATCCTTGAACTTCTTTGAATAAATCATATTTAGCGGGCTTTCCAATTTCAACGGAATCTGCATGTGGAAAAGGTTCTGTTTCGATTAGTAACCCGTTTAGTTGCTCCATCTTATCAAGTGAACTCGCCTCATCATCATTTAGAATCTCATCAATAGATTCTTCCAATTCTGAATATTGTGAAAGTATATCATAGTATTTTTCTAATGAAAGTAATTGATTTGTGGAATATATCATGTATTTGTAGTCAGGCATTGATTTTTCATAAGTAGCGGTTATATCATAATTTCCAAAATTATTAATCGCAAATTCCTTAATTGAATTAAGTGTCATTTCTCGATAACCCTTAGGAGCTTTAAGGATAATAAGAACAAAACTTTCAACGTTACGATTTAAAAAGAAATCACAATGCTCTTTAATACCTTTTTGAAGGGATTGTTCCGATATATAATATCTTGCCATCTGATGAGCACTTAATATTCGGTCTTCATTAGTTGCTGCTTTTTCTATTTTTCTTGCAGACAAATTATTCTCATCAGATATGCATAATTTGAAACCTTCAACTTTTAGATCAACATTGGAAACAAAAGAAGAGAAAGGAACGAGTAATTCATCCCACTCAGTGGAAACTATAACCAATTCTATCTCATCTGTTTTTATAGCAAGATTTTCTTTTACAGCCTCTAAATATTTAAATAATTCGTGTATAGCTTCTCTTGCTGTAGCGTTAGATTTTTTAAGTTCGATGACAATATATTTACCATTTCTATCATGAGCCAAAATATCAATGAAACTACGAGTGCCTATCTCACTTGGTAAATATTTTTCTTTCTCTAAAAATTGGTAATTATTATTCAGTATACTAAGGTCTTGAACCAATAAGTCTCTAATTTCACTTTCCTTCATAATATATTATACTATAGGTTTTCTCAAAACTACAAATAAAAAATATTAATAACCTTTTTTTATTTAATCTATTTTTAGATATATATTAAAGGTCTTTCTATCCCTCATCAATAAACCTATCCCTCATCAATAAACGAAAATTCAAAAAATAGATATAACTTTTAATTTAATTCGATAAATAAAAAAGCTCATAATATATGAGCTTGTATTATAGATTGGATATATAACTACTTCTTTTTCTGAATCTTTTCTACTTCTTTTAACGGGAAACTCAATATGTTAGCTATTTCTTCAATACCAATATTTGTATTATATATAAACAAAAATACCCTCTGAAAAAGCAAAGGGTATCTTAATATATTATTCTTAGTCTTATTTTTTGTCTTTCAATACTTCCTGTAATAGCTGTACTTTTTCCTGTTCTGTCTTGAGCATTCGTTCATACAACTCTATTACTTTGTCAAGCGGATTAAATGAGCATTGATGATAAGTATTGGCAACTGTACTGTCGTGGAATGTGTTTGCAACAAAATTGATAGCAGCATCCTCACTGAAGTTTTTTATGGCATCAACAGAAATATTAAGAGCAGCAGCAATTTTATCTAAAGTTTCATCATCCAGTTGTGGAGTCGATTCAAATCTGGAAACAGTTTGTTGAGATACGCCTATGCGCTCGGCTAATTCTTCTTGTTTTACGCCCAGTATTTCTCTCAGGCGTTTAGCATTATATCCGTAATCGCTTTTCTTTGTTTCGAAAGTTGTTTCCATATTTTATACTGTGAATGTTAAATTGTATAATTCTCAAAAGTACAAAAATAAACATAATCAATAAGTTTTTTACTCACAAAATCAGATTATTTACTTCCTGTATGGATATAATACACAGTATTAAAGTAAGAACTTTGCCTTATATCTTTTAATATCTACATATGGGAGAGACAGCCAACAAACTCACAACTATTCAAATCTATTTATTAAACATTCCTGAGCCTTGCCATACGGTAACCGATAAATACAATGGCATGCACTTTACAGATTTATCTCAGACTATAGAATGCCATATCTCATAATTTTTACAGTTTACACCCTTTGCTGGCTATACATAATTTACTCTCTGTATAATGTCCCAAGCGATATAGAGTTATTTGGTAAAGAGATAGAATGATATGATTATAATTAAACATTACTTTTCGACTATACACAAACTTAAAACAGATGTCAATAAGTAAGTTATGGCTGTTGCCTTTCCCTGATGCTCCCGAAACACTAGTCGGGGGCATCTTTTTTTGCTTATATAGGATAATTTACATCAACTGCAACTCTCAACTTGCGAATTTCTTTGAAAATTAACGGGTTCTCACTGTCTGATAAGTTGCCGTTTGATAATCCTATTCAATGAAAATAGTGAAAAATGCTGTAATTTGTCATTTTCTTCTTTACTTGCCGACTAACATATAAAAAGCAAATTGATTGATGGATATTAATATTGATTTGGAAAAAGCATTTATAGAAATGGTTCATAATAATGAGCGGATTATCTATAAGGTTTGCTCTTTTTATATATCCGATGAATTTCCGATGACCGATCTGTATCAGGAGGTCGTTTGTAATCTCTGGACGGCCTATCCCCGTTTCAGAAATGAAAGTACAGTCTCTACGTGGATATATCGCATTGCTTTGAATACCTGTATCTCGGGTATGCGGAAAGATATGCGCAGGCCAAAAGGTACGCCAGTCTCTGTACTGGAAGACTCTCTTACTGCGCCGGAGAATATAAGTGAACAAATTAAGGAGATGTACAGGTTGATTCATCAGTTGAATACCATCGAGCGCGCCATTGTCTTGCTTTATCTCGAAGAGAAGTCGTATCAGGAAATAGCAGATATTACGGGGTTGACAGTGAGTAATGTAGGCACAAAGTTGAAACGGACTAAAGAGAAGCTGAAACGGTTGTCGAATCTTTAAGCATCAAGAATTATGGAACTGAACGAATTAAAAAATACATGGCTATCCCTGGATGAACGGCTCAGGAAACAGGAATTGCTGAAAGAGAATATCCTGAAGGAAATGCTACAAGCCAAATCCAACAAAGCTCTGAGCAGGCTTGTCAACTTTGAGTTTCTGGGAATAGTGCTTACTATACTGGGTATCCCCTTTCTTATATTTATGCTTGCACACGAGAACTTCTATCCGATACAGATAATCTTTATGTATTTTATAATAGGATATGCTGTTGTGGGTATCTTTTTTCAGCTAAGGAAAGTATATATTTTGCTGAAAATAGATTTTTCCAAGTCAGTAAGAGCCAATATCAGGCTGATGCAGCGGTTCAATATTCAGATAAAATGGGAAAAGATAATATCTTTCTCTATCATACCTCTGATGGCTCTATTTATATTGTCTCCGTATTTTACAAAAAACGTGGAGATGTGGAGATGGGTGGCTATTATCGCTGTTTTCTTAATAGTCGCCGTTATAGCATATTGGCAATATAAGAAAATTTATGATAAGAATATAGGCTCGATACTCAAAAGCCTTGAGGAACTGAAAGAACTGGAGGAGGATAACGAATAACAACTATGAATATATTAAATATTATATGGGACATCGATCCCGTTTTGTTCAAAGCCGGGCCTATCCAGTTCAGATATTACAGCTTATGCTGGATATTAGCTTTCGCCAGCGGTTTTTGTGTGTTGAAAGTAATATACGAGAAAGAGAATATCCCGCACGAAAAATTGCTAAGCCTGCTTATCTACATCTTTTTCGGTACGCTTATCGGAGCCCGCCTGGGGCATTGCCTGTTCTATGACCCTGTTTATTTCCTGACCCACCCATTGGAGATGCTGTTGCCTTTCGGGAAAGATGAATATGGCGATTTTATATTTACTGGTTATGCCGGACTAGCCAGCCACGGAGGGGCAATCGGTATCGTTATAGCAATCGGAATATATTCGTATCGTTATAAAGTTCGGGTATGGGGCATCCTCGACCAGCTGGCATTGGTAGCTCCATTGGCCGGAATGTTCATACGTCTGGGCAATTTCTTTAACTCCGAGATTGTAGGATATCCGACTAATATGCCATGGGGTGTCGTTTTCAGCAGGGTGGATAATCTTTCCCGCCATCCGGCACAATTATATGAAGCAATAGCATATTTAGCTATTTTTATTGTCCTGTATTACTTGTATACCCGAAAGCAGGAGAACTTTCAAGCCGGATTTTTATTTGGTTTAGCTTTAATCCTTATTTTCTCTTTCCGTTTTTTTGTGGAGTTTTATAAAGAGGTGCAGGAAGACTTTGAGAGCGGAATGCTTTTCGATATGGGACAATATCTGAGTATTCCTTTCTTTATTGGCGGCATTGTGATTATAATACTAAAACATAAAACACATAAGGGAATATCCTGACTAAAGGTGGCTTTTTCTTTTCGATTTATCCCAATGTTTTTATAAACCATTTTTCATAATTTTATGTAAAAAGAACCGATTGTTCGATTTAACCCGTATTTTTATGAAATTATTGATAACACAACATACGCTTTATGGAAGGATTCCTTATATTTCTTTTGATTATACTTATTGTCGGTATATTCATAGTCCCGATTATCATACTGGCTAAAATAGGCACTATAAATAAGAATATTGACTATTTGAACACTGATATGAATAACCTCAATAAACGCATGACGGATCTTCATAATCATACTGCTTCGAGAGATGATGCAAAAGATATACTGAATGCGATGGATGATCTTAAAGTTAAAACGGGCTTTACACCGGGTGTGGTTTCACCCCTGTCGGATACTAAATTGGAAAATGAGCTTGTGGCAAAAGAAGAACCGGTCATTGAAGATATTCATAAAGAAATTGAAGAAGAAGTAAAAGCCCCTGTGACAGAGGATATCCCGGTAATGGCTCAGACCGGAAATTTAATAAATGAAGAATCCGGACAGGAGATGTCTCCGGAGCCGGAACAGAAAGAGTCAGAAGAAACACCTCCACCTTTTGCCGCATTTAACCGTAGCAAGAGATCGGAACCCATAATTGAGGAAATACTACCGAGATATCGCACGGCTCCTGTTCAGCAGAATGATGACGAGGACGATGATGATCCGGATAAAAACTTTATAGAAAGATTACTTGGCGAAAACTGGCTGAGTAAGGTCGGTATAGTTACGCTGGTATTGGGTATAGGCTTCTTTGTGAAATACGCTATCGACAAGGAATGGATAAATGAAGTCGGCCGTGTGGGGATCGGTATTCTCACAGGTGGTGTCCTTATCGGCATCGCTCATAAGCTGAAATCGAAATACCATGTATTCTCGTCCATATTGGTGGGTGGAGGTATCTCTGTATTTTATATAACGATTACACTCGCATTCAGGGAGTATGAACTATTCAGCCAGTCTGTCGCCTTTGGCTTGCTGATTGCCATTACTATATTTTCTGTTATTCTTTCCTTGTACTACGACAGGAAGGAACTCGCTATATTCTCCCTGTTGGGTGGATTTGCGTCACCATTGATGGTGAGTACGGGGACAGGAAATTATATCGTTCTGTTTTCATATATACTTATCCTGAATACGGGTATGCTGGCCGTATCCTTTGTGAAGAAGTGGCGGATAATAGGTATTATCAGTTACGTGCTCACTCTTTCATTTTTCTGGGCATGGACGTTAAGTGATTTCAAGGATCAGTTTGTATGGGCTACTGTGTTCACGGTTCTGTTCTTTATCCAATTCTATGTACTGGCCCTTTTCGACCATTTCAAATCGAAAGATAAGATCACGGCCTATCAGGCATTTTTGATACTGACCAATAACCTGTCTGCGTTCCTTGCATGCCTGTATATATTCGACCGTTATGAATATGATGTCAGGGGACTTGTAACTATTGCCATTGCCGCAGTTAATGCCATAGTAATGCTGACACTGTTCCGTAAGAGCAAGGTCGACCGTAATCTTATTTATCTGATTATAGCCGTAGTGATGACCTTTGTCAGCCTTGCCATACCAATGCAGATGCATGGGCATGTGATTACGATGTTCTGGGCAGCTGAAGCTGTTTTACTATTATGGTTGTGGCAAATGTCGCACATAAAGGTATTCCGGTTGGGCTTTATTGTTATAGCTGTACTGGTGCTTATTTCGTATGCGATGGATATCAATTATAATTACAGGTATGATGATGCTTTGCCTTTCTTTGTCAATAGGATATTTATTACGGGAGTGGTTGTGATTGCCAGTTTTGTGATCAATATGTTGCTGTTGAGAAGGGAGGATGCAGATTCGGATATAGAGATAGGCGGATTTGAGACTATTTCGATCAGTGCTGTTGCCAAGGCTTTTGACTTTATTGTAATTGTCCTCACATTCTTTGTCCCTTTTCTCGAGTTGAACTATCAATTGGAACGTTTTACAGACACCGATATAGTATCCAGTTTCCGTTATCTGGCTTTAGCTACTTATACGACTGTGTATGTTGCCGTTTTGGGGCTTGTCTATAGAAAACAACTGGTTGCAAAGGCGCATATTTTCGTCTTACTGTTTTTCTCTATTCTTCTTTACTCGTTTGTATATACCTATCTGGCTATAGATTTACGATTCGATATATTTGTCCTTAACGCATATAGTACCAATCATTTTCTGATTCATCTGATTTCTTTGCCGGCTATCGTATATATCACATATCTGTTAGCGAGAAATGTAAAAAAAATATCAGAAGACTGGTTTGCCCCCCTATGCTGGTGTCTGGTTGTCATGTCGGTTGCTATACTAAGTATAGAGGTGGATAATATTGTGATCCTGCTGTTGGGGAATATTGACAACTATGATAGTTTATTATATGATGTGCATACATTCGGGTATCCTATCCTGTGGGGTGTCATTGCTATGATACTTATGATCTGGGGGCTGAATCGTAAGGAAGTATTGTTGCGGAAAATATCATTGATTTTCTTTGGGGTGATTATTATTAAATTCTATGCATACGATGTGTGGCATATGTCGCAGGCCGGACGTATTGTTTCGTTCATCATGCTGGGAGTTATCCTGTTGCTGGTATCATTCCTTCAGCAGAAGATAAAAACACTGGTTAAGGACGATAGTCCGGCAGAAGATATTATCGAAGAACAGTCTAAAAAAGAAGAGTAAATGAAACTATATTTATTTATAATCCTGTCTTTATTATTATCTCCGGGAGTCTTTGCCCAGTCAGTCTGGACGGAGGAGATTCAGCCTGTAGAGGTTAGTGGATATTACAACATCCAACTCGGACAAGGAATAATAGCGCAGTCTTTGGATAGCGATTTGTCCGATCTGAAAATACTGGATAGTAAAAACAACGAAGTTCCCTATTTCCTGCGTTCTGTAAATCCCATACGGGAGATAAGCCGGTTCGAGAATTATAATCTGAAGCAGAATCAGGTAAAAGATAGCCTGAATATTGTTACAATAGACAATCAGGAAAAAGAAGATATAAACCGTTTCTACATTATTGTCCGCAAAGCAGATGTGAGTAAGTATGCATCTTTACGCGGAAGTAACGATTTGAAGCAATGGTATATTGTTAGGCAAAAGACGAGTGTGTCGGGCTTCGGCGATGCAGACGAGGTGCTGATTCTGGACTTTCCGAAAGGAAATTACAGGTATTATGAGATAACACTAGAAAACAACCAGAACAGCCCGTTGGAAGTCCTTAAAGTGGGAAAGATAAAAAACTCCAATATATACGCTCAATTTACAGAATTGCAGTTGGGATACTTTTTTCAAAAGGATAGTGTCTCCGACAAAAAAACATATATAACTTTTCCGAATTCTCAGGATACATATCGTATAAGTAAGTTGGAGATAGGTATAAACAATAAGGCTTATTTCTTTCGCCATGCTGTAATGTCGGACTCCATATCTCACAGCCGTGTTACATTTGACCTCTCCTCAAAAGGAAATAATACCTTCTTTATAAACAGTTTCTTGTTTAGCCGTAATACTTCTATTGCAATAGAGAATCACAATAATCCGCCTCTCAAAGTAGATTCCGTGAAGGCTTATGGTCTTAACCGCTATGTATGTGCATACCTGGAAGAAGGACAAAGTTATATTGTTAGGGTAGGGTCAAAGGATAAGACGCCCCCTAAATACGATATTGAATACTTTCAGAACGATATTCTGGCTGACCTTCCTGTCATCAAGACCAATAATCTGCAAAGTATAGTTGTTAAAAATACTGAGCAGGTCAGGGAGCTTTCATGGATAGAAAAACCTGTATTTCTCTGGGGAGTAATTGTTATTATAGGCTTATTTCTCCTGTTCATCTGTGTAAAGATGATCAGGGAAATGAAAAAGAAGTAGCCGGGAGGGATATAATGAGAATTACTTTATCTATAGAAAGAACTGTTAGCATTTGACTGATAGTTTAGAGCTCTTTGAAGTAGTGATTGGCAAATTTGCGAATTAGCATATTAGCAAATAAGTGAAAAGACTGTAACCTTTACATACGCTTCGCTCCTGTGACCGTTGGTTGTTACCTTTTATTTTTAACCACGGAGAACCAACGGTCGGAGCCAAAAAGGAGTAGCATGGAGTTTTTAGAAGAAAAAGTGACAATAAAAATTGTGTGAAAAGTCGTCAGGTTTGTCAGGTTTTGTACATAAGCTATCGGCTATCAGCTAATAGCTAAAAATGTGTTACCTTTGTTACTTTTTACATTTATTACTTACCACTCATTATTTATAATTCCTAACTATTTCCCTATCTTTGCATCCATTTCCGAAACTAAAGAAACGTCAATGAGCCGAAAGAAAAAAGAACTTCCTCTGATAGAGAATGTGCAGATTGTGGATATAGCTGCTGAAGGCAAAGCCATAGCCAAAGTAGATGATATGGTTGTGTTTATACCTTATGTAGTACCGGGCGATGTAATCGATTTGCAGATTACCCGGAAAAAAAATAAGTATGCAGAGGGTAAACCTGTCAGGTTTGTTACATATTCTCCTGACCGTGCAGAGGCGTTTTGTGAACATTTCGGTATCTGTGGAGGATGTAAATGGCAGATACTGCCATATGCGGAACAGTTGAAATTCAAGCAGAAGCAGGTAACTGACAACCTTACCCGTATAGGAAAAGTAGATTTGCCTGAAATTCAACCGATATTAGGTTCGCAAAAGACAGAGTTTTACCGGAACAAGCTGGAATATACTTTCTCAAATAAAAAGTGGCTGACTTTGGAGCAATTACGTTCGGGAGAAAACTTTGCCGATATGAATATGGACGGGCTGGGCTTTCATATTCCGGGGATGTTTGACAAAGTATTGGATATCAATAAATGCTGGTTGCAAGATGATGTTTCGAACCAGATACGGAACTTTATCCGCCAGTATTGCCATGAAAAAGGATATACCTTTTTCGATTTGCGGAATAGGGGCGGGCTGATGCGCAACCTGATTATCCGTACCTCTACTACCGGCGAATTGATGGTTATCGTAGTATTCTACGATGATGAAAAACAACAGCAGGAAGATTTACTGAAAGCTATTGCAGATAAGTTTCCTCAGATTACAGCCCTGTTGTATATTGTCAACCAAAAGGCAAACGACACGATTACTGATCAGGAAGTGCTGACATGGAAAGGAAATGACTTTATTTACGAAGAGATGGAGGGCCTTAAATTCAAGATTGGACCGAAGTCATTTTACCAGACAAACAGTGAGCAGGCATATAATTTATATAAAGTGGCCAGTGACTTTGCCCGGCTGAATGGAGATGAACTTGTGTATGACTTATACACGGGAACAGGCACGATTGCTAACTTTGTGGCGCGCCAGTCAAAAAAGGTAGTCGGAATAGAATATGTGGAAGATGCCATTGAAGATGCCCGGTTCAATTCTATGAATAACAAAATCGATAATACGCTATTCTATGCCGGGGATATGAAGGATATACTTACTCAGGACTTCATTAATGAGCATGGCCGTCCGGATGTAATTATCACAGACCCTCCACGCGCGGGTATGCATGACGATGTTATCAAGTCTATACTCTTTGCCGAGCCTCAACGGATTGTGTATGTAAGCTGTAATCCTGCGACTCAGGCACGGGATCTGTCTTTATTGGATGAGAAATATAAAGTTACGAAAGTTCAGCCGGTAGATATGTTTCCTCATACACATCATGTAGAGAACGTGGTCCTGTTAGAAAAACGATAATACGACCAGCGCCTGAAGCATTATTTAAAGGCAAGATATGTCCACACTGGGTAGTGATCGGAATACTTGACCTTATCTACTGTACAATTATAGGATTCAAAAGCTCGCGAATGTAATATAAAGTCTATCCTCACCCAGAAGTAGTTTTCATGGTAGGTAATCCCTTGTCCAAACCCCGAATTGGCATATGAATCGACCAGATCGCCCTTCATCGTGTGATAAGCGTAGGAGATAGGAGTATCGTTAAAGTCTCCGCAGACGATCGTTGCTTTAGCATCTTGCTTATCCATAAAACTTCTGATAAGGTTTACTTGTGATTCGCGTATTTGATATGCTGCACCCAGTCTGTCCTGGAGAGTATTGGCCATCTCATCAAAGGATTCCCTGTCCCTTGTTTTGAGGAAGTCTTTATAGAGCTTTTTGTCTTCCGTAGTTAGCCTGTTCGATTCCAGATGGTTCACAACGAGAGTGACGGTGCGGCGGTCTATTTCCAGTTTGTGTATAACCGATCCGTTGTAAGAACTTTGAATCGGTATCTTTATTGATTCCGTAATCGGGAATTTTGAATAGCAGGCGATACCATAGATATAGGATCGTTTAGTCTTCCTTGGTTTCCCCAGTTCAATAATAGAGCGGTACGGATAATCTTTCATTATCTCATTCAACTCCTGTAATGAAATGATACTACCTTTACCCTTCTTAGCTGCTACGGCGAACTCCTGAAAGCAAACAATGTCGGCATTACACTGAGTTACATATTCGAAGATAGGGTTATTCTGAGCCTTTTCTCCTGTCAGCCAGTTGAATCCCCTTACATTATAAGTGAGTACCTTTATCTTGTTTGCGGGTATATCTTTTTCTTTGGTCTCCATATGCACAGGGAAGCAAGTCGATATAGGCTGCCAGCAGGCAAGAATCACAACCAACTGTATTAAAGCATACTTCCAACGGAAGAAGACAGTCCAAAGAATGAGATAAGCGATATTGATAAATAGCAGGATAGGGAATATTAACCCTAAGTAAGCGATTAAGGTCACCTTAGAGGGGACTACCGACCATGCCAGTAATGATAGCAGCAATAATATAATTGCTATAATATTGGTAGCAAAGATACTATACTTGATGACTTTGCCTATCTTCTTTCCTAAGAGCTTACTTGTTACTGGCATCGAATAATCGTTTTTTTTCGGCTGAACTAAGGCTATTATAGCCTGAAGCCTTGAGCTTGTCCAGAATACGGTCTATTTCTTCCGATTCGTTATATTTCCGCTGATTATATTCATAGTCCGCCTGATTTTTGAATTTAACCTTCATCTTGGGATCTCTCTTCGACTTAGGTTTCGTTAAATTAACGATAGAATCCATTATTTTGTTTATCCAACGGGTAATATCTTTTCCTCTCAGATATTGCTTCGCATATATATATCCCATTAAAGCACCGCCAATGTGGGCTATATGGCCACCGGGATTACTGGTGCTGGTAAGTCCGATAAAATCAAGGACGAAGATAACCAGAGCTATATAGATGATTTTTATCCGTCCCAGAAAAAGCAGTCCTATTTCGGTATTAGGCCGGTAAAATGCAACCGCAAATATAATTGCCATTACCGAAGCTGATGCTCCGATCATCGGGGCGCCATTCATTAGTACAAACATTGGGATTATGTTGAATGTCAGCACAAAAAGGGCTGCTCCAGCCAATCCCCCGAGTATATACAGACTACCAAGACTTTTAGCGTTGAAATATGAAAGAAATATCTGTCCGAACCAATACAGCATTAACATATTGAACAATATATGAAAAAAGTTCTCATGTACAAACATATATGTTAATGGCGTCCAGAAATGCGTCTTCAATAACTCCAACTGTGCCGGTATGGCTATATAACTGATAACGAAATCAGTGATATCTATATTGAAGAGCTTGGTAATGTTAACTGCTATCAATATAAGGAAAACACATACATTGATGACGATCAGCCGTATCAATACATCTTTTCGCTTAAGTATAGGTTTTATATTATCCGAAAATATTCCCATTTGTAGTAAATCCTTTTTTACGCCAATAAAGCAATATGATAAGACCTGTTATAAGCCCTCCAAGATGGGCAAAGTGCGCCACATTATCTCCGACTCTATCCACTACGCCTAATGAAAGCTCAATAACACCATATCCGATAACAAACCACTTTGCTTTGATTGGTATCGGTGGGAAGAGGAGCATAAGTTCCGCATTAGGGAATAACATTCCAAATGCAACCAGTATTCCAAAAACAGCGCCTGATGCACCCAGCATTGGAGTATTGATAAGTGCAAATAAATTCTGTATTGCCTCGTGATCACTTACATTTGCCATAACACTCGTAGCTCCGGCCTGTACTTGCGATACTATATCGGGAGATAAACTTTCTTCAATTCCTTTGATCCTGAGATAAGTAACTAATATTTGCAGTGCTGCAGCTCCTATCCCTGTAATTATATAATACACAAAGAATTTCTTAGGCCCCCATACTGTTTCCAATACACGTCCGAACATAAATACGGCAAACATATTGAAGAACAAATGGCTAATGCCACCGTGCATAAACATATATGTTATGATTTGGTGAGGCATAAAGAGGGATGAGGTGATGTAATGAAGCGACAAATAATTATTCAGGTTCACTATATCTTTCAGCATCACAGTCGCAAAATACGCTAATACATTTATGATAAGCAAATTCCGTGTTACAACCGGAATGGAACTCATAAAGCCTGCACTATTCTGATTCATCATTTTTCCTTAAAAATTGTTTTTTCAAGCCCAAAAGTACTTATATTTTTTCTTTTTCATTCTAAAATGGTATCTACATTTAGATATTTTGCAATTTAGCATGAGTTTTTCCGTTTTTTTTTATGATTATTAAATAAAACACTTATATTTGAGAGCTAGAAACAGAAATAGAGTAAAACGTAATTTCAGTTATATAATGTTTAATTAATCATTACAAAATTTATTATGAACAAGACAGAACTTATCAATGCTATTGCTGAAAAATCAGGCTTGAGCAAAGTAGATTCTAAAAAAGCTCTGGAAGCTTTTATCGAATCAGTAACAGGAGAAGTTAAAGCAGGTGGAAAAGTTGCCCTAGTTGGTTTCGGAACATTCTCTGTAACTCAAAAAGCTGCTAGAAAAGGCATTAACCCAAGAACTAAAGCGGTTATCAACATCCCTGCTAAGAAAACTGTTAAATTTAAAGCTGGTGCTGATTTAGCTGCATTGTAATTTAACTATTACATTTCTAAAAGATAAAGAGCAGAGAAGGATTTCTTTCTCTGCTTTTTCTTTAGACCTATCATTACTTTTGGAATAAGAAAAAGTAACAAAGGTAACACATTTTTAGCTATTAGCTGATAGCTGTTAGCCGATAGCTTATGTACAAAACCTGACAAACCTGACGACTTTTCACACAATTTTTATTGTCACTTTTTCTTCTAAAAACTCCGTGGACTCCTTTTTGGCTCCGCCGACCGTTGGTTCTCCGTGGTTAAAAATTTCTCGCAAAGACTCTAAGACGCAAAAAGGTAACAGTTCCCCAGAAAGTAACAAAGGTTACACTTTTTCAACTTATTACTTAAAACTTACTACTTATTTCAATATTTCAAAGAGCTAACAGCTAAAGGCTACCGGCTCTTACCCTATAGATAAAACTTCTCTGCTTTTATAAGCTTTATAGATAGTTTTTTATAATTTTGCAAACTTAATAATGAAAATAATAAATAATTAATATAATGAAGATTGAAGCCAGGTTGCAGGAAAACGTAATAAAGGGAATTGAAACCCTATACGGACAGACGATATCGTCCGGGCAGGCCTCATTACAAAAGACGAAAAAAGAATTTGAAGGTCATCTTACCCTTGTCGTTTTCCCTTTTGTGAAAATGTCAAAGAAAGGACCCGAGCAAACCGCGCGGGAAATAGGGGAGTGGCTTGTTGCAAATACTTCTGAAGTAGAAAGCTTTAATGTGATTAAGGGCTTTCTGAACCTGACTATATCAGGAGCTTGTTGGTTACAGGAGCTTAATTCTGTACGTTCTGTTGCGAATTACGGGATTCAAGAGATTAAAGCAGACGCCCCGTTGGTTATGGTAGAATATTCTTCACCAAATACCAATAAACCATTGCACTTGGGTCATGTGCGTAACAATCTGCTTGGCTTTGCTTTATCCGAAGTGTTAAAAGCAAATGGTAAAAGAGTACTAAAAACCAATATAGTAAACGACCGTGGTATTCATATCTGCAAATCCATGTTGGCCTGGCAGAAATGGGGAAATGGAGAGACCCCCGAATCGAGCGGTAAGAAAGGAGACCATTTGGTCGGTGACTATTATGTATTGTTCGACAGGCATTATAAAGCCGAGCTGGCAGAATTGCAAGAAGGTGGCTTGCCGAAAGAAGAAGCGGAAGCCCAGTCCAAGCTGATGGGCGAAGCCCGCGAAATGCTTCGCAGGTGGGAAGCCGGAGACACCGATACGGTTTACTTATGGAAAATGATGAATTCATGGGTATATGCTGGTTTTGATGAAACATATAAGAAACTGGGAGTAGACTTTAATGAAATATATTACGAATCGGAAACTTATCTGGATGGGAAAGAAACGGTTTTGGATGGATTGAAAAGAGGTGTTTTCTACCGGAAAGAAGATGGTTCGGTATGGGCTGATCTTACTGCCGACGGGCTGGATCATAAATTGCTTCTGCGTAGCGATGGCACTTCCGTTTATATGACACAGGATATAGGTACCGCACAACAACGATTCAAAGCTCATAAAGACCTGAGTGAAATGATCTATGTGGTCGGCAACGAGCAGAATTATCACTTTCAGGTACTTTCCATCGTTTTGGATAAGCTGGGCTACGAATTTGGTAAGGGACTTGTGCATTTCTCGTATGGTATGGTGGAACTTCCCGAAGGTAAGATGAAATCGCGTGAAGGCACGGTTGTGGATGCCGACGACCTTGTCGAAGAAATGATATCTACAGCCAAAGTAACTTCTGAAGAGTTGGGTAAGCTGGATGGCGCTACAGAAGACGAGGCAAACAATATTGCACGTATCGTAGGAATGGGAGCATTGAAATATTTTATTCTGAAGGTAGATCCTAAAAAGAATATGACTTTCAACCCGAAAGAATCTATTGATTTTAACGGAAATACAGGGCCGTTTATACAATATACTTATGCGCGTATCCAATCGGTGATCCGTAAGGCCGGTGACCAGGGATTATCTATTCCGCTATCTTTACCTACCGATATTGTACTCACACCAAAAGAAGAAAATCTTATACAACTCGCGGCCGAATATGCTGCTGTTGTAAAACAGGCAGGAGATGAATATAATCCTGCATTAATCGCTAATTATATATATGAATTAGTAAAAGAATATAATCAGTTCTATCATGATTATACAATACTGAAAGAGGAAAATGCTGCATTAAGAGATTTCCGTCTGGTACTTTCGCAGGAAGTCGGTAAAATTGTAAAAAGCGGTATGTCCCTGTTAGGTATTGAAGTTCCCGACCGGATGTAATACTCTATTCAGAAATAGGATCAGAATCTCCTTCGAGAGGTTCTTCCTCTATCCCAAGTTGTTCATTCAGCTTGGGAATATTTTTTAACCTCGTTTCCAGTTCCGCTTTATAAAGGGCTACCTGGATGGCCAGTTCCGAGCGGCTCTTCTCCGGTAGCATCTCAAAAGCAGAGTTTATCCATTTCACGGCATTTTCTACATCATCGAGGCATTCATTTGCTAAAGCTATATTAGATGCCAGTCGTATTTTTTTTGTGGGTTTACTTTCTTCATAGAGACTACCCCAGATATCCGCAGCTTCGAGCCACTTTCCCTGTTCCACATATTTTGCAGCCTGTTTCATCTCCGAAGAGTTATCCGAATAATACCAGCGCTGGCTTGTCTTCCACGAAGGTATAAAGTTGCTGGTTATTTTATCCGCGCCCACTACCGACATTTCGGTAACAAGGCTGTTGATTTCGTCTACATTGTTCTTTATCCTGCTCCAATCAGTCGCTTCCTGCCTGAAAAGACTATCTACAAGCCCGATCGGGGCGCCATATTGGGCACCATCTTTGGCGTACGCTCTCATTATAACTCCCAACTTTGTACCGAGAATACTGTAATTACTGAAATATGCTGTGTTTTCTGTTTCCAGTTGGGCGGAAATCGCAAATAGATTGAGAGACAACAATGCATCCGCATCTTTCTCGTGACAAATGGTTTGGACTTTTCTTGCCGGCAGCAGTGTTATATCATTGTTCGATCCATTGTATGTTTTATAAGGGTATAATTCTACTTTGTTAAAGTATTTTTCCTCATTCATAAACTTAGTCAGCGAATTCATAAATATGGTGCGGGCACTATCCATTGATAAAATCGACGGACCATTATTGGAGGGGGCGGTTTCTTCATCATTGTCTAATGTCGGGCTGTTGTCTACAATAACTACATTCGTAACTTCCGGAGGGAAAGATATGAATGCGGGTTGCCGTATATCTATCGATATAATATTGGTTGTGGTACACGAACTCAATATATATATGAATATAATGGAGGATAATACCTGCTTCATAATACGTTTCATTTGATGCTAACTCTTTATTTTCAATTTCATCGCGACAGGGCATAAATGCCGGAAAATAACAAATGGCTCTGCGACCCTAAATGTACAAAATAAGCATTATATTTGTAATATAAGTAAAAGAAAATATTTAGTGCTACTTTATTTAGTCATAACTAACTATTGCTGTTTCAGATACGAAAGCAATAAATGTGTATATGACCTTAATTATAAAAATAAATGAATGAACTTTCCGCAAACGAAGTTTTCAGGCTGGCTGCCGATATTGTGAGCAACACTTCACAAAGTGTATTCCTTACGGGAAAAGCCGGAACAGGTAAAACTACATTCCTTCATTATATACGGCAAAATGTAGATAAGAATGTCGTTGTGGCTGCCCCTACGGGTGTTGCCGCCATCAATGCCGGAGGAGTGACATTGCATTCCCTGCTTCAATTGCCGTTCGAACCTTTTATTCCCAACTTTGAAGGAAAGAAGAAACTGGACTATCATTTCAAGCTGCGCAAGTCTAAAATAGAAATGCTGCGTGAACTCGATCTGCTGATTATAGACGAGGTGAGTATGTTGCGCGCCGATATGCTCGATGCCATCGATTATATGTTGCGCCGCTACAGGAACAGCCAGCAGGCCTTTGGCGGGGTACAGATACTTTTTATCGGGGATATGTTCCAGTTGCCGCCTGTCGTGCAAACTTCGGAATGGGAGTTGCTGAAACATCATTATCCGTCCCCTTTCTTTTTCCATGCGCAGGTACTGGCCGATTACACGCCTCTTTATATAGAACTGAAAACGATATACAGGCAGCAGGACCAGCAATTTATCGATATACTCAACCGTATCCGTAACAATTGCGCCACATCTCAGGATTTACAGGTGCTCAACCAGCGGTATAATCCCGCATTCAAACTGCCCGAAGAAAACCGCTATATTGTTCTTTGCACACACAATTATAAAGCCGACCGTATTAATAATGAAGAGTTATCACGATTAGCAGGTAAAGAATATAAATTCAACGGTGAAGTAAAAGGGGATTTCTCCGAAAATTCCCTCCCGACAGAAGCTAATCTGACGCTCAAAGAAGGAGCGCAGGTTATGTTTGTGAAAAATGACGCAGGAGAGAAACGCAGGTATTATAACGGAAAACTGGCTACGATCTGCCTCTTGACGGAAGATAAGATACAGGTGCGCTTCGAAAACGGAGATGAAATGGAACTCGAAAGCGAAACATGGCGTAATGTCCGTTACAAGCTGAATGAGGAATCAGGGGAAATAGAAGAGGAGGAACTGGGTTCATTCACCCAGTACCCGATACGCCTTGCATGGGCAATCACCATCCACAAAAGCCAGGGGCTTACCTTCGACCGGGTGGTGATAGATGCGGGACAGGCTTTTGCCGCAGGCCAGGTATATGTGGCGCTTAGCCGTTGCACCTCTCTGGAGGGGATTGTTTTGTTTTCGCGTATCTCTGCGCAGAGCATAAGCACCGACCGTTTTGCCTTGGAGTTTGCTGATAAAGAGCAAAGCCCGGAATATCTCCGTCAGATATTGATTCAGGAAAAGCCCCGCTATTGTGCCGAACAGGTAAAGAAATACTTTGACTGGACACCATTTATACGCAGCCTGCATTCTTTGTACGACCTTGCCACGGAAAAGAAAATACCGAAACAGGAAGAAACGCAGGCGATGATTGCCCGGTTGTGCAGCAGGGCTGTGGAGCAACAGGAGATAGCCCTGAATTTCACGAGGGAACTGAACCGTATATTATCAACTCCAGATCCTGATATTGACCATCTGCGGGAGCGTGTGCAGAAAGGAATCCTGTATTTTCATAAAGATGTACAGCAATATATAATACTGCCTGTGGAAGAGCATCTGAACAGTCTTAAAAACGCATCGAAAGTAAAGCAATATCTGAAGAAAGCAAAAGAGATACATGCAGCGTTACTTCGTTTGCTTGAACGCCTGGAGTTTGTCCGCTATGGTGACATCAATCTTACTGAAGGATTGTCTTTTAATAAGATAGCGTCGCCTAAGGAAGAAATTACTGAAACAAAACCGGAGAAAAAGGAGCGGCCACAGAAAGGTGATTCGCAACGTCTGACCTTATCCCTCTTCAATGACGGAAAGTCGGTGAAAGAGATTTCCAAGGAACGTAATCTGGCTGTGACGACTATCGAAGGTCATCTGGCGGGTTTTGTCCTTACAGGAGAGCTAGCCGTTAGCCGTTTGGTCGATGAAAGCAGGATGGAATATATGCTTCCGGTATTGAGAGAGATTGCGCCTCAGACTCCGTTATCTGAGATAAAAGAGAGATTGCCCAAAGAGTGTTCTTATCTCGATATTAAGGCGGTGATGAATTATATTAGGTATAATAGGGGAGGTGAGGGCTAATACTTTGTGCAGGTTTGTAGCATGTGTGTTGCGTAGGAAACCTTTTTGCTCTATTGAAAACACGGACTACAAGCCCGCATCAGCAAGGGTTTTTAACTCTGACGAGCGGAACGAGGGTGTTTTTCATAAAATTAGATGGCTTTATTCTATCTCTGTAATTCTGAATTTTTCTTCATATTTTAAACTCTCTTCAATTTGTCCCAACTGTTTATATAATTTAGATAGTTCTAAATAAATATAATTAGAAGAGGAACCATTTTTTTCGCTAATTTTAAAAGCTTCGATAGCACCTGTGATGCATCCTTCATCACGTAAAATATAACCAAGATCTTCAGCTACAATATTTTTATTTATTGCTTTAGCCAATCCTTCCCTAAGAACATCAATGCCAATTTTAGAATTATCTTTAGAATAAAACAACTCATAATTTCCAAAACACTCGGAAGCAACCGCAGGTACAATTGAATATTTTATATCATAAATATTTTCTACTTTAATTTGCTCATTACTTGTCTTTATTACAACTGTTTCAGCTATCCTTTCAGGTGTTATTATTCCCAAATAACAATCTTTTATATGGTCTGAAAAAACTGATAAGCTTTGATAAAATAATAGTTCTCTTCTTCTGGGAGTAATTCGAAATTTGTTGGTTTAATTATCCAATTAAGTTCGTTTTCATCATCTTGGTTAGTAACAACAAAGACCTTTGTTTGTAAATCAGAAAAAATATTTTTTACTTTCATAGTTTATCTATTTCCTTGTCTATTTAAATATAACAATTATTTTTTATCTCAAAAGTATATTATCAAACTTCTCTTTCGCATAGTGGTTTTTATATAAATTAGCTTATTGAGAAAATCTCATAGTTAGGAACAGAAGTGTTTTTTTATGGGTTAATATTCAGATAGGTAATTTAAATATATCAATTCCAGATGGATGGCTTATGATATAATGAATTGTCACTACCATAAAGAGAAACATTATTATTGATTGTAGTATTAACAAAACATTATTTTTTTCTCTCTGATTATAAGAATAAACTAATAATGCCAATCAGTAGTTAAAGTAATTATTGTAGTATAAAATTGTTCTATTATTTCTAACGCGCCTGCCTGCTTGTTTTTCATTTTGCCTTGATGCAAAACGAAACAAAAAATCAAGGCTGCATCCCTCCGGCGACCCAAAACCGCAGCTTCGGTGGGGCAAAATAATACGGAGTCATCTTTAACCGGATTATCAGCCGTGTATAGCAGCTACCCTATTTTGCCCTACACCTCCGCTTTACAGATTGGGCACCCCGCATGCGGGACGAGGCCGTTATCGCGATGCGGCGACAGGACTGTGTCTTCTCAGGCTTTAGCCCTACGTGCGTCAGCCCTTGCGCATTAGTGACGCAGGCGGGGTACCCAATCCGTTGCAGGCGGCGTAGAATCAAACGGGGCGGTAGCCCGTTTGTTTGATTCAGCCGTCAAAACGGTTTTGGGTCGCCGAGGAACGAAGCGCTAGCCTTTTGGTTCGTTTTGGGCAATGCCAAAATGAACGTTTAAGCGCAACGAAGTGGAGCTGAAAAAAATTGGACATTAAATCTCAACTACTGATTCGCATTAATAATATAATTTCTATTATTAAAAGTGGTATAAAAATAAAAAATGTAATTATAGGCTCGCTCACTCAATC
>NZ_GL891989.1:122285-150117 GCF_000213555.1 Dysgonomonas gadei ATCC BAA-286
ACAAAACGAAACAAAAAATCAAGGCTGCATCCCTCCGGCGACCCAAAACCGCAGCTTCGGTGGGGCAAAATAATACGGAGTCATCTTTAACCGGATTATCAGCCGTGTATAGCAGCTACCCTATTTTGCCCTACACCTCCGCTTTACAGATTGGGCACCCCGCATGCGGGACGAGGCCGTTATCGCGATGCGGCGACAGGACTGTGTCTTCTCAGGCTTTAGCCCTACGTGCGTCAGCCCTTGCGCATTAGTGACGCAGGCGGGGTACCCAATCCGTTGCAGGCGGCGTAGAATCAAACGGGGCGGTAGCCCGTTTGTTTGATTCAGCCGTCAAAACGGTTTTGGGTCGCCGAGGAACGAAGCGCTAGCCTTTTGGTTCGTTTTGGGCAATGCCAAAATGAACGTTTAAGCGCAACGAAGTGGAGCTGAAAAAAATTGGACATTAAATCTCAACTACTGATTCGCATTAATAATATAATTTCTATTATTAAAAGTGGTATAAAAATAAAAAATGTAATTATAGGCTCGCTCACTCAATCACCTGTTGGATAGAATTTCACAATAAGAAAACATATTATGGAAATTAATAGAAATATAGAAGTAATTAGTCTGCTTTTTTTGATATCCATTTTTAAGGTGCACTATTCATGAAATAAATTCATTTTATACAAACTTTAATAGTTGGAAGTATCTTTTGCCTTTCTGAATATTGTTGAAGCAGCTTCATTATTGTTTTACTATTATTATTTAATCCGAAATCGAACTCAATACGTACTACAGAGCCATTATTGTTTATATGTTGTTCATTTATATAATAAAAATTGATAGCTTTATTCTCTTGTTGTTTATTCCCCTCTAGATACAACTCATTAAAAAAAATGTTTAGGTTTTCCATTTCTTTTTTGTTTAGGCCTCTCTGAAAATAAAATTCGATAGAAATATCAGGAAAAGAATAATGATAAAATTCAATATCAAAACTATATCCTGTTTTATCTTTTTTGTCAATCCTACGGGGACGGGTATAAGATAGTACATCATCTAAGGGGAAATCAATATTCCAATCTATTACAACAGGAATGTTTGTTATATCTTGTCTGTGGAGTTCCTCTAAATCATTAAAAGTGTCAGAATACCAATATATCCAAGCAGGTAAACCCATAGATGTTGGCGTTATTATATCTATCTGCGCATACATTTTGTTATTAATAACTTGTTTGTATAAATTATTCATTCCAATTATTAACTGGAAATTATATTTTTCAAACTGTTTAAGCCCTGTTTTAATCGCTATTTTTTCAAAGAGTTGCTTACTTATTTCTCGTCTGAAAGTAGTATGCAAATCACTTGCATATTCATCAAAGAACATTGTCCAATCATAACTATCCATTGCTATTAAAATAAATAAAAATTGCATACAAATATAACGAATATATCCTATGATAAAGGCATATTCTCTGACCTTCCCCCATTGGTGTGGACTTGCAGAACTAAAAAAACTATCTATAAAGTTTATAAAAGCTGGGAAGTTTTATCTATAGAGTAAGAGCCGGTAGCCTTTAGCTGTTAGCTGATAGCTCTTTGAAATATTGAAATAAGTAGTAAGTTTTAAGTAATAAGTTGAAAAAGTGTAACCTTTGTTACTTTCTGGGGAACTGTTACCTTTTGCGTCTTAGAGTCTTTGCGAGAAATTTTTAACCACGGAGAACCAACGTTCGGCGGAGCCAAAAAGGAGTCCACGTAGTTTTTAGAAGAAAAAATGACAATAAAAATTGAGTGAAAAGTCGTCAGGTTTGTCAGGTTTTGTGCGTAAGCTATCGGCTAACAGCTATCAGCTAAAAATGTGTTACCTTTGTTGCTTTTTAATTATATATAGTTAACGAACATAAAAATTAGAGGTAAGAAATACTGGAAAAACTGTCAGATGTGTCAGGTTTTAACATTGTATGGTTAATAAATGCAAATGTGGAGATGAGTTAGAATTTGCGTTTTTGCGTGAGAATACTATTCACTGTTTACTGTAAAAAGTCCAATAAAAAATAATCTTTTCAAGCCTTATTCTTAGGAGGAGGGATTTGAAAAGATTATTATGATGGTATCAACTTCTCGTTGATTATTTATTCAGAATCAATATCTGTAATGCTCCGGTTTAAACGGCCCTTCCACAGGTACTCCCAGATAATCTGCTTGCTCTTGTGATAATTTAGTCAGCTTTACTCCAATTTGTTCAAGATGCAAACGGGCAACTTCTTCATCCAGATGTTTTGGCAAACGGTATACATTCACTTCATAGTCGTTCAGCCAAAGTTCTATCTGAGCCAGCGTCTGGTTTGTAAATGAATTACTCATCACAAAAGACGGGTGTCCGGTTGCACATCCCAGATTCACAAGGCGGCCTTCAGCAAGCAAGAAGATAGAATGCCCGTCAGGAAAAACGTATTTGTCAACTTGAGGCTTAATGTTGATGTGTTTTATATTAGGGAAATTAACCAGCTTGTCTACTTGTATTTCATTGTCGAAATGGCCGATATTGCAGACAATAGCCTGGTCTTTCATACGTGCCATATGTTCGATGGTAATGATATCTTTGTTTCCTGTAGTAGTTACAAAGATATTCCCTTCCTTCACAGCATCTTCCATTGTGGTAACCTCAAAACCCTCCATTGCTGCCTGTAGTGCGCAGATTGGGTCTATCTCGGTAACGATAACACGTGCCCCGTATGAGCGCATAGAGTGTGCACAGCCTTTGCCTACATCTCCATATCCTGCTACGACAGCCACTTTTCCGGCTATCATTACATCGGTAGCGCGTTTGATACCATCGGCAAGAGATTCGCGGCAGCCATACAGGTTGTCGAACTTCGATTTGGTTACCGAATCGTTCACGTTAATGGCAGGAATAAGTAATTCGCCACGTTCCATCATCTGATACAGACGGTGAACACCTGTTGTGGTTTCTTCCGAAACCCCTTTCCATTCGGCAACGGTGCGATGCCAGCGATTGCTGTCATCTTTCAATATCCGCGACAAGGTATCTAAGATAACCTGTTCCTCATGATTCGAGCCTTTGCGGTTTATGGTTTCTGAATTTTCTTCAGCTTTATATCCCCAGTGGATAAGCAATGTTGCATCTCCGCCATCATCTACAATCAGATTTGGCCCTTTCCCTCCGGCAAAAGCAAGAGCTTGCTCTGTACACCACCAGTACTCTTCGAGTGTTTCACCTTTCCAAGCAAATACAGGTATACCTGCGGCAGCTATTGCGGCGGCGGCATGATCCTGAGTTGAGAATATATTACAGCTGCACCAGCGTATGTCGGCTCCCAGATCTTTTAGGGTTTCGATAAGTACAGCTGTCTGAATGGTCATATGGAGTGAGCCCATGATGCGTGCTCCCTTCAATGGTTTTGTCGCTCCGTATTTTTTGCGAAGTGCCATCAGCCCCGGCATTTCGTGTTCTGCTATTTCGATTTCTTTTCTTCCAAAGTCGGCAAGACTGATGTCTGCTACCAGATATGGTAAATCGGGTAAAAGTTGTTTTGACATGTATCTATTTTGTTTTAAATATATTTTTCTCCATATTTCAGCTTAACGTCAGCAACAAATTGTTTGATGCGTTGTTCCTCTTCTTTCTTACAGATGAGGAGGACTCCGTCGGCTTCGGCTACGATATAACCGTCTAGTCCTTGTAAAACGGCTAATTTTCCGGCAGGCAGGGTAACTACATTTTCGGAACTATCGAAGAATAGTGTTTCGGCAATTAATGTAGCATTGGCATTTTCGTCTTTATCCGATATTTCGTACAAAGACCCCCATGTCCCTAGGTCCGACCATCCAAAATCTGCTGCTTGTACATATACATTGGTGGCCTTCTCCATCACTCCGTAGTCAATGGATATATTGGGACAGAATGGGAAATTTTCATCGATAAATGCTTTTTCTTTATCAGTTCCAAATGTGTCTAGTCCTTGGTCGAACCGGTTTGTTATTTCTGGTAGATATCGATGGAATGCATCGAGGATAGTGCGGTTGTTCCAGATAAAGATTCCGGAGTTCCAAAGAAATTCACCGCTTTCGTAAAATACTTTAGCCAATTCGAGATTCGGTTTCTCGGTAAATACTTTAACTTTGGTTACTCCATCTAATTGCTCTTCACTCATCTGGATGTATCCATAGCCAGTTTCCGGACGACTTGGGCGGATACCAAGGGTCAGAAGAGTATTATGTTTTTCAACAAAGGAGAATGCTTTCTGGATAATTGAGAGAAAGTCATCTTCTTTCAGTATGAGATGATCGGAAGGAGCAACAACTATATTCGCATCAGGATTAAATGAGTTTATATGGTATGTGGCAAAGGCAATGCAGGGAGCAGTGTTTCTTCGCATAGGCTCTAACAGAACTTGATTCAGCTTCAATTCAGGAAGTTCGTCCATCACCATCTGGGCATACTCATTGTTTGTGACGATGTATATATTTTCAAGGGGAATTATCTTCCTGAATCTATCTACAGTCATCTGTAATAGAGACCGGCCGGTTCCAAAGAAATCGAGAAACTGTTTAGGACGGGCTTCACGACTAAAAGGCCAGAAGCGGCTGCCTATACCTCCACTCATTATTACACAATAGTTGTTTTTATTATCCATACTGATTATAATTTCTGCAAAGTTACATTATACGAATATACAAACAAAACAAATGAGAACAATAGCAATGAGAAAAATATGCAATTCTTTTATAAAAAAGTTAAGGCAGGGTGTTTGATATATGAAAATATTGTGTACTTTTGCACCTCACAAGCCCAGATGGCGGAATTGGTAGACGCGCTGGTCTCAAACACCAGTGGATTCACTTCCATGCCGGTTCGATCCCGGCTCTGGGTACTACAAATCCCTGATTTTCAACTGAAAATCAGGGATTTATCTTTTATTAGGGTGTAAAAAAGGTGTAAAAACTATATATTCCCAAAGAAGAAGTTTATCGTCTTAGCCATTCACTTAATTTAGTATATGTACTCACTCCTTCGTTATTAGTAGGCATAATTACATAATAGCCTTCATCGAAATATCCACCAATCTTTCTTGGAACTGACATATAACCAACATATTCGATTCTCGGATATATTTGTAAATACTCACTACCAGAAAAATCAGAATAATCATCTCTGACAGGCAAGATAGCGATATTATTTAGATATTTACAATAATCGCCATATCCTAACTCCCAATTACACCATTTAGAATTGATCGCTCCTTCTGTCGCTAATAATATGAATTTACTATTTTCCTTGATTTTAGTTTTTATTCTTTGGGCAGTTACGCCAGAAGTAGATTTTGGCATTTCATCATCCAACCAATCGACATATACACTTACTCCCTGTTTCTTAAGAAAAGAAATAGCTCCATCAAGCTCTTTCAATTCATCATGCTTATGAGATAAAAAAACTGATACTTTTCCGACTTTAGATTCTGCTGAAAAATATCTGAGGTTTTCATTGATATATCGATTAGCATTTCTATACTCAAATAATTGTGACTTATTTATTATTCCCATAGTTATTATTTTTTCTTTATAATATCATAGTCATCAATACACTGACTTTTTTGATAAGCATTTTCAATATAATAGTCTACATCTGATAGAAAGTTTTCTTCATTAATCAGAGCAATGTAAGATCCATCTAACTGATTAAACGTCTTGCAAGTAGAACAGGCATATTTATTATCAGTATTAAGATTATATCTATTGTTATTAATTATGCCATAGAGCTTGGAACTATCAATCTGACGACTTACACATCCATCATTATTTCGATTTTGTGATACGAGCCAATCATATCCTCCATTATATTTCATAATCACTCCGACCACTCCATTAGATTTGGAACATCTGTCTCCACGTTTAACCTCTTTCAATGAATATTCTATCTCCCAATCTATCCAATCACTTTCTTTTAAATTAGGAGATATAACTACGATTGTAACAGAAGTATCGTAAATCATATCTTTAAGATGCTCTTTTATTCTTTCAGTTGAAGCATCTGTCAAATCTGGAGAAGCAGAGGTTTCACCTTGATAATATTTTGCATCTTCACCAAGCCTTTTTATAATAGTATCTCGCAATCCTCTAGCCTCACTGTATTTATATGATATAAAAGTTTTTCTAGCCATATCTTAGTTTTTATTTAATTTGTTAATAATTTTAATTGTTGCAGAAATGAGTTCTTGGTCGGATAAATCTTTATTTCCAATTAGCTGGAAATCCTCTTTTGTTACACCAGTTTCTTTTGGATAATATTTATCAAAATCACTCATGACTTTCTGCCATAAATCTTCCGCGACATAACCTGTTGCTCCAATAGGAATTACTTTTAGACCATTCTCTATTGCAATATTAAACTCTTCAATCATTCCATCAGCTTTAACTATTTCACCTGTGTCCACCTTTTTCTTATTTCCAAAAACGAAAATAGCGATCCCTGCTAGTGGAATGAAGTTCTTACGATAATCAGTCCATAGCTCCTTAAGCTCTTTTTTTCCAGTTTCAAATTGAGGAAAAGGCCTTAACAACAAGTAATCATCTAATCGTTGGACTTTTTCCAACTCCATATTATCAAGAACTCCATTAATGACTGCACTTCCGACACCCCATCCGAAACCAGATAGTATTTTATAGGAATTTTTAGAAAACTCTTTACTTAAGTTGTGTAAGAACTCTCCTGCTTTTTTTTCTACATAATGCCCATATTCTTCTGCACTGCCCGAAATAAGAACTGTATTCCTTAAATAACGAATTTCTATTTCTCTCAATATACGTGGGATATCTTTCTCATAACTATCTACAACAACAGGGTTAAGACCATAGCGTTTCAAAGAAACAATTTTAAGACGTTGCTTATTTATTTTTTTTGCATCTGTCTCTTTCTCGATGAAATAGTAATCATCTCCCCTAATATTTTGTTTGTATGCAGTTCTTATTCTACTTATTAAGTAATCCAAATTTGGATCCGTAAAACTAAAACCAATGAATAGAAAAGTTCTTGATATAAGATCATTTTTAAAAGCATTACTAAAATATTCTCTTTTTTCATTATAATCTTCATATTCATGCTTAGTTAAAACTGTCTCAGCGACATCTCCAATATCGCCATGCATCTTATATACAATAGCATCTCGCTTAGATTTATTTACTGTTAAATCATTGTGTTTACTTTTTACATCTGGAGTTTTCCCCGCTTTTATGAGAGCACTTTCAATTAAGTTATCATAATTAGTAGTCCAATAAATTTCAATTGGCAGTCTGGCTAAAATTTCATGATTAGTAGATTCTTTTATGCCAATTTTCCCATAACTATCTTGAAGAAGTTGATTTAGTC
This sequence comes from Dysgonomonas gadei ATCC BAA-286, assembly GCF_000213555.1. Classification (GTDB taxonomy): domain Bacteria; phylum Bacteroidota; class Bacteroidia; order Bacteroidales; family Dysgonomonadaceae; genus Dysgonomonas; species Dysgonomonas gadei. The sequence goes on from NZ_GL891989.1 coordinate 129,655, forward strand.
TGCCTCTTACGCCACTGTTATTATCGACATATAATTGAGCTAGAGCTGTTAAATCATGTTCTTCATCAATATCCAGATCCATACTCTTTGCAATAGGATCAAGTAATTTTTTCCAATTCAAAAACCCACATGGAATAGACATTCCCGCACCTGCAAAAACTACTGCATTTTTTTCCCTCAATGCTTTAACATAGTTTTCAATAAATTCTTCTTGTTCTTTTGTAAACATCTTCCTTTTAATTTAAATTATTATTCTGTTAATCTATAAGACAATAAGTCCTAGTGGCTGAATATATTCAGCCGCTTTAAAACGGTGATATCTTAAAGATTACAAAAGGAAAGTGAAGTTTTACTAAGAAAAGACCAATTTTAATAGAAAAAATTTATCTTTGCAATGATTACTCGCTTTTGGACAATTTGAGTTAATCTACATCCTTGCCTTTTGTAATAAGGATACCATAATTATAAAGATGTGGTAGTTCGAGCTACTGCATCTTTTTTCTTTATTAAATCTTTCACATCATCTTCAACCTCCTTTCTTTTTAATTGCTAATACTTGGAACACCACCTATTGAACCTTTCATATAAGCATTATAAATAGATACATTCTTATGAAGTTTTTTTTCGGTCAATCGAGCTAATTCTGTTTCTCCATCTATATTTTTTTCAGCAAACCAGACAGCATCTCTTCTCACAAACTTCTCATCTAATAAGTTAATATCATGAGTAGTAAATATTAATTGAGACATATTAGCCCCTGTATTAAGGAAAGAGGAAATAAAATAGCGGGTCAGGTGGTAATGTAAACTAGCTCCAATCTCATCGATTGTTATTACTGTATTTTGTTTTACAAGTCGATATAATAGCATACTCATACCGAGAAATCGAAGTGTCCCATCTGATTGTACTTCTGAGTTTAAATTGAATATACCATTATTAGTTTTATGCCAAAAAATCAAGTCTGATTTTTCTATTTTTCCATTATCCAGAATATTCTTTTTATCTTCTTCTGGAAGAGGAGCTCCTTCAATAAACTTTCTCATTTCAGGGGTTACCTCAATATCTTCTTTCTTTATTTCCAAATTACTGATATTAAAATCTGCTTCTCTGAAGAGTTCTAATATGAATTTTTTCGCATCTGGCGAGTTGTCCATCTCTTTGATAACATATTCCTCTAAATCATCATTAGGGTCTAATTTCGGACAAATTGTTTTTCTAAAATATTCTAAAACTGTATTTAAGATACTTGTAGAAACGTTTATTCTCGTTAATGTTGCTAATACGGATGAATTATTTAGCGTATTACCTTGAATGGTAAGAAGATCATTTTTAGATAATTTTATATGAGCTCCGAATTCGATTGTAGATGATTCAGATTTTATATCATACGTTCTTTTAAATAATCTTGCAGGTCTTATAGTGGGATAATACATTAGTTCTTCAGAACTAATTATACTATCATTTAATTGAATAGTGTAAAAATATTTCTTTTGATCTATATAAAATGTTATTGAAAACAAGGTATCTTGATTACGAGAGTCCTCGTCCAACATGAATGGCAATACACCAATTTTCTTGTCTTTGTCGGAAGGAGATTTCGTTATAATTTTTCTTAGTAAATGCAATGCAATCAATAAGTTTGATTTTCCAGAGCCATTAGCTCCATATATATATGCAATTTTAAGTAATTTTACATTATCATTTATATTAATAAGATACTTGTCATCCAATGTTGAGTCCGATGTTGGCTCAAAAGTTAGAACCTGTTCATTTTTAAATGATAAGTAATTTTTAACTCTAAATTCGTGTATCATAATAACATATATTAGTTATATAATTTGAATAACAGTGCAAATGTATGCATAAAAACATTAGCAAGCAAATTATATATGCGAATTATGTAAAAATAGTACGAATTTAGAAATTATAAAAGTTAAAATATAGGTAGAAAACGTATATATAATCTATATCACCCCATCTCTCCATACTCCTTAATCTTCTCCTCACAAATTCGTTTGGTTATATTCCGAAGTAATTCTACTTTAGGAACAAGAGCCTCAATATCCTCTTTTGTGACTATAAAGTCAGGGTGATAGCGTCCATTTACATAAGCAGCTTTGATAAGCTCAAATGGCCGTTTTTCTTCTGGCGTATTCAGTGGAAAGACTTTAACAAATTCGTTTGAATACTTTTTGACCGAGTTAAGCAGTTTTGTAAGATTATGTTGTTTGCTGTTCTGTTGAGTATAAACTAAACGGATAGCATAGAAGTAGTTTTCACAAGATTGATGCAATAGAAATGAGGTGAATTAGTAGATTCGGCAGATTATAGTTTCAGAAAAAGTAGTTTTCAACTGCCTTCCTGCTCCTTGAAAATAAAAGAAACGAAAACAGAAATATGTTTTTATCTTTTCAGGTAATATCAAAATAAAGGCAAAGTCAAGAGCTTTGCCTTTATTTCAATTTACTCTACATTCAACTCCTTGATCTCCTTATCCAATCTATGTATTGTTTCTTCATTCTGTTTCCTTTGCTCTTGCTTCCGAGCCTGCTCTTGCACCCGATGCTCATAATCAATCACACTTTTACGGATATTCTCCACCACATAAGCACTATCCGGATAATAGAAGAAATTCTCCAATCGTGTAATCTCATCCGGCAAGATACCATTCTTCATTTTCACAAACCTATATTTCAGATCATTATCGGTCAACCTGCTATTTCCCTGATACTGATTGTAATTACCAAACAAAGAACAAAACAGACCGAGTGAAAGAAAAATAACAGCAATAACAGTCTTACTAGACTTAAAGTCAATTGTATATTGATTCTTTACAATACTTGGCTGCTTAGAGATTGCCTCCAATTGAACTATTTTCCCATTTAGAAATTCTGAAAAAGAATTATTAGCTTCATCCTGTAACTGTCGCATTGTAGCAATCATTGCAGCAGTATATGCTTTTAACTCTTCCCCTGTAACACCTTTCTTGGACTCGTCAATAGTTTGTACTATTTTATTTAATAAGTCGACTTTTAAAGCGGATTCACCGTTATCCGTCTTTTTCAAAGAGCGGATTTCAATCATAATCTCGGACAGTATTTCTGAAAAACCGTCCATTGTTATCTGGATATTGTCAATTTTATCATTCATAATTTAATTAATTTAATCTGGGTCGTTTACCATTTTTTCTATTTATTTGTTTTTGCCTGCGTTCCATCTCATTTTGAAAGCGTTCTTCCTGCGGATCTTCTCCATGAGTCTGGAATATCGACATTGAGTCTAAACCATCGATCAGTGAACCGACAATACCGGCTCCCTGACTTTGAGAGTTGCTCTCTTTGGCAAAAGATTGTCCTGTGGTTTTACTCTGAATATAATTCTGAGCATTTTCTTTCAGTCGCTTATCGAGTTTTAAGTAACTGAAATTACGGTCTATATCGGAGCCTTTGAAAGTGATCTTATCGATGGTAAAAGATATTCCCTGAACTTCATTGGTCTGCCCTTTATATTTGAAGGAAATGCTTATGCCTTTTTCTTTCAACAGCTTTTCAAGGTCAGTCCAATCGGTTGCTCTTCTCAAAGCTTCTTTTATTCCATCATGCACGTGATATTTGGTTTTATCCTTACCTCTTAGCCTATGCTGCTTGACTTTAGTCTTTCCTTTACCGTAAGACAATCCGTATTTATTCTTTATTTTCTTACAGACAGCCTCATTGCGGTAACGGTCGTTCTTGTCGCTTATCACCTTGCCGTTATTATTAATGCGGTTATAGACGATATGCACATGGGGATTTCCGTTGTCATAATGGCGTACGATGATATACTGGGTATCGGTTATATTCATCTCCTGCATATATTCTTTAGCCAATGTTACCATAGCCCCGTTAGTAAGCCTGTCAGCATCATCAGGCAGATAGCTTAACGATATATGCCCGACAGGATGCTTGATATTCGGTTTCATCAGGCGTTGGGTGTTAAAGCTTCTAATGATACTATCCATATTGGATAGAAGTACCCCGTCGGCAGCTATCATCTTTGCATCCTGCTTATTCATTACATAGCGGACACATCCTTTAAAAGCGGCTCTTTGCATAATTTTTCCAATCATCTGATAAATGGTTAATAATACTTACAATCATGTTTCGCAGGCTTGTTATTTCTATCGCTACACTTGTAAATCCATCCTTGTTGGCAGACCTTGCCAATTGGTTCAGGTTATTGGCTTCTCCCGATAGTTTGCGAAGCGTATCTGCATCGTCTTTGCCTATACGCTGGACTACTTTAGCCGAGAGCAATGAAGAACGGGCGAAACCGCTTAAACTCATACCTGCATTCCGGGCTCTTTTTTTCAGGGCTAAATACTCCATTGTTGTAACCCTTACACTAATGACTTTCTCTTTCAGCCGTGCAGAAACTCTATTTTTTGATATGTTATCTTTTATATTATCATGCATAATATTCAGCTTGTTTTAATTAAAATAAACGCTTATTTCTTTAATGCCGTTCTCATAAAACTGCGACCAACGGGAGCGGTTTTCCCCTCCGCCAAAGGCGGAGCAAGGTAGGAAATGTATACATTTCCATAACCTTGCCATGCGCCTCAACTTGGGAGGATAGCTGCTAACCGGAGTCGTGTAATGTCGGAGGACAGCCTGATAATTTAGCTGGACTTTGGGCGGTCAGGCATACTGTATAAACTCAGCGAGCTAAACACACTGGACTTCAAAATCTGACAGGTGCTAGTCAGATGAGCGAATGCCCCAAATTCAGCCGGAACAAAACACCAATAACTCATCGGTCGGGGATCGCCCGGCGGCAAGGGGGGAGACCACTCCTCCCGACGAGCCTAAAAGAGTTATTTCTTTCGTTTTGAATTTGGGGAGATAACATAGGTTGCTGCCTCCTGCTCCAATTGTTCTGTTGTTTTAATCGGGTTCTTTAACAGCCATCTGTCTATTTCTTCCTTACTGAAATAAATAGTTTTTCCGTGAGGCTTGGAATGTGGGATTTTATTAGTACATGTCAGCTTATACATGTAGGTTTTAGATATACCTGTATATTGACAGCATTCCTCAAAGGTGAATACATCTTTTTGTCCCATGAGAAGATTCTCTATCTTCTCCAGACGTTTTTCAATTAAATCATTAGTCATAATAAACAATATTAAAAGTGATACAATCAGGTGTCGCGACTACCTTTCGGATCACGAAATAATATCATCTAAACATTGGCAACATTGTACACCAATGTATTGGCATTAACCGCCAATCTTTGGAGGATAGTTTCCTCTAAACATAAAAAAGCCTGCAAGGGGATTGCAGGCTTAATCGTTGGGGACGGGTATATATTATGCTTCCTTTATTTTATCTATACACTCTTCAATCAAGTCATATACCTGAGGTTTAATAATCCCCGATGTTGAGTTGGCGGATGACAGGTCTTTTGCGTTTAGCTCTTTGCCTTTGGCAGAAAGAAAGCACTTCTCTTTCATGGCTACACTTTTCCATGTTTCACAAATCAGTTTTTCTTCATATAGACGAGTGAAAAGTAATGCAATATATTTATTCACGGTTGTTTGTAAAGGTTTGGTATGGGTGCATTGGAGTATTGCTTTCATTTCGGCTTGTGTAATATCTATATTGAATGTCGGGATTTGATTACAATATTTCACAAGTATGCCTACCTGTTTATCTGACAGTGCACTTTCAAACGAGTCAAGGTTTCGTCCCTTTTTCCGATTATATTTAGATGCTTCTTTTTGGGCTTTCTCTAGTTTACGTTTTTCTTCTTCCTGTTCTTGAGATAGTTTCTTATCTGTGTATTCGGATATGGATATTGTTTCTTGCTTAATATCTCTTAGGTCTCGATTGGTCTCTTCTCCTATTGTTTGAAGGTTCTGGTGTAGAGTTGAAAAATTCGAGATTATTTCCACATGCTTTTGATCTGATTCAGGACGTTTGTATTGGTTGTATAAAATATCGAATGTTGCTTCTATCTGTTTTTGTTTTGCTAATGATATATTACCATATGATAGCTTATTCTTATATACAGAAAATTCATCATCAAGAAATGCAATTGTTTGTTCTTGGGTCATATTAGCCGTCTCGATACATGCCCTGAGATAATGAGGTGTAAAGCGGACTTTTTTACGAAACAAAATAAGACTGCTAATCCAACTGACTATAGCAACAATACCAAATACAATACAAGCTATCGGAAGCCATAAATATGCCAATACAATGCTTTTCTTTTTCAGAAGTTCATATTTATCCATCAAGTAGTTCCATATCTTACGATTGGCTTCTTTGGAGGTATAATTGATATAAGCAAGTTTATTCATATTCTTCTATCTTAATAAAAATATTATGGATTACTATAAAAGATAATGAGATATGAAGTATCGCATTATTTGCGATAGTTAAGGAACCCCTCTTTCAACTTTATGTAGAGGAAACTCTTAATGTTAATGTTCAATTCATTCTTTAATGCGAGGATATTTTTTCAGTATATCCTCAATCCCTATTTATAAAGATTAGTCCCTCTTTAGGTTATAACAACCCTTTTTCTTTTTACCAATTCAAAGTATTTTTTTCTAGTTTCTCCTGAAGTTAGGACTACTAACTAAATTAATATCCATAATCCTAATATTTTAAAATCCCACATAAAACAAATATAATGAATTGTATAGATAAATGTACAGTTATAATGAAGGAAATTTTATGATACATGGCAAAGTTGGAGCAAAATATTACACATAATACATAATTGCCTTAACCAAATTTTAAATTAGAACATACAAGATTACATTAAACAGGATGAACTTTCTTTAACATAAAAGTGTTAATATTATAAAACCTAGCCTTACAAGCTTTATTTATTAATTAAAATTTAATCCATATGAAAAATCTCATTTTTATTATTTTATGTGTCATTATTGCAACATCTTGTAGTAATCAAATTGAAGAACAAAATGATAACACTTCAATTTCTGTAAAGAATTCTGAGACAGAATTAGAATTAAAAGAAAAATTTAGTAGAGCTCTAGTGAAAGTAATTAATGAAAGCACTGAATCAAGGGTCTTGATAAAGAATGAAGCATTAAAGAAAATCAACTTCGATTATGATGTTCTCTATGAATTGATAAAAAATGAAACGCTTAGTGACGGTAATACCTTCAGGGGTTTATTGCTCAATTACATTGACCTTAGATCTCTGGAGAGAATTGAAGAATTGTTCCCGACAATATCTCTATTTGTTCCAGTGTTACCTGCTAATTCTTTTTCTGCTGAAACGTGGAACACTGCCAATGATGAAATAGCAATAGCTTTAATAGACCCTCAACTTAATGGAGTAAAGATTTATGAAAAGAATGGGAATGTGGAACTAATAGACGATGACCGTATTCCAATATTTCCAACAATTGTAGTCAAGGTAAATGAGAGGATAGCCACACGAACCAGTGATGGCCTAAAATCAACATCTTCAGTTTTAAAGTCTGCTAATACTGAAAAACAGTTCTATTTTATAGATGAAATTTTTAATAATTCCGAAAATCAGAAAACTACTAAAAGTAGAGGGTCAAATGTAAATCCAAATCCGACTGAAGCTGATTTACCGACTCATATAAAAAAAACAGTAGATGCGTACAAACATTTTAAAAATTCAAATGGATGGCAAAGGGATTATAGCTATTATGATTTAACTCCAACTAAGACCAGAGGCACATTAGATAAATCTATAGTTGAAAGTATTGTCACTTTCCAACTTACAGGAAATGGCCTAGCGGCATTAGCTAAAATAGGAGACCAGAAAGATGACCCGCATCATAAAGGTAAACATCCCAGATATGGTGGTTTTGCAGGTTGGACAGATGGCGAATTTGAATTTAAAATTAAAATTTATGTTGGGAATATAGCAGGCTTTGGTACTGAAACCTTCAAATTAATACGGGTGCAACCGTCTGAACTATTTGAGCCTATAATGGAGATAACCGGGCCTCGTTATGCTCAATTCACCGGTAATTTTAATGTAAGAGAGACTGTGGTTAATCAACCTTTGTTTACATGGGATCTGGAAACATTTGCCTATGCTATAAAAATTGCAGTAGAAGAAGTTGATAATGCAGAATCTCAAAAATCTTCTATTACGACTACCGCAGAATTCGCAACAAACTTTGAACAAAGTTCAACAACCGGAGAAAGTGATAAGGTTGGCCTGAAATGGGGTGGGTCTTCAAAGCGTACAATTTCTACAACATTCGAATCTACAGTAACTAAAGGTAATGATGAATTAGGGGAAACTGTTGTTAGCTTCGGTGATGACGTAATAATTAATGATAATGTTCGGACGGTGTATGTTTATAAATATAACGGAGATAATATCTACGGTCCTACATATAGTGCTACTCCCCATTATGTTCCGAACTTAAGTCCTAACTACAATACAGGATGGGTTAAACTGGGTATCGCACCTTTGAAATTATATTAAATAAAATCTCTTATTTTTTGCTAAATTTTGAATTCAATCATAAAAAACCGGTATTATCCGTTTTTATGGTTTAGTTATCAATTTTATACTTATGGGACGTTTTGCTGACAAATGGCTATCTATGGATAATCTATTGTAGTATGCACTTTCTATTACTATAGTTATCTGTTTATCTATATATTTTGGCGTAATAACAGTAATACCAGTCATATCTATTTCAGCCGTTTGGGCAGGCGTAAACACTTTATTATTATTTATAAACTTTCCATTACCCTCATATAGGGAACCATAAATTTCAGCTTCGTAGTATATATAAATCTTCGAACCGAAATCAACAAACTCCTTATTTGGATTTTCTTTAGTTGTATATACTGCACTAATTCTAATGTCATTGTCAGTCTCTACAATAGGGTCTGTATTATCATCCTTATCACATCCTGTAAATACTATTAGTGATAATATACCAATAAATATTATAAATCTTTTCATAGCAATATAAATATATGTTATTACTTGATTTTGATTCATACAAATATAAATATTTACTCTCAAATATATCCGGTTTTTGGAGTAATTTTCATAGAGGAATTAATCGCAATAAGGTAAGAGGTTAAATATAATAATCTAACTAAGTTTATATTTTGTATATTTGATACAGAAAATTAAAACCTAAAACTTTATGAAAAAGATTGGATTTATAGGGCTGTTGATACTAACTAGTATTTCATATTCATGCAATGATGATAACAAAAATGAGGTTGTTGATAAGAATATCAATGTAAGTGTATTTTTTCTAAAAGAAAATAGCTTTACAGAAAATCCTGATATAGGTTCAAATATTTATATATATTATGGATATGACTCAATGGATTTCTTTGGTTCAATTTATAAAGGGGATGGGAAATTTATAAAAAATGACAAGGAATATATACCAGACCAATCAGATATAGTTAATAATAATGGCATGAATACTATACAGCCTAAATATTTAGAAGAGATGTTTACTGTTGTTGTCGTCAGCAATTATTATAAAGATAGAATAGCTATGCACACATATTCAGGAAAAGAATATCCTATAAATTGCAAGATTATCAATAATCCTTAAAAGAATAGAGGCTGCCATAACTAACAGCCTCTATTATACAAATAGATTTGATCATTTTGCACCAACAAGCTTAGGTGCAATGAATATTTGAAAATCTCCAGATGTATATTTTTGATTGAAATTAAGATCTCGATTTTCGCCTCTACCTCCTCCTCGTAGCTGTCTGCGTATAAGATCTTTATTGTGAATTATATTATCTCCAAAATTAACTATGATATCTCCTAATTTATCACTACTCAAAGTCGTTGTCACCTGATAAGTCACTGTTTTTGTGGTCTCAGCACTAGCTCCAAATTTTAAACCTTTTTTCACTTTTTCCCCCCAACTTTCATCAAACCCAAAATTTGTTGCGAATTTTGTAGCTGTCGATTGGGTACTAACTGTTGATTGGGAAGGATCATATTCTTCAACAGATATTCTTATTGTAGGACTTATATTCTCAAGATCCCATTCGAAAAGGGGTTGTGAAACCTTTAAATAGTTACAACTCAAATGACTGAAAATAGCCCTAGGAGCATTACTTCCTATTCCTGTATATGCAGGATTTGGTTTAGTTTGAGCAGAAAATAAATCATAACCCGAAGCTCTGATTATTTTAAGCATTTCATTACCAGTGCCTAATATGTTTCCTATGTATAATTTAACATGGAATTCAAATTCACCATCTGTCCATGCTGTTAGATTTCCGCTTCTATCTGGTTTCTGAGTTGGATCTCCAGTCTGATCTGCTATTTTTCTTATAATTCCTTGAGCATCTCCAGTAACAGGATCTCCTAGAAGTTGAAAGCCTACTATATGTTCTATATAATCGTAATTGAATACTCCTTTAGTTTGCGTTGGGGTCATATTATAATAAATATAATCACGTTGCCATCCACTATAATTACTATATATATCATAAGATTGATATACTTTCTCTAAATCAGTAGGTATAGTATATCCGTCAACTACAATAGACTTTGTGTTCAAGTTTTTTTTAGCTTCTGAGTTATTATAATCCTCATGGATAAAAGCAAATGAAGTTTTTTTACCTATACTTGATTTTAAGGTTTTAGTTGCATTCGGATTCCACACAATACGCTCATTCTCTTTTACAACTACAACAGGGAAGAGTGGGATATATTGACCTTCTAATATCCATTCTTCACCCGACACATCAATCATCGGAACATCATTCGTATTTGTTGTTCGTATGGCTACTTGTGGAATTTCTTTAGTTATATCCCATAATTCGGCTGAAAATGTATTATCAGGCAATTCAGGAACAAACATTGTTAATGTTGGCAATTTCTCTTTTATTAAATTAAAAGTGTTAGAATCAATGTAATTAAGCATCAAATCGTCAAAGGTTTGTCCGTCGTCTAAAGGAATTTCGTTAATTAATAAATACATTACATCATAATCATAATTAAACTTTTTAAGCGATTCGTCTTTAATGAGTTTTCTTGCACTTTGATTCTCAGCTAAAACATTGACTAATGCTCTTGCAAATTCAGCCTTTAGAGGATAATTTACATCGGTTAATCTGGCTACTTCTTGCGACTCATTATTGCTTGTAGGTTGCGATAAATCATCTTGACTACAACTGGCAAAAAGTATTACAATACTAAATAAAAAAATGATTTTTCTCATAATCTTAAGATTTTAAGTTAGATATTGCTAATATTTTTAATAAAGAGAGCGTTAAATAGTTTTAATTAAGGTCTTGTAACTTCATTCGATATTATTTAAAACAATTTAACTTAATAGAGGGTTTACTCATTGACTTATATTAACAACTTTCTTTATGTCTTATTCTTAATTGTTTCTATTTATCAAATTAACAATTACTTTTACCATCACATCTTTTTCCTCAGTCTTACTCTCTGCAATCATCAAAGTAAGAGCTACTAAGGTGTTATTTTCTATCAATCTTGAACTATCTGACTTATATAAGATGCCATTGTTTTCTAAAAACCATAAGAAGAGAAATGCTGCAATCCGTTTGTTGCCATCACTAAAAGAATGGTTTTTAACAACTAAATATAATAACATTGCTGCTTTTTCTTCTACACTTGGATATAAATCTTCTCCACCAAAGGTCTGATAAATGGTACTAATAGAACTTTTGAACGATTCGTCTTTTTCATTTCCAAAAAGACCTCCGCTGCCGAACTTTTCCCGCAAAGTTTCTATTGCTTCCATTGCGTTATCATAATTTGCATGGAATACCTCTTCTGTTGTAGTATTATCTATTTCAAGAGATTGATAATCATATTTGTCTAATGTATCAAGGGCATAAGTATAATCACTAATTACCTGCAATATATCATTGGCTTGTTCCTTTGTTGTTTCGCTTCTGGTCGCTATTCCTGTTAATACCTTTATAGAAGCCAACGCTTCTTGCAATTGCTTTACTTTAGCTTGTTCATTGACAACAAAACCTTTTACAAGATAGTCTTTTAGAACTTTATTTGACCAAATACGGAATAATGTTGCATTTTTTGAATTAACTCTATATCCGACAGATAGGATTGCATCCAGATTATAAAATTTAGTCTGGTATTGCTGTTTACCATCGTTACCCATATGTTCCAAAATGGAACATGTGCTATTCTCGTCTAATTCATTTGATTTATATATATTATTTAGATGTTTTGTTATAGCAGGACGCTTTGTGCCAAATAGATTAGCTATTTGAGCCTGTGTTAGCCATACTGTTTCTTTTTCTAAAGTAACATCTAATTGTGTATTACCATCGGGTGTTTGATATATTATAATTTGGCTATCACCGATTTTCAATTCTCCTTTATTCATGGTTATATGTTTATTCTAAGCTAATTTCAGGCAATGAATTTACGGCTTTTTCTTTTAATGAATCTACCGCACGGGTATATTTCTCAGTGTGTTTCAGCCCACTATGCCCTAAAAGTGATGCTACTGTTTTTATATCAGTCTGGCATTCTCCCAATAAATTGACTGCAAATGAATGCCTGGCACAATGCCAAGTAATGTGCTTATCGATTCCTGCACGGGCAACCCACGTTCTTAGAGCTTTCAAACATCCTGTATGACTTGGTAATTTGAATATATAATCATCTTTCTTAGGCTTTTCTCCGATAAGGCTTAATAAGGTGTGGCTAAGAGGAATAATGACGATGGAATTTTTCGAGTGGCCTTTTGTTTTAGCTTGTTCAAACTTGATTCTCTTACTCGAATAGTCTACATTGCTATATCTTAAGTCAACGACATCACAATATCTTAATCCCGCATATAAGCAGAAGAGAAAAGCTCTTTTTATATCACCATTCTGATACGGAGTCTTAGCAAGCTGTTGTATTTCTTCTAATGTTAGTACATCCTTAGTTAAAGCACTATCATCAACTACACATGTAACTCCATTACAAGGGTTTTTAAGGAATATATCTTTTTCGGTTGCATGTTTAATTACTTTCTTAAAGCGTTGGAAATATCCTCTCGCACCTTCTCCCACAGATCGGCTTTGTAAATATTCGACAAACTTAATCATCATATCTTTATCTATCTGATCGGGGCGAATATTGACTTTTAATGCAGGGTAGTATTCAGATAAGAAATCTTTGAATCGCTGGAGGCACCCTTCCATCATACGAATATCTTTCTTTGTGTAAGCATCTACATAGGACTGATAATAGTCAATGAAATTTATTTTTTGTTTCACCGGAGATACTTTACCATGCTTTTGGTTAACTAATTCTCTTTCTTTGTCTGTTCGAATTTCACTAGCCAAAGCTAGAGTTTCTTTGTTTTTCTGGCGTTCTTCTGGTGTTCTTGGATTTGCTAAAAGATATAACCCTAAATATTCTTTGCTTCGTATATGTTTTATTTTTTCTTTACCTGTATTTTCATCAACCACTTTATTATATCCCATGTAGTATTCAAGATATAAACTTTGCCTGCCATCCGCTAATGCTTTTTGCTGTAATTTGGGATTTTCTTTAGTTTTTGTTTGAATCTTAGCCATTATTATAAGATTTTGAGGTTGTATTCTCTTTCTTAACTCTTATTGACAAAGGTAAAATAATATTTCAATTGGGGTGTAAAAAAGGTGTAAAAAATAACACAAAATACTCAAATTAAGGAAAAATAGAACTTTACAAAAAGAATATAAATATCTAAATATTAAATATTTATATTCTTTTGATTGGATGGTGTTTAGTAGGTTTTGTATCGGCTCTGGGTACTGAGATGGAGAAAGTTGAAAAACTCTCTCCGTTTTTTCTTTTTTTACCTCGTAACTCATTGGTTTGTTTATATATTAAATCCAATACAGAATTATAAGAATTGGTTCGATATGAATTTCCATCAAAAACTACTTTTTCGGGAAACATTGAACTTAATAGCTTACATTTTACTTCGACCTTACCCTCTTTTATGTAGTAATCCATTCTGTCTATCAAGTCAATAGAGTATTTCAATTTTGGTTCGATATTAGAACGGTTTAGGTTTTCTTCTATTGTCTTTTTTTCTTGAATGACTGCAATTTCTTTTTTATATCTCTCCTTCATTCTATCGTAATCATCCTGTTTTATTTTTTCATCCATATACATATCCTCTAACTTACTTCTTCTTTCTTCTATTCGCATAATTTCAATATCAAATTTTTGAATATCAATTTCCTTTTCTTCATTATTTGTTTTATTCAAAAAATTTAAGGCTTCTGTATATAACTTTAATACTTCTTTATTGGGTTTTAATGATGATATATATTTAGTAAATCCTTCAATAGCATTTTCAGCCCTACATCTAAAATGTTTTCCATCCTTACTACAATTATAGTAATAGTAAGTTCCTCCATTTCCTTTACTTGGTGCACCTGTCATAGATGCACCACATACAGGGCATTTCAAATACTTTCTTAAAAAAGCATCAGGGTGTACTTTTTTTGATAGTTTTGGTGTCTTTTTCTTTTTCCCATCAAGAATTTCTTGTACTTTCCAAAAATTCTCAACTTCCTTTTCTGTTTTTAAGATAGGCTCATGTAACCCTTTTACATAATGAGCAGGAATAGTTTTTCGTTCATTTGCCACATCTACAAACTCACGAACAAATATCTGTCCTATGTAAAACTGATTTCGCAACAACTCAAAAAATGAGGTTTCAGGTATCTTGTATCCTTTTCGTAGAAACTGCTTTCGTATGTAGGTTGCGGTTTCTACTCCTTTTGCCACCTCTGCAAAAATTTGACGTATTATTATAGCTTCTTCTTCAATTATTTCTACATACTTGTTATGGTCGTCTATTTGAACATTCCGATACCCTCTTGGTGCTTTGTTTGTACATTTTCCCATTTCAGCCTTTTCATGAATACCATTTTTAGTTCTCAAAGATATCTTGTTATTCTCTGATTCTGCACTTCCTATATAAATCCCTAACATTGTTGGAAAGTCAGACGCATTATTATCTAATGGATTCACAATAGAATTTACTTCTATATTTAATTTCTTTAACTGCCTAATATTAGTTAAAGCATATTCTAAACTTCTTGAGTATCTATCCCAAGTATAGAATAGAACTACATCAACTTCATTCTTATGTGATTTTAGGAAATTCATCATTTTCTTTATTTCGGGTCTTTTAGAAAATGTTTTAGCACTGTAATCTTCTCTAAAAGGCTCATGCAGAACATTGATATTATTTCTTCTACAATATTCTGTTAAAGATGCTTCTTGAAAATCAAGACTTGTACCTTTTGCCTGTTCATCACAACTTACTCTACAGTATATCACAGCATTTTTATATTTATTCATCATAACTTATTAATTTTCTATATTATTATTCTCTATTTGTAATTCAGCTAAAAAGAAGACAAAATCTCTTATTAGCTTTATTTCATTATCTGTATATTTATTTTTTCCACTGTTTAAAATCTTTTTGCATACTTCTAAACTTAACATTAACTTTCATCTTATACTCTTTATTTAGGTGTCTGTCGATTAAATATTTACTGCTGCCACAGACTACAGCAGACACAAAAAGGTCTACACTCAGCATTAACTACCGAATGTAAACAACAGGCATACAAGATATTTCTTGCATACTACTATTACCAATTTGTGATTTTAACAAATATACCATTAATAAAATTAAAAGAGAAAAATATTTGAAAAAAAGTTAAAAATATTTTAGAAAATTTTTCAGACCTAAGATATACAGCTAACCATACCCCGTATTTGAGTACCCCTATTTTCTTTAAAAAATATTTTGGGGATACGCAGATAGGGGGTGGGGGGTAGGGATACGCCCCCTCTACCTACATCAGTGCTTTTACCTTGCGTAAAGTATTTACAGATGTACCTGTAATTTTAGTTATGTTTCGCAACGAATATCCTTTTTTTAAGAGTTTTATATCCTCAGTGTACTGTGCTTTCATAGCTTCGTTATCTTTTTTATAACCGACTTTACGACCTACTGAACCACCATTCGCTAAATGGTTCTTATACCCCGATTCTACACGTTCACGAATGGTTTTGCGTTCCATGCGTGCAACTTCTGCAAGTATGGTGATTAGGAATTGAGACATAGGATTAATCTCTTTGTCTGCTGTCAGTGTTTCAATGTTATAGTTTTGAATATATAATGAAATTTTGTTTTGATTAAGTAATTCGATGGTTTGTAGAGTTTGTAATGTATCACGACCTAAACGACTAAGTTCTGTTACCAAAACCTTATCTATAGCATTGGTATTAACAAAGTCTATCAATTCCATCAAAGCAGGTCGTTCTGAGTTCTTCTTAGCTCCACTGACCATTTCAGCAAACACCTTTACTATTTCATAGTTGTTTTGGCTTGCAAACGCTCTTAAATCGTTAATCTGACGTTGATAGTCTTGTGTTCCATTACTTGAACTTACCCTTGAATATATACAAACTCGCTTCATTTTGTTATCATTTATGATTATTATCCAAGAGTAATTATATTTAATATATTTACCAAATGTAAAAGTAGTTATTTTAATTATATTTACTATTTTGTAGTATATTTGTAGAATGAAAGGAAAAGAATCACAACAAAGACAGATTATTCATGTTCATATTTTGACTACAGATGAACATTATTATTTTGGCTCAATACAAGCTATCTATGACACTTTATCAAAAGATAGTATAGGAATAGCACCACAAACTTTATATAATCGAGGTTTAAACGAGAAGTATGTTAATGATAAGGTAATAATTAGAAAAGGTGTGCTACAGCAAAAGAAACGCTCTGTATAAAGGTTCTATCTTATATCAACGATATGTATAATTGTTGTATCTAATGATTCAGCAATGTTCAGCAATGTACCAATAGTAAGGTTTGTTTTTCCCGACTCAATCCTACTCATGTTAGACTTTTCATAGTTGCATCTTGCTGCAAGTTCAGCTTGACTAATTTTTTTTTCTTCTCGTATCTTTTTGATATTCTTACCTATAGCAATTAGCAAATCTTCTTTATTCATAATCTTTTAATTATCATATTTGATAACTAAAGAAAATGCTATTATCTTCGCACATGGTTATCATTTATGATAACTAAAACTTATTTAATTAATTAAAATCAATTTTTCATGAAAAAGAATTATTTCAAATTTTTATCTGTTTTAGTAATGGTTTGTTGTATCAGTATTAGTTTTTCAGCGTGTGGGAACGATGACGATGATGATATTGAAGATGGTGGAAATACAAAATCTTCACTAACTGTTGATGGAAAATCTGTAGAGATAACAGATTTAGAAGCTGAATATGAAGATGGGGTATTTGCCTTTTGGGTAAATGATGTCCAAACAACCGAAAAACGTGTTTATATCCAAGCCGAATTTTCAGCAAAAGAAAGCATCAGTACAGAAACAGATGTTACATCTAAGTTCAGCATCTTATTTCAACGTAACAAAGGTTCTGAATGGTTTGTGCAAGACAGCTATCAATCAGGGAAAATCATTGTTAAAAACGTAGATAATTCTAAAAAGGTCTTAACTGTTGAATTTAAAGAAGCTAAATATCTTTCTAATCTTAAAAAAACAATTGTCATTAATGGCACATTAACAGTGACTTATAAAGTCATTTGAAAATCAATATAACCTTTTAAATTAAACTGATACAAAACTAAGTGTGTCAATATATCGACTTATAGATTATATTGACACATTTTTATTTTGCTACAAAAAAACTAAATCTCATACACCTCTCAATTGCTTTACGCCAAAATCTCACTGAAATAGCCATTTTTCGTAAATTCATGCAATAATACATATACGGTCTGTGTCACGAGTGTGTAAAATATGGCAGTTTTGAGCTTAGTTTTCCCCTGATTTCAGCTAAAATATTGATAGAACCGTGTGTTTTGTTATACATTTCAGAATGTAGCTGTCTTATCTTTTTCATTCGTTTGGATAAACCTGTACGAGAATTAGAGCTATACACATGAAGGTCTTTCATCTCTTGTTCAATCTTCTTTAAATCTCCATTATGTTTTTCAATGATAGCTTGCATCGAATAATCTTCATAGTTAGTAATAGAATACTTATTTTCAATTTCACCTTTACCAAAGACTTTGTTGAATTGAACAAGTAAAGGGTTTACATCCGACCCGAATATATAATTGATATGGGTTGAACCAATATTGAGAAATTTACATATCTTATTTGGTGAATCCAATTCCATTTCAAAGCGTGTTTTGCCACTAAAGTAACCTATTACAGCATCAGGATTATCAAGTAAATCAAAAAACTGTTTATTCTTACTACTCTGTATCTCTTTTTCTTTATCATATATAACAATAGTTTCTTTACATTCTTTAGACTTTACATCTTTGGAATATCTGATACCTTCACCCTCGTAGTGCTCCCATTTATAACGTCTATAGTTACCAACACAAGAGTTTAGAGAAGTAAATACATCATTGGTTAAGTGATAGTCTATATCTCGTGTTATGTGTATCTTATCAAAGTAACAATCATTGATAATATTATTGACATCAATAGTGCATATACCTAACCTATTAATGTTTTCTAAGCATTGCCGTAGTGTTGCCCTTGTTATTAGTTTAGGGTAATCATCTAACAGAACTTTAGATGAAAATTCTAAGGTTAATGATTGAGAGTTATTATTAATTCCTATAAATAAATTATAAGGTATTGATTTATCTTTTTTGGAATTATAATACATCCCTGTACATTCCCCATTTGGATTAATGTTTGGTGTGAACGATACTATTGGTTCTTTAAAATATTCTTTCTTTGTCCTAATTTTTACAGTATCAAATTTTAAATTCTTATTTTCATAACTATTCATTTTAAAGTTTTACTTTTTATTATTATAGATTACATAATTGAATAAACTATGTAGTCTACAGCATACATTTTCCCCTTCTTGATAGTAGAGTAAAACATATTTCAATCTTATATCACATTATATATAAGATTCTAAAAGTTCAATGTAAATAGTTATTGAAAATATTTTAATCAAAGAAAATCATTTTGTTCTGATTTAAGTTCAGAATATCGTGACATTAGTGCAGTTTTTTGGGAAGTATCAATCAACCCTTTTTCATTAACAGATTTCAGAAGTTCTTGTGATGCCCTAATATTTTTATTGTAATTGTCTAAACTTATTTTACTTATCTTACTATTCGGAGAAAAAATATCATCTACTCCGATAAATGTACCAACGCATTGTACAGTAATCTCATTTTGGAGATAAAAACTATTATCATCAGTAAATTGTGCAATTTGAAGACCCAAATAAAATGCGGCATCCTTCTTTTCTTGGATTGACATTTCTTTAGAATCAATTAAAGCTTTTAATAAAATATCTACTTCTCTTATTTCATAATAAAGCTTTTCATAAGCAAGTATTCTTTTATCGAAAAGAGTTGAATTTTGATTTTTTTGGGTGTAATCACTTGTAATTACAGATAATGATTCTTTTTCTGCAAGTGATTTCCATTTTATTAATTCATCATAACTATATTTATTTATGTCAGTGTCAATTAGTTTTGCGCAATTTTGGCATAGCCAAATACCATTTTGAATACTTTTTCTTTGTTCTTGGGTTATTTCCTCACAGAATCTTGGACCTCCTTTTGCTGCTGCCGTAATATGACAAGCCACTCCTAAATTTATTATTTTATCATCTACGGAATGAGCTCCAATTGTTATTTTTTTACAATTTGGATTAGAACATTTAAAACTTACTCGTTTAGCAAGAATTTCTTTTGTTATCTTAGAAAAATCATCTCTCATTCTTAACTTTTATAGATATATCTATTTAATTATTACACATACACTTAATTGAAAAAACAATATTATAGATTATAATGATAAGAATATTTTTTGTTTGAAAATATAATATTACAACTTCCGTACTCACTCCCTCAATTCATGTATAATATAATTGAAAAGTAGTCCACTTAGTAATTGAAAAGTATACCACTAAGTGTCTCGGACGAGATTGGTTAAAGATATTTATTCCTCATTAGATTGTAACATTTTTTTAGTTTCTTTAACTCTGTAAGATTGTCCATTCATATTGATAAGATATGCTTTATGCGTGAGTCTGTCTACCATGGCAGCCACGAGAACTTTATCCTTTACTATTTCCCCCCATCTGTCAAAAGCAAGATTTGTTGTAATGATTGTAGACCTCTTACCGGCTCTTAGGGACAGATGGTTAAAGAGCAGTTCTCCTCCTTCCTTATCACAAGAGACATATCCAAACTCGTCACAGATGACCATATCGTATCTCTGGAAGCGCATTTCAAGCTGCCTGAGACTTTTTTGAGACCTGCATTCCCTGATTTGTGTAAGCAGTCGCGTACGGAAGTAAAAAGACCGTATAGCCCTCAGGCAAGCTTAATCCCAGCCCTATGGACAT
>NZ_GL891990.1:0-43500 GCF_000213555.1 Dysgonomonas gadei ATCC BAA-286
GGACGGACCCCTGGTCTACCGGTTGTTCCGCCAGGAGCATCGCCGGGTAGCTAAGTCCGGATTGGATAAGTGCTGAAAGCATCTAAGTACGAAGCCGACTTCAAGATAAGATATCCATTAAGGGTGGTTGTAGACTACGACCTAGATAGGCTACAGGTGTAAAGGCAGCAATGTCATAGCCGAGTAGTACTAATTGCCCGGACGCTTTCAATGGTGCCAGTAGACTCACCGTAGAAAACTGGCACCGAACAACAAACCAGAGGTTTGCTATATTAGGAATATAAGTTAACGATACTCGCTCTTTTACATCAGTCAATATAGTTGACAGTTGAAAGTTGACAGTTACATATAAAACATTGTCCACTATCAACTATCCACTATAAAAAGCATTCAGGTGGTTATAACACCGGGGCTCCACCTCTTCCCATTCCGAACAGAGAAGTTAAGCCCGGTCGTGCCGATGGTACTGCGCAAGTGGGAGAGTAGGTTACCGCCGTTTTAAGAAGAGAAGTCCTTCACTATAGTAGTGAGGGACTTTTTTTGTTTGTGTATGTGAGGCAATAGGCATACCGCATCTAGATACAGCAGATATGTATCTAAAAAATCATTTAGACAGGATATACCAAATATTTAATTATCCCCTATATAATTTGCAGAATAACGTAAAATAAGAAATATTTCAAAGAACTAGAATCTACCAACATGAGTGCTTATTCTGGGTATAGATAAAATAGAAACCAGAATATACACTTTTTAGAATCTTAGTCTTTTATGCAATGGAGTTTTACTTTTAGATAATATCGAAGTGTTGCAATGCTTTTAATATACCATCATTATCAACAGAATCAGTTACATAATCTGCGATACTTTTTACGGATTCGTCGGCATTTCCCATCACTATTCCGATTCCGGCATGACGAATCATTTCTACATCATTGCCGCCATCGCCAAAAGCGATTGTTTCGCTGGCTGTAAAACCAAAATATTCACCGATCCGATCAATTCCTACACCCTTATCAATACCTGTTGATATTACATCCGCAAATGTGGGATACCAACGCATAGCACTACCGTTAGGTAAAGATTGCATGACTTGTTCTTCTTGTTCTTTTGTGAAGAATGCGGTAAGTTGGAATACTTCTTTATCTCTGTAGTATTCTAATGGTTTGGTCGGTATTTCTATAAAATTCAGGAGCTTGAATAAATATTGAACATCTGTATTCACCATATTTACAGATAGCTTATTCTCTTCAACAAATAGACAAGGAAATGGATCTATATTTTCCAGATAATCGATGAAAGTTTCAATGTCAGATTGAGGAATGCTTTGTTTAAATATAACCTTGTCTTTCCCGGCAAGGCAATAACAGCCATTCATTGTAATATAACCATCAAAGGACACATCTCCTAAATTGTTGATTGCTGAAAAATGTCGCCCCGTGGCTACGAATACTTTTATCCCTTTTTTACGGATCTCCTCAATTGCCTTGACTGTAGACTCAGGCATGCGGTGGGTTTTGAAACTTACTAATGTACCGTCTATGTCAAAAAATATTGCTTTTATCATGAAGTGAATTAATTGTGTTAGATAACTTAGACAAAAGTACAAAATATAAGCAGGATATCCTGTCTGTCCAATAATGAAAGACCTGAATCTCAATTTTCAGGTCTTTTATGGATTATCGTTCTCTGTATGTTTTACAGAGCTTTCTTTATAAAGCGAATCCAGTTTCCAGACGCTATTTTCTCAATATCGTCATCACTATATCCTCTGTTTTTCAACATCTGTGGAATTTTCTGTAAGTCGGCAATTGTTTTCAGATCATACGGGCATTGTTCCGTGCCAAAAGCGCCATCGAGATCGCTTCCTACTGCTGCGTGATCAGTATTTCCCGCTATCTGACAAACACGGTCTATATTATTTATCATTATTTCCAGATTGCAGTTCATTCCCTCAGGTGTGGAGACACCACGAACCCAGTTGGGAACCATCATCCATGCATCCAGCGCTATTCCGATAACAGCTCCGCGTTCGATCAGCGCTTTAATCATCTCATCACTAAACTGGCGGTTGTGATTCACAAATGCCCGGCAATTGTTGTGGCTAGCCCAAATATTTCCTTTATATATTTCTAGTGCATGCCAGAATGCATCATCGTTAAGGTGTGTTGCATCGAGAATCATGCCCAAACGGTCCATTTCTTTCAATAAGTCTATTCCCATTTGGTTGAGACGACCTGAAGAATCTGTGCCATTCGCATATCTTCCGGGACCGTAATGAGCCGGACCGATAGCTCTCAGCCCGTAGTTGTAGGCTCTTTCTACATAGCTTACATTTACGATTGAATCTGCTCCTTCAAGGCTTAAAATATAACCTATCGGTTTATTGTCGTCCGGTTCGTCATTCATCCATAGATCCAGATGTTTTTCCAGGGATTCTTTATCTCTTATCATCACCATCTGCCCTTCTTCCTCCATGGCTTTGTACCAGGCTAACTGTCCTTGAGTCTGTGCCCAGGCCTGTTCCGGAGAGTGCCAGCCTGCACCGGGTAGAGAACCGTTCTTTTCTATAACACGCCCTATCTGTGTGGCTACGACCAGACCGATATTTCCTTTCCTCAGTTCGGGTAATGTTGTTGTCGCTCTTGATCTGTCAGGCTTGTCGGTCATACCTGCTTCGCTCATATTAATTTCTTCCACCGGCCAGCGTAAATCCCTGTTCCATTCCAGAGCATTCATGCTAAGGTCGAGATGTGCATCTACAAAAAATAGTTTAGACATTTTATTAAGATTTAAGTCAGAATGTATTTAATGATGTATTTTAATTAGATAACTATTAGTTGTTACCATTAATCTGGATAATAAAAAGGTCTGAGACCTTAATAGTTTATATAACGGTTTCTTGCTATTATTTTCCACTCGTCTATTTTCTCATTATGGTCTACCACATATGCCTTGTCGTATAAAGCAACAGTAGGACATATATGAACCGGAATTCCGTATAAGACAGTTCCGATACGATATATATTACTGTCAGGTACATTTAATACTAAATGCTCTTCGCTTTGGGCAACAGGTGTAGCTTCACTTGCATTCAAAAAATGGACTCTCGGTAATGGATTTTCGGCCGCAACAGATTTATGCCCTAAATCGATACATATATGTGTTGAGTCAATAATCGAAATCACCCTGCTGATAACTACTGCAGCATATTTGAAAGGCAAGTCTTCAAGCATATGTTTGTATCCCCAGTCCCAGAATACAAACGTACCCGGACTACACTCGCAATTCTCACGGTGTATATGTATAGGGAATGTTGGCGTTCCCCCCATAACCAGAGCGATAGGATGGGGTAGTAGGGGCTTAATTTCCTTATAGGCCTTTTCTGCTAAAGCAAATGAAATATCACTTTTTTTGCATCGTATCTCTGTATCTTCATCATGTATATGCCCGTCATAGCCATGTAACCCTGCAATATGAATCCGGGGCAAATCTATAATAGCTTGGACCAGATCTATAGCTTTCTCAGGCTTGATCCCTGTTCTGTCCATACCTATGTTAAGGTCAATAAAGATATTCAGTGTGATATTGTTTTCCCTGCATAAATCAGAGATGGCTTTAGCGTTTTCTTCATTATCGACAAGGCAGGAAAACCGTGTATCGGGATATGCTTTTATCAATTCTATAAGACGTTCGATTTTGGGGCCTACCGGCTGATATGCTAACAATACATCTGGTGCATTCACCAATGCCAACATTTCCGCCTCGGCAATAGTAGCACATTTATATTTGGTGATACCCGATTTCAGCATGATGGCACAAACTTCCCTCATCTTATTTGTTTTCACATGAGGACGGAGTTTATTTGTGCCTCTGGCTATTTGTATTGCCAGGTCTATATTCTCCTGAATCCGTTCCGGATATACCACAAGGGCAGGGGAATCAATCTGTTCTATGTTGTTTATTTTATACCAATCGGCCATAATTTATTAAAATGTAAATTGTTAAAACCAGACAAAGTTTACACATTTTTCTACTTTTTTCCTACTGTCACTTTTTCTTTACAAACTCCGTGAAACTCCTTTCACTCCGTGGTTAAAAAGTCTCTCGTAAAGATACCAAGTCGCAAAAGGTAACAAAAGTAACACCTTTGCAGGCTTTATTATATTTGTTACTTTTTCAATCTTTAAACCTTCAATAAATTCTATCAAAGAGCTATCGGCTAAAAGATAACGGCTATCGGCTAAATCAGATAGATAAAAATATATCAGTATAATTCAAACAAGGCCTCTATCTCAACAGGAATATTATCCGGTAAAGAACCGAACCCCACAGCGCTTCTGGTTCCTATCCCATTCTCTTCACCCCATACCGAAGCAAAGAGTTCACTACATCCGTTGATGATATATGGATGATACTCAAAATCGGGAGTGCAATTTACCATTCCCAATATTTTTATCACCCGTTTCACTTTACTCAGGCTGCCAAGGTTGGTTTTGATCGTAGATAACATTGTTAGTCCTACCTGGCGTGCAGCCAGTTTCCCTTCTTCCTGGCTAAGCTCTCTGCCTATCCGTCCGATAATTAGTGATTTGTCATCCTGTACAGGGCCATGTCCCGACAGATAGAGATATTTTCCATCTATGATGCAAGGCTTGTATACTCCTTTGGGAGCCGGAGCCGGAGGAAGTGTCAGGCCTGATTTTTCAAATTGTTCGTCAGCATTGTAAGTACTCATAATTTATTCTTTTAATTATTGATATTTTTTAAGGTCGCAGACCTTTTTATTCAATTCATTAGTCGTTTATCGCGATTCGGCATAGTTCAAGTACACTTGACTCTGCTCTCACTGCTTTAAACGTTGTTTTGATAAGTACAACTACTAAAGGTAGTTATAATTTGAAAATATGTCATTAAATACTTTCTGTTACTTATATGATAAAACTTAGTAATAATACACCTATCAATCCGGCAATGGATACAATGGCTTCCATTACTGACCATGACCGTAGCGTATCTTTCAAACTCAGGTTGAAATATTCTTTGAACATCCAGAATCCGGCATCATTCACATGCGAAAACATTAAACTGCCTGCGCCCAACGACAATACCATCAGATTCGGGTTCACTCCCGATTGGATAACCAACGGCATAATTACCCCCGCAGCAGTAAGGGCGGCTACTGTAGCAGAACCGACACATCCCCTGATAATGGCTGCGATCAGCCACCCCAGAATAAGCGGGTGAACAGGTAATTGTTCCAGACTATTGGCCAGTTCGGTACTCACACCACTATCTTCCATAATCTGTTTGAATATACCTGCTCCGGCAATAATAAGCAGTATCATAGCAATATCTTTCACTGCATCGCCATATATATCCATTACTTCTTTGATGCTTCTGCCTTGCCTGATACCTAAAGTGTATGTGGCTGCAATAACCGCTAACAACATAACTAGTGAGGGAGCACCGATAAAGGATACAAAGGATTTTATTCCCACACTCATATTTGGGAAGCATAGTGGTATAACCGTTACTAATATCAATAGGAATACAGGTAGTGTTGCACTGATAAAACTGTTTGCTTTACCCGGTGTTCTAAAATTTCCGGTAGTCTCTTTTTGCTCGAATAGGGTTACAGGTCCGGATTTTATATTCTTTAGTGTCTTGGAAAAAACAGGCCCTGCGAGAATGATTGCCGGAATGGCTACGGCTAGGCCATAAATTAAAGTCATCCCGATATCAGCTTTAAATATCGATACTAATGCTACAGGTGAAGGGTGGGGCGGAAGAAATCCGTGTGTGACGGACAATGCTGCCAGCATTGGTAAACCAATATATACAGCAGGCAGCTTGTATTTATACACTATCGAAAAAATGAGTGGGACAAGGAGTACAAACCCGATTCCGTAGAAAAGAGGAATACCTACAATAAAACCTGTGATCATCAGTCCCCATTGAATATGCTTCGTGCCGAAAGCAGCGACCATTACATCAGCTATTTTTTGCGCGGCTCCACTCTCTGCGACAAGTTTACCCAGCATTGCGCCTAATACGATAATCAAGGTAAGGTCTTTCATTATAGTTCCTATGCCATTGTTTACCGACACAGGAAGGCTTTCTAATGGAATGCCTAATGCTACTCCGGCAAGAATGGATACTATCAGGAATGATAGAAATGCATTAATTTTGAAATATGAAATCAGCACAATTAATAGTGCCAGACTTAGGATGATAATGATAAAAGACATTACTCAAGGTTTTATGTATTTGAGGTTCAGACTATATTGTAGTTCTGAATGGGTTCAAATGTGTTTTTTCAACATGTCAAATGTAGACAATATCTTTAATAAATCAAGCAATCAGATGTTAATTAACATTTATGTATTAAGAGGTAGGTAATCGTTAAAATGTTTTGGCTGATATATGGAAACGTTCAATTACATTAGTCGTTTTTCGTGACTCGGCAGAAGCAAAATTCATTTTGCTTCTGCTCTCGCTACTTAAAACGTTGAATTATTCCATGTCACGCACAATTAATGAATGCTTATATCTCTTTTGATTGATGCTACAAGTTAGGATAATTTGGGGTTTACCATAGTAGTCGAATGAAATATAAAAGTTATTGCAGTAAATATTTATATGATTAAAGAAATTGAATGTATATTTGCATCGGTTATGAATAAAGCATTGCTCAGTATCGGTACAAACGAAGACAGAGAATCAAATTTAAGCCTGTGTCATCAGTTTCTGAATAATATATTTACAGATATATCTTATTCAGACTCTTCTGTTACCATGCCCTATGGCACTATCTACAGAAACGATTTCCTGAACCAGCTTGCTGTTATCTACACAGACAGGGACATGGATGAAGTCATCCGCTTATTGAAATCTATAGAAAAGGATATGGGGAGAAATGGGGCCGATAAAAAAAACGGAATCGTGAAAATAGATATCGACCTTGTAATATGGAACAATAGCGTATTGAAGCCGGAAGATTTCACCCGAAGCTATATTGCAGACCTGTTAGCCAGTTTGGATAAATGATGATCCCCATAACCTGTTTTGTATTTCCTCCAGCAATTTTTCACTGCCGTCATTAAACTTCCGTGCAAAATAAGGGAACCGTTGTCCGTATTCATCATTGAACTCGATATGGTTTTCCAGAAAGTCAATATGACGTTCTTCTATTGTGGCCGGAGGGACAGCAACCTCCCAGTCTGTATAAGTAAGGCTTGCGGCTGTATTTTGCAGAAACGGCGAGTTTCCGATAATTGTCTGAAAAAAGGCTTCGTCCGGCACTAATGTATGGCGGAAGAAGTCTGTATATCGCTTATCCTCTCTTACTGTCGTCAAAATATATTGCACACATTCGCGGGTAAGGGCAAACCATTGCGTACCGGCATACACCCTGAACGGTGCTTTCCTTTTTATTTTTAGCTTTTTAAGTAATACTTCCGCCAGAAACTTAGGGTTGTAATGCTTCAGGTTACGGCGATCGTAATCAAAATAGTAATATCCATAACGCTCTATTGGCTTAAATGGAACCGGTACAGGAGCAATATCTATATATTCTTTTCCCTTTTCCAACTGTTGATAAAGGAACTCCTTCGACCGGATAGGATAATCTACTCCACTAATCAATACATAATAATCTGCACCGGGAGAATATTCCAGGCCTCGCTTCATCAGAGCCAGAGTAGCTTCCACCATATTAAATCCACCCCAGTTGATATCAGTGCGCTCCGGAATTACTTCCACATTATTATATTGCGGAAAATACTTCTGCACTACCTTCTTATCTAAATGAATAAAAAAGGTACAATCCGTGCCATCCAGGGCATTTATCAAACGGTCTAAATGCCTGAAATTATTATGAGCTAATATAAGATAGCAAATCTTCATATTCAACAATAGGATTCACACAAAAGTAAATAAAAAAAGGTTACTTCAACCGAAATAACCTTTTCTTCTATATGTTTTGGTGTCTGACTTACCTTTTTCTCTTGGTACTGTTAGACTTATTCTTTTCGTTCAATTGTTGTTGCTGAAGTTTCTGAGCCTCTGCTAAACGAGCCATAAAACCCGATTTCTTTTTCGGTTTTGCTTTATTAGCTTCCAGCTTGGCCAACACCTTATCTTCATCTATTATATACCGGAATCCGATTGTTAATAAAATCGTTACCAAAAGCGAGAGGAAATAATAATATGTAAGCCCCGACGGGTAATCATTCAACATGAAAAGGAAAATCAACGGCATCAGATACATCATCCACTTCATCCCCGGCATTTGTTGCTGTCCGGTATTGGTCATTTCCATATTGAATTTCGTATAAATGATATTCGTTACCGTCATCAGAATACAGAACAAACTGATATGTGTACCAATCAATGGAATATGGTTTTTCCATTCAATGATAGCATCATATGTGGAAAGATCGGTAGCCCAAAGGAAGCTTTGCCCGCGAAGCTCTATCGCATTCGGGAAGAATGAGAAGAGTGCAATCAATATCGGCATCTGCAACAGTAACGGAATACACCCGCTCATCGGGTTTACCCCCGCCTTATTATAGAGAGCCATTGTCGCCTGTTGTTTTTCCATAGCCTGTTCCTGCTTCGGATATTTAGCAGCCAGTTCCTCTACCTGAGGGCGTAATACACGCATCTTAGCCGACGACATGAATGACTTGAATGTGAGTGGAGATATTACCAGTTTTACAATTATAGTAAGCAACAGGATAACAATACCCATGGACATTCCCGTACCTCTCAACAAGTTAAAGATCGGAATCACAAAATATTGATTCACCCAGCGGAACAGTGTCCATCCCAGTGGTACAAGCTTATCCAGATCGAGTTGTTTGTTTACATCGTCTATATGGCTGTCATACCCTTTTAGCAAAGTGAATGACATAGGTCCCAGATAGTATGTGAATCCGGCGCTTATGGTTCCGGCATTCATATCTACCGTTGCCGGAGCATATATTGTCGCTTCAACTGTTTTCAGGTATTCGCTGTTTTCATCAGTTACTAAAACTTTAGAATCAAGAAGGGCTGTTTCGATCTTCTCGTCCGCAATCAGTATCGGAGCAAAGAACTGATTCTTGAAAGCAATCCATTTAGCAGGTTCTTTCACCTCCAGTTGTTCACTTTTATCACTGCTTAGTTCTTTTACATCACCCCCTATATATTTATAATAGATGTGCGAATAGCGCTGTTCGTTTTTTACGCTTTTCTCCTGTCTGCGCATCTTCTGCGCCCAGTATAATTCTATCACATCCGATTTGTTTCTGTCCAGCATCGGTTGCAACCCGACCAGATTGACATCATATTTCAGCATATAATCGTCTTCTGCCAGTTTATAGATAAAATCGACATGTTGGTTTGCTGCATATGAAAAACGCATGATAAGAGAATTGTCTCCCTCTGCCTTGATTGGCGTAAATATCAGATTATTGGTATGAAGTACCTTATTTTGCTTATTGGTTAACTGAAGCGAAAATTCGGCATCGTTATTGAACAGGTACAAAGAATCTCCATCATACCGGGAATATTCTTTCAACTGTGCACTTACCATCTTCCCCCCTTTAGTAGAGAAAACAACTTTCAGCTTACTGTTTTCCAGTGTTATCAGTTGTTCTGCCTGCTGCGAACCCATTTGTACTGAATCCATTACTGCAAGAACAGAATCTGCTTCCTGAACGGGAGCCGCGAAGAAATCATCCACCGGATTTTCATTCTTTACTTCCGCTGCAGTATCTTTCAGGTTGTTTAGTTCTTTTTCCCGCTCTTTAGTCTGCGCATATTCTATCGAGTCTCTCCGATATTGTTCTTTCTGCTTAGCAAGTTCTTCCGCCGAAGGTCTGCTCAGTAACGTAAATCCAATGATTACGGCAGCGATGAGTACAAACCCGATAATCGTATTCTTATCCATTTATAGTTTTTATAAATTTAATATTTGCGATTTTTCCTTTCAATTTCTATTGGGCGTTTTGCATGACCCGGCATAATCAAAATAAATTTTGCTTCTGCTTCCGCTATTTAAAACGTTCAATCTTATTTTTTCTTATTGTCAATTACTGCTTTTATAAAGCTGATGAACAAAGGGTTAGGCGATACTACCGTGCTGTTGTATTCAGGATGGAACTGTACACCCAGGTACCATTTCTTTCCGGGAATTTCCACAACCTCTACCAGTCCCATGTCCGGATTTGTTCCGGTACACTTCATTCCATTCTTTTCGAAATCTTCCTTATAATCACCGTTGAATTCGAAACGATGGCGATGACGCTCCTCTACCAGCTTCTTTCCATATGCTTTATACACCTGCGAACCTTTTTCCAACTCACACTTATAGGCTCCCAGACGCATTGTCCCACCCATATTTGTGATATTCTTTTGTTCTTCCATCAGGTCAATAACTTTAAATGGTGTATGAGGATTCATCTCCGTTGAGTTAGCATCCTCAAGTCCCAGTACATTGCGGGCAAATTCGATAACCATACATTGCATACCCAGACAGATGCCGAATGTAGGTACATCGTGTTCACGGGCATATTTCAACGCCTGAATTTTCCCGTCCACACCGCGCTGCCCAAATCCCGGAGCAACAACTATGCCATCCATGGAACCAAGCATCTTTTCCACATTGTCTGCGGTCAATTTGTCAGAGAGTATAAAATGCAAATCAAGCTTGCGATCATTGTATATCGCTGCCTGCAACAACGATTCATTGATAGATTTGTATGCATCCGGCAGTTCGACATATTTACCGACCAGTGCGATACGAACCGTCTCTTTGGCATGTTTTTTCTTGTCAAGGAAATCGCGCCAAGGCTGCATTACCGGTTTATCCCCGATAGGCATACCCAGTTTGCGCAACACGATTTCGTCCATGTTCTGCGCCTGCATATTCAATGGCACTTCATATATTGTAGGCACATCTACTGATTGCACAACGGCATCTACTTCTACATTACAGAACAATGCCACCTTTTTCAGTATGTCTTTATTCAACGGATGCTCGGTACGGAGAACCAGCATATCGGGCTGCACTCCTTCCGACTGCAACTGCTTCACAGAATGCTGTGTAGGCTTTGTTTTCACCTCTTTTGCCGCTGCAATATACGGCACATAGGTAAGATGTACGCACAGGCAGTTTTTGCCTAACTCCCAACGTAGCTGACGTACACTCTCAATGAAAGGCAGCGACTCTATGTCGCCTACTGTGCCTCCGATTTCGGTAATTACAAAATCGTAGTCATATCTTGTGCCCAGCATTTTGATGTTACGCTTTATCTCATCTGTGATGTGAGGCACGATCTGCACCGTTTTTCCGAGATAATCACCTTTCCGTTCTTTGTTTATCACATTCTGATAGATACGTCCTGTGGTGATATTGTTGTCCTTATGTGTAGGCTGATTAAGGAAACGCTCATAGTGACCAAGGTCCAGGTCTGCTTCGTGGCCATCAACAGTCACATAGCATTCTCCATGTTCATATGGATTCAGAGTTCCGGGATCGATGTTGATGTATGGGTCCAGTTTCTGGATTGTCACTTTATAACCCCTTGCCTGTAGTAGTTTACCTAACGAGGAGGCTATAATACCTTTACCTAAGGAAGATATAACTCCTCCTGTTACAAATATATACTTCGTATTAGCCACGACTTTTCGTTTTATATTTTTTAGACTCTAAAAAGAAAGCACAAAAGTACAAAAAATATTTAGATACATTGTTTAATTTTTGTCTAACAGTAACCATTAAGATTCCTATTCACATAAATTAAATATCTTGATCGGGATATTTTTATTACTTTCGTAGCAGTAAAAAATCATGATAGACCAAGGTACAATAGACCGTATAATGGACGCTGCTCAAATCGTTGATGTAGTGTCGCAGTTTGTCACCCTCAAACGAAGGGGGATAAACTTTGTGGGCTTATGCCCTTTCCATACAGATAAAACGCCATCGTTTTACGTTTCCCCTGCCAAGAACATTTGCAAATGCTTTGCCTGCGGCGAAGGTGGTACGGCCGTTCACTTCATAATGAAGCACGAGCAACTCTCGTATTACGAAGCATTAAAATATCTGGCTAAGAAATATAATATAGAAATACAGGAACGCGAATTCACCGATGAGCAAAAGCAAGCATATAACGAACGTGAAAGCCTCTTTATCCTCAACGATTATGCGCAGGACTATTTCGTCAACACTCTCCACAACCATCTCGAAGGTAAATCCATCGGATTAAGCTACTTCAAAGAGCGTGGTTTCAGAGAAGATATTATAGAAAAGTTTCAGTTAGGCTATAGTCTCGAACAGAGAGATGCTTTTTCTCAAGAAGCATTAAAAAACGGATATAAAGAAGATTACCTCGTAAAAACAGGACTAGCTATAAAAAGCGAGCACAACAACCAACTGATCGATCGTTTTCGTGGCCGTGTCATGTTCCCTGTACACACGCTATCGGGCAAAGTAATTGCATTTGGTGGACGTATACTTAAAAAAGCTGAGAATACAGGTAAATATGTCAATTCACCCGAAAGTGAGATATACCATAAAGGGAATGAACTATACGGTATTTTCTTCGCTAAGCAGGCCATAACCAAGGCCGACTGCTGTTATCTGGTGGAAGGCTATACCGATGTTATTTCCATGCATCAGGCAGGAATAGAAAACGTTGTCGCATCTTCGGGGACAGCATTGACAAACGGGCAAATACGGCTGATTCACCGCTTTACGGACAATGTCACGGTTATTTATGATGGTGACGCCGCAGGGATAAAAGCGGCATTACGGGGAATAGACCTGCTCCTCGAAGATGGCATGAATATCAAAGTGATATTATTGCCCGACGGAGAAGATCCCGACTCCTTTGCCAAGAAACAAAATGCGGAATCGCTAACAAACTATATCAAGGCCAACGAGGTCGATTTCATGCGTTTCAAGACAAAGCTATTGCTGGAAGAAGCCGGTAATGATCCCATCAAACGCGCCGCCCTTATTTCCGATATAGTAAACAGTATCTCCATTATACCCGACAATATTATACGTACAGTCTATATCAAAGATTGCAGTATCCTGCTGGATGTAGATGAGCGTATTCTGGTACAGGAAGTGACGAAGAAGCGTTTGGCTTATCTGGAAAAAACAGCCCCGCAAAAAATGGAAGAAGAAATGCGGGCTGTCCATAATGACTTGTCGCAGCCGATAATACACAGCAAAGCTGTAGTTAAGAAAACTCCGATAGACAAATTCGAACTGGCTATCCTTTACTATATAGTTCGCTTCGGTATGGAGATAATGCTGGAGGGAGGGGATGAAAATCCCGTTACGGGCGACATGCCTACTACTGTAATAGACTGGGTGAAATTCGATCTTCAGCGCGATGGCTTCTGGTTTACCAATCCTCTATATACACTGATGCTGGAAGAAGCGATAGAACGATCGGTAGATGAAACGTTTATTCCTGCCCGCTATTTTTTGGCACACACCGATGCGCAGGTTAGCAAGATAGCAGCCGAACTGGTTAGCGACAGGTATCAGTTAAGCAAACTGCATATCAAACAATTCGGAGAAAATGCAAAGAAAGAAGACACCCCGCTTGCCGAAGAAAAGCATTTAAGGAAAGATGTTCCGCGCATAGTCACAGAGTTGAAGAATGCATACATAACCAAGAGGATAAAGGAGATAAAAGATGAAATGGCTGTTAAGCAAAAAGAAGGAAACTGGGATACAGCCATAGAACTGATGCAGCAGATAAAAGAACTGGAAGAAGTGAAAAAAGCACTGGCAAAGGCTCTCGGAGAACGGATCATCCTGAGGTGGTAATTGCACGAATAATAACACAGGCACTATATCGTTACTATATAAATGAAAAAGAATTCCTATGAAAACATCCTTGAGACTACTGATTATTTCGATCATAATACTGATAAGCAGCAATGCAAATGCACAATTCTTTGTAGAAAAACAAAAGTATATCACCTTTCAGATAAGAGGAGGAATGAACCTCTCCAATGTTTCGGCCTGGAAAAATGAGTACGGGTTCAAGAGCGGAAAAGTCAGGTTCGGATATAACTTCGGTGGTATTGCCGATATTACCCTGGGTAATGATGTTTACTTACAGACAGGACTTAGCTTTACCACCAAAGGAGCGAAAGTGAACAGGCTATCTACAACGGCAGGAAATATGGAAGCAAAAATGGAGGCGATGTATATCCAGCTACCCATCTATTTCACATATAAGTTCAACTTCCCCAACAATACCCATTTCGGCTTTGCCATGGGGCCGTATGTCGCTTACGGAGTCGCGGGAAAGACAACATTGACCACGCTCGACGGCACTCCCGAAAGTAACAAAGGCAATACTTTTGCCGGTGACGGGCTATGGAACAGACCCGATGTAGGGCTGGGGATAGAATTACAGGCCGAATTATCGAGATTCGTTTTCATTATCGGCTCCGATACGGGCTTTACCCGAATATGGAAAAGAGATATGCTAAATGACAATCTCAAAGTTAGAAACAATAGTGTCTATCTCTCGTTGGGGGTAAAGATATAAAGTAGCATATTTCTGTTGCCATCTGGAGATTATTTATACTTCAGCCATTTCAGCATTTCCATAAAAGAAACCTTCTTGCCATACATCAGTATTCCGACACGGTATATTTTAGCTGCCAGTTTTACCATCAGGACTGATGTGGCAAACAATAATGCAACAGACAATGCCAGTTCCCACAAAGGTATCTCGAACGGAGCGCGGACCATCATTACCACAGGCGACGTAAATGGTATCAATGAACACCAGAATGCCATAACTCCTTCCGGATTGCGGGCGGCCGCGAAGCCTGTATAAAACGCTACCATCAGTATAATCATAACAGGCATGATAAGTTGCTGGGCCTCCTGCGAATCATTCGCACCCGAACCGAACATGGCGAACAAGGATGCGAACAGGAGATATCCCCCTGTAAAATAAAGGACAAGACATATTGCAACCTGTACCCAGTTGATGCTGAAAAAGCCGTTAAGGAAAGAAGCCATCTCAACATTGCTGCTTTTCATTAATGCCATTGCCTGTTGCGTGTCCACAGAGGCGCTCATATCCATGTTGATACCGAAGATCATCTGAATAGCAATCATTACACCTCCGCCTATAACAAGCCATACAACCAGTTGAAGAAGCCCCACAAGCCCGACTCCTATTATTTTACCCATCATCAGGTCGAAAGGTTTAACCGAAGAAATAATCACTTCGATTATACGGTTGCTCTTTTCCTCTACCACACTCTGCATCACCATAGAACCGTACATCATGATAAAGAAAAACATACAGAAGGTGAGCGCCATTCCGGCAACAGTAGCTATTTCGCCAAGAGTTTCCGTTTCTTTCCCTGTTTCATCCCAGCGGATAGTAGAGATATGAATTTTATCTTTAGATTTCAGTATTTCCTGCAAATTAGTTACTACTTGTGGTTCAAGATTACTCTCTGAGGTAAAATCGTCAATTTTTTTATTCCTTACCGCTTCGGTCAATACATCGTTTATGTATGCAGTCAGCTCGCGGGGAGGTTGTTGTTTTTCCGAGAAGAATGTAACCGCGTTGGGATTCTGATTCAAATCTCCGTTTATTTGCAACAACGCTGTACCCTTTTCCTTACCTGTCGCAGTGCTGTCAGCAGCGGATACCTGTACAAACTCATAGTTTTTAGACGATTCGAACAAGTTGGAATATAATCCCGTGTTGTCTATTACATAGACCTTCTTTATATCATCATTGTCACTGAGCATCATCAATATAGTAGGTAATGCAACAACTGCGGCAAAAAGGAAGGGGGTCAATAATGTGGTCAGGATAAAAGCCTTTGTCTTTACCCTGGAAGAGAATTCTCTTGCTATAATTAATTTCAATGCTTTCATTCGGCTCGTTTTGAGAAGGTCGCAGACCTGTTTATTACTTTTGTTGTAAAACAACAATCGCAGGTTAGATTTGATAATATATTGTTAAACTTCATCTATTGCTTACTGCTTGAATAAAAATATCATTCATGGAAGGCAATTCTTCCTCAAAAGAAATAATCTCGTATTTCCGGGCAACTTCCTGTAGCAGATCGGAGTTGGACGCATCATCATTCCGCTGAATGCGTACTTCCACTGAGCTTTTATCAACAGACTGTGACAATATGGTAAAATGGACAGATTCCAGATCGAAGCTATCGCCTGATACATTGAGCTTGAAAATGTGTTTTCTATATTGCGCACGTATCTCTTTCACATTACCCTGCAAAACAACCTTCGATTTATTGATCAGGGAAATCTCGTCACAAAGCGCTTCCACCGATTCCATATTATGGGTGGACAGGATAATTGTCTTACCCTTTGCTTTCAGTTCGAGAAGTTCATTTTTAAGCAACTCTGCGTTTACCGGGTCGAATCCGCTGAAAGGCTCGTCAAGGATATACAATTCAGGTTCGTGTATTACAGTGGCAATGAACTGTATTTTTTGCTGCATCCCTTTCGATAACTCTTCTACCTTTTTGTTTTCCCATGACAGAATATCGAACTTGCGAAGCCAATGCTGGGTTTTCTCGTGCGCATCTTCAACAGACAGACCTCTCAGGCGGGCGAGGAAAATAATATGCTCCCCTACTTTCATCTTCTTATACAGGCCTCTTTCTTCGGGGAGGTAACCTATATTAAAAATGTCATCGGCAACAGATTCCCTGCCATTGATAAAGACTTTTCCCTGATCGGGAGCTGTTATTCTGTTTATTATGCGGATAAGAGACGATTTGCCGGCCCCATTCGGCCCCAGTAATCCATAAATACAGCCTTTGGGTACCTGCACACTTACTCCGTTAAGGGCGGTATAGTCTCCGTACTGTTTTACGATATCCTGCGTTTCAAGATACATCATTCTGATCTATATTAATTTGCTTAAATTACTCTACCTTGTTAGTCGGTGAATATTCTATAAAATCACAAAAGAATAAAAAAATAAAGAGATATGCGAATATATAGTTACGAATTTAGAGTAAAGGGAAATTGATAACTATAATCATTCATTGTTTTTCACATCAGTTAACCATGTATTGTTAAAACCTGACACATCTGACACTTTTTTCACTGCTTTCATCTTGTTATTTTTATGTCTTTTAACTATGTTTGGTTAAAAGGTAACAAAGGTAACAGTTTTATGGCTTTGTAGGGGCGAATAAACATTCGCCCACAATGAGTATCGGGCGAATAAACATTCGCCCCTACAGTCTTTACCAAAATAGCACCTTTTTCAGTTAACGGTTAACAACTCGTACCTCATGCCTTGTCTACTCGTACCTATTTCAAAAAGGTAACAAAGGTAACACATGTTTCAGTTAAGAGTATTTTTACGCGAAAACGCAGAGGCTAACTCATCACTTACTTATTCCAATACTTCAAAGAACGATAGGCTAACAGCGATTAGCTCACTATATAGATAAACTTTTTTAAAAAGAGTAATTTTCGTGTGTTTGCCCTAATTACTTATCTTTAAAAGCTGTCTCCTCCGGCAAAAAATTGTACTTTTGCAAAACCATTATTTTTTGCATGCATGATATTAGAGCGTTTATCCATACTTAACTATAAGAATATAGAGCAAGCCGAGCTTACTCTTTCACCCAAGATAAATTGTTTCCTGGGAAGTAACGGTATGGGAAAAACCAATCTGTTGGATGCGATCTACTATCTGTCGTTCAGCAAAAGCCACAACAACCCTATCGACTCTCAGAATATACTGCACGATGCAGAATTTGCTGTTATACAAGGCTGGTATGAAATCGGAGATAAACAGGAAGAATTCTTTTGCAGCCTGCGCAGAAAACAAAAAAAACAATTCAAACGAAATAAGAAAGAATACGAACGGTTGTCGGATCATATCGGTTTATTGCCGTTGGTAATGGTTTCGCCTTCCGACACGGAACTGATAAACGGAGGTAGTGACGAGCGACGCAAGTTTATGGATTTGTTCCTCTCGCAATTCGATAAAGAATACCTGTACTCGCTTATCCGGTACAACAAGGCTCTGCAACAGAGGAATGCGTTGCTGAAAGTGGATGCCCCGGTCGATGACACCCTTCTCGGCCTTTGGGACGAGCAACTGGCCAATGAGGGAAAGATTATCTATAGGAAGAGGAAGGATTTTATCGATAAATTTATTCCTACATTCCAGAAGTTTTATGATTTTATCTGTTCTTCGAACGAGAAGGTGGAGCTGAAATACGAATCCCATTTCGAAAATCCCGATTTCCCGGAATTGCTTAAATCAAGAAGGCAGAGGGATAAAATTTTAGGTTATACAACTGCCGGCATACATAAAGATGATCTGGATATGCAGATGGACGGCTATTCTATTAAGCGTGTTGGTTCGCAGGGACAGAATAAAACGTATGTAGTGGCATTGAAGCTGGCGCAGTTCGACTTCCTGCACAAAGCCACTGAGACTACTCCTGTATTATTGCTGGATGATATTTTCGACAAACTGGATTCGTCCCGGGTGGAGCAGATTATTAAACTGGTACTGGATAAAGATTTCGGGCAGATATTCGTAACCGACACTAATCGTGAGCATCTGGATGAAATACTCTCACGCACAAACAGCAACTATCATCTGTATGAAGTAGAAAAAGGCGAAGTAATCCAAAAGAATATTGCGCTATGAGAAAACGGAATACGGAAAGTATAGGGGAAGTGCTAAGGCAGTATTTTGAGGAAAATCAATTTATAAAGAGAAAATTAGCCGAAAGCAGGGCTGTTACAGGCTGGCCGAGATTGCTTGGCAAGATGATTAATTCATATACGACAAACATTTACCTGCGAAACGGTGTTCTTTATGTGTCTTTGAGTTCATCCGTTCTCCGTTCCGAATTAATGATGGCAAAAGACAGGCTTATAACTAAATTGAATGAACATGCGGGTATGCATGTAGTAAATGATATCATATTCAGATAAATCAAGAGCCTGTTTAAATTTTAGCGAAAATTTCTCTAAAGGCTCTTAAATAAATCTTAGCTGCTTTTTTATATTCTTTTGAGCGCCTTTTTTACTTTTTCCTTTTGATTTAGCCCGCTAAATCCGCAAGGGAAAAATCAAAAAATACATCTCAAAATAATTATAAAAAAGTTCAGCTATAAAATTTAAACAAACTCTAAAATGAAAGAAATAAAACCCGAAACGTTTAAAGAAACACTTCCTATTCAAATCCGCTTTAGTGACATAGATGCTTTAGGGCATATCAATAACAATGTGTATTTCAGTTATTTCGACCTCGGCAAGACTACATATTTCGAGACAGTAAAAGGAAAATCCGATATCAGCTGGACAGACGGCCTGATTGTGGTCGCTCATATCGAAG
The DNA here is from genome assembly GCF_000213555.1 of Dysgonomonas gadei ATCC BAA-286. Lineage (GTDB taxonomy): Bacteria > Bacteroidota > Bacteroidia > Bacteroidales > Dysgonomonadaceae > Dysgonomonas > Dysgonomonas gadei. The sequence continues at coordinate 19,398 of NZ_GL891990.1, forward strand.
TTGATTTCCTTTCCCCTGTATACTACAGGGAAAATATAGTTGTAGACTCGAAAGTCACCAAACTGGGAGATAAAAGCGGAGTATTCCTCCAGCAAATAAGGAATGTAAAAAACGGAGAAGTGAAATGCCGTTGCAAATCTGTTTTCGTAACATACGATGCGCACACACAGGCGTCGATGCCTATTCCTGATACCTGGCGAAAGATTATATCGGAGCATGAAGGACTGGAAGAAGAAAGAGTGCTGTCCGAATAATGAAAATAAACGAGGGTGTATCAATAAATTTTGATTATGCCGAGTCTCGAAAAACGACTAATGTAATTGAACGTTTATTTATAGCATTGTTCCTGCTAACGAAATATTATATTCCTTCTCCATATATTTAAAGAACATATATAACTTATACTCGACCTCCATATTATACTCGATTTCTGAATTATAATCTACCTTACTCTCATAAATACGAGAATCATAAATAGACGGAAGGCTACACCGGGTATTCCATTCCGAAGTCATAACTGCATTTCTCGCCTTGAGTGTAAATGGAGAATAAAACTCTATTGGCTTTTGTGTGGCTAAGAATGCCTCGTAACCTGCATCGAAAACAATAACCTCATATTCTTTTAAGCCTTCCAAAGTTTCTTTTTTATTAAAGTTGGTTGTGATTATTATATAATCCTTAAAAAGCAAACCAGCTATACCAGCCTGTTCCTTTTTTATTATAGATATAGATTTGATTGTATTTGGATCTACTCTGCAAACGCTATCACGATCTATTACCAGACCATCAATAACAAATACAGGCTTGGGAAGATTTTTGACTTTTATTCTTTTCGTTTCAGCGTATCCTACTGGTAAGATCTTTGCATGAGATAAATGCGTAAAATCCGGCACTTTATTAGAAGATGATAATACGTCTACCGTTTTCATTTTTACAGAAACAGCTATGTCTTGTTGTCCAAAACAACCTAAAGAAGCCAGCATTAATATTACCAATAAATGCTTTTTCATAAAAACTGGGTTTATTATTATTTATCAAATATAATGAAAGTAATCCATATCCCATCTTATGCAACTTATCCTTTTTTTAAGAAGTTTTTTAATTTGACAAACAAAAACAAAGCACGCCTAATCAATACTTTCAGTGTTTTAACTATCTTTGCACCCAAATGTATAAAAAACAACCGTTTAATAAACGATTATTATCATATACCAGTTTCAACTATGAAGAGATATAACCTGATAAACAACGTCTTTGGTTGGTTCAGTTTTGCTGTAGCCGCTATTGTTTATTTAATGACCATCGAACCTACAGCCAGTTTCTGGGACTGTGGCGAGTTTATCACGTCAGCCTTTAAATTAGAGGTGGGACACCCTCCTGGGGCACCTTTCTTTATGCTTACAGGTAAGTTCTTTACGTTGTTCGCTTCTGATACATCACAGGTGGCAATGATGGTAAACAGTATGTCGGCATTGCTAAGTGCTGCTACTATCCTGTTCCTTTTCTGGACAATAACCCACCTTGCTAAAAAACTAATATACACGGACAACGAACAGGAAATGTCTTTAGGACAGCTTATCGCTATCATCGGTTGCGGTCTTATCGGGGCTCTGACATATACGTTTACCGATACATTCTGGTTTTCGGCTGTGGAAGGAGAAGTTTACGCCTATTCATCTATGTTTACCGCGCTGGTTTTCTGGCTGATATTGAAGTGGGAAAACAGAGCGGACAAGGAAGGGTCTGACAAATGGCTGGTAATTATAGCTTATGCCATGGGATTGTCTATCGGTGTCCATTTGCTCAACCTGCTGTGTATCCCTGCCATTGTACTGGTATATTACTTTAAGAAATCGAAAAATGTAAGTCTTAAAGGTACATTAATAGCTTTGGCGGGCTCCCTGTTTCTGGTTGTAATACTGATGTATGGTATCATTCCGGGCTTTACCAAAGTAGGTGGTTGGTTTGAAAAACTATTCGTAAACGGATTCGGATTCTCTTACAACACAGGAGCTCTTACATATATACTATTGATAGTAATATCTATTATATGGGGACTTTATGAGACCCTTTCGGCCAAAGGCAGCCTGGGGAGAGCCAAAGTGGCATTTATAATCTGTATGGCTCTGAGTGGCGTTACTTTTATCGGGGATAATATTCTGCTATGGATAGTATTGTTTGGCGGACTTATAGCATTCTTTGTTCTTTACAAGAAAGTCAATTTCAGATTTCTGAATACGACGATACTTTGCCTGATGGTAATCCTGATAGGATATTCGTCGTTTGCACTTATTCCTATACGCTCCATTGCCAATACTCCGATGGATCAGAACTCTCCCGAGAATGTATTCACACTGGCCAGTTACCTCAACCGTGAACAATATGGCGACAGACCATTGTTTTATGGCAAGACATATGCTTCTTCCGAAAAAAGAGACGCCAATGGCCGCCTCGAACCACCTGTGAGTGAAAAACAAAGTTTTGATAAGGTTGTGAAAAAATCACCAGACCAAAAGGACGAGTATGTGGTAACAGGTACTATCCCTACTTATGGTTATACCAATACAATGTTGCTGCCCCGCATGTATTCTACCGAAGACAGGCATCTGCTCGGCTATCAAATATGGGCGGACATAAAAGATACTTCCGTACCTCCGACAATGTTCGAGAACCTGAAATTCTTCTTCGATTACCAGTTGGATTTTATGTACTTCCGCTATTTCATGTGGAACTTCTCCGGACGTCAGAATGACATTCAAGGACACGGAGGTCCTAGTAACGGAAACTGGATAACAGGAATCAGCTTTGTGGATGAATTGCTCGGACGTGGTCCTCAAGGCAATCTGCCTCCTGATATAGCAGAAAACAAAGGACATAACAAATACTATATGCTGCCTCTTATACTCGGGATTCTGGGTATAGCATTCCAATTGACAAGAGGGAAAAAGGGTGAGCAGCAATTCCTGGTTACATTCATGCTGTTCTTTATGACCGGTATCGCCATTATCATATACCTCAACCAGCAACCGATCGAACCGCGGGAGCGTGACTATGCATATGCAGGCTCGTTCTATGCGTTCTGTATCTGGATAGGATTCGGGGTCGCATTTCTCTGGCGTCTGTTGAAGAAAGTATTACCGGAAACTCCTGCCGCCGCCATAGCAACTGTAGTTACCGTATTGGTTCCTATACAAATGGCGGGACAGAACTGGGACGATCATGACCGTTCGGACAGATACACAATGCGTGACTTCGGGATGAATTACCTGCGTGGTTGCGAACCGAACAGTATTCTGTTTTCGATGGGAGATAACGATACATTCCCGCTGTGGTATGCTCAGGAAGTAGAAGGATTCCGCACCGATGTGCGTGTATGTAACTTAAGTTACCTGCAAACCGACTGGTATGTGGATCAAATGCGCCGTCAGGCTTATGATTCATCTCCACTACCGATAGAATGGGAAGAAGACCGCTATCATGGGGATAAAGGACAATCGGCTTATGTATTCACTAAACGTGATATAGAACGTCTGTTGGCCCGTGACTTACAAAATACGAAAGAGTCATCAGCATGGGCGGGAAGAGTCAATTACGCAGACTATTATGATACTCAGGCATTCAAAGACACAATGGAAGTGAGCGAAGTTCTGAACATTCTGAAAACGATGGATAACTACGCTCCGCGCAATCCGTATGTTGAGAATGGGATAATAGTTCCTTCAAGCACTTTCAGAATGCCAATCGATGAATCGAAAGTAGACTGGAATGCATTGGGAACAAGACCAAAACCTGAATTTATATTCAATCTTGGCGATAATAAAGGTGGCATATATCGTCAGGAAATGATGATCATAGACATGTTGTATAATATTAATAAGGATGACTGGAAGCGTCCTATCTATTATGCCGTAACCATTGGCGAACCTCCATTAAGGCTTACCACCCAGTCGATGCTCGAAGGTATCAATTACCGCATCACACCGGGAGTTGTAGACAGCACGGGGGTAAATACCGAAGTGATGTTTGACAATATGGTAAACAAATACAAATGGGGAGGCATCGAAAATCCGAAAGTATATCTGGATGAAAACAACCTGCGCATGTGCCGTACATTCCGTCTGATGTTTGACCGTTTGGTTACAGCCCTGTTGATGGAAGGAAAGAAAGACAAAGCTTTACAGGCTTTGGATAGATGTATGGAAGCAATTCCGGCTAATACAGTTCCTCGTGGAGGAGAATCTGTTTCATTCGCCGATGCATATTATGAACTCGGGCAACCGGAAAAAGCACAGAAAGTAATTGATGAAATTCTGTACCGGGTCGATGGTAGCCTGCAATGGTATGCCAGTATGAAGCAGAGCCTTATGATTAATTGTACCTCCGAGATCAGAGACTTGGTGAACACTGAAATCCAGATATTGGATACATATCAACGTTACGATAAGGCTAAATATGAAGCATATCTGGAAAAAGTAATGGCCAACGCTGAACTGTTCATGAGCAATCGGGTTAGCTTTAGTGACAGAAGCCATCCGCTCGACTATCTGATGCGTATCTCGATGAGAGGTTTGTATATGACCGAAAGCGATACAGCCCTTCGCAAAGATGCGGAGGCTAAGATCGAACGTATCGGAGGAATGATGCAGAAATATAAACCTGAGCTTTTACAAAAATATTATAGCAAATAAAATAAGGTAGATAAAGGATTTTCGGGAATACCCCGGAAATCCTTTATCTATATGTTCGTCATGTTTATAGAACAACCGCCATTTATATACCGTATGCTCTTTCCCGGAGCATTTTGGAGAAAACCTGTTGAAGGTGAAAAGACAATATATCTCACGTTTGACGACGGGCCAATACCCGAAATCACACCGTGGGTACTCGACTTGTTGGATAAGTACGACATCAAGGCTACTTTTTTCTGTGTTGGCGATAATGTAAGGAAGTATCCGGATATTTATAAGATGGTACTCGACCGCGGCCACCGTGTAGGCAACCATACTTTCAATCATATACAGGGTATCAGAAAGTTCTCGAAGAGATATCTGGAAAATACGAAGCTGGCATCGGAATATATTGAATCAGACCTGTTTCGCCCGCCTCACGGACATATGAGGATACCGCAGTTCTTCACTTTACGAAGATACTACAAAATCGTTATGTGGGATGTCGTAACACGGGATTACAGTAAGTTGATGACTCCTGAGAAGGTATTGGAGAATGTGAAAAGGTACACCCGCGACGGCTCTATAATAGTATTCCACGATTCATTAAAAGCCGAGAAGAATATGAAATATGCCCTGCCCCGTAGCATAGAATGGCTGAAAGAGCAAGGCTATACCTTCAAGTTGCTATAAATCTGGTTGTTATTTCGTTGTGGCAAAGGTTGCCGGATATTCTACCGGATATAATTTTTCTCCCCCCAACAGACGGATATAAGTAGAGAATTCCCGCTTGCCTTCCTTTAATTCTATCACCCGGCATCCGTTCTTTCCAAGATTATTGTACTCCGTATTTCCTCCTGAGAAACGGCCATATGCAAGATATATATCATGGTAATTACCGATGTAATCATTATCATGGTCGTGACCTACAAATGTACCCATTACATCCCCTGCCTGACGCATGGCTGCAAACATACCCGTATTTAACTTGCCATTGCATTCTTTTTCTTCTTTACTCCCTATTAACTGATCATATTTTTCAGCCTTCATCTGAGGATATTCAGCTAGTGGAATATGGAAAAAGGCCAGTGCAGGATAAGGAGCTCCTCCGTTCTCTTTTGTATATGCGGCACTTTGATTGCTATACCATTCTATCTGGTTAAAGGCAAACCAATCGTAAGTACCTAAGCCTTTTATAGGAGTATATGCACCTGAATCAAAGAAATAGAGGATTGCACTATTCTTGTTTTCATGCGAGGACTTCACTTCCAGTATATAATTGCCTACACCCTTCAACGATTTATCTCCGGCTTGGGCCAGACAGTAAGTTTTTTCCCTTGCAAAGTCCATCAACTCCTGACGCGACATACCATGCTCATCATCATGATTTCCAAAAACGTAAGCCCACGGGATTTCACTTTGCTCAACAATATTAAAAATATCATCAAGACCATCTTTCACTGGCTTTGCATAAATTACATCTCCTGTAAAAACCACTAAATCAGGTCTTTCTTCGACAAGAACCTCGTGTATTAATTCCAAAGCCACGGCCGATGCCGGGTTATTCTTTTGATAATGAATGTCGGTAAACTGTACTATCTTAAAATTTCCGTCTTGATTAAATTTTAACGGTATATTCTGGGATTGGATAAATAATGAAAAAAGAAATAATTGGGCAATAATTAAATAGCGCATGGTTTCCGTTTTTTGAAGTTTTAAATAATCATCTAAGATAAAAAATATAAATGATTATTTGTTAGTTTCATTTTTTTTATATCTTTGCAAAAACAAAAAGAAAGTAGAATGAATTTTCAATCAACAAATGCATATTGGTGGTGGCACTCTCAACTCAAAAAGTCGTGAGCCAATCCGGTATGTATTAAAATGAAAATTTATAAAGATACAAAGCCTGTCGTAACTCACGATAGGCTTTTTTTATGACAAGAAAAATAAAACAAAATATACAATGAAAAAATTTACAGTTGACTCAAATGGTTTTTATGGAGATTTCGGAGGAGCTTATATCCCCGAAATACTTTACGACAATGTGGAAACATTAAAGAATTCATACTTGGAAATAATTGATGATCCCTCTTTCCGTAAGGAATATGAAGATTTGCTGAGGGATTATGCCGGTCGTCCTTCTCCCCTTTTCCTTGCGAAAAGACTCTCCGAAAAACATGGCTGTAAAATATACCTGAAACGGGAAGACCTTAATCACACAGGTTCCCATAAAATAAACAATGCGATAGGACAAATCCTGATCGCGAAACGTATGGGCAAAACCCGTATCATTGCGGAAACCGGAGCCGGACAACATGGTGTAGCCACTGCAACAGTATGTGCGCTGATGAATCTGGAATGTATTGTGTATATGGGAGCTACGGATGTAGAACGCCAAAAACTGAATGTACAAAAAATGGAGATGCTGGGAGCAAAAGTAGTTCCTGTAACCAGTGGCAACATGACTCTGAAAGATGCTACCAATGAAGCCATCCGCGACTGGTGTTCCAACCCTTCCGATACATACTATGTGATAGGTTCTACCATAGGCCCTCACCCTTATCCCGATATGGTAGCACGCCTGCAATCTGTTATCAGTGAAGAAATCCGCAAGCAATTACTTGAAAAGGTAGGCCGCGAGACACCCGATTATGTTATGGCATGCGTTGGCGGAGGAAGTAATGCCGCAGGGACAATCTACCATTTCATAGATGAACCGGATGTGAGAATCGTACTTGCCGAGGCTGCAGGTAAAGGCATAGATTCGGGTGAATCGGCTGCTACTATCCATTTAGGAAAGCTAGGTATCATACATGGTTGCAAAACGCTGATAATGCAATCGGAAGACGGGCAGATCGAAGAGCCTTATTCCATTTCCGCCGGACTCGATTATCCGGGTATCGGTCCTATACATGCACATTTGGCAAAGACAGGGCGTTCGGAAGTATTAGCCGTAACGGACGACGAAGCGATGGAGGCCGCCTTCGAACTGACAAGGCTGGAAGGAATCATTCCCGCAATAGAATCGGCACATGCATTGGGCGCATTGGATAAAATGAAATTTAAAGCAGAAGATGTTGTTGTGCTTTGTCTCTCAGGACGTGGCGATAAGGATATGGAAACGTATATAAACTACAAAAAATAAAGAAATGAAATACAACATACAAGTCAAAACCAAAAACCTCCTTGCAGACATGCAGACACCTGTCGGCATATACCTAAAGGTTAGAGATATATATCCCGAATCGGCTTTACTCGAAAGTTCCGACTATCACGGAGGAGAAAACAGTTTTTCATTCATTGGGATTAGTCCTATCGCCCGCTTCAAGGTAGACAATAATGAAATAACTTATACATACCCTGATAATACGACAAAAGAGGAAACTTTATCAGAAGGACAAAAACTAACTGATAAATTTCACGATTTTATAGGTCAGTTCGATGTGCAGGGTGAAAACAAGACGAATATAAACGGATTCTTCGGATACACTTCATACGATGCTATCCGTTACTTCGAAGCGGTAGACCCGGTTAATAAGAAACTGAACAATGCAGATATTCCTGAGTTTTATTATATTCTGTATCGCTTCATCCTCGTCATCAATCATCTGAAAAATGAATTGACCATCGTCGAGAATATTGTGGAAGGAACAGAAGAAAAGACACTTGAGCTAGAAGCTATTGTAATGAATAATAACATAGCGTCATATAACTTTGAGGCCATAGGTTCCGAGCAATCGATGATTACGGACGAACAACATCAGGAAATGATACGGAAAGGAATTGCCCATTGCAAACGGGGGGATGTGTTCCAGATTGTCCTTTCACGTTGCTTTACGCAGAAATTTGCAGGAGATGACTTTAAAGTATATCGTTCCTTACGCTCGATTAATCCTTCCCCATATTTATTTTACTTCGATTTCGGTTCTTTCCGTATCTTCGGCTCTTCACCAGAGACACATTGTAAAATAACAAAAGGAAAAGCCTATATAGACCCTATCGCAGGCACTTATTTCCGCACTGGTGACGATGAGAAAGACCGTATATTATCCGAAAACCTGCTGAAAGACGAAAAGGAAAATGCCGAACATGTCATGCTTGTCGATCTTGCCCGCAACGACCTCAGCCGCAATTGCCACGATGTGAAAGTGGATTTCTATAAAAATGTACAATTCTATTCACATGTTATCCATCTGGTTTCCCGTGTGAGCGGTATAGTAGACAATGACAGGAATAACATTTCTGTTTTTGCAGACACTTTCCCCGCAGGAACATTATCAGGCGCACCTAAGGTAAGAGCGATGCAACTGATACGCGACATAGAAAAGCAAATGCGTGGAGTTTATGGTGGCTGTATCGGGTATATCGGATTCAATGGTGACCTCAACCAGGCCATCACTATCCGTACTTTCCTCAGCCGGAATAATACACTTTATTATCAGGCGGGCGGAGGAATCGTTTCCAAATCGAACCCTGAAACAGAAGTCATGGAAGTAAAAAATAAACTGGGAGCATTGGCCAAAGCTGTGAAAGCAGCAGTAGAATTAAGGAATTAGGCCCCCTAAATCCCCCGAAGGGGGAATTCAAGGCAAGCACAGAAAAATGAAAAAAATATATATTATGAAGCCATCTAATCAATCCCTCCCCTTAGGGGAGGCTAGGAGGGGCCCAATCCTCATCTTCGACAACTACGACTCATTCACATATAACCTTGTTCATCTGGTTAAAGAACTGGGGTTTACTGATGTGGATGTACACAGAAACGATAAAATTGCATTGGAAGATATTGCAAAGTATGACAAGATAATCCTTTCTCCCGGGCCCGGCATCCCATCCGAAGCCGGATTGCTTCTGCCTCTGATAAAAGAATATGCAGGAAAGAAACCTATACTTGGTGTTTGCTTGGGACATCAGGCAATAGGAGAAGCCTTTGGTGCGAAGCTTTCCAATCTGGAAGATGTTTATCATGGGGTTGCTACAAAAATAGAGGTGATAAAACCCGACTATTTATTCGAAGGACTTGACAGAGAACTGGAAGTAGGCCGCTACCATTCATGGATTGTCGACAAGGAAGGCTTACCCGGCTGTATAGAAGTTACGGCCGTAGATAATAACGGACAGATAATGGCACTACGCCATAAAGAATATGATATACATGGAGTTCAATTCCATCCCGAATCGGTGCTGACACCCGCAGGAGAAATAATAGTAAAGAATTTTTTAAACAACTAATTATAAATTAAGTTGACAAGTAAACAAGATACGAGTAAACGAGTTAATTATTTAACCGATACTGCTAACTGTTGACTGTCGACTGCTAACTGAAACATATCATGAACAAGAAAATCCTTTTAAGCGAAAATGACATTCCAAGGAGCTGGTATAATATTGTAGCGGATATGAAAAACAAGCCGCTGCCGCCACTTCACCCGGGAACAAAAAAACCGTTAGAAGTAAGTGACTTAGAACCAATATTCGCGACAGAACTTGCCAAGCAGGAATTAAACGATACCGACCGTTGGATAGAGATCCCCGAACCAATAAGGGAATTATATAAAAATTACCGTCCGACTCCGTTGGTACGTGCCTATGGCTTGGAAAAGGCGTTGGATACTCCCGCTCATATCTATTTTAAGAATGAAAGTGTCAGCCCTGTAGGTTCACACAAACTGAATTCGGCAATCGCACAGGCATATTACTGTAAAGAGCAGGGGATAACAAATATTACAACTGAAACCGGCGCAGGGCAATGGGGCGCGGCCTTATCATATGCGGCAAATCACTTTGGTCTGGATCTGGCTGTTTATATGGTAAAGATAAGCTATCATCAAAAACCTTACCGCCGTTCGATCATGCAGACATATGGCGCGGAGGTTATAGCATCGCCAAGCATGAGTACCAAAGCAGGACGTAAGATTATTACAGAAAACCCTAATTATCAGGGTAGTCTTGGTACTGCAATTTCCGAAGCGGTAGAACTGGCTTTAAATACTCCAAACTGCAGATATACCTTAGGCAGTGTGTTGAATCATGTATCGCTTCACCAGACTATCATCGGTCTGGAGGCGGAAAAGCAAATGGAAATGGCAGGAGAATATCCGGATGTGGTAATCGGCTGCTTTGGAGGCGGTTCTAACTTCTCCGGAATTACGTTTCCATTCTTGCGTCATAAACTCACCGAAGGAAAAGATATCCGTCTTGTGGCGGCGGAACCGGCGTCATGTCCGAAATTAACCCGTGGTAAATTTGAGTACGACTTTGGGGATGAAGTAGGATATACCCCTCTTCTGCCGATGTACACTTTAGGCCACAATTTTGCTCCTGCAAATATCCATGCCGGAGGACTTCGTTATCATGGGGCGGGAACTATCGTCAGCCAGTTGAAAAAAGACGGATACATAGAGGCTGTGGATGTGAAGCAACTCGATACATTCGAGGCCGCCATATTATTCGCTAAATCGGAAGGTATAATCCCGGCTCCTGAGTCCTCTCATGCCATTTATGCGGCCATTCAGGAAGCATTGCAAGCAAAAGAAGAGGGCAGACAAAGAACAATCCTGTTCAACCTGTCGGGGCATGGGCTTATCGATATGGCTTCTTATGACCGTTATTTCGATGGCGAATTATCTAACCATGAGTTGAGCGACGAGGAAATTGCCAAAACAACGGATACATTGGAAAAATTAGTATGAAAATAAAGCTATTAACCATTAGCCGTTAGTTTCTTATTATAAGCTAACAGCTATTGGCTAATAGCTAAAAGCTAGCAAAATGAAACAGATACTCAACAGGCTTTTCGAACATCAGTACCTCAACCGCACCGAGGCAAAGGAAATACTGACCAATATGGCAGCAGGCAACTATAATGAATCCCAGATTGCCGCGTTTATCAGCGTATTTCTTATGCGGAGCATCAGTGTAGACGAATTCCTCGGATTTTCCGATGCACTGCTGGATTTGCGGGCAAATGTAGACGCACTGGCCGCATACAACCCGATAGACATTGTAGGTACGGGCGGCGACAACAAAAACACCTTTAATATATCCACGCTTGCCTGTTTCGTTACGGCCGGGGCAGGATACAAGGTGGCCAAGCACGGTAACTACGGGGCTACCTCTGTCAGTGGCGCATCCAATGTGATGGAACAACACGGAGTGAAATTCACCGCCGATGTCAGCAAGCTGGAAGAGTCGCTCGATAAAACCAATATCGCTTATATGCATGCCCCATTGTTCAACAATGCCCTGAAAGTGGTTGCGCCCGTTCGCAAAGCACTGGGAGTACGGACATTCTTCAACATGCTGGGACCTGTTGTAAACCCTATAAAGCCCAAAAGAACGGTATTGGGCGTTTTCAACCTGAAAATGGCGCGGCTGTATTCTTATATGTACCAACAGACCGATGTCGATTATTCTATCGTACATGGTTTAGACGGATACGATGAGATTTCACTAACGGGGGATTTCAAGATAATCAATAAATTTGAAGAGAAAATCTATACTCCCGAACAGGCTGGATTTGACCGTTGCCTTGAGATGGAACTGGATGGAGGTAATACTCCCGAAGATGCTTCCAAGATATTCGACAATGTTATCAGCAACGCGGCAACCAAAGCTCAGACAAATGCCGTGATAGCGAATGCGGCAACAGCAATACAAACGATAAATCCGCAACTTTCCTTCGGGGTAGCAATTGCTGAGGCACGCGAATCGTTAGAGAGCGGAAAAACAAAGGAAACGTTTTTGAAGTTCCTGTCGTTAAATACATAACTGTTTTGGTATGAAATCACAGAATGAAGTCCGGCATTGCTCTCTCGACGAAGTAAGGATGAACATTGATAAAATAGATGCGGAACTGGTCCGATTGATTGCAAAACGTAGTAAATTTGTATCACAAGCTGCCCGGTTCAAACAATCGGCGCAGGATGTTGTTGCTCCAGACAGGGTAAGCTCCGTAATATCCAAAGTGAGAACTCTGGCCGAAGAATCTGGACTAAACCCTGTGGTGGCAGAGAAAGTGTACAGGGCTATGATAAATGCGTTTATCAATGAGGAATTAGCCGAGTTCGATTCTTTATATAAAGAAATAAAGCAGTCATATTATTAAGATGAAAAAAGTACTGATAATTAACGGCCATCCCGACAAGGAAAGTTTCTGTTTCGGATTGCACCAAAGCTACAAAAAGGGCGCTTTAGAGAAAGGTAATGAAGTAAAAGAAATTATCCTTACGGATATGATCTTTAACCCTATACTGATGTATGGTTACCGTAAGCGGACAGAGTTAGAGCCTGATTTGCTGGAAGCATGGGAAAAGCTAAAATGGGCAGAACATATTGTATGGATTTACCCTACATGGTGGGCGTCACCTCCTGCTCTACTGAAAGGGTTTATAGAACGTATTTTCCTCCCGGGATTTACATTCGAGTATCAGGAAAAGTCGCCGTTTCCCAAAAAGCTGTTTACAGGAAAAACTTCCGAAATAATCAGTACAATGGACGCTCCTGTCTTCTATTATAAATGGATTGTAAAAGACATTGGAGGAAAGATGATTAGGAAAGATATCGGAGCATTCTGCGGAATAAAGAATATCCGGACTACTTATCTGGCAACAATAAAAACATCGACTCCCGAACAGCGGGAAAAATGGTTGAACAAAATAGAGCTTATCGCTCGTAAATAATGGAAGATAACAAACAAACAATATCAAAAGGACGCATACGGATAGCAATCTTCTGCCTGTATTTTTGCACAGGACTATGCTTCTCGAGTTGGGCGAGCCGCATCCCCGACATTAAAACAACATTAGGACTGGGAGATGCAGCATGGGGCACAATCTTGCTGATGATACCAATAGGGCAAATATGCGGAATGACAATTTCCGGCCTGCTTATTTCGAAAGTCGGAAGTAAGAAGATATTACCTATAGCTCTTATAGGATATGTAGTAGCCCTGCTATTTATCGGATTCTCGGCCAGTGAATATGCACTGATTATCAGCCTTATTGTTTTCGGTTTCTTCGGAAACTTCTGCAATATATCAGTCAATACGCAGGCGGTAACTCTGGAAACGACTTACAACAAACCTATTATGGCATCCTTTCACGGAGGATGGAGTTTCGCCGGACTCACTGGTGCCAGTGTCGGGTTACTGATGGCCTCACTCAAACTATTGCCTATCTACCATTTTGCGATAATCGGACTACTTGTCTTTATTACGCTAATCATTAACAGACCGTTTTTGCAGGCAGACCTGAAGAAAGAAAAAGACCCGGCGCAGGCAGCCAATAAGAAAAAAGACAAACCCGAAACATTCCTTTTCCTGTTAGGAATAGTCGCATTTTGCGGAATGGCAGCAGAAGGAGCCATGTCGGACTGGAGCGGACTTTATCTTATCGATGTGGTAGGTACTCCAAATCATCTGGCGCCAATAGGATTGGCCGCGTATATGATAACCATGGCATCGGGTCGTTTCCTGATAGATAAAGCAACTCAGAAGTGGGGAAGGAAAAGGGTTATACAAACAGGAGGAATCCTTATATCTGTCGGTCTGTTTACTGCGGTAGCTTTTCCTCATTTTATAACTACCATTATTGCATTTATGATTATCGGTTTCGGAACCGCCGGAATCGTCCCTACCATATACAGCATTGCCGGACAAAAGACTAAGATACCGACAAGTATTGCCCTGACAATCGTATCCAGTGTCAGCTTTCTCGGATTCCTCATGGGACCGCCACTTATCGGTTATATTGCCAGTGCTACAAACCTCCGCTATTCCTATGCATTGATAGGACTGTTCGGAATATGTATAGTTGTATTAGCTTCGACTATTAAGATACTCAAATATGATAAGGTTGAACCACGTAAAACAGACATAAAATGAGCAACATATTAGATAAAATAATCGCCAACAAAAAGATAGAGGTTGCCAGGCAAAAAATGCTGGTTTCTATCGGTGAAATGGAGAAAAAGATTGCAGATATCCGCATCAACTCGTTTAAGGGTGCATTGGCAGAATCACCGACCGGGATCATCGCCGAATTTAAACGCCGCTCCCCATCCCGCGACTGGATATTTAAGGATGCTGAAATCTCCGATGTTATTCCACTTTACTCAAAAAACGGAGCGAGTGCTATATCAGTCCTCACCGACATGGACTTCTTCGGAGGCAATCTCACCGATCTGGTACAAGCAAGAGAATTAACCCAAACCCCTCTGCTGAGAAAAGACTTTATGATCGATGAATATCAGCTTTATCAGGCAAGACTGGCAGAAGCCAGTGCGATACTTCTCATTGCTTCGGCATTGACTGTACAGGAAACGAAACAACTGGCGGTAAAAGCAAAGGAGTTAGGTCTCGATGTATTACTTGAAATACACAGCGAACAGGAGTTAGGTCATATCAATGACAAAGTAGATGTAGTAGGTGTCAACAACCGTAACCTCGGCACCTTCGCCACTGATGTGCAGATATCATTCAACCTGGCAGATAAAATCCCCGGCGAGTTTGTCAAAATATCGGAAAGCGGTATTTCACAACCTCAGACAGTAATTGATCTCCGGCAGGCCGGATATAAAGGATTCCTCATGGGTGAGAACTTTATGAAAACCGGTAATCCGGGCGAGGCTCTCGAAGACTTTATAAAGCAACTGGCATGAAGATAAAAGTCTGTGGGATGAAGTTTCCCGGTAATATAAGGGATTTGTCCAAACTTCCGGTCTGTTATATGGGAATGATATTCTATGATAAATCGCCACGGTTTGCCGATGGGCTGACATTTGCCGATGTAAATATATTGCCGTCTCATATCCAGCGTGTAGGTGTATTCGTCAATGCAGACATTGATTTTATCATGGAGAAGGTGAATAAGTACAATCTCGGCCTCGTACAGCTACATGGCTCCGAATCTGCCGCTTTCTGTAAAGAACTGGATAAAACGATACCCGTCATTAAGGCTTTCAATGTTTCGGACATCTCCGACTTCGGCCAGACAAAGGTATATGAAGATGCGTGCAGTTATTTTCTCTTCGATACAAAGACACCTCAACATGGAGGCTCGGGACTAAAATTCGACTGGCAGATACTGGATGCATATACAGGCAAACGCAATTTCTTCCTCAGTGGAGGGATTTCCGCCGGAGACACTGAAAGCATAAAAAAAATACAACACCCGAAGTTCTACGGAATCGACCTCAACAGCAAATTCGAGACAGAGCCGGGACTGAAAGATATAACACAATTACAGCAATTTATAAAAGCATTAGTACTATGAACAGGATCAAACAATTATTCGAAAAGAAACAGAAAGACATATTATCCATATACTTTACAGCAGGATTTCCCAATCTGAACGACACCTGCGATGTTATCCGCGAACTGGAAGCCAACGGCATTGACCTTATCGAAATCGGCATCCCGTTCTCCGACCCTATGGCCGACGGCCCTACGATTCAGGATAGCGGAACAATAGCATTAAAGAATGGCATGACGCTCAAAATCCTGTTCAGCCAGTTGATAGATATCCGCAAAGAGGTGAATATCCCCCTTATTATGATGGGCTACCTGAATCCCATTATGCAATACGGATTTGAAAACTTCTGCAAACAATGTAAAGAAACCGGTATAGACGGGGCTATTATTCCCGACCTCCCTTTCAATGATTACATCAATGAATTCAAACCCATTGCCGATAAATACGATATCAAAATAGTGATGCTTATCACGCCTGAAACTTCGGAAGAGCGCATCCGCCTGATAGATGAACATACCGACAGTTTTATCTACATGGTATCATCCGCTGCAACTACAGGCGCTCAAAAAAGTTTTGACGAAAAGAAACAGGATTATTTCCGCCGTATCAATTCCATGAACCTGCGCAATCCGCGCCTTATCGGATTCGGCATTTCTAACAAAGCGACATTGGATGCAGCACAGGCAAATGCCAGCGGGGCGATCGTCGGCAGTAAGTTCATTACTTTGCTGAAAGAAAGCATTAATATAAAAGAGGCTGTAAAAAATCTCAAAGAAGTATTAAGTAAATAACCCCCGTTATTTTACGTAGAAATTATATATTTACACCCACAACCTAACAACCTTTAATAAATAATACTGATGAGAAAAGTTTTCTTTTTTATGTCCGTTATTGGGTGGCTGATAAGCCTTATTATACATTTAGTATCATATGCAGGAATTGACATCGAAGACAGATTCTCCCAAATATGGTTGTTTAGTATTTTTATATTTATCGTATGGTTCCCGGCTATAATCTATTCCATAAAAGAAAATAAAGTTAAAGATGAAATAACATTTTTTTCCTTGGATTTTCTAAAAGTCATCTTTGGGCGAGCTCCCATTTGGCTTACAACACTTGCCGTTTTGTGTTTCTTTTATGGTTTTTTGAGCTTTTGGTTGCACCAGAATGCATATATTGGTGTACCCGACATCATAGATGGACAATATGTATTGCATAATCATGGAAGTATAGAGAAAGTATTGACTGAAAATGAATATCATTCTTATAATGCCGAAAGTCTGAGGTCATTCTCTAGCTTTTGGCTTATTTTTTATGGAATAGCTGCTGCTATCTTATACCCTTTCAAAAAGGGAAAAGGCAGTGATGAAGCAAATTTTAATAATGACAATATATCTGAACTCGTTGACTAAATACTATCTTTGTATCTTGATTAATAAGCAATAACACAACTCTTTCAAGATAAGAATGTCGAAATCCATTGATTATATAAAACAGGCAGGCAACTTTCTTTATAAATATAAGTTTACCATCCTCTGTCTTGCTTACTTCTGTACAATATCCGTTCTGGCGCTGTACATAGTCAGCAAGCCTGCTTTAATCAATGCATTATCGTTCATCCTTGTTCTCAATATTCTGGCTAAGACCAGATATACCCTGTGGCTGTCACTCATACTGTCCATTATCGTTTCGTTCGATGCCTATTTTGCCTTTGTATATTCCAACCAGATGTCGATAGGCACAATGGCATCCGTACTGGAGACAAATGTTTCGGAAGCGGTCGGTGTAATGTCTGAAGCCATATTCGTCGCCTTGGGATGTCTGGCTGCAAGTACTTTCCTTATACTGATGTCGCAGAGGGAATTGAAAGAAAGCAAATTTTCGCGAAAAATATCTGTCATCCTGTTACTCGGTTACTGGGTTATAATAATGCCCGCTATCGGTTACTGGAAAGTAAAATCCCTGAAATGGGAGAATTTTATAGAAACATTTCCTGTAATCGGGACCAATGCCGTTATCGCAGCCAACTTTCCGCTTGTTTACATCGACATTTCCACATTTATCGCATATCAGCACGAGAGATACCAGATGAAACAGTTCCTGAAACTGGAGAAACGGATGCCTGCCGGAATCACTTTCGACGAAAGCAAAGAAAGTCCCGAAAAGATATTCTTCATCATAGGAGAAAGCGCCTCCCGGTCACACTATTCGCTTTATGGTTACAAAGAAAAGACCAGCCCTTTTTTCGATAGCCTGGCTTTAGCTCAACCAAAAGTTCTGGATTACTACAATGTATATTCTCCCGCATCCATTACCCGTGATGCCCTGCGTATCATCCTTTCGTTTTCCACACCAAACGATATAAAGCCATTTTTCGAGAATTTCAATATTATCGACATGGCCAATAAAGCGGGATACGAGACTATATGGCTCTCCAACCAGGATAAGCTGGGCGAAAGTGACAGTTACATCGGCTTCGTGTCGGCAAACGCATCTCAGTCGATGTACGAGAAAGCTATCGTAAGGGAAGATTTTACATTGCTTGACCACCTGAAAGAAACATACAAGCCGGATAAAAAACAGTTCTTCGTTATCCATCTCAACGGCAGCCATGTACCCTATGGCGAGCGTTACGATGATGTGGATGAAAGAGAATTGCCCGGCAGCAAAACCAAGACCAGAGAATATGACCGCTCAATCCACCATACCGACAGGCTGATGCGCTCTATCTATCAGATAATGAAGCAAGACAGCTCGTCTGTCCTTTATTACTTTTCCGATCATGCCGAACTGGTAGAAGGCGGAGGACATGGAGTGTTGGTGATGGACCACAATCTGTTCGATACGCCATTGGTGACTATCAACAATAGCCCTGTTCCTGTCGATTCCATTGTGACACGGTATATAGATCCCGAAACTTCACTGATAAACAACTCGAACAGTATATTCATCATTTCTGAAATAATGGGTTATGATGTATCTGACGAAGATGCAAAAAAAGCGGTGGAAGATGGAAAATATATTTTCCATGTAGACAAAAACGTTTATCTGTATAAAGACCTGCTACCGAGATAGTAAACAGCCTGCAACTGTTAAAAGGTAACAAAAGGAACAATCTTTTCAGTCTTTTGTAGGGGCGAATAAATATTCGCCCGAATCGACAATGGGCGAAAGATATTTGGCTTCGTCGATTTTGACTCCGTCAATTTACAATTCAATTCGCCCCTACAGCTTTTCCCAAAAGGTAACAAAAGTAACACTTTTTCTATCATTATTTATTCCCACTATTCAAGGCTAAAGTCGGGGGCGGAGCCAATCAATACATCAAAGAACTATCAGCTAAATAATATAGATAAAGTTCTTTCAAAAAAGTAGGGACGAATTTCAATTCGTCCCCACAATATGTATATCATTCTCTTTCCAAAAAATCAACTCAACCGGCTCACTTCTTTTATTCCTTTTACTGTCCTCAGTTTCTTAATCAATCCATTCAGCATATCCGTATTATTCAACATAACCGATATACTTCCGTGAAATAGCCCATCGTTGGAATCGATGCTGATAGAACGCATATTGATACCCGATTCCTTGGAAATTATAGATGTCAGGTTATTGATAATACCAATGTCGTCATTTCCTATCACACGTAAGATAACCGTATAGGTAGAACCTGATTTACCCGACCATCGGGCAGGGATAACCCTGTATGCGAAACGTGAGAACATATCGTGAGCATTCGGGCAGTTCTTGCGGTGTATCTTAATTCCCTGCGAAGATACAAAGCCGAATATGTCATCCCCGTAAATAGGATTACAACATTTGGCCAGCTTATAGTCCACACCTGTAAGGTTTTTGTCGAGTATAAGTTCCTCTTTGCTTAACGTCTCCTTTACTATTTCCAGATTTTGGGGAACGTAATTTTCCGCGCTGACGGCTTCATGCCTGTCATGTTGTTCGGTCTCTTTTTTCTCCAGTTCCACGTACTGGTCTATCACCGAATTTATATCGAGGCTTTCTTCCGCTATCTTTATATAAAAATCGGTGATGGTCTTAAAGCCGAGCTTCTTTATCATGCGCATCATTATAGACTCGTTGATTTCTATTTTACGATTCTTTACACGGCGCTTGAGCATCTCCTTCGCTATCTCCACCTGTTTGTTGGCCTCTTCTTTCAGGCTCTGGCGAATTTTATTTTTCGCTTTGGAGGTAGTGACAAAGTTCAGCCAGTCCTGTTTCGGCGACTGGTTAGGAGAAGTAACTATTTCTATCTGGTCGCCGTTCTTGAGCTTATGGCGGATAGATACATTCTTTCCATTCACTTTTCCCGATACACAGGTAGAACCTATGCGGGAGTGGATGGCAAAGGCAAAATCGAGGATAGTAGCCCCATACGGTAATTTGTGCAAATCGCCTTTGGGCGTGAATACATAAATCTCCTCATCGTAGAGATCTAATTTGAAATTCTCAAGTTTCTCTCCCGAATCCAGATTCTTATTCTCCAGCATTTCCCTGAGGCTGGTCAGCCAGTCATCCATCTTCGACTGGCTTTTCACTCCCTTATATTTCCAGTGGGCAGCAAGTCCGCGTTCGGCTATTTCATCCATCCTCTTAGTCCTGATCTGCACTTCTACCCAGCGCGATTCGGGTCCCATAACTGTGGTGTGCAACGATTCGTAACCATTGCTTTTCGGTATGGACAGCCAGTCTTTGAGTCGTTTTGGATTAGGGGTGTACATATCCGTCACAATGGAATATACTTGCCAGCATTCGGCTTTTTCCTTTTCCATCTCCGAATTAAGGATGATACGGATGGCAAAAAGGTCGTAAATAGATTCGAAGTCTATCTTCTGTTTTTTCAGCTTATTATTAATGGAGGAAATGGATTTCACACGTCCTTTTATATCATATTTCAGCCCTGTTTCTTTCAGTTTGGCGTCTATGGGTTCAATGAATTCCGCGATGTATTTATCACGTGCGTCCTTACTCTCACTCAATTTACCGAGGATATAATCATAAGCCTCACGGTCGGTGTATTTCAGGTAGAGGTCTTCGAGTTCGGTTTTTATATTGTACAGACCGAGTTTATGAGCCAGAGGGGTATACAGATACGACACCTCAACCGCTAATTTCAGCCGGTACTGTTCACTGTACTTCTCGGCACATCTTATTTTATGGAGGCGGCTGGCAATCTTGATAAGGATTACCCGCATATCTTCAGCTAATGAGATCAGCAATTTTATATAATTGTCCGATGCTATTGCCGACTCGTTCATTTCCAGTGCATTTACCTTTATCAGCCCGGTAACGATATCGGCAATATCCTGACCAAAAAGTTTTTTTACTTCAGCATCTGTAATTATTTTATGAACAACAGGACGATAAAGAATCAGCGCGATTATAGACGCGCTCTTTAGCCCCAGTTCTTCCATCAGTATAATACTTGTACTTACTGTCAGATCTGTTATACTGCCTATCTTTTCATCCTTTTGATAGACATTTTCCGACATGGCTCTCTTCACCACCGAGCGAAGTTTTTTCAGTTCTTCGGCCGTAAGGTTTGCCGTCAGGCCCTTCACCAGTCGCTTAAACTTGGAATAGGTCAGTCCATCTGCATTATATGTAGGGTTATTGTTATTATCCATTGCTCCGTACTGCTTATATGTGTTTAAAGGGATAATACATTATTCTTGATAATCGGGTGTAAAATTAATTCTTTTCTGATAGTATAACGTCTTTTTTTGCCGTATGTTTTCATTTTTCTCAATTTGATTAGCATTAAGCAACAGAAAATCAGGCAAAGCATTTAACTTTGTCATGCAATAAATAAGTAAAAGAAAGTATTTAATGATATACTTTTAGTTTATAACATTCTTTGGTTGTTATACTTACCAAAGCAATAAAAAGGCCTGAGACCTTAAGAGTTGTGAAAGGAAATTAATTTAATGTAACAATCCGGTAAAAAAAAGGATGTAAAATCAAAATGGAACTATACTTAAGGCTATTTTTGCATGGAATTAATTATTATCTGAAAACAAAGCAATTACAATATGAAACCGAATGATTACGCAAAACTCGAAAAAGATTATAGTTTCAAGAAGAATTATCTGAATAGTACCCTATGGTGGAAAAATATACTGATGGTACCACCTGTATGCCTACTCTTTGTCGGGTTGGTTGGCATATTGTACTTATTTAACCTCGACAAGCTGGTATCGTGGTACATTATCCCATATTTATTACTCTTCGTAGTAGGTACTATATTGCTGAAAGCCATGAAGAAGCATATTCAGAAAACGGCGATTAACAGGCCCGATTCCTTCCTTATCTGTCTGGCCAAACCTATCGGGGAAAAAGACGGATACACCTATGCCGCATTTGTAAAAGACAGTCACAGGCATAACAAATACTATATTACAGATGAAATAAAAGATATATCTACGGATGATATTTTGAACAATCATAATGCTCCCTTCAGGAAAAAAACAATACTGATCGATAACGATGAAACCGGTTCCGATCTTTATATAAGGGCATATACCAACAGGGATCTGAACAGGCGGAGTTCTACGTGGCGCGAAGATGCACTGATCCCGGTATTGTATATAGATGATAAATACACGTTTATCATCAAAAAGAAAGATCTGGTAATCACCGGCTAGTTGCCAAATCTTCCGAAAACTCATAATCTATAATTTATAACTCATAACTCATAACTAAAATCCCTATCTTTGCATCTAAATATAATACAAACTATATGAAGATTCTTTTGATAGGCGAATACAGTCGTGCTCATTTGACTTTGGCAGAAGGGTTACGTTCATTAGGACATGAGGTGCTGACAGCTTCGGATGGCGATGGCTTTAAAAATTATCCGCGTGATGTGGACTTGAGCCGGAAGAGTTCGGGGGTAATAGATACTCTTTCCAGTATGATATCTGTCCTTGGTAAATTCAGGAAGTTTAAAGGCTATGACATTGTGCAGCTTATAAATCCATGCTTTACTACCCAGAATGTGCGGGTCAACAATTACCTGTATAAGAAGCTGAAAAAGAACAATAAGAAAGTCTTTATGGGTGCTTTCGGTGATGATTCGTATTGGGTAAGCGCATGCTTGGGAAACAAGATATTCGACTATTCTGAATTTTTTGTAGATGGCAAAGCGATCAATGTCGATTTCAATCAACGGTTCATCGATAAATGGATAGGCACGCCGCTCGAAACATTTAACCGGGCATTGGCAAAAGACGCGGACGGGATTGTAGCCTGCCTGTATGAATATTATAAAGCGTATGAACCTTTCTTCTCCGGTAAGCTGAGATATATTCCTCTACCGATGAACACGGCGGAAATAGAATTTCAGCCGATACCCGATGAACCTGAAAAAGTGAACTTCTTTATCGGAATCAATAAGGTCCGAGAGAAGTTTAAAGGTACCGATGTGATGGAGAAAGCATTGGACAGAATCAAAGACAAATATCCGGATAAAGTAATCGTTACGCGGGTAGAATCTGTCAGCTATGATGTATATCAGCAACTGATGTCACAGGCACATGTGGTGCTGGACCAGCTATATTCGCACACTCCGGCGATGAACGCATTATTGGCAATGGCTCAGGGAAAAGTAGTTGTAGGCGGAGGAGAGCCATATATCTATGACTTATACGGTGACACGTCCAATCAGCCGATTGTAAACGTACATCCGCACGAAGACGATGTGTTTGATAAGTTGGAATGGCTGGTATTGAACAAAAAAGATATTCCGGAGATATCGGGAAAGAGCCGTCAATTTGTTGAAACGAACCACGATTACGTGACAGTGGCGAAGAAATATCTGGATTTCTGGAGATTATAAATTTATCTTTCGGATAATAATATTGTGAAGGCTGTATTTAAAAGAAATAGAGTAGCGTCTCCTTTCCATATAATCTTATGGCTTAAATGGTGTTTTTTTTAACATTTTCGTTCAAAAATTTGTTTAATATTCTTTTTGAATGTACTTTTACGAAATATTCTCTAGATATAAAGACAAAAAATGTCATATTTTTCACAAGATACAATACACTATACGCCATCTTTTCTTTCTGAAAATTTGGCTATTAACTCTATTTTTGTTAGAGAGAGAGAGAGAGAGAGAGAGAGAGAGAGAGAGAGAGAGAGAGAGAGAGAGAGAGAGAGAGAGAG
>NZ_GL891990.1:43663-60193 GCF_000213555.1 Dysgonomonas gadei ATCC BAA-286
GAGAGAGAGAGAGACTAAGTGTTAATTCAAATCTTTTTTCCTACATTCAACTTTGCGAGTCCTTTCAGGTTCGTCTGATATTTTTATATCCATACTTTAGCATTACACGTACAATATACGCACGCGTAATGTGTGTATATGCGCACATATTAACCATTCCGGCCACAAAAAACAAAAAAAGCATATATAAAAATTCAATGTCTTCAAAGAAGCCTGCGCTTTGTCGTTTATTGTCTTCGATAAATTTATCTTCATTTTTTTGTCTATTGCTTGTGAAAGTGGTAAATAAATACTTTGGAGCATTGAATTTTTCCTGCATAATACAACTCACCGGTAATAAGATATTAATGACATGCATACTTAACTAAACTAAAGAAAGTTATGAAAACAAAACTATCGATTTTATCTCTGTTCCTCCTGCTAATTCTGTCAGGAAATACAAATTTATCCGCCCAGGTGACAATAGGGGCAGGAACTCCTCCCGAGAGAGGGGCATTATTGGATTTTAAAGAAAGAGATGTCACAAGTCCTACACAGGATGTGGTCAGTCTCGAAAATTCTACAAAAGGAGTCCTGCATCCAAAGGTTTTCCTTCGCGACGCTTCTAAACTTACACCTTTATATGGCGGTTCCGACGATGGCTCCGGAGTATGGTCCGACGAATCCACAGCCGAAGAGAAGCTGAAAGCGACGGGAATGGTTGTTTATAACGTCAACCCTGACGCCATCAATATGGATGAAGGCTTATATATGTGGCAGATTGATGAATGGGTGAAATTGAATCAGGACGGAGCGGCAATTATCCAGCCTGTAAACTGTTCCGCTATCCGGATAAACGGTTCCTACATAGAAGGAGTACCTGCCAACAATAACAACTATCTGGAAATAGACCTGACTGTAACCAAAAAAGGTTCTTTCGTTATTTCAGTCTTATCCGGCAACGGCTATAGTTTTTATTACACAGGGGTCGCTTTGGAAACAGGGACATTAACAGTTAAAGTACCGGCACAGGGAACACCGGCTTTAGTACAAACGGATAAATTGACATTCAGTGGAATAAGTCTGGTTTCCGGTTGTGAGCCGGAAATAACGGTACAGGAAATGGTTGCCGCCTATACGATGGTCTGCTCATCGGCTGTGGTACAAGGTCAATTTTTCAAGGGCCAGGCTTTAACAACTTCGAATAAAATAAGAATGAATATCAATGTATCCCAACCGGGCTCATATAATATTTATACGGAAACAAAAAATGGCATCAGTTTTAGGGCTTCGGGGTCATTTGCCGCTACAGGAACACAAACCGTAGAATTGCCGGGTACCGGAATCCCTACCATAAATGAAGACTTTCAGGTCGTAATAAAAGCAAATACATCGCTGGGTTCTGCGGAATGTTCCGTCTTGATTCCTATCATATTGCCGGATATGACCTATGCGATAATAGGCAGCGGAGTTTGGTCCTGGGCTGCAACACCAAGAACAAATGCTCTATCGAATACGGGTTCCGCCAGCTTTAGCCCTGATGGCCTCGTAAGGATAAAAAGTTTTAAACAATTATGGAGTACTACCAGTACATCCACCGCTACAACTAATCTAACCAACGGCATAAATGGTGGTAAATATCCTGATGTTGTTTTATACTTCGCATATGGTGCGGATCCGACATCTGCATTAACTACGGCACTTCTTAATTATATCAATGCGGGAGGTTGTGTAATATATGGTTCCTCTGATAATACAGCCACTGCCGTCAATACATTGATGAGTGGTCTTTTTGGAATATCACCGGCTCAGAATCAAACAGGAGGAGGGGATGATAATGTATATCCAATAGCAAACAATTCTTCTGATCCTATCATAAACGGGCCATTCGGTAATCTTGCGGGAATGTATTGGGGTGAGGATAATACTTCTAATTACTCTATTGTAATGTCTTCTTTGCCTCCAAACTCCGTACAAATTTGTACAGCGCAGTCCACGTCAAAACCCGGTATAGATCCCGTCATATCAATTGTATGGTACAATAATAGTAAAAACTTTGTATATTTTGGGGATAGTACAGGGGCCAGTACCAGTGATACAAGCACCGGTGCATATCCTGCAATTTACAGGAACAACTTGCCTGCATCTAAACTTTATGGGCCCGGCAGTACCAACAACCGTTATGTTTATAATGCGGCTTTAGAACTAAATGCAATGGCATTTATGATTCGAAAGGCGGCGGTTAGCGGAATTAATCCTTATTAATTAGTATAAGCAGAATATGGATCAGGTCGTATCTATTGCCGGAAGTGCCCTCTTTGGCGCAAGCCTGCAAGAGTAAACCTAATAAAAGCGAAAGCGGACAATTCAAAGAATTGTCCGCTTTACTTTTAATGGTATGTTAGATTGGATTGATTACATCATTCCGCCCATTCCACCGCCCATTGGAGGCATTGGAGCAGGGTTTTCTTCTTTCTTATCAGCTATGATACACTCAGTAGTAAGGAACATACCTGCAATAGAAGCTGCGTTTTCAAGAGCGACACGAGCCACTTTGGCAGGATCGATTACTCCGGCTGCATTCAGATTTTCATAAACATCCGTACGTGCATTGTAACCGTAATCTCCTTTACCTTCACGTATTTTCTGAACTACGACAGCTCCTTCTTTTCCGCTGTTAGCTACAATCTGACGAAGAGGTTCCTCGATAGCGCGTTTTACGATTTCGATACCTGTAGTTTCATCTTCATTTTCGCCCTTCATGTTTTCAAGAGCATCGATAGCACGGATGTAAGCTACACCACCTCCCGGTACAGTACCTTCTTCGATAGCGGCACGGGTTGCGGAAAGAGCATCGTCAACACGGTCTTTCTTTTCCTTCATTTCCACTTCAGAAGCGGCGCCAACATAAAGAACTGCTACACCACCTGCCAATTTAGCAAGACGTTCCTGCAGTTTTTCCTTATCGTAATCCGATGTTGTTTTCTCCATCTGTGAACGGATCTGGCCTACACGCGCAGCGATGGCTTCTTTTGCTCCGGCTCCGTTTACGATAGTAGTATTGTCCTTGTTGATAGTAATCTTATCAGCAGTACCAAGCATATCGAGAGTAGCAGCTTCCAGAGAAAGACCTCTTTCTTCTGTGATCACTGTACCTCCTGTAAGGATAGCGATATCTTCCAGCATTTCCTTGCGGCGGTCTCCGAAGCCCGGAGCTTTAACGGCAGCTATTTTCAAGCCTGCGCGAAGACGGTTTACTACTAATGTGGTCAAAGCCTCTGAATCGATATCTTCAGCAATGATAAGCAGTGAACGGCCCGATTTAAGAGCAGCTTCAAGTATTGGAAGGATATCTTTCAATACAGAAATCTTCTTATCGTGGATCAGTATATACGGGTTTTCAAGGTCAGCTTCCATTTTCTCTGTATCAGTTACAAAGTAAGGAGAAATATAACCTCTGTCGAATTGCATACCTTCTACTACGTCAACGTATGTTTCGGTACCTTTTGCTTCTTCAACTGTGATAACGCCTTCTTTTTTCACTTTACCCATCGCTTCAGCAATCAGCTTACCGATGGTTTCATCGCCGTTTGCAGAAATTTTAGCTACGTTCTCTATTTTTTGCAGGTCATCGCCTACTGTTACCGATTGCGCTTTGATGTTCTCAACAACTTTAACCACGGCTTTATCGATACCACGTTTCAAATCCATTGGATTTGCTCCTGCGGTAACGTTTTTAAGGCCTACGCTAACGATTGACTGTGCCAATACTGTAGCAGTAGTTGTTCCGTCACCGGCATCGTCGTTTGTTTTAGAAGCTACTTCTTTTACAAGTTGTGCTCCCATGTTCTGGAATGGTTCTTCCAGTTCTATTTCTTTAGCAACAGTTACACCGTCCTTTGTAATGTGAGGCGCGCCGAATTTCTTATCCAGAATTACATTACGGCCTTTAGGCCCAAGGGTTACTTTTACAGCATTAGCCAATGCATCAACACCTTTTTTGAGCTCGTCGCGAGCATCTATATTAAATTTGATTTCTTTTGCCATTTTATTTTTAGTTTTAAAGATTTCTAGTTTACTGGTTTACTAGGATTTGATAGTTTACTAGTCATTAGAGTTATAAGCAATTCTAGCAGGCTGGTAAACTTTTATCTAGTACACTCGCAATTAAATAATTGCAAGAATATCCGACTGACGCATGATGAGGTAAACCTGACCTTCCAGTTCTATTTCAGTTCCGGCATATTTACCATAAAGCACATTGTCTTTCGGTTTTACCACCATATCTTCGTCCTTTGTTCCATTTCCTACGGCAATTACTTCGCCTTTAAGCGGTTTTTCTTTTGCAGTATCAGGAATAATGATACCTCCCACACTTTTTTCTTCTGCAGCGGCCGGTTTTACAAGCACTCTGTCTGCTAATGGTTTAATACTCATGATTCTTTAAGATTTTAAATTGTTATATATTAAATTTTAAATATTTTCTGATTAGAGATAAGCGAAATGCGTGCCAAAGTATATTTCTGTCAAAAAAGCAGGATAAGGAACGTATGAAAACTGACAAGTAGTCATTTGCTGTTAACAGTCATAAATTAACAGTTAATATAAATACGTCTTCTTCAGCTTACTCCTTGTTAAAAAGTGACAAAGGTAACACTGGAAGCAATTAATAATTAAGAATGAAAAATTAATAATTTGCTTGCTGAGTAAAGAATCCCGTCAGTTAACAGTCATCAGTCAACAACTTGTATCTCGTTTCTTGTCCACTCGTAACTTCTAACTTTCTTCAAAAGGTAACAAAGGTTACACTATTTCACTTATTTGCTAATTATTTTTTTCAAAGAACGATAAGCTAACAGCTATTAGCCATAAGCTACACATATAGATAAAGTAATTTATTATTATTCAGTCTCCGGGTTCAGTTTCTTTTTATCCAGATTTCTCACTACCCGTCCATATATGACAAGTGCGATGGCAGAAACTAATCCGATAACGAAAAAGACATACCATAAATAGTGCGCATTGGCAGTTGCGGCAGCATAGTCGGCAGCAAAATTCGTAGAATTAGCAAATCTTTCAGATAAAGGATCAGGACAAAACATCTCCAACAAGAACCCTGCAACAATAAAACTCACCAATGAGGATACAAATGAATGCAGGTGACTAAAACCTAAATAGAGCCCTTCTTCTCCTTTTGGAGACTGTAAAGAAAAATATTCGAGGAAACGAGGTGATATAAAACATTCGGCCAAAGCCTGAAAAGCAATACCGACAATCAGCATAAGAGTTATCGGATGTATCGTAAACAATCCCCCTACAGCAATCAGTTCGCCTCCCATCATATTTCCGAACGCCATTAACAGGGCCGATACAGGAATTATAAACATCCCAACCATAATTGAGGCCAAAGGTGTTCTTTTCTTCATTATAGTTGTCACTAAATTCACCAATAAAAAGACGACAAAAGGATTTACATTGGCAATCCATCCCGGCGAGGCATCTTGTCCTACCATTCTGATAACATACTTAGGCATAGATGCATACATCTGCTGTTGTACAATCCAGAAACCACTGGTTATTAGAATAAGCGCAACGAGACGTCCATTCTGACAAACCTTAATTAACGCAGCCCATATTTCGGAGAGACTTTTACCCTGTCCTTCCGTCTTAGTCGATTTATACATGAAAAAGACCACAACCAGTGCTATCAAAGTCATTGTTGCTGAAAAATAGTTCAGATAAACCAAACCCTGATCTCCGATACTTTTGCGAAGAGGATCTACAATTGTTTTCCCGGTGAACGCACCTATATTGACCATCATATAGAATATGGCAAATCCTCTGGCACGGGTTTCCGATGTAGTTTCTTTGGCTACTGTGCCGGATATAACCGACTTGATAAATGCTCCTCCCACCACTATAAATAATAGTATAGGGATAATAGACCATTGATGTACGCTCTCTCTAAGTCCGGTAAATGTTGTATATCTGTCAAAATTTCCAACTCCTATCCATTTGAAAAATGAACGGAATATAGCAATAATGCTTCCCGGTTCCGTTTCAGATAAATCCTGATTCAGACCGACAGCATTAGCAGCTCCATAACTTACAAGCCCTGAACTTTCCAGAAAGGTAGGGATAAGGCCCAGAGCGAAATATCCGATAGTTAATAAGGCAAAAGCGGTCATTATTGCTCTTCTAAATCCGATCTTATCAGAATATGCACCTAGAAAGGTAGGGAGAAAATATAATAGTGCTGAGAATGAACCGGCAATAATACCGGCTTCAACATCTGAAAAGCCCCATACATTTGATAAATATAATGTTAGTGAAATAAAAATCGCATAATACGCCAGCCGTTCGAGCAGTTCGACGGAATTGGCAACCCAAAAGGCCCTTGAAAATTTAGTCATTAGATTTGATAGAATTGTTAAAATTTAAACGAATCGTCACAAAAATAAGAAAATAATCCTGTTTAGAAAGGTTATGCGCTTTACGGAATATGTTAATTAGACCTTTTTAACTCAATACAAAAAGTAGTGCCGACACCTATCTCCGATGACTTCACATAAATTTTACCTCTATGGTACGATTCTATAATGCGCTTTGCCAGAGAAAGCCCCAGTCCCCATCCCCTTTTCTTTGTGGTAAATCCCGGACTGAAGATCGTTTTGAATTTTGATTTAGGAATGCCTTTTCCCGTATCCCGTATATCCAGGCTTATTATTTTACCTTTATCGGACAAGGTGTAAATGATCTCGCCCTGACCTTCCATTGCATCCACTGCATTTTTTGTCAGATTCTCTATCACCCAGCTTAATAAAGGCTCACTTACGTTTGCATAAAGAGGTGCAGATGACAACTGAAGTTCAAAAATGACTTTTTTCGAAATTCGCTTTTCAAGATAGGTTATAGATTGAGTTACGATTTCATTTATATCCTTTCGTTCCAAAGATGGAGCAGAACCTATTTTCGAGAACCTGTCCGTTATCATTTGCAGGCGGTTCACATCTTTTTCCATATCCAACAAGATAGACTGATCGGCATTTTTTAATTTCAGATATTCCAGCCATGCCAGCAATGATGATATCGGCGTTCCTAACTGATGTGCCGTTTCTTTCGACAGACCTACCCAAAGGCGGTCCTGTTCCATTCGCATCGTGGTAAACAATGCAAAAAAGGCAGTTATCATAAATATGATCAGTACACTCACCTGAACATACGGATATAATTGTAACCGCTTTAGGGTGTAAGAATCGTCGTAATATACATACTGGTCAAAATCCTCAACTTCGATAACAATGGGTTTATGTCTCTTTTCAAAAGTTCGGGACTGCTGTTTCAGAAACTCCTGTTCATCGGTTTCGGGAAGTTCTATATTTGTGGAAGTATAGTAGTTATCTTTCTTGTCATATAAAATGACGGGGATAGTCGTGTTGCTTTTCAGAATCTGGACTACCAGGTTCATATTCAGATTTTCGGTATTACTGGCCATTTCTTTAGTGGCCTCAGCCCAGATCTCGATCTTGTTGCGTTCTTCTTTCGAAAGGTCTTTTACCAGGTAATGAGAGACAATAAGCGACCCGAAAGCTATTATTATAGCCACTATAATAAGGATGTACCGCAATAAGAGCCTATTGTTCTCAAATATTTTCATGCAATAAAGATAATTGTTTTATTCTTTAACGCATTTTCGACGGGAATAATATTGATTATCAGAATTTCTTCAGTTCCTGATACAAGCGTTGTATGGGTAATCCCATAATGTTGAAATAAGACCCCGAAATATATTCCACGGCGATATAACCGATCCATTCCTGCACACCATATGCCCCGGCCTTATCCAACGGCTTATATTTCGTTACATAATATTCTATTTCATCTTCTTCGAGCCTTGCAAATCTCACTTCGGATGAGACGCCGAATGCCTTCTGCTTATCCTTTGTTGCTACACAAACGCCTGTTACCACCGAATGCGTCTTACCCGAAAGATCGTGGAGCATTTGTTTGGCATCCTCCTCATCAAGAGGTTTGCCATATACCTTTCCATCGAGGAGAACGATTGTGTCCGCTGTTATAAGAAGTGTATTATCCTTCATACAGGCCTTGTATGCGTTTGCTTTTTCCTTTGCGATATAGATAGCGATATCTTCTCCGTGCAGATTGTCAGGATATGATTCGTCGATATCGGGAAGCGTTTTTATTTCGTAAGCAATATCCAACCCTGAAAGAAGTTCCTTTCTGCGAGGTGAATTGGATGCAAGTATGATCTTATATTTTGACAAATCGAGCATTCAGAACAAGTTTTTTTGACGGCTTTCCAATTCCAATAATTTCTTTTTCACTTCAAGGCCGTAGGCATATCCGCCCAGCTTCCCGCCTTCATTCACTACACGGTGGCAAGGAACGATTATGGCTATATTGTTTTTCCCATTCGCGGAGCCGACAGCCCGGCACCCTTTCGGAGAGCCTATACTTATTGCTTCTTCTTTGTAGGAGACGGTTTCCCCATACGGAATAGTATTTAGATAATCCCAGGCTTTTTCTTGAAAAGAAGTCCCTTCCTGAGCCAAAGGCAAGTCGAATATTTTGCGCTCACCGGCAAAGTATTCTTTCAGTTGCGTTATAGCCTCATCAAGAACCGGAGCTAAGATCGTATCCGTTTGTTTCATTTCTGAGACAATCCGCAGAGCAGAAATAAAGCCGTTAGTCTCTTCTATTTCTATTACTCCGACGGGAGATTGTAAAAAAGCCTTCATTTTTTTTCTTTGGTTTATCTTCGTATTTCGACCAACTCCAGTTTATCATCTGGCGCAGGCGTTTAAGGAAACGTTTCGACGGTTTGTCTCTCAGGTATGATTCTATATGGCGTTTCTTTTTTTCTTCCAGTATTTCATCCACATTGATAAGTATGCCCGTTTCTTCTACGTTGCCAAAAGTATCGTTTACGGCCGTACCGAATACTTTCATCTGAGGTGAAAGGCTCATATAAGCATTTACGAGTGGCGGAATGTTAAGCCCTAACCTGCGGACAGATGTATTTAAGATTTTATAATCAGCCTTAAAAGTATCCTCATCGAACAAACGAATAAGTTTCTTTTCTTCTGTTTCTATCTGAAGTGCCTGCTTCGGCCAAACCAACTTATCAGGATCGGGGAAATACTTACCCAGAAAATAAAGGATCATATCACGGGCCTGAGTATTGTAAGTATCGTACATGGTCACTTTTCCGAAAAAATATTTCATAGACGGGTCTGCCACAGACAATGCCCCCAATCCATCCCAAAGATTATCGAGTGCGAATATACCTTTCGACCCTGCAAGAGTGGACTGATATTCCAATGTGACAAATGAGCGTCCGAGCTCGAACGTATAAGGCAGGTATTCTTTTATAAACTTCTTGGAGAAATGAAACAGATGGGAGGTAGCCAGAACCGGTTCGCCATTATCATCGAAACAAATATCCGGCCCGCAGATAAAACGGTATCCTCCTATTATTTCTTCCGCGTCGGGATTCCATACTATTAGCTGCTTGTACGGATTGTCCATTGTATCATACTCGTCAATATCGGTAGACAATCCTGTTCCTCCCCCGTAATAACGGAATGCGATCTCACGCAGACGGCCTATTTCCAGCATCACATTAGGCGAATTGTGATGTGTGATTATATAAATCTCGTTATTCGCCTTATTGGTATGCCTCAGAAGTTTATCCTTCGTCAATTCGGCTTTTAAGAGACTTTTATCTATTGGTGAGATGATTTTTTCCATCTAATATTATCTGTTTGATTTCGCTAACTTATATGTTTTATCTTTTACATAGCCGGCCCATTGCGAAGCGCTTTTCGAATTGTCGAAAGTTGAATACGGAATTGGCTCGCCAAATGTAATAGAAAAACTTGTATCTTTATTTTTAAACATTTCGTCGGGCAAAAGTATCAATTCCACATTGAACTTTAGCCCTAACCGCTTTCTTATATTTGCAAATCTATAAAAGAAATTTGAATTTTTCCCATCAAAGTAGACAGGAACAACATCTCTCCTGGATTCAATGGCTTTCAGTATAAAATTCTTTTGCCACGGCAAATCGTATATCTGTCCCTTTTCCCTGCGGGAGCAAAGACCTGCGGGAAAAGTGATGATCTGATCATCGGAGTCATAAGCTTCATTCAATGTAAGGGTTGCCTGCTTCGACTGCCGGCCGTATTTATTAACCGGAAGAAAAATCGGTTGCAGATTCCGGATGAAATACAATACATCGTTTACCACATACTTTATCTTCTTATTGTACTTTTCTCCAATTATAGCCGAGAGGCAAATGCCGTCGAGCCCTCCTAACGGGTGATTGGATGCAAATATAAAACGTCTGTCTTGCGGTATATTCTCCAGCCCGTTCACCTCCAGTGTAAGATTGAAATAGCCGACTACGGCCTGCATAAAATCGACACCTTCCTTATCTGCATATATCCTGAGTATTTCATTTAACTCATCGATATGAACCTTACGCTTCAGATAATTTATAATAAAGCGTGGTATTTTATTATAAATTTTCGGAGCTTTTTCTTCCAGTACTTTATCTAAATTCAGTATAAGTGGTTCTTGAGCCATTTCTGAAAAATCATATGAATCACAAAATTAATTGATTTTGAGTTATTATTACTTCAAAAAATCAATAAATAGTCATAACTGATATGTTTTAATTGATTTTACCTATTATATTTGTGTTCTTATTACAAAATATATAATAATAGAATAATGAAAAACAGAATATTATTTTCTATCCTCAGCATCGCATTGTTAGGCATATTCACCCTGACAAGTCTCAATGTATCGGGAGAGATTAAAGATGAACCGAAAGGAAAATCGCCTGTCGTAACATTATCCGCATCAAATTATGAGAGTGAAACTTCCAAAGGGCTCGTCTTTGTAGACTTCTGGGCAGCATGGTGTGGCCCTTGCCGCCGCATGGCTCCAATCTTGGATGAAATTGCTACGGAATACAAGGATTCTGTTAAGATAGGCAAGGTAAATGTAGACAATTACAAGAAATTCTCGATAGACAAGGGCATACAGGCATTGCCTACCATAGTCGTTTACAAAGATGGAAAAGAAGTGGACCGCATTATGGGACTGGTATCGAAAGATAGACTGGTCGAAGTAATCAAGGAATACTCCGCAAAGAAAGCTAACTGATCCAGTCGAAACGCAGGTACGGAATCACGGTCTTTGCTATTTCAGTTACAAGAGGGTAGGTATGGGATTTCTCACGCACATCCTCTTTTATTATTCGCTTATGTTGGTCAAACTCGGCCACAAGATTCAAGGCAATACTGAATACCACAATCCACTTTGCGGCACAGAACAAGGCTCCCGCCAATCGGTTCAATATAGTCATTTTCAGTGCATCCACAAAAGATTCGAGTAACTTACCTGCAAAGAACAATGCAACCAATATCGCTATGAATGCTACAATATATGAAAGAGGCCCTATTATATGGGGCGACCCATCGATCAGATTAATAAGCCAGGGGGCGATGTATTCCGATAGTTTTCCGGCGAAGATAGCACCCAATATAATCCCTGCGAGAGAAGCGATTTGCATCACCAATCCCGAAAAGAATCCTTTTATCAGCGTTACCAATACGAGAATTACAACTACCAGATCGAACCAGTTCAACTCCATAAAGGTCTATCTATAAACAACAAAAGTAAGAATTAATACTAATTCCTACTTTGTTTGCCTGAGCAAAATGTCTTTTTACAAATATTATTTGCTGTATTCGTCTGAAACTGAAAGTTTAGCTCTACCTTTGGCTCTACGGGCTGCAAGCACTCTACGTCCGTTTGCTGTAGCCATTCTTGAGCGAAAACCATGTTTGTTTTTTCTCTTTCTGTTTGATGGTTGAAAAGTTCTTTTCATCGCTATATATATTTTCTGTTATTATTTCTTGTTCAGTTTCGGGTTGCAAAAATAGGATGTTTATTTAATATAAGCAAGAATATTAACGTTTTATTTTCTCGAAAGTTATAAAACTATATGCATATTTATGTTTCTCATCCATAGGATGATCTTCCTTCGATACTTCCACCCACAATTGAGGATCAACCAGGGGAAAGAAAGTATCGGCATCTTCGAACCTGTGATGGATGCGGGTCAGATATAGTTTGTCGGCGACATCGATAACTTCCTTGTATACAGAACCGCCGCCGATAAAGAATATTTCAGGTTCGTCTTTACATAACGCAACAGCTTCTTCAATAGAAGAACACATCTCGCACCTGTCGAAATGTAATTCTTTATTCTTGGTAATTACAATGTTCCGTCTGTTGGGTAAAGCCCCTTTAGGCAACGACTCAAATGTTTTCCGTCCCATTATTACAGGGTGGCCATCCGTTATTTTTTTGAAATATTTCAGATCATTAGGCAGATGACAAAGCAGGTTATTATCCTTGCCTATTGCATTTTTTTCATCCGTTGCTACTATAATGGATTTTACTGTCATATTTTATTTTTTCTTCTTAAATCCGACAGGGATCTTCAATGTATCCGAGTCGTACATATTAATATATAAGATAACTTCTTTCTCCAAACCTTTGTGCGCAACCTGATACATATCAAGAAGTCCGCCATCATCCAATAATCCGTTTTTTGTTTTGAACCCACAACAGCTTCCCAGTCTTGTATAGGTGATCGGCTCTCCGTCCGGCCCCATCAGCGCATTCAGAAACCGTCTTTCGTTTCTGGCGCCACTAAGGACACCACCTCCCACCATTATCGGATTCTCCTGAGTGTATCCGTATGTGGCATCATCGCTGTAAACGTCGACCACGAAAGTTTCATTATTCAAGAGTTTTTGCTCTACATTAGGACTACCGTAAGTACCCCAGCCTTTCTTAGCCGATTGTTTCGAAGAACTACATCCTGTCAGGATAATTAAAGCCAGAACGATAAAAAATCTAGTTTTCATAATGTTGTTTCTTTTAGATTCAGGTAATTTGCTTTTCTTAATAAGAGGCAAATTAGTAAATAAATCCACAACAAACTACGAAATTTTATTTCTCCTTCGGTTTTAACCCCATCTTTTTAGCTTTTGCAACCAGATATTCATAAGCGGCGTCATATTCATTCGATATAACACCATCAAGGATAGCGTCTTTTACAGATGATTTCAACCGACCTACTTCCACACCCGGAGCGAGTCCGAATATCTCCATAATTTCTTCGCCACCGATCGGCGGCTGAAAATTACGTACGTGGTCTTTCTCTTCTATATCCTTTAATTTATGGCGTACCAGTTCAAAGTTTCGTAAATAACGGCGTACCTTCTCCGGATTTTTAGATGTTATATCAGCTTCGCACAACGTCATCAGGTCTTCAATGTCATCTCCGGCCTCAAACAATAAGCGGCGCACAGCCGAGTCGGTTATGTCTTCATCCACAAGTACCTGCGGACGCATATGCAATGTCACCATCTTTTGCACATACTTCATTTTCTCATTCAGGGGAAGTTTCATCCTGCGGAATATTCCCGGAATCATCTTTTCTCCTATAAAATTATGATTGTGGAAAGTCCATCCCAGCTTTTTATCAAAACGTTTGGTTGCAGGCTTGGCTATATCATGCAGGATAGCAGACCAGCGCAACCACAGGTCGTCCGTTTTCTTCGAGATATTATCCAGAACTACCAATGTGTGATAAAAGTTGTCCTTATGCCCGACCCCCTCTTTAGTCTCAGCACCTTTGAGTGCCACTAATTCCGGAAATATAATTGCTAAGAGGCCTGTCTGGTCGAGTTGAAGAAATCCGACAGACGGTTTGGGAGACAGTACGATCTTATTTAATTCATCAATGATACGTTCGCCCGATATTATACCGATGCGGTCTTTGTTACGCGTGATGGCATCGAATGTTCCCGGCTCGATATTGAAGCCCAGCTGTGAAGAAAAACGGATTGCCCTCATCATCCGCAACGGATCGTCGCTGAATGTAATATCCGGATCGAGAGGGGTGCGTATAATCAGGTCTTCCATATCCTTCAGCCCGTTGAACGGATCGAGTAATTCCCCGAACCTGTCTTTGTTGAGGCAAACGGCTAAAGCATTTATCGTAAAATCGCGGCGATTCTGATCGTCTTCCAATGTTCCGTCTTCTACAACCGGCTTACGGGAATCCCGCTGGTAAGATTCGCGGCGTGCTCCTACAAATTCTATTTCGGTATCCTTGTATTTAATCTGTGCTGTCCCGAAGTTTTTGAATACAGAGAGATGGGCTTTTTTGCCTAGTGTCCTGGCCACAGCCTGAGCCAGTTCGATCCCTTTGCCTACCGTAACAATGTCTATATCCTTTGACGGGCGGTGTAAAAATATATCACGGACATATCCTCCGATAGCATAACACTCCAATTGCATATCATCTGCAACCTGAGAAATTATTTCAAATGTTTTCCCGGAGAACTTCTTTTTCAACTCACGCTGTATTTCTATATTGTTGAGGTTTATCATTTCAATTTTACTGCATAACTCTCTTTGACCAACGGAGTAATCTATTTAAGTAATAAATCTCACAATTGCTCTGATTTCGAGAGGTTAGAAAGTGCAAAGATAATAAATTCTACTAATCAATTATCATACCGCAATTCTGCCTCAATAAGAATTATCAAACAAGAATGATACATCTCCGGATGATAAATTTCAACTAATTAAAAACATCTTTTTCTTTTTCCTGTTAAAAGTGTATGCCGAAAGATGTTTTTGTCTATTTTTAGTGTTGAGAAGTTAAATTATTTGAGAATAATTCTGTTAAAATCAAAATAATTTGTAATTTGGTACACAATTAAAGAAGATTACCCGGAATACTTTCTCTCTAAAACAGAGCAACATCCTATGCAAAAAATTTTAAGAAATACAATCGTGTTTCTCTTTATCTTCTTGTTTGCTTGCGGAGCAAAAGATGATGGAGCTAAACTGCGTTTAGACTCGGCTCGTCGTCTCTATACCAACAAAGAGTATACATTGGCTAAACAGGAGATAGACAGTGTGAAAATCCTGTATCCGAAAGCGTTTGACCAGATACGGGCTAGTCTGGCTTTTCTCGACACGGTAAGAAGGGCAGAGAACGAGCTGGTAATCACCCAATGCGATTCACTCATTGCCATGAATGAACCCACATTGGATAAAATAAAAACCCTTTTTTCATTTCAGCGTAACAAAGAATATCAGGAAACAGGGGTGTTTATTCCTAAAGAAAGCCTTACCGGTGGTGTTATTGCCGGTACAATGCTGCGCTCGGGAGTAGGAGAGGATGGCGTATTATACATAGAGAGTGTTTTTGTAGGGTCAAAACAAAAACATAACCGCATAAAAGTATCTGCAAAAGACGGTTCCTTCGCTCAATCGTTAGCGGTGACCGACGACGGTCTTAATTATCGATTCTCTAATATGGGGAAAGAATATGAGATCATCCGTTTTGCGGGGCCCAGCGAAAATGGCATAGCTGGATTTATATTCACAAATTCAAACAATCCCCTGACTGTTACACTCGAGGGACAGGGAAAATATACATACACCTTATCACAAACTACGAAGTCCGCAATTTCTAAATCTTTTCAGTTATCAACAATGATGTTACAACTCGACAGTCTGAAAACAGCTAAAGAGAAAGCAGAGTATCATATTTATTATCTCGATAATAAAAAAGACAAAGAAAGCCAGGACAATGTCATCAAATGAAAAAACTTATGGAAAAAGAAAAGCCACCTTTTGATACCCTGGATCAGGGATCGGGTATATTCATACCGAATGTATCCGTCGATTGTATCATACTGGGTTTTGATTCGGGTCGTCTTAAAGTATTATTATGCAAATTTAAAGTCAGTGAGAAATGGATGCTTCCGGGAGGCTTTGTAGCAAAAGACGAGGATCCCGATGAATCTGCTTTGCGGGTACTAAAAGGTCGCACCGGACTTGAAGATGTGTATCTTAGACAATTCTATTTTTTTGGAAAAAAAGGGCGTATAGGCGTAGAGGAGAATGCTGATATGCTTAAGCGATTCAATATCCGGGAAGATAAAGGCCAATGGTATACCGACCGCTTTATCAGCCTGGGATATTATTCCCTCATTAAATATAACGAAGCTCAATTATTTACTAACGAAGAGTATGAAGAGGCCGGATGGTTCGATATCAATGAAATACCGTCGTTATATGCAGATCATAAAGAAATTATAGATACTGCTATGTCCACTATCCGTAGACAAATCGGATTTATACCAATGGGTTACGAATTACTACCTGAGAAATTCACTATGCCCGAACTGAGATGTATATATGAAGCCATTCTGGGACGGGAGATAGACAGGCGTAATTTTCAGCGTAAAATGCTGTCGATCGGCTATATTCAGCCATTGAATGAAACAAGAAAAGCGGGAGCGCATAAATCCCCGAATCTGTATACATTTATAAAAGAAAAATACGCAGAAGCTGAAAAGTACGGTATACAGGTGATGAGTAATAATTTCTAAATAGACTAAGATAGTATTAAATACAAAAAAG
>NZ_GL891990.1:60213-106482 GCF_000213555.1 Dysgonomonas gadei ATCC BAA-286
CTTTTTGTATATCTGGATAATTTTCTTTCCTCTTATTTTGCTCCTCCTGCTTTCATCAGATTAGCTTCTTCAATATATTTATCCGCTTCCATTGCAACTGGTGAATTCATATATTGATTTTTGATCGTAGTAAACGTTTCAACTACTTTGTCGTAGTTACCTTGGTTGCGGTATATAAGCCCCGCCTTCTTATATAAGATCGGGCTTTGTGACGGATTGTCAACACCTTTAGCCGCTTTCACATAATAAGAAACAGCATCGTTTTCTTTTCCGGTGTTGCTAAGGCAGTCTCCAATAGTTCCATTTACTAATTGAGACAATACTTTGTCACCTCCGCTAAATCCTTTCAAATGATCCAAAGCCTTATCGTATTGGCCCATATTAGCATAACAGATGCCGGCATATAATTTTGCAAGATTTCCGGCATCGGTAGAACCATAGTCGCTGATGATAGATTCAAAACCTACATATCCGTTTGCATCACCATAGATAGCAAGGGAATCTTGTCCGTTTCTGTAATATTGCTCACCTTTGAATAAAGCAACCTGTGCTTCTACATTCTTTGGCCCGAGATAGAAATGCCGGAATGCCAGATAGCCACTGACAACTACCACAACAATACCAATTCCGATCAATATCTGTTTCTGATATTTTTCGATAAAATTTTCAGATTTATGAACAGCACTGTCGATTTTTTCCCAGTCCTTCTCTTCCTGTATTTCAGCTTGTTTCTTTTTAGAAGACATTGTATTATTAGTTATATATTTTAATATTCAGAATTAGCAGCGACAAAAATAGGGGTTTTATCCTTATAAATAAAATCCTGACTGTATTTTTTTTACTCAGTATAGAATTTTACGAGTTGCAGTATAGCTCTTTGACATACAGGACAGAAGTCTTTGCATGTATTTGTCTTCATCCGGCAATCGATAGCGGGACGATAAATACCCTTTGCCGAATAACCGGCACCTTCGAATACTCCTACACTAAATTTATCTGCAAGATCGGTGTTTGTGGGTACCGGAGTCTGAGGCACAAGCATATCCTGCCACTTTAGGGTAAAGTCAACCAACGTGGTAATATTCGGCTCCCATGGCTCTACAGAATGAAGGTATGTATTATCCAGTACATCGCTCTCATAAAAATACTCATCAGCCAAACCTGCAAAGCTATGCCCGAATTCATGGACTACAACAGGTTTGAAGGCAGCATGGCCGGTGGTCGTCAGTGTGTATGCGTTAAATATTCCTCCGCCTCCATACACATCTGTATTTGCTAATATAATAATATGTGCATATGGTATCCCGGCAATGGCATCATGTATATCTTTTACATGAGATGTCGTCAGATAGCGGTCGGAATAGAATGTATCGAAATGGGAACTGAAGGCGGTCCTGCTCCAGTTGTTTTCACGCGGTACACTTACGCCTGAATCCTCTGAAATTGTTTCTACCGCATAAAAATTGAACTTATCTTTCAGTTGATTGAACGGGCTATGATTGAATATTTGTTCACAGGTAATCTGTGCATGCTCTCTGAATTTTGCCATTTCAGAAGCTGTATATCCTTCTGCGAGAATAACTACATTCACACATTTATTAACCGAATCGCCCCTATGTACCGTTGTATAGGCCGGAATGTTCTTCAATCCTTTTTTCTTTATCAGAATATCATCCGGATTTACATCGTGCCTGATCGCAGTCTTGTATATGCCAAACTTGTCTCTCAGTTTTATCTCCACTGATATCTTCCCTTTAGGATAAGGTATAAGGAATGAGTTTTCGAAACTTTTTCTAACCTCCTTAGCCTCAGGTGTAGTCTGCCATTCTGAAAACAGGGTACTGAAAGCATCGGTATAGATACATGTCCCGGTTTTTGCATCTGTCACCCATATTTGTCCGTTACCTTTACGGAGTAGCTGTGAGAGGTTATGTCTGCGCCCTGCCCAGTGAGGCAACTGGTTCAACTGGTCGAGAGCCACAACCTGAGATTCATCATTTCCGGAAAAAATATAATCGATACGCAACGCTTTATCGACGAAATAATCTTCGAAGTTCTGAGCCTGTGATTTTGTTATTGAAAAGAAGAGCGCGAGGGCAAGTAAAAAATATTTCATAGAAAGATTCGTTTAATAAGGAACAAAGATAGTAAGAGCTTGTTTAAATTTTACCAAAATATTTTATTATAACTCTTTTTTCGTTCATTTTCAGTCTCTTTTTATCTGATTTTTCCCCTTTCTTCAGCTTGAATAGCCCGCTATTCGCACTTCAGAAAAGAAAAAATCATTCTAAAAATAGTTCTGAAAATCGGAACGAATAAAATTTAAACAAGCTCTAAATATATACATAAATATCCGGACTCCGGGCAATAAGATTGATCGTGAATATTCAGTCTGAATACAAAAATTTATACTTTTTTTGTTTTTTCGTATTCTGCTTTCATGTTTAATTGATTAGCTTTGCATCCGAATATATAAGCATGAGGTTTTGTAGATGAGAAAAGTTCGCATCTTAGCATACATTTTTCTATGTATATTGTTCTCTGTGCCTTTTTGGGGTGCACAATATGCCTATACTAAGCATCGTGCTATAAATTCAATATATAGCAACGACACCCTGCCCCGTGTGAAGGGTGATTCCCTCCTGAAGAATGATTCCCTGAAGCTCCGCAACGACTCTTTACTACAAGACTCTACCGCACAAAAAAAGAATGCGCTGGATGCCGTAGTG
Source organism: Dysgonomonas gadei ATCC BAA-286 (assembly GCF_000213555.1). GTDB lineage: Bacteria > Bacteroidota > Bacteroidia > Bacteroidales > Dysgonomonadaceae > Dysgonomonas > Dysgonomonas gadei. Next base: position 62,943 of record NZ_GL891990.1, read on the forward strand.
GACTATACCGCCAATGACTCCGTAGTACTTATGGCTAGTAATTGGGGCTATTTATATGGTGCAGCAGAAGTAAAATATACCGAAATAACACTAAAAGGTGAAAAGTTGTCCATGAACATGGATAGTAGTCTGGTATATGCCACATACGGACTGGATTCGGTAGGGAAAGAATTCGGCTATCCTGTCTTTTCTGATGGAGGCACGGATTATGAGTCGAAAGATATGAAGTATAACTTCAAAACAAAAAAAGGATATATCACCAATGTTATTACCACTCAGGGAGAGGGTTATGTAATAGCGGGAAGAGCTAAGAAGCAGGAGGACAACTCTTTCTTTATGCTCGACGGTAAATACACGACCTGCGACGACCACGAACATCCGCATTTCTATCTGGCACTGACAAAAGCAAAGGTCAAACCGAAAAAGAATGTAGTAACAGGACCTGCTTATCTCGTTATTGAAGGATTACCCCTGCCTCTGGGACTTCCTTTCGGGTTCTTCCCTTTTTCCGACAAATATTCATCGGGGGTTATCATGCCATCATACGGAGACGAGATGGACAGAGGATTCAACTTGCATGACGGAGGATACTACTTCGCCATTAATGACAATATAGATCTTGCCCTCACGGGAGATATTTACACAAAAGGTTCATGGGCGCTCAAAGCACGTTCATCATACCGTAAACGTTATAAATATTCCGGCTCGTTCGACTTCAATTACCTGTACAACAAATATGGGGAAAAGGATGTAGACCAGTCTATAAGCAAAGACCTCGCCATCAACTGGACACACTCCCAAGACCCTAAAGCGAATATGTTCAGGACGCTTTCTGCAAGTGTGAACTTTGCAACAAGCTCTTATAATAACAACAGTCTCGATAATCGGTATACCCGGCAAGGTACAAGTAACACGAAAGGTTCGAGTGTCAACCTGACTCAGAAGATACCAAATTCGGCGTGGAGCATATCAGCCTCTATGAATGTGGCACAGCGTAGCCAGGACTCGTCCATCTCCATGACTTTGCCGAACCTGACCGTAACAATGAGCCGTGTAGCACCGTTCAAAAGAAAAGAAGCGGCGGGAGCAGAACGTTGGTATGAGAAGATACAACTAAGTTATACCGGAGATTTCAGGAACAGTATAGATACGAAAGAAAACCTCCTGTTGAAATCCAACTTACAGAAAGACTGGAAAAATGCGATGAAACATACTATTCCGGTTTCCGCGACATTCAGCGCTTTCAATTATCTGAATATCACACCATCTATAAATTATACGGAACGTTGGTATACCAGTAAGATACAAAAACAATGGAATCCCCAGACAAACACACATATGAGTATGCGGGGCGATACCACATATTCATTCAAGCGTGTCTATGATTTCAATGCAGCACTGAGTTTCCAGACTAAATTATACGGAGAATATATCCCTGTCTTTTCCAAAACGACACGAATCCGCCACGTATTTACTCCCAGTATCAGCCTGAGTTATGCTCCCGACTTCAGCGACCCTATGTTCGGATTCTACGAAAGATATAAATATATCGACTCGAAAGGGCAGCAGATGGAATATGTATATTCCCCTTATTCACAGGGAATGTTCGGTACAGCTCCGATGGGTGCTTCGGGAATGGTTTCATTCAACTTTGAAAATAATCTGGAAATGAAAGTCGCGTCCGAAAAAGATTCGACCGGATACAAAAAGATAAGCCTGATAGACAATCTCAGCATCAATTTCAGCAACAATATGATGGCCGACTCCCTCAAATGGAGCGACATCGCTGTAAATGCCCGTTTCAAATTCAGCAAATCATTTGTAGTAAATATAGGCGCCGCTTTCGATCCGTATATGTATGGATTGGACCAATATGGAAGCCCTACAAAGGTTGACAAGCTGCGTATCAGCCACGGTAAGGGTATAGGGCGACTGAAAAGTACGGGATATTCCATATCCCCATCCATCAACCAGGACACCTTTAAAAAGCTGTTTGGTAAAGATGTAGAGAAAGAAGGCGGCAAAAAAGAAGGCAGTCAGACGGATACGGACAACCCTGAAGGTGAAGCCGGAGAACAGAAAAAGGGTAGCCTGCTGGAAAAAAAGAAAGATGATAATCAATATGATGAAGACGGCTATGTGAAAAATGATATTAAATGGAACCTGGCCTTCAACTTCTCCATGAACTATAACTATGGGGATTTTGATTATGATAAGATGGAATACAAAGGCCGCCTGACCAAGAACTTCGGATTAAGCGGAAGCATACAACCTACAAAAAACTGGAATTTCAATTTCAACACCAGTTACGATTTCGATGCTAAAAAAATCGCATATATGAGCTGTAACCTTACCCGCAACCTCCATTGCTGGTCAATCACCGCCAGCTTCAACCCTGTGGGCGCCTATAAATCATATTATGTGTCGTTAAGGGCAAGCTCATCCCTATTGCAGGATTTGAAATATGAGCAAAGAGGCCGTTCGTCCAGTTACGATCCTAACTGGGATTAATCCGGTCTATCGCCTGTCAACTATTTTTGCTGACGGGTGTTTAATTTAAAACCTTAATTTATTAATAGACATGAAAAGAATAAGCTGCTACTCTATTATCCTATTTTCTATATTGATTTTTATCAGTGCCTGTAGTGAGTCGAATCTTCATTTTCTGAAAGACGAAAAGTACAGAAAAGAAGTACACGAGCAATTCCTTAAACGAAAAGAACTGGCTGCCGGTCGTAGCGAGCAACTATTCTCTGTTCTCGATAGACCAGATTTGCCTGTAGAGAAACGAGAAGCATTGGAATTTCTGTATGCTTATATGCCGCTTTCCGATTTGGCTGACTATGACGGCGATTTTTTTCTCGGACAAGTAGATGCGGCATTCAATGCCCGTGACTATTTTGATTGGGGAAAGAAAATACCAGATGATATTTTCCGCCATTTTGTACTGGTTTACCGGGTAAACAATGAAAATCTGGATACTGCACGCCAGGTCTTTTTCGAAGAATTAAAAGACCGGGTGAAAAACCTGACAATGGAACAAGCAGTACTCGAAGTCAATCACTGGTGCCACGAAAAAGTAACATACAGAGGAACGGACGGACGCACGTCTTCCCCTTTGGCTTTAGCTAAAACCTCCTGGGGGCGTTGTGGGGAAGAGTCTACATTTACTACAGCAGCCTTACGGGCTGTAGGTATTCCTGCCCGTCAATGTTATACCCCACGATGGGTACACACCGATGATAACCACGCTTGGGTTGAAGCATGGGTAGACGGGAAATGGCACTATATCGGCGCTTGTGAACCCGAACCCGAACTCGATGTGGCATGGTTTTCCGCGCCTGTAAAGCGGGCAATGATGGTACATACCAATGTTTTCGGATTATACAATGGCCCTGAAGAAAAAAATGTACAAACGGGTCTGTATTCCGTGATTAATCTGTTAGGTAACTATACTGCTACCCGTGATGTAAAAGTAAAGGTGGTGGACGAAGCAGGCAAGCCTGTACCCGGAGCAACGGTGAACTTTAATGTATATAACTATGCTGAATTTTATCCTGTTGCTAAAAGTATAACAAAAGAGGACGGTAGTGCGTCCATTGTTTCCGGTATGGGGGATATACTTGTGTGGGCAAATAAAGATGACATATATGGCTATGCAAAATCGACACCGGATGGCGGGGAATTAACAGTTACCCTAAAAGAAAAACAAGGCGGGGAATTCGAAGAGTCCATCATTATGGAAGCCCCGGCCGAACAATCAGTAAAAGAATTGTCAGCTGAAAAGATTGCCGGGAATGCGAAACGTCTTGCCCATGAAGATTCTATCCGTAATGGGTATATGAATACATTTATAAATGAGGCTGACGCTCGTAAATTTGCCGGAGAGAATAATCTGAATGCTGACAAAACGTGGGAGTATTTATCTAAATCGCAAGGGAACTGGCAGGAGATATCCGCATTCCTTAAATCTCAAAGCGGCAACGGATACTTATACCCGTTCATAGAATCATTAAAAGACAAAGACTTGCGTGATACTCCAGCCGGATATTTGTCAGATCATCTGATCGTCAATGGCTCCTGGCCGGGAGGAATACCTGACTTCCATAAGCGTTATGCACAATATATATTATCACCACGCATCGGTCTGGAACTAATCCGCCCGTGGCGCGGCTACTTCAAAAAGGTGCTGACTGAGGATTTTATCAATAAATCACGCTCCGATATACAGACTGTCGTAGATTTTGTCCGAACCAATATAAAAGTGGATGATGAACAAAACTACTTCAAATGTCCTGTCTCACCTCAAGGAGTGTACGAGCTAAAGGTTTCTGATAAGCACTCGAGAGATATATTCTTTGTCGCCTTATGTCGTTCGATGGATATACTGACACGTATAGACCCGGCTACCAGCCGTCCCCAATATCTCAGGGCAGAAGATAATCTGTGGACAGATGTATTTTTTGAAGAACAAGCCGCAGAAAAGCCTAAAGCGACTATAACATTCACTAGTGCAAAGGGTAATATAGTGAAACCGGGATACTATACTCATTTTACAATCGCCCGTTTCGATAATGGGAATTTTGTCACACTCGACTATGAGAACGAGATAAAGAGCCTGCCTGCAAAAATATCCGTTGACGAAGGGTATTACCGTATAATGACAGGCAGCAGGGGGAATGATGGTTCTGTAACCATTGACACACGCTATATAGAAGTGAAAGGAAAGGAATCCAGATCCATAGAAATCAAATTACCTAAAGTAGAAGGACGCATTCAGGTGCAAGGTATCGTAGATCCGAATACTATAGTCACATTGAATGACGGCAGCAAAAAAACATTGAAAGAGCTGACCAACAAAAAAGGTTTGGTTATCTGCTTCGCCGATCCTGACAAAGAACCGACCAAGCATATTCTTCAGGATCTGCCGGCCGTGCAGCAGGCTATTGAGGACTGGAACGGAGGATTATTATTTGCAGTGCCTGACGATAAACTGAGCAAAGCATTTGATGCCTCTGTGTTTAAAGGCTTACCTAAACAATCGTTGTGGATGACTGATAATAACCGCGTATTGCTTAATGCTGTCGCGGGAGCTTTGCAAATAGATTTCTCGAACAATTTTCCTTTGACTGTTTATTTGTCTACAAACGGAGGCATATTATATTCGTCGCAAGGTTACCGTATTGGCATCGGAGAAAATATACTTAAAACAATAGAAGAAGAAAAAGCAACGAAAAAATAGCTTTAGGAAGAAGCAATTATAACCATAACGGCCATTATTTTTATGGCCGTTATGGTTATAATTATGATATGAATGTTGGCTCTGGTCAACCTTTATTATTCAGCTTATAGCTTAGCGCCCCCGAAGGACATTTATTTATCTGAGCAATTAATTGTTCTGTAGTCGCATTTCCCGGTTTTACCCAAGGTCTGTCTTTAGGATTATATACTTCAGGCAGCATTTTCACACAAACACCTGCATGCTGACAAAGCTCAGGTTGCCAAACAATGGTAAGTTCACCATTGGTGTATTCAATTTTCTTTTCCATGTTTTTAGTTTTGTATATTTAGTAGATCTTATAGTTTCCTCTGTTACACGTTGATCCCTTTCATCACAATACGTCTCCAGTCCTGGTGCTTTTTGATATATCCTGCCACAAAAGGACAAAGGGGGATAAGGCGCAACCCATTCTTTTCTATATCTGTAAGTACTTTTTCGACAAGCTGGCTGCCAATACCCTGCCCTTCGAGAACAACAGGAACTTCAGTATGAGTCAGGTATATTTCCCCGTTATTTGTTTTTATATATTCTATCTTAGCAAGATATTTACCTACATGAAACTCATATTGATTCTCATCTGTATTGTTGATTAATTCGTAATTTTCCATTGCAGAATAAGTTTTTTAGTTTGTATTTTATTAATAAACGTCCTGTAGTTGCATATTGTTTATTCCTTTATTTTCTTATGACCTTTCTTTTTCGAATCAATAACTTCATGAATGCTGATAAACACAAATATAGATACAGACAATGCATTGCAGACGATAAGATTTAGATAAGAACTAAACAGAATAAGGACACCTAAAGCCACAATCGCTACAATATGAGACTTTGCTATAATCCTGCATGTAAACCATTTATATACCATATTCGCAATCAGATAGATGATCGGTCCCACAATCACGACAAATACGGCAGATGCAGTCATATGCCCCAACGGATGATTGACCACCAATTCATCACCCACGGCACATAATATCAATGCACCTACTAAGATAACATGTATCGAGTGATATTTCAAACCCAGCAAGCCAGGATTATCCACTTTCATTATTTTTTCCGCTCCGGCTTCGCTGCTTGTATCGAAATAAATCCACCACATAGCCAGGCTACTGACGAATGATATAAGTGCTGCCAAAACAACAGGAGCTGTCCATACTTCGATTTCACTTAATGAAGCGCCTGACATTAAAATTGTTTCCCCAAAGGCAATGATAACAAACAACTGACTTCTTTCGGCCAGATGATGTCCGTCTATTGTCCAGTCTTTGGCCGAATCTGACCGTCCCAAAAACGGGAGGTAAAAGCCGAACATAGGTGCGGTATAGTCACACAGGACAGCTATCGCCCATAATAACAGGCGCATATCTCCTTCCTGAAATGTGCCGATGATCCAAAAGATTGCCGATATGATAAACCAGCCGAATATACGGGTGTAATTTGGTGTTAATTGATGCTTCCTGCCCAGCATAAATAGAATGGATGCTGTACGTCCGACCTGAATGGCCACATAGCAAAAGGCAAATATCCATCCCCTTTCGCCAAAAGCCTCCGGAATGGCTGCCGCAACCAGTAGCCCGATCATCATCAGCACAAATAAGATGCCCCTTATACTGCGGATATTCGGATCGAACCAGTTTGTCATCCATGTGGTATGCTGCCAGCCGAGCCATACGGCAAACCAGAGTACGGCGCTTTGCAAAAAGCCTGTCCAGTTCAGATGATGCAAAAAGTAATGAGACAACTGTGTGACGGCAAATACATATATCAGGTCGAACAGCAACTCGGAGAAAGACACGGTAGCAATTCCTTCTCCGCGCTTGCGCAGGAGGGAATGTGAGGTATGTGAAGAATGAGCCATAAGTTAATATTATTTATCGGACCGGTTATGTTATTAACGGTTTGATCTATGCTTTGTTCAAAGAAGACAAGATATGAAAAAGACAGGCTATTTTAGCCTGTCTTCTCCTATATATTTTCATATTTTCATTCCATATCTAAGCCATAATTCCGCCCTTTTTCGGTGGCGGGCACTCCCGTCTTCATCCATACAGGCATCGGGGCGCCTTTCAGGTAATGATCGAAAAATTGTTGTAAACGTATGCTCAGGTCTTTGGTATTTCTCCGCTCTTTCAGATTGTGTGCTTCATTATTGTATTGAAGCATCCATACCGGTTTCTGTAAACGGCGGAGAGCCATAAAATATTCGATACCCTGATACCACGGCACAGCGCCGTCTTTATCGTTATGCATGATAAGCAAAGGAGTCTGTACTTTATCGGCAAAGAAAACCGGAGAATTTTCCTTATACAGTTCCGGAGCCTCCCACATAGTAGCACCGATACGTGATTGTGTCTGCTCATACTGAAACTGGCGGCTCATTCCCGTATCCCAACGGATACCACCATATGCACTGAACATATTGGATACCGGTGCTCCGGCTCCCGCAGCTTTAAACATATTGGTACGGGTAATCAGGTAAGCTGTCTGGTAGCCACCCCAGCTTTGTCCTTGTATAGCCATATTGTCTTTATCTACCCATGGGTTCTCAGCCAGTTTCTGCGCACCGGAAACGATAGCGTTATAGGCGCTCTCGCCGGGATGTCCTGTTGTGTATACTATGTCGGGTGTAAATACAATATAACCCCTGCTGCAATAAAACGGGATATTGATAATGGAACGGCTGGGCGCAGGTGGAAAATACTGATAAAGATTATCTGTATGCTGCTCATAGAAATAAATCATTACAGGATATTTCTTTGCCGGATCAAAATCTTCGGGCTTATATACAATACCCTGTGTTGTCTTGCCATCAAACATGGTCCACGACATTAATTCTGCCGTACCCCAGTTGTATTCTTTCATCTGTGGATTGATATCCGACAGTTTAGCATCTGTCTTCCATAGATCGGTAGTTACATATAAATCCGGAGACGTGTTGAAATTGCTTTTTGTAAAACAATATACATCCTTATCTTTCGCCTTTACCGGCGTAGTATATGTATATTTACCCATTATCAGAGGAACTGCTTTCGATTTATTCCATTCATAAAATCCGGCTTCCTTACTGGTCTCATCAAAAGCAGAGAGTAATAATTTTTCATCGGGTTTTATAAAGCGGCTCTCCGGGTCAGTCTTAATATACCGGAGTACGGTTTTCTTTTCACGCCCAATACCCTTCGTCAGATTTTCCGGTTTCTTTACTCCATCAGGGTCAAGCTTCCATATATCATATCTGTCATAAACCAGAACGGCAGCATCATTTTCCATCCAAGCAGCAGGACCGTATGGATAAGGCTGTATCGGTGTATCTGTTTTTTCGTCCCAGAAATTTACGTCAAGGCCATCAGTCAGACATACTTCTTTTCCTGTTTTTGAGGAATAAGCATAGTATTTTTTATCTTGGGGAGTATACCATAACAGATAATTGCCTTGGGGAGAGAAGTAAATTCGTCCTTCTAAGCCCGTTCTTATTTGCTTCTTTGTATTATTCTCCAGATCGAAGAGCCAGATATCATTTCTCGATCCTGCCCAAAGATCCCATTGCTGCTCAATTTCATATTTGAGGTCAGAAACTCCCAATGCATATTTTCCGTTATTCTCTCCTGAGATATTTACTTCGGGAATATCTTCGGTTGCCAACTGATAAAACTTATTATTGTTTAAATCTATATATGAGAGATAAGTTTGTTTGTTTTTCTTTTCCAGTTGAATCAGCTGCATGGGCTGTATCTGTGGTTCCTGCCAATGCCAAAGGTCGAGTTGAGCCTTTTCAAAATCAGGTATAGTTGTATCTTTTGGTAATTTTACGGGTGCGGTACCTAGCAGCAAGCGCTTTTCATCTTTACTGAAAACAGGCGAATAATTTTCACTCACACTCCATTTATCAGGCATTCCTGATGTACTTTTATCTGCCATAAGCATGGCTGAATCGAGTGTAGCATCGAAATAAAACAGACCATACTGTTTGATTTCTTTCTTGATACTATCGGCTGTAGCAAGGAAGGTTAGTTTACTTCCGGACTCCGATAATGCAACATTTTTATATGTTGTTTTTCCTGTCGAAACTGTTCTCTGATCCAGAGTACTCAGGTTGATGAATAATACTCCCGGTTTATTCACTGTATCTTTGGCATTCGGTTTCAGTATTGTTGCAAGACTTTTACCGTTGCGGCTGAATACATATTCGGTCGCATGTTTGATTGTATCTTCTTTTGCCGAATAAAGATTACGGAAGATAAGCGAATATGCCTTTACGTCTTTCTTGTCCTTTACTTTTATCGTGTCGTCCAATGTGTAGGCAATATAGTCGGAATAATCTTTTCCCAGCTTATAACTCTTCACATTCGGTATCTTAGATAGTGTAAATTTATCGAGGGATATTATTGCCAGCGAATCCTTAGGCAATTTCTCATCGGCCGTTTTCTTTATTTTTGCCTGACGGGTTACAGCATAAGGCGCTTTTATCTGAGCTACTACATACTTTTGGTCTGGAGTAATCGTATATGTATAACCGCGGGGAAGGATAAGCTCCTTTTGGCTTTTCAGGTTCCGGATTAGGAGATAATCATCTCCCTCCTGTTCCTTTACTATGGCAACGCTATACTTTCCGTCATTCGTTATTTCGATATTGGAAAGGCTCTTCCATGTATCGTAAACAGAATGGTCCAACACTTTCTTCTGCGCCATTCCCGGCATTGCTGCCAATAGTGCAATGCACAGAACAGCACTTATCCGATATGCTTTCCTGATCATAATTAAGGTCTTTTGAGGTTATAATTGTGAAATGAAAAAGAAACCTTTTCAGGCTTCTTCTCCATATTCCATTAAATATGCTTTGATGAAATCGTCCAGGTCACCATCCATTACAGCATTGACATTGGATGTCTGGTAGTTTGTACGGTGATCTTTCACGCGGCGGTCGTCGAATACATAGCTTCGGATTTGTGAACCCCATTCTATCTTTTTCTTACCGGCCTCTATCTTCGACTGTTCGCGACTACGTCTTTCCAGTTCCATTTCGTATAGCTGCGATTTCAGCAAACGGATCGCATTATCCTTGTTTCCGAACTGGGAACGGCTTTCTGTATTCTCTATTACGATTTCTTTCTCTTCTCCTGTCTCAGGATCTTTGTATTTGTAGTGCAGGCGAACCCCGGTCTCTACTTTATTTACATTCTGACCTCCGGCTCCACTGGAACGGAACGTATCCCATGTAATGTCGGACTGGTTTACTTCGATCTCGATAGTATCGTCGACTAAGGGTACTACATAGACCGAAGCAAATGAGGTCATACGTTTGCCCTGAGCGTTATATGGCGATACACGAACAAGACGGTGCACGCCGTTCTCCGATTTCAGATAACCATACGCATACTCGCCTTCGACCTGTAATGTAGCTGTTTTAATACCGGCTTCATCTCCATCCTGCCAATGGGTGATGGTTGTTTTGTAACCTCTGGCATCACACCATCGCTGGTACATGCGAAAGAGCATCGACGCCCAATCCTGTCCTTCGGTACCTCCGGCTCCACTGTTTACTTTCAATACTGCGCCGAGTTTATCTTCTTCGCGGCGAAGCATATTTTTCAGTTCCAGATTTTCGACAAGCTTTACGGCATTCTCATATGCTGCGTCTACTTCTTCTTCGGAAGTAACGCCTTCTTTCTGGAAATCAAATGCTAACTGTAATTCTTCGGCAGCACCTTTTACTTCTTCGTATCCTTCTATCCAACCTTTGAGTCCACGGATAATCTTCATTTGGGCTTCCGCAGTCTTTGCATCGTCCCAAAAACCGGGTGCATGTGTTCTTAATTCTTCTTCTTCTAGTTGTATTTTCTTTGCATCGACGTCAAAGATGCCTCCTCAACGCGTCCTCGCGTTCCAACACTTCTTTGAGTTGGTCTGATGTAATCATAAGTTACCTTTTAAGTTATTACTAAATTGAGATGCAAAGGTAAAAATAAGTTGTAAGTTACGGGTTATAAGTTATAAGTATTTTGTAATGTGATAAAATAGTGTGTGTGTTTCTTTTTGATAATGGAAGGAGGTAATAGGTATTACAGGCTGAGAGCCTGTGCGATCAGTCGAGTCATGAAGAATCTGTACTGAATAAATATGGAAAAACGAATGGCTTTTCCTCTAGTTTATATAACTTTATAATTAAAACTAATAATAATGAGATATTTATTTTTATTGCTGATTTTAGCCTTGTTATGTTGCTCAAATACACAGACGGGACGTCTTCGCGAGCGGGGGGTATCTTGTCTACTTGTAATCCCCCGCTTTTTATTATCATAAGCTCTTTAACGGATTATAAATCCTGATAGTAGAAATTTTCGGATTGCAAATCCGAAAGGACGAAGGCAGGGCTTTTTATCAAAACCAAATATCTTTATCTATACAAGAAACTAATTATTAAACATTAATATTTAAGTATCTTATGAAGTATAAAGAAAAGATCGCAACAGAGATTATCCGGATGATAGAGCAGGACTTGTGCAGCATATCAGAAATCTGCAAATCATTTAAAATCAGCCGTAAAACATTTTACGAATGGAAAAAAGAAAAGCCCGGGTTTAAAGAAGCAGTAGAAGAAGCCATCGACCACCGGGAAGACGTGATGATAGCCTCGGCACGTATCGGACTGAAACAACTGCTCGAGGGCTACGTGCAGAAAAAAGAGAAGGTCACCTATGTCCCCGATAAGAACGATCCGCTGAACGATGTGGAGAAATGCCGTGTGGTGGAAAAGAAATTCTGTCCGCCGAGTATCCGTGCGATAAAGTATGTACTCGACCGGGAGGAAAGGAAAAAAGACAAAGACCGGTTACTTGCATCGGAGCGCCGTCCGCTGGTCATCGAAGTACAGGATGAAGAAACCAAACGGCAACTGATGATTTTACAGGAGAATGGCTTCCGTTCGGGCGGCTCGCTCAATGCGGAGGTAGTGGCGGCCGTGGACAGGAAACTGGAAGAAGAACTAAAAGTGAAAAGTGAAGAATTAAAAGTGAAAAATGGGCAAGATAAAGTCAAGGAAGAGTCAGCTGTTGCTCAACAATCTGACGCTCCGGTGGAGAAGTCCAAGGTGAATCTTTATCCGTTTCTGCCTCCGGGATACACATCGAGGACAGATTGAGGAAGTAGTAAGTAATGAGTAATAAGTTAAAAGTTATATGAGATACGGGGGTAGACAAGACACGAGATACAAGTTGCTAACTGATAACAATTGAATGAAAAACCTGTTACCTTTTATTTTTAACCACGGAGTAAACGGAGTAACACGGAGTTTTTTATAAACAGGATACCCTGCTCTGCTCAACACGATAAGCTAATTATTAATTTTTCATTCTTCATTCTTAATTGTTTTCCCTGTTACCTTTGTTACTTTTTTACTCTTCGGGAGATGATTAATTTTTTATGTAACAGAAACAGTGTAACTTTGAGGAGATAACTTGAGAGAACAAAATATGCAGGAAAATAATATTATAGCAGCAATATCCACTCCGGCCGGTGTGGGAGGTATAGCCATTATTCGTTTATCCGGGAAAGGGTGTATTGAGTTGACAGAGTTCGTTTTCAAGCCACTTGGAAATAAAAAACTTGGAGAGCAAAAGGCAAATACAATCCATTTCGGGTACATAATAAAGGATAGTACTGTATTGGATGAGGTGCTGATTAGTGTTTTCAAAGCACCGCATTCGTTTACCGGTGAAGATGTTGTAGAAATCTCCTGTCATGGTTCTGTTTATATACAGCAAAATATTTTGCAGTTGTTGATATCCAAAGGTGCTGCTTTGGCTCAACCCGGAGAATTTACACAACGGGCCTTTCTGAATGGTAAGATGGATCTGTCGCAAGCTGAGTCTGTCGCAGACCTGATTGCATCGTCGTCGGCTGCCACGCACAGACTGGCTATGAACCAAATGCGCGGAGGATTTAGTAATAAATTAATTGAGCTGCGTACTGAGCTCCTGAATTTTGCATCCCTGATCGAACTGGAGCTTGACTTCTCGGAGGAAGATGTTGAATTTGCGAACAGGGAGCGACTAAAAGAAACGGCTTATGATATTGAACTGCATATAAGGAAACTGGCAGAATCTTTCGAATTGGGAAATGCTGTGAAGAATGGTATTCCTGTAGCTATCATAGGTGAGACGAATGCGGGAAAGTCAACTCTTTTGAATCTGTTGTTACATGAAGAGAAAGCAATTGTTTCGGATATACATGGTACAACCCGTGATGTGATAGAGGATACTATTAATATACAAGGGCTGACATTCCGCCTGATCGATACCGCCGGGATACGTGATACAACTGACGAGATAGAGAGTATCGGGATAGAACGTACATTCAAAAAGATAGAGCAAGCCAATATTATACTGTGGATAACGGATGTAGGAACAGCGGATGAGCATATCCGGGATTTGGCTGAAAAGATATTACCTGCTATAAAGAATCAGAAGTTGATTTTGGTGTTCAATAAGGTTGACATGATTTCTGCCGAGAGAAAAGATAATAAAGAGAGACTACTTAAGGAAGAGATTCCGGATCGTATTTTCATTTCAGCAAAATATGAACAGGGAACGAATGACTTGGAGAGCTTGCTTGTGAAAGCGGCTAATATCCCGGAAATAGGAGAGCAGGATATTATTGTAACTAATATGCGCCATTATGCAGCGTTGGAGAATGCATTAACTGCTATAAAGAGAGTAGGGGAAGGGCTGGAGTTACATCTATCCGGGGATTTTTTATCTCAGGATATTCGGGAATGTATGCATTATCTGGGTGAGATAACTGGACAGATATCTACTGATGAGATATTGGGGAATATATTTGGTAAGTTTTGTATCGGAAAATGATAAGTGATCAATATTAATCGAAAATAATTATCAATCATCACAAAGTCACCATTTTATGGTGGCTTTTCTTTTTCTCTATTCTATCTTTGCTAATCAATAATTATAGTTGTTTTGATGATATTTATGTCATTTTTGTACCGATCATCGGAAAAATTGCACTCTCGTTTGGATTAATAACACAGATTATGCATATTTGCAACATAAAGCAACGTTGTGAGACAAAGTGCAACATGAGGCAACAGATTTTAGCGAAGTTAGAGGATAGAATTATGAGTAATAAATTAGAGATCATAAAAAAATGTGAGTACTGCGGAAAAAGATTCGTAGCACAGAGAACTACGACCCGGTATTGTTCTCACCAATGTAACTCGAGGGCTTATAAAGAAGATAAGAAGAAGAGAAAGGTGGTAGGTCTCAATTATGCTGTTATGCAGGAGATAGAACGGATCAGTGAACGCTTCGAAGAAATTCAGGATAAAGAGTTTCTGTCAGTGGTAGAAACAGCTTTTCTATTAAGTATTGAGAGGACCACTGTTTATCGCTATCTACATCGCGGACAATTAAAAGGAATCCGGATGGATGGCAAAACTTTTATTCGTCGTTCAGATATTGATGCGATGTTTGATAATGCCGAAAAATACGAGTCAAAGGCCAGGCCGAGTGTCGAAGCAAAACCGCTCACCGAATTCTATACAGTAGCTGAGATCAAAGAAAAATTCAATATTAAAGAATCCTGGCTATTCAAAGTAGCCAGAGAGAATGATATACCTAAAACTCTGATTCGGGGAAAATCCTATTTTAGCAAGAAGCACATTGATAAATATTTTGAAAAGAAAGGCATTAATGATTATCAGGATATTAGAGAATGGTACACAGTTGCGGATATTATGGAAAAGTATGGGTTGACTCTCAATGCAATATACAGCTTTGTCTCAGAGAATCAAATACCCAAGAAGAAGGATGGGCGAATGGTTTTATACTCCAAACATGATTTCGATGTAGCAAAGGGATATGAAAAACCCAAGGAGCCTGAATATTATTCAGTAGAAGAAGCTATGGAAAAATACAATCTGACTCGTGATGCACTATACCATTATATAAAGTATCATGATATACCCAAAATGAAAGATGGTCGATACATTAAGATATCGAAGCCTGAACTCGACAAATTGTTTAACCCTCAAATAACACAATAATATGGCAACACTGACGAGAGTTCATCTCAGACAACGAGATGTAACAAGAGGAAGGATAAGCCTCTATTTAGACTACTACCCTGCAATTCGTGATACTCACTCCATGAAGATGACACGGCGTGAGTATTTGGGTATTTACATTTATGCAAAGCCTAGAAATGAATTCGAAAAAGAATTCAACAACGAAATGTTGATGAAAGCTGAAGCCATCAGAAGTATAAGGGTACAATCCATCATTAATGAGGAATTTGGATTTTTAGATAAGAATAAAGCGAAGGCGGATTTTCTTATTTACTTCAAAACGAAGGCGGAAAAGAAGGATCAGAAATGGATGAAAGTGTATCTACATTTTTCTAACTTCGTCAAAGGCAAATGTACTTTCGGACAAGTAACTGTAGATCTATGCAATCGGTTTAGAGATTATCTACAGGATGCAAGGCAATTGAAAAACAAGAATTATCGGATATCGCAGAATTCAGCATCCGGATATTTCTCTACTTTCAGAGGATTATTGAAGGTAGCCTATAAAGAGAAGTTTTTTAGAGAGAATCTGAATGACTTTCTTGATTCAATAGAAACAACTGACGTAAAGAAAGAATACCTTACTCTAGATGAAGTCAAGTTGCTAGCCAACACCCCATGCGATGATTACCCGATATTGAAAACTGCTTCTTTGTTCTCCTGCATGACCGGATTGCGAATCAGTGATATATTGAAACTCGATTGGAAAGAAATAGAGCCGGCTTCGGATGGAGGTTATTGCATGCGATTGCGAACTGAAAAGACTGAAACAGAAACAACCTTGCCGATTAGTGATGAGGCTTTGGATTTATGTGGCAAACGAGGAAAAGGAAAAGTCTTTAGAGGTCTACAACGAAGCATGACTCAGCAACCTTTAAAAGCATGGGTTGCCAGTGCGGGGATAACAAAACACATTACATTCCACACAGCAAGACACAAAAGAAAGTCTTATAGACTATTAATCAACAAATTGCGCATGTGCTATTTTTCAATAGGTAACGATCTAGAAACCAACTTGGTTCTTAGATATGCTTAATTCCCTTACTATTAAAGAGCGACTTAACTTAGCGTGAAAATACTAAATAATCCTTATATTGCCAATATTCTCAAATTTATTTATCTGATTTATTGTATTTATTAATTTCTTGCTATAAAATTTTATAGCTAATGATAATTCAAATTCAATACCCAAAAGAGCTTGTACGGAATATTTACCCTTGAATTAATAAAAATATATGAATAGGGGTTTGATGTCGTTTGATATAAATATAATAAATGTTTGCTAAACGAACTGGTAATTTCCAAAAATAGAGACAACTGTTCAATGTCTGTGTTATCACTGTATAATGTGTTTTTAGGATATTCCAATATTTCGGAGCATGATATTCCATTATTTCCAGGACAGGACAAAAAACTAAAATGGGAAATAGCAAAGATTAAATTATGAGATTTAGGTATGCTTAAAGTTGATTGTTAAAAATGACGGTAACTTCATGTTGGGTGTTTCTATCTTTGTGCAGTATAATGATAAAATCCAATTTGGATATCTAAAAACTAACATGGATAAAATTGTATTTTTTTTGTGTTAATATAAAAATAAATATCTACCTTTGCCAATAGCTTATTTTATAAGTGAATTTTTACAGTAATAAAATGAAGAAGGTTATATCAATATTTCTGTTGCTATTAATGCTGATCATTGGAGCTCATCCTGTGATAGCTATGCATTATTGTGCAGGAGAATTATATTCCTTTGGAGTTTTGGACAATGAAATAGAGAAGTCCTGCTGTGAAGATATGGAAATGCCACAACAGGATGACAATGCCTGCCATACTACTTCAAACACACAGGAGGATAACATAATGCCATCCCATGAAAATTGCTGTGACATTCAAAAGGTTGAACTCTCAACGGACGACTATCAGCATCAGGTTCAGCAATTTAACCTAAGCAATATATTGCCGTCATATGAAAATGTATGGTTGGCTCTTAATTTGCTTATACCAACAGAGAATGAGGGTGTAACTAAAACCAGTCAATACTTTCCGCCAGGAGGTTTTAGTTTACACAACATAGACCTTCTGACCTATATTTGCATCTACCGTATTTGATTTGATAAATCCGTGGCTACCCTGCCATTGGTTTGAATTTTGTGTATATCCAAAACCGGATGTACGTTAAATTGTTTAAATCTAAAAACAAAGATTTACAAATGTTTATCAAATCAAAGAACAATGAAACCATTTTATTTTCTGATTGGTATAGCTATGTCCACCGGCTATATCACAGGACGTCCCGTATATACTCATTATAATACGGAGACAGTTCCGATTGATTCAACAGTCTCTCAACCCTCATCCCCTCAATACACCCTTGTCAAACATCTGATAGAGGATAAATCTGCTATTATACTTGATGTTCGTACAGAACAAGAGTATAATGAAGGTCATATAAGAAATTCTATTAATATTCCGCTGGACAAATTAAATGATTCTGTTTTTTCCCTACAAAAGAAAGAAGCTATTGTTATAGTTTGCCGTAGTGGTAAAAGAAGTAAAGAAGCTAAAACATTTTTAACACATCAGGGGTTTATAAATGTATATGACGGAGGAAAATGGGAAAACCTTAATATATTATTGACGGATAAATAAAAATATTACTATGCTTAACAGAATCATCAAGTATTTTCTCGATAACAGAGTTATAACATTGTTACTACTTGTTATCATCATTGTTTGGGGACTATCTACAGCTCCATTCAACTGGCATGGTGGCGTATTGCCACGCGATCCTGTCCCTGTGGACGCTATTCCTGATATAGGAGAAAATCAGCAAATTGTAGCTACTGAATGGATGGGACGTTCACCAAAGGATATTCAGGAACAAATTACGTATCCGTTATCTACTTCACTGCTGGGAATACCCGGAGTGAAAACCATCCGTAGTACTTCTATGTTCGGTATGTCGTTTATATATATCATTTTTGACGACAACATCGAATTTTATTGGAGTCGTTCCAGAGTATTAGAAAAGCTGAACTCCCTACCTGCGGGAACATTACCAGAAGGGGTACAGCCCAGCTTGGGGCCAGATGCCACTGCTTTAGGACAAATATTCTGGTACACCCTTGAAGGACGTAACCCCGAAACAGGGGAGCCAACCGGCGGATGGAACCCAGATGAGTTACGAACTATTCAGGACTTTTATGCCAAATATTCGATTTCAGCAGCCGAAGGAGTATCCGAAGTAGCATCTATCGGCGGTTTTGTGAAAGAATATCAGGTAGAGATAAATCCTAATGCTATGCGTGCCTTTAATGTTTCCATCATGGATGTGATGAATGCCGTACAAAAGAGCAATCTGGACATAGGTGCGGAAACAGTGGAAATCAATAAGGCTGAATATCTTGTCAGGGGATTGGGGTATATAAAGAATGTTTCCGATCTGGAAGAAGCGGTTATTACTGTCCGCAATGGAGTACCCGTTAAAATTAAAGATGTCGCTTTTGTTAATCTGGGCCCGGCTACCCGTCGTGGAGGTCTGGATAAAGAAGGTGTCGAAGCAGTTGGTGGCGTTGTGGTTGCCCGTTACGGCTCAAACCCGATGCAGGTCATTGACAATGTAAAAGCTAAAATACAAGAAATGGAAGCAGGGCTTCCTCAGAAAACACTGGCGGATGGTACCGTGTCAAAAGTTACTGTTGTACCTTTCTATGACAGGTCTGGACTGATACAGGAAACTATCGGTACACTGGAAACAGCCCTTTCTCATGAGATACTGATCTGTATAATTGTAGTAATAGTATTAGTCTTCAACCTACGGGCATCGGTTGTGATTTCCTCCATGCTCCCTATAACGGTGCTGGCCACCTTTATCATCATGCGTTATACGGGTGTCGAAGCCAATATTGTCGCGCTGTCGGGTATTGCCATCGCTATCGGGGTCATGATTGATGTCGGAGTTGTCTTTGTCGAAAATATAATCCGGCATATGGAGATGCCCGAAAATGAAGGCATTTCCAAAGGGAAAGCCTTTACAAACCTGATACATAAAAGCGTCAGCGAAGTTTCAGGTGCTATCACGACAGCAATGCTTACTACCATTGTGAGCTTCCTGCCTGTCTTCGCCATGCAGGCGCAGGAGGGGAAATTATTCCATCCGTTAGCATTTACAAAAACTTTTGCATTGATATCGGCATTACTACTGGGACTAAGTCTGTTGCCGACACTGGCTTATTATGTATTTTCCATTAAAGTGACTTCTGCCCAGGTACGAAAAATTACTAATATTGTCCTGATAGCTGGAGGTATCCTGTTGTTTGTCTTTACGGGAGTATTGGCAGCCCTGGCTCTCACTTTATTTGGACTGAATAACTTCCTTGCTTACCGATGGACGAATAAGAAGATACCTACTTATATCAATATTGGCATTGCAATTCTGGTAGCTGTCTATTATTTAACAATCGAGTGGCTACCTATCGGCCCGCAGGAAGGATTCTTTTTAAACTTAATATTCGTCCTTGTAGCGATAAGTATAATCTTAGCCTTACTATGGATATTGGTAATTTATTACGAACGCATATTACGTTGGTGCTTGGCACATCGATGGAAGTTTATGCTTATACCATTAGTTACCGTATTCTTCGGTATTATGATATGGTTGGGATTTGATACAACATTCGGTTTTGTGGCTAAAGGTTTTGAAACTGTGGGCTGGAAGAGTTTTAGACAAACTGCTTTCTGGCAGGCTTCAAGTGAACGTTTCCCCGGTATTGGTGAAGAGTTTATGCCAAGTCTGAATGAAGGCTCGTTCCTTTTGATGCCAACGAGTATGCCTCATACGGGTATAGAGCAGAATTTACAATTTATTGAAACACTGGATAAACGCATTTCCAATATTCCCGAAGTGGATCTAACCGTAGGTAAGTGGGGACGTGTCAATTCGGCACTCGACCCTGCTCCAACCCAAATGTTTGAAAACACAATTAACTATCGTAGTGAATATATTCTGGACGAAAATGGACACAGGCAACGATTTAAAGTAAACCGTAATGGTGAGTTCCTTTTAAAAGGTGGAGGCGCTTATAATCCGAAAGATGGTTTTCGCCTGTTACCTGCCGATAGTCTTATCACGGACAGCAAGGGCGATTATTTTCGTCAGTGGCGTCCCCATATCAAAAAAACGGATGATATATGGCAGGAAATCGTAAATGTTTCTCACATGCCGGGACTTACATCCTCGCCTAAACTACAACCGATAGAAGCCCGATTGGTGATGCTTTCGACAGGTATGCGCGCACCGATGGGATTGAAAGTATCAGGGCCCGATCTGGAATCCATTGAGCAAGGAGGAAAAGCATTGGAAGCAGCCTTGAAAGATATTCCGTCTATACTTTCATCTACTGTGTTCTATGACCGTGCCGTCGGAGCACCCTATATTGAAATAAAATTAAACCGTCAGAATATGGCACGTTATGGCATTACCGTGGCTGATTTACAAGATGTAATCAGTGCAGCAGTGGGAGGAATGCCTTTGACCACAACTGTAGAAGGACGTGAACGCTTTCCTGTGCGTTTAAGGTATCCGAGGGAATTGAGGGATAACCCCGAAGAACTGGCTAAACTGATTGTGCCAACAGCAACCGGAGCTCAGATTCCTTTAAAGGAAGTAGCAGATATAGAATATACCAAGGGAGCGCAAATGATCCAGAGTGAAAACACCTTTCTATTAGGCTATGTAATCTTTGACAAAGTAGCCGGAAAAGCCGAAGTAGATGTTGTTAAAGAAGCTGACAAGATACTTAAAGATAAAATAGCGTCCGGACAGTTAGAATTGCCCAAAGGTGTATCTTATAAGTTTGCTGGAAATTATGAACAACAGAAAAGGGCTGCTAACCGACTATTGGTTGTTATACCATTAAGTTTGCTGGCTATCTTGTTGATATTGTATTTTCAGTTTAAGACTGTTACAGCATCATTGATCCACTTTTCCGGGGTAATCGTAGCCTTTGCCGGAGGATTTATCCTGTTGTGGCTTTATGGAGAGCCTTGGTTTATGAACTTCTCTATTGGGGATATGAATATGCGCGACCTGTTCCAAATGCATCAGATAAACCTGAGTATTGCTGTTTGGGTAGGATTTATAGCTTTATTCGGCATCGCTACCAATGATGGGGTGCTGATGGGTACATATATCCATGATACTTTCCTCGAACGCGACCCACATACCAAAGATGAAATCAGAGAGGCTGTAGTTCACGCCGGATTAAGGCGTGTACGCCCTGCCGCTATGACTACGGCAACCGCACTCATCGCATTACTTCCCGTATTGACATCGACAGGTAAGGGAGCGGACATTATGGTTCCGATGGCCATTCCTACTTTCGGAGGGATGCTTATCCAGTCGATGACCATGTTCGTAGTTCCGGTGTTTCAATGCTGGTGGCGTGAATCGGCGATAAAGAAACACGGTAAGATTAAAGAATAAAACAAATCGTATTATGACAACAATAAGAATCAAATATTTAACAATGCTGTTGTTGATGATAATGGGCACCGGTTCAGTTTCAGCACAAACCGCTGATTCACTCAGCCATTACCTCAAAATAGCTGCCTTTAATAACCCCGGAGTTAAAGCGGATTTTATGGTTTATAAGGCATCTCTGCAAAAAATACCACAAGCAGGAGCTTATGCAGATCCCGAACTTGAAATGGGCTTTTTCCTTGAACCGATGGATATTATCGGAGGGAAACAGGTTGCCGAGTTCAAACTGATGCAGATGTTCCCTTGGTTTGGTACAAAGAAAGCGGCACAGACCGAAGCCACCCACATGGCAAAAATGTCGTTTGAGAAATTCCGTGAAACAAGGGATAACCTTTATCTGGAAGTTTATACCCAATGGTATCTACTTTGCAGCTTACAACAAAAACTGATGAACAACAGGGATAACAAAGCCCTGCTGACTCAATTGGAACAACTGGCGTTACGTAAGTTTTCATCGCCATCAGCAGGTTCAGGTTCAGGATATTCAATTTCATCCCCGCCCCCACCAACCAGTACGCCTCCGGCAGGAGGAAGTGGTATGTCATCCATGTCCTCAATGGGAAGTAGTGGTGGCTCTCAGCCAACTGCTCAAAATGCAGGTATGTCTTCGATGGGCAGCTCCGGTGGTGGTATGACATCAGGCATGAGTGGTACAGCTTCCGGCGGTATGTCTGATGTGCTGCGTATCCAGTTGGAAATAGCTGAATTGGATAATAATATAGAGAGCATTCTTTCGGAAATAAAAGCGGAAAAAGCAAAGTTCAACGCTTTACTGAACCGCTCCGCTCTCAGCGAAATACAGATACCCGAAACCTTTGAGCAACTTCCATTCCTATTCGATCCCGAAACTGCTATGACAAAGATCAACGATCAGAACCCTATGTTGAACATGATTACCGAAGAAGGGCTTGCTTACAAAGCTAAAGCAGAAATGGATAAAAAGATGAGTTATCCGATGTTCGGTATAGGTGTGCAATATATGCTTAATAAGAAAACAAGCGATCCGATGTTCGGAATGGGCGATATGAACGGAAAGGATATGATTATGCCAATGGTTTCCGTTAGTATCCCCCTCTATCGTAACAAGTACAAGGCTCAACAGCGTGAAAGTAAATTCTGGTGGCAAGCCAGTAAAGAGAAATATACCAATACGTACAATGTACTGGAGTCGGAATTGTATAAGACAAAACACCTGCTGGATGATGCTTCCCGTAAAATTTCGCTATATAAAAAACAGTCAGACCTTGCTGAAACAACCTATAATTTGGTCGTACAGGAGTTTGTTGTTGGAAAAAGCGATCTAACCAATGTTATACAGGTTCAACGGCAACTGTTGGATTATCAACTCAAAAAAGCCGAGGCAGTCGCAAGTTACAATACAATGGTGGCATCTATTCAAAAACTGATTTCATTTAAGGATACTGAACAAAACGTAAACAGCATATATTATGGAAACGAATAAATTAAAAAAGATTATTAATAATAATTATATCAAGTACGGATTGATACTCATTGCCGGGCTGTTTATCGGCTGGCTGATATTCGGAGCTTCATCCAATAATCAGAATGAATCATCTGAGCATGTTCACGAAGAGGGTGCGGAACAAATTTGGACTTGTGCCATGCACCCTCAGATAAGACAAAACAAACCGGGTAAATGCCCTATTTGCGGTATGGATCTGATACCGTTGAAAACATCCGGTAGCGGAGACGAAGCTGTTGACCCGAGTGCGATTCAACTGTCTAAGGAAGCTGTGGCACTGGCTAATATACAAACAACCGTTATCAGCCGCCAAAATCCAATAAAAGATGTTCAGTTGTATGGTACAATACAAGCTGATGAACGATTGTCTCAATCACAAACATCCCATGTTAGTGGGCGGATTGAAAAACTCTTTATCAACTTCACAGGAGAGAGTGTTAGGCAAGGACAAACGATTGCTACAATTTATTCCCCTGAATTATTAAGTGCGCAGCAGGAATTATTGGAAGCAGCTAAAATGCAATCGGTACAACCTGCCTTAATTCAGGCGGCACGGGAAAAACTGCGCCTGTGGAAATTGACAGATGAACAGATCGCGAGGATAGAGCAATCAGGAAATGTGTCTGCATTGGTAGAAATAAAAGCCAATACCGGCGGTATTGTAGTCAGCAAAAAAGTGAATCAGGGAGATTATATTAATCAGGGAAGTGTACTTTTTGATATTGCTAACCTGTCACAGGTATGGGCTATGTTTGATGCCTATGAAGTAGATCTGCCTTTCCTTAAAGTCGGGGATAAAATTGATTTCACGTTGCAGGCTGTGCCCGGCAAAACATTTTCAGGTCGAATATCCTTTATTGATCCGATATTGGATAGAACGACCCGTACAGCTAAAATTCGGGTAGAAACAGCCAACTCCGGCATGCAATTAAAGCCGGAGATGTATGCTAATGCCATTATCAAAGCTCCGTTGAAACAATTCAACAATGAAATTGTCATACCAAAATCATCTGTGCTCTGGACAGGGAAACGTTCGATTGTCTATGTGAAGCAACCGAATACACAATCTCCGGCATTTATGTTACATGAAATTGAACTCGGCCCGTCACTTGGCGATTCGTATGTAGTGCTTTCGGGTGTGAATGAAGGAGATGAGATTGTGACCAACGGAGCCTTTACCATTGATGCCAGTGCGCAACTCGAAGGAAAACGTAGTATGATGAATGCTGAAGCATCCCGTCCCGTAACAGGGCACGAAGGTCATAATATGTCGGGAAGCTCATCAGGTACAAACCAATCCGAAACATCAACCGGGCATGAAGGACACGATATGTCCTCCATGCAGGGAGATTCAAAACAAAGCATGACTGCCAAAACTGAACATGCTATGATAAATGTGCAGGGACTCTGTGAAATATGCAAAGAACGTATCGAGAAAGCTGCTAAAGGTGTTAGCGGAGTAACATCGGCTTCGTGGGATCAGAAGTCTAAACAACTGCATTTAAACTTTGATCCGGCAAAAACCAATGTGGATGCTATAAGTAAAGCAGTAGCCAAAGTTGGGCATGATACAGACAAGTACAAAGCAGACAAAGCTGTTTATGATGCACTACCGGACTGTTGCAAATACAAGAAATAAACATAACAACCTAAAAAAGGAATATTCACCATTAAAAAATAGAATAAAATGAAGAAGTATATTTTAGTCATCGTATTGGGATTAGGCATCCTGTCTTTTAGTGCCTGTAACTCAAAAAGCGCACCAAGTGACGATACATCCAAAACGGAACCGACAACCCAGTCAGCCCCAGAACATCATCAGGATGAACATGCCATGTTGGGTGTACAAGGACTTTGCGAATTGTGTAAAGAGCGGATAGAAACTGCTGCAAAAGGTGTGGAAGGGGTATCTTCGGCTATGTGGGATATAGAAAAGAAGGAACTACATCTGAACTTCAATCCACATCAGACTAATCTGGATGCAATCAGCAAGGCTATTGCCAAAGCAGGACATGATACGGATAAGGATAAAGCTGATCAGGCAGCATATGATGCATTGCCCGATTGCTGCAAATACAGAAAATAAGAGAAATACGAATAATTAATCAATCAAAATAAAAAAATAAATGAAAAAGATAGTTTTATTTTTAACAGTGATAATATTCTTATCAGCAAACAGCCTGACTGCTAACAATCAGGATAGCCTACAAAAAAAAGATACCATACATGCCAGACATCATCAAAAAGAAAAAAGTGAAATGAAAGAATCTCATGCGATGCTCAAAGTGGAAGGTAAGTGCGATATGTGTAAAAAACGAATTGAGACAGCCGCATTAAATGTGGAAGGTGTGTCTTCGGCTATTTGGGATAAAAAGACGAAAGAATTACATCTTAACTTTGACGAAAAGAAAACATCTATCGAGGCAATAAGTAAGGCCGTTGCCAAAGTGGGACATGATACAGAAAAGGACAAAACAGATAAAAAAACGTATAATGCCCTACCCGACTGTTGCAAATACAGGTAATTCTGTTAGAAATAATTTAAACGGTGAATAAATGACCGGGATAAGTGAGTATTATATTTAAAGGGAATGCTCAATTAGAGCATTCCTCTTATAAAAAGAAGCCAAACATGGAACATACATATATTATAAACGGTATGACTTGTAATCATTTCCGTTCAAGTGTGGAAAAAGCACTGAATGCTATTGAAGGCATTCATGCAACTGTTACTCTTGATCCTCCTATAGCCATCATCAGTATGGATAAACATATATCTACGGAAGTATTGCAGGATGCCTTATCGAAAATTGGCAATTATACTATAGAAATGGCTCAAAATGCTCAAAACGTGTCGCATAATAATCATCAGGATCATACAGAAATGAACAGTATGCACAAAGGACATGACCATAGTGGGCATGGACATCAGAATCACGATCATGCGGGAGGACATATGGCTCATATGGGAAATCTTAAACAGAAATTTTGGATTTCCCTTATCGTAGCAATACCGATTATTCTGTTATCCCCTATGATGGGAATGAAACTACCTTTTAGCCTTTCGTTTGAGGGCTCATATTGGGTAGTACTGTTCTTAGCTTCGTTTCTATATTTTTACGGTGGATGGCCGTTCCTCACTGGAGCTGTAAGTGAACTAAAAGCAAAAAATCCGGCTATGATGACATTGATTTCAATGGGTATCACTGTTTCTTACATATACAGTGTGTACGCCTTTGTTACCAATTACATCCTGCAAGTGCCGGGTCACCGAATGGATTTCTTTTGGGAATTGGCGACACTAATTGTTATTATGTTGCTCGGTCATTGGATAGAAATGAAGGCTGTGGGTAATGCAGGAAACGCATTGCAGAAAATGGCTGAATTGTTGCCTGGAAGTGCACATCTGGTACAACCTGACGGAAGTATTAATGATGTCCCTCTTCAACAAATACAGGAAGGGCAGCATGTAATGGTAAAGGCGGGGGAAAAAGTGCCTGCTGACGGGAAAGTTATATCCGGTGAAACATCTGTTAATGAATCAATGGTAACCGGGGAAGCCAAAGCCATAAAGAAAAGCGAGGGAGCAATCGTAATAGGTGGCTCGGTCAATGGCTCGGGATCAATAGTAGTAGAAGTGACAGGAACAGGTGAATCAGGTTACCTAGCACAAGTGATGAAATTGGTAGGACAAGCCCAACAAGAAAAATCACGAGCGGAATCCATTTCCGATAAAGTAGCCAAAGCACTCTTTTATATAGCATTGATAGTAGGTATCATTGCATTTATCGTTTGGTATATTATCGACAAAGATATTAATATCGCATTGGAAAGGATGGTAACTGTCTTTATCATTGCCTGTCCACACGCTTTAGGCTTGGCTATCCCCCTTGTAGTAGCTCGCTCTACATCTTTAGGTGCAACACATGGTTTACTAATCCGTAACCGCAACGCATTGGAGAAAGCAAA
Organism: Dysgonomonas gadei ATCC BAA-286; assembly: GCF_000213555.1. Lineage (GTDB taxonomy): Bacteria > Bacteroidota > Bacteroidia > Bacteroidales > Dysgonomonadaceae > Dysgonomonas > Dysgonomonas gadei. Next base: position 90,298 of record NZ_GL891990.1, read on the forward strand.
GGATATATCCGTTGTAACCATGGATAAAACAGGCACACTTACTGAAGGTAATTTCCGTGTTTCCGTTGTTAAAAGTCTTTCGGGTAGATGGAGTGATGCTGATATACTAAAAACAATGGCAGCAATGGAAGTACATTCCAATCATCCATTAGCAGTAGGTATATTGGATAAAGCCAAAGAAGATAAATTGGAGATACCAAAGGCCGAAAATGTTGCTCTTATAAGTGGAACAGGCTTATCGGGTACTGTAAGTGGACAGGATGCAAAAATTGTTACTGCTGCATATCTGGATAAAAATGCAGTGTCATATGATAAATCCTTGTTTAATGACTTGGCAGAAAAAGGCAATTCCATAAGTTACCTTTTAATAAATGATGATGTAGCAGGCTTAATAGCACAAGGAGATCAAATTAAACCAGAAGCCAAACAGACAGTAAAAAAACTTCAAAATGAAAAAATTACTCCGGTCATGTTAACAGGAGACAATGAAGCCTCAGCAAAGTCTGTTGGTGGACAGTTGGGAATCAGCGATGTATATGCCTCTCTTTTACCCGAAAATAAAGAGAAGGTCATAACAGAATACCAGCATAAGGGAAAAAACGTTATGATGGTGGGTGACGGAGTGAATGATGCCCCGGCATTGGCACGTGCAGATATCGGTGTGGCAATCGGTGCCGGAACAGATGTGGCGATAGATTCAGCAGACGTGGTATTGGTAAAAAGTAATCCATATGATATCATCCATTTTCTTTCACTTGCAAAAAACACAACAAAAAAAATGGTGCAAAATCTATGGTGGGGGGCAGGGTATAACATTATCGCTATACCATTGGCAGCAGGAATTCTCGCTCCTGTAGGTATTATATTGAGTCCTGCCGTAGGGGCTGTACTAATGTCCGTCAGTACAGTAATAGTTGCAATAAATGCGTTGATGTTACGAATGAAATAAAATCCATTTATTCATACCTGATGGAAATATTAATTGTTTTTATTTGATTCTGTTAAGTGTCACACCGGCATATGAAATAACCTGATAAGTTGTAGTATATATGTCGGTGTGTTTTACCATCATTTTGATGAATTTCCATTGAAGAAACTGAACCAATAATAAGACTATTAAGCGATTGTCTGAATAAAATGAGAAATTGTTTTCTTTCTTTAAACTCTAATGATATTTTTAATGAAAATGTTTTTTAAAGAAATTAAACTTGAGATATTAGATTTCGTGCTCTATTGTAGTTCAATTAGTAACTGATGTTACGCAGGGAAACATTATACCTGTATCTCAGGCCTCACAAAGCACATTGTGTATCTAACGATGGGAAACTAAGATGCCCCTGAGGTATCCATATCGCATGTTCTCTCTTTTTTGCGTAACATCAGTTAGTAATAGAATTCTGTTTTACTATTTGGTCTAAAAAGATGCATATTTATGATTCGATTTACCTCCCATCTAAAAAAAGAAATTGATATAAAGATTGAACAAATAGAATGTTCTGAAATGAGTATGATTACGAAGTCTTTGGATGCTTCCCGCGTACTTGCCAAAGCATTCAACCAATTAAAAGCATTTATTTTATCATACGATTTTAAAGATGAGGAAGAGGAAATTTATTTTTTCAAAGAAACTAAACCTAGATTATGCTCCCGTTTAATATTCTATCGTAAAGTCTATAATATTGAGATGAATCGCCCCATAGGTATAAATAAACAACGGGAATACTTCTGTGATTTATTGAATGATATAAACAAATATAATGGTAAAAGGCTTGATTTTATCCGTTATTACCGATCAGACTCTTCTCATTTAGACGCTATTTATTTTCTGCGGGATAAAACAGACGTGGAGCAATATCTCGAAACATTTTATTATGAATTTGATCCCCAATTTTCGACTAACTGCGATTTTAAGGTAGCGAAGATTTTAGCAAATGATATGCTTTCTGTCTATTTGATGCACGAAGTGGAGTTGTTGGATGATAACGGTATGAAGAGTTGTTCTTTTGGCTTTCCTGCGACTAAAAAGACTTGGATGGGTAGTAAAGCCGAGTTACAGGAGCAAATATTTTCATGGGATAGTGCCGGAATGTTTGGAGACCTACCGTTGACACAACTTTACGATTATATCCAAAATGTATTTAATATCCAGTTAGATAGCAATCTTTCGCGAACTCTTGGTGATTTGAAAATACGGAATACCCCTACACCATTTCTTGACAAGTTAAAAGATGCCCTATTGCGGCGTATGGGTAGAAAAGAATAATACCGAGGTCGGTATGTATGCTTAAACACGCATTATACCGATCTTTTCTGTATTTTCTATTTCTCTTTTTCGGAGAAAATTTACTTATATTCGATTATATATAAGCTACTTACAGAAATATTCAAAAAGAGTAGTACCGACCTCGTTATCAAGTATCAAAAAACGCTCGAACTTTGCATCAAACCAATAAGTTACGAGCATGAAAGTAATAAGTATAGAATCGGAAGCCTATAAAAGTCTACTACAAAAAATTGACCGGATTCATTCTTTTGTACAAAAACAAGAAAAAGAAAATACTATCCTACAACAATCTGATCCATCAGAGGTTTGGCTGAGTGATCAAGATGCTGCTACCATATTACGGGTAAGTAGACGCACTATGCAGCGGTTACGCAGTAACGGAGAAATAACCTATTCAATCAGGGGAGGTAGAGTATGGTATCTGTTGGCAGAAGTGAAACGTCTATTACCGGGACTTGTGGTAAACAACAATAAGAAAGGAGGCAAACCATGAGCGAGAACGAAGGTATAAAAGATTTCATGCAAAAGTGGTTTGAGCAATTCATGGGACGCTTTGACCGATTGGATAAATTTATGGATATAATGAGCGGACGACATAACGTGCTAAACGGCGAACGTCTTTTGGATAATCAAGACTTGTGCCAAATGCTGAACGTAAGTAAACGGACATTGCAGCGTTACCGTTCGGCTGGCGAACTGACCTACATAACCATTCATCACAAGATATTTTATACAGAGAAAAACGTAGAGAAATTTATTCGTGATCATTTCAGAGATAACACTGATGAAGAAATGGTAGAAAAAGAATAAAAAACGACCGCAGAAATTCTACAGTCGTCTTCATTTAGAGTTTCATACCTCTTCTCTCTTCCTTTGGTGGAGAACTACCCACCGATGCAATCACGAACCTGTCTCCCATAACTTCTTTCACTCCCTGCAAAGTATTCGGCATAGGGCCACCTTGATTCACTGTCGATTCTGGACTATTCTGAGCTTGAAGCTGATTCTTTTCAGAAACATTTTCTTGTCCCTCACTTTGCTCGATAGGCTTCAGTGACAACTCTATCCTACGCTCCAAAGCAGTGAGTTCCGTTTTCAAGTCTTTGAGGTCATTCTCTTTCGCCCAGATGCCTTCCACGACCTGTCTGAGAACGGGTACATCCTGCATCCGCTTATCGGTGTCCGTTTGATACTTCTCCAATAGTTTAGGCATACTGTCAAGTGCATTCAGAAAGTTAAGCGAGGCGGTTTTTGGATCTGCCGCCAAACTTCCATAATTATAGTTATAAAGTATCTGCCCCTCGCCACGTATGAAAAATCGGTTTTGTATCAAGTCAAAACCATCTTTATTCGTAGTTTCGGATTTTACCAATAGATCAAAACCATACAACGAGCCGATTTTCTCGTGTGCCCCGTGTGTACGTGCCTTATCCGATATCTCGTTCAATTTCTTGCCGATAGCAACCGGATCGGCAGCTTGAAACCCATCCAATTTTACAGGATTGAGCCGTGTGCCATCGGGAGCAACCTGCACCCTACTATTAAAGGCTTCCACATCTTTGGAGATGCGATCAATATATCCTTTATTGGATTCAACCGTCTGCATGATATTCTCCAACTTGTATCGGCTCACTGATTTGCCACGAGTGAAAGCCTGCTTTTCACTGTCCAAAGCAGCAATCTTCTTCTCAATCCTTGCTTTTTCCAATAATTCGGTGTTACCTGACAGGATAGCTACATATTCAGAAAAATTCATACCGCTTTTCTCATCCATACTACCCTCGTCAATGGTTCGAGTACCCAAATTATTATTTTTAAGCTGTTTGATAAATAACTGCTTGTTGTGCAGTAAACCAAATTTGTACGCATCGAGTGATTTTTCTACGGCATATATTTTTACATCTACCTTATTATCAGCATAGAGTTTCGCTATTTCATTCCCTTTTCTTATAGCCCGTCCGTCGCGTTGCTCCAGATCTGACGGACGCCACGGTGCGTCAAGATGATGAATAGCCACCGCCCGCTTCTGAGCGTTTACGCCTGTTCCCAACATCTCGGTAGAGCCAAATAGTACACGGATTTTACCTTCATTCATATCCTTTATCATAGCTTTTCGTGCCCTCTCGCTGGTGGCTTCCTGAATGAAACGTACCTCGGATGCAGGGATGCCGTAATCCTCTACCAACTTGCGTTTAATCTCGGTATATGGGCTCCATTGTCCCGGTTTGTAGGTTCCCAAATCGGAGAATACGAACTGTGTCCCCTTCTGGGCATTGTATTTTTGGTAGTAGTCTGCTATCGAAGCGGCACAATGGCTGGCTTTGTTATCTATATGGTCGCCATACTTAACCGGATCTATCATCCGCATATCAAGCGACATTTTGCGAGCATAGTCGGTTGCTATCAACATCTTTGCTTTTTCTTCCCGTTCCGATAGCGGTTCCCTTCCTAAGAGAGTGGCATCACCTGTTTTGGCAAATTCCATCAGTTTACCGATAAACTCTTGTTGATCGGGTGTAGGCGGTATATTGTGCAAAATTTCATTCTTTTGAGGACGGTCGATGCCAATATCCTGTGCAGTACGGTAGTCAGTAATCTCAGAATAAAACGAAGCCAGTTCCGGCACTTTGATAAAATAGCGGAAACGTTCTTTCTGAACAATCTGATTGGTAACCGAAAACTCGTAGTCTTTGGTTTTCTTGGCAAAGATAGCCGCCCAAGCATCAAAAGTATTGATACCCTGCCTTTCCAATTCTTTGGGACGCAAATATTTGAATAACAAATACAATTCTGTTAGTGAATTGGAAATTGTAGTTCCCGATGAGTAAGTAGCACCTAAATCTTTGCCTGTACGTTCTTGTATGGTACGCAAAGCAAAAAGCATATTGAGTGCCCGTTGTGAACCTTCGGTATTTCCCAAGCCTGCTACACGATCATGACGGGTGGTAAAAGTCAGATTTTTAAATTTGTGAGATTCATCTACGAACAAATGGTCTATACCGATCATCCGAAAATCTGACATATTATCCTTGCGGTTTTCGATTTGGTGGGCTATTCCTTCCAACTTTGTTTCAAGGTTGGCTTTCCGTTTCTCGCAACCTTTAAGCATCCCTCTTGAAACTTCCTTACCTTGTGAACGCAATACTTCGAGGTTTTCCTCCACGCTATCGAGTTCAGCCTGTAAGATGCCTCGCTGTATCTCCGGGGACTGTGGTATCATACCGAACTGTTCATGTGTTAGAATCACTGCATCCCAATTGTTATTTTTCATTTCGTTGAAAATACGATTGCGGTTCTGTGGTGTAAAATCCTCCTTGCCGGGATAGAGCACTTTTGCATCAGGGTATGCCGTACAAAAGGTTTGAGCGATTTCGTGAATATTGGCTTTCAGTCCTGTGATAAGCGGTTTATTGACTAATCCGAGCCGTTTCATCTCCATTGCTCCGCAGCACATAATCAGCGTTTTGCCACCTCCCACTTCATGGTCGATTATCCCACCACCATTCAATTTAAGCATCCAGATGGCATCTTTCTGGCTCTTGTATAAGTCGGGAATGCCTAAACCTTTCAGGTCGAGTCCGGCAAAAGTTTGATGCGAGCCGTCATATTCGGGACGTACAAAACAATTGAATGTGCGGTTATAGAGGTCGGCCAGCCTGTCTTTAAATTCGGGAGTCTGCTCTCTGAGCCATTCCGAAAAGCCGTTACGCATCTCATCTATTTTGGTATTGGCAAGCTGAATCGCTTCTCCGTCCCGTACCTTTGTCTCCTTGCCATCTACTCTGACCGTTTTTGTAATATCGGGAGTTGTATCGTGCAAGGCATGACGCATCAGGGCAATACCATCAAAGGTGCGGCTTTCTCCCTTGACGGCATACTGATCACTGATCTTTGCATTTTTAGTATTGGCATTTATGCTGAACTCATCTCGGCTCTGTGCATAATGGATATTTACATTCGTATCAAAGAGGTGTGAAGCAAAAGCGGCATAGATGCCCGAAGGTATCCAGCGTTCACCAAAGTTGAAATCCAGATCGTCGAAGGCTATCGGCTTAGGTATGGCTTCCTGTAAAACGGTCAGGGATTCTTTGGCTGCTTTATGTTCAGGATTGCGGTCAATAAAGTTCTGCACCTCATCTGCCTTTGAGATAACATTGCCCGATATAAACTTGTCCGCTACTTCATAGCCTCCAACAAGAGGATTGAAGTAAATCTTACCTTTTAACTCGTCAAGTATTCCCTCTTGCGTATTGCTTGTTAGAGAAACCATGTAGTCCAAATTGACTGCTCCGTATTTATTGAGACTGGATACAAGAGCTTCGTATGCATTATCTACTTTGGAAATCTCATCGGGATTGAAAGCTACGGGACGTTCAAAGATATCAGCCTTTATCGCTTTGCCCTCTCGGTAGCGTTCTAACGAAAGTATTTCCCGCCCTGCGGCATCCATCTTGATGAGGTCGAGATTCTTTACATCGTTCAGGTTTCCGAATTTTTGTGTAAAATCATCATACAGGCGATTGAGCATCTGCCGTAATGCGGGATTCTCTTTCAGTATATCGGCTTCGTTGTTATACAGATGGTTGTAAGTGTCGCGTATCTCAATATAAAGTGATGCCCGTTTTTGTTGATTTGGTGGCAATTCCAACGGATGAAACATAGGTCGATGTCCGTCCATATCCCGTAGGTAGCCGATGCGATTATCTGCATCAGTTACCAACGAGCCGTCACGATAATGTTTCGGCAATCCGTTTTCAGGTATGGGCATCGGAATGGGCTTCAGTCGTTCCGCTCTTTCATTTTCCAACCGATCTGCACGTTGTTCTGGCGTTTCTGTTGGTGTACTTGCTGCCGGACTTTTAGGTTGTACTTCCTTTTGCTGGCTGGCTTTAGGCGGTGATATAGGCATACGGCGACGGGAACGCTTGGGCTGTTTAATCTGTGAACGTTCCTCGGCTGAAAAACCAAACAAATCGTACAAAGTAACAATAGGCTGTTGCTGAATGTCGGGTACGGATACGTCCTTTTGCTCTATTACTTCTCCCGTATTCGTATTTACAAACAATCCGCTGGCTTGATCCTTGATGATTGTATCTTTTTTCTCTGTTGTTGCAGGTACAACTTTCTGCTCTTCTTTTGGTTGGTCAATGCGTGGCTCCACAGTTACTTTTCTCCCCTGCTCGAACAGTTCTGCCCATGCTTTGTGATTTCTGGCTTCTCCAAACGGATAAAAAAGGACTAAATCTTCTTCAATAGGTTCATAAGCCGATTTGGGACTTAATTCCACCATATCCGAAACAGATATTTCCTGTATGCTTTTTGGCTCTTGGATTTGTTTTGTTGTTTCGGATTGTTGTACTGTCGGCTGTGTCAGAAAATCCTCCACTTCTTGCCAAAATGGGTTAAGATCATCGGGAAAACGAGTTTCATCTAAATTGGGTGTTTGTCTTATTTCCGCAGTGGGAGCTACCTGTAATTGCAATTGTTCTACTGTACTCTGTGCATGGCTTTGATAATGCTGTACATCTAAATGTTGAGTAAAATCTTCATTCAGCATCCGATACAATGTGGCGGCAATGGCTTCCGCTCCTCCCGAATGAGTAAATTCCATTGCAGGTTTTCCGTAAGGGTCAGTACCTACTTTTACATCGGTCTGTATCACCCTGTCGAAGTCTTTGAACAGATTATTTACAGATATACCGTTCGATAATTTGCGAGATTCGATAAAATCCTGCTGCCTTTGGGTCGGCAGGATATTATCATTCTTACGTTGCAGGATAATCAGATCGCTTCCGACTTCTGTTCCTGCTTCCTCTGTAAACAAGTTATTGGGTAATCGGATGGCGGAAACGACATTGCAACTATTCATCAGGTGTTCACGAATCGGTTTATTCTGCTCCGAATTAAGAACTCCCTGTGAAGTGATAAAAGCTATCAATCCTCCCTCACGGGCAGCCATCACACTTTTAGTGAAAAAATAATTATGGATTGCCTTTGTAGATTGGCTCACTGCGGGTATCTCATGTTTGGATAGTAAAGGATCAAATACAGCAACATCGCCGAAAGGAATGTTCGAAGCGATTACATCATAATGCTGCGAGTATCGTCCTTCCATTTTTTCGTAACCTTCAATCCGTATTTTATCCTCTGGGTGGAGGTGTGAGAGAATCTTGCCTGTCAGCAGATCTTTTTCAAATCCTGTTACTTCTGCATCAGGAACAGTTTCTTTGAACGAGGATATAAACGCTCCGGTTCCCGCACTCGGTTCAAGAAAACGTTGAGGTTTGATGCCACTGTTATTCAGAGCGAGTGTCAAAGCATCAATAACGGGCTTGGGTGTATAGAAAGCGGTCAGCACCGAATTTTTAAGGGAGCTTACAGAGCGTTTGTATTCGGCATCATCTTTCGCTCCTTCCCGTAACACTTGATGTAATTCGGTTACAAGTGGGAACAAATCATGCTCCGAGGCTTTCCAATATTGTATATCTTCCTGTTTGGCGGCGGGATTCAACACGGCTTTTATCCCTCCAAAACCGGAATAGGCTGCCAATTTTATTTTTTCATCATCGGTAGCCTGCCTTTTCTCTTTATCGAGAGCAAAAGCAATGCGTATTGCCTCGATGTTATCCCGAAGATGGGCTTTTTTATTATAAGCCATTTTCGAGAAGTATTTGTATTTCACCAGTCAGTTCCGTGTAAAACTGATTGTACTCAGGTGTATCGGCGAAATCATCAGACAAGCTGTATTTCTGAATTGTACCCGTAAGGCAGGGTAATAGCTCCATTGCTATGCCTTCGGCTTGTGAGGGAGGTATTTCTTCGGAAAATTCTTCCCAAAGGATAGTTACAAGGGTTCGGTAGGTGGAGAAATATAAGCCTTCGTATAAGACCTTTGAAGAGGCTTCTTCTGCATAGTCATGGGTATGACCTGCTTTTATAGCTTGGCTATACGTCTCTGCTGCGGCATCACCACGTACAGCAATAAAGTTGTGGTCAGTTGCTTTGTCGGGATGTGTATCACGTAGATAAGATAATAGGGATAGTCGGAAATAAGACAGTTCTGTAACTGTCGTTTTAGTTTTTGTCGCCATATCATTGATTTTTTAGTGGTGAGAAATAGGATGGAAAAAAAAGGCATCCAGAGCCTTGCCCCGGATGCCACCACTAAAAAATCAATGTTAAACGACTATTCCGAATCGTAGAACAAAGACCTTTCAGTGGTAAAGATAGTGATTTTACTTAGAACGTTTCTTTTTGCCGTCACCTTTGCGTGGTGGAAATTCAAAGACTGTTTTGTAGTCCACATCAAATTTTACGATGGCATCAAAGGTACTTCCGGTCTTAGAGCTTACGAAACCTTTTATTAGTGCGGTTTTTCCGTTCATCAAAAGATCATTGAGTTGTCCGTCCGTCAATTCTTTTTTGGCAATGGAGCGGAATACGATCAGTCCACAACTTTCATCTTTACATTTTACCACTTTGGGATAAAATACCATCTGTCCGTTTTTACATTTTGGGCAAGGACAAGTATTGTGATTATCCGTGCGTTCAATGGTGGTAGAAAGCAGCTCCGTAGTTATCTGCGAGGCATAGACTTCTATTCCCTTGTGAAATGTAGCCGCATCCATCTTGCCTAAAGCAATTTTATTGAGGGCTTCCTCCCATTGACCTGTCATCGCTACATCGGCTATCTTTTTGTCCTTTACTGCCAGATAGACTACCAATCCTTTGTTGGTCGGAACAAGAGACTTTTTCTCTCTGACGATGTACTCACGGGAAAATAGTGTTTCGATAATGGATGCACGGGTGGCAGGTGTTCCGATACCGCATTCCTTCATCGCTTCACGTTGCTGTTCGTCCTCTACTTCTTTGCCTGCGGATTCCATCGAACTAAGCAAACTTGCCTCCGTATGCAATGGACGGGGTTTGGTCTGCTTTTCTTGAATCTCGCAATCACGAACAGAAAGATTATCTCCCTCCAGAAGAACAGGTAAAGTGGTGGAATCCTCTTCATCGTTTGGCTCGTCTTTAGCATCAAATACCGCCCTCCAGCCGGGGACGAGTGTAACGCTTCCTTTGCAGGAAAAGTGTACGCCATCGGCATCAAGTGATACGGTGGTGTTCTCTTTGATGCAACGTTCGCCAAAGGCTTCGAGCATACGTCCGGCAACCATATCGTAGATAAGCTGTTCGTCTTTGGATAAATTACTTGCTGATTCTTCTGTAATAATCAGCGCATGGTGGTCGGTCACTTTCTTATCGTCCACCGAACGGGTATTGAGCGTAGTGTCGAATCTGCCGTCTATGTATTTTCCGAAAAGAGAGTGTGCCCGCAGCGTAGCGATCAGGTGCGGTATTTCCTCCAGCACATCCTCGGAAATATAACGGCTGCCCGTTCGGGGATAGGAAATTTTCTTCGCTTCATACAGATTTTGTGCTATCGTCAGCGTCTTATCTGCCGAAAAACCATGCTCGCTGTTGGCTTCCTTTTGAAGTGTGGTAAGGTCGTACAGCAAAGGTGGTTCCTGCTTGACCTCCTTACGTTCTACGGCTGTAACCTGTATAGCTCCTGCGGCTTTTACCTTTGCCGTAACTTCTTCGGTACGAGTTCGGGTGTCGAATTTATCTACCGAATGAACGGAAAAAGTAGTAGCTTCTTTTTCTGTTTGTAATTTCAGCCGAAAATAGGTCTGTGGTTTGAAGTCTTTATTTTCCAGATAACGACTACAAATAATCGCCAGTGTTGGGGTTTGTACCCTGCCAAGTGACCAAACGCCATACCCTGCCGAGATAGAAAGAGCCTGACTACTATTGATCCCTACGAGCCAATCAGCAGTACTGCGGGCTTTCGCTGAAGCATACAGATTGTCGTATTCTGCTCCGAGGCGAAGTGTTTTAAAGCCGTCTTTGATGGCTCGGTCTGTTAGCGAACTGATCCATAATCGCTGAAATGGGACAGTACAACACAGATAATCATAGATATATCGGAAAATCAATTCGCCCTCGCGTCCGGCATCGGCACAATTTATGATCTCATCTGCCTTAGAGAATAGCTCCTTGATTACTTTGAGTTGTTCCATCACACCGGGATCGTTCTTGTACTCCTTACCCTCTTTAACTTGTCGGGGCAATAGTTTAAATTCTTTTGGGAGTATCGGCAGGTTCTCTTTCTGAAATCCTGTGATACCATAATGTTCCGGCATGGCGAGTCCGACCAAATGCCCGAAAGCCCATGTAACGGCATATCCGTTACCTTCCATATAGCCCTCTTTTTTATTATTTGCTCCAACTATGGCTGCTATACTTTTTGCCACAGAGGGTTTTTCTGCTATTATTATTTTCATTTTAACATTGATTTTTTAGTGGTTGATGATAAAAACTACATTTTTCGCCCTTTACTTTTCTTGGGAGCGGCAGGAGATTGTTTTTGTTCCTGTTGCTGTTTTTGCTCCTTCTTTTCGACTTGTTTGACGGTGGGTTGTGTCTGTCCTTGTTTTAGCGGCTCTTTGGAATGTTTGGTCGCTTCGTTGGTCTTACCTTCGTTATTTACAGCCACTTGTGTTCTGCTTTCAGCAGCAGGAGTAACTTTCTGAGAATCCTTAGCCGCTTGCTTCGCTTCGATTGCTCGTACTTGATCGGGATGCTTAGAGGTATGGCGGACTTTATCTCTGTTTTCGTCAACCCATACCCATGCATTATATTTCTGTCCTTTCTGATCGGTAGCTTCTACCTTTTGTGCACCTGAAGCATCTGTTTGTTGTTGCTTCGGACGGGATTGCATACCCTCAACAAAGATTGGTTCTTTATTACACAGCTTGGTAAACTCTTCTTTACTAAGCTGTACGCCACCTTGCTTAGAATAAATCCATACCTCATCAACTTTACGGGCTTTGGGTAATGGCTTTTCCTGTGCTTGTCCCTGTTTGGCTTGTCGCTGCTCCTTATGCTGTTGCCGTTGTTCGTCACTGAACTTAAAATCGAAGTTTTTATTGACTGCATTGAACTGCACAAAACGATCTATCTTCTGTGGTTCTTCTCCGGGCTTCACTTTTTTATCCATGCCCTCAACCCATACAGCTTTACCCTCTCTCAATCCTTGTTGCTGTTCAGGAGAAAGAGGAGCATTCTTCAAGGTCTGCGGGATATTGATTTCAGAGATAGGGACAGCTTCGAGTCGATTCGTCATTTTGTCGAGAGATACAAGCGAGGGGATTTTCTCACCTCCGGCTACGGGTTCAAGTTCGTAGACTCGTGCTCCGTGCCCTGTTTTTTGGAGTTGCTCTTTGTCCTGCTCGGAAAAAGCTATTCCCATGAATGGTTTGTCAAAATCGGGTTGTTCCTGCTTGGGATGGGTTACCAACTTGATACTTCCATCCGCCTGTGGTTCTAATGATAAACGAGCTTGCATCGGGAACTCATTGCCGTCAATAGTAGGTTTGATATCGACCAATCCCGGAGACTTGTGTCCGTAAACCATCGCTTTGAGGGCATCCTGCAATTTGTCACCCGAAAGTCCCAACTTCTCAGTCTCTTTCCAATTGAGTTTGTTGAGGTCTAAAGGCTGAAACTTACCTGTAAGCTCAATATGTATCTTTACCTTACCATCAAATTTAAGGCGATACGGATCGAGGGCTTTGTCGGTGTGGTCGATACGGATAAGTTTGTCGAGAAAAGCCGCTATTTTATCTATGGCTGACACCCCGACGGCATACACACCCGTATGTGACGGGTGATTGAACTGTGCCGACATCTTCTTGAAGAAATTTTCCAGAAAGTTACTGTTGGTATCGACCTTCAAAAATTGGTCGGCATTCTCTTTGGTGGGTTCAACGGTTTTGAGTTTACCGTCCTGCTCCCCTGTGATGACTTTGAGTTTGCCATCTTCGCCTTGGGTCAATAAGACTTTAGGCTCTTCGGATTTTACTTTGTTTTGATCCATAATAAATGATATTTTTATTCTGCATTAACATTAATGCAAAGCGAAAATACATCTTACTAATGGACTGATTGCAAGGTTTTAAAGAGGTGGATGCTTGTGTCTGTGCTTGTCTATGGATGGTTTTAGAAAGGTTCTTATTTATCGACCTGTTTCATTATCTAAATAGCGAAAGAACTGTATATTTGTAATTGTTATTTTTAGGATATCATTAAAAGAAGTTGTAGCAGATTTAGAGAAAGAGAACGAAGATGATTTATGATAATTATTATCTTTGCCCCGAATAAAAAATAAAAAACAATGAAAAATTTAGTAGAAAACATCAACTCCCTAATTGCAGACTTCCAAAAAGATGCATCGTTACAAGTAGAAAGCGGAAACAAAGCAGCAGGAACTCGTGCCAGAAAAACATCTTTAGCAATAGAAAAAGCATTGAAAGAATTTCGTAAAGCATCTATTGAAGCTGCAAAATAAGATTCTATATTTAAGGAATATAAAAAGCCGAATAATATTTTCAATTATCCGGCTTTCTTATTTTTGATAAAACCTATTCTTCTTTCGGCAGGAGATGGCAAAGGTCGGGATCGTCCTTGATACGTTGCAATTCCTCAACTACAATCTGTTTAGCTTCGGCTTTGATGCGATCATAGTTTTCCTTTATCATTTCCTTCATTCGGTCTACACCATTCTCATCTACAAAGTTGGTGATAACAGGTATCTTCTTGTATTCCTTTGTTTCGGCTGAAACCCGCTCGTTATCTACCACAATTTCGCAGTGAAAAATCTTTTGCTCTATCCGCTCGTCGAAGTTATCCGCTATCGCACCCACAAACATACCCTGTGTCAGATTGGATATTTTGGATGCTGGTATCAAGCTATCCATTTGGGTAGAAATGGAAGTCGATTTATCGTTGCGGTTGATGGTCATAGACTGGCGTTTCTGTAATACTTTTCCGAATCGGTCAGACAAGGTTTTTGCTGTATCTCCGACCACCTGCCCCGAAAATATATTACCTACTGTGTTCATTACTACGGCAGCTTCTTTGTCTCCATAGTCACGCTTTAGCTGCGAAAAGTCCTGAAAACCTAACAAGACAGCAACCTTGTTACTTCGGGCAGTGGCTATCAAGTTATCCAATCCTTTGAAATAAATTGTCGGTAACTCATCAATGATAACCGATGATTTGAGTTGCCCCTTCTTATTTATGAGTTTCACAATACGACTATTATACAATCCAAGTGCCGCTCCATAGATGTTTTGTCTGTCAGGATTGTTACCTACTACCAATATTTTCGGGTCATCGGGATTGTTGATATCTAAGGTAAATTCATCGCCCGACATCACCCAATATAATTGCGGGCTAATCATACGAGAAAGAGGTATTTTAGCACTCGCAATCTGCCCCTGAAGCTGGTCAGCAGCTCCAGATTTCCACGCATCCATAAAGGGAGAAAGGTAGTTTTCGAGGTCTGGGTACGAAGTCAGAATCGGAAAAATATCTTCATAACTTTTGTTCAAAAATTCTATGGCATGAGGAAAAGTACAGTATTTACCATCCTTGTAGATTCGCAAATACCATATAATGGCAGCAAAAAGGATAATCGGAGATTCTACAAAGAAGTCTCCTTGTTTTTGCACCCACGTCCGGTTCAAATTTAACATTATGGTGTATGCACTCTCATAAGCATCTGAAATATCATCCATAAATGACGGGTTAATTGGATTGCAACGGTGGCTACGACTTGGATCATCAAAGTTTATCACATAAAAGGTCGGTACTTTCTTATAACCTTCTCTATTGTTTAACAGATGGTTATAAGCAATAGTCGAAAGGTCTGGAAACTTGAAATCGTAAATATAGCCCGTATAGCCTTTCTCAATCTGCTGTTTGATGAACTGATTTACAACGGCGTATGACTTACCCGAACCAGGAGTACCCAACACAATAGCCGCACGAAACGGGTTTACTACGTTTATCCAACCTTTCCACTGCTTTTTTTGTACCAAAACTTTGTGGGCAGGTTTATCGAATAATCATTTACCATCAACTTGGTTTCCTGCATAAACGATTCGTTTTCGTTATTGAACGGATCGTCCATCAGATTGTTTTTGAGTAAGCGACTCATCCATGTACCCGCCATCAAAAGCAATATATATCCTACTGCAATGGTAAAAATATAAAAGCCTGCATTGGCTATTTTGGGAAGAGGCAGATAAAGAAGCCACCAGTTCAGAAAGAAAAATACAAAACCAAAAATAAGACATGCATAGATATGATTCCATGTAATCTTTTCCTCCTTCACTCCCTTTGTCCCCAAACAGGACAGGGCAAGGAATACCACGGCAAAGATTTTCGTCCACAATATAGAATTGAACAAACCTGCGGTACGGTTAAAATTCATTAGAATTTTATCTACTACCCCGATATTAATTCCCCACTCGTGTATTGCCTGATAACAGAACCAATAAATATTCATCAGAACGAACAAAATACTGATCGCCCTCATAAACTCCATGACTTTAGCAAGTCCTCTTAAATCATCCTCATTTCCCATTTTAAATCCAAATTTTTTAATGATTAATTTTTATTTTTTATCTTTATGTCAGGATGTTAAGAGGAAACAGGCACTGCTGGGGAGCAACCTGTCAGCAATAAACATCCTGACGATATGCAGTAATGCTATTGGGGGAGATGGATTTTCTATCTCCCTTTTCAGTATTACTGATATTGTCTATATGGCTCGAAAAACCCAATCTTTAATCCTATAGTAAACAGACTTCCCACAGCAGACTTCCAATAGTTTGGGAGCTGCAAATCCCTGTATTAGTTTACATAGGCGAGAGTCACAGATTTTGCAAAGCAGACTTTAAAGCTGCACGAGGACGATAGTGTTATCTCTCATGTGAAAAGCTGTTTACATTATAGGATCGTATATTTTCAGACGACGCAGTTGACATATTCTT
>NZ_GL891990.1:106774-108358 GCF_000213555.1 Dysgonomonas gadei ATCC BAA-286
ATTTCCCTATTTTAAATTACCTAAATTTTTTAATGTATTTAATTTTTATTTTTTATCTTTATGTCAGGATGTTAAGAGGAAACAGGCACTGCTGGGGAGCAACCTGTCAGCAATAAACATCCTGACGATATGCAGTAATGCTATTGGGGGAGATGGATTTTCTATCTCCCTTTTCAGTATTACTGATATTGTCTATATGGCTCGAAAAACCCAATCTTTAATCCTATAGTAAACAGACTTCCCACAGCAGACTTCCAATAGTTTGGGAGCTGCAAATCCCTGTATTAGTTTACATAGGCGAGAGTCACAGATTTTGCAAAGCAGACTTTAAAGCTGCACGAGGACGATAGTGTTATCTCTCATGTGAAAAGCTGTTTACATTATAGGATCGTATATTTTCAGACGACGCAGTTGACATATTCTTGTTTACGTTTAAGAACGAAAAATACTCTGTTAACCAATCGGCGGGCAATCTTTACGATAGCCTTGTTGCCATTCATTCTCTTGCGATATTCCTCATAGGCCATCGTCATTGTCGGATCTTTTCGGATGGCCATCCATGCAGCTTCGATGAAGTAGCACCTCAGTATGGCGTGTTTGCGTAGGGTAATATTACCTACACCCTCTTTCTCTCCGCTCGAATGACACATCGGGATCAGTCCGATATAGGATGCCAGCTGGTCGGCATTCTTAAATCTACCGATGTCGTCTATTTCCATGAGTAATGTTATGCCGGTCGTGATTCCGATTCCAGGAACTGTCATCAACAGTCGCAATGGCTCAGCGAATACCTCTCTACGTGACAACTCCCGGATAGCCCTCGTTTCCTGCAATAACATTTCACGCAAGCGATCAAACTGTTCGATATGCAACTCCAAAGTTTTCCGTCCATACTCGGTGGACATCTCTACCTTGTCCAACCATTGCAGGAAACGCTTCGACCAGTTGCCCATCGTGTGACGGGTAAATTCTTCCGGTATTTTTATCCCATGAAAACGTAACAGAGACTTGATGCGGTTCTTTTCCCGCGTGGTGTCTTTTACGATTAAGTTTCTCAGTCTAATCAAAGAACGTATTTCCAATATCTCTGCACGGGGGACGTAAATACCTCTCAAATCTCCCGCACGCAGACCTCTGGCGAGTTTTCCGCAATCGACCGCATCGGTCTTTCGCAGTTTCTCTCTACTCATTGTCGGTACATCAGCCGGATTAACCACAATATTGTTAATCCCTAATTCCGTAAGTTTGTGGTGTGTCCAGAACCCACTGAATCCAGCTTCATATACTGAATAATAAGTCGCTCCCGGATAATTGGTCACCAAAAATCTATGTAAAGCTTCCGGCTGTGGATCTTGACTAAACTTCTTCAGAACCGAACTCTCTGAGAGTATCGCCACCGCCCAACTTTTCAAATGAACATCTATACCCACATAGATATTTTGTCCTTTGAAGTCTAATCCTTTACTTTGTCTCATAAGCTATATCATTTAGGTTAAATTGATTAAGTCGAAATTATCCGAAATTAACCATAAAACGGATAGCTTATGCTTCACTCCTCACTCAGATTTCAAACATAGGGATTTT
>NZ_GL891990.1:108639-132140 GCF_000213555.1 Dysgonomonas gadei ATCC BAA-286
TCTCTGCACGGGGGACGTAAATACCTCTCAAATCTCCCGCACGCAGACCTCTGGCGAGTTTTCCGCAATCGACCGCATCGGTCTTTCGCAGTTTCTCTCTACTCATTGTCGGTACATCAGCCGGATTAACCACAATATTGTTAATCCCTAATTCCGTAAGTTTGTGGTGTGTCCAGAACCCACTGAATCCAGCTTCATATACTGAATAATAAGTCGCTCCCGGATAATTGGTCACCAAAAATCTATGTAAAGCTTCCGGCTGTGGATCTTGACTAAACTTCTTCAGAACCGAACTCTCTGAGAGTATCGCCACCGCCCAACTTTTCAAATGAACATCTATACCCACATAGATATTTTGTCCTTTGAAGTCTAATCCTTTACTTTGTCTCATAAGCTATATCATTTAGGTTAAATTGATTAAGTCGAAATTATCCGAAATTAACCATAAAACGGATAGCTTATGCTTCACTCCTCACTCAGATTTCAAACATAGGGATTTTGCATAATTGTTATTTTTAAATTGTTAGAATTCTAAATTTTATAGCTGCCTGCCGTATCTGCGTTTCTTCTTTTTCTTACGCTTTAGGCTTGGCTGTTTGTTGTCTGCCCCCTCGACTTCGGGAGTAAAGACAGAGAATAAGCTCCCCACAGCATCGCCCGTCTCGGAGTGAGCCGATTGCGGTTGTGGATGCTTGTTGGTAGTAGGCTCGGCACTTTGATTTGTAGCAATGGATGGTTTTGGCGTTTGCATATCCTCACGAGGTGAATTATCTGCAAAGCGTTCATTGAGAACATTTGCCGAAAACTCCTTACCCAAACGAGAACCGTTAAGAACCACTCGCTGGTTATGGTCAATAAATGTAGCCCCATAGATGCGTCCTTCATCGTTGCGTCGTAACACAAGATCGATACCTTTCTCCCGCAAAGCCGCTCGGAACTCGCTCTCTGTGCGGGTACTTGCAAAGGACGCAGAAACAGTAGCACGGGTTTGTTTGGCTATGCCGTTTACCTTGATTGTTTCTTTTGACTTCTCAAATCGTTTTTCCAATCTATCCAAACCGTGTTCCTTACCAAACAGAGAGGATTTTAAAGGTGTACCGACACGATTGCCATCACTGTCCAATGCCGAATAGACCAATCCCCGATACGCTTTACCTTTGTTTTCTCCTTTTATTTCCTCTACTCCTATATTATATAAGGAAAGTAAAGCACGATATTCTCCCAAAGTCTGAAAAGAATACATTTCAGAGAGCGGTTTTATGATGTTTGCCACCTGTTTTTTTAAGTTCCCCTGGCTAACGTCTATTGGAGCAAGTTGCCATGCCTCGCCCTGATTCTTTTCTTTTGAGTGCAGACCGTACTTTTGTTCTAAAGAATCGGTGATCTTTCTGCTGCGTTCGTAATTTTTGCTGTCGCTGATTATTGAGCCATCCGTGCGTACACGGGTCGAAACAATGTGTATATGCTCCCTGCCAATGTCCTCATGTTTGAAAATCATATAGGGTTGTCCGCCATACCCGAACCGCTCCATATACTCACGCCCGATGTCGGCAAGTTGCTGATCGGTCAGCTTATCGTCCGGATGTGGATTGAGTGAGATATGGATAACAGGCTTCGATGTGCGAATATGCGAGGGCATAAATCGCTCGAAATCTTCCATACAAGAGGCAACATTGAACACACCATCATTAGGTTCAATGACCAGATTGGTAGCCAAAACTTTACCTAAACCCTCATTTACTTTCTCTTGATTGTAGGAAAGTGCACCATACAAACTGCTTCCGTGACTAAATTTTGCAACCATTTTTAGAGATGTTTAGCCTTAAATTGTTCGCATAGTTGCATCACTTCCCGTCCAATTCCTGCCAGTTCAATAGTTGCATTTTCCAATTTATAGAGCAATGCCAATGCTTTTTTCTCTCCAAAATTGGAATGTAATTCCTTTACAACTTGATTATAATTGACTCCGATACTTCGTATTTGTCCGTGTAGAGCAGTGAGCTTTGCAATAAATTCTACTGCTGAAGCATCGGTTTTCACTACACGAAATTCATCCCCAAAGATGCGGGCAGCGATAAAACCGGATAAGGATTGTACGCCTGACTGTTCATACAAGGCTAAAAAATCGACGTGTTGCTGATCTGTCAGGTTCACAGTCAGTCGATGCTTTGCCGGATCGTTCTTCGGGGGTCTGCCCCCTTTTCCCCGATTATGGGGACTTCTTCTTTCTTCGTTCATAACATGATTTTTTTAGTGGTTTATGAACGCTACGGACGGTTCAATCCGTCTTCATTTTTCCCGACTCCGGAGAGGAAAATACCCCTCTGGAAGAGCAAGGGTTGTGTGCTGCAAAATTCATTTTGCGATGCACTCAACATACCTTGCTATTTGCCCAAATGCAAATACTTTTGCCCATAAAGGGCATCATCTTATCCCGAAAAGTTCGGGAACTAAGCCTGATCTCTGTCAGGCATTTTTTGAATGTCGGAACAAACTTAAAACCGATATGAATCCTCTTTCACGTTTCATGCAGCAAAGTTATATCCTAAAATAATCACCTGAAAATCAACAGGCATAGACAACCTTGGACACAAGCTGCCACCTCTCAAAAACATAGTGTAAGTATGAAAAATATGGGTTTTATTTGCCGGACAATTGATTGTATGGCGAGATATAAAGACCTACAATCAGTCGTACCAAAGGAGGAATCCATGTGCGATTATACAGAGGTAAAAACGTACAATGAGAGGTTGGTCGAATAGTCCATTTTCAGATACATAGGTTGTGTGTATGGTTTGGAAAATCAAACCAACCAATTTACGAACCAACCAACCTAAGAACGTAAGTCTGTTGCAATGTACCGCTATAGAAATAGCACAACATAGGGCTGGTTGTATGTACCGCTATACAGTGGTTGGTTGCTAAAAACAAATGTACCACCGTACAATGATTGAGACTTAAAAATATATGTATCCCCTTGGGTACGGCTATACGATAAAACGATTGTACCATTAAAAAAATTAATTGAAATGAAAAAGAAACCTATTTATGTGGCATTCTCAACCCAAAAGGGTGGAGCCGGAAAGACAACTCTTACTGTATTGATAGCGTCCTATCTACATTATGTAAAAGGGAAAAATGTAGCGATAATTGACTGTGATTACCCGCAGCATTCTATCGCAGATATGCGGGAGCGGGATTTTAAGATGTGCGAAAATGACGAATATTACAAGGGGATGCTGTATGAACAGTTTACCCGTTTAGAAAACAAAAAAGCCTATCCTATTATCGAGAGCAATACCAAAGAAGCTATTGCTGATGCTGAACACCTGATTCCGCAAGGTGATTTTGATTTTATATTTTTTGATCTGCCGGGAACGCTCAACAATGTAGATTTAATCCATACGCTTGCACGGATGGAGTATATCATAGCTCCCATTGCGGCTGACCGTGTGGTGATGGAGAGTACACTTGATTACATGGTCACTGTACGTGATGATATTATGAGCAGTGGAGAATCCGATATTAAAGAAATTTATATGCTTTGGAATCTGGTGGATGGACGGGAAAAGTCCGAACTCTACGAAGTCTATGAGGCGGTGATTAATGAATTGGAGTTTACAACTCTAAATACATTTATCCCCAATAGCCTGCGATTCCGACGTGAACAATCCGTCAGCCATAAAGCCCTATTTCGATCTACACTGTTTCCTGTCGATAAGTCTCTTGTAAAAGGTAGTAATATAGACACTCTTTCTGATGAATTGCTCGAAATTCTAAAGTAATGCACTATGGAAGAAAAGAAAACCGATACGAAGTTGAACGCTCAGGACATCATCGCACGTACAGGTAGGAGAGAACGTAAGTTACAGGCTTATTCTCCCGAACCTACTTCGATAGAAGGGGCAACTAATCAAGATGAGCAAGTCGAAGAACAATTACCTGTAACCGAAACCATAAAAGAACTGCCACGCGAGGAACCACGTAAGCGAAAATCAAAAGCACAGGTAGAGGCGGATTATCAAAGCCTTTTTATACATGAGTCGGCAATAGCTGCACGTAGCGGAAAAACGGTTTATATCTGTAAAGAGCATCACGAGAGAATCATTAAAATACTCCACGTCATCGCCAAGAATGATGTTTCCTTATTCAGTTATATCTACAATGTATTGGAGCATCATTTCACTACTTATCAGGAAGATATAACCGAACTGTATGATAATAATATCGAAAAAGTATTTTAAACCAAAAATAAAAAACATGAAAAAGAGAAAGAAAATTAATAAAAGAACAGCTCCTTGTGAGACATCAAATGTAGTTCTTCCAACAACAGTTCAACAATATGAAACTTGTTTCTTCAGAAAAGCCAAAAGTACAACCCGAAATGGGAAAATCGTTTATATCCGAAAAGAGTTCCACGAACGTATGATGAAGATTGTACAAGTTATTGGCGAAAACGATTACACCTTGTTCGATTATCTTGATAACATATTGGAACTTCATTTTGATACTTATAAAGACGAGATTACCGAACTGTATCGCAAAAAGAACACGGATATATTTTAGCCATGAAACAGTACATTATTTCAGCCATCGTGCTGTACGCATTGTTTGTCGTTCTTTACCTAATTCGGGATCGGATGCAAAAACGCAAAAAGAATGCTGCTAAAAAAACAGTATTTAATCCGTTTCGTGCAGCACCAAAAGAGGATATTATCGGCAAAAGCAAATTTGACATTAGACAATCCCGGACAGAAGCTACCACTCTGATTAATAGTGAAAAAGAGAAAGAAAATGCTTCTATATTTGTCGAGAAAGAAGAAAAAAAGACCTCGGTGGCAATCCCTTTGGATAAACTCGATGAAGTTTTTTCAACAGATAATAAGACGGAAGAAAATTCAGATGAAATCAATTTAGAGATTGAGAACACTCCCCCCGAATTGGAGCCTGACAATGATTTTGAAGAAATAGACGAAACCGAAAGTGAAGAGGAAGATACCGAAGGGAGAGCCGGGGTTTCAATGGCGTTGGGACTTGACTTCAATAATTTGGCGAGTATGGTACGAACGGTAGAAACTCCCGACAATGCAACATCCGAAGAAAAAGAAGAAGCCGGACGGGTATTGGTCGAGATACGCAAGACGGATATGTTTGAACAGGTTGTATCAGGTGAACCTAAAAAGAAAGTGGTCGTATCCTCATTGATGGATAACTATTTTACTGCTTTCCATCGCAAACAACAAGAAGCCGGAGAATTGGAGGAACCGACAGTCAGAGCACCTAAAGAATTTGATGTACGCAAATTTGCGTAAAGTAGATAACAATTAAAACAAAGAGCATGAAGCAAAGAGATTACGGTTAGCGTGCGTCAGCCTAACAAAACGGTCTATGACCGCACCACTAAAAAATCAAAGTTAAACAACATTATTCATTCAGTACAGGGGACTATTCCACCCCCTGTACTATTATCAAAAAATCGTATGACAAAGAAAAAAATTCTTCTGTCAGTAGCCTTTATCATGGTTGCTGTATCATCTGTATTCGCACAAGGTAACGGTATTGGAGGTATAACCGAAGCCACCAATATGGTGACCTCGTATTTCGATCCGGGCACAAAACTCATCTACGCTATCGGTGCAGTTGTAGGACTCATCGGAGGTATCAAAGTCTATAACAAGTTCTCTTCCGGTGATCCCGATACAAGCAAAACTGCCGCTTCGTGGTTTGGTGCGTGTATTTTCCTTATCGTGGCTGCTACCATTCTACGCTCTTTCTTCCTGTAATCCAGCTCCAAACAAATAAGAAATGGAGTATAATATTAACAAGGGCATTGGCAAGAGTGTGGAATTTAAGGGTTTGAAAGCACAATACCTTTTTATTTTTGCAGGTGGTCTACTGGCTGTATTCATCGTATTTGTAGTGATGTATATGGCAGGAGTAGATCAGTGGATATGTATCGGTTTCGGTGTTATCGCTGCTTCTGCATTGGTATGGCTGACTTTCAACCTGAATGCGAAATATGGAGAACACGGGCTTATGAAGTTGCTCTCCAAACGGCAACATCCCCGTTTTCTGATCAATCGCAAAAATTCCCGCCGCTTGTTCCAATGTCCTAAAAAGAAGGAGGTACGGAATGCGTAATACACTAAAAGCAGCTACCATCGAAAGTAAGTTTCCCTTGCTTTCTGTCGAACACGATTGCATCATTAGCAAGGATGCAGATATAACGGTAGCCTACCGTGTCGATCTGCCAGAACTGTTCACTGTTACAGGTAGCGAATACGAAGCCATACACTCGGCTTGGACGAAAGCCATCAAGGTGTTGCCCGAATACTCGGTTATCCACAAACAGGATTGGTTTGTTAAAGAAAACTACAAGCCTGCTACCGATAAGGAGAACATGAGTTTTCTATCCCGCTCATTTGAACGTCACTTCAATGAACGTCCTTTTCTGAATCATACTTGCTTTTTGTTTTTGACCAAAACGACAAAGGATCGGATGCGGATGCAAAGCAACTTCTCATCGCTCTGTCGAGGGTATATCATCCCCAAAGAAGTCAATAAAGAAATGGCAGTACGCTTCTTGGAGGCAGTTGGACAGTTCGAGCGGATTTTAAACGATTCGGGATTTATCACGCTGACACGTATTGCTTCAGACGAAATAACGGGAACGGAAAAAGAAGCCGGGCTAATTGAAAAATACTTTGCCCTCTCATTGGAAGATACCACTTGTCTGGAGGATTTGGAGTTAGGAGTAGACGGGCTACGCATAGGAGATAAAACGGTATGCCTGCATACCATTTCCGATGTGGAAGACTTGCCGGGCACAATCGGAACAGATATGCGATACGAAAAGCTATCTACGGATCGAAGTGATTGCCGTTTGTCCTTTGCATCGCCTGTGGGTTTGTTACTCTCTTGTGACCATGTATATAATCAATACATTTTTCTGGACGATTCGGCAGAGAACCTGCGGCAGTTTGAAAAATCTGCTCGTAATATGCAATCGTTATCGAAGTACAGTCGTGGAAACCAAATAAATAAAGAGTGGATCGACAAGTACCTGAACGAAGCCCATAGTTTTGGGCTTACTTCTGTGAGGGCACACTTCAATGTGATGGCATGGTCTGATGATGCAGAAGAACTCAAAAATATCCGTAATGATGTCGGCTCACAATTGGCTCTCATGGAGTGCAAGCCCCGCCATAACACGGTGGATGTCGCTACACTCTATTGGGCTGCGATACCGGGCAATGCGGGTGATTTTCCGAGTGAAGAAAGTTTCTACACGTTTATAGAACCTGCCTTGTGCTTCTTCACAGAGGAAACGAACTACAAAAGTTCTCCCTCGCCTTTTGGTATCAAGATGGCAGATCGGGTAAGCGGAAAACCCATCCATGTGGATATTTCCGACCTGCCCATGAAGCAAGGAATTATCACGAACCGCAACAAGTTTATCTTGGGGCCTTCGGGTAGTGGTAAGTCTTTTTTTACGAATCATATGTGCCGCCAATATTGGGAACAAGGTACTCATATCGTGCTTGTGGATACGGGAAACTCGTATCAGGGGCTTTGTAATTTCATTAACCGTCGTACCAATGGAGAGGATGGAGTGTATTTTACCTATACTGAAAAAAATCCCATTAGTTTCAATCCGTTTTTTACGGATGACAATGTGTTCGACATCGAGAAAAGAGAAAGTATCAAAACCCTGATAATGACTTTGTGGAAGCGGGATAATGAACCTCCCACACGTTCGGAAGAGGTAGCCCTATCCAATGCCGTAAGTCTGTATATAGAACGTATAACGATTGATGAATCGGTTATACCCTCATTCAACTCATTCTACGAATTTGTTAAATTGGACTATGCGGCTATCCTTGATGCCAAGCGTGTACGGGAGAAAGATTTCGACCTTGCCAACTTCCTCAATGTGCTCGAACCTTATTACAAAGGTGGCGAATATGACTTCCTGCTGAACTCCGAAAAACAGCTTGATTTATTATCTAAACGATTCATTGTCTTTGAAATAGATGCGATTAAGGATCACAAAATTTTGTTCCCGATTGTAACGATCATCGTTATGGAAGTTTTCATAAATAAAATGCGTCGTTTACAAGGAATCAGAAAGATGATATTAATCGAGGAAGCGTGGAAAGCGATTGCTAAAGAGGGTATGGCAGAGTACATTAAGTATTTATTTAAGACCGTTAGAAAGTTCTTTGGCGAGGCAATCGTTGTCACTCAGGAGGTGGACGATATTATCGCATCACCCATTGTAAAGGAGTCCATCATCAACAACTCCGACTGTAAGATTCTCTTAGACCAGCGTAAATACATGAACAAATTTGATAGCATCCAAGCTCTGTTAGGACTGACCGAAAAAGAAAAAAGTCAGGTGCTATCCATCAATATGTCCAACAATCCGAACCGAAAATACAAAGAAGTCTGGTTTGGCTTGGGTGGTGTTCAGTCGGCTGTATATGCCACAGAAGTGAGTTTGGAAGAGTATTTTACGTTCACGACAGAGGAAACGGAGAAGCTGGAAGTGATGCGGAAAACCGAAGAATTGGATGGTAATATTGAGTTGGCTATAAAACAAATAGCCGAAAGTAAACGCAAGTAAAAAACGAAAAGCCATGTTCAGTTCAAGTAATATAACCGATTCTTGTTCCACTTCTACAGACTTTTCCATGCGGGAGATTACGGGGCGTTGGGTAAGTAGAGAAGGTGCACCTGCGATAAGCATATACCGCAACATCTCCCGAAAAAAGGGAGGCATCCGTCTTTGTCTTACTTACAACAACCCGCTGGTGGTCTGCGATTGTACGGTCTACAATGTATTTGGTCTGCATTATATTGAGCTGTACGAGCGTATCGAGATTACTTACAATCGGGAGCAAGAGGTCTTGCACCTTTCCGCTTTCGGAGAGTATGTCCGGGAGGAGGGCTAGTCTGTTAGAGGCTACCTCCGACTTCGGACGATAAACGGGTAATAACAATTAAAAATAACGAATATGAAGAAAATACTTTTCTGCCTTATGGCATTCATGATGCTTTGTACCTATCAGGTAAAAGCACAATGGACGGTGATTGATCCCTCCAATCTGGCACAAAATATATTGACTGTTTCCAAAACAGCAACAACAGCCAGTAATGTGATTAACTCTTTCAAAGAGATGCAAAAAATCTACGATCAGGGTAAACAGTATTACGACAAATTGCAGTCGGTACACAATCTGATCAAGGATGCCCGCAAAGTGAAAGAAACAATAGAATTGGTTAGCGAAATATCTCAAATCTATTCTACCAACTTCAACAAGATGCTATCCGATAGAAATTTTAGCGTTAACGAATTGGAAGCCATATCGAACGGATATGCCAAGCTATTGAACGAAAGCGGCAACCTGCTTTCGGATATAAAGAATATCGTCTCCGTCTCCAACGGGCTGTCGATGACCGATGCCGAGCGTATGGCAATCATAGATGATATACATTCCAAAATGGTCGAACATCGTAACCTTGTCCGCTATTTTTCCAAGAAAAGCATTTCCGTTTCTTTCATCCGCAGCCAAGAGAAAGGCGATCTGGAGCGAGTACAAAGTTTGTATGGTAATCCATCCGATAAATATTGGTAATCATGACACTGCTAGCAATAGATTTCGACAATTTGCATCAACTTCTCCGCAATCTGTATCAGGATATGATGCCCCTTTGTGGCGATATGGTTGGCGTCGCCAAAGGGATAGCCGGATTGGGAGCACTTTTCTATGTAGCTTCCCGTGTATGGCAAGCTCTCTCAAGGGCAGAACCCATAGATGTATATCCCCTGCTTAGACCTTTTGTTATCGGACTCTGCATCATGTTCTTCCCGACTTTCGTACTCGGTACGATTAACGCTGTTATGTCACCTGTGGTCAAAGGAACACATACCATATTGGAGACACAAATGACAGATGTCCGTGCCCTGCAAGCGGAGAAAGAACAATTGGAGTACGATGCTCGACTGCGAGAAGGGAAGGCATGGTTGGTCGATGATGAGGTGTACGACCAAAAAATGAAAGAACTTGGAATCTTTGACACAGGAGAAATTATCGGAATGTGGGCAGAGAGAACATGGTACGATATGAAAATCTTTTTTAGAGATTTAATTCGTGATTTCTTTGAGTTACTGTTCAATGCCGCAGCCCTTACGATTGATACTTTACGCACCTTTTTCTTGGTGGTGCTGTCAATCTTAGGGCCGTTGGCATTTGCCCTCTCGGTTTATGATGGTTTTCAATCCACGCTGACCAATTGGATCTCTCGCTACATCTCCATTTATTTATGGCTACCCATTGCTGACCTGTTCTCGGCTCTACTTTCCAAAATTCAGGCACTTATGCTACAAATGGATATAGATATGTTGAGAGACCCCACCTATGTGCCGGATGCGAGTAACGGAATATACATCATATTCTTCATTATCGGCATTATCGGATATTTTTCTATTCCAAGCGTGGCGGGTTGGGTTATTCAGGCAGGTGGCGGTAGTGCTACACGGGGAGTAAACACAATGGCGAGTAAAGGGGCTGCAATGGCAGGAGGTGTTGCCGGAGCTGCGGCAGGTAACGTCGCTGGTCGCCTAATGGGTAAGAAATAATCAGATACACTGTATTCATTTATTAACTCAAAATAAAACGAACAAATGGAGTTCAAAAGTTTAAAAAATATAGAAACATCCTTCAAACAGATACGCTTGTTCGGTATTGTCTTTGTCTGTATGTGTGCTGCCATTACGGGCTATTCCGTATGGTCGTCGTATAATTTTGCCGAAGCACAACGCCAGCGTATCTATGTATTGGACGGTGGCAAGTCCTTAATGCTTGCCTTGTCCCAAGATATGACACAAAACAGACCTGTGGAAGCACGCGAACACGTTAAGCGTTTTCACGAGCTGTTTTTCACACTCTCACCCGATAAAAAAGCCATCGAAAGCAACGTAAACAGGGCATTGTTCCTTGTCGATAAATCGGCTTTCAAATACTATCAGGACATGGCAGAAAAAGGGTATTACAATCGTATCGTGTCCGGGAATATCAATCAAATTGTACAAGTCGATAGTATTGCTTGTGATTTTGATAGCTATCCCTACAAGGCGGTAACCTATGCCAAACAAATGATTATTCGGGAGAGTAACCTCACCGAACGCAGTCTGGTTACACGTTGCAATCTGATCAACTCGGTACGCTCGGACAATAACCCTCACGGTTTCACAATGGAGAAATTCGAGATTGTAGAGAATCGGGATATTCGGATATCAGAAAGGTAGGTAAAGCTATGATACGAAAAATAATGAATCGCATCAATGAATGGTTGGAGGATGGTCTGCGGGGCTTGCTCGGCAGACTTACCCCCGACAGACGGATTATCCTTGTGATAACGATGTTCCTTGTTTTCGGCGGTCTTTCCATCTACATGACCTTTTCTTCTATTTACAATTTTGGTAAAAATAAAGCAGAAAAGATGCAGATAGAGCAGATCGGATCGCTGAGACTACAATTAGAGCAACAGCGAGATAGTATTAACAATCTAAAATCAGTAGAATAATGGAACAGGAAGATTTGAATAAAGGAATACCACCCGAAACGGAGGCTATTGTTGAAGTACAAGCATCTGTACCGGATAGTAAATCGGAAGCGAAAAAAGAATCGCCCAAACCACCAAAGCCGGAACTTTCGATGGCGGAGAGACAGAAACGAAAAAAGATGTTGATTATGCCGCTGTTCTTCTTAATCTTCGGTGGTGCAATGTGGCTCATCTTCGCTCCATCGGATGATGGAAAAGAGCAAGCGGTAGGACTGACAGGCTTCAATGCCGAACTGCCCGTGCCAAAGGATGAGGGCATTGTGGAAGGCAAGCGGGATGCCTATGAACGTGAAGCGATGCGGCAGAAGGAGCAAGAGAAAATGAAGTCTTTACAGGATTTTTCCTCGATGTTCAATGATACCGAGCAAAGCGATTACGAACAAAAGGACAATGCCTACAATACTTCACTGCAAGCAGAAAAACCCCGAAGTTCAACTCCCCGTACTGTGCAATCCTCGGCAACTGCCTATCAGGACATCAACAAGCAATTGGGTGATTGGTACGAAAAGCCTGCTGAAATGGATAGACAATCACAGTCTGCGATGGAACAGCGAATACAGGAATTGGAACGAAAGCAACAGGAAGCCGAAGCGAAAAAATCGGAAGAGGACGAACAGACAGCCTTGCTTGAAAAATCGTACCAAATGGCAGCACGCTATATGCCCGCACAGCAGGGGGAACAACCAATAGACGATGTAAACATAACACGTACAGGCGAGAAAGTCAAAGTACAACCCGTTAAGCAAGTACATCAGAATGTCGTATCTCTACTATCTACTCCAATGTCTAATGATGAATTTATTGCCACATACAGCCAGCCCCGAAATAGGAGTTTTTTGACTGCCGCAGGCAATGAGGGGGTAAAGGATAAGAACAGCATCCGTGCTTGTGTGAACCAAACCGTAACCCTGACCAATGGTAAAGAGGTACAACTTCGTCTTTTAGAACCAATGAGGGCAGGCAACATTTTGATTCCTGCCAATACCTTGGTAACGGGAGCTTGCCGTATTGGTGGCGAACGTCTGGAGGTAATGATCAACTCCATTCAGTATGCAGGAAACATTATTCCGGTTGAACTGCAAGTGTACGATATGGATGGTCAATCTGGAATTTTTGTTCCTAATAACGATGAAGTAAAAGCAGCTAAAGAAGTAGCTTCTACCTTGGCATCATCGGCAGGCACAAGCATTATGATTTCGGATAATGCAGGTTCACAATTGGCAGCCGATATGGGTAAGGGTTTGATACAAGGGGCTTCACAGTATATCAGTAAAAAGATGAGTGTCGTAAAAGTTACCATCAAAGCAAATTACAAGCTCCTGCTATTGCCCAAAGAAAATTAATAAAACCACTAAAAAAATCACCGTTTCAAACAGCGAGAGCAGAAGCAAAATTTATTTTGATTATGGCAAGTCGTGAGAAACGGGCAATCTAAAGAATTGAATGTTTAACGAATTTAAAATCAAAAGTATGGAACGATTCTTTTTAATATTAACACTTGCTGTAAGTGTATTTACAGCCCATGCACAAGAAGTATCCCAAGATACTATTGTGGTGCATACCAAGCCGACAACGGGAGACTATTACGAGAGTTTTACCCGTCCTCTGACCTTCGACAGAATGATACCGCCTTATGCTCTGGAGGTCACATTTAATAAAACAGTGCACGTAATATTCCCATCAGCCATTCGGTATGTCGATTTAGGTTCGGCAGATCTTCTCGCTGCCAAAGCGGATGGTACGGACAATGTATTGAGAGTGAAAGCCGCCTTGCGGGATTTTTCGCGAGAGAGTAATCTGTCTGTCATAACCGAAGATGGTGCATATTATAGTTTTAACGTAAAATATGTGGATGAACCCGTAAAACTGTCTGTTGAAATGACAGACTTCCTGCACGATGGCGAAGCGGTGAACCGTCCAAACAATGCCCTTGCGGTCTATATGCAGGAATTAGGGCAAGAATCACCACTACTTGTTAAGCTGATTATGCAGTCCATACATAAGAACAATGATCGGGAGATAAAACACATCGGCTCAAAACGTTTCGGAATACAACACACGCTGAAAGGTATTTATACCCATAACGGACTGCTGTATTTTCATCTGCAACTAAAGAACTCATCCAACGTCCCGTTCAATGTCGATTTTATCACATTTAAAATTGTAGATAAAAAAGTAGCCAAACGTACCGCTATTCAAGAGCAGGTAATTTGGCCACTTCGTGCCTACAATAATTTGATGCTGATAGGTGGACAGCAGACAGAACGCATGATCTTCACGTTGGCAAAATTTACGATTCCCGATGACAAAATGTTGGTGGTGGAACTTAACGAGCAGGAAGGTGGACGTCATCAGCAGTTTACATTGGATAATGCCGATTTGGTTCGTGCAAAGGTTATTAACGAATTGAAAGTGAAGTAGGATGAAACGGTTATATCTTATATTAACGATTGTGTTGTGTTTGGTCTTTACAGACCAAGTACATGCACAACGTTCACTGCCGGGTATGCGAGGCATACAACTCACGGGTGGTATGGTGGATGGAATTTATTCAGCCAAGAACGATAATGAAGCGGGATATTATTTCGGTGTGGCAATGGCGACTTATGCCAAGAACGGAAACAAATGGGTGTTCGGTGCAGAATATCTGGAACGCTACTACCCGTATCGGGAGAAACGATTACCAATAGCTCAATTCACGGCTGAAGGAGGTTATTACTACAACTTTCTGACCGATCCGTCTAAAACAGTTTTCCTTTCGTTGGGTGGTTCTGCCCTTGCTGGCTATGAAACATCGAATTGGGGAGAAAAGACTTTATACGATGGTTCTACTCTTCAACATAAAGATGCCTTTATCTATGGTGGAGCTATCACACTGGAGATTGAAACATACTTGACAGACCGTGTTGTGCTACTCGTCACAGGGCGAGAACGCATCCTCTGGGGCAACTCTACGGGACATTTTCATGGGCAGTTCGGTATTGGAATCAAATTTATAATCAATTAAAGGACAAATCAAGATGAAAAAAATAAAGACTTTTTTCGGGATAACAGCGTGGCTGGCAGCGATAATGCTGCTGGCCTTAGCCTGTAGTAACGATATGGATATTAATAAGGTTTACGCATTTGATCTGGTTTGTATGCCAGTTCAGAAAAAAATCGTTCAGGGAGAGATGGCGGAAATCCGTGCACAGATTCTAAAGGAAGGAAACTTCCAAGACACTAAATTCTACATTCGCTATTTTCAAGTGGATGGTAAAGGAGAACTTCGGCTCGATAACGGCACTGTGCTTCTACCAAACGATTTATATCTATTGGAAAAGGAAACGTTTCGGATGTATTACACTTCCCATTGTACCGACCAACAACTCATAGATGTGTATATTGAAGATAATCATGGGCAGGTAGTGCAAAAGACATTCAGTTGGCAGAACGACAAGGGAGAGGAAGATTTACCAATTGAAACGGAATAGCCATGATGACGATGATGGTAATCTCATACATAGTTACTTGGGTAAATATGATTTATGCTTATGTAACTGCACCTACAGACGTTGAGCTGTGGGGTGAAGAAATTGAATAGTGAACAATCAGACAAACGCTCGAAGATTCTTTGGGCGTTTGTCCTATATAAGACTTAACAATGAAATATATAACAATTCTATTGATAGCTTTACTTCATTTGCCTGCATGGGGACAACAGAGCGATTTTCCAAACAGAAAATCACAAATAGAACAGTCTATGAAGCCGATTTATACCATTACAGAATTTCAGCAAATAGCGGATTCTTTACAAATGACTATTGATGAATTATCCGACTATCCTGTAATATCTCCAATAAAGAAGTCTGGGCGTATCTCATCAGGGTTCGGGATGCGAAAGCACCCATGCTACAAAAGACGAAAATTTCATACAGGAATTGATATTCCACAAGTAGAAGGAACTCCGGTGTATGCCACAGGTAACGGAATAGTGATTGGCAAAGGTTACAATGTGGGGTATGGCTATTTTATAGAGATTCAACACGCAGGTGGTTTTCGTTCATTCTATGCACATTTAAGTCGAATATTGGTAAATGTGGGGGAACGAATAAGCATTACCCAACAAATAGCTTGTGTGGGTAGTACGGGAATAGTAACGGGAAGCCACTTGCATTATGAAGTAAGGAAAGGTAAACGTTATTTGAATCCGATAGGTTGGTGCTATTGTTTGAGGTATTGAGAAACAAACCTATAACGAAAAAAAATACAGAAAAATATAACTGTTAAATATCAGAAATAAACGAAACTTATTAACTTTGGAACAAATCAATAGCTTATGAATTACATACAGAAAAATCTACAATCCGGGGAAGAGATAAAATATGTTGCAAAATTGCACTTTTTCCTTTTTGTGCAACCACTCGTTCTTATATTATTGGGTTGGTGGTTGTCCGGTTCGGAAACAGGTGTGCTACATTATGGTGGGATATTCCTATTATTTATTGGGGTGATATCGCTTGTGCAAAGGCTGCTTGTAAAGGTGGGTTCGGCTTATGCTGTCACCAACAAACGAGTAGTGCTTAAAACGGGAGTTATCAGTCGCAGAGCGGTAGATTTAGTATTAGCTAAGTGTGAGGGACTACATATCAAACAAAGCGTTTTTGGTAGGATATTTAATTTCGGGACAATTACTGTAACAACGGGTGGTGCGACAAGCTCATATCCATATATAGCCAATCCATTGGCTTTTAGGAAAGAGATAAATACGCAGATAGGATAATTGTTTGAACAGATAATTTTTGTAATTTTGTTATAAATATGCCGTACAGAAAAACGGTATTATTATATAGTAAGATATATTAGAAAAGAGCGTTTAGCTTTTTCCGTGCAACCGAAAACTGGTAATTTTTAAATGCAACGGGAATAAGGTTAAATGCCTGTGCTGTGTATATGGCGCGGGCTTCTATGTTGTAAACCAAATATTTTTCCGATTCTTTTTCTCAATATTACATTTTAATAAGAAATAACTACTTTTATAGCAGATAGTTGAAGAGGAATTAGGCTCTGCTGAGGAGCAACCTGACAG
This sequence comes from Dysgonomonas gadei ATCC BAA-286, assembly GCF_000213555.1. GTDB lineage: Bacteria > Bacteroidota > Bacteroidia > Bacteroidales > Dysgonomonadaceae > Dysgonomonas > Dysgonomonas gadei. The sequence continues at coordinate 125,336 of NZ_GL891990.1, forward strand.
CAATAAACTATCCTGCGTTACACTGTAACATATTGGAGGATGGCCTTAGCTTAGCTGTCCTCTTTTTTGGTTACAGGCATCGCCTTATGGCTAAGAAAACCTTTTAGATTCTCTTGTTTGGTAAAATCCTATAAAAACAGACTTCTATCAGTAGACGTAAACGCTACAGTTCCCTTTTCAGTTTTACAGGTAAAGTGCCGCAAACTTGCCTTAGCAGACTCTATTGCTGCATCCCACGCCCAGCGGTCACTAAAATATAATTGTTTTTAAAGGTTTATTTGGCTATTCCGCATAGATAATTCTGTTTATATTTTAAAACAAAATAGATGCGGTTGAGTAGTTTTCTGGCTATCCGAACAATCGCCTTATTTGGATGCATCCTTTTTATGTATTTATTGTAAGCAAGTGATAGGGCTGGATCTATACGAGCGGCAATCCATGAACTTTCGACTAATACTTGCTTAAGATCACTCAACCCTCTGAACGTTATTTCTCCGGTCAACTCCTTTTCTCCACTGGAATGACTCTGTGGAATCAATCCCACATAAGAAGCTAGCTGATCCGTAGTTTTGAAGCGTCCGATATCTTCTATTTGAGTGATAACAGTTATGGAATTAACGATCCCGATACCCGGAACACTTTGTAACAACTGTATTGACTCACGATATTTTTCACTGTTACATAAGGCTTTAATCTTTCGATTTATATCCAGCAGTATTTTTCGTTGATTTTCTACTTCGGTAACCAAAGCAGATAAAGCAAACCTTCCGGAATCACTTTTCATGGGAATTTCTTTCAACCAATTCAGGAAACGAAGTGTCCAATGATTTTGTGATTTTTCAAATGCGGGAGGATATTCTATTCCGTAAAAATATAAGAATGATTTGATTCTGATTTTAAATCGGGTCATGTCCTTGACCAACACACTTCGCATACGAACTAAAGAGCGATCTTCCAGCGTTTCAGGTTGTAATACATAGATCGCTGTCAGTTCATTCGCTCTTAGCGACCGAGCAATTTTATAGCTGTCAACAGTATCATTCTTTTGGCATTGCTCCTTTTGAGTAGTAGGTACATCTGCCGGATTTATCACAATATTGTTAATCCCAAGCTCAATCAGTTTGTAATGAGCATCAAAACCACTGAATCCAGCTTCGTATGCCGAATTGTAAGTTGCCCCAGGGAATTTTTCTTGCAGATAGTTGACTAAAACTTCTGCTTTGGGAGGTTGTGTGAAACGCTTATGAGCAATCGTTTCTGTCAAAATGGATACTGTCCAACTCTTTAAATGAACGTCAATACCAACATAGATATTTTGTCCTTTAAAATTTACTTGTTTTCTTTGTGTAAGCATAAGTCCTTGTTTTTTTATGTTTGGTAATTGTCAAATTCAAATATAAGAATCTTGTGATTTATGCTTTGTTCTTATACCAGATATTACAAACATAGGGACTTAACTTATTTCGTTGCAGGGTATACCAGTACCTCGGTTGCGGATGGGTTGATGTCCCGCGCTTCTTTTTAGTCATTAATCAAGGTTGCAGGGGCAGCAGCCAGATAAATCAACCGAGCTATGACCCATGTAAAAACCACTATGCCGCTTCGGTGCATTACAGAGCTTACTCAAGCACTTGAAGTTTTAAATCGGAATATCCTCGAAATAGAAAGAAAGTTTTCTCTTAACCTTCGTCTATTGCTTAATGATGGTGTATTGATGACAGAAATAGAAAGTATGCGGGCTACGATTTGTTGTCTTCTCAATAAAGATCTTGTGTGCATTTGCTGTACGATGTTTTGCAGTGATGATAATGATCTCACCGATTGTGTAGAATACTGTAACCTCAATTATTACTCTTTAGGTGATAACCGATGGTTATTACAAAACTGCAATATAAATTATATTTCGGGTAAAGAACCGTGCTTGATATTCATCCCCAAAGATAGGACGAGAAAAGATATTCTATCCTAATATTCTGACTGATAAAACAAAATACCTATTTGCTTACTTATTTTAGACAAATAGGTATTTATTAGGTCTTTTGCTTCTCCTATGTTTGTATAATATAATCTAAGTGAAGAAGGGCGAGAGCAGATTTTGCTTTAAATAGCCTTATGGTATATTCAAGAAAAGAGACTGCCTCCTCTTCTTTAACCTTTTAGAATCTGAACAGAATGTAAGGAACTCAATCATAATTATGGGTTGCGTAGCCAGTATATCTAGTCAGGAGAAAAGATGAAAAAAAGGTTATCACTTACCTAAACCAGATAAGATGAAGGTATTATTAAAGCAGACAGTAGGAATTGATGTTGCTCAAAAAGAATTAGTTGTATCGCTTGGTCGAATGGATGAGCAGATCAGCATAGAAGTTTATGCCTACAAAGTATTTCCCAATACTAAAAAAGGTTTTTTAAGCCTTGTATCATGGGTAAATAAGCAGACGTCAACTGCGACAGAAGTGCGGTACATAATGGAAGCAACTGGAGTTTATCATGAATCCTTAGCCTATTATCTATGCAGTACTCAAAAACAAATTAGTATCGTTTTACCTAACAAGATCAGTAATTATGCGAGAACACTTGACATAAAGACTATTACTGACAAGAGCGCTTCACAAGCCATTGCGAGATTTGGATTGGAAAGGCAGTTGGAAATATGGCAGCCTCCTTCAAAAATATTCAATGATTTAAGACAGCTTTGCCGGGAACGTGAGCAGCTAGTGCAGGAACGCACAATGTTGAAGAATCAACTTCATGCAGAACGTACTTCTGCAACAACAAGTGAAAAATCAGTAAAACGAACTAATAAAAGAATAGCTTTGATTAATGCACAGGAAAAGGAGATACAGAAGGAAATTACTAAGCTTATCAATGGAGATAGAGTTTTAGTAGAAAAGATGAAGATAATATCTTCTATACCGGGAATTGGAAATCTAACGGCTGTAACCATTATCGCGGAAACCAATGGATTTGAGTTAATAACGAATAAAAAACAACTGGTCAGTTATGCCGGATTAGATGTAAAAGAAAAGACATCTGGAACCTCAGTGAAATCCAAACCAAGAATATCCAAGCGGGGCAATCGGAATTTAAGGAAGGTAATGCACTTTCCTGCATTGGCTGCAATAAGAACTGATGAAAGGTTCAGATATATTTTCTTAAGATTAGTTTCAAGGCATGGTATTAAAATGAAGGCTATTGTTGCCATCCAAAGAAAATTACTGGAATTGACTTTTATCTTATGGAAGAATAATTCTTATTATAATCCAGGACACGAATATCAAATTATTCCGTTCCAGGAAGCAGCGGTATAAAAAAAGGGAAACTATAAGTCATTTCCCTTTGTAATCAATTTAAGAGGTTTAGTTTCTGGCTATGCCCTCTAACTCTTTATTTCTATTATTTAATTGATAGTAATTCTTTTTAAAGCATAAAAAAACCGTTTAAATTGCCATAAAAAATGCCTGTTTTGGTACTCAACAGCATTTTTTATTTTCTTGAATTGGCGGGCACTTTACAGAACCGAAACTACAATAGACACAACAGTCACCTTCCAGAGGTTTTAACATTGTTTTGCACTTTTCGCATTCGTAAAAATATTGACAAGCATTTGTTGGCATTGTCTCCTCTTTTTTGTGACCACAGTTTGGACAAGTTATTATTGATTGTAACTTTATTTCCATTATGATATAGTTTTACTTTTTAGTGATTTATAGCCTGTCGAATTGATAGCTTTTTCGATTTCTTCTATACTTGTTTGTTTGATGTCAAACCTTACAATAGCGTTTCCTTTCTCATAAGAAACTACAACTTCGACAATTCCTTTTAGTTTGCTAATCTCTGTTTTAACGTGATGTTCGCAGCCTGAACAAGTCATTCCTTTAATTGTAAACTCAACTTTCTGAATTTTGGAAGTTTGGGTAATAATTGCTTTACTTTCAGTCTTTGGAAAAAAGATGTGTGCATAAATTGGAAATGATAAAAGTAAAACCGCCATGACGGTAATAATTCCTAAAAATGATTTTGTCTGCATAAAATTTGGTTTTTCAGTTATTTCACAATTACAGTCAATTCTCTTTTGTGGTTTCAACTTTTGATACCATGCAAAACCAAGCACTAAAATTGTTAAACCGATAAAATATGGCCGGAAAGGTTCGAGCCAGGAAAAAGCTGAAGCAAGTCCGCTTGTTCCTGCGATGATAGCCAAAACGGGTGTAATGCAGCACAATGAAGCTGCAATTGCTGTCAAAAGTCCGGTCCCGATTAGTTTCTTATCCGTTTTCATATTGCTTCTACAATTTTGTTATCGTCGAGTATTTTAAAAAATGGGTTCAGCATATTTTCATACTCTTTTGTCAATGAGTAAAAAATGGTTTGTGCCTCTCTTTCGGTTACAATGAGCTTTCGGTCTTTAAGTTTTCGCAAGTGCTGGGAAACTGCTGAAATTGTCATACCAAGAATATCACTTAAATCACAAACACAAAGTCGTTTTTCTTCATAAAGTAGAAACAAAATTCTCAGCCTTACATTATTCCCTGCCAATTCAAGTCCATTCGATAAATAGTCAAAGGAGTCATGGAGTTCTGAAACTCGATTTTTACAGCGATTGATTTGTTTAATGTCAGCCTGTTGTCTTATACACGAAATATTATCCATAGTGCAAATATAGCTAACTTTATTATTTAAGCAAATTCTAAAATACAAATTAAAATATTTTTTTATAATTTTTTGGATTGTAACACAGAATCTTTTCTTTCGCATAAGATGACAACTTATGGTAAGGTCTAGATTACTTTCAAAATAAAAACAGGTCGTTCGTAGTATTGCGAATTAAAAACATATTCGTATATTTGCGAACTATAAATGTAAAAAAATATGTCAAAGAAAGAACTTACTGCCGAACAAGAACAGCTCGCACGTTTCGCCAAAGCAATGGGGCATCCTATCCGCATCGCTATATTAGAAATGCTTGCCAACGAATCATGTTGCTATCACGGCGATATGTCCGAAATATTGCCGATAGCAAAAAGCACCCTTTCACAACATCTGAACGAATTGAAAGATGCCGAGTTAATACAGGGTACGATTACATTGCCGACAGTCAAATACTGTATAAACGAAGAAAATTGGGAGAAAGCAAGAAAAATGTTTTCTGCATTTTTCGTTGAAATCAACAACGAAGAAAGCTGCAAGACCAAATAAAAAAATTTATCCTCAATGTTCGTGTTATTGCGAATTGTATGTGTAATTACGAATTATAATATCATATATGAAAATAAGAAAAGCAACTTTAGACGATGCAAAAGGCATCTGCGATATTTATAACTACTATGTAGAAAATACGGCTATTACTTTTGAGACAGCAACCGTAAGCGTAAGCGAAATGCAGCAACGTATTAAAGAATTTTTAGACGAAGGGTTTCCTTACTATGTAGGAGAAGTTGACGGCAAAATTGCAGGCTATTGTTACCTGCATAACTGGAACAACCGTTGTGCTTATTCATCCACAAAAGAAGTAACCGTATATTTAGACAAGGATATGCAGGGTAAAGGCATAGCTACAATTCTGTATCAACACCTTTTCAAAGACATATACAAAGACGATGTACACGCACTGATAGCAGGAATATGTATTCCTAATGAAAACAGTGTACGCCTGCATGAAAAATTCGGATTCAAACAGGCATCCCACATGAAAGAAATAGGTTGGAAGTTCGACCAATGGCGGGATGTCGGGCATTGGCAACTTGTGATAAACCAAACACCGCCCAAAATACTTATTCTTTGTACAGGCAATAGTTGCCGTAGCCAGATGGCACATGGATTTTTACAGTCTTTCGATCCTAAACTGTTGGTCTATTCCGCAGGAACACAAGCAAGCGGAAAAGTTAACCCCAAAGCAATAGAAGTGATGCACGATGCAGGAGTAGACATTTCGCATCACACATCTGATAGCATAGATACATACATCAATGATGAATGGGATTATGTGATTACCGTTTGCGGTGGAGCAAATGAAAGCTGCCCCTCATTTTCGGGAAAGGTAAAGAACCGCTTGCACATCGGATTTGATGATCCGTCCGAAGCCACAGGGACACCCGAATTTATACAATCCGAGTATGTCAGGGTAAGAGACGAAATCAAAAAAGCATTTTACGAACTATACACTAATAAGATAAAAGGTAATGAGTAAAAAGAAAATGAGCTTCTTAGATAAGAACCTAACCCTTTGGATATTCCTTGCAATGGCAATCGGGGTAGGTTTAGGTTACTTTATACCCTCTTTTAGCGGTTATATAGATTCCATGTTGTATAATATAATTGAAAAGTAGTCCACTTAGTAATTGAAAAGTATACCACTAAGTGTCTCGGACGAGATTGGTTAAAGATATTTATTCCTCATTAGATTGTAACATTTTTTTAGTTTCTTTAACTCTGTAAGATTGTCCATTCATATTGATAAGATATGCTTTATGCGTGAGTCTGTCTACCATGGCAGCCACGAGAACTTTATCCTTTACTATTTCCCCCCATCTGTCAAAAGCAAGATTTGTTGTAATGATTGTAGACCTCTTACCGGCTCTTAGGGACAGATGGTTAAAGAGCAGTTCTCCTCCTTCCTTATCACAAGAGACATATCCAAACTCGTCACAGATGACCATATCGTATCTCTGGAAGCGCATTTCAAGCTGCCTGAGACTTTTTTGAGACCTGCATTCCCTGATTTGTGTAAGCAGTCGCGGTACGGAAGTAAAAAAGACCGTATAGCCTCCAGGCAAGCTTTAATCCCAGCCCTATGGACATATGC
>NZ_GL891991.1:0-93986 GCF_000213555.1 Dysgonomonas gadei ATCC BAA-286
TTATCTATTAACAGTTCGTAGATATCCTTACCCCGCATACACTGCTTCTTCAGGCCCATAGCACGTTTACGAGCGTTCTTCTCTAAACAGTCGTCTATTAAATCTTTCAGGCTACCGACAATAACACGGCGGCCTCGCCGGGAACTGTTATAATGGGGGGGGATTGTTAATACCGATTCCAGAGAGGATTCAGGATCATCACAGTTTAATGCGGCTTCATACTCGGCTATGACTTTATGAACGGTCTTACGGCTGACATCCAACTCCCTGGCTATAGCCCGTTTACTGTACCCAACCGTGCGGTACATGTGAATAATTGTTTGTTTTTCCACCATTGTTATCATTTTAGCCTCTGTGTTGGTTAATACACAAAGGAATTTATAATGTTAATATTTGTTAGTAAAATGTAGAGCTTTATTAGATGCTCTCACACATTTTACTTAACTGGTGGTATACTTTTAAATTATTTTAGTGGACTACTTTTCAATTATATTATACATGAAAACCTGAAAAGCGACATCACACTTACGGCTCGCTTGGACGGACGCGATTTGGGCTCGACAATGCAGGACATTCAAACCCGCATAAAAAACGAACTGCCCTTACCGCAAGGATACAGCATTACGTATGGCGGAGCTTTTTCGCAACAGCAACAGTCGTTCACCGAACTGATAACCATTCTCTGCCTCGCCATTCTGTTGGTGTTCACGGTGCTGATGATTTTGTTCCGCGAATGGAAAATCTCTTTTATCGTGCTGTTTGTGTCCGTGGTCAGCATTTCGGGCTGTCTGCTGGCGCTTTGGATAACGGGAATTCCGCTGAATGTGAGTAGCTACACGGGCATCATTATGATTGTCGGCATCATCGCCGAAAATTCGATTTTTACCGTTCATCAGTTCCGAATGAACCGCAAAGCGGGAGGCGATGTGGTGGAATCGGTCAACTATGCCATCGCGCTTCGCATCCGTCCCAAGCTGATGACCGCCATCGGAGCCATCCTCGCCTTGATGCCACTGGCCTTGGGTTTCGGCTTGGGTGCGCAGATGCAACAACCGCTTGCCGTGGCCGTCATCGGTGGATTTATCGTCGGTCTGCCGATGCTGTTGGTGGTTTTGCCGAGTTTGATGTTGTTGAGCTACAAGAATCCAAAACATTAATCAATTGCTCTAAAATGGGAATAAAAATTTTGATATTGTCTATATTGACCAATATCCCGATAATTCTTTTCTCGCAGGCAGATTCCACAGAGCCAAAGAAAAACTTTTGGAGCAATAAATCCATTTCCGTCAGTTATCAGAACGGCTATATTTTCCCGACCAATATTTTTTTGAGAGGGCAAAACGCCTCTGCTAAACAGTTGGACGACTATCAATCTATGTCCCTTCGTTTCATTACGCAAACAACAGGTGAAAATGCTTGGGAACAGCTCTTCAACTATCCGAGATGGGGAGTTGGTCTCAATATTTCGGATTTCAACCATTCCATCGAAATTGGACGTCCTTTTGCGCTCTACGCCTTTCTGAACACCCCTTTCGCGCGTTGGAAAAATTCGTCGTTCAATTACGAGCTCGCGTTCGGACTTTCCACTAATTGGAAGTCGTTTAACCCCGTGACAAACCAATACAACGTAGCCATTGGTGCGCCATTTGCCTTTTTCATCGACGCGGGATTGAATTACCGCTTTGCAATCAGTAAGCGTTTCGATTTGGACGCGGGTTTTACATTGACACATTTTTCGAACGGCGCGCTCAAAGTTCCGAATTTTGGCATCAATACCATCGCGCCAAAAATAAGCGTAATCTATAATTTGCAGGAACGCCCCGAATTTATCGAACGTCCTATACCCGAGTTCAAACCGCACTTTGAATGGGAATTTTCCACTTTCGCGGGATTAAAAAACCTTGTTTTCAGCGAACCTGTGCAAGCCGACATTATCGAACAGTACGAAGGATTGTTTTTCCCCGTTTTTGGATTTACCGCCACCCTCAACCGCCACGTAAGCCGTATGTCAAAATTCGGATTGGGAGCAAACTACGTGTACAACAGCACCGCCAATGCGCAGGATGTCGCCATAAAAGCAATCAATTCGGACGACTTCGACCCAGTAAGCGGTTCATTAACAGATAAAGCGCAAATTAGTCTGTTTCTTTCTTACGAACTCGTAATGAACCGGATGTCGCTTGTACTTCAACCTGCCTGCTACATTTACCGAAAGAAAACAACCAATCAAACACCAATATTTCATCAACGCATCGGTTTGAAATACAGTATAACCGACAATATATTCGTCGGCATCACCTTACGCGATTATTCATTTCGAGTATCCGACTTTATCGAATGGAGTGTCGGGTACAGAATAAATGGAAATAAGAAGTAATAAATCAATTTTGATTATAGTGAACACAAAAATCTCTGCTGTTTTTGTAGATATATAGAATAAATATAATGATCCTGTAAATTCTAATTTTCTACAAAATACACATTATACATTTGACAAAAAATACATCACTGTACATATGAAACAAATAGCTGCTATTCTAGTGTTTTTCATTTTTCTAGTGGGAAATATATATGCGCAAAAAGGAGATACAATAAGAGTTTTAATTGCATCACCTACCGTATATAAAAATGATTCTCTTTTGCATAGCCAAGAAAACCTCAAATATCAGTTTGTTCTACCTGATTTTATTTATTTGGAAGATCAGTTTTCTATAAATTCAGATAATAGTGTGAAATTCAAAATAAGTGGCTCTCAGAAGAAAAACCTATTTAACTCGACTTATTCTAAATTCATTGTTCCTACCGCATTAATATCATATGGCATTTTAACAAGAGGAAATAAATGGTTGCAAGATTTGGATCATAGTACAAATCATGAAATTCATGAACACTATTTGGGTTCGCTTCACATTGATGATTATTCCCAATTCGCTCCGGCAGTAGCAGTATATGGCTTGGATTTATTCGGAATAAAAGCAAAGCATAATTTCAGAGACAGAACGTTTATTATGACTACCTCACATATACTTATGCTCGCTACTGTTCAAACAATAAAGAGAACGACTAATATAGAACGTCCTGATGGCTCAAATAAGCACTCTTTCCCTTCAGGTCATACGGCAACTGCATTTGTTGGCGCTCATATTTTATTCAAAGAATATAAAGATGTTTCACCCTGGATAGGTATTGCCGGTTATACTATTGCAACGGGTACAGGAGTTTTACGGGTAACGAATAAAAAACATTGGATAAGCGATGTCGTTACCGGTGCTGGAATTGGTATGTTAAGTGTTGAAATAGCTTATATGCTCCTTCCGGTATTTCATGATGTTTTAGGTGTCAAGAATAGTAATAAAAGCTTAGTCATTGCACCATCTTTTGGTTCTGGTACATATGGAGTAGGTTTAGCATATACATTTTAAAATAAAAGTAAAACTTATAAAGTCTATAAGATATGAGTCTTCTTTAAAAAGTATATTTTCTAAATTTTACCCTTTCCAAAAACCTCTGTAGGACGTTATATCTTCTTAAATTCGACTTGTTCAAGTGGGCTCAAATATTAAGAACTTCAATTTACAATCATGATAAATTTTATAGACAAACTACAAAAGGAGATCAGGCAAAAGATTCAGCAGATCGAAGCCGAGGATAAAAATATTCTAAGAAAATCCCTTGATGCTTCCCATGTTTTAGGAAATACTTTTGACCAGTTGAAGGATTTTATCATAGTATACAAATTTAAGGATGAAGACGAAGAAATATTTTTCTTTAAAGAAGTAAAACCTAAGATATTTTGTCATCTTATCTATTATCGCAAAGTATATAATATTGAAATGCACCGTCCTGTTGCCAGTTTAGAAGCACAAAAAGAATATCTGAAAGTAAAAATGGATGCCATACATGACTTCAACAATAAGATACTGGACTTTTACCGTTATTATCGCTCTGGAGCTACTTATCTGGACGCCGCTTACTTTGTAAGGGGCAAACCCGATACGGAACAATATCTGGAAACGTTCTATTATGAACGTGATCCGCAGTTTTCAACCAATGCCGATTTTAAAGTCGCTAAGATTATGGCTAATGATATGTTACAGGTATATCTGCTATCCGAATTGGATTTGTTGGATAATTATATGCAGAAACCTACCAATACTTCTTTCCCTAAAGTAAAGCTGACATGGACGGGAAGTAAGACCGATCTCATCGAACTAATCTATGCATTAGATACCGAAGGCTGTTTTAATAACGGTAAAATCCCCCTGATACAGATAGCGGCCTATTTTGAAAGCATTTTCAATATAGACTTGGGTAACAATATCGCACGTAATTTCTACGATATGCGCATCCGAAACAACCCGACACCTTTCCTCGACCGCCTACGTGAAGAAATCCTCAAACGGATGGATAACACCAAATCGGGCGGAAAAGATAAGGGTAAAGATAAATAACAGTAGCAACGGACTTAAAAAACATATGGATATGAAGAGAATCTTTTTATTACCATTATTTGCCTTGTTATTCTCCTGCGGAGGGACGACAAGCAAATATGAAAAGTTGATTGCCGACGTTGTACAAACAGAAAGAGGTGTAAAAATCGACCTTAATTTTAAGGCAGACAAACTGGAAGAAATTAGTCAGATAAGTGTTGCAGATAGTATTAAAATCATCACTGATAGTTTTAATGCGGAGAGGAACAGGCAGACGGCTTCGCTTGAAAAAACGCTCAGCGTATTTACCAAAAGCATTGAAAAAGCAAAAACTGCCAGCAGACTTTCCCGAACGATGATAAATTCGTATCAGTCCAGCATTGACAAAACAAACGAACAGATTGATGCGCTTGAAAAAAGTGTTCCAGGCGAACTTACAAAATACGAAAATAGAGATACCAGTGAAATATTGGCAATAGTAGTTCGCTGTACTTATACAATCGACGATCCACTAACCAATAAAAGGGCTACCGAAACATTTGATTTTTACCTTTCACCGGATGGAACAAAGTTTTATTCTAAAAAAAGGGTGAAAGAATAATTTAAAGCAAATTATGTATTTATATAGCAGAAAGAACCATTTCTATTCTTTGCTAGTTAATATATAAGTTTTATCTTTGCAAATAGATAACAGAGTTATTTGAAAGCATGAAAAACTAAGTGTATCTAAGCACTTAATTCTTACTTATCTACTGCCCGTTTCATGCGAGATTCTTCAAAAACTATTGATAGTCAATTTAGTATCTTCAGACTACCACAAATATACGAAAAACAGAACCGCACGAGGGTATACAAATCATTCATATAGGGTAAAAATAGTTCCATTTTCTTTAAAAAAGCACTTTTAACTATTTATTGGTGTAAAAATAACAATTATTATTTTTAATATTGTATTTCCTAAAACCTAATACCGAAATTAAACATGTTTTACTGCTTAAAACGACACCGGTTATATTTATTATTATTTGTTTTTGTTTTTCTGAACATTGAGGCAAAGCAAATATCCGTAAAGCCAATTCCCCTAATAAGTCAATTGCCGTCAAATTCTGTCCGCAGAATACATCAGGACAAAGAGGGCTTCATGTGGTTTGGTACTTTAGACGGGCTGTGCAGATATGATGGATATCGCATACTGACCTTCCGTTCCAACCTGAACAACCCTGATTTAATCGCGAGCAATGATATTTCCTGCCTGGCCGAAGATAAAAATAACCGCTTGTGGATAGGCACGCGCAGCGGAATCAATATTCTGGATAAAAAGACATATATAATCACACCTCTGGAGGATAAGGAAATCCTGAATCAAAATATAGAAACGATTCTGGTCGCATCCGACGGTAATATATGGGTAGGAACACGAAGCACTGTTTTATGCTATAATCCGGATCTGACACTAAAGAAGAAATACAATAACGAACTCCCTTCCACAAATATCAATTCTATCTACGAAGCCCCCGACGGCACTCTGTGGGTTGCACTATGGAGGAATGGCATATACAGATACAATCCTAAAGACGATACATTCAAACATTATCCTCAGATCGGAAGCGGGAACAATCCTTTCAGAATATATCAGGATAACAGGAAGCAATATTGGGTTTGCACATGGGGTAATGGATTGTATCTGTTCAATCCTGAGAAAGACGGAGATGAGATGTATATCCGGCAAGAGGTTTTCAACAAGGAAAGGCAACTGGCAGAAGATACATTTTTCAGCATTGTACAGGACGACAAATACGGATACGTCTGGGTGATGTCTATCTCCGGCTTGCATGCTTTCGAATATGATAAGGAGGGCAAACTAAAAAACATTGATATATCCTACCTGTTCAAGGAATCTAATAATATATACAGTGAGATAATAAAGGACCGGACAGGAAACTTATGGATAGCAACGTTCAGCGAAGGAGTGCTTACAATCAATTTCGACCGCCCTGTCATTAAAAACTATTCCATCTCATCAATCAAGGAACGAACAGGAATAACACCCAATATAACAGCCATCAGCGGAGATGGGGAGGGAGACATTTGGGTAAATCAGAACCGATGGGGCTTGGGAATATTCAATCCTGAAAAGAACAGTATCCGTTTATATTCGGATTACCCCCAATTGAAAAATCTCCCGATGTTGAGTAATGTTAGCTGCATCTCCCAGTTTCGTTCTATTCCGGAAGAAATATGGGTAGGACCTGAAAACGAAGCAAGGATTTACTGTATGAAAAAGGATAAAGATAATATTGTCGTTTCCAGAAGTATCGACTTATCAGCCATTGCTTCAGATGCAGGCAATCCCCGCATATTTTTTGAAGACCGGAATAATAATATCTGGATAGTAACCTCTACAGGTCTTCTCATCAAGCCATATAATAAAGATAATATAGAAGTGGTGAGCTTTTCCCTCGGCACTATTTCGGGGATAACGGAAGATACAAGAGGAACGATCTGGATCAGCAGTAAAACATCCGGCGTATCTCAAATCCTTATGACAGGCAACTTCCAGGCTGGAAAATCTCAAATAAAGAATTTCAATAAAGAAGGAAACAATCTGCCGAGCAATAACATAGAATCCATCTGCGCCGATATAAACGGCAAAGTATGGCTGGGAACTAAAGAGGGCAGCATCATAGCCTATGATCTCATCAGCCAGCAGTTCAAAGACGTATCCCAATCGCTGAAGATGACCGGCGAAGCTATACTTAATATCGTCACCGACAACTTCGGCCATGTATGGGTATCTACAAATAAACGTATTACGGAGTACAATCCTGAAAACGGAGCCTCGAAAAATTATTCGGGTACCGATGGAGTTATAGTCAACTCATTCCTCATCAATTCTTATTTCAAGAATAAAGACGGTAAAATATACTTTGGAGGAAATAAGGGGATTTCGGTATTTAGCCCATCCGAAACTTTATCCGAACAGGCAAAACAAACACGGACTTTCATTACTGATATAAAGATCAACAATTCATCCGTTTTTCAGGGAAATAAAAATCAGCGATTCGATATAACTTCGCAGTCCCTGACTTTCGAGCCTGACGATAAGAATATCGAGATTGATTTTTCGTCCCTCGATTATACATTCCCTTCCAAGATCCAGTATGCCTATAAGATGGAAGGAGTAGACGACGACTGGGTATATACGGAGAATGACCGCCAGTTTGCAATATATAACCAGCTCAGTAAAGGTTCGCATACATTCTACATCAAAGCTACAGATGAAAACAGGCTCTGGAGCAGCGAGATCACCAGGCTTATAATATATAAACGCCCCGCATTCTATGAAACATGGTGGGCATATGCCATCTATATTGTATTATTACTCGCCGCGATCTACTGGACATACAGAATCATAAAGAACAGGATAAAACTTCGCAACGAACTGAAAATAGCGCAGATAGAAAAAGACAAGTCGGAAGAGCTCACACAAACCAAACTGCGTTACTTTACCAATATATCACATGATTTTCTCACGCCATTGACCATTATATCCTGTCTGATCGATGATGCAGAAATCACATATAAAAGCAAGATTACCCAGTTCGACACCATGCGATCTAGCGTCAACCGCCTGAGACGGCTTTTACAGCAAGTGTTAGACTTCAGGAAAGTAGAAAGCGGAAATATGAAACTCAAAATATCACAGGGAGAGGTTGTTACATTTATACGGGATATATGCTATACCAATTTCCTGCCATTGATGAAGAAAAAAGACATCGAGTTTTCTTTCAACTCCCAGCCAAGCCATATACAGGGATACTTCGATGCTGATAAAATAGATAAAGTAGTATTCAATATGTTATCCAATGCATATAAATACACACCCCGGAATGGAAAGGTGGAGATAAGCCTGAACAAATACCAGAGAAACAACCATCCGCACCTGCAAATCAGGATAAGTGATACCGGAGTAGGAATAGCCAAAGAAGACCAGGCCGATATCTTCACACGCTTCTATACCAACAAGATGACTGAAGCCAGTGACACAAACGGCATAGGGCTATCTCTTACCAAAGACCTTGTAGACCTCCATCACGGAACCATTAGTGTGGAAAGTGAAGTGGATGCGGGCACTACATTCACAATAGATATCCCGATAGACAAAGAAAGCTATAACGATTCGGAAATGGGCAGATCGGATCAGGTCATCGTATACGAAAAGAATATAGACCTGATGTCATTAGATGAACCTTCCGGTGAAGATATAAATGCAAACAATCAGGATGTCAAAGAACGCACGGCCGTATTACTGGTAGAGGACAACGAAGAGTTACTTACCCTTATCGGCAATATATTGTCGAAACATTACCATGTACTCACAGCCTCTAATGGAGTGGAAGCATTGGATCGTGTAAAAGACAACGATATAGACATCGTAATCAGCGATGTTATGATGCCCCGTATGGACGGGCTGGAACTTTGCCGCAGATTGAAGAAAGATATCGAAACCAGCCATATTCCTGTAATATTACTAACTGCAAAAAACAGTGCAGACGACCGCATAGAATGCTACAATGCCGGAGCTGACGGATATATATCTAAACCTTTTGAACTTAAAGTATTGGAAGCCCGTATCAACAATTTCCTTACAAACAAGAAAGACAGGCAAAAAGAATTCAAGACGGATGTGGAAATAAACATCTCTACGCTCGAATATCCGTCTATAGATGAGCAGTTCCTCAATAATGCGATAAAGATAATAGAGGAACACTTGTCCGAACCCGAGTTCGATGTCAATACATTTGCCGAGCATCTCAACATGTCCAAGTCTTCCCTGTACCGTAAGATAAAGACCATGACAGGACTTGCACCTATCGAGTTTATCCGTAACATTAGGCTGAAACATGCCTGCCAGATGTTGAAAGACAAGTCCATATCCATATCCGAGGTCGCCTATTCGGTAGGCTTCTCAGACCCGAAGTATTTTACATCGTGCTTCAAGCTGGAATTCAATCTAACACCTAGCGATTTTCAACGAAATGCAGGCTAATAAACCAAAAGGCCGGAATAACACGTAACCCAATCATGCTATCCGGCCTTTACCTTAAAAGCCTAAAAACCAGAAAAACCTATAGTATATGATTTCATGTTTCAAGATTTACATCCATTGATTTCGAGAATCTTGAAATTTTATAACGTCGGGACTACCGCTTTGATACTGCCGTCCGTATTAAACTCCATTTTATCGATACATACCTCCCTGTGAAAGCCTGCCGCATCGCCCATCTTTATCCCGTTAGGACGGTTGAAACGATGATATACGATATACCACTCATCCTTTCCGGGGATTTGCAGTACCGAATTATGGCCAGTTCCATAAATGCCTTTAGCTGCATCTTTTGCCAGGATCAGATTATTTTCGGGGATAGTAATGACTCCCGTAGGTGATGTGGAAGTACCATACCTTACCCGGTAATTTTCGCTCCGGGTATCGTCTTCCGACCAAAGGAAGTAATACGTTCCCTTTCTATAAAAGACCGAGATAGCCTCACGGAATGTCTTATCAGGAGTGCGTACCTGAACAGTTTCTTTCTTTATCGACACCATATCTTTATTCAGTTCAGCCACAGCCATATATCCATTACCCCAATAGAGATAACTTTTGCCCGTCTTCGAATCTGTAAACACATCAGGGTCTATCTCCTGCCCGCCTTTCCCCCCTTCCGGCCTGAAATCGATCAATGCTTTACCCGAGTCCACGAACGGACCTGCCGGATCATCGGCGACAGCCACCCCGATCTTCTGCGCGGCAGTGAAATAATAGTAATATTTATATTTGCCATTTACTTTCTTCTCTTCAATACACGGAGCCCATGCATTCCGGTTAGCCCACGAAACATCTTTTTTCAGGTCGATTATCACGCCCTCATCAGTCCAGTCTTTCAGATTATCCGAAGAGAATGTCTTGAAGTAGTAACCGCCCCAACCATCGAACCCGTCGCTGGTAGGATAGATATAATACTTCTTTGTTTTATTGGAATATATAATATCAGGGTCGGCATAATAGCCCGTAAGCGCCGGATTATTTCCTATCGGGGGAAAACCTTCCGGCATACCCCATTTAGCCGTCAATGCCTTCAGTTCCTGACGTGTCACCGGAATAACCGAACCATGGCGGGGATGGAAATCCATCGATATCTCGTGGTCTATAACACTGAAATTCTCCAGATCGGTACTTTCACAGAATTGATACTTACCTTTCATATAAACATCATACATCAATATATATGTATCTGTATTTATCAGCCTGAATACACTTGAGCCTTCTACAGCTTCAGTAGTCTGTTGTTTATAACCTTCATGCTCCGTCCATTTACCGGAAGTCAGCGAGTTGGTCGTAGCCAGTTTTATACCATTGCCGTGTCCTTCAGTTTTGTAAAACATATAGAAAGTTCCATCTTTCAGGATAATATCCCCGTCTATACACGATTTTTCATTCTCCGGGAAAAACAACTGTTTCGGCTCTCCTTCAAAATCGGTAAAATCAGCATTTGCATAAGCATAATATATAATATCCTGGCCGTCGCCATGCTTCATCGACCAGTAAACCATGTATTTCTTTGCTTCGGGGTCATAAATGGTTTGTGGAGCCCATACCCGTTTCAGGTCTTCCTGCCCTGTATATTTATTTTGAATATTTACGATGCCCGACGACCAGTTTACCAAATCTGTCGACTTCAAAAGGATCATAGCCCGGTTCGAATCCCAGCCTTTCGACGATGTCATATCCGTCACCACCATATAAAAGGTTTTTCCGTCCTCACATCTTAATATATGCGGATCGCGGACACCTCCTGTCGAACTGATTAGTTTGGAATCAATTACCGGCTTATTGCCATTCAACGATTTATAATTATATCCATCCGCGCTTATGGCAAAATGGATCGCCTCTTCTTCCACCCTATTTCCTGTAAAGTAAGCGAACAGATAAGCTACATAGTCTTTTTCCACAGCTCCTGATCTGTACTCCTGAGCATAAGAGGGTATAAACAGAACTGAGATAAAAAGACAAATTAAAAATTTAGATTTCATGGTTTTCATTCGTGTAAATAAAATGATGTTTTAATTCAAGTTCAAATATCTGCAATATATCCCATAATCAGGGGTGAAAAATCGTTCAATTAGAGACTGTAAATAAGCTAACGTAAAAAAAGGTAACAAAGGTAACAGATATTTCAGCTTTTAGCTGATAGCTATTAGCCGTTAGCTTTGGCTATCGCATAAGTGGCTTTACAGCGAACAGTCATCAGTTAACAACTTGTATCTCGTGTCTTGTCTACCCGTATCTCATATAACTTTCAACTTAAAACTTACTACTTGTTAAAAAGTAACAAAGGTAACACTTGTTTCAGTGAACAGTTAGCAGTCATCAGTTAACAATGTTGCGCTTGGTTATACTGAAGTGAATTTCATAGCTCATTGCCTTATTTATATTTATTAACTGTATTTCGTTAAAACCTGACACATCTGACAGTTTTCCACTACTTTCATCTTGCGTATTTTACATTCGTTAACTATAAGTAGTTAAAAGGTAACACATTTTTAGCTGTTAGCCGATAGCTTATGTACAAAACCTGACAAACCTGACGACTTTTTACACAATTTTTATTGTCACTTTTTCTTCTAAAAACTCCGTGCTACTCCGTTTACTCTGTGGTTAAAAATAAAAGGTAACAAAGGTTACACCTTTTTCAGTAAACAGTTAGCAGCACCTAAATCCGGCAATCCGGATTAAGATAATGAAAGAAACACGTTTGATTTTGATATATTTTGGAGCAAATGCAAAGCATTAAATATCAGCAAAATAAAAAAGTGTTTCTTAAGAGTAAACAATTTGTGTTTGTCTACTCGTATCTCATATAACTTTCAACTTAGTACTTAAAACTTATTACTTATACCAATACTTCAAAGAACCCAAGCTATCAGCTAAAGGCTAACAGCTTATACATATAGATAAAGTTTTCAAATTCTCTAAACTCTACAAGAATAATGATAAAGTAATATAATGATAACTTATCACTCATATAAGCCTTATGAGTTCACCTATTAGTTTGATAAATCTGTTTACTGCATATAGTTTAATTAATGCCTTTTGTTAACTTTGTAGCGATTTTGAGAAATTCAATAAAATATGGCAAAAGAACTAAAAGAACTGACACCAAGAAGTAAGGATTACAGTCAGTGGTACCTCGATTTGGTAATGAAAGCAGATTTGGCGGAGAATTCTGCAGTGCGCGGATGCATGGTAATAAAACCATACGGTTACGCTATTTGGGAAAAAATGCAGCGTCAGCTTGACGATATGTTTAAAGAAACAGGGCATGTGAATGCTTATTTCCCGCTTTTTATTCCCAAATCATTTCTTAGTAAAGAGGCCGACCACGTGGAAGGTTTTGCGAAAGAGTGTGCTGTAGTGACTCATTACCGTCTGAAGAACGATCCGGACGGGAAGGGTGTAATTGTAGACCCTGAAGCAAAATTGGAAGAGGAACTGATTGTACGCCCTACATCCGAAACTATTATATGGAATACTTACCGCAACTGGATACAGTCTTATCGTGATTTGCCTATTCTGGTGAATCAGTGGGCAAATGTTGTCCGTTGGGAGATGCGCACGCGTCTGTTTCTTCGTACAGCAGAGTTTCTTTGGCAGGAAGGGCATACCGCTCATGCAACCAGAGAAGAAGCTGAAGCGGAAACTATACAGATGCTGAATGTGTATGCACAATTTGCCGAAGAATATATGGCGATGCCTGTTATTAAAGGTGTGAAATCGGCTTCCGAACGTTTTGCAGGAGCAGTAGATACATATACTATCGAAGCTATGATGCAGGATGGGAAGGCCCTTCAATCAGGTACATCGCACTTCTTAGGCCAGAATTTCGCCAAAGCTTTCGATGTGAGGTTTGCAGATAAAGAAGGCAAAATGGAACATGTATGGGCGACTTCGTGGGGAGTTTCTACCCGTCTGATAGGTGCACTGATAATGGCACATTCGGATGATAACGGTCTGGTACTACCTCCAAAGCTGGCGCCATTTCAGGTTGTAATTGTTCCTATCTATAAAGGAGATGAGCAATTAGCCCTTATCAATGAAAAAGTGGATGGTCTTGTAAAATCGCTGAAAGCATTAGGTATCAGTGTTAAATATGACAATGCCGATAATAAGAAACCGGGGTGGAAATTTTCGGAGTATGAACTGAAGGGTGTGCCTGTACGCCTGGCAATGGGTGCGCGCGATATGGAAAACAATACCGTAGAAGTTGCCCGCCGTGATACATTGACAAAGGAGACTGTATCGTGCGACGGCCTTGATATATACATTAAAAATTTGCTGGACGAAATTCAGGCGAATATTTACAAGAAGGCCTTTGACCTTAGGGCTGCACAGACAATCACTGTCGATTCTTACGATGAATTCAAAGAAAAGATAGAAGAAGGCGTCTTTATTCTTGCTCATTGGGATGGAACAGCCGAAACAGAAGAAAAGGTAAAAGCTGAAACAAAGGCGACAATCCGCTGTATTCCACTCGAAGGGGATAAGACTCCTGGCAAGTGTATGGTGACAGGTAAGCCATCGGCTCAGCGGGTGGTATTTGCACGCGCATATTAAGCAATTATATAATTTATTCAGGCCTTTGAGATTCTGATAGTAGAATTTCAAAGGCTTTTGTTTTATTTATTTTCATGTAGTACTCAATCAACATTAAGTTATGCGGATTGAATTATACCCTCTTTTAAAAGATTTCCTTATTTTTTCCGAAAACATGTAACGTTTTATTTTTACATGCGTCATATATAATAGAAAGCGCTTCTATAGAATTCAGTAAAAGGAAATTTTAAACCAAAAAGAGTGTGATCATGAAAACAATATTCTTATACATTATATTAGCTGTGTTGTTCTCTGTAACAAATCTATATGCAGGCGAACCGGAACCTAAAATATTTACAAATGTAGAGCCTACCGAATGGGGTACATTGAAAGAATATACTTATTTTGATAACAGCGGCCTGCAAGCTGTTAAGAAGGAAGTTTGCAGTTACGATAAATCAGATAAGCTATTCAACAAGACAATTTACAGGTGGGATAGTGATTCCGGATGGATAAATGTCCAGCAATATACTTATGAATACAATGATAATGGGCTGGTGGCAAAAATAGTACGTGCCGACTGGAACAAAAAATCAAAGAATTGGTCAGCTAATGTCAAAGAATTCATTCATACCTATAACTCCGCAGGCGAATTAGTTGCCATAAAATGATAATAAAGAGAAGTCACAACCTTTGGTAGTTATGGTAACATGCTACCAAAGGTTTTTGATTTTTCCGGTGATTCTCTATTCATTATATATTTTTTGCCCCGACAATATGCATAACATAGTACTATTTAGAATATTCTACTTTGCATAATAAATCACAACTGATTATCAGATATTTAAATATTGTTAAATGAATTATTTTTTTGAAATAATCTGTAACTTTTATTATATCGATTGCGTCATATTAATAGAAAACGATTAGAAATCGAAAAGAAATAAATAACAATAACTATAAAAAATACAATCATGAAAGCAATTATTTTAACCTCAGTCCTTACAGCTTTTTTGTCAGTAACAAGCCTCTATGCAGGCGAACCTAAGACAAAAGTTTACAGCAACGAAGAAACCTCTGCTACAGGAGTAATAAAAGAGCTTATCTCGTACGATACAGAATTGGGTTGCCCAATAGACAAGGCTATATATCATTATAATCCGGACGGACTTCTTCAGAAAAAGACTCTCTATAAATGGGATAGAAATGCCGGATGGATAGGTAGCCAGAAATATGACTATGAATGTAATGGAGACGGAAAGATTATAAATCTTATCTATACAGAGTGGAACGATAAATTGAATACCTGGTCTTGCCGTTCGGAGCAGCTGGTTCATATATACGATACTGAAGGCGAGCTTCTTGCAACGAAGCAGATACATATAAACAACGACAGCACCTATCTTATGTCCCAGAAATAAAAAATATACACTCTTTCTTTATATATAGAAGCTCTGCTCTCCGGATGAATGACGGGGGCAGGGCTTTTCCCTTTCTGTTGTCCGAAAAAATATGTAATTTTAGAGATTATATCAATGTTATAACTGATGACTGACACAACGAATATAGGACTAGTACTGGAAGGCGGTGGTATGCGCGGGGTTTTTACTTGTGGGGTGCTCGACTATTTTATGGATAATGATATTACGTTTCCATATGCGATCGGGGTATCTGCGGGTGCATGCAACGGACTGTCTTACATGTCAAAACAGCGGGGACGCGCCAAATACAGCAATATCGACTTGCTGGCCAAATATAAATATATAGGATTCAAGCATTATATCAAGAAGCGCAATATCATGGATTTTGACTTATTATTCCATGAGTTCCCCGATAATATTATTCCCTACGATTATGAAACCTATTTCGCTTCTCCTGCCCGTTTCGAAATGGTGACATCCAATTGCCTCACGGGAAAAGCGGAATATTACGAAGAAAAAAGCAATAAGGAACGCGTTATAGACATTGTTAAGGCCTCGAGCAGCCTGCCTATATTATGCCCTATCACATATGTAGACGATATCCCGATGCTCGATGGCGGTATCTGCGATTCCGTGCCGGTTGCCAGGGCAATGGAACAGGGATACGGCAAAAACGTAGTGGTACTTACCCGAAACAAAGGCTATCGCAAGGAAGGTAAGGATATAAAAGTACCATCTTTCATATATCGGAAATATCCGGCTATGCGTGAAGCATTAAGTAACCGGAACAGCTTATATAATGCCCAGCTCGAATTGGTTGATAAACTGGAAGAAGAGGGGCAAATATTCGTCATCCGTCCGAAAGAACCCATATTGGTAGACCGTATCGAAAAAGATGTGGATAAACTGACTTCTTTATATGAGCAGGGATATGAATGCGCAAAGGACATCTACACGATGAATATTTAAATAAAAAATACACTTACCTTATTGTTTTTTTTAACATATATCTACAAATAGCATTGTTACTTGTAACCCCTTTTGTGTAAAAGAATACTTAATGTATTTAATACAATATGACTGACATTCTTATTGTATGGAATACGATATTTAAATACCAGTATTACAATTATTTACAATAATATTTTATTTTAAAATACTTTGAAATGAAAATATTATTCGTACTTTCGTGTATCACATTCTATGATTAAGATACCATGAAAGCAAATTTTATCCATACATATGTATCAGTAGACTGTGTTGTCTTTGGCTTTGAAGACGATCAGCTAAATATTCTCCTTGTTCAGCGCGGTGCTGATAAAAAAGGAGTGAAGGATCTGAAATTACCCGGAAGCCTTATATATAATGAAGAAGATGTAGACGATGCCGCTCACAGGGTTCTCTTCGAATTGACCGGGATCAAACGCATGTCATTAAAACAGTTCCGCTGTTTCGCCTCACCCGATCGTACAAAGAATCCGGACGATGTAAAATGGCTGGATGTAGCCTATCAGCCCAATATAAACAGGCTGATAACCGTTGCTTATCTCTCCCTTTGCAAGGTGGATAGGAAACTCAACAATATATCGAAGTATAAGCTGACAGAGTGGTGCCCTATCAACAAACTGCCACAAATGCCGTTCGACCACAATCAGATTGTAAAGGAATCCCTCACCGAGATACGCCAATGGATAGAATTTGATCCCGCAATTGTTTTCGAATTACTTCCTCAGAAATTTACAATAAGCCAGTTACATAAACTGTATGAGGCTATCTACAATAAAGCGATCGATATACGCAACTTTCACAAAAAAGTAGCCGCGATGCCTTATGTTGTGGCATTGGAGGAGAGACAGAAAGATGTTTCACATCGTGCTGCCCGCTTCTATAAGTTCGACAAGAAAGAATATAATAAAAGGAAAACTAGTATATGACAGTTAACAGTCAACAGTTAGCAGTTAACAAGGAGTGATTCATTAATTCATAATTTATAACTTATAATAGAAAAGCATGTATTTATTAGGTTACGACATAGGCAGTTCCTCTGTAAAAGCCTGTTTGGTGAAAGCCGATACAGGTAAGATTGTTGCTTCGGACTTCTTCCCGAAAGAAGAAATGAAAATCACAGCCGTAAAATCAGGCTGGGCAGAACAAGACCCTGCCGACTGGTGGGCAAACCTAAAATTAGCGCATGCGTCGGTAATGCAAAAAGCAGGAGCCAGGGGGGAAGATATTCAGGCTATAGGCATTACCTGGCAGATGCATGGATTGGTATTGGTAGATAAGGATAAGAATGTGCTGCGCCCTTCCATTATCTGGTGCGATAGCCGTGCCGTGCCATATGGCGAAAAGGCTTTTAAAGCGATTGGTGAAGAAAAGTGTCTTTCTCATCTGCTCAATTCTCCGGGCAATTTTACTGCATCTAAACTGGCATGGGTAAAAGAAAACGAACCACAAGTATTTGAAAAAATAGATAAACTGATGCTGCCCGGCGACTATATCGGCATGAAACTTACAGGAGATATTGTGGTAACTATCGAGGGTATGTCGGAAGGTATTTTCTGGGATTTCAAAACAAATGCATTGTCGGAAGATGTACTCAACTATTATGGAATACCAAAAAGCTTTTTCCCTGAGATAAAACCGATATTCGGCGTACAGGGAAATGTGTCGGCTGAGGCGGCAAAGGAACTGGGACTGAAGGAAGGTACTCCTGTTTCGTACCGCGCAGGCGACCAGCCTAACAACGCCCTGTCTCTGAACGTATTCGAACCGGGAGAAATTGCATCTACGGCTGGTACCTCGGGAGTTGTATATGGTGTATTGGATCAGCTCAATTACGATAAACTGTCTCGTGTAAATACATTTGCACATGTGAATTATACTACCGACCTGACCCGTCTTGGTGTTTTGTTGTGCATCAATGGAACAGGTATCCTCAATTCGTGGCTCAAGCGTAATCTGGCATTGGAAGGCCTTTCGTATGCAGATATGAACGATCTGGCTGCTCAATCGCCAATAGGAGCAAAAGGATTAAGTATAATTCCGTTTGGTAACGGAGCAGAGCGTGTTCTCGAAAATCAAGATGTAAACTGTTCTATACATGGCATCAATTTTAATATACATGACAAGAAGGATATGCTTCGTGCCGCTCAGGAGGGTATCGTGTTTTCATACGAATACGGAATGGAAATAATGCGCGAAATGGGAATGAATATCCACACTATTAAAGCCGGATATGCCAATATGTTCCTTAGTCCGGTTTTTGCTCAAACACTGGCCAGCGTAAGCGGTGCTACAATAGAATTATATAATACAGATGGTGCTGCCGGAGCCGCAAAAGGCGCGGGCATCGGTATCGGTCTGTATGCATCGAATAAAGAAGCTTTCGCTTCGCTTGAGAAACTATCGGTTGTGAAACCGGATACGGCAAACAAAGCACAATACAGAGAAGCCTATGAACGATGGAAGAATCTAGTAACCAAATAATATTATTCAGTTAACCAATTAGAAACGAAAATTATGAAAAAAGTATTGTGTATAATTGGACTTGTCAGTTTAGTTTGTTCGTGCTCTGAATCCCGTCAGGTAAAATGGGTAAGTACAACACCCGATTCCTGTTTTGTGGAAAACCCTTCGATAGCCATGGCAGAGGCAACTGCTGAAGTTGATGTAACAATATTGACGGATAAACCTCTGCAAACCGTAGATGGTTTTGGCGGATGTTTCAATGAACTGGGGTGGACTACTCTGTCAGCATTGAATGATGCAGATCGTGACGCGGTTATAAAAGACCTGTTCAGCGAAGACGGGATGAATTTTACCCTGAACCGTATGCCTATTGGTGCGAATGACTTCTCCCGCGACTGGTATTCGTACAATGAAACAGATAAGGATTTCGATATGAAAAACTTTTCTATCGACAATGACAAGGAAACACTGATACCTTTCATAAAAGCTGCTCAAAAAATAAACCCCGATGTGAAAATCTGGGCTTCGCCCTGGTGTCCGCCTTCGTGGATGAAGTATAACAAGCATTACGCATGTAAGCCGAATCCGAAAGTGAACGATCTGAAAGGAAGCCCTACTCAGGATCTGGAAGGAACAAATATGTTCGTTCAGGAACCTGAATATTTCAAGGCTTATGCCCTATATTTCAAGAAATTTATAGAGGCTTATAAGAGTGAAGGCATAAACATCGGGATGATCGCCCCTCAGAATGAATTTAATTCATGCCAGATATTTCCGTCATGCACATGGACAGCCGCAGGTCTAAGCACATTTATAGGCGATTATCTGGGTCCGCAAATGAAAGAAATGGGAGTAGATGTAATGTTCGGGACAATGGAAAGAGGAAATACTTTATTAGTTGATACCATTATGCAAAATAAGAGTGGTGAATATATTTCCCAAATCGGCTTCCAATGGGCAGGAAAAGAATCCATTGCCAAGATACATGAGACATATCCTGATATGAAGCTAATGCAGACCGAAAGCGAGTGTGGCGACGGAAAGAATTCATGGGATCAATGTTTCTATATCTGGAACCTGATGAAGCATTACTTCAATAATGGAATATCCGCTTATATGTACTGGAATATTTCATTGGATAAAGACCCTGTGAACAATCGCTGGCAGTGGCCGCAAAATTCATTGATTTCAGTAGATCAGGAGAATAAGACTTACAAATATAACCCTGAATACTATCTGATGAAACAGTTCAGCCATTTTGTAAAACCAGGAGCAAAGCGACTTTCTACCGAAGGTAGTTATGATAACATGCTTGCATTCCTCAATCCTGACAATTCGGTTGTGGTGATAGCTGCGAATGAGGGCGCCGCAAATCAGATTTTGAAGATTAAGGTGAATGACCAGATGATGACCGTAGATTTGAAAATGAAGTCGATCAATACATTCCTGATAGAAGCGAAAAAGTAAATTATTATAAACTAACTAATCATTTTAAATAACAAATTTAATTATGGAAATTTTAAAAGGTACAAAAGAATTTTTTCCGGGAATCGGAAAAATCAAATTTGAAGGAAAAGAAAGCAAAAACCCGTTAGCTTATCGTTTCTACGATGAAAACAAAGTGGTAATGGGTAAAAGCATGAAAGACTGGATGCGCTTTGCTATGGCATATTGGCATACATTGTGTGCTAATGGCGGCGACCCGTTCGGCGGAGCAACTATCCACCATCCTTGGAATATAGGTAATGATGCTATCAGCAATGCCAAATATAAAATGGATGCAGCTTTCGAGTTCATGACTAAGATGGGAATACCATACTATTGCTTCCACGATGTAGACCTGGTAGATGCAGGCAATTCATGGACTGAGTATGAAAAGAATCTGCAAACCATCGTCGATTTTGCGAAAGAAAAGCAAGCAGCATCAGGTATTAAGCTCCTGTGGGGTACAGCTAATGTATTCAGCCACGAGCGTTATATGAATGGTGCTTCTACAAACCCTGACTTTGATGTTGTTGCATGCGCAGCTACTCAGGTAAAGAACGCAATCGACGCTACTATCGCTTTGGGTGGCTCCAACTATGTGTTCTGGGGCGGTCGCGAAGGTTATATGAGCTTGTTGAATACAGATATGAAACGTGAAAAAGATCACCTTGCACGCTTCCTGTCAATGTCTCGTGACTATGCTCGCAAACAAGGCTTTACAGGTACATTCCTGATTGAGCCTAAGCCGATGGAACCTACTAAACATCAGTACGATTATGATACTGAAACTGTTATCGGATTCCTTCGCAACTATGGTTTGGATAAAGATTTCAAAGTAAATATCGAGGTTAACCATGCTACACTGGCAGGCCATACATTCGAACACGAATTGCAGGCTGCTGTTGATGCTGGGCTTCTGGGTAGTATCGATGCCAATCGTGGCGACTATCAGAATGGATGGGATACAGACCAGTTCCCTATCGACCTGTACGATCTGGCTCAGGCTTGGTTGGTATTGCTTCCGGCAGGAGGTCTTGGTAATGGCGGTGTAAACTTCGATGCTAAGATCCGTCGTAATTCGACAGACAGAGACGATTTGTTCATCGCTCACATTTCAGGTATGGATGTATTTGCCCGTGGCCTATTGATCGCTGCTGATATCCTTGAAAAATCTGACTATAAGAAACTTCGTCAGACTCGTTATGCTTCTTTCGACAATGGAGATGGTAAAGCATTCGAAGATGGTAAACTGACTCTTGAAGACTTACGCACAATTGCACACAAAGTTGGCGAACCGAAACAAATAAGCGGTAAGCAGGAACTTTATGAAGCTATTGTAAACATGTATATTTAAAATACAGATACAAGTAAACGAGATACAAGTAAACAAAAGAGACTTGTATCTCGTATCTTGTCAACTTGTTAACTAACAAAGAACCAATGAATAACGAAGTAAGTAAATCATATACCATAAAACTCACGCTCATTGCTACCCTCGGAGGGCTGCTGTTCGGATACGATACGGCAGTTATATCGGGTACAGTGGAGTCGTTGAGGCATTTTTTTATAGACCCGATGGGCTTGCCTCTCAACGAAGCAAATGCGATGGAGGGTTTTGTAATAAGCAGCGCACTGATAGGATGTATCTTCGGTGCAGCAATGGCTGGCTGGGTAAGTCAGACATTCGGTCGCAGAAAAGCATTGTTTGCTGCGGCTATCCTGTTTTTATTGGCAGCTATCGGTTCGGCATGGCCCGAAATCGGATATCATATGCCGAGCGATGGTGACCATTCGTTTGTATATCATTTTGTAGCATATCGCATACTTGGAGGAATAGGTGTAGGTATAGCATCGATGGTGTCACCTATGTACATCGCCGAGATTGCCCCACCTGATAAACGTGGTAGTCTGGTAGGTCTTAACCAGTTTGCTATCATCTTTGGTATGCTTGTCGTATATTTTGTCAACTACTTCATTGCTAAACAGGGCGATACGGAGTGGTTACATACTACAGGCTGGAGATATATGTTTGCCTCGCTGGCAATTCCGTCAGTAATCTTCTTTGTATTATTATTTGCAGCTCCGGAAACTCCGAGATGGCTGGTAATGAAAGGACGAATAAAACAAGCCGAAAGTATTCTGACAAAACTGGTTGGCAGTGCAATGGCTAAAACAGAAATAGAAGACATTAAGCATAGTTTCGATAAAGAAGAGACAGTATCTCTTAAACCATATTACAGGTTTATGATGACATGGCTGATATTGTTCGTTGTGGGTATCATTTCCCTTTCACTTGCAAGCGTTTCAAGCGCATTGGAGATATCGATGATTGTGAGTTTCCTTATAGCACTATACGTCCCTATCAAGTCATACGGCTTCCTTATTATTATGACAGGCGTTTTACTATCTGCATTCCAGCAGTTTGTAGGTATCAATGTGGTTCTATATTACGCTCCTGAAATATTCAAGAGCATGGGCTCGGGTACAGACTCGGCGTTGTTACAAACCATCATTGTCGGTATTATCAATCTGTCTTTTACCGTACTGGCGATTCTGACAGTAGATAAATTCGGACGTAAGCCGTTGCTGATCACAGGCGCTTTAGTGATGGCCGCATCTATGCTGGGCTTGGGAACATCCTTCTCTCAGGGACTTCCGGGTGGACTTAAACTTGTGTTTATGCTTACTTATACAGCCGGATTCGCCATGTCGTGGGGGCCTGTTTGCTGGGTAATGCTGGCAGAAATATTTCCTAACTCGGTGCGTTCCAGTGTGATGTCTATTGCCGTAGCTGCACAATGGGTATCGAATTTCCTCATTTCGTGGACATTCCCTATCATGGACAAGAACGATACATTGGTAGGTATGTTCAATCACGGATTCTCATACTGGGTTTATGGTGCACTGGCTATCCTTGCAGCATTGTTCGTATGGAAGCGTTTGCCTGAAACCAAGGGGAAGACTTTGGAGGATATGGAGAAACTGTGGAAGAAGTAAGGATATAAGATTTAATCTTTTTAGTCAATAAAAAAGCAGAAGAAACCCAAACGTATTCTTCTGCTTTTTCTTTTATGTATTATCGTACCCGGTTAAATATTGTCGATTGGCTTATACTTAGGAACCAATGATTTCATTATTACCCAACCTATAAGATAAGCAATAGCACAAACACAGAAAATAATAAAGTAACCTGCCGGTTTTCCTTCAAATCCCATAAATGTCATTTGAGTTTCATCTGCATATACAAACAAATTACCTGCCGATTTCTGCAATATCATAGAACCGATACCTCCGGCCATGCCTCCAATACCTGTAATAGATGCAATCGCTCCTTTAGGGAACATATCGCCTACCGTAGAGAAGATGTTGGCCGACCAAGACTGATGCGCAGCGCCTCCGATACCAATCATTATCACAGGCAGCCAAGGAGAAATTGTACCTAACGGTTGCGCGAATAAGACTACCAGCGGAAAGAATGCGAATATTAACATCGCCCTCATACGTGCTGCATACGGGTTCATACCCGTTTTATTCATGATGATAGTCGGCAATTTTCCACCGAAAATGGATAACATGGTAATTGCATATAATGTGAAAATTAATGCAATACCGAGTCCTTCCGAAGTTTTGATACCAAATTGTGTGTTCAGGTAAGATGGAGTCCAGAAGAGGAAGAACCACCACACACCATCGGTCATAAATTTACCAATAGCGAAAGACCATGTCTGTTTATAAGAAAAACATTTCCAGAAAGGAATCTTTTTTTCTTCAGTCTCTTTTCCGCTATCCATAGTCCCATCTTCATGCTTGTCTTGTTCTATATATTCAAGTTCCGCACTATTCACATGCTTGCTTTTCGCCGGAGCATCATATAGGAATACCCAAAATCCCATCCATACAAAACCGAGGGCACCAATAACAATAAAGGCCATTTCCCATCCCCAGAATTTAGCTAATACAGGTATACTCAAAGGTGCAATTAAGGCTCCTATTGAGGCTCCGGCATTAAATATTGAAGTGGCATAAGCCCGGTCTTTCTTAGGGAAATATTCTGCTGTAACCTTGATTGCAGCCGGAAAGTTTCCTGCTTCGCCTAATGCCAGTACACAACGGGCAAAGAGGAAAGCATACATACTGATGGTAGCGATCACAACTGCTACATCTCCTGTTGCAGCAGCCAGTTCAGCGGCACTGTGCATTCCTACATAGGCTTCGGTAAATACGCCGCAGACAGCATGAAGACAAGCCCCTACCGACCATATCCCGATAGCCCAAAGGAATCCTTTTTTACTGCCCATCCAGTCAACGAAACGCCCTGCAAACAGCATACAGGCAGCGTATACGATGGAGAATACTGCTGTGATAGTACCATAATGAGATTCATCCCAATGGAACTCCGGTTTAATAAATTCATCCCAGGTGAGCGACAATACCTGCCTGTCGAGGTAGTTAACCGTCGTGGCGAAGAAAAGCATTGCACAGATCGTCCACCTGTAATTTGTCATTTTTTGTTTATTCATGGAATCGTTTTAAGAGTTATATTATTTCCTGATTTTAGCTATTATAGCCAGCGCTTCTTTACACATTTCCGTTATTTTACCCCAATCCTTTGCTGCAATTACATCTTTAGGGAATAGGTTAGAGCCCATACCTACGGCAGTAACGCCTGCACTGAACCATTTGGTCAGATTTTCTTCCGTAGGCGTAACACCTCCGGTAACCATGACGTTAGACCATGGCATAGGCGCTTTCAATCCCTTTACAAAACCCGGTCCTACAACATCGCCCGGAAATACTTTTACAACCTCTGCTCCCAGTTCCTGAGCATAACCTACCTCCGAAACAGAGCCACAGCCCGGTATATAGGCTACCTGACGGCGATTACATACTTTAAAAATATCCGGATTGAGCAACGGGCCTACCACAAAGTTTGCCCCAAGCTGTAAAAACAAAGAAGCGGTACCTGCGTCAACAATTGAGCCGATACCGAGTATCATTTCCGGACATTCTTTTGCTGCCCATTTATTTAATTCGCCGAATATCTCGTGTGCAAAATCTCCACGGTTAGTGAACTCGAAAGCCCGTACTCCACCTTCATAACAAGCTTTCAGTACTTGCTTGGATGTTTCGAGGTCGCTATGGTAAAATACCGGTACCATCCCGGTCTCTGCCATTACCTGGCAGGCTTTTATTCTAGAGAAACGCATATAAGTGAAAAATTAAAAGTGAAAAGTGAAAAATGGAAGAAATCCTCATTTCTCACTTAATTTATTTTTTACAGTTTTAATAGATGATATCAAAATATAAATCAGTTCGGAACAATCAGAAGCTAAACTTTCGTATTCAGATACTGATATATAATTAGTATCCTTTAAAAGACAAATCCAATAGTCAGTTTCATTCGCTTCTTTAAGAGCAATACTTAATTTATGCACAAAGTCAGATTTGCTTTGTGCAAATTCAGCTTCTCTTATTAAAGCTCCGATTGCTGTACCACTACGCAAAACCTGTTTTGATAATACATACTCAGATTTTTCTTTTCGTAAAAACTGAACAAGATTGACTATCCTGACAGCAAAAGCATAACTTTTTACTACAAGTATCGATTTTTCTTTTCTTATTATATTTTCGTTATTATCCATCTTTAAAAAATTGAAGTGAAAAGCAAAAAACTATTGATACATATTTTTAGTTTTTCACTTTTCACTTTTCGTTTTTTACGGTTGCTTGCCAATATAAGCCAATATACCTCCGTCCACATACAATACATGTCCGTTTACGAAGTCCGAAGCATGTGATGCAAGGAATACAGCCGGGCCTTCCAGGTCTTGAGGTGTTCCCCAGCGTGCAGCAGGAGTTTTAGCTATGATAAATGAATCGAACGGATGGCGTGAACCGTCAGCCTGTTTCTCACGTAGAGGAGCAGTCTGAGGTGTTGCGATATAACCCGGTCCGATACCATTGCACTGAATGTTATATTCTCCGTATTCGGATGCGATATTGCGTGTAAGCATCTTCAGTCCGCCTTTGGCAGCAGCGTAAGCCGATACCGTTTCGCGACCAAGTTCGCTCATCATAGAGCATATATTGATAATCTTGCCATGACCTTTTTTGATCATGCCCGGTATAACAGCTTTTGCAACGATAAACGGAGCATTGAGATCCACATCTATTACCTGACGGAATTCGGCAGCGCTCATTTCTATCATCGGGATACGTTTGATGATACCCGCATTATTTACGAGGATATCGATAACACCCACTTCTTTTTCTATCTGTGCAACCATTGCATTTACCTGATCTTCGCTAGTTACATCACACACATAACCTTTGGCATTGATTCCTGCTTCTTTGTATGAAGCCAGACCTTTATCAACAAATTCTTGTTTCAGGTCATTGAAAACGATAGTTGCGCCTGCCTTTGCCAATGCAGAAGCAATAGCAAAGCCGATACCGTAAGATGCTCCGGTAACTAAAGCTATTTTTCCGTTTAATGAGAATTGATTTTGCATATTTTTATTAATTTGAAAATTCGATGATTAGAAAATTAGCAAATGAAAAATGAGTTGATTAATCAATTTCCGAATCTGCTAATTTTCAAATTTGCTAATTGGTATTATCTCGATACCCTTCCCGAACCGTCACCCGTCATCAGGTTCTCTACTTCCGGAACAGTAACGAGGTTGAAATCTCCATATACAGTATGTTTCAGACAAGAAGCAGCTACTGCAAATTCCAGTGCTTTCTGATCGTCATTCGGATAAGAGATAAGCCCGTAGATAAGCCCGCCCATAAATGAGTCGCCACCACCCACACGGTCTACTATATGTGTGATATCGTAACGTTTCGATTGATATAGCTTATCTGAATACAGGCATCCTCCCCATGTATTATGATTTGCATTGATAGAACCGCGAAGTGTGATAATCACTTTCTTTGCGCGAGGGAAGCGTTTCATCATTTGTGTACATACCGACTCAAACTCGGCAGCATCCACTTCTCCGCCTGTATGAGCCACATCGAAGCCTTCCGGTTTGATACCGAATACTTTTTCAGCATCCTCTTCGTTACCCAAAATCACATCACAGCCTTCTACAAGGGCAGGCATAACTTCCGATACGGATTTGCCGTACTTCCACAGATTTTTCCGATAGTTGAGGTCTGTGGAAACAGTTACTCCCATTTCGTTCGCTACCTTGATAGCTTCCAGGCATGCGTCTGCCGCACCCTGCGATATAGCCGGAGTGATACCTGTCCAGTGGAACCATTGTGCATCTTTGAATACTTCTTTCCAGTCTACCATTCCCGGTTTGATGTCGGCAATAGCAGAATTGGCTCTGTCATAAACTACTTTCGATGCACGTGCTACGGCTCCCGTTTCGAGGAAATAGATACCGACACGGTCACCGCCGCGGATGATATTATTTACACCAACATTGTATTTACGAAGGTCGGAAATACACCATTCCGCGATGTCGTTTTTAGGCAGACGGGTTACAAAATCGGTAGGAATCCCGTAATTAGACAATGATACGGCAACATTAGCCTCACCTCCACCGAATGTGGCGTTCAAATTATTAGATTGTATAAATCTCTGGTATCCGGGAGTTGCAAGACGCAACATGATTTCCCCGAATGTTACTACTTTCTTCATAGTGTGTTTTGACATTAATCTATTTATATGTTACAACTAGCGGATTATTCAACCCTTCTGAAAATTCTTTCACATAGTTTTCGAAATCGGCAACTGTCGCAAACCCGAACTTAGACCATCCGTAGCCACTGTAATAAGTTACCGGGATATTCGGTTGCTGGGTAGTTATCGCCAGTACATGTGAATATGTGTCTTTTTTCTTTGTTTTAGGATTGTCAACGGTGTATGTGTCTACAATTGACTTATCTATTCCCTGAGGAAAAACCATCGCCAGATATACATTGTCTACCATGTCGCTCTTTGGTTCGGCATACACGACATATTTATCCGAAGAGATAATAGAGTCGTTTTTCTCTCTCTTTACTATTCCGGCTGCCACCTGCATAGGCTCTTTTATAGTATAAGCCTGCACAATCTTAGACAATTGTGAACCTGCATCGATTGAGATAGTACGGTTTTCAGCTACGGACTTTCCATCTACATCCAGATTTTTGTATGTCAGTTTAAAGGTTGTACGAAGAGGACCATTGTCCAATAGCTCTTGTGAAGCGAAGTTTTCGTTCAACCACAATTTGTCATTCACATACGGAGCCATTGCTCCTGCACCCAGTGTTCGCCCTACTTTGTAGTCATCCTGCCCTTCACCATGATCTTCGTGATACGATGCTTCTCCGGCAAGGTCGGCTTTATACCATTTGTCGACAATCAGGTTGTTTGTACGCTTATACCATGCATCGATACCGTTGCTAGGGCCGTCTGATTCTATCAGTGCAGGACCGTAGATACGGAATGCCACACGGTCGTTTTCCCATGCAAAGTCGTCTTTGCGTTCGGTGATAAAGCGGCCATATGTTTTTGCTACATAAGTTTGGGTAGTATCTGTTGTGATAACAAAAGCTTTTGATTCTTTTGCTTTCAGTTCCGGCTGGAAAATAAGTTTCCTATCGTATGTTACCTGAGACGGGATAATTTCCCCGGCACTGTTTTTTACGACATAAACAGCACTATCGGTCAATGTTACTATCGCTTTGATGCTGTCTAATGGTATTTCTACCATATCGGCTACACGGTCAAAGTCGCTTGTATTTTCTACTGTTATATTCATTTCCTTGTTTGAAGAGCAAGAGAAGAGGAATATAACAGAAAGAAAGAAACTAAATATTTTTTTCATATTATTTATTTTTTGATGGTATATGGCTTAACGCAGTTTATCAGCAGTGAAAGTGTCCATATCATCATAATCGAGGTTTTCGCCACACATAGCCCAGATAAACGTATAGTTGCTTGTTCCCGCAGCCGAATGGATAGACCATGACGGGGAAATAACAGCTTGTTCATCACCCATAAAGATATGGCGTGTTTCCTGAGGCTGTCCCATAAAGTGGCATACAGCCTGCTGTGCAGGTACTTTGAAATAGAAATATGCTTCCATACGGCGCGAGTGTGTATGAGGAGGCATTGTGTTCCATACGCTTCCTTCTTTGATTTCGGTCATACCCATCTGCAACTGACAGCAAGGAACAATTTCGCTCAATATGATTTGGTTCAGCAAGCGTTCGTTAGATGTGGCAGGCACACCGAGATCTCGTGTACGGCGCATAGCCGATGTGATCTGAGCAGTAGGATATTCTTTATGTGCCGGAGAGGAAGCGAAGTAATATTTTGCAGGTTTTGCAGCATCATTACTTTTGAAGATAACTTCTTTAGAGCCACGGCCTACATATACTGCATCCTTGAATCCCATACTATAATCTTTTCCATCTACTGTAACCACGCCTTCACCTTCGATACAGATGATACCCAGTTCGCGGCGTTCACAAAAGTATTCCGAACGGATAAGGTCTACTGTTTCCAGTTTCAGAGCCTCTTTTACAGGTAGGGCTCCGCCGATGATCAGACGGTCGTTGTGTGTATAAGTCATTAATACACTGTCAGCTTCAAATAATTTTTCTACCAGAAACTCTTTACGCAATTGCGCGGTGTCGTAACGTTTTACGTCGTCGGGATGTGTTCCCCAACGTTCTTCAATTACTGTTTTCATTTCTTTATCCTTTATGTTTGGTTATTGATTTATTTTAAAATTTAAAAAATTCCTTCGCATTATAATATGATACATTTTCAACCAGCTTACCCAAGAAATCTAATTCCGATGAAGGCAGTAAACCTTGTTCTACATCTGAACCTATCAGGTTACACAAGATGCGGCGGAAATATTCGTGACGCGGATATGACAGGAAGCTGCGCGAGTCGGTCAGCATACCTACAAAACGGCTTAACAAGCCTAAATTTGACAATGAGTTCATCTGCGCTTCCATCCCTGTTTTCTGGTCGAGGAACCACCATCCCGAACCGAACTGTATCTTTCCGGCAACCGAACCATCCTGAAAGTTTCCTATCATGGTAGCAATCAGATCATTGTCGCGAGGATTCAGGTTGTAAATAATCGTTTTAGCCAGTTTATTGTCTGTATCCAATCTGTTGAGGAATTTCGACATGGCTTTTGCTATTGTGAAGTCTCCGATAGAATCAAAACCTGTATCCGGGCCTAATTTTTTAAACAGACGGGTATTATTGTTGCGGATAGCGCCATAGTGAAACTGCTGTGTCCAGCCTTTCTCCCAGTCCATGATAGCCCCTTCGACAAGCATAGCCGATTTGAATTTGATGATTTCTTCGTGTGTAAGCTCTTTCCCTCCATACACTTTATTGAAAATAGCATCTATTTCCACCTGTGTATAATCTTCTGCATAGAATTCTTCGATACCGTGGTCTGATAGTTTACAGCCGACACTGGCGAAGAAGTCGTGACGTTTGCGCAGTGCGGTGATCAGGTCGCTGAAATTGCTGATAGCTACGCCCGATACTTCCGATAGTTTTTCCACATATCCCCTGAATGCATCGGGTATCTCAACCGCCATAGCCTTATCGGGACGCCATGTAGGAAGCACCTTGATAGAGAATCCCTCATTCTTTAGAGCCAGATGATATTCCAGAGAATCTACAGGATCGTCTGTCGTACAAACAGCTTCCACATTGTAGTGCTTCATCAGCCCGCGAGCCGAGAATTGCGGAGTGCGCAGTTTGGCAGTACATTCGTCAAAAATTTCTTTAGCTGTTTCGGGTTTTAATATTTTTGTTACTCCGAATGCCGTTTTCAGTTCCAGGTGTGTCCAGTGATAGAGCGGGTTACGCATCGTATAAGGCACGGTTTCTGCCCATTTCTCAAATTTTTCCCAATCGGTGGTATCTTTTCCTGTGCAGTAGCGTTCATCCACACCGTTAGTACGCATTGCGCGCCATTTGTAGTGGTCGCCACCCAGCCATATTTCACCCAGATTGTCGAACTGATAATCTTCCGCAACCAGTTTCGGGTCGAGATGGCAATGATAGTCTATAATAGGCAGATGTTTTGCATGCTGATGATACAGATATTCTGCCGTTTCGTTTTGTAATACGAAGTTATCGTCTAAAAATTGTTTCATGATGAAAAAGCTTTTAGCTTTTAGCATTTAGCTATTAGCTGTTAATCAGAAATCTGGTCTGCTAACGGCTAATAGCTGACAGCTATCAGCTATATTATATATAATGTTTTTGCTATACCTAGTTCCAATCCCCTGAGTTCGGCTAACCCTCTTAGACGGCCGATGCATGAGTAACCCGGATTTGTTTTTTTGTTCAGGTCATCGATCATCTGGTGTCCGTGGTCGGGACGGAAAGGAATGGAAATATTACGTTTTTGCTGTACTTCCAGAAATCCTTTCATTACACTGTACATATCCACATCGCCTTCCAGATGGTTTGCTTCGTAGAAATTGCCTTCCCTGTCGCGTTGGGTAGAGCGCAGATGAACAAAGTTTATTCTGTCGCCAAGACGTTTTATCATATTCGGCAGGTCATTATCGGCTCTTACACCGAATGAACCTGTGCAGAAGCATAGCCCGTTCGATTTGTTAGGTACGGCCTCTACCAGTTTATTGAAATCCGATTCTGTACTCAAGATGCGCGGAAGACCAAGGATAGGGTAGGGAGGGTCGTCAGGATGAATGGCCAAAACTGCATCCACTTCATCGGCTACGGGTGCAATCTGACTAACAAAGTATATCAGGTTTTTCCTTAAAGTCTCTGCATCTATACCGTTATATCTGTCGAGTTGAGCCTGAAATTCCTGAAGTGTAAAACTCTCTTCCGCGCCGGGCAGTCCGGCTATCATATTGCGTACCAAAAGGTCTTTTTCTTCCTGAGACATGCTTTCGTAGCGAGCTTTCGCTTTAGCGATATCTCCGGCTGAATACTCTTTTTCCGCGCCCGGACGTTTAAGGAGGAATAATTCGAAGGCCATAAACGCAGCACGCTCGAAACGCAGGGCCTTAGACCCGTCGGGCATGGTATAAGCCAAATCGGTACGTGTCCAGTCCAGTACCGGCATAAAGTTGTATGTGATGATCTTCACTCCGCACTTTGCCAGATTACGGATACTTTCCTTGTAATTATTGATATATTCTTTGTAGTTTCCTTCCTGTGTCTTGATATGTTCGTGTACAGGAATACTTTCTACCACAGACCAGGTCAGCCCGGCCTTTTCAATAATGTCTTTGCGCTTTTGTATTTCTTCTACAGTCCACACTTCACCATTTTTGATGTGGTGCAGGGCTGTGACTATTCCGGTTGCTCCGGCTTGTCTTATATCTGCTAATGAGACAGGGTCGTTTGGCCCGTACCAGCGCCATGTTTGTTCGCTTAATATCATATATAAACAATTAGTAAATTAGTAAATATGCAGATTAGCAAATTCTTATAGAAATAATTATTAAATTTCCGAATATGCTAATTTGCTAATTAAATTGAGAATGTATTGAATCCCCCGTCTACTACAAGTATAGAGCCGTTTACAAAACTGGAAGCATCGCTTACCAGATAATGTATAGCCCCCAGAAGTTCTTCCGATTCACCAAAGCGGCGGAATGGTGTGTGTGCGATAACCGATTTTGCACGGTCGGTATACGAACCATCGGGATTGAGCATCAGGTTCCTGTTTTGCTCTGTGATAAAGAAACCCGGGGCCAAAGCGTTTACACGGAAGCCTTCACCGAATTTCGTAGACAATTCCCCTGCCATGTATTCTGTAAAATTGGCCACAGCCGATTTTGCCACACCGTAACCCATAACACGGGTCAGCGGGCGGAAAGATGACATGGATGCTATATTTATTATATTCCCTTTCCCATTGTCTACCATTGCTTTTGCAAATACAAGGGTAGGGATAACCGTACCGAAGAGGTTAAGATCGATTACGTCTTTGAATGCATCTACCTTGACATCGAATATTGTTTTGTCCGGCGGGATAGTTGCTCCCGGCATGTTTCCTCCGGCAGCATTTATAAGTACATCGATCTTTCCATATGCTTTAAGTATCTCCTCCCTGTTTTGTACCAGATTTTCTTCGTTCATGGCATCTGATACAAGAAACATTGCTTCGTCTCCTTTGGCTTTAATCTTAGCGGCCAAGGCCTCACCTTTTTCTTTCGAACGTCCGAGTATAACTACTTTAGCTCCTTCCGATGCCAGATATTCTGCCATTTGCGAACCTAAAATACCATATCCTCCTGTGATGAGGACTACTTTTCCGTCGATGTTGAACAAGCTGTTTTTCATTTTTAGTTACGAGTTACAAGTTATGGATTACAAGTTTTCAGGCTTCAAGTTTACCCATTACTTATTGTTATTTTTAATTTTTAGTTTTTCACGTTACATTTAGATTCCTATAATTTATAGTTGTTATAATAATCTACATTTTCCTTTATGAGTATGTCTATAGGCATAAAGTTGGTTTTCTCCGGTTCTTGTTTAAACAGAAAATAATTTGCCAGTGCCTTGATAGCGTCATATCCCTGCAATTCGGGGCGTTGAGAAAGTATGAATGAAATCTGTCCGCTTTTGAGCGCCCTTATATTACGTTCTATAGCATCATGCCCCACCAACCGGACTCTTTCGCGTAAAGCCGGTTTAGCTTTTTCCAGCAGGGCGATTAGTTCGTATATCCGCGAGTTTAATACTATGCCGCCTACCAGAGTATCGCTTTGAGAAAGGATATCCTCGAGTTTTTCCAGTCCGGCAGGATGGTTGTCCGGATCTATTTCCACATGATGTATTTTACCTTTATAATCAGATTGGGAAAGGCATTTCATAAAACCTTGTTCACGAGTCTTCATTTGTACAGATATCTCTTTATACTTGAATCGCACATGCGCGATGAAAATATCGGCATCGAGACCAATTTCCTTCAGGAGCAGTTTTGCTGCTATATTTCCACTACCTAAGGAATCACCGCCAAAGTATGCGAGGTCTTTTTGTTTTTGAATGTCCGAATCAATGTATATATATGGAATGTCTTTTTCGTCGAGTTCTTTAGACAGGTTTACAACCAGTTCACCGAAAAGGGTGGCCAGCAGTACGCCATCAAAATCTTTTTCTTTAAACTTGTCCGCTGCTTTGAGAAAAGAAAAACGGTCGTACTGGTTGAAATGGAAATATTCGACACTTATATTGAATTTCCTCATCTCATCTCCTGCACGATTTATACCGTCACAAACAAGCTCCCAATAATCGCCTTCCGAATAGGTGGGCGCGATAACGGCGAACTTATAACTGCGTTTCGACGCAAGGAAACGTGCTACCAGATTAGGCTCGTAATTGATTTCTTTCAGAATAGCTTCTACCTTGATACGTTTTTCTTCCGACACTCGTCCCCTATTATGCAGAACACGGTCTACAGTTCCTGTTGAGACACCTGCAAGTTTAGCTATATCTACAATTCGTATATTACTATTATCTTTTTTCATTTTTTGCAGAAAAAATTTAATTGTGTGCGCACACACATTTCTACAAAAGTAATTATTTTTATTAACTACACAATGCGTGTGCGCACACATATTTTTGAGAAAATATTTTAAAACACTAATATTTAATATATTACAATCTTTACTAAAAGATGAATATGTTGTAGGGCATATTTTAACGTCCGCATATCTAATAATACAGCAGTATGCTTCTTAATTTTACTTTTTGTTATATTGTGTGCCAAAATATCGCGTCCCGAAGAGATTTACCTCCCGCAAAAGGGATAAAAGTAAGTATATACACTATCATGGCGATATAAAGCTCAAGAAAAACCTGACCAAATTCAATCAAATAACACGTAAAAAAGAGTGCTACTTTCTTTATATTACTTTATCTATATGTATAAGCTTTTAGCCGTTAGCTGATAGCTTGTAATTCTTTGAAATATTGATGGCCCCTCCAACCTCCCAAAAAGGAAGCAACAGAGAAAGTAAAAAGCTAATTAGCTCCGTTGACCGTTGTTTCTTAATTTTTCATTCTTAATTATTAATTGTTTTCCGTGTTACCTATGTTATCTTTTAACTACTTATGGTTAACGAATGTAAAAACGATAAGATAAAAATAGTGAAAAACTGTCAGATGCGTCAGGTTTTAACGAAATATAGTTAATAAATGCAAATAAGGTAATGAGCTATGAAATTCACTTCAGTATAACCAAGCGCAACATTGTTAACTGATGACTGCAAACTGTTCACCGAAACAAGTGTTACCTTTGTTACTTTTTAACAAGTAGTAAGTTTTAAGTACTAAGTTGAAAGTTATATGAGATACGAGTAGGCAAGACACGAGATACAAGTTGTTAACTGATGACTGTTCGCTGTAAAGCCACTTATGCGATAGCCAAAGCTAACGGCTAATAGCTATCAGCTAAAAGCTGAAATATCTGTTACTTTTGTTACTTTTTTAGGCCTTGGCATCCACGGGAAAGAATACTATTACCAGATGACAGCTAACTGTTCACTTAAAATGTTACCTTTGTTTAAGTGCTGCTACAAGTAAAGGAGATGTAAGTTATTTTCTGCTTACTGTGAAAAGTGTTACCTTTTACTATTTTAGGGGAAATATAAGGCACAAAGTTCTTAATTTAAACACCCTTAAAAAAACGATATTATTATAAACTTAATTCATAACCATTAAAGACACACAGAAAATGAAAAAGAAGACCGGATTAATAAGTATCATGCTTGTATTGATTACTTTATCTTCGTGCAAAACCGAAGTGAAAGAACCAACGGCTTATGGGGCATTACCTACCGAACAACAGATAAAATGGCAAGAGCTGGAATATTATATGTTTATCCACTTGGGACCTAATACCTTTA
Organism: Dysgonomonas gadei ATCC BAA-286; assembly: GCF_000213555.1. Lineage (GTDB taxonomy): Bacteria > Bacteroidota > Bacteroidia > Bacteroidales > Dysgonomonadaceae > Dysgonomonas > Dysgonomonas gadei. The sequence continues at coordinate 36,333 of NZ_GL891991.1, forward strand.
CTGATGTAGAATGGGGAGATGGGAAAGAAGATCCTAAAATATTTAATCCTACCGACCTAAATACAGACCAATGGGCTGCTACAGCTAAAGCGGCAGGAATGAAGGCAATCATAATAACAGCCAAACACCATGACGGTTTTTGCTTGTGGCCAAGCGAATACAGTACGCATACTGTGCGTGAAAGCAAATGGAAAGACGGAAAAGGAGACATATTAAAGGATTTGGCCGAATCGTGCGAAAAATACGGATTACTTTTAGGTGTTTATCTTTCTCCATGGGATCAGAACCATCCGGCTTACAATACACCTGAGTACAACCAGATATTTGCAAATACCCTCAACGAAGTACATTCCAATTATGGTGATATATTCGAACAATGGTTTGATGGAGCAAATGATGGAACATCCAGACAGGTATATGATTGGGACTTGTTCCACAAGACAGTTTTCGAAAAGCATCCGCATGCCATAATATTCAGTGATGTGGGCCCCGGATGCCGCTGGGTAGGAAATGAAAGAGGATATGCCGGTGAAACAAACTGGTCGATGATAAATGCAGAGGGATACACTCCCGGAGCAAATGCTCCGGATATAAAAACACTGAACGAAGGATTACCTGATGGTAAAGAATGGATCCCAGCCGAAGTAGATGTATCTATCCGCCCCGGATGGTTCTACAGCCCGGCTACAGACGACAAGGTAAAATCTGTATCTCACCTGATGGATATATATTACTCATCGGTAGGAAGAAACGGCAACCTGCTCCTTAATGTTCCACCTGACAGAAGAGGGCAAATACATCCAAACGATTCGATTCGCCTCATGGAATTTAAAGAAGCACGGGAGAAGGCTCTTCAAACAAATCTTGCTAAAGACGTGAAAGCCACAGTAAGTAATACCCGTGGAAATTCAGATAAGTATTCAGCTTCAAACCTGTTCGATGGAGACAAAAGTACATATTGGGCTACTGATGATGGTATAAAAACAGCCTCGATAGAAGTTGACTTCGGAAAAACAGTTATGTTTAATAGAATATTATTGCAAGAACATATTGTCCTCGGGCAAAGAATAGCTGAATTTGACGTAAAATACTGGAACGATAAAGAGCAAATATGGAGTGATTTAGCCAGTGCCACAACAATAGGATATAAAAGAATCTTATGCACACCTCAGGTTTCGTCTTCAAAGATAAAGATCGGCATTACCAAATCTCTGGCCGAACCATTACTTAATAATCTTGAGGTGTATAACGCTCCTGAAATCGTCTCATCTATAACCGAAGGAGAAAGACAAATTAATAGAAAAGATGTAAAATCTGTCATCAAGCCATCGAAGGACAACATTACTACAAAGAAAAAAGACGGGACAATTCTTTATACAGAAAAGAAGGAAAAGCCCACTATTATCGAAATGGATAGAGAGAGCTTAATCCGAGGATTTAAGTTTACTCCGGATATATCCGGAGAAAAAGGTACAATTCAAAGGTATAATTGTTACTATAGTTTTAACGGGATGGAATGGAAAACTGTTATTTCCAACGGTATATTTAATAATATTAAGAACAATCCGATGACGCAGGAAGTTTCGTTTCCAACAGCTGTTCGCGCAAAATTTATAAAAATAGAACCTATAGTATTAACTGAAAGTAATGACAATGAATATACTTACTGTACAATTGATATTATCCTCTAGTTTGGAGTTAAAAAAAATTCAGAGTGTAATTTTATGCTGTACAGTAGAGCAAATATTATATGTTATAGGAAACAATCCGGCTTATAAGAATCCAAGAGCCGGATTGTTCCTTCAACAAACAAATAAGCTTAATAAAATGAGAATAACAGATAATAAAAAGCAAGGTAATGCCGAGGAATGATTGGTCTAAAAAAGAATATGCTATACAAATTATATATATGCATAAAAAAATAAGCTAATAATCAATGATTACTAGCTTATCTTGTCGGGATACCAGGATTCGAACCTGGGACCCCCTGCTCCCAAAGCAGGTGCGCTAACCGGACTGCGCTACATCCCGTTTTTTGCGTATAGCGGTGCAAAGGTATGACATTTTTTTATATTTCAAAACAAATAAAGAAAAAATTACAAAACATATTTTTTGTCACTTTTTAATCCTTTTATAAATAAGCATTTTAACACCATATAAAATAGTATAGATAAATTTATTCTGTTAAATAGTATCGGAAATATCAACAGGCGCTTTTTTTGTTTATTTTTGCATCTAAATCTCAAATCTTATAATTATGGTTAAAAAGGTATTCTTCTCTTTAGGGCTATTAATGCTTTCATTTTCAGCGTACGCGCAAAATCTTCAGTTGCATTTCGATCCGCGCCATGCATTACATGGAAACAAAATCTCAGATAAAAACTATTTCACAGCAACATTTGAAATGTTCAAACCGGACAAATGGGGTTCGACATTTATGTTTGTGGATCTGGATTTTAACCAAAGCCGGGGAAACATTGGTACTATGTATCTCGAAATTGCCCGCGACATTAAATTAGGCAAAAGCCCTGTTATGGCTCACGTCGAGTTTAATGGTGGTGTAGGAAAGGCCGAGAACTTCGGGTTCTCAATAGCAAATGCATATATGGCCGGTGCATCATACTCCACAATGGTAGGCAAAGCCGTTTTAGGAACATATGTTGTATATAAGTACAACGCCTTTGAGAAAGTGAGTAACGACGTACAATGGACCGTTACATGGGGTGTCGACTTGTGCAATAACAAATTCAGAGTTTGCGGGTTTATGGATGTCTGGACACAAAACAAGGCTAAAACCCATGCAGATCCCACCAGCGGCAAAGAGATCGTATTTCTGACCGAACCTCAGTTCTGGTATAATGTTAGCCCTAATCTGGCTTTAGGTAGTGAAATAGAAATCAGCAATAATTTCCTCACTAATAAAGACAAAGCGTACATCAACCCTACAATAGCCGCTAAGTGGAACTTCTAAGATTTGAAAAACAATGAAAAATCTCCTCGAAAAAACATTTAAACTAACAGAGAATAAGACCACCATCCGCAAAGAACTTCTCGCCGGGCTTATTACTTTTTTAACCATGTCATACATACTGATAGTCAATCCTAGTATATTATCGACTACCGGTATGGATAAAGATGCCCTGTTCACTGCAACAGCTCTGGCTACAATCTTCGCTACCCTGATGATGGCTCTCTATGCCAAACTTCCGATAGCGCAAGCTCCGGGAATGGGCTTAAATGCTTTCTTTGCATTCACCATCTGCGGAGTAATGGGATATTCCTGGCAATTTGCTTTGACTGCTGTATTCATCGAAGGTATCATTTTTATACTCCTAACATTTTTCAATGTACGGGAACTAATAGTAAAGAGCATACCAAAGGTATTGAAAGACGCTATACCTGTCGGGATCGGACTATTTATCACTCTGATCGGACTAAAAAATGCAGGAATAGTGGTTTCAAGCCCCGCCACACTGGTAGCACTGGGTGATTTTTCCCAACATAGTGTATGGATCGCCTTCTTAGGCCTGATTGTTACAGCCGTTCTGTTTGTAAGGAACATAAACGGTTCTATACTTATAGGAATAGTTGTGGCAACTATCTTCGGTATCATTCTGGGCGATGTAACATTACCCGATACCAGCATCATCAGCACACCGCCCTCTATTGCTCCTATCTTTGCCCAATTCGAATGGGATCATATTCTATCATTCAATATGCTTGTGGTGGTATTCACCCTCCTGTTCGTTAACCTCTTCGACACTGTAGGTACATTGATCGGTGTTGTTTCCAAAGCAGGGCTGGCCGATGAAGACGGCAACTTCCCTCAAATGAAAAAAGCTCTGTTCTCCGATGCATTAGGAACTACAGTAGGCTCTATCTTAGGAACAAGTACCATTACCGCATATGTGGAAAGTGCATCGGGCGTAGCATCGGGCGGACGTACCGGACTAACCTCTGTCAGTACCGCTATGATGTTTATACTTGCCCTGTTCTTTGCTCCGTTATTCTTAATGGTTCCAGCAGCAGCAACATCTCCTGCACTTATTATCGTCGGGCTGTTTATGATCTCATCCGTTGCCAAAATTAACTTTAGCGACATGAGCGAAGGACTACCAGCATTCCTTACCATCGTATTTATGCCTTTCACCTATAGTATTGCAGAAGGTATCGTATTCGGTATGCTTAGCTTTGCTTTCATCAAAGTTTGTTCAGGTAAACACAAAGACGTATCAACTACTGTGTATGTAATCGCCATATTATTCTTACTCAAAATAATTTTGGATGCATCTCATATAATGACCAATGCAGCTGGTTGAGCAGGCAAAATAACAAGATAATCTTTAGTCCCTCCCTTCTTTAACCGGATCGGAGGGACTTCTCTTTTCTACCGCAACTTGCGACTAAAATGCTTATCTTTGCCCTAAATTATAATCCCGATATGAAATACAGCGACATACTCCTCGACTTAGACGACACATTGATAGACACCATAGAGAATACCCGCCTCACATTAACAGAAATATATGATGACTATGCGTTCAGCCGCTACTTCCCGTCCTTCCATGACTTCTATACTATCTATTACGCAAATGTAAGCCATTTGTGGGAACTCTACGGCAGAGGACAGATTACCAAGCAGACACTGCAACGCGAACGCTTTATAGGCCCTCTGAACAGCATAGAAGAAATCTCCGAAGAGCAGGCCCTGGCTATCAACGACGACTTCATAGCCCGGATAATGAGAAAAGGCGTATTGGTAGAAGGCGCAAAAGAACTGCTGGACTACCTGCACCCCCGTTACAGGATACATATCCTCTCCAACGGCTTCACCGAAATGCAATACATAAAGATGGAAAGCGCCGGTATTTCATCATACTTCGATAAGGTTATCCTGTCCGACAAAGTGGGGGTAAACAAGCCACACCCGGATATATTCACGTATGCCCTGAACGAAATCGAGGTTAAACCCGAAAACATCATAATGGTTGGTGACAACCTGTTTACAGACATTGGCGGGGCCTACAACAGCGGACTGGACCAGATATGGTATAACCCCAAGAACAAGCCTTCCGAAGATTTCGAGCCGACTCATACAGTCGCCAGACTGGAAGAGATCAGGAACATCCTCTAAAAAACAAAAACCGGACGACATACACCATCCGGCTTCTTACTATATACACTAACTAAAATATATCAGTTCAGATATTTCTTCAAATCTTCCACCCATGCAGTAAGACGTGCATCAGTTTCGTTATATTCGTTATCTTCATCTAATGCCAGACCGATAAAGCGACCATCAATAACAGCATCAGACTCATCGAATGTATAGCCGTCGGTAGAGACCGAACCTACTATTTCGACTTTCCCTTTCAGTGCTTTGTAAATGTAATACATTGCTCCGGCAAAGCTTGTGGAGAATGAAGCACTGTCTCCCAGTGAGAATAGAGCAACTTTTTTTCCGGTAAAATCCATCTTTTCAACCTTAGGCAGAAGAACTTCCCAATCGTCCTGTAAATCGCCTACCCCTGTCGTAGATGCCCCGAAAATCAAAAAGTCATATGGTTTCAAATCATCAACACTCACACTCTCAGCATTGAAGAGTGCAGCATCGTCGAACAATGCCTGTATTTTTTCTGCTACCGCTTCTGTGGCCCCGGTAGATGACCCGTAAACTATTGCAATTTTGCTCATAACAAGTTAAGTAATTTATTAAATTGATTATCAACTATCTGGAATCATTCAAAATAGCAGGAGCCATAAAACTCTGTACTATCCCTCTCAAAGCCAGATACACAATAAACGCAATCCACAGGATATTGTTCGCACAAATATTTGAAAAAGCAAAATACAATACAAAAAATCCGGCAACTGCTATCAACATAGAATTACGCATCTGATGAGAAGCAGTCGCCCCCACAAACACCCCGTCCCAAAGAAAAGCAGAGAAGCCCGCAAAGGGAATCATATACACCCAGATATGAAATTGCCTGCTGAATTCTATAATATTCTGCTTATCGGTCAAAATGCCCAATATCTGATCCAGGAAGAGGACATAGATAAGCGTAAAGAATGAAGCGATAACAATACCCCAGACAAACAGCCTTCTGACAAGAAATTTCAGCTTAATCCTGTCTTTTGCCCCTATAAATCTGCCTGTCAACGCCTCGGCAGCATAGGCAAACCCATCCATCATATATGAGAACAGAATAAACAACTGCATCAGTAAAGCATTGGCCGCCAGCACATCTTTCCCCGACTTTGCTGAAGCAGACATAAAGAAGGTAGTAACAGCGACAAGAGCCATCGTACGGATAAAGATATCGCTGTTGACCTTAAAAAACGGGATATAAGATGATAAATCTTTCAGCACCTTCAGATTGATATATTGTTTCAGCCAGCCATATTTTATATTCCAGAAAAGAAGGAACGAAAGAAAGCCCGTATATTGTGCACATACGGAAGCTAAAGCCACCCCTTCTATCTTCATCCCAAAACCATAGACAAAGGCAAAACTCAATCCGATATTGACTATATTGACTCCGATAGCTACAATCATCGGCATCTTGGCATTCTGCATCCCTACATACCAGCCATTAAAAGTGTACATCCCCAGAATAGCCGGAGCAGCCCAGATGTATATATAAAAATAGTCGAGGGCGTATCCTTTTACCGTAGGCTCTCCATTCAGCAAATAGAAACCCGCATGGGCAATAAAGTATTGCAGCAGAATAATAACAACGCCTGCTCCCATTGCCACAGCGAGTGAGCGAAGCAAAATATTGGTTTGCTCCTGATGGCTACCAGCCCCATAGGACTGGGCCGTAAATCCGCTTGTACCCATACGCAGAAAGGAGAAACTCCAGTAGATAAAATTGAAGATCATTGTCGCAAGCGCAATTGCCCCGATATAATCCTCCGAATCGAGATGGCCTACTATATACATATCCACCATACCCAAAAGCGGCACAGTAATATTGGATATAATATTCGGAATAGCTAAACGCAGAATACTTTTATTCATAATGGTTACAAAAATAGCAGGAATCGGTTAATAATAAAGAATGAAAAACTGAGAATCAGGCATTCTCTATTTTATCGTCTAATTTCAGCTTTTTAAAAAGTTGACAAACTTGACACTTTTTTCTATTTTTCATTATTCATGCGAATCAGTAGTTGAGATTTAATGTTGTATTTTTTCTGCTTCACTTCGTTGCGCTTAAACGTTCATTTTGGCATTGCCCAAAACGAACCAAAAGGCTAGCGCTGCGTTCCTCGGCGACCCAAAACCGTTTTGACGGCTGAATCAAACAAACGGGCTATCGCCCCGTTTGATTCTACGCCGCCTGCAACGGATTGGGTACCCCGCCTGCGTCACTAATGCGCAAGGGCTGACGCACGTGGGGCTAAAGCATGAAAAATCTCTGTCTTGTCGCCGCATCGCGATTCCGGCCTCGTCCCGCAGGCGGGGCACCCAATCCGTAAAGCGGAGGTGTAGGGCAAAATAGGGTAGCTGCTATACACGGCTGATAAGCTAACTAAAAATGATTCCGTATTATTTTGCCCCACCGGAGCTGCGGTTTTGGGTCGCCGGAGGATGCAGCCTTGATTTTTTGTTTCGTTTTGCATCAAGGCAAAATGAAAAAACAGAAAGGCTGGTGAAAAAATCCAACGTTAAAATCCAACTGCTGATTCGTATAATATGCTGTGTTAATTTTTATGAAATCAAAATACATTTATCTATACTGAAAAAACAGGAAATGAAGAAATAATCATTATCTGTTCCACACTCGTAATTATCTAAAAAGTATGGCAAAGTATAGTGAAGAATTAGTAGATAAAGTCGTTTTTCTTATCGAAGAAGAGTTTTATACTACCACTCAGGTATGTAGGGCTTTAGGTTTTAGCAGGCAGGCTTATTACGGCTGGCTGGACACTAAACCCGGATTCAGGAAAGAGGTAGATATGGCTGTCAGTCGCCGTAGCGAAGCGATGCAGACAATGATGCAGGCCGCGCTGAAAAAGAAACTGGAAGGATATATGACAACAGTGGAAAAGGATGTATATGTTCCTGATGAAAGGAATCCCGATAAACTAGTTTTCAAATCGAAAGTGATAATAAAGAAGGAATGTCCTCCCGATCTGCGGACAATAAAGATGTTGCTGGATAGGAACAACCCCTCCCTGCCCCAAGGGGAGGAGATGTATACCACGAGAGATAATCGGGTGATTGAGGAAGAGACCGTTATAGATAACATAGAAAGGGATGTTGTAGAAGATGAAGAAAAATAAAAAGAGGTTTCAGTAGTGATTGAGGAGAATGAAGATGCAGAGACTGCGGAGATGATAGAAAGACTGGATAAAGCCTGTGCCCGGCGACGACAAGAAATCAGGAAATCAGTAATAGTGGGTAATAGAAGACCGGTGTATAATCATGGAAAGAGAAGGAAGAAAGCGAAGAGATAATGAATAATGCCAATCAATAGTTAAAGTAATTATTGTAGTATAAAATTGTTGGATTATTATCGACTACACTTCGTTCCGTCTGAATGTTCATTTTGGCATTGCCCAAAACGAACCAAAAGGCTAGCGCTTCGTTTCTCGGCGACCTGTCAACGGTTTGCCAGCTGAAAGTGACAAACGGGCTATCGCCCCGTCCCTTTCCACGCCGGCTGCTCCGGACAGGTGCCCGCCTGCGAAACTAATGCGCATCCGCTGACGCCTTAGTAAGGCAAAGCCCTTTCGAGAATGAAATATGCGTCAGCCCGCGCCGTTAGCTTCAAGGACGGGGTACCCGTAGGGCTAAAAGACGAAAAAAACGGAAACGTGTTTGAGCTTATCCTTCGATTCGGGTTATACGATCTTTCCAGCGAGTTTTTCCGTTTCGTCTTTTTGTCCGTTACGGGTCGGTCTTTGATGCGGGGCGCTAAAGCGTTTTTGGTTCCTTTTGGGGATTTGGCCAAAAGGAACACAAGCAATTTTAATTGCGCGTAGAAAAAAATGCATAGAATAATAGAACCTTTTTTCAACTTATTAATACCGAAGAATTTTCTCAATTCGAATAAACATGGATGCTATTCTGTGCGGCAGGAAGATAATTGACGCCGATCCAGGTAATCATAAGTAAAACAAACGCGATTGGCAGCATCCATAAAACAAACTTAACATGATATTTTTGCAGCCGCATATGGATATAGACTAAATATCCCGCCGATGTAATAAACGCCCATGTCTCTTTCGGGTCCCACGACCAGTAGTGTCCCCATGCCTCCTTTGCCCATACTGCTCCCATGAGCATTCCCAGTATGAGGAAGCCGAAACCGATATAAACAACATTATCCATCAGCTTGTACAGGTTATCATCCAGCCTGTCTTTTTTCAGATTTACCAACTGAATAATAGCAGCAATGGTCGCAGCCCCAAGCATGGCATAGGATAAAATATAGACTGTAACGTGCGGCACAAACCAATAGCTTTGGAGGGCAGGCATCAGGTTGGTCGAATGTATTTCCGGCTTGAATATATTTACACAGACAAAAACACAGGCGACCAGGCTGGAGAATGACAACAGCCATTTATATTTCCAATGCTTGTATGTAAAATAACCAACTGTTGCCAGAAAGAATGAGTACCATAACCGGGTTTCACCTATTGTACGGAGCGGAGGGCGTTCCTGTCCTATCCATAAGCCGATGATAAACGCGGCAAAAATAGCAATGCCGGCTATCATTAGTCCTTCTACGATAAATGTTTTCTTACATTTATATACCAGTGCTCCTGCGCTTATCCAGCAAATCATTGCAGGTATTGCAAACCAAAGAAATTCATCCCAAGTCATCTTCCGCCTTTCTTTTTTTGTTTCCCGACCATAATAAACATATCGAACCTACGGACAATAGAATTATTCCGGCATAGACAGGATAGAGCCACGGGTCGTATACCAGCTCCATACTGCTGTATGTGGACATTCTGCCGGCCTGATTGTCATATCCGTACTGGTAGATAGTCCAACTGCCTATTCTTAAAGGTTTATTTACTTCCAGAACCGCGTGCTGTTCGCTTCCGTCTTCCATGAATACATCTATGTCCGACAGGAATCTCTTTGGCTCGGGTTGTGTCATTACAATACAATATTGAGAGTCGAGAGGTAATGTCATATATAACTGTGCCATATTGCCTCCGCATACCCATCCTTTACGCATCTCGCCTGTTTGCATGTTCTTTGCCGATACTTTTGCTGCCGGACTGGAGCCGGGCATAGGCACAGCCTGATAAGTACTGTCACTGTTGCGTACTGCCTGATGGATATATTCTTCAAGTCTGATATCCCATTTATCGAGTGTGCCGTTAGGCCTTTTCTCGTCTATCTGGAAATAATCAGGTTTGTTTTTAGGCTGTGATTCGCCGCTTTCCCTGTCTATTATTGTGAGTTTAGGCGGGTATTCTTCCATCTCGAAATCATTGAGCTGTATGGCGACTGGAAGTTCCAGCACATCTTTGTTTTCGCTATAGACACGCCATTCCACTTCACCTTCGCGGACATGCATTACATATCTTTTTATATCGGCGGCTCCCAGCCCTGCGGCAAAAAGGAGAATCCAGAGCCCTATATGATTGAAATAGAAAGCATAATCCTGCTTGCGGAAAGCGACCAGCCTTCTTACAATCAGTGAACCTAAGGAAATCAGCGTAAGGAAATATATCAGCACGAAAGGCCAGCTGCTTGTTACCTGCCTGAATCCAAGCACCGTGAATATATCTTTATCGTGAGGATCGAGACGCGCGAATTGCGGAGTAAGTCCCATTATCAGCCCCAATACCAACAGCGCAGCAATGAGGGTTACCGAAAGCGGAACACCCGATATCCATTGGTAGAAAGCACTTTTGCGGGCGAATGAGAGTAATATGAGAAATGCTATTACCGCGCCACCGAGGATAAGGTTGACCGGAGCCTGTAGCAGGTAAAAGTCAAACTTTCCTACTGTAATCTGAAGCATAAAACCAATGAAGACAAAACCTGCCACAAAAGCGATACTTTCTTTGTACCGCCACGGGAATTGCCACATCTTACGTTTTCCTTGTTCCATATGTATATGAAGAGAAGAAAGTGCCTGAAGTCTTTTTCAGACACTCTCTTCTTTTTTATCTGCCGTTTAAGGGCCTGTTTAAATATTTGCTGTTAATTTCCCTTCTTTTTTAGCTTTTTCGAGCCATTGAGGAACTACTGTTTTTATCCAGTTGTCTTTTTTCTCTTTCAGGGTCTTCATATCCAGCCCGATGTATGCCTGAGCCTTATCTTTGGTAGATATATCCGGCATCTGCATATCGGTTACTCCATAGCTGAACAGTACTTTCTGCAATTCAAGCTGGGCAAGCATTGTTTTGTCGAGGCTGTGAGCCAGTATCCGCTGGGTTTCCACCGGAGCATGGAAGGACGCTCCGTGAGAAGCTACCGCGAAATCCCAGCGCCATTGCGCCTGACGAAGCAATTTGAGCGAAGCTGCCATTTCTTTGTCGTCTGCCCCTTTGTCCCATGCTGTTTTAGCCATGATGTGAGCTTTCGACAGTTCCTGTTCTATACGATCGCGGATTTCTAATGCTTTATCCTGATATTGGTAAACATAGTTTTTCAGGTTCTCTTCGCTGTCTCTGTGACAGGTCTGGCAGGTATTCGCTACATTCTTCAACGGACTCATCACCTGATGGTTCGAGTATTTTATACCGCCTTCCGACATGTATGGCATATGGCAATCGGCACATGACAGGCCACGTTGTGCATGAGGTCCCAGCAGGAATATTTCATAATCCGGGTGCTGGGCTTTCAGCATAGGGGTTTTACTTAATGCATGTGTCCAGTCTGTAAATTCTGCTTCGTCGTAATATTTCTCCATCGCTTCCACAGTCATGCCTCCATCCCAAGGGAATGTCAGATATTTATTATCTTTTGTAAAATAATATTCAACATGGCATTGCGCGCAAACCAGTGACCGCATTTCCTGAGGTGTGGCCTGAGTGATATCTTTTCCCTGACGTTGAAATGCTTCTATTAATGCCGGACGGGTAATTGTCAGATTCATCGTAACAGGGTCGTGACAGTCTGCACAGCCGATAGGGTTTACTACCTCCGCACCCCAATCACTCCATTTGGCTTTATAATAGTTCTCAATACCTTTTTCGTGCATCAGGCGTGGTACATCGGGGCTTTTGCATGTCCAGCAAGTACCCGGCTGCATATCACCCTCTCCGTTTTCGGGACATCCTGTACGAAGCGTATTGCGTACGTCCTCGACGGCATGCATATGTCCGCGCGGTGCGGAATAGTCACGCGAAAAAGCGTATCCGGCCCCATAGGACTACCATTTCGGGACGCGATTCCAGTACATCTTCGGGCATATTGCCCAGATGCTTGCTTTTGAAATCCATATCGGCAGTCTTTTTCCACGTATTATACTCTCTCGGGTAGTTTATGCCCCATTCTTCATTGTGAGGGTTTATCCCGGTTATCTCTATTTTTTTATTGTTGTACAGTGTAGCTATTTCGGCACGGCGTTCTGTTATGGAGGCAGCCAGGATGCCTAATGCAAACACTCCTACCATGACAACGGCAAATATGCCCCATCCGATAATCGGTTTCCGTTTGATTGCTTCTGCTAATTTCTTGAACATAATTTATAGAGTTTTTAGTTGTTTATTTTTATAGGTTTAGATTCAGTTTTTATTCATTCTCTTCTTCAGCCACTCCGGTACGGGTGAGGCGGGTAGGGGAACAATCGCGTTAGGCGAGGAGGACAAATTGCTTATCTTGGAATGGGGCACTTGTGTGTGGCAGTCCCAGCAAGCTTTGCCTTTGCCTTCCTGTACATCGCAGTAACTTATCATACCTGTATTTACAAATTCCGTATTGAGTTGCGTGTGGCAACGGATGCAGTTGTCCATTATCACCCCGTAGCTTTCGTCCCGTGGACGGATTACCTGTGGCTCTCCATTTATGGTAAATACGGCGGCATGGTAAAGCCCGTCTTTAGCTTTAAATGCATATTTATTGAGGATATTATCCTGCGGTACGTGGCAGTCGTTGCAAGTAGCCCATTGCGCGTGCGAACTATGGTTCCATGACTGGTAGTATGGAGTCATAATGTGGCAGTTGATACATGCTGCGGGATCGTCCGAAAGGTAGGAGTGAGCCCTCGACATATAGACTGAGTATCCTCCCAATCCGACTATAATACCTCCTACGACAAACAGAGGTACTATAAACTGGTTAGGTATATGGCTCAGGAATTTTTTTATCATGGTATACTAATTTAAGGTCACAGACCTATTTGTTACTTGTTATGTAAAAGAATAACAGTGATTTATGATTTTATATTGTATCATTAAATACTATCTTTTACTTAGTGTTTAAATTTTCCTTAAAACGCAATTTGCAGTTGTGCTATCACTACATTTGAATTTTGCGCATCCCATTTGTTCGAATAGTCCGAATAAGTATAGTTGAGTTGTACCCGGCACTGAGGATAAAAATAATAATTTATTCCGACAGTATAATCAATTACCTCACTATTAATATCTTTATTCCTGTTATAGTAATCGGCTTTTAGTAAGGCGTTCAGTTTTTTTGGAACAAGGTAATACAGCCCCATGGCATAAACTCCTTCCTTTTCTATTCCACCATCGTTGCCATTTATCCACTCGGCACGGGCATTGAAACGTTCCGATTTATAATCCGCGCTCACATACCATCTGTCGCGTACATGATCGGATATCACTGTTTCTCCGGCTTTGGCATATGATGCCTGGCCAAAGTAGACTCCTCCTCCGACTCTCAGTCCTTGTACGGGTTGGAGTAATAGCATTCCGGCAAAGTCTTTAGCGTTGTTCGTCTCCCCGGTAGTAACACCTGTTCCCTGGAATACTCCGGCGGAGTATTGCAACAGGTTATGCTTTTCCATAGGGAAAAGTTCTCCTGAAATCATCGCTCCGGCGTCGCGTCCGAAATTGTTTTTATTGTTTTGTTTTTTCAATACATCGTCCTCTCCGGCATATCCTACCAGATTGGATATGGTACGGGAATAAGCTGCTGTTTCCAATGTGGCCGGTACATACTGGCTTTCCAGTGTGAACGGGCTCTTGAATTGTCCTACTTTGAAATTAAACTCTTTGGCTGCCGTCCATTCTCCCCAGAATTCCTGAACCGATGGATTTACCATCTCTAAAAGAAAACCGTAGCGGAACGAATCGTTTAGTTTTCCACTTACCGATATAAACAGATTTTTAGCTTTGAAGTCGTTGTGTATTTTATCTACATCGGAATATCTGTACATGAATTGTCCGTTTCCCCCAAACTGCATATAAGGAGTATTGAAGGCTTGCCTTACTTTTTCTACTTTCTGTGGAAGGGTTGCTTTTTGTTCTTTATTTGCCGCCTCTTTTTTTATTTCATCGGCTTCAGACTGGGTAAGTACATTTTTCTCAACCAGTTTCTTCAGTAACTCGTCAGATTCCTGCGCATAGAAAGTGCTGAATGATAAGCAAAAGATTATTAAAACAAAAATTTTCTTCATTTCTATTCGTATTAGATTTGATTCTTTGAATATACAAAATATGTAAATTTTCTGCAAAAAAAGTGTAATAAATATTACACATTGAAAATGAATGTTTGTTACAGAGTAGATTTTATAGCGATTGGGATGGTATGTTTGCTGAGAAAGTTTATCTATATAATAGCTGATGGCTTTTTGTTATTAGCTAGTGGTTCTTTGAAAAATAATTAGCAAATCGGTATATTAGCATATTAGGAAATGAGGGAAAAGGTGTAACCTTTGTTACCTTTTTCGGGTTTATATAGGGGTAATCCCTTGTGGTTACCCGCTTATCATATAACGGGCAGGCACAAGACCTGCCCCTACAAGAATGGTTAAAGTGCTACTTTTGTTACTTTTTATCTATTTATACAGATGTTACCTAAAACATATTTTGATAAGAAAAAAGAACAACGTAATTTTAGAGAAAGTTTATAAATGTTAATAATAAAAAAGCAAAGAGTATGAAAAAAGTATTGTTTTCCACTCTGATCCTATTCATTTTTATGTCGTGTACAACAACTAATAAAAACGGCTTTAAAGAGGCAAAAGCCCCGATAGCCGAAAAGAAGGAGCATCTCCGTATTATACATGGGGATACTGTAAATGATGAGTACTACTGGATGTATGACTTTTTTGGCAAAGGGCCGGACAGCACATTGGTTGTAGATTACCTGAAGGCGGAGAATGCCTATCTGGATACTGTAATGGGCGGTACAGCCGGTTTTCAGGAAGCATTGTTTAATGAGATGAAAGGGCGGATAAAAGAAACGGATGAAAGTGTGCCGACCTTCAAAAACGGTTACTATTATTATACACGAACCGAAGAAGGAAAGCAATATTATAAGTATTGCCGGAAAAAAGGAAGTCTCGAAGCCTCGGAAGAGATATTGCTCGATGTAGATAAAATGGCAGAAGGTCATTCTTATTACGCTGTCGGTGGTATTTCGGTCAGTGAAGACAATATACTGATGGCCTATGGTGTGGATGAGGTCAGCCGCAGACAATACACTATCTACTTCAAAAATCTGGAGACAGGTGAGGTTTATAAAGAAACGATTCCGAACACAAGCGGGGGAGCTACATGGGCGGCAGATAACAAGACGGTGTTTTATACGTCGAAAAATCCGGTAACCTTATTGTCCGAAAAAATCAAACGGCACACCTTAGGTACGGATGCATCTTCGGATGTGACTGTTTATGAAGAAAAGGATAAAAGTAATTATATAGGAGTGGGTAAAACCAAAAATCGGAAGTATATCTTTATCCAGTCACAGGCAACCTTGTCGTCAGAAACATTCTTCATCGAAGCCGATAAGCCGATGTCTGCCTTCAAATCATTCCAGCCAAGAATCAAAGATGTATTGTATGATATAATTCCTTTGGCCGACAGGTTTCTTATCCTTACCAATAAGGATGCAAAAAACTTCCGCGTTATGGAATGTTCATTGGATAAAACGGGGGTGGATAACTGGAAGGAATATATCCCTCATCGTGCCGATGTATTGCTGGAAAGTGTTGATGAATTTAAAGATTTTATCGTACTTGAGGAACGGAAGGAAGGTCTTATAAAGCTTTGTGTGCGCAGCCTGAAAGACGGGAAAGAACATTATATTGATTTCGGAGAGCCTACTTATATGGCTTATACGGCGTCGAATCCCGAATACGAAAGCAGTATCGTCCGTTATGGCTATACATCGATGACTACGCCGAGTTCCACATTTGATTATAACATGGATACCCATGAAAAAACATTGATGAAAGAACGCGAAGTAGTGGGAGGATACAACAAAGAGGATTACCAGACCGAGAGATTGTATGCTACGGCCAAAGACGGAACAAAAGTACCTATCTCGCTTGTGTACAAGAAAACAACAAAGAAAGACAGTAAAACACCATTGTTGCTATATGGCTATGGAAGTTATGGTGCCAGTATGGATGCTTCTTTCAGCAGCAATCGCCTGAGTCTTTTAGACAGAGGATTCATATATGCGATAGCTCATATTCGCGGAGGTCAGGAAATGGGGCGCCAGTGGTACGAAGACGGTAAACTGATGAAAAAGATAAATACATTCACTGATTTTATCGACTGTGGCGAATTCCTTGTGAAAGAAAATTATACCGGTAAGGAGCATTTGTATGCTCAGGGCGGTAGTGCCGGAGGGCTTCTTATCGGTGCGGTTATAAATATGAATCCGGATCTTTGGCATGGAGTGATCGCCGATGTGCCTTTTGTGGATGTGGTGAATACTATGCTAGATGAGAGTATTCCTTTGACAACGAATGAGTTTGACGAATGGGGAAATCCTAAGGATAAAGATGCGTACTTCTATATGAAAAGTTACAGCCCTTACGAAAATGTAGAGAGGAAAGACTATCCGAATATACTTGTCACTACAGGTTTACACGATAGTCAAGTGCAATACTTCGAACCAGCCAAATGGGTGGCTAAGCTAAGGGATATGAAGACCGATAATAATGTGCTGTTGCTGAAAACGAATATGGAGTTCGGGCATGGCGGGGCCAGTGGGCGGTTCGACTATCTGAAAGATATTGCTTTGGATTATGCTTTCTTATTCACATTGGAGGGAATAGATAAGTAGGATTATAAAAGATAAGCCCTGCTATATGGCAGGGCTTTCCGTTTAAAGACGGAGAGAAATATACCATCGGTATTCTCCGGCACATATTGATACTCCTGGTTTTCTGTATATAACAAAAAAAGAGCAACCATGCGGCTGCTCTTTCCTATATATTAAGCTATCGTATATTATGCGTTAACTTTAGCCATGTGAGCGATAAGCTCAAGCATTTTAGTTGAGAATCCCCATTCATTGTCATACCAGCTAACAACTTTAACGAAAGTTGGGCTCAATTGGATACCAGCTTTAGCATCGAAGATAGAAGTACGTGCGTCTCCGATGAAATCAGAAGAAACAACAGCATCTTCAGTATATCCGAGAACACCTTTCAATTCGCCTTCAGAAGCTTCTTTCATAGCTTTACAGATATCTTCGTAGCTAGTTTCTTTAGCTAGACGGGCAGTTAAGTCAACAACAGAAACGTCAAGAGTAGGTACACGCATTGACATACCTGTAAGTTTTCCGTTAAGCTCAGGGATAACTTTACCTACAGCTTTAGCAGCACCTGTAGAAGAAGGGATGATGTTACCGGCAGCAGCACGTCCGCCTCTCCAGTCTTTAGCTGAAGGTCCGTCTACTGTTTTTTGAGTAGCAGTAGTAGCGTGAACTGTAGTCATCAAAGCTTCAACGATACCGAATTTGTCATTCAATACTTTGGCGATAGGAGCAAGACAGTTTGTAGTACAAGAAGCGTTAGAAACGAATTGCTCGCCTTTTTCATATTTATCGTGGTTTACTCCGCAAACGAACATACGAGTATCGTCTTTAGAAGGACCAGACATAACTACATATTTAGCACCAGCGTCGATATGGCCCTGAGCTTTAGGTTTTTCAAGGAAAAGACCTGTAGACTCTACGATATATTCAGCGCCGATTTCATTCCATTTCAAGTCAGCAGGATTTTTTTCAGCAGTTACACGGATAGCGTTTCCGTTTACTACCAATTTGCCGTCTTTTACTTCAACTGTACCATTGAATTTTCCATGAACAGTATCGTATTTTAGCATATATGCCATATATTCAACATCGATAAGGTCATTGATACCAACAACTTGAATGTCACTTCTGCCTTGTGCAGCACGGAATACCAGACGACCAATACGTCCAAAACCGTTAATACCTACTTTAATCATTTTGTTTTTAATTTTATAGTTAAATAATCGAGTATATCCTATTTAAACGCTTTAGTAGGAATAAAATATTTATGTTATAAAACATCCTTTTTTAAAAGCTGTACAAAAATAACAAATTATTTGGCAAGAAAGAAATTTGTTAGTCATTTTTAATGACAAATTATTTGTTATTCTAAGTGATAATCACGTTTTTGCCTGTTTTGCAATGTCTACTTTACTATTTGATGTTTTTAGTTAAAAAGATCATAAAAATGCATAATCTTTATCTATATAAGAAACTCTTAGTATCCCGTTCTTTGAAAAATTGATATATGGAAAGCAAATATGGAATGAATGAAGAAAATATATGCAGAAGTTTGTCTACAGTTTTTTGGGGATAAATAATTCCAATCTCCCATGATTGTTAGCGGCAAACTATTGACCATAAATTGAAATAGTTGTTAACTTTGTGTCCAATAATTGTATTACATATAAATGGCAGATTCTCTTAAAAGGAAAACAGGTGTAGCTTTGTTCTGGAGCTTTATTGATAAAGGCGGACAGCAGATTATTACGCTGCTTTTCTTTTATATTCTCGTCCGTCTGATATCTAAAGAAGATATTGGGACGGTAAATTTGCTGGCCATCTTTACCATTATTTCGGGCATGTTGCAGGAGAGCGGTTATTCATCGGCACTGATCCGGAAAAAGGAAGTACATCCTGAAGAATATACCTCTGTTTTTTATTTCAATATAGTAATCAGTCTTAGCCTGTACACAATTCTATTCTTTTGCGCGCCTGTTATCAGCTGGTTTTATGAAAAACCTGTATTGACAGATTTGGCGCGTTTTGTATTCCTGGCCTTTGTCTTCAATGCATTCGCAATTATACAGAATGTAAATCTGGTGAGAGAAATGAATTTCAAGCTCAATACACGGATTACGCTTGTCGCATGGTGTGTATCGGGATTGATAGCAATATTGATGGCGTACAACGGATATGGAATATGGAGTATGGCTGCCCAGCAGGTTTTACAAAGTTTTATCAGAAGCTCATTGTTATGGATTTTTGTAAAATGGAGGCCAAGTGGGAAATTCGTCTTCCTGCATATAAAAAAAATGTCGTCCTATAGCATAAATCTGTTGATATCCGGACTGTTCGGACAAATATGTAACAATATATCACCCTTGATTATCGGTAAAAAGTTCTCTATACCCCAGGTGGCTTCATACAGTCAGGGCCTGAAACTGACAAATATACCGCAGTCGGTTATCAGCGACGGGATGCGGAGTGTGGCTTATCCACTGTTGTCGAAGATAGGAGAAGATGACGAAAGAAGCAAAAAGGCATACCGGAAAGTTATGCGTATCACATCTTTTATCTCTTTTCCTGTGGCTATGTTGCTGATAGTAACGGCGAGCCCGATAGTTTCTATCTATCTGCCTCCCGAATGGACGGATGTAATTCCTATATTGCAAGTATTGGCTATCGGAGGGGCTTTCTTACCGCACTTCGGTCTTATTTCATCACTGC
The DNA here is from genome assembly GCF_000213555.1 of Dysgonomonas gadei ATCC BAA-286. Taxonomy (GTDB): domain Bacteria; phylum Bacteroidota; class Bacteroidia; order Bacteroidales; family Dysgonomonadaceae; genus Dysgonomonas; species Dysgonomonas gadei. The sequence goes on from NZ_GL891991.1 coordinate 56,203, forward strand.
TACAATTTAAAGGAGAATCGAAGTTGCTGCTAAAGATTGAAGCGTGTAAAAACGTGCTTATACTGGTCGCTATTGCCATTGGCGTACAATTTGGCATACAAGGACTGGTAACAGGATTAAGCCTTGTAAATGTACTGGCTTTTTTTGCAGGCATATATATAGCCGGGAAACGTATATCATACTCATTTATGGAAATACTGAAGGATACCATACCGTACGTTATTATATCAGTGGTTTCATTCGCCCCTTTTGTACTGCTTTATATGACAAGGCTGGAAAATGTATTTTTATTACTTACTATTCCCGCTATTGTGGGAAGCGGTGTTTACCTTCTTATAATGAAGGTTTTTGGTTCGGTCATTATGCAGGAAACAATCGATTTTGTGAAACTCTCCTATAATAAAACCTTTAAACGATAATAATATGCCTAAAGTTTCCATACTGATGCCTGTTTATAATGCCGGACAATACTTGTCGCAGGCCATAGACAGCATACGCTCCCAGAGCTTTAAGGATTGGGAACTGATACTAGTCAATGACGGCTCTACAGACGATAGTGAAGCAATCATATGCAGCTATAATGACAACAGGATATACTATGCAAAGAACCCTGTAAATCTGGGATTGATAAAGACGCTCAATAAAGGGATCGACCTATGTGGAGGTGAATACATCGCCCGTATGGACGCGGATGATATCTCTCTTACCGAACGACTGAGAATACAGGCAAACTTTCTGGATACTCATCCCGGTTATCTGATGTGTGGGACTAACGCCTCCGTTATCAACAATAAGGGTGAGAGAACCGGAAAAATAAGAAATCTGCAGGATAATGATTTTTTGCAAATCAATCTTTTATTCTCTCCGCCGTTTATTCATCCTACTGTAATGATTCGCCGTGAAGTGTTGGAGAAGAACAGGTATGATGAAGCATATAAGCATGTGGAAGACTACGAACTCTGGTGCCGGATAGCAAAACAGGGAAAGATCGCTAACCTGAAAGACGAGTTGTTTGCTTATCGCTGGCATGACAGCAACGTATCCGTACTGAATAACAAGATACAGGATAGACTGAAAGATAAGATTATCTCTGATGAACTGGGATCATTGGATATTGTACCTGCCGGGCAGGAGTTGTATTGCCACAAGGTAACTTTCCGGCTATATAGCATGGGAAACCGTCAAGAGGTATCCGTTTCACAGTTGAATGACGTTTCTGCTTGGTTTTCGAAACTTATACGGAAAAATGGGGAAACGGGCAGATACAACGGGGATGATCTGATCGCGTTTCTTTGGGCTCGTTGGATTGTTCTTTGTATATCCCAGAAGAAGTACATGAGAATGATACCTCCATTTGCTTCACTAAAACCATCTGTATTTATAAAATTATTGAAACTTATACTATTCTTAAAGAATAAATGAACGAAACCGAAGATTTAAAAGCAATATACAATCCTGAAGGTTCTGAATTAAGGACATTACAGTTGAAGATGCTCGATATACTTGTTGTAGTAACAGATATCTGCGACAAACATAATCTGCCATATTGGGTTAGTGGGGGAACGTTACTGGGGGCTATCCGTCACGGAGGGTTTATCCCGTGGGATGATGATATTGACATAGAGCTGCTTCGCCCCGATTATCTGAAGCTGCTAAGGATTTTGCCCAAGGAACTGCCGGATAATCTCTATTTGCAAACACCAAAAGAGAAAAGCTACAGACTACTTTTTTCCAAAGTAAGGGACAGGTATTCTATTGTACATTCCGAAGAAGAGGATATGGCAAGGTATAAGGAAAAGGGAATTTTTATTGATATTTTTTCTGAGGAGAGAAGCTACAGATGGATGAAGAATATTGTAGATTTCTTTTATGGCAGGGCTTTCAGGCGATTGAAAAGAGGCCGGCCGTTCCATTCATTAAAGTTCTTCTATGAATATGCCACTTCGTTAGTCTTATATCCTATAGGGGTCCTGCTTATATGGATTGCCAGAGGAATATGTGCTATTACCAAACCGGATAATATATTACATAGCTATGGCATAGGGAACTCAACCAACCATAATGCCAGATATATGTTCCCTGTGGAAAAGGTCACATTCGAAGGCAAGGAGTTTTCCGCCCCGAAAGAAGTGGATACATACTTGAGAAAACAATACGGAGATTATATGACCGTTCCCCCTAAGGAGAAGCGTTCCACACATTTCTTAAAGGTAGAATATCTCTGATATTATCAGATACCCATCTCTTTAAATAACTTCGCTTCGCGTTGTTTGGCCTTCTCTATCGAAGCCGGATTCTTCGAATCAATACCGTATTTGGCTGGGGCAGGTATAATCAGCTTTGTCCCGAGTGCGATATTATTCGCGTTTTTGATAACGCTCTTGTTTTCTTCATAGATATAGACCCAAAAAGATTTATGACCGTAGTATCCCAGTGCTATGTTCCGAAGAGTATGACCACTTCGTATAGTTTCTGTAGCCAGAGGTTTGGAAGAATCTTTAACCGGCTGGGCGGTAACCTTTACGTCTTCATTCTTTGGCTCGGTTTTCGGCATTTTTGTTTCCTGCTGAGGCTCTTTCTTTGTTTCCTGAGCAATGCCTTGTATTTGTGTCGAATCTTGTTTCTGCGCCAGTGAATCGACTGGTGATTTCTTATCAAAAACAATTACTACTTTTTTGCTCTTATCCACAGGAGGTTGTCCTGTTAAAAATCCTGCCAGTTCCTGAAAATAGTATCCGCCAATAGCAAACGCCGCTAAAATAAGAAGTATAACAAAAGCCAAAGAGATAAAGCGTCTGCGCTTAGACTTCTTTCTGTGATTGTAGAACATAGACTCAATGTCTGTACTGGCAGAAGGAGTCTTGAAGGGCGCAACTGTTTCTTCATGAATTATTCCGGGAGCGTTTGCTACGGTGTTTTCTTCTTCGGTATCTATTTCAGCCTCTGCTTTAGCTTCTGTTATGGCAGACTCTGCTTCTGCCTCGGTTTCTATCTCCGGATCAGGAGTTCCTTCTACTATTTCATTTGCTTCGATAGCTTTTTCCGCTGATTCCTCAGGAACATTGATATATTCTGTAATTTCTTCTTCGATGGAGCTTGTATCAGTGCTATCGTCCAGCTCTTCGGTAATATCCTCTTCGGTTTCGCTTTCTACATTTTCGAAAGAAACCCCATCTTCAAGGACAACACTCTCGAAATGAGCGAAAGGTTTATTGATAGCTTCTTTTAGTGATTTATCAGGCGTGAAGCTAAGTTTGTAATGAGCCGGAATCTCAATAGCCTCCCCTGTATTCACATCCACACTTTTACGTGCGTTCACCTTAACCAGTTTAAATACACCGAAGTCCTTTATCCGTACCGAATCATTGCTCTCTATACTCACTGAGATAACAGCAATTAGTTCACGTAGAAAAGTTTCCGCCTCCTTTTTCGCTATTCCCTGTTTTTTTGCCAGAAGGTCAATTAAATCCTGTAGACTAAGCCGTTCATTCATTTACTTCCAGATTTTTAAGGTTATCTTTTATTGTTTGTCCGGGACGAAATGCCAATGAGATTTTAGGAGGAACAAGGAAACGCTGTTTTGATACAGGGTTAACGGATATCCGTTCTCCTTTTTTCTTTGTTTCAAAAAGACCGAACCCCTGAATATTAATAGAGTTCCCATCTTCAAGATTGCTATTAATTATGGAAACAGTAGCTTCCAATACTTCGGAAGTCTGTCGTTGAGTCCACCCTAACCGTTTAGCCAATGCAGCTATTAATTCCTGGTTTGTCATAGCATTTGTATTTAGATTTAAATCACTTCTCCATATAGATCGAATGGCTGGGCACCCGTTATCCTGACATTGTAAAAGTCCCCAATATTAAGCATTTTATTTTTCTTAATCAATACTTCAGGATCTACTTCGGGCGAATCATACTCAGTACGGCCGATATAATAGTCTGATTCTTCCCTGTCTACAATTACTTTAAGGGTATTACCTATCTTCTGTTCATTAATATCAAGAGCTATCCGTTCTTGCAAAGCCATCAGGACATCCATCCGTTCCTGTTTTACCGCATCTGATATTTCATCCCTGTAGTGCGCATAGGCATACGTTCCGTCTTCATGTGAATAAGGGAATGCACCCATTCTATCGAAGCGTACATCCTTTACAAATTGGAGCAGTTCCTCAAAGTCCTTATGCGATTCTCCCGGATGCCCTACCATAAGAGTGGTGCGGATATGAATACCGGGAACTTCTTCCCTGATACGCTTTATCAGGTTATATGTCTGCTCTTTCGTAATATTGCGGCGCATCTTTTTCAGCATATTGTCGCTGATATGTTGTAGCGCTATATCTAAATATTTGCACACATTCTCATTATTTCGCATCACCGGTAACAGGTCGTAAGGGAAATTCGCCGGATATGCATAATGCAAACGGATCCATTCCACGCCTTCAATCTTTGCTATGCGATCAATCAATTCCGGTAGCTTCGCCTGCTTGTAATTGTCCAAACCGTAATATGACAAATCCTGTGCGATAACCTGAAACTCCTTTACACCGGAAGCAACCAGATGCCTGACCTCTTCCTCTACTTCTTCTATCTGCCTGGACTGATGCTTTCCTGTCATAATCGGGATAGAACAATAGGAACAGGCACGGTTACAGCCTTCCGAAATTTTCAGATAAGCGTAATGTGAAGGAGTGGTTATGTTGCGTTCCAGCGCCAACTCCTTATGATATGATTTACCCAAATCAGAGATGAGGGCTTTCCATCCAAATTTCCCGTAAAAGCTGTCTACTTCGGGTATTTCGGCCTTCAATTCCTCCATATACCTGTCGGTAAGGCAGCCCATTACAAACAACTTATTCAGTTTTCGCTCTTTTTTAGCCTCTGCAAACTCAAGAATCATATTGATAGATTCTTCCTTTGCATCACCTATAAAGCCACATGTATTTATAACTACGATTTCTCCTTCCGACTTATCCGGATCATGTTTTACAGTGTAGCCGTTTGCCAACAATTGTTTCATCAATAACTCGGAGTCTACCAGATTTTTAGAACAACCAAGCGTGATGACATCTATTCTGTTTTTCTTCATTTCTTATTCTCCAAAGAGACTGTTGACAAACTCGCGACGGCGAAATACCTGAAGATCGTCAATACCCTCTCCTAAACCTATATATTTTACCGGTATCTTGAACTGATCGGAAATACCGATTACGACACCTCCTTTTGCCGTACCGTCCAGTTTGGTAATAGCCAAAGCTGTAACGTCGGTAGCAGCAGTAAACTGTGTAGCCTGTTCGAACGCGTTCTGTCCGGTAGAGCCGTCGAGTACAAGTAGTACCTCATGCGGTGCTCCCGGAACTATCTTATCCATCACTTTCTTTATTTTTGAAAGCTCGTTCATCAAACCGATTTTGTTGTGGAGCCGTCCTGCTGTATCTATTATTACAACATCGGCATTGTTCGATTTAGCAGAACTTAATGTATCAAAAGCCACAGAAGCCGGATCGGAACCCATTGCCTGTTTTATGACCGGAACACCTACACGCTCGCCCCAGATAACCAGTTGCTCAACGGCTGCGGCGCGGAATGTATCGGCTGCACCAAGGTAGACGGACTTGCCTGCTTTCTTGAACTGATTTGCCAGCTTGCCGATTGTAGTTGTTTTACCAACACCATTAACTCCGACAACCATTATTACATATGGTTTTGCTGTTTCCGGAACAGAGAAATCATCATTATCTACGGCATTATTTTCAGTCAATAAATCAGCGATTTCTTCCCGCAGTATATTTTTCAACTCTTTGTCGTCTACATACTTATCCTTTGCTGCCCGTTTTTCGATACGTTCGATAATCTTCAATGTAGTGTTTACCCCTACATCGGACATGATCAACACTTCTTCGAGTTGATCGAGTACATCATCGTCTACTTTCGATTTTCCGGCAATAACACGTGATAGTTTGGAAAACATTGACTCTTTAGTCTTTTCCAATCCTTTATCAAGCGTTTCCTTTTTTTGTTTCGAAAAGAAATCAAATAATCCCATAGATTTTATTCTTCTGATTATATAGATAAAAATAAATCAATCTCTTAAGCCTTGGGGCTGCCCGGTATTTTTACCTTCTGCAAAGCTACGAAATGGATAATAAAAAACCTCCCTGCATAAGAATGAAGGAGGCGTTTTAAATATTTTTAACAAGACTATTTTGCGAAATAATCTTTTACTGATTCGTTTGGAACCATTTCTTCTTTAAATGTGTAAGCGCCTGTTTTAGGAGACTTTACCATTTTGATTACTTTAGCATAGTTACGACCGTCTTTTGCTGATGGGTCACGATAACCTGCGACTGTTTTCTTTGCCATGGTTTATGTTGTTTTACTTGATTTCTTTATGTACAGTTACTCTTTTCAATATAGGATTGTACTTTTTCAGCTCCAATCTCTCTGTAGTATTCTTTCTGTTCTTAGTCGTAATATAACGGGATGTGCCCGGCATACCACTGGCTTTGTGCTCTGTGCACTCCATTATCACCTGGATTCTGTTTCCTTTTGCTTTCTTAGCCATTTCCTGTTCCTCCTAAATTAAGCGTTTAAATAACCATCTGCGGCCGCTCTTTTGATTGCAGCGTCCAATCCAATTTTATTGATTGTACGAAGGCCTGCAGCTGAAACATTCAGGCTAACCCAACAATCTTCTTCTACCCAGTAGAATTTCTTTTTAAAAAGATTGACATTAAATTTTCTCTTTGTCTTTCTATTAGAGTGAGAAACATTATTGCCAACCATAGCTTTTTTTCCTGTAATTTGACAAATCTTGGACATCGCTATTGTGTTTTATATGTTTATTTTTATATTATATCCTATCCAAATCGGGATGCAAATTTAGTCATATTTTTCAAACCTACAAATATTTATATCGTTAAAGTTCTTTTTATTTCCAGTTTCGGCTCAACTAATCCTCTTAATGTGATTACTATAAACTATTTTTGATTAATTTTGCCGGAGGACTACTGCTTAGGATACAGGCAGATAGGGCAAAAACATGAAATAGAGGATTTTAGCCATTGATCTCATTCACATTTATTAACCGTATATAGTTAAAACCTGACACATCTGACAGTTTTTGGACTATTTCTGTACTGTCATTTTTACATCCATTAATCATATATAGTTAAAAGGCAACAGTTTTTTTAGCTATTAGCTTTTAGCCGTTAGCCTTCTTCTCGTATCTTGTCTACTCGTATCTCATTTAACTTATTACTTATCCCAATATATCAAAGAACTATAAGCTAACAGCTATCCATATAGATAAACTTTCTGCATAAAAACACATATTTCGTACGTTTGCCCTTATAGGCAGACGCCTTTATTCATATTTGGCAAATAATATTTGTATCTTTGGCATATGAATAATAAACGTATACTCATCACAGGGGCCAGTGGCTTTATAGGCAGCTTCCTGGTCGAAAAGGCTTTGGAAAAAGGTTATGAAACCTGGGCCGGAATCCGCAAAAGCAGCAGTCGCGAATATTTGCAGGATACGCGTATTCAGTTTATAGACCTCCCCTTTCAAGATAAAGATAAATTAACGGAGGACTTACGACACTTTGTGTCCGAACACGGGAAATTTGATTATATTATTCACAATGCCGGAGTCACAAAATGTTTAAATCCTAATGATTTCGACAAAGTTAACTTTCAATATACAGCTAACTTTATAGATGCACTCAAGGATGCGGATGCTGTTCCCGAAAAATTTATATTAATGAGCAGTCTCAGCGCATATGGACTTGGAGATGAAATTAATTATATTCCGTTAAGGATAACCGATGTCCCTAACCCCAATACGGCATACGGAAAAAGCAAACTTAAGGCCGAGATGTATTTACAATCGACCAGTGATTTTCCATACATCATTTTGCGTCCAACAGGGGTATACGGTCCGCGCGAAAAGGATTATTTTTTGATGGTAAAGACTGTAAAATCAGGATTGGATGTAGGTGCGGGATTCAGACCTCAACACCTGACTTTTATATATGTCAAAGACCTCGTCGATGCTGCGTTTCTCGGCTTAGAAAGCGACATCCGAAACGGAGCTTATTTTGTTGCCGATGGAGATGTATATACCGATAAGGAATATACCCGGTTGGTAAAAGAATCTATAGGAAAAAAGCATGTGGTTAGCCTGAAGGTTCCTTTATGGTTATTAAGGGTAATCTCTTCCATGGCTGAAAATATATCCAGATTGACCAAGAAGCCATCAACCTTGAATAGGGATAAATATAAAATAATGAAGCAACGCAACTGGGAATGCGACATAACCCCGCTTTCCAATGACCTCCGGTTTTCCCCAAAATACAATCTAAAGAAAGGTTTGGAAGAATCCATAAAATGGTATAAAGAAAACGGCTGGTTATAAGTCGATTGCAAAATGATACGAGAGAAGAGTATTATTTGATAATAAACAAGTTTAAATTTGACTATATGCTACTTATTGTGTACATTTAAAGAATTCTTCAGAGGGAGAACCGATAGTATTTAATTCTTTAAACATTTAAATAGTAGATATATGTCATTATTTAATTTAAAAGGAAGAGTTGCTGTGATAACAGGAGCATCTTCTGGTTTAGGAAAAAGATTTGCTCGTACGCTCGCTGAGCAAGGTGTGAATGTGGCAATAATTGCCCGCAGGATCGAGCGTCTGGAAGAAGATGCAAAGGACTTGAAGAAATTAGGGGTGGAATGCCTCCCTATCCAATGTGATGCAACCAAAGAGCAAGAAGTAATATCATCCATAAACCAAGCTATCCGGCATTTTGGTAAAATAGATATACTGGTAAACAATGCCGGTATTGCACTTGGGGGTAAAGCTGAGGATGTTTCAGGTGAAGACTTTAAGAAAGTAATGGATGTAAATGTCAACGGAGTATTCTATTTTGCCCGCGAAGCTGGTAAGAATATGATTGACAATAAGTATGGTCGCATAATCAACGTATCATCGATGTACGGAAAGGTCGGAAATAAATTTAGCGCATGCCTTAGTTACCACACATCGAAAGGAGCTGTTGAGAACTTCACAAGAGCCCTGGCTGCGGAATGGGCAAAGTATAATATCACTGTAAATAATCTGGCTCCGGGCTTTTTTGACTCTGAAATGACAGGAGGATTTATCCACAATGATCATTTTGTGAATTTTGTAAAAAACAGTACTTGTATGGAACGTACAGGCAGAACTGAGGAACTGGATAGTGCCTTGATATTTTTAGCTGCCGATGAATCAAGTTATATTACCGGACAATCCATTTTCGTAGATGGCGGCTGGACGGCAATCTAAAGCACAAATCCGGTCTTGATAAATTTAATATAGAATTCGTTTTATAAATGGTCGGCTAATATAAGCTGGCCACTTCGTGTTTATTGCCCTTTCATTTGCTAACAAATATCTCGAAAAGAAGAATAAATTGGCAATATTAAGGACTGATACTCCGTTATATATAGATAAATCCATTGAAATATAATTACATGCCGATTATCAACTAATGGACTTTGATAACTCTCTGTCCGAAGTATTTGGTTATCTTTGCACATAAATAAAATTTATAGAAATAAATAATACTTTTCTTTTAATGAAAAAAATCACATTAATCCTAGCTATTCTGACAGTGGTGTTAGCTTCTTGTCAGGATAAGAATGCGTATACTATTGAGGGTAATTTCACTGAAAATACATTTGATGGTAAGATGATCTATCTTCAAAAGATAGATAGCATGAGAGCCGAATCATCTTCAGTGATAGATTCAGTAGTATTGAAAGACGGGAAATTCAAGTTCAAAGGAACTACTGATGGTAATCCTATTATGGGTTTTATCTCTGTAGGCAAACTGGAGACTCCAGAGGCAGATTCTCCGGTAGGAACGCTTATTCTGGAGCCGGGAGCAATAAAGATAACATTAGAAAAAAATGCAGTGAGTACAAGCGGAACCCCGAGAAATGATGAGTTTAATAAGGTTCAGACCGCAATGAATAAGATGGCTGCTTTATATAAGGAAGTGAATGATGCAGGAGGTATACAGGGAGTTCCGGATGCCAATTCAAGAATGCAGGCATTACAGGAAGAAATGCAAAAAGCTAATTTTGAATTTACAAAAGCAAATATGTCGAACAAGGCCGGTGAATTTTTGTTTTATTCTTCTGCTTCGATGTTTACAATGGAGCAACTGAAAGAATTATTACCTTTGGCTGACAGTACTTTCCGTAATACTCCGGAGATGAAAGCTTTGGAAAAAGAGTTGAACAGGGTAGTGCCTGAAGTCGGCCAACCGTTCGCTGATGTACAGTTGGTAGATATGACAGGTAAGGCCGTTGCCTTGTCCGAATATGCAGGCAAAAGCAAATGTGTTGTTATCGATTTCTGGGCTTCGTGGTGCGGTCCGTGTATTCAGGAAATGCCGGGTCTGATAAAAACCTATAATGCATATAAAGCCAAAGGTCTTGAGATCGTTGGAATATCTGTAGATGAAGACAGGCAAGCATGGCTTAATGCTGTGAAGACTCACAAAATGACATGGATACAGTTAGCTGATGATACAAAATCAGCTTCAGAACTATATGGTGTGAACACTATACCGCATACTGTTTTATTAGACGGGAATGGCGTGATCGTGGCTAAAGACCTGCGAGGAGCTGCACTGGAAGCTAAGATTGCTGAAATACTCAATTAAACAATACAATAACATTCCTTGTTTTATTACTAATGGTTTGAGTAATTTATTCGAGAACTTATATATTAACTGTCTTATTTATTAATAAAATGAAGAAAATTATATTATCTCTATCAACGGTACTGGTGTTGGTTACATCTTGTGGCGAAAAAGATCAGTTTACTATTAATGGTACAATAGCGGGAGCGTCTGATAGTGCTAAGGTGTACTTGCAGACACTTGAAGATAACTGGAGAGATCAGGTAGCAATTGACTCTGCTTATGTGACGAATGGCAAATTTCAGTTTAAAGGACTTGCAAAAGAAGGCGCGAAAGTTCATTTCATAGCATTGGCTAAACCTACAGATATAGTGAAAAGACCGGTTTTGCTGGTTGTAGAACCCGGACAGATAGAAGTTGCCCTGGATAGTGTTTCTACTATTAAAGGTACAGCTTCAAATGATGCTTACCAAGGTTTGAATACCAAACTGAGCGGATTTGACACGGAACTAAAAGCTGTATTTGAAAAATCGAAACTGGATACATCTAAGGTTGCAAAAGCTGAACTCGAAAAACAATATGAAGAGATCGATGCTCAGAAGACAAAAGAAATATATAATTATGTGAAAGCAAATATACAAAGCCAGATAGGTGCCTATATATTTGCATCCAGATCATATCTGTTTACTTTAGATCAAATGAAAGAGTTATTTGCATCTGTAAAACCTGAATATAAAACCAACGAAAGGATGGCAAAACTTGAGGCCCGTATACAGGCTCTGGATGCAACTACGGAAGGCAAAGTGTTTACAGACCTGAAAGGAAAGACCCCTGAGGGGAAAGATGCAGCGCTGTCTGATTATGCAGGTAAGGGTAAATATGTGCTTGTAGACTTTTGGGCGTCATGGTGTCCTCCATGCCGTGCCGAAATGCCGAAACTGGTAGAAGCGTACAAGCAATTTGGAACAAAGGATTTTGAGATTGTAGGTATTTCGTTAGATAGAACCAATGAGGACTGGGTAAAAGGAATTAAAGACCTTGGTATTACATGGGCTCAGATATCCGACCTGAAATTCTGGGATAGCGAACTTGCCGGTGCTTATGGGGTGAATTCTATACCTCACCTTGTATTACTCGATAAAGACGGTAAGATTTTGGCTCGCGGAATAAGCGCCGATGAAGCTGTTTCTAAACTGACTGAATTGCTTAAATAATCAAGCTATAAAATAAGAAAAGAGCTTATCATTACTGATAAGCTCTTTTTGTATTCATATACTTGTTTACTCTTTCCTTGCTATCCTAATTCCGATTTTCTCAATACCTTTCAGTTGTTGATCGCGCATACCATGTCCTATTATTATCTGATGGCTACGTTTTTTATTAAAGATGATATTATCATCAAAAATAAAAGACGCCTGATATAACGTACCAAATCCAGAACCTGTCCACTTGCCAAATTTATCAGCCAACAGAAACTCTTTTTCCCGTTTTGTAAATACAGAATCGTTATAAATGTCTGATTGTACAAAGAACCAGATATTTTGATATGGGTAATTCACATTGTTGGTCACTTCAAAATATATAGTATATGGAATGTTCAATTCGAAAACAGTGGAATCTATATCAAATATTAACTTATCATTCTGTGCCCACTCCGCATCCTTTATTTCATGGAAACGATAATATATCTCCTGCTTGTTGCAGGAGATAGCTATGATAGTTAACAGTATGCCGCATAAGACAGATAGAGGCTTATGCGTCAGGCTTTTTCTGGTCAGGCTTCCCATTTCTGTTATGTCTGTTTCTGTCGTTCCTGTTATTTTTATGATTATTGTTTTTATTCTGGTTCTGATTCTGTTGATTGTTGTTTTCAGTCCTGTTGTTATTGTTTGGCCTGGCATTCGGGTTTGCATTTGCCTGCTTGTTATTATTAGCTTGTTTATTGCTATTATCCGGCCGGTTATTTCCTCCCTGGTTGTTTGGAGAGCCTTGTCCGCTATTTTCAGACCTGTTCTTTACAAACTTCTTCTTTTTATTATTCCGGTTATTGTTGCCACTGTTATTGTCGAAGCGATTGATGTTCTCCTGCAATATATCGTGCGAGGTCACTTTCTCTGCCTGTTCCTGAGGCTCTGTGGTAAGATGTGTGGGCTTGCCTCCCTGCTTATTGATCCTGATTATTTCATATACCCGGTCTTTAGGCAGTGTAACGAGGTTTGCTGCAAAATGTTTGTCAGTAGAATATGTCATTTCACCCGAAAGAATATCAGTCTTGAAATGGAAGAATGAAGCATCTTTCGTTTCCAGAACCACTTCTCTTGAAGGCAATTTCCGTTGAGCCTCCACGTATGTATCTACTTCGAAATTGAGGCAACATTTCAGTTTACCGCATTGTCCGGCAAGTTTTTGAGGGTTTAGCGGAATATCCTGCAAGCGTGCTGCTGATGTGGAAACCGATACGAAATTAGACATGGAACTGGAGCAACACAATTCGCGGCCGCATGGACCTATACCACCTACACGTCCGGCTTCCTGACGCGCACCGATCTGCTTCATTTCTATTTTTACACGGAATTCCGATGCATATACTTTTATTAATTGGCGGAAGTCTACCCGCTCATCGGCTATATAGTAGAAAATAGCTTTGTTACCATCTCCCTGAAATTCCACATCACTGATTTTCATGGCCAGTTTCAATTCTTCAGCTATTTCCCGCGCACGGAGCATCGTTTTGTGCTCTTTGGCTCTGGCCTCGTTCCATTTATCGATATCGGTCTGTTTTGCGATGCGATAGATACGTTTGGTTTCGCCACGGTAATTATTTTTAAGCATTTGCAGCTGAACCAGCTTCCCGGTCAGGGTTACTTCACCTATATCGTGTCCCGGAGATGCTTCCACTGCTACAATATCACCCCTGTATATCTCTACATTGTTGCTGTTCAGGTAATAACCTTTTCGTGTATTCTTGAACTGTACTTCTACCATTTGTGATTCTCCGGCAACTTCAGGTAAATCCTGTAGCCAGTTATAAACTTCCAGTTTATTTGTCCCCGAGCAGCATGAACCACCCTTCTTGGAGCAGCCGCCACCTGATTTGCATGAACAACCGCCACCCGACTTGCACGAGCAACTTCCTCCGGAACTACAGCCCCCACCTGAGCCGCATCCGCAACTTTTTGTGGCTGCCACATATCCTGTTTCAATATCTGCCGTTTCCAAAGCTTTTTTGTTCGCTCTGGCACAGGTGCATCCCACGGGCGTTTTGCAGGTACCCTGGCAATCGTGTGGGACAAATGTATTTTGATTTTCCATTATATATTTATTTTAATTAATTAAGACAAAGCCCCTTCTACGGCTTTGTGGGTCTATATTTATTGTTTTATAAGCATGGTTATTTTCAGGCAAAGATCGAAAAATACCATCTTTGCATTTACATTTTGCTCTATATGCCTTTCTGCTAAGGCCAGTTCGTTCATAAATCCTATTATGTTACGTTCGTTGATGAATGGGGCGAAGCGGGTTCCAAAGTTTGCTTCGTCCTGAGCCAGATATATCATTTCAGGCTGACTCATGTTACTGACAAAATACTCGCGGACCATTCGCTGACAGTATTTCAGGAAACCTTTCTGGTTTTCGCGTCCTACCCCGGCTATTTCATTACCGATTGCTTTTATTTCTTTTATATTGCGGGCATATGAAGCTCGCATCATCTGGATGAAGAGATTGAAAAAGAATTTATGTTCTTCATTCAGACTGATTGTTTCTATAGCCTTCAGGTAGTTTCCGTTTGCCAGATGAGCTACGCTTGCAGCATCTTCGGGACTGATATTATAGGCTGATTCCAGCGCCTCGGTTATATCCGTCTCTTTTACACCATGTATGTTGACACGCTGGCAACGCGATTGTATGGTGGTGATAATATTATCCGGAATATCAGAAACCAATAGGAATATCGTATTGTCTGTCGGTTCCTCTATTATTTTCAGCAGTTTGTTGGCGCACGATTCGTGCATCTTCTCGGGAAGCCAGATAATCATTACTTTATATTTGGCCTCATATATCCTTAAACTCAGCTTGCGGATAATTTCTTCACTTTCTTTGGCATAGATCAGCCCCTGAGAATTTTCTGCATCGATATGATCGAGCCATTGGCTGAGATTGAAATAGCTGCTCTGTTTGATAAATTCGCGCCATTCGGTAATATAATCGTCGCAAACCTCTTTTTTCTTCGCCGCCTTTTTTATGATAGGGAAAACAAAGTGTAAGTCTGGATGCGCCAGATGATTATATTTTACACATGACGGGCATTTACCACATGAATCGGTTTCCGATGGATTCTCACAATTCAGATATTGGGCATAAGCAAATGCCAGAGGGAATTTTCCAACTCCTTCCTGTCCGCAAAAAAGCTGTGCATGAGGGATAATTCCCTTTCCTGCCGAACTTATCAGCCGCTCTTTTACTTCGTTTTGCCCTATTATATCTTTAAAAAACAAATTTCTTTCTAATTATAAGTTATAAAGTTAAGAATTACTTTTTTAATAGTAATCCAATATCTAATATATCTCTTTAGCTATTCTCCGAACGCTTTCGGTCGCCAACAATGAATAAAAGTGCAGGCTTGGCACTCCGTGTGCAATCAGTTCCTTGCATTGCTTTATGCCCCATTCCACACCTACTTCCTTAGATTCGTCATCTGTTTTACACTTGCGAAGTTCAATCGCCAGTTCTTCCGGAATGCTTGAACGGAATATCCGTGGAAGCACTTCCAGTTGGCTCATCAGTACAATTGGCTTTACTCCCGGAATAATCGGCTGAGTGATTCCTGCCTTACGGCATTTATCTACAAATGAGAAATATTTTTCATTGTCGAAAAACATCTGGGTAACAAAATATTCGGCGCCATTGTCGGCCTTCTGTTTCATGTAATGTATGTCCGATTCCATATTAGGAGCGTCTTCATGTATTTCGGGATAGCATGCCATACCATAAGCGAACGGGGTGGCATTTTTTTCAAAAGTGGTACCGTCGGCTGCAATGCCTTCGTTGAACTTATTCACCTGAACTTGCAGATCGGTAGCGTATTCGTTCCTGTTCGGATATATCTGCTCCGGAGCAAGGCGTTTGGTATCGCCTCTTAATAACAGAAGATTATGTACATGCAGAAAGTTCAGGTCTATCAATGCATATTCGGTTTCCTCCTGAGAGAATCCTTTGCATATCATGTGCGGGACAGCCGCCACATTATATTTGTGCTGGATAGATGCGGCAATCGCTACCGAGCCGGGACGTTTACGGATGTTAACCCTCTTTACCGACCCGTCAGGCATTTCCTGATCGAGATATTCGCTATGATGTGTCGTTATATTAATATATTGAGGATCGAATTCAATCAGTTTATCAATGATATTATACACTTTTTCGATATTATTTCCTTTTAACGGAGGAAGTATTTCGAAAGAAAAAGCGGTTTTGTCATTTTTGTTTATTAATTCACTTACGGTCATATCTTAATATCTTTTTTTTTACTAATAAATATGGTATCCTTAAATCCATTTGCTTATTGTTATATTACCTAATTCGGTATTTCCTCCTATTTAAAGAAGATTCTCATTATGTCATTTCCATTGGCCACTAGCAGCAGGAGGAGTAAAAACAGCATACCGCCTACCTGTGCATATTCCATAAATTTCTCATTCGGTTGCCGCTTGGTTATGGCTTCGTATAAAAGGAACATAATGTGTCCTCCGTCCAGCGCCGGAATAGGGAGTATATTCATAAAGGCAAGTACGATGGACAGGAATGCAGTCATAGACCAGAATGCGTACCAGTTCCATTGAGCCGGGAACATATTTCCGATACCGGCAAACCCACTCAGGTTTTTCACTCCTTCTTTTGAGAATACAAAGCGTATCTGCGCCACGTATCCTTTAAGTGTTGCTACACCATTGTTGATTCCCGCCGGAAATGATTCGAAAAAGCCATAGTGGTCGGTCTGCATATTCTTTTTCGAGAAAATATCGGACATCTTTGTCGAAGATGTGAAACCGATAACGCCGGATGTGTCTATCGCAGCTGAAACTGTCTGTACTTCACCGTTTCTGTAAAAAGTGATAGCCAGCGTATGCTTTTCATTATCCCCCAGTTTATTACTTATCCTAGTTACATATTTTTGGATACCCAACTGAGAGGTAATCGGCTGTGAATCAAGAGCGGTTATGCTATCTCCGCGTATCAGGCCGATTCTTTTAGCCTCGGAGTTTTCGCTTACGCTATCCACAACAGGTGCAGACCAATATTCATAAGCCACTTGTTTCGATGCAATTACACTGTCAGCAAAGCTTTCGGGGAGAGTCAACTCCATTTGTTTGCCATTGCGTACGATGGTTACGGTCTTGGCATCGATGAAATGCATGAATGTATTCATATCCAGAACCCCGCGTCCCAGCACAAGGTCTTTGCCGTCGGCGCTCACCAGTATATCTTTATCCTGAAATCCTCCGTTTCTTTTTACTGTTTCGGAGAAAACCATCCCATCTTTTACATTCTTCAGAGGCAGGTATTCATCACCCCATACGAACAGCATCATAGAGAAGATGATGATAGCCAGTATGAAATTGAACAAAACACCGCCTACCATCACAAGCAGACGTTGCCATGCCGGTTTGGAGCGGAACTCCCATGGCTGGGGAGGAAGAGCCATTTGCTCCTTGTCCATCGATTCGTCTATCATTCCCGATATTTTCACATAGCCGCCTAATGGCAACCAGCCTATTCCGTATTCTGTATCGCTGTTCTTTGGCTTATATTTGAACAGGGAGAACCACGGATTGAAGAATAAATAGAACTTCTCAACTCTTATCTTGAAGAGGCGGGCGAATAAGAAATGCCCGAACTCATGTATAATAACCAGTATCGATAAACTTAGGATTAATTGTAACGCTTTAATTAAAATTGTTTCCATTAAAAAATCAGAGTGTTATTTGATAAATTCTTTTGCTATGTGACGGGCTTCCGTATCGGTCTGCACGTAATCTTCATACGACGGAGCCTGAATAAAACTTGTTTTGTGCATTGTTTTTTCTATGACCTCGCTCATTTCCAGAAATCCGACTTTGTCTTTCAGGAAAGCAGCTACCGCTATTTCGTTTGCCGCATTCATGATGCAGGCCATATTTCCTTTTACCCGCGCGGCCTCGAATGCAAATGCCAGATTGCGGAATCGCTCCATGTCGGGTTTTTCGAATGTCATTGTTTTCAGCTTGAAGAAGTCGAGACGTTCGAAATTCGATTTTAACCTGTTGGGGTAAGCCAACGCATATTGTATAGGCAGATGCATATCGGGTAGTCCCAATTGTGCGATGATGGACGAATCCTCGAATTGTACCATCGAATGTATGATGGATTGCGGATGTACAACGACCTCAATCTGGTCGGGGGTGACATCAAACAGCCATTTGGCTTCTATCATTTCCAGTCCTTTATTCATCAGGGATGCCGAGTCTATCGTAACTTTTGCTCCCATGTCCCAGTTCGGATGTTTGAGTGCTTCGGCTTTGGTTACTTTTGCCAGTTGTTCGGCAGAATGATTCCTGAACGGACCGCCGGACGCCGTAAGGATAATTTTCTCGATAGGAGAACGTTCGCCATTGAGACATTGGAATATGGCGGAGTGCTCCGAATCTACAGGCAATATCGGTACTTTATGCTCAATGGCCAGACTTGTAATCAGTTCACCTGCAACAACCAGTGTCTCTTTGTTTGCCAAAGCAATTACTTTTCCCGCTTTTATGGCATTTATAGTAGGTTTCAATCCCGAATAACCGACCATAGCAGTAAGTACCATGTCGATAGGTTCACTTTGTACTACCTGTGCTATCGATTCACTTCCGGCCCATACTTTGACAGGTAAATGCTGTAAGGCTTCTTTGAGTCGGGTATATTTATTCTCGTTGGCAATAACTACTACCTCAGGAGAGAATTCCTCTGCCTGTCTGATAAGTAAATCTATATTTTCGTTGGCTGTCAGTGCATATATTTCAAAATGGTCAGAATTTTCTCTGACTATATCGAGCGCTTGTGTTCCAATTGATCCTGTAGAGCCTAGTATTGCAATATTCCTTTTCATATGTGGTTTTAGAAAGATATATAGTTTTCAGGATTTACGGCATTGCCTCTATACCAAAGTTCAAATTCGAGTATTGAAGTTGTTGTACTTTCTGCTTTTTCGTCATCTACTTTGGTCTCTATTACAGCTATAGCCTCTCCTGTACGCACCTTATCTCCTGTTTTCTTTAGTAGCAGGGTATTGTACCTATATACTGAAATAAATCCGTTTTTATGCTGGATTTGTATTGTATGTCCTGTCTTCAGATCATATCCGGCAAATATGACCACACCCTCCAGTGTCGCCAGTATGGTCTCTTTAGGTGAGGTTTTAATTGCGACTCCGAAGTGTCCGCCGGAAGGATCGAATTTGCTCGTTATAATTCCTCTGGCGGGTCTGAAGAATACAACACCTTCCATTGGATTGGTGGTACTGGATGATAATACAGAGAGATTGTACCGCTCTTCGTCTTCGTATCGTTTGGTATATTCTTTCTCCAGATCTGTTTTCTTGAGTAAGGGGTCGTTTTCGGATACAGATATCGTATCGAGAATCTTTACCGAATCGATCTGACGGGTACCGTCAAAAATACTGCGGAGGTTACTTATATAAGCCTCCTGATATTTCAATTGCTGTTCGAGAGAGTCTGTCTTAATTGCCGACCGGATTGCTTTTTCCCTTACTTCGGCATCGAGATAACCCGGCAGGTAGTAGCGGATCGGTGTTGCTATGATAATAGCAGATGTGATTGCAATGAGAAAAAAAGCGAATACAAGAACCAAGACAGCACCTGAGAATATAGAAGCTTTAATCTTCCATATCTCCTCAAGTGTATTTTCATTCATTACGGAAAGGCGGTATTTGAAGTGCAACCGCTTCCATAGATTATGTTTGTTTTTTTTCTTCTTTATCATTCGGCGCTATGGCTTTTCTAACCATCAAAAGGCTTTCAAATTCTAATTATTTGACATATGTAGCCACTAATCTGCAAATTTAAGAAAAAAGCGATATATTAGGGGAAGAAGAGGCAGAAGATTGTATTAAAATATCCTTTTTTTAAATATTTATTCCAAAAGGGACACATTCTTATTTTTTTTAGCTATTTTTGCAGCCTGTAAATCTCGGAATATTAAATTGTTCCTAAGATGCAGTTATAATAATCTACATTTGTTGTAAGTTGAGTATGAGTTTATTAACTGATAAGTTATATCGGTACGACGCGGCCAGAAATACACGGGCTGCAGGAATTTACCCTTATTTTAGACAAATCCAGAGCGATCAGGACACCGAAGTCGTTATAAATGGGAAAAAGGTGTTAATGTTCGGATCAAATGCCTATCTGGGATTAACCAATCACCCGAAAGTAAAAGAAGCAGCCATAGAAGCTACCCGTAAGTATGGGACAGGGATGGCCGGTTCCCGTTTCCTGAATGGTACTCTTGATATCCATATCGAACTGGAAAAAAAGCTTGCAAAATTTGTAGGCAAAGAAGATGCTATCGTTTATTCGACAGGCTTCAATGTGAATCAAGGTGTAATATCTTGTATTACAGGGCGTGAAGATTACATATTGTGGGATGAGCTGGACCATGCTTCCATTATTGAAGGAGCAAGGGTTTCTTATTCTACAAAGTTGAAATTCCGTCACAATGATATGGAATCTCTCGAAAAACAGCTGCAAAGATGTGAACCTGACAAGGTGAAACTTATTGTGGTTGACGGGGTATTCAGTATGGAGGGCGATATAGCAAACCTTCCTGAAATAGTGAAACTCGCCAAACAATATAACGCCAGTGTAATGGTAGACGAGGCTCATAGCTTAGGGGTTCTCGGTAAAGATTACAGTGGAAAAGGGCTTGTGGAACAAACAGGTTTAGTTGACGATGTGGAACTTATAATGGGAACATTCAGTAAATCTTTAGCTTCGCTTGGCGGATTTATCGCCGGAAGCGAAACGATTCTCGACTATCTGCGACACAATTCCCGCGCTTATATATTTACAGCCAGCGCTACACCTGCAGCTACAGCGGCAGCCAGTGCAGCATTAGATATCATTATTTCGGAACCTGAGCGTATTAAGCATTTGTGGGATATTACTCATTATGCATTAGATGGTTTCCGTAGCCGTGGTTTTGAAATAGGACATACCGCTACTCCTATTATACCGCTATTTATCCGCGATAATGAAAAAACATTTATGATAACAAAATGGCTTTTCGAAGAAGGCATATTTGTTAATCCGGTAGTGTCTCCGGCTGTTGCTCCGGCAGATACATTGATTCGTTTCTCTCTGATGGCTACACACACCAAAGAACAGGTTGATATAGCGTTTGAGAAAATAGAAAGAGTATTCAAAAAAGCAGGAATATCTCTGGAAGCTAATGCCCGATAGGCAGAGCGACCTTATATAACTGTATTACAAAATAAGATAACCCTCTGTCCGTTAAAAGATAGAGGGTTTATTGTTTAAGGCCGCAAGCTTATTATCTTTGTATCTGCAATATCAATAGCCGGTTACGAAGGAATAATGTTGCTTTTAATACTTTCTTGACCAAAGCAGTTGCTTATGAAAAAAATAACTCTATTATTGTTTATAGTCGCCGTATCACTGCGTCTGGCAGCTCAGGATACGGAAGGAAAACTTGAAGCGCATATAGACTATGAAGTGGAAAGGCGGAATGCGACAAATGAAACTATAACCGAAGAGGAGATGAAAAATAAAATATTTTCAGCTCCGGCAACATTCAGCTTTTATGGATCGGGAGGCAGTGAGGCTGTTTATTATACATGGTTTCTATACAAGAAGGGAGATATGGAGAATCCTATCGCACGCTATTCGGATAAGGATATAACCAGATATACCTTCGAAGAATTCGGAGAATATGTTATGAAACTGGAAGTTGCAGACAATGATTCCAATACGTCTGAAGATACATTCTCATTTACTATTTCTGAGTCAAAGCTTGAAGTACCTAATTATTTCTCTCCGGGAGACTCTCCGGGGGCAAATGATGAATTCCGGGTTGCATACAGGTCTATCGTGAAATTTAAATGTACCATTTTCAACCGTTGGGGGCAAAAACTTTTTGAATTTGCCGACC
Source organism: Dysgonomonas gadei ATCC BAA-286 (assembly GCF_000213555.1). GTDB lineage: Bacteria > Bacteroidota > Bacteroidia > Bacteroidales > Dysgonomonadaceae > Dysgonomonas > Dysgonomonas gadei. The sequence goes on from NZ_GL891991.1 coordinate 78,111, forward strand.
CGGCTAAAGGGTGGGACGGGACATATAAAGGAAAATATGTGAATACCGGAGTTTATTACTATGTAATAGACGCTCTGGGTTCTGATGGAATCAGATATAAAAGGGGCGGGGATATAAATATTCTGCGTTCCCGTTAAAATATTTTTTACACCTCTGATCTGTTATCTTATCATTATAATTTTATCTATAGTTATTTATGACGGCTTTTAATCGAGGCTCATCGACGAAAGCAAAGAGCCGGAAGCGGAAAAGTGAAAGTCGAATAGAATTATCAATCGACGAAGGTAAATTGACAGAATAAAAAATAGTGCAAAAAGTGTCAAGTTTGTCAGGTTTTTATGGAAGATAATTTCAGACATAAAGATATTATCTTCATTTACTGCCTCTTACGAAATATATGTCGCACTGAACAAAAAAAAATAGAAACTGCTTTTCAGGCTTATGTAAAGATATATTTTGCATACCCGCGTATAACAAAATAAGACAACCGGACGTATGCAATACGTCTCTACAAACTTTTGATAGAGATAAATGATTTGAAGGATTTGCCCTGACAATAAAAGAGAGATTACTTAGTTTTAATAAAAAAACCTATATTTGACGTATAACCAGTAACTATAAATATGAAACACATCTTGTCGTTCGGCTTTTTTATTCTGTTCTCTATATCATTATTTTCTCAGACGTATGATCTTACCGGCATGCAGGGATTAAGGAATGAGAAAGGTGAAGTAATGTTGGAATTGAGCGGGTATGAAATTTCAATTTCCACTATTAAAGGTCAAATAGATAATGATAAGACACTTAATGCTATTAAGAAGAAGTATAATCTGGAAACGATTCTGGCCGAGTATTCCGAACCCGGGATTCTGAGAGCAAATAAGATAATAGAATCTGAATCGAAGATTAAAGACCGACCAAAGGTAAAGCTAAGTCAGGTATGTTATATATTCGAAAAATCAGATAAAGAGGTCGATGTAGTCTCCTTTAATACACTCAATCAGCGTGATATCGTATTAGAAGAGGAAGTTATCAGGGTATTTCTCGAGAACGGACTTATATACTATATCTCGGATGAACAGACAGCTAATTCTATCTCATTTGCCGGTAGGGAAATAAATCTGGGTTCGGCATGTAACTGGATGAGCCCGCATAATGTAAATTGTAAAGGCGGACAGATGAGCTGGTCGGAGTTTCCATCATTCGAAAGCGCAAATCTGGATATCAATACACGTATAGATGCCAACATAAATGAGAATGTAAGTATACTGGCCGAGGATGATATAGAAGTTGTCTTCGAGGGACTACCGTCTCTTGCTCACCGTGTGGTTTATAAACAAAAGTCAGGATTTGGACGAAGAACAGACCCGCTGATTGTTTACTATATAGTTCAGGAGGTGAGAGGTAAATACCTAAGTTGTGTATTGAGTAATTACAGATACAACAGGAATGATTATGAGCTGGCTCCCCTCTTGCAGGAAGTGATGAGCATTCCGGTATTACCCGAGTCGGCATACAACCAGTTCGATATACCTCAGTTTGAGGAAAATCAGAGACAAGAGCCTGAAGAGAAAGAGTATCTTGTAAACCTTGTCGAGATCCGAGCCGGAAGCTGGTTTCCTATAGGTAGTTTGAAAAATGCATATAAAGCAGCGCCATCCATTGGTGTCTATGTAGGCTATCCCATAAAGAAAGTAATGGCAGTGGATATCGGTTTTCAGGTAGCTTTTCCTGTTAGTCGTGAGTTTTTCGATTTTTATTACCGGAAAGACCCCTATGCTACAAAAGCCGATCTGTTAGTAAATGTAAATGCTCGATTCCGTTATCAGCAGGAAGCCGCTAAGAATGTTTACTGGACTACCTATGCCGGTGCCGGGGCGATTTCAGTTCAGACCGACCTGGAAAAAGAGTATTACGATGACGGGGAAAGCAAATGGCATAGCTTTGAAACATTAGATATTTTCGGCGGTGTGAATATACGGTATAAAAAAGTAGGACTTTATCTCGAATATCATTATACACCGTATTCCATCGGCAATAAGGTAAGGGCGAATTATGGGAATAGCGCAGTGAATCTGGGCGTGGCAGTTTGCTTTTGAAAAATAATGTGAAATAACCTTGTCCGGCGTATTTTTAACATTCTGTCGATTAGATAGTCCTCTTTGTCGATTATTATTGTAACATATGTAATCAGTTCATACTTTTGGAATGTAAACAACTAAAACATGAACATTATGAAAAAGCTGATAATCGCAATAAGCATACTATTCGCAGTAGGGGTATTCAACCCTTTATCTGCCCAGGTAAATATTAATGTAAATATCAATGTAGATAAGCAGCCGGCCTGGGGGCCTACAGGATATGATTATGCCGGATATTACTATATGCCCGACATCAATGTTTACTATGATATTACGAATGCACTGTTCTATTACCTGACGGGAAGTAAATGGATCTCAGCCCAATACCTGCCGGACAAATACCGCAAATATGATCTGTATAGCATGTATAAGGTTGTAGTAAATGATAAGCAGCCTTGGTTGCAGAACAAAACCCATAAGAAGAATTACTCGCAGTACAAAGGAGATAAAACACAGGAGCCTATCCGTTATAGCAACAATGCCAAGTATAATACCAGCAAGAATAATACCAATAGCTGGGTAAATACCAATCGTTCAGATAGCAGATCAGGCAATACAGACAGTAACAGGACTGATAGCAGAAGCAATAATAATGGTAATAATAAAACGCAGGATAATAATAGCCAGAGAAGTCCCGAACGGACTTCCCAACAAAATGGAAACAACAGAAGATAGGTAATAAAGATTGGTTTGGTGAAAACGGGACTGTAATATCTACAGTCTCGTTTTATTTATTCAGCTTTCTTAGCTTCTTCCCATAGTGCATCCATCTCTGACAGAGTCATATCTTTTAGGATTTTGCGCTGCCTTTTTGCCTCTTGTTCGATATAGTTGAACCGACGGATAAACTTTTGATTGGTACGCTCCAATGCGTTATCAGGATTGACTTTATACAGGCGCGCGGCATTAATCAGGCTGAAAAACATGTCACCGAACTCAGCTTCTGTCTTATCAGCGTCCATATTCGAGATTTCGTCTTTCAGTTCGGTAAGCTCTTCCGAGACCTTCTCCCATACGTCTTCTTTCTTTTTCCAGTCAAATCCGGCATTACGAGCTTTGTCCTGTATGCGGTGGGCTTTAGCTATTGAAGGCAAGGATGCAGGTACACCTTCGAGGATGGTTTTGTTCCCGCCTTTTTCTTTCAGTTTGAGTTGCTCCCACGATTTCTCTACCTCACCAGCTGTTTTGGCAGCATCATCTCCAAATACATGGGGATGGCGGAATATAAGTTTGTCGCATAGGGCATTGCATACATCGGCTATGTCGTATGTCTCTTTTTCTTCTCCTATTTTTGCATAGAATACGACATGAAGAAGCACATCTCCCAGCTCCTTTTTTATCTCGTTATCATTATTTTTAATGATGGCCTCACAAAGTTCATATACTTCCTCGATTGTGTTTGTCCGCAGGCTTTCATTTGTCTGTTTGGCATCCCAGGGGCATTTTACCCGCAATTCGTCCATAATGTCGAGAAGCCTGCCGAATGCTTCCAGCTTTTGTTCTTTTGTATGCATCGTCGATTATATTAAGGTCTCAGACCTTTTTATTACTTTGGTAAGTATAACACCCAAAGACTGTTATAGACTAAAAGTATATTATTAAATACTTTCTTTTACTTATTTAGCGAAAAAGCAGATTCTTTCAAACCTGCTTTCTCTTCTTTATTTTGCTTCTTCTTTTATTTTCTTAAAGTTATCCAGCCCTGTATTCAGGAACTTAATATACTCTGGTATATCTTCATTGTATGCATATGAAGGACCTATCGGTTTTCCTGCATGATCGAGCAATACATAGTACGGTTGAGAATTGGTACCGAACTTATGCCGTTGCAGGTAACTCCATTTATCTCCGATTGTTTTTAGTTTGGTTGTTTTGCCGTTCTCTTCCACTTCTATAACCTCCGGTAATTTCTTCTTGTCGTCTACCATGAGTGTTATCAGCACATAGTCTTTTTCGAGAATATCTTTCACACGGGCATCTGTCCATACCGAAGCCTCCATCTTGCGACAGTTTACACACCCATAACCGGAAAAGTCTATCATCACAGGTTTGTTGTTTTTGCGCGCATAATCCATGCCTGCTTCATAGTCGTCAAACTTGGCATGCACCTCTCCCTTATACAGGTTGAAATCCTGAGTGAATAACGGGGGAGAGAAAGCACTTATTGATTTCAATGGTGCCCCCCACAATCCCGGTATCATATAGATAGCAAATGCAAATGAGATGATAGCTAAAAATAGGCGTGGAACAGATACATGCTTCAGGTCGCTATCATGCGGTAATTTAAGCTTGCCCAACAGATAAATACCAAGCAATGCAAAAATAGCAATCCACAATACAAGGAATACTTCGCGGTCGAGAATTCCCCACCCGTAAGCCAGGTCGGCTACAGAGAAGAATTTCAAGGCTAAAGCCAACTCCAGGAATCCTAGTACAACCTTTACCGAATTGAGCCAGCCTCCCGATTTAGGCATGCTTTCGAGCCATGACGGGAATATGGCGAATAATGAAAATGGTATAGCCAGAGCCAATGCAAAGCCAGACATCCCGATTGCAGGGGCAACAATCGAGCCTGAGCCGGCAGCTTGTACCAGCAATGTCCCGATAATAGGCCCGGTACAGGAGAATGAAACCAGAGCCAATGTAAATGCCATGAAAAAGATGCTGATAATACCTGTGGTAGAATCGGCTTTCTGATCCATCTTATTCGTCCATGAAGAAGGTAAAACCAGTTCGAATGCTCCGAAGAATGATATGGCGAAAACAACTAGCAGGGCAAAGAATATGAGATTGAAAATAGCGCTGGTTGCGAGATCATTCAGGGCACTGGCACCGAATATAGCTGTAATAAGCAGCCCTAACGCAACATATATAATAATGATACCTAAGCCATAGGTCATCGCATCCTTAATAGCTTTACCTTTATTCTTTTTATTCCGTTTCAGGAAAAAGCTGACAGTCATCGGTATCATCGGCCACACACAAGGTGTAAGTAAGGCTACAAGCCCACCACCAAAACCTCCGAGGAATATCCAGAATAAGGATTGGTCGGAAGTGTCTCCGGCGGCGCCATATGCTTTTACTTCTTCTATTACAGGTTTCCAAAGGTCGCTGCTGCTGGTTGGTGTAGTTGAAACTTGGCTCAATGTATCTGCCGTTGCTGTATCTACCGACACAGCTTCCTCTGCGCTATCGGCAGATGTTCCGCTTGCAGAAACTAATGTTGCGGGCAAATCTTTAGACTTGAAGCTCAAGTCTATTTTTATAGGAATACATTGTCCGTCTACTTCGCTGCATACTTGCGAACGGAGATCGCCTTCAAGTACGAATGCAACTTTATCTGTTACTTTGAGGCGTTGGACGAACGTAGCCTGAGTTTCGTAATATCCGATTTCCATCTGGAATATTTCGTCATAACTCTTTTTCAATTTGGAATTGACAGCTTTAAATTCACCTACTTTAGTTGCGCCTTTGATGTTATCTATAGCCAGACTGGTTGGCATAGGTCCTCCTTCCGGGATATGGATATCATAAAGGTGCCATGTAGGGTCTATCTTAAAATTTGCGGTCAATTCTACTTCACCGTTTCCTTTATCTACTAGCTTTACTGTCCATGTTGCTGGATCCTGGGCATATATTCCAATTGTGGATATAACTGATAAAATCAGAAATAATAATGTTTTTTTCATAAACAACATCTATATCGATGGCTATTATATTATATATAAGAATGACAAAGTTAAAAAAAAGAGATTATAATAACAGAATGACAATCTCTTTTTTAGATTATTTGGGTAATATACTTTAAATTGTTGTTGCAGGAATATATCTTCTCGATAATAATGGTGGAATAGTCAGTAACCTGAGACCAATAAATAACAAGAGAATCGCTCTACTGATATACTTGTTTAGAGCGATTCTCGAAATATTACAATTTATTATTAGCTTACGTTATCTCTTCAATTCATTATTTAACATTCTACTTTCCGGCCTTTCTCGTCATATTCATTTATTATACTTTTATATATATAACCAGAATTTTCTAAATTATTTCCGTTAGTACTCTTAGTTCCGGATGGTACATCACCCGAATAAATCTCGATAGATATATCAAATAAGTGGTTACGGACAGGTCTTGGCAAGTTAGTAGAAAATTCCTGCATAGTAGATGATCCGTTCATATAGGTGTAAATATATAATTTAGGTACATTGTCGGCTTCGTAAATATAAGTTGTCTGCGTATATACATGGGCTCCGTTATCTACTAGAGCAATAGGGGCAGCATACGTAAAATAATCTGCGGTTCCTAGATTATTTTTGGTCCTGCCAATAACATATGTATATTTAGCTGCATTCTGTATCAGAAAACTATTATTTGTACTTAGAGTCGGGTTTTCCGGAAAAGTGACGTTTATTCTTATTTTTGCACAAGACCTTATTAAGTTAACTATCGCCGGACTGTTAGTCCCATCGTTAAAATTGAAGTCGAGAGTAGAACCATACATGCAAAACCCATTTTCAGGAATCAGGTTGTTTGTCTTGTTAACAGCCGGAGTTGTCAGAGCTTTCAAATCATCAAGTGTTGAAACAGAATTGAGGGTACTCACATTGTTATAATTAGCGACAATATAGATATCTTTCCTAAGCACCGTGGCCGGGTCTAATGGTAAAGTTATCAATTTGTAATCATCGACAGATGAGAATCCCGAATACACATACTTATATGTAATCGCATTTGATGATGGCTCCGTTAAAAAGACACTGAAATTTTTCACAGTTTGTTCACTTAGCAGATTATCCCCGTCTACTACTTTGGTACTAAACCCTGTTTGCTGTACCAGTTTTATTGATACACTCCTCGGCTTGTTTTCCGGATAGTCTTCTGTATTTTCGCTGCAACTTGAATATAAAAGCAACAGCGTTACTGATAATATGTAATAATATATTTTATGCATATCAATTTTATTCTACAACCCTTACACAACGTGATACCGTACTACTAAAGTCATATCTCTCAAACTGCTGATAAAGAACTTTTTCTTTATTTCCGGGAATGCTGAGATCCAGATAGCCCGAATACCAATATGCTTTAACCTGAACCACTACTTCAGAGTAAAACCAAGCTAAACCACTATTGTTCGGAGGGGCTGTATAAGGCCATCCCCCCGGATAGTCAGATTCTCTGATTATAATATCGCCCGGCGTGAAAAAACGGTCTATAACATCTAGTTTTGCATCGCCTAGATTATCTTTTTCGTTATCAGAAAGTACTATGCCGGACAAATCTACACCTGTTAGTTTTTGCAAGAATGCTTGGGCTTCCTGTCTGAAAGGCAGAGGATAGAATGGCAAATTGTTGTCTACCCCTTCCCATGTATTGGATTGCCATACCCTGTATGCCTGATCGAATAAAGCCAGGAAAGACATAAGCTCACAAGAATTGATAAGTCGCCAGCCGGGGCCATATTTCTTTTCGCAATAATAGGGTGGTTGTCCTTTTGTTATTGATGGTCCTTGTACAACAGGGTCCCAATAGTTAACCACATCGCCGTATGCACCTTGTAATCCTTGTGATAAAATTTCATCTTTGTTCAGTATCTCAATCTTACTCGATCCTTCACACAAGACAGGGATGATAATAACACTCGAGTCGGTAGGTATTACAGGGGGGACAACAATAGTCTTATCTCCCTGAAAAACATATCTGTATTCATCTTTATTCCAAGGCTCGATATATGCTTTAATCTGGATGCCGCCCTGAGCATTGATGTAAGCATTGACTATATAATGATAATTGCGTATTACACTATTCGAAGATATGGATGGAATAGTACGTCTCTGCAGGGCAATTCCGGTTTTTCCGTCATCAGTCTCTATCGGAAAAACTTTATTATTTATATGTAATTCTGTAAAATCAGTACTGTTTTCCTGAATGAGAAATTCAGGTATGAAAAATGTAACGGCCCCGATACTATCATTACCATAATTGAGACCGGAAATATCAGCCTGCTTTGATGTCGTCTTCTGTCCGCTATAATAATTATCTACCGGAGGAACAGACAGGCTTGCTGCCACGTTTGACAATTGGACAGAAGTGATTGTATTTGCAGGAATACTGCTCCCAGCAACTTTTTTTCTAAAGATAACGTCTACTTTAGCCAGAGGCCTGATCAATTCTACCTTTCCTGTGGGGATAGCTAATGGAACCGGATTTTTCTCTGTACCACCACTTGTAACCGAAATGTTATTATATATAGCAGACATGACAAAGCGTCCATTACGACCGGTCTCACTGGGGATAAAATCGGGATTATATTGTAAATTGCGGAATCTGGTATCTGTAGAAAATTGTGATTTATTTCCAATAGCCATGAATGCCGAAGCAAAATCGGTGGAGTAAACAGACTCATTTGCTATAAAGTAAAAATCATAATTTCCGGGACGTATGACAACACTTTTGCTACTATTGGCAAAGCCATTCGGGAAATATAATTTTTGATTGAAAACAACCTTTCCATCAGATGTATTGAAAACAACCATCCGTAGTTCATCTACACGGTCCTCCCAATTTACCTTATCTTCATTTATACTAGAGGATGTAGCTTTTAATGAGAGTGAAATAACAGCTTCGTCTTCATTATCCGACTCCTTTCCCTGATCATCACTGCTACAACCTGTAACGAGAATTAGGACGGAAAAGAAAATTGTAAAGTATTTTATTTTTTTTGTTATGTTACTAACCGGTCTCATATAATCTTGATTTCTTTTGTTTACATCTCAGTCTCATAACTATGTACCAGCCAGTTGTTGACCCATATTTCCATAATGGTGTATGTTCCGCAACTACATTGATCTTTAGTTGTAAATCTGATTGTAAAATCATGGTCGCAAGCCAGATTTACATCCGGATTCTTCAATAGCAGGGTGCCGAGCAGGCTACCTCTGTATAGTTCGGCTCCGCTGAGCTTGCTTTTTATTATAATATTGTTGTTATATCCTGTTTCTAGTTTAAGAAGCGTAAACCGGGCTTCCATAACTCCATCTTTTATTGTATGTTCCGCAGAATGTTCTATCACTTCGTCCGGAGCGATACTTCCATCTATATTCATAGACCCGTTGTCCGATTCTATTTCTATTTCATATTCTTCGGCTTTTAGGAGACCTTCGACTGAAATTGTAATGCGATTGGTAATTTCCCGCATATTGATAGCAGCATTTTCAAAAATAGACTCCGAGTTATCAGCTTGGGGTACATATACCGCAGGGCTTTCTCCATAATAGACTCTTGTACCTTCAATGCTGGAAGCACGCTGTGCAGCCCGTTTTAAGCGGAAAAGAAGATCATTTTTAGTTGTCGATCCTATTTTAAGAGCTGAGATGTCATAATGGTCAGTCTCAAGTCCGGACCATGCTATAACTGTATAAAGACCACTTTCAGTTTCTATAGTCTGACGAAAATCTTTTTGTAATTTCGTATCATTTGCATGCTTAGAAGAAACCAATATACCATTCTTATCAAATACACCCATAGTGATATTTTTTATTTGTTCGGGATAGTTGGCATCAATGTCACATGGTGTTTTAGAATAAAAGGTTACATTTATCCCTTGCACACAATCTTTGTAATCATCTTTGATACATCCCGAAAAAAATAATAGGATAATCACACTTATCAATAGAATTGGTTTACTACTTAAATTCATTTTTTATTTCAATTAGCAGTATAAATTTGTAATTATATCCTTTGAGGCATGCTAGTCCCCAAAGGATATTTGGGTTCTCTTATATTATAATTCTATATCATAAGAGTGTACAGTCCAGTTAAGAATAGATATATCAACTGTCATATATGTTTGTTCAGGAGATAATGGATCCAATGGATCAATAGGGGTTTCCGGTTCGTCGGGGTTACCTGGTTTAGGGTCAGGATTGTCTGTACCGGGAACCAAAGGATTCCAGTTATAACCGATTTTTTTGAAAGCGGAAATATTTATATGATAAATGTTATTTCTTACCACAGGCGAATTGAGTGGTTTTGCAATATTATCAGGATTAAGCCATGCATATTGAAGCATTTTACCTCCTTCATACAATGCTACTTTCTGATTTTGAACGGCAGCTTGCGCTGCAGCCTTTGTTGAGTATATTTTCCCATCGGTTTCCCCTACATAGAATGTGCCGTTGGTAAGAACACCTCCATCAGCTATAGCAGATTCCAAAGGAGTGAACTTGGCCCTGACTAATACATATGCAGTATTGCCCTTTTTGTAATTAGAAGTTTTCACATCACCTTCTGTATGGGTATTCTCAAATAAGAATTTACCCGGCAAAGATTTATATCCATCGCCGGCAGTAGGCCTTGCGGGAACTGTGGTAGGTGTCTTTAAATCAGCATAATCATAATACTGGGGAGCATCGGTGGTATAAGTACCCAATGCTGGCACATAGGTGGTACCCCAGGTAACATAATTTGACTGTAACGAGAAGTAAACTTTGGTAGTGCCTTGTGCTACAGAGTATGTTATATTAGAGATTGTTCCTACTTTAACCCCGTCGTCATCCAATAGGTCGGTTGAAGCTGTGCTGGTTACGATAACACGAGACGCAACACGTTCTGCTTGTACACTTATTCTATTGGTTCCACTGGTTACTTCCTGTACGGTTACGTCCGGTTCTATAAATGTAGGAGAGCTCTTTCCGGTCATCGTGATAACATCGTAATTTACCCCAGAGACAGTTTTTATCTGCGCCAGACCTGCGATAGGTAAAAGATCATTGTCTAAGGGAGCGGTTGTACCTAATGGATTAGGACTGTTTAGTACAACGTAAACAATTTTAGTACCGGATGTAGTTCTGAATGGCTGACTAGGAGTAATGAGAGAGCCACTGGCTGACAGATCTTTACCCGAAAATCGTTTAGCTTCCACAGTCTTATCTGCTCCGATCATATAGACGTCAAGCGTTTGTATTCCATCATTTCCTACATACTCTCCATCGGGGTTGTAATCTCCCGGTAAAGCCTTTGTTGAGCCTTTGGGAAGAGAAACTGATAAACTGACATAGGTCGGAGTGCCTTCGGGCTCACCACCTTCTGCATCTTCATTGTCATTATTGCTACAAGCGATAAAGCCGAGCGCTATGAAAGATGCTAAAAAATACTTTTTAAAATCCATGATTCTTTTAATTGATTGATTACAAGACTTTTATTTCCAACTATTTGTGTTTGATAAAATTGAGAGGGTTCATTTTTGAAAATAGGAATGCTTCCTTCATTACTAGATATATCATCTGGATCCTTAGATATATTTCGCAATAAAAAAATTAGGCTACTACGTTTTTAATGATTTGACTCTAAAATGGGAGTTTTAAGTTTTATTCTCTAATTCATTTTTATACTCTGGTTCATTTTTGCTTTATGCAGTTGTCCTCTTATTTTACTTATAACGTCTTGGGTTCTAAAAAGTTTTGAATAAATCATTAAAAATGTGATACTAATACTTTTATAGTTGCTTACAATTTCAGATTTATATATTATTTTAACAAGTACAGATTTTCTCAGTTAGCCGATGAATACTGTTCTACTCGCCACTTATTGTGTATAACTGATGAATATAAATTGTAACTTCATGATATATAAATTCTTATTATTAAAAAATGAACTGATGATTGCTTATATTTGATTAAGTCTGAATTTTATGTAGTGATAATATTTAGTGACATACATATCGGAATTCTGTAAATAATTATTACATTTGCGCCTGATTTACATAACACAGACTAATAGAAGAAGAGACTACACAAATGAAACGGTTATTATTAATAATATTTCTGTTTGTAATAATGGGAATGCAAACAAATATTGATGCGCAAACAGGTACGGAAAGCATGAGGCTTCTCAAGGGGGTGAAATATCCCTCAGAAGAGAAAAAGACAGAAGCACATAGCGGACCGCTGCGATACTTGCGTGGTGATTATCTGATATTGATACTTGGAGTGGGTGCATATATTATGATAAAGAGAAGAAAGTCCAGAAGAATAGATCTTTAAATACAGAGCCGACATTTAGTTTTCGGCTTTTTTTATGCTTAATTGGTAATATGAAAAACAATTTTAAGAATGGAAGAGAAAAAAGTAGTATTAGGAATTAAAGAGAAGCCCAGGCCGGCACAATGGCTGCTGTTGAGTATTCAGCATTTATTCGCCATGTTTGGCGCTACGGTTTTAGTTCCTGCACTGACAGGAATGAGTCCTGCAGTAGCATTGATCTCCAGTGGTATAGGCACACTTGTCTTTATTGCAATAACGAAGGGGAAGGTACCTTCTTATTTAGGGTCTTCATTTGCCTTTATCAATCCTATTATCGCAGTAAAAGCCTTGGAACTTGATCCTGCATCGGGAGTAGGCATGGGTAGTTTTCTTGTTGGTAGTTTTCTTGTCGGGGTTACTTACTCTGTTGTCGCTTTGATTATTACCAAGGCGGGTACAAAATGGCTGATGAAATTATTACCTCCTGTGGTTGTGGGACCAGTTATAATGGTTATAGGATTAGGTCTTTCGGCTACGGCAGTGAATATGTCTACAAACAATCCGGCCGGAGATTATGACCTTACCTATGTTATAGTTGGCCTTGTTACTCTTACTATAACTGTCCTTACAGCAATATTTACCCGTGGTTTCCTAAGCGTGATACCTGTCCTTGTTGGTATCGTAGGAGGATATATATTCTCAATAATTCTGGGTATTGTCAATTTGCAGCCCGTCATAGATGCTAAATGGATCCAACTTCCTCCATTCGAAATACCTTTTGTTCATTATACGCCTTCATTTACATGGAGGATATTCCTGATGATGGTTCCCGTAGCCATTGTTCCTATTGCCGAGCATATTGGTCATCAGTTAGTACTTAGTAAAGTTGTAAATAAAGATCTGATAAAAGATCCCGGCCTTGATAGGTCTATGCTCGGAGATGGTGTCGCCACAATGATAGCCGCCTCCATTGGTGGACCTCCGGTAACAACATATGGTGAAAATATCGGCGTGTTGGCTATCACGCGTGCATTCAGTATTTATCTGTTTGTGGGTGCTGCTATATTTGCAATTTTGTTTGGTTTCTGCGGTAAAATAGCAGCTTTGCTTACCACAATTCCAACTCCGGTAATGGGAGGGGTTTCCATCTTATTGTTTGGTATTATTGCTTCCAGCGGATTGCGCATGTTAGTGGAGAATAAAGTGGATTTCAGCCGTAAGCGCAATCTTATTATATCGTCAGTTATCCTGGTTATCGGTATTGGAGGGGCTGCTATTCATATAGGAAAAATGTTTTCGCTTGAGGGGATGGCCCTTGCTTCTATTATCGGTGTCGTGTTGAATCAGGTATTACCTGGGAAGCAAGTTGTAGATTTCGACGAAATGTTTAAAGATTAAGCATAAAACTAATTTTGAGTTATGAATTATATCATTGGTGTTTATAATTCATAACTCATCTCTTTTTATTTCCGGAAGTCCGGGCTATTTTGAGTATACACAACTTTATATAACGCTCTTCTTTTTTATATCCTGCACAATTCTTGTGTCTGGCCTTATTCTCTTTTCAGAGTATAAAAAATAATAAATACCGTATTTTCACCATGTTATAATAAGTTAACAGTTGTGATTGACGGTCCGTTTGTTATCTTTCTATTTTTAAGCGGTTTACCTAAAAGTATGCTGTAAAACATGTGGAAAATGCTGTTAAATAGTCCTTTTTTGCAGGAGATGAGGTTGCGAGCTTTTGAAAATAGTTTTATATTTGACGGTTATATAAACAAAATCGTATTCATTTCGAAACATAAATTATGGAGAAAACCCTTGTGATTCTGAAACCTTCATGCGTTCAACGAGCGTTGATGGGAGAGGTTATTTCCCGCTTCGAAAAGAAAGGTTTACGATTGGCAGGGATGAAGATGATGCAGTTGACCGACACTATTTTAAACGAACATTATGCACATCTGAAAGAACGTCCGTTCTTTCAACGAGTAAAAGATTCTATGCAAATATGCCCTGTTGTAGTTCAATGCTGGGAGGGGATAGATGCGGCTAAGGTAGTCCGTTCTTTAATTGGAGTGACCAACGGACGCGAGGCTGCCGCAGGAACTGTCAGAGGCGATTTTTCGGTAAGTGCCCAGGAAAATATTGTACACGCTTCCGATTCCGCAGAGTCGGCAAGAATAGAATTAAAAAGATTTTTCGCAGATAACGAGATTTTTGATTATAAACTATCTACATATGCACACTTGTATGCATGTGACGAGATTTAAATTATATTATGCAAGAAAAGAAAAACAGTTTGACCGAGGGCTTAAAAAAACTGAGACTACTACCTTTAGCAGCTATGTTTTTACTACCTATGAGTAGCTTTGCCCAACACACTGACAATACCTCAGAATCTAATGCCGACAGAGTCGAATTAAAGTATAAACAACGTCACAGCCGGATGAATGCCAATAATCTTTATGCCGATGGTATAAAGATCAAAAGAGATCTTTCCATTTTGAAGGAAGTTCAGGAAGAACGTGTGCTTGCAGCAGATGAGATCCCGGCCGAAGACCTTTATAGCGGCATCTGGAACAACCGTTACGTAAACGCTTACCGTTCAATAGAAAATATACCCGATACATTTACTGTAAACCTGGCCAATTTTACAATGCCTACTATGGGGTATATAACATCCAACTTCGGCCCTCGTCGTCGCAGAATGCATTATGGTATAGATTTGAAGGTGCAGACCGGCGATACTATCTATGCGGCATTTGATGGAAAAGTACGTGTGAAGCAGTACGAGCGCCGTGGATATGGTTATTATCTGGCACTTCGCCACCCGAATGGATTGGAGACTGTATATGGGCATTTATCTAAATTTTTGGTAGAAGAAGACGATGTTGTAAAGTCAGGTGATCCTATAGCGTTAGGTGGAAATACCGGTCGTTCCACAGGTTCACATCTCCATTTCGAGATCCGTTTTTTGGGAAACCCTATTAATCCTATAAAAATAGTTGATTTCGAGAATAAAGTATGCCATAAGGATACTTATTTGGTAACAGCTGATAGTTATAGCAGAAGTTCGAAAGGAGTGAACGTAAACACATTGGCATCTACCACTACCCGCTCGAAAGCAAATGTAAAAAATAAATATGCTTCAGGTAATGTTAATTACCACCGTATAAAATCTGGTGATACATTAGGCGCAATAGCCCGCAAATATGGGACAACAGTAAGTAAAATCTGTTCATTGAACAGCATTACCACAAAAACAACATTGCGTCTGGGAAAATCACTAAGGGTATCTTGATCATTATTAAGTTAATTTACGCATAAATACAAGGCTGTAAGAACTAATTCTTACAGCCTTTGTTATTTATTATATAAGTAGAGGGCCGGTATTTGTTTTGCAAGAGAATTGTTTCTCTCTATCAGCTTTAGTTAGTTAATTAAGGAATAATTCTTTTGTTTTAATATTTTTTTTACAACTTTGTGTTTTGAACCGGATAAGGTGTGGAGTAATATAACCGGTGTTCCCTTGGAGTAAGTATAAATAGTGTTTATGCAAAAAAAAATACAGAAAATAATATCTTATTGTATTTATTTTTCTCCTGAACATTTGGGAGTTAGCATTATTTTATTAGAGAGAGAGAGAGAGAGAGAGAGAGAGAGAGAGAGAGAGAGAGTGTGTGTGTAACACTACCTCAGTACATAATGG
>NZ_GL891991.1:94147-105913 GCF_000213555.1 Dysgonomonas gadei ATCC BAA-286
GAGGTAAGCCATTATACGTATTGTCTATTAATACAGAGAACGATAGTACCTTATATGTATTTATACTTATGATTAACAATACTTCTCCTGCACATATAAAACTGCAATAATATGACAGAGCCTTTTGATCTGAAATCGTTCAATAAATTTTATACGGATTATCATCCGCGTTTTATTCGTTTTGCGAATACTTATGTGAGAGATATATCCATTGCTGAAGATATCACAACTGAGGCGTTTATGACGTGCTGGGAGAATAGAGCCAATATGGAGCCAGGTTCCAATGTAAGGGCTTATGTGTTGACTATTATAAAAAATAAATGCCTTAATCATCTTCAGCATAAAAGAATACAGATCAAAACTTTGGATAATATTCAGGATATAGCTCATTGGGAGCTTAATGTACGCATAACAACACTTTCGGCGTGCGATCCGGAAGAAGTTTTTTCGGTGGAGATAGAAAATATCATAAATCAAACGTTGGCCGCTTTACCAGAAAGAACACTGGAAGTATTTAAAATGAGCAGATACGAAAATAAGACACATAAAGAGATTGCAGATGCTTTGAATATTACAACGAAAGGTGTTGAGTTTCATATCACAAAGGCCTTGACGCAACTTCGGTCCGGCCTTAAAGACTACATGTCTGTATTTTTGGCATTTTTTTCCATATAAAAGGAATTTTAAAAAAACTGTTTTTTTCACTAGGGATGTTTGCTCCTCATCTGTTATTTATATAGAGGTTAATAAAAAATGGATTTTAAATTACTATATAAGTTTTTTGAGGGTCTTACAACTCAGGAGGAAGATGAGACAATAAGACAGTGGGTAACGGATTCTCCGGAAAATGAAAAACGTTTTTTCGAAGAACGTAAAATATTCGATGCTATAGTCCTTAATACGACAGAGCCGGATATTAAAGAGAATATAGAGAGCCAATCTGTAGTATCAGGAAATCGTCCGCGTATATCTAGCTATTTCAGAGAACTTATAAAAATAGCGGCAATTGTAGCTATTACTTTGTTGGGTAGCTGGTATTATTTTATCCACATAAATAAGAGTAATAAACTGGTCGCAATGCAAACTATTTCAGTACCTGCCGGGCAGCGTCTGAACATAGTATTACCCGATGGTACCGATGTGTGGCTGAATGCCAAGACAACAATAAAATATCCGGTATCTTTTAACGAAAAGGAACGGTTGATACTGTTGGATGGACAGGCTTATTTTGATGTGGCTAAGGACAAAGAAGTCCCTTTTCTTGTTAAAACGCGGGATGGAATAATTCAGGCACTGGGTACAAAGTTTGACGTAATGGCTTATCCTGATAGCCATAGCTTTGAAACTGTGCTCATGGAGGGGAAAGTAAAAGTTAGAACTGTATGTGATTCTTTGCAGTCGATAATATTAACTCCTGGTAATAAGGCATATCTGAAAAACGGAAAATTAGAAACCGCATATGTAGACGACTTTAGTGCTTATGAATGGAAGGATGGCCTGATTAGCTTCAAGAATGAATCATTTGCCCAAATAATGAAATCGTTTGAAAAGGTATATGATGTAAGAATCGTGATCGAAAATCCTAAGGTTGGTAATCTTATATACACAGGTAAATTCCGTGTTATTGATGGAGTGGATTATGCTTTACGTGTATTGCAGAAAGATGTTAAGTTTAAATATGAAAGGGATACCGAAAAGCATATTGTGCATATAAAGTAGATGTTGATAAATAGTGTAAACAAAAATAGATGTGTAGTGGATAAAATTATATCCGGAAAAGACATATAACCGCATAAGGAAAGGGAATATAGTGTTAAAATTCGTTATTTGTTTTCTGTAATTTATTTAATGAGTAGATACAATCATTGTTTAGTTTAACCTTATAAAAAAGATCGCCTATGGGAAACATCTAAAAACGCTTTTATCGTGTAAACGAAAAAGCCAATAAGTGCGGCAACACCTATTGGCTGGAAAATCAATACAATTTTTAGATCATATTAATCAAAAACATCGTAAATCTATGGAAAATAAAGTTTTTCACGACCGCTTTTTGTTGAAAAATGAAAAAATTAAACATTTTTTTAGAATCATGAAAATCACGACGTTGTTATTATTCGTCGGAATCCTCTCTATTTATGCTGAAGACTCTTATTCACAAAAAGCAAGAGTTACAATCAATGAAAAAAATATCAGGCTCGATAAGGTACTGACAGAAATAGAGAAGCAGACCGATTATCTTTTTATTTATAATGATAAAGTAGAAACAGATCAGAAAGTATCGGTAAAGGCTAATACCAAGCCTGTTTACCAAGTATTAAACGATTTGTTTAAAGAAACGAATGTCAACTATTCGATGGAGGGTTCACATATCATCTTGTCGAATAGAAATGAACCGGAGGTATCTTTTGTAAATACTCCTTTACAGGAAGGGAAAACGATAACCGGTAAGGTTCAGGACGAACAAGGTGAACCTTTGGTCGGAGTAAGTGTCGCTGTAAAAGGAACTACTACCGGTACTGTAACCGATATTAACGGGGGATACACGCTCAAGGTAACAAACCCGAACGCTACACTGTTTTTTTCATTTATCGGATTCCTTTCTCAGGAAGTGGAACTCAAAGGACAAAGTACTGTAAATATAACTTTGGCAGAAGATGTGAAGGTACTGGACGAAATAGTGGTAGTCGGTTATGGTGTGCAACGTAAGATAGATGTGACAGGTTCGATATCTGTTACTAAATCAGATGAAATACTCAAGCAACAATCATTCGGTGCTCTCGACGGACTGAAAGGTAAAGCTTCCGGGGTGAATATTTTCTCAAACTCGGGACAGCCTGGAGGTGCTTCGCGCGTGATGATTCGCGGTATAGGTACTATCAATGCATCGTCCAATCCTCTTTATGTAGTGGACGGTGTTGCTATGGATGATTTTAAATTTTTGAATCCGAACGATATCGAACGCGTAGAGGTACTGAAAGACGCATCGTCTGCTGCTATCTACGGTGCACGTGGTGCAAATGGTGTAATATTGGTAACTACTAAGCGCGGACTAACCGGTACAGGTGTGAAGATCAGCTACAATGGGTCGGTAAGTATGAGCACAATGGCTAACTATATAGATGTAATGAACTCTGAAGAATGGATGGAAGCATTTATGATTGGTCAGGCTAATGCTAATAAATATCAGGGAAAAAACTATTCACTGAATGTTAAAGACTATTTTAAGGATCCGAATTTGTTCACGTCAGATGGGAAACCTATCTATGATACTGACTGGCAAAAAGAAGCAACACGCACAGCTTTCTCTCACAATCATCAATTGAGTATACAGCAAGGAGGAAAAGATTCGTCTGTAGGTGCTTTCCTAAACTATACCGATCAACAAGGTATCATGTTGAATTCATATATGAAACGTCTGAATGCAAAGATGGCATATGATGCCAAACCTACTGCATGGCTGTCTACCGCTATAAACTTATTGGTAAATCATACATGGGGTAATGAGGCGGAAGAAACAGGTGGCCATCAGATGCCACGTCGTTCTATGCTGGAGATGGTTCCGTTTATGCCGGTTAAATTTCCTGATGGAGGATGGTCTAATTCTACTTCTATATCGGATGAACTGGGGCTTGAAGGTATGGCTAATCCTGTACACGTACTGAAAACTCAGGAGCGCATGAGATACCGTACTCAGATATTCGGTAATGCAGCTTTGACATTCCATTTAGCACCGGGACTGGATTTGAAAACACAATTCGGTATCGACAGCCACTTTGATAAAGAAAGAGATTATTCTCCGACCGATCTGTCTAACATCTCTTATCCTAATGGAGATGCACGTATAAAAGATATAAATATGTTTTTCTGGCAGGAAGAGACTTATCTGACTTATCTGAAAACTTTAGATAAACACCGGATTAATCTCATGGCAGGTCTTTCTTGGCAGGAAAGAGTATTCAGGACAAATCAGAGCCAGACAAAAGGTTTCACTGACGACTTCTACGGTACTAATAATATGGGAGTGGGTACATTGCCTGAAAAACCGGGTTCGGAATATCAGAAATGGTCTATGAACTCATACTTCCTCAGAGCCGCTTATACTTATAACGATAAGTATATGACTACACTGACAGGTCGTATAGACGGATCATCCCGTTTCGGTGAAAATAATAAATATGCTTTCTTCCCATCTGCCGGTCTTGGTTGGTTGATGTCGAATGAAGATTTTATGAAAGATATTAATGCAATAAGTAATCTCAAGTTGCATACCAGTTATGGTATCACAGGTAACTCTGAAATTCCTGTGTATCAATCTCTGGCTATGATGGGTTCGGGTACAACATTGATAAACGGTTCTCTTGTTCCTACTGCATGGCCTGACCGTTTGGCTAATCCTGACCTGAAATGGGAAAAAACATACACTTTCGATGTTGGTGTTGAATTAGGATTATTCAGAAACAGATTGAACTTCGATGTGTCTTATTACAATAAAAAGACTAAAGACTTATTATTGGCACGTCCTGTCCCTTATCATACAGGTTATTCGTCGGTGATGTCGAATATGGGAGAAGTGACCAATCAGGGGGTTGACATATTAATCAGTTCTACTAATGTTGAAACCTCTGACTTCACATGGGGTACAACCTTGAATATGAACTATAATAAGAATAAGATCAATGCTCTGGGTGAAAATAATGAAGATATTTTCCCTGATCCGAGTTGGGTGTCAGGCCCGCAGACGATCTTACGTGTAGGTGAATCGCTCAGTTCATTCTGGGGTTACGAAAGACTTGGTATCTGGACAGAAGAAGATAAGGCTGCAGGCCGTATTCCGTCAGGACAGATAGTCGGTCAGGCGAAGCGTTCAGCTGAGAAGAAAGTTCTGGGTAAAGGTATTCCTGATATTACAGGTAGCTTTATCAATAATTTCCGCTACAAGAACTTTGATATGACTATAGATATGCAGTTTGTTCTGGGTGTGGATGTGCTTCAGCAGTTTACTCACTCTTTGGAAGACCGTTTCGGTCTGACTAACGGTGAAAAAGCCATATTACATGATGCATGGTCCCCGTCTAATCCGAATACAATTGTACAGGCAATCCGTAATGGAGCCAGAGATGGCCAAAGCTCTGAACTTGATTCACGTTGGGTAGCAGATGGTTCATACTTGCGTGCTAATCTGATCCAGTTGGGGTATACATTCAACCCTAAAATGATCAAGCCATTATCTCTAAGCTCTTTGCGCGTTTATTTTGGTGTGAACAACGCATTCCTGATCAAATCAAGTGATTTCAGAGGATATGATCCGGAAGCAACATCACAAGGTGATAACCAATGGGGGCAGAACATGTTCTTCTTCCAATACCCTAAACCTCGTACATTTACCTTTGGTGTCAGCGCAACATTTTAATAACCCTGGAATATAAATATGAAAAAGACTATGAAAATGAAAAATATATTTTTAGGATTAGTGAGTTTATTCTTTCTGGGCGCAGTCACATCCTGTGATAGTTTTCTTGAAGAAAAACCACAACAAGATATGTCCCTGGGACAATACTATAAAACAGCAAATCATGCCCGGGCAGGAGTAAATGCCTTATATGCTACGGGATTCCCTACTTTCTATGATGCAGGGGTATACAATGGAGCGAGAATTGCATATGGTCCTTTCCTTTCAGGTCTGTATGACAATGAATATAAGGGACAGGAAGTGATTGTTCAGTATTGTCAGGAATTGACGATTTCTCCGGCCAATATAACCAACGAGATGAGAGATTCGTGGAGGTATTGCTATCAGGCAATCGGACGGGCAAATACAGCAATAAAATATATTCCCGGTATCACCGACCCTAATTTCGCCTCAAATGAGAAAGACCAATTGGTGGCTCAGGCTAAATTTTTCCGTGCTTTGAATTATTTTCATCTGGTAAAAAGTTACGGTGATATTCCTTTGACATTAGATCCGTTCGAATCATTAGATGACCTGTATTTATCCCGGACAGCAACTGCACAGATATATGGTCAGATAGAAACAGACCTGAAAGATGCAGGATCCGTACTGAAGGAAGAAGCTTTTGTGAAGAATGGTTTCAGAATATCGAAGACCACCGTTGATGCATTATTAGCTAATGTTTACCTGCAAATGAGCGGTTATCCTTTATCTGCAAATAGTTATGCGAAAGCTGCAACTGTAGCGCGAGATATTATTACAAGTAATAAACTTACCTTGACTCAGAATAAGGATAATGGAGAAAACAGCGCTTATAATATTTTGCGTACAGATGATAATCTGACAGAATATATTTACACAAGAGAACGTTCGTCTAGTGTTGCCGGTTATGCAAGTAACTGGACTCAGCTTTCATTTCCTGTGTTTGCTGCTCAATGGGGTGTTTTCAAATATACGCTGACCAATAATGTGATCAGGCCTATGCCTACCCTTATCAATGCATATGACCCGGCTAATGACTTACGTATTGCTGAAAGGCAGTTTTTCTTTAATGAGTATACTTATACTAAAGATGGAAAAGAAGTCACTGCAAAATTTGAACAACCGTCTCCATGGTTTTATTTCGATGAAGAAGCTATGTTTGAAACAGGCGTGAGCGGCAGAGATTTCCCTATTATGAGATATCCGGAAGTATTGCTTATTGCAGCTGAGGCCATAGCCCAAAGCGAAGGTATAACAGCAGAGGCAGCAGGTTACCTGGCGGATGTACGTGCACGTGCTTATACTAAAATGACAAAAGAGCAGATCGTAGCAAGTCTTACTGGCTTGTCTAAAGATGCATTTATACAAGAAGTATGGACAGAACGTATACGTGAATTTTCTCTGGAACATAAGATATGGGATGATATTCAACGTACCCGCATGTATCCGGTTACTTCGGCTACAAATAAAGGAAAAGTAACATTTGTAAATGTTATAGGAGCTAAAAACCCTTGGGGTGCTACTTTCCAAGAGAAACATCTGTTGTGGCCCATTTCAGATACAGAGATGCAGCGTAATCCTCAGTTGGGACAAAACAATCCGGGTTACTAGTGCTTGTGCCTGGACAATATAAGCCTTTATGATTTCTGTATTTGAATTCATTTCTGAGAGGTATTAGGTTTTTCAGAAAAGGCAAAGAAGGGGGTTGCCTGGGAAGGCGACCCTATTCTTTATCTGTTATAAATTATTAAATGATTAACAAATGTCTTTTTGTTTCAGTTTATTATGTAAATTTGTCATAATTGTAATTGTTGCCTGTGAATCTTTGATTAATTCTGGATATAATAATGCCTTCAGATATCGTAGAGCGGGCTTGGAAACTATAAATCGAATATAAACAAAACTAAATATATAATTAAAAATCAGACAATGAGATCGAATTTTAATCGCATTGCAAAAACAATCTGTTTGGGTATCATCTCAGGCGCTTTGTTTTATTCATGTAATGAACCGGAAAAAGACTCGGAACTTATAAATCTTACCCAGTATGTCGATCCTTATATCGGGACCGGTGACCATGGGCATGTATTTGTAGGAGCCGACGTTCCGTTCGGATTGGTACAATTAGGTCCTACAAACTTTTCTCAGGGCTGGGACTGGTGTTCGGGTTATCATATCACCGATTCCACAATTATCGGATTCGGACATATGCACCTGAGTGGTACGGGAATAGGTGACCTTGGTGATATCGGCTTTATGCCGGCTACCGGCGATGTAAAGCTTACACGGGGAAATCTGAAAGATCCTAAATCGGGGATTTATTCATTATTCAGAAGGGAAACTGAAAAAGTGAAACCCGGTTATTATGCAGTACACCTCGACAGGTTCAATGTCGATGTGGAACTGACAGCAACTAAAAGAGTCGGTTTTCATAAATATACGTTCCCTCAGTCCGACTCGTCGAAAATTATTATCGACCTGCAGCATGGTATAGGCTGGGATGCCCCCGTGGAAGGTTATCTGACACAAGAGAATGATTCTGTCATATCGGGTTACCGCTATTCGAAAGGCTGGGCTAATGACCAAAAGGTTTTCTTCACAGCTGTTTTTTCCAAGCCTATGAAGGGTTTTGTTGTTTCGGATACTACTGCTGTGCAGGAAGGCAATACGATAAAAGCGACAAGGGCCTACGGACAGGTATTGTTCGATACAAAGGATAAAGAGAATATATTTGTAAAAGTGGCCTTGTCTCCGGTAAGTATAGATAATGCAAAACTGAATATGCAGGCTGAACTTTCAGGCTGGGATTTTGAGAAGACTGTTGCCGATGCTGACAAAGCATGGAACGAAGAGCTGAACAAAATCATTATTACAACGGACAACGAGCAAACTAAGCGTACATTCTATACAGCACTTTATCATACAATGATAGCACCTTCCGAATTCTGTGACGTGAATAACGATTACAGAGGTTCTGACGGACAAATGCATGAGAAAGGCGCATTTAAGAATTACACCACATTCTCGTTGTGGGATACATATCGTGCTGCTCATCCGTTGATGTCGATCATACATCCGGAAAAGATGAACGATATTGTCAATACGATGTTGACAATATATAAGCAGCAGGGCAAATTGCCTGTATGGCATCTGATGGGTTGCGAGACCGATTGCATGGTGGGCAATCCGGGTATTTCGGTTGTAGCCGATGCTATAATGAAAGGTTATGACGGCTTTGATAAAGAACTGGCATTCGAAGCAATGAAGAATTCTGCGATGCTCGATGAAAGAGGCCTGAAGTACCTGAAAGAATACGGCTATATCCCTTACGATAAAGGAGAGAGTGAAGGTCTATCGAAATGTATGGAATATGCTATCGCTGACTGGAGTATAGCCCAGGTGGCTCAAAAAATGGGTAAGACAGAAGATTATGACTACTTCCTGAAACGGAGTAAATCCTATACACACTATTTCGATAAATCGGTAGGATTCATGAGAGGCCTGTCGTCTGACGGTAAGTTCAGGACTCCTTTCAATCCATTCGAGTCAGTTCACCGTGACAATGATTATACAGAGGGTAATGCATGGCAGTACACATGGCTGGTGCCGCACGATCTGAAAGGGCTTGTGGACCTGTTCGGCAGCAAAGAAACGTTTGTTCAGAAGCTCGATTCCCTGTTTGTCGTAGAGGGTTCGCTGGGAGAGCACGCATCTCCGGATATCAGTGGGCTGATAGGTCAATATGCTCATGGAAACGAGCCTAGCCACCATATCCTGTATATATATCCTTACATCGGTCAATCGTGGAAGACTGCCGATAAGGTACGTCAGGTAATGTCGGAACTTTATCACGACCAACCCGCCGGACTTTCAGGAAATGAGGATGTAGGCCAGATGTCGGCATGGTATGTATTGTCCGCTCTGGGTTTTTATCAGGTTGAGCCTGCCGGAGGTAAATATATTTTCGGAAGTCCCGTTATAAATGAAGCAACCGTTAAGGTGAAAGACGGCAAGACTTTCAGAATTGTAGCAAAAGATAATAGTGTAGCCAATAAATACATACAGAGTGTGACTCTCAACGGCAAAGACTATGATAAGTTCTATATAGACTTTAAAGATATAGAAGCCGGAGGTACATTGGAGTTCGTGATGGGAGACAAACCGTCCGAAACCTGGGGTACAAAAGGTGAAATATAAGATATAAAATCCCTTTTACACATCATAGGGATTTTTATTAAGGGTGAAGCCGCCAGAAGTGATTCTCGCGGCTTTGATTTTTTTAAATTCATTAATACCTGAAAATGGTATAGCAGAAATCAACAATGCATTAATGAATCAACAGGCTTATCTCCTGTTATATGTTATTAACACATCTACCACTCAATTGGTTCAATTCCTTTCGATTTCAGATATTTATTTGCTTCACTGAAGTGATTATTTCCAAAGAATCCGTTGTGCGCGGATAATGGAGATGGGTGTACAGATTTTAATACGAGATGTTTATTTGCATCTATGAATGCTGCTTTTTTCTGGGCATAAGCACCCCATAGGATAAATACGATATTTTCACGCCCTTCTGCCAATTTATGTATGGCAGCGTCGGTAAACGCTTCCCAACCTTTTTTCTGGTGCGACCCGGCCATATGTGCCTGTACGGTCAGTGTAGCATTGAGAAGCAGTACACCCTGATTTGCCCAGCGTGTCAGATTACCCGATCTGGGAACAGGGATTCCCATGTCACGGTTTATTTCTTTGAAGATATTTACCAGAGAGGGAGGGGCGGGCATACCATCAGGTACTGAAAAGGACAAGCCGTGTGCCTGACCGTCGTTATGATACGGATCTTGCCCGAGAATGACCACTTTTACCTTATCGAATGGAGTGTGTTCGAAAGCGTTGAATATTAATTTCGCAGGAGGGAATATTTGTTTTGTACGGTATTCATTTCTTACAAAATCAGTTAGTTTTACAAAGTAGTCTTTGTCGAATTCATCTATCAACTGTTCTTTCCAGCTTTCCTCTATTTTTACATCCATAATTCGTCGGTTAGTTTTATGTTAGATACTAAGTAACTGTTTAAATTAACAAATTGCCGGGTATAAAGATACAATTTTTGTGATGTAGTCCGATAAAAATAAATCATGGATTAGGGTAAACGAAATATGTATTTTTATGTTGAAAGTTTATCTATGCTATTTTTAAGTGTACTAGTAGATAGTATACCAGAAAAGGGAGTTCTACTATATAACTTAATTTTGGAAACGTTCTTTGAAGTATTGTAGAAAGTGAAAAACGAAAAGTGATAAATATTTTTCGTTTTTCACTTACTAATTGTTTTCTGTGTTTCCTTTGTTACTTTTTTGGAAAACTGTAGGGGGGGGCGGAAAATATTTGGCTCCGCCGATTTTCAATTCGCCCCTACTCGTATCTTGTAACAAAGTTGTCAGATATGTCAGATTTTAATAATAATGCGAATCAGTAGTTGAGATTTAATGTTCTATTTTTTTATGCTCCACTTCGTTCCACCTAAACGTTCATTTTGGCATTGCCCAAAACGAACCAAAAGGCTAGCGCTTCGTTCCTCGGCGACCCAAAACCGTTTTGACGGCTGAATCAAACATACGGGCTATCGCCCCGTTTGATTCTACGCCGTCTGCAACGGATTGGGTACCCCGCCTGCGTCACTAATGCGCAAGGGCTGGCGCACGCGGAGCTAAAGCCTGAAAAATCTCTGTCTTGTCGCCGCATCGCGGTAACGGCCTCATTCCGCAGGCGGGGTACCCAATCCGTAAAGCGGAGGTGTAGGGCAAAATAGGGTAGCTGCTATACACGGCTGATAATCCGGCTAAAAATGATTCCGTATTATTTTGCCCCACCGCAGCTGCGGTTTTGGGTCGCCGGAGGATGCAGCCTTGATTTTTTGTTTCGTTTTGCATCAAGGCAAAATGAAAAACAAGCCGATAGGCGCGTTAGATAAAATAGAACAATATTATACTACAATAATTACTTTAACTACTGATTGGAATTAATACATAGTTAACGTATGTAACTTAGCTGGCAAGGAACATTTCAATATCCTCCTCAACAGAAGAGATACCTCCGATTCCGAAATTCTCAACCAATACTTTCGCTACATTCGGAGAAAGGAATCCCGGAAGAGTTGGTCCGAGATGTATATTCTTCACTCCCAGATGAAGCAAAGCTAGTAATACTATCACCGCTTTTTGCTCATACCATGCTATATTGAAAGCGATAGGCAGATCGTTAATATCTTCCAGTCCGAATACTTCTTTCAGCTTGAGAGCGATAACTGCCAATGAATAGCTATCGTTACA
>NZ_GL891991.1:106132-115251 GCF_000213555.1 Dysgonomonas gadei ATCC BAA-286
CGCCCCACCGCAGCTGGTCGGTTTTGGGTCGCCGGAGGATGCAGCCTTGATTTTTTTGTTTCGTTTTGCATCAAGGCAAAATGAAAAACAAGCCGATAGGCGCGTTAGATAAAATAGAACAATATTATACTACAATAATTACTTTAACTACTGATTGGAATTAATACATAGTTAACGTATGTAACTTAGCTGGCAAGGAACATTTCAATATCCTCCTCAACAGAAGAGATACCTCCGATTCCGAAATTCTCAACCAATACTTTCGCTACATTCGGAGAAAGGAATCCCGGAAGAGTTGGTCCGAGATGTATATTCTTCACTCCCAGATGAAGCAAAGCTAGTAATACTATCACCGCTTTTTGCTCATACCATGCTATATTGAAAGCGATAGGCAGATCGTTAATATCTTCCAGTCCGAATACTTCTTTCAGCTTGAGAGCGATAACTGCCAATGAATAGCTATCGTTACACTGTCCGGCATCCAATACACGCGGAATACCGCCTATATCGCCCAATGGCAGTTTATTGTAACGGTATTTGGCACAACCGGCAGTAAGAATAACCGTATCGTTAGGCAATGCCTCTGCAAAGTCAGTGTAATAATTACGGCCTTTCATGCGTCCGTCACAACCTGCCATTACAAAGAATTTCTTTATTGCGCCCGATTTTACGGCATCCACAACCTTATCGGCTAATGCCATCACCTGCGCATGGGCAAACCCACCCACGATTGTTCCGTTTTCGATTTCCTTCGGAGCCTGGCAGTTTTTCGCCATTTCTATTATTTCCGAAAAATCTTTCTGCTGCCCGTCTTTACGCTCCGGTATATGTTTTGCTCCATCGAGGCCGGAAGCACCTGTGGTAAATATCCGTCCTCTGTATGTCGCGTTTTTGGAAGGAGGTACAATACAGTTCGTAGTGAATAAGATTGGCCCGTTAAACGACTCGAAGTCTTCTTTTTGTTGCCACCATGCACCGCCATAGTTACCTACCAGATGTTTATATTTTTTCAGATGCGGATAATAATGTGCAGGCAACATTTCACTATGTGTATAAATATCTACTCCAGTACCTTCGGTCTGCTGCAAGAGTTCTTCAATATCCCTCAGGTCGTGTCCGCTGATAAGAATTCCCGGATTCTTTCCCACACCGATATTTACCTGTGTGATTTCAGGATTCCCGAATCGTCCGGTATTGGCCGCATCCAGCAATGCCATCACTTGTACACCGTATTTACCTGTTTCGAGAGCCAGGGCAACCAGTTCGTCAACAGAGATATCCTCTCTCGTAATTTCAGCTAATGCGCGCTGCATAAACATGTATATCTCATCATCCGTCTTGTCCAGGTTATAAGCATGCTCTGCATAGGCTGCCATACCTTTAAGCCCGTAATGTGTCAGTTCTTTCAACGAACGTATATCTTCATCTTTTGTGCGCAGCACCCCTACTTCAAGCGCTTTGTCCATGAACTGGGATTCATCTCCATTCCATGTACATTCGTCCGGAAGAATAATAGATGTATTTCCCAGCCGGACAGATAATTCTGCTTTCAATGATAAACCTTCCTTTACTTTCTCCTTTATCGCTTCGAAATCGAAGTTGGCATTGGTAATGCTGATAAACATAGCGTCGACAATAAACTTGTCCGCTGTAGATGAAGCCTTTCCTTCTTTTCTCAGTTCGTTGTTGTATACGGCGATTCCTCTGGTTACAAACAACAGTAAATCCTGAATATTCGAAACTTCCGGAGTTTTACCGCACACTCCCATTAATGCACAACCTGTGCCTTTAGCTGTCTCCTGACACTGAAAACAAAACATGTCCATGATAATATTTTTTAGTTAGTGATTATATCCATTCTTCTTTTTTCACATCGCCCTGCACCGAAAGCACGATTACTTTCACCGGTACATTCCTCTTAGCCTCTTCCCTTGCCATCTGTACTATCCGCACCAATCCTCCGCAACATGGAACTTCCATAATAAGCACGGTAAGAGTATCTATCTGCGCCACATCAATCAACTCAATCAGCTTGTCTATATAAGACTGCGTGTTACTGTCCAGCTTAGGACAGGCAATAGCAAGAGCCTTGCCTTTAAGGAAACGGCTATGGAACTCTCCACTGGCAAACGCGGTACAATCAGCGGCCAGCAACAGGTTCGCTCCTCGAAGAAATCCGGCATTCGGATTTAGTAAATGAAGCTGTACAGGAAACTGCCTTAATTCGGATGGTTGCACCATCGCAGGCGCAGCCATCGTGAATCCGGATGCGGCAGGCCTTTTAATCTCCTGCATCATGCTACCCGGACAGCCACAAGCTACAGGTTTGTTTTGCGTAATTGAGTTTTGCTTATCTTCGGCAGGAAAGTTCACTTTCACATTATGCTTTTTCAGATACTCCAATCCCTGATGTAACAGTTCATACTCCTCATGCTCTTTCAGATGGTTCAGGTGAGCGAGTATTACCTTCTCCCCTTTCGGGAGCATGCGTTCCATCACTGCATACTCGTCGTAGGGTTCAGCTTCACGTTCTTCGAGTGTAATAGCACCGACAGGACATTCTCCTATACAAGCGCCAAGACCATCGCAATAGAGATCACTAATCATAACGGCTTTGTCATTGATAAGCTGTAAAGCTCCTTCGTGGCAACCTGATACACAGGCACCACAACCGTCACATAGTTCTTCATCTATTTTTATGATCGTTCTTTTCATTATCTACCCTTTTTATTTTTTACAAAATTAAGGTGGTAGTACGTTTGAAATATGTCACATATGCGACGTTGGCCAAAATAATTATATCTTTATCTTTGAATACACAGATTAGAATATGGATTTAACAGCATTAAAAAAGATTCCGCTTTTTCGTTCAATACATGAAGCAGAAGTAGAAAAGATATTTTCGGAACTGAATATTACCGAAACACATTTCAAAAAAGGAGAGATCCTAGCCCTACAGGATGAACTATGTAACAGGCTCATTATACTACTTTCGGGCAGTGTAAAGGGGGAAATGACCGACCCTTCAGGGAAGGTAGTGAAAGTAGAAGACATATATGCGCCAAGCCCTCTTGCCATCCTGTTTCTATTCGGACCGGATAACCGTTTCCCCGTGCAGGCAATCGCGCGGGAGGATGTCACCGCATTGGTGATACCAAAGCAATCGGTGCTCAGAATGCTGAGTATGAACCAGACCCTGTTGAAGAATTATCTGGATATCTCGGCCGACTTTGCATCCCGGTTAAGTAAGAAGCTTCATTTTATGTCTTTCAGGACTATCCGTCAGAAGCTGGCTGTATATATACTTAACTTATCGAAAATGAAACAGGAGGATACCATAGAACTGGATAAAACCAAAAGTGCACTGGCTGAATACTTCGGAGTTTCGCGCCAATCGCTGGAACGTGAACTTTCAAATATGCAGCACGACGGATTGTTAACAGCCGATAAAAAAATGATTACAATAACGGATAAAAACAGATTGATCCATATTGTCCGTTTTTAAGAAATATACTTGCTAAAAAGCTGTAACTCTTTTTGTAAAATAAACAACTAGAATTATCTTTGATAAACCTTAAAGTACAAGATTGATGGAGCACAATAATTATCTGACCGACCAACAAATTAATATCATCCACAAAATCCCTCTATTCAGGGGGCTGAATGAGGATGCGAAGAGGACTTTGTTAGATAAGCTGGATTATACTGTGACCGAAATGTCCAAAGGCGAAATTATTATCCGTCAGAACACGCCATGCCTGCATATGTACATTCTCTTGAAAGGAAATCTTGAAGTAAACATTATCGATGTGTCGGGTAATAACGTCAAGGTGGAGAACCTTATTGGCCCACGGGCATTTGCCACCCCTCACCTGTTTGACGGGAATAGTATATTTCCCGCGACCTTCACCGTTGTGGAAGACGGTATTTTATTTAAGGCGACGAAAGAATCGGCTTTTAAACTGATAAGTTCAGAACCCGAGCTTCTAAAAAACTTTTTGCGACTTACCGGAAACTGCAATGCCTGTACGGTAAGCAGATTACGGATATTATCTTATAAGAGCATCAGAAGCCGCTTTATCTATTATCTGTTTGAGCACAAACAGAGCGACACATTATCTGTGATGGAACATAACCAGACTCAGTTAGCCGAATATCTGAGTGTGACGAGGCCGGCATTAGCCAATGAAATAAAAAGGATGGCTGACGAAGGTTTATTAAAGGTAGATGGCAGAAATGTGGAATTACTGTCTATTTCTTCTTTACTGAAATACGTCTGATACATACTTTACTATATAAAAGAACGGGAAAGATCAAAGTAATTGATATCTCCCGCTTTTAGTACATTTCCGTTTATTAAATAAGGCAATTACATTAAGGCTTTCAGCAAGCCCGGTATAAGGGAAGGAATTGCATCTTCGGTTTGAGCCGTGTATATATTCCCGTCAATGACAGATTTTTCGTCTGTACCGATACAGCCTTTAACCACCGATTTAACAAATGGATGTAAAGCCACTTTCTTCCCATTCACGATTCCCAGATTGTCGAAAAGTAGTGCGGCTGCACAATGGCCAATCAAAATCTTATCTTGTTCGCTGAAGTTCTTCATCACAGCCAACATATCCTGATTGAACTGCTTCTCTGCATTTTTTGCGAATTCAGGTATTGCATCACCACAAGCGAAGACTAACGCATCGTATTCATTTTCTCGTCCTTTGAGATTAGCAACTACATCATCCGTTTGCAAATTAATGCCCGAATTAGTTTTCACACTTGTAGTTTCTGCAACCGCAAACGTTTTATATGGAATATTATTTTCAAAGAATGCTTCCAGATACTGAAACAACCCTGCCCCATTTACAGGGTTTATTACTAATACTGCGATTTTTTTTGCCATGATTATTAAATTTTAGTGTTTACCATCATAGTTACTTATAATAACTTTATTACTTTTGTTATGCAAACATACTATTCATAATTAATATATACAAGACCAAACTTTTTTGTAAGTAAATTACAAAAAGGTAAGTAACATTGATATACAGTATAATAAGTCAGAAAAAAAATGAAAACTTTTCTTAGGGTCGAAATATGTCCTATCAGAGACATTCTGAGCAGACTGGGTGACAAATGGTCGTTACTTGTGCTTACAACATTGAGTGTAAATGGAACAATGCGTTTCAGTGATATCCAAAAATCGATAGGAGATATATCACAACGGATGCTAACGGTAACTTTACGCTCATTAGAAGCAGACGGGTTGATTGCAAGAACTATCTATCCGGAAGTCCCTCCACGGGTAGAATATTGCCTCACAGAATCGGCAAACGGGCTTATGCCTCATTTAAACAACCTTGTGGATTGGGCTGTAAAGAACATGGCTGATATTGCTGAAGAAAGGCTGATCTATGAAAAGAAAAAGCAATTATAAAAACTCTTTTACATTCAGGAAACCAGCACTTATTTACACATAAAATACAAGAGATGGCATAAGAGGAGTCTCTCATGCCATTATATTATAAGGATCTCAGATATTATATTCCGGAATTATTTCTTATAGATTTGGATTCGATTCATAGGTTGAAAGAGCGGATGTCGGTAGCATACCTTAAAAGAATTCTGCCGAGCTTGAAATATCATTTATTTACATTAATATTGTTTCTACTAAAAATATTGTGATAAAATGAAAATAAAAAAAATTAGAGAGAATAAAGAACAATTTATGAGCCTGCTCCTATTGGGTGATGAACAGGAAAATATGATTTCCAGATATTTAGAAAAAGGAGAATTATTTGCATTATACGACACTGATTTAAAAACCGTTTGTGTTGTAACACAAGAAGGTGAAAATACTTGCGAAATCAAAAACATTGCAACATACGAAAAAGAGCAAGAGAAAGGATACGGAAGTTTAATGATAAAACATGTAATTGAATACTACAAAGATAGATGTGATACGCTATTACTTGGTACGGGCGAAGACGATAAAATATTATCATTCTACAAAAAATTCGGATTTGTTTATTCTCATACGGTAAAAAACTTTTTCATAGACAATTACGACCATGAAATATTTGAAAACGGGAAGCAATTGAAAGATATGATTTATTTGAAAATGAATATATCTGACCTTTGAGACAATGGTGTAAGTTATGAGAAATAAAACAAATAGCAGAGAGGATTCCTCTCCGCCTCAGTAACCTTAACCGTTCTATTTTCGAACCAATTTCTCGAAGATTTGGGCTTGATTGATAAATCGGGGTAATAGATGCCGAAACCATAAATTCAGATAACATAGAACTATTAATAAATCATCTCATTGATTGGACTAATGAAGAAAAGTAAAGAATTGGAAATAGTAAAAAAACTGACGAATGTAGCTGACGAAAACAACATTGTTTTAAATGAAGATGGTTGGACAAGTCGTGTTTACATTGTAAATAAAGGCGAAATTGTTTTGAAATTTCTAAAGAATAAGCAATATAGAGAAGAATTTGAACATGAGATAAACATTCTGAAATTGATTAAAGATCACAAGTTTAATGTAAATATTCCTTTGATCAGTAGCTCTGAAGAAGACAATACTTACATCGTGCTTAATGGCCTGATGGGCAAATCAATGTCGGCAGAGATTGTAGATGCATTGACTAAAGAGGAAAAGAGAAAAATAGGTACACAAATAGGTTTATTCTTAAAAAAACTTCATACAGTCGCTTACCAAGGGAAAAGTCCAAATAACGAAAGTGAGATATTTGAATGGTTTCAAAAATCGTTTAATAGAAGAAAGCGCACATTAAAAAAACATTTCAATGAAAATGAACTTGTTGCTATTGAAGATTTGGTAACAACCTTGCCGCAAAGGTCGCAAAAGCTCGGGATAGTACAAGTTTTTTGCCATGGCGATTTAGGCTACAATAACATTCTGCTAACCGATAGTCTTGAAGTAGGAGTGATAGACTTTGGGGATGCTGGTTATAATGATCAGTCATATGATTTTGTTGGATTAGAAGATGATGATATGTTGGATGCAGTAATTTTAGCATATGATGGAGATGAAATTTTGAAAGCGAAAGTCGAAATACGACGACAGTTATTACCTCTTATGGAAATGTTGTTCTTGATTGATAAAAAGGATAAAGAAGGAGTTCAACAATGTGTAAAAAGGGTGCGGATAAATTTGAAAATGCATGAGATTTATAATGGTTAAATAACGGAAGAGCCTGACAAATTTCTCTGTCAGGCCTTCCTTGTACCCTTAAACGTTATACGTTCTGTTCTCGAACCAATTTCTTGAAGACTTAGACTTGATTTATGAATTGAGAGAGTGGATACCTAAACCATAAATTGTATATATTTGAATCTTGTAATCAAATTATAATATTATGAAATTTGAACCTACATACGATTATAGGCAAAGTGACTTTGATAAAGAAGAAAACCAAATTTTGTGGAAATTTGGTGAATTAATAAAAAATCTCATTATAATATCAAGTGATGCAGATACACAAAGGTATATTATTGGAATAGGCGCTGCTCCAGATGAAATGGCTTTAGATTTTGATTCATATTTTACATTGTCTTACAATCAATATTTAGATAACCGATTGTTAATTAAAGATGCTTTTGATGAGTTAATGTTACTCAATGATATCTTTGAAAGGTATAGTGTTGATAAGAGCTCTGATTTTTGGGATGACTCATTATTGGATACTAATAATGATTGGAGTATTGTCAGAAATAAGGCAAAGCGAATATTAGAAATAATGGGTTGGGATAATTTAGATATTGAATGTGACTATACTAATATATACGATGGCAAACATATAATTGGACAACAAACAATAACTCGACTAGTAAATAAAAAAGCCTAATAGATAATCCATTAGACTTTTCGAGTACCCTTAAACGTTCTATTCTCGAACCAATTTCTTGAAGATTTAGACTTAATTTATGAATTGAGAGAGTGGATTCCAAAACCATAAATATATTGATGCATTTTGTTTATATTTGCTAAATAATTAATTATAAAAGATTATATCTATGTTTTTTACAGAGGATGAAGATTTGGAAAAGGGTGAATTAATCCTAAGAAGAAAATATAATACATTATCTAAAGATGAACTGTCCCTTATTAAACCGATTTGGGCGCTTCGTCTTGAAGAAATGCAAAGTCCTCATCATCCTGATTTATTTAAAAAGTTTCCTGAACAATTTCATGAATATTGCTTTTTAAAAGCAAAAGTAGAAACTCTTCTGTTAGATTCTGATTTAAGATATTCTGAATTAGATGCAAATAATATTTTTGATAATAGATGGCATCATGAATACAGATATATAACAACATTAGAACGATGGCAACAGGGACTTCCTGTAGACCCACCGTTGTGTGATTACAATAAAGAATTAAAAGTATCGGATGGACGTCACAGAATTGTGCTATGTTATTATTTAGGTATAAATACAATACCAATATCAGTCAGAGCCGAAAAAGTCGATTTAATAAGAGAAAAGTTTTCTTTTGAACAAATGTGATTCATATTGAACCAATTTCTTGAAGATTTGGACTTAATTTATGAATTGAGTGTATAATATAATTGAAAAGTAGTCCACTAAAATAATTTAAAAGTATACCACCAGTTAAGTAAAATGTGTGAGAGCATCTAATAAAGCTCTACATTTTACTAACAAATATTAACATTATAAATTCCTTTGTGTATTAACCAACACAGAGGCTAAAATGATAACAATGGTGGAAAAACAAACAATTATTCACATGTACCGCACGGTTGGGTACAGTAAACGGGCTATAGCCAGGGAGTTGGATGTCAGCCGTAAGACCGTTCATAAAGTCATAGCCGAGTATGAAGCCGCATTAAACTGTGATGATCCTGAATCCTCTCTGGAATCGGTATTAACAATCCCCCCCCATTATAACAGTTCCCGGCGAGGCCGCCGTGTTATTGTCGGTAGCCTGAAAGATTTAATAGACGACTGTTTAGAGAAGAACGCTCGTAAACGTGCTATGGGCCTGAAGAAGCAGTGTATGCGGGGTAAGGATATCTACGAACTGTTAATAGATAAAGGCTTCCAGGTCAGCTATACGGGAGTTTGTAAATACA
>NZ_GL891992.1:0-33941 GCF_000213555.1 Dysgonomonas gadei ATCC BAA-286
CCGACAAAAACTATAATAATCCCCAAACGGGAATCATGGCTGATCAGATTATTATCTTTACATCCAGAATCGCTCAAAAAGGATATCCCGATAAATTACGATCTGTTGTATATTATAGCAAGGAGTTGAAAACTACTTTTTCTTTTTTGACAAACAATCTGGATATAACAGCTGAAGAAGTTGCCACTCTATACAAATATCGTTGGAATATAGAAATCTTTTTCAAATGGATAAAACAACATTTGAGAATAAAGGAGTTTTATGGGACTTCTGAAAATGCCGTCAAAATTCAAATATTTTCTGCTATAATAACCTATTGTCTTGTTACAATCATGAAACATGAATTAAAAATAAAAGTGTCCACTTATGAAATATTACGAATACTTAGTTTATCATTATTTGAAAGAATGCCAATAGAAAATCTTTTTAATAATAATGATACGCAGATAAACTATCAAAATGATACTCAATTATGTCTAATTTTTTTTAGTGGACACTAGTGTATGCAATACGCCCCTACAGGAGGTTGAAAACAGCTTTATGAATTTTGATGCGTTTGCCCTAATTGCATATATCAAAAGACATATCGGCTCTTTAGAACTTTTTATGCAATCTTTTCTTGTTATCTACATTCCGAATCATTTTCTTTGTGTCTATGAAAAAGATAGTAAACCCTTGGGAAGGGCTGGATGGTTATATGTGTTTTGCCTGTTCGCCCGCTAACCCGTCGGGACTCCATATGGAATTCTATGAAGACGGCAATGATATAGTTGCACATTGGAAACCAAACGAGTATATGCAAGGCTGGCTAAACACGCTTCATGGTGGAATACAAAGCACCCTGATGGATGAAATTGGCGGTTGGATTATCATCCGTAAATTACAGACGACAGGAGTGACCTCGCGTCTTGAAGCCAGATTTATAAAGAGTATCCCTACCAATGAACCCTTGTTGACAATCCGCGGAAGAATAAAAGACCAGAAACGAAACGCCGTTTTCCTCGAAGCTGAAATATATAACTCAAAAAACGAACTATGTGCGCATGCCGATATGGTCTATTTCATTGTGAGCCAGGAACAGGCAATGGAGCAATTTCATTTTTGCGGATGCAAGACAGAGGATGAATGACGACCTTAACCACTTTTATAGTTTTAGTTTATCTATAGTATTTGCCAATGTCGCAGCTATCAGATTTAACACAACAAAAAAACTCTATCTTTGTTATATTTTTGATTACAACTAAAAAAATTCAGATATGAATTATTTCAATTATAAAAGGCGTTTGTCTTCCGAAACCAGAATTGGCGACACTCCGCTCGGAGGCGGCAATCCTGTACGGATACAATCGATGACGAATACTAACACCAACGATACCGAAGCCAGTGCCGAACAAGTCATAAGAATCGTAAAAGCCGGAGCTGACTATGTACGCCTCACTGCACAGGGAGTACGCGAAGCCGAGAATCTCAGGAATATAAAGGATGTGGTAAGGACGCAGGGATACAATACCCCTCTGATTGCCGATATACATTTCAATCCTCGTGCGGCAGAAGCGGCCGCAAAGATTGTAGAGAAAGTGCGAATCAATCCGGGAAATTTTGTTGACAGGGTAAAAACTTTCGAAACATTCGAATACACAGATGAAGAATATGCACAGGAAATAGAGAAAATACGGGCGAAGCTCATTCCTCTGCTCAATATATGTAAAGAACACAAAACAGCTATCCGTATCGGGGTAAATCACGGTTCATTATCCGACCGTATTATGAGCCGTTATGGCGACACTCCCGAAGGTATGGTGGAGTCATGTATGGAGTTCCTCCATATTTGCATTGCCGAAGAATTCAGGGATATTGTAATTTCCATGAAAACTTCCAATACAGTAGTCATGTCAAAAGCTGTCCGCCTGCTTATTACCCGTATGGAAAAAGAAGGCCTTAACTTTCCGTTACACCTCGGAGTCACTGAAGCGGGAGATGGCGAAGACGGGCGTATAAAATCGGCTGTAGGCATCGGATCTCTTCTTTCCGACGGTATCGGCGACACCATCCGTGTGTCCCTGAGCGAGGATCCGGAATATGAAGTACCTGTGGCTCGAAAACTTGTTGCATATATCAAACAGAAAGAAAATCATCCGGAAATAATAGCTGCCCCAAGCGATAAATTTTCTCCATTCTCTACCGACCGCAGGGAAACATATACGGTAGGCAATATCGGAGGAGATAATCTACCAGTGGTGATTTCGGATCGCTCGGAAGGCAATTTCGAATTCAATGTTCATTTCCTGCCAGACTATCTATATGTAGGAAAAGAATTACCGCTTGGCGCTCCACGTGCAATACCTTCTATTATAGATTGGGAGGGATGGAAAGGGGAAAAGAATACATACCCTCTGTTCGATAAATCGAATTGGGAAAAGATAAGGGGGGATGATGCGGCGATCAAGTTCCTGCGCCTCTCATATCCTGAATTAGATGATAATATTATCACCCTGCTGAAAGCAGACAAATCTATCGCTATTATTCTTTCGACTAATCACATCAACGGTGTAGGAGAACAGCGCGCGTTCATACATACCCTGATGAATAATAATTGTGATACTCCCGTAATACCCAACCGCAGATATGAGGAGAATGAAACGGAAGATCTGCAGATAAAAGCAGCGGCTGATTTCGGAACTCTTTATCTCGACGGTTTCGGCAACGGCATTATGCTTGAGAACCAAGGAAGTATTTCATTGAAAAATATAGATGCGTACATGTTCGGTATTTTACAGGCATCGCGCATCCGTACAAGTAAAACCGAATATATATCCTGCCCTAGCTGCGGACGTACATTATTTGACCTGCAAACAACCGTTGCATTGGTGAAAGGTGCCACCTCACACCTCAAACACCTCAAGATAGGAGTTATGGGCTGCATTGTTAACGGCCCGGGAGAGATGGCGGATGCCGATTACGGTTATGTAGGGGCTGAAAAAGGAAAGATATCCCTCTATAAAAGAAAAAACCTAATAGAAAAAAACATTGCTTCGGAAGAGGCTGTGGAAAGACTTGTCCAGCTCATTAAAGACAATGGCGACTGGATGGAACCGGAGAATTAATTGCAATAAAATACTTAAAGGAGCAGGATTTCAGAAAAACCTGCTCCTTTGATTTTAAAAGGATTCTCCCCTAATCGTAACAATTAATTAACAAGCCTATATTATCTTTGTACTCAGATAACATTAACTTTATCCCTTTTTTAAACAAGCATAAGCTACTTATTGTTAAAGAAATATACTTATATTAAAATAATGGAAGGAAAAAAGAATTATACAGGGCTTACAGACAGTCAGGTAAAAGAAAGCAGGCAAAAGTACGGAGCGAATATACTCACCCCGCCTAAGAAGGAACCTTTATGGAAGCTTTTTCTGCAAAAGTTTGAAGACCCTATTATCCGCATCCTGCTTATAGCCGCGTTTCTCTCTCTGGGAATATCCATCATACACAACGAATACATTGAAACCATCGGTATATTCTGCGCCATTCTACTGGCTACGGGAGTATCTTTCTGGTTCGAGATGGATGCCAATAAAAAGTTCGACGTCCTCAACCAGGTAAACGATGAGGATATGATCACCGTTATGCGTAACGGTAATATCCGCCAGGTGCCTAAGAAAGATATAGTGGTAGGCGACATCGTGTTTCTGGAAATGGGAAATGAAGTTCCCGCCGACGGAGAACTGTTCGACGCCGTATCCATGCAGATAGACGAATCCTGCCTTACAGGGGAACTTAGCATAGACAAAACAATAGATCCCGAGCATTTCGAAGAGGGTGTGACTTATCCATCCAACTGGGTACTCCGGGGCACGAAAGTAATAAACGGACACGGAGTGTTCGAGGTAGCCCGTGTGGGTGATGCCACCGAATTCGGTAAGGTTGCAGAAAAATCTACTGAAAAGGTAGAAGGGGAAACTCCTCTGAACCGACAGTTGGACTCTCTTGCCAAATTTATCGGGGTAATCGGGCTTGTACTGGCTATGCTTACTTTTGCCGTCCTCTTCATAAAAAATATATTTAACGACCCTGCGGTACATGTTTCACTTGGTGAACTCGGCCTTCTCGGGGCAGTTATGATAGGTGTAGCCATAACAATGGTAAAAGTATGGTTGCCTATTATATATGATGGCCTTGAACTTGCCGGCAAAGATATCAAGTTACCGAAAGCCGTAGCCGAAGGCAGTTGGCTGAGATGGCTTCTTACAGGAGCATTAGTAACTGTCGTTTTAGCTTTTTCGGGATATATCTTCGGGGTAAATCCTTTGGATGATGACTCATGGATCAGCATCGATGTGGCAGCGAATATACTTCAGGCATTTATGGTAGCTGTTACACTCGTTGTAGTGGCGGTACCGGAAGGTCTGCCGATGAGTGTTACGCTCAGTCTGGCACTGAGCATGCGCCGTATGCTGAAGATGAACAACCTTGTGCGAAAAATGCATGCCGTGGAAACGATGGGCGCCACCACTGTTATCTGTACAGATAAAACAGGTACGCTCACCCAGAACCAGATGCAGGTAGCAAATACAAACTTCTACGGAGTGGCAGATCAGAACCTGACAGACAGTGAAGTGAGCAGGCTGGTGATTGGAAATATATCTGTAAATTCGACAGCATTTCTGGACTTCTCAAATAAAGAGAAGGTTTCAGCACTGGGTAACCCAACCGAAGGGGCGCTGTTATTATGGCTGAACAAAAGCAAAATATTATATAGCAATATCCGTAATAAAGAAGAGGTACTGGATCAGTTGCCTTTCTCTACCGAGCGTAAATATATGGCAACCCTTGTCGATTCCCCGAAACTGAAAAGAAAAGTACTTTATGTAAAAGGTGCGCCGGAAGTTGTCTTTGCAAAGAGTAAACATGTAGCAGGCATAAACGGAGAGGCTCCTGTCAGTGAATTCAAGGATATTGTAGACGAACAGTTACTCCAGTATCAGAATCAGGCAATGCGTACTCTTGGGTTTGCATATAAATATATCGAAGAAGGAAATAATCAGTCCGTTGAAGAGCTAGCCTCAGGCGATTTAATATTCTTAGGTATCGCGGGTATCTCAGATCCTGTACGTACCGATGTGCCCGGAGCTGTAGAGCGCTGTCTGAATGCGGGTATCGGAGTTAAGATAGTGACAGGGGACACGTATGGCACGGCAAAAGAGATAGGACGTCAGATCGGTATCTGGAAAGATGAGGAAGACACAGACCGGAATATAATAGGCGGTATTGATTTCGAAAACCTTTCTGACAACGAGGCATATGAAAGGGTAAAAGACCTGAAAATAATGTGCCGCGCCCGTCCTACCGATAAACAACGTCTTGTTCATTTACTGAAACAACGGGGTGAGATAGTCGCCGTTACCGGTGACGGAACAAACGATGCTCCCGCCCTCAACTATGCTGATGTAGGACTGTCGATGGGCTCGGGAACATCCGTAGCCAAAGAGGCAAGTGATATAACCCTTCTCGACGACTCATTCAGCAGTATTGCCACAGCTGTAATGTGGGGACGTTCGCTCTACAAAAATATCCAGCGCTTTATATTGTTCCAGTTGACAATCAATGTGGCGGCTCTGCTGATTGTGTTCTTAGGTTCTATATTCGGACAGGAATTGCCTTTGACAGTAACACAGATGCTCTGGGTGAATCTGATAATGGATACATTCGCTGCCGGAGCTTTGGCCTCTCTCCCACCCGATCCGAATGTAATGAATAGTAAACCCCGAAAGAACAGCGATTTTATTATAACCAGTTCTATTGGGAAGCATATTCTGACTACAGGCATTCTCTTTGTTGTATTGCTGTTGGGGATGATGTATTATTTCTCTACTCCCGAACATCTTAATTCATTCTTTAGCTATATCCCTGAAGCAGATCGGAACGGATATTTCTTATCCTACTTCTTCACTGTATTTGTGTTGTTGCAATTCTGGAATATGTTCAATGCAAAGGCATACGGCACAGGTAAATCCGCTTTTGCAGGCTTAAGTAAAAGCGCAGGATTTGAACTTGTTGCCCTGATAATACTTATAGGCCAGATATTGATAGTTACTTTCGGCGGTGAGGTATTCCGTACTATGCCGTTGACTATACAGGACTGGGGTATTATAATCGGAGGAACTTCATTTGTACTTTGGATCGGAGAATTGGTTCGCTTATTAAAAAAGAAGTAAGAATACGGAATATTAAAGAAGAACTTTATCTATACCCTGCACACTGATATAACTACAATCAGTTTGCAGGGTTCTTTGATATATTGAATTGGCCCCTCGGGGAGGCTATATAGAGAGTAAAAAGCTAATTATTAATTATTAATGCCAATCAGTAGTTCAAGTAACTATTGTAGTATAAAATTGTTCTATTATTTTCAGCTCCACTTCGTTGCGCTTAAACGTTCATTTTGGCATTGCCCAAAACGAACCAAAAGGCTAGCGCTTCATTCCTCGGCGACCCAAAACCGTTTCGTCGGCTGAATCAAACAAACGGGCTATCGCCCCGTTTGATTCTACGCCGCCTGCAACGGATTGGGTACCCCGCCTGCGTCACTAATGCGCAAGGGCTGACGCACGCGGGGCTAAAGCATGAAAAGACACAGTTCTGTCGCCGCATCGCGGTAACGGCCTCGGCCCTCAGGCGGGGTACCCAATCCGTAAAGCGGAGGTGTAGGGCAAAATACGGTAGCTGCTATACACGGCTGATAAGCCAACTAAAAATGATTCCGTATTATTTTGCTCCACCGCAGCTGCGGTTTTGGGTCGCCGGAGGATGCAGCCTTGATTTTTGTAACTTTTTATCAAGAAAAAGTTAAGAGAAACAAGCCGGACGGCGCGTTAGAAAAAATAGAACATTAAATCTCAACTACTAATTCGCATTAATTATTAATTGTTTTCTCTGTTACCTTTGTTACCTTTTAACCATTTATAGTTAACGAA
This sequence comes from Dysgonomonas gadei ATCC BAA-286, assembly GCF_000213555.1. Classification (GTDB taxonomy): domain Bacteria; phylum Bacteroidota; class Bacteroidia; order Bacteroidales; family Dysgonomonadaceae; genus Dysgonomonas; species Dysgonomonas gadei. Next base: position 6,975 of record NZ_GL891992.1, read on the forward strand.
CGTAAAAATAACAAGATAAAAACGATGAAAATTCTGTCAGACATGTCAGGTTTTAACTAAATATAGTTAATAAACGTAAACATGATGATGGGTTGGAATTTGTGTCTTTGTGTGAGAATACTGTTTACTGTAAAGCCACTTATGCGATAGCCAAAGCTAACGGCTAATAGCTATCAGCTAAAAGCTGAAACATGTGTTACCTTTGTTACTTTTTGAAGAAAGATAGAAGTCACTCCGTCCTGCGGGCAATTATGAGTAGATTAGAGTTCAAGTTGTTGACTGCTTACTGTTAACTGTTAACTGACATACCTGTTACTTTTTAACATTTTCATAAAAGGACGAAAAAGCCAAAAACAAAAAGGCAAGTGCATTTTCCAATACACTTGCCTTTATCTAAGTATTTATATAGACTGTCTTTTTTACCAGAAATACATATAGAACGCCGCACAAAGGGCGACAACTCCGAGCGATGCAATAACATCCCATTTGTTCCAGCTCTTTCCGATAACTTTCTTGTAATCGTCCGTGAAAGTGATGGCTTCTATCTGTTGAGCAGTTGGTTTCGGCGTAAAGAACGACACAACCACCATCAGCAACATGATGAAAACAAGCAGCCATATCTCAAAGATAAGCCAGTTGGTTTGCCAGAACCAGCTAGTGCATTCCCAGTACCAGCCGCTCATTATATCTTTACCTGTATTTGTAAATATATTGGTCAGCAAACGAACCATACCGATAATAAAGCCCACTATCATACCTACTTCACCGGCCTTAGGCGTAATCCTTTTAGAGAATATACCCAGTGCGAACACAGCTACCATTGCAGGCGCAAGCAACGATTGAATACCTTGCAGGTAATCGTAAAGACTACCAAGGCTCATCATGACAGGTATCCACACAATACCGAGTACGACTACGACAACTGTGGCAATACGACCTACCAGAACGTAAGTATCCTCGCTCTTGCCTTTAAACATCGGCTTATAGAAGTCCTCTGTAAAGAGCGTAGCACAAGAGTTGAAGAATGCAGCCAAAGATGCAACGAGTGCCGATATAAAACCTATGGTAACAATACCTTTCACTCCGGCAGGCAATACAAATTTAACCATCGACCCAAAAGCTGTATCGGGATCTTCCAATGTAAATCCACTGTCGGGACGCGCAGCCAATGCAGCAGCTATCATTCCCGGTATCAGGAACATAAAAACAGGCAGCAATTTGAAATAACCGGCAGCGATAGTACCTCTGCGAGCACGTTTCATTACTACATCATTATCTTCTCCTTTGCGTTGTCCTAGTACACGCTGAACGATATGCTGGTCGGTACACCAATACCAGAAACCAATAATTGATGCTCCGATAAATACCCAAAATCCGGGATAGTCGTCATACAACGGGTCACCAGTACTAAAATGAAACATATGATTTGTTCCGTACGCAACACCATCTTCCCCTACATTCAGCGTTTTAGCATAGTCGATCATCGCAGTCCAGCCTTCAGGGATACTACCACCACCAAGTGCAGATAATCCAAGGAAAAGCACAAGGAATGAACCTGCTATAAGAATCGGAGTTTGAATAGCTGACAATGTCATCACGCCTTTCATACCACCAAAGACGGTAAAGATACCTGTTAAGACAATCAAGCCGATAGCCCCGTACCAGAAAGGCAACCCAAGAAGGCTCTCCATGAAGATACCTCCGGTAAATGCTGTTACGCTCACTTTGGTAAGCACGTACGCGATAAGAGTGATGATAGACAACCATGAGCCTGTAGCCGGGGTGTAACGATATTTAAGGAAATCGGGCATTGTGATGATTTTACCCATCTTATTATTCATAAGCTGATAGAAAGGCACAAAAAGCCAACCCAGAATAAGTATCATCCAGCCTTGCATCTCCCAGTGTGCCATACCTACTCCGGCTTTTGCACCTGTTCCGGCAAGTCCCACGAGATGTTCCGAACCAATATTTGCAGCGAAAATAGCCGCACCGATGATATACCATGGCTCGCCTTTACCGAACAGATAGTCTTCGCTACTGGCACCCTGTTGCAGGCGCTTGTCTTTTTGTATCGAACGCCAAACGGCCCATGTCACCGCTAATATCCCGACTGCAATAATCACCCAGTCGAGCCAAATAAATTCATGTGAATTCCAGTTCATAGTATTTTATAATTAGAAGTGAAAAACTAAAAGTGAAAAATGAAAAATAAAGACCCAATCATTGTCGCTTCGCATAATTTTTCACTTTTCACTTTTCATTTTTCATTTAGTTAAATAATTCCGTTTCTGTGAATTTACCCAGCTTCTGATATTTAGCATATAATTTCATATACACCTCATGCTTAACCATATCCGGTTTATATTCGAAAGCGAACCCTTGCCCCATCGCTTTTTGCGCGGCCTTAATATCAGGATGAATACCAGCAGCTACCGATGCGAACATAGCTGCACCGAACGCACAAGCCTGTTCCGACTTGGCCACCTTAATAGGCATACCCAGCACATCGGCTAAGGTCTGCATAACAAGCGGCGACTTCAAAGATATACCACCTATACCGATTACACTGTTTATTTCGATACCATTTTCAAGGAAACGGTCTACAATCGCTTTGGAGCCGAATGCTGTAGCTTCGACCAAGGCTTTAAATATAAGCGGCGCAGAACTGGCAAGGTTCAATCCTGTAATTGTACCTTTTACCAATTGATTGGCATCAGGTGTACGGCGGCCATTCATCCAATCGATAGCCAGTGCTGAACTTTCGGTTGTAGGAATTTTTTCAGCTTCTTTCGATAAAACAGGGATCATCTTATCTAAGGCTTCTTCTATCAGTTTATCTTTTGTAGCCTGATCTACTAATGTAGATTCTTTCAGTATCTTCTCTAAAGGCCACGCCAATACAGATTTAAACCATGCATAAATATCTCCGAAACCCGATTGTCCGGCTTCAAGACCAATCATGCCCGGAATAACAGAACCGTCAACCTGTCCGCAAATACCCGGAACAAGTTTGCCATGCATATCTTCATACGAAGCCACCATGATATCGCAAGTAGAAGTTCCGATAACACGGACGAACGTTTTAGGCTCGATCTCCGCACCGACAGCACCCATGTGACAGTCGAAGGCTCCCACGCCTACCGCTACATTTGTTGTCAGTCCCAATCTTCCGGCCCATTCCGGCGTAAGATTACCAACCTTCACATCACTTGTGTATGTTTCGTGGAACAGTCTCTCTCTAAAACCTTTCAGTTCGGGAGCCACTTCCACAAGGAATTCTTCGGTAGGAAGCCCATCCCATTCTTTCAGCCACATGGCCTTATGACCGGCAGCACAGCGTCCTCTTACTATATCAGCAGGCTTTGTAGTTCCTGTAATTAGTGCAGGCATCCAGTCGCAATGTTCTACCCAGCTATATGCATCGTTTACGATAGATTTATCAGCTTTCAGTACATGAGCGATTTTTGCCCAAACCCATTCGCTGGAATAAATTCCGCCTTCATATGCTGTATAATCGATAGGCCATCGTTTAGCCACTTCGTTGATTTTTGCCGCTTCTTTGATAGCAGTATGGTCTTTCCATAAGATAAACATTGCGTTCGGATTTTCTGCAAATTCGGGACGCAATGCCAATACCTGTCCGTCTTTGTCGATCAGGGCAGGAGTGGAACCGGTAGTATCGAACGACATACCGACAACAGCCTCAGCAGTTCCGGCAGGTGACTTACTCAAGGCTTCCTTCACCGATTCTTCCAATGCTTCAACGTAGTCGAGCGGATGTTGCCTGTATTGATTGGCCTGAGGGTCACAATACTGACCTTTCATCCACCTCTTATAATATTTTACAGACGAAGCTATTTCTTTTCCGGATTGAGCTTCGATGATTACTGCCCGACAGGAATCTGAGCCATAATCAAGTCCGATTGTATATTTCATTTTATTTAGTTTTAAAGTTTACTAGTTTATCAGTTTACGACTCTTTCTTGTACACTAGCAAGCTAATAACTAGTATACTAAAAAATAGGGTACCGAGAATAATCACTACTCACGGTACCCCAGAACCTTAATTTAACGATTTATTTAATAAGTAGTACACTTCATTTACTTTCAACTCAAACTTGAAGTTGTTTATAGTTGTATTTTCATCGATAGTCACCAGTTCGATACCTGCGATATCGGCATAGTCTTCCAACATCTCGGTAGTTACAGAGAACGAAAAACTTGAATGGTGAGTACCTCCTGCCAGAATCCATGCTCCTGCACCTACTTCGAGATTAGGCATCGGTTTCCACAATGCACAGGCCACCGGTAATTTTGGCAGCGGTTTAGGTTCTACCACTTTCACTTCATTTACAATCATACGGAAACGATTTCCCATATCTACGATTGTCGCTGCCACTCCTTCGCCCTTGTGAGCCTGGAATACCAGACGGGCACAAGTACGGGCATCGCCTATACCAAGGAAATGAACTTCGATACGTGGTTTTGTACCTGTTATATCCGGATTGATTTCCAACATGTGAGACTGCAGAATAGTGCTGTTCTCTCCATCGAAATTCAATGTATAATCTTCAAGGAATGATTGTCCGCCCGGCAGACCTTGTCCCATTACCCACATGGTGCGAACAAGCGCAGCTGACTTCCAGTCCCCTTCGGCTCCGAATCCGTAACCTTCTGCCATAAGGCGCTGCGAAGCAAATCCCATTAATTGTTTCATACCTGCCAGTTCGTTGAAGCTGGTAGTAAATCCTTTAGCTCCTTTATCCTGAAGAAAACGGCGAAGGCCTATTTCCTGAGCTGCGGCATCGCGTACAAACTGGTGTTTTTCCGCACCTTTTTTAGAATCGGCAGCAAAGTCATATATCTTTTCGTATTCGGTAATCAACGCATCTATTTCAGCATCTGTAACAGCTTCTACATATGGAACCAAAGTAGCAATAGGCGCATTATCGACATGGTAACCAAGACGCATTTCTGCCTCTACTTTATCTCCGTCTGTTACAGCCACATTATTCATATTGTCTCCGAAGCGGATAATAAGCATATCCTGAGAATCTGCCCATCCTGCACAAACACGCATCCAGTTTGCTATCTTAGCCTGAACACCTTCATCGCTCCAGTGACCGACAACTACCTTGCGGTTTTTGCGCATGCGGCTTACCATGTGGCCAAATTCACGGTCTCCATGAGCCGATTGGTTCAGATTCATGAAGTCCATATCTATTTCATTCCAAGGAATTTCTTTATTGAACTGCGTATGAAGGTGCATCAATGGTTTTCTCAAATTCTGAAGTCCTTTGATCCACATTTTAGCAGGAGAGAACGTATGCATCCAAGTGATAACACCGACACATTTAGAATCGTTATTTGCTTCTTTGAATACTTTCTCCACTTCAGGAGAAGAGTTAGCAGTACCTTTGTAAACAATCTTTACCGGAAGTTTGCCTGAATCATTCAGGGCTTTTACCATTTGTGTAGAATGGGAGTCTACTGCAACTACTGCATCTCCACCATATAACAATTGTGCGCCGGTTACAAACCAGACTTCTAAATCTTTGAAATCCATGATATTATTTTTTTATAGTTAATGATAAATATTTTTACTGTCCGTAATATGCTCCCGGACCATGTTTTCTAAAAAAATGCTTTTTAATAAGCTCCTCGTTCATTTTTAGTTGAGGATTAATTGAATAGGCGATGTATGCCATTTTTGCCACCTGCTCCAATACTACGGCATTGTGTACCGCATTGTGAGCATCTTTTCCCCAAGAGAAAGGGCCGTGATTATTTACCAGTACTCCCGGTGTATAATCGGCATTCAGTTCGGCAAAACGTTCTACAATCACATTACCAGTCTCCAATTCGTACTTGCCTTCAATCTCCGCTTTTGTCATCTGGCGTGTACACGGAATTTCATCTTTGAAGTAGTCGGCATGAGTAGTACCTATATTAGGAATATCGCATCCGGCCTGAGCCCACGACGTAGCATATGTAGAATGAGTATGTACTATACCCCCGATATTCGGGAATGCTTTATATAATACTAAATGAGTAGCGGTATCCGATGACGGCTTTAATTTACCATCCACAATATTCCCATCCAAGTCGAGAACAACCATATCCTCAGCTTTCATTGTATCATATGATACACCTGACGGTTTTATAACAACCAGACCTTTTTCACGGTCGATCGCACTTACATTTCCCCAAGTGAAAATTACCAATCCGTGTTTTACTAAATCGAGATTAGCGTCAAATACTTCTTTTTTGAGTGATTCCAACATAATGGTATGTATATGGTAATTATATCAGGCGTTTTTTGTGACTCGGCATAACCAAAATTAATTCTGTTTCTGCACTCGCTACTTAAAACGTTCTTTTATTATAAGGCTCTCTTTAAATAAGTGTAGCGTTTACACTTGCAATATTAGCAATAAGTGTTTAATCATACACTTATTTTTTATATGTTGTAAAACATATTTAGTAAAAAAAGTATTTACAAGTATAAAAAAAGAGAGCAAATAACTCTCTTATAAATCTTTAATGAAATATGATTTTATTTTTACAATGAAAAGTAATATCCTTTTTGGAGAAGTAAATCATACTTTTCTTTGTTGAAAGTATAATAAAATGCTCCTCTTTTCGAGCTCGATTTATCTTTATCGTCCTGCTTTTCGAGGATTTCCATCTCCAGTATTTTTTTACGGAAATTGCGTTTATCCAAAGTAGTCTGATAAATGGCTTCGTAAAGCGCCTGTAGCTGTGGCAAAGTAAATTTCTCGGGCAACAGATTAAAACCAATCGGCTGCGTTGCCGTTTTCTTCCTTAATATTTCGATCGTATCTCGCAACATCTGGTTGTGGTCAAATACGAGCTTACCGACCTTTTCCACTTCTTCCCACCTTGCATTATGGATCTCACATACATTTTCGTCAAACATCTCCAAATCTATCAATGCATAATAGGCAATCGACACAACGCGTTCTCCCTCGTCACGGCCGATTTCTCCATAGGTACCCACCTGTTCCATATATACATCTTGTATGCCTGTATATTCATGTACCACGCGGGATACTGTTTCCGACAGACTTTCATCGGATCGTAAAAATCCTCCCATTAATGTATCTTGTCCTTCCTGTGGCTCAAATTTACGCTTTGAAATAAGCAAATATAGTTTACCATCCTTAAAGCCGAGGATTATACAATCGACTGAAACATAGAATTTTTCTTGTTCTCTATAAAATAATGGAGTCATCTGTGCGTTTTTATATTTATGCAAATATATGCATAATTTCAGTTCATTAAGTGTATTAAATACGTTTTATTTTTACAACCAGTAAATATAGCATATTTTTTCTTTTTGTAATATTTTAAATAATTTAATTTATAGCAGAGAATCGGATTACTATTAGAAGGAGTTCGGTGAAAATTCTCATGAATTCGTTTCACAATCAGGTTTATCCGGCAAAAAAGTTTAACTTTAAGCCTGTTTTTCCAAAAAAATACTCATTGCTTAGTCTAAGTATATTTGTTTAATGTATATTATTATCATGAACCTGACATTGAAGTTCTCGGCAATCCTCTTTGTATTACTCTTTTTAGTATCTTCATGTAAGAAGAAAGAAGCAAATACCCAGCAATCCGGAGACGCCCCCACCCAAACATATACTAATCCACTATTACAAACAGGGGCACGTCCATGGGCCACATATCATAACGGCAACTATTATTATCTCCAGGATAGTGATAATAAGATCATACTATGGCAAACTCAGGACATTACCGACCTGAAAAATGCACCAAGCAAGGAAGTATGGATACCAAAAGATAAGAACAATTCATTTCATATCTGGGGCCCCGAACTGCACCGGATAGATAATAAGTGGTATATCTATTTTGCCGCAGATGACGGAAACACGGATAATCATCAGATTTATGTTATAGAAAATACATCCGAAAATCCTTTTGACGGTGAATTTTCAATGAAAGGGCGTGTAAAAACGGATAAGGACAATAATTGGGCTATTCTTCCGAGTGTATTCACCCACAACGATGGCTTGTATATGATTTGGTCCGGTTGGCAAAAGCGCAGGATAGAGGCCGAAACCCAATGCATTTATATTGCCAGAATGGAAAACCCATGGACTTTGGCTTCTGACAGAATACTGATCTCTAAACCTGAATATGAATGGGAACGACAATGGATAAATCCTGACGGAAGCAAAACCGGCTATCCGATTTATGTAAATGAAGACCCGCATTGCTTTCATACAAAAGAGAAAGATAAGGTACTTATCTACTATTCGGCCAGCGGTACATGGACACCATACTATTCAGTAGGGATGCTATATGCCGATGCCAACAGCGACTTACTAAATCCTTCGTCATGGACAAAATCGGATAAACCTGTTTTCACCCAGAATCCCGAGAATCAGGTATTCGGCACAGGTAGCCCTTGCTTTATACCATCCCCTGACCAGCAGGAAATATATTTTCTATATCAGGCGCGCGCCATAGATAAAGAGCCTTATGGTTCTCTTCCTTCGGGAGACATGGATACCCGGTCGCCTCGATTGCAAAAGATGGAATGGGGAGATGATGGTTTTCCTGTATTAGGAAAAGCTTTGTCCGAAATAGATAAAATAAAAAAACCATCCGGAACAAAGTGAGGTCGCAGACCTATTTATTATTTTTATAATTATAATAGCAAAAATCGGTTACGATTGGATAATGCAGCATCAAAATCTTCTTTCACTTGCAATCCACACCATCAAGAAACATAATGAATAAATTCTGGCTATTTTTACTGTCAATATTCCTTTTACCGGATGCACTGCCTGCACAGCAGTTCTTTTTCAAAAAGTATCAGGTGGAGGACGGACTGTCCCATAATTCGTCATGGTGCATATTGCAAGACAGCTATGGTTTCATATGGTTCGGAACGAGCGACGGACTTAACCGTTTCGACGGCAGAAAATTTAAAGTATACAGAAATGACATACAGGATAGCTTTTCATTAGGCAACAATTCGGTACAGGCATTATTCGAAGATAAAAACAGGGATATCTGGATAGGCACCAGCAGCGGCATGTATGTGTATGACCGGAAAGGAGACAGATTCAGGCATTTCGACAAAAAGACACAATATGGTGTTTCTATCAGCGGAGAGGTGCGGAAAATAATCAGAACTAGCAAAGGACTTATCTGGATAGCAACTCTCGGGCAAGGTCTTTTTATATACAACCCCGAAACGGATACTCTGATCCAAAATAGCCAGCAAACATCATTTGCATGGGATATATGCGAAGACAACTCTTCCCTGATCTATTCTTCTTCGTTGCAGGAAGGACTGATATGTTATGATAAAGATGGTAAATATATAGAATCGTTAGCATTGTTCCCTGATAAAAAAGATCAGGGAAACCTAAAAATAAACTGTATACAAACTATTGGCGACAAGGTCTGGTTCAGTGTGGGAACAAATAATCTGGGAGTGCTGAACAACACCACAATGCAGATATCTTATTACAGCAGCAATCAGAATATAGGAACTATAAGAGCCATTTCTCAGTTTTCGGAATGGGAGCTTCTCGTTGGCTCGGATAATGGTTTGTATATATTCAATATACAACACAATGAATTTATACGCATCGACAATCCTCTGGACCCGCGCAGCCTGAGCGACCAGTCTATCTACAGTATATTAAAGGATGTCGAAGGCGGCTTCTGGATTTCCACGTATCTGGGTGGAGTAAATTACCTGCCGCAACAAACAAAAGTATTCGAATATTATAGCCCCACCTACATACCTTTACTGAGTACGGGTAAAGTAATCAGCCGCTTCTGTGAGGATAAGGACAGAAATATCTGGGTGGGCGCGCAAGACGGCTTGAAATTCCTTAATCACAGGACACAGCAGCTGGACACACACACGATACCCGGAAAAATACAAAAGCCGGATGTCCGCTCCTTATTGTTCGATGATGAAAACTTATGGATAGGAACCTATGCCGAAGGACTGAAAGTATACAATCCCGAAACAAGGAAAATGACGGAATATTATCACGCCAGAGAGTCGTCTGTTACAATCTGCAGTAATGATGTCCTGTCCCTTTACAAAGACAGCAGGAACGATATCTATATCGGTACCAGTTGGGGACTTTGCAAATATAACCGGACAAAAGATAATTTCGAAACTCTCAATTTTGTCGGGACTATGACTTCCGTTTCGGACATATTGGAAGATAATGAAAACCAATTGTGGATAGCAACCTCCAACTCCGGCGCATTCCGGTATAACCCTGAAAACAATCAGTGGAAGCATTATACACATGGCGAAAAAACATCCAATTCAATAACAAGCAATGCTATAATCACCCTCTTCAAAGATACAGAAGGCAAAATATGGTTCGGTACAAATGGCGGCGGCTTATGTTATTTTAATGCAGATACCGGGTTGTTTACCGATTTCGACTCCCGGAACCAAGCCTTACCCAACAATGTTATTTACTCTATAGAAGAAGACAATCAGGGAGATTTCTGGATATCGAGCAATGCCGGATTACTAAGAGTAAATCCTCAAAATAAGACAATCAGAAAACTGTTCACACAAGAAGACGGTCTGCAAAGCAATCAGTTCAATTATAAAGCCTCCCTGAAAGCCAGTACGGGGAAACTTTACTTTGGAGGTATTAACGGATTTAATGCCTTTTACCCGAACGAGTTTAAAGAAAACAACTATATCCCTCCCGTTTACATTGTAGATATCAGATTGTACAACACTGACGAGACTAAGAGCAAAGAACTACTGAACTTGTCCGAACCCATATATATGGCAAAGCAAATAGCCTTACCCTATGACAATAATAGTATTATTCTTGAGTTTGGCGCTCTTAGCTACGAAGAACCGAACAGAAACAGATATATGTATATGCTGGAAGGATTTGACAAGGACTGGGTAAATAGCGAAAATTCAAATATAGCATCTTACACGAACCTGCCTCCCGGACAATACACCTTCAAAGTAAAGGGTGCGAATAACGACAATAAATGGAATGAACAAGGTGCAAGTATCAAAGTAAGAATTTTACCCCCTTGGTGGAGGTCTGTACCTGCATATATTATTTACGCATTATGCATTATCACTTCTCTTTTCTTTATTATCAGGTATTTCATCACCCGGTCGGACAGAAAACTAAGCCGGCAGATGGAGGAATACCGTATAGAAAAAGAGAAAGAGGTCTATCAATCCAAGATAAGCTTCTTTGTTAATCTGATACACGAAATCAGAACCCCTTTGAGTCTGATAAAGTTGCCTTTGGATAAGTTAACGGAGAAACGGCACGAAGATGCAAAATCAGCTAATTACCTGACGGTGATCAACAAGAATGTAAATTATTTACTCGACATCGTTAACCAGCTTCTGGACTTTCAGAAAATAGAAAATCAAAATATACAACTTACGCTTAAAGAGGAAAATATAAATAGCCTTCTATTGGAAATATACACTCAATTCACCCATTCGGCAGAGTTGAAGAATATCGACCTGAGTATTTCACTACCGGAAAATGAGATATTCGCTTTAGTCGACCGAGAAAAGATTATGAAGATCATCGTTAATCTTCTGGGTAATGCTATCAAATTTACAAAGTCAAGGATAGAACTTCATCTCGAATCTTTTGACGACCACTTTGAGATAAGTGTATCTGATGACGGACCGGGCATTCGCGATGAAGAAAAAGACAAGGTCTTCGATGCTTTTTATCAAACGGGAACAAAGAGCAAAACGAATACAGGAACAGGTATAGGATTGGCTTTCTCTAAAATGCTGGCGGAAAACCACAAAGGTAACCTGTCATTGAGCGATAATGCCCGGGGAGGAGCATCGTTTATTCTGTCCATTCCTAAATTATATGACGAAGAGGCTCTCTTAGAATCTGTTAAAACAGAAGAAGTTTTACAATCATCCGAAGTCATAGATACAGCAATCAATGTGACCTCTTCTTTCAAAGATTTCACTGTTCTATTGGTAGAAGACAATATAGAATTACTCGATATGGTTGCCGATTCGCTAGCCCCTTTCTTCTCTATAATGAAATCCGGCAACGGAAAAGAAGCCTTAAAAATATTATCTGAAAATAACGTCGACCTCGTTGTAAGCGATGTGATGATGCCCGAAATGGACGGTTTCGAATTGTGCAAAACCATCAAATCCGACATTAGCTCCAGCCATATACCTGTTGTCTTACTAACAGCAAAAGTAACACTCGATGCGAAGATAGAAGGTATGGAATATGGTGCAGACGTATATCTCGAAAAGCCTTTTTCAATCAAACAGTTGCACAAGCAGATAGAAAATCTCCTGAAACTCAGACTATCTCTCCAAAAAATAATTACGACATCTCCTGCCTCCTCAGCTATAGACATAGCTATGCCAAAGAAAGACAAGGAATTTATTGAGAGGCTCCATACTGAAATAGAAAAGCACATCACCGAACCGGACTTTTCTATTGACACCATCGCTGAGACTATGTTTATGAGCCGATCCAGCTTCTACCGCAAGATGAAGGGTGTCACAGGTCTGTCTCCGAATGATTACCTGAAGACATTTCGTCTGAATAAAGCGGCAGAATTGTTACGTGAAGGGGAATTACCAATCTCCGAGATATGTGAAAAAGTAGCATTCAGCTCTTCATCATATTTTGCAAAGTGCTTCAAGGCTCAGTTTGGAGTATTGCCGAAGGATTATCCGGGGGTATAAAAAGAAGGCTTATACAATTAATGAAAAGAACATTTTTATTTTTATCTTAGTACAACGAAAACTTACACTATAAATCAACTCATTAGCGAAGTTTTCGTTGTACTATTTTTAATTAAAAAATCATTATTATGGAAAATCAAGAACAGTATGCCAAAGGCAATAAATCTGTGGTTAGTATGGGAGAATGGCTTGTAACTATGCTTATAATGATCATTCCGTTAGTAAATTTCATAATGTTGTTCGTATGGGCTTTTGGGAGCAATACACCTGAAAGTAAGGCCAACTGGGCAAAAGCTCAATTGGTATGGATGGTAATAGGTATTATACTTGTTGTCATTTTCTGGGGCGCCATTGCCGCAATATTTGTCGGTGCAGCTTCGCGTTGAAAGAAAGATTTAACAGAGAAGTATGGAAGCCTTTGAAGAAAAGGCTTCTTTTTTTACCCCTGTTCGGCGTAGCGCCTTTCGCTATGTCGGGTTGTAAGCAAGTTCCCCGCTGCCGCGCGATTGCATCGCGTGGCAATCCCGCCCCCCAATTTACAACAGCAAAACTGATGAAATATATACCATCCGGATTTTTGAATTTAGAATTACGACTCATACTATCATCATTTTCTTTTTAATTATATATTACCACGCGATACAATCGCGCGGCAGCAAGGGGCGGACATCTTGTGCAACAGACACGGGACGTCCGCGCGAACTTCAAATTTATCAAAAAAACTTTATCTATATAAGAAACTAATTATTAAACATTAATATTTAAGTCTTATGAAGTATAAAGAAAAAACAGCCTCGGAGATTGTCCGTATGATAGAACAGGACTTGTGCAGCGTATCAGAAATCTGCAAATCATTTAAGATCAGCCGTAAAACATTTTATGAATGGAAAAAGACAAAACCAGAGTTCGGCGAAGCAGTAGAAGAAGCCATCGACCACCGCGAAGATGTGATGATAGCCTCGGCGCGGATAGGACTAAAGCAGTTACTTGAGGGGTACGTGCAGAAAAAAGAGAAAATCACCTACGTTCCCGACAAAAACGACCCGGTAAACGATGTGGAGAAATACCGCATAGTGGAAAAGAAATTCTGTCCGCCCAGCATCCGCGCCATAAAGTACGTCCTCGACCGTGAGGAAAGGAAGAAGGACAAAGACCGGTTACTGGCCTCGGCACGCCGTCCGCTGGTTATCGAAGTACAGGACGAGGAGACCAGGCGTCAGCTGATGATATTGCAGGAGAACGGCTTCCGTTCGGGCGGTTCGCTCAATCCGGAGGTAGTGGCGTCTGTGGACAGGAAACTGGAGGAGGAACGGAAAGTGAAAAGTGAAGAACTAAAAAATGAAGAACTAAAAGTGGAAAGTGAAAAATTAAAAGTAGAAAGTGGGGAAGAGCAAACGGAACAAGGGCAAGTTATGAAACAGATGCCTGTCGCACAATCATCTGCCACCCTGAAAGAAAGGCCTCTGCGCTACCGGAATCTTTTGCGAGGCTATTAAGTACTTCGAGCATATGTGTAACCTTTGTTACCTTTTATTTTTAACCACAGAGTAAACGGAGTAGCACGGAGTCTTTTTATTTACGGATGCTTCGCTTCACTCAGCATGACAAAGTTGGTTGTTCTTTACTACTAATTGTACAGAGTGTTACAAGTGTTACCTTTTTGTGTCTTTGCATCTTTGCAAGCGTTATCTCTCATCCCTGATTAAGATGAAGTTACGGAGTTTTTAGAAGAAAAAGTGATAATAAAAATTGTGTGAAAAGTCGTCAGGTTTGTCAGGTTTTAACTAAACATGGTTAATAAATATAAATAAGGTAATGAGTTACGAAATTGACTTCAGTATAACCAAGCGCAACATTGTTAACTGATGACTGCTAACTGTTCACTGAAACAAGTGTTACCTTTGTTACCTTTTAACGAGTAATCAGTCCTAAGCTGTGAGTAAAAAATGTTTGTAAATCTGCTAATATCGAAGTTTGCTGATCGAATTGACACATTAAAATAAAGGTATATGTTTTTTCTTTTCGAAAAAGGTCGTACTTTTGCACACTAACTAAAAAAGTTACAATTAATAAACTAATTCGATGAATTTTGTTGAAGAACTAAGATGGAGAGGTATGATACAAGAGATCATGCCGGGTACGGAAGAACAACTGCAAAAGGAACTGACTTCGGGCTATGTGGGTATTGACCCTACTGCCGATTCGTTGCATATCGGACACCTTGTGAGTGTGATGATATTGAAGCACTTCCAGCGTGCAGGGCACCGTCCCATCGCTCTTGTAGGCGGAGCAACAGGTATGATCGGAGACCCCTCTATGAAGTCTGCCGAACGTAATCTGCTGGACGAAGCTACTCTTCGCCACAATCAGGAATCGATTAAGAAACAGTTAGCTAAGTTTCTCGATTTCGAGTCTGACAAACCGAATGCAGCATTGTTGGTAAACAACTATGACTGGATGAAAGACTTCTCATTTTTGAATTTTATCCGCGACATAGGAAAACACATTACTGTAAACTATATGATGGCCAAGGATTCTGTAAAGAAACGTCTGAGCGGGGAAGCTTCGGAAGGCATGTCGTTTACAGAGTTTTCATATCAACTGATGCAGGCATACGATTATCTCCACTTATATGAAACATTAGGCTGTCGCATTCAGATGGGCGGTTCCGACCAATGGGGAAACATCACCACCGGGACAGAACTTATACGCCGCAAGGCTTCAGGCGAGGCTTTTGCCCTTGTTTGCCCGTTGATAACAAAAGCAGACGGAACTAAGTTTGGTAAAACCGAATCGGGTAACGTATGGCTCGAAAGAAGATATACTTCTCCTTACAAATTCTACCAGTTCTGGCTGAATGTAAGTGATGATGATGCAGAAAAATATATCAAAATATTCACGGCTCTCAGCAAAGAGGAGATAGAAGCATTGGTTATGGAACAAAAATCAGCACCACATCTTCGTCCGTTACAGAAACGTCTGGCAAAGGAAGTTACTGTTATGGTTCACTCCGAAGAAGATTATGATCAGGCTGTTGAAGCATCTAATATTCTGTTTGGCAACGCGACTGCCGATGCTTTGAAAAAGCTGGATGAAGAAACATTCCTACAGGTATTTGAGGGCGTACCCACATTCGATATATCCAAAGATGAGTTATCTGCCGGAATCAAAGTTGTAGATTTACTGACTGAAAACGCAAGTATGTTTCCATCGAAAGGGGAAATGCGTAAGACAGTACAGGCAGGTGGAGTAATGGTAAATAAAGTGAAAGTAGAGAACTTCGATGATATGATAGATTCATCATTTCTCATCGCCGGAAAATATATTATTGCACAAAAAGGAAAGAAAAACTACTTCCTATTGGTAGCTAAATAAAATTATTATTACTTTTGTACTCGCAAAAGTAATATTGTCTCATGGTGTAATGGTAGCACTGCAGATTCTGGTTCTGCCTGTCTAGGTTCGAGTCCTAGTGAGACAACGATTAATTCGGCTAATCAGCTGATTATCAATAATGATTTTCAGCTGTTTTTATTTTAGGTCATGAATATAGGCATAAAAAAAAGTATATCCATTTTATTGACGTTTGATTTAAAACAATAAACTGCATTTCATGCAGGGGTATATCCTATCGATGCCACTGCACAAATAACTGCATGGACAATCATCATTCCTATAGTCGTGGGTAAAATTCCCCATCATTTTATGTGCAAAGGGAGGATAAAGGTATTAAGAGACAAACATTGTCTATTTCATTGTTTAATCTTAGTCATTTCATATTTAGCATTACTCGCAACTATTATTCTCTATTTTTTAAGCATAAAAGAAAAGCCTCCCCGTTAGAAAAGAGAAAAGAAAGTGAACCGCCTTTCTTAGAATATAGGTGGTTCAACTATTGGAAGCTATTCTTCACTATTTTATTTTCATCACTTTCTCACGCGTCACATTACCTTCTTCGTCAGTTTTTTCCAGAATATAGATACCTGCATTAAGGGTTGTATTCTGAATGTCGAAATTGATCGCCTTATTCTCTTTGTAAACAAGCGACCCTGTAGGGAAAGGGTAGATGCGGATGGCGGCAATCAAGGCTGTTATGACTCAAAACGAGCTTTTGCATTGAATGACATCCATAATCAGATCAAATAAGAACTTGACTTGAATAGTGATCGAAAGCATATCCTGGCATTTGTTCCGTCGATAGATGAAGCGATCCAATTTGCGCAAGAATATCCGAATTCGGCAGCCATCTACTCAGGCATGCACGATTCGGAACGTGAACGGGTGATCTCCGAATTCAGGAAAGGAAATATCCGTGTCATATTCAATGTGCGTGTTCTCTCTACAGGGTTTGACTACACTAAGATAGATTGTATTATTCTAGGTATCTCAACAGCTTCTATCGCTCTGTATTATCAGATATTAGGACGTGGTACTCGTATCGATGATGAGAAAGAGCCCCTAAAAAGCAGTTCTAATATTGGCAAACCTCTTGAGACAATGCCTTTCGGAAAGCATAAGGGTGAAAACTTTAAGGATATCCCTAAAGAATACAGGGAATGGATGCTCAAATCATTCGATTGGCATGCTGCTAATATGAATCTGAAACAGGCTATTGAGGGGAGCTTGTAAGAGAAAGAGGCTTTTGTTGAACGTTATTATATTTTAAATATAAAATGGTATGCATCGATATTAAGCCTCTGTCTGTTAACGAAGCATGGCAAGGTAAGCGATTCAAAACAGAAAAATATAAGCAGTACGAAAATACCTTGCTCTGGCTATTGCCTAAAATAAAAATACCCGAACCACCCTATGAGATTCACTTCAAATTCGGCTTCAGCAACTCCCTTTCGGATTGGGATAATCCGGTAAAACCAACTCAAGATATCTTAAGCAAGAAATACGGTTTCAACGATAAACTTATACGAAAGGCTATCGTTGAAACCGAAATTATAAAGAAAGGAAAAGAGTATATTGAGTTTGAAATAAGAAGAATTGGGTAGGTATATTATAGATAAACAACCCTGCCGATGATGATACCGGCAGGATTTTAATTATTGCTGCGCAGGACACAGTTTATAAACCTACTTGAACAAGAGGGATTGTTCATCATCTTTCTTATTCAAGCCTGAGCCTTTATTTTAGTCTGACAGAGGCAACGAGCCTATACCGAACAGGGAGTATTTATAACATCTTCATCAAGTTTACCAGCAATAATCCCTTTAATTAAGTCATTAATAGTGAGTGTTTTTTTTATAATTTTCTTTTTCAATTTTAGAAACTCTAATATAGGTGTTATAAAATCAAATCCTTCAGCTTTAAAATAATCTGCGGCCATAAAATTTGAAACATCTACATTAAAAGACTTTCCATATTCAATTAAAAACTCCCAAGCTTCATCCCCTGTTATTCCCAGATCTTCCTCAATTCGGCTATTCTCGTCTATGGTTTCATTGGAGCCATATTTTTTAGTGATAAAATATGATATTTTTGTTAATAGTATTTTTTTTTCATTCATAAGATAAATTTTCAAATCGATTTACCATGCTAATCCCCATGGACCGGAGGGGATTGAAATTAATACTAGGCGAAGCAGATAATCCTCTGTACAAGTAAAAGATATAATTATTTTACTTTTCTATATTCTACATCTTTCCATATTATACCTCCTTTTATTATACGGGCATAATCACCTTTTATATAGTATTTATCAAAAAAGGAATTATCTATTGCCGTTAATTTAATGATAACATGGTTCATTCCTTCAGTAATTTGATGTTCAGTAGAAGAATAAAATAGAATACCATAATATAAACCTTCTGGATTATGAGGGGTTAAATATTTGCCTGGAGAAATAGAAAACAGAATGGTTTTCGTATCTAATGGTAACATAATACTATTTCTATTACAATCATAATCCAAATTATAATTTTTAAAAGTATTTGTTAAAATAGATATTTCCAAATTCGTTTTGTTATATGGGATTAAAAATGATACATTTAGACTATCGATTAGTGATGAAATATTTTGCTGTGTTATTTTCAGTTCTTTGTTAACTGTAATATAAGGTGATACTGAATTTAATTCAATAAACTCAGAATCAATCCTTTTTACATTACATTCAGCTAATAACTTTCCAGGAACTCCTGGACTATCTGGAGTTGTTAGCTTTAACACCTCTCCCTTAATTTCCAATTGATTACCAAGCTCATCATTAAAGATTCCTGATATATTATTCTGCCCATAAATAGGCATAATAGAAATAAACGAAAATATAATAAATAGTGTTCTCATTTTAGCGATTAATTAATTTCTGTTGCTTCTTTAAAAAGTTAGAATACTCTTTAGCGAAAGGATATACTAACTTTCCATTATCACGTATATCCCCCACGGAATGAACATCAATACCTTGTAAACCATTATTAGTTTTTCCTGGATAAGATTTATCATAAGAATACTGCATTTGGTATGCTTCAACTTCCATACCACTCATTCGTGCATACCTACTACTAGCCGGAGACTTTATACCTGCATTTAATAGTTCTCCATTTGGTGAAAATTGTAATCCCCCTGTATCGAGAGATTGTCTTACATGGGTAACTTCATGAATAGATAGACCATCGGATGAGGTCTCAATGTATACTTTATTGTCACTGCCTAATCTGACTTTATGTTGTCCACCTGATATTGAACTTAGAGCATAAGTATTATTCTGATCATTACCTAACAGATCTATATCATTTTTCGCTTGATCTAAATTCTTGAAACGATCTAAGCCTTCTTGAATATTTCCAGCTAATTTGGTTATACTTTTTTTATCTAATCCGCCCTTAAAGATTTTAGCTAAATCCTCTCCCACTCGTTTACTTATGCTATTTTGAACTTTACTAATATTATCTTTTAATTTTTGAGCCTCTTTAGGATCATCCCATATCATCCCTGTCGGATCTGTCCTTCTCAATGGATTATTACCACAATATACATACGGACTCCAACTATAATACTTCTCCGCCAACGGATCTACACTAATAAACCTTCCTAACGCACTCTCATAATACCTTGCACTATAATCATACAGGTTCAACCCATGCATCATATCCAGCTCTTTATTATTGTACTTGTACGGCTGCTTTCCCTGCTCGGCCAGAGGCGTATCGGCAAAGGACATACCGAAAGGATAGTAGTGGTTCCTTTGTATAACAGTACCACCGGCATTGGCTACAACCCTGTTGTTTCCCAAATGGTCGGTCAGGTAGTAGTAATATACTCCACCCTCAATGTATCCTCCGTCAACCAGTATCCGGGTTTTATTCGTTATTGTAGAACCGCTCTTTACCGTTTCATAGATGATATTACCAACATAATCCGTATTCTTATAGTCAGCCAATCCATCGTTGGTCGGATTGGTCGCATTAGACGGCGTTACCGTATAATTAGGATCGTATCGCTGCTCTGTCCTCAGCTTCACGCCTGAAGCCGAATAGGTGTAATAGTTCTTGGCCTTTACCGAAGAACTATTGATTATCATTTGCCTTGGTAAATTTAACGAATTATATTGAATTTCGGTTATCCCCTTATTCAAATCTTTATTCATCGCTCCATTGGCATTGTAGGTGTATTCGTTGGCTACATTACTGCCATTCTTAAAGTCCATCGATTCGGCAATGCTGATGGCTGCTGCCGCCTCATCTACTCTTGTCATCTGATTGCCGGCATAAGTCATTGTCAGGTTATCAATCAATCCGTATTTCGCGGCATCGATATTACCGTAACGTTGCAGGGTTTTCATATTCCCATGCTTATCATAGCTGTAGGCTGTCTGATAGATCGGTTTGGTTGGGGTGCTTGCATTATAAGTCTGTACGGTACCGTTGATCAGGTAAGTGGCTTTTGTCAGCCGCGACAGGTTGTCATAAACAAAGGCGTAACCGCGTGGATTGGTCTCGGTATTATGTTTCCAGCTCATTGCCGAGATATTACCATTGTACTGCTTGGCGCTGCCTCCGTAGGATTCATTATAATACAGCGTTTCGGTAAACAGCGGACTGGTGATTGATTTCGTCCACGACCTGATATTATAGGCATAAGTTGAATTCAGGTTCGCCTGTCCTCCTTTCTTATTTGTCTTTAGTCTTCCCAGTTCGTCATATGTATTTTCCGCGAGTGTTACCTGTGGTTTTACCGTTGTGCCGTCCGTTAACTGGTGAGTGGTGGTCAGCAACCTGCCTGCATGGTCGTAGGTGTAAGTATAGACTTCGGTCTGGGTGGTCTTGCCTGTGGCCGAGTGTATATACATCCTCTTGGTTGGTTGCCCGGTGAAGTTGTAAGCGATATGCTCTTCGTCAATACCGCCCAGATGGTTCGTCGAATTAATCTGAATGATGCGTCCGCGATTATCATAATACATTTTGGAAGCTATTTCCCCCAGGCTACCATCTGCCTTAAAGGTCTTGATACGGGTGCCGATAAGCAACCCTTTGGGGGTTCCTTCTCCCAGAGAAGGATGGATATACCGGTCTGAAAAACCGTCCTTCTTTACAAATTTCAACTTTTCCCTTAATGTTGCATTAAAATAATCATAATAGTTATCATAGTAATTCAGGGAGAGTGTCCCGGTATATGAAATCTCCGGAAGTGAGTTCCAGGTATATTCAAAGTTGCCGCCGGGCTTTTCTGTTACTACAATATTTTGACATTTGGCGATCAGCGCCTCGTGCGATTCTGTAGTTTTGTGTATTCCGGAGATTATTACCCTGCCAAATGCATCGTATTTATTAAACGTCCATTCATTAGGCAATTTTTTACGCTGTTCCCCATCCTGCGAGAAGATCAGACGGTCGGCCTTGTCATAGACATAGCGGACCCAATCGCAGCCGGGGAGCTTCTTTGATGTACAGCGGTTGCGGTTGTCATACATATAAAGATAGGCCAGGTTGCTCCGCATATAGCTGTTGTTGTTCAACTGGGCACTATTGGCTTTGACTGTGTCGGATGCCAGAGGTGGCAGGACGGCTTTCAGATTACCGTAATCGTCATAAATATAATAGGTGTCGTATTGTTTGGCGGATTCTATCTGTCGGGTAAGGATTACCTGTCCCAGTTTATCTTTAAACTCATAGCTGATATTCTGGTCTTCATCTGTTATTTTTGTAACATATAGCTGGCCTACACCATAATTGCCAGTCTGGGTCAGTGTGAGGGAAGCATCCGTGTCGGCTCGAAATAAAGCACATGACAATTCTCCGCCGGCTGTATTGGTCTGGTATTCTGTCTTGACTGCTCTTTTACCGGCATACCACTCTTTCCCCGGGCTGTATTGTTCAAGTACACGGTTCAGGGGAGAAGCTTCATAGACAGGCCTGCTGTAGGCGGAATCATTAGTGTAGGTAGTCATAGCTTTTGCTTTGTAAGTAGCAAAAGGCATATAGGATCCGTTATTACCTGATGCTACAGCCGGAAGCCAACTGTTTGATTCACGTCCGAAAGCATCGTATTCCTGGTAGGTGACAAGGTCGGCAGCATTGGGGGTAATGCCTCGCTGTACGGTTTGCATGGGACGTCCCAGGCCGTCGAAATATTGTATCTCGTCGAGATATGTAGTTCCGGCATCATTGGTATAAGTACGTGTCTGGAGGTAGTTCTGAGTAGAACTTTGAGAGTGTATGCCGCCTGATAAAAGCAGAACTATTATTATAGTAAGATAACATTTTATTTTCATAATCTTTTCTTATTTGTTTACATAGTTGTAATCATAATTCTGAATCGTTTTTTCAACTTCCACTCCGCTTGCATTTTTCTCCTTGATATATATGCGTTTTAGCCTGTTGAAAGTATCGTACTCATAATAGGTAGTAATGCCTGACGGATCTGTAGATTCCAGCATCCCTACTAAAGGTTCGTATATATAGGTAGTAACAAGAGAACTCATTAAATTCGAATGACCTCTCAGACTGTTTAATTTTGTTTTATCTATTTTTGTTAATGCAGATAAGGAATCTATTCCTGCTATTCCAAATACAGATGCAACAGCTGTGTTAACAGTCTCATAGCTGAAAGCGTTTTCAATTTTAGCAACAGGATATTGTCCTCCATATGACCAAAGATATACAACTTGAGCTCCTTCATTCTGAACTATATGTGTAGGATTTCCAAAAGAATCATACTCATCGTAAACTAAATTCTGATAAGGATAAATATTTTTGTTAATATTCGGGCAATTAAATGTTATAGGGTCTGCCTGATCTCCTTTATATTCTGATAAATATATTCTAAAGGGGAGAATTTTTTTATCTGTTTTGAAATAGTTATATTCAGTAAACCTACCTCCCAAGTACTTATTATCTATGAATACTTTCTCTTCTATAACATTAGAAATCATATTTTTATTTGACATATTTGAATATATATCACAATTAAAATCATTCGTATACATATATTTATGGAGTAAATTTCTTCCTGTAGACTCTATTATCCTTTTTTCTTTTAACTGGTACTTATCGCTATAGTTATATTCTTCTTTTGTTGTCAGGCCATCAATTGTTATGGTTTTATCTTTTAAGTAAACAAAATATGAATTTATTGGATATTTAACCATTTGAAGCCGATCATATCTCATAAACCAGTATTCTTGTATTGAGTCGTTTACTGTCATATCACAAGGGGTATGTATTAGATTTTCAGTCATCTGTTTCACGGTCCATCCGGAATTTTTATAAATTAAAGGTAAAGTGTTTATTCTATCATAAAAATCGAGACCAAAATGATAATGTTCTATTTTCTTTAAATAATTATAAGACTCTTTACGCAACAATTCTTCCTTGGAGTTATAATATTGTATCTCGGATTCTTTTCCGTTAAGAGGACTATCTAATCTTATAGAATATTCAGTGTATTCAGGTTCTTGGTTATTGAACCTATGAAGAATCTGCCCTATGGACGTATCTTTATTTATTTCTTTGACAAATGTATATCCAACATTAGGCATCGAACCATAAGGATTGGACAATAGATTATCTCCGGATATTTCAATTTTATCAGATTGGATACTAAATGATTCTGTCGCAGGAGGGCTATAATTTGGGTAGCATTTCCCAAGAAAATCATATGTGTCTCGATAATGTTTTATAAACTGAAGTTTGTTGTGTAAAATTCCACTACTTTTTCCTGTTAATGGGTCAGCATAAGTATAATGAGTATATTTTAACCTTTCGGTTTTACTCGGGGAGTTATAAAAGTTAATCTCTTTTATCCTTAAGCCTGCTCCAGGAGATTCTACTTTATCTTTCATCGGATAAGCATATTCTGCTCCAAGTTGGATCTTAGCCTCTCCTCCATGCTGTTCTCCAAATCGATCTGGCAAATCAACAATAATGTATCCTCCTTTATTTAAGGTTATTCTCTTTTCAAATTTCAGTTCGTCTTTTTTTATTGCACCATAATTTGTTTCTTGTATATGTTGTGAATAACATAGATTTTTTAGCTCCTCAGATAAATCAATTTTAGAAGGACCCTGATTAATATAAGCTTTGAATTCGGCCATGTCAGCCCATGTCAGCTTAGATCTATTGGGATATCCTCTGGTTAATAATAAACTGATAGTCATAGTTACTTCTTTATCCAGAGTGAAAAATTTATTTTTATTGGATGGGTATAGATCATCTGGAGCAAAAAAAGAATTATCATCATATATCGACATCTTAGTTGAAGGAAAACCGTTCTTCACTTCTTCTAAAGTTGGTATTTTGTAGTCTATAAACGTATTTGGTTCATAAATGAACTCTGTATATCCACCTGTCGGATATTGAATACCTTCCAGAATTCCAGATTTACTACTTTCAAAATCAGTTGCTCTTAATGCATAATTAAAGGTTCCACTATAAATAGCCGGTTTCTGTATTTTTTTATAGCGATTATGATTATCAAGGCCATATTCATGCCACATAAGGTTTTCCATATCTGGTATTAATGTGGCATTTTGATTCTGATTATTACTATATCCCCAATAATCTTTCGCATATGAATCTTTCCTGGGTAATTTATTGTTATTATAAAAAAAACGATAAGTCTGCACAGGTTGGGAATTTTTATCTAGAAAAGAAAAGGATAATAGCCGTAATCTCTTAAGAAAAATATCTGATGTATGATGATTAGGTATTTGATTCGAAAAATCTTTGGCCCAATAATAGCTATCCGTGCCTCCTGCATCAGCCTGAAGATAATCATAGTTGAATTTATATTCAAAAACCGGAGTTGCAGGAGCATTTTTTGATAGTATTTTTATTTTATCGAGCTTTTTCCCATTGAGTTGATCTAACCTCTGACTCGTCTCAAAAGTTACCAAGTTATTGGTTGTTTCTATTTTTGTTAAATAAAACTCTTCGTTAGATGATATGCTTAATGTCTTCGATAACTCAGACTTACTCGGATTCATTTCTTCATTAATGTGTTTTGTGGTTTCTGGTTCAGTTGTCTGAATAACATGACTTGCATTATAGCGATTACATACAATCGAATCATAGTAATAATTTACTTTCTGTCCATTTGGATATATACTTTTGGTCAAGGTATATGTCTCGGATGTTACACCCCGGTATACGACAGGGTCATGCAACAAAGTTGAACTGAAAAAATCAAAATAATGAATGATTCCATTAGGAGTAGTGATTTTAAATTGATATAATCTATTACTCGCATCTGTATAAATCTCAATCTTGGTATTATCATTTCGATCAAGTATATATGCATTATTATCTCTATAATCTATAATAAATTTACCTGCACCTCCCGGATAAGAATAATAGAATATATCAGGTTTATATCTACCTTCATCAATGACTTTTCTAAATTGAGGTTCACGAAGATACCAGCTAAATGCTTTTCTGGTATCTAAAGACCAAGGCCCTTCTACTATGTAGTCCACTTTATAAAGATCATCATTAAAAACATTCATTACATTGGTATAATATTTTTCTAAATCGGGACTTTTTTCTTTGTCAAATAATCCAATAGAATTACGTGTTATAACTCCTCCTACATTTAAATTCCAACCTAAACCTATCCAGCTGGCTTCTTCGTCAACCTTAATACCCGAAGAGTTGTATCTGATATTAATAGGAATTTCGATCATTCCCTCATGTAATGTATATATTGGAATATTAATGTCCGGAGTTCCGCTATATATGCTTACTGGATTATCAATAAATTTATTGAAAGATGCTTCGTTGGGGGTTTCTATCTTCAACAAGTCGATAGATCTATTAACAATGGCTGTTTCTGCATCTTGACTATAGTTTTCTAAAACAAACAGCATTAATATAAAGGACAGAATTATTTTTCTCATGGTTTGCTATTTTACTTTTTAATCACGACTTCATTAACACTCACTCCATTTACCATAATCCTCAATACATAATTCCTCGAATACAACCCCAAACAATCAATTGTTTCATAATAACTACCTACAGACTTTTTTTGTGTCTTTATCTTCTTTACCGGCATACCATCTATCGAATACAACTCAAAGGATACATCGGCATCCACTTTTAATTCATATTCCAGATTCATAACCGATACTACAGGATTGGGATATATCTTACAGGTCATTATATCTTCCATAGAAATTGTTTTTACCTGTTCTTGCAGTTCCTCCTGTTTCTTATCCATATCCCATACCTCTTCCTGCAAAGCAAGATTTTCAGGATCAGTATCCAGATAAAGGTGGTCTTGTGGCGGATAGAAAAAGGCTGTAGAAAAGATTTCCGTACTGTCATTTATGTTAATATTCCTCACTGTCTCAAATACCGGATAACGATAGCCTTTACTGTACCAGCGGCAGGTCTCGAGCTGTTTGCCCTGATCGCCCGTCTCTATGCCAGATGAACCTTCTACAGGGGTATTCAGGATGGTTTGTATTGTCTTTACCCGAAGTACAGGACTTAACGTATCTCCCGAAGGCAGTATCATCTTACCATAAGCATCAGCTGCGGTAACCATTGTGCCATGGGTCTGTATAGCCACTGTACCAGAATACAAACCTTTAGAGGTATAATCCGAGCTAATCGACTGACTGTAATTCAGCGGATATTGCATCAGTATCATAGGGTTGGTATATTTCAGTTCGACAACGGGGTTTTCATGCCCGGTCTGTAACAGGGAATCATGTATCATCCGGTAATAATACATTGTATTATGTTCTGTACCCACAATCA
>NZ_GL891992.1:33961-100178 GCF_000213555.1 Dysgonomonas gadei ATCC BAA-286
AGTCTTGAGATTACTGAAATCCCACAGCTGATCTTTGCCAGCATTGCCGGGATCTCTATATTCTACCTGTTGTTTTATTAACACATCACCGGGACGAAGATGGTTGTGAGAACTGTTCAATTGACTAAAACCGGGTAATGCTACCCACAGGGATAGCAGGACGAGAATTTGGGCAAGATTCATAGTTAAGATATTAATTATTAGTCTTTAAATTACGATTTCAGGTACTTTATATAAAGAGAAATGTTTCTCTTTTTATCATATAGATAAATGTCTCCTTCATATTTCACAAACAAAATATAAAAATAACATAATTTAATTAATATTTAATATTTGATAGCAGGTTTTAAAACATAAAAATTGTGTAAAGAAATGATCCGATCCGGTTATGCATGCAATTACAAATACTCAAAAGGTAAATATTACATCAAGCTTCAGGAGAAAGCCAAAGCTGATAAAAGAGGTCTTTGGAAAGATAATAATGCTGTCGATCCGTGGCAGTGGAGAAAGGAGAAAAGAATTTTAGATTTAAAAATATACTTAAAACTCAGGTTGAAAGAATTTCTAAATATATTAATGATTATCAATCACTCTTAGCTTCGTGTTAATGCACTATCATTTTACATAAAAAAAGAGAAGTTTTCACTTCTCTTTTTTATTTCTATAAAGCCGCTCCATCTACCTAGATAACCGTTCTAAAATTATCCATAATTATAATACCATGAAAAACTTAAAACTTATATTTTAATCCGAACAGATGTCCGTTATTTTGATTTCCTAAACTCTTTTGATATTGATACATTCCTGCTGTTTCACTGATAGTTATAGCTCCTTCGTCTTCATTTATCACAAAGCTGCTGCTTGAATATGACTCACCATCGAGGGTAACTTTGAATATTTCAAAACCAGAAGGCTTACCTCCAATATATGAAGGGGTACTAATTACTCCAGTCATGGATGGACCTATATCCGTCATGCCTGTGTAGTAAAGGGCGAAATCTGTTTCATCGGTAGTTTCCGTATCATCACATGCCGCAAAAAAGATAAGTGATAATACTATCGACAAGATGAGTAATAGTTTGGATTTAGAAATAATTATGTTCATAGTATACATATTTAAATTAACATGTTATAGTTCGCATTTATATCATTTTTTCATTAATTGTGACTTTGGTTAACATCCGTCTTGTATAATTAGGAGTGAAAACTAATATAGGGAAGAAAAATTACGGCCGTTATGATAAAGCTCGAAAGCATTATTGTCGGACTGAATGTGGCTCCATCTATATGAAGAATCATCATTGAACAAACAAAAAGAAAATTACAAATAGAGTAGATATAATACCGCATATTTTCTTAGCTTAGACTTTAAGTATTGTATTATCAAAGATACATCCCTAATCTGCAGGTGTGAGTTAAAATCATCCAGACTTATATTGATTTTACTTATTTGATATCATTTTTATTGAATGTAATATCACTTTTATCCAAAACCCCACTTGGAGTGATGAAAAGACATCGTATTAAGTGGTTGAAAAGGGTATAGTTCCTTTTTACTAATAGAGAAAGAACTAAAGTGCATTCAGGACAATTTATAAAATCCGTAAAGTTTTTTTAGTACAAGTCAAACCATAGCACCATTTAACCATTCAATCACTCAACCGTACAACCCGTGCATGCAAAAAAAGCTGTATTTTTTTTAAAATACAGCTTTTTTGTTTTGTGAGTTATGATCCGGTCTGTTATTTATCAGTTTTTTTATCCATTAGTCTCATAACCCATTTCTCAGCCTCCACTATAATGAAGATAATAAACCCAAAAACGAATGGATATATCCAGAAATGTAATGGTAGTTTAACCGTTCCGAAAACTTGATTCATAAACGGGATATATGTTATCACTAGTTGTAACAAGATAAGCAATCCCGAAACAACAAATACGGCCTTGTTGCCGAAAAAGTCTCCAGAGAAGGCAGATTTGCGGATGCTGCGGCTATTATACAAGTGAAACATCTGGGTGATTACAATAGTCTGTATTGTTACGGTTCTGACAATATCTTCACTTACACCATTATTCAACAAGTATAGGTTCAATAACAAAGTTCCTCCTCCGATAAGAACAGAAACGAACAAAATACGCCATATAAAGTATCCGTCTAATAATGGTGTTTGTGGAGAACGCGGCGGTTGCTTCATTGTATCCGGTTCTAGTTTCTCGAACGCGAGAGCCAGAGAGATAGTTACTGATGTTACCATATTAACCCAAAGTATTTGTATAGGAGTAAGCGGCATAAGCGTTCCGAACAATATACTGGCTATGATCAGAAAGCTTTCAGCCCCATTAGTAGGCAATATGAACAAGATAGTTTTCTTAAGATTATCATACACTCTTCTTCCTTCTTCTACCGCAGCAGCAATAGTCGAGAAGTTGTCATCTGCCAATACCATCTCCGCTGCATCTTTAGTTACCTCAGTACCTTTTATGCCCATTGCTATACCTACATCCGCTTTTTTTAGCGCCGGGGCATCATTTACTCCGTCCCCTGTCATAGCACATATTATATTACGGGCCTGTAAAGCTTTCACCAAACGGAGTTTGTGTTCGGGGCTGGTACGTGCGAAAATGTTATATTCGACTGCTGCCGATTCTAATTCTTCATCTGTCATCTGTTCAATGGCTTTCCCTTCCAAAGCCTTGATTCCATCGCCAATTCCCATTTCCAGTCCTATCGATTTTGCTGTCTCGATATGATCTCCGGTTATCATTTTTACAGTTATACCCGCTTCAGAACACTGTTTTATTGCTTCAATAGCCTCTTCTCTTGGAGGATCAATGATCCCTGCCAGACCGAGAAACGTAACGTCCTCGTGTAAATCTTCATGCGAGAGGTTTTTTTTGTCTTTGGTTACTATTTTATATGCCCCCCCGATTACACGTTGGCCTTTGCCGGCCAATCCGGTAATTGCATTCTCCCAGTTCTGTCGATCGAATGGTTTCTCTCCGCTCAGTGATAGTTCTTTGCCTGCCATATCCAGCAGACGGTCGGGCGCACCTTTTATATATATAATATTTTTATCTTCTGCTTCAACCAGGGTAGCCATGTACTTATATTCCGAATCGAATGGAATAGTTGCAATTCTATCTGTTTCGTGATGATCTACAGAAGCCTTCTCATATAAAGTTATGAGTGCACCTTCAGTGGGATCACCTTTTATGTACCAGTTATCCTCTTCATCTTTTCCAAGAGAGGCTTCGTTACATATGTAAAAACAGCCTATGAGGCTATCCAGCACCGATTCGGCATTGAAGTCAACAATCTCATTATCTTTAACAACATCTCCAACGGGAGAATATCCTGTACCTGTTATACTAAACTGATCGTCACTTGTAACAAGAGTCTTGACTGTCATTTCATTTTTAGTCAGAGTCCCGGTCTTATCAGAACAGATGACTGCTACCGAACCCAGCGTCTCTACCGATGGTAAAGTGCGGACTATAGCCTTTCGTTTTGCCATATTCTGTACGCCGATAGCCAATATTATTGATAGAATGGCAGGAAGCCCTTCGGGAATAGCAGCAATAGCAAGTCCGATTACGGACATTAATAACTCGCCTGTATCGTAGTGACGATAAAAATATCCGAAAATGAAAACCAATACAGCGATGGCAATTATTACGAAAGATACGGTTTTGCCAAACTTAGCTGTCTGTCGCAGCAAGGGTGTAGTAATAAGTTTTACTTCCGACATCATACGGTTTATCTTTCCGATTTCCGTATTTTGTCCCGTAGCAACAACTATGCCCATTCCTGTTCCTGCACTAACTGTAGTTGTAGAAAAGGCCATATTGTCCCTGTCTCCTAAAGGGGTATCCACGGCTATTGCTCCTACATTCTTTTGCGATGGGATGGATTCTCCGGTTAAAGCGGATTCTTCTATTCTCAGATTATCTGATTTTATCAGCCTGAGGTCGGCCGGAATCTTATCTCCGGGATGAAGGATAACCAAATCTCCCACAGCCAGATGCGAGGCCCCTATTTCCAGCCTTTTTCCGTCCCTTACGATTTGGGCTGTATGAGACAACATCTTCTTTATATCTTCCAATGCCTTTTCAGCCTTATTTTCCTGAAAGTATCCGATGCACGCGTTCACTACGGCTACAATTACAATTACGACAGTATCAGCCCAATGTCCCAGGAATGCCGTAACTATAGCAGCTATAAGCAGGATATAAATAAGAATATCGTTGAAGTGCTTGAAAAAGCGTAACAATCGGCTTTCTTTTTTCTTTTCCGGAAGGATATTTTCTCCGAATTGAGCAAGCCGTTCATTAGCATCTTTTTCCGGCAAGCCTTTTGTCGCATTAGTTGTTAGTAACTCTATAACTTCACCGACTTCGAGAGAATGCCAGTTGTTATTACATAATGTTTTTTCTTTCCCCATATTATTTTTGATTTTATTTATCAGGATTGATAATCTATCATTTCATCCTAAAAAAGGACGTTAGCTTTGTACAATTCCTTATTTTAACAATTGAACAAATGAAAAAGTTTCAATTTTTTAGCAATAGAGTCCCAGAATGCTATCTGAAAAATAAATACGAGATTATTGGATTTATTTGTGAGGTATCGAATTATAAAGTATAACCCCGGATTCGGAGCCACTCATTGAAGGTTAAAGCTCTTGGCCCATAATAAGAAAAAGCCACCTATTCAGCGACTTTTTCAATTCTTTAGTTTTATGAACTTCGTTGTCTCACCAGGACTCGAACCTAGACAGGCAGTACCAAAAACTGCAGTGCTACCATTACACCATGAGACAAACATTTGCTTTTCTTAAAGCGATACAAAAGTATATGTTTTTTTGTAAAAAACAAAAAAAATATCTCATTTTTCAACTTTCACATGTTAATCGACCGATTCAAAAGGAGTTGTGACCTGATATTTATATTTTTTGAACAATAAGTTTCACCTATTTCGGGTACATCAGAGTACATTTGTAATATCCGGCAAAATAAAAAACACATAAAACTTAAGGAGTAGTAAATGCCTGCATATACGAGAAAACATGAGAAATATCGCAAGTATAAAAAATTTGAAATTCAAAAATAAAATTATATTGTATAATACCTAAAAATAAACACTTTATTTAAATGAAGAAGATTCTTATTTTAGCTTTGGTCTTATCGAGCACCAGTTTATTCGCTCAATGGA
Source organism: Dysgonomonas gadei ATCC BAA-286 (assembly GCF_000213555.1). Lineage (GTDB taxonomy): Bacteria > Bacteroidota > Bacteroidia > Bacteroidales > Dysgonomonadaceae > Dysgonomonas > Dysgonomonas gadei. The sequence continues at coordinate 39,174 of NZ_GL891992.1, forward strand.
AGCCCGTAGGGGATAAACTCAAAACCAGGTGGGCGGAAACCCTTAATCCAAACAATGTATTACCTGAATATCCGCGTCCGATTATGGAACGTTCGGACTGGACAAACCTGAACGGACTCTGGGAATATGCTATTTTGCCTGTAGGAAAACAAGAACCTCAGAAATTTGACGGACAGATATTGGTCCCTTTTGCTGTGGAGTCAAGTTTGTCCGGAGTACAAAAAGAACTGGGTAAAGAAAAAGAACTATGGTATAAACGAACTTTTACGGTTCCTTCAAATTGGAAGGGCAAGAAAATTCTATTGCATTTTGGAGCCGTAGACTGGAAAACCGAGGTGTTTATAAATGACATTAAGATTGGTTCCCATACCGGAGGATATACTCCGTTCAGTTTCGATATCACACCCTATCTGACTTCCGGAAATCAAAAGCTGGTAGTCAAAGTCTGGGACCCTACAGATGATGGCGACCAGGCCAGGGGAAAACAAATCAAGAATCCGCATGGAATCTGGTATACTCCTGTATCGGGCATCTGGCAGACTGTATGGATGGAACCTGTGGCAGAAAAGCATATTGCAGCCATCAAAACAATTCCCAATATAGACAAAAACCAGTTATCTATTGATATCTGTACAGAAGGTACTACTCCCGGAGATATAATAGAAGTGACAGTAAAAGACGGAGTGAAAACTGTAGCAACAAGCAAATTTGCCGCAGGACAATCTTCCGACATAAACATTCCGGACCTAAAACTCTGGTCTCCTGAAACTCCATTCCTGTACGACCTGGAAGTTACCCTATACAATAATGGTAAGGCAGCCGATAAAGTGAAAAGCTATGCTGCCATGCGCAAAATCTCCTCGAAAAGAGATGCCAACGGCATCTACCGTTTTCAGTTGAATAACAAGGATTATTTCCAGTTCGGCCCGTTAGATCAGGGTTGGTGGCCTGACGGGCTATATACTGCCCCTACCGATGAAGCGCTGGCGTATGATATTCAGAAAACAAAGGATTTCGGGTTCAATATGATCCGCAAACATGTAAAGGTTGAGCCTGCTCGCTGGTACACACATTGCGACCGTCTTGGAATCCTCGTTTGGCAGGATATGCCCAATGGCGGGCCATCGCCTCAGTGGCAAATGCATAATCATTTCAACGGTGTGGAAGTGCAACGTTCTATCGAATCTGAAAATGTATACCGCAAAGAATGGAGAGAAATTATGGATTATCTGATTTCATATCCTTCAATTGTAGTATGGGTTCCGTTCAATGAAGCATGGGGACAATTCAAAACACCTGAAATTGTAGCGTGGACCAAGAATCACGACCCTTCCCGCCTGGTAAATCCGGCCAGTGGCGGCAATCATTACCATGTAGGGGATATGATAGACTTGCACAACTATCCGGGACCGGATATGTTCCTTTTCGATGCCAAAAGAGCGAATGTACTGGGAGAATATGGCGGCATTGGCTTACCTCTCGAAAATCACCTTTGGCAGACCGACAAAAACTGGGGATATGTTCAATTTAAAAATGCAAAAGAAGTTACAGATGAATATATCAAATACGCAGAAATATTAAAAGGTTTTATCAAAAGAGGATTCACAGCTGCAGTTTATACCCAGACAACTGACGTAGAAGGCGAAATAAACGGATTGATGACATATGACCGCAAAGTTATCAAACTGGAAGAACCCCGACTAAGACAAATTAACCTGGAAATATGTAATTCTTTGAAATAAATATATTAAATGAAAAATTTACTTTATCTCTTATGCCTCACCGGACTATTCAGTTGCGGCGGCACAAAAGAACCGGCACAGATTATTAAGAACGATTTACGGGCGCCCGCTTACCCATTGGTAACAATTGACCCTTACACCTCAGCGTGGTCGGCAACCGATAATTTGTATGATGAACCGGTGAAACACTGGACAGGCAAGGAATTTCCTCTATTAGGGGTGATACGTGTCGATGGAGAACCATATCGTTTTATGGGTGTAGAACAAACTCCTATAGAAGCTGTAGCGGGTATGTCTGTAACAACAGCCTGGACAGGCAAATATACATTCAACGCTCCGGCTAAAGGCTGGGAAAAAACCGATTTTAACGATAACGGCTGGAAAGAAGGGCAAGCAGCATTCGGAACGCCGGAGGAAACCAATGTAAACACACTATGGGAAACCAAAGACATATGGGTACGCCGGAATATAAATCTGGATAAAGACCTGTCGGATAAAAAGGTATTCCTTATATATTCACATGACGACATCTTCGAGCTGTACATCAACGGCATACAGGTGGTAAAGACAGGATATGAATGGAAAAAAGATGTACAGATCACGCTCAGTGATGAAGTAAAAAGTACACTGAAAGCAGGCAAAAATGTCATTGCAGCGCATTGTCACAACAAAATGGGAGGAGCTCTCGTGGATTTTGGCATCTATGTGGAAGATGATATCGAAACATTCCTGAGTACAACAGCAGTACAGAAATCCGCTGATGTACAGGCAACCCAGACCCATTATACTTTCGAGTGTGGAAATGTGGAACTGAAACTCTCTTTCCTAGCACCACTGCTCATGGACGACCTGAATCTTGTATCACGTCCGGTAAATTATATTTCATATGATATCAATTCATTGGATGGCAAGGAACACGACGTTCAAATCTATTTCGAAGCCGCGCCAAACTGGGCATTGAATATTCCATCCCAGGAAAGTAAAGCCGAAGGATTTGAAAAAGACGGGCTGCTGTTCCTTAAAACAGGAAGCACCAACCAGAAAATCCTGGGAAAAAGAGGTGACGATATCCGTATCGACTGGGGTTATTTCTATCTGAGTGGAGAGAAAAACAACTCTACATATAATGTAGGTGACCCTTATCAGATGAGAAACGATTTTGTAAAGAACGGAAAACTTGCAGGGGATGTAAGTTCTAAAGACAATGCCAGCCTGGCTATATCGCAAACTCTGGGTAGCGGTAAATCCGCCTCGGGAAAAGTGCTTATCGGATATGATGATATCTATTCCATCCAGTATTTTGAAGAGAATCTTCGCCCATACTGGAATAAGAAAGGCGACAAATCAATAGAACAGGCTTTTGTTGAAGCCAATAAAGAGTTTATCAGTCTAAGCAACAAATGTAGCGACTTCGACTTCAAACTGATGAATGAAGCAGCTCAGGCCGGGGGAAAAGAATATGCCGAATTGTGTGCGCTGGCTTATCGTCAGGCCATATCCGCACACAAGCTTGTAGAAGCGCCGAACGGAGACCTGTTATTCTTATCCAAAGAAAACAATAGTAACGGATCTATCGGGACAGTAGACGTAACCTATCCTTCCGCTCCATTATTCTTGTACTACAATCCGGAACTGGCGAAAGGCTTGCTCAATCATATCTTCTACTACAGCGAGAGTGGCAAATGGGTAAAACCGTTTCCTGCGCACGATGTCGGTACATATCCTTGGGCTAACGGACAAACATACGGTGGCGACATGCCTGTGGAAGAAGGCGGAAACATGCTGGCTCTGACCGCCGCTATAGCCGCTGTGGAAGGAAATGCAAAATACGCGGAAAAACATTGGGATGTACTGACCACATGGACAGATTACCTTGTAGAAAAAGGACTCGATCCGGAAAATCAGCTTTGTACCGACGACTTTGCAGGTCACTTCGCCCACAATGTAAACCTTTCGGTGAAAGCAATTATGGGTATCGCATCTTACGGATATCTGGCAGATATGCTCGGAAAAAAAGACATCGCTGAAAAATATACAGCCAAAGCTAAGGAGATGGCGCAGGAATGGATGAAGATGGCTGATGATGGCGACCACTACCGCCTGACATTCGACCAGCCGGGAACATGGAGCCAGAAATACAATTTGATATGGAACAAGATTCTTAAATTGAATATATTCCCTGAATCTGTGGCTCAGAAAGAGCTCCCTTATTATCTGACCAAACAGAATGAGTACGGATTACCACTCGATAGTAGGAAGAACTATACGAAAGCCGACTGGATTATCTGGACAGCGACACTGGCTGATGATAATGCCACATTCCTGAAATTCATTACTCCGGTGCATAAGTTCATGAATGAAACGACTGACCGTGTACCTATGAGCGATTGGTACAATACGGACAGTAAAACGCATGTCGGATTCAAGGCCCGTTCGGTAGTAGGCGGATATTATATCAAGATGCTGAACGACAGAATGATGAAATGATTTTCTATAGTAATTAAATAAATACTTTTACATTGTACTGGGCTGTGATAGTCCGGTACAATTATTTTTCTTACTCAGAATATCACCGGTTATACGTTCAGAAAACAGAATAAATTTTAAATAATACATATGAAAAAAGGTCTTTTAAACAGCTTAATCGCAGTCACACTCTTTTTATGCAGCAATAGTATTTCTGCATCGGGAGGCGACATTGATGTTACAATCGTGAACCGACCGTCAGTAAAGGCCCTCAACAATCACTATACAAGTAACAAGGCTCCTTTATTGCCCAATAATTTTATAAAATTGCCAGTAGGTAAAGTGCAGCCTAAAGGCTGGACAAAACGGATGCTCGAGCTTCAGCGGGACGGACTGGCCGGACAACTGGGCGAAATCAGCGCATGGCTCAACAAAAAGAACAATGCGTGGCTTAATGCCGGAGGAGAGTACGGGTGGGAAGAAGTTCCCTACTGGCTGAAAGGGTATGGCAATATGGCCTACATACTTAATGATCCGAAAATGCTTGCCGAAACAAAAATATGGATAGAAGCAGCCATAAAAAGCCAGCAGGCTGACGGATACTTCGGCCCCGTCAATGAAAGAGACGGAAAAAGAGAACTCTGGGCTAACATGATCATGTTATGGTGTCTGCAATCCTATTACGAATATTCGAACGACAAGCGCGTTATTGATCTGATGACCAATTATTTCAAATGGCAACTGACCGTTCCTGATGAAAAATTTCTGAAAGACTATTGGGAGAATTCCAGAGGTGGGGATAATATTTACAGTGTATATTGGCTATACAATATCACCGGAGACTCTTTCCTACTGGAACTGGTTCATAAAATACACCGTAATACAGCCAACTGGATGCTGGATTCGACTCTTCCTAACTGGCATAACGTGAATATAGCCCAAGGCTTCCGGGAACCTGCTACCTACTATATGCTCACCAAAGACCCTGCGCATCTTCACGCCACCTATAACGTACATGATCTCATACGCCGCACATTCGGACAAGTATCGGGGGGAATGTTCGGCGCAGATGAAAATGCACGTATGGGGTACATAGACCCTCGCCAGGGCACGGAAACATGCGGTTTTGTAGAGCAAATGGCTTCGGATGAAATGATGTTGTGGTACACGGGAGACCCATTGTGGGCAGAGCATTGCGAAAATATCGCGTTCAATTCCTATCCAGCTTCAATGATGCCCGACCTGAAATCGTTGCGCTATATCACTTGTCCGAATCATGTACAAAGCGATTCCGAAAATCACAAGCCGGGTATCGACAACGGAGGGCCTTTTCTGGCAATGAATCCGTTCAGCAGCCGTTGCTGCCAGCACAACCATGCGCAGGGCTGGCCTTATTTTATAGAGAACCTGATTCTTGCAACTCCTGACAATGGCGTTGCAGCAGCCATCTATGCGGCCTGCGAGGCAAAAGTGAAAGTGGGTGACGGCACTGAAGTCACTATCGGTGAAGATACGCAATATCCGTTTGACGGAGCAATCCGGTTTAGGGTAAACACACCGAAAAAGGTGAGATTTCCATTCTATCTCCGTATCCCGTCATGGACAAAAAATGCGCAACTGGAAATAAACGGGAAGAAAATCCCTGCGGATCTGGTGGCAGGCAAATATGCATGTATCAACCGTGAATGGGACAACGGAGATATAGTAAAAGTGACCTATCCGATGGAGTTCTCGCTGAAAACATGGCAAGTGAACAAAAATAGCGTAAGCGTTGATTACGGGCCATTGACTCTATCGCTCAATATCGATGAAGAATACAAGAAGGTAGATAGTAAAGAAAGCGCCATCTGGGACTCGAAATGGCAGGAAAGTGCCGATCCGTCCAAATGGCCGTCATACGAGATATATCCTAAGACAGCGTGGAATTACGCCTTGGTTTTAGATCCGGAGAAACCATTCAGCAATCTTGTTGTTGAAAAAAGGACATGGCCTGCGGATAATTATCCGTTTACCCAGCAGAACTCTCCTCTTGTAATAAAGGCAAAAGGGAGACAAATACCATCATGGAAATTAGATCAATATAAATTATGTGGTGTATTACCCGACGAAGACTGTGAAAAATCATCCCAAATAGATGACATCATACTTGTGCCTATGGGCACTGCCCGGTTAAGGATAACTTCTTTTCCGGCATCATACGAGTAACTTTGTATTTATTTGAGTTTTATTCGGAACGGGACTATTTCAAATAAGAGATAGTCCCGTTTTTATTTGATCTTATTAAAAAATATTTATCTATGTTATTAGCCGATAGCCTTTAGCTATTAGCTGACCGTTCTTTGAAATATTGGTGGCCCCTCCAACCTCCCCGAGGGGAGGCTACAGAGAGGGTAAAAGCTAATTATTCATTCTTAATTATTAATTGCTCTTTGTGTAACCTTTGTTACCTTTTATTTTTAACCACAGAGTAAACGGAGTAGCACGGAGTCTTTTTATTTACGGGATGATTCGCTTCCCCTGCTTATGAGTTGATGACTGTTAACTGATATATCTGTTACCTTTGTTATAGTTACAAATATCTCATCCCTGATTAAGATGAAGTTACGGAGTTTTTAGAAGAAAAAGTGATAATAAAAAATTGTGTGAAAAGTCGTCAGGTTTGTCAAGTTTTGTACATAAGCTATCAGCTAAAAGCCAAAAATGTGTTACCTTTTATTTTTAAACACGGAGAACCAACGGTCGGCGGAGCCAAAAAGGAGTAGCACGGAGTTCTTATAAAAGAGACGCTTCGTTCAGCTTAGCATAACAAGCCAATTATTAATTATTCATTCTTAATTATTAATTGCTCTTTGTGTAACCTTTGTTACCTTTTAACTATCATAGTTAACGGATGCAAAAATAACAAGATGAAAACAAAGGAAAAACTGTCAGATGTGTCAGGTTTTAACTAAATGCAGTTAATAAACGTAAATGCGATAATAAGTTATGAATTATGAGTTATAAATGATGAATTGGACTTTGCGCCTTAGCATCTTCGCGTGAAAATACTATTTACCGTAAAGCCACTTATGCGATAGCTATCAGCTAAAAGCTGAAACATGTGTTACCTTTGTTACCTTTTTATATATAAGTTGGTAAGAACTGATTATTTTTCAGGATAAAAAGATTGCTAATTTTCATGGCAATTGTTAGTCATATTAGTGAAAATAAATAAAAGCTATTCATTAAGAGAAGAATTATAGCTAACTTGCAGCCGTTTTTGAAATAGCCTCTCTTGAGGCTATACTTTTTATCAACTAAACATCTTTTGATGAACGATTTTATTTCACTTATCAAGCGGTTTGTTCCGCCATACAAAAGACAAGTAATACTCAATATCTTTTTCAACATACTGAGTGCTTTCCTTAATGTATTCTCATTTGCGTTGATTGTTCCAATTCTTCAGATTTTATTTAAGGTGAACGACAAAGTCTATGAATACATGCCAATGGATTCTTCAAGTATATTCAACTTTAAGATTTTGGAGAACAATGTATATTATTACCTTTCACAAACTATGGATACTCATTCGGCGGCCGCTGTTCTGCTTATATTAGGCCTGATCCTGGTAGTAATGACCATATTGAAAACAGGAACTACCTACCTCAGCGCTTATTTCATTACGGATGTGCGCACCGGGGTTGTAAGAGATATACGCAAACAGATAAACGACAAAGTCTTGTCTCTTCCTCTTGGGTTCTTCTCCAATGAACGCAAAGGTGATATTATGGCTCGTATGACCGGAGATGTGGGTGAAGTAGAAAACTCTGTGATGAGTTCCCTGGATATGATCAGTAAAAACCCGATTATGATTATGATATATCTGGGTACATTGCTATTCATCAGCTGGAAACTCTCTATATTCGTATTCATTCTGCTGCCTATTTCCGGGTACATTATGGGTAAAGTCGGTAAGAGCCTGAAAAAACAATCCGTAGAGGCTCAATCCCAATGGGGCGGTATGATGTCGCAGATAGAAGAAACCCTTAGCGGACTGCGCATTATTAAAGCATTTAATGCCGAAGAAAAGATGATCGAACGTTTCGATAAAACAAGTAATATATTCCGTAACATGTCGAACCGTATCGCACGCAGACAACAATTGGCACATCCGATGAGTGAACTGTTAGGGACAATAACCATTGTTTTGGTGCTATGGTACGGAGGATCTCTCATTCTGGAAGGTAGCGGATATATGGATGCGTCGAGATTTATATATTATCTGACTATTTTCTACCTGATTATCAATCCGGCAAAAGATCTTTCTAAATCGGCTTATGCCATACAGAAAGGTATGGCTTCGGTAGAACGTATAGACAAAATATTAAAGGCTGAAAATAATATAAAGAGCCCTGCAAACCCGAAACCAATATCTTTCAACAGGGAAATAACTTACCGGAATGTATTGTTCAGATACGAGACAAACTGGGTAATAAAAGATGTCAGCATCACAATACCAAAAGGCAAGACCATTGCTCTGGTAGGACAATCCGGTTCCGGAAAATCGACAATGGCCGATCTTCTGCCCCGCTTCTATGATGTAAATGAAGGAGGTATCTACATCGACGACACCAATATTAAGGATGCTGATGTACATGATTTACGGGCGCTGATGGGCAATGTGAATCAGGAAGCCATCCTGTTTAACGATACATTTTTCAATAATATATCGTTTGGGGTAGAAAATGCCACAATGGAACAGGTTATCGAGGCCGCCAAGGTAGCTAATGCACATGACTTCATTACCGCCACAGAGAAAGGATATGAAACCAGTATAGGAGACCGTGGCAGCAAACTGTCGGGCGGACAACGCCAGCGCGTCAGCATTGCCCGCGCCATACTGAAGAATCCTCAGATATTGATTCTGGATGAAGCAACATCTGCTCTGGACACCGAATCGGAACGCCTTGTGCAGGACGCTTTGGAAAAACTGATGAAAAACCGCACAACGCTGGTTATCGCTCACCGCTTATCCACTATCAAGAATGCGGATGAAATATGTGTGATGAGTGAAGGTATAATAGTAGAACGCGGACATCACGACGAACTGTATGAGATGAACGGATATTACCGGAAACTGTGTGATATGCAACAATTTTAATGTGCTGATATGCCGATGTGCCAATTAATCAATGAGCTGAATGACAAATTCTAATTATAAAGCGCGAACTTGTTTACTTGTAACTCGTAATTTGCAACTAAAATATGGGAAAGAATAAACTTGCCAAATTTGCCAACATGGAGGAATATCCGCACGTATTCCAATACCCGTTTGCAGTTCTGCAAGAAAAGGAATTTGAAATGAAAGGCAAGTGGAATGCGATGTTTTTCAAAAATGATAATCCTATTGTTCTCGAACTGGGTTGCGGTAAAGGCGAATATACTGTAGGTCTGGCGAAACTGTTTCCTGACAAGAATTTTATCGGAATAGATATAAAAGGCGCCAGAATGTGGACAGGTGCAAAGCAGTCATTCAACGAAAAATTGACAAATGTAGCTTTCCTGCGTACCCATATCGAACTGATAACCCACTTCTTTACCAAAGGGGAAATTTCCGAGATATGGATAACGTTCCCCGATCCGCAAATGGGTAAGGTAAACAAGCGTATGACTTCAACCCGTTTTATGAAACTGTATCGTCAGATTCTGTCAGACAATGGTATCATACACCTGAAGACCGATAGTAATTTCATGTTTACATACACCTGTGAAATGGTAAAAGCCAATACGCTTCCTGTATTGTTCGAGTCCGATGACCTATATCATTCGGGACTCGTGGATGATATTCTTAAAATACAGACGTTCTATGAACAACAATGGCTTTCACGTGGTTTAAATATCAAGTATATAAAATTTGAGTGCGCCGCACGTGATAACTGGACTGAACCCGATATTGAAATCGAAAAAGACCCGTATCGCAGTTACGGACGCAGTAACGAATTAAATCAATCAACTAAAAATGGCTAATATATATCCTAAACTGATTATCGACGCACTACGCAATGTGCGTTATCCCGGTACAGGGAAAGATATTGTGGAAATGGGCTTCGTATCCGATGATATACATATCGATGGTATGAAGGTTAGTTTCTCCATGATGTTTGACAAACCGAACGATCCATTTATCAAATCGGTTGTAAAAGCAGCCGAGACGGCTATACTCACATACGCAGATCCTGACATTGAAATTAAAGGCAATATAGAAGTAAGAACCAAGCAGGCGGAGCAACCAAAACCGGCGACACTTCTTCCTCAGGTGAAAAATATCATTGCCATATCATCAGGAAAAGGTGGTGTAGGTAAAAGTACCGTATCGGTAAATCTGGCTGTAGCCCTAGCTAAAAAGGGCTATAAGGTGGGATTATTGGATGCCGATATATTCGGACCTTCATTACCCAAAATGTTTGGTGAAGAAGAAGCTCAGCCATATTTAGAACCGATAGATGGTAAAGAATATATTATCCCTGTTGAAAAATATGGCGTAAAAATGCTTTCCATAGGCTTCTTCGTGAACAAGAACGATGCTGTGGTATGGCGTGGCGCAATGGCAGGAAATGCTTTGAAACAACTTATAGCCGATGCTAATTGGGGAGACCTCGATTATTTCCTTATCGACTTTCCTCCCGGCACAAGTGACATACACCTTACATTGGTGCAAACGCTGGCTATCACAGGTGCAGTAGTGATAAGTACGCCTCAGGAGGTGGCTCTGGCCGATGCGCGCAAGGGAATCAATATGTTTACCAATGATAAGGTCAATGTGCCAATACTAGGGCTGGTAGAAAATATGGCATGGTTCACTCCTGCTGAACTGCCGGAAAACAAGTACTACATATTTGGTAAGGACGGAGCTAAAAACCTGGCTGAAGATATGAATGTACCTTTACTCGGGCAAATACCTATCGTACAGAGTATCTGTGAAGGAGGGGATAAAGGTACGCCGGTGGCCCTGAATGAGAATACGATAACAGGTATGGCATTCGCTCATCTGGCTGATAACTTTATAGCTTCGGTAGATAAACGGAATAGTCAATTTGCCCCTACCCAGAAAGTAGAGGTAAGTAACAAATAATAGGAATAGAGGGCACAGGGATGTCCTCTTTTCATTTGGATCATTAACTCTATTACATTCATATTTGTATATTTGCATTAAGAGAAGCACTATCATATATCACTAAACCCATATATATGCAACTAATCGACGGAAAAGCCATTTCGGCGCAGATGAAAGAGGAAATAGCAGCAGAAGTAGCGCAAATAAAGGCGGCAGGAGGAAAAACACCACATCTGGCCGCTGTGCTTGTCGGACACGATGGTGGCAGCGAAACCTATGTAGCCAGTAAAGTACGGACATGCGAGGAGGTCGGATTTAAATCATCCCTTATCCGCTTCGAAGACAATGTCAGTGAAGAGGATTTACTAGCCTGCGTCGATAAGTTGAACAATGATGCTGATGTGGATGGCTTTATAGTTCAACTCCCTCTGCCAAAGCATATTTCGGAGCAGAAAGTGATTGAGGCAATAGATTACCGGAAAGATGTGGATGGCTTTCACCCTATCAATGTAGGACGCATGTCCATCGGTTTGCCTTGCTTTCTTTCGGCTACTCCGGCAGGCATATTGGAACTGTTGAAAAGATACGAGATACCAACTCAGGGGAAACATTCCGTTGTTCTTGGCCGTAGCAATATAGTAGGTAAGCCTGTAGCCAATCTTATGATGCAGAAGGGTTATCCGGGCGACGCCACCGTAACGGTCTGCCACAGCCGTACGCCAAACATCAAGGAAGTATGCCAGAGCGCCGATATTATCATTGCCGCCCTTGGTGTTCCTGAATTCCTCAAAGGTGATATGGTCAAAGAAGGTGTTGTTGTTATAGATGTAGGTACAACCCGCGTGCCATCTACCGAGACAAAATCGGGCTTCAGGCTGAAAGGTGATGTAGCTTTCGATGAAGTTGCGCATAAAGCATCTTATATCACCCCCGTTCCCGGAGGCGTAGGACCTATGACCATTATCTCATTGATGCGGAACACATTGCTGGCAGGAAAGAAAGAAATATATGGCTAAAAATAAAATATCACTGTAAATTACTTATTTACAGTGATATTTACACTCTGTGACCCTGGCGGGAATCGAACCCACAGCTAAGGAACCGGAATCCTTTATTTTATCCATTAAACTACAGGGCCATTCATTGGCGACACAAAAATATAAAAATATTCTCAGCTTTTATATTATAACCCATAAAACAATTCGGAAACGGGGCTGAAACTTCATCTCTCCCCTAAATCCATATACATATTCTGGAAAAATGCCTTTGCGCTCTTTTCCAGTTCAACATTCCCTGATTGGTGAATAATCTCCTGCCTGTCATTATCATAAGTAACTGTCCCTGTCGAATCTGTCATACAAAAACCATTTACATAAGAGTAAAAAGCAAACTTGCGACTATTCGGATTCAACATATCTGCACTAAATCTAAAGTCAGTGTGTCTTAAGTTTAACTGAGACAGTAAAGTAGCCGCCAGATCGTTCTGCGAACCAAAATCAGATACAACCCTTGGTTCTTTCACAGCCCCACCAAGCCAAATCATAGGAATATGAAATCGTCTGGGATCGCTATTGTTCAGACCACCGGGATATGACTGCATCGCATGGTCTGCAATAAATATAAGGAGTGTATTATCCCATAAGGCTGTTGATTTCAGCCGTTCAACAAAGCTACCTAAACATTCGTCCGTATATGATACTGCATTCAGGAAAGGCTCTCCAAACTTATGTACAGGAACATCAAATGGCTCATGGCTGCTAAGTGTCAATACTGTCTTCATAAACGGTGTTTCTTGCTTCTGAGTCGTTATATCTTTATACGCCCTGTCAATAAGAAATTTATCCGGCGCTCCCCATTTAGTCATTCGCTCATTTAGCGGAAAATCTTTATCCGAAACGACTTCTTTAATCGCACAGGCTCCAACAAAATACGACCGCATATTTGCAAAGTCGGCATCGCCCCCGTAATAAAATGAAAGGTTCTCATACCCTGCCTGTTTCAATGTTCTTGGAATAGTAGGCAGATTCTCCGTTTTTTGCGGATACTTCATAATGGCAACCGTTGGATGTGCGGGATAACCACTGAGAACGGAAACCAACCCTCTGTCGGTTCTGAAACTATTCGCATAAAAATTATCAAATAAGATACCCTCTTTTGCAAAACGGCTCATATTAGGCGCAATGACAGAGTCCAAGGCCGCTTCAGCAGAAAAACTCTCTAGTATAAATAATATTATGTTGGGCCGGTCGGTATTCAGTAATTGCGGAATACTGTCTGCAGGCGGTTGTATCATTAGTGTATCAAAAATAGCCGTAGCTTCGGTCTTATCATAAAACTGGTATTGCGAGCCGAAGTTATCCGATTTGAAGAAAGAATACATCAAATTGAACTGAGGATTGATCGCCGCATGATTAAGAAACATATTATCACTGAAATAGGCTTTCCCTACATTCATTGTTGAAACGGTCACCCCTCCTCGTATTGGTAAGAATAAGGCCGCAGTCAAAAGTATCATAACCAGACAAGCCTTCCATATAGATTTAGGTACGGTTAATTTTAATATCTGCTTACGGATTATAAACACATAACCAATGTATACAATCAGACTAAACACTATTGCAGCCAAAAATCCCATAATAATTTCCAGAGCGGAAGCGCTTGCAAAAGTTTCTTTCGGCTTTTGTAAATAAAGGAATACAGTAGAATCGAAATGGAAACCCCAATACGGATATACAACAAGGTCAACTACTGCTATAACTACTACCAGAGAAAGAATTATTCCAAAGTATACATTGAATACCTTAGCTATGACCTTAGGTTCGATCCAGATGGAAAAAATAAGTATAAGTGCCGGGATGGCTGCAAGGTATCCGCTCATAGACATATCGAGCGGTAAGCCGTGATACAACACCTGAAAGATTTCAGAAGATGTAATCCCTCCTCCGGCAGAAGAATGCATCAACATGAAAGCCAGCTTCTCTATACAAAATATAAATATAAAATAGACAAATATGGTGATGAGAAGTAATATCCTTTGTTTCATTAGCTTAAGTATATATTTATATTATGAATATAAGAAGGTATTTAATGCAAAATTATTTTATCGTAACTAATTATTGTTGTTTTAGATACGAAAGAATAAACAGGTCTACGACCTTAGTTAGAAAGATTGACAGGGCTGCTACTGACCGCTTACAAAACACAAAGATAAAATATATCGGAAAAAAGTACAGTCCTTTTATGGAATTTCAACACAATATTGCTCTATTAAGTAAAAATAGAAGTTTAATCCTTAAAAAATCAAATATTATGGCTAGTATAGATACCAACAGTGGAGGAAAGGACAAAAAAGGAAAACCTCAACGAAGAACTTTAAGAGTGGATTTCACCCCGATGGTGGATATGAATATGCTACTTATTACATTTTTCATGTTTTGCACCACCCTCAGTATACCACAAGTAATGGACATTGCAATGCCTGCACCAACAGGGGAGATAAAAATTCCCGGATCAAAATCTGTTACTGTTATCCTGGGAGAACAGGACAAAATCTACTATTATGCAGACGTAGCCAATTACGAAGATTATACATCGCTAAAGGAAACCAATTATATGGGACTACGGCAGATGCTTCTGGAACGGAACAGCTTTGTAGCGTCCAAGATACAAGATTTGAAAAAGAAATATTACAGGAAAGAAATAAATGAAAACCAGCTGAAAAGCCTGATCTCTGAAGTAAAGAAGTCTGATGAAGGACTTAATGTTGTTATTAAAGCGACTAAAGACTCCAATTATAAAAATCTGGTGGATGCTCTCGACGAAATGCAAATATGCGGGGTTGATAAATACACTATCGTCGATTTGCAAGAAGGGGATAAGTTCCTGATGGAGAATCTCAAAACAAAAGGCAGCTTAACCGCAATGGCAGAAAGGCCTAAATAAGTAACAATCTTCACACATTCATATAAATAGGGAAAAGCCGGCGACTAATATAGTTTCCGGCTTTTCCTCAAATTATATATGGATAGTTGATCTCTAAATCATAAAATGCAGGCGGTTCTGCAAATTCACTTCGGCTATACCTCCATCAATGTCCAGATATAGGATATTCATATTCGGATAAATTTCCTTGATTCGCTTTTCCACTCCTTTGGCTACAATATGGTTAGCAATACAACCAAATGGCTGCAGGCATACGACCTTATTCACACCCTTACGGGCATAATGGGCAATCTCGCCCGGTATCAACCAGCCTTCTCCAAACTGATTGGAAAGGTTGAGAACTTCGGATGCTGCTTCTGCTTTGGCATATATGGATTCTGAGGCTTCATAGAATTTAAATTTGCTCAGAATCTTTTCCGATTTCTTTACCTTACCATTGATATACCACCAGATCAGAGGTTTCAAAGTTTTTGAGAAAATTGTTTCCTCAGCCAGTCCATTCTCTACATTCACCTTACTATTCACAAAGAACTGCATCAGGAAGTCGAGAAGCGGAGGCGTAGAAACCTCTACATTCTTAGAGCGAAGCCACTCCGAGATATTTGCCTGCGCATAATTATTATACTTTACAAAGATTTCCCCGATAAGGCCTACTTTAGAATACTCTTTGTCAAAAATCGGTATATTATTAAAATCCTCTACTGCTTCCTTCAATAGGCGGAACAATGTTTTCACATCTTTTGCCCTAACGGCGTCTATCCCTCGTTCGATATAGAAGTTAAACACTTCCTGCGAAGCACCTTCTTTCTTTTCCCTGACGGATATAGCCCCATGCATTTGCTGCAAGCCATCACCATAGAGCACCAGTGGAATAGCCAGTTTCGCAATCTTTTTCCATTCCAGTGTAAACTCACTTTCTCCGTTTTGATAGGTATCTCCCGAACTTAATGCGATAACGGGAATATCGTTAAACCCGGCATTTTGCAGTCCTGTCTTGATTTGCGCAATATAATTAGTTGCCCGGCATTGCCCACCGGTTTGGGTTATTGCCAGAACAATATCTTTCACATCGTAATTTCCGGATTGCAAGGTGCTTATAATATCACCAAGAACAAGAGTCGACGGATAACAAACTTCATTATTGCCATACATCAAACCCAGATCGGCGGATAGTTTATTCGATTTCGGCAGGTTTTCCACCTTTAAACCTAGTATTTCACCCAATGCCGGAGCAAACGGAGATATAAAATCGCATAACCACGGTATAAGGATTGTTTTATTGCCGTCCTTCGCCTTTTTGTACGGGACAGAATAACCCTTGTATTCCTGAGCAGTAGTTACATCAAAAGACTTTACTGCTTTCAATGACTCTACTAAAGAACGAAGACGCAAACGGATAGAACCCGGACTGGCAATTTCGTCAATACGAAGCACTGTTATATTTTTACCAACGGCCTTCAGTATATCCCGTGTCTCATCCATAAAGAAAGAATCGGGACCACATCCGAATGAATTCAGCTGTATCAGTTGCACATTCTGAGGCAGTTTAGCTACTTCCATAGCAGCCTGTACCACGCGGTTAGGGTACGACCATTGGGATATGATATTCAGTTTCCCGAAGCCATGACTTTCGGGTTTGCGAAAGACATCATCCGTCAGTACGATAACCCCGAGGTCGGAGAGGATTTGCCCTACTTTCTGATGTATCAGAGGGTCGGTATGATATGGGCGGCCTGCAACAACAAATATCAGCTCTCCTGTTTCTATAGCCTTATCCAGCAATTCTTTCTGATAACCATATAACTCCTGCTTCAATCCGTTCTTTACCTCCAATGCTTTTAAGAAAGCTTTCTCGAAAGCAGATTTGGATACGCCGAGACCTGATAAGTAATTGAAACAGCCTTTCGCCAAAGCTTTATCACTACTGAAAGTAATCACAGGCTCATCGAATGGAATACCATGACGGCCCGATGGATCGATAGAGCTTTGAATCACATCAGGGTAACCACTCACAACAGGGCAGTTAAATGAGTTGGACGCTTGTCCGAATTCTTTTTCTTCCTTTGGTACTATCGGATAAAATATCCTGTCTACTTTTTGCTCTATCAAAGCAAGGATATGACCATGTACCAGTTTAGCCGGGAAACATATATTGTCGGACATCACCCCTCCTACCCCTTTCTGATAAAGAGGGAATGTAGATTCGGGCGATAAACGGACATTAAATCCGCACTCTGACAACAATGTATGCCAGAACGGATAATTATCGAACATGTTCAGTACACGAGGGATACCGATAGTTTTTCCTTTTTCTATATTGTCCGCATTAACCGGACGTGCGAAAAGTATCTCGTTTTTCTTGTCAAAAGCATTATATCCGGCTTTTCGGTCATTGCTTTTATTGTAAAATACCTTTTCGCATTTATTACCTGCATAGCTGATATTTCCATTGTTAAATTTGAACCGAAGTACCGAACAAAGATTTGTACAACCCTTACAGGTCAGTTCTTTCGAGTCTATCGTACTTACATCGAACAGAGCCTCCTCCCCTGCAAAAGCAGTTTCTTCCTGTCCCTTCTGCCAAAGGCGTTGCGAATATAGAGCAGCCCCCAATGCCCCCATCAGTTCGGGATGATCGGTAGAACTTACTGTTTTACCCGACAACAATTCCAAAGCTCGATAAACAGCATCGTTGCGGAACGTTCCCCCCTGCACCACAATATGGTCGCCTAACTGATTCAGATTGGATATTTTCAATACTTTAAACAAGCAATTCTTTACCACAGAATAAGCCAGTCCTGCGGCGATATCGTCATTGCCTGCATTCTCGCGAAGCGACTGCTTCACTTTCGAGTTCATAAAGACTGTACAGCGTGAACCCAAATCGCTCGGAAATCTTGCAAGACAGGCAGCACGGGTAAAGTCCGCCAGTTCCATATTCATAGTAGTTGCAAAATTCTGTAAAAAAGAACCACAACCGGCCGAACAAGCCTCGTTCAGTTCTATATTTGATATCAGCCCGTTACTGATAAATATCGACTTTATATCCTGCCCGCCGATGTCGAGCACGAAGGATACATCAGGGTCTACATATTGCGCCCCCGAAAGATGAGCAATAGTTTCCACTATACCATAATCGAGTCCGAGTGCAGACTTCATCAGGTCTTCGCCATACCCGGTAGCCGCCGAAGACAGGAATTTTACTGTAACACCCTTTTCTTCAGCTTCTTTATAGAACAACTCCAACCCCTCCATCACTTTCTTGAGAGGGTTACCTTCGTTATTTCCGTAGAATTTATAGATAATATTCGCATCGGTATCCATTATTACCACTTTTGAGGTTGTGGAACCCGAATCGATACCTAAGAAGCATTCTACATACTTTTCTTCACCCAATGCTCTAAACTGCAGAGTCTTTACATTGCGGTTAGCATCCCATTCTATATACTCCAGTTCGTCTTTGAACAGAGCCGGCAACGCTTCACTGTGGTTAGACGAAGTGGACTCATTGAGCTTCTCGATCAGACAATTTAATTCAAAAGATTTTGCGCCATCTTCTTCATATAAAGCAGCTCCCCAGGCAGGGAAAAATTCTCCATTCTCAGGTACAATAATATCCGAAGCCTCAATTTTCAATACATCGCGGAAAGAATTACGAAGGGCAGGGATAAATGTTAATGGGCCGCCGATACATATCACTTTAGGCACTACATCGCATCCACGGGCAAGTGTTGTAACCGACTGCAAGGCTACAGCATGCAAGATAGAAGCAGAAATATCCGAAACAGGGATATTACGGCTTATCAGGTTCTGCACATCTGTTTTGGCAAATACGCCACAACGTGATGCTATGGGGTATATCTTATCATAAGTCAAAGCCTTTTCGCCCAGTTCATTTACCGATATATTCATCAGGCTGGCCATCTGGTCGATAAATGCACCTGTCCCTCCGGCACAACTTCCATTCATACGGATATCGGGATGACGGCCTTCACTAAAGAACACCATCTTAGCATCTTCTCCACCCAGATCGATAAGTGTATGGGCGGCAGGATAAACATTCTTTACTACCTCAACGGCAGCAACTACTTCCTGTACAAAGGGTATCCCTACACGCTCTCCGATACCCATACCGGCCGAACCTGAAATATTAATATTAAATATAGTATCGGGATATAACTCTACAACTTTTTGCAGTTCTGTTACAAGTGTTTGTTGTATATTAGCCTGATGACGACAATAGGATTTGTGTATAATTTGTTGATTATTATCCAAAACGACAATCTTCACAGTTGTCGAACCTACGTCAACTCCCATTTTATATTGTTGTCTTTTATTCATATTATAATGTAGTTTAGTTTTTTTTGAACTCTTTATCGCACGGTTTCAATGCGTTTATCGTAAATTCTATTACATATTTCTCATGATTGGCAATCAATTCATCATATATATTGCGGGGAATTTCCATCAATGTCATAGCCAGATTTCCAAACATAAAAGGGAACATACACAGCGATAATATATTCAGTAAAAAATCGGCGGCAGGAGTCTCTCTTATCGTACCTTTTTTGATCTCTTCCTCTATGCGTTCCTCAACCTTACTGAAAGATATATATGGATTACGAGCTTTAATCCTGTTAGTCAGGCCGGCAGGATTAAGGCTTACTTCATTCAGTATAAACGCCGCAATTTGCGGATATTCGAAAAGGATTTCATAGTAAGTATGTATCCAGGTTTCGATAAGTTCAAAAAATGGCAGGTCAGATGTTATCGTTTCAAATATCCTTTTTGTGAATACATCGAGGGCATCTTCAAATATGATCTCAAATA
The DNA here is from genome assembly GCF_000213555.1 of Dysgonomonas gadei ATCC BAA-286. GTDB lineage: Bacteria > Bacteroidota > Bacteroidia > Bacteroidales > Dysgonomonadaceae > Dysgonomonas > Dysgonomonas gadei. The sequence continues at coordinate 59,247 of NZ_GL891992.1, forward strand.
AATTATATTTCGATTGGAAATAATAATTTACCATGGCCACATTCGTGCCCGAGGCCTTTGCTATATCCCTGACACTGGTTCCCTTAAAACCATTTTTGATAAAAAGCACTTGTGCCTCTTTAAGAATTCGTTTCCTTACTTCCGAAGAATCTTCATTATTAAACATGTGTTCTAAACGATTGTTTAGTTACAAAAATAAAAAAGATTATCGGACTAAACAAGTGTTTAAGTATTCAATAGTATTTTAATACAATAATTTAGAACTTGAATAAATGCAACATTAAACATCTATGTTTATCATTCTTTCAGGAAAAATGACTTAATTGCGGCGAATAATTATATCTGTAAAAATTACCTGACATGATAAAAAATAAAATCCTTCTTTCCCTTTTTCTCATCCCGTTCAGTTTCTCAACCTTCGCCCAAAAGCCGAAAAGCCTTGTAGCCCCAGGCGCAAAAATAGAGAAGTTAGCCGATGGTTTCAGCTTTACCGAAGGGCCTGCCGCAGATAAAAAAGGGAATGTATATTTTACTGACCAGCCAAACGACAAGATCCTAATATGGTCGACAGATGGCAAGCTATCGACATTCTTGGAAAATACCGGACGGGCAAACGGCCTCTATTTTGACCGGAACGGAGGCCTGCTCTCGTGCTCGGATATGGATAATGAATTATGGAGCATTGATAAGGAAGGCAATCATACTGTCCTAATTACAGATTTTAACGGGAAAAAGCTAAACGGCCCTAACGATTTGTGGATACATCCAAACAGTGGTATTTACTTCACAGACCCACTATACAAACGTGATTATTGGACCCGAAGTTCTGAAATGCAACAGGAAGGACAATATGTTTATTATCTTTATCCGGACAGGAAGACCGTAATAAAAGTCGCGACAGACCTTGTCCAACCAAATGGCATAATTGGCACTCCTGACGGGAAACAATTATATATTGCCGATATCGGGGCAAATAAAACATATGTTTATGACATTCTTCCCGATGGTTCTCTTACAAACAGGAAACTCTTCACTTCGTTAGGTTCGGATGGAATGACTATTGATAATGAAGGGAATATTTATCTGACAGGACGGGGTGTCACAGTCTTCAATCCTGAAGGAGAGCAAATAGAGTATATTCCTGTTGAAGCAAACTGGACAAGCAACGTTTGCTTTGGAGGCAAAGACATGAAAACCCTCTTTATTACAGCTTCTCAGTATTTATATAGCTTGCGCATGAATGTAAAAGGAGTCAGATAGTTCACTTTCTGCTACCGAGAAAGGCCAATGCTTTTTCCATATCTTCCGGAGTATCTATACCGATAGTTTCTGCATCTGTATATCCCACACGGATGCGGTATCCGTTTTCTATCCAGCGAAGCTGCTCCAACGATTCCGCCTTTTCCAATAAGGATTGAGGTAATCTGGTTATTTCATTCAGAATATCGGAGCGGTAAGCGTACATACCAATATGCTTGAAAAAAGTATGCTTATCGAGCCATTCGGTATGGTGCGCATCCCGGATATAAGGTACAATGGAACGGCTGAAATAAATGGCCTCGTTCTTTTTATTCACAACTACTTTAGGCGAGTTCGGGTTGAACAGAACTTCAAAACCATCTTCTTTTTTAAATGGCTTTACCAATGTTGCCAGTTCAACATCTTTGTTATCAAAACAGTTTTTAAGCGCTTCAATCTGTCCGGGTTGAATAAACGGCTCATCACCTTGCACATTGATTATCACATCAAAGCCATCACCTACTTTAGCATACGCCTCTTGTATACGATCCGTACCGCTCTTGTGATCCGGCGAAGTCATTACAGCCTTTCCTCCAAAAGATTCTACGACTTCGAATATCCGGGGATCGTCCGTTGCAACCCATACTTCGTCAATGGCTTTCTTTACCTGCTCATAAACACGTTGTATCATAGGCATTCCAGCCATATCGGCAAGAGGTTTTCCCGGAAAGCGGGTAGAGGCATAACGCGCGGGGATAATAGCTATAAATTTCATATTGACTCTTATTAAATGATATACAAATTTAGAAAATAAACTTATTATTCTTTCTTTACTCTATGAATGCTTTGCAAAAATGAAGTCTTTATTTACTGTTTGCAAGTGGCTTTTACAGTAATTAAAACACCTCCTTTTTTTGCATCTGCATATATGTGCCTATCGGAGATATAGGTAGCTCATATACAATACATAGATAAAGTTATCCCTGAAAAATACATTTCATAGAATATTCTCCACAAAAAAAGACAGCCTCATCAACTGTCTTTTATATTTTAGATTCCGAAGAATAATGGCGGTTTATCCCACACTACCTTCCAGACTTATCTGTAATAGTTTTTGGGCTTCTACTGCAAACTCCATAGGCAGATTTTGCATCACTTCTTTTGCATATCCGTTTACAATCAGGCCGACAGCCTCTTCCGTACCAATACCACGCTGGTTACAGTACAGTATCTGGTCTTCACTGATTTTCGATGTTGTAGCCTCATGCTCAATGATTGCACTTGGATTGGCAATATCCGAGTATGGGAAAGTATGTGCACCGCATTTATCGCCCAACAATAAGCTGTCGCATTGTGAGTGGTTACGAGCGCCTTCTGCTTTCGGAGATACCTTTACCAGTCCACGATACGAGTTTTGGCTTTGTCCGGCAGAAATACCTTTCGATACGATGCGGCTCCGGGTATTCTTCCCTATATGAATCATTTTCGTTCCTGTATCAGCCTGTTGGAAATTGTTCGTTACGGCTACAGAATAAAACTCGCCGATAGAATCATCCCCCGCAAGGATACATGAAGGATATTTCCATGTTACAGCTGAACCGGTTTCCACTTGTGTCCACGATATCTTAGATCCGCACCCTTTACAAACACCCCGTTTAGTCACGAAGTTGTAAATACCGCCTTTACCTTCTTTATCGCCCGGATACCAGTTCTGGACAGTCGAATATTTCACCTCGGCATGGTCGAGAGCAACAATCTCCACAATAGCCGCGTGCAACTGGTTTTCATCACGCATAGGCGCTGTGCAGCCTTCGAGGTAACTCACATACGAATTGTCGTCGGCAACGATCAGTGTACGTTCAAACTGTCCTGTATTAGCAGCATTGATACGGAAGTATGTAGACAATTCCATCGGGCAACGAACGCCTTTAGGAATATATACGAACGACCCGTCGCTGAATACTGCCGAGTTGAGTGTCGCAAAGAAATTATCACGATACGGCACTACCGACCCGAGGTATTTTTTCACCAACTCGGGATGCTCCTGCACAGCTTCACTGAACGAGCTGAATATAATCCCTTTTTCGGCCAGCACTTCTTTAAATGTCGTTTTCACCGAAACACTATCCACTACCGCATCTACAGCCATACCCGTCACACCTGCCAGTATTTCACGCTCGTGAAGAGGCACGCCCAACTTATCAAATGTCTTCAACAGTTCGGGATCTACCTCATCCAAACTTTTGGGACCGTCTTTCTTTTTAGGTGCAGCAAAATAACTGATGCTTTGGTAATCTATCGGCGGAATCTTGAGCATTGCCCAATCCGGCATATCCATTGTCAGCCAGTGACGGTATGCTTTCAGACGGAATTCCAGCAGCCATTCGGGCTCGTTCTTCTTTGCCGAAATCAGACGGACAACATCCTCGTTGAGTCCTACCGGAATAACCTCTGTTTCTATGTCTGTTACAAATCCGTATTTGTAATCACCGGAGGTAACATCTTCTAAAATTTTATCTTGAGTTTCTTGCATGAGTAATTAATTGTTTAGCCGATAGCCTTGGCCATCGTGCTGTTAGCTCTTTCAGTTTGCAAAGATACGATATTCCACGCACTTAAAATACATATATAAATATTTTGCATCACTCATAGAACAGATAGAACAGGCTTTTGTTTGCTCTTTTTCGTTTTTATAAGGACTTACCCCCTTTTAGTATAATATTATTAAAGCAGGGCGCAAGCGGATGTATTTCTCTTTTTCGCCATTCTTAAAAACTTAATCCGTACTTTTGTTCCTCATAAGTAAAAGAAGGTATTTAATGCAACATTATTTAATCATAACTGACTATTGCTGTTTTTAAATACGAAAACGCGAAATAGGTCTGCGACCTTAATCCAAGACAAAGTGGGAAAAAGCAAATTTTATACAAAAGAGGAAGAATTGGCAAACAGCCTGTCACATGCCGTAGGTATTCTGCTGGGCATCAGCGGTGGATATATACTCCTCGCCACTGCTATTGAGAACGGTAGCGGGTGGGCTATTGGTTGTGTTATCATCTACCTTTTCGGTATGATGGCGTCGTATATCACATCTACATGGTATCATGGCTGCAAGCACGACCGGCGGAAAAGTATGCTCCGCAAATGTGACCATGCTGCCATCTATCTGCATATAGCAGGTACATATGTTCCATTTACACTGTTGGTGCTGCGTAACGAAGGTGCATGGGGCTGGTCACTTTTCATCTTCATTTGGCTGGCTGCCATAGCAGGCTTGATACTTAGTTTTGCCAAGCTAAAAGACCATAGTAATCTGGAAACGATTTGCTTTGTACTGATGGGTTGTGCCATACTTGTCGCCTTCAAACCCCTGGCCGATGCATTATCTGCCGACGGACGCATCGGAGCTCTTTACCTGCTTATAGCAGGAGGGGTCTCATATATAGTGGGAGCTCTCTTCTATTCGTGGACAAAGAAGAAATATATGCATACTGTTTTCCATTTCTTTGTACTGGGTGGAAGCGTCTGTCATATGATTGCGATCTATTTCCTTTTGTAAAAAGTAACACATATCAGTTAACAGTCAATAGTTAGCAGTTAACGACTTGAACTCTAATCTACTCATAATTGCCCGCAGGACGGAGTAACTTGTATCTTTCTTCAAAAGGTAACAAAGGTAACACAAAGAGCAACTAATAATTAAGAATGAATAATTAATAATTGGCTTGTTATGCTAAGCTGAACGAAGCGTCTCTTTTATAAGAACTCCGTGCTACTCCTTTTTGGCTCTGCCGACCGTTGGTTCTCCGTGTTTTAAAATAAAAGGTAACACATTTTTGGCTTTCAGTTGATAGCTGTTAGCCAATATCTTATGTACAAAACCTGACAAACCTGACGACTTTTCACTCAATTTTTATTGTCACTTTTTCTTCTAAAGACTCCGCGCTACTCCGTTTACTCTGTGGTTAAAAATAAAAGGTAACAAAAGTTACACAGAAAACAATTAGTAAGTGAAAAATTAAAAGTGATAAATATTTTTCGTTCTTCACTTTTCGTTTTTCACTTACTACAATATTTCAAAGAACTATAAGCTAACAGCTAAAGGCTATTAGCTATTATTACATAGATAAATTATTCGAAAGTTTATATACAAATCAGTCTTGCTCTCCAAGATTAATTGTAACACCCCGTTTTTTCTTCCGTCATAATAATAAAATTGATGTTACATAAATTAAGCTTAATGATGAGAAGCGCGATCATTTTATTATTTATTTTCCTCTTTAGTATTTCTTTGCAAGCGATTGATGTGAAAGGACGTATAATAGACGTAAATACAAAGAAGCCGGTCGAGTTCGTAACGATGGTATTACTAAAGACCGACTCCACATATATTACCGGCTGCCAGACGGATACATTGGGATTATTTGCTATGGCAGGACAATTCCAGAAACAGGATTATCTACTGAAAGCCTCCTTTCTGGGATACAGGACTGCATTTATAAAGATAAGTAACTTGTCGTCTCACCTCGACTTAGGCGATATAGAGATGATTGAAGAATCGAAAGCACTGGGAGAGGTAACAGTGACGGCTAACAGAATAATAAATAAAGTAGACAGGCAGATAATCCTTCCCGATTCGATGCAGATAAAAAGTTCTGTCAATGCCTTCGACCTGCTAAGCAATATGTCGCTTGCCCGCTTGAATATCGACCCTGTAAACCAGACAATAAAAGTAGGCAATGAAGAAGTACAACTTCGGATCAATGGTGTACGTGCTACCGTACAGGAAGTTGCCGCTCTCCGCTCGAAAGATATCCTACGAGTGGAATATTTTGAAGACCCCGGCGTGCGTTTCGGCAACGAAAATGTAGGCGCGGTCGTAAACCTGATCGTGGACAGGCAGAAGAATTATGGCGGATATGTATCCGTAGACGGGCGCAATTCTCCTTATATAGGATTCGGAGACGATAATATTACGTTCAAGATGAATAATAAAGCGTCGGAATTCGGGCTTAATTATTATATAAATTACAGGTCTTACGATAAACGATGGACAGAACAAAGCGAATTACTGAATTTCCCGGCAAATCCGGTCTCCCGGGAACAAAGGGGGATCGAAGCCCCTATGGAATACCAGTATCATCGCTTCAACCTGACATATAACCTGACATCCGTAGATAAATATGTGTTTAATGTGGCTCTTAAGAATCAGCTTTATAATTACGATAATACAACAGACTTCAATAACTTCTACTCCGACAAGGTTACCCCGGCTTATTCCAGCGCGAGGCGGAATGGCTTCGAGTACACTCCGGTTCTGGATATATACTATAAGCAGGAATTGAAAAATAAGCAATCGCTGGCTGTTAATATAGTAGGTACATATATCAATTCGGACAGTGAAAGCAATTATCTGGAATCGGAGGAATCCGTGCCGCAGACAGAGATCTATAACAAGGTGGATGGTAATAAATATTCAGTTATCGGTGAAGCTGTTTATGAAAAACAGTTCAAAAACCTGACCTTTAGCGCCGGGGCAAAGCATACGCAGGGTTTTGCAGATAATACATACAGAGGGAATACGGATACAAAAACGGAAATGAAAAACTCCGATTCGTATGCTTTTGCACAGATACAAGGCAAGATAGCAAAAAAATTGGGTTATACTTTAGGGCTCGGCGGCTCGCGCATCTGGTTTAAGGAGGGAGAGAATGATGCCGCATTTTATACGATACGGCCTTCCGTGCAGTTAAATTATCCATTCAATGATAATCTGTCGGTAAAGTATTCATTTGTAGTGAGCAATAGAACCCCGTCGTTAGGCCAGCTCAGCAGAGTGGAGCAACAGGTGGATGCTTATCAGCTCAGCAGGGGCAATCCGGATCTGAAACTTACCAATACATATAACAACAAGTTGATATTCAATGTAAACAAAGGAATCTTTGACATCAGCACTACACTCGGATATATGTATTTCGATAAAGTTATTGTCAATACATACAGCATAGAGGGGGATAAGATCGTGTCGTATTCAGACAATCATAAAGGGCAGCATTACTTCTACTGGTCGGGAGATATTACCGCTAAAATAATAAAGGACATCTGGACTCTGACCGGCTGGTTTGGCCTGCAACGGGATATCTTCAATGCAAACACCGGGATAAACCATACTTATAATGCTATTTATGGAGGATTCCGCTCAAATGTATTGTATAAAAACCTCAGCTTTGTTATAGGGTTGAATTCCCGCTATAAGGAATTATGGGGAGAATCTATTTACTACGGGGAGGACTGGAACTATATAGAAGCCGGATATAAACACAAAGAGGCTAAATTATCGCTGGGGATGTCATATCCGTTCAAGGATTACTGGAGTGCCGGCAGTAGAAATATCTCATCCGTAAAACCGGCAACATCGTGGTCGTACATAAAAGAGAACGGGCATATGCTTTACCTGCGCTTTTCATGGAACATGTCTTTCGGGCGTAAGCATGAGGCAGGGAAGAAGAGCCTGGATAATGCCGATACGGATAAGGGGATATTATAAGGATTTCAAGATTTCAAGTTTCAAGATTATTCTCCTTAATTTTGAAATCTTGAAACCTGAAATCTTGAAACAACAATCATTCCCCTCCCACAGTCAGTTTACTCACCAATACCGATGGTAAACCCTGTCCGACCGGAACACCCTGCCCGTCTTTGCCGCAGGTCCATGCCCCTTCGTCTATTTTCAGGTTGTTGCCTGTCATGGTGATGTCGCCCAACGCCTTCGGGCCGTTCCCGATGATATTTATATCTTTTATCGGCCGGGTCAGTTTTCCGTTCTCTATCAGGTAGCCTGTCTTTACAAAGAATGTGAAGTCCCCGGCGCCGATCTGTACCTGCCCGTTTGTGAAATTATCCACATACACACCTTCTTTTACGGATGCTATAATATCGGCTTCCGGCGTATTCCCTTCTTCCATATAGGTAACCCGCATACGTGGTAATGGCGCGTACCGGAACGATTGACGCCGCCCGTTTCCCGTCGGTTCCACACCGTAATGCTTTGCGCTGATGCGATCGTGCAGGTAACTTTCGAGAATGCCGTCCTTTACAATGTATGTCTTTTGGCTCTCCACGCCTTCATCGTCGAAATTGATTGCGCCACGGGCATGTTCTATTGTGCCGTCATCCACAATGTTGATACCGGGCATACAGATCCGTTTGCCAAACCGGTCGGAAAATATAGATACATTTTTCCTGTTAAAGTCAGCCTCGAAGGTATGTCCGATAGCTTCGTGCAACAGAATACCCGAACTTCCGGCTCCCATAACCACAGGCATCTCGCCACCTTTAGGCTTTATGGCTTCGAACATGAGGGAGGTCTGTGCTACGGCTTCGCGGGCAATCGTTTCAATTAATTCCTCGTTCAGGAACTCAAATCCTTTCCGGTAAGCGCGTGAGCAATAGCCATTTTCTATTTTGCCGTCCTGCTCCATCGTACAAGATCCCGACATGATTGACATCGGACGGTAATCCCAAGTCAGTATACCTTCCGAGTTGAAAAAAAGGATATATGATGTAGCATCATTCAGACTTACAGATGCTTTGATAACACGGGGATCAAGCTCGAATATCCTGTCATTCAATTTCTGGACAAATAGTTTTTTGTCGGCTACCGATACGTCTAGCCAGGGCTTTTCTATTTTATAATAGTTATGAAAATGGCTTTCTCTTATTTCAACCGCATTATTTGTCCTTACAAGCATTGACGCGATACTTGCCGCTGTGCGGGCCGCTTTCAGTAAATCCTTAATATCGGTGTTCTCGACATAGGCATATCCGGTCTGATCTCCCGACACCACCCTTACTCCCGCACCGTAATCGATATTCGAAGCGGCACGGTTAACGTCTCCATCCCGGAGCGAGATACTATTGCTGAATGTATGCTCAAAATATATATCGGCGTAATCTCCTCCTTTACTCAGGGCTTCTGAGATCACTTTCAGTAAGTCACTTTCCGTGACGGAGAAATGTTGCAGTATATTCTGTCTGTTTATATTATCTATCATAATAATTCTGAAGTCTCCATTTTCTTAAATTTGTTTATCTGCCATATAAACATCCCCGCAGTCAACAATGTTGACAAACTATCTGCCACCGGCAATGAGAACCAGACACCATTCAGTTGGAAAAAGTGCGGTAATATGATCAGAGCAGGGATAAGCAACAGAAACTGGCGCGTCAGACTAAGGAAGATTGATTTCGCCGCCATCCCTATACACTGAAAGAAATTGGTAACCACAATCTGGAAACCGACCAAAGGCAGCATCACGGTTATGATGCGCAGAGCTTTCGATGCTTCGGCAGCCAGCGGGGCAGAAGGGTTGAACGGCTGTACTATAACATTAGGTAACAGCAGTCCGATCGCACAGCCTACAATACCTATACACACCCCTACTTTAATCGTATAATTGAGTGTTTCTTTCACCCTACTTATCCTTCTGGCTCCATAGTTATACCCCACTATCGGCTGCATACCTTGTGTAAGTCCTACCAGTACCATGATAATGATCATTACCAGGGTATTGGCAATAGCATATGCTTCTATGGCCACATTGCCGCCATACACTTTCAGCTTGTTGTTGAGCATGAATACCACGACCGACGCAGCTACCTGAATAAAGAAAGGGGACAAACCGATGCTGGCGATCGCCCATACTATCTTCGGATTCAGCCCTATGTTTTTCCTGCGTAAACGGAGCATACTGTTTTGGTTCATAAAGTGATGCATAACGAAGCATAACCCGATGAACATGGATATAATAGTTGCAATAGCAGCTCCCTTAATCCCCCATTCCAGTACAAATATGAATATGGGAGCAATAATGATATTCGCTATCACCCCGATCAGCATAGTATACATTGCCTTAGTCGGATAACCTGATGCACGCATCATACTGTTGAAGTTAAAGCACATGGTAAGAAAGATATTCCCAGGTAAATAATACAAAAGAAACTCTTTTGCATAAGGGAATGTTTCTTCAGTTGCACCTATTTGCATCAGTATAGGATCGAGGAACATAAATAATACGGTGACTAATGTTCCGGTCAGTATAAGGGTCATCAGAAAAGAGTTGCCGATAATTTTCTCTGCGGTTTCCTTATCGCCCCTACCCAGACAGATAGATATGCGGCTTGCCGAACCGGCTCCTACCAGCATACCCACAGCTGCAGTTAGGTTCATAATAGGCAGTACGATCCCCAGTCCTCCGATAGCATGGTCTCCCAGATTAGGGCCATGTCCGATATAAATACGGTCGATAATATTGTATAGCGCGTTGACCATTGTTCCCACGATAGCCGGGAGCGCATATTGCCAGAGTAGTTTACTTATCTTTTTATTCTCTAATTCATCTATGTTTGCGGTTTTCAACATTTTTAATCTGTTCTAATACGGTTAAGGAGTGTAGCCCTCCCATCTTTGAGGGTGCAAAGGTACAATTTATATTACTTATTTCACATGTAAAGGTCTCCGATTTTACCTATATCAATTTTCGTTTTTTTGTTAAAAAAAGAACTGCTTTCACGTGTGGTGTCTATTAAACCGAATACAAAACGTGTATTTGTGATTATATTTTTTAACTTTGCGTGGTTATTCGCATACGAACCAATTTTAATTTTTGAAACTAAAAAAATCTGAAGATAGATTGATAATGAATATACTAGAATTAAGCGAACAGGAAATCTTTCGTAGACAAAGTTTAGAAGAGTTGAGAGCGTTAGGGATAGAACCGTATCCGGCAGCGCTGTATGATGTAAATGCATATTCAAAAGAGATAAAAGAAAACTTCAAAGATGAAGCAGAGCGTCGCCCGGTAACTATTGCCGGTCGTATCATGGGCCGCCGTATCATGGGTAAAGCTTCATTTGTGGAGTTACAGGATGCGGAAGGACGTATACAGGTGTATATATCACGTGACGATCTGTGTCCGACCGAGGATAAAGAACTTTATAATACAGTCTTCAAAAAGTTACTGGACATCGGAGACTTCATAGGTATTAAAGGATTTGTATTCCGCACGCAGATGGGCGAAATTTCTGTTCATGCCGAAGAATTAACCGTATTAGGAAAATCGCTTCGTCCGCTTCCGGTAGTGAAGGTAAAAGACGGGGTTACCTACGACGGATTTACTGACCCTGAGCAACGCTATCGTCAGCGTTATGTCGACCTGATCGTCAACGAAGGCGTAAAAGATACATTTATCAAACGCACAAAAGTTTTTAATTCGATGCGTGAATTCCTGAACGGACACGGATACATAGAAGTGGACACACCCGTACTGCAAAGCATACCGGGAGGAGCTACGGCGCGTCCGTTTATTACTCATCACAATGCACTGGATATTCCATTGTATCTGCGTATCGCAAACGAACTTTACCTGAAACGCCTGATAGTGGGAGGATTCGACGGTGTCTATGAGTTTTCACGTAACTTCCGCAACGAAGGTATGGACAGGACACACAACCCTGAATTTACAGTAATGGAATTCTATGCAGCATATAAGGATTACAACTGGATGATGGATTTCACCGAGCGTATGCTGGAGAAAATCTGTATGGATGTGCATGGAACTACCAAAGTGAAAATGGGTAAAAATGAGATTGACTACAAAGCGCCTTACCCACGTGTGACCATGATAGATTCCATTAAGCATTTTACAGGTGTGGATATTAGCGGAATGAATGAGGTTCAGCTTCGCGATGTTTGCAAACAGCTTGGCGTGGAACAGGACGAGACGATGGGCAAAGGAAAGCTGATAGATGCCATCTTTGGAGACAAGTGTGAAGGAAATTATATACAACCTACATTTATCATCGACTATCCTGTGGAAATGTCGCCGCTGACAAAGAAACACCGCAATAATCCCGAACTTACCGAGCGCTTCGAATTGATGGTAAACGGTAAGGAACTTGCGAATGCCTATTCGGAGTTGAATGACCCGATAGATCAGCGCGCCCGTTTCGAAGACCAGCTAAAATTATCGGAAAAAGGAGATGACGAAGCGATGTTTATCGATCAGGATTTCTTGCGAGCACTGGAATACGGAATGCCGCCGACAAGCGGTATAGGTATAGGTATGGACCGTCTGGTAATGTTTATGACCGGACAGGAAAGTATTCAGGAAGTGATGTTCTTCCCTCAGATGCGCCCTGAAAAAGTGGCGAAGAAAGATCCTGTAGCAAAATATACGGAACTGGGAGTGTCGGAAGAATTGGTTCCTGTTCTCCAAAAAGCCGGATACCTTACAGTGGAAGACTTGAAAGATGTCAATCCACAGAAGATAAGACAGGATTTAGGTGATATCAACAAAAAGCATAAGCTGGAACTGGCATTGCCTTCGGTTGAAGTGATTGAGAGTTGGGTAAAAAAGATTAATTAATCACCCTATTTCTAACTAAAACATAAACACATGAGTTTTCCCGGTAAAATTGCAATTTTAGGTGGTGGAACATGGGCTACCGCATTAGCCAAGATTATGCTGAATCACGAAAAGCATATCAATTGGTATATGCGCCGTCCGGAACAGATACAGGACTTCAAAAAGACAGGGCATAACCCTTCTTATTTATCAACAGTTGAATTTAATCTGGATAGAATTTCATTCTATTCCAATATTACTCAGGTTGTTGAGGATTCCGATACACTGATCTTAGCTGTTCCTTCTCCTTTTCTCAAAAGCCATCTGGATAAACTGACCACTAAAATAAGCGACAAGTTTATTATTTCGGCCATCAAGGGAATTATCCCTCCCGAAAACCTGTTGGTTACCGATTATCTGACGCAATTCTACGATATCCCTGTTGAGAATATGGCTATTGTCGGCGGGCCTTGCCATGCCGAGGAAATAGCCTTGGAGAGACTGACATATCCTACCATTGCCTGCCCTGACATTGAAAAGGCACACGCCATTGCCGGAATATTCAATAACAGGTTTGTGCGGGCATCCGTATCGAATGACGTGTCAGGTATCGAGCTGGCGGCTGTGTTGAAAAATGTATATGCCATTGCTTCGGGTATTTGCCACGGACTGAAATATGGAGATAACTTTCAGGCGGTACTGGTATCGAATGCAATATCCGAGATGGAACGTTTTGTAGATATTGTATCTCCGATAGAAAGACGGATTCAGGATTCGGCATATCTGGGAGATTTATTAGTTACTTGTTATTCCAGTTTCAGCCGTAACCGTACATTCGGTTCCATGATAGGAAAGGGTTATTCCGTAAAAGCCGCTCAGATAGAGATGGAAATGATCGCCGAAGGATATTATGGTACAAAATGTATCAGGGAAATGAACGAAAAATATAATGTGAATATTCCTATAGCTGATCTGGTGTATCGCGTATTATACGAAAATGCATCAGCGCGCGAGGGAGTTAAAGTATTGAGAGAACAAATATTAAAATAAATAAAGGTTATGGATAAGGTTATCAAATTAGACATTAGCAAGACTTTAGGTTTTATTAATCAGGCTGATATCAACAATCAGGCTGCTTTGGCAAAGAAATGCAATGAAGCATTGCACGATGGTTCGGGTAAAGGAAACGACTTTCTGGGTTGGTTGAATTTACCTTCCTCGATTACAGATGCTGAATTAAAAGATATAGAAGATACAGCGAAAGCGTTACAGGCAAAATGCGAAGTGATTGTACTTGTCGGTATCGGTGGTAGCTATCTGGGTTCAAGGGCTGTTATCGATTCCCTGTCGAATGCCTTCGACTGGTTGCAACGCGACCGTAAGACACCTGTAATCCTATATGCAGGAAACAATATCGGTGAAGACTATCTTGTGGAATTACTGGCATACCTGAAAGGTAAATCTTTCGGTATCATCAATATATCCAAATCGGGAACAACAACAGAACCTGCTTTGGCTTTCCGCATCCTTAAAGCCGAACTGGAAAAAACAGTAGGTAAGGGTGAAGCGAAACACCGTATCGTAGCTATTACAGATGCTGCGCGTGGAGCATTGTTTACACTGGCTACAAAAGAAGGGTTTAAAAAATATGTGATTCCTGATAATGTAGGAGGACGCTATTCTGTGTTGACTCCGGTAGGCTTGCTTCCTATCGCACTAGCCGGAATTGATATCCGTCAGCTGGTTGCCGGTGCTGCATATATGGAAAAAGAAACCGCACCTGCTGTACCTTTCGGAAAAAACATTGCTGAAATATATGCCGTAACGCGTAATGAATTATACAAAAAAGGTAAGAAAATCGAAATCCTGGCCAACTTCAACCCTAAGTTGCACTACATCGCAGAATGGTGGAAACAACTTTACGGTGAAAGCGAAGGCAAGGAAAATAAAGGTATCTTCAATGCTGCGGTTGACTTTACCGCCGACCTTCACTCTATGGGACAATGGATACAGGAAGGTGAACGTTCTATCTTCGAAACTGTTATATCAGTAGCTCAACCGAATGAAACATTGACAGTGCCTACCGATGAAGAAAATCTTGACGGATTAAACTTCCTTGCAGGAAAACGTGTGGATTTTGTGAATAAGATGGCTGAACTGGGCACACAGTTGGCTCACGTTGACGGAGGTGTGCCGAACATCAAAGTGGAGGTACCTAAACTGGATGCATACTGTATCGGACAGTTGTTGTACTTCTTCGAGAAAGCATGTGGTATCAGCGGGTATATCTTAGGTGTGAATCCATTCGACCAACCGGGAGTGGAAGCATATAAGAAAAATATGTTCGCTTTGTTGGATAAACCGGGTTTTGAAAAGGATAGCGAAGCTATTAAGAAAAGATTATAATACACAATAAAGCCATTAGTAAATAGCCGTTAGTTTATAGCGGCTATTAGCTGACGGCTATCAACTAAAAATATGATAGAAAAAAAACACTTACTGGGTATGACCATGGATGAATTCTATGGAGTGGCAGGTGAGTGCGGTCTACCCAGATTTGCAGCAAAGCAGATCGCCGATTGGGTATACAAGAAAAGGGTAACATCGATAGACCAGATGACAAATATCTCGGTCGCAAACAGGGCTTTGTTGTCGGAAAAATACGATGTGGGAAGATATATCCCGCTCGAATTTCAGCAATCTGTAGATGGTACTGTTAAGTATTTATTCAAAACGGAGAACGATAAACTTATCGAAGCCGTGATGATCCCCGAGGACGACAGGGCTACGCTTTGTGTGTCTTCACAAGTCGGTTGCAAGATGAACTGCCTGTTTTGCATGACAGGGAAACAGGGCTTCAACGGCAATCT
The DNA here is from genome assembly GCF_000213555.1 of Dysgonomonas gadei ATCC BAA-286. Classification (GTDB taxonomy): domain Bacteria; phylum Bacteroidota; class Bacteroidia; order Bacteroidales; family Dysgonomonadaceae; genus Dysgonomonas; species Dysgonomonas gadei. The sequence continues at coordinate 74,761 of NZ_GL891992.1, forward strand.
TACTGCCAATGAAATATTGAATCAGCTCTATTCGGTTCGTGAAGCCGAAGATCTGACGAATGTTGTCTTTATGGGAATGGGTGAGCCTCTGGACAATTATGAGCAATTGAAAAAGACACTCGAAATTATGACAGCCGATTATGGCATGGCCTGGAGTCCGAAAAGAATAACAGTATCTACAACCGGTGTTACGCCCAAGTTGAAACGTTTTCTGGATGAAAGCAATGCCCATCTGGCAATCAGCATCCATAGCCCGGAGAAAGAACAGAGGCTATCCATTATGCCGGCCGAAAAGGCTTTTCCTATAGCCGGGGTGATGGACTTATTAAAAGAATATGACTGGACAAAGCAACGGCGATTGTCTTTTGAATATATAATGTTTGATAATTTCAACGATTCGCTCGTACATGCCAAAGAACTGGCACAGATGCTCAGAGGAATCGAATGCAGGGTAAATCTCATACGTTTCCATGCGATACCGAATGTTAATCTGAAAACATCGACAAAGGAAAAAATGGAGGCATTCAGGGATTATCTGACAAGTAAAGGTGTTACTTCGACCATACGCGCATCGCGCGGCGAAGATATATTCGCGGCTTGCGGTATGTTGTCGACAATGAAAAGTAAAAAGAATGAAGAATAATCAGGTTGTATTTAACGGGATCCATGATGGGAAGATGACTTTGCCGAAAGACTTTGCCGTTCTTTTCCCAAAAATGACCCGGTTATTGGATAAAGCATATAAAGTAGAATTTACGCTGAACGGCAATCAGCGGTTCCGGCAGTATATATGGACGCTCAACGGCGGAAGTACCATCGGCTGGCTTTGTAAACTGGAACATTGTGTGCCCCAAGGGCGTAATATTATACCCGAGCACATTCTGCTATCCCAAAATATGGGAGGGATTGTAGAATATTGGCTCGAAGACAATACTATGGAGGCGGAAAGTTTCATAGATGCCAATCAGTTTACATTCTCGTTAGTAGATTCCACAGTCGGTATCGGAGGATGGGAACAAAATTATGCGGATGAATGTAAATTGCAGGGTATAGAACCGATGGATACGTCCGACTTTCTGACTTTTGCTCTTGAAGCGAATGGAAATACGACCTTCTATAATCATAAAACAAAAGAAGTTTTCGTTTATTTACATGACGACTATTCACCATTCGAAATCACACCGCACAAAGGTCATCCGTTATGTACAATTTATCAATACGATAAAGCCCCGACCTTTGTCGATTTTGTCGAAACCCTTGCCGGACAATGGCTGCAGGTAATAGAATCTAAAAACTAAATCAAACTATGATAAAAGTAGGTATAACACAAGGTGATATAAACGGGATAGGATATGAAGTTATTCTGAAAACATTTGCAGATATCCGGATGGCAGAGATGTGTATTCCTGTCATTTACGGCTCGGCAAAAGTAGCTTCCTTTCATCGCAAAGCGATGGAATTACAACCTGTTTCGTTCAACCAGATAAATAATGCGAAAGATGCGGTGGTAAACAAAGTGAATATCATCAACTGTATTAATGAAGATACTAAAATTGAAATCGGACAATCGACTGCAATAGCAGGAGAAGCAGCATATAAATCGCTTGAAAAAGCAGTTGCAGACCTTAAAAGCGGACTGATCGACGTCCTTGTGACAGCCCCTATCAACAAACATAATATTCAGCGTGAAGATTTCCATTTTCCCGGGCATACGGAATATCTTGAAGAACGGTTTGGTAAAGACGGAGATAAAAGCCTGATGATTCTGATTAAGGACTCGCTTCGCATTGCTCTTGTAACAGGGCATATTCCGTTGGCTGATGTTCCTAAATCACTAACAAAAGAAAAAATAATGGATGCTGCTATACGCTTCGAAACCAGCCTGAAACGTGATTTCAGAATTGGGAGGCCACGTATTGCAGTATTATCTCTTAATCCGCACGCAGGAGAAAACGGCTTACTGGGAACAGAAGAGAATGATATCATCACTCCTGCCATAAAGGAATTACAAGATAAAAAAGTACTGTGCTTTGGACCTTATCCTGCCGATGGTTTTTTCGGAGCAGGTGGATTCGCAAAGTTCGACGGTATACTGGCAATGTATCACGACCAGGGTTTAGCACCTTTCAAAACTTTAGCTATGGAAGACGGTGTTAACTTTACGGCCGGATTACCTATTATCCGTACGTCTCCGGCTCACGGAACGGCCTATGGCATAGCCGGAAAGAATGAAGCTTCGGAAGAATCTTTTCGTCAGGCCGTCTATATGGCCATAGATACTTTCGGTAATAGGATCGAATTTGATAAAGCACATGCCAACCCATTGAAGAAACTCTATGTAGAAAGAGGTGGAGATAATGAAGTGCTTGACCTGACTACAGAAGAATAATTTTTCTGTTCAGATTAAACCTTTTTGATTGACTTTAGTCAAAAAATATTAATATTTATGAATTATGCTATAATAGCAGCGGGGGAAGGCTCCAGACTGGCTCAAGAAGGTGTTACTTTGCCGAAGCCTTTGGTAAAGCTGGATGGAAAAGAAATGATTCGTCGTTTGATCGATATTTTCCTCAAGAATGATGCTTCTTCGATAAGTATTATTATCAATGAGGAGATGATACAGGTTCAGGATTATATATCCAATCTGAAGCTTAATGTACCGTTTAATGTCGTGGTGAAATCTACCCCCAGTTCGATGCATAGTTTTTTTGAACTGCGAAATTTTCTACGGGATGGAAAATTCTGCCTGACTACAGTCGATACCATATTCAAAGAAGAGGAATTCGGCAATTTCATACAGGCTTTTGCCTCAGATGAAGATAATGACGGCATGATGGCTGTAACAGACTATATAGACGATGAAAAGCCATTGTATGTGGAAGTTGACAGTAAAATGAATATAAAGGGTTTTCTTGATAATTCAGATAATTGTAAGTATATATCGGGTGGAATATATGGACTCACCCCCAAAGCAATAGATACATTAGAATCCTGTCTCGAAGCAGGGCAGTCACGGATGCGTAATTTTCAACGGCAACTGGTAACTGATAACCTGAATCTGAAAGCATTTCCTTTTGTAAAGATTGTTGACGTAGACCATGCAGAAGATATAAAGAAGGCAGAGCAATTTGTAAAAAATAAAGATGTCAAAAATTAGAATAGCAGGAGTCAAAAGGAATACTAAATTTTCTCCCAACCATATTGGTAATGATGGTATGATATTCAACCTTACGGCTGAATGTCTGCGTAATATGGGATATGAAGTAAGAGAGTATACCGAATCCGAGTTTGTACTAAGCGAGGAGAACGAGAAGTATATTTTCAATATGGCCCGCGACAAAAGCACACTCAAACGGCTGAAACAATATGAGGCAGACGGTGCGATAATCATAAATCCAGGAACAGGTATCGAAAACTGTACCCGCACTACCATGACACGTTTGCTGATGGATAATAATATACCGCACCCTGAAAGTATAATCGTAGATGTGACCGACGATCCTACCAAAGAACTGGAGAGAATGAATACCGGTGCTTTCTGGATAAAAAGAGGCGATTCACATACGATTCACCGTGAGGATGTCACTTATGCCCGTAATATAGAAGAAGCTAAATCTATTTTACAGGAATTTGCATTGCGCGATATACCCAATGCTGTGATAAACGAGCATCTTGTCGGAGATCTGGTTAAGTTTTACGGAGTATACGGCACTGACTTTTTCTATTGGTTCTATCCTTTCGATCTAAGTCTTACCAAATTCGGTTTGGAAGCTGTAAACGGGAGCGCGAAAGAATTTCCATTCGATCTGGACGCTTTGAAGAAGACTTGCAGTAAAGCCGGAGAAGTACTGAATGTAGATATATACGGCGGGGATTGTATCATCGCAGCTGACGGTTCGTTCAAAATTATTGATTTTAATGACTGGCCCAGCTTTGCACCTTGCCGTGAAAAATCCGTTCCGTATATTGCTGAACGTATTTCGCAAAAGATATCTGCGAATACAAATACGGAATATTGATAAAATGTAAATAATGTCGTATTGACAAACATTTTCAGAAAATTAAATGTAGTCAGATTATATATTTTTAACCACTTTGATATCAATGCATTTTTTGATAACTTTGTGCCTTTATTGAAAAAATGAAACAAAAGAACCTCTTTCATATAATTATCGCATCAGGCTTTGGTACGGGTTTCTCCCCGTTTGCACCCGGTACAGCGGGCGCAGCATTAGCTGCTATTATATGGATTGCCCTTTCTTTATTTGTTTCTCCTCTCCCCCTACTACTGATAACTATTGCATTAATTATCATATTTACAGCTCTTGGCGTTTGGTCTTCAAATGTACTTGAACCCTCTTGGGGCAAAGATCCTTCACGCATTGTTGTCGATGAAATGGTCGGTGTATGGATAACCCTTCTGGCTGCCGACGCAGGAAATATATATCATGCGCTGATTGCATTTGCCTTGTTCAGGTTATTTGATATATGGAAACCGTTGGGCATCCGCAAAATGGAGAGCCTGAAAGGCGGATGGGGTGTAATGATGGATGACGTGCTTGCAGGAGTGTATGGCTTTATAATATTATTAGGAGGAAAATGGCTGATTGGGTAAAGAAGGTCACGAAAACCGTCTCTGAAAAAGGTGGGATTTTCATGTTTGTGCGGGCGCAGTTCTCCTCACAAATATCTAGTTTGACAGACTTTACTGTAACCATATTACTCACTAATATTTTTGGTGTCTTTTATGGTAATGCTACCCTTTTCGGTAATATTTCGGGAGGAGTAGTCAATTGTATTATAAATTATAAATGGACATTCAAGGCTCAGGACAGTAAGATAAAACACGTCGCTATAAAATACGTGATGGTCTGGCTGGTCAATCTGTTCCTGAACAGGGAAGGAACCGTGCTGGTGACAGAACTGGTGACCAAGTGGCTGCCTATGGAAAGCCTTCCGGATATTATTGCCAACAATGTGTTCCTTATACCAAAGATAATTGTATCGCTTATCGTGGGTTTTGGATGGAACTACAATATGCAGCGCCTTTTTGTATACAAAAACAGAGATTTCAAAAAATATTTTGTAAAAAAGAATACGGCGGAAAATAAAAAAGAAGAAGTTATAGAGAGAGAAAAGAAACATACGGATGACATATAGAGAGGTGTTGCTGTATGCACAACTATATATAAACCTTAAAAAGTGGAAGAATGAAAGCTAGAGATATTGCTCAACAAATAATTTATAAAATTATTGACCCTCTTGTCAGAGGGATGGTAAGGATTGGTATAACACCCAATTTCATTACAGCCACGGGACTGATTCTGAATATCGTAGCCTGTGTCATTTTTATTTGCGGGGCTATGCGGGGAAAAGTCTTTTTCGGGCACACCTATGGCCATGCGGGTGATCTGTCATTTGTAGGTTGGGGAGGATTCGTTATTTTATTTGCCGGACTGTTCGATATGATGGACGGACAGGTTGCCCGTATTGGAAAAATGAGTTCCCGCTACGGAGCACTGTTCGATTCGGTGCTTGACCGTTACAGTGAACTGATTGTCCTATTCGGTATTTGTTATTATCTGATTCTGCAAGGATATTTCTTTAGTTCGTTATTTGCATTTATTGCTCTTATCGGTTCCATGATGGTAAGTTATGTACGTGCGCGTGCCGAAGGATTGGGTATAGAATGTAAAGGTGGATTCATGCAACGTCCCGAGCGTGTGGTGACTATTGCCGTAGGATGTATACTCTGCGGGCTGTTCGGATATTTCTTCCCTGATTATCGTGTCGCAGTACCTCACAAAGAAAGCATCCCTTTGTTTGAACCTATATTAATTATGGTAGTACCGATTGCCTTTGTTGCCATATTTTCCAATATTACAGCTATTAACCGCCTGAGACACTGCAAAAGAGTGTTACAGGAACAAGACCGAAAAGATAAAGCAGGAGAATAAATAGATGAAGTTACAGATTTCTTTACCAACTCTGAGAGAGAGTGTTATTGTTGTTGGGATAACCATTCTGTTTTCTATATTGACAAGCATATTTGTAGGATTCCGACCCGAACATTTTCTATTGATCGCCCTTTTTCTCTTGTTGTTTTTTGTTAATACCAAGACCCGGAAATTAGCTGTAGGATTATTACCATTTCTTATATTTGGCATTTCATACGACTGGATGCGTGTATATCCCAATTATCTGGTGAATCCGATAGATGTAGAGGGATTATACAATCTGGAGAAAGCGTTATTCGGTATTACAGTAGATGGTGCCGTACTTATTCCTTGCGAGTATTTCACTCTACATACGAGTGCAATCGCCGATTTTTTAGCCGGTATATTTTATTTGGGCTGGGTACCTGTTCCGGTGGCATTCGGTCTATACCTATATTTCAAGAAAGACAGGGATATGTTCCTTCGCTTTGCAATGGTTTTCCTCTTTGTCAATCTGCTCGGTTTCACGTGTTATTATATTCATCCTGCTGCACCGCCATGGTATGCGATGAATTACGGGTTTGAACCGGTATTGAATACACCCGGTAATATGGCCGGCTTAGTCCGGTTTGATGAACTGATAGGTTTCCCCTTGTTTAATTCCATCTATGGGCGTAATGCCAATGTATTTGCGGCGGTTCCGTCCCTGCATTCGGCATATCTGGTAGTGGTACTGTTCTATGCTATAAAGAAGAAATGTAACCGGGGTATTCTGTCCGTTGTTATAATATTTTTATTCGGCATATGGTTTACAGCAGTATATACGTCTCACCATTATATCATAGATGTGCTGTTAGGCATCCTTTGCGCAGTAGTGGGCATTGCCTTATTCGAATTTGTGCTGATGAGACTGGGCTGGTTTAAATCATTTTACAGCAAATATCTGAATTATATAAAGTAAGTTACAGATTGTTTGTAACAGACTGTCAGCTGAAAAAAGCATATGAAAGAGAAATTAATAAGCAGGGATATGATACAAAACCTGCATCCTATATTCAGAGGGCGTTTTGGAAACGTCCTTACAAATATTGTATTTAGTGTAGGAGGCCTAAATAAGGTAAACGCTATTTACGATGCCTCCAAACAGTATACAGGTCTTGAATTTGTGAATGATATGCTCGACAAAATGGGGATCATCCGCAAGTATGAGAATTATGAAGTCCTTGATCAATTCAAAGAAGGGCCGTTCATTACGGTTTCGAACCATCCAATAGGTCATATAGATGGAATAATAGCTATCAGTACAGTAGCAGGTAAACGCCGCGACTACAAGATGATGGTAAACTGGATGCTGAGCCAGATAGATACAATGGATGAGCATTTTATCGGGGTCAATCCTTATGCTAAAGGAAATAAGATGAAAGATTTGAAATCGAGTCTGGGGGGTGTAAAGCAATGCCTGGAGCATTTGCATGACGGACATCCGTTGGGGCTGTTTCCGGCAGGAGGTGTATCGACCAATCATCTGACTAAGACCGAAGATCGTGAATGGCAACCGACTGTTCTTAAATTGATAAAGAAAGCAAAGGTTCCGGTTATTCCTATGTATATAGATGGAAGCAATTCGTGGATATATCGTACATTAGGATTTATTAGCTGGAAAATAAGGACTGTACGTCTATTGCATGAAACGACGAACAAAAGAGGTAAGACTATTTATGTACGTTTCGGTAAACCGATCTCTGTTGAGGAGCAAGCCAAATTCACAGATATAAAAGAGTTTGGCGAATTTTTGAAAGCACAGACTTATGCCATGAAGAAGAAAAGATAATTGGAGGTATCCCGGCATACATTTCGACACTAAGATATAAAAGCATCTGAGAAATCAGGTGCTTTTCTTTTGGTTAAATGCAATGCCAAAGTATCAGGCTCTTTTCATGAAGGTTTTGGAAAAATTATTAGCTTTGTGCAAATGTGTGACAATCATCGTATTTAATGAAAATAACTATTTGGATATATCTTATACTCTCAACTATCGGGTTCTTTAGAATCCTTTACGAAATCTTAGATTGTATGGTTAGCTATAAATATGAGGCAGTTGACAGTTACGGATACTTGAACAGTAAGTTTTTGTGGTTATTCGTCTTCGCTTTTTATACACTGATCAGTATTGCTATTGGAATTGTGGTTTTGATTAAAACCAGAAATAAAAAATCGTCTAATATTCCAGTTAAAGGGAGCTAATTATTCATGGGGCATAGCACAAAAGAAGCTCATTTGGTGAGGATTGGGAGAGTATTACTCACTTTCTGTCTTGAAATAAAAGGTATTTACTATGAAAAAATATATTTCTCAAATAATATTAATCTCTTTCGTGTTCTTATATGAAAATACTTCTGATTATTGGGTATATGAATTAGGTGAATGGACATCTATAATAAGACTAACATATATCACCATTTTTCTATGTGCAATAGTGTATACGTTTTATAATATTGTCAAGTGCATTGAGGCCAAATTGAAAAATAAGACGCATAATATTGTCACTATATTGATGATAACAGCACTAATAATACCTTTTTTGATGCCAGGTGGCTTAATTCCGAAAAGAGTTCTTTATAAAGGTGATTTATTGATAGCATACTTGGATGGAGTTGCAGGGAATAATGGTTGGTTAACTCTTTATGGAAATAATACTTACGAATATAGTTATGGTAGAGAACAACTGAAGGGTAAATACAAAATAAAAAATGATACTATTTATTTTGATAGCCCTGAAGGCAAAGATATTTATGATTTCGATTATGGTACATTATGGAATGACAAATCGCATATTTCTTTTGGAAAAGATAGCATAGCATATTCTTATATGAAAGTGATAAAAAATAAACTAATAAAATAATAAGTCTCCAAACATTTCTGTTCGAGGATTTAAACTTTGTGGAGCACAACATCAAAGTCCCGAACCCTTTTTGTGAGGATTTTGGGAAAATTATTAGCTTTGTTCAAAATAAATCAATATGAATATAAAACATACAGGAACATGCTTATGTGGCAAAGTTACATTTGAAATAACAGGTACTTTTGAGCGTTTCTTCCTTTGCCATTGCGAATATTGTCGTAAAGATACAGGCTCAGCTCATGCTGCTAATTTATTTTCTTCGACCGCCAAATTAAACTGGTTATCAGGGGAGAATAACGTAAAAACCTTTGATTTTGAATCATCAGGACATATTAAAAGTTTTTGTCTTGATTGTGGATCTGCACTTCCAAACATTCAGATGCAAGGAAGCTTGCTTGTTGTTCCCGCAGGCAGTCTCGATACAGATGTTCCTATTGTCCCACAAGGTCATATATTTTTATCCCACAGGGCTAATTGGGATAATGATTTACACAAAATTCAAATATTTGAAGAGCTACCCCTGTAATTTTACAGAAGTATTTCGCAAAATATCACGTTGATATCAGGAGATAATATAATAGTTATAGAGTATTGAACTCTTTTTGTGAGGATTTTAAGAAAATAATAAATTTATCTTATGCAATATTTAACTTTATCATTAGAAGTTCGATAACTGAATCAACAATGGATAAATAATATACAGAGTTAAACACTAAAGCAATAATACCTACAATAATAGGAATAAACAATAGTTTATCCTTACAAAGAATACTTTTTATAAAAAAAATGATACCAACAAAAAATGATATTGGGACAAGTAACCCTAAAGACAAAACATAGATGGTATCAAAGGTATGCTCTATTACATAATCCCATCTAGCTGTAAATAATCCGACAAATAACACAAACGTAAATACAACTGATAGACAGAATCCTAAAAGAGATATTATCGAGCTCCTTTTCATAGCTTATATTAATTGTATAAAGTTATTTAGATTACGAATATAAAAATAAATATCCCTAAACTTTTCAAATGCAGGGATATTTATTTGTGGAGCACAGCATCAAAGTATCGAACTCTTTTTGTAAGAATTTAGAGAAAATTGTTAGCTTTGTCAAAAACAGCAAATTATGTGGCTAATATATTCTATACCTATATCATCTATTATTTTGTTTGTCACTTCAATAATTCTAATTATACTTTATTTCAGAAAGCTAAAGATTAACAATCAAAAATCTATATACCTTGTATTGGCTATTAGTTCTTTTATAATTTCACTATTTATAATGATTTTCTTTTTAGCTCTCTGTTATGTAGTAATTGGAGGCTGAGTATAAAATAATCACGTACAAGGATTATATTTTCGTTGAATAATCCGGACTCGAACTACAAAATAAATATCGGATTATCCGCTTTATTTCCCATCTATCTTTATCTATACTATCGAATAAGTAAAAGCAAAGGGATTCAGTAAAAAGTAACACTCTGAAAAGACTTTAATCATGTTACCTTTGTTACCTTTTTGAAATAGTTACAAGTTGTCAACTGATAACTGTTGACTGTTAACTGAAAAAAGTGTTACCTTTGTTACCTTTTAAGATTTGAAAAAGAATGTTGGATATAAGTAAAATAAAAGGAATAATCTTCGACTACGGAGGCACTATCGACAGTAATGGAAAACATTGGGCCGAAGTGCTTTGGGATGCGTATGTGGATAATGGAGTGCCGGTTTCGAAAGAACAATTTCGCGAAGCTTATGTATATGCCGAGCGTTATCTGGCTACACACCCCGTTATTGAAGCAGAGGATAACTTTTTTATATTGCTTAGAAAAAAGATAGATTTACAGATAGATTACTTAATTAATAAAGGTTTTTTACCCGAAAATGATAAAACAAAGAGCTATAGCCTTGCTATTTCGACACAATGTTATACCTTTGTCAGGAGCTTAATAGAAAAAGAGAAGCCCTTGCTTGAAATATTGAAGAGTCGTTATCCTATGGTATTGGTCTCTAATTTCTATGGAAACGTACAATCTGTTTTGAGCGATTTTGAATTACTGGATTATTTTGATGATATAATTGAATCTGCTGTTGTTGGTATAAGAAAGCCCGATCCTGCTATATTTGGATTAGGAGTCCAGAGCCTGGATATTCCGGCTTCTTCGGTAGTGATTATCGGAGATTCTTACACAAAAGACATCGTTCCCGCCCGCAGCCTTGGGTGTCATACTATTTGGCTCAAAGGCACAGGATGGGAAGAGGATGCCGAAGATGCAACAGCCGACCTGATTATAGATGATTTCATAGAGTTGAAATCAGCTTTTCAGCTAGATTGAAAAGAAATCCTTGTTTTTTTGATGATATTATAGTGCCAGCTGTATTGTTGCTACCAATAATGGAAGTTGCCGGGCAAATGTCTTGTGATGGAAAATATCGGGTTGGGATAATAAAATGATAGTGAGGGTACACTTGATGCTATTCTATTATATGTTGTCTGATGAGACAGCAGAATTTAATGTAAGCTGCGGGTTGCAGTATAACTTAAAATTTTAATTAAAAATGGGAAAAGTACAAGTAGGAGAAGCCAAGGGAAAACTTGGTATTCTTACAGTAGGAGTTGGAGCTGTTGCTACAACTTTCATGGCAGGAACGTTGTTAACACGTAAAGGACAAGGAGTTCCTGTAGGGTCAATAACTCAATTGGCTACAATGCGTTTAGGGAAAAGAGAAGAAAACCGCTTTCCTAAAATCAAAGATGCAGTGCCTTTGGCTGATCTTAATGATGTCGTATTCGGTGGATGGGACATTTTTGAAGAAGATGCTTATGAGGCTGCAAAACATGCAGATGTTTTAACAAGAGATGATTTAGACAAGGTTAAAGATGAGATGGCTGCTATCAAACCGATGAGAGCTGTATTCGATCAGGACTTTGTAAAACGCTTGCATGGTACTTGGGTAAAATCGGCTCCTACTAAATGGGAATTGATGGAACAAGTAAAACAAGACATCGAAAACTTCAAGAAAGAAAATAATTGCGATCGCATCGTAGTTATCTGGTGCGGTAGTACAGAAGTGTTTACTCCGCTGGGTGAAGTACACAAAACTCTTGCCGCTTTAGAAAAAGGGTTGAAAGAAAACCATAAAGACATTGCTCCTTCAAACGTGTATGCATATGCTGCAGTATCTATGGGTATACCATATATCAATGGTGCGCCTAACCTGACTGTAGACATACCTGCAATGTGGGAACTGGCTGCAAAAACCCAGACTCCGATATGTGGAAAGGACTTCAAGACAGGTCAGACAATGTTAAAGACCGTATTGTCTCCGATGTTCAAGACCCGTATGCTTGGTCTTAACGGATGGTTCTCTACAAACATCCTTGGTAACCGTGACGGTGAGGTTCTTGACGATCCGGGTTCATTCAAAACAAAGGAAGAATCGAAACTTTCGGTTATCGACAACATCCTTCAACCGGAACTTTATCCTGAACTTTACGGTAATGTTTACCACAAGGTTCGTATCAACTATTATCCGCCTCGCAACGACGATAAGGAAGGATGGGATAATATCGACTTGTTCGGATGGTTAGGTTACAAAATGCAGATGAAAGTAGACTTCCTTTGCAAAGACTCTATCCTTGCAGCTCCTCTTTGCTTAGACCTTGTTCTGTTTACAGACCTGGCTAAACGTGCAGGAATGAGCGGTATACAAGACTGGTTGTCATTCTACTTCAAGAGCCCTATGCACGAGCCTAGCAAGGTTGCAGAGCATGACTTGTTTATCCAATACGTGAAGTTAAAAAATACACTTCGCCAGATGATTGGAGAAGAAACTGTAGACTTTATCGACTAATTCATACCAGAGATAAAATGAGAAGGAGGCATCTGCACAGATGCCTCCTTTTTTATGTATTAACTCTATAATAAGACTTATTTCCTTAGCCTTACATAATCCACAGCATGCCCTTCCCCCTTATGCAATATCAGACTGGCACGCTCACGGGTAGGAAGTATGTTTTTACGCAGATTCTTACGGTTTATTTCTCTCCAGATGGTTTTTGCTGTATTGATCGCGTTCTTGTCGGCAAGTTTGGCAAAACTGTGAAAATACGAATCAGGATTGGTAAATGCCCCTTTTCTGAACTTCATAAAACGGGAGATATACCACTCCTCCAGTTTCTGCTCATCGGCATCGACATAGATTGAAAAATCGACAAAATCGGAAACAAATATACGCGGTTTCTCATTGGGATAGTCCATTCCGCTCTGCAGAACATTCAGTCCTTCCAGGATAAGTATATCCGGCTGGTCTATAACCTGATATTCGTTTGGAATAATATCATAAATAAGATGTGAATACTTGGGCACCTTTACATTTCTTTTCCCTGCTTTCAGGTCGGTGACGAACTTCAATAAAGTCTTTATATCATATGATTGAGGAAAGCCTTTTTTGAGCATAATGCCCTTTTCTTCTAATATCGCATTCGGATACAGGAATCCGTCGGTAGTTATCAGAGATACGCGGGTGTTTTCTTTCCAGCGGCTAAGCAATGCCTGTAATACACGGGCGGTAGTGCTCTTACCCACCGACACACTGCCTGCAATACCTACGATAAACGGTACTTTCATCGATTTCTGATTGAGGAACTTTGTCAGTACCGACTGGCGGCTGGTACGCGCATTGAAGTAATAGCTCAATAATCGGGAAAGGGGAAGGTAAATATCTTCTACTTCATCAATGGAAAGCTCGTAGTCGATACCTTGCAGAGTCAATAACTCTTCGTATGTGAGCGTCATCGGTTCCGAGTCGCGAAGAGCAGCCCATTGATTACGGGAAAACTGAATGTAAGGGCTCGAAGGAAATGTTTCCATTCTTTCATTTTTAGAATAAGAATGCTACAAAGGTAGAAAAACTTACAAGTTATGAGTTATTATAACCGGAGTATTTTATCTATAGGTAAAGCTTATGGCTTTGGAGTTCTTTGAAGTATTGGGATAAGTAATAAGTTGAAAGTAATAAGTTGAAAGTTATATGAGATACGAGTAGACAAAACACGAGATACAAGTTGCTAACTGACGACTATTCACTGGTGAGAGTTTTCGCTCTGCTCAGCAAGCTAATTATTAATTATTCATTCTTAATTGTTTTCCGTGTTACTTTTGTTACCTTTTCAAAATAGTCAGTATTGAGTAAAAAGTATAAAGAGGTTCTAATTGTTAACTGTGGCTGTTTACTGATAAGCGGCAAGCCAATTATTAATTTTCATTCTTAATTATGAATTGCTTTATCTTATTCTGTGTATTTTTGCATGTGAAAAGATTATAATATGATTACTGAACAACATAAAGATACTGCGCAATGGGCCATGCGATTTGCTTTGCAAAACGGATGCCAGGCTGCACGTGTTTCGATTATCACGGCAAACAATAATTCGTTTGAATACCGCAATACACAACTGGACAAATTGCACCAAAGTTCTGAAAACAAATTGTATATCGAGTTTTTTGTCGATGGAAAATATGGTACATTTTCTACCAACCGCATAGAAAAAGCAGGGCTGGAAACATTCATTAAAGAAGGAATCGTATCAACAGGATATTTGGCTCCGGATACACTCCGCCAACTACCCAATCCTGACAGATATTATAAAGGGGACAGTCAGGGACTGGACTTATATGATAACTCATTTGAAAACATCAGTACCGATAAAAAACTGGATATAGCCCGGCAGGCGGTTGAAGAGATATATGAATCGGATAAACGTATCATCTCCATCACTTCATCATATGATGATGGCGTGGGTGCTGAATATATGATTGCCAGCAACGGATTTGAAGCAGAAAGTATAGACTCTGCCTTCAATCTGACAGTAGAGGTTGCCCTGAAAACAGACAGCGATGCCCGGGCCGAATCTTATTGGTTCGACAGTTCTATCTACTGGGATGATCTGAAAAAGACCGGAATAGGAAAGACAGCGCTTGAGAGGTCGCTGCGAAAAATAGGCCAACGGAAAATCAAATCGGGCAGATACGATATGCTGCTCGACAACACCACCGCATCACGTTTATTTTCTCCAATAATGGGAGCGATGTATGGAACAGCATTGCAACAAAAGAATTCGTTCCTGTTAGATAAACTCGGACAGCAGATTACATCCGGCAAGTTGACAATCATTGACACTCCGCATCTTGCACGTTCGTTCGGAGCCAGGTGGTTTGATGGCGAAGGCATCGCCACCAAAGAGCGTGTCATCATAGACAAAGGTATATTACAAACATACTTCATAGACACATACAACTCGCTAAAAATGAATATAGAGCCTACAATAGCTTCACCATCCATTATACAAACTACACCGGGAAGCCAAAGTTTTGACGGATTATTACAATCTGTGCAAAAAGGGATCTGGATAACAGGCTTCAACGGTGGCAACAGCAACCCTACAACAGGCGACTTTTCGTTTGGCATAGAGGGTTTCCTGATTGAAGGAGGTATAGTAACCACTCCTGTAAGCGAGATGAACATTACAGGCAACATACTTGTTCTATGGAAAAATCTTGCAGAAGTAGGAAATGACCCGCGTGAAAGTTCGCCATGGCGGTTACCATCCCTCTTGTTCAGCGATGTAAATTTTAGCGGATTATAAAGCATGAAATTATTCAGATTATTATCAATATTCTTTTTGTTTCCATTATCCATCTTTGCACAAGTTCCTTCCACTGAAGTAAGGGCCGCATGGCTTACTACCAACTGGGGGCTGGACTGGCCTAAACAAGGAACCAGCGTGGATGCGCAGAAAAAGCAATTAAGAGATATTCTTGATCAGTTGCAAGAAGAACATTTTAATGTTGTGTTATTTCAGGCACGTGCACAGGGACGTGTGTTCTACAGATCTAAGATAGAACCTTTGAGTACCTACTTTAATCAGGCGGAAGGTTTCGACCCATTGGCCTTTGCCATTGAGGAGTGCCACAAAAGAGGTATGGAATGTCATGCCTGGCTTGTGACTTACACGATGGATAAAGCTAAGATGAAATATACAGGAAAAGGTAAAAGGCGGAGGGGCACTGTAGTTAAAGACAAACCCGATTACTACAAAGAAGTCCACGGAACCTGGTATCTCGATCCCGGAAGGCCCGAATCAAAAAAGTTAGTTTCATCCATTGTTGACGAAATAGTAAAGAACTATGACGTCGACGGCATACATTTCGATTACATACGCTACCCCAGTAATACTCAGAAGTTCCCCGACGATGACACCTTCAAGAAATATGGTAATGGGAAAAGTTTGCACGACTGGCGCAGAGACAATATAAACCAATTAGTTGCGGATATTTACGACAATGTAAAAGCAATTAAACCTTGGGTGCAGATAAGCAGTTCACCTCTTGGACGGTACCGGGTATTGCAGCATGTGGCACCCAACGATGGCTGGACAGCTTATGAAACCGTCTTTCAGGACGCAGGCCATTGGATGAAAAGCGGTAAGCACGACTTGGTATTCCCTATGATGTATTACAAAGAACACCGTTTCTATCCATTTCTCGACGATTGGGTGGCAAACAGCAACGGAAGGGTTGTTGTACCGGGACTAGGCGTTTATCAAATGGATGAACAAAATTGGTCGTTAGAGGATATCTTAAACCAGATGAAATATACACGGGATAATAATGTGAAAGGACAAGCGTATTTCCGCACGGGAAATATTCTAAGCAATCTGAAAGGGATTAAGGATTCTATCCGGACCTATTACCCTACTCCTGCTAAGTTACCACCTTTGACATGGCTGGATAATATATCTCCAAACTCTCCGATTATTACACAAGTATATAAAGATCAGGGCTATCTGAATATAAAATGGGATGCTCCCGACAATAACGAAACTTACACCTACAATATATACGCCTCTGCTACCGAAGAAATAGACATAAACAATGCCGGTAATATACTGGTTACAGGCTTACATACCAACAGCTACTCATTTCCGGTAACAGTCGGTGAATTCGGGTTCCATTATTTTGTTACAGCCTCTGACAGGTATCACAACGAGAGTGTACAGTCTTTTCCTGCATACTTTGTACATTCAGAGGAAGATCATTAACCCAGTTCGGTCTTGAGCTGATTTATTGTCTTATGCAAAACAGGATGGACGTAATCACCCGCTATCTCAGCCAACGGTAGTAAGACGAAAGCCCTTTCATGTAAGTGCGGATGCGGCAGGATAAGCTTTTCATTAGCATACACCTTATCGTCGAACAATAACAGGTCTATATCGATTATCCTGTCGGCATAAACCATGTTTTCTGACTTGGCAGTACGTCCCATTTCTTTTTCGATTTCCTGTGTTCGTTGCAGTAACTCCATCGGGCGCAATCTGGTCTTTACTTCGCATACTGCATTCAGAAAGCGGTTCTCCGATTCGAAGCCTACCGGTTCGGTAACGTAAAAAGCGGAAGTGGTAACAACTTCACCAATCCGCTCTTCTATTCTGTTTATTGCATGATTAAGGTTCTCTCCTCTGTCTCCCATATTGGAGCCCAGACCCAAGAATACATCATGCTGAATCTCTTTATCCAGTAACATTTAGATTATAAGCATTGCATCACCATATGTACCGAAACGATATTTCTCTTTCACTGCCATATCATATATATCCATAATACGATCATATCCTCCGAAAGCGGCTGTCATCATCAACAGTGTAGATTGAGGCAAATGGAAGTTGGTTACCATTGAATCGGCAATACCAAAATCATATGGAGGGAAGATGAACTTATTGGTCCATCCTTCATTGGTTTTCAAATGCCCATCTGTACTTACAATAGTCTCTATCGCACGCATTACAGATGTCCCCACTGCACAAACACGATGTCCTGCATCTTTTGCTCTGTTTACATGCATGATGGCTTCTTCGGTAATCTGTAATTGTTCCGAATCCATCTTATGCTTGGTCAGGTCTTCCACATCGATATCCCGATAGTTACCCAAACCTGAATGCAATGTGATATATGCAAAATCAATACCTTTGATCTCCATACGCTTCAGCAGTTCACGGCTAAAGTGTAATCCGGCGGCAGGAGCCACCACTGCTCCTTCATTCTTGGCAAAGATAGTCTGGTAACGGTCTTTATCGTCGGCTTCTTCACCTCTGTTCAGATATTTAGGTATAGGAGTTTCCCCTAACGCATAAAGAGCCTTACGGAACTCTTCGCTAGGCCCGTCGTATAAGAAACGAAGTGTACGCCCGCGCGAGGTTGTATTATCAATTACTTCGGCTACCATAGAGTCATCGTCGCCAAAGTATAGTTTATTTCCAATACGGATTTTACGTGCAGGATCTACCAATACATCCCACAGGTGAAATTCTTCATTCAGTTCCCTAAGTAAAAACACTTCGATAGTAGCTCCGGTCTTTTCTTTATTACCGTACAAACGTGCAGGAAAAACCTTCGTGTCATTAAAGATAAATATATCCTTATCATCGAAATATTCGATAATATCTTTAAAAACCTTATGCTCAACTTCTCCGGTCTTTCGATTGACAACCAACAAACGGGATTCATCCCTGTTTTTCGCAGGATGAGAGGCTATCAATTCCTCAGGCAAATCAAACTTGAATTGAGAAAGTTTCATATTCTATATATAAATTAATTTAGTTTCAATTACAATCTACAAACATACAAGGATATATCCTCATATCCTAATCCATAAGGGCGTCTATCGCTTCTTCTATACGTTCCCCCGCAACACACTGGTCGAGAGTAATATCTCCTATCCGGGTACGTTCCAAAGCTGTCAGATGTCCCCCTGAGCTTAAAGCCAAACCAATATCCCTTGCTAATGCCCTTATATATGTACCCTTGCTACATACTACCCTTATCTTTATCTCAGGCATAGTATAATCAAGAAGTTCAATTTCATCTATTACCAGCAGTTTAGGCTTTAATTCAACTTCCTGCCCTTCACGTGCAAATTCATAAGCCCTTTTTCCCTCTACCTTACAGGCAGAATATGTAGGGGGTACTTGCTGAATCTCTCCGATAAACTGTGTCAATATCTGATTAACCAACTCTTCGGTTATATGATCTGCAGGATAAATTCCGTCAACTTCCGTTTCTAAGTCGAAAGACGGAGTCGTCTCCCCTAGTCTTATGGTTGCAATATATTCTTTGGTCTGATACTGGAATGTTTCTATCAGTTTGGTCTTTTTTCCGGTGCAGATAATCATTACTCCTGTAGCAAGCGGATCTAGTGTTCCGGCATGACCAACTTTTAATTTCTTAACCCCCAATCTACGACAAAGCTTGTTCCGCAATTTCCGTACCAAATCAAACGATGTCCAATTAAGCGGTTTATTTATGTATAAGACCTCTCCTGAAATAAAATCCATTAAATGATAGTTAATTCATGTCCCGAAAGCAATAGAGCCAACAGGATGCCACCAACAATAATACGATACCAGCCAAATAGTTTAAAGCCGTATTTAGTTACAAAACCAATAAAGAATTTAATAGCCAATAGTGCCACAATAAATGCAACCACATTACCGATAACCAATACGCCCATATTATCTTTTAACAGTTCAAATCCTGTATCGGACATTATCAGCTTCAGCAATTTATAACCTGTCGCGGCAGCCATAGTAGGAACAGCCAGGAAGAATGAGAATTCGGCCGCATTCTTACGGCTGAGCCCGCGACTCATACCTCCTACAATAGTAGCCATAGAACGGGATACACCCGGTATCATCGCTATACACTGATAACAGCCTATTATAAAGGCATTCTTATATGTAATTTCCTGCTCTCCTTCTTCAGGACGATTAAACCACTTATCTACAAACAGCATAAGGATACCTCCCAAAACAAGCATAATGGACACAACCAATACACTTTCCAGCAGTTCGTCTATCATATCATTAAAAATGAATCCTAATATGGCAGCCGGGATGAATCCCATCAATAGCTTCCAGTAGAACTCATATTTATAGAAAACATATTTCAGAAAACCTGTATTTTCTGACTCAGGAACTTCCCTGAAACGGAAAAAACGTTTCCAATATAATACAATTACCGACAAGATGGCTCCAAACTGGATAATTACGGTAAAAGCCTTTACAAATTCGTTACTTTCAACGCCCAAAAGACTCTGGGCGATAATCATATGTCCGGTAGAAGACACAGGTAAGAATTCGGTCAGGCCCTCTACAATAGCAATAATAATTGCTTCAATAATACTCATTATAAATTATAGTTTTGTGATTAGTCGCGTTCTTTCTTCTCGTCAGCCAATTCCTTCTTACGAGGATATAGAATGCCCACAATCATGAGCAGAAAGCCGGCAAAACAAATCATCGGCGCTACAACAATTCTCCTTGCACTGAAAATATCCGGTTCAAAACCACCTTCAACACTCGATGCAGGCCCTGTCATCAATATAAATCCTACAATGATGAGAACAACAGATACTGCACAAATGATGTAATTCTGTTTGCCAAATGCAAAATCTTTCTTATCCATATTTTTAGACGTGATAAAGTTTATTTGTTGTCATTCTTAAGTACCTGTTCACTGCAGATATTGTAGCAAGAACGGTAATTAATATTCCCAGAATCAATACAAGTCCATATACAATCAGCAATTCGGTCATGGTTACAATCGATATCAGTTCGGGATATTCATTCGTAAAGTAATATATAACCCCTGTTATGGCTACATTAGCCAGGATAGCAGCTATTATGCCCGAAACAACCGTACTCATTATGAACGGACGCCTGATAAAACCATTCGTTGCCCCAACGAGTTGCATTGTATTAATTAAGAAACGCTTCGAATATATATTTAATTGTATTGTATTCCTTATTAATGTAAAGGATATAAGAATAAGTATAACAGCCAGCACGAGAAGAATAGAGCCTACCTTCGACAGGTTCTGATTAGCCAACGCGATATCCTCTTCTTTAAAAGACAAGCCTTTGGTCAATTTGAAATCCTTAAAGCTGGCTTCAACTTTTTTTATACTGTCTGTATTTACATATTCCGATTTGATAAACACATCGAAATAACTCCGGGAAGGATCATAGCCTAGCACTTCTTCGGGATCTCCACCCAAATCATCCACCAGTTGTTTCTTAACTTCTTCCTTACTTATGTAAGTAGTTGATTTAACATAAGGGTTGGATTCTATTCTTTCCTTTGTTTTCTGAATAGTAGCAGCATCCATATTCCCGGTCAGTTCGATGGACATACCCATATTTTCTTTAAAATATGCGGCTAACCCTTTCCCTGTGAAAGCGACCAATATGGTCAGCCCCAACAAAAAAAGCACAAGAGTGATACTTATAGTAGATATTACTCCTGAGGTAAATAAAGATATTGTTCTAGGTTGCCGTTTATCAGACATCTGTACAGAGACAATTAAAGGTCACAGACCTATTTGTTATTTTGCATGTAACAACATTAGTTATGATTAAGTAATGCTGCATAAATAGTCCTCATTCCGAAATAGTCCTTACATGCGGGCACAACGCACCCAAATTCGCTGCAAAGAAACAAAATAAAAGCATGTATTAGAACTATTTTTGTTTTTTTTAATAAATAAGACTTCTTTTTACCGAAATATACAATTTTATACCTATTAGGAAACAGCCCAAGCAGCCTATTTGTTTTTATAATCAGGTTTATTTTTATACTACTTGTTTAGCGCAAACCCGAAAAACGGGAATTTTAACCATTGGCCTAATTTACACTTATTGACTATATACAGTTAAAACCTGACACATCTGACAGAAAATTCAGTTAACAGTCATCAGTCAACAGTTAACAGTGCTGGATTCTGTCATGCTGAACGGAGTGAAGCATCCCGTTTATAAAAAACTCCGTGTTACTCCTTCTACTCCGTGGTTAAAAATAAAAAGTAACAAAGGTAACAGGAAAATCAGTTAACAACTTGTTTCTTGTCTACTCGTATCTCATATTACTTTCAACTTAATACTTAAAACTTACTACTTATTCCAATACTTCAAAGAGCTACAAGCCAACAGCTAATGGCTATCGGCTAAATAAAATATAGATAAACTCTCTGCTTAAAAATGCATATTTCGTGTGTTTGTCAACTTTTAGAAAGGCCGGGATATTTTTATATTTTATTTTTTTTAATAAACATTCCCTTATATGCAAAAAAGAGGCGATGTATTCGTTCAAATATTATTGTATATTTGTGTTTAACAATTAGTATAGGATATAGGTCCTAACAACTATAAGTGACATATTTAACTAACGAAATAATATCATGCAAACAAATGAAACCAAATCGGGGCTAATCCCGGCTAACTTCTCGGGTAAAGTAGATGGGAAAGATGTACAGATGTATGTTCTTACCAATAACAAAGGATCGGAAGCGACCGTCATCAATTACGGTGGAAAAATAGTATCGCTTTCTGTTCCCGGCAAAAACGGAAAACTAACGGATGTCGTACTGGGACATAATAACCTGACTGAATACCTGAATTCGGAGGAACCATATTTCGGTGCGGTCTGCGGACGTACGGGAAACCGTATAGCAAAAGGACAGTTTACACTAGATGGTGTGACATATAAGCTGGCGATAAATAACGGCCCTAACAATTTGCATGGCGGACTGAAAGGATTCAATGCCGTAGTGTGGGATGCCAAACAAATAAACAATCAAACATTAGAGTTAAAATATCTCGCAAAAGACGGTGAAGAGGGATTCCCTGGCAACCTGAACGTGAAGATGATTTATACACTTACGGATAATAACGAATTCTCAATAGATTACGAAGCCACCACAGATAAGGCTACTATCCTTAATCTGACGAACCATTCATATTTCAATCTGTCGGGAGAAGGCGATCCGAGCATAAACGACCATATACTGGTAATGCATGCTTCTGATTACCTTCCTACGGACGATACAGCTATCCCATATGGTAAGCCTGAGGCTGTGAAAGGTACACCTTTCGACTTTACAACTCCTCATGCGATAGGCGAGAGAATAGAAGCTGATTTTGAACAGTTACATTTTGGGAAAGGATACGATCATACTATGATATTGGATAAAAAGGAAGGAGAATGCGCCTTGGCTGTAGAATGCTATTCACCAAAAACAGGTATCCTGATGAATATATCTACGTCCGAACCAGGTGTGCAAATATATACCGGAAACTGGATGACCGGAAACTTCGAGGGAAAACACGGACATCGTTACCCTATGCGTGCCGCCGTTTGCTTCGAAACCCAGCATTTCCCTGACAGTGTTAACAGGCCGGAATACCCTAGCGTCATACTACGTCCGGGAGAAACATTCAAGAGTAAGACTATACACGCATTTTCTGTAAAGAAATAACTCTCATTCATATATTACAGCAGGTGGTAGTGAATACGCTGCCACCTGTTTATTTTATAAGTAAAAGAAAATTTTAAATGTAATTTTTTCAGTCATAACCAATTATTGCTGTTTCGGATACGAAGGCTTTTAATAGGTGTGTGACCTCAGACTATACCTAAATTGTATTATAATGAAGGCATTTTGTCATATATTTTTTATATCCGTCTTATGTATTAGTATATCATGTACTGATAGTAAAAAGAAACTGTTTATCGAAGAAAATACTGATTTTTCCATACGTCAGACATCAGATATGCTAAGGAATGTTGGTGAACCGGACGGCAATAACTATCCGAGATCCACGAATAAAGATGGTAAACTGGTAACAACAGGTATGTACGACTGGACTCCCGGTTTCTTTCCCGGTTCGCTATGGTATTTGTATGAGCTTTCGGGAGATTCTATCTGGAAAAACAATGCTGAAAGATGGACTACCAGCGTGGAATCCTTAAAAACATTCACTGCTCACCATGATCTGGGATTCATGATGTATTGTAGTTATGGAAACGCCCTTAGGCTAGATCCTAAAAATGAATATAAGGACATCATCATACAAAGTGCATATTCGCTGGCAACCCGTTATAGTGAAAAAACCAAAGCCATAAAGTCATGGAACTATCACAGATCTTGGGACGGAGAGGAGTCGCATTTTCCTGTTATCATAGACAATATGATGAACCTCGAATTATTACTTGAAGCCTCAAAGTTATCAGGAGATAAAAAGCTATATGATATTGCTGTGGCACATGCAAATACAACTTTGAAAAATCATTTTAGAGATGATTACAGCAGCTATCATGTTGTTTGCTATGATTCGCTTACCGGAGAAATCCATCATAAAGTTACAGCACAAGGCTTTAGCGATAATTCGACCTGGGCAAGAGGTCAAGCATGGGCTGCATATGGCTTTACTATGATGTATCGGGAGACAAAGGATCCGACATACCTTGAAGCTGCCACCAAGATTATGAACTTCTATCTGAAACATCTCCCTGAAGATTTGGTTCCTGTCTGGGATTTCAATGTTGGCCAAAAAAGTTATATACCAAAAGGAAACTCTTATGCAGTGGAATTTCAAGCAAGCCTAAAAGATGCATCTGCAGCTGCAATAGCATGTTCAGCCTTGTTCGATCTGGGTAGCTTCTCCAAGAATCAGGATTATACAAATACAGCCGTAAATATGTTGAAGAATCTGGCTTCCCCCTCATACAGGGCACAACTAGGGACGAATGGTGATTTTCTGCTTATGCATTGTGTCGGAAGCATACCGCACCATTCGGAAATTGATGTTCCATTGGTTTACGCAGATTATTACTTTTTGGAATCATTAGTTAAATACAAGAAACTGGCACGTTAAATAACTTTACTCAATACAAAAAAGAAGTTTGTGATAAATGTAATTATCACAGACTTCTTTTTCTATACATAAGCCGGTAGAATCTACCGGCTTTCGCTCTTTGATAAATTGGTTTAAGATTCAATATTTAAGGATTTAAAGATTGGGAAAGGTGTTACATGTGTTACTTTTTAACGGGCAGCAAGTCTTAGGTTATATGTTGAAGGTTATATTAGACACAAGTTGTTAACTGATGACTACCACTTATGCGATAGTTTAATAGCTATCAGCTAAAATCTGAGGCACCTGCTACCCTTGTTGCCTTATGAACCAGCCTAAATGATTTCTCATGGCGCTATCAGTATGTATCTAGATGCGGTATGCCTATTCCTCACATACCCAAACAAAAAAAGTCCCTCACTACACTAGTGAAGGACTTCTCTTCTTAAAACGGCGGTAACCTACTCTCCCACTTGCGCAGTACCATCGGCACGACCGGGCTTAACTTCTCTGTTCGGAATGGGAAGAGGTGGAGCCCCGGTGTTATAACCACCTGAATGCTTTTTATAGTGGATAGTTGATAGTGGACAATGTTTTATATGTAACTGTCAACTTTCAACTGTCAACTATATTGACTGATGTAAAAGAGCGAGTATCGTTAACTTATATTCCTAATATAGCAAACCTCTGGTTTGTTGTTCGGTGCCAGTTTTCTACGGTGAGTCTACTGGCACCATTGAAAGCGTCCGGGCAATTAGTACTACTCGGCTATGACATTGCTGCCTTTACACCTGTAGCCTATCTAGGTCGTAGTCTACAACCACCCTTAA
>NZ_GL891993.1 GCF_000213555.1 Dysgonomonas gadei ATCC BAA-286
TTATTATCTTTACATCCAGAATCGCTCAAAAAGGATATCCCGATAAATTACGATCTGTTGTATATTATAGCAAGGAGTTGAAAACTTACTTTTTCTTTTTTGACAAACAATCTGGATATAACAGCTGAAGAAGTTGCCACTCTATACAAATATCGTTGGAATATAGAAATCTTTTTCAAATGGATAAAACAACATTTGAGAATAAAGGAGTTTTATGGGACTTCTGAAAATGCCGTCAAAATTCAAATATTTTCTGCTATAATAACCTATTGTCTTGTTACAATCATGAAACATGAATTAAAAATAAAAGTGTCCACTTATGAAATATTACGAATACTTAGTTTATCATTATTTGAAAGAATGCCAATAGAAAATCTTTTTAATAATAATGATACGCAGATAAACTATCAAAATGATACTCAATTATGTCTTAATTTTTTTTAGTGGACACTAGTGTATGCAATACGCCCCTACAGGCCTTCGATAGAAGTTGAACAATTTGATGCGTTTGCCCTAATACGAGGTACGAGTTGTTAACTGTTTACTGAAATAAGTGTTACCTTTGTACTTTTTAACCATACATAGTTAACGAATCTAAAAATGACAAGTGAAAAATAGAGAAAAACTGTCAGATATGTCAGGTTTTAACTAAATGTAATTAATAAATGTGAATGTTATAATGGGGGTGGACTTTGCGGCTAAGCCTCTTTGCGTGGGAATACGGCTAATAGTAAATCCTCTGGTGCGATAGGCTATGCTAATAGCTATTAGCTAAAAGCTGAAATATGTGTAACCTTTGTTACTTTTTAACAGTTACTCCACTCTATGCACAATTCGAGAAAAAACATTGTTGACTGATGGCTGCTAACAGGCAAGCCAATTATTAATTGTTCATTTTTAATTATTAATTGTTTTCCGTTACTTCTGTTACTTTTTGACTATGCATGGTTAATAAATGTGAAAATATTATATGCGAGACTAACTCTATGGTTTGATGCACAAAACGGACAACTCTTTTTACTATTTTTAGTCATTATTTTTTATTTATCCATTCTTAAAATGCTACATTTGTGGCTTTAATTAAAGGAACGAAAAGTATATGTCCAATTCCGTAGTTATAATACCCACTTACAATGAGAAAGAGAATATAGAGGCTATAATCAGAACTGTATTTGATTTGCCCCGCATGTTCGATATTCTTGTTATAGATGACGCTTCACCTGATGGTACAGCAGATATTGTGAAAAAACTTCAATCCGAGTTCCCGGAACGGCTGAATATAATACAACGGGCAGGTAAATTGGGACTGGGTACTGCATATATTGCAGGATTCCGCTGGGCATTGGAACGTTCATATGAATATGTATTCGAAATGGATGCAGATTTTTCGCACAATCCGAACGACTTGTTACGCCTGTATGATGCATGTGCTAACGAAGGTGCTGATTTGTCGGTAGGTTCGCGTTACTATAGCGGGGTGAATGTTGTGAACTGGCCGATGGGACGGGTACTGATGTCTTATTTTGCCTCTAAGTATGTGCGCTTTATTACGGGAATGAAAGTACATGATGCGACAGCCGGATTCGTATGTTATAAGCGGAATGTATTGGAAGTTATTGACTTGGATAATATACGTTTCAAGGGATATGCATTTCAGGTAGAGATGAAGTATACGGCTTATTGTCTGGGGTTTGATATAAAAGAAGTATCTATCGTATTTGTTAACCGGATGCTGGGAACTTCCAAGATGAATTCTGGTATTTTTGCAGAAGGAGTTTTCGGTGTATTGACTATGAGATTCAGGCAATTATTCGGAGGAATAAAGAAGAAACAATAAATCTTGTGTATCTTTGCCGTTTAAGGTCTCAGACCTATTTATTACTTTTGTATCTGCAACTACGATAGTTAGTTATAACTAAATAATATTATATTACATACTTGTTTTGCTTATTTTCTTTAAGATGATATAAATGAAAATTATCTGTGTAGGTCTTAATTATCAGACACATAATAAGGAGATGGGTCGTGCGTTGTCTGATAAAGACGATGATCCTGTTCTCTTTATGAAACCCGATACAGCTTTGCTATCAGGTGATAAGAACCGTTTTTATATACCCGATTTTTCATCGGATATTCATTACGAAACCGAGTTGGTAGTCCGTATCGATAAAATGGGTAAGAATATTGCAGAACGTTTCGCTTATCGCTATTACAATGAAATAACATTGGGGATAGATTTTACTGCACGTGATATACAAGCCGGATTAAAACAAAGAAGCCAGCCCTGGGAAATATCGAAGGCTTTTGACAATTCCGCGGCAGTAGGCCGTTTTGTTCCAAAGGAAAAATATGGGAAGAATATTCAGGAGCTCGACTTTATGCTTAAAATAGATGATAAAGTTGCCCAGTCGGGAAATACGGATGAGATGCTTCATTCAGTAGATAAGATTATCGCTTTTGCAAGCCGTTTCTTTACATTAAAGACCGGTGACCTTATATTTACCGGTACGCCCGCAGGAGTGGGAAAAGTTGAAATAGGGAATAATCTGCGAGGCATTCTGGAGGGAGATGAACTATTGGAATTACATATTTGTTAGAATAGTATGTTAAAATTTGAAATAAAAATAATAAAATCGATAAAAGACAGTTATTAATATAACTGAAGAATGTACAAACTATAAAACTTCCTTAACCAAATTAATTTAATTACGTAAAATAAATAGTGGAATAAATGAAGAATTTCTTAAAAAAAGTCTTGCTGGTAAATGCTTTTGCACTCACTGCATTTAGCATGGTTGCTCAGGAAGATATCAATCCGATTTTGACTGCAATGCCGTCTTTATCTATCGCTCCTGACGCCCGTGGTGGTGGTATGGGAGATGCCGGAGTCGCTACTGCTCCCGATGTGTATTCACAACACTGGAATCCTGCAAAATATGCGTTTTCACCAAGTAAGGCGGGATTCGGATTATCATATACACCCTGGTTGAGAAAAATCATCAATGATATAGCGCTGGTTTACGGTGTGGGATATTATAAACTGGGTAATGAGAATAATCAGGCGTTGAGCGCCTCGGTACGTTACTTTTCTGTAGGTAATGTCAATATTGCCAATGATGCGGGTTGGACGGGACAAACACTGAGCCCTCACGAACTGGCTGTCGATTTAGGCTATTCTCGTAAACTGACAGAAACATTTTCCGGATCGGTAACAGTGCGTTATATACGTGCCGACTATTCGGGCGCGGATGAAGAAACAACTCCGGGTAATGCATGGGCCGCAGACGTAGCAGGTTATAACGAATCGTATATAAATATAGGACAATCGGAAAGCCTACTTAGCTTCGGCTTTAATATATCCAATATCGGTACTAAGATAGCGACAACAGGTGGCGACAGGGACCAGTTCCTGCCTACAAACCTGCGCTTGGGAGCGTCTTTGATGTATCCGATGAACGATGTAAGTACATTGTCTTTCAGTATGGATATTAATAAATTGCTGGTGCCTACACCTCCTGTACAAGAAGAAGATGAAAGTATCAACGATTATAGGAAACGTATAGAAGACTATCAGAATATCAGCCCTATATCCGGCATTTTTAAATCGTTTGGAGATGCTCCGGGTGGATTTTCGGAAGAGATGAAAGAGATAATGTGGTCGCTGGGTGCTGAGTATGACTATGATAATAAATTCCGCCTTCGTACCGGTTATTTCCACGAAAACAAAATGAAGGGTAATCGCCAGTATATGTCGTTCGGGGCAGGGTTCAAGCTGACAGCTTTCCAGTTGGATGTCGCTTACATGCTTGCTACTGCTCAACAAAACCCGTTGGACCAAACGCTTCGTTTCTCTTTGGCATTCGACATCGACGGAATGAGAAACTTATTCAGATAAAACTTAATTAGCATATCAGTAAATTGGCTCCGCCGAACGTTGTTTCGGAAATTGGCAAATCGCGCAAGCGGCTGGTAATACAAATAGTTATTGAATTTACTAATATGCTAATGTGCTAATTCTCAAATTAAATATAATGAAAATACGTGTGGGATTTGGTTATGATGTGCATCGTCTGGCTGATAATCGTGAATTATGGCTCGGAGGTGTGAAGATCGACCATACTCAGGGACTTATGGGACACTCTGATGCTGATGTCCTGATACATGCAATATGTGATGCTTTGTTAGGTGCGGCAAATCTGCGCGATATAGGTTTTCACTTTCCCGATACTGCGGGAGAATATAAAGATATAGACAGTAAGATATTACTGGCTAAAACTTTGGAGGTGCTAACGGAGAACGGATACAGGATAGGTAATATAGATGCCACTATCTGTGCCGAACGCCCTAAAATAAACCCGCATATACCTCAGATGCAAAAGGTGATGGCAGAGATACTCGAAATCTCTGAAGAAGATATTTCTATTAAGGCTACCACATCCGAAAAAATGGGATTTGTAGGCCGTGAAGAAGGCTTTGCCGCATATGCCGTGGCTTTAATAGAAAATAAGTGATAGTTAAACACAGTGTAAAATGAGTGTGAAACCTGTAATAGAGTTAACTGCTGACGGGTCTCACACTCTTTTTATGCCCGGACTGAATGAACATTATCATTCGGTAAACGGGGCTATACAAGAATCTACACATGTCTTTATAGAAGCCGGATTTAAGCATTGCAGTAAAGAGACAATACATATATTCGAAGTCGGTTTCGGTACGGGACTGAATGCTTTCCTTACATTACTCGAAAGTAGAAAGACAGGACGTATTATCTACTATACAAGCATAGAGGCTTATCCTTTATCCGATAATATTATTAAAGATTTGAATTATCCTGAAAAGTATTTATCTATAGAGCAGGATATGTATTATAAGTTGCATAGTGCCGAATGGGAAAAAGAATCGGAAATAACCGGTAATTTTTTTCTTACAAAAATAAAAGCGGACTTTACAAATTTCGATTTCTCGAAAATAAAAGGAAATGTAGATATTATCTACTTTGATGCCTTCGCCCCCGATAAACAGTCCGATATGTGGACGCAGGAAATCTTTGATAAATTGTATGCTATATCAGGCAATGGATGTATACTAGTCACTTATTGTGCCAAAGGAATAGTGCGCCGGATGATGCAGCAGGCCGGCTATACAACGGAACGGTTACCCGGGCCTCCGGGAAAACGGGAGATGCTGCGGGCGACGAAGAATAGTTAAGTGCTTCTATGATTTTTTACTTCTGATAAAAGTTATCTATATTTGCACTTCCAAAATTTAGAGTGAAAATTTAATGAAAATAGGCAATATAAACTTTTCTGAAAACCCGGTGTTTCTTGCTCCTATGGAGGATGTTACTGATATGGGTTTCAGATTGATGTGTAAACGTTTTGGCGCGGATATGGTATATACCGAATTTGTATCCAGCGACGCTCTTATACGTCATGTAAACAAAACACAGGCAAAACTGACCATCAGCGAAGAAGAACGTCCCGTGGCTATCCAGATATACGGGCGTGAAGTGGATGCGATGGTAGAGGCTGCGAAAATATGTGAAGAAGCCAGTCCCGACATCTTGGACATAAACTTCGGTTGTCCAGTGAAGAAAGTGGCAGGGAAAGGTGCGGGGTCAGGCATGATGCGCACACCCGAACTGATGGTGGAGATTACTGCTGCCGTTGTGAAAGCTGTAAATATTCCCGTGACAGTGAAAACCCGTCTGGGATGGGATAATGATTCGAAAATAATTGTAGAACTGGCCGAGCAACTACAGGATACAGGTATACAGGCATTAACATTGCATGGGCGTACTCGTGCCCAGATGTATTCAGGAGAAGCTGATTGGTCACTGATTGGCGCCGTAAAGAATAATCCACGCATGCATATCCCGATTATTGGTAATGGGGATGTGACTACTCCCGAAATCTGTAAACGACGTTTTGACGAAACAGGTGTGGATGCTGTAATGATTGGGCGGGGGAGTATCGGTGGTCCCTGGATATTTGAAGAGGTGAAGCATTATCTGGCTACAGGAGAACTTATGCCAAAGAAGGAGTTTACATGGTATCTCGATGTTCTTAAAGATTTGGTGAGTAGGAATATAGCCCATTCCGGCGAAAGAGGCGGGATCATACATAGCCGCCGTCATCTGGCGGGAAGCCCGGTGTTTAAAGGTATCCCTGATTTTAAGAAGGTACGTGTATCTATGCTTCGTACCGAATCTGTGGATGATTTATTTGCTATAATCGACAACCTACCGGAGCAATTTGGCTTAGCTACAAATTAGCATTGGATAACATCTCTTTAACCTTAGTCCTGAACTCCACTGGGTATACGATTCTGGCGATATCGATATAAGATAGGTACCAACGGGCAAACCTGTCGAAAGAGAAGGTCATGAAATGTAACTCGACTTTTCCATTTAGTTCTTTTTCGGTGATGAGTCCTTGATAATACCTGTTTTCATCGATAAGAAGCATGTCTTTTTCGTTGACTTCAATGACGATTTTTTGCAGGTGTTCGCGGTCTCCAAGTGTTTTAAGGAAAGAGTCGAGCGGAGGGTGATCCAAATCAAAGCCTTCATTCGTTTGAGTGATATTTTG
Source organism: Dysgonomonas gadei ATCC BAA-286 (assembly GCF_000213555.1). Taxonomy (GTDB): domain Bacteria; phylum Bacteroidota; class Bacteroidia; order Bacteroidales; family Dysgonomonadaceae; genus Dysgonomonas; species Dysgonomonas gadei. The sequence continues at coordinate 6,591 of NZ_GL891993.1, forward strand.
AATACGACTGATACGGAAAGTCCGGTAATCTTTTACAGCATTGCAGTATGCGATTAAGTACCAGTTAGACATGGAGAAGAATATGCCAACCGGGTCTACCGTCCTGTCATTCGTTTCGTTTCTGTTATAGGAATAGTAATTAATCTGTACTTTCTTCCTTTTGGCTGCTCCGTCTATTAGTTCGTGCAGGATGTTTTGAGTGCTGTCTGAATCTTTAAGGTGATAATTGAGTGTGCCAATTTTATTGTTGAAGTCTTCTATTGTCTTTATCTCGGCTAGTCGCATTACGGCTTTGATCTTCTCAATACCTGATTTGTAGCTGGATTTAAAACCCTTATCCGTAAACTTGTCAATTAGTTTTTCGGTCGCAATAAAAGAGAAGGCCTCTTCCTGAGTAAACATCAGAGGAGGGAGTTTAAAGCCGTCCACTAACGAATAGCCTGTGCGCGAATCGCCTGCTAATGGGATTCCGGAATCTTCCAAAGCCCGTAAATCTCTGTAGACTGTACGGGAACTGATATTGAAACGATCTGTGATTTGCTTTATCTTTACTATAGATGATGATTGAAGCATTATCAGTATTGCCGATAATCTGTCTATACGGTTCATTTGTTTCCTGTTTGGGATTACTTTTGCAAAAGTAAGATAAGATTGGCAGAACAACAGGGTTTTCTGCCAATCTTATTCAAGGATATGTCTTTAGGCTGAATAATTATCATCAGACATCATGATAATCCAATAGATGCCATATTTGTCTATAATCTCACCTATGGCTTCAGTGAAGAATGTCTTTTCCAGCGGACTTACGATTGTACCGTCTTTAGATAGCAGATTGAATACCCGGTGTAAATCGTCCGGATTGTAGAAGGATAATACCAGCTTGTTGTTGTTGCCGTTTTTCACGATTTCTCCGGAGTTGGCATCTTCTCCGGCTAATTCGAAATGCTGCGTATTGAGCACCATGTGAGAGATTTTCTCTTTGTCGGTTTCGGCTGACTGAAAGGTTTTGTCTTCCTTTTTACGGAAAGTGAATACTATTTCGCCGTTCAGGGCTTCTTTATAGAGGTTGAACGCTTCTTCACATGTTCCCGGATAAACCAGATGTACTTTTAATTTCATACTTTTTTGTTTTTAATTTATCTATACTGATATCAGGAGTAAAAGTAGGGGGTGGTAGTGACAACCCTATGTCGCACTTTTTAGAAAAATCAAAAAGTGTTGATTCTCTTACAATATCCCGCTGCCCTGTATTTTATACAAAACAAATTTTGTATTTTTGTACCTCTGAAAATTTAGAAGTAGATTATGGAACAAAAACTATCGGTTTACAACACACTGACCCGTACAAAAGAAGTATTCGAACCGCTTCATGCACCTCACGTGGGGATGTATGTGTGTGGTCCTACAGTATATAGTGACGCCCATTTGGGACATGCCCGTCATGGCGTTACATTCGATTTGCTATTCAGATATTTGCAGCATATCGGCTATAAGGTGCGCTATGTGAGAAATATTACAGATGTAGGCCATCTGGAAAATGAAGAAGGAAGCGGAGAGGATAAAATTTCAAAAAAAGCGCGTCTGGAACAGTTGGAACCGATGGAGGTAGTTCAGTATTACAGTAACCGCTACCACAAGGTAATGGATGATCTGAATACATTACCGCCATCTATAGAGCCTCATGCGTCAGGACACATTATAGAGCAGATAGAATCCATAAAAGAGATATTGAAGAACGGTTACGCATACGAAAGTAACGGTTCTGTTTACTTCGATGTAGAAAAGTATAACAAGGATTACGATTACGGTATTTTATCTCATAGAAACATAGAGGAAATGCTGAATACAACCCGTGAACTTGACGGGCAGGATGAGAAACACAGTAAAGTGGACTTTGCCCTGTGGAAGAAAGCAGCACCGGAACATATTATGCGCTGGCCTTCTCCTTGGAGTGATGGTTTCCCGGGATGGCACCTTGAATGTTCAACTATGAGTATTAAATATCTGGGGAAGGAATTCGATATACACGGTGGCGGTCTTGATCTGATGTTTCCCCACCATGAATGTGAAATTGCCCAAAATACAGCAATGGAAAAGCATCAGGTGGTGAAATACTGGATGCACAATAATATGATAACCATTGCGGGACAGAAAATGGCGCGCTCGTTAGGTAATTTTATTACGCTCGAGCAATTATTTGCCGGTAACCACGATTTGTTGGAAAAGGCATATAGTCCGATGACGGTACGGTTCTTTATCCTGCAGGCGCATTATCGCAGTACAGTAGACTTTAGTAATGAAGCATTGCAGGCTGCAGAGAAAAGTCTCGAGCGTCTTTTGGATTCATACGGCAGGCTGGATAAAGTAGCTATTTCGGATACATCTTCAGTAGACGTAAAAAGCATTCGTCAGAAATGTTATGATGCAATGAACGACGATATGAATTCAGCGGTAGTTATAGCTCACTTATGCGAAGCCAGTACAACAATAAATTCGGCTATAGCAGGGAATATAAAACTGACAAAAGAAGATATTACCGAATTAAAGGATGTATTCGATATATTCCTGTTCTCTGTGTTGGGGATCCGCAATGAGGCATCTTTAACAAATAATAACGAAGCATTCGGTAAAGCTGTGGACTTGCTGCTCGATATTCGTCAAAAAGCAAAGGAAAACAAAGATTGGGCAACATCCGACCAGATCAGAAATGAACTGGCTAAGGCAGGATTTGAAATAAAAGACGGTAAAGATGGTGCGGAATGGAAACTGAAATAATATGAAAATCAGACTGCTTATCATATCTCTGATATCTGTCGTATTGGTTGCTTGTGGAAATAACAGCAGCAGGAACGCGGGAGAAGTTTCCGGGCCAAAAATCAATTCGCCGGAAATTGCTATTGTAATGCATAGAGGTCTGTGTCTTGAAGAAAAGCTGGCTCCGGAAAATAGTTTGGATGCATTGTCTTTTGCCGGGCGGGTAGGTGCCAGATATGTAGAGATTGATGTGTTTTTGACAAAAGACGATGAGATTATTCTATTTCATGATAATACAATAAATAGGCTATGTCGTAATAAAAATGATTATTCAGTAGTTAATGAACAAGTAGAATGTAGGAATTTAACTTTGGCCGAATTAAGAAATAACTATGTTTTAGCGGCACAAGATCCTTCGATGCGGCGTCCGGTGCCTACCTTGCGGGAAGGTCTTTTGATTTGCAGGCAAGAGGGTATACATCCCTATATTGAACTTAAAGAGGGTATCTTTAAAGACAAAACAGTAAAAAAGGCATATGATCTGGCTGTACAAATATTAGGACGCGGTAATTTTAGTTTTACAAGTCCGGAAAAGTCAGTTGTAGAGTATTTAAGAGGACTCGATGCTCAACTTTCTTTGTATTGTGACCATTTGGAAGATATTGATTTCTTTCGGGAATATAATGTTAATTATTACCCTCATTTCCTGGCTATTAAACAGGGGTGTCTTGATGCAGTTCATAAAGCAGGATTATCTGCTACTACCTGGACTATATGGAATTCTTGTTTCGACTCTATATCAACCAAAGGATTTGATGCTATATTGGTTGAGGATGTTGCTCCTAACTTTGATCCCGGATATGCGATATTCAGGGATAATACAAATGGAAAATTTGAAAATTATGAAGTCGGGGGTATCATAAATGATGGTATTGTGTCATTAAGAAATGGACAGGAAATGAAATTGAAAGAAGTGGTTCCGGATACTCTATATCTGGGGGCTCTTTACTTTACAATCGAAGCAAAAGGTAAATTTGAGATAGAAACAGACCGGTTTAAAACAGAGCGAGATAATAAAAGCGATGATTTTCAAATATATAAGTTTCAATACATATTTCATAAAGATAAACCATTGTTTAAGATTAAAGCATTAGATGAAAATCTGGAGATTAAGTCTGTTTGGCTGGCAATTTGTGAATACTAAGCCTTTATGAACTATCTTATGTTCTACTCTGTTCATTAGGAACACACATAATTTATATTGCAATATGATTATAACAATGTCTCCGGCAAAACTACAGGATTTTGAATCCCGGGTTCCCGTAAGAGAAGCTACTACACCGCTTTATGTCAAAGAGGCGAAAGAATTGTATAAGTCGATGGAAGGTATATCCGCGCAGGAGATAGCTTCTTTGATGAGTATCAACCCTCAGCTGGCACATAATGTATATCAGTATATTCATTCATTCCCTCTGGCTAAGACACCACAAAGGCAGGCTGTATTTGCATACAATGGCATTGCTTATCAGGGGCTGGATGCAGAAACTTTTTCAGATCAGGATTTTAATTTTGCGCAGAAGCACCTGATACATATATCCGGTTTGTACGGTGTCCTTCGTCCTCTCGATTTGATAAAACCGTACCGTTTAGAAATGCAAATTCCGCTGGCAAACAATAGAGGAAAAGACTTATACGCTTTCTGGTCGGAAACTATCAGCAAATATCTTGCAAAGCAGATGAAGGCAGATGACAATGTATGGATCAATCTGGCTTCGAAAGAATATGCAAAAGCAGTAAACCGTAAGCTTTTACCCAAAGGACATAAGGTAATAACTCCTATTTTTAAGCAGCAGACGGATAAAGGTTATAAGCAGATTGTGGTATATGCAAAGAAAGCACGGGGGATGATGACCCGCTTTATTATTCAGCATCAGATTAAAGATGTAGAATATCTGAAGGGATTCGATACCGAAGGATATGTTTTTGCCCCGCAACTATCGGATGATAATGAATGGGTATTTGTAAGGTAAATGCATATCGGGATTTCAAGATGGCAAGAATTAGAAAGAATATTGAAATCTTTAAATTTTTAAATCTTGAAACTTCTTGTTAACTTTGCGTTGCGAGAAAAATCACAAATTTAAATAGTAAATAAAGATGAAAAAAGTAGTATTGATTCGCCACGGGGAAAGCGTTTGGAACAAAGAAAACCGCTTTACGGGATGGACTAACGTAGACTTGTCGGAACAAGGAGTGCAGGAAGCAACTAAAGCCGGACAATTATTGAAGAAAGAAGGTTTTCAGTTTACCCTGGCCTATACTTCATATCTGAAAAGAGCCGTTAAGACATTGAATAACATCCTTGACCAAATGGATCTGGACTGGATTCCTGTTGAAAAAACATGGCGTTTGAATGAGAAACATTACGGTATGCTTCAAGGCCTGAACAAAGCTGAGACTGCTGAAAAATATGGTGATGAGCAAGTACTGGTTTGGAGACGCAGCTATGACGTTCCGCCTGCTCCACTGGAATCGACAGACCCGCGCTCAGCTTCACAAGACCCACGTTATGCAAGCGTACCTAAAGCATATATTCCTGAAACAGAAGCATTGAAAGAAACAGTAGAGCGTATTCTTCCTTATTGGCTGGAAGTTATCTACCCTTCATTGATGTGCCATGATGAAATTATCGTTGCTGCTCACGGAAACAGCCTTCGTGGTATTATCAAATATCTGAAAGGTATTTCTGATGAAGATATAGTAAGCCTGAACCTGCCTACAGCAGTTCCTTACGTTTTCGAATTCGATGATGATCTGAATCTTGTAAAAGATTATTTCCTTGGCGATCCTGAAGAAATAAAAAAGCTGATGGATGCAGTTGCCAATCAGGGAAAGAAGAAGTAAATATTAAGGATTTACATATAAAGGGCATATATTCTCAAAAATATATGCTCTTTCTTTTTGAGTAAGTTAGGATAATAAAAAGAAAACCACTATCTTTGCCCCGCTTTTATAAGCCCGTACGTGTGATGGGAATGAGGAAGCAAATCCTTGATTTGAGTAACACATTTTAAAATTAAAAGATGAAAACATTTGAACTAAAAGGCGAAGCCAGAACAGACCTTGGCAAAAAAGCAACTAAGGCTTTTCGTAAAGAAGACAAAATTCCTGCAGTTATCTATGGTGGAGAAAAAGCTGACAAAGCTATACATTTCATCGTAACAAACAGCGAAGTACGTAAATTGATTTATACTCCGGAAATTTTCCTTGTAGACCTTACAGTAGGAAAAGACAATTATAAAGCGATTTTGAAAGATATTCAGGTACACCCTGTTACAGATGAGATTCTGCACCTTGATTTCCTTCACGTATTCGAAAATAAACCGATTACAATTGATGTACCGGTAGTACTAGACGGACTGGCTGAAGGTGTTAAGGCAGGGGGTAAATTATCTCTTGACCTGCGTAAGCTGAAAGTAAGAGCTCTTTACGATAAAGTACCGGAAAAAGTACATGTTGATGTTTCAGGCCTTGCATTGGGTAAATCTATTCAGGTTGGAGAACTTCATTTCGAAGGACTTGAATTGCTTAATGCGAAAAATGGTGTTGTTTGCCGTGTTCAATTGACTCGTGCAGCCAGAGGTCTTGCGGCTAAAAACGGCTAATAGCGGATAACTATAGAAAGATAACGAATGAAATATTTGATTGTCGGACTGGGCAATATTGGTCGAGAATACGAATATACCCGCCACAACATAGGATTCAGAGTATTGGACGCTTTAGCTAAAGCGTCCAATATTGTTTTTGCAGACAGGCGTTACGGCTTTGTGGCGGAGATGAAAGTGAAAGGACGCACACTTATCCTGCTAAAACCATCGACATACATGAACCTCAGTGGTAATGCCGTGCGCTATTGGATGAATCAGGAGAAAGTTCCTATTGAAAACGTATTGGTCATAGTAGATGATCTGGCTTTGCCGTTCGGTTCTTTGCGTCTCAAAGGAAAAGGCAGTGATGCCGGACATAATGGTTTGAAGCATATACAGTCGATTTTGAGCACACAGGAATATGCACGCTTACGTTTTGGTATCGGGAACGATTTCCCAAGGGGAGGACAAGTTGATTATGTTCTGGAGGACTTTTCGGATGAAGAGGAGAAAGAGCTTCCGGCTAAAATGGAAACTTGCGGAGAAATAATAAAGAGTTTTTGTCTGGCAGGGATACAAAACACAATGAATCAGTATAACAATAAGTAAGATATGGCTAAAGAAGTAAAGAACGAAGTGCGAATCGATAAATGGCTCTGGGCTGTGCGTCTGTTCAAAACGCGCTCTATTGCCATAGAGGCCTGCAAAAAAGGGCGTATAACGATCAAAGGCGTAACTGTAAAGCCATCGCGGATGATAAAGGCCGGAGATGTAATAGAGGTTCGTCGTCCGCCTGTGACATATTCATTCGAAGTATTGGCTCTTTCTGAAAACAGGATGGGTGCAAAGCTCGTGCCTGAATTTATGCGTGATGTAACTCATCCTTCACAACTTGAAATTTTGGAGATGTCCAAGATGACCGGATTTGTAGATCGAGCCCGTGGAACGGGGCGTCCTACAAAAAAAGATCGCCGCGAGTTGGAGCAGTTTACAGACGATTATTCTTTCTTCGATGATTGGGATCTGGAAGAAGAATAGAGATCACTAATTGAATATATGGAAACATGTTGTCATGAATACGATAACGTGTTTTTTTTGATAACTTTCTTTCAAAACACATTGCAATTCTATTTTATTCTATATCTTTGTTTTTGTATTGGTGTTACAAGTCCGCATTTGCCGGATAGTAATGAAAAGGGAATCAGGTGTAAATCCTGAACAGTCGCGCTGCTGTAAACTCATGTAAGCGTTTATACAAATCCTCAAGCCACTGTTGTGAAAAACGGGAAGGTCGTATAAACGGGAGTAAGTCAGAAGACCTGCCAAAGCATATATTTTCATCTTTCGCGGAAAAAGATAGGAAAACAAGAGATTTATCTCACTATTTAAGTATTTGTATTTCAAGAAATGATTGTGTTTAATATCAATCTTATGTCCATTCTATCTGTGTGGTGACATAAGTTTATATTGCAGGCACTTTCTGCTCTGGTTATCATTATATTACAAATTTTAAAAACAAAAACAATGAAAAAGATATGTAAAAGGTGCTCGGCATCATTTAGTTGCAGGGAGGACAGGATAGAGCTATGTAGTTGCCGTAAAGTAAGTCTTGTTATAGGAGTCCGTGATTATATAAAAGATAATTACCGCGACTGCTTGTGTCCTAAATGTTTACAAGAAACCAACAGTTCCTTCTATGCATTCGATGTAAATCCTAAATTTTTGACTAAGAACAAAAATGAATGATTTATAAAGAACTATATTACAGTAAAATAGCAAAAACTTGTTTTAATTTTACAATTTATTATAAATTTAGTCATTAATTCGTTTAATTGTATAGGTAAGTTTCCTTAAATTTGAAGCTAGAAAGCATCTCAAACCTGATTATGTTCAGGTTGGAGTAATCAGTTTGTGATCTTCTGTTCGCTTTAGTCATGTAACAGAAGATTATAAACTGAAAATTGTGCGGATAATCAAAAATTATAAATAATAAACAATATCAGACATGCTACAAGAATTCACTCTAGGCGAAGGTAAAGCAATACTCAACTTCACTCTGAAATTTTGCGACACGCGACAGAAAATACTTAACAGTTATGGATTCCATAGAGTTATAGAAGTCTTTATTCAGAAATTGAAGAAAGAAGAAGTTATTATTTACGAATACTATATCAAAGAATTTAAAACTGATGAGGAGTTTGAAAAAACGCTGATAGAGGCATTTAAATTGCTTACAGTATGCAATACTGATGAAGTGCAGAATGTGCATGGAAAATATGCTATCTTCTTCAATGATAAAGACTTGTTTATTGAACTGATAGAATTACTTTATAGTTTTTGGCGCAGATTAGAGCGTTATACTATTGTTCATAACAGCTCTATCGGAAGCGGTTTGCAGAGTGTTCGCTTTATGCAGGCAAATGAATTATTCAATGAGCTTATTCTCTCTATATACCGTCGTATCGAAGAAACGGTGATCGGTTATCAATATCGTGTATACCGTCAGCTGACAGCAGGTGCGAATGCAGCCCTTACACTGAGCGATATCAACTGGAACTGCCCGGTGGAATACAATGGATTGGCTCCTATACCGTTCATTACGGCAGTGATGTTCAATCCTCCATTTATTTCATACACAAAGAGAAATACACGTGACGGTATTTTCCATGAACATAACATAAACCCGATTGAGAATATAGTTCTTAACGAAGACGACTGGTTCCTGTTCCCTGCCAAAGTTGGGAATATGCTCACATTTGTCTATTTCCATAAAGATTTCATGGTTCATGGATTTGCGCTGGCAAACCTCTTCGAACTGGCAAAAGAGAGCGAATATATCGGTAAAAAACCGGATATTATCTATGTTTTCGGTTACCCTGACGGACATGAAGAAAAACGTACATTCTACTACAAAGATAAAAAGAACGATATCCTTATCGGTTATGCGAACCATTGTGACGATATAGACTACTTCGGATACATGAAGAAGATGTTACTTACACTTCACAATGTGAAGCAAATGGAAAAGAATCGTTTGCCGATACATGGTGCGATGGTAAATATCGCACTGAAAAACGGAAAAGAGTCGAATATCATTATCATGGGAGATAGCGGTGCCGGAAAATCAGAAAGCCTCGAGGCCTTCCGTACACTGAACGAGAAATATATCCGTCATATGCGTATCATATTCGATGATATGGGATATTTGAAAAAAGAAGCAGACGGCACTATAAAAGGTTATGGGACAGAGATCGGGGCATTTGTCCGTATCGATGACCTCGATCCTATGTACGCTTTTGAGCAATTGGAAAGAGGAATTTATACCAATCCTGATAAGGTTAACGCCCGAATCACTATACCGGCAGCCACATACGATGTTATTATGAAAGGATATAAAGTAGATTATTTCCTTTATGCGAATAATTACACAGAGTCGGATACGAAGATTCAATTCTTTACCGACCTGGATGAAGCGATCAAAGTATTCGAAGCCGGAGCCCGTAAAGCAAAAGGTACTACAACCGAAAAAGGTTTGGTGACATCTTATTTTGCCAATCCATTCGGACCTGTTCAGGAGCAGAAACTTGCCGGTAAACTAATCAAAGAGTACTTTACCGATATGGATAAAAACGGAGTTAAGATAGGAGAGATTTATACTTCACTAGCCATAGAAGGTCATAGTAAAGACGGACCTCGTGAAGCTGCAGAGGAATTGTTCACACTGATTAATGAATAAGATATTCTTATCCCTTTCCCTTCAAGAGGGAAGGGGATATCTTTAATATTCTTTAATACTACATTTCGCCCAAAAATTAGACTGTATGTAAAACATTAGAGATATTCTGATGTTTATAGATAAACACTAAATGGATACTAAAGGTCGCAGACCTTTTTACTTACTGTTTTAAGTATATGGCAACGAATCATTGTTATATCTTTAATCCAGAACATTAAATACTTCATTTAAATAATAAATAGTAGACTATGAGTAATTTGCAGCAATCTTTGATGCATAACAATATCAAACTGCTTGGTGATATGCTGGGTAAGACAATCGGCGAAGCTAAGGGAAAGGATATGGTAGATCTGATAGAAACAGTTCGCAGACTATCTAAAGCCTCGCATTCAGGAGATATTGAAGCACATAAATCGCTGGTGAAGACACTCCAGAATCTGAAAGATGAAGAGTTTCTTCCCGTAGCACGTTCGTTTAATCAGTTCCTGAATTTAACGAATACAGCTGAGCAGTATAATAGTGTATCGCCTCATGCTCAGGGAGCCGAAAATCCGGTTAATTTTCCAGATATATATAAAAAACTGAAAGATGCCAATCTTAGTGATGAAGTGATAATAAAAGCAATAGAGAATATCTCCATTGATCTGGTATTGACTGCGCATCCGACAGAGATAAACAGGCGTTCGCTTATCAATAACCTGAATCAGGTAGATCATTGTCTTGCATTGCTGGACCACGATGATTTGGCTAATTACCAAAAGGTACAGATTTTGCGAAGGCTGAAGCAACTTATCGCCCAATATTGGTATACAGACGAAATTCGTCAAAAACGTCCGACTCCCAACGAAGAGGCCAAATGGGGATATGAAGTAGTGGAAAACAGCCTGTGGAAAGCTGTTCCTGCATATATCCGTGAACTCGACGAACAGATAAGGAATACGATACCGTATCGGCTACCGGTTGATGCCCGTCCGATACACTTCTCATCGTGGATGGGAGGCGACCGCGATGGTAATCCGAATGTAACGGCAAAAATAACTCACGAAGTATTGTTGGACAGCCGTAAAAGAGCCGCAAAACTGTTTCTTGAAGATGTTGAAGTTCTGGTAAAAGAACTTTCAATGGCTACATGCACTACTGAATTCAGAGATTATATCAAAGATTATGAAATTCAGGAGCCATACCGTGAATTAATGAAACGGTTGCGTACCAGACTAAAAAATACTGTTGCTTATCTGGATGCCCGTATCGAAGGTAAAAATCCCGAACGCACAGAGGATATACTTATTCATAACGAACAATTATGGGAACCGCTTTATGAGTGCTATAAATCACTCGTAGCCTGTAAAATGGAAATAATAGCCGACGATAAACTGCTCGATACTATGCGGCGTGTACGTTGTTTCGGCTTAACATTGACCCAACTGGATATTCGTCAGGAGAGTACAATACATACAGAAGCCTTGTCTGAAATAACACGCTACCTTGGATTGGGAGACTACGAGACTTGGTCGGAGGAAGACAAACAGGCATTCCTTATAAAAGAACTTAATTCGAAACGTCCGCTCATCCCTCGTAACTGGGAGCCTAGTCCTCAAACTAAAGAAGTTCTTGAAACCTGTAGGGTGATAGCGGAAAGCCCGGTTGGGTCTATCCCTACCTATGTCATCTCAATGACAAGAACACCATCAGATATTCTGGCTGTGTATTTGTTGCTCAAAGAAGCGGATTGTCCGTTTACTTTACCTGTAACTCCATTGTTTGAAACCCTGAATGACTTGAATAATGCCAATGGAATTATGCAACAATTGTTTGCTATCAATTGGTATAAAGGTATTATCAAGAATAAACAAATGATCATGATCGGTTATTCCGACTCAGCTAAAGATGCAGGTTCACTTGCTGCCGGATGGGCACAATACAGTGCGCAGGAAGCTTTGATCAAAACCTGTCAGGATGCTGGAATAGCTCTTACATTATTTCATGGTCGTGGCGGTACGGTCGGCCGTGGCGGAGGCCCTGCTAAGGTTGCTCTTTTCTCACAGCCTCCCGGCTCGTTGAAAGACGGACTCCGTGTAACGGAACAAGGCGAAATGATCAGATTTAAGCTAGGTTTACCTGATTTGGCTATCAAGACACTATCGTTATATACCGATGCTATACTGGAGGCTAACCTTCTTCCACCTCCCGCCCCTAAACAGGAGTGGAGGGACCTGATGGATGAACTTTCCGATATTTCATGCAATAGTTATCAGGGGCTGGTTCGCAGAGAGCCTGATTTTATCCCGTATTTCTATCAGGCTACACCTGAGGCGGAACTGGCTCGCTTACCATTGGGTTCACGCCCGGCAAAGCGCCGTCCGAATGGAGGTGTGGAAAGCCTTCGTGCAATACCATGGATATTCGGTTGGACTCAAAACCGCCTGATGCTTCCGGCGTGGCTGGGTGCAGGGGAAGCCTTACAGCAGGTGATAGACAATGGTAAAATGGATACGCTGAAAGCTATGTATAAAGACTGGCCGTTCTTCGGAACCCGTATCAGTATGCTCGAAATGGTATTTGCCAAAGCCGACCTGCGTATGTCGCAGTATTATGATGAAAGGCTTGTGGAAGATAAGTTGCAGATACTGGGGAAAAAACTGAGGAGCCAGCTCGAAAGCGATATGAATACAATATTGAGGATATCGCAGGATGACCATCTGATGGAAAGCCTGCCCGATGTTGCAGAGAATATCGCAATGCGTAATATTTATACAAATCCGCTGAATCTTCTTCAGGTGGAATTGTTGCACCGGACGAGAAAAGACGAGGAGCATTCGTCGGAACTGGAATTGGCTCTGATGATTACAATCTCGGGTATTGCTGCCGGTATGCGTAATACAGGATGATAATAACCAGTGATAATAAATAATCTGAATACTCATAAAAGTCAAAAATGTTGTTATTCGTAGTAAATTCTTAATCTATGTTTAAGACTTTGATTTTTATGAGTTTTTGTTTAAATTCGTATGAAGATTAAATCACGATATGCAATATAAAATCACGGCACCAAATGCCTTAAATTCGATAATACCACTTCCTGCTTCAAAAAGCATCAGTAACAGGGCTCTTATATTAAATGCGTTGAGCCTTAGCGCCTCAGAAATAGCTAATCTTTCTGATTGTGATGATACCAATGTGATGGTCGAGGCCTTCACCTCAGGTAGTAACCTGATAGACGTGAAAGCGGCCGGAACCTCCATGCGCTTTCTGACAGCCTTCCTTGCTATTACTCCCGGTGAATGGATTATAACGGGAACAGAACGCATGAAGGAACGCCCGATCCATCTTTTGGTAGACGCCTTAGTTTCTTTAGGTGCCCGCATCCAATATATAGGGAATGTGGGGTATCCGCCGCTGAAGATTAAGGGTACAGCACTGGATGGTGGTGAAATCTACTTATCAGGGGATGTTAGCTCCCAATTTATATCGGCTTTGCTGATGATAGCACCTTCGATGAGTAAGGGGTTGATAATACATCTGGAAGGGAATATTATATCTGTACCATATATTAAGCTGACATTAGGTATGATGGCCCAGTTCGGGGTGAAGACCCATTGGGACGGCCGTACAATCAAGATATATCCAGAAGAATATCGGGCAACACACTATACTGTAGAATCGGACTGGTCTGCAGCTTCGTATTGGTACGAAATAGCTGCTCTTGTCGATGATGCCCGTATAGAGTTGAAGGGTCTGTTTAAAAACAGTATGCAAGGAGACTCTAAAGTTGCCGAGTTGTTTCTTGATCTGGGTGTAGCAACCGAATATACCAAAGATGGTGTGATACTGACCAAGACCGGCAAGGTGACGAAAAAGATGTTCCATAATTTTGTGAATGAGCCGGATCTGGCTCAGACTTTTGCCGTTACATGCTGTATGATGGGTATTCCATTTATGTTCACAGGCTTGCAGACGCTCAAGATAAAGGAGACCGACCGGATAGAGGCTTTGAAGAATGAAATGAAGAAACTAGGTTACCTGTTATACGATAGCGATGATAGTATCCTGGAATGGAACGGTGAAAGGTGTGAACCGGAGGCTGATCCGGTAATAAAAACTTATGAAGACCACCGTATGGCGATGGCCTTTGCTCCGGCAGCCATAAAACTGGATCATATCAATGTTGCGCACCCTAAAGTGGTGACAAAGTCTTATCCGCGCTTTTGGGACGACCTCAAGTCGGTAGGGTTTTCAATTGAAGAGTAAGAATAAAATCAATCCAGACGATATCCGTATTGGCGGAGTAGGTTATCCCTGCTTCGCCAATCTTTTTCTACCTTGACGTATATTTCAAGGAATATCTTTTTATTGAAGAAGCGCTCCATGTCTTTGCGGGCCATTGTGGCCACTTTCTTCAGCGCTGCACCCTTATGGCCTATGATAATACCTTTCTGAGTGTCACGTTCGGCAATTATCAAAGCCCTTATGTTGATAATTTCTTTTTCGTCTTTAAATTCCTCAACGATGACTTCCACTGCATAAGGGACTTCCTTCTGATAATAAAGGAGGATTTTTTCACGGATGATCTCCGTTACAAAGAAGCGGGCAGGGCGGTCGGTCAGCGCATCTTTTTCGAAGTAAGGAGGAGATTCGGGGATTAAATCCAATATCCTTTTTTTTACAGTATCTACATTGAATTTATTCAGGGCAGATATCGGATATATTTCAGCTTTTGGCAACAGCTCTTTCCATTGAGCCACCAGTTTTTCCAATTCTTGCTGATTGGTCTGGTCTATTTTATTGATCAACAGCAGAACGGGTGCATCTACGTTTTGTACTTTTTGCAGAAATTCTTCGTTCTTATCTGTTTTTTCTATAACATCCGTCATATAGAGCAGTACATCGGCATCACTCAGCGCCGATACGGAGAAGTTAAGCATCGACTCCTGTAATTTATAGTTAGGACGTAGCACCCCGGGAGTATCTGAATATACAATCTGATAGTCGTCTGTATTTACGATACCTAATATACGATGGCGCGTAGTTTGCGCTTTCGAGGTGATGATGGAAACTTTTTCTCCCACAAGCAGGTTCATCAATGTCGATTTTCCTACATTTGGGTTGCCTACTATATTTACAAATCCGGATTTATGCATCTGATACTATTCATTTATTTGAGCACAAAAGTAGTAAATAAAGATTTATAATACCGAATTCGTAACAATTTTACTACTTTTGCATTTCAAATAAACAGAATAATGCATAAACATGATCTTTGCTGTGTCGGGCACATCACTTTGGATAAAGTGGTGACACCTAAAAAAACAGTACATATGCCCGGAGGCACAGCTTTCTATTTTTCTCATGCCATCCGTCATTTCGATGATATAGACTATTCATTGGTTACATCTCTGGCCGAGTCTGAAATGAGTGTCGTAGATGATCTGCGATCCAAAAATGTAGATGTACACGTTATCCCGAGCCAACATTCCGTATATTTTGAGAATATATACGAAGAAAATCAGAATAACCGCACGCAGCGGGTTTTGGCAAAGGCTGACCCTTTTTCTGTAGACGGTTTTGAAAATTTAGATGCCAAAATATTCTTATTAGGTGCATTGCTCGCAGATGATTTTTCGCTCGAACTGGTCGAGTACCTTTCCCGAAAAGGGCTTATAGCAGTCGATTCACAAGGGTATTTGCGCGAGGTAAGGGAGCAGAATGTATATCCGATAGACTGGAAGGATAAGCTGGAAACACTGAAATATGTCCATATACTAAAAGTGAATGATCTGGAGATGGAAGTTCTCACAGGGATGAAGGACATAAAGCAAGCATCACAGCAATTATACGACTGGGGAGTAAAGGAAGTGCTGGTTACTCTCGGCAGCTTAGGTTCCGTAATATATGACGGAAAGGAATTCTATAAGATACCTGCTTATAAACCGGCAGAAGTAGTTGACGCAACAGGTTGTGGCGATACTTATGTTACAGGTTATCTGTATAAGCGGGCCAAAGGCGCAAGTATTGAAGAAGCAGGAAAATTTGCCGCTGCAATGGCGACTATCAAAATAGAGAACTCAGGTCCGTTTAACGGTACGAAAGAAGATGTGGAAAATAGGATAAGGACAGCAGAGCAGATAATTCCTGTTGTTTAATTATGATTTATAAGTTATAAATCGTTTAATTCGGATTCATTCATAATTTATTAATTGATATGAATCGGTGATTGATTTTTAACGTTCAATTGTTTTCTGCTACACTTCGTTCCGCCAGAATGTTCATTTTGGCATTGCCCAAAACGAACCAAAAGGCTAGCGCTTCGTTCCTCGGCGACCCAACACCGCAGCTTCGGTGGAGCAAAATAATACGGAATCATCTTTAGCTGAATTATCAGCGGGGTATCGCCCCGTTTGATTCTACGCCGCCTGCAATGGATTGGGTGCCTGCCTGCGTCACTAATGCGCAGGGGCGGACGCCATAGTGAGGGCAAAGCCCTTAAAGCAAATATGCATCAGCCTTGTCATGCGTCAGCCGACGCCATTTGCTTTATGGATGGGGTACCCATAGGGCGAAAAAGGCTAAAAAACGGAAACGTGTTTGAGCTTATCGACCGATTCGTATTATGGTCTATTCAGAGCGAGTTTTTTCGTTTAGCCTTTGAGTCCGTTATGGGTCGGCCTTTAAAGCGGGCGTCAAAGCATTTTTGGTTCCTTTTGGGGCTTTGGCCAAAAGGAACACAAGCAATCTCTGATTGTGCGTAGCAGAAAACAATTGAACGTTAAAAATCAACCACTGATTCGCTTAACTCACAACTTATTTCCTCAACGTTTTGCTCAATGCTGCAATAACAACAATACATCCGCCTAATAACCCTACGGCAAGATAAGCCCACTCCATCCCATGACTGTCGGATATGGCACCTACTAATAGCGGGGCAACCAACGGCCCTACAAAGCTGATACTCGACATAATGGTAAGGGCTGTTCCAACCGGAGTCTTAGCCTTATCCCCGACAATACTGTATAAGGTAGGTACTACGCAGGATATTCCCAGTCCGATAAGCATAAAGCCGATCGAATTGATTATAACTTTTATAATAAGAGTATCGGCAGTATGAATAAACAGGGAAGACGTAACGAAGCCTATCAGTATAAGCGCTCCGGCAATCTGTAGCACTGTTTTCTTTTGCCAGATACGGTATGCAAAATTAGTAAGCATACGTCCCGAAAACATCATAATCATAAATACAAGGAAACCTACCTGTAGAGATTCAGGTGCTTTTATAACCGATTGGAAATACACATCGCTCCATTCGAACATCGTATTTTCTACGATGAGAGCAAGCAACCACACCAGACCTAATTGTATAAGCAATGTTTCAGGCATACGGAAGCCTTTCGGTTTGATCTGCGGTTCCGGTTTCTTTTCTGCCTGTGCAGCTATTGGTGATGCTTCCTGCAGGTATTTATAATTGATAAGTATAGCGATAAGCGCGGCTACTGTAATTATCGCAAAATGGACGAAAGTCCCTATTTTCAGGTTAATCATACCATAACCTATCAATGCGCCGATACATGCGGCCAGACTCCAGCTTGCGTGAAATGTGGCAATGATTGGTTTTCCGTAGATTCGCTCTACTTCAATGGCCTGTGTATTGAGTGATATGTCGGTCATATTCCAAAAAATACCAAATAGGAACATGGTTATTCCCAATCCGGTAATATTAGGCATTAAGCTAACTAAAAACAGAGAGAGTG
This sequence comes from Dysgonomonas gadei ATCC BAA-286, assembly GCF_000213555.1. Classification (GTDB taxonomy): domain Bacteria; phylum Bacteroidota; class Bacteroidia; order Bacteroidales; family Dysgonomonadaceae; genus Dysgonomonas; species Dysgonomonas gadei. The sequence goes on from NZ_GL891993.1 coordinate 24,470, forward strand.
TAAAGCCTGTAATGCTTATCAGGACGGTTTTCTTACTGCCGATGCGAGGCAAGAAGAATCCGACCAATGGTATAGCTACGAATTTACCTATCGGAATGAGGAACATTAGCAACCCATAGTGCAGATAACTTTCTACACTGAAATCTTTCTTAATGTCCGGTAAGCGGCTTGCCCAACTGGCAAAGCATAATCCCTGAGCTATAAAAAGAGCCATTACGGCATAACGTATTCTTTGTTTGGAGTGAGAGGCCGGCTGTATTTCAGTCATTTTCCTGATGATTTTTTGATTAAAACGATGCAAAGATAAATTCTTTAGAGAAGAATCTTCATATGTAAGGCAATTATTTATGCATATACAGGAAGTTTGAGGTATAATTTGTATTTGGGTTTATCTATGTATATATAGATGATAGCTCTTTGAAATATTGATAGGTCCCCTGAATCCCCCAAGGGGGACTTACAGAGAGGGGAAAAGGTAATAGATAGAAAATAGTGGAATAAGTGTAACCTTTGTTACCTTTTAATAAGTAGTAAGTATTGAGTAATAAGTTGAAAGTTATATGAGATACGAGTAGACAAGATATAAGTTGTTGACTGATGACTGTTAACTGATATAAGTGTAACCTTTGTTACCTTTTAACAAGTAATAAGTGATAAGGACTAAGTTGAAAGACCTGCATTTCTGTTAACTGCTAACTGTTTACTGTAAATAGTGTTACTTCTGTTACTTTTTAACAGTATAATGTAAATATAGGTTAAAGTGATAAGGGGTTTACGTGATATGTGGTTAATTCATAATTGAAAAAGAGGGAGAAAAGTGTCACCTTTTCGATTTATGTAACATTGTAAGACTGTTATCCCGCCGTATTTCTTATTTTTGTATAATAAAAACTATTAATTGATCTGTCTTACCTTGAAAACCGCTATATCTTAGCAGAGGAAGTACATCCTTATGACTTAATATGTGGGTTTCGGTGCAATGATTTAATAAAACTATTCATATATGAAAAAGATTCTGTTAACAGGAGCCTTGTTATGTTCTTCGATAATTCTGTCAGCGCAAAGCATTACAGAAAAAGAACTGCAGGAAATACAATCGAGCTTTAAACAAGATGCTCCAACAAAAGCGATTCAGAACATTCTGACAACAAATGCCAATATCACGGCAAATGTCCTGAATCACAGCTTGCAAGGGAAAATCGATCACTACTTCCGGTACAGAGTGAATGTAAAAGGCATTACGGATCAAAAAAGTTCGGGACGCTGCTGGATGTTTACATCGATGAATGTACTGCGTCCGTCTATTATGGAGAAATACAATATCAGCGAATTTGATTTCTCTCACAATTATCTGTACTTCTGGGATATTTTTGAGAAGGCCAACCTGTTTCTCGAAAATATTATAGGTACGAGTAAAGACCCGTTTGGAGACAGGGCAGTGGAATATCTGTTCAAATCTCCTGTTGGTGACGGTGGTGTTTGGAATCTGTATTATAATGCCGGTAAGAAATATGGAGTTGTGCCTCAGGATGTAATGCCGGAAACTGCACATTCGAACAATACAAGGCAGATGCTTGGTTTGCTGAATGAGAGACTACGCTCCGGCGGATATAATCTGAGGGAACAGGCGGCTTCAGGTAAAAAAATACAAGATCTAAGGTCGGAGAAAACAGTTATACTAAAAGATGTGTACCGCGTTCTTGCTTTATGTCTTGGTGAACCGCCCACAGAATTTACATGGAGATATAAGGATAAAAACGGTATTATAAAGGAATTGCGTAATTATACCCCGAAACAGTTTTATGAAGCTATCACGCCGGAAGATTATTCACCTGACAACTATATAATGGTGATGAACGATCCTACGCGTGAGTATTACCAACTATATGAAATCCAGAATTACAAGAATACGATAGAAGGTATCAACTGGATATATCTGAACCTGCCGAATGAAGATATAAAGAAAGCTGCTCTGGCTTCCATAAAGAATAACGAGGCCATGTATGCTTCTTGTGATGTAGGTAAGCAGATTAATCGGGAATCGGGGATACTGGATCCGAATATGTATGATTATCAGTCTTTATTGGGTGTAAATTTGTCGATGGATAAGAAAGCGCGTATCTTGACACGGCAGAGCGGATCGAGTCATGCCATGACATTAATCGGTTGCGACACAGATGTGAGTGATACACCTGTAAAATGGGAATTCGAAAATAGCTGGGGAGCAGCTTCGGGCAATAAAGGTTATCTGACTTTTACAGATAAATGGTTTAGTGAATATATGTTCCGTCTGGTCGTACATAAGAAATATCTGGATGCTAAAGCGGTCGATTGTCTTAAACAGAAGCCTGTGCAATTGCCAATGTGGGATTATATGAATTAAGCTGGCACGTATTTTGTTATTATGTAGAGTATACGGGGCGAATTATGTGTTGATAAATAAAATTAACTAAAATTAGGTAGGTGTTAAAAGGGTTTAAAAAAGATTGGTTTTCGGCTTCGATATGTTAGCATTATTTATAAAAAATATGTTTTATAATATGTTTTTTTATTTGGTACGGTTTAATTTATGTCGTTCCTTTGTATCGATAACCAAACAATCTTTATTTACCTTAAAGCCTAATACCTAATTTAACTCACACATAAGAGGAGGTTTCGAATCAGAAGCCTCCTCTTATGTCTTTTATTAAGACAATTTAGTAAACTTTACTGCCACCCAGTTGTCTTTTTCGGTATTGTATTCAAATATTAACTCATTTTTACTACTCTCTTCTTTTATGGCCGGAATATCTTCTACATAAAAACCACTCATGTATAGTGTTCCACCATTATTTAAGACTGAAGCATAAGAATGGATATCATTCAGTAAGATATTTCGGTTGATATTGGCCAGGATGATATCGAATTTCTCACTACCTAATAGTTCGGCTCCGCCTATCTTTACATCCACATTGTTAACATTATTCAAGTTGAGATTCTCAATAGCGTTATCATACGCCCATTGATCTATATCTATTGCGGTTATTGGATTCGCTCCACGCATGGAGGCAAGGATAGCAAGGATAGCAGTACCCGTGCCCATATCGAGAACCGATTTACCGTTGAAATCGTCTTTCAGTATTTCGCGTATCATCAGTTCGGTGGTTTGGTGGTGTCCCGTTCCGAAGGCCATTTTAGGATCGATGTATATATTGTAGTCGTATATTGCAGGAACATTGTGGAATGTGCTTTGGATAATACATTTGTCGTCGATAATCAGTGGCTGGAAATAATTCTTCTCCCATTCTTCGTTCCAGTTTTGGTCTTCTATACTTTTGTATGTATAGAGAATTTCGGCTTCTACAGGGAGTGAGTTTAGAGACTTATCAAGCTCCTCGATATTGAACAGGCTGCTCTGGATGTATGCTGTTGTGCCGAGTTCGTCTTCAACGAAGCTTTCAAATCCTATTTCTGCGATTGTAGCTGACAGTACACTATTGACGATCTCATCATTGGGTGTACATATAAATTTTACTTCAATATAATTCATAATAATAATTAGTTTTGTGCAAAAGTACATTTTTATTCTTACTTCCCGTTTTTAAGATATGCTATATCTGTGTCATAAATAATTTAACATTCTACTATGTATGCTGCTTAACTTTTTTTATACCTTTGGGGCTTGAAGAGTAGATAGCCTAACACTTTATTAACTAAACCTAACAATTTAAAAAGAACATGAGACTACTATTATTGACTATCATCGCATTATGCGTATTACCTTTGCACGCTCAAGAGACTACAACGACATCACTTGCCGATTCTATCGCAGTAGTTCCGGTAACGATTCAAGTACCAGAGAAAAAGTCTGAGAATACATTTCTCTCCCACCTTAGTGTCGGCTTAAGAGCTTCAACCATGGGGGTCGGTTTGCAGGCGGCAACACCAATAAACGATTATTTCAAATTACGTGCAGGAATTGATTTTATCGGATTTAAGACAAGTACATTTGATATTAGTTTAGATGACCCGGACGGTGTTTTTGATGAGGCTTTTGGCTATACTCCGGATTATAAAATGAAAGGAGAATTGAACTTTACCAATGGAAATGTATTAGTGGATTTTCATCCTACAAAAGGGATATTTCATCTTACAGCAGGTGTTTTTATAGGAGCAAATAAGCTTAAAGCAAGCGGTTTCCTGGCTGATAATAATGGAAATCCGGCTCAACTAAAAGAGGGGGTAACAGAATGGCCTTATCTTGACTTCGACGGCCACAGGTTAACTCTGGACGATGCAAATCTGGATGCAACTCTTCAACTGGGAAAAACAATCAAACCTTATTTCGGACTGGGGGTTGGCCGTGCTATAGCGAACAAGCGTGTCGCTTTCAAATTTGAACTGGGTATGATTTATCAGGGGGATTACAGCCTTAAGCAAAATGGGAAGAAATTAGATGTGGTGAATAATGCATCTGAAAGTTTTGAAGATATAGATGACTATACTAAATGGCTGAAATGGTGGCCTATGCTCAATTTTCAGTTGTCATACAAAATATTCTGATTTGAGATAACATGATTCGAAAAGAGCTATTCATATTGAGTAGCTCTTTTTGATTTCTGTAAACGAATTGGACTTATGGAGAATAAAATGTCGATATATTTTCTATTTTTGTAGAAAATCAAATCTATTTAAGCATAATTACTATATCTATGGTAGGAACACTCGTCAATGCTGGGGCGATTATAGGAGGAAGTCTTATTGGCTTGATAGTTCATTCCAGACTATCTCCCAAAATGACAGGTATTGTATTTCAGGGTATCGGGCTGGTTACTCTTGCAATCGGCATATCCATGTCGTTGCGTATAGAAAGCGTGATTATCGTAGTGGTGAGTATTGTACTGGGTTCCATAACCGGACAGGGTATCGATATCGATAAACATTTGCGGCGCCTTTCCAATTATCTGGAATCCAAAAGTTCGGGAACGAAAAAAGGCAATGTGGCAACAAATCAATTTACAGAGGGATTTATTATAGCCTCTATGTTGTTTTGTGTCGGTTCTATGGCCATATTGGGAGCAATTGAAGATGGTATGGGAAAGTCCCCGGATTTGTTGTTGACCAAGTCTGTTATGGATGGAATTTCGTCCATAGCTTTGGCTTCCACATTTGGTATCTGCATTTTGTTTTCATCCGTTCCCGTCTTAATTTATCAGGGAGGATTGACTCTGTTCGCAGCTTTTATCATGCGCTATATGAGTGATGATATGACGGCGAATATGACCGGGGTAGGAGGAATCCTGTTGATAGGACTGGGAATCAGTATCCTTAAAATAAAAGATATCAATGTGACGAATATGCTTCCGGCCTTGGTCCTTGTGGTGATATTATCATACTTCTTTTGATTATAGCATGGCTATAAAAATAAAAAGAAACTGCTTGATAAACAGTTTCTTTTCTTCTTAGGGTGAAAGACGGGTCTCGAACCCGCGACCTTCGGAACCACAATCCGACGCTCTAACCAACTGAGCTACAATCACCATTTTTGCGTTCGCGGTGCAAATATATGTATTTTTATTATAATAACAAGGCTTACGGGAGAAAAAATATAAAGCTTTTTGTAGATATACAGCGAAAATTAAGACTATCAACAGGATAGTTGTTTCCTGTAGAATATCATTTTTTTCAAAACAGCAAATATTTATAGATAACAAATGTAGTTTCTCCGATTGAAAGTGTAATTTTGCAGACTTATACAATTTGTTTGTTTCGATGAATGTTTTAAGAAATTATGTATATACTATTCTTCTCCTTTGTGGAATATTGATAGGAGGGATATGTGGTATCATCTTTGGGGAAGGTGCATCTGTCGTTAAGCCGGTAGGGGATATTTTTCTTAACCTGATGTTTGTGCTGATAGTACCATTGGTGTTTTTCAGTGTATCGTCGTCTATCTGCAATATGAAGCAATCGAATATGGTAGGGAAGGTTGTCGGTAATATTGCCCTCGTATTCCTGCTGACGTCTGTTGTAGCGGCGATAGTGGCATATGTGTTTACTTTGTTCTACAACCCGCTGGGTGGTATTAACCAGTCGGATGTGTTGACAGGGCTTCCCGAACAAACAATCAGGCAACTGACATCTGCTGAAATATTTGTAAATACGTTTACGGTCTCCGATTTTCAGCAACTGTTTACCAAATCAAATTTACTGCCCCTTATCATATTTTCCGCATTCTTTGGGCTTGCTACTGCTCTTTCGAAGAGTAAGGGGAAGGTCGTCGCAGAGCTGCTTAATGCCGCCAATAGTATAATATTGAAAATGATGAGTATTATCATGATGGCCGCGCCTTTAGGCCTTGGCTGTTATTTCGCGGATACAGTAGGGAAGCTGGGAGGACAGATACTGAATGGATATTTACATGTATTCCTGCTTTATCTGATACTTACCGCCATCTCTTTTTTTGTGCTGAATTCGGTTTATGTTTTCATAGCCGGAGGGAAAAAGGGCTTTATAGCTTTCTGGCGCAATATGCCGACACCGTCTCTGATGGCGATCGCCACTTCTTCGAGTGCGGCTTGTATCCCCGTCAATATCGAGGCATCGAAAAGAATGGGAGTTCCGGAGAATATTGCAGAAACAGTTATTCCTTTGGGTACAAATATACATAAGGATGGTTCGGTAATGGCTGGGGTTCTTAAAGTTATATTCCTGTTCACTATATTCGGGCAGGAACTTACATCCTCCTCCAACATGTTTATGATTATCGGAGTGGCATTGCTGGTGGGAGCGGTAATGGGAGCGATACCGAGCGGAGGTATGACGGGAGAGTTGCTTATCTGTTCAGTTTTTGGATTCTCCCCTCAGCTTGCGGGAACGCTGATGATAATAAGTACAATTGTGGATATTCCGGCTACACTGCTCAATTCTACGGGAAATGTAGTATGTGCGGTATTGGTTACCCGGCTGACAGATGGTAAAGACTGGGTAAAGAAACAATTGGTAGCGCCTCCTGACCTCCCCGAAAGGGAGGGAATAAAAAGATGATAATAAGTAATGGAAACGGTTAATGCTTTTAATAATAAAGAGATGAAAAAAATAGTATCTATCATATTTTCTATCTGCTTATCGGTAAGCGGAAGTATATACAGCCAGAAAACAGTTGCTCTGAGCCTGCCGGAATTATATAAAACCATAGATTCGGAATTTGTTGATTTACGCTCCGGGCCGGCACCGTTAATAGGTTTGTCAGCAGGCCGGACAGATAAAGGCAGCTCCGTAGTGCAAGCGACATATATCAACGCCATACTAAAGGCGGGAGGTAAGCCTGTAATTATTCCTGTAATAACAGATGGCATAATTTTGAGGGATATCGTAAAAGACCTCGATGGGCTGGTGATGACCGGAGGAGAAGATATTAATCCCCCATATTACAAGGAAACAGCAATCCCGGATATGAACGATATAGATTCCCTCCGTGATATCTACGATTTGGTATTACTGAAACTGGCTACCGACCGGAATGTTCCTATACTTGGAATTTGCCGGGGAATGCAACTGATAAATGTAGCTTTCGGAGGAACACTCTATCAGGATATTCCTACGCAGTTAAAAGACAAGAGTATCAATCATAAGCAAACAGAGCCGAGAGAACAGGGGACGCATACGATAGCTATAGAAAAAGATTCTAAACTAGCACAAGTATTGGGTGTTGATGAGTTCCTGGTAAATACTTTTCATCATCAGGCAGTAAAAGACCTTGCTCCGAATTTCCGTGCCGTAGCAACTGCGCAGGACGGCGTTGTAGAAGCTATAGAAGCATATCCCAACCGTTCAGTTATAGGGGTACAATGGCATCCCGAAGGACATGTTTATGGCGGGGATACGACAATGCTTAAAATATTCAGGCTTATTGTGAACGAAGCCAATACTTTCCGTAAGGCAAAAGAACTGCATAAGCATATTTTGTCGGTTGATACGCATTGCGATACCCCAACCGAATTCAAAAAAGCAGGATTTGATATAGGAAAAAGGGAACAAAATCAGGTGAATATCCCTAAAATGGAAGAGGGGATGCTGGATGCTATTTTCTTCGCTGCATATATAGCACAAGGGTCTCGTGATAAAGAGTCGACACAGAAAGCAGTGGATAAGATAGAAAACTATATAAAAGAAACGCATCAACAGGTAGAAAGAAACAAGGATATCTGCGGCATAGCCTATACAGCCGACGATCTTATACGTCTTAAAAATGAAGGTAAAAAGGCTGTATTCATCGGTATCGAAAACGGATATGGCATAGGCAAGGATATCTCCAATATTGCCCGTTTCCAAAAAATGGGAGTGAATTATATAACCCTTTGCCATACCAAAGACAATGATATATGCGATACGTCGAGTGATACAAAACATGAATGGAACGGCCTTAGTCCTTATGGGAAAGAGGTAGTTAAGGAAATGAACCGGCTGGGGGTTATGGTGGATGTTTCGCACGTGGGAGAAAAAACATTCTGGGATGTAATAGAGCTATCTACCAAACCTGTCATTGCATCGCATTCGTCTGTGCAGGCGCTGTGTTATCACGACCGCAACCTGACCGACAAGCAGATGCAGGCAATTGCAAAAAACGGGGGGGTAGTACAGATATGTCTCGTAGACCTGTTTATCAATAAAGATAAAAGCAAAGCCAGCCTGACAGATGCTATAGACCATATTGATTATGCGGTGAAAGTAGCGGGCATCGACCATGTGGGTATTGCGTCCGATTTTGATGGTGGCGGAGGGCTGATAGGATGTCAGGGTAATAATGACATGATAAATATCACGGTGAAATTATTGGAGAGGGGTTATTCGGATAAAGATATAGAAAAGATATGGGGCGGTAATTTCCTTCGGGTAATGTCGGAGGTGCAAAAGGGCGCGAAGATATAAGCGATACAAACAGGATTGAGTCCTGGATTTAGAAATATTACAAAAGCATAACACGAGCCATTGTTTTTTTTGAGCGAAATATATCTTACTTTTGTATAATTTTCAAAGCAAAACAAAATATCCCAATATGAAACAATATCACGATTTACTAAAACGTGTTCTGGCAGAGGGTACACATAAAAGTGACCGCACCGGTACAGGTACGATCAGTGTATTCGGACATCAGAGCCGTTACAATCTGGCAGACGGTTTCCCCGTACTCACTACCAAAAAATTACATCTCAAATCTATCATATACGAACTACTCTGGTTTCTGGCAGGGGATACCAACGCGAAATATCTGCAGGATCACGGAGTACGTATATGGAACGAATGGGCTGATGAAAATGGCGATCTGGGGCATATTTACGGTTATCAGTGGCGTTCCTGGCCCGATTATAACGGAGGTTTTATAGATCAGATTTCCAATGTGGTGGATACAATCAAAAACAATCCGGATTCGCGCCGTATTATTGTCAGTGCATGGAATGTGGCCGACCTGCCGAATATGAATCTTCCTCCGTGCCATGCTTTCTTCCAGTTCTATGTGGCTGACGGGAAGTTGAGTCTGCAACTGTATCAGCGTAGTGCCGACATATTTCTCGGTGTACCTTTCAATATAGCGTCATATGCTCTTTTGTTGCAGATGATGGCGCAGGTAACAGGTCTCGAAGCCGGCGATTTTGTACATACATTAGGGGATGCGCACATATATACAAATCATCTGGAGCAGGTGAACTTGCAGTTGACACGCGATTTCCGTCCGTTGCCACGTATGATAATAAACCCTGAAGTAAAAAGTATTTTCGATTTTAAATTCGAGGATTTCAGCTTGGAAGGCTATGATCCGCATCCGCATATAAAAGGGGAAGTGGCAATATAATAATTAGCAAATTCGGGAATTAGCAAATTTGAAAATGATTTTCTATTAATTTGCTAATTTGCTAATTTGCTAATCAGCTAATTGAAAAATAATGCTTGCAAACTTTATAACATGGACAATCATATTCTTTATCCTCTTTAGTTTTGGGGATATGCTGCTCGCGTTATATAATAGGATTTGCAAACGTGATGAAGAGTACAACCCTGTAGATAAACTGCTGCTTGGGTTGTGTTTTCTTATTATGCCCTTGTCGGTGTGGTCGTTGTGGCTACCATCCAATCAGGTATTTTTATTTATTGTCTTTCTGGTTTCGCTAAACTATTGGGCTATCTGCCCCAGAAGGTTGTTTTATACCTATGATTATATTGTAAAGTCAACGAAAGGAGTTTTTTCGCCTTTTCAATCGGTACTTATAATCCTATTCCTACTGTTCTCTCTCTATTTCTTTACGTGGCAACAGGATGTGTATGATTCAGCATTTTACCATTTTCAAAATATCAGGTGGAATGAAGAATATGCAGTTGTGCCCGGAGTCGCAAATTTGGACGACAGGTTTGGCTTCAACTCAAATTACTTCCTGCTAAGTGCTATTTTTTCGTTTCGTTTTTTATTGGGTGAGGCTATCTATCCGTTGCAACCGCTAGTGGTAACAGTCGTCGGCTGCTGGGTTTTATACGAACTGTTTATTTCTAAGTATGAGGTAAAGCGTGTAATTATCTTGCTTTCATATATTCTGCTCTTTTGGGTTTCTATTTACTTTCTGGGGAATACTTCTACGGATATATTACCTAATTTCATCGTGTTTTATATCATTGCCCGGATTGTATTATACCCTAAGCTGCTGAAAACGAATTGCCTGATCGGTATTGTGCTTCCTGTCTTTTTGTTCACATGTAAATTATCGTTTTTCCCTCTCGGACTCGTAAGTATTTATTTGCTGTATAATCTTTTCAGAGAGAAAAAATATAAGGTTATTTCATTTGTTGTTGTTGTTGCCGGGCTTTTCATATTGATTCCGTGGCTGATAAGGAATGTTGTGATCTCCGGTTATCTTATCTATCCGTTCTATCAGATCGATTTATTCTCTTTCGACTGGAAAGTTCCACGCGAAGTGGCTATAAGAGAAAAGGATTATATATTCGATATAGGTTATTATTTTTTCAGGATTGCACTGCGTTATCCGGGGGAGAGTACCCGGGATCCGTTATTTGTCAATATACTTACCGATATAATATATTTGCTCACCCTTTGTTCTTTTATATTCGCATCTCATCTGATGCTAAAAAAGGGAAAAGAAATAAAAAAACAGATATATTTACTGTATATTGTTTTCTTTGCCTCTGTTGCGGTCTGGGTTTTTGGCGGGCCTGATATACGATTTGTACCTGGGATATTGTGTGCCGTAATGTTTACGGGGGGAATACTTTTATTTAGAGATGGCAAATTATATTTACCACGAATAAGCAAAGTGCTGCTTTGCGCTTTTATTCTCAGTATTGCTTTATGGACAACCAATTGTTATTACAGCTTTTATCCGCAAATCAAAGAATATGATATTCATCCGTTTTCGCATGCAATGTTCAAACCTTATTCCATCACCGACCAGCAAAAAGCGCGAGGTGTAGATATTACAGACGAATTTTCGCCATATGCCATTAATAATGAACAAACCATATGGGTAAGTGAAGGCCTGCCTCATGATATGATACTTCCCGCCAGTATTGCGAGCCACTATGCTAAATTTATACCTCTGCAATGCATTGAGGCCAGAGGGTATAAGATACAGGATGGGTACAGGGTGAAAGAGGAATGCCGATGATGATTTTATCCCAATCTTCTCATTTATTGGTATATCTGCATATTAACTCATTTACGTATCAAAAAATTCCCCGTTTATTTTTGTTAATTCACTGATAATTTGTAATTTTGCGAGCCGATTATTACGAAATAAAACGTAAAAAATTGATTAACAAACGATTATCGCTTGTCATATCTTAGCTCGATAAGCGGATGAGCGTTTTGTGAGTCAAAAAAAGTCATTAACCAAATTAATTTTTAAGTAAGTGGATACTTTAAGTTATAAGACCATTTCAGCGAATAAGGCAACCGTACAAAAAGAATGGGTTGTGATTGACGCAAACGGGCAGACACTTGGACGCATGGCATCCAAAGTGGCAAAACTTCTGAGAGGGAAGTATAAACCAAGTTTTACTCCGCATGTAGACTGTGGTGATAATGTGATTATTATCAATGCAGCAAAAGTGGTGTTGACTGGTAACAAATGGAACGACCGTGTTTATCTTAGATATACAGGCTATCCGGGTGGACAAAGAGAAGCTACTCCTGCCGTATTGATGGAAAAAGGAGCCGACCGCTTGGTGCATAAGGTAGTAAAAGGTATGTTGCCTAAGAATCGTCTTGGCGCAGCTCTTTTGAAAAACCTTTATGTATATGCAGGTACTGAGCATAACCATGAAGCTCAACAGCCAAAAACAATAGATATTAACGCTCTTAAATAATTATTAATGGAAGTAGTAAATGCAATAGGAAGACGTAAAGCTGCTATAGCTCGCGTATTCGTAAGCGAAGGAACCGGAAAAATAGTGATCAACAAACGTGAACTAGACAATTACTTCCCTTCAACTATTCTTCAGTATGTTGTAAAACAACCGCTAAATAAACTTGCAGTTGCTGAAAAATACGACATCAAGATCAACCTGAACGGTGGTGGATACAAAGGACAGGCAGAAGCTGCACGCCTTGGTATCGCCCGTGCTTTGGTGAAGATCAATCCTGAAGATAAGTCTGCTCTTAGAGCTGAAGGATTTATGACTCGCGACCCACGTGTTGTAGAACGTAAAAAACCGGGACAACCAAAAGCAAGAAAAAGATTTCAGTTCTCAAAACGTTAATTTGGATATTATTTTACCCAATTACGCTTTCACGGCTACGGCCGCTTAAAAGTTACAAGTTGGTTAATATATGATGAGTCGGCCTCATCTCTTAAATTACGTTTAGTATCTAAATTGCCGGGACTTCTGAAAATGAGCTACCCGACAATTCGCTAACAGAAAAAGAAAGTAAACGATCAAAAAACTAAAAATGGCAAAATTAGAATTCGACCAATTATTAGACGCTGGTGTACACTTCGGTCACTTGAAGAGAAAGTGGAACCCGGCAATGGCTCCTTATATTTTTATGGAGCGCAATGGTATCCACATCATTGACCTATATAAAACAATAGCTAAGACCGAAGATGCTGCTGCTGCTATGAAGCAGATCGCTAAATCGGGCAAAAAAATATTGTTTGTTGCTACAAAGAAACAAGCAAAACAAGTTGTTACAGACCTGGCCCTGTCAATAAATATGCCTTATGTGGTAGAACGTTGGCCGGGAGGTATGTTGACTAACTTCCCTACAATCCGTAAGGCTGTGAAGAAGATGTCGACTATCGACAAAATGGTGAAAGACGGAACTTTCGATACTCTATCGAAAAGAGAAAGACTTCAGGTTACACGTCAGCGTGCTAAACTTGAAAAAACATTAGGTTCTATCCAGGATCTTACACGTCTTCCATCTGCACTATTCGTAGTGGATGTGATGAAAGAACACATCGCCGTAAGAGAAGCAAACCGTCTCGGAATACCTGTATTTGCAATGGTAGATACAAACTCTAATCCGGATGATATCGACTTCGTAATCCCGGCAAATGATGATGCTGCCAAATCTATCGAACTTATCCTTGGAAGCCTTTGCGATGCAATCAAAGAAGGTCTTGAGGAAAGAAAGATCGAAAAAGCGGATAGCGCAGCTGCAGAAGCTCAGGATGAAGAAGGTGCTCCAAGAAGAGAGCGCAAAGCGAAAGTCGGCGCAAAGAAACCTGTGGTTGAAAAAGAAGACCAGGAGGCTATCAATGCGGCTGTAGCAAGTAAATTTGCTAAAGGAGACGAAGAGTAAATAAAGTTTAATAGACTAAGAATTAGCCTCTAAGAGCATTCTTAGAGACTATTTCTTGGTCTTTTCTTTTCTAAGTATAATTATAAACCAAAAATAAAAGGAGAAAAACATGGCAATTTCTATGGCAGATATCCAACACTTGCGTAAAATGACAGGTGCAGGTATGATGGATTGTAAAAATGCTTTGACTGAAGCAGAAGGAGATTTTGATAAAGCAATCGAAATAATTCGTAAAAAAGGACAGGCTTTTGCTGCAAAACGTGAAGACCGCGATGCAACAGAAGGTTGTGTGTTGGCTGCAACAAACGGCGATTTCGCTGCAATAGTAGCAGTAAACTGCGAAACTGACTTTGTGGCAATGAACGGCGATTTCGTAGGTATGACTAAGTCGATACTTGATGCTGCATTGTCTAACAAACCTGCTGATATAGATACACTGAAAGGTATTAAGGTCGGAGACCGTACTATTGCAGAGCTTGTAACTGACAGAATGGGTGTTACAGGTGAAAAAATGGAACTGAACGTGTATAAGCAAATCACTGCTCCTACAGTAGTAGCATATGTTCACCCGGGTAATAAGCTGGCAGCTGTCGTTGGTTTCAACAAACCGAATGTTGATGAGCAGGTAGCTAAAGATATAGCTATGCAAATCGCTGCTATGAGTCCTGTTGCTCTGGTACCGGAAGAAGTTTCGGAAGAAATAAAAGAAAGAGAACTTAAGATTGCCCGAGAAAAAGCTGTTGAAGCAGGCAAACCTGAAAACTTAATTGACAGGATCGCTGAAGGCGCATTGCAGAAATTCTACAAAGAATTTACACTTCTTCAACAGGAATTTGTGAAAAACCCTAAGCAAACAATAGCTCAGTATCTTGCGCAACATGATAAAGAGCTTGCTGTTACAGGTTTCCAACGTTTTACGTTGAATGCTGAGTAATCAGATTTAAGATATTCGATATAGAGAAGTGCAATCAGAGATGGTTGCACTTTTTTGTTTGGCTTTTATTCTTATTTTTGTTTGTTGATAACCAAGTGTGAATACTATGAGATACCTAAAGCAAATTTTACTGTTAGTTCTGATAATTGCTACTATGGCCGGTTGCGAAACGGTCGCCAATATGTTTACCTATAAAACCACTACTGTAGCATTTGTGGAAAATCTTTTGAATGAGAAATATGATGAGGCTGTTGATCAGATGGCTGTAGATAAGGATGACTTTGGAGGGGCTGATCTGGATACATTAAAACTTAGATTGGCTGATTTTCGACATCATATCGTGAAACAATTTGGTACGGAGTTAGATTACACCTTTATGAAAGCTGAGAAAGTGAGATCGACCATAACATCTGATAATACGCCTGCCGGTACAACTGATGCTTACATTCAATTTTCAAATAATGATTACTTCGGAGTTTTTAAAGTTTCTTTCGATGATGAGTCAGGAAAGATTAAGTTTATAAATGTACTCGATATAAAAAAGATTATACCGTCTATGTTTTCGTTTTGGTTGATAGGGTTGATTGCAATCCTTATACCGGCCTTTAATATATATGTGATTGTACAGATAAAGCGGAGTGATCTGAAAAAGAAATGGATAAAATACATTGCGGTTATTTGCCTGAATGTACCTACAATAGCATATTCGGCCATTCATGGTTTTTCATTTCAGTTATTGCAGTTCCAATTGCTTTTCGGGTTTGGTTTTAGTCTTATGGGATATCTGAATTGCGTATGGACAATAGGTATACCTATAGGCGGATTGTTTTGGCTATGGCGGCTGAATGAGCGCAAAAGGCTGATGTATGAACCAGATACGGCATATACGGAGGATATAGAAAGGAAACTTCCGTCCGAATAGAATTCTTTATATAAAAGTTTATCTATGTATATAGTTGATAGCCTTTTGTTGTTAGCTGATAGTTCTTTGAAAAAGTGATTAGCAAATGAATGAAAAAGTGTAACCTTTGTTACTTTTTAACATACCTTCGAATTAACAATAGGCGAATGTTTATTCGCCCCTACAAAAGAGAATAAAACTGTTACTTTTGTTACCTTCTAACAAGTAATAAGTTTTGAGTAATGAGTTTTAGGTTGAAGAACTGTATTTCTGTTAACTGATTACTGTTGACTGTTAACTGAAAAATGTGTTGCTTCTGTTACTTTTTAACTATATATGGTTAATAAATGTGGATAGTAAATTGTGTAAATCATCTCCTGATGATAATAAATATTGTTAACTACGAAGCGTCTGCTTTTAACTGAAAAAACTGTTACCTTTGTTACCTTTTTTAGATACAATGACTGCAAAAGATATACAAAAAGAACTCGAATCATACTCCACGCAGGAGAAAAAAGAATTTTTGCCTTACTTTTTCAAGACAGGAAAAGGGCAGTACGGCGAGGGTGACAGGTTTATCGGGGTTGTAGTGCCTGATACCCGCAAAGTGGCGAAAAAATACAAGGATATTCCATTCCCGGAAGTTACCAAGCTATTGGAGAGTGAATATCATGAATGCCGTCTTTGTGCATTGCTTATTCTTGTAGAACGCTTTAAGAAGGCCAAAGAAACAGAACGTAAAGAAATCTGTGATTATTACCTGTCGAAAACTCGATATATCAACAATTGGGACTTGGTAGACCTGAGTGCAAAAGATATAGTAGGGGAATATCTTGTGGACAAAGACCGCTCGGTGCTTTATATCCTGGCAGAGAGTACATTGCTTTGGGATCAGCGTATTTCTATTCTGGCTACTTTCGCTTTTATAAGACGTGGTGATCTGGATGATATATTCGCTTTATCTGAAAAATTACTGTGCCACAAGCATGATCTGATGCATAAAGCTATTGGCTGGATGCTGCGTGAAGCCGGTAAAAAGGATAAAGATAAGTTGTGTTCATTTCTCGATCGTTTTCATAAGGAAATGCCGCGGACAATGTTACGCTATTCTATAGAGAAGTTCCAGCCTGAAGAACGGGCACATTATATGAAGAAATGATCAATTACCATTCGCATACATTATCTAACGGTCTTCGCATTGTACATAAACCAATGGAAGGAAATGTCTCTTATTGCGGCTTTATCGTGAATGCCGGGACACGTGATGAAACCCCAGAAGAGTATGGCATGGCTCATTTTGTGGAGCATATGTTGTTTAAGGGGACAAAGAAACGCCGTTCTCATCACATAATCAATCGTATGGAGCATGTAGGGGGAGAGCTGAATGCTTATACGAATAAAGAAGAGACGGTTGTTTATGCCATATTTTTGGAGCAGCATTTCGAACGGGCGTTTGAACTGTTATCCGATATGACTTTCCATTCCCGGTTTCCTCAACAGGAGATAGATAAGGAAGTCGAAGTCATTATAGATGAAATACATTCTTATGAGGATAATCCTTCGGAACTGATATTTGACGAGTTTGAGAATCTTGTTTTCAATGGTTCCCAGATAGGTCACAACATTTTGGGAGAACCCGATACGCTGTTAAACTTTGATACGCAGAAAGCTAGAGCCTTTGTTGACCGGTTTTATGTACCGTCCAATACCGTTTTCTTCTCGTTAGGAAATACAAACTTTAAGAAAGTTGTGTATCTTGCCGAAAAGTATCTGTCTGATCTTCCCGGTGCTGTATGTCCGAATGGACGTTTGATACCTGCCGAAATAAAGCTGGAAAAAAGGATTGAAAATAAGGAGACATCTCAGGTGCATGCTTTGATAGGCTGTCGTTCGTATTCGATGTTTGATCCCAATAAGAAAGTCTTAAATCTGTTGAATAATATGTTGGGAGGGCCGGGTATGAATAGCCGCCTGAATATTTCGCTTCGAGAGAAAAAAGGGTATGTATACAGCGTCGATTCTACTGCGACGGCTTATACCGATACCGGTATTTTATCTATTTACTTCGGATGCGACAAGCGTAATGCTGATAAATGTATAGATCTGGTACACAAAGAACTGGAGAGGATAAAGAATGATAAATTGAGTACATCACAATTGTCGATAGCTAAAAAACAACTGATAGGACAGATCGGTGTAATGAGTGATAATCATGAAAATATGGCACTGTCGCTTGGAAAGAGTTTTTTTCATCACAATCATTATAATACCCTTGAAGAAACATTTCGTAAGATTGAATCTATAACAGCAGAACAGATACAAGCTGTGGCAAATGAAATTTTTGAGGAAAATAGACTCTTTAGTTTATTATATAATTAATTCTTTTAACTTTGTGGAACGATATAAGCTTTATGAAAACAGTATCTAGAATATTTTTACTTGTCGGTTTGTTAGTTTTGGTATCTTCCATAGCGAATGCTCAGACTATAAGAAAACGTTTGACCACAGATCTCCTGTTCGGTTTCAACTTTGCTACAATGGATATCAAAGGAGCAAACATGTATAAAGAGCCTAAGGTTGGTTTTACGATAGGTGCTAATGTAAACTTTAAAATACTGCATAATATTCAGCTACAATCAGGTCTCTATGTAACAAAGAGGGGACTTAAACAGCATATCCAGAGAAGTGAGTATAATACAGCTATGGATGTTGAATATTATGGCGATACTCTTCGTAATACAGCAGCAGACTATTTGCAGATTCCATTAGGCCTTGGATATGAGGTGTATCTGACAAAACATTTTGCAATAAATTTCAATGCCGGAGGCTACGTTGCGTACGGCTTTAAAGGTAAGAACCGGGGGGAGGCCTATGCTACAACTATAAAGGATGGTGTTGTACAAGGTACACAAATTACAATACCCTCATATGAAGAAGAAACATTTGCTTTGAGAAAATGGAATCGATGGGATTACGGAGTCTTGGGACGGGTAGGATTGATATATGATATATGGACGATAAACCTGACCTATGAATATGGTTTTCATAATGTTGCCGATGATGGACGGGACTTGAAAAACCGTAATATGTCGGTGGCACTAGGATTTCGCTTCTAAAAATATAGATAGTGTGACTATCCCGGAGGAACTGATATTCAGTTCTTTCTTTGTTTCTATCAGGTTCCTATGATGCTGCAAATCAGAACTTTTATCTGTTCATTTTGTTTTATATTTACAGAATAATCAATAATAAGTACGATATGGAAGATTTGGTAAAGAGACTTCAGGTTGAAGTCGGACTCACAGAGGAGGAGGCAATTAAGTCTATATCAGTAGTAAAAGACTATATGGATAAAGAAGGTCTTGATATAGATTGGGAGAAATTCTTTAAAGGTAAGAGTGAAGATTTTATAGAGAAGGCCAGAGAGTTATTCACAAATGTCTCGAAGCAAACTCAGAGCTATACGGATAAAATAGTGGATAAAGTAGATAGCTTTGCAGATAAAGCAAAGAAAAGCGCTCATGACCTGAGCCAGAGAGCTGCAGACTTTTTTGATGAAAAGTGATCCAGGCCTTTAATAAAAGGCTGAAATAAGGTAAGAGGAGAGAATCTATTTATCCTCCTTTTTCTTTTCTGCGGTTTGATTGGGATTCAGAGCGTCCAATATTAGCTTATCGTATTCATAGATATCATCGGCGTAATACAGTGCCTCGTCGTCAGGATACATAAATGCAGTATAATAATCAATGAATAAGGATATCTTATTGTCCTTATCGATATTGATAATATCGGGTAGTTTCTTTAGTTTCTGCTCTTTAAGCAACTTCTTACCTTCATCAGATACCGGAGGCTTATTTATGCTATGGTAAAGCTGGTCTTTATAAACCTCAGTTATAGGTGAAGCGCAGAAAAATGCAAGGTCGAAAGGCTTCTGTACTCTCACGCAGCCATGACTAACGGCCCTGTTTTTTCTGTTGAATGCGAGTTTACTGGGAGTATCGTGAAGATATACAGAGAATGCATTGTTGAACATGAACTTCACCAGGCCAAGTGAGTTTCCTCCTCCCGGATCTTGTTTGATAGTATAAGAAAACTTACTGGGGTTGACATCTTCCCAATCGATTGACGATACATCTACTTCCTTACCGCCCTTGTATAGTTTCATGTTATGTCGTTTGATGTAAGTAGGATCTTTTTTCTGCAATACAGCTACTTCTTTTTGAGCAATACTTGCCGGTACATTCCATATGGGATTGAGGTTCATATAGCTAATATCGCTTTGGAGAAGAGGGGTTTTATTCCTTACCGAACCAACGCATACTCTGGATATCAGAGGCAGGCTGTCATTCTTAGTATTATTGGCAACTAACATGGCAGCAGCCACATTTACCTCTATATGTTTATAATGTTTTGCTTTAGCCCGTTTCCAGCGATACCTTTCCATATTTGCCCGTATCTTAGCAAGGTAATATTCAAAAGGTCTGTTTAGTGCGCTTATAGTTAGTTTACCAACTTCTGCTTCTTCCGGATATGAATTCCTTCGTCTGAAAGTATTTATTGCAGCAAGCAACTCTTCATCCAGCTTTATGTGGAGACTGTCACTACTTATCGAATCTGGTTTATATTCTCCGGTCAACATAAGCCTGCCTGCAATGTCTTTAATGTGTTTACTCTTATCACCGAGTTTATAGGTAACATCACCTGAAGTTATCTCTTTAAAGCCTGTTTCTTGTATGGTTCTTAAAAGCTTATACTCTTCTCTCAACCTTAGATAGATATCCTCTGACGGCTGTGAATTGAGTACAGCCGAAATGGGATCCTTTTTTATCTCAGCATATAGATTATTATAGAATAAAGAATCGGGAGCAGAGGTAACGATATCATAATCTTTCTTGTACAGGTTTTTGGGATCGGTAAAGCCGTATTTCATCCCTGTAATATACTTTATGGCAGACCTGGTCGATGTCTCTTCCAAAGCGATCATTATCTTATACACTGTATCCAGATTATTAACAAAGGTGCCAGAGTCTATTGCATCTGCCATCATTTTTATTCTTGACGAAGAAAATAATTCGGGAGACAATCCATGCTCTTCAACCTGATTCAAAATATCAATAAACGTATATAATCTTTTTGTATCGAGTGTGTCATGTATCCATACGGGATTGAACTCTGTAGTAGTATATATTGATTTTAATACGGAATCATTAGTCGTATGGGCTTTTAGTGACTCTTGTAATATGCGGAGATCAAACTCCGGATAGTTTCTTGCAAATTTGGATTGGAGAACCTCTTTTTTGTCAGATTCGCTGACTTTTGTATGTTCTTTCTTTTTACAGCTAACTATAAAAAATGAGAATATAAGGAAAGAGAACCAAAGGAAATACTTCATGAAGGCTGATGATGTGTCAAGTGTGTAATTCGTTCTATTATTTCGACACAAAAGTAATAAAACTTTATAAAATGACAATATACAAAATAGGCTTAACAAAGTAAAGTTGTAATCAAATCTTGAAATATTTATCTATAAGTAAACAATCAGAAAATAAGGGTTGTTGATAAGGAGTTCTTTGAAAAATTTATATGATACCATTTACAGTAAATAGTAGTTCTTTTTTATAAAAATCCACATCAGCCGGATAAAAGCAAAAAGGCTATTCCGTGTTGAAATAGCCTTTTATAAAAACAAAAATTATTATTTTTTCACACCGTTGCGAATCAACAATGCATCCACAGACGGTTCTTGTCCCCTGAATTTGACATACAGGCTCATCGGCTCTTCTGTATTTCCTTTTTCGAGGATATTTCTACGGAACGATTCTGCTGTTTCTTTGTTGAAAATTCCGGTCTCTTTGAACAAGGCGAAAGCATCTGCATCAAGTACCTCAGCCCATTTGTATCCATAGTATCCGGCTGCGTATCCGCCCGAGAATATATGTCCGAATGAAGGGGACATAGCGCTGCCATCTACCAGAGGCAGAAGAGCGGTCTTAGCCATCGCTTTACGTTCGAAGTCGATCACATCGCCTGTATATGGCTGTGTAAGCGTGTGCCAGGCCATATCCAGATATCCGAACGATAGTTGACGATAGCACAGATAACCGGCATTGTAGTTGGCTGCGTCCACAAGTTTTTTTACCAGTTCGGCCGGTATTTTCTCACCTGTTTTGTAATGTACGGCAAACTTATCCAGATATTCTTTTTCTGTCAGCCAGTTTTCCATTATCTGAGAAGGCAGTTCTACAAAATCGTGCAAGACATTGGTTCCGGATAAAGATTCGTAAGTGCATTTTGTTAGCATACCGTGCAATGCGTGTCCGAACTCATGCAGGAATGTTTCTACTTCATCAAAAGTAAGCAGCGCGGGGTCTGTACCGGCAGGGCGGGTAAAGTTCATTACAATAAGCACCTGCGGACGGGAATCTTTATCTTTTTCTATGTATTGGCCTTTAAATTCTGTCATCCATGCACCCTGTCTTTTTCCTTCACGAGGATGGAAATCTGTATAAAGCACGGAAAGGAAGTTGCCTTTTTCGTCCAATACATCAAACGCTTCTACTTCAGGATGGTAAACAGGAATTTTTGTATTCTTTCTGAAAGTGATGCCATACAAATCGGTAGCCAGGCCGAATACGCCTTTCTTTACATTTTCCAGTTCGAAGTATGGACGTACCAGTTCGTCACTGACACTATATTTGGCATCTTTCAGTTTTTCGGAATAGTATGACCAGTCCCAAGGCTGAAGATCTATATCTTTATTTTCCATGCCTACAGCGAAACCTTCGACCATTTTCACATCTTCGCGGGCAGCTTTGGTATAGGCATCGAACAGATTATCGAGCAGCTCATATACATGCTTCTTATCCTTAGCCATTTTGTTGCGCAATACATAAGTTGCATAATCGGAATAACCCAGTAGATTGGCGATTTCCATACGGGTTTTGGCGATTTCTTTTACATTTTCCTGATTGTCGAATTCACCGCCTGCAGCACATTGAGTAGTATATGCCTTATATAGCTTTTCCCGGAGATCGCGGCGTGAAGAGTATTTCATAAATGCAATATAGCTTGGCGCTGATAAGTCAAATAACCATCCTTCTTTATTCTTAGACTTGGCTTTAGCTTCAGCAGCATCTATCGCTATTTTAGGAAGTCCGGCTAGGTCTGATTTATCGGTCAGTAACATTTCGAATTTGTTGTTCTCTTTCAATGCATTTTGTCCGTAAGTAAGCGTTAACTGGCTCAATTTAGAAGATAATTCCTTATAGGTGTCCCTGTCTTTACCGGTGAGCGTAGCCCCTCTGTTTTCGAATCCCTGATATGTCTTTTCCACCAGACGGATCTGCTCAGGATTAAGATTGGATTCGAATCGTTTGTCATATACAGCTTTCACTTTCTGAAACAGCCCTTCGTTTAGATTGATTTCATTCGAGTGTGCCGAAAGCTTCGGTTGTACCCGTTGGGCTATTTGCAGCATTTCGTCATTGCTTTCCGCACTCAGCAGATTGAAGAACACTGATGTAACACGGGACAGAAGTTTCCCTGATTCCTCCAGTGGTACTATTGTATTCTCAAAAGTAGGGACAGCCCTGATCATTATTATCTTGTTTATCTCCATAGTATGGTCTTTGATACCTTTCTCTATGGCAGGTTCGTAATGTTCATTTTTTATTTTATCGAACGGAGGTGTATCGTAAGGCGTTTTATACGCCGAAAAGAACGGGTTTTGAGCTTGAATTGTTGTCATCGCTATTATTAATAATAAAATAGATAATATGAGTTTTTTCATATAAATCAGGGGTTTTAAAGTTAAAAAGTAATAGATGGAATTAAATGATATATCTTCGGTACAATTTAAACTGTGACTAAATTGGTCTGTGACTCTAGCCTTGTTGTAAACTGTTATCTCTTATAGATTGTTCACAGCATGAATTATCTCCATTGAGTAACTTCATCTACAGAGAAACGTACTGTATCTTTACCTTCTTCCGCAGCTTTCCCTATAGATAAAAGCAATATGGGAATATATCGTTTCGGATCAAGTTCGAGGGCTTCGGTCAACTCTTTACGCAAAAATCCACCTATAGGATTGGTGTCATATCCGTAATTTTTAGCGGCAAGCATCAGTTGCATTGTCACAAAGCCACAATCGAGCAGGATGGAATTTCTTAGCCTTTCTTCTGTATAACCTGCACCATAACCAGTCATGATCTCCAGCATTTTGTCTTTATGTTCCTGTGTCATTAAGTCATATTCCACATTGGCCGACAGTATTTTATCGGCAGAGGAATAATTGTCCATGTCGCCATAGATGGCTATTATAGCAGATGAGGTCTCCCATTGCAGCTGGTTAAACATCATATATGGCTTTATCAATTCTTTGCCTTCTTTGCTGTCGAAGATGAAAAAACGCCAGGGTTGCAAATTGAATGACGAGGGCGCAGTCATTGCATCTTGCAGGATATCGGACATTTCCTCTTTACTGATTTTTATCGACGGATTATATTTTCTGATTGAAGTGCGTTCTGTAAACAGATTGTTGGCCTGATTCTTAACTTTCTTTAATTGCATAGTTCTCTTTTCGAATTAATAGACTAAGACAAAGGTATAAAAACTAATCTAAAAACTTTATCTTTGCCCATTAAATAAGATAATTGCGGGGATTGAAGGGCTTGAAAAAGTTCTCTTGCAGGATATACTTTTTTTTAAGTTTTTTCGTTATTAATTAAATTAAGTTACAGATATGATTTAATGTTATGTTTTCTAATCATAACTGATGATTGTAGCTTTACTTATCAAAACAATAAATAGGTCAGCGACCTTAATATAATAGAGTTATGATTGACTATATAAAAGGTGAAATCACGGAATTAACCCCGGCCTCAGTCACCCTTGAAACCTATGGCGTAGGATATTTTATAAGTATATCGTTGAATACATATTCAAACCTGACAGGTAAGAAAAGTGCACAACTTTTTATTTACGAAGCTATAAGAGAAGATGCTCACCAGTTATTCGGTTTCTTTGACAAACAGGAACGAGAGCTTTTTATGTTATTAATAAGCGTTTCGGGTATCGGAGCCAGTACCGGGCGTATGATATTGTCTTCGATGAACACACAGGAACTCGCGAACGTTATTGCTTCTGGGAATTCTGATATGTTGAAAACCGTTAAAGGAATTGGTCTGAAGACGGCACAACGTGTGATAGTAGATCTGAAGGATAAGATAAAAGTAAGTGGGATAGAGCAGGTTGATATGTTTGCATCGGGACATCCGTCAGGGGAAGAAGCGGTAGCAGCATTAGTTATGCTCGGGTTTACCCAGCAGGCATCTCAAAAAGTTGTGGCTAAAATATTAAAGGATAAGGCTGATAGCACCGTCGAGCAGATTATAAAGACAGCGTTGAAGATGCTCTAAGTATGTAGTGTATTTTAACTTAGCAAGGCAATAGATAGGTTTGCGACCTTATTATCTATTATTTATTTTTAGAGTTGAAAAAATATATAAAATATTTATTTGTAACTACGCTCCTCATAAGTTCTGTGAGTTTGTTTTCCGGTATCATCGGTAAGACAGATTCCTTTTTTGCTTACGCTGACCAACTGCAATCACAGGATACAGTGCCCCGTTATCCGGTAAAGAAAACGCAGATAACTACATATAAGGATCTTAAAGATAATACTCCTGCCGATCTCAAAACTCCGTCTAATATTGAGACGTCGGTAGAATATGACCCCAATACAAAACTGTACATCTTTCGCACCAAAGTAGGAGACCAGGAAATATCAACGCCTTTTTCACTTACCCCTAAAGAATACATGGACTATACGTTGAAGCGTTCTATGTCCAACTATTTTAAGGGAAAGAATGTGGAAACCTACGACAATAAGGATGAAAAAGATGAATTTTCATTGAAGGATATAAAGTTGGATATCGGGCCGGCCGAAAAACTCTTTGG
Organism: Dysgonomonas gadei ATCC BAA-286; assembly: GCF_000213555.1. Lineage (GTDB taxonomy): Bacteria > Bacteroidota > Bacteroidia > Bacteroidales > Dysgonomonadaceae > Dysgonomonas > Dysgonomonas gadei. The sequence goes on from NZ_GL891993.1 coordinate 50,054, forward strand.
CCCCGGAGGTGTAAAGGTAAGGACACAGGGATATGTGGAGGCTACGATGGGTGTCAAACATACAAGTACGGATAATCCTACTCTGTCGGAACGTAACAGGAGTAAAACAGCCTTTGAGTTTAATGAAGATATACAGATGAATGTAACGGCATCTGTAGGCGATAAGATCAATTTCGATATGAATTATGATACAAAGGCGTTGTTCGATTTTGATTCTAAAAAACTAAAATTGGCATATGAGGGAAAGGAAGATGAGATAATAAAACGTATCGAAGCCGGAAACGTAAGCATGGCAACGACCAACTCCCTCATTAACGGAGGTACATCACTTTTCGGTATCAATACCGAACTACAGTTTGGCAAATTGCGTGTCAATATGGTCGTATCGCAACAAGAGTCCGAATCTCAAACGACAAGTTCGAAGGGTGGTATCCAAACCAATGAGTACGAATTCAAAGCCGACCAATACGATGCCAACAGGCATTTCTTCATATCCAACTATTTTCGTGACAATTATGATAAGGCAATGTCTAAACTGCCTTTTATTCAGTCGCCTGTCAATATCACTAATATTGAAGTATGGGTGACAAATAAGAGGGGAGATTATACGCAATCCCGTAATATAGTCGCATTTGCCGATATAGGTGAACATACAAAAATCAAGAATAATAAATGGACTGCAACCATAGGAAAACCGGACAATCCTGATAATGATGCAAATAATCTATATGCTACCATTAAAGCGGAAAAACCCGGAGCCAGGGATATATCCCAGATCACGGGTCTGTTTAGTGGATATATACAAAGCGGCCTCGATTATGAGAAAATAGAGAGTGCCCGGTTGCTGACTCAGGCTGAATATACTTTTAATCCGCAATTGGGTTATATATCACTTACCTCGGCCCTGCAAGCCGATGAAGTGCTTGCAGTAGCTTATACATACAGAGCTAATGGTAAAGACTATCAGGTGGGTGAACTGGCGACTAACATTGTAGATAAATATGATTCCGGGAATCCAAAATCCGGAGCATTGTTTGTAAAGCTGATAAAGCCCGTCTCTCTTTCTCCTCGTTCCTACACTTGGGATATGATGATGAAGAATGTATATAAGGTAAGTGATAATGCTGTTCAGCAAGACCATTTCAGGTTGAATATATCTTATCAGTCAGACACTATCGGCACGTATATAAATTACATTCCGGAAGGTAATATCAAGAATGAATTGCTGTTGAGAGTCATGAATCTCGACAGGCTCGATTCCCGCAACAATGAAGTAACGAATAAAGAAGGTGCTAAAGGTGACGGTATCTTTGATTTCGTTGAAGGATATACCGTTAAGTCGCAGAACGGACGTGTTTTCTTTCCTGTGGTCGAGCCTTTTGGCTCTCATTTGAGACAGAAGATAGGAAACAATTCCATTGCTGATAAATACGTCTATCAGGAGTTATATGATTCCACGTTGACTGTCGCCCAGCAAATCGCAGAGAAGAATAAATTCAAAATATCAGGTTCGTATCGAGGATCGGGTTCCAGTAATGCCGAGATAGACCTTAATGCCACCAATATACCTCAGGGTTCTGTGAAATTAACCGCAGCCGGAGCTACTTTGGTCGAGGGTGTGGACTATATAGTCGATTATATAGCGGGAAGGGTTACTATTATCAATCAGAATTTGCTGGATTCCAATACACCGATACAAGTTTCTTCCGAGGGGAGAACTTTTAATATGCAACGAAAAACTTTGCTGGGACTTAATCTGAGTTACGATATCTCAAAAAATTTCAATATTGGTGGTACTATTATGCACTACTATGAGAAGCCTCTGACGATGAAAACACAGATTGGAGACGAGTCTGTGAAAAATACTTTGTGGGGGCTGAACACATCCTACAAAACAGAATCGATGTGGCTGACAAATCTTGTAGATAAATTGCCATTTGTAGAAGCGACACAGCCATCTCAGATTTCGTTCAATGCCGAGTTTGCCCAGATGATACCCGGACATTATCAGAGTAAAGAAGCGGGAGGATATTCTTATTTGGATGATTTCGAATCATCGCAATCGCGGATAGATATAAAAAATCCTTATGCATGGACTTTGGCTTCTACTCCTTTTGGTGCTAAAGGTAAGGATAATAAGGTATTATTTGAAGAGGCGAAATTGAGCAACCAGATAGAGTATGGAATGAACCGGGCTATGTTATCATGGTTTATGATAGACAATCTTTTTACCCGTAAAGGCTCATCTCTGACACCTAATCATATAAAAAATGATCAGGACCAATTATCCAACCACTTTGTACGGGAGATCAATATGTATGAGATTTATCCGAATAAGGATGTTCCTTATAATGAATCGGCGACTCTCCCTGCATTGAATCTGTCTTTCTATCCTAATGAGAGAGGTCCTTATAATCTGGATGCAACAAATATAGATTCGGACGGAAAGCTGAGAGATCCGGAAACCCGTTGGGGAGGGATTACCCGCCGTATGGATGTACGTGATTTTGAAGCGTCGAATGTAGAGTATATAGAATTCTGGCTGATGGACCCGTTTGTTTATGACAAGACGGCAAAGGGAGGCGATTTATATATAAATCTGGGTGAAATATCAGAGGATGTTCTTAAAGACGGTAAGAAATTCTTTGAAAACGGACTTCCTGTCAATGATGATCCCGATGCTGTGGAAACTACGGTATGGGGTAAAGTACCAAAACGCCAGTCGACAGTATATGCCTTTGATGATAATGCCGGAAGTGATGCCCGCAGGAAGCAGGATGTGGGACTGAACGGGTTGAGCACAGCAGAAGAATTTATATTTGGTACATATAGTAAATACTTACAGGATTATGACGCCAAACTATCAGCAGCAGCAAGAGAGAAATTAAAGGCTGACCGGTTTTCACCACTGAACGACCCTGCCGGGGATACTTACCATTTTTACCGTGGGGCAGATTATGACCGGGATGAGGTAAGTATACTCGATCGTTATAAATATTATAACAATACCGAAGGAAACTCCCCTGATACCAAGCAGACTTCAGAGAGTTATTCTACCGCCGCCCGGCCTGTACCTGATGTGGAGGACATAGATCAGGATAATACATTGAATGAAACAGAAGCCTATTTTCAGTACAGGATAGAGCTTGATCCTAAAAAAATGAATGTCGGCGAAAATTATATAGCCGATAGCCGCAAAGTGGAAGTTCCGCTTCGTAATGGTACGACTGGAGAAGTGACATGGTATCAGTTTAAAGTACCTGTACGCCAAGGTGAAAAAATAGGGAATATATCGGATTTTAAGAGTATCCGCTTTATGCGCATGTTTATGACCGGTTTCAATCAGACTACATTCTTGCGTTTTGGTACATTGCAATTGGTCCGTGGCGATTGGCGCGCATACGAACAGACCCTAAATAAAAATAATGAGCCATCGGGAAATGGTACTCTCGATATTGCGACAGTAAATATAGAAGAAAATTCGGACCGTAAGCCTGTCGGTTATGTACTTCCTCCGGGGCTCAGCCGTGTTACCGACCCCGATCAGGCACAGATGACAAAGGAGAATGAGCAATCATTGTCTATGCGTATACATGAGCTGAGTGCTGGAGATGCGCGTGCGATTTATAAAAATACATATTATGACCTCAGACGATATAAACGCTTACAAATGTTTACCCATGCAGAAGAACTTATCGATGGGGAGAAATTAGTAAGAGGCGATTTCACGATATTTATCCGTCTGGGCTCCGATTATAAAAATAACTATTACGAATACGAGATACCGTTGGTGATAACTCCGGAAGGTTCAACTGACAGAAATGTAGTATGGCCTAACGAGAACATGTTCGACTTCCCATTGGAATTACTGAAAGATGTAAAATTGCATCGCAACAGGGAGAAACGAAAAGCCGGTTCTACAGTTTCATATACAACACTCTATTACGAGTATGACCCCGATAAGCAAAACAACAGGGTAAGTGTGATTGGTAATCCTTCATTATCCGAGATCAATGTGATAATGGTTGGGGTAAGGAATAACAGCACAGTGGTCAAGTCGGGAGAAGTCTGGATAAATGAGCTTCGCCTTACCGACTTTGATGAGGAAGGCGGATGGGCTGCACAAGGAAATCTGAACGTTGCTCTATCCGACTTAGGGACAATAAATTTATCGGGACGGAAAGAAACTGTTGGATTTGGAGCTTTGGATCAGAAACTGATGGAAAGGCGTTCCGACGATTATCATACATATAGCATCGCTGCTAATATAGAATTAGGTAAATTCTTTCCGGAGAAAGCGAAAGTAAGCCTGCCTTTATATTACTCATATTCTAATCAGACAACTACTCCAAAATACGATCCATTCGATCAGGATGTTACACTTAAAGAGGCATTGAGCATAGTGGAAACCAAGGCCGAAAAAGATTCAATAAAGAGTCTGGCGCAGGAGAAAACCACAACGAAGAGCATCAGTGTGAATAATGTTAAGGTCAATATTCAGAGTAAGACTCCCATGCCATACGATCCGGCAAACTTTAGTTTCGGCTATTCATATAGCCAGAGTGAGACGAAGAATCCAACTACGGTATATGATGTGACTAAAAATTATCGGGCGACATTCAATTATGCATATAGTCCGATGGTGAAGACTTGGGAACCATTCAAAAATGCAAAGAGTAAGTCCGGGGCTGCGAAGTTTGCCCGGTCATTAGGCTTTAATTATCTTCCGTCTCATATCGCCTTTAATTCCAATATTGTACGATACTATACCGAAACAGCCTTGCGTGATATAGAAAGCTACAGGCTTGGCGGGGGAACATCCAGCGAATTTTTATCATGGAGCCAGTCTTTCTTATGGGACAGGGATTTTAATATCGATTGGGATTTTACCCGTAACCTGAAATTCTCTTTTCAATCGGGGACCAGAGCCGAAATAGAAGAACCATACCTGCAAGTGAATAAAAAACTGAACAGGGACGACTATGATACATGGAAAGATGCTGTTATGCGTAGTTTGAAAAGCCTTGGAGACCCGCTATCATACAGGCAAACAGTAAAAGTTACCTATCAGCTTCCGTTCAAGAATATTCCGGCTATGGATTGGGTAACGTCTAATGCCGGTTATACGAGCGGCTATCAGTGGGATCGCGGAGCTAATATAGATAGTGTAGAGATTGGCAATACCATAAGTAATACAATGACACTGGATCTGACAAACAGATTCAGTATGACCGCGCTGTATAATAAATCTTCATTTTTGAAAAGAGTAAATGACCGTTTCGATGCGAAGAGAAGACCGCAATCTCCTAGCCAGCGTGAACGGGAAAAACGTGAGCCCGAAAGGCGTCGCTTTACACAGAATGTATTGCTACAAAGAGATACAACTGCAACAATTACGCATGGACTCAATACAAAAAATATACAGGTAACCGCAAGAAAAGACGGAAAGCCATATACCGTGAAATTTAAAAAGGTAGATGAGAATACAATCCGGATAAATAATAAAGACTCTGCTGATATACAGCTGAGTATTGAGGGAAGATATAGAGAAACCGGAACATCGAAACTGTTACAGGATATAGCAGAATATTCAGCGCGTGGGCTAATGTCGGTGCGCACATTAGGGTTTAATTACTCAAGGCATAACGAAACGTATATTTCAGGTTTCAAACCGGGCATAGGTGATGCATTCGGTCAGAAGGGTTCCGATTACGGAATGGTTCCGGGACTTGGTTTTGCTTTCGGACTAGAGGGCGGTGATGATTTTATACAAAAGTCGATAGACAGGGACTGGCTTGTAGGCAATGTTATGAATGTCTCCCCATCGGTATTTAACACGGCCGAAACATTCGAGTTCAGAGCGCAGATAGAACCGTTTAAGGACTTCAAGATAGAGTTGAATGCCAAACATGAGAATAATAAACGGACTGAAGTTCAGTATACTGTTTTAGAAGATGGTACTCCGAATACCTCGAGAACATTCGGCGGCAACTTTTCTATGACTACTGTGGCTTTGTCTTCAGCTCTTAAAAGCAGCAATGCCGGAAATGATTACTATTCGGCAGCTTTTGAAAAATTCCTTGTAAACAGGTATCGTATAAAAAACAGACTTGAGGCTAAATATAGAAATACTTCTTATCCCGGCGGGGGCTTTATCAGCGAAAATACTCCGGGCCTTATCGGTCAGCCTTATTCGGCTGCCACAGGCGAAGTCGATGTTAATTCCGCAGATGTGCTTATTCCGGCATTTATATCTGCTTATACAGGGCGTAGCGCAAATAATATCGCGCTCACGGCGTTTCCGTCCTTGTTATCTATACTGCCTAACTGGACAGTGGCATATGATGGGCTGACTGGCATCCCGCTTATAAAAGAGAAATTTAAGAATTTACGGCTCAATCACGCATATACCTGTTACTATCAGGTGAGTAATTATAATTCTTTCTCAAATTGGGTACAGGCAGATGACGAACTCGGATATATACGTGATATCCTCAGTGGAAATCCGGTGCCGTCTTCACCATACAATATATCATCGGTCGGTATATCCGAAGTGTTTAATCCTCTATTTGGAGTCGAGGGTACACTGAATAATAATATGACAATCAATACACGTTATAATAATGCACGTACTTTAACCTTAAATATGTCATCTTATCAGATCATAGAATCTCTGCAAAAAGAATTTGTAGTCGGATTCGGATATCGTATCAATGAATTCAACCGTCTCATAGGACTGAGCCAGAAGTCAACAGGGCAGTTCAATAACGATTTGAATATAAAAGCAGATCTGTCGCATAAAACAGTTGAAGCCTTGCTTCGTAAGATTCAGGAAAATTTTACGCAGGCAACAAGTGGCACGACTATTGTAACGTTAAAAATATCTGCGGATTATGCAATGAGCAGGTCTTTGACTTTGAGAGCGTTCTATGATCGTATCCTCAACAGGCCATTAATTTCATCGTCGTCATATTCGACAACAAACAGTAATTTTGGAATAAGCTTAAAATTTATTTTGCTACAATAAAAAATATTTATAAGCTTGCATAGAAAAAATATTTCCTTTATGTTTATTTTTTCAAATGTTAAACAATATCTTTGTGTTAATTGTTAAATAGTAAAATCGAGACCTATAAAATTTATTTAATTAAAGTAAGCAAGTCTTGGTAGAATAGAGAGGCTAAAATGAAAAAATCGACAATATGGATACTCGCCGGAATAATGGCATTTGCGTTCTTTGGCCTATTGTACTTACAAATAACCTACCTTAGAGAATCGATAAGGATAAGGAGTGATCAGTTTAATGAAATTATAAACAGAAGCCTTTTGCAGGTTTCTCGTAGTTTGGAACTCGATCAGACACAGAAGTATCTGAATGAGGCATTTCTCGAGAATCAGAAAAAACAGGCGGCCGCTTATAACAGATCATTATCTTTGCAGAATCAGATGCAGGAAGAAACAGTAACGCATCAGCAAAGAGTGAAGATGACAGCTCCCGATATGGAGATAAACATGGAGTTGAATATGTCGACCACTACTCAAACTCCGAAGAGTCAGATTTTCCAGTCGCCGAGCAAAGGTGGGACGAATGCTATATCGAAAACGATATTCGGTATGCAGGATGAACAAAAAAAGAAATATCTTTACGAGAGCGATATAATGAACGAGGTATTGAACCGTATTATAAATACGGCAAGTAATATACCTATAGCAGAACGGGTGAATTTGAAATCGCTTGAGGTTCTTATCAGAAACGAGATAAAAGGGAATGGGATAGAGTTGCCATTCCAGTACGAAGTGGTGGATAAAAACGACAAGCCGATATATCAGCAGCCGTTTTTTACGATGCAAAACAGGAAGGACTATTATTTGCAATCGTTGTTTCCTAACGATCCGCAGGATAAGGTTACATACCTGAAGGTATATTTCCCGGATAAGGATAAATACTTGTTTAGTGAAGTAAAATTTCTATATCCGTCAATTTTGTTTACCTTTATATTGCTGGTAACATTTATTATAATCATTTACATCACATTCCGCCAAAAGCGTTTGTCGGAAATGAAGAGTGATTTCATGAATAATATGACACATGAACTGAAGACGCCTGTGTCAACAATCTCATTAGCAGCACAAATGCTTAAAGATGGCTCCATCACGAAGTCTCCGGAAGTTTTCAAACATATATCAGGCGTGATAAATGATGAAACCGAACGGCTAAGTTTTCAGGTAGAAAAAGTTTTGCAGATGTCTCTTTTCGAGAAGCAAAAAGCAACACTGAAAATGAAAGAACTGGATGCCAATGATGTTGTTGTAAGTGTAGCTAATACTTTCCAGATAAAAGTCGAAAAATTCGGAGGTAATCTGGATATCGATTTGGAAGCCACAGAATCAGCTATTGAAGCAGATAAAATGCATTTTACCAATGTGTTATTTAACTTATTAGATAATGCAGTGAAGTACAGAAGAGAAGATGTACCGCTGGAATTGATGATACGTACATGGAATAGCAATAATAAACTATATATCTCAGTAGAAGATAATGGTATAGGTATAAAGAAAGAATTTGTAAAGAAGATATTTGAACGTTTCTATCGCGTATCTACAGGCAACCGGCACGATGTGAAAGGCTTTGGTCTGGGATTGGCATATGTGAGGAAAATAGTTGAAGATCACAAAGGAACTATAAAAGCTGAGAGTGAATTAGGTAAAGGCACCAAATTTATAATCTGCCTGCCTATAATGAAGAATAATGAGCAACTCAAATAAATTGTATGTAAATAAGTAAGTTATGGAAGAAAAATTGAAATTATTTTTATGTGAAGATGATGAGAATCTTGGTATGCTGCTAAGAGAGTATCTTCAGGCAAAAGGTTATGACACTGACCTTTACATTGATGGGGAAGTTGGATACAAAGGTTTTGTAAAAGAAAAGTATGACCTATGTATTCTGGATGTGATGATGCCTAAAAAAGATGGTATCACTCTGGTAAAAGAAATCAGAGCAATCAATACAGAAATTCCGATCATATTCTTAACAGCTAAGAATATGAAGGATGATATCCTTGAAGGCTTTAAGGCCGGAGCTGACGACTATATTACAAAACCGTTCAGCATGGAAGAGCTTGTTCTTCGTATCGAGGCTATTTTCCGTCGTGTAAAAGGAAAGAGAAGTAAAGAACAACAGGTTTACCAATTCGGTAATATGAACTTTGACACTCAAAAGCAGATTCTGACTATCAATGGTGAAAGTACTAAACTGACTACCAAAGAAGCGGAGCTTTTAGCTTTGTTATGTGCTCATGCTAACGACATATTGGAAAGAAATCATGCCCTGAAACAAATCTGGGTTGATGACAACTATTTCAATGCCCGTAGTATGGACGTATATATCACAAAGTTGCGTAAGCTGTTGAAACCGGACCCAAGTATTGAGATCATCAATATCCACGGTAAAGGTTATAAACTGATTGCCCCTGTGAACGAGGAAGAAGGAGCTGAATAATATCAGTCCGAATATAGAGTAAAAAGCCGGTATTAACCGGCTTTTTTTATTTAGTCAATAGCCTTTTTCCGCAAATACTTTGTCAGATATTCATTGAATACGATACCAAATACGATGAGGAATAATCCCAGATATGTAGTCACGTATATTTGCTCTCCTAATACCAAATGGATCAGGAAAAGGGAAATAAACGGCGATAGATAGCACATCTGATTCACCAGAGCCGGATTATTCGTTTTCCTTATAGCCAGTCCGAAAAATATAAATGGTATCCCCATCTCAAAAGCGCCTACATAGATACTCGATAATACTCCCGGTACAGAATTCAGACTGACTCCTGCAAACAAAGCTCCTATCAGTAAGTATAACGAGCCAAACAGGAAGCTGAGGAACAATGCGATTATTCCATCCACTTTTTTATTCTGATTGTTTACTATCCAATAGCTTGCCCATAAAAATGCACTTAAGAAAGCGAGTAGTAATCCTGTAATAGGTAAACTCTGTCCGCTTATACCACCCGAACCTAACGATATAAGAGCTACTCCTCCGAGAGATAGTGCCATACCAATATACTTCATCTTGGGTATTGGCTGGCGGGCAATAATAGCCAGTAAAACGAGTAATACAATCGGCCAGGCATAGTTTATCGGTTGTGCCACTTGCGCATGCAGTAAAGCATACGATTTAAAAAGGACCAGATAGTAAGCCACGGGATTCAATAAACCGACCAATGCAAACCATCCCCACTGTCTGGCAGGGAGAGTTTTCAGGTCAGTCCATTTTTTCAGTATAGTCATTGCTATGCTGAATATGAGCAATGCCGTAAAACTGGCAACCAAAAGCATCTCAAAATGAGAGAAATACTTCAGTGCCATTTTAAACATCGTAGCTACTGTAGACCAGCTTAATACGGCAATGCCACCATAAATAAGCGCTTTATTGCTATCCTGCATCGTTATCTTAATGCTTCTACTTCTTCGGTAGTCAGTGGTATCTTTTTACCTAACCTGCGAGAGCCTGTTTCTGTAATAAGGAAATCTTCTTCGTTACGCAATCCGCCAAAATCCCTGTATGCCTCCAGCTTGTCGTAATTGATAAATTCTTCGAATTTCTTTTCACCTTTCCATAAGTCTATCAGTTCGGGTATAAAGTAGACGCCCGGTTCGATAGTGAGTACAAAACCCGGTTCGAGTTTCCGTCCCAGACGTAACGATTTTCGTCCGAACTGTGTACTTTTGGGCTCTCCGTTGTAACCTACCCAAACTTCACCCAGATTTTCCATATCATGTACATCAAGCCCCATCATATGTCCCAGTCCGCACTGGAAAAACATCGCATGAGCGCCGGCTTGTACAGCTTCGTCCATATCACCTTTCATCAGGCCCAGCGATTTCATCCCTTCGCAAATAACCTTTGCCGAAAGTTCATACACTTCTTTGAATGGAATGCCCGGCCGTAATGCTTCTACCGATGCAATATGTGAAGCTACCTGAATATCATATACATCTTTTTGGCGGGACGAGAATTTCTTTCCGGCAGGTATGGTAGACGACATATCGCCTGCATAACCCATTTCAGTTTCTGCTCCGGCATCGATCAGGAACATGTCGCCTTCTTTTACTGTATTTCCGTGATAATGATTATGCAATGTTTGTCCGTTTACTGTGGCGATAGTAGGGAAGGAGAGCCTTCCTCCGGCTGCATAGGCTACTTCTTCCAGTGCTGCCATCACCTCATATTCTTTCATCCCTACACGGACCTTCTTTATCGCGGTAATGTGCATATCGGCTGTAATATCACAGGCCTTTTCTATTTCAGCGATTTCTTCTTCCGATTTATAGATGCGTTGATTTACCACACCCTGAATAAATGGGAGGGAGGCCTCTTGTTGTGCAGGTTTAACACCAGTCCAGTCCATTAGCCTGAGTTTATGTTCCGCCCTGTAAGTTGGCAGGTAATGTACTTTCTGTCCTTTAGTTACCGCTTTTGACAGATAACTGCCTAATGATGAATACGGTTGAATATTTGCTACCCCGATTCTTTCACTTTTTTCCTTTAATGTAGGTTGTGTGCCCATCCATACTATCTGGTCGATAGTAAGCTCATCTCCGAAGATAATCTCCTTATCTTCGTCTATATTGATAACGGCTGCTAGTCCGGCATATGGAAGCCCGAAGAAATAAAGGAATGTGGAATCCTGACGGAAAGGGTAGGTGTTATCTTCATAATTCATTCCGGATTCGTCGTTTCCTAGGAACAAGAGAATGCCCGAACCTATTGTTTTTTTCAATTGGTTGCGGCGGCTGATGTAAGTTTCTTTTGAAAACATAATATTATTATTTTATATTGATTACTAATTTATAATTTTCTCACCGGGTTAACAAGGTATGAGTTAATAAAAAGCTGACAAACTTTACTCATTTTTACAGTCATCGGTAAACAGTTAGCAGAAATACAGTTCTTCAACTTATTACTCATTACTTGTTAAAAGGTAACAAAGGTAACACATTTGTCAGCTATTAGTTGATAGCTTTTAACCAATAGCTTATGTACAAAACCTGACAAACTTGACACATTTTCCACTATTTTCTATCTGTCACTTTTTACCCTCATTGTAAGGTGGGGGATTGAGGGGGCTTATTCATTTTTTCAAAGAGCTATCAGCTGACAGCCAAAGGCTATCGGCTAATAATATAGATAAAGTTTTCAAATACTGATCGGCATAATATATGAAACTTATATTTCTTTCTGATAAATTCTTTTTGTAGCTATATATTTGGCAGAGATTACAAATGTTTGCCAGCGAGGGTATTCATTTTATTTAAGTCTGCCTTTTAACTTTTCAATTTCCTCTTTCCAATGTCTCCTGCCGTTAACAACAAATTTTTCTGTTTGTCCACCCATCGTTATAATTGCAAGTCCATTGGGCACAAGTCCCAGTGTATTATAAAAACCTACTTCTTTTATTTGTTCTATCTCTATGATGAGTCTATGGTTTTGAATGTTGAATTTATGAGATTGAAACTGAAGTTTGTCAGTCAGTAAGTAAAGTTTTCCACCAACAGCTTCTCCTTTCATAAAGTGATTAGCATCTCCGGAATGAACAATTACTCTGCCATCAGAATCTTCAATCTGTGTTTGTCGTTTAACTGTCTTAGAGGTTACAAAGAAATACATTCCTGCTCCAAAGAGAAGTGCTGCAATAGATGCTGTAATTAAAGCGTGATCAGCGCCAAACAGAAATACAAAAAAAGCTCCAAATAAAAGCCCAAAGGCAAGTCCTGCCAAAATGGTGTTTTTAATTCTTGTCATATTTTATCTTTGTTTCTAAACCGTTCTTAATTGTTTATATGATGGGCTGCCGTTTCCCCCCGGTGGTATAGCTTATAGATTATTCTATAAACGATTTAAATCTTTCAAGATCAATGCCTGAAAGATTTAAATCGTTATAATTAAGTTCTGTTTAAATGCGTATAGACGGTTCTCTGGTGCCGGATTCTTATTTCAATGCCGATTCGCTGAATTTTAGAACTTCACGTACCGAGTGCGCCCAGAAATTGCGAAGGCCGAATCCCTGCGCCTTACCATCAGCTTTCCAGCTATCGATAATATTCCGGGTTTTTATATCAAAAAATACAACATCGAAGTATCCTCTGTTCTTTGCCTTACTTAATCTTTCGGCTATAATGATAACTCCGGTACCATCACTCTCTTTTACCGAAAGGGATTTTACAATGTCTTTTATTGTATTGTCCTCCAGTTGATATGCGGCATCTGTAGTAAAAATATCATCGGCTTTGAGGTCTGATATACGTGTTTTAACACCATCAATATAGACACCCAGAACTCGTTTTTTCAAATATTTTGCTACATCGTATTTCTTGGCTTCTGTAATGAATAGATTGTTGATATCCTGAAAAGCATATTTGAAATGTTCACCGGATTCTTTTGCACCATATACCTTCGCATGGGAAAAGTCAACGCCATAAAAATTGATGGCTTCAATGTCTTTTAAAAGCTCTTTTTTCTGGGCAAAACTACATACACTAACCAGTAGGGCAATAACTAAAACTAATTTTTTCATATAAATAAAATTTTATTAGTGATTTTATACCAAATGTAAGAAAAAGCCTTTTCTTATCAAAAGAATTACCGTAAATCTATAAATTTAATAGCTTTCCGGCTCATAGGCGGAGTCTGAATCTGCGCGATATATTCAGGAGACTCGAAACTGATATTCGGGGCAACTCTTACCTTCGATCTGAACAGGTCTTTGATCTCTTTTATAAAAGCTTCGCTCCTGTTTTCATCACAGCCTACCCGCACTAATATTTCATCTGTACCCAGATCGTTGGTGAATACTTCAACTACATAGTTCTTGATATGCGGTATATTGTCCAGTATATCGAATAAGGCAGGCGGATAAAGCGTAGTACCCTTATATTTTATCATCTGTCCCCTGCGTCCCAATACGCTGCTCAGGCGTGTGGTGTTTCTGCCGCAGCTACAAGGTTCGGTATAGTGGTAGCATACATCCCCTGTTTTAAAGCGAAGGAGGGGCATCCCTTCCACACCCAATGTAGTAATGGTCACTTCTCCCGACTCACCTTCTCCGACAGGATTGTCGTTGTCGTCCAGAAATTCCACGATAATCAGCTCCGGCTGTAAATGACCACCGCAAAAGCAGTCGCATTCAGTGAATGATGCCTGCATTTCGGTAGAAGCATATGTGGAATATAATTGCAGGGAACTCCATTTTTCCTGAATACGTCTGCCTAAAGTATTTAGTTCGAAGTTCTCTTTGCGTAAAGATTCCCCTATGCAAAGGCATTTTTTGATGGAACTGTTATTGTAATCGATCTTATTTTTTTCGGCAAAATCTATCAGTTTTATAAGGAATGAAGGTACTGCTATCCCGCAGGTTGGCTGTATCCGTTCTATTGTATCCCATTGAAGTTCGGGTATCCCGTTCCCTACACGGGCAACGCCCATACCCAGTTCACGCGCTCCGAGGAAATAAGCCAGTCCGGCCATGAAACGGCGGTCTATAGTTGTCATCAATTGCATGATGTCCTCTTTGGTAAATCCTGCGGTGGTAAAAGACAGGTACTCGTTATAGGCGAGACGGTCGAGATCTTTATCGGTGAGGACAAATGTGATGGGATCGCCCAGAGTCCCCGACGTAGTTACATAGTCGATGATTCGGGACTTCTCTACACAAATAAAATCTTCACTGTATTTTTGCAGGTCATTCTTTGTGGTGACAGGCAATTTCTGTAAGTCTTCAATAGTCTTGATCTCATTTATATCTATATTTTGTCCTTCGAACATCCTTTGATAAAAAACAGAATGTTTCTTTAGGTATTGCAGAGCTGCCTGTAGTTTCGTTTCCTGATATTCTTTGATCTTGATGGCAGGCTGAAATTGTATGTCGGGGTGTTTTTCCATTACGTTGTTATTTACTTTTTTTCAATATCCGTTCCTTTTCGGAGACTTTCGGTATCTCTTTTGTCAATGCTTTTTGCCAGTAATTCTTTGCCTTTTCTATTTCTTCTTGTGACAGGTAATAATCCCCGACTATTTCGTACATATGATAATATTCGGGATTAGAGGCTTCGTATTTATTTAATATTCCCGGAGATACCGAACTCTTCTCTTTTGTCTTAGCTTTTATCTCTTTTGTCAGGTACTTATATACCATGAGGTTATTGAAAATATCGCCATGTATCAACGAATCTTCGGGAATAGTGTATTCCGGGGAATATATCTCTTTCCTGAAATCCGTATCTTCGCCGAATATCTTATTCAGGTCATAGGCCACATATTTACCCATCTGCCAGGGGTGGGTAGATACCCATATTATCCGCTGTTCGGGTTTGAATATGACCGAGTGGTGCGCGATAAACTGGTTGATTGCCATTTCGTTCGTCAGGCCGATTTCCTTGTCTCCCGATCCTTTGGTGTTGCGGAGGATAGAGGCGGCTTTTTTCACATCTAAAGGTTTGTTTTTATCTAGGAGTTCGGTCAATCGCCGGAAACGGGATCGGCTGTCTGTTGTACGGATATTTTCGAGATTCCGTTCGTCCTTGGCGAATGTTTCGGATTGGAAATGATTGGTACATATAATTTGTTCTCCATCGGTAGTGAATAAACCGATTTTATCAGGCGATTTTTCTATAATGGCTGCTTTCTTGTCTTTGGCAGAACCTATAAGGATGGATTCGGAAACGAAAGTCTCCCTCTTTTTCGCAATCTCATACGCCTCCTCAATTGTTGACGCATATTGCAATATTTCCCTGGTAAGGATGGATATCGGTGTTTTGGCGGACGTAGGCATCGAAGATTTTGCGGCATTAATTGTTACAGTCAGCCCTTCCTCATTCATACCCGACAATACACCGGTCATCCCCGGCCAGGCTACAGATACGAATTTATAACCTTTTTCGGGCGCATAGAACTGTACTTCTTTATTTTTTGCAAAATCATCCCCTACATAAAAATCGAAATTGCGGCCGATTACCAATGTTGAATCGGCGCTTGCCGTGCCCCATATAGCAAAGGAACTGCATCCTACGAGCATATAGTCTTGCATGGCATGTCCTAAATCATGTGCGGCATGGTAGTTTAACTGTCTTTCGTAGGGAGTGCCGATATAACTGAATTCATCGGAGCAGGAATGGGATATCCCGTAAATTTCACGCCTGTATTCCTCCGGTATGTTCTTTCCCAGATTACGGTTGTACAGGATAGTGAAGAAGCCGAGGAACCGCAGGTAATTTTCGGATGGGACAAGTACCTTTATCTGGTCTACAAATACTTTTTCCTGGTAATATAGCAGGTCTTTCGACATCTCTCCTATGGCGATGCCCCGTTCGTAATCGCTGCCGGATACTTTCAATTCCCACAATCCGCTTTCACTCTTGCGGAGATAATTGTCGCCCCACTGACGGTAATCAGGTTCTTCTGTCAGTTTATAGGCGGGAACTTCTTCCGTTATTTCGGGGACACACATGTCTGCTGAAAAATACATGTAGCCGGTAATTCCCCCAAAAGCGAGAATGAATATCAGCAGCACATATAATCCGGTCTTCAGGCCTTTTTTCAGGAATTTATGCATTTCCTACTTTTTTAGCTAAATATTCCTGACCTACAAATTCGGCGCAAGTGAACATGGATGTGAGCGTTACACCTAAAGCTCCGTGCACATTCATATTCTGGCCCGTAAAGTAAAGGTTTTTCAGTTTCGTTTTTGTGGAAATAAAACCTAATTCGGGAAACTTACAATCTTTTACTATACCATATGCCGAGCCGTAAGGCGTCCCCGTATAGTCACGGTAACTTAACGGCGTGGTGCTATATATGCTTTCTATCTTACCGGAGAAATCAAATCCTTTACCTTTCAGAAACTCAAGTACTTTATTTGAATAGGCTTTCTTGAACGCAATGTAATCATCACCCCGCTTGCCTACAGAGGTATTTTCCCATTCTTTCAGCTCCGACATGTACATCGGTGTCAATACGGAGATTACATCCGTATAGTCACTATTGCTGTTGCATTGGAAGCAGAGCAGGGCGTTGTTGATCTTATCCCGGGACGAATCGTCATTATACCATACATTATCAGTTCCATGCACATAGTAATTACTGTTGATATATGCTTGAGATTCCGGCTTCATCACCAGATATGTAGTGAAGACTCCGAATGAATTAGGCAAAGCATTGATGCGGGATATATAAGCGTTTTTTATATAGCGACTCTTTTCCAGTATCTCCAGTGTGCGTTTGGGGTGGATATTGGAGATAAAATGATCGGCCTCGAATATTTCTTCGTTGTTTACTTCCGCAGCTGTAACCTGATTGTCCGTTACTATCAGCCGGGTAACTTCCTTATTGTTCAATACAGTTCCTCCATTCGCCCGGATAACCTCTATCAGCCGTTCGGCTATCTGCATGGTTCCGTCTACAAAACGGTAGGGGCTTTCGATATACGAGTTATTGGTCATCGCATGATGGTAGAAAGTAGAACTATTCTTTATTCCTCCATACAGCATGGATGTAGCGGCTAAAACGCTCCTCAGTGTTTCATCCTTAACCGTATCGGCTATCATCTGAGTAGCCGAAGCATAAAAATATTTCATGCCGTTCTGTGCTATACTTCCTTTTTTCAGATTATCCACATCTATAAGCCTGCTCACATCTTTAAGAATAGAGGTATATGCTTTGAGGTTCTCCCGTTCATGGGGAAAAGATTGAGCCAGCGTATCGGCAAAGTGGTCGTGGCCAACAGCGTAATTATATATTTTATCTTTATAGAATATGGTATCGAAAGAATCGGTATCGAGACGCTTTATATTCAGCTTATCCATTATACCGAAGTATTTGAAATACTGGTTCATTATCTGACCCTCGTCCAGACTGCCGATATAATGGATTCCCGTGTCGAATTGGTGCCCTTTCCGGATATATGTTTGCAGGCATCCTCCGAATAGCACGTTCTTCTCAAGTACACAGACATTGTATCCCTCTTTGCTCAGGATGGCAGCGCATTCGAGACCGCCCAATCCGCTCCCGGCTATGATGATATCGTATTTACCCATTTGTTTTCTCTTCTTTTTTCCTAAATAGGAAAATAGTATTAGACGTATATTTATCGTTTTTGAAGCTCTCTACAGTCATATTGCAACTATCAGCTATTTCATATAGTTTCTCAGCCGAAGTAAAACAAAGTTCTTCTTTTGTTTTATTAAAACCAAATATGCGGGTAGAGAATATCTCTGATAACTTTGTCAGTTTTTGTTTTTGCTTATCCCGGCTATCTCCGTCACGAACGATGATCAATCCGTCGTCACGAAGATTCTGTATGCATTTTTTTAATAACGATTCCTGTTTCCGGCTATCCATATAATGCAACATGTCATTCAATACAAACACATCGCTTTCGGGTAGGGGATATTCCAAAGCGTCGGCATATATAAAAGCGGTATTCTCTCTATGTAAATATCCGTACCGGGCGACTTCGGCCTTATCTTCGTCATAATCTATACCTAATACCTGCCTGTCAGGCGATAATATGGCAAGCATGTATCCTAAAGTGCCATACCCGCAACCGATATCTGTGATTTGCCCCCTTTCAGGTATCAGTTCGTCGAATATTTTATAGCTTCTTTCCATTTTCACCTTTATGCGTACATACCATTCCATCACCGGACCTTTATAGATGTAGTTTTTTACCAGCATATGATAGAAATATGGATTGATGGCCGTATTATATTCTGCGCAAACTTTTATATATTTGGATGCGAAATAAGCCGCCGTATTTTTTGTCCTTTCTTTATACGTGTTTCCGAACGAACGGTCTTCATAAGTAATGCGGGGCAGGATTTTAGTCGCTATTATTCCACGTTTCAGATAGAATGGCTGTGATTTGGAAATAACCATTCCTGTGCCATATAATATGATGGGGATTATATCCAGTTTCAGTGTTTCGGATAGATAGAATGCGCCTTTGTGGAAACGCTTCAATCTACCATCGTATGAACGTGTGCCTTCAGGGAATATGACAACGGAGTAGCCTTCATCGATTCGCTCTTTGATGTGCGACACCGAATTTTCATATCCTTCGCCTGTATAAAAGTAGCCTGCATACCTGATTACTGCGCCGAAGAACGGAGACCTCCATACCCATTCGTTTGTAACCATTACCATCTTAGGATGGAGCGTGAGTAACAGGAGTATATCGAGGAAAGACTGATGGTTGGCTATGATAATGGCGGGTTTCTTAAACGTTTCACCACCGGCATTTACTTTCTTTTTCTTCAGTATAAATCCAGCAAAGCAGATGAAGCGGCAGTTGAGCATTACCAGGTAGCACATGAATTGCCGTTTTTTACTCTTCTTTACAGGAACCAGATACAATAGTAAAATCGTTATGCGGAGGAACAGGCATCCGGCAAGGAACAGCCCGTATATAAAGGCGGTTATCAGTATAGAGGCAAGTGTATATGGCGGTAGCCCTTTTGTTGTCTGTGAAGACATAAAGATGCGGAAGATGACAGGAGGGATAGTATATGAAACCAGAACCACAACTATCATTCCGAGGATGGACATTAACGATATAGACTGCAAGGCGGGATGCTGTGCGAAAATCAAGGCTCCCATCCCTACAATAATGGTGAAGGCCGAAAAGAAGATGGCTGTTTTATGCCCGTTCAGCGCAGGTTTATTTGTCCGGTATTTATTTTGTAAACCGTCCATAATAAATATACTGAAATCGTCCCCGATACCAAATATGAAAGTGGACAGGATGATATTGATGATATTGAATTCTATCCCGGATATTCCCATGATGCCGATAATGATAATCCAGCTGATAAACATCGGGGAGAAACTGATTAGTGTCAACTCGATACGCCCGTAAGATATAAGCAGTGTAATGAAAATGAGGAATGATGAAATGAATAATATCAGGTAGAAGTCATCATTGATAGCGGATACCCACTTCTTAGTAAAGAAGGAGCGGTCTAAAATCACAACTTCATTGCCATTATTGAAGTGTTGATATACTTCTTCCTTATTTTTATCGTCGAGCTGTACTTGTGAAATAAGCAGGGTAAGGCCCGGAACAGTGTTTTGCCAGTCGTTCAGTATCCGGCTTGTCTTCGTAATATCTTTATGCGGAGTAAAGTCAGAATCTATCCATTTATAGAATGGGGCAAAAGCGTCCTGACGAAAATTATATGTTTCGGACTCGCTTTTCAGCGTTGTTTTCAAAAATTCTTTCTTCCCGGCAGTCCAGTAATTATTCCATTTTTGCAGACGTTCTTGCTGAACATCCTCGGGGATAAGGAAGTAATCGGCGGAAGCAAAGTTTTTGATCAGGCCCTGTTCTTTTAGTCCTGATAATTTTTTATTGGTCGCATTATAGTTTTGGATCGCTTCATCGGTATTTTTTCCGACACTTACGAACAGGATATTTTTTTTATCGTTATCTACGATCTCCGCCAATTTCTGTTCGGCTTCTTTCAGATGTTCCGGTTCATAATTCATATGCATCATGTCGGCATCGAAACCCACATTGCGTGACGTAAATACACAAATAACCGTTAATACTAAAATACCGCCTACAAGCCATTTGTTTTTATCGAAACGGTAAGCATTGAAGCGTTCTATAAAGCGGAGCAACGCGCTTCTTTTCTGATGAACCCTCCCGTCGAGGAAGTGAGGCAGGTATATGAGGCAGAAGATAATTGTACCTATCAGCGTCATAGACGCGAAAAGCCCGAAGTCTCGTAACAATTCCGAACTGGTGAAAAGTAACCCTAAGAATGCGCCTATTGTTGTAAAACTGCCGACAGTAAGAGGGTAGGTGAGTTCCTTTATTAGTTGCGTTACAGATGCCACATGGCTCTGGTGTACGACCATATGTATGGAATAACTCAGGGCGACGCCCATGATTATGGAACCGGAACCGACCGCTATAGATGAAATACTGCCTTTCAACAGTGAAATCATAAAGAGGGCGAACAAGCCCCCGAATATAGTCGGTGTGATGATCTGAAAGATCGTCCTCTTTTGCCTGAAGGACAGCAGAATGAAAACAATGATTATAACCAGTGCCAGAGTGATTGTCAGTATGGAGTCTTCTTTTATCTGACGGGCATTATATACACCGACAGAAGGACCTCCGTAGTATTCTGCTTTTACCGAAGGGTAGTCTTTATTAATAGCGGCTGTTTCCTTTTCTATGGCCGAAATCAGTTTATCGTTTTGCCCCGTACTTCCCATGCTGTATGTGGGAGTAATGAACAGCAGCAGCATGGAGCCGTCTTTGGAGAAGATGTATCCGTCTTGTTGCTCGAAATTATTATCCAGTTGGAAGTCCTGTAGGCGTTTCAGTGCGTTTCCTCCAAGGCTGAGAGGGTCTCTCATAATGTATTCTTTGAGAAAGCCTCCGGCCGGAGACAACAGGTTGGAATAGTTCCGTTGCATAACCGATGCGACTTTTTCTTTTGAAAACAAGGAATCTATACGCTGATAATCGCTGTCGCTGAGTAAGATCGGAAGATTGTCATAGACGAAATTCTGCATCTCTGTTTTCAGGCTGTCGTCTATGCGGAGGAGTATATTGTTTACATATGTTCCTTGTGTCCGGGCTAACAGGCTATCTGCGAATGAGGTCGCGCTTTCTGTCAATATTGCGGTATCGTTGTCCTGTCCCTTATCCGATGACGAGAACATGACGATAATCTTGTCCTTGATACGCAGATTGTCGAAAACGGTATTCAGGTTTTGTTCGTTTTTGGTATCAGGAAAGAACTGAGTGATATTTTCTTCGAATTTGAGTTGCAGGGCAAAATAACCCATAATGGCTATATTTGCCACCAGCGACAAATAGAGGATTATCTTATGCCGGGTGAAATAATTATATAGATTGACGAAAAAGTTACTCATTTATACTCTAAGCTAAGTATTATAAAATATTTATTGATACGTTTAAATGTTCTATTGTTTAATGTAATTTTTACTACGCACAATCAAAGATTGTTTGTGTTCCTTTTGGCCAAAGCCCCAAAAGGAACCAAAAATGCTTTAGCGCCCACTTCAAAGGCCGACCTGTTAGCAGTAGAGACGGCTAAACGAAAAAACTCGCTCTGAGGTTTGTATAGCCCGAATCGCTAGATAAGCTCAAACACGTTTTCGTTTTTTAGCCTTTCTCTTCTGACGGGTGCCCGTCCGTGAAGCGTATGGCGCTGGCTGACGCATATTTTATTCTCGAAGGGGCTTTGCCTTACTATGGCGTCAGCAGACGCGCATTGGTTCCGCAGGCGGGCACCTGTCCAGTGCAGTCGGCGTAGAAAGGGACGGGGCGACAGCCCGTTTGTCACTTTCAGCCGGCAAGCTGTTGACAGGTCGCCGAGGAACTTAGCGCTAGCTTTTTGCTTACTTTTGGGCAATGCCAAAAGTGAGGGCAAGCTCGGGAGGGCGCGACAGTAATGAGACAAAGTCACCAATTTTAAATTAAGATAGTCACTATACATTAAAACATGTCATTAGATTACTTAAACATCTACAGCCCGTTTCCTTTTTCGGAATATCAACAGTAAACTTGCCGAAATAATACCTGCCAGCATGCTGCAAACCAAAGCGAATACTATACTGCCCGTCAGATACTGGAACAAGACCGTTTTCATCCTTTCCAATGAAACATCGGTGATATCGAACGATACAGGGCTATTTGTAAGAAAGCAGCCTGTAGCATAGCTCCCATACAAAAGGAATGGCATTACCGGGGGAATACTGATATTGGAAGCAACCAGTGAAATTACTTTGTTCAGTTTCAGGAAATGGGCAAGAAAAACCGTTACAATCATCTGATAGCCCCATATGGGAACAATCCCCATGAAAATACCCAACATAATGGATAGTGTCATGGTTCTGTTCGAATCTTTCGACTTTAGTATTTCCTTATCGATAAAAGCGCGGATATTTGTCCATGTCAGTTTCCTGAAAAATTTCAAGGGTAGTATCCACAAGAAGGTGATTATAACAAGTATTGTATTCAGTATGCTGATGCGTGTAAAATCCCTTAACGGCCGGAAGTGCGATACCCGTTCGCCCTGTGGCGGGTAATATACATTTACAGGGATATTTTTTACATTCACACCCTTCCATGCCAGAAATACGATCATTTCCAATTCGAATTCGTATTTGGCTGTGCAATATTTCATTTTTCCTATGCGATGGAGCGGATAAAGGCGGTAGCCGGATTGGGTGTCTTCCAGCTTTATACCTGTTTCCAGCTGAAACCAGAAGTTCGAGAATTTATTGGCAAATGTATTTTTACCCGGCATGTTATTGGCTGTCAGATTCCGTGCCCCCACAAGCATCGTATCAGGATGCATTTCTATTTCATTCACAAAGGAAGGTATATCAGCAGGGTAGTGCTGTCCGTCGGAGTCTATCGTTATCGCATATCTGAATCCCTGTTCTTTTGCTGCTGATAATCCATTTTTGAGAGCATAGCCTTTTCCCTTATTTTTTGCGTGGGTAATGATCTGAATGCCGGAGATGGATTTCAGTATTCCGGATGTTGTGTCCGTAGAACCGTCGTTGACCACTATAATATGTTTGCTGTATTGTTTTACCCCTTCAATAACGGATAGGAGAGTCCTGTCGTTATTGTATGTAGGGATAATAACAACGATACCGAGATTATTTAATTTCTCCTGCCATATCATAGTATCTACGGATTCATTCATTTTCAATCTCTTTCAAAGTTGCTTTTACTTTGATGAATACGGTATCTGTGTCTTGATATTTTCCTTCTGCAGACAGAGAAGTACGGTTATCGTCCGTATCTTTTAACGAAATATTAAACTCTATCAGGCCATTAACCATCGGGTCGACCAATGACAGGAATTTTGAAGAGGATATATATGAATACATATACTCTTTACCGGATAGTTTTTCGGCGCAGTCTTTTATGATTTGTAATGTGCATACCCCCGGAACTATCGGTTGTCCTGTGAAGTGTCCTTCATATATACGATGCGAAGGATTCAGCTTCACTCTTAAACGGTGAGCGGGGCCACCTTTCATTACATCGGTTATTTCGTAAAAATCATTCAATAACATTGTTCTCTCCCATTTTCTCCAGTCCGATAGTTAATCGTAACCAGGAGTGCTTTATTTGTATTTTCTCAGAATCGTTCTCTGTCACAGGTGTGACGTAAACCACCCCCTTGGATATACCTCCTCCTGTTACAAATTTAGTATATTCTTTTGTTTTTTCTATTTTTTTAACGTTCCTGTCGGATAAAAATAACAGGTTGAAGTCAGTTTCAAAGATTTTCAGTACACGGTCTTTCCGCATAGGTTCTATACAACTGTAAACATTCCAGTTTTCACCTTTCATGCCAAAATCGAACAGACTAAGCCCGAACATGGTAGTTGCAATAATGCGTATCTCTCCATCTTCCATTGTTTTTGCGATAAGCATGCCATTGAAATGTTTACCTCCGAAATCCAGCGTCATATTGTACTTCTGAACTTTATTCCCAACGGATATAATAGGGGCAGGCCCTGTTTTCAGCGGATATGTATTCTTAGAACAGGAGATGAAAGTAAGGCACGCCAACAGGATACTAATTAACTGAAAACTTTTTGTCATCTGTCAGTGTATTAAACTTTTTGTTCTGAAACAGGTAATCGGTATAATCGGTGGCATTCTCGGATATACGCAGTTTGGATACCGACATGTCTTTTTTGTCCATATAGATATCGAAGCCTGAGATATATGCCTGTACAGATTTATTGGTTGGTTTTATTTTTATCAGATAGGAGTTGGTATCTTCGAAGTATTCCATATTATAACCTGATATTTGCGAAATATTGCCAGACATACATGCGGCGAGCATACTTCTCATTTCACTCATTACTTTATTCGATTTCAGATTCACTACATTTTTTTTACCATCCGAAACTATCTTTAGTTTATCGGCATTGATAACAATCAGGTATTTTGTAGGGGAACTATAATCGAGGCTTATTTTATCATTGTACCTGTAATAGAATTTACCTTTCGAAGTTATATCTTCATTAAACAGGTCGAGATGCTTTATCTGGGTAAAGTCACTTTCTATACTTTTTATAGATACAGCCTCCCGGAGAACACGTTTGTTAAAGGCTTCCACATCTTTCATCTTTTTCATCTGCGCGTTTATCTGCGGTAAACAAATGAAAATAAGTAAATAACAAATATATATGCGTTTCATTTCGTTGTTTTAGGTATATCAAATAATTTATCTACTCTCTGTATGGTGTAATCATTTTCTTTCAGAAGCTCGAGCGCTTTTAGTAACAGGCTGTCACTCATAGGTAATGAGTCGTGTAAAAGAATGACGGCTCCCGGCTTTAGTCCTCGCTTTATTCTCTTCAATACCGTGTTCTCTTTCTTACACGTATCTAAAGAGCGGATACTCCAGCCAATAGTCAGACAACCCATTGTCCTGACCACCTTTGCTACGGTCGGATTGGTGATGCCGAAAGGTGGACGAAACAATATCGTTCTTTCTCCTGTTACCTCCTCAATAGCTTTTTCGCAATCGCTTAGCTCCATTCTCATTTGTTGGGACGTATACAAAGGAAACGAAAAAAAGTGATTAAAAGTATGGTTGCCGATCAAATGGCCTTCCTCTTTCATCCTTGACAGGATACTCTCATTGCCTTTGATCTTACTGCCGATACAAAAAAAAGTAGCTTTGACATCATATTCTTTCAAAATATCGAGTATTTTGGGCGTCTGCTCTTTGTCGGGCCCGTCGTCAAATGTGAGTGCTACTATTTTTCCTTTCTTTTCATTCCGGCATAATGCTTTTAAGTATATTCCCGACCGAATGCTGTAAGAGGCATAGATAAGGAATATAAGCAGTATAGCGGCTATGGATGAAATGAAAATCAGCATTTTTTCAATAATATCAATGAATGATTTACAGTGTAATAATGGTTGTAGATAAGCAGGTATTGTATATCACCGGATTTTTCCAACCGATTTAATCCTTTCCACATACCGAAAGCCGAAGCGGTCGGGTATTCCCCGCAAATGTCTTTGAATGTCGAGTATGAGGTGGATGGGAATAATTGCTCCACAACATTATATACCAGGTCATCGGTTGTGCTTCCATTTTTACCTATGATAAGATGTTGTATATCAATCGATTTTAGATTGTTTTCTGTCAGGAATATCTTTATCTTTTGCAATATCTCCTCCGAAGACAGCTTTCCTATAAATGTCCTGACAGCTGCCAGTTCTGCAACAGTATATAATTCTTTTTCAGCCGCTAATGTAAAAAACTGGGAGCCTTCGCCGAATATAATATTATCGAGCATACCCAGCCTTTTCAAGATAATATGTCCGGCCGGTAACACTTCATCGGCAGCGCCGACCAGTACCAGATTGTCACCTTCCCATATCCTCATCATGCCGTCGATCAGGGCGCTTTCGAAGCTGAGGCCGCGGTGCACATATGTATTGTTATAAGAATGGCTGCCTATAATCAGGGCGATCTGAGCGCCTATGACATTGAATGTAGATTGTATAAAAGCCGAAGGATTCAGCAGTTGCTCCTCATTTTCTATGAGATTATCCAGAAATTTTTCTGTATCGGCCAGGCATCCTAGTCCGGTGGCTGTAATAATGGCATCTATATTTTTGTTTCCACTTTGTTCCAGACAAACCAATCCGCACGCAACACCCATCTTTACAATGTGGCTCATACGGCGGCGCATATTTGCGTTGGTTATGATGTGCTTGTAATCCGGCTCAACCGCATGCAGCATCCCATCCTCTCCGGTAATACCATCGGGGTGGATAGATGCAAATGAGTTTATATAACAAGGTCTTTTCATAACTAAGTGTTGTAAAATATTTATAGATATATTTTAATATTTAATGTGATTATACTACGAGCAATCAAAGATTGCTTGTGTTCCTTTTGCCCAAAGCCGCAAAAGGAACCAAAAACGCTTTAGCACCCCGCCTCAAAGGCCGACCCGTAACGGACAAAAGGACGAAACGGAAAAACTCGCACTGAAAATTCTATAATCCGAATCGGCAGATAAGCTCAAACACGTTTCCGTTTTTTTCGTCTTTTCGCCCTACGGGTACCCCGTCCGTGAAGCTAACGGCGCTGGCTGACACACTATCGGAGCAAAGCCCCTAAATCCAATATGCGTCAGCCTTGTCGTGCGTCAGCATCTGCGCATTAATTCCGCAGGCGGGGCACCCACGCGGTGCAGCTGGCGTTGAAAGGGATGGGGCGATAGCCCATTTGTCCCTTTCAGCCGGCAAACCGGTTGTGGGTCGCCGAGGAACGAAGCGCTAGCTTTTTGCTTCCTTTTGGGCAATGCCAAAAGGAAGGACAAGCCAGGGAGGGCGCGGCAGGAGTGAGCCAAGTCTCTAAAAATAAACAAAGACGGTAGCTATGCATTAAACAATTGAACATTATAAATATATCATTATTTTTTTGTTTACTTAATAATCTATTCTATTGCCGAAAAAAGTAAAGAAGAATCATTCCCTCCGAACCCGAAAGAATTGGATAAGACATGTTTGATAGGTAAGCCTTCATCCCATTCTGTAATAGGAATAAGATTCGTATCTTCTATCGGTTCTTTAAAGTTGAGGTTCGGATAAACGATTCCTTTAGATATGGATAATACGGATAAGGCCGCCTCTATCCCTTCTGAAGCTCCTAATGTATGCCCTATGAACGGCTTTAAGGAACTGAATCCAGGTGTACTTTCGCCGAAAAGGCGTATGATTGCTTTCCCTTCCGAAAGGTCGTTGTTAGGCGTTCCCGTACCATGCACGTTGATATAATCCACGTCACGGGATAGTATATTTGCCATTTCAACAGCTTCTCTCATACACAGGTACGGCCCGTCCCCCTCGGGGGAAGTGGCTGTCTGGTGATAAGCGTCATTTGCATTGGAATAGCCGGAGAGGATACAATAGGGTTTTCTTTTTAATGTTTTTTCTGATTGTAATACTAGATAACCAGCACCTTCGCCCAGATTCAGGCCTTCACGGGATTTGTCAAACGGTTTGCATAATTCTTTGTCCAGAATCATCAGCGAGTTAAAGCCATTTAGGGTAAACTTACATAAAGCATCGGTTCCACCGACGATAACAGCGTCCAGCAATCCGTTTCTGATCATCCTTGCCCCCAGCATTATAGCGTTTCCTGCGGAAGAACAGGCTGTACTTATCGTTGTCACATAATCGGTTATACCCAGATGGGACGCAATCTTTTGAGTGCTGTCGCCGCAATCGTGCGAAACAATATCCCTTAAACGGCCCTTTGCCTTATCTTTTCGGAAGTCAACATAAAAGTTTTCACTTAAATCCATACCACCCACCGAGGTAGAAGATATAAGTCCGGTGCGTTGGGCGTTTACGGCTATATCTGAATCCGATAAGGCCTCTTTTGCCGCCAGTATTCCGAGCAAAGCAGTCCGGGAGCATGTTTTACCGGAAGGTAGAGCTAATAACTCTTTAAGCTGCTCATTTGTATATTTCACCTCACTTACAGGAACATCGAGGCTGGTAGGGAAAAGAGTGACTTTGCCCATACCATGACTTTTGTGCCGGATAGCATACAGGTTTTCTTCTGCATTTATACCTATACCCGATACAATACCTGTTCCTGTAATGTAAATCTTCATTATTTCTGATATGTAGAAATAAATTCGGCTAACGATCTTACCGACCTGAATATTTCGCGTCCTTCGCCTTCTCCCGGCTTTTTGATTTTGATACCGTAATTACGTTCGAGGATAAGGATAATTTCGAGAGCGTCGATGGAATCCAGACCCAAGCCATCCCCGAATAACGGGGCATCAGCATCTATATCTTCTGGAGTCATTTCTTCAAGATTTAATTCCTGTATCAGTTCTTTTTTCAGTTTTTCTATTAATTCTTCCATATTTTATCTTTCTTTATGAGTCTGAATTCAGCTTTGTATTTATTATCAAGATATTCGCACCGGCCGGTGATGCAAAATTGTAATTTACTCCTGTTCATGGCGAGTTTCATATATTTTTCCTGTCTTTCCGGATTATCGGGATATTCGATAAAGAAGGTATTTTCGCCCTGTATTTTATGACGGATACATATTTCACCTGCAACAATATTAGGTAGTGTATAAACAAATACTGCCGGACTGGCAGCATCGTCTCCACCTTCATCTATTATGCGCTGATGTTTTAAATCCGTATCTGATGACGAAAAGTAATTGGATAAGATAATCCCCATTTCATCAGGATTAAAAGTGATTCCATCGAGTAAATGCAGTGCTGCTATATATCCCAGTTTACAGAGGTCATCCATCTTATAGAACTTCTGGTTGCTGTCGCCTGTATTTTTGAATGCTTCGCGGATGAAAACGGCAAAATCACCGGATGTAGAGTTGAATACGACCTCATCATTTACTTTTATAGAACTATTCTCTATTGTACAGCTCTTTATTTCGTTGAATAAAAATGTTCCCTGCTCGATTGACTTATGCGAAGGTATTTTGGATAATATAATAGCAGCATTACAACCTCCAAAGCCGGAAGCTGTTTTAATACAGGTGTTTATCGTTTTTCCACAGATGTGGTTATTACTTACATTCAGGGATTGTGAAACACCGTTTGTTTTATAACCTGATGTGCCGTATATGACGTTCTCTTTTAATTGGTGTGCGCAAATAATTGTTTCAATGATTCCCGATGCGCCTAATGTATGCCCGAAATATGGCTTTAGGCTATTGACGGGAACTTTTTCCAATTGAGCCAGATGAACAGCTTTTGCTTCCATTTCATCGTTGAAAACGGTTGCAGTGCCGTGCAGGTTTATGCAGTCGATGTCATTGGCTGTTACTCCGGCTTCATCCATCGCGTCCCTCATTGCATAGTACAGGCCGTCACCTGTGCGTGAAGGGCCTGATATATGATTGGCGTCGTTGCTTATTGCCCCGCCTCTGATAATTATATTGTTTGTTTCAGATTCTGCGGACAAAAGGATGCTTCCACAGGCTTCTCCCAGATTTAACCCGTCCCTTTCACTGTCGTAAGGCCTGCAAAGGTTTTCACTCAGGGAACGGAACGACCGGAAACCACTGGTAATAAAATGAGAAAGGACATCTACCCCCGTAACGATTATATGCTTATAGTCTCCATTCAGAAGTAAGCGGCGGGCAATAATAAGAGCCGATACTCCCGATATGCAGGCATTGGAGACAACCATAGCCTTATCGTCCATTCCGAAATAACCTGTAATTTTAGACGCGCTTTCTCTGAGAAAAAGGTTTCTGTCAATGTTCTCTGTATGATGTTTCAGTAAGTCTACATTCCCTTTTGTCGAGGAAAGAATGAAACCACACTGCGTCAGATCTATATCTTTTTGCGATAATAAGTCCCTGATCGATAATATGGCGAGTTGTTCGGCCTTGCTGAATTTTTGAAGGCTATACTTTTCTGTCAGTTCATTCAGGATACCGGAATTAATTAATCCGGCAAGAATTGGGGCATCGGAGATTTTTCCTGCTTCGACAGAGGCAATCCCGGATTTATTCAGGCTAATGGCACGGACATTTTCTTTAGTCGTAAATCCTAAAGAGCTGATAATATTATCGGCGGTAATGTATATGTCATTCAGATATTCCATTTCTTCTTCCATTCCTGATAAAAATCGGGATTTGTCCACTCCAGTTCATTGTTAGAATTTAAGAATACCTGAACCGTACTTCCTGTAGCGACAACTGTCTCACCATCACTTTTGTAAACAGTATATTCAAATATTATTTTCGCAGCGTCCGAAGCGATATAGTTTGTTTCCACAATGGCTTCTTCCCCGAATGATAAGGATTGTTTATACTGGCAGGTGAGGTCGACAATGGGCGCGGTGTATCCGTTTTCGTAAATGTCGCAATAACCGATTCCATATCGTTTTCCAAAGGTTTCCCGGCCGTCCTCAAAATACTTGATGTATTGGCCATGCCATACAATACGCATGGAGTCTACTTCACTAAAACGGACTTTTATAGTGGTTCTGTCTGTTAGCGCGGGTTCTTTAGCTCTGTATTTATGTTTTTTCATTCCTTTTTCAAAAATATTTTCATGCGGCATTCGGCAATAAGGTTATCTCCGGTTTTTACGGTTGCGCTTATCAGGGTGATTTCGGCGACCTCCTGTATTATTTTTATCTCGGTATCTAAATCTTCTCCAACTTTAGGCAAGGTGTGAATCGTCATTTTGTCTACAGACCCGATAAAGCCGAGTGGTACAGGTACGTTATTTTGCCTACAGATATATCCCACACGTGCTGCGGCCGATTGCGCGATATGCTCTATAATACCGGGTTCCTTGAAACGATTGTTTTCAATGAAAATATTATCCGGGCTGACTGTCAGTCCCGTATATGAACAATCATCCTCAATCCCGTAAAACTTATCCACCATCACTATTGGCGGACGTTGCGGAATTAGGTTCAATATATCTTCACCTCTTATTATTACTAGCTTACTCATATCCGTTTACATACCATAATGCTATGTCCCAATCCCAATCCATCGTGTATTTCGGTAACTTCCAGTCCGGCAGTTTTTATGCAGCGTATCATATCATCCGAATGATACATCTTGCTGTTGCCGTTTGCCAGTGCTGTGAAATACAGGCTGGTCAGGGTGAGGCAATAAGCTGCTGTTTCAAATTTCTGACGGTCCCAGAATGTTTCCATAATGTAAAGGAACGAAGATTTTTCCATAGATGCTGCGGCACGGGACAAAATACTAGTAGTCTCTTCTTCCGAGAAACAATCGAGAAACTGACTCATCCATATAGCATCGAAGCCTCTTGGGAAAGGAACATCTTTGTCCAGCAGATTACAACCATGCCCGTGTATACGGTCGGAGCCGGATTGCCCGGAAGTTTGTTTCTTCATCAATTCAAGTTGCTGGGGTAAATCCATGATGGTTACATCTACTCCTGTGTCGAATTCAACACATTTCATGGCCCAACGGCCTGTATTACCTCCCACATCGAGCAATGTGCGGGGACTGTTTGCAAAAACGATTTCCAATGCTTGTGAAAAAGAATTATCGGAATAGAAATGATCGAAATCGAACCAGCTTTTTTGTACATTTTCGGGCAACTTAGATAGGCCTTCATATATTGTCGGCCATTCGCCAAAAACTTTCAGTCCTTCAGGTTTCCCATTCAGAAGTGCTTCTTCCAGATTGAATAGCCCGAGGTAATTCACATCATGATTGAAGTTCATATTGATACGCGCCATTTCGTCGTTCAATAAGAACCACCCGACCTTGGACAGCATATATTTTTCATCCTTTATCAATACAGTACCAATTGAAAGCGAAGCCTCCAGCAATACTTGTGCTGCATAACGGGATAGCTTTCTATGTTCCGATATTTCATTTAATGTTAGTCCCTCTCGCTTTTCTGCTAACAATTCGAATATACCGAACTTGAGCATAAGCCGTGATACCTGAAAAACAATAGGACCAAAGGCTATTTCCTGCGCCATCCGCTGTGCTTCAGCTGCTGAAAATTGCTCTTCGGAATATCTTTTTTGTAAGGAAGGAAATAAGTTCATGATTGTTTATATGTTAGTCGGA
The DNA here is from genome assembly GCF_000213555.1 of Dysgonomonas gadei ATCC BAA-286. Taxonomy (GTDB): domain Bacteria; phylum Bacteroidota; class Bacteroidia; order Bacteroidales; family Dysgonomonadaceae; genus Dysgonomonas; species Dysgonomonas gadei. Next base: position 82,730 of record NZ_GL891993.1, read on the forward strand.
TTGTTATGCTTTACTTTTCGTTCCAGAAATTGTAATAGTTGAACCACTGTTCCGGATATTTTTTCAAGATAGCTTCGAGGGCTGAAATGTATTGGTGTAATAATTGCTGTTCAGGTCTTATCTCTTCATTCCTATAGACTGGTGTAGCCATCGTGAAATGAAATGTATATGTTTTCTTAGGCTCGCGCATGGCAAAATAAAATACAACAGGTACCTTCATCTTTGCCGCTAATAGAAAAGGCCCTAAAGGAAAGCTGGTTTCTTTTCCCATGAATATACCTTTCAGGCGTCTCTCTTCGTTGATATACCGATCGCCTTGAAAACAAATATACTCCTTATTATCTAAGGCTTCTTTTATAGCGAATACATGGTTTAGATCAGTATCGTTTACGGGAATTACTTTGAAATCAGCAGACGCAGAATTCTTTTGAAGCAATTCTTTTATTCTTCTATACTCAGCATCGTATAAAACGATATTGATCTTCTTACCATAATCATCAAAGAACGGTGTGCCCATCTCCCAATTGCCAACATGCGCCCCGATTATTATCGTACCCGTGTCGGTATTCAATATATTGAGGAACTCATCATAATTCTCGAAACGGAAATTATATTTGTCTTTCATTCCGTTGCCGATCGCAACCTTATCTATCAGGGTTTGCCCGAACTTGTAATAGCTGCGGAAGAGCATCCCGATAGAAGATAGTAGGCTTTTGTTTAGTATCTTACGGGAATAGATCCAGATGCTTTTGGATGCCTTGGGCGCAAAGGGGATGAAGTATAAGACGATAGTGCTTAAAAATGCATAAGCCGCAGTGATTCCGATTTTCTTTATCAGGAAGATAAAGAACAGGTATCCGAATACTCCTCCTCTGGTTTTACCCTTCCATTCCGTCATTTGGCTTGTCGAGATGTTCTATGATGAAATCATAGAAATCCTGAAAAGTTTTTATATTTACAAAGTCATTACCATTTACGGTAAATCCGAAATTCTGTTCTATCAGTACGACCATATCTACAAAGTCGAGGCTATCCATTTCCAGTGTCTCGATCAAAGGCGCATCCGGCTGGATAGTTTCTACATCTACTTCAAACTCTTCGGCTAAAGTCGTTCTTATTTTCTCTATTATCTCTTCGTTCGTCATTTCCATCAGGACTAGTTACTCTTTGAATTTTTTAATTATTAGGGTTGAATTTGTTCCTCCAAAACCGAATGAGTTGGAAAGAAACATGTCAAATGAAGTATCAATACGTTTATTAGGTATATTAAGCAAAGCCGAGGCTTCGTCTGCTTCTTCAAAATTAAGATTCGGAGCGATGAAGTTATTATTCATCATCAATATCGAATAGATCGCTTCGCTGGCTCCTGCCATCCACATTTCGTGTCCTGTCATCGACTTTGTGGACGTTACAAAAGGTTTATGTTCCCCGAGTACCGTGCTGATCGCTTTAGCCTCATTCATGTCCCCGATAGGGGTAGATGTGGCATGCGCGTTTATATATCCGATTTCCTCCGGCTTTACATTCGCGTCTTTCAGGCACATCTCCAAAGAACGGATTGGCCCGTCTATATTCGGGGTAGATATATGATCCCCGTTTGAAGAGAATCCATATCCTATTACTTCTGCCATAATGTTAGCTCCACGTCGCACTGCGGATTCGTAGCTTTCCACTACCAGACTGGCGGCACCGCCACTGGGAACAAGCCCGTCCCTGTTCTTGTCGAATGGGCGGGATGCCTTGGTAGGTTCATCTATTAATTTGGAAAATGTACCCAATCCATCGAAACTTCCAACTGCATATGGGTTTACTTCTTGTGCGCCTCCGCAAAGGATACAATCCTGTAAACCGTTTTTGATGAGGAAGTATGCTAATCCGATAGCATGTGAACCACTGGCACATGCGCCTGAAACAGTGAGATTGATTCCTCTCAGCTTGAAAATAACCGAGAGATTCATTGTTACGGTCGAGTTCATTGACTGGAAGATTGATCCCGAGCCAACGAGTACTGTATTCTTTTTGTTACGGATAATGTCGGCGGCTTCTATGACGGGGAGTGCGCTGCTATCGTTACCATAGAGTACACCTACTTCATTCGCTTCAAGGAATGCTTCGTCTATTCGTGCATTCCGGAATGCTTCGAGTGTAGCGACATATGCATATTCGCCTTGTTCGGCTAAGAAGTTACGCTTTTTACGGTCAAGAAGTTTTTTCATGTCAGGCCTTTCTAATATGCCTGTCAGTGGAGAAAGGAACCCGAAGTCCGGTCTTTCGGGATCGATACCTATACCCGATTTGCCATGATATAGCGAATCTTTTACCTCATCAAGATTTTTTCCGATGCAGGAATAAATTCCCATGCCTGTTATAACAACTCTCCTCATTTATGTATTTATAGTATTATCAGGTATATATACCGCCATTAATGGAAATCACCTCGCCTGTAATATACGATGCTTCTTTCGAGGCCAGAAATCCGACTAATGAAGCCACTTCTTCTGCTGTGCCGAAGCGTCCTACAGGTATCAGTTTTTTCAACTCTTCTTCGGGCAGATCTTTTACCATCTCCGTTTGTATGAATCCCGGAGCTACGGCGTTTACGGTCACATTTCGGGGACCGACTTCAGCTGCAAGCGCTTTTGTCGCTGCTATAAGGCCGCCTTTGGCCGCCGAATAGTTTGCCTGTCCCTTCATTCCTTTAATGCCGGACAAAGATACAATATTTATAATTCGGCCGAATCTCTTTACCAGCATATTTTTCAACATATACTGGGTCACATGGAAGAAGCCGTTGAGGCTGATGTTTAAGACACTTGTCCAGTCTTCTTCGGGCATCCATATCATCAGGTTATCTTTTCTGATACCTGCGTTGTTTACCAGAACTTCTATATATTCGTTTTTATGTTGGGCTGTCCAGGTATCGAGGGCTGACTTTGTTTCGGTGGCATCCGATACATCAAATTTCAGCAGTTCCCCGTCAGAACCTATTTCCTTCACCAACTCTAATGTCTTTTCCGCTTCTTCACGGCTCGAATTATAGTTGATCAGGATAAAATATCCCATTTCGGCAAGTTTGAGGCTCGTTGCTCTGCCGATTCCTTTGCTGGCTCCTGTTACTAAAGCGTATTTCATAATGAAATTTTTTCTATTTCTTTATTCGTTAGGTAATTCGTCAGCTTACTTATCTCTTTGTATTTCGGTGTATCCTCTACAAATTTAGGGAAGATATCCCTAATTTCATCATAGATTACTTTTGTATTCTTAGATAAATCATCTTGTATATTCAGGCAGTCTATGGCCTGTGTTATCCCCATAAACAAAACAGACATTACCTGATACCCATTGTCTATTACAGTTTTGGCAAGTAGGGCTGAATTTGTACCCATACTTACAATATCCTGATTGTCATTGTTATTCGGTATACTGTGTACATACATAGGATAGGAGAGTGTCTGGCACTCTGCCGTGGTGGAGGTTGCTGTAAATTGCGCAGCTTGTAACCCGTAGTTCAATCCCAGTACACCCATATTTACAAAGGGAGGAAGTATATCATTTATCCGGTCGTGAAACAGGTAATTGAGCTGTCTCTCGGAAAGCATGACCATTTTTGTCACAGCTATTTTTAGTTTATCCATTTCAAAGGACACATAATCGCCGTGGAAATTTCCGCCGTGATATACATTTCCGCTTTCTTTGTCTACAATGGGGTTATCGCAGGCCGAATTGGTTTCATTTGCCAATACCTCCTCCGCATTTACCAAAGTATCGTGTACGGGGCCTAATATCTGAGGAACGCAACGTAATGAATAATATGGCTGGACCTTATGTTTAAGTATTTTTTCTTTGTTTTCTTTATTATACAGGTAATTCTCACGCTTGCGTAAGCTGGAACTTCCGTCACTCCATTTACGCATCATCCTGGCTATCTCTTTCTGACCTTTATGGTGTTTTGTTGCATTCAGTTCTTCGGACATAAAGTCATCATACGAAGAGGCTATCTCATTTATCATCACTGATGCCGCAACAGCCCAGTGCAGCAATCTCTTTGCGTATATAAGGTTTACAATGCCGATTCCTGTCATTACAGAAGTTCCGTTGGTAACCGAAAGGCCCTCACGTATATGCATGGAGATTGGCTTCAATCCGTTTTCTTTCAATACCCCGGCCGTATCTCTCAATTCACCCTTGTAAAACACTTCACCCTCACCTATTAAAGCTAATGCGATGTGTGCCAATTGTACAAGGTCGCCACTTGCTCCTACGCTGCCATGCTCGGGTACAAACGGACAGATGCCGCGGTTGATAAATTCCGCTAATAAATGAATCAGTTCGGGATGGATACCTGATTTTCCTTGTAACAAATTATTCAGGCGTACTATCATTGCCGATTTCACATAGAGGGCGTCCAGAGGTTTGCCTGCTCCTGTGGAATGGCTGCGGATAATATTGTATTGAAGATTGGTCAGGAAGTCATCATCGACACGGTATTGAGCCATCGGGCCAAATCCGGTATTGATGCCATATATGATTTTATCCTCCGAAAATTTTTTCAGAAAGTTGTAGCTTTGTTCTACTTGGGCAATGCTTTCTTTATTTGGTACTAGTTTTTCTCCTTTGAATAAAAGTGTGTATATAGTATCAATGTCAAGGGCTTTTATCATTTTTCTTTATAATCTGATTAAAGATTTGCAAAAGTATTACTTTTTGGCATCTCTTGCAATGCGCTAAAGAAAAAAACAGTTAAATATAAAGACCGGATATTAAAATAAAACTGGTTTTACTTGATAAAGCTAAAAAAAGGTTGTATTAATGCAAGTATTTCATCATGTATAACAGTATTATTCGATGCTACGATATGATGGTTATTGAAAAGAAGTTCCTGTCCTTCAAAATTTGAAATACGGCCACCTGCTTCTTCTACTATGAGTGCGCCTGCCATAAAGTCCCAAGGATTGATGAAGGCTTCACACCAGATATCGAACCGTCCGGCAGCGACATAACATAACGACATGGCGGCCGAACCATTCACGCGGATACTGGATGCTTTGCCGTATAACTGATCCATAAAGTGGTTCATCAGGGGTTTGTACTCTTTGTCGTTGTATGGCAAATCAAGGCCGACTAAGGCTTTGTTCATATCGTTTGTGGCAGATACAGATATCTGTTTTCCATTCAGGTACGCGTTGCCGCCTTTCCATGCATAAAAGCATTCATCTCGACATACTTCATATACAACGCCTACTAATGGCTTCGATTTGTAGGTAAGGGCTATGCTTACACAGTACGGAGCGTTGTCGTGAATAAAATTGGTTGTTCCGTCCAGCGGATCAATAACCCAGCAATAGTCTTTTTCTTCGGTTTTTATAGTTTCTTCTTCTGTGACAAATCCGGCTTCCGGCAACAGGGCCGATAATTTTTTTACCAGAAGTTTTTCGGTTTCCTTGTCTACATAGGAAACATAGTCGTGTGCATTCTTTTCTTCTACTCTGTTTCTTTGAAAAACTTTTCTCTCCTTTGCGAGAAAATGTCCGCCTTCGGTAGCTATTTTGCAGACTTCGGATGTTATATGTTCTAAATTCATAAGTTTATATTAAAAACGGTTCAAATTTAATGAAATAAAAAAGAGTTGTAACTTTATATCGCTATTTATTGTTTAATATTATCTATTAAAGTGTCCATCGTTTATTATTCTGTAATTGCATGGTATACTTTTTGCTAGTTTATAATATATAGATAAATTTATGGAAGTATTATATATAAAGAATATGGTTTGCAACCGTTGCATTATGGTTGTGGAATCCGAGTTTGAAAAACTGGATATACAAACGCTTTCGGTTGAATTGGGGGAAGTCCGTCTCGATAAAAAATTAACCACAGAGCAAAAAAATAAGCTGAGCGAGAGACTCGAATCTCTGGGATTTTCGTTGATAGATGATAAAAAAGGCCGTTTGATAGAACAGGTAAAAAACCTTATTATAGAGTTGGTACATTATAATAACAATAATCTGAAAATTAATCTGTCCGATTATATCAGTGATAAACTTCATCACGATTATAATTATATCAGCAATCTGTTTTCGGAAGTAGAGGGCACTACGATAGAAAAGTACTTTATAGCTCAGAAAATAGAAAAGGTAAAAGAGTTGCTGGTGTACGACGAACTCACACTCAATGAAATAGCTTTCAATCTGAATTATTCCAGTGTTGCTCACCTTAGCGCCCAGTTCAAGAAAGTAACGGGCCTCACCCCGAGCCACTTCAGGCAAATAAGAACAAACAAGCGAAAACCATTGGATGAGGTGTAAATCTCATAAACTTTCCAAAGAATAGTATAACAACTCCCGGCTATTTTGTTGCCATCTTTGTATAATCAAAAGATGAAGATTATGAAAGCAACAGATAATACAGTAAAGAAGACATTCCCCGTACTTCAGATGTCATGCGCGTCGTGTGCTATAAGCGCGGAGAGTATTGTTAAGGGACTGAAAGGAGTGGTAAATGCATCGGTTAACTTTGCTACTGCAACATTGGCTGTAGAATATTTACCGGATGAAATATCTCCCGAGAATATGCGTGATGCGATTCAGGACGGGGGATATGACCTATTTATTGAAGAAGACAGGAATACAACTGCTGAAACTTTGGAAGAAATTCACCGGAAGAAATTCGGTGATCTGAAACGGAGAACGATATTAGCCATCGTCCTTTCTATACCGGTAGTTACAATAGGGATGTTCTTTATGCATATGTCTTATGCCAACGAAATAATGTGGGTGCTTTCCACTCCTGTTATTTTCTGGTTGGGTAAAGATTTCTTTATCAATGCGTGGAAGCAGGCAAAGCACAGATCTGCAAATATGGATACACTCGTGGCGTTGAGTACAAGTGTGGCTTATTTGTTCAGTGTATTCAATACGCTGTTCCCTGATTTCTGGATAACAAGAGGAGTAGAACCCCATGTCTATTTCGAGGCTGCCAGCGTTATCATTGCATTTATTCTATTGGGACGGTTGCTGGAGGAAAAGGCAAAAGGGAATACTTCGTCTGCCATAAAAAAGCTGATGGGCTTGCAACCGAAGACCGTTACTATTATACAAGAAGATGGCAGTCACAATCAAATCCCGATTGAAAATGTAAATATAGACGACCTTATTCTGGTAAAGCCCGGAGAAAAGATTGCAGTGGACGGACGGGTTACGGAGGGGACATCATATGTGGACGAAAGCATGCTGAGCGGAGAACCTGTACCCGTATTGAAGGAAGCAGATGAAAAAGTATTTGCCGGAACAATAAATCAAAAGGGAAGTTTCTGCTTCAAGGCTGAGAAAGTAGGCTCCGAAACCATGCTTGCCCAAATCATAAAGATGGTGCAGGAAGCGCAGGGCAGCAAAGCTCCGGTGCAAAAACTGGTTGACAAAATAGCCGGAATCTTTGTTCCTGTGGTAATAAGCATTGCTGTTGTGTCTTTCATTGTCTGGCTCGTACTAGGTGGTAGCGGAGGTTTTACACATGGCTTACTTGCATTGGTAACGGTGCTCATTATTGCCTGCCCATGTGCTTTGGGACTTGCCACGCCGACAGCGATAATGGTCGGAGTAGGGAAGGGCGCTGAAAAAGGCATCCTGATAAAAGATGCTGAAAGCCTTGAACTGGCAAAGAAGATAAACGCAGTTGTGCTGGACAAGACCGGAACCATAACAGAAGGTAAACCTCAGGTAACCGATATTCTCTGGCTGAATAATGATGACAGCCCGAAAGCCGCTTTACTAAGCCTGGAGAAACAATCGGAGCATCCGTTAGCGGAGGCTGTGGTACGATATTTCGATGCAGAGGCGTCTATTCCTGCCTCCGGCTTCGAAAGTATTACGGGAAAAGGAGCTAAAGGCTTTGTTGGCGGGCAGTTATACTTTGCCGGAAATTATAAATTGCTGAATGATAACAACATTGTTATAAATGAAGCCTTAGGCAAAAAGGCCGAAGAACTTAGTTCCCAATCTAAAACCGTAATCTGGTTTGCTGATGATAAGCAGGCGATTGCAGTCGTTGCCATTGCCGATAAGATAAAGGCTACTTCGCAAACCGCTGTGCGGGAATTACAATCCTCAGGAATAGAGGTGTATATGCTCACCGGAGATAATGAATCCACAGCAAAGGAGATAGCCGCACGGACCGGTATAAAACGCTATAAAGCCGAGGTGTTGCCTCAACAAAAGGCCGAATTTGTAAAGCAATTGCAGGCCGAGGGCAAAATAGTCGCAATGGTCGGAGACGGGATCAATGACAGTACTGCATTGGCTCAGGCCGATTTGAGTATAGCGATGGGTAAAGGCAGCGATATAGCTATGGATGTGGCAAAGATGACAATTATATCGTCGGACCTCACCAAAATACCCGAAGCGATTAAGCTGTCGCGGCAAACAGTTACTACTATACGGCAAAACCTGTTCTGGGCATTTATATATAACCTGATAGGAATACCTGTTGCCGCGGGCATCCTTTTCCCAATCAATGGCTTTTTACTTAATCCGATGATAGCAGGTGCTGCGATGGCGTTGAGTAGTGTCAGTGTGGTTAGCAATAGCTTACGCCTGAAATGGAAGAAATAAGAATCTATAAAAAACGAAAAAAGAAGAACGAAAAGTGAAAAATAAATTTAGTGTACTAGAGTCTAGTATACTAGAATTCTAGAATTCTAGAAAACTTTCAACTTATTACTTAAAACTTATAACTCATTAAACATATGGAAACAAAGACATTTACATTTAAGACCAATATCAATTGTGGCGGATGTATCGCCAAAGTAACCCCGTTCCTCGATGAAGTGAAAGGTATTTCAAACTGGAATGTAGATACTGAAAATAAGAATAAGATACTGACTGTAGTATCGGACGGCATCACCGAAAGTGAAGTGATAGATACTGTACAGAAGGCGGGATTTAAGATAGAAACGATATAAAGTATTATTTAACGGGCGGCTGATCAAAATATATGATCAGCAGTCCGTTTTTTACCTATTCCCTAGCCGCTTGAGTTATTCCAATTATCACACCGAAATCACCGTCCATCGGATTCAGATGTTTCTCAGGCAGATACATACGTGATACGAACCCATCGAGATACAAAGCGTTTCTACAGCCAAGTGATTTGAAATAAGAAGCAAAGTCATAAAAATTTACTTTTGCCGTAGATATAACAAACACCACATTATTATCCGGTAAAATACCAACTCCATTCCGTATTTGCAGATTTGTCGAACCATCCTTAAACTGAGGATGTATCTCTCCGTCTATAACAAGCATTGGGCCCGATTGGGTAGCATACTTTATTTGTCCGTTATCCGTGAAATTTTCGGTTTTACATACAACTGCCGTATTATTGGATGTGATGTAGAAAATTCCGTTTGGCTTCATATAAAAATTGCCTGTATTGGAAGATGAATCCAGCTTTTTTAATGTTTTAAACCGTTGTATAAAAAGTCCTATCGGCGCATAATTGGAATCGAACATACCTCCGTTCATCGCAAATATCAGTTTCAAATCTTTCCTTTCAACATACGTTTTCAGATTTTGTATACCGCGTATAATTTTGCTGCTATCATCTTTCCAGTAAAAATCAATATCCTGCGATTTTGTATCTACGACGTAACTAATGATCTTATCATCAATAGGATTCTTATCCGGAGAGAATGAAATCGCCACAGTGACCGAAAATATAAATAAAGAAAATAATATTAACTGTTTGTATATAGTCATTATGATAGTTTGTTTTGTGTGCAGGCAATTTAATGATTAAAATGATAAGTTGCAAAATTACTTTTTTATTATAAATTCTACGTTTATATCTCTGATTATATTGAAGTTTTATAAACATTTCAAAGAACGGTTGCTTTTTACATATAGATAAAGCTTTTCTGAGAATATTCAGATAGTTACCACAATTTTCACCTGTACAATATTGGCGCATTCGTTTTTATTGTCTTACCTTTGTCACAGCATTTCTAACGTTGTGTAATGTCATGGATTGGTTAATGGAGACCATTTTTGAGCCCTCGTCGGTTCAATCTATTATAGTTATTTCGGTCGTTTCGGCTATTGGGTTGCAACTAGGCAAGCTGCAACTGTTCAATATTTCACTGGGTATCACCTTTGTTTTCTTTGTCGGCATTATACTGGGTCATTTCGATCTTGACCTGAATAAAGATATGCTTAATTTTGCTCAAAATTTTGGGCTTATACTGTTTATCTATGCCTTAGGATTACAGGTCGGGCCCGGTTTCTTTTCTTCACTGCGTAAAGGAGGCCTTCGTTTAAATATGCTGGCCTTGGGCGTTGTCTTCCTCGGTTTGGTAATGGCGCTTATATTCAGTATCGTCAGTGATATTTCTTTACCCAATATGGTGGGTATTCTTTGCGGAGCCACTACAAATACTCCGGCTTTGGGTGCAGCACAACAAGCATTGAAACAAATAACCGGCGGAGATATGAAAGCCATAGCTGATATGGCATTGGCTACTGCCGTGGCATATCCGTTGGGAGTAGTAGGCGTAATATTAGCTATCATATTCCTGAAGAAAGTGTTCGTGGCCAAAGGCGCTTATGCTGTTCCCAGTGAGAAGAAAGACCATAATACATATGTAGGCGAGTTTCATGTGACCAATCCGGCTATAGAAGGAAAGACGATCCGCGATATCATGAAGCTGTCTTCAAAGCGTTTTGTCATATCACGCATCTGGCGCGACGGCAAAGTGACCATCCCTACTTCCGAAAGCGTGATGCAACATGACGACCATCTACTGATTATCTCTATCAAATCGGATGTAGAGCATATCAAGGTTTTGTTCGGCGAGCAGGAAAACGTAGACTGGAACAAGGAAGATATAGACTGGAACCATATAGATAACAGCCAGCTTGTATCGCGCCGTATTATCGTAACCCGCAGCAAGGTTAATGGCGTGAAGCTGGGTACGTTGAGGCTCAGAAACAATTACGGTATCAATATTACCCGTGTTAACCGTGCAGGTATAGACCTGCTTGCTTCGCCGGACTTGTCTCTACAGATCGGCGATAAGCTTACAGTGGTTGGAGAAAAGGCGTCGATAGACAATGTGGCTAAAATACTCGGTGACGAAGAGAAACGCCTCGACCGTCCCAACCTCATCGCTATCTTTGCCGGTATTGCCTTAGGTCTTATCCTGGGAGCATTGCCCCTTCCTTTCCCGGGTATGACATTCCCCGTGAAGCTGGGTATAGCCGGAGGACCTATCATTGTAGGAATACTGATGGGCGCATTTGGCCCCCGCTTCCGTTTTACCACATATACGACTCAGAGCGCAAACTTACTGATGCGCCAGTTCGGGCTCACAGTCTATCTGGCATGCCTGGGAATCAGCGCCGGAGAGCATTTCTTCGAGACTGTATTCCAGACAGAAGGACTCCTGTGGGTTGGCTTCGGTTTTATACTGACTGTTGTCCCTGTCATTGTTGTAGCCTTATTTGCCATGAAAATGTTCAAACTCAACTATGCCAAGTGTGTTGGGATGCTTTGCGGCAGTATGGCAAATCCAATGGCGCTCAACTATGTAAACTCGATAATAGAAGACGATGAACCATCTGTAGCATATGCCACTGTTTATCCCGTATCTATGTTTGCCAGGATAATCTTCACGCAACTGTTACTGATGTTCTTTATATAGAGATACAGTTAAGAGCCTGTATACAGGCAATCTCTATTCTTCCGGTTTAGCACCATTATAGCAATATGTACAAACGCATTCTTTGGGCAGACCAATTGATGCGATCAGATCCTCTACCGTAATAAACTTCAGTGTGGTTATATTCAGTTTTTTACGGATGCAGTCTATCATATTCTTATATTGAGGCGAATCGGTGGTCGCGTACTTATCCAGATCTTTCTCGTGATCACCTTCGAGTTCCTCCACTGTACGGCGTGCAATCAGTTCCAATGGTGAACGTGACGCCGAAAAGCCCAGAAAAGGACATGAGAACAAAATCGGCGGGCTGCCTAAACGGATATGTACTTCTTTGGCTCCGTATCCGTAGAGTATATTCACATTGTCGTTGAGCTGTGTGCCCCGCACAATCGAATCGTCACAGAATATTACCCGCTTGTCCCTCAGTAGTTCACGGTTAGGGATTAGCTTCATTTTAGCTACCAGGTCCCGCACTTTCTGATTGGCAGGTGTGAAACTGCGCGGCCACGTAGGCGTATATTTGATAATGGCACGGCGGTAAGGAATTCCCTTTCCTTCGGCATATCCCAAACCCATGCCGATACCAGAGTCGGGGATGGCCGCCACATAATCTGCTTCCGTATCATCTTTCTTAGCCATGGCTTGCCCACTGGCATAGCGCACAGCATCCACGTTTATACCTTCATAATCGGATACCGGATAACCATAGTAGACCCAGAGGAAAGAGCAGGCCTGCATTTTTTTGTTCGGCTTGCGCAGTTGTGTCATGCTATCGGCTGTAAGCATAACTACTTCTCCCGGACCGACATTGTATTCCAATTCGTACTCCAGATTAGGGAAACTGCAAGGTTCGCTTGTTGCCGCATACGCTCCGTCTTTCTTCCCTATAAGGACAGGTGTACGCCCCCATTTATCACGTGCCGCGATAATTCCTTCTTCGGTAAGGATAAGCATGGAGCAAGAGCCTTTTATCTTTTCCTGAACCAACTCTATCCCCTCTACAAAAGTATTGGCCTGTGAAATAAGGAGAGCTATCAGTTCCGTTTGATTAATTTGTCCGGCATTAAATTCCGAAAAGTGGCATCCTTTATCGAGCAGTTCCTTTTCCAGTTCGTCTATATTGTTTACTTTAGCTACCGTTACTACAGCATATTTTCCCAGATGGGAACTGATAAATATAGGCTGAGGGTCGGTATCACTGATAATCCCGATACCTGAGTTGCCCTGAAACTTATCTAAGTCGGCTTCGAAGCGCAGACGGAAATATGAATTTTCCAGATTATGAATTGCCCGCTTAAAAGTCCCGTCATGGAGTGTAACCATCCCTCCCCGGCGGGTTCCTAAATGTGAGTTGTAATCTGTGCCATAAAAAAGGTCTGTAGCACAGGCTGTTTTAGATATTGTTCCAAAGAAACCACCCATTTTCTATTGTGTTTTTTTAATTATAGTCGTAAAAAGTAATTTTATACCGTGTCTTAAAGTCATAACTGCCAATCATTGTTCTCTTTATAAGAATAACATAAGGCCTGATGCCTCAATTTTTTTAGATTGGGATATAAAAGTACTAGTTTTCGGGGAAATATCGGTCCTATAAGTAACAGATTAATATTTTAAATTAATACACTTAATTTCAGTTATCAGTAAACAATGCCTTTCTCCTAACTGCTCGAAAGGCGCAGTAGCTTGTAGCTATTAAAAAAAGGTAACAAAGGTAACACTGAAAACAATTAATAATTAAGAATGAAAAATCATTAGTGTTGCGTTAAGTTATAAAATAGTTCTTTGAAATTTTTGTATATCAGATATTTACGGTTGATTTTCTTTTCCCCCGATTTGAAATGATAATTTTGCAGGTTAAATGTAACCTGTTATGAATCAAGACAAATATGTTTTCGCTCAATTGACTGATTTTTTGCCGTATGAACAATTTAAATACATCGTCAAAAAATACAGGGGGAATATGAGGATTCGTGATTTTTCCTGCTGGAATCAACTGCTCATGATGATGTTCGGGCAACTCTCAAACTGCGATAGTATGCGTGATTTGTGCATTTTGACTGATGCACACCACCAGAAATCGTATCGTTTGGGTTTTGGAAAGAGTATCGCTCTTTCCACTCTGTCCCGAGCTAACGCGAATCGTGATTATCGGATTTTTGAGGAATTAGCCTCCCTGATGATTACCCAAGCGCAAAAATGCCGTGCCGATAT
>NZ_GL891994.1:0-49098 GCF_000213555.1 Dysgonomonas gadei ATCC BAA-286
AAACCATTGATTTTTCAATTTTTTATCTCCCAAGAAAATCTATCAGGATAAAACTCGACAAGCACCTTTCGTTTTTCTCGTATACCTCTCTCGGTAAGCGGATGCAAAGGTAGTTCTTTTTATTTATTTTGCAACACCCAAAGCAAAAAAAACGAATAAAAAAAGACACCTAATAAAACAACAAACTATTAATGAATATTTTATGATGAACAAATTTATTAATAATATTAGAAGATGCCGATCTTTTTAGAATAAATAATTACTCGGATTTGCAATTTAAGTTAATATCGAGAGATAAAACAAGCTAAATATTCTAACCGAAATAAGTCAATTTATTAATTACAGGAAAGATTTTATGTTTAATTATTCGTCTGCAAAACAAATTCCGGTTTAATTGCGAGGTAACCAAAAGTCGTGAACGCATCTCTTTAAAAGGATAGACTTTGTTTGTTCTTATAGTTTTCTTAAATTTGTTTTCATTTTAATTGTATAAAGTGAGTAGTCTTGGCTAAGTTAAATATGTCTGGTAAATTTATGAAGTTATATCTATCTATATTCTTTGGAGTTATATTTACATTAAGCTGCTATGCACAAGGTTTGCAGTTTCAGGGAAATGATAAATTAATAGAAGACCGTACTTCATATTCTGTGTTCGACAAAGAAATACCAACCTTTAAGAACAGCTTCTCCATTCGTTTCGAAATATCAATTCTACAATTTAACAGTTTTGGCTATATATTCCGCTTAAAGGACAAGGATACCAACAAAACATATAACTTAACCTATACTTACAAAGACGACAAAAACAGTTTCTTTAAATTCAACGCGGAGGGTATAGATAACCTGATTTCCATAGAGTTGCCTAATAACATATTAGGTAACCACCAATGGCAGACTGTTTCTGTCACTTTTCTATTGAATGACAACAAATTACTTATATCTATAAACGACAAAGAATACACAGTAAATAATCCCGGCTTACCAAAACAGTTTCACCCTCAAATATTTTTTGGGAAAAGTGATCATATTGTTGATGTACCGGTTTTCGCTTTACGCAATCTGGAGGTTGAAAACGATAATAAACTATTGCGCTTTCCTCTAAAAGAAAGCGATGGCGAAAATGTACATGACTGGCAAGGTAAAGTTATAGGACATGTATCCAATCCTGTTTGGCTTATAAATACTGCGTATTATTGGAAACACCGCTACACATATAAATCGGAAACAGTAGGCGGAGTTAATTATGATGAATCCAAACAAAATATATTATTCTTTAATACCGATTCCCTCTCTTCATTCGATCTTCGAACAAACAATGTATTGATCAAAAAATATGCGAACAAACTACCTGTAGATATACAGCTCGGCACCAGTTTTGTCGATGATAAAGAAGACAAGCTATATATATATGAAGTTAATAATCTACCGATAGGAAATACTACAATTGCTTCACTTAACTTAGAAAATACAACATGGAAATCTGTAAGCACAGCATATTTGCCCATGCAACTCCACCATCATAATGGATATTATGACACGGAAAACAAAAGATATATTATTTTTGGCGGATTCGGCAATCAAAAATATAACAAGGAATTCCTTTCATTTAATATAGAGAAAAGCAAATGGGATACGTTGATCTTTAATGGGGATAAGATTATGCCCCGTTATTTTTCCGGTATGGCCAGTTTTAAATCAAAAAATCAGCTTTTCATCTTTGGCGGGATGGGAAATGAATCCGGGGATCAAACCATCGGGCGAAGCTATTTATACGATTTATACCAAGTGGATCTGGATAGCAAAAACATTAAAAAATTATGGAATTTGTCATGGCAACCGGAAAATATTGTTCCTACCCGGAATATGATTATGCTCAACGATTCATGTTTCTATACATTATGCTATCCTGAGCACAAACCCAATTCCTACCTGCAATTATATCGGTTTTCCTTAAAAAACGGAAGTTACACAATACTAGGCGACTCGATTCCTATACTTTCGGAGAAAATACCAACAAATGCAAATCTATACTTCAATCATAAACTTAAAGAATTTTATTGTACAGTTCAGGAATTTCAGGATAACGGTTCGTCCGTTACCCGCTTCTATTCGTTAGCTTATCCCTCTATAAACAAAACCGAACTGACAACATACAGTACCCCCCAATCCGTTATAAACACATGGTTCTGGCTTGTTATTTTTTTACTTTTGACAGGTTTGTTTACCACTCTGATTTACTATAAAAAGAGAAATAAAAAGATACAGATCACGGCTTCAGAGAAAGAAGAAATTTCCATTCCGGTCAAACCTAATATAGAAATAAAAGATAAAGCAAATGCTATTTATCTTTTCGGTGAGTTCACCGTATATGATAAAAACGGACGGGATATTACATATATGTTCAGTGCCAGGCTCAAGCAGGCATTTCTGCTCATATTGGGACATAGTCTAAAAGATGGCATTTCATCACAACAATTCAGCGAGGCTTTATGGCCCGACCGCTCTGAATTTAATGTAAAGAATCTCCGGAATGTTACACTAAATCATCTGAGGAAGATTCTTTCGGACTTAAATGGCATTGACTTGCTTTTTGATAAAGGATATTTCAAAATTGAGCTAACCGATGATTGTTTTTGCGACTGCTTCCTTTTCGAACAACTAATTCATTCAGAAAATAATATAAAAAGTAACTCTCAATTAATAGAAGTCCTAATTCGCGGCAAATTTCTGAAATCATCAGACGATACGCAGCTAGATTCTTTTAAGGAAAGAATAGAAGCCCAAATCCGGTCAATACTACCCATTTATATAGAGAAAGCATACGATAGTCAGAATTACATTCATACGATTCATCTTTCAGAAGTTCTGTTTATAACAGACCCTCTGAATGAAAAAGCTTTGTATTATCTGATAAATTCCTTGAATAATCTGAAACAAACAGAAGAAGCTAAAAAAAAATATGCATTATTTGCAATTGAATATAAGAAAGAAAATAAACAAGATTTGCCTTACACATTCTCTTCTATTCTAAAGAAAGACTAAGTGTGCAGGCCTTGTCATTTTAACATCTAAACGTCCGATTAATAAAAAAGTCTGGCGTCTTAAGCCACTTTTAACCCCCTTTTAACCCCCTTTATATTTACCAAATAATACTTTTGTGAAGATTCGGAAATATCTTATCAGACACATTCCGCAATCTTCTCAAAACAAACAGTATTAATTTTTAATAAGTAATAACCTTAAATTTTTATTATCATGAATTTTTTTGATAAAAGAAAAAATCCGGGGATGAAGATTAGTTTTTTGCTGCTCGTCTTTTTTATTGCATTTTCATGCTCTGACAAAAAAGACAATGTCGCAGATATTAATCTAGATTGCCTATATAGTCATCTTTCGGATATGCAGAATATGCTGGATACTGCCAAAATAGGCACAGAAGACGGAACCTTCCCTAAGGAAAATGCGAACAATCTGTTACAAGCTATCGAAGACCTTAAAACAGGTATTTCGAAAGCTAAAGCCGGAATGTTTGTTCTACAATTCGAGATCGACAATTATTGTGTAGCATCGGACAAAGCTATAGCTGAATTTATGAATTCCTACCAGATGACACTCCCTGCGGGATCAGCTGGTGAATTACTTGTATTCGGTATCGATAAAAAAGGATATATCGATTTTGGCGAATCTGCCGCCTATGGAGGTTCCAACACATTTACTGTTGAGAGCTGGCTCAAGTATGATGCTAATTTCTTCGAATTTGCCATAGGTGATTTCATCGCCACATTCAGCCATGATGGTAACGGAGTGAAGCAAGGATGGATGATAAACTTTATGGGATCTAATCTCCGTATGACAATGGGGATGGGACCACAACAAGACCGGGTACTGGAGTGGGGCAAAGCATATCCGGAAACTTACGGACAATGGATGCACCTGGCTGCTGTATACGACGAAAGTGCAGCAAGTGAACAGCTGAAGATGTATATCAACGGAGAACTGTTCTTTAGCAAAACAAATGATATATATGATGGTGCAACATTACAAAAATATCAGCCAAATACACGCAATCTGAAAATGTATGCATTCATGGAACCCGAAGATAATAATCGTTGTATGACCGGTTACATGAAGAAGTTCAGATTATGGAGCAAGGCTAAAACTCAAACGGAAATACAGACATTAATGAATTCGGATGTAACAGGAACAGAAGCCAACCTGACTTGCGCATGGGATTTTACTATCGTACCTGCAGATAATACTAACATTCCTGATAAAACAGGCAAACACACGGCCAAACTTGTCGGATCATACAAATGGAAGCCTGTAGCTCAATAATCTAATATTTATAAAAAACAATTACTATGAATCGAAATATATTCACTAAAGTATGCATATTGCTTATACTTATTCTTAGCTGCTATTCTACAGAGGTCTTTGCTCAAAGCAACACCATAGCAGTAAAAGGAACTGTAAAAGACCGCATGAAAGAACCTCTGACTGGAGCGAGTATAGTCATTGAAGGTGCTACAACCGGAACGCTTGCTGATATAGACGGTAACTTCGAATTAAATGTAACTGAAGGTAAAACGATAGTTGTCTCATACCTGGGTTTTATTCCTCAAAAATTTATTATTTCAAAAGCTATCAACCTAAACATAGAACTGGAAGAGGATAGCCAGCAATTGAAAGAAACTATTGTTTTCGGTTACGGAACAATGGAAAAGAAAGACCTTACAGGTTCAATTCAGAGTCTGGATAATAAAGAATTGATGAAAGCGATGACGGTCAATGTAACCGAAGCCCTGAACGGCCGCGTAAGTGGTGTATTGGTTAATAAAACCTCGAACCGTCCGGGTGCGAACATGAGCATCCAGATACGTGGGGTAAACTCATTCAATTTCTCTAACGAACCCCTTTTTGTTATTGACGGTGTACCATCACAATCGGGGATGAAACATTTGAACAGTGCCGACATCGAATCTATCGATATACTGAAAGATGCATCTTCTTCCGCAATATATGGGTCGAGAGGAGCTAACGGGGTTGTTATTATAACAACTAAGGGTGCTAATAAAAGGCCTGGATTCAATGTCGAATATAATGGGTCTGTCGGAGTAAAAACACCAACCCGGATACCCGATATGATAGGGAATAAAGGTAATGGCATGGAGTATGTCGATTACAGAATCGCCTTGTGGAAAAAGAAATATGGAGATTCTTCCCTGATGCGTCCCGATTTCCTTACTGCTGACGAAAAGCGCAGGATTAAATATGGAGAATATTACGACTGGCTGCGTGAGCTGTCTGACGAGTCTATTGTTACCAGTCATAATATAAGTGCCTCCGGCAGTTCAGACAAAGTGTCCTATACTTTTGGTTTGGGATATCTCAAAGACGATGGTATGATAGGTAATGAAAGTTTCGAACGTATTACAGCGAATATAGGTTTGGAATATCGTATGTCGGATAGGTTCAAGATGGGAATGAACAGCTATATATCATTCAATAAAACAAATCATGGAGCCGATGACGCTTTAGTAAATGCATATTTCCTGCCTCCGATTGTTAGCCCATACGGTTATGATGGTGAATATACTTTCAATGTACAGCCTACATCCAGTAAGATAAATCCGTTTGTGCAGATTGAGAATAATAAAAAAGAAACAGAAGCGCGTTATACCAACTTCTCAGGCTTTCTTGAATTCCTGCCCATCAAAGATCTCTCTCTGAAATCACAGATAGCTGTACAATATGACAACGATGTATACGGAGAATGGATAGGAACATATACACAGGCCAAACAAGGGGTAAGCGATCCGGATGCCTTCAGAAGAGAAGGTGTAAACCTTAACTATGTATGGGATAACATCGCAACCTATAACAAAACATTCAATGACATACATAAATTAAATGTAATAGGGCTCTTCAGTGCTCAGAAGGATACACATAAAGGTTCTGAAATGAAAGGTGTTGGATTGCCTTATCAGTCAGACTGGCATGCCCTTGAAACTGCAGACCAGATAACAGGAGCTAAAAGCTATTACTGGGAATCATCCATGCTTTCTGTTATGGGGCGCGTAAATTATACATTAAAAGACAGATACTTATTGACAGCAACCGGTCGTTACGATGGGTCTTCCCGCTTAGCTACAGGAAACCAATGGGGTTTTATGCCCTCATTCGCTTTGGGTTGGAGACTCAGCGAAGAAGAATTTATGAAAAGTGCAGACTGGCTCAGTAACCTGAAACTACGCGTAAGCTGGGGTAAAAGTGGAAACAACAATATAAATTACGATATAACAAAGAGTAAGCTCGATCTTAGCAAATATACATTTGGTTCTACAGGTCAAAATGGTTTCGGACTAAGCGATACCAAGGGCAACAGTAACCTGAAATGGGAAATGATGTCGGAATGGAACTATGGATTGGATTTCGGAATACTCAACAACAGGGTAAGTGCAACAATAGATATATACAACCGACTGACAGAAGACCTTATATTCGCTCGCTCGGTAGCCAGCATAAACGGGTATTCTTCTATCCTCGAAAATATAGGAAGTACTACAAATAAAGGGATTGAAATAGGGCTAAACACTGTGAATATCTCCACATCCGATTTTTCATGGAGAACAAATGCTACATTCTCACTTAACAGGAACAAGATCAAGGAACTATATGGGACAGGTGAAGATGATCTGGCAAACCGTTGGTTTATAGGACAACCTATCAGCGTGATATACGATTTCGAAAAGGTAGGCATCTGGCAGGAAGACGAAAAAGCCGAAGCTGCCAAATATGGTCAGGTTCCCGGACATATACATGTAAAAGATCTTGATAACAATGGTGTATTGGATGAACGCGATTACAAAGTATTAGGGACACCCTCCCCTGACTGGACTATGGGTATAACAAATACATTTACATATAAGAACTGGGATATGTCTATATACATGTATGGCCGCTATGGAGGTATGTACGACGACGGCTTCACATATATGTTTACAGCATGGGACAATGAGCACTGGAACAAACTGGATGTAAAATACTGGACCCCTGAGAATCGTAGCAATGACTACCCTCAGGTGGGTGCCCAATCATACTACACACAGGTTTTAGGGAAAATATCTGGTTCATTCCTGAAAATCCAAAACATAACACTAGGTTATACATTACCAGGTAATATATTGAAAAAATCTGGCCTAAAGAATGCCCGTGTATATGGAGCTGTTCAAAATCCGTTCACATTTACTTCATATAAAGGTCCGGATCCTGAAACTATCGGAGAGAATGCATATACGCAATTATCTCTTTATCCAATGACATTTACCTTAGGCGTAAACATTTCATTCTAAATCGAATAACACATGAAAAAGATATTAAAAACATTAAAATACGGATTATTGGCCTGTTCAATAACCTTGGCAGGATGCTCAGATTTCCTCAATTCGGATACGCCGTCTATTATAACTGATGAATATTATAATACAAAACAAGGGCAAGAGAAACTATTGATCGACATATATTATCGCTACCGTTCAGTATTCAGTACAGGTGAAGTCCAGTATTTCGGTACAGATTTATATATGGCAATTACAGAAAGCCCTGTGGAAAGAATGTTTAACGGCTATGACAAAACATTCAACTCTACTGCTCCGATAGTGGGAGGATATTGGAAAAACCTTTATAAAATAGTACAGGAATCAAATACTTTGCTAACGCGTTGTACCCCTGAAATAGCAGGCAGCGACTACGATGGCATCACTTCGCAAGGTCGGTTTCTCCGTGCACTGGGATATTATTATTTAGTAGAAACTTTCGGTGCCGTTCCTTTCTATACAACAGAAAATACAGGCATTATCACAGAAACCGAACGTACTGATGAAAAAATTATCTATAAGTTTATGATAGATGAATTGGAAGCAATCAAGGGCAAACTGGATATGACCACAAAAGAACCTGGACGTCTTACTAACGCTGCCGTATTGCATCTACTTGGAAAGTTATACCTGACACGCGCCTACAAGTCCTATGCAGAAACTACAGACTTTTCCAAAGCGGCTTCCACTCTGGATGAATTGATTGAAGCCACATCTCAGCCATATAGTCTTTTAGCAAATTATGGCGATGTATATGACGAAAATAACCAGAACAACTCGGAAGTAATCTGGGCTATTCAATATGGTTCTGATAAGAATTATATAGGCAATGGCAACTCTCAACAAAGCCAATTCGGGTTTAATATCACAGCCTTGGAACCCGATATGTTTACAAAAGTTCAGGCCGATTATTCATCCATGAGCCGTTATTACTGGGTAATACCTAAAGTACATGAACTATTTACCGACCCGGTTGCCGATACCAGATATGATGCTACATTCAAACGCCGGTTCTTAATCAACAATCCGGCTAATGCCAAATTCGGTGATTTGGGAATCTATTTCCCTCGCTGGAATGACAATTCAGGAATGGATGAAGGAGCAGTGAAATACTATCCGTTCAAGTCAGGCAGCGACTACAACTGGTATCCTCAGTCAACAGCTTTACCGATTCTGGCAAATGCTATCGACCGTATGCCCATGATTCAGAAATTTAAAGACACAAAGATAGATTGGGGCAGTCCGGGTTCGAGAGAAGATGTAGTCTTTCGCTTATCAGACACATACCTGCTTGCAGCAGAAGCTTATTTAGGGGCTGGTAATTCTTCTCTTGCACTGGAACGTATAAACTCGATCCGAAAAAGAGCAGCTAAAGATGAAAACACGTATGAGCAACAAATGAAATTAAATTCTTTAAACATTAATACAATAATGGATGAAAGAGCACGGGAATTACTAGGTGACCATGACAGATGGTTCGACCTGAAACGTACAAATACACTACTTACCCGTGTGAAAGAATACAATCCGTTCGTAGCGGCATACGATAACCTAAATGAAAACCATCTGGTCAGACCTATCCCTCAGGATGAAATAAACAAAATAAAAGGGCTCGGTCAAAATACAGGATATTAAAAAAACACTAAAATATGACAACAATGAAAATCAAATATATTATTCTGGGGCTATTATGTAGCCTGGGAGCAAGCAGTTGTGACGATTATTCTTCTCCTACAAAGAACATGGGGCTAAATGAAGAAAACAATGTTAGTCTCTATATGGATCAGTATGACCCGGTTGCAAATGTAGGGCAATATACTTTCCCCGAAATGACTACCAAACCCAAGAAATACTGGAATTGCGTGGAGGTATTGAACGTTGGCAGCCGTAACGAGCTTGGATGGACAGAAGAGATCAGGGGCCTTCAGTACCACCTGTTATGCCAGTCTATGGCCGGCCTAACCAATCGGGCTGTAGATGAAGGAAAAAGTGAGGTTGGCTTTTGGATGCACGATCATGGTGGCAGGGAATCTTATAAGTTGTCCGTAGAGGCCCTGAAGAATATGGGTATCAGCGAGCAAGGTATGCAAAGTGGATTAGAACTGGCAAAAAACAATTACGGACCCTCTGATGGTGTAAATATACAGCTTAAAGATTACTTTGACGGATATGTTTTAACCGATGTAGAAAACAATCCTGAAAGTAATATCGTTGCTTCCGTTGCATCCCACGTCTACAATTCAATTATAGTAGATATCAGGGACAAAGCCAGCTTCGAAGCAGCAGGCTATACGATGAAATACGATGCACGTAATAAAACGACTGCAGATGCATGGCGCGAATTTAAAGATAAATGTAATAAAAAAGCGTTGGTAGTTATGCCTGTACAAACCGGTGAACTTCGTGACTTCGCCATCAAAAACAATTTGTTTGTACTAAATATCAACAAACAGAAGGAAGACCCTTCATCAGGGCAAAACCTGGATATATTTGCTGAAGTATTAAACTGGCTGGAGCCCGGAGCACCTATATTCGGGTGGGAACAGGGTGTTGATGAAGCATTATTTGTAAACAGGGCATCAAAAACAGGACATACATGGGTACCTAGCGATTGGATATACAATATGCCTCTGACCTCTTTATTATACAAGAGCCGTCAAACGGCTACATTAGCCAAAGTGGAAAATCCTCAGTTTATTAACTATGATTTGAAAAAGAATTTTGTCTCATTCTACTTATCTGATGGCGATAATATCCAATGGATGATGAATAATTTTGTCGGGGAATTCTATCAGAATGCCGATGCAAATGATATGAAGATGGGATTCGGACTACCTGTGGGTAATCTGGCAATGACCGCACCCGCACAATTCACCAATATTATAAATCAGCAAAAGCCTAATTACACCTTAATTGAGGCTCTGGGCGGAGGCTATTTATATGCCGATAATTTTGGTGTTGATAATAATAGGAGTGAGAGATTAGCGGAAATCGCTAAGAGTGTTGCAGCAAGTATGCGTCAACATCGTGTTAAAGTACTAGGTCTTATTGCTCAGGATGTTAAATCAGCTGCAGCAAAAGAAGGTTTTCAGGCTTATGTAGATGCAAATGATCAGTTGGAAGGAATTGTAGCGATTCAATACTCTCCTTATGCCGGTGGTGAAGGTGAAATTATATGGATAACCAATAAAAAAGGATACGACATTCCCGTTATCACAGTAAAATACTCCTTATGGAATTTTGGAAATCGCAATACGACTCGCGAAGGTACTCCTGCATATGTGGCAAACAGATTGAAAGAAGAAGCCAAAGACGAAACATTCTCACTTATTTCCGTCCACGCATGGAGTAAATTTAAGGACATAGGAAACTCGAATGACGAATTAGCCGAAAATACGAATGGAGATAAAAATGGAGCAAGTGCTGCTAAATTATGCATGAATCATCTGGATGACAACTTTCAGGTAGTAAGCGTACAGGAAATGATATGGCGGGTGCGAATGCATTACAGAACAGATCAGACCAAGAAGTACCTGAGTGAAATATTCTAATTAATGAAGAACTGTTATCCCTCCTGATAACAGTTCTTCCTATTAACAATATAAAGGAAAATAACAAAAATGAAAAAGATCCTCTCTTTATTATTGTGCGCTTTGAGCATTCTCACGTCAACAGCTCAGGATTATATGCCTGTGGACTATGTTAACCCATTAGTAGGCACACAATCTAAGCATTCTCTATCCACGGGCAACACCTATCCGGCTATCGCCATGCCATGGGGAATGAACTTCTGGATGCCCCAGACCGGTAAAATGGGTGACGGATGGGCCTATACTTACGATGCCGACAAGATTCGCGGCTTCAAACAAACACACCAGCCAAGCCCCTGGATAAACGACTACGGCCAGTTCGCCATCATGCCGGTGACAGGAGAAGCCGTCTTCGACCAGGACAAACGGGCCAGCTGGTTTTCCCATAAGGCCGAAATAGCCAAACCATATTATTATAAAGTTTATCTGGCCGACCATGATGTGGTAACCGAAATGGCTCCCACAGAAAGGGCTGTTATGTTCCGCTTCACATTCCCCGAAAACGATAAGTCGTTCGTTGTGGTAGATGCCTTCGATAAAGGATCATATGTCAAAATCATACCCGGGGAAAACAAGATTGTCGGATATACCACCAAAAACAGCGGAGGGGTACCCGAAAACTTCAAGAACTATTTCGTTGTCGTATTCGACAAGCCGTTTACATACAAGGCATCGGTGGCCGGCGGTAATATTACCGAAGGCGGACTTGAAGTATCCGATAACCATGCCGGAGGGATAATCGGCTTCTCCACTAAAAAAGGAGAAATCGTGCATGCAAGGGTAGCATCCTCATTCATCAGTCCCGAACAGGCCGAACTCAACCTGGAAGAACTGGGTAACGACTCATTCGACCGGATAGCTCAGAAAGGACGTGACCAATGGAACAAGGTACTGGGACGTATCGTAGTGGAAGATGACAACATCGACAACCTGCGCACATTCTACTCATGCCTCTACCGCTCGGTATTGTTCCCGCGCAGCTTCTACGAAATGGACGCAGCGGGCAGGACCGTTCACTATAGTCCGTACAACGGCGAAGTATTACCCGGTTATATGTTCACCGACACAGGATTCTGGGATACTTTCCGCTGCCTGTTCCCGTTCCTGAACCTGATGTATCCCGATATGAATGCCAAGATGCAGGAAGGACTGGCTAATACCTATAAGGAGAGCGGATTCCTCCCTGAATGGGCCAGTCCGGGACACCGCGGCTGTATGGTGGGTAACAACTCGGCCTCCGTCGTTGCCGACGCCTATCTCAAGGGATTGAGAGGCTATGACATCGAAACACTCTGGCAGGCCGTTATACACGGAGCCAATGCCGTACATCCCAAAGTAAGCTCTACCGGCCGTCTGGGCTGGGAGTATTACAACAAGCTGGGATATGTCCCTTATGATGTGAAGATAAATGAAAATGCAGCCCGCACACTCGAATATGCTTATGACGACTGGTGTATCTACCAGCTGGGCAAGAAGCTGGGTAAGCCTGCCAAAGAAATAGATATCTATGCCCAACGGGCGATGAACTACAAGAACCTGTTCGACCCCGAGCATAAGCTGATGCGCGGAAAGAACCAGGACGGCACGTTCCAGTCCCCGTTCAATCCGCTGAAATGGGGGGACGCCTTTACCGAAGGCAACAGCTGGCACTATACATGGTCGGTATTCCACGATCCCCAGGGCCTGATCGACCTGATGGGCGGCAAAGCAGGATTCAACCGGATGATGGATTCCGTATTCAGCGTGCCGCCGTTATTCGACGACAGCTATTACGGGGGAGTCATCCACGAGATACGCGAGATGCAGATAATGAACATGGGCAACTATGCACACGGCAACCAGCCGATACAGCACATGATCTACATGTACAACTATTCAGCCGAACCTTGGAAAGCCCAGTACTGGGTACGTGAGGTGATGGACAAACTCTATACCCCTAACCCTGACGGTTATTGCGGGGATGAGGACAACGGGCAGACTTCGGCCTGGTATGTATTCTCGGCGGTAGGCTTCTATCCTGTATGTCCGGGCTCTGATGAGTATATCTTAGGCTCACCGTTGTTCAAGAAAGTGACACTCAACCTGGAGAACGGCAATAAAGTGGTTATCGATGCAGCAAACAACAATAAGGCCAACAGGTATGTACAGTCAATGACCGTAGACGGGCAGGTACATACCAAAAACTACCTGAGTCATGACCAACTGCTGAAAGGGACTACCATTAACTACCGGATGGCTCCGGCTCCGAATCAGAGCAGAGGGGTCAACGATAATGACCTGCCTTATTCTTTCTCTAAGGAACTCAATAGTATAAATAACAAGAATAAGAAAAAATAAAAACATATGGACAATAATTTATAATTATAAAGGGGCTGATTCTGAACTCATAATCAGCCCCTGCCTTTATCGAGAACTTTACATATATAAGATCAATGTGTCCTAATCAATTTATCAATAAATAATTCTTTATTATCCGTTAATAGTTGATAACTATATTAGTTCCGTAAACTTCTCCTTGCACAAACACATCTTATATTAATCTCTGCGATTATTGCTCCACAGCTAAAGCTCCATTATTCTTAATATCTACATTTACCGAATTCTTTACTTGTATAGCTTTGTTGGAACCAGATATTTCATTATCTCTTATTTCTACTCCGTCAGTATCAGAAATATAGATAGCTGTTTCTCCCACTGCCTGTATTACATTATTTCGTATGATAATATTTTTATTCAACCTGTCTGTTGTTTTTCTTATACCGTTGACCTCAGCACTGATAGTACTACCACTTTGTCTGCCGTGACCATAACCGCAATCTATAAACCAGTTATTTTCTATCACAACATTCTCCACCGGAGCACCTTCTCTCCAACCTGCCTCGGCACCCAGCTGGATAGCAGACCCACTACTGCTTTGCACAACGTTACCGGCAATGCGTACATTTCTTGTTTTGATCAGGAATGCCCTTGCCATATGGCTTCTCACTGTGTTGTTCAGAATATCTACGGAAGGGCGGCGGGTAAGATTGCTCATGTAATATTCATTCACATCATATTTTATTGGTTTATCCAGGATGACAACAACTTTCCAGTCTTCTACCGAAGTAGAAACCTTCTGAGCTATATAGTATTCTACCGGAGTCAATTTATCTTTTGATACTAATGCCAATGTGTCTCCCACATCCGGATAATCAAGCGATAAGGCATGCAAGTCGGCATTTTCTACTGTTATGCATACATCATTGCCCGACTCTTTGTATATACTCCAATAATAGTTATGAATATTAGTACAGTCATCTCCCTGTCCTCCGAATTTACAGGCATCGAAAAGTATTTTTCCTTTACAACTTGTAAAATGAGTGGCATCAGTATTGGAAGATGTGACAGTTCCCGGAGCGGGAATAACTTGCAGATTCCTCATTACAATATTTTCGGAACGATGCCCGACAATACCCATTCCGGGCTGTGAATGTATGGTTACATTTTCCAATGTAATGCCTGATGATTCTTTAATCAATATACCAGCCCTGTTGTGTGCACAATGTCTTAAAATGCACATATCTCCTACCCCCGGCCGGGTTTGTGTATAAATGCGTACCGTTTGTCCGTCGGGTAATAATTCTTTTTTCTCCACCCGGTTTCCTGTATATATACGCTGTTTCTCTACATCATAGTAGTGAACACGACCTGTTATTTTATCTGTCAGATAAGGATAGAGGGCGGTATCTATCTTCATATCAAAATAAGTAGTAGTGGATTCTATCACCTCTCCCGTGGTGAAAGGGGGCCGCTTATGAGTCAGTTTCAATCCTTTTATTTCAACGTTTTTAGCATTAGTGATAGATACAGCTTCGTACCAACCTTCCTGAACCAGAGTAGCACCTTCGGCCTCGATAGTTATATCCCTGAAATTATCCAGATCCAATGCAATGACATATTCTCCTTTAGGTTTAAAGAAATATCCCTGCACATCTTCTCCATACTGCCCGTTGATGCCCTTGTACTCGAATTCCATTGCTTTAGCATCACTGTAATTATAGTTCCCGGGAGGTATGACGAGGATAGAACCGGGATTTTCGCGACACTTATTTAATGCCAGCATGAAAGCCTCCGAATCATCTTCTCCGTCATCAGGTATGGCTCCGAAATCTTTCAGGTTGAAAACAGTCTTCGATTCTTTACTCTCACAGCTAAAAGAAAATGCTAAAAGAATACAACAAGCAGTTATAAACAGTAAATATATTTTATTCATCATTTATCATTATTGAGGCCATAGCCTGTTTGTTAACTCAGTATGCAAAAATATGTATGTTCTCATTCATTTCAAAACGAAAACAATGGACAGGACCCCATTATCAGCCTCCTGTCCATTTCAATCCCATAAATCCCTACTTATTAAAAGCCGTGATAACAAGCACCCAGTCTTGCTTATTTATACCATCGGCAGCCACTACATTATATGACATATTCGATTGGCTGAAGTCGCCTAGTTTCCCCAGCGTAGGGGCCGACCCATTAGGTCGTACACTTGCCCCCGGCGATATGGTCATGTAGGCAACTGGCCATGTGTTATACGTGTCTTATTGATATATTCGATAGCCTTCGGCGCATCTTTAAGCCTAAGCATCACTTCCGCATAGTTCAGGTAGGAACGTCCCAGACGTAGCGGCGTTAAGTGGTAATTCATCTTTACACTTGAGCCAATGATCATATCTTTGTCCAGATACGATCCTTTACGATAAAGGTAGCCCGATTTTGTCATATGCTGATCTTTCTCCATATTGTTCTTATAGTACATATTTCCTCCGAGGCGCATGGTAAGGAGTGAATTCATATACCAGCAACTATCATATGTAATAGTGGAATAGAAGCGTGCATCTCTGTTCTTATAGAGTACATCATGGACATAATCGACACCCGGCCTGAAATTATTATAATAAGACGTCTCGTCCCAGTTTTTTGCTTTTCCGTCTTTATCTATTACCTGATAGGCATCTACAATTTCCTGCGAAGGACTTTTCTCGAACCAGCCTTCCATAAAATCGTTCATTGGCCATATGGCAGCCACTGCCGGAGGTAACTTATTGGATGCTCCCTGATTAGGTGCAAACTTCATCTTCCATGTACCACTCGTATATGTATTGTCGGACAACCAGTACGACCCCAATATAATTTCTTTAGAATTCAATCCGGTAGTAAAATCATTGAATAGCTTATCATAATCGCCCTCGAGACTGTATTTACCCAATGCAAACAAATCTTCGCTGGCCTTTTTTGAAATAGCGTAATATTCACTTTTTGCAGTTGTATCATCCAGATATGCCGCTCCTTGTAATGCAGTCTCTGCCAGCAGGGCATAAGCCGCCCCTTGGGTTATAGCTCCGGCTTCTCCCGAATCGGGGAGATCGGTTGCTGCATCTTTCAGGTCTTGTAAAATAAAATCATACGTTTCTTTTATCGTCTTCGACCGTCCCAGCATAAGTTCATCTTCGGGAGTAAGAACCCTATCAAGGATAATCAGCCTCCCGAATTTTCTTGCCATATTGTAATATACTATGGCTCTCAGGAATCTTGCCTGAGCAATGAGATAAGGTTTGTCGGTGTCCTTGATAGATGCAGATGAGGTCACTTTATCTATAATGAGATTGCAACGCCGGATTTCCGGAAACATATTCCATCCGTAAGTAGAAATTCCATGATCACTGGTCAGTACCTCCCTCACAACATTCTGGGCACTGCCCATCTGAGAGTTAATAACCATATCGTCGCACCAATCGTCGGAATGATTATTACCCTTATCCAGCAAATGATCTTTCACATACATTGTACCGTTTACAAACAGTTGCGCACTGGCAGCCGAATTCCACACTTTATTTTCAGCATGATCCGACAAAGGATAATTACTCAAATGATCATGACAGGAAAACATCAATGTCAATAATAGTAAAATCCCTGATATAATAATTATTTTTTTCATAGCTTAAGTAACTGTTTTAATTTTATAGAACATATCTCTTGTAACTGTCTTTTATTCTTCTTTGGCACTTATTTTTATTCTTTCTTCTATATTTTTCAGTTCTTATTCTTGGTTTAGCCCGCTAAACCTGCGAACAATAACTAAAAAATCTATTTGAAATAATTAAAAATAAGTTTGTCAATAAAATTTAAACAGTTACTAATTCTGTATTTTTTCAAATTCCTATATTTAACACAATCGAATATGTCTTCTGAACAGGATATCCTTCACCATAATTATACGACTCGGGGTCGAAATAGTCCATAGCATCAGAAATTGTAAATATATTGGTACCCATCAATGACAACTTAAATTTGGATATTTTTGTGTTATCTTTAAATAATAATTTTTTGAAATCATATCCGAATTGCAAGCTCTTGAGACGGAAGTATTGTGCATTAATAAGCCAAAAATCGGAATTTACCGTATTGTTTCCGCTATTGGTAGACTGCAATGCCGATGATCTTGGAAATCGTGCCGAAGGATTGTCGGGAGTCCATGAATCCATTTGGTAAGCATAGTTTGAATTCACTATATTTCCACCTTTAAGCAACAGCGTTAATTCAGTATAACGTTTTCCTGTACCCTGAAACAGTCCGTACAGAAAGAAACCTTTATAATCGAGATTGAAATCCATACCAAAATCAAATGAAGGGAAGAATGGTTTTCCGAGTTTTATCTGGTCGTTTGAATCAATCTTACCGTCACCGTTGACATCCCTGTATGCCAGATCCCCCTTTTTCAATTCGGTGGCACTAAGCATACGTGGAGAATTCAAGATAGACTCATAATCCTGATACAATCCTTCATTCATATAATACGATGAACCATATACATTCTTACGATGTGTAATTCGTTTCCTCGGATCCATCAGATCAGTCAAAGCTTCATCTTCCTTCACTTCCCATAATTCGTTATAAGAAGTGAACTGGAAACCCACCTCATAGTTGAAGTCCCTGTATTTGTTCTTATATCTGAGCGATGCCTCATAGCCCGCGCGACGATGTACACTATTAGATTTTACCTGAGGTAGAGCTTTACCTAAAGTTGTACTGTACCTGTTTTGAGGAGAAATAAGATAACCTTTGGTCTTGTAATAATAATAGTCAAAAGAGGCTGAAAGTGTATTATTCAGGAAGGCTAGATCGATACCTATATCAAATACATCTTTAGTATACCAGCTAAGTACTTCAGGAGATACAAGATCGCCTTCGCTGAATCCCGGAACAAATTTACCTCCGATAACACTGGCTTGCGCATTGTAGCTGTATACAGGTATATAGCCAAAACGTTTGACTCCATCTTCCAGACCCACCTGTCCGTACGATACTCTGGCCTTTGCAAAATTTATAATATTTTTTTCGGCAAGCGGTTTCATGAAACTTTCTTCCGAAATAGCCCATGCAGCAGCACCGGAAGGGAAGAATCCCCAGCGTTTATTTTTTGCGAAGTTATCGGAGCCATCATAACGGAAGTTTCCTTCCAGAAAATACCTGTTTTTGAAAGAATACCTCAACCGCCCTACATATCCTATACGAGTTCTTTCTGCTGCTCCGCCTGCATTATCTTTGGTAGAAGCATCACCCGAGCTCAACTGATCAAAATCGTTTGAAATAAATCCGGTACGACTAGCGTCAAACCATTCATTATATTCGTCATAGTAGCTGTATACACCCTGAGCTTCCAAAAAATGTAATCCAATCTCTTTTGTATAATTGAGTCCGAATTCCAGCGTATTACCTCTTGTCCATGAACGATTCATCTCCAGCTCTTTAGGCTTATCATCTCCGACTAATGTTCCGTCGGAATATTGAGGGGCTCTTGACTTGAAATATTTTCTGTCATAAGAAGTGTAATTATAATTTCCCGTCAATTTAGCCTTCAGCCCTTTTACCCATGGCACATTCCAGTCGAGATATGCCTGAACATTTGCCGTGTTGTTGTATTGGTTTGTATAGCCTGAAGCCTTATCCAGATATACAATAGGATGGACATCCATAGCCGTATATGTACCATCATCGTTATATATTCTGTCTATTGCCTTATTATACCCCATCAGGTTGCGCCATATATCCTCCTGCCCGTATGGGTTAGGGGTACGTTTTGCATAAGTCCCGTCCAAATTAACCCCGACTTCAAGGCCATATTTATCAAATGTCGAAGAAACATTACTCCTTATATTATACCGTTGATAATGGTTATTGTGACTCTCCTTATAGATCGATTTCTGATCCATTATACCTAAAGAGGTAAAATGCCTTACGGTATTCGACTTCCCGGAAATGGTTACAGTATGCCTGTGCTGAGGTGCAAGGCTTCTGGTTGCTTCTTTGTACCAATCGTTATTACCATATATCTTGCTTGTACCATTTCCGATCGCATCTACTTCCGATTGCGAATAAAGGGCATATTCACCCTGTCCGTCATATCGGGCTGCTGCGTTAGCTGCCAGTACATAATCAAGAGCCCCTACTCGATCTGCGACAGTTGTAGGTTTGCTAAAATCGACCCCTCCGGTATATTCAATATTCAGCCCCGAAGCTCCCCTTTTAGTAGTGATCAATACAATACCGTTACCGGCCTGAGCACCATATACGGCTGTGGCACTGGCATCTTTAAGGATACTCATTGATTCGATATCTGAAGAGGTCAATGAGTTGAAATCATCACTACCCCTTATTATACCATCTATTACATAAAGAGGAGTGCCACCTCCGCGAATGGAAATAGTAGGAGCTGTTCCACCCGGTTCACCTCCCGACTGCTGTACGATTACACCGGCTATACGGCCTTGCAGGGAAGCAGCCGTACTGGTATAAGGGAGTTCGTCTATTTTGTCGGTTTTTAAAGTACCCAATGCACTCACCGTACGGCGGGCCGAAGTAGTACCATAGCCAATAGCGATAACATCGTCCAACATGGTTACATTTTCTAACAGGACAATTGTAAAGTCAGTCTGATTACCTACTTTTATTTCCTGTGTGTGAAAACTGATGTACGTTATTACCAAAATATCACTAGCGGAGGCCTCAACGGTAAATTTTCCGTCCATATCTGAGATAGCCCCTTTCGAAGTACTTTTGACTGTTACAGATGCGCCTATTATAGGCTCACCGGATGTATCGGTTATGGTACCTGTCACCTTTTTTATATCCTGCGATATATTAAGGCTTTCTGCTGTATTGGCGGCGACTTGGGAGAATCCACCAAATAGGAATGCGGACATGATTAAAAGCACATACAAACTATCCCGATAAACACATCCTCTTAAAAAACGTGGTTTAGAACGTAGGGATAAACGTCCTGGTTTTGTAGTTAATTCCATGCTTGCAAAATCAATTTGTTAGTATTAAAAAAATAAGGTTCTTATAATCCAGGTTAATGGCTGTGTTTTTAAAAATTGTTTTTCATAGTTTTGGCTTCAAAAACAGCAGCCTGATACTTATCATTCATGACTGCAAGTTAGGACAATATAGGAAAGAAAAATATTGTAGTTTTCTCTAAAGTAGACACTCCAAGCATGCCTACACACATAATCAGCTGCTTTATAATGATTTACCAAAACAACAGTCGAAATTTAGGTATACTTAACATATATCATTTTATAAATAAACTTAAACATAATAATATAGTAAGTTTATTAGATTAAAAATAAAGCCTACTTAATATACACATTAAAAAGCTGATTATCACATACATAAAATAAGGTGACATCTACTTTATATTATGGTATAAATAATGGTATCGGTTTATTCTGCTTATTTTGTGAATATTTTCATTTCTCATTAATTAAAAGAAGCTTTGGAGAAATAAGTTTCCATTATAAACATTATAAAAATATGCTGCTATGAAAATACATATATCATTACCCATTTTGTGTTTAATATGTCTCTTGGGATGCAAACAACAATCCGCAATTGATACTATCAATCTGGCTGATTATATCCCGGCCGACTCTGTATCGTCAACAACCTATGATGCTACTGTTGATATAACCCGCGCATTAAGCGATTGCAAGGAGATGAAAGCCTCGAAACTGGTTATTCCGAAAGCCATTTACCGTATAACGCCAAATTATGCGTCAGAGAAATATGTTTTCGTCAGCAATAACGATGCCGGGCTTAAAGCATTTCTTTTTGATTTAAGTAACATCTCCAATCTGGAGATAGATGGTAATGGCTCTGAATTTATACTGGAGGGGTTCATCTGTCCTTTTTTGCTCGATAATTCTATAAACATTACAATAAAAAACCTCAGTATCGATTTCAAACGCCCTTTCCATACCGAAGGGCTAATCATAGGATCGGGCAAAGGCTATATCGACCTAAAATTCAGTGATGAATTTCCATACGAAGTAAAAAACGGTAAGCTCAGATTCATTGACAGAAACGGGACTTTATATCCCTATGGTAATTTACTCGAATTTAATGCAGGACAGCGAGAAACAGAATTTAAAGTGTTCGACAACTGGCTTTTCACCAGTCCTTTACCTGCCGAAATTCTGCCTAATAACGATATCCGTATGTATAAAGAAGATATTATTGGAAAAACCGGCAACATTATGGTATTCGGAGCGTCTAACAGGCTGATTCCCGCATTCACTATTTCCGATTCGGAGAATATCCTGCTCTCGAATATCAACATCTATCACTGCGGCGGCATGGGAGTTATCGGTCAGAGAACAAAGGATATAGAACTGAACAAAGTGATGGTAAGTCCGAGGCCTGACGGCAAACGAATTATCAGTGCTACTGCCGATGCAACTCATTTTGTTAATTGCTCAGGATATCTGAGAATGATAGACTGTACTTTCGAGAATCAGAAAGATGATGCGACCAACATTCACGGGATATATGCCGTAGTGGATAAAATTATCTCCCCGACAGAAATTATTGTCCGGCTGAAACATCGTCAACAGTTTGGTTTCGATTTTATTAAGAAAGGTATGAATGTGGAATTTGAAGATGCAAGAAGCCTGATTTCAAAAGGTATATGCAAGATAAAAGAAGTGAAGCGGCTCAATAAAGAATGTACATTCGTAACTTTTTCAGATTCCATTCCATCTTCTGTCAGGCTAAAAGATCCTATGGCCAGTATCGAGGCATATCCGGAAGTATTGATAAAAGGATGTACTATACAGAAAAACCGCGCCCGCGGATTGCTACTGGGTTCACGGGCTAAGATAGTTATTGAAAACAATTATTTCCACACTCCGGGCTCGGCTATCCTGTTCGAAGGCGATGGCTGTTACTGGTACGAGCAATCGGGAGTAAGAGATGTCATCATCCGGAATAATATTTTCGACAACTGTAATTTTGGTAATGACTCATGGGGTATCGGTTGTATCGGGGTTAATACCCTAATCATGGAAGATAAAGACAAGAGCCGTTACCATAGAAATATAGTTGTGACCGATAATCAATTTAATATATTCGATCCCACCATAGCATACCTCTATTGTGTAGATGGCTTCACTTTTAAAAACAATAAGATACAACAATCGGATAAGTATAAACATGTCCGTACCGAAACAAGAAGATTCGTGACAGAAGATTGTAGCAATATATCGATTGAGGATTAAGGAATAATTCCTTAATCCTTACATCAGGGTTCCAATTTCCATAACGTATTTCTCAAATTCATTCCTATCCACCACCGAAAACTTCTTCACCTTTGCCCGGTAGTTGTATACAGTCTGAGGCGAGAAACGCAGGAAAGAAGCAATCTTGGAACTGTCTGTTATTCCCAAGCGGATAAGGGCGAAAACCCGGAGCTCGGGATTGAGTTTCTCATTATTCTTTAGCCTTATTTGCCCTTCTTCATTAAGTAAGGCATTAAAGTCGGTAATAAAAGTAGGATAAAGATTTAGAAAAGCTGTATCGAAGTTATCAAAAAAGTCCGTAAGTTCAGACTGTAAGAGGTCTGAAGAATTGCTGATTTTATATAAGTCATCTATCTGCTTAGCCAGAATCTTACGTTTGACAGTATCTCTGTATTGCGCCATTTTATTGATATAGGACGAGCTGAGGTCTATAAACAGTCCTACATATTCTTCACGCATCTTGTTTGCTTCCGACAACTTGTTATTGGAGTCGGTCAATTCTGTATTCAGCCCGTTTAACTGATCATTGAGCTTTCGTAGTTTTAAACGGCTTTCTTTAACCAGTTTAATCTGTTTGTAAATGTAAAAGAGAGCCAGTATCAGCCCCACTACCAGAAAACTAATAGTACCTAAGGCAATTCTGAGATTCCGGTTTTCAGTCTTGCTTTTTTCCTGAAAAGCAGACACAATAACAGGTAGTTTCCTCGCTATCTGAACAGTACGAACACGATTGTTGAAAAACTGGGCATCCTCCATCGCACATTGTATATACTTGTTTGCTCTATCCAGTTCCTTAGGATGCTCCTGAAAGAGATACATGGCCAATTCCTGCATCGCCCTGTTCTCCTTGAGAGCACAGACCTGATCGGATATGGCAGATTTGATAAGATATACGTCATAATTATGCAGGTCCCCCTGACTCTTGCATATGGTTGCAATATTCGATGTAACAATAGCATACAGCCGGGAGTCTACATTCAATTTTGACAAGAGGCCAAGCAATACCGTTTTTGACTCATCCATCTTACCTTGTTGTAACATAATGTAGCCTTTGTAATAGAAATAATCGGTAGAGCCTTTCTCCAGCTGTTGAAATACAGAATCGACATACAACAATTCTTTTTGCTCATAAACAGGAGAATAAACCTCATCATCCACATAATTTTTCATTCTGAGATACGCCCATTCGTTGGTCATATAATAATCCGTCAATAGAGATTCGTGCAGAGTACTCCTACTGATGCTTTCCAGGATTTCAATGGCTTCCTTAAATAATCCCGTAGTAGACAGAAGCATGGCCGTATGTAAGCTCACCTCATCTTTATACCTTTGAATATCAAGAATTTCTGATATATTTTTATTCAGCGTAATGTAATGTTTCGCCGAGTCATACCTGTATGTACTATATTCCTGATAAATTTTATTATTTATCAGATACTGATCTTCCAGGGAACTCTGAGGCGTTATTAGCTTGCAAAGGCTGTCTATCCTGTTTTCTTTAATCTGCATATAATATTTCCGCTCCTTTATTTTAGAGTCAAGCTCTTTCATAAGGTCGTCACGTTCGCCTGCCTGAGAGGGTACAATGAAAATAAAACTGAAAAAAAATGTAAAGAGAATTTTATTCATAACGGAATTCATAATATATGTTGTATCTGTTACTTCACGATAGAGTAAAAACAGTTATAAAGTTCTACTTGAAAAGATAATCCTCTCCATGTAATACCCTTATAATCAAAGATAAGTAGATAGAGTATTTTGCAAAATCCTACTCTATATCAGTATACGTTAGTATTTATCTATGCATACAATTAAATTTGTATACGATGCTCTGCTACTTGCTGGTACTTTTAGTGATTATCAAAAGTATTGTTGTTTTTGATTTCAGGTCTTGAAAACAAATTTAATAAATTTTTATTACGAATGTGCTTCAAGTTAGAATTACTATACAAATGATTGTTTGATTTTGGAAAATACTTTATCTATGTTATTAGCTGGTAGCTTTTAGGCATTAGCTGATAGCTCTTTGAAAAGATTGAAAGATTGGAAAGATTGAATGTTTAAAGATTTAAAAATTGACAATAAAAAAATGTGTAACTTTTGTAACTTTTTTGAATTTTATGTAAAGGTAATCCCTGGTGGTTACCCCTCGTCTCGCGCAGACTTCCAGTCTGTGTGTTGCGAAGCAAAAGGATATAAGGATATATTGCCCTTTGGGCAAGACACGGAAAAGATGTCCGCGCCAGCGAGGTGTGTCAACTTTGTAAAGTTTTGAGAAAAAGTAACATTGATGAAATAATGAAAAAAGTGTTACATGTGTTACCTTTTAACAAATAATAAGTTTTAAGTAGTAGTAAGTTGAAAATAGCGGGTGAGACAAAAAATTTCAAATTATTAATTTTTCATTCTTAATTATTAATTGCTTTCAGTGTTACATGTGTTACCTTTTAACTATATATTGCGAATAAAAGTTAATTTCATTGCATTCTTTCAATGAAAGCAATTAATAAAAAAACATAGAAAATAAAAACATTTAAAATACAATCTATGAAAATTACAGGAATATTCATTTTATTATTTTTGAGCAATTTTCTTTTTTCTCAGGCCCAGAATAGATGGGAAATACAACCTGATAGGTCTATCAGATGGGAAACAGGTCAAAGCATACCCCACTATGACCACATAGAGATGAGTGGCGAACAAGTTTCGGTAGTACTCCGGTATGGCGTAAATCAGGATGGGAGTTTCGGCTTGGAGCGTTCTATGATATGGCCTATGCTCCGCACTATTCCCAACAATACTCATGGCAGCCTGATGCAACGTTTTGCTGTGGATTATCCGTCTCAACTAATAGTAAACGGATTAACACTGAATAATGAAAAAGTAAAATACATGCAGCTGGACGGAAGGCTAACAGTAGTAAGCGAATTATCGACCGGATATGTCAACACCGGGGCAGCGCGAAACAGGAAACCCGTACCTGCCGTTGAACTGACCCGGACATACTTCCCTTCCACCGATAAGCCAATGCTTTGCGAATTATATAAATTGAAGAATATTACAGAGAAGCGAATTTCGGTTATAGTCCCCAATCTGCATGCAACCTATAATACGGATGCACAAAAGGGTGTAGATGGAAGTTACACTATGGTAACAGCTATCAGTGGCAACTCCGGATTATTCTATCTGGATCCAAACGAAGAATTGACCTTTGGCGCATCTGTACAGGCATATAAAACGGGCCAGTCTGAAATCAAACCTGATATACTGAAAGAAGAACAGGCGCGAAAAGATTTTGTGAAAGAGGTATGGACCAAACTTGACTTCGAGTCTCCCGATCCGGTACTTAACACAGCTTTTGCCTTTGCAAAAATACGTGCTTCTGAAAGTATTTATAAAACAAAAGGCGGATATATGCACGGACCCGGCGGGGAATCCTACTATGCAGCCATATGGGCAAACGACCAGGCCGAATATGTCAATCCGTTCCTCCCGTTTCTTGGCTACCGCTTGGGAAATGAATCGGCTTTTAATTCATTTATGCATTTTGCACGGTTCATGAATGACGAATACAAACCTATCCCGAGTTCGATTATTGCTGAAGGTTTGAGTACATGGAATGGTGCAGGCGACCGGGGCGACGGGGCTATGATCGCCTACGGAGCAGCACGCTATGCACTGGAAAAGGCCAGTGCAGATGAGGCCCGTCAACTATGGCCGCTAATAGAATGGTGTCTGGAGTTTTGCAAAAGGAAACTTAACCCTCAGGAAGTGGTAAAATCTGATAGTGATGAACTGGAAGGACGTTTTCCTTCGGGTGAGGCTAATCTCTGCACCTCATCATTATACTATGATGCATTGCTATCGGCGAGTTATCTGGCAAAGGAACTGAATAAACCTGTAAGCCTAACCAAGAGATATCAGTCGGAAGCTGCAAGTCTGAAAAAAGCAATCAACAATTATTTCGGAGCCACAGTCGAAGGCTTCGATACATATCAGTATTATGATGGGAATACCGTTCTCCGCTCATGGATATGCATTCCGCTCACCGTTGGTATTTACGAGAAGAAAGGAGGTACGACCGATGCTTTATTCTCACCTCGCTTGTGGACAAAAGACGGGATGCTGACTCAGGCCGGAACAGAAACATTCTGGGATCGTTCCACCCTTTACGCATTGCGCGGTGTATACGCTGCCGGGGAAAGGGAACGGGCAACGGAATATCTCGAGCACTATTCGGCACAGCGCTTACTGGGCGACCATGTTCCCTACCCTATCGAAGCATGGCCGGAAGGCAGTCAGCGCCATCTTTCGGCAGAGAGCGGATTATATGGACGTATCATTACAGAAGGATTATTCGGTATACGTCCGACCGGATTCAACTCATTTACATTAACACCTCAGCTTCCCGACAAATGGGATACTATGCAACTGAAGAACATAGGTGCTTTCGGAAAAGCTCCTTTTGATATCAAGATAGACAGGATTGGCAATAATATAAAGATCACTATAATAAAGGATAATAATGTTGTACGTACATATACATCCAAA
This sequence comes from Dysgonomonas gadei ATCC BAA-286, assembly GCF_000213555.1. GTDB lineage: Bacteria > Bacteroidota > Bacteroidia > Bacteroidales > Dysgonomonadaceae > Dysgonomonas > Dysgonomonas gadei. The sequence goes on from NZ_GL891994.1 coordinate 27,136, forward strand.
GTTGGAAAAACTATTGAAGTAAAGCTATAACCTCAAACTTTTCATAAATTAGAACAGATATGAGAAAGATTTTGCAACTATGCATTATTGCATTGTCGGGCATCGCTTTTGCCCAAACGATAAACGCACAGAAAGAATTTTCGGTAAAGTCCCCAAATAAAAAATTGGAAATATCGGTTGTCATAAACAAAGAAAATGTGGAATACTGCGTCAGGCACGAAAAAGACCTTCTGATAGACAAATCCCCTATCTCCATGACTTTTACCAATATGGAACCCTTCGGGATAAACCCTAAACTGGCTAAATCTAATACAAGATCTTATTCTGGAGTTATTCATCCGCCTCTATACCGGAAAAATGAGATTGTAGATAATTACAACGAACTCACCTTGCAATTTAAAGGAAATTACAATCTTATTTTCAGGGCTTATGACGACGGGGTAGCTTACCGGTTTGTATCTACGGCAAAAAAGGCCTTTATGGTAGAATCGGAGCAAGTGACATTCAATTTTCCGACCGACAACAAAATATATGCACCTTATGCCAAAGGGCGTAAAAATGATGGAGTTACTGATCCTTTTTACAGTGCATTCCAAAGTACTTACGTGCACATCCCTCTTTCGGAATGGAAGAAAGGTGAGATAGCTTTTGCACCCGTGTTGGTTGAGTGTGCCAACAACAAAAAGGTCTGTATCACGGAAGCCGACCTGCTCAACTATCCGGGAATGTACCTGCATAATAAAGAAGGTAATACATCTTTGGAAGGAATATTTGCGGCCTATCCAAAAGTCATCAAGCAAGAGGTCAGAGGATTGAAAGGAGTAGTGAAAGAAAGAGAGTCTTATATTGCAAAACACGAGGGGGCGACAAACTTTCCCTGGCGTGTAATAGCAGTGTCGGAGAACGATTTTGAATTGGTTAACAATGATATGATATATAAACTGGCCACACCGGCTCAATTTACAGACTATTCATGGATTAAACCCGGAAAAGTTGCATGGGACTGGTGGAACGACTGGAATATATACAATGTCGATTTCCATGCCGGCATCAATACAGAGACATACAAATACTATATAGACTTTGCATCTGAATATGGACTCGAATATGTTATATTGGACGAAGGCTGGTCTGTTGCCGAGAAAGCTGATCTGCTCCTTATCGTTCCCGAAATTGACTTGGAAGAGATAATCCGTTATGCCAAAAGTAAAAACGTAGATATTATCCTTTGGGCAGGCTATTACGCTTTTGCTAAGAATATGGATGAGGTTTGCAGGCATTATGCAGCAATGGGTGTAAAGGGCTTCAAGCTCGATTTCATGGACCGCGACGATCAATTAATGGTCGATTTTCATCATCGTGCTGCCCAGGCTACTGCAAAGTATAAACTTCTGCTGGACTTTCATGGTACCTACAAACCTACTGGCCTCCAACGTACTTATCCTAATGTAATTAATTTTGAAGGAGTATTTGGTCTGGAAGAATTGAAATGGGCTAAAAAAGAAACAGATATGGTTACCTATGATGTTACTATGCCATTTATACGTATGGTAGCAGGACCTTTGGACTATACCCAGGGGGCTATGGATAACAGAACCAAAGAAAATTTTGCTGCTATATATAAGGAACCTATGAGTCAGGGGACTCGATGCCGTCAGTTAGCAGCATACATTATATTCGACTCCCCGATAATTATGATGTGTGATGCTCCTACAAACTATATGAAAGAAGAAGAATGTACTCGTTTTATAGCAGATATACCAACCATCTGGGATAAGACAATTCCGCTGAACGGTAAGGTATCGGAATATGTCACCATTGCCCGCCAGAAAAGTAATATCTGGTATGTAGGTTCTATGACCGATTGGAATGCAAGAACAGAGAATCTCGATCTTTCATTTCTGGGCGATGGAGATTTCAAAGCCGAAATATTCAAAGATGGGATCAATGCTGATCGTGTGGGTCGCGATTATAAACGTGAAGTCACAGACATACCGGCAAGTAGAAAATTATCTGTTCCAATGGCTCCAGGGGGCGGTTTTGTTATGAAGATTTATAAGCAATGATGCTTTATTCTTTTAAAGGAACTTTACCATAAATAGCAGGGTCTATATTGATTTTAAAACAAACTTATAGAGGATTTAACAGATTCCCAGATTACCTTTATTAAGATAAGGTAAGAGAAACCGAACCGATAACAAAAACTGTATCCGGAAAAGTATCCAACATATAGCCGCATCAAACTAGATATAACAGAGCTTATTTGAATTATCTTTTAAGAAACTGAGTTATCTGCTTGATATCGCCATCAGTTATGGCAGGTTCTATTCCCAGTAAGACAGCCATTAATGAATAAAGAGCCGTATTGTCAAAGATTTTTCCTTTATAGTTCTTCTTGAAGTTAGGCCCATAGGCAAAGAATATAACATGCATATCGCTACAAGCTGTATCGTACCCATGTGCGCCTTTTGCACGTGAAGAATTGAAGCCAAACTGCCACCCACAATCGGCAATCACTATTAAATCGCCTATATTCTCATTTGTTCCGTAATTGAGCCGGGCCGGTATATCCTCTTTTCTGAAAACACGGATATGATCTATCCCGGATAACGCATTATAGATTGAATCCCGATAATTTTCATTACAGAATATAGATGATGGGTTCGACCCTACAATATGGTTATACCACTCAGGCCTGAGATAGTCATTCGTATTTATAAAGCGTTCGGATGAAATGTCAGTCATCCCATGATCCGATGTTACAATCAGATTCACCTGGCTTGAAAATGGCAGTGCCTCAATACCCTTCATCAGCACGCCGATAAGGCTATCCATTGTCTGCACTATCGCATGCGTTTCATTCCCATGAGGCCCTGAGCGATGGCCTGCTCCATCCGGTTCTTCCATATACAATGTGATCAGGCGGGGGCGTTCTTTTTCAGGCTTATTAAGCCATACGAGTGCTGTATCGATTCGTTCGGCAAAACTCAGGCGGGGTTCTTTTGCCCAGACTTTATAATATGTGGGATACATGCCTCTTATATCTATATCAGAACCGACCCAATACAGGCTGCCGGCGGTAACGCCTTGCTTTTCGGCGGTAACCCAGATAGGCTCTCCTTTATAGTAGTCAGGATTGTTGCGCGTAAGGGAATCCCCAATACTGTATTGCCGTCCGTTTTTCCTATCCCAAAACGAGTTGTTGACTATGCCATGATGATCGGGAACAAGGCCGGTCACTAACGTATAATGATTTGGAAAAGTAGAGGATGGATAAGAGGGCCGCATTATCGCGCTGACTCCTCTGCGGGCTATTTCATTCAGGTTCGGAGTACGGTGCAAGCGAGGATAATCCCATCTGAACCCGTCTAATGAGACTATGACAGTATAATTTTTATTATTTGTTTTTCCATTACCGGCAATTGAAAATTGAGTTATAGGAAGTAATAATAAAAAAAGTAGAATTTTGGAGAAATAAGATTTCATATATAGATATTATTTGTAATGAAAATCAGGCATTGCAATTTAATAACAATGCCTGAAAGAAAATGCGTGTATGAAAAAAGTTTCCTTAGAATATATACTTTAAGCCGACCTGCCCTCTCCAACGGGAATAATAATCGCTATACGAGCGCATATTGTAATCGGAGTTATGTAAGAACTGAAAAGTTCCGCCGCTATAGTTAATCGGGCTGTAATATGTTGCCGAGCCGGTGGCAGAAGCATAGCGACCCCATTCTTTGTTAAAGAGGTTTCCGATATTCAGCATATCAAATGAAAGCTCAAGCGAATGAACTTTGTTGCATACATTGAAATTGAGTTTCTGTGCAATGTGAAAATCAAAATGATGTTCGAAATCCTCATTATCTGCGTAACGTTCAAAGTACTCTCCACGATGTTTACTTAGATAAGGATCATTGGCAATCCAGGCTTTCAGGCTTGCTTTCTGTGCATCTATAGTATAATCGGTAGCAGCCTTGAACGGCATTTGGTCGATTTGCGCATCAGTGGGAATAAAGATCAGGTCATTTCCGGTAGAGCTGTCGCCATTCAGGTCTCCGTTATAATATATCGAATAAGGAGCCCCCGATGAACCTGTATAAATCAAGCCTACAGTAGTTGTCCATGAGTTGCAGCCGGTATTACCGTATTCTTTATGATAAAATATTGAGGCATTGATACGATGTGGAAAATTAAACGCAGAGAATCCCAGTTCAGGATCGTTTGAATTACCACGTGTATAGTTATAAGCCCAATTCGATTGGGCTACGGAAGAAGTACCGCTGTTAAGCGATTTGGAACGGGTATATGCATAAGACGCCATGAGTTCTAACCCAAAGTCGAACTTTTTCTCACCCTTTAATGACAGGTTGTAAGAGTAGCCTTTGTTGGTATTCGATAAAGCATAGATTAACGAATAATCGGTTCCGGTAGTCACCCTTTGAAACATGGGGCGTTGGTCAAAGCTCAGGGCGGAAACAGTTTCACCCAAAGTTTTTCCGTTCTGGTCATAAGCCAGATTCTGGTAAAGAATATCATTCAGCGTTTTTGAATAGATGGCCTCAGCAGTCCAGTCGATACCACCCAATTCGAAATCCAGTCCTAAGTTAAAACGAAGGTTCTGTGCAAATTTGAAATCTTTAGAAAAGACGTTAATGAGCTGGCTGCCGGATGCGGTCAGCTTGTCCACATTTGCCGATTGTTTATTCGGGTCGAGGATCAATGATAAGCCTTGAGGCGCATTGACATTATATGTAGACAACTGTATGCCGGTATTCGAAAAATTATTACTTAGCCATACGAAAGGAATACGGCCTGTAAATATGCCCGCCCCGCCCCTGAGAATATATTTATTGTTGTCATCTATATTATAACGGAAGCCCAGTCGAGGAGAGAACATCGGCGTGCTACTCAATTTACTATTTGTTTTATAGTCCCAGCCTTTAGACGCGGCATATTCGTTAAATCCTTTGTTTTCAGCCGGGGAATCAAAAAACAGAGGAATATCTATGCGGAGGCCCATCGTAAGATCCAGTTTATCTGTGACATTCCATTTATCCTGTGCGTAAAAGCCAAGCTGTCCGACATTAAAGGCAGCTTCCCAGCGGGGATCGCCGGTCACTTCAACATTGGCTTGGGAAAAACGGTACTGATTGATTTTATTCGCGAGGAAGTCGTCCATACTGCTATAATAATATGTACCGTAAGCATCCTGGATAAACAAGTTGGCAAAACGGGAAAATTCGTTATGCGTACCGAATGTAAGAGTGTGGTCACCCTTGTACAAAGTCAGGTTGTCGGTGAACGACCAGATATCCTGGTCGAGACGGTTGGCCATAGAAGAACGTTCATTACCAATATTGACCGTACCGCCCACATTTGCAATACTGATCATCGGGAATGGAGTGCCCGGGTCGCGTTGGTCGCGCACACGCACATAAGACGCGCGGAACTCATTGTTTATATTATCTGAAATGCGGCTTTGCAATTCGGCGATAAACGAGTTGGTTTTGGAAATAAAGTCATAGGCATAATCCGAAGTATTGAGATTGGAGGCCGTACTGGTCATGTTCAACTGTTTGGCCGAAACCATACTCCAGCGAAAAGACGCTTTATGCATATCACTGACGTTCCAGTCCAGCTTAGCGCTTGCCTTATCGGATTTTGTATACACATCCGAACCCTCGAAGCCTCCATTGTAGGTCACTCCCTGTGCCTGAGCCATTTCTTTTATTTTATCGAGTATACTTTTCGCTTTTGCCGCATCAATCTTTGAAGCAGCCGCGCCCGGACCATATGCATCCGGATATTTTTTATTTGACTTCTCATAGTTGGTAAAGAAGAAGAGCTTATTTTTAATAATAGGACCGCCCAATGTAAAACCTCTTCTGTACTCACTCTGCGTATTATATTTTTCACTGGTTTCCCCGTTCATCAGGGTATATTTCTTACCTATCAGGTCCTGGTTGTTGCCAAAATTATAGGCTGAACCATGGAAGGTATTGGTTCCCGATTTTGTAATGGCATTGATGGCTCCACCTGTGAATCCCGATTGGCGGATATCAAAAGGTGCGACGTTTATCTGGATTTGTTCGATTGTTTCCATAGATACGGGTTGAGTTCCTGCCTGCCCGCCATTGGAGCCGTTGCTTGTAAGACCGAAAACATCGTTATTCATCGCCCCGTCAATCTGAAAACTATTGTAACGGTTATTAATCCCGGCAAAAGACATTGCACCGCTATTGCTTATACTGATTTGCGGATTCAGGCGAATGACGTCTGCAATGCTGCTGGAGATAGAAGGCATACGGCTGATCTGATCCGAATTCATACTCATAGCCGCGCCGGTCTTATTGGCATCGATACCTGCCCTGCCTATCACCGTAACTTCGTTCAATAATTCGGATGATTCCTCTAATTTTGTTGAAATATCTGTTGTTTCTCCTAATTTCAGAATTATTCCGGTAAAAATAGCCGTTTCTTCCCCGACATAAGAAATTTCCACTTTGTAAGGCCCTCCGGCACGCATACCCTGAATCGTATAACGGCCATCTGTATTTGTGACTCCGCCGTAGAAAGTTCCTGATGGTTCGTGGACAGCCCGGACTGTAGCGCCAATCACGGTTTCGTTGTTCGTATCGGTCACCTTCCCACTTATTGATGATGTGGTAACCTGAGCAGATGCAAAGTAATTTATACCTGAAATGATTAACAATAATAAAATAATTCTTTTCATATAGTTTGCCTGTTTTAGTTTGGCACAAAGCAATAGGAAAAGAGTTTCTTTATGCCTAACTAAAAGTTACGTTTTTGCAAAGTTGTAACTCAAACAGATATTAGAAGCTGTTTGAATTATATCACTTATCTGTTTTTGTTAAAACCTGACACATCTGACAGTTTTCTTAATTTTTTCGGTTGTCATATTTTTCTTCTTTTTGTGTTCGGCTTTTCTTTTCTGTGAAGATGTAAGTACCTGCATATCCTTTTTTGTATGTTCGTTTTTCGGGGGAAACTCTGTGATGGTCTCCGCGCAGGTTTCCAATATTTCTTCCACCTGTTTTTGATCTATACTATTATCTGCTTCTTCTATTTTTTCCAGAGTTCCGACTTCATCCTTCATTGTGCTTTCTTTAGCGGCTTTCTCCCCGCCTTGCCGGCTCTTATCCTGCCTGTCCAGCAGCATCTTTATCGTGCGAAGGTCAGGCGGACATTCTTTTTTTGTAACTGTCTTTTGCTTGAAAACAAGTTCGCCTGTATACCCATCGGGGACATAGATGTCTTTTTCTACCGTGGTGTAATATCCTTCAAGTTTCTTTTTCAGCGAAGCATGCACCATCGTCATCAGTTCCGCTTCGCGGCGCGCTACCGCCTGTTCCACTTCGTTGCGGAAATCACCTCTGGTATTCATCCAGCAATAATATGTCTCACGGCTGATGCCTGTTGCCTTACATGCCTGCGACACGGTGAAAAACTCGTCTTCAAGCAGGCTTACAATCTTTTCTGTCAATTCCGTACTGTACTTTGCCATAATAAATTAATTTATTAATTTGCCAATTCGCTAATCTGCTAATTAGTTTCTTTATAGATAAACGGAATTTCTATCCATACAAAATTTTAACATTTTAGAGGTAAGGGGCAGAAACTTCGCGCTGCGGCGGCCTCCTTCTGTTGGCTACACCGAAACACTACGCTTATAATAGTCAAATCTCCGTTATAACTCAAACAGATGTTAAAGTTGCGTAATAATCCTATATTGATTTCTTCGGATTGAATAATATCAAAAACAATATTCCTAAAACAAGTGCATATCCGGCAAAGACAAACCAAATATTTTCCCAACTACGATATCCGTTCGCATCCGTGAAATAATCTACTACCCATCCGCTCAGTTTAGTCCCTATTATCGTGCCGACACCATTCGTCATGAAAATAAAAACTCCCTGTGCACTTATCCTGATCGAAGGATTTACTTGCTGTTCGATAAAAAGGGAGCCTGAAATCTAGAAAAAAATCGAAGGCCAGCCCATATACAATCATGGAGAGAATGAGAAATATAAAACCACTTCCGGGGTTTCCTATACAAAAAAAGCCGAAGCGGAGCATCCATCCTCCGATACTTATCAACATGACGGTTTTAATACCATACTTCCTCAGAAAGAAAGGTATGGCAAGTATAAATAAGGCTTCTGAAATCTGGGAGATGGAAGTCAATATACCGGGATGCCTGACAGTAAATGAATCCGAATAAGCGCCCGCCAAAGAAAAGTCCGTTAGAAACGGTTGTCCGAACGTATTTGTTATTTGCAGGGCCGAGCCGATCAGCATGGAAAAGATAAAAAATATTGCCATTTTTCTTTCCCTGAATAAATGCAGGGCATCCACTCCTGATATATTCTTTACGGACACATTTTCCGAAGAATATTCCCTCCGGTATTTTGGTAAGGAGAGCGCATAAATACCATATAATAAAGAAGCCGCGCCTGCCAGATATATTTGTTGTTTCGATGTTGTCCACCAGCATATGTCAACCATCCACATTGCGCCGATAAAGCCGACAGTTCCCCATACCCTGATTGGCGGAAAAGATTTGACTATGTCCAGCCCATTGGATTTCAGCGTATTATATGCAAGACTACTGGCTAATCCTAATGTACTCATGTACATGGAATTATATAAAAGCATAAGCCAGAAAAAGTGCTCGAAAGCCGTTGTTCCGGATAAAAAGAATAGAACAATACCGCCTCCGATATGCAGTATACATAACAAGCGTTCGGCATTGATCCATTTATCTGCAATTACCCCTATAAGAGCCGGCATAATGATAGCTGCAATACCCATTGTTGCAAATACGCTGGCTGTCTGGCTGCCTGTAAACCCCAAAGAATTACCCAGATACACCCCCAATGTGGTGAGCCACGATCCCCAAATAAAGAATTGTAAGAAATTCATTATTATGAGCCTGATCTTTATACTCATATGTATCATATTTGAGATTAGAAACAATTATTAAGAATGAGAGCGAGCCTGATGCCGGCACGTTGTAATTGCAGCTCTACTACGTGTTTATATTTGTATGAATAGCCATATGATAATTCATCACCACTCCGGACAGACGAATATATTTCGTTGGTTAACAGGTAAGTTTCGAAAAGCCAGTCGGAGAGATTACCTTCCTGTATCAGTTTTTGTTGCGATTTGGAAATGTTGCCCAGTATGGATGCATATTCAGTATAGCTGTATTGTTCAAAATCAATCAGATTTGAATCCCAGACGGCATGAATATTGCTGTTTTCCCTGAACCATTTTACGGTAATCCTGTTACCTCCCAAATCTTCTTCCCGCCCTATATGCATGGGCTGATGCAGGTCGCCGACAAGATGTATGATGAAGTTGAGTGCGATACATCTGTCTTTGGTGGAGGCTTTCTTGTTTTTCAGTATTGCTTCCAGTTTTGGGATTTCACTATATATATTTTCCTGTTCAATGGCTTTTATAGCTTCCTGAAATTCCAATCTGTCCAAATCGGACGGAATATTGATATAATGCCATACATATGTATGTTTCCATATGCCGGTAGTATCCGACCGTATCTGGTCTGCCCAGTCGGATGAATATGCCATCGGATAGCCATTTAATAATTTCTTAATTTCCTTGTAAGACTTCCTGCTAAGATTTTGCTCTGCAATCTGTGCGATTATCCTGTGACCGTTTTCCCCCCATGCATACATTGAAGTATCTGATAATGAAACAAATAGAACAAATAGCAATATTAGTTTTTTCATAATTATAATACGTTTCTCTTTTCCTCATATTTGCTTTGATATCTGCACATAAAAAAATCGGAAACACCGCTAAATACCTAGTATGTCCGATCTTTTTGTAAATATCGTGCTGATATAGAGTAAATATTATAGAATATTTTTGTATAAAGGAAGATTTTTTTTGTTACAAATATTATACGACATAATAACAATATGGTTAAAATCAAATACGTTGAAATATCCTTTATTTATTTCATCCCGGAAGTTCAAGTCGCTTTATCAAAAGAGTTCTTTGAAAGAATGGTAAAAATTTAAAGATTCAATATTTAAGGATTGAGGTAGCGATCAAAAAAAGTGGAAAATGGAAAATGTGTTACCTTTGTATCTATTGAACTACATATAGTCAATAAACACAAAAAAACAGTAAAGAAATAAAGAAAAAGATGTCAAATTCGTCCGATTTTAACCAAACATGGTTAATAAACATGAATACAACAATGAGTGTAAGTGATGAAATATAAATGATAGAATGCCTATCGGTCCATTTTTTATTACTTTTGTCATTTGTAAGTAACAATATAAACACCAATGAATATACTAATTGTAGAAGATGAATATCTCCTTGCGCTGGAGTTGGTCGAGAAACTACTTGATATGGATAGTAATATCAGGATAGCAGGGCAGACGCAAAGTGTTGCTTCTACAGTAGAGTGGCTGCAACAAAACGAGTGTGACCTGATTTTTCTGGACATTCACTTAAGTGACGGCAGTTCTTTCGCGATATTCGACAAAGTAAAAGTAAAAAGTCCGGTCATTTTTACTACAGCTTACGATCAGTATGCCATCCGGGCTTTTCAGGTAAACAGTATCGGATACTTATTAAAGCCTATTGACGATAAGGATCTTAGACAAGCCCTAAATAAATATAAAGAAACAAGAAGCAATTTTGCGACCGGATTAGACAATCTATTAGATTATTTAGATAAGACATCTTTGCCTCAGAAAAAATACCTGAGCCGTATCATGCTCAATCTGGGTAAAACTCAAATTCCCGTAAATATAGAAGATGTAGCTTATTTTATGGCTGAAGGACGTTACCTCTTTGCTATGACAAAGTCTGGAAAAAAATATTTTTATGAAAACACATTATATAAATTGGAAGAAATTCTGGACAATCGTGAGTTTTTCAGACTAAACCGCCGTTATATCATAAATTTCAACAGCATCGTTTCTTTTACCCCTTATTCTAAGAACCGGATAAAAGTGAAATTATTCCCTGAACCCGGGGAGGAGATTATTGTCAGTTCCGAAAAAATAAAAGAATTCAAACAATGGTTAGAAAGATAACGGATGGCATTTTTTCCAGTATATACTTTTGGGTAAGTGTATTTATTCTTTTATGCTTTTTTATGGCGGCCTGGTATGTAAATAACAGTGTAAAAAAAGAAGCGGTTACACAGGTTGGCGTTATGACGACAAATATCGCATTGAGTAATATCCAGATAATTGTAAATATGCTTGATGACTATGATAATAAGCTCTCCCTTATCAAAGTCGTATTAGAAAACAACGATAAAAAAGAAACTTTACAGGAAATTGTTGAAGAAATCAGAACTCTTGATCCAAGTATTAGTAATATTACTTTAGAACCTCTTAACGTACCACAGGAATATTCTACCGGAGTTTGGCGCGAGATATATAATAAGGATAATCAGTTGTTTTTTAAATTCTCTCTTGCAGTCAATCGAACCGAAAGGCTTTGTTTACTGGTCAACTTATTAGATTTTCATAAACGGATATCAGAAGCCCCTATTAGAAACTCTGCATATATTACGATCATAAACAAAGGCATATATCTCTACCATCCCGACGAAAAGAAAATAGGCTCTGTAATACGGGAACAGGATATGGAGTATGAAAAGTACCTTTTATCAAACCCGAAAGACACGATAATCAATACAAAATCGGATTACCTCGACCTTCCCGTATATAGTTATTACAAACTACATAATTCGGACAATGAGCAGTGGTTATTTACCGCTCATCTTCCTAACTTGGGTATAAGTGACTCAATACAAAAGACTGCAAATGATTTCCTGGTCATTTCTTTACTTGCAATCTTCTCATTTCTGGTGGTTTTTGGGTTAGGAATTTATCGGTGGCAAAAAGAGGCGGTTCGCCGTCGGCAAATCGAACAGGAAAATATGAATCTCCTGCTTAAAAGTGAACAACATAAGCAAACCATGATATCTACAGAATTAGAGAGGTTGAAAAGCGGGCTGAATCCTCATTTCCTGTTTAACTCTCTCGGCAGCCTGCGCGTACTCATAAGTAAAGACGCGGAAGTTGCCAAATATTTTGCAATTACATTATCCAATCTCTACAGATACATGCTGAAACAGGAAAATCAAAACATTGTTACATTGGCAGAAGAACTGGAGTTTACCGAGAATTATATCAACTTGCAGAAAATCCGGTTTGCGAATAAAATTGTAACGGAAATAACATTATCTGAAGAGATACTAACTTACAGGATTTTACCTATTTCATTGCAATTACTGGTTGAAAACTGTATTAAGCATACCAAGATATCAGATAAAGAACCGCTTTATATCCGTATTTATGCAGAAGGAGAATTTATCGTCGTTACAAATAATTATAATCCGCGGGAACAGGATGATGATTATTCCGGCAAGGGTATAGATAATCTTATTAAAAGATATTCAATTTTAACAAAAACAAAATGTACATTCAAAATACAAGATGGATATTATTTTGCTAAAATCCCTCTTCTTTCTTAGCATTATATTCGTAATTAATCACCATTCACTACCCATTTTCGGTCATTCATTACATTTTTTTTCCTCAGAAGATATTACTTCCTTACTTTTAAGCCAAAGTTATGTCTTATGAGAATTTTATTATTTTTTATTATTTTATTTTTACCATTCACAGTAGAAGCTAACGTTGGAGCATTTAAGAAAAAGAAGGAGAAGGAAAAACCTGCCGAAAAAGTTGAAAAAACGGATAAATTTAAACAAATTACAGATAGCGCGACATGCGACACAGGTCTTTTCCCTATCTATAAAAAACAAAATGATTTCTATTTTCTTATTCCGGACAGCCTTACCAAGCGCGATTTCCTTATTGTAAACAAAATATCGCAGGTACCGTCCAATTTTAATGATGCCGGAATCAATAAAGGCATGAATTTCGAAAGTATAGTTATTCAGTTCGAAATAAACAAAGATCAGAAAAAGGTATATACCTTACAATATAAGCCATTTATTGAAGTATCGGGCCTGACTAAAATCAGTGAAAGCGTTGCCAGCAACTTTGGTAAGTCTATTTTAGAGTCATTCGATATAGAAGCTTACAACCAGGATAGTACTGCTGTGTTGGTCAAGGTTAATAAGGTATATGACGGAACAAAAACCAGCTTTAACAATGTGTTTGGGATGACAGGAATCGGTACCAGTCCGATAAAAGACTATTCTTATATCTCTACGATGAAAAGCTTTCCGCAAAACATCGTTGTTAAATCTATGCAAACAACCAAGATACCGGGGGCCCAGACAGAAGCCAATCTTACCGTAGAGGTTACATCCAACCTTGTATTATTGCCTGGAACACCGATGACTCCGCGTTTCGAAGATACACGTGTGGGATATTTTACTACCCCCCGCTGGTACTTTAGCGATGAACAACATGAACTTGAAAAAAGAGAAGTAGTGACACGCTGGCGTCTCGAGCCTAAAGATAAAGAAGCTTATTTTCGCGGAGAGTTATCAGATCCTGTCAAGCCAATCGTTTTCTATATCGATCCGGCAACGCCTGCACAATGGCGAAAACATATAATACAGGGCGTTTACGATTGGCAGGAAACATTTGAAGCCGCAGGATTTAAAAATGCAATCATTGCAAAAGAAGTAACCGACGAAACGGATTTTGACATAGACGATGTCCGTTATTCGGCGGTAACATATGCAGCATCGGACAGGGCCAATGCAATGGGACCATCGGTATTTGATCCGCGTTCGGGCGAGATTATAGAGTCCGATGTTATTTGGTGGCATAATGTAATGACCGCCGTACATTCCTGGATGCGTGTACAAACCGGTGTCATAGATGAAAAATCGAGACTCAACAAGTTCGATGATGAACATATGGGAGAAGCTATTCGTTTTATATCCTCTCATGAAATCGGACATACTTTAGGTTTAAAACATAACATGGGCGCATCATTTTCTTATCCGGTCGATTCTTTGCGCAGCGAATCTTTCTGCTCCAGAATGGCTACGGCTAGTTCTATTATGGATTATGCCCGTTTTAATTATATCGCCCAACCCGAAGACAATGTGACCTCCATTACACCCAAGATAGGAGTGTACGACAAATTTGCCATTGAGTGGGCATACCGTCTTTATCCGGAAAATGATCCACATAAGGAACTGCCCAGATTAAAAACGATGGTAGCGGAGGCCTATAAGAATTCGCAGTATCACTATCTTCCGCAACAGGATATGCGTGAAGCTGTCGACCCGAGGGCTCAGAGCGAAGACTTAGGCGATGATGCTGTAAAAGCCAGTGAATATGGATTGAAAAATTTAAAACGTATCGTTCCTGAAATTCTGAAATGGACGACAAAAGAAGGGGACGATTACCTCAAAGCCGGGAAACTGATGAATGATATTATCGGGCAATGGCATCTGTACTCATATCATGTATTGACCAATGTCGGAGGTATGTATGTCAACCGTACAGTCTATGGCGATGGAAACAAAAGCTATGTACATGTTCCCCGCGATATACAAAAGAGATCGGTTCAATATTTGATTGACAACGTTATTTCATATCCCGGATGGTTGTTCGGAGACGATCTTTACAACTATGTGTACCCCATAAAGGAATCCCCTGAAGGGTACAGGGAATATGCTCCCTTTGTAAGCTATACAAACGCGCAATCATACGTCCTGTGGGATTTATTAAACGATGAACGGCTCGACAGGATGATTGATAATGAGGCTCAAAACGGAAAAATGGCTTATACGGCAACTGAGCTGCTGGGAGAGCTGTACAAGGCTGTTTTTTCAACGACAATACAAGGCCGCCCGTTAAATGTAATTGAAAAAGCGACACAAAAAGCATTTATCGACGCTCTTATTATAGCTGCTGACCGTAACGAAGTCACTAAAGAGAAGAAAAGCTTGGACAATGAAAATGAAAGCTTCAACTCTATTAAACTTTATTCCGGACTTAAACGGGTTTCAGAATCAGTCTCTATAAAAAGAGGAACATTACTCCGGATCGAACGTTTGATGAAATCAAGGTTAACCATTACAGACGAAGCTACCCGCTATCACTATGAAGACATGTTGCTACGCATCGACAAGTCTTTACGTTAAGTAAATTAATTGTTGTAAAAACTAAAAACTGTAAAATAATGAGATTATTAACACTATTGCTTCTTATTATTTCCACTATTACACTTTCGGCTCAAAACACTGTACTTATCAAAGGTAAGGTATTAGCCGAAGATGGAACCCCGCTTCCGGGCGCATCGGTATATATCGATAAAAATACAATCGGAGAGAAAACCGGGATAGAAGGAATGATTACGAACTATAACATGGGAACTATTGCCGATGCTGAAGGTGAATTTACTTTATCTGTTCCCAAAGGTATTACACATTTAACCTGCGCTTTTATAGGCTTTGAAACGCAGCAAGTGGATATTCGCGATAAAGCGGTTGTTACCATTACGATGAAAGAGTCCGGAAACGCACTCGATGCTGTAGTAGTTACCGGCTATCAGACAATAGAACGCAGAAAGTTGACGGCTGCTATTACCACCGTGTCTATTTCGGACGAAAGTGTAGGTACTGTAAACAGTATAGATCAGGCACTGGCCGGACAGGTGGCCGGATTGTCTTCCGTGCTGACTTCGGGTTCACCCACAGCTCCTGTAAAATTACGTATCCGTGGTATTGCTTCGTTAAACGGTACACAAGACCCGTTGTGGGTTCTTGATGGTATGCCTCTCGAAGGTACTGATATCCCGAAATTGGAGAATGACAACGACCTTGATAATATCCGCCAATCATCTATTGCAGGACTAAGCCCGTCCGATATAGAAAGTATAACAATACTTAAAGATGTGGCAGCCACTGCCATTTATGGAGCCCGCGCTGCAAATGGTGTAATCGTTATTACTACGAAAAGAGGAAAGGTAGGAAAGCCCAGAGTGAATGTATCTACTAAATTAACCTATTCTCCTAAAAGAAATATCGACCGCCTGAATCTGATGAATGCCGATCAAAAAGTAGGGCTCGAGCTGGATTTACTACGATATGATAATTACTATCTGCAAAAAATGGGAGGCGTCCACCAAATATTACAAAATAATAATCTGGTAAACGATTACCTTAATAATGGCTGGAACGCTCTTCCTTCACAGGTACAGCAGGAAATTAATAACCTGAGAGCAATCAATACTGACTGGAACGATATTCTTTTCAGGGATACATTCGATCAGGAATACAATGTAAGTGTATCAGGAGGAAGTGAAAATATGCAGTATTATAACTCGTTTAGCTATTCTTCCCAGAATGGTAATGTGGAAAAAGTTTCGTCCGATCGTTTCAGTTTAATGAGTAAAACCAATTATAAATTTAATAATCATGTAAAAACGGGCTTATCAATCCATCTCAATCGTCGGACCAACAGCTCATATTTATCTGATACATACGGAATTGCAAATCCGCTATCGTATTCCCGAAAAGCGAATCCTTACCAACAGCCTTATGATGCTAATGGAAATTATTCATATGATTACAACGTGCAGGATAGCGACAGAGGTCTTAAGTTTAATATATTCGAAGAATATGAAAACACAAGCAACAAGACAGATATTACCTCGTCAAACATTATCTGGGACTTGGAATTCAGGCTATTAAATGACCGGTTGAAATTGACATCCCAGCTTGGAATACAATCAGACAAGACATCGATAAAACAGATTGCGGAAGAAGAATCTTTCACAATGCGGGAACTTCGTCAGGACAGCTTCAAAGGAGGTAAATCTTTTCTGCCTGATGGAGGTGTCATCAGAAATAATGAGAACGATAATTCACAAGTGGCATGGAAAGGTATGGCCGAATACAGGGATACCTATAATGGCATACACGAATTAGAAGTGATGGGCGGTAGCGAAATCAGGAAAACATGGTATACTACTTTGTATAGCGCCGGTTTCGGATATAATTCGTCAACAGAAACGACTCAACCGATTGTTTTTCCGGATGCATCCAGTGCGCAATTATCCAGATACAGACAGTATCAAAGGATCAGACAGGTCAATGCCTATGCCTCTTTCTTTGCCACTGCATCTTACTCTTTATTACAACGTTATATACTGGGAGGTAGTATTCGTTTCGATGGTTCGGATCTTTTTGGAGTAGATCCTAAATACCGTTATTTACCTCTTTATTCCGTAAGCGGGTCGTGGAGAGTAATGGAAGAACCATTTATGAAAAACCAGAAAAATTGGCTGGATAACCTGGCTATCAGAACTTCTTATGGTATTCAGGGTAATATTGATAAAAAAACATCGCCATATTTATTGGGTAAATATGAGGTTAGGAGTCTTTTACCTGACGGCTCAGAGCAAATTATAAGTATCGCCAGTGCGCCGAATGACAAGTTACGTTGGGAGAAAACAAAATCAGTTAATCTCGGTGTAGATATTTCTGTATTGAAACAAAGAGTAAATCTTAGTGTCGATTATTATTACCGCAAAGGTACAGACCTTATAGGTTTCCAGATGCTTCCGCTCGAAACAGGATTCTATTCCACCAACATTAACTGGGCAAGTATGACTAATAAAGGTATTGAGATTGCTTTAAGGACTGAGAATATTACAACCAAAGATTTCTCATGGTATACAAACCTTAACTTCGCATATAATAAAAACAAAGTCCTGAAAGAAAAGGTGGGCGACCAAAATGTCCTTCCAAGTAGGGAAGGGTATCCTGCAGGGGCAATATTCGCCCTGAAAACAGACGGGCTGGATGAAGATGGCCTTCCGTTATTTGTAGACAAACAGGGAAATAAAGTTACTTTAGAGGAACTATATAAGTTACAGGATGTTTGGGGAATAGGCCTGGCCTCCTCGGATGTAACACCTCTTGAAGAACGCGGATTTTACTCATATATGGGAACTAAAGATGCTCCATATACAGGTGGAATACTGAACACATTCTCATATAAGAACTGGGAGTTATCATGCAATATAGCATATTATCTGGGGGCGCATGTCCAAATCAGGCCGCCTTACAGCAACAACTCTACCCATATAGGGCAGAATACCGATACTTCCATACTGGATAGATGGACTCCCGAAAATCCTGACGGAAAATTCCCGGCTATCTGGGATGGTGTTACGCGCAGTCTTGAATACAACTGGTACAATTCCCGGGAGGATATCTACCGGAGCCTGGATATATGGGTTAAGAAACAAAACTATTTCCGCCTGCAGAATGTCCGTTTAGCCTATAATATACCACAAGCATTAACACGGAAGCTAACAATAAATAATGCGACAGTTGCTTTGGAAGCCCGCAATCTGTTGGTATGGGGGACCAGTTACAAAAATTATTTAGATCCTGAAACTATGGGGAATAAATTCGCAACACCCATTCCGCGATCATTTGTTTTTAGTTTGAACTTCAATTTTTAATAATCCAAATTAATGACTGTTATGAAATATATAATACAATTACTATTCTTTAGCGGCATATTGGCATTGTCATCCTGCGGTGATTTCCTCGATATAAAACCTACTGGCAGTGTCATACCGCAAACATTGGACGAGTATCGTGCTCTGCTCACCGGAGCATATAGCGGCTTTCCTAGTGACAGAGGAGTTGTCGGATTCCGTGCAGATGAGATGCAGGTCAATGAGACTGATGAATTTGATATGGATAACTATGGCGATATGCAGATATGGATAGACCGTCCGTCAAGTGACGCATCATATACAACAGGATGGATTGATTATTATAGCACAATATTTATAGCTAATGAAATAATAGATGCATATAATGACAAAACAATAAAAGATGGTTCACAGGAAGAGCTAAATCAGCTAGCAGGCGAAGCTTATATGATGCGTGCTTATTGTCATTTCATACTTGTCAACTTCTATGGTCAGCCTTATACTAAACCCGGAGCGCTGACAACAAAAGCCGTTCCTCTCAAATTAAATAATGATTTAGAAGCTGTACTGACAAGAAATACTGTAGAAGAAGTTTACAAATCTATACTGGATGATATGTCTTTCGCCCGCCAGCTTATCAATGTGAAAATATGGGATGAGAATAAATATCTATACCGGTTCAACACAACTTCGGTCGCTGCTTTCGATGCCAGAATAGCTCTCTATATTGGTAATTGGGAAAATGCGTATAACAAGGCTGAAGAGGTTATTGCAAGCCAGGCATATCTGGAAGACTTGAATGCGGCCGATGCCGTTGTCCCTACTTTGTACACATGTGGAGAAGTTATTACAGCAATGGAATTAACTCCGAGTCAGCAGGTTACCAGAACAGCTTTCCTTACTCCAACATTTATTGATATGTACGACGTAGATGACCTACGTTTTGGGTTCTATTTTGAAGGCCCGAACCAAGATGGCTATTATACAAGTAAAAAAACAGGATACACACAATACCGGCAAACATTCAGGGTCGGCGAATTTTATCTTACATCTGCCGAAGCTGCAGCAAATAAAGATGACTTGTCTCAAGCCCGTAAACGTTTGCTGGAACTTATGAAAAAGCGGTATAATCCGGCAGGCTATAGCGTGAAGGAAACAGCCGTAAATGCAATGTCTAAATCGGAGTTGATTGAAGAAATATTGGCTGAAAGAGCCCGTGAACTGGCTTTCGAAGGGCACCGCTGGTATGACCTTCGCCGTACAACACGCCCTCAGATTATCAAAGAAATAAATGGGCAAACATATACTCTACAGCAGGATGATCCCCGTTATACGATTCAGATACCTAAAGATGCCATTGAAGCTAATCCCGGTTTGGAAAACTAAAAGCATACAACCATTTTAAATTAGATACACACTACTTTTTTCTTATATGAATAGGATTAAGTTGGCTGATTGTTAATAATATTAATAATCAATCAATCTTAATCCTATTTTGTACTTTATGTAGATTTTTGTTGCATTATTATGACAGCATCAATAGATACATCCAATAAAGAATTTAAAGATAACGCTGCTGGAGCAGATACCTTATATCTGCCAGTTGTTTATTTACCTCACGGGCGTATGTTCGTGCCCCTTAGCCAGATTGTTCTTCGCGGCCCACAATTCGCCGCCTACGTCCGTCTTCGAATAGAACTGTTTCATTTCCCTGTCGATACTGATGCGGATCATTATCACCGACAGGCCTTGTCTGTTCACATGGTCGCTCTGTAAATAAAACGAAATCTCGAATGTACTTTTTTCATAAACTTTTATTTTTAATTATTGAAAGGGAAAGGCTAAACTTATATACCAAGACGATATTTCAAATAATCATAGAGACATATTAGTTTACGAAAGTGAGTTCCGTTTCTGCTATCATCAATAAGCGACATGTTTTCTTCAAGATATTGCCTCAAATCCTCTGGATTAATTTTATCTATTGATAACAAAGGGGTGTAAATCATTATATGCAGATGATTATTTTTACAACCATTCTTTAATTCAAGAAAGGACTTGTAGTTTCTATTAATTTCAGCCTTCTTGTTTTTATAACTCAGGGCAACCGCCCGAAAATCAGGAATTTTAACCGTCGATCTTATTTGCATTTTTTAACTATATATAGTTAAAACCTGACACTTCTGAGAACTTTTTTACTATTTTCATCCTGTCATTTTTTATTTCATTAACTATATATCGTTAAAAGGTAACACAGAAAACAATTAATAATTAAGAATGAAAAATTAAGAACCAACGGTCAGCAGAGCTAGTTTTTTCCCTCGTAACTTGTAACTGCCCGCAGGGCGCAGTAATTTGTAACTCTTAAAAAAGGTAACAAAGGTAACACATGTTTCAGCTTTTAGCTGATAGCTATTCGCCGTTAGCTTAGGCTATCGCATAAGTGGCTTTACAGTGAACAGTCATCAGTCAGCAACTTGTATCTCGTGTCTTGTTTACTTGTATCTCATATAACTTTCAACTTATTACTCAATACTTACTACTTTGATAAGGTAACAAAGGTTACACCATTTCACTCATTTGCTAATATGCTAATTTGCTAATTCATCTTGTCAAAGAGCTATCAGCCAACAGCTAATGGCTATCGGCTAAAAAATGTATAGATAAACTTTCCGCATAAAAACACATATTTCGTGCGTTTACCCTATCTATTTCTAAATGAATCTAATAAAAGCATAACAATTACTATTAGTTTTTTAGTGTAACGCAGGGATTTCGAAAGACGGTCAGCGGAAGATAATGAATTGCGTATATAGTCAGTAAAGGGGTTACAGTATGATTTGAACATCTCGAAAAGTGACTCCCTTCTATAATATCCACATAGGTAAAAATGCGCAGATATTAATGTTTTCTGACCAGATATTTCCTCATTATTTTTCTTACTCTAATTACATTTATTCAACGAATAATATTATTGATAAATCAATCGAATATAATTGAATGGATGAAATTATACCATTATTGACGTAACCTTTTTTATAATATAAAGAAACGATTTCGATTACCATAAATTTAACTATTTTTTATGCAGACGCCTGTTATTAAAATTCATTACAGTCCCTATATATGGCTATTTTACAATCTATTGAATAGCAATTTGAATTAAATTATTGAAATCAAAAACAATAGGGTTAACGTTTATTTTAGAGTTTTAACCCGATTTTAACCCATTAATTAATCCTAAACCTCCGATTTTCAAACAAAAAATAAATAAAACGAATACTAGAAAAAAAGACAATTAGTCTAAGTATAAAATATACTTTAAATCTTAATTAATGCATAGAATCACACAAAATATATCGATAAACAAATCCACTTTTTCTTTTGAAAATTTGGCACTTAACCATATTTTTATTAGAGAGAGAGAGAGAGAGAGAGAGAGAGAGAGAGAGAGAGAGAGAGAGAGAGAGAGAGAGAGAGAGAGAG
>NZ_GL891994.1:49611-76150 GCF_000213555.1 Dysgonomonas gadei ATCC BAA-286
GAGAGAGAGAGAGAGAAAAACATATATACTAACAACTCTCAGGCTATTTAAGAAAGCCAGAAATATACGAAAAAAACTGAAAACAGAGGCTTGTATACCATACAAATGGTATACAAGCCTCTGTTTTTTATTTCTAATATGAATAAGCACTCACTATCAGTATCCTAATTATCTAATCTCTAACCTTAATAAGAAAAATATGAAAAAAAAACAATGACCCGCAAAATGAGGGGAATGACTTACCCCGGCCATATCTATGGATATGAAGAAATTTATTACAGGAAAAATATCAAACTTAATCAGATCTTTAATTATGAAAACAAAAAACATCACGAAAAGTGATTGTTGGCAGATCTATTGGATAATGCCGCTCCTGCTATTTCTTTGCCTCACAAGCTGCAAAGATAACAATGAGAACAGCAACAGCGCGCCTCCTTTTGATTCTTCCCAACCGGTAGTGGTAACCGATTTTCTTCCTAAAGAAGGAGGTATAGGACAACGATTGGTCATTTATGGAAAAAATTTTGGTAATGATCTTAGCCTTATCCGCGTATATATTGGCGGTAAAGAGGCCAAAGTGATAGGTGTGGAAGGTGAAAGCCTTTATTGTCTGGTTCCCGGAAAAGCGATAAAAGGAAACATCGAAGTATGGGTGGGGAAAGGAGACAACCCTGTCGTAGCCGAAGCCGGGGAAATATTCCAGTATCAACGGAAGATGGTCGTTTCCACGGTGGCCGGGTATAGAACCAACAGGGACGACCAGGGATGGAAAGACGGGAAGTTCAAAGACCCGGACCCAAACAAAATGGCGGCAGGGTTCAGAAACTCAGGGTGGTTGAAATTCGACCCGGTGAATCCTAAAAATCTGTGGATGGTATGTGATAATAACGATGGTCTTTACCTTATAAACTTTCAGGACAGCACGATAACCAAAAGACAGGGAGGGTTCGACCGTCCCCGTGCCATTGATTTCACCCTTGACGGACAATATATGCTTATCGCGGAAGACAGGGGAGGTGAAGACGACCGGAGTGTTATCAGGGTCGACCGCGCCCAAAACTTCGTAAATAAAGACATCATCACCAGGTACAAGCAATGCAACACGGTGGCGGTTCATCCTGTAAATGGCGAAATGTACTTCAACAGTTACGAAAAAGGACAATTCTTCCGCTACGACCTGAACAAATATTTCAGCACAGGATTGGGGCCTAAAGACTACGTCTCCCTGTTTTTCGTCCACGACCCGGGATGGGAATACCGTATCATTATACACCCTACGGGAAACTACGCATATATAGTGGTAGTCAATCAGCATTATATTCTGCGTGTCGATTACAACTGGGAAAAACAACAGTTCAATCAACCTTATGTCGTATGCGGTACTATAAGGGAATGGGGATATGAAGACGGTGTAGGTACCAGCACGCATCTTCACACGCCTTATCAGGGAGTGTTTGTGAAAAATGACGAATATGAGGCAGCCGGTAAAAACGATATATACGATTTTTACTTTACAGACAAAGAGAATCAAGCCATCCGTAAGCTGACACCCGAGGGTGCTGTTTCCACGTTCGCCGGACGGGGTAGTTCCAGCATTAATCCCGACCCGTGGGGTTATATCGACGGGGATTTGCGCGAAGAAGCACGCTTCGATCAACCGACAGGAATCGCGTATAATGAGGAAGAACATGCATTTTACATAGCGGATGAGGTAAATCGCCGCCTTCGTAAAATTGCCTTGGAAGAAACGGATGAAGAATAATTTAATTTATGAAGAAACACATATGATTATGAAAAAAATTTTAATAATATGTATGTCATTAATAGCTATTTCCTTTAATGCTTTCGCACAGGAAACCATTGAAGTGACAGGGCGGGTGACAGATGCCGGTAATGAGCCGTTAATTGGCGTGAGTGTCGCCGTAGCCGATGCTCCGGGATTGGGTACCATCACCGATGTGGACGGAAAATATAAAATAAAACTGGAAAGATACAAGAAACTGGTTTTTACTTACATCGGTTTTGAAAAACAGGAAGTGCTGATAAACGAACAGCGCGTGGTCGATATCACAATGAAAGAAGCTGAATCCAGCGTACTGAAAGAGATTGTAGTAACAGGAACCGGTGTGCAAACAAAGCAAACCCTGACCGGAGCAGTTTCCACGGTTAATGTAGAGGACTTAAAATCAAATCCGACATCGAGTATATCCAACGCGCTGGCCGGTAATGTACCGGGTATTATGGCTATGGCGGTATCGGGCCAGCCGGGGAAAAACATATCGGAATTCTGGATACGGGGAATCTCCACATTTGGAGGCGGAAGCAGCGCGCTTGTGCTTGTAGACGGATTCGAGCGCGACCTGAACGATATTAACATAGAAGATATAGAATCTTTTTCTGTACTGAAAGACGCCTCCGTTACAGCCATTTATGGCTCCAAAGGAGCCAATGGTGTTATATTGATTACCACCAAACGTGGTAAATCGGGCAAAATAAATATCGACGTAAAAGTGGAAACTACATATAACACGCGTACCATTACGCCTGATTTTGTAGATGGCTCCACCTATGCCAACCTGTTGAACGAGTCCCGTATCACCCGCAACTTTTCCCCCATCTATCAACCCGAGGAACTGGAGATCCTGCGTTTAGGACTCGACCCCGACCTGTACCCGAATGTAGACTGGAAAGATTTACTGCTCAAAGACGGGGCTATGGCGTACAGGGCTAATATGAATATGAGTGGGGGCGGTACTACGGCCCGCTATTTTGTATCCGTCAGTTATTCGGACGAAGGGGGTATGTATAAAACCGACAAAGCGCTCAGAGAGGATTATGATACCAATGCGAATTACAAGCGCTGGAATTACCGTCTCAATACGGATATAGACATCACTAAGTCCACTGTACTGAAAGTCGGTGTATCGGGAATATTGTCGAAACGGAACAGCCCGGGAGTAGGTGATGAAAATAATAATGTATGGGCGGCACTTTTCGGGTATTCTCCCATACGCACGCCGGTTATGTACTCAAACGGCTATGTACCCGCTGTTGGCACAGGAGGGCTGACCAATCCCTGGGTGATGGCTACGCAAACAGGCTTCAATGAAAACTGGGAAAACAATATACAAACAAATGTCTCCCTGGAGCAAAACTTCGATTTCATAACCAAGGGATTGCGCTTCACCGGCCACTTTGGTTTCGATACAGAGAATTCGAATAATATATATCGCCGTAAATGGCCTGAACAATGGAAAGCCGAACGCGCCCGCAACGCTCAGGGCGAATTGGTCTTCACCCATATTTCCGATCCCAGTGAAATGACCCAAAGTGGCTATTCGACCGGTAACCGGCGTGAGTTCCTCGATTTAATGCTTAACTGGGATCGCGGATTTAACGGGCACAATCTCGGTGCAACTCTTAAATATACGACTGACGCTTTTATTCAAACCGTCGATTTAGGAACCGATATCAAAAACGGAGTATCAAGACGTAACCAAGGATTGGCAGGACGCGCGACGTATAACTGGAACTTGCGCTATTTCGCGGATTTCAATTTCGGATATACCGGCTCGGAGAATTTTGCCGTAGGTCAGCAATACGGATTCTTCCCTGCGTTCTCGGTGGGCTGGAATATAGCTGAGGAAAAATTCATTAAAGACAACCTGGAATGGATGAACATGTTCAAAGTGCGTTATTCCTGGGGTAGAGTAGGTAACGACAATTTAGGAAAAGACAGTGCCGGGAGAGATATCCGCTTCCCGTATTTATACTCTATGGCAGAAATAGGGCAGATGAACGCTGATAACGTATGGGAACCGGGAGGAGGATATCAATTATCCGATTTCGGCGCCGACCATTATATCGGAGG
This sequence comes from Dysgonomonas gadei ATCC BAA-286, assembly GCF_000213555.1. Lineage (GTDB taxonomy): Bacteria > Bacteroidota > Bacteroidia > Bacteroidales > Dysgonomonadaceae > Dysgonomonas > Dysgonomonas gadei. The sequence continues at coordinate 53,483 of NZ_GL891994.1, forward strand.
CTTGCAGTATACTCAGGTTGCTTCGCCGTATGTCACCTGGGAAATTGCTACCAAAAACAACCTGGGCTTCGATTTATCGCTTTTCGGAGATAAATTCCAGGCCAATGTGGACTTCTTCGATGAAAAACGTGAGGGAATTTATATGACGCGTAACTTCTTACCATCTATGGTTGGTTTGGAAAGTACACCGAGTGCTAATGTCGGGGCTGTAAAATCAAGAGGATTTGACGGGCGTATCGAATACAAGCAGAAACTGGGTGATGTGAATCTGACCGTCAGAGGCAATATGACATACAGCAAAAATGAAGTGCTTGAAAGAGACGAAGAAAACAATGTATATGCATATCAGAATCAGGAAGGCTACCGGGTAGACCAGGCTAAAGGGCTGATTTCCTTAGGCCTCTTTAAAGACTACGATGATATACGCAACAGTCCTACACAAACTTTTGGTACTGTTCAGCCGGGTGATATCAAGTATAAAGACGTCAATGGCGACGGTATTATAGATGACGGAGACCAGGTGGCTATCGGCGCTACCCAAAGGCCTAATCTTATTTATGGTGCGGGTATATCCGCCAGTTGGAAGGGATTTGATATAAACGTACACTTTCAGGGAGCTGGAAAATCGACATTCTTTACATACGGAAAAACCGTATGGGCTTTCAGTGAAGGAGAATGGGGTACAGTATTAAAAGATGTAATGGGACCTAACCGCTGGATATCAGCCGATATTTCGGGCGACCCTTCGACAGAAAACCCAAATGCCTCGTATCCCCGCTTAAGTTTTGGCGGAAACGCGAATAACTACAGGAACTCGACTTTCTGGTTACGAAACGGAGCGTATCTCCGCCTGAAAACGGTAGATATAGGGTATACGCTGCCTAAAAACTTAACAAATAAGATTCATTGTAACAACATTCGTGTATTCTTAGTCGGTACTAATCTCTTGACTTGGTCTAAATTCAAGCTGTGGGATCCTGAACTTGCGACTCCCCGGGGAGAAGACTATCCATTGGCTAAATCCATTACATTGGGCTTAAGTGTTAACTTATAAAATAAAGCAATATGATAAAGAAAATATATATTCTATTATTGGTGCTGGGAATAGGATTTTTTCCCTCCTGTTCGGATTATCTGGATTCCGACCAGTACTTTAAAGATCGTCTGACTACGGAAAAAGTGTTTAAGAGCAAAGTTTATTCCGAACAGTGGTTAGCGCATGTATTCTCAGAGTTTACTGATATAAATGCGGATGTGGCAAGTAAGGGACATACACCGCACTGTTTCGCAGACGATATGTATTATGGCGACCGCGACTCCGACCTCGACCCTTCCAAAAACGAACTGTCATACAATATGTTCAAAATGGGAGAGTATAGTGAAGGAGACAAGCAGGATTCATGGGTTAGATCGTATAGAGGAATACGGAATGCTTCTACATTTATCCATAATATATATATGAACGAAGAAATGAGCCGGGACGAAATAGAAGATTACAGAGGCCAGGCTCGTTTCGCCAGAGCATACCTGTACTGGCTGCTACTGCGTAAATATGGGCCTATTCCGATTGTCCCTGACGAAGGTGTCGACTATACGGAAAGTTATGATAATATAGCGACTCCTCGCAGTACATACGAAGAGTGTGCCGAATACATCGCTACCGAGATGGAACAAGCCGCGAAAGAAATGGAAAAACTGGGAATGAGACGAGGTCAGGACGTCATAACGCGTCCTACTTGTGGAGCGGCTTTGGCTACCCGTGCCAAGGCACTGATATATGCAGCCAGCCCGTTAGCGAACGGCAATACGGCAGGATGGGCTCAATTATTAAAAGACGATGCAGGCAGGCTTTTACTGTCTCCGGACTACAATGAGGAAAAATGGGCTAAAGCGGCAGCCGCGGCCAGAGATGTCATCGAACTGGGGGTATATGATTTATACTGGACCCCTCTCCGGGCTACAGGCGACAATGTAGAACCCGCAACCATTATTCCGCCGGATGATGGTAATTTTTCCGGAAAAACCTGGCCGGGAGGCTGGGCCAATATAGATCCGTACCGTTCGTACAGGGAAGTATTCAACGGAACGTTGAGTGCATCGAGTAATCCTGAACTTATATTTACACGCGGGCAGAATCAGGGAGGTGAAAGTATTGTGAGTATGGTAGCACATCAGTTGCCCCGTTCCGCCACAGGCTGGAATACCCATGGGCTTACTCAGAAATTGGTAGACGCTTATTATATGAATGACGGGACAGATGCTCCTGGCAAAGATAAAGAAATCGGACGGGGAGACGGTAGCAACCGCGTATCCGGATATGTGACAAAGGAAGATTACGATGCCGGTAAATATAAACCGTTGAGAGAAGGCGTATCGTTACAATACGCTGATCGCGAGCCCCGTTTTTACGCGTCGGTATCTTATAGCGGCGCTTTCTGGACTTTACTGAATGAATCGCAGGAGCGCAACCGTAACCAACAGGTATTCTACTACCGTGATAATGCTCAGGGAAACGGGTTCAATTCAACCAATGCATATTGGTTGCGCACAGGATTCGGCGTAATGAAATTTGTCCATCCAAGCGATACGTATGAAGGGGGAAGCTCATCCAGGATTGTAAATAAAGCGGAACCCGCCATTCGCTATGCAGATATCCTGCTTATCTACGCGGAAGCGTTAAACGAACTGACAGGCTCGTACACTATCCCATCGTGGAAAGGCGAAGCATACACCATCAGCCGGGACGTTACACAGATGAAACGGGGAATCCATCCTGTACGTATTCGTGCCGGCGTACCGGACTATCCGGAGACAGCATATGCGGAATCGGGAAGAGACGATATGCGTAAAAGAATAAAACGAGAACGTTTTATAGAGCTTATGGGTGAGGGACAGCGCTACTTCGATCTGCGCCGGTGGATGGATGCTCCGGTAGAGGAAGCCTTGCCTATATATGGTTGTAATGTATTAATGACTGAAAATGACAGGGATTTGTTCCATCAACCAGTAGCCGTATGGATACTTAAAACCACTTTTGCCAATAAAATGTGGTTCTGGCCTATCAGCCACACTGAGCTGAAACGCAACAACCGCCTTACGCAGAACCCCGGATGGACATACAATGATTAATAAAAAAATAAATGAATATATGAAAAAGATATATGGTTTGTCATCCTTGCTCGCTGTACTGATAATATTACTCAGTTCGTGCAACGATGAATGGAAAGATGAGCAATTTGAACACTATGTTTCTTTCAAGGCTCCCATAGGGGATGGAGGAGTAACCTCTATCTATGTTCGCTATAAAGACACTGACAAAGTGGTTTATCAGTTGCCTCTGATAGTCAGTGGCTCCACAAGCAACAATAATGATATGACTGTTCATGTAGCAACGGATCCGGATACTCTGAGAATCCTGAATTACGAACGTTTTCAGAGCCGCACCGATTTCTACTATAAAGAATTGACCAACCAGTATTTTTCAATGCCCGAAAGTGTGGGTATAAAGGCAGGGGAAAACACGTCCTTGCTAAATATTGATTTTAAGCTGACCGGCATTGATCTGGTGGATAAATGGGTACTTCCATTGACTATTTTAGACGATCCTTCTTATAATTATATCGCAAATCCACGTAAAAATTACAAAAAAGCCTTACTTCGTATAATCCCTTTCAATGATTATTCCGGAGTATACAGTGGTACGGCCCTGAAAGTTAATATGGCCGGATATGAAAATGAGACACCTATCGTTAAGTCTGAAATCCAATCATATGTTGTTGATGAGCATACACTGTTCTTCTATGCCGGAAATATAGATGAGGAACGTATAGATCGCGGAAAATATAAAGTCTATGCGACCTTTAATGAGTCAGGAGGCGTAACATTTTCTTCTGATAATCCGGATATGCAGTTGATTGTGAATAAAGATGCCAGTTATGTGGTGAGCGAAGTAATGGATGCTGTGCGCCCATATCTCTTACATCGTTATGTGACGATTAACAATATCGACTATCAGTTTACAGACTACACAATGATTCCAAATGTCGATATAGTATATAAGGTGACAGGCTCGCTAATTCTTGAACGTAAGATTAATACTCAGATACCTGATGAAGATCAGGCTATAGAATGGTAGGCTGGTAATATTTAAGTTTGTGACGGAAGAGGATGCTGCTACAAATAAGCAGCATCCTTTATTCTTATCCGGGCCATCGCACGAAATATGTTTTTTTGCAGGAAGTTTATCTATGTATGTAGCTGTTAGCCTTTAGCTGATAGCTTGTAGCTCTTTGAAAAAATGAATCAGCAGATTTGTAAATCAGCAGATTAGCAAATTAGCAAATGAATGAAATAGTGTAACCTTTGTTACCTTTTATTTTTAACCACAGAGTAAACGGAGTAGCACGGAGTTTTTAGAAGAAAAAGTGACAATAAAAATTGTGTAAAAAGTCGTCAGGTTTGTCAGGTTTTGTACATAAGCTAACGGCTAATAGCTATCAGCTAAAAGCTGAAACATATGTTACCTTTGTTACTTTTTCAACCATACACTGTTAACGAATATAAAAATGACAAGTAAGAAATAGAAGAAAAGTTGTCAGATGTGTCAGGTTTTAACAATATACAGTTAATAAATATAAATTAAACTACTTATTATAGCGACTAATTTTCGTGCATTTATCCTGGCTTTTTATTATATTTAATATCTTTACAAAAAATAATTATGAATAGATATTATATGCAGAAAAACTTGAATCCTTTGATTACAAGTAGATTACAAGTAAAATGCATAAAATGTTTATTTTTAGAATATCATAAAGGACATCTATTTGTAAATAGTTGATCATCATAAAAATAAATTCTAATATGAAAACACGAATAGTATTGGTATTCCTTTCTGTATTTATGGCCGGGAAGAGCTTGTCAATAAATATATCCGGCAATATTGGCACTGAGAAACCGGAAAAAGGAATATTTTCTCCACCACTGATGGGCTGGAGTTCATGGAATGCCTTCCGCGTAAATATAAGTGAAGACATAATTAAACGGCAGGCTGATTATCTGGTTTCAAAAGGATTGAAAGATGCCGGTTATAAATTTGTGAATATCGATGACGGATTTTTTGGGGCGCGCGATAAGTCGGGAAAAATGCATGCTAATCCGGAGCGCTTTCCCAATGGTATGAAACCCGTAGTCAATCATGTCCACCATCTTGGACTGAAAGCCGGGATCTATACAGACGCAGGAAATAATACATGCGGCTCGATGGCAGCGGAAGATCAGGATAAATCCGGTGTAGGCGCCGGAATTTACGGACATGAATTACAAGATGCCGAACTTTATTTTAACGAATGGGGATTCGATTTTATCAAAATAGATTACTGCGGCGGCTCGTATTTAGGATTGAGCGAAAAAGACAGATATACATCTATCCGTAACAATATCGACAAAGTAAAGGAAGGTATTGCTCTGAATATCTGCCGTTGGGCATTTCCAGGCACATGGGCCAAGGGCGTGGCCGACTCATGGCGTATAAGCGGGGATATCAATGCTCATTGGAATTCGTTGAAATATGTAGTAGGTAAGAACCTCTATATGTCGGCTTACGCAGGGAACGGACATTATAACGACATGGATATGATGGTCATCGGCTTTCAGAATAACAGCATGGTAGGAGGGGCAGGGCTTACCCCGACCGAAGAAGAAGCCCATTTCGGTTTATGGTGTATTATGAGTTCCCCGTTACTTATCGGATGCGATTTGGAAAAGATACCTGAATCTTCATTGAAATTATTGACGAATAAGGAACTTATTGCCTTGAATCAGGATCCGCTCGGGCTGCAAGCATATGTCGTACAACACGACAATGAAGGGTATGTGCTGGTAAAAGATATTGAGCAAAAGAGAGGGAAAGCACGTGCTGTGGCGCTTTATAATCCCGCTGATACGCCTTGCTTATTTTCCGTACCCTTTTCAGCATTGGAATTTGAAGGAAAAGTAAAGGTAAGGGACTTAGTAAAGCACACTGATCTGGGTAGCTTCTCAGGATCTTTTGAACAAGAGCTCCCTGCCCGTAGCGCTATAATCCTGCGTATGGAAGGGCAAAACCGTATAGAGCCTGTATTGTATGAAGCTGAATGGGCTTACCTACCTCTGTTCAACGATCTGGGAAAATCACCGAAGGGAATCTTGTATGCGGCAGATGAAAAAGCTTCAGGAAAAATGAAAGTCGGTTACTGTGGAGGCAGTCCGGAAAACTATGCCGAATGGAAAGAAGTATATAGCAAAGAAGGCGGGCATTATGATATGACAATTTTTTATTCATTTGGCAATAACCGCAAACTGGAACTGACAATCAACGGACAAAAGCAAATACTCGAAGAACTGGGTACAGATGATAACCACTCCAGAATAACAGTGCCCGTAGAATTAAAACCCGGATACAATATAATCCGGATGGGAAATAGCTATAACTGGGCTCCTGACATAGATTATTTTACATTGACAAAAAAATAAGTCTATTTTTCATTCTCAAAACAATATTTTATACCATAAGATTTACCGGCTTAAAAACCGGAAGGAAGATTTCCTGCAAACAGCAACTGAGGTTTATAAACAGATATTGGGTAATTAAGCTCTTTGCATATGAGAAAAGAAAATATAATCTCTGTAAATTCAAACAAATACTATCATGGAAAGGCGAAACTATTTACTATTATTGCTATTGCTATTGTTTTTACCGGCTCCTGTAACCATACAGTCCCAGAGTAAGCATACCTTTAAGATAAAAGGCGGGGATTTTGTCTACGACGGAAAGCCTGTCCGCATTATATCGGGAGAGATGCATTATCCCCGTATACCTCACCAGTACTGGCGTCACCGTATGCAAATGTTGAAAGCAATGGGTCTAAATGCAGTAGCCACATATGTATTCTGGAATGCACATGAACCCGAACCGGGTAAGTGGGACTTTACCGAAGATAAGAACCTGGCAGAATATATAAAGATTGCCGGTGAAGAAGGCCTGATGGTTATCTTGCGCCCTGGTCCTTATGTATGTGCCGAATGGGAGTTCGGGGGCTATCCGTGGTGGCTCCAGAATGTTGAAGAAATGGAACTGCGACGCGACAATGAGCAATTCCTGAAATATACCCAATTGTATATAAACAGGCTGTATCAGGAAGTGGGTAACCTGCAAATAACCAAGGGTGGACCTATTATTATGGTACAGGCCGAAAATGAATTCGGTTCCTATGTCTCCCAGCGGAAAGATATTCCTCTTGAAGAACACCGCCGTTATAACGCGAAGATTGTACAGCAACTGAAAACAGCAGGCTTTGATATCCCTTCTTTTACATCCGACGGCAGCTGGTTGTTTGAAGGCGGGGCTGTACCGGGTGCTCTTCCTACTGCAAACGGTGAAAGTAATATTGATAACCTGAAAAAAGTGGTGAACCGGTACAACGGAGGACAAGGCCCCTACATGGTTGCTGAGTTTTATCCGGGCTGGCTTGCACACTGGGTGGAACCTCATCCCCAGGTAAGTGCGACAAGTGTTGCCCGCCAGACAGAGAAATACCTTCAGAATGATGTATCTATCAACTATTATATGGTTCATGGTGGTACTAACTTCGGATTTACAAGTGGTGCCAATTATGATAAGAAGCATGATATACAACCAGACCTGACCAGTTATGATTATGATGCACCGGTCAGTGAAGCCGGATGGGTTACCCCAAAGTTCGATTCACTGCGTAATGTTATCCAAAAATATGTAGATTACACTTTACCAGAGGCTCCTTCCGCTATTGACCTGATAGAGATTCCGTCTATAAGACTTGACAAGGTAGCGACCTTGGAAGGCATGGACTTTAAGACAACAGAAAATAACACACCACTGACCTTTGAACAACTGAATCAAGGGTATGGATATGTTTTATACCGCAAACACTTTAACCAGCCGATAAGCGGGACATTAGAGATAAAGGGACTGCGTGACTATGCCACTGTATATACAAATGATGAAAAGGCCGGGGAGCTGAACCGCTATTTTAATAAATACACAATGGATATTGATGTCCCGTTTAACAGTACATTGGAAATACTGGTGGAGAATATGGGACGTATCAACTACGGCTCGGAGATTATCCATAATACAAAAGGGATTATAAGTCCTGTCAGGATAAATGATATGGAAATCGAAGGTGGCTGGCAGATGATTTCGATTCCAATGGATAAAGCTCCTGATTTCAGCAAGATGGACCAGGCGAGTGTATATGATAATAACGAATCAGCGATTAAATCACTGGCGGGTAAACCTGTGTTGTATAAAGGTACTTTCAATCTGACAGAGACCGGCGATACTTTCATCAATATGGAAGACTGGGGTAAAGGGATTATCTTTATCAATGGAAAGAATATCGGCCGTTACTGGTATGTGGGTCCACAACAGACACTTTATATCCCGGGTGTGTGGCTTAAGAAAGGAGAGAATAAGATCATTATTTTCGAGCAGCTGAATGATAAGCCGCATACGGAAGTGAGGACGACCAAAGTGCCGGTATTAGCGAAACTTAAGATAGGACAATGAATAAAATACGGTATGTATAACTGTGGGTAAATTGTATACAGATTAAATTAAGGGCATATAAATTTAACTGTGTCAGCTAATTTTTCTTCTCAATAACTTAGGATCTTTTTATGTCCATTTCTTACAATGGGTAATGTAAATCCTGAGTTTTGTTGGTTTTACAAAACTAATAAAATATTGGAGATATTGTTATTAATCCAGTAATGTAAACCTGTCCGGATATATAATAGCCAGTTGTTGAGCTGTTTTGCTCCATTCTCAGAGTGGCATTATCCACTTCTTTTTGATATTACGGTAGCCAGGTAAACGAGCTTTTCCAAAGCGGTATCATTGGTGAAAACACCTTTGTTTTTAGTAACCTTCCTTATTTGACGGTGATATCCCTCTACTGTGTTGGTGGTGTATATCATCCCTCTGATCCCATCAGGGTATTGGAAGTAAGCCGAGAGCCGGTCCCAGTTATTACGCCATGATTTTATAATGATGGGGTAATCCTCACCCCATTTAAGTTCCAGATTATCGAGTTCGACTTCCGCCTGTTCTTGCTGACAGCACGGTAAACCAGTTTAAGATCACGCATAAACTCTTTCTGGTTTTTACTGGCTACATATTTAATAGAGTTCCGTATTTGATGGACAATGCAGGTCTGAACGGTAGTATCAGGGAAAATACTTTTGATAGCATCGGCAAAGCCAGTCAGATTATCTGTACAGGCAATCAGGATATCTTCTACTCCCCGGCTTTGTAGATCGGATAAACAGGACAGCCAGAAGTTGGCTCCTTCACTTTTAGCGATATACGTGCCTAACAGTTCCTTATATCCCTCTTTGTTTATACCCAGAATATTGTAGATAGCGCTGGTTACCGGCCGGTTCTTATCGTCCATAACTTTGTAATGGATGGCATCCATCCAGACGATCGCATAGACATTATCCAAAGGACAGCTACGCCAGGCCTGTATCTCGGGCAGAACCCGGTCGGTGATGGCACTGATAGTTCCAGCTAATATCCGGTTACCCAAATTCTCCTCCATCCACTCACTGATCTGGCGCGTACTGTTACCCATAGCATATAAACCGATAATATGATCCGCAACGCCATCGGCTAAAATACGCTCCCGTTTTTTTATAAATTCCGGCTCAAAGGTAGATTCCCGGTCTCGTGGTGTATGTACGGTCACTTCGTCTAGGGGCGTTTGGACTTGCTTGGGGGTATGACCATTGCGACGATTGCCGGACAAACGTTCATGTTTGTCCAGATGAGCATCCATCTCTCCTTCAAGAGCAGCATTCAGGATATTTTCCAATAAGGGAGCAAAAGCTCCGCCCTTACCAAATAAAGACTTGCCTGACTAAAATTGTTCTAAGGTTTTCTTCTTAATACTTTCAAAATCAAACTCTTTTTCCATAATAAAAACTGTGTGAGTAAAAATAATAATTTATTCTTGCTTGACACAGTTTAGTTCACAGTATCATTTTTAGAGATAGTTAATAGTACACTACCAAGCCCAGCCAGCCCCTTATAAAGTATAAAATCAGTTTTCTCTAAACTTTCTTGTTTTTGTTTTACAAAGCTGAATATATCCGTAAATGACATTTCTTTGATAGTAGAAATCCCAAAATATAAATTTTCTAAGTTCCATAACTTGATTGTTGACGCTATATCAAGATTGCCGACTGTTTCATCAGAGTTCAATAAACTAACATCTTTCCAATATTTTTTTAGTTGTGGTGATAGATTTATTTGAAAACGATGAAAGATATAATGATCTACTTTATCATATAACTTATATCTATGTATTTTTTTTAAAACATGTGGGAGTAATCTCATAATCTGATCCACTTCAGCCTCACAATTCTTCTTGACACTTATTTTCTCTAAAAAATATAGAATTGAATTAAGATGATACAGGGAGGTTGTTCCTTTATATCCAGAAATTCCTTTATAACAGAAATCCAGAAGCTGGTTTATATATTTATCAAATTCCTCGTTAGATTCATTATCTGGCAATCTCTCTAACAAGTATATCCCTTGTCCCAATAGTGAAGCAGAGGGATCACAACTCAATTGATAAAAAACTCTCTTGTCTATATCAAAAAGTACATCATTAACATCTCCTTCTACATATTTATTCTTTATCAAATAGTTTACTCCCCATCCTATACCTGAAATCCCAGATTCAAAATCAGGAGAACTATGATTCACTGAATCCAGGACTTTATCTAATAAGTCATCTGCAAAATCGCAATAATATTTACGACCAGCATAGCGAGCATATTGATATAAATATAGAACAATTCCCATCCTGCCATTTAACAATCCCGGATTTTCTATATGATAGCTATAAAGCAGAAGTGTATTTGCTATTTTCAGCAGCTCTTTTTCCATAAAATATTATTTTGTCTTGTTTATGACTTCCCTAAAAAATTCAATGATATAAGGTATATGATAATCATAAGTAAATTTTAGCCTTTCGCTATGTACATTTCGTTCAATTTGAGCTAATTTATTTTTATTTTTCAATTGAATCACTAACTCATCAAGGGTTTTATAGAATATGCCAACGTTGTGATCCTTAACATAGTTTCTCATCGATACGATATGGTCCGGATTATTTTTTTGAATCATTGGAATTCCCGCTGCAGCTAATGTACTTATCCGTGCAGGAATATTTAAATCGGCCCAACTAGCTCTCATCAATGAGTTACAATTGAGACTATCAAAAGAATGCAACCATCCTGCATCATATTTTGAAAATTCTTTAACCCATCCAAATTGAGAAACATGTGGTTCTACATGGAAATGATTAGGAGCAGCGTTTCTATAATGTGATAACATTGCCTCTTCAGATATATGATTTTCATTATATACATGAACATGAATATTATTCTGTGCTAAAAAATGCATATCTGAAGGAGTGAGCCCAATTATCCTTCCTACATTTACGGTATGTATCGCTCCATCAGATTCAGATAGTTTTTCAGAGAATTCTCCATTGAAACAATTCCTTTTTGGCAGTTCCGGATCTAAGATATATACAGGACGAGATAAAGAATGGAAAGGGACAAATAATTCAAACCATTCTTTGACTTCTTCATTGAGGTACATTCTACCATCAGCATAGGTATAAAGCTCAATTAGTTTATTCCATAATCCCGATTTCATAGCCTCGTGAGGACTTTCTTTAAAATGCCAGATAAAAGGAATACCTGTATTCGCCTTCATCACTTCATGAGCTATATCTATAGCTCCTGTACTTAATTGGGCATATATTACATCAGGCTTTAGTCCTTTAACTCTCTCCTGCCAATTTTCGTACGGGATATCTTCTACATAGCCAAAAGGTAACGGTCCTATTGTGGAATAACAAAAAGCAGGTTTAGCCCATAGTCCATACAATTTATGCCCCGCTTCTTCAAAAGCATATACCCGTTCCGAATTATATGCCAGGTCTCCGACTAAAAGTATCGTTAAATAACCATCTGATAACTCCTTCTTAGCCCTAAAGGGCTTGTAAATTAAATTTTCATCTATGGTCTTATAATTAGTGGCTCTGTACATAATGGGTTCTTGCACTTTATAATAATGTCTATATCGGTTCAGTCCTCCGCCAAATTTTTCACCCGTTATTTTATGTCGTTGATTAGGATGACTCGTCCATTCACATGTCGCTTTTTTAGTTGGGACAAATATTCCCTTGCCTGTTAGTTTTTTCCAGAAGGTAAAAAATAAATCATCAGATACATATTCTTCCCTTTCTACCCATCTATCTTTAGTGTTCTTGTGAGCTGTTTGCACAAGAAGCAAATTATAATTTAACCTTACACCTTCAGATTGTCTATATAATAGAAAACCTGGATTCCCGGATTCATCGTATCTCACCCCACTAAATGCAAGTATAATATCTTCAGATTCATCCAATCTTCCCTTAAGTGATTCTAGATGATCTCTATCATAAAAATCATCAGATGGAAGATAAGCAATATAACTATATCCAGCAATGTCTAGTCCTTGGTTGATAGCATAACCCAGTCCTTGATTATTATTATTTTTCACGTATCTTATTTGAGGATTTACCAAGAAATCAGATATAAAAAGTTCCGTTTCGTCTGTACAGCCATCATTTATAATGATAAGCTCCCAGTTTGTATACGTTTGCGTATATAAGCTCAAAATGGCTCTCCGTATAAAGGAGGACTGATTATAAGTGGGCATAATGACTGAAAAGCCGTCTTTCATATTAAATATTTAGTATTACGTAATATTTCATCTTATATGCAAAATTCACCACGTTAAGAGTATTATGAATAATCATTCTATAAAAATAATTTAATACAGAAAGAAGATATGAATATTCTTCTTTCTGTATTAATTCACTAGAAATTAACCGTTACGGTTACACTTCCTCCACCACTGCTACTAATGCTACCGCTCACACTCCAGCCACTACTGCCGCTATAGCCACCGCTAGCATTCCAGCCACTATTGCCACTGTAACCGCCACTTACATTCCAGCCACTACTGCTGCTATAGCCACCGCTTGCACTCCAGCCGCTGCTACTTCCATAACCACCACTTACACTCCAACCGCTACCACTATTATAGCCGCCACTTATATTCCAGCCACTATTGCTACTGCTACCACTCATACTCCAACCGCTACTACTAGAGCTACCCAATGGAGGAAAAGAAGTAGTATAGTCATAATTCGAGGAAGTTATTAATGGGGGTATATAAGGAGGATTTCCTCCTGTTCCTCCTACATATTTAGCTGCTTCGGCTGCTGATAATTGTTCTAGGTCGTCTAATAAAATTCTTTTTAATTTTTTCATAATGTTTTTTTTTGATTTAACTCTATAAATTAAATTGCTATTATTTTATTTCACCTCCTTTCTTTTTATAATTTTAGTTTATAGCTTCCACTCTCATATTATCAAAATCGAAAACGATTTTTTTTCCTAGTTTTTTAATAAAATTGAGACCGACCACTCCATCAAAAATATTAATGTGGGAGAATTTATCCACTATAATAACTCGCTCCATATCATAATTTACTAATCTGCCATTGGTATAAATTTTCACGTCTTTTACATATTCGTATGGAATATTGAATGTACTTCCGGTCATTGTATGATGATGCAGGGGTTCTTTATTCTCTACCGAATCTATTTCTATATTGTCTTTATTTTTTTCGTAAAATGAGGTTGTTAAGGTTAGAAAATCATCCGCCCCCGAGTCTAGGTACCCTACATAACTTAAACCATTGACTCTCAATTTTAAATATGGATTATCCTTTATTATAAAAATGTTAGAAAAATCATTGGATCGCATATGCTCTGTGTTGTTTGGAAAAGAAATTGTACTCTTTTCCCAATCAAGCTCAATCTTCCCGATTCGCTTTATTGCAGGCAGTCCCATTACTATTTGATTATCACTAAAGATTCTTTCAATATTTAGTTTTGTTTCATTGTCTAATGTGGCTGGTAAATGGGAATGAAAATTTTCTTCAAAAACCAAAACTGGAATATTATAAAGTTGTACATTCTTCAAATTTATACTATCAATTATTTCTAAAACAACTTTTCTTGGTTTACCATTTACCATCTGTATACTATCCTGATCGCTTACTGACTTTTTTGTTCCAATTTTATCGGCAAGACTCCGTGTCATCATAAAATATGCAGTAACTCCTGTATCAAACCAAGTCTGGACTGCAACATCATTATATCTAGCATCAATATATATATATTTGCTGTTATTAAGTTCGATAATATCATTCTCACTACACTCCTTTCTTACTATCCTTATTCGAGGTTCATTCATTTCCCTATTCTTGAAAGAAGACTTTATATTTTCTACATAATTGATTTCTTTCTGAATAAAGTCCGGCTCCAAATCAAATGGATTTCTATTTAAATAATCCAGAAATTTATCACAAGAATTTATCCCATCTTTAAATCGTTGCTCATCTCCATAGAGCTTAAATAATCTTCCATAATAGGTACCAATTCCAGGCCCCATTTTTAGCTCATAATCTCGATTTGAAAACACGTTTTCCAAATAAATAGCAGCACTATCAGATTTATTGAAAAAAAGAGCCATATGAAATTTATATAATAAATCAAGAGCTTTATCATTTGATGGTAATTTATCCGAGTACTGCATCCGAAATTCTCTTGCATCAAAGCATCTACCCTGCTGCATAAGATTTACTAGTTCCTGAGCATAGTTACGTTGAGCAAACGTAACCGAAGTAAAAGGGAGTAATAATAGGATTAAAATAATTCTCTTCATTGCACTTGGTTTAGATTTATAAAACTTATACTTTTTGACTATCATTCTATCTACTACAAACTATTTAGGTGAATATTTTAAAATATCCATTTTCTGCTCCAACAAGGCTGAAATCTCTTTCTGTTTCTCAAAATCGTAAAGAGTCAACTTCCTTATCTTAAAATAACCGGACCAATAATATTTAAGTGTATTTAGATAATTCCGCTGGGATTCCTTGTATCTATTCAAGGATAAGGTAAGGGTGCTTATATCCGCTTTACCTACAATAAAGCGTTTTTTATTTATCCTGTAAGCCTCGTCTGCCAGTGACAGGACTTCTTTGGCAGAGGATATTAATTCTTTCTGATTATCAAAATTGTCAATTGCTGATATTAACTCCTGTTCGAGATTCTGTCTTTTTTGTTGTATGGAAAACCGGGTAACCCCTAAATTACTTTTTGCCATATTCACCCGTCCTTTCCTTACTCCCCAGTCCAAGATAGGGATTGACAAACTAACCGTAAATATATCCTGTTGCAAAGGCCTGCGATATGCTCCTGCGAAATTATCTGCCACCTGATTAAATCCGACGCTGGCTGAAACGCTGGCCCCAAATGCCGCTTTTCGATTCCTGTCAACTTCTCTTTCTACCTCCAGTATTTCTTGTTGGTAAGCCAGATAGTCAGGGTTATTATTTTGTGCATATATTAGAGCATCATCGACTATTACGGGTATATCATTTGTCCTGTCCGGTAATTTTAGTGTGTATCCTTTATTCTTATCAAGATTCAAAAATGTAATAAAAGCAAACCTTGCATCTTTCAGGTTTAATTCCACATTTTTGAGCGTATTTTGTGCATTGATCCTATCCAGTTTCAATGTCAGTACATCCGCTTCGGATATAGCTGATATTTTTTGTCTTTCCAATCCGATAGTATATAAAGTATCGGCCGAGAGTAAGTTCTCTAAAGCTAATTCATGCTCTTTTTCTGCCTGTGCATAGTTAAAGAAGTATTGTACGGTACTTTCTGCTATTTCCTGTTGGCGGTACAGGAATTGCTTCTTCACTTTTTCGAATTTCAAAGGTTCTATCTTCTTTTCCCATTTAAAGCTGTTGAATCCGAATAATGCCTGGGAATAACCGACACGGACAGGTACGCTGTTGAATTGAGTATAGGTATTTTCCCAAAAATTTCGTATATAGCCTAATTCCGAATCAACGAAGAAAGTTCCTCCGGTAAGATCAAAATTTTGGCTCAAGGTTAATCCTGTGGATGAATAGAATGATTGTTGAGTTCGATACACATCTATATTTTCTTGAAAATCATAACGCTTTACGATGTTCCAGTTGTATTGTACAGGTGTCATCTTTAAGGATAATGCCGGCAGACGAGCGGCCTTGTATGAGCGGTATTCCCAATAACCTGATTGGTAATAATTCTGAGCAATGAAGGCTTGTAAAGAACTGTCAGACGCAATTTCGATACATTCAAATAAGTCCAATTCTTTGTGCTCTTGTGAGTAAAGAGAAACGGAAAAAGAACTTATAATACCAATTAATAATATAAGAAATACTTTCATATACTTGGTCTATTTGGTATTGAACTTTATGTTATCGAATAACCTTTCGATCAGCCGACGATCTTTCACAATGATATCGGCTTGTCCTCCGATTTCGTATTTAAAATCCAACTTATCTCCATAGTTTGTAATCAGGCCGTCCGGCATATCTACCATTACAAGATAAGTATTGATATTGCTTTGTGAAGTTTTATATTCATTGGTAATGAGTGATATAGACCTCACTATTCCTTTTATAGATCCGAACTCTGCATACGGATAATCATCCAACTTGATTGTCACATTACTGCCTGTTTTCACTTTGCCCGCACCCATCGCAGGAAGCAGGACTTGGCCAAGTATGGAATTTTCTTTTGGTACGATACCGAACACATCTTCTCCGGCCTGGACAAATTGATCGTTAGCCCAGAATTTAAGAAACTCTACCTGTCCGTCAAACGGAGCTTTTAACACATAGGTTTGTTCCCATTGTTTGATCTGGTCATTCAGTTCATGATAGGATGCAAATAAATCGAGATGGAGTTGCCTTTCTTTCTCCCTGCGTTCTACCAAAAGTTGGGACAACTTGTTTTCACTTTCTGTAATCTGCATTTCAACAGAGGCTATTTCTTTCACTAGATTTTGATTGTTCTGTCTGGCTGAAAGGAGTTCTATCCGGCTCCTGTCTATTTCAAACTCATATGTTGACACAAGGTCTTTATTTAATGAAGAATATTTATCCAGCCATTTTTCAGAAATCTCCAGATTCTCTGTAGATATACTCAAGGCATTTTTTGTTTCATTCAATATTTTTTCTCGCCACTTGATACCATCAACCAGGCTTATTTGCTGCTGTTCATAAACATTGTCATCGGAATAATCAATTATACTTTTCAGCGAAGACAGAAACGAGTAATATTTCATATTCAGTTCTCCCAGAGATACTTTCTCAGGGAATAGGGTTACTGTATGTTTAAATGTTCCCGATTCGTTCGGATCGAACTGATTCATCAGGGAGGCTATTTTCTGTACATCATCTGTATTCGCCGAGTTTTGAATAACTGCAATATATTCTCCTTCTTTTACAGTGTCCTGCGCCTTAAATCCCAGAATATTGATTTTACCCGATACATGAGCCGGCAATTTAACAGGGGACATATTCGAATTTATCTTTATTTGTCCTGTAACGACATCGGGATATTTTATTAGCCATCCAAAAATAAAAAGCAATATAGAAAAGACTATTATTGCCGCAGCCACCCACTTGCTGAAAGCAGTAGGCATACGGTCTATAATGTCGCTTACCTCTTCACTCCGTTTTGAATTATCCCTCGACTTCGGTCGTAACTTCAACAGGTTCCAGATCATATTGACTTTGTATTAATTCATGATAATGCCCTTTTCTTTCCATTAGTGTATTGTGGTTTCCTAATTCCACAATCATCCCGGCTTTCATCACAACAATCTGATCCGCCTTTCTGATGGTACTTAACCGATGGGCAATAACAATCACTGTACGGTTCTTAAACACATTGTTCAGCGCAGTTACAATCTTTTGTTCGTTGATGGTATCCAAGGCATTGGTCGCTTCGTCCAGAAAGAGGTAGTCAGGGTTCTTATACAGGGCTCTCGCTATCAAAAGCCGTTGTTTCTGTCCCCCGCTAAGGCCTCTGCCCATTTCTCCAATCATCGTTTGATACCCCTGCGGCATAGCTTCGATCTCTTTAGCTATATTGGCTATATCCACTGCCCTTTGTAAGGCCTCATAATCTATTTTTTCTTCATTCAATACGATGTTATTTTGTATCGTATCATTAAAAACCTTTCCCTCCTGCATGACACTTCCGCATTTAGCTCGCCATTGCCTGAGGCTGATGTTATTTATATTCATATCCCCGATACATACTTCTCCGTATGATGGCAGATACAATCGCAACAGGATTTTTAATAATGTAGATTTACCGCAGCCACTATCGCCGACTATAGCTGTAACTTTTCCTTCAGGAATTGTCAGGTAGATTCCTTTCAATACTATCGGTGCATGAGCAGAATAGGCGAATGATAGGTTTTTAACAACAAGGCTTTTATCTCTGGGTAATTCCATACTGTTGGCTGATATGGATACCATTTCGTCTTCATCGCGTAACTGGTGTATCTCATTGATACGCATAAAACTGATCTTTGCATATTGAGCCGATTGAACAAATCCAACGAATTGGGCTACTGGGCCATTAAGCATTCCGATTATAAACTGGGTGGATATCATAATACCGAATGTAATATCCCCGTTGATAACAGCAATGGCACAGAAAAAGGTAACAGCCATATTTTGCATACTATTTATAAACTGGGAACCTAACATTTGAGCATTATTGATATTCAATATCTTAACATTCAGTTTATAAAGGCGTGCCTGAATAGCTTCCCACTTCCAGCGTTTAGTATCTTCATAATTATTTATTTTTATCTCCTGGATGTTTTCGATAGTTTCCACCCAATAGCTGCGATCTTTGGATAGCAGGTCAAAATACTCCCAGTCCAGCTTACGCCTGACTTTAAGAAACATGAAAACCCAAAATACATATAACACACTTCCACCTAAGAATATAAAGAAGATAGTCTTGTTAAATATCAACAGAATGGCACTGAAGATCACAAAGGTGATAGAGGAAAATACCATCCCTAACGAGTTATTCATAATGAAGGCGCGGATGCGTTCATGGTCATAAGCGCGTTGCAGAATATCCCCTACCAGTTTGTTTTCGAAGAAGGAAACCGGAAGCTTCATCAGTTTGATGAGGTAGTCGGATATTAAGGAGATGTTAACGCGGGTGGTCACATGTAGCAGCACCCAGTCGCGAAGTACATTGGACAGGGTAATACTTAACAGCAATACAATATTAGCAGCCAATACCATATATACAAAATTCACATCCTGTGTCCGGATACCGGTATCGATAACTGCTTTAGAGATGAAGGGCAGGAAGGCTTGCAGTATGGTAGCTATAAACATGATTAAAAATAAGATACCAAAGGCCTTTTTATAGGGCGTAAAATAGCCCAACAGGTTTTCGAAGCTTTTTAGTCTTTCTATTTTTTCATGTGCCTCGATCTGTCTAAAATTAGCCATTGGTTCCAGAGCCATGAGAATGCCGTATGGTTCATCGTTTTTATACCATTTTTCTTTAAACTGTTCATGGGCATAGGAAGTTAAACTACGTGCCGGATCAGAGACATAAATTCTTTTATTGGTGGCCTTATAGATAACGATAAAGTGGTTATTATCCCAATGGATAATAGCCGGCAATACAATCCGTGCGACCAAATCGTCTATGGTAACTTTAACGGATATGCTACGTAGTCCTATTTTATCAGCAGCATAACTGATATCCAATAAAGAAACACCCTCACGAGTGATGCCGCATAAATCGCGCAGATATTGCAGTGAATAGTATTTGCCATAGTATTTGGCTATGATTTTCAAACAGGCAGGTCCGCAATCTTTGGCATCCATCTGATATTCGTGAGGAAAGGTGGTAAGTAGCATAGGTGTATATAAAAAATTATAATACTAACTAATAGTTATCACTAAAAAAGAAGATTATTTATACCGTAATTATTGTTTATCAATCCATTTTATTATTTTATAGGTTATGTCATCTTCTACATAATACTCTCCATCATTCCATTTTGCCAAATTATGTTTATAGTTTTCTAATATTATAGTTGGAAATTATTGTTGTCTCCTTCACTCATTAATTATAACCAATATCTACATAAGCCTTCTCAATATTCCATCATCATATGAAGATGCTTCCAATACGGGAACATTTGTCTCAAAATGAGAGAATATCGTTAAAAGATTTTCAACCCTCTTGATGGTGTCAATTCGGACAAGAAATAGAAATATTATGTCTTTCAGGTTATATTTCATGATATTTTAAAGTATTTGATTACGAGAGGATGGCCATTATATATTTTTAACCATCATCATCTCTCTAAAAAAACGATATAGTCTTATCTTACAGCAAGATAATCAGTTTAAGTTCTTAGCTATTTATTATATTACTTATGCATTAGTGACATTTGTTAAAATTACACCTATAAGTTCTTTTTTCACAAGAATTCATTGTGTTATAAAACATAAAAAACAGAACAAGGTATATTGTTAATTGAACCTTTCCATTCATATTCATAAATATCTTTTTTTATTCAAATAATAGTTCTATCTCTAAATAAAACAATAATTATTCATCTTTAATCTGTAGCGTTCGCAATATAGAATGAATAAAAAGAACATTGAAAAAATATTTAAAAAGATAATCAATGACCTATAGCTAAACCATTTTTAAGCTTAAACTTATATATTCCACCTAGTTTCCTACTTTATAATGGTATAAAACTCTCAGTTTGTTTTTATCCCATATTAAGTTTCATTAGCTATTAAATTACACATAATTACTCAATCATCAAATTGATCTAAAATTATAGAGAAATAGCTTAGAGTCATCTGGATACATATACAAGACAGTTATACTCTCAAGCCCATAGTACATTGTTTATAAGGCATATGCACACTCTTCAAATTATTTTATTTGTAAATTTTAGAGTTTCATCTGATTTTGGTAAAAATTGAGGTATACTCATTTCTGAAAAAAAATAATTCGCATTTCCTACAGAACACATTACCGATAAAAGTAATAATTGAAAAGCGTGACACTAGTTAAGTAAGCAAAATGATTAGTATAGCGTAAAACAACTATAGAGCATGAGATCCTTAACAAAATGTTCTACAAACAGTTTCATTTCATTTGGCTTTATCTTGTATTTAACTGTTTTATGAGAATGTTTATATTGACTGCCATTTTTATGCCATCCACTTATCCAGCATTTCCTGTACAATATCTTCATCGTGTAAGTGCATATAAATATTTTTGATGTCGTTCCCTTCCGCATGCCCCATTATACGCTCGGCAATACTGTCTCTGATACCTTTCTTCGCTGCTATGGTTCGGAAACTATGCCTTGCCCGATGGAAGGTCATTGTCTTATTGATTTTGAGGTCTTTCATGATCTCTTTGAGATATCGGTTAGTGGGTTGATTGGTCAGAGGGGAAAAAATCTTTTAGAAGAATTCTTTCTCTTTTGTTTGGATACCATTTTTCGTCTTTATTGTGATCGTTCTTTCTAATAATTGTTCTACAGTATTTGAAACAATAGGGATTTTATACATAACGCCTGTTTTCTGGTGCTCATTGGTAAGTAGGTAGTAAGTTGCTTCGGCTTTATCTTTCTTTAGTGTAATAGGCTTTAAATCGCTGTAGGTGACATTGTAAAACTCTGCATACGATAAGGAGGTGTAACAGCTAAAGAGGAAGTCCCTCAGTACTTCATTTTCACCTTCGGTGTATTTACTTGTATCATAGGTTGTTTAAAGCTTCTTTAGCTCTTCTTCGGTCAGGATATCGCTGTTCTGGGCTTTTGTGATCTTCTTGATCTCGAATTTATCGTAAGGGTTCTTGTCAATATACTCTTTGTTTTGTGCCAAGCCTAGCAAAAATTTAAAGTTGGCGTGTTTCTTATAGATGGTAGAAAGCAGATTGCCTGTTTTGATTTCGTAGTCGTGAAAGCGTTGGATGTATTCTAATGTAATTTCACCGAAGGTAAGTGTGGGTTTCCACTCCTTCATCTTATTGATCAGGTTATGGTAGTTATCCATTGTGCGGGGCGAAGGTGCGGACTTGATTAATTCAAGTTCTTGTTCGATAAAGACATAGAAATCGGCATTGCCGTAATACTTGTCTTTGAGCTTTGAGATGAATTCGGTTACTGGCAGTGGTTTTAGAAAGTTATCCAGTATGATACTTTCGGCTTTGTGGTATTGTTCCTTGATGAGTTGGTTGTAGCGGATATGGTGGGGTTCGGTAGCTTTGACCTGTTTCTTGTTATCGTTCCAGTGTTTGGGATGTACAGATATATTTAATCCTATAAACGTGAATCGCCTATAGGATGTATAACGGATGCAAACTTGCTGTTTACCTTCCTTTGATAATTGTTCCTGAGTAAGATTTTTAATGTCGCTCTCATTGTTTCTACAATTGTTTTCTAGTCTAACAATTGTACAACAAAAGCATGTATTTTATGAAGTCTCTTATTTTAACCTCTCCACCACAGTAAGGTTATTTCGCTGATTATCTTTCGGTTGTTTGAGATTTTGAATAACTGTTTCTATTCCTTTTTCACCTTTA
>NZ_GL891995.1 GCF_000213555.1 Dysgonomonas gadei ATCC BAA-286
CGCATATGTCCATAGGGCGTGGGGATTAAAGCTTGCCTGGAGGGCTATACGGTTCTTTTTACTTCCGTACCGCGACTGCTTACACAAATCAGGGAATGCAGGTCTACAAAAAAGTCTCAGGCAGCTTGAAATGCGCTTCCAGAGATACGATATGGTCATCTGTGACGAGTTTGGATATGTCTCTTGTGATAAGGAAGGAGGAGAACTGCTCTTTAACCATCTGTCCCTAAGAGCCGGTAAGAGGTCTACAATCATTACAACAAATCTTGCTTTTGACAGATGGGGGGAAATAGTAAAGGATAAAGTTCTCGTGGCTGCCATGGTAGACAGACTCACGCATAAAGCATATCTTATCAATATGAATGGACAATCTTACAGAGTTAAAGAAACTAAAAAAATGTTACAATCTAATGAGGAATAAATATCTTTAACCAATCTCGTCCGAGACACTTAGTGGTATACTTTTCAATTACTAAGTGGACTACTTTTCAATTATATTATACACATTAGTCCATTATCAGTACTACAATCTATTATGTAATCATAATCAAGTAGTTTTTCTAATACTTTTTCCTCTTCCACAGTCTTATGAGTGGTTCTAAATTTATTTTTCACTGTTCTTTCCCAATATAAATGTTCAAGAGTATCGACCTCTATAAAGGGAGAAATAGAGAGTAATCTTTCTCTTAACTCGACTGTTTTAATTTGATTACCAGTAGTGAAAGAATATTCACTTCTACATACATTCTCAGGTTTCTTTATATCATAATCACTAAGTGTTATGTGTGTAGCACCTCCTCTTGTTAGTGTTGTATACCGTCTACAAAATTGTGTATTCCATCGGCATAGAGGCTCAAATATCCATATGGCTTAATAGCCTTTTTGTTTTTATGGCTGATATGTAATAATTGTTCCAGTATAAAAAACACAAAGAAACCTCCGAGGATAAGCCACGAAGTTAATCTGGCTGATTCCATGTGAAAATAAGATTCGGGGACTAGCTGAAAAAAAGCATTTCCGAGTAAGGTCCCTATAGCGAAGCAAATCAGCAGATTCAATATTACACTTAATTTGTTCGATTTAAAATATAAAAGAAATACCCCGACAAATGACAGGGCACTGACAAAACATGCGCTTAATATCGCATATAAAGCATTATTAATTTCCATATCTGTAGTTGTAATTTTAATTTATTTAATAACGCGTACCAGTTCTGCATCATATAGCATATACATCAAATGGTAAGGGTCATTTCTGTTTAGTCGTAGAATTCCTTTTATTTCAATATATTTATCTGTTTTGACTCGCTTTAGTTCCTTGTGGCCTTTTTTTACAAATATCTCCATAACGGTTTCTATACCTCCCGTGCCACAGAAGAAACACATGTTTGACGGAGATTTAGAAAGGGCAAATATTTTGCCTTCCATATCAATCGGTACATAAAAACCTTTAATCAATATCTCTTTATTGTTGAGAGCTTCAATGCTCGCTCCAAAACGTGCTACATCATAATATCCATCCAACGCTTTAACATAGCTGCGTTTCCACGTTACGTCATTTAATGCCTGCCAGGCAATCGGTTTCTGTGCTTTTACCGAACAAAAACAACAAGTGAGGATTATGGCAAAAAATACTTTTTTCATTGACTAAGTGTTTTTGATATATTTGTTTTCATTGCTTTGATAGCAGGAATGACTGCGGCAACGATACCAATGATCAAAGAAGCGATCAATAAAGAAAGATCCGTAGGAGTTACCCATTGTTGCAATGTGTAATTAAAGTTATTATCAGTATAGGTAGATAGAGCAAACATCACAAAACGGCTGGCCACAAATCCGACAATATATCCGATAATAGCAAAACTGATCCCTTCCAGAATAACGATAACAAACAATCGGAATCGACTTCCTCCCATAACGCGTATTAAAGCCAATTCATATTTTCTTTCTTTTAAGGAGTTTAAGAGAGAGATAAATATACTCAAGGCTGAGATTAGGATTATAAATCCGCTTATATAAGTCAAAGCTTCTATCCCAAGCCCCAACAAGGAATACAGGCGATTTATTTCCTGTACGGGAGATGCAGCCTGCATATTTGTTGACTTATTGATAAGACGCGGCAGGCTGATAGCACCCATCGGATTTTGGTACTGGATCAACAATGTTGTTATTTCTTTAGGATGCTCCCCTTCCTCGTGTTCACGTTCCTCATGGCTGTGATCACAATCTGCATCGTGCTCGTGCTCATGTCCCCCATCCGTATCATGCTCATGATCTTTTTCTGCCTCGTTATGCTCATGACTATCATGTATTTTCCATACACTCTCAATATTGGTTAAGATCAATTGGTCGAGCACCGTTCCTGTTTCTTTAAAGATGCCCGTTACTGTATAAGGAGTACTCTCATGTACATCATCCGACTCTGCCGATAGCCCGTGTACCCCTGCAAATTGCCGGCCTATTACTAAGCCTGTTTTTGAGGCGACTTTCGAACCTATCGTTACCTCAAAGTCTTTTTGCCACAAGCTTCCCGCTTGTATTTGTCCATTATAAATAGTGGGGTATGCCTTATTGGTTCCAACAATGCGGAACCTGTTAAAGTTATCTCCAAGGGCAAGAGGAATAGCCTGTTTTATCAAGGGATTCTTGCTCAGTTCTATTGACTCATTATAATCTATATTTCCGGTTGGATAATCTACATGATAAATACCGGATAGTATCAGTTGTAGAGGGCTACCTTTAGCCCCCACTACAAGGTCAATTCCTCCGGCATTTTTATCCATTTGGTTTTCAAATGAGTCTTTAAGGAGGAAAACCAAAGAGATAATAGTAACTCCGGTTGCAAAAAGAATTATATTCAAAACCGAGGATAACGGACGGCTCTTTATTTGTTTGAAGTTGAATTGTACAATATTCATACCTGTTTTTTTAAGATTCTAAATGAACGATTTTTGAGAAATCCTGAATAAGCCTGTTGTCATGTGTGACAATTACTAACCCCGCCTGAAGTTTTTCAGCTTGGTAGCGAAGCAGCTTTATAGCTTCTTTACAATTTTTATCATCGAGGCTGGAAGTCGGTTCATCTGCGAGGATTAGCGAGGGTTTATTTATAACAGCCCGTGCTATAGACAGGCGTTGTAATTCTCCCTGACTCATCTCATTTGTTTTACGATTCCGACAATGCACTATATTTAAAGTATTAAAAAGACTATCCAGATATATATTATCTACTGACAGGTTATTAAGAGATACTGCCATCTTTAGATTTTCCTCTGCTGTTAACGATTTTATAAATTGAGGCGTTTGAAAAACAATTCCGATTTCCCGTCCTCTGTATTTATCCAACTTGGTACCTCTTAATTGAGCAATGTCATTTCCTTTTATCAAAATACTCCCCCTTTTGGGTGTAACCAAACCTGCAATCAGGTGAAGCAATGTTGTTTTCCCACAACCCGAAGCTCCGGTAATAAGTAAATGTTCTCCTTTTTCACACACAATATCCGGAAACACGAACGTATAGTTCTTATTATAAGAATATTGAACACTATTTGTTATTAAGTTTTTTTCCATAACCAATAAAATTTTCAACAAATGTAATTATTTTTCCATATTTGCAACACAGTTGCAAATGAATTTATACTACATTTGCATTGTCGATTCATTTCAGATTTAAAATACATCATTATGGAATCTGTTAAAGAAATATTACATAGGAATAATTTAAAAGGAACAGCAGCGCGTGTCGCCATCTTGAATACGATTATAGATAGTGAGGCTCCTTTAAGTGAATCCGATATAAAAAAAAGAATACATGAAGTTGACAGGGTAACATTCTACCGTTCGATTAAAAGTCTGCTGGAAACAAATATTATCCAGGGTATGATCACTCAGGGAAAAATAATCAAATACACTTTCTGTCATGAGAATCATAGCAGTGAAACAGCAGTCCAGTTTTATTGTACTGAATGTCAAAAACTCACAGATATGGAGATAGAAGCCCAGATCCCTGTTGTTCCGCAAGGATATACGGAAAAGACATGCAGTATAACTATAACCGGAATTTGCAAAGCATGTAATAATTCAGATGAAGAACAATAATGGTTTTTGTAATCTAACATCAAAATATAAAAGGGTTAATAATGGAAGAGATCAAATGTGAATATAAATTAATTGAATTCTATGCAAGTTGGTGTGCCCCATGCCGCACATTCGAGACCAAGAAGAAAAATGAGAACCTGAATATTCAAAGAATAGATATAGATTCCCATCCGGGTCTAGCCCTACAGTTTGGAGTTCGCTCTATACCTGCATTGACACTTCTTAGAGGAGAATCTGAAATTTGGAGACATTCAGGTCAGATATCCGAACCTGAACTGGTCTCTGTATTAGCAAGGCATTTAGATAATAAATAAAACAAGATGGAGGTAAGCAATCTATTCTATGGAATACTAGCCGCATTAGGCTATGTATTACTACAATCGCTGTTTATTGTTGGTGTGCGAATAGCTGCCGATGACAGCACCGAAATTCTACCCAACGGAAAACAAAGAGATCGTATGGGGATGATATTATATCCGGTTTTAAAATACCTGAGCCGAACAAAACTGGAAAAAATATACTATGAGGGTTCTCAGTTTACGAGTCTCATAGGTCAAATTCGGATGGTGCTACCCGATTTGGATATGATTGAAGGAGATGGCCGATTGAAAATTATAAGCAGGGGGCGGTCTTTAGGGATATATTCTAATAAGATAGAAGATACACTCTATCACATTGACAACAGGGTAAAGATAGAGATGGAAGAGGGACTACTTCGGTTTTACAGAATGGACGAGCAATACCGACTCAATAAATACCTGCGGAAACCTATTCTTCAATGCCCTATCTGTATGTCTTCAGTCTGGAGTATACCCAGTTATTGGATACCCATTATATATAAGTTCGGCTTTAATATGGAGGTACTATATCTGGGAGCGGTTAATATCTGTGTGGTAGCTTGCGTCAATGCCCTGATCTGGATGAAATTCAAATCTATGCAAAAATCATTATTATAAAACGAATTATCCAATCAAACAATGAAGGGCAAAATACCTGTGACAATAATAACCGGTTTCCTCGGAGTCGGAAAGACTACTCTTATCAATAACCTGATAAAGAAGCACCCTGATAAAAAATTTGCTATTATCGAAAATGAATTTGGAGAAATTGGCTTGGACGGAAGCTTTATTATCGGAGCTGATGAAAATATATTCGAACTGTCCAACGGATGCATCTGCTGTTCGTTGAACGCCGATTTTTATGAACTGATCAATAAGTTACAAACAGGAGGCTATGATTTCAACCATTTATTGATTGAAACAACGGGTATAGCCAATCCGACATCTATCGTAAATGCTTTCCTTTCCGATTATGAGATCATCGAACGTTTTACTATTGATTCAGTTATCTGTCTGGCGGATGCCGTCAACATTGAAGATCTGATCGATTCAGAACCGGAAGCCCGTAAACAACTTACTATCGCCGATATTATCCTACTGAACAAAATAGATTTGGTAAGGCAAGGTTATTCCAATGAGCTAATAAGTAAGATACAGGATTTTAACCAACTGGCAACGATATATCCGACTTCACAGGCAGATATTTCACAATTAGAAATTTTAGATACCCATCAATATTCAGGCAGGAAAATAGAACAATCAGTTTCCACTTTTAAAAATCTGGCCTTTTTAGGTAATAATAATTTGAAGCATGATATCAAATCAATCGGAATCTCTATTCCCGGAGATCTGGACTTTGAGCGTTTCCGCTTCTGGTTCGAGACGATCCTGTTCTTTGCTAAATACAGGCCATACCGGGTAAAAGGTATTCTCAGTTTCAAAGATGTTCCAGAGAAATGCATCCTGCATGCTATAAAAGATAATTATGTATTTGACAGGGGCGATTTATGGCAGCAAGATGACGAACGTTATTGCAAGCTCGTATTTATCGGTCGTAATCTGGATAATCTGGAAATAGAAGAAAATATATACAAATTAAGAGCAGAACAATAAAATAAAAAACAATGAACAAGATACCTGTAACAGTCTTAAGTGGCTTTTTAGGAGCCGGAAAGACAACCATATTAAATCATATTCTCAATAACCGGGAGAATATGAAAGTCGCTGTCATAGTAAACGATATGAGTGAAGTCAATATCGATGCACAATTAGTAGAAAAAGGTTCGACCCTTTCCCGCACAGAGGAAAAACTGGTACAACTCAGCAATGGCTGTATATGTTGTACTCTGCGCGATGATCTGGTAAAAGAAGTAACCCGCTTAGTTGAGAACGGCAAATTCGACTATTTATTGATAGAGGGAACGGGTATCGCAGAACCTATGCCGATAGCCCAGTCATTCAGTTACGCATTCGAAGACTTGGGTGTTGACCTGACGAAAATTTCACGTCTGGATACCATGGTAACCGTTGTTGATGGCTTTAATTTTTATAACGATTTCGGATCATCGGAAACATTAACGGACAGGGATCCTGATAATACAATCAGCGAACGTTCCATTGTAGACCTCCTCGTGGAACAAATTGAATTTGCGAATGTCATCGTACTGAATAAAGTAGACCTGATCTCGGCCCATCAACAAGAAGAGATGAAACATATTATCCGAAAACTAAATCCGGATGCAAAGATTATTCAAGCTGATCATGGAAAGATTGATCCGAAAGAAATACTAAATACCCATTTATTTGATTTTGCTGAGGCTGCTCAAAGTTCGGGCTGGCAGAAAGAACTACAGAATAAGCATACTCCCGAAACAGATGAATACGGCATCGGTTCATTTGTCTTTCGTGAACATCGTCCCTTACATCCCAGAAGGTTCAAGGAATATTTAAGCAAAAACTGGGATGCAGGCATTGTCCGCAGCAAAGGATTCTTCTGGCTGGCAAGCCGAAAGAATGAGGCATTATTACTAAGTCAGGCCGGAGGTTCTATCGTGGTGGAACGTATCGGTTCATGGTGGGCTTCTTTTCCAACAAAAGAAAGAAATCAACATCCTTCGTTTCAGGCAAATGAGGAATATATCATGGGTCGTTGGGATAAGACATGGGGTGACCGGATGAATGAGATTGTATTCATCGGACAAGATATGGATGAGAAAAAGATCAGACAAGAAATGGAATACTGTCTTTGTACGGACATTGAATACAATGCTTATCAGAATGAACTATTGACAGATAATAACTGGGATTTTTTATAAAAAAATATTTAATGAGATTTACTTATACACTACTGACTTTGGTTTTATGCTGTTTCAATCTATCAGCTCAATCTTCATTCAAAATCAACGGGTTTGTGATGAATGAAGATAGGATGCCGATAGAAGCAGTACCTATTTCTGTGGTAGGGAATAACAATACAATACAAAGTGACCAAAATGGCTTTTTTGAACTTACGCTGTCAACTTCGGGGACTATAACACTCCATATTGACGCTTTAGGGTACTTCCCTTTGTCAACACAACTAAAGGTAAACAGTAGTATACGTCGAGACTTTATTCTCAGAAAGAACAATATAGAGCTGGAAGAGGTCATCGTCAGCGGAAATAATAAAAGAAGTCTTCAAATGAAATCGGCTCAGAATCTTGTTCAGGTTGATAAATCATATATCGAAGATAATTTCTCCGGTAGCCTGATGCAAAGTCTGGAGAAAATACCAGGAGTCAGAGCCATGACTATTGGTTCGGGACAGTCCAAACCTGCTATCAGGGGGCTTGGCTTTAATAGGATGATGGTTACCGAGAATGGAATCAAGCACGAAGGACAGCAATGGGGTGAAGATCACGGTTTAGAAATAGATCAGTTTTCGGTAGATGATATTGAAATATTAAAAGGTCCGAGTTCTCTATTATACGGAGGCGATGCCATAGGTGGAGTAATCAGTTTACGCAATAATTATGTCCCTTCAGCTAAAACCGAAGGAAATATAAATCTGTATGGCAGAAGCAATAATGAATCACTTGGTTTTTCCGGTCAGATAGCCGGACGAAAGAATCGATTTTATTATAAAGTGAATGCCACCTATATGGATTATGGTGATTACAAAGTTCCCACTGATAGCATACAATATTATTCTTATTATATAAAACTCAAAGACAGGCGACTCAGAAATACAGCCGGAAAAGATCGGAACGCCGGAATTACACTGGGATATATTGATAAAAACTTTAGAAGTAATTTTCTGATATCTGATGTATATTCGAAGAGTGGCTTCTTTGCCGATGCACATGGTCTTGAAGTGCGCATGTCCGATATCGACTATGATAAATCCTCTCGGGATATCGACCTGCCCTATCATTCGGTGAACCATTTCAAAGTAATCAACAACTCCCATTTGCAGATCGGGACATTACATCTTGATGGTAATTTTGCTTATCAAAATAATCTGAGAAAGGAACTGTCAGAACCTGTATCGCATGGATATATGCCTATCCCACCCGATGCTTTGGAGCGTAAGTTTAATAAGAATACATACACATCCAATATCTCCTTCAAGCTGCCATTAAAGGAAAAACACTCTCTGCAAGGTGGAATTAATATTGAACATCAGCATAACTCAAGAGATGGATGGGGTTTTATTATACCTGATTTTCGGACAACAGGTATAGGAGCTTTCCTCTATGACCGCTATTTTATTTCGGAAGATTTAATTGTAAGTGCAGGTATACGTGCTGACCAAACGGATATTTATATAGACAGCTATTACGACTGGTATCAGACTCCTGTGGAAAATGGAGATTGGGTATATAAAGAGCGGGCTGCAAACCTGAAAAGGAGTTTCAATAGCTTCACCTGGTCAGCCGGAGTTAATTTCAATAAAAGCAAATGGATGCTTAAAGCTAATGTGGGTAAAAGTTTCCGGGCTCCAACCCCCAAAGAGCTGGGGTCTGATGGCGTGAACTATCACATATTCCGCTACGAAAAAGGAGATAAGAACCTGAATGCAGAAGAGTCTTATCAGATAGACCTGGGTATTAACTGGAAAAATGATGTTTTAGATATTCAGGTAGAACCTTACCTGAATTATTTCCCTAACTATATCTATTTGAATCCGACTTCGGGTTATTACGAAGGTTTACAGATGTATTATTATACACAGGCTAAAGTAATAAGATATGGATTTGAAGCCAGTCTGGAATACAAACTAACCCAACAGTTTACTCTGAGTGTGCAAGGTGAATATTTGTATGCAGAGCAGCTTTCCGGAGATAAGAAAGGTTATACGCTTCCGTTTTCTCCTCCTTGGTCTTCCAATTTAACGGTTACTTACCACCCCAAAAACAAAATATTCGGGACAGATGGTGATATCGGGTTGGAGTATAAAATAGTAGGAGCGCAGGACAGAATTGTTCCGCCTGAAAACAAGACAAAAGAATATCAGACGATAAATATGTCGTTGGGGCGTAGTTGGCAAATAAATCAGAAACAAATAAAAATACGCATACAAGGACAAAATCTATTGAATAAGCGGTATTACGATCATACAAGTTATTACCGGCTGATAGATGTTCCCGAACCGGGACGGAATATATCAGTTATGATCAGATATAATTTTTAACACAATACACTAAGTATTATTTATTCTCTAACCGGGCATATATAGCCCACTTAATTAATTAAATGTTATGAAACAAAAATTTCTATGGGGAACAATCCTTTTTCTAAGTACGTCATTATTCATCTTTTCATCATGTAGCAGTGATGACGATGATGACAATCCGGCAAAACCGGTTATAAACCTGACTGAAGTCGGTAGTGAAAATAGCAAGATTGGAGTTGCCGGAAGCGATCTGCATCTGGAAGGCACTATCGTGGCTGATGGGATGATAAAGCAAATTGATGTTGAAATTCATCAGGAAAGTGGAGGCAGCTTTAAAATTGAAGAATCATATAAAGACGGGAAATATATCGGAGTCAAGAATGCCGATTTCCACGAGCATATCGATATTCCGGCTGATGCCCCTGCGGGAGATTATCACCTGCATTTTACGGTTACAGATCAATTCGGACAAACTACAACGGTAGAATCGGAACTGACAATCGAAGCTGAACCTGTGAATATTAGTATAGACGGTTTGACTTTCGGAGCAGGACATGATTTTGCCGATAATAAAATCGGATATATCGGTACTGCCCCTGTTGTAGAGGCTACATCTATTAAAGCTGAAAATGGAATTGACAAGATATTTGTAGAAATTCACAGCGAAGGCGAAACAACTGCTTTTGAACTCGATACAACTTATACTTATGCCGGTGAAACCGAATTAAAAGATTTTCACAAACATATATCGATCCCAGAAAATGCTCCTGCAGGAGACTACCATCTACACTTCAAGATATACGATAAGAACGGTAAATCTCTTGAAAAGTCAATGGATATAGAAATTAGAGAAACAGGAATTGCTATATCCGGTTTAGAAATAGGAAGTAATAATTCGGCAGTAGCATCTAACATTCATACCGAATTTAAGGTGAATGCTTCAGATCCTTTGACCTCTATTCGTGTCCGTATTTATAAAGCTGCAACTCCGACAACCTATGTATTCAATGAGACATATTCTGATGAGTTTGCAACCGGAGATGTAAAAGAGTACACTTTCCATAAGCATTTAAACGCAACTGGTGCTGTAGCTGGAGAATATGTAATTGAAATAAGAACAAATGATGCGAAAGGAGCCAATAAAACCATAAAAGAGAAATTGACTATTACTGGAGCATAATAAATTATTAAATATCAATAGCGGATAGTTTTTGAAAAAGGACTATTCGCTAAAAATAAAGAATATGATAAATAGAAAAATCATTTTATACTGTCTTGTTTGCCTTTTTGTTATGGGGTGTAGCAACGACGATGATGATAGTCAGGATATGGAAAAGCCTTCCATCGATATGAGTGGCAGCAATGCTTTTCCTCAGAACTGCATTATTTTGTATCGGGGCGAAAGTTTTCCATTCAGAGCGGTATTTGCTGATAATCAGGAATTGGGAAACTATAATATCGAAATACATAATAATTTCGATCATCATTCGCACAGTACAGATGATGTGGAGTGCGATCTGGAGCCAAAGAAGACTCCTGTAAAGGCATTCGTTTACAATCAGGATTTCTCTATCCCTTCAGGGAAAACAATATTTGAAGCAAATAATGAGATTTCAATACCCTCGGATGTAGATACCGGAGACTATCATTTTATGGTTCGACTGACAGATAAGGCCGGGTGGCAACAATTGAAAGCTGTAAGCCTGAAGATAAAAGACAGGGATTGAAACTATAATTTATAATTCAAACTCTAATATATAGAATAATGTCAACAATCTGTATATGACTGTTTATTGGGTTTATAAACAGTCATATACACCTGTTAGCTTATGCGTTTAAACTTTATCTTTCACAGTTATGAATACCTAATAATAATTATTTCAACAGAAATTATCACAAAAAATGGCGATTTAATTTAGTTATTGTAACATCTACCTTTGAGCTATCTTAATCAAATCCAAATTATGAAAAAATTAGTTCCCTCCATCAGTGATAATATCGCTGATACACTTTTCATCACAGTCTACATGAGAGCTTTAGATGCTCAACAAGAACATCCTGTTTTGGGAGACAATAAGAGTTTAGAGTTGATGAACAGGATAGATTATCCGTTCGAAAAATATTCTGGAATCAAAACAATGAGTCGTTTGGGGACTTGTGTTCGCCTTAAATATATAGACAATGAACTGGAAAAGTTCATCTCTACCCATCAAAATACAATTGTCGTAAATATTGGTTGTGGCTTGGATGACAGATATAACCGGATAAAGAATGCTTCTGAAGCAATTTTTTATGAACTGGATATTCCGGAATCTATTCAATTGCGGGAGCAGTTAATCCCAACACGAGAAAATCAATATCTAATAGCCGGATCTGCTTTTGAAACAGATTGGTTAGACAATTTGCAAGAGAAGCATCCCGATAGACATTTCATTTTTATCGCAGAAGGAGTATTTATGTACTTTCCCGAAGAAAAGGTCAGAAACTTGCTAATCGCTATAGCTAATCGCTTTCCGGAATCAACCGTTATTTTCGACGGATTATCCGAATATCTTAGTCGCCATTCGGATAAGCACGATACCCTAAGAAAAGCAAAAGCGGTTTTTGCTTGGGGATTTGATGACAACCTCGTATTTGAAAAATGGGATCCAGCTTTAAGGATGGATAAGGTATTTTATATTATGCATGGAATGCGCCCCTATAATTTTATGGTTCGTCTGTTAAGTTATATTCCTGTTTTTGGAAAAGGTTCTAAGATTATCTCATTGGGAGTGATACCGGATCAGAAAAAGATATAAAATCTGCTATTTATAAATTCTTCAATAAATAACAGATATTGCTATTGTATAAACACTAATAAATAAACTAAAATATGGATAAGAATAAAATACTCATTTTCATAGGTTGTGTCTTATTCTCAACTGCAACTGTGTTTGCCCAATCATCTTCAGGAAATATAAAAGGGATGGTCTGTGATAGTGAGAATGATGCAGAACTGATTGGTGCATCCATTCACATTAATTCTGTTAACCGAAGCGGAGTCTCTGATGAAAATGGTGAATTTAGTTTCAATAATATTCCGGAAGGGAAATATTTACTGCAAATATCATTTATGGGATATAAGTCTCAATCAAAACAGGTTGAATTAAAAACAGGTGAAACGAAAGAAATTAAAATCAGGCTAATTCCGGATGAGAACAGTCTTTCGGAAGTAACTGTTACCGCAAAGACAGAAGCCCGGAAACTAAAAGAAGAAGGAATGCCGGTTACAGTAATCAATATGTCCAGTTTACAGGGAACTGTAACAAGTATATCTGACATTCTATCCAAGACTGTGGGTATGACTATCCGTACATCAGGTGGAGTCGGAAGTGCCTCGAGAATCTCAGTGCGAGGACTTGAAGGAAAAAGGATTGGGTTCTTCATTGATGAGATTCCATTAAACGACCAAAGTGACTTTATAGACCTGAATGATATACCAGTAGATATGATTGAGCGCATCGAGATCTATAAGGGGGTTGTACCTGCCCGTTTCGGAGGGTCATCGATGGGAGGAGCTGTCAATATAAAAATTAAGGAATATCCGGACAAATATATGGATGTCAGCTATATGAGAGAGTCATTTAATTCAAACAAGCTACAAGTTGTATCCAAACGTAACCTGAAAGACAAAGGCTTGATTTTCGGTGTCGGAGGGGGATATACTTATGCCGATAACGATTATACAATGACTTCACCCTATCAGGAAGGATTAAAAATCAAGCGGAATCATGATCGGTTTCAAAAGATTTTGATAGGAGGAAGTTTTAAAGCTACGAAATGGTGGTTTGATGAAGTCGAATTCGAACCTGTATTTATTGATACGAAAAAGGAAATACAAGGAATTGAAACAGATATCCGTAAAGCAGAGACCAATTCTCGGGCGTTTCTATTTGCCAATACATTAAAAAAGGAAGATTTCCTTCTTCCCGGTCTTGACCTTGACTTCTCCACGGCAGTAGCTTTCACTAAGATTAATTTGATAGATACAGCCAAAGTCAGATATGACTGGGACGGAAATCCATACACAACGACAAAGTATGGCGGGGAATTGGGTAATCAATACGCAGCAAATTCGAATGATAAGAAGTTTACCCTTATTAATAAAATTAATCTGGAGTATATGATCAATGAGTCACACTCAGTGAATTTCAATTCAGTTTTCAATCTAGCGAACGGATATCCGGAAGATAGTCTTCGCAATCTTAGTTTAGGCAGGCAGAGTGTTTTTGATTCAAAGATGAGGAGTTGGGTCGGCGGTATAAACTATGATTTCAGAACCAAAGATGATAAATTCTTAAACTCGGTTACGGCTCGTTACTATATATATTCGATGAATACCAAAAAATCCCAGATATATGGAGGTGATAATGTAAAAGATATTGATTTATCTAAAAATGATTTTGGTATCAGCAATGCAATGCGGTATAAATTTAAGCCGGATTTGATGGCAAAGTTCTCGGTAGGATATGATGTGAGGATTCCATCCGAAACGGAGTTATTAGGAGACGGATATTCTATCTCTCCATCAGAAGGGCTCGTTCCGGAGCGGAATACAAGTGTTAATTTAGGGCTACTTTATGATCGGGTGGGTATTTCCTCGAACGATCTCCAGATTGAGTTAAGTCTCTTTTATATGCATTTAGAGAATATGATTCGCTTTACAAAAGGATTTATTGATGCCCAATATCAGAATTTTGGGGAAATGCGGACATTGGGTGTTGAGTTTGATGTAAAAATGGATTTATTTCCATGGCTGTATGGCTATTTCAATACAACATTCCAGGATTTGAGGGATGTACGTAAATATGAAGAGGAAAGTGAATTACCAAATCCGACAAAAGGAAAACGGATGCCTAATATCCCTTACTTAATGGGAAATGCCGGACTAGAATTTCATAAGGAAAACCTGTTTGGAGGAAGAGGACAAAATACCCGTATATTCTCTGATGCATCATATATAGAAGAATATTTCTATGATTTTGAGATGACCACAAACAGCCAGCGAAGAATACCCCAAAGTCTGACATTCGATATCGGATTTGAACACAGTTTGATGAACAACAGACTTTTCCTATCAGGTAAAATTAAAAATTTAACAGACAAGAACCTTCTTTCGGAATTTAACCGCCCTTTACCCGGAAGAAGTCTAGGTTTTAAGATTCGGTACATATTTAAATAACATACTAATATTTAAAAAAATGAAAATTAATTTTTTATCAGCTTTATGCATTAATACTCTTTTTCTGAGTTTAACAGCATGTGATGACAATGATGGTTCTAATTCAGAACAGAGCGTTGGGAAAATCCTGATTGAAACCACTGTGAAAAATCCAGATGGAGCTAGCGGCTCTTCTTATATTCAACTCATATCTGATTTTACCAAACAAACTATTGATAATAAAAATAGTATTCAGGTAGGATTCGATGCAGGAGTACGGATATATGGAAAA
Source organism: Dysgonomonas gadei ATCC BAA-286 (assembly GCF_000213555.1). Taxonomy (GTDB): domain Bacteria; phylum Bacteroidota; class Bacteroidia; order Bacteroidales; family Dysgonomonadaceae; genus Dysgonomonas; species Dysgonomonas gadei. The sequence goes on from NZ_GL891995.1 coordinate 15,083, forward strand.
GATATTTATATTTTTCCTGAATTTGGAAAAGACGGAACGCAGGAAATATTAAAATATACCTACAATGAAACAACGGGATTGACAAAATCAGGGTCGTTAAGTTTACCGCCAATGTCAGGGGCATATAGTTTTGTAAAATATAATGACGAAAAGGCTTATACTCCTTTATATAATTTAGGTAAAATTTTAATATTCAATCCTAGTACAATGGCTAAAACAGGGGAAATCGATTTAGCTTCTTATGGCTATGAGGATAACAATCCGGATCCTGCTTTTATGTTTATTCGGGATGAATTATTATATGTCCCTTTGGATCAAATAGGTCCTAACTGGATGCCTTATATTGATTACAAACAAGCAGATGTAGCTATTGTGAATTTAAAAACAGATAAAGTAGTTAAGATTGTATCTGAAAAGGCATCAGGAATGACTTTTCCAACCCGCCCGTTCCTTAAAGACATGATTTTCACGGATGAAAGTAATGATCTGTATATCGGGTGTGCCGGAGGTTTCGGACTTGATCCTCGCTTCCCTGAATCTGGATTTATTTGTATCCGTTCGGGTGAAACCGAATTTGATGGATCTGCGTCATGGGATATCTCTCAGACAATGATAGAAGGAACATCTTATAAACCGGGATCACTCTCTAATTGTAAGTATATTGGAAATGGAAAGCTCGCCGCTTATGTAAGTATCACTGAACTCATGGCGGATAATCCATATACTGCCAAATATTCAATGGCTGTATTAATGGATCTAAAAACGAGAACTATAAAGAAAATTGATGGGATACCTTTGAGTGATGGACATAGTGTATTCATTGATACATATAAAGACAACGTTATTTTTGCAGCTTATGGAGATAAGAGTGCAGGATTCTTTAGTTATAATCCTTCAACAGGTGTAGTCAGTGATAGCCCTGTGGTTTCAACAAGTGGAAATCCTATATTTATGCATGCTTTTGAATAATGATCTAAGTCTTTAACTATAATAATAAAGTTTAAAAGAGGATGCTATATTTAGCTCCTCTTACTTTTTATACAATCAGGACATATACCCTCAAGCAAGATTTGAGCCGATTCAACATGATATCCTGAAGGTAAATGTAGGTTTCTATCTAATAGAGAAGAGTCTAAACAAGTAACTTTATCACAACGAGTACAGTGAAAATGCGGATGTATCCTTGATAAAACCAACTGGCTGCTTAAGGCATATTTTACAATTGTGTTATTTAGAACAATACGATGTATTACTTTGGCTTCTTCTAATGTTTTAAGAGAACGATAGAAAGTAACACGATCAAATAAATCTAAAAATGCATCTTTGATTTCATTTTCAGTTAAGGCTGTATCATCACTTTCTATTAGTTTATCGATAATACATTTGCGACAAACTGTCTTTTTTATTCCATGTTGTTTTAATATCTGTTCTGCATTCATGATCATTCTTTTTACAAAAATAATAAAAAGCATAAGATAACTTCTACTTACCTTATGCTTTACAGGTTTAAATATATAAAAACGACATAATAAAAAATGATAGACTAAGCTTATTGAAATATTGAGATTAAGGTACATTTAGAAGAAATAAGAAAAATAGGTATACTTGTAATTTTTATTTTTTTTCTTTCAACTTAAGTTTTCATTCCATTACTCTGAATTATATACCTTTTTAGATGTTTTCCCGTTAATGAAACATTACTTGTTATTAGATCAATAGGCAAGCCTTCAAATATGACTTTACCTCCATCTTTACCAGCAGCAAGTCCCATGTCTATAATCCAATCGGCTTGAGAGATAATATCTATATTATGTTCAATAATAATGACTGTATTTCTATCATCTACCAATCTATTAAAAAGTTTTATGAGTTTAATTATATCTGAGCCATGTAGCCCAGTTGTTGGTTCATCAAATATATATGTGTTTCCTCTACTACCCAATTCTGTTGCCAGTTTTAGCCGTTGGCGTTCTCCTCCAGAAAATGTGTTTAATGATTGGCCTAATGTCAGGTACTCTAGCCCAACTTCACAAAGCCTATTTAATGGTTGTGTTATTTCCTGTTCATTGAAAAAAGCATTTGCTTCACTGATGGTCATAGACATAATATCAGTAATAGATTTCCCCTTTAGTCTATATTTCAGAACTTCCGGTTTAAAGCCTGTTCCATTACAATGTTCGCAACGCACTTCAACAGCATCCAAGAAAGCCAAATCGGTAGATATAACCCCCAGTCCTTTGCATTCGGGACAAGCTCCATCCGAATTATTACTGAATAAAGATTGCATCACTTTATTCTGTTTTGCAAACATAGTTCTTATCACATCCAATATTCCGGTATAGGTTGATATGTTTGACCTTTTACTTCCTCTTAATGCACTTTGGTCTATTACAACAATTTCTTTGTACTGATTTATCAATGATTTTACAAGTGAACTTTTTCCTGAACCAGCCACACCTGTAACGACTGTTAATACCTGCTTCGGTATCTGGACTGATACTTCTTTCAAATTGTGAAGAGAACTGTTTTTTATAGAAAGGTAACCCGATGGCTTTCGATATTCTTTTTTTAGAGAAGTTTTACAATTGAGATAATTTCCGGTTGGAGTGTCTGCTTTCTTCAACCCCTCAAAGTCTCCTTCATAAACAATACTACCTCCGTTTTTACCGGCACCAATTCCCATATCAACAATATAATCAGCAATCGCAACAACATCCGGATCATGCTCTATAATTAGTACTGTATTTCCTTTATCCCGTAATTCTATCAACAACTTATTTAGTCGTTGTACATCATTCGGATGAAGTCCTACGCTCGGCTCATCAAAAATATAAGTAAGATCGGTCAAACTACTGCCTAAATGCCGAACAAGCTTTATCCGTTGAGATTCTCCTCCCGATAAGGAAGATGTGTCTCTACCCAAAGTCAAATAGCCTAAGCCAATAGATAATAGATTTTCAAGATTCTCTATGATTGTATCCAATAGTGGTGAAACCGAGTTATCTTTAATCGTTTTTACAAACATGAGTAAATCGTCAATCTGCATATTATAGCAATCAGCGATATTTTTCCCGTCTATTCTACATGATAGAACTTGATGGCTCAAGCGATTTCCGTTGCATTCAGGGCAAATACCTTGTTTCACAACTTCTTTGTATCTATTTGTATTTTTACCTATAATCTCTTTTGATTCTTTTTTGAAAAAGCTTCGCTCAAAACGAGGAAGTACACCTTCATATATTCCCGTCTTTGGGAATCGGGGATCAGGATGTGGTAATTTTAAATCATTTGCATAGATTAGATTATGCCACTCTTCTTTGGTATAGTCTTTTATTTTTTTATCATTATCAAACAATCCTGAATATACATAACGTGTCCAACGCCATCCACCGACTTCAAATGTGGGGAATCTTATCGCTCCTTCATTCAGAGATTTTTCTTTATCTATTAATTCATCCAAGTCAACAACATTGGTTTTACCGAGACCTTCACAACAGGAACACATTCCGAGAGGGTTATTAAAAGAAAAAACAGATGAATGACCAACAAAGGGTTGTCCGATACGGGAAAACAATAATCTCAATAATGAATATATGTCGGTAATTGTTCCAACAGTGGAACGGGCATTACCTTCTATCTTTTTTTGATTAACTATAATCGCAACAGATAGATTTTCAAGTTTATCGACATCGGGTTTACCATATTGTTGTAGCCGATGCCGGATAAAACTATCATAGGTCTCATTCAATAATCTTTGCGATTCTGCTGCTATTGTATCAAAGATTAATGAAGTTTTTCCGGAACCTGATACTCCAGTAAATACAGTTATCTGCTTTTTAGGTATTCTAACTGAAATATTTTTGAGATTGTTTTCTCTTGCTCCTTTTACTATTATTTCCTGCGTGTCCATTCGTCCTAATTCTTTCTTACAAAGTTAGGCACTCTTAATTATCTGATCAATAAGGGATAAATCTTTCATCGGGTGATAAATTAATCTCCACTTGATTAAGAATTAATTACCTTTGTAATACAGGAGAAAAAGGGAAATATTATGTATGTAAAGAAGAACCCAATGGACTATTCTGATTGTCCGGTACGCATTGCAATTGATGTTTTATCATCCAGTTGGAATGCTTGGTTGATATCAGAGATCAGCAAAGGAGTTGTAAGACCGTGTGATTTACAGCGAAGTATAAGTATTGCACCAAAACGAGTGCTGACAAAGCAGCTAGGCGAATTGGAGAAGATGGGGATTCTGGAGAAAAAGGTATATCCTGTATTGCCTTTGAAAGTAGAATACTCTTTGACCGAAGCAGGTAAAGGGTTAATTCCAATTATTGATCAGATGTGGCAATGGGGAGATCATTATAAGGAGGATTATATAAATAATACTAAGCTGATATAAACCAATAAAATTATATTTACTGGTGATTACGAAAATCTATTAAGCTCATTGTCGAAGTTTTGGTTGACCATAAAGACGTTCTTTATGAAGAATAAGATTTCAATACTGTAATTGTTATCCTAGTTCTATTGCCTAATTTATAATAAGAGAGAACCATGAAGTACCCATTCCTAATATACTTGAAAAATAAAACATCCCAAGAGTATGAATACAAAAGAGATATTTCAGCAGTTACCCGTACCGACAACGGATATAGCATCACATTTAGTAATGGAAGAAGCTATAGTTATGGAGCTGATAAGGTTAAGTACTATCCGTTTATATCAACATGCGAAAATGTTCGCATATACGAGAATGGAAAATTGAATAAGACATATAATATTGTTGATAAATGCGGACCATATTTGATTTTTCGAGATAGTGACAATTGTTCTTATTCAGTTAAAGAAAATGGAGATATTGAAATCTACAATATAAAAAAGGATATTGTTCAGGCAGAATCAGTTATCGATTACTTTAAAGAGATACCGAAAAGGACAGGCGAAGTTTCGTTTGACATTCTATCAGAACATCTGGTGCATAATTAAAGTTTGTAGCATTATATTATATCAATTAATGAGATTGTTGATATAATCGTATATTTTTAAAAAATCGTCAATATATTTAGTAGCTAAATTTTGTGAGGATTCTGTAGATTTTTCACTAAACCTAACATTGATAGATATTGGTTCATCATATATTGAGATATCTAACATTCTTTTGCCTCTAAAAGTGAAAAAATCAAATAGCAACTCTCTCAATTCAGAAGAATTAAGTTTCATCTCGTTTTTTCCTTGAAGATGGTTAAATCCATATTCGTCTTCAAGTGAGTATTTGTATTCCAAAAGTTTCATCGCATTGTCTATACCGATTTTTGACTTTAATGGCAGCTCTTTAGATAGCCAAAAAATTCTTTGATTAAGCAAAATAGGAAAGCTAATGCTTTTCATATCTGAAGTAAACATCCAACTGCTTGGCATAATATCCTTTTGAACATTTTCAAGTATGAAAGTAACGTCTTCTTGTCTCACTTTTAAAACTTTCAGATTTAATAATTCTAACTTCTTATTGATTAACTCTACTTTTTTAAGATTATACTCCGGTGGAACTCCCCAAATTAAGTTATTTTCATTGTGTTGGAATGCAATCCACTCGTGATCGAGTATTCTTCTTATTCTCATTAGTAAAGATGAGTCAATATTTTCTACAGCGTAGAAATTATGGGATTTAATGTTCTCTAGTTGTCTGTATTGAATTAACTGATAATTATATTGTTCGACAGGATTTATCGGTTGTTCGAACATTTGTACAACCTGAATACCAGACATTTTATGTCTCCAAATTGAATCTTCATCATTTTCAGATAAGTCAAATTGGGTTTCCAACAATGAACAATAGCTCAATTCATTAGATGTCGCTTTGTAATGTGTTTTTACAAAAGTAGTTGCTTGTGTTAGTTGTATTTCTCTAGGTTCAGAAATATCATGAAGATAAATTATACTTCTTATTTGACTAGAAGTTATATGCCACCACTTTTCAGTTGTATTATTCGTCAGGATTTCATTGGCTATTTTATTTACAATTTCACCTCTTATTTCAGATGGTGAGTATTTCTCTATGCTTGAATTAATATGAACTTCAATAGTTAGTGCATACGCTGGCTGATTCAAAAAGGAAACATCTTGGTTGGGTAGTAAATAATTTATATCCAATTCGCCTGTAAATTGAAACCATTTTTTTATATTTACTTCATAATCTTTTGAAATATCTGCTTTGTATTCAAACCCTGGTACTGTTTCGGTCATCCATGATTTTCCCGACAATAATTTTAGGATAGCATCAAACGAATTGTTTTCATGATTTGAGTCCTTTTTAAAGGGTAATTCTTGAATTGTCAAATCAAATTTGAAACTTCTCAATCCGTGAACTTGCCCAAGTCCACTGAACCATTTGTTTATAATGTCTTTATTATTTTTTATTTTATCCCAAATCTTAAATCCGTTCCAATAGTCGATGGTAGGGCAATCAGCAGGATTATCATATCCTCTATTATATTCTCTGTCATTCACATACTTTTTACCTTGTGGCGTCAAATCTGCATTTGTAACAAATATAGCCTGTTTGCAGGCTTTTCGCATACAAGCTACAACAAGTAAATCTAGGTCGTCACCATTATAATGAGATTTATAATCTACTGTGTGTTTACATTGAGTAAGACAGCGCTCACCTTTAGGATTTATTGTTAAAATGTCTTGTTTTTCATCGCCTTGACCATCTGTGACATCAACCGGCGTATGTCCTTCAACTTTAATTAAAATATCAAAAATAAATTCAGGGAATTTATCATAACCAATTTGTGATAAATATTTAAAAATACCTTCTCTTGTTGGTGTTGTTGTAATTAAGTCCAACTCACTAGGAACAGTGTGATAAAAATGTTGTGTAATTCCTGAAACAATATTATAGCTCATATGTCTTTTTTAAGTTTGCCACATCTAATAAAAATATGCAATAATTATTCGAAATACACATTAACTAATAAGAATAATTATATAAGCCTGTAAATTTAGCAAATATTTAAGATACAGAGAAATATATATTCCATAGCGCCATACACTTCCAAACCGAAACTATAGTGCCTCGACTAAAAAAAATAAAAGTAACCAAACTTAATAATTTCTCATTAAAACAGTAGACATGAACTTCTTAGTTGAAGGGCCATCGATTTTGTTCTACATCACTATTAATACAGAATATAATTAATCTCTATCAGAGAGATAGCTGTTGAGTTTTTGAAGGGGCGACACTATGGAGAGGGATACCTTGGTGCCTTTTGCTTTTTTAATAATATTATTCTATTATAGTAACCAAATGCTTTACTTTATTAATCATACCAAGAATTGAAGGAGTCGCTTCATGCTCAACAATGCGATTCAGCTTACGAAGTCCTAGAGCATCAAGTGTTCGCTTTTGGTCAATAGGCATTCCAATTCTACTTTTAACTTGTTTAATCTTTATAATTACCTTAATACTTGATAGTTCACAAACTTGATTTCCTGAAAATTCCCATAATTCAAATCCGAAAGATTCAATAAGAGAATTAGAAATTTTAAATCCATTTGTTGTTAATGTGGAAAGCCGATTAAATGCTGTTGTAGCTGTAATACTAAGAGGAGAATTAATTTGTTTATTAAAAAAACAACATTTTTTTATTTTATGATTATTAAGGAAATATAGGATTGAAGGTACATTAGAAATATCAATAAGTGATTTACATAATTGAGCTATTGCTTTATTCCTTTTTCCAATTTTTGGCGTCCCATTAGCTAATGCAAAAGCGGGAATATATTTAGGATCAGTATCTGTTAATTCATTCAGATAAAAATGAGTCCAATCAGTAGTATATGCTATTAAATCGCATTTTTCTCTTCCTTGCCTAAAGGTGGCTGATAATGAATCTATAAATAATTCGTAGTTGATTATTTTTACTTCCTTGTAGTTTGGATTTTTATATTTTGCTACTCCTGTTCTTGTTGGATGAATCATTTGGGAATCATCAACGAGATCAAAATCTTTATCATTTGTCGTAGCGGAGCAGATTGTACATCTACTCAATGAGTAATGAGCGACGAAATCACTTTTTAACAAACTGTCCATCATAACAAATTATATTGGTCATAAATGTCATTAATCATTTCTGATAAAGGGTTTGTATTTATCAATCGTTCATTTTCTATTTTCAAGTCAATTATCTTCCCGTCTATTACTTGAAAAACTGAAATATCTTCGAAACTGATTTTTGCTCCTTCAATTAGCTTGTTTTTGTCACTCGCTTTGATTAACAAATTAAGATGATTAATGATATATGGACTATGCGTTGCCATCATAACTGTCATTTTATAATCACGATGATTCTCAATAAAGCAACTCTTTACAATAAAGTTAATTAAACTACGTTGACTCTCAGGATATAAGCTTAATTCTGGTTCCTCTATATGAATATTAATGTTTCGATGTTTTATATCACCTATATTTTGTCCAGTCCTGAAATCTTTTAGACTATCATTTTGAGATAAATACCCAACAACGATACTATTAAAACGACTAGTGAAGTCATAGTGCTTAGAGAAATATTCTATGATAACGGATAGAGGAGTAACTGTTTGCATACCTGAAGAAGCTTCTTCCAATTTTATAGGGGGAAATTGCTTTTGACCATCAATATTTTCAATGTAATGTCGAGTAGTATTACCCACTTTTTTACGTGAATATTTCACTCCTAAATAATCTATCGCTAATTCTTTTATAAATGGATATGCTTTTCTAAAATCTTCGTATGTTTCATTTAAAAAGAAACTATTAACCTCTGCATTTTTTGAAAGAATTTCAGAAATAATATTACGCTTATCCGCTATGAAACTCATTTTTTCTAAACTTAATTCATCTTCTGGAATTATAATGTTTGTATTCAATGATCCTCGATAAGATATTTCATTATTTCCTTTTCTATAAATTATTTCGGTTTCAGAACTTAAATATGCATCTTCGTCAAATCCTCCATTTTTGAGATATTGTTTAAAATCAAATTTAAATGGTGATTCTGTAATATTTGCATGTTTCAAATACGAACGAATATTTACCATCTTATATATCCATCGAAATAACACAATTACTTTCATTATTGTGCTTTTTCCACTTCCTGACTCTCCAATAAAAATAGTAAGAGGATGTATATTCTTAATTTCGATATTCTTGATCGGTCCGAAATTTTTTATGACAATTGATTCTTCCATGATCCCAAATATTATAATTTATATAGCCTTTAACAATTGATTGTGAAATTTTTTTCTCAGAGAAATTACCGTCGTTAAACAGCCTCCAAATTTAGCAAATATTTAAGAATCATAAAGTATAATCTCCTATATACTTTAAAATCATATCTTCATAACGCCACACACCTCCAACCCTACGCCACATACGACCACCTCTCTAAAAATCAATAACTAACCACCTCATTACAACTAATTTTATTCTGCATTAATAGTGATGCAGAACAAAATCAGTTATAGTTATGATTTTATATTATTAGAGTAGATTCAGTAAAAACACAAGACCTATAACCGCTAAGGGGGGGTACTCCCTTCTTATACTTATAGGACATTTTATCCCGAAGTGAATAACTTCGCTATAAAAGACTAACCTCGCCAGCTTTGCTGTATGGAGTTTATTTAATTATTGACCCTTATCGTTAGTATTTCAAATTCAATATATTCCTTTCCTTTCTTTACAATTTCAGCTTCAACGATAGCCTTTCTTATAAGCTTATCGTTGAAGCCGTATTTTTAACTAAGGATGTCATTGTCTTTTTTTAGAGCAGGTTTATTGTAAATAAAAAATAAACTATTAGACAGCTTTAATATATACAATTAAAATATATTATATTTGTAAGGAGTAACTAATGTACAGACAAGTGTGTCTAATGCTAAGACAAAATGTGATGTTTTGAAATATCCTAAAGTGTTCACCTTAGAAAAAACGAGAGAAGCAAATATTTGAAATGTAGCTATTTAACTAAAGAATAATGGATTCCGTCCATACCGCCAATAGATTTAGAAAATCAAATAAAAGTCCTGTAAATCAGTCGATTGCATGACTTTTTTATTTTACCTACCCCAGCAAAAAATCCCATTAAAACGCAGATAAAAAAGGTTAATCCGTGGGACTTCCAGATTTATATAAAATGTCCCACTTTTAGGTTTATTTCTCGCTGTATTTCAGATTTTTACCTAACAACAAAATGAACTCTTAATAGTAATTTTGTAACCAAAGAAAAGAGTTTATTATGGGATCAAAGAAAAGTACCTTTAATGTGAACTTTCTACTTAGAAAGCACAAGATGTTGAAGAACGGAGAAGCACCCATATGTATGCGCATCTCTGTTAATTGTCAGGCGGTTGATATTTCTATCAAAAGAAGTGTTGCTGTTGAGTACTGGAATCAGACAAGGGAATGTTGTACATCCACCGGTAAAGTCGGAAAAGAATTGAATCGCTACATTGATACAATGAGGGCTAAGATTCTCCAAATCCATAGAGAATTGGAGATAGATGGTATTCGTATTACGGCTGACGCTATCCGAGATAAATTGTACGGTCGAGATGAGTCACAGAAAACGCTTATCGAAGTCTATGCTGAACACAATAAGCGCTGTCGAGCTTTGATTGGAAAGGACTTTTCCGTTTCTACTGTCGAAAAGTTTGATACCTCTTTAAATATGCTGAAAGCATTTCTCAAACACTCCATGAAAAAGGAAGATATTTTGTTAAAAGAGATAAACCGTGTATTCATTCAAGATTTTGAGTTCTTTTTGAAGGCTGACCGCAATATGCAACATAACTCGGCTCTGAAACACCTGAAAAACTTAAAGAAGATTGTTCGTATTGCTCTTGCTAATGAATGGATAAAGAAAGACCCATTTGTCGGAATTCAGTTCAAACACGATAAAATAGATGTAGATTTTCTAAGTCAAGATGAATTAGAGCGAATTAAAAATAAAGTGTTTACTATTAGGCGATTGGAAGTTGTGCGAGATATATTTTTATTTTGCACGTACACAGGGCTCGCCTTCATAGATGTAAAACAATTAGATTCTTCACATTTGATTGCGGACGGCAATGGTGCACTGTGGATTCGCAAACCCCGTCAAAAAACAGATAATATGTGTAACATTCCTGTTATTCAGCCAGCAAAAGCAATTCTTGAAAAATATAAGGAACATCCCGAGTGTATAAAAAAGAATGTTTTATTACCAGTTTTGAGTAACCAAAAGACTAACGCATACTTGAAAGAAATCGCTGATTTGTGCGGAATTACAAAGAAAATGAGCTCGCATGTCGCCCGCCATACGGCGGCTACCACAGTATTTTTAGCAAACAATGTCTCTATTGAAAATGTAGCCAAAATACTCGGTCATTCCAGTACAAAAATGACACAGCATTATGCAAAGGTATTGGATAGTTCGATCCTTCGGGATATGCAATCTGTTGAAGCGAAATTCAGTTAATTTCGTTACCAACACCCAAAACAAGAAAAGCGAGCCTTAAAAACTCGCTTTTCTTATTTACGTTATTCCTCTCGCCACGACTTCTCAAAATTATCTTCTAACAACTTCAAAACATCAGACTGACGATAACGAATCCTTCCTTTAATCTGTATATAACTGATAGTCCCGTTATCCCTCCAATTTTGTAGTGTACGAGTACTTAGCTTAAGCAACTTGCTAACCTCGTTATTTGTTAAATACTTCTCTCCATTTAGTTGCAGAGTTCTCCGTTTCAGAGCGTTCCTAATGACTTCCTGAATTTCATCTAACACCCGAAACAAGGTATTTATCTTTTCTGATTTTTTATCCAATATTTCCATTGGCCAGATTTTTAATTCCGAATGTAGTCACCTAATACGGAGATTGTTAATATATCCAGTTTCTTATCATAACTGATAGATGCTCGTTTTAGATTATAGTTGTATTTACGATATGGCAGACCAGCTTATATTTACACAGGACGGCGAACAGCGGAAAAAGGGAGAATGGGCATTTACTATACCGGATGCATTGGGGCGGACGGTATTAACCGGGATATGTAGAAATTCCCTGAACTATACAGCCGATCCCTTGAAGGCTATAGTGCTGAAAGCCGCATGGGGAAAAGTAACAAATACATATAAAGGCTATACTATTACCGGAATTTCATTAACGACACCCACTGTCTTGTCAGCCAGCTATTATGACAACTATGAATTTATGGGCTTGAATAGTATACCTGCCAATACGGATGTAAACTTCAAATACAATGCGGAAAGCGGCTACGGCACTTGGTACGGGACAGACTATACCGATGCTAACAAGTACAAAAATAAGGGTATGCTGACAGGAAACCTTACCGCACAGATGAACGCTGACGGAACCGTATCATCTGCGTACCTGTATTCGGTGATATATTATGACGACCGGGGGCAACTCATCCAATCCAAATCGAACAATCATTTAATGGGGGTTGAAAAGGAATACTTCGAGTACAACTATACTGGACAGCCGACCCAAAGGAAACATGTGCATCAGGTTACAGGCAAGAACACCCAGACAGAAGTCTATGCTTATATTTACGACCATGCAGGACGCCTGTTGAAAACCACTCATCAACTGACAGATGGGACAACGGTAAAACCGCAGGTAACACTGGCGGAGAACACCTATGACGAACTGGGAAGGCTAAAGACAAATAAGAAAGGAGGACAGGCAAACCTGAATACTACTTATGCCTATAATGTCAGGTCGTGGACAAACAGCATAGCCAATGCGCATTTTAACGAGGCCTTGACCTATAGCTATAACGGTAATGTTTCATCCATGCAGTGGGGGCAGGCAGGCAAAACCAGAAAATATAATTTCACCTATGACAACCTTTCCCGCCTGAAAGCCGCAGCCTATACAGGCGACGGCAATTTCAATACCTCGTATACCTACGACAAGCACGGCAATATCAAGACCCTGCAACGCTACGGTATGACGGCGGCCTCCACCTACGGGATAATAGACAACCTGACGGCGGATCATACCGGAAATCAGTTAAAATATATCACCGATGCAGGACCTAATGTAACCCTGAATGCTTCTATGGACTTTAAGGATTATACCAAGGGGACAGGTACCGAATATACTTACAATGCCAATGGGGCAATGGTAAAAGACCTGAATAAAGGAATATCAGCTATAGCTTATAACTCCCTGAACCTGCCCTGGATAGTGGATATAAAGAGTAAGACAGCCGAAGGACGTAATGAATATACTTACTCAGTATCAGGGCAAAAGCTGAAAGCGGTACAACGATGGAACCCAAACTATAATAGTGCGCCTGTCATAGGTTCTGATGTAAATATAAGTGCTTTGACAATGAGCAGTACTACAGATTATGTAGGCAATATCATTTACGAAAACGGAAACCTGAAAAGAATTCTGGTTGATGGAGGTTATTATGAATCAGGAAATTATTACTTTTACATCAACGACCATCTGGGTAACAACCGGATAGTAGCCAATGCAGCGGCATCGGTGGTGCAGAGTACGTAGTATTATCTGTTCGGGATGCCGCTCGCGGATGCTACGGGGCAGAATATTCAACCATATAAATATAATAACAAAAAGTTGGATGGCAGGAACGGGCTGAATTGGTATGATTATAGTGCGAGGTATTTGGCTTTTGATTTTCCTGTTATGCCGATGGTTGATCCAATGAGTGAGAAATATTATTCTATCAGTCCGTATGCCTATGTGGCGAATAATCCTATTAGATATATAGATCTGAGAGGAGATAGTATAAGTGTAGCTGAAGAGTATAGGGAATTATTTTATATTGGATTAGCGAGTGCATTTGGTAGGTATGCAAAAAATTTCAGTTATACAGAAAGCGGGATGTTAGTATATAATGGATCAACTAAAGGGATGACTAAAGATCAAAAGAATCTTTTTAAAGGGATGAATTCTGTAATGAGTGAAGAGATGACAACCAATGTAATCTATGGTAAAGAAACGGAAATTTCACTTGCAGATGGTTCAACGCAGACAGTTCAAGCATCTCAAGGAGGAGGGGCTTTAGCAGTTCTTGCTAGTGAGAATCCAGGGGTTGCTCAAAATACAATTTTAATAGACCCAAGTATGCATCATAAAACAACTACCGTAATGGAAGTGACTTCTGCATATTATAAAACTCCGATAAGTCCTGCCAATGGACCTAGATTTAGACAGGCACCTTTATATACAACTATTCAAGACTTATTCTATCATGAATTGGGGCATGTTATTTACCAAGGCCAAAGTCAAGATAAGGTTCTTAAGTATAATAATATATTCAGAAGGATGTTTGGACATCCTGTAAGAAAACCAGATGAGACACATAACAAAACAATAAAATAGAATATGAGAGAGAAAATTTATTTTATTTTCGTTTTTATTTTGTTTTCGTTTTCACTTTGGGGACAAAATAGTTTAATAGAAGACAAAAAAAGTCAAACTTACCTACAAGATAGGTATAACAATGAAATTTATGTGAATAAGAGAATTGTAAAAAATGACTTTATTATAGAAATCTGTAACAACACCTCAGATACTATTTATTTATTTGATAGCTATTTGACTCCAGAGCTAATAAAATCGAAATATATTCATCGCTATAATGCGGATGTAGAGAAGTGTAAATTATCAACTCTACCTTTAATTCCTTATTTATCAGTGAAACTTTCAGATGTGATAATATTGGGGAAAGATAAAATAGTAAAGAGATATAAAACACTTTATAGTTTTACTCCTATAAATCCACATTGTGAAATAAAACTGGTAATACCTCTAGATGTACTTAATAACAACTATAAAATTTTAGATTTTGAAGTAAAGGATAAAGGAAGTTTTGATGAGATATTTTTTGAGAGTATAAATATTGATCAAAAATGTTCTAATATAATTATAGAATTAGCTATTTATCAAAAAATAGATTTATTAGTTTCTAAAGAAGCATACTATCTCGATTCAGAAAAGTTTGAAGAACAGGCTAAATCTTTTGATGTTCTAGCTATTAATTTT
This sequence comes from Dysgonomonas gadei ATCC BAA-286, assembly GCF_000213555.1. Lineage (GTDB taxonomy): Bacteria > Bacteroidota > Bacteroidia > Bacteroidales > Dysgonomonadaceae > Dysgonomonas > Dysgonomonas gadei. The sequence continues at coordinate 30,160 of NZ_GL891995.1, forward strand.
CATTGAATACTTTATCAATTTGATAATATAAATTTATAAGTAAGCGAACTCAAAGCCCGCTCGCGCAGACGTCCCGTGTCTGTTGCACAACTCACATTTTGCTGACAGTCGATGATACTGATTTAGAAAAGAAGCCTTACGAAATTGAAAAACAGATTCTGGATGAAATTCAAAAAAATAAAATAAACGAATAAAATAAATAATATGAAAAAAAGAATTTATTTTTTAGTTATATTTAATATTCTATTTACTGCTATTTATGCAAGTGATATACCAGTAAGAAATATTAAAGATAGTCTACTATTATTTTTAAAACAAACAAAAGATATACCAGGCAATTATACAATAGACTATATACCTAATACGATATTGACAGAAGTGAAAGACAGATCTCACATAGAAAATGGAAAAACCGGTATTTTCTATATTCCATCTTTTTCTGCACATGGATATATACATTATTTGCTAATTGATAAAAAAAGGTTTCAGATAATTAATATGCGGGAACCATTTAACGCTAATTTGGAAAAGCTAATTACTTATTTAAAAAATAATGAACATTATAACAAGTCCGATATTCTTTTTTATATTTCAGATTTTATTAAAACTTATGAAAAAAATAAGAAAAAGAGTAAACAGGCTGGTATCTATATTGGTATAGATTAAATTACCCGTTCAGCGTAAACTCTGTCTATGCCACCACTACAATAATAACAATCCTGTCTTATCATCAGCCGGATAATTTATCTATAGCATATACCTTTTGTTCAGCGGAGCAAAAAAGAAACAGCATGAAAACTATTGAAAAGACTGTTACGTTTGTTACCTTTTTGAGCTGGCGGTATAACTCCTGTCATTTAAAAGAATTCTAGTGGATGGCGGTTATTATGAATCAAGAAATTATTACTTTTACATAAATGACCATCTCGGCAACAACTGGATCGTAGCCAATGCGGCGGCCTCGGTGGTGCAGAGTACGCAGTATTATCCTTTCGGGATGCCGTTTGCGGATGCTACGGGGCAGAATGTACAGCCGTACAAGTATAAATAAGGAATTGGATGGCAGGAATGGACTGAATATGTACGATAATCTTGCTCGACTGTACGACCCTGTAGTACCGCATACGCCTACACCAGACCCGCATGCGGAGAATTATTATAGCTGGAGCCCGTATGCTTGGGTGGGGAATAATCCGATGAGAAATATTGATCCTTTTGGAACGGATGTTTGGACAACAAATGATCCTGACCAGATTGCTCGATTCTTAAATCATCTACAAGCTGTTTCAGGAAATAAGACATCTAACCCATTCGATTATGGAGGTTGGAATCGCATGACTGATGATGAATATAAAGAACATAATAAAGATGAATCTGTTTCATTTAATGATGATACGTTCAATTTTAATATCAATTTAGAGGGTTATCAGGGAAATTTTAAAGCAGGAATGAGAAGTAAGGAAACAAATTATGCTTACATAACATCTTCTGATATGGATGGCCTTTTTGCACCAGAGGGAGAAGCTGGACTAAATTTAGATGGTAATTTAACAGGATTAGGAACTGGTTCAGCTTTTTGGTATGCATTGGGCGGAGGGGTTCATAAGAGTTCTATTGTAGCAAAAGCAATTTGGCCCCCAAGTAGGCTTGTTGGAGAAGCAAAAAAAACAACATCTTTATATTCTCTAATTCTTCACCGTAAAGGATATGGGAAAATTACTGCAAAAAGAGCACTTTCCTGGACTAGCGGAACAACGTATGCAGGGCAATTAAGTAGATTAGCTGCACCGATTGGATATGTAGGAGCTGGTTTTGCTTTATATGAATCTTGGTCAATTGGCCGCAAACTAGGATATTGGTATGGAGGAGATGCTGTAGTGAGGGGTGAAATAGGTCCTTTATGGTTAAGGAATATATTTAGTCCTACAATTCCAGTCCCAATTGTTAAACCGCCAAGGAAGTAAATTTTCATAAATAAATTTGTATGGAGAATAAAATCGAAGATTTAAAAAGGTTTATACTTGATAGATTATGTAAAGAAGAATTTGACATTGACTTTTCTTTTAATGTGGGGATAGAAAAAGATTTAGGCTTCTATGGAGATGAAGCAGCTGAATTAATTTATTACTATGGAAAGAAATTTGAGGTTGATACAAGTAGTTTTAACTTTAAAATATATTTTACTCCAGAGGAAATTATTATATATCTTTTAAGAAAAATATTGCCTTGTTTAAATCCCAAAAAGAAAGAACTTACTATTGGAGATTTAGTCGCAGGTATAAAAGCGGGTAGATTGGACGAAGAAGTTATCAATGCTTCAAAAGAGATTGAAAGCATATGATAGGCCTGCTCGCACAGACACATTCTGTTTGTGTGTTACGTAACAATAACTTTAAGGTATCTAAATTTCAGAACATTTTTTATTTTCAGTCCCTATTCATCATTTATCTCTGTTTAGTGTTATCTTTCTTCTTTGAGGTTATTAGTATCACACCATTTTTTCCTTCGGTGCCATATATGGAAATGGCGCTCTTGTCCTTAAGTACGTCGATACTTTCTATATCGTTGGGGTTTATATTTTCTAAATTCTTTATTTTTACACCATCGAGATAAATTACAGGTTCATTTGATTTCCAATGTTTTATTATTTTACTTGGAACTCCATTCACACTTATACTATCTCCCTTCAATGTCATCCTTCCAGTCATTTTTAGTTCAACTTTGTTGCTGCCTTTCAACTCTGGATGCTTCTTCACATATTCCTTCGTCTTGATATGGATAACGCCTTGTTTAGCGTCTTCTCCATACATCTCTGCTGCGAGAACATCTTTAAGTACTGAAACAGATTCTACGTCTGCAGGATTTATAGTTTCCATTTTTACCTTATCCGATTTTTTACCGTCGATAAAAACTATAGGGTCTGCATCTCCTCCGGTCATAGTATATACCCCTTTGATCTCTATTTTTGTATTGCTTTTATCCGAATTAATGGAGTCTTTTTTCTTCGTTATAATTATCTTTTTGGTTTTAATCAGAGAATCGGCGGGAACATTGCTCTTTGATCCATATCCGATTACAACAATAGAGTCGTCAGGAACGGCTTGTACATCCGGCTCGTCAAATACATAACGAGGTTTCGACGAAGCCCACAGAAACAATCCGAAGATAGGGATGATGGCTAAAACTATAGCCCTTTTCCATGGTGAACTTTTGGCTTTTTTTATCATAGATAAACGATTTAACGGTTTGGAATAATTGAATGAATTGGAAAACGAGAACACAGGTCCCTGAAATTTTTGGTTAATCAACACTGCTTGATAAAGTGCAGGGGAAACCCCGGAATCTATCACAGCCTTATCCGCCAGAAACTCATGATTTTCTTTCAATAGTTTTACATAAACCCAAGCCAACGGATTGAACCATTGTAATATCAGTATACATTCACTACATAAGAGGTCTATCCAATGTTTTTGGTTTACATGAGTTATTTCGTGCTTGAGGATCAAATCTTTTTCTATCTGGCTCAGATTACTTGTATTCATTAATATATAATTCAATACCGTGAATGGAGAGTTTATATCAGTGTTCTCTACAAGTTTAAAACCTTTGTTATTGTATTTCACTCCGCTTTTTACCAGTTTCCGGAGTTTTGTATATGCATATATATTGCGTCCTATCAACATTAATGTACCGATCATATACAGACTTGATAATACGATCCAGATATTGATGGCGGAGGCAGATGTTACAGGCGCAGACTCTGAAGCCGTTTCTATATTTTGGACTACAGAGACCGGAATGACCACCTCATAAGTATACTTAATAGCAGGGATAATCAATGACGCCACAAAACCGGAGAGCAGGAATATCCTATTGAAACGAAAGAATGTAGTCGGACGCAAAAATAAGGAGTATATAACGAGAAATATACCCAGACAAATGCCGGCTTTAGCTATGTAAATAATGAATGTTTCCATGGCTATTTAGTTTTATTGGTTTCTTCTTCAAGTGCTTTACGCGTTTCATCCAGCATTTCATCCATCTGTTCAATAGAGAGGTTGGTCTCTTTTGCAAAAAATGAAACCATAGAAGAGAATGACCCGTTGAAATAGTCTTTCACAAATCCGAATAGTTGTTTTTTTGAGTAATTCTCTTTAGAAATAAGGGCTTTATATATATTAACACGTCCTTCGCTACGGTGCGATACGAAATCTTTTCCTTCCAGTATGGTTAATACTGTAGCTATTGTCGTTCTGGCAGGCTTGTTATCGGTAAATCCTTTCAGTATATCCTGTACTGTGCCTTCTTCCATGGTCCACAGTATCTGCATTATCTGTTCTTCGGCTTTTGTGAGTTGCATACTATATTTATTGATTACAATGCAAATGTATGTCTAAATTTTTAGACGATGAAATTTTCTGGACTATTTTTTTAGACAAAAAGCAGGTGATTAGTCGACTAACAGTTTTTATTATTTTGAGACGTGGGAATCTCAGAAGCTGTTTGAATTATATCACTTATCTGTTTTTGTTAAAACCTGACACATCTGACAGTTTTCTTAATTTTTTCGGTTGTCATATTTTTCTTCTTTTTGTGTTCGGCCTTTCTTTTTTGTGAAGATGTAAGTATTTGCATATCCTTTTTTGTATGTTCGTTTTTCGGGGGGAACTCTGTGATGGCCTCCGCGCAGGTTTCCAATATTTCTTCCGCCGGATTCAGGATAATTTCTTCTTCAGGTTCTACTCTTTTCTTCAGGGTTTCGGGTTTACTCTTCATTACGCATTCTTTAGCGGACTTCTCCTCTCCTTGCCGGCTCTTATCCTGTCTGTCAAGCAGCATCTTTATCGTACGCAGGTCGGGCGGGCATTCCTTCTTCGTAACAGTCTTTTGTTTGAAAACAAGTTCGCCTGTATGTCCATCGGGGACATAGATGTCTTTTTCTACCGTGGTGTAATAGCCTTCAAGTTTCTTTTTCAGCGAAGCATGCACCATCGTCATCAGTTCGGCTTCGCGGCGCGCTACCGCCTGTTCCACTTCGCTGCGGAAATCGCTTCTGGTATTCATCCAGCAATAATATGTCTCACGGCTGATGCCTGTTGCCTTACATACCTGCGATACGGTGAAAAACTCGTCTTCAAGCAGGTTTACAATCTTTTCTGTCAATTCCGTACTGTACTTTGCCATAGTAAATTTTTTAATTTGAATATTAGCATATTAGCAAATGAATTCCGGGTATATCGCTTTGCGCTATTTACAAATCTGCTAATTTGCTAATCAGTTTCTTTATAGATAAACGGAATTTCTATCCATACAAAATTTTAACATTTTAGAGGTAAGTGGCAAAAGCTTCGCGTCGCGTCGGCCTCCTTCTGTCGGCTACACCGAAACACTACGCTTATAATAGTAAAATTACTCCGTAGCTTCTTAGATTTCGATAAAGAATATTTACAGTCGTTAAAACATAATAATATTAAGGTCTCTAATCTTCTTTAACTATTTTATTCCTATTTTTGTACGATTAGTATATATCGAATAATATAAATGAAGAGAATATTCCTGATTGGGTATATGGGTGCCGGGAAAACTACTGCCGGAAAAGAACTTGCAAAAGTTCTGGAACTTGAATTTATAGATTTAGACCACTTTATACAAGCGCGCTACCAGAAAACAGTGAGCCAACTATTTCAGGATGTTGGCGAAGGAGAATTTCGAAAAATAGAAAGCAGTGTACTGAAAGAAGTTGGCGAATTTGAAAACGTAGTCATTTCTACAGGAGGGGGGACTCCATGTTTCTTTGATAATATGGAGTATATGAATAAGGCCGGCACTACGGTGTATCTGAATGCTGCGCCTGAGGCACTCGCTGCACGGTTAAACACATGTAAGGAAAAACGTCCGCTCATAAAAGATAAAAATGAAGAGGAGCTTTTCGCTTTCGTAGTAGAGAGTCTGGAGAAAAGAAATCCGTATTATACCCAGGCGCAGATTATATTCGAAACGGAAGAACTGGTAAATCGGAATGATGTTAATAAATATGTTCAGCAATTAATTGATAAATTATGAAATCTAATCTATCGAAGAAGTTTTTAGCAGGTCTAATAATGCTTACATCCGCTGTTTTTGCTATTGCCCAGGATAAACAATACTCACTGAATGAAGATAAGTCAAAGGTTTCATTGATTGTCGATCTAAAGCAGACCAAATACACTGTTGCCGACATCCAATACAATAAACGGGGGACCGCGCTATTAGAAGCCAAAGTGTATACACTCGGTATCAATATGGATACTATCGGCTCCTGGTCGGCCTTATCGAACAAAAATAAAATTTGGAAGTTGAACATAGATGTACCTCAGGCAACAGGATTCTTTGTCCGGTTCGATGATTTTTATTTACCCGAAGGGGCTAAGCTATATGTTTACAATAAAGATAACACGAGCGATGCTGTTGTGTATATCCATAGTGATAATCCTTCCGGTGGAGCGTATTCTATAGAAAATTTAAAAGGTGATAATGTGGTACTGGAATATGTTGTTTCGGACAAAGTGACCGAACTTCCCCGTATACTTTTATCCGATGTTGGGTATAAATATACAAATGGAAATGGCGAGCATTCCGATTTCAATACATCTGCTTCATGTATGATTAATGTAAATTGCCCTGATGCTGAAAATTGGCAATACCAAAAGAAAGGAGTGGTACTATTGAGAATGACAAAAAGCGATAATAAAACTTACTTGTGTTCGGGTTCTCTTATTAATAATACAAACAATGATAAGACTCCATATTTACTTACGGCCGACCATTGTTTCGAAAATATGAGTGTAGCTCAAATTCCTGACAATACATCATTTATCTTTGAATATGAATATCCTACCTGCCAAATGGAAACAGGGGCGCAGGCTCCGAAATATAAATACCACAAAGGTTCGGAAGTTATGGTAATAAATCCGATAAGCGGCGGTAGTGATGGGGCGTTGCTCAAACTCTCAGAGAGTATTCCTGACGATTGGGATGTATATTTTAACGGATGGAACAGGGAGAATAAAGCAACTAGCAGTGGAGCTGTGATCCACCATCCGATGGGAGATGTTAAGAAAATATCATTTTATGAAAAAGAACCTGTATCCGGCAGATGGAACTCAAGTTCGCCATCCGGTACACATTGGGTCGTTACCTATTCGAAAGGGGCAACTCAGGGCGGTTCATCAGGTAGCCCTATTTTCAATTCGGCAGGGTTAATAATAGGCACACTGACAGGTGGTAACAATCAGCTTTGTAATCTGACCGAGCCTGATTATTATGGAAAATTGTGGTACCATTGGGATCAATATCCGGATGCGAGCAGGCATATGAGCAAATATTTAGACCCTGCCAACTCCGGTGTAACGAAACTGGCCGGGCTGAATAATAATGATGATATAGAAAAGAATATTGTTTTAGATAATAACGATTTATCCATTATCTTGAATACAAATTCAGAGGTTACAATTCTTGATGGTAATGGTGATTATACAGTTTCATCATCGGATAATAAAATTGTAGCAGCAGAAATAAATGATAACAAGATCACGATAAAGGCTCTTAAGTATGGGGCGGCAATCATTGAGGTTAGAGATAAAAAAAGTAAAATGGCTGCAATAAAAGTTCAGGTGGTCAGCACAGTGAAATATGCTATTACAGGGACAAAAACACTTACAGTAACACTTAACAAGGAAGACGATTCTATCAAGCGGGTTCGAATAATCAATCTGAACGGCGATACGGTCATTGATAAAAAAGGCCTTGATGTAAAAGAACAGGTAATAGATATGAGTATTTTACCAAGGGATACATATATCATACAAACTATGACAAAGAACGGGGCAAAGAAAGCGGAGAAAATAACATGGTAAAAACAAAATCAGTATATGTTTGCAGCAATTGTGGAAACGATTCACCCAAATGGCTGGGTAAATGTCCTGTATGCGGTGAATGGAATACATATGTAGAAGAAATAATAAGTAAAGAAAAATCAACGGCTAAAAGCGGTTTGCATATATTCGACACCACGAAAGCAAAACCTTTGCTCCTGAAAGATGTACAGACAGGTGAAGAGCCGCGCATCGACTTGCACGACGGAGAGCTCAACCGAGTGCTGGGAGGAGGGCTTGTTCCAGGCTCTCTTGTATTGATAGGAGGGGAGCCCGGTATCGGTAAGTCTACTTTGATATTGCAGACTGTATTAGGTCTGAACGGAATAAAGACGTTATATATATCGGGAGAAGAGAGCGCACGCCAGTTGAAACTACGTGCCGACCGTATCAATTCTAACAGTGAAAATTGTTTTATAGTCTGCGAAACTAATCTGGAACATATATTCGTGCATATACAGAATCTGAATCCCGAATTTGTCATTATCGATTCCATTCAGACGGTTTTTACCGATGCAGTGGAATCTTCACCGGGTAGCGTATCGCAAGTGCGCGAATGCTCTGCCGCAATACTCAAGTTTGCGAAAGAAACAAATACACCTGTTGTACTGATAGGACACATCAATAAAGAAGGTAGTATAGCCGGGCCAAAGGTATTGGAGCATATAGTGGATACAGTACTCCAGTTCGAGGGCGATCAGCACTATATGTACCGTATCCTGCGCAGTATTAAAAACCGTTTTGGTAGTACTGCAGAGCTAGGTATTTACGAGATGCGTCAAAATGGATTACGTGAAGTCAGCAATCCTTCAGAGTTGTTATTAACTCAAAATCATGAAGGATTGAGCGGTGTATCCATTTCTGCCTCTATCGAAGGTATCCGCCCCTTCTTAATCGAAACGCAGGCATTGGTCAGCACGGCTGCATACGGTACGCCGCAACGTTCGGCCACCGGGTTTGATCTTCGTCGGATGAATATGCTTCTTGCAGTGTTGGAAAAACGGGCGGGTTTCAAACTTATCCAAAAAGATGTTTTCCTGAATATTGCGGGAGGATTGAAAGTAAACGATCCCGGCATGGACTTATCCGTTATCAGTGCCGTATTATCGTCCAGTCTCGATATTTCTATAGAGAAACATGTTTGTATGACGGGTGAAGTCGGTCTGTCCGGAGAAATCCGTCCGGTAAATCGTATCGAACAACGTATCCTGGAAGCCGAAAAACTCGGGTTCTCAAAAATACTTGTGCCACAGAATAATTTGAAAGGATTTACATCGAAAGTCAATATCGAAATCATTCAGGTGAGAAAGGTAGAAGAGGCTTTCAGGCAGCTTTTCGGTTAGTAGCAGGTCGTTTTTTTGTTGCTTAAATATTACTTACGGCGAAAATGGGAAATAGTATTATACGAGGTTTCATTGCTTTTATACTAATTGGCATTACTCTGTTTTTAGGATTTTGGATGATGCTTGTAGCAGCGTTTAGTGTAAGTAAAGGTTTTTATGTGCCTTTAGTTCTTATCGTTACACTGTTACTTGTTGTTTGGATAATTATAGCATTATTTCGGTTACTCAAATCAAAAATTATATGGTTTAGCCTTTTAGGAATAGTCTTAGTCTGTGCCGTGTCTATCTCTGTATATGAGGGGTACAGGAGCTATATCAAAAGTATCCCGACAGTCGATGATCAAGGTGTAAACTTATATGATTACCAGCCTTTTTCGGATGGAAGTAAAGTGGCAAAATTAAGCGAACAGTCTGCTTTCTTGTTTACGGATAGCCTGCCTGTGCTGGATGGAGCTACGGCTTTGTATCCAGTTTATGCAGCTTTTGCTCAGGCGACTTATCCTCGGGGTGAATATAACCCTTACAATAGTATTGTGTCTAGTCATACTACACCCGAAGCATATGATAATCTACTCAGTGGGGTGGCTGATATTATCTTTTGTGCCGCACCATCAAGGTCACAGGTCGAAAAGGCTGCTGCCCTAGGCATAGAATACAGTATGACGCCAATAGGTAAGGAAGCATTTGTTTTTTTTGTGAATGCTAAAAATCCCGTATCGGAATTGACAATCGAACAAATTCAGGATGTTTATTCGGGAAAAAAAACAAACTGGAATGAACTGGGAGGAAAAGATGAAGAGATAAAAGCCTTTCAGCGCCCGGTAAACAGTGGCAGTCAGACCATGTTGGAAAAAATAATGGAAGATAAAGAATTAATGAGCCCGCCGACAAATGATATTGCGGGAGGTATGGGGGAAATTATTGATCGTACAGCTGAGTATAAGAACTTTAATAATGCGATAGGATATACATTCCTTTTCTTTGCTACAGAGATGATAGGGAATAATCAAATTAAACTGATAAAGGTAAACGGAGTGTACCCGGACAAAAATACGATAGAAAACAATACATATCCTTTTACCGGTGATTTTTATGCTATAACAACAGGCGCAAATAACAAAAATGTAACTAACTTTGTAAACTGGATTTTATCAGAACAAGGACAATATCTAATAGAAAAAACAGGATATACACCTATAAACAAAGCGACAGAACAGTGAGAACTCCCATAGATATCGAAAAATGGAACAGGAAGGAACATTTCAATTTCTTCAAAACGTTTGATGATCCTTTTTTCGGCATGACGGCAAATGTAGATTTTACCCCTGTTTATAACTATAGCAAAGATAAGAAGTCCTCATTTTTTCTTCATTCGTTACACAAGATTATGCAGACAGTGAATGCCATAGACGTATTCCGCTTCAGGATAGAAGGTGATGATGTCGTTTCATACGATACTGTACATTCTGCGCCCACAGTCGGACGTGATGACGGTACATTTAGTTTTTCTTTTTTTGACTATTACCCGGATCTGAAAGATTTTGAAGAAAATGCCCTGCAAATCATAGCTAAAGTAAAACAATCATCCGGATTGGGATTAGACGAAAACTCTGAACGTACTGATGTTGTACATTATTCATCTGTACCCTGGATACGTTTTACGGATATGAAACATGCTGTGTCGTTTGGTAATAATGGTGCTATACCTAAAATATCGACAGGTAAATTTTTCACAGAAGAACAAAAAATACTTTTACCTGTTTCTATAACTGTAAACCATGCTATAATGGATGGATTGCATGTCGCACAATTTCTGGATAAATTACACGATAGCATCCATTCACATTAAATATAATCAGGATAATGACCTATCAGGAGACCATAGAATATTTATATAATCAATTACCCGTATATCAAAAAATAGGAGGAAGTGCTTATAAAGAAGGATTGGACAACAGCCTTGCCCTCGATACATACTTCGCTCATCCTCACACTAAATATAAAACAATCCATATAGCCGGAACGAATGGTAAAGGTTCTACTTCGCATTTGCTGGCGGCGATATTGCAGGAAGCCGGATATAAGGTAGGATTGTACACTTCGCCGCATTTGGTAGACTTCAGGGAACGTATACGTGTTAATGGGGAAAAAATATCGCAACAGTATGTAGTCGACTTTGTAGATAAGCATCGTGAATATTTCGAACCGATAGAGCCTTCGTTTTTTGAACTGACAATGATGATGTCATTTCTCTACTTTGCAGATATGCACGTAGATGTTGCCATCATAGAAGTGGGACTCGGGGGCAGGCTCGATAGTACGAATATTATAACGCCTGACCTGAGCGTAATAACAAATATCAGTTTCGACCACATGCAGTTCCTTGGCAATACACTGGAAAAGATTGCCACCGAAAAAGCCGGTATTATAAAGAAAAATATACCTGTAATTATAGGGGAAGCAGAAGGTGAGGTGAAAAATGTATTTACTGATACAGCCGAAAGGGTAGGAGCTCCCATTCTTTTTGCTGAAGACGAACATATCATACAATCGAGCCTGAAAACTGCAAGCGGCTGGCTTTTCGATACGAAATATTATCTGCACCTGAAGGGCGAACTATCTGGCTATGCGCAAATAAAGAATGCAGCTACAGTATTATGCGCTGTCAAGGAATTACAGAAAATAGGATATACTATTCCATCCAAAGCTGTTTATAACGGGTTTGCATATGTAACCAAACTGACCGGGCTGATGGGACGCTGGCAGATATTACAGGAGTTGCATCCCAAGATCGTGTGCGATACGGGACATAATGTTGCAGGAATAAAATATATAGCCGATCAACTGGCAAATGAAAAATATGATACATTGCATATTGTGCTGGGAATGGTAAATGACAAGGATATTGCATCCGTGCTCGAACTATTGCCACGTAAAGCCATTTATTATTTCACCAAAGCGTCAGTCCCACGTGCCATGAATGAGCGGGAGTTGCAAATGATGGCTCAGAAAAAGGGACTTATGGGATATTCGTACCCTACTGTGGCGGAAGCTGTACGTGCGGCAAAAGATTGGGCGGCATCAAATGATTTTGTATTTATCGGTGGCAGTAATTTTGTAGTGGCCGATGCATTGAATGCTTTCGGGTATAAATAGAATAGTTGCGAGTGATTCCATAGGAACAAAGAATTTGCCCTGATTAATGGGTGAATGTTTTTTGTCCCTACAGACCCGGAAACTGTTGCTTTTTTAATATTATTTTATCTATATGGTGCAGATAACAAGCGTGTTGTCGATAGAAAAGTAACAGTGTGAAATATTTCGAAAGGTTGTTACCTTTGTTACCTTTTGAAAAAGGTTACAAGTAGACAAGATACAAGTTGTTGACTGAAAAAGCTGTAACCTTTGTTACTTTTTAACAAGTCGTAAGTTTTAAGTTATACGAGATACGAGTTGTTAACTGATAACTGGTATATGTGTTACCTTTGTTACTTTTTAACAAAATATATACTGATTATGAATGGTATAAAACTTTCGGATTGTGAATCTGGAGGGACGAAAGAGACTAATATAATCTGCCCGTTTCCACTGGCAGTATAAACTAACATAGAATGCAACAATTTAACATCGAAAAACCAAACGACGAAGTTCGTTCGTATTTACAGGAAAAAATTGATAACCTTACTAAACCAAAAGGTTCATTGGGAGTATTGGAGGACCTTGCCATGCAAATCGGTTGGGTGCAACAATCCCTCAATCCTAAACTGACGAATCCCTGCCATATTGTATTTGCAGGCGATCATGGTATAGCCGCCGAAGGCGTAAGCCCTTCACCACAGGAAGTAACATACCAGATGATACTTAATTTCTGGGCAGGAGGTGCGGGTATTAATTTTCTGGCCCGTCAGCATGGATTCAATCTTAAAGTGGTGGATTCCGGTGTTAATTTTGATTTCAAAGATGGAGACCCTATCATAGATAAGAAAATACGGAAGAGTACACGTAATTATCTGCACGAAGCGGCCATGACATATGAAGAAATGGAGCTGGCTATACAACGTGGAGCAGAATGTGTACAGACATGCTACGATGAGGGTTGTAATGTTATTGGTTTTGGAGAGATGGGTATAACCAATACTTCGTCCTCTTCCCTATGGATGACCTATCTTACAGGAATTCCGTTAGATCAGTGTATCGGCGCAGGATGTGACCATACAGGAAAGATCATCAGCCACAAATACAATGTGCTGAAACAATCGATGGAGAATTACAAAGGAGATGCTTCCGTAGAGGATATCATGCGCTACTTTGGTGGTTACGAAATGGTGATGACTGTGGGAGCTATGCTCAAAGCTGCCGAACTGAAAATGATGGTTCTGGTCGATGGCTTCATTATGACTAATTGTATGCTTGTAGCATCTAAGTTAAACGCAAATGTATTGCATTATGCTATATTCGGTCATCAGGGCGATGAAGCAGGCCACAAGCTGGTTCTGGACTACCTGAAAGCAAAATCTATACTGAATCTTGGCCTCAGATTGGGAGAGGGGACAGGCGCGTTATGTGCTTATCCTATTGTGGCTTCTGCTCTGCATATGATAAATGAAATGCATTCTTTTAAGGAAATAAAAGTAACGAAGTATTTCTAACGGATGAAAAATATCGCTGCCTCCCTTGTTTTCTTTACCCGTTTACCATTTTGGCGGTTAAAGGCCTTTAATGTACCTGCTGTGTATTATAAGCAGGTAATCAATTATTGGCCTGTTGCCGGATGGCTTACGGCTGCTGTGATGGCAGGAGTACTTTGGGGTGCGGCGCAGATTCTGCCGTATCCGATTGCTGTTGTAGTGGCAATATTGAGTCGTTTGCTGGTCACAGGAGCATTGCACGAAGACGGATTAGCTGATTTCTTCGATGGATTTGGCGGTGGAAATACCCGTGAGCGAACGTTGGAGATAATGAAGGATTCGCACATCGGTACATATGGGGTTATCAGTCTGATATTTTATTTTTCATTCTTTTATTTGCTTCTGAGTAATCTTAGTTTGGAAATGGCTTGTCTGGTAGTGTTATCGGCAGATCCGTTATGTAAGTTTATAGCATCACTGATAACTTTGTTCCTGCCATATGCCCGGAATGAGGAAACAAGCAAATCGAAGGTTGTTTATAATAAAATGTCAGCCAGTACGGGTGTTATCTCTGTTGTATTCGGACTGCTTCCTTTTATTTTATTACTAAAAATTGACTTTTTGCCGGCTATAATATTTCCTATCTTTGTTTTTGCCGGATTGATATTCCTGATGAAGAAGAAAATCGGGGGCTATACAGGTGACTGTTGTGGCGCTACATTTCTGATGTGTGAATTGTCTTTTTATCTGGGAGTTATGGTAATATTGAATTGTTTAGCTGTTTAATAGGCTAAATATTCAAATTGGCTGATTTACTGATTGATTTTATGAAAATATATATTATACGACATACAGCAGTTGGTGTAAACGGAGTTTGTTACGGGCAAACTGACGTGCCACTGAAAGAAACTTTTGAAAGTGAGGCGGAAATAGTAAAACAAAACCTGAAAGACATAGCTTTCGATGCTGTATTTTCCAGCCCCTTGAGCCGGGCAAAAAAACTTGCCGAGTATTGCGGTTATGAAAATATACGACTTAAAGACCGGTTAAAGGAATTGAATTTCGGCGAATGGGAAATGCAGGAGTGGGATAAGATAGACATGACCGAATGGGAGAAAGACTGGATAAATACTCCTGCACCCAACGGAGAATCTTTTGCACAAATGTATAAGCGTATAGCGTCTTTCCTTGACGAACTTAAAGGGCAGGATCATTCTACTGTGGCAGTTTTTGCTCATGGCGGGGTAATAAACTGCTTTAAAGTGTATTTCGGTAAAACAGATTTGGCCGGGGCCTTCGATGATTTGTCGGAGTATGGGCAGATATCGGAGTTTGAACTTATCTGATTCAAATATAATATTATTTAAGTAAAGTTTTATGGTATTATATTATGATACATTTTTTATTTAAATATATCCTGTCCTATTTGTATATAATAAATTATTTATATCTTTATGATATCATTTTAATATCAAAATATAGATAATATGGAAACACAGGAGAAAAAGTTTGCGGGAATTAGAATTTCAGCATTTTCGGCTATCGCGATAGCCTTGGTTTTAGTGCTTGTCATACTGGGGGTATGTATTTATCAAAAGGATCCTATCTTCATTACATGTGGCTCTTTGATTGTTTTTCTAATGTTCATTGTGCTGACCAAAGGACTTATTATCGTTGAGCCTAACAATGTGCGTGTGATGGTGTTGTTTGGAAGATACAAAGGTACACTGGCCGATAACGGATTCTTTTGGGTAAATCCTTTTTTGAGTAAAAGAAAAACGACTTTACGCGCGCGCAATTTGGATATTGAGCCTATAAAGGTGAATGATAAAATGGGTAACCCTATTATGATCGGAGCCGTATTGGTATGGAGGATAAAGGATACTTACAAGGTGATGTTCGATATTGCATCGGGACCAACTGATTTTGTGCAGATACAAAGCGATGCTGCTCTGCGTCAGGTAGCGGGTATGTATGCTTATGATAATAACGATAACGATAAAGATGCTATAACCCTGAGATCGGATAGTGATGAAGTGAGCCAACGGTTAGAAGATGAGCTTAATAGCCGGATAGCCATCGCTGGTATTGAAGTTATAGAAGCGCGAATCAATTACCTTGCGTATGCCTCCGAAATAGCTAGCGTAATGCTTCGTCGTCAACAGGCTGATGCGATTATTGCCGCCCGTGAAAAGATTGTTGAGGGAGCTGTAAGTATGGTACAGCTAGCTCTGGATAAATTACAAAAAGATCAGATTGTGGAACTTGACGAGGAGCGTAAGGCTGCTATGGTGAGCAATTTGCTGGTGGTTCTTTGTGCTGATGAGGCGGCTCAACCGATTGTGAATGCGGGAACACTGCATCATTAATCCTATTTCAGGTTTCAAGATTTCAAAACTGAAAGGAATATCATTTTGAAATTTTGAAATCATTCAATTTTGAATTTAATATTATTGTGGCTAAAAAAGAAAAAGAATCTACTGTAAAAAGTTTCGTCCTGCGTATCGATCCGGAGATGATGGATGCAATCGAAAAATGGGCTGCCGACGAGTTTCGCAGTACCAACGGACAGATACAGTATATTCTCGATCAGGCGCTTCGCAAAGCAGGACGAATAAAAAAAGAGATGAAACCAAAAACGGATAACGATTAATTAACACACAAAAAGAACCGGTTCATAAACCGGTTCTTTTTGCGATGAAAAGGAATTTTCTATAAATTATCTTAACTTCATTCCTTTTGTTCAAGATAGCGATATGGGGATAGGGAAAAATCTCATTTTTTTAATACTTTTGCACTATCAAGTAGAAGAAAGTATTTTGTGATATATCTTCGAGCGGTAACTTGCATTAGTTATTATACTTACCAAAGTAAAAAATAGGTCGACGACCTTAAAGGAAAGAGTTATAAAACGGTTTAAGAAAATATTTCTCACCATTTTCGGGATAATTTTCGGTCTGATTATCCTGTTGTTTGGCTTATTGAACACACCCGCTGTTCAGGAATATGCCAAAGGCCTTATTGTGAAAGAACTGAAGGCTAAATTGGGGACAGAACTGGGGATAGGCAGTCTTCATTTTGAGCCTTTCAATACTATTGCGATCGATAGTCTGTATCTTTACGACCAATCCAACGAGAAAGTTTTGATGGCTGATAAGGTTTCGGCAGGTGTTGATATTCTTGCCCTTATAAACGGTAAGATAGTAATCACTTCCGCCTGGCTCACTGATTTTGAAGTTCACTTATCAAAAGATAATACAAATGCGCCGCTGAATATACAGTATGTAATTGATGCTTTTAAATCGAAAGACGATAAACCGAAAGCCAGACTGGATATTAAGCTGAATGCAATCAATTTGTCTAACGGACGCTTTTCATATGATGTAAAAGACCGCCCTTTAAAGGAAAATCAATTTGACGCAAATCACATACAAGTATCAGGTTTAGATGCTAAGTTTACCGTAAAGTCAGTATTGGAAGACTCTCTTAATATTCAGGTGAAAAAAATTAGCCTGAAGGAACGAAGCGGCCTGGAAATATCTGACCTTGTATTTAGAGTAATAAGTCAGGGAAAAAAGGTATCGGTCAGGGGGTTTGAGTTAAACCTGCCATCCTCCCATTTGGCGTTGGAAAGATGCGAAATAGATCTTACGCCGACCAGTGATACAGCTAAAATACTCGATTATGCAGTTGTCGATTGCCGGGTAGCACCCTCATATATCGCTCCGAAAGATATCTCAGCATTTGTGCCTGTATTACAGAACTTCAAAGACTTAGTGAATATACGCGCGCATATTTCAGGTTCGTTCGATAATCTGGTTCTCTCGGAATTGTCTGTGGACTATGGGGAAAAGATGCATTTGATTGCTAATGCAGAGGTCAAAGATATAAGGGATTCCGAAAAAACGTATCTTTTGGGCAGTGTCGATGAATTAACAATCGGAATCAGGGAAGTAGAAAGCATTCTTAATAACTTCTCTAAAAATAAGACGCAGTTACCATCTCAATTGCAGAAACTCGGTACACTGTCGTTTATCGGTGATATTTCGGGCTATTTAAAACAACTTACAGCTTTTGGTAGTTTGGATACCGACTTAGGTATTGTCAAAACGGATGTGCTTTTTGGCCTGAATCCGAGAAATGGTATAAGCTCCTTTGTGCATGGGAAAGTTTATATGTCAGATTTCGAATTGGGAAAACTTCTTGATAATAAAGATCTGAATAAGATATCATTGAATCTGTCTGTCGATTTAGAGAAACCCACATATGGTAAAATCCGTGGAACAGCGGACGGAGATATTCACAATTTCGATTTCAAGGGATATACCTATAAAGAAATTTCGCTGGATGCTGCTTACGACGGCTTACGGGTAGACGGACAACTGGATGTAAATGATGAGAACGGTATATTAAATGTTAACGGGCTGTTTGATCTGACAGATAAAGAAAATCCGGAGTTGAATTTCAAGGCCAGAGTAAAGAACGTTCAGCTGGCTAATCTGCATTTGGCCGAAAAGATGCAGCATTCTTATCTTTCTTTTGCGATAGATGCAGATTTTATAGGTAGCCATATCGATAATGCAGAAGGATATGTAAGGGTAGACTCTATAGATTTTATCCGTGAAGATAAGTTATTTCAGATGGATAGCCTTGTTGCAAGGGTTGCAGGTTTTCCCGACAATCGCAGGTTGAGTATAAGGTCTGATTTACTGAAAGGAGATATCAATGGGGTGTATTCCATGTCGTCGATGATAAATAGTGTGAAGCAGACATTGAGCATGTATTTACCCGCTTTGATAAAGCCTGATAATAAGAAAAGACCGGAAGAGAAGCCGAATATGCTTAATTTTGAGTTACAGATAAGCAATAGCGAATCATTAAGCAATATACTCAATCTACCTGTTACAGTGCTGAGTACTTCTAAAATAATCGGGTCTTATAATAATATAAATGACAGGTTTAACCTCGAAATATTTGCACCATCGGTAAAAGCTGCGGGGATGAGTATACAGTCGGGATATGTTGCCATACGAAATCCGCACGATACAATAGATGCTAAGGTTAATGTATTGATCGCAGGTAAGAAAAACACAATCAACGATGTTGCTATCAACGCTAAAGTGAAAGATAACCTGATCAATACCAATATATCCCTAGTGAATACAGGTGCGCAGAAAGCCATGGGTAATTTTTCCATAAGTACGCTGCTCACTAAAAATGAAGCAGAGCCGCTCAGGATAGATATAAACACCTTGCCAAGCGAATTATTGTTGAATAATGCCGATTGGAAGATGAACCAGTCACATATAGCGATACAGGATGGCTTGGTGGCTGTGGATAATTTCCGGATATATAATGAAGATGGTAGTCAGGAGGTAAAAGTGAATGGGAAATATACCCAAAAAGATTCGAACGACATATTAAAAGCCGAACTCAAAAATATTAACCTCGAATATGTTTTCCAGACATTGGCTATAGATGCTCTCCAGTTTGGCGGGGCAGCTACAGGCAGCCTGTTCGTGTCCAGTATAGAGAAAAAACCATATGCCAATACACGCCTCGAAATAACTGATTTTAAATTTAACGGGGCGGAATTAGGCAAACTGAATATATTCAGTGAACTGGATGATGAGACCAATCAGGTTATGCTCGATGGGTTGATTGTGAGCAAGGAGAATAAACGGACAAAAGTAGATGGAACCCTAGACCCTGTAAAGCAAAGATTATCCATTAATTTCGATGCCGATAGTATCAATATCGGCTTCCTGAATAAGTATGCCGAAACAATTTTTGATAATATAACAGGACGGGGTACAGGAAAAGTGCATTTATATGGTGATTTTTCGAATGTAACGGTAGAAGGGAAAGCATTTATCAAAGACGGAAGTATGGGAATCCGTTTTCTAAATACCCGATACTCGTTTTCCGATACCGTTTATTTGAAGAAAGATCTTATCTATTTTAATGATATAACACTGATAGACCAGTTCAATAACAGAGCGCATGCAAGTGGAAAAGTGGCACACGATTTTTTCAGTAAATTTATGTATCAGGTCGACCTGAGGGCTGATAATTTCCTTGTATATAATGCTTCATCATCCGTGAATCCGTTGTTTTACGGAAAAGTGTTCGGTAGTGGGAATGGTACTATAGGCGGTGATGAAAGCGCTGTGGATGTAAATATCAGAATGCGTACAGAACCCAATACGCTTGTACGTATGAATTTTATGGAAGATGTGGTTACCGAATATTCTTTTATAACATATAAGGAAAAACAGGACCAAGATACCGTAAAACAGGTAAAACCATCGATGCTGGCTCCCCGCAATGATACAGGAATGGACATCAATATGAATATTTATGCTGATGTTACTCCTGATGCTACATTGGAATTGTTAATGGACCCTGTGGGCGGCGATATACTGAGGGGTACCGGTAGCGGAGCTATGCGCTTCGAATGGAATCTGAAGTCCTCCCCACGTCTTTATGGTACATATAATATCAATAGAGGAAGTTATAACTTCACTTTCCAGCGACTGATGGAAAGACGGTTCGATATTCAGGATGGAAGCAATGTACAATTCAGAGGAGACCCATTTGATGCAACCCTGAATGTGAGTGCTGTATATAAAGTGAATGCGAGCCTTAACGATTTGGATGACGATTTGGCTAAAAGGGTAGGGCAAACAACTATCCCGGTCAATTGCGTACTCAATCTGAGTGGTCCGCTCAAGCACCCTAATGTAGACCTGGATATAGCATTGCCATCTACAGATGCGGAGGTAGAGCGACAGGTGAAAAATCTGTTGAATACGCAGGACGAAATAAATAAACAGGTTGCATACCTGCTGATATTATCCAAATTCAAAGCGCCTAATTATGCGACGCCAGGTGCACAGACATCAGATTTTGCAGCAGTGGCTTCTGCTACCTTATCCAATCAGTTGACAAAAATAGTGAGCAACATCGATGACAGATGGCAACTGGGTACAAACATACGGTATAGTGATGCCGAATTGATGTATACGGAGGCTGAATTGTTATTGTCGAGTAAATTATTGAACGACAGGCTTCTTATAAACGGAAACTTCGGTTACCGAAACGACATTAATTTGAAAAATGAAGCCATGATAACCGATATAGACATCGAATACTTACTCAATAACGCCGGTACATGGCGAATAAAGGCTTATAATCACTATAACGAGAAATTTTACTATCTGGATCATGCGACACAGACGCAAGGTGTGGGTATCATCTATAAGAAAGACTTTGATGGTCTACGTGACTTGTTTGACTATCCATGGATAAGACACAAAAAAGATACTGTCTTGCCACCTCCTCCGATTGTGCCTGACTCTACACAAAAAGGTAGTGCATTAAGTCCTTTCATCAAGATGAAGAAAAAATGAACCTCAGTGACGAATTAAAGGCTTTTATACATACTCATGAGGCTGATGATGTGCATTCACTCGCTTTACAGGCAAAGCAATATCCCGGTATAGATATGCAAATGGCTATTCGTCAGATTGCCGGACGCAAGATCGCTAAAGAGAAAATACCTTCATGGCATGCCAATAACAACATAGTTTATCCGAAACATCTGTCGATGGAACAATGCTCGTCGGAGCAGACAGCACGGTTTAAGGCTTCGCTATGCCGAGGAGAATCTATGGTTGATCTTACCGGAGGTTTTGGGGTAGATTGTTCTTTTCTTGCACATAGTTTCAAGGATGTCACTTACGTAGAACAGCAATCGGAATTGGCTGAAATAGCTGTCCATAATTTTAAAATATTGGAGCAGGATATAAAGGTGGTAAATGAAGATGCGGTAAAGTATCTGTCAGCCATGTCTCCTGCCAGCCTGATATATATCGATCCTGCCCGCAGGGACAATACAGGTAAAAAGACAGTACAGATAGAAGACTGTACTCCGAACGTTCTCGATATAGAATCGTTGCTGGAAGAAAAATCGGAAGAGGTAATGATAAAACTGTCGCCGATGCTGGATATTTCTCTTGCAGTAAGATCAATGAAATCTGTATCGGATGTGTATATTATCAGCGTGAATAATGAGTGCAAAGAGTTACTCTTTATCAAGAAGAAGGGGAATACGGATAAAACTCTCTACCATTGCGTAAACATACAGAATAGTAATACGGATATCTATACTTTCCGGAAAGAGGATGAAGACAATCTCTTTTTAGATTATGCTACTAAAATTGCAAAATACCTGTATGAATCTAATGCCTCGATACTGAAAGGCGGTGCATACAAGAGTATTGCAAAGGCATATTCTCTGGACAAGCTGCACCCCAGCAGCCATCTGTATATGTCGGATGTATTGTATGAGGATTTTCCGGGGCGAAAGTTTGTTGTTGACAATATCTGCTCTTTGAATAAGAAAGATGTAAAAGCTTTTTTGTTAGGTATTAAGCAGGCGAATATTACTACTCGTAATTTTCCTTTGTCCGTTCAGGAAATTAGAAAAAAAACAGGGCTGAAGGATGGGGGAGATATATACATATTTGCTACCACATTAGCCGATGAAAGGAAGGTATTATTGATTTGCCATAAAGCCTGAACATAAAAAAAACCTCGCAGAATCTTTCATGCAAGGCTTTTCTTTAACTATTTACTGATATTACTTTTTCTTTTTCTCATCTTCAGTAGGTGTAGGAGCCAGTGGAATTATTACCTCTTTATCCTTTTCTGCCTGTCCTTTCAGATAAGACGGAAGGTTCATTCCTGCCATGCCGAACAAGTCGTTCAACGGAGGTACGGATTTCATCAGTCCGGATATAAAGTTGGCGGTAGATGTCCTGCCGTCGTCACCCGCACCGTTTCCTGTATCCCAAACAGTAACTTTGTCAATCTTAATATTCTTAACGGCCTCAACCTGTGTTTTAACCAGTTCTGGCAGTTTCTCTATCAACAATAGCTGGTAAGCTGCCACAGGATCACCTTTAGCCGCATTTACCACATCCCTGTAACCTTCAGCCTGTTTGGTCAGTATTTCATACAAACCGCGTGCTTCCGCATCCATTTTGGCGAAGATAGCGTCTGCATCTCCTTTAGCCTGTTCACGTACACGTTCGGCGGCAGCCTGCGCTTCAATGATAATTCTTTGCTTTTCTATCTCGGCAGGAACAACAACATTGGCTATCTGTGTCGAACGCTCTCTTTCCGAACGTGCCAACTCAGCTTTTTGTTCAGCCAGATATGCTTCTTCGAGAGCCTTTGCCTGTTGCACTTTCTCTGCGGCAACAGCCAGGCGTGCGGCTTCGGCTTCTTTTTCGCGACGAAGTGCATCTGAGCCGGCGATCTCAATTTTGGCAGTATTCTCTCCTTTAACAGCTATAGCGTTTGCTTCGGCTGTTTTTACACGGGTATCTCTGTCTGCTTCAGCTTTACCAATAGACTCGTCTCTGGCAGCACCAGCAATGCTTACTTCTCTGTCCTTTTGAGCCACAGCGATAGATACGTCCCTGTCTCTGTGAGTTTCGGCAATTTGTACATCGCGCATTCTGTCAGCGACAGCCTTACCTGTTTCCCCGATTTTTTCTTGCTCTGCCACACTGATCTTCGCTTCATTGATCGCTTTTGCAGCGGCTTCTTTTCCTAAAGCTTCGATGTAGCCTGATTCGTCATTGATGTCGGTAACGTTTACATTTATCAGTTTCAGACCTATCTTGCGTAACTCTGTGTCAACATTTTTCGCAATGTTATCTAAGAATTTGTCACGGTCGGAGTTGATTTCTTCAATCATCATGGTAGCGATAACCAAACGCAATTGTCCGAACAGGATGTCTTTAGCCAGTTCCTGTATTTGCGAAGTAGTCAGACCCAGAAGTCTTTCAGCCGCATTGTTCATATTCTCCTTTTCGGTGGAAATGGCGATTGTAAAGCGACACGGAACATCTACACGGATATTCTGTTTACTCAGTGCGCTGGTCAGATTGGCTTCGATAGATATGGGTTTCAAATCCAGATACGCGAAATCCTGTATAACGGGAATAATGAATGCACCGCCACCGTGAATACATTTGGCTGATGCACCACCTGTCTTTCCATATACTACCAGGATTTTATCGGACGGACATCGTTTATATCTCGATATCATCGCCAAAGCAGTAACAATGAGGACAACAACCAGAACAACAACCAGTATTCCGACGCCTCCTCCATTTAATAGATCTTCAAACATGTTAGTATAAATTATATGGGTTAAAAAATTTAGTTATTCATATTACTGAATGGTTCTACGACCAATATATCCCCTTCTATGCCGATAATTTTCACCAATGATCCGCTTTTTAGCGCTTCGCCGGCTGTTGTAACGGCATATAATTCACGGGAAGAACCTTTTACACTGACAAATATTTTTCCTCTTCCACTTTTTGATGCGGGAATATTCATATATACGTCTGCGGTTTTTCCTATTGTGTCTTCCATCTTGAATGTGTTATCTTCGGATAGTTTCCATATAAAACGCATTATAACAAAGAAAAGCAATATGAACACACTTCCTACCAAAAAGGATACTATGCCCACTACGAACTTGCTTTCGAATGCATTGTATAATACCGCGCCTGTCCATCCGAATCCTAAAAGGAAATTGATCAGATTACGGAGAGAGAATAACTGAAAAGGAGCATCTGCACTATCCAGATTGCCGTCAAAGTCAGCATCTACTCCTGTATCGGAATCGGCACCGATAAAAGTCATAATGGTCTGGATTATAAATATAACGCTAGCTCCTATAGCTACATACCAATAAAACTGTTGTGTAGCATCCATACTTGAAAAAAACTCTTTCATGGCAGTTCTTTGTTAATAGTTTATTTTCGCTTTTTTAGCTTAATACAAAAATAAGATTTTTTCCGAAATATACAATAGTATTGAAAGGTAATGAAATAAAAATATTTCAGAAAGTTTGCTTTTTTAGATATTAATGCGAATCAGTAGTTGAGATTTAACGTTGAACTCTTTTAAACATTTTTTCTACGCGGAATTGAAAATTCCTTGTATCACTTTTGGCCAAAGCCCCAAAAGTAATCAAAAGCTCTTTAGCGCCCGCTTCAAAGGCCGACCCGTAACGGAAAAAAAGACGAAACGGAAAAACTCGCTGGAAAGATCGTATAACCCAAATTAGTGGATAAGCTCAAACACGTTTCCGTTTTTTTCGTCTTTTAATCCTACGGGTACCCCGTCCATGAAGCTAACGGCGCGGGCTGACGCTCGACAGGAGGGAAAGCCCCTACACCTGATATGCGCAAGCCTTGTCATGCGTCAGCCCCTGCGCATTAGTGACGCAGCCGGCTTAGAAAGGGACTGGGCGATAGCCCGTTTGTCACTTTCAGCCGGCAAAACGGTTGTGGGGCGCCGAGGAACGGAGCGCTAGCCTTTTGCTTACTTTTGGGCAATGCCAAAAGTGAGGACAAGCCCGGGAGGGCGCGGCAGTAATGAGATAAGGTTGCAAGTTGCAAACAGGGGTAGGATTTATGTGTAAAATAATCCAACGTTAAAACTCAACGGCTGATTCTATTATTTAAATAAAGAAATCTCTCGCAAAAGATGTAAAACGCTTTTCAATGATTATGTGTGTTTATATTTTCCCATCCTATTATTGCAGCCTTACGGCCGCTGTCCCAGTGATACTGACCGAATGCTCCCGAAGATAGTATTACCCGGTGGCATGGAATAAGGTAAGCTATGGGATTGTCCCCTACAGCCGATCCTACAGCTCTGCTTGCCCTGGGATTGCCTGTTTGTCTGGCAATATCGCTATAGGTTAATAGTTTACCCATTGGTATTTTCAGTAGGGACTCCCATACTTTGAGCTGAAAATCGGTACCTTTCACATGTAGTTTTATTTGTTCCGGTTGTAGCCAGTTTTGTCTGAATATATAGAGTGCGCTTTGTTGATTGTTGTCTGTCAGTTGCTTATAGCTTGCGTTCGGAAATATTCTTTGTAGTTCTTCCAGTGCGATCGTTTCATTATCAGAAAAAGCCATATAGCAGATACCTTTCGCAGTAGATGCTATCAGAATCTCGCCGAAGGGTGTTTCTGCAAAACTGTAGTTGATAGTCAGGTTTTCTCCACCGTTTTTATATTCTCCGGGCGTCATCCCTTCTATTTTTACAAACAGGTCATGTAAGCGTCCGGTACCCGATAGTCCGACTTCAAAAGCAGCATCGAAAAGCGTGGCACGACTCTCTTTGAGTATCTTCTTGGCATTTTCGAGGCTGATGTATTGGAGAAACTTTTTAGGGCTTACTCCCGCCCATTCGGTAAACATACGTTGAAGATGGTAAGGGCTAAGCGCAACATGGGCAGCAACATCGTCTAAGCCGGGTTGTGATCTGTAATTATCATTTATATATCCGATAGCATCTTTGATGCGGTCGAAGTCTATATTGTTTTGCTGGTTCATAAGAAACAAATTTAAATATTATAAAGCGAAGTTAGGGTAGGGGAATTAGAAAATAAACCCGATTCTTGCGGAAAATAATTATCTATATGTGTATGATAGCTTTTAGCCGTTAGTTGATAGCTGTCAGCTCTTTGACGTAATTAATTAGCAAACGCAATGCGGCAAGTTGCTTTCTGATTTGCCGTCATGTACTGAGAAAAGCTGTAACTTTTGTTACCTTTTCAAAGTAGTAAGTATTGAGTAATAAGTTGAAAGTTATATGAGATACGAGCAGACAACTATTCACTGACGAGATGCTTCACACTGTTCAGCATGACAAGCTAATTATTAATTATTCATTCTTAATTGCTTTCCGTGTTACCTTTGTTACTTTTTGAAAAAACTGTAGGGGCGGTATATCTTGTAACAAAGTTGTCAGATGTGTCAGGTTTTAACTAAACATGGTTAATATGGTTAATAACGTAAACAAGATAATAAATTACGAGTTTTGTCGCTTCGCACCACTAACGGCTAAAAGCTATCAGCTAATAGCTGAAATATCTGTTACTTCTGTTACCTTTTAACTATATTGTGTAAATGTCACTTAATTTAATGAGGTGTTTGAAGGAGTTGTTGTTAAAATTAGATTGAAAAATGGTAGGAAGGTGTTACATGTGTTACCTTTTTGAATTGAAAAATAGAGAATGGAAAACTGAAAATGTAGAGCAAGATGTATAAAGAGAATTTTATTGTTAACTGATAACTGTTGACTGCTAACTGATATATCTGTTATTTTTTGTTACCTTTTATATCTTATGTCCGTTGTTTGCTTATTTCTGATTACTGTTTACTAAAATATATTTTGTATTTTTGACGGACTTTTTTTGAACGTTTCAAAAAGCAATATCAGAAGCAACATTTATTTTGATTGTGTTGAGTGCAAATAAAATAAAAAAATATAAACTATCATATAATGAATATTTCGTACAATTGGTTGAAAGATTACCTTGATTTCGATTTAACTCCGGAGGAAACATCCGCTGCCCTTACATCTTTGGGTTTGGAAACAGGCGGTGTGGAAGAAGTAGAAACTGTCAAAGGCGGGCTGGAAGGCCTTGTTATCGGTGAAGTGCTTACTTGCATAGATCACCCCGATTCCGACCACCTGCATGTAACCACCGTTAACGTGGGACAGGAGGAACCGTTGCAGATTGTTTGCGGAGCACCGAATGTAGCTGTCGGGCAGAAAGTAGTAGTTGCCCTTGTGGGTACTAAACTGTATCAGGGAGAAGAATCGTTTACAATCAAGAAATCCAAAATCAGGGGAACGGAATCTTTCGGGATGATATGTGCCGAAGATGAAATCGGGATCGGTACCAGCCACGCGGGAATCATTGTGCTGCCAGTCGATGCGAAGGTAGGAATGCCGGCTAAAGAATATTACAATATCAAAAGTGATTATATTCTCGAAGTAGATATTACGCCTAACCGTATAGACGGAGCGTCACATTACGGTGTAGCCCGCGATCTGGAAGCCTATTTGCGTCAGAATAAACTGAAAGGGGCGCTCACATTGCCATCTGTGGATGACTTCAAGATAGATGAACCGACGGGTGCAATTACTGTAAGGGTAGAAAACACGGAGGCTTGCCCGCGTTATGCAGGACTTACGATCCGGGGTGTGAAAGTAACCGAAAGTCCCGAATGGCTGAAAGAAAAGCTTACACTTATCGGTCAGCGGCCTATTAATAATGTGGTGGATATCACCAACTATGTGTTGCATAGCATGGGGCATCCCCTTCATGCTTTCGATGTGGCTCATATCACAGGCGGAGAAGTAATTGTGAGGACATTACCCGAAGGTACCAAATTCGTTACGCTCGATGAAGTGGAGCGTACCCTTAGCGACAGGGACCTGATGATATGCAATGATAAAGAGGGTATGTGTATCGGAGGTGTATTTGGAGGAATGAAATCGGGGGTGACTGAAAGTACAACAGAGGTGTTTCTGGAATCAGCTTATTTTAATCCTACATGGATACGCAAAACAGCGCGCCGCCATGGACTGAATACGGATGCGTCTTTCCATTTCGAGCGCGGCTGCGATCCGAATGATACCATTTACGTGTTGAAATATGCCGCAATGCTGATAAAGGAGATTGCAGGAGGAAAGATTACAGGAGATATTCAGGATGTATATCCTGATCCTGTGGCGAAGCCGATTGTAAAATTATCATACGAGAAGGTGAATTCGCTTATAGGTAAGGCTATAGACAAGCAAACAGTGAGGTCTATCCTGAATAATCTGGAGATGGTTATCACAGAAGAAAGCGATGATATGCTCACTATCGAGATACCGACATACCGTGTAGATGTGTTGCGCGACGTGGACGTGATAGAAGACATACTGCGTGTATATGGCTATAATAATATAGAAATAGGCGATAACCTGAAATCGAACCTGTCATACGAAACTCCTACCGATAAGGGATATGATCTTCAGAATCTGGTTTCGGAGCAATTGACAGGAAGCGGATTCAATGAGATAATGAACAACTCGCTCACAAAAGAGGCTTACTATACCGATTCAGTGGTGTATCCTGCTTCTAAGTGTGTGTATCTGCTTAATCCACTGAGTACCGACCTGAATGTTATGCGCCAGACACTTATTTACGGAGGATTGGAGAGTATCGCTTATAACCGTAACCGGCAGAATCCCGATATCCGCTTCTACGAATTCGGCAATTGTTATTTCTATGATGCTGATAAGAAAACGGAAGGCGAAACACTGAAGGAATACAGCGAGGAATATCATTTGGGTATATGGCTCAGCGGAAGCAGTATAGATAATAGCTGGACGTCGGCTAATGAAAAATCGTCTGTTTTCCAGTTGAAGGCCTATGTGGAAAATATACTTACCCGTCTGGGGATACCTGTCTCTAAATATGATTATGAGCAGTTTTCTAATGAGATATTCAGCACGGCTATAGCTATCCAGGCAAAGGGCAAAGGGAAATCATTGGGTGTATTAGGTATCGTAAACAAAAAGCTGCTTAAAGCGCAGGATATAAGTACCGAAGTATATTTCGCAGAGCTCAATTGGGATGCGCTGATGAAAGAGATAAGAAAGAATGTGATCACATATTCTGAAATGTCGAAATTCCCGGCTGTGAAAAGGGATTTGGCTTTGCTATTGGATGAAGCTGTATTGTTCGATCAGATAGAAAAAATAGCATATAAGGCGGAACGCAAGTTGCTGAAAGAAGTAAGACTGTTCGATGTATATGAGGGTAAGAATCTGCCTGAAGGCAAGAAGTCATATGCTGTGAAGTTTGTATTGCAGGATGATGAAAAGACGCTTAACGACAAGCAGATAGATGCCATTATGCAGAAGATACAGAAGTCGCTGGAGAGTGAACTCGGTGCACAATTGAGATAAGGTTCGCAAAAAGGACAGATATAAAAAAGCGATAAGATATTGATCCTTATCGCTTTTTGTATTGATTTTACAACTCATTTACAACAGTCGGACAGTTCATCATGCTTTACCTTGTCGGCTTTGTTCTTGTCGGTATCATGTCCTACCTTTGCAATAGCTTCACTAATCTCTCCGATATTTGTTTTCTCAGGATTAAAGCCTATTTGCAGTTTGCCATTCTGTACGTTCCATGTTGCGGAAAATACGCCGTTTACTGATAAAGCCGCGTTTTCTATCCGTTGTTTGCATATCTCACAATTACCTTGAACTGTAAGTGTTGCGTATTTTAGATTATTGTATATAATATCCATATCCATAGATTTTTAAAGGTTGATAATAATGGGGATATAGATTTATGGAATTCTATATATCTTAAAACAAAGATGATATATATTAGTTTTGGTATAGGGCTGTTTTTAATAATGATTATACAAACCGGATAATAACTGTGATTTTTTGTGATGAAATTCTCCGGGATTGAAACTGATTGTTAATTATAAATCTGGTAACTATTATATATTGAAAAGAGGTAAAAGAAAATCCTTATTCGCGATGATGAATAAATGATCCTTATTCCAAATCTCCGATATTTTTTATACTTTTGCCTTCCAAAAGAATAAACGATTGATATTATAATATTATGGGAAGAGCGTTCGAATACCGCAAAGCGACAAAGATGAAACGTTGGGGCAATATGGCCCGTGTGTTCACTAAACTAGGGAGGCAAATAACAATAGCAGTAAAAGAGGGTGGTCCCGAGCCCGATACCAATCCCCGTCTTCGTGTGTTGATGCAACAAGTGAAGAAGGAGAATATGCCAAAGGAAAACGTAGAACGTGCCATCAAAAAAGCAATATCGAAAGATGAAGCCGATTATAAGGAGGTTGTATATGAAGGATACGGTCCGTTTGGTATTGCTATCGTGGTAGAGACTGCAACCGATAATCCTACACGTACTGTCGCGAATGTGCGCAGCTACTTTAATAAGCATAATGGTTCGCTGGGGACTTCGGGAAGTCTTGAATTCCTGTTCGACCATAAATGTGTGTTTAAGATCGGAGCAAAGGAAGGTGTTTCATTGGAGGATCTGGAACTGGAACTAATCGACTATGGCGTTGATGAAGTGGAACATGACGGTGATGATATAATACTCTACGGAGAGTTTAAGTCGTACTCCGAAATACAGAAATATCTCGAAGAAAACGGATTTGAAATACATAGCGCCGAGTTTGAGCGCATCCCGAATGATCTGAAAGAACTGACAAAGGAACAGCAGGAACAAATACAAAAGTTACTGGATAAATTCGAAGATGATGATGATGTTCAAAATGTATTCCATAATATGAAAGAAGATTTCGAAGAAGAGTGACTCTGCTTTGATATACCATATAAGGAACTGCAAGACACCACTCTTGCAGTTTTTTTATTACATTTGCCAATATAAAAAAGATAAGGCGATGATGAGATACAAGCTTATAGCGGCACTTCTGCTCGTTTGCGGTATACTTTCAGCACAGGCATACCGGACGCAGGCCCTTTCTGACGAAATATATACAATACAGGCAAACCTGAACGAAATATGGGGTCAGAATCCCGTGGCTAGATTGAATAGTGATGATAATATCAATATCAGTTTTGACCGCTTGTCGGATAATTCCTTCAATCGACTGCGATATCGCATCATACATTGCGATGCTTATTGGTTAAAAAGTAAAGGTATATCAGAAATCGATTATCTGAACGGATTTAATGACAATCCTATAGATGATTATGCTCCATCGGTCAACACCACAGTCGAATATACACATTTCAATCTGGATATACCAAACAGGGATGTGAGCCTGAAAATATCGGGAAATTATGTTGTCGAAGTATATGAGGATGGAGAACCGGATGTAGTGTTACTTACAGCATGTTTCTCGGTGGTAGACCCGGCTATAAGTATTGCCGCTACGGTTTCTTCCAATACAGACATAGACTTTAATAAAAGTCATCAGCAGGTATCTTTCACTATTCATCATCAGGGTATGAATATCCGAGATCCCTTTACCGAAATAATGGTGTTTGTACAACAAAACAACAGATTGGATAATGAAAAACGGAAATTGAAGCCGACATATATAAATCCTAATAAACTGATATATGAACACAACAGAGACCTTATATTTCAGGCAGGTAATGAATATCGCCGCTTCGAGACATCAAGCTACAGGTATAATGGTATGAATGTTGCTCACATCAGATATGTCCGTCCGGGTTATGAGATGGATGTTGAAACGGATAAGGTACGTGCCGGACGTTCTTATAGCTACGATCAGGATCAGAACGGTCGCTTCTTTATAAGGAATAATGACAGTGAATATCCTGAAACAGAGGCTGATTATTTTACTACCAATTTTACATTGGCTGTGGATGACCCTTTGTTGGAAAGTATATACATAAACGGAAATTTTACCGATAATACCTTTACCGACAAATACAAGATGAAATATGATAACAATGAGAAGGTATACCGCCTCTCCTTGTTATTGAAACAGGGTATGTATAATTATCTCTATCTTACAAAAGACGGAAACAATTTTGTTACTACTAATATCGAAGGTAATTATTTTGATACTGAGAATGAATATTCTATTTATGTTTACTATCGTCCCACAGGCCAGCGTTACGATAGCCTGATAGGTGTGCAGAGTATACAGTCGCGGGCGAAGTAGGAGTTAGGAGTTTAATAAACCCTTACTTCGTCTAGCATCAGATAAGCCTTGTCTCCCTTCTTTTCGTGCCATTCGGGTAATATTTTGATCGATTCGGCAATTACCTTTATATACCGGGCTTTCACTGCTTCGTTCAGGTTAGCCGATAAAGTAATCACCATAGGGCTTATATGTTCTGTACGTTCTTCATATGTCTCCTTAAACACTTCCTTATATGTATTACCATCCGCAGATATTAACAACGCGAGGCTTTTAGGTGCAAATAATCCCCCTCTGGTATTTACATATGAATTCAGATCCAGGGATGAGATATCGGTAAGCTCTTTCATGTCAATATATGCTTCAAAATCAGTGCCGAGAAAACCCAGCCACATGCCGGTACGGTAACTGGCATTCGAGCCTAATTGCCCATTGACCAGTGTTGTTGCACCATCGAACGTATAACGTTTATCCGGCTCATATTTCAATGTTATGGGTTTGGCAAAAGCTTTATGAACAATGAAGTCTTTGGTGTAAACCTTGCCTCTTACCTTTTCCCTATAAGCGACAGCTTTGAATATAGTATTGTTTTTTATAGTTATCGGGTTGCCATATGTATAAAGTGCAGATTCGGTGGTTGGCTCTTTATCAGCTAATGTATAATAAATGGGACTGTTGTCGAATGTAGACATATAAAGGTTTATCTCATTCTTAACAGTATCTACGACAATAGAATCCTGTATTTCGTAGGCTTGCTTGCAATTTTCATATCCCAGCTTGTCGAAATGTTTGGACAATTTGTATAACCGCGAAACGAACTCGTTATAATCTTTCCGCTCCGGATTTGTCCATACGGTTTCTGCCAGAGCGCACATACGGGGGAGCAGCATGTATTCCACATTTTGTCCCGAAGGCATATACTCTGTCCATATATTAACTTGCGCACCCAAAATGTGCTTCAGGCTGTTTTCATCTAAACCGGCAGGCATTGGATTGAATGAATATGTCTTTTTCAATTCGGTCAACCAGCCGAATGTGAAAGGTTCATTATCTACATCGGGAGATTGATAATAATCCAGATATACATATTGCTCCGGTGTCATTATCACGTCGTGACCTTTATTTGCAGCATAAACACCGCCCTCGGTGCCCCGCCACGACATGATTGTTGCATTGGGAGCGATACCTCCTTCCAGTATTTCGTCCCAACCTATAATGCTTTTTCCTTTATCGTTTATCATTTTTTCTACTCTGGATATGAAATAGCTTTGCAGCTGTTCTCCCAGCGGATGTTCCGGTGAATCTTTTAGTTCCAAATGTCTCATTTTTGTCTGACATTTTGAGCATGACATCCATCTGTTTTTAAGACATTCATCACCTCCTATATGGATATACCGGGCAGGAAACAACGGGAGTACCTCGGTCATCACATCATCGAGAAACGTAAACACTTCCTCATTACCTGCGCAAAGCACATCTTCATAGATACCCCATTCAGCACCTACCTGATAGGGCCCTCCCGTACAACCCAGATAGGGGTATGAAGCCAGGGCTGCTAATGTATGTCCGGGGATATCTATCTCCGGAATGATGGTTATAAAACGCTCTTCTGCATATTTTACAATGTCTTTTATTTCTTCCTGCGTATAGAATCCACTAACGGGTTTATTGTCAAATTCACCGGTATGACGACCTATGATTGTATGCTCACGTTTAGAACCGACTTCGGTTAGCTTAGGATACTTTTTTATCTCTATACGCCATCCTTGGTCGTCGGTCAGATGCCAGTGAAAGACATTGATATTGAACATGGCCAGTATATCAATATACTTTTTTACAAAATCAACGGGAAAAAAATGTCGGGATACGTCGAGCGAGGCGCCCCGGTGAGCATAAAAGGGATAATCTGTAATTTCGGTACTCGGAAATTCTATTTCGGTATCAGCATTTACCGGAATTGATTTTCGGATGGTTTGGATTCCGTAAAAGGTTCCAGCTTCAGTAGATCCATTGATCGTGATGAGCGAAGAGTTTACATTTATAATATAGGCTTCAGGATTATCGCTCGCATAGTCAATAGTGAGTTTTATAGCATTTTCAATATCCTGCTTATCTGTTATTTCAAGTCTAAAGTCTGTTATTTGTGCAATATATTCGGATAGTAAAGCAGCAGACCGGGCAAGCTTGCTATTTGTGGCAGGAAATGATATCTTTGTAGTCTTATTCAGTATGAAAGGTTTAGCGTCTGTTGTTTTTATTTCCTGTACCATAGGTACTATATCGTAACTGGCTACGGGAGTAGTTTTTTCGGAAGTACAGGCAATAAAAAATAAAAGAGTAGACAGACAAAGAAAATTTCTAAACATAAATGAATGATTTTGTGTTTTATATGATAAAAAGTTAAACAAATATCAAATATATGCTTTATTCTGAAATTTTTGCCACAAAAAATTTATATTTTTGCACCTTGATTGTATAGTCGTTATGCAATTAACAGTTTAATTAAAATGTAGAAGATGAAAGTCCTGAAATTTGGTAGTGCGTCTATTGCTACAGCAGACAAGATGAAAAATGTAGCAAATATTGTTGCCCGGGGAGGTAATAATATCATTGTATTGTCATCGATGCGGGGAACAGCAGAGGCATTGGCCGAGGTATCGGACTATCTGTACAAAAAGAATCAGGAAGGAGCTATTGAAATAATAAACAGGCTGGAGAAGCAATATAACGATTTTGTTTCCGGTCTTTTTAGTGAAGAAGCCTTCAGGTTAAAAGCGGAAGAAGTAATTACGGCAAAGTTTAATTACATCCGCACTTTCACCAAAGACCTGTTTACCCTTTTTGAAGAACGTGTGATAATGGCTCAAAGTGAACTGCTCAGTTCGGAGTTGTTCCATTTGTACCTTATCGAAAAAAAGATAAATGCAGCATTGATACCTGCACTTGAATATATGCGTACCGATAAGAATTCGGCGCCGGATCCTGTATATATAAAGGAAAAACTCACAGCTTTACTCGATGCGGCCAAAGGTGCGGATTTGTATATCACACAAGGATATATCTGCCGTAATGCATATGGTGAGATCGATGATTTACGCAAAGGTGGGAGTGATTACACAGCTTCGCTGGTTGGAGCAGCAGTAGGAGCAGATGAAATTCAGATTTGGGCTGATGTACATGCTATGCAGAACAATGATCCGCGGTATGTAAAAGGAACTACAGCTATCCGCCATCTGAATTTTGATGAAGCTGCCGAGCTGGCGTATTTTGGTATAAAAATACTTCATCCGTCTAGCATACTGCCTGCAAAATTGGCCGATATCCCCGTATGCCTAAAAAATACCGAATATCCTGATGCTACAGGAACGCTTATTTCAAATGAAACGGAAGCCCGTGCCATAAAGGCGGTGGCAGCTAAGGATAACATTACGGCGATAAAGATAAAATCGGGCAGAATGTTACTTGCTCATGGTTTTTTGCGCCGTGTAACCGAAGTGTTCGAAAATTATCAAACATCTATTGATATGTTGGCTACTTCCGAAATAGGGGTTTCGCTGACTATAGATGATGACAAAAATATACAGCTTATTCTTGACGAACTGAAAAAATATGGTACGGTATCCGTCGATTCCAATATGGTTATTATTTCAGTAATCGGAAATCTGGAATCGGAAGACGCCAGTTTTGCATCCACGATATTAAATGCCGTCAAAGGCATATCTATTCGTATGATTTCATATGGCGGCAGCAAATATAACTTTTCATTTCTGATAGAAAGTAAAGATAAAGAGAAGACGCTCCAAATTCTGAATGACAAATTGTTTAATTAATTATTAAATTCCAAATGACAAAAGGAAATTTTCCTGTTGACAAGCTAAAAGGTATCGAAACGCCTTTTTATTATTACGATATGGATTTGTTGAAAAGAACATTGAAAATCGTAAAAGAAGAGACAAAAAAATACGGATTTGTTCAGCACTATGCTGTAAAAGCCAATGCAAACCGCAGGATTCTTGAACTTATTGCTTCGGAAGGCTTTGGCGCCGACTGCGTAAGCGGGAATGAGGTGAAAGCAGCGGTAAATGCAGGGTTTCCGGCTTCAAAGATTGTTTTTGCAGGAGTAGGTAAGACTGATAAAGAAATAAATCTGGCTCTCGACCTTAATATTTTCTGCTTCAACGTAGAGTCTTTACCCGAATTGGAAGTAATCAATGAACTCGCAAGCAAGAAAGGCAAACTGGCTCAGGTAGCATTGCGAATCAACCCGAATGTAGATGCCCATACACATGAATATATAACAACCGGTCTGAATGAAAATAAATTTGGTTTTGCTATGGCGCATCTCGATGCAGTAATAGAGAAACTGAAATCCCTGAAAGCGATCAAACTTATAGGAATACATTTTCATATAGGCTCTCAGATAGAGGAAGCGGAGACTTTCGAGCCTTTATGTGAACGCGTGAATGAATTACAGGTATATTTCGAAGAAAAAGAAATAAAGCTGGAGCATATCAATCTTGGCGGAGGACTCGGTATCGATTATGAGAATCCGGATGCTCATCCGGTTTCTGATTTTGCCGGATATTTTGCCTTGTTCAATAAAAGCCTCAAGCTAAGAGACGGACAAATAGCTCATTTCGAATTAGGACGCTCTATCGTAGCTCAGTGTGGAGCACTGGTAACTCGTACAACATATGTGAAGCATGGGGAAAACAAAGTATTCGTGATTGTAGACGCAGGTATGACAGACCTTATTCGTCCGGCGCTATATCAGGCGTATCATAAAATAGAGAATATTTCTTCTAACCTTACGGTTAAGAAATATGATGTGGTAGGTCCTATATGCGAATCTTCAGACGTTTTTGCAAAGGATTACGAGTTGAACGAAACCCAGAGAGGAGATATACTTGTCCTTCGCTCGGCTGGCGCGTATGGTGAAATAATGGCTTCGCAATATAACTGCCGCGAACTGCCTAAACCATATTACTCGGATAAGATATAAATCGTACAACAATATAAGTCAGGAGTCGTATGAATATATGGCTCTTGCTTTTTTATGAAGACATTTTTTTAGAATACAGGCAATGGTTGAGCAAATCTTACATTACTTCATGTTTAACGAATTGGAAATTGCAGGAATAGTATTTTTCTTCCTCTTGTTTCTTATTCAGATTTTCTTCTATTTCAATTATTACAAGAAGCCTTATTCTGTTGTTTGCAAGAGAGAGAAGGATAATTACAAACCATTCTGTCAGAAACCTAAAGTGTCTGTTATCATAGCTTCGGAAAATGCGGCAGACGAGTTAGCCGAAAATCTCCCTGCTATCCTGACTCAGGATTACCTCGACTTTGAAGTCATTGTTGTTAATAACGGGTCCACGGATGAGAGTGAAACTTTGTTACAGTCACTGCAACTTAAATACCCTCATTTATATATCACATATTTGCCTTATTCGAACGATATAACTTTTGGTCGTCGCAAGTTGGCACTGACTATCGGAATTAAGGCAGCTAAAGGTGAGGTTCTGTTGTTTACAGAACCTTATTCCAAACCCGTCTCTGACCAGTGGATATCATCTATGATGGAAGAGCTTCCGGACGGGAAAGATGTTGTTTTGGGCTATTCTTTTTATAATAGAACAAAGACATTTTTTAATCGTATTGCCCGTTTCGACAATCATTTGTTCTCTATGCAGTATATATCCATGGCTCTTAAAGGTAAGCCGTTTACAGGGATATACCGTAATCTGGCTTTTCGCAAGCATCTCTTTTTTGATAATAAGGGCTTTGCCGCATTCCTTAATTTAGAGAATGGAGAGGATGTGTTTATTAACCAGATTATTACGGAAAGCAATACATCTGTGGCTCTATCGTCCGATAGTTTTATGGAGTCTTCTAATGATAGGTTTTCGTTGTGGAAACAAGTAAAGAAGTCCTATTCGATTACTAAAAAACATTTCAAAAGCAAAACGCCAATCAATTTATTCGGTTTCGAAGCCGCTACCCGTTATTCATTTTATTTAATGCTGATTGCTCTTATTGTGTACTCTGCAATATCTTTTCATTGGGCATTATTGGGCATCACTGTATTTTTATTTATCTTCAGATTGGTTGTACAGTTGATAATAATAAATAAATCAGCCCAGTACTTCCGTTCGGGAAAGTTCCATTTCTCTTTGATCCTGATGGATTTTTTACAACCTTTTTATAATTTCAGATTCAGAACCAGCCATAAAAACCGGGCTACAGGCCGCCGTTGATCCTGGATCAAGTCTTAGTTACGCTTAATTTCCTATGTGTTTTGTGAATTTCCACTTGTATCGCGAGCTTTATTGATTAATCTCAGATAAGGTTTCCGGATTCTCTCTTCCCAAATCAGCCATAACACAAAGATAACTCCATCGTAGTATATCCAGACGAACACATCCCGATGGAAGACATTAAACCAGTCTTCATAGAATTTCAGATAACACTCTTTGGTGTTTACCCATTGACAGTTATTATACCATTCGTTTACAGGTATAAACCATTCGGGGAAAGGATTACGTATAATAATAAGTATTATGGCCAGTCTAAGAATATTAATTAGCAATAGGATAACCAGCGACATAGGAATATACCACAATTTCTTCTTTACCGGTCCAAAATAGAATGTAAGGATAAAGGTGAACATGAAAAGTTGCTTCAAACCCGTACATCCCCATATAATATCTACGGGAATGGAATTTTCGAAATAGAGTGTGTACCCGTTGATGATCTTAAAATCATGATACCCGAACAAGTCATGTACGACCCGGTATACAGCGTCTGCTGTCCATAGGTTCATACCTTCGGTGTAGGAAGTCAAATCTTTACCCAGTACGAGGAGTATCCTTTCGTCTTCCCCCTGATGTACACAAAGTTTCCAAATAAATTCAAATATGAGGAATAAGCACAAAAACCATATAATATCTTTAAATGGTTTTAGCTTGTTTGTGAATATGTTTATGTAGTATTTGCCGTTATTATTCATTGAACTTAAAAATCGCGTACAAAGGTACTAAAATAAGGATAATTAACCTTTTTAAGGCAAAAAAAATATGACATTTTATCTAAAACGTCGGTTAACTGGTTTTTTTTAATTTACTTTGCACAAATTTCATTTGTTTTTAAGTGAATTTAGTAGTGAATCAAGGAGTATTTTTCATTAAAGAAGCTGTTTATTAATCAGATAAGTTAAATGGAAAATATCAATGTCGGTAAGGCTTTTGGATGATTGCTCAGCTTTCTTTCGAAGTTTTGATATACCTGAATAATAATTTGCTTAAAAATTTGTTTATAGATGAGAATACTAAATGACTAACAGGACAGGTATTTTTATATCAGATTGAGATTTACAGGATTAAACCGTATATTGAATTAAAATGCTAAAGAGTAAAAATCTTCTTTTAATAGCCCTTTTGGCTTGTATTGTAGGCTCACTAAGAGCTCAAACCGATTCTCCATACAGCAGATATGGCTACGGAGTACTCAGAGACCAGGCCGTAGGTCCATCAAAGGCAATGGGAGGTGTAGGTTACGGACTTCGAAACAGCCAGAGTGCAAATCCGCTGAATCCGGCATCATATTCCAGAGTAGACTCGCTAACATTTCTATTCGATATAGGTGTTAACTTTAATAGCGGAAAGTTGAGTGATGGAGTTAATTCTGATAATAAGTACAGCGGAGGACTCGATTATATAACAATACTTGTTCCCTTAAAGAAAGGCCTTGGCCTTAGTTTTGGTATTATACCTTTTTCTTCGGTAGGCTATAAATTCGGATCAACAGAAACAAATGGCTCAGTATCTTACAACAAAACATTCTCCGGTAGTGGGGGGCTAAGCCAGATATATGGAGGATTGGGTTACTCCACTCCAATAAAGGGTTTATCAGCGGGAGCGAATGTCTCTTATCTTTTCGGTACATTAGACCATACCCGGAGTTTACCTGCATTAACAGGTAGTACCACATATACTTCCAGGGATATGACCGAATTATCCGTCAAAGCGGCAAAATTCGATATCGGTCTTCAGTATGAGATGCCAATAGCTAAAAATAAAATATTGACAATCGGAGCTGTTTATTCTCCTAAGATTAACTCTTCTGCCGATTATAATAATATACGTCAGGTAATATCTGCATCCAATACCTTAATTCAAGGAGATACGACAAATTATACGGGTGTTGATGCCGGAATACCAGAAACTTATGGATTAGGATTTACAGTAAACAGTAACAATAAACTTGTCTTTGGGGCAGATGCTACTTATCAACGTTGGAGCAAGGCTAAATATACTTCGTACATGAATGACGGACTCAGTGATGCCGATCGTTTCAATGATAGATGGAAATATAGTGTTGGTGCTGAATATATGATAGATCCATATGACAGGAGTTTCTTTAAGAAAATCAGATTCAGAGGAGGGGTTAATTATGCCAATTCATACCTGAATGTGATGGATGCCTCTGGGAAAATAGATGGCTATAAAGAATATGGTGCAACATTAGGCTTCGGTTTGCCTATCCGGGATAATATTGGTCAGCGGGTGTCATATATCAACATTAATTTCGAATACAAGAAATTAAAGCCGAAACTTAGTAATATGATAAGTGAAGAATATTTTGGAGTATCGTTGAATGTCAATATCAATGAACTTTGGTTCTTCCGTCGTAAAGTTGAATAAAGAAATACAGAATCAAGATAAATGGCCTCAATTACTGATTGAGGCTCATTGTTTTTAAGTATATTAGCCTGATGAAGTTAATGCCACTCCAAAAACTGTTTTTGGTAGCAGTAATCACAATATTTACTGCACCTTTCTTTTTCGCATCCTGTAAAAAAGAAGTCAGTTCTGCCGTAAATTTCAAATATGACAAAGAAATTGTGCCATCCATGCATACAGACAGTGTGCGGATGCTCATTTCCGATTCGGGACTTATCAAATATAAGATGATAACTAAAACTTGGGATGTTTTTGATGAAGCTAAGGATCCTTACTGGTTTTTTCCGAAAGGGGGTTATCTTGAAAAATTCGATACAGCTTTTGTTGTAGTATTCACCATCAAGGCCGATACAGTATGGAATTATACCAGGCGTAAACTCTGGCGACTCAAAGGGAATGTTTTTGCAAGGAATATTGTCGGGGAAACATTCACTGGAGATGAGTTTTTTTGGAATCAGCAGGAACAGAAAATATATTCGAACAAGCTAGTCGAGGTAAATAGACCTGAGAAAGGAGTGTTAATTGCCCGAAATGGTATGGTAGCTAACCAGCAAATGACAGCATATGAATTTATGGAAGTGGGAGAGAATGCAGGGAAGAAAACTGTGTTTTATGTGAACGAGGATGAAGAAAACAAAGAAGAAAAAGCAGAATAGTTTTTCAAATATGAATGAAATTCAATCTCAATTTATTATCTTCGCACGCTGAAAACTATATCTTTAAGAAATTGAAATAAACAAAATAAAAAGTAATTATTAATTAAATGGCTGCATTACAGAAAATTAGGAGCAAATCAGGCCTGCTTGTCGGAATAATCGCGGTAGGTTTATTAGCATTTGTGTTTCCGTGGGGTGAAGTTACGACCTTTGTTAATAAAATGAGAGACAAAGCATTTGTTGTAGATGGAAAAGTGATTACAACGAAGGAATATTCGGACAAAATCGCTCAATGGGAAAACTTTCAGAAGATTATGTCGAATCAATCCTCATTGGATGAATTCACAAATTCTCAAATCAGAGAGATGGCTTACCAGCAGATGGTAAAAGAAATAATGCTGGACGAAGAGGCCGGCAGATTAGGATTAGCCGTTACACCTGAAGAATTAAATGATATGGTATATGGACCCGTTGTAGCTCCTATATTGTATCAAATACCTTTTTTCGCAAACCCTCAGACAGGTCAGTTCGACAAAGCATATCTGATGCAATTTCTTTCTGATATAAATCAGGATCCGACTACTATGCAGGAACCGCATAGATCTGAGATTATGGCCAGAAGAGAAATCTGGGCCTTTATACAGAATATGATGAAATATCAACGTCTTGAAGAAAAGTACGCTTCTTTAGTTGCCGGTTCGGTTTTGGTTAGCGATACTGAGGCTAAAGCAGCTTATGGTGATTCTAAGAATGTTGCAGATATAGCATATGTTGTTCAGAGATATTCAACCTTGGCTGATTCTGCAGTTCAGGTTTCAGATAAAGAAATAAAAGCTCTTTATGATTTGCGTAAAAACAATTATAAATTAGATACAGAGCTTCGCAAAATTTCCTACTTTATAAAAGATGTTGTTCCTAGCGATGAAGATTATGCCGCTATAGAACAAGAGATGAATGCTGCATATGAAAAATTGAAAATGACAGATAATCCGGCTATTGTTCTAAGTGAATATTCATCCACATATCAGGATATCTTTATGGCAGTAACATCATTGCCGGCCGATGCTAAAACATTTGTAGAATCTGCGTCTGTAGGTGATATTTTTGGACCGGTTCGAGAAGATCAGACTTATCTGATGTATAAACTAATAGACCGGACAAACGCTGCGGATTCAATTAAACTGCAAATAATTCCATTACCTCAGGGACTTGATGAAAAAACATCAGCACATATAGTTGATAGTATCCAAAGCGTTCTTAAAGGTGGTAAAGATTTCGGAGCTGTAGCAGACGAACTATTTCCTAACTCGAATGGAGGTGATCTGGGCTGGACTAATGAAGCAATGTTGGCTAGTGCAGGAATTGCAAAAGAATGTTTTGCTGCTGCAAAAGGCGAAGTCTTGAAATTGAAAGTAGGAGGTCAGGATCAGTTGATTCGTATAGCAGATAAGACTAATCCGGTGCCAAAGGTGAAGTTAGCTGTAATACAATTACCTGTCATAATTAGCGATAAAACCCAGAATGCTATAGATAACGAGTTAAACCAATTTGTAAGTGAAAATGGAAATCTTGAGAATTTTGACAAAGCAGCTCAGGCTAAAGGCTACAGCCTGATTCAGAATTCAATTATTTCACCTTCCGAAATAGCGTTAGGGCAGGCTACAGGGACTCGTCAGGTAATACACTGGGCTTTCAATGAAAAAGTTGGTTCGGTTAAGAAATTTGACATGTCCGATAAACGTGTTGTTGCAATTGTGAAAAACGAAATTACTGGTGACTATATGCCTGTTTCGGAAGTAGCAACAGCATTAAAGACTGAACTTATAAATGATAAAAAAGCAGAGAAAATCATTGCTGACTTAAAAGCTAAGAATTTGACGTCTTTAGATGCTTATGCGCAAGCTGTTTCAGGGAAAGTGGATACGGTTAATTTTGTTACATTCCAGACCAATAACTTATCCGGTATTGGATATGAACCTCTAATGAATGTATATTCTAAATTAGGTCAGGTAAATAAACTGGAGGCTCCTATGAAAGGAAAATCCGGAGTATATGTATTGAATGTGACAAACAAAACAGAAGATACAAAAGAATTTAATGCAGAACAGACAAAACAGTCATTGAAGCAAGCCAATTATTATCAGATGATGTCACAAGCCGTATCTATATTGAGAAATAAAATGAATGTAGAAGATAACAGAGTGAAATTCTGGTAAAATTTTTTAAAGAAAAATTTAATTACTATATTTAAAGTCCCTTGTAGCAAAAGCTATGAGGGACTTTTTTAATTAAAGAGAATATGACAAAGAAAGAACGTTATACCGGAGTTATTAGTTGGTTTGAAAAAAAAATGCCTGTAGCGGAAACAGAATTGCATTACGATAATCCTTTTCATCTGTTGATTGCTGTCATTTTATCTGCCCAGTGCACAGATAAGCGGGTAAATATGATAACGCCGCCCTTGTTCGAAGCATATCCCACACCGGAAGTGATGGCTGTTTCTAGTACAGATGCCATTTATCATTATATCAAGAGTGTGTCTTATCCTAACAATAAAGCAAAGAATCTGTTAGGTATGGCTAAGAAGCTCGTGGATGACTTCGGAGGGAAGGTGCCTGATTCTATGGAAGAATTGGAGACTATACCCGGAGTAGGTCGTAAAACAGCAAATGTAATGCTTATTGTAGCTTTTAATAAACCGGCAATGCCAGTCGATACACATGTTTTT
This sequence comes from Dysgonomonas gadei ATCC BAA-286, assembly GCF_000213555.1. Taxonomy (GTDB): domain Bacteria; phylum Bacteroidota; class Bacteroidia; order Bacteroidales; family Dysgonomonadaceae; genus Dysgonomonas; species Dysgonomonas gadei. Next base: position 74,759 of record NZ_GL891995.1, read on the forward strand.
AGGGTTTCCAATCGAATTGGATTAACCGATAATTCGAAAAATCCTGAACAGACAGAGAGAGAATTGATAAAATATATACCCACAAAATATTTATCAAAAGCTCATCATTGGTTAATTTTGCATGGCAGATATATCTGTGTTGCGCGAAAACCTAAATGTGAAGAATGTGGATTAACCCCATATTGTAAGTTTTTCTCGAAAAAATGACCAAAAATTAGTCTTTAGTAATAACTTGGTTATTAGTATATTGAAAAAATACTTGAAAATAGTTTAAAAATACCTCTTAAAATATTTGGAATGATACTAAAACTTTACATATCTTTGCACCCGCTTTACCACTAAAGGGCACGTTTAAAGAAGGGTGTTTGCGTAGGGCGGAAGAGCGATCTTTGAAGGAACTGAAATAACAACATTATAGAGTGTAGTACACAATTTGGGTTTTTATTAAATTAAATATCCGGAAAAAAGCTAGAGATAGTTAAAAAAGGTGCTACCGTCAATTACTATTACCCAATAGTAAAGAAAGCTTGAACAGGATCAAAAGGTTTAAAAAAAGAATATACAAAGAAGAGTTTGATCCTGGCTCAGGATGAACGCTAGCGATAGGCCTAACACATGCAAGTCGAGGGGCAGCATAGGGTAGCAATACTTTGATGGCGACCGGCGCACGGGTGAGTAACGCGTATGCAACCTACCTATAACAGGGGAATAACCCGGAGAAATTCGGACTAATACCGCATAAAACAGGGGCTCCGCATGGAGATATTTGTTAAAGATTTATCGGTTATAGATGGGCATGCGTTCCATTAGCCAGTTGGTGAGGTAACGGCTCACCAAAGCAACGATGGATAGGGGAACTGAGAGGTTTGTCCCCCACACTGGAACTGAGACACGGACCAGACTCCTACGGGAGGCAGCA
>NZ_GL891996.1 GCF_000213555.1 Dysgonomonas gadei ATCC BAA-286
CTCTTTTTATTCCTGTATAAAAGAAGTTTACAACCCATAAGGCAGTCTTCCTTCACGCGATTTGGCTGGTTCAGGCTCTCGCCCATTGACCAATATTCCTCACTGCTGCCTCCCGTAGGAGTCTGGTCCGTGTCTCAGTTCCAGTGTGGGGGACAAACCTCTCAGTTCCCCTATCCATCGTTGCTTTGGTGAGCCGTTACCTCACCAACTGGCTAATGGAACGCATGCCCATCTATAACCGATAAATCTTTAACAAATATCTCCATGCGGAGCCCCTGTTTTATGCGGTATTAGTCCGAATTTCTCCGGGTTATTCCCCTGTTATAGGTAGGTTGCATACGCGTTACTCACCCGTGCGCCGGTCGCCATCAAAGTATTGCTACCCTATGCTGCCCCTCGACTTGCATGTGTTAGGCCTATCGCTAGCGTTCATCCTGAGCCAGGATCAAACTCTTCTTTGTATATTCTTTTTTTAAACCTTTTGATCCTGTTCAAGCTTTCTTTTTTACTATTGGGTAATAGTAATTGACGGTAGCACCTTTTTTAACTATCTCTAGCTTTTTCCGGATATTTAATTTAATAAAAACCCAAATTGTGTACTACACTCTATAATGTTGTTATTTCAGTTCCTTCAAAGATCGCTCTTCCGCCCTACGCAAACACCCTTCTTTAAACGTGCCCTTTAGTGGTAAAGCGGGTGCAAAGATATGTAAAGTTTTAGTATCATTCCAAATATTTTGGCAATAAATTTTTAATAAAAAACAAACAAAAACACAATATGCTATTAATTAATATGTTGCAAAACATATTTTTTTTCAATACATCGTAATAAAAGTCGGTTTAATAACAAATCCCAATCTTATGCGTTGCCTATGATGATTGTAATCCAACATAGATTCACCATAACCATTATAGTATTGAAGGAAGAGATATTGATTATCATCACTAAATAAACGTATCGAAAAATTCAGTTCTATATTCGCATTCAGATTTACTCCCCCTCTTTTTGTCACAACACATCCTATGTTGTATTTTTTCTTAGGGCTTGAATATTCCATGGCCATGAGTCCCCAGCCTGAGTACTTTACAATATCCTTATTATTCGTTCCATCAACAATCGGTATCCAGGCTTTTGTCTGTAAAGTTAAGTGGTCATCTAACGTAAAATAAGTTCCAAAGGATACTTTATTCCAACTACGGGAATCTTCTCCATCCTTCCCGTTCGATTCATGTTCGAACTGAAAAGTCAGCGTTCCTAAAAACCTATTATCGCGCACCAAGGCTTTCCCCACCCCCAATGTCGGATTATAATTCAGATCCCGAAAAGGAAACGAATCCTGAAAAACATCCCAAAAGGCTTTCTGAGTGTAGGTCAGAAAAGCATATGTTTTGAACGGCAAAGTACTATTGGTAATCCTATGCATAACACTTATTTGAAATTTTGCATCCGAATTGTATTTCGTTGGCTTACTAAGCATCTGAGTTCCCACTATAAAATAGTTGTCTTTGTATATTCCAAAAGATGGGTTTGCATCAAACCTATTTATTATACTATCTGCATTACTCAATTGTTTTGATGGCCCAAATACTGAACCTATAATGGCGTCTGTCTGGTGAGAAATAAATGTACCAACACTTGTTGTACTATCTTTCTTATGCTTTGCAACCTTAATAGTATCCTGTAATAAAGTTTCCTGGGAAAAAAGTGATGTCTGCGCCAAAAGCGAGAACATAAATAAGAGACACAAACTCTTCATAAAATGTATTTATTATTTATTAATAAGCCGGCACAGCACTTCATATGCTATCGGACAAGTAGCTGAATTTTTAACAGTTAGCTTGTATATTTGTTCAAATCTCTTCCTGTCTGTATGTGGATATTCTCTACAGGCCTTAGGACGAGCTTCGTATATTGAACAATAATTGTCCGACAAAAGAAATGGACAAGGCATAGACCGGAAGACATAATCTCCATCTTCATCCATTTTCAGGTACTTAGATACGACTTCGGCCGGTTTTATCCGCAAGGCTTTGGCCATACGTTCTATATCCTTATCATAGATAGCAGGCCCTAGAGTCCTGCAACAGTTGGCACATGACAGACAATCTATTTCAGCAGATACATCTTCATGCAATTGCTGAACAATTGTGTCCATCTTCATTAAACGTTTCTTATTCTTCTTATAATATAGTAGAAATGAGGATTCTGCCTTCTCTGCTAATAACTGCAGATTTTCATATTGTTTCATTCATTCTATCTTCAACACGCGTTATCTCTCCAATCAATGGTACCCTCATCCTGATCTGAATATCTTCTTTTACATATTTGTGTCCAACCAGAAACATGAGTTTTGCTATAGCGGTTTCGAATGTAGCATCAAATCCACTTACTACTCCGGCTTTAAGCAATTCTCGTCCTGTTTCGTAGCGATGCATATCAACCATACCTGTATTACATTGAGTGATGTTTACTATTACAACGCCTTTTTTTACAGTTTCGCGTACGAGACGGATAAACCACGGAGATAAAGGGGCATTTCCCGAACCGTAAGTTTCGAGAATAATGGCTTTAATATTTTTCAAACCCAATATTGTCTCTACTGTTTGCCTGTTAATCCCCGGAAACAACTTTAAGGTTGCAATACGAGTATCCAGCTGATAATGAAATATTGTCTTCTTATCATAATCAGGCTGATGGATAACCTTTTTGTCATACCGGATCTGTATTCCCGACTTTCCAAGATTCGGATAATTGTAGGATTTGAATGCATTGAAATTATCTGCATTTACCTTGGTAGTCCGGTTGCCTCTCAACAGATCATTTTGGAAAAAGATACACACTTCGGGAACGATAGGGTTACCCAGAACATCTTTGTCTGCCGCTATCTCAAGAGCTGTAATAAGATTTTCTTTAGCATCAGTCCTCAGCTTGCCAATTGGTAGCTGCGCGCCTGTGAGAACCACGGGCTTTTGCAGGTTTTCAATCATAAAACTCAACGCAGATGCTGTATAAGCCATAGTGTCGGTGCCATGCAAGATTACGAAACCATCATATTTATGATAATTATACTCAATCGTTCGCACTATTTTCTTCCAATGCTCCGGTGTGATTTCCGATGAATCGATAACCGGATCGAATACTATATGGTCTACATGAAAACGGAAACGCTGCAATTCGGGTAAATGACTATTTAAATGAGCAAAATCGAATGGTTCAAGAGAACCTGTAACCGGATTTTCGACCATCCCGATTGTTCCTCCGGTATAAATCAATAGAATATGAGCATTTACGTCTATCATCTCAATCTGTAATCTTTGAATCTGTAAAAATAATGAATTTAATAATACACAATATAATTTTGTCAATTATTTAGAGATAATACTCATATTATCCGCAACAATTTCAACAAATTGATTAAATAAAAGCCCCAAAACCAACGAAATACTCTCATACACCTTACAAATAGAAATTTCGGAAATATCCGTTTCACAAAAAAGAGAATCGATCGGAATATGTCGTATTGCATCTTCGTTAAAGAACTCTCCCACAGAGAATTTAAAACCAAATCGAACAAGCTGTTTCGTTTGATCTGCATTACCTCTATACCCATGAATTATCCAAGGAATATCTGACTTATATTCTTTGTGCAAAGCCATCAATAGATCCCAGGCTTTTACACAGTGAATTATCAATGGCTTATTTACGCTCATCGCTAGCTCGATTTGCTGCCTGAACACATTCTCCTGGATTTTCATATCAGGTCCTTTCAATTTATCCAGCCCAGCTTCTCCAATAGCAAGAATCGACTTATTCCGTACAACTTCATTTAATCGTGTCAATTGTCCCCCGGCATTCTCTGCATCCCAGGGATGTACACCGCATGAGAACCGGATATTATCAGGCGCCAAAATCCCATCTTCAAAATCTCCGGGTGAAGTGTTCAGTATATACTGTACCTTATATCCGTTCATCTCTTCCGGACCTGCTTTATGTGTATGAATATTGTATAGGTACATATCTTTATCTCTAAATTAAAAACGAGGTTACTCCTTTTACCGGAAAACCTCGTATTGATTTATCTTTTGTTCATCTGATTTTATCGGATAAGATTGATAAACTCTTCGCGGGTCTTTGCCTGATTAAATACTCCGGTGAAGTCGGAAGTTGTGGTTGTCGAATTCTGCTTCTCCACGCCCCGCATTTGCATACACATATGCTGAGCCTCTATCACCACCATGACCCCGAGCGGGTTAAGCGTTTTCTGAATACACTCCTTTATCTGGAGAGTCATGCGTTCCTGCACTTGCAAGCGTCGGGCAAAGACATCCACGACACGGGCAATTTTGCTCAGTCCCGTGATATAGCCATTCGGAATATAAGCTACATGCGCTTTTCCCCAAAAGGGCAACATATGATGTTCGCACATGGAATAAAAGTCTATATCTTTAACTATTACCATTTGCCTGTAGTCCTCTTTAAAGAAGGCTTTTCTCAAGATTTCTTCAGGGTCTTCGTGATAACCCTTAGTCAAAAACTGCATGGCCTTTGCAACTCTTACCGGGGTACTTAGCAGCCCCTCTCTATCGGCATTTTCACCCAACAGGCTTATGATTTCTTTGTAATGCTTTGCCAGCAGTTCTATATTTTGTTCTTCTTGCATTGTGAAGATTTTTATCGTCTGATTTAAATTTATAATTTATTGTACCGGCTTTTTCACAACATCGGGTACAACATACATCTCCCGCCCGAAGGCCGGGAATGTTTTTTTCATCTCTTTAAGCACACCATCAGCATCTGCCCTGCTTGTAAAATTACCGACGCGCAAACGCCAAAATGGAGACTGAAAGCTTACGACTGTCTCCAGCTCAGGGAAAGCAGATTTAACTTGTGCTTGTTTCGATTCGGCTTCTCTTTTCGAACGTTGTTGATTATTGCCCGAAAAAACCTGAATCTTAAAGCCCCTTACTTTTGTGAAATTGGCCGTAGGGTCGATGACACCCACTGTTTTTGTAGTATCTATAACAGCAATCTGGCGAACCCCCAGTATATTCTGTACAGCTTCGTCCTGCATCACTTTGATATTTCCTTGTCCCCATTTAGATGAATTCAGTTCATCTATAATCGTTTTATTATCATCCTGTGCTAACGCAAAACCTGAAAACAGGCACAGAACAAGAAAGATATAAATACTTTTTTTCATACTGATTTATTTGAGGTCATTGACCTGTTTACCGTTCGTCCAAGTATAATAATTATATTCGGCTACGGAAGTCCTTTTATTTAAAAGCAATTGCAGGAGCTGTCTCCAGCCCTGCAATTTATAGTGCCGGATTAGAATCCTTCAATAACAGGGATAAATTTCTCTACATCGAGAGAAGCACCACCGATAAGTCCGCCGTCGATATCCGGACAAGCGAACAATTCTTTTGCATTACCGCCATTTGCGCTACCTCCATAAAGGATAGAAGTGTTATCTGCTACTTCTTTACCATACTTATCTGCGATAATCTGACGGATGTAAGCATGCATTTCCTGAGCCTGAGCTGATGTAGCTGTAAGGCCTGTACCAATAGCCCAAACCGGTTCGTAAGCTATAACGATTTTAGAGAAATCTGCGGCTGAAAGTTCGAATAACGCATCTACAGTTTGTTTTTTAACTACATCGAAATGTACATTTTTCTCTCTTTCATCTTTAGTCTCACCTATACAGAAAATAGGGTTAAGGCCATTTGCCAAAGCTAGCAATACTTTTTCTTTCAGGATAGCATCTGTTTCTCCGTAATATGTACGGCGTTCAGAGTGTCCAAGAATAACATATTTGGCACCTGTAGACGCTACCATGGCAGCCGATACTTCCCCGGTATAAGCACCTGAAGCTTTATCTGCACAGTTTTGTGCGGCAACTCCCAATTTAGTAGATGATGCAACACTGGCAAGATGAATAAACGGTGTTCCTATAATTACATCACATTTCAATGTCTTACCTGCCAACGCAGCTTCCAGGTCTTTAGCAAAAGCTACTCCTTCCTGTAGGTTCTTATTCATTTTCCAGTTTCCTGCAACAATGTTCTTTCTCATAATTAAAGCGTTTTATTTATATAATTATACTCAATTTATTCTTCGGGTTCCTCCTGCGCTTCCTCCTTTTTCTTTCTCCGTCTGAAAAACAGAAAATCCAGACCTTTAAGACCGAGCAAAGGAAATACGAAAGCCACACTTAAATAAAAAAGATTTTTTTTATCCTGTCTTTCCGTATCTATCAACTGACCATAAGATAATTCTTCCAAAGGCTTAACCAGATCCTCTTCTGCAGGGACTTCTACATTTGCCCATTTATTGATTACCACTCCGTCTTTCAGCAATATCATCCCCGGATTGGAACGCACAATGGTCTTTATTGCCCGTTCGTCCATCGTACAGAATTTGAAGTTTATAACGTTTTCTTTCGACCAACGCAGTATTTCATCAGTAGTGGACGATGTTACGCAATAGAACTTGTATCCTCCGTAATCTGCATAATTGTTTACATCCTCAAAGTTGCTGAGATACCATGTACTCATATCTTCAAGAGACGGCGACAACATTAGGAATACATAGCCACTGTCGGACAAAATATCAGTTGTAATATCGGTCTGGGCTATAACTTCAGATTTCTTTGCATCAAAGAAGAGCTCTGTTATCACGAAGTCCTTTATCTTCGATGTCACACCTTCTTTCAACACTTTGGTTTCCATCCTAACAAAGACCCAGGTACTGTCTTCCCATGGATAATTCTCCTCTGTAAATTCTTTTTCCACTCCGTCTTTGGCATAGACCAGCATAGATACCTCTTCACGGCCCTTACCTTCTTCCACCCCTATCTGTTCGGGTATGGATGCCCCTATTTTGTATGGGCGGAAATCAAATAACGGCTCATATATATAATTACGGAATGTGAATAAACTAATAAAAATAAGTATATACAGAAATGCCAGCCAATAAGTTTTACCTGTAAAGAAATTACTAATCCGTTCACAATATCTGAATACAATAATGGAACATATCAGTAATACTATATTCTTATAAAACGTTTGCCAGTTGGTAATAACCAGTGCGTCTCCGAAACAACCGCAATCTTCCACAGGGTCGGCAATGGCCAGATAAAGCGTAAGGATGGTCATAAAAACCATAACCACTAATGTAAGCCGGGAATTCCAACGGCGGTAAAGCCCAAACAACATGCAAGCTCCCATTGCAAATTCGACTATACTCTGTAAGGCCGAAAGAGGAAAGGAAAAGAAAGTAAGAGAGGTAAGATTAAACGCTGCAAAATAGTCGTCTATCTTATATGCCGTTCCATAGGGATCTACAGCTTTTACAAATCCGGAAAAAATAAAGGTTACACCAAGAATAACTCTGGAAACCTCTGTTAATATCTTTATCCCAATATCCTTCTTACTCATTAGCAGTTAGTTTTCGTTATCGGGAAATTCAAGTTTAATAAGCCCGAACAACGAATAATTAATCATATCCATATAGTTGGCATCGACACCTTCCGATACAATAGTCTGACCTTTATTCTCTTCTATTTGCTTTGTCCTGTATATTTTCGTCAGAATAAGATCAGTGTATGAGCTGATGCGCATAGCCCGCCAGGCCTCGTCATAATCATGGTTCTTTGCATACATCAACTCTTTGGTCTGCGTCATATGCTTATCATATAACGCCAGAACCTGTTCTTCGTTCAAATCCACACTGTCTGAGAATCCGAGTTCGAGTTGAATAAGCCCTATAATACCATAGTTTACAATACCAATAAACTCAGGAGCGATACCTTCATCTATAAGGCTTACACCTTTTTCTTCAATGCTCCTTATACGTTTCGCCTTGATAAGAATCTGGTCTGTAACCGACTGAGGGCGAAGGATTCGCCACGATGCTCCATAATCTTTCAGCTTTTTAGCAAAAAGGTTGCGACATATCGCAATCACCTGCTCAAACTGCGCCTTGGTATCTGCCATGTTAATATCTCTATTTTTCAGGGGACAAAGGTATGAAAAAATGTTTAATCTATGCTTTGCTTCATTTGCCATTTAATTTTTATGAATATCTACGATATAAAAAGTAACATTTTTTCAGTTAATAGTCAACAAATATCAGTTAATAACTCGTATCTTGTGTCTTGTCTACTCGTATCTTATATAACTTTCAACTTAATACTTAAAACTTACTACTTATCCCAACACTTCAAAGAACTATCAGCTAAAGGCTATTGGCTCTAATTACATAGATAAATGTTTCCCAACATTATGGCATTCTATGGTGTTACCTTTTTCATATGATACAAGCGGATATCTGTAGCATGCAAACTGTCAATAACGGCATAACGATTATCTAACGATTGTCTGTATTGCCTGAAATCGTCCTGTATGGCTTCTCTATCCTGATGCACAAGAATAAATTCTTCTGTAACAAAGTCTTCCGGTCTTATTTTTTGAAAGCGGAATGGATGAAAATCCTCTTTCCCCTCACCTGTCAATAAGACAAAACATTCATTATCCGGAGCTATCATCTGCAATCGGGGCATAACATGATAGGAAAAATCATTAACAACAAGAGATTTTTTTTCCTGACCGCCATCCTTTACAAATTGTCGGATTTCCTGATACGCCGATTCGGTACGGTTATAATAATCCACACCGGAATAGAGCCTTACTCCCCCGGTAAAAAACAGAAGAAGTAGGAAAACAGATGAGAGTCGCTTGCATACAGGAAACTCCATAGCCTTTGCCAAGACAAAAGCAAGACTTAAAACGAAAAGGCCAAATGAACAGGTCATATAACGTGTCACCAATATGGGCAGGTATGCAACGGAGATAATAAATCCTATCGCTATAGGTATAAGAAATGTAATAAAGGAGAAGATAGTGAGCAATGACATTCTATCTTTCTTCGTATTACCGGACAGTAACACTTTGATTGTTAAGATCAACTGTATCGCCATCAGAATTATTAATCCGGTCATCATTTGCCCTTTTGTAAAATTAGTAAATGGCAGCCAGATTTCCTTTGGTGAATAGAAATAGTAAATATGCAGGAATATATCGTTCAGGGTCAGCGGCTTTATCCAGTAATCAGATGAAACATTATCAACTTGTTCCCACAACTGAATAAGCCAAGGAAGATAGGCTATAAAAAAGGCTACTCCACAAAGAATCAGATAAGTCAATTTCTTTTTTGTCCGTATCAGGAAGAAGAAAAACAGTATATATATGCCAAAAACGCTTAATAGTCCATAGTTGTGGAGATATGCTGCGCAAAGGCCTGTTACAAGAAACAGCGTCCAATACTTCTTCTCCCCTTTGTCGAAAGCGTGATAAGCAGATAATGCACAAGCCAAGACAAAAAACATTGTCCACGAATACATCCTTATTTCCGTTGCCAGATACTGGGTAACCGGAAATATAATAATCAGCAGCATAAAGAAAATAGCCGTTTTATCCCCGAATAAACGCCGTATAGGAAAACAGCCTAAGAGAAGAACCGCAATAATGCCTAGTGTAGAGAATACTCTGAAAGAGAAGAGAGAATCTCCGAAAAAAGAAGTGAAAAATTTTAAACACCAGTAATATAACGGAGGGTGTACATCTGATGCCGTTATATTTATAATATCAGTATATGATGCCTTCACCATGAAAATGGAATATACATCGTCGTACAAAAGGCTTGTATTCTCAATGTCGAGGTATATAAATAAAGAAATCCCGAGAGTAAGCAGACATGTATATATCAGCACTTGGGGAATCTTCATGGCGTTACTCTTGTGTTCTTCCATTCGAGAGATTCTATCAGGGCGACAATATCTTCCCGCAGAAATCCTACTACCGGGGCAATAGAGTCGGCATTGACCTGTTGATTGAAATATAATGAGCCTCTCAGAAAATTAGAGGCATTATCAGTCAGATAAAATTGGATCGGACTTGCTACCGAGCCTTTTACATCATAAATTATTCCCGATGTATGGTGCAATGAGTCTGTAAAGAGGGATTGTTGTATACCATTCGCCTTCAATGCCTGGCTATATGCCAACTGATAGCTATCCTCCAATGCACCGGAAAGTTTTCTCTTATCGACCGGAAAATATGTACAGTATAGAATCGCATCATATTCAGGATAAGAGATATTAAACCAAAAGCCGGATTCATCGTTTTTCCTCACTTCTTCTATACGGGCATTTGCCGGATACCGGAAAGAGAATGCAGCATGTTCGAATCTAACCACTCCGGACTCCACCTTATCTATTCGCGGATACCCCACAGGCTTCGGCGTATATTCGTTGCAAGAAATGAATATACAACAGATGATTAAGAATAACGTTGCTTGCTTCCCCATATATGCGCTATGTAAAAATAGTCTTTGCCCTAAAATAAAAACAGATTAAAGCAAACAGTCTCCTATTTGTATTAACCTGTCTAATATATTCGATAAATCTCATTCTATGAGATCATGATCTTCTCTAAAATGGCAAATCATCCTCCTCTGATATATTATTCGTAGAATTATATGAATTTGGTGATTGATAAGATTCGTTTGCAGGCTGGGAATACGGCATATTTTCAGTACCCTCGCCTCCTTCTCTCCTACGGCTGCCCAGTAGCTCGAGATTATCTGCATATATCTCATTTACATACCGTTTCATTCCATTGGCATCGTCATATGTGCGTGATCGTATTTTACCTTCAACATACACCTGAGTCCCTTTTTTCACAAACTGTTCTGCTACTTTAGCCAAACCTCTCCAGCAAACTATATTATGCCATTCGGTACGGTCGGGGATCTGCGTCCCGTTAGCAGCAGTGTATCCTCTCTCGGTAGTGGCCAATGTAAAATTAGCAACTACGCTCCCATTATCAAAATATTTCACATCAGGATCTTTCCCTACATTCCCTATCAATATTACTTTGTTCACTGACATATCCAACTATCTATTTCGTTTATAATATCACAAATATAGGAAAAAAATCCACTTAACATATTCTGCTACATTTTATCTTTCCATTTTTCCAACAGAAACTATTTTTTGCAAAAAGAGTGAGTTTGGTATGATTATAAGCTCATTATCTTTAGTCCTGAGGTGGGTATGAAATGTCAGAATATTCTCTATTATGGCATCTATAGGAGTATCTTTATCCAGAATATGGATCTCGTCCCCAATCTTGAATGGCGTAGTAAAAAATATTATAATTCCGGCTGTGATATTACTTAGGATAGACCATTGAGCAAACATGGCAACACCTATCACTGCAAATATAGAGGACAGGGCCACGAGCATATTCTGTGGCTGTACACCCCAGATAATAGCAAGAGTAACCAAACAAGTGAAGTTGATAAGTATATTTATTACTTGTATAATATGCAATGTCCGGGGTTCTGACTTCAAAGTAAGAGAACCGTATTTTCTTATTATTTTACCTACTATATATTTTGAAGAAGGAGTTAATAAAATTATAATCGCCGAAGCTATTATCTGCGGCAAATGATCTGTTATTATGGTTAAGATATCTTTTTCCAACATTTCTTTATACATAAAAGAGACGTAGTCCACGGGCTACGTCTCTTATTGCTATTCTTGATTATATATTATTTTTTGAACTGAATGTAGTATGCATTACTACCCGATAACTGCCAGTTACCAATATAAACCACTTCTGCCGGTTGCCCCGAAGAAGTATACTTCTGGTATCTGAATTTTACCGGTACATTTACATAGTCGGTAGTCACACCGCTAAAGTTTGGTGAAAAGCTACTTCTGAGGTAAGACAAATTCCCTATGGCAGAAAAAGAATCGGTTATATTATTATCACCTGTTCCTTTATCTGTTATACCGAATCTTACGTCAATAATAATTTTATTATCTTTAGTCGGATCAATTTCACCTTCCGAATCTTTCTGGTTAGTTGCATCATAATAAAAGAAAGCTTTAACTTCATCTCTTTCTTTCTTAGTCAGGCTGTAGCCGATCAGCCAGTTATCTCCAATGGTATTTGCCGGAGACCATGCTGCAATACTTACACTTGTAGGAACAATGGTATCGTTTCTGCTAACTAAGTTACTATTTTCATACGGTTTATTTAATCTCAAAGATTCCTGAGCTATAGCATTTCCATTATTCAGTATATTCACATACTCTGCATCATAATATCCTTGTGCCGAAGAAGATGATATCTTATAACCTATAAAATAGCATTTATTTACTTCAGTTAAATTAGTAATATTATCATGCATTATATATCCGTTTGATGTAACGGCAAATTTCCGTCCATAATCGTCCTTCGTAATATAAGCGAAATCCTTCTCAATAGTAAAGGAACTGTCTCCATCTCCCAAGCATGATGACATCAGCAACACCACGGAGAACACACTACAAAAAATTTTCAGTAAAGATGTTTTTTTCATGTTTATTTTTTAATTGTATTATTTTTTTTTAAAAATCAAATTTAATTCCCAGATTCAGGTCTAACTGGGTCTTTCTGTCAGAATATATAGTTCTGTACTTATTTCTGGCATCGAAGTAATATGCCCCTCCTATCGTCCCATAAAGATACATTTTTTTATACAAAGGGTAGGAAATACCCAGAGATGATCTTACCGAGAACTGAGGATTTGATTGTTTCACAGACTCTCTTATATAATATGGCTCAGAATAAAAGACATGTCCTGCAAGATCTTTATCTTCAATATCCAGCATGGAGAAGCCCATATTGCTTACATATCTTCCATTTATATCTTTCTGTACCATTCCACCCAGTGCAAAATAGAATTTAGTCTTACCTAATTCAAAGAACGTATAATTCAGAGATAATGGTATACCCAGATAGTTAAAATACTGCGATTCACTTATATTGAACACGCTACTTGATTTTATCTTCGATGACAAGTGTGTATAAACCAACCCCGTTTCGAATGATAATTTTGGTGCTATCTGTTTGCTGATTGTTACTCCAAACGAAATAGGCTGCTTATGTTCAAGTTCAAACTCACTATTTTCCTTATTCAGAGCTGACCTGAAAGTCGAAGATCTTACCTTACGAGAGAACAGGATATCCCCGCCTCTTTCATTTACATTGTCAGCAAACAACCCTGCATCAACAGTAATTCCAAGAGAGAGTCCTTTCGACGGTGATTCCGCTTCCGGCAATATAACTCTCGTTTGTGCCAACATTGGCGCAGCTTTTACTTCTTTTTTCTCTTCCTTAACTTCTTCTTTCACTAAAGGTTCAGATACCACTTCTGGTTCTGGTTCAGGTTCCGTTGTTGCTACAGCTTCTACCGGTTCAACTATAGCCCGTGCCTTGGCCAGTAGTGGCGGCACAACTTTTGGAACCTCAATCACAGTATCCACATCCTGCGTTTCAACAGGAGTCTTAACTCCTTCTGTTTCAACAACATTAGCATCTTCCATTATTGGTTTATCATCTGTTGGAATAGATAATATACCAATTGCAATTGCTGCTGCTACACCTACAGCAATAGCGATGGTCTTTATAGTAGATGCTTTTGAGGTCGAAGAAGCTGCATTGGCTGTCGAAGAATTTGCAGATGAAGATGAAGATGATGCATCAGGCGCTTGTACAGGCTGATTAGACAAAAGCTGATCCAGCCCACCCCAAATGGATGCAGGCACTTCCGGCTCAAAGTTTCCTAACTTTGAGGAGAATAGATCCTTTATTTTGTCTTTATCTTCTATCATCTTGTTATGATCTCTCTTTAATATATTGTTTCACCCTCTCCTGTAAGATATTTCGGGCTCTTACATATTGAGAACGTGAAGTACCTTCACTAATACCCATCATTTCTGCTATTTCCTTGTGTGAATAATCTTCTATCGCATACAAGTTGAAAACTGTAGAATAACCACGCGGCAGGTCTTGTACCATTTTCAGTAATTCACCCTCCGATATTTTATACATTTGCTCGTCTTCAGTAGAATCGTCCACTACATCGGGAAGATTCTGAACATCATCGGAAGTCTGAATTATTGATTTTTTCTTTCTTAAGTTTTCTAAAGCAAGGTTTATAAATATGCGCTTGAGCCAACCTTCGAAAGAGCCTCTGTCTTGAAATGAATCAATATTGGCAAATACTTTCATGAATCCGTCCTGCAATAAATCCTGAGCAGCGTCTTGATCAGAACTATAGCGTAAGCAAATACTATACATCTTACGGGCATACACCTCGTATAGCATTTTTTGAGCTTCACGCTTTTGTTCCTTACAGCCTGCTATAATTTGCAGTTCATTCATATTGGTCAAGCTTCATTTTAGAGATGCATTTTTTGTAGAAATGTTGCATCATCTAGTATAAATTTCATCTATTATTATCTTTTTTTAGTAATAGTGAAACTTATGATTTTGTCTTTTTTTTAGAAATTAATTATTCAGGTTTTTGGGTAAACAGCACCATTTTCACTTGCAATTTATTCCCGATATCAATCACATCAACAACGTTCTGCAGACTCAATGACTTATCTGCTTGTAATAGAACATTTACTTCGACATTATTGTTCTTTTCTTTTTCCTTTGTAATAGCTGCCATCAAGGCCGGCTCAATCTCCTCTTTCGTAACTTCCTTATCATTAACATAATATCTCAAATCCTGAGTTATTATCAAGTTAATATTCTTCTTGGTTACAACCTGCTCCGAAGTTGCGGCATTCGGCAAAAGCACTCTGATAGCCGCCGGAGTAACCATAGTGGATATTATAAGAAAAAACAACAACAGGAAGAACATTATATCGTTCAACGAAGAGGTATAAACCTCCGCAGCCCTTGATTTTCTCCGTTCTATTTTCATGTTTTCTCTCTTTTTTAAGAATAAGCTTTATAAAATCAGGCCTCAACACTACCTCTTTTATAAGCTCTGATTGCCTTCAATACTTCGTTAGATTCTTTATCGATGTTGACTACCACTTTGTCGATACGTCCGTTCAGTACATAATAACCCGCATATGCTATAATCCCTACGAGCAACCCGGCTCCGGAACATATCATTTTCTGATAAAGTCCCGTAGAAATCGTATCTATAGCGAGATCGTTTGTCTTTGCTATATCATAGAAGATCTTTATAACCCCGAAAATTGTACCCAGAAACCCGAGCATAGGTGCAATAGAAGCTGTGATTCCAAGCCAGTTCATCTGGTTTTCCAATATACTTATTTGCTGGCGGGCTTCGACTTCCATCGACTCTTGTATTTCTTTATCATCACGATCAAAGTCTTTAAGTCCGGCGGCAATCACTTTAGCTGAAGCATAAGGACGTTCTACGCAAAATTTCAAAGCTTTATCGACTTTTCCTTCGTGTATCAACTCCACAACCCGGGATAGCCAGACCGAATCTTTTTTACCAAGACGATTTACTACCAGCCACTTATTTATAATGACATATATAGCTAAAAGCGACAAAAGAAAGATGGGCAATAGTATCCATCCACCTTTCATCACAAGGCTTAAATAACTCTCTTCGGGAGCAACCTGGGCTGTTTGCTCCGCCATTTCTACAACGGGGGTAGCCGCCTGAAGTAAAACAAATAAATTCATAAATGATATTTGTTGTAAGGTCTCAGACCTATTTATTATTTCGTTAACTTAAAATACGACAATCAGTTAGACTGAATATCATATCATTAAACACTCTCTTTCTTATATGTTTTTATTGTACAAAATTCGACAGAAGCCCAAAGATACAGTCTTCTGTCGAATTTTATTTATAAATTAATAATATTTAATATATGCCAAAACTAACTTTATCTATATATTGATAGAAACAGCTTACCATACCGATTACAAATATTCCGGCCATCGATACGACCAATGATATCTTTAAATATCCGTCTGTATTAACAGCCTCAATAGGAGAATTGTTCTTATTGATAAACATTGCTTTTACTACCAGTAAATAGTAATATAGCGATATAACTGTATTCAGGAATGCAAGGAAAACAAGTAACACATGTCCCTGCTGCATAGCTGTCATAAATACGAACAACTTACTGAAGAAACCAGCTGTCGGAGGAATACCTCCCAACGAGAACATGGCAATCATCATAGCCAACGCCAGTTTTGGATTGGTATAATATAATCCGTTGTAGTCATTCATACTCACTTTACCTGTCTTATCCTCTATCGCAGAAATAACTCCGAAAGCTGCCAGATTGGAGAATACATACACAAAGATGTAGAACATTGTTGCAGCCATACCTTCGGCTGTTCCCGTAAATACACTTAACATGATATAACCGGCCTGCGATATGGAAGAGAATGCCAGGAAGCGTTTCATATTCTTCTGACGAAGAGCAAACAGGTTACCAATTGTAATAGTAAGCAGGATTATGATCCATATTATGTTTTGCCAAACGTCTGCAAGTACTGGAAACACTTTGAACAGGATAGTCATCAGAGCAAACACTGCGGCCCCCTTCGATATGGTAGATAAATAAAGGGTCACATTGGTAGGCGCGCCCTGATATGTGTCCGGTGCCCAAAGATGGAACGGAACAAGAGATATTTTAAAGAATATTCCAGCCAGAATAAATACCATTGCCATTATTACCATCGGCGTAGAATATATATTTGTTGCGATATCTGCATAATATAGCGTTCCGCAGGCTCCATATAAGAATGATAACCCGAAAACCATCATACCTGATGAGAAGATAGCATTAAATATATATTTGGCTCCGGCTTCTGCCGATTCTTGTCTGTATTTATCAAACGCAACCAAAGCCGCGATAGGCAAGGATGCTGTTTCGAGGCCAATATAGAACAACAGGAAGTTTCCTGAAGAAATCATGAGATTCATACCGATCAGGGTAAGTATAGTCAGCATGAAGAATTCTCCACGCTTGATTATCGAATCAGGTCTGTTGAGCCATGAATTTGCTTGTAAGAAAATGAGGAATACACCTATATTCAGTATATTCTTTATTGTAAGATAAGCCGGACCGGTAACATACATGCCTGCAAAGGATGCTCCACTATCTTTAAAAAAGAAACATAGGACGGTATGTGCCAGAAACAAAGTACAGGCCACGGGGAAGAAATATTTCTTTGCGTTGTCCGAAGCAAACAAATCATAAATAATAAGTAAGAGAAATACCACTATCAGTGATAGCTCGTGCTTCATCAACAAATAATTACTCAAATCCATTTTTATATCTTATAATTTCAATGTTTACAATCTATTTCTTACTTATTTTATATATCCCAGACTTGAAGTAATCAAATCGGAAATCCATCCTGGGAACAATCCCATACCTGCAACACAGATTATCAATCCTACTGTTGCTATTTTTTCATGCCATACAGCATCAGTCAATTCTAAATGATGCGGATCCTGAACCGGACCATATAATATTTTACCAACCACTTTCAGAATATAAACAGCTGTTACCACAATTGAAGATATTGCTGCAATGGTAAAGATTCGATGGAACAAATCGTTGTGCTCAAATGCACCTACAAAAATTGTCATCTCAGCAACGAAACCACTCAATCCCGGTAGTCCCAAAGATGCCAAACCGGCAATCACATAACATACGCTCAGGAATGGCATAATCTTCATCAGCCCTCCCATCTGGCGTATATCGCGAGTATGTGTACGTCCGTATATCATACCAATCAGGGCAAAGAAAAGAGCTGTCATCAGACCATGTGAAAGCATCTGCATCACAGCACCCGTCATGGCGGTCTGGTTCATCATCAATATAGCAAACAATACCAATCCACAGTGGCTCACTGAAGAATAAGCATTGATATATTTCAAGTCTGTTTGAGCAATAGCTCCTAATGCTCCGTAGATAACACTGATACCTGTAAGTATAATGAATATCCAAGATAGTTCGTCAGCAGCTTCCGGCATCAGACGCATAGCGATACGGAAACAACCGTATCCTCCCAGCTTCATCAATACTCCTGCATGAAGCATAGATACAGCTGTCGGTGCAGATGCGTGACCATCAGGCGACCACGTATGGAATGGAAACAAAGCCCCAAGAACTCCAAAACCTAAGAATGTAAGAGGGAATGCCCAATATTGGACTGAAACAGGAATCGAATTATTAGCAGCTATTTCCAGTATATTGAATGTATAATCTCCTGTAATGGAAGAATGGAAGTATATACCCAGAATACCTACGAAGAGGAATGCCGAACCTCCCATCAACATGAGGGTAAGTTTCATTGCCGAATATTCTTTACGCCCCGTACCCCAAAGTCCGATCAACAAGTACATCGGTATCAGGGCTATCTCGTAGAAGAAGAACATGGTAAACATATCCAAAGAGATGAAGAAGCCATATACACCGATAGACAAGAGAGTCAGCCACATAAAGAAGTCTTTTGGCAACGGGTTCATATTCCATGAAGCAAAAGTCCCCGTAAATATAATGACAGCGGTAAGCAGTATCATCAGCACAGAAATACCATCAACCCCTATAGCATAATGTATATTCATGCTTGCTGCCTGAAACCAAACTGCATCGAATGTGAACAGCATTTCTGCTGCATTTCCTGCTGCACGTTCCTGATAGAACATAAACAGGAGAACCAAAGCTAAAATAACTTCTATAACTGCACCTACTACTCCCACGGTGCGTACTTGTTTGATGTTGCGGCAAGGTATAAACGCAAGCAACATCACAACAGGAACCAGAACAAATAATGAAAGAATATTCATATTCTTATATTTTTAACTATATCTTATTTACAAATAAAAGCAATTAACCATCCGCCAAAACCGACTACAAGTATCAACGCTCCCAGCAGATATGCAAATGCATATTGTTGGATATATCCCGACTGGAAGTCTTTGATTGTGCTGGACGCTGCCTGTGTTACATAAGCCAGTGAATCCATAAAGCCGTCTACAAACTTCTTATCGAACCATGCTATCGTTGCAGAGATACGTTTGAAGATAATATTACGCGTTACATATAGCCACAATTCGTCGAAATAGAACTTATTGTACGCCCATTTGTAGAATGTGCTGATACTTGCTGTAATTCTATCAGGTATATCATTTTTCTTATAATACATCCGCACCGCAATACCCATTCCAATAAATGAGATAATGATACTTGTTATCGCTACCTGCCAATTGATATGAATATCATATGGTGCACCGTCAGATGTTACAAAGTGTCCGAATGGAATATACCCTGCACCAAATGCAAATATGGCTAATATAATAAGAGGTATAAACATCATAGGGCCTGCTTCGTGAGGCTTGTGATGATAGTGCTTATCACTTTCGTAGAAGAAGATGCGTAGGAAAAGACGTGTCATGTAGAATGCCGTCAATCCCGCAGCAAAACTCAATATAAAGTATATTGCTTTGTTATGTTCGAAAGCCGAAGCCAGTATTTCATCCTTACTATAGAATCCGGAGAAGAACGGTACGCCGGCAATTGCAAACAATGCGATTGCAAATGTAATACACGTAATCGGCATATATTTTTTCAGACCGCCCATATCTCCCATCTCATTACTGTGTACCGCATGGATAATAGCTCCTGCTCCAAGGAACAACAGAGCTTTGAAGAATGCATGCGTAAACAAATGGAACATACCTGCCATATAACCCAGTCCTTCATGTTCTCCAAATTTGGAAACCCCTAAAGAGGTAAGCATGAATGCAATCTGAGATATAGTTGAGAATGCCAGTACACGTTTAATATCGGTTTGGGTACATGCCACTACCGCAGCAAACAATGCCGTGATCGCTCCTACCCACGCTATAACAGTCAAAATTTCAGGCGCTCCGAAGTGATATATAGGGAATAAGCGCGCTACAAGGAACACTCCGGCTACCACCATCGTTGCCGCATGGATAAGGGCAGACGCAGGGGTCGGGCCTTCCATCGCATCGGGCAACCAAATGTGAAACGGCATCATCGCCGATTTTCCGGCACCTCCCACAAATATCAGAAGCATTGCCCACGATAGAACAGACATACCAAGGAATGACATCCCGGCTGTAGACGACACACAGATATCTGCATTCGATGCAGTCAATGTGGCAAAGTCGAATGTACCTGTGAAATATGATAGTAACAGAATACCTACAAGGAAGAAGAAGTCGGCAAAACGAGTAACAATAAATGCTTTCTTTGAAGCAGCTACTGCCGACGGTTTTACATAATAGAAACTGATGAGCAGGAATGAAGATACCCCCACTAGTTCCCAGAAGATATACATCTGGAATATATTGGTTGCCACAACAAGCCCGAGCATTGCGAAACTAAACAGGGATAGAAAAGCGTAATAACGTTGAAATCCTTTTTCACCCTTCATATAGCCTAAGCTATAAACATGTACCATCAGAGATACGGTAGTAATCACTACGAGCATCATCACCGAAATAGGATCGAGGTACATTCCTAAGTCGATATGTAAGGTATCCGTAAATCTTAACCACTGGAAGTGGAATACATTTATAGCCTGATAAACGCCATCAGCACCTTTTCCAACTTCGAAGAAATACTGATAAGCTGTGGTATAAGCCAACACCGTCATTACAGCAAGGGAAAGGCTTCCCAGTGTTCCGGCAATTACAGGCTTCATATATTTTCCGCCCAGCCCCAAAATGAGGAACATTACGACAGGAAGTACAAGTATCAGTATAGAATAATTAAATGCGTCCATATTTTATATCTTTTCCTTGCTTAGTTTTTCATTTTAGTAATATTCTCATCTATATATATACTCTTCACATGGCGGTATATATTGATGATGATGGCGATGGCGATGGCTGTTTCTGCCGCAGCTATACCTATAGCAAACAGGGTAAAGAAAAACCCTTCGAGCTGTCCCGGATATAGATAACGATTAAATACAACAAAATTAAGGTCGGCGGCATTGAGCATCAACTCTACAGAAACCAGAACCATCAACATGTTTTTACGCGAAAGGAAACCATATACTCCGGCAAAGAACATAATCGTACTTACCGCCAGATATGCCTCGATAGGCACCGGTCCTGATAGAAAACTTGTTATAAAATCACCCATAATGTCTATTTATCTTTTTCTGGCAATCATTATACCACCAATAATACAAGCTAACAATAACACGCTTATAGCCTCGAACGGCAATAAGTATTGGTATTTATCCGTACCCATCATCGCCATACCTATATCCTGCATCTGCAATTCGCTCTGCGTAACATAAGTATAGAATTTATTCACATTGTAGAATATAATGTGACCACAAATACCAAGTCCGGCCAAAGCCGTAACAGCTGCGACAAACATCCTGCCCGGTTTTTCGAATCTTACATCCACACCCGGTTCATGGGTGAGCAGGATAGCAAAGATAAATAGTACCATCACCCCTCCTGCATAGACTGCAATCTGTACTGCCATCAGGAAATGGTAATCGAGAAGTAAATACAAACCTGCCGTCCCCAAAAGGACAAATAACAGGAATGTCGCCGAGCGGATAATCTTCTGTGTCGTAACCGCCATGATGGTGGAAAACACAATGATTGTCGCTATAATGTAAAATATAATCTGTTCTGCCATAATCTGTTGATTATCGTATATTATTTATTCTTTATCTTCTTTTGGCTCAATATCTCCATCTGTTTTCGATGCAGGTACTGTCTTGGTTGTCACATCTTTTTTCACATCCAGTTCGGGATGGCTTCCATCGGCCGTTTTTATATCCTGTGCAGGTATAGGCTCAAGCGGTGTTTGAGGAACATTTTCCGGTGCAGTACTCTTTCCATGCACAGCTTCTTCAGCTTTAGCTACAGGAGCTGAGACTACAGCAGGAGCCGGTTTTTCCTTTTTCTTTTCACGAAGCTTAGACCCCTCATGGTTTAATTGCTGTATAAGCTTGCTACGAGTGAAAAGCGAATTTTCAAATGTATTCGCAAAAACAATTGCATCCGACGGACAAGTTATCACGCACAGATTACAGAATGTACACATTCCTAAATCATAGATGTAACGATCTATGATTTTTTTCTTTTTCCCGTCTTCTGTTTCTATACTCTTCGATATAACCTGTATTGTTCCGTTCGGACAATTCATCTGACAGATACCACAAGCGGTACAGGCATGTTCGTTGTTTTCATCGTGCGGCATAATCAGCTCGCCACGGAAACGGTCAGGAATTACTAGGGTTGCACGGTTTTCAGGGTATTGCTCTGTGATCTTTTTTGTCCACAGCTCACCCCACGTCACTCTCATCCCCGTGAGCAATGACTTGATACCTCCAAATAAACCTGAAAAATATTCTGATACTGAACTCATTGTCGTATTTTCTATAAATTAAGGCCTCAGACCTTTTTATTATTTTTATATCTGCAACAGTATATAAATACTATCTTTTACTCATTTAAAAGTCCAACCCAATAAAACCATAGCTACCATCAATAATATGTTTACCATATTGATCGGTAATAAATATTTCCATTCCAGATTCAATAGCTGGTCGATACGCAAACGCGGGAATGTCCATCTTACCCACAAACTAAGGAAAACAAGGAATCCTGCTTTCATAAAGAACCACACGAATGAAGGAATATAGTTCATTATCTGGTTAAAGTCATCCCAACCTTCAATTTGTACAGGCATCCATCCTCCTAAGAATACTGTAGCGGCGATACCAGCAACGATAAACATATTCAGATACTCTGCCAGATAGAAAAACCCAAATTGCAATCCTGAATATTCCGTATGATAACCTGCCGTTAACTCCGATTCGGCTTCCGGTAAGTCGAAAGGTCCACGGTTAGTCTCGGCATGTCCTGAAATCAGATAAATAATAAATGCAATAAATGCGGGCACGTGTCCTGCTATTATATTCCATTGGTGAAGATATGTCTGTCCCTGTATTATCTGGGAAAAACTCATTGTACCCGAAAGTACAACCATTGTCATCAAAGCAAATCCTGCTGAAAGCTCGTAGCTGATAAATTGCGCACCGCTTCGCATGGCTCCAATCATCGAATATTTGTTGTTACTGGACCATCCTGCCAATAGTACACCGATGATACCCAATGATGAAACGGCAATTACATAGAATGCTCCGATATTGAAATCCACGACTTGAAGTCCCTGCCCAAATGGTAATGCACCGAATGTAAGCATGGAAGCCACAATCATAAAGAAAGGCGCTGTAAAAAACAGGAACCTGTCAGACTGCTTAACATGAATAATTTCTTTCAGCAATATCTTAACCATGTCGGCCACACTCTGAACGAGTCCGTACTTACCTACACGGTTGGGACCTAAACGAGCCTGAAAAAATGCCGTAATTTTACGTTCTACATAGATTAATATCAAGGCCAGTACTGCATAAAGAGTAAGTAAGACAACACCTATCAGTACAAATTCTATTGTCAGAGCTGCCCATGTAGGCAAATTGGCGTGTAGCCATGTATCAAGCCATGTGGTCAATTGAGAGGGCTCTAACGAAAATTTTAACAGCATATGTTTTTATATTGATAAAATGAATAAGCAAAAAAGCATTTAATGCAACATTATTTAATCGCAACCTACTATTGCTGTTGCAAATACAAAAGCAACAAATAGGCCTGAGACCTTAATCTGTATTAACGGTCGATATCAGGAATCACATAGTCCATAGAACCACCGATACCGATAAAGTCTGAAATTTTTTCATCTTCACAAATCAAAGGCATCACCGACACGGCAGCCATCGACGGAGAACGGAACTTCAGACGGTATGGAACCTTATCACCACGGCTTTCGATGAATACACCGAATTCTCCACGGCCGGCTTCCACTCTCTGGTAAAATTCTCCTTCAGGCAATTTGATGATAGCTTTTGTTTTAGCTAAGAATTCGCCATCAGGTATATTGTCTACCAATTGTTCTATAATTTTCAGAGACTCTTCTATTTCATCCAGACGGTTCAGGTATCTGGCGAAAGCGTCTCCTTCTTCGCGTATAATTTCTGTAAATTCTACTTTGTCGTAAAGCGCATAAGGTACATGCTTACGGATGTCAGAAGCAAAACCCGATCCACGTCCGGCAGGCCCTGTAACCGCATAAGAGATAGCATCTTCTTTGGAAAGAAGGCCAATTCCTTTCATACGTCCCAGTGCAATAACATTTCCTGTAAACAATCGGTCGTATTCTTTCAGGCGCTTACGCATAAGCGGAATAAACGCTTTTACATCTTTCTGGAATTCAGGATATATATCGAACATAACACCACCGATAACGTTGTAATTGATAATCAAACGCCCACCTGATGTTTGTTCAAATATTTTAAGAATTTCCTCGCGTTCGCGCATACCATATATAAAAGCAGTGGTAGAACCTAAGTCCATACACATGGTCGCCCATGCTACAAGATGAGAATCTATACGATTCAACTCATCCATAATGGTACGGATATATTGCGCTCTTTCCGGAACTTCTATTCCTGAGGCTTTCTCCACGCACATACATAGGCCGTGACGGTTGATATTTGCGGAAAGATAGTCCAGACGGTCTGTCAGGTGTAGTATTTGCGGATAAGTCATGTTCTCACACATCTTTTCTATCCCGCGATGAATGTATCCGCTATGAACGTCTATCTTCTTCACCATCTCACCTTCCAATGCAACACGGAAGTGCATTACCCCATGAGTAGAAGGGTGTTGTGGTCCTATATTTATTATATAATCGGTCTCTTCGAATACCCTTACAGTTTCCTCCTTCAATCCATTCGGAGTTTCCATAATCCGGGGAGCGACATCAACGATATCTTTACTCTCTACCGAAACTGGATTCAATACTGGGTTTGCATCATAATCTTTTTTCAATGGAAAACCATTCCAATCGGAATTGAGAAAGAAACGGCGCATATCCGGATTATTGATAAAACGGATACCGAACATTGCATATACCTCACGTTCGTTATAATGGGCAGTTTCCCATATATCTGTAACAGTATAAAGCAAAGGATTTTCTCTATCGGCTGTACCTGTTTTCATTACAACCTCTTTGGATAAATCTTTTGATGAAGCCAAAAGATAGTTTACTCCGAGCTTTTCTCCCCAGTCCATTCCGGTCAGCATAGCCAGATAGTCGAAAGGATACTCTGCATGATAACGAAGAGCTTTTGCCAAATGGCGTAATTTGTCCGGTTCCACAGTAACCGTAAGCCTTCCGGCTTCTTCGATCACCGCTTCGGGTACGGCTTCCAATATTACTTTCCTGATGTTTTCCATCGATATATTATAGTTGCGAATTACATGTTCGTTTTATATGGGGAATAACCATCCCCTGGTGTAACCAGAAAGGGGTTACTTATTCTTTTTATCCACTTTGAACAAAAAGCGTTCTACCTTTATTTTACGTTGCAGCTGCATCAAGCCATAGAATAGCGCTTCCGGACGAGGAGGACATCCCGGCACATATACATCTACCGGCATTATTTCATCTATCCCTTTCACTACATGGTATGAATCTACAAACGGACCGCCGGAAATAGCACAACTACCCATGGCCACAACATATTTCGGTTCTGCCATCTGATCGTATACACGCTTCAGTAGCGGAGCCATTTTATGCACAATTGTGCCTGCTACTACCATCGTATCGGCCTGACGGGGACTATTACGTGTAACCTCCATCCCAAAACGGGCAAGGTCGTAACGGGCAGCAGCCGAAGCCATAAACTCAATACCACAACAACTGGTAGCAAATGCCAGAGGCCAGACAGAATTGGAGCGTCCCCAGTTAATAAGATCGTCCAACTTTCCAACAACAACGGGAACTCCGTTTTCATTCAGTTCCTTTATATAATCTTCAAGATACTCATTATCCTTAAACTCATCGTTAGGAATACCTTTTATATATATTTTCTTTATTTCCATTGCAATGCTCCTTTCCTCCATGCATAGGCCAGTCCAAGACCTAAGATTAATACGAAAAACAATATGCTATATAATCCGGGCAGCCCTAAATTCCGTACAACAGTCGCCCACGGAAATAAGAAGATCGCCTCCACATCGAACATCAGATACAGGATCGCATAAAGGTAATACCCTACCTTAAACTGCATCCATGAAGTACCGTGAGTAGGAACCCCACATTCATATGGTTCTCCTTTTTGTGCGTTAAATGATTTCGGTGATAACAATAATGCCATGCCGAGCCCGGCACACACAAGCATAATTCCTGTTAAAAGAACAACTAAAAAAAGAGCAGAAGAACTCATATTTTCATTTTAAGATTAAAACTTTTCTATCAATTGTCAATCACTTCCGATGGTATTCGTGACACTTTGCTAAAAGCGCAAAAAGCGCACCAAATGAGAGTCTGCGGACAATCGGCGCAAAATTACAGTTTTATTTTTTAAACACAAAAATTTATATGCCAAATTATTCAAATTTGACAACCAAAGATTGCAAAATAACCTTTTATGCTTTTTCCTTTACTATGTAAATAGGTCGTTTTTTGGTTTCCAGATAAGTTTTGGAAAGATACTGCCCCAAAATTCCAAGGCAAAACAATTGAATACCTCCGATAAAGAAGATCACACACATAGTGGACGGGTAACCCTGCACATCATCCCCAAACACCAGCGTTTTGAAAATAATAACACAGATCATCACAAATGCGATGAGACAAAACAAGATACCAAAGAGGGAAGCGATAAGCAAAGGCCGGGTAGAGAAAGCAATTATCCCTTCAAGCGAATACAGAAACAACCCGATAAACGACCATTTGGTTTCACCGGCAACACGCTCTATGTTTTCAAAAGCTATCCATTTGGTTTTGAATCCGACCCAACCAAATATACCTTTCGAAAAACGGTTATACTCACTCATCTCCAGAATGGCGTCTACCATCTGCCGTGTCATCAGACGGAAATCACGCGCACCGTCAACAACTTCCGTATCTGAGATTTTATTTATCAGTTTGTAAAACTGTTTGGCAAAAAATGAGCGCATGACAGGCTCACCCTTTCTGTCGACACGCCTTGTCGCCACACAGTCGAATTCTTCCGTTTTAAGACTCTCATACATCTCCTTCAAAAGAGATGGCGGATCTTGCAAGTCAGCATCTATCAATGAAATATAGTTACCTGTAGCCGCTTTCAGTCCGGCATATATACCGGCCTCTTTTCCGAAGTTACGGGAGAAAGATACAAAATGTACCCTATCATCTGATTCCTTCAATTCTTTTACCAACTCCAATGTCTTGTCCCTAGAACCATCATTGATGAAAATAAATTCAAATTCCTGTTCCGGCATTTCGTCTGTCAGTTTCACTAATTCTTTATATAGGAAAGGGAGTGCTTGTTCTTCATTATAGCAAGGAACAATTAAAGATATCTTATCCATGTTTCGATATTTGTTTATGTTTCGTACAAAGTTAGAGCGTTTTGCGGCTTATGCAAATACCAGACCCGAATAGTTACATTTTTTCTAAATATTTATGAACCAGGCGAGACACCGGATATTCGTCCACATCACTAGCTCTCACCTCTATATATCCATCTACAGCTGACACCTTTCGAACCTCCACCTGATAAAATACTGCATGTATAGCCTGATGAGAAAGAATGTGCTTCATTTGCGTTATATATTTAATATGAAGCCCATCTCCATTTTCGAATATACGCCTGAAACTATCTGTCCTGTGCAACTCCTCTATAGACATAGCTTCTGCGGTTTCTATCAATGGCAATTCATACAGGCCCTGCCAGATATCTTTGGCCGTACGTTTATGCAAAAGCATATATCCATCGCCGTACCTGACATCAAAATAATTGAAAAAACGGGCGCGCACTTTTTGCTTCCCGGCTTTAACCGGATATACATTCACCTTGTCCTGAGCATAGGCAAGACACATTACCGAAGCCGGACAACTGTTACAATCAGGCGACACAGGCACACACTGCAATGCTCCAAATTCCATGATAGCCTGATTGTGCAAACCCGCCCTTTTATCATCTAGAAGTTCCTGAGCAAGCTGAGAAAACAACTTCTTACCCTTTGTGCTATCTATAGGCTCTTCTACTGCAAATATACGCGACAGCACCCTGAATACATTACCGTCAACTACAGCATGCGGCTGATCATAGGCAAAAGATACGATTGCGGCAGCCGTATACTCTCCCACCCCTTTCATACTCAAAACATCAGTATAGTCTTGTGGAAAAACTCCCTGATATTTCTCCAAAACTATTTTTGCGGCCGCATGAAGATTACGCGCACGGCTATAGTATCCCAAGCCCTGCCAAAGTTTCAAAACCTCATCCTCTTCGGCCTGTGCCAATAAATCTACAGAAGGAAATCTTTTTACAAACCGGGTGAAATACGCATATCCCTGATCTACACGAGTTTGCTGCAATATGATTTCTGAAATCCAAATAATATAAGGGTCTGTGGTATCACGCCAGGGCAGGTCCCGCTTATTCCGATTATACCACCTTATTAATATAGAACTCAATCTTAAATCTTTTTCTTTACTCATTTACAATTATTTACCATAAGCAAAAATCATCTGTCGCCGAAAGTTAATTTCTGCATTATTTAGAAAAAATGGTTATTATTTGTTTCAAAGGTAAATAAAAAGCTATATATTTGCAGTCCAAAAAATTAATTGTTTTGAATCTAAAAAAAATAAGAAAATGACAAAAGCTGACATCGTTAACGAGATTGCGAAAAATACAGGCATAGACAAAGCGACTGTATTGAAAACAGTTGAATCATTCATGGACGTAGTCAAAGACTCCCTGAGCAAGAATGAAAATGTTTATTTAAGAGGTTTCGGTAGTTTCATCGTGAAGACAAGAGCTCAAAAAACAGCTCGTAACATCTCTAAAAACACGACTATCATTATACCAGCACATTCAATTCCGGCATTCAAACCGGCTAAAACTTTCGTAATCCAGGTAAGAAAGTAATTGAGACGCACATAATTATTAATTACTAAATATATAAATAACATGCCAAGCGGAAAGAAAAGAAAAAGACATAAAATGTCTACGCATAAGCGCAAAAAAAGACTGAGAAAGAATAGGCACAAAAAGAAAAAATAAGCCTTAGTTCTTTCTTTAACAGAAATATACAGGAACAAACTTACAAATTGTTGAATTTTAAGTTTGTTCTTTGTGTATTATATGAAACCCGCTTCTCGGATATAAAGAAGCAACCCTATTTTCAGGTTTAAATACTGAATATATTTAAATCTAATTTTCAACTTCTAAATTATAGTTATGAATAGCGAACTAGTAGTCGATGTTCAGCCCAATGAGGTCTCGATAGCAGTACTTGAAGACAAAAAGCTTGTCGAACTGCAAAAAGAAGGAAGAGACGCTTCATACGCGGTAGGGAACATCTATGCCGGCAAAGTGAAAAAGCTTATGCCCGGACTAAACGCTGCTTTTGTAGACATTGGATACAAAAAGGACGCTTTTCTTCACTATTTAGATCTTGGTGCTCAATTCAAATCTGTTGATAAGTTCTACAAACAGGCACTAGTTGATAAGAAAAAATTCCCGAACATCTCCAAAATGAAACTGGAGAATGATATCGACAAGGATGGCTCTATCAGCGACATACTGAAACCCGGACAGGAAATCCTGGTACAAATAGCCAAAGAACCTATATCGACAAAAGGCCCCCGCCTTACATCGGAATTGTCCCTGGCCGGACGTTTCCTTGTTGTTATACCTTTCAACGATAAAGTCTCCGTATCGCAAAAAATAAAGTCGAAGGAAGAACGAGCCCGACTACGCCAGCTGATACAGAGTATAAAGCCTAAAAACTTCGGCGTAATAGTAAGAACCGTAGCCGAAGGCAAAAAAGTAGCCGACCTGGATACTGAACTGAAAACACTGGTCAAGCGATGGGATGACAATCTTCCCAAAATACAAAAAAGCAAATTGCCGACCCTCGTCTTTGAAGAAACAGGACGTATCGTTGCACTTTTGCGCGACGTATTTAATTCGAGCTTTCAGGAAATTCATGTAAATGATCCCGACACATGTAATCAGATAAAAGATTATATTTCATTCATTGCGCCTGAGAAGAAGAACATTGTAAAACAGTACGATGGTGATCTCACCATATTCGATAACTTCGGCGTTACAAAACAAATAAAAGCTCTTTTCGGAAAAACAGTAACGTTCCGCAATGGAGCATATCTGATTATAGAACACACGGAAGCATTACACGTAATAGACGTAAACAGCGGTAACAGGTCTAAGAATCCGGAAGCCGGACAAGAAAATAACGCCTGGGAAGTGAATTCCGCGGCAGCAGAAGAAATAACCAGACAGCTAAGATTGCGAGACATGGGGGGCATAATCGTAATCGACTTTATAGATATGACTGAAGGCGAGCACCGCAGTCAACTGATAACAAGAATGCAGGAATTAATGGCAAACGACCGCGCCAAGCACAATATTTTGCCTTTGAGCAAATTTGGATTGATGCAAATCACAAGGCAGCGCGTTCGTCCTGAAATGGAAATCACCACAACCGAGATTTGTCCCAACTGTTTCGGAAAAGGCGAAATTAGGCCATCCATATTATTCACAGACACCTTGCGTATGAAAATCAGTTATCTTGTGAAAGATCTGAAAGTGAAGAAATTTACCTTGCACGTACATCCATACGTTGCAGCGTTTATCAATCAAGGTCTTGTTTCCCTCAAATGGCAGTGGAAATGGAGATACAGTAGGGGAATAAACATATTACCAAACCAGAATCTGGCTCTTCTCGAATATCATTTTTATGATGAAAACAAGGAAGAAATAGATATGAAACAAGAGTTTGAAGTAAAATAATTATTACCTAAAATACATAAGCCCCGCTTTGATACATCAAAGCAGGGGCTTTTTTATTATATAAGAACCTTAAGCCGGATTGAACGGTCTTATTATTAAGATCACCTTCACTTTTCAATTTATTGCTCCAACAGTTTCATAAGTAAAAGGATTATAACTAAATTTGCTCTGAACTAAATCTGTGTCACACAATAAATGAGCTCCGAAAAGAATATATATAAGCTGGGAATAGCTCTGAGTGGAGGAGGTGCAAAAGGTTTTGCCCATCTTGGTGTACTACAGGCACTCAATGAAAGAGGACTTTATCCTGAAATTATATCGGGTACCAGCGCAGGGGCTTTTGCCGGAGTACTATATGCTGACGGACATACACCCGAAGAGATAATATCTTTCTTTAAGAAAAAGGTTTTTCGCGAGTTTGCGGAATTTGCAATACCTCACGGAGGTTTTTTCAAAAGTCAGGGCTTCCAGTCTTTTCTGAAAAAACATTTAAAATCAAAAAACTTCGAAGATCTGAAAATCCCCTTGCATGTGGTGGCTACAGACATAGAGCATGGTGAAAGTATGGTGTTTACCTCCGGCCCGTTAATACCGGCAGTAATAGCCTCATGCTCCGTCCCTATTATATTCAGGCCCGTGGAGATCAACAAACATTATTATGTAGACGGAGGGCTATTCAAGAACTTCCCGGTTTCGACAATACGCCGCGAATGCACAAAGATAATAGGGGTAAATGTAAGTCCGATTACCAAGTCCGAATTCCGCAGCTCGATAAAGTACATTGCAGAGCGCTCGTTCCATTACATGTCCGGTTCGAATACGCTGCTCGATCGTAATCTATGCGATTATCTGATAGAATCGGTGGCACTCTCCCGCTATTCAATGTTCGACCTCGACCATGTGGAAGAAATATATCAGGCCGGTTATGAATTGACTATGGCATTCTTTAAAGATAATGAAGATGCACTACTAAAGGATTTTCCCTACCTTTCGGTACAACCGACAGAAAGATATCTATAATATTAAGATACTAAATACTTTTTTTGTAACAACCGTCTATCCATAAGACACAGGTACTTTAAGACACTATATTGACCTATAAATATTCTATCCCATGAAAAAGAATCTTTCATTATTTTTACTTTGTCTCGTGTTTATCAGTTGCGGACAGCAAAAAGTGACTGAATGGTCATCTTTCATAAAAACAGAAGTACCTGCCCGCCCTGCCGGACAAAGCGATGTCCTGGAATTGAAAACCGATCCATTACCGACTGTCCGCATCGCTTTTATCGGTCTGGGAATGCGCGGCCCGGGAGCCGTAGACCGTATGACACACATAAAGGGTGTGGAAGTTATCGCTCTCTGCGATGTGGAACAAAAAAATACGGAAAAAGTAAATAAGATACTCGTGGAAAAGGGATTACCAAAAGCGCAGGAATTCTACGGCGACACCTCCGTCTGGCGTAAGGTTACAGCTTTGCCGAATGTAGATCTAATATATATCGCTACTGATTGGAAATCGCATGCGACCATAGGTGTACAGGGTATGAAAGATGGAAAACATGTGGCGATAGAAGTACCTGCCGCCATGACAATGGATGAAATATGGGCATTAATAAATACTTCGGAACAAACCCGGAAACATTGTATGCAACTTGAGAATTGTGTATACGACTTCTTCGAATTGACGACCCTCAACATGGTTCAGCAAGGACTACTAGGAGAGATTGTCCATGGCGAAGGAGCATATATACACGGGTTACAGCCATTCTGGGACCAATATTGGGAAAACTGGCGTATGGACTATAACAGGAAGCACAGGGGAGACCTATACCCTACCCATGGACTGGGACCGGTATGCCAGGCAATGAATATACATCGTGGCGACAAGATGAATTATCTTGTGTCTGTAGATGCCAAACAAATATCGAGTATCAACTATATAAAAAAGAAAACCGGCGAAGATGTAAAAGATTTTCGCAACGGGGAGCATACTTCTACCCTTATCTCTACCGAAAAAGGTAAATCTATCCTTATCGAGCACAATGTGAATTCGCCACGTCCTTACAGCCGTATGTACCAGCTTACAGGGACAAAGGGTTTTGCCAATAAATATCCGGCACAAGGTTATGCACTCGACGGAGGAGCAATAGACCCTGCTGTGGCTGCCAACCATGAAAACCTGAATGCACACAGTTTTGTACCGGATGATGTACGGAAAGCTCTGATGGAGAGATACAAACATCCTATAGTTAAAGATATAGAAGCCAAAGCCAAAGAAGTAGGCGGACATGGAGGAATGGATTTCGTAATGGATTACCGCCTGATATATTGCCTGCAAAAGGGATTGCCTCTGGACATGGATGTGTATGACCTTGCCGAGTGGTGCAGTCTGATACCTTTGACCGAAATATCTCTTGATAATAGTTCGGCCCCGGTCGAAATACCAGACTTTACACGGGGAAGCTGGAATAAGTTGCAGGCACTTAAATTCGCGGAATAAGAAAGAGTATGATAGGCTGATATCATTTATCCTTTAGCAAAAAGGTTATTATCCTGTCCGACAGATCTTTTCTATCAAATAAAAAACCACTTGCAGAACTGATTGCAAGTGGTTTTATTCTCTATTTTATCGAATGATTACGCCAGCTTGATCTGTAATTCCCGGCTGATTGCATCCAGAAAATCTTCTGTATTCAGATAATTTGAACGCTCCATTTTATCTCCATATACAAGCAAAGCCAGGTCTTTTGTCATTTTGCCCTGCTCTACTACTTCTACACAGGTTTCTTCCAATTTATTGGAAAAGTCGATCAATGGTTGATTTCCGTCCAGTTTACCGCGATGAGCCAAACCTCTTGTCCATGCAAAGATAGAAGCTATTGGATTTGTTGAAGTCTCTTTACCTTGCTGATGCTGACGATAGTGGCGTGTTACCGTTCCATGAGCAGCTTCCGCTTCCATTATCTGCCCGTCAGGGGTAAGCAGCACTGAAGTCATCAGGCCAAGAGAACCGAAGCCCTGCGCCACTGTATCAGACTGTACATCACCATCATAGTTCTTACAAGCCCAGACAAAACCTCCGTTCCATTTCAGGGCAGAAGCCACCATATCGTCAATCAGGCGATGTTCGTAAGTAATACCGGCTTTTTCATATTCAGCCTTATATTCGTTATCATAAACTTCCTGAAATATATCTTTGAAGCGACCGTCATAAGCCTTCAATATTGTATTTTTTGTGGACAGGTACAACGGATATTTCTTCTGTAAAGCCAGCCTGAAACAAGAGTGGGCAAACCCGTATATAGACTCATCCGTATTGTACATACCCATAGCCACTCCATCACCACTGTAGTTATAGACAGTGTATGACTGGGGTTCACCCTCCTCAGGGGTAAAGGTAAGGGTTAATGTACCTTTTCCTTTTGTAACAAAATCGGTGGCTTTATATTGATCGGCATTTGCGTGACGTCCGATAATAATCGGTTGTGTCCATGTATTCACTAAACGCGGGATATTGCTGATAATAATCGGTTCGCGGAAAACTGTACCCCCTATTATATTGCGGATAGTACCATTGGGAGATTTCCACATTTTTTTCAGATCAAATTCTTCTACACGTGCCTCATCCGGAGTAATAGTGGCACATTTTACGGCCACTTTGTATTTTTTTGTGGCCTCGGCACTGTCTATTGTTACCTGATCGTCTGTTGCATCACGGTTCTGAATACTCAGGTCATAATATTTCAGGTCTATTTCTACATAAGGGAGAATTAGTTTATCCTTAATATATTGCCAGATGATACGGGTCATTTCATCGCCGTCCATCTCTACAATGGGATTCGCTACTTTTATTTTTTGCATCTTATTTATACTGGTTTTTATTAAATATTATTGTTTGTTTTGTATATCTTTCAGCCACATAGCCAACAAGTCGAGCATTTGTGTATGATATTTGAAATTCTCTCTCATACCCCAGCCATGCCCGCCTTCGGGGAATATATACATTGTTGCCGGCACATCATTATGTTTCAGAGCGTCGTAATATAATATGCTATTAGCCGGCGGGACCGCCTTGTCGTCATCACTCAATAACAATATTGCAGGCGGAGTGTTCACATTTACCTGCTTTTCGTTCGAAAAAGTATGCACATCGGTAACAGAAGGCTTATCTCCTAACAGATTTAACTTGGAACCTCCATGCGTAGCCACTTCCATTGTGATAACGGGATAGAAAAGGATTGAAAAGTCAGGCCTTGTGCTTGTACCCTCTATCGCATAATGGGTGGAGGCTGTCGCAGCCAGATGTCCGCCTGCAGAAAAACCCGCAATACCTATTTTATTGACACCGATACCAAGTTCACCAGCATGTTCACGCATATAACGGATTGCCTGTTGTGCATCATCCAGTGGTATTTCTTTATGTTTATTTGGCATTCGGTATTTTAATATAGCGGCAGTTATTCCCTGACCGCTCAACCATTGCGCAAACTGCACACCCTCATGCTCAATAGCCAGTCCGGCATATCCTCCTCCGGGACATATCACAACAGCTAATCCTGCGCTTTTTTCTTTGTCGGGCTGGTAGATCGAAAGTTCAGGAGAAGATACATTTATAACCCAGCCTCCATCTCTCTCATATTTCTCTGCTTCTGTTATTTCATTACTTGTCGGAGGATTTGCACTCCATAACTTAACGGTCTTTTGAGCATTCATATTTACACATGTAAATAGCAGCAAAGTACTTGCTACTAATAATCGACGGGTGTTTATCATTTTAATCAAATTTTAAAAATCAGATTTTTCAAAGATAGATATTTTAAGGTTTAAATCAAAAATGTAATAAGCAGAACGAATGATAATATCTCTTGAAAAATTTATCTATGTATGTAGCTGTTAGCCTTTAGCTGATAGCTTGTAGCTCTTTGAAGTATTGGTATAAGTAATAAGTTTTAAGTACTAAGTTGAAAGTTATATGAGATACGAGTAGACAAACACAAATTGTTTACTGCTATCTGTTTACTGTTTACTGAAAAAGGTGTAACCTTTGTTACCTTTTATTTTTAACCACAGAGTAAACGGAGTAGCACGGAGTCTTTAGAAGAAAAAGTGACAATAAAAATTGTATAAAAAGTCGTCAGGTTTGTCAGGTTTTAACGAAATATAGTTAATAAATATAAGTATTACAATGAATTATAAATTGGACTTTGCGACTTAGCGTCTTTGCATGAGAATACTGTTGACTGATGACTGTTCACTGATAACTGATAACTGACAAGCCAATTATTAATTTTTCATCATTAGTGTTGCGTTAAGTTATAAAATAGTTCTTTGAAATTTTTGTATATCAGATATTTACGGTTGATTTTCTTTTCCCCCGATTTGAAATGATAATTTTGCAGGTTAAATGTAACCTGTTATGAATCAAGACAAATATGTTTTCGCTCAATTGACTGATTTTTTGCCGTATGAACAATTTAAATACATCGTCAAAAAATACAGGGGGAATATGAGGATTCGTGATTTTTCCTGCTGGAATCAACTGCTCATGATGATGTTCGGGCAACTCTCAAACTGCGATAGTATGCGTGATTTGTGCATTTTGACTGATGCACACCACCAGAAATCGTATCGTTTGGGTTTTGGAAAGAGTATCGCTCTTTCCACTCTGTCCCGAGCTAACGCGAATCGTGATTATCGGATTTTTGAGGAATTAGCCTCCCTGATGATTACCCAAGCGCAAAAATGCCGTGCCGATATTGATTTTGACA
>NZ_GL891997.1 GCF_000213555.1 Dysgonomonas gadei ATCC BAA-286
ATACGGTCTTTTTACTTCCGTACCGCGACTGCTTAACACAAATCAGGGAATGCAGGTCTCAAAAAAGTCTCAGGCAGCTTGAAATGCGCTTCCAGAGATACGATATGGTCATCTGTGACGAGTTTGGATATGTCTCTTGTGATAAGGAAGGAGGAGAACTGCTCTTTAACCATCTGTCCCTAAGAGCCGGTAAGAGGTCTACAATCATTACAACAAATCTTGCTTTTGACAGATGGGGGGAAATAGTAAAGGATAAAGTTCTCGTGGCTGCCATGGTAGACAGACTCACGCATAAAGCATATCTTATCAATATGAATGGACAATCTTACAGAGTTAAAGAAACTAAAAAAATGTTACAATCTAATGAGGAATAAATATCTTTAACCAATCTCGTCCGAGACACTTAGTGGTATACTTTTCAATTACTAAGTGGACTACTTTTCAATTATATTATACAGATGAAGTTCCAACTATTGTTGATTTTCTCTATAATGCATGGAGAGAAAAAACAAATTTCGAGTTTTGTGGTATCCCTAAAACTCTGATTCTTGGAAGACATGTGGTAGAACGCTTTCCTATGATTTATAATTTGGAACCAAATGCAGGTGTCAATATCGAATTAGCTACAAATGGATTTGCAACAGGCATTCGTTCCTTAAAAGATTGGGAGAACAATATCGCATATTATTCATATTATGAGAACTACAAAAACATTAGTGGCTTCCAAGCTAATGTCGAAATAATTTGCCGGGACTTAAATCTCCGAAATAGCGGCAAGTCCGAACCTAATCTATTGAAATGGGTTAATAATCAGCCTAAAGGAAAGTTGGTAAATGACCAAGCTGAGTTTGAAAGACTCTTTGAATCACAAAAATAGCAACAAAATTATGTCTCAAGCAAATTCAAAATCATATCTACAAGGTTCCTTGTTTGAAGAAGATTATCTGATAAGGACTTTAGGCGCTTTAGTTCATTTCCCTGAGATTGCATTAACAGAACTCGTTGCCAATGCATGGGATGCAGGAGCAACAATGGTTGATATATTTATCCCTGAAGATTATGACCAAAAATTGACGGTTGAAGACAACGGAACCGGATTGACTAAAGAGCAGTTTGAACAACGATGGATGAAACTTGGGTATAATCGAATAAAGCATCAAGGTAAAAATGTTCTGTTTCCTCCAAATGTTGAGGGTAAAAGGTTGGCCTATGGTAGAAACGGAGTTGGTCGTCATGGGTTACTTTGTTTTGATAAAGAATATACTGTAATTACTAACTCAGGCGGAAATAAATCAACTTTTGTTATTACCACGCAAGATGAGAATCAGCCTTTCGTTATTAAAGAGGCCTCGTATGATAAATCCACCACTTACGGGACAAGATTAGAGGTAATTGTTACTAAAAATCTACCCAAACCAGATAAAATTTTAGAGATTATTTCTGCAAGATTTTTGCACGACCCTAAATTCAAAGTATCAATAAACAAGCAAACCGTCCAACTGGAGCAACATTCAGGACTAATAGATACGACAGAACTGAAAATAGATAATATAACGTTGGTCGCCCATTTTATAGATTCACAAAAATCCGCAAGGTCAACAATTTATCAAGGCATTGCGTTCTGGCAGAGTAATAGACTTGTAGGAGAACCTTCCTGGATTTTAGGAAATGAAGTTGTTATTGATGGAAGAACAAAATTCGCCAAACGCTATACTGTGGTTATCCAAACGGATGATTTAGCCGATTATATTTTTGAGGATTGGACTGGGTTTAAAAGAGTTGAGATGATG
The DNA here is from genome assembly GCF_000213555.1 of Dysgonomonas gadei ATCC BAA-286. Lineage (GTDB taxonomy): Bacteria > Bacteroidota > Bacteroidia > Bacteroidales > Dysgonomonadaceae > Dysgonomonas > Dysgonomonas gadei. The sequence goes on from NZ_GL891997.1 coordinate 1,791, forward strand.
GATAAGGTTTACAAAGAAGTTATTTCTTATGTAAACAAGATGTTTTCTGAGATTGCAAAAGAGACAATAGAAGAAACTAAAGAGCAAATTAAAAGCGATTTTCGTTCAGAATTTTCTCAATTAACACCTTTGGCTAAATATGAAATCAACGAAGCGATTGAAAGCATGACAATAGCACACCCAACAGCAAAACCGGAATCTATTTCTTTAGCTGTAGAAACAATTATCAATCTTGAAAAAACGAGGTCTGGGCAAGAGTTGTTACTCAAACTTTCCACTCTATCGGAAGATGATATTGTTGGGTTGAATACATTGCTTGAAAAATGGTCTGTAAGAGATGCTTTAAGTGTATTGGATGAAATAGATAGGAGAATCACAGTAATTGAAGCTATACGCAAACTATCCAAAGATAAAGATGTTGATGAGTTACATGTATTGCATCCTTTAGTTACCGGAGCAAGGTGGTTATTCGGGCCGGAATATGAATCTGCGGAATATTCATCTAACAGACAATTACAAACAGCAGTTGAAGTTGTATTTAAAAAGAAAATAAGCAAAGAGGTTTTTAGAAACCACAAAAAACGCCCTGACATTGTTCTGTTGAACGATTCTACCGCTTCAATAACCGGGATAGAAACCTTTGACAAAGAGTCTAATTTAGCGACAGTCAATAAAATACTTGTTATTGAGCTCAAACGAGGTGGGTTTAAGTTATCAAGAGAAGAAAGGAATCAAGCGCAAGGATATGTAGAGGATTTTATGAACTGTGGGCAATTAATAGGAACCCCATACATTGAAGCATTTGTTGTCGGAGAATCTTTTCAAGAAAAAGTTCAACCTATTTCGACCGTCAAGAATGACAATAACGTAGAACTTGGCAAAATCCGTATAACTACTTTCAGCCAATTAGTGGATACCGCTGAAAAAAGACTGTTTGGTCTTAGGAAAAAATTAAGTGATAGATATGATGATATGCCGGGAATGGATTTGTATCGGCAACATGGACAACAGCAATTGAACTTCATTGCCGAGTAATAATAAATATTTATTTATTCTATCCCGTTCGTTTAGCTTATCACAGAAAGAGCGACAGGCAATTTTTCGCCTGTCGCTCTTTCTATAATCTGTAATCCGTCTGGATAAGTATTTTTTGTCAGCAAATCTTTTGATTTTAAGGGGGCTATAAATACCCAGACCGGATGAGATACAAAGACCGGAATATGATATATTTAGGAAAAAGATGTATCTTTGTAGTATGGCATGGGACAATATGACAATATAACTCCTGTGTCTGGAGTGTAGGAAAGAACAACATATAAGGGGCTTTAGAAAACAGCCAATTTACAGAAGTCCACCCGAATATGATAGTTTCTCTTTCTGCCTGATTGTGTATATGTGTAAAATCATATATCGAAAGGGCGTAAGGTTATGAACTATCAGTGGGCGGGCGCTTGGCTGTGCCTCTAAAGCCGATGTGTTTGTAATTCTTGCGCCTGTTTTCGTTTAATGATTTTAAGATTACGAACATGAGTACATCCGAAGAAGTTTCAAAAAAGAGTTGTGGCGGGCTAACCCGCTCGGAAGTAGCAAACTTGTTGCAACCTATCATTAAGTTGCATAACATTGAGGTAAAAGATGATCGCTTTGAATTTCCATGCGTTTATGCTTCTGCCGGAGTACCTGAATCCGAATTGTCGAATGATACGGAAACGACGGTTATACTTTTTGAGCATATTACTTCCATATCGCCTTTTAAGGTTCGTTTTGAAGTCTTATTGCAATGTGGCGAACTCTATGTCTTTTCCACAACGGACAGCACCAGAACACATATAAACACATATGGCGGGGATGAAAATATAAAATTAGAAAAACCGACCACAGCACAGGATATAGCTGGGAATATTTGGGACGGATTGGAGAAAACACTGGCTTCCGGAAAGAAATAGAGCTGAATAAGCATAGTCTGATAACTTATTGAAAAACATCTGTCAAGCAATTTTGTCAGGTGTTTTTTTATGGGTATTTTTGCAAGCAGAAAAATATATCAATATGTCAACAGGAGCTAAATTTTTACGAGCAGATTTACATATTCACTCTTATGGTGAATTTGGGTCTTATGATGTGACCGATACAAATATGACCCCACAAGCAATTGTGGATACAGCAATAGAAAAAGGATTAGGGATAATAAGTATAACTGATCATAATGAGATATTTAACTCGAATACTGCAATAACTTATGCAGAGGGGAAAAACATATTTGTTATTCCTGGAATAGAAGTTAGCACAACACAAGGGCACTTATTGCTTTATTTTCCCACATTCAATGATTTAAGAAACTTTCATGGAAAACTAACGATAAATCAAGATAAGAAAACTTGCCAAAATGGCATTGTGCAGTGTCTTGATTTTGCTCAACAGCATAATGGTATAGGTGTTCTTGCCCATATAGAACTCGAATCAGGTTTTGAAAAAACAATTGGACGATTTGGCCCTCCGATGGAGGAAATTTTCAAACATAAGAATTTATTGGGATTAGAAATATGTACAAAAGAGAATATTGACCTATATACTGATTCGGATGATGATTCAAGGAAAAGACTTATTGGATTACATAGGGAAGCCTGCGATTATAACGAATCATATAATCTTGCCAAATTACTATCATCTGACGCACATGACCTTAATAGACTTGGTATTAACGCCGAGGGAGGAAAGAAATTGACAAGAATAAAAATAGATGAACTAAACTTTCATTCTTTCAAAATTGCACTTATTAGTAATGAGTCAAGAATTAGGCTTGAAGATTTTATCCCAGAACAAAGACCTGTTATCAAATCTATTAGTATAGAAGGTGGGTTATTGGACAAAGTGAGAATAGACCTAAGTTCGAACTTAACCTGTATTATTGGAGGTAGAGGTGCTGGAAAATCTACACTATTAGAGGCTATTAGAGAATGTTCTGGAAACAAATCAAATGCAAGAGTAGTAGACTCTGACGTGTGGCCGCAAGATATTTCTTTGACGTATGAAGATGAAGCGGGACAGGTGTTAGAGTTCAAACGAGAAAAGTCTGCGGAGAATCTAAATGTAACAGATCCGATTAATGGCATTTCAAAAATTGATGTTGAAAGTTATGGACAAGGTGATACCGCCGAAACATTACAACATAGTGATGCTAATCCTATTATTTTGGTTAATTTTTTAGATTCATTCTTGGATTTAGACTCACTAAAGAGCCAAGATGATGAAATCGTCGTAAATTTACGTGAAAATCAAAGTGAAGCAAGAAAATTGAGACTTGAATTACTAAGTCTTCCTGACACAAAAAAGGCATTATTAAACGAACAAAAAAAATTAGCAAATCTTGAAAAAGAGAAAGCTGGGGAACTGGTAAAATACCAAACAGCATTAATACGAGAAAGGCAATTACGAAAAGGTTTAGTTGATGACTTGAACGCCCTTATTAAAACGTATCGAGAGATATTCAAAGATGACACTACATTTAAAAATTTTGAAAAATTATCTGACGACGAAATCGTTGTAGGGAAGAATTACTTCAAAAAGGTAAAAGAAATTGTTTCGGATTTCTCGAAGATAGTCTCAGAAAAGTCAGGAGAATTGAATATTTCTCTAAATCAGAAAATAGAAGAACTGAAAATTGAACTTGCTAATTGGCAAAAGGAAGAAAAAACAATACAGGACGAAATTGACAAGAAGAAATCTGCTCTTGAAGCACAAGGGATTCCATTTGACTTAGGCAAGATAAATCAAATTTCAAAAGACATCATAGACTTAACAACAAGGGTTCAGAAATTAGAAAATAGCCAGAAGTTATTGAAAGAATTGGAGGCTGCTCGCAAATCACTAATAACAGAAAGAACCGATGTTAAAAATAAAATATATTATCATAGACGAGAGTTCGCAAATACAATAAATGATAATCTTAAAAATACGATTGACGGTCTGTTTATCACCGTTAAATATTCAGAGGGGAAATATTCAGATGAATTTGAAAAACTACTAAAAAATGTTATGGACTGGAGAACCTCTCAGGTTCCCAGAGCATTCATCATTTCGCTCAACTTATCCCCTTTAGAGTTTGTTGGTATATGCAAAAGAAATGATGAAGCAAGATTAAAATTAATTACTGATACCAATGGCAATCGACTTCTTTCCGATCTGGAAATATGCAGCATAATTGAAAAAGTGATGAAAGATTATGTCTATGAAGAATTTGAAGCTCTTGAGTTTGAAGATAGACCGAGTATAACTGTGACTAAAATGTATGCAGATGAACATGGGACTCAACAAAGGCAAACAAAATCAATCTCACAATTATCATTGGGACAACAGCAGTCTATATTGCTGGGTATTTTGCTGTTATCAAAAAGTGATAAACCTCTAATTATCGACCAGCCTGAAGATAACTTAGATAGCGAGTTCATTTTCAAAACAATCGTAATGAATTTGCGAAAAATTAAAGAAGCCAGGCAAGTGATAATTGTTACTCATAATCCAAACATTGCTGTATTAGGAGATGCCGAACTAATAATCCCATTAAAAAGCACAAGCATAAAGTCCCACGTGATGAGTGCGGGGTCAATTGATAGAAAAGAAACAAGGGAAATGTGTTGTGATATTTTAGAAGGTGGCAAAAATGCGTTTAAACAAAGACAAACCATTTATGGCATTTAATGTGGCTTTTTGTTACTTTTTCTCCCGCTCACTCTCTGGCTCATGGAAAAAGTAACGGGCGGAAAAACCGCCCGCTTGTGTCATTTCAGATTTATGTCTGATTCGGAAATATACCAACTATCCCTGTAATATCCGTTACCCAGCAGGGTGAAAACCCCTGCTTCTTTCATATCATGGGCGTATTGCTTGGCTTCTGCAATGGTCGGAAATTCGCCCAGTTTCCGAAAGCCGACAAATAGTTTATACATAGTTCAAATGGTATTTTCTATGGATAAAATCGGAGTGTTTTGGCGTAGCCATTCTTCGATATGCTCCGTATTATATTCGGAGGTAATAACCGCCATATCATAGGCAATTTGCGTAAAACGGCTACTTTCATAGCTATCTATCCACTCTTTCAGATTAACAACGCCCCACGTTTTGTAGTCGACTGTAAACATTCGGTCAATCTCGGATATGCTTTTTTGAAACTGCACCCGAATAGTCTGGTATGTGTCGTCGATAATTTCAAGGTGTCGGAGTGATCCGAACTCATCGGACAACCGTCCGAAACTCCAATCGCTTTCGTAGGATACATTACCCCATTGGTGTGGTTGGTCATAACGTACTTTCACTTCGGCTGTATGTTCGCCTATCTTTATTTCCTCGATTACTCCCATAACCATCAATCCCGTAAAGATGCTTTTGCACCGCTTACCGATTAATTCCTCTGTAACGTCTTTTGTTTTCATATCATTATTTTTTGTGATTAATATTCTGTTATGCTGCCAATCGTTGTTCTATGAGTAATATATTCCTGTTTACAAGGTTGATAATCTGACTGTGGTACTGGGTTTGCTTGTTCTGTAACCCCCTGCATTGGATAACCCGTAATTGTGATATGGATAATTCAATGGTTTCAATGCGTTCGCCGTCAATGGTTGCCGAAAGAATAAGGGAATCTTCCTTAGTCGAATAACTACCTACGCAATGGTGCATTGCTTGTCCCTCTGCTATTATCTCTTGTACGCTTTCAAGTACACGGACATTAATTTTACCATCGGAAAATATAAGTCCGAAAAACTTGGCTTTAATCGCCTTAAATTCCGCTTCTTTTTCAAGTTGCTTTTCCAACTCTGCCTGTGCATCGGCTTTAGCTTTCTTCTGCATATAGCGGTCATGTTCGGCTTTGAGGTCTGTCGGGCATACATATTTGGCATTGTAGAGGTCTTTGCCGAAGAAGCGGAGAAAGTCTATATAGTCGCACCAAAGCGTTGCATCTTTGATTTTATAGCCGTTTCGGATGCAGATGCGGACGGACTGCCAATACTTGTCGATGTTTTTCCAACCGCTATCTATGATACGCTTTAGTAGCTTTGTATAGCCTGTTTTCATCAGTGTCTCGGCACGACTGTCGGCAAGTAGGGTACGGAACAGGTCTAAGGGTTTTTGCCCGTAAAAAGCCTTTTTGTAGCCTGTCCTTTTAAGTTCGGGAATGAGTCTCATTCGGGGGTAAATTACTCCCGTAAAGATTTTGTCATATACATTGATATAAAACTTGTTATTGCTGTTCTCGCTACGCAGTTCTAAATCGGTGTGGAATATCCACGCATCATAATAGCAAGTACCCATTGTCTGACGGAGTTTTGCGAACGTACAATGTTTCCCGTTTGGAGCAATCCACCGTTGCATAACTTCTGAATAATCGTATTTGGGCGTTTCTCCAACTTTAACCGAACAGAACAGCATTACAGAGCGCAATACCTGATACCCTTTATGGGCGGTTACGACTGTCATATAGTAACGAGTGTTGAATGTTCGTTTCTTGGTGGTTTCTACCGTTAGCTTGGTATTACAATTCGGACAATGACAATCGGTAAGGGTTTCCACCAAATACCCTGCACCCTGCCATGAATGACCGCATTTTGTACAGGTCATCACCCCTTTTTCGGTGCGGTGTCCGATATGGTCAATAGCATTCTCATAACCCCATTGGGTTTGCTCTTTCGTAAGTTTCGGCAGGGTCTTACTTGCTTCTACTACCTGTGCTTGGAATTTATTTTGCGGTTTCATGGCTTAGAAATTGAATAGGTTGGGTATAGTATTGACTTCAGGTTGCTTGGCTTTCGGCTTGGCATTGCCTTGTTTCATCTTGGCATAGGCTTCGTCCTGTACTTTCTGAATGGCTTTTTGCCGTGCTTGTGCCTTTTCTTCATCGGTCAGAATAATGGTATGGTTTACCACTACATTACAGTTGATTGGCTTGCCGACCTCGATACTATCCTCATCGTAATAATGCAGGGCAAGGGAGTAGATTTCATCATCCGCAAATCCACATATTCCGCTTTGTTGCACGTAATTGAGTATGTAGGTTATACAATCGTCAATGTTCTTGTTTGGCTTGGCATAGATGGGGGCAAACAGTTCATCGGTTTGCGCTCTCTGTTCCAAATAACTCTGTATTGTTATCTTGAAATAATCGGTTGCTTTATTTTCTGCTTTCATTTTCTTGGGTTTTGTGGGGCGGACTGCTCCGCCCCGTGTGAATACTTAGTCCAATCCGAAATAATAAGCTAACTGCCGTTCCTGTGATTTGGAGAATATCCAACCTGCTAACCTCTTTCCGTTGAATGTCAGGTGGCTGTTGAACCGTCCGCCCATTGCTTTGAGTTCGTCTTTGATTGCTTTCGTATCTCCGAAAACGGCTACCGCTTTGGCTGAATACTCGACCAATGTGCAAGCGTTCTTGCCTGTTCCGTTTTCGCTATTCGGTGGCGTTGTGTCGGTCTTTTTGAGGTGTATATTGTCTTCGCTTCCTGCGATGTAGGCAAAGTTCTCTATAGTGCGGTTGCGGTCATATACAGGCTCTTTTTCGATTATCCAACCGCTGTACTTGCTTTCTCCCAAATAGTAGCCGTCGCCCATGCTGTATTTTTCCCTGTGTTCGTAGTCCTCGTTAGGCTCGGCTAAATAGGCTGTTTCCTCAAAGTTGGATGCGTGTTTGCGCATTTCGGAAAAGATGTCCCTTTTGTGTTTTGAAAAGCCGATAATAACCGTCCGCTGTGTACTGTATCCGTAGTAGTCGGTTTGGCTGTCGCTCTCATTTTGCCTTAAACGTGCCACGATTACCGCTTGTGCATCTTCGGGGAGTATCTCGGCAAAGCGTTTGCGCCCGATTTCCTTAACCTGTTCTACTCTGATTTTTTCCTGTTCGGCTTTCTCGTCTTCGGCTTTCTTCTGTCCGTGTGCCTGCTGAAGAAGTATTGCGACCTCAAAAGCGTCCATGAATTGAGGGTTCTCGCTGTCATAGTAATAACCGATACCGAATTTTTCATTCAATGGTCGGATGATGTCGGCAGTATAAAACTCCTTTGTCCGCAGGTTAATCAACTTGTATGCAATGCCCCAATCGTTTGTACGGATTTCATAGACTACATACCTGTCATAGCTGTAACCCTCCATTTGGATAATCTGATTGACCTTTACCACTTGTTTGGCTCTGTCTATCTCCTTGTTTGCTCCTAATAAAAATACTTTGCTCATAACTGTCGGAATTAAAAAATGTGAGTGAATAAAAACCAGAAAAAGCCTATCAGAGCGATAAGAGAGAATAGGCAGGATGCGATACCCTTTAGGATATTCCAACAGAAAACCACGCCCAAAACCACCCAAATAAAGTCCATACCCCACACATAGAAACCTACTGCGGTCGCTACTATCTTTACCACCAATTTTATGCTGGATGGAAGGTTGATAGATTCCTGTTTCCTTTGTATTTTTTCTATTGTTCCCATAACGTCTGACTTTTTTTTTATGCCGTGACGGAGCCGGTATGATGAGTTCTGTTTCAGAAGCCTTAAAAAGGTAGGCGTTAGCACACATCAAGATTTTTGCGGGAAATACGCAACGTCTGAAAGATGTCGGAAGATTTTTTGCAAAACCGCTTGCGGCTCGATCTTGTGGGGGCGTGAACGCCGGAAATACCTTTGCTTCTGCAACAGAACTATCATAATTAGACCGACTCTTGCCAGGCATACATAAAATGAGGAAGACGTTATATCGGGAGAACGGTAGAAAAACTATACGAGTGGTTGGTTATTATGGAAAACAATCACTACAATCGCCGAATTTATTGGCGATTGACCTGCTCTGGCTGCCAGTCTGTTTTAGTTGGTAGCCACTCTATGCCATAGAAAAATAGAGCGGTACATGGATAAATGGGAATATCTATTTTTGTCTTTCCGGGAATACAAGACGTAATAATATGGAGATAATCAGCATAAGTGTAAAGGTCTTCGACACGTTAGCAAAGCGTGTAGAAGATATTGAGGAAAAGGCGGAAAGATTATACCGCCGTCAAGAAGATTTAGGTCTGAAAAAATGGCTGGACAATCAGGACGTTTGCGAGATATTGGATATAACCAAACGTACCTTGCAAAGCTATCGGGAAAAGGGTTTATTACCTTATAGCCGCATAGAGCATAAGATACGTTATAAGCAGGAAGATGTGCAGAAACTATTGCAATCTTCGGCTCATCAATCAAAAAAAATGTAGGCTATGAACAATTTGATTGAAAAAAGCGATCCGCGTGTGGCCAACCTTTTCCGTCGGTTAGAAAAGGCAAATAGCCTGATTGATAAACTGGAAGTACCTTCACGCCGTTCTTTTTACGGGCAACGGTTCATTACCGACCCGGAGCTTTCCGAGAGATTGAGAGTAAGCCGCAGGACATTGCAGGAATACCGTTCCGCCGGGACTATTCCTTATTATCTGATCTGTGGTAAAATCCTTTATAAAGAATCGGAGATTCAGCAATTTTTGGAAGATGCGAGAAAACAGAGCATCAACCAACAGAAATTGATTTAAACAAGAGACGACCCAAAATAGGGTCGTTTCTTGTTTCCAGCATATCGTTATCAATTCAGCATGGCATTCATGCCTGGAATTTTCCAGAGTATTATAGGACTTAATGCCTGTGAGGTAATCCATTCACGAAAATATTGTGCTTGCCGGGATTTTAGCTGGAAAGCCAACGCTGTTATCATTTCCAGATTATAGAATGTCAATATTTTACCGTTGCCGTTATCCTTATGACGGCAAACCTTATCTTCCTGTAATATTTCTTTTTTCAATATGGAGCGGATATTACTGTTTATAGCTGATATGAACACACCGAAAGTATCGGCGATTTCGTGCTGGGTAAGCCAAACACCACCTGCTGCCGGGCGGATAGTTACCTGTCCCTTTTCTATTTTGATTGATATTGTATTCATTTTATTGGTTGTTTGATTGTTGAACATTCTTGTTTTTATTCCTTTTTTGGGGATAACGGATAGCCGAACGGAGCGATTCATCTTCATACAAAGTAACTTTATTCGATTTGGATGCCACACGTGTTCTGAGCCGTTTCATATCTTCATCTACTTTCTTGTCGGTTACTTTGGCATATATCTGCGTGGTAGCGATATTTTTATGTCCCATCATCCGGCTTACGGTTTCAATAGGGACACCCTGTGAGAGTGTAATATGCGTCCCGAAATTATGGCGGGCTGTATGGAACGAGATATGCCCGATAGCGCATTTCTTCGCAATCTCACGGAGAAGTTTTCCCATATAACCACGTCCGTAAACCTGAAATATATGTTTATCTTTTTTCTCCGGGCGGTATTTCTCCATAATTTTCAGGGGTATTTCCAACAGTCGCACATTAAATTCCGTCCCGGTTTTCTGTCTTTTCATATGAATCCATAGGCTACCGTCTTCGGTCTGTTCTATATGTTCGTCGGATAGCTTTGTTAGGTCGGCATGACACAATCCGGTGAAAGTAGAAAAAACGAACAGGTCACGGGCACGACACAAATTAGGTTTGTCGAGCTGGCACTGCATCAACTTCTCCAAATCTTCCAGTTTCAAATGGCGGCTCTTTAGCGGCGGCAATTCTGGGAACAGTTTCATATAAGGGTCGCGCCGGAGCGTTCCCTGATTGAATGCCCGTTTGGTTATTTTCTTGAAATTATACAGATGTTGATGTACCGTTTTTTGCTGTAACCCTTTGTCTGTCCTTAAAAAGAGGTCGAAATCTTCGTAGAAACGAAGGTCAAGACTGCGGAGCGTTACGTCATCGGTATCATACTTTTTACGGATAAACGCCAGAAGATGATTGTAAGTTACCCCATACTGAGCGTGCGCCTCTTTTTTGCGGTCTATACCAACCCGTTTTTCAAACTCGTCATTGTGTTCCTTAAAAAGTTGCATCAACGTAAGAGGCTTTTGTGCGATGCCTTTCAGGGCATTCTTTACGAGTTCAGCCGTAACAAAACCCAGACTTTCCTTTATTTCCTTATGATGCTTCTTGATGCGTACTGTAAGCAGGTCAATCGCCTGGTTTACCTGAAAGGCGTTCCGGCTACGTCCTGCGGCACGTCCTGTCGATGAATCCCAAAGGGACGGATCAACAGAAACTTTCGTTCCCACCTGCTGGGATTCGGCATCAATACTGATATTGCACAATAGCTGGCACATACCGTCTTTGCGGATTTTAGTGCGGTTGATATAAAACAGAATAGCAAATGTGCTGCGTCGTTTTTCTTTCTTGTCGTCTTTATTTTTTGTTTCCATAACTGAAATGTATTAACGTGATTAAATAGCAAATTTGAATTTCCCTGCGATACGTTTTTCCAACGCTTTCATATCCTCATCAATCTTATCGTTGGTGATTTTCGCATAAATTTGTGTCGTCGCAATCTGGCTGTGTCCGAGCATCCGGCTTACCGTTTCGATGGGAACACCCTGTGAGAGCGTAATTTCGGTCGCATAGGTATGGCGGCCGCAATGCCAGGTCAGTCGCCGGGTGATACCACAAATGCGGGCGATCTTTTTTAATTCCCTGTTCAACTCTCCGTTTGGATACATCGGCAAGAGCCGTTCATCAGATACCGTTCCCCGATAGCGTTCAAGAATTTGCAAAGGGAGTTCAAGCATGGGTATCTCGTAGTCTATTCCAGTTTTCTCACGGAATGTTTTTATCCAGACTACATCATCTTCGGCAACAGAAACATCTTCATTCGTTAATTTGCACATATCGCAGTACGGGATGCCGGTATAACAGGAAAAGAGGAATAAATCGCGGATAAGGTATTGCTTTGAGGTATTAAGCGGAGTTGTCATTAACTTATTCAGTTCCTTTCGGGTAAGATACTTTTGATACCGCTCAGGGCGTTCCGGCTCATAACCGACAAAAGGATTTTTGGTTATGATTCCCTCGGTTATGGCATCCCCGATAATAGTACCCAATCGGGTGGTATATAATACAATCGTACCCGGTGCAAGCCGGCGGTCAATCTTTAGATAAAGGTCGAATTTATCAATAAACGACCTGTCCAGCGCTGAGAAAGGAATATCTGAAAGTTTATACTTTTCTTTCAGGAACTTCGTGAGGTGATTAAGTGCAAGCCAGTATCCTTTTTCCGAGCCTTCTTTGCGGTTTACACCGATACGCTTGTCGAAATTTTCGTTATGGGTGCGGAAATAGGATAATAGTGTTTCCTGCCCGGATGCCATGCCCAGCAAGAGATTCTTTACATCTTCGGCTGTTACATTCTCCCTTACCGCTGACAACTCACGGTAATGCGACAGGGCAGATGCCCTGATTTCGTCCAGCTGTCGGTTAATCTCGTTTGCCGTATGGCTTTTCCCTGTGGCGCGACCGGATGCCCATAAGTCTGCCGGAACAGCCATTTTTGCACTAAAGATGGTTTCGGAGAATTTTCCAATCGAAAGCCTTGCCATTACAGGGCTTTTGCCGTCCTTTTTTGTTTCATTTCTTTTGAGGTAGAATGACACCTTTACTTCCTTTGTCATAACTCTGTTATTTAAGTGTAAAATTACTTGTAACAGAGTTATTTTAAGTGATATAAAATATGGAGCCAACAGGAAACAAACTCCAATTTTGTATTCAAAACCCGTATTTTCACCGTTAGTGTAAAAAAAGGGTTATTTTTGAAAGACGTTTTAAGAAAAACAAGCGCTCTTTGAGATGATTATCTTTATTCAGGCTGTTTCTGTTCCCTAATCCGACCAATCAAAAAGGCAGTATTTAGGTAGCAAATCTTTCACTTAATTACTCTATATTCTTCCATTTAGCTTATCAGAAGAATATAGAGAAACAACGCTGAATGAACCTTCCTATCAAACACTTACTGTATTCTTCCGAATTTTGCCTATCTTTGCGAGATTCTCATTATATTTGTAGAATATAAGATGCGCCTCGGCATACTCAAAGTAAACTTTGACTCTACCCCCGGCTTTCTCTATATTTGTGGCATTGCAAGATAATCTCTTATATATAACAATCAAAAGCTAAAACATGAAAAAAACACTCTTTTTACTTTCAGTGTTTCTGTGCTCAGGCCTTTTTGCCCAGAATAACGTCCCTGATTGGGAAAATCCGGAAGTTTTTGCAGTAAATAAGGAAGAAACCCGTGCAACGTCATTGCCTTATCCATCCGATCAATTGGCATTGACTGATGATTACGCGGCTTCACCTTATTATCAGTTACTCGATGGAATGTGGAAATTTCACTGGGTACCTAAGGTAGCGGAAGTTCCGGAAGGATTTTATAAGGAAAACTATGATGCAAGCAAGTGGGTGAACATGCCTGTACCGGGTAATTGGGAATTCAACGGTTACGGTATTCCGATGTATGTAAACACTGGCTTCGGCTTCAAGAAGAATCCACCGTATATCGATAGGGAAGATTCGCCTACAGGGGCGTACCGTCACGAATTCAATATTCCTGATAATTGGGACGGGCGTAAGGTATTCATTCATTTCGATGGAGGTACGAATTCGATGTATGTATGGGTAAACGGGCAAAAAGTAGGTTATACCGAAAATGCCAAAAGCCCGGCTGAATTCGATATTACGAAATATATACGCAAGGGAAAAAATATACTGGCTTGCGAAGTGCATAAATTCAGCGATGGTTCATATCTCGAAGATCAGGATATGTGGCGTCTGGGAGGAATAAACAGGAGCGTATATTTATATAGTACGGCGCAGACTCGTATATGGGATTTCTTTGCTCATCCCGATCTGGATAAGAATTACAAGAACGGAGTATTCAGTGTGGATATAAAACTGAAGAATTATACGAATGCAGCGCAGGCCCAAACTGTAGATGTAGCGATAATCGATAATACCGGAAAGAAAGTATTCGGCAAGTCTCAGAAAACTACTATTCCGGCAGAGAGTACCAGTGACCTGTCATTTTCAGGAAATGTATCAAATCCGTTGAAATGGACAGCCGAAACACCGAACCTGTATACTATGCTGATTACATTAAAGGATAGTAAAGGTAATGTGGTGGAAGCGACTTCGCACAAAATAGGGTTCCGTAAGATTGAAATAAAAGACGGACAACTGTTTGTCAATGGTAAAAAAGTATTCTTTAAAGGAGTGAACCTGCATGAGTTCAATACAAATACGGGACAGGTAGTTACCCGCAAAGAAATGATGCGTAACCTGCAACTGATGAAAGAACTGAATATAAATGCTGTGCGTACGTCCCATTATCCGCAACAACCGCTTTGGTACAAGCTTTGTGACGAGTACGGCATTTATCTGGTAGACGAAGCAAACCTTGAATCACATGGCCTGGGTTATGGCCCGGATAATGTATCGAACTTCCCCGAATGGCATGCCACACATATGGATCGTATCATCCGTGCAGTGGAACGTGACAAGAATCATGCTTCGGTTATTTTCTGGTCGCTGGGTAATGAGGCCAGCAACGGCAAAGCGTTCTTCGATATGTACGATTGGGCAAAAGCCCGGGATAACAGCCGTCCGGTACAATATGAGCAAGCATATCAGAAAGACCGCAACACCGATATTATCTGTCACATGTATCCTTCATGGGAAAATATGAAACGTGATGCAGCCAAAGATTTGGGACGTCCTTATATCATGTGCGAGTATGCGCATGCAATGGGTAATAGTATGGGTAATTTCCAGGAATACTGGGATTTGATGCGCTCGAGCAAAAATATGCAGGGCGGCTTTATCTGGGAATGGTACAATCACGGATACCCGGCTAAGGACGAACAGGATCGTTTCTACTGGGCATACGGTGGCGACCTGAAAGGATATAATAAGATGAATGACGGGAACTTTGTTGCCGACGGTCTTATCAGCCCTGACCAGAACTATATTCCACACACCCACATTGTGAAGAAAGTATATCAGAATATCTTATTCGAGGCTAAAGATCTGAATAATGGTATAATCACTGTAATCAACGACTTCAAGTTTACCGACCTTACCAATAAGAATTATACTTATAAATGGGTATTGCTGAAAAACGGAGAAAATGCAGGTGAAGGTACATTCGATATTACTGTACCTGCCGACTCGCGGAAAGATATCAAACTGAACATCCCTGCGATAACAGCAGAAGCCGGAACTGAATATTATCTTCAGGTATTTGCATACAGCAAGGAAGATACACCTTTTATCAAGGCCGGATTTGAAGTAGCTAAAGGTGAATTTGCTTTTGTTTCCAATAATTATTTTGAACAATCGTCTGACGCATCGGGTTCTTTGACTATAGATAAAAAAGACGACAAGATCATCGTAACATCGGGAACTCTGGCTTATGAATTCTCATCGAAGGATGGCCGCAGCTTGCTTTCTATGACTAATGACGGAAAGAAAGTATTCAACGAACTTCCTCGTTTGAACTTCTGGCGTGCTCCTACGGATAACGACTTCGGAGAATGGGTTCAGTATAACCTGCGTTTGTGGGATGCTGCCGGACATAATATTATATATACATTCAAAGGCTCGCAAGAGGCTAACGGGGGTATTACGGTTAATTATGAGGCCAAGCTGAAAGGAATTGAAGCGAAAGTCGATTTGGCCTATACTGTGAACAAAGATGGAAGCCTCACCACTGTGGCTAATTACAAAGCCTTGGCAGATGATCTTCCTGAGATGGTACGTTTCGGTATGATTATGACTCTACCTAAGCAAGTGGATGACTTTACATGGTATGGACGTGGGCCGTGGGAAAATTATATAGACCGTAACCATGATACATTTATGGGCATCTGGAATGGTAAAGTTGAAGAACAGGCTTTTGCTTATTACCGTCCGCAAGAGACAGGAAATAAGACTGATGTTCGTTGGCTGACATTGAAGAATAAAGACGGTAACGGGATTAAAGTTACGGGAGTACAACCTTTATCGGTAAGCGCGACCAACAATAAGCCGGAAGACCTCGACCCGGGCATGACGAAGAAACAACAGCATGCTTCCGATATTCTGCCGCGTAACGAGACTGTATTGTGTGTTGACCTATTTCAGCGTGGAGTAGCCGGATTGAATTCATGGGGCGCAAGTCCGCTGTCGCCATACAGGTTCTTTGGAAAAGAATACACATATGGCTACACGATCAGTGTTATAAAATAAACAGATTAGAATAATAAATTACAGACCTTGCCCGAAATTCTTTTCAGGCAAGGTTTTTTTATCGGTGAATTTTAATTCTGAATCAAATCTCCCCCCTTTTTGACCTAATTGAATCCTGTTAGTTAGAATATTCTTAGGCACTTTTGTACTAATGAAACGTGTGAAAAATCTAAGTATATAATTACACCATGAAAAGAAAATTATACCTCTTGTTACCATTCTTCTTTATATATGCATCATGTATTGGGAATGCCAATAAAATAAATGAGAGTACCTCGGACAATACAATGACTGAAACGGAAGTTGTGGAATTAATAAAGAAAGTGAACAATCATTGGCAGTCTGCTCATCCCGGGCATGAGAATTCCTTTTGGCACAGGGCTGCATACCATACAGGAAATATGGCTGCCTATGAAACCACGGGTATAGAAGAATATAAAGCATATTCGAAAGCGTGGTCGGAGAAAAATGAATGGAAGGGTGCTAAATCCGATGATAAACAGGAATGGAAATACTCTTATGGAGAAACAGATGAATATGTGCTGTTCGGAGACTTTCAGACTTGTTTTCAGGTGTACATAGACTTATATAATCTCGATGAAGAGAAAGACGAAACGAAAATAGCCCGTGCAAAAGAAGTGATGAAATACCAGATGTCTACCCCTAATGTGGATTACTGGTGGTGGGCCGACGGATTATATATGGTAATGCCTGTGATGACACGGCTATATAAGATTACAGGAGATAAGCAATATCTGGATAAGTTATATGAATATTTCGCCTATGCCCGCGACTTAATGTATGATAAAGAAAGCAGTCTGTTTTACCGCGATGCCAAATATATCTATCCGAAGCATAAGACAAACAAGGGTTTGAAAGACTTTTGGGCCAGAGGTAACGGATGGGTTTTTGCCGCTATCCCAAGAGTGCTGGCAGACTTACCACAAGATAATCCACACCGGGCCGAATATATACAGATCTATCAGGATATGGCAAAGGCTATAGCTGCCTGTCAACAGGAAGAAGGTTTCTGGAGCCGTAGCATGCTCGATCTGGAACAGGCGCCTGGATATGAAACCAGTGGAACGGCATTTTTTGCCTATGGTTTTCTATGGGGAGTGAATAATAACATATTAGATAAGGATGCTTATAAACCGGCAATTGATAAGAGTTGGAAATATCTGACAGAAACAGCTTTGCAGCCTGATGGCTCGATAGGATATGTGCAACCGATAGGCGAAAGAGCCGACCAGCATAAAAATGTAGGACCTGATACAACAGCCGATTTCGGAGTGGGTGCATTTCTTCTGGCAGCTGCAGAAATGGTCAAATATTTAAAATAAATTTTATACTTATGAAAAAAATATATATACTACTGACACTTACAGTCCTTCTTTCTTTACCATCATATGCAAATATGGATCAGAAAGAAGAGATACCAAACGACCGTGCTTACTGGACTGATCTGCTTTACAAAATAGCCTCGCCTGTCCTTAGTAATATGAGCAAGGGTGAGTTGTCCAGGAATATGGAACTGGAATTAAGCCCTACATGGGACGGACGTGACAAACGTGTTTCATACATGGAATGCTTTGGCCGTCTGATGTCCGGATTAGCGCCATGGCTTAGCTTGCCGGATGATGATACTGTCGAAGGTAAGCAACGGAAACAATTACGCGAATGGGCGCTTAAAAGTTATGCACAGGCGGTTGATCCGGCCAGCCCGGATTATCTGTTGTGGCGCAACGAGGGGCAGCCATTGGTAGATGCCGCATATATCGCTTCCAGTTTTCTGCGTGCGCCTAAGCAATTATGGGAACCTTTGGATGATTTGACGAAGAAAAGATATATTGAAGAATTTCAGCAATTGCGCCGTATCGATCCTCCTTATACAAACTGGCTTTTGTTTTCGGCAATGGTAGAGTCATTCTTACTCTCTGTAGATGCGCAATGCGATATGTATCGTATCCACAGCGCTATTCGTAAGATTGAGGAATGGTATGTGGGAGATGGCTGGTACTCGGATGGCTCACACTTTGCATTCGACTATTATAACAGTTTTGTTATTCAGCCTATGTATGTGCAGGTATTGGAAGTACTTGTTGACCGTCAGATCAGGTTACGTGACAAGAATCTGGCTGTAGTGCAAAAGAATCTCGACACAGCAAAAAAACGCATGCAACGCTTTGGTATCATACTCGAACGTTTTATTTCACCAGAAGCCACATTCCCTGCATTCGGTCGCTCTATGACTTACCGTATGGGTGCGTTTCAACCACTGGCTTTATTGTCGTGGAAAGAATATTTACCGGAAGAGCTACCTGAGGGACAGGTGCGTAATGCGTTAACATGTGTTATGAAGCGTATGTTCTCTATGGAAGGCAACTTTAATAAGGGAGGTTTCTTGCAATTGGGATTTGCGGGACATCAACCCGATTTGGCTGATTGGTATACAAATAATGGAAGTTTATATCTGACGACAGAAGTATTCCTTCCCCTGGGTTTACCTGCCAGTCATTCTTTCTGGACTTCCCCAGCTCAGGACTGGACTGAAAAGAAAGCATGGAGCGGGCAATCATTCCCTAAAGACCATGCAATAAGGGATTAAAAATGTAGAAAAGAATCAAATTTCATCCTTTTTGAATGAAATTACCCTTATAGAAACCTTTATTAATTATCAATTTTGCTATTGCTTACTTAACTATTATCTAGACCACCATGGGAAAAATAATTCATAACAAAAGCCCTGTCTGATTAAAACCGGATGAATTACGATATTCTGTTTAGAATTCAGGAAATACCATAAATTAATAATACTCTTAATGTAAAACACAGTTCTGATTTTATGTATTATAAAACCAAAAATATAACAACAAATTATCCCATTTTTTCTTCTGAAAATTTGGATATTAGCTGTGTTTTGCTAGAGAGAGAGAGAGAGAGAGAGAGAGAGAGAGAGAGAGAGAGAGAGAGAGAGAGAGAGAGAGAGAGAGAGAGAGAGAGTAGAAG
>NZ_GL891998.1 GCF_000213555.1 Dysgonomonas gadei ATCC BAA-286
TGTATAATATAATTGAAAAGTAGTCCACTAAAATAATTTAAAAGTATACCACCAGTTAAGTAAAATGTGTGAGAGCATCTAATAAAGCTCTACATTTTACTAACAAATATTAACATTATAAATTCCTTTGTGTATTAACCAACACAGAGGCTAAAATGATAACAATGGTGGAAAAACAAACAATTATTCACATGTACCGCACGGTTGGGTACAGTAAACGGGCTATAGCCAGGGAGTTGGATGTCAGCCGTAAGACCGTTCATAAAGTCATAGCCGAGTATGAAGCCGCATTAAACTGTGATGATCCTGAATCCTCTCTGGAATCGGTATTAACAATCCCCCCCCATTATAACAGTTCCCGGCGAGGCCGCCGTGTTATTGTCGGTAGCCTGAAAGATTTAATAGACGACTGTTTAGAGAAGAACGCTCGTAAACGTGCTATGGGCCTGAAGAAGCAGTGTATGCGGGGTAAGGATATCTACGAACTGTTAATAGATAAAGGCTTCCAGGTCAGCTATACGGGAGTTTGTAAATACATCGCTTCTGTTACTACCGAGAAGAAAGATGATAAATCATCCAAGGAAGCCTTTATCCGTGGTTATTATCCACCGGGAGAGTCCTGTGAGTTTGATTGGGGTGAAGTCAAGCTTTACTTAAATGGTAAGCTTCATCGCATCCAGATGGCGGTCTTTACCCTGAGCCATAGTAACGGCCGTTATGCCTGGCTGTTCCATCATCAGGACCAGTTAGCCTTCATGGAGTCACACCGCAACTTTTTCCGCCAGATAAAAGGTGTTCCCTCTATTATGGTCTATGACAATATGCGTGTGGCTATCAAAAAATTTGCAGGTGAAGAAAAGAAGCCCACCGATACCCTGCTACGCATGAGTAACTACTACCGCTACCATTACCGCTTCTGTAATGCCCGTGCCGGATGGGAAAAGGGGCATGTAGAGCGTTCTGTGGAGTATGTCCGGCGTAAAGCTTTCAGTATCAATCTTCATTATACCTCTCTGACCGATGCTCAGGATCACTTACTGGCTATCTGTGATAAGATCAACTCCCGCAGCGGCAGCCCTTCGACTATTAATAAAGTGGAAGAGTTGGCCGCAGACCTGGCTGCATTAAAACCCTATACCAATGAGATGGGATGCTTCCAGATGGCTGAGTACAAGGTAGACAAGTGGTCCACCATCTGTATGAACTGCTCCCACTACTCGGTTCCCGATACGCTGGTAGGCAAAATCGTTACCGTTAAGATGTACTCCGAGAAGATCGTTATCCTTTTTGGTAATGACAAAGTAGCCGTACACGAACGTATATACTCCCGCCAGAAAGGATGGTCCATCAAACTAGAACATTACCTGAACACCTTGTTGCGTAAGCCGGGAGCACTGAACACTTCCCTTGCATTAAAGCAAATGCCGGGGCCGATACAGGCCTTGTTCAACAAACATTTTACAGACAAGGCACGGGATTTTGTCTTCCTTTTACAGTATGCCAGAGAGAACAATTTTAGCGATAACCATATAATAGAAGCATACGCCTCATTGAAAGCGCGGGGCTTGAGAAGTATATCGGCAGACCAGATCAAAGCCATGATGTATACCAATAACGAGCCGCAAGCGGTTCATGACGAACCCATCTATCTGGACGACAGCCATAAGAACGGATCGGCCCTGATCGAAGACGGAGCCATGAGGATACTGATGGATCTATCGCGCATAATGGACACTGAGAACAATATAAAAATTATCACCAAAAATTAATAATCAGTTATGAGACAAGAAGTATTTAATATAAACAACAGTATGCAAATGGAAAACCTGAACGAAAAAGAAAGAGTATTTAACTATGCCAAAGAGCTTAAACTGCCTGTCCTGCGGGATGAACTCGACGACTTTATCACCTTGGCAACCGATGAAAACTGGTCGTACCGGGCCTTCATATGCCAGCTCTTAACCAAGGAAATGGACATGCGTATCGAGGCACGCCGCAAGCAGCGGATCAGGATAGCCGGATTCCCTGAACTAAAGTACCTTCAGGAACTGGTAAGGGAAGAGTTGCCTAAAGATGCACAAACAGCATTGCCTGAGCTTGAAACGCTGGAATTTATCAAGGATGGGCGCAATATCGTATTTTGCGGCAACCCGGGAACAGGCAAGACGCATATGTCCATAGGGCTGGGGATTAAAGCTTGCCTGGAGGGCTATACGGTCTTTTTTACTTCCGTACCGCGACTGCTTACACAAATCAGGGAATGCAGGTCTCAAAAAAGTCTCAGGCAGCTTGAAATGCGCTTCCAGAGATACGATATGGTCATCTGTGACGAGTTTGGATATGTCTCTTGTGATAAGGAAGGAGGAGAACTGCTCTTTAACCATCTGTCCCTAAGAGCCGGTAAGAGGTCTACAATCATTACAACAAATCTTGCTTTTGACAGATGGGGGGAAATAGTAAAGGATAAAGTTCTCGTGGCTGCCATGGTAGACAGACTCACGCATAAAGCATATCTTATCAATATGAATGGACAATCTTACAGAGTTAAAGAAACTAAAAAAATGTTACAATCTAATGAGGAATAAATATCTTTAACCAATCTCGTCCGAGACACTTAGTGGTATACTTTTCAATTACTAAGTGGACTACTTTTCAATTATATTATACAA
>NZ_GL891999.1 GCF_000213555.1 Dysgonomonas gadei ATCC BAA-286
TACGCCCGGTTATGATATTTTGTTATACGGGCGTGTGCAATACACTAGTGTCCACTAAAAAAAATTAAGACATAATTGAGTATCATTTTGATAGTTTATCTGCGTATCATTATTATTAAAAAGATTTTCTATTGGCATTCTTTCAAATAATGATAAACTAAGTATTCGTAATATTTCATAAGTGGACACTTTTATTTTTAATTCATGTTTCATGATTGTAACAAGACAATAGGTTATTATAGCAGAAAATATTTGAATTTTGACGGCATTTTCAGAAGTCCCATAAAACTCCTTTATTCTCAAATGTTGTTTTATCCATTTGAAAAAGATTTCTATATTCCAACGATATTTGTATAGAGTGGCAACTTCTTCAGCTGTTATATCCAGATTGTTTGTCAAAAAAGAAAAAGTAGTTTTCAACTCCTTGCTATAATATACAACAGATCGTAATTTATCGGGATATCCTTTTTGAGCGATTCTGGATGTAAAGATAATAATCTGATCAGCCATGATTCCCGTTTGGGGATTATTATAGTTTTTGTCGGTTAATACTTTATATTTCATATTCAGTTTTTTCCTTACTACAAAAAAAGCATCTATAAGATTAATTGCATATAATTGAGGAGTACTCACATATGCTTTATCAAAAAGATAGAATGCATTGGTTTCGTATGGAATAATATCCATCAGGGTGCAATCGCTGGTTAATTGATCGGTAATGACATTGAAAGTTGGAATTTGGTTCTTTATATCATATAAAGTATGCAATTTAATTCCCCCTGTTCCTTTTCGTTGCTTAGCCCACCAGAATGTATTGATACATAAAGTGATTATTGAAGAATCAAATGCATAAATATTACTATCTGTTTCCAGGTCAACAATCTGTGTATTATTGGATTTTATACAATCAATGAGCTTTAAAGAAAATTTTTCAAAAACATCTATACTACGTACTTCATTGGCTTTAGATAAATTACTACGTGTTACGCTTTTTCCAAATCCAAGATGATAAAACTTTTTCTTATGCGCATCAAGTATCCCTATCAAATCCCGAAGGCTTTCCCGATTAGATAACTGACCAAAAATCAGAACTAAAAGGTGATTCCAACAAGTAAATGATTTTACATATTTATTGCCTTCGTATTTATCGACTAAACAATCAAAAGCTCTCTTGGGCAGAAATCTACATAATTGAGTAAAAACGTAATGTCCATTGTGCATTCCTACTATCATTTTGTTACTTCTAACAAAAATAGAGATTTGAAATGTACACGTAAAAAAAACGAATATTATTAATTGCATATCAAATAATTACATCGCTTGTTAATGTTTTTTAGTGGACACTAGTGT
>NZ_GL892000.1 GCF_000213555.1 Dysgonomonas gadei ATCC BAA-286
TCATTAGTGTTGCGTTAAGTTATAAAATAGTTCTTTGAAATTTTTGTATATCAGATATTTACGGTTGATTTTCTTTTCCCCCGATTTGAAATGATAATTTTGCAGGTTAAATGTAACCTGTTATGAATCAAGACAAATATGTTTTCGCTCAATTGACTGATTTTTTGCCGTATGAACAATTTAAATACATCGTCAAAAAATACAGGGGGAATATGAGGATTCGTGATTTTTCCTGCTGGAATCAACTGCTCATGATGATGTTCGGGCAACTCTCAAACTGCGATAGTATGCGTGATTTGTGCATTTTGACTGATGCACACCACCAGAAATCGTATCGTTTGGGTTTTGGAAAGAGTATCGCTCTTTCCACTCTGTCCCGAGCTAACGCGAATCGTGATTATCGGATTTTTGAGGAATTAGCCTCCCTGATGATTACCCAAGCGCAAAAATGCCGTGCCGATATTGATTTTGACATTCAAGTTGATGGTAACGTGTATGCTTTTGATTCATCTACGGTTTCCCTGTGTTTGAATGTATTTTGGTGGGCGACTTACAAACGTCAAAAAGGTGCAATAAAATTGCATACTCTTTACGATGTCAGAACACAGATTCCTGATTTTATTGTCGTTACTCCTGCTTCGGTCAATGATATTAACGGGATGGATTATATTGATTACCAAAGAGGCAGTTATTACATCTTTGACCGTGGATACAACGACTTTGCCCGACTCTATAACATTCATACCTGCGAGGCTTTTTTTGTTTTCCGGGCACGCGAAAAAATCAAATTCAGGCGAATATACAGCCTTAAAAAAGAACCGTATACAGGTATAAAGTCCGACCAAATCGGTGTTTTTACAACCGGAAATTCACCGAAACGCTACCCCGAAAAAATCCGCAAGATTCGTTATTACGATACCGTGCAAAACAGAGAGTTTGTTTTTCTGACAAATGACTTGGTTTCCGATGCTAAAACGATTACGGAATTATATCGCAAACGTTGGTCTATTGAATTGTTTTTCAAATGGATAAAACAGCATCTGAAAATCAAACAGTTTTGGGGAACGACCGAAAATGCCGTAAAAATACAGGTAAATTGTGCTGTTATTGCTTATTGCCTTATAGCGATAGTTGCAAAAAAACTCAAAACAGAACGTACAATCTACGAATTATTACAAATTTTCGGCAAGTCCCTGCTGGATAAAACTCCTATAAATCAACTGATTAATAAATCTGATTACAAAAATGTCAAAGAGCAAATTGATAACTTATTGTTATTCAATTAATTTTAACGCAACACTAGTGG
>NZ_GL892001.1 GCF_000213555.1 Dysgonomonas gadei ATCC BAA-286
TGTAATAGCTAAGACTTAATCTGACAGTTGTGGGTTAACTATAATTGTCAGATTTCTTTTTTATGGTTCATTTCGAGAGTCTCTTGACTTCCAAAAGTAAGAATATTTTGTTGTTGCATCACATTTTCTAATAGTTTTTCTTTAGCAATATCTTTACCTTCAATAAAAGTTTGCATTGGGGTTTTGCCATAGCAATATTTTCCCGAATGAGTCCTTTCGTTGTTATAATACCACATCCAATTGTTTAAGTCCGTTTGTATTTCTTCTATACTCCTGTATATTTTCTTTCTAAAAGCTACGGCATAAAACTCTTCCTGTATTGTTCTGTGGAATCTCTCACATATCCCATTTGTTTGAGGACTTTTAGCCTTTGTTTTAGTATGGTCAATATCTTCAATGGCAAGATATAACTGGTATTCATGTTGCTCTCTTAGTCCACAGTACTCGGTTCCTCTATCAGTTAATACACGAAGTAGCCTTAACTCATGCTCATCAAAGAAAGGAACCACCTGGTCGTTTAGCATGTCAGCTGCTACCAAAGCATTCTTTCGGTCATAAAGCTTAGTAAATGCAATTTTAGAGTAAGTATCAATAAATGTTTGTTGATAAATATGTCCAACACCTTTGATGTTACCGACATAATAAGTGTCCTGTGCACCCAAATAACAAGGATGATGAGTTTCTATTTCACCATGAGCAACCTTTTCTTCTTTAGCTTTTTCTAAGGCTATAAGCTGAGATTCTGTCAGAATATAACCTTCCTGGGCGACTTTAGCCTCTAATGCTTTTAAACGTAGTTGGAACGTTTGTAAGTTATGCCTGAGCCAAATACTACGAACTCCACCTGCTGATACAGAGAATCCCTTTTTCTTTAACTCATTGCTAACTCTTACTTGACCTAAAGCAGGGTTATCAATAGCTAAGGCTACTACCTGGTCTTCAATAGCTGTATCAATACGATTTTTAAGAATAGGTTTACGCCGAGATATTTCCTGTAAAGCTAACTCTCCACCTTGCTCATATAGCTCCTTAAAACGATAGAAACTATCCCGGCTATAGCCCATAATCTTACAGGCTTTTGAAACATTACCTAATTGTTGGGCTAATCCTAAAACTCCTAATTTGTTCTTAATGATTTTCTGCGATGTAGTCATAATTTAATCTTTTTATAATGTTACTGTTTTTATTAGTAACTGTCAGATTAAATCGTGAC
>NZ_GL892002.1 GCF_000213555.1 Dysgonomonas gadei ATCC BAA-286
CTTTTCTCCTTTCTCCACTGCCACGGATCGACAGCATTATTATCTTTCCAAAGACCTCTTTTATCAGCTTTGGCTTTCTCCTGAAGCTTGATGTAATATTTACCTTTTGAGTATTTGTAATTGCATGCATAACCGGATCGGATCATTTCTTTACACAATTTTTATGTTTTAAAACCTGCTATCAAATATTAAATATTAATTAAATTATGTTATTTTTATATTTTGTTTGTGAAATATGAAGGAGACATTTATCTATATGATAAAAAGAGAAACATTTCTCTTTATATAAAGTACCTGAAATCGTAATTTAAAGACTAATAATTAATATCTTAACTATGAATCTTGCCCAAATTCTCGTCCTGCTATCCCTGTGGGTAGCATTACCCGGTTTTAGTCAATTGAACAGTTCTCACAACCATCTTCGTCCCGGTGATGTGTTAATAAAACAACAGGTAGAATATAGAGATCCCGGCAATGCTGGCAAAGATCAGCTGTGGGATTTCAGTAATCTCAAGACTCTGAATGACGCCTATACCCTGACATATTCGTTACCACCTCTGGAAGGGGATAGTGTCTATATACTGGGAGATACCCGCTATCCTAAAAAGGATATTTCGGACAATGAGCTGATTGTGGGTACAGAACATAATACAATGTATTATTACCGGATGATACATGATTCCCTGTTACAGACCGGGCATGAAAACCCCGTTGTCGAACTGAAATATACCAACCCTATGATACTGATGCAATATCCGCTGAATTACAGTCAGTCGATTAGCTCGGATTATACCTCTAAAGGTTTGTATTCTGGTACAGTGGCTATACAGACCCATGGCACAATGGTTACCGCAGCTGATGCTTATGGTAAGATGATACTGCCTTCGGGAGATACGTTAAGTCCTGTACTTCGGGTAAAGACAATACAAACCATCCTGAATACCCCTGTAGAAGGTTCATCTGGCATAGAGACGGGCGATCAGGGCAAACAGCTCGAGACCTGCCGCTGGTACAGTAAAGGCTATCGTTATCCGGTATTTGAGACAGTGAGGAATATTAACATAAATGACAGTACGGAAATCTTTT
>NZ_GL892003.1 GCF_000213555.1 Dysgonomonas gadei ATCC BAA-286
GATTTTTATAAACAAAAAATTATATGGAAGATTATTGGAAATCAAATGGCTTTTTCTATTGATTCCAATGAGTATGTTGTGAATAATGCCTGTTATATATTGACAGGATCATACCTAGAATATCTACTGTCTGTTTTGAACTCTAATGTAATAAAATGGTATAGCTATATTACCAACATGAACAAGACAGGAGTTGGAGATGTTCAAGTTGGTGGTCAAAATGTCAATCTATTTCCAATCCCATTATTATCTGATTTTGAGCAAGAGCCATTCATTAAGTTAGTAGAAGAAATGCTAATAAAAAAAGAAAAGAATGAGAATACAACAGTCCTTGAAACTATAATAGACAATCTTATATATGCAATGTATGGACTATCTGAAGAAGAAATACAATTTATAAGTTCTCAATAAATTCAACTTCTTCTTGAGATAACTTGTATAGTTGGCATATATACTTATCTAATTTTTCTATTTCATCAATAGAATGAGTTTCAATTATATTATCTATCATTTGTTCTACATGTATTTGTTCTAATTCTGTAGGCATTTTGACCGATAATTTTTCTAATGTATATTTTTTCCATCGATTTGTTCCTACTCCTGTTGTTGTTCCGATCTGATTAAAGACCCACTCTCCAAGCCTTGAGTTTAGCATAGCTAGTATATATTTCAATTTATCCCCTACCATTAAAAAAGACGTGGCTTCAGGAAAGAAAGCTTCATTATCTAATGCAAATTTAGATTTATCTGAAATCTCTCCCCATATAATTTTTTGTTTATA